>NZ_JARUBH010000009.1:0-4800000 GCF_029626105.1 Solwaraspora sp. WMMD792
GCCGGGGCCGGCCTCGGCGACCTCGGCGAGGACCTCCTCGGTGGCCGGGTTGACGGTCTTGCGGGCCCCGCCGTCGGTCGGGTCGACGAACTCGCCGTCGATGAACAGGCCGTACGAGTCGCGGATGGTGACGACCGAGCGGGACTCGGGTGCCGGTGCGTAGTCGAACACGCTGATCAGTCCAGGGTGACGTAGTCGGGACCGGAGTAGACCCCGGTGTGCAGCTTCGACCGCTGCATCAGCAGGTCGTTGAGCAGGGTGGAAGCGCCGAACCGGAACAGGTCGGGGGTGAGCCACTCGTCGCCGGCGGTCTCGTTGACCAGCACCAGGTACTTGATCGCGTCCTTGGTGGTGCGGATGCCGCCGGCCGGCTTGACGCCGATCCGCCGCCCGGTGGCGGCGTAGAAGTCCCGTACCGCCTCCAGCATGATCAGGGTGACGGGCAGGGTCGCGGCGACCGGCACCTTGCCGGTGGAGGTCTTGATGAAGTCGCCGCCGGCCAGCATCGCCAGCCAGGAGGCGCGGCGCACGTTGTCGTAGGTGGCCAGCTCCCCGGTCTCCAGGATGACCTTGAGATGGGCGTCGCCGCAGGCCTGCTTGACCGCGACGATCTCGGCGTACACCTGCTCGTAGCGGCCGGCGAGGAACGCCCCCCGGTTGATCACCATGTCGATCTCGTCGGCGCCGGCGGCGACTGCCGCCCGGGTGTCGGCCAGCTTCACCTCCAGCGGCGCCTGCCCGGACGGGAAGGCGGTGGCCACGCTGGCCAGGTGCACGCCGGAGCCGGTGAGCGCCTCGGCGGCGGTCGGCACCATCGACGGGTAGACGCAGACCGCGGCGACCGGTGGGCAGTCCGGGTCGGTCGGGTCGGGGCGGCGGGCCTTGGCGCACAACGCGCGTACCTTGCCGGGGGTGTCGGCGCCTTCGAGGGTGGTCAGATCGACCATCCGGACGGCCAGGTCGATCGCCCACGCCTTGGCCGTCGTCTTGATCGACCGGGTGCCGAGCGTCGCGGCCCGCTGCCGCGCGCCGACCTCATCGACGCCGGGCAGCCCGTGCAGGAAGCTACGCAGGGTTGCCGCGTTCCGCCCCACCTCGGCCAGATCGTGGCGCGCGGGTGCCGGGGTGCTCACCGCTGCCATGCCGCGAGTCCTGTCATGCCCGCGAGTCTACGTCGCCAGCGAGTTCACGATCTTGGCCGTCGGCTGATCGGACGAGCAGACTTAACGGCGCTGTTGGCCTACCGTTACATCATGTTGGCCCCGGTGACCCACCGTGCCTGACGTGCGAGCAGTGCACTTCACCGACACGTACCTGCCCCGCCGCGACGGGGTGGTCACCTCGCTGCGGACTCTCGCGGCGGCGTCGGCCGCCGCCGGGCATCCCGGCCTGATCGTGGTGCCCCGGCACCCGGACCAGCCGACCGAGGCGGACGTGCTGCGGCTACGTGCGCTGCCCTGCGGAGTCGCCGACCTGCGGTTGTCGCCGTGGCTGCTGCGCGGCGCCGCCGCCACCGGCACCATCGCCGAGATCGCCGCCCACGCCCCGGACGTGGTGCACGTGCACACCCCCGGACCGGTCGGGCTGCTCGGCGTCCTCACCGCCCGCCGGCTCGGTCTGCCGCTGGTCCAGACCTACCACACCGACCTGCACGCGTACGCCGACGCGTACCGGGTGCCGGCCCGTGCGCTCAGCGCCGGCGTCCGGCTGTACGCCCGCCGGCTCGGCGTACCCCGCCCGGCGGCGGCACCGGCCGGCCACGCCCGTGACCACCGGCCGATGGCCAGCGGCGCCGTCGCCCGCCGCCGGGCCGCCATGGACGCCACCAACACCCTGCTGCTCGGCGGCGCCGACGCGGTGGTGGTGCCGACCCGGGCGGTGCTGGACCGAATCCACCTGCCGGTGCCCGCCGACCGGGTGCACCTGGTGCCGACCGGGGTCGCGGCCCGCCGCACCACCGCCGACGAGATCAACGCCTTCCGGTACGGCCACGGCATCACGCCCAGCGACCGGGTGGTCCTCTACGTGGGTCGGATCAACCGGGAGAAGGGCATCGACCTGCTGATCACCGCGTTCGAGCGGGTGCTGGTCGGCTGCCCGACCGCCCGGCTGGTGCTGGTCGGTGCCCTGTACGAGCCGCGCTGGCTGGCCGCGCTGCTGCGCACCATCGACCCTCGGGTGGCTGCCCGGATCACCCTCACCGGCCAGCAGGGTCCGGAGGTGGTGGCTGCGGCGTACGGGGCCGCCGAGGTGTTCGCGTTCGCCTCGCAGACCGACACCCAGGCATTGGTCCTGCAGGAAGCCGGCCTGGCCGGGGTGCCGGTGGTACTTGTCGACCGGGCGTTGCACGCGCACGGCGCGCTTGCCGGCGCCGCACTGCGCACCGAGCCGCAGCCGGGTGCGCTGGCCGGCGGGGTGCTGCGGCTGCTGCTCGACCCGGACACGGCCCGCCGGCAGGCGGCCGCGGCGGCGGCCCGCTGCGCCGAACACACCCCGGCCCGCTACGCCGAGGCGATCCGTGAGGTGTATGCGTCGGCCGCCGGGCTGGCGAGTAGGTTCAACGACCGTGGACGTACTCGTCGTTGATCAGTCGTCAACCATGACTGAGGGGCACCTAACTGGATGATCATCCGGTCGGACAGACGTATGACCCTCGCGTCCTGCTGGCTGGGATCCCGGCCGATCACCCGAGGTCAATGCCGTAGCGATCCACTTACGGTGAGATCTTCAAACGGGGACTCCACTGCCGGAGGCGCATCACCGATGATGCTCGAACGACTGTCCACACCGATTATCGCCGCCGCCGCGCTCGCGGCTGGCGTCGCGGCACACGCCGCGATCTCCCGCACCCGCAGCCGCGCCGTGGCACGCGCGTACGCGGATGGGTTCATGGACCGGCACCGCCTTGACCGGCACCGCCTTGGCCGGCCCGTCGTCCGATCTGGAGACTGAGCCGGGGCGGGGGGCGGGGGTGGGGCTGAACCCCTCATCGAGGACCCCCCCCCCCCCCGGCTCAATGTCAACTTTAGATCACTAGCAGTTACGTTGGGCCGGTGTGTGCAGGAGCTGCACCACAGTGCCGGGCGAGCGCCGCTGCGGCGGCCCGACCAGTGGAGAACGGGCCGAGCCGGTCTGACTCGTCCAGCCGTGCGGCTGTCCACCCGCCGAGCAGCCGCCCCGGCTCCGACCACAGGTACCCGAGCAGCACGCCGTCGCACGCCGCCACCCACCTGGTGGCCCGTTGGTCGACGGGCGCGTACCGCAGCCCTGGATGGGACATCACGGTGTCCAGCGCGGCAGCCGCCAGCATCTCAGCCTCGGCCTCGTCGACCGCCGTAGCGGCCGCGGTCAGCTTTTCCAACGCCTGGACCCGGTCCATGATGGTCACCTCTCGCCCCGTATCGGCAGATCGTCGTACACGTACGTCACCCGGCGGGCATCCGACACCACCTGCAACGCCTCCAGCGGCCGGCCGGTGACGTCTCGCGTCGTGCGCCACAGCTCAAGCACCCAGCCCACCGCCGCCAAGCCCAGGTCCGATTGCTCGGCCAACGCAGCAGGCCGCGCCGACAGCTCCTCGCTCGCGGTCGCCGGCCGCATGCCGGCAGCGGCCAACGCGGCGTACACGCCGCCGACCACCTTGCCCTGCCCGGCGAGCGCCGTGCCCGCCACCAGGTCACGCGGCATCCACGACTCATGCAGCTGGACGACACGGCCGTCCATCAAGTGGCGACGGCGGCGCAGCACCATTGAGGCGCCGGCAGGCAGAGCCAGCCGCGCGGCTACGCCGGGTGGTGCAGGTATGGCCTCCTCGACCGATACGACTTCCACCGACCCGTCGATGCCCTGGTCGGCGCAGGCGGTCTCCCACGGGCCGAGGTTCGCCCGAGTGCGGGCGGGGTCGGCGACGGCTGCGTACCGCGCCAGCGCCAGCCGCACCGGTGGCGCCGCGACTCGCGTTCCTGCGGCCCGGGCCGACTCGAGTACGCCGGCGGCGCGCAGTTCGGCCAGTGCCCGACGCACCGTCTCCCGTGACACGCCGTACCGCTCTGCCAGGGCGTGCTCGGTCGGGATCTGGGCGCCGGGCGCGTACTCGCCCGCCGCGATCGCCTCGCGGAGGTCCGCTGCGATCTCCCGATAGCCCGCCATGTGGCCCAGTTTAGGCGTACGCAAAGCCTTGACGTCGCGTCGTTACTGCGGTCACACTCAGTCCAACGCTTTGCGTACGCAAAGATGGGCGGGCCGCTCAGCCGCCCAGCCGGCCCGGTCCTGATCGGCATCCAGCGCGCGGATCCGCGGGGCCGGGCCACCCCGGATCGGCGGCGGTCCGGCCGGGTTCCCCCGTGCTCGCCGGGCCGCCGCCCCGCTGACTCGAGGAGCGCGAAGATGATCGGGAAGTGGTTCCTCCGCGACGCAGGCGTGGTCGACGTCGTCCGTCCGGTGCCCGGCCGCCGCCGGTGGGTCGACCAGCCCGCCCGGCCGACCGACACCCGGCCTGCGACCCGCACCGACCGTGCCGACCAGCGCGGCGGCAACGGCGGCCGCACCATCCTGCCGTGACCGGCACGTCCAGACCGGCCGCCCCGGCCGTCGAGCCGGCACACACCCCGCACCGGCCGACGTGGGACTGCGTCGTGTGCCCGGACGGTACGCCCTGGCCGTGTTCGCCGGCCCGCGTCCAGCTGGCGGAGGCGTACGCCAGCGAACCGCTCGCGCTGTCGGTCGACATCGGCGAGATGCTGACCGTCGCGGCTCGCGAGGCGGGTATCACCGACCCTGCCGAGCTGCACGAGCGGTTCGTGGCGTGGACCTGGATCGACGGGAGTCCAACGCGGTGACCGCGATGGACGACGGGCCGATCACCGATCAGGACATCGACGACGCGGCGGCCGGCGCCGTGCACGCACACGCCGCCGGCCACCGCTGTCACACCGACTGCCCCGGCACCGAGGACTGCCCGCAGCTGGTGTGGGCCCGTACCCGCCGGGCCATCGCCAAGTACCGCCTGGTGCGGCGATCCATATGACCGGGCCGATGGACGACGCCACGGCGGCGCGAATACTGGCCATCCACCACGGCCCGCCACCACCGGTCTGGCCACGATGCCCGGAGTGCGAGCCCGAGGGGTGCCCCGACCTGATCCGCGCGGTGCAGTGGCGCGCGGACCGACGGGATGAGCTGGACGATGCCGGCGTGGCCGACCATCCGCTGCTGTCGTGGCGGTGGCCACGCCGGACCACCCTGCTCTCAAGGCCATGGCGGTGCACCGTGCCGTCACGGCCGTGATCGTCGTCCGGGTCTACGGTCGGAGCGGGCAGCTGCTCTGCCTGGACGTGACCGCCGCCGCGCCGGGGGTGTGGCTGCGCGCCCAGACCGGTGAGCCGTGGTGGCCGGCGCGCTGGCGTGTCGTGGTGGAGTGGGCCTAGCCACGAGCATGCGGCGGTGCACCCGAGTCTCATCCCCGTAACGGTGGGTGTCGCCTGCCCGACGGTCCGATGGCGTGCTGCGGCCGCCGCTGGCACCGTGATCGCGCCCGCCCGTACCCCGACGGCCCCGCCCCGGCCGGCGACGGCGGGGCCCCACGAGAACCGAGGAGACGACGTGCGTAACAGAATGTTGGTGGCCGCGATCGTGGCGGCCGCCGTCACCGCTCTGGGCTGCGGTGCCGGCTCTGACGAGGACGCGGCCACGCCGGCCCCGACGTCGGCACCGGCGGACGACAGCCTTGCCTCCGCCGCTGCGGCCGCCGGGATCCCGCCTACCCCATCGCCTGAAGATTGGGCTGCCTACATCAGCGCGCTGAAGGACATCAACCCGGACATCGTCGGAGACAAGGACGAGAAGACGATCATCGACCGTGGCCGGAGCCAGTGCCAGTCAATCGGCAACGGCGAGGCAGACGAGGCAAAGCTCGTCCAGCTCACGAACTTGCGATTTTCGGCGCCGGGGTATCCGGACGGGTTCGGGGAGGAGACCGCCACCCAGATCCTGGCTGTGGTGCGGCAGTACATCTGTCCAGACTTCTGAGACATGGCGGAGCGGCCCCGCACCGGACTCGGTGCGGGGCCGCTGCTGTGTACGGAGGTCAGCGTCCAGGCGGGACCTCGTGTCGGGGTGCGGACGCCAGCCACGGCGCGTACCGCCGCATCCAGGCGTCGACGCCGGGGATGGCCATGACTCGGGTGATGGCGCCGGTGACCGCGACGACGCCGGCGACGGCCGGCACGGTGTCGATTCCGGCCTCGGTCGCGGCGAGCGGGATCAGCGGCAGCGCGGCGATCGCCGCGGCGACGGCCGTCCGGAGGGTGGCCCGCCACGGGTGGCGGGACTGGGTGGTGACAGGACTGGCCATGGTCATCGCTCCTCGTCGGTCGCGTCGACGGCCGCGCGGACAAGGCAGTCCTTCGCCTCGACCGCCCGGCGAATCGCGGTGGTCAGCTCCGGACCGTCCGGGAGGTCCGCGACGAGGTCGAGCACCGCGCTGCCGATGCGGGCAGATACGGCGGCCAGCGGTGGCGGCAGGTGCGACCAGGCAAGGTGCCGGGCGATCTGGACGGTCGACCGGTGTCGGCCGGTCAGCGCGGCCTCGATGCCGGCGCGGGTGCCGGCCGCCGCCTGCAGCGGATCGGCTGGATCGGTCGGGGTCTGTGGCACGAGGGTCTCCTATCTTTCACCGGCTCTATGCCGGCGATGGGCGGGCAAGGTGCAACTGTGCGGTCAGGTCCTCGACCTGGCCGCGCAGCTGCAGGATCGTGGCGTCGCGGGCGGCCAGGACCTCACGAAGCCGGTCCCGGTCGCCTTGGGTCCGGCGTAGCTCGTCGGCCAGGCCCGCCTCAGCGGTCGCCAGTTGCGCCAGCCGTGACTCCAGGTCGGTCACCCGCTGGCGAAGCCTCTCCTCTTCAGCACTGGTGAGCCGCAACGCCTCACGCAGGTCGGTGATCTGGCTCCGGGCCCGGTCCAGCGCGTCTCGCAGGTCACTTGTCAGCTGCTGGTAGACGTCCTGGCTGATCCGGGTCGTCTCGGCCTGCAGGTGCTTCGCCTGGGCGGCGGCGTGCTGGGCCTGGGCCTGGCGGAGCCGGCGGCCGACCATTGCGCCGGCGGCCGGCCCGCCGACCGCGGCGCCGAGCACCGCCGCGCCGGCGCCGACCAGCGCGGTGAGTAGGCCTGGGTCCATCAGTTGGTGGCGAGCAGCGCCCGGCCGAGCGCGGCGGCGCGCTCCTCGCCGAGGACCGCGACCAGGGCGGTCGCCGCTTCCTCCGGTGGCCGGGCGGCGAGCCCGGTCAGCACCCCGGCGATGATGGCGTCCTCGTCGACCCAGTCCCGGCCGAGCGCCTCCCGCACCTCCACCCGCAGGGTTGCGACGTCACGAACCGCTCTCGCGGCATCAGCGGCGGCACCACGGGCCGCCGTGTGCAGCGCCGGCCCATCCTTGGGGTAAATCCAGCCGTTGACCGCGATAGCGATCCTGCGGAGGTCTTCCTCACTGATCACGTCATCTCCTTCGACGATTTGCTTCGCCCTGGCCACGATCGCCGGCTTCTGGGCAACGATCGCCGGCCCCGGGCATTGGCTGTGTCCCCAGTCGTATCCGTTCTCGGCGCCCATGCTGTGGTGGCCGAGACCGCGGCCGTCAGGGGACGACGCGATCTGCAGCCGCACACCGTGCTCGGTGTGGGCACGGGCCAACAGCTGGGCGTTCGACTCCAGTTGCGGCGGGGTCAGCGGGTCCGGCAGGAAGCCTTCGTTCTCGATGCTGAGCCAGGTGCGGTTGCCGGCCCGCTGGGTCCATGCCCGGATGTCGGTGTCGACCATCTGTGCGATCCGGCCGTCCTTGGCCACGATGAAGTGCGACGACACCCGCGACGCCGGGTTGCGCTGCCAGGTGATGGTGCCGTCGAAGTATCCGGCGGCGATGTGCACCACGACGCCGTGATGCGCGTCCAGGCGGTCCGCCGGCTCGTCGGGTTTGCCGGTGCCGTTGCCGCTGTTCACGGTAGGGCCACGCCAGGTGGCGAGGTCTGTCCATCTGGCCAATTCAGGACACCTCCGGGAAGTCGTCGTCCCAGCCTGCTGCGTAGGCGAGCAGCCCGCCGACCAGGCCGACCAGCGCGGCGGCGGCGAGCACGATGAGCAGAGCCATGTCATTCCTCTCTACAGTGGCCGGCGGTAGTGGACATACAGCGCCGATGCCGCCTGGTTGGTGCCGGATTGCACGTCGAGCGGGGTGGCCGTGGCCTGCCGGACACGGACCTCCACGTAGTCGCCGGTCTCCATGCGCAGCAGCGGCGCGTGCGCCACCGACAGTGCCGTGTCCGACGTCGCCGGCCAGATGACTTCCCGCGAGCCGAGGACCGACACGCCGTTGAGCCACAGCCAGGCCAGGCGTCGGTCGGCGACGTACGGCTCCCACATGATGTGGCCGGAGACCTCGTACCAGCCGTCGACCTGGCACGTGTATCGGGTCGGCTCGCCGGAGTCCCAGCCGCCGTGCGTGTCCAGCTCCGCCACGTCCCATTCGACGCTCGTATCAGTGGACGCCAGGATCTCCTGCGCGGACGACATCCGCAGGACGGCGGCCGGCGGGTCGACCAGGGTCGCCAGGTCGTCGCCGGTGACGATCTGGCCGTCGGCGATGGTCATCGGGCGAGCCTCCACGGCGCTACGGGCCGGACCGGTGATCCGGCCAGGATGGTCTTGACCACGCCGTTGACCGGGGTGGCCGCGATGGTGAACGTCTGCCGGCCCGGCTCGAACAGTTCGGCGTCGTCGATGTAGGTCAGCACCCCCGACGTCGGGGTGCCGGTCAACCGGACCCGACCGGAGACCCGCGCCGCCGACGCCGGCGGGGACGAGGTCGCGGTGAGCTGGGTCCACGTGTCGGCGATGACGCCGGCCGTCACCGTGGTGGTGCCCAGCAGACCGCCGCCGTCGTCATACCACAGGATCTGCATGTCGATGACACGCGTCGACGCGCACCGCACCCACGCCGACCAGGTCCACGCGTACGCGCCGTCCAGGGCGTGCACCGGGATGACATCGGTGGCGGCGATCGCCTCGGCGCTGACCCCGTCGGGAGTCAGCAGCAGCGACGCCGACCCGGTGTGCGCCTGCGCGGTCGACCGGCCGACGGTGCCGCCGGTGCCGGACCAGCCCGACGCGTCAACCTCGAACGTTCCGTTGGGGTTGACGGGACCGGCCTGGGCGCAGCTGGTGGCGGTCAACCGCACCCCGGACACCAGCACCTCCATCGGGTAGTCCGGCGGCCGGACGGTCCACAGCGATCGGTTCCCGGCGGCTCTCGCCACCGGCAGCGCCGTGTCGACCCCGGCGTCGACGTCGGCGGTGGTCACCGATCCGCGGGTGCCCGTGCGGGTCGTTGACGCCAGCACACCGACCCGGTACAGCGCGGCGGGGCTCGTCGACCACGTGATCCGCAGCGACGACAGGTCGAACTCCTCCGCGTAGCCCTCGACGATCTGCTCGACCGGGTCCGGCGGCAGCCCGAACGCGTCCAGGCCCTGCAGCTGGACCAGGTCACCGACGTCGACGGCGGCGGCCGCGTCGCGGGCGGTGTCGTCCCACGCCAGCGACGTCAGATCCACCGGGATCTGCGGGAACCGGGTCTCGTCGATCGTGCCGGCCGACAGCATCCACCACGCCGCCGACTCCAGCTCGGCCGCGTCGGCGACGTTGCGGTCCAGCTCGACCGGCATCCGGCCGACCCCGTCCGGATCGTCCGTCGGATCCTGCACGTTCAGCGCACCTGTCTCCTGGACGATGCGTGTCTCGGCGCCGGCCGTGCTCCGCAGGGTGACGTCGTTGACGATCAGCTTGTCGTCGTCGACCGGCGTCAACGGGGACGCCAGCCGACCGGACCCGTGCGCCAGCACCAACGGCGTCTGGTTGTACAGGGTGGACCGCAGCCGCATCACCAGCGCCCGGGTGCCGCGCGCCTCGGTGAGGATCGCGTCGTCCGCGTCCGCGCACTCCTGCAGCAACTCCAGCACCGACAACCGCCGCTGCGGACCCATCGGCGCCGACGACGCGGCGTCACCGATCAGCGAGGAGCCGGGCACCGACTCCTCGGCGCAGAGCCGCTCGAACCGGTCCCCGGCGGTCTCGCCGGCGTGGCCGGTGGCAGCTGACACGGTGTCCGAGGTGCCCGGGACCGGTGACCAGATCGCGACGTGCCCCAGCGACGGCATCAGGTCGTCGCCGTTCTCCCGCTCACGCGGGTTGAGCACCCACTCCGTGACCTGCCCTACCGTGCCGGCAAGCGTGTCGCTGAAGCTGGCGACGGTCGCGGCCAGCAGGCCGTCCACCCAGACTCGGATCCGGATGTTGCCGCCGTCCTGGTCACCGTCGACCCGGTAGTGGTGCGGCAGCCCGTCGGCGATCGTGAACGCGGCCCAGCCCGACCCGAAGCTGGTCAACGCCCGACCATAGAAGACGGTGAGACCCTCAGGAGCGACGTTGGCCTCGTAGCGCATCGTCTCCTCGGACGGATGATCCGTGAACGCGTCGGTCGTCTCCCACCAGATCGGCGTCCGGGAGTCGGCCTGGTCCCGGGGCTGGGTCATCACCCACTCGACACGCCACCCGGACCCGCCCGCCGGCTGAGGCACCAGGCCCCGCAGGGTGCCGCCCCGGGACAGATCCACCACCGGCGCGGACCCCGGCCCGACATCACCGGTGCCGAACTCCGGCAGCCCGGCCGGAGGGATCGGCTCACCAGTGTTCGGCGCCTCGAACCGGGAGTAGCCGAACGGCCGCGCCGGCGGGCACCCGGGGATCGGTGACCGGGCCAGCGGCGCCCCCGCCGGATCCTCCAACGGCCAGTAGCCGGCCGGCCCGGTCGCCGGGATCGCACGCCGCAACGCGGACTGCAGCGGCGCGGCCGACACCGTGTGCCGCAGCCCGTACGCGGTGACCTCCACCCACCGCACCGACGCGGTCAGATCCCACTGCGCCGGCCACTCCAGCACATCGCCGACGAACCGCACCGGCGCGGTGGTCAGCTGCGGCACGGTGACCCGGATCGGCACCCGCCGACCGATCACCCCGAACAGATCCGAGCGCGGATTGCGCCGCGAATAGCGGCCCACCACGCCCGCCGCGACCCGCGACGCACCGTTGTTGATCATCAAAGTGCAGGTCGCCGCATCCGGCTCGCCGCCCTCGTTCTGCGTGCCCCGGGTGATCCGCACCTTCCGCTTGTTGAACACATCCGCCGAGATGTCATGCCACTCGCCGGCGTAGAACAGCTCAGTGACCGGCGTGAAACGGGTGCTCACCGGGCACCCCGCTGCCCGAACGCCAACTGCACGTTCCCGCGACCCTTGACCCGCACCAGCTCCCGGATGATCTCCAACAACAGGGCCATCAGTCGGCTGCCGTCGCCCTCGAACAGGACCGTCGTGTCCCCGCCGCCACCGTCCAGGTCGCGGGCACCGCGCGGCAACGGCACCACCGCCTCGTCGTACCGGCCCTCACCGATCACCGCCAGCCGGCCACCCGGCGTCGCCGGCACGATCCCACCATCGGCCAGGTACGGGATGTTCGGCGTCGACAGGGTCACCGACGGGATGTCCAGGCCGAGGACCGACCCACCACCCAACGTCAGCGAGAAGTTGTTCCACCGGGCGATCAGCCAGTTCAGGGCAGTGCGGAACGCCGTCTTCAGCCCGTCGAACATGCCCCGCGCGCCGCGCGACAATTTGCCGGGGAGTCCTTTGAAGAATGCAACGAACCGGTCGATCCTCGACTGGATCTCGTTCCACATCGCGACCGCGATCCGGCCGACACCCTTCCAAAAGCCGGAGAAGATGCCCCACCACGTCTTAAACAAGGCGATAAAGAACTTCCCGATCGTGATCCAAACGGTGGAGAAGACCGTCCACCACAGCTTGGCGAGGGTGATCACGGTATCGAACAGCCACGTCCAGCCCGTGACGATCCAGTCGACCGCCCACTTCACGACCGCCACGATCGCCGTCCAGATGACCGACCACAGGTCCTGGAACCACGTCGTCTGCGTCGCGATCCACACGATCACTGCGACCAACAGAGCGACACCGGCGATGATCAGCAGGACGGGGCCGAGGGTCGTCGCCATCACGATGCCCCACGCGGTCTGCACCGCCGTCCAAATCTTGACCGCGATAACAACGAGCGCGATCGCCGTAGCGAGAATGCCGAGGCCGGTCGCCAACGGCACCACCCAGTCCGAGTTTTTCTGCAGCCAGCCGAAGGTGGCTTCGATGTACGGCACGGCATCGGCCAGCGTGGTGACCAGGGCCAGTTCGGCCTTCCGGCGGAAGTTGTCGAGTCGCTGGCTGGCCGAGCCCTCCAGCGCGGCACCGGCCGAGTCGCTCGCCCCGGCCACGGTCTCCAGGCCGTCACCCACCGACGCCATCGACTGCAGAAACTGCGGGATGTCCGACTTGTTGAGGTCCTCCAACGGCGCGCCGAACAGCGCGATCGCCTGCTCTGCCTGGCTGGTCGGGTCCTTGATGGACGCCAGTCCGCCGACGATCTTCTGAAACGCGGCCTGGGCGCGGTCACCACCGGCCAACAGGTCGTTCGACATCTTGTGCGCGTCGAGCCCGATCGACTCGTACGCGGTCTTCGTCGAGTCGGACATCTCGGTGGCCAGGAGCGTCATCTCTTTGATGGCGTCGCCGGTCTTGTCCAGACCCCACTTGCCCTTGGTCGCGGCGTCGGTCAGCAGCGCGAACGTCTGCTCACCGCTGAACCCGACCGCACGGAAGAACTGGCTGTACTCGTCGGCGACCTCCAACACGTCCGGCACCAGTGCCTCCGGTACGCGCCGGCTCGCCGCGGTGATGAGGTCCAGGGCGTGCGTCGCGTCCCGCGCCAGCCCGGACCCGATCAACGTGGAGGCGTACTGCGCGGCCGCTGCGACGTCGACGCCCCACGCCGTCGCGTACGCCTGGGTCCGTACGGTCAGGTCCTCCAGCTTCGCGGCGTCCCCGTCCGGCACCAGTCCGGACGACAGCACGGCCCTGGTCGCGGCCATCGCGTCGGCAGCGCTGGCCGCGAAGCCTCTCCCGTAGACCTCGCCGGCGACATCACCCACCTTCGCCGCGAGCACCGGATCACCCAGCCGGGCCTCCAGCTGTGCGCGGGCCCGGTCCAGGTCCATCGCGCCGGCGATGCCGACGGCGAGGGTGGCGCCGATCGCGACCGCGCCGATCGCAGCGGACTTCTTGACCGCCTGCCACGTCCGGTTGAACGTCGACCGGATCGCTTTGGTGCCTTTCTCAACGCCGCCGGCGTCGACGCCGATCTTGACCATGAGGTCCGCCAGAGTCGCCACCCGGGTCACCTCCTCGACGTGTACGGCCGCCCATCTGGGCGTTGAGTTGTTTGATCAGCCGCAGGTGGTCGTGCTCGTCCTGCGGGCCGGCGGCCGCCTCCGGGCGGTCCCATTCCGGAATGAAGTCCTCCGGCCGGTACCGCTTCCCGCGTTTGCCCCGGTTCGAGTTCGCGATGGTCGACGCCACGATGGCGGCCTGGATGTCGCCGCGGGCCGGGCCGAGCGGCCCGGTCACCCGCTCGTACGCCATCCACCCGGCGACCTCGCGCGAGTCCATCGCCGCGAGCATCACCCCGACCGGCATGCCCAGGGCGAGCGCTAGTCGGTAGCGGAACTGTCGCTCTGGGCGCTGTCGAAATCCGCCGTGAGCTCGTCGACGTCGTCGTCGGACAGGCCCGCGATCCGCTGGCATGCGTCGTAGATCCGGTCCAACGGCTTCGCGTTCTTCCGCGACAAGGCGGCGATGTCGTCCTCGGTGAACATCTTCCGCCCGGTGCCGTCGACCGCACACAACACGATCAGCTTCGCGCGGGCGTTGCGCATGTTGACCTTGCGGTCCCGGCCCCGCTGCTGCAGCAGCGACTGCTCGAAGCTGTCCCGCTCGGCACCACTGATGCTGCGGATGCGGACGGTGCCGCCCCACTCCGGCACGGGCACCTCGTCGAAGGTGCGGTCGGACGCGCCGAGGATCTGGTCACGGCTCAGGAAAGTCATCGGTCGTCAGCTCCCGGTCGGGGTGAGGGTCGGCTTGCCGCTGATCTTGACGGTCAGACTGCGGCCCATCTTGTCGTCGTACGGGAACTCGTCGCCCAGCTCGGTGAGGATGCCGGCGAGGTCCCACGTGTGTTCGTCTGCCGTGTCCGGCAGGATCACGATCTGGTAGTTCCGCGGCTGGTCGTCGTCGAAGTCGTCGTCCAGGTCGTGCGTCGCCTCGGTCGGGTCGTAGTTGATCTCAAGGCTGACCTCGCCGCCGTCCTTGAGGCTGCCGACGAACTGCATCCACCCGTCCGGGCTGTCGTGGGCGGTGACGTCGATCGTCTCCCGCGTCCGCGCCGGCCCGGAAATGCTGGTCACGTTGGCGATGGCGGTGAACGCCTCGGTCGGCGTGGCACCGTCCCCGCGCTTGAACTGGGTGCCGAACGCGTCAAGTCCAGACACGCTGCTACTCCTCTACCTGCGATGTGATGATCCGGAACCGGATCACGTGATGACGCACCTGCGGGTCCGTGGTCGGCACCGCCTGGTCGAACTCGTTGCGGATCGACACCACCCGGTGCCCGGTCACCGTCAGCTCACGCGGCCGGTGATCCAGCAGCACCCCGATCCGCCGGGCGATCGCCTGCCCATCGGCGTTACCCCGCGCCTCGGTCCACACGTGCACGGTGACGGTGATGTTCCGGCCGAACCCGCCATGGTCGTTGTCCGGGATGGACAGGTGGTCACCGATCCGCACGTACGGCTTCACCGCCGGCTCGGGGACCTGGTCCCACACGCCGGTGACCATGCCCATCAGCGTGTTGTCGCCGGTCAGCCGGGCGTGGATCGCGGCCTGCACCGGGTGGATCGGCGACTGCGACCCGTCCCCGGGTGCGGCCTGCACGTCGACGGCGGCCGCCGCGTACCCGGACAGCCCACCGGCGTCGGTGACCCGGGCCAGGATCGCCTTCACGCCAAACGTGGCGTAGGCGTGCGTGAGGATCGGGGTCGACCCGGACGTGGTGGTGCCGTCGCCCCAGTCGACCCGGTAGGTGGCGTCGTCCAGGCCGTCCGGGTCGGTCGCGGTGATCGTCACCTCGACCTGCAGACCGTCCGACGCCACGTCCACCGCGGTGATCGTCGGCGCCGTCCCCGACGCCACACCCAGGTCGTACGCGACGTCGACGCCGTACCAGTTCCCGACCGACAGCGACGGGAACGATCCCGGGTTTTCGTTGTAGACACCGTTCGGCACCGCAGCGCTGGACAGCGTCGTCACGGCACCGTCGGCCGACACCACGGCGTCGTCCAGGGCGTCGACGAGTACCCCGTAATTCCCACCTGTCGGGTAGGACACCACGTACTGTTCGCCGGCGAGGCGCTCCACCGGTGACGACAGTTCGTGCGTCGACCAGCCCACCGGGAGACTGGTCGGCATCACCGCCGAGGCGAGGAGCACCCCGCTCGTGGTCCAGATCTTGCCGACCCGGCCGGGGTAGTCGATCTCGTTCTCGCCGGCCCACACCCGCACGTGCGTCAGGGTGATCGGCTCGTTCGCCTGCTGCCTGCTGCCGAGCTCGTAGTCTTCCGGGTCGGCGGCCTCCTGCGGGTCGGCGCCGGACCAGCCGACCGCCATCAGCGGGCCAGCTTCCGCAGCGACACGCCCGTCTCCTTCTTCACCCTGCGCGGGAACCGCCGCCGGGCCCGCTCGGCGGCCGGCTGCGCGAACGGCTGTTCCGGGGTGTCCTCGGTGCCGTGCTCGACGAACGTCGCATGCCGTGCCGTGGCCACCGCCCGGCCGGTCAGCCCGCCGGCGTCGATCTCCTCCTGCACCGACTCGGCCAGGGCGCCGGTGTCCCGGGGCGCGCCCTCACGCATGTCGTCGGCCGTCTCCCGCGTCTCCCCGATAACCGCCCGCCGGGCACCCTCCTGCACCGCTGCCGGCATCCGGTCCAGGCGGCGGCCGAGCAGATCCATCCCGGCGACCGACACCGTCGTGTCACGCGCCACCCGCATCCCCCTCCAGATCTGGTGACTCGAGTTCAGCGGCCGCGGACCGCAGCGCCAGCGCCAGCACCCGGCGCAGCAGACCGCCGTCGACGGACGCTGCCACCTCGTCGCGGTCGACGGTCACCGTGCCGATCTCGGTCTCCGCCGACCCGCCGATCCGGATGTAGACCGGCAACGACACCGACGCCATCAGCGGCGGCCCGGTCTGGGCGACGTCAGGTGGCGGCGGATAGCGGCCAGGTCGGCGGCGATGGCCAGCAGCGACCACGCCACCGACCCGGCCGGGTCCGACCCGTTCGCGCACTCCTCCGCCCATGCACGCGCCTGGCCGGGCTCGACCTGCGGCCGCCGGTGCGGCGGGCTATCCACTGTGCGCCTGCCGGTACGCGTCGACCAGGTCGGCCGGGATCTTCCCCCGCCGGGGCACCGGCAGACCCTGCCCGGTGGCCCACGCCCGGATCTTGGCCCGGTCGGCGGCGGTCAGCTCCGACCCGGCCAGGTCCGGGGCGGCCGGCTCGGCGGCGGCCGCCTCGTCCCGGGTGCCGTCGTCGGTTGCCGGGTCGGGCTGGCCGGCACCGGCCGGGCCTGGCTCCGGCGGTGTGCCGACCGCGTACGCGTCAGGGTCGTGGCGCAGCACCTCGTCGACCCGGTCCACCGCGTCGGCCACCTCGGCGGGCAGGCCGTCGCGGTGGCCGACGGCAGCCTCGACCAGGGTGGCCGCGACCGCCGCCAGGTGGTCCCGCATCAGCAGCACCGTCCGGGCGTACGCGCGGACCCGGTCCACCTCGGCCGCCGGGTCACCGCCGGCGGCCGGGTAGTCCACGGTCAGCGGGCCCCACAGTTTCGGGTGTTCGGCCACGATCGGATGGGCCTGGTGGGCGGTGTGCTGCCCTCGGCGGACCATCCGCCGGCTCCCGCCGATCGTCACGGTGCCGGTCCGCACCGCGATCATGATCGTCACGACGTCTCCTCACTCGGTGGCTCTGACTGGACCCACTCGCAGTCCGCGCGTAGGTACGCGGGCTCGGACGGGACGACGGTCGACGTCACCCGCCACACCTGGCCGCCGCCGCGCAGCTCGTCACCCCGGGCCACGTCGGCGTCCGGCCGCAGATACAGCGGTGTGGTGTGCCCCGCGCCGGCCTGCGCGGCCGCGACCCGCTCGGCCGTCGACGGCTGCGGCACCCGCGCCCACACCACACCCACCTGCGCATGGGTGACGGTCTGCCCGCCGGCGCCGTCGTCGACCAGCTGCGGCCGCCACACCGCCAGCTGACGGGGCAGGTCGTGCGTGCCGATCGGGATCACGAGCCGAGCAGACTCTCTGTGGTGTCGTCACCCGAGTACGGGGACACGAGGGTGACCGACCGGAACGACGACGCGGCCGCCGCCCGGCGCACGGACTTCTTCTCGGCGTCGGTCAGGTACACGGCGTCGCCGCCGTGGACCCGCGCCCGGTCGTACGACTGGTTCAGGTCCGCGATCGTCTTCTGTACCAGCGCCTTCGGGTTGTCGAACGCCCTGTACGCCACGGCCAGGCAGATCTTCTCCACCCGGCGGGGGACGTCGACCAGGGCGGTGCCGGCGTCGTTGACCCAGTCTTTCTCCGCCGCGTCGCGGATCAGCTCCGACGCCTCCTGCAGCAGCGCCAGCGCCCGGTCTTCCTCGGCCTGGGTCGGGTACGCCGCGTCCGGGTATCCGATCTTCGTGGCCAGCTGGGTGACGCTGGCCAGCGGCGGCAGATCAGCCACGCCGGCCCCCTTCCTCGTAGCGGGACGGGACCGGGAACCGTTTCCGTATCCACCGGCCGACCGTGCCCTGCCGAAACGAATAGTCCGACGTGGACACGAACGGTAGTTCGGCGGACGGGATCGCCCGGAAGTCGCGGATCTTCACGTCCTCGACCTGCGTACCGCCGATCCGCGCGTAGTTGCCGTACAAGGTCCTCTTACCGACCGGCTCCATCCGCACGGTGCGCACCTGCTCGGCGAGGGCGATGACGTCGCGCATCGCCGCCCGGTCGACCAGCAGCGGCACGTGCAACTCGTAGTCGAGCCGGCCCGGTACGCCGATCGCGTCGAGCAGCTCGTCGACGCCCAACCTCCGGTTCAACATCCGCCGGTTCCCGGTCCGGCGGTGGTTCGCGACCTGCCCGGCGATCGGACCCCGATGCCACACCGGCGGCCGGTCCATCCGGTGCAGCACGAAGAAGTCGTCATTCATCAACACGAACTGCGGCGACACCTCGGGGTGGTGGGCGGCAGTACGCAGGTTCGCCCACGTGCTGAAGTGCTTGCCGGGCCGGGGTGGCTGGACCGGGATGTGCAGGTCCGGCCGGCACCACACCGGCCGGTGCCCGACCACCACCAGCCGGTCCACACACCCCAACAGGGCCAGCGACCGCAGGCTGTACCGCAGCTCATCGGTCGACGCCGGGCCGACCAGGTACACGGCGTCCATCAGGATGTGTCTCCCACCCAGTCCGGCGGCGGCACGTGCGGCCAGCCGACCGCGAGCGCCCCGCAGAAGATCCCGGCGCCGAACCGGAACGCGAAGTGCTCCCGGTCGACCGGCCGCACGTTGGGGTTGACGTAGCAGGCGGCCAGCCCGCCGGCGGCCGCCGCCAGCCACAGGTGACCGACCATCACGCCGGCGTCCAGGTACGGCATGAACACCGCCTCACCGGCCGCCTTGTACGCCAGCGGGTCGCCGTACAGCAGCAGCACCACCGGCGCCCGATGCACCCAGCCGACCCCGCCCACGAGCAGCCCGCCCAGCAGGGCCTTGTCGTCCCGGTCCCGGACCACCGTCACACCCACCCCACGCCGGTCACACGACGACGGGGCACGCTCGGCGGCGGCCAGAACCGGGTCCAACTCGGCGGCCGTGACGTCCCGGTCCGCGAACCGGCGCGTCGAGTGCCGCTCGGCCAGGACCTCGGCGAGGACCCCGGCCTTACGGCGCTGATGCGCCAGATAACGGGCCTGGTACGGGTCCGTCATCAGGACTCGGCGGTGTCCATCACGACAACCCGGGGCGTGGTCTCCCCGGACTCGGCGTCCGTCACGACCGCCGCGCCGGCGAACGTCGAGATCACGCTGGCATCGCTGAGCTTGTCGGGCACGTACTGGAAGATCTGCCGCATCCCGACCCCGCCGGACTGCGCGGTCGCCGAGCTGGTCACACCCCGGGGCACCACCGGCACCCGGTTCGCGAACGCGAACCCGGACCGGTGGTACGCGACAGCCTTGCCCGCGTCCAGCCCGGTCGACTCGACCACGTTGAACCCGCGCCAGCGGGCGATGATCGCGTTGCGCAGCGCGTTGGTGTCGCCCGACGCGTCGACCCGCGACACCTCGTCCAGCGCCAGGATGAACGTGGCGACCTCCGGCGACACGGCCAGGTACCGGCCGTCCAGCGGCGCCTCCGCCCGGCCGAGCATCTCCCGGGCCTGCAGCACGATCGCGTCGATGTTGCCGCCGTCGGCGTCGATCGTCAGATCGGCCGGGAGGCCGTTCATGACCGTCGCCATCTGGTTCTCGGCGCCGGTGGCCACCGCCGCCACCTGCACCCGGGTGATCTGCCGCCCGAAGTCGGCCAGGTCCAGGCTCAGCTCCTGATCCGAGACGAGCTTGGCGTGGTACAGGTGCGACAGGGACACGTCGACCGGCACCTCGTCGACGTCGTCATAGGTGATCGTCGCACCCGGCGACGACTGGGTCCGCGCCGTCGACGGCTGCGGCACCCGCACCGTGATCGTGTCCCCGTTCGACCCGCTGAACTCCGCGCCCGGGATCCGCGACGCCGTCATCGGCAGAACGAGGGTGCGCGTCAGCAGCTCGATGGCGAGGGACGAGATGCCTTGCGCGGTCAGCACAGCCACTGCGCTACTCCTTTGCTAGTGACCCGACCACGGCGCGGACGCCGTGGTCAGAAGTCGGACTTGAGAATCGCCTCGGCCATCTCGGCCGGGCTCTTGTCGGCGGCCGCCGCCGGCACCGCGCCGGACGTCAGCCGCTCCTTCGGCCTGGTGGCCGTGCTCGCCGTACCGGCCGGCGGCATCCGGCCGCCGTCGCTGTCGCCACCGTCGCCGTTGCCGCTGTCGGATGCCTTGCCGTCACCGGCGGCACCGTCCTTGCCCGCGTCGCCGCTCGTACCGTCCTTGCCGGCCGGTTTGAACGACTCCAGCAGCTCGTCGGCATCCGCCAACAGGTCGTCCCGGGTGTCCCCGCGCAGGCGTGCCGCCTGCTTCGCGGTGAGACCCTTCTCCGCGGCGATGTCGGCGATCAGCGCCCGCCGTTCGGCGTCGCCCGCCCGCTTCTCCATCTCGGCCAGCTTCTCCATCACCTTGTCCATGTCGGACTTGGTGCTGTCGCTGGCCGCCTTCAGCCTCTCCAGTTCGGCGTGGTTGGCCTTGGCCTGGTCCTCGTGCTTACGCGCGAGGGCCTTCCACTTCTCGGCTTCCGCTTCCCAGTCCTTGCCGCCCGTGCCGGCCGGCTTGGCGGTCTGGTCGGTGGTGCCGGTGTTGTCGTCCGCCATCGCGGTCACTCCCGTGTCGGGTCGGTCCGGCCCGTGTCGGGCCGGAGGGTCTGATCACCGGCGAGGTACCGGCGGAACGCGTTCAACGCGTCGTTGCTGGTGCCCCGGCTCAGTTCGCCGGACTCGCGGGCCTGCCGCTGCGCGGCTTCCCATGCCCGGCGTAGCCGTTCGTTGCCGGGCACCGGCCGCGACCCCTCGTAGAACGGCTCGGCGGTGCAGGCGCAGTGGTCGTGGGCCTGGAACCGGGCACCGCGCTGCGACTTGAACGCCGGCCCCCGCGAGGCGATCATGGCGCAGAACGCGCACGGCGACCCCGACGTGACCCGCTGCCAGCCGGCCGCCTGCCGGTCCGCCCGCACCGAGTCGGTGACCGTACGCCGGCCGCCGCCGAGCACCATCCACACCGCCGACCCCGACGCCCGCACCAGGCCGGTCCGCGCCGCCGCCTGCGCCGACTGGCCGGCCGCCGCCGCCGACCGCATCCCGGCCAGCCCGGTCGCCCGCAGCACCGCCCGCACCGCCGGCGCGTCCGGTGCCTCGGCCAGCCGCGCCGTCGCCGACCCGGCCACACCCTCGGCCGTCCGGAACCGCTCGAAGTACGCGGCCGCCAGACCGGCCGAGTCGCCGTGCCGCTGCCGGATCAGGATCTCCGCCGCCACCGCGAACCGCTCGAAGTCGCCCGGCCCGATCAGCGACCACAGCTGCACCAGGTCCCGCAGCACATCCGCCCGCAACGTCAGCTGCGCCTGCCGGTGCGCCCGGGTCAACGCGGCGCCCTCAACCGTCAGCGCCACCAGCGCCACCCGGATCATCCGGGTCCCCGTCGTCGGGGCCGGTGGCCTGCCGGTCCAGCAGCGACGTCAGGTTGGCCAACGCGTCGCCCTGGGCGGCGGCCGCCTTGAACCGGCGGATGTCCTGCTGGGTGACACCCGGGATCCGGTCCCACAACTCCTGCGCGGGAACGCCGAGCATCTGCGCCAGCTTGCCCAGCCCGTCGACGACCGCGGCGAACGCGGCCGCCGACGTGTCCCGCCACACCACCTCGGCGTCGTCGGGCACCGGCACACCCATCAACGCGCCGACGACCTGGAACGACTGCTCGTGCGACTCGCCCATGCCGGTCTTACGCTCGTCGACCTTGCGGTCCCGGCCGGCCTCGGCCGCCGCCAACGCCTCCGCGGACAGGTTGACCAGCTCGCCGATCAGCTCATGCACCGGCGTCTGCGACAGCGTCGCCACGAACTTCGACGTCGACTCCCGCGACGCCAGATACCCGCTCAACTCCGTCTGCGAGAACTCACCCAGCCGCATCTCATCGGGCATCGCGTCGAACGTCCAGAACTGCGACGCGGCGGACCGCATCTTCGCGTCGCGGTCCTCCGGCGTCCACCCGATCGCCCACCGCTGCCGGAACGCGCTGTACCACTCCGCGCCCTTGAGCGAGAACGAGGTGAGGTCGAGCTGGTCCTGCATCGGCATCAGCGGCGCGACCTGCCCGACCACCACCCGGCACTGCGCACTCAACCCGCCGGAGAGCAACTCCGGCTCGGCGTCGTCGTCGGCGTCCAGGTCCTCCGCGTCGCGGTAGCGCACCACCGGCGGCCGGTCGAACCCGTGCTCATCCGCGCTGACCGCATCCAGCCGGCCGCCCCGCTCGACCAGCCCGTACACCACGGTGTTGTCGTAGAGCCGCCACCGGCCCGGCACCGGCAGCTTCTCCAGCGCGATCTCCGCCCAGTCCGGATCCTCGCCGTACATCGCCGTCACCTGCCGGGGCGACCGCGGCCGCATCACCGGATACGGATCACCGGGGGTGATCACCAGGTATCCGGTGCCGTACGCCACCGTCGCCCGGTGCAGACCGGCCTGATGCTTGTTCATCCGGTTCGCCAGCCACGCCGACCACACCGGCGGCGTCACATCGTCACCGGACTGCGGATCACGGGCCCGCAGCCCGTCGACGAACAACGCCTGCGTCAGGCTGTTGACCACGATGTCGATCACGTTCACCCGGGAGATCCGGGCCATCTCCCGCACCTCACGCGGCGCGTCGGACGGGATCACCGCCGGCAGCCGCTGCTTGCCCGTCCAGTAGCGGCGCAGCACGTCGAGCTCGGCACGCTCCGACTCGTGCGTGCGCCGCAGCTCACCCGCCCGGGTCGCGGCAGCCTCAGCCGTCAGCGCCAATCAGAACACCGCCTTCCCCGCCCCCGCGCGTCGTACGCGCACCTTGCCGCTGTTGAGCGCCAGCCTCCGACCCATCCGGGCCCCGACCATGCACACCGCCAGGTCGACCAACTTGGTCGAGTCGCGGGTGATCTTCCCCAGGCTCACGCCCCACGGGTTCGGCCGCCGGCGGGCCGCGTGCACGTGCATCCGCAGCGCCGCCTTGCCGTCATGGGTGAGCGTGCCGTGCTCGTCGATGTCCGCCGCGCACTGCATCGCCGACTGGGTGAACAGCCGGTTCCGTTCGACCGCGCCCGGTGTCTTGATCCGCATGTCGAACAGCACCGAATGACCGCGGGTGCCCGGGGTTGCCCAGACCGGCAGCTTGCGCCGGAAGTCCCGGTGCAGGCCGTCAATCATCTCCATCCAGTACAGCGACTCGTCCTCGTCGTCGCGGGCCGGCGACGGGTCGATCCCGCACCACACCACCCGGTACCGGTCGAACGCGGCCCGCACCGCCGCGTCGACCTCATGCCGGGGTGCCAGCCAGCCCTTCCCGCGATCGCCGTGCGGCCGCTGCCACACCCCCAACGTGATCACGTGCCCGTCGGAGATCCGGGCCCCCACCAGCCCGGTCGCGTCCGTACTTTTCGAGCAGTCCAGGAACAGGGCCAGCTGTTCCCGGTCGGCCACCACCAGGCCCGGCCGCGCCAACTCGTCGAACCGGCGCGGATCGATCCACGCGTCCTCCGCCGTCGCCAGACCCGACAGGTAGTAGCGGATGCTGTCCGCCTCCGACGTCGACGGGTCGAGCATCTCGTCGGACAACCGCTCCAGATCCGCCCACGGAGCGTCCATGTACGCGGCCCGCAGCCCGGCCATCCGCGACGCGTCGTCGTACAGGTCCGTCGTCGGCGGGGCCTCGATGCTGTCGTAGAGGATGTCGCGGCGTTTCGCCTGCCCGGACACCTGCTTCTGCCACGCCTCGTACGACCGTTCCGCCTCGGAGTCGCCGCCCTGCTGGTGAGCGTTCGTCATCTCACACAGCCGCGCCTGCAGATCCTTCGGCGACTTGCCGACGTTACGGCGGGCCACCGCCGCGACCTTGTGACCGCCGGAGCTTTCGGTCATGTGGTGCGACTCGTTGAGCAGCACGAACGTCGCCGGGTCACCTTCGGCGGTCTTCTCACTCGCGGTCAGGATCTCCAGCCGCCCACCCGACTCCTTCAGGATCGTGCGGGTCTCACCACAGTCGATACCGAAGAAATCGCGTGTCTCCTGGCACAGCATCGCGTTCGCCACCCGAAGCACGTCCTTCGACTGCGCTTCGCTGTTGCTGGCGATCTGGACCAGCGGCATCCGGTGCCGGACCCCGACCCACCGGCCGTCCCGGTTCACCAGCCGCGTCGGACCGATCAGCTCCGCATCGCACAGCGACGCCCCGAACGGGTCCTTGCCGGTGCCCTTGGCGCCCCTCTTGACCGCCCGCCGGTACAGCCACCGGCCCGTCCGCGGGTCGTACGCGTACCAGACGTGCATGTACCTGCGCTGACCCGGCGTGTACACCCAGCGGCGGCCGGTCTGGTGGTCGACCAGCCCCGGCACGCCGGTCCGGTCGTACGTCCGCCACTCCGCCCAGCCGATGATCTGCGGGCCGAGACTCGGCGGCAGATCCGCCAGGTCCTCCGGCCACGGCAACGTGCACCACGCCCCGGTCCCACGCCAGCGGTCCAGGTAGTACCCCGGCGGCAGCTCGACCAGGTCGTCAGTCAGCTCACCCGTAAAGGTCACGGTAGTCGTCGAGCTGGACGACGCCGGACTCGTCGCCCCCGCCGGCCGGCCCGGACGGCGGGTCGACGTACCGGATCCGCAGATCCCGCCGAGCGTTCAGCGTGGTGCCGAGCAGCTTCTCCCGGATCCGCAGCTCAGTCGCCGACGTCTCACCCGCCGCCCACCTCGCGTGCACCTCGGCCGTGTCGATCGCGAACTGCCAGTCCGACGACGTCCACAACCGGCAGTGCGGCATCGTCGACACCGTCTCCCACCACCGCCTGGTCGCGGCCGGCCACGACCCGCGCCGCGTCTCCCACGCCGGCGGCTTGTCGTCGACCTGGACCCGCACCATCCGCGTCGGCAGCGACGGACGGTCACCGTCGTAGGGGAGGTCCGGCACCTCCACCCAGTCATGCACCGCCGGTACGCGGTGCCGCACCTGGCTACGATCCGTCTTCGGTTTCCGACCCGCAACGGCCACGCTCAGCACCTCCCACCAGGGCAGATAGATTTGAGTTCTATACAGTGGCCGAGCCGCTAACCCCCACCGCTGAAGGCCCCCCGCCCCGGGGGGCACCCCCCACCCCTACCGTCACCGTCAGTGACAATCAGGCCAGGATGGGCGCCTCGATCCGGCCGCCGCCTCGTCGGCCGCGCCGCGTTGCTCGCTGCCGCGCCCTGCTGCCCGGTCCGATGCGCGTGACACCGCGAGCACACCCCGCGAAGGTTGTGGTCGCCGTGATCCTCCGGGTCGCCGATGTGGTCGACCTCGGTGGACTGTGCGCCCCTGCAATGCGTGCGCAACGTGCACGTGCGGTCGCGGCGCAGGATCCGCGGGACGATCCGGGTCCGCCACCCCCGGGGCAACGGGGCGGTACGCCACTGGCTGGGGGTCTTGCGGGGGCGGGGATCCATCACGCCGCACTTCCCGATCGTGGGCAGACTCCTGGCGCTGCACCAATGATGAGATTGGAACGCGATCTTGTCAAAGTGCCCTCCGTCGCCCTGGCCGGCCCGCGCGTCCGGTATGTGCCTCGACGTTCAACAACTGCTCAGCCTGATAGCCGTACACCCGGCCACGGCGTGCCGGCGGGTCGACGTGAGGGAACGCGGCCGCGTCGGGCGGGCAGGCCGGGCAGTCCGCCGGATCGGCACCGGCGACATGCCCGGCAGCACGGGACCTGCGCACCCAATCACCCAGGCAGTGGCGGGCCACCTGCAGCTGCAGCACGGCGTACGAGGTGGTCCACCACTGCCGGCCCTGCCCGTCGACGACCACCCCGCTCACCGTACGGTCCGCCGATCCGACCAGCCGCCATGCCCGGCCGCCGCCGAACCGGTCACCGGCCGCCCTTGCCGGGCGACCCGGTCCGCGATCGCCACCGCCTGCGCCAGCGTTGGCAGCTCCGCCCGAGTCCAGACGTGGGCGAGGCCCTGACGGCGGTCCCGCCGCAGACACCCGCACCCGGCACCCGCGCACCGGCAGGCCCGTCGGACACACGAGATGGTCCACAGCGACTTGTCCGCGCCCGGGTGGGCCAGCTGCAGCGACGGCGACCCGCAGGCCGGGCAGCGCCACGCCACCGGCCGCACCGGCTCTGCCACCACCCCGGCCGCCTGCCGGGCGGACGCGACGGCGGTCGCCAGCTCGTCGACGAGCCAGCTGAGTCGTCGGCGGTCGCGTAGCTCGTCGACGACCGCCGGCCGGCCCGGCCCGGCCTCGTCGAGCCAGGACAGCACCTGGTCGACGTCGGGCCCGCCGACCCAGCTGGCGTGCTGCCAGGCGGCCACCCGGTGCGCGATGTCCAGCACCCGCCGGCGTACGGAGGCCTGCGCGTCGACCACCGTGACCGAGGCGGCCGCCGGCGACGGGGGCAGAGCCGACAGGCCACGGGAGATGTTCCACTGCCGGTACGCGCGATCCGCCCGGCCCTGCGCCTCCAGCCGCTCCGCCTGGGCGTCATCGACCGGCCGGCCCGGCCGGCGCTCCCGGCCCGGCTCGACCAGCAGGGCCAGCCACGAGTAGGCCTCCCGCAGCGCCTCGATCTGCCCGCGCACCGCGTCCGGCGTCGGGTCGGTCTGGTTAGCCACCGGTGGGTTCCTCTCCGGGCGGACGGGTGGGCACCGACCCGGCGGGCCAGCGGTAGTCCGGTGGGCCGGGGTCGGGGATCGCTGGGTGGTCGGCTGGTGGTGGTGCGGTTGGTCTGGCAGGTCCGCGGCTGCGTCGGTGGTAGATGTCCGGGTACTCCTGGGACCTCACTGGCTGGCCGGTCCAGGCTGCGGCGGGCGGGGGTGGCGGTGCTGATGAGCGCGGTGGCCCGCCCCGACCCAGCCCGGACCCTTCCGGGCGCTGTTCCCTCATCGGGCCGTCGCTGGTCGGTGCTGGTGTTGGGTGCAGTGGTGGCGTGTGATCGTCGTTCGCATCACTGTCGGGACCGGTGATCGGTTCGTCATCGCGATCACTGGTCGGTTTTTGTTCGTGTTCGTGGTTCGTCGTTGATTGGTCGCTGATCGGTCGGTGATCCGCCGGGGCGGCCGGGATGGCGCTGGCCGGCGGCGGGTCGAGCACGACGGGGCCGCGCGCGTGCCACGCGGCGGCCTCCTCCGGGGTGGGCGGGGGCAGCAGCACCATGTCCGCCTCGTCGGGCGTCCTGTGCCCCTTGGACTCGTTGCACCGGCCACACGCCACGACGAGGTTGCGTCCCTCGGGGCCGGCCGGCGCGTCTGGGTCGACGTGGTCGTACTGCAGACGCTTGCGTGCGTCCTTCGCGCGGCCGCTCTTGGGGTTAAGTGGCCCGCTGTGGCAGAAGCGGCAGCAGCCGCCGTCGCGGCCGTACACCAGTGCCTTCAGCCTGCTGTCGCGCAAATCAGCCTTCTGCGCGCGGTTGCGGTTGTACTCCTTGCGCGACGGGTTCCGCTTTGAGAACGCATGGACGCGGTAGGCGTAGCCGTCGATCCACACGCCGTCGCCGAGGCACTCGCACTCATCACCACGCCGGTGGAGCAAGGGCGGCCGGTCCAGCACCGCCGTCGCCAGCAGCGCCAGGACCTTGGGCCGGCCCCGGCACTGAGTCAACGCGGCCTGCTCGGTGAGGTAGCCGTCCGCGAGCACGCCGGCGGTCGTGCTCTTGCATCGGACGTACGCGGACTGCAGCCGGTCCGCCATGTCGACGTTCCCTGCGCTGAGCACATCCCACACCGGCCAGTTCGGGAAGGCGTCGTCTTCGAGCCAGTAGGGCATTACCGCCCCCCGTAGATGATCATCAACGTCTATGGATTCCTGTGGATGCGATGCGGCCCGGCCCGCCGTTTCGGCAGGCCGGGCCACGGAGAACAGCAGCTGGGCAAGGGCGATGGACTCAGTCGGGCGGCGGGTCGTCGGCAGACGCCTCGGCCAGTTGCCGCCGCCAGCCCTCGGCCACGGCGAGCAGCAGGAACGGCCCGCCAAGTTGCCCGCCGCACCTGTCGAGGATCTGCTGGCATAGCCGGATAAGGGCGGTCCGCTGCTCAGTCAGGCGGGCGACCTGCGCGCGCAGCGCCTCCACCTCGTTGGCGGCGGCCGCCGTGCCGGGCATCACCGGCACCGGCACGCCGACCCGGCGGAGCGCCTGAACGGCGTCGCAGGCGAGGCGGCCGAGCTCGGCCCGGACCGCCGCCTCCACATCCTGCTGACTCGTCACTCAGCCCACTCCCGTCTCGATGTCGTCCAGTCGCACCGGCTGCGCGCCGGCGCAGGCCTCGCACAGCGAGCCCGGCTCGCCGACGTGCGGCCGGTAGCAGCCCGCGCAGGACACCAGTTCGTCCAGCACCGGCGGCCGGGCCGGCCGAGGCCCGGCGGTCGCCTGCGGTGGGTCCGGGACCGGTTCGCCGGCGAGCGCCCGCCGCACCAGCGCGGCACCACGGTGGGCACGCTCGGCGGCCTCGGCCGGTGTCCGGGCCCGCCGGGCGGCCAAGTCCTGCTGCACACGCCGGAGGTCGCGGTTACGCACCGCCGCCTCCGGTCAGGTGGTAGCGGCCGTGCCAGGAGTACCGGCCCTTGCTGATGAGCTGCGGATCGACCGGTGCTGGCTTGCCAGCCTTGGTGGTCGGCACGACGAGGAGGCCGATCAGCCCTAGGTGGTCGCGGACCCTGATGAGGTGGTCCCACGTGCTGTGCACCCAGACCTCAGTCCCCAGCTCCTGTCGCGCGGGCTTGGTCGGGTCACCCATCGGTCACCTGCGTCAGCAGGATCTGCGCGACCCGGGCAGCGCGGTCACACGCCGTCGCCCAGCGCCACGCGTGGCCGGTGACGGTGTGCTCGTCGCCGGACGGAGTGATCACCGTGGCGTGCCACCGCCAGCGCCGGCCGAGCCAACCCGCGCGCTCGACGCCCGTCGACGCCACGGCGGCCGCCGGCGACGCTGGCGCCGGTTCGGCGACGGCCGGCCGGGCCACCGGCTTGACGGGGGCGGGCCGGACCGGTGCCGGCGTCCGGAGGGCGGGCCGCCGGGCCTGGCCGAGTGACCTGCGGACGTCGTCCGGGTAGACGGCCTGACCCGGCCGGGCAGCCATCGCGGCCCGGTACGCCGTCTCGAACTCGTCATCCTCAATCGGCATCTCGTTCTCCCAAGATCGCGGCGTCCCGAGCCGCCGCAGCGGCGGCGAGGACCGGGGACACCGGGGTGGTTGGCAGGGTGATCGGGTGGTGCGCGTCGCCCGGCTCGCCGAGCAGCCCGCACACGACACAGACCCGGCGGCCACGGTGGTCCGCCGGCAGATCTCGTGTGGCCTGGTGGAGGTGCGGCGGTACCCGCGACCGGGCCGGGGTGCGGCGGGTCACCGGGATGCCTCCTCGATGACGCCGGCCGGGTCGACGAGCGTTGGTCCGTCGTGGCCGGCGTCGCGGCCGCCACGCACCCGCACCGGGTCGGGGAGCACCGAGGCGGCCGCCGCCTGTTCCTGGCGGCGGGCCTCGGCCCGCCGGCGCCGCCAGCACAGCGATCCGACCCGACGCGCCCGCGCTTTGGGGTCGGTGAGCGGCGTCGCGCAGTCCAGGCACAGCACCGGAGGCAGGTCCGGCCGGGCCGGCGGGCGCGCGGTCACGCCAGTCCCTGGGCTCTGAGCCGCAGCATCCGGTCCGCCTCGGCCGTCAGCAGGGCGGCGGCACGCACGAGGTCGGCGACGCGGTCACCGTGCTCCGGATAGCCATCGACGTACGGCCAGTCGAGCCAGGTCGACTCCGGATCGGCCCACCAGCACGCCATCTGCCACAGCTGGCCGGACGTGCGCTGGTCATCGTGGACGGCGTCGTACCGCTTGCGTTCGATCTGCCGGAGCCGTTCCTCCGCGACGCGCAGCAGGGCCGGCGACTGGCAGGACCGGGGCGCGGCCTCCGGCACCATCCGGGCCCGCAGCACATCGCGGACCCGACCAGCGGCGGCGACCGCCCGCGACCAGCGGCTCTCACCCGCTGCTGCGGCGTCCGCCGACTCGATCGCGGCCGCCAGGTCGACCAGCAACTCCGGTGACTCGAGCGCCGTCCGGGTCTCCGGCGGCACCCGCCACAGCGCCGGCTGGGTCTGCCCGGTCACTGGCTGACTCCCCGAACCGGTGAGGCGGCCATCCGGCGCAGCGTGTCGACGATCCAGTCGACTTCCTCCACCGGGCCGCCCGGCGGCCGCGACTGGTCGACCACGCCGGCCGACCCGATGTGTCCGCACCACTGGCTGTACTGGTGGCTCATCGCCCGCAGACGCGGCAGGTAGATCAGCCGCGTCCCCGGCCGGGGTGGCTGGACTCCGGCGTCCCGCAGGTCCCAGTCCAGGGCGGAGACCTCCCACTCCGACCAGGCCACGACCCGCCGACCGGTCACCCAGGCCGCCACGCCCGGCGCGGCGGCCTCGACGAGCCGGCCGCCGGCCGGCAGGTCCCGCTTGCGTTTCGGCCGCCGGTCCGGGATCAACGTGATGTGCAGCCGGTCCACCGCCGGATCGGCGAGCGACACGACGACGAGTTCGGCGACGGCGGTCCGCTTCACCGTCTGCCCCGGCCCGGCGGGGGCCAGGTCGATCGACCGGGTCGCCACCACCATGGCGGTCGGGTCAGCGAGTGCCTCGGCGGCCCAGGCGGAGGCCTCGGACCGCTGCTGGGCGCGCCAGGCGCGGACTTGGTCGTAGCGGTCCTCGGCGTCGCAGGCCGGGCACCGGTGCGCGCCACGGCCGTTCGACGGCAGCGGCCCGCCGGCGTCCCACCCGCACACCTCGCAGTGCCGGGGGTAGACGCGGCTGGCCTCGGCCGCCGCCCGCTGCCGGGCGGTCAGCGGCCGCATCGCCACGGTGTCGGCGACCGTGAACAGGTGCGTGGTGTCCTTGCCGCGGCTGTAGCGGAGGATGCCGGCCGGGGCCTGGTCGGGTGCGGGCTTGCGGCGCATCCGGCGCAGCATCGTCACCGTGGCCAGGCCGTCCGGGATCTCCCGCACGCCGTACACCGGCAGGTTGGCCGTCATCGGCTCACCTCTGTCTGTGTCTGGGGTGATGGCCAGCAGTGCGGGCACCAGGCCGCGCGGTAGCGCTCGGCGACCACGGCGGCCGCGAGCACCTGGCCCTGCTCCCGCTCGGCGGAGCTGACGAACCGGCCGCACACCGTCCGGCGCTGCTTGTCGTCGGTCGTCGGCCGGATCTTGTGGGCGGTGACACCGGCACGGGCGACCGCGATCCACACCTGTGCGCGTGCGCCGGCCGCGCCGGCGAGCTCCGCCGGTGGGGCCGGGGCCCGGGTGGCCGCACGGCGCGGCCACCCGGGCGTACCGGCGGTCACCACGACCCGCCCCGGGCCGTCGACCTGGCCACGTGCTGCGCGAACCACGGATTGACGCCTGCTGTGGCTGGGTTCGCGGCGGCCCACTGGCCGGTGCCGTCGTCCGGCGGCTCCGCCCGGCGCCGGCCCGTGTCCACGACGGGCACCGGAGCCGAGCGGTACACCCCGCCAGCGGGCGCCGTACGTCCGGTCACGGGCTCCGGCCAGCGTTCGCCGTCGACCGGCTCCGGCCACGGCAGGGCTGAGGCGGGCAGGTCCTGCGTCAGCTCGACGCGCAGCGCCGACAACTCCCCGGTGTGCATGTCCCAGCCCTCGTGCCGGTCCTCGGCGGCGGCGGTGCTGAGGAGGCCCCGGCGCACGGCGGCCGCGAGCGCGGCGACCACCAGGCAGGCTGCCGCGACGATCAGCAGAATCATTGCTGCTGTCCTCTCTGCTCGGTCTGGTCGTGGGCGGTGGTGCTGGGGCGGGCGAGGTCCAGGGCGTCGCGGACGTCGCGGGTCAGGCCCGCCACGCGGGCGGCACGGGCCCAGGGGTCGCCCCGGCCCGCACCGGCCACGGTGACCGCGATCAGCGCCACCACCGCGCCGATCACCGCGCTGACCGGTACCGACACCGCCACGGTGATCGCGACGACCGCCCAGGTCGACAGGTCGTGATGGCGCGGCCGGACGGCGAGGGCGGCGGTCACGGACGCCCAGTGCTCGTTCAGGCGGCGGGTCCGCCGGCGGCGCACCACCACGGCGGCCCGGAGCGCGCCCGCGAACAGCAGCAGCGCGGCCGCCAGCCACAGCGGGTGGATCGGCGCCGTCCACCATCCGGACCCGGCCCAGAAATGCGAGGCGAACACCTTCATCGGCGCGCACCTCCCGCCGGCTGGTGCTCGTCGAGCAGCGCGGCCAGGCGGTCGTGCCACGCCCGGTCGGCAGCGGCCCGCCGCGCCTGCCGGGCCGCCACCCGGGCCGCCCGATCAGCCCGCCGGGCGGCGGCCGCACGGCGTGCCCGACCGGCCAGCACCCGCACCGCGTGCCCGCCAGCGACGATCAGCGCCATGATCAGCAGCCCGCCGGCCTCGGGCAGCGCGGCTGCGATCCCCGTGGTCACCGGCGATCACCGCCCAGGGCGGTCCGGATCGCGCCGAGCACCAGGCCGGCCGTGTCCGGGGTCTCCCACATGCCCCACAGGGCTTGGCGGAGGCAGGCCGGGAGCAGTCCGCGGCTGCCCAGGCTGCAGGCCAGGGACAGAAGGTGGTGCTGGGCGTCGGTGATGTCGTCGCCCAGGGCGTCATCCAGTGCGGCCAGGTGCAGGGCGTTCCATCCGACGACGCCGGGTGAGGTGATGCGTCGGGTCACGGCCGGGTGGTCGAGCAGGCCGGCGCCGGCCAGCAGTTCGACGGCGGCGGCCTCGCACGGGTCGGTTGCCTCGGCCAGCAGCGCGGCGGTGACGTCGGCCGGCTGGCCCGGTGCCGGGGTGGCCGGGGGGCGTGGCGGGTCCTGCGCCAGCGGTGCCGGGCCGGCGGCCCGGCCGGCGGCGTGCGCCCGCGCCAGGAGGCCGATCACGACCTGCACGGTCGCGGTCTCCCAGCTGGCCAGCCAGGCGAGCACCCGGTGGTCCAGGTCGCCCAGCTCGACGCCGGCGTCGACGGCGGCGGCGATCAGGGCTGCCCGGCGCGTGCCCTCGGCCGTGCCGTCACCGGGCCGGATGCGGCCGGTGGTGTGCAGTTCGGCCAGTTGCCGGGGCAGTGGCGCGGCCAACGCCTCGTCCTCGCTGTTGTACGGTCCGATCTTGGCGGTCACAGGTCACCCCCGGTCGGCTGTGCCGGCACCACCACGGCGGCGGTTCCCCGCGCAGGCGGGGCCGGCTGGTCGGCGGGGTCGGCGTCGTTGTAGACGTACATCTCGATCGACAGCGGCGCGGACGACCCGCCGAGGTCATCGGCCGGACCGCCGCCGGTCAGCAGCTCGGCGACCAGGCGCTCACCGACCGGGACCACGTCGGAGCCGAGCTCGGCGGCGAACGCCTGCAGACCGGCGAGGTTGGCGGCGCGGCCGGTCACCTGCAGCCGGTCGACCGGCAGGATCGACGGGTCCCGCTCGGCGGCCGCGACCAGGGCGCGCAGCCCGTCCAGCATCAGCTGACGGCGGGTCCGCACACGCAGCGCCTCGGCAGCGGCGGCCACCGTCTCCTCGTCGACCAGCGGCACCAGGTCGTCGGCGTGGTGCTCGGCGTACTCCGGGCCGGCCAGGAGCACCCCGACCAGTCCGGCGGCGCCAACCTCGACGGCGCGGACCTCGACACCGGGCACGTCGTCCCGGCCGGTCGCCACCCACATCCCCGGCCGCAGCTCGGTGGCACGCACCGACGGAATCGCGTCGTCTGGGGCCCGGCCGGCGTCGACGGCGGTGACGTTCGCAGCTGCGAGCACCGCCAGGCGCGGCCACGCGCCGGCCGGCACGTCGGCCAGGTCAACTCCCTCGGCGGAGATCTCGCCGCACCGCACCCGCTCCGGAGCGCCGACCAGCCCGGTGTCCAGCCCGCCGGTCCGGGCCTGTTCCGTCACCACGTCCTCGTGCCCGGCGCAAACCCAGATGGTGCCCGCGTACGTCCGTGGGCCGGTCCAGCGCAGCGGGTGTGGCTGCGTCGCCACACCGGCCACCGCCGGCCGGCCGCACCGCTGGACGACGTCGACGGCGACGTCAGCGGCCGGGGACACCGGCACGTCCTCCGGCGAGTCGGCGGTGGTGGCGCCGGCGATGTGCTCGTCCAGCAGCGCCAGCGCCGGAGCCATGCTGTCGAATCCGTCCACGGCCAGCCCGCAGAGGCACCTGGCGCCGCAGCCGGCCGGGCCGGACCAGCCGCCCGCCACCCCGTGCCCGCCGGCGTCACCGGCCGGGTCGGGGTCGGGGGTCGGGTCGACCGGTGCGGTCTCCGGACCGGGGCCGGTGCCCGCCGCCGCCCGCTGCAGCGCCTGGTGCTCCGGTCCGCCGTCGGGGGTGAGCACCGAGTCGGCGGCGACCCGCCAGATCTCGCCGCACACCGCCGCCGTCGGGATGATCGGCGCGAACACATCGACCACGAGGCCGGCGGCGCGCAGGCCGGCGGTGGCCTGGTCGACGTGCGCATCGCACGTCGAGACGGTGCCGGCGTACGCCCCGGTCCGGATCACACCCGGGCGGATCGGGGTCGGCTGGCCGGAGTCGTCGTTGGTGGTGGCCACCACGGTGTTGACGGCCGGCTGGCCGCAGATGTCGGACCTGGTCGGTACGGTGTCCGGTTGGTTTTCGGTACTCTCGTGTTCCACGTCGACCTCTCACGTCGATGGTTGGGATGGGTGGCCCTTGCCGATGTCGCGGCGAGGGCCGCTGCCGTTTGTGGATGGGGTGCGTGCGCCGGCCCTCCCCGGCACGGCGCACGCACCCGACGACGCCCGGACCGCCGTGGGGAAGACCGGCGGACCGGGGCGGTGGCGGCGAACAGCACCAGGGCGCCGGCGGCGGCCAGGGCGGCCGGGTCGACCAGCCCGCGCGTCAGCAGCTCGGCGCCGCCGACCGCGACCAGGCCGACCAGCGCGCCCAGCACGAGGGCCACGCCGAGCAGCAGGCGCAGCGCACGAAGTGCTCCCCGGCCGGCCGGTCGTAGCGACCGCTGGAGTCGGCCCGTGGGGACCACTCCAGGTCCCGGCCGGCCGGGGAAGACCGGGGTTACCCGGCCGGCGGCGGCGCCCTCCCAAGCAGCCGCCGCCGGCCGAGCTGGACCAGCCACCAGGAGGGCCGGTCCATCCACCAGGGCGGAACGTGAGACAGCGCCCCTGGTGGCCGTCTTGTGGATGGTGATCATGCCGCGCCCCTGCCCCGCCAGCCCGAGGCGGCCGGCGAACCGAGGACGCGGGTCGCGGGCCGAGCCAGCGGCCGGGACTCACCGAGGACGGGCGGCAGCAGCAGCCGGATCTGGGCGAGCTGATCGGCGGTCGGCTGCGGCGCACTGGCGACGGCGGCCGACACGAACTGGCGCAGGTCGACGGTCATGACCGGGCCGGCGGCATCAGGTCGCTGGCGGGCACGCCGAGGGCTTCCGCGAGCGCGACGAGGGTGCGCGGGCCGGCGTTGCGGGTGTTGTTCTCCAGCTCGGCCAGGTGGCTCGGCGAGATGCCGGCAGCCTTGGCAAGAGCAGGGCGGGACAGCCCGGACGCGACCCGGTGCCGCCGGAGGGCCTCCGGGCTGTGGTCGCGGGGCAGGCGACCCCGTGAGCGTGTCGGGTGCGTAGCTGTCATGCGTAGGACGCTACGCCGCTACGCAGCACTACGCAAGGCTACGCACGATAAACGCGCAGCGTGGCGTAGCGCCTATCTGACAGTGACCATTCATACACGAGCACGATTGCGTAAGATTGCGCAATCGTGCGTACGATGCCGGCATGACCAACCGGCTCACCGAGTTCGGCCATCACGTCGAACTGGCGCGCGGCCAAATGGGCCTATCCGGCCGCAAAGCCGCCGCACGGGCAGGCATCAGTGAAGGACGCTGGAGACAGATCGTCACCGGCCACGGCGGCAAAGACTTACCACCCGCCAAGACGGCGGCCGCCATGCTCGCCGCCGTCGACCTCGACCCCGCCACCGACCTACCCCGCTGGTACGGAGCCGACGACGTCAGCCGCGCGCTCCGGCTCCTCGCCGCCGACCACCCCGATACAGCAGCCGACACCAGCCTCCGCGACCGGGTCGCCCGCATCCGAGCCCTCGACATCGACCCGCAGACGCGAATGGAACTCCTCGACGCGCTACTCGACGCGCACGAACAGCTCCACGGCGATCAGGACGGCAAGCCGGCCTCACGCCAGTAGTCGCCCCACGTCCGACCATCTACGTCGCCGACCCACCTCGACGGACCCAGCCGCCACGGATCGAACCGACGCGCACCACCACGCCGCCCCGCAGCGAACCGCACATCCGCAACCGTCCGGATCACCACCCGCTGCGGCGGTATCCCCGCCGCAGCCCACCGGGCAGCCACATCCTCACCTGGTGCCAGCAGGTCACGCAGCTCCGGCGGCAGACCCGCCGCCAGGGTCCGAGACTCCGCCGCGCGGATCCGGTCAGTCAGGCCGGCCTCGATCACTGCCAAGCTCTCCGGCGACGTCCGGCCGGCGATCGCCGACCGCCGCCACCCGTCCAGCTCGCCCCGCAGCCGAGCGGCCTCCGCCTCCGCCTCGATCACCTCGGCATCACTGATCGCCGTCGCCGACCGTAGCCGCTCGTGCACGTCCGGCCGGGCCAACCAACCCAGCACCACCGCCTCCACGAACGCGTCCGTGGCGGGCTGGACGATGGTCGCCCCGCAGCCCTCGCACCGGTAGCGGCCGCGCGCAACGCACGGAGGACCCTCGCACTGGTCGCAGCGCATCAGGTAGGACAGCAGGTGCCGCCACCGGCCCGGCCGTGACGTGCGCCGGGTCGGGTCGGACAGGATCCGCTGTGCAGCCCACCACGACGTTTCACTCACGATCGGCGGCCAAGCCGCCGCTGTGGTGCTGCCGTGGTGCCGGCGGAGTCCGACGTACGCCGGGTTGCTCGCGATGTCCCGCACCCGCACCCGATGCCACCGGCCGCCGCCCGGGGCCGCGATCGCCGCAGCGTTGAGCCGATCGGCGATCGTGGAGATTGGGGTGCCGGCGGCGACCTGGTCGACGATGTCGGCGACGATCGGGGCGGTGTCCGGGTCTGCGACCTGCCCGGCGAGCCTGCCCGTGTCGGGGTCGTAGACGCGCCGGTATCCGTACTGCGTTCGGCCCGGAGTCGGCCGGCCGGCGGCGGCCGCGCCGGCTTGGCCACGGCGTGCCCGCAGCGATGTCTTGTCCGACTCGTAGGCGGAGTCGATGCCGTCCTCGGCGAGGGTGCGCCAGTCGCGGGGGTTTTCGAGCCGGTAGGTCCGCTCGTGGGTGACGACATGGATGCGTACCCCGGACTCACGGCACGAGCTGAGGAACGCGAACCACGTCTCCGGCGTACGGTCGCCGCGTGAGCTCTCCCAGAGAATGAGGACGTCGATCCGCCGAGCGGCGATGTCGTCGAGGACCTTCGGCCATCCGTCGCGGGCCTTCCGAGCGAACCGGCTGGCACTCGCGCCGTCGGAGTATTCAGCGACGATGGTCCAGCCTTCGTCGGCGGCCGCCGTCCGGATCTCTTCGGTCTGCTCGGTGATGCTCTTGTGCTTCGCGGCAGACTGGCGGGCGTAGCTACCTGCGCGGGTGGGCATCTGGTTAGATTACCGGGTGCGTAACGTTCTAGTCGTTGATCACCCTCTCGCCCAGTCCCGGCTGACCGCGATGCGCGACGCCCGGACCGACTCGGCGGCGTTCCGCGCCGCGCTGCACGAACTCACCACCATGTTGGTGTACGAGGCGGCCCGATCCTTCCCGGTGGAGTCCTTCCCGGTGACCACCCCGGTGGCGCCGACCGACGGGACCCGGCTGGCCAACCCGCCGCTGCTGGTGCCGGTGCTGCGCGCCGGGCTCGGGATGGCCGACTCGGCGTTGGCGCTGCTGCCGGAGTCGTCGATGGGCTTCGTCGGGCTGGCCCGCGACGAGGAGACCTACGAGCCCCGGGCCTACCTGGAGTCGCTGCCGGTCGACCTGGCCGGCATCCCGGTGCTGGTGCTCGACCCGATGCTGGCCACCGGCGGCTCGCTGGAGCACTGCTGCCGGCTGCTCGCCGACCGGGGCGCCACCGAGATCACCGTGCTGTGCGTGCTCGCCGCGCCGGCCGGAATCGACCGGCTGGACCGCTCCGGCCTGCCGTTGCGACTGGTGACCGCGTCGATCGACGAACGGCTCAACGAGAAGATGTTCATCGTGCCGGGGCTCGGTGACGCCGGTGACCGCCAGTTCGGCGGGATGCCGCGCTTCTGACGGGTACCGGTCAGCTGGCGGCGGTCCAGCTCCAGCTGGTCGCCACGCCGTCGGTGAACGGCATCACGCCGTGGAAGACGGTCGGCTGCTCGGCGAAGACCAGCGGCAGGAAGTGCCGGTCGCTGGGCCACATCGGCACCCGGCCGGCGAGGACGTCGGCCAGGTCGGTCCAGACCAGGGTGCCTTCCGGGCAGTCCGGCCGGGGCTCGCCGGACCAGGTCGGCACCCGGAACAGGAATCCGAACCAGTTCTCGCTGTGCCGGCCGAAGCCTGGCCAGGAGATGGTCCCGGCCAGCTCCACCCGCCCGCACTCCAACCCGGACTCCTCCCTGATCTCCCGGCGCATGCCGGCGATGACGTCCTCGCCCGGCTCCAGCTTGCCGCCCAACCCGTTGTAGTAGCCGTAGTGGATGTCGTCCGGCCGGGTGTCGCGGCGCAGCATCAGCACCTGACGTCCGTCGGGGGAGAGTACGTAGCCGAGGGTCGCGATGATCGCCTGCACCTGGTCACCATAGGTACCCGGTGGCCGGTCAGCCGCAGCGGTGTCCCACCAGCACCTCGGTGGCCGGGACCGGGTCGGCCGCAGACAGCGGGTCCGGCTGTGCGGGATACCCGGTGTCGCGGTGGCGGGCCTGCTGCGGCGCGCCGGCCTGCTGCGGCGCGTCGGCCTGCTGTAGCTGCGGTCCGGCCGGGAACCGACCGACCGGCGGGCGCAGCAGGCGCTGCGCCAGCTCGGTGGCGGTGAACGGAGCGCGGGCCGCTGCGGTCTCCGCGTCGACCTCGAACGGTGACGGGGTCGGGAAGTAGCGGTTGAGGAACTCGACCCGCAGCCGGCGGGCGACGGAGTCGACCGCGTCGGCGAGCTCGGTGTCCAGCCCGAACGTGTCCACGTCACGCCGGTCGAGCAGTCGGTGTAGCCGCAGCGCGGCCTCGGGAGCGGCCGGGTCGACGCGGTGCCGGCGCAGCGACCCGGGGATCGCGGTGCCCCGCAGGTACGACCAGTGCGGGTGCAGCGAGCGGATCAGTGACACGTCGTCCGGTTGCCGGATCTGGTGACCGCGAATCCGGGCGACCATCTCGGGACTGCTGGCGCAGATCTCGGCCAGTGTGGAGCGACGCACCGGCAACGGTACGCCGAGCGGGGTGCCTGAGTCGACGAGGCGGTCGAACTGGTCGGCGAAAACGCGCCGCGCGGCGGCCACCGCCGAGGTGTCACCCGGATCGAGCAGCACCTTCGGGATCCCGTTGGCCTCGAAGAACGTGGTCCGGTCGACCGGCCGGCCGAAGAAGACGTTGCCGGGCAGGTAGAAGAACCGTTCCGCCAGACCGTCGATTTCGTGCACCGCGGATTCGACGGCGTACGGGTTGAAGGTGGGCAGCACGGTGTGGCCACCGAGCAGGTCGCGGTGGTCGACCACGGTCAACCGTGGATCGTCCACGTCGAGCCAGCCCGGCACCTGGTCTGCGGTGATCAGGAAGATCCGCCGGATCCAGGGCGCGTGCAGGTGCACCGAGCGGAGCAGGTGACGCAGTTCTTCGCTGCCGTCCCAGCCGACCCATTCGTCGCCGGCGTGCCCCGCCGGGCCGGCACCGCCGGCACCGCCGCTGCGGCGGTGCCGGTCGGCGCGCCGGGCTCGTGGCACCGGCCCGGCGGTGCGGGCGATGGCCCGCTGCCGGCGGGACCGCCACCGCGGGTCGGTCGGGTCGGTCCAGCAGCAGACCAGGTCGACCGGAAAGTCGGGCCAGGTCGCCGGCCGACGGGTGAACGGGGTACGGGTCACGTGCCGAGCGATCCGGTCCTCCGGCGCGAAGGAGCAGGCCTCGGCTTCGGTCAGCCGTACCGGGGCCGACCGGGCCGGGACCACGGCGGTGACGTCGTTGCTCCGGGGCGCGTGCAGCCGGTCACCGTCGACGGTCCAGAACTCGATCTCGCAAGCAGCCTGCCCGCCGTAGGTCAGCTGACCGTCGACGCTGGTCACCGGCTGGAAGATCCGGATCACCGGGGTCCGGCGCAGCCGCCAGCCGGGCCGGGCCGGCAGTCGTCGGTGCCGGTGTCCGGCGCGCGCCACGGCCAGGCCACCGACGCGGCCGAGGGCCCGCAGCGCGGCGGTACGCTCGCCGGCCGGCACCCCGACCCGGCTGCTGAGCCCGGATGCAGCCGGGATGACGAAATGGTCCACCCCGGCCCGGGCCAGCGCGTCGGTGACGAGGTGCAGGTTGCGCCGGTGGGCGTTGAGCGGGCTGATCGTGTCGTCGACGACGGCCAGGATGGGGCGCCCGTCCAGTACGGACCATCGCCGGGGGAGACCGGCGGCGGTTGGTCGGGCCGGCCGCAGACGTCGGGCCAGCCAGCATCGGGCGACCTGGCCGGGCCGCCGGGCCAGCCGGAACAGGGCGGTCTGCCGGTGGAAGGGGAGCAGCGCGTACCGCCGGTGCGTCGCGGCGGTCAGGTAGGCGAAGCAGCGGCTAGCCAGCATAACCAGCTAAACGAGCAGCAATATGAATTGGTCGCGCCTAAAGGGCTAACCGGACATCATTTGATGTTCAGGGCGGCCGATGTCTCCGTCCGCAGCCGTGCCAACGCCCGGTCAGCCCGTTCGCGGGCCGCGGCCGGGTCGCCGTCGCGTACCGGCTGGACCACCTCCAGGTACGCCTTGAGCTTCGGCTCCGTACCGGAAGGACGGACCACGACCCGGGCGGTGCCGGTACGCAGGATCACCACGTCGGCGTCGGGCAGCAGATCCTGCGTCGCGGTGACCGGCTCGCCGAGCAGCGTCGTCGGCAGGTTCGCCCGCAGGTACGCCGTCGCGGCGGCAATCTCACTCAGCTCGTCGACCCGCACCGCAAGCTGGTCGGTCTGGTACACCCCGAACTCGGCGGCCAGTTCGTCGAGCCGGTCGGTCAGGCCCTGACCGGCCGCCTTGAGCTCGGCCGCCAGCTCGGCGAGGAGCAGCGCGGCGGTGATGCCGTCCTTGTCGCGTACCTGGTCGGGCGCCACGCAGTAGCCGAGCGCCTCCTCGTAGCCGTAGACCAGCGGCACCTCGGCGGTGTCCGCGTGGTCGCTGCCGGCCCGGACGATCCACTTGAAGCCGGTGAGGGTCTCGGCGTACGGCTCGCCGCGCGCCGCGCACAGTGCACCGAGCAGCGACGACGAGACGATGGTGGTGGCGTAGCGGCCGTGCCGGCCCCGCCGGATCAGCTGATCGGCGAGCAGCACCCCCAGCTCGTCGCCGCGCAGCATCCGCCACCCGTCGTCGCCGTGCGGCACCGCGACCGCGCACCGGTCGGCGTCCGGGTCGTTGGCGATCGCCAGGTCGGCTCCTTGTGCCCGGGCCAGCGCGACGACCCGGTCCATCGCGCCCGGCTCCTCCGGGTTGGGAAACGCCACGGTCGGGAACTGCGGATCCGGCTCGGCCTGCTCGGCGACGACCAGCGGTGCCGGGAATCCGGCACCGACGAACGCCTCCCGCAGCACCGCCCCACCGACGCCGTGCAGCGGCGTGTACGCCACGGTCAGCGCCCGGGGGGTGGCCGGGTCCACCACCGCCACGGCGGTCCGTAGGTAGCCGGCGACGATCTCGTCGTCCAGCGTCTTGCCGGGGCCGCCGAGCGGCACGTCGACCAGCTTTCCGACCGCCCGGATCGCCGCCTCGATCTGTTGGTCGGCCGGCGGCGCGATCTGCGCGCCGGCACCGGCCGGTCCGCCGAGCTGAGCGCCGAGATAGACCTTGTAGCCGTTGTCCTGCGGTGGGTTGTGGCTGGCGGTGACCATCACTCCCGCCACCGCGTCGAGGGCGCGGATCGCGTACGCCAGCACCGGGGTGGGCAGCGGGCGGGGCAGCAGGTAGGCGTCCCGCCCGGCGCCGGTGACCACCTCGGCGGTGCGCACCGCGAAGGCCCGTGACCCGTGCCGGGCGTCGTAGCCGATCACCACCGGCCCGGTGCCGCCCTGCTCGGCCAACCAGCTCACCAGCCCGGCGGCGGCCCTGGTGACGACCTGCAGGTTCATGCCGTTCGGGCCGGCCCGCAGCGGGCCGCGCAGCCCGGCGGTGCCGAACGTCAACGGCCCGGCGAACCGGTCGGCCAGCTCGTCGGCGCTGCCCGGCAGCTGGTCCAGCAGCGTCAGCAGCTCGGCGCGGGCGGCCGGGTCCGGCTCGTCGCCGAGCCAGGCCGCCACCCGCGCCGGCAACGTCGCCGGGTCGCCGGCTGCCGCCGGCTGGTCGATGGGCATCGGTCAGCCGGCCTCGGCGAGCTGGAAGGTCCGGACCATCTCCTCGAAGACCGGCAGGCTCTCCTCGAACCGCGCGTCCGGGGTGGTGAGGAAGAACGAGTACGCCTTGCCGTTGGCCACGACCGCCCGCCACACGCCGTGCCGCTTGTTGTCGCCGTCACCGCAGGTGTACTCGAACTGGGCAGCCTGCCGACCGGCCAGCTCGATGTCGGTGGCCATGTCGAGCTGGGCGTACGGCCGGGCGCAGGACTGTGATTCCGGCCGCTTCAGGCCGTTCTCGGCGACCTCGGCCCAGCGCTGCACCGACGAACCGAACGGCTCGACCACGATGCGGACCTTCCGGCCCGCGTCGTCCGGGTCGGTGAAGTCGGTGTACAGCCCGCCACTGGCCTTCTCCCAGTTTTCCGGCACGTCGACGGTGACGCCGCGCTCGTTGACGGTCTTCGTCGGGATGGCCGGCGCGGGCTCCTCGGTGATCTGCGGCGCGGTCAGCGTCGGCTGCTGGGGATCGCCGGAGCCGCTGTTGAACAGCACGGTGGAGATCAGCAGGATCAGCAGGGTGGCACCGGCCGCCGCGCCGATCTGCACCTTCCGGTCCCAGCTCTTCACCTTCTCGACGGCGCTGCCGGTGCCCTGCCGGAGCCCGGCGATCGCCTTGTCCAGCATCGCCCCGGCGGTGGTGGCACCTCCCGGTGCCGGCCGACCGGCCGCCGGTTGATCCCAGCCCGGCTGCCCGTCGCTCCAGCTCGGCGCCGGCATCGCCCCGGTCGGGCTGAGCAGCGCGTCGCCCTGACTGTTCTGCTGGCCCTGGCCGCCTTGCTGGCCGTGACCGCTCTGCTGGCCTTGGCCGTGCCGGCCCGGCTGCTGCCCACGCGGACCGGGTACGCCGGCCTGGCTGATCGGCATCGCGGCGGTCGCTCCGGCCGCCGGCGAGGTCGGGTTGGCGTTGTCCAGCCCGGCGGCGGACCACTGCGCCGCGCTCGGCATCTGCCGGCCGGCCTTGCGCAGCTCGGCGAGGCGGTCGGTGAGCGACTCGTCCGGGCCGATCATCGCCCGGCCACCGATCTTGCCACTCGGCTGGGGCTGCGCCGGTGGCGCCGGTCGGGCCTGCTGCTGCCAACTGGGCGGTCGCTGCACCGAGACCACCGCGTACGGGTCGGTGACCAGGTTGGCCGGGGCCTTGCTGGCCAGCGGCCCGGCGAGCAGTTCGCGCAGCATGCTCCGGGCGGTCGGTACGTCGAAGCGTCGCGCCGGGTCCTTCTCCAGCAGGCCGAAGAGCACCTCGGTGAGCGGGCCGGAGCGCACCGGGACGGCGGGCGGGTCCTCGACGACGGCGTGCATGGTCTCGATCGGGTCGCCCTTGTCGAAGGGCGGGCGCCCCTCGACGGCGGTGTAGAGCGTGACGCCGAGGGAGAACAGATCGCTCGGCGGCCCGAAGTCCTGACCCATGGCCCGCTCGGGGGAGATGAAGTGCGGCGAGCCGAGCACCATCCCGGGCGTGGTGAGCTGGACGTCGGTGGGCATCCGGGCGACACCGAAATCGGTGAGTACGCAGCGACCGTCGGTGCAGATCAGCACGTTGGCCGGCTTGACGTCGCGGTGCAGCACGCCGATGGCGTGAGCGACCTCCAACGCGCCGAGCAGCGCGATGCCGATCTTGGCGACCGCGCGCTGGGCGACCGGGCCGTCCTCGATGACCATGTCGGCGAGGCTGCGGGCGTCCAGCAGCTCCATCACGATCCACGGTCGGCCACCCTCGGTGACCACGTCGTAGACCTGGACCACGGCGGGGTGTTGCAATGCGGCCGCCGCGCGGGCCTCCCGCAGGGTGCGTTCGTACATCGCGTCGCGGTCGCTGGGGGCCAGCCCTGGGGGGAGGACGACCTCCTTGACCGCCACGTCGCGTCGGAGCAGGGTGTCGGTGGCGCGCCAGACGGTGCCCATGCCACCGTGCCCGACCGCGGCACGCAGCGAGTACCGGCCACCGATGGTGGTGCCGGGTGCCGCCCGTGCGCTGGTAGAGCTGACTGGTCCGCCACTCCACGTCGGAATCTGAGTCACAGGAAATGCCGCCGAGAGAAATTGAGGGGCCGGGGAACCAACCCCTCTATCTTGCTGGGTCGCTCGGCGGAACGAAAGCTACGCGCCGAGGTTGGTGAGAAGTCCACTCTGTGTCGTTGTGTGGTAGCCCAATGTACACCGGATCGGACTCTAGGTGCGCAACCCGTCACGGTGTCGTTATCAGATGGCAGGCCCGGACCGGGGGGTGTCGCGACAGTCAGATATCTGTCAGTTTTTGGCCGAACCGGCAGCCGGGTCGCTGCGTGGCTCGTTACTCGGCGTAGGAGGTGTGGGACCCATGGCTGCCTACGATGGTGACATTCGGGGCGGACCGCAGTGGTCCGATCGCCTCTACCAGGCATTCCATGACAATACGCGATGCGGTCACTACCCGAATGACGTTGCGCAGCGTTACCGTCCCCGGTCTAGGCTGTCGGAGTCCCATCCCATCCACAGTGATCGAGAATCTGACGTGACGAGTGCGTTGACGTTGCCCACCGGCAGCGAGATGGCGTCGTCCTGGCCCGATCCACTGCCAGGTGCCCACCCCCTGCCGGCCGGGCTGGACCAGTTGCTCGATGTCCGCGGGCGGCAGTTGACCGCGATCCGGCGGCACCTGCACGCCCACCCGGAGCTGTCCGGCCACGAGTTCGAGACCGCCGCGTTCATCGCCAACCAGCTCACCAGGATGGGGCTCACCGCCCGGCTGTTGCCCAAGGGCAACGGCGTCATCTGCGACATCGACGCCGGCCCCGCCGACGGCCCGGTGGTCGCGCTGCGCGCCGACATCGACGCGCTGCCGCTGGCCGACGTCAAGGACGTGCCGTACCGGTCGACCGTGCCGGGCGTCTGCCACGCCTGCGGGCACGACGTGCACACGACTGTACTGCTCGGCGTGGCGATGCTGCTCGCCCAGCTCGCCGACCGCGGCGAACTGCGCCAGCGGGTCCGGCTGATCTTCCAACCGGCGGAGGAGATCCTGCCCTGCGGCTCGCTGGAGGTCATCGCGGCCGGCGGGCTCGAGGACGTCACCCAGATCTTCGCGCTGCACTGCGATCCGAACCTGCCGGTCGGCCGGGTCGGGCTGCGGGTCGGCCCGATCACCGCGGCGGCGGACAACATCAGCGTGCGGCTGACCGGGCCGGGCGGTCACACCGCCCGCCCGCACCTGACCGTCGACCTGGTCAACGCCCTGGGCCGGCTGGTCACCGAGGTGCCCGCGCTGGTCAACCGGCGGGTGCCGGCCAACGCCGGCCTGCTGCTGGTCTTCGGCCAGGCGTCCGCCGGCACCCAGTACAACGTGATCCCCAACGAGGCGAGCGCCGCCGGCACCCTGCGGGTGCTCGACCGGCCGACCTGGGACGCCGCACCGGACATCGTCACCCAGATCATCCGGGAAGTGGTCGCCCCGACCGGCGCGACGGTCGACATCGAGTACCTGCGCGGTCGACCACCGGTGATCAACGATGCCGCCGCGATCGGCGCGCTCACCGCCGCCACCGCAGCGGCCCTCGGCCCCGCCGCCGTCGCCGACACCCCGCAGAGCATGGGCGGCGAGGACTTCTCCTGGTACCTGGAGTACGTGCCGGGTGCCCTGGCCCGCCTCGGCGTCGGCCGCGCCGAGGCCGGCAGCGACCTGCACCGCGCCTCGTTCGACGTGGACGAGCGGGCGATCGCCGTCGGCGTCCGCCTGCTCGTCCACACCGTGCTGCAGCTGGCCGAGGCCGGCTGACCGGCGAATCAGCTGGCCGTCGGGTCGCCGCCGATCCGGCCGCCGACCGCGCGGTCACCGTCCGCGTCGTTGCCGTCCGCGCTGTTGCCATCCGTGCTGTCGTCGTCACGTCGCGGTGCTGGCACCGGGCCGCCGGCCGCCGCTGCCGCCGGTGCGCCGCCGGCCGGCGCGGTGGCGGCCGGGACCGGCCGGGACCGGCCCCGCTTCGTTCGGATCAGCCAGAACACCCCGAACGCGGGTACGCCGAGAGCGATCAGCCACGGCAGCAGCGCGCCGAGCACGGTGACCAGTACCTGCATGGATCCGACGAATGCCCGCCAACCGGCCCCCAGCCCGGCCAGGAAACCCAGCTCCGACTCATCGTCGACCGGTGGCGTCGCGTCCGGGCCGACCAGCTCGACGGTGATCCGCGACAGTGTCACCAGGTCGTCCAGGCCACGTTTGCGGGCCTCCAGCGACGCCAGGTCCGCCTCCCGTTTGGCCAGCTCCGACTCCAGCATCACCAGGTCGGCCAGGGTCTCCGCCTCGGCCAGCAGGGCCCGCCCGCTGCGCACCCGGGCCTGCTGGGTGGTGATCCGGGCGTCCAGGTCGAGCACCTCCTCGGTGACGTCCTGGGTGGTCAACTCCCGGCTGATCTCCTCGCCGAGGCGGGACAGCCGGTCGACGACCTGGTCGAACTGCTCCGCCGGCACCCGTAGCTCCAGCGTGGCCCGGCCGTACGACTCGTACTCGGAGCGCTGGTCGCGCCCGACGAACCCGCCGACCGAGGTGGCGATCGTCGCCGCCTCACCGGCCTTCGCCGGCACGTCGGTCACCCGCACGGTGATCGACCCGGAGTAGATGATCGACCGGTTACCCACCGCCAGGTCGACCGGCGAGGTCCCGTCCGGCCGGTCAACCTGGCCGCCCCGCTCGCCACCGCCGGCCGCGTCCGCACCGGCCGCCTCCTCGCCGCCCGCGTCGTCCCCGCCGGTCAGCCCGCCGTCGCCCGGGGCACCACCCTCCGGCGCCGGCTCGGCCCGCTGCGGCATGTCGGCGGTGCTGCTGACACCGGAGTCATCCGACCCCGAGCAGCCGGTCAGGATCAGCAGGGCGGCGAGCAGGGCAGCCGTACCGGTCGACGCGCCGCGCCGGCCAGGTAGGCGCCACCGGCCTCGTCTTGCGTTGTTCATAGTCAAGGGGTGCTCCTCGGAATCGTCATACGCTTTCACCAGGTGTCGTTCAGACGCGCGGCGCGAGCCGGCTGGTTCCGGCAGACTGCGAGGCGGCAGATCACGATTCGGCTCACAGGGGGTCACGGTGCGACTGACCAAGTTCGGGCATTCCTGCGTACGGGTGGAACACGACGGCGCGGTACTGGTGATCGACCCGGGCGCGTTCAGCGAGCCGGCCGCGCTCGACGGCGTAGACGCGGTCCTCGTCACCCACGAGCACTTCGACCACCTCGACGTCGGCCAGTTGACCGACGCGCTCGCCCGACGACCCTCGGTGACCATCCACACTCATCCCTCGGTGGTGTCCAAGCTGGGCGATCTCGGCGAGGTGGCGACCGCCGTCGAGTCCGGGGAGCGCTTCGAGGCCGCCGGCATCCCGGTCCGGGCGTACGGGGGATGGCACGCCGAGATCCACCCCGACCTGCCCCGGGTGCCCAACCTCGGCTTCCTGATCGCCGACTCGGTCTACCATCCGGGTGACTCGTTCGACGTGCCGACCGACGCCGAGGTGGACACCCTGTTCGTGCCGGTCTCCGCGCCCTGGCTGAAGCTCTCCGAGGCGGTCGAGTTCGTCCGCGCGGTGGCCCCGCGCCGGGCGCTCGCCCTGCACGACGGGCTGCTCAACGACGCCGGGCACAAGGTCACCGACGGCAACATGACCAAGCTGGCCGGCTGCGACTACGCCCGGCTGCCGGCCGGCACCTCGGTACGCTGAGCCGGGCCGCCGTGACCGGCAGCGCAGTGCCCGCCGAGGTGGTGCGACAGCTGTACGCGGTACCGCCCGTGCGGTTCGTCGCGGCCCGTGCCGAGGCCGTCTCGGCCGCCCGGGGCAGAGACCCGGACACCGCCCGGGCCATCGGCAAGCTCCGCAAACCGACAGTGGCCGCCTGGCTGGTCAACCTGCTCGCGCTGCGCCGCGCCGACCTGCTCGACGGCCTGGTGGAGCTGTCCGGGCAGTTGCGCGCCGCCCAGCGGGAGCTGCGGGGTCCCGCCCTGCGGGAGCTGTCGACCCGGCGGCGGGCGTTGGTCGACGGGCTGGTGGCCGAGTGCCGGGAGCTGGCTGTCGCGGAGGACCCGGCGGTGGCGTCGACGAAGCTGCCGTTGGGCGAGGTCGAGGCGACCCTGTCCGCCGCCCTCGCCGACGAGGAGATCGCCGCCCAGGTGCGGTCCGGCCGGCTGGTCCGTGCGGTCGACTACGCCGGTTTCGGTGAGGTCCCGCGGCCCCGGTTGCGGCTGGTCGGCCCGGACGACGAGGTGGTTGTCGCCGATCAGCCGACCCGGGCGGCCGAGCCCGCGCGGGCGGCCGATTCCGCGCGGTCGGCGGACTCTTCGCAGACGGCGGATTCTTCGCGGGCGGCGCAGCGGGAGCGCGAGCGGGCGGCGGACAAGGCTGCTCGCGCGCTGGCCGCCCGCCGGCAGCGGTTGGTCGACGAGCTGGACAAAGCCGAGGCCGGCCAGCGGGCCGCCCGCGCCGAACTCGACCGTGCCGTCGCCGCCGAGCAGGCCGCGGCCGACGCCGTCGCCGAGGCGCAGCGTCAACTGGCCGAATGGGAACGGCGACGCTCAGCAGCCGAGCGGGAGCATGTCCGTCGTAAGGTGGCGCGCAAGACTGCGGAACGGGCAGCCGTCGCCGCCCGACGGTACGCCGGCGACGTGGCAGCCGCGCTGGAGGACCTGCCCGGGCCGCAGACCGACCGCTGACCGGAAAGTCGGTGGCGGTGACCGGCCGGGCGGGTGGGCGAAAGGCGATGACGCGGTGATTCCCGATCAGGCGGCCGGCGCGTGCCGGCGCAGCCTGCACGAGTTGAGTACGGCCTACCAGGAGTGCCCGCGCACGTTGAGCCGGGCGCGCCAACTGGGGCTCAGCGGCTGGGCGTTCCACATCGCCGGCCGGGCCGGGGTGCTCGGCGGCGTACCGGCCGAAACGGTCGCGGCCGTGCTCGGGTTCATCGCCGCCGACGCGGTGGCCGACGGCTGGCAGGCCGCCAGCGCGGTGACCGACCCGTCCGAGGTGGCGACGGTGAGCATGGCCGAATGCTGCCGGTGGGGTGTCGAGCAGCTCGGCGACTGCCCGCAGGTGGACCGGCTGGTCGAGCTGGCCGAGGCGGTGGTGGGGGCGGCGGACGCAACCGCGATGCCGCTGTTCGCCGCCTGGCGGGCGATGTCCCGGCCGGACGACACGGCCGGGGCGCGGGCCGCCGTCGCGGTGCGGCTGCTCGCCGAGCACCGCTCCGGGGCACACCTGATGGCGGTACGGGTGGCCGGGCTGACGCCGGTGGAGGCGCTGCTGGGCGGCCCGGACGGGACGAAGGCCGCGGTTGCGGCCGGGTGGTCGCCGCCGTGGCCGCCGGTCGGCCCGCTGATCCGCCGCCGGTTGTGGGCGGACCGGGTGACCAACCGGATCACCGGTCAGGCGTTCGCCGCGCTGCGCGCGGAGCACCGGCGTGAACTCGTCGAGTTGCTGCACGCTGCGCTGTCCCACGTACGGCCGGCGACCGGTCGGCCGGTGGAAGGCAGGTCAGGCGGTGGCGGTACGGGTGGGTCGCTTCCGTAGCTCGGCGACGTAGTCGTCCGGCGCGCCGGCCTTCTCGGCGGCATTGGCGATCTCCGACAGGTACCAGGCGGTGGGCAGCCCGCCCTCGTACCCGTCGAAGACGTAGACCCAGGCGGTGACCGCACCGTCCAGGGTGACCGCCCGGACGGTCAGCCGCCGGTAGGTGCCGGACAACGCGCCCTCGACCTCGTCGAGCTGCGCGGCGTCCCACGGGTGCACGTCGTAGAGTGCGACGAAGACCCGGTCGCCGGGCGACTCCACGATGGTGGTGACCGCTCCCTCCCAGCCGATCACCCCCTCACCGGCGAAGGTGAGCCGCCAGCCTTCCAGCCAGCCGGTGCCCACCATCGGCGAATGCGGACAGTAAGCACGCATCCGAGCAGGGTCGAGGTTTGAGCCATACGCGGCGTAGTGACGCACGGCGATGACGATAGCCCGGCAGAGGGGTGGGGGAGAATACGAGTGAGCGTGTCGCGTGTCGGGCAACCGGTCGGCGGCCGTAGTCAGCCGGGTGGTTCGTCAGCATAAGTTCAAGTTTGGGGAGAGAGTCGTTTTGAAGCGGATAGTGATAATCGGCGGTGGCCCGGCCGGCTACGAGGCGGCGTTGGTCGCGGCGCAGCTGCGGGCTGACGTCACGGTGGTCGAGGCGGACGGGGCGGGCGGCGCCTGCGTACTGTCCGACTGCGTCCCGTCCAAGACCTTCATCGCCAGCTCAGAGGTGGTCACCGGGTACCGGGACACCGAGGAGTTCGGCATCGACTCCGACGGGCTGGACGCGGTCACCGTCGACGCGACCGCGGTGCACGCCCGGGTCAAGCGGCTCGCGCTGGCCCAGTCGGCCGACGTGCACAGCAAACTCGTCAAAGCTGGTGTGACATTCGTCGCCGGCAGCGCCCGACTCGGTGAGGACACGCTCGGTCACACCCACCGGGTACTCGTCAGCCCCGACAACGGTGACGCTGAGTACCCGATCGAGGCGTCGACCGTACTGGTCGCCACCGGCGCCACGCCCCGGCAGCTGCCCACCGCCGTGCCCGACGGCGAACGCATCCTGACCTGGCGGCAGGTGTACGACCTGCCGGCCCTGCCCGAGCACCTGGTGGTGGTCGGCTCCGGGGTGACCGGTGCCGAGTTCGCCAGCGCGTACCTGGCGATGGGGGTGCCGGTGACCCTCGTCTCCAGCCGGGACCGGGTGATGCCGCACGAGGACGCCGACGCGGCGATGGCGATCGAGCAGGTGTTCCGGGCCCGGGGCATGACGATTCTGAACAACTCGCGCGCCGACGCGGTCACCCGGGTCGGCGACGGCGTCGAGGTGCGGCTCAGCGACGGCCGTACGGTGACCGCCTCGCACGCGTTGATCGCGGTCGGCTCGGTGCCGAACACGGCGGACCTGGGGCTCGCCGAGTACGGGGTGACCGTCGCGGACAGTGGGCACGTGCCGGTGGACCGGGTGTCGCGTACCAATGTGCCGGGCATCTACGCGGCCGGCGACTGCACCGGCGTGCTGCCGCTGGCCAGCGTCGCGGCGATGCAGGGCCGGATCGCGATGTGGCACGCGCTCGGCGAGGCGGTGGTGCCGCTGCGGCTGCGTACCGTCGCGGCGAACGTTTTCACCGATCCGGAGCTGGCCACCGTCGGGGTGTCCCAGGACGAGGTGGACGACGGGCGGGTGCAGGCCCGGCAGGTGATGCTGCCGCTGGCCGGCAACGCCCGGGCGAAGATGGCCGACCTGCGGGACGGCTTCGTCAAGCTGTTCTGCCGCCCGGCCAGCGGGCAGATCATCGGCGGGGTGGTGGTGGCCCCCAAGGCCAGCGAGTTGATCATGCCGATCACCGTCGCGGTGGAGAACCACATGACGGTGAGCCAGTTGGCGCACACAATCACAATTTATCCTTCGTTGTCCGGATCAATCGCTGAAGCCGCACGTCAGCTCATGTGGCATGACGAAGAGTGATTGATTAGGAACTTTCGGGGGCGGCGCGGATCGGCCAGGAAGGCGTACGGTTGACACGGCAACATCTGCTACCCCCGGATCCCCCGTTCCCGGCGGTCGCGGACGACGCCCGGGCTGCCGGCAGGTCCCGTGCCGGCAGCCCGCCTCCGCTTCGCGGTGCTGGTCGAACTGGCGAGGGCGAGCCTGCGTCGCGTGGCCATATGCCGAGGGAACCCACATTGTTGTCTCGGGCCCGTTTTGACGACAATGACGGTTCCCTCGACGGCCCGAATCAACTGGCGAGCACGCAGACGAGACGGTGGGGCCGGTGTGCAGGCCGACCCCTGCCGAGCAGCGTAGCGGCGGTGGTCGGTCCGGCGTACCGTCGCGATGAGAGCGCTGGTCGGTGCGGTCGCCAGCCATCAACCCTCGTGCGGGAGGGCGACGATGAACATCGGGGAGGCTCTGGCTCGGAAGCGTCGACGGGCTGGATTCACTCAGGAGGGCCTCGCGGAACGGAGCGGCGTCAGCACCTCCGTGATTCGCAAGCTGGAACGCGGCGACCGGGACTCCGCCTCGCTTCCGACCCTGCGCCGCCTCGCCGCCGCACTCGGTGTGACCACAGTCGACCTGTTCCACCCCGGACCGGTCCAGATGCAACCGCCGACCGACGACCGTGACGAGCTCTACCAGATCCGCCGAATGTTGCAGCCAGCCAGAACTGCCACCGGTGACCTGGTTGCCCTGGCAGACGATGCTCCGCCGAGCCTCGACGATGTCGTTGATTCCGTGCGCGAGATCAACGGCATGTTCCGAGACAGCGACTACGCCGGTGCTGTGGCGGCACTTCCCATGGCCATCAGTCATGCCCGCACTGGTGTGGCCGAGGCTGATGAACAGCAGAAGCACAGCATGTGGGGCCAGCTTGCGCAGGTCTACCAGACCGGCGCTCTGGTGCTGACCCAGCTGCGGAAGGACGATCTCGCCTATCACGCGCTCGGGCTGGCGATGGACGCTGGCCGCCGCGCTGGCGACGATGTCCTGACAGCCTCCGTCGTGTGCAGCGAGGGGTGGCTACTGACCCGCCAGGCTCGGTTCGACGACGCCGAACGCGCCGCGCTCGACACTGCGGAACAGATCGAACCGAGTCTGACGAAGTCACCGGCGAGCCAGGTCGCGGTGTGGGGGTGGCTGAACCTCGGTGCGGCGGCTGCCGCCACCCGCAACAACCGGATGGATGTGGCCGCAGACGCCCTTCGCCGTGCGCACGCGGCCGCGCACGTCGCCGCTGGTTACATCTCGCCGCACGTCGCGCACTGGACCACGTTCGCGCCGGCGGTTGTGGCCATGCGTGAGGTCGAGCTGGCGATGGTGACCGGGGACGCCGGCCGCGCGACCCGGGTTGCGCGCACCGTTCCACCAGGTGCGCGGCCGGCCGTGACGTATCAGCGGTTCCGCTTGGACGTCGCCGCTGCCGCGATCGATCGCCGTGACCGGGACGAGGCTTTGGCGATTCTCCTGCAACTGCGTGAAACGGCGCCGGAGTGGCTGCGCTATCAGCGGTACGCCCATCGCCTGACTGATCGTCTGCTGCATGCCAACTCCAGAACTGTGCCGCGCAAACTGCGCGACCTAGCGGACTTCCTGGACATCACCTGACCAGGACCGCTGCCCCGTAACGGGTCAGTTCACGTTTGAGCGTCCGTCGAATTGTCCCTTCCTGTACATGTCGCTACTGGTCGTGCGGTGACAGTGTGTGTGGAGCGCATCCATGCGTGGTCCGAGAGGTAGGTGGGGCCGGTCCGCGCAGCGCCCGTACGGCCCGGTCCTGCCCGGTACCCCGCGAATGCCCTCGCGTGGGATCCGCGGGGCCGGGCCCCAGATCGGCGGCGGTCTGGCCGGGTCCCCCCGTGCCCGCTGGGCCGCCGCCCCCGCTGACAGAGGAGCGCGAAGATGATCGGCAAGTGGTTTCTCCGGGTCGACGCCGTGGTCGACGTCGTCCGTCCGGTGCCCGGCCGTCGCCGGTACGCCGACCAGCCGACCCGGCCCGGGACCGGTCGGCCGGCGACCCGTACCGACCGAGCTGACCGGCGGGGCGGCAACGGCGGCCGGTACTACCTGTCGTGACCGGCCGACCCGGGCCGGTGCACACTCCGCAACGCCCGGCGTGGACGTGCGCGGTCTGCCCGGTGGACACCCCGTGGCCGTGTCCACCGGCCCGTGTTCAGCTGGCCGAGGCGTACGCCGGTGAGCCGCTCGCGTTGTCGGTCGACCTCGGCGGGATGCTGCCGCTCGCCGCCGCCGAGGCGGGTATCACCGATCCGCGCGAACTGTACGAGCGGTTCGTGGCATGGACCTGGATCGACTCGGCGAGGGCCGGTCGGTGACCGCGATGGACGACGGGCCGGTCACCGACCGGGACCTCGACGAGGCGGCGGCGAGCGCGGTGCAGGCCCACGACGCCGGCCGCCGCTGCCACACCGGCTGCCCCGGCACCACCGACTGCCGGCAGTTGTCGTGGGCGCGTACCCGCCGGGCCGCTGCCGACTACCGCCACACCCATGGTGCTTTTCAAGGCTGATGCCACAGGTGCATCAAGATGCACCTGTGGCATCAAGGTCAGTCGGACACCCCGACCAGACGAGGCAACGCCATGTAACTCGTTGGTTCCCGGAGCCAGCTGCGGGCACCGGAATCGCGCGGGACCGGCGGCCCGTTCCCTCACCGGGCGTCCGGTCGCGTTACTCGTACGCAACGAGCCCGGCGTACCGTGCGGGGACCGTGAAGATGCAGGCTGCCGCGCTCCATGGTGTGATGCAGGCAGGTGTGATAACCATCGGGGACAGGGAGCGGACCGCAGTCGTCGGATGAAGGGCGGGGCTGGCCGATGGCCGATCTGTTCGAGGACTACCACCTCGGCCCCGGCTGGGACGAGATGTTCGGCGAGCCGGGCATGCCCCGCCATACCTACGAGGCGTTGCACGCCACCCTGCAGCCCTTGTCCAGCGCCGAGCTGGAGGTACGGGCCGACGTCCTCGCCCGGGCCTTTCTTGACCAGGGCATCACCTTCGCGCTCAAGGGCGTCGAGCGGCCGTTCCCGCTGGACATCGTGCCCCGGATCATCGCCGCCGACCAGTGGCGCACCGTGTCGGCCGGCGTCGCCCAGCGGGTACGCGCGTTGGAGGCGTTCCTCGCCGACATCTACGGCCCGGCCCGGGTGCTCGCAGACGGCGTGGTGCCCCGCCGGCTGGTGGTGACCAGCGCCCACTTCCACCGGGAGGCGGCCGGCATCGTGCCGCACAACGGGGTGCGCATCCACGTCGCCGGAGTCGACCTGATCCGTGACGAGCAGGGCACCTTCCGGGTCCTGGAGGACAACGTACGGGTGCCGTCCGGGGTCAGCTACGTGATGGAGAACCGGCGGGCGATGGCCCACGTACTGCCGGAGGTCTTCGCCTCGACCCGGATCCAGCCGGTGGAGTCCTACCCGGCGCAACTGCTGCGGGCGCTGCGGGCCGCCGCACCGGCCGGCGTCGTCGACCCGACGGTGGTGGTGCTCACCCCCGGGGTGCACAACTCGGCCTACTTCGAGCACGCGCTGCTGGCCCGGGAGATGGGCGTCGAGCTGGTCGAGGGGCGCGATCTGGTCTGCGTCGGCAACGAGGTGGCGATGCGTACCACCGGCGGCGAGCAGCGGGTCGATGTGATCTACCGGCGGATCGACGACGACTTCCTCGACCCGGTGCACTTCCGGGCCGACTCGGTGCTCGGCGTCGCCGGGCTGCTCAACGCGGCCCGCGCCGGCCGGGTCACCATCGCCAACGCGGTCGGCAACGGCGTCGCCGACGACAAGCTGCTCTACACGTACGTGCCGGAGCTGATCCGCTACTACCTGGCCGAGGAACCGATCCTGCCGAACGTCGAGACGTACCGCCTCGATGACGGCCCGGACGTGCTCGACCACGTCCTCGACCGGCTCGATCAGCTGGTGCTCAAGCCGGTCGACGGCTCCGGTGGCGCCGGCATCGTGATCGGCTCGCAGGCCAGTGACGAGCAGCTGGCTCAGGTCCGCGAGCGGATCCTGATCGACCCCCGCGGCTGGATCGCCCAGCGCGAGGTGGCCCTGTCGATGGTGCCGACGCTGATCGGTAACCGGCTGCGGGCCAGGCATGTCGATCTGCGTCCGTTCGCGGTCAACGACGGCGACCGGGTCTGGGTGCTGCCCGGTGGCCTGACCCGGGTGGCGTTGCCCGAAGGCGCCCTGGTGGTCAACTCCAGCCAGGGCGGTGGCTCCAAGGACACCTGGGTGCTGGCGTCGCCGACCGCAACGCCGCACCCGGACGACGCGCCGGTGCTCGCCGACCTGACCGTCGGGGGTGTCGACCAGTCGCCGGCCGCGCCGACCCCGGACCCCGGCCCCGGCATCGCCGAGACCTCCGCCCGACAGCAACAGCAGCAACAACAACAGCAACAACAACAGCAGGAACAAGGACCACAGGTACGCGGGGAGGGTGGTCGATGCTGAGCAGGATCGCCGAGTCGCTCTACTGGATCGGCCGGTACGTGGAGCGGGCCGAGGACACCTCCCGCATCCTCGACGTACACCTGCACCGGATCATCTCCGATCCGTGGGTGGCCGAGGAGACCGCCTGCCGGTCGCTGCTCGGCGTGATGGGCGTCGACGTCGATGACCAGCCGGTGTCGTCGGCGCGGCTGGTCGGCCTGCTCGGTCTCGACGGACGTAACGCCAGCTCGGTCGTCGGGTCGCTGGCCGCCGCCCGGGAGAACGCCCGTGGTGCCCGGGAGACGATCTCATCGGAGATGTGGGAGTGCCTCAACGCCACCTGGCACGGGCTGCCCGACGCCCGTCGTCGGGTCGAGCAGCAGGGGGTGCACGCATTTTTCCGCTGGACCCGGGAACGCTGCGCATTGATGGCAGGGCTCACCGACGCCACCATGAGCCGCGACGAGGGCTGGCTGTTCCTGGTGCTCGGCCGCAACATCGAACGGGTCGACATGACCGCCCGGCTGCTCTCCACCCACGTGCGGGCCGGCGGCAGCATCCCGTCCTGGCTGACCCTGCTGCGCTCCTGCGGTGCCTGGGAGACCTTCCTGCGCACCTACCGTGGCTCCCTGGACGACCAGCACGCCGCCGAGTTCCTGCTGCTGGACCGGCTCTTCCCCCGGTCGGTGTTCGCCGCATTGACCGCCGCCGAGTCGTGCCTGGCGGAGCTGGAGCGGACCGCCGGCTCCGGGGCGACCGGCCGGTCCGGGGCGGTCACCGACGCGCAGCGGATCATCGGGCGGGCCCGGACCAACCTGGAGTTCCGCGGCGCCGACGAACTCCTCACCGACCTGGCCGCCGTACTGGCCAGCCTGGAGCGCACCTGTTCGCACCTCAACGAGGCGGTGTCCCGGCGGTACTTCCGGCAGACCGCGGCGGTGCTCTGGCTCCCGGAGGCGGTGGCGTGAGCGTGCACTCCTGGCGGCTGAAGGTGGAGCACCGCACCGGGTTCAGCTACGCCGGTCCGGTCGGGTCGTCGTACAACGAGGCCCGGATGTCGCCGCGCAACGAGGCCCGCCAGGCGGTGCTGGAGGCCCGCGTCGAGGTCTTCCCGCCGGCCCGCACCTACCGGTACGAGGACTACTGGGGCACCGGGGTGACCGCCTTCGACGTGCACTCCCCGCACGACGCGCTGGAGGTCGCCGCGATCTCCACGGTGGAGACCCTGCCGCCGGGTGACCTGCTCGACGCGGCAGACTCGGCCGGCTGGACCGATCTCGCCCGACCGGAGCAGGTGGACCAGTGGCACGAGTTCCTGCTGCCCACTCCGCGTACCGCCGTGGACGAGGAGCTGACCGGGTTGGCCGAGTCGGTGCGGGCCGCCCACCCGACCCCGCACGCCGCCGCGTTGGCTGTCTGCGAGCAGGTCCGTGAGCAGGTCGCCTACACCACCGGTTCGACCGGGGTGCAGACCGACGCGGTGCACGCCTGGCGGCAACGCAAAGGTGTCTGCCAGGACATCAGCCACCTGGTGGTCGGGCTGCTGCGGGTCGTCGGCACGCCGGCCCGGTACGTCTCCGGCTACCTGCACCCCAGCCCGGACGCGGCGATCGGTGAACGGGTCGTCGGGCAGAGCCACGCCTGGGTGGAGTGGTGGGCCGGCCGGTGGACGGCGTTCGACCCGACCAACGGGATCCCGGTCGGCGAGCGGCACGTGGTGGTCGGCCGGGGCCGGGAGTACGGCGACGTGCCCCCGCTCAAAGGGGTGTACGCCGGCCCGGCGAACACCGGTCAGGGCGTCGAGGTGGCGATCACCCGGCTTCGCTGAACCGGCCCGCTGCCGAGCCCGACCGCCGTACTACGGTCACCAGCTGCCGGCTACCGGCAGTCCTTCCGTGTAGCCGGCGGTGCTCTGCACCCCGACGACCGCCCGGTCGTGGAACTCGGCCAGGGTCGCCGCCCCGACGTAGGTGCAGGCACTGCGTACCCCGGCGACGATCTCGTCGATCAGGTCCTCGACGCCGGGCCGGGCCGGGTCGAGGAACATCCGCGCCGACGAGATCCCTTCCTCGAAGACCGCCTTGCGGGCCCGCTCGAACGGGCTGTCGTCGGCGGTGCGGGCGCTGACCGCCCGAGCCGACGCCATGCCGAAACTTTCCTTGTAGCGGCGGCCGTCCGGGTCGGTGTACATGTCGCCGGGCGACTCGTAGGTGCCGGCGAACCAGGACCCGATCATCACGTTGGCCGCACCGGCGGCCAGGGCGAGCGCCACGTCGCGCGGGTGCCGCACCCCGCCGTCGGCCCAGACGTGCTGCCCGCGTCGGCGGGCCGCCGCCGCGCATTCCAGTACGGCGGAGAACTGCGGTCGGCCGACCCCGGTCATCATCCGGGTGGTGCACATCGCGCCCGGTCCGACGCCGACCTTGACGATGTCGGCACCGGCGTCGATCAGGTCGTCGACCCCGGCGGCGGTGACCACGTTGCCGGCCACCACCGGCACCGCCGGGTCCAGTTTGCGCACCGCGCGTACCGCGGCCAGCATCCGTTCCTGATGGCCGTGCGCGGTGTCCACCACGATGGTGTCCACCCCGGCGGCGAGCAGCGCGGTGGCCTTGCCGGTGACGTCGCCGTTGATGCCCACGGCGGCGGCCACCCGCAACCGGCCGGCGGCGTCGACTGCCGGCCGGTACAGGGTGGCGCGCAGCGCGCCGGCCCGGGTCAGCACCCCGACCAGCCGACCGGCGTCGTCGACCACCGGTGCGGCCCGCCGCCGGCCCTGCGCCATCAGGTCGAATCCGGTACGCGGGTCGGTGGTCTCCGGCACGGTCAACGGCTCGCGTGACATCACGTCGTGTAGCTGGGCGAAGCGGTCGACGCCGGCGCAGTCGGACTCGGTGACGATGCCGACCGGACGCCCGGCCTCGACCACGATCACCGCGCCGTGGGACCGCTTGGGTAGCAGATGGATCGCGTCGCCGACGGTGTCGGTGGGAGCCAGGGTCAACGCCGTGTCGTGCACCAGGTGCCGTCGCTTGACCCAGGCGACCACCTCGGCGATCACCTCGATCGGGATGTCCTGCGGGATCACCGCCAGGCCGCCCCGCCGGGCGACGGTCTCGGCCATCCGCCGGCCGGCCACCGCGGTCATGTTGGCGGCGACGATCGGGACGGTGGTGCCGGTGCCGTCCGTGGTGGCCAGATCGACGTCGAGGCGGGACGCCACGTCGGAACGGTTGGGCACCAGGAAGACGTCGTTGTAGGTGAGCTCGTGCCCGCCGGGCACGTCGGAAGTGAACCGCACCCGGCCATCATGCCCTCCCGGGCGGCCCGGCGCGGCGGTTCCGGAGCCGATCGCGAGCACAGCAGGTCCAGGTCATGCCCTGGCGATCAAGAGTCGGAGACGTTTCCTCAGAACTTCTGAAAGCGAACCCCCAGGCGATCCTCAGCATTCCCTCAAGTTCCGGCATCGTCCTCCGTAGATGATTCCTGACGGTCGACCGCTGTGCGACCGAATGTTTCGAGGTGGGAAGAGGTAGCCGCTGATGTCTGCGAGTCGTGCTGTTCACCGTCGGCGTCGCTTGAGGACAGCGGGGACGTTCGTTCGGTGGCGGCGGTGGGCTGGTGGGGTCGCGGTGGTGGTCGCGGCGCTGGTGGGGTTGTCGTCGTCGGTGCCGCCGGGTGCGGTGCCGGCGGACGGTGAGTTCCCGGTGGGGTGGTTGTCGTCGTGGTTCACCGGTCGGTCGGGGTGGTTGCCGTGGGGCGGGCCGGCGGTGGAGTTGCCGGCGGCGCGGGTCGGTGACGGTGCCGGTTCGGGTGGGTATGTGGGGTCGGCGGCGACGCGGGCGTCGGGTGGGGCGGGTTCGGCGCAGCGGTTGGTGAACGGTCTGTCGGGGTATGCCGGGGAGCCGGTGGTGGGCGAGTCGGTGTCGCCGGTGACGGTGGGCCGGTTCGATCCGGAGTCGAGTGTGCGGGACGCGGTGGCGTCGGGGGCGAATGCCGACGTGTACGCCAATGCGGATGGTTCGACGACGGCGGAGTTGAGTACGGGGCGGGTCAACTACGAGGCGGCGGATGGTTCGTGGCGGCCGGTGGATTCGACTCTGGTGCGTCGGGGTGACCGGTGGGTGGTGACGGAGAACTCGCTGGGTGTGTCGCTGGCGGAGACTTCTGTAGGCGGCTCGTTGGTGGAGTTGTCGTTGCCGGGTGGCGGTTCGGTGGGCTGGGGTCTGGCTGGTGCGGCGGCGGTGGTGCCGGCGGTCGACGGCAGGACGGCCACGTATCCGGAGGTGTTCGCGGACACCGATCTGGAGGTGGTGGCGCGGCCGGACGGGGTGAAGCAGGGGCTGGTGCTGGCGTCGCCGCAGGCCGGGTCGGAGTGGGTGTTTCCGCTGACGCTGGACGGTGTGTCGGTCCGGTCCGGTGACGGTGGGTCGGTCGATGTGGTCGACGACGCCGGGTCGGTGGTGGCGTCGATCCCGCCGGCGGTCATGCAGGATTCGTCGGTCGATCCGGAAACAGGGCTGCCGGCGCGGTCGCCGGCGGTGGCGATGGAGCTGGTGGAGGTCGACGGTGCCCCGGCGCTGAAGCTGGTGGCCGACCGGGAGTGGTTGACGGATCCGGCGCGGGTGTTCCCGGCGCGGGCGGACGTGGGCGCGCTGATCTCGACGAGCGGGGACGTGTTCGTCGACACCGATCCGGACACCGGCCCGGCCGTGCAGAACGGTGACCGTCTCGCGATCGGTAACCGGGACGGCGTCCTGTCCCGGACGTTTCTCAAGTTCACCATCCCAGCGGAGTTTGCGAAGTCGGGCTGGTTCATCTCCTCGGCGAACCTGCGGCTGTACCTGAACTACCGGGCGAGGTGTGACGTCCAGCGGGTCAAGGTCGGGCTGGTCGAGGAGGAGTGGACGGTCGGTGATCTGCGGACCGCAGCCCATCCGGGGCCGAAGATCGATCTGGGGCCGAACCACTACAGGTACTACACCGACAACGGGCGGGCGTGTGAGAACCCGAACGCGAATCCGTCCGTCGGCCAGTGGGTCGAGGTCGACGTCCGGGACCTGATCTCGGGCTGGGCGCTCGGTCAGCCGAATCTTGGTCTGGCGCTGTTGGACGAGGAGGACTTGTCTGCGGCGGCGGCGGCCTTGTTCGCCTCGGCGAACTATGCCGGTGGTGACTACGCGCCGCGGTTGCAGCTGACCTTGTCGAACAATCTGCCGCCGCAGGTGGACCAGCGAGCGCCGGCCCACGGTGCGGTGGTGTCGACGTTGACACCCCGGTTGTATGTGCGCGGCCGCGATTTCGACGAGTCCGGCACCGTGCGCTACAAGGTCTGGATCTACGACAGCGCCGGGACCCTCATCCACGTCAACGAGGGCACCAAGTCGTACTACGACGTCCCGGTCGGGTTGTTGGAGACGAACAAGCAGTACTCGTGGGCGGTTCAGCCGTTCGACGGGGCTGTCTACGGCGCCCGCTATCCGAAGTACGTGTTCTACACGCGGATGTCGCAGCCGGCGTTGGGGTCACGGCTGGTGCAGAACCCAGGGGTGGGCTATCACCCGGAGATCGGCAACTACACGTCGGCGGTGACGGACGCGCAGGTGGCGGGGGTGGGGCCGGCGTTGGAGATCGCCCGGTCGTACAACACTCTGGACACCCGGCGGTCGGGGGCGTTCGGGCAGGGCTGGTCGAGTCTGTTGGACGCGCGGGTGACCGAGCGGACGAACTCGGCGGGTGCGGTGCTGGGTGTGGTGGTGCGGTATCCGGACGGGTCGGAGGCGGTGTTCGGGCCGGGGTCGGACGGGTCGTTCGTGGCGCCGTCGGGGCGGTACGAGGTGCTGACCGCAGTGAAGTCCGGTTCGTCGGTGACCGGGTACCGGTTGACCGTCAAGCACGGGACGACGTACGTGTTCTCCCGCGCGGCCGGGGGTGGCGCGTTCAAGGTCACGTCGGTGACGGACGCCAACGACCAGACCTTGACGTTGACGTACAACGGCAGTGGGCTGGTGTCGAAGTTGACCAGCGCGTCGGGGCGGTCGTTGGCGTTGACCTGGGCGGGGACGGCGAGTCCGTCGGTCGGGTCGCATGTGACGAAGGTGACGACGGACGCGCCGACCGCCGGTGGCAGTGGCTACGTGTGGACGTACACGTACGGCAACCATGACCGGTTGACTAAGGTGTGTCCGCCGACGGCGTCGTGTACCACGTACACCTGGGGTAACAGCGCCAACCAGGGGGCGAACGCGGTGCTGAATCATGCGCCGTCGTCGTTCTGGCGGTTGAACGAACCTTCCGGGTCGACCCTGGCGGCCAGCAGCGTGCTGGACAACGGCGGCACCGACGTGGCGTTCTACGAGGGTACGACGCCGGGCCCGACACCGGGGGCGTGGCCGGGATCGACGTCGACGTCGACGGCCTTCGACGGCACGTCGTCGCGGGTGCGGCTGCCCAGCGGGCTGGTCAACGACAGCGCGTACCAGTCGGTCAGTCTGTGGTTCCGGACGGGGACGGCGTCCCAGGCGGGGGTGTTGTTCTCGTACCAGCATGATCCGATCTCGGACGGTACGACGTCGCGCAACTACACGCCGTCGATCTATGTCGGGTCGAGTGGGAAGTTGCACGCGAAGTTCTATGACGGCAACTCGACGACGATGCAGTCGTCCGGTCGGGTGGACGACGGGCAGTGGCATCACGTGGTGCTGGCCGGGGCCGGCTCGAGTCAGTCGCTGTATGTGGACGGGCTCCGGCACGCGGGCCGCAACGGCCTGATCGAGATGTTCGACGCGGGTGGGTCGGCGCATGAGTACGTGGGTGCCGGTTTCGTCGGCGGGAACTGGCCGGACCAGCCGCATCATGGTTCGCCGAACTACCACGGGCATGCGAACTTCTTCGACGGGCAGATCGCCGATGTGGCGTTCTTCGACCGGACGTTGACCTCGGCCGAGGTCACTGAGATCAACGCGACGGCGCGGGGTCAGAGCCGGCAGTTGTCGAAGGTGACCAGCCAGGAAGGTCGGGTACTGGCGTCGTTGTCGATGGATTCGGTGACGGGGAAGCTGGCGTCGGTGACCGACAGCAACGGTGGGACCTGGGCGTTGGGGACGCCGCGGGTGGCGGGGACGAGCGGGGTGTACGCGGCGGCGGTGCTGGGGTCCGCGCCGACGGACTACTGGCGGTTGCGGGATGAGGCCGGTGTTCAGGCGGTCAACGAGACCTGGCAGACCACCGCGACGTTCAGTTCGGTGACGTTGGGGGCGGCGGGTCCGTTCGCGGACGGCACGGCGGTGTCGTTCGACGGGTCATCGTCGCTGGTGTCGGTGCCGGGGGAGCGGTTGGCGCCGGCCGGGACGCGGTCGCAGGAGCTGTGGTTCAGGACCACTGGTACCGGCGATGTGCTGGCGGGAGCGCAGGACGCGGCGGTGGACGGGACGCCGTCGGTGGGATCGCCGGTGTTGTGGATCGACTCCGACGGCCGGTTGCGGGGGCTGTCGGCGTCGGTGGATCCGACCGGGCCGTTGACGTCGGGGCTCGCCGGCAAGTGTGCGGAGTTGGCGGCCAACGGCACGAAGGTGCAACTGAGCACCTGCGACGGTGCGACGGCGCAGAGCTGGCGCTACGTCGGCAGCAGCCGGCAGCTGCGTCGAGGTGACAAGTGTCTGGGCCTGGCAGGTCAGGCGACCAGCAACGGCACCCTGGTCCAGGCGCAGACCTGTTCGAGCAGCGCGAACCAGAAGTGGGAACCGTCCGGGAACGGTTGGCGCAACTCGGGGGCGGGCCGGTGCCTGGAGGTGCCCGGCTCGTCGGCCACGGACGGTACCCAGTTGGCGATCCGCAACTGCAACGACCAGGCCAATCAGTGGTGGGCGTTGGCGTTGGTGTCGGCGGCGCCGGTCAATGACGGCAAGTGGCACCACGCGGTGCTGACCAAGACCGCCGCCGGCGACGACACCGTCCAGGCGTTGTACCTGGACGGTGTGCGGGTGCAGTCCAGCACCGGTGCCCTGGCCGGCGGGGTCGAAAGGCTCAGTCACGGGTATCTGGGCGCGGGGTACACGGGCAACGGTTGGCCGGGGCTGCCCTCGGAATCGACGGCGTACTACGCGGGTTCGTTGGCGGAGGTCGCGCTCTACGACCGGACGTTGAGCGCGGACGAGGTGGCGTTGCACTACCAGTCGGTGGGTCGGACCGTGCCGTTGGTGGTGACCGCGGCGGGTGACGGGGCTGCCGAAGCCCGGTTGTCGGAGACAGCGGCGGGTGGGTTGCCGGTCGAGGTGTTGCCGCCGGGTGCGGTGCAGGTCGACGAGGCGGCGGAGCACGTGCAGACGACGACGGTGTCGACCCCGGTGAAGATCGTGTCGGTGACCGATCCGGGTGGCAACGAGGTGTCGTACTCGTACGACCTGGTGTCGGGGCGGAAGGTGTCGCAGACCGACGCGTTGGGTCAGACGACGTTGTACGGCTATGACACGGGTGGGTTCACGAGTCTGGTGTACGACCCGAACGGGATTGTGACCCGGTCGGTGCAGGACGAGCGGGGCAACACGGTCCAAGAGGTGACCTGCCAGGACCAGGCCGCCGACAAGTGCTCCAGCAGCTACTACACCTACACCTTGTACAGCAGCGACCCGACGCACCCGAAGAGCGACCGGCTGACCCACGTGCGGGGGCCGGGCTCGCAGAGCGCCCAGGACGACACCTACCTGACGACGTACGCCTACGACAACTACGCGGGCAACCTGCGCAGCGTGACGGACCCGCTCGGCCGGGAGACAGAGATCGAATACACCGACGGTACGGATGTGCCTGCGGTCGACGGCGGGTACGCCCCGGCCGGTCTGCCGTGGAATGTGTTGGATCCGTCGAAGGGGTGGATGGCAATCACGTACACCTCGGCGGGTGACGTGGCGACGGTGTCGGACGCGGCGGGGGCGGAGACGACGTTCACGTACGACCGGTTGGGTCGGACGTTGACGGAGACGGTGGTGACGTCGTCGTATCCGCAGGGGCGGACGACGTCGTACACGTACGACTCGGTGGGTCGGGTGGTCACGCGGACGGGTCCGGCGGTGACGGACCGGGTGTCCGGTGCGGTGCATCGGGCGGTGACGCGTTACTCGTACAGCGTGGACGGGTTCCTGGTGGAGGAGCGGGTCAGTGACGCGTCGGGTGGGGATGTGGCCCGGGTCAGTACCTGGTCGTACGACGGGCATGGTCGTCGGTCGGCGTCGGTGGACGCCGAGGGCGCGGTGACCGGCTACGGCTATGACGTGTACGGGCACCTGGTGGAGCAGACCGATCCGGACGGGGTGGTGAACGCCTACGAGGCGGATGTCAACGGGAATGTGTTGTCGCGGACGGTGAAGGGGTTCACCGGGGATCCGAACGATCCGACGGATCCGGTGGATCTGGTGGTGGAGTCGAACGTGTACGACCCGGCGGGTCGGTTGGCGTCGAGCACCGACGCGATGGGCTACGTCACGAGTTACACGTACACCGACGACGGGCGGACCGCGTCGGTGACCCGCACGGACGGTGACAACTCGTTTCTGTTGGAGAGCAACGGCTACGACGAGGCGGGGAACCTGGTTGAGCAGGTCACCGACAACGGTGCGACGGTGACGGCGTTCGAGTACGACGCTGCGGGTCGGCAGGTGCGGAGTGTGCTGGATCCGGGCGGCCTGGAGCGGGTGACCGAGGTGGCGTTGTCGCCGGCCGACCGGGTGTTGTCGCGGGTGGATCGCGACGCTGCGGGGGAGGCGTTGTCGGTCGTCGACTACGCGTATGACGTGTTGGGTCGTCCGCTGTCGCAGACGGGTTACCTGTCGGCGGACCGGTCGGTGACGCCGGTGGCGCGGTGGCGGTTGGACGAGACGGGTGGGACGACGGCCGCTGACTCGGCGGGTAACAGTCCGGGTACGGCCACGGACGTGACCTGGGCGTCGGATCCCGAGCGGGGTCGGGTCGCGTCGTTCGATGGTTCGTCGTCGTTGATCACGACCGATGCACCGGTGGTGGACACCACCCGGCCGTACACGGTCGCCGTCTGGGTGCGATTGGACGATCTGCGAGCGCCCGTCTCGGTGCTGGCGATGCCCGGCCGCGCCCGGACGAGCGTGTCCGGGTGGGGCGGACCGGCGTTCGCGCTCAACTACGACCACACCGACGACGCATGGCGGGCGCTGACGAACGAGCAACTCGTGTTCAAAGGCGGCGGCGTGCTACAACGCCGCCGCACCTTCGGGCAGGGCTCGACACAGGCGGGCAAGTGGCAGCACCTGGCGGTGGGCGTGGACCCGCAGGCCGGCCGGTGGATTGTGTTCCTCGACGGCGAGAAAGTCGACGACTTCACCGGCAGCAGCTTCCACAGCGTGGCGGCTGGCGGGGTGCGGATCGGCTCGGGCCTCGAGGGGGCAATCTCTGATCTGCAGGTGTATCAGGGGGTGCCGGACGACGCCGGCTGGGTTGCCGGGGTGATGGCGGGTGCGGTGCCGGCGGCGGACGCGGGGGTGTCGCGGACCAGTTACGTGGTCGATGAGGCGGGTCTGGCGACGTCGGTGATCGATCCGTTGGGTCAGGCGACGTTCGTGGAGTACGACGAGGCCGACCGGGCGGTGGTGACGACGGGTCCGGCGGTGCAGTCGGAGACGGGTGAGTTGGACGGTCCGGTGGTGACGGCCCGGCCGGTGGAGCGGGTTGGTTACAACACGTTCGGTGAGGTGGTTGCGGAGTCGGATCCGAACGGGGCGGTGACGACGTTCGGGGTGGACCGGGTGGGTCGGCCGGTGGAGGTCCGGCTGCCGAGCTACACGCCGCCGGGTGGGTCGTCGGCGGTGACGCCGGTGGCGTCGGCGAGCTACGACAGCCTGGGTCAGGTGGTGTCGCAGACCGACCCGCTCGGACGGTCGACCACCTTCACCTACGACCAGTTGGGCCGGGTGGTGACCCGGGTGGCGCCGGACGGTGGCACGTCGACGGCGCGCTACGACCTGATGGGCAACCTGTTGGCGACGACGGATCCGACGGGTGCGGTGACCGGTAGCGGTTACGACTTCCTGGGTCGGGTCACGAGTGTGAGTGAGGCGGTGCGGCAGACCGGTCAGGTGCACACCACGACGGTGGGCTACGACTCCGCCGGTCGATTGTCGTCGGTGCGGTCGCCGGCGGGGGTGACGACCGGGTACGGGTACAACGCGGCCGGTGAGGTGACCGGTGTGGTCGACGGTGCCGGGCAGACCAGCGGTGTCGTCTACGACGGTCTGGGCCGGCCGGTGAAGCAGGTCAGTCCGGACGGAACCTACACCACCACGGGTTACGACATGTTGTCCCGGCCGACCTCGACGGCGGCGTTCCGGGCGTCCGGTGGGGCGGCGTTGGCGACGGCTGCCTCGACCTATGACGCGGCGGGCAACACGGTGTCGGTGACGGACGCGCGGGGCACCGTGACGCGGTTCGGCTACGACGCGACGGGGTTGTTGCGGACGCAGCGGGAGCCGGTCGACGGTGACACGGTCATCGAGTCGTCGTTCGGTTATGACCTGGCGGGGAATCCGACCCGGTTCACCGATGGGGAGGGGCGGGCGTTCCGGTCGACGTACAACGTGTGGGGGTTGCCGCAGTCGCGGATCGAGCCGGTGACGGCGGCGTATCCGGATGCTGCGGACCGGACGTTCACGACGGTGTACGACGTGGCCGGGCAGCCGGTGTCGCAGCGGGTGCCGGGTGGGGTGGCGCGGACCCTGGTCTACGACGACGCGGGCCGGTTGGTGCGTCAGTCCGGGTCGGGCGCGGAGGCGGCCACGGCGGATCGGACGTACGGGTACGACGCCGCGGGTCGGTTGGTGGAGTTCTCCGCGCCGGGTGGCACCAATCAGGTCGTGTACGACGATCGGGGGTTGCCGTTGTCGGTGACCGGTCCGTCGGGGAACGCGGTGTTCACCTACACGGCGGACGGGTTGATGGCGTCGCGGGACGACGCGGCGGGGTTGACGCAGTACGGGTATGACGGTGCGGGCCGGCTTGCGTCGGTGGACAACGCCGACATGGGTACCGCCATCGGCTACACGTACGACGTGATGTCGGCGGTGTCGTCGATGACGTTCGGGACGTCGGGGAACCGGCGGGTGTTCGCCTATGACGATCTGCACCGGTTGACCAGTGACCGGTTGGTGTCGTCGGGTGGGTCGACGATCGCGTCGATCACCTACGGCTGGGACGCCAACGGCAACGAGACCAGCAAGACCGTCACCCGTGGCTCGTCGACGGTCCGCAACACGTACAGCTACGATCTGGCGGACCGGTTGACGTCGTGGGACGACGGGAACACGACGGTCGGTTACCGCTACGACAAGGCGGGCAACCGGACCGGGGTCGGGGACGTCGACTACGTCTACGACGCCCGTAACCGGCTGATCTCGGACAGCACCGGTGTCGGTTACCAGTACACGGCGCGGGGCACCCGCAGCGCGGCCGGTGCGGCGAGGACGGTGTCGGACGCGTTCGACCAGGCGGTCGAGCACACCCCGGCCGGCGGTAACGCCCGGGTGTTCGACTACGACGCGTTGGGTCGGGCGTTCCGGGACGGCTGGGAGTACACCGGTCTCGGTAACCACCTCGCCCGGGACAGTTCCAACGCGTTCTTCACCCGGGATCCGGGTGGTGGTGTGGTCGGGGCGCGGCACAACAACACGCGCCGGTTGGTGTGGACGGATCTGCACGGTGACGTGGTTGCCCAGATGAACCCGGCCGGGGCGACGGTGACCGGCAGCCGCACCTATTCGCCGTTGGGCGAGGTGACCGCGGACAGCGGCATGCTCGGTGACCTCGGCTACCAGTCGGAGTGGACCGACATTCGTAGTGGGCAGGTCAACATGCACTCCCGCTGGTACGACCCGGTAACCGCCCAGTTCGGTGCCCGGGACAGCCTGACTGTCAGCCCGGTGCCGGATTCGATCCGGGCCAACCGCTACCAGTACGGCGACGGGAACCCGTTGACGGTGGTCGACCCCACCGGCCACTTCGGAGAACGGTTCGCGAATGCGTGGGACGACGTCACCGACTGGGTCGGCGACCGGTACGAAGACATCGAGGACGCTTACCACGACACCGTCGACTGGTTCGGCGACCGGTTCGAAGACTTCACCGACTGGGTCGGCGACGGCCTGGGGGCGGTCACCAGGTGGACGCAGGAGCAGCTCGTCGAGGCGGCCAACGTCATCAAGCAGACGGTGGAGCAGAACTATCAGGATCTGATCAAGGCCGGTGAGGCGCTGAAAGCCGCCGCCGAACAGGTGGGCCAGTGGGCCCGTACGGCCAGGGACTGGATCGTCGAACACAAGGCCGAGATCGTCGGCGCGATCGTCGGCATGGTCGTCGAGGCCGGCTGCCTGGTCGCGATCGGCTGGACCGGTGTCGGCGTGGTCGCCTGCGGCATGGTCGGCGGTATCACCGGTGCCCTGGTCACCGGCGGCATGCAGGGCAAGACCGGCATGGATCTGCTGCAGGACGCGGTGATCGGCGGCCTGGCCGGTGGTCTCGGCGCTGCCCTACCGATGATGGGCCCGGTCGCCGGCAAGGCGTTGAGCAAGGCCGCCTCCACCGGGGCGAAGAAGCTCGCCGGCACGAGCCTCGGCAAGGCCGCCGCCCGGGTCGGCGCGAAGGCCGTCGCCGGGGCCCGGTCGTTCAGCCGGGCGGTCACCCGCAAGGCCGACGACGCGTCCCGGGCGGTGTCCCGCGGCACCAACCGGTCCACCCGGGAGGCCGCCGAACGCGCCGACGACGCCGCCCGGGCCGGCGGGAGCCGGGCCGACGGGGCCGCCAGCTGTGTGCGGCACAGTTTCGCCCCGGACACCCGGGTACGGATGGCCGACGGCACCACCAAGCCGATCGCCGATGTCGAGCTCGGCGACGAGGTGCTGGCCACTGACCCGCAGACGGGGCGGAGCTCCGCGCGGGCGGTACGGGTGCTGCACGGCCACGCCGACCGGGAGTTGACCGATGTCACGGTCACCGACACCGTCACCGGTGAGAGCACGGTGGTCGAGACGACCGCGCACCACCCGTTCTGGAACGCCGACACCGGGCGGTGGACCGACGCCGCCGATCTGCGTCCCGGTGACCGGTTGCGCAGCCCGGACGGCGAGACCACCCAGCAGGTCACCGCGGTTCGGGTCTGGACCGGCCTGAAGTGGATGCACGACCTCACCGTCGCCGGCGTCCACACCTACTACGTGGTGGCGGCCGACCGGCCGGTGCTGGTGCACAACTGCGGCGGTTACACGGATCTGTACCACGGGACGAGCCGGCAGGCGGCGGACAACATCCGGGCCAACGGCGTGGACCCGAGCTTCTCCACCCGGTCGCGAATGGACTTCGGCAAGGGTTTCTACACCACTCGTTCCCAACAGCAGGCACAGAAATGGGCCAGCAAGCGATTCGGCGCGGACGGGATGGTTCTTCACTTCAAGGTGCCGAACGCGAGACTCAACGCCATGCTCACGAAGACGTTCAACCGGCGCGGTGGCCGAGACCTGGCCGCCACCGTACGCCGCTACCGCACCGGTGCCGGAGGAAACCTGTCAAATAATTACAGTGTGGTCGAGGGGCCCATGCTCATGAACGTCGACGGGTTTCTGAGGTTGGGGGCGCCGCCCCGCTGGTCCGGCAACCAGGTCGTCTTCTACGGCAGGGACGCCGGCCAGGTCCTCACCGACGCCCTACAGCCGTAGGAGAAGATGATGGACGTCTATCAGATGGATCTGTCGGCCGAGGTCCGGGAGTTACTGGACGCGACGGCGGCCGAGATGGTCGAGTTGTTCGACATCTCGCGTGCCGAAGCCGTCGCCCGGATCAACGAGCAGTGGCACGGGCAGGACTTCTCCGGCGACGACGAGATCGTCCTGCACGAGGACCGGCGCTACTGGGCGATGATCATCTACTTCGGCGAGGTTCCGGACTGGAGCGACGACGCGGACCGATCGGGCTGGGTCGCCCGGCCGGCACCGGCCCGCGACTCCGGGCACTGGACCGTCCCGGGGTGATCAGGTCGGGCGCGGGTGCGCGCCGGTGATGAGCTGCACTCTGTCCATCATGCCCGGCCGGCTGCCGGCGCGCTCAGCGCTTCCCTGGTATTCCCCAACGTCTTCCTCAGATTTCCCTCATTACTCGGCGGCCCCGAGCCGGCACGATCTGTGTTTGGTCCTAACTGGGCGAACGGCGTATCGCAGCGAGAAAGGCCGCCACCGATGGGAACGATTCAGGATCCGCACCGCCGTCGTCGAACAGGGACCACCCGGACGTTCGCCCGGTGGCGGCGGTGCGCCGGTGGGGTCGCGGTGGTGGCTGCAGCGCTGGTGGGGTTGTCATCGTCGGTGCCGCCGGGGGCGGTGCCCGCCGACGGTGAGTTTCCGGTGGGTTGGCTGACGTCGTGGATCACCGATCGGCCGGGCTGGTTGCCATGGGGCGGCCCGGCGACGGCTGAGCTCCCGGTGTCGCCGGTCGGCGACGGTGCCGGCCCCGGCGGGTACTCCTCGGCGGCGGCAACCCGGGCCGCCGGCGGGGCGGGCGCACCGCAGCGGCTGGTCGACGGGTTGCCGGGGTACACCGGTCAGCCGGCGGTGGACGAATCGGTGACACCGGTGACGGCGGCGCGCCACGACCCGGCGACGAGCCGCCGCGACGCCCGGTCGTCGCGGTCGACCATGACGGTGTACGACAACGCCGACGGTTCGACGACGGCGCAGCTGAGCACCGGTCAGGTCAACTACCGGGCGGCGGACGGGTCGTGGCGGCCGATCGATCCGACCCTGGTGCGTCGGGGTGACCGGTGGGGGGTCACCGACAACCCGATGGGGGTGTCACTGGGGTCGACATCCGGTACGGCTGCGGCGTCCGGGGCGGGGGCAGCGGCATCCGACATGGCAGCGGGGGAGCCGCTGGTCGAGTTGCCGCTGCCCGGCGGTGGCGTACTCGGGTGGAGCCTGGCCGACGCGGCGGCGGTGACCCCGGAGGTCGACGGCGCGACGGCAACGTACCGGCAGGTGCTGCCCGGCACGGACCTGGAGCTGGTGGCCCGGCCGGACGGGGTGAAGGAGACGCTGATCCTGGCGTCGCCGCAGGCCGGGTCGGCGTGGGTGTTCCCGCTGACCCTGCGGGGGGTGACGGCCCGCATCTCCTCGGCCGGGTCGGTCGAGCTGGTCGACGACGCGGGCACCGTCGTGGCGTCGATCCCGCCGGCGTACATGGAAGACTCGTCGGTGGACGCGAAGACCGGGCTGCCGGCGCGGTCGGCGGCCGTCGCGATGGAGCTGACCGAGGTCGACGGCGGGCCGGCACTGAAGCTGATCGCCGACCGGTCCTGGCTCGCCGACCCGGCACGGGTCTTCCCGGTACGGGTGGATCCGACGGTCACCACCGGCCCCGACGGGGACGTGTTCGTCGACTCCGACCCGGCCACCGGCGCGACCGTGCAGAACGGCAACCACCTGCAGGTCGGCTACAACGGGGGAGTTGGTTCCCGGACCTTCCTCAACTTCGACATCTCGTCCGCGCTGACCGACGCCAAGCCGATCATCGCCTCGGCGTACCTGCGGCTGTTTCTGAACCACCGGGTGCGCTGCGACGTCAAGGACCTGCAGGTCGGCCTGGTCGAGCAGGAGTGGACGGTCGGTGAGTTGGCGACCGCCGCGCTGCCCGGGCCGGACCTTGAACCCGGCTCGGTGCGGTACCGCTACTACACCGACAACGGGCAGGCGTGCGCCAACCCGTCGGCGGGGCCGACGTCCGGCCAGTGGGTGCAGGTCGACGTCCGTGAGCTGATCTCGGGGTGGGCGATCGGGCAGCGCAACCTCGGTCTCGCGCTGATCGACGACGAGCAGGTCCTGGCCGCGGGGGCGAGGTTCACCTCGGCGAACTACGGCAACGGGGCGTACGCGCCCCGGCTGGAACTGACCATGACGGCCAACCTGCCGCCGCAGGTGAGCCAGCGGTCCCCGGTGCACGGCGCGGTCGTGTCGACGCTGACCCCCCGGTTGTACGTGCGCGGCCACGACCCGGACAACTCCGGGACGGTGAGCTACAAGCTCTGGCTGCACGACGACGCCGGCACGGTCCTGCACGTCACCGAGGGCACCGGCTCCTACTACGACGTCCCCGCCGGCCTGCTGCGCTCGAACAAGCAGTACTCGTGGGTGGTGCAGCCGTTCGACGGTGCCGTCTACGGGGCCCGGTATCCGAGGTACACGTTCTACACCCGGGTACCGCAGCCGGCGTTGGGATCCCGGCTGGCGCAGAACCCGGGGGTGGGCTACAACCCGGAGATCGGCAACTACACGACCACGGTGACCGACGCTCAGGTGGCCGGGGTAGGCCCGGAGCTGGCGATCACCCGGTCGTACAACACGCTGGACACCCGGCGGTCGGGGGCGTTCGGGCAGGGCTGGTCGAGTCTGCTGGACGCCCAGGTGACCGGGCGGACCAGCACGAACGACGCGCTGCGTAGTGCCGTGGTGACGTACCCGGACGGTTCGGAGGCCGGGTTCGGCCCCACCTCGGACGGATCGTTCGTGCCGCCACCAGGGCGGTACGAGGTGCTGACCGAGGTCAGGTCCGGCACGTCGATCACCGGGTACCGGCTGACCGTCAAACACGGCACGACGTACGTGTTCGGCCGGTCCGCCGGCAGCGGGGTCTTCCGGCTCACGGCGGTGACCGACGCCAACGACCGGACCCTGACGGCGACCTACAACGGCAGCGGACTGATCTCGAAGCTGACCAACGCCTCAGGTCGGTCGCTGACGCTGACCTGGGCGGGCACCGCCAGCCCGTCGGTCGGGTCGCACGTGACCAAGGTGACGACGGACGCGCCCACCGCCGGCGGCAGCGGCTACGTGTGGCAGTACACCTACGGCAGCCACGACCGCCTGACGAAGGCGTGTACGCCGACGTCGGCGTGTACCACGTACGGCTGGGGCAACAACGTCAATCAGGGGGCGAACGCGGTACGCAACCACGCGCCGTCGTCGTACTGGCGGTTGAACGAGCCCGCCGGGTCCACCTGGGCCGCCAGTGACGTGCTGGAACGCGGCGGCACCGACGTGGCGTTCTACGAGGGTACGACGCCGGGCGCGACGCCGACGGTGTGGCCGGGGTCGACGTCGACGTCGACCGCGTTCGACGGCACCTCGTCACGGGTGCGGCTGCCCAGCGGGCTGGTCAACGACAGCGCGTACCAGTCGGTCAGCATGTGGTTCCGCACCGGCGCGTCGTCGCGGGCCGGGGTGCTGTTCTCCTACCAGCACGACCCGATCTCGGACGGCACGACGTCGCGCAACTACACGCCGGCGATCTACGTCGGGACGAGTGGGAAGCTGCACGCGAAGTTCTACGACGGCTTCGCCGGCACCACCATGCAGTCGTCCGGTCGGGTGGACGACGGCCAGTGGCATCACGTGGTGCTGGCCGGGGCGGGGGCCAGCCAGGCCCTCTACCTGGACGGCACCCGGCAGGCGACCCGCGACGGCCTGATCGAGATGTTCGACATCGGCGGGTCGGCGTACGAGTACGTGGGTGCCGGGTTCGTCGGTGGGAACTGGCCGGACCAGCCGCACCAGGGCTCAGCCAACAACACCGGGCACGCGAACTTCTTCACCGGCCAGATCGCCGACGTGGCGTTCTTCGACCGGACGTTGGCCGCCGCCGACGTCACCGAGATCAACGGTACGGCGCGCGCGCAGAGCTGGCAGTTGTCCACGGTGACCAGTGCCGAAGGGCGGCCCCTGGCGTCGCTGTCGATGGACCCGGTCACCGGCAAGCTGTCGGAGCTGACCGACAGCAACGGTGGGACCTGGACGATGGGCACGCCACGGGTGGCCGGCACCAGCGCCCTGTACGCGGCGGCCGTGCTGGGCTCGGCACCGACCGACTACTGGCGGCTGCGTGACGCCGCCGGTGTCGACGCGGTCAACGAGACGTGGCAGGAGACGGCGACGTTCAGCGCGGTGACCCTGGGCGCGGCGGGTCCGTTCGCCGACGGCACCGCGGTGTCGTTCGACGGGACGTCGTCACTGGCGTCGGTGCCCGGCGGCCGGGTCGCGCCGACCGGCGCGAAGTCGCAGGAGCTGTGGTTCAGGACCACCGCGACGGCCGGGGTGCTGGTGGGCACGCAGGACGCGGCGGTGGGCGGTACGCCGTCGGCGGGATCGCCGGTGCTGTGGATCGACGCCGACGGTCGGCTGCGCGGCCTGGCCCCGTCGACCGAGCCGACCGGGCCGTTGACGTCAGGGCTCGCCGGCAAATGCGCCGAGCTCGCCACCAACGGCACCAAGGTGCAGGTCGGCACCTGCGCCGCCACGTCCGCCCAGAGCTGGCGGTACGTCGGCGGCAGTGGACAGCTGCGGCGCGGTGACAAGTGTCTGGGCCTGACCGGTCAGGCCACCGGCAACGGCACCCTGGTCCAGGCGCAGACCTGCTCGACCAGCGCCAACCAGAAGTGGACGCCGCACCAGGGCGGCTGGCGCAACACCGGGTCGGGCCGCTGCCTGGAGGTGCCGGGCTCGTCCACCACGGACGGCACCGCGCTGGCCATCCGCAGCTGCGCCACCGGCCAGGCCAAGCAGCGGTGGGCGTTGGCGCTGACGTCGCCGTCGCCGGTCAACGACGGCGCGTGGCACCACGCCGTACTGACCACGACCGACGCCGCCGACGCCACGACGCAGGTGCTGTACCTCGACGGGGTGCCGGTGCAGTCGAGCACCGGGGCGCTGCCGGCGGCCGGACCGCAGGGCCAGGGGTACCTGGGTGCGGGGTACACCGGCAACGGCTGGTCGGGGCTGGCGGCCGGGGCGACGGCGTACTACGCGGGGTCGCTGGCGGAGGTGGCGTTCTACCACCGGGCGTTGGGCGCCGACGAGGTGACGTTGCACCACGGGTCGGTCGGGCAGACGGTGCCATTGGTGGTCACCGCCGCGACCGGCGGCGGTACCGACACACCGTCCCTGTCGGAGACAGCAGCCGGCCAGTTGCCGTCGGACACCCTGCCGCCCGGCGCGACGCAGGTCGACACGGCGGCGCAGGACACGCAGACCACGACGGTGGCCAACCCGGTGACGATCGTGTCGGTCACCGACCCGGGCGGGCATCAGGTGTCGTACTCCTACGACCTGGTCTCCGGGCGGAAGGTGTCGCAGACCGACGCGCTGGGCCGCACCACCCTGTACGGGTACGACACCGGCGGGTTCACCAGTCTGGAGTACGACCCGAACGGGATCGTCACCCGGTCGGTGCAGGACGAGCGCGGCAACACCATCCAGGAGGTGACCTGCCAGGACCAGGCCGCCGACAAGTGCTCCAGCAGCTTCTCCACCTACACCTTCTACAGCAGCGACCCGACGCATCCGAAGAGCGACCGGCTGACGGCGGTACGCGGGCCGGGCTCGCTCAGCGCGCAGGACGACACCTACCGGACGCAGTACTTCTACGACAGCTCCAACGGCAACCTGCGCAGCACGGTGGATCCGCTCGGCCGGCGTACGGAGATCGCCTACACCACCGGCGGGAGCGTTCCGGCCGGGCTGCCCACGCATGTGCTGGACCCGTCGAAGGGCTGGCAGCTGATCACGTACACCTCGGCCGGTGACGTGGCGACGGTGGTCGACCCGGCAGGCGCGACCACCACGTACACGTACGACCGGTTGGGTCGGGAACTGACCGAGACGGTGGTGACGCCGTCGTTCCCGCAGGGGCGGACCACCACCTACACGTACGACGCGATGGGGCGGGTGGCGACCCGTACCGATCCGGCGGTGACCGACCGGGTGACCGGCGCGGTGCACACGGCGGTGACGCAGCACTCGTACAGCCCGGACGGGTTCCTGACCGAGCAGCGAGTCAGCGACGCCACCGGTGGGGACGTGGCCCGGGTCAGCGAATGGTCCTACGACGGCCACGGCCGCCGGTCGCAGGCCGTCGACCCGATGGGTGCCACCACCGGCTACCGCTACGACGTCTACGGGCACGTGGTGGAGCAGACCGATCCGGACGGGACGGTCAACGCCTACCAGGTGGACGTCAACGGCGACTTGCTGTCGCGCACGCTGAAGGGCTACACCGGGGACCCGAACGACCCGACTCCTGCTGCGGATCTGGTGGTGGAGTCGAACTCCTACGACCCGGCGGGCCGGCTGGCGTCGACCACCGACGCGATGGGGCACGTCACGGAGTACACGTACACCGACGACGGGCGGCCCGCGACGGTGACCCGCACCGACGGGGACAGTTCGTTCCTGCTGGAGGCCAACAGCTACGACGCGGCCGGGAACCTGGTCGAGCAGCGCACCGACAACGGGCAGACCGTCACGACGTACGCCTACGACGCGGCGGGCCGGCAGACCCGCAGCGTGCTCGACCCCGACGGGCTGCACCGGGTCACCGAGACCACGCTGTCGCCGGGTGACCAGGTGCTGTCCAGCGTCGCCCGGGACGGCTCCGGCGCGACGCTGGCTGTCACCGACCACGCGTACGACATCCTCGGCCGGGAGGTCTCGCAGACCCGGTACCGGTCGACGGACCGGACGACGACGCCGGTGGCCCGCTGGCGGCTGGACGAGACCGGCGGTACGGCGGCCGCCGACTCGGCCGGCAACAGCCCCGCTACGGCCACCGGCGTGACCTGGGAGAACGACGCCGAGCGGGGGCGGGTCGCGGCGTTCACCGGTGCGTCGTCGTCGCAGATCACCACGGCCGCCCCGGCGGTGGACACCACCCGGCCGTACACCGTGGCCGCCTGGGTGCGGGTCGACAACGACGGCAAGTCCGGCGCGGTGCTGACCGTGCCCGGTGCCGCGCGGGTGAGTGCGTCCCCCGCAAACCGCGACTTCGCCTTCCAGCTCCGGTTCGACCACACCATCGACGGATGGCGGGTGGCCACGAACGAGCAGCAGATGGGCTCGATCATCCGGTGCGAGTGCCCCTTCGGGGAAGGCACGGTGCAGGAGGAGCAGTGGCAGCACCTGGCTGTCGGCGTCGACCCGCAGGCCGACCGGTTCACCGTGTTCCTCGACGGTGACAAGGTCGACGAATTCACCGGCGCGCGCTATCACAGCATGGCGATGGGCGGGCTGCGGATCGGCTCCGGGCTCGACGGGGCCATCTCCGACCTGCAGCTGTACCAGGGCGTGTCGACCGACGCCGGCTGGGCCGACCGGGTGGTCGCCGGCACCGTACCGGCGGCCGACGCCACGGTGTCGCGCACCAGCTACGTGCTCGACGACGGTGGTCTGGCCACGGCGGTGCTGGATCCGCTGGGCAACACCACGAACGTGGCCCACGACGAGGCCGACCGGCCGGCGGTGTCGACCGGCCCGCAGGTGCAGGCCGAGACCGGTGAACTCGACGGTCCGGTGGTCACGGCGCGGCCGGTGGAGCGGATCGGCTACAACACGTTCGGTGAGGTCACCGCGGAGTCCGACCCGAACGGCAACGTGACCCGGTACGCGTTCGACCGGGCCGGCCGGCCCTACGAGACCCGGCTGCCCGCGTACACCCCGCCGGGCGGGTCGACCCCGGTCGTCCCGGTCTTCACGGCGGCGTACGACAGCCTCGGCCAGGTCGTGTCGCAGACCGACCCGCTGGGTCGGGTCACCGGGTTCACCTACGACCAGCTGGGCCGGGTGGTGACCCAGGTGGCGCCGGACGGTGCCACCACGACCGCCCGCTACGACCTGGCCGGCAACCTGCTGGCGGTGACCGACCCCACCGGGGCGGTGACCGGCAGCACGTACGACCTGCTGGGCCGGACCACCAGCGTCAGCGAGGCGGTCCGCCAGACCGGCCAGACGCACACCACCACGATGGCCTACGACACCGCCGGTCGCCTGTCGACGGTGGTCACGCCGGCCGGGGTGACCACCGGGTACGGCTACACCGCCGCCGGTGAGCTGGCCAGCGTCGTCGACGGTGCCGGGCAGACCAGCAGCGTCGACCACGACGCCCTGGGCCGGCCGGTGAAACAGACCAACCCGGACGGCACCTACACCACCACCACGTACGACCCGCTGTCCCAGCCGACCGCGACGGCGGCGTACCGGGCGACCGGCGGGGCCGCCCTGGCTACCTCGGCCTGGACCTACGACGCCGCCGGCAACATGGTGGCGGCGACGGACGCGCGGGGCAGCACGACCCGGTTGAGCTACGACGCGACCGGGCTGCCGCGCACCCAGTCCGAGCCGGTGGCTGCCGGCACCACCATCGAGTCGTCGTTCGGGTATGACCTGGCGGGGAATCCGACGCGGTTCACCGACGGGCGCGGGCAGGCGTTCCGGACGACGTACAACGTGTGGGGGTTGCCGCAGTCGCGGATCGAGCCGGCGACGGCGGCGTACCCGAACGCGGCGGACCGCACGTACACCACGGTGTACGACGTGGCCGGTCAGCCGGTGTCGCAGCGTGCCCCGGGCGGGGTGACCCGGACCCTGATCTACGACGACGCCGGTCGGCTGGAGCGCCAGTCCGGGTCGGGTGCCGAGGCCGCGACCCAGGACCGGACGTACGGCTACGACCCGGCCGGTCGGCTGGTGGAGTTCTCCGCACCGGGGGGCACCAACCGGGTCGTCTACGACGACCGAGGGTTGCCGTTGTCGGTGACCGGCCCGTCCGGCGACGCGGCGTTCACGTACACCCCGGACGGGTCGATGGCCTCGCGGGACGACGCGGCCGGGCTGACTCAGTACGGCTACGACAGCGCCGGCCGGCTGGCGTCGCTGAGCAACAGCAGCGCCGGGGTGTCGGTCGGCTACTCCTACGACGAGATGTCGGCGGTGTCGTCGATGTCCTACGGCGGCACCAACAACCGGCGGGTGTTCGCCTACGACGATCTGCACCGGTTGACCAGTGACCGGTTGGTGCGGTCCAACGGGCAGGTCCTCGGGACGATCACCTACGGGTGGGACGCCAACGGCAACGAGACCAGCAAGACGGTCACCCGTGGCTCGTCGACGGTCAGCAACACCTACACCTACGACCTGGCCGACCGGCTCACCTCCTGGGACGACGGCAACACCACGGTCGGCTACCGGTACGACGCGGCCGGCAACCGGACCGGGGTCGGCGACGTCGACTACGTGTATGACGCCCGTAACCGGCTCGTCTCCGACAGCACCGGCACCACCTACCGGTACACGGCCCGGGGCACCCGTAAGCAGACCGTCACCGGTGGCACCACGGCGGTCGGGGTCGCGGACGCGTTCGACCAGATCGTCAGCCAGCAGCCGACCGGTGGTGGCAACGCCCGGGAGTACACCTACGACGCGTTGGGCCGGGCGCTGCGCAGCGACTTCCGGTACTCCGGCCTGAGCAACGACCTCGCCATGGACGGCGCGGCGAAGTACCTGCGGGATCCGGACGGCGGCGCCGTCGCGGTCCGGGACGGCAGCACCAGCCGGATGCTCTGGACCGACCTGCACGACGACATCGTCGCCCAGTTCAACACCGCCGGTACGTCGGTGACCGGTCACCGTACCTACTCGCCGTTGGGCGAGGTGACCGCCGCCAGCGGCATGGAGGGCAATCTCGGCTACCAGTCGGAGTGGACCGATCCCCGGTCGGGTCGGGTCAACATGCACGCCCGCTGGTACGACCCGGCCGTCGGTCGGTTCGACAGCCGCGACAGCGTCACCGTCAGCCCGGTGCCGGACTCGATCCGGGCCAACCGCTACCAGTACGGCGACGGCAACTCGCTGACCGTCACCGACCCGACCGGGCACTTCGGCAAGCGGCTGCGCAACGCCTGGAAGAAGGTCTCCTCCGGCGTGCAGAAGGCCTGGAACACGGTCAAGGCCGGGGTGCGGCAGGCGTGGGAGCAGGTCTCCGAGTGGGCGCAGGCGGCCCGCGAACAGATCGCCGAGAAGATCAACGACGTCAAGCAGGCCATGTCGAAGGCCTACCAGAAGATGGCCGAGGCGATCAAAGGGGCCGTCGACCAGGTCGGCCAGTGGGCCCGGACGGCCAGGGACTGGATCGTCGAACACAAGGCCGACATCGTCGGCGCACTGGTCGGGTTCGTCGTCGAGGCCGCCTGCATGGTCGCGATCGGCTGGACCGGGGTCGGCGCGGTCGCCTGCGGGGTGGCTTCCGGCGTGACCGGTGCCCTGGTCACCGGTGCCATGCAGGGCCAGACCGGCGTCGAGCTGCTGCGCACCGCCGTACTGGGTGGTGTCGCCGGTGGTCTGGGCACGGCGCTGCCGATGATGGGCCCGGCAGCGGGTAAGGCGTTGAGCAAGGCCGGGTCCGCCGGGGCGAAGAAGGTCGCCGGCACCAGCGTTGGCAAGGCTGCGGCGTCGGCCGGCAAGGCAGCGGCGTCGGCCGGTAAGGCGGTCGGGCGCAAGGTCGACGACCTGTCGCGGGCGGTGTCCCGCGGCTCCAGCCGGGCCACCCGGGAAGCGGCCGACTACGCCGACGACGCCGCCCGGGCCGGCGGCAGCCGGGTCGACGACGTCGCCGGCGCGGCCGCCAGCTGTGCGCGGCACAGTTTCGTTCCGGACACCCGGGTGCGGATGGCCGACGGCAGCAGCAAGCCGATCGCCGAGGTCGAACTCGGCGACGAGGTGCTGGCCACCGACCCGCAGACGGGGCAGAGCACCGCCCGGCCGGTGCGGCTGCTGCACGGCCACGCCGACCGGGAGTTGACCGACGTCACGGTCACCGACACCACGACCGGCGAGAGCACGGTCATCGAGACGACCGCGCACCACCCGATCTGGAACGCCACCACCGGGCGGTGGACCGACGCCGAAGACCTGCGCCCCGGCGACCGGCTGCGCAGCCCGGACGGCGAAACCACCCAGCAGGTCACCGCGGTCCGGGTCTGGACCGGCCTGACATGGATGAACGACCTCACCGTCGCCGGCGACCACACCTACTACGTGGTGGCGGCCGACCGGCCGGTCCTGGTGCACAACTGCGGCGGCTACACGGACCTGTACCACGGGACGAGCCGGCAGGCGGCGGACAACATCCGGGCCAACGGCGTGGACACCGGATTCTCGTCACGGTCTAAGATGGACTTCGGAAAGGGGTTCTACACCACCCGGTCGCGGCAGCAGGCGGCCGACTGGGCGGGGAGTCCGCGGTTCGGTGGGGACGGCGTGGTCCTGCACTTCAAGGTGCCGAACGCGAAGCTCGACGCCCTGGCGACGAAGAAGTTCACCGCGACCAGTCCCGATCTGGCCGACGTCGTGAAGCACTACCGCACCGGTGCCCGGGGCAACCCGCTCGGCCGGCATCAGGTGGTGGAAGGGCCGATGCTGATGAACGTCGACAAGTTCGTCCGGCAGGGACTCCCCGCGCACTGGAAGGGCAACCAGGTCGTCTTCTACGGCAAGGACGCCGGTCGGATACTGACTGCGGCCCTGCAGCCGTAGGAGAGTGACGTGAACGTGCACTACTGGGCGCTGTTCGTCTACCACGACGGCAAGAGGCTCCGGGCACTGGACCGTCCCGGGGTGATCACACCGGGACGGTCAGCTGATCAGGCAGATCGTCGCGCCGGCGGTGACCACCGCGCCGGCCTCGGCGGCCAATCCGCTGACCGTACCGGCCTTGGGCGCGTTGATCGGCTGTTCCATCTTCATCGCCTCCAGCACCACGATCAGGTCGCCCTCGGCGACCTGATCGCCGTCGGTGACGGCGATCTTGATGATGGTGCCCTGCATCGGCGAGACCAGCGCGTCACCGCTGGCGGCGGCCGCCGCGCTGGCACCGCCGCGGCGGCGGGCCGGCTGCCGGGCGGCGGTCGGCGCGGCGGGCGTACCGCCGCCGAAGCCGGCGGGGAGGCTGACCTCCAGCCGCTTGCCGCCGACCTCGACCACGACGGTCTCGCGGGCCTCGGCCGGCGCGTCGGCCGCCGCCGGCGGGGTGAACGCCGGCACGGTGTTGTCGAACTCGGTCTCGATCCACCGGGTGTGTACGGCGAACGGCTCGCTGGTGAACGCCGGATCCCGAACCACCAGGCGGTGGAACGGCAGGGCGGTGGCCATCCCGTCGACCACCATCTCGTCCAGTGCCCGCCGGCCGCGTTCCAGTGCTTCGGCGCGGGTCTCGCCGGTGACGATCAGTTTGGCCAGCAGCGAGTCGAAGTTGCCGCTGACGACGTCACCCGCGACGACGCCGGTGTCCACCCGTACGCCGGGGCCGGTCGGCAGCCGCAGCGCGGTGATGGCACCGGGCGCGGGCAGGAAGTTGCGGCCCGGGTCCTCGCCGTTGATCCGGAACTCGATGGAGTGCCCGCGTGGGGTCGGATCCTCGGTGAACCGCAGCGGCTCGCCGTCCGCGATCCGGAACTGCTCGCGGACCAGGTCGATGCCGGCGGTCTCCTCGGTGACCGGGTGCTCCACCTGCAGCCGGGTGTTGACCTCCAGGAAGGAGATGGTGCCGTCGACGCCGACCAGGTATTCGACGGTGCCGGCACCGTGGTAGCCGGCCTCGCGGCAGATCGCCTTGGCGCTGGCGTGGATCTCGGCACGCTGGGCGTCGGTGAGGAACGGCGCCGGTGCTTCCTCGACGAGCTTCTGGTGGCGGCGTTGCAGCGAGCAGTCCCGGGTGCCGACCACGATCACGTTGCCGTGCTGGTCGGCGAGGACCTGCGCCTCGACGTGCCGGGGGCGGTCCAGGTAGCGCTCGACGAAGCATTCGCCGCGACCGAACGCGGCGACCGCCTCACGGGTGGCCGACTCGAACAGGTCGGCGATCTCGGCCATCTCGCGGGCGACCTTCAGCCCGCGTCCGCCGCCGCCGAACGCAGCCTTGATCGCTACCGGCAGGCCGTACTGCTCGGCGAAGGCGGTCACCTCGTCCGGGCCGGCGACCGGATCGGCCGTGCCAGGGACCAAGGGCGCGCCGGCCCGCTGGGCGATGTGCCGGGCGGTGACCTTGTCGCCGAGGTCGCGGATCGCCTGCGGGCTGGGCCCGATCCAGGTCAGCCCGGCGTCGATGACCGCGGCGGCGAAGTCGGCGTTCTCGGAGAGGAACCCGTAGCCGGGGTGGACGGCGTCGGCGCCGGACCGGGCGGCGACGTCGAGCAGTTTGTCGATCCGCAGGTACGTGTCGGCGGCGGTCTCCCCGCCGAGGGCGTACGCCTCGTCGGCCAGCCCGGCGTGCACCGCCGAGCGGTCCGGGTCGGCGTACACGGCGACGCTGGCCAGCCCGGCGTCCCGGCAGGCGCGGATCACCCGGACCGCGATTTCGCCCCGGTTTGCGACGAGAACTTTGCGCACGCCCTGTTCTCCTTTGCTCACGGATCAAGCCGGAGTCTAACGGCCTGCTTGATCAACTGAACCGGCGCTCAGTGTGGGATGACACACTGGCGATTAGGCTCCCGGATGTGTCTGCCACCCGGATGATGATTCTCGGTCTGGTCAAATGGATGCAACCGGTGCACGGCTACGACGTGCGCCGTGAGCTGCTCAGTTGGCGGGCGGACAGCTGGGCCAACATCGCACCGGGGTCGATATATCACGCGTTGCGCAAGCTCGCCGAGGAAGGGCTGCTCCGCCAGGTCGGCACCGCCCAGGTGGGTGCCCGGCCGGCCCGGACCAGCTACGAGATCACCCCCACCGGGGTCGACGAGTTCGACTCGTTGCTGCGGCAGCACTGGCGCGACTGTCGGCCGTCGGCCGATCCGTTCCTCAGCGCATTCGCCTTTCTGCCGGCGCTGCCCCGCGCGGAGGCGGTCGCGGCGTTGCGGGGTCGGGCCGCGATGCTGCGGGCCGGCAACGCGGTGGCCCGTGACGACCTGGCCGCCGGATGGTTGCGGCAGAAACCGTCGTACGTCGGCTGGATGCTGGAGCTGACCATCGCCCGGGTCGACGGGGAGATCGCGTGGTGTGACCGGATCGCCGCGCTGATCGAGTCGGGGGCGTCGTATCACCCGGCGGAGGAGCCGGCTGACGGCACCTGGGCCGGGTGGCAGGCTGACCTGGACGCCGCCGACCGGGAGTCGGTTAGATCACCCGGTAATAATCAACGTTGACTAGCTTGATCGCCGGGGTCTAGCGTGCCAGACGCAGCGTGGGGAGCTGGGCGGCCCGGCCTGCCCACGGGGGAGAGCGGCCGGCGGCCGGCCGGCTCGGCAAGCCAGGAGACACTTCATGATCGAGACCAAAGGGCTGCGGAAGTCGTTCCGTTCCCGACAGGGGCGCGGCGCCAAGACCGTGGACGCGGTCCGAGGCGTCGACATGCTGGTCGAGCAGGGGGAGATCTTTGGCTTCCTCGGCCCCAACGGCGCCGGCAAGACCACCACGCTGCGGATGCTCGCCACGCTGATCGAGCCGGACGGCGGGGAGGCGGTGATCGCGGGGGCCGACCTGCTGCGCGACCCCGGCGAGGTACGCCGGCGGATCGGCTACGTGGCCCAGGGCGGCAGCACCTGGGACGAGGTCACCGGCCGCGAGGAGCTGGTGATGCACGCCCGGATGTACGGCATCGGCAAGGCCGAGGCGCAACGTCGGGCCACCCGGGCGCTCGCCGCCTTCCAGCTGACCGAGTACGCCGACCGCAAGTGCAAGACGTACTCCGGCGGTCAGCGCCGCCGGGTCGAGATCGCGCTGGGCATCATCCACGAGCCGAAGGTGGTCTTCCTCGACGAGCCGACCACCGGGCTGGACCCGCAGAGCCGGGCACACATGTGGGACGAGATCCGCCGGCTGCGTGCCGAAGGCATGACCGTCTTCATCACCACCCACTACCTCGACGAGGCGGACGCGCTCTGCGACCGGATCGCGATCATGGACCACGGCGAGATCGTCACCGAGGGCACCCCGGCCGCGCTCAAGCGCGAGGTCGCCGGCGAGGTGGTCACCGTCGGGCTGCGTCCGGACGAGTCGGCCGCCGCCGCGCAACTGCTCGACAGCCAGCCGTACGTCAGCAAGCTGGAGACTCCCGACGACGGCGGCGTACGGCTCTTCGTCGACGACGGCGCCACCGCCATCCCGCAGATCCTGCGCACCATCGACGGCGCCGGTCTCGAACTCGGCTCGATCGAGCTGCACCGGCCCAGCCTCGACGACGTGTTCCTCACCAAGACCGGCCGTTCGCTGCGTGAGAGCTGACCATGGAGACCGCACGATGAAGTTCTTCCGCGACACCTGGCTGATCTTCCAACGGCAGGCGTTGCTGCTGCTGCGCAACCCTGTCTGGATCTTCGTCGGGGTGTTCCAGCCGATCATGTACCTGGTGCTGTTCGCCCCGCTGCTCAAGCCCGCCCTGGCCCCGATGGGGGCGACCACCAACGCAGAGGTCTACCGCCTCTTCGTCCCCGGCCTGCTGGTGCTGCTGGCCATCTTCGGCGGGTTGTTCCAGGGCTTCGGCCTGATCGCCGAGCTGCGCGCCGGGGTGATCGAGCGCTCCCGGGTCACCCCGGTCAGCCGGCTCGCCCTGCTGCTCGGCCGCAGCCTGCGCGACGTGGTGTCCCTGCTGCTGCAGGCCGTCATCATCACGGTGCTGGCGATCCCGTTCGGGCTCACGGTGCACCTCGGTTACCTGCTGCTGGCGTACCTGCTGCTCGCCCTGATCGCGCTGATGACCTCGGCGGTGTCGTACGGCGTGGCGTTGCTGGTGCGCAGCGAGGACGCGCTCGCCCCGCTGATGAACACGGTGGCCCAGCCGGTGCTGCTGCTCTCCGGCATCCTGCTGCCGCTGGCCTTCGCGCCGCTGTGGCTGCAGCGGGTGGCGCAGTGGAACCCGTTCTCCTGGGCGGTCGACGGCACCCGGGCGCTGTTCGCCGGCAACCTCGGCGACGACGCGGTCTGGCAGGGTCTGCTGATCACCCTGGCACTGGCCAGTCTCGCGGTCACCTGGGCGGCCCGCGCCTTCGCCCGCAGCGTCCGGTAGTCCCGCTCTTCGATAGCCGGGCACGGGGCTGCCCTCTGCGCACGGCAACGGCACAGAGGGCAGCCGCTCCAGGCTACCGCCGTCCCGGCCGGCCCGCTGTCACCTGCGCCGACCCGGCTGTCACCTGCGTCGGGCCAGGGTCAGCCCGTCGGCGATCGCCAGCATCACCACGTCCACCCGGTCGTCGGCGGCCACCTGCTGGTTGAAGGCGACCATCGCCTCGTCCTCTTCGCTCTGCGGGGCCAGCACCCGACCGTGCCGCAGCACGTTGTCGATCACGATCAGCCCGCCGGGCCGCATCCGGGGCACCAGCTCACCCCAGTAGACCGGGTAGCTGATCTTGTCGGCGTCGATGAATGCCAGGTCGAGGTGCGGCTCGCCCGGCAACGCCCGCAGCGAGTCGGCCGCCGGACCGATCCGCAGGTCGATCCGGCCGTCGACCCCGGCCCGCTGCCAGTAGCGCCGGGCCACCGCGGTGAACTCCTCCGACACGTCCAGACAGATCAACTGTCCGTCCGCCGGCAGACCACGGGCGATGGCCAGCGCGGACAGCCCGGTGAAGGTGCCGACCTCCACCGCCCGGCGGGCGTTCACCAGCCGGGTCAGCAGGGTCATCAGCGCCGCCTGCTCCGGCGCGACCTGCATCTGCGCGTTCTCCGGCAGGGTGCTGGCGGTCTCGGCGATGAGGTCACTGACGATCTCGTCCGGCGGGGTGCCGTGGGCGATGACGTACGCCTGCAGGGCGTCGGTCATCGGCAAGGTCTTGGTGGTCATGGGCATGACGCTAGTCCGGCTACCGCCCGGTGTCGGGCTCGCCCCACAGATCCGTGATCCGGTAGCCGACCTCGGTGACCAGCCGGCGCAGCAGCGGCAGCGACAACCCCACCACCGTGCCGTGGTCGCCTTCGATCCGCTCCAGGAACGGCCCGCCCAATCCGTCGATGGTGAACGATCCGGCCACCTGTAGCGGTTCGCCGGTCGCCACGTACGCCGCGATCTCGTCGTCGGTGACCTCGGCGAAGTGCACCACGGTCGCGGCGGCGGCCCCGGCGTACCCGCCGGTGGCCAGACTGGTCAGCGCGTGGCCGGTGTACAACACCCCGGACCGCCCGCGCATCCGCCGCCACCGCGCGGTCGCGTCGGCGGCGTCGGCCGGCTTGCCGAGGATCTCCCCGTCGAAGTCGAGCACCGAGTCGCAGCCGAGGACCAGCAGGTCGGTGCCGTCGTCGGCGAGGTCGGGCCGGAGCCGATCGGCGACGGCGGCCATCTTGCGCCGGGCCAGCTCCAAACACAGCTCGTCGGCGCGGTCCAGCGTCACCGCCTCCTCGTCGACGCCGCTCACCAGCACCTGAGGAGTGATTCCGGCGGCCTGCAGCAGTTTGTGCCGGGCCGGGCTCGCCGAGGCGAGCACCAGACGCGGACGCAGGGAGGTAGCCACGGGTGGTCAGGCTACCGGCCGCAGCATGCGGTACCGATGATCAGTGGGGCAGAGCGCTGGCGCGCCAGGCGTCCGGGCCGAGCCGGCCGGGGAAACCCGGCGTGGGTCGGGCGCTGCGGGCCCACCGCGACGGTGCCGACCGGTCGGTGCCACTGTCGGCAATCGGACGGGTACGGGCGACGAGCACGCCCACCAGCGCCGCCAACTCCTCGGGGGTCGGGGTGCCCCGGACGATCCGCCAGGCCGGCTCCGCGTCGCTCATCGGCCGAGCGTACGTGCCGACCAGGCCGGCCGGCGAGTGGTGATCATTACTGGCGCGCTACCGTCGGCGTCAGGTTGCCACCCCGGTACCATATGACGCGCGGCTCACACCGGCCGCGTGCCGATCGTGTGGCACCCAAACCTTCCGGGTACGGTCATTTGGATGTCCGCTGTGCCCCCGCAACTAGTTGCAGACCGTTACCGGCTGGTCGAGCCGCTCGGTCAGGGCGGCATGGGCCGGGTCTGGAAGGCCCGCGACGAGGTGCTGCACCGGGACGTGGCGATCAAAGAGCTGGTGCCGCCGCCGGGCCTCACCGACCAGGAACGCCGCGAGATGCGGGAGCGCTCGCTGCGCGAGGCGCGGGCGATCGCCCGACTCAACCACACCAACGTGGTACGCGTCTTCGACGTGCTGCGCACCGACGGCGACCCGTGGATCGTGATGGAGTACGTGCCGTCCCGGTCGCTGCAGGACGTGCTCGCCCAGAACGGCCCGGTCCCGGCGACCCGGGCCGCGGAGATCGGCCTCGGCGTGCTCGGCGCGCTCCGGTCCGCCCACCTGTCCGGGGTGATGCACCGGGACGTCAAGCCCGGCAACGTACTGCTCGGCCACGACGGCCGGGTAGTGCTCACCGACTTCGGCCTGGCCACCGTGCCGGGCGACCCCAACGTCACCCGTACCGGGCTGGTGCTGGGCTCACCGGCGTACATCGCCCCGGAGCGGGCCCGTACCGGCAGTGCCGGGCCGGAAGGCGACCTGTGGTCGCTCGGCGCGACGCTGTACGCGGCCGTCGAGGGGCAGTCGCCGTACGCCCGGCAGACCGCCATCGCGACGCTTTCCGCGCTGGCCACCGAGCCGCCGCCGCCCGCCCGCCGGGCCGGTCCACTCAAGCCGGTGCTGGCCGGGCTGCTGCGCAAGGACCCGTACACCCGGATGAAGGCCGACGAGGCGGAGCGGCTACTGACCCGCGCCGCCGGGCGCGGTCCGCGTCGCGGTCGCTCACTGCTCGACGGGGTACGCCGACCCAGCCCGTACGGCAGCCGGGAGGTCCGCCCCGGCGAGTCCCGGTCGGGGATCGTGCCCGGTCCGCGCGGCGGCACGCCGCGCACCCCGGTCCCGTCGGAGCCGGTGTCGCCGCCGGTGGCCCCGTTGCCGACCGCGTTGCCGGTGGTCCCCGGCCCGGCCAAGTACGGCCCGCCGGTCACCCGGCCGAGCAACTCGGCGGACCCGACCAGGGTGGTGCCGCCGACCGACCAACCCGCCGGCGCGGCGACCGCAGCTGCGGGCGCAGCCGAGACGAGTGTGTTGCCGACCAAATCCGGTGAGCCGCCGTCGGAGACCACCGTGCTGCCCCAGGCAGAGCGCACCCAGGTGGTGCCGGGTCGCAAGGAGACGGCGCCGAGCCGTAAGCCGGCCGAGCGGGCACCGGCCGCCGAGCCTGCCGAGCAGCCAGCGGTTGAGCAGCCGGCGGCGGCCAAGGCGGCTGAGCAGCCGACGGCGACGGCCAAGGCGGCTGAGCAGCCGACGGCGACGAAGCAGCCGACGGTCGCCGAGCCCGCCGAGCGGCCACCGGTCCAGGAACAACCCGAGTCGGTGCCGGCCGCCACCGCGTCGGACCGGCGAAACTGGTCCATCCCGGCCCTGCTGCTCGACCGCGCCGCGCGGGCTGTCCGGTCCGTCACCAAGCTGCCCCGTACCTGGCTGATCGGCGGTGTGGCCGCTGTCGTCGTACTGGCGCTGCTGGTGACCGTCGCGCTGCTTGCCACCGGCGACGAGGACGAGCCCGACGGGCAGCTTGGCACCGGTCCGGCCGCCTCGGCCACGCCGTCGGCCCCGGCCCCGGCCCCGACCTCCGGCGCGCCGAGCGCCGAGCCGAGTGTCGAACCGAGTTCACCGGCGGCCGAGACGTCGCCCGAGGTGCCGGCGGTGCCGCCGCAGAACGGCGAGTCGCCCCAGCCGCCGGACCCGCAGTCGCCGTTGCCCGACGGCTGGCGGCTGCACGAGGACCAGACCGGGTTCTCGGTGCCGGTGCCGGAAGGCTGGTCGGTCAGCCGCGAAAGAACCCGGGTGGAGTTCCGGGAGAACGGTGGACTCGGTCGCCTGATCATCATCGACCAGACCGACAACCCGAAGCCGGATCCGGTCGCCGACTGGCAGAACCAGGAGCAGAACCGGCGGGGCACCTACAACGACTACGAGCGGGTGCGGATCGAAGCCGTCGACTACTTCCTCGACGCCGCCGACTGGGAGTTCCGCTACACCAGCAACCAGGGCAACCGACTGCAGGTGCGCAACCGGGGGTTCGTCACCGCACCGGACAAGGCGTACTCCATCTACTGGTCGACCACGGCCGAACGCTGGCAGCAGGACCTGGTCTACTTCGAGCTGATGGCGAGCAGATTCCAGCCCGCCGGGAGCTGAGCCACGGCTCAACCGCATGAACTTCCGATCTTCCGGGTACAACCGGAGCGCGACGGAAGGAGAGTGCGACATGGTCAACCGTCGACGGATCGCCAAACCGAGCGTGGCACTGTGGATGCTGGTGGCCCTGGCCGATGCGGCCCTGCTGGTCGCCAGCGTCGGTCTGATACCCGTACTGCTGGTGCTGTCCGGCGGTGCGGCCGTGACAGTCGCCGCCGTGGCCGCGTACCGCGTGACCGTCAGTGACCGGGCCGGCGCCGAACCTACGGTCCTGCCGGCCGGCGGACGGTGGTCTGGTGGGCGTGGCGAGCGGTGAGTAGGCTCGCTGGCTGTGTCGATCACCGGGCTGACGGAAATGTGGGACCGCCTTTTCACGGCCCAGACCGACCCGCCGCCACTGCTCGTGCTCATCACCGCCGCCGTAGCGCTCGTCGCGGTGCTCACCCGGCTGCCCTGGCGGATCGGCCGCAACGCGATCACCATCGCCCACGAAGGCGGGCACGCGCTGATCGCCCTGCTCACCGGCCGCAAGCTCAAGGGGATCCGGCTGCACTCGGACACCTCCGGGCTGACCCTGTCCGCCGGCCGGCCGACCGGGCTGGGCATGATCCTCACCCTGCTGGCGGGCTACGTCGCGCCGTCGCTGGTCGGGCTGGCCGGGGCCCTGCTGCTCGGCGGCAACCGGATCACCCTGCTGCTCTGGATCGCCGTGGCGCTGCTGCTCGCCATGCTGGTGATGATCCGCAATCTCTTCGGGATCGTGTCCATCCTGGTCACCGGCGGTGTGGTCTTCGCCGTCTCGTGGTTCGCCGGCCCGGACGTGCAGGCCGCGTTCGCGTACACCGGGGTGTGGTTCCTGCTGATCGGCGGGGTGCGGCCGGTCGGTGAGCTGCAGCGGCTGCGGGCCCAGGGCCGCTCGCCGGAGTCGGACGCCGACCAGCTCGCCTGGCTGACCCGGGTGCCCGGCCTGGTCTGGGTGGGGTTCTTCGGCCTGATCAACCTCGCCGCGCTGTTCCTCGGAGCACTGCTGCTCGCCAGCCCGTGGCTGGCCGACCTGGACCTGCCGACGCCGCCGGGCGGGTGACCCGTACCGCTGCGACTGGTACCCCTGCGACCCGTACCGGTCAGAGCGGTATGTTGCCGTGCTTCTTCGGCGGCAGGGTCTCCCGCTTGCCACGCAGCATCCGCAGCCCGCGCGCCACCTGCACCCGGGTCTGCGACGGTGCGATGACCGAGTCGACGTAGCCGCGCTCGGCGGCGACGTACGGGTTGGCCAGCCGCTCCTCGTACTCGGCGATGCGCTGCGCCCGGGCCGCCGCCGGGTCGTCGGCGGCGGCCAGCTCGGCACGGTAGAGGATGTTCACCGCGCCCTGTGCGCCCATCACCGCGATCTGCGCGGTCGGCCAGGCGAAGTTCAGGTCCGCGCCGAGATGCTTCGACCCCATCACGTCGTACGCGCCGCCGTACGCCTTGCGGGTGATGACGGTGACCTTCGGGACGGTCGCCTCGGCGTACGCGTAGATCAGCTTCGCGCCGCGCCGAATGATGCCGTCCCACTCCTGGTCGGTGCCGGGCAGGAAACCGGGCACGTCGACGAAGGTCAGCACCGGGACGTTGAACGCGTCGCAGGTGCGCACGAACCGGGCGGCCTTCTCCGAGGCCCCGATGTCCAGGCAGCCGGCGAAGTGCATCGGCTGGTTGGCGACCACCCCGACCGGCCGGCCCTCGATGCGGCCGAAGCCGACCACGATGTTCTGCGCGTACAGCGGCTGGACCTCCAGGAACTCGCCGTCGTCCAGGACGTGTTCGATCACGCGGTGCATGTCGTACGGGTGGTTGGCCGAGTCGGGGACGATGGTGTCCAGCTCACGGTCGGTCTCGGTGACCGCCGGCTCCGCCTCGGTCGGCAACGCCGGTGGTTCGTCCAGGTTGTTGCTCGGCAGGTACGCCAGCAGCGCCTTGACGTAGTCGACGGCGTCCTCTTCGTCGGTCGCCAGGTAGTGGGCGTTTCCGCTGGTGGCGTTGTGGGTGCGGGCGCCACCGAGCTCCTCCATGCCGACGTCCTCGCCGGTGACCGTCTTGATCACGTCCGGGCCGGTGATGAACATGTGCGACGTCTGGTCGACCATGATGGTGAAGTCGGTGACCGCCGGGGAGTACACCGCACCACCCGCGCACGGCCCCATCACCAGGGAGATCTGCGGGATGACGCCGGAGGCGCGGACGTTGCGGAAGAAGATGTCGCCGTACAGCCCGAGGCTGACCACGCCCTCCTGGATGCGCGCGCCGCCGGAGTCGTTGATCCCGATCACCGGGCAGCCGATCTTCATCGCCAGGTCCATCACCTTGACGATCTTTTCGCCGAAGACCTCGCCGAGCGAGCCGCCGAAGACGGTGAAGTCCTGCGCGAAGACGCACACCTGCCGGCCGTCGACGGTGCCGTAGCCGGTCACCACCCCGTCGCCGTACGGGCGGGTGCGCTCCAGCCCGAAGTTGGTCGACCGGTGCCGGGCCAGCTCGTCCAGCTCGACAAAGGAACCCTCGTCGAGCAGCATCGCGATCCGTTCCCGGGCGGTCTTCTTCCCCCGGGCATGCTGTTTCTCGACCGCGCGGGCCGAGCCGGCATGCACCGCCTCGTCGACCCGGCGCTCCAGGTCCGCCAGCTTGCCGGCGGTGCTGTGGAGGTCGGTTCCGGTCCCGGACTGCTCGCTCGTCACGCCCACACCGCGGATGCTATCGACGTCGCGACCGCCGGTCAGGGGCCGACGGTGTGCGGTTTCCCTCAGTACGCCGTCGTCGGGCCGGCCCCGGCCCGGGTCGATCGACCCCGGGACGACGTTTCCTGCCTGTTGCCCGATTCGTTACCACCACGTGACAGTGTTGGGAGTTGCGCTGATCGCGTCCGGTCTGACGGTGCTGCTGGTGATGCGGCGGACGCTCTGGCCGGCGCGGGCGGCCACCGTCGGCAGCCGCAGGGCCGGAAGTCTGGACGCCGCGCCGCATCGGCGCCGTCGAGGGCGGGGGCGACGTCGGGCCACCCGCACCGGGCTGTTCCGTCGCCGGGCGACGCCCGGTGGACGCCACACGGTCGGCGTGACCGTGCCGCGTCAACGTCGGGGTGGCCGACCCGCCGTCGTGCTGCCGGAGCCGCCGGTGGCCGCTGTGCCGCCCGTCGTTGTGCCGCCGGTTGCCGCGCCGCCGGCTGCTGCTGCTGACGAGGATTTTGACTGGTTCGACCGGCCGACGGACGCCTACGCACAACCCGTACGAGCGTCGGACCGGGCCGTTCCCACGTCGGACTCGTCCGTCCCCGCGTCGGACCCGCCGGCAGCGGTGCCGGTGGTCGGTACGACCGTCACCGGGCACCCGTACCGTGGCGTGGCACCGGTGCCGCAGCGGTACGACCATCGGCAGTGAGCCGCCGTAGGGTGGGCGGATGGCCGGCTCACCGTACACCGATCTGGACCGTCCGCCGTTGGACGAGCGTGGGCTGCGTCGCGCGTTGATCGTTACCGACGGCCTGTGGACCGACGTGCAGGTCCGGGCGCAGACCGGCTCGACCAACGCGGACGTGCTCGCCGCCGCGCGAGCCGGTGCCACCGAAGGGCTGGTGATCGCGGCGGAGCAGCAGCACGCCGGGCGCGGGCGGCTCGGCCGCGACTGGACCTCGCCGCCGCGGGCCGGCCTCGCCGTCAGCGTGCTGCTGCAGCCGGCGGCGGCTCGGCCCGCCCGGTCGTGGCCGGCGGTGCCGGGGTCCCGGTACGGCTGGTTGCCGCTGCTGGCCGGCGTCGCGCTGGCCGAGGCGGTGGCCCGGCTCGCCGAGTTGCCGGCCGGGTTGAAGTGGCCCAACGATCTGTTGATCGACGAGGCGAAGTGCGCCGGGATCCTCGCCGAGGCGGCCCCGGACGGGGCGGCCGGCCCGGCCGTGGTGCTGGGCATCGGGCTCAACGTGACGCTGCGCGTCGACGAGCTGCCGCCGCCCGGCAGTGGCCTGCGGGCCACCTCGCTGCAGCTGGCCGGAGCGGCGGCGACCGACCGGGACCCGTTGCTGCGGGCCGTGCTGCGCGGGGTGGCCGACTGGTACGGGCGGTGGCGGGCCGCCGGTGGCGACCCGGTCGAGTCCGGTCTGCGGGCGGCGTACCTGCGGCACTGTGTGACGGTGGGCCGGCAGGTGCGGGTCTCGTTGCCGTCCGGCACGGCGCACACCGGGCTGGCCGACACGGTCGACGAGGACGGTCGCCTGGTGGTCCGTACGGCCGGCGGCGAACTGGCGGTCGCGGCAGGGGACGTGGTGCACGTGCGGTCCGGCGACGCGCCAGGAAACGGTACGCCCGGTTGACTGTCCGGGTGGCGGTCAACCGCTACGGTCACCCCGGCGGCCGGTGTACGGACCGCCGGCCGGGTCCCCCGCCCGGCCCGGGCTAGGAGGTTGCCGTGGCATTTCCCGAAGACATGCTCACCGCGGACGAGCATGTCGTGTTGCACCTGCACCCGCACTGGAAGGCGCTGGTCCGGCCGGTGGCGGTGACGGTGCTGGCGGTCGCCGCCGTGGTGGCCGGGTTCCTGCTGCTGCCGGAGAGCACCGCAGCCACCGTCGTGTGGTACGTGATCGTCGCGCTTGCGCTGGTCGCGGTGCTCTGGTTCGCCGTCCGGCCGTTCACGGTCTGGCGCAGTACGCACTACGTGTTCACCAACGAGCGGGTGGTGCTGCAGCACGGGGTGTTCTCCCGGGAGCGCCGGGACATCCCGTTGAACCGGGTCAACGACCACTCCATGACGCAGCGGTTCAGCGAGCGGCTGCTCGGCTGCGGGACGTTGACCATCGAGTCGGCCGGTGAACGCGGGCAGACCGTGCTGCCCGACCTTCCGGGGGTCAGTCAGGTGCAGACGCAGCTCTACGAGCTGGTCGAGGCGCACCACGATCTGCACAGCCTGGGCGACGGTGAGCTGCGGGAAATTCTCGACGAGGCACGCACCGGGCCGGACCAGGCGGCCCCGGCGCGACCGGACAACGCCTCGCCCGGCCGCTGACCGGGCGACGGCTGGCCAGCACTGCCAGGCGGGCCTGGCCCGCTGGCCAGCCGGGTCAGGTCGTCGGCCCGGCGCCGCGTAGCGCGAACCAGCCACGGAACCGGGTGCGCAGCACCTCGCGCTCCGGCCGGTCGTAGGTGTCGAGCCGGGTCAACGACCCCAGCAGGGTGACCGTGCCCAGGCCGGGCCGGGCGTCGGACAGCTTCCTGGTGAGCACGTCCAGCCGCCCGGCGAGCCGGTCACCGGCGTACACCGGGGCCAGCCAGCGCAGCTCCTCCAGGCCGGGGGAGGTGTCGGCGGCGGCCCGGGACAGCACGGCGTCCACGTACGCCCGCATGAACAGGCTGACGGTGAAGAATCCGCTGGCGATCACGGTGCCGTACGGGCTGGCCTGGGCGAGGTCCGGCTCGACGTGGTACCACTGCGGGTCGAAGCGTTCGGCGAAGCTGACCATTTCGACGCCGTCCACGGTGGTGATGCCGAGGTCGAAGGAACCGCCCGGGGCGAGATCCTCGAAGAACAGGTCGGCGTCAGCACCGGTGCCGGAGCGCACGGTCGTCGGTCAGCGCCTGGCCGGGCGGGTCGCTGCGGCGATCTCCGCGTCCAGTTCGGCGATGATCTTCGCGTCGATCTCGGCGGCGAGTTCGGCGTCGAGCTGGTCGGCCAGAGGTGCCGTGCTGTCGAGGGCCTGCATCGACTGGCCGGTCGGTGGCTGCCCGTCCCGCTGGATCTGCTGCGGGACCGGGCCGCCCGCCGCCGGTTCGGTCCCGGCCCCGGGTTCGGCCCCGGGTTCGGCCCCGGTGGTCGGGCCGGTCCCGGTGGTCGGGTGGGCGGCGGGTGCCGGGCGGAAGACGAACGTGCGGTACGCCCAGAAGCGGAAGATGGTGCCGAGCACCAGTCCGATGATCTTGACGATGTTCAGGGCCAGCAGCCCGCTGATGCCGAAGCCGTACTTGGCCAGCCCCAGCACCCCGACCTCGATCGCCAGGCCGGTGAGGTTGAACAGGAAGAACAGTACGTACTCCCGCCGGATGGCCGACTTCGGCCGGTCGCGGTAGGTCCAGTGGCGGTTCATGAAGTACGAGCTGGTGGTCGCCACCAGCGCGGCGACGACGGTCGCCTTCAGCTGACCGTCGGCGAGCACGGTCAGTGCCAGAGCGTTGAACACCGCGAAGTTGACCGCGGTGTTGATGCCACCGACGGTGCCGAACTTCAGCGCCTCGCGGATGAACCTCTGCCAGCGCTCGGGCAGAAGGCGAAGTATTCGCATCAGATCACCATACGGCAGGTCGACGGGCCGTTCGGGTTGACTGGCGGGTAGGGCGGCACCGGGTGGGGCTAGTCACGGTCGCTGGCGGCGGCCGCCACCACGGCGGGTGCCGCGACGGTGAACACGAACCTGCGGTACGCCCAGAACCGGAACAGGGTGCCGACCGCCACGCCGACGATGTTGGCCGCGATGTTGTCGGCGAGCAGTGTCTGGAACACCCCCGGCCAGATGCTGCCCAGCCCGTAGTGGCTGATCCCCAGGCAGGCCAGGCCGATGCCCAGGCCCACGGCGTTGAAGAAGAAATAGAGGCCGTACTCGCGGGCCAGCCCGGACCTGACCGAGTGCCGCCAGGTCCAGAAGCGGTTGCCCACGAAGGCCACCGAGGCAGCGATCACCGTCGACAGCGTCTTCGCGCTGAGCGGGCCCATCCCGAGCACGCCTGAAGCGATGTTGAACAGGGTGATGTCGACGATGAAGGCGATCCCGCCGACCACCCCGAACTTGCCGATCTCGCGGACCAGCAGACCGAACCGGTCCCGGAGCCGGCGGATCAACCCCGGACTGGAGGCGGGCGCGGACGGCTCGCCGGCGGCGTGGACGGGCACGTGGTCGAGCGTAGCGGGTTCCCGCCCGCCGATGTGTCGGCACCGCCCGAGTTTCCGGCCGCGCCACGCTTTCGCCACTCGAGTCGCGAACACGCAGAGTGACTGAGGTGGGGGTTGGTCGAGCGCCGGAAGATCTTGCGTACAACTGCGCGTGAGAGCGAGAAACAGCTCGTCAGATTGCATGCGTCGACAACTTGTGCACTTCTTCACAAGCTCCTCGGCTGCCCTGAACGATCAATCGGTTTACCCTGAGTCCAACTCCCGGACTTGTATCCCGGCGGGTGGGCCCGACCATCCGCCGGTGCCGTGCACTCCAGGAACGAGGTCAGCGCCGACCACGAGGAGATCGCCATGACTGCAACGGCCACCGCGTCCGTACCGTCGAACGTCCCCGGCCCCGCCCCGACCAGCCACGCCCGCCTGCTCGACTGGGTCCGTCAGATCGCCAACCTCACCACACCGGACCGGGTCGTCTGGGCCGACGGTTCGCTCGCCGAATGGCACCGGCTCACCGACGAACTCGTCGACTCCGGCACCCTGGTCCGGCTGGACAGCGAACGCCGTCCCAACTCGTTCTGGGCCCGCACCGACCCGACCGACGTGGCCCGGGTCGAGGAACGTACCTTCATCTGCTCACCCGACGAGTCCGACGCCGGCCCGACCAACAACTGGGTGGACCCCGCCGAGATGAAGCGGGTGATGACCGAGCTGTACCGGGGGTGCATGCGCGGCCGGACCATGTACGTGGTCCCGTTCTGCATGGGCCCGTTGGACGCCCCGGAGCCGATGTTCGGGGTGGAGATCACCGACAGCGCGTACGTCGTCGCCTCGATGCGGATCATGACCCGGATGGGCGCAGAGGTGCTCGCCGCGATGGGCGACGACGCCGCGTTCGTACCGGCCCTGCACTCGGTCGGCACCCCGCTCGCGCCGGGCCAGGCCGACGTGCCGTGGCCGGCCAACGAGACCAAGTACATCTCGCACTTCCCGCAGACCCGGGAGATCTGGTCGTACGGATCCGGCTACGGCGGCAACTCGCTGCTCGGCAAGAAGTGCTACGCGCTGCGGATCGCCAGCGTGATGGCCCGCGACGAGGGCTGGCTGGCCGAACACATGCTGATCCTCAAGCTGACCGCGCCGGACGGGCGGGTCCGCTACGTCGCCGGCGCGTTCCCGTCCGCCTGCGGCAAGACCAATTTGGCCATGCTGGAGCCGACCATCCCCGGTTGGAAGGTCGAGACCATCGGCGACGACATCGCCTGGATGCGGTTCGGCGACGACGGCCGGCTGTACGCGGTCAACCCCGAGTACGGGCTCTTCGGCGTCGCCCCCGGCACCGACTGGCGGACCAACGCCAACGCGATGCGGACCCTCGACCGGGGCAACTCCATCTTCACCAACGTCGCGCTGACCGACGACCGCGACGTGTGGTGGGAGGGGATGGGCGAGCCACCGGCGCACCTGACCGACTGGCGGGGCGAGGACTGGAACCCCGACCGGGGTACCGACGCCGCCCACCCGAACAGCCGGTTCTGCACCCCGATCACCCAGTGCCCGATCCTGGCCGACGAGTACCACGACCCGCGCGGCGTACCGATCGACGCGATCCTGTTCGGTGGCCGGCGACGCACCACGGTGCCGCTGGTCACCGAGGCCCGCGACTGGGTGCACGGCGTCTACCTGGGCGCCACCCTCTCCTCGGAGACGACCGCTGCGGCGGCCGGCAAGGTCGGGGTGGTCCGGCGGGATCCGATGGCGATGCTGCCGTTCATCGGCTACCACGCCGGTGACTACTTCCGGCACTGGATCGAGATGGGCAAGGGCACTGACGGCGACGCCGCCAAGCTGCCCCGGATCTTCTACGTCAACTGGTTCCGCCGCGACGACGACGGCCGGTTCCTCTGGCCCGGCTTCGGGGAGAACTCCCGGGTGCTCAAATGGATCGTCGAGCGGCTGGACGGCACCGGCGCGGCGGTGGAGACCCCGATCGGCAACGTACCGACCGTTGACGCGCTCGACCTGTCCGGCCTGGACGCCGACCCGGCCGACGTGGCCGCCGCGCTCGCCGTCGACCCGGCGCAGTGGCGCGCGGAGCTGCCGCAGATCACCGAATGGTTCGAGCGGTTCGGCGACAAACTGCCCGGGGTGCTCTGGGCGGAGCTGGACGCGCTACGGGCCCGGTTGGACGCCGCCGACTGACCGTTGGATAGCCTGCGCCGGTGGCGGCAGTCGATCCCGGTGCGGGCCGCGCCGGACCGGTCCGCCCGGCAGCGCTCCGCCTGCCGCCGCCGGTCCGCCGGCTGGTCGGGTTGCTCGCCGTCACCGCCGCTGCCACCGTCGTGGTCGACCTGCTCAACTGGTGGTACGCCCCGGAGCGGGACGTCGGTGTGGCGGTCCGCTCCGGCTGGGCGCTGCTGCGGGCGTTCGGGTTCCTGGTCCTGATCCGGCAGGTACGCCGGGGCCGGGCCGGGGCCCGACCGTTCGGGCTGATCCTGGCGGTCACCACCGTCTTCGCGCTCGGCCGGCTGGTGGTGCCGCGCTCCGGCGTACCGCCGCTGCCCGGGGTGGTCGGGTTCGCCCTGCTCGCCGGGCTCTGCCTGGCCGTGGTGTGGCTGCTGTACCGGTCCCCGGCGGTCGGTGCGCAGCTGACCCGACACCCGGCCCGGCTGGTCCGCGACGGCCGGCGGCTGACCTGGCGCGAGGCCCCGCCCCGGCGGCCGCCGGTCGCCGCCTGGCTGCTCGTCGCCCGGGTCTCGGCCTTCACCTACCCACCGTTGATGCTGGTGCCGGCGCTGGTCTCGATCGGGGTGCTGCTCGACGGCCGGCTGGTCGCCACCCCGGCGGTGGTGGCCTGGATCGCGGTCGCCACCGCCACCAGCTGGCTGGTGCTGCTGGTGTCGTTCTTCATGCTGCGCGGCCGACGCTGGGCACGCTGGCTGCTGGTCCTGGTCAGCCTCGGGGTGCTCGCCGTCGACCTGCCGCTGTGCTGGTGGCTGCTCGGCGTGGACGGTCTGGTCCGCGACGGCGCGCCGCTGGTGGTGGCGGTGGCGCTGGCCTTCTACGGTGTGTGGCGGGCCGGTCGCGTCGAGCGTGGCCGGGAGGCGGGCAGCGCCGAGCCCGGCCGGGGGACCGTCGGTGCCGGGCCCGGCCGGACGGCAGCCGGCACCGAACCGGCCTGACGGGAGGTCCAGGTGGACGGTACGTCGGTCGTCGACGTCGCGGTGGTCGGTGCCGGGCCGGCCGGTGCCGCCGCCGCGATCGCCGCCCGCCGGGCCGGTGCCCGGGTGCTGCTGCTGGACCGGGCCGACTTTCCCCGCGACAAGCCGTGCGGCGACGGCATCGCACCGCACGCCCTCGACGTACTGGCCGGGCTGGCCGTGCCCGACCCGGTCGACGGGTTCGCCCCGGTCGGCCGGCTCCGGCTGGTCGCCCCGCACGGCGGGCAGGTCGCCGCCGAGCTGGTCCGTCCGGCGTACACGGTGCCCCGGGCCGTCTTCGACGCCCGGCTGGTCGCCGCCGCGGTCGCCGGCGGCGTGCGGCTGCGGCGGCACACCGTACGGCGGGTCACGGTCCGCGACGACCTGGTGCTGCTCGACGGCGAGATCGCGGCGCGGGCGGTGGTCGGCGCGGACGGCGCGGGATCGGTGGTACGCCGGGCGTTGGGCCACGGCGCCAACCCGGACGGACATCTGGCCCTGGCGATTCGCGGCTACGCGCCGGTCGGGGCCGTCACCAGCCCCGGCGAACAGCGGATCGTCACCACGGCGGCCGGTTGGCCGGCGTACGCCTGGGCTTTTCCGATCGGTGACGGGCGGGCGAACATCGGGTACGGGGAGGTGCTGCGCGGCCGGCCGTTGACCCGGGCCCGGCTGCTGGACCGGTTGTGCGCGCTGCTGCCCGGCACCGACCTGGCGCAGGTCACCGATCTGCGGGCGCATCATCTACCGCTGTCCACCCGGCGGCCGCCGGTGGGTGCGGGTCGGCTGGTGCTGGCTGGCGACGCGCTGTCGCTGATCAACCCGTTCACCGGCGAGGGCATCTTCTACGCGGTGCTGTCCGGTGCGCTGGCCGGTGCGGCGGCGGCCGGTACGCCGGCGGCCGCCGCCCGCCGCTACCGGCAGGCGCTGCGCCGACGCCTCGGTGGGCACCTGCGGCACAGTGCCCTCGGCGCCTGGCTGGCCCGGCGGCCGACGACGGTGGACGCCGCCGTCGCGGCGGCGGCGCGGGACCGGCGCGTCTTCGACACCATCGTCGAACTCGGTCTCGGCGACGGCCGGCTGGACGCGGTCACGGTGCGCCGGCTCGCCGCACAACTGACGATCCGCCGGGCGGCCGATACCGCGCGACGGCGCTCCGGTCGCTAGTCTGCTTCTGATGACTCTGCGGGAGCTGCTCTACTCGGTCTATGAGCGACGGCTCATGGCGAGACTGGCGGGCAAGCCGGTGCCCGGCCACGTGGGCGTGATGTGCGACGGTAACCGCCGGTGGGCCCGGGAGATGGGGTTCGTGGATCCCAACGACGGGCACCGGGTTGGCGCAGCGAAGATCAAACATCTGTTGAACTGGTGTGACCAGGCCGGTATCGGTCACGTCACGCTGTACCTGCTGGCCACCGACAACCTGCGTCGGCCGGCCCGCGAGCTGGATCCGCTGCTGAGCATCATCGAGGATCTGGTCACCGAGCTGGCCGAGGAGGGCAACCCCTGGCGGCTGCGCATCGTCGGTGCGCTGGACCTGCTGCCGGATTCCACCGCGACGGCGTTGAAGGCCGCGCAGGAGCGTACCCAGACCCGATCCGAGGGCGCGCAGGTGAACATCGCGGTCGGCTACGGTGGCCGCCGGGAGATCGCCGACGCGGTCCGCTCGCTGTTGCACGAGCACGCCAAGTCCGGCGGCACCCTGGAGGAGCTGGCCGAGGTGCTCGACGTCGACCACATCGCCGAGCATCTCTACACCCGCGGCCAGCCGGACCCGGACCTGGTCATCCGGACCAGCGGTGAGCAGCGACTCTCCGGCTTCCTGCTGTGGCAGTCGGCGCACTCGGAGTTCTACTTCTGCGACGTGAACTGGCCCGACTTCCGTCGGGTGGACTTCCTGCGGGCGTTGCGGTCGTACGCGAACCGGCAACGCCGGTATGGCGCCTGACGACCGGCCCTCGCCGGGGCCGTCCCTACCGGGTGGCGTCAGTCCAGGGCGTGCACGGCGGAGGTCAAGAAGTCGCCGAGCGCTTCCGGCGAGTCGATGGTGAGGTCGGCGGCCGCTGACACATCGTGCCCGGTCTCGGCGTTGGCCACCGCCACGCAGACGCCGAAGAAGTCAGGGTTGGCGCTGGCGTGTGCCCGGAGAGCGGCGAACGCCTTGATGTCGGAGACGTCGTCACCGAAGTACCAGGCGCAGCCGGCGGTGCCGACCGCGTCGCCGATGACCATGCCTTTGTCCCGGTCGACCGGCGGCTTGATCTCGATCACCATCCGCCCGCTCTGCACCCGCAGGCCGAGCTGTTCGGCCTGGGCCTGCCCCCACGATTCGACGGTCTCGGCGAGCTCGGGCGCGGTCCGGTAGTGCAGCGCGACGGACAGCCGTTTGTACTCGACCAGTGCGCCGGCGGGCAGCTCGGCGCGGGCCCGGTCGGCCAGCTCCTGCATCGCCGGGACCCAGGGCAGCGCGGCCGGCTCGGTGACCGTCGGTCCGGATCCGTGGCTGTGCTCCAGCCCGTACAGCCCGTACAGGTCGACCTCGCTGATCGTGGCGAACTGGGCTCGGAGGAAGTCGACCGGTCGGGCCGACACGATCGCTATCCGCTGCACCACCCCGGCGAGTGACTCGATCGCCGCCAGCACCTTGGGCGCGGGCTGCACCGACGTGGGATCGTCACCGACCGGGGCGAGGGTGCCGTCGAAGTCGAAGAACAGCACGCACCGGTCGGCGCGATCGATGGTGGCTCGCCATGCCTGCTCCGCGGTCAGCGGACGGGCCAAGCGCTGGTTTCCTACCTCGAACGGCCGCACGGGCGTCAGCGTACCTGCTGCCGCCGCAGGTGCCAGACCTCTCGGCGGATGAACGTTCGGGGACGTCGGCGCTGGTGACTACGGTCCGCGAACCACCCGGCGGGTCAGTCGTCACCGCCGCTCATCAGTCGCCGACCGTGCATCCGCGGTGGAAATTGCACGACTGCCGCGTCGTGTTGCTGCCCCTGCCGGAGCAAATAGCCCTCGACGAAGCCGGAGTTGCGGTCTGCGACGTGTGAATCGACTTCATTGAGCCGGGCGACGAGGAATTCGGTGAGCGCGGTCAGCCGTCCCTGCTGTCGGTCGTTGAGGTGCGCGATGACCGCCACCAGCGTGGCGACGGACGCGCAGGCGATGACGAACAGGTTCACCACCGCTGGCACCTCGCCGCTACTCAGGACGGCGACCACGATATTCGTGGTGCCGTAAAGCGTGATCGCGACGGCCGCGATCACGACTGCCGACCATTTGAGGGTCATCGGGTATCGACCCTCCCTCCTGTCCCGCAGGGCTGTGTCCGGGCTGTGTCCGGCCTTGTCCCGTCCCCGTGGATGACGAGCCCAAGCAGTACGGAGAGGAACGCTATCGTGACTCAGCGTGCAAGTGGGACAGAACCGGGCCGCTTGATCGGCTTTCTTTCGCCATCTGAGAACTACCCTGCCCGCTTGGGTCCTTTGCGAGGTTCGGCCGGCAGTGGGGGCCGATAGGCGAGATAGCGGATCGTCTCCCTGATGTGAAATTTCTCCGCATCTGAAACGTTTGGGTCGACCAGCCGGCGGAGCAGTGCCTCCACGTCCGGGTCCATCGGCGGCGCCGAGGGTGCGGGCCGGGCGCTGGTGGCGCGATCCCAGCCGAGGACGCCGAACGCGATCGTCGGGCTGATCCCCAGTCCCTCGCAGAACGAGACCACCCGCTCGGCCTCCGGATCACTGGACCACTCGCCGCGTACCCACCGGTTGATGGTCTGGCGGGACACGCCGGTGCGCCGGGAGACCTCCGAGCCGGTCCAGGCGCGGGTCGCGCGCGCGTCGGCGAGCGCCTTGCGTACGAAGGCGGCGAAGGCGATCTTTCGCGCGGCGGAGCTGTCCGGCACCGGCCGACGGTACGGCGAATCACCGCTTTTCCTGGGGGCAGGAAGCCTTCTGTACTGCGTTTGTGACAGAGCTTTGTGAATCTCTGTCGGGAAATCTTCCCTTGTCACGAGGGGTGCCACGGGTGCAGTCTAAGGACGAAGTGGGGTGGCGCTAATCACCCGAAAAGACGATGCTGTCACTTGCGCGTGACGCTTTACTCTACGTCACGTGCTTGAGACGCTGAGTGAGTGGAGTTGTCGCTTACACGTGACGGAGACGGTGCGGTGACCGAACTCGCTACCCGGGCCCAGGCCTTCGGCCTGATCGCGGACGCCGTCGCCGGCGGCTTGACCGCGCCGTGGCGGCTGTACCTGGCCCGGGGGTGTCGTCACCTGTCGCTCAACGTGGGGGACCGATCCGAGTGGAACGCGTGGCGGGCGCACCTCGGCTGTCCGGAGTTGAGTGTGCGGGTCTACGACGCCGGAGGGGAGATCCGGCGGGCCTCGGTGGCCGAGGTGGTGCTGGGCGGTTGCCGGATCAGCGTCGAACTGGTCGAAGAGGTGAGGACCGACGACATCGATCGGCTGCTCACCGACGACCCGACGTCGTTCGAGTCGGAGGAGACATGATCCCAGAGATCGGGGCGACCGGATGAGCTCGTTCTTCGCGGTCTTCCTGGTGTTGCTGCTGGCCTCGGCCAGTTACGCCGCCGGCCGGCTGCACGGCCAGCTCAGCTACCGGATCGGCTACCGGTTCGGCTACCGGCAGGGGTACTTCGACGGTGACCGCGGGGCGTGGACCCGGCGGCGCCGGGAGACCCGGGCCGCGATCGCGTCGGTGTTGCCGGAACCAGCCCGTCCGGAGACCCGTCCGGTGGCCACCGGAGTCGACCTGGCGGTCCGTCCGGTGGCCCGTCCGGTGGCTGCCGGAGTCGACCTGGCGGTCCGTCCGGGCACCACCTACACCGGCGCGGCCTTCGTCGGTGGGCCTGACCTCGGTGGGCCTGACCTCGGTGGGCCAGGCCTTGGTGGGCCTGACCTCGGTGGGACCGGTGGCCGGCACTCGACGGAACTGCTGGCCGGCCGACATCCCTGACCGGCCGCGGCCGCAGCCATCCGGCCGCAGCGATGAGCTTTCCCCGAGTGCGGTGTCGTGTTGAGGCGGACGCGACACCGCCTGGGAACCCCGGCGTCACCGCGCCGGAGTTCCTCCCGGCCGGGATGCGTGCAGGGGGTGCGCATCCCGGCCGGCCGCCTGCGCGGCTCGGATGTGTCCGTCGCGTGACCGGAGTGTGTCGGACCTGGGTACGGATCGCCATTTGCCCCGCTCACCTCCGGTGTGTGGGCCGAAGATCGGCTCTGACGCCTAGCCGAGGTCGGGATCCGGCGGCTAGCGTCTAGTCATGGTCCGGGGTCGTCCCGGGCCAGCCGGACGGTCCGGACCTGCAGTCGCATGGGTTCCGCATCCGACCCGTGCCTTCGGGCCCCGGTGGAGCCGGATCGCGGGCGGATCGGGTGCACGCCCGACGGAGCAGGCCTGTGACGAGTCGACGTACCACCCCCCGGGCCGATCAGAGCCCGACCGCCGCCGCTGTCCCGTCCAGCCGTAGCCGGACCCGCCGAGCCCCGGACGCCGCCGCGTCCGAGTCGGCCGACCGGTCCGCCGGCCCAGCCCAACCGGAGCCGCCAATCACCGCCCGCGCGTACGTCCTGGACACCTCGGTCCTGCTGTCCGACCCAGGGGCGTTCCACCGGTTCGCCGAGCACGAGGTGGTGATCCCGCTGGTGGTGATCTCCGAGCTGGAAGGCAAGCGGCACCATCCGGAGCTCGGCTGGTTCGCCAGGCAGTCCCTGCGGATGCTGGACGAACTCCGGGTCCGCCATGGCCGGTTGGACCAGCCGGTGCCGGCCAACGAGTCGGGCGGCACGTTGCGGGTCGAGCTCAACCACGCCGACACCGACGTACTGCCGCCGGGGTTCCGCAACGAGTCCAACGACACCCGGATCCTGTCGGTCGCGCTCAGCATGGGCGCGGAGGGCCGGGACGTGGTGCTGGTCAGCAAGGACATGCCGCTGCGGGTCAAGGCCGCCTCGGTCGGTCTGGTCGCCGACGAGTACCGGCACGGCCAGGCCAGCGACCCGACCTGGACCGGAATGGCCGAGCTGGAGTCCACCGACGAGCAGGTCAAGCAGTTGTACGCGGGCGAGGCCGTCGACCTGGACAGCGCCGCCGGGCTGCCCTGCCACACCGGCCTGGTGCTGCACGGCACCGGCGGCGCCGCGCTCGGCCGGGTGATGGCCGACAAGACGGTACGGCTGGTACGCGGCGACCGGGAAGCGTTCGGGCTGCGTGGTCGCTCTGCCGAGCAGCGGATCGCGTTGGACCTGTTGCTCGACGAGTCGATCGGGATCGTCTCGCTGGGCGGTCGGGCCGGCACCGGCAAGTCGGCGCTGGCGCTGTGCGCCGGGCTGGAAGCGGTGATGGAACGGCGCCGGCACAAGAAGGTCGTCGTCTTCCGTCCGCTGTACGCCGTCGGCGGTCAGGAGCTCGGTTACCTGCCCGGGTCCGAGTCGGAGAAGATGTCGCCGTGGGCCCAGGCGGTCTTCGACACCCTCGGCGCGGTGGTGCACGAGAACGTGATGGAGGAGGTGCTCGCCCGCGGCATGCTGGAGGTGCTGCCGCTGACCCACATCCGGGGTCGCAGCCTGCACGACGCCTTCGTGATCGTGGACGAGGCCCAGTCGTTGGAACGCAACGTCCTGCTCACCGTGCTGTCCCGGATCGGACAGGGCTCCCGGGTGGTGCTCACCCACGACGTCGCGCAGCGGGACAACCTGCGGGTGGGTCGGCACGACGGGGTGACCGCGGTGATCGAGGCGCTGAAGGGGCATCCGCTGTTCGCCCATGTCACGCTGACCCGTTCGGAGCGTTCTCCCATCGCCGAAATGGTTACTGATCTGTTGGAGGACATCCCGCGCTGACTTCGCCCGGTGTGGGGCTATGCCCCACTTTAGGGTGAAAATTTGCGTGACCAGTATCACATTCAAAGTCCCGCGTTTCCCAATGGCCTCACCGTGAGCGATGGTGGTCGACGAGCGCGCGCACCGGCGACGACCGATATCCGGGTCGTCGGTGGTGGTGCGTCAGCCGACCACCATCGCGGCCGGCCGACGCGCGACCCACCCGGTCGGGCGCTCACGGCGTGCCCGAACCAGCCGCACCGCCGCACCGCACGTGACGGTCGCGCCGCACCTGGCGGCGGCCGTAGCGAGCCGCCGTTCAGCCGGCCGGCCACGCGGTCGCGAGCGGTGTCGACCGGCCCGGCCCGCCGTGCCCTTGCCCCCGACGAAGGGACCACTTCGTGAGTCGGCTGTGGAGCCGGTTCGGTGTCCGGGCACTCGCCGTCGGCCTGCTCGTGACAGGCGTCGCCGGCGGGTTCTACCTGGAGAGCGACCGGGAGACCCAGCAACGCATCAGCGACGCCCGCCTGGCCGCCGAGGCCGAGCAGGTCGAGCTCGAACTGCTGCGCCAGCGCCGGGCCGAACACCAGCGGATGACGGTGCAACGCCGTACCGCCGAACGGGAAGCCACGGAGAAGGCCCTCGCCACGGCCAAGGCCGAGGCGGCCAAGGCCAAGCGGGCGGAGCAGGTGACCCAGCAGAAGCAGCAGGAGGCGGCGGCCCGGCCGCCGGCGGCGACGGTGCCCTTCACCGGCGAGATCCCGGAGTCCTGCGACGAGTTCAGCGGCAACCGGGCGATCGGCTGCGCCCTCACCCTGGAAAGGGGGTGGGGTCTCGACCAGTTCGCCTGCCTGAACAAGCTGTGGAACAAGGAGAGCGGCTGGAACCACAAGGCCTACAACGCGGCGTCCGGTGCCACCGGTATCCCGCAGGCGGTGCCGGGCAACAAGATGTCCGCGGCCGGCGCCGACTGGCAGACGAACCCGGCGACCCAGATCAAGTGGGGCCTCGGGTACATCAAGAATCGCTACGACACCCCGTGTGGCGCGTGGCAGCAGTCACAGAACGCCGGCTGGTACTGATCCGGCCCGGACTGTCGGCAGCACCTGTCGCACTCGTCACCGGCGGCGGTACGGACCTGATCGTCCGTACCGCCGCCGGTGTTTTTGTATGGTTTTCGCCAGCTGTCGGCTGGCGTCGGTTGCGCGGACCTGATAGCTACTAGGAGATGGCGTACATGGGGACCTCCGGTGGTGACCCGAACCGGTTCGGCACCGAGGCCTTCTACGCCTCGCTGGGCCGGGCGTTCGTCGCGATGTGCGCGGTCGTCCCCGTGCTGTTCGTCATCGAGGCGTTCGACGTCTGGCTGAGCGCCGGCTTCGACCTGGCCGCCGGCATCATCCCCCGGCGCATCGACGGGCTGGACGGGGTGTTCTTCGCCCCGTTCCTGCACCACGGCTTCGACCACCTCTACAGCAACAGTGTCCCGCTGATCCTGCTCGGCACCTTCGTCCTGGCCGCCGGGGTCCGCCGGTTCCTCTACTCCACCCTGGTGATCATCCTGGTCAGCGGGCTCGGCGTGTGGTTCACCGGTGCCCCGAACACCGTGGTGGTCGGCGCCAGCGGGGTCGTCTTCGGCTACCTCGGTCTGGTGCTGATGCGCGGCATCGTCGAGCGCACCTGGTGGAACCTCGGCGTCGTTCTGCTGGTCGGCCTGCTCTACGGCTGGCAGCTGGTCGGCATCCTGCCGACCGACGCGTTGATCTCCTGGCAGGGCCACCTCTTCGGGTTCGTCGGCGGGGTGCTCGCCGCGATCCTGTTCCGCCGCCGACGCGACTACGACCCGTACGACCCGGATCCGCTCACCATGCCCTGACCGCGCCCCGGGTCAGAGGTCGAGCTCGGCGATCGGCCGGCCGTCGAAGTCGACCGCCGAGTAGAGCGCCAGCTTCTCCAACCGGTGATGCGAGTCGATCACCCGGATCGTGCCGCTCTTGGAGCGCATCACGATCGACTGGGTGTACGCCCCACCCGAGCGGTACCGCACCCCGTGCAGCAGGTCACCCGAGGTGACCCCGGTGGCGACGAAGAAGCAGTTGTCGCCGGTGACCAGGTCGTCGGTGCGCAGCACCCGGCCCAGGTCATGCCCGGCGGCGATGGCCTTGTCCCGCTCCGCGTCGTCGCGTGGCCAGAGTTTCGCCTGCATCGCGCCGCCCATGCACTTCAGCGCACAGGCGGCGATGATCCCCTCCGGGGTGCCGCCGATGCCCATCAGCACGTCGACGTCGGACTCCTCGCGGGCCGCCGAGATCGCGCTGGCGATGTCACCGTCGGACAGGAACCGGATCCGGGCACCGGCGTCGCGGATCTCCTGCACCAGCTCGGTGTGGCGGGGCCGGTCGAGGATGCTCACCGTCACGTCGGAGACGCTCGACTTCTTGACCCGGGCAATCCGCTGCAGGTTCTCCCGCACCCCGGCCTCGATGTCGATGACGTCGGCGCAGTCCGGGCCGACCGCCAGCTTCTCCATGTAGAAGACCGCGCTGGGGTCGAACATGGCGCCCCGCTCCGCCACCGCCAGCACCGCGAGAGCGTTCGGCATGCCCTTGCTCATCAGGGTGGTGCCGTCGATCGGGTCGACCGCGACGTCGACCTCCGGCCCGGAGCCGTCGCCGACCCGTTCTCCGTTGAACAGCATCGGGGCGTTGTCCTTCTCGCCCTCGCCGATCACGACGACGCCACGCATCTGGATCGAGTTGATCAGTTTGCGCATCGCGTCGACTGCGGCGCCGTCGCCGCCTTCCTTGTCTCCCCGACCCACCCACCGGCCGGCGGCCATCGCCGCGGCTTCGGTCACCCGGACCAGGTCCAGGGCCAGGTTACGGTCGAGATTCTGCGGGTTGCGGGTGCCGGTTCCAGTCATCGGTGCTCCTCCTCGCGACGGTGCGGGGCGCATCCCGGAGCACAGCGTCGCCGGCTCCGGTCCTGAGGGAATCCTGGCACGTCAAGACGGTGCCAGGTGGTCGTGGGGTGGTCGCGGAGTGGTCCGGCCGCAGGTCGGTCCGCGTATCGCTCCGCCAGTCCGTGCGTCGGTCCGCGCCGAGGAGCTGGGAGGATGGGCGGATGGAGACGACCGGACCGGCGAGGCCGGCGCGCGACCGGGCCGAACGCACCCCGAAGGACATCACCCTGTCGCTGCTCGTCCTGCTGGTACCGATCCTGCTGGTGTTCGGGTTCTACCGGGTCTTCCTCGGTGCCGACGACCCGGTGGCGGTGGATCCCGGGCCGGCGTACGAGCAGGCCGGCGCGGCGGGCGAGTTCCCGGTGCACGCGCCGGTCGGCCTCGGACCGGACTGGGTCGCGGTGAGCGCGGTCTTCCGGCCGTCATCGGCGGCGGACGGCCCGACGCTGCGGGTGGGCTACGTCACCCCGGCCGGGGCCGCCGTCCAGGTGGTGCAGAGTTCACGGCCGGCACCGGAGCTGTTGGTGGCGGAGCTGACCGCGACCGCGCAGCCGCAGGGCGACGTGGCGATCGGGGCGACGACCTGGCAGCGGTACGCGGCCCGGCCCGGCGAACGCGCGCTGGTGTGGCTGGCGCCGCAGCACAGTGTGCTGGTGGTCGGCACGGCCGACTCCGACGAGTTGCGGCTGATGGCCGAGGCGCTCACCCCTCGCTGATCCGTCGGCGGGTCCGGCCCGTCCAGGGCGGTTGCCTGGGCCGGGAATCCGGTTTCCGGGCTGCGGATGGCAGACTCGACGGGGTGAGCGACGTGGCCGCATCGTCGGTGGATGGTGAGCTGGAGAGCCTGAGCCTGGTGGAGTTGGCGGTGCGGCGGCTGCGTCGCGAGATCCTCAGCGGCAAGACCGACCCGGGGGAACGGCTCGTCGAGGAGCATCTGACCCGCCGGCTGGGCATCAGCCGGGCGCCGCTGCGCGAGGCGCTCCGGCTCCTCGCCGAGCAGGGCCTGGTGGAGCACGTGCCACGGCGTGGCGTGCGGGTGGCGACCTTGTCCGACCGCGACGTTCAGGAGCTGTACGCGGTGCGCGACCTCCTGGAGCGGCACGCGGTGGAGTCGGCGCTGCCGGTACGCCGGGACGCCGCCCTCGGTGGCCTGCGGGCCGCGGTCGACCAGATGCGGCTGGCCACCACGGTCGGTGACCGGCTGCGAGTCGCCGAGGCGCATCGGCGGTTCCACGTCGAGCTGGTCGGCCTGGCCGGCAACCGGCAGCTCACCGGGGTGTACGAGTCGGTGCTGTTGAAGCTCCAGCTGTACATGGCGATCAACCTGCGGCGGGAGGCCGAGGTGGCGCAGCCGGTCGACGGGGTGCACCGGCACGAGCGGCTGCTGGCCGCGATTGAAGCCGGGGATCCGACCGAGGTGCTCCGGGAGTTGGCCGAGCACGGTGCCCGTACCTATCTGAGCTGAACAGTGATCACGTCACACGTTCGTTACCAGGGGAGCCGCTTTCGGAAACAGTACGGTCGACAATCGACTGTATCGACGAAGGAGGCGCGATGGCCCTGATCGGTCCGGTCAAGGCGGAGCCCTACGCCTGGCCGTACGACGGAACCGTACGGGTCGAGCGGGCCGCGCTGCTCTGCATCGACTGGCAGACCGACTTCTGCGGCCCCGGCGGTTACGTCGACGCCATGGGCTACGACATCGGCCTGACCCGGGCCGGCCTGCCGGCCACCGCCCGGCTGCTGGCGCACGCTCGCTCCCTGGGCATGCTGGTCGTGCACACCCGCGAGGGGCACGCCCCCGACCTGTCCGACCTGCCGGCCAACAAGAAGTGGCGGTCGGCCCGGATCGGCGCCGAGATCGGCGGGCCCGGCCCGTGCGGCCGGATTCTGATCAAGGGCGAGCCGGGCTGGGAGATCGTGCCCGAGGTCGCCCCGGTCGACGGTGAGGTGATCGTCGACAAGCCGGGCAAGGGTGCCTTCTACGCCACCAACCTGGATTTGGTGCTGCGTACCCACGGGATCACCCACCTGCTGCTCACCGGGATCACCACCGACGTCTGCGTGCACACGACGATGCGGGAGGCCAACGACCGCGGCTACGAGTGCCTGATCCTCGCCGACTGCACCGGCGCCACCGACCCGGGCAACCACACCGCCGCCCTGAAGATGGTGACCATGCAGGGCGGGGTCTTCGGCGCGGTGGCCACCGCCGACGACGTGATCGCGGCGACCGGGCGGTGAACGGTCCGGAGGCGGAGCGGTCGGTGCGGGTGCCGGCCCGGCCGGCCACGTACACCTTCGAGCCGGCCACCACCGCGTTGCTCGTCATCGACATGCAGCGCGACTTCCTGGAGCCGGGCGGATTCGGTGAGAGCCTCGGCAACGACGTCACGCAGTTGCGCCGTACCATCGCTCCGCTGCGGCGGGTGCTCGCCGCCGCCCGCGCGGCCGGCCTGACCGTCGTGCACACCCGGGAAGGGCACCTGCCGGACCTGTCCGACTGCCCGCCGGCGAAGCTGCGGCGGGGCGCGCCGCGCCAGCGGATCGGCGACCCCGGTCGGTTCGGTCGGATCCTGATCCGCGGCGAGTACGGCCACGACATCATCGACGAGCTCGCGCCGGTCGGCGGCGAACTGGTGATCGACAAACCGGGCAAGGGTGCCTTCTACGCCACCGAGCTCGACGGACTGCTCGGGGAACGGTCGGTTACCAGCCTGCTGGTCACCGGGGTGACCACCGAGGTCTGCGTGCACACCACGGTCCGGGAGGCCAACGACCGCGGCTACGAGTGCCTGGTGCTGGCCGACTGCGTCGGGTCGTACTTCCCCCGGTTCCACTCGATCGGCCTGGAGATGATCGCCGCGCAGGGCGGCATCTTCGGTTGGGTCGCCGACTCGGCGGACCTGCTCGCCGCCCTCGCCCCGGCCACGCCGTGACGCGCGAGGTGAACCGTCCGGCGACGCGCGCCGAGGTCCGGGCGGCCTTCGCCGGCTACGAGAAGGCACTGGTCGACAACGACGTCGCGGCGATCGTCGGCTTCTTCTGGTCGTCGGAGCACACGGTGCGGTTCGGCGTCGCCGACCACCAGTACGGCATCGAGGAGCAGCGCCGGTGGCGGGCTTCCCAGCCACCGCTGCCGCCCGGCCGGCGGCTGCACGACGTGCTGATCACCACCTTCGGCACCGACTTCGCGGTGGTGACCTGCCGGTTCGACTATCCCGGCGGCACCGTCTCCGGCCGGCAGTCGCAGACCTGGGTACGCTGCGCGGCCGGCTGGCGCATCGTCAGCGCCCACGTCTCCGAGCCGGCCACCACGACGACCGGTGATCCGCCGGCATGAGCCGAACACCAGATACCTGATCCGAGGTCGGAAAGGTATCTGGTGTTCGGCTCGTCGTCAGGCGTGCCTCGTCAGGCGTGCCTCGTCAGGCGTGCCTTGTCATGCGCGTACCCCTCGTCAGGCGTACGTCTCGAATTCGGCGACCCTCGGCGTGCCGCTCGATCCGGTGATCTCGAAGCTGATCTTGCGTAGCGCGGTCGGCGCGAAGGTGATCACGCCGGCTCCGCTTCCGGTCGCCAGCGTCGCGCCGCTGTCGTGGTCGTACAACCGCCACGACCCGATGTTGCCGACCGCACCCGACGCCTCCCGGATGTTGACCGAGGAGACGACGATGTCGGCGTCCCACTTGATCGAGATGCGTCCGGTGGAGCCGTTCGGCGACCAGTAGCTGCCCATGTCGCCGTCGCGGACGTCGCCGTAGCTGGTCCCGCTGGCCTTGCTCGAGCCGTCCGAGCCGGCCCCGATGCTGAGGTTCGTCCCGCCCGGCGGGTTGGTCGGGTTCGGCGGGGGAGTGGTGGGGTTCGGCGGCGGGGTGGTCGGGTTCGGGCCCGGGGTGGTCGGGTCCGGACCCGGCGTCTGCGGGCTGCAGCTGCCGTTGGACACCCGGTTGCCCTTGTTGGCGCCGGCCAGTTGGCGGACCAGGTTCGGCACGCAGCTCGCCCCGTCCAGGCTGTACGGGTACGGGATGCTGACGCTGGTGTTGGACTGCGGGTTCGGCCCGGCCGGGTTGGTGTCGCCACTGCGGGACGACCAGGTCACGTTGTCGTAGATGTTCCCGCTGACCTGCCAGTAGCCGGCCTCGCTGGTGTAGAACGTGCCCAGCACGTCCTTCGAGTCCTCGAAGTAGTTGTTGTCCACCTTGGCGCGTCCGCCGGCCCGCGAGTTGATGCCGGACTCGTGCAGGTCGACGTAGTAGTTGTTGTAGATGTGCGAGATGCCGCCGCGCAGCAGCGGGGTGCGGGAGTCGATGTTCTCGTACAGGTTGTGGTGGAACGTCACGTAGCCGTTGGACCGGTCGCTCTCGCTGGACCCGATCAGGCCGCCCCGGCCCGAGTTGCGCAGGGTGCTGTACGACAGGGTCACGTACTGCGTGTTGTTCTTCATGTCGAACAGGCCGTCGAAGCCCTCCGACTCGCCGCCGGAGGCCTCCAGCGTGACGTGGTCGACCCAGATGTTGCGGACGTCGGCCTCCATGCCGATGGCGTCGCCGCCGTTGGAGGTCGGCGAGCCCGACTTCTTGACGTTACGGACCGTCACGTTCTGAATGATGATGTTGCGGGCCTCGCGGATGTGGATGCCGATCTGGTCGAAGACCGCTCCGCTGCCGACGCCGATGATCGACACGTTGCTGATCTGCTTGAGCTCGATCACGTCGTCGGCGGTGTTGCAGCTGTCGCCGGAGACCTTGCTGGTGTTGCCGTGGTTGATCGTCCCCTGGACCTCGATGACGATCGGGGTGCTGCTGCTGGCCCGGTTGCACAGGGCCGTGTGCAGGGCGGTACCGGTGCTGACCCGTACGGTCTGGCCGCCCGCGCCACCGGTGGTGCCGCCGTTCTGGGTCGCGAAGCCGGTGGCGCTGCCGGTTGCCGCCGAGGCCTGCGGGATCGCCAGTGCCAGGCCGATCGTGCCGGCCACGGCCGTGGTGGCCAGCCCGGCGAGGAGTCGCAGCGCGACTGGTCGTCTCATCGTTGTCTCGCCTTCATCTTGACTGCTGGAATCGGTTCGACTGCTGGAGGAGTCGTGCCGCCCGGTAAAGCCGGTGCGGCACGCGGTTGCAGCCCGTGGTCAACCTGCCGGCAGCGCCGGTGTGGCCGTTGCCCGGCCGTCGACGGACGGCCATCGGCCCGCGACGGCGGCGGCTGGGGCAGGGACGCCTCGACCCAGGTGCGGTGCTCTTGGTGATGTGGACGAGCCGGCGGCTCATCGGGCCCCGTGGACGCGGGGTCGTCAGTGTTGAGGGCGCGAGGTCACCCGGACCGTCCTCACGTCCCACGCCGCCGGTGTGCTGCAGCACACCGTTGCCCAATCTTCGGAAAGCGCTTTCCTCCTGCGAGGATAAGATGACGTCTATCGATTTTGCAAGATCGTGACCGGATTGCGGCGAAATGCCGTTGTACGTGAGTGAGTTCCGGACCGCTCAGCTGTCGGTGGAGCGGGCACCGCGGGCGGCGTCGAGTCGCTGGCGGGCCCCGTCCAGCCAGCGCTGACAGGCGGCGGCCAGCTGCTCGCCGCGCTCCCACAGCGCCAGCGACTCCTCCAACGTGGTGCCGCCGGACTCCAGCCGCTCCACCACCGAGGCCAACTCGGCGCGGGCCTGCTCGTAGCTCAGCGAATCCGCCGCCAGCGCGCCGCCCGCCGGTCCAGCCGCTGCGCCGCCCGCCGGTCCAGCCGCTGCGGCGTTCCTCGGTCCGGTCGCCGTACCGCGGTCAGCTGCCTTCTTCGTGGTCACCTGATGCCTCACTCATTCGGGTCGGGCCGCGACGGCCGGCAGCTCGCCGCCGGCCAGTCGCAGCCGCAGCGGGTCGCCGGCGGCGACGTCGGCGGGGGAGCGGACCACCGTGCCGGCGGCGTCCTGCACGATCGCGTACCCCCGGTCGAGGGTCGCGGCCGGTGACAGCGCGCGCAGCCGGGCCAACGTGTGTCCCAGCTCGGCGGTGCCGGCGGACAACCGGTGCGCCAGGCAGCGGGTGGCCCGGTCCCGCAGCGCGTCGACCTCGCCGGCCCGCCCGTCCAACAGCACCTGTGGCCGGGCGAGCACCGGCCGGGACCGGATCATCTCCAGCCGGTGCGTCTCCCGGTCGAGCAGACCGGTCACCGCCCGGTCCAGCCGGTGCCGGGCCAGGGCGATCAGCCGTAGCTCCTCGGCCAGATCGGGCACCAGCCGTTTGCCGGCGTCGGTCGGCGTGGACGCCCGGACGTCGGCCACGTAGTCGAGCAGCGGTGTGTCCGTCTCGTGACCGACGGCGCTGACCACCGGGGTGCGGCAGCCGAACACCGCCCGGCACAGCGCCTCGTCGGAGAACGGCAGCAGGTCCTCGACGCTGCCGCCGCCCCGGGCGATGACGATCACGTCGATCGACGGATCCGCGTCGAGCACCGCCAGCGCGTCGATCATCTGGGGCACCGCGCCGGAGCCCTGCACGGCCACGTTGACCACCCGGAAGTCGACCGCCGGCCAGCGTCGGCGGGCGTTGGTCAGCACGTCCCGCTCGGCGGCCGACGCCCGGCCGGTGATCAGCCCGATCCGCTGCGGCAGGAACGGCGGGCGGCGCTTGCGGGCCCGGTCGAACAATCCCTCGGCGGCCAGCAGCTTCTTCAGCTTCTCCAGCCGGGCCAGCAGCTCACCGAGGCCGACCTGGCGGATCTCGTCGGCGCGCAGGCTGAGCGTGCCCCGGGCCGGGTAGAACTCCGGCTTGGCGCGCAGCACCACCCGGGCGCCGTCGGTCAGCTCCGGCGCGCCGAGGTCGAGCACGTCACGGTTGGTGGTGATGGTCAGGCTGAGATCGGCCGACGGGTCACGCAGGGTCAGGAACACCGTGGTCGCGCCGGGCCGCCGGCTGATCTGCGCGACCTGCCCGTCGACCCACACCCAGCCGAGCCGGCCGATCCAGGCGCTGATCTTCTGGCTGACCACCCGGACCGGCCACGGCTCGTCCGCGCTGCTGCGCGGCGTCGCGTCGGTGTCGGTCACCCGGCAAGGGTACGGGCGGGCGGTGACACCATCGCCGCTCGCCCCGCCGGTCGGCGAATGCCGGTCGGCCCCGGTCAGCCCCGGTCGGTCCCGCCGGTCGGCCACGCTGCCGTCGTGGTCCACGGCACGTAGACTCGGCCGGGTGAGCGAGCCTGACGCGAAACCGGTCCACCGCAAGCGGGTGCTGCTGGCCAACCCCCGTGGCTACTGTGCCGGCGTCGACCGCGCGGTGCAGACCGTCGAGGAGGCGCTGAAGCTGTACGGCGCCCCGGTCTACGTACGCAAGCAGATCGTGCACAACAAGCATGTGGTTTCGACCCTGGAGGCCAAGGGCGCGATCTTCGTCGAGGAGAACGAGGAGGTCCCGCACGGCTCGACCGTGGTCTTCTCCGCGCACGGCGTCGCCCCCGAGGTGCACCGGCAGGCGAAGGCCCGCTCGTTGAAGGCGATCGACGCCACCTGCCCGCTGGTGACCAAGGTCCACCAGGAGGCCCGCCGGTACGCCGCGCAGGACTACGACATCCTGCTGATCGGCCACGAGGGCCACGAGGAGGTGGTCGGCACCTCCGGCGAGGCCCCGGCGCACATCCAACTGGTCGACGGCCCGGACGACGCCGACAAGATCACCGTACGGGACCCGGACAAGGTGGTCTGGCTGTCGCAGACCACCTTGTCGGTCGACGAGACCATGGAGACGGTCGCCCGCCTCAAGCGACGGCTGCCGATGCTGCAGTCGCCGCCGACCGACGACATCTGCTACGCCACCCAGAACCGCCAGCAGGTGATCAAGCAGATCGGGGCCGAGTGCGACGTGGTGCTGGTGGTGGGTTCCCGTAACTCGTCCAACTCGGTGCGGCTGGTCGAGGTGGCGATCGACGCCGGGGCCCGCGCCGGCTACCTGATCGACTTCGCCCACGAGATCGACGACGCCTGGCTGGCCGACGCGACCACCGTCGGTCTGACCTCCGGTGCCAGCGTTCCCGACGAACTGGTGCACCAGGTGGTCGACCACCTCGCCGCACGGGGTTTCACCGACGTCGAGCAGGTCACCACGGTCGAGGAGACGATCACCTTCTCGCTGCCGTCGGAGCTGCGCCGGGACATGAAGGCAGCGGCGGCGGGAACGGACGTCCCGGCCACCGCGTCCTAGCCGGTATGAGAGTCACTCGGATCGGCGTACCCCTGTTGCTGACCTGCCTGGCGCTGCCGGCGTGCGGCACCGGTGAACCCACCACCGAGCCCGACCCCGACCCGGTGCCGACCGTGACGGTCGCGCCGTCCACGCCGCCGGCAGCCGAATCACCGAGCGGAGGTGCCACGGTGAGCACAGCACCGCAGACCCCTGGACCGCCCGAAGACCTGCCCACGTCGGTGCCGGGGGGCACCCCGGGGCCGGGAAAGTCGCCCGGGTCGTCGCGGCCGATGACCCTGACCGGCACCGTCGAGGCCGGGGTGGAGAACGACTGCTACCTGCTCGACGGCTATCTGCTGGTCGGCGGCTCGCGTGACCTGATCCGTCCGGGTGCCCGGCTGAGCGTCACCGGTCACGTCCAGGCCGACCTGATGACCACCTGCCAGCAGGGCACCCCGTTCATGGTGCAGCGGGTCGAGCCCGCCTGACCGGCGGCGCGACCACCGACCCTGACCCGCGCCGGCCATCGACCCTGGCGCCCGCGCCGGTGCCGCTGCCGGTGCTCGCAGGACACAGCGAAGGGGCCCACCCCGACTCGGGGTGGGCCCCTTCTGCCGTCGTACGGCTGAGCCGACGGTCAGCTCACCGAGCTGACCGAGACCCCGCCGCGGCCGACGACCGCACCCTGGTCGGTGACGACGAGCATCTCACCGAACAGCTCCCGGCCCGCCTCCGGAGTGGCGTCCACCGTGACGCTGCCGCTGAGCGTGGCGCTGGCGCCGTTGGCCAGCTCCGTCGAGCCCGATTCGACCGAGATGGTGCCCAACCCGGTCGAGTAGAACACGTCCAGGTAGTCGTACTCGGTGGTGCCGGCCGGCACCGAGTACCCGTCGACCTCGATGTCGTAGACACCGGGTGCCGGGTTGTTGATCGTGACAGCCTCCTCGGAGTCGCCGTCGGCGGTGTACGCGATCAGCGAACCGCCCCGGTAGACGAACAGGTCCAGGTCGGCACTGAGATCGCTGGTGTTGCCGATCTTCGCGAACAGCTGGGTCGCCCCGGCCGGGACCGTCACCTGGAAGGTCTGCACCTCCAGGTCGGCGATGGTCGGCCGGTCGCTGTTCGCCGAGCCGAGCGAGCCGCCCTGCCCGGAGACCATCACCGGGCCGAAGGTGTTCTCCACCGTCCAGCTGAGCGGGGTGGGCTCACCGAGGGTGACGTCTTCGAGCACCGTGGTGGCCGGGTCGACGGTGACGCCCTGCACCTGGGCGGTCAACTCGAACGGGTTCTGCAGCATCGGCGAGGTCCGCCGCGACTCCACCTCGATCTCCCAGACCCCCGGCAGCGGGTTCTGGTAGTCCCGCTCCTCCGGCTTGCACAGGCTCGGGTCGGAGAAGTTGGTGTAGCAGCGCAGACTGCTGGAGCTCTCCAGCGGTACGCCGTACGGGTCGATAGCGATGAACCGGGTCTGCGAACCGTCCGCGATGCCCGACAGGTTGACCTGCAGCGCCGTCGCGCCTTCCGGCACCGTGACGAAGTACGACGTGTACGCGTTACGCGCCACCTTGCCGGAGGTGCTGAACTCGTACTCCGGGCTGGTCATCGCGGTCGACGCCACCACGGTGTTCATGATCTCGAAGTCGACCGTGGCGGTGAACGGGTTGTCCACCCGGAGGATGGCGCTGTGCACGCCGGCGTCCGGGGTGGCCCGAACGTTGAACGTGACGGCCTCGTTCAGCGGCAGCACCACCTGGCCGGGGGCGGCGAAGGTGCCGTCGTTGCCGACCCACTTGAGCTTGTGCAGCAGGTCGACGTCCGGGCCGCTGGTCCGGGTGATGGTGACCGGGTAGGACTTGAACTGGCCCGGCCGGTGACCACCGGCGTCGGCGGCGCACCGGTTGTAGACGCCGGTGCCCTCGTTCGGGGTGGCCAGGTACTCCGAGATCGGGGTGCAGACCGGAGCGGTGACGTCGTAGCCGTTGACCTCGATGCCCTCGCGCAGCAGCTTCCAGGTGTCGGCCACGTGCAGCATGCCGTTGCCCTGCTCGTGGGCGGAGGCACCGTTGATCCAGCGGGCACCGCTGTACAGCGCCCGACGCAGCTGCATCGGGGTGACGTCGAGATCCTTGGCCTTGACGCCCGACATCAGCAGGGCGACCGCGCCGGTGGCCTGCGGGGCGGCCATCGACGTGCCGTTGTACATGGCGTAGCCGGGCGGCAGCGGGTAGCCGGCCTCGGGGACCGGGTCGCCCTCCTCCCAGCCGGCAACGGTGGAGATGGCCGAGCCGGGGGCACTGATGCTCGGCTTGAACCCGCCGTCCTCGGCCGGACCGCGCGACGAGAACGGGAACAGCGAGTTGCGGGTACGCACCTCGGAGCCGTAGTTGGCGGCCCAGGTCTCCCGGCTCACGCTCGCGGCGACGCTGACCACGCTGGAGGCCACCGACGGGTCACCGATGGTGTTGGTGCCCGGGCCGGAGTTGCCGGCGGAGATGAACATCTGCACGCCGTACACGTCGATCAGGATGTTGTACAGCTCGGCGCGGGCGTTGTTGCCGTCGTTGAGCGCCGGCAGACCACCGATCGACATGTTGATGATGTCGACGCCCCGGTTGATCACCAGGTCGACCATGCCGTCGGTCAACGCGGCCGCGGTGCAGCCGCCAGCGAAGGTGCAGGCCCGCGAGGAGACCAGCTTGGCGCCGGGCGCGGCGCCGTCGAAGTCCTCGTTGCCCAGCATGTCGTTGGCGGCCACGATGCCCGCCACGTGGGTGCCGTGCGACGACGAGATCAGGCCGATGTTGACGTAGTCGATCAGCCCGGGGCCGCCGACCGGAGCGGTGTCGACGTCGGTGCGGAACTCGACGACGAACGGCACCTGCTCGGCGATCGGGGTCGCCGGGTCGTCCGTGCCGAAGTGGCCGATGTCGAAGTTCTCCTGGTACGGGCGCATCACCGGCTCGTCGGTGAAGTCGAAGTCCTGGTCGACGTCGACCCGTACGTCGTTGGTGGCCGGGTCGTACAGAATGCCGAACCGGTCGCTGGTGTCGCCGTCGCGGTTGACGTCACCGTCGGCCGCCCCGCCAGCGGTGATCGACTCCGAGAACAGGTTGATCATGTAGTCGCCGGCCGGCGCGGACCAGCTGACCCCGGCGTAGCTGAAGCTCGGGCCGCTCACGCTGGTGAGCATCGGCCGCCAGCTGCCGTCGTTCTCGTACACCGGGTCGATGGGGGTGACCCAGTCGATGACCTTCCGCTCCCCGGTGGTGGTGGTCTGCAGCGCCGGGTGGTCCAGGTCGATCCCGGAGTCCATGATGCCCACGACGACGTTGCGGCCGTCCCAGCGCGGGTGGCTCTTCTTGAACGAGACCGCGCCGGTCTCGCTGGTCGGCATGTAGGGGTTGACCGCTCCGGTGTCCGGCCCCGGGCCGGTCGCCGCGATCGCCACGGAGGAAGCCGCCGCCATGCTCTCCGGTGCCGGGTCCGGCATCGGGATCGTCTCGTTCAGGTCGACCGCCGAGACGCCGGGCAGCTTCGACGCCGCGACGACGTTCTTGACCGGGACGCGGGCCCGGACGTAGCCGACCTCGTCGACCTGGTTGCCGATCACGCCGCCGAGCTTCTTCAGCTCGGCCGCGACCTTCGGCGCCGCGCCCTGCTCGGTGGCGACCAGCAGGGTGACACTCTGCTCGCTCTTCGCCTCCGCCTCGGCGAGCAGGTCGAGATCGTGCGACCCCAACGTATCGGTAGGGGTGTCCTTCAGTACGTCGGCCTTGGTCGACGGGTTGGCGCTCGCGGTGGACGCACCACCCGCCAGCGTCACGGCACCGGCCACCATGACGGATGCCAGGAGCGCGGCAGAGGTTCGCCGTCTCCAGATGCGGGGTTTACTCACGTTCTCTTCCTCCGGAAGAACTGGGCCCTGTGGTGCAGGGCACGTGTGACCGCATCCTTTGTGTTCCGGTGGATCGCTGTCACTACCTAGCCAAGCGTTGTGACCAGCCCGTGACATGCACTTCCCTGAATGGGTGGCGTGGTCGTAGTGAAATGCCTGCAATGAGTAATGTCAATCCGGGGTTTTCCCAGCTCAACTGGTCCACTCGGGACGTGTCCGATGCGCCCGGTCGTCGCCGGTCGACGGCGTTTCCAACTCCGGCGCCTGCACCTGACGGGGTGCCACTTCCACCTGTGGCGGTGACGTCAGATCCGTGCCGGAAACCCCGAGATCGGCGAGTTTGCGCGCACTCACCAGGACCCGCCCTTCCAACGATCCCACCGCCCGGTTGTACGCGGTGACCGCGCCCCCCAACGCGTTGCCCAGTTTCGTGACATGCTCGCCCAGCGTGGCCAGCCGCCCGTACAGTTCACGGGCCAGCCCGTGCACCGCCACCGCGTTACGGGCCAGCGCCTCCTGCCGCCACGAGTACGCCACCGTGCGCAGCAGGGCCACCAGCGTCGCCGGAGTGGCCAGCACGATGTCCCGGCTGAACGCGTGTTCCAGCAGAGTCGGGTCGCGCTGCAACGCGGCGTCCAGGAACGAATCGGCCGGTACGAACAGCACCACGAACTCCGGCGTCTGATCGAACGCGGACCAGTACTGCTTCGCGGCGAGCGCGTCCACATGGGTCCGCAGCTGCCGGGCGTGGCTGTCCAGGTGCTGATCCCGGCTGCGCTCCTCGCGAGCCTCCATCGCGGACAGATAGCCGTCGAACGGTGCCTTGGCGTCGACCACCACGCTGCGCCCGCCGTGCAGCCGTACCACCAGGTCCGGACGGACTGTCTGCTGCTCGGTCCGCGCGGTCACCTGCTCGGCGAAGTCGCAGTGCTCCAGCATCCCGGCCGCCTCGACGATGCGCCGCAGCTGGTGCTCCCCCCACCGGCCACGCACCTGCGGCGCGCGCAGCGCCGCGACCAGCTGTTTGGTCTCGGTACGCAGCTCAGCGGAGACCCCGCCCATCGCCCGGACCTGCTCACGCAGCTCGGCGTACGCGTCGACCCGGTCGTGCTCCAGCTCGGCCACCCGCTGCTCGTAGCGGCGCAGCGCGTCGTGCAGCGGAGCCACCGCCCGCGCCACCGCCTCCTGCGACTGGGCGGTCGCCTCGTACGACAGCGCCCGCATCGACTGCTCCAGCCGGCCCTCGCCGTCGCGGGTGGCGCGCAGCGTCGCGTCCAGTCGGGCGATCTCGGTCGCCGACCGGGCCCGGGCGGCCAGCCAGCCGAGCGCCGCGCCGCAACCGAGACAGACGACCACCACCACTACCGTCGCGACATCCACGCCGGAAAGCATGTCAAACAGGTACGCCACCCGCCCGCCGACGCCCGGTCACCGGCCGTCGTTGTGGCTGGTGGTGGATCAGTGCGGCTACCGTCGTAGCCATGGAATTTCTTCTGCTCCTGGTCTTGGTGGCGTTGTTCGCCGGCGGCCTGCTGTGGTGGCGGGGGGAGAGCACCGCCCGCAAGGAGCGGGCGCTGGCCGACGCCCGGGCCGAGGCACAGCGCTGGTACGAGCGCCTCGGCGGCCAGGTGATGAACCTGCACGGCGACCAGCCGGCGGTCCGGCAGTCGCTGCTCGACGCCGGCGAGCGCTACACCGCGGCCGGCTCCCAGCTGGAGCAGGCTCGCAGCGTCAAGCAGTTCGAGCTGGCCCGGGAGACCGCCCTGGAAGGCCTGGCCTACGTCCGGGCGGCCCGGGTGGCGCTCGGCATCGACCCCGGCCCCGAGCTGCCCCCGCTGGCCGCCGCCCGCGGCGCCGGGCAGCTGACCAAGGAGCGGGAGGTCGACGTCCAGGGGCAGACCTTCCGGGCCGGGCCCAACCCGGGCCCGCAGACGCCGCACTACTACCCGGGCGGCTACCACCAGGGTCGGCCGGTGCCCGCCGGCTGGTACTCGCAACCGCTGTGGAAGCCGGCGTTGGCCGGGGCGGCCGGCGCGATCGGCGGCATGCTGGTCTTCAGCGCGTTGTTCTCCCCGGCGTTCGGCGACCCCGGTTACGACGCCGGGTACGCCGCCGGTCTGGAGGACGGCGGCGCCGGTGACGAGGACTTCTCCGGCGGGGAGGACTTCTCCGGTGGCGAGGATTTCGGTGGCGGCGACTTCGGCGGTGGGGATTTCGGTGGCGGCGACTTCGGCGGGTTCGGGGATTTCTGACCTTCGGAAGTAGGGCTACCCGGATGGTCCGCCGACCGGTGAGCGGGCAGGCTCGTCACCGTGGACACCAAGCGACAGATTCAGCGCGGCTGGCTCGCCGGTCTCGGCGCGGCGGCCCTGGCCACCGGGGCGGCGACCGCCGCCGCCCAGTCGTCCGGGCGGTTCCACTGGTGGGCCGGCTTCGTCCTGGTACCCGGCGCGTTGATCGCCGCCGCCGGTGGCCCGCTACTGGCCCGCGGTGGCGGCCGGGCCTTCGGTGGGTACGTCATCGCCGGCATCGGCGCGATCGTCTTCACGGTGGGTGCGCTGCTCATGCTGGGACTGATGGGTGACGGCTGGCCGTTGCTCGTCGTGCTGTCCTGCCTGGCGGTGGCCGGCACCTACCGCTGGCGTCCGGATCATCCGCTCGCCCGAGGGTTGCACCGCACCGTGGCCCTGCTGGCCGTCACCGGCGCCGGGGTCGGCGTCACCCTCGGGCTGATCGTGACCGGTCTGGTCGACTTCGGCGCCACCGGCTGGTGGGGCGGTTTCATGATGCTCGCCGCCGCCGTGGTGTTCGCCAACGCACTCGAACTCGGCCGGCACCGGATGCCGTACCGGCTGCAGGCGGTGACGCTGCTCGTCGGGCCGTCGGTGGTGGCCTTCCTGCTCGGCCTGCGCTTCCTGCGCGGCTGGTGACCAGGCCCCCCGGGGCCCGGTCACCAGCCGCGCAGCGCCGGCTAGAGGTTGTAGCCGCCGGACACCTCTATGTCCTGCGCGGTGATCCAGCGGCACTCCTCGGACAGCAGGGCCGCGATCACCATGCCGATGTCGTCGGGCTCGCCGATCCGGCCGAGTGCGGTCCGGGCGGCGAGCGCCGGGATCACCTCGGGGTGGCGCTCGAAGGCGTCGTCGCCGATCCGGGTACGGGTCGAACCGGGCGAGACGGAGTTGACCCGGATGCCCCGTGGGCTGAACTCCTTGGCCAGATAGCGGGTCAGCACGACCAGTCCGCCCTTCATCGTGCCGTACGCGGAGTAGCCGGGCTCCAGGCCGGAGAATCGGGCCGAGTTGCTCGTGGTGTTGACGATCGCGCCCCCATCGGCCAGCAGTGGCAGCAGGGTCTGGGTCAGGAAGTACGGTCCCTTGAGCAGCACCCGCATCAGGGTGTCGAACGCCTCCTCGGTGGTGTCGGCGAACATCGCCAGGTGACCGAATCCGGCGTTGTTGACCAGGAAGTCGAAGCTGTCCCGCTGCCAGGTGTCGCGCAGCGCCGCGACGACCGACTCCCGGAAGGCCGGGAACGTCTCCGAGTGGCCGACGTCCAGCGGCAGCGCGACGGCCGTACCGCCGTCCTTCTCGATCCTGGCCACGGTGTCCAGCGCACCGGACTCGTTGCCCTGGTAGGTGCAGACGACGCCGGCTCCCCGCCGGGCGACCTGGATGGCGGCACTCTGTCCGATACCGGAGCTGGCACCGGTGACGATAGCGACCCGCATGACTGACCTACCTGTCCATTCGAGGGGTGGATGAGCGTGGTGCGTCGGTCGGCGAAGCCGACAGGACCCGGTCGAGCCAGTCGCTACGGGTACGGCGGGCCGTGGCCGAGATGGACGCCTGCGGGTACAGCGCGTCGAATCCGTGACAGCCGCCCGCCCAGACGTGCAGCTCCGCCTGGCCACCGGCGGCCCAGATCCTGGTGGCGTAGGCGACGTCCTCGTCGCGGAACACCTCGGCGCTGCCGGCGTCGACGTAGGTGGTGGGCAGCCCGGAGAGGTCGTCGGCGACGGCGGGTGATACGTAGCCGGGCACCTCACTGTCGGCGAGGTCACCGAGGACCGCGGCCCAGCCGAACTGGTTCATTTCCCGGGTCCAGACCCCCGGGCCACCGGAGAACTGCTGGCTCGACGTGGTGTCGCAGCGGTGGTCGAGCATCGGGCAGATCAGCACCTGGGCGGCGATCGGCGGGGCCGCGAGGTCGCGGGCGAGCAGCGTGACGCCGGCCGCCAGGCCACCGCCGGCGCTGGCCCCCGCGACCACGATGCGGGCGGGGTCGACGCCCAGTTCGTCGGCGTGCTCGGCGGTCCAGAGCAGCCCTCGGTAGCAGTCGTCGACCAGTGTCATCCCGGTGGCCTCCGGCGCGAGCCGGTAGTCCACCGAGACGACCACGGCACCGAACCGGTCGAGCCAGTCGAGGGGGATGTCGAGTTGGGAGTAGCGGTCGCCCATGACCATGCCGCCGCCGTGGATCCAGTAGATGCACGGTGCCGGCGTGCGGCGACCGGCCCCGGCGGGGATGAACACCGACAGCGGGATCGGCGAGCCGTCCGAGGCGGCGATGGACACCTCCCGGTGGTCGACCGTGTGACCGTGCAGGAGGGTATCGACCGGCGCCGATGGAAGCTGTCGCAGTTGGGTGAGGATCTCGACGCTGAGCTCGGACATCAGCGGCAGATCGGCGAGCAGGGTACGCAGTTCGGGGTCGAGGTCGGGGCGTACGGGTGCCACGGTGGTTCCTTCCAGCGGGAGGGGACAGGCGGTCAGAAGGCGGCCTTGCCGCCGACCGGCACCGTGTCGGCGTAACGGGACTCGCCGGCCAGCAGCGGTTGCAGCTTCGCGACCAGCGCCTGCGCCGGCCCGGTGGCGAAGAAGACGCTGTGCGCCTCCTGACTGGTCCAGCCCTCCGTGACGGTGACGGTGTCCGGGTCGCCGGCCGAGCGACCGACCAGGAAGACGACGCAGTCGGGGTGCGGCAGCGACGGCGCGTCGAGCAGCAACTCGACCAGCTCGTCACCCTTGCCCGGCTGGGCGGTCATGGTGGCGTGGAAGCCATGGTTGACGATCATCAGGGGTGTCTCCTCGCTTGTCGGTTGCTACCGCAACTTCGTTTCTTCGACACGCCCATCGAAGCATCGCCAGCTGCTGAAACGGTAGAAACATCCTCCTGGTTACTTGCCCGATCCTCTCGTTGTCGAGAGGATCGAATGATGCTTGAATCGGTCTGTGGACCTCGATGAGCTGCGCGGACTGATCGTCCGTCACGCCCGCCCCGACACGACGACCGCGATCGACGACGTACTGATCTCCAAGGTGGACCGGGCTGCGCCGCCGTCGCCGTCGATGACCGGCACCGTCCTGGCGCTCATCGCCCAGGGCGCGAAACGGCTCGCACTGGGCGATCGGGTGTACGAGTACCACGCTGGGCAGTACCTGATCGCCTCGGTCGATCTGCCGATCACCGGACACTTCACCGAGGCCGATCCGCAGCGGCCGGCGCTGGGGTTCGGTCTCGTCCTGCGCCCGACGATCGTCGCCGAGCTGCTCCTGCACGCCGTACCCGGAGATCTGCCACCCGTGGCCGGCGGCACCCCGTCCGGCCTGGCGGTCAGTGACGCGCCCGCCGAGCTCGTCGACGCGGCGATCCGACTGCTGCGCCTGCTCGACCAGCCACGCGACCGCGCCGTACTCGCGCCGCTGATCAAACGGGAGATCCTGTGGAGGGTCATGACCGGTGAGCAGGGCGCCGTCGTCCGCCAACTCGGCCTCGCCGACAGCAGCCTGAACCACATCGCGCGGGCGGTGCAGTGGATCCGTGACCACTACACCCGGTCGTTCCGGGTCGAGGACGTGGCACGGATGTCCGGGATGAGCAACTCCGCGTTCTACCGCAACTTCCAGGCGGTCACCGCGATGAGCCCGATCCAGTTCCAGAAGCAGATCCGGCTGCAGCAGGCCCGGCTGTTGCTCGCCACCCACCCCACCGACGTCACCGGCGTAGGTAGCCGGGTCGGCTACGACAGCCCGTCTCAGTTCAGCCGTGAGTACCGCCGGCAGTTCGGCGTACCGCCCAGTCAGGACGCCGCCCGGCTGCGCGGCCTGCCCTCCGGCGTCGTCGACCCGGCCCTGGTGTGACGCATCGTCGCGCCGACGATGTTGCCGGTGCGGTGCGGTGCGGTGCGGTGCGGTCGCGGGTCAGCCGGCCTGGACCGGCACCCAGTCGACGTACTTCGCGGTCCGCCCGTCACCGGACGAGCGGCCGCGCAGCCGGCGGTGCACCCAGGGCACCACGAACTCCCGGTAGTAGCGGGCCTCGGCGAGCAGGCTGCGCCGGCCGACCGGGGCCGGGTCGACCACGTGCGCCTCGGTGGGGTGGCCCAGCCCGTCCAGCACCAGGCTGGCGACCCGGCGGTGGCCGGCCGAGTTGAGGTGCAGGCGGTCGGGCGACCAGTACGGTTCGCGGCGGATCTCCACGTCGCTGAACACGTCGATGAAGTCGAGGCCGTGCCGGGCGGCGAGTTCGGCGGTGGCGGCGGTCAGCGCCAACCCGCGTCGCCGCATCGTCGCGCCGAACGGCAGCCGGGCACTCGGGTCACCGCCGCTGAGCAGCACCAGCCGTACGCCGGCGTCGGCGCAGCGGCGTACCGCGTCCTCGGTCAGCGCGACCAGCCGGCCCAGATCCGTGCCGGCGCGCATCATGTCGTTGCCGCCGCCGTTGAGCGTGATCATCGTCGGGAGCGGGGACAACGACAGCGCCCGGTCGAGCTGCTCGGTGACGATCGGCTCCAGTAGCCGTCCCCGGATCGCCAGGTTGGCGTACCGCACGCTACCGCCGTTCGCGGCGGCGAGCCCGGCGGCGACCAGATCGGCCCAGCCGCGCACGGTGCCGTCCGGAAGTTCGTCGCCGAGTCCTTCGGTGAAGCTGTCCCCGATCGCCACGTACCGCACCCGCGACCTCCCCGTCCCGCGTAACCAGCGGCACCAAGTTACCTCCCGGTACCGGTAGGTGCTGTGACGTGGATCCCGCTGCGGCCGCCGGCATCGCATCGCTCCTGCCCGGACAGCGGTCGGAGATCGGCCAGTTGAGCTTAGGGACTCGCCGGTGGTGCGTCCGGTGAACGGTGGAAGTCGATCCGATCGGCGGACGCCGTCCTGCCTGGCCGGGTACGGCGCGCCAGACAGGCGCATCCACTCAGGCGAACTTTTGGTGATTTGCACTACTTGACCGTTTTGTTGTCGTTCTCGTTTTGGGGTGGGCACTCCGGCCCGTCCAGTTCACGCTGCAAACGAGACGAGGAAAGAAACGTGCAGTCAACGATGAAACGAGTAGCCGGCCTTTCCCTGGCCGCGCTGCTCGGGACCGCTGGCGGCTTGGCGGTCACCGCCACGCCGGCCCACGCCGCCCCCGGTGATGCGCAGGCCAGAGGGGTGGTCGTCGACCTGTCCGCAGAGGTCCTCGGGGTTCCTGTGGTCCAGGCGAATGCCGTGATCGGCTCGGCGACCGCCCCGCCCGGCGGTGGCACCGACACCGAGACCCTGATCGACATCACCCTGCCCGGTGCCATCGGCGTCACCGCCGACGGCACCGTGCTGGAGGTCAGCGCGACCAGAGGTCCGATCTCCTCGTTCGCCTCATCGTCGGTCGCCGATGTGTCGTTGAACATTCTTGGCCTGAACGTGCTGACCGCCACGGCCGTCGAGGCTGCGGTCAGTTGCCCGTACCTCGGTCCACAGACCGCTGACACGACGCTGACCGGACTGACCGTGTTCGGCTCGGCGGAAGTCCTGGTCCCCAACGGGCCGAGCCTCGACGCGAGCGCCGCCGTGACGGTGCCGGGGCTGGTCGGGGCGAGCCTCGACGTGTCGTTGTCGCGTGTCGAAACCGTAGCCGCCGACAGTGCGGCGGCGGCCACCATCGTGCTCACCGCCGAACTCTCGGGTGAGATTCTCGGTGTGCCGGTGGTCATTCCGGTCGGAACCGTGATCATCGCGGAGGCCACCTGTGAGCGCCCCGCCGCGCCGGCGCCGCCGACGGCGTCGTCGATTGATCCGGATTCTGGTCCGCAGTCTGGTGGTCAGACGGTGACGATCACGGGTTCGGGGTTTGTGCCGAATGGTACGTCGGTGACGTTTGATGGGGTGCCGGCGACGGATGTGGTGGTGGATCCGTCGGGTACGTCGTTGACGGCGGTGACTCCGCCGGGTGCTGTTGGTCCGGCGGATGTGGTGGTGACCACTGATGGTGGTTCGACTGATCCGTTGGCGTACACGTATCTGGCTGATGGTTCGGATGCGGTGGTGACCGGGCTGGATCCTGATTTCGGGCCGACGTCTGGTGGGACGACGGTGACGATCACGGGTTCGGGTTTCACTGGGGCGACCGGTGTCACGTTCGATGGCGTGGCGGGTTCGGGGTTTGCGGTGAATCCGGCTGGTACGGAGATCACGGTGGTGACTCCGCCGGGTGCTGCTGGTCCGGCTGATGTGGTGATCACGTTCCCGGCTGGTACGGCGGACGCGGGAATCTTCACCTATGTGCCGCCGACGCCGACGGCGTCGTCGATTGATCCGGATTCTGGTCCGCAGTCTGGTGGTCAGACGGTGACGATCACGGGTTCGGGGTTTGTGCCGAATGGTACGTCGGTGACGTTTGATGGGGTGCCGGCGACGGATGTGGTGGTGGATCCGTCGGGTACGTCGTTGACGGCGGTGACTCCGCCGGGTGCTGTTGGTCCGGCGGATGTGGTGGTGACCACTGATGGTGGTTCGACTGATCCGTTGGCGTACACGTATCTGGCTGATGGTTCGGATGCGGTGGTGACCGGGCTGGATCCTGATTTCGGGCCGACGTCTGGTGGGACGACGGTGACGATCACGGGTTCGGGTTTCACTGGGGCGACCGGTGTCACGTTCGATGGCGTGGCGGGTTCGGGGTTTGCGGTGAATCCGGCTGGTACGGAGATCACGGTGGTGACTCCGCCGGGTGCTGCTGGTCCGGCTGATGTGGTGATCACGTTCCCGGCTGGTACGGCGGACGCGGGAATCTTCACCTATGTGCCGCCGACGCCGACGGCGTCGTCGATTGATCCGGATTCTGGTCCGCAGTCTGGTGGTCAGACGGTGACGATCACGGGTTCGGGGTTTGTGCCGAATGGTACGTCGGTGACGTTTGATGGGGTGCCGGCGACGGATGTGGTGGTGGATCCGTCGGGTACGTCGTTGACGGCGGTGACTCCGCCGGGTGCTGTTGGTCCGGCGGATGTGGTGGTGACCACTGATGGTGGTTCGACTGATCCGTTGGCGTACACGTATCTGGCTGATGGTTCGGATGCGGTGGTGACCGGGCTGGATCCTGATTTCGGGCCGACGTCTGGTGGGACGACGGTGACGATCACGGGTTCGGGTTTCACTGGGGCGACCGGTGTCACGTTCGATGGCGTGGCGGGTTCGGGGTTTGCGGTGAATCCGGCTGGTACGGAGATCACGGTGGTGACTCCGCCGGGTGCTGCTGGTCCGGCTGATGTGGTGATCACGTTCCCGGCTGGTACGGCGGACGCGGGAATCTTCACCTATGTGCCGCCGACGCCGACGGCGTCGTCGATTGATCCGGATTCTGGTCCGCAGTCTGGTGGTCAGACGGTGACGATCACGGGTTCGGGGTTTGTGCCGAATGGTACGTCGGTGACGTTTGATGGGGTGCCGGCGACGGATGTGGTGGTGGATCCGTCGGGTACGTCGTTGACGGCGGTGACTCCGCCGGGTGCTGTTGGTCCGGCGGATGTGGTGGTGACCACTGATGGTGGTTCGACTGATCCGTTGGCGTACACGTATCTGGCTGATGGTTCGGATGCGGTGGTGACCGGGCTGGATCCTGATTTCGGGCCGACGTCTGGTGGGACGACGGTGACGATCACGGGTTCGGGTTTCACTGGGGCGACCGGTGTCACGTTCGATGGCGTGGCGGGTTCGGGGTTTGCGGTGAATCCGGCTGGTACGGAGATCACGGTGGTGACTCCGCCGGGTGCTGCTGGTCCGGCTGATGTGGTGATCACGTTCCCGGCTGGTACGGCGGACGCGGGAATCTTCACCTATGTGCCGCCGACGCCGACGGCGTCGTCGATTGATCCGGATTCTGGTCCGCAGTCTGGTGGTCAGACGGTGACGATCACGGGTTCGGGGTTTGTGCCGAATGGTACGTCGGTGACGTTTGATGGGGTGCCGGCGACGGATGTGGTGGTGGATCCGTCGGGTACGTCGTTGACGGCGGTGACTCCGCCGGGTGCTGTTGGTCCGGCGGATGTGGTGGTGACCACTGATGGTGGTTCGACTGATCCGTTGGCGTACACGTATCTGGCTGATGGTTCGGATGCGGTGGTGACCGGGCTGGATCCTGATTTCGGGCCGACGTCTGGTGGGACGACGGTGACGATCACGGGTTCGGGTTTCACTGGGGCGACCGGTGTCACGTTCGATGGCGTGGCGGGTTCGGGGTTTGCGGTGAATCCGGCTGGTACGGAGATCACGGTGGTGACTCCGCCGGGTGCTGCTGGTCCGGCTGATGTGGTGATCACGTTCCCGGCTGGTACGGCGGACGCGGGAATCTTCACCTATGTGCCGCCGACGATCGATTCGGTGGTGCCGGATTCGGGTCCGAACACGGGTGGTACCACGGTGACGATCACGGGTTCCGGGTTCACTGGGGCGACTGATGTGACGTTCGGTGGTGTGCCGGGGACCGATCTGGTGGTGGATCCGTCGGGTACGTCGTTGACGGTGGTGACGCCGCCGGGGCCGGTGGGTCCGGTTGATGTGGTGGTGGTGTTGCCGGGTGACGACGCGGTCGCTCCGGACGGGTTCACCTACTCGGGTGGCCCGGCACCGGTGATCGACTCGGTCGACCCTGGACAGGGACCGGCCAACGGCGGGACCACAGTGGTCGTCGGAGGCGGCGGGTTCATCCCGGGTCAGACGACCGTGACGATCTGCGGCAAGACGATTCCAGCAAACAATGTCACGGTCAACAGTTCCGGGACCTCGCTGACCTTCGTCACTCCGCCGTGCGACGTCAAGAACACGACCATCACGGTGACCACACCGAACGGCACCTCGAACGAGATCGCCTTCCGGTACGTGGGGCTGCCGGTCACCGGTACGGCGACCACGAACCTGATCACCAGCGGTGGCGCGCTCGTGGCGCTCGGTATCTCGTTGCTCCTGCTCACCCGCCGTCGGGCGAACAGGGCGTGACACGCAACAACTGAGAGCGCGGGTGGCCCCGGGAGCGGATGAGCGACCGGGGCCACCCCGCTGTCACCGGTCCCACCGGACGATAACGGGGTGCCAGCGGCATCAGATCATGCGATCGTCGGCGGCATGACCGACTATCTGGCGCTCAACCGGGCCAGCTGGGACGAGCGCGCGCCGGCGCACGCCGCCTCACCGGACTACCGGGTGGCGCAGCTGATCGCCGACCCGGCACTGCTCAGCGAGGTGGTGCGGTTCGACCTGCCGAGGCTCGGCGACCTGACCGGCGTACGCGGGGTGCACCTGCAGTGCCACATCGGCACCGACACGCTGTCGCTGGCCCGGCTCGGCGCGACCATGACCGGCCTGGACCTTTCCGGCGCGTCCCTGGCCGAGGCGCGGCGGATCGCCGCCGCGACGCAGACCCCGATCGAGTACGTCGAAGCCGATGTCTACCGCGCCGTCGAGGTGCTCGGCGCGGGCGGCTTCGACCTCGTCTTCACCGGGATCGGCGCGCTGTGCTGGCTGCCGAGCGTGACCCGGTGGGCGGAGACGGTGGTTGGGCTGCTGCGGCCGGGTGGCCGGCTGTTCCTGCGGGAAGGGCACCCGGCGCTGTGGGCGGTCGACGAGACCCGCCCGGACGGCCTGCTCGTGCTCGACCTGCCGTACTTCGAGACGGACCGACCGCTGGTGTGGAACGAGGACGGCACCTACGTCGACACCGACACAAGTTTCACCCACAACCTGACCCACTCCTGGAACCACGGCGTCGGGGAGATCTTCACCGCGCTCACCGGTGTCGGGATGCAGGTGACTATGCTGGTCGAGCACGACAGTGTGCCGTGGAACGCGCTGCCCGGCCGGATGGTCAAGGGCGATGACGGCGAGTGGCGGTTGACCGAACGACCGGAGCGGTTCCCGCTCAGCTACACCCTGCAGGCGGTACGGGTCAGCTGAGGCTGTCCCGCCACTGGTGGTGCAGCACGGCGTACCGGCCGCCGTCGGCGATCAGGTCGGCGGGCCGGCCGTCCTCGACGATCCGCCCGTCGTCGAGGACCAGCACCCGGTCGGCGATCTGCACCGTCGACAGTCGATGCGCGATGACCAGCGCGGTACGCCCGTGGCCGGTCGGCCGGCCGTTGGCCCCCAACCCGTCCCCGTTGCGGCCACCGTCGCTCTGGTCGCCGTTGAGCATGGTCTGCAACGCCCGCTGCACCAGGCGCTCGGTCGGCACGTCCAGCGAGGAGGTCGCCTCGTCGAGGATCAGCACCGCCGGGTCGGCCAGCACCGCCCGGGCGAAGGCGACCAGCTGCCGCTGCCCGGCGGACAGCCGCCCGCCGCGTCGGTGCACGTCGGTGGCGTACCCGTCGGGAAGTCCGGCGATGAACTCGTGCGCGCCGATCGCTCGCGCCGCGGCCTCGACCTCGGCGTCGGTCGCGTCCGGGCGGCCGAACCGGATGTTGTCCGCGACGCTGCCGGCGAAGAGGTGGTTCTCCTGCGTCACCATGATCACGTTTCGCCGCAGGTCGCGGCCGGCGATCTCACGCAGGTCGACACCGTCGAGGGTGACCGACCCGCTGACCGGGTCGTAGAGTCGGGCCACCAGCTTGGCGATCGTCGACTTGCCGGCCCCGGTGGCCCCGACCAGCGCGACCGTCTGGCCGGCCGGGATCCGCAGGGTCAGCTCGGGCAGCACCAGACGGTCCGGCCGGTAGCCGAACGAGACGGCGTGCAGCCGCACCGCGCCGCGTACCGGCTGCGGCAGCGGACGCGGCCGCGCCGGCTCGGCGACGTCCGGCCGCTCGTCGAGCACGCCGGAGAGCTTCTCCAGCGCCGCGGTCGCCGACTGCAGCGAGTTGTAGAACTGGCTCAGCTCCTGCATCGGCTCGAAGAACCGGCGCAGGTACAGCAGGAACGCGGCGAGCACGCCGATCTCGGTGCGGCCCTGCAGCACCTGCCAACCGCCGAAGGTGAGCACCATCGCGACAGCCACGTTGCCGATGCCTTTGAGACTCGGTGAGTAGATCGCGATCAGCCGGAACGCATGCAGGCTGGCCCGCTGGAAGCCAGTGTTGACCTCGGAGAAGATTTCCTGGTTGCGGGGCTCGCGCCGGAACGCGTGCACGGCCCGGACCCCGCCGAGCGACTCCACGAAGTGGACGATCAGCAGCGCCACGGTCTCCCGGGTACGCCGGTAGGCGACGGTGGAGGCGCGGGCGAACCAGATCGACATCCACACCAGGAACGGGAACGCCAACAGCGTCACCAGGGCCAGCGGCAGGTCCAGCCAGAGCAGGATCGCCGCCACCGAGACCACCGACAGCCCGGCGAGCACCAGATCGTCGATGCCGCCGTTGACCAGCTCGGAGATCGAGTCCATGTCACTGGTCAGCCGGGCGACCACCCGGCCGGAGGTGTACCGCTCGTGGAAGCTGACCGACAGGTTGAGGAAGTGCCGGTACACCCGCTGACGCAGGTCGAGCAGGATCGCCTGACCGATCCGGGCAGACAGGATCAGGAAGCTGCGCTTGCCGACGTACTCGGCGACGGTGGCGACCGCGAAGGCGACGGCGATCGCGACCAGCGGCCCCGCGTCGCCGTCGTCGGTCAGCGGCGGGATGGCCCGGTCGATGCCCAGCATCACGAGGTACGGACCGGCCATCGCGGCAGCGTTCTGCAGCAGCAGCAGGCCGACCGCCACCGCGATCATCCGCCGGTGCGGCCGGGTCAGCGAGCCGAGCAGCGCCCGGCTGCGGGCCCGGACCCGGGCGTTGTCGACCGGACCGCCGTCGTCTGCGCCGCTGACCTCGTCCGCCGCCCGGTCGGAGACGCCGCGCCAGTCCGGCTGACCATCGTCGGACCTGCTCGCGTCACGGTCCGCGGTGCCGCCGGCATCGTCGGTCCGGCTCACCGGGACCTGACCAGGCCGGGCCCGTCGGCGGAGAGTACGGCCCGGTAGGCGGGCACGGTGGCGAGCAGTTCGGTGTGGGTGCCGACGGCCGCGATCCGGCCCGCGTCCAGCAGCGCCACCCGGTCGGCCAGCGCGACCGTGGACGGCCGGTGCACCACCAGCAGCGCGGTGGTGCCTACCAGCACCCGGCGCAGCGCCTGCTCCACCAGCGCCTCGGTGTGCACGTCCAGGGCGGACAGCGGGTCGTCGAGCACCAGCACCCGGGGTCGGCCCAGCACCGCCCGGGCCAGCGCGAGTCGTTGCCGCTGCCCGCCGGACAGTGAGAGCCCCTGCTCGCCGATCCGGGTCCGCAACCCCCAGGGCAGGTCGTGGACGAAGTCGGCCTGCGCCAACCGGACGGCGGCGTGCACCTCCGCGTCGGTGGCGTCCGGCCGGCCGAGGGTCAGATTCTCCCGAACCGACATCGAGAACAGGGTGGGATCTTCGAACGCCACGCCAACGCACCGGCGCAGCTCGTCGAGGCGCAGGTCGCGCAGGTCGTGACCGTCCAGGGTGATCCGACCGCCGGTGACGTCGTACAGTCGCGGCACCAGCGACACCAGGCTGGTCTTGCCGCTGCCGGTCAGGCCGGCGATGGCCAGCGTCTCACCCGGCCGTACGGTGAGGTCCACGCCGCGCAGCACCGGCTCCGGCGTACCCGGGTAGCCGAAGGTGACGTTGTCGAAGCGCAGCTCGCCGCGGACCTCGGCGACCCGGATCCGGACGGCGTCCGGCCGGTCGACGATCGACGGCGGGGTGTCCAGCACCTCCTGGATCCGGTCGGCGGCGGTCATCGCCTCCTGGGCGTGCGAAATGATCCAGCCCAGCGACTTGATCGGCCAGATCAGCATCAGCTGCAGGGTGACGAAGGCGACCAGCTGACCGATGGTGAGCTGCTGGTCGGCGACGGCGCCGGCCCCGGCGACCAGCACGACCGCGAGGCTCGCGTTCGGCACCAGGTCGTAGCGGGCCGACGCGTGGGCGAGCAGCCGGCCCTTGCCGACCGCGGTGTCGTGCAGCTCTCGGGCCAGGTCGGTGAAGCGTGCGGTGAGGTACGGCCCGCGCCCGAACGAGATGATGGTCCGCAGCCCTTGCGCGGACTCCTCGACCAGGGTGGCCAGGTCACCCTGCTGGTCCTGCATTCGTCGGGACACCCGCAGGTAGGCGCGGGTGAACTGGCGGCTGAACAGGTAGAGCGGTACGGCGCTGGCCGCCACCACCAGCCCCAACGGCCAGTGCAGGTGCAGCAGCAACGCCACCACGGTCAGGTAGGTCGCCGAGTTGAGGATCAGGAACAGCAGACCGAAGGAGAGGAAGCGTCGGATAACCGACAGATCGCTGATCGCCCGGGACAACAACTGCCCGGACTGCCACTGGTCGTGGAAGGTGACCGGGAGCCGCTGCAGGTGGGTGTAGATGTCGTCGCGGATGGTGCCTTCCATCCCGATCGACGAGGCACTCTGTGTCCACCGCCGGATGAAGATGAGCACCGCCTCGACGACGCCGAGCAGCAAAGCGAGTCCACCGAGGAGCAGCAGACCGGCGGGATCACCGGCGGCCACCGGGCCGTCCACCACCTCGGCGATGACCAGCGGGATGGCGATGCCGGCTCCGGTCGCGGCTGCGGCGGCCGCCAGTAGCCAACCGAGTTGACCGAGGTACGGGCGCAGGTAGCGGCGCAGCCGCCAGAGATTGTGGACGGCGCGCCGCCGGGGCGAAGATCGGTCGGGTACGGCGTCCACACCACGACGGTAGCCGGTGCCGGCACCGGTTCACTGCCCCGCGAAGGTCACCTGCGATTCATGGTCGAGCAGCCACTTCTTGATCGGCAGACCCCATCGGTAGCCGCCCAGCGTGCCGTCGCCGCGTAGCACCCGGTGACAGGGGACCACCAGCGCGACCGCGTTGCGGGCGCAGGCGCCGGCCGCCGCCCGGACCGCTGCTGGACGGCCGGAGCGCAGGGCGAACGCCGTATAGCTGACCGGCTCGCCGGGCTTCACCTCACGCAGCGCCGACCAGGCGGTGCGCTGGAACGGGCCGCCGTGCTGACAGACCGTGAGCTGGTCGATCGCGGTCAGCTCACCGGACAGGTAGGACCGTACGGCGCGGGTGACGTCGCCGAGGTCGGCCCGGCGGCGCACCGGCCCGCGCAGGTCGGGGTGGACCAGGGCGAGCAGGTCGTCCGGGTCGGCGGTGAACCCGGCGGCCCGTAGCGCCCCGTCCGGGTCGGCGATCAGCGTCAGCGGCCCGACCGCCGTGGCGACCGTACTCGTGTCCAGTGTCGAAGGCGTTGTCACAGGTTCACTCCGATGTAGATTTCGTTGGCGTGGCGGACCGCCACAGCCGCAGGTTGGCGTAGGACCGCCAGGGCCGCCAGTGCTCGGCGTGGGCGGTCAGGTCGGCGGGGGAGGCGGGCAGGCCCAGCGCCGCCGCGCCGCGCCGTACCCCCAGGTCGGTGCCGAGCAGCACGTCCGGGTCGCCGAGCGCCCGCATCGCCACGTAACCGGCGGTCCACGGGCCGATGCCGGGCAGCGCGGTGAGCCGGTGCGACAGCTCGGCCCGGTCGCTGCCCGGGTCGAGTCCGATGCCGCCGTCGGCGACCCCGGCGGCCAGCGCGCGTAGCGTGCCGCGCCGGGCGGCCGGCATCGCGAAGGCGTCGTCGGGCAGGGCGAGCAGGTCGTCCGGGCCCGGGAACGGCGCCAGGCCGTCCGCAGGCGCCGCTGTTCGCGACCCGGTTGACCCGGTCGCGGGTGGGGCTGTTCTCGACGCGGTCGCCGCGCAGAGGCGGGCCAGCACCCGGCGGGCGGCGGACACCGAGATCTGCTGCCCGACCACGGCCCGTACCGCCAGTTCGAAGCCGTCCACCGCGCCCGGCACCCGGACCCCGGGCTCGGCTGCGACGGCAGCGGCCAACGCCGGATCGGCGCCCAGCACGGCGTCCACCGCCGCCGGATCGGCGTCCAGGTCGAACAGCCGGCGGCAGCGGGACACCGCCGGTGCCAGATCGCGCAGGTCGGCGAGGTGCAACGCGGCGGCGAGGAAGCCGTCGTGCGGGGTGAGCGCCACCGTGCCGGCACCGTACGGCAACCGCAGCGCACGCCGGTATCCGCCGCCGTCGGCGGACTCCACGCCGGGCACCGCCCGGTCGGCCAGGAATCCGAGTACGGCGTCGACCGCCATCGGCCGACGGAAGGCCAGCCGTACGGTGATCACCCCGGCCCGGTCGGGCGCACCGGGCCGTACGCGGCCGCGCAGCGTCGACGGCGGGCCGCCGTACACCGTCCGGAACGTGTCGTTGAACTGCCGTACGCTGCCGAACCCGGCCGCGAACGCGATCTCGGCGACGGTCAGGGCGGTCCGCTCCACCAGGATCCGGGCCGTCTGCGCACGCTGCGCCCTGGCCAACGCCAGCGGGCCGGCACCCACCTGCTCGGTCAGCACCCGGGTGAGATGCCGTTCGGTGTAGCCGAGCCGGCGGGCCAGCCCTGGCACGCCGTCGCGGTCCACCACCCCGTCGCCGATCAACCGCATCGCCCGGCCGACCAGGTCGGCGCGGCGGTCCCAGTCGGGCGAACCCGGGGTGGCGTCGGGGTGACAGCGTCGGCAGGCGCGCAGCCCGGCCTGTTGCGCGGCGGCCGCTGACGCAAAGAACCGGACGTTGTGCCGCTTCGGGGTGACCGCCGGGCAGGACGGCCGGCAGTAGATGCCGGTCGACGTCACGCCGGTGTAGAACCAGCCGTCGAAGCGCTGGTCGCGGCTGTCCACCACCCGGTAGCACCGCTCGAAGTCGAGCTCCATGGGTCGATCCTGCCTGCTGCCGGGCCCGGTCGGCTGGCGGGAATCGGACCTGCAGTCACGAGCCCTGGCCCGTGCCGCCCGGCCGGCTCGTGCCGGCCGTGCCGCCCGTGCCGGCCGGCCGGGTCGCGCCGGCGGCCAGCAGGCCGATCGCCAACGCCCCGAGCACCACCAACAGCGATCGCAGGATGCCTACCTGCTCGGCCAGGAAGCCGATCAGTGGCGGACCGGCCAGGAACGAGGTGTAGCCGATCGAACTGACCACCGACACCCGTACCGCCGCCCGGTCGGCCTCGTCGGCGGCCGCGCTCATCCCGACCGGGAAGCCGAGCGACGCCCCCGCGCCCCACAGCAGCGCCCCGAGCAGCGCCAGCGGCAGTGTCGTCCCGAAAACCACCAGGGCGAGGCCGACCAGTGCGAGCACCGCCGTTGCCTGCAGCACCGTCACCCGGCCCCAGCGTTGCAACGCCGTACCGCCGACCATCCGGGCGGCGGTCATCGCCGCGACGAACACCCCGAACGCCACCGCGCCGACCGCGTCACCGACCCGGTAGCCGTCGACCACGGCCAGGGTGAGCCAGTCGTTCGCCACCCCTTCGACGAACGCGAAGGCCAGCACCAGCAGACCGATCAGCAGGGTGCGCGGCTCCCGCCAGGCACGCAGCACCCCGGACCGGGGTGCTGCCGCGCCGGGCACCCGCGCCGGGACCGGCAGGAACATCCGTACCGCTGCGGCGATAGAGGCGATCACCAGCAGCGCGGTGACGGCGAGTTGCCAGTCGACCGGCACCGCGAGCCAGGCACACCCGGCCCCGAGGAGCGCGCCGGTCACCGTACCCAGGCTGAAGCCGGCGTGGAAACGGGGCATCAGCGGGCGGTCGAGCCGGCGCTCGACGTCGGCACCCTCGACGTTCATCGCCACGTCCCAGCTGCTCAACCCGGTGCCGGTCAGCAGCAGCCCGGCGCCGGCCAGCGGCGGTGAGACGACCGCCACACCGACCGCGACGGCGAGCATCCCGACGGTCACGGCCGAGGCGCCCAGCAGCACCGTCCGGTGCGGCCCGATCGCGTGCACCAGCGGACCGGACAGTGGCAGCGCACTGACCGCCCCCACCGACGTGCACAACAGCAGCAGCCCGAACTGGGCGTTGGTCAGATCGAGGGCGTCGCGGATCGCCGGCGTACGGGAGATCCACGAGGCGAACGCCAGACCGCTGACCCCGAACGCGATCGCGACCGCGATCCGCGCCCGTTCCACCACCGGCCGCGCCAGCGTCGCCGCCCCGTTCGCCACCACGCCACCCGCTCCCCGCTCCCCGCTCGCCCGGACCTTGCCGTCCGCCCGGACGTCCGTCCGGGCGGCAACGGTACGCCGCCCGCAGCGGCTATCGCCCGGTGCTGACGGGTCTGGCCGCGCTGGGCACACGGCGCCGTCGCCCTGCGCAGACGGTAGAGCACCCGACACCGGTAGGTAACATGACGATGCTCACCCTCAACTGCTGGCAGCGGCGCTCTTGCCATCTGTTTTGGTCGATGGGCTCCGTTCGGCGACCTGGCTCCTGGATCGATAGAGTGGCACAGTTTGGTGCACCTCGATAAAGGAGTCGGTAGATATCATGCGTCGCCTACTGGCCAGCGCCGTCCTCGGCTCGGCCCTGATCCTCGGATTCACCGGCTGCGGCACCGAGCCGCCGCCGACGGGCGCGCCGTCGCCGACCGGCGGCAGCACCACCGCCAGCGAGGCCGACATCCTCGCCGCCACCAATGCCGCCTGCAATCAGGCAGTATCGATGAGCAGCGACTTCGCCGCCGGTTTCCAGCGTGACGTCAACCAGTTCGCCGATCCGTCCGCCAGCGCGGAGGCGCCGGCGGACGCCGAGGACAACTTCGAGGCACAGATGCGCGGCTGGTCGGCGACGCTCACCTCGCTGGCCACCGGCCCGGTGTCGGACGAACTGCGGACGGTGCTGACCGAGAGTACGGCCGCGATCGAAGCGGCCACCGAGATCGGTGAGACCCCGCTCAGCGACGAGCAGGTCGCCGCCGTGGTGGCGATCCCGGACAACTTCCGCGCCGTCTGCGAGTGACGTCCACGAGGGGCCGGGCGGGCCGGGAGCAGGCGTCCGTTAACCTGCTCCGGTTTGCTCGCCTCTCAATGGACGGATTCCCGATGCGACGTACCCTGATCACCGCCGCCGCTGCGACGGCGCTCGCGTTCACCCTGGCCGGCTGCGGCGGTGGCGACAGCGATGTCGACGCCGCTTCCGGTCAGACGTCATCGCCGACGGCGACCGCGTCGGCCGACGCGGAGTCGGCCGGCTCCGCCGCCGACGGGGCCGCTGCGGCCACGAAGGAGGCGTGTGACATGGCGGTGCCGGTCAGCGAGGAGAACACCGCGAACATCGAGGACGACTTCGGCAAGCTGATCGCCGCTGCGGTCGAGGGCGGATCGGCGGCGGAGACCGCCGAGTCCGAGTTCCGGAGCAAGCTCGCCGGCTGGTCCGGGATGCTGCAGTCGCTCGCCGTCGACCCGGTGGACGCCGACGTGCAGCAGGCGCTGACCGAGGCCGCCGACGTCGTCGCCCAGATCAACGACCCGGACGACAACACCCCGATGGGTCAGGTGGCCGACCTGCTGGCCGAGGCGACCGGCAAGCTCAAGACCGCCTGCGCCTGACCCGCCACCGGACGCTGCGTAGACTCGACCGACGTGAGTCTCACCATCGGCATCGTCGGCCTGCCCAACGTCGGCAAGAGCACCCTGTTCAACGCGCTCACCAAGAACGACGTTCTCGCGGCGAACTACCCGTTCGCCACGATCGAACCGAACGTCGGGGTGGTGGGACTGCCGGACGGGCGGCTGGGCAGGCTGGCGGAGATCTTCGGCTCGGAGAAGATCCTTCCGGCGCCGGTGTCGTTCGTCGACATCGCCGGTCTGGTGCGGGGCGCGTCCAAGGGACAGGGCCGAGGCAACGCCTTTTTGGCCAACATCCGCGACGCCGCCGCGATCTGCCAGGTCGTGCGGGTGTTCTCCGACCCGAACGTGGTGCACGTCGACGGCAAGGTCTCCCCGGGGGACGACATCGCCACGATCAACACCGAGCTGATCCTGGCCGACCTGCAGACCTTGGAGAAGGCGCTGCCCCGGCTGGAGAAGGAAGCCCGGCTGCGCAAGGACCGGGCGGCGATCCACGCCGCCGCGAAGGCCGCCGCCGCGCTGCTCGACGGCGGCACCACGCTGTACGCGGGTGCGGCCGCCGCCGGCATCGACGTCGCCGAACTGCGCGAGCTGCACCTGCTCACCACCAAGCCGTTCCTGTACGTCTTCAACGTCGACGAGGACGAGCTGGGCAACGCCGAGCTGCTCGCCGAGCTGCGGGCGCTGGTCGCCCCGGCCGAGGCGGTCTTCATGGACGCCAAGATCGAGTCTGAGTTGATCGATCTGCCGGACGACGAGGCGATGGAGCTGCTGGAGTCGACCGGGCAGAGCGAGCCGGGGCTCAACCAGCTGATCCGGGTCGGCTTCCGCACCCTCGGGCTGCAGACGTACCTCACCGCCGGGCCGAAGGAGGCGCGGGCCTGGACCATCCCGGTCGGGGCGACCGCGCCGGAGGCCGCCGGGGTGATCCACTCCGACTTCCAGCGCGGCTTCATCAAGGCCGAGATCGTCTCCTACGACGACCTGGTCGCGGCCGGCACGATGGCGGCGGCCAAGGCGGCCGGCAAGGTCCGGATGGAAGGCAAGGAGTACGTCATGCAGGACGGCGACGTCGTCGAGTTCCGCTTCAACGTCTGATTCCGGCATGCTGGGCACGAGCCGGCGTGTGGCGCGCCCCAAGGTTCGCGGTGTCTGCCAGGGGGTAGCAGCTGTGCCCAGCTCGCGGTAATACCGTGGTATGGTTGCTGGATGGCGAGGACGAGGAAGGTTACGATCACGCTGCCGGTGGAGCTGCTGGAGAGCATGAAGTCGCACACCGACAACGTCTCCGGCTACCTCACCGAGCTGGCCGAGCGGGCTGAGCGGCGAAGGCTTCTCCGGGAGGAGTTGGACCGCTATCAAGCTGAGTCCGGGGCGTTCACCGATCAGGAGATGGCCGAGGCCCAGGCGCTTCTGTACGGGACCAGGGAGACGGACCGGGCGGCGTGAGCCTCGAATCGCTTGTGCTCGACTCGCAAGGCTTCTCGGGATGGATCGGCCGGGATCGCATGGTGATGCGACTGCTGGAGCAGGCGGAGCGTGACGGGGCTGATCTGGCCATGTCGGCTGCCACGATCATCGAGGTTTCCCACACCGGCGTGGACACCGCTCGGCTGACCTGGCTGTTGTCCCGCATTCGTGTGGAGGCGGTGACGAAGGAAAGCGCCCGTCGCAGTGCGGGGCTGTTGAAGGCGGCGGGGCTGCACGGGCACAAGTACGCCATCGATGCCATGGTCGCCGAGATGGCGCTACGACTACCCGCGCCGGTCGCGGTCCTGACGTCGGATGTCGACGACATGACCAAGTTGTGCGGGCATCGGGTTCGGGTCATCAGGCTGTAGATCGGCCCTGCGGTCATGGCGGAGACGTGTCAGGCAGTTGAGCGGCTGCCCGGCTCAGCTTTTGCGACCGGGCACAAGCCCGTCCAGATTCAGCTTGAGCTCGAACGGCGTCGTGGTGTGCAGCTCGTGGCGGTGGATCCCGGTCGCGACGTACGACCGGGTGGGCTCGTCGAGCTCGTAGGCGTGGACCACCGGTGATCCACCCTCGTCTTCGACGCGCCAGTAGTGCGGGATGCCGGCTTCCGCGTACTTGCGCAGCTTGACCGTCCGGTCGCGGTGGGCCGACTCTGGCGAGACCACCTCGACGACCAACAGCACCTGGTCGGGTGTGTAGAAGGTGCAGTCCGGGTCGTAGTAGGGAGCCCGCGTGGCGAGGAGATCGGGCTCGGGGCGGTTCCGTTCGTCGAGCCGAATCGTCATCTCCCGCTCGATCTCGACGCCTGCTGGCGCCTGCTCCATGAGGGCGAAGAGCAAAGCGGAGACAGCTCGGCCGTGCCAAGCCCGCTGGGGGGACATCATGAAGACGAGTGCTCCGTCGATCAGCTCGGTGTGACGCGGCGCCTGAGGGAGCTGGTCGAGGTCGTCGGCGTACCACCCTTCGGGGCGGGGCGGTCGCATCCACTCGGGCACCGCAGTCATGTTCCTCACCGTAACATCCGGCTTCTGTTGACCTACCGTCGTTCAGTCTCGATGTCTGCGCCGCATCGAGGTGAGGCTCAGACACCTTACGAGGCGGTTTTAAGGTGCGTGAGCCTCACCTCGACGCTGAACGGAGGGGTCAGCCTCGGTGGTGGGACGTCTCCAGCCGGTACAGGGCCTTGACGCCTTCGCCGGAGTCGATCTCCGCCAGTCGGAGGCGGTCGACGGCAACATCCACCCGCTGACCGGTTCCGCCTGAGCCGGCGTCGGCCCAGATCTGCACCGTCCCGTGCCCCGGCAGCACTCTCGGACCGACCACCAGGATCCCCGGCTCCTGAGCCGGCGTCGCACCGCCGCGCGCTTCGCCTGGGGACTCGCGGTGCGGGTGGGTTTTGGGCTGGTCGTCGGGTGGCGGTGTTTCGGGCAAAATGTTCACGGGCGCGACCTCGCTTCGCGTCAAGGCCCTCGGCGAGCGCTGCCACGCGAGCCGAGGGCCGCCTTTGTCTGCCGATCCAACGCTAGTCCAACAGGTTCATCCTGTCCATCAGATGAACTGAATGGACAGCATCGGTCGGCTGGACAGGTGGCAGCCTGTGAGCATGGTCGACCCGTGGTCGCCGCGTTCGTTTGCCGAGCAGGTGGCCGATGCGCTCAAGGCGAAGATCGATAGCGGCGATTGGCTGCCGGGGCGCAAGCTGCCTGGTGAGGTGACGTTGGCGCAGACGTACGGCGTGGCGCGCGGCACCGTGCGGGCCGCGCTCGACGTGCTGCGCGAGGAAGGCCGAGTGGTCACCTTCGCCGGTCGCGGCACATTCGTCACGCCAGACCCGAAGCCCTGAGGCACTTCCGCCGTGGCAGGTGACCTTGAGGCGGCAGCGGAGGCGTACCGGGCTGCGTTCCAACGCGTGCAGGATGGGCTCGCGGAGGTCGCTTCAGCGCGTGCCGAGGTGCCACGGGTACGAAAGCGGCTTGCGGCCGCAATCGTGACTGCATACCAAGGCGGAGCCCGCGTGGGCGAGATCGCTCGGGTGACTGGCTACGGCCGGGAACAGGTCCGGCGGATCCTGCGAGCCGGCGGTGTCGAGCCGGAGAAGCCGGAAACCGCTTAGGTTGAGCGCGGGATGGACAGGATCGAGCGGTCAGCCCTGCTGGCTGTCGGTCCCGCAGTCGGTCACGAGATGTAGTGCAGGATCACGTTGTGCACGTGGTGGGACTTCTGGTCGCCACGGAACTCGACCTCGTAGGTGTGGGTGCCGACGTTGATCGCGATGGCGCCGGACGAGAAGTACGAGCCGCCCCAGGACTTGTTGCTCACCACGCTCACGCTGGTGATCTTCGAGTACGGGATGCTGGTGATGGCGACCTTCTTGCCGACGAACGACTTGTCCTGGATGATCACGCGGCGGTTGGTCAGCCCGATGAAGCCGGTGCCGGTGCCGATCGCGTCGTAGACCGCGATCACCTGCTCCCCGTCGAGCAGCCCGCTCTCGATCTGCCGAAGTTGCTCCCGCCGGTCGTACGCCACGTTCGCCATGTGCCCGAGGGTAGGCGGCGGGCACAACCATGCCAGCGAAGCGCGAGGTCGCTGCGGTCAGCGGTGGTCCGAGCGCAGGATGCGGGGTCAGCGAAGGTCGACGACCGTACGGTAGGCGTCCTCGATGCGGGCCGCGAGTGCGACGTCGCCGTCGGTGATCTTGTCGCCGTCGGGGGAGCCGAGCCGGATCTGGGTCTGCCCCTCGGCCCGGCGTACGTCGGGCCGCAGGTGCAGGGCGTCGGCTGCTACCTTGATCCGCTCGGTGAGCTCGGCGTGCTGGCTGTCGTCGAGCAGCAGGGTTCGCCGGAGCTGGTGGCCGTCCTGCGTCCACCCGTCCAGTTGGGTAAGGGCATCGCTAAGGTAGTCGCGGCCGGTCCGGCTGGACCAGAGTGCTCGCAAAGCCACACCTCCCAGGCGTCGTTGCCGGCTTGTGGCCAAATCGTCGCCATCCTGTGTCTTGGTCGGTGGTCCCCAGTCTGGCCGCTAACTGGTTGGTGTGTCCACGTCCACCCTTCCGTCATCTGCTGTCCTAGCAGTCAGCAGGGTTACCCGAAATGCTGATTGATCTGGCAGGCTCATCTGCTGTGCGGAGCGGGCGGGCGAGGCGTCAGGTGGTGGTCGGGGCGGCGATCGTCGTTGACGGTCGGGTGCTGGCGTGTGCCCGGACCCATCCACCGGGCGCGGCCGGCAAGTGGGAGTTTCCCGGCGGCAAGGTGGAGAGCGGCGAGACCGAGACCGATGCCCTGATCCGTGAGTGCCGCGAGGAACTCGGGGTTGCGATCACGGTGGGTGACCGGGTCGGCCCCGACCAGCCGCTCGGCCACGGCCGGTCGGTGCTGCGGGTCTACCTTGCCGGACTGCTCGGGCCGGCGCAGCCGACCGCGCTCGAGCACTCAGCTCTGCGCTGGCTGGCGGCCGACGAACTCGATCAGGTCACCTGGCTGCCCGCAGATCAGCCGATCGTCGCCGAGCTCCGTCCGTTGCTGCATGCCGGCAGCAGGCCGCACGACGGCTGATGCGGCCGGGTGCTGTGGTTCAGTGCGGGCTGGCGCTCGGGTCGCGGCCACTGCGGACCGAGCCGGGAGCGACTCCGATCATGCGCTTGAACGCCCGGCTGAACGCGGCCTCCGATCCGTAGCCGGACTGGCCGGCCAGTTCACGAACCGTCGTCTGGCCCTGTTCGAGCCTGGCGAGCGCGACGTGCATCCGCCACCGGGTGACGTACTGGAGTGCCGGTTCACCGACGAGCCGGGTGAACCGGGCCGCGAACGACGACCGCGACATCGCGGCTACGCGCGCCAGCGAGGCGACGGTCCAGGTACGGCTGGGTTCGCGGTGGATCGCCGCGATGGCCCGCCCGATCAGTGGGTCTGACAGCGCGCCGAGCCATCCGGCTCGCGCTTGCGGGTCGTCGCTGTCGATCCATGATCTGATCGCCTGGATCACCAGGATGTCAGCGAGTCTGGTGGTGACAGCTTCCCCGCCCGGGCGAAGGTCCGACACCTCGCTGGTCAGCAACGCGAGGGTGGCACCGATCCAGCCACTGGTCCGCGGGTCCGACCCGGTCGCATGGATGACCGGTGGCAGCAGCCGTACGAGTTGGTGAGCGGCCGGCCCCTCGAACGACACCACTGCGCAGACCAGCGTGGACGTCTCGCCGCCTCCACCGTGACGGAGTATCGAGTAGTGCGCATTGAGATGTTCCTGTGGTAGCAGATCGACCCGTCCGGCCCGTCCAGCCTGTCCGGCCTGTGGGCTGCTGAGCAGCAGATGTCCACGGCCATGCGGCACGAGCGCGAGGTCACCGGCGCTCAGCTGTCGTGGTGGTGCGTCCCCGACACGTAGCCAGCAGCCACCGGACGTCACGACATGGAAACTCAGACAATCACCGAACGGCGGCATCTCCAGCGCCCATGGGGCGCTGACCTCGGTCCGGCAGTAGAAGATCCCGGTCATCCGCAGCAGGTGCAGCGCTTCCCCGACCGGGTCCACCGACACCCACGGCGCATCGACCTCGAGTTTCGCCATCGCGGTCCCTGGACGATCGAGCATACTTTCGCGTTTCCCGATCATATCCTCGCCGGCCCCGAACTGATTTTGTCGATGGGGAGCCGCTCGCTGGCGGCAGCGACGACAGGGGAGAAACGATGAAGGTACTGGTGGTCGGTGCGTCCGGTGGGTCCGGCCGTGCCACGGTACGGGAACTTGGCCGCCGGGGTCACGAGGTCACCGCGTTCTCGCGGAACGCGTCGACTGTGGCCGGTCCGGTCGATGGCGGCTCGCTGCGCGGGTTGAACGGCGACGCCACCGACCCTGACGATGTCGACGATGCGGTGCGTGGTCAGGACGCGGTGATCGTCACGCTCGGTATCAGCGAGAACCCGGTGCGGGTCAGGCTGCGTGGTCCGGCGCATACGTCGTTGGATGTCCGTTCCCGGGGGACCGGTGTCGTTGTCGAGGCGATGCGCCGCCACGGCGTACGCCGGTTGGTGGTGCAGACGTCGTACGGCGTCGGACCCACCCGAACGCACCTGCCCATGCTCCAACGACTGGTCTTCTGGGCGCTTCTGCGACCGCAGATCGTCGACACCGAGCGGCAGGAGCGGATCGTACGGTCCAGCGGCCTGGACTGGACCGCCGTTCAACCGGTGAACCTCACCGACGACGACACGACCGAGCCGCCGTTCGTCTCGACCACTGGTGCGACCCGCAGCATGAAGGTGGCCCGCGCGCAGGTCGCGTGGCTCCTGGCGGAGTCGGTCGAGAACGACGACCACATCGGCTCGACACTTGCACTCTCGGCCGGCAAGCTGCGTCCCGCTTGACCCAGCTTGACGACTGACGACGCGCCCGACTCTGCTCAGAGGTTGATCGCGACCTGGAACGACCGCGAAGTGAGCCCGGCACCGCCGTGCCAGATCTCGAAACCCGCCTCGACCCCGCTGAGGTACCAGTCCCGGTCGAGGTAACCCCGGCCCACCGCGTCCCGGGCGAACGCCGCCAACTCCAGGTCCCGCGCCTCGTCGACCGGCGTGGTACGCACGTACGCCACGTAGTTCCAGTGCCAGTCGGCGTAGTAGACGTCCCAGGTCGCCCCGGCCAGGGTCACTCCCCGCGCCACCAGCGTCCCGGCCGGCTCGGCCCCACCGGCCCGGTCCAGCCAGACCATCAGTTCGGCGCCGTCGGGGGAGCGGTGGGCGTTGGCGTCGGTGTGGAACCACAGGTCGTACGTGGCGTTCCAGCGGCCGGTGGCGCCCTTGGTATCGATCGCCCAGTTGGACCGGGCGGAGCGCAACTGCGTCACCTTGATCGGCAGGCCGCTGCCGACGGTGCAGTTGCCCCAGTGGCAGCCCTGGTAGATGGTCGGGTAGGCGGCGGCGGAGCCGTCCCGCTTGTCGTGCTCGGTGTGGGTCACCTCGAACCGGCCGGCCGCGTCGACCGTCAGGCACTGCGGAGTGTCCGCACCCCAAACGTTGTTCATCACCACGTACCGCTTGTCGGTGATGTCGACCGTGTCGGCCCGCCCGCAGAGTTCGCCAGCGTCGGCGTCCGGTGCCAGCCAGACGACGGTCACGCCGGCGACGACGAGGGCGGCGACGACGAGCGCGGGCAGGCGGTAGCGCCGGAGTCGGAGCGGGATCATGGTGGCTGAGTCCTTCGGCGAGCAGCCCGCAGTACGGGCTGGTGCCGTGGGCCCGGCGCCCCTACGCCGCCCCACGACGGAAACGGTGGACAGGTCCGTTCCCGGCTCCGCCGAGGATGTTACGACTGTCGATGGCTAGCCGGCAACCCCGGTGGCGCAGCCGGCAATCCGGAAAAAAAACCGCCCCTCCCGGCGCACGAAGCACCGGGAGGGGCGGTCAGCGGTCCTGGTCCGGGTGAGACCGGCTCAGCGGTCCTGGTCCGGGTGGTGGTAGTTGAGTGACTTGTCCGGCAGCGGGAAAGTGACGTCCTCGCCGAACGGCGACGGCGCGGCCGGCTTGTCGAACGCCAGCTCGCTGATCGGCAGGTGGCCCTTCTCGTCCACCGCCGCCGCCTGCGGGCGGGGCACCTGCTGGTGCCAGTTGACCCCGCGCTCGGCGTCGGCCGCCGCGCTGTGGTCACCGTCGGCCGGCAGCCCGGCGGTCGTGGCGGCCGGCTGGTCCAGGCCGGACTCACCGAGCGCCGGTCCACTCGCCGCCGCGCCGTTCTGCCCCCGCCGGAAGATCTTGCTGCCGAGCCACACGAGGGGATCGTACCGCCGGTCGACGACGCGCTCCTTCATCGGGATGATCGCGTTGTCGGTGATCTTGATGTGCTCGGGGCAGACCTCGGTGCAGCACTTGGTGATGTTGCAGTAGCCGAGCCCCTGCTGCGCCTGCGCGTACTGCTTGCGGTCGGTCCTGGTGTCCAGCGGGTGCATGTCCAGCTCGGCGGCGCGGATGAACACCCGGGGACCGGAGAACGCGGTCTTGTTGTCCTCGTGGTCACGTACCACGTGGCAGGTGTTCTGGCAGAGGAAGCACTCGATGCACTTGCGGAACTCCTGCGAGCGTTCCACGTCGACCTGCTGCATCCGGTACTCACCCGGCGCGAGGTCCTCCGGCGGGCTGAACGCCGGCGTCTCCAACGACTTCTGGTAGTTGAACGAGACGTCGGTGACCAGGTCGCGGATCACCGGGAAGGTCCGCAGCGGGCTGACGCTGATCGTCTCGTTCTCCTCGAACGTCGACATCCGCGTCATGCAGCCCAGCTTCGGCATGCCGTTGATCTCCATGGAGCAGGAGCCGCACTTGCCGGCCTTGCAGTTCCACCGGCAGGCCAGATCCGGAGCCTCGGTGGCCTGCAGCCGGTGGATGACGTCGAGGACGACCTCGCCCTCGTTCACCTCCACCTGGTAGTCCTGCAGTTCGCCGCCGGTCTCGTCGCCCCGCCACACCCTGAAGTGGCGCTTGGTGCCCATCAGTTGTCCGCCTCCTCAGCGAGCGCGTCCTGCGCCAGCGCGTCGAACTCCGCCAACTCCTCGTCGGTCAGATACTTGGCCAGCTCCGCCCGGTCGAAGAGCTTGATCAGCTCCGGGCGCATCTTCGGCAGCGGCTTGTGCTCCAGCTTGACCGTGTCACCGTCCAGCGAGCAGACCAGGTTGACCGTGCGCCACGTCGGGGCCATGGTCGGGTGGTCCTCGCGGGTGTGCCCGCCCCGCGACTCGGTGCGCTCCAGCGCGGCCTTGGCGGTGCACTCCGAGACCACCAGCATGTTGCGCAGGTCCAGCGCCAGGTGCCAGCCCGGGTTGTAGCGCCGGCCGCCGGCGGCGCTGACCTTGGCCACCCGCTCACGTAGCTCGGCCAGCTTGACCAGCGAATCCGCCAGCTCACCCTCGCGCCGGATGATGCCGACCAGGTCGCCCATCACCGCCTGCAGGTCCTGCTGCAGGGTGTACGGGTTCTCCCCGGTGTCGCGCGACAGCGGTGCCAGGGCCTGGTCCACCGCCTGCTCGACCTCGTCGGCCGAGACCTTCGGCCGCCGGTCCAGCCCGCCGACGTACGTGGCCGCGTGCTCGCCGGCCCGCTTGCCGAAGACCAGCAGGTCGGACAGGGAGTTGCCGCCGAGGCGGTTGGAACCGTGCATACCGCCGGAGACCTCGCCGGCGGCGAACAGGCCGCTGATCCGGCCGGCCGCCGCAGCGGTGTCCGGGTCGACCTCGACGCCACCCATCACGTAGTGGCAGGTCGGCCCGACCTCCATCGGCTGCTTGGTGATGTCGACGTCGGCCAGCTCCTTGAACTGGTGGTACATCGACGGCAGCCGGCGACGGATCTCCTCTGCCGGCAGCCGGCTGGCGATGTCCAGCAGTACGCCGCCGGACTCCGTACCGCGACCGGCTTTGACCTCGCTGTTGATCGCCCGGGCGACCTCGTCACGGGGCAGCAGCTCCGGCGGACGCCGGTTGTTGTCCGGGTCGGTGTACCAGCGGTCCGCCTCCTCCTCGGTCTCCGCGTACTGCTTGCGGAACACGTCGGGGACGTAGTCGAACATGAACCGCTTGCCGTCGGTGTTGCGCAGCACCCCGCCGTCGCCCCGGACCGACTCGGTGACCAGGATGCCCTTCACCGAGGGCGGCCAGACCATGCCGGTCGGGTGGAACTGCAGGAACTCCATGTTGATCAGGGTGGCGCCGGCCCGCAGGGCGAGCGCGTGCCCGTCGCCGGTGTACTCCCAGGAGTTCGAGGTGACCTTGTACGACTTGCCGACCCCGCCGGTGGCCAGCACCACGGCCGGCGCCTCGAACAGGACGAACTCGCCGCTCTCCCGGTAGTAGCCGAAGGCACCGGCGACCCGGGGACCGTCCGGCCCGTCCTCCAGCATCAGCTCGGTGATGGTGGTTTCGGCGAAGACCTTGATCCGGGCGTCGTGGACGCCGTACTCCCGCTTGTCCTCCTGCTGCAGCGAGACGATTTTCTGCTGGAGGGTACGGATCAGCTCCAGGCCGGTGCGGTCACCGACGTGGGCCAGTCGCGGGTACTCGTGGCCGCCGAAGTTGCGCTGCGAGATCTTGCCGTCCTTCGTACGGTCGAACAGCGCGCCGTACGTCTCCAGCTCCCAGATCCGCTGCGGTGACTCCTTGGCGTGCAGCTCGGCCATCCGGAAGTTGTTCAGGAACTTGCCGCCGCGCATGGTGTCGCGGAAGTGCACCTGCCAGCTGTCCCGGCTGTTCACGTTGCCCATCGCGGCGGCGGCGCCGCCCTCGGCCATCACCGTGTGCGCCTTGCCGAACAGCGACTTGGAGATGATCGCGGTGCGTTTGCCGGCCAGTCGGGCCTCGATCGCCGCCCGCAGTCCGGCGCCGCCGGCGCCGATGACCACGACGTCGTAGTGGTGTCGTTCGATTCGGGTAGTCATATCGTCCAAGCCCTCAGTTGAAGAACCGCAGGTCGCTGAACCAGCCGGCGGACAGCGCCATCACGTAGAAGTCGGTCAGCGCCAGGGTGCCGAGCGTGATCCAGGCCAGTTGCATGTGCCGGACGTTGAGCTTGGAGATGAACGTCCAGGCCCGGTACCGCACCGGGTGCTTGGAGAAGTGCTTCAGCCGGCCGCCGGCGATGTGCCGGCAGGAGTGGCAGGACAGGGTGTACGCCCAGAGCATGACCACGTTGCCGAGCAGGATGACGTTGCCCAGTCCGACCCCGAAGCCGTTCTCCCCGTCGAAGGCGAGCACCGCGTCCCAGCTGTTGATCAGCGAGATGATCACCGCAGCGTAGAAGGCGTAGCGGTGCGCGTTCTGGAAGATCAGCGGGAAGCGGGTCTCACCGGTGTAGCGCTGGTGGCCGTCCGGCACCGCACAGGCCGGCGGGGAGAGCCAGAACGCCCGGTAGTAGGCCTTGCGGTAGTAGTAGCAGGTCAGCCGGAACAGCAGCAGGAACGGCAGGGTCATCGCCGCGTCGGGGATGATCCACCAGCCGGGTAGGAACCGCCCGAAGTGCGCCGCCTCCGGTACGCAGCGTTCGGTGACGCACGGTGAGTAGAACGGGGTGAGGTAGTGGTGCTCCTGGACCCAGTAGAAGTCGTGCATGAAAACACGGACAGTGGCGTAGGTGACCCAGGCACCGAGTCCGATCACGGTGATCAGCGGGGGTAGCCACCACCGGTCGGTGCGCAACGTCTTCGCCGCGATGGCGGCGCGCGCCCGCGCCTGCCCCGGCATCGTTGCCGTAGTCGTCATCCTGTCTCCCTGACGGGGCCCGACCCGCGCAAGGGTGGACCCGGATATCTTCGGCCGGTCTGTGGCGTAGCAGGGCAGAGCCCAGATTGCCGTGCGACCGCGTGCTCCGGAACCCGCACCACACGCATCGGCGGGCGCTGGTCCGGTGCACACGTTACGCCCAGTACCGGCGGCCGTATGCGCAAGGGAGTCTCGCCGGTATCGCGTCGGTTACGAAAGCCCGGCCCGCCGCTACGGGGGTGGATGTGCAGAAGCTCACTGGATCCCGAGCGGCGTCGGTCACAGATTGACAGCGAACGCGTCGTCAGGGGTGACGGGCGGTGCGGTCGACCAGCCCGCACCGCCCATCGCGGACCCACCAGAAGTGAGGTATGGCTAACCTAAGCAATCCGCGTAGCGTCGTCAATCTCGCAATTCGCCGAGGTCAGCCGGCGGCGCCGCCGGTGATCTGCCAGTCCGCCAGGTGCAGGGCCGGCGCGTGCCAGGAGGTGTCGTCCCAACTGTCCGGCAACCGGCTCAACTCAGAGCCCAGACCCAGCACCGCACCGGGCGCGAGCGCCTGCGGATACGACTGGGTGAACCGCAGACTGCGGACCGCCGCCACGATCTCGCCTGACTCGACCAGCCACGCACCGTTACGGGTCAGGCCGGTCACCACCAGGCTGCGTGGATCGAGAATCCGGGTGTACCACAGGTCGGTGACCAGCAGACCACGCTCCACCCCGCCGAGCAGCGCCGCACTGCCCCCGGCCGCCGGCCCGTCGCCGCTGGCGGACTGCCAGCCATCGGCCGGGAGCAGCCGCAGATGCTGACCCACCGGCCCCCACGGGACGCTGCCCGGTGCCGCGTGTCCGGTCGAAGCGGTGCCGGCCGCCGCCGCGGTCCGTCGGTCGTGGGTGAGCGCCGTCGATCGGCCGGCGTCCACCAGCACCGTACGGCCGGTCGGGGTGCCCTCGGCGTCGAACGGCAGCCCGCCGCCGGTGGCCGGGTCGTCGACCAGCGAGATGGCCGGGTCGAACTGGGCCTCGCCGAGCCGGACGAACGACCGCCGTTCGTGGTGCGCCTTGCCGGCGAAGCCGTGCCGGGCCAGCATCTGCAACAGATCCAGCACCGCGGTCGGTTCGAGCACCACCGGGTAGCGCCCCGGCGGCAGGTCGACCGGGTGCCGGCCGGCCCGGGCCTTCACCGCGGCTCGGGCACCCAGCGCCGCGCCGTCGATCTCGGTCAGCCGGTCGGCCGCCTGCCGGGCCACCCCGTCGGCGCCGTCGGTCCGGGCGATCCCGTCCATCGCGGCCTCCGCCGACCGGCCACCGGCGGTCTGCCCGGCGCTGTTGGCGAACCCCGTCGACCGGTGCACGGTTCGGCAGAATCCGGCGCATTCCAGACCACCTGCGGCCGCGACGAAGTCCCGCACCCGGGCCGCCCGCTCCGCCGGACCGGCCTGCGCGGTCGCCTCGTCCCACGAACCGGCCGCGTGTAGCGGCGCCGGCCCGGCCAGCCCTGGCCAGGCCGGATCCGGCGGGCAGAGCCGGGCTGCCGCCAAAGTGCGCTCGACCAGGTCGGCCAACCCGTCCGGGCCGGTCAGCGTGGTCGAACCGATCGCGGTCCGGCCGTCGACGTGCAACCGCAGCCACACCGTGGTGACCGCCTCGGCGACGTTCTGGTGGATGAACGAGTTGGCGAACCGGGTCAGTGCCAGCGCCCGATGGCTGACGTACGCCTCGGCCTGCGCGTCCGGTCCGGCGGCCCGCCGGACCAGTTCCACCACCCGGAGGGCCAGGTCGGTTTCGGCGGGCGACGTCGCCGCGCCGGTCAGCCCCGCGTCCAGACTCACCCGCGTACCCCCACCCGGACGTTGGTGAACCGGGCCGGCGCCGCCGGGTGCCCGGTGTGCCCGACCTGGCCGGGCTGGCCCTTGCCGCAGTTCGGCGTCCCCCAGGCGACGCTCTCCGACGACAGCATGTCCATCGACCGCCAGAACACCGGGCCGATCCCGGTGTACGTCGGGTTGCGCAGCATCCGCCCCAACTTGCCGTTGCGGATCTCCCAGCCGATCTCACACCCGAACTGGAAGTTGAGCCGCTTGTCGTCGATCGACCAGGACCGGTTGATGTCCATCAGTACCCCGTGGTCGGTCGCCGCGATCATCTCGTCCAACGTGTGCGGCCCCGGCTCCAGACCGACGTTGGTCATCCGGACCATCGGCAGCCGCGACCAGCCGTCCGCCCGCACGCTGCCGCCGTGGTCCAGGCCGGCGACGGCGGCCGAGTCCCGACCGGCCAGTACGCCGACCCACCGGCCCTGCCGGACCGCGTCCCGCTTGACCGCCGGGCTGCCCTCGTCGTCGAACCCGAAACTGCCCAGCGCGCCCGGGATGGTCGGGTCGATCGTCACGTTCATCAGCTCGGATCCGTACCGCAGGCTGCCGAGTTGGGCCAGGTCCAGCCAGGACGTGCCGGCGAAGGCGGCCTCCCAGCCGAGGATCCGGTCCAGTTCGATGGCGTGCCCGACCGACTCGTGGATCTGCAACGCCATCTGCTCCCCGCCGAGGATCAGCGTGGTCTCCCCGGCCGGGCAGGCCGGCGCGGTGAGCAACGCCCGTGCCTCCTCGGCGATCCGGGCGGCGTGCGCCGGCAGGTCCAGGCTGTCGACCAGTTCCCAGCCGCTGGTGCCGTACTGGCCGCGGTGGCTCGGATAGGAGCGGCGCTGGGTCTCCCCGTCACCGATCACCGTCGCGGACAGCCCCGCACCGCACTCGCGGATCCGCTGGTCGATCCGGTGCCCCTCGCTGGAGACGAACCACTTCTCGGTGTCCCAGATCTGGTACAGCCCTTCGGCCAGGTCGGCGCCGTGGTCGAGCATCGTGCGGGTGGCCGACACCAGCAGATCGCCCTTGTCCGGCAGCGGCACCGACAGCGGGTCGATCCGGCACGGGCTGGACCAGCTCGCGGTGCCGGCCCCGGCCGGCACCAGGTCGATCGGCGGCCCGGGCACCTGGGCGCTGGCCGCGGCGATCTTCGCCGCCCGACCACCGGCGGCCCGCGCCGCCGCCGGCGACGGATCCGGTACGGCGTAGAAGCCCCAACTGGAACCGACCAGTGCGCGGACGCCGAGACCGGCGTCGCTGTGCTGGACCAGCGCCTCGATCTCGCCGTTGCGCGCGGTCATCGACTCGTAACGGCGGTGCATCACCCGCGCGTCGGCGTACCGGGCGCCGGCGTCGAGTGCCGCCTGCACGGCGGCCGTCGCCACCTCGAACTGGGTCACCCTGTGACCTTATGCGACATCGGCTCGGCCGAGCGATCCCGACGCCCGCTGACGACCGCTCAGCCGAGCGGTCCCAACGCCTGCCGGATGAACCCGAGTTCGGCGCGCAGCACGGTGGCCGCGTCCGGGTCGGTGCCGGCGGCCAACGGCAGCACCGCATGCGGTCGGCCGGCGGCCAGCAGCGCGGCGGACAACCGCAGGGTGTGCGCCACCGGCACGGCGTCGTCGGCCAGCCCGTGCACCAGCAGCAGCGGGCGGAGCTGGTCGCTGCCGGTCACCGGCTCGGCGGCGACCTCCACCAGGCTGTGGTGCGGGTAGATCTCGCCGCCCTCCTCGGGCAGGCCGAGGAACCGTTCGGCGTACCCGCTGCGCAGCAGCGCCCAGTCGGTGACCGGGTCGCGCGCCACGGCGGCCCGGAACACGTCCGGGCGGCGCAGCGCGGCCAGCCCGGCCAGCCAGCCGCCGAACCCGGTGCCCCGCACCGCCACCCGGTCCAGGTCGAGGTCGGGATGTTTTTCCGCGATCGCGGTCAGCGCGTCCACCTGGTCGGCGAGCAGCACGTCGGCCAGCCGTCGGTGCACCACCTTCTCGAAACTCGGCGCGACACCCGGCGTACCCCGGTTGTCGACAATCACCACGGCGAAGCCGGCGTCGGCCCACCACTGCCGGGCCAGCCAGCCCGCCCGTTCGGCCCGGACCTGCTGGTGGCCCGGTCCGCCGTGCACCTCCAGCAGCACCGGTAGCCGCCGGCCGGCGACATGCGACTGCGGGTACAGCACACCGGACGGCAGCCGGCGGTCGGTGACCCGTTGCAGCGTGGGCCGGGGCGTCACCGCCGGGGTGGCCGCCAGGCTCCGCAGCACGCCGAGTTCGGTGTCGTCCCGGCAGATCGTCCAACGCACCCCGGGCTGGTCCAGGGTGGCCGAACCGACGGCCAGTACGGCACCGCCGACCGCGGCGACGTGCCAGCCGGGGCTGCTGGTGAGCCGGACCGCGTCCAGACCACCCGAGGATGCCGCGGTGCGGACCCGGTAGAGGTGCTGTTCGCTGGGTTCCCCGTCACTCGCCTCGATCAGCAGGTCCGGGCTGGTGTGCCGGCCGGGCAGCCGGCCGACCACCCGGCGTACGTACAGCGCCGCCGGGGTGAGCAGGGTGCCGTCGGCGAACAGGCAGCGGGCGTCGTACCCGTCGTGGGCGAGTTCCCCGCCGACCAGCACCCGGCCGTCGGACAGGTGGCAGGGGGTGCCGGGGATCGGCTCCACCCACCGGGGGTCGGCGAGCTCGGCGTGCACCTGGGTCTCCCCGGTGCGTGGGTCGATGGACAGCACCAGACCGTGCTGCTGCAACCGGCGCAGCACGGTGATCAGCGGACCGCCGTCGGACCAGTCGACCGACACCAGGTACGGGTAGGTCTCCCGGTCCCAGTGCACGTCGACCCAGCCGCCGTCGAGGTCGAGCAGGTGCAGGGTCACCTCGGCGTTCGGGCCACCGCACATCGGGTACGGCCGGCTGCGGGCCGGCAGCTGCGGCCGCGCCGGGTCGGCGTACTGCCAGCGGGGCAGCCGGGACTGGTCGGTCCGGGCGGCGAGGATGCTCTGGCCGTCCGGTGACCACCAGTAGCCACGGTCCCGGCCGAAGTCGGCCGCCGCCGGGTCGGGCAGCGCCCAGGTGATGTCGCCGTCCTCGCCGGCGAGCAGCACGTCGCGGCCGTCCGGGTGGACGACCCGGAGCTTGCCGGATCCGTCGCGGTCCGGGCCGCCGCCCGGCCCGTTGCCGCTGAATCCGTCGTGGGCCGTTCCATCGCGGCCGGATCCGCCGGTCGCGCCGGCCGGCCCGACCGGATCCGCGTCGCTGTCCGACACGTACGCGATCCGGCTGCCGGTCGGGTCCGGCCGGGCGTCGGTGACCGAGCCGACCACCGGTACCTCGATCACGTCGCCGGTCACCAGGTCGGCCCGGAACAGCCGGCCGGCCAGGACGAACACGGCGACCCGGGCGGCCGGGTCGGTGGCGTACCGGGTGATTCCCGCACCGGCGGTGTTCCCGGCACCGGCGGTGTTCCCGGTGCCGAGCAGGACCGTCGGGTCGGCGATCCGGCGGTGTTCGCCGCTGTCGACCTCGAACGACCAGAGACCAGCGGCCGGGTCGTGCGGGCCGGTGGAGCGCAGGAACACCACGCGGGCGCCGTCGGCGCCCACGGTCACCGCGTGCGGGGCGCCCCGGACGGGTCCACGGGTACGGGCGGCAGGTTCCGGAGATTCCACTCTCGGATCGTAGAACCGGCTGATCAGCGATGAGACCAGTAATCCACTCCGGTGCCCATCCGGCGTAAAGTTGCCGGAGTGACCGACCCCGCCGCCGCGCGACGGCTTCTCCTGGTTCATGCCCATCCGGACGACGAGACGATCGGCACCGGCGCCCTGATGGCCCGGTACGCCGCCGCCGGAGCGCAGGTCACCCTGGTCACCTGCACCCTCGGCGAGGAAGGCGAGATCCACCTGCCGCGCCTCGCCGGGCTGGCCCCCGATCAGGCCGACCAGCTCGGCGGGTACCGGATCGCCGAGCTCGACGCCGCCTGCGCGGCGCTCGGAGTGACCGATCACCGGTTCCTCGGCGGTGCCGGCCGGTACCGGGATTCCGGGATGATGGGCCTGCCGACCAACGACCACCCACGGGCGTTCTGGCAGGCCGACCTTGACGAGGCCGCCGGGTTGCTGCTCGAGGTGCTGCGGGAGACCCGGCCGCAGGTGGTGGTCACCTACGACGACAACGGCTTCTACGGTCACCCCGACCACATCCAGGCCCACCGGGTGACGATGCGCGCCGCCGAACTGGCCGCCACCGAGGGTGTCGCCCCCGACAAGATCTACTTCACCGCGATGCCGAAGAGCGTGCTCGCCGCCGGCATCGACGCGTTCCGGGGCGCGTCGAACAACCCGTTCGCCGGCGTCGAACACGTCGACGATTTGCCGTTCGGCACCCCCGATCCGCAGATCGCGGCGCGGATCGACGGCACCGCCCACTACCAGGCGAAGCAGGCCGCCATGCGGGCGCATGCCAGCCAGATCCCGGCCGATTCGTGGCTCTACGCGCTGGCCGGCAACGTCGGCGGCGAGTTCATGGGCTACGAGTACTTCGTCCTCGGCGCCGGCCGGCAGGGTCCGGGCGACGGCCCGTACGGCTGGGAGACCGACCTGTTCGCCGGGCTGCCGGCCGCCGAGGTGCCGCTGCCGTGACCTCGCCCGGTGTCTCCGGCCAGGTGTCGGCGGTGGAGCCGTCGCCGCCGGTGGCGACGGCTCCGGCCCCCACCCGCCTGCGTGAGCTGGTGGACCTGGGGCTACGGACGGTCGGCGGGGTGGTCGCGGTGGTCGCGGCGGTGCTGTCCGCGGTCCTGGAGCTGCTGCTGGCCACGGTACGGGTCGGCGGGCACCTGGTCGGAGCGTCGGTGCTGCTGGCGATCGCCGGCAACGTGCTGGTGAGCTGGTTCGCGATCCGCGCGGTGGGTGCCCGGTGGGCGATGACGTTGCCGGCGGCGGCCTGGTTCGCGGTGATGGTGCTGGCCGCTGGCGGCACCACCGAGGGGGACATTCTGCTGGCCGGCGACAACTGGGTGGGCTTCGCGGTGATCTTCACCGGGGCGATCGCCTTCGCCGTACTCGCGTTCCGGATGATCCTGGCCCAGCCGGCCCAGCCGGCCCAGCCGGCCCGCCGCAGCGACGGAGGCTGACGCGGCCGGCTGCCGGCTCCTACAATCTTCGGTACGAAAATTCTGGTCTGTTCCGGAGGACACCTGTGCGGTCCGGCGTGCTGTGGACGCGGTGCGGGTCTAGGTGCGGGAGGTGGAGATGAGGCAGCGCTGGCTGCCGGTCGGCGTACTCGCCGGGGTGCTGTTCGCGGCCAATGTGGTGGCCCGGTTGGTGGTCCGCTTCTGGTTCGACGCCGACCCGCAGATGCAGGACCGGCTCTCGTTGGCGATGTTCGTGGTGATCGGCGTCGTGCTCGGCTCGGTGGCCTTCGTCTGGGGCCGGGACCGGCCGGTCGAGCGGTGGAGCGGTGACGTCGCGGCGGCGATCCTGGCGGCGTTGGTGCTCACCGTTTTCGTCGGGCCGTTCATCAACGGCGACCATCCGTTCTCGGCCGGGGCGGGCGCGTTCTTTTCCCAGGTGTGGCTGTACGGCGGCTTCTCCATCGGCGGGGTGCTGCTCGGCTATCTGGTGCTGATCACGCTCGGCTGGGACCACCGGTCCAAGTCGCTGGAACGGTACGCCGAGACCAAGCTCAACAAGCCCCGTCGGGTGGTTCGTCGCTGACCGCCGGCTGCCATGGCAGATAGACGTGGTGGGTGGTGAAGCCGAGCCGGGCGTACAGGGCGGTCGCCGGGTTGTGCTGTTCGACCTGGAGGAACGCGGTCGGCGCGGCCAGTTCGTCGGCGGCCCACCGGCCGACGGCCCGCAGCACCCGGGTGGCGTGCCCCCGCCGCCGGGCCGCCGGCTGCACCTCCAGCAGCGCGATCTGACACCACCGGTGGTCGGCGTCGACAGCGCCCCGGGCGATGGCGACGAGCTGGCCGTCGGCGTACAGGTGGGCGAAGCGCACCTGTGGTGCGTCGGTGAGCAGCCGGTGGGCGGCGGCCGGCAGCGGGTCGCCGGCCGATTTGCGGGCCGCTACCAGGGCGAGCCACTCCGGCGACGGCGCGTGGTCCAGCCGTACCGTCGGCCCGCCGTCGGGTGAACCGCCTGCGCCGCCGGGTGAACCGTCGGGTGAACCGCCCGCCGGGTCCTCGCCCGGCCCGGCGGTCCGGGCCAGCAGGTCGGCCAGCGGCACGGTCTGCACCAGCACCAACGGTCCGCTGCGCCAACCTCGGCGGGCGAGTTCGCCAGCGACCTCGGCGGCGGCCGGCAGCGGCACGTTGACCTGTGCCGGCAGGCCACGCTCGGCGTACCAGGCGGTGACCGCGTCCACCGCCGCCGGCAGCGGGCAGCCGGGGTCGCCGAGCGGCAGCGCCGAGTTCGCCCGGCCGGTCCAGCCGTCGGCGGCGCGCAGCAGCCAGTCGCCGAGCCGCTGCTGCACCGGCGCCGCCCAGGTCTGGTTCGCGGCCCGTTCCAGCTCGGCGACGGCGGCGGATTCGCGGTCCGCCGCGCGCCGGGCCGCCGGATTTGCGGTCGGCGGCACCAGCTTGCTGCGGTGCACGTCGGCGAGGGCGACCCGGCGTGGCCCGTTGCGGGTCAGCACCGTGAGTTCGGTCTCGGTCAGCTCGGCCAGCAGGCCGAGTAGGTCGGTATAGAGCGGACGATCTCCGCCAACACCTATAATTTTTCGGACTACCACGCGGTGTCCCACATCTTGTGGCCGGAGCACGATCGACCCCCTCCCCGGCGAGATACTAGGCTCGTCAGTGCCGCGGGCGATCGCGGCATGTCGTGCGGGAAGGAAGGCCAGTGACCTACATCATCGCCGAGCCGTGCGTCGATGTGCTCGACAAGGCGTGCATCGAGGAATGCCCGGTCGACTGCATCTACGAGGGCAATCGGATGCTGTACATCCACCCCGATGAGTGTGTCGACTGCGGTGCATGTGAGCCGGTCTGCCCGGTGGAGGCGATCTTCTACGAGGACGACGTGCCGGAGCAGTGGAAGGAGTACACCACCGCGAACTACGAGTTCTTCGAGGATCTCGGCTCGCCGGGCGGTGCCTCCAAGGTCGGCAAGATCGAGAAGGACACCCCGTTCGTCGCGGCCCAGCCGGCGCGCGGGGACGCGCACTGACCGGGGCGCGGGCGGGCTTGGCCGCCGGGCGGTCCGCGCCGACCGGCGGCGGGTCACCGGCCGCCGGCCTGCCGGACTTTCCGTGGGATCGGCTGGCCCCGGTCAAGGAGCGTGCCGCCCGGCACCCCGACGGCATCGTGGACCTCTCGGTCGGTACACCGGTCGACCCGGTGCCGGCCGTGGTCCAGCAGGCGCTGGCTGCCACCACGGACACCCCGGGTTATCCGATGACGGCCGGCAGCCCGCGACTGCGCGAGGCCATCCGGGACTGGTGCGTGCGCGAGTGCGGTGCCGTCGGCGGCCGGATCGGTGTGCTCCCGACGGTCGGTTCCAAGGAACTGGTCGCCTGGCTGCCCACCCTGCTCGGGGTCGGTCCCGGTGACGTGGTGGTGGTGCCGTCCGTCTGCTACCCGACCTACGAGGTGGGCGCCCGGCTCGCCGGGGCCGAGGTGGTACGGACCGACTCGCTGACCGCGCTCGGGCCGGCCAGCCGGGTCCGGCTGGTCTGGGTCAACTCGCCGGGCAACCCGACCGGCCAGGTGCTGCCCAGTGGGCATCTGCGCAAGGTCGTCGACTGGGCGCGCGAGCGCGGGGCGGTGGTGGCCAGCGACGAGTGCTACCAGACCCTCGGCTTCGAGGCGCAGCCGGTCTCGGTGCTCAGCGACGACGTCTGCGGCGGTGATCCGACCGGTCTGCTCGCCGTGCACTCGTTGTCCAAGCGGAGCAACCTGGCCGGCTACCGGGCCGGGTTCGTCGCCGGTGAGCCGCGGCTCATCGACGACCTGCTCGCGGTGCGCAAGCACGCTGGCATGATCGTGCCGGCTCCGGTGCAGGCGGCGATGGTCGCCGCGCTCACCGACGAGCGGCACGTGGCCGACCAGCGTCGGCGGTACGCGGCCCGCCGGGACCGGCTCCGGGGGGCGCTCACCGCGGCCGGCTTCACCATCTCCCACTCGACCGCTGGTCTCTACCTGTGGGCCAGCCGGGACGAGGACAGCTGGTCGACCGCCGACTGGCTCGCCGCCCGCGGCATCCTGGTCGCGCCGGGTGCCTTCTACGGCCCGGCCGGGCAGCGCCATGTGCGGGTGGCATTGACCGCCACCGACGAGCGGGTGGCGGCGGCGGTCGCCCGGCTCGGCTAGGCTGGCCGGATGGATGCTCCGGTGGTGGCGGTGCGCGGTGAGGTGACCCGGGAGGTCCCACCCGAGTTGGCCCGGTTCGGGGTGACCGCCGTCGCCCGGGGCAAGGACCGCTCCGGCACCCTCGCCCGGCTCGCCGAGCGGGGCGACGCGGTCCGTACCTTGATCGACGGGTACGGGCCGGCGATCGAGCGCCGGGAGTCCGGCGCGCTGCTGGTGCGGCCTGAGTGGCGACGCTCCGGGGAACGGGTCGTCGCCTACCACGCCAGCGTCACCACCACCGTCACGGTTGTCGACTTCACTGTGCTCGGTGAGCTGATGATGCGGCTGGCCGGTCAGGACCAGGTCCAGGTCAGCGGGCCGTGGTGGTCGCTGCGGCCGACCAGCCCCGAGCTGGGCCAGGCCCGTCGGGCGGCGATCGCCGAAGCGATCACCCGGGCACGCGACTACGCCGACGCGCTCGGGGCGGAGGTGACCGGCCTGGTGGAATTGGCCGACCACGGGATGTCCGCGCCGCAGCCGGTGACGTTGCGCGGTGCCCCCCGGGCGTTCGCCGCGACCGAGATGGCGGATTCCGCGCCGCAGCTCGACCTCGACCCGCAGGTGCAGACGGTGCAGGCGGTCGTGGAGGCCCGATTCACCATCTCTGCTCCGGCGGTACTGCGTCCAACGTGACCGGCGAACTGCCCGATCCGGATCGACGTCTCATCGTTGCCGACCATTGCCCGGCAGAAGTATGGCCAACGCGTTGTCGGACTGGTAAACCGAGCGGTGGATGTGTTGCCCGGCGGTGAATGGATCGCTCGGGCGTCGACGGGTCAGTTGTAGGCGTCGCCACGCGTTGACGTCCGGCCTGAGGGGAGGCCCGTGTCGGTCCGGAAGCTCACCAGTGGATATGCCACGGTGATGATCCTGCTGTCCGCCGGGATCCTCCTCGCCCCCGGCTGGCATCCGGTGCTGTGGCCGGCGCTCGGTCTGATGAGCGCCGGTGGAATCTTCTTCGGTATCCGCCGCTACCGGCCGAAACGGGCCGCTGCGTGGTGGAGTCTCGCCGCCGCAGTGGTGATGCTCGCCGCCGGCGACACGACATACGCGATTCTTCCCGGCTCAATCGTCACCGAGCTGTGCTATCTGACGGTATTCGCCCTCACCGCCGTCGGCCTGTTCATGCTGACCCGGGGCAACCAGATGCTTGGCGACCGGTCGCGGCTGCTCGACGTCCTCACATTTCTGTGCACCGCCGCGCTTCTGGCCTGGATCTTCATCATCGGTCCGTACATCACCGCTCCCGGGATGGATCCGTTCGAACGATCGATCCTCGCCGCGTACGCCCTCGGTGATCTGTTGATTCTGGCCGTGATGATTCGCCTGCTGGCGACGAATCCACGGACCCCGGCCCTGGTGTTGCTGCTCGTCGGGGGCGCCGGCATGCTCACCGGCGACATCCTGTACGGACTGACGACGCTCGGTGAGCAGTGGCAGCCCGGCGGGCCGATCGAGCTCGGCTGGCTGCTGACGTACCTGACCTGGGGAGCGGCCGGGCTGCATCCGTCGATGGCGCAGCTGTCCGAGCCGGCGGAGATCGAGCCGGGCAAGATCAGCCGGCCGTGGGCGGTGCTGCTGGTCCTGGCAACCATGATCTCGCCGTCGATTCTGCTGATCGAGGCGATGACCGGGCGGATCCGCGACGGGGCGATGCTGGCCATCACCTCGGCGGTGGTCTTCGCGTTGGTGCTCAGCCGGTTCGGTGACGTGCTCGCGGCACACCGTCAGACGGTCCGCCGGGAGCAGGGGCTGCGGGACGCGTGCGCCGCCCTGGTCTCGGCGGCCGACGCGGCGCAGGTGGATCGTGCGGTGCGGTCCGGGCTCGCCCGGATCGTGCCGGAGGGCGTCGACCACCGCCTGGTGCTGGTGCTCAACCGCACCGGCGGGGTACCGGCGCTGGCCAGCAGCGTCTGGGGTCCGTCGGTGCCGGCGACGGCGACCGGCACGTTGCTGCCGTCGACCGCCGCGGTACGGCGTACCCGGCTGCTGCGTCGGCCGACCCTGACCCCGATGCTGGCCCACCAGCTCGGGTCGTTTCCGTTCGCGTTGCTCTGCCCGTTGGTGCTGCCGGAGCAGCGGCCACCCGGTCCGGTGCCGGCACAGCCGCGGCCCGACGTGACCGGTCCGCGAGCCGGGGTGCTGCTGGTCTCAGCCGAGACCAGCGTCCTCAACGCGTTGCGCGACGCCATCGAGGTGCTGGCCAGTCACGCCACGATGGCATTGGAACGGATCCGGCTGGGTGACGAGATCAACCGGCGGGACGCGGAGGTGTACTTCCGGGCCCTGGTGCAGAACAGCGTGGACATCATTCTGATCGTCGACGACTGCGACGCGGTCCGGTACGCCAGCCCGGCGGTGCAGACGGTGCTCGGTCGGCCGGCACCGGACGGCGGCCCGCTGACCGACCTGGTCGATCCGCCGGACCACGGGCGGGTGCTCGAAGGGCTGGCCCTGGTCCGCTCCTCCGGTGAGCCGCACGACTGGCCGGACTGGCGGCTGCGGCACGCCGACGGTAGCACCGTGCAGGTCGAGGTGAGCTGCCGTGACCTGCGGTCGGACCGGGCGGTACGCGGTCTGGTGCTCACCCTGCGGGACGTCACCGAGCGACGTCGGCTGGAGCAGGAGTTGACTCACCGGGCGTTCCACGACTCGTTGACCGGTCTGGCGAACCGGGTGCTGTTCCACGACCGGGTGCAGCAGGCAGTGGCCCGCGCCCAGCGCGGCGGGCACGCGGTCGGCGTACTGTTCATCGATCTTGACGACTTCAAGGTGGTCAACGACACGATGGGCCATCAGGCCGGCGACGAGTTGCTGGTCGCGGTGGCGAACCGGTTGGCGGCCACGCTGGGATCGGCCGACGCGGCCGCCCGGCTCGGCGGTGACGAGTTCGCCGCGCTGGTCGACGACGCGACCGACCCGGCCGAGGTGGAGCAGACGGCGCAGCGGGTGGTGGCGGCCTTCACCGAGCCGTTCCGGCTCGCCGGCCGGATGGTCGGTGGCGCGGTCAGCGTCGGGGTCGCCGCCACCTCGGACGCCGAGGGCACCGACGAGCTGCTGCGGCACGCGGATCTCGCCCTCTACGTCGCCAAGGGTGCGGGCAAGGGACGCTGGCGGCGGTACCAGCCGGCGTTGCACGTGAGCCTGATCCGGCGGATGGAGCTGCGTACCGCGTTGGAACGGTCGGCGCCGGAGTCCGACTTCGCCGTCGTGTACCAGCCGGTCGTCGAGCTGGCCAGCGGCAACGCCGTCGGGCTGGAGGCGTTGCTGCGGTGGCGGCACCCGAGCCTGGGGCTGCTGCGGCCGGACCAGTTCATCGACGTGGCCGAGGAGACCGGGCTGATCGAGCCGATCGGCGACTGGGTGCTGGGCCGGGCGCTCGCCGCTGTCACCCAGTGGCGGGCCGCTCTGCCGGTGGGTGAGGCTCCGTATGTCAGCATCAACGTCTCTGCCCGGCAGTTCCGGGTGGCCGGCTTCACCGGCAAGGTCCGTCGCGAGTTGATCGCCGCCGGGTTGCCGGCGGACTCGGTGATGCTGGAGCTGACCGAGAGTCTGCTGCTGCAGAACGACGACCAGGTCTGGTCGGACCTGGCACAGCTGCGCGAGCTCGGTGTCCGGCTGGCCATCGACGACTTCGGTACGGGGTTCTCCTCGCTCAGCTACCTGCGTCAGCTGCCTATCGACGTACTCAAGATCGACCGTTCGTTCACCGCGGAGATGGCCTTCTCGCAACGGCAGCGGTCGTTGGTGGACGGGATCATCCGGTTGGCGCACTCGCTCGGGCTGCAGGTGGTGGCGGAGGGCATCGAGACGGTCGCCGACCGGAACCTGCTCGGTGATCTGGGCTGTGGCTTCGGGCAGGGTTATCTGTTTTCCCGGCCGCTCGCCGAGGCGGACGCGGCGGCCTGGCTGGCCGGTGGCCGGCCGGTCGGGTTGACCCACCCATAGATGATCTATAAGTAGTCGTGTGGCGACTTAGAGTGCAATCGTGTCCATATTGCCCCGAGTTTCGGGCCGGGTCGATGCATACCAGGTATGCAATCCTGGGGCTTCGGAATCACGACCCTGACGCCGCTGCGGCGTCTACCGGGGAGGTTCACGATGTCCAATCCATCCAGGAGAGTCCAAGCCGCCGCTCTCGTCGCCGTACTGGCCGCGACGCTGATCGGTGTCGGACGGCCGGGACCGGCCGCCGCCCGCCCGGCACCGACCCCCGACGACCCGGTCAGCCGGGTCCGTACCGACCCCGCGACCGTGGTCACCCTGGTCACCGGGGACCGGGTCGTCGTCACCAGCGCCGGCACCGCCGTCCAACCCGCCCCAGGCCGCAACCACCTGCGGTTCCACACCTACCAGAGCTCCGACGGCCGGTACGTCGTACCAGCCGACGCGCAGCCGCTGATCCGCACCGGCGTGCTGGACCGGCGACTGTTCAACGTCACCGACCTGATCTCGTACGGTTACCACGACGCCGCCACCGCTCGGCTGCCGCTGCTCGTCGAGTACGCCGCCCCGGCCGACGCCGCCCGCCGGGACGCCGGTGGCCTTGCCGGCGCGCGGATCACCCGGGACCTGCCGGCGATCGGTGGTGCCGCGCTGACCGCCGACAAGCACGCGGCGACCGACTTCTGGGCGGCGGTCACCGGCACCGACCCGGCCGCGCCCGGCGGGGCCACCGGCACCGACCCGGCCGCGTCCGGCGGGGCCACCGGCCGCGCCGGGGCCCTGGCCACCGCCTCCGGCCTGGCCCGGGTCTGGCTGGACGGCAGACGACGGTTACTGCTCGACCGCAGCGTCGGGCAGATCGGCGCGCCGGCCGCCCACGACGCCGGATTCACCGGGGCCGGGGTGATCGTCGCGGTGCTGGACAGCGGGGTCGACGCAGACCACCCCGACCTGACCGGCAAGGTGGCCCGGTCGGAGAACTTCACCGACGACCCGGACCCGGCCGACCGGGTCGGCCACGGCACCCACGTCGCCTCGATCATCGCCGGCAGCGGTGCCGCCTCCGGCGGGGCGAACCGTGGTGTGGCCCCCGACGCCACCCTGATCTCCGGCAAGGTGTGCGAGTCGTCCTGGTGCACCGAGTCGGCGATCCTGGCCGGCATGCAGTGGGCCGCGACCGACCAGCGGGCCACCGTCGTCAACCTCAGCCTCGGTGGCCCGGACACCCCGCAGACCGATCCGCTGGAGAAGGCGGTTGACACGCTCACCGCGCAGACCGGCGCGCTCTTCGTGATCTCAGCCGGAAACTCCGGCGCGGACCGCACCGTCGGCTCGCCGGGCAGCGCCGACGCGGCGCTGACCGTGGGCGCGGTGGACCGCGACGACACGCTCGCCGACTTCTCCAGCCGGGGACCACGCACCGGTGACGACGCGGTCAAGCCGGACATCACCGCCCCGGGCGTCGGGATCGTCGCGGCCCGCGCCGCCGGCACCACCCTCGCCGATCCGGTCGACGAGCACTACGTCGCCGCCTCCGGCACCTCGATGGCCGCGCCGCACGTGGCCGGAGCGGCCGCGCTGCTCGCCCAGCGCCGGCCGAACTGGACCGCCGTGCGGTTGAAGGCCGGCCTGATGGCGTCGGCCGCACCACGCTCCGGCACCGGCGCGTACCCGCAGGGTGCCGGCCGGGTGGACGTCGCCCGCGCCGTGACCCAGGAGCTGATCAGCCGACCGGCCAGCGTGTCGTTCGGCCGCGCCGACTGGCCGCACCACGACGACCCGGCGATCGTCGAGAAGGTCACCTACCGCAACACCGGCAGCAAGCCGCAGACCCTGACCCTCACCGTCGAAGCCGTCGGCCCGACCGGCCGCAGCGCGCCGACGGCGATGTTCCGGGCCGGTGCCGACACGCTGACCGTACCGGCCGGCGGCACCGCCGCTGTCACCCTGACCGCGGACACCAGCGTCGGTGGCCCGGACGGCTACTACTCCGGCCATCTGGTCGCCACCGGCGCCGGCCAGCGCGTCGTCACCCCGTTCGGCGTCCACCGCGAGGTGGAGAGCTACGACCTGACCTTCGTCCACGTCGACCAGGCCGGCGTGGCGACCGACGACTACTGGACCGTCGCGGTCGGCCTGGACCAGCCGGTGGACGCGATGCCGTGGACCTCGGACGGCTCCGGCCGGGTCGCCACCCGGCTGCCCGCCGGCCGGTACGGACTGTCCAGCGTGATCCAACGCCAGACTGGCGAACAGGAGTACGAGCTCGCCGTCCTGGTCCGGTCGAACCTGCGGCTGGACGGTGACCGCACCGTACTGTTCGACGCCCGTACCGCCCGGCCGGTCCGGATGACCGTGCCCGAGTCGACCGCCCGTCCGGCGCTGGTCGACGTCAGCTTCCAGTACCGCACCCCGGACACCGGTGCCGGGATCGGGGTGCTGGCCGACACGTTCGACGGGCTCTCCGCCGCCCATGAGGGCGGTCCGTCGGGCACGGGCGAGTTCACCGCCAGCATCGCCAGCCAGTGGCTGCGACCGGACGGCGCGGACGGGTTCACCGCCAGCCCGTACTTCTACGGGTTGAGCGAGCTCTTCGTCGACCGGCTGCCCACCGGGTTCACCCGGCACTACCGTCCCCGGGACCTGGCCACCGTCCGGCACCGGTTCCGTGGGGTCAGCCACGGCGACCGCACCGACCGGCTGGTCTTCCCCGGCCACGGCGAGCGGGACATCGGGGGATGGGCGCTGGTGACCCCGGTCGAGCTGCCCAGCGTGCGGGTGGAGCACTACAGCGTGTCGAGCACGTCGACCTGGGAGAGTTCCCTGGAGTTCGGCCGGACGGTGGACGGTCAGCTCTGGCCGGAGTACACCGCCGTGCTGGTCTCGCCGCCGAGCCGCCACCAGCCTGGCAAACGCACCCTGGACACCTGGAACCTGGCACCGTACGGGCCGGTGTTCCCGGCCGTCGCGGGTGACGGTGCCTGGGTCAGCCGGCGGGGCAACGTCGTCGAAGTCCAGGTGCCGATGTTCGGCGACGCGCAGGGCCACCCCGGCGGGGTGGTGACGGAGACCGCGCGGACCGCGCTGTACCGCAGCGGCAAGCTGATCGGGGAGAGCCCGGAGCCGGGCTACGGCTGGTTCCCGGTACCGCGGGCCCAGGCCGACTACCGGTTGGAGGTGTCGGCGACGCACGACGTCGGGGACTTCTCCACGTCGGTCAGCGGGGCGTGGACCTTCCCGTCCGGTCCGGTGACCCGTGACCAGGTGGCGGCGCTGCCGGTGATGGCGGTGCGGTTCACCCCGTCGGTGGACGCCGGCAACACCGCCGTCGCCGGGCGGGCGATGGAGATCCCGTTCACCGTCGCCCACCAGCCCGGAGTGGTCGGGATCGGGATCCGTCGGCCGACCGTCGAGGCGTCCTACGACGGCGGGCGGACCTGGCAGCCGGTCGACGTACGGTCCGCCAAGGCCGGCTGGACCGCCACGGTCCACCATCCGGACCGGGACGGCTACGTGTCACTGCGGGCGTCGGTCACCGACCGGGCCGGCAACACGGCACGGCAGACGATCGTCCAGGCGTACCGGATCGCGCGGCGCTGACCCGCGCCGGCCGGTGCCCTGCCCGTCGCCACGGGGCGGGTGGGGCACCGGCCGACCTCGGCGGAGCCGCCACCGGCTCACCGCACCGGCCGGTCCGCGGTCAGCTGTTGGCGTGCAGTGCCTCGTTGAGCTGGATGCCGGCACCGGTACGCGGCCGGGCCTCCAGCGCGCCGGTGACCGAGTTGCGCCAGAACAGCAGCCCGTCGACGCCGGACAACTCGCGGGCCTTGACCACCCGACCGTCCGGCAGGGTCACCTTGGAGCCGGCGGTGATGTAGCAGCCGGCCTCCACCACGCAGTCGTCGCCCAGCGAGATGCCGATGCCGGCGTTCGCGCCGAGCAGACTGCGCTCGCCGATACGTACCTTTTCGGTGCCGCCACCGGAGAGGGTGCCCATGATCGACGCGCCGGCGCCGACGTCGGAGCCGTCGCCGACCACCACGCCGGCGACGATCCGCCCCTCGACCATCGAGGTGCCGAGCGTGCCGGCGTTGAAGTTGCAGAAGCCTTCGTGCATGACGGTCGTCCCGGACGCCAGGTGGGCGCCGAGCCGTACCCGGTCGGCGTCGGCGATCCGCACCCCGGACGGCACCACGTAGTCGGTCATCCGGGGGAACTTGTCCACCCCGTACACCGCCAGGTGCCGCCCGGCGGCCCGCTCGATCAGCCGCAGCTCGTCGACCCGGTCCGGCGGGCACGGACCGGCGGAGGTCCAGGCGACGTTGGCCAGCCGGCCGAAGATGCCGTCCAGATTGAGCTCGTTCGGCCGGACCAGCCGGTGGGAGAGCAGGTGCAGCCGCAGGTACGCGTCGGCGGCGTCGGCGATCGGGTCGGCCAACGAACCGATCTCGACGACCACGATCTCGGTACGCAGTCCGGGCAGTGCCCGGGGGCCGACCACAGCGCCGGGCAGCCCGGCCGGTGTGCTGCCGTTCGCGGCTGGCGGACGCTCGCCGAGCCCCAGCTGGCCGACCGGATACCAGGTGTCCAGCACCTGCCCCTGCTCCGTGCAGGTGGCCAGGCCGATGCCCCAGGCGGGCTGCGTCGAAACCGTCACCGAACTGTCGCCTTCCGATCGGGGTACGAGTCACCACCGGGCCGACGTCCGGGCGATCCGGGTGATCAGCGGACGAGTCGACCCTGCCGAGACGGTACCGTGCCAGCCATGGTGAACCCGCTGACCCCCGAGGTCCTGGCCGATCCGGTGACCCTGACCCGCGCGTTGGTCGACATCGAGTCGGTGTCGCGCAACGAGCAGCGGATCGCCGACTGCGTGGAGCAGGCGCTGTCCGTCGTGCCCTGGCTCACCACCGGGCGGTACGGCAACACGGTGATGGCCCGGACCGAGCTGGGGCGTTCCCGACGGGTGGTGCTCGCCGGGCATCTGGACACCGTGCCGCTGGCCGACAACTTCCCGTCCCGGGTGGTCGACGGCCTGATCTACGGCTGCGGCACCTCGGACATGAAGTCCGGGGTGGCGCACGCGTTGCATCTGGCGGCCACCGTCGCCGAGCCGAGGTACGACGTCACCTACCTGTTCTACGAGGCGGAGGAGATCGACTCACGGTTCAACGGGCTGCGTCTGGTGGCCGAGGCCCACCCGCAGTGGCTGTCGGCCGACTTCGCGGTGCTGCACGAGCCGACCCACGGCGTCGTCGAGGCCGGTTGCCAGGGCACCCTGCGGGCGGTGGTCGGCACCACCGGCCGCCGGGCCCACTCCGCCCGGTCCTGGCGTGGGGTGAACGCCATCCACGCCGCCGGTGAGGTGCTGCGCCGGCTGGGCGACTATTCGGCGCGGACCGTCACCATCGACGGATGCGAGTACCGGGAAGGGCTGAACGCGGTCCGGATCGGCGGCGGGGTGGCCGGCAACGTGATCCCGGACCGGTGCGACGTCGAGGTCAACTTCCGGTTCGCGCCGGACCGCGACGGGCAGCAGGCGGAGCAGCACGTCCGCGAGGTCTTCGCCGGGTTCGACATCGAGGTGGTCGACTGCGCCGGCGGGGCGCTGCCCGGACTGACGTCGGCACCGGCGCGGGAGTTCCTCGCGGCGGTCGGCGCGCCGCCGGTCGCGAAGCTGGGCTGGACCGACGTCGCCCGGTTCGCCGCGCTGGGCATCCCGGCGCTCAACTTCGGCCCCGGCGACCCCAACCTGGCGCACGCCCGTGACGAGCACGTGGAGATCGACAAGATTCAGCAAGGTGCCGAGACACTCCGGCGTTGGCTGACGCCGGAGTGAACCGGGATCACCACAGCCGGGATCACCGCAGCAGTGCCGGCTCCTGCTCGACGGCGTCGTCCACCGGCTCAGCCGGAAGCGCTCGCCCGCCGGCAACCCGGCGCTCGGCCACCACGACACGGATCCGGCGGTGCATCTGCCGCCGGACCCGGATGAGTTCGCTACGTGTCATCATGACTACTCCTCCCCCCGAAGGTGCCGTGACGGCGTCCTCCCCACCGTCCGGCGCACCCAGTATCTGTTAATGGAGACGTAGCCGCAGCCGATTTGGTTGCACTTGACGCAAGATTGACATCACCTTTTTCGTCGTGGGCCGGGTGAGTGCCGCAGCGGGGCGGTTCGGCGTCCGCACTGGACACGCGCGGGCGGCCACGTCAAGCACGGCACGCCGCCCACTACGGTTGTCCAGATGGACCAGTCGAACAACTATCGCGCGCCAGACGACCAATCCCGACCGGGACCGGACCGGGTCGGCCCGACACCCGACGAACCGGGGTCGGAGCGGCACCGGGGCGCGGTGACCCTGCGCCGGGAAGCGGTCCGCCGCAGCACCGCCGATCAGGGTCTGCTCGATTCACGGGCCCGTGGCGAATGGAAGACCAAGGATTCCTGGCGGGCGCTGCGAATCCTGTCGGAGTTCGTCGAAGGGTTCGACACTCTCGCTGATCTGCCGCCGGCTGTCAGTGTTTTCGGGTCGGCCCGCAGCGCGCCGGACAGCCCTGAATGCCGGCTCGCCGAAGAACTGGGCCGGGCGCTCGCCGGTGCCGGCTACGCCGTGATCACCGGCGGCGGTCCCGGTGTGATGGAGGCGGCCAACCGGGGTGCCACCGAAGCCGGCGGCGTGTCGGTGGGGCTCGGCATCGAATTGCCGTTCGAGCAGGGCATCAACGAATGGGTGGAGGTCGGCATCAACTTCCGCTACTTCTTCGCCCGCAAGACCATGTTCGTCAAGTACGCCCAGGCGTTCGTGGTGCTGCCCGGCGGGTTCGGCACCATGGACGAGTTGTTCGAGGCGCTCACCCTGGTGCAGACCGGCAAGGTGACCAGGTTCCCGGTGGTGCTGATGGGCACCGGGTACTGGTCCGGACTGGTCGACTGGCTGCGTGACACGATGCAGGCGCAGGGGCGGATCGGCGACGCCGACCTCGACCTGCTCTGCCTGACCGACGAGGTCGCCGAGGCGGTACGGCACATCGTCGACGCGGACGCCGCACTCGCCGCCGAGCAGACGGCGCTGCGTCAGACGGCGCACGCCCAGATCGAGGCCGAGCGGCAGGCCGGCGAACGGGCACCGGCCGGGTACCACCGGCCGGCGGAAGGAGAGGAGTAGCACGGATGGCCGCGATCGGAGTCTTCTGCGCCTCGTCGCGCACTCTCGAGCAGCGGTGGCTCGACCTGGCCGCCGAGACCGGGCGGGAGCTGGCCCGACGTGGGCACACCCTGGTCTCCGGCGGCGGCTGTGTCGGCATGATGGGTGCGCTCGCGGACGGTACCCGGGCCGGCGGCGGCTGGACCCTCGGGGTGATCCCGCAGTCGCTGGTCGACCTGGAAGTGGCCGACACCCACTCCGACGAACTCGTCGTCACCGACGGGATGGCCAGCCGCAAGACGCTGATGATCGAAAAGTCGGATGCGTTCGTCACCCTCCCCGGCGGCCTCGGCACCCTGGACGAACTGTTCGAGGTGTGGACCACGGCGGTGCTCGGGCTGCACCGCAAACCGGTGGTGCTGGTCGACACCGACGGCTTCTACCAAGGGCTGCTGGACTGGCTGACGGCGTTGGCGGAGACGGCTTTCGTCGGGCGGTCGGCCCGGGAGATGCTGATCGTCGTCGATTCGGTGCCGGCGGCGCTGGACGAGATCGAGGCCCGGTTAGGTTGACCGGGTCCGCGCCGTCCGGTGTGCCCACCTCCCGGCGTGCCGGCCACCCGGCTGCCGACAGCTGTCCCATCGTCGTGGTGAGATGAGCGGCGTGCAGGCGTACCGGCTGGTCCGCCGGCCGGCGCAGGCCGAGCCGGCGCGCTTCGACGACCCCGCGCAGCAGGCGGTGGTCGCGCACACCGACGGGCCGCTGCTGGTCGTCGGCGGTCCGGGGACCGGCAAGACCAGCACCCTGGTCGACGCGGTCGCCGCCCGGGTCGCCGAGGGGACCGACCCGGAGCGGATCCTGGTGCTCACCTTCAACCGGCGGGCCGCCGTGGCACTGCGCCGGCGGATCGAGGCGGCGATCGCCGCCGGCTCCCGGCGGGTGCTGCACGAACCCCTGGTACGCACGTTTCCCGGCTACGCGTTCGGCCTGTTGCGCCGGGCCGCCGCCGAACGGGGCGAGCCGTCGCCGCGGCTGCTCACCGGCCCCGAGCAGGATCTGATCATCCGCGAGCTGTTGGACGTGGCCGGCCCACAGCCGGGGGCCGTCGGCCCGGACGGCCCGGCCGCCAACACCGGCTCCACCGGACCGGCCGGCGATCAGACCGGTGACCAGATCGGCGACCCGGTCGGCTGGCCGCCGGAGCTGCGCGCCGCCCTACCCACCAGGGCGTTCGCCACCCAGCTGCGAGACCTGCTGCAGCGGGCCACCGAACGCGGTGTCGGGCCGGTCGAGCTGGCCCGGCTCGGTGAACGGCTGGGCCGGGCCGACTGGCCGGCGGCGGCCCGCTTCCTGCGCCAGTACGTCGCGGTCCTCGCGCTGCGCGACGTCAGCAACCGGGGCTCGATCGGCTACGACCACGCCGAGCTGGTCCGGGCCGCCACCGGGTTGCTCACCGACGATCCGCCGCTGCTGGAGGCCGAACGAGGCCGGCTGTCCTACGTCTACGTCGACGAGCTGGCCGACACGGACCCGGCGCAGGTCGAGCTGCTCGGTCTGATCGCCGGTGGCGGGCGGCCGCTGGTCGCGTTCGCCGACCCGGACTCCTCGACGTACGCGTTCCGGGGTGCCGATCCGGGCATCGTGCCGGCGTTCGGGCACCGGTTCCGGACCGCCTCGGGCGCTCCCGCCCGGCAGATCCTGCTGCCGGTCTGCTACCGCACCGACCCGGAGCTGCTGGCGGCCACCGCCCGGGTGGCCCGGCGGCTGCGCGGCCCGGCCGGCCACCGCGACCTGCGCCCCGCCCCGGACACCGGCGCGACGGCCGACAGCGGCGACGCCGTGGCGGTACGGGTGTTCCGCTCGTCGACCAGCGAGGCCGGCTACCTGGCGCATGCGCTGCGGGTGGCGCATCTGATCGACGGGGTGCCGTGGTCCCGGATGGCGGTGATCGTGCGCTCGACCACGCTGCAGCTGCCGCCGCTGCAGCGGGCGCTGCACGTCACCGGCGTGCCGACCGTGGTGCACGCCGAGGACCTGCCGCTGCACCGGCAGCCGGCGGTGGCGCCCCTGCTGTTGCTGCTGCGCTGCGCGTTGGAGCCGGACCGACTGGACGAGGAGGCGGCGGTCGCCCTGCTGCACTCCCCGCTGGGCGGGGCGGACCCGCTGGCCGAGCGGCGGCTGCGGCAAGGGCTGCGGGCCCTGGCGCTGGCCGCCGGTGACCGCCGTCCCTCCGGTGAGTTGCTGGTCGACGCGTTGCGGGATCCGGCGGAGCTGGCCGCGATCGAACGCCGCTGGGCGGCACCGGCGCAGGCGGTCGCGGCGCTGCTGGCCACCGCCCGGGACACTGCGGCCCGGCCGGGTGCGACCGCCGAGGATGTGCTCTGGGCGGTGTGGCAGACCAGCGGGCTGGCCGACCGGTGGTTCGGCGCGATTCTGCGCGGCCGGACCCCGGCCGGGCCGGCCGGCACCGTACCGGTCGGTGGGGTGACCGACGCCGGGGCGCGGTGGCGGGCGGCTGCGGCGGACCGGGACCTCGACGCGGTGATGGCGCTGTTCGACGCGGCTGCCCGGTTCGTCGACCGGCTGCCGGGTGCCCGCACCGAGGTCTTCCTCGACCATGTGCTCGGCCAGCAGCTGCCGGCCGACACACTGGCGCCGAGCGGCGATCGCGGCGAGGCGGTCCGGCTACTCACCGCGCATGCCGCGAAAGGCCTGGAATGGGACGTGGTGGCGGTCGCCGGGGTGCAGGAGGGCGTCTGGCCGGACCTGCGGCTGCGCGGCAGCCTGCTCGGTTCGGAACGGCTGGTCGACGTGCTGACCGGCCGGGTCGACGGTGCCGGGCTCACCGCGTCGCTGGTCGCGCAGACGTCGGCGCTGCTCGACGAGGAGCGGCGGCTGTTCTACGTGGCGGTGACCCGGGCCCGCCGGCGGCTGCTGGTCACCGCGGTCGCCTCCGCCGGGGTCGGCGGGCTGGACCACGAGGAACAGCCGAGCCGGTTCCTGCACGAGCTGGGCGTGTCGACGGTGGACGCCGACGGCGAGGAGCTGCCGACCCTGCCGGTCGGCCGGCCGCCCCGGTCGCTCACCCTGCCGGCGCTGGTCGCCGAGCTGCGTACCGTGGTAGCCGACCAGACGGCGCAGCCGCAGCGCCGGCAGGAGGCGGCCGCGGTGCTCGGCCGGCTGGCGGTCGCCGGGGTGCCCGGTGCCCACCCGGATGACTGGTGGGGGCTGCGGCCGCTCTCCGACGACCGGCCGCTGGTCGACGAGGGCGAACCGGTCCGGGTCACCCCGTCGACCATGGAGAGCGCGCTGCGGTGCAGCCTGCGCTGGCTGTTGGAGCGGCACGGCGGCCGGGGCGAGCCGAGCGCGGCGGCCGGCGTCGGCAACCTGGTGCACGCGGCGGCGATGCTCGCCGAGGACGCCAGCGTCGACCGGGCGAAACTGCTGGAGTACGTCGCCGCCCGGTTCGACGCCATCGACCTGGCCGCCCGCTGGATGGCCGGCCCGGAGCTGGCCCGCGCCGAAGGCATGGTCGACAAGCTGCTGCGCTGGCTGGCCAGCAACCCGCGTCGGCTGCTCGCCATCGAGCACGAGTTCACCGTACGGCTGGACGACCCGCGGCAGCCGGTGGAGCTGACCGGCCGGGTGGACCGGTTGGAGATCGACGCCGACGGCCGGCTGGTGGTGATCGACCTCAAGACCGGCAAGTCGACCTCGGTCACCGCCGCCGAGCTGGCCGAGCATCCGCAGCTCGGCGCCTACCAGGCGGCGGTCGAGGCGGGGGCGTTCGCCGAGTACGGCGACGACGCCGGTGGCGCGGCGCTGGTCCAGCTCGGTACCCCGGTGAAGGAGGCGAAGGAGCAGCAGCAGGAGCCGCTGGCCGACACCGACGACGCCGGTTGGGCGAGCGCGATGGTCCGCCGTACCGCCCAGACGATGGCCGCGTCGACGTTCTCCGCGGTGGCCAACTCCAGCTGCCGGGTCTGCCCGGTGAAGACCAGCTGCCCGGTCTCCGGCAAGGGCCGGCAGGTCGTCGAGCCGCCGGCCGGCGGGCCAACCTCGGGCGGGCCGCCGGCCGCCGAGCCACCCGGGGAGCACGGATGACCCAGCAGTCGCTGTTCGCCGCCGCGCCGCCGCCGCGCCGCCGCCCCGACGCCGGGCCCCGCTACACCCCGCAGGAGCTGTCCCGGCTGCTGAAACTGCCGCCACCGACCCCGGAGCAGGCGGCGATCATCGCCGCCCCGGTGGAGCCGCTGCTGGTGGTCGCCGGGGCCGGGTCCGGCAAGACCGAGACGATGGCCGCCCGGGTGGTCTGGCTGGTCGCCAACGACCAGGTACGCCCGGAGCAGGTGCTCGGCCTCACCTTCACCCGTAAGGCCGCCGGTGAGCTGGCCCACCGGATCCGGACCCGGCTCGGGCAGCTGGTCCGCCAGCTCGGCCGGCAGGGTCGCCGGGCGGAGGAGGATCCGCTGGCCGGCGAGCCGATGGTGGCCACCTACCACTCGTACGCCGCCCGGGTGGTCACCGAACACGGGCTGCGGGCCGGGTACGAGCCGTCGGCCCGGCTGCTCACCGAGGCGTCCCGCTGGCAGATCGTCGACTTCCTGGTCCGCAACTACGACGGCGACATGTCCGAGGTGGACCGGGCGCCGGGCACGGTCACCGACGCGGTGCTGGCGCTCGCCGGGGAGCTGGCCGAGCACCTGGTCACCCCGGACCAGCTGGCCGGCTGGACCGGCCGGTTCTTCGCCGAGGTGCAGTCCCGGCCCGGCCGGGTGTACGCCGACGTGCGGCGGGCGCTGACCATCCAGCAGATCCGGCTGCGCCTGCTGCCGCTGGTCCGGGCGTACCAGCAGCGCAAGGCCGATTTCGAGGCGATGGACTTCGCCGACCAGATGTCCCGGGCGGCGCAGGTGGCCCGGGACCATCCGGCGGTGGGCGAGTTGGAGCGGGACCGCTACCGGGTGGTGCTGCTCGACGAGTACCAGGACACCAGCCACGCCCAGGTGGTGATGCTGCGGTCGCTGTTCGGCGGCGGGCATCCGGTGGTCGCGGTCGGTGACCCGTGCCAGTCGATCTACGGCTGGCGCGGGGCGAGCGCCGGCACCCTGGACCGGTTCCCCGGCGAGTTCGCCCGCGCCGACGGCACCCCGGCCCGGTCGCTGACGCTGACCACCAGTTGGCGTAACCGGCCGGAGATCCTCAGCGTCGCCAACCAGCTGTCCGGCCCGCTGCGGACCGCCGGGGCCCGGGTGGCGGCGCTGGCCGCCGCCGCGAAGGTCGCCCCGCCGATCCCGGGCCGTACCGCCCGGGGCGCGCCGGCCGCGACGGTGCACTGCGCGCTGCTGGACACGGTGCTCGACGAGGCCGAGTGGATCGCCGACGGCATGTTGGCGGCCTGGCGGGGGGCGGCCGGCGTCGAGCCGGGTCGCGGCGACGAGATCCCGGTCGACGCCCGGCCGACCAGCGCGGTGCTGGTCCGGGTGCGCAGCCAGATCCCGGCGGTCGAGGCGGCGCTGCGGGCCCGCGGCCTGCCGGTCGAGGTGGTCGGTCTCGGCGGCCTGCTGGACACCCCGGAGGTCCGCGACGTCGTCAGTACGCTGCGCGTGCTGGCCGATCCGACCGACGGCGCGGCGCTGCTGCGGCTGCTGACCGGGGCCCGGTGGCGGATCGGTCCCCGGGACCTGGTGGCGCTGCACCGGCGGGCCCGGGCGATCGCCGACGCCCGGCGGGAGCTGCCCCGGGCCGGGGCGGCCGAGCCGGAGATCGTCGTCGACCGGCTCGACGAGGCCAGCCTGGTCGAGGCGTTGGCCGATCCGGGGCCGGCCCAGCTGTACTCGGCGGAGGGCTACGCCCGGCTGCGCGGGTACGGCCGGGAGCTGGCCCTGCTGCGGCAACGCCTGGACCAGTCGTTGCCGGACCTGATCGCCGACGTCGAGCGGACCACCGGCCTGGACGTGGAGGTGGCGGTGCGGGCCGGCGGGGCCGGCGGCGGTGACGCCGGGCTGGCCCGCGGGCACCTGGACGCGCTCGGCGACGTCGCGGCCCGGTTCGCCGGTGAGTCGGACACCGCGACCCTGTCGGCGTTCCTGGCGTTCCTGGACGCCGCCGAGGACGAGGAACGCGGGCTGAGCCCCGGCGAGATCGACGTGGTGTCCGGCGCGGTGCAGATCCTCACCGCGCACGCCGCCAAGGGCCTGGAGTGGGACGTGGTGGCGGTGGCCGGGCTGACCCGCGACGTCTGGCCGGGCGCGGTGCGTGGCTCGGACCATTACCTGTACGGCCTCGGGGTGCTGCCGTTCCCGTTGCGCGGCGACGCGGACGGCCTGCCGGCGCTGGACCTCGACGACGCCGAGGACCAGAAGGCGGTCGAGCGGGAGCTGACCGAGTTCGGTAAGCGGTGGCGCGAGCACGACGAGCGGGAGGAGCGGCGGCTGGCGTACGTGGCGGTCACCCGGCCGCGCCGGCTGCTGCTCTGCTCCGGCTACTGGTGGGGCGCCGGGGTGAAACGGCACCGCGGACCGTCGGTGTTCCTCAAGGAGATCCACGACGACTGCCTGGCCGGCGCGGGGGTGGTGGACCACTGGGCGCCGGAGCCGCTGCCGGGTGCGGCGAACCCCATCGACGAGGTGACGGTACGGGCCGAGTGGCCGGCCGACCCGCTGGGCGCGCAGCGGCCCCGGATGGCGGAGGCGGCGAACCTGGTCCGCCAGGCGATGGACCGGCCGGTCGACCCGCCGGACGATCAGCCCTCGGCGGGGTGGTGGGCGGAGGCCCGGATCCTGCTCGCCGAGCGGGACCGGCTGGCCCACGGGGTCGGGCCGGTGGACGTGCCGTTGCCGGACCAGTTGTCGGTGTCGCAGCTGGTGGCCCTGCGCCGGGACCGGTTCGGGCTGGCCCGCACGCTGCGCCGGCCGCTGCCCGGTCGACCGGACCCGTACGCCCGCCGGGGGACGGCGTTCCACACCTGGCTGGAGCAGCGCTTCGGCGCGGACCGGCTGTTGGATGTCGACGAGTTGCCCGGTGCCGCCGACGCCGACGCCGCACCCGATGACGCCCTGTTGGAGCTGCAGGAGCGGTTCCTGGCCAGCGAGTGGGCCGGCCGGGTGCCGGTCGAGGTGGAGGTGCCGTTCGCCACGGTGATCTCCGGGGTGGTGGTCCGTGGCCGGATGGACGCGGTGTTCGCCGGCCCGGGTGGCCGCTACGACGTGGTCGACTGGAAGACCGGCCGGCAACCGACCGGGGTGGCCGAGGCCGCGGCGGCGGTGCAGCTCGCCGCGTACCGGCTGGCCTGGGCGGACCTGGCCGGGGTGCCGGTGGAGCAGGTCCGGGCGGCGTTCCACTACGTGCGCGACGGCGTCACCGTGCGCCCGGCGGACCTGCTGGACCGGGCCGGGCTGGCGAAGCTGATCAGCGATCTGCCGTTGCTGGGTGACGCGCCGGATTCGTGATAGCCTGACGCTGTTGCAGTATTGGTTCCCCGTGCCGCCCCCGGTGCTACCCGCCGGCCGGCCGGTCACAGTGACAGTGCGAGCGCCTGTGGGGTCTCGGCCCAGGCGCTCTTTGTTGTGTCCGGGCTCTGTTCCGGATGGGGCGATCAGCACCGCGACGCCGGTCCGCGTAGGAAGCGCGGATCTCACATCGGCCCGCAGGCAGTCTCGGGTCCGATCGTTCCATCAAGGAGAAGAGTTACATGGCAGTAGGCACCGTCAAGTGGTTCAACGCGGACAAGGGTTTTGGTTTCATCACCCCGGATGAGGGCGGTGCCGACGTGTTCGCCCACTTCTCCGCCATCCAGTCCTCCGGCTACCGGAGCCTGGACGAGAACCAGCGGGTCGAGTTCGAGATCACCCAGGGCCAGAAGGGCCCGCAGGCGGCCAACATCCGCCCGCTCTGAGCTGTTCGGTACGAACGGTCCGGCTCCCGCCGCTCGGCGGCGGGAGCCGGACCGCAGCAAGTCCCACCCTGGTTCGTGCTTGTGACCCGCTGCTGGCGACCTTCGTCGCCCGGCGCCTTCCTCGCTACGTGCCACCTAGCTAGCGGAAGGCCGATCCGGTCAGATGAGCACCACCACGATTCTTCACGCCCAGACGCCCTCGTTCGCCGACCTCGGTGTGCCGGCGAGCCTGCTCGCCGCGTTGACCGCGAACGGCATCAACGAGCCGTTCCCCATCCAGGCGGCGACGCTGCCCGACTCGTTGGCCGGCCGCGACGTCCTCGGCCGCGGCCGCACCGGCTCCGGCAAGACCCTCGCCTTCGGGCTGCCGCTGGTGGCCCGTACCGCCGGGCGACGCGCCCGCCCCGGCCGGCCACTGGCCCTGGTCCTGGTCCCCACCCGTGAGCTGGCCCAGCAGGTGACAGCCGCGGTGGAACCGTATGCCCGGGCGGTGCGGCTGCGCTGCGTCACCGTCGTCGGCGGCCTGTCGATCCAACGCCAGGCCGACGCGCTGCGCTCCGGCGCGGAAATCGTCGTCGCCACCCCGGGCCGGCTCAACGACCTGGTCAACCGGGGCGCGTGCCAGCTCGACGACGTCACCGTGGCGGTGCTCGACGAGGCCGACCAGATGGCCGACATGGGCTTCCTGCCGCAGGTCACCATGATCCTGCGCAAGGTCGCGCCGGGCGGGCAGCGGATGCTCTTCTCGGCCACCCTGGACCGTGGGGTGGACCGGCTGGTCCGCGAGTTCCTCACCGACCCGGTGTCACACCAGGTCGACCCGTCCACCGCCACCGTCGGCGCGATGAGCCACCACCTGTTGCACGTCAGCGCCGCCGACAAGCCGGCGACCACGGCGGCCATCGCCGCCCGGGACGGCCGGGTGATCATGTTCATCGGCACCAAGCACCGTGCCGACCGGCTGGCCCGCCAGCTGCTCGCCAGCGGGGTACGGGCGGCCGCCCTGCACGGCGGCAAGTCCCAGGGGCAGCGCAACCGCATCCTGGAGCAGTTCAAGACCGGTCAGGTCACCGCGCTGGTCGCCACCGACGTCGCGGCCCGCGGCATCCACATCGACGACCTCGACCTGGTGCTCAACGTCGACCCGCCGGCGGACCACAAGGACTACCTGCACCGGGGCGGGCGTACCGCCAGGGCCGGTGCCGCCGGCGTGGTGGCCACCCTGGTCCTGCCCGAGCAGCGGCGGGACATGGACCGCCTGATGGCCGCCGCGAAGATCCGTCCACAGCGCAGCTCGGTCGGCCCGGCGGACACGGAGCTGGCCCGGGTCACCGGCGCCCGCACCCCGTCCGGGGTGCCGGTCACGCTGCCCACGCCGACCCGGGCCGCGGCGGCGAAGAACACTCCGGCCGGCACCGCCGGCGGCACCGGTACCGGTCGGCGCCCCGGGCGCCGTCCGGGCGGCCGGCGTCGCCCGGCCCGCCGTCCGGCGGCCCGTTGACCGGCAGACCCGGATCAGGCCCGGACCGGGCCGGACCCCGATGCGGTCCGGCCCGACCGGGACCCGGAGACGGTCCGGCCGGTCAGAGCCGTGGGCCGGTGCTGCCGGCCGGATAGTCACGTAGCGGTGTCCGACCCTGCGCCCAGCCGGCGAGCACCGGTTCGATGATCCGCCAGCTCTCCTCGGCCTCCTGCGCCTGGGCGCTGAGCCGGGTGTCACCTTCGATGATGGCCAGCAGCAGCTGCCCGTACGGGCTCGGTGCCTGCCGGGCCAGTTCGGTGACCATCTCGACCGGCTCCAGTTCGAACGGGTCGCCGATGCCGTTGACGTTGAGCCGCAGCGACATCCGGTCCGGGTCGAGTTGCAGCCGCAGCTCGTTGCACGGGCTGTTCCGGCCGGTGAAGATCGCGTGTGGCACGTCGGCGAACCGGATCACGATCTCGCGCCGGTCGGCGGCCAACGCCTTGCCGGTACGCAGCTTGAACGGCACTCCCGACCACCGCCAGTTGTCGATGTGGACGGTCAGTTCGGCGTACGTCTCGGTGTTTCGGGCCGGGTCGACCCCGGCGCCGTCGACGTAGCTGGCCACCTTCTGCTCGCCGCGCCGGCCCTGGACCACCCCGGCGGTGTACCGACCGCGTACCGTGCAGGCGGCCACGTCGGCGGCCCGGATCGGGCGGACCGCCCGCAGCACGTCCAGTTTGCGCACCGCCAGGTCGGCCGGGTCGACGGTCAGCGGCGGCTCCATCGCGACCAGGGTCAGCAGCTGCAGCAGATGGTTCTGCACCATGTCGCGCAGCGCGCCGGCGTGGTCGTAGTAGCTGGACCGACCTTCCGCGTCGACCGTCTCGTCGAAGACGATGTCGACCCCGGTGATGTGCGTGTTGCTCCACAGCGGCTCCAGCACCCGGTTGGCGAACCGCAGCCCGAGCAGGTTCAGCACGGTCTGCTTGGCCAGGAAGTGGTCCACCCGGAACACCCGGTCGTCCGGCAGCACCTGGTGCAGCACCGTGTTCAGCCGCCGGGCGCTGGCCAGGTCCTCGCCGAACGGCTTCTCCACCACCAGCCGGATGCCGGCCGGCAGGTCGCAGCGGCCCAGCGCGATCGCGACCGGCTCGAACAACCGGTGCGGCAGGGCCAGGTAGACCACCACGGCGTCGTCGCCGTGACTGGCCCGCTCGCCGTTCCGGGCGATCCCCAGCGCCGTCGCCAGCACCTCCGGGTCGGTCACGTCACCGTGGACGTAGCTGGCCGTCTCGGCGAGTTCGCTGCGGGCCCGGCTCGCCACCTCGGGGGCGTGTTCGCGCAGCGCGGCGCTCACCCGGTGCCGGAAGCCACGGTCGTCGAGCTCGTCGCGGGCCACCCCGATCAGTCGCATCCCGCCGGCCGGCCGGCCGAGCTCGCGCAGCTGGGCCAGGCCGGGCAACAGATAACGGGTGGTGAGGTCGCCGGTGGCGCCGAGCACGATCACGTTCGCTGTCACGTCCGCATCCTTCCGTACCGGGCCAGGTTGACCGCGCTGCTGATCAGCCCGATGTGACTGAACGCCTGCGGGAAGTTTCCCAGGAAGGCGCCGGTCGCGGGGTCGATCTGCTCGGGCAGCAACCCGACGTGGTTCACTCGGCCGCAGAGCTGTTCGAACAGTTCCTGGGCCCGGTCCAGTTGGCCGCTGCCGGCCAGGTTGTCCACCCACCAGAAGGAGCAGAGCAGGAAGGCTCCCTCGCCGCCGCCGACCCCGTCCGGCGACTCGGCCGGCAGGTAGCGGTAGAGCAGGTCGCCGCCGGCGCCGAGGCGTTGCTGGACGGCGTCGACGGTGGCGACCATCCGGGGATCGGCGGGGTCGACCACCCGGCGCAGCGGCAGGGCGAGCAGGCTGGCGTCGACGGTGCCGGGCTGGCCGAGGTGCTCGGTGAAGTGCCCGTTGTCGTCGTCCCACGCCTCGGCCAGCAACGCCGAGCGGATCTCCTCGGCCGCCCGCCGCCACGGCTCGACCTCGTCGCGTCGGCCGGTGGCGGTCGCCAGCCGGGCCATCCGGTCCGCCGCCACCTGGCACATCGCCACCGAGTAGGTGAACGGGCGGCCCTCGTGGCGGATCTCCCAGATGCCGTGGTCCGGGGTACGCCAGTGCTGCAACGCCGAGCGGCCCAGCCGGGTCAGCCGGGACCAGCGCCGGTCGTCGACCGCACCGCCGGCCCGGGCCCACTGCCAGGCGCAGTCGAGGATCTCGCCGTACACGTCGTGCTGGATCTGATCGGCCGCCGCGTTGCCCCAGCGCACCGGCCGGGAACCGCGGTAGCCGGACAGGTCCGGGTCGATCCGTTCGGGGGCCGGCCGGGTGCCGTCCAGGGTGTAGAGCACGTGTGGTCGGCCGTCGCGGGTGCAGGCCTGCAGCACCCAGGACAGGAACGACTCGGCTTCGGCGGCCATCCCGATCCGGCGCAGCGCGTAGACGGTGTACGCGGCGTCGCGTACCCAGGTGAACCGGTAGTCCCAGTTGCGGCGGCCGCCGATCGCCTCCGGCAGCGACGACGTGGGGGCGGCGACCACCGCCCCGCTGTCGTGATCGTCGCAGAGCTTGAGCGTGATGGCGCTGCGGCGGACCAGGTCGGCGTGCCGGCCGGCGTAGTTGATCTGGCGGCTCCAGGTCCGCCAGGCCGCAGCGGTGCGGTCCAGCGCGGCGGCGAGCTGATCGGCGTCGCGGTGCCGGGTCGGACCCTGCGCCCAGCGCAGCACCAGGCCGAGCCGGTCGCCGGCGGTCAACCGGATCCGGCCGGCCAGCCGGTCCAGGCCGGGTACCGGCCGGCTGGCGGTCAGCCGCAGCCGGCCGCCGTCCCCGGCCAGGAACTCGATGCCGATCTCCTCGGCGGTGGGAGTGGTCCGCAGCCCGCCCCGGCCGGTCAGTCCGATCTCCAGGTCGACCGTGCCGTCGATGACGGTGACCAGGCGGCCCAGCTCGCCGCAGGCCGCCCCGAGCTCGGTGCCGAGCGGCCGGTCGCTGACCGGTCCGGCCCCGTCGGGCCGCCCGCCGGTCCCGTCGGCCGGCTCGTCCGCCGGCTCGCTGGACGCGGCGGTGATCAGCAACGCGTCGCGGATCTCCAGGCGTCCGGTGGCGGTGTGCAGTTCGGTACGCAGTACGGCGGTGTCCGGCAGGTACTCCTGCCGGACGGCGCGCAGGCCGGCCGGCCGCAGCGTCCAGGCACCGCCCCGTTCGGCGTCGAGCAGTGCCGCGAACAGCGCCGGGCCGTCGAATCTCGGCAGGCAGAGCCACCGTACGGTGCCGTCCACGCCGACCAGCGCGGCGGTCTGGCCGTCGCCGATCAGGCCGTGGTCGGCGATGGCCGGATAGCCGTCGGTGAGTTCGGGCACTGGCAGCGCTTTGATCTCCGCCAGATGGTCCGTCACTGGTGTCTCCTCCGCATGGTGGGTCCGTCCGGCACCACTCTCCCCGGTGAGCCGTGGTGCCGACAGGCATGTGGGTCCCTCTACCCGGTGCCGGACCGGTTGACGCCTGCGACGGAGCCGGTAGCCGCGCCGTCCGCCGTCCGTTCGTCGTCGCGGCCGGCCGTACGTTCTAGCGGAGCCGCCGGTGTCGACGGACAGTGACGCCCGTACGGATGAGCAGGGTCGTCCGTACGGGCGGCGGCATCCGCGAGACATCCACGCTTTTCGTCCGATGGCTGACTGCACGTCGCGCCCGCCGCCGGGATCCTTTCCGTGGCGGACGAGGCACGGCCGCCGGGACGCCCCCGGGCAGAGAGGTCGGGTGGAGATGACAGCCGAGACCAGCGCGACGAGGGAGATCCTGCTCGTCGTCGGCGTCGCGATGCTCGGCGTGCTGCTGGCCCTGGCCTCTGTCGTCACTCCCTGGTACACCGGTCCGACCGCCGGCGCCGGGCCGGTCGTCGTCGAACTGCACGCACCCGACCCGCCGGTACGGTCCACCGACATCGAAGCGGCCCCGCGCTGATCCACCGGACCGGTCGGGGCGCTGCCGGTTTTCCCGCCGTCGAGTGCTTCACTAGGAGAGATGTCTGCTCCGCTGCCGTCTGACCGGTCAACGTCCGGGACCGCCGTGGACTGGTCCGCCGGGCCGGTCACCCGGTCTGGCCGCCCGTACCCGGCCGCCGGTGCCGGTGCGGGCCCACCGGCCGGGCCGCCGACCGGCCCGGGTGCCGGGGGGTCGGGGCCACCGCCGACCGACCCACGGCGCGGCGGCCGGGACGGGGTACGACTGTGGTGGTTCGGCGGTGCCGCCGCCGTGGTGCTCGCCGGTGGACTGGTCGCCGTGCTGGTGCTGGTGCTCAGCGGCAACCCGGACCCGTTCGGCAGCCCGGACCCGCCGCCGGATGTCCGGCCGCCGCTGGCCCAGCTCTGCCCCGGCCCCAGTGGCGGACCGGGCGGGCAACCCTCGCCGGCCGACCCGACGCCGGCTCCCGCGCTGCCCGAACCGACCGGGCCGCGTACCGTCGACCCGGACGCCGGCATCTCGTACACCGAGTACGGCGAACCGTGGCGGCCGTGGTCGACGGTGTGGAACGCCGGGGCGCTGCAGGTGCCGTACAAAGTGGGGCAGCACTTTGTGACCGAGGCGGACTACAACGGGTTCAGCGACTACCACGCCTCGATCCTGTCCGCCGCCGTGCCGGCCGCCGACAACGACGCGCTCTCCCTCGACCTGGAGTGCGTCGGCCGGCAGGTGGCCGCCGACGTCCGTGCCGAGTACTACCCGCAGCCCAACCGGATGGACCTGATCCGCGACGAGCGGACCCCGATCGGTGGGCGACCCGCCTGGCTTACCGTGTTCCGGCTGCACTTCACCCAGCCCGGCCTGCAGGCCACCGACGAACTGGTGGCGGTCGCCTGTATCGACGTCGGACGCCCGACCGCCGCGGTGCTGTTCGTCTCCATTCCCGGCACCCACCGCCAGCTCGACTGGGTGGTCGACGACCTGTACGCATCCGTACGCGTCGAATGATCCGGCGGTGCGCCGAGGACTGTCGACGACAGGTTAGGGTCGGTGCGTGGCGCGTACAGTGCGGATCCCGGCGACCGCGTACCCGGTGGAGCGGTTCACCCTCCCCAACGGCCTGCGGGTGGTCCTGGCGCCCGACCGCAGCGCGCCGGTGGTCGGCGTCGCGGTCGTCTACGACGTCGGGATCCGGTCCGAGCCGCCGGGGCGTACCGGGTTCGCGCACCTGTTCGAGCATCTGATGTTCCAGGGTTCGGCGAACCTGGAGAAGCTGGCGCACTTCCGCCACGTGCAGGGCTCCGGCGGCACCTTCAACGGCAGCACCCACCTGGACTACACCGACTACTACGAGGTGCTGCCGAGCAACGCGTTGGAGCGGGCGCTGTTCCTGGAGGCCGACCGGATGCGCGGTCCGCAGTTGACCGAGGAGAACCTGCGCAACCAGGTCGACGTGGTCAAGGAGGAGATCCGGGTCAACGTGCTCAACCGGCCGTACGGCGGATTTCCCTGGCTGCGGCTGCCGCCGGTGCTGTTCGACACCTTCCCCAACGCGCACGACGGCTACGGTTCCTTCGAGGATCTGGACAGCGCCACCGTCGGGGAGGCGGCCGAGTTCTTCACCCGCTACTACGCCAGCGGCAACGCGGTGCTCGCCGTGGCCGGTGACTTCGACGTCACCGCCGCGACCGGCCTGATCGAGCGGCACTTCGGGGACGTCCCGGCCCGGCCGGCGCCGGCCCGTCCCAGCTTCGCCGAGCCGGACCTGACCACCGAGCGGCGCACCACGTACCCCGATCCGCTGGCTCCGCTGCCGGCGGTGGCCGCCGCCTGGCGGGTGCCGGACCCGGTCGACGACCTGGCCGGCTACCTGCCGTACGTGGTGCTCGCCGAGGTGCTCACCGATGGTGACGCGGCCCGGCTGGTGGAGCGGCTGGTGCGTGGCGACCGTACGGTGACCAGCCTCGGCGGCTACCTGTCGTTCGAGGGGGAGCCGTTCGACGTACGGGACCCGTCGGCGTTGGTCCTGCAGGCGCACCTGCCGCCCGGCGGCGACGTCGACAAGGTGCTCGGCGCGGTCGACGAGGAGCTCGACCGGCTCGCCGTCGACGGCTTCGCCCGGGGCGAACTGGCCCGGGTGCAGGCCCGGATGGCCACCCACCTGCTGCGCGACACCGACGCGGTGCTCGGCCGAGGGCTGCGGATGGCGGTGCTGGAGCAGCAGCGGGGCACCCCCGAGCTGCTCAACGAGTTGCCGCGGATGCTCGGCACGGTCACCGAGGCGCAGGTCCGTGCGGCCGCCGCCACCCTGCGCCCGCACCGCCGCGCCACGATCGAGGTCGTCCCCGGAGGAGCCCAGTGACCGCCGCCCCCGCCCGGAGGCCGTTGCCGCCGCTCGGACCGACCCGTCGACCGCCGTTGCCCAAGGTGGCCGAGCGGACGCTGGACAACGGGCTGCGGGTGATCGCCATCCGCCGGCCGTCGGTGCCGCTGGTCGAGATCCGGCTCTGGGTGCCGTTCGCGCGGGCCCCGCTGGCCAGGGCGACGGTGCTGTCGCAGACCCTGTTCTCCGGCACCGTCGACCGGTCCGGCGTGGAGTTGGCGGCCGAGCTGCAGGCGGTCGGCGGCGGTCTGTCCGCCGGGGTGGACGCCGACCGGCTGCTGGTCGCCGGTGCCGGGCTGGTCACCGGGCTGCGGCGGATGCTCGAACTGCTCGGCGAGGTGCTGACCGGGGCGACGTACCCGGCCGGCGAGGTGGCCATCGAGCGGGCCCGGCTGGCCGACCGGATCCAGGTGGCGCTGAGTCAGCCGGCGCACCTGGCCCGCGCCGCGCTGTCCCGGCGGATGTACGGTCGGCACCCGTACGCCGAATCGGTGCCCGGGGTGGACCAGGTCCGCTCCGTCCGGCCGGCCGGGCTGCGCGCTCTGCACGCCGACCGGGTCCGGCCGACCGGGGCGCACCTGGTGCTGGTCGGCGACGTGTCACCTGCCCGGGCGTTGGACACCGCCGAGCAGGTGCTCGGTGGCTGGCCGGCCGGTGGCCGGCAGTTGACGCTGCCGGCGGCGCCCGCGCCGCGTCCGGCCCCGTTGCTGCTGGTCGACCGGCCCGGGTCGGTACAGTCGTCGATGCGGATCGCGTTGCCGGCGGTGGACCGGCGGCACCCGGACCACGCCGCCCTGCAGCTGGCCAACATGGTGTTCGGCGGCTACTTCTCGTCCCGCTGGGTAGAGAACATCCGCGAGGACAAGGGCTACAGCTACGGCCCGTACTCGATGGTCGAACACTCGGTGGCCGGATCGGCGCTGATGCTCGCCGCCGACGTGGCGACCGAGGTGACCGCGCCCGCGTTGCTGGAGACCCTGCACGAGCTGGGCCGACTCGCGGTGCTGCCGCCCGACGTCGACGAGCTCGAACAGGCCCGGCAGTACGCGGTCGGCAGCCTGCAGCTGGGCATGTCGACGCAGGCCGGGTTGGCCGGGCTGGCCAGCACCTACGCCGGGTTCGGCCTGCCGTTGGAGTTTCTCGCCGAGCACACCGCGCGGCTTGCCTCGGCGACCCGCGACGAGGTGGCGGCCGCCGCGACCCGCTACCTGGCGCCGGCGCTGACGATGGGGGTGGTGCTCGGCGACGTCGCGCGGATCGCCGGTCCGGTCGCCGCGTTGACCGAGGTCGAAACGTCCGACGCGTCGGCCACCGGCGTGGTCGGGCCTGGTGCGGCAGTGCCCGATGCCGCCGGGTGACACCTCCGTCGGACCGACCGCCGGTACGCAGCCGATCGCCGGTACGCAGCCGCCGCTGGCCCGCGCCGCGATGGACCGGGCGGCGCCGTACCGCCGGGATCCGCAGTGGTTGACGCGGGCCTGGCCACGTTCGCTGGTGCTGGTGGTGGACGGCGCGGCGGGTGGCCGGGCGCTGGTGCGTGACGGCGCCGACGGGACCACCCTGGTGCTGGTGCGCCCGGACCAGGCACCCGCCGTCGAGGTCACCGACCGCATTTTCATCGGTACGGTCGACGACGGCACTCCGGTCTTCGCGGTCGACGCCGTACCACCGTCGTCCGTGGCTGAGCCGTCCGTGGCTGAGCCGTCCGTGGCTGAGCCGGGCCTGCGGTCGGTGACCGTCCGGGAGGTCGGCCATCTGCTGTCGGACCGGGACGCCGGGCTGTTCACCACCGCCGCGGCGATGGTCAGCTGGCACGCCCGGCACCGCTACTCGGCGGCGTCCGGTCTGCCGACCCGGGCGACCGATGGTGGCTGGTCCCGGGTGGACGACACCGGTACGCGGAGCTGGCCTCGGACCGATCCGGCGGTGATCGTGTTGTTGACCGACGGCGGTTCCGGCCCGGACGGGCGGTGCCTGCTGGCCAACCACCACGCCCGGCGTGGGGACGGGTCCAGCCGGCTCTACTCCTGCCTGGCCGGGTTCGTGGAACCCGGCGAGTCGGCCGAATCGGCGGTCGCCCGCGAGGTGGCCGAGGAGGTGGGTCTGACGCTGACCGCGACGCGGTACGTCGGCAGCCAGTCCTGGCCGTTCCCGGGCACTTTGATGCTGGGCTACCTCGGCCGGGTCGACCCGGAGCAGCGGCTGCGGCCGGACCCGGAGGAGATCATCCGGGCGCGCTGGTTCACCCGGGCCGAGGTGGCCGCCGGGCTGGCGGGTGAGCGGCTCGATTCCGGCGACGGGTACCGGGTCCGGTTCGCGCCACCGGCGTCGATCGCCGCTTTCCTGATCCGCAGCTGGGTGGCGGAGACCGCGCCGGACCCCGGCCGGTCAGCCGATCGGCGGGACCGGTAGCACCTTCACCCGTTGCCGGCCGGAGCGGACCGGACCGACGGTGGACAGTGCGCGGGCCAGGTGCATGGCCGCTTCGAGGTTCTCCGCGCAGACCGTCTGTCGGCGTGGCTCGGGTGCGGTCCGCTCGTCGCGAATGCGTTGGCCGGTGCGGACCGCGGCGATGAGTTCGTCGTGTGCCACCGCGCGGATCTCCGTGCGGACGATCAGGTATCGCATGAACGACTCCGAGCAACCGGTGACCTGGGTAGGACGGCCGATGGCTCAGGTCGGGACAAGCTCCTGCTGGAAATTCCATCGGTTGTCTCCGCAGGAGGAGAACCCGTTGTGGTGGCCGGTCAAACCTGACGAACGGATCGATCCCGATGTCCGTTCGGTGGAGGCGGTGCCGGGGTCGAGGCGGTGCCGGGTCGAGCCGGGTCGGGGTGGCACTGGCCACCCGGCTCGACCTGCCGTCCGGTGCCGGCGGTCAGACCAGGTCGAACTCGCCGTCCTTGGCGCTGTCGATGAAGTCACGCCAGGTGGTGCGGTCGAACGACAGCACCGGCCCGCTGCGGTCCTTGCTGTCGCGCATCAGCACCGGTGCGCGGTGACCCGCGATCGCCCCGACCTCGACGCAGTTGGTGCTCTGGCTGCGGCTGCTCTTGCGCCAGGCGGGCGGGGTCGGACCGGGGACGCGCACGCTGGACTGATCTGCTGGGTTCATTCCTGCTCCTTGCTGGTCAAGCGGACCGGGCGGGCGGACCGTCGGTCAGTCCGGGATCGCCTGGCCGGTCCGGCGCGTGGTCCGCTCGTGCGGTCCACGCTGGATCGGCGGCCCGGCCGGTCGGCCGGGGCCTGCCCCGCCCGCAGCGGGCGGGGACAGCGGGGCAGGGGTGGTGGGGGAGGAGGGGTCGGCGCCGTCGGGTACGGAGTCGAGCTCGGTGGCACCGGCGGCGACGTGCCGGGCCACGGCGTCGCTGAGCCAGTCGATCGACTCCTGCGGGCTGCGGGCGGCCTCGCAGAGCCAGTCGAAGACCTGGCCGTACCGTTCGAGCACCGGCACGTCGTTGACGATCATGTCGGCGGCGAGCGTCTCGATCGCCACCGCGCTCAGGTCCTCCGGGTCGGCGAAGTGGTAGATCGAGAACGCGGTCTCCGACAGGTACCAGGAGGCCACCGTGGCGTTGGGGGGCAGCACCCGCAGGGTGACGTTGGGCAGCTGCGCCATGGTGAGCAGATGCTTCAGCTGCGCCACCATCACGTCGGGCGGGCCGCAGCGCAGACTGACCGCCGCCTCCTCCAGCACCGCGGTGTACTTCGGTGCCCCGTTCTCGCGCAGCAGCATCGACTGCCGGGACTGCCGGGCCGCGACCTCGGTGTCCGGGTCGTCGGCGTTGCGCTTCTGGTTGGCGGTCCGGTGGTTGGTCGCCTTCTGCAGGATCGTCCGGCGCCCGGCGGTCCGCTCGTCGACCATCTCCACCAACGGACGCGCCGAGAGGATGCGCACCTTCGCGTAGGCGGAGGTCTGCAACAGGCCCGGGATGATCACCGCGCCGTACTCCTGGATCTCGGTGCAACCAGCCTCCAACTCGGCGTACGCCCGTTGGAGGCTGGTCATCACCGCGTACGAGTTGAGAAAGGCCCGGGTGTTGCCGGCGTCGCGGGCGATGCCGACCAGATCGTCGCGTTCGGTGCCGGTCACGCCGTACAGGTCGAGCAGGTCCATCACGTCGCCGACCCCCGGCCGACTGCGCCCGTTCTCGAGCCGGGAGAGCTTGGACGCGGACGCCCACTTCACCCGTTCGATCACCTGCTCACCGGTCAGTCCGGCGTGTTCCCGCAGCCGCCTCAGCTCGCCGCCGAGGCGACGACGACGCAGGTTCGGGCTCGGTATGGGCTGCTCGGGCTCCTCGGGCTGCACCGGAAACCACCCCCGATCCGTTTGGTGACCGCCAATGTCGCGGCGATGTGGGTCACGGCCCGAAACAGTATGGCCCGATTGCTGCCTCGGTGGGGTCCTCTGGTGGGCGTGTTAGCCAAATGCGACGTTGTGCACGGCGGCGGACGGACCGTGAGTGCGACTCAGCTCGCCGCGAGGTCGCTGAGCCGCTGCCGAACCTGAACGATACTCGGATTCGTCAATGCCGAACCGTCCGGGAAACGGACCGTCGGAACCGTCTGATTGCCGCCGTTGACCCCCATCACGTACGCCGCCGCCTCGGTGTCCTGCTCGATGTCGACCACCTGGTACGGAATCCGCTCCCGGTCGAACTGCGACTTGAGCCGGTGACAGTAGCCACACCAACTGGTCGAATACATGGTCAACATCAGCAGATCCTCCGCGGTCGTCGGGCCACGGCGGGCGCTCGCCCGCCGGGTCGCCGGCCCCGGGCGGCGCCGGGGCACAGTAGTTCCGGCCCGGGCGGCACCCGGGCTAGCCGGTGCAACGTCGGGCGAGGCTGCGATGATTCCTACCCGTGGCGGCCGACATCAACTCAGACCCAGGACCAGGCCGAGTGCTCGCCGGGCTGGACCCGGAGCAGCGTACGGCGGTGACCGCTCCGGCCGTGCCGGTCTGCATCCTGGCCGGCGCCGGCACCGGGAAGACCCGGGCGATCACCAGCCGGATCGCCTACCGGGTGCTCTCCGGCGAGATCGCCGCCCGGCACGTACTGGCGGTCACCTTCACCGCGCGGGCCGCCGCCGAGATGCGGGCCCGCCTCGGCGCGCTGGACGTGGGCGGGGTGCAGGCACGGACGTTCCACGCCGCGGCGCTGCGCCAGGTCCGCTACTTCGCGCCCCGGCTGCTCGGCGGCCGGGAGATGCCGGAGCTGCTGGACAGCAAGGTCCGGCTGGTCACCCTCGCCGCCGGTCGGGTCGGGGTGCGCACCGACCGGGCCGCCGCCCGGGACCTGGCCGGTGAGATCGAGTGGGCGAAGTCGGCGATGGTGGAGCCGTCCGAGTACGCCGTCGCGGCGGCGAAGGCGCTGCGGGAGACTCCGCACGAGCCGGCCAAGGTGGCCGAGGTGTACGCCGGGTACGAGCAGATCAAGCGCGGCAACGGCGTGATCGACTTCGAGGACGTGCTGCGGGCGGCGATCTGGGGCATCGAGGAGCACCCGGACGTCGCCGAGCAGGTCCGGGCCCAGTACCGGCACTTCGTGGTGGACGAGTACCAGGACGTGAACCCGTTGCAGCAGCGGTTGCTCGACGCCTGGCTGGGGGAGCGGGACGACCTGACCGTGGTCGGCGACGCGAGTCAGACGATCTACTCGTTCACTGGGGCCACGTCGGCGTACCTGGTCGACTTCGCCCGTCGGCGCCGGGCGGCGGTGGTGGTCCGACTGGTCCGCGACTACCGGTCGACGCCGCAGGTGGTGGGGCTGGCCAACACGGTGATCAGGCAGGCCCGGGGCACCGAGGCCCGGCTGCGGCTGGAGCTGGTCGGCCAGCGCGAGCCCGGCCCGGAACCGGACGTGCGGATCTTCACCGACGAGCCGGCCGAGGCGGCGGCGGTCGCGGCGCGCTGCGCCGAGCTGATCGCGGCGGGTACGCCGGCCGCCGAGATCGCCGTGCTGTTCCGGACCAACGCCCAGTCCGAGGCGTACGAGAAGGCCCTCGCCGAGGCGGCGGTGCCGTACGTGGTGCAGGGCGCGGAGCGGTTCTTCGAACGCGCCGAGATCCGGCAGGCGATGGTCGCGCTGCGCTCGGCGGTCCGGTCGACGCCCGGGGAGACCCCGTTGGTCGAGGCGGTCACCGCCGGTCTCGCCGCGGTGGGTTGGACCCCGGACCAGCCGCCGCCGGGCGGGGCGGCGCGGGAACGCTGGGAGGCGCTCGCCGCGCTGGTCCAGTTGGCCGAGGAGTTCGGCGCCCAGCCGGTGCTGGTGCCGGTGGGGGAGGCGGCGGTCAGCGAACGTCCCGTCCCGCTCGCCGACTTCTGCGCGGAGCTGCAGCGGCGGGCGGCGGCGCAGCACGTGCCGACGGTCGCCGGGGTCACCCTCGCGTCGCTGCACTCGGCCAAGGGCCTGGAGTGGGACGCGGTCTTCCTGGTCGGGCTCGCCGACGGGACGCTGCCCACCACGTACGCCCGCACCGCCGAACAGCTGGAGGAGGAGCGCCGGCTGCTCTACGTCGGGGTGACCCGGGCCCGGCAGTGGCTGTGGCTGTCCTACGGTGCCGCTCGGTCGCCGGGCGGGCGGGCCCGCCGGCCCTGCCGGTTCCTGCCGCAGCTGGACCGCTCGGGCGGTGGTGCCGGCGGTGCTCAGCGCGGCGGTCCGGGGGCGGGCCGCTCCGGCGAGCGCCGCCGCGGCCAGCCGGTCTCCTGCCGGGTCTGTGGTACCACGTTGCTGGCCGGCGTCGACCGCAAGCTGGGCCGGTGCGCCACCTGTCCGTCGGATCTGGACGAGGAGCTGCTGGACCGGCTGCGGGCATGGCGGTCGCGGGTCTCCGGCGAGCAGCGGGTGCCGGCGTACGTGGTGTTCACCGACGCGACCCTGCTGGCGATCGCCGAGCGGCGGCCCGGCAGCGACGCTGAGCTGCTGGCGATCGCCGGGATCGGCCCCCGCAAGCTGGGGCTCTACGGTCCGTCGGTGCACGCTCTGGTGGGCGGCGCGGCCGTAGATGATCTTGACTGGCAAAAAAGTTCGGAATCCGACCCGGAAAATGGTTTGCCCCCGGCGTCGCAAGAGGCTTAGCCTCAGGTCACACCTCGCGAGCAGTGGGCGTTCTCGCTGCTCCGCCGGGGTGGAGGGTTTTTCCGTGACGAGTCCAGGCAGGAGGTGACGACGGTGCTGAGCTACGAGACTTCCGTGCTGTCGACGCTGACCGCTGCCTGCGCTCCGACGGTCGGTGGCTATCTGGCCGCCGTCGCGCCCATCGGTCACTCGGCAGGGGCGCACCAGATCCAGATCCAGATCCAGGTCGAGCAGACCCACCGGCTCCGGCTCGCCGTGCCGACGACGGTGCCCGCCGGTCCGACCGGGCAGCACCGCACGGTCACCGGGTGGGCTGGCGTCGATCAGGGCTGGGTCCGGCTCCGGGGTGCGTCCGTAGTCGCGGCGACCAATGGCACCAGCAGCTCCGAAGGCAGCGTTCGCACCACCATCCCGGCGGCCAAGAAGCCGTTCATGGATGCTGCCCGCGGTGTTCCACCTCGAGGAAGGCCGGTCTGACACCAGACCACACCGGCTCACCTCGAGGCCGCGGAACCCGCAACCGGGATCCGCGGCCTTAGTTTTTGCCGCCGCACAGGTACGAGCAAGTCGGAAGCGATCCACGAGATCGAAGCGAAAGAAAGAGGTGACCGGGCGATGAGTCTGGCGTTTGCCACTCTCGACCGCAGCGACTACCAGCCGGGGTGCCGGCCGGCCGCAACGGGCCAGCCGGACGTCGTGGCGGAGCTGCCGTGCCGGAAGTTCGACCCTGACCTGTGGTTCTCCGACTCCCCGACGGAGCTGGAGCTGGCCAAGTCGCTCTGCGTGGACTGCCCGCTGCGGGTGGAGTGCCTCGCCGGGGCGATCGAGCGGGCCGAGCCGTGGGGCGTCTGGGGCGGCGAGATCTTCGAGCGGGGTGCGGTCGTGCCGCGCAAGCGGCCCCGGGGCCGGCCACGCAAGGAGGACCTGGCCCGCGACGCCGCCCTGCGGGGCGAGGTCGAGGCACGCATGGCGGCCAACGGGGTCGCCGGCTCCCGCGGCACCGTCCGGCTGGCGGCCTGACATGCATCGGATCACGTCGACCGCCGGCCGGGCGCCGGCACAGACAACCCACACCGCAGCACCGACCATCACAGGAGAAACCGTCATGCACTTGCTCTACGAAGCGCTCTCCCGGGCGCGAATGCAACCGCCTCAGGCCGGCACCGCGCGTACTGAGGCACCCCGATCCGCCCGCACCGTCGCCATGCAGGCCCGGCACCTCTGGGCCCGCAGCCTGAGCGGGCGCTGACCGAGCCCGGTCCCCGCTGAGAACACAGCGGGGACCGGGCACCATCCGTCTACCAGGCCGTGAGGGCGTGACCACGGCCCCGGCTCCCCGGCCGCGAGGGTCTGACCACGGCCCCGGCCGTCCGTGCGGGTCAGCCGGTCGGGGCGAAACCCGGCAGCCAGCGCCGCACCACGTCCCGGTACCGGGCCCGGGCCTCCAGCTGGCTGAGCACACCGATCGAGCCGAGCGTCACCCGGTGGATCAACAGATAGGCCGGCGGCAGGTTGAGATGCCGGCTCAGCTGGTACGCCGGTGACTTCGGGTTGGCCAGCCGGGCCGCCTCGTCGCGCAGCCACTGCCGGGTGAACTGGAACTCCTCGGCTGCCAGCGGCGCCAGCATCGGCAGCAGGAAGTCGAGCACCGCCGGGGCGTCGATCGGGTCGTCCGGTTTGATGAAACCCTCGTCGCGCAGCCCGGCCACCACCGCGTCGGAGTCCCCGTCGAGCGCCAGCCGGACCAGCCGGCCGATCGGCTCGGGGTGCCCGCCGGGCAGCCGGGCCACGGCGCCGAAGTCGACCACGCCGAGCCGGCCGTCGTCGAGCAGTCGGAAGTTGCCCGGATGCGGGTCGGCGTGCAGCAGCCCGGCCCGAGCCGGCGCGGAGAAGTGCAGCACCGCCATCAGCAGCCCGGCCCGGTCGCGTTGGTCCGCCGTACCGGAAGAAATGATCTTCGAAAGCGGGACGCCGTCGATCCACTCGGTGACCAGCACCCGGGGCGCGGCGGCGAGTACCGCCGGCACCATGATCTGGTCGTCGTCGGCGTACGCGACGGCGAACGCCCGCTGCGACTCCGCCTCCAGCTCGTAGTCCAGCTCCTCGGCCAGCCGGTCCCGTAGCTCGTTGAGCAGCGGCTTGATGTCCAGCCCGGGCTGGATCGCCCGGAACATGGTGCTCAGCCGGGACAACTGCTTGAAGTCGGCGAGCAGGGCGTCGCCGGCCCCCGGATACTGCACCTTGACCGCCACCGGTCGGCCCGCTGCGGAGCCGTCGCGCCACACCGCCCGGTGCACCTGGCCGATGCTGGCCGCGGCGGCCGGCCGGTCGTCGAACTCGACGAACCGTTCCCGCCAGTCGGCGCCGAGCTGCTCGGCCAGCACCTTGTGTACCGATCCGGCGGGCAACGGCGGAGCGGCCTCCTGCAGCTTGGTCAAGGCCTGGCGGTACGGGGCGGCGAGCTCCTCCGGCAGCGCCGCCTCGAACACCGACAGCGCCTGTCCCGCCTTCATCGCACCACCCTTGAGCTGCCCGAGTACGCTGAACAGCTGCTCGGCGGTGCGTTCCTGGATCTCGGTGGAGATCACGTCGGAGGCGAGCCCGGTGACCCGCTTGCCCAGCCCGAGGACGGTGCGGCCGGCGAAGCCGATCGGCAGCGCGGCGAGTTTGGCGGTCCTGGACACGGCCCAGCGCGGGATTTCGGTCACCTGGCCATTGTTACCGACGATCGCGTACCGTGACCCCTCCCTGAGCGTGGCTCATGCCACCGGCGCCCGGCGCGTGGCCCACGCCATCGGCGGGGCTGCGCACCGGTGTGCAGCGGCGCGGCCGGCGCCGGTGGCAGTGGCAACCCTGGTGGGCCGGCCAGGCCCGGCGCCGCAGCCGGGCCGGGGCGTGCACCTCGATCGCCGCCCCGATCGTCTCCGGGCTCCCACCGTCGACGAACGCCAGGATCTCGGCCGTCCCGACACTCACCGCGGCCAGCAGGGTCGCCGAGTCGCAGATCGTCGCCGGGCCGATCGCGCACAACTGGGACGCCAGCTGCGGCCAGCCCGGATCCCGGTCCCGACGGTGCAGGTCCAGGCAGTTCAGGCACGGGGTACCGGTCGGCGGCACGAGCGGGCCGACTACCGGCGTCCGGTCCCGGATGTCGACCAGCAGGTGGGCCTGCCGGTGCCGGGCGTAGCTCGCGGCGAGCAGGTTGGCCGGCCGGTCGGCGCCGAGCAGCACCGTCAGGGTGGCCTGGCCGCGCCGTACCGGGCGGGTCTCGACTCCCGGGACGGCCCGGCTGACGGCGGTGGCGACGGCGTCGCGGGCATCGCGCGTGCCGGCCAGGTCGATGGCGACGTGACCGATCCCCGCCTCGGCCACCGCGACGGCCAGCGGCCGGGCCAGCCGGCCCCGGCCGGTCAGCACGATCCGGGCGGCGGCACGTCGCCGCAGGATCTGCGCCGGGGTGCCGGGAAGCTCGTCGCGGCGCAGCGCCAGGGCGGTCGCCTCGGCGGTCAACCGGTGCCGGGCGTGCTCCGGCAGGTTCGCTGGCAGCAGAGTGTGCGCGCCGACGATCAGGCCCCGGGCGATCAGCATGTCCAGCAGATGCCGGGCCTGGTCGGCCGGGACGCCGAGCCGGGCGGCGTGGTCCAGTACGGCGCGGGTCGACCGGCTGCCGTCGAGGAGGTCGAGCAGCCGGGACTGTGCCGGGTCGGTGAGGTCGAGCAGTACGGCGTGCGCCGGATCCGAGCCGAGCTGCAGGGTGGCGCGGTCCCGCCAGAGGCGGGCCAGGCCGGGCAACAGAGTCGGCCTGAGCAGGGGATTGGTGGGCATGAACAACAGACTGTCACCGTAACGAAACGCTCGTTGGCTCGTTATCCACAGCCTGTGCCCCGCACATCCTCGGTTATCCACAGGTTCCGGCGGGTTTTCCACAGCCCGGTCGGGGTGGTGTCGCGGCTCGGACATGACGCAGCGTGTAGTGGTGTGCCACTCGATGTTGGTCGGGGTGTTCTGTGGTGGGCCGTCGGGCGGGGCCGGCCACGCGTCGAAGGGGCGGCTCCGGCCGCCCCTTCGACGCAGCGCCGCGAGTCAGACCTTGGCTTTGCCCAAGATCCGGTTGACTGTTGTGCCGCAGACCGGGCACTTGCCCTTGGCCATGTTCATGCCGGTCTTCGACACCTCGACGGTGCCCTCGAAATCGCGCTTCTCCTTGCACTTCACGCAGTAACCGTTGTAGGTCTGGGCCTGGTCGGCCACGGTGCCCCTCCTCGTCTCCTCGCCGGGTGGTTGCAGACCCGGCGTGCACCCGCTCGCGGCGACCGTCGGCGGCGCCGCGCGCTGGGATTTTCTCCGCGGCCACTGTTGACCGCCGGTCCGCGGACCCTACCCAGGACTGGGCGGTTCCATGTCAACAATTCACCGACACTGTGAGTAAGTCGACGTCGAGAGTGTGCATGCCGCAATAGATCGGATAAGTCAGATTCGCAGTGACACGCCGGGAGAAGATCCGCAGGTGGTCACCGGCCGGGGGGTGGAGGTGAAAACTTCTTCGTGATCGCCTACGGTGATCCTGGGCGGCTCGGGCGCGACGTACGGCGGTCGAGTGGGTAACTTTTTTCGCGACAATCGGCCCCAAAAGGGGTGATTCACCCTCGCTACGCCGTGTTGCCTCTTGCGTTCCCCTGGTCAGTACGGATTAGCGTGCCATCGTGAGCGAAACCCGGGGCTGCGCGGGCCGCTGATGGCAGGGGCGCGTAAGCCGGTCGTCGAGGTGCGGCGCAGCCAGCGCCGACGCCGGACGGTGTCCGCGTACCGGGAGGGCGAACGCGTCGTCATCCTCATCCCGGACCAGTTCTCCCGGGCCGAGGAGACTGAGTGGGTGGACCGGATGCTCGCCCGGCTGGCGGCCCGGGAGGAACGCCTCCGCCGGTCGGACAGTGAGTTGATCGGCCGGGCCCGCCGGCTGGTCGACCGCTACCTGCCGGAACACGCCCGGGTGGTGGTCCCGGCGAGCGTCCGGTGGGTGACCAACCAGAACAGCCGCTGGGGGTCGTGCACCCCGGCGGACCGGACCATCCGGATATCCCACCGGATCCAGGAGATGCCGGACTGGGTCATCGACTACGTCCTGCTGCACGAGTTGGCGCACCTGGTCGTGCCGAGCCACAACGCCCGGTTCTGGGAGCTCGTCGGCCGCTACCCCAAGGCGGAACGGGCCCGCGGCTACCTGGAAGGGGTGGCGGCGGCCAGCGGCTTCGTCCTGGCCGACTGACCGACCTGCCGGCTGCACCGACTACGCCAACCACGCCGGGTGCGCCCCGGACCTGCCGAGTGCGCCGCCGCTAGAGTGGGTCAGATGCGCCGCGCCGTGGTCATCCTCCTGCACCCGGTCGACTGGTCCCCGCCCGGCACCGACCCCGCCACCTGGCGGGCCGCCCTGGCCGAGGACCTGGTCGACCTGCTCGCCACCCTGAGCCAGGTGGAACCGGCGATCGCCGCGACCGCAGCCGACCTGCCGTTGGCCAGGTCGATCGCCTGGCCCGACATGCCGATCCACCAGCTGCCGGAGATCTCGGTCAACGCGGCGCTGGCCGCCGCCGCATCAGCCGGCTACGACCAGGCTGCGGTGCTCGCCGCCGACGCGCCGGACCTGCCCGGCCTGCTGATCGGCAAGCTGCTGCGGCCGATCACCACCCGGCCGGTGGCGGTGGCACCGGCCGGCGGTGACGGCGGGGGACTGCTCGGCGTGGCGGCCCAACTGCCCGCGCCGGGCTGGTTGCCGACGCTGGACCTCGCCGCCGACCCGCAGGCCGTGCGGGCGGCGGCGCCGCACCCGGGGCAGGTGGCGGTCACGCCGCCCTGGCGTCGGCTGCGCGGCCCGGCGGACCTGGCGGCCCTGAACCCGGCCGTCGAAGGCTGGGAGACCACCCGCGCACTGCTGACCGCCGGCTGAACCCGGCCGGTCGGTCAACAGGGCTAGTCGGTCAACGGGGCCGGTCGGTCAGCGGGGCCGGTCGGTCAGCGGGGCCCATCGGCCGGCGGCTCCGGCTGCGGCGGCTCCGGCGGGTCGCCGCCGAAGTCGATGTCACCGAGGTCGAAGTCGGTCTTCGCCTGGGCGAACGCCTCCGGGTCGGCGAAGTCGTCGTCCGATGGCAGCAGGTCGGGGTGGCTCCACAGCGCGTCCCGGCCGTCGATCCCACGGTGGGCGTCCAGCGCGGCCCACAGCGCGGCCGCCTCGCGCAGCCGGCGGGGTCGCAGCTCCAGCCCGACCAGGGCGGCGAAGGTCTGCTCCGCCGGTCCACCGGCCGCCCGCCGACGCCGGAACGCCTCGGCCAGCTTCACGACGTTCGGCAGCCGGTCCCCGGCGGCGCTGTCGACGACGTGACACACCCAGCCCTCGATCAGCGCCAGGACCGTCTCGATCCGGGCCAACGACGCCTGTTGGGCGGGGGTGTCCTCCGGAGTGAAGATCCCCTCCATGGCGATCTCCTGCATCGACTCCGGATTCATCGGGTCGACTCGCCCGAGGGCGTCCTCGATCGCCTCCCGGTTGACCGTGATCCCGGACGCGTAGGTCTCCACCGCTGCCAGCACGTGCCCCCGCAACCACGGCACATGCTCGAAGAGGCGCTGGTGGGCCGCCTCCCGCAGCGCCACGTACAGCCGGACCTCCTCCTCGGGCAGCTCCAGGCCGGACCCGTACGCCCGAATGTTGGCCGGCAGCAGCGCGGCGGTGCCGGCCGGGCCCAGCGGCAGCCCGATGTCGCTGGCCGACAGCACCTCGGTGGCGAGCGAGCCGAGCGCCTGGCCTAGCTGACCGCCGAACAGGGCCCCGCCAAGAGTGGTCATCATGGCGTGCATCGGGCCGAGCTGGCTGCGGGCCTCCGGCGGAACGAGGTCGCCCATCGCGCCGACCATCCGACCGGCCACCGGGTCGCAGAGCTTGCGCCACACGTCGAGCGTCCGGTAGATCCACTCGTTGCGGTTCCACGCCGCCGACGTGCGGGTCCCGGACGGGAACGTCGACGACGACTCAAGCCACAGGTCGGCGACGCGCAGCGACTCCTCGACGGTGTGCCACTCGTGCGGGTTGACCGACGGGTCACCCTCGGCGGCGAGTTGGCTGGCCGCCACCTGCCGGGCCAGGTCCCAGTTCACCGGACCGCTGCCCGGAGCGGCGAGCAGCTGCTGCAGCTGCGCCATGAACTGCTGCATCTGCCGTGGGTCGTTGGGGTCCGGAGGCTGGCCGCCGGGGAGCTGGAAGCCGAACGGAATATCAGGCACGCCCTCCACGGTACGCGGGCCACCGGCCGCAACGCCGCCGGTGCGTTCCGCTCAGCGCGAAGCTCCGCGTCACCGGCGGGACCGCAGTCGGTACGCTCAGGCGCATGAGACGTCGCGGTGTCACGGTCATCCTCGGCGCGCTGCTCACCGCACTGCTCGCCTACGCCGTGCTCGCCGCACCGGTCCCGTACGTGGTGCTGGGCCCCGGCCCGACGGTCGACACACTCGGCACCGACGACGGCGCGGACGTCATCCAGATCACCGGGACCGACACCTCGACCTCGGCCGGTCAGCTGCGGCTCACCACCGTCGGTGTGCGCCCCAACGTGGGGCTGCGGGAGGCGGTCGCCGGCTGGTTCAGCGACGCCGAGGCGGTGGTGCCGTACGAGGTGATCTACCCGCCGGGGCAGACCCAGGAAGAGGTCGAGGAGCGCAACGCCGAGGACTTCGCGGCGTCGCAGACCAGCGCCGAGACCGCGGCGCTGCGCCAGCTCGGCTACCCGGTGCAGGTGCTGGTGAGGGCGGTCACCCCGGACGGGGCGTCGGTCGGGCTGCTCGACGTCGACGACGTGATCACCTCGGTCGACGGCACGCCGGTCAGCTCGGCGACCCAGCTGACCGAGCTGATCCGGGCCGAGCCGGAAGGCAGCACGCTGACCATCGGCTACACCCGCGACGGCCAGTCGGCCACCGCCGAGATCACCACCCGGGCCAGCGACGGCGGCCCACCCCGGATCGGCATCGAGATCACCGAGGAGCAGCCCAGGCCGTTCGAGCTGACCATCGACCTCGACGAGATCGGTGGGCCGAGCGCCGGGCTGATGTTCGCCCTCGGCATCATCGACAAGCTCGAACCCGAGGACCTCACCGGCGGCAAGATCATCGCGGGGACCGGGACCATCGACAACGAGGGCAACGTCGGCGCGATCGGTGGCATCCCGCAGAAGCTGGTCGGCGCCAAGGAAGCGGGCGCGGTCGCCTTCCTCGTCCCGCAGGCCAACTGCGCCGAGGCGGTCGCGAACGCCGTACCCGACCTGCCGCTGCTGCGGGTGGCCACCCTCGACGAGGCGCTCGACGCGCTGGCCCGGCTGCGTACCGGCGAGAAGCCGACGCTCTGCGGCAGCGACTGACACCCCGGTCAGGTCCACCTCAACCGGCCCTGAGGTGGACACACCCCGTAGTCTTGGTGCCTGATCGCCCAGCGGATCACACCAACGTGCGGAGTACCTAGTCGTGGTCATGCGTAGCAGCCCAATGCCCGGAATGAGCCGACGTGGCCGGGTCACCGTCGGCGTACTCATCGGGATCTTCCTTCTGTTCACCCTGCTCGGCTGGGGGGTGAACGCATGGACCGACTGGTTGTGGTTCGAGGAGGTCGACTACACCCAGGTCTTCACCGGCGTGCTGTTCACCCGGCTGCTGCTGTTCGCGGCGGTCGGCCTGGCCATGGCACTGGTGGTCGCGGCCAACCTGTGGCTGGCGTACCGGCTGCGGCCGACGCTGCGGCCGCACTCGCCGGAACAGGTCAGCCTGGAGCGCTACCGGATGCTGCTCAGCCCCCGGATCGGCATCTGGATCACCGCGGCCGCAGCCCTGGTCGGCGTCTTCGCCGGGCTGTCCGCGCAGAACCGGTGGAGCCAGTGGCTGCTGTTCCGCAACTCCCAGGAGTTCGGCGTCACCGACCCGGAGTTCGGCATCGACATCGGTTTCTACGTCTTCGAGTACCCGTTCCTGCGCTACCTGCTCGGCCTGGCGTTCACCGCCGTGGTGCTGTCGGTGATCGGCGGGCTCGCCGTGCACTACCTCTACGGCGGCGTACGGCTGCAGGGCATCGGTGACCGGATGACCACCGCCGCGCGGGCCCACCTGACCACGCTGGTCGCCGTCTTCGTCCTGCTCAAGGCGGTCGCGTACGTGCTGGACCGGCGCGGCATGCTGCTGGAGTACAACGAGCAGGCGCGCATCTACGGCGCCGGCTACGCCGACATCAACGCGCTGCTGCCGGCGAAGGAGATCCTGGCGTACATCTCGATCGTGGTGGCGATCGCGATCATCGTGTTCTCCAACGCGGTGATGCGCAACCTGGTCTGGCCGGGCATCTCGCTGGCGCTGCTCGGCATCTCCGCCGTGGCGATCGGTGGCATCTACCCGTGGGCGGTGCAGACCTTCGAGGTCAACCCGAGCCTGCGGGACAAGGAGGCGGCGTTCATCGAACGGGGCATCGTCGCCACCCGGGAAGCGTTCGGGCTGGACATCAGCCAGCAGACGCCGTACCCGGCGACGAACCTGACCCCGCCGGAGAGCCTGGCCACCGACACCGCGGTGGTGCCCAACATCCGGCTGCTCGACCCGCAGCTGGTCTCCGAGACCTACACCCAGCTGCAGCAGGTGCGTGGCTTCTACGACTTCGGCACCAAACTGGACATCGACCGCTACACCATCGACGACGAGACCCAGGACTACGTCGTCGGCATGCGGGAGATCAACTACGGCGAGCTGACCGAGCAGCAGAGCAACTGGATCAACCGGCACACCGTCTTCACCCACGGGTACGGCATGGTCGGCGCGCCGGCCAACCGGGTGGTCTGCGGCGGGCAGCCGTACTTCGTCTCCGGCTTCCTCGGCGACCAGGCCCAGGAGCAGTGCTCCTCGGCCACCGAGGAGATCCCGGTCGAGCAGCCGCGGATCTACTACGGCGAACAGATGGACGGCACCGACTACGCCATCGTCGGCTCGCCCGGCGACAGCAACGTCGAGTTCGACCGGCCCACCTCCAGCGGCGGCGAGCAGTACTACACCTACACCGGCACCGGCGGGGTCGAGGTCGGTTCGTTCGGCCGCAAACTGCTGTACGCGATCAACGAGCAGGAGACCAACTTCCTGCTCTCCGAGGCGGTCAACGAGAACTCCAAGCTGCTGTACATCCGCAACCCACGGGACCGGGTGGAGAAGGTCGCCCCGTTCCTGACCATGGACGGCGACCCGTACCCGGCGGTGGTCGACGGCCGGATCCAGTGGATCGTCGACGGCTACACCACCTCGGCGACGTACCCGTACTCGGAGCGGGTGAACCTGCAGGCGGAGACCGCCGACGAGCTCACCGGCCAGGGCACCTTCGTGCTGGCCCGGGAGAACGTCAACTACATCCGCAACTCGGTCAAGGCCACCGTCGACGCGTACGACGGCACCGTCCGGCTCTACGAGTTCGACGAGAACGACCCGGTGCTCAAGGCGTGGAACGCGGCGTTCGGCGGCGACCTGGTCATCCCGAAGGCGGAGACGCCGCAGGAGCTGGTCGACCACTTCCGCTACCCGGCGGACCTGTTCAAGGTGCAGCGCAACCTGCTGGCCCGCTACCACGTCACCAACCCGGCCGAGTTCTTCTCCGGGCAGGACTTCTGGGAGGTGCCGAACGTCCCGGACTCGCCGGACAGCGGGGTCAAGCAGCCGCCGTACTACCTGATGACCCAGCTGCCGGAGCAGGACGAGCCACGGTTCCAGCTGACCTCGGCGGTGACCCCGGCCGGCCGGCAGAACCTGGCCGCGCTGATCTCCGGGTCGTACGTCGACGGGCAGCCGCAGCTTCAGGTGCTGGAGCTGCCCGACCAGACGGCGATCTCCGGCCCGGTGCAGGTGCACCAGCGGATGACCAACAACGCGGCCATCCGGCAGCAGTTGAACCTGCTGTCGTCGAACCAGGCGCAGGTGCAGTACGGCAACCTGCTGTCGCTGCCGTTCGGCAACGGCATGCTCTACGTCGAGCCGGTCTACGTGAAGAGCAACCAGACCAACGCGTACCCGCTGCTGCAGCGGGTGCTGCTCTCCTACGGTGACGGCGGTTCGTACGTGGTGCTGGCCAACAGCGTGCAGGACGGCATCCGGCAGCTGATCGAGCAGGCGGAGGCGGGTGGCGCGCCGACGACCCCGCCGGAGGGCGAAGGTGAGGGTGAGGGCGAGGAGCCCGGTGGCACCCCGACCCCGACCCCGCCGGCCACCGGTGACCCGGGTCTGGTGACGCCGGAGCTGCAGGCGGCCGCCGCCGAGGTCAGCGCCGCGATCGACGAGGCCCGCGCCGCGCAGGCGGCCGGTGACTTCCAGCGGTACGGCGAGGCGCTGGCCCGGCTGGACGCCGCGATGACGGCGTTCCAGGCGGCGCAGCAGGCGGCCGGGGTGGGCGGTGCCCAGCCGCCGACCACCGACCCGTCACCGGGCGCCGATCCGTCGCCGACCGGCTGACACCCAACTGACTGACGCCGAAACCGGCCTCGGTGATCCCGACTTGTCCGCTTTTGTGGGTGGATCAGGGCGGGATCACCGAGGCCAGTCGGTCAGTACGGGGGTCGTTTTGCGGCGGGCTGACGGTATGCGCTAGGGTTAACTCATCGCCGCGGGGTGGAGCAGTTCGGTAGCTCGCTGGGCTCATAACCCAGAGGTCGCAGGTTCAAATCCTGTCCCCGCTACCACGGTGAACGGCCCGCCAGGGATCTCCCTGGCGGGCCGTTTCGCGTCTGCTGCTCGGGCCTTCCGCGATGGCTGCTCAGCCCTGTCCGGGCCGGCTGCTCGGGCCGGCTGGCCCGGCGGTCAGCTTGCCGCCTCCCACAGCCAGGTTTGGATCAGTTGCGGGTCGCCCTGTTCGACGGTGAGCTGATTGCCGACACCGTGATCGGACAGGTACAGGTCCTGCGGCACCCCGGCCACGACGGTGCGGTTCGCCAACGCGATCGACAGTGACCCCTGGCTTTCGCACCACAGGTAGCCGTCGGTGTTGCCCCGGAAGCGGTGCAGCGCGACCGGTGCCCCGTCGACGGACACCCCGGCCGGCGCGGCGCTCAGGTAGCCGCCGGCGTTGGCCAGGTAGTAGCAGTCCTGGCCATCGGTTTGCCCGGCGGGAATGACGCTGAACCGCTGGTTGTCACCGTCGTTCTCGGCGTGCAGGATCGCCGGCGTGCCGTCGGCGTTGCCGCCGCCGGAGATGTCGACCACCAGGTCGGTCTGCTGCTGCGGCGGGAAGTGGTTGATCTCCCGCAGGTCGGACATCGACTCCTCGCTCTGGAAGAACCAGCGTTGCTCGGCCGACCCGTTCCAGTCCCGCCCGGCCAGCCGGTGCGAGCCGGGTAGCGCGGTCAGCAACTGGTCGGTGACCATGTTGCGCAACGTCCACGTCCCGTCGCCCTGGTAGTCGGGCCGCCAGAGCTGATCCGCCGCCTCGTTGGGCCACTGCACCACCGGCGCGTCCGTCACTGAGCCCTCCTGGCCCAGAAAGTTGCCGGTGAGCAGGTGGACCAGCCGGTAGTAGGACGGGAACTCCGCGCTCGGGTCCAACCACCACCGCTGCTGGAAACCCGAATGGAACGGTACGTCGAGGATCTCGTTGTCGCTGCCGAAGCGGTCGATGTCGGCGACGTTGGTGGTGCCGGCGTTGCGCAGCACCGCGTTGCCGGGCGGGGTCGGCTGCGCCACCAGCTCCGGCGGGTCGGCCGCGGCTTCCAGGACCAGCCGGAACCGGGCCGGCAGATGATCCGACAGCAGGATCTGCGACAGGGTCTCGGAGCCGGTGACCCGGGGTACGTTGCCGGTGTCCGGCACCACCGCGTAGTCGAGGAACCGCTGCGGATCCCGGGTCGGGTGGGTCGGCGTCGGCGGGGCGTGCACCCGGAACTGCCCGGCGGGCAGCGCGTTGGCCAGGTTGTCCGGATCACGGTTGAAGTCGCCCATCGCGACCCAGTCCAGCGGCTGGTTGCCCGGCCCGGCGGTGAGCATCCGCTGCCGGATCGCGCCGAGCAGTCCCGGCATGTCGTTTCCGTTGCCGGAGAACCCGTGCACGGTGAAGAAGACCGTGCCGCCGACGTTCACCCCCAGCGCCGGCCGGCCGCCCATCGGCGAGGCGACCACGAAGATCCCGTCCGCGGGCACCTGGTGGCGGGTGGCGACGGCCAGGTTGACCCGGCCCGGCCCGTTCGCCGAGGTGTCCGTGTGCAGCCAGTAGAGGTAGCCCTGGGGGCGGCGGGCGGTCCCACCGTGGCGGTACTCCCGCACCGGCGGGAACGTCCCGTCGGCCCGCTGGAAGTCGACCTGCTGGTGGTCGGTCGGCGGCCCGGCACTGGGCGGTGGCGCACCGGCCTCCTGCAACGCGATCACCGTGGCGCCGCCCACGGCCAGCGGCAGGACTCCGTTGACGTACTTGTCCTCGTATTCGCCGTCCTGGCCGGTCCAGCCGCCGGACGTGCCGGCACCCTGCATGTTCCAGGTGGCCGCCTGGCGGACCTCCTCGATGCGGGGTTCGAGCTGCCCGACGTCGTTCAGGAACAGTGACGGGTGGCGGTACCCGGTGGCGGCGACGACGCCCTGCCCGCCCGTGTAGTCGAGGGTCTCCCGACCCGACCAGTCGGGGATCACCGACCCGGCTGCGCTCAGGTGGCGGAACCGGCGCGGGTGGGCCGGGTCGGAGCCGAACTGGTAGATCGTGTCTCCCGGGTCGGTGGTGCCGGTCACCGAGTACGGCTCGTACGTCACGTACGGACCGCCGGGGGTGAGTTGTTTGGACAGTTCGTTGTGGTAGAAGACGTTCTGCGGCCCGGCCGACCCGGACCACTTGATCGCCTTCGGCCCGGCCGCCCACCAGATCGGATACCAGGTGCCTTCGTCGACCTGGCCGCCCTCGCCACCGCAGTTGGCGGTGCAGCTACCCGAACTGTGCTCGTACGGCACCCGCACGGTGTTGCCCTCGAACAGGTTGTACCGTTCCCAGCCGCCGTGCAGGTTCAGGTCGGAGTCGAGGTCGTTGCGGAACACCACGTTGCCGCTGGCCGACCACTGGAAGGTGAAGTGCCGCAGGTTACGGCTGGTGTTGTACGCGTACAGCGAGTCCCAGACGCGGCTGCCGCGCAGGTAGCCGTTGCCGCCCTTGCCTTTGTTCCACGCCCCGTCGAAGGTGTTGTCCTCGATCTGCAGGTTGCGGGCGACCTCGGTGACCACCGGGTGGGATCCGGTCATCGTGCCGGACAGGCCACGGACCCAGCTGTTGGCCGCCCATTTGAACAGCACCCCGTTCATGGCGTACTCGGGGGCGAGGTTGCCGTAGTTGTGGACCGCGTCGGTCGGGTCGAGGGCGTACGTGCCGCCGCCGAGCTTGGGCAGCCCGGTCATCTCCTGGGTGAAGGCGAAGTTCTCCAGCCCGACGCCCTCGACCGCGGTCAGCGGGGTGACCTTGCTGGCGAACGGTGTCTCGGTCAGCAGCGGCGGCGAGCCGTCGGAGACCGAGTCGACCGGCAGGTCGTACTCCAGCGGTCGGTCCAGGGTGATTGTCTTGGCGGACGTGTCCACCCGGGTCACCCGGAACATCTGCTGTCGCATATGGAGGTTCTCCATCATGCTGGCGTGTTCGGCGTAGGTGACGCCCTGCTGTTCGTAGAAGTTGATGCTGTTGGCCGCGCCGACCCAGACGTAGCCGCCGGCCGAGAACTTCGACATGTTGGTGTTGCCGGCCAGATGGATGACGGTCTGTCCGGCGCGGGCGGAGAATCCAGGGTCGTCGCTGCGGCCGGCCAGCTTCTGTCCGGAGACCCAGTGCTGGTTGACGGATCCCTCGAACAGGTCCTTGCGGTTGGCCGGCGCCGCCTGCCACTCGTCCTGGTAGCGGCTGGCCACCTGGCGGGTCTGCACCTTGAACAGGGCCCGGCCCGGCCAGATCCAGCCGCCCTTGCCGACGTCGTTGCCGCTGCCGTAGCTCATTCCGTTCGGCTCCCAGCGGCTGCCGTCGCTGCTGAGGGTGTCGTATCGGGTGTCGGTGTCTGGTCGGAACACCACCTGGGTGCCGCCAACACCGGCTCCCTGGCCGCGCAGGATCAGGAAGTTCGCGTCGACGTAGATCTGCCGGGACACGTCTATCCGGCCGGCCGGCAGGCTGATCAGTGACAGCCGGCGGTGGTTGGCCGACGGCGAGCAGACGTCGCGGACGTGATCGATGGCGGCCTGCAGGCCGGCGCTGTCGTCGAGGCCGTCGTCGGCGATCACGCCGAACTCACCGGCCAACCGGCTGGGGTCGAGGCGGCAGGCCGCGTCGGTGGTCGTCAGGTGGTCGCCGGGCAGCGGCTGCCCACCCTGGTAGCCCACCCGCGACCAGTCGGGCAGCCCGTCGAGGCCGCCGCTGATCCGGTTGACCATGCTCAGGTTCGGGCGACTGGTGGACTGCGGGCCGTTCGCGGTCGCGGCGGTGCCGACGGTGGCCGCGCCGGCGGCGGTCGCCGGCGGGCCGGCCTGCGCCATCAGCGGCGGGCTCCACGTCGGACTGGTGAGCGCGGCCGCGAGTACGGCGGCCAGCAGCAAGCGGTGTGTCATCACCCGGCCAGCCTCGCTCGACAACTGCCTGTGAGTCATCAGTGGCGGTGTGTGTTATTCGCCATCTGTCGATCTCTGCTTTTGCCCTGGTCCGGTCCGTTGGCTCATGGTGTGCCCTTGTCGCCCTCCTGAACCGGTTCGTCGGGCTGACCGTCGACCGACCGATTCGCCAGGTGCGCCGCCAGCAGTGCACGGGGGATCTCCATGGTGATGTCGCCGGCCCGGTCCGGACTGCGTACCTCCGCGATCGTCGCCGGTCCGTCGTCGGTTTCGCCGTCGCGTGTGGGCGCCGGGCGGGAGCGCAGGCGCAGGTCCCGCCGCCACAGCACGACCGGCAGCAGACAGACCAGCAACGCCACCCCGGGCCAGAGCAGCGACGGCAGGCTGGCGTAGTCGCGGGCGACGGCGACCGCGACCGCCGTGGCGAGCACCAGCAACCAGCCCAGGTGCGCCCGGAACGTGTACAGGCCGTCGCTGCTGCTGTGCGCCCCTTTCGGGGTGACCACGAACCGGGCCGGCCGGCGCAGCAGCGTACTCACCAACTGCCCGGCGTAGATCGGCGCGGAGATGATCGACATCAGCATGCCCTTGAGGCCGCGGGAGCCGGGTGCCTCGTACGGGCTGACGTTGTACCGCCGGTTGTGCAGGTAGAGCCAGAGCGAGAAGGCGGTCGCGTCGGTGTAGAGGGCGAACCAGATCTGCGGTGAAATCGTCATGCCGCTGACGCCGAGCGCCAGGAACAGCACGGCGTTGACGATGCCGAGCAGCCAGGCGACGGCCATCGACGGGTAGAAGGTGGTGATCAGCGTGTAGTGCAGCATCCCGCCGGCGGACAGCCGGGGGAAGTGCCGCCAGTAGCGGCCGACCAGCAGTTGGAAGGTGCCCCGCGACCAGCGCCGCTGCTGCGAAAAGTAGTCGCTCCAACTGGCCGGGCCGTCGCCGGCGGACAGCACGTCCGGGGTGTACACCGACTTCCACCGCCGACCCGTCGACGGGTTGCGGGTGGTGTGCACAGCCAGCCCGGTCGCCATGTCCTCGGTGATCGAGTCGGCCAGCCCGCCGACGCTGCGCAACGCGCTGATCCGTACCGCGTTGTTGGTGCCGACCAGCATCGACGTGCCGTACGCGTTCGCGGCCCGCTGGATGACGCTGTGGAACGGGAACTGCTGCGACTCGGCGGCCCGGGTGACGAACGACTCGCCGTTCTTGTAGCACTGCGGGCCGACGACGTACGCCACGTCCGGGTCGCGGAAGTAGCCGAGGATCCGTTCGGCGAAGTTGGCCAGCGGCACGTGGTCGGGGTCGACGGACAGGAACACGTCGTAGCGGTCGCCGTGTGCGTCGACCCAGGCGTTGTAGTTGCCGTGTTTGGTCCGGGCCCGGAACGGCCCGCGACGCTGGTTGTACCGCTCGACACCGTTGCGGGTGAAGTGCCGGATGCCGAGTTCGTCGCAGACCGCCTTGACCTCGTCGTCGTCGCCTTCGTCGAGCAGCCAGATGTCGAAGACGCCCCGGTGGCGGATCCGCTTCGCCGCGCGCAGCGTGTCGCGTACCACCGCGATCGGCTCCTTGCTCGGCACGATCGTGGTGAGGAAGGCGACCCGCAGCCCCCGGGGTGGGACGACCGGCACCGGATCCCGCGCGATCACCGAGGCCAGCGACAACGACAGTACGTTGACCAGCCGCAACGCCTCGACGATGGCGATCGAGCAGATGACGAAGATGTTGGCGACCCGGGCCGCCTCGGCTACCGGCCCGGGGTTGGTGTCGGCGAAATGCCCCGGCTGCAGCAGCCAGACGAAGAAGAACACCTCGAAGCAGATGTTCGCCAGCGCGATCGCCACCGCGGTGACGATCCGCCGGTTGCCGTGCGCCCCGTGCAGGCTGCGGTAGCGCACCCGGTAGGGCGCGTCGCCCGGCGGCTCGTTCAGCGGGCCGGCGAGTCGGCTATAGGATTCGAGCCGAGCCCAGGACCGGCCGTACACCGGGATGTCGAATTGTTCCGCCACAAGCCGTAAGCCGCCCCGCAGTCGCGCCCACCGGCCCACGCCCGGCCGCTGGTTTCGACGATCCTAGGCACCGGGAAGGCCTGCCCGGATCAGCCGGTTGAGCTAGTCTCGGCCGTGCTTTGCGCCAGTGACGGAGGACGAACGGTGCTGCTGTCGATAGTCCGCCAGTCGAGGTTTGCCCTGCCCATCGGCTTGTTCCTGGGTCTGTTGGCGGGTTGCGGCACTGCCCCGTCGGAGTCGGCCGGTGGTCTCGGCGACCAGATCACGGACGCCCGGACCGCCGGCACCACCGGGCAGCCGGTCGAGGTGCCGCTCGCCGGAGCGGAGCTGTTCGTCGATCCGACCGGTGCCGCCGCCGACCAGGTCACCGCATGGGCGGCGGCCGGCCGCACCGGTGACGCCGACCGGCTCCGGCGGATCAGCGACCAGCCGATGGCGGTCTGGGTGACCAGCGGCACCGCAGCGGTGCGCGCCGATGTCGACGCCGTGCTGACCCGGGCCGACGCCGTCGGCGGCATGCCGGTGCTGGTGGCGTACCACATCCCGGACCGGGACTGCGGCAGCTTCAGCGGTGGTGGTGCGCTCGACGGCGACGACTACCGGGCCTGGGTCCGCGAGTTCGCGGCCGGGATCGCCGGCCGCCCGGTCACCGTGGTCGTCGAACCGGACGCGGTGGCGCACAGCCTGGACAGCTGCGGCGCGGGCACCGCCGACGAACGGTTGGCGTTACTGGCCGACGCGGTCGCCGTGCTCAAGCAGACCGGCAGCGCCCAGGTGTATCTCGACGCCGGCCATGCCCGCTGGGTGGCTGACTTGCCGAAGCTGGCCGACGCGCTGCGCCGGGCCGGGATCGAGCGGGCCGACGGCTTCGCGCTCAACGTCTCCAACTTCATCGGTACGCAGGAGAACGTCGACTACGGCCGCCGGCTGTCCGACGAACTCGGCGGGCGTACCCGGTTCGTCGTCGACACCAGCCGCAACGGTGCCGGGCCGGTCGACGGCGCCACCATCGACGGCGGCCCGTCCTGGTGCAACCCGCCCGGCCGGTCGCTGGGGGAGGCGCCGACCACGACGACCGGACTGGACCGGGTCGACGCCCTGCTCTGGATCAAGCGTCCGGGCGAGTCCGACGGCGACTGCCGGCCGGGCGAGCCACCGGCCGGCCGATGGTGGCCCGAGTACGCGCTCCAACTGGTCGGCCAGCCAGGGTGAGCGTGGGCAGGGCTCAGCGCACCATCACCGGTACGCCGACCGACGGCACCCCGTCGGCGTCGACGGCGAACAGCAGGTAGGGCCCGGACGGCAGGATCGTCGCCTCCTCGGGCAGGTCCAGCTTCAGCCGCCCAAGGGTGGTGGCGGTGAAGTCGACCGCCACCGACCGTTGCTCGTTGTTGAGCATGTGGGTGGCGGCACCCGGCCGGATCAGCCGCACCCGGTCGATCCGGTCGGCGTGCGGGCTGATCACGGTGACGCTGCCGCCGCGTTCGACCCGATCCGGCACGCCGGCGAGGACCGGACGCACGCCGCCGAAGAGGTACGGCGGGGAGTACAGCTCCAGCCGCTGCTCGAACTCGCCGCTGATGCTGTTCTTGGCGTCGCGGAACAGTGGGTCGGAGCCGACGGTGAGCACCCGGCCGTCGGGCAGCAGCAGTGCCGCCGAGTGGTAGTTGCGGCCGACGCGCGGGTCGGCGGCGACCGTCAACGTGTTGCTGTCCGGGTGGTAGATCCGGGCGGTGTGGTTGTCGCTGAGGCCGCGGCCCCGGTAGTCGCTGGAACCGTTGGTGATCAGCACGGTGTCGTCGGGTAGCTGCACCAGGTTGGGGTAGCGGGTGCCGGCCGGCAGGTCCGGGCCGGCGGTGAACCGGGGATTCTCGGAGGTCAGGTCGATGAGGTCGATCCGGTCGCTGGACAGGGCCGACTCGCCGACCCCGCCGCCGCCGACGACCATGATCCGCTGGTCCTGCACCGGGCCGGCCCAGGCGCTCATGCTGGTTTCCAGCTGGTCGGTGTCGCGTAGCCCGTCGACCTTGGTGAACGTGTTGTCGCTCAGGTCCCAGAGGCCGGGGTCTCGGCCCTGGTCGTCGGGGCCGTAGCCGGCGTTCGACCCGGTGTAGAACAGCAGGTCGGGCGTTGCCGTCTGGAAGAGGCTGGGGTACGTCGGGAAGTACCGCTCCAGGTCGGGGCGCAGCGTCCAGCTCCTGGTCTGCGGGTCGTAGATTTCGTGCTGCGTGCCGTCGAGGACCTGGCCGCTGCCGTCGAGGCCGGCGACGGTGAGTACCTGCCCGTCGGGCAGCGTGGTCAGCGTCGGGTACCAGCGTTTGACGTGCATGTCGTCGACCCGCTCGTACCGTTCGGTCCACGGGTTGAACTCGAACGCGGCGTCGAGTCCCTGGTAGTCCTGCTTGTCCATGGTGATCGCCTCGGCGAGGCCGTAGATGTCCTGCACCTCGTCGCCGACCAGGCCGTTGACCCGGTACTGGGTCTGCCGGTCGACGACGTACTCGTCGCCGAAGCCGGCAGCATCGACCCAGACCTCCGTCTCGCTGGCGGTGACGACGACCCGGTCGCCCGGTTCGTCGGTCTTGGTGGCCGGCGGTACGACGAAGTCGTGCCCGGCGGAGTAGCGCCGCCCGTCCGGGGCGACGAATTCGGTGCCCTTGACGAAGCTGCGCGGACCGCCGTCCGGGGATTCGTTCTTGACCAGCATGGTGCCGCCGGCCCGTTCGATGTCGGGTTCGAGGACCTCGTACCGTTGGGTGCCGCCGGCGACGAGCAGGTTGCCGTCGGCCAGGAACGAGTGCCCGGAGCAGAACAGGTCCTCCGGGGTCGGCACGAGTTCGGTCCGTTCGGTCGCCGGGTCGAACAGCAGGGTCTTGAACGTGCCGGCGTCGAACTGCTCCCGGTCGTTGCCTGAGCCGGCGATCAGCAGCACCTTGCCGGTGGGCAGCAGCGCGGCGTGGATGGCGTTGACCCGCTGGTCCTCGGGGAGTTCGAGGACCTGCCAGTAACCGTGCTCCCGCTGGTACTCGACGCTGTTGAGCTCGTGTTCGTGCAGCCAATCGCTGGTGAAGCCGTACAGCGGCGGCACGTTGGCGCTGAGCAGGACCGATACGCCGATCACGGGCAGCAGGACGCGGTGGCGCAGGGTCGCACTGGTGAGCCGCTTCACCCGTCGAACGCTAGCCGTCAAGATCACCGACCTGGAGCGGCTGACCGGTCGGTGAGCCGGGCCGTCCGCCGGAGCGGCAGTGGTTCATCGGCCCAGTCGTGGTCAGCCGTTCGAGGCCGTGCCGGATCGGCCTATTCGGCCTGCTCGGCCTGCTCCCGTATCGACTCCGCCACGTCGAGTAGCTGACCGATGGTGCGGGGCTTGCCGGCCGCCGCGTCGTCCGCCGCCATTCCGGTGTCGGCCCGGAACCGCTGCCGTAGCTCGGCGGTGACCGCCAGCCCGTCGCCCTGCAGCAGGCCGAGCAGTGCGGTGTCCTTGTCGGCGGCGGGCAACTGAGCGATCCAGTCGGCCAGCCGGGCCGGGTCAGCGGCGGCACCTGAGGCGTCCGGCGCGCTGGCCTGCGCCGCGGCGGCGATCAGGGCGGGGTCGATCAGCAGGAACTCGGCGAACTCGTGCAGCGCGCCGGTCAGGTCACCGAGCCCGGCCGGCACCGGCGGTTCGGTCGCCTCGTCGCCGAACTCCCCGTCCTGGATCAGGAACAGCCAGGCCAGGTAGAGGGCACGGTAGTCGCCGGCGGCGAGCTGGTCGCGGACGCCGACGATGCTGGCGAGCCAGCCGTCGCCGTCGCGCTCGAAGTCCTCGACGCCGTCCGGGTCCTCGCGGAAAAAATTCAGGATCAGGTTGTCGCCCGACTGGTACGCCTCGGCCGGCTCGGCCCAGCAGTACTGCTGGGCGGTCGCCAGGTCGAGCAGCCGCAGCGGCAGCCGCAGCACCAGTTGCCGGGTGCCCCAGTTGGTGATGTAGAGGTGCGCGTCGAAGTACTCCTCGACCATGGCCAGCGGATCGCCGCCGAAGCTACCGAAGTGGTACACGTTGGTGAAGCTGGTACGGGTGATCTCCGCCCGGGTGGACAGCGTACGGAGCTCAGCCATCTGCTGCTCGTCGAGTGGCCGGTCGATGGCACGGAAGTCGTAGTACTGGTACTCGCTCACCCGGCCATCATTCACCCGGTCGCTGCCGGCTGCTGCCCGGGGTCAGTCCCGCATCCAGGACGCTGTGTCAGCGCTCAACACCGGTCCGTCAGCTAGGTGTGTAGCACGTTGCCATACTGGTCGACCGGAGAGCGAACAGATGCCGATGCAACAGTGCCCCGTCACCGACGTCACCCAGATCGCAGGGTTCTACGCGCAGATGACCGGCGTACTGGCTGGATTCGCGTTCACCGCAATGGTGGTTCTCCTCAGCCCTACTCAGGTGGACGAACGAGCCGAGGTGGGCAGGAAGGACGAACAGGTCCTGGCGGCGCTCTTCGCCGCCTTCATCGCCCTCGTCGTGGCGACCCTGAACTACTCGCTGCTGGCCGGTGAGCCTGCGGACGCGTCGCAGCGGGCCCACAGCATGCGACTGATCGACGGAGTGCCGTTCGGCATGGCGGCGGTGATGCTCTTCCAAGGCATCACGCTGTTGCTGATTGCAGGTCGGATGGGCCGACTGCTGGTGCGGACCGGACGCGCCTTCACCGTGGTGATCGGGCCCGCTCTCGCCTACTACTACCTGGTGAACGGCACGTCCGACATCGCAACCCTGCGGGCGGCGGGATCGGATGTCTGCGAGCCCCAGGCCGCAGCCCTGCTGGGGCAGATCCTCAACGTCGTTCTGGTGGCCGTCCTCGCAGCCTCCACGGTTCGGAGGTTGCAGCCGCCCCGGGGGCGCGACCTCGCACGACGACTGTCGAACATGCCAGCCGTGGCGGTGCTGGCCACGACGGTCATCGCGGCTGTGGCCAGCGGGTACGTAGGCTCTCGGCCGCCGGAGTTTCTGCTGCCGACGGCAATGGTCGACCTTTACCTGGTCGCGGTCTTCGCCGTGTTGCTCTTCGTCGGATTGACGATCGCACTGAGCGCACGCGATCAGCCGGCCGGCAGCCCGGTCGTCGTCGCTGCCGCTCGCGGGCGGACAGCACGGTGGCGGCGAAACGCGCAGCGATGGCCCCTGCCCCGGCGATGAGCGTGACCAGGCATACAGCCGCTACCACCTCGATGGACCGGCAGAGCCTGCCCGATCGGTATCGGATCGATGCTTTCCGGCTGATGGCGTCCCCATCCGGCCATAGATATGCTCTGGCGTTCTACATCGGTCACGTGCCCTGTGGAGAGTTGTGGATCATCAACGCATTCGTAGTCTCGCCGACCAGTCCGCCAACTTCGGGTTCCTTGTGGATCATCCGTTGCTGGTCTGGTACGGCGTCGGTGCCGAGTCGTTGATCTTTCTGAAGATGTCCGACGAGCGAGCGCGCCGGCCGCTCAAGCCGGAGCAGATTGTGCCGGTGGACCTGAGCTGGCAGACGTTGCTCGACCGCGAAGGTGTCCGGCTGGAGGTGCAGTACCGCAACATTCTGAGCGGGCTCGGGCAGGAGTCCGGCACGCTCGGCACGATCTTCCGCAAGGCGCAGAACAAGATCCAGGACCCGGCGAAGCTCAAGAAGCTGATCGTCGACCTGATCGACAAGGAGCAGTGGTCGCAGGCTGGCGTCGACGTCAAGGGCGACGCGTACGAGGAGCTGCTGGCCAAGGGCGCGGAGGACGCCAAGTCGGGTGCCGGGCAGTACTTCACACCGCGTGCGCTGATCGAGGCGATCGTCGACTGCGTGCAGCCGACCCCGGACGACACCATCACCGACCCGGCATGCGGCACCGGCGGGTTCCTGCTGTCGGCGTACGACCATATCCAGCGGCACCACGGCGACAGCCTGACCCGCGACCAGGCCCGGCACCTGGCTAACGGTGGGATCACCGGCACCGAGCTGGTCGACGGCACCGCGCGGCTCGCGGCGATGAACATGCTGCTGCACGGCATCGGTACGCCGAGCGGCCCGTCGCTGATCGACGTGCGCGACTCGCTCGGGCGGGAGCCGTCGAGCAAGGTCAGCCTGGTGCTGGCCAACCCGCCGTTCGGGCGTAGCTCGTCGATCCGCGTGATCGGCGAGGACGGGCGGGCCAGCCGTGAGGAGCGGGAGAACGATCGGTCCGATTTCTGGACGACGACATCGAACAAGCAGCTCAACTTTCCTGCAGCACATCGCGTCGATGCTGGAGATCGACGGGCGAGCCGCGGTGGTGCTGCCCGACAACGTGCTCTTCGAAGGCGGGGCGGGCGAGACGATCCGACGGCGGCTGCTCAAGCAGTACGACCTGCACACCATGCTGCGGCTGCCGACCGGCATCTTCTACGCCGGTGGGGTCAAGGCCAACGTACTGTTCTTCGAGCGCAAGCGCGCCCGCGAGGAGCCCTGGACCAGCAAGCTCTGGGTGTACGACTTCCGGACAAACAAGCACTTCACGCTCAAGCAGAACCCGCTGCGCCGGGAGCATCTGCAGGAGCTCGTCGACTGCTACCTGCCGGGCAAGGATCGGGCCGAGCGGGTGGAGAGCGAGCGGTTCCGCGCGTACGACTACGACGAGCTGCTCAGCCGCGACAAGGTCAACCTGGACATCACCTGGCTGAAGGACGCCTCACTGGAGGACGCCGACGCACTGCTGCCACCCGAGGTCATCGCCCAGGAGATCGTCGAAGACCTACAAGCCGCCCTACGCGAGTTCGCCGCCATCGCCGACGCGCTCACAAATCGACCAGGCGCCAGAGTCGAATCGTCATCTGCGGCATATTAAACGACTGCGTCCCGAGGTGATTCGTTGCTGAGTGGCGACACGATGGTGAAATGATAGCCGGCCAGTGATATTCATGGTTGATATTGAGAAGGTGTGGTAATGGTAGGAATATTCGATGGCTTTGAAGGTTATCGTGTTGTTGGTGATGATGAGAAGCGTGGCGCGCTGACGTCTGCGCTGGTCGCGGTTGATGCCAATGTGCTCCTTAATCTCTACCGCTACAACTCTCGTACCACGAACGACCTGCTGGCAATTTTCGAGAAGCTGGGCAACCGTCTCGTTGTTCCTTATCAGGCGGTTCTTGAGTTTCATCGCAATCGCCTCAAGGCGATTGGGAATCCGGAACAAGCTACCAACGATGCGCGTGCTGCGCTAGACAAGAGTCGGCAGAGTGCGGTTCGTGCCCTTGATGCGTGGTCCAAGAAGGTTGCGTTGAATGAGTCCGAATTGCAGGACATGTGCGCCTCGTTGGATCGGGTGTTCCACTCTCTCCAGGAGGCCATTGATCGCGCTGCGCCGGATTTGATTCACCCATCTACTCCAGCGGACACAGACTCGGTTCTGGGCAAGCTGGCAGAGCTGCTAAATGGCAAGGTGCTTGCTCGGCCGGACGACGAGCGCTGGAACGATCTCATCGCCGAGGGAAATAGGCGGGCTGACGATTCTGTACCTCCGGGTTACATGGATTCCGATAAAGTTGACCAAAATGTGGAGGGTGCGGCGGGAGACTTCTTGGTCTACATCCAGGCATGTGAGGAGGCGGCCAGGCGTCAGATGGATTTACTCATTGTTACCAATGATGAGAAGGAGGATTGGTGGTGGCGGCGAGGGGTGGATCTGATCGGACCGCGCCAGGAGATGGTGAAGGAGTTCTTCGACCTTACGGGTCGGCATCTTTTCCTGATGCGCCCTAGAGATTTGCTGGTCTACTCGGATGCTCTCGATGTCCAGGTCAATCCAGGGTCTGCCGAGGATGCGGGTGCCAGTCGTACGGACATCGACGAGAGTGGGGAGTGGACGCAAGAAGCTGTAGACAAGCTGCTGGAACGGTTGCGCGCGGAGGGTCGCCGGGATCTCGCTGACGTGATTCTTGAGGCTGCTCGTCAGGGTGGGACAATTGACCGTGACGCTGTTTATGTGCTTTGTGATTACAGTGAGGATCGATTGCTGCGCGGGTTCACGCGGCCGACCGCTCGCATCACGGCCGATCTGCAAGCCGAGAAGCTCATCCCTGCTTCGGTGGCGCCCATGCTCACCCCACTGTATCGTGGACCCGGTCGGCTTCATGCGGTACGAATCCCTCCGGAGGTTACCGAGATCCTTGGTTTGAGGGCATCTCCTATTCTCGCTGACGCGTCCTCTCGCGATGTGGAATCGCAAAATGTGGAGGTGGAAGCTGTTGGAAAATATAAGCCGTTGACCGACTATCTTGATGCGCTCGATACTGATTCAGTAAGAATGACATTTGGGAAAGTTGAGGATATCATTGGGGATGCGCTCGCGCCCTCGGCAAGGAGACATCTTCCGTACTGGTACTCGGTGCAGAATTCCCTAGGAAAGGCCATCAGTGCGGCCGGGTTCAAGTCGCGCGGCGTTCGGATCGATGCCGAGTCGGTCGAGTTCTACCGACCCAAGGTTTAGTGTTTGGATCGGTTGGGTGGATCGAAAGCAGGTGCCTGCGGCGGAGAATCGGGATCTCGAGCGGATCGGATTGGTGACCCAACTTGTCTATCTGCCCTGCCGCGTTCAAGGTGCAGCAAGTGGCGGCCTGATGCTATTGGCCCATGGATTCTCGCGTTCGGGTTGTCTATGCTATCGCGTTGGTGGGGCTGGTTGTTCTCGGATTCTTGCTGGATCTTCCGATTTGGGCTGCGGCTTTGATTGGAATTGCAATTATGATCCCAATAGTCGCAGTGGACATGTGGGTGAGTAGATCGGGCCGAGTCAACCGGTGACGCAGCGCTCGATCAATCCAGCCCTGCTCTACCAGGCGAGTGGGTCGCGGTTGTAGAAGAGTTGGCCAGTGGGTCCGTCGTCGGGAAGCGTGGCGAGCCAGGTGAAGGTGTCGGCTGCTTCGTCGGGGGTGTGGTTGGCTTTGCCGTAGGCGAGGCGGGTGTCGACCTTCCCCGGGGATGCGGCGTTGACGAGGATGTTGTGGTCTTGTAGCTCGGCCGCGAGGATCTGGGTGAGCGCGTTGACACCTGCCTTGGAGACTCGGTAGGAGACGCTGCCGGTGCCCATCTCGGCGGACGTGCCCATGTGGCTGGTGACGTTGACGATCCGGCCGTACCCGTTCCGCTTCATCTCGGGGATGGCGGCGGTGCAGCAGCGCCAGGTGCCCACCAGATTGGCGTTGAGGGTCGCGATGACCTTCTCCATGTCGGCGGCGCTGGCGGCCTGGCCTCGGTCGATAGCGATGGCGGCGTTGTTGACGAGGACGTCGAGTCGGCCGTACTGGTAGCCGACGTCGGCCATGGCGCGGGCGACGCTGGCGGGGTCGGTGATGTCGAGCTGGTGGCCGGAGGCGGACAGGCCGAGTCCGGTCAGCTCGGCGGCGGTCCGTTCTGCGGCTTCGTCGCTTCTGGCGGTGACCACGACGTGGAGGCCGGCCTGTGCGAGCTGCTGGGCGATTGCCTTGCCGAGCCCTCGGTTGGCTCCGGTGACGACGGCTACCCGCTGGACGTCCGATGTCATGGTGCTATGCGACCAGACTCCGTACGCGTTCGTCCAACTCGCGGGTGGCGGGGGTGTCGTACTTGGCAAGCCGGCTGTGGATGCCCATCAGCCGGTGGTGATTTCGTAGCGAGCGGGTCTTCACGACCGCGGGTGCTGCGCGGTGTACGTAGGCGCAGGCTTGTTCGACGTCGCCGAGGCTGGCGGTGACGTCTGCTCGCCAGATCAGGTAGGTGGCGCGGTCGCGGCTGCGGGTCGTGGGTTGCAGGTCCAAGGCTTGGGCGAGCCAGCGGTCGGCGTTCTGGTGGCGTTCGAGCATGAGGTAGCAGGCCGCCACCTGTGCGCAGTACTCGGCCTGGTCGAAGTAACCGGCCCAGGCTGGGCTGGGCTCGTCGTCTGCTCGGGCCATGTGCGTTTCGGCGCTGGTGAGGCAGCGCTCCGCTGCACTGGCGTCGTTGAGGGCGGCGTGGGCGCGGGCCTGGCGCGTGGCGAACATCGCCAGGACCCGCGCGGGAGCGTCCCCGGCTCCGTCGACGGCGGCGGTTGCCAGTGCGAGTGCTTCGTCTGCCCGGTCGCTGTCGACTCGCTGCAGACTCATGCACTTTAGAATGTTCGCGCCAGCGGTTCGGTCGTCGGCGAGGTGCGCGGTGTGGAGCGCGGCGACCCAGTAGCGCTCGGCTGCGGCCTGGTGGCCGGCGTCGAAGCTGGCCCAGCCTGCGATCCTGCCGAGTTCGGTGGCGACTGCGAACATCCGTCGGCCGATGCTGTCGGCGTAGGAGCTGTTGTTCAACAGGTCGGTGACGAGTCGCAGCTCCGCGTCCACGACGTCACGGACGCTTCCGCCGCCGAGGAGCGCGTCGATCTGCCGGAGAGTGGGGAGGCGCTGCTCGAAGCAGTCGACGAGCGAGGCGTCGAGTGGGCCGCCGTCCAGCGCCGAACGCAACGGTGGCGGATCAAGCGTGAGCCACTGCTGTGCGAGTGTCGCCGCCGCGCCGACGCCGAGGATCATGAACCCGCGCCGATCCATCACTGCTGCTCCCGCCGTCTCTCTCAACAGCGTCAATCCGCCGTCGATCGTCCAAGGGGTGTCGGTATCGATCCGCTGACCGACCGGTAGCCAATGGGGCCAGCCCATCTCGCGGACCGCCTGTCGCGGTATGCCCAACTCGTCGGCGAGCGCGCACTGAGTTGCGAGGTCGGGCACGACGCCCCAACGCTCCCAGCGCCACGCCTTCTCACGTCGGGCAGCGGTGTTCAGCCGCCGGGCGATCTTGTCGACCAGATCCTGCTGACTCCAATTTCGATCATGCCGAACGTAGGCCAGCGGGTGCACCAAGATTCGCGACTGGTTCTGGGAAGGATCGCTTCTCACGGTTCCCCTCTCGTCTCGGATCAACCTACCGGAGACTGTGACGATCGAGCCGCACTAAAAGGACGTTTCATGTTCGGTCGGGTGTGGAGACAACACCAAGACAACAGCTGACGGGTGGAACGTCGATCCGTAGCAGCGCTTTGCTGAGTGGGCGTCAAGCCGCCCTACCAATAGCTGATCATGACATGAGGGCGCAGGCGCACCACCTTCACGATCTGACAGAAGGGCGTCCAGTGCCTCAGATTCTCCTCTCCCTACTCGCAGGAACCATCGTCGGCTTCGTCGCGGGGTTCCTACTCAACGTTGCACGTCGCCGCTGGTGTCCGGTGTGTGGGGCGACGTTGCGGTGTCCGGAGTGTGCGCCTCGGCGTTCGATGCGGTTCAGCCCGACGGGGCCGGCCTGCGTGCCCGGTGCGGCGGGTGCTGGTCGGGCGGGTGCGGTCGGGCGGGCGGCGGTGGAGGCTGCTCGGGTGAACCGTGGTCGGTGGTCGCGGTGAAGGGGCGGTTGCGGGAGCTGGCCGCTGCTGGTGGTGGGGTGCTGGTCGTCCGGCACGACGGGCAACCTGGGGTCGGTCGGGTCGCGGGTTCGGCGTACCGCGATGTGACCGGTGCGGACCCGGCGGCCGACAGCGGCGGTGGTGGTCATGTGCCGGTGCGGCCGTCGTGGTCGTGTGCCGGCTGCGGCGGAGCGTGGCCGTGTCTGGTGGCGCGGGTCGAGCTGGCGGGGGTGTTCGGGCCGGTCGCGTTGGCGACGTACATGGTGGAGCGGATGACCGAGGCGGCGTTCGACCTGCCCGACGTCACCGCGGCCGAGCTGTTCGACCGGTTCCTGGTGTGGACGTGGCGGCCATGCTGACCGTACGGACCGCCACGTCCGCCGACGTCGAACCCCTCGCGGAGTTGATGGCGCAGGCGTGTGTGCTGGACCCGGTGGTGGCGTGGCTGATCAATGATCACGCCCTGCGGTACCTGACGATGCACCGGTTCTTCACCGCCGAGTTGGAGTTCGGCGTACGGCACGGGATCGTCGATGTGGTCGGCCACTGCGACGGGGTGGCGATCTGGTACCCGCATCCGTTCGACCGGCTGCTCGGTGCGGAGCATCAGCGGCGGCGGTTGCGGGCCTGCGGTGACCGCCACGGCCCGTACGCGCACTACACCTTCACCGCTGGCCGCATGGAGGCGACCGGCCGACACCACCATTTGGCGTTCCTCGCGGCGGCACCCTGGCTGAGGCGTAAGGGCATCGGGGCGACACTGCTCGCCGCGCATCATGCCCGGCTGGACCGGATCGGGATGCCGGCCGTGGTCGAGGCGAGCAGCCCACGGTCCCAGGCGTTCTACCTGCGCCACGGCTACCGGATCGTCCGGGTGGCCCACCTGCCGGCCGGCGGCCCGCCGTTGTGGGCGATGCGTCGGGGCGGCGCACCACCCGACCAACCACCGATGGCCGCAGCCCTGCGGGTCGGTTGAGTCGGACGCTGGCCTGCGGCCACGTTGTCGCAGGCCAGCGGGTCACGAAGCGAGAGGGAACTCCGCGCGGGTGCTGGTGCCGGTGATCTTGATGTCCAGCTCGCCCTCCAGCGCTCCGGCCAGGCGATGCAGCAGCGGGAGCGTCGGCGTGACCGCGCCACCTTCGAGCCGCGAGATCACGGTCTGCGTGGTGCCAGCCCGAGCGGCGAGCTCGGCCTGGCTCAGGCCGAGCGCGACCCGGCGGTCGTAGACGGCCTGACCGAGGGCGATGCGGGCACCGGCCTCGACGTACTCAGGACTTGCCCGGTGCTCGTCCGGAACAGTCCACCTGGTGTGGTATCCCTCCATGGCCTCATCCTCTCCCGATCGCAGGAATGCGGCGCTGGCTGATGCAGGTGCGTACAACCAACGGCGGATCTGCTGATCAAGGGCGATGCGCCGATCCGGCGACCTGGTCGACCGACCACCGATGGCCGCCGCCCTGCGCGTTGCCCGAACCAGCGTCGACGGCGCCAGAGTATGTTTCGTGACACGGAGCGGGAGCTGATGCGACGGGTGGACTTCACGTGCAATGCTGACGACCGGTCGGGACGTTGAGGGGGTGGAATGAGCGACATCCGGTTCACCGAGGGAATCCTGAACTTCACCCAGGCCGCACGGCACCTGCGGGTGCCGCAGCAGACATTCCACCGCTGGGCGAAGGGCTACCCCCGGGGTGGGCCGCTGCTGCACATCGCGGACCCTCAGTCGAGCCCGCTGCCGGTCACCTTCATCGCCCTGGCCGAGGCACACGTGCTGGAGGCGCTGCGCACAGCCGGCGTGCGCCCGCAACGGATCCGTCCCGCGCTCGAAGCCCTGCAGCAGGAGTTCGGCCGCGAGTACGTTCTCGTCGCCCCCGAGCTGGCCACCGACGGAGTCGACGTCCTGTGGGACTTCAACAAGAGCCTGGCCGATCAGGGGCTCATCGTCGGCGGCACCAACCAGCACGTGATCCGGGAAATCGTTGCCGATCACATGCAGTACATCGCCTTCGGTGGCGATGGCTTCCCGGAGCGGCTGCAACTGTCCGCCTGGCTCCCGTCAAAGGTCGAGGTCGACGTGCGCCGGTCCTTCGGCCAGCCCATCTTCGCCGGCACCGGAACGAGAGTGGCGGACGTCGCAGGCATGATCAAGGCAGGTGAGAGCGCTGAAACGGTCGCGGACGAGTTCGGCCTCTCCATCAGCGACGTCCGTACCTCCGCCCGCATCCTCCTGGGCGTCGCCGCCTGAGTTCTACATCGACGAGAACATGCACGGGCGCTCGTTGCGCCGGTTCATCGTCGGCTTGGGCTACGTCGTGCACAGCCCTGCGTCCGTGTTCGGCCGGGAGCGGCTCGAAGCAGGACTCCGCGACGAGGAGTGGTTGCCGGTGGTCGGGTCGAAGGGCTGGGTGGTGTTCGGGCGTGACCAGAACATCCTCAAGCGGGAGGTGGAGATCCGCGCACTCCTCGACGCGAAGGTCCACATGTTCCTCTTCCCCGGCGAGATCAGCCGCGCCGAAATTCTGGAGATCGTCGGAGCCAACCTCGCCGAGATCTGCACAGTGGCGTCGGCGCGGCGACCGAACGTGTACTGGCTCAGGAAAGACAGCGTCGTCAGCTACGAGCAACGCCTGAACGAGCGGCTCCGCCGTCGGAAGTGACCCGCCCCAGCTGCGCGGTAGCAGAAACATTCGTATGGCCAATGCCTGTCGGACCGGATCTCGCCGGCTACGTCTGTCGCGGGCCAGCAGGTCACGAGGTGACGCTGAGACACCTTACGTCTGCGTTTCAGGTGTCTCAGCGTCACCTCGATGTGGCGGATGATGAGCGGGGGTGTTGCGGGCACCGGCCTCGACGTACTCGGTGCTGCCGGGTTCGGAGTTGGCCCGGTCACAGTCCTAGCTCGGCGCGAAGCGCTGCCAACGAGACGGGCTCCTCGCCCGCCTCGATGCGGGCCAGCGCCTCGCGGGCTGCTGCTACATCGGCGGCGTCCTCGGCGCGCTCGGCTGCCTCGGCCAGGTCGGCAGGGAAGATGTCGGCGAGTTGGTCCCGGGCGGCCGAGATGCTCAGCTCCTGGCCGGGCCTGATCGGTCCTGCGGTCACCTGCGAACCGTACTTCTTGCCCGATCCGTACACCATTGCAAAGCGGAACCCCGCACGACTCCAGTGGGACATGAGCAGTTGGGCTCCTGGTGCGAGGGCTCTCTCGGCGGAGGATGTGACGCTGGCGTGCCGCGTTGTCGATCCGGTGACGCTTGTGCGACGCTGCGCAGTCAGTGTGGCGACGGCGACTGGAGGCGCGGTGCGTGAGGTCGAGGTCAAGTACCACGTCCAGGACCGGGAAGCGTTGCTCGCCGCGCTCACCGCACGCGGCATCGAGCCGGGTCCGCCGGTCGTGCAGGACGATCAGGCGTACGCCCCGCAAAGCTGGTCGTACGGCGACAGCAAGACCGGCGTCCCCTTCGTACGGTTGCGGACCGTCGACGGCCGGCACACCTTCACACTGAAACGCCCCGCCGACAACGCGCTCTCCTGCGACGAGTACGAGACGACGGTGGCCGACCGCGAGCAGATGCACGCCGCGATCCTGGCGATGGGTTTCCACGCCACCGTGCGAATCGCGAAAGTACGCCGTACCGCCGAATTGCCCGACGGCGTGCTGTGCGTCGACGACGTCGCCGGCCTCGGCACCTTCCTCGAACTGGAACGTATCGTCGGTGACGGCGTGCCGGGTGAGGCGGTGCAGGCCGAGTTGGCGGCGTTCGTTGCTTCGCTCGGGATCGCGGCGTCCCGTACCGACGAAACGTACGACTCTCTCGTCCGCGCCGCCCTCGCCTCAGCCTGATCGCTGTTCCCACCGTTGCAGCGCCCGGCCGAGCCCATGACTGTCATGGTTCCTCAGCTTCCCCTCAGCTCTTCCTCAAGTGTTGGTCGTTCGGGGCCCCCATGATCGGTCTAACCACCCACCCACCAGCCCTGACCGAGCGGCGTTGCGGCTAGACCCGGGGAGTCTCTTCCGTTGGTAGTCCATTCAGAACAAACGTACGCAGCCAGGTTGACCGCGAGCCTCCTCGACAGGATGGTCGAGCGCCTCGACGGCGCTCCCCGGGCTCCCCTGTACTCGTTTCTCGACCGGCACGGGGTGGAGGTGGACGCGGCCGATTGCGAGGAAATCGTGCGCCGTGCGGCCGGGGCTGCCGATCTCCTCCGGACTGCCGGGGTCGGGCCCGGCGATCCCGTTCTCCTGGTCTTTCCGCCGGACGGTCTCGAGTTCGTCGCGAGCTTCTTCGGCTGCATGTTGGCCGGCGCGGTCGCGGTCCCGGTCGCGAGCCCCGACCCACGGCATCTCGATCGGGAACTGCCGAAGCTCCGCCATATCGTCGAGGACAGCGGCGCACGCGTCGCGCTCACGCATGCGAAGTATCGCGCGCTCACGAGGCTCGCGTCGGTGCGCGACACCGTGACCAGCCGTCTGCGCGGCCGCGAGAGTTCGAGCTGGCCCGCACTCACCTGGCTGCTGTCGAATCGCATCCGGCGTGCCGAGCCGGGAGAGGCCGCGGCCGCTCTCGCCGGCGCGGCGAGCCGATTCGGGCCGGACGACATCGTGTATCTCCAGTACACCTCCGGCTCGACGTCGGCGCCCAAGGGCGTGGTCGTGCGTCACCGGAACCTCGTGCACAACCTCGAACTCATCGCGCGCAACACACACGTCGACAGCGACTCGGTGCTCGTCGGCTGGGTGCCCCTGTTCCACGACATGGGGCTCGCCGGCGGGATCCTCAATGCGATGTACACCGGAGCGCGCTGCGTCGCCTTCTCCCCGATGACCTTCCTCGCCTCGCCGCGCCTGTGGCTGGAGGCGATCGACCGCTATCGCGGCACGCACATCGCCGGGCCCAATTTCGGGTACGACTACGTGCTCCGCGGCCTGGGCGACGGCGGGACGCTCGACCTCTCGTCGCTGCGTGCCACCCTGCAGGGCGGTGAGCCGATGCTCCCGGCGACGATGGATCGCGTCGGAGCCGGGCTCGCGCCGATGGGCCTCGACCCGGCATCGCTCTGCAACGTCTACGGTATGGCGGAGTCCGTGCTGTTCATCTGTGGTCAGGCCGGCCGGACGCCGACGCTGCTTCGGGGGGACCGGACGGTGCTGGACCGGGACGGCGTGATCGTCCCGCCGTCACCACACGCACCCGTGGTGACGCTGGTGGGCAGCGGCGTCCCCGACGCGGAACTGGGCGTTTCGGTGATCGCCGTCGACCCCGTCACGCGGCTTCCGCGGCCACCCGGCGCCGTCGGCGAACTCTGGATCTCGAGCCCCAGCGTGTCGGAGGGCTACTGGGGACGGACCGACGAGGAGAACGCGGCCGTCTTCGCCGCGCGCCTGGCAGCCGACGACGACGGGCGGCGGTTCCTGCGTACCGGTGACCTCGGGGTTGTCGGCGACGACGGTGAGGTGTTCGTCTGCGGCCGGCTCAAGGACCTCATCATCGTCGGCGGTCGCAACATCCATCCGCAGGATCTCGAGGCGGCGGTGGTGGCGGCCGACCCGATCCTGCGGCCGGGTAACGCGGTCGCCTTCGGCGCGCAGGTGGACGGCGTCGAACGGGTCGTGGTGGCCGCTGAGGTGCGCAGGGAGTTCCTCGGCGGCGGAGAGTCCGTCCCGCTCGACCGCGCGGTGGCCGCGATTCGCGCCGCGGTGGCCGCGCACTGCGGCGTGCAGTGTCACGAGGTCCTGCTGATGAGTCCGGACAGTCTGCCGAAGACGACCAGTGGAAAGCTCCGGCGCGGCGAATGCAGGCAGCGCTGGACGAGCGGCTCGCTGCGCTCGTCGGCCCTCTCCGGACAGCACCGGGCGGCGTCGGAGGTCCCCGCCGAGGTCGAGGGCACGGAGTACGTGCTCCGGCTGCTGCAGACCGAGGTCGCCGCCCTGTTGCAGTCGCCCGGTCCAGACGACGTGCCGGTGGATCAGCCGCTGCGTGATCTCGGCCTCGACTCGCTCGGGTTGATGGACCTGGCCAAGCGCATCGAGGACCGGACCGGAGCGCGCGTACCGCCGACGAGCGTCGACGACGGCGCGACCCTGCGGGCGATGGCGACCTCGGTCGTACGGTGGTTCGCGCTGGCGCCCTCCGAGCCCGGCGAAGCGGCGGGCCGGAGCACGGGCGACGTCCCGTTCAGCGCCGGGCAGACGGCCGCCCTACAGCGGGGACAGTGGAACTGGTGGAGCCGCGCGGTCATGCTGGACGTGCACCGGCGGATCACACCGGAACAGCTTCGCCGTGCCACGGCCGCGCTGGTCGCCCGGCACGAGGCGCTGCGCCTCCGGTTCCGCCGGGTCGACGGCGGCTTCGCCCAGCGGTACGGCGACATCGAGGGCAGCTTCGCCGTCGAGTCGGTCACGGTGCACGAGCCCGACGATCTCCTGCCTCTGCTCAACGAGCAGCATCGCCGCCTCAGCCTGGAGAGCGGCCCGGTGATGCGTCTCCTGCTGGTGGAGACCGGCTCGGAGCAACGCCTGTTCATCACCGTCAACCACCTCGTCATGGACGGTGTCACGCTGGGCATCCTGGTCGACGAACTGGACCGCCTCTGCCTGCTGGAGGAACGCGGCGAGCCCCTCGGCCTGCCGCAGACGTCGGCGAGCTTCGAGGCGTTCACCCGCCGGATGGGCGACTTCGCGCGTGGGGAAGCGACGACCGACCTGGATTTCTGGCGCGAGCAGCTCGCCGTGCCGCCACCGGCCGCCTACGACTCGCGGGTGCAACCGGGCATCCTGCTGAAGGACCTGGCGTTCGCCGACCAGTACCTCCGACCCGATGAGACGCGCGCGCTTCGCAACGTACGGATAGGCGGCCCGGACGGACCTCGGGCGCCGATCGCGACAACGCTGCTCGCCGCGCTGCTGCGGACCGCTCAACGCCAGTGGAAGTGCGGTCGTCTCGTCATCGAGCTGGCCAGCTCGGGGCGACAGACGGCGGTGCACGGCCTCGACCTCTCGCGGACGGCCGGCAACGTGCAGTGCGCTTTCCCGCTCGCCTTCGAGGACAGCATCGCCCAGAGCCCGGCAGAGACGGTGACCGCGGTGGCCGAGCGGCTCACCCGTGTCCCTTCCGCGGGCATGTCGTTCGACGCGCTCAAGTATCTGAACGACGATCCGGCCGTGCAGGACCACATCCGGAGTTCACCTGCCCCGACGCTGTGGTTCAACTTCCAGGGAGAGGCACCGACGCGCAGCGGCAGCGGCCTGTTCTCGCTGCGCGAGTCCCCGCTCGGCGACACGGGGGATCCCGAGGCCGGCGTACGACAATCGCCGCTCTACCTCGAATGCAACATCGTCGGGGGGACGACGCGCATCCGCTGGAAGTATTCGCCACGGCATCTGAACTGGTCGGGAGCGGAGATCGAGGAGTGGACCACCACGTTCCGGGACGAACTCACCGGCATGACGTCCCGCCCGCCGAGTACGGTAACTGATCAGGTTGATGGTTCGGGGTCTGTTCCGGGCGGTCAGCTCAGGTAGCGGTCGAACCAGCCGAGGATGCGTTGCGGGTTCTGGGCGAAGTAGCGGTAGCCGTCCCAGCGGCGGGTGCTGCCCTCGATCCAGAACAGGTCCTTGTCCACCGGGATGTTGTCGTAGACCGCCTGGACATCGTCCGGCCGGGTGAGTACGTCGTCGCGTACCTGGTAGAGCAGCGTCGGGACGGTGACGCTACGAGCGGCCTGGACTGGTGACATCTCGTCGAGCCGGAACCCGGTGTGGACCCGGACCCGCTGTTCCAACTCGTCGATGTACCGAGCCGGCCGGCCACGTCGAGAATCGACGACGTGGCCGCCTGGTCCTGACCGGTGCCCGCTACAGTTTGCCGCCGGTGCCGGTCTGCCAGAAGACCTGCCGGGTGGACCCGGACCGCAGCACCAGGTTCCCGTCGTCGCGCAGCACCAACTCCGGGCTGGGGCCAGCCCCGACGGAATTCGACGCCCACACCGCCGCCGCGTCAGCGGCTGAGCTGTCGTAGACGACGAGGTTGCCGTCGGGCTGCATCCTGGTCTCCCACACGCTCATGCCGCCGATCACGATCTGGTGTGTGCCGGACGACCAGAGCACGCTGTTGCCGGGCCCGTACAGGACCAGGTTGCCGTCCTGCTGCTGCATCAGGTGGTAGACCTCGTTCGGCGAGGACAGGTACCGCAGGGCGGTGAGCCGGTAGCCGGCCGGCATGGTGCCGGCGTACGACAGGGTGCTGTTCTGTTCGGACAGGCCCGCCAGCATCATCACCGTCGAGCCGTCCCCGCGGGTCAGATGGAAGTGGCCCTGGTTGGTGACCATCACCCTGGTCGCGTCGGAATCCTTGGTGTTCGATGCCCAGGCGACGCTGCCGTCGGGGCGGTAGATGACGAGGTTGCCGTCGCCCTGCATGACGACCCGGCTGCCGGGCTGGCCATCGGTGTTGCTGGCCCACCAGTCGTACGGGCCTTGGCAGATGTCGGGTCGGGGCGCCCCGCAGGGCGACGGACCGTAGGCGACGAGGTTGCCGTCGGTCTGCATCAGCAGGCCGAACCGGCCGTCGGGGGAGAGGATGTACTCGCCTGCGTACATGGTCGTGTTCGCGTTGAGCTGGCTGCCGATCCTGGTCGCGCCGACGAACGCGCCGGTCCGGATCGCGCCGGTGGCGGGTTGCGCCGAGGCGGCGGGCGACGCCGTCGCAGCCTCAGCGGACGACTCCGCCGCCGGCTCGCCGGTCAGCGCCACCGCCCCCGGCGTCTCGATCTCCTCGGACCGGTTCGCGAAGGCCACGGCCGTAGCGATCGTCAGCACCACGGCGACCGTGCCGAGCGCGCCGAGCAGCAGCGCCGGCCGCCGAGGTCGGGTCGGCGGCGTGTTGTCGCCCGGGCCGGGATGCGACACCCCGCCGGCGCCCGTGGTCGCGGCACTGTCGATGCCGACATCACCGCTGCGCTCACCCGTCGGGGTGCCGGTGACGACGACTGCCGGATCGACATCCGCCCACGGGTCGACCGGATTACCCTGCGACATTGACATCTCCTGACGGACCAGCGACAAGGTACGGGTCGTCCGGAATCCGGACGCGGCGCACCGGGGCCAGGGCACGGTGCCCGGCGCAAACACGGCACCAGCGGGAAATCTTGCCAATCCGTGCAGGCCGTTGACCAGTCGCGACCGGCGAATCTAGGCAGTCGCCACGTCTGGCTCACCGCCGCCGAACCGTCCGGGGACGGCGGCGAGCCGCACCTCCCGGTGCGTCGAGGGTGTCGAGGGCACAACGCGCTCCTTCGCAAGGATGCTGAGGGCAGCAGGGATGCTGACGGCAGACCGTAGACCTTGACCCGCGCGTCAGGGTCAAGCGAAGGCACCCGGGGCAACTACGCAATTTTCTCGAAGACTCGACATGATCGACTGGGGAAGATGAGCGAACTTCGCGTACGGCACAGAGCCGGGCGACGTGTTGCTTCCCGGAGGTACGCGTGTACCAGCCGATCCTGGACCCCTCGCCGACTCGCTGGCGCTGAGCGCCCTCGTCGCCGCACTGCCGATCGTCACCCTGTTCCTGCTGCTCGGCGTGTTCCGGGTACCGGCCTGGGTGGCCGCGCTCGGTGCGCTCGCCGTCGCCCTGCTGGTGTCGATCGTGGCGTACTCGATGCCGACCGGGCAGGCGCTGCTGACCGCGAGCCAGGGAGCGACGTTCGCGCTGTTCCCGCTCGTGTGGACGTTCGGCACCGCGATCTGGATCTACCGGATGACCGTGACGAGTGGGCACTTCGACGTGCTCCGGCGCTCGTTCGCCCGGGTCAGCGACGACCAGCGGGTGCAGGCGATGGTGATCGCGTTCTGCTTCGGATCTGTGCTGGAAGGTCTGGCCGGACAGGGCACCCCGGTCGCGATCACCACGGTGATGCTGCTGGCGCTGGGCTTCGGCCCGATGAAGGCGGCCACCGTGGCGTTGGTGGCCAACACCGTGCCGGCCGCGTTCGGGCCGCTCGGCCTGCCGATCACCACGCTGGCCGGGGTCACCGACCTGCCAGCGGACGAACTCGGGGCGATGGCCGGGCGTCAGGTCCCGGTGATCGCGCTGCTCATACCGCTGCTGCTCGTCGGAATGGTCGGCGGTCGCCGAGCGCTGCGCAGAACCTGGTACGTGGCGCTCGCCTGCGGAATGTCGTTCGCGCTGGCTCAGTTCCTCACCTCGAACTTCTTCTCGGTGGCTTTGGCCGACATCGTCGCCGGGCTGGTCAGCGCCGTGGTCGTGGCCGTGGTCGCGAGGGTGTGGCCGCCGCGGCGTGACGACGACCAGGCGGCCGACCCCGGGTCCGCAAAGGACGTCGCGGAGCGGCCGGATGCGCCGGTCGAGGTCTGGCGGGCGTACGCCCCGTACCTGGTGATTGTGGCGATCTTCGGTTTGTCGCAGGTGCCGGCGGTCGCGGGCGCGCTCAACTCGGTCACCGTGCTGTTCGACTGGCCCGGTCTGCACCTGCTGAACGTGTCCGGCGAGCCGTCGTCGTTGCCGGTCTTCAAGTTCAACTGGCTCTCCTCGACCGGCACCCTGCTGGTGCTGGCCGGTCTGATCACGATGGCGATCCTGCGGGTCACCCCGCGCGCCGCGCTCGTCGCGTACGGGCAGACGTTGGCGTCGCTGCGCTGGGCGATCCTCACCGTCTGCGGGCTGCTGGCACTGGCGTTCGTGATGAACGGCAGCGGGCAGACCGCGACGCTCGGCACCTGGATGGCCGGCGCCGGCGGCCTGTTCGCGCTGCTCTCGCCGGTCCTCGGCTGGCTGGGCGTGGCGCTCACCGGCTCGGACACGTCGTCCAACTCGCTGTTCGGCGCGCTCCAGGTCACCGCCGCGCAGCGCGCCGGCCTGGACCCGGTGCTGCTGGCCGCCGCCAACGCGTCCGGCGGCGTGATCGGCAAGATGATCTCGTTGCAGAACCTGACGATCGCGGCGAGCGCGGTCGGGCTCAGCGGCCGGGAGGGTGATCTGTTCCGCCGCATGTTCGGCTGGAGTGTGGTGTTGATCTGCGCGATGGCGTTGCTGGTCGGCTTGCAGACGACCCCGGTGCTCAGCTGGATGGTGCCGTAGCGGCGCGGTCCCGGACGCCGGGCCCGCTGCGCGATCATTGCTGACCGATGCCGGCGTCGCGGGGCAGCCGGAGCACCGGCCGGCCGAGCATCGGCAGTAGGCTGGCCAGCATCCCGACGGCGCACGCCCACAGCGCGGTCCGTTCCCCGACCACCTGCACCAGGAAGCCACCGAACAGCCCGCCGACCGGCATCATGCCCCACATCAGGAACCGCATCGCCGAGTTCATCCGCCCGTGCAGTTCCGGCGGGCAGATGGCCTGACGGTAGGTGATCTGGGCGACGTTCTGGATGGCGCTGCCGCCGATGTAGGCGGCGTAGCCGATCGGGTAGAGCACTACCAGCCAGCCCTGACCCACCAGCGGCATGAGCAGCAGCAGCGGGAACGTCACGGCGAACGGCAGCCACAGCGTACGGGCGATGCCGAACGTCGCGACGAAGCGGTTGGCGAACACGCTGCCGACCACCCCGCCGACCGCGACGGCCCCGGTCACCAGGCCGTACGCCGCCGGCGACAGGCCGAGGGTGTTCACCAGCAGCAACGGCTGGACGGTGAGCAGCGCGTACTCGAACAACAGGGCGATCATGCCGTGCAGCACGACCAGCCGGAGAATCGGTTGGCCGGCGACGTAGCGCACCCCGATGGTGAGCTCCCGGCCCAGCCGTGGCCGCCCACCGGGCCGGTGGACCTGCGGTTCCGGTGGCCGGATCCGGCCGAGCAGCCAGGCGGAGGCCAGGTGGGCGACCGCGTTGAACGCCAGCGCGCCCGAGGCGGTGATGATCTGGACCAGCGCCCCGCCCAGGGGCGGCCCGGCCAGCTGACTGCCGTTGCCGGCCACCTCCAGTTTGCTGAAGCCGGCCAGCAGGCGGTCCTTGCCCACCAGGTACGTGACGTAGCCCTGCTGCGCCACGTCGAAGAAGACGTTGCCGACCCCGATGACCAGGGCGACCGCGTACAGCTGCCCCAGGCTCAGCGCCCCGAACGCCGCTGTCACCGGCACCGACAGCAGCACCAGCGCGCGGACCAGGTCGGCGGCCACCAGCACCGACCGCTGCCGTAGCCGGTCCACCCAGACCCCGGCCGGCAGCGCGACGACGAGGAAGGCGAGTGTGCTCGCCGCCACCAGGAGCCCCACCTGCTGGGCGGAGGCGTCCAGCACGAGTACCGCGAGCAGCGGCAGGGCGACGAGTGCGACGTGGCCGCCGGTTCGGCTGACCACATCGGAGGCGAGCAGCAGACGGAAACCGCGATGGGAGCGCAGCGGGTCGTCGGCTGGCCGTACCCGCTCGGGCACGTCCACTGTCGTCAAGGAACCAACCTCCGAGATGTCGTCGAACGGATGCAGCCCGCTGCGGCGGCGTCGGCCAGCCGCCGCACGATCTCGGCGAGGATAGCGGGGGTGGTGGCGAAGTTGAGTCTGAGGAAACCCGTGCCCGGCGGGCCGAACTCGGCACCGTCCATCACGCTCACCCGCGCGCGTTCGGCGAGTTCTGCGGCCGGCGGGTAGTCGCGCAGGTCGAGCCAGCCCAGGTAGGTGCCTTCGGGCGGGGTGTAACGGGCCATCGGCAGGTGTACGCCGAGCAGTTCGGCCAGCAGATGCCGGTTGCGGTCGAGTCGGCCGAGCACCGTGTCGAGCCACGGCCCACCGGCCCGGTACGCGGCGGTGGCGGCCAGCACGCCCAGGGTAGCGGTGCCGTCGGTGTGCAGCCGCCCGAGCTCACCCCACCGCTTGCGGTCGGCATCGTTGCTAGTCAGCAGCTGGGCGCACTTCAGACCCGCCACGTTCCACGCCTTCGACGTCGACGTGGCTGTCACCGTGTGTCCGGCCGCCGCGTCACAGCTGGTCGCGTACGGGACGTGCCGGTGCCCGGCGTACACGAGCGGTGCGTGGACCTCGTCGCTGAACACCCGGCCACCGTGCCGTTCGACGACCTCCGCGACGGCCAGCAGTTCGCCGGGCGCCAGGACCGCACCGAGGGGATTGTTGGGGTTGCAGAGGACGAGGAGATTTCCGCCCGCCGCGAAGGCACGATCGAGAGCGTCCAGGTCGTAGCCGTAGCGGCCGCCGGATTCCACCATCTCGACCTGGATGACGCGTCGACCGAGCAGCCGGGGTACGGCCAGGAACGGCGGGTACGCGGGCACCGGCACGATGACGGCCGAGCCGGGCCGGGAGAAGCAGTCGATGGCGACGTGCAGGGCACGGATGACGTCCGGCAACGGCCGTACGTCCGCCGGCGACAGATCCCATCCGTACCTGTCGTGTTGCCAGGCGGCGCATGCCTCGGCCAGCTGTGCCGTCAGCTGCGGCGTGAGGTAACCGACCTGACCGCGGTCCACCGCGTCGTGCAACGCGGCCGCGATCTCGGGTGCCGTACCGAAGTCCATCTCGGCTACACACGCCGCCAGTCTTCCTGGGCCGGCGGTGGCCCACTTGAGCCCACCACGCTCGCGCAACGAGTCGACGGTGACGCCGTCGGAACCTGTCCACACCTGCGTTGTCACCTACTCCGTCAAAACGTGTTTGCCGGCGGCGATGCTCGCCTCCCAGTTTTGCCCGTCGAATTCCACGAACTCGATGTTCTCGGCGGGGGAGAGGTCGAGGCACCGCGCGTTGACGCTGAAATAGCCGGTGGGGTGCGATCGGGGGCGGTAGAACGGCAGCACGCCGCAGACCGCGCAGAAGGTGTGGTCCGCGATGCGGTTGCCGAACCGGTACGGCTTGAGGAACTCCTGTCCCTGGTGCAGCTTGAACCGCGCCTCCGGGGTCATCAGTTCCTGGTGGCCGTGCCGGTGGCAGATTCCGCAGTTGCACAGGGTGATGGTCAGGTTTCGACTGGCCGCTGCGGAAAATACCACCCCGCCGCAGTGGCAGCTGCCGTCGTACCAAACGCGTTCGATGGTCTCGGTCGTTTCCGTCACTTCTTCGGTCAAGGCGTCACTCCGATCAGTTGGCGGTTGCGAGCGCGGGGAGGTCGGCGGGCAGGCCGAACGACATGGGCAGCGTGCGGTGCGGGGCGACCGAGTCGTACCGGAACGAGACGTGCCCCTGCTCGGTGGGTTTCCTGGTGAAGAAGATGAGCATGTCCCGGATGGCCGGCTCGGTGTCGTCGATCGGGTAGACCGGCGAGACGCTGTGCTTGTACTCGTGATCGACGACCATCAACGTGTCCAGGAAGTCGCCGTGCCGCGCCCTGCCCTTGATCAACGCGGGGTCCGTCTCGTGCCAGCGGCGGCCGTTGACCTCCCGCATGTCGTGCAGGAAGGTCTCCGCGCTGTCGGTGGTCATGTTCCGTGCGGAGAGGAACGTGGTCATGGTGTGGTCCACCCCGTCGGAGTGCACGCCCTCCAGCGCGGGCTCGCCCAGCAGCCCGGTGGTCGTGACGGTCCGCAGGTTGAACAGGGTGCAGATCCACTCGGCGCGGTCGTAGTCCAGCCGGGGCCGCCGTGCCACGTCGACCCCGTGGACGACCAGGAACTTGAAGACCAGCATCGCCTGCAACGCGGTGTTCAGCTGCAGGTCGTCCTGCACCTCGTCGAACGTTCGCAGCGTCTCCGAGTCGTGCCGGACGAAGTCCTCCTCGCGGGAGAGAACGAAGGGCTGCGCCTCCAGTCGGTAACCGCGCCGGGTCTGTGGGTTCAGGCAGATGCGCCCGTTCCTGCTCTTACGGAAAGGCAGGGTCGGGTCCGACTCCAACTGCTCGCTGACCAGCTTCAGCTGCTCGAAATCCTCGTCCGTCGCGCCGAGAGATTGCAGCAGAGAGGCCATTCTCGCCCCGTCGACGAATGCCCATCGGGCACGGATGTATTCGGATCTCACATCCATGACGTCGGACATGGCGGAATCGTATTTCACAGCCTTCTCCACTCCCGGTAAATGACCTTGACGGCAAGCTCTCTGAGATCCACATCATGGTGCGGGCGGTAGGTCCCCGCTTCTTCTGAATTGCCCTCACAGAGGGTGATGGGTTACCGGCGGTAGTCGAGGTATGAGAGCAACATGGGAGAAGACAAATGCCGTAGGGCGCGGAACCGTGTACACGGCCGAGCGTGCTCGTCAGCCGTACCTCTTACCGTTTCGAGATTCGACACCAACGTGGTAGGTGCCCTGCTCGGGACACCACGTCAAGCCGAGAGGACGACCGTTGCCAAAGTTGATGTTCGCCAATTCGACCAGCCGCTCGATGGCGGCTCGGCCGGATGACGTCCCGGACGACGCGAAGGACTCCTACCGCTTTCTCGCCAACCGGATGCTGTGGTCGATGGACGAGGGTGACGTAGCGGTTCTTCCGGGCAAGGTCAGTGACGCGTGGCTGGCGTACGTCGCCGATCTGCTCGGCCTCGCGTCGCCCCCCACCGTGCTCTCCCTCGGTGACTACCCCGGCGGCGGTTGGTACCCCGGCGAACGACCCCAGCTTGCCGAGGCCCTGCGTGGGTTCATGGCCGCACGCGGCGGCGGCGCGAACCCATGGCGTCTGGAGTGCTACATCCACGACCGGGACATCGCCTCCTGGGAGCGGCTGCTCGGCATCGGCGCGGAAGAGTCCGTGCGCTTCGCGCAAGGGACCGCTGAGCTGGTCAACTCCAAGTCGGTCTTCCGGTCGATGGCGACGGCCTGCGGGATCCCGGTCGCGGAGGGGCGGGTGGTGGACCGTGGACCGGAGCTGGTCGACGGCGTCTCCGAACTGCTCACCCGGACCGGGGCCGTCATCGTCAAGCAGGACGTGAACGCCGGCGGAGACGGCAACATCCTGCTGACCACGGTCGAGGGAGGCAAGGAGGCCGGTGCCCACTACGTGGTCCACCTGGCCGCGACCGACCCCGCGACGGTCGCGTCGGCGCTCGAACCGTTCGGCCTGACGGCCCTGCCCGACCTGCCAGCCGGGGCCAGCCCGGCGCACAACATCATCGAGGTCTACCACGAGTCGGTCCGCGAACTGTCCGCTGACATGACCGTGCCACGTGTCGGCGCGCCGACACTGATGAGCTACAGCGACCTACGCATGGCCGAGACCTGGAAGGGCAGCATCTACCCGCCGCAGAACCTCACCCCCAGACTGCACGCGCACCTCGGCGCGTACATGCAGCAGGTCGCGATCGTCGCCCAGCAGCTCGGCTACTACGGGCCGATGAACATCGACGCGATCGTCACCAGATCGGGTGATCTGCTGTTCAACGAGTTCAACGGGCGGGTCGGCGGCACCACCGGCATCGACATGATCGGACGACGGCTGCTCGGTCAGGACTACCTCGACCATCACGTCTTCGCCTCGCGGATCGACGTGCCCGCGCCCGGCTGTGACATCCTGGTGAAGGCCCTGGACGAGCAGGGACTGCTGTTCACCCGGGGATCGGACCACGGCGTGGTCATCTACAACGACACCACCGAGGAGACGGGCACGATCGAGTACGTGGTGGTCGGCCGTAGCTGGGCGGAGACGTCCCGCACCGAGGAGCAGCTGACCGGCATGCTGAGCAAGCTCTGAGCGACCCTGAGCAGGTCCGAGCAGGTCCGGCAGGGTGGTCCGGCTGTAGTTCGTCCAGCGCTGCGGTGATTCGCCGACACTATGTGGACGACGCTGGGCGCGGCCGGGGCGTGAGTCCGTCGTGCAGGACGGCGAGGATCCGTTGCTGGCCTTGCTGGTCGGGGCCGACCTGCTCCAACGCCCGCGAGGTGCCGATCATCAGCCCGACCAACTCGGCTGTGGTGATGTCCGGGCGTACGGCTCCGGACTGCTGCGCCCTGGTCAGCAGGTCCCCCATCGCGTCGCGCAGATCCGCTCCGGCTGAGGCGATCGCCGCCCGTACCGCGGCCATCGCTTCGTCGTCGGAGTCGACGGCGTCGGTGAAGGCGTGCTTGACCGTCGACTGTTTGACGGCCTCGGTGAAGAACGCGAAGAAGCCGGCGTCGACGTCGCCGGCGGCGGCCATCTCCCGCGCGTACGCGGTGATCTCCCGTAGCCGGGACATGAACACCGCCTCGATGAGGGCGGCCTTCGTGGGGAAGTGACGGAAGACGGTGCCGATCGCCACGCCGGCGAGCTCGGCGAGCTCCTCGGTCGAGGCGGACGGACCGGCCGCTGCGAAGACCTGTTCGGCGGCGGCGAGGATCCGGGCCCGGTTGCGCTGGGCGTCGGCCCGCATCCGTCTGGGCTGCGGCGAAGACGAGGAGGAGGTCACGGAGGCATTATCCAGCGGGAAGAAGGTGAGTCACAGACTCCGGTTGACAACATGAGTCGCTCACTCATATTGTCCTGGCTGTGAAGACGATCGTGATGACCGGCGGCACCTCGGGATTCGGCGCGGACACCCGGAGGCGCCTGGCCGCCCAGCCCGGCACCCGGGTCCTGTCCGGCACCCGCCGCACCGCGTCGGGCGACCCCGACACCGTGTCGGGCGACGCCGACGCCCTGCCGCTGGACCTTGCGCGGCTGGACAGCGTCCGTGCCTTCGCCCAGGCCGTCACCGACCGGCTCGACGGCACCCCGATCGACGCGCTCGTGCTCAACGCCGGTCTCAGCTTCCGCACCGGCGACCGGCGCACTGTCGACGGCTTCGAAACCACCTTCGCGGTCAACCACCTCGCGCACTACCTGCTGATCCGGCTGCTGATGCCCAACCTCGCGCCGAAGGCGACCGTCATCGTCACCACCAGCGGCACCCACGACCCCGACCACGACACGCTGCTGCCGACGCCGCCCCGACACGCCGACGCGCGCCTGCTCGCCCGTCCCGACACCGACCCTGAGCGCGACACCGACCCACGATCGGCCGGCGGTCGCGCGTACACATCGTCGAAGCTGTGCAACGTGCTGACCGTACGGGCCCTGGCCACCCGGCCCGAGGCCCGCAGCGGGCACTGGCGGGTCCTGGCGTTCGACCCCGGACCGACGCCCGGAACCGGCCTGCTGCGCGACGCCTCGCCCACGATGCGGCTGGCCTGGCGGATACTCAGCCGGGTGACCCGCCTGATGCCCCGGTTCAACCGCCGGGAGGTGGTGGCAGCGGCCCTGACCGACCTCACCCTCGGTGCCGTCACCATCCCACCCGGGCACTACCACGCCCGCGTCGTACGCAACCAGCTCACCTGGACCGCCCCGTCCCGCCTGGCGCGCAGTGACGACGCCCGGGACGCCCTGTGGGCCGACAGCGCCGACCTGCTGTCCCTGCCCTGACCCGCCGTCACTAGCCAGGGTGTGTGGGCAGCCCGAGCAGCGCGGTGGCCCGCCACAGCTCCTTGAGCTCCGGGTTCTTCAGCGCACGGCCCACCACCATGGCGTACGCCATCGCGCCGATCAGCGGATTGTTGCTGCCGGCATCGGCCGCGCCGAGGAAGCTGCCCGGCCGGGAATCGTGCGGCGGTACGTTCTCGTTCTTCGACTCCACGTTGCCGTTGAGGCCGAGCTTCATGATCCGCGACGATGCGTCATAGCTGAGGGTCAGCAGGAAAAAGCTGGTCGTGTCAATGAGGGAGGCGGGGAAGGTGACCGAGTCGGCGGTGCCGCCATGGCCGGCCCGGATGTCCTTGTTCGCCTTGCTGTACTGCAGGCGGTGCTGCTGTGCCACCGGGCCGTCCGCCTGCTGCAGAAAGGCCATCGGCTCGTCCAACGTGTCCAGTTTGACGTACGCCGCGATGGTGTAGCTGGCCGGCAGGCGCATCGGCACCTGGTGGACCCGCGTCTGCGACTGTGCCGGACGCACCCAGGCCAGCGCGTCGAGCTGGGCATCGAGGCGATACAGGGGCGGCTGGTCGCCGAAGCGGGTCAGGTGGTTGTCGTTGCCGCTGAAGTCCAGCGGCGTGCCGGACCGGAAGTCCCAGAACGCGGTGAGATCCGCGGTGAAGGACAGCTCGCCGAACGGCGACCGGGGGTCGGCGTTGACCGCCGCGCGCGCGAGCGCGAAGTAGCGCAGCAACCCGATCGTCTGGTCGCCGAGCCTGGACGCGTGGATCGGGTCGCACTGCGGCACCGGAAGCCCTTTGGCGAAACCGTGCCGGGGGTTGATCGTGTCGAAGCTGCCGACGTACGGGTGTCGCTTGTCGGCACCGTTCAGGTTCGCCTGGAAGAGCGCGAAGTTGGCGGACGGCAGCGTCGTGAACTCCTCGGCGTTCATGCCGCCGCCGATGACGATCGGGGTGGTCGGGGTGTAACCCGTCAGGTTTTCCCGTAAATGGTGGATGAGGTTGCCGATGTCTTCCCGGTGCGTGTCCGGGTCCGACTGGTCGTAGTCGGGGTTGGCGTTGTGGAACAGCGCGCCGGCCGACACGACCGAGGTCCCCTCGGCGACCAGCGCCGCGTGCGCCGCGTTGTACCGGTCGACCGCACCGGTCAGCAGGCGTCCACCGAGGGACCAGTTGTCTCTGCGGTCCTTGAAGCCGGTGCCGCCCTCCGCGTGTGGCACGAACACCAGCATGTCGATCGACGGGTTCGCGGCGAGGTAGGCGTCGGCGAAGGTGAGATCGGGGGAGAACTCGTCGGCTTCCCCGTCAACGTGATCGAGCATCGCCCGGGACGGCTGGTCCAGGGCACCCGCCTTCGTCCACTGGTACACCTTCGGGTGGAACCGGTCCCGGTCGACGGACTTGTCCCGGCCGATCGTGTGACTGTTGCCGATACTCAGAATCAGATGTGCGGTCTTCATTTGACGTGAGCCTCCCGGCCGATCCTCCCCGGACCGTCTACAGGTGGCAAATCGTCGACTACCGGCGGTCCTCACCGACCGTTCCGAGATGGTGCGCCGCCCGGCTGGCTACCACCTTAATCCGGCCGGCTCAATCCGCCCCGGCCGGCGCGGGCTGGTCGGGCCCGAGCTCATAGGTGCAGCCGCTGGCCGGGTGCGCGGCCAGCGCGATCACCTCGTCCAGGCGGGAGCGGGCCGCCGTCAACTCGGCGATCCGCGCGTCGATCCGGTCGCGCTCGGCGGCCAGCCGGGCGCGTGACTCGGGCGTGTTGACCTTGGCGTCCACACAGGGCATCAGGTCGGCGATGGTCCGGCTGGACAGGTCCGCCGCGTACAGCCGCTGGATCAGCCGGACCCGCTCGACGGCCGACTCCGGGTAGCGACGCTGACCGGCCGGGCTGCGCTGCGCGACCAGCAGACCCTGCTCCTCGTAGTAGCGCAGCGCCCGGGTGCTCACCCCGGCGCGGCCGGCCAGCTCACCGATCCGCACAGTGACCCCTATCACAAGCATTTGCCTTTGACGTCAACGTCAAGTTCTAGCGTAGCCAGCATGCAGATTTCCGGAGCAACCGCCCTGGTCACCGGGGCCAATCGTGGTATCGGCCGGCACTTCGCCGCCCAGCTGCTTGAGCGCGGTGCCGCCACGGTGTACGCCACCGCCCGCCGCCCCGAGTCCGTCGACCTGCCCGGCGTACGGGTCCTGCCGCTGGACGTCACCGACCCGGACTCGGTCGCCGCCGCCGCGCGGGCCACCGGTGACGTCACCCTGCTGATCAACAACGCCGGGGTCGCCACCGGCGCCGACCTGGTCGGCGGTGACCTCGATTTGATCCGCCGGGAGATGGACACCCACTTCTGGGGAACGTTGCACATGATCCGGGCCTTCGCGCCACAGCTGGCCGGCGGCGCGATCCTCAACGTTCTGTCGGCGCTGTCCTGGAGCGCCTACCCGGGTGCCGGCGGGTACGCGGCGGCGAAGGCCGCCGAGTGGAACCTCACCAACGCCGTGCGGCTGGAACTGGCCGCCCAGCAAACCCAGGTCACCGGCCTGCTGATGGGGGCCGTCGACACCGACATGATGGCCTCCTACGGCGTACCGAAGAACGAGCCCGCGGTAATCGTCAAGGCCGCCCTGGACGGTCTTGAAGCGGGTGAGTGGGAGGTGCTCGCCGACGAGACGGCCCGTGCGGTCAAGGCATCCCTCGCCGGAGACCCCCGGGGCGGTCAGAAAGCCTGACCGGAGCGTACGGCGGTGAACAGCAGCGGCGTGCCGACGCCGAGCCGGGCTACGGCGTCAGCGACAGTCTCGGCCAGCCACCCGATCGCGTCGCAGGACCACTCGACCAGCTCACCGCGAAGCGCCACTCCGTGCAGTGGCGGGCCGTTCCAGAAGCTGTCGTCGAACAGCGGAGCCGGGGTGGCGTCGGCGGCCGCGAGGTCGTGTGACCGGTACCCGAACACATCCGGACCCAGGTCGGCGAGCAGCTCGGTGAGCTGGACCGCCACGTCGGGCAGCGACGGCTCCCGGCCGCTGTTGACGGTGACCTCGACCGGCGTCCGGTCCGTCGGACCGTGCCCGGTGAACCACGGGCTCGTCCGGGTTGCCGGCACCGGCGCGTACGGCGGGCGGGACGCCGGGTCGAGCCCGTGCACCGGTAGCAGCAGTTGTACCGCGGACAGGTCGAGCGGACCCCGCCGGGCCGTCACCTCTTCGGCGCAGTGCAGGAATGGCTGCACCGGCAGTGGCCGGTCGCCCGCCACCGCGCTGGCGTCGACCTGGAACCAGGACAACAGGTCGGCGTCGGGTGCGGCGGCGGGATGCTCCCATCCGGCGTCGTTCGTCGCCCACAGGCCACCGGACCGGAGCATGCCGTTGTCGCGATCACCGCCAGCCGAGGAATCGTCGAGCCAGCCCATGGCGAGTGACCGGTGGTAGAAGAGCGAATAGGCGTCCAGCTCCCCGCCGGCCCGGTGTGGAAAATCGTCTGCTGGTCCGGTGGGGACGCTGCCGTAGAGAGCGGCGAACATGGTGCCGGCGACCCGACGGGTCGCCGGCACCAGGCCCGGCCGTGCATTGATGCCGCGTTCCGGCATGCTGTTTCCTTTCCAGCTGCCGGGCAGCTGCGAGGGTACTGCTTTTCGGAAAGGGTCAGTATACCCGGCAGGCAACGTCGTTTTGGCGATACGGCCACTCGCCGGTGTCGATTTCACCGATCACGTCGACGTCGACATGATTGCGCCACGACGTCATCTGGGTGTCGTCACAGTCGTGGCGCGCCACGGTGCGGTCACCACTTCCGGTGTAGGGCCGTAGTTCCCTGGTCGACGAGCAGGCCTTCTGTCGCCAGCTGTTGTCCGTGTACCACTCGTACAGGCAATTGAACACGTTCGCCCGGTCGTTGCTGCAGTTTCCTTGCCGCCACCAGCCGTGACCCGACACCGCCACCCCGGTGCCGGATCGGTGGGGGTTGTCCCTGCCGCTCTCTGGTGTGCAGCCGATCAGCGCCGTGTCTGCGGTCGTGCCGGCGGCCGTCGTCATCGGGATCACCCGGCCGGCGCTGTCCAGATAGATTGCGGTGCCTGCCGAGCCCGGTGGTGCGATTCCCGGCACCGCGACCGCGGCTTCCGCTGGTCCGGCCACGGCCTGTGCCGGCGCGGCAACAACGCCTCCGAGGGCGAGGGCGGATGCGGCCAGGGCGCTGAGCATCCGTGTTGCTCGTTTCATCGATCCTCCCCGTGCTGGAACAATTGAGGACGTGCGTGACTGGGATAGTGCTGGCTGCAGCCACGCAATAATTGTCGGCCGGCGAGTGGGGGTTGATCAATTCGCCCCGTACGACGACCAACAGCCACGACGCTAATCGATTGATTTGCAAGGTGCAACCCGGCGCCGACGTGAATTGAACTGATCATGAAACAGGGTGCGAGGATCGGCGCCGGGCTGCGGAGTTACCTGGCTCGGTGTCAGAGGGGCGCGGTCGGGGTGACGGTCGACGGGGTGAAGGTGTGCGGGCGGCCGCAGTAGTCCGGGATCGGAGTGATGTCGAGCAGTGACACCCGGCAGACCTGGATGACGACGCGGTCGATTCCTCGGACGGCGGCGTTCGCGCCGAGGATGAACTCGATCTCGACGACGCCGTTGTTCACCCGGCGGGCGGTCTCGTCGATGACCCGCTCGCCGGCGTACGCGGTGTAGCTGGCGATGGTGTAGCGGCTGTCGTCGCGGCAGACGGCTCCCGGGTCGTTCGGGAACGGTCGGTCGGCGAGCACCCCGGTCACCCGTACCGCGCTGGTCGGCGGGGCGGAGCGCCACTCCAGGTGACCCTGGGTGTAGCCGTACGTGCAGTTGTCCCCGGACGGGACGGAGAACCGCTGCAGGATCGACGGGCTGGCGGTGGCGCCGCTGGCCGCGAGGGCAGCGGCGGCGATCGCGGCGGCGAGGACGGTCGCCACACGCAGGACTGCGCGCTTCATCTGCTTCCTTTCTGCTGTCTCGGGTCGCTCTGCTGTCTCGGATGCTTCGTGGACGGTCGTCGGCACCTGGTGCGGGTGCGGCGAGCAATACATCTAAGATTACCGATGTAACGCTGTGAAGTCATCTCTTGACTGATGGGCGATGTGCGTGAGGAAGTCGCCGGCTGGGTACCGGCTCGTGCAGTGGCCTCGACCCGACGAGTCCACCTCACCCGACGAGTCCACCCCTCGAAGGAGACACGGCATGAGCCAGGTCACCGAGGCCGCACCGCAGCGGTCGACCGGCGTACCCGAACCACCGGCCGGCTGGCGCCGTTTCCGTTACATCGGTCCCGGCGTGCTGTGGGCGCTCGCCGCCCTCGCCACCGGAGAGCTGCTGTTCACCCCCCGGGTCGGTGCCCAGTACGGCTACAGTCTGATGTGGGCGCTCGTCGCCGTACTCGTCCTCAAGCTCTTCGTCACCCGGGAGATCGGCCGCTACAGCGTCGTCACCGGCCGCCGGCTGCTCACCGGCCTGGCCGGCCTGCCCGGCCCGGCCGGCTGGGCGATCTGGGTGATCCTGGTGCCGCAGCTGGTCGTCGGGATCGCCGCGATCGCCGGTATCGCCAGCGCCGCCGGCAGCGCACTCGCGCTCGCCGTACCCGGTGCGATCCAGCTGTGGACCGGCGTGGTCATCGCCGCCGCCGCGGGGCTGGTGCTGGTCGGGCACTACACCGGCGTCGAATGGGTGTCCCGGGTCCTCGGCGTTGCGCTCGCCCTCGGTGCGGTCGTCGCCGCGATCCAGGTCGGGCCCGACCTGACCGAGGCCGCCGCCGGCTTCGTCCCGGTGCCACCGGACGATCTGCGGGTCGCCGAGATCCTGCCCTGGCTCGGCTTCCTGTCCAACGGCGCGGCCGGACTGATGTGGTACTCGTACTGGATCACCGCCAAGGGCATCGGCCACGCCGGAGTGCCGGCGGCGGACCGCCGCGACCCGCGGGACCTCGACAGCGATCAGATCGACCGGGTACGCGGCTGGCTGCGGACGATGAGCCTGGACTCGACGTTCGCGGTGGTCGGCGTCGCGCTGATCACCGTCGCGTTCCTGGTCCTCGGCGCCGAGCTGCTGCGGCCGGAAGGCATCGTGCCCGCCGAGGCCGACGTCGCCCGCGACCTGACCCGCCTGTTCAGCGAGGTGTTCGGCAGCGTCGGATTCTGGCTGATGGTCGTCGGCCTAGTCTCGGCGTTCTGGACCGCTACGCTCACCAACATCGACGGGTGGCAGCGGCTGTACACCGACGGCGTACGGCGCCTGCTCCCGGCGCGGCTCGCCGAGCGCACTCTCACCCGCCCGGTGGTGATCAGCCGGACCGCCATCGTGCTGTGGCTGGCGACCCTGCCGTACGCCGTGTTCCTGATTTTCGGCGATCCGGTCGCCCTGCTGACCCTCGCCGGGTCGATCGAGGCCGTGCACATCCCGCTGGTCGCCGGACTCGTGCTGTGGCTCAACCGGCGGACCATGCCGCGCGCCCTGCGCGCCGGGCGGGCCGCGACCGCGTTGGTGGTCGCCGCCGTGGTCTTCTTCACCTGGTTCGCGCTCTACTACCTGTGGCAGCAGTTCGCCGGCTGACTGGCGGCGGCTGAACGGCGGCTGACTGGCGGCGGCCCGGGCCGCAGGCGGCAGCCGGTTGCGGTCGGCGGCGCGATCCGCCACCATGGTGGACGTGATCACTTCCTACCGGAAGGGCGGATCCGCCCTCGCGCGGTGACCGCGCCCGCGCGGCGTGACGCCGCCCGCTCCACCTCCCCAGCACCATCTTCCGATCGGGCCGTCGCCTATTGGCGGCTGGCCGAACCTGTCCGGCGCGAGTGGCTCGACCACGGGCTCGACACCGCGCCCGCCGACCGGGCCGCCACAGAGGACATCCTGGTCCGGATTTATGCCCGGCACTGCCGTAGTCGACCCCGGTTCCGTTGGGTCGACTCACCCCGTCAGGCGCTGCCGCTGCTGACCGGCCTGCCCACCCACGACTTGCTTCAACAGTGGATCAGAGGCCGACAGCCGGCCGGGAAACCCCCGCTGGCCAGCGACATCGCCGCCGGACTGTCCCGGCTGCGCAGCGCCCTCGACGCGAGCGCCGACCATCCCGACCTGATCCCACCACCGGCCGGCCGGAAGAAGGACGCCGGGAAAAAGGACGCCGGCCAGAAACAGGACGGTGCCGGACCGAAATGGCCGGTGCTGCCGCCGATCGAGGCGCTCGCGGCCGGCGTACCGTTGCGGGTCGTCCTGCAGCAAGGGGTCCGCGACGCGCTGCGGACCAGCCTGGTCGACGGCTTCTCCCTACCGGTCCGCGCGGCACTCGCGGCCGTCGGGCGACAGCCGGTGCCGACCGCCTGGTACGGCCAGCAGGACGCGCACTGGGTGGCGTACTACGACGTGCTGCGCCGGCTCGGGCTGGCCCGGTACCGGCGGGCCGACGAGACACAGCTCGACGAGTGGGCGACGTTGGCCCGGTCCACCGGCTGGTGGTGGCCGGGGGAGCGGACCTGCGTCCTGGTCGAGCGCCCGGCGGTGATCCGGACCGGGCTGGTGCCGGGCGGTTGCCACGGGGAGCGGCGACCCGCGCGGGACGGCGACGGCCCGATCGGGTACCGGGACGGCTGGCGACCACTCGGGTAGCCGCCCGACGGCTGAGTCGGCCGGGCAGATGGTGGAAAGACGCCTACTCGCTAATGTGGTGCGGACGTAGGCGACCATGATCTGCCCGGCGGCTCCCGGCCGCCGAGGCTCGGAGGGCGGTGGCTGTCCCGATGCATGCACACCAGCATGAACCCGTTGGCCGTACGCCGGGTGCTTCCCGCGTCAGCGGTGCACCCGGCGTGCGCGCGTCATCGAACCCGGCACACCGCCTGCAGCGCCGGTACGGCAACCGGCAGACCAGGGCGATCATCCAGGCGAAGCTTGCGGTGGGCTCCACCACCGACCCGCTCGAGCAGGAAGCGGACCGGATCTCGCGGCTGGCGACCGGCGGGTCGGTGCAGCGGGCACCCGAGGCGGTCGGGCAGGTGCCCGCGACGGCGGTGGGTGAGTCGGCGGGCGCGGCGGTGGAACAGGGCGTGGCCCGGGCCCGGGGCGGCGGACGACCGGTCCCCACCGGGGTACGCCAGCGGATGGAGCAGGTGTCCGGCGCGGACCTGCGAGGGGTACGGGTCCACGTGGGCACCGAGTCCGACCGGATGAACCACGCCCTGGGCGCCCGGGCGTTCACCGTCGGAGCCGACGTGTTCGTCCGGCGCAACGACTACCGACCGGGCACCACCGGCGGCGACGCACTGCTCGGGCACGAGTTGACCCACACCATCCAGCAAGGTGCCGTCGGCGACCATGCCCATGCCGGTGACCACGCACACGCCCACGCACACCGTGCCGTGCAACGGAAGGACACCGACGACGAGGCCAAGCCCGACGCCCCGCCGGAGGCGCAACGGATCCTCGACGCCGCAGCCGGGTCGGGTGTCCTCGTGCGGACCGTGGACTTCCGCAATCTGGACGCGGTGTTCGGGGTGCTGGACCACAGCGCCGACCCCCGGGGTGCCCCGCCGGCGCAGGGGTTGTCGAAGCTGGAGCAGCTGAAGGCGAAGTTCAACAAGAAGCCGGACACGACGAAACCGCCGCCCGACCCGCGTATCCCGGCGCAGAGCTGGTCGCTGATCCAGAACGACTTCAAGTCGACCCTGTTCAACGGTCGGGTGATGGCGCTGCTCGCCATCCCCGACGCGTTCAAGTTGGACGCCCGGCCCGGCGGGGAGGACATGAGCCGGATGTTCCACTTCAGCCCGAAGGACGATTCGACGAACTACCAGTACGACCCGGCGAACATCCCTACCCACGAGCGCGCCCTAGACCGGCTGGGCAAGCTGCACGACACCGTGGTGGACGCCCAGAACGACGCGCTCGAGACACAGGACCTGGACGCCTACACCCCGGACAACAACGAGGTAAAGGCGTTCGGCGTGGCACCGGACGGCATCGCCGGATTCCTGTTCAACCCGGGGCCCGAGATCCACAGACAGTGGTTCACGGTCGGTTTCCAGCAAAACTTCACCGACGCGGCCGACGAACTCCGCCGACGGACGGGGTTCACCGGCAAGTATCCGGTCTTCATCCGCGACGCCGAATACAAGCTGGAGTACTTCACGATGGTCTGAACCCTGGTCTGGAACCGCTGAGCGGCGCCACCCGGTCCCCGCTCAGCGGCCGACCGGGCCGGTGGGTCAGCAGTGGAACTCGCCGGCGTCGTAGACGGCCCGCAGCACCTCCGTCGGCGCCACCAGGATCTTGCCCACCGTGTCCTGAGACACGGTGAAGCCGATCGCCAGCGTGCCGCTGCTGACCAGGTAGTTCTCGGAGTACGGGTTGTTCTCGGCGGTGTGCCTGGTCAGCTGCTCGCCGTACGCCTCACGCAGTTCGGCGCTGGTGCTACCCACCGTCACACCCTCGGCCGTCGACAGCGACGACTCCTCGACGAGAATCATCGCGGCGATGTCGTCCTCGGCGGTGTAGACGACCACCCCGGCGAGTTCGTCGCTGCCGACCAGCCGGTCCGGGCAGAAGTCGCCCGGCTCGGTGCCGAGGGCGCCGGTGGCGGTCAACTCGGCGACGCTGCCGCTGACCCGCAACGGGCCGATCCCGCGCGTCGTGATCAGCAGCTCGTCGTCGCCGTCGGACCCGGCCGGATCAGCCGACGGGTTCGCCGACGCAGCCGGCGACGCGGTCGGCCCGGCTGGCGTCGGCTCTGACGGTGAGCGGCCCACCGCCCACATCGTTGCGGCGACCGTGACCAGCACCACGATCAGCAGGACGACCAGCGCCAGTACGGCGACCCGCAGGCGGCTGCCGCCGGTACGCGCCGGCTGCTCGCGCGAGTCGCCGAGCGGCTCGGGTACGGGTCCGGGTCCGGCTCCGGCAGGTGACGGGCTGCTCATTGGGCCGCGTACCTCCCGTCGCGCCACACCAGCGACCGCTCCTGCGATCCGGTGACGACGACGAGTCGGTCACCGTCCTGCGTCACCTGCCCGGCAGCCAGGCCGGTCTCCGAGTGCAGCACCTCGATGCCGCCCGGACCGGTGACACCGAGCACGTCGAAGTCCAGGAACCCGCCGCTGCCGCACCGCCGGCCGAAGATCAGATCCTGCTCGTCGGGCCCCCGCACCGAGACCGGGGTCAGCACGATCTCGCACGCCGTCGTGTCCAGCGACGTCGCGAAGACCTGCGCCCAGTCGCCCGCCGCGCAGCCGTACACGCGTAGCTCGGTTTGCCGGATCTGCCCCGGAGCGACGTCGGCGGGCGACACCGCCGCCGCGACGTGCGTACCGCCGGCGGGCAGTGGGTCGAACGTCACCGACGGGTCGGCCACGGTGCCGGCGTCGACCGGAACTGCCTGGTCCGTCGGCGGGCACTCCACCGACGGCGGTACGCTCGCCGGCTGCCCGTCCGCCGGCGGTGCCTCGGCACTGCCCTGACTCGTACACGCCGCGCCGCCGGCCAGCAACGCGGCGACGACCGCGCCGGTCAGCAGCCAGCGACGGGCCGATCCGGGACCTTGTGCCATGACTCCTGTTGTCCAACCGCCGCGACGCCAATGCCCGGCCACGCTACCCGGCCGCCAGGCCGGCCGGGATCGGCTGGTCAGCGGTTCGCGACCGACCATGTCGGGGCTTGCGGTACCGGGCGGTGGCTACCGGGCGCCGAAGCGCCTACGTTGCCCCGACCCGATTCGGTGCCGACTAACGGTAGAACGGGTAGCCCGGGTACACGTACCCGACGCCCCAGAACGGGGGGTAACCGTAGTAGCCGTACAGCTCCTCGTAGTACTTGTCCTGTGACACGAGCTCCGGATCGTAGGGCGGGGCACCGGCCACCCGCTCACTCGACTCGTTGATGTGCACGACGTCGTCGGTGATCCGGACGATCGCGTCGACCGGGACGAACGACGGAGTGGCCCCGAAACCGAGGATGCCGCCGTGCTCGACCCGCAGCAGCCGGACCTTGTGTTCTGCCTCGTCGATCAGCAGGTCGTCGACCTTGCCGATGTCGTTGCCGTCCGCGTCGCACACCTTCCGGCCGCGAATGTCCTCGGCCGGATCGGCCACCATCTCGTGGGCGTCGCTCATCCTGACCAGCTTCGCCATACCCTCGGCCATGATGCCTCCCAATCTGGTTTCGCCGGCTGCCTCACCCTTTCCGGGTTACCACTTCGACCGGCCGGCAAACCCGCTGGACGGCGGTGGTCACAGCAGCAGGGCGCTCGGATCGGCGTCCATGGTGTGCAGGAGATGGGCGGCTTCGTGTGCGCCGGGGCAGGAAGCGGCGGAGAACGCCCGGGCCAGCGCGATCATCTCGGCGGCGGGTAGCAGGGTGCCCTCCCGGTTGCGCAGCGGCAGCCGGACGGTGCCGTCCGGGCCGCTGACGGTGAGCACCGGGGTGCCGGGGGCACCGCCGCTGTTCGGTTTCCTGCCGCTGTTCGGGTCCGTCCCGCTGTTCGGGTCCGCATCAGTGGTCGCGGGGGAGCCGGGCGAGATCGTCACGGTCTCAGCCGTGCGCAGGTCGACGGTGCGGGTGGCGAGTCCGCGTACGGTGAGCTGGGTGCCGGACAGCCACGCTCCGGTCCGGGCGACCCGGGCGATCGGCAGGCCGATACCGGCCGACGCAGCGAGGGCGAGCCCGGTGCCGAGCAGCATCGGCAGGGTCGGCTCGTCTCCGCCGCCCGAGACCACCAGCCCGAGCAGGCTGCCGAGGCAGCACCCGGCGGTGACTAGCCCGACGCCCAGTACCGACAGCACCGCGAGCCGGGTCGGCCGGCTGGTTGGGTATCCGATGGACAGTTCGAGTCTGCCGTGCCCGTGATCCATGGCGGAGATCGTGCCATTGTCGATCAAGGTCGGCGACGGCGGTGCTGACGACCGCTCGCGGCGGCGGTGGCGGTGGCCGACGGGACGGTGATGGGGAGGGATCCCGCCGGCCACCGGGATCACCCGCGCGAGGCGTGGGCGTACCAGCGTATCCGACGTCCGCCAGTGTCGGGATCGGCCGGTGCGTGCACCGTCCTCGTTGGCCGGCGGGGTGGAGGTGGCCGATCGGGGCGCCGTCACCGGAATCCGGACGACTTCCGGAGCGTCGACGAAGGCGAACCCGCAGCTATTTCGGGTTTTCAAACTTTCGGTGCGGTTTCACCGGCGCGTTGAGCATTGCACCACTGTGGGTGCCCTGGCAGACTCGATCTGCGTCCGCCGATGGCGGTCAATCGATGGTGTCCCAGGGTGAGGAGTCCGCGATGGCGAGAAGCCGTGGCACGCGCTGGGAGATCACCGACGGCGTCGAGCTGAATGATGCTCGGGTCGCCGCTCCCAATACGTCGCCGGGTGGCTATCCGTCACCCCTGGCCGGCCTGCTCTTCTGTGCAACTTGCGAACGGCAAATGATTCCGATGGCCAGGCTCAACGGCTGGGTGTACGGCGCCCCGTGCGGCTGCCGGCTGAGCCCAGTGGACGCGCTCACCGTCGAACGTCTCGTGTTCAACGCCGTGGCGGCTCATCATCCGGACCTGTTGGCCGGCACCGCCGTCGGGGACCTTTCCTCGGCGTTCCGGGAGGTGCTGTCCGAGGTCCGGATCGGTGGTGCCGCCGACGAGTTGGAATTTATCTGGTCCACGTGACCAATGTCCGCCAAGTGCTCTCCCCGACCTGGATCTTCACGTTAGGAAAAACGGCGTCCGGATCGCCTGCGGTGCTCCGGATGGCGACGCATGCCCCCAGTGGCGCGTCCGATGATTCCGGCTGGATTGATATATATGACCTACAATGCTGAGAACGTGGAAGTTCCGGATTTGCCGCCGGGTACGGTGCTCCGCTTCGCCGTCTCCGAATGGCGGTACGGGCGAGGTCCCGTGCCGGGCGAGCCTTTCGATCTGCTGATCACCTACGTTCGGATCAGCTCTGCCCGCAGCTACGGCGGGCAGTGGGTGTGGGCCGACGGCCACCACGTCGACTGTCGACCCGACCATCCACCTTGCCAACAGGCGCTGGTCAGCGTCGCCGCGGTGCGGCGGGCCGCCGCTGGCGGACGCGCCAGCGTCCAGCCGCCGCCCGCCGAGCAGGTGGTGGTCGACGGTGCCGCAGCTCGCCGATGAGTTTTTTCTGCTAGCCCATCACGACGTCACCGGTCGCGCCCGGCTGCACCCCCGGGCGGTCGGGCTCGGTCTGGCGAGCGCGGTCCTGGCCGAGTTGGTCACCGCGCAGGCCGTCGTCGTCGATGCCGGTCACGTCTGGGTGGTCGATCCGGCGGCGCCGGCCGACGCGCTCGGTCGTTCCGCGCTGCGGCTGCTGCTCGACGAGCCGGAGCACACCAGCGTACGGGTCTGGCTGACCGTACTGTCGGAGCGTGCCCCGGACCACGTCGCCCAGCGGCTGACCGCCGCCGGTGTCGTCCGACCCGAGCAGGTCCGCCGGCTGATGCGCACCCGGACGATCTACGTACCGGTCGACATCAACCTCGCGGCCTGGCCGTGGGCGCGGTTGTCGCTGCGGCTGCGCCGGATGGAACCGCTCGACGAGCCCGACCTGTTCCTTGCCGGGCTGGCCGTGGCGACCGGGCTGGACACCTACCTGCTCGACGGAGCCGAACCCGAGGTGGCCCGTCACCTCGACGTCCTGCTGCGGGCGCTGCGGCCGGCGCTGCGCGACCTGTTGGGCCAGACCGGCGCGGCGGTCGGCAACGCGGTGCTGAGCGGTCGTACCTGAGCCGGCCGCCCAGCCAGGGCCGGCTCGACCTGTCACCGGACGATCCCCTACCGGGCAAATCACAGCTGTCTCATTCCACCCACCACTTCTCACCCTCTTGGAGCGTGCCGATGAACGCGACCACACCCGCTATGACCGTCCGGGCCGCCACCCACGATGACATCCCTCAGGCGGCGACGCTGCTCACCGAGGCGTTTCTGATCGCACCGGTCTCCCAGTGGCTGGTGGGGGACATCGATGCCCGGGTCACCACCTTCCGGTCGCTGTTCACCATCGAACTCGAGCATGCCATCGACACCGGTGCCGACGTGTACGTGGCGGGACCGTTCACCGGGGTGGCGATCTGGTACCAGCGCGAGCAGCCGGAGTCGGCCAACCACATCACCGTCCACCAGCGTCGCCTGATGCTCGCCGCCGGTATCTGGCAGCACCGCGTCGCTGCTCTGCACGGCGTCCTAAGCGGACACCGTCCGGATCGGCCGCACCGGTATCTCGCGTACCTCGGCGTCACACCCTGGCTGCAGGGCCGGGGCGTGGGCACCGCCCTGCTGACCCACCAGCACCGGCTGCTCGACGCGTCGGCCACCCCGGCGTACCTGGAGGCCACCACGCCGCGCAACCGCGGCCTCTACCTTCGGCACGGGTACGTCGCCGACGAACCGGTCCAGCTGCCGGACGGCCCGCCGATCTGGCCGATGTGGCGCGCGCCGGCTCAGGGCGACCAGCTGTCCGGCCGCGACGGCGACCAGCCATCCGGCCGCGACGGCGACCAGCCATCCGGCCGCGACGGCGACCAGCCATCCGGCCGCGACGGTGACCAGAGTCAGGACCGTTGACCCGGGCCTACGTGACCATCGACTCTCACGAAATCATCGGATCCGCCGGGAACCAACGGGCGTCGGCAGCCGACCAACGCGTCAGAACCCGTCGAGCGGCACCCTCGGCGGCCCGATGATCGAGAGGTAACCCGTCAATGCACTCCACCCTTCGTCGCGTCGCCCGAGCCGGTGCCGTCGCCGCTATCGCCGGCGGCGCCGTGCTGCTCGCCAGCTCCCCGGCGGCGGCGCATGTCACCGTCACCCCCACCGTCACCACCGCCGATTCCTACACCGTGCTGACGGTGTCGGTGCCGCACGGCTGCGACGGCTCGGCCACCACCAAGGTGGCCATTCAGATCCCCGACCTGATCAACTCGGTGACCCCCACCATCAACCAGGGCTGGACGGTCGAGAAGGTGATGGCCACCCTCGACCCGCCGGTCACCGACAGCCACGGCAACGAGCTCACCGAGCGGGTCGCGGAGATCGTCTACACCGCCAAGACCCCACTGCCCGAAGGCCACCGCGACGTGTTCGAGCTGTCCCTGCGACTGCCCGACGCGGCCGGTGAGACCCTGATCTTCCCCGCCATTCAGACCTGCGAGCAGGGCGAGACCGCCTGGGCTCAGGTGCCGGCGGACGGCCAGGACAGCCACGAGTTGGACTACCCGGCACCGTCGTTCGTCATCACCGCCGCCGACGCCGACGGCACTGCCGCCGGTGACGAGCCCGCCGACGACGCCGAGCCGACCGAACTCACCACCGCCGGTTCCACCACCAGCGACGGCGGCTCCGTCGTCGGCTGGATCGGCCTGATCCTCGGCCTGCTCGGCTTCACCGCCGGCGGCCTGGCGCTGCAGCGCACCCGGAAGACCACATAGGCGTGTGGTCGCCGCACCGGGTACGGCGGGCCGCGCTGCTCGCCGTACCCGGACTGTTGTTCGGAAGCCTGCTCGGTCTGCTGCTCGCGCTCGCCGACGCCGGTCCGGCCGCTGCGCACGCCACGCTGCTGGCCAACGATCCGGCGGACGGCGCGCTGCTCGCTGAGGCGCCGCCGTCGGTCACCCTGACCTTCGACGAGCCGGTCCAGGTCCGCACCGAGGGCGTGCAGGTCCTCGACGCCGCCGGGTCCACCGTCGACGTCACCGCCAGGTCGGTGGACAGCACCGTGGTCGTCGACCTGCCGACTGGCCTGGCCGACGGCACGTACGTGGTCAGCTGGCGGGTGATCTCCGCGGACAGCCACCCGGTGGCCGGCGGGTTCAGCTTCGCGATCGGCGCGCCCACCGCCGGCAGCGTCGCGATCCCGGTCACCGAGCCGGACCTCGCCCTGCGGGTGCTCCGCCCGGTCACCGAGGCTCTGCTGTACGCCGGCGTGCTCGGGGGCAGCGGGCTCGCCGTGTTCGGCCTGTCGTTTTTGCCGATCCCGGCGCGTCGACGACAGCTGCCCACGGTGGTCCGGCTCGGGGTCGTCGCCCTCGTCGCGGTGGCGGTGATGCCACCGGTCACCACCGCCTGGCAGGACGCGGCCGACATCGGCGCGTTGGCCGACCCGGCGACCTGGCGGACCGGCTACCTGTCCGACCTCGGCCTGGCCGCCGCGCTCACCGCCGCTGGCGTACTCGCGGTCCTGGTCGGAGCCCGGCTGGACAGCGGCGGCGCCGGGACAGCCCGCCGCCCGGCCGGTGTCGCGGTGTTCGCCGGGGCCGGGTTGGCGCTCGGCGCGTTGGCGCTGATCGGACACACCCGCAGCTTCGGCCCGGTCTGGCTGACCCTGGGCAGCGACCTGCTGCACCTGGTCACCGCCGCGGTGTGGCTCGGCGGCATCCTCGGTCTGGTGCACCTGCTGTCCCGCCGCGCCGCCGCGCCGGTTGGCGACAGCGTCGACACCCCTGCCACCGACAGCGGCGGTGCGCCGTCGGCCGTGCAGCGGGCCGGCGTCGTGGCCGCGTTCTCCCAGACCGCCGCGTTCCTGGTCGCCCTGCTGGCGGTGGCCGGAGTCCTGCTCGGCTGGCGGATCGTCGGCTCCTGGTCGGCGTTGTTCGGCACCACGTACGGGCTGGTGCTGCTCGGCAAGGTCGCGGCGGTGGGGGCGCTCGTCGGCATCGCCGGCTGGAACCGGTACCGGTTGGTGCCGCGTACCCGCCGACCTGACGCCGAGGCCGCCGCCCTGCGTTCGCTGCGCCGCACTGTCCGGGCGGAGGCGGTGCTGCTGGTCGGGGTGCTCGCCGTCACCGGTGTGCTGGTCACCCGGGACCCCACGGACCGGGCCTCCGAGACCGCCACCACCGGCTCGGCCGACGGCCGTACCAGCGCCGTCGAGCAGGCCGTCGTCACGGACGCCGCGCTCGGCGATGGCCGGGTGCAGATCCGGATCACCCCCGGATCCACCGGGATCAACGCGCTGGAGTTGGCGCTGTTCGACGCCGCCGGGCAGCCGTTGGAGCCGGTCGCGCCGCCGACGGTGACCGTGACGTTGCCCGAGGTCGGGGTCGGGCCGCTGGACCGCCGGCTCGCCCAGACTGGCCCCGGACGCTACGAGGCGGTCGCCGACTTCCCGTTGCCCGGCAGCTGGGAGGTCACCGTCAACGCGCGTACCTCCCGGTTCGACAGCCCGATCGCGACCATCCCGGTGGAGATCCGATGAGCCTGGTGGAGATCCGATGAGCCTGGTGGAGATCCGATGAGCCTGGTGGAGATCCGATGAGCCTGGTGGAGATCCGATGAGCCTGGTGGAGATCCGATGAGCCTGGTGGAGATCCGATGAGCCTGGTGGAGATCCGATGAGCCTGGTGGAGATCCGATGAACAGGTTCCGACGAGGTGCCGCAGCACTACTCGGTGCGGCACTGCTGGGGCTGCTCGGCGCGGTGCTGCCAGGGCTGGCGCCGGCGGCGCTGGTGACGCTCTGGTCGGCGGCGCCGGCGGCGGCCCACACCCAGCTGGCCGGCGCGGCCCCGAACGGTGCCGGTGCCACCACGTTGACCTTCACCTTCGACCACGGCTGCGACAACGCGGACACCAACGAGCTGGTGGTCGAAATGCCGGCCGGGGCGATCGCCGGTTCGACGACCGGACAGCCGCCCGGGTGGGCTGCCGAGGTCACCCCCAGCAGGGTCAGCTGGACCGGGCCGGCGATCAGCGCCGAGCAGATCGCCGCCGGGGTCGCCGAGTTCTCGGTGCTGGTCCGGTTGACCGGGACGGTCGGGCAGACCTTCTGGTTCCCGGCGGCGCAGCGGTGCGTCGACGGCGACAGCTACGAGTGGTCGGACACCGGGCCGGGTGCCGAGCGGCCCGCCCCGTCGCTGATCGCGACCAACGCGGTGCTCGCGCCGGCACCACCGGCCGCTCCGGCCGATCGGCCGGCCGGCGGTGGCGGTGCCAGTGTCGCGCAGGCGTTGACCGCCGTAGGGCTGCTGGTGGTCGGTGCCGGTCTGGTCGGCTACCGACTGAGCGGACGGTGACGATCGGAGCCTCATCGTGGCCAGTGACCGCGGTTGATCGGCACCCGGTGCAGGGTGCGGCAGGGAAGCTCGGCACCACACCGGCAGGTCCGCCGCCACCGGCGCCACGACCACTGTGGCCGGTGTCGGCGGGCCAGTGTCGCCGCGACGGCAAAGAGGTACTCGTCGTACGAGACCATGTCTCTCCCTTCACGACAGTCATCCACGACAGTGCGAGCGCAACGAGGACCGGCGAGCGGAGCCACGGGTGCGACCCGAAAGCCGGGGTGCGACACCGGGGGCTCTCCACTGACACCCGGCACCGCACCCCGTACTCATGACGGTACGAGACCGTACGTGGATTCTGCGTAACGAGCGGTTACGTCGGGTGATCCTCCGGCGAGAGTGGATCGATTCCCATCCGTACCGCGAGTTGCCGCAGCTCGTCGGAGCCGCCACGGGGCGACGAGTCCCGCACGATGTGCGCGATGATCTCCCGTACGGTGGCCCGGCTGCGGGTCTCGTGCGGGGCGATCGCCTCGGCCCGCAGGAACGCCCGTACCGCCTCTTCGTTGCGCTTGGCGGCGTGGAACCCGCGCCCGGCGTCCATGTGCAACCTGGCCCGGCGCTGCGGGGTCCGCAGCGCGCTCTGGTCCACTTTGCGGGCCAGTTCCGGGGCGCGGCCCGGCTCGCCGTTCTCCAGCACCACCCCGACCCGCCACACCGCGACGTTCGCCGAGGTGAACTCCATCCGCCACGGATCACCTGCGGTACGCCGGGCGACGTCCTCGGCCTCGGCGACGTGGGTTTCGGCGACGTCGTGCTGACTGAGGCTGGCGGCCGACAGCGCGGCGTGCAGGTGCAGCATGCCGTACCAGGCGCGGCCTTCGTCCGTACCCGTGTGAAGTTGCATCCGTTCGGCGGCGTCGCAGGCCAACGTCCAGGACCGTTTCCGCAGCCCGGTGGCCAGGACCGCCTGGGCCAGCGCGTAGTCGGCGGCGGCGACGCAGGCCGGGTCGTCGGCGAGCTGCGCCGCCCGGACGGCGCGCTCGGCGAGCCGCATCGCCAGGTCGACGTGGCCCTGTGGTTTGAGCGCCAGCGACCCGGTGACCAGGGCCTGCACCGCGATCCGCAGTGCGACCGGGTCCTCGTCGGCGTTGGCGGTGGTGCGGATCTCGGCGATCAACCGGGGCAGCAGGATGCCGAGGGTCGGGTTGTCGCAGGCCATCCGGGCCCGCATCGCCCGGTCGGCTTCGGCGGCGAGCAGCGCCGCCGGGCGGGCGGCGGCCGGCTCGTCGTCGTCCATCGCCTTGCGGATCGCCGGTACGGCGGCGTAGAGCGCCAGGTCGTTGCGGGACCGGGGCAGGTAAGGCTGCGCGGTGAGGTCCATCGTAGAGACCCCGAGCGCGGTGGCGAGCGCGATGAGCATGGACCTCTTGGTCACCGCGCGCTTGCCGTTCTCGATCATGGAAACGTACTCGCGGCTTACCCCGATCTCGGCGGCGAGCTGTTGCTGCGTCATGCCGGCGATGTCACGCCACCGCGCGACCCGCAGGCCGATGTAATCCTCCGGCATGGGGGACCTCCCATGCTGACGGTACGGTCGAAACGGCGTGACGTCGACCAATGTAACTGCTTGTTACGCCTGTCCCGCCTTTTGGCGAACCCGGGGGTGGCATGTCATCCGTTCGCCAACACCGCGTTGGCCTGTGCGACGAACTCCTCGGCCGCCTGCCGGGGTGTCGCCGCGCCGCCCTGTACGCTCTCCGCCGCCGTGACCAACAGCGTCCGGACCGTGGTGTGGCCGGGCGGCGGGGGTACCGGCGCCGGACCGAACAGATCGGACATCTGCTGCTCGAACGCGACCGACGCCTGCATTTTCTTGTCGGCGAGCGTCGCCTGCACCGTCTCGCGGACCTCCAGGTTGGAGCTGAGGCCGCGCTCGGTGCCAAGGATCCGGCCAGCCTGCGGGTCGTTGACCAGGAAGTCGATCAGGTCCACCACCTCCTGCTGGTGCCGGGTGCCCCGGAATCCCGCCCAGTACATCGACGCCCGCGCCCACTGGCCCTGCGGGTCGCCGGGATAGGAGACCACACCGAGGTCGGCGGTGGTGTGCTTCTGCAGCTCAGCCAGCTGATTGGACCACATGAACGACGTCGCCGCGTCGCCGGTGGCGACCAGTTGCTGGGTGACGTCGCCGCTGTTCGCCGCCTTGATCAGCTCGACGCTCGGGGTGGCGTTCGCGTCGCGGGCCTGTTGCCACAGCTCGAACCAGGCTTCGAGGTCGTCGACGCCGAAGCCCAGCTGCCGGCCCTGGTACAGCTCCAGGTCGCTGGTGCGCAGCCACAGCCAGAGCGCCTTGTAATCGGCCGACGGATCCATCGTGCCGGCCACCTCGCCGTCGGTGAGCGCGGTGATCTGACTGGCCCAGTCGATCAGCTCCGGGTAGGTCATCCCGATCGTCGGCTCGGCGACACCGAGCTCGGCCAGCAGGGTCTTGTCGTACACCATCGCCGGGGTGTTCGCGGCGGCGGCGACCGCCAAGGTCCGCCCGCCGACCTGTCCGTACTGGACCAGGCTGTTGGGGAAGCCGGAAAGGTCGAGCTCGCCGCTGTCGACGTAGGGGGTGAGATCGAGCACGACGTCACGTTCGGCGTACTCGGTCAGGTAGTTGTCGTCGATCTGGAACAGGTCCGGCGTGTTGCCGGCGGCGGCCTGGGTGGCCAGCTTGTCGTAGTAGCCGCTGTAGCCCTGCCAGGTGACCCTGAAGGTGATCCCCGGATTGCGGGCGGCGTAGACGTCGAGCGCCTGCTGGGTCAGCTCGGCCCGGCGCTCCGCGCCCCACCAGAAGACGGAGAGTTCGACCGGCCCGTCCTCGGTCGGCTCGCCGGTGTCGTCGGTGGCGCAGGCGCCGAGTCCGATGGTGACCGCCAGTAGGACAGTGAGTGTTCGGGCAACAGCTCCGCGTGTCGAGATGGCGGATGGTGACACGGGTTTCTCCTGATCAGGGCTGGGCTGGCCGGTCTGCGGCCCGATCATTTACACAAGCGACCCGGTCGGGTGTCAACGGGCCGTCCGGCTGGAGGACGTTTTCTGGGCTGGTCGGTCCGGCCGGCGTCCGACGTCGTGATGTACTTGCCGGCGTGGAGCTGCTGCACTCGGGCAAGGTCAGGGACGTGTACGCCGACGGCGACGACCTGATCCTGGTCGCCTCCGACCGGATCAGCGTCTACGACGTGGTGCTGCCCACGCCGATCCCGGACAAGGGCAAACTGCTCACCGCGCTGTCGCTGTGGTGGTTCGAGCAGCTCGCCGACCTGGTGCCGCACCACGTCGTCTCCGCCACCGACGTACCGGCCGAGTTCGCCGGCCGGGCCATCCGCTGCCGCCGCCTGGACATGGTGCCCGTCGAGTGCATCGCCCGCGGCTACCTCACCGGCCTCGGCCTGAAGGAGTACGAGAAGTCGGGGTCGGTCTCCGGCGTCGCGCTGCCCGCCGGCCTGGTCGAGGCCTCGAAGCTGCCCGAGCCGATCTTCACCCCGACCACCAAGGCGCCCGTCGGCGAGCACGACGAGTTCATCACGTACGCCGACGTGGTCACCCAGGTCGGCGCGGAGACCGCCGAGCGGCTGCGGCAGATCACCCTGGACGTCTACCGGCGCGGCGCGGCGCTCGCCGAGGAGCGTGGCCTGATCGTCGCCGACACCAAGATCGAGCTCGGTTGGGCACCGGACGGCACCCTGGTCCTCGCCGACGAGGTGCTGACCAGCGACTCGTCCCGGTTCTGGCCGGCCGACGCGTACCAGCCGGGCCGCCCCCAGTTCTCCTTCGACAAGCAGTACGTGCGGGACTGGGCCGCCGGCACCGGCTGGGACAAGCGCCCGCCGGCCCCCGAGGTGCCGGCCGAGATCGTCGAGGTGACCCGGGGCCGCTACGTCGAGGTGTACGAACGGATCACCGGCCGCACCTGGTGAGCCCGCTCACCAGGTGCGGCCGTACATCGATCACGTGACCTGTTCCGGCCGCGATGTCGGCTGCTCGGCTCGTGGCCGACGCTGCGGACCCCGGGCGAGGACGTAGCCGAACAGGATCACCATCACCGCTACGCCCACCCACATGGCCTGCTGCCAGCCGTCGACGAACGACTGCTGAGCGGCTCTGACCAGCTCGTCGGCGTACGGGCCGGCGTCGTCGGCGGCGGCCAGGGCGGTGGCGATGCCCTCCCGGGCCGCGTCCGGCGCGTCGACGGCCAGCTCGTCGAGCCGGGGGTCGACGGCGTTGCGGTAGCCGGCGGACACGATCGCCCCGAGCAGCGCGACGCCGAGCGCGGCACCGAACTCTCTCGTGACGTCGTTGAGCGCTGACGCGGTGCCCTGGCGGGCGCGGGGCAGTGCGCTGGTGATCGCCTCCGTGGAGGGGGTCATCGACAGGCCCATGCCGAGCCCCATGGCGAGCATGCCGGGCAGCACCGACAGGTAGCCGCCCTCGACGGAGACGAAGCTGGCCATCAGGGCCAGTCCCGCGCCGCCGAGGAAGATCCCGGCCGCCATGGTCGCGCGGGCACCGACCAGCGCGGCCACCCGTGGGGCGAGGCCCGAGGCGACCATCATCAGCAGGGCGATCGGCATCATCGCCAGCGTGGAACGCAGCCCGGACCAGCCGAGGACCGCCTGGAAGTACGGGAAGAGCACGACGAAGATGCCGGCCTGTACGCCGAACACCGCGAGCAGCGACACCGAGCCGCTGGACAGCCCCCGGTCGCGGAACAGCCGGACGTCGAGCAGCGGCGCGCGCCGACGCAGCTCCCAGGCGACGAAGACGACGGCTCCGACGACGCCGACGAGCAGACCCACCAGCGTGGCGGGCGCGGTCCAGCCGCGTTCCGGCCCCTCATGCAGGACGAAGATCAGCCCGACTGCGGCCAGCACCGACGACAGCGAACCGACGGTGTCGAACGGATGGTCCGACTCCTCGCGGGAGTTCGGGACGTACCGGATGGTCAGGCCGGCGGCCACGGCGACCAGCGCGACCGGGAGGGCGAACAGCCAGCGCCAGTTCGCCACGTCGACGAGGAATGCCGACAGGTACATGCCGAGCAGGCCGCCGCCGCCGGCGACGGCGGTCCAGGCGCCGATCGCCCGGGACCGTTCCTGAGCCGGGAAGGTCGAGGTGATCACGGCCAGGGTGATCGGCATGATCATCGCCGCGCCGACGCCGCTGAGCAGCCGCGCGGTGATCATGATTTCGGTCGTGGTGGCGAGGCCGGCGGCGGCGCTGGCGGCGCCGAAGACGACCAGGCCGGCAAGCAGTACGGGTTTGCGGCCCCATCGGTCGCCGACCGCGCCGAGCGGCAGCAGCAGCGCGGCCAGGGTGATCGTGTAGATGTTGATGATCCACAGGACGGTGCTCTGCGAGGCGCCGAACGCGACGGCGAACTCCTGCTGGGCGACGTTCAGCCCGGAGACGGAGGCGATCACCGCCATCAGCGCGATGCAGACCGCGACGAGGACGGCGCGTCGTCGGCGGGGATCGTGGATCGTCGGGTCGGAATCCGCCGCAGCGGCTTGCGCCCCGGCTGGCACCTGCGGAGACGGGCTTGGAGAGGTCATGCGGGAAAGCTAGCCCGGCCTTGCGTCTTCAGCATTAGACCTTGCGGTAATGGCAAGACTGGGTGGACGTGGCTCAACTGGATGGCGCGTCGCCCGACGACTGCGCGTGTGCCCGCTCGCCGTCCTGGTCGAAGATGGTGAGGATCTCGACCGGCCCGTTCACCGCGCCGATCGAGTGCGGGATCATCGTGGAGAACTCCGCCGCGTTCCCTTGGCCGACCGGGATCTGCCGCTCACCCAGGTGCAGCAACGCGGTGCCGCTGAGCACGAAGAACCACTCCCGCCCGGGGTGCACGCTCAGATGCCCCGGGCCGGTCCGGCGCTCCGGCGTGATCCGCATCTTCGCCACCATGCTGCCGCCGGGCTGGCTCGAGCCGCGCGACAACACCCAGGTGGCCAGACCCGGCTCCTGATGTTGCATCGGCCGGATGATCACGTCGGCGTCGTCGACCGGCTCGACCAACTGGTCGATCGTGGTGTCCAGCGCCCTGGCCAAGGCAACGAGCTGGTCCAGGTCGATCCGCCGGTGGCCGGTCTCGATGCGGCTCACCGTTGACGGGCTGAGGTGACACCGGGCGGCGAGCGAGTCGAGACTCCAGCCACGTGCCTGCCGCAGGCCACGGATGCGCTGCCGGACCACGTCGGAAAGATCGACCTCTGACACGCCCACCATGCTAGGTCCGTCTGGCGTCGGACCCCGCTGTTGTACGGCACCTTCTTGCGGAAACCGCATGAACTCTTCCAGTTCTCGAAAGGCTCGTTACCGTCGAAGCATGACCAACGAGACCCATGCCGATCATCCCGCGTTCAGCGCCGACTGGTGGGAGCAGCACTATCAGGCGCACCCGACGGGACACGTCTCGCCAGGACCACAGCTGGTCGCCGAGGTCGCGGACCTGTCCCCGGGTACGGTGCTCGACGCGGGCTGCGGCACCGGCGCCGACGCGATCTGGCTGGCAAGCCGGGACTGGCAGGTGACCGCCGTCGACGCCTCGGCAACTGCGGTCGGCCGCGCCAAGGAGCTCGCCGCGCAGCAGGACCCGGACGTCGCGCAGCGGATCACCTGGCTCACCGCCGACCTGACCAACTGGGAGCCGGCGCAGCGCTACGACCTGGTGACCAGCCAGTACGTCCACCCCGACCTGCCGTTCGACCAGTTCGTGGCACGGCTGGCCGCCGCCGTCGCCCCCGGCGGGACACTGCTCGTCGTCGGCCACGACCACGCCGACACCCACTCGGCGGCCCACGCCCCGCAGGCCGCCTCGATCGGCCTCGACACCGTCGTCAGCTCCCTCCCCGAAGCGCAGTGGAAGCTGGCCGTCGCGGAGTCCCGGACCCGCGAGGTGCACCACGACTCGAAGCAGTTGACCATCCACGACTTCGTCGTCCGGGCTCACCGCACGTCGCCAGCCTGAGAAACCGGGCTGTACGTTGCCGGGCTGGTCGATCACGGCCAGCCCGGCAGTCGTTCGTCAGTACGCAGTTCGCCTGCCGACCGGCGCGTCAGCTCCCGCCGTCGGCGTAGGGCAGCTCCACGTACGCCGTCCAGTAGCAGAGGTCGGCCCGGTGCTCGACCAGCGTGACCCGCTTGCCGCAGTGCTCGGAGATCAACGTCGCCGCCTCGTCGAGATCGGATACGTCCGCCTCCCAATGGTGGTCCAGGTAGAGCTTGAGTCCTGGGTTCTCCCGGCCGAGGTCGAGGATCTCTGCCTCCTCCGGCGGCACCAAGATGACGGTGTAACGGGCTGCCGTGTGCTCCGCCTCGCTGAGCTGTTCGGGCAGGTCCGGGCCGGGCCGGAAGTGGTCGATCACCGACGGGATCGGCCCCGGGCTGTCCGCCGGGTCGTACGCCCGCACCTTCACCAACATCACTGGCTCACCTCACTCAGGCTGTATCTCTCGGAGAAGCAACGTTGCATTCAAGATGGCTACGGCGGTAGCCTCGTGTCAAGAGGTTGGGGACAGGAGGATTTCGATGACCAAGCCGACGCCGCCCACCATCGCCATTCGTGGACTCGCCGGCGAACTACGCGCGCTGCGGCGGAGTCAGAAGCTGAGTGTCCGTGGGGTGGCGGCGAGACTCGGCTGGCCGGCGTCGAAGTTGTCCAGGATGGAGACCGGTCGGCAGGGCAGCAAGCTGGAGGACGTCGCATCCCTGCTGGTCATCTACAGTGTCACCGGTGAGGAACGGCAGCGGCTGCTCGCCATGTCGGAGCGCTCCGAGCCCGGCTGGTGGGAGGTGCTGGGCGGCCTTCCGGTCGAGTCCCGGACGTTGATCCAGCTGGAGGCCGAGGCGTCAGCGATCTTCGACTTCGAACCGCTGCTCGTGCCAGGGCTGCTGCAGACCCCCGACTACACCAGGGCGGTATTGCGAGGCTGTGGCGTTCCGGAGGCCGACGCCCAAACCAGAGTCACCGCTCGGCTCGGACGCCAGGCCATCCTTGCGAGGTCTGAACCACCGGCCCTGCACGCGATCCTGGACGAGTCGGCACTGCGTCGGCCGCTCGGCGGCGCGTGGGTGATGGGTCGGCAACTGCGACATCTCATGGATGCCGCCGACCGCCCGAACGTGAATCTCCAGGTCGTGCCGTCGTCGGTCGGCGGCTACACGGGACTGGACGGCGCGTTCGCCATCCTTGACTTCCCACGCAGCCAGACGGTCGTGCACCTTGAGCACAAGATCTCCGGGTCGTTCCTGGAGGAGCCCGAGCAGGTGAGCTTCTTTCGCGATGAAGTGGATAGGCTGCTGGAGGTGGCGCTGAGCCCTGCCGAGTCGATCGACCTGGTGGCCCGGCTCGCGGCAGAACACGAGCGTGAGTGAGGCGAGGATGAACGCAGCCGACCTGTCTGGCCGGGCGTGGCGCACGTCGAGCCGCAGCGGTTCCAACTCCAACTGTGTCGAGGTGGCTGGCGTGGCTGACCATGGTGTCTCTGGTGCACTCGGCGTCGCGGTGCGGGACTCGAAGGATCCGTACGGCCCGGTGTTGTCCTTCACCGGTGCCTCCTGGTCTGGCTTCGTGACCGCACTCCGGGGCGGCTCCGTGTCGAGGTGAGGCTGACGCACCTCATTTCGCCTTTTGAGGTGCGTCAGCCTCACCTCGACGGGCGCGATGTGGTCAGGTGGCGCGTTCGGCGATCGCGTTTAGTAATTTTTATGCGACTTGTTCCTTTTGCCGGAGTGCGTGGTTGAATCGATAGTCCGGCCGCTTTGGCGCAGTTCATCGGTGAGATCGCGGCGGAGCACGAGCGTGAGTGAGGCGAGGATGGACGTAGCAGGCCTGTCGGGCCGGACGTGGCGTAAGTCGAGCCGGAGCGGCTCCGACTCCAACTGCGTCGAGGTGGCTGGGCTCACTGGGGTGGCTGGGTTCACTGACCAGGGTGTCTCTGGTGCGCTTGGCGTCGCGGTGCGGGACTCGAAGGATCCGTACGGCCCGGTTTTGTCCTTCTCCGGCGGCTCCTGGTCTGGCTTCGTGGCCGCCCTTCGGCACGGCTCCGTGTCGAGGTGAGGCTGACGCACGTCAAAACGCGAGATGAGGTGCGTCAGCCTCACCTCGGTGTGCGCGATGTGGTCAGGTGGCGCGTTCGGCGATCGCGTACCGCACCTTTTGTGCGACTTGTTCTTTCCTGCGGAGTACGTCGTCGGCCGTGAAGCGGAGCGCCAGCCAGCCGGCTTCCCGGAGCGCGTTGAAGCGGTACACGTCTTTCCGGAACGCGGCCCGCTCCCGGTGGTGGTCACCCTCGTACTCGATGGCGATCCGCCACTGCGGGTATGCCAGGTCGACCCGCGCGATGAAACGCCCCTTCCCGCTCAGTGAGGCGCTTCGTACCTCGTACTGCAAGGTGGGCTTCGGCAGGCCGGCGTCGTGCAGCAGCAGGCGGAGTCGGCTCTCCATCGGCGATTCACTCAACGGCTCCGTAAGAGCAAGGAGGTCACGCACCTGTTGCAAGCCGCGTAGCCCAGGGCGGGTGTCGATGTATACGGCAAGGTTGTTGCGCGTGACAAGGCGGCGGTGGAGGAACGCGTCGAGGGCGCCGAGCGCGTCGGCGCGTGGCAGCGAGCGACCCAGATCGAACGCAGTACGGACTTCAGTGGTCAAAGGGAGCCCACTCAAGGACGTGATGTCGTCCGGGGTGAGCGTCCGGTACGCGTACCTGATCCTGGGGTGCGGATCAGGCCGGGCGGTCTTCGGCAGCGCGACGTGTACCGGTACCACCGCATGTCTCGGGCCGCGTAGCGGCAGAAGATCAACCCCCCAAAGAAAGGCCGCGCTGAGTTCGTGGATCGCCGCGCCGGGCGGCAGACGTGCGGCGGCGGCCACGCACCACATCCGGTGGTCGTCGGGGTCGTATGAGCCTTCGTGTACGTAGACGTCGGGGAGGATGCGGCGCCAGTGCGGGCCGTTGAGCATCCGTCGGGTGATCAGGCCGGCAGCGATGGCGCGGCTGCCGGAGAACGGCTCGAAGCTCAACTCGCGGGGCACCGTGGCGTGGCGGGACATCGGAGGAGCTTGCCGGGTCGTCACAGTGGTTTTCTGCCCGGTACGCCGGTCAAGTCGCGCATCCGACGCAAGAAAACCATCGCCGGCTCCAGGTACACCCGCCGGGTACAGGAGCGCTGCCGGCCGCGTAGCGCCGTGCTGGCTCAGCCGCGTGGGGCGTACATGATCACGGCGACGCCGATCAGGCAGATCGCCGCGCCGGTGATGTCCCAGCGGTCCGGCCGGAACTTGTCCACCACGACGCCCCAGGCGAGCGAGCCGGCGACGAAGACCCCGCCGTAGGCGGCGAGGATCCGGCCGAAGTTCGGATCCGGCTGCAGCGACGCCGCGAAACCGTACAGCCCGAGCGCCATCACCCCGGCGGCGATCCACAGCAGGCCGCGGTGCTCCCGCCAGCCCTGCCAGATCAGCCAGGCCCCACCGATCTCGGCCAGCGCGGCAAGCACGAACAGGACGAGGGAGCGCGCGACGGTCACGACGCCGACCCTACCCAGACCTCCGCCGGCACCAGGCCGCCGCACTGCCGCCGCATCGAGGTGAGGCTGACACACCTCAAAACGCGAAATGACGTGCGTCAGCCTCACCTCGATGAGGTGACCACGCCGGCGAAAATGACTTGTGCGAGTGTAGGTGAGCTTTGAGTATCGCGCCCATGACGAACAGTGATCTGTGGGATGAGCAGGCAGCACAGGGGTACGACCGCACCTCGGCAGAGATGTTCGCCCCACACGTGCTTACGCCGACAGTGGAGTTTTTGGCGCAGCTGGCCGGCACCGGCCCCGCGCTGGAGTTCGCGATCGGCACCGGCCGGGTAGCGATCCCGCTGTCAGCGAAGGGCATTCCGGTGAGCGGGATCGACTTGTCGCAGCCGATGGTCGATCAGCTGCGCCGCAAGGTCCCGCTGGCAGAGGACCTGCCGGTCGTCGTCGGCGACATGGCGACGGCGACGGTTCCGGGGCGGTTTTCCCTGGTGTACGTCGTGTTCAACAGCATCGGCAACCTGCGTACGCAGGACGAGCAGGTGGAGTGCTTCCGTAACGCCGCCCGGCACCTGTCACCGGGCGGGCGCTTCGTCGTCGAGCTGTGGGTGCCGGGCATCCGGCGGTTCCCACCAGGGCAGTCGGCGGTGCCGTTCGAGGTGACAGACCGGCACGTCGGCTTTGACACCTACGACATGGTCACCCAGCAGGGGACCTCGCACCACTACCGCCGGCGCGACAACGGCAGCGCCAGCTACGGTGCCAGCAACTTCCGCTACATCTGGCCGGCCGAGTGCGACCTGATGGCCCGGCTCGCCGGCCTGGAGCTGGAGCGGCGGGTAGCGGACTGGGACGGCTCGCCGTTCACCTCCGACAGCGAGAAACACGTCTCCGTCTGGCGCAAGCCCTTCGGTCGGAATCTGGATGCGGACGGGGACGCCGTACCGCTAACGTCGACAGACAACAGCGACGACGGAGCCGAGTAGCGGTTGCGCCCACCGGAGTGACAGAGAGCCGCCCACAGCTGAGAGGGTGGACTCCGGCCCAGCCGTGAAGACCCTCCTGAGCTGCGGGAAAGAACGGCTCGTCCGGGCTCAGTAGACTCCCGCCGACTCGCCCACGTCACGGGTAAGCGAAGGCCGCGCCACGCGTACACCACGCGGTGGCGCGGTGAAGGTGTGGTGGCACCGCGAGGATCCCGCTCGCCCACACCTCTCTGGGGACGCGTTGCGCATACCGGAGGAGGTCACCACCATGCAACGCATCCTTTCCGCTGCTCTTCCCGACTTCGTCGAAAAGCCCGTACGGCTGGCTGGCTGGATTCACCGGCGGCGGCTGCTGAAATCCGTCGCGTTCCTGATCCTGCGCGACGCCGCCGGGCTCGCCCAGGTCGTCGTCACCGACCCGGCGGTACGGGCGCAGCTCGAACGACTGCCGGAGGAAACCGTCGTCGCCGTCACCGGCATCGCGACCGCCCAGCCGGCCGCCCCCGGCGGCGTCGAGGTCACCGGCCCGACGATCACGCCGCTGACCGACCCGGCGGCACCCGTACCGTTCGATCTGTATCGGCCGGACCTGCGGGCCAACCTGCCGACGATCCTGGACCACGCGCCGGTCGCGCTGCGGCACCCCAAGCTGGCCGCGACGCACCGGATATCGGCCGCCGCCGTCGCCGGCTTCCGGGAAACGCTGACCGGCATGGGGTTCGTCGAGATCCACACCCCGAAGATCGTCGGTACGGCGACCGAGAGCGGCGCGAACGTCTTCGCCCTCGACTACTTCGGCCGCCGGGCCTACCTTGCCCAGTCACCGCAGCTCTACAAGCAGATCATGGTGGGCGTCTTCGAACGGGTCTTCGAGGTCGGGCCGGTGTTCCGGGCCGAACCGAGCGACACCGCTCGGCACCTGGCCTCCTACACGTCGCTCGACGCCGAACTCGGCTTCGTCGACGACCACCGGGACGTGATCGCCGCCTGCCACGCCACCGTCGCCGGCATGCTGGCGACGGTCGCCGAACGCGCCGGGCCGGCGCTGGAGTTGCTCGGCGTACGGCTACCGGCGCTACCGGCCGAGCCGGTGATCGTGCACTTCGCCGACGCCCTCGACATGATCAGTGCGGCGACCGGCCGGGACGTCACCGGTGAGCCGGACCTGGCCCCGGAGCACGAACGCTGGCTGGGGGAGTGGGCGCTACGCGAACACGGCAGCGACTTCGTGTTCGTCGAGGGCTACCCGACCCGGCACCGGGCGTTCTACACCCACCCGGACCCGGCCAGGCCCGGCTTCTCTCGCGCCATCGACCTGATCTTCCGGGGCGTGGAGCTGGTCAGCGGTGGGCAGCGGCTGCACCGGTACGGCGACTACGTCGACGCGCTCGCCGAGCGGGGCGAGACCGACCTGACCCCGTACGCCGGTTATCTGGACGCGATGCGGTACGGCATGCCGCCGCACGGCGGCTTCGCGTTCGGGTTGGAGCGGTTCGTGGCCCGGCTGCTCGGCGTGCCGAACATCCGGCAGGTCACGCTCTTCCCGCGCGACCTGCACCGCCTCGCCCCCTGACCGGGTGGGTGAAACCGGTAGGCGGCGGGGCGGGTCGGGCGTACGATCGCGGGCATGGATCTGAGGTTGGCCACGACGACGCCGGGACGTCCCGGCGTGCGTTCGCGCTGACCTGATCCTCAGCTGACGAAACGGCCCCGGGCGAGACGCCCGGGGCCGTTTCCGGCTGTCCCACAGGTGTCTCGGCCGGGCCACGAACACCAGGAGACCTGATGACCCTCGTCGATCACCGCAAGCTCGGCCGGGAACTCGACCTGTTCGACTCCGATCCGCTGATCGGTGCCGGCCTGCCGTTCTGGCTGCCGGCCGGCGCGGCGGCCCGCTACGAGGTCGAGTCGTACCTGCGGGAGCTGGAACGCCGCGCCGGATACCAGCACGTTTACTCGCCGGCGCTGGGAAAACGGCAGATGTACGAGCTGTCCGGCCACTGGACCAACTTCGCCGACGACATGTTCCCGCCGATGGCCCTGGGCAGGCAGCACGACGACAACGACGCCGAGGACGTGGCCGAGGACGGGGACGCGCTGGTGCTGCGGCCGAGCCTCTGCCCACACCACGCGTTGATCTTCAAGTCGCGGCAGCGCTCCTACCGGGACCTGCCGCTGCGGATCGCTGAACTCGGCGCCATGTACCGGGCGGAACGCTCCGGCGTGCTCGGCGGGCTCACCAGGGTACGGTCGATCTGGCTGAACGACTCGCACATCTTCTGCGCACTGCCGCAGATCGGTGCCGAGATCGCCGGCGTGCTGCGGCTGATGCGGCAGGCACACGACGCACTCGGCGTACAGGTGTCGTCGTACCAGCTGTCGCTGCGCGGTGCCGGCGGCAAGTACGCCGGCGACGACGAGGCGTGGGAGCAGGCCGAGCGGCTGCTCCGCCAGGCGCTGGACGCGGCGGGTGTCCGGTACGAGGCCGCCGCCGGTGAGGCCGCCTTCTACGGGCCGAAGATCGACGTGCAGATCGTCGACCCGGCCGGGCGTGAGTCGACCCTGTCCACCATCCAGGTCGACTTCCTCCAGCCGGCCCGCTTCGACCTGTCCTACGTCGACGAAAGCGGTGAACGGGTCCGGCCGGTGATGGTGCACCGCAGTCTGGTCGGCTCGATGGAGCGGCTGTTCGCGCACCTGATCGAGGTGCACGCCGGTGCCTTCCCGGCCTGGTACGCCCCGGTGCAGCTGCGGGTCCTGCCGGTGGCCGCCGACCAGCAACCGGTCGCTGACGCGGTGGCTGACGACGCGATCGCCGCCGGGCTGCGGGTCGAGGTGGACGCCGACGGCACCATCGGGTCCCGGATTCGGGCGGCAGTCCAGCGCAGAATTCCGTACGTGGCGGTGATCGGCGCACGGGAGGCGCCGTACGGCCAGGTGGCGCTGCGGCTGCGCGATGGCCGCCAGTTGCCGGCGATGCCCGGTGCCGACGCGATCGCGCTGATCGCCTCGGCGGTCGACCGCCGCTCGGCCGACTTGCTGCCACCCGAGGAAGGACGGTTGCCAGCTGAGGGGAACGGACGGCTGCCGACTGACGTGGACGGACAGTCGAGCCGATGAGGGGCGGGTCGTCAGTCGTCGGCCCAGTCGAGGGTGCGGCTGACGGCCTTGCGCCACTGGGCGTACTCGCGGTCACGGTGCGCCGGCTCCATCGCCGGCCGCCAGTGCGCGTCGGCCCGCCACTGGGCGCGCAGCGTGTCCAGGCCCGGCCAGAAACCGACCGCCAGGCCGGCCGCGTACGCCGCCCCCAGGCAGGTGGTCTCGCTGACCGCCGGGCGCACCACCGGCACGTCGAGCACGTCGGCGAGGAACTGCATCAGCAGCCCGTTGGCGGTCATCCCGCCGTCGACCCGCAGCCGGCGCAGCGCCACGTCGGAGTCGGCGTTCATCGCGTCGACCACCTCCCGGGTCTGCCAGGCCGAGGCTTCCAGCACGGCCCTGGCCAGATGCCCCTTGGTGATGTAGCCGGTCAGCCCGGCGACCACGCCCCGGGCGTCGGCCCGCCAGTGCGGGGCGAACAGCCCGGAGAACGCCGGCACGATGTAGCAGCCACCGTTGTCGTCGACGCTGCGGGCCAGCTCCTCGATCTGCGCCGCGCTGGAGATCAGCCCCAGGTTGTCGCGCAGCCACTGCACCAGCGACCCGGTCACCGCGATCGCCCCTTCGAGCGCGTAGTGCGCCGGGGCGTCGCCGATCTGGTACGCCACCGTGGTCAGCAACCCGTGCTGCGAGGTGACCGCACTCGTGCCGGTGTTGAGCAGCAGGAAACTGCCGGTGCCGTAGGTGCATTTTGCCTCGCCGGGCTGGAAGCAGGTCTGTCCGAACAGCGCCGCCTGCTGGTCACCGAGCGCACTGGCGACCGGTACGCCGGTCAGCGCGCCGCCGGCCACGTCGGCGTCCGCCGTACCGTAGACCGTGGCCGACGGAACGATCTCCGGCAGCATCGCGACCGGGATGCCCGCCGCGGACAAGATCTCGTCGTCCCAGCGCAGCGTGCGCACGTCCATCAGCAGGGTACGGCTGGCGTTTGTGACGTCGGTGACGTGCCGGCCGGTGAGCTTCCAGATCAGCCAGGACTCCATCGTGCCGAACAGCACCTCGCCGCGTTCGGCCCGCTCACGCAGCCCGTCGACGTGTTCCAGCAGCCACATCGCCTTCGGCCCGGCGAAGTACGTGGCCAGCGGCAGCCCGGTGCGCGCCCGTAGCCGTTGCTCGCCGACGGCCGCGCCGAGTCGGCGCAGCTGCGGCCCGGTGCGGGTGTCCTGCCAGACGACCGCGTGGTGCACCGGCCGACCGGTGGCCCGGTCCCACACCACGGTGGTCTCCCGCTGGTTAGTGATGCCGATCGCGGCCAGCCCACCCGGTGGGAGGTCGGCATCGGCCAGTGCCTGCCGGACGACCTGTTCGACGTTGGCCCAGATCTCCTCGGCGTCGTGCTCCACCCAGCCGGGGCGCGGGAAGATCTGCCGGTGCTCCCGTTGCGCCATGGCGACTATCGAGCCGGTGGCATCGAAGACGATGCACCGCGACGAGGTGGTGCCCTGGTCGATGGCGGCGACGTACCGTCCGGCGGTGGCCACGCTGGTCTGCTCCGTCATCGGGCCAGTATGGCCGTAGCCAGGGCCGGCATGGCCGCAGACATCGGCCCCCGTCGGGTCGGCCGGCGCTGGTAGCGTGCCGCCATGGCCTGGTTCGATCTTCCCCTCGATCAGCTGCGGCGCTACCAGCCTGAGCTGTCACCCCCGGCGGATCTGCGCGAGTTCTGGGACGAGACGCTGTCCGACGCCCGGTCGATGGCGGTGCCGCCGGTGGCGACCCCGGTGAAAACCGCGCTGCGCATGATCGACACGTACGACGTCAGCTTCACCGGCTTCGCCGGCCAGGAGATCAAGGGCTGGCTCAACGTGCCGTCGGGCGCCGCCGGGCCGCTGCCGGTCGTCGTCGAGTTCATCGGGTACGGCGGCGGCCGCGGCCGCCCGCACGAGTGGCTGCTGTGGGCCTCCGCCGGCTTCGCCCACCTGGTGATGGACACCCGCGGCCAGGGCGGGTCGTGGCGCGGCGGGGACACCCCGGACGCCGGGCCGGACGGGTCCGGGCCGACCACTCCGGGCTACCTGACCCGGGGGGTGCTGGACCCGGCCGGCTACTACTACCGCCGGCTGATCACCGACGCGGCCCGCGCGGTGGAGATCGCCCCCGAGCTGCCCGGTGTCGACCGGTCCCGGATCGCCGTGGTCGGCACCAGCCAGGGCGGCGGGTTGGCGCTGGCCGCCGCCGCGCTCGCCGGTGACCGGGTCGGCGCGGTGGTGTCCCGGGTGCCGTTCCTGTGCCAGATCCGCCGCGCCGTCACGATCACCGACGCGGACCCGTACAACGAGCTGGTCCGGTTCTGCCGGATCCAACCGGAGCGGGCCGCGGCGGCGTTCGCCACCGTCGACTACGTCGACGCCGCGCACCTGGTGCCGTGGGCCACCGCCCCGGCGCTGTTCAGCGCGGCGCTGATGGACCAGACCTGCCCGCCGTCGACGGTCTTCGCCGCCTACCACGCGTACGCCGGCCCGAAGGAGATCGAGGTGTACGAGTGGGACGGGCACGAGGGCGGCCGGGCGCACTTCGACCAGCTGTCGATCGAGTTCGTCCGCAAGCAGATCGGCTGGTAGCCGGCTGGGCGGCGGACCGGTGCCGGATCAGCAGGGTGACTTGCTGGTACGCGAGTAGGGGGAGGTCGCGCCCACCTGCGTCATGTCGCCGCCGCAGGTCCAGACCCGGTAACCGACCTGGGTGGTGTGGTTCGGGTCGGAGTAGTAGTAGGTGGCGCAGTGGTAGTCCACGCCGCAGGCCGCGGCGTGGGCCACCGATGCGGGGACGGCGACGAAGGCGCCGATGGCGAGCATGGCCGCGAAGAGTGTCCGACGGATCACGAGGGGCCTCCTGGTTGTTGCGCGGGCGCTGACGCGCTTTCCGGGTCGGGCATCTGGGGAGGGGTGTCCCCGGAGCCGTTGCGATGACCCGCAGTCTTGCATCCGACTCTCTGCGTAACAATAGATCTTGGCCTAGATCTGCGGATCTGGATATCTCGTGTCTCGGTCGCGGCCTGCCCCTGCCGCAGGGCTCCGGACGGTGGCTGACCTACCATCAGCTGGTGCGTGACATTGCGGTCTTCAGCGGCAGCGCCCACCCCGAGCTGGCTGCGGAGATCTGCACCCATCTCGACGTACCGCTGCACCCGGTGCGGGTCTCCCGGTTCGCCAACGACTGCCTGGAGGTGCAGCTGCAGGCGAACTGCCGCGAGCGGGACGTGTTCCTGATCCAGCCGCTGGTGCCGCCGGTGCAGGAGCACCTGGTGGAGCTGCTGCTGATGCTGGACGCCGCCCGGGGCGCCTCGGCCGGGCGGATCACCGTGGTGCTGCCGCACTACGCGTACGCCCGGTCGGACAAGAAGGACGCCCCACGGATCTCGATCGGTGCCCGGCTCGTCGCGGACCTGCTGGTCTCCGCCGGTGCCGACCGGGTGCTCGCGATGACCCTGCACTCCCCGCAGGTACACGGCTTCTTCAGCGTCCCCGTCGACCACCTGCACGCGCTGCGCGAGCTCGCCGCGCACTTCCACGACCACGATCTGACCGACACCGTGGTCGTCTCACCGGATCTGGGTAACGCCAAGGAGGCCGCCGCCTTCGCCCGGATGCTCGGCCTGCCGGTCGCGGCCGGGGCCAAGCAGCGGTTCAGCGACGACCGGGTGCAGATCAGCGCGGTGATCGGCGACGTCGTCGACCGCGACGTGATCGTCCTCGACGACGAGATCGCCAAAGGCAGTACGGTGATCGAGCTGATCGACCACCTGCGGGAGCTGAAGGTCCGATCGATCCGCATCGCCTGCACCCACGGGCTGTTCTCCAGCGGGGCGCTGGACCGGCTCAGTGACCAGGACGGCGTACTGGAGATTGTCTGCACGAACACGGTGCCGATTCCGGCCGCCAAGCGGGTGCCGAAGCTGCAGGTGCTCTCCGTCGCGCCGGCGCTGGCCGAGGCGATGCGCCGGATTCACAACGGCGAGTCGGTCAGCGCCCTGTTCGGCTGACCGACTCGTCCACCCCTGCTCCGGCCGCAGCGGGATCGGACAATCCGAGGCTGATCCGTACCGTGGTGCCCTCCGGGCCGGTGGCGACCGCCATGGTGTCGGTCAACCGCTCGGTGAGCCACAGCCCCCAGCCACCCGCTGTGTTCGGCGCTGGGCGGTCCCGGTTGCGCAGCCGGTCGGACCCGATGCCCTGCCCGTTGTCGGCGACCTCGCAGTACATCGACTGTGTGTCACGCCACATCCGCAGCCAGCCCTGGCCGCCGCCGTGCCGGACCGCATTGGTGATCAGTTCGTTGACGGCCAGCACGAAGTCATCGAGCCGCTGGCCGCTCATCCCGGCCGAGCTGGCGCACGATGCGACGTGGTGCCGCAGGTCGGTGACCTGCGACCGGTCGAAGGTCTCGCTGAGCAGATCCATCGGGTCGATAGGCACGACCGTACGCGATGACGGGGGATCTGCGTCGGTCATGGCCCATCCGGCTGCTGATCGTCAGTGCTTTCGCGGCATTCTCACCCTACGTTGACCTGTGGGGAAATGCACATCGGCCCGGGCGTGTCCGGCCCGCCCGGGGACCGCTCGCTCCGTGCCGGGGTGGCCGGCGCTCGCCGGCCGTCCGGTCGTGTGCCATCGTCAGCGGGTGCGGCAGAACCCTGCCCCGGTGGGCACCCTGATCGTTCCGTTGTGGCGGGCCCTCGCGGTGTTCCGGTTCACCGCCCTCGGCTACGTGCTGGTGCTGTACGTGCGCAACGCAGCCGACTACGCCCATCCACTCGTCGCTGTCCCGGTCCTGCTCGGCATGATCGCCTGGACGGTCGCCGCCACCTGGGCGTACGCCCGGCCCCGACTGCGTCGTTGGCCGCTGCTCGCCGTCGACCTGTTCGTCGCGTTGGTCCCGCTGCTGGTCAGCCCATGGATCATCGGGCGGCCCGCGTTGGCCGACGGGGTGCCGACCATCGCGGTCGCCTGGCTCGCCGGTCCGGTGCTGGCCTGGGCGGTCGCCGGCGGCCGGCGGCTCGGGGTGACCGCTGCCCTGGTGCTGACCGCCGCCGACCTCGCGGTACGGGACCGGCTCAACGAGTCGTCGGTCACTCCCGGTGTGCTGATGCTGCTGGCCGGCATCGCCGTCGGGCACGTGGCCCGCTTGATCGGCGCGGCCGAGGACCGGTTGCAGCGGGCGGTCGAGCTGGAGGCGGCGACCCGGGAGCTGGCCGCCGCGACCCGGGAGCGGGAACGGCTGGCCCGCGACATCCACGACTCGGTGCTGCAGGTGCTGGCAATGGTCGCCCGGCGCGGGGCCGACCTCGACGGCGAGGCCGGTGAGCTGGCCCGGCTCGCCGGGGAGCAGGAGGCCGCGTTGCGGGCGCTGGTCACCAGCCGGGTCACCGTACCGCCGGACAAGCCCGCCCCGCTGGCGGCGGCCGGGCTGACGGCGGCCGGCTCCGCGCTGGCGGCCGGGCCGACGGCGCTGGCCGCCCCGCCGGCGGCGTTCGACGCCGGGCCGGTCGACCTGCGGTCCGTGGTCAACGGGTACGCGTCGTCGCGGGTCTCGGTCGCCACCCCGGCCGACCCGGTGCTGCTGCCCGGTCGGCTCGCCGCCGAGCTGGGCGCGGCGCTCGGTGCCGCGGTCGACAACGCGGTGCGCCATGGCGGTCCGCAGGCCCGGGTGTGGGTCCTGGTCGAAGAGGAGCCGGACACGGTTACCGTGTCGATCCGGGACGACGGGTGCGGCATCCGACCCGGTCGGCTGGCGGAGGCCGCCGCGCAGGGTCGGCTCGGGGTGAGCCAGTCGATCGAGGGGCGGGTCGCCGAGATCGGCGGCACGGTACGGATCGTCTCGGAGCCCGGCGCGGGCACCGAGATCGAGCTGCGGGTGCCGAGCCCGGACACGACGGCGGAGGAGCACGGGTGACGGCAGGTGCGCCAGCGGATGCGGTGGATCCGATCCGGGTGATGGTGGTCGACGACCATCCGATGTGGCGGGAAGGGGTGGCCCGGGACCTGGCCGAGGCCGGCCACGAGGTGGTCGCCACCACCGGGGAGGGACGCCAGGCCGTGCGGATCTGCGCGGCGGCCCGACCTCAGGTGGTGGTGCTGGACCTGCAACTGCCCGACATCTCCGGGGTGGAGGTGATCCGCGGCATGCTGGCCGAGCAGCCCGGCGTACGGGTGCTGATGCTGTCGGCCAGCGGAGAACAGCAGAGCGTGCTCGACGCGATCAAGGCCGGCGCGACCGGCTACCTGCTGAAGTCGGCCGGCCCGGGGGAGTTCCTCGACGCGGTCCGGCGGACCGCGACCGGGGAGGCCGTCTTCACGCCGGGACTGGCCGGACTGGTGCTCGGCGAGTACCGCCGGCTGGCCGCTACCGCGCGACCCGCCGGGGACGAGCCCCGGCTCACCGACCGGGAGACCGAGGTGCTGCGACTGGTCGCCAAAGGGCTGTCGTACAAGCAGATCGCCGGCCGGCTGGGGCTGTCCCACCGGACGGTGCAGAACCACGTGCAGAACACCCTGGGCAAGCTGCAGCTGCACAACCGGGTGGAGCTCACCCGGTACGCGATCGAACAGGGCCTCGACGACTGACCGACTGACCGACTGACCGGGCGGTCGGCCGACCGGCGACGCTGCGGTCAGCGGTCGATCGGGTGGTCCTCGGGGGCCTCGGTCTCGTGCACCGCCAGCTCCTCGGCACTGGCCCCACCACCGGCGGCCCCGGCGTCGGCCGCCACCGAGTCCGGTTCCTCGTCGGTGTGCGCTCCCTCGTCGGCTTCCACCAACCGTCCCACCATCCCGTTGTCCGCCCCACCGAGCCGGCCGTGGTCGTAGAGCGAGACCGGTGAGTCCGGATCCGAGTACGGGCCGGGGTCGAGCACGTCGGCGTCGCGTTGCGCCTGGGCGGCGGCCTGTTCGCTGTTGGCCTCGTCGCCGAGCGCCTGGTCGACCGGCCCGCTGAGTGGATCGTCCACCGGCCTGCCCAGCGCCTCCCGGGCGAGTTTGTAGTCCAACGACTCCCCGTCGAGCTGCTCCTGGGCGGTGTTGCCGAAGTGGTCCACCGCCACCGGCACGTCACCCGGGATGCTCTCCGGGTCCGGGCCGTCGGCCTCGCGGCCGCTGGCCACGTCGTCGTACGCGGTCGAGTCGTCGTCCGCGGTCTGCGGGATTCCTTCGGACTCCGGGTCGGAAACCGGCCGGGGGAAGTCGTCTGTACGCATGCCGTCCCATTACCCGGGTCGGTGGCGGTCACACACCTGGTTGGGGCGGGTCGGGGCGGCGTCGCTCCGGCGGCGGGCTGTCGTCACCGTCCGCGCCGGTCGGCACGGCCGGGTCGCCGACCGGCGCCGCCGGCGTCGCCGTGGTCCGACCGGCCGGCACCTGGTACGGGTGCGAGGCGGTGGTAGCCGATGATCCGCTCACCACGTCGGCGGCGAACTCCTCGTCCGCCGGTCGTCCCGGGTGGTACCCGAGGTCGGTTCCGGGCCGTTGGCCGGCCGGCGCCACCGCTGGCCGTACCCGCACCGGCCCGGTGGCCGCCGGGCGCGTCGCCGGCTGGTCCATCGCGGCTTCGGCCGTCGGCTGGTCCACGGTCGGCCCCGTCGTGACGTCGGTTCCGCCGGACCTGGTCCGCCTGCCGACCAGGTAGCCGACCGCCACCCCGGCCAGCAGCAGGGCGAGCCGGGCCGGGCCGGTCGAACTGTCGCGCCGTACCACTGTCAGTCTCCGTCCTGTGGATGGTCCGCCGGATCGATGGCTGCCCAGACGAGTTTGCCGCTCCGCAGCCGGGTGCAGCCCCACCGCCGCGCCACCGAGTCGACCAGCAGCATGCCCCGACCGCCCAGCGCGGTCGGGGCCACCGGCCCCGGCCCGGCCGGGGTGGGCAGGCCGTCCGAGCCGTCGCGCACCGACATCCGCAGTCGGCCGTCCCGCAGACCGATCCGCACCGACATCGGCGTACCGGCGTGCACCACCACGTTGTTCACCAACTCGGTGAGCGCCACGGCGGCCGGATCGACCAGCTGCGGCAGCTCCCACCGGCGACAGCCCTCGGCGAGCAGCGCCCGCGCGGTCCGCGCCGCTCCGACGACCGGATCCAGCTCGGCGCTCAGCGGCGCGGCCGGTGGCGCGCCGGCGATCAGAGCCTCCGCCAGCGTGACGTCGGGCAGTACGGTCAGCCCCGCCGCGGACCAGGCCGGGCCGGTGCCGGGCGGCGCGGCGCAGCAGACGAAGCCGCCGGCCGGCCAGTCGGCGACCGTCCGGGCGACCTCGCCGAGCCGCAGCAACGCGCCGGGCGCGACGTCGCGTACCGCGGAGACGTCCACCGCAACCGGGGCCGCCCGGTCCGCCAGACAGTCCAGCAGCGCCGTTCGGACGTCGTCGACCGCGTGCCGGTCCAGCACCCCGACCAGCCGGATCACCGGATCGGTCGGGTCGCACTCCAGCGCGCATCGCAGGTCGGTAGGCACGTTCCTCCTCCCGGCGCCCCGCACCGGCCCGGCACTGCGGACATCAGCACCGGTCGTCCGCCGCCCCGACGTACCCGTTGGGCGGAAGCGGCTGCTCTGCGTCCCAGTCGCTGCCATGCGTACGGGTACCCCGATTTGGGCGTGTCATACCACCGGTGTGGGTCGTCGCACCTCACCCGTGGCTCTCACCCGAGGGTGGTGCTCGTCGGAACCGGAGGAATCCTCGTACCGCAGGGGTTAGAAAGAACCGCTAGCACCCGTGACGAGCAACGGAGGTGAAGATGCGCGTCGGTCTGGTGTCTGCCCACGATGGAGCTGCGATGGGCCACCCCGTACACCGTGACCTCGCACAGCGTGACCCCGGACGTCTCGACACCGCCGGGCAGCCGGTCACCGGCACCCGGCAGCACATCGCCCGGCTCGCCACCGAACTGGCTGCTCTCGGTCACGAGGTCCGGGTCTACCAGCGGCGGACCGGGCCGGACGAGCCGGACGGCGAGTCGTCGGACGGCTACCAGGTGATCCGGGTGCCGGTCGGTCCGCCGACCCGGCTGGGCACCGCCGAACTGCTGGCCCACCTGCCGGAGTTCGGTCGCTGGCTGGCAGGTCAGTGGGACGACGGGGAGTGGAAGCCGGACGTGGTGCACGGGCACTTCTGGCCGGGTGGTCTCGCGGCGGCCAGCGCGGTCGGCCGCAGCCGGATCCCGCTGGTGCAGACCTTCCACAGCATCGGTAGTCAACAGCAGCGGCAGTTGGGTCCCGGCTACCAGGGTCCGCGGCAACGGATCGCGCTCGAGCAGGCGCTGTGCCGGGTGGTCGACGCGGCCGTCGCGCAGTGCACCGAAGAGGTGGACGAACTGGCCCGGATGGGACGCGACCGCGCGTCGGTCGCGATGATCCCACCTGGGGTGGACACCACCCGGTTCGCGCCGGACCCCGCGCCGCCGGTACGGCGGCGTCGCCGGCTGCTCGCCGTCGGCGACCTCACCCCCGGCTCCGGGCATGACGAGCTGATCGGCGCGCTCCGGCTGGTCGGCGACGTCGACGTGCTCATCGTCGGCGGGCCCGACCGGGCCGAGCTGGCCGGGCACCCGGACGCCCGGCGGCTGCGGGACGTGGCCACCCGGTACGGGGTGGCCGACCAGATCGAACTGCTCGGGGCGGTGCCGGCCGGGGAGATGCCGCAGCTGTACCGGTCGGTCGACGTGGTCGCCTGCACCAGCCGGTACGTGCCGGTCGGCACGGTGGCGTTGGAGGCGATGGCGTGCGGCGTGCCGGTCGTGGGGTACGCCCACGGCGGGGTGGCCGACTGCGTGGTGGACGCGGTGACCGGTCGGCTGGTGCCGCCCGGCGACGTCCGGGCGCTCGGCGTCGCGCTGCGGCGGCTGCTCGCCGACGAGGCCGAGCGGTTCGCGTACGGGCACGCGGCGGTCGACCGGGTCCGGTGCCGGTACGGCTGGGACCGGACCGCCGCCGCCATCGAACGGCTTTATCAGCGGGTGCTCGGGTCGCGCCACGGCGGCCCGGTGCCGGCCGGGTCGAGCGGCGTCGTCTCCGGGCAGTTGCCCGACGGTGATTCGGTCGAGCCGGTCGACGTGGAGATCGATCTGGCGGCGATCGATGCGACCGCGCCGGCGGAGGCGACCGCACCGGCGGAGGCGACCGCCACGCCGGTCCGGGCCGGCTGACCGGTGCTGTTCCGGGCCGGCTGACCGGTGCTGTCGATGTCTGGCCCGACGCTGACCCTGACCGACCGGCCTGTCTGACCCGGGCCGCCGGCCCAGGCCGGCTGCGCGGTCTCGGGTGCGTGCTGAGTCGTCGCGTACCGGGTCAGACCGAGCACGGCGGCCAGCGTGATGAGGAAACCGACCGCGGCCAGCCACTCGCGCCCGGGCCAGATCTTGTCGTTGAGCAGCAGCAGGCCGACGATGGCGGCCGGTACCGCGCCCGCCGCGTCCATCGCCGCGATGGCGGCGGTGACCGAACCGCGCTGCATCGCCAGGCCGATCAGCCACTGACCGATGGCTGAGTGCACGATCAGCAGGTAGAGCAGCGGTTCGGTGACCAGGTCGCGGTAACTGGCGGTGCCGGCGAGCGGCCGGGAGGCGACTGCGGCGGCGGAGAAGGCGAACCCGGCGAGCAGTCCGAGCAGGACGGCCGCGGCCGGGCCGTGGAGTCGGGCCGCCCCGGCACCGAGGGCGGCGATCAGCAGGCCGGCGAGGGCGATGACGGCCACCGCACGGGGGCCGAGCGGGTGCGCCGGCGCGGGTCGGGCGGCGACGACCAGCGCGGTTACCCCGACCAGCAGCAGCACCAGCAGGACCACCTCGGCGGTCGGCAGCCGCCAGCCCAGGGTCAGTACCCCGAGCAGCGCGGTCACGCCGAGGGCGGCGGCCACGCTCGCCTGGACCAGGAACAGCGGCAGGTCCCGCCGGGCGAGGAAGGCCAGCACGAAGGCGAGGCACTGGCAGCCGAGGCCGATCAGGTACACCGGCTGCCGGACGAGTCGCAGCAGCAGACCGGGGTCGAAGCAGTGGCGGACCGTGGTGCGGGCGGCGGCCACCGCCTGAAAGAGGTGTGCGACGCCGTAGGTGGCGATCATCGCCGCGAGAAAACACCAACCGGTCGACGTCACCCGGCGAGGATAGACGGTCGCTCGATTTGCTCCACCTGAGACCGGCTACGGTCAGCTGAGCCGGTGCAGCAGGTCGGAGTGCAGCCTGCCGTTGCTGGCCACGGCGCTGCCGCCGGCCGGGCCGGCCCGGCCGGTCAGATCGGTGAAGGTGCCACCCGCCTCGGTGACGATGGGGATCAACGCGGCCAGGTCCCACAGCGACAGCTCCGGTTCGACCATCGCGTCCACCGCGCCCTCGGCGACCAGCATGTAGCCGTAGAAGTCCCCGTAGGCCCGGCTGCGCCACACCGACCGCATGATGTCCAGCATGGCCGGTAGTCGCCCGGACTCCTCCCAGCTGGTCAGCGAGGAGTAGCAGAAGCTGGCGTCGGCGAGGCGGCGGACCCCGGAGACCTGGATCGCGGTCGCGGCGGCCGTGTGCCGTCCTGCGTACGCTCCGTGACCGATCGCGGCCCACCAGCGTCGGCCCAGCGCCGGTGCCGAGACCAGGCCGACCACCGGCTGGTCCCCTTCCATCAGGGCGATCAGCGTCGCCCAGACCGGTACGCCCCGGATGAAGTTCTTGGTGCCGTCGATCGGGTCGATCACCCACTGCCGGTTGCCGGGTCCCGCCGCCGCGACCGACGCGCCGAACTCCTCACCCAGCACGCCGTCGCGGGGTCTGGTCCGGGCCAGGGTGGCGCGCAGCGCCTTCTCTACGGCGGTGTCCGCGTCGGAGACCGGTGTGAGATCCGGCTTCGCTTCGACCCGCAGGTCGAGCGCCCGGAACCGGGCCATCGACATCGAGTCTGCGGTGTCGGCGAGTAGATGGGCGAGGGAGAGATCGTCGGCGTACCGGGCCATGGCGGGAAAGGTATCTGATTACTCACCGCAATGGTCGGATGTCCCACCGCGTAGGGTTCGGCCCGCTCACTCGCGGGTCGCGGTACGGCCGGTCTCGGTATCCCCGGACCGCGAGTCCAACAGCCGCCGGTACGACGCCAGCCGGCGCGGATCGGCGTTGCCGGCCGCCACCCAGCCGGCCAGCCGGCACTGGCCGGCGTCGCCGGTGTGCTCGCAGTTCGGCGGGCAGTCGAGGCTCCCCTCGACCAGGTCGGCGAAGCCGTGCAGCAGGCTCTCGGCCGACACGTGGGCCAGCCCGAAACTGCGTACGCCGGGCGTGTCGACGATCCATCCGGGGTCGCCGGCCGGAACGACCCGTGCGTCGGCCCGACTCCCCGTACCGGCACCGTCGTCGGCCGAGGTGTCGGCATCGTCAGGCGACGCGCCGGGGTACGGCAGCCGCAGGGCTACCGCGCTGGACGAGGTGTGCCGTCCCCGGCCGATCGCGCTGACCGTGCCGACCGCTCGCAACGCCTCCGGCACGAGCCGGTTGACCAGCGTGCTCTTGCCCACCCCGGAGTGCCCGACCAGCACCGAAAGTCGACCGGCCAGGCGGTGCCGCAGGTCGGCCAGGTCACTGCCGGGTCGGCACAGCACGTACTCCAGGTCGAGGTCCCGGTAGTAGTCGACGACCGGCGCCGGGTCGGCCAGGTCGGCCTTGGTCAGGCAGAGCAGCGGGTCGATCCCGGCGTCGAACGCGGCGACCAGGCAACGGTCGATGAACCCGGTCCGGGGCGGCGGGTCGGCCAACGCGCTGACGATCACCAGTTGGTCGGCGTTGGCGACGACCACCCGCTCCAGCCGGCCCTCCGGGGTGGTCTCGTCGTCGTCGGCGGTACGGCGCAGCACCGAGGCCCGTTCGTCGATCCGGACGATCCGGGCGAGACTGCCGGCGTCACCCGAGACGTCGCCCACCAACGCGACCCGGTCGCCGACCACCACCGCGCGCCGACCGAGCTCCCGGGCCCGCATCGCGGTCACCACCGGCGGCGGGTCGGCGACCGGCTGCGGAGCCTGCGGGCCGGTGAGTACGCAGCCGTAGCGGCCCCGGTCGACCGTGACCACGAAACCGTCGACCGCGTCGTCGTGCGCCGGCCGGGTGCGGGTACGCGGCCGGGACGACCGGCGCGGTCGTACCCGCACGTCGTCCTCGTCGTACTCCCTGCGCCTGCCGGCCAGGATCTGCTCCTCTCCCGTCGCGGTCAGTTTCCTGCCGCCACCGCCGACCATAGTGCCGGAAACTCCGGCAGCGTCTTGGCTGTGCACGCGACGTCGGTCAACTCGACGCCCGGCACCGCCAGGCCGAGCACGGCGGCGGCGTGCGCCATCCGGTGGTCGTCGTAGGTGCGAAACACCGCGCCGTGCAGCGGTTTGGGGGCGATCTCCAGCCCGTCGGGCAGCTCGGTCACCGCGGCGCCGAGCCCGGTCAGCTCGGCGGCGAGTGCCGCCAGCCGGTCGGTCTCGTGTCCACGGATGTGGGCGACGCCGGTCAGCCGCGACGGCGCGTCGGCGAGCGCGGCGAGCGCGGCGAGCACCGGGGTGAACTCGCTGACCTGGCGCAGGTCGACGGTGACGCCGTGCACCGTGCCGGTGCCCCGGACGGTCAGCCCGTCGGCGTCGACCGTGGCCGAGCCGCCGAGCTGCTCGATCAGTTCGATCAGCTGGCCTACCGGTTGGGCGCTCCGCGTCGGCCAGTCGGCCAGCGTCACCGTGCCGCCGGTGACCAGCGCGGCGGCGAAGAAGGGCAGCGCGCCGGACAGGTCGGGCTCGATCGGCCAGTCCCGCCCGCGCAGTTCGCCCGGCTCGACCCGCCAGGTCCGCGGCACCGAATCGTCCACCACCGCGCCGGCGGCGCGCAGCATCTCGACGGTCATCGCGATGTGCGGGGCGGACGGCAGCACCGCCCCGGTGTGTCGGACCAGCACCCCACCGGTGAACCGGGGCGCGGCCAGCAGCAGGCCGGAGACGAACTGGCTGGACTTCGAGGCGTCGACCTCGACCGCACCGCCGGGGACCTGTCCGGTGCCGTGCACGGTGATCGGCAGCCCGCCGGTCGGCGCGGCGTCGATGCGCAACCCGAGGTGGCGCAGACCGTCGAGCAGCGGGCCGAGCGGGCGGGCCCGGGCTTGCGGGTCGCCGTCGAAGGTGACCGGACCGTCGGCCAGCCCGGCCACCGCCGGCAGGAACCGCATGATGGTGCCGGCGAGACCGACGTCGACGTGTGTCGGGCCGTGCAGTGCGGCCGGGACGACCGGCCAGCGCTGCGCGGAGCCGGTCTCGATCCCGGTGCCCATCGCGGCCAGGCCGGCGGCCATCAGCGTGGTGTCCCGGGCCCGGAGCGGGCGGACGACGCCGCCGGGGGCGGTGCCGAGCGCGCTCAGCACCAGGGCGCGGGCGGTCATCGACTTCGAGCCGGGCAGTCGGAGGGTGGACCGGATCGGCCCGGCGGCGCGGGGTGCGGTCCATGGCTGGTGCGGCGGGACACTGCTGAGTTCAGGCACCCGTACAGTGTGCCAACCACGCCGGGCCGACCAACTAGCCTGGGCACCATGTGTGGGCGGTACGCGACCACGCGCAGCGCGGCGGATCTCTCCGCGTTGTTCGAGGCGCTGGACGACACGGGCGGCTCGCTGGCGGCCGACTACAACGCGGCACCCACCGATCCGGTGCCCATCGTGCGGCTGTCCCGGGGTGACCGGACCGATCAGCCGCAGCCGGCCGCCGAGCCGGCGGCCGCCCGACGGGTGGTGAGCGTGGCCCGGTGGGGCCTGGTGCCGCCGTGGGCGGCCGACCCCCGGATCGGCACCCGCATGATCAACGCGCGGTCGGAGACGGTCGCGTCCAGTAGGGCGTTCGCGCCCTCGTTCGCCCGTCGTCGCTGTCTGGTGCCGGCCGACGGCTGGTACGAGTGGGTACGCCCGGCCGGTGCCCGGCGCGGTGGCGGGCAGCCGTACTTCATGACCCCGGTCGACGGCCGGGTACTGGCGTTCGCCGGTCTCTGGTCGGTTTGGGGCCGGCCGGACCCAATGATCACGAGCAGTGTGATTACCACCGCGGCGGTCGGGCCGTTCGCCGAGGTTCATGATCGAATGCCGCTGTTGCTGCCGGAGGACCGCTGGGCCGAATGGCTCGACCCGGAAGTGGACGGCACCGCCCTGCTGGCTGCGCCGGATGACAATTACCTCGACCACATCGAGATTCGGCCGGTGGGTACGGCGGTCGGCAACGTCCGTAACAACGGCGCTGAACTGGTGCGACGGGTCGCTCCGGGGAGCGGGTCGGGGCCGGCCGGTCCGGCGCCGCATCCGGAGCTCTTCTGACCCTGCGGATGGTACCGCTCCCAGGCCCGGCGGTGACGCGGGGGTCCTACTTTCGGTGATCAGCCGACCACGCGGGCGGGGGTTTGCCAGTGTTGGGACCGAATCGCCGGGACGTATTTTCCCCAGAATCGATGCAGGCCCTTGTCTATGCCTGCCGAAGTGCGATAGAAACCAGCGCCGACAGTGGATTCCGATTCGCCGCAAACCAACGACGTTGATCAATGTCTAAGATCCCACGGGGGAGGTGGGTAATGACACGGGCGCGAATGCCCCGTCCACATGAGGTCGCAGCCGCGCGGCGCGACCCCAGGCTGCTCACAGCGATGGCGGAACGCCGCCTCGACGAGGCCTGGCGGACTCGCGGGGTCTGTCAGAGCGTCGACCCGGAGACGTTCTTCCCCGCGCCGAGCGAACCGGCCGACGCCGCAGTCGCGCTCTGCCGTACCTGCCCGGTCCAGGGGCCGTGCCTGGCCTGGGCGCTCGACGCCGGGGACAGCCACGGCGTCTGGGGGGCGACGACCCCGCGGGAACGCCGGGCCATGCAGGTGGCCTGGCGGGGCTCCGGTGGTGGTCCGGATCCCGGTCCGGTCGACGAAGCCGGCCCGCCGGTCCGCGACCGGTTACTCACCCTGGTGCCGCTGAGCTGATCGGGGCGTTGCCAGGCGGGTACGCCCGGCGGTCACGGCACAATGGTCCGGTGAAGCGAAGCGACCCGGACCAGCCGAAGGCGATGGACCCGGGGGAGCCGGTGGGTCGGGGCGAGCCGGCCGACCCGGGCGCACCGGTGGGCCCGAGCGCTGACCGGCGGTCGGTGCCGACGCCGCGCGGCACCGCCTGGGTCGACCTGACGGTGCCGTCGGTGCCCCCGGCCGGTCTGCTGGTGCTCGGGCACGGTGCCGGCGGTGACGTGACCGCCGCCGACCTGTCGGCACTGCGCTCGGCGGCGTCCCGGGCAGCGGTGGCGGTGGCCCTGGTCACCCAGCCGTACCGGGTCGCCGGTCGGCGGGCTCCCGCGCCGGCGCACCACCTGGACGAGGCCTGGCGTGCCGTGGTCGCCGAGGCGGTCGCCGGATTCACCCCCGCGCCACCGCTGATCGTCGGCGGACGGTCCAGCGGCGCGCGGGTGGCCTGCCGTACGGCTGCGGCGGTGCACGCCGACGCGGTCGTTGCCCTCGCCTTCCCGCTGCACCCGCCCGGGCGGCCGGAGCGGACCCGGGCGGACGAACTCGACACCGGCCGGCCGACCCTGGTGGTGAACGGCGATCGGGACCCGTTCGGGGTGCCGCCCCCGGCGGCCGGCCGCGACGTGGTGATCCGGCCGGGTGAACGGCACGATCTGCGGGTCGACCCGGCCGGCACGGCCGACGTGGTGGTCGACTGGCTGGTCCGGCACGGCTGGGCGGGCCGGTGACCGCACGCCCGGGCCGTGTCCGGTGTCCGGTACCCGTCGTTGCATCGGGTGTCCGCGACGCCGAGCCGGCGTCCGGAACGCCGCGGTGGCGACACCGCCGCGGGAACTCCCAGGCCCTTCCCGGTTCCGGAGCCCGTCACCGGGTTCCGGGGCCGGGACGGGTTGGAATGCGCTACCACCCGGCCCGCGTTACTACCCCGGGAGCTCAGTCTCGACGAAGGGGTGGAACCGGTGCGCATCCACATACGCGGCGCGACGCAGCCCGCGGGCCAGCACGACGGGGGCCGTCGGCTGCGGGACGCCTTCGAATGGTCACCCGAGTTGCGGACCCTGGAAGGGCTTGCCGCGCCGGGGCCGTCCCGACCCCATGGACCGGTCCGGCCGGCGTCAGCCGCCCGACGGGTCGGTGAGCCGACCCCGCGCCGGACAGGTCAGCCTGTCACCCGACCGGTGAGTACGGGCACACCTGGTCGAACCGCGACGGCCGGTCAGCCTTTGCGCGTATCCTCGGCGGGACAGTCGAGGGGGGACGAGCGGTTGACCCGATCAGAGCGGACAGACGAGCGGCGCGCGCGGTTCGAGCGTGACGCGTTACCCTTCGTCGATCAGTTGTACGCGGCCGGGCTGCGAATGACCCGTAACCCGGCCGACGCCGAGGACCTGGTGCAGGAGACATACCTGAAGGCGTTCTCCGCCTTCCACCAGTTCGAGGAGGGCACCAACCTCAAGGCCTGGCTGTACCGCATCCTGACGAACACCTACATCAACTCCTACCGTCGGCGGCAGCGCCAGCCGGTGCAGGCGCCGACCGAGGAGATCACCGACTGGCAGCTCGCCGCCGCCGAGTCGCACACCTCCAGCGGACTGAAGTCCGCCGAGACCGAGGCGCTGGAGCGGCTGCCGGACAGCGACATCAAGCAGGCCCTGCAGCAACTGCCCGAGGATTTCCGGCTCGCCGTCTACCTTGCCGACGTCGAGGGCTTCTCCTACAAGGAGATCGCCGACATCATGGGGACTCCGATCGGGACGGTCATGTCCCGGTTGCACCGCGGGCGGCGGAATCTGCGCGGGATGCTGGAGCGCTACGCCACCGATCGCGGCCTCAACCGGGTCCGCTCGACCAAGCCCGCCGCGGCCGGCCAGGAGGTGTGACGATCGTGCAAGGCGGTGACTCGTTCGACCAGGACTGCCGTCAGGTGCTCGCCGAGGTCTACCTCTACCTGGACCTGGAGTGTGCCGAGGAACGGCGGGAACTCATCCGGCACCACCTCGACGAGTGCTCCCCGTGCCTGCGGGAGTACGGCATCGAGCAGGAGGTCAAGGCGCTCGTCGCGCGTTGCTGTGGCAACGAGACGGCGCCGGCCGAGTTGCGGGACCGGCTGCGCGCCAAGCTCAGCGAGTTCGTGTTCGACACGGACTCGCGGGAGTACCTGCCGGACTGACCCTGCTGCGGGTCGCCGGTCGGGTGGCCCGACCGGCGACCCACCGGCATCAGGAGTTGGGGCGCTTGCCGTGGTTGGCGGCGCTCTTCTTACGTGCCTTCTTCTTACGAGCCTTCTTGGCCATCGGTCCTCCCGTCGGACGGTGTCTCCCGTAGACCGGGAGCTGACCCGTTGATGCTAGGCCGGTCCGGCGAGCGGCATGCGCGACGGGCACGTCATTGGATACCTTTCGCATGTCGCAACCGGCACATGCGGGACGGGCCGGTGGTTACGGGACGGGCCGGCCGGTGGGCCGGCGCGAGGGACGGGCCGGCCGGTGAGCCGGGCGTACGGAGGAGGGCCGGCCGATGGCCGAAGAGATCCGGGCCGAGATGGTAGCCAACGTCTGGAAGGTGGTGGCCGCCGCCGGCGACACCGTTTCCGACGGCGACACCCTGGTGATCCTGGAGTCGATGAAGATGGAGATCCCGGTGGTCGCCGAGTCCGACGGGGTGGTGCAGAAACTCGCCGTCGACGAGGGCGACGTGGTCCAGGAAGGCGACCTGATCGCGGTCATCGAATAGGTTTCTCGCGGCCCGGTCGATTTCTTACGGACCGGTCGGACGGGGGATCGCGTTCGGCCGGACGGGGATCAGGCTCGGCCCAGCAACCGACGGATCAGACCGGGCCGGCGCTGGCGTGGGATCCGCGCCGACCGGCCGGCGATCCGGCGTGCCGTGCTGGCGGTGTCCGGGTCCAGCTCCGGGGTGGCCAGGGCCAGGTGGGCCAACGACCACAGGATCGGCACGGTACGGTGCCCGGCGACCTCCACCGCGTCGGCGAGCCGCTCCGCCACCACCCGGGCCACGTCGGGGCGTACCTCCGGATCCACCCAGGCGGCGGTGACCAGGGCGAACAGTGCGGCCTCGGCGGCCCAGTCCTCGACGCCCCAGGCCACGTCGACGAGCACCCGGCGCCGGGTCGAGTCGGGCCAGGGTTCGTCGGTGCGGTGGTGCAGCATGCCCAGGCAGGCCCACACCTGCACGCACCGCAGCCAGCCGGCCGGGTCGGTGCCGGCCGGATCCGCTGGCGGCGGTGGGTGTACCAGCAGGCCGAGCAGGTCGTCGGCGTCGAGGGTGGCCAGGATCACCGCGCTGTCGTACGCGGCCGGCGGATGGTGCCAGACCGGCTGGGCGATCTGCCGGATTCGCTCGCACGCCTGCGGTGACGGGTGGTCCAGCGCCGGGTCGGCCTGCCAGCCGGCGTAGCGCCAGAGCTGCCGTACCGAGGTGCGGCGTGGCTGACGGGGATCCGGTGTCGGGGTCCGCTCCACGGTGACCGGTAGCCCGGGCAGGGCCGTGCCGAGCAGCCGCATCGCGCTGGGCGGCTCCGGCTGGCGCAGCGACAGCCGGGTCGGCACCAGCCCACGGGTGAGTGCCCGTTCGAGAGTGGCGACCACCGGTCCGCCGGCCGCCGGCAGCCGGGCCAGCCAGGGCCGGTCGTGACAGCACTCGGCCAGGTCATGGTGTTCGTGCGAGTCGTCCGGGTGGTCCCGCTGGAAGTCCGCCAGGGCGATCAGATGGCGTAGGTCACCGTCCCGGCGGTAGCGCAGCCGGTACGCGGTGTGCACCGCGCAGTCGAAGGTGGGGTTGCGGGCCAGCGCCCGCTCGATCCAGTCGATCGCCTCGTCGAGGCGTCCCGCGTCGGCGAGGGTGCCGGCGATGTCGGCGTAGATGGACAGGTCGTCCGGGTCGTGGGCGCTCGCTCGGCGCAGGGCGGCGATCGCCGCACCGGTGCGCCCGGCGCTGCGGTACGCGTACCCGAGCCACACCTCGGCCAGCTTGGACGGCTCGGCGCGGACCCCCTGGCTCGCCCAGTCGAGCGCGGTGGCGATCTCCCCGAGCCGCCGGGCCAGCGCTGAACTGGCGCCGAGCAGCAGGCCGTGGTCGGGGTGTGCGGCGGTGGCGTGCCCGGCGAGCCGCAGGTACGGCAGCAGGGGCGGCCGGTCGGCGGCGGGTACCGGGTCCGGCACGCTGGCGCAGATCTGCATCAGCACGATGGCGATCTGGTCCGGGTCGAGCCGGGCCGGCAGGTCCTCGGCGCCGACCCAGGGCACCCCGGCCCAGTCCACGGTCGGCGCGTGCCCGGTCGCGGCGGCCAGCAACTCGAGCCCTTCGCCGGCCCGGCCGGCGGCGGCCAGCAGATGCGCCCGGGCCACCACGGCACCGATGAAAACCTGCTCGTCCAGTGGGAACAGGTCGAGACCTCCGCCGGTGCGCGCAGCCAGCCGGGTGAGCATCTCATGCACCTCGGGCATGGTCGGCGCGTGCGTGATCGCACCGGCGACGTGGTCGGCGGCGTGCCGGTAGTCACCCTCGTCGAGTGCCATCCGGGCCAGTGCCAGCTCGCCCTCGGCCGCCAGCCGCGGGTCGTGCAATCCCTCGGACACGTTCTTCCGATCCTCGTAGCGTGATCGTCCCCCCTGGCTCCGGCAGCCTAGGGCACGAAGCGCCAAACGTCGCACCCTGCGCATTACTGCTCGCTTCATTGCGTCACGTGGCAGAAAAGTGCAAGAATGCTCACTGTTCGAGCGGGATCGCGCAGACAGGGAGGCGTCGTGACGCAGCGGAAGCCGGTGTCGGACCAGCCTGGGACGGCTGACCGGGCAGCTGACGGGGCACGGGCAGCTGACCGGGCAGGCACCGCCCGGCCCGGTACCGCCCGGCCCGGTGCCGGGATGGCCGCCGACATCGCCGAACAGCCGGCCGGCTACGCCCGGCTGCTACAGCCGGCGTACGCCGACCCGATCGCCGAGGTGGCGGCGGCGATCGCCGCCCGCCGCCCACGCCACGTGGTGTTCACCGCCCGGGGCACCTCCGACCATGCCGCGCTGTACGCCGCGTACCTGACCGAGATCCGGCTCGGGCTGCCCGCCGGGCTGGCCTCACCGAGCGCCGTGACCCTCTTCGGCGCCCGCCCCGACCTGCGGGACGCGCTCGTCGTCGGGGTCAGCCAGAGCGGCGGCTCACCGGACCTCGCCGAGGTGCTGGCGGTGGCCCGGGAGCAGGGCGCGCTGACCGTGGCGGTGACCAACACCCCCGAGTCGCCGCTGGCCGCCGCCGCCGAGCTCACCGTCGACATCGCCGCCGGCCACGAGCGGGCGGTCGCCGCCACCAAGACGTACACCGCCGAGCTGCTCGCCTTGCTGATGCTGGTCGAGGGGATCCGCGCCGGCGACGGGACGCTGCCGTCCGACGAGCGGGCCGCCCTCGACGCCCTGCCCGGGCTCGCCGACCGGGTGCTGGCCGATCCCACCGCCGCCGAGCTGGCACCGCGCTACCGGTTCGCTGCCCGGCTGGTCACGACCGGGCGCGGGTACGGCTACCCGACCGCGCGGGAGACCGCCCTGAAACTGATGGAGACGTCGTACCTGCCGGCGCTCGCCTTCTCCGGAGCCGACCTGCTGCACGGCCCGCTGGCGATGACCGACCCCGACGTGCCGGTGCTGGCCGTGGTCGGCTCCGGGCCCGGTGGCACCGCCATGCGCGACGTGCTGCGCCGGCTCGGTGAGCGGCGGGCCGACGTACTCGCCATCGGGGCCGGTGCCGCCGCCATCGGTGCCGGCCCGGCCGGCCCGGCTGCGGTGACCGGCCCGGCCGCAGTGATCGGGGTGCCCGACGTCGACGAGCGGTACGCGCCGCTGCTGGACATCCTGCCCGCGCAGCAGTTGGCCCTGGCCCTCGCGCTGGCCCGGGGCGAGGACCCGGACGCGCCCCGTGGGCTGGCCAAGGTCACCTCCACCCGGTGACGGCTGTGCCCGCCCCGCCGCCGCATGGCAGGCTACGAGGGTGTCCACCCTGCGTGATCTCGTCGAGGAGCACACCTCCCTGGGGCCGGTCGACATCGACCACCTGCACCGGCTCGCCGGGGAGTGGCAGCTACTCTCCGACCTGTCCTTCGCCGACCTGCTGCTCTGGGTGCCGGTCGACGCCGACAGCTCGTTCCTGTGCGTGGCCCAGGTCCGGCCCACCACGGCGCCGACCGCCTACCAGGACGACCAGGTCGGGCGGACGGTGGACGGCCCGGAGGTGGCGCACCTGACCATCGCCTACGACCAGGGTCGGATCTGGCGCGAGGGCGACCCGGTCTGGTACGGCAACACGCCGGCCCGGCACGAGGCGATGCCGGTCCGGATGCGCCCGGCCGTCGGGGAGACCGGGCGGGTGATCGCGGTGGTCGGCCGGGACACCAACCTGTCCACCGCCCGCACCCCCAGCCAGCTCGAACTGAACTACCTGACCACCGCCGACGACCTAGCCCAGATGGTCGCCGACGGCACCTTCCCGCCGGCCCGGCACCCGGGCGAGACCACCTCGGCGCCCCGGGTCGGCGACGGGCTGATCCGGCTGGACGCCAGCGGCAAGACCACGTACGCCAGCCCGAACGCCCAGTCGGCGTTTCGCCGCCTCGGCTTCTCCGCCCACCTGGTGGGTGAGGACCTCGCCGCGCTGTGCCACCGGCTCGCCGACGACCCGCTGGAGGGCACCGACGCGGCCAACCGGATGCTGGCCGCGCTGCGCGGCGAGGCGCCGGCCCGCAAGGAGATCGAGGCCCGTGGCGCCACCATGCTCACCCGGGCGCTGCCGTTGATGCCGGCCGGCGTGCCGATCGGTGCGCTGGTGCTGGTCCGCGACATCACCGAGGTACGCCGCCGGGACCGGGCGCTGATCACCAAGGACGCCACCATCCGGGAGATCCACCACCGGGTGAAGAACAACCTGCAGACCGTTGCGGCGCTGCTGCGGCTGCAGGCCCGTCGGGTGGAGCAGCCGGCGGCGCGGGCGGCCCTGGAGGAGTCGGTACGCCGGGTCGCCTCGATCGCCCTGGTGCACGAGACCCTCGCCATGTCCAGCGACGAGGCGGTCGAGTTCGACGGCATCCTGGACCGGGTGGCCAGCGCCGCTACCGAAGTGGCCGCCACCGAGGTCGAGGTGGTCATGCGCCGGGAGGGCACGTTCGGCGTACTGCCGGCGGAGATCGCCACCTCGCTGGTGATGGTGCTCAACGAGCTGCTGCTCAACGCGGTCGAGCACGGCTTCCCACCGGCCGGCGAGGGCGGCGGGGCGTCGCAGCCGGCCGCCGAGGTGGTGGTGACCGTGCACCGGTTCCGCAAGCAGTTGCACGTGACGGTGGTCGACAACGGTCGGGGACTGCCGGCCGAGTTCGACGCGACCGCGGGCGGCCGGCTCGGCCTGCAGATCGTGCGGGCCCTGGCCACCGGCGAGCTGCGCGGCACCATCGAGCTGCGCAACCGGGCGGGCGGCGGCACCGAGGCGGTGCTGGTGGTCCCGCTGGCCCGCAGGTGACTCCCTGACCCCCCATCGGCCGCAGCGGACTCCCTGACCCCGCCGGCCGTAGGTGAGCCGGCCCACAGCCCGCCCGTCATGTGGGACGTCGGCTACGGTGCGCTGGTCTGACCGGTACGGATGTGGCAACATTCGTGCCATGACCGCTGCCGTTGAGCGCCGCTTCGTGGCCCGCCGCCACGTCGATTACGGTCGCGTCCGCAGCGCCATCTGTCCGGCCGACTGAGGCACGCCCGACCTTTTTGTGTTCCGGGCGGCATCCCGCGCCGGCCTCCTCCCTGGCCCAGTCGTCGACGACGACGCAGGCGCCCGTGCCGCCCACCGAGATCGACCCGCAGACACGGAGGACGCCGCGATGGCGCGCAGCAGCACCCCGACCCGACCCGGCCGCCGGCGCGGCGAGGGGCAGTGGGCGCTCGGGCACCGCGAGCCGCTCAACCCCAACGAGCGAACCAAGAAGGACGACGATCCGCTCAACGTCCGGGCCCGGATCGAGACCATCTACGCCCACCGGGGCTTCGCCTCGATCGACCCGGCCGACCTGCGCGGCCGGTTCCGCTGGTGGGGCCTGTACACCCAGCGCAAGGCGGGCATCGACGGCGGGCGCACCGCCGTGCTGGAGCCGCACGAGCTGGAGGACGAGTACTTCATGCTCCGGGTGCGCATCGACGGCGGCCAGCTGAACCTGGCCCAGCTGCGTACCATCGCCGACATCTCGCAGCGGTACGCCCGGGACACCGCCGACGTCACCGACCGGCAGAACATCCAGCTGCACTGGATCCGGGTCGAGGACATGCCGGCGATCTGGAAGGCCCTGGAGGACGTCGGGCTGGAGACCACCGAGGCGTGCGGCGACTGCCCGCGGATCGTGCTCGGCAGCCCGGTCGCCGGCGTCGCCGCCGCCGAGAAGATCGACCCCACCCCGGCGATCGACGAGATCGTCCGCCGGTACGTGGGCAGCAAGGAGTTCTCCAACCTGCCCCGCAAGTTCAAGTCGTCGATCTCCTGGCTGGCCGACACACCGTACGAGGTCAACGACATCTCGTTCGTCGGCGTCGACCACCCCGACCACGGCCCCGGGTTCGACCTGTGGGTCGGTGGTGGGCTGTCCACCAACCCGATGATCGCCCAGCGGCTCGGCGTCTGGGTGCCGCTGGCCGAGGTACCCGACGTGTGGGCCGGCGTGGTCGGCATCTTCCGCGACTACGGCTACCGCCGACTGCGGCACCGGGCCCGGCTGAAGTTCCTGGTCGCCGACTGGGGCACCGAGAAGTTCCGCGAGGTGCTGGAGAAGGAGTACCTGGGCCGGACCCTGCTGGACGGGCCGGCTCCGGAGCTGCCGGCCAAGCCGATCGACCACATCGGGGTGCACCCGCAGGCCGACGGCCGCCGCTACGTCGGAGTTGCCCCGGTGGTCGGGCGGGTCTCCGGCAGCCAGCTCGCCGCCCTGGCCGACCTGGCCGCCGAGCACGGCTCGGACCGGGTGCGGCTCACCCCGTACCAGAAACTGCTGGTGCTCGACGTCGCGCCGGACCGGGTCGAGTCGCTGGTCACCGGGATGCGCGCGATCGGGCTGGAGGCCCGGCCGTCCACCTGGCGGCGCGGCACGATGGCCTGCACCGGGATCGAGTTCTGCAAGCTGGCCATCGTCGAAACCAAGCGGCGCGGTGAGGAGCTGGTGGCTCACCTGGAGCAGCGGCTGGCCTCGGCCGGTCTCGCCGAGGACGCCGACATCTCGATCCACATCAACGGCTGCCCGAACGCCTGCGCCCGTACCCAGGTCGCCGACATCGGGCTCAAGGGCCAGTTGGTCGTCGGGCCGGACGGCCAGCAGGTCGAGGGTTACCAGATCCATCTCGGCGGTGGCCTGGGCATGGCCCAGGGGCAGACCGCCGGCTTCGGGCGCAAGGTGCGAGGGCTCAAGACCACCGCCGACGAGCTGCCCGAGTACGTCGAACGGGTGGTCCGCCGCTACCTGGCCGGCCGTACCGACGGCGAGACGTTCGCCAGGTGGGTCGTCCGGGCCGACGAGGAGGAGTTGCGATGAACGAGCGAGGTGAGGTGCGGTGAGCACCGAGACACGCGCGGCACCGCTCTACTGCCCCTACTGCGGGGAGGAGAACCTCCGCCCGCACGCCGACGCGCACACCGCCTGGGAGTGCCACGCCTGCGCCCGGGTCTTCACCGTCAAGTTCACCGGACTGCTGGCCCGCAAGGGGGTGTCCCGATGAGCCCGGTGCTCGCCGCGGACCTGAACCTGATCCGGCTCGGTCCGGCCGCCGACCAACCGCCGACCCGGCGCAGCCCCGCCGAGCTGCGGGCCCTCGCCGAACGCGCCGGCCGGGAGCTGGACGGCGCTCCGGCCGAGGAGATCGCCCGGTGGGCGGTGCGGACCTTCGGCGACCGGTTCTGCGTGACCAGTTCGATGGCGGACGGGGTGCTGGCGCATCTGGTCTCCCGGGTGGCGCCCGGCGTCGACGTGGTCTTCCTCGACACCGGGCTGCACTTCCCGGAGACGCTGCGGGTCCGCGACCAGGTGGCCGCGACCATGCCGGTGAACCTGCGGTCGATCCGGCCCCGGATGACCGTCGGCCAGCAGGACGGCGAGTTCGGTCCCCGGCTGTTCAACCGGGCGCCCGACGAGTGTTGCGCGCTGCGCAAGGTCGAGCCGCTGGAGCGGGCGCTCGGCGACTACGATGCCTGGGCCGCCGGGCTGCGCCGTGACGAGTCGCCGACCAGGGCGAACACCCCGGTGGTCGGGTTCGACGCCCGACGCGGCCGGGTCAAGGTGAATCCGATCGCGGCGTGGACCCAGGCGGACGTGGACGCCTACGTGTCCCGGTGGAACATCCCGGTCAACGAGCTGTTCAAGCAGGGTTACACCTCGATCGGCTGCTGGCCGTGCACCCGGCGTACCACCGCTGGCGAGGACCCACGGGCCGGCCGTTGGGCGATGTTCGAGAAGACCGAGTGCGGTCTGCACGTGTGACCGGGCCGATCGTGCTGGTGGCGCACGGCAGCCGGGACCTGCGGGCGGCGACGGCGACCCGGGCGCTGGTCCGGGCGGTCGCTGCGGCCCGGCCGGGGGTCGACGTCCGGGCGGCGTACCTGGACCACGCCGGACCGCGTCCCGGGGCGGTGCTGGCCGACCTGCAGGCTGCCGGCTATCCGGCGGCGACGGTGGTGCCGCTGCTGCTGACCGAGGCGTTCCACGGCCGAGTGGACATTCCCGAGGTGGTGCGGGCCGCGTACCGGGACGGGCTGCGGATGCCGGTGACGACGACCCAGGTACTCGGCCCGTCGGTCGGCTCCGGCGCGGTGGACCCGCTGTTGACTGCCGGGCTGCGGCGGCGACTCGCCGAGGCCGGCACCGGCTGGGACGCCGTGGTGCTCGCCGCCGCCGGCACCCGGTCGGCTCCGGCCCGGGAGACGGTGGCGGTGGCCGCGACGGCGTTCGGTGCCGAGGTCGGGGTGCCGTGCGTCGAAGGGTTCGCGTCGGCGGCGCCGCCGACCGCCGGGGCGGCGGTCGAGACCCTGCGTGCGGCGGGTGCCCGGCGGGTCGCGGTGGCCGCGTACTTCCTGGCACCCGGCCTGCTCTACGACACGGCGATGGCGTCGGCCCGGCAGGCCGGCGCGGTCTGTGTGGCGGCGCCCCTGGCCGGCGCGCCGGAACTGGCCCGGCTGGTGCTGCGGCGGGTCGACCGGGCGGCCGCGCCGGCGCCGGTCTGAGTGCGGTCGCCGCAGCGCAATGTACGACGGCGCCCCGGAGTCAGTTCCGGGGCGCCGTACGGACGTCGCTTGGTGGTCGGGTGGGTCAGGCAGTTTGAGCGCGCAGGACGCGCAGTCCGCCGCGACGCTTGACGGCGCGCCGCTCCTCTTCGCTCATCCCGCCCCAGACGCCAGCGTCCTGTCCGGACTCCAGCGCCCACTGCAGGCACTGGTCGGTCACGGAGCAGCGCCGGCAGACAGCCTTGGCCTGCTCGACCTGCAGGATCGCGGGGCCGGACGTCCCGATCGGGAAGAACAGCTCCGGGTCCTCGTCGCGGCAGACAGCATGGTGACGCCAGTCCATGGCGGCAACACTCCTCATTCTGGATCGGTGGCGGTAAATGCTCCGGTCTTTCTTTATGCGCCCGCGCAGTCGGCCACAACGGAATGCATCCGTCGGATCGGCAGCGCGTTAGCAGGCGTAAGCCTGTGGAACGTTGCTCCTAGCTGCCGCGTGGCGAGCGCATCCAGGCAACGTCCCGGGGTGAATCGGTCCGCTTGTGAATACTTTCACGAACCCCTGCGATGTCAAGAGCAGCGCTCAGAAAAAGTCCAATCGGGTGAGCAACGTCACGACCCTTTTGTCCGTTTTCTGACGCTCACCGACACCCGGAGTGCGACAGTCAAGAATCAATGTAGTACGGTCCGCCCCGCAGTGCAGGCATTTCAGCCACGTGTCTTCCGTGCCTCCGGTCACGCTCCGCAGTCGAAGCTCAGTTACGGAGCGTGTCAGAAGACCACCCGCAAGGCCTCTCGGACCGCCGTGAAACGGACTTTGAGCCGCTCCCCGAGATAATCGCCGTCGAGTTGAAAGGCCTGCGGTTGTGTTGCGGATAGCGTAAATTCGGACAAATCGTGCAGGCGGACGAGCTGGCGGCCGCGCGGATCCGGTCGGCTGGCGGCGACCTGGGCCAGAGTGCGGGTGGTGCTCGGCACATGCAATTGGCGAAGCGCCATCACGTCCAGGCCGAGATCGAAGGACGCCTCCGGATTCGGATTGATCGCCCGTTCACCTATGAACGTCCACGGCGCGGTGTTCTGGACCACGACGGTGGCGAGTTCGGCCGCCACCGGCTCGCCGGCCCGCTCCAACCGGATCGCCGGATGCCGCCGGTCCATGCCAATGAAGAACTCGCTGACCATCGAACGCAGGTAGAGCCCGACGGTCGACCGGCGCCCGCGCAGCCGGGCCCGCTCGACCTGCCGGATCACCGCCGCGTCCAGCCCCAGCCCAGCGCAGAAGGTGAAGTACCGGTCGTCGGCGCGGCCCAGACCGACGGTACGGAACCGCCCGGACCGCAGACCCTCCAGCAGTACGCTCGTCGCCTCCGGCCACTGCGGCGGCAGCCCCACCGCACGAGCGAAGACGTTCGTCGAGCCGAGCGGCACCACCGCCAGTGCCGGCAGCCGGTCCGCCGCCGGACCCGGCAGCGTCTCCCTCGCCGGAGCAGACGTCATCAGGCCGTTGACGGCCTCGTTCACGGTGCCGTCGCCGCCCAGCGTGACCACCACGTCAAAGCCGTCCTCAGCGGCCGCCCTGGCCAACGCGACGGCATGCCCGCGCCGGTGGGTGGACGCCACCGACAGGTCGACTTCGCTGCGCAACGCCCGGACGATCACGTCCCGGGTGCGCTCGCTGGTGGTGGTGGCCTTCGGATTGACCACCAAGAGGGCCCGCATGGGCGGCACTTTATCGCGAGCCGTCGCGGGTATCGTGACGCCGTGACCATCGACGCACAGCCCACACCGGCGACCCTGCGGTGGGCGGTGTGGGCGTTGGCCGGGGAATCGGTGGCCGTCGGGCTGGTCGCCGGCTACCTCGCGTACCAGGACGTCACCAGCACCGCGACCGACCTCGCCTCGGCGCTGATCGTCACCGGGTTCGCCGTCGGCGGCGCGGTGCTGCTGGCGGTGCTGGCCCGTGCCGTGGCCCGCCGCCGCAGCGCGGCGCGGGCACCGGCCATCGTCGCGCAGTTGATGCTGCTACCGGTCGGCTATTACATGATCGTCGGCGGCCTGGCCTGGCTCGGCGTGCCGCTGATCGGGCTCGGGCTGGTGGTGACCGCTCTGCTGGTGGCCCCACCGACGACCCGGGCCTTCGGGCTGGAGTGACCAACCGAACACCGGCGGGACGGCCGCCGGTGGAGAACTCCTGCGGGGGTCAGCGGCCGCCGGACCGGCGGGTGAGCAGTCTGATGCTGGCCTGGCCGCTGCTGGCGGTCGCCGACGCCGAGCTGGTCAACGCCCGGAGCACCTTCCAGGCGAAGGAGGAGTCCGGTGGCAGCCGGGCATCGCGTACCGTCGCGACGGCGACCTCGACGGTCAGCGCGTCGTCGGTCACCGAGAACCGGCACTGCAGGTCCGCGTCGCGGGTGGCGACGGCGAGCAGCATGGCGCAGGCCTCGTCGACCGCGATCCGCAGATCCTCGATCTCGTCCAGCGCGAAGTGCAGGCGTGCGGCCAGCCCGGCCGTCGCGGTACGCAGCACGCTCAGGTAGCCACCGTCGGCAGGCACGGTGAGCAGCACCACGTCATCATCGACGGTCGGCTCGGATTGTGTGACCAGCGAACTCATCCCGGATACCCCCGCGTGGACTCTACCGGTTGACGTCTATCCCTGCGGTGTCATCCGGAGCGATTCGTCGTCCGACCGAGCCGGGCGGGTGGTACGCGGCACCTACCACGGCCTCGGCGGGGCGGCCCGTGCCCGGCGGACCCGGCCGGCCGGTGCGCGATGCGCACCGGCCGGACCGACGGATCACGCCTGCTTGGTCTCCCAGAAGATCTTCGCGATCTCGTCGATCTTGACCAGCAGCTCGTCCGCCTTGGCCGGGTCGACCGACGCCTTGGTCCCGCCGCCGCCACCGGCGAGCTTGGTCGCCTCGTTGAACAGCTGGTGCAGCTGCGGGTACTTCTCGAAGTGCGGCGGCTTGAAGTAGTCGGTCCAGAGCACCCACAGGTGGTGCTTGACCAACTCGGAGCGCTGCTCCTTGATGATCAGCGCCCGGGTGCGGAACTCCGGGTCGGTGTTCGCCTGGTACTTCTCCGCGATCGCCTTGATGGATTCGGCCTCGATCCGGGCCTGCGCCGGGTCGTAGACGCCACAGGGCAGGTCGCAGTGGGCGCTGACCACCGTGCGCGGAGTAAACATGCGTAGAAGTCGCATCAGGACCCTCCGTGTGTTGGCCGGCGGCACGATCGCCGGCACGCGTAAGCTGGAGGATGATCCTCCCTGGCGACCCTATCGCGCATCGGGCTCGCGGACCGGGCGGGAGGTGCAAGTGCTTTCACCACTGTTCGCCGTGCTCGTGCACGGACCGTCGATGGCCCCCACCTTGCGGCACGGCGACGCGCTGCTGGTCCGCCGGGGCGGGCGGACGGTCCGCCCGGGGGACGTGGTGGTCGCCACCTTCCGGTCCCGTCCTGGACTGCTGGTGGTCAAACGAGCGGTACGGGCCGAATCCGGCGGTTGGTGGTTGCGCGGGGACAACGATCTGGTCACCGACGACTCGCGCGCCTTCGGGGTGGCCGACGTGCGTGGCCGGGTGCTGTGTCGCTACTGGCCGCGGCCACGCCGGGTGGGCCCGGGTCACCGACTGCTGTGAACCACTTCGCAGGAAACCGCGCTGTGTGACACTATGCTCGACACGGAATCCGGGTGACCCCCGCAGCGCCTTCGCCGGTCAACGCTGACCTCGCGCCGAGCCGGCGGCTATTTATCACGCTCAACGGCTCTGGAGTCACCATGTCTACTGTGGCAATTTCTGACCCGGTCTTCGACCTGCATCGGGGCGGCAAGATGGCGATCACGCCCACCGTCGCACTGGCCGACCGGGACGACCTTTCACTCGCGTACACGCCGGGGGTGGCCCGGGTGTGCGAGGCGATCGCCGCCGATCCGACCCTGGTCGACGACTACACCTGGGTGTCGCACACGGTCGCGGTGGTCACCGACGGCACCGCGGTGCTCGGCCTCGGTGACATCGGCCCACGCGCCGCGATGCCCGTCATGGAGGGCAAGGCGGTGCTGTTCAAACAATTCGGCGACGTCGACGCGGTGCCGATCTGCCTGGACACCCGGGACATCGACGCGATCGTGGCGACGGTCACCGCCCTGGCGCCATCGTTCGGCGGGATCAACCTGGAGGACATCAGCGCGCCACGCTGCTTCGAGATCGAGCGCCGCCTCGACGAGGCGCTGCCGATCCCGGTCTTCCACGACGACCAGCACGGCACGGCGATCGTGGTGCTGGCCGCCCTGCGCAACGCGGTGGCCCTGCTGGACCGCAAGCTCGGCGACCTGCGGGTGGTGGTCAGCGGTGCCGGCGCGGCCGGCGTCGCGGTGACCCGGATGCTGATCGCCGGCGGCGTCGACCCCGCGAAGACCGTGGTCTGCGACTCGCGCGGCATCATCCACTCTGACCGGGCGGACCTCACCGGGGTCAAGGCCGAGTTGGCCGCGATGACCGCCGCCTGTGCCGGTGGCATCGCCGACGCGCTGGTCGGCGCCGACGTGCTGATCGGCCTCTCCGGCGGAAAGATCGACGAATCGGCGGTCGCCGGCATGGCACCCGGCGGGATCGTCTTCGCGCTGGCCAACCCGACGCCCGAGGTCCACCCGGAGATCGCCCACCGGTACGCCGCCCTGGTGGCCACCGGCCGCAGCGACTTCCCCAATCAGATCAACAACGTGCTGGCCTTCCCCGGCGTGTTCCGGGGTGCCCTGGACGCCGGTGCCACCCGGATCACCGAGGGGATGAAGGTGGCCGCCGCCGACGCGATCGCCGGCGTCGTGGCCGACCTGCTGCAACCGGAGGCGTTCGTGCCGTCGGCACTCGATCCTCGGGTCGCGCCGGCGGTCGCCGCAGCGGTCGCCGCCGCCGCCCGCCGCGACGGCGTCGCCCGCCGCTGACCTGCGGTGCCGGCCGGAACGCACGGCGCGCCGGCCGGCACCACGGCTGCTAGCGTGCGGTGCATGCGAGCTGTCTTCGCCTCGACCGTCGACGCCGACGACCCGCTTGCCGCGCTGCGCGTCGGTGAGCTGCCCGAACCGGACCTGCCCGCCCCGGACTGGACAGTGGTCGAGGTCCGGGCCAGCTCCCTCAACCACCACGACCTGTGGTCGCTGCGCGGCGTCGGGCTGCCCGCCGACCGGCTGCCGATGATCCTCGGCTGTGACGCCGCCGGGGTCGACGACGCCGGCAACGAGGTCGTCGTCCACTCGGTGGTGCCCGACCCGGCGGACCCGCGCGGCATGTCGATCCTGTCCGAGCGCTACCCGGGCACGTTCGCCGACCGGGTCGCGGTGCCCCGGTCGAACCTGACCCCGAAACCCACCGAGCTGACCTTCACCGAGGCGGCCTGCCTGCCCACCGCCTGGCTGACCGCGTACCGGATGCTGACCACCCGGGGCCGGGTCGACCAGGCCGAGTCGGTGCTGGTCCAGGGGGCGGGCGGTGGGGTGGCGACGGCGGCCGTGGTGCTGGCCGTCGCGTTGGGCAAGCGGGTCTACGCGACCAGCCGGGACGCCGGAAAGCGGGAGCGGGTCGCCGCGCTCGGTGCCACCGCCCTGGCGCCGGGCAGCCGACTACCGGAGCGGGTCGAGGTGGTGATCGAGACCGTCGGCGCGGCCACCTTCGACCATTCGATGAAGTCCGCCGCGCCCGGTGCCCGGATCGTGGTGTCCGGTGCCACCAGCGGCCACCTGCCCGCCGTCGACCTGCGCCGGGTGTTCGCCATGCAGCTGGAGATCCTCGGCACCTCGATGGGTACCCCTGACGAGCTGCGGGATCTGCTGGCGCTGTGCGCGCAGCGGGGCATCCGGCCGGTCGTCGACACCGAGTACGCCTTCAGCGAGGTACGCGACGCATTCACCCGGCTGCACGCCGGCGGCACGTTCGGCAAACTGGTGCTCGACCACCGGCGCTGACGGGCCGGGTCACCGACGGGCCGGGTCAGAGCTGGTTGTCGAAGACGGCGACCCCGGCCGGCGGGTCGTCGGCCAGCCGCTGCCGGGCGGCGTCGTCGCCGTACAGCGTCCACCGCAGGAAGTCGGTGCTGGTGCCGAGCACCACGTCGTACGCCGGGTTGCCGGGCCGCAGCAGCGACTGACCGTGGTCGCCGTCGGGCAGGCTCAGCATCGCCTTCGGCCACGGCACCCGGTCGTACGCCGCCTTGCCCGACGCGTACGACACCACCTCGTCCAGCTCGCCGTGGATGAACAGCTGCGGTGCGGCGGCCCCGCTGAACGCCGTACCGACGCCGAGCGCGCTGCCGGCCAGCACGACGCCAGCGTCCAGCCGGTCGTCCCGGGCGGCGGTGAACAACCCGACGGTGGTGATACCACCGGCCGAATGCCCGGCGGCGGCGACGCTTTCGAGGTCGAGCCGGCCGGCGAACTCGTCACCGTCGCGGCCGTCGAGCGCCAGCAACTCGTCCAGTACGTGCGACGCGTCCGCCGGCTGGTTGAGCACGTCCAGCGCGTTGCCGCCGGAGCCGCCCTGACTGGTGAACGGGTAGGTCGGGGCGGCGACGACGAACCCGGCCGCCGCCCACTCGGACAGCACCGTACGGTAGTCGGCCGGCTTCCCGCCGAGGCCGTGGCTGAACAGCACCACCGGGTACCGGCCGTCTCCGCCGACCGGGTACCAGACGGTGACCGGCAGCGGCCGGTCACCGCGGTTCAGAGCAAGGGTGCGGGTCCCGACGTCGAGTCGCCGCGTCGGTGCCGGTCGGCCGGGCCGCTGGTCGGGCTGCGTCGATGTCGAGTCAGGCTGTCCCGTCTCGGCGGCGGGCTGCGTCGACGTCGGGGCGTCGGCCACCGGACCGGGCACGGCGGTGCCGCAGCCGGTCAGCGAGGTGGTGAGCAGACCGACGGTGAGCAGGCCGGCTACCGCCGGACGGAAGTCACGCATTGGACGATTGTTACCGGCATCCGCCGGGTCGACCACCGGCATCCGCCAGGTCGGTGACCGGCGTCCGCCGGGTTGATCACCGGCTCGCGCCGGCCGGTCGTGGCAGCGTCCGGCCGACTTCGCTAGGGTCTTCGTCATGTCTGACGAGTACGTCGATCCGAGCGGCAACACCGAGGCCTTCCGGGCCTTCCAGACCTCGCCGCCGCCGGTCGCCGACCAGCCGTCCCGGCTGCCGCTGATCATCGGTGTCGCGGTGGCGGTGGTGATCGTGGCCGCGATCGCCCTCTGGCTGGTGCTCTGATCCTTCTCCGGCCCCGCGGCGGCCAGGATCAGCCGTCGGTCAGCACCGCCCGCGTCTGACTGGCGATCTCGTACTCCTCGTCGGTGGGGACCACCCACACCTGCACCGGCGTGCCGTCCGGGGAGATCATCCGCTCGCCTTGGCCCTCGTCGTTGCGCCGCGCGTCGACCTGGACACCGAGCCGGTCGAGCCCGGCCAGCGCCGCCGCCCGCACCGGCCCGGCGTTCTCGCCGACCCCGGCGGTGAAGACGATCGCGTCGACCCGACCGAGCAGCGCGTGGTACCCGCCGACGTAGAACCGGATCCGGGCACAGTAGATGTCGAAGGCGAGCCGGGCCGCCGGATCCCCGTCGGCGCGTCGGCGCAGCACCTCGCGCATGTCGCCGGCCCCGGTCAGCCCGACCAGGCCGCTGCGCTGGTTGAGCAGCCGGTCGACGTCGGCGGTCGACCAGCCGGCCACCCGTTCCAGGTGAAACACCACCGCCGGGTCGAGGTCGCCACTGCGGGTGCCCATCACCAGACCCTCCAACGGTGACAGCCCCATCGAGGTGGCCACGCTGCGGCCACCGGCCACCGCGCAGGCGCTGGCCCCGTTGCCCAGGTGCAGGGTGATCACATCGACGTCGGCCGGTGCCCGGCCGAGCAGGGCGGCGGCCCGCCGGGACACGTACGCGTGCGAGGTGCCGTGGAACCCGTACCGGCGGATGCCGTACCGCTGCGCGACGTCGGCGTCGATCGCGTAGCTGGCCTGCTCCGGCGGCAGGGTGCGGTGGAAAGCGGTGTCGAAGACCGCGACCTGCGGCACACCGGGCAGCAGCCGGCGGGCCTGGGCGATCCCGGTCAGGTTGGCCGGGTTGTGCAGCGGAGCGAGCGGCACCAGCCGCTCGATCTCGGCGACCACCTGGTCGGTGATCAGCGTCGGCTCGGCGAACCGGACACCGCCGTGCACCACCCGGTGCCCGACCCCACCGAGCCCGGTCAGGTCGACCCGTTCGGCCATCAGCCGCAGCGCGGCCGCATGGTCGGCCGGCCCGCCACCGGGCTCGCCGATCCGTTCCACGGTGCCCTTGTCGACCACCTTGTCGCCGTCGAAGAGCTGGTATTTCAGCGACGACGAGCCGCAGTTGAGCACCAGGATCCGGGCCACGTCGCTCATCGCGCGGCCGCCTGGATCGCGGTGATCGCCACGGTGTTGACGATATCGGGCACGGTGGCTCCCCGGGACAGATCGTTGACCGGCCGGCGCAGACCCTGCATGACCGGCCCGACGGCGACCGCACCGGCCGAACGCTGCACCGCCTTGTAGGTGTTGTTGCCGGTGTTCAGGTCGGGGAAGACGAAGACGGTGGCCCGGCCGGCGACGTCGCTGCCGGGCAGTTTGGTGGCGGCGACCGTTGGGTCGATCGCCGCGTCGTACTGGATCGGGCCCTCGACCAGCAGGTCCGGGCAGCGCTTGCGGACCAGGTCGGTGGCGGCGGCGACCTTGCGGACGTCGTCGCCGCTGCCGGAGGTCCCGGTGGAGTAGGACAGCATGGCGACCCGTGGCTCGATGCCGAACCGGGCGGCGGTCTGCGCCGAGCTGACCGCGATGTCGGCCAACTGGTCGGCGTCCGGGTCCGGGTTGACCGCGCAGTCGCCGTACACCAGCACCCGGTCGGCGAGCAGCATGAAGAACACGCTGGACGCGACCGACACGTCCGGCAGCGTCTTGATGATCTCGAAGGCGGGGCGGATCGTCGCGGCGGTGGTGTGGGTGGCCCCGGAGACCATGCCGTCGGCGTGCCCGACGTGCACCATCATCGTGGCGAAGTAGTTGACGTCGCCCATCACGTCGTGCGCCAGCTCCCAGGTGACGCCCTTGTGCCGGCGCAGCTCGGCGTACCGGGACGCGAAGTCGTCGCGCCACGGGCTGACCGCCGGGTCGACGACGCCGACCCCGTCGATCTGCACGCCCAGCTCGCGGGCCCGGCGGCCGATGTCGTCGGCGTCGCCGAGCAGGGTCAGGTCGGCGACGCCGCGCCGTAGCAGGATCTCGGTGGCCCGCAGGATCCGCTCGTCGGTGCCCTCCGGCAGCACCAGCCGGCGGCGGGCGGCCCGGGCCCGGTCGATCAGCGCGTACTCGAACATCATCGGGGTGACCCGGGCCGACCGGGTCACGTCCAGCCGGCGGGCCAGCTCGGTCGTGTCCACGCTGGACTCGAAGGCGCCGAGCGCCGCCTCCACCTTGCGAGGGTTCGCGGTGCTGGGCCGGCCGGAGATCCGTCCGGCGGTGGCGACCGCATGGAAGCTGTCCGCCGGTGCGGACAGCACCGCCAGGTTGGTGCCGAGCCGCTCCACCAGGCGCATCGCCCGCGGGTCGGGCCGTTCGCCCAGGGTCAGCGCCACCCCGGCCAGCGACACCAGCCCGGCGGCGTGCGCCGCGCTGACCGCGACCAGCAGGTCCGCCCGGTCGCCAGGGGTGATCACCAGTGCGCCGTCGACGAGATGGTCCAGCAGCACCGGCACGTGCGCCGCGCCGACCACGAAGTCCAGCACGTCACGGCTCAAGGCGGTGTCGTCGCCGGCCAGCACGGTGGCGTCGAGGGCGCCGGCGACCTCGGCGACGGTCGGTGCGGAGACGGCCGGGATCTCCGGGATGGCGTAGACCGGCACCGGCAGCGTCGGCGTCACCACCCCGGCGTCGACCCGGTTCGCGATCACCGCCAGCACCGTCGCACCGAGCTCGGTCAACGAGTGGTACGCGCTGCGGGCCGCGCCGGCGACCTCGGCGGTGTCCCGACGGATCCCGTCGACGAGAGCCACCACCACGCTGCCGAACTCGGTGGCCAGCCGGGCGTTGAACGCCAGCTCGCGGGGGAGACCGCCGTTGTCGCCGGTGTCGTCGAAGTCGCTGCCGATCACCAGCACCGCCGGGCAGCGCCGCTCCAGTTCGCGGTACCGGTCGACGATCCGGGAGATCAGCTCCTCCCGCCGGCCGTCGGCGACCAGCTCGGCCGCCTCGGCGTAGCTGGCCCCGTACAGCTGGCCGTCGGGCAGGTCGATCCGGTAGCGCTCACGCAGCAGGGTCAGGGTCGCGTCCGGGCCGGCGCCGGCGAGCAGCGGCCGGAACACCCCGATCCGTTCGACCCGGCGGGACAGCAGCTCGGCCAGGCCGAGGGCGACGGTGGACTTGCCGCCACCGGGGCCGAGACCGGCAAGGTAGACACTTCGCGCCACCGCCCCAACGTACAAGGCGCAGGCGCCCGGAGTCTGGTGACCTTGGTCCCGGCCCGGGTGGGTCCAGCGTCAGCTGGTCGTCAGTCGTCCTCGTCGTCGAGCCGGGCCAGCCAGGTGGCGAACCGTTCCACCGGGGTCTCGAACTCCGGGTGCAGGTCGACGAAGTCACGCAGCCGTTCGGCGAGCCAGGAGATGGCCACCTCCTCCTCGCCGCGGCGCTGCGCCAGTTCCTCGATGCCCCGGTCGGTGAAGTACACGTGTGCCCCCCGGTCAGCGTCGCGGCAGCGCGGCGTCGATCAGCGCGGACTGCTCGACGTCGTGCAGCTTCGTCGAGCCGACCGCCGGCGCCGCCGCCGCCGGCCGGGAGATCCGCCGCAGCCGTACGCCGTCGAGATGCTCCAGCAGGTTGAGCGCGACGAACGACCAGGCACCCTGGTTGGCCGGCTCCTCCTGGACCCAGGCGAAGTCCTCGGCGTTCGGGTAGCCGGCAAGCGCCGCCCGGATCTGCTCCACCGGCAGCGGGTACAGCTGCTCCATCCGGACGATCGCGGTGTCGGTGTCGAGCTGACCGTTGCCGCCGGCGACCGCGTGCCGTTCGGCACGGGCCTGCAGCAGGTCGTAGTAGATCTTGCCGGTGCACAGCAGCACCCGCTTGACCGCCTCCGGCCGGCCGTCGGCCACCGGGTCCGGCAGCACCGGCTGGAAGGTGCCGGAGGTGAAGTCGGCGACAGAGGAGACGCAGAGCTTGTGCCGCAGCAGCGACTTGGGGGTGAACACCACAAGTGGCTTGCGCTTCGGCGACAGAGCCTGCCGGCGCAGCAGATGGAAGTAGTTCGCCGGGGTGGACGGGATCGCGACGCGCATGTTGTCCTCGGCGCACATCTGCAGGTAACGCTCCGGACGCCCGGACGTGTGGTCCGGGCCCTGACCTTCGTGGCCGTGCGGCAGCAGCAGGGTCAGTGCCGACCGCTGCCCCCACTTGACCTCGCCGGAGGAGACGAACTCGTCGACGATCGACTGGGCACCGTTGACGAAGTCGCCGAACTGCGCCTCCCAGAGCACCAGCGCCTCCGGGTTCTCCACCGAGTAGCCGTACTCGAAGCCCATCGCCGCGTACTCGCTGAGCAGTGAGTCGTGCACGAAGAACCGCGACTCGTCGGTGACCAGACTGGCCAGCGGCAGGTAGTCCCGCCCGGTGCGGGCGTCGACCACCGAGGCGTGCCGCTGTACGAAGGTGCCACGGCGGGAGTCCTGGCCGGCCAGCCGGACGGTGACGCCGTCGGCGAGCAGCGTGCCGAACGCGACGATCTCGCTGAAGCCCCAGTCGATGTCGCCGGAGACCGACATCTTCGCCCGCCGCTCCAGCAGCTGCTGGATGCGCTTGTGCGGGGTGAAGCCCTCCGGCAGGTCCACGTGCGCGTCGCCGACCGCCCGCACGGCGGCGGCGTCCACCGCGGTCGCCACCTGCGGCTCCGGCTCCGGCTGACGGCTGGGCAACCGGCTGGTAGCCGAGGTGGCGGCGTCCCGGGTCGCCTTGAACACCTGCTCCAGCTGGGTCTGGTAGTCGCGCAGCAGCTCCTCGGCGTCGGTGATGGTGATGTCACCCCGGCCGATCAGCTCCTCGGTGTAGAGCTTGCGGACGCTGCGCTTGGAGTCGATGATCGCGTACATCAGCGGGTTGGTCATCGACGGGTCGTCGCCCTCGTTGTGCCCGCGCCGCCGGTAGCAGACCAGGTCGATCACGACGTCCTTGTTGAACGCCTGGCGGTACTCGAAGGCGAGCCGGGCGACCCGGACCACCGCCTCCGGGTCGTCGCCGTTGACGTGGAAGATCGGCGCCTGGATCATCCGGGCCACGTCGGTGGAGTAGAGCGACGAGCGGCTGTGCTCCGGCGCGGTGGTGAAACCGACCTGGTTGTTGACCACCACGTGCACCGATCCGCCGGTACGGTAGCCGCGCAGCTGCGACAGGTTGAGCGTCTCGGCGACCACGCCCTGCCCGGCGAACGCGGCGTCACCGTGTACCAGCAGCGGCAGGACGGTGTAGCCCTCCAACTTGAGGTCGATCCGGTCCTGCTTGGCCCGGACGATGCCCTCCAGCACCGGGTCGACCGCCTCCAGATGCGACGGGTTGGCGGTCACCGACACGGTGATGCCGTGCTCGCCGTCCGGGGTGGTGAACTTGCCGACCTGACCGAGGTGGTACTTGACGTCCCCGGAGCCCTGAGTGGACTTCGGGTCGAGGTGCCCCTCGAACTCGGAGAAGATCTTCTCGTACGGCTTGCCGACGATGTTGGCGAGCACGTTGAGCCGGCCCCGGTGGGCCATGCCGATGACCACTTCGTCGAGGTCGGCCCGGGCCGAGGACTGCAGGACCTCGTCCAGCAGCGGGATCAGCGACTCGCCGCCCTCCAGTGAGAAGCGTTTCTGCCCGACGTACTTGGTCTGCAGGAAGGTCTCGAACGCCTCGGCTGCGTTGAGCCGGTTGAGGATGTGCTTCTGCTCGGCCGCGTCGGGCTTCTCATAGCCGCGTTCGATGCGTTCCTGGATCCAGCGGCGCTCCTCCGGATCCTGGATGTGCATGTACTCGATGCCGACCCGACGGCAGTAGGAGTCGCGCAGCACGCCGAGGATCTGCCGCAGCTTCATCCGCTGCTGGCCGGCGAAGCCGTCCACCGGGAAGGTGCGGTCCAGGTCCCACAGGGTCAGGCCGTGCTGCAGCACGTCCAGGTCCGGGTGCTTGCGGATCTTGAACTCGAGCGGGTCGGTGTCGGCCATCAGGTGCCCGCGCACCCGGTACGCGTGGATCAGCTCGTTGACTCGCGCCGTCTTGTTGATCTGCCCCTCGGAGCTGACCGCCACGTCGCGCACCCAGCGCACCGGCTCGTACGGGATCCGCAGCGCGGTGAAGAGCTGGTCGTAGAAGCCATGCTCGCCGAGGATCAGCTCGTGCATGGTCTTGAGGAACTCGCCGGACTGCGCACCCTGGATGATCCGGTGGTCGTAGGTGCTGGTCAGCGTGATCACCTTGCTGACCGCCAGGTCGGCGAGGGTCTCTTCGGACATTCCGGCGTACGGGGCCGGGTACTCCATCGCGCCGACGCCGATGATCGCCCCCTGCCCGGTCATCAGCCGGGGCTGGGAGTGCACCGTGCCGATGCCGCCCGGGTTGGTCAGCGAAATCGTGGTGCCGTTGTAGTCGTCCATGGTCAGCTCGCCCCGGCGGGCGCGGCGGACCACGTCCTCGTACGCCTGCCAGAACTGCCGGAAGTCCATCTGCTCGCACGCCTTGATCGACGGCACCACCAGGGTCCGGGAGCCGTCCGGCTTGGCCAGGTCGATGGCGATGCCGAGGTTGACGTGCTCCGGCGCGACCATGTTCGGCTTGCCGTCGATCTCGGCGAACGAGTTGTTCATCTCCGGGTGCTCGACCAGCGCCCGGACCATGGCGTACCCGATCAGATGGGTGAAGCTGACCTTACCGCCACGGCCCCGGGCCAGGTGATTGTTGATCACGATGCGGTTGTCGACCAGCAGCTTGGCTGGGACCGCGCGCACGCTGGTCGCGGTCGGCACCGCCAGCGACGCGTCCATGTTCTGCACGATCCGGGCGGCGACCCCGCGCAGCGGCGTCTGCCGGCTGCCGCCGGCCATCGAACCGTTGCCGGCGGGTGCCTTGTCTGCTGCTGCCTTGTCCGCTGGTGCCTTGGTCGCCGTTTTGGTCGCGGCGGACCGGCCGCCGGTGGACTTGCCGGCGGCGGTCTTTCCGGTGCTCTCCGTGCCGGCGGCCGGCCTGGTCGGTGCTGCCTTGCCCGCCGGTGCCGTCCTGCCGGTCGGCGCGTTCGCCCGGGTGGGGCTGCTCTTGGCCGCGGCGGGCTCGGCCGCCCGGCGGGTGGTCCCGCGACCCGGCGCGGACGCTTCGGTCTGCTGGACGGACCGCGCGGCCGGCGCGTCGGTGCCGGCCCGGGCGGCGGCCGTGGTCGCCGTCGCGGCGGCCGCCTCGGTCGGCGAGGCGACCTGCTCGGGGCTGTAGTCGGCGAAGAAGTCGTGCCAAGCCGGATCTACGCTGGCGGGATCGGTGAGATACTTCTGGTACATCTCATCGACGATCCACTCGTTCGGGCCGAAGCCCGCCAGCGGATTGTCCTGCGAAGTCTGCTGGGTCGACACGGCCGGTAATCGCCTCTTTCACGCGGTCGGATTTGTCACGCGGGGGACGCCACCAGGGTCGGGGCGCTGGTCGGGGACGGCTACCAGGCTACGCCGTACGCCGACGGGCGGCATTGTCGCATGCGGCTCGTGTCACTTTTCACAACGGTTGCCCCAGCCGTACCGGCCGGCACGGCGGTTGCCGTACCGGCCGGAATGGCAGGTCAGTAGTGGTATGCCCGACCGGTCAGGAGATGTCCCGACGGCGGGTGATCACCGTACCGACGATGCCGGTCAACAGCGCGTAAGCGATCAGGATCAGCGCACCGGTCCACCGGGGTGGGCTGTCCGGCAGGTCGGTGCCGGCGACCATCAGCTGCGACGCGATCGAGGGCACCAACCACTGCAGGTCACTGATCCAGTCGCCGAACCGGGACGCCAGCGTGGCCAGGATGATCGCCGTGCCGAGGTAGCCACCCAGGTAGAGCAGGATCGCCGAGACGGTGGCCCCGAGCTGGCTGCGGATCAGCACTCCGAAGCCGACCCCGAAGATCGCCCACAGCAGGTAGGCCAGGCCGTTGAGCCCGACCGCCTCCCAGACCGCGCCCGAGCCGAACTCCGGACCGATGTCGAAGGTGGCCAGCACCAGCGCGCCGGCGATCAGGTTGACCACCGTGGTGATCAGCCAGAAGACGAAGCCGAGCAGCGACGCGGCGGCCAGCTTCGCCAGCACCACCTCGGTACGTCGAGGGCTGGTCAGGAAGGTCGTGGTCGCGGTCTGATGGAAGTACTCGTTGGTCACCACGATCACACCGAGCAGCATCACGACCAGCAGCCCGAAGAACTGGCCGTTGGTGTAGAGGTTGGCCGCCAGCGCCGGCGCCTCACTGACCGCGCTGAGCACCTCGTCGTTCTCCGGCGTCGTCGGGCCGAACCGTTCCGGGTCGGACAGCACGCTGGTCTGCACGTAGTTGACCAGCAGGGTGACCGCCCACAGCGGCAGGTAGATCAGGCCGAAGACCCACCAGGTGGCGGTGGTGGTGATCTTGAGCAGCTCGCTGCGTACCAGGTTCATCGGATGGCCGCCTTCGCGCTGGTCAGTTCCAGGAAGACCCGTTCCAGGTCGGGTCGTTCGGTGCTCAACTCGTGCAGCTCGACGCCCTCGGCCAGCGCGGTCCGGCCGACCGTCGGCGCGTCCACCCCGACGACCAGCAGCGCACCGTCCGGCGCGGTCTGCACCGTCGCCTCGGCCCGGCTCAACGCCGCCGTCAGCTTCTCGCCGTGCGGCGTGCGGACCCGGATCGTCGGGGCACCGGACATCGAGGCCATCACCTCGGCGACCGGACCGTGCCGGACCAGCCGACCAGCCGCGATGATCACCACGTCGTCGGCGAGCAACTGCATCTCGGCCAGCAGGTGGCTGGAGACGAGCACCGTACGGCCCTGCGCGGCGAACGACTTGAGCAGGTCACGCATCCAGCGGATCCCCTCGGGATCCAGGCCGTTGGCCGGCTCGTCGAGGATCAGCACCTTCGGATCGCCCAGCATCGCCGCGGCGATCCCCAGCCGTTGCCGCATGCCGAGCGAGTAGCCCTTGAACTTGCGCTTCGCGGCCGGCGTCAACCCGACCAGGCCGAGCGTCTCCTCGGCGCGGCGCAGCGGGAACCCGGCGGCGGCGCAGATCACCCGCAGATGGTTGATACCGGAGCGGCCCTTGTGCGCGCTGGACGCCTCCAGCACCGCGCCGACGTGCCGCAGCGGATCGGTCAGGTCGGCGTACCGCCGCCCGCCCACGGTGGCATGACCGCTGGTCGGCGTGACCAGGTTGAGCATCATCCGCAGGGTGGTCGTCTTGCCGGCCCCGTTCGGGCCGAGAAAACCGGTCACCCGCCCCGGCTCCACGGTGAACGACAGATCGTCGACCGCGCGGACGTTGCGGTACTGCTTGGTCAGCCCGGAGACGACGATGCGTCCGTCCTCCGACATGTGGCTCCTCTCGTCACACCGCCCCGTCATCCGGCGGCGGGGCCGGCGATGGCGATCCAGGTCGCCCGGGCCGCCGCCAGCGGTTGTCCCGCAGCATCGTAGAGCGTCGTGCGTACCTCGGCCTTGCGGCCGCTGGTTCCGAGCAACTCGCCGACCACCACGCAGCGTTCGCCCGGTGCCGGCAGCGCGGCCACCGTCGCGGTCATCCGGCCCAGCAGGTACGGCCGGTCGGGGGCGAGCACCGTCCAGCCGCCGGGGCAGTCCAGCGCGGCCCAGACCGTCGGCACCGTACGGTCGTCCGGCACGACGAACGGCGCGGCGGTGCGTCCGTCACCCACCGGCCCGGGAAACACCCGCAGACCGTCGGGGTGCCGTGGGCCGCAGACGTAGCAGTCCGGGAACGGATGCGCGTCGTGGCCCGGGTACCGGGCGCTGGCGGCCTCCGCCGTGGCCAGATCGACCGGCGGTACGGTCGGCCCGCCCACCGGGCCGCCCGAGCCGTCGACCGGGCCGGTCAGGCCGTCGATCGGGCCGTCGACCGCCTCGGCCTCGGCGATCAGCGTCACCGGATCCGCGCCGGCCTCCACCCGCAGCGTGTCCTCGGCCGGGCGGACCACCCGCAGTTCGGTGTCCAGCGGCGGCGGCCGGCGCAGGGTCACCCGGACCGGTCGACCCCCGACCACGGTGGCCGGCTCGGCGCGCAGCAGCGCCTGGGCGAACCGGCCGGCCGCGTACCCGCCGTTGGCGGAGCCGGTCGGGCCGTTGAACCGGGCAGAGATCAGCACCGGACCATCCTCGCAGTCGGTCGCCACCGCCGTTCACCGGATCGACACCGGTGCCATCCGCTGTCGACACGTCGACGGTTCCGGGGCACCTTACACACATCTCATGGCCGTGTTGCTGACCGCCGCCACCCCAGCCAGGACCAGCGAGTATGTCGTCTCCGTCGCCGACGACCCCGATCAGGTCGCCGCCGCGCAACGACTGCGTCGCCAGGTGTTCGCCGCCGAGTTCGGTGCCGGTTCCGACCCCCGCTCCGGCGGGGTGGACGCCGACCGGGACGTGGACGGGTTCGACGAACACTGTGACCATCTGATCGTCCGGCACGGCCGGACCGGTGCCGTGGTCGGCACCTACCGGCTGCTGCCGCCGGACCGCGCCGCCCGGCTCGGCCGCTGGTACGCCGACACCGAGTTCGACACCAGACCGCTCCGGCTGATCGGTGACCACCTGGTGGAGGCCGGCCGGGCCTGCGTGCACCCCGACCACCGGGGCGGCGCGGTGATCAACCTGATCTGGGCCGGCATCGCCCGCTACCTGCGGGAACGTGACCTGCGCTGGCTGGGCGGCTGCGCCTCGGTGCCACTGCACGACGGCGGGGCGAGCGCCCACGCGGTCTGGCGCACGGTCCGGGACGGGCACCTGGCCCCGCCGCTGCTGCGGGTGCGGCCCCGCCGCCCCTGGCTCGCCGAACCCGAACCGCCACCCGCACCGGTCCTGCCGAGGACCGGTCGGGTCGGCATGCCGCCGTTGCTGCGCGGCTACCTGCGACTCGGTGCCTGGGTGTGCGGCGAACCCGCGTACGACCCCGACTTCGCGGTCGCTGACCTGTACGTGCTGCTGTCGCTGGACCGGACCGATCCCCGTTACCTGCGTCACTTCCTGGAGCTGTGATGGCACCGCGACCGCTCGGCAGGTCACCGCGACCCCTCGGCAGGTCACCGCGACCGCTCGGGCACGGCACCTTCTGGCGACCCCGATCCGGGTGCGGTGCCGGCTGCCTGCCGCCCCCGCCCACCGTGCCCGCCGCCGACCGGCTCACCCGGCTGACCCGGCTGACCGGCGTGCTCGGCATGCTCGCCGCCGGGCTGGTCCTGCTGGTGCTGCTGCCGCTGCTCACCCGGCGGCTGCGTCCGGTCGCCGGGCGGCTGTGGGCCCGCGGACTGCTGCGTACGCTCGGCGTCCGGCTGCGGCTGGTCGGCCGGCTGCCGGCCCGGGCGGCGCTGCTGGCCGCCAACCACGTCTCGTGGCTGGACACCCTGGCCATCCTCGCCGTCACCCCGGCCCGGCTGCTGGCCAAGCGGGAGATTCGCGGCTGGCCGGTGATCGGCGCGCTGGCCCGGGTCGGCGGCACCCTGTTCATCGACCGAGACCGGCCCCGTACGCTGCCCGGCACGGTCGCCGACGTCGCCGCAGCGTTGCGCGCCGGCCACCAGATCGCGGTGTTCCCGCAGGCCACCACGACCTGCGGCACCGCCGGCCGGGCCACCTCCGCCGGCCGGTGCAGCTCCGGTGCGCCGCGCCCGGCACCGTTCCGCCCCGCGCTGTTCCAGGCCGCCCTCGACGCCGAGGTGCCGGTCGTCCCGCTCACCCTGACGTACCACTTCGCCGGCCCGGCCGGGCCGGCGGCGACCGGGGTGGCAGCGACCGGGCCGGTGCCGACCAGCGTGGCGGCGTTCATCGGGGACGAGGCGTTGTGGCCGTCGGTACGGCGGGTGCTCGGGCTGCGGGATCTGGTGGTGACGCTGGACGCCGGCGCACCGCTGCCGCCGGACCGGTCCCGGCACCGGCGGGCACTCGCCCGGCTCGCCGACCGCGACCCGGCACCGACCCGCTCTGCCCTCGACCTCGTCGGCTGAGGTCACTCGTCCCGGACGTCGAGCTCACTCTCAGCTGATTGTCAGCGGCTCCCCAGGCCGAACCCAGACCGATCCGGGATGATGCGGTCATGACCGCATCGCAGACCGAGGCGAAGCTGCTCGTCGTCGAGGACGACCCGAACATCCTCGAACTGCTCTCCGCCAGTCTGCGGTTCGCCGGATTCGACGTCACCACCGCGACCAGCGGCAGCGCCGCGCTGAACGCCGCCCGCGAGCGCCGGCCGGACCTCGTGGTGCTCGACGTCATGCTGCCCGACCTGGACGGCTTCGAGGTGATCCGGATGATGCGGGAGGCCGGCACCCGTACCCCGGTGGTCTTCCTCACCGCGCGGGACGCCACCGACGACAAGATCCGCGGGCTGACCCTCGGCGGCGACGACTACGTCACCAAGCCCTTCTCACTGGAGGAGCTGACCGCCCGGATTCGGGCGGTGCTGCGGCGTACCAGCAACGGCGGTCAGACCTCCTCCCGGCTCACCTTCGCCGACCTGGAACTGGACGAGGAGACCCACGAGGTCTACCGGGCGGGCAACCGGGTGCAGCTGTCACCGACCGAGTTCAAGCTGCTGCGCTACCTGATGCTCAACGCCAACCGGGTGCTGTCCAAGGCGCAGATCCTCGACCACGTGTGGAACTACGACTTCCGGGGCGACGACAACATCGTCGAGTCCTACATCTCGTACCTGCGCCGCAAGATCGACAACACCCAGCCCCGTCTCATCCACACCCTGCGTGGCGTCGGCTACGTGCTGCGCAAACCAGCGGCGTGAACAGGCCGACGCTGGCAACCGCCCCGGTGACAGGCTGGCTGCGCGGCGTACCGCTGCGGGTCAAGCTGGTCACGTCGGTGCTCAGCCTGGTCCTCACCGCGCTGCTGGTGATCAGCGTGAGCAGCGCGTTCTTCCTGCGCAGCTACCTGGTCGACCAGATCGACACGGACCTGCGCGACTACGTCGTGAAGCTGCGCGACGACGTGAGCAAGGCGCAACGCCTGCCGGTGTGGGACCAGCCCGCCTCGGTCGACGCCCCGCTGCCGACCAACTACCTGGTGGTCGTCTCGTACCAGGACGGCCCGCTCGGCGGGCCCTACTACGACGACGACCGGATCGCCACCGGCGAGCTGCCGCGCTGGCCGGCCGACTGGGACGGCTTCGCCGCGCTGCAGGGCGAGCCGAAGACCGTGTACGCCCGCAACGGCGCCCCACGCTGGCGGATGCTCTACGCGTCGCTGCCCACCGGCGACGTCATCGCGGTCGGGCAGAGCCTCGTCGACGTCGACCGGGCGGTCAGCCGGCTGGTCTGGATCGACATCCTGGTCGGTATCGGAGTGGTGACGCTGCTGGCACTGGCCGGTGCCGCGATCGTACGGACCAACCTGCGGCCGCTGGTCGAGATCGAGCAGACCGCGGCGGCCATCGCCGCCGGTGACCTGAGCCGGCGGGTGCCCGACCCGGAGCCGGGCGCGCACGTGCCGCAGACCGAGCTGGGCCGACTGTCCCGCACGCTCAACGCGATGCTGACCCAGATCGAGGCGGCGTTCACCGCGCGGGCGAGTTCTGAGTGGGCGGCCCGGATGGCCGAGGCGTCGGCCCGGGAAGCCGCCGTCGCGGCCCAGTCCTCGGAGACCCGGGCCCGCCGGTCCGAGGAGCGGATGCGCCAGTTCGTCGCCGACGCCTCGCACGAGCTGCGTACCCCGTTGACCACCATCCGCGGCTTCGCCGAGCTGTACCGGCAGGGGGCCGCCGCCGCGTCGCCGCAGGAAGCGGCCCGGCTGGTCCGCCGGATCGAGGACGAGGCGGCCCGGATGGGTCTGCTGGTGGAGGACCTGCTGCTACTGGCCCGCCTCGACCGGGAACGCCCGTTGGATCTGGCGCCGGTCGAGCTGCCGGTGCTGGCCAGCGACGCGGTGCAGGCGGCCCGGGCGGTCGACCCGCAGCGCCGGGTGGAGCTGGACATCGGGCCCGGTGCCGGCCGGCTGGTGGTGCTGGGCGACGACGCCCGGCTGCGTCAGGTGATCGGCAACCTGATGACCAACGCGATCAACCACACCCCGGCCGACACGCCGGTCACGCTGCGGTTGCGGGCCACCGAGCCGGGGTTCGCCACGGTCGAGGTGGCCGACGAGGGGCCCGGTCTCACCCCGGAGCAGTCCGAACGGGTCTTCGAGCGGTTCTACCGGGCCGACGCCGCCCGTACCCGCAGCACGGAGCGGCCGACCGGCACCGGACTCGGGCTGGCGATCGTCGCCGCCCTCGTCGTCGCCCACTCGGGCACCGTCGAGGTGCACAGCGAGCCCGGCCAGGGTGCCACCTTCCGGGTCCGGCTTCCGCTGGCCGACACCGACCTCGCCGACACCGAATCCATCGACGATGGCGAATCATGATTTTCAGCAAAGCCTCAGCCGCAAATCAGGTGCGTCAAAGTGCCGGGGGGCAATCTGAATACATGAGCGAGCACGAGACCACGCCGCCGGCGGAGCCGTCGGACAAGGCTCAACCGCCGGCCAGCCCTTGGCAGGCCCCTGCCGCGTCGGGCCAGCCCGACCCGGCCACCGGTCGTTCGTCCACCGACTGGACGCCGACCAACCAGCCGTACGCCGGCTCACCCGCACCGGCCCAGCCCGCGCCCAACTCACCCGCAGCTGAGGCGCCCGCGTCGGCTCAGCCCGCGTCTGAGGCGCCCGCGTCGGCTCAGCCCGCGTCTGAGGCGCCCGCGTCGGCCCAGCCCGCGTCGGCCCAGCCGGTCACCGGACCGCCGCTCGGCGGCCAGCCGCAGGCCGGCCCGTACGCCCCCGGCTACGCCCAGGTGCCGTACGGGCCCGGCCAGCACGGGCAGTGGAGCCACGGCCAGCCGTACGCCGGCCACGGCTACAGCCAGCCGCACGTCAGCTGGTCGCCGCCGCCCGGCGCCGCCGCCCAGGCTGGCGCCCAGCGACCGCCGAACCGGGTCGGTCGGATCGTCGCCGGCTCGGCGGTCGTCCTCGCCCTGATGCTCGGCTCCGGTGCGGTCGGCGGTGCGGTGGTGGCCGCCTTCGACAACGGCAGCGCGGCGCCGGCGGTGCAGACCGGCAGCAACGGCGGCGGCAGCGCGGCACCGGTGATCGACCGCTCGTCGCTCGCCGAGATCGCCGACGCCGTCCAGGACAGCGTGGTGTCGATCTCCACCGGCTCCGGTGAAGGCTCCGGCGTGGTGCTCAACGCCGAAGGCTTCATCCTGACCAACAACCACGTCGTCGAGTCGGCACGCGGCGGATCGGTCACCGTGTACTTCGCCGACGGTGGCTCCGCGTCCGGCAGCGTGGTCGGCACCGACGCGCGTACCGACCTGGCCGTGGTCAAGGTCGACGACGTGGACGGGCTGTCCCCGGCGACCCTCGGCGACAGCAGCACGATGCGGGTCGGCGACACCGTACTGGCCCTGGGCAGCCCGCTGGGTCTGCAGGGTTCGGTGACCGCCGGGATCATCAGCGCGCAGGACCGCACCATCTCGGTGGGTGGCGGCCAGCAGCAGAGCCCGTTCGGCGGCGGCGGTCAGGTCAGCTCGATGTCCGGGCTGCTGCAGACCGACGCCCCGATCAACCCGGGGAACTCCGGTGGAGCCCTGGTCAACACCAACGGTGAGGTGATCGGGATCAACACCGCGATCGCCACCTCCGGGCAGGGCGAGGGCAACATCGGCGTCGGCTTCGCGATCCCCAGCAACAAGGCCAAGGACGTGGCCGAAGCGCTGATGGCCGGCGAGGAGGTCAGCCACCCGTACCTCGGGGTGAGCGTGACCGCGGCCGACGGCGGCGGCGCGTTGATCGCAGCGGTCGAGGACGGCAGCCCGGCTGACCAGGCCGGCCTGGCCCAGGGCGACGTGGTCGTGCAGATCGGCGACACCCCGGTGAACGACTCGGACGACCTCGTCGCGGCGGTGCAGTCCGGCCAGGTCGGGGAGCAGATCGAGATCACCTACGAGCGCGACGGCGAGGCGCGGACCGCCTCCGCCACCCTCGTCGACGCGCCGTGACCACGACATGACGACAGATTGACTTGCCTCCCCAGAAAAGAGCGGCGGGTGGTGTGACCAAGGGGGTTGGTCACGCCGCCCGCCGTTCGCTAGCTTCCCTGACGTGCGCACCGAGACCTTCACCGACCGGTTCACCGTCGCGGCGGCACCGGACCGGGTGCACGCCCACCTGGCCGACCCGACCAACCACGTCGGGCTGTCGCCGCTGATCGTCGCGGTGCGTGACATCGAGTCGAGCACCGACGCCGACGGCCACCCCGTGCTGCGGTACGTCGCGGTGGAGCGGTTCAAGATCGTCGGACCGCTGCGGTACGACAACATCCTGCACGTCCGACAGACCGAGACCGATCCGGGCCGCCGGCTCGTGATGCAGGTACGCAGCCCGGCGCGGGTGTCGGTGCGGTTCGTGATGGAGACTGAGCCCGACGGCACCGGATCGGCGGTCACCGTCACTGTGAGTCTCACCATGCCGACCCTGCTGCGCTCCTATGTGGTGCGCACGGCCAGACGGGTGCAGATGTTCCGGGCCCGTACCCTGGCCGAAAGGATGAGCGGCTGACCCCGGCGTAGTCGATCGACGAGACTTTTTCCGCACGACATGCTGTCCGAAAGCGGTCGAGCAGTCGCGTGCGGTCGACAAGGCGGTCTAACCTGCAGCCGCGAGTAGCGGCGGAGGAGCAGGCACAGTGACGGTCGTCGAGACCAGGATGAGCGTGTGGGAGGCCCTGGCCGGCCGGGCACCGGGCCAGCCGGTCGCCCCGGCCGACGCAGGCCTGTGGGACGCCGTCGTCGAACGGCTCAACCCGGCCCGGGCCCGGCCGGTGCTGCGGTCCGGCATCGAGCACGTCGAGCTGACCTCGGTACGCGGGATGCCGTACGTGATGCTCCGCTCGCCGGACGGTCGCGGTGGTGCCTGCTACCTGCGGCTGGCCCCGGACGAGTGGCGGCTCGCCCAGCTGATGGACGGCAGCCGTACGGTGGCCCGGCTGGTCGCCGAGTTCGCCCGGATCGCCGGCCGGCTCGCCCCCGACCAGGTCACCCGGGTCGTCGCCGACCTGGCCGGCAACCGGATGCTCGCCGAGTTGCCGGTCGACGCGTTCCGACCGCTGGCCCGGGTGCACCGCCGGCCGTGGCCGCTGCGGTTCGGTCGTACCCTGCTGGCCGTGGCGCAGGGCCGGCGTACCGTGCTGGCCGACGTCGACCCGCTGGTCGGCGCCCTCTACCGGGGCGGCGGCCGGTTCCTGTTCACCCGGCTGGCGGCGGTGCTGCTGGCCGTCGTCGCGCTGGTCGGGTTCGCCGCGTTCTGCTGGACCTGGTGGCGCGGCGAGCAGGCGGTCTTCCTCACCGGCGGGTCGTACGCGGCCGGCGCGGCGGTGCTGCTCGGGTTGAACGTCGTCGCCCTCGCCTGCCACGAACTCGGCCACGCCCTGGCCACCAAACACGCCGGCCGCCGGGTGCCGGCCGCCGGATTCCTCATCTACTTCGGCATCCCGTCGGTCTTCGTCGACACCACCGACGTCTGGCTGGCCGGCCGCCGGCAACGGCTGATCACCACCGCCGCCGGGCCGGCCGCCGGGCTGGTGCTGGCCGGCGTCGCCGGCATCGTCGGGCTGATCTTCCCGGCCGCCGCGCCGTGGACGTTCAAACTCGCCTTCGCCTGGTATCTGAACGCCCTGTTCAACCTCAACCCGTTTCTTGCCCTCGACGGCTACTACCTGTTGATGGACTGGCTGGAGATCCCGAACCTGCGCACCCGTGGCCTGGCCTACGTCGTCGGCCGGCTGCGCCGGCGCGGCCCGCGCTGGTCGGCGCTGGACCGGGAGGGCCGGCTGGTCGCCCTGTACGGGATGCTCGCCGTGCTCTGGGTGGTGATCGCGGTCAACCTGTTCTGGCGGATCTGGACCGACCGGGTCGCCGGCCTGGCCCTCGGCCTGTGGCGGTCCGGCTTGCCGGCCCGGCTGCTGCTCGCCGCGGTGGTCGCCGGTCTGGCCGCCCCGCTGGTCTACCTGGCGGCCGGCTGGCTGGCCCGGCGCTGGCGGCGGCTGCGCGGCGCGTTCGCCGAGCGGCGGCACGCCAGCGACACCCCACGGCGGCTGGACGCGCTGCGCGCCAGCGCGCTGCGGACGCTGCCGGCCAGCGCGTTGAACCGGCTCGCCGCCCAGGCGCGCTGGGTGCACCCGCGTACCGGTCAGCAGCTCGTCGCCGCCGGCGCCGCCCAGCCGGCGGTCTACGTCGTGGTCGACGGCGCGGTGGAGGGCCGCGCGCCCGGCGATCCGGCCGGCACGGTCCGGCAGCGGCTCGGACCGGGCGGTCTGGTCGGCCTGGCCAGCGCCCTGACCGGTACGCCGGCCACGCTCACCTGGCGTACCGCCGGTACGACGCTGTTGGCGCTGCCGCCGACGGCGGTCGCCACGGTCGTCGGCCCGCTGCCCGGTCCGCCGCCGGCCGATCGGTCCGCCGCCGAGTCGCTGTTCGCCGAGACCCCCGCGCTGTCCGGGCTGACCCCGGAGGACCGGCTGGGACTGGTGTCCCGGGCCCGGCCGGTGTCGTTGCCGCCCGGCGCGCCGGTCCGGCTGTCCGGCCCGTACGACGCGGTGGTCCTCGAATCGGGCGTGATCGCCCTGATGGACGGCCTCGAACTGCGCCGAGGCACGATGATCGGCCCGGTCGGCGCCGACCCGCCGGACGTGGTCGCGACCACCCGTACGCAGACCCGGCTGTGGCAGTTGCCGGCCGTCGCCGGGCTGCCGATGCTGCTCGGCGCGGCACCGTCGCAGGTGGCCGAGGCCGCCGCGGCGACGGTACGCGGAGGTCCGCCGACCAGCGGCGTGCATCCGCCCGCCGACTATCCGCCGCTGGCCGCCCCGCCCGGCCCGCCACCACCGGGGGACGCCGACGACCGGGTGGACCGCCGGTTCGAGCGCCGGCTGTGGTGGCTGGTGCTGCTCCTGCTGCTGTTCGCGTTGCTGATCAGCGGCGGCAACCTGATGCCCGGACCGGCCTGGGCGGAAATGCCGGCCGACCGGGCGCTGCTGCGGGCCGAGCGGGGCACCGTCGAGGTACGCACCGCCGGTGGGCGGCTGCTGACGTTGCGCGACGGTGCGGCGGCGTACGTCGCCGAGGGGGACCGGATCGAGGTCGCCGACCGGTCGGCCGGTGAACTCGTCTTCCGTGGCGGGGCCGCCACGGTGCTCTGCGCCTGGGTCGAAGCCGAGGTGGGGGCGCTGCGGAGCGTCGGCACCCGGCCGGTCGCGCCCAGCGGGGAGCTGACCCTGGACCGGGGCCGGATCCTGGCCGACACCGCCAGCGTCTCCGGTGCCTTCCGACCATTGGCGATGACCGTGATCAGCCAGGATGCCGTACTCGCCAACCGGGGTGAGGCCTGGTTCGCGGTGAACGCCGGAACGGCCCGGGTGTCGCTCGGCGAGGTGCGGCGCAACGGGGTGTCCCTGCGGGCCACCGGGGAGCAGCTCGGCTGCGGTGACGGCCGGGTGGTCGACCCGCCCGGCGGTACGCCGAGCGCTCCCGCGCCGGGCGCCACGAGTGGATCACCGACCGTGCAGAGCCCGTCGCCGGATCTCTCCGCGACCAGCCAGCCGACGCCGGCCCCGGCGCCGAACCCCGGCGTGACTCGCCAGCCGCAGCCGCAGCCGACCACCCCGGCCACGCCGCCGAGCCCGCCCGGCCCGCCGCCGACCAGCGCCCCGCCGCCGACCACGGCAGCGCCGACGACCGATCCGCCGACGTCGTCGCCGACCAGAACGCCGCCGCCGACCAGCGAACCACCGCCGACCACCGAGCCGCCCCCGAACGAGCCCCCGACCATTTTCTGGGAGATCCAGCCGCAGGGCCGGATCACCCAGCTGGTCAACAACGAACCCTGCAGCGATCACCCGACCAGCGTGCGCTGGATGGTGGTGGTCTCCGACGACGCACCCGACGGGCTGACCGTCGTCGCGCGGCAGAGCGGACCAGTGGAGAAGACGGAGACCTTCAGCGGCGCCGGGACACACAGCGGCTCCATCGGTCCGGTGGCCAGCCGGCAGGGCGCCGGAGGGATCGTGACGATCACGGTCACCGTCACGGACAGCGGAGGACTCAGCCGCCAGGTGGAGAGCAAGGTAGAGGTCGTCGACTGCGGGAATGAACCCGGCGTTGTGACGTAGAGATCGATCCGAGCGGAGATACAGGTGCTTTGTTGGTTCTGCCCGAAGGCGGCCCGGGGTGGTTGCCGGTTCTGCGGCCGAGGCGTGTGTGAGGACCACGCCCGTTTCGGGCCGTACCTGCTGGAGGTGCACCGGTCGGAGCGCCGGGGCCGGGCGGAGGGGTTGGTCGTCGAGGACGCGTTGCAGTGCGGCACCTGCCGGCCCAGGCCGCAGCCCGTACCGATGCCGGAGCTGGACTGACGGCGGACCGTCCGGTCACCGGTGGCCCGCGCCGGCCGCTGCCGGGCTCGTGGCGGATGGCCGTCGCGGACTACCCTGGAGCGACATCGACGAGGGGAACGGCGATGAGTGACTTCGACACCGTGCTCGAACGCCTGCTGACCGACCCTGGCTTCGCCGCCGGGCTGGCCGCCGACCCGACGACGGCGCTTGCTGGCTATCAGCTCACCGCAGAGGAGCAGGAGCTGCTGCAGACCCAGATGGGCGGTGCCGCGACCGGCCCGACAGCGGCGGTGGAGACGCGGGCGAACCAGTCCAGCGCGTTCGGGCTGCTGAGCCCGTTGACCGGGATGATGGGCGGCTTCGGCGACATCGGCGCGGCGGCCGGTGCCGTCGACGAGGCTCTCGGCTCTGCCGGTGCGCAGAGCGGCTTCGGTTCGGCTGGAGCGCAGAGTGGTTTCGGCTCCGCCGGGTCCGGCGGTGGGCTCGGTTCGGCCGGTGCGCAGAGCGGCTTCGGCCCGGCCGAAGCGGACAGCGGTTTCGGGGCCCGGCCGGACGCGGTCGGCCCGTCGGCGCCGGAGCGGCCCGCCGGATTCGGCCCGGCGCCCCAGCAGGTCGAGCCGGCGGTGCCGGAGGACTACCGGACCCGGGTGGACGTCGACGGCGACGGCGAGTGGGACCGGCACATGGTCCGGGGCCGAGCGGACGGCGGGGTGGACATCCTGGTCGACCGGGATGGCGACGGCCGGGTCGACTTTGTCGGCCGCGACGACGACGCCGACGGTCTGGTCGACTCCGCGGCGTACGACACCGACGGTGACGGGTTCTTCGAACAGACCCACTACGACGACGACGGCGACGGGTGGCTCGACCGCAGCGTCACCAACCAGCCGCCGAGCACCGAGCCGCCCCCGGTCGGTGGTGGGTTGATCGGCGACAACCTGCGGCTCCCGGAGGAACTGGGCTGACCTTCCCGGCGGCGGCCGCCAGCAGCGGTGCCGACGACCGCTCACCGGCGGGCGTGGGCCGTCCGCCGACAGGGACTGGCGCCGATGGCCGCCGGGCCTGACGATGGGGTCAGGAGGTGATCGCGTGGTCGCCATCGCCACCGACCGACTGACGAAGGTCTTCGACGACGGCACCGTCGCAGTCGACGGGGTGAGTCTCGCGGTCCCGTCCGGCCAGTTCCTGGTGCTGCTCGGGCCGACCGGATGCGGCAAGTCGACGATCCTGCGGCTGGTCGCCGGGCTGGAAACGCCGACGTCCGGGCACGTGCTGATCGACGACCGGGTGGTGGACGGCTGGTCGGCGCAGCGACGACAGGTGTCCATGGTGTTCCAGGACTACGCGCTGTACCCGCATCTGACGGTCGCCCAGAACATCGCCTTTCCGCTGCGTATGGGTCACGGCCCGGCGGTGGAACAGCGGATCCGGCAGGTGGCCGCCGAGCTGGGCATCGCCGAGCATCTGCACCGGCAGCCCGCCGTGCTGTCCGGTGGGCAACGTCAGCGGGTCGCCATGGCCCGGGCCATCGTGCGCCAGCCGAAGGCGTTCCTGCTGGACGAACCGCTGTCCAACCTGGATGCCGGGCTGCGGGCCGAGTTGCGTGCCGATGTGACGGCGCTGGCCCGCCGGCACGGGGTGACCACCGTCTACGTGACCCACGACCAGACCGAGGCGCTGACCATGGCGGACCAGCTCGCGGTGCTCCGCAAGGGCCGGCTGCAGCAGATCGGGCCGCCGGAGCAGGTGTACGGTGACCCGGCGAACCTGTTCGTCGCGGCGTTCCTCGGCACCCCACGGACCAGTCTGCTGCAGGGGGCGGTCTACGCCGAGCCGGACCGGGTGGTGATCGACCTCGGTTCGCAGGTGCTGGAGTTGCCGGTGGGTGACGCCCGGGTGGCCCGGCTGGCCGAGCACCACACCGAGCGGGTCACCGTGGCGTTGCGGGCCGACGCGCTGTACCCCGTACCGCCGACCGGCGCTGACCCGGCGCGGCCCGCCGGCCCGGACCCGGCCGGGTCCGACCGGATGCTGTCGGTCACCCTGCGCGGCACAGTCCGGGCGGTGGAGAACCTCGGCCACGAGGCACTGGTCTGGGTGGACACCGGCGGCCTGCCCACCTCCCCGGCCGAGTCGCAACTGGATCTGCCGGATCCGCAGACCCACCTGGCCGAGCTGCTGGCCGAGGATCCGCCGCCCCGGCACCAGCTGCGGAAGACCATCGCCCGGATGATCCCGCAGCAGCGCCGTCCGGACCCGCCGGCGACCGCTCGGACCCGGTACGGCTTCTACCCGGTGTACGAGCCGGATCCGTCCGACCCACCGGACGGTGACGGTGACGTCGTGGTTCGGGTGCCGGCGACGGCACCGCCGCAGCCCGGCGAGACGATGACCATGGCGCTGGACCTGGACCGGCTGCTGCTGTTCGACCGGTCCGGGCACCGCATCCGCCTGCACTGACGCGCCTGTACCGCGACCCGGTTGGTGCCGTGGCGGCCGGCGGTCAGACGGCGGCACCGGCCAACTGGTCCAGTGCCGAGTCCAGCTCGTCGGCGTACGCGTAGGTGATCGCGCCTTCGTCGGCGCGGATCCGCACCTTGCGGCGCAGCTGGTCGACGTCCCGGTCGATGTCGGCGGTGCCACTGGTCAACGAGGTCCGCAGGTTGCGGACCAGGTTCTGCAGGTCGAGGCCGGCGTCGCGGCGGATCGCGCCGTCCGCCAGCCCGTCGTCGATCACCTGACCGAGCAGAGTGATCGCCTCGTCGACGGTCGGAACGACCGGCCCGGTCGGTGCCGGTGCGGTGTCGGTCGCCGCAGGGGTCGGCGCGGCACCGGTGGCGGGCGCGTCGGTGGGCGGTGCGTCCGCCGACGGCCCCGGCTGGGTCGGCTGTGCCGGCGGGGCGGGATCGGCGGGCGTACCGGTGGACTGCGGTTGCCCGGCGGGCGGCGGATGGTCGCTGCCCGGCCGCCGCAGCACCTCGGGCTGCAGCAGCAGGATCACGGCGACCGCTACGGCGCCGACCACCAGTAGCGTGGCGACCCTGGAATCGAGCCGGCCGAACCACCGTCGACCGTCGACAGCCGGCGGCCCGGCGTCGGCGGCCGGTATTGCGGGGTCGGGGGCGGGTATTCCGGGGCCGGGGTCCGGCGGCCCGGCGTCGGCGGCCGGTGTTTCGGCGTCGGCGGACGGCGCAGCGTCGGACCCGGCCATCGTCGGCAGGGTCATCGTCGGCGCGAGCATGGTCGCCGCCTGCGGATCGGCCGGTAGCAACTGGTCCCGCAGCGCGGCGCCGACCTGGTGCGCGGTGGGGCGGCTCAGCGGGTCCCGGGACAGGCAGCGCAGGCAGATCTCGGCGACCGGGGTGGGCAGTCCGGGCACCGTCAGCGGCGGGATCTCCTGATCGAGTGCGCGGTGCAGGTCGTCCCACGTGTCGGCGGGGTACGGCACCCGGCCGGTGAGGGTCTCGTAGAGCAGGACGCCGAGCGAGTAGACGTCGGTGGCGGGCTGTGCCGGTCGGCCGTCGAGGCGTTCCGGCGCCACGTACGCCGGGGTGCCGAAGGTCTCGCCCTCCTCGTCCTCGTCGGGGGCGCCGATCTGGGTGGCGATACCGAAGTCGAGCACCTTGGCGCCGATCGAGGTCATCATGATGTTCGCCGGGGTGACGTCGCGGTGCACGATGCCCAACCGGTGCGCGGCGGCCAGTGCCTCGGCTACCTGGGCGCAGGTCTCCACCGCCGCCGGCCAGGTCAGCGGGCCGGCGGTGAGCCGGGCGTCCAGCTCCTCGCCGGACAGCAGCTCCATCACCACGAACGCGGTGACGGTGCCGTCCGGTGCGACCGCCTCGCCGTAGTCGTGCACCGCGGTCACGTGTGGATGGATCAGCTGGGCGGCGGACCGTGCCTCCTCCCGCACCATGGTGCGGAACCGCGCGTCGGCGGCCAACGACGCGGCGAGCACCTTGACCGCGACCACTCGGTCGAGCACCTCGTCGCGGGCGCGCCAGATGACCGACATGCCGCCGGCACCGATCCGGTCGATGAGACGGTATCTGCGGGCGAGCAGTTCGCCCGCTTGCAGCGATGCCATCGTTGTCGCACCTGCCTGGGGAGTGGAGGTCGTATCAGGCTGCGCGAATTGGCACGTCCTGTCAACGGCACGTTAAACAGGCGAACATTTATCATTTAACCCGACATAGGTCAGGATTGCCGATGAGCCGGTAATACCGACCGAGCCCCGGCGGTGAGCCGACCCCGACCGGCGGCGATCGGGCCCGTGCCAGGATGAACGCCATGGTCAACGGTCCGGTCGCCTTCGTACTGGGCGGCGGCGGGGTGCTCGGCGCGGTCGAGGTCGGCATGCTGCGCGCCCTGTTCCGCTCCGGCATCGAGCCCGATCTCGTCGTCGGCACCTCGATCGGCGCCGTCAACGGCGTACTGGTCGCCGCCGACCCCTCCGAGGCGGTCACCCTGCGGCTGGTCCGGCTCTGGGCCTCCCCGGAGGCCAGCGAGGTGTACGGCGACTCGATGGCCCGCCAACTGCGCCGGTTCGCCGCCCGTACCCACCTGCACTCGCCACGGCCACTGCGCCGGCTGCTGGAGGCCGAACTGGGCGACACCACCACCTTCGCCGACCTGGCCGTGCCGTTCCACTGCTGTGCCGCCAGCATCGAACGCGCCGCCGAACACTGGTTCGACACCGGCCCGGTGGTGCCGGCAGTGCTCGCCTCGGCCGCGGTGCCCGGCCTGCTGCCCCCGGCCGAGATCGACGGTGAGCACTTCATCGACGGCGGGATCGTCAACTCGATCCCGATCGGCAAGGCCGTCGAAGCCGGGGCGAAGCGCGTCTTCGTGCTCCAGGTCGGCCGGATCGAGCGGCCACTCAGTGCGCCCCGGCGGCCCTGGGAGGTCGCCCAGGTCGCCTTCGAGATCGCCCGCCGGCACCGGTTCGCCCGGGAACTGGCGGCGCTCGGTCACGATGTGGAGGTGCACGTACTGCCGACCGGTGGGGGAGAGACACGTGACGACACACCCTGGGCGTACCGGGACATGACTGCTGTCGGCCGACGGATCAGCCGCGCCTACACCGCCTCCCGGCGCTACCTCAAGACCAACGTGGCCGGCTGCTGATGCCGCTGCCACCCCGCTGGGTACGCCGGACACTGCTCGCCCCGGCGGTACCGCTGCTTGCCGCAGCGGTGCTCACCACGCTGCCGTTCTGGATCTTCCTGGCCGCCGCCGCCTCGCTGCTGGTGCCCGGCCGGCTGCGGGTGTTGCGACTGTTCTGGGTCGCCGTGGTCTATCTGCTGTGGGACACCGCCGCTCTGATCGCCCTATTCGGACTCTGGCTGGCCTCCGGCTGCGGCTGGAAGATCCGCAGCCCGGCCTTTCAACGCGCCCACTATGTGCTGACCGGTTGGTTCCTGACGTTCTTCTTCTGGCATGCCCGCTGGGCGTTACGGCTGAGTATCGACGTGGTCGGCACCGATCCGGACACCGCGCTGCCCGGCCGTCCCGAGTTGGTGGTGTCCCGGCACGCCGGCCCGGGCGACTCGTTCATCCTGATCCACGGCTTGGTCAACTGGTTCGACCGGGAGCCGCGGATCGTGCTCAAGGAGACCCTGCAGTGGGATCCGGCGATCGACGTGCTGCTCAACCGGCTGCCCAACCGGTTCATCGCCCCTGGTGACCGGCGCGCCGAGCCGGTCGAGACCCAGATCGCGCATCTGGCGACCGGGCTGGACGCCAACGACGCGTTCGTCATCTTCCCCGAGGGCGGCAACTTCACCCCGGGCCGGCGCAGCCGGGCGATCGAGCGGCTGCACGCGTTGGGACTGCACGGGATGGCGGCCCGCGCCGAGTCGATGCGGCACGTTCTGGCACCGCGCCCCGGCGGCCTGCTCGCCGCGCTGGACGCGGCCCCGGACGCGGGCGTCATCTTCGTCGCGCACACCGGTCTGGACCGGATGCTGACCGGCGCCGACGTGTGGCGGGAACTGCCGATGGACAAACGGATCGTGATGCGGTTCTGGTCGGTGCCGCCCGAGGAGATCCCGGCCGGCCGTGACGAACGCATCGAGTGGCTCTACGACTGGTGGGCGCGGATCGATTTGTGGATCGAGAAGAACCGCTCGGACACCTTGAGGGCGTAGGGTTCGCCCTGTGGATCAAATCTCCGTTGTGACGACGGTGGTGGATGCCCGTTCGGTCGCCGAGGTGCTTGCCGCATCCGCGGTGGCCGGCCGGTTCGCCGCCTGCGCCCAGATCGGTGGTCCGGTGGCCAGCACCTACTGGTGGGAAGGCCGGGTGGAGACCACGAAGGAGTGGTCTGTGCAGTTCAAGACCGCCACCGACCGTAGCGACCCACTGGTCACCTATCTGCGCACCGCGCACCCCTACGACGTACCCGAGATCCTGGTTGCCGTCATCGAAGCCGGCAATCCCGATTACGCCCGGTGGGTGTACGACCACACCCGTCCCTGAGTCGTTCCTCAGTCGTCCATTCGTGGTCGGCTGGTCCTGAACCGTCCGTACCCGAGTCGTCCGCTCGGTCGGACTGAGTACCCGCACTCTGTCGGTCACCCGGCCGGGCGACGACGATGCGGTCATGAGCAGTACCGCGAAAGCCCACTACCCGTGCCCAGCCTGCGGCACGCCGGCGAGCCTCGCCGCCGGCTGCCCGGGCTGCGGCCGGGGGCCCGACCCGGTCGCCGCCGAGGTGATCCGGCTCGACGGCGAGATAGCCGGGCTGGCCGCCCGCGTCGAACAGGCCAGGTCCGCGTGGGCCACGCTGAGTGGGCAGTTGCACGCCGCGCAGGTCCGCCGGCAGCAGTTGGCGGTCCAGGTGCAGGCAGCGGTACGGGCGACGACCGTCCCACCGGCCCGACCGGCCGCCGCGCCGGCCGCCGCGCCGGCCGCCGCACCAGCCGCCGCACCGGCCGCCGCGCCAGCCGGCCCGCCACCCCGGCCGGAGACCTCAACCCGTACCGTGCAGACCATCCTCTTCGTCCTTGGTGGACTGCTACTCGGCACCGCCGCGATCGTCTTCACCGCGGTCGCCTGGGCCAGCGTCGGCGTCGGCGGCCGGGCCGCGATCCTGGCCGGCGTCACCGCCGTACTGCTCGCCCTGCCGCCGCTGGCCACCTGGCGCGGCCTGCGCGGCACCGCCGAGACGTTCGCCGCGCTCGGCCTGCTGCTGGTGTTGCTGGACGGCTACGCCGCCCGCTACGTCGACCTGTTCGGCGCCGCCGACCTGCCCGCCGCCCGGTACGCCGCCGTGACCTTCGCGGTCACCGGACTGGTCGCCGCCGGCTACCACCTGATCACCGGACTGGCCGCGGCCCGCTTCGCCGCCCTGCTCGCCGCGCAACCCGTGCTGCCGCTGCTCGCCGTCGACCTGCGCGCCGACGCCGCCGGCACCACCCTGCTGCTGCTCGGCACCGCCCTGGGCACCCTGGCGATGATCGCGCTCACTCCGCCGGCCCGGCTGGCGCTGCGGATCACCGGCTGGGTGGCCGTCGGCCTGGCGCTGACCGCCGCCGGGATCGCCGCCCTGGCCGCCGTCATCCTCGGCCACCCGTCCGGCGCTCCCGCCCTGGCCGGGTTGCCGCTACTGGCGGTCGCCGCCGTGCTGGTCGTCGCCGGCCGGCTCACCGGCGTACCGGCGCTGCTGGCGATCAGCCTGGCCGGGCTGGCGCCGGCGGTGACCATCGCCGTGGTCCGGGCCGGCACCGAACCGGCACCGTCGCGGGCTCTGGCCATCGTCGCCGGCACCACCGTCGGGCTCGCCCTTGCCGGCCGTTACCTGCGTGGCCGGCTGCCGGCGGTGGTCCGTACCGGGCCGTGGGCGGGTGCGCTGCTGGTGACCGGGCTGCTCGGGGTCGGCGTACTGCTGACCGCTCTGGCCGTCGCCGTCGAAGCCATCGCGGCGGCCCGCCCGCTGTGGCGGGCCGGCGCCGGCCCGGTCGACGCGCCCGGCGACTGGCAGTTGCCGTTCGCCGTCGTCGCGGTCACCGGCGCGCTGATCCTGCTGCTGCCCCGGGCGGTCCGGCCGGTGCTGCTCACCGTCGGCGCCGCCACCGGGCTGCTGACCGTACCGGCGGCGATCCCGGTGCCGTGGTGGGCGGTCGCCGCCGCCGGCCTGGCCGGTGGGGCGGTGGCGGCGGTACGGGCCGCCCGGTCCCGGCATGCCGTCGTCGCGTTGCCCAGCGCGGCCGTCGCCGCCCTGCTGACCGGCCACGCGCTGCTGGTCAGCGCCGGCCGACCGGCCGTTGCCACGACCGCCGTCGCGGTCGTCGTCGGCACGGCGCTCGCCGTCGCCGCCGTCGCCCGCCGCGCCGTGCGACGACCCGAAGCCCGCTGGTGGCAGGCCCCGATCGGCGGCCTCGGCGTCGCCGTCGCGGTGGCCGGCTGGCCCGCCCTCGTCGCGCTCGCCGTGCACACCCTCGACACGTCGACGGGCTGGCCGGCCCGCGCCGGAGCGGCCGCCGCCATCGGGCTGCCGGTCGCGCTGGTCGCGCTCCGCCGCTGGTGGCCCGGATACCTCTGGTACGCCGGGGCGGCGCTGCCGGTCACCGTCGTCGGCACCCTCGTCGCCCCGACCGTCGGCACCGTGCCGTACGCGCCGGGGGAGTCCACCGGCGGGTACGTCGCCGCGGCGGCGCTGCTGCTGGCCGTCGCCGCGACCCTCGTCCCCCGTGGCGTGCTGCGGTTGCTGCTCACCGGCGCCGCCGCGGCGCTGGCGCTGCCGGCGGCAGTCAGCACCCTGCCGGTGCTGGCGTCGCTGCTGCTCACCCCGTACCGCTGGCTGGACGCCAGCTGGGCCGGCGTACCGGCCGGGACCGGACTCAGCCCGACGCTGCCGGTGTCGGTCCCCGCCGCCGGGGCAGTCACCCTGGCCGTGCTCGCCGCCGCCGTCACCGTGGCCGCCGTGGCCGGGCACCGGGCGCGGTACGCGGTGCTGGCCGGCGGCCCGGTCGCCTTCGTCGCCATGCTGGCCGCCCTGGCCAGCGCCGGTACGCCGTGGCCGGTGGTGCCGGCACTCAGCCTCGCCGCCGGACTCGCCGGGCTGGTGGTCGCCGCCCGGTCCACCGCCGCACCGCAGATGGCGGTCACCATGCTGGTCGGCGCCCCGCTGACCGGGGCCGGGTTGGCCGGTCTGCTGCCCACCCGGGTCAGCACCCTGACCGCGTTGGCCACCGTGGTGGCGTGCGCCGCCGGAATCGGCGCGGCGGGTCGCCGTACCCCGGTGCGGGTGGCTGCCGGGGTCGTCGCTGTGGTCGCCGGCGGTGTTCTCGCCGCGACCGCGGTGCGCGCCGCCGACCTGCCGGTCCGGGTCGGTGGGTACGCGGTCCTCGCCGTCGCCGCGCTGGCCCTGGCCGTCGGTGCGGTACTGACCCTCCGGTCAGCCACCGGGGGCGTACGGGGGCGGGCCGAGTCGATCGGAGTCGAAGTGGCCGGGCACGCCGCCGCTGGCGCGGCCCTGCTGATGACGGTCGGCTCGGCCCGGTACGCCGCTGGGGTCTGCACCCTGTGGGGCGTCGTGCTGGGCGCCCGGGCCCTGCTGGCGACCACCCACCCGGTGCCGCAGCCCGGGGGATGGCTGGCCGTGCCGCACCAGCCGTGGGCGCTGGCCATGACGGCGCTGGCCAGCGAGATCGTCGCCTGGTGGCTGCTGCTGAGCAGTGCGCAGGTGGCGCTGACCGAGGCGTACACGCTGCCGCTGGCCCTGGCCGCGCTCGGCGTCGGCTGGCTGACTCTGCGCGCCCACCCGCAGCGTTCCAGTTGGCTCGGGTACGCCCCCGGCCTGGCCGCCGCCCTGCTGCCCAGCCTCGGCTCGGTGCTGGTCGCCGACGGTCAGCCGGTGCGTCGGCTCCTGCTCGGGGCCGGGGCGGTGGCGGCGGTGCTGCTCGGTGCGGCGCACCGCCGGCAGGCCCCAGTCATGATCGGCGGTGCGGTGCTGGCGGTCCTCGCGGTGCGGGAACTCGTCGCCGTCTGGGACCTGCTGCCCCGGTGGAGCTTCCTGGCCGTCGGCGGCCTGGCGTTGATCACTCTGGCGGTCACCTACGAGCGCCGTCGCCGGGACCTGCGCAGACTGCGTACTGTTGTCGGCCGGATGACCTGACCGGGAGGGGGCTAGCGTCACCCGGGTTCCGGGGGCAGACAGGATTACCCTGCGCCACGGATGCCCGCAGACTGGAAACGCCGTCGGTCCTGCAAGCCCTGGTCCTGCAAGCCCCGGCACCAGCCACCCCGGCACCAGCTACCACCCCTGGCACGGCCACAATTTTCTGGCACGGCAACCACCCCGGTACCGCCACCCCCGAATCGCCGGCCCACGGGCCGGGTTAGCCACGGAAGGCATTCGATGACTGCTGCCGCACCCACCCGTACCAGCCCCCGCCCGCGGGGCAGCGACTACGCCGACCTGTCGCGGCGGGTGAGTCAGGTCGGGCTGCTGGACCGCCGACCAGCCTGGTACGCCGCCCGGATCGTGCTGACCGTCGGGGCCTACCTGGCCGGCTGGGCGGTGCTGCTGGTCGGCGGGGACAGTTGGTGGCAGCTGCTGACCGCCGTCGGGTTGGCGGTCGCCGCCACCCAGGTGGCGTTCCTCGGCCATGACGCCGGACACCGGCAGATGTTCCGCACCCGTCGGGCCAGTGAGACCGCCGGCCTGCTGCTCGGCAATCTCGGGGTCGGGCTCGGCTACGGCTGGTGGATGGACAAGCACACCCGGCACCACGCCAACCCGAACCACGTAGACGACGACCCGGATGTCGGAGCCGGAGCGCTGGTGTGGACCGAGGAGCAGGCCGCCGCGACCCGGGGCTTCGGCCGCTGGCTGGCCCGCCGGCAGGCGTACCTGTTCTTCCCGATGCTGCTGCTCGAAGGCCTGTCGCTGCGGGTGGCCAGCATCCAGGCGGTGATCAACGGCCCGGTGAAGCGGCGCGCCGTGGAGGGGGCGCTGCTGGCGGTGCACACCGCCGCGTACCTCGGGATCGTCTTCGCGGTGCTGTCGCCGGTGCGGGCGGTGGCCTTCATCGTGCTGCACCAGGCGCTGTGGGGTCTCTACATGGGGTGCGCGTTCGCGCCGAACCACAAGGGGATGCCGATGTTCGGCCCGGACGACGACCTGGACTTCCTGCGCAAGCAGGTGCTGACCTCCCGCAACGTGCGCGGCGGCTGGTTCGTCGACCTGCTGCTCGGTGGGCTCAACTACCAGATCGAGCACCACCTGTTCCCCAGCATGCCGCGGCCGCATCTGCGGTACGCCCAACCGATCGTGCGCGGCTACTGCCAGGAACGCGACCTGCCGTACACCGAGGCCGGGCTGATCGACTCGTACGCCGAGGCGCTGCGCCACCTGCACTCTGTCGGCCAGCCGCTGCGCTGAGTCGGCCGGCTGCCGCCGCTGCGTTGAGTCGGCCGGCTGCCGCCGCTGCGTTGAGTCGGCCGGCTGCCGCCGCTGCGTTGAGTCGGCCGGCTGCCGCCGCTGACCCACCCGGCTCCGCTCCCCGCCGTACCCATGATCAGTTGATGAAAATTCGGTCTGCTGCCGGCGTGTCGCCCAGCTCAGCATCAAGTGATCATGATGACCGCTGGGTAGCAAGCGCGGGGCCACCCCAGTGGGTGGCCCCGCACCGTCGGTCGGCCTAGCGCTGCCTGCCGGTCGGCCTAGCGCTGCCTGTCGATCAGACGTCGAACAGGTCCAGCATGTCGTCCGACATGTCGATGATCTCGCCGTCCGGCTTCTCGACGGTCACCGGCTCGCCGAAGTTGGCGTACCCGATGGTGATGGTGCCGGAGGTGGCCGACACGCTCTCCAGGTCGATGACCATCTCGACCAGCCGGCCCTCGGCGTCGAGCGTCGCGGTGAACGGCACCGCCTTGGCGGCGTCACCCAGATCGGCGAGCATCTCCTCGTCGGCGCCCGGCGACTGGGTCATGTCGATCGAGCCGGCGATCTCGGTGTCGGTGGACCACTCGGCCTCGGCGACGCTGCCGATCAGCTCGGCCGGGTCACCGGTCGGCATCATGCTGAAGCCGGCACCGGCAGGAAGCTTCGAGGTGTCCGACTTCATCCACACGTCGGCGAGCTCGTCCATGTCCGTGCCGCCGAGCTGCATGTAGATGTCGGTGCCGAGCTGGCGAAGAACGATCTTCACCGTGTCGCCGTCGGCACCCATGTTGATCTCGATGTTCGACTTGTCACCGGCGGGGTCGACGTCGCCGACGACCTCCATCAGGACGCCGTCGGTCTCGGTGCCCAGGCTCATGGTGAGCCGGGCGCTCTCCTCGGTGCTCTTCCCAGTGGCGGCGGCGATCGCCTCCGTGGCGTCACCCCGGTTGTCGGCGGCACCGGCCTCGGCGCTGCTGCCGGTCGCGGGTGCGTCGGTGTCAGCCGTGCCGCCGCAGCCGGAGACCGCGAGCGAGAGCGCGGCGACGACGCCGATTCCGGCATGCGTCAACCGTCGAATGTGCATGGAAATGTTCCGTCCCCTCGTGAATGCAGCCGGCGGGAGAACGCCACGACGGTGGCGTCTTCGACGTTGTGCCGTACCACTGCGGTAGGGCTTCCGCCGGCTGATGCCGCGCCAGCCTACCGGTCGGGTCCGGTCCGGGGTGGACCGCTGGCGAGCGGTGCGCGGTCCGGTGTGATCGGTGCGCGGCCCGGTGCCGGTCGGTGCGCGGTCCGGTGCCGGTCGGGTCACTCGTCGAGCGCGGCTACCATCGCCTCCGGCATCGGCACGATCTCGCCATAGGTGGGGGCCTCGATGGTCTCGGCCCGGCCGAAGTTGCCGAGGCGCAGCCAGATCGTCGGCACCTCAGGCAGCTGCTGCTCGTCGCCGAGAGACAGGTCGACGAGCCGGCGCTCCCTGTCGATGGCGGCGGTGAACGGCACGGCGCGGATCATGTCACCCAGCTCACCGGAGTCGCCGAGGTCACCGGAGTTGCCGAGGTTGGGCAGGGCCACAGAGGACCATCCGGTCAGGTCGACGGTGCCGGCGATCACGTTCTCCCCGGTCCACTCGGCAGCGGTGACGCCGCGGAGCAGACCGTCCGCGCCGATCAGGTCACCCCTGGCCATCGTGTCGAGGGTGCCCCCGGGTGGTAGGTTCGCCCGCTCGGTGTGGAACCAGACTCCGGCCTGCTCTCCGCTGCCGCTCATCAGGTAGAAGTCTTCTTCCAGCAGGATCATGGTGATCATTACCGTGGACCCGTCCTCCTGGAAGTAGGACTCGACCTTGATCCGTTGGTTCTCCGGGTCGATCTCGGCGTGCGCCTCGGTCGTCTCGCCGGACCGGCCGGACATGACGAACCGCACCCTGGCGGGCTGCTCCTGGGCCTTGCCGATCGCGGCGGCCAGCGCCTGCGTGGCGTCGCCGTGGTCGTCAGCCCGGTCGTCGGCGGAGCTGGCCGAGGCTGTGGCCGTCGGGTCCGGGTCGGTGGCGGGGCCCGACCGGCCACACCCGGTGACGATGAGGGCGAGTGAAACAACAAGCCCGCCGACAATTGCAGTGGTTTGCCTCGTTTGTGGCATTTATGCCTTCTCAAACAGGAATGACTGATGCCGAGACAACCTACTCGCCGCGACCCGCGTGCCGATCAGCTGGGCGAGACAGACGGTAAGGTCACCGCATGGCAGAGGTGCTGGACACCGCACAGGTGCAGGCCGCGCTCGCGGAGCTGACGGACTGGGTGGGCGACCCCGAGGCGATCGCCCGTACCGTTTCGTTGGCGACCTTTCCCGACGCGGTCGCCGTGGTGACCCGGGTGGCGATCACCGCCGAGGAGATGGACCACCACCCGGACATCGACATCCGGTGGCGGACCCTGACCTTCCGGTGCCGCACCCACTCGGCCGGCGGCACCACCGCCCTGGACATCGAGTTGGCCCGCCGCATCGACGAGATCGTCGCGGCGCAGGGCTGACGGGGGAGCGGACACGGTGACATTCCAGACCGGGAGAGGTACGCGGTGGGATTCCTGACCGGGGGAGGTACGCGGTGAGATTTGAGGTCAGCAAGGTGCTCGACGCGATCGAGCGCCGACTCAGCACCGATCCGGCGACCGCACGCGCCGTCGTGGACCTGGCCGAGGTCGTCCGGTACGTCGACTTCGACAACGGCCGACCGGCCAACATGCTGCGCCTCGGGCAGCTGATCGACGCCCTCGGCCGCAGCGTCGCCGAGGAGAACGTCCCGGTGTACGTGGTCGTGCACCGCGGCCTGCTCTCCGACGCCGACCTGACCTCCAACGAACGGATGGTCGCCCGCCGGTGGTCCGACGACGGCCTGGTGGAGGTGCTCGCCGACCCCGCCGACCGGCTGCTGGAGGTCGCTGAACTGCTCGGCCTGCCGGTGCTCAGCCGCCACCGGTTCGACGGCATGCGCGGGCGTTACCAGTGGCTCAATCAGCCTGGCCGGCTGCTCGCCCCGCTGCCCGGCCACGGCGGCCCGGCGCTGACCGCCCGCGCCGGCGGCGGCAACACACCGGCGACCGCTGAACCGTCGCCGGCCGGTGCCCAGCTGCTGGCCCGGCTGTGGAGCTGCCCCGACCCGGAGTGCGCGCTGTTCGGCCGGATGCGGGTCGGCCGCCCCGGCGGGCAGCCGCCGCCGACGCTGCGTACCGGCCAGCCGACCTGCCCCCGGCACGGGGAACGGCTCACCGAGACGGGTGCCCGCCCGCCGGCCGAGGTGCTGTCGATCCGGATCGACGGCATGGTCCGGCAGCGGTTCGTCGTCTCCGCCGACCACCCGATGGTGGTCGGCCGGGCACCCGAACGCGGCGAAGGCATCATGCTCGGCCAGTGGCTCACCGAGGAGGCGCGGCGCTGGATCAGCCGCAGCCACGTCCGGTTCGAGCTGCACGGCAGGGACCTCGTCGTGCAGGACGTCAGCACCAACGGCACCGGCGTACGGCCGGGTGGCTCGCCTGACGACGACGAACGCCGCACCATCAAACGCCAGGCCCGGCCGCTGCAGGCCACCGACGTCGTCGAGCTCTACCCGGGGGTGCACATCGCCCGGTCGAAGGTCTGGGCCACCGGTGGCGTGGCGAACCCGACGTCGGTGATGGCAGACGCGCCGACCATGGCGCTGCGAATGATGGACCGCCCCTGACCCCTGTCTCGCTCAGCCGAGGTGGTCGGCCGGGGACGTCTGTAGCAGCCAGGCCAGCGGCATCTTGGCGCTCTCCTGGTAGGTGCCGTGCGCGGCGAGCCGGTGCAGGGTGACGGTCTGCGCGCCGTCTCGGTCGACCACCCAGTACTGGGGGATGCCCGCCGAGGCGTACTCGCGGACTTTTGTCACCGCGTCGATGCCTTCCGAACCGGGCGAGACGATCTCGATCACGAGCACGATGTCTGCCACCGCTGACCAGACGCTCCTGGGCGGAGGCTTTTGCCAGACGCTGATGTCCGGGATCCTGCCCCCGTCGCCGTCTGGCCCGGGGATCCGGACCCCAGCCGCCTGAAGAACCTGCTCTGCCGGCCAACCCGCCATGATGAACCAGGCGCACAGCCGGCTGGCGGTCATCGCGTGCGCGGAGTCGAGCGGTACGGCCGGCGTGTGTTCAGTGCTCATGAGGCTGATTGTCGTAGGTCTCGCCGTTGACGGGGCGGGGGCGCTCGACGACACCGGGGCGGGTCAGCGCGCTCTTGTAGACCGCGATCGCCACCATCCGGCCGTCCCGGCCATTGGCGACGACGGTGCCGATGAGACCGACGACCTGCGACTGCTCCTGGTCGAGCCCGTAGCGGATGTCGGCGACCCGGACGATCATCGACCGGTCGGCGTACACCCAGTCGGCCTTGCCGAGGCGCAGCGTGTCGCCGACACGGAGCAGTTCGTTACGCGACATCGTCACCATCCCCATTCCCATCGGCTTCGTCGTCGGGGGTCACCGGAGGCCACAGGCCGGCGAAATAGAGTACGGCCATCACCCGTCGGGCCTTTCCCGGATCGTGCCGGCGCAGCACCGCGAGCGCCTTCGTGAACGGCTCGCAGAGCGCGGCGGAATTGCACACCCGGCATTCGGCGAGTCGGCTCGGCAGATGGGTGCTGACGATCTCCCGCGCCCGCCGTACCACCGGGTGATCAACTGACAGGCGGACGCTGTTCGGCAGTGGCGGCCGGTTCGGCGTCGGATCATGATCCTTTTTCCCGCCGGGTGGCGTGCCGATCGAGGTGTAGCGGGCGAGGCGGGGTGTGCCGCCGATTCCGTCGTTGCGCAACACGTGATCTCCCTTGCCGTCGTCGAAGCGCCTGTGGCGATTTCCACCCTGGACTGTGCGACCTCGACACGGAATACTCAGTTCACCGATTGCCGTGCGTCAGTCATTCCAGCGCGTACCAGTGGATTCCAATGGAGGCCAGGAGATGAGTGAACTTCAGGATCTGTTGCGCAGTGAGCGCCTCAAGCGCAATCTGACCCAGGCCCAGGTGGGTGAGGCCATCCGGGTCAGCAATTCCCTCATCGGCGCGTTCGAGACCGGCAAGTCGATCCCGCTGCCGGACACCGCCGTCGACCTCGACCGCATCTACGAGACCGGCAACCAGATCCAGCGGCTGTCCCGGACCGCCCGGGAGGACGCGCAGGCCCTGTGGCTGCGCTCCTGGCTGGAGAGTGAGCGCCGGGCGCTGGTGCTGCGCTCGTTCCAGCCACTGGTGATCCCGGGGCTGCTGCAGACCGAGGCGTACGCCCGCGCGGTCCTCGCCGCCGGCACCCGCACCCGGCGGCGGCTCGACGAGGCGCTCGCCGTTCGACTGGAACGCCAGTCGGCCACGCTGGACCGCGACGAGGACATCCAGTTCACCTCGATCATCGCCGAGGCGGTGCTGCGCGTGACCGGCGCGTTCATGAAGGACCAGTTGGAGCACCTGGTCGACATCGGCCACCGTCCGGATGTGCAGATCCGGGTGCTCCCCGCCGATGTCGGCATGCACGTCGGGCTGGCCGGCGCGTTCGTCATCGCCTGCCTCCCCAACGACCGACGGATCGGCTACCTCGACGACCATCTCGGTGGCCGGATCGTCACCGAGGCTCAGGACGTGCTCGACCTGGAACAGTCGTGGGATGCTGTGTCGGGACTGGCGCTCACCGTCAGCCAGAGCCGCGATCTGATCGTGAGGATGATCGATGAACACGAGTGAGCCGATCTGGCGCAAGTCCAGCCGCAGCAGCCCGAACGGTGGCGACTGCGTGGAGGTCGCCGACAATCTGCCGGGCCGGGTGCTGGTCCGGGATTCGAAGGACCGGGCCGGTGGCACCCTGGCCTTCGCGTCGGCCGCCTGGTCCGTCTTCGTCGCCCACACCCCGTCAGCCGTACGCTGACCCACCCCCACCGCCGCCCCACCCAGCCCACGGGCATGTGCACTCCGCCGACCGGCTCGCCCTCATCTCATCAGCGGGCGAGCCGGTCGGACACCATCGAGTGCCCGGTGGCGGGACAATGCTGGTGTGGCAGCGTGTGCTGACGGCGCGTTGGCGGTGAGCCGAGCGCGCCGTCGTTATGATTCGTCGTAGTCGACGATGTGTTGGCCAGGATCGGGGACTGGGACGTGGACGAGTTCAGCAGGGCGGGGCGAGGCGCGCCAAGCGGGTCGCGTTACGCCGACCAGCGTCCGTACGTGGTCAGCGACCACCTCGACGATCTGCATGGGCCGGTCAGTGGGCAGATTACGTTGAGTAAGAGCCTCGACTGGTCGGGGCGAGCGCGGTACGACCTCACCAACCCTCGCCGGCTCGCCAGCATGTACGAGACAGTGCTCCGCGAAGCCACGACAGTGGATGACCTTATTCAATGGTTGGACGGCCCGACGCTGGTCCGCCTCTGGCCTACGCTGGTCCTGCCTCCACAGGTCCGGCAGGCGTGGGAGTCCAAGCACCAGGTTCTCGCGCATGCCCGGCAGGCCGCCGCGTAGTGCCGCACGAGACTCACCCACTCCATCGACAACTGGCTGAAATCGGTCTGCGGGCGGGCGGACCCTTCGGCTTCGCGTTGGCCGGCGGCCATGCTGTGGCAGCGCATGGGATCCTCGATCGGCCGAGTGAAGACGTCGATCTCTTTTCCGACTGGCAGCGTCGCGCCGACTTTCCCCAAGCTGTTGACGTCCTCATCGCTGCCTACGAAGCCGAAGGATTCAACGTCACCGTCGATCTTCGGCTGGACACTTTCGCTCGACTGCACATCAGTCACGGCGATTCCCCAGGCGAGCAGCACCGCGTCGAACTTGTCGCGAACTGGCGCGCGCAACCGCCCGTCGAGATGCAGATCGGCCCGGTGCTCCACCCTGACGATGTGATGGCAGGCAAGATGGACGCGCTCTACAACCGCGCGGCAGCACGCGACTTCCTCGACATCGACGCCGCCGTAACACGTGGCCGGTACACCCATGACAAGCTCTGCGCGCTCGCCGCAGACGCAGATGCTGGCTTCGACCAGCAGCTCTTCGCGCAGATGCTCGGCTCGATCGCTCGGTTCGATGACCAGGACTTCATCGACTACGGGCTCGACGCCAACGATGTGGCCGCATTGCGTGACCGGTTCAGCACCTGGCAGGCTCGGATCCGGGCCCAGCTCTCCGGAGTCGCACCGCGATCTGAACGTGAGGATGATCGATGAACGCGAGTGAGCCGATCTGGCGCAAGTCGAGCCGCAGCAGCCCGAACGGCGGCAACTGCGTGGAGGTCGCCGACAACCTGCCGGGCCGGGTGCTGGTGCGCGACTCCAAGGACCGGGCCGGTGGCACCTTGGCCTTCGCGCCGGCCGCCTGGTCCGCCTTCGTCGCCCACACCCCGTCAGCCGTACGCTGACCATCGGGGCCGGCATGCGCCCGCCGGAGCTTCCGTCGACGCCGGTCGGCCTGACGCCGGTCGACCGGTCGCACCGTGCGGTGCTCGGCAACCTGGGGCAGCTCTACCGGTACGACCTTGCCGAAGCGTATCGCCACCTGCCGAACGCGGACGGCACCTACCACAACCGCCGTCTCGACCGCTTTCTGGCCGGCGCGGATCCGGACACTCGGGCGTGGCTGATCACAGTGGCGGGAGAGCTTGGCGGATTCGTCATGGCGGGCCGGGCGGATGAGATTGCCTTGATCAACGATTTCTTCGTGGTCCGGCCGTTGCGGCGGACTGGGGTAGGACGTGTGGCGGCTGGCCAGGTCATCGCCGAATGGCCGGGCCGGTGGAGGATCGCCTTCCAGGCGTACAACCCTGGGGCGCAGGCGTTCTGGCAGCGGGTGGCGACCGACGCGGTGGGACCGCACTGGCACCGGTCCGAGGTGGCGTCGGTGCCGGGCGCACCTGCGGATATCTGCCTCAGCTTCGACACGTTGCGCCGATGACTGACCGGGTCACCTGTGCGGCGCTAGAAGTCGAGCAGGGCGTCGGTCGTGACGTCGATCGGGAACGGAAGGTCGGAGGTCAGCCGCTGTCCGTCTGCGGCGACCGAATGTTCGACGTAGTGCTCGCCCTCCAGCCGGAACAGTCGCAGCGTAAGTGCTTCGTACTCGACCATGTCGGGCTCGACGAGTAGGTACCAGCCGATCCGCGCGGCCGCGTAGAACTGCATCTTCTGTACGCGGTCGGTGGCGACACTGCTCGGCGAGGTCATCTCGCCGGCCAGGACGACCTCGTGTGCGTCGGCGACGCCACCGAGTCGCCCGACCTTCGCCACCACCAGGTCCGGGATCACGATCCGGTTGGCGGCCAGTCGTACGTTCACCGCCTCGTATGCGCGCAGACCCGCCGACCGCGCGGCCGGCCGGATCGCGGTCAGGAGGAGGAACGAGATGTCCTGATGGGGTCGGTCCGGTGTCGGGTGCACCCACAGCCCGCCGTCGATCAACTCGATCCGGTTTCGGGTCTCCCCGAGCGCGAAGTACTCGGACTCGGTCCACGGCTCGGGGTGATCAAGTGCGGCAACGCTCATCGGCAGACTCATTTCCTGACGGAGGCTGCCACAAGCCTCCCACCACCGCGTGCCGCCGAGCCGGCGATCGTCGGCGAGTCGAGTAGGTCAGGCCCGGGATAGCCACGCCCTGACGGCGCTCCTGACCACTCGGGTGGCGGGTCAGATGTCGGCCGGCCGCCACGAGGTCGATGCAGCGCCGGGCTCTGGGAGGGTGGGTGGCTGTGACGGTGGTACAAGACGGGAGGCCCTGAGCAGAGGTAGACTGAATCACTGCGCGGGAAATTGATTCAAGTCGGGAGGGGTGGCGGCAATGAGTACTGGTGCCCGGATCGAGCGTGCCCGGATCGCCGCTGGTCTGAGTCAGCGAGCTCTCGCCGAACGTTCAGGCGTCTCGCAGTCGACCCTGTCGCGCATCATCTCCGGCGACCGGGTGGCCAAGATGCCCGAGATCGTCACTATTGCCTGGGCCACCGGACACACCGTCGCTCAACTCACCGGGGCGGTGGCGGTGGCGGACCGGGTCCAGTTCGCGGCCAGGGCGACCGGTGGTTCGGACATGGAAGGGATGAGGCAGGCCCTACTAGGGTTTCTGGAGCTCGATGACTATCTTCACCAATATGCCATCCCGGCCGTCAGCGACATCGGTTCCGGGCGTGACACCTGAAGCACAGGGACGCGCGGCGGCCAGCCGTTTCCGCCTGGAGCACCACCTCGGGATTCAGCCGCTGGGTGATCTCGTCGCGGTCATTGAACAGGCCACCGGCGTCGATGTGGCGGTCCTTGACGCTGGACCGGATGAACACGGTCTGACCATGTGTGACCCGGCCCACGGCACTGTGTTCATCGGCGTCGCCCGGACCCGGCACCCGATGCGGCAGCGCAGCACGCTCGCCCACGAGCTCGGCCACGTGCAGTTCGGTGACTGGGCGGCAGACGGTGCCGGCAGCTGCGGCCAGCGGTCGCCGGTGGAGGTTCGGGCCGATGCTTTCGCCCGGCACCTGCTGCTGCCGCTGGACGGTCTGCGGCAGTTCCTCGCGGACCTGCGGGTGACCGATCGGTCCGTGCTGTCCGCCGTCGTCCAGCGCTACCTGGTGTCTCCAGCCGTTGCCGCCATCGCCTTGGAGCAGGCCGGGTACATCGACGCGGGCAGGAAGGCGGAGTGGATGGGAGTGACGACCCCCCAACTCGCTGTCCGCTTCGGATGGATCGACCAGTACAACGCACTACAGGCTGACTCGAACCGACGGCGGGCGCCACAACGACTACTGTCCCGGGCAATCGAGGGTTACGCGGCAGGTGTGCTCTCCGCCCAGGTCATCGCCAACCTGCGCGGAGTCGCCCTCGAAGCAGCCGAAGTGGAACTGGCCGAGGCTGGGATCGGGCCTGCGCCCCAGCGGACGATCTGGGCTGATCCGGCGAACCTGCCGGATGTCGGAGTCGATTTGACGGAGCTCGACGATTACCTCCGCGACGCGGGCGACGGTGAGGAGTGGGCCACGGAGACAGGGAAGCAATGAGCCCACGGCCGATCATCGATGCAGGCCCTGGTCTGAACTTCCTGTCGATCAACAAGGAACGGCTCCTCATCGGTGTCCTCGGGCCGTTGAGTGCCCCGGAGACGGTGCAGGACGAGGTGCTGCGCAAGGCGCGGGCGGACCCACGATTCCGTACGGCAGGCAGTGCGTGGCGCAAACTTACGCCACGGTGGATCCAGGTGCTGTCTGACGATGAGACGCCGGAACTCGCGGTGGCCGTACGCCCGGATTACCCAGCAACCAATGCAGAAACGGATGCAACAGCCGAGGGATCTGGGCGAGATCATGGTGGTAGCGCATGCTGTCGTCGCAGCAGAAGCGGGCGAAGCGATGTCCGTGCTCATCGACGACGGAGCGGGAGCCCGGATCGCAGCCGCTGAAATTGGTCGGTTGCGACAGCTCCATGCCGCCGGGCGGCCAGTTGGGTCGATCCGCCTGGTCAGCACGCTGACGGTGCTGCAGCGGGCGGCCGGTACGCAACATATTCCCGACCGGGCCGCCATGCGTGACATCTACCAGCGTCTCCGTGGCTTGGACGACGGGCTGCAGCCGATCGAGGCGACGCCACTGCTGTCTCCCAGCCATTGGGCGTGACCGGCCTCGGCCGGTCGGCGCAGGTTACTGCTCCGCGTAGTTAGTGCTCGACGTACGTGGCGAGGTTCGCCAGCGAGGAGGCGAGGCCGGCGGCGTGGTCCGCCGCGCTGATGCCGGCCGGTACGTCCTCGGCGCGGATCGCCACCCGAGTGCCGCCGTCGACGGCGGTCGCTTCCCAGGTCATCGTCATGGTGCCGGCGTACGCGGGATCGTCGGCGACGAAGTCGACGGCCTGCACGACCCGTACGCCGGGGACGATGTCGACGAAGCGGGCGCCGTCGACCGCGTCCACCGGATCGGTCAGACGTCGAACGTCATGAACTACCGGATGGTCGCCAAGGACACCATCGAGGAGAAGGTCATGGCGTTGAAGCAGCGCAAGGCCGAGCTGTTCAGCAGTGTGCTGGACGGGGGCGAGTTCGCCTCCGCGCAACTGTCCGCCGCCGACATCAGGGACCTGCTCGACCTCGACTGAGCCGACCTGGCACCGGGGACCGGATCGGGCCGGCGCGCGCGGCGGCCGGCGTCAGGTCAGCAGCGGCAGCGCCCGGTCGCGGACGTCGACGTAGCGTTCGTGCACCTGCGGGGTGGCGGCGGCGGTGACCTCCTCGGCCTCGACCGGCCACTGTGGCGGCTCGGCGGCACCGGACAGCGCCCAGGCCGCCTGCCGGGCCGCGCCGAGCGCCACGTACTCGGCCGGGCGCGGCACGCTCACCGGCGCGCCGAACAGTGCCGGCGCGATCGCCCGTACCGCCCGGGACTGGGCCGCGCCGCCGACCAGCAGCACCCGGTCGACCGGCACGTGCTGGGCGCGCAGCGCGTCGAGGGCGTCGGCGATGCCGCCGAGCATGCCCTCCACCGCCGCGCGGGCCAGGTTCGCCGCCGACGCGTTCGCCCGGGTGATCCCGGCCAGCAGGCCGCGCGCGTCGGGCAGATTCGGGGTGCGTTCCCCGTCGAGGTACGGCAGCAGCGTCAACCCGCCCGCACCCGGCGACGCCGACAGCGCCAACTCGTCCAGCTCGGCCAGCGACCGGCCCAGCAGGTCGGCGACGGTGACCAGTACCCGGGCCGCGTTGAGCGTGCACACCAGCGGCAGGAACCGGCCGGTCGCGTCGGCGTAGCCGGCCACCAGCCCGCTCGGATCGGCGGTCGGCACCTCACTCACCCCGGACACACATCCCGAGGTGCCCAGCGACACCACCACCTCACCGGGGCGCAGGCCGACGCCGAACGCCGTACCCATGGTGTCGCCGGTGCCGGCCGACAGCAGCGCGCCGGACGCGGTCTCACCGACCACCTCCGCCGGACCGGCGACCCGGGGCAGCGCCACGTCCCGGCCGAACGCGAGCCGCACCAGGTCGCGCCGGTAATCCTCGGCCGCCGCCGACCAGTAGCCGGTGCCGGAGGCCTCACCCCGGTCGGTCGTCGGCGCTCCGCCGTCGGCGCGCAGCCGGTGGGTGAGCCAGTCGTGTGGCAGCAGCACCGTCTCCGTCCGGGCCGCGAGCTCCGGCTCGGCGCGGGCGAACCAGCGCAGCTTGGTCACTGTGAAGCTGGCCACCGGCACCAGGCCGACCGCGTCGGCCCACGCCTTCGGGCCGCCGAACTCGTCGGTGAGGTCGACCGCGGCCTGCGCCGACCGGGTGTCGTTCCACAGCAGGGCGTCCCGGATCACCTCGCCGGCGTCGTCGAGGCAGATCATGCCCTGCTGCTGCCCGCCGACGCCGATTGCGGCGACCCCGTCCAGCAGCCCGGCGCTGGCCTGCTCCCAGGCGGCCCACCACACGCGCGGGTCGACCTCGGTGCCGTCCGGGTGCGGCGCGCGGCCCTCGCGCAGCACCTCACCGGTGTCCGCGTCGCAGACCACGACCTTGGTCGACTGGGTCGACGAGTCGACCCCGGCAACTAGCGTCAACGCACACCTCGCACGTGTCGAGCCCTACGGTCAGCCGAGGTCGACCTTACGCCCATCGATGAACTGGTCCAACGGTGATTCCTGCGGCGGGTAGAGAGCGGCGGTCAGAGGTACGTGACGCCGGTGAGCCGGGCCGCCGCCGCCCACATCCGGCGGCCGTTGCCCGGATCCCGGGCCTGATCGCTGGCCCGCACCTCGGTGACCGGGCCACGGACCTCCTGGAACCCGCCCGGCCCGAAGAACTGCCCGCCCCGTACGCCGGGGGCGGTCGCCGCGTACAGCTGGGGTCGGGCCCCGGCCTCGACGTCGCTGACGATGAGTGAGGTGAGCCGGCTTGCGGTGCGCATCAGCCGGCCCCGGTCGGCCATAGCGCGCGGGGTCAGGTTGGTACGGGTCATGCCGGGATGGGCCAGCACGCTGACCACCGGCGACCCGGTGGTACGCAGCCGGCGGTCCAGCTCCAGGCCGAGGATCGTGCCGACCAGCTTCGACAACGCGTACGCCCGGTTTCCGTTGTAGGAACGCTCCAACATCAGGTCATTCAGGTCGAGATTGCGCCATTTGTGAACAATCGATGACACGGTGACCACCCGGGGCTCCTTGCCGGCGACCAGCCGGTCCAGCAGCAGGCCGGTCAGCGCGTACGGCCCGAGCGCGTTGGTGCCCACCTGCAGGTCGAACCCGTCCACGGTCAGCGGCGGTCGCGGGCCGGTCAACACCAGCCCGGCGTTGTTGACCAGCAGGTCGAGGTTGCCGGTGAAGTCGGTGGCGAAGGCCCGGATCGAGGCGAGTGACGCCAGATCCAGCCGGCGTACCTCGACGTCGGCGCCCGGCACCTCGCGCCGGATCGCGGCGGCTGCCTCCTCGCCGGCCGCCACGTTGCGTACCGCCAGCACGACGGCGGCCCTGTGCCGGGCCAGCTCCAGCGCGGTGACCCGCCCCACGCCGGAGTTCGCCCCGGTCACCACCGCGCGCCGGCCGTGCTGGTCGGGGATCTGCTCTTCAGTCCAGTTCCGTATGTCCTGCATGACCGCCGACGCTAGGTAGCCGGACGGGCTGCTGGAGAGACCTGGCGAACCTGGGACCACGGGACCTACCCTGCGGGGTGCGTCGACCGGCACACTCGATGGTGTGACGAGCACGGTCTACGCCCGCGAGCTGGCCGACTTCCTGCGTCAGCGGCGGTCCCGGCTGCGGCCGGAGGAGATCGGACTGGCACCCGGCCCGCGTCGGCGGGTCGCCGGGCTGCGCCGCGAGGAGCTGGCGCTGCTCGCCGGGGTGAGCACCGACTACTACCAGCGGCTGGAGCAGGGCCGCGACGTTCGCCCGTCCGACGACGTGCTGACCGGCATCGCCCGCGCCCTGGCGCTCAACGCCGAGGAGACCCGCCACCTGCGGGCGCTGGCCCGCCGGGCGCAGCAGCCCCCGAAACCACGACGGCGTACCAGGGAAACCGTCCCGGAGAGCACCCACCGGCTGCTGCACAGCCTGCACACCCCGGCCGTGGTGGTCAGCCGGCATCTGGACCTGCTGGCCTGGAACGCCATGGCCGCCGCCCTCTACCCGGGTATCGGGCCGACCAACGCGCTGATCGACATGTTCGAGCATGCCGAGGCGCACGGCCGCTGCCCCGGCTGGGAGGAGACGGTGCTGGACTACCTGGGCTTCCTGCGGGCGGCGGTCGCCGCCGACCCGGAGCACCCGCGCGCCCGGGAGATCGTCGGCACGCTCAGCATCCGCAGCGAGGAGTTCCGCCGGCTCTGGGCCCGCCACGACGTACGCGAATCGGTCAGCGGCAGCAAGACGTTCCCGCATCCACAGGTCGGTGAGCTGCGGCTGGACTGGGACGCCTACACCCCGCCGGGGCGCACCGGCCCGATCCTGATCGTCTACACCGCCGCGCCGGGCAGCGCCGACGCCGAACGGCTGCAACTGCTCAGCGCGTACGCGAGCTGACGTCGTACGCGAGCTGACGTCGTACCCGAGCTGACGTCTCACTGGGTGACGGGTACTGCCGGGTCGGGTCGGCGGCGGGCGAGTAGTAGCAGGCCGAGCGTTCCCACGTAGAGCAGGGCGCCGACCGCGTACGGCATCCGGTAGCCGGCGTGCTGGGCGGCGCCGAGGACCGGGCCGGCGAGCAGTGCGCCGGTGGGGATGGCGTTCGAGTAGAGGGTGGAAGCCCGCCCCTGGTGCCGGGGCAGCATGTCCTGCATGTAGGTGATGCCGAGGCCGCCGAGCGCGGCGATCGACGCCGCGTTGAGCAGCTGCGCGACCAGCAGCGGCCACACCTGGTGCGAGACCGCGACCACCGTCATGTACGCCGCCCCGCAGCCGGCGCCGACGAGCAGCAGCCGGTGCACCGGGAGCCGGGTGGACAGCCAGCCGAAGCCGAGAATCAGCGGGATCTCCAGCCCGGCACACAGGCCAAGTAGCAGACCCGCGGTCCCGACACCGGACCCAAGCTCCCGGGTGACGTGCAGCGGCAGGGCCTGGATGGCGAGGTTGCTGGCGGACCAGGTCAGCACGAACGCGGCGACGCTCAACCAGATGGTCCGGCGGGGGGCGTCCGCCCCGTACCGCTGGGTGTCCCGCAGCTCACCGACGTCCGGGCGACGACGGTGCCGGAAGGCGAGCAGGACGACGCCGGCGGCGACGGCGTACACCACGGCGGACGCGGCGTAGGTGAGCCGGAACCCGCCGGTGGTGAGCAGCAGCGACGCCAGCGGCGGGCCGGCGACCCAGGCGATGGAGAACAGCGTACGGAAGGTGCTCATCGCCATCGCGATTCGCGCGGACCCGGCCAGCGCCTCCCGGGCGTAGGCGAACATCTGCGGGACCATCACCTGCGCCGACGCGGTCAATGTGACCGTGATGAGCAGAAAGACCGGGAAGTCCCGTACGACCGAGGTGAGCGCGCTGGATAAACACCCGGCCGATGCGGCGGCGACCAGCAGCCACCGGCGGCTCGGCAGCCGGTCGGACAGCCGTCCGACCACGGTGGCGATCACCACCGCCGAGACCGGGGCGGCGACCAGGCACAACGCGATCTGTCCGGCGCTGGCCCGGACCGCGTCGTCGAGGAACAGGGTCAGGTACGGCGAGGCCATCGCGGTCGACAGACCGACGGCGACGCAGACGAAACCGAGCGCGGCCCAGATGCGTACGCGGTTCAGGGCCTACCACCATTCCTGGCCCGCTCCCCGGTCCGCTCCCGCGCTCGCTCCCGGGGGCGGGCGCGCAGGTGGGCGCGTTCGCCCTGTTGGCCGAAGAGGCTGAGGAACTCGACCGGCTCGTCACCGACCGCGCCGAACCAGTGCGGCACCCGGGTGTCGAACTCCGCCGCCTCGCCGGGGGAGAGGATCAGATCGTGCTCACCGAGCAGGACACGCAGCCGCCCGTCGAGGACGTACAGCCATTCGTAGCCTTCGTGGGTCTTCAGCTCAGGCTCGCGGCGCGGGCTGCGTGCCGGGATGATCAGCTTGTACGCCTGGATGCCGCCCGCCCGCTGGGTGAGCGGAAGGACGGTCATCCCGTGCCGGGTGACCGGCCGCAGGTGGATGCGCGGGTCGCCGGTCGGTGGCGCGTCGACCAGCTCGTCCAGGCTGACACCGTGGGCGCGGGCGAGGGGCAGCAGCAGCTCCAGGGTGGGCCGGCGGGTGCCGGATTCCAGCCGGGACAGGGTGCTCACCGAGATGCCGGTGGCGGCCGACAGCTCGGCGAGGGTCGTCTCGCGCTGTTTGCGCAGCGCCCGCAGCCGGGGGCCGACCGAGTCGAGAGCATGGTCGAGGTCGTCGTCCATGCCGCCCAGTTTGCCAGACCAGCAAGGGCATTTGCCGGTACGGTGGCCCGCCCGACGGTGCCCTGCCGGACATGCCCGGCACCGACCTTGTCGACCCGGTGTCCGGCGCAGGCATACTCGGTTGGTGACCACTACCAAACAGCCACGGTTGGAGATCGAGTACTGCACGCAGTGCCGTTGGATGCTGCGCGCCGCGTGGACAGCTCAGGAGCTGCTCACCACATTCGCGCTGCGGCTCGGTGAGGTGGCGCTCGTGCCGGGCACCGGCGGGGTGTTCGAGGTCCGGCTGGACGGTGAGACGATCTGGTCGCGCGGGGAGAGCGGCTTCCCGGGAATCCCCGAGCTGAAAAGACTGGTACGGGACCGCATCGCGCCCGACTTCAGCCTTGGCCACACCGACCGGGCCCTGCCGCACGGGCTCTGATCCGCCGCTCGGCTGTGCACCGTACGGCCACCGGTAGTCAACTCCTTGGATATCGACGTCGACCACAATACGCTGGTCACTTCGGTCATCCAGGGAGGCCGCCTTGCACCATTCCGCCAGCCTGAACCGTACGGCGATCCGCAGCCGGACCTGGATCGCCGCCGCAGCGCTATCCACCGCGCTGGTCGTCGCTCCCGCCACGGCCGCGCGGGCCGCGAACCTGCCCAACCTGCCCCAGTCCGCCGGCGGCTACGAGCTGACGTTCGCGCCGGCCTACGACTACGACGGCGACGGGTGCTACCCGGTCGCGGCGATCGCCCCCGACCGCACCCTCAACGGCGGACTGAACACCACCGGGGCGGTCAACGGCAACTGCCGCGACCAGTCGGATCTCGACCGGACCCAGACGTACGCCAGGTCGAAGTGCAACAACGGCTGGTGCGCCATCGTGTACGCGAGCTACCGGAATGCGGGCTAGTGCTCCGGCCTTCAGGCCGGGGGTGAAGGACCGTGCTGGGAGGGCCGCCATGGCCCGGGCAGTGCCCTAACCCGGCCGGTTCTGCCGCTGGTTCCACCACTCGTAGGGCACCAGCACGGCGCGCGGCTCCCCGGACTTGGTGATGATCGTGTGCTGGCCTGCGTAGTGGGCGGCGTCGACCAGTTTCCCGAGTTCGGGTCGGGCGTCGCGGGCACCGATGGTCTGCGGCTCGTCCATTCGGCGAGGGTACCGGGTGTAAACTGTGTACATGCAGCTTCGGTACAACTTTCGTCTCTATCCCACCCCGGGGGAGCAGGCGGCGTTGTCCCGGGCGCTCGGCTGCGCGAGGGTGGTGTTCAACGACGGGCTCAGGCTGCGTCAGCAGGCATACGAGCAGGGCTTGCCGTACGTTTCGGACGCCGACCTGTCGAAGCGGGTCATCACACGGGCCAAGGCGACGCCGGAACGGGCGTGGCTGGGCGAGGTGTCGTCGGTCGTGCTTCAGCAGGCTCTCGCGGATCTAAACACCGCGTACCGCAACTTCTTTGCCTCGGTCACCGGCAGGCGCAAGGGCCGCAAGGTGGCCCGGCCCCGCTTCCGGTCCCGCAAAGACAAGCGGCAGGCGATCCGGTTCACGAAGAACAGCAGGTTCAAGGTCTGCGACAACGGTCGCCTGCGGTTGCCGAAGATAGGTGACCTGGAGGTGCGCTGGTCGCGGTCGTTGCCGTCCGAGCCGTCGTCGGTGACGGTGGTCAGGGACACGGCCGGACGGTACTTCGCCTCCTTCGTGGTGACCACGCCCGGGGACGAGGCGCTGCCGCCGGTCGACTCCGAGATCGGGATCGACCTGGGCCTGACGCACTTCGCCGTCATGTCGGACGGTGCGAAGGTCACCGCACCCAGGTTTCTGCGGCGAGCTGCCCGCAAGTTGAAGCGCCTGCAGCAGGCACTGTCGCGCAAGCAGAAGGGGTCGAACCGGCGCAGGAAGGCCGTCGTCAGGGTTGCTCGGGCGCACTCCCGGGTGGCCGACACCCGCCGGGACTGGCAACACAAGCTGTCCACGACGTTGATCCGCGACAACCAAGCGGTGTACGTCGAGGACCTCGCTGTTGCCGGGTTGGGTCGTACAAGGCTGGCCAAGTCGGTGTACGACGCCGGCTGGGCGCAGTTCACGACCATGTTGGAGTACAAGGCCGCCCGGTACGGGCGCACGTTCGGCCGGGTGGACCGTTGGTTACCGTCGACCCGGATGTGCTCGGTGTGTGGCCGGGTCAACGACAAGATGGCGCTCGACGTCAGGTCGTGGTCCTGTCCCTGCGGGGCCGTTCACGACCGGGACGTCAACGCCGCACGCAACATCAAGGCCGCCGGACGGGCGGACTTCAACGACCGTGGAGCGCAGGTAAGACCGGCACCCGTGCCGGCACCGCGCCGAGAAGCGGTAACCCATCGGGAGTTCACCCCTTCGGGGGTGTAGCAGACCGGAATCCTCTTCCTTCAGGAAGAGGAGGACGTCAATTCGAGAAGGACCAGGTCCTGCCGGGCTGCTGCGGTCACCGGCACGACTGGGAGCACGTCGTCTCCTGGGTGAACCAAGCGTCGGACCGGGTCGACTACGTGTCCCGGACGGTGCACGGCGAGGTGCAGACCTATCCGCGATCCTCGGTGCGGTTCGACGGCACGCATCCAAAGGTCGTCTACCACAAGGAAGGCGCCTTCGGCTCGCACAACTTCCGGCCGGCGGACAGCAACGACGACCCGCCGGAGAACCACTACGGCACCTGGCGGTTTCCGCCGGTCGTCGACTGGAGCGGCTGGCCCAGCACGGCGCTGCGGGACCGGTTGATGACCGCCGACTTCGGCTCCGCCAGCATCAAGATCACCGATCAGGACGACCGGTTCCGTAACCTACTGAACAGGTCGAAGCCGGCAGGTATCCCCTTCGACCCGTGGGCTTGACCCATTTTGAACCATGATGTGCTGCGGTACATCCTGATGCCGCAGGTGCATCTTGATGCACCTGTGGCATCAGGTTCGCGCCTAGGCCAACCAGCCCTCAGCGGGCTGTACGAGGGCTCTGGTGCGGCCCGGTCTTCCGCCACGTCGCCAGTGGGGCTTGAAGCGTTCAGGCTGCCTTTGGGTGCCAAAGGTGACGCTGCGCGCCGAACGTGCGCGGTTCCTGAGGCTCAGCCCGGCTGAGGCTCAGGCCGGGCATGGAATGATCCGGTGGGCGGGGTCGTTGTGCATGGTCGCGCCACGCACTCCGGCCCGCAGCCGCCAGGCGGCAGTCAGGCTCCGTGCCGGCCCGGTCAGTGGATCGGGTCGGTGGGCCCGGTCGGGAATCGTCGGCGGGTCGGCGTGGTTGTACATGGTCACGGCGCGCAGCAGCGCACCCGCGCCCCACCCCCTGGGGCGTGCCGGAGCCGCCGCGAGCCGATGACCGACCCGGTACCGCGCCGCACCCCGCACCCCGCACCACAGACGACCCGTACCGCGTCTGAGATCCCGTACCACCCGGATGACCGTTTACCGCGCACCCGCCCGCCCGTGACGGCTGCGCCCCCTCGGAAAACGGAAGGTGGACCCCCCATGACCACGATCATCACCCGCACCCTGCGTACCAGCCTGCGGACCACCGCCCTCGGCATCGCCGGGCTGACCCTGGCCGGCGGCGCAATCGCCGCCCCCGCCCTGGCCGCCGACCACGCCCCCACCGCCCTCGCCGCACCCGTGGCCGCCGCCAGCAGCGACAGCGTCGACACCGACAAGCTGACCCCGCACGGCGTGCAGGGCGAGCAGTCCCGAATCGACCTGTCCAGCGAGCAGACCGACAACGTCAAGGGCATCATCGCCGCGACGAAGAAGGCCGGCATGGACGAGCGGGCCGCCGTGGTCGCCATCGCCACCGCCCTGCAGGAGTCCAAGCTGGAGAACCTCGGCCACCTCGGTGACCGCAACGACCACGACTCGCAGGGCCTGTTCCAGCAGCGCCCCTCCTCCGGCTGGGGCACCGTCGAGCAGATCACCGACGTCGAGTACTCCACCACCGCGTTCCTCAACGGGCTCAAAGCCGTCGACGGCTGGCAGGACATGCCACTGACCCAGGCCGCCCAGACCGTGCAGGTGTCGGCGTACCCGGACCACTACGCGCAGTGGGAGACCCAGGCCGCCGAACTCGTCGCCCAGCACTGGAACAGCTGACCCGAGACACCCGGAAGCCCAGCGTGAGGGCCGGACCCCGTACCCCGGGGTCCGGCCCTCACGCTGCGTCGGGCCCCGAGGCGCTGAGAATCGACCGGGATCAGTCGGACAGTGACCGGCGGGCGGCGGCGACAACCTCCGGATCGGCGCAACCGGCCGCGTAGCCGGCGATGCGGCGGCGGATGTCGCGGCCCAGCAGCCACACCCCGACCCGGTCGGCGATCGGGCGCAGCGGCGCCGGCCGGCAGCGGAAGCTGTACCGCCAGGTCGCCACCGTGTGACCGGGCTCGGAGGCCGGGGCGAACCGCCAGCCGCCGGCGAACATCTCGAAGAACCACGGCCCACGGACCATCTTCATGCCGACGTTGGTCGGCGGAGCGTACGAGACGTACTCGCTGATCATCGTCAGGCCGTGCCGGGACCGGGTGAAGGTGCGGACGCCCTTGCCGGGGCGGGTGGCACCGTTGACGAAGTGCTGTGCCCGGATGAACGGGTCCCAACGGTGCCGGACCGGCGTGGTGGTCTGGGACACCGCGAAGGCGAGATCCGGCGGTACGGGGACGGTGACCGCTGCTTCTACCACAGGCATCGGCCCATCATCGGCCACCGGCGGTCAGGTGCGGCGCGGGCGCTCGATTCGGACGGGATTGCCTCTCACCAGTGCGTCGTGCATCCGCCAGCGATCGGTCTCCATCGCTTGCGACGCCACCAGGTCACCGTGTTCGAGCCGGTCGCGGAGCAGCCGCAAGGCGATGCGACGGTTCAGTTGCGATCGCCGTTCCGTGTCGACCACGACCACCAGCCCGGACGGCCGGTGGGTGGCCCGCACCGCCGTGCTGGCTTTGTTGCGGTGCTGGCCACCGGGCCCGCCGGTGCGGCAGGCGACGATATCGACGTCCGCTTCCCGGAACACGGTCGGGGTCGGGCTGGCCTGGCACGGCTGGGCGGTGACGTACCAGTTCTTCCGGCCATGCCCGGTCCGGTAAGGGCTCGGTGCCTGCCAGCACAGGGTGCCAGTCCAGGAGGTGGCGAACTCCTCGGTTCCACTACCGCCGATGCGGACCAGCGCCGACCGGTAGGTGCCCGGCCGGTCGCCGCCGACGGTCCGGGCCCGGCGGGTGGTCAGCCGCTGGGCGGCGGCGTCGGCTTCCAGCCGGCACAGCAGTTGGGCCACCGCCCAGGAGCATTCCTGTGGACCACGCCCGGCGGACAGCAGCAGGGACGCGGTCGTCACCGCTGGCCCCGGCCACGGCGCAGGGCGTCGGCGCGGGACATTTTGCTGCCGGCTCCGTGCGCCACCGAGTAGTTGGCGTCCGGTCCGGCGTGCGGGTCAACCGATGTGGTCCGAACGACGCAGGTCAGAACAGGGTCAGCGGCTGTGCCGGGATCGGCTCGGGCAACGGGTCGAGTTGCGGCAGTGCGGCCCGTACCTCGTCATGGAAGCGGCGGGCCAGGGTCGGCGCGTCGGCGTTGTCCGGGGTGTGGATGAACACCGTGGGCGAGCGGCCCTGCCGCAGCCAGGACACCGATGCCTCGACCCAGTGCCGCCAGCCGGCGACGGTCTGCTCGACGTCGTCGCGGCCGAGGTAGCGCACGATCGGCCGGTCGGTCAGTGCCCGGGTGCGCAGCGGGGCGCGGGGCTTCTTGATCCACGCGTCGCGTTCGGCGTCGCTGGTCGGCTCGGCGGCGAAGAACGTCGTGGTGTCGAACGGAACCCACTCGGCGTCGACGTCGCTCAGTACCCCTTCGAGTAGCCGGGTCGCGGCCGGGTCGGTGAAGAACGCCGGGTGGCGGACCTCGACGGCGTACCGGTGATCGCGGGGGAGTCGGCGCAGGAAGCGGGCCAGGGCGGGCACGTCGTCGGGGCCGAACGACCCCGGCAGTTGGGCCCAGATCGCATGGGTACGCGGTCCGAGGGGTGCTATCGCGTCGAGGAAGGCGTTCAACGGCTCGTCGGCGTCGGTGAGCCGGTGTTCGTGGGTGACGGTCTTCGGCAGTTTGAGCACGAAGCGAAAGTCGGGGTCGGTCTGCGCCGCCCAGGTGGCGGCGGTCTCCCGGGTCGGGGTGGCGTAGAAGGTGGTGTTGCCTTCGACGGCGGTGCACCAGGCGGCGTAGTGGCGTAGCCGTTCGGCCGGCGGCAACGGGTGCGCGATCAGTCGCCCCTGCCAGGACTTGTGCGTCCACATAGCACAGCCAACGTGCAGCCGGGGTCTGGTCGGCGACGGGGAGGCGGTGTCGGTGTTCGGCACGGCGACAACGATAGAGCCACCCGGTTGGAGCGCTGGACTTAACGCCGTATTCATCGACCTGTCTTGATCAAGGTAATTGAGAAGCTTAGATTCCCGGTGTCGACCTGCCCGCCGTACCCCCAGGCCGGAGCACCCGACCCGGCCGCGGTGGGCAGCGACGCCAGGAGCTCCCATGGCCCGCCGCACCGTCAGCGCCCGTCCCCCAGCCAGCGTCCGCCCCACCATCGGTGTCCGTCGTGCCGTCAGCGCCGCCGTGGCCGCGACGATCGCGGTCATCGTCTCGCTCACCCTGACCGCTGTCCCCGCCCAGGCCACGCCGCCCAACATCCCGTCGTACAGCACGGCGCTCAGCCGGCTGAACTCGCTGACCGTGGCCGCCGAGTCGCACCAGTCGAGCTACAGCCGGTCGTTGTTCCCGCACTGGATCACCATCACCGGCAGCTGCAACACCCGGGAGCAGGTGCTCAAGCGCGACGGCAGCAACGTCGTGGTCAACAGCAGTTGCTACCCGACCTCCGGGTCCTGGTACAGCCCGTTCGACGGGGCCACCTGGACGCAGGCGTCGGACGTCGACATCGACCACATGGTGCCGCTCGCCGAGGCGTGGCGTTCCGGTGCCTGGGCCTGGTCCACCGCCCGGCGTCAGACGTACGCCAACGACCTCGGCGGGCCGGAGCTGTGGGCGGTCACCGACAACGTCAACCAGGCCAAGGGCGACAAGGACCCGGCCGACTGGCAGCCGCCGCTCGTCTCGTTCCGTTGCACCTACGCCCGGGCCTGGATCCAGGTGAAGTGGTACTACGACATGACAGTGGACAGCGCGGAGAAGTCCGCCCTGTCCGGCATGCTGGCCACCTGCTGACCCGGCGGCGTACTGGCCACCCGCTGGCCTGACCGACCTGTCGGGCAACCCGGCTACCCTGCCCCGCATGAGTCTTGCGGTAACGGTCGGGATCACCACGGCACTGTCCGGCATTGACGACGAGGGGGCGGCGCGTAGCCGCGCCGCCCTCGACCAGTTGAGCGCCGCGCTGGCCGCCGAGGGCGTCAGCTGGCAGGAGCAGTACGTCGCGGCGGTGCCGTCGACCCGGCCGCACCTGCGTAGCCTGCCGACCAGCTGGCTGCACCAGCTGCGCCGGGTGCTGGCCCTGGTGGATCTGGGCCGGCCGGTCACCCCGATCACCGACGCGAGTGGGCTGATCGCGGACCGGGAGCTGATCGACGATCAGGCGTCGATGCTGGAGTCGCACCTGCTGTGCCACTCCGACACCGCCGGCTACTACGTGCCGGCCGATCTCGGCGACCCGGTGTTCCTGCCGGCCGAGGCCGGGGTGGCCGGCGGCGGCATCGTCGGGTCGGGTCAGGGTCTGCTCGCCGAGCTGCGGCGCTGCGCCCCGGCGATCGGCGTCCGGCTGGACCCGGCTGGGGACCTGCCGGACACCGAGGCGGCCCGGCTGTTCGCGGTGCCCGACGGCACCGACTTTTCCGCCGAGACGCAGGCGTGGCTCACCCTGCACGAGGCGTGCCGGGCGAGCATCTCCTGCGGCCGGGCCATCGTGTTCCACTGACTGACCCGGAATTTGACCCCGACCCTGACCGTGCCGCTGGACGACCGGCTTCCGGCCGGGCGGCGCATCGCCCCCCGGCCGGCCGGTGTGCTCAGCGCAGCACGTGGGAAAGCTGTTCGATGGCGAAGTCCACGTCGGACGCTTCGACGACCAGCGGCGGGGCCAGCCGGATCGTCGCACCGTGGGTGTCCTTGGCCAGTACGCCCCGATCGGCGAGCCGTTCGCAGGCCTGCCGACCGGTCGTCCGCCGTGGGTCCAGGTCCAGCCCGGCCCACAGCCCGCGACCGCGGACGGCGAGCAGTCGGCCGTCGTCGCGCAGCGCGTCGAGCCCGGCGTGCAGCCGGGCCCCCAGCTCCGCCGAGCGCCGCTGGTACTCGCCGGTGGCCAGCAGCCGGACCACCTCGGTGGCGACCGCGCAGGCGAGGGCGTTGCCGCCGAACGTCGAGCCGTGCTCGCCGGGGCGCAGCACCCCGAGCACCGGTCGGTCGGCCACCACCGCCGACACCGGCACGATGCCGCCGCCGAGCGCCTTGCCCAGGATGTACATGTCCGGCACCACGCCCTCGTGGTCGCAGGCGAACGTCGCCCCGGTGCGGCCCAGGCCAGACTGGATCTCGTCGGCGAGCAGCAGCACGTCGTTGCGGGTGCACAGGTCCCGTACCCCGGTCAGGTAGCCGTCCGGCGGCACCACCACGCCCTGCTCGCCCTGGATCGGCTCCAGCAGCACCGCGACGCAGGTCTCGTCGATCGCGTCGGCCAGCGCGGCGAGGTCGCCGTACGGCACGATCCGAAACCCCGGGGTGTACGGCCCGAAGCCGTCGCGGGCCTCGGCGTCGGTGGAGAAGCTGACGATCGTCGTGGTCCGGCCGTGGAAGTTGCCGTCGGCCACGACGATGGTCGCCTGACCGTCCGGTACGCCCTTGACCTGGTAGCCCCACTTGCGGGCGACCTTGATCGCGGTCTCCACCGCCTCGGCGCCGGTGTTCATCGGCAGCACCATGTCCTTGCCGCACAGCTCGGCCAGCTCGCGGCAGAAGTCGGCGAACCGGTCGTGGGTGAACGCCCGGCTGGTCAGGGTGAGCCGGTCCAGCTGGGCGTGCGCGGCGGCGGTCAATGTCGGATGCCGGTGGCCGAAGTTGAGCGCCGAGTAGCCGGCCAGGCAGTCCAGGTAGCGTCGGCCGTCGACGTCGGTGACCCAGGCGCCGGCGGCCTCGCTGATCACCACCGGTAGCGGGTGGTAGTTGTGCGCGGTCCAGCGTTCCGCGTCCCGTACCGCCCTCGGTGTCCGCAGCATCCCGTCGACGATCATCGGCTCGACCCCCTCAGCTCCAGGGTGCAGCATTTCGGGCCGCCGCCGGCCTTGCGCAGCTCGGACAGGTCGACCCCGATCGGGTGATAGCCGCGTTCGCGCAGCGCCGCCGCCAGCCCGTCGGCCTGCACCGGCAGCACGACGTGCCGGCCGTCGCTGACCGCGTTGAGGCCGAACGCGGCGGCGTCGGCCAGGCTGGCCGTGACGGCGTCCGGGAACAGCCGGCGCAGTACCGCCTGGCTGCCGGGGGAGAACGCCTCCGGCAGGTACGCGATGGTCCGCTCGTCGATCACGGCGAGCGCGGTGTCGAGGTGGTAGAAGCACGGGTCGACCAGTTGCAGGGTGACCACCGGGCGGCCGAACACCTCCTGGGCGTGGGCGTGCGCGGCGTGCGAGGTGCGGAACCCGGTGCCGGCCAGCAGGTAGTCGCCGACCACCAGGAAATCGCCTTCGCCTTCGTTGACGTGTTTGGCCTCGTGCACCGGGAAGCCGGCCTGCTCCAGCCAGTCGCGGTAGGCGGGCGCCTCGTCGGCCCGCTGCGGCTCGCGGAACTGCACGGCCAGCGCCCGGCCGTCGATGACGGTGGCGCCGTTGGCGGCGAACACCATGTCGGGCAGGCCGGGCAGCGGCTCGATCTCGTCGACCGTGTGGCCCAGTTCCAGGTACGTCCGGCGCAGCTGGTCCCATTGCGCGATCGCCAGCTCCCGGTCGACGGGGCGGGCCGGGTCCATCCACGGGTTGATCGCGTATTCCACGGCGAAGTACGTCGGCCGGCACATCAGGTACTGCCGGTGGGTGGCGTGCATCGTCATGCGACTGGCTCCTGGGGTCGAAGGCGCGCCTCGGCGGTGGCCGTGGGCTGGCGCTTGTTCTCCACGCTAAGGGCTGGGACCCGCAGAAACCATTGTCAGGAGTTGCTTGTAGCGGCGAATCATTGCGTCATTGCCGAGTACCACATGTGTTTTGTTGCGTACACATGCTTTCGGGGGGCGACCACGCCGTCGCCCCCCGAAGATGCGGTGCCCGGTGAATCACCGGTCCGGTCGGCCCTCTTGCGGTGAACCACCGCTGCCAGGGCCCTGTGGGCGGTGAACCACCGTCCCGACTCACGATTGCCCGTCAGAAGATTCCGACAAACTGTGAGTCAAGCCACTGCCGTACCTGCTGCACCATGTCGGTCTCGGTGGTCAACCAGCTCAGCGCGCCGGTCAGCGCCAGGCTGCCGATGATCATCGTCCCGAGGGCGAGGACGATGCCCATCAGCGCCTCGGTCCGGCCGGCGATGTGCCGGCGGGCCGTCGCCGAGATCCCGCCGAGGCCGGTGGCGAGGGCGATCACCCCGATCGCGATGCCGTACGGTGCCAGCGGTCCGGACAGCACGAACAGCGCGCCGGTGACCCCGGTGATCAGGCTGACGGTGGCGAGCAGGCTGGCCCGGGGCCGGGGGCCGGCCGGTGCCGGCGGGGGAGCCGGCCGGGGGTCGCTGCCCTCCCGGGTGGGCGGCTCGGGGCGCGGTCCCGGCGGTGTCGGCCGGGTGGCCGGGTCGGTGACCCCGGCCCGCGTGCCGCCCCGGGTCGTGTCGGCTCGCGTCGTGTCGGCCCGGGTCGTGTCGGCCCGCGTCCTGTCGGCCCGGGTCGTGTCGGCCTCTGCGGCGTCGGCCGTGCCGGTCGCGGTCGCGGTGGTAGCGCCGGTCGGTGGCGGGTTGTCCGCCGGCCGCGTCGGCTCCGTGCGCCGGGACAGCGAGGGAATCCTGACCATGACAGACCTCCTTATCGGTACGCCGGACCGCACTGCGGCTGCGCGGGTCTCCGGCGGTTGTCGGCTTGCAGTACCCGGATGTCCGGTCCGCCACACCAGTCACGGTCAAGCGGGTGGCGATACCCTCGGACGGTCAGGTTCCGATCATGGGCGGGTGTAGCGGTGACGGTGAGGCCAGCAGGACCGGAAGCGGATCATAAAACGCGCGGTCCCGACGATCCGCCGGAGCTCACGGACTACTTCCGTCAGCTGCTGTGGCAACGGCACATCGTCGGTCTCTGCCGCGCCGGGGCTGCGGCGACCCGCATCGGTGAGGCCGCCGCCGCGCGTACCGGCCGTAACCTCACCCAGTTCCTGGTGCTGGGCATGCTCGACGCCACCGGTCCCCGTTCCCAGCAGGAGCTCAGCGACGGGCTACGGACCGACCGGACCACGATGGTCGGTACGGTCGACGCGTTGGAACGCGCCGGTCTGGTCACCCGCCAGCGCAATCCGACCAACCGGCGGGCGTACATCGTCACCATCAGCCCGGCCGGTCGGGCGGCCCTCGCGACGATCTCGGCCGACGCGGCGACCCTCGAGACCCGGTTCTTCGAGCGCCTCACCGCCGACGAGCGGAACCAGTTGGTCGGCCTGATCGGCAAGCTACTGATCGGTGCCGACGCCGGCCCGACGACGGGTTAGTCGGCCGCGCCCGGCCAACCGGCTGAGCCGCTTCTCCTCCCTTGCCGCCCAGCGGGCGACCCGGCGCGGGTCGAGCGGGCCGCCGTGCCCGACGTGCAGCGTCGCCGGGCCGAGGGCCAGCATCCGCCGCAGGCTGGCGAGGTTGCCGACCGGGTCATCGTGGAACGGCGGGTTGGCCGGCCGGCTGCCGAGCAGGCCCAGCATCGAGCTGGCGACCAGGTCTCCGGCGACGAGGTCGCCGTCGTCGGTCAGCACTGAGATCGAACCGGCGGTGTGGCCCGGGGTGGGCACGATCCGGCCGGCCACGCCGTAGTCGTCGAGCCGCAGTTCGCCGTCGATCAACAGGTCGGGTTCGACCGGCCGGACCGGTCGGTCGAGCACCCCGGTACGCATGATCAGCCGCCCGGTCGGTCCGGTCGGCAGATACGGCCGCCGGCTCGCGCCGGCCCGGTACTGGGCCAGGTCGGCGACGTGCCCGGCGACCGGTGCCCCGGTCAGCTGGTGCAGTCGGGCGGCGGAGCCGAAGTGGTCGGTGTGCCCGTGGGTGAGCACGATCAGTGCCACCTCGGAGGGGTCCACCCCGTGGCGGATCAGACCGGTGTGGATCTTTCCGGCGCTGCCGGGCATTCCGGCGTCGACGACCACCGGTCGGCGGCCGAGCAGGAGATAGGCGTTCACGCTCCGGTTGCCGGTGACCGGGATCGGCAGCACGGTGGTGGGGGTGGGCACGGGACCTCCGAACAAGCGACGAGGTAATCGTCAGGTGATCAACAGTTGACCAACATACAATCAGCTGGGTCTGATCATGGTCAAGCCGACTGCGGCCGATAGGCTCTGCTGCCATGCCCGAAGGCCACACCATCCACCGGCTGGCCGCCCACCACCACGCCGTACTCGGCGGAGCACAGGTCGTCGCGACCAGCCCGCAGGGTCGGTTCACCGCTGGCGCCGCCCGGCTCACCGGCGCCACCCTCGCCGCCACCGAGGCGTACGGCAAACACCTGCTGCACCACTACCAGGGTGGTCCGGGCGGCGGCATCCTGCACGTGCACCTGGGCCTCTACGGCACCGTCGCCGACGGGCCGGGACAGCCGCCGGCACCGGTCGGGCAGATCCGGCTGCGGCTGGTCGGCGGGCCGGCAGCGACAGCCGGCGCAGCCGCCCGACAGCACTGGCTGGACCTGCGCGGACCGGCCGCCTGCGAACTGCTCACCGAGGCGGAGGCCGACGCCCTGCGCGACCGGCTCGGTGCCGATCCGCTGCGCGACGACGCCGACCCGGACACTGCCGGCGGCCGGATCCGGCGCAGCGCCAGACCGCTCGGCGCGTTGCTGCTCGACCAGACGATCGTCGCCGGGGTCGGCCTGGTCTACGCCACCGAGGTGCTGTTCCGGGCCGGGATCGCGCCGACCATGCCGGGCCGGCGGCTGACCGCCGACCAGTGGCAGCGGATCTGGGCCGACCTGGTCACCCTGATGCGGATCGGGGTGCGCCGGGGCCGGATCGACACCGTACGCGACGAGCACCTGCCGGAGGCGATGGGCCGGGCACCGCGCAACGACCGGCACGGCGGCGAGGTGTACGTCTACCGGCGCGCCGGCCAACCCTGCCTGTGCTGCGGCGCCACCGTGGCCGCCGGGGTGCTGGCCGCCCGGAACACCTACTGGTGCCCGACCTGCCAACCGGGCTGAGCCGCCGTCGTCACCACCATTTGCGCTTCGGCGGCCGCACCACGACCGAGCCGAAGATCACGTTGCAGACCAGCTGGATGACCGGGGCACCGGGCCGGGGCGGTGCGGTCAGCTTCGACTTCTTGTCACCGAACACCGCCGTGCCGGTCATCCGGACGTCGACCCCTTCCGGCACGTACACGGTGACCGAGCCGAAGATGGCAGTCGCCTCGATAGTGGTCACCTGATGCTGGATCTGGGCGTCCTGCAACTCGATCTTGCAGTCGCCGAAGACCGCCCGCGCCTCCACCCGGTCCGGCACCAGCCAGTGTCCCTTGCGCACCTCGTCACCGAAGATCGCCACCATCCGCTCCGCCGGGGCGGGCGGCGTCGCGCCGCTGCCCGGCACCGCCGGGTACGCCGGACCGCGCGCCGCCAGCGCACCCGGCCCGGCGGCGGCCGGCAGCCCACCCGACGACTCGGTGGGCAGGTCGGCGGTGAGCCGGGCCAGCTCACCCCGGGTCTTGGCCTGATGCGCCTCGGTGGCCCGGTCGGCGTACTCGTCGAGGGTCAGCCGGCCTTCCGCGGTCGCCTGGCCGAGCAGCTCCACCACCTGCTCCCGCTCGGCGTCGGAGACGCGCAGGTGATCGCCGCTGGGATGGGTCGCCGGGTCCACCCGCCAAGCCTAACGGCCACGCCCAACGGCAACCGCCACCCGCCCGGTCCGCGCGGGCGCCGGCTCACGGGGTCTCGGCGACGGCGTCGTTGGCCCGCCGGGCGGCGACCAGCACCGGATCCCAGACCGGCGAGTACGGCGGGGCGTAGCCCAGGTCGAGGGCGGTCATCTCGGCCACCGACATCCGGTTCCACACCGCGACGGACAGCACGTCGATCCGCTTCGCCGCCTCCGAGGTGCCGACGATCTGCCCACCCAGCAGCTGCCCGGTGTGCTGCTCGGCGATCAGCTTTATCGTCATCGGGGCGGCACCGGGGAAGTAGCCGGCCCGGTTGTTCGACTCCACGGTGGCGCTCACATAGGCGTACCCGGCTTTCGCCGCCTCGCGTTCGAGCAGTCCGGTGCGGGCCACCTCCAGGTCACAGACCTTGGTGATCGCGGTGCCGATCACCCCGGGGAAGGTGGCGTAGCTGCCGCCGATGTTGATCCCGGCCACCCGGCCCTGCTTGTTGGCGTGGGTGCCCAGCGGGATGTGCACTGGCTGGCCGCTGACCCGGTGGAAGGTCTCGACGCAGTCGCCGGCCGCCCACACGTCGGGCACCCCGACCACCCGCATCTGCAGATCGGTACGGACGCCGCCGGTGACGCCGATCGGCAGGCCGGCCTGCTCGGCGAGCCCGGTGTTCGGCCGTACACCCAGACCCAGCACCACGACGTCGGCCGGCACCGCGCCGTCGTCAGTCAGCACCTCGCAGACCCGCCCGTCGCGTTCGTGCAGGCCGGTGACTGACACGCCGGTACGTACGTCGATGCCGAGCGCGACCAGCGCCGAGCGGACCAGCGCTCCCATGTCCGGGTCGACGGTGGACATCGGTTGCGGGCTGCGCTCCACCAGGGTCACCGCCAGCCCGCGCCGGATCAACGCCTCGGCCATCTCCACCCCGATGTACCCGCCGCCGACCACCACCGCCCGGCGCGGCGCCGGTTCCTGGTCGAGCCAGTCCCGCAGCGCCGCGCCGTCGTCGAGGGTCTGCACCCCGAACACGCCGGCGGCGGCGTTGCCCGCCCACGGCGGCTGCGCCGGCGCCGCTCCGGTGGCGTACACCAGGGTGTCGAACGGCTCGCGGACCTCCCGTCCGCCGTCGCCGAACGACGTGGCCACCACCTCCCGCGCGGCCAGGTCGATCCGGGTGACCTCGTGCCGGATGCGGACGTCGATGTGGTGGTCGCGGCGGAACGTCTCCGGGTCGCGGACGATCAGCTCCTGCGGGTCGTCGACCAGGCCGGAGATCCAGTACGGGATTCCGCAGGCCGAGTACGAGGTGAACCGGCCCCGCTCGAACGCGACGATGCTCAGCTCGTCGGGGCCACGCAGTTGCCGGGCCTGAGACGCGGCCGACATGCCGGCCGCGTCACCACCGATCACCACCATCCGTTGCGCCATCTCACATCTTCTCCAGTCGGGTCCGGTCGGACCAGGTCAGCGGTCCGGCGGTCGGTCCGGCGGGGGGATCGGCGGCCGGCCCGGCGGTCGGCCCGGCAGGGGGATCGGTCACGTGCGGCGGTGCCGGGATGATCGACCTGCTGCGGGTCTGCGCGGCCAGATAGTCCACCACGGCGCCCAGGTCGCCGCTGCCGGCGTGCACGGCCCGCTGCCGGGCCGCCCCGGTGCCCCGGGCCCGCAGCCGGCCCAGCAGCGAGTTCACCAGCGCGACATCGCCGTGCCGGTCGAGCTCGGGGCGGACGGTGTCGACCAGCCGGCGCAGCAGATGCCAGCCGGGACGCAGCGCGGGTGCCCCGGTGGTCAGGTCCACGGCCTGCCCCTCCAGCCCGTCGTGCGCGGCCCGCCAGTGGGCGGCGACCAGCACATGATGCTCCACGTCGACCGGTGGCCGGTCCTGTTCCACCGCGGTGAGCGCGGTGCCGACCAGACCGCGGACCAGCGCGGCGAGCAGGATCGTGTCGTCCAGGCTCGGGCAGACGTCGCCGATGCGGACCTCGACGGTGGGGTAGTGCGCCGACAGTCGGGCGTACCAGTGGAGCATCCCTTCGTCCAGGATGAGACCGGCGGTGGTCAAGTCGTCGACCAGCGACCGGTAGTGCTCGTACGAGCGTAACCGTGGGGCCGGGGCAACCGCCGGCCAACGCTGCCACATCACCGACCGCCAACTGGCGTACCCGGTGTCGACGCCGTGGAAGAACGGCGAGTTGGCGGTCGTCGCCTGCAGCACCGGCAGCCACGGGCGGAGGTGGTTGAGCACCTGTACGCCGACCTGCTGGTCCGGGACCGCGACGTGCACGTGCAGCCCGTTGGTGCCCGGGCCGGGCAGCAGCATCCCGTACCGTTCGACGATCCGGTGGAAGCGTGGGTCGTCGACCACGTCGGGCTGCGGTCCGGCGACCGGTGCGGTGCCGACGGCGATCAGCCGGACACCGGCCCGCTCGGCGGCGTCGGCGACCCCGGCGCGCAGCGTCCCGAGAGTACGCCGCAGCGCCCGTAGGTCCAGGCCGGGTGGACTGCCGATTTCGATCTGGCTGGTCTGGAACTCCCGCTGCACCTGCCCGCGCAGCTCCGGCGGGATCTCGGCGAGCACCGCCGCGACCGCCGGTGCGGCGGCACCCGACCGGCGGTCGACGAGCAGGAACTCCTCCTCCACACCGACGGTCAGCGCGTCGGGCCGGTGCCGGGCCGGCGCGGCGGCGACAGTACTGCTGGTCATCGGGCCATCCTGCGCCTTCGGGCGACCCGGCGGTACGGCTTTGCGGTGCCGCCGGCCGCGCCGGTCGGCTCAGGGTTCGCGGGTGGGCGGTCGGTTCAACGTTTGCGGGTGGGCGGTCGGCTCAGCGTTCGCGCCGGGGTGGCCGGGGCAGCGGCAGGTCGTGCCGACCGGCGATCAACTCCTGGACCCGGATCTTGGCCAGGATGATCGGTTGCCGGTAGCGGCGCTCGCGGTCGGCGGACCTGGCTCGCCGCCACTCGGCCCAGCGGCTCTCGCCCCGGTAGAACCAGCGTGCCCAGGGCGCGTGCGGCCGGGCCAGCCGCAGCGCGCCGACGATCAGCAGGACCGGCAGGAACAGTCCCAGCAGCCCGGTCCAGATCTTGCCCTTGAGCAGGGTGATCGCTGCCAGCACCAGGTTGATCACGATGAGCGCGGCGCCAGCGAACTGTGCCGGGTCGGTCTCGCCGGTGAGGAATTCGTTGGCCCCCAGCGGTCGCAGGCCGAGTAGCAGCAGCCCGGAAACGGCGACCGCCACGAAGACCGCGTCGATCGAGGTGCGGCCGCGCTCCGACCAGTAGACGTCGCTCAGATGCAGCAGCAGGGCGAACTCGTCGAGCACCAGCGCGGCGCCGACGCCGAACAGCGCGGCCGCCACCGCTCGCCACCCGGTCGTCTCCACCGGGATCGCCAGCCCGGCAACCCCGGCGACCAGCATGAAGACCACCCCGAAGACGACGTGATGGATGTGCAGGTCGCCCCGGGTGACGTTGCCTGGCCACCAGCGCACCTGGGCCCGGATCATCCGGACCGAGAAGCGGATGAACGCGAAGCCGAGGACGACGCCGACGAAGAAACAGAACAGCGGCAACCGGCCGGTCGAGACGATGGTCTGCTCGAACCAGCCGTTCACCGGACTCCTCCATGCGACCCGCGCACCCTGTCTCCTTATCCACTGCTATGCAGGGATTTACCTGACTTTACGAGCTGTCCGGCCTGGCCGGACGGTGTCTCCAAGGGTGCCGGTGGTCCGGTCGCCGCCCCCGCCGAGGCTGCCGGATCGGTTCAGAGCCAGTTTCCACGCCGGTTGCGACATCGACATCGGTTGACAAGTCCGGCCTTCCGACGTACAACTCCTGAGAGCGCTCTCCCAGATTGTTGAGCGGTCCCCGACCGTCCCCATCAGTCCTGATGTCCCAAGACCGAAGATCGACAACCGCACCGGAGAGAACGCTCTCAGCCGGTCGACGGCATCTGCCCTGACCCGGACCAAGAATCGGCGACCGGCCACCCCCCCAGCAGCAGGCCGTGACCGGCCCATACCCCCAGCAGAGAGGCCAGTGATGAACTCACCCCCGCGACGCCCTCGTCGCCGCATCCGTACCCGGATCGTCGCCGCCGCAGCCGCGCTCACCGCGACCGCCGTCGTCACCTCGGTCACCGCGCACGCCAACGCCGCGATCCCGCCCACCCCCAGCGGCTGGGACCTGGTCTGGAGCGACGACTTCACCGGCGCCGCAAACACCCTGCCCTCGTCGGCCAACTGGATCATCGACACCGGCACCAGCTACCCCGGCGGCCCGCCGCAGTGGGGCACCGGCGAGATCCAGACCTACACCAACAGCACCGCCAACGTCCGGCACGACGGCAACGGCAACCTGCGGATCACCCCGATCCGCGACGGCGCCGGCAACTGGACCTCGGCCCGGATCGAGACGGTACGCAGCAACTTCAAGCCGCCGTCCGGTGGCGTGATGGCGATCGAAGGCCGGATCCAGGTGCCGAACGTGACCGGGGCCGCCGCCTCCGGCTACTGGCCGGCGTTCTGGGCGCTCGGCTCGCCGTACCGGGGCAACTACCAGAACTGGCCGGCGATCGGCGAGTTCGACGTGATGGAGAACGTCAACGGGCTGAACAACGTCTGGGGCGTACTGCACTGCGGCGTCGCTCCGGGCGGACCGTGCGACGAGTTCAACGGCATCGGCGGGTCCCGGGCCTGCCCCGGCGCCTCCTGCCAGTCGGCGTTCCACACCTACCGCTTCGAGTGGGACGCCAGCGCCAGCCCGCAGCAACTGCGCTGGTACGTCGACGGACAGCACTACCACACGGTCACCCAGGGGCAGATCCCCGAGCCGCACTGGTCCAACATGACCACCCACGCCGGCTACTTCATCCTGCTCAACGTGGCGATGGGCGGTGCCTTCCCGAACGGGGTCGCCGGCTCCACCACGCCGACCGCGAACACCGTCTCCGGCGTACCGATGCTGGTCGACTACGTGGCGGTCTACACCCGCGGCGGGTCGAACCCGCCGCCCACCACGCCACCGCCGCCGACCACGCCGCCGCCCGGCGGTGGGGTGAACGCGTACGCCGCGATCCAGGCCGAGTCGTTCAACGCCCACAACGGGGTCGGGACCGAGGCGTGCAGCGAGGGCGGCCAGAACATCGGCTGGCTGGCCAACGGCGACTGGGCCCGCTATGACAACGTCGATTTCGGCTCGACACCGCCGCGTGACTTCGTCGCCCGGGTCGCCTCCGGTGCCGGTGCCGGGGTCAGCGGCCTGGTCCAGGTCCGCATCGGCAGCCCGACCGCCGCGCCGATCGGCAGCTTCGCCGTCGGTGACACCGGCGGCTGGCAGTCCTGGCGGACGGTGCCCGGCAACGTCTCCGGGGTGACCGGCCGGCAGACGGTCTACCTGACCTTCAGCAGCGGACAGCCGAACGACTTCGTCAACGTCAACTGGTTCCACTTCCGCCGCTGACCTCGACGGGGAGCCCGGCCGATCGACCCGCTTCGGTGGGGCGAGCCGGGCTCCCCTGGCCCGCGATGCGCGCGAGCGGCGACGGGTTCAGCCTGGCGAAGCCCTCCTGCCGCTGGTAAGGGAAGTACGGGTAGGGGGCGGTACGGCTGCTGACGGCGTCGAGCCGGGTCACCTGTTCGGGCGTCAGGGACCATCCCACGGCGTCGATGTTCTGCCTCAACTGCGCCTCGTCCCGGGCACCGATGATGACGGTGGCCACGGTGGGCCGTCGCAGCAGCCAGTTGACCGCGATCTGCGGCACCGCCCGACCGGTCTCGCGGGACAGTTCCTCGAGCACGTCCACGACGCGGAACAGGTGCTCGTCGTCGACCGGCGGACCGTAGGCGGCGGTCGCGTGCAGCCGGCTGGTGGGCGGTGGTGGTGTGTCGCGGCGGATCCGGCCGGTGAGCCGTCCCCAGCCGAGTGGGCTCCACACCACGGCTCCGACGCCCTGGTCGAGGCCCAGCGGCAGGAGTTCCCACTCGTAGTCCCGACCGATGAGTGAGTAGTAGACCTGGTGTGCCACGTACCGGCGGCGGTGGTCCCGGTCGGCTGCGGCGAGGGACTTCATCAGCTGCCAGCCGGCGAAGTTGGAGACGCCGAGATAGCGGATCTTCCCGTCGCGTACCAGGTCGTCGAGGGTCGCGACGACCTCTTCGACGGGTGTCGCGGCGTCGAACGCGTGCAGCTGGAACAGGTCGATGTGGTCGGTGCCGAGCCGGCGCAGCGCCGCGTCGACCGACCGGATGAGCCGCGTGTGTGAGGTTCCCGCGTCGTTCGGGCCGTCGCCGGTCGGCAGGCCACTCTTGGTCGAGATCAGCACGGCGTCGCGCCGGCCCTTGATCGCCTGCCCCAGCACCTGTTCGGACGCCCCGTCGGAGTACACGTCCGCGGTGTCGAACATGGTCACTCCGGCGTCGAGGCAGATGTCCACGAGGCGTCGTGCCTCGCGGGCGTCCGTGTTGCCCCAGGCACCGAAGAGTGGTCCGGAGCCGCCGAAGGTGCCGGCTCCGAAGCTGAGGGCGGGCACGGTTAGCCCGGATGCTCCGAGTCGTCGGTACTCCACGGTGGTGTCCTCCTTTAAAGGAACTGTGGTTCCGTTAGTGTGCGCTAGATTAGCAGCCAGTCGCCGCTAAGGAAACTGGAGACCCGTTATGACCGTCGGTGCGATCCGACCCGGCGGGCGGACCGCCCGGGTCCGCGCCGCCGTGCTCCGCGCTGCCGGTGACGCGCTCGTCGAGCACGGCTTCGACCGTCTCGACCTCGCCGACGTGGCGCGCCGCGCCGAGGTGGGCAAGACAACGGTCTACCGCCGCTGGGGCACGGTCGCCGGCCTCGTCGCCGACCTGCTGACCGACATGGCGGAGCAGTCACTGCCGCGGGCCGACACCGGATCGCTGATCGAGGACCTGCGGGCCAACGCCCGGCTCGTGCAGCGCACCCTGGTCGATCCGCGGCAGGGTGCCCTCTTCCGGGCGGTCATCGTCGCCGCGACCTGCGACCCTCGCGCCGCCGAGGCGCTGCACCGCTTCTACGCCGTCCGCATCGCCGAGTGGGCACCCTGCGTGGAGCAGGCCGTACGGCGGGCGGAACTGCCTCAGGGCACGGACGCCGCCGAGGTCATCCGCGCCGTCTCGGCACCGCTCTACTACCGGCTGCTCGTCAGCGGAGACCCGGTCGACGAGGCAGCGGCGGACCGGGCCGCCGAAGCGGCGGTGGCAGCGGCCCGCGCCGGCGTCTACGCGCCTGCCGGTGGTCTCAACTAGAAACAGGTCGGCCCAACCGAAATAGGCGTGACGCGCCAACTGTCAACAGCCCGACGCTCGGGGTCGTAAGTGCGACATCGACGGAGTCGTCGAATTGACAGATAGTTATTCCTGGATGGGTGCCGTCAATTCCGCGTATCTTTTGCTCAGGGTTCCCTCAGAAATTCATTATGGTTTCGCGGAGTTTCGACTCGGATAGGCATCCATGCTGGAGCTAATTCCACACAGCGGAAGAGACCGTCAATCTTCGAGGAGAACAGAATCATGACCAAGACTGCCATCGGACGTTCGGCCGCAGGCGCCGTCCACCGTCGGAGCCGTGCCACCGCGCTGCTGGCCGCGTCGTTCGCCGGCTGCCTGCTCGGCGCCGGCCTCGGCGCCGGCGCCGCGCACGCCGCACCGCTGCCCGGCTGCGGCATGGCGGCGGTGTTCGACACCGAGATCCACTGGGGTAGCAGTTCCAATCCGTGGCACGGCGACGCCGATCTGCACCTGCTGCTGGACAACCGGAAAACCATCGTCGACGGCGAGACCGTCCCGGCGGGTACGCGGCTGACCTGGGCCGGCCCGAATGGCAATGCCGACATCACCTTCGGTGCGGACGGTACGTTCACCGGCAGTGCCCGGTTCCCGGGTGAGGGTGGCGTCGGCTACCGGGGCACCCTCGCGGCGTCCACCCCGGTGGCCTGCGACGAGCCGGCGACCTACGCCGCTGAGATCCACTGGGGCAGCAGTTCCAACCCGTGGCACGGCGACGCCGAGACGACGATCATGGTGAAGAACCGGCGGACCATCGTGGACGCCGAGTCGGCTTCCGCAGGCACGCAGTTGACCTGGGCCGGCCCGAATGGCAATGCCGACATCACCTTCGGCGAGAACGGAATGTTCACCGGCAGTGCCCGGTTCCCAGGTGAAGGCGGAGTGGGCTACCGGGGCAGCCGCAAGGCGGTCTGTGACGTGGCGGTGTTCGACACCGAGATTCACTGGGGTAGCAGTTCCAATCCGTGGCACGGCGACGCCGATCTGCACCTGCTGCTGGACAACCGGAAAACCATCATCGACGGCGAGACCGTCCCGGCGGGTACGCGGCTGACCTGGGCCGGCCCGAATGGCAATGCCGACATCACCTTCGGTGCGGACGGTACGTTCACCGGCAGTGCCCGGTTCCCGGGTGAGGGTGGCGTCGGCTACCGGGGCACCCTCGCGGCGTCCACCCCGATGATCTGCGACGACGCAGCGGTCTTCGCGACCGAGTACCGGCTCTCCCCACTGCCGTGGACCGCGGACACCGACCTGACCGCGATGATCAGCAACCGCCGGGTCATCGTCGACGACCAGACCATCCCGGCCGACACGACCCTGACCTGGACCGGCCCGCAGGGTGACGCCAACATCACCTTCCGGGCGGACCGCGACTTCGCCGGCACCGTCGAGTACCCGGGCACGCCCATCGAACTGCGCTACCGCGGCACCGCCCGCTGACCCAACCCCGCCGGCCCCGTGGCACCCGCTGCCACGGGGCCGGCCTCGCGCCCGTACTCCCGGTCGGCTGGGATGCTTCGGGCATGCCTTCCTACCCGCCGACGTTCGCCGACCAGGTCGTCACCCAACCGCTGCGCGCTCAGTTCGAGGCGTTCCTCGACGAGCACCGCAGCGCACTCAACCGCTGTCTGGACGGGCTGACCGAGGAGCAGGCCCGCCGATCGTTGGTCGCCTCCCGGACCACGCTGCTGGGTCTGGTGAAGCACGCGACCTTCGTCGAGAAGGTCTGGTTCGACGAGGCCGTGACGTGCCGGCCGCGTACGGAGCTCGGGCTGCCCGCGACGGCGGACGAGTCGTTCGTCCTCGCTGCCGACGACACGATCGCCAGCGTCCAACGCGCCCACCGCGAAGCCTGCGAAGCGTCCCGCCGGGCGACGTCGTCCCTGGAGTTGGACGACATCCTGCACGGCAACCGGCGAGGTCCGCTTCCGCTGCGCTGGGTGTACCTGCACGTGCTGCGCGAGCTCGCCCAGCACTGCGGGCACGCGGACATCCTCCGCGAGCAGCTCGCCGACGAGTAGTACGCGCCCACCGGCCGCCGCGCACCGGGCCTGTCCGCCGCCGCCCACCGGCCTCCGCCCTCCATCCCTTGCCAGGGTGTTTACAAAACTGTTAAGAGTCTTAATAATTGCCGCACTGGTGCTTCGAGGGAGGGATGTCGATGAAACCCGTACGGATAGCCGCCCCGGTGCTGGCTGCGGTCCTCGCTGCCGCAGGGGTGATCTGGGCGGCCGGCCCGGCCCTGGCCGCCGGCCCCACCGCGACCTTCGTGAAAACCTCCGACTGGGGCAGCGGCTGGGAAGGCAAGGTCACCGTCGCCAACGGCGGCGCCACCGCCATCACCGCCTGGACCGTCGCCTTCGACCTGCCGGCCGGCACCACGGTCGGCACCTACTGGGACGCCCTGCTCAGCGTCTCCGGGCAGCGGTTCACCTTCACCAACCGCAGCTGGAACGGCCACCTCGTGCCGGGCGCGTCGGTCTCGTTCGGATTCCTCGGCAGCGGGCCGGGCAGCCCGACCAACTGCACCCTCAACGGTGCGCCCTGCGGCGGCCAGCCGCCGCCGACCACGGCCCCACCCACCACCGCGCCACCGACTACCGCGCCACCCACGACTGCGCCCCCGACGACGGCACCACCTCCCACCACGCCGCCGCCGACCGACGACGGGCTGCCGGAGCACTTTCTCACCGGGTACTGGCACAACTTCGACAACCCGGCCGTCGAGCTGCGGCTACGCGACGTGCCGGCCGAGTACGACCTGATCGCGGTCGCCTTCGCCGAGGCCACCAGCACCCCCGGCGCGGTCAGCTTCGGCATCGACCCGGGTCTGTCCGCCTCGCTCGGCGGCTACACCGACGCACAGTTCAAGGCCGACGTCGCCACCCTGCACCAGCGCGGCAAGAAGGTGATCATCTCGATCGGCGGGGAGACCGGCCGGGTCGCGGTCAACGATCCCGCGTCCGCCACGGCGCTCGCCGACAGCCTGCACCGGCTGATCCAGGACTACGGCTTCGACGGTGTCGACATCGACCTGGAGAACGGGCTCAACCCGACCTACATGGCGCAGGCGCTGCGCGCGCTGCGCAGCCGGACCGGGCCGGGGCTGATCATCACGATGGCACCGCAGACCATCGACATGCAGTCACCGTCGGTGTCGTACTTCAAACTGGCGCTGGACATCCGCGACATTCTGACCGTGGTGCACACCCAGTTCTACAACTCCGGGTCGATGCTCGGTTGCGACCAGGCGTTCGCCTACAGCCAGGGCACGGTCAACTTCATGACCGCACTGGCCTGCCTGCAACTGGAAGCGGGCCTGCGGCCCGACCAGGTGGCTCTCGGCCTGCCGGCAGGTCCGGGAGCGGCCGGCGGCGGGATCGTCGCCCCGACGATGGTCAACCAGGCACTCGACTGCCTGGCCCGGGGCACCAGCTGCGGCAGTTTCCGGCCGCCGCGCACGTACCCCGGCATCCGGGGTGCGATGACCTGGTCGATCAACTGGGACGTGACCAACGGCAACGGGTTCGCCCGTACCGTCAAGCCGCACCTGGCGACGCTGCCCTGACCGGCGGCCCGGCCACCCGCGCGGGTGGCCGGACCGGACGACCCGGCCCGGCCACCCGCCGCTACCCCTCGTCCGGGGCGAGCTGCACCCGGCGGAGCAACTGCGCGTTGAGGGCGACCACGATGGTGGACGCGGACATCAGGATCGCCCCGACCGCCGGGCTCAACGTCAGCCCGGCCCAGGCCAGCACGCCGGCGGCGAGCGGAATCGCGACGACGTTGTAGCCGGCGGCCCAGCCCAGGTTCTGCAGCATCTTGCGGTAGGAGGCCTTCGACAGCCGGATCACCCCGGTGACCCCGCGCGGGTCGGACGAGGCGAGAACGACTCCGGCGGACTCGATCGCGACGTCGGTGCCGGCCCCGATCGCGATGCCGACGTCGGCACGGGCCAGCGCCGGGGCGTCGTTGACGCCGTCGCCGACCATCGCCACGGTCAGCCCTCGGGCCTGCAGATCCGCCACCGTCTTGTCCTTGTCGGCGGGCAGCACCTCGGCGAAGACCTCGTCCACGCCGGACCGGAAGCCGAGATCGGCAGCGACCGCCTCGGCGACCGGCCGGGCGTCACCGGTGATCATCATGATCTTGTCGATGCCTTGTCGGCGCAGTTCGGCGATTGCCTGCCGGGCCTCGGGCCGGACCTCGTCGGCCAGCCCGATCGCACCGAGCACCTCGGCGCGGCCGCCGTCGAGCCGCAGCAGATGCAGTACGGCGGCACCACGCTCCGACCAGCCTTCGCTGGTGGCGGTCAGCTCCGGCGGGACTGAGGCGTCGAGTTCACCCAGCAGCGCTGGGCCGCCGACGGCATAGTGGGTGCCATCCACGTTTGCCTGCACGCCCCGGCCGGTCAACGACCGGAAGTCGGTCGCGGCGCTCATCGGACCGCGTCCGGTGGCGGCGGCCACGATGGCCCGGGCCAGTGGGTGCTCGCTGTCGGCTTCCACCGCTGCGGCCAGCCGCAGTACGTCGTCCTCGGTGTGCCCAGGTGCCGCCGCGACCCCGGTGACGGTGTGCGCGCCCCGGGTCAGGGTGCCGGTCTTGTCGAACAGCACCGCGTCCACGGTCCGCATCCGTTCCAGGGCCAGCCGGTTCTTGACCAGGATCCCGGCCTTGGCCGCCACGGCCGTCGACAACGCGATCACCAGGGGGATCGCCAGGCCCAGGGCGTGCGGGCAGGCGATCACCAGTACGGTGACCGTCCGTACCACGGAGTCGTCGAGGCTGCCGAACGCCCACCAGGCGGCGAAGGTCAGCACGGCGGCGGCCATCGCTACGTAGAACAGCAGGGCGGCGAACCGGTCGGCGAGCATCTGGGCCCGGCCGCTCGAGGCCTGGGCCTGTGCGACGAGGCGTTGGATGCCGGCCAGGGCGGTGTCCTCGCCGACGGCCTCGACCCGTACCCGGACAGCCGAGTCGGTCGCGACGGTGCCGGCCACCACCGGGTCACCGACGCGTCGGTGCACCGGCCGGGACTCTCCGGTGATCATCGACTCGTCCATCTCCGCTTCGCCGTCGGTGATCCGCCCGTCGGCGGGCACCCGGGCACCGGAGCGCACCAGCACCAGATCCCCGGCCCGCAGGTCGGCCACCGTGACCTGCTGGACCTGCCCGTCGTCGGCGACCCGTTCCGCGTCGTCGGGCAGCAGCGCGGCCAGCGCGGACAGCGCCCCCTGCGCCTGGCCGATCGCCTTCATCTCCTGCCAGTGGCCGAGCAGCATGATCGTCACCAGCGCTGCCAGCTCCCACCAGAAGTCCAGGTCGAAGGCGCCGATGCTGGTGGCCAGCGAGGCCAGGTAGGCAACGGTGATGGCCATCGAGATCAGCAGCATCATGCCGGGCGCGCGGTCGCGGACCTCGCGTACCCCGCCGACCAGGAACGGCCAGCCGCCGTAGAAGAACACCACCGAGCCGAGCACCGGGCCGACCAGGGACATACCGGGAAAGTCCAGCGAGTAGCCGAACCAGTCCATCACCATGTGACTGGTGACCACGACTGGCACGGTCAGCGCGAGACTCAGCCAGAACTTGCGGCGGAACATCTCCGGGTCGTGCCCCGCGTGCTTGTCGTGCCCACCATGGCCACCGTGCCCACCATGGCCACCGTGGCCGCTATGGCCACCGTGCTTGTCGTGGCCGGTGTGCTCGTCGTGTCGGGTTCCATCCGTTTCCACGTCGCCACAATACCCCCTAGGGGTATATCCGCAAGGGGTTTCATGAACCTCGTGGTCGACCTGTGCCACAGCGGGTTGGACGGGAGGCCCGGCGGTGGTTACGCGTCGGCCGACACGGACGCCGCGACGATGTACGCCCGGAGACAACCATGTGGGTTCCCTCGATGCCCGTGGTCATCCGACGCAGACTCGTCCCCCGCGCGGCTCCGGGGAACCCAAGGTGTCTCCGGACGGGTACCTCGTCCCGATGGGGTCACGCTGAGTCAATTGCTCGGGGCCTTATCGTCACCACCGACAGCTCACCGGCTGAACCGCCCCGGGCGATCAGGGCGACGGTCGGCGGCCGCCGCCGCCCGGCGGCGGCGGCGCCGAACCTGGCCGACCACCCAGTAGACGACCAGTCCGCCGAGCAGTACGAAGACCGCCACGTCGAACCAGCGGCTGTACCGCTCGACCTGTTGCCACTGTGAGCCGAGCGCGAACCCGGCGCCGACGAACAGCGCGTTCCACACCCCGCTGCCCAGCGTGGTGAAGGCGCTGAACTGGGTCAACGGCATCCGGTCGGCACCGGCCGGCACCGAGACCAGGCTCCGCACGACCGGCACCATCCGGCCGAACAGCACCGCCCACCGCCCGTACCGGTCGAACCACCGGTCGGCCTTGTCCAGGTCCTCCAGATCAACCAGCGGCACCTTGTCCAGCCAGCGTCGCAGCCGTGCCTCGCCGATCGCCGCGCCCAGCCAGTAGAGCAGCAACGCGCCGGCCAGTGAGCCGAGCGTCGCCCCGACCCAGACCCCGACCAGGTTCACCCGGTCCTGACTGGCCAGGTAGCCGGCCATCGCCAGCACCACCTCGCTGGGGATCGGCGGGACGACGCTCTCCAGCGCCACCAGCAGGCCGACCCCGAGCTCACCCAGCCGGGCGATGACATCGGCCACCCAGCCGGTCAGCCCGCCGATCTGGTCCGGTGGGGTGTCGACGGTGACGGCCATGGCGCTCCCTGCGTCGAGGTAAGCCCATCGGGTACCCGGCGGCCGGTGGCGCTACACCTGCTCAACGACCGGCTACGCCCTCATCCGGGTACCGACCGGCTACGCCCTCATCCGGGTCAACCATTGCCGACGGGCGTCGACGTACCGAACTCTCCCGCACCTGCAGCTTGGTGGGCAGGGTGACGGTGGTCGCGGCCCGGTCGGGGTCGGCGATCCGCTCGATGAGCAACTGGGCGGCGGTCTCTCCCAACTGGTACGTCGGCTGGGTCACGGTGGTCAACGCGGGCCGTACCAGATGCGCCCACGGCAGGTCGTCGAAGCCGACCACACCCATCTCCGCCGGCACCGGGATGCCCTGGTCGACCAGGCACTCCACCGCACCGACGGTCATCAGGTTGTTCGCCGCGAACAGCGCATCCGGTCGCGGTCGTAGCCGCAGCAGCTCCGTCATCGCCCGGTAGCCACCGTCGGAGCGGAAATCGGCATGGCGGACCAGCTCCTCCTGGTACGGCTGCCCGGCATCGGCCAGTGCCCGCTGGTAGCCGCCCAGCCGTCGGCAGGCGGTCCAGACGCCGCGTCGCCCGGTGATGCAGGCGATCCGCCGGTAGCCGGAGTCGAGCAGGTGCGTGGTGGCCAGCCGGGCGCCGTGCTCGTTGTCCACCAGTACGGTGTCGATCCGGCTGCCGTGCAGCTGCCGGTCGACCACCACCACCGGCACCCGGGCGGCGGTGAGCTGCCCCAGATCGGCGGCCGGCCCGGACGGGGCGATGATCACCCCGGCGACCTGTTCGGCGAGGACGGCGTTCAGGTAGCGGGTTTCCTTGGCCGGATCCTCGTCGGTGTTGCACAGCACGACCGAGTAGCCGGCCTGCTGGGCGAGGTCCTCGACGCCGCGGACCAGGGCGGTGAAGAACGGGTTGCCGATGTCGCTGATCACCACCGCCCACAACGTGGTCCGGCTGCGGCGCAGGTTGCGGGCCACCGCGTTGGGCCGGTAGTCCAGCTCGCGCATTGCCCGCCGGACCCGGTCCGCCAGCGCGGGATCCACGTTGGTGTGGCCGTTGACGACCCGGGAGACGGTAGCTGGGGAGACCTCCGCTTTCCGCGCAACGTCATAGATGGTCGCCATCGTTCATCGCCCTCTTCACTTGCTCCCGACCCGGGGGTGCCGGTCACGGACCCGGGACGATGATTACAGACCGGGTACGGAGCGCGATGGTCCACCAGTTCGGACATCCAGGACGTAACGCATGCAGTCCGGCGCTGAGCTGCTATGCAATGACCGTCCACTGTCGGGATACCGACACCCGTGGCGGGCTCCACACCGGACGCCGGCCAGCCGGCGTCCGAACCAGCCCGAGCGTCGGCGGCCGAACTACGCCGTCGCGTCGGCGTCCGGACCTGCCGAGGTTCGGCTGCGCCGCAGCCACAGCAGCCCGATCACCGGCAGCACCAGCGGGATGTAGCCGTACCCGCTGCCAAAGCCCGACCAGACCGTCTCGTCCGGAAACGCCGCCGGCACCGCGAGACTCGCCGCGCCGATGCCGAGTACGCCGACCAGCTCCACCGTGCAGCAGCCGTACGCGATCCGCCGGCCGACCGGGCCATCGATGATCAGCCCGGCGGCCGCCACCAGGTACACCACTGCGGCGAAGGCGGAGAGCAGATACGCCACCGGCGCCTCGCCGAACCGGGTGGCGATCTGCACGCCGGCCCGGGACGAGGCGGCGATCGCGAAGAGAATGTAGACGCCGATCAGCACCCGGCCCGGCCCGCTGCGGGTCCGCGCCGTCCGCTCGGTGCGCGCCGTCCGGCCATCCGTCGACGTCGGGTCAGCCACCGCCGACCGCCGTCCAGGTCTGCTGCAGCCGGACCACCAGCACCGGGATCACCAGGGCGAAGACGCCGACGGTCAACGAGCCCCACCGGGTCGGCTCCATCCGACCCAGCACCCCCGCCATCGGCGGCAGGCTGAGCGTGGTGATCAGGTAGCCGGCGAAGACCGGTGGTTCACCGGGACGCTCCCCGCCGACCAGCGCCACCACGGCGGCCACGGTCAACGCGAGCAGAGCCACCTCGACCACCGCCAGCCCGCCGTACTGGATCAGACCCGGCGGCCGGTCCAACGCCGCGCAGAGCAGCGCCCAGCCGGCGACGGCCAGCGCCCCGACGATGACCACGGCGGCGATCGGCCCGTTCACCGCCGCACCACCGGCTCAGCTGCCACAGTCACGCCGAACACCCTACTCACCAGCTACCGCGACCCGTCGAGGTGCGTCCCGGCGGGCTCGCGAGGCGTTACCGGGCGACCCGATCCGCCGTGTCCGGACGGTGGCTCTCGGTATCAGTCGGAGTCTATAGTCAGTCCCGGACGGTCCGATCCACCCTGGGGAGGGCGTGGTGGTTGGCGTCGGCATCTGGGGCCTCCTGATCGCCAGCTGTCTCGTCTTGCTCGCCCTGCTCGCGCTGGCCGCGTTGGCCGCCCGCGCGGCGGAGCACCCGGCCGACCGGCGGGCGCTGCGGGCCGAAGCCGACGAACTCGCCGCCGAGGCGCAGGCCATCGCCGTCGCGGCCGACAACGCCCGGACCGCCGCCGACCAGCTGCGCGACCGGGCGGCCGCCGCCGAGCTGGCCCGCGACGACGCCTGGCAGCGGCAGGAAACCGCCGGCCGGGCCTATCAGCAGGCGTTGCTCGCCGACCAGGAGGACCGGCCGGCGGCCGTCGTCACCGGTGCGCCGCTGCCCGCCGAGCACGGGCGCGACGTCAGCCGGGCCGCGCTCACCGCGTACCGCCGGGGCGACATCTCGGTGCAGCAACTGCGTACGGTGTGGCGACGGGCCGGTGGCGCGCCGCCGGATCCGACGGCGGCCGACCGGGCCGACCGGGCCGTCGACCGGCACCGCGTCCGCGACCAGGCGGCCCGCCGGGAGTACGACGTGGTCGCCGCCGCCGCACGTCGGGCCGTGGAAGCGGCCTACATCGCCGAACTGAGCGCCGCCGCGCTGGCCGAGGAGGCGGCGGCCGCCGCAGCCGACGCCGAGGAGGCCCGCTACGTCGCGGACCGGGCCGAGCGGTCACACTGAACTCCGGTCGACGAAGGGAAACGCGGCGATGGCATTGCGGTTCGGTCTGTTCGGCACCGGGCACTGGGCGGCCGAGACCCACGCGGCCGGGCTCGCCACGCACCCCGGCGCGGAGCTGGTCGGGGTCTGGGGACGGGACCGGGCGAAGGCCACGGCGCTGGCGCAGCGGTACGGCGTCGCGCCGTACCAGGACGTGGACGCGCTGCTCGCCGACGTTGACGCGGTCGCCGTCGCCCTGCCGCCCGACGTACAGGCCGGGATCGCGGTCCGCGCCGCCGACGCCGGCCGGCACCTGCTGCTGGACAAGCCGCTGGCGCTGACCCTGCCGGACGCCGACCGGGTCGTCGCAGCGGTCGACCGGCGGGACGTCGCCTCGGTGGTCTTCTTCACCAGCCGGTTCAACCCAGCCATGATCGACTTTCTGGCCCGGCCGGCCGACGGTGCCTGGCACGGTGCCCGGGGAGCGCTGTTCGCAGCCATCTCCGAGCCCGGCAATCCGTACGGTGCCTCGCCCTGGCGGCGTACCTACGGCGGGCTGTGGGACATCGGCCCGCACGTGCTGTCGGTGCTGCTGCCGGTGCTCGGCCCGGTCGCCCGGGTCGCCGCGATGCCCGGCCCGGCCGGCGGGGTGCACCTGCTGCTGCGGCACACCGGCGGGGCCACCAGCACGCTGTCGCTCAACCTGGACGGCCCGGTGGCGGCGAAGACCTTCGACGTCACGTTCTTCGGTGAGCCCGGGATCGTGCCGGTGCCGCACCGGGACGTGACCACCGGGCAGGCGTTCCACGCGGCCATCGACGCGCTGCTCAAGCAGGTCACCGCCGGGGCGCCGGGGCACCCGTGCGACGTACGGTTCGGCCGGCAGGTGGTGGCCGTCCTGGCCGCCGCCGACACCGCCCGGGCCGAGCAGCGCACCGTCGACGTCCCGGCTGGAAAACCGGTCGCCTGAGCGATGCCCGCCGGTTAACCTGCCAGGCGTGTCGACCACCTTCCAGGCGCTGATCCTGACCGGCGGTACGCCGGCCGGGTGGTGCCAGTTGCTGACTGCCCGCCCGCGTGCCCGGCGTCCCGTCCTGGCCTGCGGCCAGTTCGCGCCCGGCAGCTGACCGGCAGCTGACCGGCACTCCGCCGGACACCAGCGCTGCCGATCCCGATCCCCCGTCGGCCCACCGACGGGTACCCGTCGCGCGCGAAGCACCCCGCCCCGGCCAGGGCGGTCCGAGTCCTGCCCTTTCTGGACCGGCCGCCGGACCGGCGGCCGGTCCGTGAACCGCCGAGCCGGACCCTGCCGGCCGGCAGACTGGACCTGGCCGTGCCTCGCCACCACCGCAAACCTGACCCGACGGGCAACTTCGACCCGACCAGAAACCTTGACCCGACCCGGGTCGGTGCCGCCACCGGCGGCGCCCGGACCCGTCGGGTCTACTCGCAGACCTTCCTGCACGACCGGTCGGCCATCGACCGGGTGGTCCGGGCCGTACGGCCCACGCCCGGTGAACTGACCATCGAGGTCGGTGCCGGAACCGGGCAGCTGACCCGGGTGCTCGCCCGGGCGCTCGCCCGGGTCGACGGCCGTCTCCTGGCGTACGAGGTCGATCCGAATCTCAGCGCGCGCCTGGCCCGCCGGTGCGCCGATCTGCCGAACGTGACGCCGGCACCCGGCGACTTCCTGGCCGCCGAACCGCCGGCCGAGCCGTTCGCGGTGGTCGGCAACATCCCGTACGCCGCCACCGCGCCGATCGTGCGGTGGTGCCTGCACGCGCCCCGGCTGCGCGCCGCCACCCTGGTGACCCAGTTGGAGTACGCCCGCAAACGCACCGGCGACTACGGTCGATGGAGTCTGCTCACCGTCCGTACCTGGCCGGAGTTCGACTGGCGGCTGGCCGGTCGGCTGCCGCGCACCGCGTTCCGGCCGGTGCCCCGGGTGGACGGCGCGATCCTGCGGCTGGCCCGCCGACCGGCGCCGCTGGTGCCACCGGCCGCGATCGCGGCGTACCAGGGGCTGGTCGAGCTCGGGTTCAGCGGTGTCGGCGGTTCGGTGCCGGCGTCGCTGCGGCGTGGCTTTCCCGCCCGGCGCGTCGACGCGGCGCTGCGGGCCACCCGGATCCCGGTCGACGCCCTGGCCGGCGAGATCTGGCCGGAGCAGTGGCTCACCCTGTTCCGGCTGATCACCGCCCGCTGACCCGTCGCCCGGTGGCGGTGGTGCCTTACCGCCTCAGCCGGTGGCCAGCGCCAGCCACTGGTGGCTGGTGACCTCGGCGCTGGGCGGCACCAGCAGCCGGTCGAGTGTGCCCGGCGTCGCGGCCACCAGATCCCACAGCGCGCCGCCGGGCAGCCGGACCCGGGCCAGCGGGGTGCCCGCCGGATACGGCTGGCCCGGCACCACCAGCCAGCGATGTAGCCGCGCGGACCCGCCCGGGATGCCGAACGACAGCGGAACCATTGCGGTGGTCTCCGTCGACGCGCGGATGGTCCGTGGGCCACTGCGCGGCAGCCACCGGGCGGCACCGTGCACGGTCGCCAGCTCCGGCTCCTCCACCTGACGCAGCGGGCGCTGGAAGGCGTCGTGTACCGCCTGCGCCACGGCAGGCATCCGGGCCCCGCCGCCGACCAGCAGCACCGATCCGATGCTTGCCGGTGGCACCCCGACGGCGGCCAGCATCTGCCGGCAGCAGGCGATCGTGCGGTCCAGCAGCGGGGCCACCAGCTGCGCCAGGTCCGCTCGGGTCAGCCGGTACGCCGGGGTGTCCGGCAGCAGGAAGTCCTCCACCGCCGGGGTGTCGCTGAGCTGGTGCTTGATCCGGTTCGCGAAGTCGGTGACCGCCATGCCGAGCCGCAACGTGGCCGGGGCGGACTGGCTGGCTGCGGCACTGGCCAGCAGCGGCGCCAGCCACTGCTGGCCGTCGGCGTGGATCCGTCCGGCCAGCAGCGCGTCGATGTCCCGGCCGCCGCAGTCGTCGATCGCCGCGTGTCCGAGCACCTCGTGCCAGCGTTCGTCGATGCGCACCAGTGCCGTGTCGAAGGTGCCTCCGCCCAGGTCGTAGACCAGCACCAGCTCGCCGGGGACCGGCGGTGGGCCGGCGACCGGGGCGAACGCGGCCGCGACCGGCTCCGGCAGCAGCTCGACCGGGCCGAGACCGGCCGCTTCGGCCGCGGCGATCATCTGCGCGCGACGCGGGTCGTCCGGGCCGTACGACGCCGGAACCGTCACCACGGTCCGGTGCACCGGGGCGCCGTACCGCCGCTCGGCCTCCGCCCGCAGCGCGGTCAGCACCGCCGCGACCTGCTCGATCGGCCGGAACCGGCGGTCGCCGAGCGTCATCGGCACATCGGCGGCCATGCCGCGTTTGAACTCGGCGGCGTACGCGGTCGGCTCGGACCGCTTCCGCCGCTCCGCCAACGCGCCGACGATCATGCTCTGGCCGTCCCAGTGCACCGCCGACGGCCAGGTCGGCGCGCCGGTGACCGGGTCCGGTACCAGCTCGCCGGTCTCACCGGTGACCACCATCGCGGCGGAGGAGGAGGTGCCGAAGTCGACCACCAGGACGGGCTGGTCAGACATCCCAGACATCGATCAGGCTCCGCTCGTTGGACTCCCAGTTGGCCAGCAGGTGCCGGCTGTCGGCGCTGAACCCGACCCGGACCCGCTGCCCGGTGCCACCCAGCACCCGGAACAGCTCCTGCCCGGTCGACGTGTCCTGCAGGACCACCGCGGCGATGCCGTCGAGCGCGTCGGCGACCGCGGCCCGTAGTTGCCCGTCGGCGCTGACCGCAGCCGTGCCGAACCCTTCCCGCCGGCTGTGCTCGGCGAACTCCGGCATCCGCTGCTCCCACCGGTCGTCGGTGATCCGGTCGATCTGGCTGCCGGTACGCAGGTCCCACAGGGTCGTCACGGTGCGCCGGTACCGACCTACCGCCTTCGCCCGGCCCTCGGCCGCCGCCCGCCACCCGGTCTCGTCGATCAGCACCCGGTGCGGCTCGCCCGGGTCGCGGAACCGGGCGCTGAGCTTGCCGGTCTCGATGTCCCACACCGAGATGAACCCGTCCGTGGCCCAGGCCACCACCGCGAGCCGGCCGTCCGGGTCGACGAACACCCGGCCGGTCGGCTGTGCGCCGGCGGTGTGCTCCGGGCGGAACTCGGCGCGGACCATGTCGTCGGCGATCGCCCGGAGCCGGACCAGCCGGGCCGCCGGGTCGCACTCCACCAGATGCTCGCGGTCCGGGGTGAGCAGCCAGCTGCCGGTGGACTCCAGGTGCCGCCGCCGGGGCGGCGGCTGGCGCTGCAGGGCCACCGCGTCCTTCGCGGTGGCCACCACCAGGACCGGGCCGACCAGGTCGCCCGGGTACGCCTGCTGGCCCAACTGCCGGCCGTGCTGGGCGGCGGTGAGCTCGAAGACCCGCTCGTCGGGGGTACGGATGTGGGCGAGCACCGCCCCGGCCGGGTAGGGCTCGCCCGGCGGCACGCACCAGCGCAGCAGCCGGGCCCGACCGCCCGGGATCTCCCACGAGGTCGGCTCGGTGCGCCACCGCTGAGGCTCGGCGGTGACGGTGCGACCGCTGGCGCCGGCCGCGAACCGGGCCGCGCCGCGCAGCACCGCCAGCTCCGGGTCCGGGCCGCAGCGCAGCGGCCCCGGCGACCCGGCGTCGATGATGCCGAGGCCGGACCGCAGCGTGGTGTGCACCGCCGGCAGGTAGGCGTTGCCGCCGGCGACGACCACCGCGGCCAGGTCGGCCGGTGCGGCGCCGACCGCGCCCAGCACACCTGCGGCGCCCTCCACCAGCCAGCGCAGCGCCGGTTCGGCGAACGCGTCCAGCCAGGCCCGGGTCAGCCGGTACGGCGGGGTGAGCGGGGTGAGGTGATCGACCACCTCGTCGGCGTCGACCAGTTGGTGTTTGAGCCGGCGGGCGAAGTCGATCGCCTCGTGGTAGGCGCGCAGCCCGGCGTCACCGGGTGCGGCGAGCATCGGCTCCAGCCAGGCCCGCCCCTCGGTACGCAGGTCGTTGATGAGCAGCGCGTCGAGCTCCTGCCCGGCCGGGCTGGTCTGCTGAGCGAGCTGGACGGTGTGGCTGCCGTACACCTGCACCAGCGCGACGGTCCAGGTCGCGCCGAGGTCACAGACCAGCACCAGCGCGCCGGCCGGCAGGTTGTCGCCGGTCGTCGGGTCCAGCGCCGCCGCCACCGCGCTGTCGATCAGTTCCACGTCGCGGAACCCGGCGGCCGCACCGACGGCGAGCATCGTGTCCCGACGGGGATCGCCGGGCAGGTAGTCCGCCGGCACGGACAGGGTCAGCCGGTCGATCTGACCGACGTACAGTTGGCGAACCTCGTTGGCGACCACGGTGAGGTACGCGGTGAGCGCCTCGGCGCCGGTGACCTCCCGGTGTTCCAGCCACATGGCCGCCTGGGCGTCGACGGCCCGGCGTGGCCCGTCGATGTACCGCCGCGGCATGGCCCGCTTACGTACCTCGGACGGGGTGCCGACCAGAAATCCCTCGTCCGCCAGACACACCGACGACGGCCAGCTGGTCGCTCCGCTGGCCGGTTCCTTGACCAGGGTCGTCTGGTCCGCGACGACCAGCGCCACCCGGGTGCCCGAGGTGCCGACATCGACCACCAGGATCGGCTCGGTCATGTTCCCGCCCTCACCACAGCAGTTCGGCGATTGATCGTCCTGAAAGTTCCGGGACAGTGTCCGTGAGTGCCGCCGTCACGTCCACCCTGGGCGATGTGCGCGGTACGCCACGGACAGGGGTGAACGTAACGGAAACTGGTCGCGTTGGTGGACCCGCCCCCGTGTGTTCGGTCACCAACCGCGATCGTCGCTGCTGGAACCGCTAGACTCGGCGACTGCGAAGGGGAGTAGCTCCCAACATCGCGGTCGACACACTGGTGCTGCGCACCCGGCCGCGGCGACCCGGCGGTACGTCGTCGGGTGGGCGAGACCTTCGACCCAGGCTGCAGCAGCCGGGTCGAGGTCCGCGTGCCACGATCCGGCCCCGACCGGATGAGAGGCACCATGGACGGCTTCCTTGCGGCGACCGCGATCAGCTTCGGCGTGATCTTCGTCGCCGAGCTGGGCGACAAGTCACAGCTGATGGCGTTGACCTTCGCCACCCGATTCAGGACCTGGCCGGTGCTGATCGGCATCACCGCGGCCACCGCCGTCGTGCACCTGGTGTCGGTCGCCCTCGGATACGGCCTCGGCGTGGCCCTGCCCACCGGCTGGATCGCGCTGGCCGCCGCACTGGCGTTCATCGGGTTCGGCTTCTGGACGCTGCGCGGCGACACCCTCACCGACGAGGAGTCCCGCCGGGCGCAGCGGACCACCAGGACGGCGGTGATCGCCGTGTTCACCGCCTTCTTCCTGGCCGAGCTGGGGGACAAGACGATGCTGGCGACGATCACGTTGGCCACCCGGCACGGCTGGTTCGGCACCTGGCTCGGCTCCACGCTCGGCATGGTCGCGGCCGACGCGCTGGCCATCGTGGTGGGCCGGCTGCTCGGCCGGCGGCTTCCCGAGCGGGTGATCGCGTACGGGGCGGCCGCGCTGTTCTTCGCGTTCGGCTGCTGGCTGCTGGTCGAGGCGGTCGTCGAACTGGCCGCCTGACCCAGCGCCCGTCGATGTCGGCCGGGAGCGCGGCAACACGCGTACCGACGGCCGGTCCTGGGTACGTTGAGCGGTATGCAGCACTTCACGATCGCCACCGTCGCTGAGCAGAGCCCCGACTTCCGCCGGGTGCTCTGGACCGGTGAGCACTCCCAACTTGTGATCATGACCATTCCGCCGGGCGGCGAGATCGGCGAGGAGGTCCACGAGGACATCGACCAGATCCTCACCTTCGTCAGCGGTGTCGGCGAAGCGCTGGTGGCCGGCGAGCGGCAGGCCGTCGCCGCCGGTGACCTGGTCGCCGTGCCGGCCGGCACCAAGCACAACTTCGTCAACACCGGCCCCAACCCACTGGTGCTCTACACCGTCTACGGTCCGCCGGAGCACGCCGACGGTGCGGTGCACCACACCAAGGAGGAGGCGGACGCGGCGGAGGCGTCCGGCCAGGACGAGCCGCCCACGTCGTGACGGCGGCCTCCGCCGTACACCTCGGCCACCCGGCGACGAGGCCGGTTCAGCCCTCCGTCGCCCCGTTGAGCAGTGACGGATCGCGTCGGATCAGCTCTGCCAGGCGGGCCGCCGGACCGTCCTGGGCGGGCTGTCCGCGCGGCGGCCACTCCGGTGGGCGCCCGGCGGTCGGCACCCCGGGCGCCGCCGGGTCGCCGGACGGCGGGTTCGGCCCCACCGCAGGCGTACCGCCGTCGACCGTCACCTGCACCCGGCCGTCCCGGTTGCCGACGGTGAGCTGCACGGCCTGACCGCCGTCGGTGAGGTGGACCGTCGCGGTCAACCCAGGGTGGCGCTCGACCACCTGCCGGACCGCCGCAGCGATCTCGTGCGCCGCCGACGCCGTCCGGTCGTTGCCCTGGCTGACCCGCTTCTGCAGCTGGTCGCGTCGGGCGAGCCGGGCGAGCGCGTCGTCCAGGTCACCACGCATCTGTCCTCCTCTGCTACCACCTCAGGATGGCTGACTCCGTACCGCTCGGTCCAGCGCCCGGTCCAGGACCACCAGCAGGGCGTCCCGGACCGACAGTCGGTCGCGGGCGTCGTACGCGACGACCGGAACGGCCGGGCCGGTCGCCAACGCCCACCTGACCTCGTCAATGCTATGACCAAGGCGGCCGTTGAAGGTATTTACTCCCACCACGAACGGCAGCCCGGCCCGCTCGAAGTAGTCGACGGCGGGGTAGCAGTCGTCCAGGCGTGAGCTGTCCACCACGACCAGTGCGCCCAACGCCCCTCGGGCCAGGTCGTCCCACATGAACCCGAAACGGGTCTGACCCGGGGTGCCGAACAGGTACAGCTTCAGACTCCGGTCGATCGTGACACAGCCGAAGTCCATCGCGACGGTCGTGGTGGTCTTGCCGGACTCTGTGCCGGGATCGTCGACCCCGACGGAGACGGCGGTCATCTCCGCCTCGGTGGTCAGCGGGACGATCTCGGAGATGGCTCCGACGGTGGTGGTCTTGCCGACCCCGAAGCCACCCGCCACGACGATCTTGACCGGGATCGGCGCGGTCCGGGGTGCGGCGCGGTGCCGGGCTGTCGGGGGCGGTCCGGCGGTCGGACGGTCAGGAGATGGCACGTAGTCCACGGATCACTCGCAGGATGGTGTCGGCATCGGCAGGGGCGTCGACGTCGGGTACGTGGACGTCGAGATGGGCGGAGGCGCGGAGGTCGCCGACGAGCACCCGGGTCACCCCCAGGTGCAGCCCCAGCCGGGCGGACAGTTCCGCGACGGAGATCGGGTCGGCGGCGAGCGAGATGATCGCCCGCAGTTCAGGGGCCAGGCCGGATACCGAAGGGCCGGGGTCGAACAGGTCCGGTACCCGGGCGGTCACCTGCGTCTCCAGGTTGATGTCCGGGTCCGCCCCGGTGACCCGGCCGGCGGTCAGCACGAACGGCCGCAGCGTCGTCGGCGCGGCGTCGCCGTCCGACCGGTCCGGCCCGCCGCCGTCGGACTCGCCGACGCCGGGCAGACCCCCGCCCGCCGCCGGGGTGTCACCCGACGGCGGGGTACGCAGGTAGGGGCGGATCCGCGGCTGCGGATCGACCGGCTCGTCCGCCCCGTACGGCGGTCGGGTCACGACTGGACGGAGTTCTTCAACTCGGCGATCAGCCGGGGAGTGAGCGGGCCGCCGGCGCGCCCGGCGAACAGGGTCATCTCGTAGGCGACGGTGCCAAGGCTGGCCGAGCGGTCGGCGATCACCCCCAGCACCGACCCGGAGCTGATCGAACTGACCAGCAGGTAGCCGTCGGCCATATCCACCACCACCCGGTTCAGCGTGCCGAGCGAGTACCAGTTCGCCGCACCACCGGCCAGGCTGGTCATGCCGGACACCACCGCCGCCAGCCGCTCGGCGTTGGCCCGGTCCTTGATCGCGGACATGGCCATCAGCAGTCCGTCGGAGGAGACCGCGATGGCTTCGCGGACCCCGGCTGTACTGGATGTGAACGAGTCCAGCAGCCAGTTGAAGGTCTGCGCTTCGGCGCTCAGCGAGCCGTTGCCGGCCGGGGCCGTCGGGCGTTCTGCGGTGTCCGGCGTGTAGGGACTGTTCATCCGTGCGTTCCTTTGCTGCCGTGCTGGAAGGTGGTGGTGATCTCGGTGAGCGCGCGCTGTACGCCCGTCTCGAATTCGTCCAGGGACTCCTTTGCCTGCTGTGGGTCCGGTGGCCAGGGCTGGCGGTTGCCGGGGGATGCGCTGGCCGGCGGCGGGTCGGGCAGGCTCGCGCCGGGCACCCGCTGGGTGAGGCGGTCCGACCCGGCGACCGTCGAGTCCTGCGCCACTTCCCGCTGTGCCCGCCGTACCCCGGCCTCGAACTCCTCCAGCAGCGCTCGTGCGGCGACCGGGTCGGCCGGTGCGTCGCTGAGCGCCGCCGGTCCGCCGCCGACCGGGTGCTGGGCGCCGGGAACGCGTTGCCGCAGCGGCCCACGTCCGACCGGCTCGGCGGCCGGCGCCGCCGTTGGCTGGTCCGGCGCCCCGGCCGGTTCGACCGCCGTGCCGAACGCGTTCCACGGGGTGCCGGTGCCAAGTGACCGGGTGGCCCGCTGCACCGCCGACGAGTCGAAGCTGGCGCCGGAGCCGTCCGGTCCGCCGGTGCGGACGCTGGCCCGGGCGACGGTCCGGTCCGGACGGAGCCCGCTGGCGCCCGTCGGCGTCGCGGCCGCCGGCCGGTCCCCGGGCGGGGTGTCCCCGGGCGGTCCGCCCGGTGTGGTGCCGATCAGCACCGCGTCGGCCGGGACCGTACCGGGCAGCGGCGCGATGGTGGGCGCGACCGCTGGTGACCGGCTGGTGGAACCGGCGGCCATGGCCGGTCCAGGGGCGGCGGTGGCCGGCACGATCAGATCGGGTCCCAAGTCGACCGTGACCGTGACCCCGCCGCCCGGCGTGGCGGTCAGTTCGACATCCATCGCATGCCGGCGGGCGAGCCGGCCGACCACGAACAGTCCGAGGACCTCGGTCGGTACCAGGTCGAGCCGTTCCCGTCGGGTCAGCCGGGCATTCTCCTCGGCCAGTCGCTCCGGGGACAGCCCGAGCCCTCGGTCGATGACGCTGACCCGCAGACCGTCGTCGAGCGGCCCGGCGGTCACGGTCACCCGGGTGTGCGGTGGCGAGAAGACGGTGCCGTTCTCCATCAGCTCGGCAAGTAGCAGCACCAGGTCGGCGATGACCGACGGCTGCAGGGCGTACCCGGCGGGTGCCTGCACGTCGACCCGGGTGTAGTCCTCGATCTCACCGAGCGCGAGTCGGATGACGTCGGAGACCGGCAGTGGGGCCATGTGCTCCTCGGCGCCGGTCGCACCGGAGAGCACCACCAGGCTGCCGGCGTTGCGCCGTAGCCGGCTGGAGACGTGGTCGAGCCGGTAGAGATGCTGCAGCCGACGCGGGTCGGTCTCCTCTCGCTCCAGCCGGTCGATGATCGCCAACTGGCGGCCCACCAGGTTCTGCGTCCGCCGTCCGACGTGGCCGAACATCTGTGCCACGTTGCGTCGGCTCGACACCTGCCGCTCGACGAGCCGGGCGGCGGTCTGCTGGACCCGCTCGAAGGCGCGGGCCAGGTCGCCGATCTCGTCGGTGGCGGTCACCTCGACCGGGTCGAGGCGTACCGGGTCGGGGCGTTCCGACTCGTCGTCGGCCACCCGTACCAGCTCCGCCTCGGCGATCCGGGCGACCCGGTCGGCCGAGAAAGTGAGCCTGGCCAGCGGCTGGGCGACCGATCGGGCCACGTACAGGCTCAGCGCGACGACCACCAGCAGGACCAGCAGCGCCCCGGCCACCACGCCGTACGCGGTGAACAGAACCTGTTCCTGCCGTCGGGTCACGTCGACCGTGACGTCGATGACGATCTTGCGCTCGACGAACCGGCCGAGGGCGATCAGTGACTCCAACGACGGGAACAACGTGGCTGCGGACAGACCGGCCAGCACCTGCGCCGGGTCGACCGGGGAGCCGTTCTGCGTGCCGGCCTGTGACGCGTCGCTGAATCCGCTGCCGAGCCGCTGGTCGAGCGCCTCCTCGACCAGGCTGTAGAGGGCCACCTGGTCGGCGGTGGCGAACCGGCTGAACCGGGCGGCGTGCTCCTGAGTGGTGACCAGGCTCAGCGCGTACCGGGTGGCGGCCTGCGGGTCGCGGGACCCGACCACCAGCAGCATGTGGGCCGCCCCGGCGCTGATCGCGGCGTCCAGCCGCAGCGCGGCGTCCAGCGCCACGATCTGGCGTCCCTCGGGGGTGGCGACGTCGGCCGAGTCGACCAACTTCAACCCGTCGAGCAGCCGCTCGATGAGATCGCCGTACGCGGTCATCACCTGATCGCTGTCGGCGGTGCGGTCGCGTACCGCGGCCCGGACCTCGGCGAGGCCGTCCACCGCGTCGACCGCCGCGGCCAGCTCGGCGTCGAGCTGGCCACCCAGCTCGGCCCGGATGTCGGCGATCCGGTCGGTGACGGCCGCCTCGTGCAGCACCAGCCGGGACCGGTCCACGCTGTCCAGCAGGTAGCCGATCGCCAGCAGACGTTCCTGCTGCAGGTCCTGGGCGAGCGAGCCGATCTGGCCACCGGCCTGCACGGTACGGACCGTGTCGGCGGCCCGGCCGGCCAACGCGGCGCGGTCGATCACGATCGGCACCGCCAGGGCAGCGACCGCGATCAGCGGGATCATGACCAGCAGGGCCAGTTTTCCCCGGATCCGGAGCCTATCGAGCAGCAACGGTCGGCCCCCATCGTCCGGTGCCCGGGGCAGCGGTGCCGGCGGGCGAGCCGCCGTGCGCCGTCGGGTCGAGTTCCGGCCAGCGGGTCGGCTGGTCCGCCGTGTCCGGCCGGGGCTCGGCCGGTCCCGGCGGGTGGCCGGTCCCGGCGTGGCCGGCCGCACCGGTGCCGGGCTGGCCGGCGGCCGACGCGGGCTGGCCGAGGTAGGCCATGACCATCGGGGCTACGGCCAGGGCGAAGGCCACGACGAGGGCGCCGACCGAGGCCCACTGGCCGCGTTGCAGGGCGCTGATCCGGTCGGCGATCAGACCGTCCAGCTCGGCGAGCATCGTGCCGGCGAGTTCGGCCGCCGCCACCTGGGCGTCGCCGCGGAGCCCGATGAGCGGATCGAGATCGGGCAGCGCGGCCCCGCCGCCCGGTGTGTCGGCCCCGCCCCCGGACACGACGTCCGCGGTGTTCACCGCGGCGGCGGCCGCGGCGAGGGCGTCCATGCTGCGTCGGAACCGGTCGACCTGGGTGAGCAGGTTGCTGCTCATCGTCCGGCTGTCGGTGCTCTCCACCGCGGCCTGGACGTTGTCGGCCAGGTCGTTGGCGGGGGAGAGCACGTCGCTTGCCGCGCTGATCAGCTCGACCAGCGCCAAGGGCCGGTCCTGCGCCGGCCGGGTGGGCAGCAGCACGGCGAGGTCCGCGAAGCGTCCGGTGGCGACGATCGCCTCCGGCAACTCCTCGGCCGCGCCGTCCTGCAGGTGGTAGGCGTCGCCTTCCGGATCCCTGATCAGGTTCGAGCTCTCCCGCACCCGGTCGTACTGGGCCAGCAGCAGGTCGGTGGCCTGGCGGTACGCGTCGAAGGCTTCGGCCGGCCGGCTGAACTGCCGGTCCGACAGGGATTCCACGGTGGAGCGGAGCGTCGCCCACCGTTGCTGGGCCCGTAGTGACGCGCCGATCCGCTGGTCGACCTCGGTGACCGCGTCGAGGGCCCGGAGCAGCGCCTCGTCGTTGACCGGCTGACCGGCGACGGCCGCTGACTGCGCGTCTACCAGGGCCACGGTCAACTCGTTGAGCGCGCCGAGATACGCCACGCCCTCGCGTTCGTGTTCGGCGAAGGCGATGTCCGCCGAGGTGCCGCGCCACAGCTGCGTGAACAGCACACAGACGGGTACGAGCATCAATACGGTGATGGCTGATCGGAGCAGTGCCCCGTCGAGCCATCGCTTCCGGCGTACGGCGTCCTGTGCGGGTCGCCGTACGGCATTGTGTGCAGGTTGCATCGCCCACCCCCCTGGCGGTAGCAGCGAATTACGGCGGACAGCGTCGAGTGCGCAGGATCGCGTCGTTCGTGCGGCCCGCCGGCAGGGAAAGATAAATGCCCTGCCGGCGGGCCGGAACCATCCGTGAGGCCGCCAGTCGCGCACCGTACGGTCGACTCGACCGTACGGTGCGAAGACAGCTACGAGCAGTGACAATCCGTCGTTCAGCAACCGTTTTCTGTCTGATTTGGGCCTTATGTCAGAATCAACGGTATCTGCGGGTGGTCAGCCGAATGGGTATTGGTATCGGGCAGACTGTCGGATCGGCGCTGGTCGACACGGCTTACCCTACTACCGGGTAACGGCTAATCGACCGGACCGCTGACCGGCGGAACCGTCCCTTCGCCAAGCAGATCGAGCACCAGCGCCGCAGTCCAGCTGAAAGCCGCTGAGCCGACCCCGTCGCCGGTCTCCGGGTGGAAATACTCGTAGTAACCGGACCGGCGGACCAGTTCCAGCATTGCGTCACGCAGCGTTTCGGCCTGATCCAGATGGCCGTGCTCCCGAAGTCCCCGGCGGAGCAGCCAGTTGATGTTGATCCACACCGGTCCGCGCCAGTAGCGCACCGGGTCGAAGTCGGCAGCGGACCGGTCGTAGCTGGCCACCGGCATCGACGCGGACAGCCCGAACCGGTGCGACTCGGCCGTCGCCACCAACGCCGCGACTCGGTCCGGCGGTAGGTCGGGCAGGATCAGCGGGACCAGCCCGCTCACGCAGCGTGCCGGACTGAGCCGTCCGGTCCGGACATCCCGGGCGTGGTACATGCCGGTCTGCGGGTTCCACAGTTGGTCGTCGACCGCCCGGGTGATCCGCGCGGCTCGGTTCAGGTGGACCGCCGGGTCGGCGCCGATCACGGCGGCGATCCGGGCGAGCGCGTGTTCGGCGGCGGCCAGCAACGCGTTGAAGGTCGGACACTCGACCACGAAGTCGTGGCGGGCGGCGAGCTCGTCGTCCCGGTAGCCGCCGTCGCGGTACGCCAGCGCCAGCGCGACGAACCGGGCGTAGTCCTCATCGGTCGGCCGGTGGGCCGCCGCGGCCACCCGGTTGTCGTGCCGCTGCCGCCCGACGAGCACGCCGAGGTCGGCCGGTACGGCGGCCAGCGCCGCGTCCCAGGCCGGGCTGTTGTCCAGGCCGGACTCCCAGGGGTGCACGATGCTGGCCAACCCGTCCCCGCTGGCGTCGCGACAGCTCGACAGATAGTCCTGGGCGGCGACCAGCCGTGGGTAGAACCAGCGCAGCTCAGCTTCTGCCTGCGGCCCCGGCGCCCGTTGGTAGATCTCCCAGACCGCGAGGGCGTGGGCGGGTGGCTGGACGATGCCGGTGCCGTCCGGGTGTCCGGGACGGCGCAGTGGCACCTGCCAGAAACCCGGTCCGGGAAAGTAGTCGCGTTCGGCGACGTCGGGATCGAAGACGATGTGCGGGACCCGTCCGTCCGGCCACTGCGCCAGGAACAGGCTGCGCAGGTCGTGCCAGGCCCGATCGGGGTCGATCCGGGCCAGGCCGATCGCGATGAACGCCGCGTCCCAGCTCCATTGGTGCGGGTAGAGGGTGCGCGACGGCACGGTGTGGTTGCGCGACCAGTTGGCGTCGAGTACGGCTCTGGCCATGTGCCACAGGTCGGCGGGCGTGCGTTCGGTGAGTTGTCCGGCCGGCGGCCGGTCCGCGACCGGGAGGCTCGCCATGGCCGTGTGGGCGGTGCTGATACTGCTCATTCTTCCGTCCTGGTCAATCTCCTGCCGGGCCGTCGGCCAGGCAGGAACCACCGCCAGCGGTGGGGTGGTAACGACGAATGTACGCGCGGTGAACAGCATGTGCCCTTGTCGTAGACGGCGGTAGGGTCTGTCGGCTACCGGACGATGAGTCGTCCGGTCAAGGAATACGGGCAGGTCGAAGGGGGTAGGCGGGGAGGATGGCAACGCATGGTGAGCAAGCTGTGGCAACTTTGCCGTCCGGGGCCGGGATGCCGCTGCTCGGGTTCGGCACCTGGCAGGCGTCGGGCGACGCCGGGTACCGGGCGGTCCGGGCGGCGTTGGACGCCGGCTACCGGCACGTCGACACCGCCACGATGTACGGCAACGAGGCCGAGGTCGGCCGGGCGATCAAGGACAGCGGAATCGCCCGAGACGAGATCTTCGTCACCACCAAGCTCCCGCCCGAGCGGGTCGGACAGGAGGCGGAGACGCTGGCCGCGAGCCTGGCCGCGCTGGGCACCGAGTACGTCGACCTGTGGCTGATCCACTGGCCACCGGCCGGTGGCGCCGGCGTGCCGACCTGGCGCGAGTTCGTCGCCCACCGGGACACCGGTGCGGTCCGGGCGATCGGTGTCTCCAACTACGGCCTCGACCAGATCGACGAACTGACCGAGCGGACCGGGGTGGTGCCGGCGGTCAACCAGGTGCCGTGGGCACCGGCGATGCATGATCCGCGGACGGTGGCCGAGCACCGCGACCGCGGGGTGGTACTGGAGGGGTACAGCCCGTTCAAGAACACCGACCTCGCCGACCCGGTGCTGGCACGGGTCGCCGCCGCCCACCAGGCGAGCCCGGCCCAGGTGGTGCTGCGCTGGCACATCCAGCACGGCATCGTGGTGATTCCGAAGTCCGTCACGCCGGAGCGGATCCGCACCAACGCCGACGTCTTCGGCTTCACCCTCTCCGCCGACGAGATGGCCGCAGTCGACGCCCTGCGCGACTGAGGCCACGATGCCCCGGGGCGGTGCGGGCCGGCCGCGGTGGGGGGCCTCACCCCCCACCGCGGCCGGCCCCGGCGTTTTGCGGATCAGCCGGTGGTGCAGGTGGTGCCGTTGAGGGTGAAGCTGTTCGGTGAGGAGTAGCTACCGCTGTAGCTGGCCTGGTAACCGAACGAGGCGGTCGCCCCAGGGGCCAGCGTGCCGTTCCAGCCCACGTTCCGAGCGGTCACCGACGATCCGCTCTGGGTGACGGTGGCGTTCCACGAGTTGCCGACCGTCTGCCCGCCCGGCAGTTGGTAGGCCAACGTCCAGCCGTTGATGGTGCCGCCACCGGTGTTGGTGACGCGTACGTCGGCGGTGTAGCCGTTGTTCCAGGTGTTCGCCGTGTAGCTGACCCGGCACCCGCCACCACCGGGCGGCTGACTGGTCGGTGGGGCGGTGGTCGGCGGTGCGCCGCCGGTGGAGACCGAACCGGAGAAGGAGTTCACCCCGAGGCCGACGCCGCCGTTCCACGGCTCGAAGCCGGCCTGGACGCTGGTCAGGTACCAGGAGTTGGTGATCTGCCCCCGGGCCCGGACGTCGGCGATGAAGTCGAGCACGTTGAAGCTCCAACTGGTGATCGACGACGGGGCCAGGTAGGACACCACGTTGTTGGAACCGTTGCTGCCGGTCCAGACCTGCCAGCTGCGGCCGGCGACGGTGGCGTTGCCGACCGGTGATCCGATCGGCTGGATGGAGCCCTGCCGGTGAAACCAGATCATGATCTCCATCTGGCTGACACCGTTGGTGCGCGGGGTCGGGTCGAGCCAGATGTCGTACGAGGCGTTGTACGTCCCGTTGCCGACGTACTGGTAGTTGATGCTGGTCGGTGCGTTGCTGATCCGGCTCACCTGGACCGGCAGGTTGGTGCCGGGGGAGCAGTTGGTGTAGTGGCAGCCGTAGAAGATCGACGGGTACGACACCGGTGCGCCGTTGGTCGGCGAGCTGCCTTGCTGCGAGGTCACCGAGAAGCCGGTGTCGGTCACGTTGATGCACTGTTCGGCGGTGGTGCCCCAGCGGTTGTTCTGCACCACGTAGCGACCCTGGATGGTGGTGCTGCCGTACTGTTCGCAGATTCGCGTGTCGGCCTGGGCTGGCGTAGCGGCGACCACGGTGACGAGGCCGCCGGTGAGCAGCAGTACGGCTGCGGCGGCGGCGCGGATCGGACGTCTCATGGTTCTCCTTAGACCGTGGAGACGGCGGGTAGGAACCAACGTCGCGGGAGCGCTCCCATCACGGTAGATCACATCGACGTGCATGAAAAGAGTCAGTGGGAGATCAGCCCGCGGGCGGCGGCCACCTGGTCGGCGGCGGCCCGCAGCGCCTCGACCATCCGGGCTTCGCCGGCGGCGTCGATCCGGTTCGCCGGGACGGACAGGCTGATCGCGTCGCCGGCCGGCCGGCGCAGCGGCATCGCCATCGCCAGGCAGACGATCCCCTCGGTGTTCTCCTCCCGGTCCACGGCCCAGCCCTGGGCGCGGACCTCGGCCAGGGCGGCGTGCAGGGCGGCCGGGTCGGTGATGGTACGCCGGGTCATCCGGCGCAACGGCCAGCTCAGCAGCTGGTCGACGGTGTCGTCCGGATGTTCGGCGAGCAGCGCCTTGCCCAGTGCGGTGGCGTGTGCCGGCAGGTGCCGGCCGATCGCGCTGTACAGCCGCAGCGGGTGCACCGACTCGCGCTTGGCCAGGTAGACCACGTGCGGGCCGTCCAGCCGGCCGAGATGGACGGTCTCACCGAACTGCCCGGCCAGCGCGTCGAGTACGCCGTCCAGCAGGCTCACGGCGTTGTCGGCGGCCAGGTACGCCGCGCCCACCTGCAACGCCCGTACGCCCAGGCCGAACCGGGTGCCGGTGGGATCGGTCTCCACCCAGCCGCGATGCATCATCGTGCGCAGGATCCCGTGCAGGCTGCTCTTCGGGATCTGCAGGATCCGCGCCAGTTCGCCGAGTGATCGGCGGTCGGGGGTGGCGGCCAGCGCCTCCAGTACCTCCAACGTCCGGCCGGCGGACTTCACCGGCTGGAAACCCTCCTGCGCCGCCATGGCGGTCACTCTAACCAGCGCCGCACCGGTTGACAGCGATGCGCCACCGAGTATGGTCACGTACGTGACCGATGTTCATGATGCTGAACGTGAGTCAACCGGCCGCGAGACCGACCGGGGCGCGCACGACGGCGGCGACGTCGTCTCGGTGATCGGTGCGGGGCGGATCCTTCCGGTGGTCGTCCTGGCCGATCCGGCCGGTGCCGCGCCACTGGCCGAGGCGCTGCTCGCCGGCGGGCTGCGTACCGCCGAAGTGACCTTCCGTACCCCGGCGGCGGCGGACGCCATCGCGGCGATGGCCGGGCACCCCGGCATGCTGGTCGGTGCCGGCACCGTGCTCACCGTCGAACAGGTCGACCGGGCGGTCGACGCCGGCGCCCGGTTCGTGGTCAGCCCTGGTTTCGGACCGGCCGTCGTGCGCCGCTGCCAGGAGCTCGACCTGCCGGTCTTCCCCGGGGTGTCCAGCGCCACCGAGATCCAGATGGCCCTCGACGCCGGGCTGGACACGGTCAAGTTCTTTCCGGCCGAGCAGCTCGGCGGGGTGGGCATGGTGTCCGCGCTCGCCGCGCCGTTCCGGTCGGTGCGGTTCATCCCGACCGGCGGGGTGAGCCCCGCCAACGTCGCGGACTACCTGGCCCACCCGGCGGTCCTCGCCGTCGGCGGCACCTGGATGGTCGCCCCCCGCCTGCTCGACGCCGGCGACTGGGCCGAGGTGACCCGGCTGACCGGGGCCGCGGTCGCCGCCGCCCGTGCCGCCGACTGACCGGCCCGACCCGGCGTGGAACCGACCTTGACCAGGACCGGTTCGACCGCGATCAGGACCGGTCCGACCGTTGACTGAGGAGTCGTGAGATGGCCGAACAGCACCCCGCCGACCGCGCCCCGCTGCACCCCCGGCCGGCCGCCGACTGTCGCTACGACCTGATCTCGCTCGGCGAGGTCATGCTGCGGCTGGACCCGGGGGAGGGACGGGTGCGCACCGCCCGCAGCTTCCGGGCCTGGGAGGGCGGCGGCGAATACAACGTCGCGCGAGGGCTGCGCCGCTGCTTCGGCCTGCGTACCGCGGTCGTCACCGCGTTCGCCGACAACGAGGTCGGCCGCCTGCTGGAGGATCTGGTGCTGCAGGGCGGCGTCGACACCGCCTACGTGCGCTGGCTGCCGTACGACGGGATCGGCCGGACCGTCCGCAACGGGCTCAACTTCACCGAGCGCGGCTTCGGGGTGCGCGGCGCGGTCGGCACCTCCGACCGGGGCAACAGCGCGGCCAGCCAGCTGCGCCCCGAAGACGTCGACTGGGACCACCTGTTCGGCACGCTCGGCGTGCGTTGGCTGCACACCGGCGGCATCTACGCGGCCCTGTCGCCGACCACGCCGGACACGATCGAGGCGGCGATGACGGCCGCCCGCCGGCACGGCACGATCATCTCCTACGACCTGAACTACCGGCCCAGCCTGTGGAAAGCGGTGGGCGGACAGCCCCGGGCGCAGGAGGTCAACCGGCGGCTGGCCGGCTACGTCGACGTCATGATCGGCAACGAGGAGGACTTCACCGCGAGTCTCGGGTTCGCCGTACCGGACACCGACGAGAGCCTCACCGACCTGGAGGTCGCCAACTTCCAGCGAATGATCACCGAGGTGACCGGGGCGTACCCGAACTTCAAGGTGGTGGCGACGACGCTGCGTACGGTGCGTTCCGCGACGGTGAACGACTGGGGTGCGGTCGCCTGGTCGGCACCGACCGGTTTCGTGTCCGCCACCCACCGGCCGGGCCTGGAGATCCTGGACCGGGTCGGCGGCGGTGACAGCTTCGCGTCCGGCCTGGTCTACGGCCTGTTGGAGCAGGGCGACCTGGCCGTCGCGGTGGAGTACGGTGCCGCGCACGGAGCGCTGGCGATGACCACCCCAGGGGACACCTCGACGGCCAGCCTCAAGGAGGTGGTGGCGCTTGCCGGTGGCGGTGGGGCGAGGGTGCAGCGCTGAGGGTCCCGCCGGCACCGCTGAGCCGTTAAGATTTCCACCAGTGGATGTTGACCGGCGCCGTGGCGGGTGGCATTCGCGGGGAGCAAACAGGGCGGGATGGGCCTACCGCGGGCGGTGTTGCTGGCAGTAGTCTCTTGGCTTCAATGAGTGTCTATTCCCCCGGAGGCGGCGCGGACCATGGCTCAACCACCCGTGCGCGTGCTCGTCGTCGGTGCCAGCGTCGCCGGGCTGGCCGTCGCCCGGGCGCTGCGGCTGGCCGGCATCCGGCCCGATCTGGTGGAGAAGCTGGCCCCGACCGTCGTCGCCGGCGCCGGGATCTTCCTGCCCGGCAATGCCATCCGCGCGCTGCGCGAGCTCGGGCTGGACAATCCGTTGCGCCCGCTCGGCGCGGTGATCCGGCGGCAGCGGTTCCTCGACGCCACCGGCGCCGAGCTGTGCTCGGTCGATCTGGAACAGCTGTGGCAGGGCGTCGGGCAGTGTCGGGTGCTGCCCCGCGCGGACCTGCACCAGGTGCTGCTCACCGGCGCCGGCGGGGAGGTGCGGTACCACACCGAGGTGTGTGACGTGGAGGTTGGCGACGAGACCACCAAGGTCGCCTTCGGCGACGGCTCCTACGCCGAGTACGACCTGGTCGTCGGTGCGGACGGGCGTCGGTCAGCGGTCCGTCGACTGGCCGAGATCGGTGGCGCGCCGCACCCGGTCGGCCAGATCGCCTACCGCAGCGTGGTCAGCGGCGGTCCGGAGATCACCGAGTGGACCGCACTGCTCGGGCAACGGTCCGGCATCGCGCTCGCCCCGATGGGCTACGGCCGGGTCTACCTCTACGCCGACGAGCCGCTGCCGGCCGGCTCCGCCCCGCCCGCCGACCCGTTGGTCCGGCTCCGCCAGCTCCTCGGCGACTACGGCGGGCCGGTGCCAGCGGTCCTCGACGCGGTGGAGAAGGTACAGGTGGCCGTCACCGACGAGGTGGAGCTGGGCGGCTGGTCCCGAGGCAACGTGGTGCTCGTCGGGGACGCCGCCCATGCGACCGCACCGACCCTGTCCCAGGGGGCGGCGATGGCGTTCGAGGACGCGCTGGTCCTGGCCGAGGAGCTACGTGCCGCGCCGACGGTCGTCGAGGCGCTCGCCAGGTACGAGAGCCGGCGTCGGCCGCGTACCCAGTGGGTGCTGGACCGGACCCGGGACCGGGACCGGACCCGCGACGTCGCCCCGGTCCTGCGCGACCCGGTGCTGCGGGCCAAGGGCGGCACGATCTTCCAGGAGCACTACCGGTTGCTCGTCGACCCGGTGTGACTCGACCCGGTGTGACTCGCCCCGGTGTGAACCGTCCGGCAGCCCGCAGCGGTGCAGGCACCCGGCGTGCGGACCGGCGGTGAACGGGGACTATCCTGCCTGCGAGGCACGGCCAGCGGATCATCAACCCGGGCGCCGTGGGATTGACGAGAACCGGAGGCCATTCGTGACCACCGTCGCACCGAAGCCGATCGCCAGCCGGCCCTTCCCGGTCCGCAGGCCGGTCCGCGGCTCGGCCATGGCGCGGCTGCTGCGCACGACCGACGCGAAGCAGATCGGGATCATGTACATGATCACCGCCTTCGCGTTCTTCATGATCGGTGGCCTGATGGCTCTGATCATGCGTGCGGAGCTGGCCCAGCCGGGGATGCAGTTTCTCTCCCCGGAGCAGTACAACCAGCTGTTCACCATGCACGGCACGATCATGCTGTTGTTCTTCGCGACGCCGATCGTGTTCGCCTTCGCCAACTACGTTACGCCGATCCAGATCGGTGCGCCGGACGTTTCCTTTCCCCGGCTGAACAGCTTCGCCTACTGGCTGTACCTGTTCGGTGGCACTTTGGCGATGGGTGGCTTCCTGACCCCGGGCGGCGCCGCCGACTTCGGCTGGTTCGCGTACACCCCGCTGAGCAGCGTCGAGCACTCCCCGGGCGTCGGCGCCAACATGTGGATCGTCGGACTGGCGATCTCCGGTCTGGGCACCATCCTCGGCGCGGTCAACATGATCACCACGATCCTGACCCTGCGCGCGCCGGGCATGACCATGTTCCGGATGCCGATCTTCACCTGGAACATCCTGGTCACCAGCCTCCTGGTGATCATGGTCTTCCCGCTGCTGGCCGCCGCGCTGTTCGCGCTCGCCGCCGACCGCATGCTCGGTGCCCACGTGTACGCGCCGGAGACCGGCGGGCCGCTGCTGTGGCAGCACCTGTTCTGGTTCTTCGGCCACCCCGAGGTGTACATCGTCGCGCTGCCGTTCTTCGGCATCATCAGCGAGATCATCCCGGTCTTCTCCCGCAAGCCGATCTTCGGCTACAAGGGTCTGGTGGCCGCCACGATCGCGATCGCCGCGCTGTCGATGAGCGTCTGGGCGCACCACATGTTCGCCACCGGCGCGGTGCTGCTGCCCTTCTTCAGCTTCCTGAGCTTCCTGATCGCGGTGCCGACCGGCATGAAGTTCTTCAACTGGATCGGCACCATGTGGCGGGGGCAGATCAGCTTCGAGACGCCGATGCTCTGGTCGATCGGCTTCCTGGTCACCTTCCTCTTCGGCGGTCTGTCGGGTGTCCTGCTGGCCAGCCCACCGATCGACTTCCACGTCTCGGACTCGTACTTCGTCGTCGCCCACTTCCACTACGTGCTGTTCGGCACGATCGTGTTCGCGGTCTTCGCCGGCATCTACTTCTGGTTCCCGAAGTTCACCGGACGGATGCTCGACGAGCGGCTGGGCCGGGTGCACTTCTGGCTGACCTTCGTCGGCTTCCACACCACCTTCCTGGTGCAGCACTGGCTCGGTGCCGAGGGCTTCCCCCGCCGGTACGCCGACTACCAGGCGATCGACGGCTGGACCACACTCAACATGATCTCCACGGTCGGCTCGTTCGTCACCGGCATCTCCACCCTGCCGTTCCTGTACAACGTGTGGAAGTCGTACAAGGCCGGACCGCTGGTCGAGGTCGACGACCCGTGGGGCCACGGGAACTCGTTGGAGTGGGCGACCAGTTGCCCGCCACCGCTGCGCAACTTCGACCGGATGCCCCGGATCCGCTCCGAGCGACCGGCGTTCGACCTGAAGTTCCCGGAGCTGGCCGCCGGCCACCACTCGGTCGCCGGCCCGCCGGAGGGCGGTGCCAAACCGCTGACCAGCGAGTCGGACGGCGGTGCCACATACCAGGAGGACACCGCCAGCAACGTCGACCGGCGCTGACCCACTGGCCGGCGCTGACCGAGCGGCCGGCATTGACCCACTGGCCGGCGCTGAACCACTGGCCGGCGCTGACCCACGAGCGACCTACGACGCGGCCCCGGGCGACATCGCCCGGGGCCGCGTCGGGTGTTCGGGCAGCCCGTCACCGCGGTGCCGGCACCCGGTCCGGCACCGGCCGGCGGCGCCACCGCATCGCGACCATCGGCAGCGCCAGCAGCAGCCCCGCCGCACCGATCGCCACGAACCCCCACGTCGGCGTACTGGCGTCGATCACTGCACCGGTCAGCGGCGCCCCGACGGCCATGCCCACGGTCAACGCCGAACCATGCAGACCCATCGCCTCGCCGCGTACCGCCGCCGGGGCCAGCCGGGCGACCGCGTCGGACGTGGCGGCGATCGTCGGCGCGCAGAGCAGCCCGGCCGGGGCCAGGGCCAGGGCCAGCGTCCACCAGTGCCCGGCCCCGAGCCCGACCGGGACCGTGGCGGCGGCCAGCGCGACCATCAACCAGACCGGCGGCACCGGATGCCGGGTCGCGCCGTAGGCGAACCCGCCGACCAGGGAGTACGCCCCCCAGCCGACGAGCACGACGCTGGTCCAGGCCAACTGGTCGCTCTCCCGCAGGGCGGCGATCAACGCCACGTCGGTGCCGCCGAGCACCAACGTCGACGCCGTGCCGACCGCGAGCACCCCGAGTAACTGCGGGGTCAGCCAGTCCCGGCGGGCGATCCGAGCGCCAGTCCGGTCGGCTTCCTCGTGCCGGGCCCGGATCGGCGGGTCGACGACAAACAGCGCCAGCCCGGCGGCGACCAGGCCAGCGCCGACCGCGACCATCGCGATCCGGGGGGAGACCGCGGTGGCGAGCAGCACCGCCAGGGCCGGTCCGACCATGAAGGAAAGCTCGACCGACATCGAATCCAGGGCGTACGCCGGACGGCGCTGCTCCGCCGGGACCAGCGCGGCCAGCGACTGCCGGATCACCGAGAACACCGGCAGGCTGAGCAGGCCGGCGACGACCGCGGCGACCAGCAACGCGGGGTACGGCAGCGCCTGCGCCACGGTCCAGAAGACGCCCTGGGCGGCGACCGAGACGGCCAGCGCCGGACGTAACCCGCGTCGGTCGACCAGCCGACCCAGCAGCGGTGCGCCGATCGCGGCCCCGATGGTCAACGCGGTACCGGCCAGACCGGCGGCGGCGTACCCTCGGCCCAGGCCCAGCACCACGTACAGGGTCAGCGCCACACCGGCGGCGGTGTTCGGCATCCGGGCCAGCACCGACAGGGCGAGCAGCCGGGCCACCCCGGGCAGCGCGAGCGCCTGCCGGTAAGGAGTCAGATTCATCGGCGGTGTTACCTCCGGCAGGCATCCTGCCCGCCGGGTACGACACCGGCCAGCCGATATCCGGGCCGCCTGTCCGGCGGGTCAGGCCGGACGCAGCACCGGGGAACCGGTCAACGTCACCCCGGCGGCCCGCATCGCGTCCACCGCCACCTCGGTGGTGTCCCGGGCCACCCCGGCGGTCAGGTCGAGCAGCACGGTGGTGTCGAAGCCGGCCCGGGCGGCGTCCAGCGCGGTCGCCCGTACGCAGTGGTCGGTGGCGATGCCGACCACGTCGACCCCGGTGATACCGCGTTCCCGCAGCCAGTCGGCCAGGCCGGTGCCGTCGTCGCTGTGGCCCTCGAAGCCCGAGTAGGCCGCCGCGTACTGGCCCTTACGGAAGACTGCCTCGATCCGATCGGTGGCCAGCCCGGGATGGAACTCGTCCCCGCCGGTGCCCACCACGCAGTGCGCCGGCCAGGTGTCGACGAAGTCCGGCGGGTCGCCGAAGTGCGCGCCGGGGTCGACGTGGTAGTCCTTGGTCGCCACCACATGCCGCCACCGCTGCTGCGGTGCCTCGGCGACGGTCCGGGAGATCGCCGCCGCCACGTCGGTGCCGCCGCCCACCGCGAGCGAGCCACCTTCACAGAAGTCGTTCTGTACGTCAACGATGATCAGTGCCCGGTGCATGCTCGTCGTCCTCCTGCTACTGACTTCTGAACGGTCGGTTACCGGCCGCTACCGGTCGCGCCGGTCGCGGCCCGGCGGTCACTGGTCGGCGGGCACGACGGTCACCGGGATGGCCGGATCTCCGGCGGACAGTTTCAGCCCTTCCCACGGTATCGAGATCAGGCAGCGGCGCAGGTGCTCGCGGGACTCGTCGAGGGTCGGCCGGGTCAGCGCCTCGCCAGCGGCGACAAAGGACCGTTGCAGCACCCGGTCACCGTTGGCCCGGTCCGGCACCCCCTGCGAGACGACGATCTCCTCGATGGCGGTGCCGGTCGGCTTGTGCCGGCGTACCGCCACCTTCCGGCCCCCGACGGTGGCCTTGTTCTCGGAGCGCTTGACCACCGGCCGGCCGTCGACCTCGACCAGCTTGTAGACCAGCCGGGCGGTCGGCGCGCCGGACCCGGTCACCACGGCGGTGCCGGCACCGTACATGTCGACCGGCTCGGCGGCGAGCGAGGCGATCGCGTACTCGTCGAGATCACCGGAAACGATGATCTTGGTCTCGGTGGCACCGAGCGAGTCGAGCAGCTCCCGGGACTGTTGCGCCAGGACCGACAGGTCACCGGAGTCGATCCGGATCGCCCGCAGGTCCGGCCCGGCGACCTCGATCGCGTTACGGATGCCCTGGCTGATGCTGTAGGTGTCGACCAGCAACGTGGTGTCCCGCCCGAGCGTGGCCACCTGCGACGCGAACGCCGCCCGTTCGTCGTCGTGCAGCAGGGTGAACGCGTGCGCCGAGGTGCCCGCCGTCGGGATGCCGTACCGGGCACCCGCCGCCAGGTTGGACGTGGCCGCGAAACCGGCCAGGTACGCGGCCCGGGCCGCCGCCACCGCCGCCTCCTCGTGGGTGCGCCGCGAACCCATCTCGATCACCGGCCGGCCGCGGGCGGCGGTCACCGCCCGCGCCGCCGCCGCCGCGATCGCGCAGTCGTGGTTCAGCACCGACAGCACCAGAGTCTCCAGCAGGACGCACTCGGCGAACGTGCCGGAGACGGTGAGGATCGGCGAGTTCGGGAAGAACAACTCTCCCTCGGCGTACCCGTCGACGTCCCCGGTGAACCGGTAGTCGGTCAGCCACTGTGCGGTGCCGGCGTCGACCACCGCGCGGTCCCGCAGGTGTCGGACGGTCTCCGCGTCGAAGCGGAAGTCCCGGATCAGGTCGACCAGCCGACCGGTGCCGGCCACCACACCGTACCGGCGGCCGGTCGGCAGCCGCCGGGCGAAGACCTCGAACACGCAGTGCCGGTGCGCGCTGCCGTCAGCCAACGCGGCGGCGAGCATGGTCAGCTCGTAGTGGTCGGTCAGCAGAGCAGGGCTGGAGCTGGTCACCTGGCTACTGTACGGCCGCCCGGCCGGTGCGGCCCGGCCTGGCCCGGTGGCCCCGGCTCGTCGGGCAGGGCGCGCACCGCCTCGGCCAGCTCGGCACGCCCGGTCACGCCGAGCTTGCCGTACGCCCGTTGCAGATGGTTCTCCACGGTGCGGGGCGACAGGAACAACCGCTGGGCGATCTCCCGGCTGGCCACGCCGGCCGCCGCCAGCTTCGCCACCTGGTGCTCCCGGCCGGTCAGGTTGGGCTGGCCGGCCAGCAACGCCGGGGTACGCACGTCGACGCACTGGCCGAGCGACCGGCCGAGCAGCACGTTGGTCTGCCCGGTGACCGGCGACCGGGCCAGCCGCTGCCGCCGTACCGCCATCGCGGCGGACTCGGCGGCGAACAGGTGCAGCCCGAGGCCGGCGAAGCCGCTGGCGGCGCGCAGCAGGGCACCGTACGGTCCGTCGGCGGCGCCCTGTGCCTGGCGCAGGACCAGCGGCGGCAGTGGGCCTTCGACCACCTTGGCGAGCTCGGTCAGCCGGTCCACCGCCAGGTCGGCCCGGTCCAGCCGGACCAGGTCGTGCAGCACCATCACCTCGTGGCCGGCGAAACCGTCGGTACGCAGCCGGGCCGCCAGCTCCCGCAGCATGCCGACCGCGCCGGTGACGTCCCCCTCGGCGACCGTCACCCAGCAGCGCGCCTGTTCCCGCCACGGGTACAGGATGGCCATTCCGGGTGTCTGCGCCCGGTCCGAGTCGGCCATCGCCGCGGCGGCCTGGGCCGCCTCGCCCCGCAGGGCGGCCGCGTGTGCGCGTTCGGCGTGGGCCAGCCCGGCGTACACCCGGCCGGTGGCCAGCGTGGCGCACGCCTGCAGGCTGTGTCGCAGCGCGTCGTCGAGCCGGCCGCGCAGCCGGGCGGCCTGCGCCCGGATCACCGACAGGTATCCGGACCCGAGCCGGAAGTCACCGGCGTCGGCCAGGTCGGCGAACTCCTCGGCGACGATCGCCTCGATCCCGGCCAGGTCACCGGCGAGCACCAGCCGGGTGCCGCGGGCGAGTTCCAGCGCCAGCTGCAGGTAGGGAAGTTCGGTACGCCAGTGCGGCGCGTCGGCCTCGACCCGGGCGATGGCCCGGCCGCTGCCGGTCAGGTCGCCCTGTGCGGCCTGCAGGTGGGCGATGGTGCACTGGGCCAGCCCGTGGGCGGCGTGACTGGCCGCCGGCCGGTCGAGTACGGCGCGGGCCAGCCGCAGCGCGGCGTCACACTCCAGCCGGTGCAGCCGCATGATCGCCTCGAACGAGTCGACCCGGACCCGCTCGGCCGGGTCGGTCAGCTCGCGGGCACCGGCCGCCAGGTCCTCTAGCGTCGACTCGTTGCCGAGCCCCCAGTAGGCAACCAGTCCCAGCACCATCAACCAGCGGCTGCGTCGTTCGTCGGTGGTGACCTCGTCGCGGACCGCCTCGATGGTGGCCAGGGCCCGCTCCGGCTCGTCGCGGAACATCAGGATGGTCGCCCAGAGCTCGGCGGCGTCGAACCCGCCGCCGGCGTCGAACGCTCGGGCGGCCAGCCGGTCCGCCAGTGGGACGTCGTACCCGGCGAACGCCCGGCCGGCCGCGCTGAGCAGCATCGCCGGGTCGTCGGCGGTGTTCGACTCGAGCCGCCAGACGGCGACCCGCAGTAGATCCTCCCGGCGGCGCGCCCCTACTCCGTCCACGAGCGAAGCGAGCTGCGCCTGCAGCCGCTGCGCCCGGGTGACCGGGCACCGGCGGCGTACCACCTCGCCGTACAGCGGATGGGCCATGTGCACGTCCTGCCGGCGGTCGGCGACGTCAACCCGGATCAGTCCGCGTTCCTCGGCGGCCTCCACGTCGGCGTGCCGGCTGGTCCGCAGCAGCAGCCGCAGCCCGATCGGCTGGCCGAACGCCACCAGCTCGACGACGCCACGGACCGGCGGGCTGAGCTGGCCGATCCGGGTGTCGATCAGGTCAGTCAGGCTCGGTGCCAGCTCCAACCGGCCGGTCCACCGCCACACCCCGTACGTCTGGGTCAGCTCCTGCCCGGACTGGGCGGCGATGACGAGCTCCCGCAGCAGCAGCGGGTTTCCCTCGGACAGCCGCCACAGCCGTTCGGCCGAGGCCGGGTCCAGCGGCCCACCGAGCAGTTCCATCAGCAGGCCAGTGCTGTCGACGACGTCCAGCGGCGCCAGCTCGTCGTGTACCACCAGATCGTCGGCCCACAGTGCCCGGATCGGCAGCGGCACCGGCTCGCCGCGAAGCAGCGTACCCAGCACAGTGGCCTGACCGGAGCGGGCGATCAGGTTCGTCACCGCCGCCGAGGAGGGGTCGAGCAGATGCGCGTCGTCGATGGCGAGCACGATCGGCCGGCCCGCTGCCCGTTGTCGCAGCGACTCGACGGCCCACCGCAGTAGCGCCGAGGGGGACAACCCGGGTGGCTGGTCCGCCGGGAGCACCTGGGCGAGGCCAGCGAACGGTAGGCCGGCGGCGCTGACGCTGCCCGAGGCGAACCAGACCGCGTACGTCTCGGTCGGCAGTCTACCTACGACTTCACGTAACAACCGGCTCTTGCCGATCCCGGCGGAGCCACTGAGGATCAGGCCGCGACCGCCGTCGGTGGCGGCGGCGAACAGCCGGTCGAGCTCTTCGGACCGTCCCACGAAGCTCCACAGGCCCATGGCAGGGGAGCATATAGAACGGTTGCCAAGGGGGAAGGGCCGGTCACGGATCGCAGTTGAGTATGAAGTGTTCGATCAGTTGAGTAGCGATAGTCGTCGCTGCGTAAGTGATTGTGCACGTAGCGTCGGTGTACTGGTATTTCGTGGCGATGACGCCCGAAGGAGCTCATCTTGTGGAGTCCGTGACAGTACCGTCGAATCGCCCGGCCACCCGCGCCGCCGCCCGCGTTCCCCGGCAGCGCAGGCAGCCGCGCGGCCCGGGTGACCTGGCTGTGGATTTGCCGATGGCCGCCCCGGTGCCGCCGCCCCCACCGGCCGACGAACCGGTCGCGGCCGTCGTGGTCGGAGCCGCCGCCAGTAGCCGCTCGGCCGTACTGACCGCGTTTCTCGACGGTGAATCGCTGCCCGACCTGCGTCCGCCCGAGAGTTTCCTGGTCGTCCGGCACGGTACGGTCGAGCGGATCGCGGCATTTCTGCCCGGCTGGTCGCAGCCATGGATCGTCCCGGCGCGGTCAGCGCGGTCGGCGCGGTCCGGTGCCGGCCTGGCCCTGCCCCGTCCACCGCGCCGGGTCGAGGTGATCCGGCCGGATGCCTCGCTGCGCCGGCTCAGCCTGGTCGATTCGCCCGACCTGGAGACGCTCCGGTCGGCCGGCGCGACGGTGCTGCTCGACGCGGCGGTACGCGGCGGCGCGCTGGTCTTCGTGGTCGGTGCCGGGCCGCCGCCCGGGCAGATCGAACACGAACTGCTACGCCGGGCGCTGGGTGCCGGTGTCGCGGTGTTCGTCGCTATCACCGCGGCCGGCGTACAGAGCGCGGGCGAGTCGTTCCAGCGGGCGGAGCTGCTCGCCGCTGTTCCGGAGCTGGAACAGGCACCCTGGCATTCGGTCGACGCGGCAACCGGCGATGCGGTGTTTCTCCGCCGGGAGGTGACCGACTGGGCAGCCCGGGAGGCGCTGCACCGGGCCGGCGCCGGTCTGGCCGATCAGCTGGCGTTCGACGAGCCACTGACACTGCCGTCCGGCGGGCCGGCAGTCGACTGGTCCGAGCGGCTGGACCGGGTGGTGCGACGGATCGGCCAGCGGGTGCGGCACACCCTGGCGATCGAGTTGGCCAACCTGCACCTGGCTGCCGTCCGCGAGCTGTTGTTCGGCGGTGGACCGGCCGGGATACCCGGCTTCCTGGACCGCGAGCTGCTGACCCTGTCGTTGCACGCCAGCGCGGCCTGTGCCGTGGGCGTGGACGACGCGGTGGACGAGGTGGTCGAGCAGGTGTTCGGGTCCGACCCGGCACAGCGGCTCGGACCGCTGCTGCGCGAGCAGCTCCGCGGCCGGCTGCTCGGGGATCCGCCAACGGCGGTCGCGGAAGGACTCCTGACGACCGCCGCGGGCCGGTGCGAGCCGGTGCCATCCACCGTCGCCGGGCCGTCCACCGTGGTGGTGGATGTCTTCGCCGCGTACCCGGTGCAGCGGTCCCGGTGCACCGTGCCGCCGATCGGCGTCGCGCTCGCCGCCGACTGCTGGCATCCGCGCGGTGGACCTTCCGGGATGGCGCCGGACCAGGCCCGGTCCTGGATCCAGCAGGCGCTGCGGGCGGTGGAGATCGCGCTGTCCCAGGAGATCGCGTTGCGGTTCGCCGCGGTACGGCGTGGCCTGGCCAACCTGTTGGCTGATGCGATCGACAGCGGCGACGCGCCGGGCTGACCGCGGTGGGCGTTGTCCGCCCCGGCCCCACCGGTGGCACGATGGGGGAATGGCGGCTCCCCAGGTTGCTCCGGTCGAGACGCCGGACACGGTCGAGATGCCAGGTGACGAACGCCTGTGGGTGACCATCGTCTGGGACGATCCGGTCAACCTGATGACGTACGTGACCTGGGTCTTTCAGAAGTTGTTCGGGTACAGCCAGGCCAAGGCGGAGGAGTTGATGCTCGACGTGCACAACAAGGGCCGGGCGGTGGTGTCCAGCGGGGCCCGCGAGCGGATGGAGCTCGACGCGTCCCGGCTGCACGCCTACGGGCTCTGGGCGACGGTCGACCGGGCATGAGCATGTTCCGGCGCCGCAACGGGCGCGTCGTCGCCGTCTTCTCCCCCGACGAGGTACGGGTGTTGCGCAAGGTCGCCGGTGAGGTGGTGGGCCTACTCACCGACGGGTTCGAACGGGACGACCCAGTGGTCGACCGGCTGTTTCCGGACACCTACCCGGACGATCCGGCGAGCTCGGCGGAGCTGCGGCGGTACACCGAGAGCGACCTCAAGACGGCAAAGATCGACCAGGCGGGCGCGGTGCTCGCCGCGTTGCCGGCCGACGCCGACGACACGGGCGCGGAGGTCCGCCTGGACGGCGAGGCGGCCGAGGCGTGGCTGCGCGCGATCAACGACGCCCGGCTGGCGATGGGCGTCCGGTTGCAGGTGCGGGCCGACACCGATCTCGGCGCTGAGCTGGCGGCGGCCGAGCGGGACGATCCGTCGTCGAGCCGGCTGTTCCAGCTGTCGGTCTACGCCTATCTGGGCTATCTGCAGGAGTCCCTGCTCGGCGCGTTGCTCGACTAGCGTCGACGAGTGTCGACGAGTGCGGCCAGCGTGACGACCGCCACGGGCCGGCCGGGCCGGAGAAGCGGAGAAGGCGGTAGGCTGGGGTGGTGCTGAGCATCGACCGGTCGATCATCGACGCGATCGTCGCCCATGCCCGCCGGGACCACCCCGACGAGGCGTGCGGCGTCGTCGCCGGTCCGGCCGGCTCGGACACGCCGACCCGGCACATCCCGATGCAGAACGCGGCCCGCTCGATGACGTTCTACGAGTTCGACTCGATGGAGCAGTTGCATCTGTGGCGGGAGATGGACGACCGGGACGAGGAGCCGGTGGTGATCTACCACTCGCACACCGCGACCGAGGCGTACCCGTCCCGCACCGACGCGGCGATCGCCGGCTGGCCCGAGGCCCACTACCTGCTGGTCTCCACCCGTGACCCGGAGGTCACCGAGATCCGGTCGTTCCGCATAGTGGACGAGGTGGTGACCGAGGAGCCGGTCAATCTCATTGACGCCGGTGTCGACCCGCACGCGGTGCAGTCGTACCTGTTCGGGCAGACCCCGACCACGGTCGACTACGAGTGTTCGTCCGGCCGCTGACCCCTGGCGCCGTACCGCACCGCAGTCTGGTCCGACCTACCGTTGCAATAGGAGCACGTCAATGTCTATCGAAGTTCGCGTCCCCACCATCCTGCGCAGCTACACCGGCGGCGCCAAGGTCGTCGAAGGCAACGGGGACACCCTCGCCGCCCTGTTGGACGACCTCGACGCCAAGCACTCCGGCCTACGTGGCCGGCTGGTCACCGACGAGGGCAACCTGCACCGGTTCGTCAACATTTACGTCAACGACGAGGACGTCCGGTTCCTCGGCGCGCTCGAGGCCAAGGTCGCCGACGGGGACACCGTGACGATCCTGCCCGCGGTTGCCGGCGGCGCGGGCGACGTCGCCTCGGCCGCCACCAGCACCGTCAGCGGCTGAGCGGCCCGCCATGACGCGCTACGACAGTCTGCTCGACGCGTGTGGCGGCACCCCGCTGGTCGGCCTGCCCCGGCTCTCCCCGGTGGTGCCCGACGGGGCACCACCGGTACGGCTGTGGGCCAAGCTGGAGGACCGCAACCCGACCGGCAGTGTCAAGGACCGGGCGGCCATGTTCATGGTCCGCGCCGCCGAAGAGGCCGGGCGGCTCCGGCCCGGGGACACCATCCTCGAACCCACCAGCGGCAACACCGGCATCTCACTCGCCATGGTGGCGAAGCTGCGCGGCTACCGGCTGGTCTGCGTGATGCCGGAGAACGTCTCCGCCGAACGGGTCCAACTGCTCCGGATGTACGGCGCCGAGATCATCTTCTCGCCGGCCGCCGGCGGCTCCAACCAGGCGGTGGCCACCGCCAAGCAGATCGCCGCCGAGCACCCCGACTGGGTGATGCTCTACCAGTACGGCAACAGCGGCAACGCCCAGGCCCACTACGAAACCACCGGGCCGGAGCTGCTGCGCGACCTACCCACGGTCACCCACTTCGTCGCCGGGCTCGGCACCACCGGCACCCTGATGGGTACCGGGCGCTACCTGCGGGAGAAGGTCGACGGCATCGAGGTGGTCGCCGCCGAGCCCCGCTACGGCGAGCTGGTGTACGGGTTACGCAACATCGACGAGGGCTACGTGCCGGAGCTGTACGACGCGAACGTGCTGACCCGGCGGTTCTCGGTGGGTACCCGCGACGCGGTGCTGCGGACCCGGCAGCTGGTCGAGGTGGAGGGGCTCTTCGTCGGCTTCTCGACCGGCGCCGTACTGCACGCCGCGCTCGCCGTCGCGCACGAGGCGGTCAAGGCCGGCCGCCGCGCCGACGTGGCGTTCCTGGTCGCCGACGGCGGCTGGAAGTACCTCTCCACCGGTGCGTACGGCGGCACGCTGTCCGACGCAGAGGAAGCGCTGGAAGGTCAGCTCTGGGCCTGAGTCGCACCGGTCGGCGCGGTCTGCGGCCTGCTGCTCCGGTGCAAATGATTGGTTGCGCTATGGGCGATCCTGGGGCGGGTTGTCGAAGTCGCTCCAGTTGTTCGCGCTTCGGTGTCACGTTGACGACAAGTTGCAGCGGATCTTTCATTCCGCCGCTGGCTGCGGCGTAGGCTGCCGAGCGTGGCAGAGCCGCTGGTGGAGATCTTCGATGGCATGAACGGCGCATCGCCGGTGTCTCACCGCGACCGTGGGAACAGTTGATGCGTCTGACCGTACTCGGCTGCGCCGGGAGTTTCCCCGGGCCCGAGGCCGCCTGTTCGGCCTACCTGATCGAGGCGGACGGGTTCCGCCTGCTCGTCGACTTCGGCTCAGGTTCGCTGTCCGCCCTGCAGCGGTACGCCGGCCTGCACGCGGTCGACGCGATCCTGCTCACCCACCTGCACTGCGACCACATGCTCGACGCCTGCACCTACGTGGTGGTGCGGCGCTACGCCCCGGACGGCCCGTACCCGCCGCTGCCGGTCTACGCCCCGGCCGGCGCGCCCGACCGGATCGCCACCGCGTACAACATCAGCGGCGAGCCGGTCGACGACGTCTACACCTTCTACGGACTGCAGCCCGGCAGCTTCCCGATCGGCCCGCTGCAGGTCACCGTCGACCGGGTCAACCACCCGGTGGAGACCTACGGGGTACGCGTGGAGCACGGCGACCGGGTGCTGACCTACTCGTCGGACACGGCACCCTGTGAGGCGCTGCTGCGGCTGGCCCAGGACGCGCACGTCTTCCTCTGCGAGGCGAGCTACCTCGACGGGGTGGACAACCCGCCGGACCTGCACCTGACCGGCCGGGAGGCCGGGGAGGCCGCGACCAAGGCGGGGGTCGGCCGGCTGCTGCTGACCCACCTGGTCACCGCCTGGGGCAGCGAGGCGTCGACGTTCGAGGCGGCGGCGTCGAGCTTCGACGGGCCGGTCGAGATCGTCCGGGCCGGCGCCCGTTACGAGGTCTGACCGGCAGACATCGGCCAACCGCTCTCTTGCCGCAGAGTTCGCCCGCTGGTCAACGCGGCGTAGCCTCGGCCACCCGCACGGGCGAGACCGTGACACCCATGCGCGTCGCGATCGTCACCGAGTCCTTCCCGCCGGACCTCAACGGGGTGGCGCACTCCGTGGTGCGGGTCGCCGAACACCTGGTCGCCCGCGGGCACGAGCCGTTGGTCGTCGCACCGGCGCCGGCACCGGCCGCCGCCGAGCGGGCGGAGGCCGGCGCCCACCCGTACCCGGTGGTCCGGGTGCCGAGCCTGCCGGTGCCGCTCTACCGCAGCTTCCGGCTCGGCCTGCCGAGCCGCCGGCTCACCGAGGTGCTGGCCGACCACGCCCCGGACGTCGTACACCTGGCCAGCCCGTTCGTGCTCGGCGCGCGAGGGCTGACGGTGGCCCGCCGGTTGCGGCTACCCACCCTGGCGGTCTACCAGACCGACGTGGCCGCCTACGCCCGCGCGTACCACCTCGGGTGGAGCGTGGCGACGGTCTGGCGCTGGCTGCGCGAGATCCACAACGCCGCGGACCGCACCCTGGCGCCGTCGACCGCCGCGGCCGCCGACCTGACCGCCAACGGCATCGACCGGGTACGCATCTGGGGCCGCGGCATCGACCCGGTCCGGTTCGCCCCGGCCCACCGCTGCGAACGGACCCGCCGCGAGCTGGCCCCCGGCGGTGAGACGCTGGTCGGTTACGTCGGCCGGCTCGCCGCCGAGAAGCGGGTGGACCTGCTCGCCGAGACCAGCCGGCTGCCGGGCGTACGGGTCGTGGTGGTGGGTGACGGACCGGCCCGTAAGGAGTTGGAACGCGCCCTGCCGGCGGTCCGCTTCCTCGGTGCCCGGCACGGCCGGGACCTGGCCCGGCTGTACGCCAGCTTCGACGTGTTCACCCACACCGGGCCGCACGAGACGTTCGGTCAGACCGTGCAGGAGGCGCAGGCCAGCGGCGTACCGGTGGTGGCGCCGGCCGCCGGCGGGCCGATGGACCTGGTGACGCCCGGGGTGACCGGGCTGCTGGTGCCACCCGGTGACCCGACGGCGCTCGCCGGGGCGGTCGCCGGGCTGGTCGCCGACCCGGCCCGTCGGGCCCGGTACGGCCGGGCCGCGCGGGCCGCGGTCGCCGGCCGCACCTGGGCGGCGATCGGCGACGAGCTGATCGAGCACTACCGTGCCGTGCTGGACGTACCCGGCGTCGTGGCCCGCCTGCCGGTCGCCGCCTGAGCGGACCGGTCCGGTCTGTGACCCGGGCGGTTTCGCGCCGCAGGGTGCCGACGGGGCCCGGGCGGTCCGGTGTGACCCGGACGGGGCCCGCAGCGGCGCGGCACATAGGCTCTGCGCATGGCACGACCCGACGGACGCACCCACGCTCAGCTACGACCGGTGACCCTGACCCGCAACTGGAGCATGCACCCGGAAGGGTCGGTGCTGGTCGAGTTCGGGCAGACCAAGGTGCTCTGCACCGCGAGCGTCACCGAGGGGGTGCCCCGCTGGCGGAAAGGGTCCGGACTGGGCTGGGTGACGGCCGAGTACGCCATGCTGCCGCGGGCGACCACCACCCGGTCGGACCGGGAGAGCGTCAAGGGCCGGCTGGGCGGCCGGACCCACGAGATCTCCCGGCTGATCGGGCGCAGCCTGCGCGCCGCCGTCGACCTGAAGGCGCTCGGGGAGAACTCGATCGTGCTGGACTGCGACGTGCTGCAGGCCGACGGCGGCACCCGGACCGCCGCGATCACCGGCGGTTACGTCGCGTTGAACGACGCGGTCAGCTGGCTGGCCGACCGCAAGGCGCTCAGCGGCAAGCCGGACCGGGTGATGCGGCGCTCGATCGCGGCGGTCAGCGTCGGCGTGATCGACGGCGAACCGCGGCTGGATCTGTGTTATCTGGAGGACGTCGCGGCCGACGTGGACATGAACGTGGTCTGCACCGGCGATGGGGACTTCGTCGAGGTGCAGGGCACCGGCGAGGCGGCGGTGTTCGGCCGGGACCAGCTCGACGCCATGCTCGACCTGGCGGTCGCCGGCTGCGCCGAGCTGACCGCCGCGCAGCGTAAGGTGCTGGACCGGTGAGCGCGGCACCGGCCGGGCGTACCCGGCTGCTGCTCGCCACCCGCAACGGCAAGAAGCTGACCGAGCTGCAGCGGATCCTGGACACCTCGCTCGGTGCCCACCGGGTCGAACTGGTCGGGCTGGCCGACCTGGAGCCCTACCCGGAGGTGCCCGAGTCCGGTCTCACCTTCGGCGAGAACGCGCTGCTCAAAGCCAGGGAAGGCTGCCGGTACACCGGGCTGCCGACGGTCGCCGACGACTCCGGGCTGGCCGTCGACGCGCTGGGTGGGATGCCCGGAGTGTTCAGTGCCCGGTGGTCCGGCCGGCACGGTGCCGACCTCGCCAACCTGAAGCTGGTGCTGGCCCAGCTCGCCGATGTGCCGGACGAACACCGGGCAGCGTCGTTCGTCTGCGCTGCGGCCCTGGTGCTGCCCGGCGGCAAGGAACACCTGGTCGAAGGACGCCAGTCCGGCCGGCTGTTGCGCGCCGGTCGCGGCGACGGTGGCTTCGGTTACGACCCGATCTTTCTCGGTGACGGCCAGGACCGGACCAACGCCGAGCTCAGCCCGGCTGAGAAGGACGCGATCAGCCACCGTGGCAAGGCATTCCGGTTGATGGCGAAGGTCGTCGCGAAGACCCTCGGATGACGCCGGTAAATTTAATTAGTGCTTAGATCTCTGGTTACGCGGCGTACATCTGAGCTCACCCCCGTTAGGCTCGCGCGGCAAGCTCATGCCACAGGGGGGCTGTTTTCTTGAGTAGACACAGATTGAGCGACGCCATCGCGCGTACCGGGTCCGGCCGCCGCCGGCTCATCGTCGGCGGCGTGAGCGCCGCGCTGCTGGCCGGCATGGTGGTCACCGCCCTGCCGTTGCTCGCCGACGACGAGGTCACCGTTTCGGCCACCGCGGACACCACCGCCACCGACGTGCCGCAGGACGGTGACAACGGGGCGAAGACCACCCTGGCCACCTGTCCCGCGCTCTGCGAACGCAACCCGCGGGGGGCCCGGGACGCGATCGTCGAGTTCACCGTCGACGAACTGCCGAAGACCGTCCGCAACCTGCGGGTCCGTCTGCAGTTGTACTCCTGGCAGGACCTGGACGCGCAGGTCACCGCGTACCGGACCGCAGTGGACGCCCGTCAGCCGCGGCCGTCGCTGGCCGGGGCGGACGGGATCGCCCGGACCGTCGACCGGGCACTCGCGACGCTGCCGACGGTCCGTAAGGGTTACAACGAGTGGGACGTGTCCGCGCAGGTCGGCGGCAACGGCACCTACACGTTCGCGCTGCGCCAGACCGGGCTGAACCAGCGTGTCTACTGGCCGTCGGTCGAATACCGCGACCAGTCGATCCGGCCCCGGCTGGTGATCAGCTACGAACCGGCGGCGGACGCGCCCAGCACTCCGCCACCGGCTGCGGCGCCCACTCCGTCCGCGCCGCCGAGCGCGCCGGTGCCGACCACCGCGGCCCCGTCGGCGTCCGCGTCGGCGTCCGCTTCGCCGACCGTCGCGCCCAGCGCGTCGGCAAGTCCGCCGGCCCCCGGCGCCGGCTGCGGCTCGGTGTCGGACCTGCTGGTGCCCGCCTGCGGTGCCTGGTGGGGGATGTACTCGCCGACCAGCGCCGCGAAGGGCTGGAACCACGGTGGTGCGGTCGCCGAGGTGGAGGCGCAGGTCGGGCGCAAGTTCGACATCGTGCACCGCTATCACGACTTCTCGAACGCCGGCAGCAACGGGGCGTTCCCTGACAAGTTCGAGCAGGAGCAGATGCGCGGCGGCCGGTTGATGTTCTTCGCCTGGGAGTCCCGGATCTTCTCCTCCGGCACCACGTTGAGCTGGCGGGACGTCTACAGTGGCCGGTATGACTCGGTGATCGACGACGTGGCCGGCCGGATCAAGGCGACCGGGGTGCCGGTGTTCATGGGCTTCGACCACGAGCCGGAGGACGAGCCGGCCAAGGGCAGCGATGCCGACTTCGTACGGGCCTGGCGGCACGTGCACCAGCGCTTCGCGAAGGCCGGCGCGGACAACGCGGTCTGGGTGTGGGTGATGATGGGCTGGTCGGGCCATTACGACCGGTACGCCGGTCTCTACCCGGGTGACGCCTATGTGGACTGGGTCGGCTACGACCCGTACAACTTCTACGCCTGCAACGGTGGCAAGACCTGGAAGGACCCACACACCACGGTCGGCGGGTTCTACCGGTGGCTGGACGAGCACCGCATCGGCGTGGGTAAACCCCGGATGCTGGCCGAATTCGGCAGCAACTTCCACCCGGACGACCCGGCAGCCAAGCAGCGGTGGTTCGAGCAGTTCCCGGCCGCGATCAAGGCGCATCCGAAGATCAAGGCGGTGGTCTACTTCAACTCCGCCGGATCGACGAGCACATCGGCCACCTGCAACATGACGATGAACCACAACCCGTCGGCGCTGGCCGGATTCACCAGGGCCGGCAAGGATCCGTACTTCCGGCAGCCGTTGCCGGGCCGGAGTTGACCTGGTAGGACGTTCCGCAAAACTGGTAGAAACCCGATCGGCCGCCGTCCGATCGGTGGATGTCTGACCCGGCTGGGGTTGGCGCACGCTGTCTGAGACAATTTCCCATCTGGAGGGAAGCGTGAACCAATCCCAGCCTGGCTGGCGTCTGTCCAGCGGCCGTCGCGTGTGGGCATCGTCCCTGGTCGCGACCGCTGTAGTGCTGACACTGATCATCGACGCGACGGCTGCGGGCGCCGCCGTCGTCCCCACCCCGGCTCCGGCCACTCTGGTCTCGACCAACCCGGCGGACCACACTCCACATGCCCGCAACGGCGAGGCCCGAGCGTTCGCCGAGATCGGTGGCGTGATCTTCGTCGGTGGCACCTTCACCGAGATCCGGCCGACCAGTTCGGCGACCTGGCAGGCCCGGCCGTACCTGTTCGGCTACCAGCGGTCCACCGGCGCGCTGGTCGCCGGCTTCCAGCCCGACCTGGACGGTGCGGTGAACTCCCTCGAGGTCACTCCGGCCGGTGAGCTGATCGTCGGCGGGGTCTTCCGCAACGTCAACGGAGAGGCCCGCCGCAATCTGGTCGCCCTCGACCCGGCGACCGGTGCCACGGTGTCATCCTGGGAGGGCCGCTCCGACGGCGGAGTGGTCCGCGACATGGAGGTCAGCGGCGACTGGCTCTACATCGGTGGCGCGTTCAACTGGGTCAACGGCACCCAGCACGCCGGGCTCGCCCGGCTGGACGTGGACACCGGCGCGATCGATCCGACCTTCGCGGTCGACATCGCGGTCGGCCGGCACGACGTGCCGCCGTACGTGTGGACGCTCGACGTCGCGCCCGACGGCGACACGCTGGTCTTCGGCGGCAACTTCCGTGAGGTCGACGGCCTGACCCGGGAGCAGATCGCGATGGTCGACCTGACCGGTACCCCGACCCTGGTCGACTGGGACAGCAACCACCGGTTCGCGCCGAACTGCTCCTGGCGGACCTTCACCCACTACGTGCAGGACATCAGCTTCGGCGACGACAGCAGCTACTTCGTCGTCGGCACCAACGGTGGCTCGGGCTGGCCGACCGCGTACTGTGACGCGCTGGCCCGCTACGAGACCGCCACCCGGGGCAGCGGCCTCAACGCCACCTGGCTCAACTTCACCGGCAATGACACCATCACCTCGGTGGTGGTCCGCGACGGCATCGCTTACACCGGTGGGCACTTCCGCTGGCTGAACAACCCGAACCGCAGCGACAACGCTGGCGACGGCGCGGTCGACCGACTCGGTATCGGTGCGGTGACGGTGGCGACCGGAATGCCGGTCAACTGGAACCCGCGACGCAGCGGCGGATCGGCGCTGCCGGCCGGTGCCAGCAGCTGGGGTTCCGCGGTACCGGTGCTCTGGTTCGGCTCCGACGGCCTCTACTTCGGCCACAACTCCGACGGCATGGGCAACGAGTACCACGGCCGGCTGGGTATGTTCCCCGACGCGGGCGGGCGGACCATCGTGCCGCGTAACCCACCGACCGACAGCACCGGCTACCTCTACCTGGCGGCGGCCAACGGCGACCTGACCAAGGTACCGTTCGACGGGGCCACGCTCGGCGCGGCGACCATCACCAACCAGCCCAACCTGGTCGACGCCGGCGCGGTGTGGCGGGTGCACGACCGAATCTTCTGGGCCCGCCCGGTCGCCGGCACCGAGACCGGCAGCCGGCTGGACATCTCGATCTTCAACGGCAGCAGCGTCGGCGGGCCGTGGGAGAGCTCGGGCTACAACTCCTGGTTCGACGCGTTGTCGCTGAACGCGGCGTTCTACCTGGACGGCCGGCTCTACTACACCCGCTCCGGCAGCGGCAACAACCAGCTGTTCTACCGGTACTTCGAACTCGACGGCAACTATCTCGGCGCCACCGAGTTCACCGTGCCGACCGACGGCGTCACCTGGAGCTCGGTCCGTGGCATGGCCTGGGTGGCCGGCAGCATCGTGTTCGGCTCGTCCGACGGGCGGCTGCGAGCGGTGCCGTTCGATCCGACCGCCGACGTCGCGGTGGCCGGCACCTCGGTGACCGTGCTGGCCGAGCCCGACCCGGCGCTCGACTGGACCAACCGGTCGATGTTCTTCGCGGCCGAGTGACCTGGCGGTAGACCGCCCGGTGACCGGAGGTGGGCCGGCGGCAGCACCGAGGCTGCCGGCCCACCGGCCATTTTGTATGGTGAGGCATCGTTGCACAGGGGAGGCGGACCGGTGGGGTCGAGCACACGTCGGCACGGCGCGTTGCTGCGGGTGTTGTTCGCCGTCAAACGGACCTACTACCAGCTGCGCTATCCCCGGCTGCGGCTCGGCCGGGACGTCGAGATCCGGGGCCGGGTCCGGCTGCGCCGAGGGGTACGGGTGACGATCGGCGACCGGACCCGGCTCAACAAGCTGGTCCGCTTCGCCGGCACGGGTGAGGTCACCGTCGGTGCCGACTGCCTGCTCAACGCCACCTGGATCGGCAGTTGGACCAGCGTCGAGGTCGGCGACCGCTGTCTGCTGTCCGACTGTGAACTGATGGACAACGACTTCCACAATCTCCCGCCGCAGCTGCGGCACGCACCGCCCGGCCCGGCGACCCGGGCACCGATCGTCGTCGGGGACAACGTCTGGATCGGGGCGCACGTCCTGGTGATGAAGGGCGTCCGGATCGGCCACGACAGCGTCGTCGGGGCCGGCACGGTGGTTCGCGTCGACGTACCTGACCGGGTCGTCGTGATCGGCAATCCGCAGCAGATTGTGAAGAAGTTCGATGAGTGACCAGCCAGCCCGGACCGTGACCCTCACCGACCTGCTGCGGATCCCGAGTCTGCGGTGGATGACGGTCGTCGCGGGTGCCGCGACCGGCCTGCTGTTGGCGATCGGCTACCTGGTGGTGGCCCCACCCGCCGCCTCGGCCACCGCGGTCGTCGCGGTCCGGCCGGTGGTCACCGACGCCTTCACCTATCCCGGGGCCGGTGCCGACCGTTCGGTCAACATGAACGTCGAGAGTGGCATCGCGGCCAGCACCGAGGTGCTTTCCCGGATCGCCGAGGCCCGGTCCTCCGACGTCGTGGAGGTCCGCCGGGCGCTGGAGATCGAGGTCCCCACCGGCGGCCAGATCCTACGGTTCACCTACTCGACCGGCACGGTCGACGACGCCGTCGACACCGTGAACCTGGCTGCCGCCACCTACCTGCAGGTCCGCCAGGAGATGTACGAGCGGCAGCGGACCGACATGCTGGCCTCCTACGACGAGAGCATCGTCAAGGTCGCCGAGCAGCAGGACGCGGCGCAGAGTCGGGTCGCCAACGCGAACAGCACCCCGGCGGCCGACGCCGCGCTGGCCGAGTTCGGCTCGCTGAGCAACCAGCTGACCGAGCTCAACGCGGCCCGTACCGAGATCGCCGCGATCGACGTCACGCCCGGCTGGATCACCCAAAGTGCCCAGCAGCAGCTGTCCACCGACGGTCCGCCCGGGATCCTGTACCTGGTGGCCGGTCTGCTGGTCGGCGCGGTGCTCGGGGTGCTGCTGACCTACCTGCGGGAGTCGGTGGACCGGCGGATCCGCAGCGAGGCGGAGGCCAGCGAGGTCGCCGGGCTGCCGCTGCTGGGCACCGTACGCCGCCGCGGGTTGCGGGTCGACGCGCGTACCGTCGATGCCGACGTCCGGTACGTCGGCATGGCCATCGCCGAACAGCTCCGCCAGGCGGTCCGTACCCCGGTGGTGGTGATCTCGTCGCGCAACCGGGAGGACACCACCCCGATGACCGCGAGCCTCGCCGTCGCACTCGCCGCCGACGGGCGGGACGTCTACATCGGCGACGACAGTCACCGGGTGACCGCGCTGCGCGACGCGCTGCTCGCCGACCGGCGCCGGGTGCCGTCCGGGCCGTTCGTGCCGGCCCAGCCGGGTGGCGCGGCACCGGCCCAGTCGGGTGCTGCGGCACCGACCCAGCCGAATGCTGCGGCACCGGCCCAGTCGGGTGGCGCGGAGCAGCGTCCCGGCGACAGCGGCGACCCGGAGAGCACCCTGATCTTCTCCCTGCCCAACGTCGACCAGGACCGCACGGTGATCCTGCCCCGGGTGACCGACACGGCGGACGCCCCGGCGGGTCCCGCCCGGCGCCCGTCACCCCGGCCGACCCCGGGTACCGGGCAGTCCCAGCCGTCGGGCGGGGACCGGTCGGCGGCCGGCGATCGCCCGGCCGGTGACGGCGGCCCGGTGGTGGCCACCATCCCGGTCCGTACGCTGCCGGCGGACGCGCTTACCGTCGGGGCCGGCATGGTCCGGATCGGCCTGTACGCCCAGGCACCGCGCGACGGGGGGATCGTGCTGTTCAACGCCCCACCGGCCGAGTCGGACGAGCGTGGCGTGCGGGAGGCGCGGACCGGCACCGCGATCGTCGTGGTCGAGCGGGACCGTACCCGGCTGGCCGACCTGCGTCGGTTGACCGACCGGTTGCGCGCCGCCGGGGCCGAGCCGCTCGGCTTCGTGCTCACCGGCAGCGGCCGTGGTTGACCAGGCCCGGCACCCCCCGGCGCTGCCGATCTGGCCGCTGTGGCTGATGTTCGGCCTGGTGCCGGTCTGGTGGCTCAGCGGGCTGTTCTACTTCGGCTGGCCGGTGTTCGGCGCGCTGCTGCTGATCGTCATGTTCGTCCGGGGACGGATCCCGTTGCCCGCCGGCGCCGGGCTCTGGCTGGCCTTCCTGGCCCTCGTGGTGGTCAGCGCCACCCAACTGGCCGACGTCGGCGCGCTGCTCACCTTCACCTTCCGGTTGTTGTTCTACGTCACCGCGATCGTCGTCTGCTGCTACGTGTACACGATGGCGCGGGAGCGGGACGCGTTGACGGTGGTGCTCGGCCCGCTGTGCGCGTTCTTCGTCGCCCTGGTGTTGCTCGGCTGGCTCGGCCTGCTGATGCCCCGGTTCGGCATGGTCACCCCGTTCGAACTGGTGCTACCGGGTGGGTTGTCCGGCAACCCGTTCATCCGGGACATGGTGCACGCCCAGGCGACCGAGTACAGCGCCCGCTCGACCAATCCGATCTTCCGGCCGGCGGCCCCGTTCGCCTACACCAACACGTTCGGCAGCACGTTTGCCATCACCCTGCCGGCGGTGGTGGCCTGCCTGCTGCTCGGTGCCCGAGGGCCGGCCCGGACGGTCCTGCTGGTCGCCCTGCCGTTGTCGCTGCCGCCGGCGTTCCTGACCCTCAACCGGGGCATGTTCCTCAGCCTCGGCGTCGGGCTGGCCGTGCTCGGCCTGCGGGCCGCGGCCCGGGGCAACGTCAAGGCGTTGGCGTCCATGCTCGGGATGCTGGCCGTCGGCGGGCTGGTCACCCTGTTCATTCCGATCGGCGAACTGATCGAGCGCCGGGTGAGTGTCAGCGACACCAACACCGACCGGCTGTCGCTCTACCTGGAGGTGCTGCGCTGGGTCCAGCGGTCGCCGCTGCTCGGTTTCGGTGCACCGGTGCAGGTCGACACGGTCACCGCCGACGCGCCGATCGGCACCCAGGGCCAACTGTGGGCGGTGCTGTTCAGCCACGGTATTCCGGCGTTGGTCTGCTTCATCGGCTGGTTCGTGATCGTCGGGCTCCGCTGCTGGCCGGCCCGGACGGCGGCCGCGCAGTGGCTCTCCGTCGTGCCACTGATCGGCCTGGTCCAACTGCCCTTCTACGGACTGGTCAACCAGAACCTGACTGCGATCTTCTACGTCGCCGGGGTGGCGTTGGTGCTCGTCGACCGGGAACGTCCGGGCCGCCCGCCCAGTCAGCGTCCAGTCCCGCAGCCTCTGGCCGGGGCCGTACGGTGACCGCCGCCACCGATCAGCGGGAGACCCGGCGTAGCGCCCGCAGCGGCGCCATCGGACTGGCCGGCGCGGCGGTCAGCGGGCTGTTCGGCTTCGTCCTGGCGGTGGTCATCACCCGCGGCTACGGGCCAACCGGCGCGGGCGCGTTCTTCGCCGCCGTCGGACTGCTCACCGTGGCCACTGCGGTCTGCACCCTGGGGGCCGAGACGGGACTGCTCTGGGCGTTGCCCCGGCGCCGTACCGGCGCCACCGGGGACGCCGCCCGGATGCTGCCGGTGGCGTTGCTGCCGCCGCTGGTGTTCGCCATCGTGGTGGCCGTCGTCGGGCTGCTGGTCGCCCCGCAGCTCGCGGACGGCCTGTTCGACCGGGCGAGCACGGAGACCGTACGCCTGGTTCAGCTCTGCGCGGTCGGGTTGCCGGTGCTGGTCGCCACCGGTCTGATGCTCGCGGCCGTACGCGGAGTCCGACCGATCGGCGGCTACGTGGCGGTGCAGTTCTTCCTGCTGCCGATCGGCCGGCCGGTGCTGGTCGGCCTCGCCGCGCTGGCCAGCGGCGCAGTGCTGCTCGGGTTGGCCGGCTGGCTGGTGCCGGCGCTGGCCGCCCTGCTGGTCTGCGCCGGTCTGGTCGCCGGACCGCTCGGTCTGGGGCGCGGCGCCCGACTGCGTGCCGGGTCGGCGGACTGGCGTGGCTTCTGGCGGTTCGCGCTGCCGAGGGCCGGCTCGGCCGCCATCGACGCGGGCAGCATGTGGATCGGGGTGCTGCTGGCTGTCGCGCTGGCCGGGCAGGCCGAGGCGGGCATCTTCGGCGCGGTCGGTCGGTACATCCTGGCCGGGCAGCTCGCCCTGCAGGGGCTGCGGGTCGCGGTCGCGCCGCAGCTGTCCCGGCTGCTCGGCGCGGACCGGCCGGCCGAGGCGGCGGCGGTGCACCGGCAGACCACCAGCTGGGCGATCGTGCTCTCCTGGCCGGTCTATCTGCTGCTGGCGGTCTTCGCGCCGGGTTTCCTGAGCATCTTCGGGCCGGAGTTCGCCGCCGGCGCCACGGCGATGACGGTGCTGGCGGTCGCGATGCTGGTGAACGTCGCGGTCGGCAACGTGCAGACGTTGTTGCTGATGAGTGGTCACAGCGGCCTGCACCTGGTGGCCACGCTGGTGAATCTGACGGCGACGGTGTCGTTGGCGTTCTGGCTGGTGCCCCGGCACGGGGTGCTCGGCATGGCGGTGGCCTGGGCCACCGGGATCGTGCTGGAGAACCTGATCGCGGCGACCGCCGCCCGGCTGGTGGTCGGGCAACCACTGGTGGACCGCCCGGTGTCGGTGGCGGCGGCGGCGACGTTGGCCGGCGTCGGGGCGGTCAGCGTGGTCGCGGTCGCTGCGGCCGGCCGGGACGTGGCCGGCCTCGGTACCGCGTTGGCTCTGGTCGGCGCGGTCGTGATCGTAATGTCGGCGCTGCCGGGTGTGCGGCGCCGGGTGTGGCGCAGCGTCAGACAGAGAGGTGGGTGAGACGGCCATGGCGTCCATCAGGGACCGCATCAAGCAGGCGGTACCGACCCAGGTGACCGACCGGGTACGCGAGTCGATGGTGCACTACGGAGTACGTACCAGTCACCGTCGCCCGCTGCCGGACTTCCTGATCATCGGCACGAAGCGCGGCGGCACCACGTCGCTGTGGAACTACCTGATCCAGCATCCGCTGGTACCGCGGCTCTTCCCGGCCTGGAACACCAAGGCCACCCACTACTTCGAGGAGCACTGGTCGCGGGGGGAGGCGTGGTACCGGTCGCACTTTCCCACCGAGCGTCAGCGCGCCGCGCTGACCGCCCGGTACGGCGGCCCGGTCCGTGCCGGTGAGGCCGCTCCGCTGTACATGTTCCACCCGACGGCCGCCGAGCGGGTCCAGCAACTGCTGCCCCAGGTACGGCTGATCGTGCTGCTGCGCGATCCGGTGGAGCGGGCGTACTCGCACTGGAAGGAGCGGCGGACCGAGGGCAAGGAGCCGCTGGACTTCCCGCAGGCGTTGGCGAGCGAGCCGGAGCGGACCGCCGGTGAGCGCGACCGGCTGATCGCCGACCCGAACTACTTCTCCGAGCCGTACGACTGGTACACCTACCGGGCGCGCGGGCGCTACCTGGAGCATCTCGAGCCCTGGCTGGACCGGTTCGACCGCGCCCAGTTCCTCTTCCTGACCAGCGAGGAGTTCTACCGCGACACCCGGTCGGCCTATCTGCGTACCCTCGATTTCCTCGGCCTGCCCGGGCATGAGCTGCCGACGTTCAAGGTGTACAACGACCGCCGGTCGGCGCCGATGGACGACGCGCTGCGTGCCGAGCTGACCGCCTACTACCAGCCGCACAACGAGGCGCTGGCGCAGCGGCTGGGGTTGCGGCTGGACTGGGCCGGGTCGCCGCGATGACCGGCACCGACCCGCGTCGCCGCGACGACGGTCTCGGCTGGGTGACCCGGGCGGTCTTCCCGGACGAACGGGTGCGGCTGACGCTGCTGCCGGCCGGGGCGTCGCAGCCGGCGCTGGATCCAGCCGACCGGCTGCTGGCCCGGTACGCGGTGGTGCCGTCGCCGGCCCGGGCCCGGTTCCTGTTGCCGTTGGGGCCGCGTCGGGTGACCGCCGCCTCGGTCTGGGCGTACAACGCGCTGCGCCCGCTGCGGGTGCGGCTGCCCCGGGCGTTGCTCGGTCTGGCGGCCCGGACCGGGGTGCTGCAGGTGACCCGGCCGGCGGTGCTGACCGTGTCGGCCGGGCCGGAGCCGGCCGGGCAGTTGACGCTGGTCGACCATCTGGCGGCGCACTCCGGCGGGGCGCGCTGGTACGCGGCGATCGGGGTCCGTCCGCCGGACCCGAACCACAAGCCGACGGTGCAGCTGTTCGACGAGGCCGGCCGGCCACGCGGCTACGCCAAGATCGGTTGGAACGACGCCACCCGGGAACTGGTCCGTGCCGAGGCCGCCGCGTTGGCGGCGGTGGCGCCGGTCGCGGGGGTGGGCGACCATCCGGTGGTGCCGAGGTTGCTGGCCGCAGGCGAGTGGTCCGGTCAGGCGGTCACCGTCGTCGAACCGCTGCCCGCCGACGTGCGGGGGGTCGGGGTGGGCGAGCCGCCGCAGGTCGCGGCGGTGCTGGCGGTCGCCCGGCGGGGTGGTGCGCCGGCCGCGCCGCGGCCGCTGGCCGGCTCGGCATTCCTGGACCGGCTGCGGCGGACGGCCGCTGCGGCCGCCAGTGACCCCGACGGTACGGCGGCGGCCGGTCGACCCGACGGTACGCCGGCGGCCGGCGGGCCTGCCGCCGGCGCCGCCGACCCGCTGGCCGGACGCCGGCTGGCAGCGGCGGTGGAACGGCTGGCCGAGCGGTTCGAACAGGTGCGGGTCGAGTTCGGTCACTGGCACGGCGACTGGGTGCCGTGGAATCTCGGCCGGTACGCCGGCCGGCTGGTCGCCTGGGACTGGGAGCACAGTGGCCCCGAGGTACCGGTCGGCTTTGACCTGGCGCACGATGCCTTCCAGCGCAAACTGGTGCTCGACGGGGCTCCGGCGGCGAGCGCGGCGGCTGCTGTGGACGCCCAACTGCACCGGCTGGCCCCAGCGTTGGGTGTGGACGCCGAGCGGCGGCGGCTGATCGTCCAGAGTTACCTGATTGAGATGTGGCTACGGACCTGGCGGCTGGCGGCTGGCGGCGCCGGTTGGAATCCGGCGCTGCACCCGGCGCTGCTGGACGTGATCGAGCAGCGGGGCGCCGACTGACAGTTGCCCTGGATCGTCTCATATATTGAGACACCTTTGTCGTGTGCCCGACGTCAGGATTGTCGATCATGTGATTGCCAGCTTGTCGGCGGTGGCGCCGGGGGTCTGCTTACCTACTAATCCTATCGAACGGATAGAAGATCTCTCACATTCTTGGGCACGGATAGTAACTGCTTGTTGGAATGCTCAGTTGTCGGACGGTTTCGGTGTGTAGTTGCGAACTGTGGTGATCGGGGATGTTGTCGCAGGTCAAGTGGATCGACGGGAAGGTGTCAAGCGACCTCCGCCAATTTTCTTTCCGGCCGTGGTCGCATATATTGTTAATCCAAACAGCGGTTGGCCGGCTAGTGAACTCTGGGGGCGTCTGTGGCCAACAACGTGCCTGACGTTGACAGTGCACCCACGCTCCTGCTCGTCGGCTCGAGCGGTGGTCACCTCGCGCAGTTGCTTGCGCTCGAGCCGTGGTACGTCAACCGAACCCGGTGCTGGGTGACCTTCGACACGCCGGACGCCACGTCGCTGTTGCGTGGCGAGGATGTCATGTGGGCGCACCATCCGACGACCCGGAACCTGCGGAACCTGGTCCGCAATGCCCGGCTCGCCGCGCGGATCTTCCGGCGGCGGCGGGTCGCCGCCGTGATCACCACCGGTGCCGGAGTGGCCTTTCCCTTCGTGTTTCTTGCCTGGTTGCGCGGGGTGCCGGCGATCTACATCGAGGTCTATGACCGCATCGACACGGCGACGCTCACCGCGCGGCTGTGCCGCCCTTTCCTGTCGGCGATGCTCGTGCAGTGGGAGGAGCAGCGGCGCCAGTACCCGGAGGCGACCGTCGTCGGCAACCTGCTATAACTGTGCGCATTTATAAACGACGATGACATGTCAACGTAACAAGAGTAGAAGTGGCCAGGTCAAGGAGTTGATCGTGGTGGAATCCGCGTTGTCGAACACCGGGCCGACCAGCGTCGCCGCACGAATCCCCCGGCAGCGCGGTGGGTCGCGTACCGGCACCATCCTGGTCGCTGTCGGAACCGACCGGCACCGGTTCGACCGGCTGATCGGCTGGCTGGAGGACTGGCACGCCGCTGCCGCCGACCGAGCCGAGCTGATTGTGCAGTACGGGCACAGCCGGGCACCGGAGCTGGCCGGGGCGATCGACTTTCTCGACCACGACGCCCTGCAACAGGCTATGCAGCGGGCCACCCTGGTGGTGTGCCACGGCGGCCCGGCGACCATCCTCGAAGCCCGTCGGCACCGGCATCTGCCGATCGTCGTACCCCGGGATCCCACTCTGGACGAGCACGTCGACGACCATCAGATGCTGTTCGCCCGCCGGCTGGCCGACGCCGGGCTGATCCGGCTCTGCCAGTCGCGTACGGCGCTGTTCGAGGCGCTGGAGGCCGGGCTGCGCGCCCCGGCGAGCTTCGGCGTCACCGCCGACGCCGGCACCGACACGGCACGACTCGCGGCCGTCGCCCGGGTCGGCGAGATCATCGAAGGGCTGATCTCGTCGGCGAACCCGCGCCGCGTGCTCAGCCGGCGGTCGCGTTGACCGCCGGCCGGGCCCCGACGATCAGCGTCGTGGTCCCCACCCGGGACCGGCCCGAGCTGCTACGCGAGGCCATCGCCGCGATTTGCGAGCAGGACTATCCGGCACCTGTCGACGTGGTCGTGGTCTACGATCAGTCCACCCCGGACACCACGCTGGCCAGTGACGACCCGCACCGGCCGGTCCGGGTGATCAGCAACGGCCGGACCGCCGGCCTGGCCGGTGCCCGCAACAGCGGCATCCTGGCCGCGACCGGCGAGCTGGTCGCGTTCTGTGATGACGACGACCGGTGGCTCCCCGGCAAGCTCGCCGCCCAGGTCGACGAGCTGCTCGCCCACCCGGACGCCGAGTTCGTCAGCTGCGGCATCCAGGTCAGCTACGACGGCACCGTCAACGACCGGGTGCTCGACCTCGACAGCGTGTCGCTCGCCGCGCTGCTGCGGGACCGGATGACCGAGCTGCACCCGTCGACCTTCCTGATCCGCCGCGCGGCGCTGGTCGACGGCTTCGGGCTGGTCGACGAGGAGATTCCGGGCAGCTACGCGGAGGACTACGAGTTCCTGCTCCGGGCCGCCCGCAGCGCGCCGCTGCGCAACCTACGTACGCCGTACGTGCTGGTCCGCTGGCACAAGCGGTCCTATTTCGCGCAGCGCTGGGACACCATCGCCACCGCCCTGCAGTGGCTGCTGGACCGCTACCCGGAGTTCGCCACCGAGCCGGCCGGCGAGGCCCGGGTCGCCGGACAGATCGCCTTCGCCGAGGCCGCGGCCGGGCACCGCCGCGGGGCGATCCGCTGGGCCCGGCACACCCTGGCCCGCAACCCGCGCGAGCCGCGCGCCTACCTCGCCCTCGCCGTCGCCAGCCGAGCGGTACGGCCGGACCTGGTGCTCCGTACCCTGCACAAGCGCGGCCGGGGCATCTGACACCGGTACGTGCCGCCCTGCTCGCCGGTGTCCACTAGGTCGCCTTTGGAGGTTGATTGGTGGGGTTCGCCGCTGCCGTTGGTGCTTGATTCAGTTCGTACTCAGATTCTTCCCATATTTACGCTCTGGCGTCTTTTGGTGACGCTGTGGTCGCCGTAGGGTGCTGGCTACCTGTGTTGATCTTCGGGGTGGCTATGTCGGATCGTCGGGCTGGTCGGGTGTGGTTGTCGGGTGTGCCGTGCCGGGTCGCTGGGGTGACGGTGGTGGTGGCGTCCGCGTTGGTGGCTCCGCAGGAGGTGGCTGCGCCGGTGGGGACGGCGGTGGAGCCGGAGGTGGCCCAGCGGTCGGTGCCGGTGGCGGAGCATGTGCCGGCTGGGGTGGACGGCGAGGCGTCGCTGGCGGATTTGCCTGCGATTGGCAGACTAGAACCTCTGCGATTGGCAGACTATGGGTCCTGCGTTTAGTAGAGTGCCTCTGTGGTCGAGTATCGGCGCCGCGTCCTGGACGGCACGCTGGATGAGCTTCAGCCGCATCTTCGTGCCTTGTCGATCCACGGGCCGAAGGGGGTTGGGAAGACAGCGACGGCGATGCAACGAGCCGCGTCGGTCATCGATCTCAGTCTGGCCGCCCAGCGCGAGATCGTCACGGCTGACCCGTCGATCCTGACCCGGCTGCCGGGGCCGGTGCTGGTGGACGAGTGGCAGCGCCTGCCCGAGGTGTGGGACTACGTGCGGCGTGCCGTCGATGCCGGCTCCCCGCCCGGTCACTTCATTGTCGCTGGAAGCTCGGCACCGCGGGGCGCAGTCGTCCACTCCGGTGCCGGGCGGATGGTGCCGATGCGGATGCGGCCGCTGAGTCTGGCCGAGCGGGCCATCGAAACGCCGACCGTGAGCCTGGCGGCGCTGCTGGCGGGCGACCGCGTCGTCGGCGGTGCCACCAAGCTCCGGTTGACGGACTATGTCGAGGAGATCGTGGCGTCGGGCTTTCCTGCCATCCGTGGATTGCCGCCTCGGGTGCGTCGAAGGGAGTTGGACGCGTACCTGGACAACGTCGTCCAGCGGGAGTTCCCCGAGCAGGGCTATCCGGTTCGCCGGCCGGCCGTGCTGCGTGCGTGGCTAGCCGCGTACGCGGCCGCGACATCAACCACGACGGCGTACTCGAAGATTCTCGACGCGGCAACCGCCGGGCTGGCGAACAAACCGGCCAAGGAGACCACCCTCGCCTACCGCGACGCCCTGACATCACTGTGGCTACTCGATGCGATACCGCCGTGGATTCCCAGCCACAACCACCTGGACCGGCTCGGCCAAGCGGCCAAACACCACCTTGCCGACCCAGCGTTGGCTGCCCGGCTGCTCGGGCTCGACGGCGCCGCGCTGTTGCGCGCCGAGCAGGGCAGCACGGACCGGCCAGAAGGCACGATCCTCGGCGCGCTCTTCGAGCACCTCGCCGCGCTGAGCATTCACACCTACGCAGAGGCCGCGGAGGCCCGAGTTGGTCATCTGCGCACCCGCAACGGCGATCACGAGGTGGACCTGATCGTCCAACACGCGGACGGCCGAGTGCTGGGTGTCGAAGTCAAGCTGGCCGATCGCGTCGAGGACGCCGACACAAAGCACCTGCGATGGCTCCGCGACCGCATCGGCAAGGAGCTGATCGATGGAATTGTCGTGTACGCGGGCGAACACGCCTTTCGGCGCCGCGACGACATCGCGGTCGTACCGCTGGCCCTACTCGGCCCGTGACCCTGAACGAGGCACCATCCGGCGCGGGTCGGCGGCAGCGACGTCATGCGCGAGCAGCTCACCCACCTTGTGTCCAGCAGACAGGCGAACGTCACCGTCTGGTCAGTGCAGGGGGCCGATCTCGGATTCGATCGCGGTGCGCAGCTCCCGGCCGGCGACCACGTCTCGGACGGCTTCCAGCACCGGGGCCAGGAAGATGTCCGGCCCCGGCTGACCGGCCAATGCGCCGACCAGCTTCACCGCCGCCTGGCCGGCCGGCGACGGCCGTAACGGGGCGCGCAGCTGCAGACCGCGTACCGCCGCCAGCAGCTCCACCGCCAGCAGGCTGGTCAGGTTGTCCAGCACGGTACGCAGCTTGCGGGTCGCCGCCCAGCCCATCGACACGTGATCCTCCTGCATCCCGGAGGTCGGCACCGAGTCCACCGAGGCCGGTGCGGCCAGCCGGCGGTTCTCCGCGACGATGCCGGCGGCGGTGTACTGGGCGATCATCAGCCCGGAGTTGACCCCGGCGTCCGGGGACAGGAACGCCGGCAGGCCCCGGGACCGGTTCACGTCCAGCAGCCGGTCCACCCGGCGTTCGCTGATCGACCCGACCTCGGCGGCCGCGATGGCCAGGAAGTCGGCGGCGAAGCCGAGTGGCGCGCCATGGAAGTTGCCGGTCGACTCGACCCGTCCGTCCGGCAGCACCACCGGGTTGTCCACCACCGACCGCAGCTCCCGGCCGGCGACCGTGCCGGCGAACGCCAGCGTGTCCCGGGCCGCCCCGGCCACCTGCGGCGCGCACCGCATCGAGTACGCGTCCTGCACCGCGTGCAGCAGATCGTCGCGGTGCGAGTCCATCACCGCCGAGTCCTGCAGCAGCCGGTGGATGTTGCCCGCCGACACGCCCTGACCGGGATGCGGCCGGATGGTGTGCAGGTCGGCCTGGAACGGCCGGTCCGAGCCGAGCATCGCTTCGATCGCCAGCGCGGCGGTGACGTCGGCCATGGTGAACAGGTGCCCGGCGTCCTCGACCGCCAGCAGCAGCATGCCGAGCATCCCGTCGGTGCCGTTGATCAGCGCCAGCCCCTCCTTGGCGGCCAGCTCCACCGGGGCCAGCCCGGCCCGACGCAATGCCACGGCGCCGTCGACCCGGTCCCCGGTGTCCGGGTCCCGCGCCCAGCCCTCGCCCATCAGCACCAGCGCGCAGTGCGCCAACGGCGCCAGGTCACCGGAGGCACCGAGCGACCCGTGCTCCGGCACCCACGGAGTGATCCGATGGTTGAGCAGGTCCAGCAGCGCCTGCGCGAGCAGCGGACGCACCCCGGAACGACCCAGCGCCAGCGACCGCACCCGCAGCACCAGCATGGCCCGGACCACCTCGTCGGGCATCGGCGCGCCGACCCCCGCCGCGTGCGAACGGATCAGCGCGTGCTGCAGCTCCGAACGCCGGTCCGGTGCGACGAAACTGCTGGCCAGCGCACCGAACCCGGTGGAGACGCCGTACACCGGGCGGCCGTCGCGTTCGATCGACTCGACGATGTCGCGGCTGCGGGTCATCGCCGCGACCGCACCGGGGCTCAACTCGACCCGTGCCCCGTCCCGGGCCACCGCCCGCACCTGTGCGGCGGTCATCCCGTCCGGTTCGATCGTCACAGTGGACATGTCGGTACTCCGTCGTGCAGGACCTGATGGATCAGCGGCACACCCGGCCGGTAGGCCAGGTGCAGATGGGACGGTGCCTCGAGCAGCAGCAGGTCGGCGCGGGCACCCGGGCGCAGCACGCCGACGTCGGCGCGGCGCAGCGCTCGGGCACCGCCGGCGGTTGCCGCCCAGACCGCCTCCGCCGGGGTCATCGCCATTTCCCGGACCGCCAGCGCCACACAGAACGGCATCGACGTGGTGTACGACGAACCCGGGTTACAGTCGGTGGCCAAGGCCACTGTGGCGCCGGCGTCGAGCAGCCGGCGGGCGTCCGGGTACGGCGACTGGGTGGAGAACTCCGCGCCCGGCAGCAGCGTCGCCACCGTTGACGACCCAGCCAGCGCGGCGACGTCCGCATCGGACAGATAGCTGCAGTGGTCGGCGCTGGCCGCCCCCAGCTCCACCGCCACCGCCACCCCAGGGCCGGGACCCAGCTGGTTGGCGTGCACCCGTAACCCCAGGCCGGCCGCGGCCCCGGCGGCCAGCACCGCGCGGGCCTGGTCGGCGTCGAACGCGCCGCGTTCGCAGAACACGTCCACCCAGCGGGCGTACGGGGCTGCGGCGGCCAGCATCGGGCCGGTGACCAGATCGACGTAGCCGTCGGGGCGGTCCGCGTACTCGGCCGGCACCACATGGGCGCCGAGGAACGTCGTCTCGTCGGTGAACTCCGCCGCCACCCGCACCGACCTGGCCTCGTCGGTGACGCTGAGCCCGTACCCGCTCTTGATCTCGATCGTGGTGCTGCCCTGCCGCAGCGCCTCACGGCGCAGCCGCCCGACGGTGCAGCGCAGCTCGTCGTCGCTGGCGGCGCGGGTCGCCGCCACCGTGGTCCGGATGCCGCCGCCGTCGTAGCGGACCCCGGCCATCCGGGCGGCGAACTCGCCCGCCCGGTCCCCAGCGAAGACCAGATGCGCGTGACTGTCCACGAAACCGGGCAGGCCGGCCCGGCCGCCCGCGTCCAACCGCCGGTCGGCGGCCGGTGCGTGCGCCGCGCGCCCCACCCAGGCGACCCGGTCGCCGTCGACCAGCACCGCCGCGTCGGTGAGCAGCCCAAGCGGCCCGCCGTCGTGCGCAGGGTCGTTGGTGACCAGCTCCCCGATGCCGGTCACCAGCAGCGTGCCGCCCGCCGCCATCACCGGGTCAACGCCCGGATCGCGGCGACCAGTTCGGTCGGTACGTCGACGTGCAGATGCCGGCCGTCGGCGACCACCGGACGGCCGTCGACCACCACGTCGGTGACGTCGGCGGCGGTCGCCGCGAACACCAGCCCGGCCGGGTCGACCCCGGCGGTCCGTACGCTGTCGCATCGGACGGTGACCAGGTCGGCGCGGGCGCCGACCGCGATCCGGCCGGCGTCGGCCCAGCCCAGCGCGGCGTGCCCGGCTCCGGCGGCCATCGAGATCAGCTCGCCGGGGGAGAAGTGCCCCCGCCGGCCGGTACGCAGCCGCTCGTGTGTCTCCACCGCCCGTGCCTCCTCGAACAGGTCGACCACCGCGTGGCTGTCACTGCCCACGCTGAGCGTGACCCCGGCGGCCGCCAGCGGGCCGGCCGGGCCGATCCCGTCGGCCAGGTCCCGCTCGGTGGTCGGGCAGAGGCAGACCCCGGCCCGCGCTCCGGCCAGCAGCGTCACGTCGGTATCGGTCAGGTGGGTGGCGTGCACCGCGGTCGTCGTCGGGCCGAGCACCCCGGCGTCGGCCAGCAGCGCCGTCGGGGTCCGACCGTACCGGGCCAGACAGGCCGCGTTCTCCGCCGGCTGCTCCGACAGGTGCACGTGCAGCGGGGCACCCCGCTGCGCCGCCGCCCCGGCGACGACCGGCAGCTCGGCGGCCGGTACCGCCCGTACCGAGTGGACCGCCGCGCCGGCCCGGACGTGGTCGCCGGTGGGCCGCCACCCGGCGGACCGGTCCGCCCAGTCGGCCGCGTCGGCGTCGCCGAACCGGCGCTGCACCCCGGCCAGCGGTGCCCCGTCCACCCCGGCGGTCAGGTAGCAGGTGTCCAGCAGGGTGAGTCGCAGCCCGGCGTAGGTGGCGGCCTGCGCGAGCGCGTCGGACATCACGTTCGGCTCGGCGTAGCGCCGGCCCTGCGGATCGTGGTGCAGGTAGTGGAACTCGCCGACGCAGGTCACCCCGGCGAGCGCCGCCTCGGCGTACACCGCGCGGGCCAGCGCCAGGTAGCTGTCCGGGTCGAGGCGCCCGGCGACCGCGTACATCCGGTCCCGCCAGGTCCAGAAGCTGCCCCGGTCGTCGTGGGTCCGCCCGCGCAGCGCCCGGTGGAAGGCGTGCGAGTGGGTGTCGGCCAGGCCGGGCAGGGTCACCCCGGCGAGCCTCGGTACGCCCGGCGGTGCCGCCACCCCGGCGGTGACCGCGGTGAACCGGCCCGCCTCGGCCTCGATCAGCACCCCGGCCGCCGGGGCCGGCCCACCCAGCCAGGCGTGTTCGGCGTACCACCTCATCCGCGCCGCCCCGGTTGCCGGCACCTTCGTCCGGGCCGCCCGATCCGCCGGCCGCCTCATTCGCCGGCCAGGTCGGCCAGCGCGGCGGCGAGGGCCCGCACCCCGGCGGCGCAGTCGTCGTCGGTGGCGTGCTCGTCCGGGGCGTGCGACACCCCGGTCGGATTCCGTACGAAGATCATCGCCGTCGGCACGTGTCCGGCCAGGACGCCGGCGTCGTGCCCGGCGGCGGTTGGCAGCACCGGCACCGCGCCGGTCGGCAGCACCGGCACCGCGCCGGTCCGCCGCGCACCCACCGCCATGGCGATCCGGTCGGTCAGGTCCGGGTCGAAGGCGACCGGCGGGCTGTCCGACTCGCGGACCACCGCCACCGACGTACCGTCCGCCTGTGCCCGGGCCGCCGCGTCGGCCCCGACCGCCTCGACCAGCGTGGCCAGTGCGGTGGTGTCGGCGGCCCGCGCGTCCAGCCAGGCGTGCACCTGGGCCGGGATCGCGTTGGTGGCGTTGGGCCGCACCGAGATCCGGCCGATGGTGGCGTGCGCGCCCAGCCGGCGGGCCTGCGCATCGGCGGCGAGTACGGTGTGCGCGCAGGTCAGCATCGGGTCCCGGCGGTCGACCATCCGGGTGGTGCCGGCGTGGTCGCCGGACCCGGTGAACTCCAGCCGCCACCGGCCGTGCGGCCAGATAATGCTGGCCACCCCGACCGGGGCGCCGAGGTCGACCAACGCCCGGCCCTGCTCGACGTGCAGCTCGACGAAGACCCCGATCCTGGCCAGCCGGTCCGGGTCCGGTCCGGCCGCCGCCGGGTCGGCGCCGGCCGCCCGCATCGCCTCGGCCACCGTCACCCCGTCGGAGTCGGTCAGCGCCAGCGCGTACTGCGCAGACACGCCGCCGGTGAGCAGCCGCGATCCGAGGCAGGCCAGGCCGAACCGGCCCCCCTCCTCCTCGACGAACGCGGCGACGGTCACCGGCCGGGCCGGGGTGAACCCACGGTCCCGCAGCTCGTCGACGGCGAGCAGCGCCGACACGATGCCCAGCGGCCCGTCGTAGCCGCCGCCGTGCGGCACCGAGTCGAAGTGGCTGCCGGTCACCACCGCCGGGGCATCGGGGTCCACACCAGACGGTACCCAGTCGGCCCACAGGTTGCCGTTGCCGTCGGCCCGCACCGCAAGCCCGCGTCGGACCGCCTCGGTGGTGAACCACTCCCGGCAGGTCAGCTCCGCCGCCGACCAGGCGTAGCGCAGGTAGCCGCCGGTGCCCGGGTCACGGCCGATGTCGGCCAGCTGCGCCCACATCGCCCGGAACCGTTCGACCAGCGGATCAGCGGCGGTCACCGGGGCCGGGCCGGTCATCGGCGGCCCATCGGCACCGGCAGGTCGTGCGCGGCGGCGATCTGACCGGCCAGCTGGTAGCCGGCGTCGACGTGGCGCAGCACCCCGGTCGCCGGGTCGTTGCGCAGCACCCGTTCGATCTTCTGCCCGGCCAGCGCCGACCCGTCGGCGACGCAGACCTGACCGGCGTGGATCGACCGGCCGATGCCGACCCCGCCGCCGTGGTGGATGCTCACCCAGGACGCGCCGCTGGCCGTGTTGACCAGGGCGTTGAGCAGTGGCCAGTCGGCGATCGCGTCGGAGCCGTCGGCCATCGCCTCGGTCTCCCGGTACGGCGACGCCACCGACCCGCAGTCCAGGTGGTCCCGGCCGATCACCACCGGGGCGGCCAGCTCACCGCGGGCCACCATCTCGTTGAACCGCACCCCGGCGAGTTCCCGTTCGCCGTACCCGAGCCAGCAGATCCGGGCCGGCAACCCCTGGAACGCGACCCGTTCGCCGGCCAGGCGGATCCAGCGGGCCAGCGCCTCGTTGTCGCCGAACAGGTCGAGGATCGCCCGGTCGGTGGCGGCGATGTCGGCCGGGTCGCCGGACAGCGCCGCCCACCGGAACGGGCCTTTGCCGGCGCAGAACAACGGCCGGATGTACGCCGGCACGAAACCGGGGAAGTCGAACGCCCGGTCGTAGCCACCGAGCCGGGCCTCGTCGCGGATAGAGTTGCCGTAGTCGAACACCTCCGCGCCGGCGTCGGCGAAGCCGACCATCGCGGCGACGTGCCGGGCCATCGACTCGCGGGCCCGCTGCGTGTACTCCTGTGGTGCCCGGCCGGCGTACGCCGCCGCGTCGGCCAGCTCGACCCCTTCCGGCAGGTAGCTCAGCGGGTCGTGGGCGCTGGTCTGGTCGGTGACGATGTCGATCTCGACGCCGTCGGCGAGCAGCTGCGGGAAGACGGTCGCCGCGTTGCCGACCACGCCGACCGACAGCGCCCGCCGGTCCCGCCGGGCGGCCTGGGTCAGGGCGACCGCCTCGGTCAGCGAGCCGGCGACGGTGTCCAGGTAGCCGGTGGCGACCCGGCGGGCGAGTCGCTGCGGGTCGACGTCGACGATCAGGCACACCCCGCCGTTCATGGTGACCGCGAGCGGCTGCGCGCCGCCCATCCCGCCGCAGCCGGCGGTCAGGGTCAGCGTGCCGGCCAGCGACGCGGCGCCGACCCGGTCGATCCAGGCCGGCGGCGCGGTCGGGTCGGTGACCTCGGCGGGAGCGCCGTCGGCCGCCAGTTTGGCGTCGGCCGCCAGTTTGGCGTCGGCCGCCAGTTTGGCGGCGACCGCCGCGAACGTCTCGTAGGTGCCCTGCAGGATGCCCTGGGTGCCGATGTAGATCCACGAGCCGGCCGTCATCTGCCCGTACATGGTCAGGCCGAGCTGTTCCAACCGGCGGAACTCCGGCCAGGTCGCCCAGTCGCCGACCAGGTTCGAGTTGGCCAGCAGCACCCGGGGCGCCCATTCGTGGGTGCGCAGCACGCCGACCGGCCGGCCCGACTGGACCAGCATCGTCTCGTCGTCGGCCAGCTCGGTCAGCGTCGCCACCAGCGCGTGGTAGGACGGCCAGTCCCGGGCCGCCCGGCCGGTGCCGCCGTACACCACCAGGTCGTCGGGGCGTTCGGCGACGTCCGGGTCGAGGTTGTTCATCAGCATCCGCAGCGCGGCCTCCTGCGGCCACCCCTTGGCGGTACGGGTGGCGCCGCGCGCCGCCCGGATCAGCTCAGCCATGTCGCGGTCCCTTCCGGGTAGTCAGCCGATGAAGACGTTGCGCTGGGCGGCGGAGCGCTCGAACTGCTCCAGCCGGCGCTGTGCCTCACCCGGTGCCGCGTCGCAGATCGCCTGCAACAGCACCATCGCCAACGCCATCGGCGCGGCGTGCAGGTCGAACACCAGCTGGTCGCCGACCGGGGCGGGCAGCACCAGGTCGGCGTGTTCGGCGGCCGGGCTCAGTAGGGAGTCGGTGATCAGCACCACGGCCAGGCCGACGGCGCGCGCCTCGACCAGCGCGTCGACGGCCTCCCGGGGGTAGCGGGGCAGCACGATGGCCAGCAACGCGGTCGCGCCGGCCTCCCGGGTCTGCTCCAGGCGCTCCGGAAGCAGGCTGCCGCCGCTGTCGAGCACCCGTACGTCGGGGCGGACCTTGGCGGCGAAGAATCCGAAGTAGGTGGCCAGTGGTGCGGCGGCCCGCAGTCCCAGTACCGGCAGCGGGGTGCTGCCGGCCAGCAGGGTGCCGGCGGCGGTGAGTCGGTCCCGATCACCCAGCTGGTCGGCGAGCGTGCTCAGATGCCGGGCCTCGGCGCGTACCGCGCGCTGCATCTCGTTGTCGGCGGCGTAGGCCCGCCGCCCGCCGCGCCGGGACTCGCCGCGCGGTGCCGGCAGGCCGGCCGCGCCGCCGGCCTGGCCGGTGCCAGCCGGGTTGACGGCGAACTCCCGTAGCCGGCGGCGCAGCGCCGGGTAGCCGTCGTAGCCGAGCGCCATCGCGAACCGGGTGACCGACGGCTGGCTGACCCGGGCCAGCTCGGCGACCTCGGCGGCGGACAGGAACGCGGCGGAGCCGGCGTGCTGCACCAGGCTGTGTGCGATCCGTCGTTGGGTGGGGGTGAGGCGGACACCGGTGAACAGGTCGAGCACCCGTTCGGCCGAAGCGGCCGGGACGACCTCGCTGTCATTCACCATGACACTGTATGCAATATTTCATTCAGCCGGCAACGGTGGCCGCGACGGCACCGGCGGTCGCTGTGGTAGAACCAGCGCGTGGAACGCCTGCCGCCGCATCGCAACCCGGTCCGTACCCGGCCGCCGTCGTGACCGGCGTACGAGTCGCCGCCCTCCACACGTACCCGGTCAAGGGGTGTCGCCGCCTCGACCACGACGATGCCCAGGTCGAGCCCTGGGGCCTGGCCGGGGACCGACGCTGGATGATCATCGACCCGGACGGAGTCGGCATCACCCAGCGGGAGGCCCCGGCCCTGGTCCACATCCGCCCCCAGCCCGTCGCCGGTGGACTCACCCTGCACACCGCCGGCCGGCCGACACCGGACGTCCCCCCACCGGTCGCGCCCACACTGGATGTTTGCGCACCGGTCGCCGGCCCGCCGGTGCAGGTCCGCGTCTTCCGGGCCAAGGCCCCGGTGCCGGCCCGGCTCGCCGAAGCCACCGCACACGCCTGGATCAGTGCGGTCATCGGCCGACCGGCCCGACTGGCCTGGCTGGCCGACCCGACGGTACGGGCGGTCAACCCCGACCACAGCCGTCCCGGTGACACGGTCAGCTTCGCCGACGGCTACCCGGTGCTGCTGACCAACGCGGCCTCCCTCGACGCGGTCAACGACTGGCTCGTCGAGTCGGGCGACCCGGCCGCGCCGTTGCCGATGCACCGGTTCCGCCCCAACGTGGTGATCAGTGGAGCGCCGGCCTGGGCCGAGGACGGGTGGCTGGGGCGTCGGATCCGGATCGGCGACGTCACCTTCCGGGTGGCCAAGGCCTGCACCCGCTGCGTCGTCACCACGACCGACCAGGACACCGGCGAACGCGGCCAACAGCCGCTGCGGATCCTCGCCCGACATCACCGTGGGCCGAAGGGCGTCCTGTTCGGGATGAACATCATTCCGGACGGCACCGGACGAGTCACCGTCGGCGACAACGTGGTGGTTGCGGCCGGTCCCGACTCTTAGGTCTCACTTAGGACCGTTGCCCGGGTACGTCGCAGTACGGCAGCATCACCGGACGTGACCGACGACGGACCCGCCTCCCATGCCCGCCGGCCTCGGGCCGGCCGGTCAACCTGGGCCGGTGGGTCAACCTTGGCCGGCCGGTCAACCTGGACCGGCCGGACCCGCTGGCTGGCCGGCGGTGCGGCCGCGGCCGGGGCCGGCCTGCTCGGCCTGCTGCTGGCCGCCCAGGTCGGAGCCAGCCCGGCCTGTGCGGCACCACCTGTCGGCGGCGGCACCCATCAGGGCAAGGCCACCTTCTACGACGCGCAGGGGCAGGGCGGCAACTGCTCGTTCGACAGCGCCCCGGCAGACCGGATGTACGTCGCGCTCGGCCCGGCCGAGTACGCCGACGCCGCCGCGTGCGGCGGGCACCTCGACGTCACCGGTCCACGCGGCACCGTCCGCGTCGTCGTCATGGACCAGTGCCCGGAGTGCGCCGTCGGTCACCTCGACCTGTCCCGGGAGGCGTTCGCCCGGATCGCCGACCCGGTGCGGGGCATCGTCGACATCAGCTACCGGGCGGTGGTCGACCCGCCGACCGGGCCGCTCGCGGTGCGGGTCAAGGAGGGCTCGTCGCAGTGGTGGTTCGCGGTGCGGGTCACCGACCACGGCAACCCGCTCGCGACCGTCGAGGCCCGAACCGGATCGGAGTGGCGCGGACTTGTCCGGCACGACTACAACTACTGGCTCGCCGACGACGGGCTCGGCCCCGGCCCGTACTCCCTGCGGGTCACCGACGTGTACGGCAACCGGGCGACCGTGCCGGGGGTCCAGTTGGCCCCGGGGCGGACCCAGCAGACAGACGTGCGGCTGTACGGCAGCGGATCGGGTTCCAGCTCCGGCTCCGGGTCGTCCGGGTCGTCCTCGGCCGTCGGCGGCTCCGGTACCGACCGGTCCGGTGACCGGTCCACGGCGCCGCCTACGTCGACCGCCGAACCACCGTCGCCAGGTCCAACGCCCACCAGGTCGGCCTCGCCGGGTCCGTCGCCAACCGCCGGTGCAGCGGGTCTCGGCGCGGCCGCCAGCCCGTCGACGGTGCCGGCTGCGGCTCCTGCCGACCCGCCGTCAGTCTGCGGCTGACCAGTTCGCCGGTGCGCCGCTCAGCTCCCGCCACATGATTATCTCGTCCCGGTCGTCGCCGTCAGCGACCCGCAGCGCGCCCGGCAGCCGGCCCACCTCCCGGTAGCCGCACCGCTGGTAGAACGCCGGCAGCCCGTGCCCGTCGCGGATGGTGACCTGCAGCGCGGACAGACCCATCGACCGGCCGACCCGCTCCGCCTCGGCCATCAGGGCCAGCCCGTAGCCGCGCCCCTGCCGGTCCGGTGCGACCACCACCCGCTTGAGCACCCGCCAGTGCTCCTTGAGGTCGAACCGGTTGCTGGTGACGAAGACGAACGCGGCCAGCCCGGCATCGTCGTGGCCGACGAGCAGCCGGTCGACGCCGGCGGCGACCCCGGCGAACGCCGCCTCGGCGGTCGGACGCACGTCGGCGACGGTCACCGGGGCGACGAACCCGACCGCGCCGCCGGCGTTGGTCGCGTCCGCCCAGAGCGCGATGATCCGCTCGCGCAGCTCGTCGACGAGCGGCGGATCAAGAACGAAGCCCAGCCGTACGGAGAGCGGGGGAATCATCGCGGTGTGTCGACTCCGGGTGGGCCTGAGTGCCAGGCGCTGGGTAGGGCCGGCGGGACTTGAACCCACACTGGTGCGATCCTAAGTCGCATGCCTCTGCCAATTGGGCTACGGCCCCGAGCGCTTCTAGGTTACGTGCCGAGGACAGGCTAGCCGAATCCCGGTCGGCCGGAGCCGGAGCCAGGGCCGGGGCCGGTTGTTGCGTCAGTCGAGGCCGAGGTCGCGGCGGAGCTTGGCGACGTGGCCGGTGGCCTTGACGTTGTACAGCGCCCTGGTGATCCGCCCGTCGGCGTCGATCACGAAGGTCGACCGGATCACCCCGGTGACCGTCCTGCCGTACAGCTGCTTCTCGCCGTAGGCGCCGTACGCGGTGAGCACGGTCTTGTCCGGGTCGGACACCAGCGGGAAGGTGAGCCCGTCGCGCTCGCGGAACTTGGCGAGTTTCTCCGGTTTGTCGGGAGAGATGCCGACCACCTCGTAGCCGGCGGCCTGCAGTCCGGCGAGCGAGTCGCGGAAATCACATGCCTGCTTCGTGCAGCCCGGGGTCATCGCCGAGGGGTACGCGTACAGCACCACGTTGCGCCCGCGTAGCTCCTTGAGGGACAACTGGTCGCCACTGTCGGTCGGCAGGGTGAACTCCGGGGCGGAATCGCCTGGCGCGAGGCGGACCGGCCCGCCGGTGGCAGCTGAGGTCATGGCCGGAGCCTACTCCGAGGCCGTGGGCCGGGTCGGACCGCCAACCGTGATTAGTTGCATGCCCTATGCAAGAGCAGCGATAGCGAAATAGGCTGGCTGCGCACGAACGGATTGCCCAGCCGGGAGGAACCAGGTGGACCCCCTCGCACTCCACATCCAGAACGGGGTGCTCAACGGCCCCGTAGCGATCAGCTACGCCGTGCTTGCCGCGGTGGCCTTCGGGTACTGCATGGTCCGCGGCCGCCGGGACCTCGACGACCGGCTCGCCCCGATGGCCGGCCTGGTCGCCGCGTTCATCTTCGCCGTCCAGATGCTCAACTTCCCGGTGCTGCCCGGGGTCAGCGGCCACCTGCTCGGCGGCGCGCTGGCCGCGCTGCTGGTCGGCCCGTGGGTCGGCGCGCTCTGCGTGTCGATCGTGCTTATCGTGCAGGCACTGCTGTTCGCCGATGGCGGGGTCACCGCGATCGGCCCGAACGTCACCAACATGGCGCTGGTCGGCACCGCCGCCGCGTACGGGCTGATCTTCGTCCTGCTGCGGCTACTGCCGCGTACCCCGACCGGGCTGGCGGTCACCGCGTTCGTCGCGTCGGTGGTCAGTGTGGTCGCCGCCGCGTTGAGCTTCGTGCTGCAGTACGCCATCGGCGGCACCACGCAGCTGCAGGAGTTCGGCCTCGGTCAGGTGCTGGCCCTGATGACCGGCACCCACGTCCTGATCGGCGTGGGTGAGGGGTTGATCGCCGCGGTCACCGTGCTGACCGTCGCCCGGACGCGCCCGGACCTGGTGTACGCCCTGCGCGGACTGCGCCGCCCGAGCACGCCGAGCACACCGGCCGCTCCCACCACCACCCAGCCCGTGTCCACCGGAGGTGCCGCATGAAGCGCAACACCGGTTTCGTCCTGGCCGGTCTGTTCGTCTCGCTGCTGCTGGCCGGCGTGGTCAGCAACTTCGCCTCCGGCTCGCCCGACGGGCTGGACTCGGCGTCGACCCAGGGCTGCGAACTCGACGGCGAGGAGATCGTCGGCGGGGCCTGCATGGGCTCCGGCGCGCAGGACCACGAGCTGGCCGACAGCCCGTTCGCCGACTACGGCCTGACCGCCGTGGACAACGGTTTCGTCGGTACGGCGGTCGCCGGCGCGGTCGGGGTGCTACTCACCTTCGCGGTCGCCGGTGGGCTGTTCTGGCTGACCCGCAGCCGCCGGCCGGCTGCCGGGACACCGGCCGCCGAGGCAGCGGCCATCGAGGCGCCGGCCGGCGGACCGAAGAGCTGACCAGCGGTGGGAGCCGGGCACACACAACTGCTGCACCTGGAGCGGGACAGCCCGGTGCACCGGCTCCCGCCGGAGACGAAGATCGCCGCGATGCTGGCGTTCACCCTGGTGGTGGTGGCGACCCCGCGCGAGCGGCTGTGGGCCTTCGGCGGCTATCTGCTGCTGGTCGTGGCGGTCGCCGTCGTCGCCCGGGTGCCGGCCGGCTGGCTGGCCCGGCGGTCGCTGATCGAGGTCCCGTTCGTGGCCTTCGCGTTCGCGTTGCCGTTGCTGGCCGGCGGTGAACGGATCCCGGTCGCCGGTCTGAGCCTGTCCGTCGAAGGCCTCTACGGCGGCTGGAACATCCTGGCCAAGGCCACCCTCGGGGTGCTCGCGTCGCTACTGCTGGCGGCCACCACCACCAGCCGTGACCTGCTGGTCGGGCTGGACCGGCTGCGCTGCCCGTCGATCGTCACCCAGATCGCCACGTTCATGCTGCGCTACGTCGACGTGCTGGTCGACGAGGCCCGGCGGATGCGGATCGCCCGGATCTCCCGGGGTGACGACCCGCGTTTCCTCTGGCAAGTACGCGGTTTCGCAGCCGGCGTCGGTGCGTTGTTCCTCCGGGCGTTCGAGCGCGGCGAGCGGGTGTACCTGGCGATGATCTCCCGCGGTTACACCGGTCGGATGCCGGTCGCCTGGCAGGCCACCGGCGGTGCCACGGTCGGCCAGTGGATGCTGGCCGCGTCGGTGCCGGTGACGGCGGCTACCATCGCCGCCGTGGCGGTGTTGTCGCGGTGAGCGATCCGATCGACGCCGGTTCGACACGGCCTGTCGGCCCGGTGCCGCCTGCCGGTCCGGTGCCGCCTGTCGGTCCGGTGCCGCCGTCGCTGCGGGTGCGTGACCTGCGGTTCAGTTATCCGGACGGGCATCCGGCGCTGTACGGGGTGGATCTGACCGTGCCGGCCGGGGCCCGGGTGGCTTTGCTGGGGCCTAACGGTGCCGGCAAGACCACCCTGGTGCTGCACCTCAACGGCGTACTGCGGGGCGGGTCCGGCCAGGTCGAGGTCGGCGGGCTGCCGGTGGACCAGCGGCGGGCGACGCTCGCCGAGGTGCGCCGCCGGGTCGGCATCGTCTTCCAGGATCCGGACGACCAGCTGTTCCTGCCGACGGTCGCCGAGGACGTGGCGTTCGGCCCGGCGAACCTGGGGCTGCGTGGCGCCGAGCTGGCGGCGCGGGTCGACGAGGCGCTCGACGCTGTCGGGATGGCGCAGCACCGGGACCGGTCCCCGCAGCACCTGTCGTTCGGTCAGCGGCGGCGGGTGGCGGTGGCGACGGTGCTGTCGATGCGTCCGGAGATCCTGGTGTTGGACGAGCCGTCGTCGAACCTCGACCCGGCGGCCCGCCGTGAGCTGGCCGAGATCCTGCACCGGCTGCCGGTGACGATCCTGATGGTCACCCACGACCTGCCGTACGCGTTGGAGCTGTGCGACCGGTCGGTGATCCTGGACGGCGGCCGGGTGGTGGCGGACGGTCCGACCACCGAATTGCTCGCCGACGCGGAACTGCTGGCCCGGCACCGGCTGGAGCTACCGTTGGGCTTCGACCCGCTGCTCGCCGCGCGCCAGCTCGCGACCGTCCGGGCCGACACCCTCCGGGCCGTCGCCGGCGGCCCGACCGACGCCGCCCGGGCCGGTGACGGGCTCCGCGCGTAGGCGTAGCACCGCGCCGAGCGTCACGGCGGCCCCGCTGACCAGGACGGCGGCGACCACGATCCGCGGCCACCAGGCCGGTCCGGGCACCGGGGCGATCGCCCGGGTGAACACGGCGGCGTTGGCCGCCCCGGCGAAGATCGCCAGGCAGGTGCCGGTCAGGGCGAGGGCCAGCTCGGCACCGGGCCGGCGGCGTGCCGCGTACCCGGCGGCAGCCAGCGCGGCCAGCCCGGTCAGCAACGCCCAGACCGGCCCGTCGAGCAGCGCGCTGAGGAGGCTGGACGGCCCACCGGTGCCGGATTCGACGGCGCGGGCGATCGCATAGCCGACCGCGGCCGCGCCGCCGACGGCGAGCCCGCCGGCGGAGACCAGCTGTGCGGTCCACCGGCCGCGCCGGGCGGTGGCCACCAGAGCGACCGCCAGCAGTACGGTGCCGAGCAGCGTGCCGCCCCACCAGCGAAGCGGGTCGGGCGGCGGGATCCAGTCCAGCGTGCCGCGCAGCTCGACCGGGGTGACGCCGTCGCGCAGCGGCACCACCCAGTCGCGTACCCGGTGCACCTGGTCGGGTGCGGCCCGCACCACGTCCGGCGGTGCGGCGTCCAGCCAGTAGGTCCGCTGGTCGTGCCAGCGGACCACCGGGCGGTCGGCGATCCGTCGCCAGTCCGGCGGTGCGGCCGGATCGGCGTCGGCGGGCACCGGGGTGTCGCCGGACAGGGTCTCGTTCTGGTACGCGGTGGGGGAGCGCCGGTTCTGGTAGACCCCGTCCGGTCGGATCTCCAGGTACGGCTCCCCGGTGTAGCCGAGCACCTCGATCGGCCGGCCGCTGTGGTTGGTCAGCTCGAGCCGGGCACCGGCCTCGACGACCCGTACGGTGAGCCCGTCGACGGCCGGCACGGTGCCGGTCACCGCCACCCGGTAGTCGGTGGCCGCGGGGGCATCCGCGCCGTGCGCGGCGGCCGGCGTCGCGGCACCGGTGAGCAGCACCGCCGCCACGCCGGCGAACACCGCCAGCCGTCGGGTGAACAGCACGTCAGCCGGCCGCGTCGACGGCGGCGGTGATGGCCTCGGCGCTCGATGCGACGGTCTCGCCGTCGACCATCACGGTCGGGGTGCCGCTGACCCCGGCCCGGCCGGCCTGCTCGGTGACGTGGGCCGGCCAGCCGGCGTAGGTGTCGTCCCGGACGCACTGGCCGAAGCTGCCGGTGTCCAGCCCGACCTCACCGCCGATGGCGATCAGCTGCTCCTCGCTGAGCCCGGGGCCGCCCTCGGCCGGCTGCTGCTCGTAGAGCGCGGCGGCGTACTCCTCGAACTTGCCGCCGGCCGCCGCGCAGCCGGACGCCGCCGACGCCCGCGTCGAGTACGCGTCGTCGCTGAGCCGGTCGAGGATCGCGACGGGGTGGAACACGAGCGTGATCCTGCCATCCTCGACGAGCTGGTCCAGGGTCGGGCCGACCTGCTGTTCGAACTGCCGGCAGGCGGGGCAGAGGAAGTCGGCGTAGAGGTCGACGGTGACCGGGCCGTCGCCGATCGGGATGCCGGAGTCGTCGGCGACCGCACCGGGCGGCGCGGTGTACTCGCCGCCGCGCTGGGTCTGGTAGACGGCCCAGCCGATCATGCCGGCGAGGACCAGCGCCACCACGGCCGCCACCGACGTCCAGATGGCGCGCTGGCGCCGCCGCTCCCGGGCCAGCTGTTCGCGGACCACCCGGGCTGCCTTCTTCTGCTCCACTCGCCGGCTCATCGCCGTCACCCGCCGATCTACCTGAAAGATGACTATCTGTTGCTGTTTACCCACGAATCTGTCGACAGTGCCGTGCGCGGCCACCACACCAGGAACCCGGCGAGCGCCAGGAACGCAAGGTCGCGGGCGATCTCCGGGCCGTACGCGGGGGTCTGCCCGGCGGCCAGTTCACCGCCGACGCCGAAGCAGCCGCAGTCGATCCGCAGCCCGCGCACCCACGCGGAGGTGATGCCGGCGATGAAGACGACCAGCAAGCCGGCTGAGACGACCGCGCAGAGCCGGGTGGCCAGCCCGATCAGCAGCAGCACCCCGAGCGCCAGTTCGACGAAGGGCAGCGCGGCGCCGATCACCATCGCCAGGTCGTACGGAAAGACCTGGTAGGCGTTGACCGCCCGGCCGGACCCGGCCAGGTCGGTGACCTTCGATCCGCCGGCGAACAACCAGACGGCGGCCAGCCCGAGGCGGACGGCGGCACCGATCCAGGGTCGTACCCTCATATCTGTTAGTCGCTGCGCACCCGGTGCCGAGTTCCACGGCGACGCGACATCAAACCGGAAAATCCGATGTCGTACGTCACACCGGGCATCGCGGAACTTCGGCCACCGACCAGCCGACCAACCACCAATGAGGGGAGGCCGGGTCGCGCGGACCCAGGCGGACCGGCGAGCATATTGCCCATGACTGCCGCAACGAATAGATGGACGTCGCGTCTCGCGGCCATCGCCGGCCTGCTGCTGGCGGCGCTGCCCGTGGTCCTGCTACCCGCCGCAGCGCCGGCCAGCGCGCACGCCGTCCTGGTCAGCACCAGCCCGGTGACCGACTCGGTGCTGCCGAACGCCCCGGCCGAAGTGGTGCTGACCTTCTCCGAATCGGTGCGGCAGGTCCCCGACCGGGTACGGGTGATCGCCCCGGACGGGCAGCGGGTCGACCAGGGCGAACCTGTCTTCGACGGCGCGGTGGTCACCGTCGGCGTCGAGCAGCAGACGTCGCGCGGCACCTACCTGGTCAGCTACCGGGTGATCTCCGCCGACGGACACCCGGTCAGCGGCGGCTTCACCTACTCGGTCGGCGCACCGTCGGCGGTGCCCACCGACGACGGCGGCGCCGACACCGATCCGCTGGTCAGCGGGCTGCTCCAGGCGGCCAAGTTCGTCGGGTACGCCGGGCTGCTGCTGATCGTCGGCCCGGTGCTGGTGCTGAGCATGCTCTGGCCGCGCAGGCTCGACCGCGGCGGGCCGGGCCGGGTGATCTGGGCCGGGCTGGGACTCGTCGCGGCATCCACCCTGGCCACCATCTGGCTGCAGGCACCGTACGTCACCGGCGGCGGGATCGGTGACGCCGACGGCGCGGCGCTGCGCGACGTCCTCGGCAGCGGGATCGGCGCCGCGCTGCTGGTCCGGCTCGGGGTGCTGGCCGCCACGGCGGTGCTGCTGCGGCCGTTCCTGGCCGGCTCGGAAGGCCGCAGTGACCAGATCCTGCTCGGCGTCCTGGCCGTCATCGGGGTGTTCACCTGGCCACTGGCCGGACACCCGAGCGCCTCGCCGGTGCCGGCCGTCTCCGTCGTCATCGACGCCGTACACCTCAGCTCGATGGCGGTCTGGCTCGGCGGTCTGGCGATGCTCGCGGTGTTCCTGCTCCGGCAGGCCGAGGAGCGGGAACTCGCCGCGATCCTGCCGATCTGGTCGCGCTGGGCGGCGTTGGCGGTCTGTGCCCTGCTGCTGGCCGGTACGGTGCAGGCGCTGATCGAGGTGGGCACCCTCGAGGCGCTGTTCGGCACCACGTACGGCCGGTTGCTGCTGGCCAAGATCGGCCTGTTCGGGCTGGTCCTCGGGGTGGCGGCGTACTCGCGGCAGCTGGTGCGCAACCGCAGCGCCGCCGGCCGTCCCGGCCGGATGCGGCAGGCGATCGTCGCCGAACTGGCCGTCACCGCCGTGGTGCTGGCGGTCACCGCGGTGCTGGTGCAGACCACCCCGGCCCGGACCGCCATCGGCGAGGACCTGCGGGCCGACAGCGGCTACTTCTCCACCACGCTGAACAGTGACATCTACTCGCTGCAGGTCGAGGTGGACCCGGCCCGGCGGGGCAACAACTCCGTCCACCTGTACGCCTACACCGAGGACAACCGGCCGCAGCCGGTGATCGAGTGGCAGGCCACGGCGGCGTTGCCGGCCAGCGGGGTCGAGCCGATCGAGATCCCGCTGCTGCCGCTGACCGACAACCACGCCACCGGTGAGATCAGCCTGCCGGCGGCGGGAGACTGGGAACTGCGGATCACTGTCCGGATCTCCGACATCGATCAGGCGACCGTCTCCACGACGGTGGAAATCAACTAGAAAGGGCTACTTCATGCTCCGTCACCGACGCACACCGGTCCGCGCCACGGCGCTCGCCGGTGCGGCCGTCCTCGTCGGCGTCCTCGGCCTGGCCGCCCCGGCGGCCGCGCACATCACGGTCAACCCGTCGCAGGCCACCGTCGGCGACTACGCCCGGCTGGCGTTCCGGGTGCCGAACGAGAGCGACGAACACAGCACCGTCGAGGTCGAGGTGGTCCTGCCGGAGGACGCGCCGGTCGCCTCGGTGTCGCTGGCCAGGGTGCCGGGCTGGACCGCCGACGTGCAGGTGGCGCCGGTGGACCCACCGCTGGAGGTGCACGGGGCGCAGATCACCGAGGCGGTGTCCCGGATCGTGTGGACCGCCGACAGCCCGCAGGACGGGGTGCAGCCGGGTGAGTTCGTGGAGTTCCCGGTCTCCCTCGGCCCGCTGCCCGAGGCCGAGCAACTGGTCTTCAAGTCGCTGCAGACCTACTCCGACGGCACCGTGGTGCGGTGGATCGAGGTTCCGGTGCCCGGTGAGGAGGAGCCGGCCACCCCGGCCAGCGTGCTCACGTTGACCTCGGCTGAGGAGGACAGCCCGGCCGTCGGCGGCGGCGGTCAGGAACCAGTCGACGACGAGGCGCCGGCCGACGACGCCGCGACCGGCAGCGACGCCGGCGAAAGCGACACCGGCGGCAACGGTGCCGCGCTCGGGGTGGGGATCGTCGGGCTGCTCGCCGGCCTCGGCGGGTTGGCACTCGGCGGGCTGGCGTTCGCCCGGACCCGCCGCCCGACGCCTGCTCCGGCACCTGTCCCAGCGGCCGCTACCCGCCCGGAGTCGACGTCGGGTGGCGGCGGATCGGCAGACTGACCAGCAACACCGCGGCCGCCAGCACGTACAGGTTGCGCAACACGAAGGTGGCCGGATCGTCGGTCGGCACCTTCGCGTGCCCCCAGTCGATCAGTGACACGACACCGACGACCAGCGCCGCGAAGATGACCGCCGCCAACGCCACCGACGCCGCCGGTCCGGCGGCCCGGACTCCGCGCCGGGCCGCCGCCGGCTGCGGCCCGGCGGCGACCAGCGGGCGGTCCGGCAGCGCCGCGTCGAGGAGCACGATCAGCGCCGGGACGAACCAGTAGACGTGGTGCGGCCAGGTGATCGGTGCGATCAGCGCGGCCACCAGACCGGTCAGGGTCAGCCCGGCCAGCTCGTCGCCGGCCCGTACCGCACGGGCCGCGCGCCACAGCCCGTAGCCGGCGGCGACGGTCACCAGCACCAGCCAGACCAGCCGGTCCGGCTCGGCCGGAGCGGCCAGCCGGGCGAGTAGCCCTTGCAGCGACTGGTTGCCGGTGTAGTCGCTGCGCCCCACCCGGTCGGTGCTCCACAGCTCGGTGAACCAGAACCGCCACGACTCCGCCGGGGCGACCGCCGCGGCGAGCCCGGTGGCGGCCGCCGCCGCCAGGCAGGACACCAGCGCCGCCCGCCACCGGCGGGTGACCAGCAGGTAGACGATGAAGATCCCCGGGAACAGCTTGATCGCCGTCGCCAGGCCGATGCCGACGCCGGCCCAGCGGGACCGCTTCGGTACGGCGAACAGCAGGTCGGCCAGGATCAGCACGACCAGCAGCATGTTGATCTGCCCGAGGAAGATCGTCTCCCGGGTCGGCTCGATCAGCACCACCAGCGGTACCGCCAGACCGGCCAGCCACCAGCGCGGCAGACCGCGCCGGCGGGCGATCGGGGTGACCAGCCAGACCGTGGTGACCACCACCGCCAGCAGCGTGCCGACGGTGAACACGGCGGCGGCGGTCCCGGCGCCCACGGCCGCGAACGGGCGCAGCAACAGCGCGGTGAACGGGGGATAGGTGAAGTAGAGCTGGCCCTGCACGATGTCGGGCTGAACGTAGTCGTACAGCGGGTTGCCGTCGGCCCACCAGCGCATCGCGCTCAGGTAGATCTTCAGGTCGTAGAAGTCGTGCCGGTTGCCGTACCAGATCAGGGCGGCGATCACGGCGGCGCTGAGCGCGACGACGACCGCGACCCGGCGCGGCGTGCGGGATCTGTCGTCGACGGGACGCGGCGCGGGGCCGTCCGGGAGGGTGTCGGCGGGCACGCCCGCGAGCCTAGCGGGGGCCGCCGCCGGTGACCTGGCAGGCTGCTGGACGGTGCCGCGTAGGCTGTCCGCGTGGCGGATCTTCTTGTCTGGATCGACTGTGAGATGACCGGGCTCGACCTCGGCAGGGACGCGTTGATAGAGGTGGCCGCGTTGGTCACCGACTCCGACCTCAACGTGCTCGGTGACGGCGTCGACCTGGTGATCCACGCCGACGAGGAGGCACTGGCCGGGATGCCGGACGTGGTGCGGGAGATGCACGCCAAGTCCGGGCTGACCGAGGAGGTGCGGCGTTCGGCGGTCACCCTCGCCGAGGCGCAGGACCGGGTGCTGGAGTACGTGACCAGCTTCGTGCAGGAGCCGAAGACCGCGCCGCTGTGCGGCAACTCGATCGCCACCGACCGGGGGTTCATCGCCCGAGATATGCCGCGACTCGACTCCTACCTGCATTACCGCATGATCGACGTTTCGTCGATCAAGGAGTTGTGCCGCCGGTGGTACCCCCGGGTCTATTTCGGGCAGCCGGCCAAAGGGCTGTCGCACCGGGCGCTGGCGGACATCCGGGAGAGCATCCGGGAGCTGGAGTACTACCGGCGGTCGATCTTCGTGCCGTTGCCCGGCCCGGACGTCGACGCGGCCAAGGCGATCGCCGCCGGCCTCTGACCGCCGCCGAATGACCGGCCGCTGGATGGCGGCTGGGCCGGCCCGGCGGAACCCGCTCGACGTGATGCCCGCCGGTAGGGCTATCATTGGTCGGCACCCCACGCGGCAGTCTGCCGGGTGTGGTTCTTGGTGGCTGTAGCTCAGCAGGTAGAGCACCGGGTTGTGGTCCCGGGTGTCGAGGGTTCAAGTCCCTTCAGTCACCCCATACCGAAGCGCCCGGCCAGGGAGATCCTGGCCGGGCGCTTTCGCTCGGTGCCGGTCGTCGTCCGGGGCGGGCCGGGTGCCCGACCCGGACGGGACGGGTCAGCCCTGCGGGTCCGAGCCGGTTGCGGATCCGCCGGCGGCACCGCCCGGCGTCGACTCGGTGGACTCCGGCTCGGACGTCGCCGGCTCGTACGGCAGAGCGCTGCCTTCGACGAGCTCGTCCCAGCTGAGGTTCCACACGGTCCAACCGTTGCCGTTGGCGAGTTGGACCTCGGTGCCCTTGACCGTGACCGGGTCACCGACCTTGGTCTGGTTGAACAGCCACTTGGCGTTGTCCATCGACATGTTGACGCAGCCGTGTGACACGTTGCGTACCCCCTGGTCGGCCACCGACCACGGGGCAGCGTGGATGAACTCGCCGCCCCAGGTCAGCCGCTGGGCGTACTCGATGTCCGTCCGGTAGCCCTCCTCCGGGCCCAGCTCCTCGTACGTGTCGAAGACGGTCTCCTTCAGCTTCTCCATCACGATCATGGTGCCGCTGGAGGAGGGCGTCTTCGGCTTGCCGAGACTGACCGGGATCTCCTTGATCGTCTCGCCGTCCTTGGTGACCACCATCGTCTTGCTGGCGTTGTCCACCGTCATCACCAGCGCCGCACCGACCTCGGCGTCCACGGTCAGGTCGTTGCGGCCGTACCAGCCGTCGCCCATCGGTAGGCCACCGGTCTGCGCCTTGTAGAACAGCTGGGTGCCGGCCTGCCAGAACTCGCGTGGCCGGAACTGGACCTCGGTGGGGCTCACCCAGTACCAGATGCCCTCCTGGGCGGGCTCGGTCTCGACGCCCAACCGTCGCTGCACGTCGTCGCGGTAGTCCTGCGGGATGTCCCGGCTGAACCGCAGGATCAGTGGCATCGCGACGCCGACCACGTTGCCGTCGCCCAGGAAGCTGGACACCCGTACCTGGTTGCCCGGCTGGGCCATGGTCCGGAAGTTGTGGCTGGTCACGGTGGTCTCGCCGTCGTCGCCGGTCACCGTCACCGTCGCGGTGTACGCGGCGTCGTACTCCAACTGCCCGTTTGGCAGGAAGACGGTGCCGTCGGCATCGACCTCGCCCGGCACCGGGTTGCCGTCGGCGTCGGTCAACTCCACCGTGGTTTGCGCCGCCTCGGTCGTGGTGAACGTGATCGCCGTCGACGCGGGCACGTCGGTGGCGTCGGCGGCCGGCTCGGTGATCGTCGCCTGGGCCTGTGGGCTCGGGTCGGCCTCCGTGCCGCCCTGCCAGGTGGGGGCGTCGCCGGCGCCGGTGCAGGCACCGGTGAGGGCGAGCGCGGCGGCGAGCGCGACGGCCGTGACAACCCGCGGTACGGGCGGTCGCGCCCGCCCGGTGCGCGGCTTTACCTGGAAGCGGCTGACTCGCATGATCCCCTCACGAAGTTCGGTCCCCGGATCCCATCGTCCATCAAAGACGCAGTGGGGCAACTCCCGGGTTCGTGCCTCAACGTATGCAACATCGACACGGCTGACCGATATTTCCCGGATCATCCGGTCCGTTCGGCCAGCCGTGTCTCGTTCATGCGTATTTGGCAGTTATTCAGATGTCATACTGTGCCGATCTGACGCCGACCGGCACCGCATCGACCGTCACCCGGACGTTGCTGTCGGTACCGGCGTCGGTGCCGTCGGTGTCGGTGAACCAGCCCCTGCCGGCTGCAGATCGGCCGGAACCGGCAACGCACTACCTTTGACGAACTCGTCCCAGGTGAGGTTCCAGGCGGTCCAGCCGTTGCCGTCCGCCAGCTCCCGCTCGGTGCCCTTGACCGTGATCGGGTCACCGACCTTCGTCTGGTTGAACAGCCACTCGGCGTTGGCCATCGACAGGTTGACACAACCGTGTGACACGTTGCGTACCCCCTGGTCGCCGACCGACCACGGGGCGGCGTGGATGAACTCGCCACCCCAGGTGATCCGCTGGGCGAACGAGATGTCCGTCCGGTAGCCCTCCTCCGGGCCCAACTCGGCGAAAGTGTCGAAAACGGTCTGTTCCTGCTTGTCCATCACCACCATGGTGCCGCTCGACGACGGCGTACTCGGCTTGCCGAGACTGACCGGCATCTGCTTGACCAGCTTGTCGTTCTTGAACATCGACAGCTGCTTGGTGGCGTTGTCGACCTCCACGGTCACCTTGTCGCCGATCTTCGCGGTGGCGCCCCGGTCCATGTCCCCGTACCGGCCGTCACCGGTCGGATGACCATCCAGCGCGATCCGGGCGGTCACCGTCGTGCCGGCCTGCCAGAAGTCCGGAGCCCGGTAGAACGCCTGGGTACCGTTGGACACCCAGTACCAGGTGCCCGGCTGTGGCGGGTCGGTCTTGACGAACATCCGCTTCTGTACGCTGGCCCGCTCCTGCTCCGGGATGCCGGGGAAGAACTCGACCACCACCGGCATCGCCACCCCGTACGTCCGTCCGTCGAACAGGTAGAGGCCGGTGCCGGTCTGCGACCCGGACTTGCCCATCGTGGTGAACGACGTGGTCTTGGTCTCCTCCTCCCCGGTGCTGCTGGTCGCGACGACAGTCGCCGTGTACTTCTTCTGATTCTTGAGTGGTTTGTCCGGCACCCAGGCGGTGCCGTCCTCCCGCATACTGCCGCTGACCTCGCCGCCACCGTCCTCGACGAGGGTCACCGAGGTGACCTCCCCGCCGCTCACCGTGGTGCCGATCTCCGTGCTGATCGGCAGGTTCTTCGCGTCCGCCTTCGGCGCGATGGCGAACTCGAACGGCTCCGGCGGGGGTGTCGGACTCGCCGTGGCCACCTGGCCGTTGACGAATCGTGGCGTCTTGTCCGATCCACACCCTGCCAGTGCCGCCGGTGCGATGACTGCCAGTGTCACCGCGACCGACCAACCCCTCCTGACCTTGTGCATGCCAGTCCCCGTTCCTTGTTCCGTCCCTGCCGACATCGTGCATCACCCGCCATGCCCTTCGTGCCTGATCCGGAAGGGTGCCAGATCCGCGCACATGGGCAGGTCCGCCGGACAGACGGCTCGTTGCCGGCAACTGGTTGGAAGCCGGACGGCCGGACATGCTAGGGTTGCCCGCGTTGTCAGCGAGCGCCGCTAGCTCAACTGGCAGAGCAGCGGACTCTTAATCCGCGGGTTGTAGGTTCGAGTCCTACGCGGCGTACCAGACACCAAGGCCCCGAACAGGCGGTTTCCGCCCGGTCGGGGCCTTTTGCCGTACGCCGTACGGCCGGCTGGGTGCTCGCCGGGCTGGCGGACTCTCGGCGGCAGCCCGGCGAGCCAGCCACCCCGGTGTCGTACGTCGGTTGCGTGTCTGATGTGCAGGCTTGGCGGTACGAGCGCGGCGGCGCGCGGACAACGCTGGGAGGATCTAGGGCCATGGTCGGCGTTCGGAAACCCCTGTGTCGACCCGTTCCGGCTCGAGGTGTGCGATTATCGCACCATGGCTGGGGAACAGCAGGACTGGCACCGCATCGGCGAGCAGGTCCGGCAGGCGCGTCTGTCGGTCGGCATATCGCAGCAGGACCTTGCCGATCGCGTGGGGCTAGATCGAACCATGCTGGCCAAGGTTGAGGCTGGTAGCAGGCGCCTCGACGCGGTGGAGTTGGCACGACTGTCCCGTGCGCTCGAGGTGTCGATGGAGTATCTGATCGAGCCGCAGCCAGCGGTGCTGTCCCGACGGTCTGCGGTACTGACGGAAGAGACGGACACCGAGGCGGCGCGGTCTTCTGAGCGCTTGGAGATCGCCCTGGTCGGCTGGCTGCGCGATGTGCAGCAGCTGGTAGACATCGGCACTCTCCAGACGGTTCCGCTACTTCGTTACCCGGGTACGGTGACATCCGAGACTGATGCGAGGCAAGCAGCGCACTGGTTGCGGCAGCAACTTCATCTTGGCGATGAACCGGTGGGTAGCATCACGGAGATCTGTGAGCGTGCAGGGCAGTGGGTCCTTGTAGCTGATCTGCCAGGCGATGGCGCGTCCCTCATCCAGGGGGAGGTGGCTGTTGCGGTTGTGAGCGCACAAGGTGATCCTGGCCGTCGACGAGCTACCGCCGCACACGAGCTTGGACATTTGGTTATTGGGGACGAATACTCCAGTGATCTGGGAGTCAGCACGTCTCGCGCGGAGCGCGAAGGGGTGATCGACGCATTCGCTGCTGAGTTGCTGTTACCGCTCAACGCCATGGCCGGATCCCCGAACGATGGGCGCGTGAGCCGGGACCTGCTGATTAATTACGCCGCTCGGTACCGCACCTCCTGGGTATTGGCATTACGTCAGGCTGAGCAGGCCGGGGTAATTGATTCCGCGACCCGTCGGGCTTGGACCTTCCCGCGGCCCACTCGGGCAGAGTTCATGGAGGCTCTAGGCTGGGTGCCTCAGCCCGATCTTGCCTCGGTGCGCGTGTCACCGGGCTATGCGCATGCGGTGATCGAGGCGTGGCGGGCCAGTCGAATCACTCGGGCCAGGGCGGTCGAGTTGATGTATGGCCAGATCACTGATGCGGACCTGCCTGATGAGGATGACCTGGAGACCGCTCCGTGAGTCTGCCGATGCCGCCGGGTTCGGTCCTTGTGCTCGATGCGATGCTCTTGCATCACTTTGCCCTTGCTGACCGGTTGGAGGTCCTGCGCGATCTGCTTATGGATGCTGACTGCTGGACAACGCAGGTGGTCATGGAAGAGTTGCGGTCGGGAGCCGTAAACCGACCAGAGCTGATGGCTGCATGTGAGGTGGACTGGCTGAAGCGAGCTCAGCTGGACACTCTTGATGAGATTCGATGCTTCACCGTATGGGTCAAAAGACTTGGTGCTGAGGAGCGCAATCTCGGTGAGGCATCCGTTCTCGCTGCTGCTGAGCTGCGGAGAGGTATCGCAATCACGGATGATCGGCAGGCCACCAAGGTCGCCCGTGCCTACCGGGCAGAAGTGCATGGCACGATCTGGCTTCTCGCGGCAGCTTGTCGGACCGGCAAACAGACTGAGGTGGGTGCGGGCAACCTCATCGACGCCTTGAGAGCGACGAGTGCTCGTCTACCCTGCTCGGGTGCAGACTTCTCGGCCTACGCCCGTAGGCATCACCTGCTATAAGACGTCTACGCGAGACCGGAGTCGGAGTCTTTCCAGCGCCTGCCGGGGAGAGCGCAGGTGTCGCTCTCGCCCGGCAGGCGCCTGCGGTTGCCTCGCGCCCGATCCTGCCTCGAACCAGGCTGTCGGGTTCGAGTCGAGTCTCAGCGGTTCTTGTCGCCCCCGTCACCCATGAATGCCCTGACCGCAACCCGTATCGCTTCCGCATGCAGATAGATGTCGTCAAGCGAGCTGATCAGATGGCGGGTCTCTGTCTTGTCGGCATCGAAGGTTCCGATATACTTCCGGGCCTTTCCGTTGAAGTGCAGTCGCGCTATGGGCTTGCGGTTGTTGTCGTCGAGAATGATCGCGAAGTATGACTTCGCATCGCGGCCTACGACGCGTTGGGGCTTGACGTCGCTACACGCGATCGCCTTGACGATCTGATACCCGGTCAATTCCTCGAGTGTGGTGTCGACCTCCGTGTCGCGTGCGACATCGCCGAGTGCAACCTCCTCGCTTTCGAGTGCCTCGGGATGCCCCCCAGTAGCCTGCTTGGGAGGGTTCGCGTGGAGTGCGCCTTTCAGTCGTTCGTTCACCTGATCCCTGATGAACTGGGAGGCGGCCTTGGCGACAATTGGCCGGAACTGCTCCCGTCTTTTTTGGGTCAGCGAGCCCTCGTACACCTTGGCTGCGAAGAATCTGATCCACTCGTCTTCGGGCTCCTCGAACTGCTTTGCCATCGAGCGCTTGAACTGTCCGAGGTACTTCAGTTCCTCCGCTGCACTGATGATGGAATCGAGATCGAAAACTTCTTTTGTAAGCTTCCGCAACTCCGGCAGGAGGGTGTCGTCGATGTCCTCCAAGTCGAATATGAGGAAGGGCTTGGTGTCCATCTTGTTGGGTGCGTCAAGGTCGGTGTAGAAGTGGTAGACCTGACCGTTGGTGAGGATGGCGATACGGGCGTTCGTGACGGAGAAGTACCGGTAGAGCTGCGATGCGTGTTCGATCTTCAGGGGGTCGCGTGGTTGCTTGCATTCGATGAGAATCTGCACCTCGCCGGCGTGCATGATCGCGTAGTCGACCTTCTCGCCCTTCTTGGTTCCGACGTCAGCGGTGAACTCCGGTATGACCTCCAGCGGGTCGAATACGTCGTAGCCAAGAATCATCGAAATGAACGGCATGACGAAAGCGTTCTTGGCGGCTTCTTCCGTCTGAATCGCATCCCGTTGATTGCTGACCTTTGTGGCGAGGGCGGCGACCCGTTCATCGAATTCCATGAAGCAGACTCCTTGTCGTCGGGTGGATGGAAGGGCGCTAAGGATTACTGGAAGTTCTTTGCTTGTTATTGGACGTCCCTGGCGTCGACCGGATTTTACCGGCCGGTTGCGGGGTGCGATGCCCCGAAAAGGGGCCGGGCGATCCCACTTTCCGTCAGTTCGGTGCGTCGGAAAGGGTAGGTTTGCAAGGCTCCTGGTTATGGCTAAGATGCGCTACCCACATGAGCCCTTCACGAGTGACCACAGGCCAAGCCCTCGATCCGCAGGGCGTAGGTTCACGTCCTACACGGGCGTACCTGACGACAAGGCCCCGACCAGGCTCTTTCGCCCGGCCGGGGCTTTATTCGAACTCCTACTACTGGTACGACTGCTCGCTGCTACACCGTCACCTGGGTGCTCAGGCCCGGCTCGCCAGCTTCCTCGGTGTCGAGCGAGGCGACCCGGCCGGCGGCACGCAGATCCTCCGCGACGTCGCCGAGTGCGACCAGCATCGCCGGCTCGGCACGGACCAGGACCTTCGACACGTTCGCCCGCATAGACAGCTTCGCTTCCGACTTGGCCTTGCGGATCGCGGCGATGACCTGGCTGGCGACGGTCAGCGCCGTCGAGTCGGCACCATCGGCCGCCGCCCGCAGCTCGTCACCCGTCGGCCAGGCAGCCCGGTGCACCGTGCCGGTGTGCCACCAGGACCACACCTCCTCGGCGACGAAGGGTAGGAACGGCGCGAACAGTCGCAGCAGCGTGGCCAGAGCGATGGTCAGCGCGGCGCGGGCGGACTCGGCTGGGGCGGAGCCGCGTTCGCCGTACCCCCGGCTCTTGGCCAGCTCAAGGTAGTCGTCGCAGAACCGCCAGAAGAACTGCTCGACGCCTTCCAGGGCGCGGGCGTAGTCGTAGCCGTCCAGCGCGGCGGTGGCGTCCTCGACCACGCTGGCCAGCTCCGCCAGCATCGCCCGGTCCAGCGCTTCGGTCACGGTGGCCGACTCGGCGGGAGCGCCCAGGCCGAGCACGAACCGGCTGGCGTTGAGGATCTTCATCGCCAGCCGGCGACCGACCTTCATCTGCCCGGTGTCGAACGCGGTGTCGGTGCCCGGGCGGCCGTTGACCGCCCAGTAGCGGGCCGCGTCGGATCCGTACTCCTCCAGCAGCGCCAGCGGAGTGACGACGTTGCCCTTGGATTTCGACATCTTCTTGCGGTCCGGGTCGAGGACCCAGCCGGAGATCGCCGCATGCGACCACGGCAGGCTGTCATGCTCCAGATGCGACCGTACGACGCTGGAAAACAGCCAGGTCCGGATGATCTCGTGCGCTTGGGGCCGCAGGTCCATCGGGAACACCCGCAGGAACAGGTCGTCGTCGGTGCCCCACTTGCCGGCGATCTGCGGCGTCAACGAGGACGTGGCCCAGGTGTCCATGACGTCCGGGTCGCCGACGAAGCCACCGGGGGTTCCCCGCTGCCAGGCCTGGTAATCCGGCGGAGTGTCCACGCTCGGGTCCACCGGCAACGCCGTCTCGTCGGGCAGGATCGGCTGGTCGTGGACCGGCTCGCCATGCTCGTCGAGGGGGTACCAGACCGGGATCGGCACCCCGAAGAACCGCTGCCGGCTGACCAGCCAGTCCCCGGTCAGGCCGCCGACCCAGCCTTCGTAGCGGGCCCGCATGTACTCCGGCTGCCAGGCCAGCTCCCGGCCCCGGTCCAACAGGGCCTCCCGCAGATCGGTTTCCCGGCCCCCGTTGCGCAGGTACCACTGCCGGGTCGTGACGATCTCCAGTGGCTTGTCGCCGCGCTCGTAGAACTTCACCGGATGCGTGATCTTCTCTGGCTCACCGACCAGCTCGCCGGACGCGCGCAGCAGCGCCACCACCCGTTCCCGGGCGGTGTGCATGGTGGCCCCGACCAGTTCGGCGTAGGCCGCGCGTGCCTGCGGGTCGTCCAGGCCGGGCGGCGGGTCGGCCAGGACCCGCCCGTCCCGGCCGACGATCGGCCGGGTGGCCAGCTGCAGCTCGCGCCACCACAGCACGTCGGTCAGGTCGCCGAAGGTGCAGATCATGGCGATGCCGGTGCCCTTGTCGGGGGCCGCGAGCCGGTGCGCGGTGACTGGGACCTCGATCCCGAACAGCGGGGTACGGACGGTGGCGCCCACCAGGTCGCGGTACCGCTCGTCATCCGGATGCGCCACCAGTGCCACGCATGCCGGCAGCAACTCCGGCCGGGTGGTCATGATGTGCACCGGGCTGCCGTCCGGCCGGTGGAACGCCACCCGATGCTGCGCCCCGGGCCGCTCCCGGTCCTCCAGCTCCGCCTGCGCGACCGCGGTCCGGTACGTGACGTCCCAGAGCGTCGGCGCCTCGGACAGGTACGCCTCACCGCGCGTGACGTTGCGCAGAAACGCCCGCTGCGACACCCGCCGCGCGTCGGCGTCGATGGTCTGATAGGTCAGCTGCCAGTCGACCGACAGCCCCAACCGCCGCCACAGCTGCTCGAACACCTGCTCGTCGGCGACCGTCAACCGCTCACACAACTCGATGAAGTTGCGCCGGGACACCTGAATCTCCGACTTGCCTGGCTGTTCCGGCGGGGTGAAATCCGGGTCGTACGGCAGTGAGGGGTCGCAGCGCACCCCGAAGAAGTTCTGCACCCGGCGCTCGGTGGGCAGGCCGTTGTCGTCCCAGCCCATCGGGTAGAACACCGCCTTGCCGCGCATCCGCTGATACCGGGCGATGACGTCGGTGTGGGTGTACGAGAACACGTGACCGACGTGCAGCGACCCGCTGACCGTGGGCGGCGGTGTGTCGATGGAGTACACCCCGGCTCGGTCGGCGGACCGGTCGAACCGGTATACGCCCTGCTCCTCCCAGCGACGCGCCCACTTGTCTTCCAGCCCGTTCAACGACGGTGCCGACGGAACGGCGAAGCCCGCAGAGGTGTCAGCCATAGCTGGTCATGCTACGGTCGGCCGCCGCCCGCCCGGCAAGGAATTTCCTGCTCCCGGTCGTGGCGGCAGCATCTCAGCGACGTACGTGGAACCCGGGCGGGCGGGCAGTGGAATTCAACTGCTCGGCCAACCATCCAGTTGACCGAGCTGCTCGGACAGTTCCGTAGCCACCTGCTCCGGTTCGGCCAGGCAACGCCATGCGGGCACCCGGCGGACGGTGCCGTGGTGGGCGGCGACGTCGAGGCGGGCGAGGACCTTGCGCAGGGCGCGACCGGACGGATCGCCGGCCGGGTCGTCGACGTAGACGGCGATCTCCCGACCAGCCTGCCGGATGACGAGATCGGCGGTCTGCCCGGCCACGGCGACGTCCCGTTGTACGGCGACCCCGGCCTCGCGCAGGGCACGGTGCAGCTGATCGGCGGGCCCCGGGGCGGCGTCCGGCAGCGCTGCGGTCGACCTGTGGCCGAGGGCCACGGCGGTGAGCAGGCCCCGTTGGCCCGACCACCACGACCGGTCGCCGACGACGACGAGCTGGGACCGGGCCCGGGTGATGGCGACGTTCCACAGGTTCGTCTGGTGGGCGAGCCAGTCCCGGGTGCGGTCACCGATGCCGTGGGCACCGACCGGTGAGACGACCATGATGTCGCGTTCGCTGCCCTGGAACCGGTGGATGGTCGCGCAGAGCAGGTTCTCGGACAGGTCGGCGGCATAAAGCGCGGACTTCAGGCCGCGCTGCTGCGCGGCGAGCGGTGTGACTACTCCGATGGATGCCTCCGGGAAGGCCGCGCGAAGCTCGGCCACTTCGGTCACCACCGCCGCGATCTCGACGTCGTTGCGTCCGGACCCGGTCGGTCCGTAGCTGTACGTGCCCGGCACGTCGCGCCACCGTACGGCCGGTTCGGCGGGCGCGGTCAGTCGGGCCGGATCGGTCAACACGGTGAGCCGGCCCTGGTACACCTCCCGGTTCGGGGCGTCGACGATGTCCGGGTGGCAGCGGTAGTGCTCGTCGAGCAGATAGGCCGTGCCGGCCGCTGCGGCGAACGCGTCGTACGCCGAATGGCGTGCGTAGCGCAGCCGTCGGGTGTTCAACCATTCGGTGCCCAGCCCGGCCTTGACCTGTTCGGCGAGATCGTCGGCGTCGGTAAGCTCGACGACGGGCGGCAACTGCCGGGGGTCACCGATGATCAGTGCCCGTTTGGCGCGGTACAGCATGGGCAGGATCGCCGGTACGGTGCACTGCGCGGCCTCGTCGATCACGACGAGGTCGTACATCGCCGGTTCCCGCCGCATCCATCGCACGGAGAGCGCCGTCACGGCCCAGCCCGGCAGCACCCGGAGCAGCTCCGGAAAGTAGGCCCAGCTGTCCGGCTTGGCCTTGGCCATCTCGTCGGCCCGGTTCTGCAGCAGCCGGGCCCCGGACGTCACCCGATGAGCGATCTGGGCGCGCAGCAGTTCGATGCTGCGCCTGGGCCGCTCGACGCCGATGAGTTCGGTCAACCGCTGCCAGGACGTCTCGGCAGTGGGCAGCGCGTCGGCCTGGCGCCGACAGTCCCGCCACCGCAGCTCGATGACGGCACGTTCACCGAGGGTCCGGATGGCATCCGGGTCGTCGGCGCCGTGCCGACGTAGCCGCCAGCGGTACCACCAGCCGAGCCACCGGCTGTTCAGGGCACGGTCAGTGAGTTGGTGCAGCCGCGCGAGCGCCGCGTCGTCGTCCGGCAGCTCGACCGCTGCGGCATCGCGGCCGGCCCGGTGCTCGTGGCCGGCCCGGTGTTCGCGGCGCAGCCCCGGTCGGCGCTCGGCCGCGAGGTCGGCCAGGTCGCGTTCGAGCAGCCGCTGATCGTCCAGGCTCTGCCGCAGGCCGTTGATTTCGTCGGCGATCAGGTGGAGTTCGTACAGCGGTGTCCGATCGTCGGGCGCCAGGTGGCTTTCGGCCGGCGGGTACGCGGCGAACAGGTCGGCGATGTGCTTCGGCTCCTGCAGCCGATGCTCCTTGTTCCCGGTGCGCAGCACCAGCCCGGGACCGACCAGCTCGCCGACCCGGCCGAACACCGCGTCCACCGCCTGGTTGCTGGTGGAGCCGATCAGCACGCTCTGGCCGGCGGCGGTGGCGGTGGCGAGCAGCGCGGTGACCAGTTGGCTCTTACCCGTCCCCGGTGGACCCTGCGCGACGGTCAACGGCTGCGACATCGCGGCCCGGATGATCTCCTCCTGCGCCTCGTTGGCCGGAGCCAGTGCGACGGTCGCGATCGGTGCCGGAGCCTCCTCGCCCGGGCCCGCCGCGAGGGTTGCCAACGCCGTCCGGTCGATGAGCCGTGGATTCTTGATCATGCTCTGCAGGTCGACGACGAGTTGCTGCTGCGGTGAGGCCGTGGCGTCGACGGAGTAGAGCAGCGCGGCGTTCTGCACCCGGTCGAGTGGCCCGGGTCGCGGTGGGCCGACCAGCGCAGTCGGGTCGAGGTCCGCCACCGGAGTCATACCGAACGTCTTCATCAGCAGGTCGACGGTGGCGGTGAGGGCCGCCGGGTCACCGGGTACGAAGACCTGCTCGACCCGTTGCAGCAGTTCGTCGGACTCCACGTCGGACAACTGCAGCAGGTCGAGCAGCGCCGGGCCGGGCCGTGGCGGGAAGCAGGCGTGCACGACATTGTCGGTGCCCACCGTGACGTCGCAGATCAGTAGCGGCGTCAACCGTACCGGCTGCTGCCTGGCGGGTCGGACCGCGACGACCGGATAGCCGTACTGCAACTCCTTGCCGTCGTCGCGGGCCCGGGCGGCCAGCGCGGATGCCCGGCCGGTCAACCGGACCGGCGAGGCCGCCGTGAACACCGCCTCGGCACCCGCCGGTGCCGGAACGTACGTGCTGACCGCCTGCGGGTCGATGAAGGACCGCAGGGCGGCCGAGCGCTCCATGCAGTTGACGTAGTAGGTGATCAGGCGGCGCCACTGGTCAGCGTCGAACGGGGCGTCGTCGGCGGGGCTGGTCGGGCCGGTGTCAGGTCGCGCCTGGGCGGCCGCCGAGTCCGGCGCGGTGACCAGCCGGATGGGTTCGGTCACCCCCTCGCTCGATTCGACCGGCGAGTGCTGCCGACGTCGGGCCATCTCGGTCATCGCGTAACGGGCGAGGTCGTTGGTGGTGACCCAGCCGTCGGCGGATCCGCCGGCCGCGCCGCGCAACCCCTCGAGCAGCACCTCGGTGAACACCGACGGCCGATCGGGCCCTTGCGCCTTTGCCGCCTTCATGTGCGTGCTGGAGGTCAGGACGAAGGTGCCTCGTTCGCGCTTGCCCCGGCGAGGTTCCTCCCGTACGCCGCCCCGGAACCTGTGCCGTGCGGTGAAGGCTCCGGAGAAGCAACAGTCGAGCAGGACGACCTTCTGACTGGCCTTGGTGTTGTTCAGCAGATGCCGCAGGGTGCCGTCGACGTCGAAGGCGGTGGCGTGCAGCTGTCCGGCGTGGGAATCCGTGGCGGTGAGAAACAGCGACTCCCGGTCCTCGTGCAGCACGCCGTGTCCGGAGTAGTACAGCAGGGCCAGGTCGTCTCTGCCACACCGGCCGTAGAATTCCTCGACGACCTGGCGTAGGTGTGCGACCGGCAGGTCCAGTTGGGCGTCGACGGTGTCGAAGCCGCCGCTGCCGTCGAGTAGCGTCTTGAGCTGGGTGACGTCCTGGCGTACCGAGGGCAGTGCCGGGAGTCGCCGATCGGCGTGGTAGCTGGCTGTGCCGAGCAGCAGCGCGTGCCGGCCCATCAGCGGTGGCCCGCTTCGATCGCGGCCCGTACCGTCTCGATCAGTTCGGCGGTCTCTCCCCGGGTGGGCTGGTCGATCGTCAACTCGACGTCGCCGACGCGCAGCTGGACGCGGCGGCCGGTGTGGCGTTGCAGGAACGCCGCGATCACATCGACCAGCGACTGTACGTATGAGGGGTCGACGCTGGTCAGTACGGTGACGGCTGCCAGGGCCAGCTCCGCGATGCCTTTGCTCGCCGGACCGGGGGCGAGCGGAATGCGCCGTACCTCCCCGACCTCACGAAGATCGTCTGCCAACTCCTCGGTGAGCTGGTCGAGAACGAAATCGTCATCGCCGGTCAGCGGTGTGAAAGTGACCTCGACACGTACCTGCGACACGCAGCCTCCTCCTGTTTCGCGACGAGAAGGCTACGGAGTCGCCGATGCGGCCGGGCGCGTCTGTCGGCTATCCGATCGTGCCGACAACCGGTCGATGCCTGCCGCCCGATGGTCTCATCGACTGTCGTCGAATAACTGTTGGTTCAAGGACAGAAGCCTCGCCGGTCGGGAGAAGACGATGATGATTCACCTATGGGAATACGTCCGAGTAGAGACCACCGGACACCCACCTCATCATCGGGAGGTTCCATGGACAACATGGCACGCCGGACGCTCGGTGTCCTCGTCGCGACGGCGGCGTTGGCGCTGGCTGCCGCGGCGACACCCGCCGCGGCCACACCCACCAGCACTGTCGACATGGTCACCCCGGTCTCCGACACGGGCGAAACCATCAACCCGGCGGTCCTCGCCGAGCGGATCGACGAGACGATGGTACGGGCCACCCGTCCGGCGGCGCGGCGCGGCGCTGACGGGACGGACCGGGTGCCCGCCGCTGAGGTCGAAGGCAAGACCGAGCCGGGCGAGATCGGCATCAGCAGCATCATCGGTACGGACAACCGTTACCAGACGACCCCGGCGGACTGGTGGCCGGCGAGCTCCACGGTCCAGATCACCCGTACCTCCGGTGGCGTCACCCGGGGACACTGCACCGGTTGGATGATCGGTGCCGACACGCTGATCACCGCTGGGCACTGCGTCTATCCCCGTAACGGCACCGCGTGGTACCCGCGCAACGAGTTCACCGTCTGGCCGGGACGCGACGGCGGTTCCACGCCGTACGGCTCGTGCAGCGTGGCCAGCCTGCACTCGGTCGGGGGATGGGTGAACAGCTTCACCAACGGCTACGACTACGGTGCGATGAAGCTCAACTGCACGGTCGGCAACAGCACCGGAACCTTCGGGTTCATGTGGACCTCCGCCAGCCAGAACGGCACGTCGACCTACAACCGGGGGTACAGCGGGGACAAGTCCTTCGGCACCCAGTGGGCCAGCTCCGACCAGATCCGGGTGACCCAGTCCACCGAGCTGTTCTACCATCACGACACGGTCGGCGGTAACAGCGGCGGACCGGTCTACACGTATGCGGTCACCGATTGCGGCCCCTGTGCGGTGGCGGTACACGCGCACGGCTTCCACGGCAGCGGCGCCCCGAACAACAACCACAACAGCGGACCGCGCATCACCGAGCCTGTGTTCAACAACTTCCTCTACTGGCGCGACCTGTAGTACGACGGACGGCCCTGTCCGGTGACCGCACAACCCGGTCGCCGGACGGGGTCGGCACGGCGGCGACGCCCAGCACCTCGCCACAGGTTCTTGATACTCTGTGTGATCGAACAATGGCGTGATGCGAAGACTGGCCATGAAACGACGACTGGCCGCGAAACGAGGACTGGCCATGAAACCAGTACGACGAGCGCTTCTGCCGGTGCTGTTCGTCAGCTTGCTGGTGGCGGGCTGCGCGACCGAATCATCGCGTTCGTCCGAGCCGTCGGCACCGACCAGCCCGGATGCCCCGGTCTCCGACCAGCGGGACGTTTCCTCGGCGTCGCCGGGTTCAGCGGCCGGTCGGGGTACGGCGATCATCGAGGTACGGAACCCGGCGGGTGAACCGTTGCCGGTGATCCCGGTGGAGGTCCGTACGGTCGACTGGCCGATGCCCGCAGAACTGTCCGAGGACATCGCCCGGATGACCGACGCGCGTGGTGAGTACACCTGGACCGATCTGCCACCGGGGGAGTACGAATTCACCGTACGGATTCCGGGCGAGGACGTCGCCGCGACCCGGCGGGTGACGGTGGTGGCCGAAGAAATCAGCCGGGTGCCGATGACCCTCGGCTGATCAGCAGCCGGTCCGGCTGCGTACTCGTCAAGGTACTGGCCGGCTGTGTGGCAGGTGCGTCCCGATTCGCTGGCGGGCCGATTCGTACAGCACGACAGTCGCGGCGGTCGCCGCGTTCAGGGAGCTGGCGGAGCCGACCATGGGAATCCGGACGAGCTGGTCGCAGGCTGCCCGCCAGCCGGCGCTGATGCCGGTGGTCTCGTTGCCGATCACCGTCAGCGTCGGCTGCGTGAAGTCGTGGTCGGCGGCCACCCGATCGCCGCGCTCATCGGTCGCCACGATGCCGATGTCGATGCCGCCGGCACGGATGTCAGCGACCCAGGACAGAACGGTCTGGTGGGTGGGCACCCGGACCACGGGCAGGGCGAACAGTGAGCCGGTGCTCGCCCGGACCGCCTTCGGGTCGTACACGTCGGCCGCGTGGCCGGTGACGATGACCCCGGATGCGCCGAACGCGTCCGCGGAGCGGATCAGGTTCCCGATGTTGCCGGGGCTGGTGGGCCGATCGAACACGACGACGTACATGGTCGGTCCGACCGGGATGCGGCGCAGGTCGTCGTCGGCGATCGCGACCACGGCCAGCAGTTCGGGGACCGTGTCCGCCTTGCCACCCAGTTCGTGCATCAGCTCCCGGGTGACGGCGATCTTCTCGGCCGGGACCGTGTCCAGGGTCCGGCGTGCCCAGTCGGACAGGTGGCAGCTGTCGGCGTGCAACAGCTCGCGGATCTGCCAGCCGTGTTCGAGTGCCATGCTGATCGGGCGTACGCCCTGCACGAGGAGTTCGCCGCGCCGCTGCCGCTTGCTCCGGTTGCCGAGGAGAGCTTCCCACTGTTGAAACCGCGCATTGCGGCTACTCACCCGCAGACCCACGGGTCGGAAACTACGGCCGATGCCGGCGGCGTCGCCCGACAGAACCGGTACAGAACATGTCGGTTGGTCGGGAGCGGTGCTGTCGCACGATGGGGGCATGGACGACACGACCCTGGTGTCCCGCTTTCTCCGCGACGGCTTCGTGAAGCTGCCGGGTGCCGTCGCGCCGCGCGTGGCCGCGGACTGCGCGCGGCTGCTGTGGCGTGAGACCGGCTGCGAACCGGACGATCCGGCGACGTGGACGCGGCCCGTGCACTGGGTGGCCGGCATGGCACAGGGCCCGTTCGCCGCCGCACCCAACTCGCCTTACCTGCATCACGCGTACGACCTGCTCGTCGGCGAGGGACGCTGGGAGCCGCGGTACTCGCTCGGCACGTTCCCGTTGCGCTTTCCGCACGACAGCGAGCCGGACGACGCGGGCTGGCACATCGAGGGGAGCTACCTGCCGGAGGGCGAGAGCTGGTACTTCACCAATGTTCGCTCCCGGGGCCGGGCGCTGCTGATGCTGTTCCTGTTCAGCGAGGTCGGTGCGGATGACGCCCCGACCCGGATCCGGGTCGGCTCGCACCTCGACGTGCCGAAAGTGCTGGAGAAGTACGGGGAGAACGGAGCGAGCGGCCTCGCTCTTGCACCCGAGCTGGTGGCGGCATCCGAGCACCGGCCACTCGCCATCGCCACCGGGTCCCCGGGGGACGTCTACCTGTGCCATCCGTTCCTGGTGCACGCGGCGCAGCCGCACCATGGGGCGCGGCCACGTTTCATGGCCCAGCCACCGCTGATGCCTGCGGCTGCGTACGAACTGGAGCGGGCCGACGGCGCGTACTCACCGGTGGAGACCGCGATCCGCTGGGGGCTCGGCCGGGACACTCCCGGCCCGTGCGGGGAAGACACAGACGTACCGACGCAGTGGCTGTGATCGATAACATCGCGGGCTATCCGGTGAGCCGGATGCTTGTTCCGTAGGTGAGCGGCCCGAGCCTTGTCCGACGAGGACACCTGTTTCGCCAGTCCAGACACTCTGAGTATCCCCGGCGGTCGATCGATCCGATCGACGTCGGTCGTTTGACGTATGACGTCGTGAGCGTTAACTTCTGAGGTAGCGGGTCAGGTGGCTGCCGGGAGCCTGCTGACACACCGCCGCGGTCTGCCGGGGCCTGCTTCGATCGTGGGCTCAGCGCGCCGCACCGCGCGCGGACTCTTTCCGTGCGACGTCCAACGTGCTGACGTCACCACCACAAGGGCGCCGGCACATCCCCTGAATCCCACGCGCATCCGTCCGCTCGTGGGTGATCCGATCGAAGGAGTGGATCATGAAGTCTGTCAGTGCTGCACGTCCGGAATCTCCATCCAGACGTGGCTGGCGGTCGGCGGTGGCCGCAGCGGCCACCCTGGCCATGACGGCAGGCGCGCTCATCACCGTGAACGCGGCGCCCGCCGCCGCGGCCACGGTGGACACCAGCGCGTGGTACGTGCTGGTCAACCGCAACAGCGGCAAGGCATTGGACGTGTACGGGTTGGCCACCGACGACGGGGCCCGGATCAGCCAGTGGTCCCGCAACGACGGCGCCAACCAGCAGTGGCAGTTCGTCGACTCCGGCGGCGGCTACTACCGGCTGAAGTCCCGCCACTCCGGCAAGGTCCTCGACGTCTACGAGTGGTCCACCGCCAACGGCGCGGCCATCGTCCAGTGGACCGACCACAACGGCACCAACCAGCAGTGGCGCCTCGCCGACTCCGACGGCGGCCACGTCCGGCTGATCAGCCGACACAGCAACAAGGCCCTCGAAGTCCAGGGCGCGTCGACCGCCGACGGCGGCAACATCGTCCAGTACGACGACTGGGGCGGCGCCAACCAGCAGTGGCAACTCGTCCGCGTGGATGGCGGCGGTGACCCGCCGCCACCTGGCGACAGCGGGTGCGGCAGGGCTCCGACACTGTCCAGCGGCACCCACACGATCCAGAGCAACGGCCAGAACCGCCAGTTCATCCTGCGGGTGCCGGCCAACTACAACAGCAACAACCCGTACCGGCTGATCTTCGCCTTCCACTGGCGGGGCGGCACCATGCAGGACATCTCGTCCGGCGGCACCAGCGGGGCTGCCTGGTCCTACTACGGCCAGCAGGAACAGTCGAACAACAGCGCGATCCTGGTCGCACCCCAGGGATTCGGCAACGGCTGGGCGAACAACGGCGGTGAGGACGTCAGGTTCGTCGACGACATGATCAGGCGGATCGAGAGCGGCCTCTGCGTCAACCCGCGACAGCGCTTCGCGCTCGGCTTCAGTTGGGGCGGCGGGATGAGCTACGCCCTGGCCTGCGCGCGGGCCGACGTCTTCCGGGCCGTCGCGGTCATCTCCGGAGCGCAGATCAGCGGGTGCAGCGGCGGTAGCCAGCCGATCGCGTACTTCGGGCTGCACGGCATCTCGGACAACGTCCTCAGCATCGGCCAGGGCCGTTCGCTGCGGGACACCTTCGTCCGCAACAACGGATGCACCTTCCAGAACCCGCCGGAGCCGGGCGCTGGCAGCCGTACCCACATCACCACGGCGTACTCGGGATGCCGGGCGGGGTATCCGGTTCAGTGGGCGGCGTTCGACAACGGGCACATGCCGGGCCCGGTGGACGGGACGTACGCCGAAAGCGGCGTGACGACCTGGACCAAGGGCGAGATCTGGCGCTTCTTCGCACAGTTCTCCTGACCCCGACCGGCCACCTGACTGGCGGCCCCGACCCCAACGCGGCTCGCCGCTGGAGCCGGACGACAGCCGCCACTTCCAGTCACCTGGAAGTGGCGGCTGTCGGGTGTCCGGTAGGTAACCGCTTCACGGACTACCGCGGCCGCCGCGGCGCGTCAGGCCGGGCTGAACCGCCACTGCTGGTTGAGGCCCTGGTGGCAGTTCCACTGGATGAGGCGCGCGCCGTCGCCGGTGGCGGCACCGTTGACGTCCACGCACAGCCCACTCGGCACGCTCCGCAGCGTGTAGACCCCGGTGGTGCCGGTCGGGGTCGCGGTGAACCGCTGCTGGCTGCTGTTGGTACAGGTCGCCTGCTGGAGGAAGGCACCGGCGCTGGTGGATCCGCCGATGACCTCCGCGCACTTGCCGCTGTGGACGGCCTTGAGGTAGACCGCACCGCCACCGGCGTCCACGGCCTGCCACTTCTGGTTGTTCCCGCCGGTCGCCGCCCACTGGTGGATCTGAGCGCCGTCGGCGGTGGAGACGCCGTTGACGTCCATCAACTTGTTGCTGTGCTGCGCGGCGATGGTCCACGTCCGGCCGGCGACCCCGTCACCCGGCGGATCGTCCGGCTGGCCGACTCCGGCTCCGCCGAAGGTGAACGAGTCAAGGTCGAACCAGTTGTTCGAGCTTCCCTTGAACACCATGTAGAGGGTGTGGGTGCCGGCGAGTGGGGCGACGTTCACCGGGGACGTGGACTGGTAGTTGTCCCAGCCTCCGGTGCTCGGAACCGGTGTGGTGGCCAGCAGCGTGCCGGTCGGCGAGTCGGCGCGCAGTTCGATCGAGCCGCCGCCGGACGGCGACGACAGCCGGTACCTGACGTCGGTGATACCGGACAGGCTCATCGGGGTGAACGCCACCCAGTCGTTGTTGGAGATGTCCCCGATGCGCTTGCCGCTCTCCGCCCCGGCCTGATCGATGACCCGGGTGCCGGACTGGCTGCTGTAGTACTCGGCCTGCTTGTGCTTCGGCTGGAGGATCACCTTCGCGTAGCCGGTGAGCGGTGCGGCCCCTCCGTCGCCGCCGTCGTCGGTGTACCGGGCGTTGAGCGCGTAGAACAGGTTGGCTCCGTCGGGATGCCCGCCGAGCAGCTCGGTGGGGATCGTTCCTGAGCAACCCGGGTAGTCCGTGGTCTCGTGTTCATGGTCGTCGTGCCCGAGCGCCGGGTTGACCAGCACATCGTCGCAGTCGACCGGTGCGCCGCCCGGGTCGGAGACGTCGACCGTGTACGACACCTCGTCACCGAAGGTGAGCATGCCGCCGTTGGCCGGGGTGGTGATGGTGACCACCGGCGCGCTGTTGCCGACGGTGATGTTCACGTTGGCGAAGGCGGTCCGGCCGGTGTTGTCGGTGACCGTCAACTGCGCCGTGTAGTTGCCGTTGCTGGTGTAGACGTGCGACGGGTTGGCCGCGGTCGAGGTGCCGCCGTCGCCGAAGGTCCACTGGTAGCTGATCGTGTCGCCGGGGTCGGGGTCGGCCGATCCGGCGCTGCTGAACTGGACCGTCAGCGGCGCGTACCCGCTGGTCGGCGTACCGGTCGCCTTGGCGATCGGTGACCTTCCGCCCTGGATGTAGTCGATGCGGTAGAGACCGGAGTCGTTGTTGCCGCCACCGAAGTTGCTGCCCCACTCCAGCAGGTAGAGCGAGCCGTCCGGACCGAACTCCAGGTCCATCGGCTTGTTGAACTCCGCGCTGGGCAGGAACGGGTTGGTACGGGTCACCGCTGTCGCGGAGTCGAAGTGCACCTCTTTGACGTAGCTGCGTGACCACTCGTAGAAGAAGTGCACGCCGTCGTAGTAGGGCGGGAACTTCGTGTCGGACGGGTTCGCGGCGTCGTACCGGTAGACCGGCCCGCCCATCGGCCCGGAGCCGCCGGCGCCGAGCTCCGGGAAGGTCGGCGAGGTGCCGTAGCCGTACCACATGTTGGGTGCGACGACCGGACGGAGGTTGGTCAGGCCGGTGTTGTTGGGTGAGTTGTTGACCGGCGCGTTGCAGTTGAACTTCGCGCCGACGACGCCGGTGTCCGGATTGTACGGCGCGTAGGGCTGGTTGTCGCCGTGGCAGAACGGCCACCCGTAGTTGCCGGGCGACTTGATCACGTTCAGTTCGACCAGACCCTCGGGGCCGCGGTTGGTGGTGGGCGGGTTGCGGTCGGGCCCGTAGTCGGCCAGGTACACCCAGCCGTTGTCCGGGTCGATCGAAAAGCGGAAGGGGTTGCGGAAGCCCATCGCGTAGATTTCCGGTCGGGTCGACGCCGTCCCCTGGGGGTAGAGGTTGCCTGCCGGGATGCTGTAGCCGCCGCCGGCCGACGGCCTGATGCGCAGCAACTTTCCACGCAGGTCGTTGGTGTTGCCGGCGGTCCGGGCGGCGTCGAGCATGTGCCTGCCCGGCCGCCAGTCGAGCGGGGCGTAGCCCTGCCAGTTGGGGTCGAGGTTCGGCGCGACGTCGTCGCCGGTGCCGATGTAGAGGTTGCCGTCCGGCCCGAAGCTGATGTACCCGCCGGTGTGGCCGGGCTCGGCGAACGTCCGGTCCCGGTACGCCGGGATGTCGATGATGGTGACCTGGCTGGACATGTTCAGCGTGTCGCCGGTGAGGGTGAACCGGGACACCCGGTTGATGTCCGTGGAGCTGCTCGCCGGCGAGTGGTACAGGTAGACGTACCCGTTGCTGGCGAAGTCCGGGTCCAGCGCGATTCCTGTCAGTCCGTCCTCGCCACCGGTGTAGACGCTGAGGGTGCCGGCGGTGACCGTGCTGTTCGAGCTCGGCTTGAAGATCTTCACCTGGCCGCCGCGTTGGACGTAGAGCACGCGGCCGTCGGGCGCCACCGCCAGCGCCATCGGGTCGACGGTGTTGCTGTCCAGGGTGCGCTTTTCGAAGTTGTTCCAGACGGTGCCGCCGCAGTCGCCGGGCTCGTTGCCGGCGGCCCACTTCACGCCGCCGAGCACGTGGTCACGGAAGAGGGTCTCGCTGTACGACTCGACGGCATGTCCCATGGCGGTGGCCCAGACCCGACCGCCTCCGACGTTACGGCACCAGGAGATCGGGTGGTCCGGCCCCATCGCCTGGGAGCCCGGGTTGTACGTCCGTTCGTCGGCGGTCACCAGGACGTGCACGGCGCCCCGCGGGTTGGCGTTGAAGTTGTACCACTCCTCACTGCGATTCCAGCGGTCCGGCAGGTCGGCCGTCGACGGGTGCGCCTTGTCGGCGACGATGGCGGTGCCCGGCAGCACCCCGGGGGAGTGTTCCGTCATGTGTACGCCGCCGTTGACGGTCTGGTCCCACCACGGATACTCGCCCTCGATGTTCATATCGGTGGCGTTGTGCACGGCGGCGATGCCCTTGCCGCTGGCGAGGTACCCCTCTACGGCCTGGCGTTGGGCGGCCGAGGTCCAGATCATGCCGGAGGTCTGGAACATGATGAGGACGTCGAAGGTGGCCAGGTTGGCTGGGGTGAAGACGTTCGAGTCCTCACTGTGTACCAGTTCGAAGTTGTTGGCCGCCGCCTGTTGCTGAAACATGGCGATCCCGGCGGGGATCGAGTCGTGTCGGTATCCGACGGTCTTGCTGAACAGCAGGGCGCGGAAGGTCGGGGCCGCCGACGCCGGGTTCACGAGCGCGAGCGCCAGTATCAGGCCGGCGATCAGTCCGATGATGGGTGTGTTGCGACGCATGCCGTCTCCTCGTTGGGGGCGGGCAACAGTGGGGTGCGACCACGGGCCGGCCACCTCCCACCACCCGTCGGGCGGTTGCGCGGGTGCGAGGGCACGAGGGCCCGCTCCGGGGGGCGTCGTGCCGTCCGTCATTCCGGCGACTGGTACGCCGAATCTGACGCAACGTGATGATGGGATGGGGTGTGGCCTGCGGTCTGCCAGCGGTCATTTGATGCTGGTCGGTGAGCTGATCATCGATGTTAACGACAACATGCGCTGATGCCCTTCAGCGCGCTGGTGGCCCGGCAGCCCGCTTGGGTCGCGACGCCACGGCCGAGCGGTCGGCCGGGAGTCGCTGTGGGTTCAGGGATTGCGAACTCATTCCCAAGCACCTATCTTCATACGTGTGATGTTTCGTGTGTGTCAAGGAAAACTTGAGCACGACAACACCGAGTCCTGCTCTGAGCATTGAGGGCGAGGTCATTGCATTGACAGAAGGTGATCGACGCCAGACGAGACGACGCCGCGACAACTACTATCCGTAAGGATTTCGACGATGGTGGACCGACGCCCGGCGTCGTTGCTCGCTCTGCGGGGCATCAGCAAGTCCTTCCTCGGGACGCGGGTTCTCGACGGCGTCGACCTCGATGTCGCGCCGGGCGAGGTCCACGCGGTCGTCGGTGAGAACGGCGCCGGGAAGTCCACCCTCATGAAGATCGTCTCGGGCGGGTACGCCCCCGACGAGGGCTCCGTCGAGTTCGCTGGACGACGGTGCGTGTTCGCCGGACCGCGTGATGCCCAGCGGGCCGGGATCGGCATCATCCACCAGGAGTTCAACCTGCTGCCGGAGCGCACCGTCGCGGAGAACGTGTTCCTGGGCCATGAGCCGCTTCGCCGCGGTCTGGTCGACCGTCGGCAGATGCGCGCCCGGACCGAGAGACTGCTGGCCTCCGTCGGTGAGCGGGTGCTGCCGGTCGACACTCCGGTGGGGCGCCTCGGCGTCGCCCAGCAGCAGGTCGTCGAGATCGTCAAGGCGCTGGCCCTCGACGCCCGGCTGCTCATCATGGACGAACCCACCGCAGCCCTGGCCGACCACGAGGTGGAGCTGCTCTACCGACTGGTGCGTCGGCTGCAGGACCAGGGGATCGGTCTGCTCTACGTCTCGCACCGGCTCACCGAGGTCTTCGACCTGTCGAGCCGGATCACGGTTGTCAAGGACGGCCGCCGGGTGGACACGCTGCGCACCGCCGACACCACCGCCGAGGAACTGGTACGGCTCATGGTCGGTCGGGAGATGTCCACGCTCTACCCCGACCGCGCCGGGGCCGGCGACGGCGCCGTGCGGCTCGCCGTCCGGGGCGGGGGGAACCGGAAACTGCGGGATATCGACCTGCACCTGCGCGCCGGTGAGGTGCTCGGCGTCGGTGGCCTCCAGGGCTCGGGGCGCTCGGCGCTGGCTCGCGCGCTGTTCGGCGCGGTTCCGTTCACCACCGGTGAGGTCACGCTCGACGGCGTACCGGTGCGGTTGCGCTCCCCACGGTCGGCGACACGGGCCGGTATCGCCTACGTCACCGAGGACCGCAAGGGCGAGGGCATCGTCGCCCGACAGTCGGTGCTCGACAACGCGTTGCTCGCGGTCCGGGCCGTGCCGGGCGGCCGGGCCGCCCGGGTCCGTGAGTTACTTGCCGCCGTCGATGTCCGGGCCGCCGGCGAGGACCAGGAGATCCGTTTCCTGTCCGGCGGCAATCAGCAGAAGGTCGTCCTGGCGAGATGGCTCGCGGTGGACCCGGTGGTCCTGCTCTTCGACGAACCGACCCGCGGCATCGACGTCGGCGCCAGATCGGCGATCCACCATCTCGTCCGTCGGCTCGCCCGCGACGGTGCCGCCGTGCTGATGATCTCGTCCGATCTGCCTGAGCTGATCGGTATGAGTGACCGGATGATCGTCATGCGCGACGGTCGGATCGCGGGTGAGCTGCCCGCCGGCGCGACCGAGCCCGACGTCCTCGCCCTCGCGGTCGGGGCCGGGCGGGAGACGCCCGCGTGACCGCCCCCGCACTGTGGTCCGCTCGACGGTCCGTACCCGGCGTCTTCGTGGCACTCGCCCTCACCCTGGTCGCCGGCTGGCTGGTCGTCACGATCGACGGAGGCCAGCTGTTCAACCAGTCCACGACGGTGAGCCTGCTGCACGTCGCCGCCGGGCTGGGGCTGGTGGCGGTCGGCCAGACCCTGGTCGTCCTCGGCGGTTCGCTCGACCTCTCCGTGGCGTACGTGGTGAGCCTGAGCACCCTGGTCGCGGCGGAGACGATGAACGGCCGCGACGGCGGGCTGCTGCCCGGCATCGGCCTGGCGCTCGCCGTCAGCGCCGCCATCGGGCTGTGCAACGGACTGCTCGTCACCCGGCTGCGGATCAACGCGTTCATCGCGACACTGGGCGTCGGACTGCTGCTCAAGGGCTATCTCGACAACGGCTACGACGGCCCGGCCGGCAGCACCTCACCGGCGCTCGTGCAGACCCTCGGATACCAGCGGGTCGGTCCCGTTCCGGTGTCCTTCCTGCTGCTGATCGCGGTCACCGGGGCGTGCTGGTTCGTCCTTTCCCGGACCCGGTTCGGCCACCACCTGGTCGCGGTCGGCGGTGACCCGCAGGTCGCCAGACTCTCCGGCGTCCGCAACGACCGAGTCCTGGTCACCGCCCATGTGATCTGCTCGCTCTGCGCCGGGCTCGCCGGGATCTACCTGGCCAGCCGGCTCGGCTCGGGCGCGCCCCGGGTGGGTACCGAGGGCCTCTACGACCTGGAGTCGATCGCCGCTGTCGTCATCGGGGGCACCGCCCTCGCCGGTGGACGCGGTGGCGTCATCGGCACCGTCGGCGGCGTACTGCTGCTCGCCAGCATCGACGCCATCTTCAACCAGCTCGAGGTCGACGCCTTCTTCAAACAGGTGATCCGGGGCGCCGTGATCATCGTCGCCGTGGCCGTCTACGCCCGCCGGACGCTGGGAAAGGCGGCCTGGTGATCATGCAGATCGTCCAGCGTCGCCCCGGGTTGCCGCGCTGGGCAGGTGCCGGCGGTGTGCTGCCCATCCTCGCGATACTCGTGGTGCTGCTGATCCTCGTCACCGTCCGGCAGCCCGACTTCCTGGCTCCGGCGTCGCTGATGTCGTTCCTCGGCCGTTCGGCGCCGATCATCCTCCTCGCCGCCGGGCAGTACTTCGTGATCGTCTCCGGCGAATTCGACCTGTCGGTCGGCGCCCTGGTCACCGCGCAGGTCGTGGTGGCCGCCCGGATCATCGACAGCGATCCCACCCGGACCTGGCCGGCGGTGCTGGTGCTGCTCTTCGGCGGTGCATTCGTCGGGCTGGTCAACGGTCTGATCACGACGCGCCTGCGGGTGCCTTCGTTCATCACCACCCTCGGCATGTTCCTGATCCTGGTGGGCGCGGTCTACCTGTGGTCCAACGGCGCGCCCAAGGGCGGGTTCTCCGAAGAGTTCCGCCAGTTCGGCCGGCGTGCGGTCGAGGACGTGCCGGTACTGGGCCGGGTCCCGTACTCCCTGATGGTCCTGCTGGTCCTCGCGGCGCTGGCCGTGCTGCTGACGCGCTCCGACTTCGGCCGGATCCTGATCGCCGTCGGGGACAACCCCCGCACCGCGCACCTCAGCGGGGTGCGGGTCCGGCGGGTAGGCACCATCGCCTTCATCCTCAGCGGCCTCGCGGCAGCCGTCGCCGCCATCCTGATCGGTGGCTACAGCGGCGTCTCCTTCCAGGCCGGTGCCGGCCTCGAGTTCGGGTCCATCACCGCGGTCGTCCTCGGCGGGGTCGCGTTGGGCGGCGGTCGTGGGTCGGTCGTCGGCGCGATGCTCGGTGCGGTGACCCTCGAACTGCTGTTCGCCCTCATGAACTTCTACGGCGTCTCCGGCGCACTCAGACCGACCGTCCAGGGCGCCATCATCCTGTTCGCCGTGGCGGTCGCTACCCGACGTTCCTCGTCGAGATAAGGGGATCCTGGTGAAACGTCGCATGACCGCGCTGTCCGCGGTGGCCCTGCTCGCCCTCGCCGGCTGCGCGACGGATCAGCCGACCGCAGCCAGTTCCGGCGGATCGTCGGCGCCGGCAACAGGCACCGGTGACCAGTCGAAGTTCTTCGTACAGGCCGACTACGACAACGAGCTGGCGCTGCTCGACGCCACCCCGACCGGCCCGGCGGACAAGCCGTGGGAGCAGGTGCTGGACCCGACGATGGTGGACACCGCGAAGTACGCCAAGGCCGGTCCGTACAAGATCTGCTTCTCCAACGCCGCGCTGAACAACCCGTGGCGGCAGGTCGGGTTCAAGACCATGCAGGCCGAGGTGGAAGCACAGGCGGACCTGATCAAGGAGTTCGTCCACATCGATGCCGAAGGCAAGGACCAGAAGCAGATCGCCGACATCAACGACCTGCTCGGCAAGGACTGTGACGCGCTCATCGTCTCGCCGAACACCACCGCCACGCTCACTCCGGCGGTCGAGGCGGCCTGCCGTACCGGTCTGCCGGTCATCGTCTTCGACCGGGGCGTGGACACGGACTGTCCGGTCACGTTCATCAACCCCATCGGCGGGTACGGCTTCGGCCATGTCAGCGCCGAGTTCGTCAGCCAGCGGATGACCCCGGGCGGCAAGCTGCTCGCCCTGCGTATCCTGCCCGGCGTCGACGTGCTGGAGACCCGCTGGTCCGCGGCGAAGGTCGTCTTCGACCAGGCGCAGGTCGACGTCGTAGGAGTCGAGTTCACCGACGGCGACCCGGCGAAGACCAAGAAGATCGTCGACGACTACATCCGGCGGTACGGCACGATCGACGGTGTCTGGATGGACGCCGGCGCGGTCGCGGTCGCCGCGGTCGAGGCGTTCCAGGACGCCGGCAAGCCGGTGCCACCCATCAACGGCGAGGACCAGCTCGACTTCCTGCGGATGTGGAAGGACAACGGCCTCACCGCGATCGCCCCGACCTACCCGACCTACCAGTGGCGTACGCCGATCATCGCCGCCCTGCGGATCCTCGACGGCCAGCAGGTGTCCAATCCGTGGAAGCTGCCGCAGCCGACGATCACGGAGGAGAATCTAGACAGCTACCTCGACCCGGACATGCCGCCGCTGCACTACGCGATGTGCGGCTGCACCGGCCTGCCGGGCTACCCGCAGCGCTGGAAGTAGGCCCGGTGTACCAGATCGGGGTGAACCCCTGGGTGTGGACCTCTCCTGTGGACGACGTGGCCCTGGCCGAGCTGCTGCCCCGGATCGCCGGGTTCGGCTTCGACGCCGTCGAACTGCCGATCGAGCAGCCCGGCGACTGGGATCCACGCCGTACCCGGGATCTGCTCGCGGAACTCGGGCTGACCGCGGCGGGCGTCTGCGCGGTCACCCCACCCGGCCGGGACCTCGTCGACGCCCCACCGGCGGTGGTCGAGGCGACAGTGGCCTACCTGAAGGGCTGCGTCGACAGTGCGGCCGCCGTCGGCGCGCCGACCGTCGGTGGGCCGGTCTACGCCTCGGTGGGTCGGACCTGGCGGATGACCCCGGCCGCCCGCGCCGCCTGCTACGCGGAATTCCGCCGAGCCCTGGCCCCGGTCGCCGACCATGCCGCCGCCCACGGCGTGTCGATCGGCGTGGAAGCGCTGAACCGCTACGAGACGAGCGTGGTCAACACGATCGATCAGGCGGTGGAGCTGATCGACGGCCTACCGCCGAACGTCGGGCTCATGATCGATACCTACCACATGAACATCGAGGAGGCCGATCCGTACGCGGCGGTCGCCGCCGCGGGTGCGCACATCAAACACGTCCAGGTCAGTGGCACCGATCGGGGGGCTCCCGGCGCTGACCACCTGGACTGGCCCCGGTTTCTCGCCGCGCTGGTCACGACCGGGTACCGGGGCGCGATCTGTATCGAGTCGTTCACCCCGGAGAACGAGACGATCGCGACCGCCGCGTCGATCTGGCGGCCCCTCGCCGCGTCGCCAGACCGGCTCGCGCTCGACGGCCTGACCTACCTTCGGCAGGCCCTGCGGTCCGTACCCGGACCGCCACCCGTCGGCCGACCCGGCGCGGGCGGTGATCACCAGTAGGTTCGTGACGGTGCTGGCCAACTGATCACTAGGGATTCACCTCGATCATCCCTGCCCACGCTCGCCCGCACGTATCATGCGAACGATCCACCATGAGCACTCTGTGCCCTTGCGTCGGGCTCGGACGGTGCCTCTATCTGGTGCTGGCTGGCATCTGGTGCTGGCTGAAAGGTGTGAGATCGGTGCCGAACGAGGCGATGCGATGCGTATCTCGATGAGGAGTCAGTTCCGGATCCTCACCGGGGCGGCCATGGGCCTGGTCACGATGGTTGCCCTGACCGCCTCGGTGGCACCCAGCCCGGCCGACGCCGGTGAGCCGCTGCCCGGCACCAGGGTGTCCGACGCGGATCTTCGCCTGCTGACCGAGGCCGCCACGTCGTGTCCCACCTTGACCCCGGCGCGGCTCGCCGGTCAGGTGATGGTCGCGTCCCGGTTCTCGGGGATGCCGGTCGAGGCGGTGCGCTCGGTCGGCGGGCAGGGCGTCGCCGGTCTGGTGCCGACCGTGTGGGAGAAGTGGGCCCCCTGGGAGGAGGCGCGGCCGGCTGACCGGGAAGCCAGCGTCACCGCCCTCGCCCGCCACATGTGCCAGCTGGTCGGCCAGCTCCGGGTGCTGCAGATCGACGGCGACCGGTGGCAGCTGGCGTTGGCGGCGCACTGGGTCGGCATGGAGCCGGTCGTCGATGCTGGTGACGTCCCGGCCGGTGCCCAGGAGTACATCGACACCGTGGAGCGGTACGCCATCTGGTACGCGTTGCAGCCGGAGTTCGGTGGCAGTGGTGACGCGGCGCCCGAGACGTTCGTACCGGCCGTCGTGCGGGCCGCCACCGACGCCGCGCCGTCGCCGGTGCCGGATGCGTATCTCGAACTGATCCAGGCTGCTGGTGCGGTCTGCCCGCAGCTGCCTCCGGCTCGGGTCGCCGCGCAGCTCATGGCGACCTCCGCGTTCGACCCGCAGCGGCTCGGCCCGTTGGGCGAGCAGGGCATCGCGCAGTTCCTCCCCCAGATGTGGGTGACCTACGCACAGCCGTCGGCGACGGCGTCGCCGTGGACCCCGGCCTCGGCTGTTCCGGCTCTCGGCCAGGCCATGTGCGCCCTCCTGGAGGCCATACCCGGAACCGGACCAGACGACTATCCGCTGGCACTGGCGGCGTTCCTCCGCGGCGACCCGACGATCCGTACGCTGGCCGAGGTGCCGGGCGGCGACGGGATCCTGGCCCTCGCCGAGCAGGTGAGCCGCTTCGAGACCGAGTACGCCAAGGATCCGAGGTTGGCCCCACCTGCCGCTGCCTCCCCCTCGCCGAGCCCGACCACCACGCCCAAACCCAAGGCCGAGGCAACCACCGGCGCCCCGAGCGCGCCAACCGCTCCGTCGGAACCACCCGCGCAGCCAGCGCCGACGGCGCAGACACCGAAGCCGAGCGCCTCCGACCAGCCGCCGGTCAAGGCCACGGATGCCGACGGGACCAACCGTGCGTACGGCCCGTTCTTCGTCTACAACCTGGCCACCGAGATGTGCCTGGACATTCCGGGGATCGGTGCCGGACCACGCGACGGACCGATCCTACAGAACCTCTGCTACGTGCACACCCAGGACAACCAGGAGTATGCCTTCGTCCCGCGCCGGGTCGACTCCGCCGGCAACCAGTTGTACTGGATCCGTAGCATCACCTCCCAGTACTGTCTGGACCTGCCCGGCCTCGGCTCGGTCCCGGCGGGAACCAGGGTGTACGAGACCGGCTGCTTCGACGACGAGAACCAGTACTGGCGACTGCAGCCGACGGTGAGCTCCGGCGACACCCAGTTCTACCGGCTGGTCAACACCGCCTCGAACCTCTGCCTCGACGTGCGCGGCTCCGGGACCGGTGGACTGGACGAGAACATCGAAGTGACTGTCTGTAGAGGAAACGACGACCACGACTGGGCACTGATCCGGCGGGTGAACTGGTGACCTGGCCACCGGCCCGGGCGGCCGCTGTCACCCCTGCCGCAGCTCGCGGCGGGACAGGCCGAAGGCGAACGCGGCCAGCAAGGTCGCCCCGGAGGCCAGGAAGACCGCCGTGCTGCCGTACCTGTCGACCACCAGGCCGGCGGCCACCGTGGACAGCGGGAACAGGCTCAGCGCGGCGAAGACGATCGCGCTCATCACCCGGCCCAGCAGGTGCGGCGCGGTGCTCTGCTGCATGGTGGTGATCACCAGTACGTTCGTGACGGTGCTGGCCAGACCGGCCACCACCAGGGCCACCACCGCGCCGAGGTAGCCGGCGAACGGCACGGCGGCGATCGCCAGGCCCAGCACCATGCCGGCGACCATCGCCGTCGCGCCACGTCGGGGCAGCCCGGCCAGGCCGGCGGAGAACAGCCCACCGACCAGCGAGCCGGCGGTGAACGCGGCCAGCAGCCCACCCAGCCCGCCCGCGCCGGCGGCCAGCTCGCCGTTGCTGAGCGACGGCAACCCGATCCGGACCATGCCGCCGACGGTCAGGTTGGCGGCGGCGGTTACCAGCAGTACGGTACGCAGCAGCGCCGACTCGCGTAGCAGCCGCCAGAACCCGACCGGCGGTGCGTCCGACGGCGGTGCGCCACCGTCCGGTCCCGCCCTGCCCGGCTGCGGGCCGTCGTCGTCGACCGGCGGCGGTGGCGGTGGCGCTGTGCCCCGCGCGACGCCGCCGATCATCGCCAGGCAGACTGCCGAGACGGCGAACGTCGCCGCGTCCACGCCGAACGCCACCGCCGGGGAGAGCGCCGCCACGACGAGCCCGGCCACCCCGGGGCCGATCATCCCGGCCGTGAAACTCGCGGTGCTGTGCAGCCCATTGCCGGCCTGCAACTGATCGGCCGGCAGCAGCCGTGGGGTGATCGCGTAGGCAGCCGGCTGGAACAGGCCCGCGCCCAGGCCGGTGCCGGCGACCAGCACCGCGATCACCGGTACGGACGGGTTGTCGGCGACGGCGGCCGCGACGATGCCGGCGGTGAAGACGACCCGGCTCAGGTCGGAGATCAGCATCACCCGCCACGGCCCGATCCGGTCGGACAGGATCCCGCCCAGCGGTGTCGTCGCCAGCCGGCACACCCCGTACCCGGCGACCAGCAGGCCCAGCTCGCGCCCACCACCGCCGAGCTGGTAGACGAGGAACGGCAGAGCGACGGCGTGGAAGGCGTCGCCGAACACGGACACCAGTTCGGCGGCGAACAGCAGGCGGTAGCCGCGCGAGCGCAGCGGCGCGAAGCTGAGTCGCGGTCGGAACCGCCGGGCCGCTGTCCCGGCCGCCGCAGTCTCAGTCGTCGAATCAGGCGCCGAGTCGGTCACTGACTCAGTCACGGAGTCGGTCACGGAGTCAGTCACCGAGGGCCACCGGCAGCGATTCCAGCCCTCGGAGCATGATCGTGTTCCGCCACGGCAGTTCGTGCTCGTCGGCGGCGAGTGTCAGCCCGGGGTACCGGTCCAGCAGGGCGCCGAGCGCCAGCTCGCCTTCGAGCTTGCCGAGGAACGCGCCGAGGCAGCGGTGCAGACCGTGGCCGAACGCCAGGTGTCCGGGGTCGCCCCGGTCCAGGATCAGCCGGTCGGGGTCGGGGAACCGGTCCGGATCCCGGTTGGCGCCGCCGAGCGAGACGAGCACGAGCTCACCGGCGGGAATCCGTACCCCGTCGATGTCGACCTGCTCGGTGGTGAACCGCAGTGTCGCCATGCTGACCGGCGATTCGTAGCGCAGGAACTCGTCGATCGCGGCCGGCAGCGCCGGTCGGTTCGCCAGCAGCCACCGTAGCTGGTCGGGGTGGCGCAGCAGGGCGAGCGTGGCGGTGCCGAGCAGGTTGACGGTGGTCTCGTGGCCGCCGATCAGCAGTAGGAAGACCATGCCGACGATTTCGTCGTCGGTGAGCTCACCGGCGTCCCGGGCGGCCAGCAGGCCGGTCAGGATGTCGTCGCCGGGATGGGCCCGTCGGTGCCGCAGCTGCCCGCCGATGTAGTCGGTCATCTCACCGAGGGCGGTGGCGAAGTCCGCTGGGTCGTCGCTGTGCGTGAGGATCGCCGTCGACCAGGCGCGGTACGCGGCGCGGTCCTCGGCCGGGAAGCCGAGCAGCTCACAGATGATCAGCATCGGCAGCGGGAAGGCGAAGTCCTTCACCAGGTCCACCGTCCGGCGTCCGGCGATGTCGTCGAGCAGCGACGTGGTGATCCGGTCCACCATCGGCCGCATGGCGGCCACCCGCCGGGCGGTGAACGCCGCGTGGATGAGCCGCCGCAGCCGGGTGTGGTCCGGCGGGTCGCTGTTGAGCATGTGGACGACGTCACCGCCGAGGGTGACCCCGGCCACCCGGTCGTCGGCGAGTGCCTGGGCACGCCGGGCGTCCTGACCGAATCGTGGATCGGCCAGCGCCGCCCGTACGTCCCGGTACCGGGCGATCACCCACATCGGCAGCCCTTCGTCGCTGTGCAGGATCGACACCGGGCCGTTGGACCGGATCCGGGCCAACGTCGGGTACGGGTCGGCGATGTACGGCACCTCGGGCTGCGTCGCCGTACCGGTCACGGTGTCCATGTCCCTCCTCGCGGAGACGGTCGGTGAAAGGAGATCTGGGTGGTGCTCATACCGCCAGCGCCGGGAACGGCCAGCGGTACGCCGGGGTCGGCAGCCACCACAGCTGCCCGGCCTGTGCCGCGATCAGCCGGGCGTCGGTCAGGTCCCGGCGCACCGGCGCGGGCACCTGCCCGGCCGGTACTCCTTCGGTCAGCTGCCCGATGGCGACCAGATGCTCCGGTTCGTCGATGGTGAACAGCTCCAGCGCACCGGCGCGGCGGTCACGGACCTCGACGAACCCGGGCCCGCGCCGGAACACGCACTTGCCGAGGAAGAACGAGTCCCGCCAACCGCGTACCGCCTGGTCGTCGGTGCTGCTGGCGCCGCCGTCCACCCGATCCGGTGGGAACAGATGGTCGAACATGCCCTGTCCGGCGCAGCCGTCGTGGCAGCGGGCCACCCAGTCGACCGCGATGGCGCGGGCGGTGAGCTCCCGGATCAGCACCAGGGCGCGGGCGGAGGCGACCCCGGCGTCCAGGCACAGGTCGACCGGGGCGGGCAGCCGGGCATGCCGTACGCCGGCCCGGTGCAGGTCCGCAACCAGCGGCCGCCACGCACCGGCGACCCGCCGGGTGCCGAACGACATCCCGGTTACCTGGGCCGCGTCGGGCAGATAGTCGCGGGACAGCGCGATCTCGATCGCACACCCGGTCCAGTCGGCCGGGCCGGTTGACCGGGGCGGGCTGCTCGGGCTGGTCTGGGTGGTGACGTCAGCCGACGACGACGGCATGCGGCTCCTCCTCGCTCTGCCCGGCCGTGCCGGTGCCCGGTTGCCCGCCGCTGCCGCCGGCTGCGTCCCCGGCGGTGCCTGCGGCGGCCCTCCGGCGGTGGTCCGTCCGGGCCAGCATCTGGTTGTCGGACTCGACCGCGAGATGCACCTGGTAGCCGTCGTCGTGGAACAGGATGCCCAGCGCCGACCAGCGGTCCAGCAGCGGTTCGACGACCGCCGCTCCGCCGGGCACCTTGGCGGCGAGCGTGGCGGCGGTACGCGGCTGATCGAGCAGCCGGAACAGGGCGATCTCCGGTGCCGTGGTCAGCTCCAGCACGGTCCAGTCGTAGGCGGCGCGTTGGCTCACCAGCACGATCCGGTCCGGCAGTTCCTGACAGGTGAGTCGGCTGACCGGGTACTGCGCCTGCCAGGTGGCCAGGGCCGCGTCGAGCTCGGCGGCCTGGGTCCGGTCGATGCCGTGCGGCACCGACGTGAAGATGTACGCCAGGTCGGCGAGTTCCGCCTCGGGCAGCCGGTAGATCTCGGCGTACTGCGGTGCCGGTCGCAGGGTGGCGAATCCCAGCTCCGGGCGGTCGAAGTAGGGGCTGAACCGTTCGATGGCGATCCGGGCGGCCCCCATCGGCGGCTCCAGGTGGTGCAGTGCCGGCAGTTGGTCGACGATGCTGGTGTAGTCCCGCGCCGTCTCGCCGGGGAACCCGTACAGGTAGTTCCAGCTGGCCGTCACACCGGCGCTCTGCGCGTCGCGCAGTGCCCGCACGTTCTGGCAGCCGGTCACGCCCTTGTCCATCAGCCGCAGCACGTGGCTGCTGAGGTTCTCCACGCCCGGCTGGACCTGCACCGCGCCGGAATCGTTGAGCTGCTGGAAGTGTCGTCGGCGCAGATTGGCCTTGACCTCGAAGTGCAGGCGGACGTCGTACTCCGATTCGGCCAGGCGTTGCAGCACCGAGTCGAAGTAGGCCATGTCGAGGATGTTGTCGACCACGATGAAGTCGAGCAGCTGGTGGCGTCGGGCGAGGTCGAGGACCTCGTCGAGGAAGCGGGCCGGGCTCTTGCTGCGGAACTGCATGAACGACCCGTTGAGCCCGCAGAACGTGCAGTGGTGTTTCTCGCCCCACCAGCAACCTCGGGAGCCTTCGACGACCAGCCGGGGCGCTACCCAGTCGGCTGCCGCCGACGTGTCCAGCCGGTCCAGGTAGCCGGTGTAGTCGGGCGCGACGATGTCGCCGGGCGGCAGCGGTCGCGACGACATCGGGTTGGCCCGGGCGACGCCGTCGGCGTCGCGCCAGCACAGCCCGGAGATGTCGGCGAGCCCCGATGAGCCGATCCGGCCGGACCCGTCGGCCGAGTTGAGGGCGGCGAGCAGTTGCGGGAAGGCGACCTCGCCTTCGCCGCGTACCACGTAGTCGACGTAGCGGAAGTTGCGGTGCAGCGCCGCTCCCTGCGGACCGTCGCAGTTGGCCCCGCCGAACACGATCCGGGTGCCGGGCCGTGCCTGCTTGACCAGACGGGCGACGGCGAGGCTGGCGGCGTTCTGCTGGAACGTGGTGGTGAATCCGACGACGTCCGGCGCGGCGTCGGCCAGTTCGGCGGCGAGTTCGCGGATGAAGCCGGGCACCAGCCGGTGCATCGCCCGGGTCAGTGCGATCTCGGTGTCGGTCGAGCCGCCTTCGGTGAGCAGCCGGGCGTACGGGTCGAACGGGCGCTCCTCGTCGTCGAGCAGCCCGGAGAAGACCCAGTCCCCGGCGCCGAGGAAGTAGGAGGACTCGGAGAAGTAGCGGTAGTCGGCCAGCGTGAAGTCGGCGACCCCGGTCACCCAGTCGACAAAGTCGATGTTGGCGTAGCGGACCTGCACGTCGTGACCGGCCCGACCGGCCGCCGCGCGCAGGATGCCCAACGCCAGTGACGGCACGTCGATCGACCCCCACGGCATGTGCAGCAGGACGACTTTCACTTCCGGCCCCTCTCCGACGGTGGTGGGCGTCGTTCCGGAGCGGCAGGCGCTCTCGCTCCGGAACGACGCCGTCGATCGTGCGCTCAGCACGGACCTGTCACTCGCTGGCGGGTGCCTTGTCGGCCGCCGACTCGGTCACGTCGTGCCGCCTGGCCGGGACTGCCCGGTCCATGTCGAGGAGCATCTTGACGATGACCGCCCCGCGCTCCCGCTCGCTGGTGGTGATCGGGTCGTGACGTACGCTGCGTCGCTTCATACCATTCACCTCCCTTCCTGGCTGGCTGTCAGGTACGGACGACCATCCACTGCGATCGTCCGGCTTCGGTCCGGTCGCAACGCCGCGTCGGCGTACCGGAGCAGTTCGTCGAAGGTCCGGGTCTGGCCGGCCGCGTCGCCGTGGTGGCCGCCGGGCATCCAGTGCAGTCGGTGCGGTACGCGCCGGTGCCGCAACGCGGCGACGTAGCGGCGGATCTGGTCCGGCGGGCAGCGGTCGTCATCGGTGGCGGCGGCGATGAACAGCGGCCCGCGGACCCGGTCCAGGTAGGTCGTCGGGTCTGCGGCGCGGTACCGCTGCGGTACGTCGTCGGGCCCGCCGCCGAACAGTTCGTCGTCGACCTCACGCAGCGCAGCGGTGGCGCCCCGGTGCGCCGCCGGGTAGTCGGCGATCGGGCAGACGGCGAGACCGACCGTCCAGTCGGCCGGCGCGACGCCCATCGCGAGCAGCACCAGATAGCCGCCCCACGAGTAGCCGCACAGCCCGGTCCGGCCCGGTTCGGCCACGCCGAGGTCGAGCAGCTTGCGGCGTACGGCGGACAGGTCCTCCAGCTGCGCCAGCCCGACCCGGTGGTTGAAGTCCCGTTGCCACCGTGGCCCGTACCCCGTTGATCCCCGGTAGTTGGTGCGCGCCACCGCGTAGCCGGCGCGTACCAGCAGCTCCACCCTCGGGTCGTAGGCGTCCCGGTCGTGCAGGTACGGCCCGCCGTGCACCAGGAACAGCGTCGGCCACGGTCCGGTGCCGGGCGGGGTGGCCAGGAAACTGTGGATCCGCCCGTACGGCTGGTCGGTCCACAGTTCGGTGCGCCCGGCGGGGGCGGCGGGGTGGTCGGCGGGTCGGGTCCGGCGGGCCGGCTGCGCGGTGGCCGTACCGGGGTGGGCGACCAGCCGGCGGGGTGGCACCGAGTCGCTGGTCCAGATGTAGTGGATCGCGCCGTCCGGGGCGACGGTCAGGTCGAGGACGGTGCCGGGTGGGGTGGCGACGGTGGTCTGCTCACCGGTTTCGGGGTCGGCCAGCAGCAGCCGGCTGCGCCCGGCCCGGTCGTGCTGGACGAGGATCCGCCCGTCGTCGCCGTACCAGTGGGCGGTGATCTCCGACTCGTATGACAGTCCCTGGGACAGTTCGATGCCGCGGTCGCGCCGCCACATGCCGATCTGGTACCGGTCCGGCGTCTCGACGACGATCAGCAGTTCCGGATCGGGTCGGTCGCCGGGGCGGAACTCCAGGGCCCAGATCCGCTGCTGGTCGCTGCCGGCGACGGTGTCGGTCCGCCCGTCGGTGAGCCGTACGACGCTGACCGCCGTCGCGGTGTCGGCCCGGGCGGCGAGCGCGACGGTGTTTCCGTCGGCGGCCAGGTCGACCAGGGCGGTGTAGCCGGCGTTGACCGCCACCAGATGACCTGGTCCGCCCGGTTCTCCCACGTAGCAGCGGGTCTGCCGGCCGGTGCCGACGCAGACGGCGGCGCGGCGGCCGGTGGCGTCGAAGGCGATGCCGTGCTGCCGGCCGGGTGGCAGCCCGGTCAGCGCCAGCGGCGGCGGAGCGGCCGTGTCCCGGCCGGTCGCCGGCTGGCCGGGGTCGACCGGCTGGCGGCGCCAGACACCGACGTCGGTCCGGTCCGCGTCGAACCACCAGAAGTGCCGGCCGTCGGGCTCGATGTCGCAGGCGGACACCCCGTTCGGTGCGGCAGTGCGGACCTGACGTCGATTTGTCTCGATGTTCCAGGCCAGGACCTGGGTAAGGTCACCGTCGTCGTGCAACTCGACGGCCCTGGTCGGCTGGTGCGCAGCGAAGGCAGGTACGTGTGGTGTGTTCACAACCACCCCGATCGGGTCGCGTGCCACACCGAGCGTAATTGATCCGCTTCTATTGGTAAAGAAGATGTTCGACTGTCGGCTGAATCACCTGGTCACCGGCGCGGCCGGCACCCGAGGCGGGACTCTGCCTGGGTGCCGGAGGGATCCGTCGGGACCGTCGCGTCACGGTCGACCAATCACTGCCATCCGGCGCCACCCGGTGCCGGGCTGCCGGGCGCCGGGCCGCCGGGTGCCGTGGGGCGCGGCGTCTGCGCGGCGAGCATCCGCTGATTGTGCTGTTCCACGCCCTGCGTCGCCAGTAGCGGACCGACGATGGTGTAGGTGAGCCAGGTCAGGAAACCGGTCACCCAGCCGATCAGGATGAACGTGAGCAGGATGTTGATGCCCTGGAAAACCCAGTAGGAGATCATCATGATCAGGCCGAGTGCGGTGCGGCCCGCGTACATGTTGCCGACTCCGAAGATACCGAGCAGGCCGAGCACGATTTCCAGCACGACGGCGGTGCCGCTCGATTTCATGGTCAACATCGCCGCGTAGTTCGGCTGCTGCGGCCCAGCGACGACGTAGATCTGAGCCGGCGGCGGGCCGCTCGGCGGACGAGTCATCTCGAGAGGGCGGGGCTGATAAGGGTCCGGCACCGGTGCGGGGAGATCCGGGCGAGGTGGCGGGGGGTCGCTGCCGTCGTTTCCGGTGGCGGGCATCGGTCCGTACGGGTCGGCTCGGTCGGGTCGCTCGACGAGGTATCGGTCCTGATCGGGGCGATAAGGGTCCTGAGTCACCTTCGCAGTATCTCGACGAATCGTGTTCCACCGGAAGTGGCCGTTCAGCGGAATGAAGGGTAATAGTACGTACGGAAAGAGCTCGGTCGGCGGTGTGCGGCGTCCATTCGGCCCAGGTTTCGCAGGTCACGGCAAATCGGCAAAGATCTCTGTGTGAAGCGCCGGCCATAATGATCATGCGGCGGTATGGGTATGGACCGTCCTGAGGACACCCGCTACGTACTTGTGCGCACCCCTGGGCGCCGGCCGGACGATTGTGCCCTGGTAGTACCGCGTGCCAGTCTTGGCAATCGCGATCGGACACATCCGGATCGCGCCTGTCCCGGCCCGGACCGGGGTGGTATTCCGGCCGACGTCGGATGAACTCGGGCAGAAGCGTGCTGATCAGGAGAACGGAACGTGCCGTGCGGGTTTGAGTTGGGGCTCGTCGTCCCGAAGGTGGGGCTGGTCGCCGCCTCGGTGGCGGGCCCTGTCGCGGTGGCCGGGCTGGCCGTCGGAATGACCTGGGCGGTGGGGCGGGCCGCCGACTCGCTGATCGAACGGCAACAACGCGCATTGGCGGCGAGTTTCCACGTCGAACGGGCAGCGGACCGGTACGAGGCGGTGCGGCACCGGGCGGAGCGCGCCCGTACCGAGTTCGGGGCCGAGATCGATCTGCCGTCGGAGCTGCCCCGCCGATCCGCCGGTGCCGACCTGGCCCGGGCCGCCGCGCTGGCGGACGACCTGCTGGCCCGGACCGCAGCGGCGGAGCAGACCCTGCACGCGCAGTTGGGCGCGGCCCGCGCCCGCCGGATCGTCGCCCGGGTGCGGCAGGCGATCGCCGACGGTACGGTCACTTCCCGCACCGAACCAGGCCCTGACCCGGCACTCGGGTCACCCGGGCCCGGCCGACAGCGGCTGGCCGAGCTGGCCGAGCTCGGTGCATCCCTGCGCCGGGTGCTGTCCCGACTCGACGCCGCCGCGCCCGACGCCGTGGTAGGGCAGCTGGAGCAGTGGGCCGAGCAGGCGCTGCGGGCACCGTCCCCGGCCACCGCCCGGCGGTTGCTGGACGACCTGCGGTACTCGGTGGAGAAGGCGAACCAGGAGGTGGCGGCCCGTCGCGCCCGGCTGGCCACGCTCGCCGCCCCGCTGCGGGAACGGGCCGGCCCGGCCGTCACCGCGATGCACGCCCGGCTCGCCGCCGCGGCCGACGACCCTCGACCCGACTGGCCGGGCCTGACCGCGGCGATCGACGCCGCCCTGGCGGACGCCCGCGACGCCGCCGACCGCGTGCAGGTGGCGACCACCCGGACCTACACCGCGTGGGCGGTACGGGAGTCGCTGCAGCAGCTCGGCTACACGGCGGAGCAGGGCTTCGACGCCCGGCTCGCCGGGGACGGGACGGCCCACCTCACCCGACCCGACTGGCAGGACCTCGCCGTCCGGATCGTCCAGCGCCCCGGCGACCAGCACACCCCCCAGCGACAAGATCTCCACCTTGACCTGGTCGCGCCTCGCGACGGCGAGCCGGACTTCGGCGTGGCGGTACGGGACCAGTGGCAGGGCTCGGTCACCGCGCTGACGCCCGCGTTGCGGGAGCGCGGTTTCGACGTGCGGGTCGACGATCGCGGCGCTGACGGTGGCCCGCACGTACACCCGGTCGACGCGCAGGCCTACCCCTTCGACCGCGCCGACCGTTCGCGCCGCGACCGGCGGCGCGAGCCCCGACTCCGGCAGCGGCGGTCATGACCGGCTGGGACGACCGGACGTACCCGGTCTGGTTGCGGGAGGTGAGCACCGCACTGTCGATCAACTCGCAGGTGGTGCTCTACGGCAACGTGCGGGACCAGTTCCTGCTGCCGGGACGGTCCGGACCGGAGCTGTGCGACCTGCGCCGGGCGGTGCATCGGATGCTGCGTGCCGAGGGCTACCCGACGCTTGCGGTGGCCGACGCGATCCGTGGCGTGGGCGTAGTGGCCGAACCGGACGTTGCCGCCACCACCGACGGCCGGGACGGTACGGCGAACCCGGTGGCCGGCCCGGCTCCTCGCCCGCCGGCAATCAAGATCGGCCCGTGGCGTGGTGCCGGACCGGACCTCGACCGCGTCGCGGACCTGCTCACTCAGACGGCCGAGGCGCAACAGCGGCAAGCGGTCCTGGTTGACTACGCCTCCCATCTGGTGCTGGACGCAAACCGGCTGGAGCCGGGTGAGCACCACTTCTTCGCCCGGTGTCTACGGCTGGCCCGCTCGGTCTACCCCAGGCCGGCCCCGCCGGACCCACGACCGCTCTACAACCCGGTGATCTGGGTCGTCGAGAACGAACGCGACCTGCCGCTGTGGCTGACCGCCGGCAACGAGGACATCCGCAAGATCGCCGTACCGCTGCCCGACCTGGGTGTCCGCCAGGCCGCGGCGACCCTGCTGGCCGGCGTCCTGCCCGGATACCCCGAGGCCGGGCCGGACGACCGTCGGGAGGTGGAGAAGCGGCTGGCCGAGCTGACCCAGGACATGCCACTGCGCAGCATGATGGCCATCGCCCGACTGGCCATGCGGATGGGCACCAGGCTGGACGACATCGACGAGGCGGTCCGCTGCTACCGGGTCGGCGTGTACGACAACCCGTGGCGGCAGGCGCATCTGCGGGACCGGTTGCGCGACGCCACCGGCAGCATCGGCGCCCGGGTGCGCGGCCAGCGGGAAGCCATCCAGCACTCGGTGGACATCGTGATCCGGGCGGTGCTGGGGCTCTCCGGAGCGCACGCCGGCAACTCGTCGCGTCCGCGTGGAGTGCTGTTCTTCGCCGGGCCGACCGGGGTGGGCAAGACCCAGCTGGCGAAGGAGCTCACCCAGCAGATCTTCGGCGACGAGCGGGCGTACACCCGGTTCGACATGAGCGAGTTCTCCGCCGAGCAGGCAGCGGACCGGCTGATCGGTGCCCCGCCGGGGTACGTCGGCTTCGACGCGGGCGGCGAGCTGACCAACGCGGTCCGGGAACGGCCGTTCAGCCTGCTGCTGTTCGACGAGGTGGAGAAGGCCCACCCCAGGATCCTGGACAAGTTCCTGCAGATTCTCGACGACGGCCGGCTCACCGACGCCAGCGGCTCCACCGTGTACTTCTCCGACACCGTGCTGGTCTTCACCTCGAACCTGGGCGTCTCGGAGCAGGAGTACGCGCTGCACGCCGCCGCCGAAGCCGGCGGCCGGGCGTTTCCCCGCCAGGAGCTGGAACAGCGGGTCCGCGCCGCGGTGAACCGGCACTTCGTCAGCGAACTCAACCGGCCGGAGCTGCTCAACCGGCTGGGCGACAACATCGTCGTGTTCAACTTCATCACCCGTGCCGCCGCCGAGGAAATCTTCTCCGTTCTGCTCGACCACATCGCCCAGCGGCTGCGCAAGGAGCATCAGCTTCACCTCGAGCTCGCCGAACCGGTACGGCGCCAACTTCTCGACGGAGCCACCGCCAACCTCACCTTCGGTGGTCGGGGCATCGGGTCGTACCTGGAAAGCGCGCTGGTGAACCCGTTGGCCCGGGAGCTGTTCAACCGCGACCACCCGCGCGGAGAGCGGGTGGTGGTCACCTCGCTGCAGCGCCGCGACGACACCTACCAGATCGGACTGGCCTGACCCTCTCCTCTGGAGTTGACGGCCGGAGTATCCACGAAAGGAGTCTGATGACACCGAAGCTCATCTGCCCGGGGTGCTCCCGCGTCGTCACCGACGGGCCGCCGTACTGTCCCACCTGCCTGCTGACGCTGGAGCCACTGCCGCCCGACGACCCGGCGCGGGAGCCGGCGGAGCCGGCCGACCCGGTGGCTGCCGCGCCGGCTGTCGGCGACGCGCCGACGCCCAGCCCTGCCACGGCGGTCGACCGGGCGGCGGCGGTGCTCTTCTTCCCCTGGGGAACGGTCGAGTTGGCGGCCGGACGTACCCTCGCCGTCGGCAGGGAGAGCTCGCCGTTCGCCGCGGAGCTCACGAGTTACGACAACGTCTCCCGCCGGCACGCGGAGATCAGCGCCACCGGCACCGGCCTGACCGTGACCGATCTGCAGTCGGTGAACGGCACCTTCGTCAACGACCAGCGGATCACCCCCGGCGAACCGGTCCCGGTGCGGCCCGGGGACCGGGTCCGGTTCGCCGCCAGGCTCGTGGTGCGGGTAGAGCGGTCCGAACGGTGAACCGGGTCGAGGTGGTCGGGGTGACCCACCGGGGTCGGGTGCGTCCCGCCAACGAGGACACCATCGCCGTCGCCGGTTTCCTGTCGGCGGTTCCGGAGGGCGAGCCGGTGCGCCTGACCGTCTCGTCCACCCGCCCGGTGACCTGCCTGGTCGCGGACGGGCTGGGTGGGCACGCGGATGGCGCCCGGGCGTCCCGCCTGGCCGCCCAGGTGATCGTCGACGCGAGCCCGACCTTCGCGGACTCCGCGGCGATCGTGGCCGCCGTGCACCGCGCCGACGCCAATCTGTACGCCGAGTCCGGGCACCCTCTGCCACGGGGCGCGATGGGCACCACCGTGGTTGTGCTCACCGTGTCCGGTGCGGACGCCACCTGCGTCAACGTCGGGGACAGCCGCTGCTACCTGCTGCGTGACGGTCTCCTCGTACAGCTATCCCGGGACGACTCGCCGCCACCGTCCCGGCCGGGCCCGGCGGCGCCCACCGGCCGGGTGACCCAGACGCTCGGCGGTCGCCTGACCCCAGCCCCGATCCACCCGCACGTACAGCGGCTTTCCACCATCGCCGGCGACCGGTTCCTGTTGTGCAGCGACGGGCTCACCGACTACCTGCCGGTGGACGACGTGGAGAACTGCCTGACCGGCGGTGGCCGACCGGACGACGTCGTCCGGGACCTGCTGCGCCGCACCCTCGACGCGGGCGGTGGCGACAACGTTTCCGCTCTGCTCGTCACGATTCTGGAGTAGCCGTGGACGACATGCACAGTGAAGCGGGCAACGAGCGCGCCGCCGGGCCGCTGAGCCCGCCGACCAGCCGGGACGATCTTCCGGTGACGACGGTCGACCAGCCCGCGACCAGCCGGGACGATCTTCCGGTGACGACAGTGGATCAGCCCGCGACCACCCCCGACGAGCCGACCGGACGGTACCGGCGGGTGAACCTGCCACCGGCCCTGCTCGACCGGTACTTTCCAGACCGGGACCTCGCCGCAGGCGGCGAGGCGGACCTGATGCTGGTCCGGGACCGGATCAGCGGCACACCGGCGGTCATCCGGATCTACCGTCGCGGTGACGCCGTCGACAGCGCCACCCTGGACATCCTGCGGCGGGCGGACCGTCAGCACCTGATCAGCCTGCTGGACTGGGGCCGGAGCGACGGCGTGCTCTGGGAGGTCCTGGAGTACGCGGCCGGCGGGTCGCTGGCGGACCTGCGTCGCGAGCGCCCCGGGCCGTGGACCGACGGGCAGGTCCGCGAGGTGCTCGACCAGCTCCTGCCGGCTCTGGAGTACGTCCACTCGTTGCAGCTGGTGCATCGGGATCTCAAGCCGGACAACGTCCTGGTCCGCTCGGTCGAACCGTTCGACCTGGTACTCGCCGACTTCGGTCTGACGACCATGGTGGCGGCGACCCACGAGATGCGCCAGACCACCTCCCGTACGTTGGCCTACGCCGCTCCCGAGGCGGCCGCCGGCGACACCTGGGCCGGGTTGGACTGGTGGGCGCTCGGGATTCTTCTGGTGGAACTGCTTACCGGGCGGCACCCGTTCCAGCGGCTGGACGGCAGCTGGATGGACGACCGGATGATCGCCCGGGAGATGGCCGTCCGGGAGATCGACCTGAGTCTGATCCGTGACGAGCGGTGGCTGCTGCTGTGCCGAGGGCTGTTGACCCGCGCCCCGGAGCAGCGCTGGGGTGCCGCGCAGGTGCGCCGGTGGTGCGCCGGCGGGGCACCCACCGTCGCCGGCCCGAGCGGCCCGGTCTTCGTCTTCGCCGACACCGCCTACAGCTCGCCGCAGGAGTTGGCCGACGCGTTCCGTCGCCGGTGGACCGACGCCCGGCGGCTCCTTGCCGGGCAGGCGTACCGGACCCCGCAGTTCCTGGCGTTACGGGACTGGGCCGCCACCTGCCAGCTGACCGCAGCGGTGCGCGCCCTGGACGAGCCGAGCCGGCCGGACCGGGCGGTCACCCGGCTGATCCACGCCCTGGACCCGGAAGGGGTGGCCGTCTACTGCCAGCGCCCGATGGACCGGGACAGCCTGGTCCAGCTGGCCCAGCAGGCGATCGAAGGCCCCGGCGCGGCCCGGGACATCATCGTCGGGCTGCACGAGGACGGCATCCTAACGGTGCTCGACGGGCGGCCCGGCTGTGCCGGCTACGCACTGATCGACTCCCGGTGGCGGCGGCTCGGCGAAGGTTTCACCTTCCGGGCGCGGGAGCTGGATCCGTCGTTGACGAAGTCGCAGCGCGCGATGTACCTGGCGATGCTGCTGCTGGCCGCCTTCCCCGGCCAGGACCAGATGTACGCCAGGCAGGCCGAGGCCGCAGCGGCCGACCCGGACGCCCGGGCGCAGGCGTGGTTCGCCGCGCTGGCCGACCAGGACATCCCGGCGGAGTCCCGCCCCGCCCACCACATCATGTTGCTGCACCTGGCACCGCTGGCTGCCGACCGGACGGCCCGGCAGCGGGCGGACCGCGAGATCCGGCAGGCTGAGGAGGCCCGGCAGCGGACGCTCAGCCGGCGACAGACGCTGGACGTCCGCAGTGGTCCGCTCGCGGTGGTCTGCGGTGCGCTCGCCTGCTGGCTGGCGCGCCCTGAACCGGTGCCGCTCGGCCCGGTGACCGCGCCATGGTGGCTGCTCGCTGGCGTCGCGATCGCGGCGACGTTCTACCTCGGCTACCGGGCCCGGCGTGGTGGGCGCAGGAAGACCTCCTTCGTGGCCTTCGGCTGCGGGGTGATCGCGGTGCTGCTGCTCTACAACGGCCTGGGCGGGCAGCTGCCGCTGCCCGGGTGAGCCGCCGGCGGCCCTGACGGCCGCTGGACCGTCCGGCCCGTCAGTAGCTGGTCCGTCAGTAGCCGGTCCGTCAGTAGTCGGTGGAACGGCGCGTTGACCGCGGGAGGGGTGATGACCGCGATGGCAGAGCGACCGTACGGTGCCGGTGAATTGGACGCCGCACTGGCCGAGCTGCAGCGGCTCCCGCCGGGCGACCCACGTTGGCCGACTGTCCGGTCCCTCGTCCGGCAACGCCAGCTGGCCGAACAGATCCGGGCGGTTGCCGACCGGTATTCGGCGGCCAAGGGGCGGTATCCGGGGGATCTGCTCCGGGAGCTGGACGCGCTCGCCGCACCGGCAGCCGAGTTTCCTGGCGTTCTGATGCTCTATCACACGGTGCGGGCGGTACTGGCCACGGCCCGCACCGTGCAGGACGGCGACTCCTCAGCCGCGACCGGAGCGGCGGACGTGAACGCGGCGTTGATCGCCGCCGACCGGTTCGCCCAGCAGCTGCGGGCGACGGCGGAACGGTACGGGCGGGGCCTGAACGAGGTCGACGCCCGCCTGGCACGCGATCTGCCGGGGATCGAACGGCAGCTGCGCGCGCAGCAGATCATGCTGGGCCTGGCGGCGAGCAGTGGGCCGGGCCGGGATGACGAGTTCCTACGATTGCTGGAACAACTGCACGACCTGCTCGACCAGCCGGGCGTCCGCGCCGAGCAGCGGGCCATGGCGTCGGACGCAAAGCTGGCCGCCGCCCTGCTGGCCGGCATGACCGGTGACCAGTGGCAGTGGGACGCGGCCACCGGGCTCACCGACGAGCAGCTGGCACCGTTACGGGCCCGGGCCCGGACCTCGCACGAGCGCGATCCGCTGCAACCGGACCGTCTGCTCTACGGTCTCGCCCTGCTGATGACCAGCGCGACGGATCCTGGCCGGCTCGACGAGGCGGTCGGTGAGTTCCACGCCGCGGCGGCTGCCACGTCGGCTCGATCTCCGTTCCACGCGGCGATCTTCGCCGCTTTCGCCGGAGTCGGCCTGTTCCGACGGGCCGAGCTGGCCGGCAATCAGGAGGCCTGGGACGCGGCCCGCGAGACGCTGGACGCCGCCCGGCGGCTGGCCGGCGGACCGCAGCATCCGCTGTGGCCGGTCATCGGCGAGCTGCTCGGCGTGACCGAACGACATCGGGGGCAGTGGACGGACGCCCAGCAGACCGAGCTGGCCGGGTTGGACCGGTACGCCTGGCAGGTGCTCCTGCAGCCCGACGTCACCGCCGCGGCCGAACTCGCCCGGTACGCGGCGGGAAAAGCGATCGAGCTGGCCCATCGCAACGTTTCTCAGAACGCCGTCGCCGAGGCGGTCCGGGCCCTCGAATCGGGGCGTGGACTGATCCTGCACTCCGCCACCGAGCTGCGCTCGGCCAGCGACCGGTTGACCAGCGCGGGCCGTGCCGATCTGGCCCGACGCTGGCTGGCCGCCACCGACGCGGCAGGGCTGGACGGCGCGCCGGCGGAGCTACGTCGGGAGGTGCTGACGGCGCTCACCGACAGCCCGGGAGACCGGGCAAGCGACGCGCTGCTGCACCCGCCCGGGCTGGCCGAGATCCGCTCGGCCCTGGCCGCCCTGGAGCTGGACGCACTGGTCTACCTGGTGCCGGCGCCTGCTCCCGCGTTCGGTGCGGCGGTCATCGTGCCCGTGGACGGGCCACCACTGGCGGTCCTGCTACCCAATCTGGTGACGCAGCGGCCGCCGGACGTCGAGCGCTACCTGCGCGCGGTGACCGACCGGGACGTCGTTCTCGCCGAGCCGCACCGGGAGTTTCAGGTGCAGGAGGCGGACGCCCGGCTCGGCGACAGCCTGGCCGGGCTCTGCGACTGGGCGTGGTACGCGGTGATCGGCCCGGTGCTGGCGAACTGCCCGCCGGGGCGGGCGGCGGCGTCCGTGTCGCCGGCCCGGACGCCGCGGCTGGCACTGATCCCGGTCGGGGAGCTGACCCGCGTCCCGTGGCAGGCGGCCCGCCGCCCGGACGGGGTGTACGCCCTCGAACTGGCCGAGTTCTCCCAGGCGGTCTCCGCCCGGATGCTGTGCGAGGTCGCGGCGCGTCCACCGGTACCAGCGCGCCCGGTCGGCTTGATCGTCGGAGACCCGGACACCGCCGACCGGGCGGCCGACCTGCCGTACGCGCGGGCCGAGGCGTACGCCGTCCAGCAGTCCTTCTACCGTGGCGGCCGGTACGTCGGTCGCCGCCCGGACGGCTCGGTGAGCCGGTCGGGCCAGGGCCGCAAGGCCGAGGTCCGCGACTGGCTGTTGTCCACCGCCCCGGCGGACGGCGTGATGCTGCACCTGGCCTGTCACGGCGTCATTCAGGTCGAGCCCGGGGCGGCCAGCTCCTATCTGCTGTTGGCCGACGGGGAACGGCTCAGCGCCGAGGAGATCATCGCGAGCCTGGCGCTACGTCCGGACCGGCAGATCGGGCTGGTCGTGCTGGCCGCCTGCCGTACCGGTGTCTCCGGCCGCGGCTACGACGAGGCGTACAGCCTCGGCACCACCTTCCTGGCCGTCGGTGCCCGTGCCGTGCTGTCCACCCAGTGGAGCATCCCGGACGGCGCTACCTCGGTGCTGATGTTCATGTTTCACCACTTCCTGATGGTCGAGCGACGGACGGTCCGGGACGCACTTCGCCAGGCGCAGCTCTGGATGCTCGACCCGGACCGGCGGCCGCCCGCTGCCATGCCGGCCGTGTTGCGCCGGCAGCTGCGGGTGTCGGATCCGGCGGCGGTCGTCGCCTGGGCCGGCTTCACCCACTGGGGCCATTGAGAGAGGCAACCGTCCCGTCGGCGCCGACCGGCGGGCGGGCACTGGCGGAGAGTGAGGACCACGGTGTCGACGTACGACGAGGTCATCGCCGGACTGCAGGCGAAGCTGGCAGCCCGGTCCGGGCCGGAGCGGAGAAACGTGTTGCGTGAGCTGGCCGCCGCCCACATCGGCCGGTACCGGCTCAGCCCGGGAAACCCGGCGGGGCTGCCCGATCTGACCGCCGCAATCGACGCTTGGCGGGAGATCTACACGGGTCTGGAGTCCGACGATCCGCAACGCCATCCGTACGCCGGGGTGCTCGGGCTGTACCTCACGGTCCGGGACCGGGCACACACCCGGTCCTCGGCCGATCGAAAACAGGCGATCGCGTTCCTGGAGGAGGCGCTCAGCTATCCGCAGCAGTCGCCGACCGCGTTGGCGATGTACCGGTTCAGCCTGGCGCAGTACTACCTGATTGAGACGATGAACCAGTTCGACGCCGCGCAACGGGGCGGGTCGGCCTTCCGGACCGGGGCTTCTCCCGAGTCCAGGGCCGTGGCCCGGCGCACCGTCGAACTGCTGCGTCTCGCCGACGAGGAGCTGAGCGGAGCGAACGAGCAACTCGCCTCCGCTGTGACGCCGTTGCTGACGACGGCGCAGGCGTGGTGGGACCTGCTGGAGTCCCTGGGGAACGGCTTCGGCGACATCGACTTCCCCCGGATGGCGCGGGCGATGGCCGCAGTGCAGCAGTTGAACAACGACGTCCTGTCGGGGGCGGGCGGATTGCCCGCCGGGCCGACTGGCGCGGGGCCGGCTCATACCGCCGGCGGCCATCTGGCCGACCCGTGGCCGTCGGTGGCGGACCTGCTGTCCCAGGTCTCGCCGCGGGACTTCCCGACCCTGGTGGTACGGGGCGAAGTCGACGACGAGCCGCTGACAGCACCACCCGCGCAGCCGATGCCCGTAGCGGCCGTCGACCTCACCGCACTGCGGCGGGAGCTGCTGGCGACGCTGGCCGGCGCGGCAGCCGTCGCACCGGCGGAGGCGGAGCCGACGGCAGCCGGGCCGGTGCAGGACGAGGCAGGGCTGTTGCAGGACGAGGCCGGAACGACGCAGGACGACGCCGTGGCGGAGCTGCTGGCGTCACTGTGGCCCGCGGACGGTCCGCTGCCGGCGACGACCGTGATCGACCGGGCGGTGGCGTTGGCGACCACCCTGGTCGGCGAAGGAGAGCCCGAACCGGCGGCCGCCGCAGTCGACCGTCTGCTACTGGCCACCACGCTGTTTCTGCGGGACCGCGACGACGACGGCGGCGGTTGGGGCGAGACCCGCCGCTCCGGCGACGTCCATGCTGGCACCGACCTGCGGGGGGCGGCCGGACATCTGTTGGCGGCCACGGCCGGTCTGCCGTGCGGACACCCGGTCGCCGCGCTTGTCCCGCAGGCGTTGGGCGTGCTGCTCGACCGGTGCGACTCGCTGCCCGGCGTGCTCGGTTCCGCTGACCCGATGCCCGTCGTCAACGCGGATCCGGCGACGGACCCGGCGGCGGTCGGTGCCGTCGCCGCAGCGACCCGCGATCTCGGAGCCGACCTGCTGGTGCAGCTCTGCCTGCTGCCGGCTGGGGCCCGGCCCGGCGTACCCCGGGTGGGGCTGCTCCTGCTGCATCCGCAGCCGGCCCGGGTCGACCTGGTCGGTCCGGTGCCACTTCCCGGCCGACCTGACGGCCTGCCGGGCGGCGAGTTCGGTGCCTGCCTGCGGGCGGCCCTCGGCGAGCGGACCACACCGGGACGGGTGCTGCTGGTCGTCCCCGACGAGCTGGTCCGGCACGCGTGGTCGGCGGTGCGCGACGAGACCGGCCGCCACCTCGTCGCGGACCTCACGATGTCGTACGTCGCATCCGGCCGACAGGTGATCGAGTTGGCCGGGCGGCGGCAGCTGCCAGCCACGCACACCCCGGTCTTTGTCGCCAACCCCCGGGGCGACCGGGAATGGGCGAGCGTCGAGGCGATGGAGCTGCGCCGGCTGTTCCACCCACGGTCCGTCGGGCTGGGCCGGGTCGTCGAGCAGTCGGACGGGGCGGGTACGCCGGCCCAGCTGCTCGCCTGGCTGCCCGGCCCGGACGGTCCCGGCACCGGGTTGCTGCAGCTCGACTGCGGTCTGGTCGACGTCCCGGCGGGCGACGGCGTCGGCAGCGCCCCCGCGTTGGAGCTGGGGACAGCCGACGAGCCGGCCGTGCTCACCGCCGAGAGCATCCGGCAGCAGGGGCGACGCCGGCCGGTGGGCTCGCCCGGCGGTGTGGCGGTCCTGCCGGCCGCCGCCAACCCCGGGGCCGCGATCCGGTTGGCGGACGCGTTGCTGGCCGCCGGGCTGACCGGGGTGATCGGCTGGTCGTGGCCGGTGCCGCAGCCGGTGGCGGCGCTGATGCTCGTCGTCCTGCACGGCAAGCTGATCGACGAGCGGCTGCCGGCGGCCGAGGCGGTCACCGCGGTACGGCGGTGGATGCTCGACCCCGACCGGCGTGGCCCGGTGGCCGGGGCGGCGGGCCACGCCGCGACCATGGCCGGAACCGATCTCACCGATCCGGTCTTCTGGGCGGCCATGTGGCATCGCGGCTCGATCCGGGTGCCGGACGAGTCGTAGCGGTAGCCCGTCAACAGCCCGTCAACGGGGGTCAGCCGGCGGGGTCAGCCCGGTGGCGCGGCGGTGCTGCCCCGGACGACGAGAGTAGTGCCGATCTCCACCCGGTGTTGCGGCAACACGCCACCGTTGGCCAGCGCGAGTACCATCCCGGCGGCGGTCGACGCCATCTCGGTCAGCGGCTGGCGCACGGTGGTCAGCGGTGGGCAGCACCAGCGGGCGTTGTCGATGTCGTCGAAGCCGACCACACTCAGGTCGTCCGGGATGCGCAGGCCGAGCCGCCAGGCTGCACTGTAGACGCCGAGGGCCTGTAGGTCGTTGCCGCAGATCACCGCCGTCGGCCGGTCGGGCCGGTCGAGCAGGTCACGCCCGTGTGTCTCACCGTCCTCGAAGAAGAACCGGCCGCTGCGGACCAGGTCGTCATCCAGCCGTACGCCAACCGCCGCCATCGCCGCCCGGCAGCCCTCCAGCCGCGCGCGGGCGCCGAGCATGTTGAGCGGGCCGCTGATCACGGCGATCCGGCGGTGCCCGAGGTCGAGCAGATGGCGGGTCGCGGTGATGCCGCCGTTCCAGTTGGTGGCGCCGACCGACGGGGTCGGGTGGGCCGGTTCGCCGACCGGGTCCAGGGCGACCAGGGGGATGGCGCTGGCGGCCAGCTGGGCGTGCTGCTCCGGAGTGAACGCGGAGTAGACGGCGATCACCCCGACCGGTCGGCGGGCCAGCAACTGCTCGGCCCAGGACCGGCCCGGTTCGGTGCGGCCCTGCACCTCGGTGAACCCGACGGCGAGCTCGTTGGTCCGGGCGACCAGCTCCACCCCACGCAGGATCTCGATCGCCAGGTGGCTCTCGAGTTGATAGAAGACGACCTCGATGCCGGCGGTCGGGGAGGCCGAGCCGGGCCGCTGGTAGCCGTGCTCGCGGACCAGTGCCTCGATTCGGCGGCGGGTTTCCAGGGCCACTCCGGACCGTCCGTTGAGCACCTTCGAGACGGTGGGTTTCGAGACGCCGGCCAGCTCGGCGATCGTCGCGACGGAGAGATCGCCACGGCGGCGTCCGCGTCGCTGACCTTCCGGCGGCCTGCCGGTCGCCGGTGGGTGGTCCGGGTGGGTGGGGGCGTGGTCCACGACCGATTCGCCAACCTTCCGCTTGATCTGGGGGCGTCGCCCGGCTCATGCTACGGAGTGTCGAAGCGTTTCTATGCACATGTCTCGATGTTGGTTCGACGCCGACCTTGAATCTCGAACCGTTTCTATCGATACTAGTAACTGTTTCGAGCCGGAGTAAAGCGGGAGCTTGGGCAGCCCCGCGTCGGACCCAATTCTGCGTGCGTTCCGGAGGAACCACATGAGACTCATGGCCAAGATGCTGGCCGCCACCGCCGCAACCGTCACCGCTGCGGCGGCCGCACTTACCTTCGCGGCACCCGCTTCGGCGGCCACCCTGACCGAGGTCACCAACTTCGGCACCAACCCCAGCAACCTGCGCATGTACCTGTACGTGCCGGACCGGGTGGCGCCCCGTCCGGCGATCCTGGTCGCGATGCACTACTGCACCGGCACCGGCCCGGCGTTCTACTCCGGCACCCAGTACGCGTCCCTGGCCGACCGGTACGGCTACATCGTCATCTACCCGTCGGTCACCCGCAGCAGCCAGTGCTTCGACGTCTACTCTCCGCAGGCGTTGACTCGCGGCGGCGGGAGTGACCCGGTCGGCATCCGGTCGATGATCAGCTACGTGGAGCAGCGCTACAACGCCGACCCGGACCGGATCTTCGCCACCGGTACGTCCTCCGGCGCGATGATGACCAACGTGATGCTCGGCGTCTACCCGGACGTCTTCGCCGCTGGCGCGTCCTTCGCCGGGGTGCCGTTCACCTGCTTCGCCACCACCGGCGGTTCCGAGTGGAACAGCCAGTGCTCCGGCGGGCAGATCGTCCGTACCCCCCAGCAGTGGGGCGACGCCGTCCGCAACAGCCTGCCGGGCTACTCCGGCCCGTGGCCCCGGATGCAGATCTGGCACGGCACCAACGACGACACGCTGCGCTACCCGAACTTCGCCGAGCAGATCAAACAGTGGACCAACGTGCACGGGCTGAGCCAGACCCCGACGTACACCGACAGCCCGCAGGGCAACTACACCCGCACCCGGTACGGCAGCTCCGGCCCGATGGCCCCGGTCGAGGCGATCAGCATGCAGGGCGTCAGCCACAACATTCCGGTCGACGCCGCCCAGGTGATCCGCTTCTTCGGTCTCGACGGCACCGCTCCGCCGACCACGGCCCCGCCGACGACCGCCCCACCGACCACGGCACCGCCCACCACCGCGCCACCGACCACGGCCCCGCCGACGACGGCACCGCCCACCACCGCGCCGCCGACCACGCCGCCGCCGTCCGGGGCCTGCCGGGTCACCTACGGGGTGAACGCGTGGAACAACGGGCTGGTCGCCTCGGTGACCATCGCCAACACCGGCAGCAGCGCGATCAACGGCTGGTCCCTGGCGTTCACCCTGCCGGCCGGGCAGACCATCATCTCCGGCTGGAACGCGACGTACTCGCCGACCAGCGGCGCGGTCACCGCCCGCAACATGTCCTACAACGCCACCATCCCGCCGAACGGCTCACAGAGCATCGGCTTCCAGGCCACCCACTCCGGCAACAGTGGTAGGCCCAGCTCGTTCACCCTGAACGGCACCCCCTGCGCCGTCGCCTGACGTGCGCCACGGTGGTGGGGCGTCCGACCGGGCGGACACCCCACCACCCGTGCCGTGCGTCGTTCAGCCACCCAGCCAGTGCAAGGGTGGCTGCTCCCCGGTGCGTAGATAGTGGCGGGCTGCTTCGCGGGCCTGTGCCGTGGCGATCCTGGTACGTATGGGCGGCAGCTCGGCCCAGTCGCCGTAGACGTCGAAGGCAACCGGGGCGTCCGCAGGTTCGACGTCAGGGTCGACGGCGTACCGGTTGCCGGTGCCGTGCGGTTGACTGCGGTCCAGCCAGTCGACGAAGGACCGGTCAGGATGCCCGACGCCGATCATGATCGCGCCATGCCGGGTGGGACGGTGGATCTGCACCGCGTACGCGACGCCGTCCTCGGCGGCCTGCCGGTGCACCTGGTCGAGGACCATGTCGAGCTCTTCGACGGTCGACACCTCGACTTCGCGCCCGCGATCGGGCTCCTCCACGGACGGCCCGTCCCACGACACCACGTAGCTCATCGCCGGATACCTTCCCCCGTGCCGGTGTAGACACGCTGCAAGGTGGCGCTGTCGCCGTCCCACAGGTACACGGCCAGTCGCTTCCCTTCGGGTATCAGTCCGGGCAGAACCTCGTCACATCCGACGTATTCGCCCCGGGTTACGCAACTCGGCTTGTTTACTACCAGCGTCGCCTCGGTGGGACTGCCAGGTTTACGGAGGGCGGCGGCAGCGTGTGCTTCGACGTGTTCACGAGTGACTTGCGCCAATGCATGCCAGTCTGTGCGGATTCCTGCCCGAGCGTCCGGCACTCCGCCGCTGCGGAGGGCTCCTCCTCCCTGTGTCAACGGCGGTGAAATCATCTGCTTACCACTCGCATCGTAGAGCAGGCCATGGGTCGGACCCTTCTTGCCGCGACGTGGGAGTTGCCGGCTCGCGTCCTGGAGCCACTGGGGAGCCTTGGCTCCGGCTGTCTCGCCGCGTCCGGTCGACGTGCTGTCGTTCGACGCACCATGATGGCCGTCCTTGCTGGTCTGGCGGGCAACCCCGGCGGCTAGATCGAATCCGAGGATTCGCCCGTAGGCGACGACTCCCAATGCGCTGGCATGAGAAAGTTTTTCGGCTTCGCCGATTCGTCGGATCGAAGTCGTGATGGTCATGATCGTGTCGGCTACGGCTTGATGCCGGCTGTTGCGGGTGATCGTTTCCAGCTGGGATCGAGAGAATTCAAGATCGCGGCGAATGACCGCCAACCGCTGAGTCTCGGCGGCAAGATCCTTAAGGACGTCTTGGAGTCGGGCGCGGACCGCTGCGAGACTCATGGGATCTTCTCCAAGCCGTACGGCTCAAGGTGATCACAGTGATGTCCCCGTCTGCTATCGAGACTAGGGATCGACCCGGTCGACGGTCAAGGCCGGTTTTTCTATTGTGTATGATCTTCTTGTCAGTCAATGCCGTTGATCGTTTTCGACTGGGTGATGGGTTCCGGAGACCCGCAGGAGCAGCCACCGCGGTGGTACGCGGCGCCGACGGGACGCCCGATCGGTGGCTCGCGTGATCCGTACGAGATGGAGGACGGCATGCTCAAGGTGGGAATCATCGGTGCGGGCGGCATCGCCGGTACGCACATCGCCGGTTACCAGGAGTTCGGGGAGGACTGCCGGATCACCGCCGTCTGCGACGTGACCCTGACGAAGGCGCGGGAGCGCAGGACGGCCTTCGACCTCACCGATGCCCGCGTCTACGACGATGCCGGGGCCCTGCTCGCCGCCGAGGAGTTGGACCTGGTCAGCATCGCGACGCCGCCGTCGACGCACGCCGACCTCACGATCGCGGCCCTGCGTGCGGGCGTCAACGTCCTGGTGGAGAAGCCGATGGCTCCGTCGTTGCAGGAGTGCGACGCGATGATCTCGGCCGCGACGGAGTCGGGCAAGCTGCTGTCGGTCGTCGCGCAGAATCGGTTCCGCGACGACATGGCCACCTTGAAGGCGGTGCTGGACTCTGGTCTGATCGGGCCGGTGTCACACGTGCAGGTCAACTCGTCCTGGTGGCGGGGCCGGCCGTACTACGACCTGTGGTGGCGGGGGACCTGGGCGTCCGAGGGCGGTGGCTGCACCCTCAACCACGCCATCCACCACATCGACCTGACCATGTGGATGCTCGGACGCCCGTCGGCGGTCACCGCGATGCTGGTCAACTCACAGCACGACAACGCCGAGGTCGAGGACCTGTCCGTCGCGATCCTGCAGTACGACCGGGCGCTGGCCCAGCTCACCAGCTCGGTGGTGCACCACGGCGAAGAACAGGAAATCGTCGTTCAGGGCGCGTACGCCCGGGTTTCCCAGCCGTGGCGGGCGGTGGCCGAGACCAGTGCCGCGAACGGATTCCCCACCCCGGGTGGCAACCCGGACCTGCTCGCCGACCTCGACGCTCTCGCGCAGGCGCACCGGCCGCTGGCGCACGTCGGGCATACTGGCCAGATCGGCGACGTCCTGCGTGCGGTCCGCGACGGGGTGGCACCTGCGGTGAGCGGCACCGACGGACGCAACGCGGTCGAGCTGGTCACCGCGATCTACGAGTCGGGGATCGAACGCCGGCCGGTGACCCTCCCGCTGTCCCCGGACGATCCCTACTATCAGCGCGGCACCCTGGTACGGCGTGCGCCGCGGTTCTTCGAAAAGACCGCCACGGTGCGGGACCTGCCCGGTGCCATCACCGTCGGCGGCACGGCCGCCCACGACAACTGAGGAGACCGACACGTGACGACGGTCAGTGGGGCGACGTACGCTCCGGATCCCGTACCGACCCCGGTGGTGGCACCGGGGGAGTTCGTCTTCGCCGCGATCGGCCTCAACCACGGACACATCTACGGCATGAGTACCGGCCTGCTCGGTGCCGGCGCCACCCTCAAATGGGTGTACGACCCCGACCCGGCCAAGGTCGACGCGTACCGCCAGAGGTTTCCGCAGGCGCGGGTGGCGCGTCACGAAGCGGAGATCCTCGACGACGACACGGTCCACCTGGTGGCCGGTGCCGCCGTCACCTCGCAACGGTGCGCCCTCGGCCTGCGGGTCATCGCGGCCGGCAAGGACTACTTCACCGACAAGGCCCCGCTCACCACCCTGGAACAGCTGGCCGACGCGCGCGAGGCGACCGCGCGCACCGGACGCAAGTACGCGGTCTACTACTCGGAGCGGATCCACGTGGAGGCGGCGGTGCTGGCGGGTCAGCTCGTCCGCCGGGGTGCCATCGGCCGGGTGGTGCAGGTCATGGGCCTGGGGCCGCACCGCCTGTCCGCCGCCGGCCGCCCGGACTGGTTCTTCGTCAAGGAGAAGTACGGCGGCATCCTCTGCGACATCGGCAGCCACAACGTCGAACAGATGCTGTACTTCACCGGCTCGACCGACGCCGAGATCAGCCACTCCACCGTCGGCAACTTCAACCACCCGCAGTACCCGGAGCTCGACGACTTCGGCGAGCTGGGCCTGGTGCTGAACAGCACGGCGACCGGCTACTGCCGGGTCGACTGGTTCACTCCCGACGGGTTGCGCACCTGGGGTGACGGGCGCACCTTCATCCTCGGCACCGACGGCTATCTTGAGCTGCGCAAATACGTCAACGTGGCGACCGACTCCGACTCCGGCCCCGGTCACGTCTTCCTCGTCGACGGCACAGGCGAGCACCATCTGGTCGCCGCCGGCCAGGTCGGCTATCCGTACTTCGGCCAGCTGATCCTCGACTGCCTGCACCGGACCGAGAACGCCATGACCCAGGAGCACGCGTTCAAGGCGGCTGAGCTCAGCATCCGTGCCCAGCAGCAGGCCAGGGTGATCCGCCACGTCGCGGACCGCTGACGTTCGGGCCGTCGGAGGCGGTCGAGTCGGTGTCACGATGTGAGGCTGGGATACCTGACCCGAGCCGGGTTCGGTATCCCAGCCTCACACCGTGGGGGAGGGCACCGGCGGTCACCTTCGTTCGGCAATGGCCTGCCGGACAGTTCGGACTAGTTGGTCCTTTTGTCGGAGTACGTCGTCTGCCGTGAACCGCAGCACCAGCCAGCCGGCTGCCCGCAGCGCGTTCAAGCGACCCACGTCGCGGCGGAACGTCGCCCGCTCCCGGTGGTGATCACCTTCGTACTCGATGGCGATCCGCCACTGCGGATAGGCCAGATCGACCCGGGCCAGGAGACGCCCGCGCCGCCTCGCATCAGATGCCGCTGCGCCAGTTCTGGCGTCCGGCGTCAGGTCAGAGGCGGGGAGTCGGATCTCGTACTGCGGCGTCGGGCGGGGCAGGCCGGCATCGTGCAGCAGCAGGCGCAGCCGCGACTCCATCGGCGACTCGCTCAGCGCCTCGACGAGGGGCAGGAGTTCCCGTACCCGCCGCACGCCGGGCAGGCCGGCGTGGAAGTCGACGTAGCTTGCCAGTGCTTCGCGGCGCAGCACCCGGCTGTGCAGTAGCGCGTCAACGGCGGCCAGCGCGTCGGCGCGCGGCAGCGATCTGGCCAGGTCGAACGCCGTACGGACCTCAGTGGTCAGCGGTATCCCGCCGAACAGCCATGTCACGTCCTCGCGGCCGAGTGACCGGTGGACGACGGCCAACCGCGGGTGAGGGCCTGGCCGCGCCGAGCGGGGCAAGGTGACGTGCACCGGGCTGCGGTGCGGCAGCAGGTCGACACCCCAGAGGTACGCGGCGCTCAGGCCGCTGACCGCGCCGCCCGCAGGCATCTTCACCGCCGCCGCCTCGCACCACATCCGGTGGTCGCCATCATCGAACGCTGCTGCTTGGACGTACACGTCGGCAAAGAGCCGACGCCAGGCGGGGCCGGTCAGACTGCGTTTGGTGAGCAGCCCGGCAGCTACCGCGTCGCTGCCAGAGAACGGTCTCAGGCGCAACTCGCGAGGAATCCGGGCGACACGGGGCATCGGACTACTGTGCCGTCAGCGTTAGCGCTTTGCTGTCCCGGCGACGGGTTACGTCACCGATCCGACTGCACGCCACGATGTGAGGCTGAGATACCTTATCCAGCAGGAATAACGTATCTCAGCCTCACATTGTGATGGGAACCATTCACGTTGCTCGATGGCCAGCCGGCGTAGCCGCTGCCACAGTGCCAGACGATCCCCGCCCAGGCGGTTTGGCGCCGAGGAGAGCGGTGACCCTCGCGTGGAACTACAGAAAGACTGTAGTTTCACGCGACCCCGTCGCACGAAACTACAGTTGATGGATGATGATCTGGGGCGCTCTCCGGGCGCTCGACCGTCCCGAAGTCGCCCTCCGGCTCGCTGCTGATGATCTCCAGCAGTGCCGGGTCGTGGTATATCTCCGCCGTATGCTGCCACTGCGTGAGCAGAGTGGCCGTTGAGTCGAGCGCTGCCAGCGTTCTTCCGCCCCGAGCCAGGGCGCCCAACTCCGCGATCAGCTGGTCGACCTCGGAGTCCGGGAGAGATTTCACCCAGGGCAGCATCTCCGCGAGATCCCGCCGAGCATCGCCAAGGGGTGTCGGTGTCACCTGCGCTCCTTCCCGTGAACGCACCGCGAGCGTGCCGAGCGTCAGCACCACGGTCGCTGCCACGGCGGCCAGCGCCAACGCCATGGCCGGCTGGTCACGCAGGACCGGGTAGTCGATCATTGACATGAATGCCTCGTCATGGCCGAGTTGCGTCGTCGCCAGCAACGCCGCCACGGTCGCGAGCAGCACCACCGCCCAGCGGCGTACGGCAACCGGCAGCGCCGACACCGCGACGAGGCTGAACAACGCGATCAACGTCAGAGCGCCGGACCCGATGCGCGCCACTGGAATGGTGCTGATCGCCACGGTGTCGCCGAATCGATCCGCCACCAGCGGCGCGCCAGCGGTGCTGAGCGATGCACACAGCTGTACCTATGCCGTACGCCCAGCCGCTTTGGCGCCAGATCAGGGATGATCTGCGGGCGAAGATCCGGGCTGGGATCTACCCTCCGGGCAGCAAGCTTCCGTCGGTCCGGCTGCTGGCCGACGAGTACGACACTAGTCATATATGACCGTCCGCCGTGCCGTCGACTCCATGATCGAACTGGAGGAGCTTGTCGGGCGAACGGGCATCGGTGTCTTCGTGGCTGAGCAGCCCGAACAGGACCCGTAGCAACTGTCGAACTGCTACCAAGTGAGTCACTGTTCTGTGAAGAGATCCGGTCCGCCGTAGGTGTACGGCTCGTCGACCCAGACCCCGTCGACGCTCTGGCCCTGCGGAAACCCCTTATCGTAGGTCATCATGGTGTCCGCCTGTCCGACAACTGCGGAGGCCAGATGGATCGCATCGAAGTTCTTCAGCTTGAAGCGCCGTACCATATCCCTCGCCTTCACAGCGACCTCGCGATCGAACTCGATCATGAGGAAGCGGGGGTTGTCGACGAGGGAGCGTGCCTGCTTGTCCTTGGCCGCGTCGAACGACGCCCTTCCCTGGCCGCGCACTTTCACCAGGCTCAGCGGCGAGATCATGATCGTCAACTGGCCAGCGTCGGACAGCGCCAGGAGGCGTTCGATCGGCTCGTATCCCGGATATCGAGTCAGGACGTAGATCAAGCCGCAGGAATCAAGGTAGACGCTATCTGGCTTATCGGGCCTGCTCACGCACTTCCTCCAGGTAGGCGAGAGGACTGAGCCCACCGGTCAGGTCTTGGTCTGCGCCGACGAGTCCTAGTAAGGGGGGAGCATCCGCCACCGCCGGCAGGATTTCGATGCTGGTGGCCTTCATCCCCAGGATCTGGCCTGCCGCGTTGCGCTTGATCCGACCACGGACCGCAGCGTTGTGCCCGAGTGCCTGCTTCGCGGCTTCGACGAGCTGCGGCGGCAGGTCAACTTTGATCCGGCCTTCTCCACGGGGCGACCAGAGACCAAGGAAAGGCTTTGTGCGCACGCTCATCGAGTCGATCGAGCCAGACACCGAGCCGATTGACTCTCGGCGTACCTTAAGCGCCCGGTCGAGGTTGACCGAAGCGCGCCGGGTGACGGCTACCGACTTGCGGACCTGGCCGTCGACGATGAGGGAGAGCTTCATCCCCGTGTCGGGCGTCGCCCCGAGGCGGCCGGCAAGCCGGCGCGCGGTGCGCGCCGCATTGACGCCCCAACCATCGGGCAGCAGCTCCGCACCTTCGACCTGCTCGAAGCCATCGACAGCGCGAACGTTCAGCGCGTCCAGTTCGTCGTAGGTTGCGCCCGGCCCTGGCTCTAGTACGGCAGCCGCCATTTGCTAGTTGACCAGGGCGTAGTCGCGGTTGAGGCGGGTGCGTTGGTGGTGCCAGCGGGCGCGGGCCTGGTGCCGGCGTCGCCAGGTGAGCCAGTCGATGGCGTGGTCGGGTGATTGTGGGCGGTGGAGGGCGTCGGCGAGGAGACGTCCGATCTCGGGCACGGTCAATGGGATCAGTCCGGGCTCGGCCGGTGGCGGCTGGTCGGGTGTGGTCGGCGGGGGTGCCTGGCTGTCGGTGCGGTGGCGTAACTCGGCGGCGGTGACCGCGCAGACCGCGAGGGCGGCCATGACCAGCACGGTGTGCCGGGCGATCGCACCGTGCAGGCGGGCCTGGCACTGGTCCAGGCCGAAGTGGTCCTTGCCGAACTCGAAGCATTCCTCGACCGGCCACCGCAGCCCGGCGGCGCGGACCAGCCGCGACACGACCGCCGGCTGCCCCTCGGGCACGTAGCAGTAGTGGAACGCCAGTTCACCGGTGGCCAGGTGACGGCGCACGAGGAGATGGTGCCGGGGCGAGGCGGTGGCGATCCACGCCCACGCGTACCAGCGGTGTCCCTTCGACCCGGCACCGGCCGAGCGGACCTGCCAGCCCCGACCGGCCCCACCGACCAGCAGGTCAACGGCTTGCGCGCTGGTCAACCGGTCACCCGACGGCGTCCGGACCATGAACGTGGAGGCGACCCGCAGCACGTACGTCTGCCCGCGGGCTTCGAGGAACTCCCTCAGGTCGGTGCAGTTGCCGTAGACCTCGTCACCGCAGATGACGTCGAAGGTCAGCTCGTCGGCGTACGCGTGAGTGCACAGGTCGATCGCGAGTTGGCCCTTCGTCCGGAACCCCAGCCCCGGAGGCAGCCCCGTGCGGGCGGCGGTGTCCGGGTCGGTGATCTGCTCGGCGGGGATCCACTGCCGGGCTGCGATCAGGGCGTGGCCGGTCCGTTCCCGCACATACGCCAGGTGCACGGTGTTGATGCCGTTGGCGACCCGACCAGCGCAGCCCATGTACTGCCGTTTCACCCCGGCCGTCCCGGTGCCGTGCTTCGGCTGTCCGGTCTCGTCCAACGCCCCGACCGCCAGCCCACGCCGCCGCCGGCGGCCGGCAGCGGTGTCCAACCCGGCGGCCGCGTACCGCCGCACCTCGCCGGCCACGCCTTCGGTGTCCCACACCGCCCGGTTCAACAACCGCTGGGTCCGGTCCGGCGTGGCGTCCCCGACATGCTCGGCGATGGTCCACCCGTTGCGTTTCGGGATGCTGCTGACCAGCGCCGACATGTACCGGCCGACGTGCCGCCACGTCCGCGCCTGGACGAAACACGACCGCACCCGTTCCAACAGGTTGCCCTGTGCGCGTACCGCCCGGTCAGCCGCTACCCTGGCAGCAGCAGCCGCCTTCGATCTTGTAGTCCTCACAAACACATGATCAACAGGCGGCTGCGTCTACGTTGCACCACCCCTGCCGACGCGTCCTACCTGGTTACAGCCCTAATGGCGGCTGCCGTACTAGGGGAGCTAGCGCTGCTCGTACGCTCCCCAGCCCCAGTCGGGCAAAGGTCCAGGTGCTTCTCGGCACCCGCCGCTGACCGACAGGTCGTCTCCGGTCGGCGTCTTCCAGGTCTGCGAGCAGGTCAAGTACCTCTTCCAGGCGTACCAGAGCCTGCCGAGCGTCCATGCCCCCGACGGGGCCGCCCAGCGTCACGTCCAGCTCCGTGCGCACTGAGTTAGCTTCGCACACCAGAATGGCCAGCGCGGTGACCGACATCATCCCGGCCTGAGGTGAGTGATCAGCTCACGCCCGGGGACCGGCCGGGTACGCGGCACCAGTCGGTCGGCCCGGAAGCAGTGCGGCCGCTACGGCGTCCGCCTCGTCCCGGATGTGCTGAGCCGCGCCGCCGGTCAGTTCTTTGTCGCGCTGCGGCACGCCTGACCCAGGGCTGAAAGTTACGACGCCCGGTTGGGTGCGGTTGCCAGCGGACAGGTCTGGCACCATCGGCCGCTACCAGGGATTTCGTGCGCCTGATCGGGCGGTGGAGATCGGGGTCCGAATCGGGCAGTGGTGACAGCCCTACCCAGACCACCTCAACAGGCATTGACGTCAATCGATGGGATGGCTACCGTTTCGAGAGAGTTCCCGAAAGTTTACCGGAAGTTCCGGCGTCGTTCGTCTGCCGTCCATACCTGCCCAGCCGGGCGGTGTGGCCGGCCGGCAGGACGCGTCGGCGTCCGACAGCGACCCAGGAGGAACGAACGAGATGACGCAGCTCGTCCTGTTCGCGATCGACATCGGCGCGGTGGCGCTGCTCGTCTTCGGGCTCTACTTCCCGCGCCACCGCCGTCGGGACCTCGTCGTGGCCTACCTCGGGGTCAACGTCGGCGTCCTGGCGGTGGCGAGTGCGTTGAGCGCCAGCAACGTCGGCGCCGGGCTCGGCCTCGGGCTCGCGCTGTTCGGCGTACTGTCGATCATCCGCCTGCGCTCGACAGAGCTGGACCAGCACGAGGTGGCCTACTACTTCTCCGCCCTGGCGCTGGGCATCCTCGGCGCGTTGAGCACCACCTCGATCTGGCTCAGCGCCGGCCTGATGGCCCTCATCCTGGCGGTGATGTTCCTCGGCGACCACCCACGGCTGCTGCGGCACTACCGCCATCAGATCATGGTGCTCGACTCGGCGGTCACCGACCAGGTCGCCCTGGTCGCGCAGCTGGAGCAACTGCTCGGCGCCCGGGTGCACGGCGCCACCATCCAACGGCTCGACCTGGTCAACGAGACGACCATCGTGGACGTACGGTACTCGCTGGCCGGGCGGCGTACCGCCCCAGCTGCGACGGGTGCTCCGGCCGCGGCGGGAGCGGGCCGATGACGACGCTCGCGATCGCCGCCGCGCTCGGCGAGATGCCTCCGGTCGACCTGGCCGAGCTGATCGAGTGTGCCGCGTTGCAGACCAGGGTGGACCGCAAGTACGTCGTGCCGCTGACCGCACTGCCGTCGTTGCTGAGTCAGCTGCCCGCCGGCACCCGGGTGCTGGACATCGACGCGGAGCGGTCGTTCCGCTACGAGTCGGTCTACTTTGACACGCCCTGGCTGGCCAGCTACCACTGCGCCGCCTACCGCCGTCGTCGGCGGTTCAAGGTGCGCACCCGGACCTACCTCGACTCCGGCGACTGCTGGCTCGAAGTCAAGATCAACGGTGCCCGGGACAGCATCACCAAGCATCGACTGCCGTACCTGTCACAGGACCGCAGCACGGTCGGTCCCGGCCGCGAGTTCGTCGATGAGGTGCTCTCCCGGGAGGCCATCCCGGCGGACGGTGACTTCGCCCAGACCCTGGTCACCAGCTACCGGCGCAGCACGCTGCTGCTGCCGGCCACCACCAGCCAGCGCTTCAGCCGGGTCACCATCGACACCGAACTGCGCTGGCAGTGCGGGTCGGCGAGTCTGACGCTGCCGCAGGTCGCCGTCGTCGAGACGAAGTCGAGCGCGGCGGCCGCGGCCGCCGACCGGCTGCTGTGGCGCGGCGGCATCCGACCGATGCGCATCTCCAAGTACGCGACCGGCCTGGCCGCGCTGCGGCCGGACCTGCCGGACGGCCCGTGGCGGCGTACCCTGCGTCGGCACTTCTGCGGCATCCCTGCCCCGTCGGGTCGGCCGCCGGGCCCGGCGACGCAGGCGGCGCCGAGCGTCGTGCGCCACATCGAACAGGAGGCATCGTGCGTCTAACCGTCGATAGCACCGGGGCCGCGACGGCGGCCGTCCGCGCCGTGGGAGTCGCGGTCGCGGCCACTCTGGTCGCCGGGCTGCTCGTCTCCCACTCACCGCCGGCCGGCGCCGAACCCGTCGCCGGCAGCGACCGGGGTACCGGCGTCGACCAAACCGGCGTTGACAAGACCGGCAGCGGCCAGTCTGGCAGCGGACCGCTCGCCGTGGCCGACCAGATCGCGGCGGCCGACGCGGCCGAGGACCTGGTCGGCGACATCCAGTTCTCGGTGCCCAGCGGCACCTTCCAGGGCGAGGTCGCGGTGTCGCTGAGCACCACGGTCAGCGGCGCGCAGATCCGTTACACCACCAACGGCCAGCTGCCGACCGCACAGTCCACGCTCTACTCCGGGAACGCGCTGCGCTTCACCGGCACCACCCAGCTGCGGGCCCAGGCGTTCGTCGGCGGCGTGGCCTCCGGTGAACCCGGCACCGCGATGTACGTCGCCCGCGCCGTCACCACCAATCACGACCTGCCGGTGGTCGTCGTCGACACTTACGGTGCCGGCCGGCCCGCCCGAGAGTACTTCGACTCGTCCCTGATGATCTTCGACCCGGGCAGTGGCACGACAGCGTTGAACGGCACCCCGGCGGTCGCCACCCGGGCCGGATTCCGGCTGCGTGGCCAGTCGTCGTCGACGTTCGAAAAGACCCCGTACCGGATCGAGTTCTGGGACAACGACGACGATGACGCCGACTACCCGGTGCTCGGCATGCCCGCCCAGTCGGACTGGGTGCTGCGCGGCCCTTTCCCGGACAAGTCGCTGATCCGCGAGGCGCTCGTCTACGACCTGGGCCGGGAGATGGGTCTGTACGCCCCGCGCTACCGCTTCGTGGAGTTCTACCGGAACACCGACGCCACGCCGGTCGGTGATGACGACTACATGGGCGTCTACATGATCGTCGAGACGATCAAGAACTCGAAGGAGCGGCTCGACCTCAAGCAACTCGACGAGGACGACCTGACGCTGCCGAAGATCACCGGTGGCTACATCTGGAAGTTCGAGTGGATGGCCGCTGAGGAGCCGACGCTGCCCTGCACCGGGCCGGCCGCCACCTGCTGGAACTACCTGGAGGTCGCCGACCCCGACCCGCTGCAGCCCGAGCAGGCCGACTGGTTGCGCGGCTATCTGCAGCAGTTCCACGACGTGCTCCGGGCACCCAACTTCGCCGACCCGGAGACCGGCTACCGGGCGTACATCGAGGTCGGCACGTTCATCGACCAGATGATCCTCAATGAGCTCAGCCGGGAGATGGACGCGTACATCCGCAGCGCCTACTTCTACAAGGACCGGGACACGAAGATCTTCGCCGGACCGCTGTGGGACTACGACCTGACCTTCGGCGTCGGTGGCTTCTTCCAGAACGACCAGACCGCTGGCTGGCAGTACCAGCAGATTCGCCAGCCGGTGGCGAACGACTGGTTCAACCAGTTGATGCGCGACCCGGCGTTCGTGAACGAGGTCCGGCTGCGCTGGCAGTCGTTGCGGCGCGGTCTGCTCTCCGACGCGTCGCTGCGGGCCCGGATCGACGCCCTGGCCGCACCACTGACCAACGGTGCGCAGCGCAACTTCCAGCGGTGGCCGAACCTGACCTCACCGATGATCGGGTTCTTCTTCACCCCGACCGCGCCGACCTGGCGCGGCCAGGTCGACTACATGCGGGACTGGATGCTTCAGCGGGCGGCCTGGTTGGACTCCACGGCCGGCTGGGGTGGACCGACCAACACACCGCCGCCGACGACCGCACCCCCGACCACCCCGCCCCCGACCACCCCGCCCCCGACCACCCCGCCCCCGACGACGCCGCCCCCGACCACCCCACCGCCGCCCACGACCGCGCCGCCGCCGACCACGGCGCCCCCCGGATCGGCCTGTACGGCGACGTACTCGGTGACCAGCCAGTGGCCGGGCGGTTTCCAGGGTGAGGTGCGGGTGACCGCCGGGTCCGCACCGATCAGCAACTGGACGGTGAGCTGGACCTTCACCAACGGTCAGACGGTCAGCCAGGCGTGGAACGCCACCGTCACCAGCCAGGGGGCCTCAGTCACCGCCCGGAACGTGGCCTACAACGGGGCGCTCGGCCCCGGGGCGAGCACCAGCTTCGGCTTCCTGGGCTCGTGGAACGGCACCAACGGCACACCTGCGGTGAGTTGCACGGCGAGCTGACCGGGCCGGCACCCGTGTGAGAGGCCGGTTCGCTAGGTCTTGTCCATTGTGGGTTGATCTGATCGTGCGGATGTGAACGTTGGTCGTAACCAGTGAGGACGTGACCGCGTTGGGTCGATCATGGTTGAACGCGCGGCGTATCCGAGTGACCTGACCGACGAACAGTGGGCGGTGATCGGACCGTTCCTGCAGGCGTGGAAGACCCGCCACCCGTCGGTGTCCGGGCACCAGGGCCGCTACGAGCTGCGGGAGATCGTGAACGCGATCTTCTACCAGAACCGGACCGGCTGTCAGTGGGCGTACCTGCCACACGACCTGCCGCCGAAGTCGGCCACGTACTACTACTTCGCCCGGTGGCGTGACGACGGCACCGACCAGGTCATCCACGACCTGCTGCGCTGCCAGGCACGGGAGAAGGCCGGCCGTACCGAGGACCCGACCGCGGTCGTGCTGGACACCCAGTCGATCCGCGTGGCCAACAATGTGCCCGCCGCGACGACCGGCAAGGACGCGGCCAAGAAGGTACCGGGGCGGAAACGGGGCCTCGCCGTGGACGCGTTGGGGCTGGTCATCGCGGTCGTGGTCACCGCCGCGTCGGTCACCGACAACGCCATCGGCATCCGGCTGCTCGACCGGGTCGTCACGCACACCCCCACCGTGACCCGCGCGTGGGTCGACGCCGGGTTCAAACAGGACATGGCGCTGCACGGCGCCGTCCTGGGTGTCGACGTCGAGGTCGTCAAACGCGCCGACACCCGACCCGGGTTCGTACCGGTCCGCAGACGCTGGATCGTCGAACAGACCCTCGGCACCCTGATGCTGCACCGCCGTCTCGTCCGCGAGTACGAGAGCAGACCGGAGTCCAGCGTGTCACGCACCTGGTGGGCGTCCACCGCGAACCTGGTCCGCCGACTCACCGGCACCAGCACACCCACCTGGCGGCAGCGGTGAACCTCACCACGGTCCTCGACCTGATCACCCACCGGGAAACCACCGCCGGCCAGCAAGCCGACCGGCTCCGCGAGCAGATCGTCACACTCACCGCCGAACTCGGCCGCGTCGACAGCGAACTGGCCGCCCTGGCGACCACCCGCACCACCCTGCGCACGCTCGCCGCCGCCGAGTTCACCGCCGACGACCCGACGATCGCCAGCACCCCCTACCAGCAGATCCTGGAAGTCCTCGCCACCGCACCCGCCGGCATGCGGGCGAAGGGCATCTGCATCGCGCTCGGCGTCGAGCCCTCACCGAAACACGTCGAAGGCACCCGCGCGAAGCTCAAACGCATGGTCAACCGCCAGATCCTCACCGAAGACGAACCCGGAGTATTCACTCTCGCCCCGAAAAGGACGTAATCTTCCGAACTGCCCTCTGACGATACGTACCCGGCATCCATGCCTGCGCTTGGTATGGTGCCGGGTACGTGTCGGTTGCGGTCGTGGTAGTGGTGGTCCGGGGTGCCGTGGTGGGGTGCCGTAGCGGTCGCGAACGGGGTCGGTGAGGAGGCTGCGGTATGGGTGCCGGTCGGGTGGTCAGGTTCGATGAGGGGCGCGGCTACGGGTTCATCGCCCCGGACGACGGTGGCGACGACGTCTTCGTGCACGCCGGTGAGCTCACGCAACGTGGCATCCGGGTGGCGACCGGCACCCGGGTGTCGTTCAAGGTGATCGACGGCGGTCGCGGTCCCAAGGCGTACGACGTCGAGATCATCGATGATGCCACCGCTCCCACCGGGGGCGTGGTCAGCCGGGCGGCGGGCACCTCCGGCGAGGGCGGCGACGACGAGCTCTGCGAGATCTTCTCCGAGCCGGAGTACCTGCAGCGGATCACGGAGCTGCTGCTGTCCGACGCGCCCTACCTCACCGGTGCGCAGATCGTCGAGTTGCGTGGCCACCTGCTGCGGTTCTCCCGCAAGTGTGGCTGGGTCGACTGACCATCTGGTCGCACTTCGCCGCCTGACGGCGTCCTCCGGCCCGCCACCCTCCGGCCTGCCCGGCCTGCCACCTTCGCATCCAGGGTTGACTATGGCCTCCGGCGGCCATAGGTTCCAATCAACTTACGGAAGTATTCCGGAAACCACCGTCCTGGTTTCGGGTGCTTTTCGGCCTCGTCGTCCCGGGTGCTTCCGCCGCACTGTCCTCGGAAGGATGCCATGAAGGCGACCCGCATACTCGCCGCTGGCGTACTCTCCGTGGCCATGATGGCTACGGTTGGTGCCAGCGCTTCCGCGACCTCCCACTCCGGCCGCCCGCCCGTCGGCGGCCCACCCGTCACCGACCAGTCCCTGCGCGGCCTGGCCAAGTGGAACAAGCTGCAGGTCGGCACCGCGGTCAACATGACCGCGTTGGCCGAGGACGAGACCTACCGCGACCGGATCGCCACCGAGTTCTCCAGCGTCACCGCCGAGAACGTGATGAAGTGGGAGACGCTGGAGCCGGTGCGGGGCGAGCGCGACTACGGGCCCGCCGACGAACTGGTCGACTTCGCCCGCCGCAACAAGCAGGTCGTCCGTGGGCACGTCCTGGTCTGGCACAACCAGAATCCGGCCTGGCTGACCGAGGGCGTCGAGTCCGGTGAGATCGACGCCACCGAGCTGCGGCAGATCCTGCGCGAGCACGTCACCGAGACGGTCCGCCACTTCAAGGGTCGGATCCACCAGTGGGACGTGGCCAACGAGATCTTCGACGACAACGCCGAGCTGCGGGACTCGATCTGGCTGCGCGAGCTCGGTCCGTCCTACATCGCCGACGCGTTCCGCTGGGCGCACCGGGCCGACCCCACCGCGAAGCTGTTCCTCAACGACTACAACGTGGAGGGCATCAGCGCGAAGAGCACCGCCTACTACGACCTGGTCCGGGAGCTGCGCCGGCAACGGGTTCCGGTGCACGGCATGGGGATCCAGGGCCATCTCGGGATCCAGTACGGCTTCTGGTCGGCAACCGCCGTCGCCGAGAACCTGCGCCGGTTCGAGGCGCTGGGGTTGGAGACCGCGGTGACCGAGGCGGACGTCCGGATGCCGATGCCGACCGACGTGATCAAGCTGCAGTCGCAGGCACAGGGTTACAACACCCTGCTGCAGGGTTGCCTGTTGGCGGACCGGTGCAACTCGTTCACCTTCTGGGGCTTCACCGACAAGTACTCCTGGGTACCGGACTGGTTCGACGGCGAAGGTGCGGCGAACATCCTGGACGAGGAGTACCAGCCGAAGCCGGCATACGACGCGGTCCGGGCGACTCTCGGCCTCGCGGTGCCAACGCGCCGATGACCGCCCCGGGACCGTCCACTGGACAGCACCCTGGTAGCCCTCGGCATTGATTGACCGCTGTACCGTCCGGCCGTAGCCTGACCGACAGAACAGCCGAAAATACCGGACAGATCCCGGAAGTTTCACGGCTGTTCCAGCTGGTCCAATGCTCCCCAGTGCCGGACCAACGACCACCGGCCGTGGCTGCCCTGGCGAACTCCGACCCCAGTCAGTTCAGCCACGGCCGGTTCGGCGGTCGCCGCCGAGCACGGCCGGCGACAAGAAGCAGGGCGGCGACAAGGAGCAAGGGGCGAGAAGCAGGTTTGCCCCGCGTAGGCCGGGTAGACAGCCCGGATGACCGGGTCCGAGCCTCTGGCGTACAGCTCCACGGCACGCCCGAGCGCCGTGCGACCGGTGCTGCCCGTGTTGATGTACCACTCGATCTCTACTGCGGCCCGAGGGCCATTGCGGTCACTCGCCGTCGGACCGGCCCGGTTCGCCGAGCAACTCGCCGCGCTCGCCGACGCCGGCTACCGGATGGTCGGCCTCAGCGAGGCGCTCGACCTGCTCGACGACGCGGCGATCGACCGCAACCGGCCGGCTCCGTCGATGGTCGCGCTCACCTTCGACGACGGGTACGCCGATTTCCTCACCCGGGCGCTGCCGCTGCTGGATGCCGCGAACGCCCGGGCCACCCTCTACCCGTCGGTCGGGCACCTCGGGCAGTACGCCGACTGGCTGGGCCAGTGGGCCGACGAGTTCGGCCCGCTGCTGGACTGGACCCAGTTGGACGAGGTGGCCGGGTCGGGCCGGGTCGAGATCGGCTCACACGGTCTGCTGCACCATCCGCTCGATGTCCTGCCGCCGCAGCGGGCGGCGGAAGAGATCGTCGTCGCCCGGGACCGTCTCGAACAGCGGTTCGGCACCCCGGTCCGGTCGTTCTGCTACCCGCACGGCTACCACGACTGGCGGGTCCGGGCGGCGGTCCGCCGGGCCGGGCACGACAACGCGTGCGAGGTGGGCCGACGGCGGTACCGGCCGGGCGACCGGCGGCTCGCCGTACCCCGGCTGCTGCCGACCGGTGACCACGACGCCGCCGCGCTGCTCGACCTGGTCCGCACCGGCGGACCTCGGATGGTGCCGCAGGCGAAACGACTGGCCCAGCCCGCCTGGCGGCTGACCCGGCGGGTGGCCCGGCGGGCCGGCCGCCAACTGACGTGACGGCCCGCCATTGGTGGCGGCGCGGCGGCCCCCTCGCGGTCGCGGCCGCCCTTGCCGCGCTGGTACTGGCCTTCGGGGTGGTGGTCCCGCTGCTGCAGCACCGCGCCGACCAGCCGGACCAGACCGGCCAGCCCGACCAAACCAGTCAGCCCGACCAGCCTGACGGGACCGGCCAGCCGGATTCCGGCGGTGGCCCGCCACCGGCCGGGCCGCCGCCCACCACGGCCGGCGGTGACCGGACGATGAACCCGTCCGGGATCGCCCTGCCCACCGGTGATCTGCCCGGCTGGCGGCAGATCTTCGTCGACGACTTCGACGGCACCGAGCTGAGCGACGACTGGTTCGCCTACTCCGGACAGCCGGACGGTGATCCGGGCGGCTGGTTCGACCCCGGCCATGTGTCGGTCGGAGCCGGCATGCTCACCATCGGCGGCTGGCGGGAAGCCAGCCGGGGCAACATCTACGTCACCGGCGGGGTATCCAACCGGCGGGCGGTGACCCGCAGCTACGGCCGGTACGACATCCGGTTCCGGATGGACCAGGGCACCGGGATCGCGTACGCGCTGCTGCTCTGGCCGGGCGACAACGTCTATCCGCCGGAGATCGACATCGCCGAGGACAACGGCAAGGGCCGGGACCGGATGTACGGGGTGCTGCATCCGGTGACCGGCGACCGGATCGGGCATGACGTCGGCGGCGACTTCACCCGCTGGCACACCGCCGGTCTGGAGTGGAGGCCGGACCGGCTGATCTACACCCTGGACGGCGAGCCGTGGGCGACAATCACCGGCGACCAGGTGCCGGACGAGCCGATGGCGCTGGCTCTGCAGAGCCAGGCGTGGTACTGCGGGCACACCTGGGAGGCCTGCCCGGACGAGACCACACCGGACGTGGTCAACCTGCAGATCGACTGGGTCGCCATCTACGCTCCGGCCTGACGCCCGGCAGGGCGTCCGCTGTCGGCACCGTCACCCGGCGTACCGGTAGACGGTGACGTCGTCGCTGCGCTGGAAGACCGACCAACCGTCCCGGCCGTCGAGCAACCGCTCCAGGCGGTCCAACGAGCCGGGCGGGAAGTAGCCGAAGTAGTCGGACTGCCGGCGCATCCCGTCGCTGACCACCAGGTACGCCGGGTCGCCGGTGAACGAGCCGAGGAACTGCTCGATCGCCGGCAGGTGCTCGCCGTCCAGCGCGGCGCCGCGCAACTGCGCACCGACCACCAGGTCCGGCTCGCCGGCCGGCACATCGGTGTTGAACTGCGGGTACGCGGCCGTCAGCCGACTGGGAAAGTTGGACGTGGCGACCGCGATGGTGGCACCGGGCTCGGCGGCGGCGTACAGCTGGCGGGCGGCGGCCACCTCGTCGGCGGTCTGCCGGTCCACGGCCAACTGCCCGTGCCGACCCTGCACCGTACCGAGGGCGAAGCCGCCGAGCGCCACAGCGACCGCCACCGCCGCGACCGGCCCCAGCCACCGCCGACGCCGGCCAACCCGACGCTGGTCGGCGCGGTCAACCCGACGCTGGTCGGCGCGGTCGAGCTGACGGTCGGCCCGGTCGACCACCGCGCGGGCGATCAGGAAGGCGCACCACGGCGCGGAGAACAGGAACACCCGGTAGATCGCCTCGCCGCCGTAGCTCTGCGCCGCGAGCAGGACGAACGGCGTGGCGGCCAGCAGCGCCGGCACCAGCACGGTACGCAGCCGGCGACGGTACGCCAGCACCGCCAGCACGGTCAGCGCCCAGACGGTCAGCGCGAGCGTACGGACCACGATCGCCGAGAACGCCTGCCCGGTCGAACCCCAGCTCTCGGCGTTGCCGGCGGCGTTGGCGAAGATGTCGAACCCGTCGAAGACGCCGAACGCCTCCGACACGAACCCGAACCGGGGCAGCAGGTAGCCGAGCACGACCGCGCCCATCGCCAGCGGCAGCCAGCGGGGCCGGACCAGCCGCAGCGCGGCCAGCACGGCCACCTGCGCCACTACCAGGTACGGCGACAGCTGGTGGGCGGCGGTGAGCACGGCCAGCAGCGCCAACGCCGCCACTGTCGCCCAGCCCCGGACCCGGCGGTCCGGTCCATCGCGGCGGTCCGATGCGCTGCCACCGGCCGGCGAGCGCAGCCAGGTCAGCACGATCAGCAGCACCCCGAGGCTGAGCAGGAAACCGAACGCCTGCGGGGACAGGTAGTCCTCTTCCACCCAGTTGACCGCGAAGAACCCGAACACAGTCAGGTACGCCACCCGCCGGTCGTCGGCGAGGGTACGGGCGATGGCGTACAGCACCGGGGCGGCGGCCAGGTTGAAGAAGACCGGCGACCAGTCGGCCAGCGTCGCCGGTGCGATGCCACCGGCCGCGCCGAGCTGAGCGGCACCGGCGAACAGCGCCGGCCACTGCTGGTAGATGTCGGTCGCGGCGTCGACCGGGTTGCCGGCCGCGATGAGGTCGATCACCCCGAGGTGCTTGTACGTCCAGGCGTACTGCGGTTGGTCGAGCAGCAGCGGGGTGGTGCCGTGCAGCAGCACGACCAGCAGCACCAGGTAGCCGGCGGCGGCCAGCCCGCGCCCGGTGGCCCGGTCGGCCGCGGTCGTTCGGTCGGCAGCGTTAGGCCGGTCGGCGGCGGGCCGCAGCCCGGCCAGCGCGGCGACGAAGCCGGCGACGGCGAGCGCCAGCGCGGCCAGGAAGATCGGACTGACGGTGCCGAGCAGCCCGAAACCGCCCACCTGGGCCACATCGGTGTGGGACATCGCGATCCACCACAGCGCCAACGCCGCACCGATCACAACGGCATGCGCCAGCAGCGGCCGCCGTGCGACAGCCGGCCGCCCGGCGAGGCCCGCCCGCCGGGCGTGCGGCCACCGTCGGACCGGCCCGGGGCGGGAACCGTGGCCGTGGCCCGCTCGCCCGGCCCGGAGCAGCCCGGCGGCGCTGACGGCCGCCACCGCCACCGCCATCGCGGCGACGGCCAACCTGGGCTGCCACCAGCCGGCCCAGACCGATCCGGTGGCCACGGCCGCGTACCCGGCCAGGCTGGCGAGTACGGTCGTCGCCCACCGGGTCGCCGCCGGCCGGACGGTCAGGTGGCTGAGCAGCGCGGCACCGGGGCCCAGGGCGGCGAACGCGACCGCGGTCGGGGCCTGCCACGGGCCGCCGGCTGCCAGGCCGAGCAGCGCCAGGACCGCGACGACCAGACCGGTGCGCGCCTGACCGGTCCGGCCGTCCACGGCAGGTACGCCGTCAACGGCCGGCGCGGTGTCGACACCAGGCGCGGTGTCGACAGCCGGTCCGGCTGCCGGTGCCTGGGGGAACGGGCGGACGGGACGCAGGGCGAGATCGGTCATCCGGCACCTCCGGTGTCGGCGGTAACGGTCTCGGACTCGGCGGTACGTCGGGCCCAGGCCGGGGCGTTCGTCACGTCGCCGGTGGCCCGGTAGCGGCGGATCAGCCCGGGAAGCAGCACGATCGCGACCGCAGCCTGTGCCATACACAGCGCGGCGGCCGGCGCGATGATTCCGACCCGGGGCAACCCGACCCAGCTGACCAGCAGAAACGCGGCGATGCCGACCGACTGCACGGTCACCACCGGCCACATCCGCTTCTCCATCATCGCGAACGCGCAGTAGAGCAGGATCACCCCGGTGAACGGCAGCGACAGCCCGATCAGCCGTAGTGTGTCGGCGCCCTCGGCGGCGTACTGCCCGCCGAGCAGCCGCAGCAGCGGCCCGGCCGCCCCGGCGAGCACGGCGGCACCCGGCAGCACAACGGCGGCGACCAGCAGGACCGCCCGGTCGACATGTGCCCGGGCCGCCGCCGCGTCGCTGGACGCGGTGACCACGAACGAGGTGACGACGTTCCACAGCAGCGTGCTGCCGGCCACCCCGATCACCCACGGGATGTAGAAGTAGGCGCTGGCGGTGGCGCCCAGCACGCTGGCCACCAGCACCGGCGGCAGGTACGCGACGGCGTTGGTGAGCAGCCCGTTGACGTACTCGGCGGAGGCGAAGCCGAGCAGCTCCCGCCGGGCCGGGGCCGGTGCCTCCGGTGCGGTGCGGGCGTGCGCCGGGGCGAGCCGGGCCAGCACCCACCAGTTGACCCCGAGCATGGTCGCCAGCATCGGCGCCGACCAGGCGAGGAGCATCCCGTCGCCGGCGGCGGTGCCGGCCAGCAGCGGCAGCAGCGCCACCTTGGCGGTGGACGCGACCACGTTCTTCGCCGGTACGCTGCCGGCCCGCCGCAGCGCGGTCAGCACCCCGTCGGTGATGAAGAAGATCGCCGTGCCGACCACGGCGGCGACGAAGAACAGCCGCTGCGTCGGCGCCGGGCCGATGATGCCGGTGCCCATGCCGAGGGCCAGGAACCCGCCGCTGAGCAGCAGGGACATCGCCGCCGACGCGGCGTATCCGGTGAGCACCAGCCGGCGGGTGTGCCGGCCGGCACCGGGCAGGAACCGGGCGTACAGGTTGATCAGGTTGAGTTGGGCGAGCCCGGCCAGCAGCGTCATCGCAGACACCGCCGCCGACGCCCGGCCGACCGCCTCCGGCGCGAACCAGCGGGCGGCCACCACCCAGAACACGAACCCGAGCGCGGCGCTGGCCACCGTGGAGGTCATCAGCGCCGCCGCGCTGCGCAGCAGCGCCGGGCGGCGGACCACCACCACCGCCGGTGGCGGGACGGTCGTGCCGGCGGCGGTCACGGCCAGCCCCGCATCCGACGGCGCAGCCGCCGGTCGGCCATCCGGCTGCGCAGGTACGCGACCGGCCCGGCGAGCAGCCCGCGCCGGTTGGCGCCGACCAGCTCGCGGGGGAAGTCGTCGCGTAGCCCGGCCAGCCGCTGCCCGTCACCGCCGCCGAACGTGTCGCGCAGCGCGGTCGGAGCGAGCCGCAGCAGCGGTCCGAGCAGCCGAGGTTCGCGCAGCAGCAGGCTGGTGTAGGCGGCGGTCAGCCCGGTGCCGTAGCCGACCAGCTGGTTGCGCAGCCCGGCCAGGTCGCTGCGGTGGTGGTGCCAGACCAGGGCGCTGGGCTGGTAGGCGACGGTGCCGTCGCCTACCAGCACCTGCATCAGGGCCAGGGTGTCCTCGGAGCCCATCGCCGGGGTGCCGGCGCCGAGCGCGGTGTCGAAACCGCCGATGCGCTCCAGCACGCCGGGTCGGAAGGCCATGTTGCCGCCGGCACCGAACGGCGGCAGCGGGTAGAGCGGGCTCTGCCGGTGCGCGGTGGCCGGGGAGAACACGTCCGGCGTGAAGCCACGGCCCTTGCTGTGCCCGCCGTACTGCTCGAACCACAGCTGGGCGTCGGTGGCGAGTTCGGCCGGCACGATGGCCCCGGTGACCGCGTCGGCCTGCGGGTGGTCGGCCAGGGCGCGGGCGATCTCGGCGAGCCAGTGCGGGTCGGCCACCTCGTCGTCGTCGATCCAGGCGACGATCTCGCCGACGGTGGCGCGCAGCGCCCGGTTGCGGGCGTGCGACAGCCCGGGGCGGGGTTCGCGGATGTAGTCGACCGGCACTGCGCCGCCGTCGGCGGTTGCGCCGCCGCCGTCGGCGGCCCGGGCGACCACCCGGACGGTCGCGTCGCTGACCGGCGCGTTGTCCACCACCAGCACCCGGAACCGGGGGTACTGCTGGGCCAGCACGCTGTCCAGGGTGCGGGCCAGCCCGGCGGGCCGTTCCCGGGTGCAGACGACCACGGTGATGTGCGGCGCGTCGTCGAGCACCTCGGCCCGCCGGGTCAGGTAGCCGGGTTCGGGCCGGTCGGCCGGGGGGATCTCCCGGTCGGCGGCGGCGGCGAGGTCCGCGCCGGTCAGCCCGTGCGGCGGTACGTCGAGCAGCAGCGCGCCGATCGGCTGGGTGAACTGCCGGACCAGCAGCCAGGCGCGTTCCACCCGCCGGCCGGCCGGGTCGGTCCCGGGGACGTCCGGGAACCGGTCGGTGACTTCCAGGTCGATGACGGTGGCCGGGATCCGGTCCGTGGTGCCGGCCGGGAAGTGGACGGAGGTACGCGGGTTCATCAGGCGGCTCCGATCGGTGGGGGTGGGGACGGAGTCTGGGTGGTGCGGCTGGCGAGTTCGGTCAGTGCGCCGGTGGCCGCGGCGGCGGTGCCGGCGAGGATGGCGCCGGCCCGGGCAGCGTGCCGGTGGCCGCGCCCGCGCAGGGCCGCGCCGATCTCTCGCAGTAGCGCGGCGGGCAGCGTACGGCGCAGGTAGTCCTGCTCGGCGCCGAGGCTGGGCGCGCCGTCGAGCAGCCCGGCCATCATGATCTTGCCGCGGCCTTCGGCGTGGCAGCGGCGCAGGAAGTAACGGAAGGTGCTGTGCCTGACGGGTACGCCGTGCGAGATGACCGCCTGCGGCACGTACCACCACTGCCCGCCGGTGACCGCGGCCATCCGCAGGCAGAGTTCGGTGTCCTCGGGCCGCGCCCGGTTGCCGACCTTGCCGAAACCGGTGCGGAAACCGCCGGCGGCAAGGAACGCGTCGCGGCGTACCGCCATGCTGGCCGACCAGACGTTGCGCACCGGTCCGGGCCGGACCGGCTGGCCGGCGTACGAGCCGCCAACCGCCCACCGGAACTCGGCGGGGAACCAGCCGGGCTGGTGCCGTTCCCAGGCGGGTTCGATGGCGCCGCCGGCCCCGATCACCTTGGGGTCGGCGAACGCGGCGACCAGCCCGGCCAGCCAGCCGGGGTGGGCGACGACGTCGTCGTCGAGGAACACCACCAGGTCGCTGCCGGCATGCTGAGCGCCGGTGTTGCGGTTGCCGGAGACACCCCGCTCGTATGCGTTGTCGAGCACGGTCACCGCGGGCAGTTCCCGGCGGATCCGGTCGGCGAGCGCCGGGTGATGGTCGACCACCACGATGATCTCGGCCGGCTCGAGGTCCTGCCGGCGGACGGATTCGACGGCGGTACGCAGCCCGGCGAGCCGGTCCGGGTGGTGGGTCGGTACCACCACGCTGACGGTCGGTCGACGCATCGCTCAGCCCTCCTCGGCGGTCACCGGTACGGCGGTGGTCCGCTGCCGGCGGGGCTGCCGGCGGTTGCGGCGCAGCCGGCGTTCGCGGCCGAACTCACTGAGGATGGTGCGCAGCACCCGGGTGCCGTCGCGCACCGTGTCGAGGTTGCTCTCGCCGTGGATCCGCAGGTGCTCGATGCTGGGCACCTCGGTGATCCGCAGCCCGTGGGCGGCGACCCGGACGTTGATCAACGTCTCGATCTCAAAGCCGTCGCCCCACAGCTTGCCACCGTCGGCAGGTCCCGGGGTGGCCGGGTCGGGCAGGTCCAGCGTCGGGACCACGCGCCGCCAGAAGGCGTTGTAGCCGTAGCACAGGTCGGTGAACCGGGTGCCGAACAGCAGGTTGACCATCCCGTTGAGACCTTCGTTGCCGAGCCGGCGCAGCGGGGTGATGTCGTGGCTGCCGCCGCCGGCCCGGAAGCGGGAACCCTTGGCGAAGTCGGCTCCGGCGAGCAGCGCGGCGACGAAGCGCGGGATCTCGGCCGGGTCGGTCGACCCGTCGGCGTCGATCATCACCACGATGTCGCTGGTCGCTGCGGCGAAGCCGCAGGCGAGGGCGTTGCCCTTGCCGGTACGGGTCTGCTGGACGATCCGCACCGCCGGCCAGAGTTCCCGGGCGACCTGCACCGTACGGTCGACCGAGCCGCCGTCGACGACGACGACCTCGTCGACGTCGCGGGGGAGCCGGGCGAAGACGTGCGGCAGGTTCCGTTCCTCGTTGATGGTGGGGATGACGACGGTCACCGACGGCAGGTGCGGGCCGGGTCGGGTCGGCGGCGGGGTCGGGTGCGGCGCTGCCGGGGTCGGGTGCACGCGGGTGTTGGCGTAGACGGACATGCCGGTGTCCTCCGGGGGGTGGGGGGAGGGTGCGGGACACCAGGCGACGCGGGGCCGTTCGCGAGCCGCCCGGACTGACTAGCGGTCCATCACCGGGGGTCAACAACCTGATATGCCGGTTATTTCGGGCGTCGCGCAGGTCGGTGGGCTGGGTCACATCCGACGCGGCGTAGTTGGTTCGACAAGGGCCGGCATCAGGGTGGCGCCGGGCGTGTGCGCTGAGCAGTGCCGGGTGGGTTCGTCACCGGCAGGTTTCCGGGCGGTTGCGGTGGGAGCGTTCCCATGACATGATGATGATCGATTGGCGCTGCGGAGCCAGCCAAGCACACCTGTTTCGCCGAGGGCAACCGGATCTTCCGGCCGGCGATTCGACCGCCGAGTCGTCCATCCGACGACAGGTGGCGCACCGACCTCACCAGGGTCCCGGCCGACGTGCCGGTGACCAGTTATGTCGCGAGGAGACAACTCCGCATGAACCTGAACCCACTACGCGGCGCTGGGCGCTCGCGGATGCGTCGCGGGCTGTCCGCGGCCGCCGCGGTCGTACTCGGCTCCGGTGTGCTCGTGGTCGCGGCCACCCAGGCCAGCGCTGCGGCCGGGTGTCGTGTCAACTACTCGGTCAACCAGTGGAACACCGGATTCACCGCCAACCTGACCGTCACCAACCTCGGTGACCCGCTGAGCAGCTGGGCCCTGGAGTGGGATTACTCCGGCAACCAGCAGATCACCCAGGCGTGGAACAGTGAATTCACCCAGAGCGGCAACCGGGTGACTTTGCGCAATGCGCCGTGGAACGGTTCGCTGGGTACCAACGCCAGCGTCAACCCCGGCTTCAACGCGAGCTACTCCGGTACCAACACCGCGCCCACGGTGTTCCGGCTCAACGGCGTCGCCTGCACCGGTCAGGTTGTCGGCACCACGCCGCCGGCCACCACCGCGCCGCCGACGACTGCGCCGCCCACGACTGCGCCGCCGACGACTGCGCCGCCCACGACGGCCCCGCCGACGACCGCGCCCCCGCCCACCTCCCCGCCGCCGGGTGGGCCGCGGGTGGACAACCCGTACGTGGGTGCGGATGTGTACGTGAACCCGATCTGGAGTGCGAACGCGGCGGCTGAGCCGGGTGGTAGCCGGATCGCGGACGAGCCGACGGGTGTGTGGCTGGACCGCACGAGTGCGATCTACGGCAACAACAGCCCGACGACGGGTGACATGGGTCTGGCGGACCATCTGGACGAGGCGGTGGCGCAGGACGCGGCGAACGGTAGTCGTCCGTTGGTGTTCCAGGTGGTGATCTACAACCTGCCGGGTCGGGACTGTGCGGCGTTGGCGTCCAACGGTGAGCTGGGTCCGGACGAGATCGACGCGTACCGGGACGACTACATCGATCCGATCGCGGAGATCGTGGGTCGGGCGGAGTACCGGAATCTGCGGATCGTGGCGGTGATCGAGATCGACTCGCTGCCGAACCTGGTGACGAATGTGGGTTCGCGGGCGACGGCGACGCCTGAGTGTGACGTGATGCTGGCGAACGGCAACTACGTGACCGGTGTCGGTTATGCGATCTCGCAGTTGGCGGATGTGCCGAATGTGTACAACTACATCGACGCCGGGCACCACGGTTGGATCGGCTGGGAGGACAACTTCGGGCCGAGCGCGGATCTGATTGCGGAGGCGGCGAACGCGTCAGGTGCGTCGCCGTCGGATGTGCACGGGTTCATCACGAACACGGCGAACTACTCGGCGTTGCGCGAGCCGTACATCACGGTGGACTCGACGACGCGTCCGTCGACGTGGATCGACTGGAACAACTACAACGACGAGCTGTCGTTCGCGCAGGCGTTCCGGCAGCGGTTGGTGCAGGCCGGGTTCCCGTCGGGTGTCGGCATGCTGATCGACACGTCGCGTAACGGCTGGGGCGGTCCGGACCGACCGACCGGTCCGAGCAGCGCCGGTGATGTGAACACCCGGGTGGACGAGTCGCGGATCGACCGGCGGTTCCAGAAGGGGAACTGGTGCAACCAGTCGGGTGCGGGTCTGGGTGAGCGTCCGACTGCGGCGCCCGCTTCGGGTATCGACGCGTACGTGTGGATCAAGCCGCCGGGTGAGTCGGACGGGTCGAGCTCGGAGATCCCGAACGACGAGGGTAAGGGCTTCGACCGGATGTGTGACCCGACGTACACGGGTAACCCGCGGAACAACAACAACATGAGTGGTGCCCTGCCGAACGCGCCGGTCTCCGGGCACTGGTTCTCGGCTCAGTTCCAGGAGCTGATGGCGAACGCGTACCCGCCGTTGTCGTAAGGCTGGACGTAACGCTGAGCGGGGCCCGGTGCCGGACACGGCACCGGGCCCCGCCCCATTTCGGCCGTTGCCACCCGGCGGGACAGCACCCGGCGGGTCAGGGCACGGCGGGTCAGCGGATCAGGGCACGGTGCGTTCGATTGCTGCGGCACCGTCGTGTTCCAGCTCCCGACGTGCCCGCTCCACCTGCTCCGGGCTGCCGTCACCGCCCTTGGCCACCGCGAGGTCCTCGGCGTCCCACGCCTGCTCGGCACCGGTCCGCACCCGGGCCGGACCGGACTGGCCGTCCGGTGGCCGGAAGTCCGGACTGTCCTGCTCGGTGTCCGGGTCGGTGACCAGCAGCGGCACCGTGGTGTCGTCCTCGACTGCGGCGGCCACTGCCGGTTCTTCCTCCAGCGGCACCCGGCCGATCGCATTGTCCCGGTCTGTCATGGCTGCCCCCTCCCGTCGGAGCCGTCGAGGAACCGGGTACCCGGGGCAGCGGCGAATATGTGCGGGCGTCGGCCGGCGGAAATGCACCGCGACCTCCGGTGCAGTTGGCACCGGAGGTCGCAGAGATCGGCAAGGTCGGGTTCTGGCGACGGATCAGATCGACAGCACCTTGTCCAGCAGGTCCCGGTAGCGGCGGACCGCCATCCGCAGTTGCTCGGTGTCCTCCGGACCGGCGTCGGTCCACCCGCCGAGTTCGTCGCGCTGCGCGGTCAACGCCGCGGTGAGCGCCTCGACGGCCTCGGTCACCAGGTTCTGTGCCTCGCCCGCTGCGGCGTGCGGGTCGTCGACGAACCGCAGCTGCACGTCCCGCCACCGGTCCCGGAACGCGTCCGCCTGCTCCGCCGCGAAGACTCCCGCCGGCGCCGGCTGCCCGGTCTGCTCCGGTTCGCCGCCGTCGCCCACCTGTACGGTGTCGTCGTCGCTGGGGTCGCGCGGCTCGTGTAGCCGCTCCGGGCCGGCCATCGCCGAGGCCGCGACCGCGCCGCCGACAGTGGCGGCGCCGAACGCGGTCGGCTGTTCCACCGGCTCGTGGTGGACCGGCTCGTTCCGCTCGGGCGTCGCCACGCCGGAGACGACCTCGGTGCGGTCCGGGTCCACGTACCCGTCGCGGCCGTGACCGGCGTCCGGCCGGCCCGGTCCGCCGTGCGGGGTGATGACCTCGGTACGTTCGTCGTGCCACTGATCGGTGCGGGTCATGTGTCTCTCCTCAGCGGGTCGAAGCTTCCGTCGGGGTCGAGGCTTGCTCGGTCGGGGTCGAGGCTTGCTCGGTCGGGGCCGCGGTGGGCACGGGGTCCTCGCCGAGCAGCTCGGCGAAGAGCGCCCGGTAGTGGACCACGGCCTGACGCAACTGCTCGGTGCTCGCCTCCCCGCGCTCGTTGGCCAGATGGATCTCGTGCGCCTCGCGGTACCTGCCGAGCGTACGGGCGTGCTCCACGGAGAGCTGAGCCACCTGCTCGTCGTAGTCCCCGGTCGGGTAGCCGAGTTCGGCGATCAGCCGGGTGAGCAGTTCGTCGGCGTCGCCGACCGCGGCGCCGGGTGCGTCGACGAACCGGGTCTGCACGTCCGCCCAGGCGGCGGCGTAGCGGGTGCGGGACGTTTCGGACAGCGGGGTCAGGGTCAACTCGGCGTGCCGGCGTTCCCGTTGCCGGAGCTCGCGCTCGGCTGCGCTGCGGCTGTCCTGCTCGGCGACGACCCGGTCGTACTCCGGACCGAAGGTGCCACGCAGGTCGTGGCGCCGCCGCCACCGGGTCCCGAGCAGGGCGAGCGCCGCGAGCACGACGAGAAGTACGGCGGCGATGAGGACGATCTCGATGGGCGACATGGTTGTTCCTCCTTCTCACCCTGGTATTCCCGCTCGACCCGGATCCTCAATCCAGGTTTGTCACATTTCCTTGACGATCTCGTCGGCATCTGATCCGGATCGCCCGCCGGGATGGTCCGCTGCAGGTCGCGACGACGACCGTGGATGCTGCCGCATGCGGCCACTTTCGGTACGCTCCGTGCCCACAATCGACCGCTGAGTGCCTCTGGTAGTGCCTGAGCCGTTAATTACGTATCCTTCCGGAGGCGCCGGACACGACTGACCATCCACTCACCCGGACCGGTCGGTTCGCATCCGCCGCGCCAGCTCAGCCACCACCGCGCCGGCGAGGTCTGATGAATACCCGCAACTGGTCGATCCGCTCGAAGATCGTTGCGCTGGTCGCTGTCCCGATCGCCGCGCTGCTGGCGCTGTGGATCTTCGCGACGTCGTTGACCGTCGGCCCGGCGCTGAGCCTGCTGGGTGCCCAGGCACTGCTCGACGACGTCGGCCGCCCCGGCGAAGCGGTGGTGGCCGAGCTGCAGCGGGAACGCCGACTCTCCGTGGTGTACCTGTCCCGCGCCGATGGGCAGAACGCGCTGCGCGCCGGTGACCTGCGGCAGTTGCGAGACCAGTGGGAGGCCACCGACGCGGCGGTCGACGAGTTCCGGAGCTCCGCTCGCGGCGACGAACCGCCGACGGATCCGTCTGTGCTGGACGAGCGGATCGCGGCGACCCTGTCCGAGTTGGAGCTGCTGCCGTCCGGCCGAGGGTTCGTCGAACGTCGGGAGATGGACGCAGCCGGCGCGCTGGGCCTGTACAGCGGCATCGTCGACACCGCGTTCCAGATGTTCGCAGCGTTGGCCGGGCTGCCGGACAACGAGATCAACCGGCAGGCGCGGGCGCTGACCGACATCGGCCTGGGCCGCGACCTGCTCGGCCGGACCGACGCTCTGCTCGCCGGGGCCTTCGCCGCCGGCGAGCTGACCGCCGCCGGCCACCTGCAGTTGGTGCAGATCGTCGCCAACCAGCGGTTCCTGTTCGACCGGGCGGTGGCCGAGCTGCCGGACCCGGACAGCCGGACCTACCACCAGCTCGCCGCCGGTGACGACTACACCGGGCTGCGGCAGATGCAGGACACGCTGATCGCCGGTGGGCCGGCCGAGGACGGGCTGCCGGTTTCCGAGTCCCGCTGGCGGGCCAGCTACCAGCTGGTCCAGGAGCAGCTGCGCGACTTCGAGCTGCTCGCCGCCGACGCGCTGGCCGAACGCAGCATGCCGACCGCGATCACCATCCTGGCCCGGCTCGCCGGGGCCGGCCTGGTCGGCCTGGCCGCGGTGATCGTCTCCGTGGTGATCTCGCTGCGGGTCGGCCGGTCGTTGATCCACCGGTTGACCGGGCTGCGCGCCGCCGCCCTGGAGCTGGCCGGCGAGCGGCTGCCCGGGGTGGTCGCCCGGCTACGCCGTGGTGAGGACGTCGACGTCGTCACCGAAGCCCCGCCGCTGGAGTACGGCGCCGACGAGATCGGCCAGGTCGGGCACGCGTTCAGTGAGGTGCAGCGGACCGCCGTACGGTCGGCCGTCGAGGAGGCGGCGCTGCGTCGCGGGCTGAACGAGACGTTCCTCAACATCGCCCGACGCAGCCAGACGCTGCTGCACCGGCAGCTGGCCGTACTGGACCGGATGGAACGGCGCAGCACCGACCCGACGGAGCTGGAGGACCTGTTCCGGGTCGACCACATGGCGACCCGGATGCGCCGGCACGCGGAGGACCTGGTGATCCTCGCGGGAGCGGCACCGGGCCGGGGCTGGCGCAACCCGGTGCCGATGGTCGACGTGATCCGGGGCGCCGTCTCCGAGGTCGAGGACTACGCCCGGGTGCACGTCACGACCGTGGAGGCCGCGGCGGTCGCCGGCCGGGCCGTGGGCGACGTCATCCACCTACTGGCCGAGTTGATCGAGAACGCCACGTCCTTCTCCCCGCCGCAGACCCGGGTCACCGTCATCGGTCAGAGCCTGCCCAACGGGTACGCGGTCGAGGTCGAGGATCGGGGTCTCGGCATGGAACCGGACGCGATCGAGGACGCCAACCAGCGCCTCGCCGAGCCGCCGAACTTCGACCCGCACAACAGCGCCCGGCTCGGCCTGTTCGTCGTCGCCCAGTTGGCGGCCAAGCACGGCGTACGGGTCCGGCTCCGGCCGTCACCGTTCGGCGGGATCACCGCCGTCACGCTGATCCCGGCGGAGCTGGTGGTGCCCGAGTCCGAGGTGCTGGCGCTGCCGTCCAGTCGGCCGCCTACCGCACTGACCACGGTCCGGCAGACTCCCACGCCGGACGCGCTGGCCACCCTCCGGCCGAGCCCCGAGCCGGACGCGTTGACCGCCCTCCGGCCGAGCCCGAGCCCGGGACCGGACCCGGCCGGCCGACCGACCCCCGAGCCCGCAACGGAGCCGACCGGGGTTCAGCTGCCGGCCCGCCGCCGTCCCACCACCCTGCCGACCCGGCGGTCCAGCGGCGCCGGCGCGACCACCGAGGACGGCCTGCCGCGCCGGGTACGCCAGTCCAGCCTGGCGCCCCAACTGCGCCAGGCACCCGATTCGTCCGGGGCCGACGGTCAGCCGCTGCGGGAAGCCCCGCAACGGTCACCGCAGGAGGTGCGGTCCCTGATGTCCGCGTTGCAGGCGGGAACCGCCCGGGGCCGGCAGGCGGCCGGCCTGCCGGCGGCCGGGCAGCCGGGTGGTACCGGCGACACGACGCCGATCGTCGACGGCGGCCCGGTGCTGCCGGTCGGCGACGGCACCCCCGGTTCCGGCGACGAGCCGGCTTCCGTGGCATCGGAACCGTCCCCGACCGGGTCGACCGGCCCGGTCCGGGGCACCGCGACTCCGCCTCCGGGCGCGGTGCTGCCGCCCCCGGCGACGGAAGAGTCGGAGAGGGAGCTGTAGCTGTGCACACCATGCGGCATGCGATGAACCTCGACTGGCTGCTCGACGACCTCGTCGACCGGGTCCCGACCGCGCAGCAGGCCGTCGTGCTGTCCGCCGACGGCCTGCTGATGGGCGCGTCGCGAGGGCTGACCCGGGAGGGTGCCGAGCACATGGCGGCGATGGCCGCCGGCTTCCAGAGCCTCGCCAAGGGCGCCAGCCGGCACTTCGGGTCGGGCCCGGTACGGCAGACCGTGATCGAAATGGAGTCGGCGTACCTGTTCGTCACCGCGGCCGGGCACGGGGCCTGCCTGGCGGTGCTCAGCGCGGCCGACGCGGACATCGGCCTGATCGCGTACGAGATGGCGATGCTGGTCACCAGGGTCGGGCAGACTCTCAGCGCGCCGAGCCGGACACCTGCGGCGCAATCCGATGCGGGGTGACCCGGCCGGACCCCACGACTGGCTGGACTCCGACGCCGGCCCGGTGGTCCGTCCGTACGCGGTGACCGGTGGTCGGGTGCAGCCGACCGGTGCCACCTTCGACCTGCTGGCCTTCGTGGTGGCGAAAGCCCCGGAGGGTGCCGGCGCCGAAGTTCCGCTGCAGCCGGAACATCGGCGCATCGTCGGGCTGGCCCAGCAGCCGGTCTCGGTCGCCGATCTGGCGGCCGACCTTGATCTCGCGCTCGGTGTGGTCCGGGTCCTGCTCGGGGACCTGCTCGCCGCCGGACTGATCGCCCTCTACGAACCCCCGGCTTCGGCCGCTCACCCCCACGACGACATACTCAAGGCGGTGGTCAATGGACTCCGTGCGCTCTAACCGGCATCAGCCCTCCCGACGGGTCCCACTCGCGCTGAAGATACTCATCGCGGGCGGTTTCGGCGTCGGGAAGACCACCCTGGTCGGCGCGGTCAGTGAGATCCGGCCGCTGCAGACCGAGGAGGTGCTGACCAGCGCCAGCCTGGGCACCGACGACACGTCCTGGGTGGAGGGCAAGAACACCACGACCGTCGCGATGGACTTCGGCCGGATCACCATCAACGATGATCTGCAGGTCTATCTGTTCGGTACGCCGGGGCAGGACCGGTTCTGGTTCCTCTGGGACGAGTTGGCGTTCGGCGCGCTCGGTGCGGTGGTGCTGGCCGACACCCGCCGGCTCGCCGACTGTTTCCCGTCGGTCGACTACTTCGAGCAGCGGGGCACGCCGTTCGTGGTCGGGGTCAACTGCTTCGAGGGGGCGCAGCAGTTCAGTCAGGACTCGGTGCGCCGTGCGCTCGACCTCGACCCGGACGTGCCGATCGTGCTGTGCGACGCCCGCAACCGTGGCTCGGGCAAGACGGTGCTGATCGCGTTGGTCGAGCATGTGGCGTACCTGCGCGGTCAGCCGGTGCCGGCGGGCTGACCTGCCGCCGGTTGCCGGCCGGTGTCGACCAGCACGACGTCGAGCCGGCGCGGCCCGTGCACCCCTTCCACCCGGTTCAGCTCGATGTCGCTGGTGGCGGACGGCCCGGAGATCAGCGTGATCGGTCGGGTCGGGTCGGCCAGCCGGGCCAGCGCCGCCGGCACCTCGGCCACCACCTGGTCGGTCCGGACCACGCAGACGTGGTGGTCGGGCACCAGGGTGAGCCGGCGCGGGCCCTGCGCCGGCCCGGTGTCCAGCAGCACCGTCCCGGTCCGGCCGATCGCCACCGCGCAACCGGTCAGCGCGGCCAGGCCGGGCTGGTCCAGGTCGGTGACGGACAGTGGTCGGGTCGGGCCGTCGCGCAGTACCTCGGCGGTGCAGCCGCCCAGCCAGTCGTCCGGCAGGTCCTGTGGCACCGCGACCCGGCGTACCCCGGTGAGTACCTCGGCGATCCGGTCGGCCAACCGGTCCGGAACGCACCGGTGCACCGTCGCCCGGTAGTCGACCAGCCGGTCCACCAACAGCGCCACCGGGTCCACGCTGGTCTGGTCGGCGCTGGTCTGGTCGGCGCCGGCCGGGTCCGCGCCGGCTGTCCGGTAGTCGCGTGGCACCCGCACCGGCAGCGGTGCCGGCTGGTGGTCCCGCGCCGTCCGCAACCGGGCCAGGACCTCGGTACGCGCGTCAGCCACCCCGCTTCCTCCCGTCCTCGTGCGGTCCGGCGCTGTCGTCCTGCGGTCCGGTCATGTCGTCGGAGCGGGTCAGCCACCAGTCACGGAAACTCTGCCGGGGTGGCACCGGCGCGTCCCGGCTCGCCGTCCAACCGGCCAACGGCCACGGCAGTCGGCGGACCGTGCCGCGCCGCCCGGCGACCAGCCGGACCGGGGCGGCGGCCCGCCGGGCGGCGCGCAGCGCGGCGGCGTACCGCCGGCGGTCGCGCATCACCCAGGACATCGCGCCCATCGCGGCGCGCTCGGCGGACGGGCGCCGGCGGGCCTCGTCGACCCCACGCTGGCGCAGGTGCACCAGCACCTGCGGGATGTCGATACGTACCGGGCAGGCGTCGAAGCAGGCACCGCAGAGGGTCGAGGCGTACGGCAGGGTCCGGTTCGCTCCGGCCCGGGGGCCGGTGAGCTGCGGGGAGAGGATCGCCCCGATCGGCCCCGGATACACCGAGCCGTACGCGTGGCCACCCACCCGCTCGTAGACCGGGCAGACGTTCAGGCAGGCGGAGCAGCGGATGCAGCGCAGCGCCTGGCGGCCGACCGGGTCGGCGAGGGTGTCGGCCCGGCCGTTGTCGAGCAGCACGATGTGCAGCTGCTGCGGCCCGTCGCCGGGGGTCACCCCGGTCCACATCGAGGTGTACGGGTTCATCCGTTCGCCGGTCGACGAACGCGGCAGCAGCTGCAGGAAGATCTCCAGGTCCTGGAAGGTCGGGACGATCTTCTCCACCCCGACCACCGAGATCATCGTCTGCGGCAGGGTCAGGCACATCCGTCCGTTGCCCTCGGACTCGACCACCACCAGGGTGCCGGTGCGCGCCACGGCGAAGTTCGCCCCGGAGATCGCCACTCGCGCGGAGAGGAACCGTTCCCGCAGGTGGCGGCGGGCCGCCTCGGCCAGCGCTGGCGGGTCGTCGGTGAGGGTGGTCAGGTCGACACCGGGCATCCGGCGGGCGAAGATCTCCCGGATCTGCGTCCGGTTGTAGTGGATCGCCGGGACCAGGATGTGCGAGGGTGTGTCGCCGGCCAGCTGGACGATGAGCTCGGCGAGGTCGGTCTCGATCGCTTCGATGCCGGCGGCCGCGAGGGTCTCGTTGAGCCCGATCTCCTGGGTCACCATCGATTTGATCTTGACGACCTGGTCGGCGCCGGTCCGCCGGACCAGGTCGGTCACCACCCGGCCCGCTTCGGCCCCGTCCCGCGCCCAGTGCACCTGGGCCCCGGCGGCGGTGGCCGCCGCCTCGAACTCCTCGAGCAGCTCGGGCAGGCGGGCCAGCACGTCGTCCTTGACCGCCGCCCCGGCGACCCGCAGCGCCTCCCAGTCCGGCAGCTCGGCGACCATCCGTTCCCGCTTGCCCCGGATGGTGCGGGTGGCCCGGTGCAGATTGGCCCGCAGTTGGGCGTTGCCCAGCTCGCGGGCCGCCGCGGTGGGAAACGGCAGCCGGGCGGTCACGTTGCCGGTGCCGCTGTCGTTGCTGCCGCTGGTGCTGGTGCTGGTGCTGGTCAATTCGGCTCCTCCGCCGTGCCGGCCAGGATCTGCGCGTAGTGCACCGCCCGTACCGGTGCCCGGGACCGGGCCAGCCCGCCGCCGATGTGGGCCAGGCACGAGTTGTCTGCCGCCGCCAGGTAGCGGGCACCGGTGCCGCGTACCGCCCGGCACTTGTCGGCCAGCATGGCGCTGGAGACGGCGGCGTTGCGCATCGCGAAGGTGCCGCCGAAACCGCAGCACTCCTCGGCGTCCGGCAGGTCGAGCAGGTCGATCCCGCGGACCGCGCGCAGCAGCCGCAGCGGCCGGTCACCCAGCCGCAGCATCCGCAGCCCGTGACAGGTCGGGTGGTAGGTGACCGGGTGCGGGAAGCTGGCTCCGACGTCGGTGACGCCGAGCACGTCGACCAGCAGCTCGGACAATTCGTACACCCGGGGTCGCAGCTCGTCGACCGCAGCGGCGAGCGCCGGGTCGTCGGCGGCCAGCCGCGGGTACGCGTCGCGGACCATCGCCACGCACGAACCGGACGGCGCGACCACCACCGAGTGGTCACGGAACGTCTCGACGAACCGGCGGACCAGGGGTATCGCCTCGGCCCGGTATCCGCTGTTGCCGTGCAGTTGCCCGCAGCAGCTCTGGTCGAGCGGAAAGTCGACAGTGTGCCCGAGCCGCTCCAGCAACTGCACGACGGCCCGTCCGGTGCCCGGGTAGAGCACGTCGTTGACGCAGGTGACGAAGAGTGCGACACGCATCGGGTCAGCCCTGCCGGAAGAAGGGGAGGTGGCGTTGCCGGGCGGCGAGTAGATGCTCGCGTACCGCTGTCTCGGCCCGGTCCGGGTCACCGGACGCCACCGCGTCGACGATCCGGTGGTGTTCGGCCCCGCTGGTGCGGTAGTGCGTCGGCGGGAAGTGCAGCCGGAACAGGTGCAGGTGTGGCCGGAGGCGGACGACCGCGTCGTGCAGCATCCGGTTGCCGGACTGTTCGGCGAGCAGGTTGTGGAACCGGGCGTCCTGGGCGGTGAAGGCGGCGATGCTCGCGTAGCCCTGCGCGCCGGGCACCGGACCGGGCAGGGCGGCGGCCTCGCGGAGCAGACCGAGGACGGCCGGTTCGGCGGTCGCCGACCGGGCGGCGGCCCGTCGGGCGGCGGCGGTTTCCAGGATCAGCCGCATCTCGACGAGTTCGTCGAACTCGTCGCGGGTAAGCAGTGGCGTGGCGGTGTATCCGACCAGTGGGCGCTTGCGGACCAGCCCGTCGGCTTCCAGCCGGGCGAGCGCCTCGCGCACCGGGGTGGGGGAGACCTGCAGATCGCGGGCCAGGGCGTCGATGTTGATCCGGGCGCCCGGGGCGACCACGTGGTCCATCACCTGGGCGCGGACGGTCTCGTACACGTCGTCGGTGAGGGTGAGACGACGCGCTGGCCGCACGGGACCCTCCTCGGTGCTCGACCCGCGGGCTGTCGACCCTGGTTGCCTGGCTCGGCAGCGGGTAGATCAAAGATCCTATAGGATCGTTCGGATTGAATCGAGCGTCCGACGTCGGCGGCCCGGGTTTCGGCCGAGCCGGGCCGACGCGGACGGCGGAAGGGAGTCCGGTGCGCGTAGCGGAGCCGAATCCGGCGGCAGAGACGATCTACCTCGGCTGCTACACGGCCGAGGGCGGTGGGAACGGGACCGGGGTGATGGTCGCCCGACGGGACCCGGCGACCGGCCGGCTCAGCGAGCCGACGCTGGCCGCCGAGTGTGCCTCGCCGTCGTTCCTCGCCCGGCACCCGCGCCGTCCGGTGCTGTACGCGGTCAACGAGGTCGACGAGGGCACCGTCAGCGCCTGGTCGGTCAACGGTGACCGGCTGCGTCCGCTGGGTAGCCAGTCCACCGGTGGGTCGAGCCCGTGCCACCTGGCGTTCGTCGCGACGGGTGGGCATCTGGTCAGCGCGAACTATGTCAGCGGCAGCGTCGCGGTGCATCCGGTCGACGACGACGGGGCGCTACTGCCGCGTACCGATCTGCAGACGCATTCGGGCACCGGGCCGCGACCCGACCGGCAGGAGGGCCCGCACGCCCACATGGTCTCCCCGGACCCGGACGATGCCGGGCTGTACGTCGTCGACCTGGGCACCGACGCCGTGCACCGCTACCTGCTCGACCTGGCGACCGGCACGCTGACCGAGCCGGACCCGGCAATGGCGGCGACGCCGGGCAGCGGCCCTCGGCACCTCGCCCGGCACCCCGACGGCCGGTGGGCGTACCTGGTGGGGGAGCTGGATGCCAGCGTTACGGCGTACGAGATCGACGGGGCCGGCGGGCTGACCGAGCGTGAGCGGGTGCCGGCGAGCGAGTCGTCCGCCGGTGCGGCCGGCGGGGCGCAGCCCGCCGAGATCGCGGTCGGGCCGGGCGGCCGGTTCCTCTACGTCGCCAACCGCGGCCCGGACACCGTCGCGGTCTTCTCCCTGGCCGCCCCCGACCAGCCGAGGTACGTCACCGAGGTGCCTTCCGGCGGCCACTGGCCGCGCCACTTCGCGATCGTCGGCGATCATCTGTACGTCGCCAACGAGCGGTCGGACTCGGTGGGCGTGTTCGTGATCGACCCGTCGGACGGGGTGCCGGCCCCGGTCGGCGACCCGGTCCCGGCGCCGACGCCGACCTGCGTCCTGCCGGGTTTCTGAGGACTGTGCGGCTGATGCCCGGCTCGTGACGCGACGGGCTGTTTGTCGAGGTCGACAGCATCCTGCCGGACTTCTCGAAACGTACGGAAGTGGCGTGGCTACCTGAAGTCACCAATTTCCATTCAAGTGTTTCTCCTCCGTAACTTTCGTCCGAACGTACCTGGCACGGTGGCCTGCTCATCCGGAGTATGGGACCGTGCCAGGCCGCCATCGGATGCGACGTCGGGTTCGCGGAGCAGGCGCCATCGCAGCGGCGATGGCGCTTGTCGTCGTCACCGCCGGGGTCTGGTTCGGCTACCAACGTCTCACCGCCCCGTCCTGCTCCGGGGCGTTGCCGCTGGTGGTCTCCGCCGCACCGGAGATCGCGCCCGCCGTGCAGGCGGCGGCGGACCAGTGGCGGGCCGAGGGCGGCGCGCTCGGTGACACCTGCGTCGCGGTCCAGGTCGCCGCATCCGACCCGGTCGACGTGGCCGCTGTGGTGGCCGGGCAGCACGGTGTCGCGCTGGCCGGGGTCGGTCAGGCCAGCGGTACGGCGATCGCGCCGGACGTATGGGTGCCGGATTCGTCAACCTGGCTGCTCCGGCTGAGTTCGCTGGCCCCCGGGTTCACCCCGGCCAACAACGAGTCGGTGGCCCGTAGCCCAGTGGTGGTCGCGATGCCCGAGCCGGTGGCTACCAACCTGGGCTGGCCCGACCAGCAGCTGACCTGGACCGACCTGCTGCAGCAGATCACCACCGGCACCGAGCTGCGGACCGGCATCGTCGAACCGACCCGCGACGCGGCCGGCCTGTCCGGCCTGCTCGCCCTCGGTGAGGCGGCCGGCGAGGCGGGAGCGAACGCCCAGCAGGCGACCACGGCGGCGCTGCGCGCCCTGGCCACCGGCCGGTCCGCGCTGCGGGAGGACCTGATCGCCCGCTTCCCCCGGTCGGCCGATCCCGCGTCGGTCGCCTCCGCGCTCGGTGCCGCCGCCCTGTCCGAGGAGGACGTGATCGAGTACAACGCCGCGCAGCCGCCGATCGCGCTCGCGGCGCTGTACCTGGAGCCGGCGCCGATGTCGCTCGACTACCCGTACGCGGTGCTGCCCGGTGCCGACCCCGCGAAGGCCGCGGCGGCGGCCGCCTTCTACTCGGTGCTGACCGGTGCCGGATTCCGTAACCGGCTCGGTGATCAGGGTCTACGGGCGCCGGACGGCACCTGGGGTGCCGGCTTCAGCGCGCCCCAAGGGGCACCCAGCCCGGCCGGTACCGCACCGGCGACCGTCACCCCGGACTCCGGCGGTACGGCGGCCGGTGGTCTGGACCCGGTGGTGATCGACCGGACCCTCGCCACCTGGACGTCGGTCACCCTGCCCGCCCAGATGCTCGCGGTGATCGACGTTTCCGGTTCGATGCTGGAGCCGGTGCCCACCGCGGACAACGTCTCCCGCGCCGATCTCACCCGGGAGGCGGCCCGCCGAGGGCTCGGTCTGTTCGACGATTCGTGGGCTCTCGGACTGTGGATCTTTTCCACTGAGCTGGACGGCGAGCAGGACTGGCGGGAACTCGTACCGATCAGTCCGTTGAGTAGCAGTCGGGCCGAGTTGGAAGCGTCGCTGTCGGAGGTCGTGCCGAAGCGAAACGGAAATACCGGTTTGTACGACACGACGCTCGCCGCTTATCTGGCGGTGCAGGACGAATGGGCAGCCGGGCGTGTCAACTCGGTGGTCATCTTCACTGATGGTAGGAACGAGGACGACAGCGGGTTGACCCAGGATGAGCTGTTGGCCGAGTTGGCCGAGACGGCTGATCCACAGCGGCCCATCCAGGTGATCTACGTTGGCATCGGCGACGGGGTGAGTCAGGAGGAACTGGAGTCGATCACCAATACCACCGGTGGCGGGGTGTTCGTAACCGAGGATCCGGCCAACATCGGTGACATCTTGCTCAAGGCGATCGCTCTCCGCCCGACAACCGTGCGCTGAGTCGGTGATGTGGCGGTTCGAGAGGTTTTGTCGAGTCACCGAGTGACTGAGGGTTGTGAAATGGCTCCATATTGTACCTCTATTGTGGAAGCCCTCTGGCCGACTGACGGTAATCTGTCGCAAGCTTCGGCCGTGCCGGATGGTGGGCCAAGATATCGGGGTGCCGTGGCACCACCGGTACCAACGACGGGCCAGCGAGGTGCCCGGGGTCTGCGTCGACTCGAGCAAGCTGGGGAGGGCTAGTGACGTCGGCGACTTTGGTCAACGCTGCGGTGGTGCAACCGGAATCCACACCGGGAGCGCCCACCGCAGTGCTGCACGCGCGACAGCGTGCCTACATTCGGGCGATCGCCGCCCTTGACATCGGCGTGCTCTGCGCCGCCGTGCTGGCCGGCTACCTGGTGCGCTTCGGCGCCGAGGAAGCCACCGGCGCGGACCTACCGTACGTCCTGACGACCCCGTGTCTGATGATCGCGTGGCTGGCCTCGCTGAAGTTGCTGCGCTGCTACGACGACCGGGTGCTCGGCTACGGCGCCGACGAGTACCGGCGGGTGATCACCGCCAGCCTGCGGCTGGCCGGCACCGTGGCGATCATCGGCTACGTCGCCAACGTCGGGATCAGCCGGGGCTTCCTGGCGGTGGCCTTCTCGGTCGGCACCGTCGGTCTGGTCGCCGGCCGGTTCGGTGCCCGTAAGTACCTGCACCGCCAGCGGGCCACCGGGACGGGGTGGTTCCGCAAGGTGCTGGTGGTCGGGGACACCCCGCACGTGCTGGAGCTGGTGCACACCCTGCGGCGGGAGCCGTACGCGGGCTACCGGGTGGTCGGCGCCTGCATCCCGGACGCGCTGCTGGCCCCGGTGCCGCAGCGGCTCGGTGACGTGCCGGTCGCCGGTTCGTTCCGCAACATCCCGGACGCCGCCGCCGCGACCGGCGCCGACACCGTCGCGGTCACCGCGTCGGGGGAGCTGACCGCCACCCGGCTGCGCCGGCTCGGCTGGCAGTTGGAGGGCACCGGCATCGACCTGGTGCTGGCCCCGGCGCTGACCGACGTGGCCGGTCCGCGGATCCACACCCGGCCGGTCGCCGGGCTGCCGCTGATCCACGTCGAGGCACCCGAGTTCCGGGGCACCCGCAAGCTGGTCAAGGGCTTCGTCGACCGGTCGGTGTCGCTGCTGGCGGTGACCCTGCTGCTGCCGATCCTGACCCTGCTCGCCCTGGCGATCAAGATCGACAGCCGAGGCCCGGTCATCTTCAAGCAGGTCCGGGTCGGCCAGGGCGGGCGGGAGTTCCACGTCTACAAGTTCCGCACGATGGTGGTCGACGCCGACAAGCTGCTCGCCGAACTGGCGGCCAAGAACGAGACCGACGGGCTGATGTTCAAGATGCGCGACGACCCGCGTATCACCCGGGTCGGCAGGTTCCTGCGCAAGTACTCGCTCGACGAGCTGCCACAGCTGGCGAACGTACTGTTCGGCCACATGAGCCTGGTCGGTCCGCGACCGCCGCTGCCGTCGGAGGTGGCCCGCTACGACGGCGACGTCGCCCGCCGACTGCTGGTCAAGCCCGGGATGACCGGCCTGTGGCAGGTCAGCGGCCGGTCCGACCTGTCCTGGGAAGACGGCATCCGGCTCGACCTCTACTACGTGGAGAACTGGTCGCTGGCCAGCGACCTGACCATCCTGTGGAAGACCTTCGGCGCGGTCGTCAACGGCCGCGGCGCGTACTGACCTGGGCCTTGACACCAACTGGCCCTGATCGCGGCGCGTACTGACCTGGCCGTCGGCGTCAGCCGGCGGCCAGCCAGGGTGCCGGGTGGTCGCGTACCGCCCGGACCACCGCGCCGGCCGCGCCGGTCGCCGCCGCCTCGGCACCCAGCAGCGAGGCCCGGACGGTCACCGGCGACCAGCCGACGGTCAGCACCCGTCGGCCGATCTCCGCCTCGACGACCGGCGACAGCCACGGTGCCAGCGGCGCGTAGATGCCACCAAGCACGATGGTCTGCACATCCAGCAGGTTGACCACCCCGGCGAGCACCACGCCGAGCGCGGCGGCCGCCGCCGTCAACGCCCGGCGGACCTGCGGTTCGGAGCGTGCCGCCCGATCGGCGACCTGCCGCAGCGCCTCGGTGGCGGTCAGCCCCTGCCCGGCCAGGCCGGCCGAGCGCAGGATCGCCTCCTGCCCGGCGTACTGCTCCAGACAGCCGCGTGCCCCGCAGCGGCAGCTCGGCCCGTCCGGGCGGACCGCGAGGTGGCCGAGCTCACCGCTCCACCCCCGGGTGCCCCGGAACAGGCGGCCGTCCAGCACGATCCCGGCACCGATGCCGATCTCACCGGAGACGTAGACGAAGTCGGCCGGCTCGCCGTGGCGGGCGTGCAGCTCACCCAGGGCGGCGAGGTTGGCCTCGTTGTCCACGGTCAGCGGTACGTCGGCGAGCGGGCCGCCGTCGGCGGCCAGCACGGCGGCAACGTCCACGTCGTGCCAGCCGAGGTTCGGCGCGAGCCGGACGAGCCCGTCCCCGGTCACCAGCCCGGGTACGGCCAGCGCGGCGCCGGCCAGCGGGAGCTCGCGCACCTGCGGCGCGGTGAGCACCTCGTCGGCCAGCGCGGCGAGCCGGGCCAGCACCAGCTCCGGCGGGTGCGGCCGTTGATCCGCCGGTAGCACCGCCCGATGGCGTACCGTTCCGGACAGATCCACCAGGCAGGCGGCCAGGTAGTCGACGTTGATCTCCAGGCCGAGACCGGCCGGGCCGTCGGCAGCGAGTGCCAGCCCGGTCGCCGGCCGGCCGGCACCCGTCCTGGGCACCGGCGCGACCTCGGTGAGCAGGTTGCCGCCGATCAGCTCGTCGACGAGCGCCGAGACGGTGGCCCGGGTAAGCCCGGTCGTCGCGGCGATCTCGGCGCGGGATGGTGGGCGCTGGGCGGCGGCGACCTGGCGGACCACCAGCCCGAGATGGTGCTCGCGCAGACCAGCCTGGCGGAGCGGGGATTCTGGCGTGCGCATGGCCTTGACAATGCCACACGCCGGGAAAATAATTCAATCACTAAACAAATCTGTCGTGTTACGCGGAGGTCACCATGACAGTCCAGCCCACGCCGGCCGACAAATTCTCCTTCGGGCTCTGGACCGTTGGATGGCAGGCCCGCGACCAGTTCGGCGACGCCAGCCGAGGCCCGCTCGACGCCGTCGAGGCGGTGCACCAGCTCGCCAACCTCGGCGCCTACGGCATCACCTTCCACGACGACGACCTGATCCCGTTCGGCTCCGACTCGGCCAGCCGCGACCAGCACATCGCCCGGTTCCGCAAGGCCCTCGACGAGACCGGCCTGGTGGTGCCGATGGTCACCACCAACCTCTTCGGCCACCCGATCTTCAAAGACGGCGGCTTCACCAGCAACGACCGCTCCATCCGGCGGTTCGCGCTGCGCAAGGTGCTGCGCAACATCGACCTCGCCGCCGAACTGGGCGCGAAGACCTTCGTCATGTGGGGCGGCCGGGAAGGCTCCGAGTACGACCACGCCAAGGACATCCGGGCCGCGCTCGACCGCTACCGGGAGGCCGTCGACCTGCTCGGCCAGTACGTCCTCGACCGCGGCTACGACCTGCGCTTCGCCATCGAGCCCAAGCCCAACGAGCCGCGCGGCGACATCCTGCTGCCCACCGTCGGGCATGCGCTCGCGTTCATCTCCAGCCTGGCCCACCCGGAGCTGGTCGGCCTCAACCCCGAGGTCGGCCACGAGCAGATGGCCGGGCTCAACTTCACCCACGGCATCGCCCAGGCCCTGTGGCACGGCAAACTGTTCCACATCGACCTCAACGGCCAGCGCGGCGTCAAGTACGACCAGGACCTGGTCTTCGGCCACGGCGACCTGCTCAACGCGTTCTCCCTGGTCGACCTGCTGGAAAACGGCGGCCCCGACGGCACCCCCGCCTACGACGGCCCCCGGCACTTCGACTACAAGCCGTCGCGCACCGAGGACTACACCGGCGTCTGGGCGTCCGCCGCCGCCAACATGCGCACGTACCTGCTGCTCAAGGAGCGGGCCGCCGCGTTCCGGGCCGACCCCGAGGTGCAGGAGGCCCTGGCCGCCAGCAAGGTCCCGGACCTCGCCGTGCCCACCCTCAACCCCGGCGAGACCTACACCGATCTGCTCGCCGACCGGGCCAGCTTCGAGGACTTCGACCCAGAGGCCGTCGCCGAGCAGGGCTTCCACTTCGTCCGGCTCAACCAGCTCGCGGTCGAGCACCTGCTCGGCGCCCGCTGATCCCGTACCGTCCAACGCGAAACCACCCGACCCCTCCTGGAGGACCAGCCGTGACCCTCGTCGCCGGCGTCGACTCGTCGACCCAGTCGTGCAAGGTGGTGATCCGCGACGCGGACACCGGCAAGCTGGTCCGCGAGGGCCGGGCGGCGCATCCGGACGGCACCGAGGTGCACCCGGACGCCTGGTGGGCGGCGCTGCAACAGGCCGTCGACGCGGCCGGCGGGCTGGACGACGTGTCCGCCGCCGCCGTCGCCGGCCAGCAGCACGGCATGGTCTGCCTGGACGAGACCGGCCAGGTGGTCCGGCCGGCCCTGCTGTGGAACGACACCCGCTCGGCCGGTGCCGCCGCCGAACTGATCGACGAGTTCGGCGGCGGCACCGCCGGCCGGCAGGCCTGGGCCGACGCCGTCGGCCTGGTGCCGGTGGCCAGCTTCACCATCACCAAACTGCGCTGGCTGGCCCGCACCGAGCCGGCCGCCGCCGACCGTACGGCCGCGGTCTGCCTGCCGCACGACTGGCTGACCTGGCGGCTGGCCGGCACCGGCGACCTGGCCGCGCTGCGCACCGACCGCAGCGACGCCAGCGGCACCGGCTACTGGTCAGCGGCGACCGGCCAGTACCGCCCCGACCTGCTCGAACACGCCTTCGGCCGGACGCCGCTGGTGCCGACCGTGCTCGGCCCCACCGACCCGGCCGGCGCGCTGCGCTCCGGTGCCCCGCTCGGCCCCGGCGCCGGTGACAACGCTGCCGCCGCGCTCGGCGTCGGCGCCCGCCCCGGCGACGTGATCGTGTCGATCGGCACCTCCGGCACCGTGTTCAGCGTCGCCGACACCCCGGCCGCCGACCCCAGCGGCACGGTCGCCGGCTTCGCCGACACCACCGGTCGGTTCCTGCCGCTGGTCGCCACCCTCAACGCCGCCCGGGTGCTCGACGCCGCCGCGAAGATGCTCGGCGTCGACCACGAACGGCTCGCCGAGTTGGCGCTGAGCGCGCCGGCCGGCGCCGACGGGTTGGTGCTGGTGCCGTACCTCGAAGGGGAACGCACCCCGGACCGGCCGACGGCCAGCGGCTCGCTGCACGGGCTCACCCTGGCCAGCAGCACCCCCGCGCACCTGGCGCGGGCCGCCGTCGAGGGCATGCTCTGCGCGCTCGCCGACGGCCTGGACGCCCTCATCGCCCAGGGCGCGGCCGTCAACCGGGTCATTCTGGTCGGCGGCGGGGCGCGCTCTGCGGCGGTACGCCGGATCGCGCCCGAGGTGTTCGGCTGCCCGGTGCTGGTTCCGCCGCCGGGGGAGTACGTCGCCGACGGTGCCGCCCGGCAGGCCGCCTGGCTGGCGCTGGGCACCCCGGACGCGCCGGACTGGACCCCGGCCGACACCGAGGAGTACGCCGCCGACGCGGTGCCCGCCATCCGCACCCGGTACGCCGAGGCGCGCGATCACGTCCTGAACCGGGTCACCGCCGGCTGAGCTCGCAGCGGAGCCCTCCCCTGGGCATCGCAGGTGTGGAGCTGGACCCCGGGGCGCAGCTTCCCGGATCTCCCGTCCGAGACACCCGGTCGGGGGTTGCCGGCCCCCCTCAGGGTCCCAAAGACCGGTGGGAAGTGCTGCGCCCCGGGGTGTTCAGTGGGACGCTGTCCGTCAATTTCCATCCTGGACTGCCACCCTCAGTCGACGGAAGATGGATCACCACCCGGAGTGACTCGGTGGTGACGGGAAGGGTTGCGGGTGGGGTCGGGAGTGCCGGTGGCCGGCGCGTGGCGTCCGGTGTTGAATTGAGGGGCGCGAAGGTCTATGAGCGGCAGCAGGTTTCTGGTAAAGGAACTCCGGCGGTTACGTGAAGCGGCGGCGCTCAGCAAGGACCGGGCGGAAGCCTCCGGTCCGTCTTGATCACAACGCCCGGCCGGCCGAGCACGTCCTTGAACGCTTGGACCCCGACCGCCTTGCCGTCGCGGTCAGGCTCCTCGTCGTTGATCTCCCGGCCGTAGAGCAGCACCCACGAGCGCCACTCGGGGGAGGGCCAGACCTCCTGGACTCGGAGCCGGACCGGGCGCTTGCCGTCCAAGTGGTCGCACTGCCGCAGCGCCACCAGATCACCGGGGCACACCAGAGCTTCATCGTCAGGCATCGTCCGACGCTCCGTACGACTCGGCGGACTCGTCCTGGTCGTCGTGCGGGTATCCGGCGGGCATCAGCCCGGAGAGATGCAGTACGGCTCGGATCCGCCGGGCGCTACTGGGGTCCCACCGATCCAGGATGGCGATCGCCCGCAGGAACGGCCGGCAGGGGCCGGGCACGCCGCCGCACCGGTGACACTCGCCGGTGGTTCGGTTCGGGATGTGGGTACGGGCGGTCGAGTTCGCGTCGTGGACCGCCCGGGACAGCTTGGGCGACCGGGTGAGTCGGTCCGGCGGGTCCGGAATGGACGCTGCCGAACCGTCCGCAGATCTGAACGAGATGTATCGGGCGAGGCGGGGAGTTCCGCCGATGCCGTCGTTCCTGGGCACTGTTCCCCCTTCGGGTGGAGACGATCGGGGTATCCGTCGATTTCCACCCTGGACTGCCAGCCCCACTCGGCGGAAGATGAATGGCGACCGAGGGTGACTAGGTGGCCACGGGGCTCTGACGGGTGACTCCAGGGAATGTCCGACACCGGAGAGTGGTACGCCGTGTTGAATTGGGGGATGTGAACGTCTATGTCTGCGAGCGAGTATCTGATAGGGGACCTTCGGCGGATCCGGGAGTTGCTGGGTCTCACCCAGGAGGCCTGGGGCGAGCGCATCCACTTCTCCGCATCGCACGTCGGGGCGGTGGAGCGTGGCGAGCGGCCGGCGCTCCCGGATTACCTCACTGCAGTGGACCGGGCGCACGGCACCGCGTTCATGAAGTTCTATCGGGAGTTCATCCGTGGCGAGTGGACTCCGGTGTGGTACCGCCCGTTCGTCGAATACGAGAGTCGCGCGAAACTGCTGCGGATCTTCCAACCGATGGTGATGCCCGGCCTGCTGCAGACCGAGGCGTACGCGCGCGCATTGTTGCAGGCGCTCAACACCAAGCCGGAGGAGCTTGAGCCGACGTTGGCTGCCCGACTGGACCGCCAGGAGATCGTCACCCGGGCCACCAACGCCTGCCGGCTGGTGGTGGTGCTCGACGAGATCGTGCTACGCCGCTCCGTGGGCGGGTCGGAGGTGATGCGCGACCAGTTGAAGGCGATCGCCGACGCCAACCAGCGGCAGAACGTGCAGGTGCACATCGTGCCGTTCGCCACCGGTGGCTATCCCGGGGTGCTCGGGCCGATGGTGCTGGCGACCGTGGACGGCCGGACGGTCGGCTTCCTCGAAGGCCACCTGGAAGGGCGGTTGATCGAAGCCACGGATGCCACCGAGGCGCTGGAAGAGGACTGGGAGACGATCCGGGGGTACGCTCTGCCCGGCCAGCAGTCCCAAGAGATGATCATGGAGGCGATCGAGACATGGAGCTGACCGAGGCGCGTTGGCGCAAGAGCACCAGATCCGACTCGGCGAACTGTGTCGAGGTGGCCGACAACCTGCCAGGACGCGTCTACGTCCGGGACACCAAGAACCGTGACGGCGGTACGTTGACCTTCGCCCCGTCGTCCTGGTCGAGCTTCGTCGAGCTGGCCAAGACGTACGCCTGAGATTCTGCGAACCCACTCCGGCCATCCGTAGCCGGAGTACATAGAGCCCCGGGACCCCGCGCCAGTCGCCACGGTCCCGGGGCTTTCTCTGCGTTCGTCGAGGTGAGGCTGACGCACGTTAAAACACGGAAATAACGTGCGTCAGCCTCACCTCGACGACGTCAATCTCAGCCGGCCGGGTCGCGCAGGATCGCCGCGAACGTGTCTCTGATCAGCTGGTCCGACGGGGCGTCCAGGCCGAGTTTCTTCAGGCCACCGGTGAGACGCAAGGTCGTCAGGCCGTGGACGGTGCACCAGATGGTGCGGGCCAGAGCGGTGGCGGACTGACCGGCGGGCAGGAAACTCGCCTCCTGCGCCTCGGTCACCGCGTCGACCAGGGGCGCGAAGGTGTCAGGCCGTACCTCGGCCCACGACCAGTACCGGAACATCATGCCGAAGATTGCGCTGTTCTCCTCGGCGAAGCGCAGGTACGCGGCGACCAGGCGGATGATGCGGTCGGCGGGGTCGGTTGCCTGCGCGGCGGCGGCGCGCTGGGCAGCACCGAACGCGTCGTACCCCTCGTCACGCAGCGCGGACAGCAGCGCCTCGCGGTCGGTGAAGTGCCGGTACGGCGCTGCGGAGCTGACGCCGACCCGCCGGGCCAGCTCATTGAGGCTGAAGCCCTCCGCGCCGCGTTCGGCCAGCAGCTCTCGGGCACCGGCGAGCAGCGCATCGCGTAGCGCTCCGTGGTGGTACGTCCGGCGAGTGGCCCCAGCTGCCATGTTGACGACATTAACATCAGGCCGTATGTTGACGTCACTTACATTGTGAATGGCACTTACATACTCGCCAGGGGGCGGTCATGAGCGACACGGCAGTGGTGGCGTCACCACCGGTGCGGACGAACAGGGGTAGACCGGTGCGGCGGTCCCGTACCGGCTGGACGGCGGTGCTGTTGACCTCGCTCGCAATCGGCGGGTTCTCGTTGTACACCTACGCCAGCGCCGACCTGCGCGCCCTCGCCGACGACGGTGCCGGGCTGGCCGGCACCTACGTGGACGCGCCGCTGCCGGTCCGGGTGGCGTTCTTCGTCCACGTCGCCCTCGGGTCGCTCGCGCTGCTGCTCGGGCCGTGGCAGTTCTCCCAGCGGCTGCGCCGCCGCTGGCCGGCGGCCCACCGCTCGGTCGGCATGGCGTACCTGCTCACCGTCAGCGTTGCGGCGGTGAGCGCACTGGTGATGCTGCCGTTCAACCAGGCCCGGATGGTCGGCTTCTTCGGGTTCGGCGCAGTCGCGCTGCTCTGGGCATTCACGGCGTGGCGCGGCTTCGACACCGCGCGGCGGCGGGACCTGCGCCAGCATCAGGCCTGGATGATTCGCAACTACGCGTTGACGTTCGCCGCTGTCACCCTGCGCTCGTGGGTCGGTGTCCTCATCGTGGTCCAGTTGCCGTCCGCCGGGCCGGACGCGGATCCGGACCTGCTGTTCGAGACCGCCTACGCCGCCGTGCCGTTCCTGTCCTGGTTGCCCAACGTGATCGTCGCCGAATGGCTGATCCGCCGACGCGGGCTGCCCTCCTACCGGCTCGTCGACCGGTCCCCGGACCAGGGCGCGCCCTGCACGAATGCCGAGATCGTCCAGAGGCTCAAGGCCCGGAACAGATCTGCTGGTCCACTGACGTCTGAGATCGTCGAGGCAGTGCAGAACAGCCGGCGATGATCGTCATCGATTCCTCCGCCATGGTTGAGGTCCTTGTCGGCCGCCAGGTCGATGAAGAGCTGTTCGACGCATTCCGAGATGACCTGCATGCTCCGCACTTGCTGGACGTCGAGGTTCTTTCCGAGAACTCGAACCCACAGTTGCCGAACAGGCGCGAACGGACCATTACACGTTCACTATCGAGCGTTACGATCTTGCCGGGCTCGCGGACCGTGTCTGGCAGCTCCGCAACAACCTTACGACCTACGATGCCTGCTACGTGGCGCTCGCCGAGGCCTTGACGGTGCCGATGTACACCTGCGACCACAAGCTCGCCCGCAGCGGTCACGGCGCGGAGGTCAGAGTCTTTCCGCGCAGTAAGTAAGGCGCACTCGGATCAGGTGTGTCGTGTCGGAGTCGCGTCTGGCATGGGCAGCATGGTGCCGGTGGTGACGAGTTCGGGGAAGGTGCCCTCCCAGAGTCGTCGCAGTTGGGGTGGCAGCCAGAGGGCGGGCCAGAGTTGCCGGAGCAGGTCGGCGTTGAGCCAGATGTTCAGGTCGTCGACCGTGGCGGCCTCGTTCAGCACCACCTTGTACATGCTGGCGAGGCGAGCGGGGCGGCCCAGGTCGTACTCGGCGTCGCCGGACCAGTCCAGATGGTGGGGAAGGGTGACCACGCCCTCGGTCGGGCCGGCCAGCGCGATGAGGGTGTCCGGCACGACGTACGGTTTGCGGTCTCCGTACGGGCGGTAGTCCGCTGGCATGCTGGGCATTCTCCTCGGCTGACGGTGGCCCGCGCACCGATCGACGGCGTGCTGATCCATACTCGTCGGCATGACGCTGACCGGTGGGCGGGCGCACCGCATCTACAGCGTCGTCGTGTTCATCGTGCTCGCCTCGCTGGACAACGTGGCGATCGGCCTGGTCCCGCCGCTGTACGGCAGCATCGCCGACACGTACGCCGTACCGGAAGGGGCGATCGGCGCGGTCACCGCCGCGACCTTCCTGGTCAGCGCGATCGCCGCAGTCGGCTGGGCGTACGTCGGCGACCACGGCAACCGCAAACCGCTGCTGATGGCCGGTACGGTGATCTGGGGCCTCGGCGCGGCCGGTACCGCCCTCGCCGGCAGCTACCCGCTGTTCTTCGCCGCGCAGCTGGTCGCCGCCGTCGGGCTCGGCGCGGTCGCCTCGGTCGGGTTTTCCGTGGTCAGTGATCTGATCACCCCGGCCCGACGGGGTCTGGTGATGAGCTTCTGGGGGCTGTCGCAGGGCGTCGGCACGCTGGCCGGCACCCTGCTCGGTGGGCTGCTCGGGCACGCCGACTGGCGGCGGCCGTTCCTGGTGCTCGCCGCCGCCGGGCTGGCAGCCACGGTGGCGTACCTGTTCACCGTCGACGTGCGGCGCGGGCAGAGCCAGCCGGAGCTGGCCGACCGGTTCGCCGCCGGCGGCGAGTACGAGCACCGGATCAGCCGGGCCGACCTGCCGACGATCGCCCGGCGGCGGACCAACATCTGGCTGGTGGCGCAGGGGCTCACCGCGCAGGTCGCGTTCGGCTCGCTGGTGTGGCTGCCGGCGCTGTTCCGGGCCCGCGCCGAGGAGCAGGGCTACACCGCCGGTACGGCGATCATCGTCGGCAGCGTCTTCGCCACCCTGTTCCAGCTCGGCGGGGCGCTGTCGATCGTCGGTGGGCTGGTCGGCGACCGGCTGCAACGGCGTACCCCCCGGGGCCGGGCCCTGGTCGCGGCCGTCGGCATCCTCGCCGCGGTGCCGTTCTACCTGGTGTTGTTCTTCGTGCCGATGCGCATCGACGTGCCGGACGGCGCGGGTGCCGGTGCGGTGACCGCCGCCGTGCTGGGCGGCGTGTTCACCGAGCCGACGATCGGGCTGAGCTTCCTCACCGCGCTGCTCGCCCTGGCGTTGACCTCGGCGAACTCGCCGAACTGGTTCGCGTTGATCGCCGACGTCAACCCGCCGGAGCACCGGGGCACCGTCTACAGCCTCGGCAACCTGGTCAACGGGGTGGGGCGGGCGACCGGCAACGCGCTGCTGCCGGTCGCCCTGCGGGCGGTCGGCGGCGTCGTCCCACCGCCGTTGAACTACGCCGTCGGCCTGGCCGTGTTCCAGCTGTTCTTCATCCCGACCGGGATCATGTACTGGCTGGCGTCCCGGTCGGCGCCGGGCGACATCGCCGACGTGCACACCCTGCTCAGCGAACGCGCTGCCGGGCCCAGACGGTGACGTCGGTCGGCACCCGCCCGCTGCCGTTCAGCGGACCGCTGGCGATCAGCGGCTCGGTGCCCGGCGGCAGCGACACCGGTTCGGCACCGAAGTTCGTCACCACGGTCACCTCGTCGGCGCAGTAGGCGAGTACGTCCTCCGGCGACTCCAGCCACCGCAGCCGGCCGGCGCCGAGCCCCAGCTCGCGGCGCAGTCGCAGCGCCGTCCGGTACAGCTCGTAGGTCGACCCCGGCACGTCGCGCTGCCGGTCGAGGGCGTACTCGGCCCACACCGGCGGCTGCGGCAGCCAGCTGGCGTCGGTCGGCCCGAACCCGTACGACGGGCTGTCCGCCTCCCACGGGATCGGCACCCGGCAGCCGTCCCGACCCCGCTCGGTGTGGTCGGTGCGCCGCCAGGTCGGGTCCTGCCGGACCTCGTCCGGCAGCGTGGTGTGCTCCGGCAGACCCAGCTCCTCACCCTGGTAGAGGTAGGCCGAGCCGGGCAGCGCCAGCATCAGCAGGGTGGCGGCGCGGGCCCGGCGCAGCCCCAGCGCGGTGTCCGGCTGCGGGTCGTTCGCGCCGATGCCGCGCGGCCGGGCCGCGCCGATCGGCAGCGCCAGCCGGGTGGCGTGGCGCAGCACATCATGGTTGGACAACACCCAGGTGGTGGGCGCGCCGACCTTGTCGGTGGCGGCCAACGAGCGTTCGATCACCGTACGCTGCGCCTCGGAGGTCCACGCCGCCTCCAGGTACTCGAAGTTGAACGCCTGGTGCATCTCGTCCGGTCGGACGTACGCGGCGAGCCGCTCCGCCGGCTGCACCCACGCCTCGGCGACCAGGATCTGCTCCCCGGGGTGCTCGTCCAGCACCGACCGCCACTGCCGGTAGATGTCGTGTACGCCGTCCTGGTCCCACATCGGCGGGCGGGGCTGGTCGACGTGGTCGCCGGAGGTGGTTTCCTCCGGGTAGTGCCAGTCGGCCAGGTCGGCCTGCTTGACCAGGCCGTGCGCCACGTCGACCCGGAAGCCGTCGACGCCCCGGTCCAGCCAGAACCGCAGGATGGCCACGAACTCGTCGCGGACCTGCGTGGAGTCCCAGTTGAGGTCGGGCTGGCCGGCGTCGAACAGGTGCAGGTACCACTGGCCCGGCGTACCGTCCGGGTTGTCGGTCCTGGTCCAGGCCGGGCCGCCGAAGACGGACCGCCAGCTGTTCGGCGGCTGTTCCCCGTTCGGGCCGCGGCCGTCGCGGAAGATGTACCGGTCCCGGGCCGGGCTGCCCGGCTCGGCGCCGAGCGCCTCGACGAACCAGGGGTGTGCCGACGAGGTGTGGTTCGGTACCAGGTCGACGATCACCCGCAGCCCCCGGTCGTGGGCCTCGGCGATCAGCCGGTCGGCGTCGGCGAGCCGGCCGAAGATCGGGTCGACGTCGCGGTAGTCGGCCACGTCGTAGCCGGCGTCGGCCTGCGGCGACGGGTAGAACGGTGACAGCCAGATCGCGTCGACGCCGAGGGCGACGAGATCGTCCAGCCGGGCGACGACGCCGGGCAGGTCACCGATGCCGTCGCCGTCGGAGTCGGCGAACGACCGGGGGTAGATCTGGTAGATGACCGCCTCCCGCCACCAGTCGGTGCCGGTACGGTTCCCGGCACCGTCACGGGTACGGGTCGATGGCGTGTTCACCAGTATGCTCCTCAGTTCAGCTCGGTTGGCGGGGTTTACCTGCTGCCAGGAACGTCTCTGTCAGCAGGCTTACCAGTGCCTCGTACGTGGGTCTACCAGGTCGGCCGGTGCGGTTACCCGGTTTCCCGGGGTGGCGCGGTCGACTCGCGGACCACCAGTCGGGTGGGCAGGGTCACCGTGTCGGTCGGCTCGGCGGCGGTGCCGGCCAGCGGGCCGAGCAGCGTACCGGCGGCCAGCCGGCCCTGCTCGGCGGCGGGTTGGGCGACGGTGGTCAGCCCGACCACCCGGGCCACGTCGTGGTCGTCGATGCCGATCACGCTGACGTCGGCCGGCACCCGCAACCCGGCCTGCCGCAGCACGGCGATGGCGCCGAGCGCCATCTCGTCGCAGGCGGCGAAGATCGCGGTCGGCACCGGGCCACGGCGCAGCAGTTCTGCCGTGGCCAGTCCGCCGCCGGCGATGGTGAAGTCGCCCTCCACGTCCAGTGCCGGGTCCGGGGTGAGACCGGCCGTGACCAGTGCTTCCCGGTAGCCGCGGCGGCGGTCCAGGTGAGCGGTGAAGGCCAGTTCTTCACCGGAGTTGCCGGAGATGTGGGCGATCCGCCGGTGCCCGAGCCCGATCAGGTGGCCGGTGGCGGTCCGGGCGGCGGCCACGTCGTCGATCCGGATGCTGGGCCAGCCGGGCACGCCGGTGCCGGAGCTGACCGTGACCCCCGGCATGCCCAACGCGGAGATGGCGGCGAAGTCGGTCCGGCGCAGCGGGGTGGCGACCAGCATCAGCGCGTCCACCCGGTGGCGCAGGCTGGCGGTGTGCAGCATCCGCTGCCGGGCGTTCTCCCGCCCGCCGAGGTTGTACAGCAGCAGGTCGTAGCCGGCTTCCTGCAGCGTGTCCTCGGCGGCTTCGACGACGGTGCTGAAGAACCAGCGGGTGATCCGGGGCACCACGACCGCGACGGCCCGGGTCTTGCCGCCGGCCAGCCGCGACGCGCTGGGCGAGGCGATGTATCCGAGTTGCGCGGCGGCGTCGAGGACCCGCAGCCGGGTCGCCTCGGTGACCGTCGGCAGGCCCCGCAGGGCCCGCGAGACGGTCGCCGTGGAGACCCCGGCCAGCCGGGCGACGTCGTCGATTCTGGTCATGGATCATCACCTCGCCCTCCGCGCGGTCGCGGCCGGCGTCGCCCTCGCGGTCAGCCCTTGACGCTGCCGGCCAGCAGCCCTCGGACGAAGTACCGCTGCAGGGAGAGGAAGACGATCAACGGCACGATGATCGAGACGAAGGCGCCCGAGGTCAGGCGTTGCCATTGATCACCTCGGGTGCCGGCGAGTTCGGCCAGCCGTACCGTCAGTGGTGCCACCCGACTCTCGCCACCCGCGAAGATCAACGCGACGAGCAGGTCGTTCCACACCCAGAGGAACTGGAAGATGCCGAACGCGGCCAGCGCCGGGGCGATCAGCGGCAGCACGATGGTCCGGAAGATCTTCGGGTGGCTGGCCCCGTCGACCCGGGCCGCCTCCATCAGGTCCTTGGGCAGCTGCGACACGAAGTTGTGCAGCAGGAAGACGCCCAGCGGCAGCGCGAAGCAGGTGTGCGCGAACCAGACCTGGACGTAGCGTTCGTAGCTGTCCAGCCCCCAGGGCGGGGTGATGGTGACGCCGCCGATGGTGGTGCCCTGCGAGAAGAACCGCAGCAACGGCACCAGCGCCATCTGCAGCGGCACGATCTGCAGCGCGAAGATGCAGATGTAGATCAGGTCCCGGCCGCGGAAGTTGATCCAGGCCAGCGCGTACGCGGCCAGTGCCGCGAAGGCCAGCGGGAACAGCACCGACGGGATGGTGATCACCAGCGAGTTGACGAAGTAGCTGGACAACTGCCCGGACGACGAGGACCGGCCGAACAGCACGTCCTGGTAGTTCTGCAGAGTGACCTGCGGGTTGGTGAAGAAGGTCCACCAACCGGTGGTCCGGATCTCCTCGGCCGGTCGGAACGAGGAGACGAACAGACCGAACGTCGGGATGGTCCAGATCACCGCGATGACGATCGCGACGATCGTCGCTGTCGGAGTGTTGAGCCGCTTACGTACCCGGCCGACCCGGGTACGGGGCCGTTCCTCCCCGCTGCTGGCCGGAGCGGCCACGGGGGGCGTGGTGGTGGTCACGGGTGTCACACCTCCCGCTGCTTGCGCAGGTTACGGATCTGGTAGATGACGATCGGGATGACCAGCACGAACAGGAACACCGCCAGGGCCGAGCCGTAGCCGTTCTGGCCGTAGCGGAACGCCTGGTTGTACATCTCGTTGGCGATCACACCGGTGTCGTAGTTGCCGTTGGTCATCGTCCGGACGATGTCGAAGACCTTCAGGGTGGCGATCGAGATGGTCACCACCACGACGATCAGCGCCGGGCGGATGCTCGGCATGGTGACCCGCCAGAACATCTGCCAGGCGTTCACCCCGTCGAGGCGGGCGGCTTCGATGATGTCGGCCGGGATCGCCTTGATCGCGGCGGAGAGCACGACCATCGCGAATCCGGCCTGGATCCAGATCATCACCACGATCAGCAGCAGCGTGTTCAGTGGCGCGTTCAGTTGCAGCCAGCGCTGCGGTTCCCAACCGAACAGGGTGACCAGGTAGTTGAGCAGGCCGTACTGCTCCTGTTCGCCGCCCCGGTACGCGTAGACGAACCGCCAGATGATGCTGGCGCCGACGAAGGAGATCGCCATCGGCATGAAGACCAGCGACTTGGCCAATGCCTCGAACCGGGCCTTGTCCACCATGATCGCGTAGAGCAGGCCGATCGCGGTCGCCACCGTCGGCACCAGGATCACCCAGATCAGGGTGTTGGTCAGCACCTGGATGATCTCGTCCTGGGAGAACATCCACCGGTAGTTCTCCAGACCCACCCAGTTCTCGCTGCGTCCGTCCATGAACGACAGGACGGTGGTGCGCAGCGCCGGAATGACCAGCCCGATCCCGAGCAGCAGCAGGGCTGGCAGCAGAAAGAACAGGCCGAACAGGCCTTCGCCGCCGCGTCGGGGTCGGCCGATCGGCACCGATCCGCCACCACCACCGGCGCTGGCCGCGATCAGCCGCTGCTCCCGTCGGCGGGCGAACCAGCTCGGCACCGCGTCGAGCAACAGCAGCATGCCGCCGACGATCACCACGAACGCGATCAGGCCGTACAGCAGCATCAACAGCTTCGGGTACTGCTCAGCGAAGTCGAAGTACATCCGCCCTCCCAACGGATCGTCGACCGGAGCCAGCTATGGTGCGGCCGGCCCACCCCCGGTGTGATCGTGGGTGGGCCGGCCGCGTGATGTCAGCTGGTCGGCCAGGAGCCTTCGATGTAGTCGAGGGTCTCTTCGGTGCTCTGGCCGCTGAGCCAGTCCACCATGCCGCGCCAGAAGGTGCCGGCGCCGACCGCGGCCGGCATCAGGTCCGAACCGTCGAAGCGGAACGTGGTGTTCTCGTCCTGCAGGATCTCCACGGAGAGCCGGTCGATCGGGTTCTCCACGTTGGCGATGTCCAGCCCGCTGTTGGCCGACACCCAGTTGCCGAGCGAGGCCCGGCTGTTGGCGTACTCCGGCGAGGCCAGGTAGGTCTGCACCGCCTGGACCTCGGGCCGGTCGGCGAAGGCCACGGTGAACTCGCCACCGCCGAGGACCGGCTGGCCGGCGCTCGGGTCGTTGGTCGGGAAGTAGAACGCGAAGACGTCGCCGTCCTCGGCCACCTCGGTGCCCTCCGGCCACTGGTTGGCGTAGAAGCTGGCCTGCCGGTGCAGCGCGCAGTCACCGTCGAGGATCGGCACGCCCGCCTCCTGGAACGCGGTCGCGGTGATGCTGGAGACGCCACCGAAGCCGCCGTTGACGTACTCCTCGTTCTTGAGGATCGAGCCGGCCTGGTCGACGGCCTCGGCGACCCGCGGGTCGTTGAACGGGATGTCGTGGGTGGTCCACTGGTCGTAGACCTCCGGCGTCTGGGTCCGGAGCATGATGTCCTCGATCCAGTCGGTGGCCGGCCAGCCGGTGGCGTCACCGGACTCGACCCCGACGCACCACGGCTTGGTGCCGGTGGCGGCGACCTCGTCGCTGAGCGCGATCAGCTCGTCCCAGGTCTCCGGCACGGTCCAGCCGTTGTCGGCGAACATGCTCGGCGAGTACCAGACGAAGGACTTGACGTTGGAGCCGAGCGGAGCGCCGTAGAAGGTGCCGTCGACCGTGCCGTACGCCAGCCAGTCCTCGCTGTAGTTGGCCTCGGCCATCGCCTTGGTCTCGTCCGAGGCGGCCTGCAGCTGGCCGGCCTCGGCGAACCGGCCGAGCAGGCCGGGCTGCGGGATGAAGGCGATGTCCGGCGGGTTACCGCCGTCCACCCGGACCTGCAGCTGGGCTTCGAACTCGCCACTGCCCTCGTAGCGGATGTCGATGCCGGTGCAGTCGACGAACTCGCTCCAGGACTGCTCGAGCAGGTCCGCCTCGGCGTCACGGATCGAGGCGTAGATCGTCACCTCGGTGCCGTCGTTGCCCTGGTAGTCACTGTATGGGGCGCATTCCTCGGACTCCGGGTCCGCACTGGTGCCGCTGTCGGAAACACACGCCGTCGAGGCGAGGGCCAGCCCGAGCACGCTGGCGAGCGCGAAGGCCTGGCGTGGTCTGGTGAAGACCGCCATGGAGCGTTCTCCCTTCCTAGCCGGCGGGCCCCGCGTCCCTGCGGTCTGGCTGCGCCGGTCGGTTGCTGTCTGGGCGTCTTCACATGTAAGCGCTTGCAATGGAAGCGCGTCCAGTCCTGACCAGCTACGAGCCAGTAACGATTCGGAAACCTTGACCCGCTACTCAGCTGTTGAGCTGCCAGATGGACAGGTTCAGCGCGGCGGCGAAGGTGACCCAGCCCCAGTACGGGACCATCAGCAGAGCGGCCGGTCGCCAGACCCGCCAGAACAGCACCACGGTGGCGCCGACGAGCAGCCAGAGGAGCACGATCTCGACGAACGCCAGACCGTACCGGCCGGCGGCGAAGAACAGCGGTGTCCAGGCGGCGTTGAGCACCAGCTGGGCCAGCCAACTGGCGATCGCCAGGCCGACACCGGTCCGCCGCCAGACGGTGAACCCGGCGACGGCGATCAGCACGTACAGGATGGTCCAGACCGGGCTGAACAGCCAGGACGGCGGTGCCCAGGACGGCTGGACCAGTTCGGCGTATCGGGAACCGGCGTCGCGGGCGGCGAACGCCCCGACCGCCGCAGCCGCCGCCACCAGGCCGAGGAACACCGGTAGACCCCACCACGAGCGCATGGCGACTCCAGGGAACAGCAGATCGGGGAGCGCGTAGCGACTCCAGGGAACAACAGGTCAGGCCGGGGCCGCCGTTGCCGGTCCGCGGTGGGGAGGACCGGGCCGGTTCCGGCGGCCCCGGCAGGCGCGGGGTCGATGTGGTCAGGTCGATGTCGGTCGAGAGGGCCGGGGGTACGCCCGGCACCGTCAAGCGAACAGGCTCACGCCACCGGGACCGACCAGCAGCCCGACGACGATCAGCACGATGCCCCAGAGCAGCTGCCGGCGGAACAGCGCGAGAACGCCGGCGACGACCAGGACGACTGCGAGAATCCAGAGAAGTAGCTCCATGGTCGCTGGGTACCCTTGCGCCCGGCGACGGAAACCTTCACCGGTCTGGTCAAGCGACCGACCCGGCGAGCGAATAGACGCTGTACGCCTGTTTGATCACTGGATGGGCGACGTTGCGGACCCGTACCCCACCGGGTGTGGTGCCCCGTTCGCTGCCGAAGTGGGCGTGGCCGTGCACCGCGAGGTCGGTCGGTGCCGCGTCGATCGCCTCGGCCAGCAGGTAAGAACCGAGGAACGGGTAGATCTCGGGCGGCTCGCCGGTGAGCGTCTCCGGCACCGGTGAATAGTGGGTCAGCGCTATCCGTACGTCGCAATCCAGCCCGACCAGCGCCGCCCGTAGCCGATCCGCAGCGTCCGCCGTGGTGGCGACGAACGCTTTCATCTCCGGCTCGCCGAACCGGCTCGCGCACCGCCCGGCGAACCCGCCGCCGAACCCTTTGACCCCGGCCACCCCGAGCCGGCCGCCGGGGCAGTCCACCACCACGCCGTCGCCGTCGAGCACCGTGACCCCGGCGTCGCTGAGTATCCCGACCAGCTGCGGCACCTGGTCACAGTGGTGGTCGTGGTTGCCGAGCACCGCCACCACCGGGACCGCCAGACCGCCGAACTCGTCGGCCACGCACCGCGCCTCCGACTCCGTGCCGTGCCGGGTCAGGTCGCCGGCCAGCAGCAGGACGTCGGCCCGGTCGCCGAGCTGCGCCAACGCCGGGCGGAACCGGCCCAGCACGTCGCTGTCCATGTGCACGTCTCCGACGGCCGCGACGCGGATCACGACAGCTCCTCCGTCTCGGTCGGCGCGGTGGTCCGGCTGACGACGATGTCGACGATCAGGCGTACGCCGGGGAAGCGCTCGGCCACCAGCCGGACGATTTCCGCCCGCCGGTGGGCGCTCTCGACCTCCCCGCACAACACCAGGCTGTGGTCCCGGCGGGACACGCCCACCCCCTGCTCGGCGATGTCGGCGTGCTCGCTGAGCAGCCGCTGCACCGCCGCCTCGGTGTAGCCGTCGAGCCGGTCCGGCCCGGTCTGTCGCGTCGACTGCCCCGATGTCCGGGTCATCTCCCCACCTCCTGGCTGTCGTCCGGTGCCCGTCGGTGGCCTACCCGTTCCCGGCCGGTTCGTGCCTGCAGGCACAGCGCGTCACAAGGGGTGAACGGGGTGGCGACGTGCACGTGCTCGCTACCGTTGGGAAGGTGCTCGTCACAGTGACCCATGCGCCACCACCGTCACCGTCCCGGCCCGCGCCTCGCCAGCCGTCGCCCGTACAGTCCACGTCGTCAGCCGTGCCGCCATGCCCGCCACCGGACCCCGCAGGGAGCACAGTGGACGCCGATCCGGCCTGGTCGCCGCCGGCCGGGCTGCGACGGATCGCGTTGGTGGGCATCGACGGGGTCGGCAAGACCACTCAGGCGCACCTGCTGGCCGAGGCGCTGACAACTGCCGGCCGGCCCGCCCGGTACTGGCGCAACGCTGGCGGCCGACGCTGGCTCGACCGGTTCGCGGTCCGACTCGGACGCCCGGACGCCCGACGGATGGTCGGCCGTGGCGGGCTGATGTTCCTCGAGGCGTTGCTGCGCTGGCTCGCGATCGCCCGGTCGGTGCTCGGCTCACGCCGGGCGATCGCGGTGATGGACCGGTACGCGGTCTGCCAGTACGCCAGCATCCGCACCCACGGCGCAGGCCGCTGGGAGCGGCTCGCCCGGCTGGCCTACCGGGTGTTTCCCCAACCGGACGTGACGTTCCTACTCTTGCTGCCGCCCGCCGAAGCGGCCCGGCGGATCGACGCCCGGGGCACCGACCACGAGTCGCTGGAGTTCCTGGCGACCAGCGCGGCCGCATACGGGTCGCTGCCGGAGGCCGCCGGGTTCGTGGTCATCGACGCCCGGGGTACGGCCGCCCAGGTCGCCGCAGTGATCCGGCAGCGGCTGACCGAATGGCGGCCGGACGACGGCCGTCCAGCCGGCGCCTCGTGGCGGCCGGATCCAGACGATTCGCGTGCGTCGTGACCCGCAGGCCGGTGTCTGTCGGGAGGTGATGAACCGTGCACCCCGCTCGGGCCGTACTCCTGGCCAGGACCAACCAACCGGCGTTGGCCAGGACCAACCGACCGGCGGGCAGTGACGAGGATCGCAGGAGGGGTAGTGACGGGAATCGCTGCGCCCTGCCCGGTGTCGTGGTGTGCTGGGAGCCTGCCACACCCCGCCGACCTCAGTGAATCGGGCAGTCGGCCGGCCCGACGCAGCGCGGCGATCGAGGAGCCTGGCAGGAAACGCCAATCCTGTTCACAGCAATTATTCAGGCAATCGTGTCAGCTTCGACTCACGAGACGGAATCCCTGACGCGTCTCATCTGTTGTGCAGGTGTCGGCGCCATACGGCGGGGCCTGCCACATCAGGTTCGCCGGATCGGAGGCGGACGTGACGGGGGAGAGGCTGATGGAGATGCGCATCGCAGGTGACAGGGCACGACGTGGGGTTAACGAGGGGACCGTGAGCAACGTGGAGAAGACGATGGCTTTGCGGACCGACGAGGTCGCCGAGGAGCGGGACCTCGTTGGCGTCTACCTGCATGAGATCTCCCGCACGCCGCTGCTCGATGCGGCCCGGGAAGTCGACCTCTCCAAGGCGATCGAGGCCGGTCTGTACGCGGAGCACCTGCTGGAGCAGGGCGTGCCGCGGGCCGGGGTGAGCCGCGAGGAGTTGGAGCGGCTGGTCGTCGAGGGTGAACGGGCCAAGGACCTGTTCATCCGGGCCAACCTGCGCCTGGTGGTGTCGATCGCCCGCCGCTACGTCCGGTCCGGGATGCCGATGCTGGACCTGATCCAGGAGGGCAACACCGGTCTGGTCCGCGCGGTGGAGAAGTTCGACTACGAGCGTGGTTTCAAGTTCTCCACCTACGCGACCTGGTGGATTCGGCAGGCCATCAGCCGGGCGATCGCCCAGCAGGAGCGGACCGTACGGCTTCCGGTGCACCTGGTCGAGGACGTCAACCGGATGCGCAACGTGGCCCGGCAGTTGACCCGTGAGCTCGGTTCGGACCCGGAGCCGGAGCAGATCGCCGCCTCGCTCGGCGTGCCGGTCGAGCGGGTGCACGAGCTGGTGCGGTGGTCGCAGGACACGGTGTCGCTGGACACCCCGGTCGGCGACGACGGCGACACCAACCTGGGCGACCTGGTGGCCGACAGCGACGCACCGTCGCCGGAGGACATCGTGCTCACCGGGTTGGAGCGGCAGCGGATCGAGGGCCTGCTCAACCACCTGGACGACCGGTCCGCCGGCATCATGCGGGCCCGGTACGGCCTGGAGGACGGGCGGGAGCACTCGTTGACCGAGGTCGCGTCGCGCTTCTCACTGTCCCGGGAGCGCATCCGTCAGCTGGAGATTCAGGCGCTGGGCCGGCTGCGGGAGCTGGCCCGGGCGGAGGGGCTGCAGGCGGCCTGACGAATCGGCTGCAGGCGACCTGATCCGCCGATGAACTGACAGCGCCCACCGACGAACTGACGACGGCCCGGCATCCGCGCTCAGCGGATGCCGGGCCGTCGGCGGTGTCGGGCGAGCGACCGGGTCAGCGGACCCGGCCGTAGCCGTACGGCGGCATCATGTCCACGCTGGCCAGCTCGACGGTGCGGCCGAAGGTGGGTGCGTGGATCACCTGGCCGCCGCCCACGTACAGGCCGACGTGGGCGAGACCGTTGTAGAACACCAGGTCACCGGGCTGCAGTGAGCCACGGTTGATTTTCGCGACCACGTCCCACTGCATCGCCGCGTTGTGCGGCAGACTCTTGCCGGCGGTACGCCACGCGGCGAGCGTCAGGCCCGAGCAGTCGTAACCGTTCGGGCCGCTGGCAGCCCAGACGTACGGCTTGCCGATGGCTCCGTACGCGAACTCGACGACCGAGCCGGCGGCACCGGACACCGACGGGACGGTCCCGGTGTACGACGAGCCGGTCTCGCTCGCGGCACCGTAGGCCCGTTCCCGCTTGTCCATCAGCTCGTCGATGTCGGCTTCGATGCTCTTCTTGCGGTCGGCGAGCTCCTTGACCTGGGCGTCCTGCTTCTCCAGGGCGGCCTGCAGCTTCTCCTGCTCGGCCAGGTAGGTCAGCTGGGTGCTGGTGAACTCGGTGAGCCGCTGCTGCCGGTCCCGGGCCAGGTGGTCGAGGGTGCCGAGCCGGTGGATGAAGCTGCCGGAGGTGCCGTCGAGCAGGGCGGTCGCGGTGCTCAACCCGCCGGTCTTGTACGCGTTGACCGCGATCTGACCGACCTCGGTCTGCGCCGCCGCGAGTTCGGCCTGCAGCGGGCCGAGCTTGGCGTCGATCTCCTCGGCCGCCGCCCGGGTGGCCTTGGCCTCCTCCCTGAGCCGGTTGTACGACTCGACGACCTTGGCCAGCTCTTCGGATTCCTTGTCGATCTGCTGCGTGAGCTCGCTGACCGTCGGCTGGGCGGTCGCGGCGGTCGCCGGTACCACCAGGCCGAGGCTTACGCCGGCCAGCATCAGGGTGCGCAGCAGAATCCGCGCTGTTGACAAGAACGCAGAACCCTTCTTCCTCGCCGCCTACCGGGTTAGCTGACGGATTCGGGCGGGAAGTTCGCCCTACCGCGGTGAACCGCGGATTCACCCCAGTTGCCGATGGGTCCCCGGATCGCAACCGTGAGATCACTGTTCGTAACGTCGGATAATCTCGGTACGGCGATTCGGCGGCACTGGACCGGCGTCACCGCTTCCCGGCGACTGGCGACCGGACCAGCCGGTCCAACTTAGCCGCAAGGGTCGCGACCCGGAAAGTGCTGCGATCGTGATCCGTGGCATGGAACTGGCTGGGGTCCGTTGACAGTTACTGGATGTGACGGTTGGCTGCTCTGGGCAACATTCCTATTGCCTTCGCGTGACCGGTCGACTGCGGTACGTCGTCATTGGACAGCGCCTGATCAATTGCGAATAATGCGTCATTAGTCGGTCTGCGCGGTTGTCGTCAGTAAGCTATCTGGATAAATAGGCGCAAAAGGTCTGATTCGCCATCCAGGACGCGGCCTGCCGTACGTCATTCTGCTAGGTGGCAGAATGACTACCTTCCATCGAGTAGCTTGCTGTTTGCACAATGGACCCGCAAGGTCAGCGCCGCACGAGCCCTTCGGAGGCAGCTATGCGTGCTACTCGCCAGACCCCACCCCGACGCGGTTCCCCGGTACCCGCCCCGTCCGGCTCCAGTGTCGGACGGACCTTCTACCGGCAGCCCGGCATCTGCGTGACCGGTGAATGGTTCGTCGTGGCCGGCCGGCGGTTCGCCGTCCGCGACCTCACCGAACTCCGGACCGCACGGGGCGCCCGCGACCGGCTCACCGGCCGGGTGATCGCGGTGACCGCCCTGACCCTGACGGCGGTCGCGGTGACCGTCGGCTACACCCGCGGGCTGGACGAGGTCAGTGCGGGGGCCTACCTCGCCATGCTGGCGGCTGCGTTCGTGCCGGTGGCGGTCGCCTGGCTCGGCGACCGGCTGCGGCCGCGGGCGTACGAACTCTGGGGCCGTCACCAGGGACTGCTGTTGCTGCTGTTCAGCACCGACGACGAACGCCAGTACGGCCAGGTGAGCCGGGCGTTGATGCGGGCCCGGGAAATGTCCCGGCTGGCCGGTCTGTCCGAGCCGGTCACCATCGAACCGTGGGTGCCCGACCAGCGGTGAGCGGGCCCGACCGTCGCTGCGGTCGCCAGCGGGCTGGTCGACGTCGATCAGCCCGCGTCTCGCCCGTCCAGTTGACGGGCGAGGTCGTGCAGCATCGCCACCGAGTCGGCCGGTGACAGGGATTCTGCCCGTAGTCGGTCGAAGACATGCTGGTACGGCCGGACCTCGTCGGCCCGGTCGATGACCTCCTCGACCAGAGCGCTCTCCACGTACACCACGTCGGCGTCGGCCTGGTCGGCGAAGTGCAGGATGACGAACGGCCCGAGCACCGTGTTGCTTCCGGCGGTGAACGGCAGCACCCGGACCGTGACATGAGGTGCCGCCGACATCTTCGCCACATGCTGGAGCTGCTCGCGCAGCACCCGCGGGCCGCCGGTCATCCGGCGCAGCGCCGCCTCGTCGATGACCACCTCGATCTGCGGCGGATCGGCGCCGAAGAGCACCTCGTGCTGGCGGGCCAGCCGGATCTGCACCCGCCCTTCGATCTCGGCCGCCGGTACGTGGTGCGGGCCGTCGGCCGGGATCACGGCGCGGGCGTACTCCTCGGTCTGCAGTAGGCCGGGGAAGCTGATCGGCTGGAAGTACCGCAGTGCCGACGCCTCCGCCTCCAGGCCGATGTAGGCCGCGTAGGCGGCCGGTACCCGGTCCTTGTAGCCGCTCCACCAGGCGCGCCGTCGTGCCGCCCGGGCCAGCTCGACGAGCTCCTGCACCTGCTGCTGGTCGCGTACGCCGTACAGGTCCAGCAGGGCCTTGACGTCGTTGGTCGAGATGCTGACCGACCCCGACTCGATCCGGATCAGCTTCGACAGCGACCAGTCCATTTGAGCGGCGACGTAGTCCTGGGTCAGCGCGGCGGCCTCGCGTGCCCGGCGTAGCGCCGCACGCAGCCGGCGACGCCCGATGGTCGGGCCCTGGTGTCGGGCAGGCATGGGAACGCTCCGGGGGAGTGCCTTGCAGAGTGCCACCTGGCTGGTTGCCACCCTGTTGCACGCTACACCGCCGCCGTCAGGTCTGCTAAGGACGGCCGGCCCCTCCGCATGGTCCGGACGGCGGTTCCACTGGTTTTCGCGGTGTCGCCCAGTCGCGTCGGCAAGATCGGGGACTGATACAGTCCGCCCGATTGCCTGCGTGCTCTGATGGCAAATTTACCGATTTATCCTTATTAAGGAGTCTGGGTGACTGTGATCAGCACTGCCGGTCCGGCGTGGCGTAAGAGCCGCCGCTGCGAGGCGACGACCTGCGTCGAGGTAGCCGAGATCGGCCCGGCGGTCGGGGTGCGCAACTCCACCGACCCCGGAGTGCACCTGGAATTCTCGGCAGCCGCCTGGTCGGCATTCGTCGCCGGGCTGTCCGGTGCGCCGACCAGCTCCGGCGGCCACCCGATGGGTTGATCCGACGCCGCACGAGGCTCGGCTGCACGGCCGCCGACAACGTCGGCCGTACGCCCCGGCCAGGTCGGCCCGACGACGGTGCCGGCCCGGCCGGGGCGCTGTCAACCGGTCACCGCCCGCCCGGTGTCAGCCGGTGAACACCTTGTCCGGCTCGGTACGCGGTTGCTCGCTCGCCCAGCGGCTGACCACCCGCTCGGCGTAGAACGACACGAACGGCACCGTCCCGGCCAGCATGATCGCCAGGATCCGGCCGAGCGACCAGTTGGCCCGCCGGGCCAGGTCGAACGCGGCGACCAGATAGACCATGTAGAGGAACCCGTGCGCCGGCCCGACCGTCTCGACCACGATGGCCTGGTCGAACAGGTACTTCAACGGCATGCCGATCACCATCAGCAGGATCAGCACCACGCCGACCACGTACGCGATCAGCCGGTACCGGGTGAGTGCGCCTGACACTGTCGTCCGTCCTTCTCTCTCTCCGGTCAGCCCGGGTAGTCGCCGGCCCTGGCGTGCGGGTTCGCGTTCAGCCAGGCCAGGTAGTTGTTGTAGGCGGCCAACTCCGGGTCGTCCGGGCCGGGGGTGGCGGTCACGCCAGGGGCAGACCGGACCCGTACCGGTCGGCCGAACGCCGCCTCCCGCGATGGCGCGTTCACCGGTGTGTCGTTCCTCGGCGTGCCGTTGTCTGGCGTGCCGTTGTCCGGGCCGGGCACCGCCCGGTGGGCCTGCCGTATCTCGCGGACCCAGATGAACACCACGAACGCCGCGAAAACCGGCCATTCCACCGCGTACGCCCAGCTCAGCGTGTTGCCGGCGGCGGCCCGGCTGATCTGCCACCAGCCGAGCGCGAGGAAGCCCACCACCAGCGCCACCGCCGCCAGGTGCCGCAGGATCCACACCGGGGTCCACAGCTGCCGCATGCAGGGAAGCGTACCGGCCGGCCGTCGGCTTCTCCGACGAGCCGTCGTAGTCAGCTGCGTGGCCGCCCGGAAGCCAGCGCCCGGTGTTTGCCGCCGACCGGCCGGGGAACCCTACGACGGTAATGCCTCGTCGACTCCCCGGAGGCCGGAGATGACGGATTCAGCGCGGTACGGCAGCTACTCCCCGGCTGCGGCCGGTCGGCCCTTCGAGCCCCGCCCGGACCACCCGCCCGGCGGTGCCACCCGAACCTGGTCGGACCCGCCCGAACCGGGCGCCGAGACCTGGGTCGACACGGTCGACGAAACCGGAATCGACCCGGTCGAGCTGGCCGACGACGAACTGCTCCGCGAGATCGGCAGCCTGCACCGGACTCGGCTGGACACGCTGCGGCACGGCACCGACGCGGCGCTGGCCAACCATTTGCACCGTACCGCCGACCTGGAGACCGAGTACCTCACCCGGCACCCGGGCCGGGAGGTCGATGCCGCCCGGTTGCGGCACGGGGAGTGAGTCGTGCCCGCGTACGCCGAACGCGGTGTCTCCGCGCCCCCTGAGGTGGCGTTCGGCACCGCGACCGACCCCGACCGCAGGGCCGCCTGGTTGCCGGGGCCGCTGCGCCAGGTGCCGGCGGAACCAGCCCACGGCGACCACCTGCAGGCCCGGTGGTCGACGGCGGGCGGCCCGTGGACGGCTGTCGTGCAGGTGTACCCGGTGCAGGCGGGCGGTGCAATGCTCCGCCTGGAGCTGGACTCCGACCTGCCGCACGAGCAACTGACTCGGCTCGCCGACGAGACGCTGACCAGCCTGGTCCGGGCGGTCACCGACAACCTCAACGCCGGTTGACGGTCAGCCGGTAACGCCGGTTGACCGTCAGTCCGTAACGCCGGTTGCTCGTCAGTCGGCGGTGAACCCGGGCTTCTCCATCCCGGACCAGCCGCGGGGCGTCTCCGGCTCCCGGTCCCGGTCGGTCCCTTCGATGATGTCGTGGGAGACCGCCGTGTCGTCGTGCTCGCCGGCGAAGTCCGGGTCGTCCTCGGGTGGCTGTCCGTCCGGGGTCTGGCCGAGTGCGGCGGCCGACCGGTTCTGGTGCTCGTCCATCGGTGATCAGGCACCTTCCGTAGATGAATGCAGGACCTCTTCCGCCTCGTCCTGGGCGTATTCGCCTTCCGGCAGGGCATTGATCCTGGTCAGCAGGTGAGCGGGCAGCTCGGCGGCGACCGCCCGGCGGGCGATCTCGGCCCGGCTCACCCGTTCCTTGCCGAGGTAGATGTCGTCGAGCAGTGCGTACAGCTCGGCACGGGACGTCTCATCGGTCACCTCCGCCTGCTACCCCGCACGCGGCACGGCAAACGACGCTCCACGTACCGACCGGACCGCCGGGTTCATCCTGCCGACCGTCGGCGTTCCGCCCTCTCGGTCCGATCCGGGCACCTACGCTCGGGCCAGGAGGTGGACTCATGATCGGCACCATCTTGTGGGCGCTCGTCGCTGGCGCGATCATCGGCGCTCTGGGACGTCTGCTGCTACCCGGCCGGCAGAACATCTCAGTCTGGCTGACCATCGGGGTCGGAATCGCCGCCGCCCTGCTCGGCGGGGTGATCGCCGCCTGGCTGGGCATCGGCGAGACCGCCGGGATCGACTGGCTGCGACACGCGATCCAGGTCGCGCTGGCGGTGTTCTTCGTCTGGATCGCCGCGCGGGTGGCCGGCCACCGGCCGACCGACGCCCCGGGGCGCGCTACCCGCTGACCCGACGCCCGGGTCGGACTACCCGCTGACCCGACGCCCCTGGGTGCTCGGGCCACCCGCTGACTCCGCCTGAGGCCGGCCGGTGCGCCGGCTGCGGCCTGGCTCCGCAGCCTGGCCGCAGCCGAGCGCTGCAGGCTACCGCTGCGCGGCGGCCAGCGCCGCCCGGCGGTCCCCGACCGCCTTCGCCAGCCGCCCAAGGACCTGGGCGGTCTGGTCCCAACCCAGGCAGGCGTCGGTGATCGACTGTCCGTGCACCAGTTCCCTGGTCGGGTCCAGATCCTGCCGGCCGGCCACCAGGAACGACTCCAGCATCACCCCGACGATGCCCCGTTGCCCGGCGCCGAGCTGCCCGGCGACGTCCTCGACGACCAGCGGCTGCCGGCGGTGGTCCTTGCCGCTGTTGCCGTGGCTGGCGTCGATGACCAGCCGCTGCGGCAGTCCGGCGGCCCGCAGCAGGTCCAGCGCGGCGGCCACCGACTCGGCGTCGTAGTTGGGCTCACCGGCACCGCCGCGCAACACCAGATGGCAGTCGGCGTTGCCCCGGGTGTGCAGGATCGCCGGCGTCCCGGACATGTCGATGCCGGGGAAGACGTGCGGCACGGCGGCGGCCCGGATGGCGTCCACCGCGGTGGCGACGCTGCCGTCCGGGCGGTTCTTCATGCCGATCGGCATGGACAGCCCGGAGGACAGCTGCCGGTGGACCTGGCTCTCGACGGTGCGGGCGCCGATCGCCCCCCAGGCCACCGCGTCGGCGATGTACTGCGGGGTGATCGGGTCGAGGAACTCGCAGCCCACCGGCAGCCCGGCCCGCAGCACCTCGAGCAGTAGCGAGCGGGCGATCCGCAGCCCGGAGTTGACGTCCCCGGAGCCGTCCAGGCCCGGGTCGTTGATCAGACCTTTCCAGCCGACCGTCGACCGCGGCTTCTCGAAGTACACCCGCATCACGATCAACAGGTCGTCGGCGTGCCGTTCGGCGGCCGCGGCGAGCAGGTGCGCGTACTCAAGGGCGGCGGCCGGGTCGTGCACCGAACATGGGCCGACCACGACCAGCAGCCGGTCGTCCTGTCCGTCGAGCACGCCGGCGACGGCTCGTCGGCCGTCCAGCACCCGCGCGGTGAGCTGGTCGTCGAGGGGCAGCTCGTGGTGCAGCAGGGCCGGGGTGGTGAGCGGGACGACCCGGTCGATGCGCTGATCGGCGACGCGTCCGATGGAGGTGCTCATGTGGTGTCTGTTCCTTCCGCCAGTCTCCCTGGGGAGCCGGCGCCCCCAGCCGAGCCGGCTGCTCGTTGGCATACGAAAGGGCAGGGGCTCGATGCCCGCTGCCCTTGGCCGGCTCTGGTGGGGTGACGTCAGGTCAAGGCTGAGCCACCGGCACCAGGGCCGGCTGCCTAAACCATCGATACGTGCGCACCACGACGCACACTGTACCGGATCAGCCGCTGAGCGCCACCCCGGCCGGGGCCGGCAGTCGGGTGCCACCACCGGACTTCGGCCGGTTCTCGCCGTCTGTTAACCACGACCGGCATCCGTGGCCACCAGCGACACCTAGCTTCATCGATTGCCACAAGCATCGATGGAGGTCGAGATGGATCGTCGTAGCGTACTGCGTGCCACGGTGGTCGGCGCTGGTGCCGCCGCCTTCTCCGGCAGTCTCTGGACCGGCGCCTTCGCCGCACCTGCGCAACCCGGCGCCGGCCCGTACGGGCCACCCGGCAGCCCCGACGCCAACGGCATCGCGCTACCCGCCGGCTTCACCAGCCGGATCGTGGCCCGGTCCCGGCAGCGGGTCGGCGACACCTCGTACGTCTGGCACGACGCGCCGGACGGCGGTGCCTGCTTCGCCGCCGGGACCGGCTGGGTGTACGTCTCCAACTCGGAGATCTCCCGTACCGGCGGTGCCTCGGCGATCCGGTTCGACGCCAGCGGCGACGTCGTCTCGGCGTACCGGATCCTGGCGGACACCAACCGCAACTGCGCCGGTGGCGCCATGCCCTGGGGCACCTGGCTCTCCTGCGAGGAGGTGGCCCGCGGGTACGTCTACGAGACGTACCCGCTCGGCGGCACCGGCGCGGTCCGGCGCCCGGCGATGGGCCGGTTCTGCCACGAGGCCGCCGCCGCCGACCCGGTCCGCGGCGTGATCTACCTGACCGAGGACGAGAGCAACGGCTGCTTCTACCGGTTCCGGCCGGACACCTGGGGCGACCTGTCCACCGGCACCCTGGAGGTGCTGGTGGCCGGCAGCGGCACCAGCGGGCCGGTCAGCTGGGCCCGGGTGCCGGACCCGGACGGCGGCCCGATCGCCACCCGCTTCCAGGTCTCCGGCGCGAAACGGTTCAACGGCGGCGAAGGATGCCACTACGCCGACGGCGTCTGCTGGTTCACCACCAAGGGCGACAACCGGGTCTGGGCGTACGACGCGGTCGGCCAGCGGATCGATCTGGCCTACGACGACTCGCTGGTCTCCGGCACCCCGCCGCTGACCGGCGTCGACAACATCGTCGGTACGCCGGGCGGTGATCTGTACGTCGCCGAGGACGGCGGCAACATGGAGATCTGCCTGATCACCCCGGACGGGCGGATCGCGCCGTTCCTGCGGATCAGCGGCCAGTCGTCGTCGGAGATCTGCGGTCCGGCGTTCTCCCCGGACGGCGGTCGGCTGTACTTTTCGTCGCAGCGTGGCACCTCAGGTGCGTCCTCCGGCGGCATCACCTACGAGGTACGCGGCCCGTTCCGCTCCTGACCTACGTGGAGGGCGACATGCATGACTCGGCCGCCGCCCGGGTAATCCCTCGGCCCATGAACACTGACACCGACGACGACCCGTTCACCGGCCCACCACCACCGGGCGCCGCCACCACAGGTCAGGCGGCAGCCGACGGCGAAGCCGAGGCGGAGCGGATCGAATCGCGCGCCGGTCACCTGCTGCCGGAGGAGGAGGCGGCCGGCAGCGACGACCCGGTGCGTCAGGCCGCAGCCATCCTGGACGACTCCGACCGGCGCGAGCAGCCGCGTCCGCAGTCGGGCAGCGAGCCGCCCGGCTGACCCCGATGGCGCCGGCCGACCTTTGCCGGCAACGGTCAAGCCATTGACGGCAACGGCCAACCCTCGACGGCACCCGGCCGGCCCGGTGCGGCCGGCCGGGGCCCCGATCGGATAACGTCGGTCGCATGTCGCCCAACGGGTACCCCTGGCCGATCGAGACCACCCGGCTGGACAACGGCCTGCGGGTCGTCGTCAGCCCCGACTCCAGCGCGCCGGTGGTCGCGGTCAATCTCTGGTACGACGTGGGCTCGCGTCACGAGCCCTCCGGCCGGACCGGATTCGCCCATCTTTTCGAGCACCTGATGTTCGAGGGATCGGTCAACGTCGCCAAGACCGAGCACATGAAGTTGGTGCAGGGCGCGGGCGGCTCGCTCAACGCCACCACCAACCCGGACCGGACCAACTACTTCGAAACCGTCCCCGCCGAGCATCTGGCCCTCGCGTTGTGGCTGGAAGCCGACCGGATGGGCGGCCTGGTGCCGGCGCTGACCCAGGAGACGCTGGACAACCAGCGCGAGGTGGTCAAGAACGAGCGGCGGCAGCGCTACGACAACGTGCCGTACGGCGACGCCTGGCTACGGCTGCTGCCGCTGCTCTACCCGCCGGGGCACCCGTACCACCACGCCACGATCGGCTCGATGGACGACCTCAACGCCGCCGATCTGGCCACCTTCCAGGCGTTCCACGAGATGTACTACGCGCCGAACAACGCGGTGCTGACCGTGGTCGGCGACACCGACGCCGACGAGGTGTTCAGCCTGGCCGACAAGTACTTCGGTGGGATCGCCGCGCGGGTCGACATCCCGCCGGCACCGGACGGGCGTACGCCGGCGCCACTGGCCGGCCCGGTGACCGAGACGGTCACCACCGACGTACCGGCCGCCCGGCACTACTTCACCTACCGCACCCACCCGTTCGGAACCCCGGCGTACGACGTGGCGACCGTGCTCGGCACCGTGCTGGGCAGCGGCCGGGGCAGCCGGCTCTACCAACGGCTGGCCGACGGCGCCCGGATCGCGCAGCCCGACTACCTGGGTGCGTACGGTGTCGACCTGGCGCACGCGCCCGCACCGCTGATCATCACCGCGACCGCCCAGCCGACGGTGACCGCCGAGCGGCTCGCCGACGGCCTGATCGAGGTGCTCGACGAGGTGGCCCGCGACGGCGTCACCGACGCGGAGGTCGACCGGGCCAAGGCGCTGCTCACCACGGGCTGGTGGCGTCAGGTCGCCAGCTTCGAGGGCCGGGCCGACACCCTCGGCCGCTACGCCACCCAGTTCGGTGACCCGGCCCGCGCCGGGGACCGGCTGCCGGGCTGGCAGGCGGTCACCACCGAGGCGGTCAACGACGAGGCCGCACGCCTGTTGCGGCCGGACAATCGGGTCCAGCTCAGCTATCTGCCGGAGGGCGACCAGTGACGATCATCGCGCAGCGTCCCGGACCGGGCGCCGCCCGGCCGTACCGTTTCCCGGACGTGGTCCGGCGCAGCGTGGCCGGCGGCGAGATCGTCGCCGCCCACCTGCCCGGCCACCGGCTGGCGGTGGCGACCCTGCTGCTGGACGCCGGCGCCGGCCGGGAACCGGTCGGCCGGGAAGGGCTGGCCGGAGTGCTCGCCAAGGCTCTCGAAGAGGGCACCGAGACCCGGGACTCGGCCGCGTACGCCCTGGTCCTGGAGGGTCTCGGCACCGAGTTGTCTCTCTCCGCCGACTGGGACTCGTTCCGGGTCGGCGTGCAGGTCAGCACCGACCGGCTCGGCGCGGCCGTCGAACTGCTCACCGAGGCGGTCCGCACCCCCCGCCTGGATCCGTCCGATGTCGAGCGGGTCCGCGACGACGAGGCGACCGCGCTGCGGATGTACTGGGCCAACCCGGGGCCGCGGGCCGAAGCCGCGCTGCGCGCCGACCTGTTCGGTGCCGACCAGCGGCACGGCCGGCCGATGGGCGGCGACCCCGACTCGGTGGCGGCGGTGACGGTGGCGGACGTCGTCGACTTCCACCGTGCGTGGTTCACCCGGCCCGGAACCCTGCTGGTCGCCGGCGATCTGGACCTGATCGACCTGGACGCGCTCGGCGTGGCCGCCTTCGCCGGGGCGACCGGCTCGCCGTCACAGCCCGGACCACCGCTGCCGGTCAGTTTGCGGGACCATCGGCGGATCATCCTGGTCGACCGGCCCGGCGCGGTGCAGTCCACGCTGCGGCTCGGCCATCCGGCCCCGCACCGGGCCCACCCCGACTACGTGCCGATGACCCTGGCCAGCACCGTCCTCGGTGGAGCCTTCACGTCGCGGCTCAACCACCTGATCCGCGAGGTACGCGGCTACACGTACGGCATCCGGTCGGACTTCGGGATGTCCCGCCGGTTCGGTCGTTTCGCGGTCAGTTCCAGTGTGCAGACCGGGGTCACCGCGCCCGCCCTGATCGACTCGGTCGGTGAGGTGTCCCGTACCCAGGCCGACGGGGTGACCGAGGAGGAGCTGGCGGTGGCTCGGTCCTGGCGGGCCGGCCAGCTCTCGGTCGAGCTGCAGACCCCGCCGGCGATCGCCAGCGCCCTGGCGACGCTGGTCGTGCACGGGCTGCCCGACGACTACCACGCCCGGCTGCGCGACGAGCTGCTGTCGGCGACGGTCGAGCAGGTCTCCGCCGCCGCCGCCACCCACCTGCAGGCCGAAGGGCTGACCCTGGTGGTGGAGGGCGATGCGGCCAAGATCCGCGACGAACTGACCGCCTCCGGCCTGGGGGAGCTGCACGACGCCGACTGATCCGCACCGGGCCCGGGGTGTCGGGCTCAGCGCCGTCGCAGCAGGCGCAGGGTGCGGAGCAGGTGCACGCCCGCGTACCAGGCCGACCCGAGGCCGCCCGGCAGCGCGATGCCGTACGCCGCCCAGTAGTGGCCCTCAGCGGACCAGGCCAGGAATGCGCTGACCGCGAGGCTGAGCCCGGCGAGGCTGCCGATCAGCATGGCGGGTGCGGTGCGCCAGAACGGTACGCGTCGCTGCGGTTCGTGGTCGGCGAGCTCCCGGGCGTACTCCTCGACCGGACCGAACTCGCTGTCCGGGGTGGTGCCCTGAGCCGCAGCAAGGTGGTCGCGGGCCTGCCGGGCCAGCTCGCCGGCCCGCGCGGGGGTGAGGTCGTAGCGGCCGACCAGCAGGCCGGTGAGCCGGCGGAACCACGCGTCCAGGTCCCTGTCGTCGTTGTCGCGCCCCGCCGTACCCGGGGTGGGCGGGGTGTGCTCGATCGGCTGGCGCGGCTTCTTCGGCCCGCGCAGTTGCCACAGCAGCACCAGCAGTGACACCGCAGCGACCGCGAGAGCCGGGACGGGGAACACCGGCTCGCGGGGCAGCGCGAAGAATGCCGTCACGGCGAGCCCGGCCAGCAGCGCGACCAGGGCGAACGACGCGGTGGCCAGCCGTGGCCGGCCGGCGGCGCGCAGCGCGCCCGGTACGCCGCGGACGACGAACACCGCCAGGCCGAGGAAGGCCATCCCGGTCAGCGCCGCTGGGGTCGCGGAGAGGGTGAGGGTCCGCTCCAGCGCCGCGTAGAACAGCGAGCCGACGACCCCGGCCAGCGCCAGGGTGAACAGACCGCCGGACAGGTGGTCGCCCGGGGTGTAGCCGTCCCGGTCCGGATTGTCGCGCAGGTGCGCCGGCTGCTCCGCCGCCGCGACCATGGCGAACTCCTCAGGGGATCCGAACGCGTCGTACGGGCTCTGCCCGGTGTACGCGCAGTGTGCCTGCACGTCGGCGATGATCGGGTTCGCCAGGTGGTACCCGACGCCCCGGTCGCTCAGCGCGAGCCGGGCGGGTAGTTCCCACCGCTCGAAGGGTTCCGTCGTCGCGGTTGGTTCCGTCATGTCGGTCGTCCTCCCCGGCCGCTGTCCTGCGTCAGGTGTTGCTGGTCGTCCTCGCTGCCGTCGCCGCCGTTGTCGCCGTTGTCGGTCGCCGTGAGCAGCCACTCGAACGCGTCGGTGAACTCGGCCCATCGGGTGCGTTCGTCCGCCAGCCGTCGTCGGCCGGCCTCGGTGATCGAGTAGACCTTCCGGCCCGGGCCACCTTCGCCCGGCAGCCAGTCGGAGCGCACCGCCGATTCGGACTCCAGCCGGTTCAGCACCGGATAGAGCGCGCCACCGCGGATCGGGCCGAGCCCGAACTCGGCCAGCCGCTGTGCCAGCGCGTATCCGTGCCGGTCGCCTTCGGTGAGCGCGGCCATGATCGCCAAGCCGAGTCCGGCCCGGATCCAGTTCGCGGCCGGATCGGTCGCGCCGCCCATCGCGCACCTCCCTGCTCTGACTAGTCCGCAGCCGGATGTAAGTCGCTTCTCGACTAGTTGCATCTCAGACTAGCTCGCCTTTGCAACTGCCCGCAACCGCCAGCCACCCGAGCCCACGCCCCCCGGGCACCCACCCCCCGGGCCGCGCCCACCCCGCGATCTAGAAGGATCTGGCCGGTATATCGACCACGATCCTTCTAGATCGCGTCCGTCAGGTCCGCGCGGCCCGTCTGGTATGTCCGGTTAGGTAGTTAACGTGTTGGCTTTCCTGTCGGGGCGTCCTATGGTTGCCGGATGATCACTCCTGCGCAGCGCGACGGAGCCGTGACTGTCACGGCTCCGATCGGCGTGGGCATCGGCGTGCCGGGCGTCGTGGTGCCGGATGCCGTGGTGTGGGACGTCGTGGTGCCGGGCATCGTGGTGCCGGGTGCCGGCGTGCCCCGCGCCGCCGGCCGGCCGGGCCTGCCGCGCCCCACCGGCCGGGGTCCTCCGGACGGCCGTCGCACCATCACGACGACGGCCACCAGGGGCGAAGCGGACCAGCTTCGGCCCTTTTTCTATTGAGGGGGACCCGATGGGCACCGAACTGCACGGCACCCGCGGCAACGAATGGATCGAACAGGTGCGGGTGAAACTGGCCGAGCAGTTGGACACGCACCGGGCGCAGCTGACCGAACTCACCGCCGACACCGGTGACCCAGGCGAAGCGCACACCCGGGCCGCGCTGGTCGTCGCCGCCCGGCGCGGCTACGACCAGACCGTCGAGGCGCTGAACCGGATCGCCGCTGGCCGCTACGGCCGCTGCGACAGATGCGGTGGCGACATCCTCCGGGAACGGCTGGAGATCCTGCCGCACGCGCGGTACTGCGTACCCTGCACGCGCTGACCGCGACTTGCCCGCCTACCGACTCGCGGTCGGTAGGCGGGCAAATACATTCGAACCCGCGACGGTGTGTTGTCCGTTGTACCCGGGTGTCCGCAATGTGCCGCAGAGAGGCGAGCGCTGATGCCCCAGCTCCACACGTCGGTGATGATCCGGTACGCGACCTACACCGACACCCCGCAAGTGGCCAAGACACTGGTGGAGGCATTTCTGGACACCCCCGAGTCGTCCTGGCTGATCCCGGACCCGGTCGCCCGTCGCCGGGTCTACCAGCGGTTCTGTCCGGCGCTGATCGACTACGGGCTGCGCCAGGGCAGTATCTACCTCACTGAGGACTACAGCGCGGTGGCGGTGTGGCGTCCGTGCAGCCTGATCCTGCCCAACCCGGTCGAGTACGAGCAGCTGCTCGACGACACCTGTGGTGAGTACGCGTACCGGTTCCGGTTGCTGGACAACGCCCTCGCCGAACGACACCCGGTGGGCGAGCACCACTATCTGGCGTACCTCGGGGTCGCCCCGGACCGGCAGGGCTACGGCCTCGGTACGGCATTGCTGAACCACCGGCACGCCATCTTCGACACCGCCGGCAGCGCCGCCTACGTGGTGGCCAGCAGCCCCGGAGCCCGCGACCTGTACGCCCGGCTCGGCTACCGGCTCACCGCCACGGCCCCGTTCCACCTGCCCGACGGCGGACCGCTGCTCTGGCCGATGTGGCGGCAGCCGCAGCTGGCCCGCCGGCACCTGAACTGATCACGCGTACCTGATCTGACTGCGCGGGGGTACGCCGACGGGCCGGAAGGTGACGCCGGACAACTCGGTTCCGTCCCGGCCCGGCCCGTCGGTAACCTTCGCAGCATGAGGATCGGGGTTGCGATATGAGGATCGGGATTGTCGGCGCGACCGGGCAGGTCGGTAGCGTCATGCGGCAGGTACTGGAGCAGCGGGCGGTGCCCGTCGACGAGTTGCGGTTGTTCGCCTCGGCCCGCTCGGCCGGCCGGACCCTGCCCTGGCGCGGCGGCGAGATCGTCGTCGAGGACGCCGCCACCGCCGACTACCGAGGGTTGGACATCGCGCTCTTCTCGGCTGGCAAGGCCACCTCGAAGGAGCTGGCACCCCGGGTCGCGGCGGCGGGTGCCGTGGTGATCGACAACTCGTCGGCCTGGCGGATGGATCCGGACGTACCGCTGGTGGTCGCCGAGGTCAACCCGCAGGCCGCCGCCGACCGCCCGAAGGGCATCATCGCTAATCCGAACTGCACCACGATGGCGGCGATGCCGGTGCTGCGCCCGCTGCACGACGAGGCCGGCCTGGTCAGCCTGGTCGTCGCGACCTACCAGGCGGTCTCCGGCGCCGGCCTGGCCGGTGTCGCCGAGCTGGACGAGCAGGTCCGCAAGGTCGCCGAGGGGGCGGCGTCGCTGACCTTCGACGGCGGCGCGGTGGAGTTCCCGGCGCCCCGGTCGTTCGCCGCGCCGATCGCGTTCAACGTGCTGCCGCTGGCCGGCTCGATCGTCGACGACGGCTCCGACGAGACCGACGAGGAGCAGAAGCTGCGCAACGAGAGTCGCAAGATTCTCGGCATCCCCGAGCTGCGGGTGAGCGGGACCTGTGTCCGGGTGCCGGTGTTCACCGGCCACTCGCTGCAGATCAACGCCCGGTTCGCCCGACCGATCGACCCGCGGCGGGCGGCCGAGCTGCTGGCCGACGCGCCCGGCGTGGCGCTGTCCGACGTGCCGACGCCGCTGCAGGCCGCCGGCCAGGATCCGACGTACGTCGGCCGGATCCGGGTCGACGAGACCGTCGAGCACGGCCTGGCGCTGTTCTGCGCCAACGACAACCTGCGCAAGGGCGCCGCCCTCAACGCGGTGCAGATCGCCGAGCTGCTGATCGCCGCCGCAACCTGAGCCAGCTGACACACAACCGATCAGCCGTCACACCGCCGGAACGGGTCGTCGTCAGTCGGCGGCGACCCGTTCGGCGAGCAGCATCGCGGCGTCGTCGCTGATCTGGCCGCCGGCGTGGCGCTGCAGCTCAGTGACGACGCGGTCCAGCGCCTCCCGCCGGTCCGGCAGTTCCAGGCACGCGGTCACCCGGTCCGAGGCGAGGAACTCACCGCGGCCGTTGCGGGCCTCCACCAACCCGTCGGTGTAGAGCAGCAGCCGGTCTCCGACCTGCCACGGCCGGGTCAACCGGAGCGGGTCCGGCGCGTCGCGGCGCAGCCCCAGCGGCGGGTGCCGGTCGCCGGGCTCCAGGATCTCCAGCGTTCCGGCTGAGGTCCGCAGCGCCGGCGCCGGATGGCCACAGTTGATCACGGTCAGCGTGTCGTCGGTGAGCTGCACCAGGGCGGCGGTGACGAATTGCGCCGGTTGCCCGGTACCTATCCCGTCCCGGTACACCGCCTGGTCCAGATCGGCGGCGACGGCGGACAGTTCCGGCTGCACGAAGGCGGACTGCCGGAAGGCACCCATCACGGTGGCCGACATCTGGACCGCCTGCAGCCCTTTGCCGCACGCGTCCCCGATGATGATCCGGGTCCCGTACGGGCTGTCCACGACGGCGAACAGGTCACCGCCGACGTTGGCCGCCTCGGACGCGGACAGATACCGGGCGACCAGGGCGACATCGCCCAGCTGCGGGGGCGGTGCGCGCAGCACCGCCCGCTGCGCGACCTCGGCGATCTCGGTCATCCGGCGCAGCCGGGCCTCCCGCAGGTTCCGGGACCGGGCCACGTAGATCGACACGATGCCGACCGCGAAGACGACACTGCTGCGCAGCAGATGGTCCAGGCTGCCGAACATGCCGCTGGGTAGCCCGGCGACCAACGCGACGACGCAGGCGACCGCGGTGACCAGCGCGGTCCGTCGGGTCTTCTCGACGGCGGCGGCGAGCAGCGGGGCCAGCGACAGGAACCCGAGAACGACCGCGTTTGTCTGAGTCAGCACGTCGATGACGGTGATGACCGCGATCAGCGCCAACGCCAGCGGCATTCCGCGCCAGCGTTCGGTGCGGTGCAGCAACGACCGGTCGGCCGGGTGCGGCACCCGCGAATCCGGCAAAAGAGGCTTACGCCAGCTGACCCGGCGTGCCCACACGACGTGCTCCCTACCCGGCCTGCCCGCCCGTGCACCTCGTGCCGGCGCGGCCGTTTCGACCTGCGAGCGTAGCCGATCCCACCGACCGGGGGAGGGCGCTGGTTTTCCGCTCCCGACCCCGGGTACCCCGAAGACGGCGCCGACACCGAGAGGAGTGCGCGATGACGACCGTCGGAGAGTTCATGACAGCCCGGCCGTTCACCATGGACGCGAGTGACATGTTGACGGCGGCGGCGCGGCAGATGCGGGATGCCGACATCGGCGACATCATCGTCACCAACGGCAGCGATATCCAAGGAATCGTGACCGACCGGGACATCACGGTCCGGGCGGTGGCATCCGAGATGGATCCGTCGATGACCCAGCTCAGCCAGATCATCACCGAGGACGTGGTGGTCGTGTCGCCGTACGACGACGCGGTCGCGGCCGCGGAGCTGATGCGGACCTACTCGGTACGGCGGCTGCCGGTGGTCGACGACGGCCGGCTGGTCGGCGTCGTCTCCATGGGTGACCTCGCCGTCGAGTGGGAACCGGATTCGGTGCTGGCCGACATCAGCACCGACGACCCGAACAACTGACCACCGGACCGCCGCCGCGCCCACCGGGCCCGGTGAGCGGCACCGGAAACCCTCTGGTGGGTGTCCCCGACAGGTCTGCCCGGTCTCCCCGGCGCCCGGGTCCGGCAGACACGGGGACACCTGCTTGCGCTCTCACCCACCCCGATCGGAGATCAGTATGAAGCGACCACGCATCGTCATCGCGGGTGCCGGCTTCGCCGGCTACCAGGCTGCCCGTACCCTGTCCCGGCTGGCCCGGGGGTCCGCCGAGATCGTCCTGATCAACCCGACCGACTACTTCCTGTACGTGCCGTTGCTGCCCGAGGTCGCCTCGGGTGTGCTGGAGCCGCGCCGGGTCACCGTCTCGCTGCCGGACACCCTGCCCGGCGTGCGGGTGGTGCTCGGCGAGATCGACCAGATCGACCTGCCGGACCGGCGGATCTGCTACGTCGACGGCGAGGGCGACCGGGCCGAGTTGAGCTACGACCGGTTGATCGTCTCCATCGGCAGCGTCAACAAGCTGCTGCCGATCCCCGGCGTCAACGAGCACGCGCACGGCTTCCGGACCCTGCCGGAGGCGCTCTACCTGCGCGACCACCTCACCCGGCAGATCGAACTCGCCGACCTGAGTGACGATCCGGCCGAGCGGGCCGCCCGGTGCACCTTCGTCGTGGTCGGTGCCGGATACACCGGTACGGAGGTCGCGGCGCACTGTGTCTCCGCCACCGACCTGCTGGTCCGCCGGCATCCCCGGCTCGCCGGCCAGCAGGTGCGCTGGCTGCTGCTCGACCTGGCCGACCGGGTGCTGCCCGAGCTGGACGAGCGGATGTCGGTCACCGCGCAGAAGGTCCTCGACGCGCGGGGCGTCGAGACCCGGTTCGGCACCTCGGTCCGCGAGGCGACCAGCGACGGGGTGCGTCTGTCCGACGGGGAGTTCATCCCGACCCGGTCGCTGATCTGGTGCGTCGGGGTGCGCCCCGACCCGGTGGTGGACGAATTGGGACTGACCACCCTGAAGGGCCGGCTGGTGGTCGACGAGTTCCTCGCCGTACCGCAGCATCCGGAGGTGTACGCGTGCGGTGACGCCGCCGCGGTGCCCGACCCGAACCGGCCGGGCGAGGTCACCCCGATGACCGCCCAGCACGCCGTCCGGCAGGGCAAGCTGGCCGCGCAGAACGTCGCCGCGTCGTACGGGCACGGCTCGTTCCGCCCGTACCGGCACAAGGACCTGGGGTTCGTGGTCGACCTCGGCGGCGCGCAGGCGGCGGCGAACCCGCTGCACGTGCCGATCTCCGGCCCACTGGCCAAGGCGGTGACCCGGGGCTACCACCTGGCGTCGATCCCGGGCAACCGGATCCGGGTGGCGGCCGACTGGACGTTGGAGTCGTTGCTGTCGCGCCAGGGCGTGCAGCTCGGTCTGGTACCGCCGGCGGCGGTACCGCTGGACACCGCGTCGCCGGAGCTGGTGTACCCGGTCGGCCGCTGACCTGGTACGGAGCCGTCACCCGAACCGTAGGTGGGGTCGGCGGCGTAGCCGTACCCCGGTGGCGATCGCGACCAGGGCGACCATCGTGACCGCGACGACCGCGCCGTGCAGCAGCCCTCGGTCGAGGTAGCCGCTGTCGGTGTGGTCGATCGCGTAGGTGGCGATCTCCCGGCTGAACCAGAACGGCAGCGCCCGCGCGGCCGGGCTGGCCGGGTCCATCACCATCTGCAGCCCGACGATGGTCAGCAGGATCAGGGTGCCTTCCAGCTCGCGGGGCAGCACCGCGCTGATCGCCAGCCCGAACGGCACCGCCACGGCGACCATCACCAGCATGATCAGGCCGATCGCCCCGTGCCGTACACCGGGCTGGTCGAACAGCACCAGCAGGAAGTACGGCACGGAAAGCAGCACACCGACCGCCCACAGCGCCAGCAGTCGGCCGGCCCACAGCTGCGCTGGCCGGTAGCCGGTCAGCCGCAGCCGGGTCTCCAGATCACGGTTGGCGTTGCCGGCAAACAGCGCCGCCGTGCTCAGCGCCCAGCCGAGCCCGAGGCAGACGAACCGGATCGACTGCCCGGCGAAATCGCCCCGACGGGCCAGATAGAAGCAGAGCGGAAAGACCAGCAGGATCGCCAGTACGCCGCGTCGCCGGGACGTCTCGCGCAACGTCATCTCCGCCACGGTCAGCACCCGGCTCATCGACCGGCCTCCGTTCCGGTCAGGTCGAGCACCAGGTCGACCCGGTCGAGCTGGTTCAGCAGGTGGGTGACGACCACGACCGCCTTGCCGGCATCGCGCCAGCGCCACACCTGGTGCCAGAAGTCCAGGTAGGTGCCGCGGTCGAAGCCCTGGTACGGCTCGTCGAGCAGCAGCAGGTCCGGGTCGCCGAGCCCGGCCAGCACCAGGTTGAGCTTCTGCCGGGTGCCGCCGGACAGGTGCCGGGCCTGGACGGCGGCGGACGCGTCCCAGTCCAGGACCGCGGCCTGCGTCCGCCCGGCGGTACGCGACTGTGTCCGGCTGAGCCGACGGCCGGCACCGACCAGCGCGAAGTGCTCGTCCGGGTGCAGGAAGTCGCCGGTGCCGCCGGACTGCGGGCAGTAGCCGAGGGTGCCGTACACCCGGACCCGGCCGCTGTCCGGGCTGGCCAGGCCGGCGCAGATGCGCAGCAGGGTGCTCTTGCCGCTGCCGTTGGCACCGACCACGGCGGCGATCTCGCCGGCCCGGACGGTGAGTCGCACCCGGTCCAGTACGGTGTGTCGGCGGTACCGCTTGGTGACGTCCTGCACGTCGAGCCGGACCGGGCCCGGGTGGACGCGGCGCGGGATCTGAGCCGGCCCACCGACGCTGCGCGCCACGTCGGTGGCGTAGTCGGCCGGGGTGCCGAAGACCGCCAACGGCGCTTCGCCGCTGTCGTACAGGTGGGCCGCGGCCTCCGCGACGACGTGTCCGGCCAACTCGCGGTCGATGCCGTGTCGGTGCAGCTCGCCGGTCAGGGCGGCGAGCCAGGTCTGCTGGTTCACGAGGTGGTCACCTCCTGCAGGATCGTGTCGACACCGGTGGCGAAGGACCGCCAGTCGGCGGTGGTCTGGCGCAGCCGCTGCGCACCGGACTCGGTCAGCCGGTAGTACTTGCGGGCCGGGCCGCTGGTGCCGGCGCGCCATCGGGCGTCGACCAGGCCGGTCCGTTGCAGCCGGAGCAGTACGGGGTAGAGGGTGCCGCCCTTGATCGGCCCGAGCCCGGCCGCCTGCAGCGACTGGGCCAGCTCGTAACCGTACGACTCGTGCCGGTGCAGCGCCGCGAGCACACAGAGGTCGAGCACCCCGCGCAGCCACTGGCCCCGCCGTTCCTGATCCACGGCCAGAAAGATAGCAGCGCTATCTAGGTGGCGCCACAACCTACCCCGAGTTCGCTGGTTCCCGTGCGGCGCTGGTTTCCGTACGGCGCTGTTTCCGTGCCGGGCCGGCGGGTACCCGATCGACAGTGACGACCCGTCGGAGAGGGAGAGAATGATGGACATCGGCATCATCGGCGCCGGCAACGTCGGCTCGGCCCTGGCCCGGCGGCTGACCGAGGTCGGTCACCAGGTGACGATCTCCGCGTCCAGCCCGGATTCGCCGCGGCTGGCCGAGGCGACCACCGGCACCGGGGTGACCGCCGGCGACGCCGCCCAGGCGGCGGACGCCGAGCTGGTCGTGCTGGCGGTGCCGTACACCGGGATCGGTGACGCGCTCGCCGGGCCGGTCGCCGACGCGTTGGCCGGCAGCACAGTGATCGACGTGACCAATCCGCTCGGCCCGGACCACATGTCGCTGCGGGTCGGGCACGACACGTCCGCCGCCGAGCAGGTCGCCGAGATGGTCCCGGCGGCCAACGTGGTCAAGGCGTTCAACACGGTGCTCGCCCCGAACCACGCCCGGCCGGTTCTCGGCGGCGTCCGGCAGTCGGTGCCGGTCGCCGGCGACGACCTGGCCGCCAAGAAGACCGTCCAGGAACTCGGCACGCAGTTGGGCTTCGACACGGTTGACGCCGGCCCGCTGTCCAGCGCCCGCTACCTGGAGCCGGTCGCCGCGCTGCTCATCCAGGTGGCCTATGGCGGCGGTGCCGGTCCGACGGTCGGTTTCGCGCTCGCGCGCGACTGACGGCGGTCGAGCCCTCGGGTCGGGTGAACCGCAATCCTGGCCGTATGGTGGACGGGTGTCGTGCGTGCCGTGTCCGGCAGGACGGACGCATCCGTTGAGACCCGAGGAGTTCTAGTGACCGTCACTCTGACCGCCGACAGCGCCGGGTCGGTCAGCGACTTCAAGGTCGCCGACCTGTCCCTGGCGACCTTCGGTCGCAAGGAGATCGAGCTCGCCGAGCACGAGATGCCCGGGCTGATGGCACTGCGCCGTGAGTACGCCGCCCAGCAGCCGTTCAAGGGCCGCAAGATCGCCGGATCGCTGCACATGACCGTGCAGACGGCGGTGCTGATCGAGACGTTGACCGCGCTCGGGGCCGACGTGCGCTGGGTCTCCTGCAACATCTTCTCCACCCAGGACCAGGCCGCCGCGGCGGTCGTGGTCGGCCCGCACGGCACGGTCGACAACCCGCAGGGTGTCGCGGTGTACGCCTGGAAGGGTGAGACGCTCGACGAGTACTGGTGGTGCACCGAGCAGATGCTGACCTGGCCGGACGGCAGCGGGCCGGACTCGATCGTCGACGACGGCGGCGACGTGACCCTGCTGATCCACCTCGGCAAGCAGTTCGAGGAGGCCGGCGCGGTGCCCTCCACCGCGGAGACCGACTCGGTCGAGTACGGCATCATCCTGGAGACCCTGCGCCGCTCGCTGGTCGCGAACCCGACCAAGTACACCGAGATGGCCAAGCCGATCATCGGTGTCTCCGAGGAGACCACCACCGGGGTCAACCGTCTGTACGAGTTGGCCCGCGAGGGCAACCTGCTCTTCCCGGCGATCAACGTCAACGACTCGGTCACCAAGAGCAAGTTCGACAACAAGTACGGCATCCGCCACTCGCTGGTCGACGGGATCAACCGGGCCACCGACGTGATGATCGCCGGCAAGCTCGCGGTGATCTGCGGCTACGGCGACGTCGGCAAGGGCGCCGTGGAGTCGCTGCGCGGCCAGGGGGCCAGGATCGTGGTGACCGAGATCGACCCGATCTGTGCGCTGCAGGCGGCGATGGACGGCCTCGACGTGGTGACGCTGGACGACGTCGTCGACCGCGGCGACATCTTCATCACCACCACCGGCAACAAGGACATCATCCTGGCCGACCACATGGCGAAGATGAAGCACAACGCGATCGTCGGCAACGTCGGGCACTTCGACAACGAGATCGACATGGCCGGTCTGGCGAAGGTGCCGGGGATCGAGCGGATCAACGTCAAGCCGCAGGTCGACGAGTGGCGTTTCCCGGACGGCCACTCGGTGATCGTGCTCTCCGAGGGCCGGCTGCTGAACCTCGGCAACGCGACCGGTCACCCGAGCTTCGTGATGTCGACGTCCTTCTCCAACCAGGTGATCGCCCAGGTCGAGCTGTACGCCAAGATCGGCGAGTACGGCAAGCAGGTGTACGTGCTACCCAAGCATCTCGACGAGAAGGTGGCCCGGCTGCACCTGGACGCGTTCGGCGCCAAGTTGACCGTGCTGACCAAGGCCCAGGCGGACTACATCGGCGTGGACGTGGCCGGCCCGTACAAGCCGGAGCACTACCGCTACTGACCCGCACAGCGCGTCCGGTCTGGCCGCTCAGGCGGCCAGGCCGAGGGCCTCGGCGGCGGCCCGGCCGTTGGCGTGACTCGCACCGTAGGTGGTGACGAAGGCCCGTACTCCGGCCGGGCGCCAGGCCGACGGCCAGCCCATCTCCACCACCGCGACCGGGTGCCGGGCGGCCAGCCGTTCGACCAGGTCACCGGCGCCGGGCACCCGGTGCAGGTGCCGGCCGACCAGCACCAACGGCCGGCCGTCGGCGGCCGCCGCGACCTGCTCGGCGGTTACCTCGGCCGGTGCCACCCGCAGTTGCCGGGCGTTGCCGAGGTGCGGTCCGAGGCCCCACGGCACCCGGCCCTCGGCGATCGTCGAGCCGGCGGTCAGCTGCACCACCAGTGCGTCGGCCAGCCCGTCGAGGGTGCCTTCCACCCGGACGGCGCGGCGGGCGGCGGTGTACCCCAGGTCGGCCGGGCCGGCGGTCCCATCCGCCGCCGGCCAGACCACGGCGGCCAGCGCGGTCACCCGGTCGGCCGCCTGTTCGACCCGGCCGACCGGCAGCGTCCCGTCGCCGATCGCGGCGATGATGCCCGCCGCGACCCGTTCGACAAGTGCGTGGTCCACCCGGGCGCCGATGCAGAGCAGGTCGGCACCGGCGGCCAGGGCGGCGACCGCCGCCGGGACGATCCCACCGGCGGCCAGGGTGGCACCCCGCATCTCCAGCGCATCGGTGACGATCACCCCGGTGAAGCCGTACTCGTCGCGGAGCAGGCCGGTCAGCGCGGCCCGGCTGAAGGTGGCCGGCGCGTCGCCGGTCAACGCCGGGACCCGGATGTGCGCGGTCATGATCGCCGGGGTGCCGGCTTCGACCACGGCGGCGAACGGCGGCAGGTCCCGCCGGCGCAGCACCGCCATCGGTACGTCGACAGTGGGCAGTTCGAGGTGCGAGTCGGTGACCGTGGCGCCGTGGCCGGGGAAGTGCTTGGCGCAGCCGGCGACCCCGGCGTCGGCCAGCCCGGCGACGGCCGCCACCGCGTGCGTGGCGACCAGCGCCGGATCGGCCCCGAACGACCGGGTGCCGATGATCGGGTTGTCGTCGGCGGTGTTCACATCGACGGTCGGGGCCAGATCGAGGTTCGCCCCGCAGGCGGCGAGTTCGTCGCCGATCGCCCGGTAGACCTGCCGGGTCAGCGCCGGGTCGTCGACCGCGCCGAGCGCCGCGTTGCCGGGGTACGGGCTGCCGGTGGCGTGCGCCAGCCGGGTCACGTCGCCGCCCTCCTCGTCGATGGCGATCAGCACGTCGGCCCGGGCGGCCCGCAGCGCGTCGGTGGCGGCCCGCAGCTGTTCGGGTCGGTCCACGTTGCCGCCGAACAGGGTGTGCCCGGCGAGCCCGTCGCCGACCAGGTCGATCGCCCACTGCGGGACGGTGGTGCCGGGGTAGGCGGCGAGCAGGGTGCGCAGCGCCAGCCGCCGCAGCGCCGGGTCGTTCGGCATGTTCTCCCCCTCCGTGGCGTCTCCGCGGTCCGAGTGGCGCACCGGGGAGGCGCTGTTCGTTGCCGGTGAGTGCCGGGTCGTCCGACCGCCGAGGGTGTCACCGGCGACTACGCTACGGCTACTTCCGTTGCGGATGCCAAGATAATAGTTAACTTTCCTAAATGCTAGAGGACGACCACATGGGTTCCCCGCGCCTGCCCGGCACGCCCCGGCTGCTGCGAGCGCTCAACGACCGGGCGGCGCTGGAGCTGCTCATCGCCCGCGGACCACTCACCCGGGCCCAACTCGGCGAGCTGACCGGACTGTCCAAAGTGACAGCGTCGCAGCTGGTCGAGCGGCTGGAAGGACGCGGGCTGGTCACCCGGGTCGGCGAACAGGCCGGTGGCCGGGGCCCCAACGCCCAGCTGTACGCCGTACAGCCGGCCAGCGCGCACGTCGTCGGAGTCGACGTCGGACCGGACCGGGTGGTGGCCGCCTGCGCCGACATCACCGGATCGGTGATCGGCCGGGTCGAGCAGTCCACCAGGGACACCGACGACCCGGTCGGTGTGGTGCACAACGCGGTGGTGCAGGCCGCCAGCAGCGCCGAGACCCAGCTGGCCAGCGTACGGCGGGTGGTGCTGGGCACCCCCGGCCTGGTCGACCCGGCCAACGGCGACATCACCTTCGCGTACAACCTGCCGCGCTGGCACCGCGGCCTGCTCGCCGCGCTGCGCGAGGACCTGGACACCACCGTCGTTTTCGAAAACGACGTCAACCTCGCCGCCGTCGCCGAGGCACACGCCGGCGCCGCCCGCGACGTGCCCGACTTCGTGCTGGTCTGGGCCGGCGTCGGGGTCGGCCTGGCGATCATGCTCGGCGGCCGGTTGCACCACGGCAGCACCGGCGCGGCCGGCGAGATCGGCTACCTGCCGGTGCCCGGTGCGCCGATCCCGCGCGACGTCTCCCGCCGGGCCAAGCCGGCGTTCCAGCAGCTCGCCGGCGCCGACGCGGTCCGCGCGGTGGCCCGCGAACACGGGTTCCGGGCGGCCAGCGCGGGTGACGCGGTGCGGGCCGCGATCGCCGCCGGCACCCGGGGCGGGCCGTTGCTCGACGAGCTGGCCCGCCGGCTCGCGCTCGGTGTCGCCAGCAGCTGCGTGGTGCTCGACCCGCCGCTGGTCGTGCTGACCGGCGAGGTCGGCCAGGCGGGCGGCAGCGCTCTCGCCGAGCGGGTGCAGCACGAGGTCGCCGCGATCACCCTGGTCGCGCCCCGGGTGGTGGTCACCGAGCTGACCGAGGAGCCGGTGCTGCAGGGCGCCCTGCGGACCGCCCTCGACGCGGCCCGCGACGAGGTCTTCGGATCCACCGTGGCCTGACCCCGGGGACACCCGTCGGGTGGTGCCGGCCACCCCGGCGCGGCCAGGTGGGGCGGCACCACCCACGGCGTGATTGGATGGTCCGGTGCCTACCGTTGCTGACGACCTGGTGATCGAGCTCGACTCAGTGGGCGTGACCCGCTCCGGCACGGCCCTGCTGCAGGACATCACCCTGCGGGTGCAGCCCGACCAGCGGTGGGTGGTGCTCGGCCCGAACGGTGCCGGCAAGACCACCCTGCTCAGCCTCGCCGCCGGCCGGCTGCACCCGACGACCGGGACCGTCCGGGTCCTCGACGAGCAGCTGGGGCGCACCGACCTGGCGGAGCTGCGAACCCGGATCGGGCTGACCACCGCCTCCCTCGCCGAACGGATCCCCGGCACCGAGCGGGTGCTCGACGTGGTGCTGACCGCCGCCTGGTCGGTGGTAGGCCGGTGGCGGGAGCGCTACGACGAGCTCGACGTGGGTCGGGCGCAGGAGCTGCTCGGCCAGTTCGGCGTGGCCGGGCTGGCGCAGCGCGAGTACGGGACCCTCTCCGAAGGTGAACGCAAGCGGGTGCAGATCGCCCGGGCGCTGATGACCGACCCGGAGCTGCTGCTGCTCGACGAGCCGGCGGCCGGGCTCGACCTCGGTGCCCGCGAGGAGCTGGTCGGCCGGCTCGGGGTCCTCGCCCAGGATCCGCATTCCCCGGCGTTGATGCTGGTCACCCACCACGTGGAGGAGATCCCGCCGGGCTTCACCCACGCCCTGCTGCTGCGCGGCGGCACCGTCGTCGCGGCCGGCGAGCTGGCCGCCACGATCACCGGCGAGCACCTGTCGGAGACGTTCGGCGTACCGCTGGTCGTCGAGCGGGCGGGCCAGCGGTACACCGCCCGGGCCGCCTGAGCGGAGGACGTCGTGACAGCGCCGCGGATCGCGGTGGTCGGCAGCGCGAACATGGACCTGGTGGCGACCGCGCCGAGACTGCCGTCGCCGGGGGAGACCCTGCTCGGCACCGACTTCGTCACGGTGCCCGGCGGCAAGGGTGCCAACCAGGCGATCGCGGCGGCCCGCGCCGGTGGCGACTGCGTGTTCCTCGGCGCGGTCGGCTCGGACGCCTTCGGCGTCACCCTGACCGGCCGGATCGCCCGGTCCGGGGTGGACACGAGCCAGCTGCGGGTGGTGTACGGGTCGTCCGGCGTCGCGATCGTGATGGTCAACGCGGCCGGTGAGAACGCGATCGTCGTCACCCCGGGCGCCAACGCGGCGTTCCGTGGGCTCACCGAGCCGGAGCTGGCGGCGGTGCGGGACGCCGACGTGCTGGTGGCGCAGTTGGAGATTCCGCTGGAGACGGTGCTGGCCGCCGCGGCGGCGGCCCGCGAGGCGGGCACCCGGGTGATCCTCAACGCCGCCCCGGCCCGTGAGCTGCCGGCCGAACTGCTCGACGCGGTGGATCTGCTGGTGGTCAACGAGGCCGAGGCGCGGGCGATCGTCGGCGTCGGGCGGGAGGATCCGGCGGCGCTGTTGACGGTGGTCCGTCGGGCGGTGCTCACCCTGGGTGCCGAAGGCGCCTGGTTCGCCGACCGCGACGGTACGGTGCATCACGTGCCGGCCTTTCCAGTCGAGACGGTGGACTCCACCGCCGCCGGTGACGCGTTCACCGGCGCGCTCGCGGTCGCCTGGGGCGAGGGACGGGACCTGGTGTCCGCGGTCCGGTGGGCGTCGGCGGCCGGTGCGGCCTGCGTACGCCGCCTGGGGGCCTCGGTGTCGTTGCCGCAGCGCGCCGAGATCGACGCTCTGGCCGGCTGATCGACGCCCTGGCCGGCTGACTACCCGCGAAACGCCGGTGCCGGGTGGCGCGGATGCGGGATCATCGAGACATGCGAGTCATTCTCAACCTGCTCTGGCTCATCTTCGGCGGCGGCATCGTGCTCGGCCTCGGGTACGCGGTGGCAGCGCTCGTCTGCTTCGTACTGATCGTCACGATCCCGTTCGGAGTGGCGTCGCTGCGGTTGGCCTACTACTCCCTCTGGCCGTTCGGTCGGACGCTGGTCGCGAAGCCGGGGGCGGGGATCGGCTCCGGGCTGGCGAACATCCTCTGGGTGGTGCTGGCCGGCTGGTGGCTGGCGCTCACCCACATCGTCACCGGCGTGACGCTCTGTCTGACGATCATCGGCATCCCGTTCGGGATCGCCAACTTCAAGTTGGTGCCGGCGGCGTTCTGGCCGCTGGGCCGGGAGGTCGTCGACGTCGAGGATCTGCGTCGCCCAGGCCTGGTCCACGCCTGACCCGGCCGGCCAGCGGTCCCGTCCGGGTGTCGGGCGGGTGGTCGACGGCACCTGCTGGCGCCCCGTACATGCCCGAGTCCGTGTCAGTGGCGGCGCCGGGGCGGTCAGGCCGTGCCGGTGTAGAAGGCGGTCGTCCGCTCCGCAGCCTCGCCCGCCTCGGTCGGATCGGTGCCGGCGGCGACGCTCGCCGCACGCCACTGGTCGCTGCTGCGGGTGATGAACTCTCGCCCCTCGGCCGACGTGCTCCACGCCTCGACCGCCTGGGGGTCGACCGGCTGTTGCGGGGCCGCCAGGTGCAGGGTGAGCCCGATCAGGGCCAGGTCCCAGCCCACACCGGTGGCGCCGGGCCCGAACTGTGCCCACCGTTCGTCGTCGACGTGCGCCACGTGCTCCAGCTCGAACCGGGTCGTTCCGTCGGACAGCGGGCTCAGCCGTACCTCGATCCAGCTCACCTCGCCGCCGAACTCCCAGGTGGCGGCGAAGCTCTTCGGCGGGTCGCAGCGCTGCACCACACCCCCGGCGTTGCCTTCGAGCTGGTAGCGGCCGTGCAGTCGGAGCTCGCCGGAGACCGGCAGGAACCAGCGGGGGAGGCGTTCGGCGCTGGTGCAGGCGTCCCAGAGTTCGTCGACGCTTGCCGCGTAGGTGCGGGAGATGGTCTGCACCCGGGCGGTGCCCGCATCGAGGACCCGACTGCCGATCCGTCGTTCGACGGTGCTGATCTGCTCGTCAATGTCGATCATCGTCGCTCCATAGACGTGTGTGTCCACCGGTCGGAAGGTCCGACCGGTGGGCACAGTATCAGCAATATCTTATATAAGCTACTCGTGTTGCTTTCCGGGTTCAGGGTGTCGGGCGGCCGGTCAGGACTCGGGGCCCGGACGGTGTGATGGCGACCGTGTGTTCGGAGTGGGCGGTACGGGAGCCGTCGGCGGAACGGATCGTCCAGCCGTCCTCGTCGTACCTGATCTTGTTGGTGGAGTGACAGAACCAGGGTTCGATCGCGATGGTCAGGCCGGGATCGAGCCGCATCCCACGGCCGGCACGGCCGGTGTTGGCGACATGCGGGTCCTCGTGCATCGTGCGGCCGATGCCGTGACCGCCGAACTCGCCGTTGACGCTGTAGCCGTACGAACCGGCGACCTCGCCGATCGCGGCGCAGACGTCGCCGAGGCGCCCGCCGGGCTGGGCGGCGGCGATCGCCGCCGCGAGGGCGACCTCGGTGGCCTCGATCAGCCGCAGATCGGCCGGATCGGGGGTGCCGACGATGACGGAGACCGCGGAGTCGGCCACCCAGCCGTCGATGCCGACCGCCATGTCGATGCTGAGCAGGTCGCCGTCGCGCAGTACGTAGTCGTGCGGGAGGCCGTGCAGAACCGCGTCGTTGACCGACAGGCACAGTACGTTGCGGAACGGACCGCGGCCGAACGACGGGGCATAGTCCCAGTAGCAGGACTCGGCGCCGCGTTCGGCGATCCGCCGCCGGGCGTGGTGCTCGATGTCCATCAGGTTGACGCCGACCGCGGCGACACCGCTCAGTTCGGCGAGCAGTTCGCCGACAAACTGCCCGGTCACCGCCATCCGGTCGATCTCCTGGGCGGACTTGAGCTCGATCACGACAGCCTCCCTCTCCCTCTGCGGTATTTTTATACCACGCCGGTCCGAGGGCGCTCCGGAGAGCTATCCTGCTGGACATGGTCCGCCAACCGCTCACCGCCGAACAGATCGCCGCAGGCCAGCGACTCGGTGCCGCTTTGCGGGTCGCCCGGGCCGGCCGCAGCCTCGTCGAGGTGGCGCTGGCGGCCGGCATCTCCCCCGAGACACTGCGCAAGATCGAAGCGGGCCGGCTTCCGGCGCCGGCGTTCGGCACCGTCGTCCGGCTCAGCCAGGCCCTCGACGTCCCCCTCGGCGACCTGGCCGACGTCTGGCTGGCCGAGATACCCGTCCGTCAGGCGTCCTAGCGCTCACTCGCCCGGTGGCGGGGCCTCGTCCGCACCGAGCCGGTCCGCGCCCCGGCGGCGCAACATCCGCAGACCCGGGATGCCGGCCACCGCCAACTTCAGGTCCCGGGTCACCTCCAGCAGGTCGTGGATGTCCGGCCCGACCCGGTCCAGGGTGGCCAGGATCGGTAGCACGTCGGCCTTGAGATGCTGGGTCAGCCGGGGCAGCTCGTCGACCAGCCGCACCGCCGCGTCCACCTCATCCTCGCTCAACTGCTCGACGAAGTGCCGGGCCATCGGAGCGCCACGGCGCAGCGCCGGCTCGTACTCGCCGATAAGCTCGGCCGACCGCTCGGCGATCTCCTCGCTGCGCCCCACCACCCGACTGGCCCCCACCGCCACCCGGTCGGCGTCGGTGAGCAGCGTCTGCGCGGCGGCCGCCACCCGGGTCGCGGCCGCCACCGCGTCGGTCGCCGCCGTGGCGATCGTCTCCACCCGTAGGGTCGCCTCCTCCGCCTCCGCGACCACCCGTTCGCTGCGGTCGAGCAGCATCTCGACCCGGTCGACCACCGTGCCGACCCGTTGCACCAGAGCCTCGATCTCATCCAGTACGGCGAACGCGCGCGACGGCACGGCGGCGTACTCGGAGGTGAGTCGGCCCATCCGGGTCGCCACCTCACCGGCCTGGCCAGTGGCCCGCCCGGCCGCGCCGGTCACCGCACCGGCGACCTGCCCGACGGTGGATCTGGTAAGTGCGACAAGACTCGCCGGGGACGGCAGCGGGAGTGGCATCTCCCTATTGTGCGGCGCGCCGGCCACCACCGCTGGCGCGCCGGTCGGCGGAACCCGGCGCGGGCCGGGGCAGCGCCGGTCGGCCCGGTGTGGCTGGGCCCGGTGTGGCTCGGGCCGTTATGGCTCGGGCCGGAGCGGTTCGGCCCGGTGTTGCTCGGGCCGGGACGGGCGCTTGCGATGCCAGCGCGGCCTCGACCGCACGGCGTAGCGCGCGGTGGATGCGTCCCACCCGCAGCGCGTCCCGGTCGGACACCAGTAGCACCGGGGCGCCCCGTACCTCGGCCCAGAGTTCGAGCAGGTGCGCGCCCCGGTCGTAGGAGTCGTCGAGCAGCCCGAGCAGCAGGTCCGCGATCGGGATGATGACCAGCCCGACCAGGATCGATCCACCGATCAGCGCGATGGTGACGGTCGGCGAGGCGTTGATGGTCAGCGCGGTTGCCAGCCCGATGATCGCGGTCGCCACCGGGGCCAGGAAAGCGACGCCGACCATGCCCCGGCCGGCCAGGGCACTCCACGAGCGGGCACCCCGCCGCTGCCAGATCCGGTGCACCTGGGTGAGCGGATGTCGGTGCTGGTCCACCCGGATCTCGGTGGAGGTGATCCGTACGGATTTGTCATCGTAGTAGGTGATCATCCGTCTGCCCCCCTCACGTTGTGGATCACGTTACCCACTCTCCGGCGTTCGCCGTAGGCTGTCCCAGAACGCGACGTCGATGGGGAGGTCCGCCGTGCCGGAGCTGGTGCTGGTCGAGGTCGAGCAGGGGGTGGCCACGATTCGGCTGGCCCGGCCGCCGATGAACGCGCTGAACGCGGCGGTGCAGGAGGAGCTGCGCGACGCCGCGCGTACCGTCGCCGACGACGAGCGGGTCCGGGCCGTCGTGGTCTACGGCGGAGAGAAGGTCTTCGCAGCCGGCGCCGACATCAAAGAGATGGCCGACATGTCGTACGTGGACATGGCGGCACGCGCGGCGCAGCTGTCCAGCGCCTTCGACGCGGTCGCCCGGATCCCGAAACCGGTGGTCGCCGCGATCACCGGCTACGCCCTCGGCGGCGGCTGCGAGCTGGCCCTGGCCTGCGACTGGCGGGTGGTCGCCGAGGACGCCAAACTCGGCCAGCCGGAGATCAAACTGGGGGTCATCCCCGGTGCCGGCGGCACCCAGCGACTGGCCCGGCTGGTCGGCCCGGCGCGCGCCAAGGACATCATCCTGTCCGGACGGATGGTCGACGCCGCCGAGGCCGAGCGGATCGGCCTGGCCGACCGCGTCGTCCCGGCCGACCAGGTGTACGCGGCGGCACTCGACATGGTCCGGCCGTTCGTGACCGGCCCGGCCCAGGCGGTCAAGGCGGCCAAGTTGGCCATCGACGGGGGTCTGGAGATGGACCTCGCCTCCGGCCTGGCCTGGGAGAGTCAACTGTTCGCCGGCCTGTTCGCCACCGACGACCGCACCGAGGGGATGGCGGCGTTCGTCGCCAAGCGTAAGCCTGACTTCACCGGTCGCTAGCCCGTATCGGCCCTCGGCCGGCCCCTCCGCCGGCCCTTCGGCCGGCCCCTGAACCGGCTCGGTGCCGGCGGTGCCGGTCGCAGGTGGATGCCGAACGAAGTGACTGGGCGGTAACCTGCTCGGGGGCGCGCCGGCCGGGCGGGCCCGGGGCGACGGGAGGCATCGGCGATGGCGGAGCGGATCGAGGGACACGGCGGGACGTTGGCGCTGGCCGCCGCCCAGGCGTACGGCGTACGCGAGCTGTTCACCCTCTCCGGCGGCCACATCTTCCCGCTCTACGACGCCGCACACGCCGCCGACTTCCCGATCTACGACGTACGGCACGAGCAGACCGCCGTCTTCGCCGCCGAGGCGGTGGCGAAACTGCAGCGTCGTCCCGGGCTGGCCGCACTCACCGCCGGCCCCGGCGTCACCAACGGCATTTCCGGTCTGACCAGCGCCTTCTTCAACGCCGCGCCGGTGCTGGTGCTCGGCGGCCGGGCACCGGCGTTCCGCTGGGGGTCGGGCAGCCTGCAGGAGATCGACCACGTACCGCTGGTCGCCCCGGTCACCAAGCACGCCGCCACGGTCGCCGCGACCGACGACGTACCGGCCGCGGTCGGTGCCGCGCTGTCCGCCGCGCTCACCCCGCACCGCGGCCCCGCCTTCCTCGACCTGCCGCTGGAGGTTGTCTTCTCGACCGCCGAGGTGACCGCGCCGACCGCCGACGCGGTGCCGGTGGTCGAGCCCGACCCGGACGAGGTCGCCCGCGCGGCCCGGCTGATCGCCGCCGCCGACCGTCCGGTGATCGTCGCCGGCTCCGACGTGTACGCCGGGGACGCCGTCGCCGCGTTGCGGGAGGCCGCCGAGGCGCTGCAGGTGCCGGTCTTCACCAACGGCATGGGGCGTGGATCGCTGCCGCCGGGGCACCCGCTGGCCTTCGCGAAGGCGCGGCGGGTCGCGTTCGGTCGGGCCGACGTGGTGGTGGTGGTCGGCACCCCGCTGGACTTCCGGCTCAGCTTCGGTGACTTCGGCGCCGCCCAGGTGGTGCACGTCGTCGACGCGCCGAGCCAGCGGGCGACCCACGTACAGCCGGCCGTTTCGCCCGCCGGTGACCTGCGGCTGATCCTGTCCGCGTTCGCTGACCACTCCGGCGACCGGGCCGACCACACCGGCTGGCTGGCCGACCTGCGCGCCGCCGAGGAGCAGGCCAGGGCGCGGGACGCGGCGGAGCTCGCCGCCGAGTCCGACCCGATCCGCCCGTCGCGGATCTACGGCGAACTGCGGGCGGTGCTCGACCCGGATGCCGTCACCATCGGCGACGGCGGTGACTTCGTCTCGTACGCCGGCCGCTACCTGGAGCCGTCGGTGCCCGGCAGTTGGCTCGATCCCGGCCCGTACGGCTGCCTCGGCACCGGCATGGGCTACGCGATGGGTGCCCGGCTCACCTACCCGGACCGGCAGGTCTGCGTGCTGATGGGCGACGGCGCGGCCGGCTTCTCGCTGATGGACGTCGAGTCGCTGGCCCGGCAGAAGCTGCCGGTCGTGATCGTGGTCGGCAACAACGGAATCTGGGGGTTGGAGAAGCACCCGATGCGCGCCATGTACGGCTACGACGTCGCCGCCGATCTGCAGCCGGGGCTGCGCTACGACGAGATCGTCGGGGCGCTGGGCGGCGCGGGGGAGACGGTCACCAAGGCCGGCGACATCGGTCCGGCGCTGCGTCGGGCCTTCGACGCCGGGGTGCCGTACCTGGTCAATGTGTTGACCGACCCGGACGACGCCTATCCGCGCTCGTCGAACCTGGCCTGAGCGCTGGTCGGACCTGGCCTGAGCGCTGGTCGAACCTGGCCTGAGCGCTGGTCGGACCTGGCTCTGACGGATCGCCGACCCGATCTGGTCGGCAAATGCTTGGCGGAATGTCGGTCCTGTCGTTCATTGTGGGTCTGCAGACAAACGACAGGAGTGAGGATGTCGCACGCGATCTGGGCCGAGGGCCTGGTCAAGCGGTTCGGCTCGACGACCGCGTTGGCCGGGGTGGATCTCGCGGTCCGTACCGGCACCGTGTTCGGGCTGCTCGGGCCGAACGGGGCCGGCAAGACCACCGCGGTCCGGGTGCTCGCCACCCTGTTGCGGCCGGACGCCGGGCACGCCCGGGTGCAGGGCTTCGACGTGGTCGGCCAGGCTCACCAGGTCCGCCGGTCGATCGGCCTGACCGGGCAGTACGCCTCGGTCGACGAGACGCTGACCGGCGTGGAAAACCTGATCATGATCGGTCGGTTGCTGGGGTCGTCGCGGCGTGACGCGCGTTCCCGTGCCCGGCAACTGCTGGCCGAGTTCCAGCTCACCGACGCCGCCGACCGCGCGGCGAAGACCTACTCGGGCGGTATGCGCCGCCGCCTCGACCTGGCCGCCAGCCTGGTGGGACGGCCCCAGGTGCTGTTCCTCGACGAACCCACCACCGGGCTGGACCCGCGCAGCCGCAACGAGCTGTGGGAGCTGGTCCGTGGGCTGGTCGCCGGTGGTGTGACGGTGCTGCTCACCACCCAGTACCTGGAGGAGGCCGACCAGCTGGCCGACGAGTTGGCCGTGGTCGACCACGGGCGGGTGATCGCCGGCGGTACGCCGGAGGAGCTGAAGGCCAAGACCGGTGCCCAGGTCCTCGCGGTGCGCCCGACCGATCCGAAACAGTTGCCGACGGTGCTGACCACGCTGCGGGACCTGTCTGGCAACGAGCCGTCGTTGGCCCAGACCACGGTGACGGTGAGCACCGCCGATGCGGACCTGCTGCCGGCGGTGGTCCGCCGGCTTGACGAGTCCGGGGTGAAGGTCGGTGAGCTGGCGTTGCGCAGCTCCAGCCTGGATGAGGTCTTCCTGTCGCTCACCGGCCACCGGGCCGATCCGGGCTCCGGCGGCTCGGCGGCCGGCACCGGTTCTGCGGCGGGTACCGGCGGTTCGGAGGCCGGCACCGGCGAGCGGCCGACACCGGCGACCGGGCCGGCCGGTACGGGAGCACAGCCGACCGCCGCCACCATGGAGGGAATCCGTTGACCGCCACCACCGTCACCACGCCCGAACTGCCCGGGCGGCACCAGTGGGTCAGTCCGGTGGCCGGGCTGCGGCACACCGGCACCCTGGCCTGGCGGAGCCTGGTGCAGATCAAGCACAACCCGTTGGAACTGCTCGATCTCAGCGTCCAACCGCTGATGTTCCTGCTGCTGTTCACCTATGTGTTCGGCGGTGCGATCGCCGGCACGCCGGGGGACTATCTGACCTTCGCGTTGCCGGGAATCATCGTGCAGAACGCCCTTTTCGCGACGATGACCACAGGGTTCGGGCTGAACACCGACCTCACCAAAGGGGTGTTCGACCGGTTGCGGTCGTTGCCGATCGCCCGGTGGGCGCCGCTGGCCGGGCGCATTCTGGCCGACACCGTCAAGCAGGCTTGGTCGGTGCTGCTGCTGCTGGGTGTCGGGATGATCCTCGGCTACCGGGTCGAGGGTGGTCCGGTCGGCCTGCTCGGCGCGTTCGCGCTGATTCTGGCCTTCACACTGGCCGCGTCGTGGATCTCGGTGCTGGTCGGGGTGATGGTCAGCGAGCCGGAGAAGGTGCAGATCTTCGGCTTCATGGTGATCTTTCCGCTGACCTTCACCAGTAACGCATTCGTGCCGACCGAGACCATGCCGGGCTGGCTTCAGGCCTGGGTCGAGGTCAACCCGGTGACGATCCTCGCCGACGGCCTGCGTGGCCTGCTCAGTGGCGCGCCCGCCGCCGGCCCGGTCGGCTACTCGCTGCTCTGGGCAGCCGGCATCGCGGCGGTGTTCGCGCCGCTGGCACTCGCCCGGTTCAAGCGTCGGGTCTGACCTGACCATTCTCCGGGCGGGCCGCTCGGGTCGCCCGAGTCAGGCACCTGACTCGGGCCGGCGGTCCTCCCGGGGGTCTGCGGCGTCCCGGCGGCGCAGGTCGTCCTCCCGGCGGCGCAGATCCTCCTCCCACCGTTCGAAGAGCTCGCGATCCTGCTTCGACTTCTCAGCGTCGAGCGCGCGCAGGAACTCGGGATCGTCGTCGGGGGCCGCCGGGCGGTTGCGCGGTGGCGGGGTGCCGGTCGGTCGGGGGACGCCGCCGAGCGGTGACGGGCTGCCGAAGCCGGGCCGGCGGCTGAGGAACCAGGCGGCCGGCCCGAGGAGGGGGATGACGATGATGACCGGCACCCAGAGCAGGCGCGGCAGGGCGCGGACGTCACCTTTCTCCGCTGAGAGGCAGCTGATCAGCGCCACCGCCATGAGCACGACGTGGAGCATGAAGAGCAGGATGAACACGCGGGCCATCCCGCAATGATGCCCCGCCCGGCGGGCTCAGCCTAGTCAGCTGAGGATCAGGATGGCGCCGAGCACCGCGTAACCGGCGGTGACCAGCCCCAGCAGGGGCACCTCCGCGCTGATCTGTCCGGCTGCCGGACGTCGTGGGCCACTGGCGTGCCGGTAGGCGTAGCCGATCAGCCCGGCCCAACCGACCACCGCGAACAGCCCGAGGAGCATGGCGGCCCCACCCCGCTCTACTGCCAGCCGCATGGTCAGCGCCACCACCAGGGTGAGGGCCAGAGCCGACCGCCGCCAGGCCAGCCGGGTCCGTTCCGGCTGCAGCCCTGGATCGCGGGCCGGTGGGCCGTGCTGGTCGGCCGGCGGGTCGGGATCAGCCACTGGCCGCCTCGACCAGTACGACGATGGTCAACGCGGTGGCACCGACACCGACACAGATCGCGAGGAACGCCGGAAACCGGGACGCCGGTAGGTCGGTGCCCAGTCGCATGGCCCGCTCGGTACGGGCCCAGTGGTCGACCGCCCGCAGCGCGACGGTCCCGCCGAGCAGCAGCAGGGTCACCGCCAGCCCTTCCCGCAGGTGGACCACGGACAGCTCAGGCAGGAACTGCGCGATGGCCAGCCCGCCGGCGACCAACGCCAGGGCGGTCCGGATCCAGGCCAGGAAGGTCCGCTCGTTCGCCAGCGAGAACCGGTAGTCGGGCGCGGTGCCGACCCGGCGCAGCTCCTGAGGATCGAACCACCGGCGCAGCGCACTCCACACGTGGATCATTATCGCCGGCTAGACTCACTGTCTGTGGCCGAGCTGACCGATGACGAGCGCAGCACGCTGAAGACCGGCGCTTTCGGCGCCGTCTACCTGGTGTCGGCTGCGGACCCGGGGCTGGTGTCGATGGTCCGGGAGAGCTTCGCCGCCTCGGACGTGTTCGCTGGGACGTCGGGTCTGGTGAACGACGTGCTGACCAGCGGCGAGTTGCCCAAGTTGGCACGGGACACCCCGGAGGCGGTGGAGCAACTGGTGCTGCCGGCGCTGCGGCAGTCGGTGGCGGTGCTCACCGCGAAGGCCCCGCACGATCTGGAGCACTACCGGTCGGCGGTGACCGAGGCGGTCGACCGGGTGGCGCGGGCCGCGTCCGGGGTCGACCCGGCGGAGACGGCGATGATCTCCAAGATCAGGCAGGCGCTGGCTACTCCCTCCTGACCGCTCCATCCCCCTGACCGATCCGTCACCCCTGCTGACCAGGGCAGTCGTTCGGTCCGGTCGGCCTGTCGGCGGGGCCGTTTGGCCCTTGGCTACTTGCGGGTAACATAGTGGGTGGGGCATTCCACAGCGGTGCTCGGTTGACCGATCGTTAAGGAAAGCGGCAGGCTGCGCCGAGAGTGGTAGAGCAGCACCACCTACAGGAGGGGTGTCGAAGCGCGATGAACATCGTCGTACTCGTCAAGCAGGTGCCCGATTCCGGCGCGGAACGCGCCCTGCGCGGTGACGACAACACCGTCGACCGCGGGTCGGCCAACAACGTGATCAATGAGATGGACGAGTACGCGATCGAGGAGGCGCTGCGGCTGCGGGAGGCCAACGGCGGTGAGGTGACCATCCTCACCATGGGCCCGGACCGCGCGGCCGAGTCGATCCGCAAGGCGCTGTCGATGGGGCCGGACAAGGCGGTGCACGTCGTCGACGACGCCCTGCACGGCTCCTGCGCGGTCGCCACCTCCAAGGTTCTCGCCGCAGCCCTCGGCACCCTTGGGGCGGATCTGATCCTCTGCGGCGCGGAGTCCACCGACGGGCGGGTACAGGTGATGCCGCACATGCTCGCCGAGCGGCTCGGCATCGCCGCCCTGACCGGCGCCCGCAAGCTGACCGTCGACGGCGACACGCTCACCGTCGAACGGCAGAACGAAGAAGGCTACGAGGTGGTAAGCGCCACCACCCCGGCGGTGGTCTCGGTGTGGGACACCATCAACGAGCCGCGCTACCCCTCGTTCAAGGGGATCATGGCGGCCAAGAAGAAGCCGGTACAGAGCCTGTCCCTGGCCGATCTGGGCGTCGCCGCCAGCGAGGTCGGCTTCGACGGGGCGACCAGTGAGGTCGTCGAGCACCGCAAGCGCCCGCCACGGTCGGCGGGGCAGAAGGTCGTCGACGACGGCGAGGCCGGCGTACAGCTGGTCGAGTTCCTGGCGTCCGAGAAGTTCGTGTGAGCGGGGAGGTTGACATGGCTGAGGTTCTCGTTGTCGTCGAGGCCACCGGTGAGTTCGGCGTCAAGAAGGTCACCCTGGAACTGCTGACCCTGGCCCGCAAACTGGGCGGCGAGGTGTCCGCGGTGGTGCTCGGCGGGCCCGGCGCGGCCGCCGCGATGAGCGAAAAGCTCGGTGAGTACGGCGCCAGCAAGGTGTACGCCGCCGAGAGCGAGGAGATCGACGGCTACCTCGTCGCTCCGAAGGTGACCGTGCTGGCCGAGCTGATCGGCCGGGTGCAGCCCGGCGCGGTGCTGCTCGCCTCATCCCAGGAAGGCAAGGAGATCGCCGGGCGGCTCGCCGTACGGCTGGACAACGGCCTGCTGACCGACGTGGTCGACTTGGCCGCCGACGGCACCGCGACCCAGATCGCGTTCGCCGGCGCCACCATCGTCACCTCCCGGGTCACCCGGGGCCTGCCGCTGGTGACGCTGCGACCCAACTCGGTGGCGCCCGAGCCGGCCCCGGCCACCCCGCAGGTGGAGCAGCTGCAGGTGCAGGTCACCGACTCCGACAAGCTGGCCAAGGTGGTCGAGCGGGTCGCCGAGCAGTCCGGCTCCCGGCCGGAGCTCACCGAGGCTTCGGTGGTCGTCTCCGGTGGGCGCGGTGTCGGCAGCGGCGACAACTTCAAACTGGTCGAGGAGCTCGCCGACCTGCTCGGCGGCGCGGTCGGCGCCTCCCGGGCCGCGGTCGACTCCGGGTTCTACCCGCACCAGTTCCAGGTGGGGCAGACCGGCAAGACCGTCTCCCCGCAGCTGTACGTGGCGCTGGGTATCTCCGGGGCGATCCAGCACCGGGCCGGCATGCAGACCGCGAAGACCATCGTGGCGGTCAACAAGGACGGCGAGGCGCCGATCTTCGAGCTCGCCGACTTCGGTGTGGTGGGTGACCTGAACAAGGTGGTCCCGCAGGCAGCCGAGGAGATCCGCAAGCGCAAGTGACGTGATCCGTCGACGGCGGTGGCCGGGACCAACTGGTCCCGGCCACCGCCGTCAACGGTGTCAGCCGGACAGGGTGCCGCGCAGCAGGCTCTGCCCGGAGTGCGTCGGATCGTTGTCGTACTCCTCCGCCGAGACGTCCACCAGCCGGTAGGCGTCGAGATCGACGTTGGTCGGCAGCGGCATCAGCACGTCGGCGGCGTCGGCCAGGGTGCCGACCGGGAACATCTGCATCGTGTCCGGGTCGATCAGCCAGACCTGGTAGTAGCCGGCCGCCCGGGGCAGGCCGGAGACGTGCAGGTGCAGCCGGCCGTCGTCGAACACCCGGGCCTGCCCGCCCGCGTCGGCCGGGGCGTCGCCGAACGCGGCGAGCGCGGCACTGGCCACCACGTCGGCCTCCGGCTGGGCCGGGCTGACGAGCCGGACGACGGTCACCGTACCGACGACCCCCGCGACTGCGGCGGCGAGCGCGGTGACTACCGGAGCCCACCGACGAGCCCGGCGTCGCGGCCGCACCGCCACCGGCGCGGGCGCCGGAGCCGGCGGTGCCGAGGGCTCTGCCGGTGCCGCTGCGGCGTCGAGTTCCGACACGATGCGCTGCCAGACGTGTTCCGGCGGCTCGGGCAGATCGGCCAGGTCCTGGGTCTGCGCGCCGAGCCGGCCGATGTGACGCAACGTTTCCAGCTCGGTACGGCACGACGGGCAGTCAACGAGGTGACCGGACTCAGCGGCGTCCGCCGCAGTCTCACCGAGTGCCAGGAAGACCAGTCGGTCGTGCTCCAGATGCGGCACCGTCCACCTCCCATCGTCGTCGCAGACTCGCCATGCCCCGGCGGATGTGACTCTTGACCGTGCCGAGCGGAACCCCGGTCACCGCCGCGATCTGCTGGTGGGTCAGATCGTCGAAGAACGCCAACTCCAGCATCCGGCGCTGCTCGTCGGGCAGCGAGGCCAGCTCGTCGGCGATCACCAACCGATCCACCACCTGGGCCGGATCCGGGCTGACAGCCGGGGCGGCGGCCGTCGCCTGCCGTACCGAATCGGCGACCCGGTCCTCCCGCGACAGCGCCCGGATCCGGTCGACGACCTTGCGCCGGGCGATGCCGAGCAGCCAGCTGAGCAGCGAGCCCCGGGCCGGGTCGAACCCGTCACGACCCAGCCAGGCGGCCACGAACGTGGTCTGCACCACGTCCTCGGCGTCCGCCCGGGTCGCCAGGGTGCTGGCGGCCAGATGCAGTACGGCCCGGCCGTACCGGTCGTAGACCTGCCGTAACGCCTTCTCGTCGCCAGCGGCGAACCGCTGCGCCAGCAGTTGGTCGTCGGTGACAGAGCCCCTGGGCGCCGGGGTACGGCCGTCCCGGTGCCCGTCGTCGGTGTCCCCGCTCACCCGGGACATCGCCATCTGTACGGCATGCCTGACTGTAACTCCCACCGAAATCGCTCCGACCGCCCAGCCGTGCCGAGAACTCCAGGTCGTCAAGGGTTCGGCGACGGACCGCCAGCCGGATGCGGCGCAGACGCAGATGTGGTGGAGACGAATCCGTGGCGGAGACGAATCTGTGGAGGAGAACCAATCCGCGTCGGCTGCATCCGGACGACACCCGACGGTCGAATTCTGCACAGTGAGGCCGTTCGCCGAGGGCCCCGGCGGGCGGCGCAGTCGCAATCGTTCCTGAGGAGCAGAAATGCGAGCTACGTCAGCGCATCGGGCAGTTACCGGCACCGCAGCCGCAGTCGCCGCCTTCGTCGGGCTCAGCGCGGTGACCGCCACCCCGGCGTTCGCCGCGACGTCGGACGTCGCGGTGGTGCACGGCATCCCGGGCACCCCGGTCGACGTCTACGTCAACGGCGAGCGCACCCTGGAAAACTTCCAACCCGGCGACGTCGCCGGACCCCTCGCGCTGGAGGAGGGCTCGTACGATCTGGCCCTGACCCGCCCCGGCGAGCCGGTCGAGGACGCGATCCTGACCGCCGACGACGCTGCGGTACCCGGCGGCGCGAACATCAGCATCGTCGCGCATCTGGACGCCGACGGCGCGCCGACGATCACCCCGTTCGCCAACGACGTCTCGGCGACCGACGCCGGGCAGGCCCGGCTGATCGTCCGGCACACCGCGGCGGCCCCCGGGGTCGACGTGCGGGCCGGCGGCGAGCCGGTGTTCAGCAACCTGACCAACCCCAACGAGGAGTCGGCCGACCTGCCGGCCGGCGCCGTCACCGCCGACGTCGTGCTGACCGGAACCGACACGGTGGTGCTCGGGCCGACCGAGCTGAACCTCAACGAGGGCACCGCGACGATCGTCTACGCCATCGGTTCCGCGTCGGACGAGACCCTGGACATCGTCGCCCAGACGGTCTCCGGGCTGCACTCGGCACCGGATGGGGTGCCCAGCGGCACCGGTGGCCTGGCCGACACCGGATCGAACACCGGCTGGTACCTGGCCGCGCTTACCGGCGTACTGCTGCTGGTCGTCGGTGGCGGGCTGCTCGCGGCCCGGAACCGGGTCGCGACCCGCCGGTGACGGTCGACCGCACGACGGCGCCGGCGGCCACGGTCGCCGGCGTCGTCGCACTGCTCGTCGTGCTGGTCGCCGGCTGTGGTACCGGCTCCGAAAGCGTCGGTGCCGACCAGGTCCGGCGGCTGGCCAGCCCGTCTCCGTCGGCCGCGGCACCGGCTGCGACGGTGCCGGTCCGCCCCGGCGCGCTGCCCGGCCCGGCCGCCGTGCTCGCCCCGACCCGGCTCGCGATCCCGGCGATCGACGTCGTCGCCCGGGTGGCGCCGGTCGGTGTCGTCACCGACACCGGCGAGTTCGACGTGCCACCCAGTGTCGACGAGGTCGGCTGGTACCGGTTCGGCCCCGGTCTGGAGGCCGAGGCAGGGTCGGTGGTGATCGCCGGTCACGTCGACGGCGCGGGCCAGGGACCGGGAGCCTTCTTCCGGCTGCGGGAGCTGGCCGCCGACGACCGGATCGAGGTGGTCGCCGGCGACCAGGTCCGCGAGTTCCGGGTGGTCGGTCGGGAGGAGTACGACAAGTCGGAGATTCCGCTGGCGCGATACTTCGCCCGGGACGGTGCCGTCCGGCTGACCCTGATCACCTGCGGCGGTCCGTTCGACGAGACAGCCGGGCGGTACCGCGACAACATCGTGGTCACCGCCGTACCGACCTGACCGGTCGGGTCCGGCCGCCCCGTCGCCGGGCCCGACCCGGCGGATAGGCTTGCTGGTGATGGCTTATCTCGACCACGCCGCGACCACGCCGATGCTCGACGAGGCGGTGGAGACCTACGTCGCCACCGCCCGTCGGGTCGGTAACGCGTCGTCACTGCACGCCGCCGGACGGGCGGCCCGGCGTACGGTCGAGGAGGCCCGGGAGCGGGTCGCCGCCGCCCTCGGCGCCCGGCCGTCCGAGGTGATCTTCACCGCCGGTGGTACGGAGAGCGACAACCTCGCGGTCAAAGGGATCTTCTGGGCGCGGTTGGCGGCAGCTCCTGCCCGGCGGCGGATCCTGGCCAGCACCGTCGAGCACCACGCCGTACTCGACGCCGTGCAGTGGCTCGCCGAGCACGGGCAGGCCCAGGTGACCTGGCTGCCGGTGGACGCCACCGGTCGGGTCGACGCCGCCACCGTGCAGGCCGAGCTGGACGCCGCCGCTGACGAGCTGGCCCTGGTCACCGTCATGTGGGCGAACAACGAGGTCGGCACCGTGCAACCGGTCGCCGCCGTCGCGGCGATGGCCGCGCGGGTCGGCGTACCGCTGCACACCGACGCGGTCCAGGCGGTCGGCCAGGTCCCGGTCGACTTCGCCGCCAGCGGCGCCGCCGCGTTGACCGTCAGCGGTCACAAGCTCGGTGGCCCGGCCGGCGTGGGTGCCCTGCTGCTCGGCCGCGACGTCACCTGCACCCCGCTGCTGCACGGTGGTGGCCAGGAGCGCGACGTCCGCTCCGGCACGCTCGACACCGCCGGGATCGCCGCGTTCGCGGTCGCCGTCGAGGTGGCGGTGAAACGCCAGGCCGAGCACGCGGCGCGGGTCGGCGCGCTCCGCGACGACCTGGTCCGACGGGTACGCCAGGTGGTGCCGGACGTGATCTACAACGGGGACCCGGCCGACCGGCTCCCCGGCAACGCGCACTTCTCGTTCCCCGGCTGCGAAGGCGACGCGCTGTTGCTGCTGCTCGATGCCCAGGGCATCGCCTGCTCGACCGGCTCGGCCTGTTCGGCCGGGGTGGCGCAGCCGTCGCACGTGCTGCTGGCGATGGCCGACGACGACGAGCGGGCCCGCTCGTCGCTGCGGTTCAGCCTGGGCCACGACTCCACCGGGGCTGAGGTCGACGCGCTGGTGGCGGCCCTGCCCGGTGCGGTCGAGCGGGCCCGTCGGGCCGGCGCGGTCCGCAGCACGAAGCCGGTGCCGCCCGCCGCCGGCTGACCCGGCACCGCTGCGGGACTACCCTCGAGGGTGCGGCGACGATCAGGCAGGAGATGGGTACGGTGCGAGTACTGGCGGCGATGTCCGGCGGGGTCGATTCGGCGGTGGCGGCCGCCCGGGCGGTGGCCGCCGGGCACGACGTGACCGGCGTGCACCTGGCGCTGTCGCGCAATCCGCAGACGTACCGCACCGGGGCCCGTGGCTGCTGCACCGTCGAGGACGCCCGGGACGCCCGGCGGGCCGCCGACGTGATCGGCATTCCGTTCTACGTCTGGGACATGGCCGAGCAGTTCCACAGTGACGTGGTGGACGACTTCGTCGCCGAGTACGCCGCCGGCCGTACCCCCAATCCATGCCTGCGCTGCAACGAGAAGATCAAGTTCGCGGCGGTGCTGGATCGCGCGGTGGCGTTGGGGTTCGACGCGGTGGTCACCGGCCATCATGCCCGGCTCGGCCCCGACGGCCTGCTGCGGCGCAGCGTCGACGTGGCCAAGGACCAGTCGTACGTGCTCGCCGTGCTCAACCGGGCCCAACTGGACCGGGCGATGTTCCCGCTCGGCGACTCCACCAAGGCGCAGGTCCGGGCCGAGGCGGCGCGGTGCGGGCTGGCGGTGGCCGACAAGCCCGACTCGCACGACATCTGCTTCATCGCCGACGGCGACACCCGCGGATTCCTCGCCGACCGGCTCGGCAACGCCCCGGGCGACGTGGTCGACGCGACGACCGGCGCGGTCGTCGGCCGCCACGACGGGGCGTACGCGTTCACCGTCGGCCAGCGGCGTGGCCTGGGCATCGGGGTGCCCGCGCCGGACGGTCGACCCCGCTACGTGCTGTCGATCACCCCGACGAGCAACACGGTGACCGTCGGCCCGGCCGAGGCGTTGGACGTGGACACGGTGACCGGTGTCCGCCCGGTGTGGATCGGCGGGGACCGGCCGACCGGCCCGGTCGAGGCGATGCTCCAGGTGCGCGCGCACGGCTCGACCACCCCGGCGGTGGTCGAGCTGACCGATGCCGGCATGCACGCCCAGCTGCACCGGCCGGTCCGGGGGGTGGCCGCCGGCCAGGCGATGGTCGCCTACCGGCCCGATCCGGCCGGCGACGTGGTGCTCGGCTCGGCGACCATCGCCGGCTGACCGGTAGAGTCGGCGGACGTGACCGACGCGAGTGACCTGCCGTGACCGACGCGAGTGACCTGCCGGGACCGGAGCCGGCCGCCGCGGCGGCGGCGGCGGCGGCGGACACACCGTGGCCCTGGCCGCCGGGTGCCGCCAGCGGGATCGGATCGCTGCCCGGCACCGACGTCGCCGAAGCGCAACGGATCGTCCTCGGTGAACTGCCGGGCCTGCCGCACCTGCCCGAGCTGCCGGCCCGGGGGCCGGGCGCGGAGATGATCGGGCGCGGTGCCACCTTCCTGGTGGACCTGCCGGTCGAGCTGTACGCCGGTCGGTGGCGGGTCGCCGCCCGACCCGGCCGGGACCTGCGCCGCGCACTCGACCTGCGGGAACGGGACCTCGACCAGTTGACCGAGCAGGCCGACGGCTACACCGGGCCGGTCAAACTGCAGGCCGCCGGGGTGTGGACGTTGGCCGCCAATCTCGACGTCGGCCTCGGTGGGCGGCTGGTCCGCGACCACGGTGCCGTACGTGACCTCGCCGCCTCGCTCACCGAGGGCCTGCGGGAGCACGTCGCGGAGGTGTCCCGCCGGGTGCCGGGTGCGCGGCTGCTGCTCCAACTCGACGAACCCTCGCTGCCCGCCGTGCTGGCCGGGACGCTGCGCACCGACAGCGGTCTGCACACCTACCGGGCGGTCGCCGCCGGCACCGTCCGGGACCTGCTCGCCGAGGTGATCTCCGGCGTCGGTGTGCCGGTGGTGGTGCACTGCTGCGCCCCTGGGGTGCCGGTGGGTCTGCTGCGGGCAGCCGGAGCCGTCGCGATCGCCGCCGACCTGGAGCTGCTCACCGACCTGGACCCGGTCGGTGAGGCGATCGACGCCGGGATGGGGCTGTTCGCCGGGGTGGTGCCGGCGACCGGGGAAGCGACCGGCGCGGCGGCACCGGCCTCGGCGCGGGCGGCGGGACAGGTCCGTACCCTCTGGTCGAAGCTGGGGTTCCCGGCGGAGCGGGCCGCCGCCCAGGTGGTGGTGACCCCGGCGTGCGGGCTGGCCGGGGCGACCGTGCCGTACGCCCGGGCCGCGCTGGCCGCCTGCCGCGACGCCGGCCGGCGGCTGGCCGAGGGCTGACCCGGCCGGCGGCCGGCGGTGGAGTGCGGTGGGGTCTCGGCCGTGGAACACTGCCGCCCGGGGTGTGCCTACGGTTACCGTTGGTGGCGATGAGCTACCACGGTGACAGCGAGGGTGACCCGGCCGCCGGTCGGCGCGGCTGGTGGCGGATGTACCGCGGGTTGATCGTCGCCGTGCTGGTGGTGGTCTTCGTGCTGTGCTTCCTGTGGTGCGCCGGGGTGGCCGTGTTCAACCTCGTTGAAGGCGAGTGACCGGGCCGGCCCACCGCGCGGGTGACTGTTGCCGATCCGCCGGCCCGTACCCGCGAATGTCGGTGCCGACCGATACGGTGCGCAGGTAGATCCGAACACGGAGGTCAGCCGGTGTCCGAGGAAGTCGTTCCGCAGCAGGTCAGCGCCGCCCAGCAGGCGCAGGCCGGTGAGGAGCCCGACGCGGCCGCCCGGGAGCGGCACGCCACGCTCGCCGAGGAGATCGATCGCCACCAGTTCCGCTACCACGTCCTCGACGCGCCGGAGATCTCCGACGGGCAGTACGACCTGCTGATCCGGGAGCTGAACCAGCTGGAGGAGCGACACCCGTCGCTGCGCACGCCGGATTCGCCCAGCCAGCGGGTGGGCTACGCCTACGCCACCCAGTTCGCCCCGGTGAACCACGCCGAGCGGATGATGAGCCTGGACAACGCCTTCGACGACGATGAGCTCACCACCTGGGCCGACCGGGTCGAGCGCGACGCCGGTGGCCCGGTCAACTACCTGTGCGAGCTGAAGGTCGACGGCCTCGCGGTCAACCTCACCTACGAGCGGGGCGTGCTGACCCGGGCGGCGACCCGGGGCGACGGTCGGGTCGGCGAGGACATCACCCCCAACGTGCGGACCATCCGGCAGATCCCGGAGCGGCTGGCCGGAGAGGCACCCGAGTTGCTGGAGGTGCGTGGCGAGATCTACTTCCCGGTGGCCGCGTTCGACGAGCTCAACGCCAGCCTGGTCGCCCAGGAGAAGGCGCCGTTCGCCAACCCGCGTAACGCCGCCGCCGGCTCGCTGCGGCAGAAGGATCCCCGGATCACCGCCGGACGCGGGCTGCGCATGGTGGTGCACGGACTGGGGGCGCGCAAGGGTTTCGAGCCGGTACGCCAGTCCGACGCGTACCGGCAGCTGGCCGACTGGGGGCTGCCGATCAGCCAACGCTGGCAGGTGGTCGGCGACCGCGACGGGGTGCGTGACTTCATCGCCCACTTCGCCTCGCACCGCCATGAGGTGGAGCACGAGATCGACGGCGTGGTGGTCAAGATCGACGAGGTGTCGGTCCAGCGCCGTCTCGGCTCCACCAGTCGCGCCCCGCGTTGGGCGATCGCCTACAAGTACCCGCCGGAGGAGGTGAACACCCGGCTGCTCGACATCAAGGTCAACGTCGGACGGACCGGGCGGGTCACCCCGTACGCGGTGCTCGACCCGGTCAAGGTGGCCGGCTCGACGGTCGGCTTCGCCACCCTGCACAACGCCGGAGAGGTGGCCCGCAAAGGGGTACTGATCGGCGACATGGTGGTCCTGCGGAAAGCGGGCGACGTCATTCCCGAAGTGGTCAGCCCGGTCGTCGATCTGCGGACCGGCGCCGAGCGCGAGTTCGTGATGCCGACCGAGTGCCCGGAGTGTGGCACCGAGCTGCGCTACGAAAAAGAAGGTGACGCCGATATCCGGTGTCCGAATCTTGACTGCCCGGCGCAGTTGACCCGCAAGCTGGAGTACATTGCCGGCCGCAGTGTTCTCGACATCGAGGCGCTGGGGGAGCGGTCGGCGATCGCCCTGGTCGATTCCGGTGTCGTGCAGAGCATCGGCGACCTATTCGATCTTGACGCGGACCGCTTGTCCGGAGTCGAGTTCTTCTGCAACCAGAGCGGGGAGCTGACCGAGAACGCGAAGAAACTGCTGGCCAACCTCGCCGAGGCCAAACAACGGCCGCTGTGGCGGATCATCGTCGCGTTCTCCATCCGGCACGTCGGCCCGGTCGCCGCCCAGGCGCTGGCCCGCGAGTTCCGTTCGATCGACGCGATCGCCGCCGCGAGCCAGGAGCAACTGGTCGACGTCGACGGGGTCGGTCCGGTGATCGCCGCGGCCGCCGCCGACTGGTTCGCCGCCCCGCACGCTCAGGAGGTGGTCCAGCGCTGGCGTGCGGCGGGCGTGCGGATGGTCGAGGAAGCCGGTGACGACCGGGCACCGCGCCCGTTGGCTGGCGTCACCGTCGTGATCACCGGTTCGCTTGCCGGCTACTCCCGTGACGAGGCGGCCGAGGCGGTGCAGTCCCGCGGCGGCAAGGTCAGCGGCTCGGTGTCGAAGAAGACCGGCTTCGTGGTGGTCGGCGACAGCCCGGGATCGAAGTACGACAAGGCCGTATCACTGCGTGTCCCGGTGCTCGACGAGGCAGGCTTCGGGGTTCTCCTCGGGGAAGGGACGGACGCGGCCCGAGCGGTCGCCGTCAACGAACCGGACCAGCCGGCCGAGTCCGCCCAGCCTGCCGATACGGCCGGTACGGCCGAGCCCGCCGCCGCCAGCTAGCGGCGCTCCGGCGTCGGCGGGCCCGGACCATCGCCGGAGCTCCGACAATTGGCGGACGCCATTTCTCGACGGCCGGGAATCCCCGCGTCGGGCATTCGCCGACCGCGTCTCAAATCAGTCACGACCGCGCTTCGCTCCTGACCCGCCGGCCGTCCGTCCTTAAGGTGTAGGACGTCGGCGGGACGCCCGGCTCGCGCTGAGCCGGTGAAGCAGGCCACGGGAGCGCGACGGGAGGGCAGATGGAGGCCGCTGCATTGCGGAACTCCGTTCCTCCGGAACGCGCACCTGGGTTCTTCGGCTTTGTCGGCGGTGTGACCGCTGCGGCGCTCGCCGTCTGCGCCGTACCGTTGCTGAACCTGCCCGCCCAGATTTCCGACCTGCCGGCGGCATTCTGGCTGATGGCCCTGCTCGCGGTGGTCGGCGACGCCCGACCGTTCACCCCACCGGGCCGGCGGCGCCGATCCGAGGTCTTCCCGTCGGTCTGTTTCACCTTCGCCATCCTGCTCGCCTGGGGCCTCGGCCCGGCGGTCGCGGTGCAGGCCGTCGCGGTGGCGGTCTTCGCCTGGCGGGCCCGGCACGTGCCGTGGCGGGCCCTGTTCAACAGTTCGCAGTACGCGCTGGCGCTCGCCGCCGCAGCGGCGGTGGCCGGGCTGGCCGGGCCGGGCGCCTTCGCCGGCACCGCGGAGCTGGCCTGGAGCGACGTCGCGGTGGCGGTCGGCGCGGCGGCCGCCTGGTCGGCGGTCAACTACAGCACGGTCACCCTGGCGATCCGGCTGCGCTTCGGCGGCCGGTGGTGGCGGTCGGCCCGCCGTGGCATCGGCTTCGAGTTGTCCTCCACCGGATCACTGCTGCTGCTCGGGCCGGTGCTGGTCGTCGCCGCGCAGGTCGACCCGGCGCTGATCCCACTGGTGCTGGTGCCGCTGTACGCGGTCTACCGGATGGCCGCGCTGGCCAGCGAGCAGGAACGGTCGGCCCGGCTCGACCCGTTGACCGGGCTGGCCAACCGCAAGGCACTGATTGTCGAGATCGCCGATCAGGTGCCGGCACACGCCGACGCGCTCCGGCGCGGGGCGCCAGACTCCCAGATGGCACTGCTGCTGCTCGACCTGGACCGCTTCAAGCGGGTCAACGACGCGCTCGGGCATCTGGTCGGCGACCGGCTGCTGATCGAGGTGGGGCTGCGGCTGGCCATGGTGGTCCGGCCGCAGGACCTGGTGGTCCGGCTCGGCGGTGACGAGTTCGCCATCCTGGCCACCCGGCTCACCGGCGCGGACGAGGCGCGGGAGATCGCCGAACAGGTGGTGACCGCGCTCGCCGAGCCGGTCGCCCTGGACGGGCTGCCGCTGGACGTCGGCGGATCGGTGGGCATCGCCCTCTACCCCGAGCACGGCGGGGACTTCGCCACCCTGCTGCAACACGCCGACGTCGCGATGTACGACGCCAAGGACACCGGTGACGGCACCGCCGTCTACGCCGCCGAGTCGGACCACAACACGCCGGAACGGCTCAGCCTCCTCGCCGACCTGCGCCGGGTGCTCGACGTCAACGGCGCGCACGCGGCCGACCCGGGGCGGGAGGTCGACGACGTCGGTGAGATCACCATGTACTACCAGCCGCAGGTGGAGATCGCGACCGGCGAGGTGGTCGGGGTGGAGGCGCTGCTGCGCTGGCGGCATCCGCGCCGGGGCATGGTCGACCCGGAAGAGTTGATCAAGGTCGCCGAGCAGAGCGCCGTGATGCGCCTGCTCACCCGCCGGGTCGTCGACGACGTCGTCGAGCAGATCGCCAAGTGGGCCGCCGCCGGGATCACCATGCGGGCAGCCGTCAACGTCAGCGTCCGGGACCTGCACACCGGCGAGATCGCCGACCAGATCTCCGACCGGCTCACCCGCTACAACCTGTCACCGGAGCAACTCCAGTTGGAGATCACCGAGGGGGCGTTGATGGCCGACCCCCGGCGGGTACTGGCCACCATCTCGCGGCTCGACGCGATCGGGGTGGCGATCGCCCTGGACGACTTCGGCACCGGCTACTCGTCCATGCAGCACCTGCGCCGGCTCCCACTGTCCGAAGTCAAGATCGACCGCTCGTTCGTACTCGGCATGGCCGCCGACACCGACGACGCGGCCATCGTCCGCTCGGTGATCGAGCTGGCCCGGGCGCTCGGGCTGCGGGTGGTCGCCGAAGGCGTCGAGGACGACGCCTCCTGGCGGCGGCTGTACGCGCTCGGCTGCCACGTCGCCCAGGGCTGGTTCTACGCCCGGCCGATGCCCGCCGACGAACTGGTCAGCTGGCTGGCCCGGTACCGTCCACTGGTCCCCGGCCCGCGCGGCGTCCCACCCGGCCTGCCCGATGACTCGGCCGACGCGCCGCCAGACCGGCGGCCAGACCCGCCCGGCCCGCCCGATGACTCGGCCGACCCGCCGGAGAAATAGACTCGTCGGGTCCGGCCCGGTGCGCCACGCTGAGCGAGGATCCGGGGCCAACCGTTCGATCACCGTACGAAGGGGGCGCAGATGGCCGCCATCTCCCGCGAGGAGGTCGCGCACCTGGCGCGACTGTCGCGGCTGGCCGTGACCGAGGACGAACTGGCGACGTTCGCCGGCCAGCTCGACGTCATCCTGCAGTCCGTCGCCCGGATCGGCGAGGTCGCCGCCGACGACATCCCGCCCACCTCGCACTCGGTGCCGCTGACCAACGTGTTGCGCGACGACGTCGTCGTCCCCGGCCTGGACCGCGACGCCGCGCTCTCCGCCGCCCCGGACGCCGAGGACGGCCGGTTCCGGGTGCCGCGCATCCTGGACGAGGAGGTCTGAGTCATGTCCGAACTCACCGGGATGACCGCCGCTCAGCTGGCCGGGCTGATCGCCGCCGGCGACACCAGCGCCGTCGAGGTGACCCGCGCCCACCTGGACCGGATCGCCGGCGTCGACGAACGGGTGCACGCCTACCTGCACGTCGACGCAGACGGTGCGCTCGCCGCCGCGCAGGCCGTCGACACCGCCCGCGCCGCCGGGCAGCCGCTCGGCCCGCTGGCCGGCGTACCGATCGCGGTCAAGGACGTCGTCACCACCAAGGGTGTGCCGACCACCGCCGGGTCGAAGATCCTCGACGGCTGGCGGCCACCGTACGACGCGACGATCGTCGCCCGGCTGCGCGCCGCCGGCATGCCGATCCTCGGCAAGACCAACATGGACGAGTTCGCGATGGGTTCGTCGACCGAGTATTCGGCGTACGGGCCGACGTACAACCCGTGGGACCTGACCCGGATCCCCGGCGGATCCGGCGGCGGCAGCGCGGCCGCGGTCGCCGGGTACGAAGCTCCACTGGCGATCGGCACCGACACCGGCGGCTCGATCCGCCAGCCCGGCGCGGTCACCGGCACCGTCGGCGCCAAGCCGACCTACGGCGGCACCTCCCGGTACGGGCTGATCGCCTTCTCCTCCTCGCTGGACACCCCCGGCCCGTGCGCCCGGACGGTGCTCGACGCCGCCTTGTTGCACGAGGCGATCGCCGGGCACGACCCGCGCGACTCCACCTCGATCCCGGCCGCCGTGCCGCCGGTCGTCGAAGCGGCCCGCGCCGGTGCCTCCGGCGACCTGACCGGGGTGCGCCTCGGCCTGGTCACCCAGTTCGCCACCGGCGAGGGCGTCGAGCCGGGCGTGCTGGCCGCGTTCCGCGACGCCGTCGACGCGCTGACCAAGCTCGGTGCCGAGGTCGTCGAGGTCTCCTGCCCGCACTTTGACTACGCGCTGCCGGCGTACTACCTGATCGCGCCGAGTGAATGCTCGTCCAATCTGGCCCGCTACGACGGCGTCCGGTACGGGCTGCGCAGCGGCGACGACGGCAACCGGTCCCTGGAAGAGGTCATGTCGCTGACCCGCGACCAGGGCTTCGGTCCGGAGGTCAAGCGGCGGATCATGCTCGGCACGTACGCGCTGTCCAGCGGCTACTACGACGCCTACTACGGGCAGGCGCAGAAGGTGCGTACCCTGATCACCCGCGACTTCACCGCCGCGTTCGAGCAGGTCGACGTGCTGATCTCGCCGACGACGCCGTTCGTGGCGTTCCCGCTCGGGGCACGCACCGCCGACCCGTACCAGATGTATCTGGCCGACCTGTTCACCATCCCGACCAACCTGTACGGCGGCCCGGCCATCTCGGTGCCGTGCGGGCTGGCCGACGGGCTGCCGGTCGGGTTGCAGGTGATGGCGCCGACGATGGCCGACGACCGGATGTACCGGGTCGCGGCGGCCCTGGAGTCGGCGGTCGGCATCCTCACCCCGCCGGAGCTCTGAGCCGCGACGTGCCGACCCTGCGATCGAGAGTTGGAGCTGTGAGATGAGCACGACCGCGTTGCCCACGTACGAGGATGTCGTCGCCCGCTACGAGCCGGTGATCGGCCTGGAGACGCACGTCGAGCTGGGCACCAACACCAAGATGTTCTGCGGCTGCCCGACCGGGTTCGGCGCCGAGCCGAACACCCAGGTCTGCCCGGTCTGCCTGGGGCTGCCCGGCTCGTTGCCGGTGGCGAACAAGGCGGCGATCGAGGCGACGATCCGCATCGGGCTGGCACTGAACTGCTCGATCGCCGACTGGTGCCGGTTCGCCCGGAAGAACTACTTTTACCCGGACATGCCGAAGAACTACCAGATCAGCCAGTACGACGAGCCGCTGTGCGTGGACGGCTGGCTCGACGTCGAGGTCGACGGCGAGATCGTGCGCATCGGCATCGAGCGGGTGCACCTGGAGGAGGACACCGGCAAGACGCTGCACGTCGGCGGCGCGACCGGGCGGATCCACGGGGCGACCGAGTCGCTTGTCGACTACAACCGGGCCGGTATCCCGCTGGTGGAGATCGTCACCAAGCCGATCCCCGGCACCGGTGACCGGGCACCGCAGGTGGCCCGCGCGTACGTCACCGAGCTGCGGGACGTGATCCGCTCGTTGGGCGTCTCCGACGTACGGATGGAGCAGGGTTCGTTGCGCTGCGACGTCAACACGTCGCTGACCCCGGTCGGGCAGACCGAGTGGGGCACCCGCACCGAGACCAAGAACGTCAACTCGCTGCGGTCGGTGGAGCGGGCGGTACGCGCGGAGATGCTGCGCCAGGCGTCGGTGCTCGACGCCGGTGGCCGGATCGTGCAGGAGACCCGGCACTTCCACGAGGACAGCGGCGACACCACGTCGGGCCGGTCCAAGGAGACCGCCACCGACTACCGCTACTTCCCGGAGCCGGACCTGGTGCCGCTCGCCCCGGACGCCGCCTGGGTGGCCGAGCTGAAGGCGGGCCTGCCGGAGCTGCCCCGGGTGCACCGCAAGCGGCTGCAGGAGCAGTGGGGGCTGACCGACCACGACATGCAGTCGGTGGTCAACGCCGGTGCGGTCGAGCTGATCGAGCAGACCATCGCCGCCGGCACCACCCCGGCCGGTGCCCGCAAGTGGTGGCTGGGTGAGCTGGCCCGCCGGGCCAACGAGTCCGGTGTGGAGCTGACCGCGCTCGGGGTCACCCCGGCGCACGTGGCCGAGCTGCAGGGGCTGGTCGACTCGGGCAAGCTCAACGACAAGCTGGCCCGGACCGTCCTGGAGGCGGTGGCTGCCGGGGAAGGCACGCCGACCGAGGTGATGACCGCTCGCGGCCTGGAGGTGGTCTCCGACACCGGTGCGTTGACCGCCGCCGTGGACGAGGCGATCGCCGCCAACCCGGACATCGCGGCGAAGGTCCGCGACGGCAAGGTGGCGGCGGCCGGTGCGCTGGTCGGCGCGGTGATGAAGACGACCCGGGGCCAGGCGGACGCGCGTACCGTCCGGGAGCTGATCCTGTCCCGCCTCGGCGCGCAGGGCTGATGGTGGTGCGGTGCCGCCGCCCTGACCGATCGGCGGCATCGGACCTGGCCTATCGAAAAATGGTGCAGTCGGCTACTTTCTGTACATGCAGTGGGATGCCGAGTACGAGCGGGTGGTCGCGGAGTACACGGCGGGCCGCGACGTCGCTGAGCTTGAGCGACAGTACGACCTGAGCCGCGCCGAGATCGAATGGCTGGTCGCGGCCGCCGCTGCCGACCAGCGGTTGTCCGGGACTACCGGTCGGTCGACGTCAGCTGTGCCGGCACCGGACGTCGGCTCGGAGGTTCGCCGCAGGACTCCGCCGGTGCCGGTGATCATCGCCGTTGCCGGCTACGCACTCGGCGTCGCGCTGGGACTCGCGCTCGTCGTCCTCGGTGTGCTGATCGAGTTCTGGGCGCTGTCCATCGGAGGCGTGGTCATCGGAGCCATCTTCGGCTCGGTGATGCACGGACTGTGGCAGGGCCGACGCGGCTCGCTGATCACCGCGATCATCCTCGGCGTCGTGTCGGTGCCGGTCGGTCTGATCCTGGTGGTGCTCCTGCTCGTCCCCGCGTCCGCCCAGGCGTGGTTTGCACAGTCTGAGCGGACGCGGACGCGGACGCGCTCGGCGAGGTGACCGGACCCGGCGACCTGCCGGTCTGACTACCGGCCAGTGCGGCTGACGAAGGTCTGCCAGGCGGCGGGGGAGAAGGTGAGGGTGCCGCCGGTGCGGTCCTTGCTGTCGCGGACCAGGACCCGACCGGGCAGGTTGTCGGCGACTTCGACACATGCGCCGCCGGTGCCGTTGCTGCGGCTGCTGGTCCGCCAGGCCGGTCGAGGATCGGTGGTCACGCCCATCTGTCTGCCGCCTCCTGCATCAACGCCACGGACTGCTCGCTGGGCAGAGCGTACTCCCGCAGCGACTCCCAGGCATGCTCCAATCTGGTCAGATCGGCCTCCAGCTCGATGGTCTGGCCCTCCAACGGCCCGTCGAGGAAGCCCGCCGACCGACCCTCCAGGCTGGCCAGAATGAACGGGCCGTTCAGCCCCGGGTAGGCACCGACCCCGGCCGGCACCACCTGGAGCGAGATGTTGGGCCGGTCGCAGGCGGCGATCAGCGCCAGGATCTGCTCGCGCATCACCGCCGGGCCGCCGACCGCCCGGGTCAGCACCGCCTCGTCGATCACCCCGACGAAGCGGCACGGCCGCTCGGCCCGGTGCAGGATCTCCTGGCGGCTGAGCCGGTCGGAGACCGTGGTGTCGACGTCGTCGATCGCCACCCCGGCGTGGGTGAGCACGACGCGGGCGTAGGTCTCGGTCTGCAGCAGTCCGGGCACCAGCATCGGCTCGTACCAGCGCAGGATGATCGCCTCCCGTTCGTGGTCCAGCCACGGGCGCAGCCAGACCGGGGCCCGCTCGGCCCGCAGCAGCAGCGCGTAGAGGGTGCTGTAGTCGCAGTTGAAGACCCGGTCGATGGCGGCGAGGTAGTCGAGCCGGATCGGCCGGACGCCGCGCTCGATCGAGCTGACGTGCTGGGCCGACCAGTGCAGGGCCGCCCCCCACTGCTCCTGGGTGAGCCCGGCCAACTCGCGTCGCCGGCGCAGCTCCGCTACCAGATAGGCGCTTGCGGGTCCAGACATTCGCTTCCTCCAGCTCTCTACAGAATTGCTTTGCGGTGGGCAGGACTCGCCCAGGCCCGGATGCGGGTGGATACGGGTGTTCTGCCCATCTTCTATTGCCGGGATGGCGGAGTCCAGGGTGGAGGGGTGGGAAATTTGAGAAGGCGTCCATCGTTGTCCCGATGGGGGATTCATGGCGCAAGAATGAATGACAAAGATCAATTGCGAACGGTCGGCGTGGTACGTCGGCCCGGCGCGGTACGCCGGCCCGGCGTACTCGGCTGGATGTCGGTGCCGACCGGCAGCGCCGTGCCCGGCTACGTCGACCACCCGGTGATCGCCCGCGCTCGGCACCTGGCCGCGCTGCACCTGCCCGACCCGGTGACCGGGTGTCCGCGCTGCGGCACGATCATCTGTCCAGGGCTGCGGCTCGCGGTGGCCTACCTGGACCGGTACGACCGTGACGCCGCCCGGACCATCCGTCGGCTGCTCGCCTCGGTCGGCATCTGGCTTACCGCCGACCCGACGACCGGGGCGGGTGGCGATGACTGAGTCGACAAGATCGCCGCTGGTGCAGCCGTGGGACATCATCGAAATCGGCGCGAGCGACTATCTGAATGGCGACGGACCCCTGCGACTGAGGGTCATCCATGTCCGCGCCGATGCCGCCCACCCGAACATCGAATGGATTCACCTGCTCGGCACCCGACTGCACGGCAGCCGGGACGGTCAGATGATGATGGTGATGGTCCGCGCGGCGGCACTGCACCGCCCCGGCGCGGTCATCCGGCCAGGGCCGGCTCCCGGGACCAAGGTGCCCTTTCACGACCTGATGCCACAGGTGCATCGAGATGCACCTCCGGCATCAAGCTCCACTGGTACCTCAGGCCCACACGAATAGGCCGCGCGATCCTGGCTGGCGGCGCGGGCCGGGGCGCCGGTGAGCCGCTGACGGGACGCGATCTAGAAGGATCGTGGTCGATATACCGGCCAAATCCTTCTAGATCGCGGGGCTGGCGCGGCTCCGGCGGGGGTGGGCGTGGGCTCAGGAGGGGCTGGGTGCCGGGACCGTGGACGCAGCGGCAGTCGGAGTCGCGGACGGATCGGCGGTAGGAGTCGGCGACGCCGACGGGTCCGGATCCGGTTCCGGGCCGGCGACGACGTGCCGCTCCAGGGTCACCTGGGCCTGGCCGGTGCCGCCAATCCGGATGTCGTCGTGCGCCTGCAACTGGTGCTCGGCGTCGAAGTACAGAACCGTCATGGCCAGTGGCGTCGGCTCCTCGCCCTCCAGACCGCGCAGTCCGGCTCCGCCGGTCGAACCTTCCACCATCAGCCGGGTCGGCTGCTCACCGGGGATCTCGGCGAGCATCCGGACCTCCCGGTTGTGGGTGTGCCCGGCCAGCACCAGCGGCGTGGTGCCGGACAGCGGGCCGGCGGACACCGGGTCGTGCACCAGGGCGATGTCCACCGGTTCGTCGGTGCCCCGGATCGTCGCGGCAAGCTGCTCGCCGACCCCGATCACCTGGTCGGTGGCCGGCTTGGACAACCCGCCGTCGGCCGGGCTGGTCTGCTTGTCCGGGGTGAACCGGGGGTCGCCGATGCCGGCGATGGTCAGCCCGGCGACCTCGGTGACCTCGTTGTCCAGCACGATCGCGTTCGGCTGGCTGGCCACCGCCTCCTGGGTGCGGATCGAGTCGTGGTTGCCGCGGATGAACACGTACGGCACCTCCAGCAGCCCGATCGAGGCGACGTAGTTCGCCTCCGGCTCGCTGCCCCAGTCGGTGATGTCCCCGGTGTCGATCACCATGTCGATGTCGAACTGCTCGACCACGGTACGGATCACCGACCAGCCGGTCGGGTTGAGGTGCATGTCCGACACGTGCAGCACCCGGGTGGTGCCCTCGGCCGCCTGGTACACGGGCAGCGTCGACACGGTGGTGTAGATCCGGCTGACGTTGCTGACGATGTGCTGCAGCTGCTCGGCGTACTGGCTGTAGTTGGTGGCGATCCGCTGCACGTCACCGACCACCGCCGGGGCGTTGACCAGCAGACCCTCGTACCGTGGCTCCTCGATCGACTCCGGCCGGATGGTCGTCGCCGCGACGCCGATGCTGCCGCCGGTGATCAGCAGTGCCAGGGTGCCGGACCAGGCGACCCGGCGGGTGTCGCGGAAGACCAGCGCGGCGAGGACCAACGTGGTGAGCACGGCGACCGCGATGGTACGGATGCCGAGCCGCAGCACCCCCTCGGTGACGTCGCCGACCACGGTCTGACTGGCCCGGGTGATCGCGTTCGGGTCGTCGAGCAGGGCGAGGGTGCGGACCTGGTCGAGGGAGCCGAGCCGGATGGAGAGCTGGACCGGCCCTTCGTGGCTGTCCACGTGCAGCGCGCCGAGCGGCGGGATGGCCATGGTGGTGCCGCCGTCCACCGCCGGGGTCACCGTCATCTCGGCCCGGAACGGGCCGATGTCGACGTCGGCACGGGCCCCGAGCAGGACGCCGATGACGACTCCGGCGAGACTCACCGCGACGACTGCGAGCGCCACGCCGATCCGCCGGGTCGCCCGGGACCGCGCGGCCCGCCCGAATCCGCGACCGGCGGTACGGCTGACCGAGCCGAGCTGTCGCCCGGCGCGCGCCAGCCGCCGCCCAGGGCGGCCCGGCTGCTGATCCGGACGGCCCGGCTGCTGGCCGGGACGGCTCTGGTCGGCCGTCTGCTCGTCGCTCATGGTGAGATCATGCCTGTCTGATCGAGGGTGGGGAGGCGGGTGGGTCAGCTGCGCCCGGCTCCGCCGTCGGCGAAGACCAGCCGCAGGATACGGTCGTCCTCTGGGGCCGGTTCGCCCCGGCCGTCCTGGTTCGAGGTGGTCACCCAGACCGAGCCGTCCGGTGCCTGCACGACGGTGCGTAGCCGACCGTACTCCTCGGTGAGTAGCGCGCGGGGCTGGCCGAAGACCGTACCGGACTCGGTCAGCTCGACCAGCCACAGCCGTTCGCCGCGCAGACAGGCGGCGACCAGGATCCGGTCCACCACGGCCGCCCCGGAGCAGGAGGACTCCTCGGTCGGCCAGACGACCAGCGGGTCGACGAAGCGCCCGTCGCCGCCTTCGCCCTCGACCTGTGGCCAACCGTAGTTCTCGCCCGGCTCGATCAGGTTGATCTCGTCCCACAGGTTCTGGCCGAACTCGGTGGCGTACAGCCGGTCCTGGGCGTCCCAGGCGATGCCCTGCACGTTTCGGTGCCCCAGCGACCAGACCACCGAGTCGGCGAACGGGTTGCCGGGGGCCGGCTCGCCGTCCGGCGTCATCCGCAGGATCTTGCCGCCGAGGCTCTCCTGGTCCTGGGACAGGCCGGTGTCCGAGGCGTCGCCGGTGGTGGCGTAGAGGAAGCCGTCGGGCCCGAAGGCGAGCCGGCCGCCGTTGTGGATGCCGGAGAGCGGGATGCCGGTGACGATCGGTTCCGGTTCGCCGCCCAGGGTCAGCCGGGCGATCCGGTTGTCCTCGGCGGTGGAGTAGTAGATGAACACCGTCTCGTCGGTGGCGTACTCGGGGGAGACGGCGATGCCGAGCAGGCCGCCTTCGCCGCCGCTGTCGACCTGGTCGATGGTCTGCACCTCGGTGACGTCCAGCCCGTCCGGGCTCGAACCGGGCCCGACCTGCAGGATCTTGGCGCTGTCCCGCTCGGTGACCAGCGCTGCGCCGTCCGGCAGGAACGCCACCCCCCACGGCACCGCCAGTCCGCTGGCCAGCACGGTGACGGCCACCTGCTGGTCGACGCCGCCGCCGGTCGGCGTCTCGGTGGGGGCGGGGAAGGTGGGGGGCGCGCCGGCCTGGTCCGGCTCCGGCTCGCCAAAAGCGCAGCCGCCGGCGAGCAGCAGGGCGGTCAGGCTGGCGGCGGCGGTCGCTGTGGTCGCGGCGGCAGGGCGGCGCGACGAGCGGCGGTACGGCGGGCGAGCGTTCACCCGCACCAGACTAGCCCGCTGCCGGACATCCGCATCCGACGGCGTCCCGCGAGTGCTTAGGCAAGGGTATCCAAAATTGCGCCGGATGATGTTAGGTAAGGGTTCCCAAAATTGCGAGGATTGAATAAGCGCCATATATTCCATCGCAGTGGACTACGGTTTTCCCACAGTGGCGACGACGCTGCCACTGCCGGATGCTGCCGAGCTAGGAGGACCACCATGACCGCGATGATGGAGATGCCCCGGGTGCAGGAGTGCACCGCCGTGGAGTGCGCGTACAACCAGCACGAGGGCTGCCACGCCTTCGCCATCACCATCGGCACCGAGGCGGACAGCGCCAGCTGTACCACCTTTTTCGACATCTCGTCCAAGGGCGGCCTCGACGCGGTGATCGCCCAGGTTGGTGCCTGCAAGCGCGCCGACTGCCGGTTCAACGCCGAGCTGGAGTGCCGGGCTCCGGCGATCCGGGTCGGGCCGAGCCGGGAAACAGCCGACTGCATGACCTACGAGCCGGCCTGACACCGTCATAGGTCCGACCGGAATCGCAGCGGCACCGGTCCGTGGGCTCGTCCCACGGACCGGTGCCGCTTCCGCCCAACCGATACGGCTATTTCCGCACAACCACACGGCTATGAGCGGAATTCCGGGTAGTATTCTCCGCCCCAGGAGATCACGGTGTAGTCGACCTGTAGCGCGAGATTGTGATCGGTCCCGGCGGCGATGGTCCTGATCAGGGACAGGTACTGAGTGCAGGGCTCGAACCGCCTGACCCCGCAGACCCGGGTGGGAGTCAGCCGAAAAAGGTCGGAGGTGCCGTCACCGAGCTGGCCCCATCTGTTATAGCCCCAGGCCAGCACACCACCGCTGCTCAGCTGCGCCAAACTGTAGCCGGAGCCGGCATCGATGTGCCGGACCCCGTACAGGTATTGCGCGCAGGGTGCGATCTGCCCTGCCGCGCACACCCGTACCGGGGTGAGGCGCCTGATGGTGGTGCCGTCGCCGAGCGCCCCGGAGTTGCCGCCCCAGGTGACGACGCTGCCGTTGCCGAGCAGTGCCATGCTGTGCCCAAAGCCGGCTGCCACGGCCCGGACCGCGTTCAGGAACTGGCTGCACGGTGCGACCTGCCCGACCGCGCATACGCGTACCGGGGTGAGGCGGTCGATGGTGGTGCCGTCGCCGAGCTGCCCGGTGGTGTTGTTGCCCCAGGCGACGACGGTCCGGTCCCGCAGCAGGGCAAGGCTGTAGAACTCACCCGCCGCGATGGCTATCACGCCGGTGAGGAACTGGGTGCAGGGCGCGGTCTGGCCGACGGCACACACCTGCACCGGGGTCTCGCTCTGGTACCAGCCGTGGTCGCCGTTGCCGAGCTGCCCCGAGTCGCTCCAGCCCCAGGCGATGACGGTGCCGTCCGGGCGTAGGCCAAGGTTGTGCCCCCAGCCGGCGGCGATGGCGGTTACGCCACCGATCTCGTCCGGAGCCTGTCGGGTCCCGGCGTCGGCCCCGGAGGCGATGGCGGTGTCCGGCCGCTGCGCCGGTACGCCGTCGGCGTACCCGGCGGAGGCGTCCCCGATGGCCAGGATCATGGCCAGCACGGCCAGCACGGCACCGGCGGCCGACCTGCGGCGGCGGTTCACCCTGACGGCGAACATCGGGTCTGAGGTCATTCTTGCTGAGTGACTGTCCATCGCTTGCTCTCCGAAGCGAGATTCAGTAATGATGCCGGCGGAGCTCGAACGGAATGTGACCTGATCTCACTTTGTCGCTCGTGTACCCGGGTCGGGTATCGCGATGCGTCAGGGCGCCAGGGATTTGAATACAAATATAGAACGATGCAGCATGGTCGATAAAGTGGGTTGTCGAACGAGTAATGTACTCGCAAGTAGGTGGGTGTTCCTGCCTTGATCGGCCTCGTACCAGATGATCATGTGATGTCCGGCCTGTGCGGGCCGGACCCGGATGGCCCGCTATCGTCGGACCGGTGAAAGTCTGGATCCCCCACGCGCACGGCCGACAACTGCTCGGCCGGCTGCCCGACCAGGTGACCGTCGAGGTCGCCGCCGACCTCACCCAGTTGCCGTCCGACCCCGCCGGCGTGCGGTTCTGGGTGCCTCCGTTCCTGGCCCGGCCCGGAGCGGCGGAGCTGGCCGGCAAGATGCCGGACCTTCAGGTGGTGCAGTTGCTGTCCGCAGGTGCCGACGCCTGGGTGGGGCGGCTGCCGGAGCATTTGACGCTCTGCGACGCGCGCGGGGTGCACGACTCATCGACGGCGGAGTGGATCGCCGCCGCGATCCTCACCCACGTCCGCGACTTCGCCGGCTTCATCCGGGCGCAGACCCGCCGGGAATGGTCGTACGAGCGGTTCGCCCCGACCGACGAGCTGGCCGGGAAACGGGTCCTCATCGTCGGCGCCGGATCGATCGGTGCCGCGCTGCGCGCCCGGCTGACCCCGTTCGAGGTGGAGTTCACGCTGGTGGCCCGGACCGCCCGGCCGGCCGAACAGGTGCACGGCGTCGACGAGTTGCCCGCCCTGTTGCCGCACGCCGACATCGTGGTGCTGATCGTGCCGCTGACCGATCGGACCCGGGGGATGGTCGATGCGGCCACGCTGGCCGCGATGCGTGACGGCGCGCTGCTGGTCAACGCCGCGCGAGGCCCGGTGGTCGATACGGCAGCGCTCACCGCCGAGTTGTCCACCGGCCGGATCTGCGCCGTGCTCGACGTGACCGACCCCGAACCGCTGCCCGCAGACCATCCGCTATGGATGTTGCCGAACGTGGTGATCAGTCCGCACATCGCCGGGTCGGTACGCGGTCTGCTGCCGCGCGCGTACGCCCTGGCCGGTCGGCAGGTCACCCGGCTGGCCGCGGGCGAGCCGCTGGACAACGTGGTGGTGGACGGCTATTGAGTCGGCGGCGTGGCCGGCTCGTCGGTCGCGTCGGTCGGCGGAGTCGCCGGGTTGAGTGGGGTCGGCGGAGTCGCCGGGTCGAGCGGTTGCCCGCTGGCGGCGATCAGCCGGGGCAGGTCGTCGGCCCGTACCGCGGGCAGCCGTACCCGCTCGCCGTCGGTGAGCAGCGCCACCGCCCGGCCCTGCGGGTCGGCCGCCAGCTCGGCCACCCGCGACCAGCCGATCCGGCGCTGGCCGATCAGGGCCCGCACCCGGAGCCCGGCCGGGTCGGCATCGGTTCCGGAACGGACCGCCCAGATCGCGATCGCCAGCGGCAGCAGCAGGACCGGCAGCAGATACCAGCGGGCACTGGCCAGCGGCAGTGACCCGACGAACGCGATCACCGCCGCCAGCATGATCGCCTGGTGCGGCCGGAACCGGACAGTTACCCTGCGACTCATCCGACAATCCTGGCATCCGGCCGGTGGGCGTCGGCTGCCGGGTAGGTCGGGTGGCACCGGTGCGGAAACCCGACGGAAATCTCCGGTGACCGCCCCGTAACCCGGCGCCGGACTGGTTCGTTGTGACCGGCACAGAGGGCCGACCCGGCCCGGCTGTGCCCCGACCCCTTCCGTGGAGGCGACGGCCACCGTGCCTGAGGCGTTCCCCGAACCACCCCGTACCCGTCCCCGCCCCCATCGGGCCCAACCCCCCGGCTGGACCCTGCCCGCACAGGCCGGCGCCGCCGCGCTGCTGCTGACCGCCGGCGCGGCCGGCCTGCTGACCGCCCCCGTCGCGGTGCTCGGCGCGGTGCTGTTCGGCGTCGGCATGCCCGGTCTGCGGCTGTCGCGGATGGCCGTCACCGCGCACGCCCGTAGCGGCGACCTCCGAGACTGTCGCGGAGCCGGCCTGATCGCCGTGACCAGCGTCGGCGGCGCCACCGCGGTCTGCGTCGCCGCCTTCAGCCCGCCAGCGGCCCGGACCGGCCTGGCGCTCAGCGGGCTCGTCCTCGCCCTGGCCGGTCATCTTGCGGCGATTCTGCTGCTGCCGGGCGTCGCCGAGACCTGGCGGCTGCGGCTGCGGCGGGTGGTCGACGGGCTGAGCCTGGGGATCAGCCTGATCTTCGCCGGCTGGCTGCTGTCGCCGGTCGACACCGTGCCGTCGGCCGTGCTCTTCGTCGAGCTGAGCGTGATCGGGGCCGGGTCGATCATCGCGGTCACCGCCCTGGCGGTACGGAGGCAGCGTCCGTCGGTGCTGTACTGCGCCGGCGGCTCTGGCGCGGTGCTCATCGGGCTGGCCGCCCCGACGGTCTGTTTCGCGTACGGCACTGCGGGCTGGCTCTGGTGCCTGGCGATGGCCCCAGCGGTCGGCGGCATGCTGTTGCTGGTCATCGGGGCGCAGCGGGCGCAGCACGCGGGCTCCCAGCCGGTCACCCCGGCGCGCGGCCGGCTCACCGCGTATCCACTGTTGACGGTGCCGGCGGTGGTGGCCGCGCTGGCCGCCGCGTACCACGTGGCGACCCAGGGATTGTTCGACCGTACGTCGGTCCTGCTCGGTCTCGCGGTGATCCCGACGCTGGTGGTCCGGGAGATGATGGCTGCGGCCGACGTGCGGTCCTACGCCAGGCGACTGAGCATCCAGGAGGCGCATTTCCGGTCGTTGGTCTCCGGTGGCAACGATCTCACCCTGACCCTCGGCGACGACCTGCGGGTGCGGTGGCAGTCACCGGCCGCCGCGCGACTGTTCGGGCTGGCCGACGCACAGGTGCTCGGCCGACCGTTCATCGAGCTGATGCATCCGGAGGACGTCCCTGAGGTGATCACGGTGCTGACCGGCGTGGTGACCGGCCGGCTGGTACCGACCAGCCGGACCCCGCTGGTCACCGCCCGGCTGCGGGACGGCCATGGTCGGTGGCGGGACACCGAGTCCACCGTGTCCGACCAGCGGACGGTACCCGAGGTCGGAGCGCTCGTGGTGCATGTGCGCGACGTGGGGGAGCGGGTGCACCTGGAGCGGCGGCTGTACAAGCTCGGCTTCACCGACCAGCTGACCGGGTTGGCGAACCGCCGGGAGCTGATGCGCCAGATCGCCAACCAGCGGGACCTGCCCGGCCACCCCGGTGCGTTGCTGATCATCGACCTGCACGGGCTGGTCGGCGTCAACGAGCAGTACGGGCGGGAGGTCAGCGACGCGGTGCTGGTCGAGGTGGGGCGGCGGCTGCGGGACACGGTGGAGCCGGACGACGTGGTCGCCCGGCTCAGCGGCGACGAGTTCGCGGTGATCACCGTCGCCGGCCCGATGCTGGCGTACGGCACCGGGGCGCGGCTGGTCGCGGCGCTGCGCGAGCCGTGCCAGCTGCCCGGCGCGGTGGTTGCGCTGCAGACCAGCATCGGCATGGCCGAGGTGGCCGGCGGCGCCGGGGCGGACGATGTGCTGCGCCGGGCGGACCTGGCCCGCCGCCGGGCCCGCCAGCTCGGTCGCAACCGGGTCGAGTGGTACGACTCCTACCTGGAGGAACAGCTGGTCCGGCGGCTGGACCTGGAGCGGGAGCTGCCGGGCGCGGCCGAGCGGGGCGAGTTGGACGTGGTGTACCAGCCGGTGGTGGACCTGGTCGACGGCAAACCGGTGGGGGTCGAGGCGCTGCTGCGCTGGCGCAGCCCGGTGCTCGGCACGGTGCTGCCGGCCGAGTTGCTCGCCGTGGCGCGGGAACTGTCGCTGCTGGGCCACATCGGCCGGTGGGCGCGGGCCACCGCCTGCCGGCAGTTGGCGTCCTGGTCACGGGAGGGGCACGGGCTGTGGCTGTCGGTCAACGTCGCCCCGGCCGAGTTGGCCGCGACCACCTTCGTGGCCGACCTGATGGCCATGCTGGCCGCACAGGGCATCGGGCCGGAGCGGCTCGTCGTCGAGGTGGCCGAGTCGCTGGTCGCCGAGGAGCTGGCGGCTGCCGAGAATCCGCAGATCCTCGCGCAGTTGGCGAACCTGCGGGCGCACGGGGTGCGGATCGCGTTGGACGACTTCGGCGCCGGCCAGGCGTCGATCGCCCAGCTGCGGCGGCTGCCGCTGGACGTCGTCAAGATCGACCGGTCGCTGGTCGCCGGCTCCGGTGCCGGCCCGGACAGTGTCCACCCGATGCTGGAAGCGGTGGCTGGGCTGGGCCGGCGGTTCGGGCTGGAGATCGTCGCCGAGGGGCTGGAGACGGACGGTCAGGTGAGCCAGGCGCAGGGGGCCGGCTGCCGGTTCGGTCAGGGGTACGCCCTGGCCCGCCCCGCACCTGCGGAGCGGACCGAGGCGTACATCGCCGACTTCCCCACCCCGTCGCACTGACCCGGACGGCCGCAGACCAGGCGCGGGTGGGCGGAGCTCAGCGCAGGTCAGGCCGCGTAGCCGGGCATCGGGTAGCCGGCCAGCAGGTCGGCTACCTCCCCGGCGATCTGGTCGAGGGCGGCACCGTCGTCCTTGACCGCTGCGGTCACCGCGTCGTCCAGCCAGGCGGCGACCTGCGGCATCTGCGCCTCGGTCAGGCCGCGGGTGGTCAGCGCGGCGGTGCCCAGCCGGATGCCGGACGGGTCGAACGGCTTGCGCGGGTCGTACGGCACCGTGTTGTAGTTCAGCTCGATCCCAGCCCGGTCCAGCGCCTGCGCGGCCGGCTTGCCACCGACGCCCTTGCCGGTCAGGTCGGCCAGGATCAGGTGGTTGTCGGTGCCACCGGAGATCAGCTCGAAGCCCCGGTCGACCAGCGCGGCGGCGAGCGCCTTCGCGTTGGCGACCACCTGGTGGGCGTACCGGCGGAAGTCGTCGGTGTCGGCCTCGCGCAACGCGACGGCGATGCCGGCGGTGGTGTGGTTGTGCGGGCCGCCCTGCAGGCCGGGGAAGACTGCCTTGTCGATCGCGGCGGCGTGCTGTTCGGTGGTGAGGATCATCGCGCCGCGCGGGCCGCGGAGCGTCTTGTGGGTGGTGGTGGTGACCACGTCGGCGTGGCCGATCGGCGAGGGGTGCGCGCCGCCGGCGACCAGGCCGGCGATGTGCGCGATGTCCGCGACGAGCACCGCACCGATCTCCCGGGCGATCTCGGCGAAGGCCGGGAAGTCGATGGTCCGCGGCACCGCCGTACCGCCGCAGAAGATCACCTTCGGCCGTTCGCGGCGGGCCAGGTCACGTACCTCGTCGAAGTCGATCCGGCCGGTGTCGCGGGAGACGTTGTAGCGGACCGAGTTGAACCACTTGCCGGTGGCCGACACCGACCAGCCGTGGGTGAGGTGCCCGCCCATCGGCAGCGACATCCCCAGCACGGTGTCGCCGGGGGAGAGGAAGGCAAGGTAGACGGCGAGGTTGGCGGGGGAGCCCGAGTACGGCTGGACGTTGGCGTGGGCCGCCCCGAACAGCGTCTTGGCCCGCTCGACGGCGAGCGTCTCGATCGGGTCGACGAACTGCTGGCCCTCGTAGTAGCGCCGGCCCGGGTAGCCCTCGGAGTACTTGTTGGTCAGCACCGTGCCGCTGGCCTCCAGCACGGCGGCGGAGACGTAGTTCTCCGAGGCGATCATGCGCAGCTTGTCGTGCTGGCGGCGGGCCTCACCCTCGACGAGGGCGGCGAGCTCGGGATCGGTGGCGGTCAGTTGCGGGATCTGCGGTACGTGCACGACGTGCCCTCCTGGGGTCGGGCGGCTCCGCCGGCCGGGGACGCCCCCGGACATGACGGTGCCGTCGACGGTGCACCCAGGCGCGCGGCGCACGTCGATGGTCGCTCCCCGGTGGTCGGTTCCACCTCCGCTGCGCCAGTCACGTGACCGGTCCGAGCATAACCTGCGGTGGTCGGCGGGTCGGGGTGGACCCGACGGTACGCAGTGAGATTCGCGATTTTCGCACCGTTTAACGCTCCGGAAACTTAATCGGTTCACTGGCTGGCCACAGCAGGTCAGCTGGCGCGCGGCGGGGCGGCGCGTGGCGGGGCGCGGTGGGTCAGGTCAGCTGGCGCGCGGCGGGGCGGTGCTGCCACGCGGGGTCAGGTGCGGCGTCTCGTCCTGGTACGCCTGCGTCGGCTCACCGGCGATCGTCGCCAGCAGCTGCCGCGCGGCGTGCGCACCGTACGCCGGGATGTCGCGGCCCAGCGCGGTCAACGGCGGATGCACCAGGCGGCACAGCGGCGAGTCGTCCCAGGCAACGATCGATAGGTCGCCCGGCACGGCCAGCCCCATCTCCTGGGCCACCGCCAGGCCGGCGATCGCCATCACGTCGTTGTCGTAGATCACCGCGGTGGGGCGGGCCGCGGTGCTGATCAGCCGCCGGGTGGCCCGGGCGCCCTCCTCGCCGGTGTAGTCGGACGGCACCGTGACGCACTGGTCCAGCCCCAGCCGGCGGCAGACATCGGTGAACGCGCCCGCGCGGATCTCGGTGTGCAGCAGGCCGGGCAGGCCACCGATGCGGGCGATCCGGCGGTGACCCATCGCGACCAGGTACTCGACCGTCTCGACCAGGGCCGACGCGTCGTCGGACCAGATGCTCGGCAGCGAGCCGGTGTGTCCGGGGCCACCGATCACCACCGCCGGCAGTTGCAGCGACTCCAGCGCCGGCACCCGGTCGTCGTCGAGTCGCAGGTCGCAGAGGAACACGCCATCCACCCGGCGCTCACCCCACCAGCGCCGGTAGACCGCGATCTCGGCCTCGGTGTCGGCCACCACCTGCAGGGTCAGCGCGTACGACCGGGCGGACAGTTCGGCCTCGACGCCGCTGATCAGCTCCATGAAGAACGGCTCGATGCCGAGGATCCGGGCCGGGCGGCTCAGCGCCAGGCCGACGGCGTTGGCGGTGGCCCCGGACAGGGCGCGGGCGGCGCTGTTGGGGTTGAACCCGATCTCGGCGGCGATGGCGAGGATCCGCTGCCGGGTCGCCTCGGAGACCCCGGGCTGGCCGTTGAGCGCGTACGAGACCGCGCCCTTGGAAACGCCTGCTCGGCGGGCGATGTCGGCGATGGTCGGCCGTTTCACCGGCGGCGCTCCTTCGGGCTCGTTTCTGCTGGTCAGGGCGGTGCACCGGGCGGTGCGTCGAGCCGGGTGGCGGGCGGTGCGGTGGGTGGGTTCCGCTGGCCTTGCCCGGTTAAGTCTGCTGCCCGAAACGATATCCGGCGTCGGCCGGGCGTGGCGGCCGCCCCGCCGCCGGTGCGCAGAGTGCACCGGTGAGCTCTCTACCAAACACGATGTCGGCGTGACCGAGGTCACCAAGGTTACGGGTTGGCCACGGCGTTAACCCGCCATTGACACGTGCCGGGGTCACTCGTACCGTGGCTTCACTTATCCGGTTCAGTCGACGTTCCTCGATGTTGGGAGCGTTTCCAATTGTGTTCGGAGGATGGGATGAAGCGGCGTTGGACCCCTTGGACGCGTACGGCGGCGGTCGGCGCCGCCGGCGCGTTGCTGATCGCCGGCTGCAGTGGCGAACCCGGCGGCGGCAGCGACGACGACGGCACCACCCTGACCATCGCGTACTGGGGCGACTTCGGCCTCGACGACCTCAAGGCCGAGTACGAGGCAGAGAACCCGGGCGTGCGGATCAACCTCAACTCCGGTGAGTACAACGCTCAGCACGAGGACCTGCAGAAGAAGCTGATCGCCGGGTCCGGCGCCGCCGACATCGCCGCCATCGACGAGGGTTTCGTCGTCCAGTTCCGCGAGCAGGCCGACAAGTTCGTCAACCTGCTGGACAAGGGCGCCGGCCAGTACGAGGAGCGCTATCTCGACTGGAAGTGGCAGCAGACCCTGTCCGCCGACGGGGCCACCCAGATCGGTCTCGGCACCGACGTCGGCGGGCTGGCCATGTGCTACCGCACCGACCTGTTCGAGGCGGCCGGGCTGCCGACCGACCGGGACGAGGTCTCCGCCCTCTGGCCCGACTGGGAGTCGTTCGTCGCCACCGGCGAGGAGTACGTCGCGGCCAGCGGCAAGAAGTTCGTCGACTCGGCCACCAACATCTTCAACCCGGTGCTCGGCCAGCAGCCGGTCGGCCTCTTCGACACCAGCGAGAACCTGGCCATGGAAGGCGGTCCGAAGGTCGCCTTCGACACCGCCGCCGCCGTCGTCGGCGCCGGACTGTCAGCCAACCTCGCGGCCTTCTCCCCGGAGTGGAACAACGGCTTCGTCAACGGCGACTTCGCCGTGCTGGCCTGCCCGGCGTGGATGATGGGCCACATCCAGAACACCGCCCCCGACACCGCCGGCAAGTGGGACGTGGCGGCGATTCCCGGTGGCGGCGGCAACTGGGGCGGCTCGTTCCTAACCGTCCCGGCACAGAGCGAGAACGTCGACGAGGCGTACAAGTTCCTGGAGTGGCTGATCCAGCCCGAGCAGCAGATCGAGATCTTCAAGAAGGTCGGCAACCTGCCGTCGCAGCCGGCGCTCTACGAGGACCCGGCGATCGTCGAGTTCTCCAACCCGTTCTTCAACGACGCTCCGGTCGGCCAGATCTTCTCCGCGACCGCCGCCAACCTCACCCCGCAGTACCTCGGCCGCAAGAACGGTCCGGTCCGGGTCGCGGTGGAGAACGTCCTCAACCGGCTGCAGAGCGGTGACCTGGAGGGCAAGCCCGACGAGGCGTGGACGGAAGCCATCGCGGAAGCCGAAAAGGCGACGAACGCGTAACCGCTCGCGGGCCGCGAGCCGCGCGGGCGGGGGTGGGTCTCCGGCGGGAACCAAACCGGGTCGGACGCCCACCCCCCGCCACGCTGCGGGCCGGCCGTCGCACGGCTGAATCTGGAGGCAATCCATGTCCGCAACCCGCGCCGCACCACCAGCACCGCCACCCGACCCGACCTGGCGTAACCGGATGCACCGCTTCGACATGCGGTACATGCCGTACATCCTGATCTCCCCGTTCTTCCTCCTCTTCATCGCCTTCGGACTCTTCCCGATCATCTTCAACGGCGTGGTGGCGCTGCGGCACTGGCGGCTGGACAACGCCGACCTGACCGGCTGGGCCGGGCTGGCGAACTTCCGGCGGCTGTTCACCGACGACAGCTTCTGGAACGCGCTGTACAACACGTTCGGCATCTTCGTGCTGTCCACCGTGCCGCAGCTGTTCCTGGCCCTGATCATCGCGTCGCTGCTGAACCGCAAGCTGCGGGCGCAGACCTGGTTCCGGGTCGGCATCCTGCTGCCGTACATCACCCCGATCACCGCGTCGACGCTGCTGTTCGCGGTCTTCTTCGCCCGCGACTTCGGCATCGCCAACTGGGTGCTCGACGTACTGAACCTGCGCGGCGAGGCGCCGATCGACTGGCGGTCCAGCAAGGCCGCGTCCTGGGTCGCCATCGCCACCATGGTCAACTGGAAGTGGATCGGCTACAACGCGCTGATCTACCTGGCCGCGATGCAGTCGATCCCGCGCGACATCTACGAGGCGGCCGCGGTCGACGGCGCCGGCCCGTGGCGGCAGCTCTGGCGGATCACCGTACCGATGATCCGACCGGTGGTGGTCTTCACCGTGATCCTGTCCACCATCGGCGGGCTGCAACTGTTCACCGAGCCGATGCTGTTCGAGCAGAACTCGCAGGCCGCCACCGGGGGGTCCAACGGCCAGTTCCAGACCATCGCCCAGCTGATCTACAAGGTCGGCTGGAAGGACCTCAACCTCGGGTACGCCGCCGCGATGTCCTGGGCGCTGTTCCTGATCATCGTGATCATCGCGGTCGTCAACGCGCTGGTCGCCAACCGGCTGGGCGGAGGCCGCAAATGAGCACCAGCACCGTCGGCCGTTCCCCGGCAGACCACCCCGACCACCCCGGCCGGCCAGGTCAGGCCGGCGGCGGCCGGCCACCGAGCCGGCGACGGCGCAACGCCGCGCTGATGGGCCGTGCCCCGGCCAGTACGCCGGGCAGCTTCTGGAACTACCTGTTCCTCAGCCTGGTCATCCTGTTCTCCGCGTTCCCGCTCTACTGGATGGTGGTGATCGCCAGCGGCACCGACGCCGACCTGGCAAAGATCCCGCCGCAGCTGCTGCCCGGCGGCCAACTGCTCAACAACGTCAACGAGGTCTTCACCCTCAAGAACGTCTACTTCGTCCAGTCGTTGGGCAACAGTTTCGTCGTCTCGTCGATCGTGACGTTCTCGGTGCTGTTCTTCTGCTCGCTGGCCGGCTTCGCCTTCGCCAAGCTGCGGTTCGCCGGCCGCAACGCGCTGATGGTCGTCGTGGTGCTGACCCTCACCGTGCCCAACCAGCTGGGTGTGGTCGCCCTCTACATCCTGATGGGCGAACTCGGCTGGAACGGCACCCTGGTCGCGGTCATCGTGCCCGGCCTGGTCACCGCGTTCGGCGTGTTCTACATGCGGCAGTTCATCCTCGAAGCGGTGCCCGACGAGCTGATCGAGGCCGGTCGGATCGACGGTGCCACCACCCTGCGGATCTACTGGAGCGTGGTGCTGCCGGCGGTCCGCCCGGCGATGGCCGTGCTCGGCCTGCTCACCTTCGTGGCCACCTGGAACGACTTCCAGTGGCCGCTGATCACCCTCGGCGGCACCTACTACCCGACGTCGATGGTGGCCCTGTCCGACCTGGCCAGCGGCAACTACGTGCTCTACCGGCGGGTGCTCGCCGGTGCGTTCGTGGCGACCATCCCGCTGTTGATCATGCTCTTCATCGGTGGCCGGCAGATCGTCCGGGGAATCATGGAAGGCGCCGTCAAGAACTGACCGACCCGGAACCCGTACCGTGGCCCAGTCCCGATCCAGCACTAGTGAGGTATGGCATGAACTCCGTACGACCGCTCCACGAGGGCTGGACCGTACGACCCGCCGACGGGTCCGACGTACCCGACGACGTCGGTGACCGCAGCGTCCCCGCGGCCGTACCCGGCTGCGTCCACACCGACCTGCTCGCCGCCGGTCTGATCCCCGACCCCTACCTCGACGACAACGAGAACCGGCTGTCGTGGATCGGCCGGACCGACTGGGTCTACGAGACCACATTCGACTGGGTAGACCCGGGTGACCCCCGGGTCGACCTGGTCTGCGCCGGCCTGGACACCGTCGCCACCGTCACCCTCAACGACGTCGAACTGGGCCGCACCGCCAACATGCACCGCGGCTACCGGTTCGACGCCCGCGCGGCGCTGCACCCCGGGCGCAACACCCTGCGGGTGCGGTTCGACTCCGCGTACCGACACGCCGAAGCGGTCCGCGACCGGCTCGGCGACCGGCCCAACGCCTACCCGGAACCGTTCAACTTCATCCGCAAGATGGCCTGCAACTTCGGCTGGGACTGGGGCCCCAACCTGGTCACCGCCGGCATCTGGCAGGAGATCGGCCTGCACGCCTGGGCCGTCGCCCGGCTGGCCAGCGTCCGCCCGCTGGTCACCGTCGACCACACCAGCGGTACGGCCAGCGGTACGGCCAGCGGGTCGGCCGGCGACGATGGGCCCGGCGGTGGTGCGCCGGGCGGTGTCACCGGCCGGGTCGAGGTACACATCGACGTCGACCGCGCAGACGGTGCCGACGCCCCGCTGACCGTGGTCGCCGCCGTCGCCGGGGCCCGCGCCGAAGCGGTCGTCCCGGCCGGGCAGCGCAGCGCCGTCGTCACCCTCACCGTCGCCGAGCCCGAGCTGTGGTGGCCCCGGGGGTACGGCAAACCCGCCCGACACGCACTCGACGTCACGCTGCACCGGGCCGACGGCAGCACACTCGACACCTGGCAGCGGCACATCGGCTTCCGGTCGGTCCGCCTGGACACCACCGCCGACCCCGCCGGCAGTGCGTTCACCCTGGTCGTCAACGAGATGCCGGTCTTCGTCCGGGGCGTCAACTGGATCCCCGACGACGCGTTCCCCACCCGCGTCGACCGGGCCCGCTACGCCCACCGGTTCGGCCAGGCCGTCGACGCCGGCGTCAACTTCCTGCGGATCTGGGGCGGCGGACGCTACGAATCCGAGGACTTCTACGACCTCGCCGACGAGCTGGGCCTGCTCGTCGGGCAGGACTTCCTGTTCGCCTGCGCCGCGTACCCGGAGGAGGAGCCGATCGCCGGCGAGGTCGCCGCGGAGGCCCGTTACCAGGTCGCCCGGCTCACCCCGCACCCCAGTCTGGTGCTGTGGACTGGCAACAACGAGAACATCTGGGGCTGGCACGACTGGGGCTGGCAGGAGGTCCTCGACGGACGCACCTGGGGGCTCGGCTACTACCTCGACGTGCTGCCCGGCATCGTCGCCGAACTCGACCCGACCCGCCCGTACTGGCCGGGCAGCCCTTACTCCGGCCGCGACGACCTGCACCCCAACGACCCGGCGCACGGCACCATGCACATCTGGGACGTGTGGAACACCGACGACTACCTGAAGTACCGGCAGTACGTGCCCCGGTTCCTCGCCGAGTTCGGCTACCAGGGGCCACCCGCGTACGCCACCCTGCGCCGCGCGATCAGTGACGACCCGCTCGCGTCGGACTCGCCCGGCATGGCCCACCACCAGAAAGCCGCCGACGGCGACCGGAAACTGCGACGCGGCCTGGACGCGCACCTGCCCGCGCCACGCGACTTCGACGACTGGCACTACCTGACCCAGCTCAACCAGGCGCGGGCGATCGCCGTCGGGGTGCGGCACTTCCGCTCCCACCGGGGCGTCTGCATGGGCACCATCCTGTGGCAGCTCAACGACTGCTGGCCGGTCACCTCGTGGGCCGCCGTCGACGGTGACGGCCGGCGCAAACCCCTGTGGTACGCGCTGCGCGACGCCTACGCCGACCGGCTGCTCACCATCGAACCCCGCGACGGTGGACTAGCCCTGGTCGCGGTCAACGACACCGGCACCGACTGGCACCCGCAGACCGACGTCACCCGGCTCACCCTGGCCGGCGAACCACTGGCCAAGATCGGCTACCAGCTGGCCGTACCGGCCCACTCGGCGGTCACCGTGCCGCTCTACCCCGACCTGGCCGCCACCGACGACCCGCGCCGTGAGCTGCTGCTCGCCGACACGGCCGGGCAGCGGGCCTGGTGGTTCTTCGCCGAGGACAACGAGGTCGACTACCCGGTTGCCGGGTACGACGCGGCGGTCGAGCCGACCGACGGTGGGCTGCGGGTCACCGTCACCGCCCGGACCGTCCTGCGTGACCTGACCCTCTACCCGGACCGGCTCGACCCGGCCGCCGAAGTGGACCGGGCACTGGTCACCCTGCTGCCCGGCGAGTCGACGGAGTTCGTGGTCCGCACCGGGGCCGAGCTGGACCCGGCGGCGTTGACCAGCCGGCCGGTGCTGCGCTGCGTCAACGACATGGTCAACGACACCCCGGCGGCCGGCGCATGAGCGCCGGCCCGGCGATCGCCGGCCGGTCAGCGGCCGACCGCGCCCCCGGCCCGGTTCTCGCGATCGACGTCGGCGGCACCAAGCTGGCCGCCGCCGTCGTCGAACCTGACGGCACCATCGCCGTGCAGGGCGCGGTGCCGACCCCGGCCGGCGGGGACACCGCGACGGTCACCGCCGCCCTGCACCGGGTGGTCCGCCAGGTCGTCGGCGACCGGGACCCGGCTACGCTGACCGCGCTCGGCGTCGGCTCGGCCGGCCCGCTCGACCCGGCCGCCGGCACCGTCAGCCCGATCAACATCCACGCGTGGCGCGACTTCGGCATCCTCGATTCGCTGCGGCCGCTGCTGCCCGGTCGGCCGGCGGTGCTCGCCGGCGACGGGCACTGCATGGCGCTCGGCGAACACTGGCTCGGCGGCTACCCCGGCCGAGCCCTGCTCGGCATGGTGGTTTCCACCGGCGTCGGCGGCGGACTTGTCATCGACGGCCGAGTCCACCCGGGCGGCAGCGGCAACGCCGGCCACATCGGACACATCGTGGTGGACATGACCGGACCGCCCTGCCCCTGTGGTGGGCGCGGCTGTGTCGAGGCGATCGCCAGCGGTCCGGCGATGGTCCGCTGGGCCGTCGACCAGGGCTGGACGCCGGGGGAGCGGCCGGCCGACGCCCGTACCCTCGCCGAGGACGCCCGGGCCGGCGTACCGCTCGCCGTCGCCGCGTTCGGGCGGGGCGCGACCGCCCTGGCCGCCGCAGTGGTCTCCGCCACCGCGCTGGTCGAGCTCGACGACGTCGTCATCGGCGGCGGGGTGGCTGCCGCCGGTGACCTGCTCTTCGCTCCGCTGCGCGCGGCCGTGGCGGAGCTTGCCGGGCTCGACTTCGTCCGTCGGGTCCGGATCCACACCAGCAGCCTCGGCAACGACGCGGGGTTGCTCGGTGCCGCCGCACTCGCCCTGGAGGCCGCCGCGCGTCAGTGACCTCCACCGCTCCACGGTCAAGGAGAACCCCGCAATGCGCCCACGCTCCGCCGGCCTGCTGCTGGCACTGGCCGGACTGCTGCTGACCGCAGCGGCAGTCCCGGCCCAGGCCGCACCGCCGGCCCACCATCCCGGTCATCCCGGCAATCCCGGTACGCCTGGTCAGCCGACCGCCGGATTCGTCACCCGGCACGGCGACGACCTCACACTCGACGGCCGGAAGTTCCGGTTCGCCGGCAGCAACAACTACTATCTGATGTACAAGTCGCCGACGATGGTCGACGACGTGTTCGCCGACGCGAAGGCAGCCGGGTTCACCGTGCTGCGTACCTGGGGATTCCTCGACATCGGCAACGCCGACGGCTCCGACTCGGTCGCCGGCCCGGCCGACGGCGTCTACTTCCAGTACTTCGACGGCGAACGGTCGGCGTACAACGACGGCCCGGACGGCCTGCAACGCCTCGACTACGTCCTCGCCGTCGCCCGCGAAGCCGGCATCAAACTGGTGATTCCGCTGACCAACAACTGGCGCGACTTCGGCGGCATGGACCAGTACGTGCGCTGGCGCGGCGGGCAGTACCACGACGACTTCTACACCGACCCGGTGATCCGCGGCTGGTACAAAGACTGGATCAGCCATGTGCTGAACCGCACCAACACCATCACCGGGGTCAAGTACCGCGACGATCCGACGGTGATGACCTGGGAGCTGGGCAACGAGCCGCGCTGCAAGGGCTCCGGCGTCTACCCGCCGTCACCGGACTGCACCACCGACACGCTCACCGCCTGGGCCGACGAGATGACCCGGCACGTCAAGTCGATCGCTCCCCGGCAACTGGTCAGCGTCGGTGACGAAGGCTTCTTCTGTGACGATCCGACCAGCGCCGACTGGACCATCAACTGTGGTGAAGGCGTGGACAGCGTCGCGCTGAGCAGGCTGCCCGCCGTCGACGTCGTCTCCTACCACCTCTACCCGGACCACTGGGGCAAGGACGCCGCCTGGGGCACCGAGTGGATCACCCGGCACGCCCACGAGGCGAAGAAGGTCCGCAAGCCGGTGATGCTCGGCGAGTTCGGCATCCACGACAAGTCGACCCGCAACGTCGTCTACCGCGACTGGACCGACACGGCGATCGCTGGCGGCACCAGCGGTTTCCTCTACTGGATCCTCTCCGGTGTGCAGGACGACGGCAGCCACTACCCGGACTACGACGGCTACACCGTCTACTGCCCGAGCCCGGTCTGCACCACGCTGTCGAACGCGGGCGCGGCGGTGCGCGGTGACAAGCGGCCGTGGCCGCCGGTCGCCGACCACGACACCAGCACCGTCGAGTTCGGCCAGGTCGCGACGCTGCGGCCGGCGGCCAACGACATCGCCTGGCGGGGTACGGTGCGAGCCGCCACCATCGACCTGGACCCGACGGAACGCGGCCAGCAGAAGCAGGTGACCGTCGACGGCGGGGAGTTCGCGCTCGGCGGCGACGGTGCGGTGACCTTCACCCCGGCGGACGGCTTCGCCGGCCGGGCCACCGCCCACTACCGGGTGTGGGACCGGGCCTGGCGTGCCTCCAACGTCGCCGACCTGGTGGTCACGGTGAAACCGGACCCGGCCGGGGTGCAGACCCTGTTCTCGTTCGAGACCGGCACCGACGGTTGGGGGCCGCCGTCGTGGGAGCCGGGCATCGGCAGCGTCGCCCAGTCGGACGCGTTCGCCACCGACGGGTCGTACGGGCTGCGGGTCGACTCGGTCACCGGCGGCTGGTTCGGCACGTCGTTCGCCGAGCCGGTGGACCTGTCCGGCCGGGTGACCCTCAAGTACGACCTGCGTACCGACCCGTCGGTGGGCACCAACGCGGCGATCGCCGTGCAGACCGGGCCGTCCTACACCTGGTGCCAGTCGACGTTCACCTGGTTGAACCAGGACTGGACCGGCACCGCCGAGATCGACCTGCTGACCGAGATGTCGTGTGACGCCGAGGCGCTGGCCGACGTGCGGGAGTTCTACGTCTACGTCAACCCGGGCACCGTCCACATCGACAACGTCCGGGTCGAGTAGGACGGCGCGGTCACCGGTACGCGTCGAGCCCCGGCCCCCGTCGGCGTGGGGCCGGGGCTCGTCACGTCGTTGCTAACTGCTGGCCCAGCGGCTCAGCGGAGCGTGGGTGCCTCAGCGACGAACGACCGCCAGGCGGTCGGGCCGAAGGCGAGCGTCGGACCACCCTGGTCCTTGCTGTCGCGGACCAGGATGCGACCGGGAAGGTTGTCCGCCACCTCGACACAGTCGCTTCCGTTGCTGTTGCTGCGGCTGGACTTGCGCCACGCCGGCTCGGTCATAGTTCCTTCACCAACTTCAAGATCATGTCTCGCGACTGGTCGCGCGGCAACGCAACACCACTCAGAGCCTGCCAGGCCTGTTCGAGGGTGGCAACCCGCTTCGGATCGGTCACCAGGCGGCCCTCCAACTGGTCGTCGACATAGCCGACGGTGCCGCCGGTCTCGGCCATGCTGGCGAGCATGAACGGCCCGTTCTGCCCGGGATGCAAGCCGGCGGAAACCGGGGCCACCTGCACCAGCACCCGCGACCGGGTGCTCATCTCGGCGATGTGCTCCAATTGCTCCCGCATGATCACGGGGTCTCCCCGGCGAAGTCCGTCCTCGTCAATGATGAACTGACACACCGGCGGCTCCTCCCGCTCGAACACGGCGGCCTGTCGCGTCATCCTGAGAGCGAGGTACTCGTCGGCCTTAGCGGGAGTTAGCAGGCCGCTGTGCAGGATGGCCCGGGCGTACGCTTCCGTCTGGAGCAGTCCAGGGATGATCTGGCACTCGTACCGCCGAATCGCGGAGGCCTCCTGCTCCAACTCCGGTAGCGCCCGGAACCAGTCCGGTGGGATGCTCTTGCGGGCGTTCTCGGAGAGTTCCTTGATCAGCGGGGCGCTGCTGAACACCTGATCGATGTGGTCTGCCGTGTCGGGCATTGGTATCTGTCGACCGGTTTCGAACTTGGCGATCAACGACGTCGAGACGCTTAGTCGCTGCGCCAACTGCTCCTGTGTCATGCCGCCATTGAGTGAACGAAGAAACCTGAGCACCTGCGGAATGCCGTTGCTGCTCACTACTGCTCATCCTTCCGGCCCGTATTGGGGCAGCTTCCAGCCAGGAATCGACTGCCTTGCGTGCCGGTATCTTCTCCCGTCGTGCCCACATAGTCCAGGGTGGAGACGAAACTTGTATTGATCATCTTCGTCCAATTCCGTTCCGGATCGGAGATGCTCGTCGAGCTTGATGCCAGAGGTGAATCATGATGCACCTGTGGCATCAAGCTCGCGGAGACACCTTGGGTCCGGGGAGCTGGCACGGGCACTCCACCAGCAGGTCAGCCGCACATCTGGCTGACCCGTCGGCTGCGCATCCGGCCGACGGGTCGGCGAAAAAGTTGTTGGTCCTCGGCCGGCCGCCGCCTCTCACCCGTGTCCGGCGACGTCGCCGGACGTCCCGTGCCCCGGGCGGGCCGGGACCCGGGTGGGGCATCGACCCGCCCGGCACGGAGAGGCTGGAGGACCAGATGATCTACACGACCAAGTTCGGGGTGCTGGCGCGGCGGTCGACCTGGCGGTGGGGCACCGTCACGTTCGTCGCCGCCGCCGTCCTGGGCGTGCTGCTCGCGGCGGTGTTGGCGGCCTGCGGCCCGTCCGGGTCGGGGCGGATCGACGCAGCGTCGGACGGTGGCCAGGTGTCCGGGGCTGCCGGGCTCGGTGGCGCGCCGACCGGCGTCGGCGGCAGCGGGTCGGCCGGCAACGGCGAGCCGCAGACCGGCGGCAGCGGCGACGATGCCGACGACAGCGACCCGGGCGGCGGCACCGGCGACGGCGGTGGCGATTCTGACCACCCCAGCGGTGGGGGTTCCGGTGACGGCGGTGACGGCGGTGAACCGGAACCGCCGGTGCAGCCGGCCGCCGAGGACTGCGTGACGTACGACCCGGCGAACCTGACCATCGAGCAGAGCGGCGACGCGTGGCGGATGCGCGACGGCGGCCACGCCATCAAGCTCTTCGCCACCAAGACCGACGCCGAGGACGGCGTCAAGGTGGCGCGCAACTGGACCCGGCTCTGCTTCATCGGCCGGGACAACGACCGCGCCGACCGGCACCGCTACATCATCACCTACTTCCAGAGCCCATCCGGGCTGCCGTTCGGCCCCGCACCGAACTTCGACTGCATCACGTACGACCCGGCGGACCTGGCCGTGCACGGACCCGACGGCGACGGCTGGGGGCTGCGCGCCGCAGCCACCCCGCTGCTCTTCCTGGCCAGTGCGGCCGACGCCGAACGGGCCCGGCTGGTCGCGGCCGGCAACACCCGGCTCTGCCTCATCGGCCACGGCAACGGGCAGCCCGACCCGTCGCGCTACCAACTGGAGTATTGGCGACAGTGACGGTCCGGCCTCGACCGCGCCGCCTAGCATTGCCCGGGTGGACGATCGTGCCATCGTGGCCGCGCTGGTCGCCGGTGACCCGCGCGGCCTCGACCGTGCCTACCGCGTGTACGCCGACCGGCTGTACACGTACTGCCGGTTCCTGCTGCGCGACGCGGACGGCGCGGCCGACGCCGTCCACGACACGTTCGTCCTGGCCGGCCAGCGGGCGGCGCAGCTGCGCGACCCGGAGCGCTTGCGCCCGTGGCTGTACGCCATCGCCCGTAACGAGTGCCTGCGGGTGATCCGTGGTCAGCGGCGGCAGCTGCCGCTGGACGACGTGGGCGAGCTGCCCGCCACGCCGGTCGACCCGGTCACCGGGCTCGGTGCCGAACAGCTGCGGGAGCTGGTCCGGTCAGCGGCCGCCGGGCTGAACCCCGGTGACCGGCAGGTGATCGAGCTCGCCATCCGGCACGACCTGTCCGCCGCCGACGTCGGTGCCGTGCTGGGGGTTTCCGACAGTCACGCGCACGCCCGGCTGTCCCGGGCCCGGACCCAACTCGAACGGGCCATCGGCGCGTTACTGGTGGCCCGCACCGGTGCCGACGACTGCCCAACCCTCGGTGAGCTGCTGCGCGGCTGGGACGGCACGCTCACCGTGTTGCTACGCAAGCGGGTCAGTCGGCACATCGAGTCCTGCCCGACCTGCGCCGACCGGCGCCGCCGGCAGGTCAGCCCAGCCGCGTTGTTCTCCGCGTACGCGACCCTGCCGATGCTCGCCGTTCCGGCGGAGCTCTGGCCCCGGCTGGTGTCGACCAGTGCCGACGCCGGGCAGGCGGCGGCCCGGGCGCGGATCGAGCAGCGGGCCGGCCGGTTCGACCCGGCCACCGCCTTCCCCCGCCGAGGCGAGCCGCGCCGAGGTCGGCTGATGGCCGGCCTGGCGGCGGCCGCCGTGCTGGCCCTGCTGATCGGCGGTGCAGCGGTGGTGGTGGTGCCCCGGCTGGCCACGGTCGACGACACCGCCCGGTCGGCGCCGGCCGGGTCGCCAGGTCTGGCCGCGCCACCGACCACGCCGTCGGCCAGCAGCGCGCCGACAGCCGCCTCGAGCAGGCCGGCACCGACGACGCCAACGGCGACCGCGTCGGCCGGCGGCCCCGAGCCGACCGGCCCCGCCGGGCCGCTGCCGTTGACGGTCCAGGCCGAGGCGCAGGTCTCCTGCACCGGCTCCAGCCGCTACCAGTTGACCGTGGTCGCCACCGTCACCGGCGGCACCGTCGAGTCGGCGGTGCTCACCTGGACCAGCGGCGCGGCCGGTTCGACGCAGCCGCCGCCGACGGATCCGACTGCGGAACCGGGAACCGACCCGGAGTCGACTTCCGGCCCCGGTGCCGGCGGTCCGGGCGGCATCGCCGCGCCGGGCGGGGTGCCGCCGCGGGGCGGCGAGGTGGCGATGACCGTCTCCGGGGACACCGCCACCGGGCAGGTCTGGCGGATGGCCGTGGCGTCGGTCGACTGGCAGGTCGTCGTCGTGGCAGCTGACGGGCGGCGGGCCGGTGCCGGGCCGTACCCGGCCGCCAACCCGTGCCCGGTGCCGATCTGACCAGGGAAGACCGGCGTCGATGCGCCCGCCGGGCAAGGGTCTGTGACCGACGTCCTGCCCGGTCGACGTCACCTCGGCCGAGACGGCAGGATGTCCGGCATGCAACGTGACACCGACGGCGGCGACCGCTTCGACGACCGGGCCCGGATCTATCACCGGGCCGGCACCCAGGCGGACGTCCCGGCGGTCCTCGCGCTGCTCGACGACGCGGTCCGCTGGCTGGCCGAACACGGCCGTACCGGGCAGTGGGGGACCGAACCGCAGTCGACCGACCCGCGCCGGGTCGCGATGGTCACCGGGTGGGCGAAGGAGAGCGGCCTGGTGCTGGCCTGCGTGCCGGTCGGCGATGGTGGCGAGCGGGTCGTCGGGGCGCTCGCCGTCGGCACCGCCCGGTCCTACGTACCGCCGGTCAACGAGCCCGAGTTGTACGTGAACCTGCTGGTCACCGATCGGCGGTGGGCCGGTCACGGGATCGGCGGTGCGCTGCTCGACGAGGCCCGGCGGATCGCTGTGGAACGCGGCGCGACCCTGCTGCGGGTCGACTGCTACGCCGGTGGTGACCGGGCGCTGGTCCGCTACTACGAGCGGGCCGGGTTCACCGCCGCCGAGCCGTTCACCGTCGACCGGCCGGACGGCCCGTGGCCAGGCCAGATCCTCAGCCAGCGGATCCGCTGACCCCGACCTCAGCCGGTGGGGTCGCCGGACCGGGCGGTGCGGTGACGTGGGCCAGGGTCGATCCATGGCATGGTTTACCGATGGAAACGGCAGATCCCGTACCGGCGTCTGATGCTTCCCGGCCGTGGCTGGCCCGCCCGGTTGCGGTGCTCGGCGGTGTGGTCGCCGGGCAACTGTTGCTGGCCCGCAGTGATCAGGCCGCAGTGATCCTGACCAGTCTGCTGGCGTACCCGACGGGTTTCGAGTTCGACATCAGCGCGGTCCTGCGGGCCCCGGAGCCGGCTACCGCCGTCGACCCGACCACTGCCGTCGGGCTGGCGCGGGAGCAGACCGGTGCGTCGGGGCCGCCTCGGCCGCGTTCCCCGGTCGACGGGGTCGGCGGCTTGCAGGTGATGGTCCGGTTCGCCGACGGTACGGCGCTGAGCAGCCTGCACCGGAGCGCGTCGCCGGCCGACCGCGAACCGCCCGGCCCGTTGCTGTCACCCGTGGTGGCCAGCACCGACCAGCAGCGGCACGACGCCCGCTTCTGGGTGTGGCCGCTGCCGCCGGACGGTCCGGTGACGGTGGGGTGCGCCTGGCCGGCGCGGGACATCCCGCACAGCCGGGTGGAGGTCTCCGGTGAGTTGATCCGGCAGGCGGCGGCCGGTGCCGTCGAGCTGTGGCCGGCGGCACCGCCGGCCGACCCAGCGGTGTCGGCCGACTGACCGGAGGCCGGACGCTGGCCATCGTCGGTGGCCGGGTCAGTCCGGCAGCAGTGGGGCGGCGGGACCGAGGTCGCGGCCGAGCAGCACCGCCCGGTTGACCGCGCTGGACCCGAACCGGTCCCGGACCGCGTCGAGCGCGGCGTCCAGGCTCTCCTGCCGACCGGCCGGGCCGTCGACCGGCCGCGCGCCCGACTGGTCGGCCGGCCGACCGACGGAATGCCGCGCCGCTGCCTCCGGTGGAGCGTCGGCCGGTCCGAGGGGCAACGCCAACTGGGTCGCCTGCCCGTCGCCGAGGTTGCCGACCGAGACGCCGACCAGGGTCAGCCCGCGTTCGCGGATCATCGGTCCGGCGGCGGCCAGCAGGTCGCGGGCGGTGTCCAGGACGGTCGACGTCTGGTTGGTGGCCCGGGGCAGGGTGTGCGCGCGGGTGGCCCGGGTGAAGTCGCCGAACCGCAGCCGCAGGGTGACCGTCCGGCCGGTGCGCCCGGCGGCCCGCATCCGGCGGCCGACCCGGTCGACCAGCCCGGCGAGGATCGCGTCCACGTCGGCCGGGTCCCGGCTGGCCCGGCCGAGCGCCTGCTGGGAGCCGATCGAGCCGCGCCGGCCGCCGGTCTGGACCCGGCGCGGGTCCTGGTTGTGGGCGAGGGCGTGCAGGTGCCGGCCGGCGGCGGCACCGACGATGCTGACCAGCGCCGCCTCCCCGAGGCCGGCCACCCGGCCGACCGTGGTGATGCCGCGTTCACGTAGCTTGCCGGCGGTGACCGGGCCGACGCCCCAGAGCCGTTCGACCGGCAGCGGGTGCAGGAACGCCAACTCCTTGTCGGGCGGCACCACCAGCAGCCCGTCCGGTTTGGCGACGCCGCTGGCCACCTTGGCCAGGAACTTGGTCCGGGCCACCCCGACGGTGATCGGCAGTCCGACCTGGTCGCGGACCGCGACCCGCAGCCGGGCGGCGATGTCGGCGGGTGTGCCGACGAGCCGGCGCAGCCCACCGACGTCGAGGAACGCCTCGTCGATGGAGAGCGGTTCGACCAGCGGCGTGGTCTGCCGGAACACCTCGAACACCGCCCGGCTGGCCGCCGTGTAGGCCGCCATCCGGGGCGGCACCACCACCGCCTCCGGGCAGATCAGCCGGGCCCGCCGGGCGGGCATCGCGGTGCGTACGCCGCGTGCCTTGGCCTGGTAGCTGGCGGCCAGCACCACGCCGGCGCCGACGATCACCGGCCGGCCGCGCAGCCGGGGGTCGTCGCGCTGCTCGACCGAGGCGTAGAACGCGTCCAGGTCGGCGTGCAGGATGCTGGCCTCACCCGCCACCGCGCCATCATCGCACAAACGTTCGACGAACGGGTGTGACCTGCGGAGACGGTGCCGACGAGGCGGCGAATCACTGCGGGTGGCGGCGGATCACTGCGGGTGGCGGCGGGTCACTCCGGGACGAGGCGGTACGCGCCGTCGCTGGCCGAGGTGGCCATCGAGGCGTACGCCCGTAGCGCCGCCGACACCGGCCGCTGCCGGTCGACCGGGGTGTACGGGCGGTCCCGCTTCTCCTGGGCGATTCGGCGGGCCTGCAGTACCTCGTCGGGCACGTTCAGCTCCAGCCGCCGGGCCGGGATGTCGATGACGATCTCGTCGCCCGGCTCGACCAGGGCGATCAGCCCACCGGAGGCGGCCTCGGGGGAGGCGTGCCCGATGGACAGCCCGGAGGTGCCGCCGGAGAACCGGCCGTCGGTGATCAGCGCGCAGGCCCGGCCGAGGCCGCGCCCCTTCAGGAACGAGGTCGGGTAGAGCATCTCCTGCATGCCCGGCCCACCCTTGGGGCCTTCGTAGCGGACCACGACCACGTCACCGGCGACCACCTCGCCGGCCAGGATCGCCGAGACGGTGTCCTCCTGCGACTCGTACACCTTGGCCGGGCCGCGGAAGGTCAGGCAGTCGTCGGGCACCCCGGCGGTCTTGACCACCGCGCCCTGCGGGGCCAGGTTGCCGTGCAGGATCGCCAGGCCGCCGTCGGCGGAGTACGCGTGGGCGACGTCGCGGATGCAGCCCTGCGCCGCGTCGGTGTCCAGACTGGACCAGCGGTTGGTGGTGGAGAACGGCTCGGTGGTGCGCACCCCGCCGGGGGCGGCGTGGAACAGCTCGACCGCCTCGTCGGAGGCGCTGCCGCCCCGGATGTCCCAGTCGGCCAGCCACTGGGTCAGCGACGGCGAGTGCACGGCGTGCACGTCGCGGCGTAGCGCGCCGGCCCGGTCCAGTTCGCCGAGGATCGCCGGGATGCCGCCGGCCCGGTGCACGTCCTCCATGTGGTATTTCGGAGTGTTCGGGGCGACCTTGGCCAGGCAGGGCACCCGGCGGGAGATGTCGTCGATGTCGGCGACGCCGAAGTCCAGCTCGGCCTCGCGGGCGGCGGCCAGCAGGTGCAGCACCGTGTTGGTGGAGCCGCCCATCGCCACGTCCAGGGCGACCGCGTTCTCGAACGCGGCCCGGCTGGCGACGGCGCGGGGCAGCACCGAGGCGTCGTCGCCGTCGTACCACCGCTTGGCGATCTCCACGACGGTCCGGCCGGCTTCGACGAACAGCGATTTGCGGGCGGCGTGGGTGGCCAGCACCGAGCCGTTGCCCGGCAGCGCCAGCCCGACCGCCTCGGTGAGGCAGTTCATCGAGTTGGCGGTGAACATGCCGGAGCAGGAGCCGCAGGTCGGGCAGGCGGACCGCTCGATGGTGTCGAGCTGGTCGTCGGTGACGGCGTCGTTCGACGCGGCGATCATCGCGTCGATCAAATCGAGCTTGGCGTGCACGACGCCCTCGACGGCGACGGTCTTGCCGGCCTCCATCGGGCCACCGGAGACGAACACGGTCGGGATGTTCAGCCGCAGCGCGGCGAGCAGCATCCCCGGGGTGATCTTGTCGCAGTTCGAGATGCAGACCAGCGCGTCGGCGCAGTGCGCGTTGACCATGTACTCGACGGCGTCGGCGATCAGCTCCCGGCTGGGCAGCGAGTAGAGCATGCCGCCGTGGCCCATGGCGATGCCGTCGTCGACGGCGATGGTGTTGAACTCGCGGCCCACCCCGCCGGCGTCGGCCACCGCGTCGGCGACCAGCCCGCCGAGGTCCTTGAGATGTACGTGGCCGGGCACGAACTGGGTGAAGCTGTTGGCGATGGCGACGATCGGCTTGCCGAAGTCGTCGTCGGTCATCCCGGTGGCCCGCCACAGGGCCCGGGCGCCGGCCATCGTCCGACCGTGGGTGGAGGTCCTCGACCGCAGCTCAGGCATTCGACAAGTGTTACACCACGGTTGCCGGGCCGGCGGCCCCAGCCGTGTCGCGTTTCACGTGTCGGGATGTTTGCTGCCGGCAAACCCGCACCCCGGCACCACGGGCCGGCGCCGATCCGGCAGAGTTGTGCCGTGCACCTCCCCTCGGGCATGCAGGCGCTCGCGTTGGCGAGTGGGCTGGCGGCTGCGCTGGGCGCGGGATGGTTGTTCGTCGTGGCTCGCCGTCGGGACGGATCGTCGGACCGGGCCCACCGGCTGCTCGCGGTCGGCGCCGGGCTGACCACCGTCAGCGTGCTGACCGGGCTGGTCGGCGCCGTCACGATGACCGCCGAGTGGGACCGGCAACAGCCCCAGCGGAGCCTGCTCGCCACGGTCGTCGCGGTCGGCTGCGCGCTCGGCGGACTGCTGCTGATCTGGGGCCTGCTGCGGCTGCCGGGCACCGCCGGGCGGTCCGCGCCGACCGCGCGTCACCTGCTCGACTGCCTGGCGGTCGGTGCGGCGCTGTGGTTCACCGGCTGGGTGCTGGTCGCCCCACCGACCCGGCTGCTGGGCGCGGCGACCCCGACCGCCTGCCCGGCGATCCTGCTGGCTACCGCGACCGTCGCCGCGATCACCGGCGTGGCGGTGATGACCGCGCTGCACAGCGGCCGCCATCCGGCCGGCCCGCTGCTCGGCGGTGCGGGCACGGTGCTGATCGGGCTCAGCGGCATCGCTGCGGCGGCCGGCATCTGCCAGTACGGTGTGGGGCTCGTCCTGGCCGGTGCCGTCGGGTTGCCGGTCGGGCTGGTGCTGGTCTGGCTCGGTGGGGGACGGCCGGGGTGCGGCGGCAGTACGCCGGCCGGCCTGGTGCCGCGCGGGGCCGGGTACGTGTTCCTGCCGATGGTGGTGATGGCCGCCGCCGGGTTCTACCACGTGGCGAGCGGCGGCGAGTTCACCACCGTCGCGGTGGCGGTCGGCAGCCTGGAGGGCTTCATCCTGGTGGGCCGGCAGTATCTGGCCCTGCTCGACGTGCGTCGGTACGCCGCCCGGCTGGCGTCCAGCGAGGCCCATTTCCGCAACCTGGCCCACACCGACCCGTTGACCGGGCTGGCCAACCGGCGGGCGCTGCTGCACGAGCTGTACGACTGTGTCGCCGATCAGCGTCCCGGCGGGCTGCTCACCCTGGACCTGGACGGTTTCAAGACGGTCAACGACATGCGGGGCCACGACGTCGGCGATGCGGTGCTGATCGAGGTGGGCCGGCGGCTGGTCGCCGAGCTGGCCGGGGCGGGGTTGGCCGCCCGGCTGGGCGGTGACGAGTTCGCCGTACTGCTGTCGTACTCCGACCCGGAGCAGGCGCACCGCGTCGCGGTCCGGATCCTGCGCGCCCTCGACGAGCCGTACCCGCATGACAAGGGGCCGATCTACGTGTCGGCGAGCATCGGGATGGCCTGCTGTTCGACCGCGCAGGACGTACCGACGCTGCTGCGCAACGCGGACCTGGCGCTGCGCTCGGCGAAGCAGCGGGGCAAGAACCGGGTGGAGCGCTACGACGTCTCCTACGACCAGGCCCAGCGTCGCCGGGTCCGGCTGGAGCACGAGATGCGCGGCGCGATCGACCGCGGCGAGCTGCGGCTGGCCTTCCAGCCGGTGGTGGCGGTGCCGTCGGTACGGCCGGTCGGTGCCGAGGCGTTGATCCGTTGGCACCATCCGGAGTTGGGCAAGGTGCCACCGGACGAGTTCATCCCGCTGGCCGAGGAGTGCGGGATGATCAGCCGGCTGGGTGCCTGGGTGCTCGACGAGGCGTGCCGGCAGCTGTCCCGCTGGCTGGCCGAGGGGCACGACGTCTGGGTGTCGGTCAACGTGTCGCCGCACGAGTTGCACGCCCCGGAGTACGTGCTGCAGGTCGACGAGGCGTTGCGACGGCACCGGGTGCCGTCGCAACGCCTGGTGCTGGAGGTCACCGAACATGCCGTCGCCCGGGATCTCGCGGAGCTGATCCGCCGGCTGAAGGCGCTGCGCGCCACCGGGGTACGGATCGCCCTGGACGATTTCGGCGCCGGCTACTCGTCGCTCGGCCAGCTGCGGAACCTGCCGATCGACATTCTCAAGATCGACCACAGTCTGGTGGCCGAGCAGGGTCCGGTCGCGCCGCCGCTGCCGGGCCGGCGGGCGTTCGCGCCGATGGTCGACGTGGTGATGCGGCTCGGGCACCAGCTGGGTCTGGAGGTCATCGCCGAGGGCGTGACCAACCAGGCGGAGCTTGCCGTCGTGGTGGAGGCGGGCTGCCGGTTCGGGCAGGGCGCGCTGTTCGGGTGGGGGGTGCCGGCTGAGCATCTGGAGGCGATGCTGTCGGCGGCGACGTCGTCCGGTAACCGGCATGGAATCGGCGGTCGCCGCCGCTCCAGCGAAAATCAGCAGGCCAGCGCCGGTGCGGCATCGCTACCCGCCCAGGATGTGAGATCAGTTGACTCATCGCGTGAGATGCGTCAGGCTTAGCCCCATGTCGCTGACTCTGTCGTCTCGAGTACTTACCTGAGCGCACTCTCCGATCGAGAGTGCGCTGGCCCCGTGCATCTGCACGAGGGCCGTTTTTATTGCCAAATCCCTGCCGGTTCCGGCCGATCGGTCCCATCTGCCGGATACGCCGCCGAGACCCATGTCACGAGACCACTGAGCTGAAGGCCTGAATCGTCATGACGAGACCCACGCCCGAGACCCTCGCCCACCGCGCGCACTCGGCAGCGGCGGCCGCGCCGACCCCGGCCACCCTCGCCAACGCCGTGACCCCGCCGCCGGCCCCGCCGGTGCCGGTCTCCGGCGCGGGTTGCCTGGTCCGGTCCCTGGAAGCACTCGGCGTCGACGTGGTGTTCGGCATCCCCGGCGGGGCGATCCTGCCGGCCTACGACCCGCTGTACGACTCGACGGTGCGGCACATCCTGGTCCGCCACGAACAGGGTGCCGGGCACGCCGCGACCGGCTACGCCCAGGCCACCGGCCGGGTCGGGGTGTGCATGGCGACCTCCGGTCCGGGCGCCACCAACCTGGTCACGCCGATCGCCGACGCGTACATGGACTCGGTGCCGATCGTGGCCATCACCGGCCAGGTGGCCCGCCCGTCGATCGGCACCGACGCCTTCCAGGAAGCCGACATCCAGGGCATCACCCTGCCGATCACCAAGCACAACTACCTGGTGCAGTCGGGCGAGGAGATCCCCCGGGTGCTGGCCGAGGCGTTCCACCTGGCGGCCACCGGCCGGCCCGGCCCGGTGCTGGTCGACATCCCCAAGGACGTGCTGCAGGCCCAGACCACCTTCGCCTGGCCGCCCACGCTGGACCTGCCCGGCTACCGGCCCACCCTGCACCCGCACGGCAAGCAGATCCGCGAGGCGGCCCGGCTGATGGCCGGGGCCCGCCGCCCGGTGCTCTACGTCGGCGGCGGTGTGCTCAAGGCGCAGGCCACCGAGGGGCTGCGTCGGCTCGCCGAACTGACCGGCATCCCGGTGGTCACCACGCTGATGGCCCGGGGCGCGTTCCCCGACTCGCACCCGCAGCATCTGGGCATGCCCGGCATGCACGGCACCGTCGCGGCGGTGTACGCGCTGCAGAAGGCGGACCTGATCGTGGCTCTCGGCGCCCGGTTCGACGACCGGGTGACCGGCAAGCTGGACTCCTTCGCCCCGGGCGCGGCGGTGGTGCACGCCGACATCGACCCGGCCGAGATCGGCAAGAACCGTACCGCCGACGTGCCGATCGTCGGCGACGCCCGGCACGTCATCGACGAGCTGATCGAGGCGTACCCGGCGGCGGAGCGGGGCACCCCCGCCGGCCGCCCGGCGGCGCGGTCCGCCGGCCCGGCCGGCGACCGCAGCGACTGGTGGGCGCAGCTGGACGACCTGCGGGAGCGGTACCCGCTGGGCTACGACGAGCCGGACGACGGCACGCTGTCCCCGCAGTACGTGATCGAGCGGCTCGGCAAGCTGGCCGGACCGGACGCCATCTACGTCGCCGGCGTCGGCCAGCACCAGATGTGGGCCTCCCAGTTCATCTCCTACGAGAAGCCGAACACCTGGCTCAACTCCGGCGGGTTGGGCACCATGGGGTACGCGGTCCCGGCGGCGATGGGTGCGAAGGTCGGCCGGCCGGAGACGGTGGTCTGGGCGGTCGACGGCGACGGCTGCTTCCAGATGACCAACCAGGAGCTGGCCACCTGTGCCCTGGAGGGCATCCCGGTCAAGGTGGCGCTGATCAACAACGGCAACCTGGGCATGGTCCGGCAGTGGCAGACGCTGTTCTACGGCGAGCGCTACTCCAACACCGACCTGGGCACCCACAAGCACCGCATCCCGGACTTCGTCAAGCTGGCCGAGGCGCTCGGCTGTGTCGGGCTGCGTTGCGAGAACGCCGCCGACGTGGACAAGACCATCGCCGCCGCGATGGAGATCAACGACGTCCCGGTCGTGATCGACTTCGTGGTCGGTAAGGACGCCATGGTCTGGCCGATGGTCGCCGCCGGCACCAGCAACGATGAGATCATGTTCGCCCGGGACGTCCGGCCCACCTTCGACGAGGACGACCTGTGACGAGGACGACCTGTCACGACCCGGCCCATCCGATGATGACGAGGAAGAGATGACCAAGCACACGCTCTCCGTGCTGGTGGAGAACAAGCCCGGGGTGCTGGCCCGGGTGTCCGGACTGTTCTCCCGGCGCGGATTCAACATCGACTCACTGGCGGTCGGCGAGACCGAGAATCCCGAGGTCTCCCGGATCACCATCGTCGTCGACGCCGACTCGTCGCCGCTGGAGCAGGTGACCAAGCAGCTGAACAAGCTGGTCAACGTACTGAAGATCGTGGAACTCGACCCGGCGGTGTCGGTCGCCCGCCAGTTGCTGCTGGTCAAGGTCCGCGCGGACCGCGCGATGCGGTCGCAGGTGCTGGAGACGGTGAACCTGTTCCGCGCCCGGGTGGTGGACGTCGCACCGGACACCCTCACCGTCGAGGCCACCGGCACGTCCGACAAGCTGGACGCGTTGCTGCGTGATCTCGAACCGTTCGGCATCAAGGAGATGGTGCAGTCCGGTCTGGTCGCGATCGGGCGCGGCTCCCGGTCGATCACCACCGGACCGGCGCTGCGCGCCGCCTGACCGCCGGCCGGCGGCATCGGCTGCCGGCCCTGATGACCTGCGGCAGGCAGCTGCCGCCCGAGGAGAAGCCGGCCACCGTGGCCGGGCACACGAGAGGGAAGTCATGACCGCTGAGGTGTTCTACGACGACGACGCCGACCTGGCCGTCATCCAGGGGCGGAAGGTCGCCGTGCTGGGGTACGGCAGCCAGGGCCACGCCCACGCGTTGTCGCTGCGCGACTCGGGTGTCGACGTCGTGATCGGCCTGCCGGAGGGTTCCAAGAGCCGGGCCAAGGCGCAGGAGCAGGGGCTGCGGGTGCTCGGTCCGGCCGAGGCGTCGGCCTGGGCCGACGTGATCATGGTGCTGGCGCCGGACACCGCGCAGCGCTCGCTCTACGCCGAGGCGATCGCGCCGAACCTGACCGCCGGCAAGGCGCTCTTCTTCGGCCACGGGCTGAACATCCGGTACGGGTTCATCACCCCGCCGGCCGACGTGGACGTGGCGATGGTGGCGCCGAAGGGCCCCGGGCACCTGGTCCGTCGGCAATACGTCGACGGCAAGGGCGTGCCCTGCCTGGTCGCGGTCGAGCAGGACGCCAGCGGTGGTGCCTTCGGCCTCGCCCTGGCGTACGCCAAGGCGATCGGCGGCACCCGGGCCGGCGTGATCAAGACCACCTTCAAGGAGGAGACCGAGACCGACCTGTTCGGTGAGCAGGCGGTGCTCTGCGGCGGCGCGTCGGCGCTGGTGCAGACCGGGTTCGAGGTACTGACCGAGGCCGGCTACGCGCCGGAGATCGCCTACTTCGAGTGCCTGCACGAACTCAAGCTGATCGTGGACCTGATGTACGAGGGCGGCATCGCCCGGATGCGCTACAGCGTGTCGGACACCGCCGAGTACGGCGACTACTCCCGTGGCCCACGGGTGGTCGACGCCCGGGTCAAGGAGGAGATGCGCAAGATCCTCGCCGAGGTGCAGTCCGGGGAGTTCGCCCGGGAGTGGATCGCCGAGGACGACGCGGGCCGGCCGAACTTCGCCAAGTGGCGGGCCGAGGGCGCCGCGCACCCGATCGAGGAGACCGGGCGGAAGCTGCGGGGCATGATGAGCTGGGTCGACCGGCCGATCACCGAGACCGCCTGACGCCGGACAGAGCCCATCACCGACGGTGATCGGTGATGGGCTCTGTGCCTATCTCGGGGCGAGTTTCGTTACCGGAAGATTGCGGCTTCGGGTCGGTTTCGGGTAGTTGGTTTCCGACGCCGATAATTGACCTACGGTTACAGGTAGTTAATGGCCGCCTCGGGTAATGTGCCCCGCATGCGTCTGGAGCAATCGCACCGCACGGAGCGCTTCGGGGCCGTTCGCATCCATGAGCTTCAGCGTGTCATCGAGCTGGACTCGGGGGATGTCGCCGGTGACCGTGGCCGTGGGCTGGTCTCCCAGGAGGATATCCGGGCCGTCGAGCGGGACATGGTGGTGGTCATACCCTGCATGAATGAAACACGCAGGGTGATCGAAGGAGTGCTCTCCGGCATTCCGCACGACTGTCTGATCGTGCTCGTCTCGAACAGCGGCCGGCAGCCGGTGGACCGTTATGAAATCGAGGCCCATACCGTCGAGCAGTTCTGCCGGTCGGCGGACCGGCCGGCGATCACCGTGCACCAACGGGATCCAGGGCTGGCTGCGGCGATGAAAGCCGCTGGCATGCCGGAGCTGATCGACGAGAGCGGGCTGATCCGCACCGGCAAGGGCGAGGCCATGCTGATCGGCATGGCGGTCGCCGCGCTCACCGGGCGCCGGTACGTCGGCTACGTGGACGCCGACAACTACGTCCCCGGCGCGGTCCACGAATACTGCAAGGTGTACGCCGCTGGCCTGCACCTGGCCGACAGCCCGTATTCGATGGTCCGGATCTCCTGGCACTCCAAGCCCAAGCTGCGCGACGGCCGACTGTTCTTCAGTCGCCGGGGCCGCAGTTCGGAGATCACCAACGGGTTCCTGAACCGGCTGATCGCCGAGTACTCCGGCTTCGGCACCGAGGTGATCGCCACCGGCAACGCCGGCGAACACGCGCTCAGCCTCGACCTCGGCCTGCGGCTGCGGCTGGCCGGCGGTTTCGCGGTCGAGCCGTACGAGTACGTCGACCTGTTCGAACGCTTCGGCGGCATCCTGGACACCGACAGCCCCGAGGTGATGGCGCATTCGGTGCCGGTGCTGCAGGTGGAGACCCGCAACCCGCACTTCCACGACAACAAGGGCGAGGAGCACGTCCAGGGCATGCGGATGCAGGCGCTCAACGTGCTGTACCACTCCCCGGTGTGCCTGCCGGCGGTCCGCGAGGCGATCCTCGAGTTCATGATCGACCAGGGGGCTTTGTCGCCGGGTGCCGAGCCGCCTCGCGAACGGGTCTATCCGCCGGTCGGTTCGCTCGCCTTCGACCTGCTCTACGACACCCTGGAGGCGGAGGCCGGCACGTTCCGGCAGATCGGTGACGGCGGCATCGTCCGCAGCCGGATCCCCCGTCATCCGGTCAGTCCGGCACCGGCCGGCTGACGGTCCGGCCGGGGCGGTTGAGCGGGCCGGGGCGCCGGTTGAGCGGTCCGGCGGGGCGGTTGAGCGGCCGCCGCAACCCAGGGCGGAGTACGGCGTCGGTTGGCCGGGGGCGGGTGTTAGGTCTGATTTGTGAGGGCCCTCACCCCCGGCCCCGAGCCGCGCCGTCCACGGCTGCGCCTACGATCGCGGGTAGGCCGCCTCCGTGCCGGCGCGACACCCGGGCGGGGGAGCGTAGGGCGCAGAGCGGCGCCCCACCGCCGCAGATACCCGTCCCGGACGACTTTGAGGACCAATGAATCCTGTCGTACTGATCGCTGAAGAGCTCGCGCCCGCCGCAATCGACGTACTCGCTCATGACTTCGATGTCCGCCACGTCGACGGCACGGACCGTCCCGCCCTGCTCGGCGCGCTCGCCGACGCCCACGCGGTGATCGTGCGCAGCGCCACCCAGATCGACGCCGAGGCGCTGGCCGCCGCGCCCCAGCTGAAGGTGGTCGCCCGCGCCGGCGTCGGCCTGGACAACGTCGAGGTACCGGCCGCCACCGCCCGAGGCGTCATGGTGGTGAACGCACCCACCTCCAACATCGTCTCCGCGGCCGAGCAGGCGATCGCCCTGCTGCTCGCGGTGGCCCGCAACACCGCCAGCGCCAGCGCCGCGCTCAAGGCCGGCGAGTGGAAGCGGTCCAAGTACACTGGCGTGGAGTTGCAGGGCAAGACCGTCGGCGTGGTCGGGCTCGGCCGCATCGGCGTGCTGTTCGCGCAGCGGATCGCCGCGTTCGGCACCCGGCTGATCGCGTACGACCCGTACATCCAGCCGGCCCGCGCGGCGCAGCTCGGAGTTCGCCTGGTCGGACTGGAGGAGCTGCTCCGGGAGAGCGACTTCATCTCGATCCACCTGCCGAAGACCCCGGAGACGCTCGGCCTGATCGGCGAGAAGGAGCTGGCGATCGTCAAGCCCGGGGTCCGGATCGTCAACGCCGCCCGGGGCGGTCTCGTCGACGAGCAGGCGCTGGCCGACGCGCTGGCCGAGGGCCGGGTCGGCGGTGCCGGCGTCGACGTGTACGCGAAGGAGCCGTGCACCTCCTCGCCGCTGTTCGCCTTCGACAACGTGGTCGCCACCCCGCACCTGGGCGCCTCGACCGCCGAGGCGCAGGACAAGGCGGGTCTGGCCGTGGCCCGCAGCGTCAAGCTCGCGCTGCAGGGCGAATTCGTCCCCGACGCGGTGAACGTGCAGGCCGGCGGGGTGGTCGCCGAGGACGTCCGGCCGCTGCTGCCGCTGGCCGAGAAGCTGGGCAAGGTGTTCACCGCGGTGGCCGGGGTGGTCGCGGCCAGCGTCACCGTCGAGGTACGCGGCGAGGTCGTCGGCAACGAGGTGTCGGTGCTCAAGCTGGCCGCCACCAAGGGGCTGTTCAGCTCGGTGGTCGAGGAACAGGTCACCTACGTCAACGCGCCGCACCTGGCCGCCGACCGGGGCGTCGAGGTGGAGCTGGTCACCCACCCGGACACCGCCGACCAGCCCAACCTGGTCACCGTCCGGGGCGTGCTGCCCGACGGCGGTACGGCAAGTGTCTCCGGCACCGTGGTGCAGTCCGCCGGCCGGGACGTGGTCCGGCTGACCGAGGTCGACGGCTTCGACCTCGAGCTGTCCGCCGAGGGCATCCTGCTCTTCTTCCGGTACGCCGACCGGCCGGGCGTGGTCGGGACCATCGGCTCGATCCTCGGCGAGTCCAATGTCAACATCGCCGCCATGCAGGTGGCCCGGCGGTCCGCCGGTGGCGAGGCGCTGATGACCCTCACCGTTGACTCCGCCGTCGGCGCGGAGTCGCTGCACAACGCCGCCAGCTCGATCGGGGCGACCGCGGCCAGCGCGGTGGATCTGCGCGAGGAGTGACCTGCCGGACGTGTCGTCCGGCTTCGGCGGTTCGGGGACCCGCGTCCCCGAACCGCCGCCCGCTCAGCGGGTCGACGCGCTGGCCGGCGGCGGATAGACCGAGCCGTCCTGCGGATCGAGCAGCAGCAGATCGTGTTCCTGAGCCAGCCGTTCGATGGTGAGCAGCACCTCGTCGGCGCAGGTCTGACGCAGGTTCATCTCGACGTGGTCGGTTGCGGTATGTAATGGGACCTTTGCCCAGGGGCAGTCTTCTGTGGTGGAAGCGGCACCTTGATCCGGGTAACTGGCGGTCAGCGCGGCGTGGAAGGACGTGATCCGGCGGTCGGTCGCACCGTCGGCGTGCTCACCCTGCCGGCACAGTTCGTGTGCGGCGTGTACGTCCGCCGAGGTGGACTGATCGTCCAACGCCCATACGACTAGATCGAATGTCACGCCGCACAGCGTGCCATCCATCAGGGGGATCATTCCACCCAGTGCCGTGGCCGACAAGCAATGTCAGAGGAATTGGAACCTTGCGCCCGGTTGTGCGGAATCGATAGCGTGGCGGTGCGGTTGCTCAGGAGTTGCTCCGGCGCCGGTCGCGTCTTCGGGTGACGTTCCGGCCGGGCCGTGGTCTCTCGGGTGACTGCACCCCCGGTGCGCGAGCTGAGCGCACGTGTCGCCGGCCCGCTCCCGTGGTCATTTGCCGAGATCACGGGGGTGGGCCGCGCCAGGGGTCGATCTTCTTTCGCCGACCAGGTCCAGCACGTGGTAGCCGTCCACTGTGGGAAACCAGTCGCGGCCGGCGGGTCCGGCGGCGAACAGCGCGGTCGCGTAGCCGTCGGCCACCGCGAGGTCCGCGCCGATCACCATGGCGGCGCTGTCCCGCTCCACCACGGCCCCGGTGTGCGGGTCGACGACCTTTCGGCTGCCGGCGGTCAGTCCACTGGTCCCGATCGCTCCGTCCACCATGGTCACGGTGGTCGGCTGGCTGCCCGGCGTGGCGCCGGCCGGGCCGTCGCCGGTGTCTGCGGACCGCGGCTGCTGCAGGGCGATCCGCCACGGTCCGCCGTGCGGGGCGCGTCCGCGTACCACCAGATCGCCGCCGCTGACCACGGCGTAGTCGGTGATCCCGGCAGCGCGCAACCGACCAGCGGCCCGCTCGATGGCCCAGCCCTTGATCATGCCGGCCGGGTCGAACCCGCCGGGCACCGCCCACGGGTCGAACCAGCCCTCGGTGGCCACCCGCATCGCCTCGCACCGGTGCACGATGTCGGCCAGCGGCGGGTAGACCTCGGCCGCGACCTCACCCCGGCGCAGCAGCGAGACCAGGCTGTTCGGCCGCAGCGGACTGTACGTCACGTCGATCGCGCGCAGCTCCGCGACCGCGTCGCCGATCGCCTCGCTCAGCCCACGCCGGCCGATCCGTTCGCTGCCTACCAGAACGAGCTGGTACTCGGTGGTGGACGTGGCGACGGTGTGCCGGGCGACCAGCTGGCCGGCCGGGCGGCTGTCGTCGGCCGGCGCGGCGGTGCCGGACGACCCGGTCGGGGTGCCGGCTCCCGGCGTCGGACCGATCCGCAGATCGGGCGGTTCCGGCTGGGCGGCGCGGTACGCCAGCATCGTCGATTCTCCTTCGCCGGTGCCCGGATCCGGTCTTCACCTACAGTAGCCGTCCGAGGTAAGTATGGTGTTAAGCCCGGCTGTGTGCTCCCTGGGCGGCGCGGGACGCCGCGACCAGCGAGTAGCGTCCGTATTCTGGGACCGACGTACCGATTTCCGGGATGATCGCTTAACGTTCGCTAGGCGGTCGACGGAGCAGACGAGGGAGTTGACGTGGCGATGGCGCGGATCGCGGTCGTGGCCGGCGACGGCATCGGATCCGAGGTGACCGCGCAGGCCCGGAAGGTCATCGACGCGGTGCTGCCCGGCGTCGAGGCGACCGAGTACGACCTCGGGGCCGCCCGCTACCACCGCACCGGCGAGGTGCTGCCCGACTCGGTGCTGGACGAACTCGCCGATCACGACGCCATCCTGCTCGGTGCGGTCGGCGACCCCAGCGTCCCGCCCGGGGTGTTGGAGCGCGGCCTGCTGCTCAAGCTGCGGTTCGCCTTCGACCAGTACGTCAACCTGCGTCCGTCCCGGCTCTGGCCAGGCACGGCGAGTCCGCTCGGCGGCGTCAAGCCGGGCGAGATCGACTTCGTCGTGGTCCGCGAGGGCACCGAGGGCCTCTACACCGGCGCCGGCGGCACGATGCACCGCGACACCCCCGCCGAGGTCGCCACCGAGGAGAGCCTCAACACCCGGCACGGGGTGGAGCGGGTGATCCGGGACGCCTTCACCCGGGCTGCCCGCCGGGAGCGGCGCAAGGTCACTCTGGTGCACAAGACCAACGTGCTGACCCACGCCGGGTCGCTGTGGTCGCGGACCTTCGCCGCCGTCAAGGCCGACTTCCCGGACATCGAGACCGAGTACCAGCACGTCGACGCCGCGGCCATGTTCATGGTCACCCAGCCCCAGCGGTACGACGTGGTGGTCACCGACAACCTGTTCGGTGACATCCTGACCGACATCGCCGCTGCGGTGACCGGCGGCATCGGGCTGGCGGCCAGCGGCTGCATCAACCCGGAACGCCGCTACCCGTCGATGTTCGAACCGGTACACGGCTCCGCGCCGGACATCGCCGGCAAGGGCGTCGCGGACCCGGTGGCCGCCGTGCTCTCCGCGTCGCTGCTGCTCGACCACCTCGGTCACCCTGAGTCGGCCGAGCGAGTAGCCAGGGCGGTCGCGGCCGAGCTGGCCTCCCGCACTCCGGGAGCCGCGCTGCGTACCGCCGAGATCGGCGATCGGCTGGCCGCCCACGCCGTGGGCTGAGCCCAACCGGTCGACCCGCGTACCGCGCCGGTCGACCCTTGCCGGGGCCGCACCGCGCGCCGACCGCGCTGACCGGAGTCCGCCCACACCACGCGTGTCGGCGGGCCCAGGTCCGCGCCCGTCGCCGCCAAGCCGTCAGTCCGGTACAGCACCGTCGACTACGCAAAGCTGCGCAGCTCGACTCGTCTGCCCGGTGCCGGTTGGCGTACCGACCGTGCCTTCGCCGTGGGCACCCCTGCCGACGGCCAATCACCAGGTGGCGGACTTACCGGCCGCCGCGCCGGTTCCCGCTGAACGAACGTTCGGGGTAAGTTGCATGACACACAGCTTCGTCGCTTTCTCGCCATGGAGGTCAGCCCGATGATCGGCGGTGACAAACTCGAATTCGAGATCCGTCCGAATCCACACCCGGTAGCCGACGCGGAACGCGCCGCGCTGCTGGCCAATCCCGGGTTCGGTCAGATCTTCACCGACCACATGGTCACCGTCCGGTACGCCGAGGGCAAGGGCTGGTACGACGCCCGGGTGGAGCCACGGGCGCCGATCCCGATGGATCCGGCGACCGCGGTGCTGCACTACGCCCAGGAGATCTTCGAAGGACTGAAGGCCTATCATGCGGCGGATGGGGGAGTGACCCTGTTCCGGCCGGACGCCAACGCGGCGAGGTTCATTGCCTCCGGCGCCCGGATGGCCATGCCAGCCCTGCCGGAGCAGGTCTTCCTCGACTCGTTGCGGCACCTGATCACAATTGATCGACAGTGGATTCCGGCCGGCGATGACGGCAGCCTCTACCTGCGACCGTTCATGTTCGCCAGTGAGGTCTTCCTCGGTGTCCGGCCGGCCCGCGAATACCTCTACGCGGTGATCGCCTCGCCGGTCGGCTCCTACTTCTCCGGTGGGGTCAAACCGGTGACGGTCTGGGCGTCGTCGGTCTACACCCGGGCCGCGCCGGGTGGCACCGGAGCCGCGAAGTGCGGGGGTAACTACGCCGCCTCACTGGTGGCCCAGGCGGAGGCGATCGAGCACGGCTGCGACCAGGTGGTCTTCCTCGACGCGGTGCAACGGCAGTACGTCGACGAACTCGGCGGCATGAACGTCTTCTTCGTCTACGACGACGGTTCGCTGGTCACCCCGCCACTGACCGGCGCGATCCTGCCGGGCATCACCCGCGAGTCGGTGATCACCCTGGCCCGCCGGGCCGGTCACCAGGTCGTGGAACAGCCGGTCAGCCTGGCCCAGTGGCAGGCCGACGCGGCCAGCGGCCGACTGCGTGAGGCGTTCGCCTGCGGCACCGCCGCAGTGATCACGCCGATCGGCCGGGTCCGCTCGGCCGACGGCGAGTTCACCGTCGCCGACGGTGGGCCCGGGGAGGTCACCATGGCGCTGCGGCAGAGTCTGGTGGACCTGCAGCGGGGCCGGGGCACCGACCCGGACGGCTGGGTGCACCGGGTCTTCTGACCAGTGCCGTGACGCGGTGACCCGGGCCCGGCCCGGGTCACCGCGTCGGCTCGGCCCAGGTCACTGCGTCAACAGATGGGCGCGCAGCTCGGTGATCCGGTCTGCGGACAGCCCGGCGGTGCGCAGGTACCCCTCGACCGAGCCGTGCCGCTGCCGCAGCTCGGTGAGGAACGTCTGCATCGCCTCGGCCGGGCAGGAGAAGAACGGCACCGGCACCAGATGGTCGTTGCCGGCCTGGGTGCGCAGCCAGGCGAGCAGCCGTTCGCTGCCGGCGTTGCTCAACGCGTAGTCCTCGGCGATCACCGAATCCCGGACCCCGAGCAGGGACAGCGTCATCGCGCAGACCAGCCCGGTGCGGTCCTTGCCGGCCATGCAGTGCACCACCGCCGGTGCGGTCCGCGCCTCGGCCAACAGTGAGATCGCCGCGACGAAACCGTCCGCGGCCTGTTCGGTCAGATCGTGGTAGCGGTCAGCCAGGTAGCGGGCGGCACCCTGCTCCGGCTGGTAGGGGATCTCGCCCCAGTCCTGGTGCCGCAGGTGGATGTTGTGGTAGTCGAACCCGTCCGCCGGGGGGATTCGCCCGAACGTTTCGACCTCGTGCGGCCGGCGCAGGTCGATCACGGTCCGTACGCCGAGCGCGTCGAACGCCGCCGCGTCGTCGCCGTCGAGCCGGTGCGGCGAGTCGGCCCGGTAGATCCGCTGCCAGCGGACCGTGCGGCCGTCGAGCCCCGGGTAGCCCCCGATGTCACGGAAGTTGAACATGGTCGCGAAGGCCAACGAGCGGGTGGCGGCGGCAGTCATCGTTCTACGGTAGCCAGCCGGGCCGACACCGGTAAACGGTGCGGGTGGCCGGCGCCACGTGGCACCGGCCACCCGCACCGGGTGGGTCGTCACCGGGTCAGATGATCCGGCCCGGCGCCATCGGCGGGACCGGGGTGCCGGTGGCACCGCCGTAGTAGGCGCTCAGCTTGTCGCGGTACGCCGGATCCTTCGCGCTGGTCTCGTCGTACTCGGGGGCGTCCTTGATCTGGCCCTTGTCGCGGTCGACATAGACCTTCTGCGCGTCGTGGTCGACGTGGTTGACCACCCCGGCCGGCAGCATCACCTTCCGGCCGAAGATCCACGGCCCGGTGTCGACCACCAGATGGCTGCCGTCCACCTCCTCGGTGGCGGAGTCGATCCGGCCGATGCCACCGTCGGTCGCCTCGACGTGGTAGCCGGCCAGGTTGGCGCCGTCGACCCCCGCGTCGTCGCGGTAGCGCCACGGGTCGAACGTGCCGGCCGGGGTACCGCCCACGACGTCGCCCTGACCACCGGCCGGCCCCGTCAGCGCGGTGTGTTGCGGATCGAGCCTGTCCATCGGAGGTCACTCCTTCGCTCGGCGGAACTGACTGCGTCGTCGTCCCAGGAATACCCATGGCGCTCGATCGGTACACCTGACCTCGAACGATCCCGCTGTCCCGCGATGTGGATTCGACTACCGGTCCGGGCGCGGTCGGTGGCAAAGTACCCTGCGTGACTCGCCTCGTACTCATTATTGGCAGCTAGCGCGCCCGGCAACCGTCCGCCGAGCGCGCAGACCTCCCGCATCCGCGGGGGGTCTTTTTGTTGGCCGTACGAGGTCGGCCGGACGAGCGGGTGAGGACGGCCCGGCGCGAGCAGCGGGTGGTACGGGACGTCCGTCGAAAGGATCGAGATGACTTTCCAGGTCTATGACACGACTCTGCGCGACGGTGCGCAGCGTGAGGGCATCAGCTACTCGGTGGTCGACAAACTCGCCGTCGCGCGGCTGCTGGACGACTTCGGCGTCGGCTTCATCGAGGGCGGCTGGCCCGGTGCGATGCCGAAGGACACCGAGTTCTTCCGCAGAGCCCGCACCGAACTCGACCTGCGGCACGCCGTACTCGTCGCGTTCGGTGCCACCCGCAAGGCCGGCGTCAAGGTCGCCGACGACCCACAGGTACGGGCCCTGCTCGACGCCGAGACGCCAGCGGTCTGCCTGGTCGCCAAGTCCGACATCCGGCACGTCGAGCGGGCGCTGCGCACCACCGGCGCGGAGAACCTGGCGATGGTCACCGACACGGTCGCGCACTTCGTCGCCGAGGGCCGGCGGGTCTTCCTCGACTGCGAACACTTCTTCGACGGCTTCCGGCACGACCCGGCGTACACCGCCTCGGTGGTCAGCGCGGCGGCCGCCGCCGGCGCCGAGGTCGTGGTGATGTGCGACACCAACGGCGGGATGCTGCCGTCGCAGATCGGCGCGGCGATCGCCGACCTGGTCGACCGGACCGGGCTGAGCGCCGACCGGCTCGGCATCCACTGCCAGAACGACACCTCCTGCGCGGTGGCCAACACCATCGCCGCCGTCGAGGCCGGCGTCCGGCACTTCCAGGGCACCGCCAACGGGTACGGCGAACGCCCCGGCAACGCCGACCTGTTCGCCGTCGTCGCCAACCTGCAACTCAAGCTCGGGCTGCCGGTCCTACCGGACGGCTGCCTGGAACAGATGGTGCGCGTCTCGCACGCCATCGCCGAGATCGCCAACATCGCCCCCGACACCCACCAGGCCTACGTCGGGGCCGCCGCCTTCGCCCACAAGGCGGGGCTGCACGCGAGTGCGATCAAAGTGGATCCGTTGCTGTACAACCACGTCGACCCGTCGGTTGTCGGCAATGACATGCGGATCCTGGTGACCGAGATGGCCGGCCGGGCCAGCATCGAGTTGAAGAGCCGTGAACTCGGTGTCGACCTGGCCGGCCATCCGGACGCGCTGTCCCGGGTCACCAAGCGGGTGAAGGAGCTGGAGGCCGGCGGCTGGTCCTTCGAAGCCGCCGACGCCTCGTTCGAGCTGCTGGTCCGCTCCGAGCTGGCGGCCGACACCGGTGCCGTCACCACCCGGCCGTTCGCCCTGGAGTCCTACCGGGTGCTGGTGGAGCACCGCGAGGACGGCGCGGTGGTCTCCGAGGCCACCGTCAAGGTTCGGGTACGCGGCGAGCGGGTGATCGCCACCGCCGAGGGCAACGGCCCGGTCAACGCCCTCGACGAGGCGTTGCGGGTGGCGCTGCGCAGCCACTACCCGGACCTGGCCGAGTTCCGGTTGGCCGACTACAAGGTGCGGATCCTGGAAGGCAGCCAGGGCACCGGGGCGATCACCCGGGTGCTGGTGGAGACGGTCGACGGCAACGCCCGGGACTGGACCACCGTCGGGGTGCACGAGAACGTGGTGGAGGCCAGCTGGCACGCCCTGGTCGACGCGCTCACCTACGGACTGGCCCGCAGCCGGACCACCACCGGCGTCTGACCTGCCCGGCCGGGGCCACCGGTGACCTGCCCTGGCCCCGGGCGGGCGCTCCGGGTCAAGCGGCCGGCAGCACCAGCCCGGCGACGACCATCCGGTGGTCGCTGCCGGGCACCCGGTGCACGGTCACCGACCGCACCCCGATCCGGTCGTCCACCAGCACCCGGTCCAGCGTCACCGGCGGGATCGGGCTGCCGTCGTACGGCCCCCAGGTGCCGACCAGCCCGTCGCCGGTCGCGTCGGCGGCGTCGATGTAGCCGGTGGCGATCAGCCGGCGCAGCGCCGCGTGGTCCAGGGTGGCGTTGAAGTCGCCGGCCAGGATTCGCGGCGGGCCCTGCGGGTCGGGGCGGGGCTGCCCGGCCAGGTCGGCCCGCCACGACGACAGGGTGTGCAGCGCGAACGGCGCCATCGGGTGCGCCGACTCGACCCGCACCGGCCCGCTGCCCGGCGGGCGGACCGTGCCGTACGACTGGGCGAAGCCGCCCACGTTGCGCCGTACCCCGTCGTCGGTGACCGGCCAGCGCGCGTAGACCGCCGACCCGGTGGTCCCCACCTCCGGATCGGCCCGGCGGTACGGCAACAGGTCGCCGACGCCGAGCCGGTCCAGCTCGGCCTCGGCCGCCGGAGTGAACTCCTGCATCGCCAGCACGTCCACCCGCTCCCGGCGCAGCAACTCCATCAGCACCGTCAGGTCCGCCGCCCCGGCCAGCAGGTTCGCCGTGGCGACCCGGACCGTGACCCCGTCGGCGGCGGTCGCGGTCCGGCCGCCGTCCGGCACCGCCCGGGGCAGCACCGCGACGGCGAGCAGCACCACCGCCAGCAGCGCGGCGCCGCTCGCCCACCGCCGCCGGGACCAGACCGCCACCGCCAGCGGAACAACCGTCCAAGCCGCCACGTACGGGGTGAACGCGAGCAGCTGCACCAGCGGGCCGTACTCCCAGCCGGCCAGCCGCAGCACCGCCCAGAGCAGCCCCGGCAGCACCAGCGGCCACACCAGCCAACCGGCCGGCCGGCGCCGGGTGCTGGCCGGGGGCTGCGGGATGGGGCTGGTCTGCGGCGCGGTCACGCCGGAACGGTATCCGGTGTGTCCCGGTGTGGACGGGCCACCCCGGTCCGGTGTCGGTCGTACCACCCCGGCCGGTCAATCACCCGGTCGGAGACGGATCCCGGCGTTAGAACGGCCCGATCCGGGGCACCCCCCGGCCGGCGCCGCAGTGGCCCCGCACCGCGGGGCCGACCGGCGATTGGCGACCAGCGTCAAGGACGGTGCGATGACGACGACCGAGCCACAAGTCAGTACGGACCAGCCAGCCGACGCCACTCCGGCCGCGGCCGCGCTGGAGCAGGCGCTGTTCGAGGTCAAACGGGTGATCGTCGGGCAGGACCGGCTGGTCGAGCGGCTGCTCACCGCGTTGCTCGCCAACGGACACTGCCTGCTGGAGGGCGTACCGGGGATCGCCAAGACCCTCGCGGCGCAGACCCTCGCGGTCGCCGTCGGCGGCAGCTTCTCCCGGATCCAGTTCACCCCCGACCTGGTGCCCTCCGACATCGTCGGCACCCGGATCTACCGGGCGTCGACCGAGTCGTTCGACGTCGAGCTCGGACCGGTGATGGCCAACCTGGTGCTCGCCGACGAGATCAACCGGGCGCCGGCCAAGGTGCAGTCGGCGCTGCTCGAGGCGATGGCCGAGCGGCAGGTCTCGATCGGCGGCCGCAGCTACCCGGTGCCGGACCCGTTCCTGGTGCTGGCCACCCAGAACCCGATCGAGTCCGAGGGGGTCTACCAGCTTCCGGAGGCGCAACGGGACCGGTTCCTGATGAAGGTCGTGGTCGACTACCCGACCGACGAGGAGGAGCTCGGCATCCTCTACCGGATGGGGGTGGACCGTCCGCAGCCCCGCCAGGTGCTGGACGCGGCCACCCTGTGCACCATGCAGCAGCAGGCCCGGGAGGTGTTCGTCCATCACGCGCTCGCCGAGTACATCGTCCGGCTGGTGCTGGCCACCCGCCGCCCGCAACTGTTCGGGCTGCCGGAGCTGACCGGGCTGCTGGCGTACGGTGCCAGCCCGCGCGCCACCCTCGGCCTGGTCGCCGCCGCCCGGGGCCTGGCGTTGCTGCGCGGCCGCGACTACGTGCTGCCCGAGGACGTCCGGGAACTCGCCACCGACGTGCTCGCCCACCGGCTGGTGCTCTCCTTCGACGCGGTCGCGGACGGCGTCGACGCCGGGTCGATCGTCCGCCGGCTGATCCAGGTGGTCCCGCCGCCGCGGATCGCGCCGGCCCACGACCAGCGACCCGGACTGGCGGCTGTCGCGTGACCGGCGACGGCCCGCTCGGTCCGGCCACCCTGCCGGAGCTGACCCCACCGGAGACGCTGCGCCGGCTGGAGCTGACCGTCACCCGGCGGCTCGACGGCCTGCTGCACGGCCAGCACCTGGGCCTGCTGCCCGGTGCCGGCAGCGAACCCGCCGGCAGCCGGGAGTACCGGCCCGGTGAGGACGAGGTACGCCGGATGGACTGGGCGGTCACCGCCCGGACCACCGTGCCGCACGTCCGCGAGGTCGACGCCGACCGGGAGCTGACCTGCTGGCTGCTGGTCGACGGGACGGCCAGCATGGACTTCGGCACCGGCGAGCTGGAGAAGCGGGAACTGGCGGTGGCGGCGGTCGCCGCGGTCGGCTTCCTGACCGCCGGCACCGGCAATGCGGTCGGGGCGCAGCTGATCGGGGCGGGCGGCGTTCGCCGGTTTCCGGCCCGGACCGGCCGGGACCATCTGCTGCATCTGCTCCGTGCGATGCTCGCGGCGCCCCGGGTACCGGCCGGCGGGTCCGGCCGGGACGCGCCGCCGCCGCTGGCCGACGGGATCGACGGGATCCGGCGGGCGGCCACCCGGCGCGGGTTGGCGGTGGTGGTCTCCGACTTCCTCGACGGACTGCCGGACGACCCGGCCGGCCGGCCGGACTGGGAACGGTCGCTGCGCCGGCTCGCCGCCGGGCACCAGGTGCTGGCGATCGAGGTGACCGACCCCCGGGAACTCGACCTGCCCGACGTCGGGGTGATCACCGTCGAGGACCCGGAGACCGGCCGCCGCCGGGAGATCAGCACCGCCAGCCAGGACCTGCGGCGACGGTACGCCGAGGCCGCCGCCGAACAGCGTGGCCAGGTGGCCGGGGCGATCCGCCGGGCCGGCGCGGCCCATCTGGCGCTGCGCACCGACCGGGACTGGGTGGCCGACATCGTCCGGCACGTGCACCGCCAACGGCAACTGGCCGGCTGCCCACCGGCCCGTCCCGCCCCGGTACCGGCAGGAGGACTCTGATGACCTGGCAGTCCCCGGAGCGGCTGTGGCTGCTCGCCGCGGTTGCCGCGCTGGCCGGCGGTTACCTGCTGATGCAACGGCGCGGTGCCCGGTACGCGGTCCGGTTCACCAACCTGCGGCTGCTGGACCGGGTGGCACCGCAGCGTCCGGCCTGGCGTCGGCATCTGCCGGCCGGGCTGTTCCTGGCGATGCTGGCGCTGCTGGTGGCCGGGTTCGCCCGGCCGATGGACGAGGTCCGGGTGCCCCGGGAACGGGCCACGGTGATGGTGGCGGTGGACGTGTCCACCTCGATGCTGGCCAACGACGTACGACCGGACCGGCTCAGCGCGGCCAAACGGTCGGCGCACGAGTTCGTCGACGACCTGCCGGCGCAGTTCAACGTCGGCCTGGTGGCGTTCGCCGGCAACGCCTCGGTGCTGGTCGGGCCGGGCACCGACCGGGAGGCGCTGGGCGCCGGCATCGACCGGCTCGCCGAGGGGATCACCGGGGCCCAGGGCACCGCCATCGGCGAGGCGATCAAGACGTCGTTGGAGGCGATCCGGTCGCTGGACGCGCAGGCCGCCGAGGAGGTCCCGCCGGCCCGGATCGTGCTGCTGTCCGACGGGGCGAACACCTCCGGGCGGTCGCCGGAGTCGGCGGCGGCCGAGGCGGTGGAGGCCGGGATCCCGATCGACACCATTTCGGTCGGGACCGCCGCCGGATACATCGACTACGGCGGCGGCCGGCCGCTGCGGGTGCCGGTGGACGGCGAGAACCTCGAAGCGGTGGCCGAGTTGACCGGCGGCGCCTACCACGAGGCGGCCAGCAGCAGCCAGTTGAGCGCGGTCTACGCCGACATCGGCACCTCGGTCGGCTACCGGCTGGAGCTGGCCGACGTGTCGGCCCGGTTCATCGGATTCGGGCTACTGCTCGCCGTGGCCGCCGCCGGGACCTCGCTGTTGTGGTTCTCCCGGTTGCCCTGACCCGCGCCCGACCCGCGCCTGACCCGCGCCCGACCCGCGTCACCCCCGCGCCAGACCCGACCTGGACCTGTGGAGGAGGAGCCCAATGACTGTGCCTACCGGGTTGGGCGAGCCGCGTGGCCCGTGGTTCGTCTCGCCGGACGCGGACCGTTGGCCGGGGCTGGACGGCTCCGCCGTACCGCCGGCACCGAGCCCGCCGCGACGGTGGCGTCGCCGGCTGCTGACCGTCGCCGCGGTGCTCACCCTGTCGGCGGCGTCCGGCGGGCTGGCCGGCGCGGTGGTCGCCGGCTGGGGCGGCGACGCGGGACAGCCGGCGACTTTGCCGTCGCCGTCGGCCACCCCCGGGGTGTCGCCGGATCTGGTGGCGGCGGCGGCCAAGGTGCTGCCCGGCGTGGTGTCGGTCCAGGTCGAACGGGGCAGCATGATCTCCGGTGGGTCCGGCTTCGCGATCGACGACCAGCATCACATCATCACCAACGACCACATCCTGGACGGCGACAGCGAACCGGGGACTCCGCTCAACGGCCACCAGGTCAGCGTCGTCGCCCAGGACGGTCGGCGGATCGTCGCCGAGGTGGTCGGCCGGGACCCGGGCAGCGACATCGCGGTGCTGCGGGTGCCGTCGTCCGCCGGTCTTCGTCCGCTGGCCCTGGCCCAGCCCGGCGCCACCCAGGTCGGCGAGTCGGTCCTGGCGGTCGGCTCCCCGCTCGGCCTGTCCGGCACGGTCACCGCCGGGATCGTCAGCGCCCTGGACCGTGAGGTGATGCTCGGCAACGGCGGGCGGCAGACCGCGGTGCAGACCGACGCGTCGATCAACCCCGGCAACTCGGGTGGGCCGCTGGTCAACGTCGACGGCGAGGTGATCGGGGTGAACACCGCCATCGCCACGTTGGAGGGTGTCGGGTCGATCGGCATCGGCTTCGCCATCCCGATCCACCGGGCCGAACAGACGGCCGACGAGATCATCCGGCGGGGCGGCTGACCACCGCCCAGGTGGTCGGCGCCGAGGGCGGCGGTACTGTCGGATGATGGCGGCAGGCGAGATGCGGGTCACCGACTCGGTGGTGATCCCGGCGGGCGAGTTGACCGAGCGGTTCTCCCGTTCGTCCGGACCCGGCGGCCAGGGCGTCAACACGGCGGACTCGCGGGTCGAGCTGTCGTTCGACGTCGCCGGCTCGGCCGCGCTGCCGGCGTGGCTGCGCCAGCGGGCGGTGCAGCGGCTGGCCAACCGGCTGGTCGGCGGGGTGTTGACGGTCACCGCCAGCGAGCACCGCAACCAGTTGGCGAACCGGGCCGCGGCCCGGGACCGGTTGTCCGCACTGCTGCGCGAGGCGATCGCGCCGCCGGCACCGCCGCGTCGGCCGACCCGGCCGTCCCGGGCGGCGAAGGAACGGCGGATCAGCGACAAGAAACGCCGGGCGCAGACGAAGCGTCTGCGCCGCGGCGATCCTGACTGACCAGGTACGCGACCCGGTCAGCTATTCGGCCCGGTCAGCACCAGCAGGCGTTGGCCCAGCTGTCGGTGGACCAGAAGTGCGAGCCCCAGTCGCCCGGCGTCCACGATCCGGTGGACCAGAAGTGGCTCGACCAGGCGGGGTCCACCCACGACCCGGAGCCGTCCCAGGACGGCGAGGTCCAGACCGCGCCACCCCAGGTGCGACTGGCCCAGGAGGTGCCGGTCCAGCCGTCCGCGGCCATCCGGTGGCCCAGCCAGACGCCGCCGGTCCAGGCGGTCCGGGCCGCGGACTGGCTGGCCCAGGCCGGGCTGCTGAACGGGCCGAAGATGCTCTGCTCGCCCTGCAGTGTCACGTTGTTGCGGACCACTCTGCTGGTGCCCCGGGACGCGTCGATCGGGCCGCGGCCGTCGGACCTGGTCCACTGCTGCGGCTGCCACACCGGGGTGTAGGTCAGCGCCGCGTTCAGGTTGATGCTGCGTAGGCCGAGGTTCGCGCCCCCGCCGGTGGGCAGGAAGGTACCGCTCTCCACCAGCACCTGTTTGACCTCGTCGGCGGTGAGCCACGGCTTGGCCTGCAGCAGCAGCGCGGCGACGGCCGAGGTGACCGCGACCGCCTGCGAGGTGCCGGTGCCCCGGAACAGGGTGCTGCCGACCCGGGCGCCGGGATAACGGTTGTCGACGTTGGACCCTGGGTTGCGCAGCGACAGTACCGATTCGCCGGGGGCCAGCAGATCCAGTTGCCGGCCGGCCGTGGCGAGGTTGGTGAACGGCGCGAGTTCGTCGTCGGCGGTGGTCAGCGTGCCCTTGGTCAGACTGGCGCCGACCGTGATGACGTACGGGTTGGTCGCCGGATTGTCCAGCCGACCGAACCCGTTGCCGTCGTTGCCGGCGGCCGCCACGACCACGATCCCGGCGTGCCATGCCTGTTCGACGGCGAAGTGCAGCGGATCGGTCCAGAAGGCCGGGTTGCCGGCGGAGCCGTACGCCAGGTTCAGTACCCGGATCGGATGGGTGGGGTCGTGGTTGCGGTTGGCGACGACCCAGTCGACCGCCGCGATGACCTGTGAGACGTCGACCGCGCCGTTGGCCGTACCGACCTTGACCGAGGTCAGTTTCGCCTTCGGCGCCAGCCCGCGCGCGCCGCTGGTCGGATCGTCGCCGATCAGTACGCCGGCGAGGTGGGTGCCGTGCCCGTAGGTGTCGAGCCAGCGCAGATTCGTCGCCTGGGACTCGAAGGACAGGTCCGGGCCGTTGACCAGCCGGTTCGCCGGTAGGCCGGGGACCGGTACCACCCCGGTGTCGATCATCGCAATGCCGATCCCGGTGCCGTCCAGCGCCGCCGTCGCCGGGGTGTTCGCACCGACGATGCTGCGCACGTCGGCCAGCGAGGTGCCCTGGCCGATGCCGGGGGAGCCGTTCCACAGGCTGGCGAAGCCCCCGGCTGGTACACCGGCCGGTGCGCCGGCCGGCCGCGCCGCCGGCCCGCCGGCCACGGTGGCGGCGAGCACCACGACCGTCGACAGTGCAGCGATTTGTTTTCGGTATCCGCGCTGTTCGCGTACAGCGCTTATCGTCGGCACCGGTGCGATCCTCCTGACGAATAACAAGATCATGGCTACCGGTGGGTCCATCCGATAGGGACGCGTCCCCGGCACCACGGTGGACATGTTACGTAGCAGAAACCTCTCGGGTGAGAACGAACATCCTCCTATCGTGCAGGACGTGCGTCGGGCCGGTGGACTCCCATGCCCGGTGACTGACGGATAGCATCCAATTCGGTGGTGCCGTACACAGAGGGCACCCGTTAACCATGCCGACACGCCCGTCGGCCCACCAGGTCGCGGCAGGCGGGTCCGGTGACCCGGCACGCCGGTGGTGACGAGGGCGGTGAGACGTACGACGTGGCGGCGACCGATCCGGTCACGGGAGCCCGTCAGCGCGCATCCCTTGAGCCATTCCTCAGACGCCAGTTGAGCCGGGCGGGGCACCCCTGTGGGGTGTTCCTGTTCGACGTCGACTTCTTCAAGACCGTCAACGACGTCTACGGCCACCTGCGTGGCGACCGGGTGCTCCGCCAGCTCGCCGAGCGGGTCCGCGCCACCTGCCGGCCGCAGGACGTGCTGTTCCGGTACGGCGGCGACGAGTTCGTCGTCGTACTGCCGCAGACCGGACGCACCGAGGCGGTCCGGCTCGCCCTGCGGCTGACCGAACGGATCCGCAACACCGAGTTCTCCGGCGACCCGCCGCTGCATCTGACGGTCAGCCTCGGGGTGGCGACCGCACCCGCCGACGGCACCACCGCCGAGCACCTGCTGGACCACGCCGACCGACGCAACTACCTCGCCAAACGGCGGGGGCGCGACAGCGCGGTCGCCGACGACGTGGAAATCGCCGACGACACCGGATCCCGGCTGTGGGAACGCGACGAGGCGCTGCGCCGTACCCACGAGTTCCTGACCCGGCTGCAGGTGACCGGCCGTGGCTCGGCCCGAATCCACGGGCAGCGCGGTGCCGGGCACACCCGTTTCCTCGCCGAGACCGCCCGGCTGGCCGCGTTGCGCGGGTTCGCCGTGGTCACGGTGCCACCCGAGCCGGAGCCGCTGCCGCTGCCGGTCTTCGCCGACCAGGTTCTGCTGATCGCCGACCTCGCCGCCGTCGACCGGGTCCCACAGTTGCTGCGGGTCTGGTCCCGCCCGAGTCTGCTGCCCGCCGTGCTCGGGCTGGTGCAGGCCAGCACCGAAACGGCCCGGCCGGCCCGGCCGCCCGGACCCGTCGGTGCCGGCGAACCGGTCACGGTGACCGGTCCCGGCCCGCTGCCCGGTGTCGGTCCGGGTGGGGTGCACCTGCCGGAGCTGGAGCAGATCGAGCTGACCCCGTGGTCGCCGGCGACGACCCGGATCTGGTTGCGGACCGCGCTGCGCGGCGAGCCCAGCCGGACCCTGGTGAACTGGTTCGTCCGGCAGACCGGTGGGCTACCGGCCGCCGCCGACCGGGAGCTCGACCGGGTGCGTAGCCGCCGTGGTCTGGTCGGTTCCGGCACCGGCGGCTGGACGTTGAGCCCGGACCTGCTCGGCCGGCCACGGCGCCGGGTGCGGCTGCCGGCCCCGCTGACCCCGCTGATCGGCCGGGACCGCGACGTCGCCCGGATCGACGCGCTACTGGCGACCAGCCGGCTGGTCACTCTCGTCGGGGCCGGCGGGATCGGCAAGACCCGGCTGTCGCTGTCGGTGGCCGCCAGCCTCGCGGCCCGGTTCGACGACGGGGTGTGCTTCGTGGCGCTGGCCGCCAGCCGCACCGCGACGGAGGTGCTCACCGCGGTCGCCGCCGCGCTGGACGTGCCGGTGCGTGCCGGACAGGCGGTGCTGGACGCGGTGGTCGACCACACCGCGGACACCGAGTTGCTGCTGGTGCTGGACAACCTGGAACAGGCGCTGGCCGCCGGCCCGCCGTTGGGTCAGCTGCTGGCCGCCGCCGGTCGCGTTCGGGTGCTGGCCACCAGCCGGGAGCCGCTGGGTATCTACGGCGAACAGGTCTACCGGGTGCCGCCGCTGCCGCTGCCCCGGCTCGACGACCTGCCGCGCGGGGCGTCGGCCGCCGCCCGCGCGGTGGCGCAGCATCCGGCGATCGCCCTGTTCGACCAGCTCGCCCGGACGGCCGACGCGGACTTCAGGCTGACCGCCGACGCGCTACCGGCGGTCGCCGAGCTGTGCCGGAGGCTGGACGGCCTGCCGCTGGCGATCGAGCTGGCCGCCGCGCGTACCGACCAGTTGAGCCCGGCGGCGCTGTTGGACCGGCTCGGCCCGCATCTGGACCTGCTCGGCCCCGGGCCACGCGACCGGCCGGCCCGCCAGCGGACCCTGCACGGCACCGTCGACTGGAGTTTCGGCCTGCTGGAGCCCGCGCACCGGGACGTCTTCACCGCGGCGGCCGTCTTCACCGCCGAGCCGACGGCAGCTGCCGTGGCCGCCGTCGCCGGGCTGGGGCCGGTGGCCGGGGCAGGGCCGGTGGCCGGCGCCGGGTCCTCGGCCGTCGACGACGTCGCCGAAGCGTTGGAGGCGCTGGTCCGCAAGAGCCTGGTGGTGGCGGTGACCGGGCGGTCCGGCACCCGCCGGTACGCGATGCTGAACACCATCCAGACCCGGGCCCGGCAACTGTGCACCGCCGGGCAGCGGGCCCGGCAGCTGCGCAACCATCTGACGTACTGCGCCGGGCTGGCGGACCGGGCGGCCGCCGGAATGGCCGGGCCGGAGCAGAGCCGCTGGGCCGACGAGCTCGACCAGGAATACCCGGACCTGCGGGCCGCGCTGGAGCATGCACTCGCCACCGACGACCTGGCCACCGCGACTCGGCTGTGCCTCGGGTTGTGGCGGTACTGGCGCAACGGCAACCAGATCCGTGACGGCCGACAGTGGCTCGACCGGCTGCTCTCCGCCCCTGCCGGGTTGGCCGTGGAGCACCGCCGCCGACTGCTCTATCCGGCGGCGGTACTGGCCGCCACCCAGGACGACACCGCCACCGCCGCCCGACTCGGTGGGGAGTGCCTGCGCCTCACCGAGCAGGCCGGCGACGCCGAAGGCGTCGCGCAGGCCCGCAACATCCTCGGCGTCGCGGCGATGCTCGCTGGCCGGTACGACGAGGCCGGCGAACACTTCCGGTACGGCCTGGAGGTGTGGCGCGAGCTTGGGGCGAAGCCCGGCATGGCGATCGCGCTCGGCAACCTCGCCAAGGTCTGTCTGCGGGCCGGCGACATCGCCGACGCCGACTGGCACATCAACCAGTGCCTGGCGCTGGAGCGGGAGGCCGGCAACAGTCGTGGCGTACTGCTCGGGTTGACCTGTCTGGCCGAGATCCTGCTCGCCCGGCCGGACCCGGCCGGCGCGGCCGCCGTGGCCCGGGAAGCGCTCGACCTGGCCACCGGGCTGGGGGACCTGTTCGGCGAGGCAGTCGCGCTGCACCATCTCGGGCAGTGCGAGCTGGCCGGCGGGGACCGGCCGGCCGCGCTGCGGTTGTTCGTCGCGGCCCTGGAACGGCGGTTCGAGCTGGGGGACCGGGCGGACCTGTCCACCTCGTTGGAGACGGTGGCGGAGGTGACCGTCGACGACGATCCGGCCCTGGCGGTACGGATCCTCGCCGCGGTCGACTCGCTGCGGTACCGGTTCGGTCTGGTCGCGCCGGTGGCGGTGCAGCAGCGGCGGGACGCGGCACTGGCCGCCGCCCGGCGCGCGTTGAGCGGTGACTCGTTCGACGCCGCCTGGTACACGGGTGTGGCCACCCCGCTGGACCTGGTCGTCGACCAGGCACTGGACTGCGCACCGGAGGGACCCCGGGACCCGGCCACGGTGCTAGGGTCCCGGGGGTGATCGAAGCAGCTGTCCACCTTGCCGCCCAACCCCGTCTCGACACCCTGGTCACCGAGTGGCGTTCCGAGGCGCAGCGGCTGCGTACCGACTATGCCGGCACCGCGTGGCTCGGTGACCGTCCGGCGGACGACACCGGCCTGGCCGGCCCCGACTACACCCGCCGCGGCGTGGACGTGCAGCTGTTCCTGCCGGACACCCACTGGTACGCGGTCGACGCCCTGGACGACGTGGAGATCCAGGTGACCGGCGGGCTGGTGCAGGTGGCCGCCACCGCCCGGCAGACCCAGGGGCTGGTCGGCGCGCTCGCCGCACCGACGGTGGACTTCTTCGAGCACCCCGAGGGCGAGCCCGGTGTCGGGATCTGCCTGTCCCTGCGCGGCGAGATCTGGTCCAACCTGGGGCTGTCCTACCGGGTGAGTGTGCTCTGCCGGCCGGACGCGGTACTGCGGGCCGGCGGGCGGGCCGACGACGAGCCGGCCGACGACGAGCCGGTCGACGGGGACTGACCGGGTCGGCCTACCCGGGTCGGCCTACCCGGGTCGGCCTACCCGGGTCGGCCTACGCTGGTCGGGTGGTGACCGACACCCTGCTCGACCGGGCCACCTGGACCCGGCGCCGCGACGCGCACGCCGAGCGCGTCGACCGGCTGGTGGGCGGGCACCTGGAGCGCCGCCGCCGGGGCGAGTCTCATCCGGTCGCGGACTTTCTGTTCACCTACTACGCGTACCGGCCGGCGCAGCTGCGTCGCTGGCATCCGGGGGCGGGGGTGCGGCTCGCCGACACCGAGCCGGCGCAGTGGGGCCGGGACTACCGGGCGGTCCCGTGTGGTGACGGGGTGGCGGTCACGGTGGACACCGCCGGGCTGCTGGCCCGGCGCGGCGAGTTCGTGACCTGGGTACGGGACCTGCTGGCCCGTACCGCGACCCGGCCGGCGCACCTGGGCTGCTTCGGCCTGCACGAGTGGGCGATGGTCTACCGGCAGCCCGCCGACGAGGTCCGGCACCACCGGTGGCCGCTGCGGATGAGTCCGGCCGGCATCGCCGAGTTCGTCGACGGTCAGCGGATCCGGTGCAGCCATTTCGACGCGTACCGATTCTTCACCCCAGCGGCGCGGTCGCTGAACCTGCTCTCCCCGCAGCGCTCCAACCAGGCCGACTTCGAACAACCGGGCTGCCTGCATGCCAACATGGATCTGTACAAGTGGTCCTTTCGGTTGAGTCCGCTGGTCCCCGGCGAGCTGGTGGTGGACTGCTTCGAGTTGGCCCGTGACATCCGGGACCTGGACATGCGGGCCAGTCCGTACGACCTGCGGGAACTGGGCTATCCGCCGGTGCGGATCGAGACCGCGGCGGGTCGGGCCGAGTACGCGACGATGCAGCGGGATTTCGCCGAGCGGGCTGCGGTACTGCGGGGCCGCCTGTTGCGGTTTATCGCCCGATTCGATGGGTTTGGTCAGCTGAACCAGCCGAGCTGACATTTCCGACTCACCATCAGCTTTCTGTGCCAATCGTGGCCGCCTGCTGACTGCTGCCCTAATTCAGTCAACTCCAATGGTTGACCGGACCTAGACGTTCAACTAATCTCAAGCGCAGCAACAAGCTAGAACGTCAGGTGGAAGTCAAGGAGCGGCCCAGCGAACGGCTCCCGGGCCGACAAGGAGGTGCGCGATGTTGGCGGAACTGTCGACGTCCTGGGATGCCACCCAGGACTACGACCTGGACATCGACGTGGACGGGCTGGACCTCGGGCCACTCACCGTCACCGCGATGCGGGACTCGGTGGCACTGCCCGAGACCGGAGCGTCCTCGGCCGGCGACGGCGGTCGGGCCTCCTGCTCCTGCTGCTACGTCACCTGATCCACCGGGCGCCACCGTCGGCGCCGGTCACCGACGTCCTCGCCGACCGCGAGGCGAACCTCTCCCGAAAGGTGCATCACATGTCCGACGAAATCATCGACGTCGAAGACCTCGAGCTGGACGAGCTGTCGGTCAGCTCCATCCGCGACTCGGCCGCGCTGCCCGAGACCGGTGCCTCCTCCGGCTCGTCGAGCTGCAGCTCCAGCTCCTGCTGCGGCGCCAGCTCGTGCTGCGCCTCCTGCGCCGAGGTCGAGCAGTCGGCGCTCTGACACCACCGACCGCCCCGACCGAGGGCACCACCGGCAGTGTCAGGGATTGCCGGTAGCCGAGGCCGGGCGAATCACGTCAGTTCGATCGAGCGGAGGGGGCGCGGTGCGCCCCCTCCGCCCGTCACATGCCCAAGGAGTGCTCGTGGAAGTCTTCGCCCGTCTCGACAGTGTCACCAAGACGTACGGCAAGGTGGTCGCGCTCGACGCGGTCTCCCTCGTGGTGCCCGCCGGGGTCACCGCCGTGCTCGGCCCCAACGGTGCCGGCAAGTCCACCATGATCGAAATCCTCGCTGGTCTGCGCCGCCCCGGCTCGGGTCGGGTCGAGGTGCTCGGCGGGGACCCCGCCGACGTACGGATCAAGGGCCGCCTCGGCCTCACCCCGCAGCGCACCGCCCTGCCCTGGCGGCTCACCGTCGCCGAGACCCTCGCCCTGGTCGCCGCCCACTACCCGGACCCGGTGCCCCGCGCCGACCTGGTCGAGCAACTCGGCCTCGGCCCGTTCCTGACCAAGCGGTGCGGCAGCCTCTCCGGCGGCCAGCGCCGCCGGGTCGCCCTGGCCACCGCCCTGGTCGGCCGCCCCGAACTGCTCTTCCTCGACGAGCCGACCACCGGCCTGGACGCCGACAGCCGCGACGGACTGTGGACGGCGATCGCCGCCGTCGCCGCCGCCGGCAGCGCGGTGCTGCTCACCACCCACGACATGGCCGAGGCCGAACACCTCGCCGAACAGGTCGTGGTGGTCACCGGCGGGCAGATCGCCCGCACCGGTGCGGTGACCGAGGTGGTCGCCGAGGTCGGGCTGCACCTGGTCGACATCGAAGTGACCGGCGCGCTGCCGCCGATCGCCGTCTCCGGCCCCGCCGACCGGGTGGAGACCGTCGGCAACCGGACCCACATCTACACCGCCGACCCGGACGCCACCGTCCGGGCACTGGTCCGCGCCGAGGTGCCGTTCACCGGAATCCGGGTCGAGCGGGTCGGCCTGGAGGAAGCGATCCGCACGATCAGCCGGTCCACCGACCCGGGTGCCGTCACCCGGCCCGGGATCCGCGTTGCCGAGAAGGTGGCCTGACATGCGCTACGTCCTGCTGCACGCCCGCGCGCACGCCCTCGACACGCTGCGGATGCCCGCCTACTGGGCCCCCGCGCTGGGCTTCCCGCTGGTCTTCTTCCTACTGTTCGGGCTGGTCAACGCCAACCGCTTCGCTGACCTCGGGCTGGGCAGCGAGTACGCGATCACCCCGTTCCTGCTCTACACCACGCTCAACGTCACGGTCGCCTCGCTCGCCGCCGGCGTCGCCGCCGACCGGGAGAACCCGTGGGAACAGCGGCTGCGGCTGCTGCCGCTGTCCCCGCTGACCCGGTTCGCCGGCCGGCTGGTCTACGTCCTCGGCTTCAACGTGGTCAGCTGGATTCCGCTGCTGGTCGTCGCCGCTTTCACCACCGACCTGCGGCTGCCGCTGGCTGCCTGGCCGGTCTGGCTCGGCGCGGTGGTGCTCGGCGCCGTCCCGTTCGGCCTGCTCGGCATGGCGATCGGCTACCGGTTCGCCCCGCAGCCGGCGATGATGCTGGCCAACCTGCTGTTCATGCTGCTGGCGTTCTTCGGTGGGCTGTTCGTGCCGATCGACTTCCTGCCGTCGGCGCTGCACGCCGTGGTGCCGTACGTGCCCACCTACCAGTACCAGTACTTCGTGCTGGCGCTGATCGACCGGGCCGACCATCTGATCGGGCCGAGCTGGATCGCCTTCCTGCTGCTGGGCTGGACGGCCCTGTTCGCCCTGCTCGCCCGCGCCGCGTTCCGGCGCGACGAGGGGGTGCGGTACGGATGAGCGAGGCCGCCGTCGTCCCGGCCACCGCCGACCGGCGGCCGGCGACCGACCCCACCCTGGCACCGTACGCGCTGGTCCGGCTGGCCGCGTTGCCGTACCCGCCGACCCCGGACGGTGCCCGCGAGTTCCGTGCCGCGCTGCGCCGGCTGGTCGAACTGCGGTCGCGGATCACCGAGCTGGCCCCCCGGCTCGCCGACGCGCTCTACGCCAGCGCCGACGGGCACCCGGCCGACTTCCACCGCAAGGCGGTGCTGCCGCTGCGCCGCGACGTGCACAACGGACGGCTGCCCCGGCCGGACCGGGTCGCCGAACTCGGCGGCCTGCTCGACCGGGTGCCCGACCTGCCGGCCTGGCTGGCCGTCATGCGCGAGGCCGCGCAGGTGCGCGCCGAACTCGGTGAGCTGGCCACCGGCGCGCTCGGCGCGGAACGCGCCGCGCTCGCCGAGGTCTGCGCCGCCGAACCACTGCGCCGCGCGGTCACCCTCACCGGCGCCGACCTGCTTCGCGGGATCGACCGGGCGGCCGCCAGCGGGGCCAACCCGGACAGCCGGGCCCGCAAGTCCGAACCCAACGCGCTGCGGTACGCGCTGCGGGCCACCGCGAAGACCAGCCCGCTGTCCTGGTTCACCTACGTCGCCTGGGGCAACTGGACCGGGGCGTCAGAACCGGCCGGCGGTGCGGCACCGGCCGCTGGTGCCGCACCGGCTGACGGCGCCGGGGTCCCAGCCGGTGACGGGGACCCGATGGCCTCGGCCGGCGGGCAGCCGGTGGCCGTCGCCCAGGCCAACCGGACGCTGCTGGCCCGGCTGCTCGCCGCGGTGATCGCCGACCCCGGGTTGCGGGACACGGTGCCGCACCGGCTGGCCGCCGCGATCACCGTCACCGGCGACCAGTTGACGTTCCGTCGGGACCGCCCGGTGCAGGGCGTCGACCGGGTCATCTCGGTGTTGGAGGAGGAGGTGTCGCTGGCCTGCACCGGACCGCTGCGGCTGCTGCTCGACCGGACCCAGGCCGCCGGGCCGGCCGGCATCACCCCCGGCGACCTGGTCGCCGAACTGGCCCGCCGGCTGCCCGGCGGTCCGCCGCGGACCACCGCCGCCGCGACCCGCTACGTCGGGCAGGTGCTCGACGCCGGGCTGCTGCTCGCCGTCGAGCCCGTCGACCCGCAGGACCCGCAGGCCGTCCGGCACCTCGCCGACTGGCTGGACCGGCACCACCGCGGCGAGCTGGCCGACCTGCTCACCGCGATCGACGAGCAGACCAGCGGCTTCGGAGCCGTTGCGGCCGGTGACCGGGCCGCCGCCCTGGGCCGGCTGCGCGACACCTGGCGGTCGGCGTACCAGGCGGCGGGGTTGCCCTGGTACGACGCGCCGGTGCTGGCCGAGGACGTGGCGCTGCGGGAACCGGTCCGGCTGGACCGGCGCTACGGGCGGGCCGCCGCCGACCGGCTGCCCCGGCTGGCCGGGCTGGTCGAGCTGTTCGACCAGTACCTGCCGCTGCGTCGGCTGGTCCGGGACCGCTTCGTCGCCCGGTACGGCGTCGGTGGACGCTGCGAGCGCGCCGCCGACTTCTCCACCGAGATGAGCCAGGTGTGGCGGGCGTACAACCTGGTCTCGCCGTCCGGGGTGATCAACCCCGACCCCGAGTTCGCCGACCTGGTCACCCCGGCGCTGCGGGAGCTGGCCGACACCCGGGCCGGGCTGCTGGCGCGGATCCGGGCGGCGGCGCCGGCCGACGCGGCCGAGTTCACCCTGCCCGAGGAGATCGTCCGGGACGCCGCCGCCGCGCTGCCCGACTGGGTCAGCGCGCGGCCCGCCTCGTACGCGTTCTTCGTCCAGCCGGCCCGCCGCGACCGCGACGACCTGCTGGTGCTCAACCACGTGTACGCCGGCTGGGGCCGGTTCACCAGCCGGTTCCTGGACCTGGTGGCGCCGCAGGCGAAGACGCAGCTGGCTGCGCAGATCCGGGCCGCCGCCGGGCGGCACGCCCAGGTGGCCCAGTTCCGCCCGGTCACCGGATTCAACGCCAACCTGCACCCGTTGCTGGTCGACCACGAGGTGGGCGAGGACGGCCGGTGGGCCGACCTGCTCGCCGACCGGGTCGGGCTGCGCCACGACCCGGTCACCGACCAGGTGCGGCTGGTCCGCGACGACACCGGAGCCGACCTGGACGTGCTCTACCTCGGGTTCCTCGTGCCGTTCGTGATGCCGGACCGGACCGTACCGCTGCACTTCGACCTCAGCAGCGGACTGGTCGGCCCCGGCCTGCTGGCCCCGACCGGCGAGCTGGCCGGTGCCCGGCACCGGACCCGGCTGCGCTACCACGACCTGGTGCTCAGCCGGCGGTCCTGGACGTTGCCGACCGACGCCGCCGGGCGGCTGCGCGCCGACCTGGACGGCGACGGCGACGTGCCGTTCGACGCGGTCAGCAGCTGGCGGGCCCGGCTCGGCCTGCCCGCCGAGGTGTTCGTCGCCGCCGCCGGTGTCGACGTGCGCGGCGGCCCGGACGACTACCAGCGCTACCTGTCGCTGCCCAAACCGCAGTACGTCGACCTGGACAACGCTCTGCACCTGCGGAACCTGCCCCGGCTGCTGGGCCGCCACGAGGGACCGGTGCGGATCGAGGAGGCGCTGCCGGTGCCGGGGACCGGCAGCCCGCACGGGCGGGTCGTCGAGCTGGTCGCCGAAACCTATCGGAAGGGGTGGGGCGGCCATGACTGACGCCCTCGACATCGTCAGCTACTACTATTCGCCGACCAAGCTGCCGCTGCTGCGCTCGGCGGTGCTGCCGGCCGCCCGGTGGGCCGCCGAGCAGGGGGTCGCCGTACACCTGGAACGGCACTGGCTGCACGGCCCGCACCTGCGGATCCGGCTGGCCCGCCGCGACCAGGCCGATCCGGCGGACCTGGCGGTGGTCGCCGCCGCGGTCGCCCACCGGCTGCGCGGGCACCTCGCCGAGTGGCCCAGCACCGAGCAGATCAGCGTCGCCGACCTGCTGGCGCAGGCCGAACAGGCCGGCCGGATCGAACTGGTGCCGCCGCCGTACCAGCCGATCCACCCGGACAACACGGTCCGCGTCGAGCCGGTGGACGACACCGCGATGGCCACCCTGTTCGGCTCAGCTGAGGCCGTCGAGTGCCGCGCCGAGCTGCTGCGCCTCGGGGTGCCGGCGGTCAGCGCCGCCGCCGACCGGTTGGCCGCCGCCGGTGACAGCGCTGCCGCCCGGGTACGTACCTGCCTGACCGCGATGGCGCTGCACGCCAGCCGCTACCCGCTCGGGCTCGGCAACGGTCACCAGTCGTTCCTGTCGCACCTGGAGGAGTTCCTGGTGCTCAACGACCCGGACGGCCGGGTACGGGCGGCGTTCGACGCCCAGTGGCGGCGCTCCGCAGACTCGGCGACCGCCCTGGTCGCCCGGCTGGCCGCCCCGACGGACGCGCCGGAGCCGGAGTCGGGTGCCGGTCCGGCGGCGTCGGGGCTGGACCCGGCCGAACGCGGGTGGGAACAGTGGACGGTGTCCGCCGCCGAGGTGACCGGGGCCGCGTACCAGCGTGGTGAACTGCCCCGGGTGCCGGCGTTCAGCTACCTCGACCGGGCCGAGCAGATCGGCGACCCGGACACGGTACGCCGCTGGCATCCGGACCGGACCGAGTACAGCGAGTACCACCAGTTGCTGCGGCAGATCGATTTCGACCGGGTCCCGTACGAGCGGGAGTTCGTCACCTACCGGTTCGCCACCAACGTGCTGTACCTGCTGCTCGGTCTGCTGGACGTCCGGCCGACCGAGCGCTATCTGGCCGCCTACCTGCTGAGCCGGGCGGCGGAGCGGATCACCGGGATCACCTGGCAGGAACGGATCAACGGCTACCTGACCAGGCTGGCCGCGACCGCGCAGGAGGTGGCGTGATGAGCCCGCGACCCTCGACCGCCGAAGCCGGTCCTGTCGTGACCGTTCCTGCCGAAGCCGGTCCCGCTGCGCCGTCGGCGGCGGAGATCGTCGTGCGGCTGCGGCCGGTGGTGTTCGCCACCCCGACCGCCACCGGGGTGCACGTGCGCGGCTGGTCGTCGAGCTTCACCGTCAGCGGCGGCGCCGGGGTGTGGAAGGTGTGGCAGGTCCTCGCCCGGCACCTGGCCGGTGGGCTGACCCCGCAGCGGCTGGCGCAGCCGGCCGGGCGGCCCGAGGTGGACCGGGTCATCCGACTGCTCCTCGACCAGCTGCGGGAACACGACATGCTGGTCGAGGTGCCGGCCGGCTGGGGCGACCGGGAGGAACCGGATCTGCCGCCGGCCGACCTGGCCCGCTGGCTGGAGTCGGTGGCCGCCGACCCGGCGGCGGCTTGGCAGCGGCTGCGGTCGACCACGGTCACCGTCGCCGGCACCGGTCCGGTGGCGACGTCGGCGGCCCGCACGCTGACCGGCGCCGGCCTGGCCGTCGACCCGGTCGGCGGCACCGCTTTGGACACCGTGGTACGGGCCGGCGAGGCGGCGGTCGCGGCCCGCTGCCTGCCGGAGATCGGGTACGTGACCCCGGTGGCCACGCCGGACCAGGCGCTGGCCCACGGCGCGGCGGTCGCGGCCCGACTGTCCCGCGCGCCCGGCTCGGCGCTTGCGGATGCGCCCGGTCCGGTCCGGGCCGAGGCGGCCGGCCCGGCGCCTGCGGATGCGTCGGTGACACCGGCGCTGGCCGCGCTGATCGGGGCCGCCGCGGCGCACCGCATCGTCTGTGCCGTCGCCGGTCTGCCCGACCCGGCCGAGGAGGCGGCCACCCTGCCCGGTGGCGAACCGGCCGCCCCCGGGCCGTACTACCCGTCGGTCCTGGTCGCCCGGCTCGACCCGGTCCGGGCCACGTACCACCCGTGGCTGCCGGCGGCCCGGGTGCCGCTGCCCGGTGCGCCGTCCGACATCGACGCGGTCGGGCTGCGGCTGGAAGCGTTGAGCGATCCGGAGCTCGGCGTACTGCCGCCTGCGGTCCCCGGCGACCTGCCGCAACTGCCGGCGATGCTGGCCCTGGCCGGCCCGGCGCTGGGTGTCGCGGCCACCGCCGACGCCGCCCGGGTCGACGCCACCCTGCGGTACGCCGAGACCGTCCTCGGTCTCGGCGCACCGCGCGGCGACGGCGATGCGCGGGACGCCGGTGCCGAGGACGGTGCTGGGTCAGCGGCCAGCTGGACGGAGACGGCCGCGATCGGCGTCGACGCCCGGCACGCCAGCGGGGCGGCGCTGCGCCGGCTGGTGCACGCCGTGCACAGCCGGCTCGACACCGACCCGGTGCCGGAGGCCGAGTGGGCCGGCGAACCGGCGGCGCGCCGCTGGTGGAAGGCGCTCACCCTGCGGTTCGCCGTACCGGCGCGGGTGGTGGCCCGCCGATTGCCGGCCGGCGCGGTACACGCCGAGATCGTCACCGACGCCGGGCCGCTGGCCTGGGCGGTGGAGGCCACCGCCGCCGACGCGGTGGCGATGGCGGCGCTGGCCGCCACCGGCGTCGCCCAGGCCCGGGCCGCCGGCGTCGAGGTGCCGGCCGGGCCGGCGAGCCTGACCGGCGCGGCGCCGACCTGGCGGCCGGCCGACCAGCACCTGGCACCGTGGACGGACGACAGCTGGTACTGGCCGGCCGGGGTGATCGACAACGAGGAGCGGTTGCAGACGGCGCTGCGGGCCGCGCTCACCGCCGACGGCGCGACCCTGACCGTACGACCGGTGGTGCCGGTCACCGCCGACACCGGTCCCGCCGATGCGGGTCACGACGCCGACCTCGACGCCGACTCGGTCGTCCACGCGCTGGCCGTCACCGGCTTCGCGTCGCAGGGCTTTCGGTGGACGGTGGCTGCCACCGGCACCGCCGTGGACGTCACCGATGCCACCGATGTCACCGGGACCACTGTGGGCACCACCGCCACCGCGAGCCGAGGAGCCTAACCATGTCGACCCGTACCGTTGCGACCCCGACCGACGATCTCGCGGCGGCGCTGGCCGCCGCCGGTCACCCGGCCGTCCCGGTGCTGGACGCGGTGGCGGCGCTGGACGCCGCGACGGCGCTGGACGCGGTGGCGGCGCTGGACGCCGAGACGGTGCCAGGCGGCACCAGCGGTCGGACCGCGGTCGTCCTGCTTGACCACTGGACCCCGGCACTTGCCGCGCAGCTGAGCCGCCGGGCCTGGGAGACCGCCGCGACGGTCGTCCCGGTCCGCCTCGACGGCGGCCTGGTGCTGGTCGGCCCGGTGCTGCGGCCGAGAGCCGGCACCTGCCTGGCCTGCGCCGAGCAGGCCCGGCTGCGGGTGTTCGGGCCGGGCGTGCCGAGCCGGGACCCGCAGCTGCGGCAGGGCGGCGTCATCCCGCCGAGCCTGCTGCCGATGGTGGCCGGCGCGGTCGGCGACGCGCTGACCGACCCGGGCCGGTTGGACGCGACGGTAGTGGCGATCCGCACTGACCACGCCACCGTCAGCAGCCACCGGGTCCGGCCCCGCCGGCAGGGCTGCCGGATCTGCCGGCCGGTGCCGTTGGACACCCCACACGGTGCCGAGGTGCCGCTGACCGCCGCGCCGACCAGCGACCCGTACTCGCTGCGCGGCGACAACCCACGGACCAGCCGGGCCGCGTTGCGCGCCGAACTGTTCGACTGGCGGCACGGGCCGGTCGCCCACATGATCCGTACCGAACGGTCGCCGATGGCGCTGAGCACCAGCGAACTGTCCAGCGACACGGCGGTCCGCGAGGCCGGCTACGGCCGGGCGCGCAACTTCGCTGAGTCGGAGCGGATCGCCCTGTTCGAGGCGGTCGAGCGGGCCACCGGGATGCGGCCGCACCGGCGGCGTACCGCCGTCGAAGCGGCCTTCGCCGACCTCGGCCCGGACCGGGCGGTCGACCCGGCCCGGCTCGGCCTGCACGACCCGGCGCACTACGACCACCCGGCGTTCCGGATGGTGCCGTACACACCGCAGACCCGGGTGCGCTGGGTGCACGGCTGGTCACTGGACCGTCGCCGCCCGGTGCTGGTGCCCGAGCACGTCGCCTACTGGGGGCTGCACCGCAGCGACGGCCCCCGGTTCCTCTATGAGAGCTCGAACGGCTGCGGGCTGGGCAACAGCGCCGTCGAAGCCGCGCTGTACGGCATGTACGAGGTCGCCGAACGGGACGCGTTCCTGATGGCCTGGTATGCGCGGACCCCGCTGCGGCCGGTCGCCGTACCCGACGACGACCCGGTGCTGCCGCACCTGGTCGACCGGCTCGACACGGTCGGCTACGACCTGCTGTTCTTCGACGCCACCAACGACCTCGGGGTGCCGACCGTGCTGGCCCTGGTGCTGCACCGCGACCCGACCAGCGGCGCCCCGCAGGCGTTCTTCGCCGCCGGCGCCCACCCGGACCCCCGGTCGGCGCTGCGGTCGGCGGCGGCCGAGGCGGTGGTCGACGTGTTCAGTCTGCCCGAGGTGTCCCGCAACAAACCCGGCCATCTGGACTCGGACCGGCTGCAGGCGATGTTCGACGACCCCCGGCTGGTCACCGGCCTGGAGGAGCACGTCGCGGTGAACACCCTGCCGCAGGCCCGACAGCGGTACGAGTTCCTGCTCACCGGCGACGCGCCGGCGCACTGGCGGGACGTGTGGCCGGATCGACCGGCCCCGGTGACCGACCTCGCGGTGCTGCTCGGCGAGACCGTCGAGCGGTGGGCGGCACACGGCCTGGAGACGATCGTGGTGGACCAGACCGACCCGGCGACCCGGGACCGGCTGGGACTGCACTCGGCGAAGGTGATCGTCCCCGGCACGTTGCCGATGACGTTCGGCCACGTGCACCACCGCACCCGGGGCCTGGACCGGCTGCTGCGGGTCCCGGCCCAGCTGGGCCGGCTGCCGTCCGCACTTGACTACTCCGACCTGCCCCTCTACCCGCACCCGTTCCCGTGAGGTCGGCCATGTCGTCAAGCCAGTTCGCCGCGACGCTCGCGGAGGTGTACGCGCACGGCCCCGGCAAGGACGTCCGGCCCGCGTCGGCGCCGCCGTACCGTCGCCGGCCCACCGGTCCGGCCGTGCCGTTCGCCGAGCTGGCAGCGGTCGCCGGACCGACCGGTGCCCGGCTGGTCCGGACGCTCGGTACGGCGCTGGCGCCGCGCCGGTTCGAGCCGTGGAACGGCTTCAACGAGCACCGGGCGTACCCGTCGCCCCGGGCGGCGCACCTGGTCGACGTGCTGCTGCGGCGAGACGGTGCCGACTGGCTGGTCGATCCGGTCCGCGAACTGCTGTATCCGGCGTCCGCTGAGTCGCCCGTCGCAGCGCCGGACGGGCCGGTCGAGCTGGTGCTGCGGGAGCAGCCGACGCGGATGCCGGCCGGCTACGGCCGGCTCGCCGACGCGCTGGCCGCGCTGGAGGCCGGTCACGTCGCCGGCGCGCTCGCCGAGGCCGCCGCCGGCCACGGACTGCGGTACGCCGTCACCACTGCCACCACCACCGGCGGGCCATGGCTCACCGTCACGCTTGGACCGTCGACCGCCCCCACCTGGTCACGGCACCGGCTGCGGGCGGTACGCAGCTCCGGGCTGAGCCCACGCGGGTTCGGCGCGGACCCCCGGCCGCTGCCGGCGGAGGCGTTCGAGCGGCTGGTCGCCGCCGCGTACCGACCGCCGGCCGGGTCACCGGTGACCGGGGTGCGCCTGCGGCACACCCTCGCGGTCGGCAACGTCGCCGGCCGGGCGGCCGGCTGGTACCACCTCGACCCGGCCGCGACCGGGCGACCCGGGGCTGCTGCGCCGCAGCCGACCCGGCCGGGCGACGCGACCGGGCAGGTGCAGCGGGCGTACAGCTATCCGCGTACCGAGGTCGACGTCGCCGGCATGCCGCTGGCCTGGCTGGTCAGCGCCGACGTGCCGGCCGCCGTCCGCACCGGCGGCCCGGCGGCGTACCGACGGCTGCTGCACGCGGCCGGTGCCGCCGCCCAGCACGTCGGCACCGCCGCCGCCGAGGTCGGGCTGTTCTGCCGGCCGGTACGCGCGGTGCGGGAGGCCGCCGCCGAGGCGGCCGCCGGTCTGCCCGCCGGGCACGACCTGATCTACCTGTTGTTGATCGGCCGGTCACGGGTGCGTGACTTCGCCTACGACCTGAGCAACCCGGAGGTGTCGCCGTGACCGCACCGACCATCACCGTCACCACCACCCGCACCTGGGTGGGTCTGCACTGTTTCGCCTACTGGTCGCCGGCCGACCTGGACACCTTCCTGGCGGTGACCGTGGCGCCGCTGCTGGCCCGGCTGCGCGCCGACGGCGCGATCGCCGACTGGTTCTACATCCGCTACTGGGAGGGCGGGCCGCATCTGCGGATCCGAGTTCGGGACCCGCTGCCGGGCATCGGTGACCGGTTACGGGCGGAGCTGGCCGAACTCGCCGGCCAGGCACCGTACGAGGTGTTCACCATGGACAGTGGAAGCTACTACCGGCGGCTGGGCGGCAGCGCCGCCCGGTCGGCAGCCGGCTGGCACGACCACGGCGACGTCCGGGAGATCCCGTACCGGCCGGAGACCGCCCGGTACGGCGGACCGCAGGCGCTGCCGGTCGCCGAGGAGGTCTTCTGCCGGTCCAGCGAGATCGCCGCCCGGATCGTCGGCGCGGTCCCGCCCGGCCCGGCCCGGTTGTCCGTCGCCGCCGAGCTGGCCACCGCGACCGCCGCCGCGTTGGGCCTGGACGAGTTGGGTGCGGCCCGGTGGCTGCGCGGCCACGCCGCCGGTTGGCGGTGGCAGAACGAGGTGGCGATGCTGCCGGCCGCGGCGGTGCAGGGGCAGGCGGCCCGGGTGCTGGCCAGCCAGGGCGCCGCGCTGCGCCGCCGGTGGGACCGGACGGTGGCCCGGGTCGGCGCGCAGGGTACCGACGCCGCCGACCTGGCGGGGGATCGGTCGCCGGCCGGGTACTGGGCGCAGGTCGTCCGGGCCGCCCGCGACGCGTTGGAGGGGCCGGCCGCCGCCGGCCCGGCCGACCAGCGGTGGCGCTGGGTGTGGGGCTCCCAGCTGCACATGCTGTTCAACCGGCTGGGCATCCTGCCGGACGAGGAGCGGTCGGTGTGCTGGCTGGTCGCCGGGACGGCGCTGGCGCCGGGCGGGCCGACGGACTTCTTCGCCGACGGGGCGGCGGCCGCCGACCGCCGCTACCACGAGGCGAGCAAGTTTCTGCCGGGGATGTTGCAGACGCAGAGGCCGCGCGAGGCCGTCTCGGAACGGAGCGGGACCCCGTTCCGGTTCGGCGGCCGGCCGGTTCCTCTGCCCGCCGGGGACCCGCCGCGTGCCGCGCTCGCTGATGTGCTGCGCCGGCGGGTCTCCGGTCGGGGGCGGCTGACCGGGCCGGTCACCGCCGAGCAGCTGGGCACCCTGGTGTGGAGCGCGCACGGGGTGACCCATCGCAGCCAGGTGCCGCTGCCCAACGGGGAACTGTACGACTACGCCCACCGCCCGTACCCGAGCGCCGGCGCGGCGTACGCGGCGCGGATGCGGCTGATCGTGCGGGACGTCGACGGCGTCGCCCCCGGCGCGTACCACGTCGACGACCTCGACCGGCAGTTGTGGCGGCTCGGGCCGGCCCCGTCGGTGCCGGAGCTGGAGGCGTCGTCGATGTGGTTCGGGGCGGACGCCCTCGACGTCGGCGGGATCGAACTGGCCGAGGTGCCGGCGCTGCTGGGGCTCTACGTGCAGCTGGGTGAACTGCGGGAACGCTACGGGATGCGGGCGCTGCGGTTCGCGGTGGCGGAGGCGGGTCACCTGGCGCAGGCGCTGTCGATGGTGGCGGCGGCGAGCGGGCTGGCGCTCGGCATGATCGGCGGCTTCTACGACGACGTCGCCCACGAACTGCTCGGCCTGGACGGCATCGACGACGTGTTGGTCTACCTGCTGCCGGTCGGCCGTCTCCCGGGAGGTGCGCGGTGAGCCCCCGACCCGCAGACGGTGCCCGGCGTACGGACGGTGCAGCCCCCGACCGTCAGGGAACGTCGGGGGCTGTGTCCAGTGTGCCACGGCAACCGGGTTCTGCGCGACCGCCCGGCGGTACCGGTCCGCCGACCCCGGCGGTACGGGTGCTCGACGGTGTCAACCAGCTGCGTGCCGTCGCCGATCCGATCCGGCTGCGGGTGCTCGCGGTGCTCACCGCCGAGCCGGACCGTGCGCTGTCCGCCCGCCAACTGGCCCACCAGCTGGGCATCACGTTCAGCCTGATGCACTACCACCTGCGGGTGCTGTCCGAGGAGGGGATGATCCGGGTGGTCAACCAGCGGACCGACCAGGGCCGGGCGGAGCGGTACTTCCAGGCCGCGCAGTTGGCGCTGCGCTGGGACTTCCCACCGGCCGACCGGTCCGGTGACGACGCCGCGTCGGCGGACCGGCCGGGCGACGACGGGTCAGACGGGAAGCAGGCCCGGTGAGCAGCGGCGGGTCAGACGGGAAGCAGGCCGGATGAGCGGACGAACAGGTCGATCCGGCCGGCCAGGTTCTCCTTCATCGGTGGGCACGGTGCGCTGCCCTCCCGCCACAGTTTCGGGCAGGCACCGCCGCACACCGGCAGGATCGGGCAGCCCCGGCAGCCGGTCTCGCCAGCGCGCAGCCCGGTGTACCAGTCGTCGAACTGGCCGGCCGGCCGCAGCCGGTCGACCGGTGCCTGGTCCACGGTGTCCAGATGCTGTTCGGTGAAGCCGGGCACCAGCGGCTGTTCGGTGCAGGAGTAGATCCGTCCGTCCGGGGCGATCACCTCGCTGTGCCGGGACACGGCGGTGCACACCACCCGGACCGGGTGGGTGGGCAGCAGCCGGCAGTGCAGTCCGGCCGCGAGGTAGGCGGCGTACCAGCGCAGTTCGGTCTCGGCGGCCTGCTGCTGGCGCAGCCGTACCTCGCTGACGTCGTTGCCCCACGAGTGGACCGGTGCCGGGTAGAACCGGATCCGGGGGTCGGCGAGGCCGGCGTCGCGCATCGCCGCGGCGAACTCGTCGGCCCGGTCGGCGTTGTGCCGGCCGATGTTGGTCCGTACGGTCACCTGCAGTCCGGCCAGCTCCGGATCGGTGAGCACGGTACGCAGCGCGGCGGTGATCCGGTGGTAGGAGCTCTGTCCACTGTTCAGCGGCCGGGCGGCGTCGTGCACCTCCGCCGGTCCGTCGATGGTGATCTCCATCCGGTCGACCCGGCAGTCCAGGTGCAAGGTACGCAGCTTGCGGGCGTCGAGCAGGGCGCCGTTGGTGACCAGCATCGCCGAGTAGCCGACCCGGTGCCGGGCCGCGGCGGCCACGAACCGGGCGGACAGCGAGCGGAGTACGGCGTACCCCATCAGGGGTTCGCCGCCGAACCACCGCACCACCACGGTGTCGTGTTCGCCGCTGGCCATGGCGTGTTCGACCCGCGCGGCGATGGCGTCGCGGTGCCGGGTCGGCCGGGTGGCCGGGGTGTCCCGACGGTGCTCCTGCCCGCAGTAGTCGCAGCCCATGTTGCAGTAGCCGGTCGGCATCAGCACGAACTGCCGGTGCCGGGCACTGTCGGCCGCCTGCGCGCCGGCGTCGATCGTCGCGGCGGTTTCGTCGGTGTCGGCGGGCACCAGCAGGCCGAGTTCGGCGAGCCGGGCCTGTTCGTCGGCGGGCAGGCCGGCCGGGCCGGGGCCGTCGAGGAGGGTCCGCACGGTGCCGGTGTCGAGCAGGAGGGTACGGGCCCGTCCGGTGTGGAACACGGCGCGCAGTTGCCGGCCGGTCGGGTGCCGGTAGGTGGCCTGGCTGAACACGAGGTAGCGGCTGAGCACGAGGTCGGACTGGGCCATGAGGAGCCTTTCGGAGGGTCTCGACGAGTGGCTACCGGGGGCTACCGGGGTGGTGGACCATGGTGGACCGTGCGGCGGTGGACCATGGTGGACCGTGTGGCGGTGGACCGTGGGGTGCAACGTCACCGGACCCGGAGCGGTCGCTCCGGGTCCGGTGCTGGTGAGAGCTGCGGGTCAGCTGAAGGCGCAGGCGAAGTTGACGCTGGAGCTGTCGTCGCGCCCGCCGGTGCCGTCGGTGGGCAGCTCGAAGACGACCATGCTCTGGCTGGGTGTCTCGTCCGGCTGCTGGGCTTCTACAGCGGCCTGGGTGGCCGGGGCGGCGATGGCGATCGCGGCGACGACGGCGAAGAAGGGGTTGGTGGGCACGGTCGACCTCCGAAAGGGGAGCGGGGGTGGCGAAGAAAGTGGTGGCGCGGTGGGGTGACGTGGGCAGGTGGGGGTGGTGCCGGCCCGCGTGGTGAGTCGGTGGGATCGGGGGTGATACGATCTTGCTGACGTTCAAAATAAGCTGAGCGACGGACGGAAGTCAATCGTCGGGGTAGAATCAACCGTGGAACGTTGGTTGAACGGAGGTCTGCGGTGACTGAGCTGATGGCCAGCCGGGTGATCGAGGACGTGGCTACCCTCAAGGCGCTCGCCGACCCCATCCGGATGCGGGTGCTGGAGCTCGCGATGTCCGAGCCCGAGCGGACCTGGACCGCCAAGGAGCTGGCGAAGATCGTGGGCGTCGCGCCCACCAAGATCTACTACCACATCAACCAGCTGGAACAGCACCAGCTGCTGCACATCCGGGACACCCGGGTGGTCAACGGCATCATCGAGAAGCAGTACGGTGCCGGCCAGCTCAACCTGACCTTCCACCGCCGCTCCGGCGAGGAACCCAGCTCGGTGCACGAGGTCGTGGTCACCCTGCTGGACCAGATCAAGGACGAGATCGAGGCCGGACTGAACGCCGGCACCATCTCCGGCAGCAGCGAGGCGCCGGACCCGGTCCGGATGATGCTCAGCCGGGGGGTCGCCGAGATCCCCGCGGACCGGATCGCCGAGTTCCGTCACGAGCTGCAGGCCCTGATGCGGCGGTTCGAGCAGGCCGGTGTCGCCCGGGACGGCACCACCACCGGCGGGCACCGGTTCGCGATGCTGGTCGGCATGCACCCGCTCGGGCTGTCCTGACCCGGCTGCCGGGTTCACCCCGTCAGGCCGGGCCACCGGGGTCCGGCCGTCAGATCCACCGTACGGCGACCCCGGCGGAGAACGCGCCGCTACGCAGCTCCAACCGGACCGGGACCAGGTCGCCGCTGACCGTGAAGGCCAGCGGGACCAGCATCCGACCCCCGGGCGGCACCGGCTCGGCGAAGACGTCCCGGCCGCCGTTCTCCTGCCGGGTCGCCGCCTCGTCCACCCCGACCCAGTCACCGGTCGGCAGATACGCCCGCTGCAACGGCCCGTACCAGAACTGTTCGGTGTCGCTGCGGTTGCGCAGCCCGACCGTGGCGACACACCGCCGATCCTGCCCCTGCCCATCAACCGGCGCGCAGGCCATCCGGAAGACGGTGAATTCGAAGGCGGCCTCGGTCAGCAGCACCCCGAACCCGCCGGCCGGTGGCGCACCGATCCACCCGCTGGGCGGCTGGTTGGCCCGGTCCAGCACCTCGCTGCCGTAGCTGGCCACGCGTACCGCCGCCACCGCCAGCCCGGTCAGCATCGCCAGCAGCAGGCCGAACACCAGCGGCGTCGCCGGGCGCCAGCGGCGCTTCGGGGCGGCCGGCACCGCCGCCGGCAACCGCACCCGCCGCCCGGCCGGGGTGACGACCCGGCGTCGGTCGACCCGGCGCTCCCGCAGCCGGCGGTGCCACCCGTACCCGATCATCGCCACCACGACGAGTGCCGTCAGCCCGCCGATCAGCGGCATCGACGGGCGCTGCCACCAGGCCGAGTCCGCCGCCTCGATGCCGGCCGTCGGGGTCCACCGGGCGCTCGCGCAGTCGTACGGCCGCGCGGTGTCCCGCTCGTACGCGCAGACCGGGAAGGTCTGCGCGGTGCCGGCACCGCCCGGCCGGAACGACGCGGTGACCGTCTGCCCGCTGTTCGCCGGCAGGCTCAACTGCCAGGTGATCTCCGAGGCGTCGACCCGGCCGGCGGCGCCGACCGTGGCCACCGAGGTGGTGGTCGGTACGGCCATCCGCAGGGTGACGTCGACCGGGGACACCGTACGGTTGACCGCCTCGATCCGGTAGGTCGCCGCGCTCTGCCCGATCTCGTTGATCGTCACCGCGACCAGTTCCTGCCCCTCGGCCCGTGCCGAAGCAGCCCTCTCGGCCCACGCCGGGGTCGCGTCCGGTGCCAGGATCCCCCCGCCGACCACCAGAACGGCGCCGAACAGCCAGGCTCGCAGCGCGTGTCGCCACCATGACATCACCATCTCGTTTCCGCCCCCGACCCGAACGGTAGGTCGGCACCGGCCGTCCGGCCGGCAAAGCGCGGTTCCGCCACCTGATCCGGTGACCGGTGCTAGATTTCCGCCCCTTGTCGCGCCCGTTGTCGCCCTCGCCGTGACCGTTGTCGCCCTTTGCCCCTGACCGTCGGGGCGGCGCGGGGGCAGGACGATACATTGACCGGGTGCGTATCGCTCGTTTCGCCCATGGCAAGGGAATGTCGTTCGGGGTCGTCGAGGGGGAGCCGGGAGCCGGCCCCGAGGCGTTGACCGTCGCCGAGGTCGACGGCCACCCGTTCGGCAAGCTGACCTTCACGTCGCAGCGCTGGGCGCTGGCCGACGTCCGGCTGCTGTCGCCGATCCTGCCCAGCAAGGTGGTGTGCGTCGGGCGCAACTACGCCGACCACGCCGCCGAGCACGGTGCCGAGGTGCCGGCCGAGCCGTTGCTGTTCCTCAAGCCGTCGACCTCGGTGATCGGTCCACGGGACGCGATCCGGCTGCCCGCCCAGTCCCGGCAGGTGGAGCACGAGGCGGAGCTCGCCGTGGTGATCGGACCGCCCGGTGCCCGGCGCGCCGACCGGGCCGCCGCCGAGCGGGCGATCTTCGGCTACACCTGCGCCAACGACGTCACCGCCCGGGACCTGCAGCGGTCGGACGGCCAGTGGACCAGGGCGAAGGGCTTCGACTCGTTCTGTCCGATCGGACCGTGGATCGTCACCGGGCTGGACGTCACCGACCTGGAGGTCCGCTGCGAGGTGGGTCCGAAGCCGGACGAGATGGACGTACGGCAGCTGGGCCGGACCAAGCAGATGGTCTTCGACGTGCCGACCCTGGTGTCGTACGTGTCACACGTGATGACGCTGCTGCCCGGTGACGTGATCCTGACCGGGACTCCGGCCGGGGTGAGTGAGTTGACCGCGGGCGACACGGTGTCGGTCCGGATCGAGGGCATCGGTGAGCTGGCCAACCCGGTGGTCGCGGCGGACTGAGGCAAACCGCTGCGGTATCCCGATTTGGCGCGCACCATGGGGTCAGGTAGAGTTCTGTCCCGGTGCGGCGAGCACCGATGGGGTATGGGGTAATTGGCAGCCCGACTGATTCTGGTTCAGTTAGTCTAGGTTCGAGTCCTGGTACCCCAGCCACCGACGCCGGAAGGCTCCAGATGGCGTCGGGGTGCTGGTCTCTGTTAGAGTTCGGCACCGTGTCCAACAGGACACAGCAGCACGAAACGGTAGTTTGCACCAGGAAAGTTCTGGCCCCGTCGTCTAGCGGCCCAGGACGCCGCCCTCTCAAGGCGGTAGCGCCGGTTCGAATCCGGTCGGGGCTACAGCGCTCAAGGCGCCCTCCTCAGCGAGGGCGCCTTTTTCGTCGGCGGGTCACCGTCCGTCGCTGACCATCATGCCCGACCTGGCCCGGCCTGCGACGGGTTATCCGAAAACTGGGCCTGCTCAGAGCGTGGCGGGGCGCGGAGCCAATGCCCGGTTCAGAGCCCGGAGAGTCGTTGACCGGCGCGGACAACGGCCATGGCGTGCCGCTCACCCGGCCGGCGGCCGAGCCGCTCGATGGGCCCGGAGACGCTGACCGAGGCGATCACCCGGCCGGTGCGGTCCCGGATCGGCGCGGAGACGCTGGCCACCCCGGCCTCCCGCTCGGCGACGCTCTGCGCCCAGCCGCGCCGGCGTACCTCGGCGAGGGTACGGCCGGTGAACTTGCAGCGGGGCAGCAGCGGCATGACGGCCTCGGGCGGCTCCCAGGCCAGCAGGATCTGGGCGGCGGACCCGGCGGTCATCGGCAGCACCGAGCCGACCGGCACGGTGTCGCGCAGGCCACTGGCCCGCTCGGCGGCGGCGACGCAGATCCGCTCGTCGGCTCGGCGCAGGTACAGTTGGGCGCTCTCGCCGGTGGCGTCGCGCAACGCGGCCAGCAGCGGCTCGGCGGCGGTCAACAGCACGTCGGGCGCGGCGTTGGCCAGCTCACCCAGCCGGGGGCCGGGCCGCCACCGCCCCTGGGTGTCCCGGACCAGCATCCGGTGGATCTCCAGGGCCTGCGCCAACCGGTGCGCGGTGGCCCGGGGCAGCTTGGTCCGGTCGACGAGTTCGGCCAGGCTGGCGCCGTCCACGCAGGCCGCGAGGATCACCACCGCCTTGTCGAGAACGCCGACACCGCTCATACTGTGTCCCACAAGCCGAAACATACCTCCCAGAATTTAGGATGTCCAGATGGTGGGAGCCACTTCGAAGCAGACATCGCCCAGGACCCTGGCCGAGAAGGTCTGGGACGCGCACGTGGTGCGATCCGCCGCGGGCGAGCCGGACCTGCTCTACATCGACCTGCACCTGCTGCACGAGGTCACCAGCCCGCAGGCCTTCGACGGGCTGCGGATGGCCGGCCGGCCGGTGCGCCGGACCGACCTGACCCTCGCCACCGAGGATCACAACACCCCGACCGGGTACGCCGACCCGGCGTTCAACAGCCGGCGCGGCGACCTGCTGACCATCAGCGACCCGACATCGCGTACCCAGATCGAGACGCTGCGCCGCAACTGCGCCGAGTTCGGCATCAAGCTGCACGCCCTGGGCGACGACAACCAGGGCATCGTGCACGTCATCGGCCCGCAGCTGGGCCTGACCCAGCCCGGCATGACGATCGTCTGTGGCGACTCGCACACCGCGACCCACGGTGCGTTCGGCGCGCTCGCCTTCGGCATCGGCACCAGCGAGGTCGAGCACGTGCTGGCCACCCAGACGCTGCCGCAGTCCCGGCCGAAGACGATGGCGGTCACCGTCACGGGCGAACTCGGCCCGGGGGTCACCGCCAAGGATCTGGTGCTGGCGCTGATCACCAAGGTCGGTACCGGCGGTGGTCGCGGCTACGTGGTGGAGTACCGGGGCGAGGCGATCCGCCGGCTCTCCATGGAGGGCCGGATGACGGTGGCGAACATGTCCATCGAGTGGGGTGCCAAGGCGGGCATGGTGGCGCCGGACGAGACCACCTTCGCCTACCTCAAGGGCCGGCCGAACGCGCCGCAGGGCGCCGACTGGGACGCCGCCGTGGCGTACTGGTCCAGTCTGGCCACCGACGAGGGGGCGACGTTCGACGCCGAGGTGATCCTGGACGCCAGCGAGATCACGCCGTTCGTGACCTGGGGCACCAACCCCGGGCAGGGCGCCGCGCTGAGCGCCGTCGTGCCCGACCCGGAGCAGTTCGACACCGACGCGGAGCGGGTCGCCGCCCGACGGGCGCTGGAGTACATGGACCTGCGGCCGGGCACCGCGCTGCGCGACGTGCCGGTCGACGTGGTCTTCGTCGGCTCCTGCACCAACGGCCGGCTGGAGGACCTGCGGGCCGCCGCCGACGTGCTGCGCGGGCGCAAGGTCGCCGACGGGGTACGGATGCTCGTGGTGCCCGGGTCGGCCAAGGTACGGGAGGCGGCCGAGAACGAAGGGCTGGACAAGGTCTTCGCCGACGCCGGTGCCGAGTGGCGCTTCGCCGGCTGCTCGATGTGCCTGGGCATGAACCCGGACACGCTCAAGCCGGGGGAGCGCTCCGCCTCCACCTCCAACCGCAACTTCGAAGGCCGGCAGGGCCGGGGCGGGCGTACCCACCTGGTGTCGCCGCCGGTCGCCGCCGCCACCGCCGTGGTGGGCCGGCTGGCCGCGCCGGCGGACCTCAACTGACCGCCGCTGGACACGCACCACGAGACGGGATCACGACATGGACAAGTTCACCGTGCACACCGGGACCGCCGTCCCGCTGCGCCGATCTAATGTAGATACCGATCAGATCATCCCGGCGGTGTACCTCAAGCGGGTGACCCGGACCGGCTTCGCCGACGGTCTGTTCAATGCCTGGCGCGAGGATCCAGGATTCGTTCTGAACAATCCTTCGTATTCCGGAGCATCCATTCTCGTCGCTGGCCCTGAGTTCGGCACCGGGTCATCGCGTGAACACGCGGTGTGGGCGCTGCGGGACTGGGGCTTCCGGGCCGTGCTGTCCCCCCGCTTCGGCGACATCTTCCGTGGCAACGCGCTCAAGGAAGGTCTGCTGCCGGTCGAGTTGGAAATGCCCGCCATTGAGGAATTGTGGTCGCTGGTCGAGGCCGACCCGGCTGCCGAGGTGACCGTCGACCTGGCCACCCGGGAGGTCAGGGCAGGTGCCTCCGGCTGGTCGTTCCCGATCGACGACTTCAGCCGGTGGCGGCTGATGGAGGGATTGGATGACATTGGACTGACCCTGCGTCACGAGTCGGCCATCACCGAGTATGAGCGCGGGCGGTTGTCGTTCAAGCCCGTCGTGGCATAGCGCACAACCGTCGAGCCGGCCCCTTCCCAACGGGTTCCCGACGCCGATTCCGCCCCCATCCGGTGGCCCACCAACCGTCCGGCTATACCAACCGGTCGGCTCGGGCCACCGGTTGGGGGCGAATCCGTTACGACACAAGGACTTTTTTCCGGCAGATGTTTGTGTCCTGCCGGTACAGGGCATACCGTGCGCGCAGAATGGCTCGTTGAGTCCAGTTGCACATACGGGAGGGAACTCGTGAACAAGGCAGAGCTCATCGATGCGCTCGCTGCTCGCCTGGGAGACCGCAAGACGGCGACGACGGCGCTCGACGCCGTCTTGGCCGAGGTTCAGTCGGCGGTCACCAAGGGCGACCGGGTGGGTATCACCGGTTTCGGGGTGTTCGAGAAGCGCGTCCGGGCGGCGCGAACAGCGCGCAACCCGCGTACCGGCGAGTCGGTGAAGGTCAAGAAGACCTCGGTGCCGGTCTTCCGGCCCGGCGCGGGCTTCAAGGACATGGTGGCCAGCGGCAAGGCGCCGAAGGCCACCGCGGCCAAGTCGACCGCGGCGAAGGCCACGGCGACGAAGGCCACCGCGGCCAAGTCCACGGCGGCCAAGAGCACCGCCCGTGGCGCGGCGAAGTCCACCGGTACGGCCGCCAAGTCGACCGCCACCAAGGCGCCGGCGAAGCGGGCGGCCGGCGGTACGGCGAAGAAGACCGCCGCTGCCAAGACCACCCGGTCCGCGGCGGCCGCGCCGGCCAAGAAGTCCGCAGCCAAGAAGACCACCGCGACCCGGTCCACCGCGGCCAAGTCGACGGCGGCGAAGTCGACCGGGGCGAAGTCGACGGCGGCGAAGAAGTCGCCGGCGAAGAAGGCCCCGGCGCGCAAGTCCACCGCCCGTAAAACCACCCGCTGAGCCGTCCGGCCACACCGGCCGGACACCACCAGCGCGAAGGCGCCCACTGGCCAGTACGGCGGTGGGCGCCTTTCGTATGCGACAGGGCCGCTGGAGCCGGTCCGCTGGGCCGCCGCAGCCGGCCCGCTGCCGGCCCGGCCGCTAGAGCCGGTCCGCGCCGACCAGCCGGTCCCCGGCGAACGACAACAACCAGCCGCCGCCCTTCGCGGTACGGTGATCCGCCGCCGACCGCCGGGTCAGCACCGTCAACGCGGCCGGGATCACCTTGCCCTGACTGCACACCGCAGCCGGCGTACCGGCCGCCGCCAGCTCGGTCAGCCGGCCTGCCGCCGCCAACGCGTTCTCGTCCGGCTGCTGGCCGGCGGCCGGCTCGTCGAACACCGACTCCACTTCGACCGGCAGGTCCAGCGCCTGCGCCAGCGGGGCGACCGTCTGCACACACCGCCGGGGCGACGCCGACAGCACCCGACGCGGCCCGGTCAGCACCAGCAACGCCGCCAACGCCTGCGCCTGCCGCAGCCCGGCGGTGTCCAACGGGCGGGCACTGTCCGGACCCGGCCAGGTGTCCCGACTGCCGGCGTGCGCGTGCCGCACCAGGGTGAGCGTCGCGGTCACCGGCGGCAGCTGCGCGAACCCGTGCAACACCCCGACGTCGTGCCGGTACGTCAACCGCTGCCGCGCCTGCCCCAACGGCAGCCAGCACAACTCGTCGACCTCGTCGGCGGCATCGACCGGCACCGGCCCGGACGACGCCTGCACCGCCCGCATCGACCAGTAGTCGACGACCTTCAGGTTGCCGTCCGGCATGGTGTACCGGATCGACGGCAGCCGCACCTGCGGCACCGCCCGGATCCCGGTCTCCTCACCGACCTCCCGCACCGCCGCCGCCAACGGATGCTCCGCCGGCTCCAGTTTGCCCTTCGGCAGCGACCAGTCGTCGTGCCGGGGGCGGTGCACCAGACACACCTGCACCGCCCCGGTGTCGTCCGTCCGCCACACCACGCCGCCGGCGGCCCGGACCTCGGTCACGGCAGCCACTTCGTCCGCTGCCCCGCCGACGCCCGCTCCCAGGCGGCGGCGAACTCCGCCCGCGCCGCGCGGATCGCGGCCCGTTCCCGTTCGACCAGCCGGCCGACGGTCACCGCCAACTCGTGGTCGTCCGGATGCTCGGCCAGCACCCCCTGCCAGGTCTCGGCGGCCACCGCCGCGTCCTGGTGCTCGCCGAGCAGGTTCTGCACCTTCGACAACGCCTTCGCCAGCTTCGCCGCGCCACCGCCGATCACCGGTGCCACCGCGTCCACCGCGTACCGGGCCTTCTTGCCGTTGATCCGCACCGCGTGCCAGCGCTCGTCGGAGGCGTCCAGGGTCAGATCGGCGGCACCGTCCACACCGCTGCCGCCGTACGCCAGCCGGCGCCACGGCTTGGCCACCAGCCGAGGCAGCACCTCGGTCGCCGGGCCGGCCGCCGCCGGGGTCAGTCGCGGCTCCCGGGCCGCCTGCACCAGCATCTCCACCAGGGCAACGTACCGGTCCGAGCGCAGCGCCGCGTCCACCTCGGCCAGTGCCGCCGCCTGCCGGTCGGCGAGCGTCGCGTCGATCAGCTCGACCGCCGCGGACGGCAGCGGCGCCAACGGGTCCGCCCCGGCAGTACGCCGCAACCGGTCCCGCAGCACCTCGGCGTCGCGGGCACCGCCGAGCACCCCGGCGACCCACTTCAGCTCGTCGCGCAGCGCACCCGCCCACTCGCGGTCCACCAACGCCCGGAAGGTCCGCAGGTCGCTGCGCAGCCGCCGGCACCCGACCCGCATCTGGTGCACGGCGGTGTCGTCGTCGCCGACCGGGGCGTGCAGCCGCACCAGCGGGTCGTGCGCCAGGATCCGGGCGACGCCGTCGCGGACCGCCCGGGTGACCACGTCGGCGGCGGTCGGCTCGGCCGGCAGGCCCTCGACCGCGGGTAGTTCCGCCGGCCCGGCGGCGGCCGCGCCCAACGCCCGTACGTGCTTCGGGGTGAACCCGCCGGCGGTCGCCCCCGCCGCGACCAGGTCGGCCTCCACCCGGTCCAGCAGCGACCGCTTGGCGGCCTTCAGCTCGACCTCCACCTCGCGGAACCGCGACCGGACAGTCTTGCCGTCCAACACCGACACCGCGTCGTCGGCCAGCTCCACCAGCAGCGCGTCGTCGGCGTCGCGCAACTCCAGCACCGTGCGTACCGTGCGCACCGTCGCGGCCGGCGTCAGCTCCACCCCCCGCGAGTACGCGGTGACCAGCCACACCAGCTCCGTCGGTGGCTTGCCGCGCTTACCGGACCGGCTGATCTCATGCCGTACGCCCGGCGCGTCGGCGGGCAGCTTCACCGTCCACGGCTTCGAGTCGCCGACCCGGTGGCGCAGCGACACCCCGGCGCGGGCCAGCCGCAGATCCGGGGTGTCGTAGTAGGTGGCGGTCAGCTTCACCGCCGGCTGCTGCACCAGCCGGCCACCGTCCGGCAGACAGCCGGACAGGTCCGGCACGGTGAAACCCGGCTCGACCTCGTACTTACGTTCCTCCTCCACCATCGGGCCAGCCTAGCGCCGCCCGCCCGGGGCCGCCGCTGTCGCTGAACCGCCGCCGGCCGGCCGACGGCCGGTGACAGCAGGAGCTATTTGCCGGTGCCGATGAACCGTCGGAGCAGCCGCTCTTGCAGATGCACCAGCGGCCGTTCGTCGGTCGACCGGTGCCGGCTCCAGGTGCCGTCCGGGTGCAGCTCGAACGACTCGCAGTCCGGGCTGAACGCGTCGCTCATCAGCTGGTCCAGCTCGGCGCGGGCCACCGGGTCGGTCACCTGCACCAGCGCCTCCACCCGGCGGTCCAGGTTGCGGTGCATCAGGTCGGAGGAGCCGATCCAGAACTCGACGTCGCCGTCGTTGCCGAACCGGAACACCCGGGAATGCTCCAGGAACCGGCCGAGGATCGACCGGACCCGGATGTTGTCCGACAGCCCCGGCACCCCGGGCCGCAGCGTGCACATCCCCCGGATCAGCAGATCCACCTGTACGCCGGCCTGCGACGCCCGGTACAGCGCGTCCACCAGCTCCTCGTCGACCAGCGAGTTCACCTTGATCTGGACCAGCCCGCCCCGGCCGTCACGGACGTGGGCGACCTCCCGGCCGATCCGCTCGATCAGCCCGCTGCGCACCCCGTGCGGGGCGACCAGCAGCCGCCGGTACGCGGTCTGGCGGCTGTAGCCGGTCAACACGTTGAACAGGTCGGTCAGGTCCGCGCCGACCTCCGGGTCGGCGGTCAGCATGCCGAAGTCCTCGTACAGCCTGGCCGTCTTCGGGTGGTAGTTGCCGGTGCCGATGTGGCAGTAGCGGCGGATCTGGTTGCCTTCCTGGCGTACCACCAGGGCGGTCTTGCAGTGGGTCTTCAACCCGACCAGGCCGTACACGACGTGACAGCCGGCCCGTTCCAGCATCCGCGCCCAGCCGATGTTGGCCTGCTCGTCGAACCGGGCCTTCACCTCGACCAGCACCACCACCTGCTTGCCGGCGGCGGCCGCCTCGATCAGCGCGTCGACGATCGGCGAGTCGCCGCTGGTGCGGTACAGCGTCTGCTTGATCGCCAGGACGAGCGGGTCGGCCGCCGCCTGCTCGATGAACCGCTGCACACTGGTGGAGAACGAGTGGTACGGGTGGTGCACCAGGATGTCGCCGTCGCGCAGGGTGGCGAAGACGCTGCGTGGCACCTCGCCCTCGACCAGCCGCGGGTGGGTGGCCGGCACGAACGGGCGGTCCTTCAGGTCCGACCGGTCGGAGCTCTCGTAGACCTGCCACAACGCGGACAGGTCCAGCAGCCCCGGCACCCGCAGCACGTCGTGGCTGTCCATGTCCAGCTCGCGGACCAGCAGGTCGAGCATGTGGTCGGAGATGGAGGCGGCCACCTCCAGCCGCACCGGCGGGCCGAACCGGCGCTGGGCGAGCTCCCGCTCCAGCGACTGCAGCAGATCCTCGTCGCGGTCCTCGTCGACTTCGAAGTCGGCGTTGCGGGTCACCCGGAACAGGTGGCACTCCACCACCTGCATCCCGGAGAACAGCTGGCCGAGCTGGGCGGCGATCAGATCCTCGACCGGCAGGAACCGGGCACCCAGCCCTTCCTGGCTGACCACCACGAACCGGGGCACGTTGTTCGGTACCTTGATCCGGGCGAACAGCTCCGGACCGCCGTCCGGGTCACGGACCGCGACGGCCAGGTTCAACGACCGGCTGGAGATGTACGGGAACGGGTGCGCCGGGTCGACGGCCAGCGGGGTCAGCACCGGGAAGATGTGCTCCCGGAAGTAGGTGCGCAGCCCTTCCCGCTCGCCCGTGCTCAGATCGCTCCACCGGATCAGGTGGATGCCCTCGGCGGCCAGCCGGGGCCGGACCTCCTCGGTGAAGCACCGGGCGTGCCGGGCGACCAGGCCGGCGGTCTTCGCCGCGATCAGCTCCAACTGGGTACGCAGCGGCAGCCGGTCGCCGCCGCGTACCGGCAGCCCGGCCTGCAGCCGGCGCTTGAGCCCGGCGATGCGGACCATGAAGAACTCGTCGAGGTTGCTGGCGAAGATGGCCAGGAACTTGGCCCGCTCCAGCAGTGGGGTCTGCGGGTCCTCGGCCAGCTCGATCACCCGGGCGTTGAAGTCGAGCCAGGACAGCTCCCGGTTGAGGAACCGGTCGTCGGGCAGCGGCTGGCGGGCCAGCGTGGCCGGCTCGTCCGGCTCGGCCGGTTCGGCGGTGTCCGACACCGGGTTTGCCGGGTCGGGGGCCTGCACCGGCAGCGGCGCGGCGGGCGCGTCGGTCGCGGACTCGGCCACCGCCTGCGGTGCCGGCTCGGTGGTCTCCGGCGCGGCCACCGCCTCCGGTTCTGCGGTCTCCGGTGCCGGTTGGGGTGCCGCCTTGGTCCGCCGGCTCGCGGCTCGCGGGCTGCCCGCCGCCGTTGCACCGGCCCGGGTCCGTTTCGCCGCCGTGCCCGCTGACTTGCGGGCGGTGCCGGCCGTCGACTTGCGGGCGGTGCCGCCGGCCGATTTCCGGGCGGTGCCGGTCGAGGCCTGGCGGGCGGTGCCGTTCGACGACTGGCGGCGGGCCGGCCGAGCAGGCCGAGGCGTCGCGGTCGCGCCGTCGTCGGCAGCGGGCTGGTCGGCGGCAGACTGGTCGGTGCCGGCGGGCTGGTCAGCGGTGGGCTGGTCGGCTGCGCGGCGCGGACGGGCGGCGGCGCGCCTGGAGGGGGCGGGCGTCACCCGGTAATCATGACCTGATCACGGTGAACTTGGCATGAATTCGCCCGGCTCCAGCTAGCCGAATGTGGGCAACGTGACGCGGTTAACGTGCCCGGACTCGTCACGCTCGATGCGTACCCGCTGACCCAGCCGCAGCAGCCGCAACCCGGAAGCGTCGAACGCGGCCGCCGGGAACGACAGCTCCGCCCCGTCGTCGAGCAGCACTGTGCCGCTGCGGGTCGCCGGATCGAAGGTCGCCACCGTGCCCTGCATCTCAGCTCACCGACCTGTGTCGCATGTCAGCACGGTACCCGCTGGCGTACAGCGCGGCGGTGTGCCGACCCAGGCCGAGCCGGGCCGCGTCGGCGAGGTCGGCGGCGGTGTCCACGTCGCGGCGCAGCGTCGGCCAGTCCCCGCCGCGCCGGACGGCACCCGACCGTTGATGCCGTACCGCCGATCCGGCGCCGAAACCAGGCCGTAGCGCGGTGCCGACGGCGGCCGCCAGCAGCACCGTCCCGGTGCCGGCGGCATCCGGGACGAACCAGCGGTCCACGCCGGCCCCGACGGCGGTGTCGAGGGCGCTGACGGTGCCGATGCCGGTGTCGAGGGCGGCGGCCAGCTCAGCCGGCCGCAACGCCGGCAGGTCCGCGGTCAACGCGGCGACCGGCCGGCCCGCGTCGACCGTCGCGGCCCCGTGCGTCACCGCCGCGTTCAGCCCGCTCACCTCCGGTGCGCCGACCTCCGGCGCGTCGAGGTCTGGGGCGGCGAGTTCCGGGTCGGCGACGGTACGGGCCCCGAGCGCGCCCAACGTGGCGGTGGCGGCCGGATCCGAGGTGACCACCACCACCTCGGCGACCAGCGGGCAGGCCAGCGCGGCGGCGACGGTGTCGCGGGCCAGGGCCAGCGCCAGTTCCTCATGCGGTACGCCGTCGAGCGCACCCCGCAGCCGGCTCTTCGCCACCGCGAGCCGCTTGACCGGCAGCACCACCGACCAGGTCGCGTTCCGCACCGCTCCATCCTGCCGGCTGGGCTCGCATTGGCTCTGGCCGGGTCGGACAGGGCATGATTCGCTGCGTCGGTCGGCAAGACGGCGGTCGGGGTGTGGTGACCCGGTGGTGGCCAGGGTGCGGTGACGAGGAGGATCGGGTGGCGCGGCGGAAACTGGGCTTCTGGCGACGCTTCATCGTGATGGTGGTCAAACCGACCCTGCTCGTATGGACGAAGCGGACCTGGTCCGGGATGCAGCACATCCCCGGCACCGGTGGGGTGATCGTCGTCGCCAACCACATGTCGCACGCCGACCCGATGGTCATCGGCCATTTCCTCTACGAGGCCGGCCGCTGGCCCCGGTTCCTCGGCAAGGCCAGCCTGTTCACCATCCCGGTCATCGGGCGCTGGCTGCTCAAGGTGAAGCAGATCCCGGTGCACCGGGGCAGCGTCGACGCGATCAAGTCGCTGGAGGCGGCGATCGTCGGCGTCGACGAAGGCGGCGCGTTGGTGATCTACCCGGAGGGGACGACCACCCGCGAGCCGGACCTGTGGCCGATGCGTGGCAAGACCGGCGCGGCCCGGCTGGCGTTGACCACTGGAGCCCCGGTCGTGCCGGTGGCGATGTGGGGTCCGCAGCAGATGTACGACCCGCGGACCGGAAAACTGAACCTGCTGCCCGGCCGGAAGGTGACCGTCACCGCCGGTGAACCTTTCGACCTGAGCAGATGGGCCGGGGTCGAGCCGACCCGGGCGGTGCTGGAGGAGATCACCGAGACCATGATGCTGCGGCTGCGGGACATGGTTGCCGAGATCCGGGGCGGCGAGGCCCCACCGCTGTACGCCCCGAGCGCCCGCCGCAACAACCGGACCACCGGCACCCCGGAGCCGGGACAGTGACCGGGACCGGCCGGGCCGTCGTCCTGGGTGCCGGCTCGTGGGGGACCGCGTACGCCAAGGTGCTCGCCGACGCCGGGGCCGACGTGGTCCTCTGGGCCCGGCGCGAGCAGGTCGCCGCCGCGATCCGCGAGTACGGCACCAACCCCGACTACCTGCCGGCGGTGCGGCTGCCCGACCGGGTCACCGCCACCAGCGACGCCGCCGAGGCGATCAAGGGCGCAGGGCTGGTCGTGCTCGCCGTACCGTCGCAGACGCTGCGCGGCAACCTGGGTGACTGGGCCGCGCACATCGGCCCCGACGCGACCCTGGTCAGCCTGATGAAGGGGATCGAACTCGGCACCACCAAACGGATGAGCGAGGTGATCGTCGAGACCACCGGGGTCGGCCCGGACCGGGTCGTGGTGGTCTCCGGCCCCAACCTGGCCGCCGAGATCGCCGCCGAGCAGCCGGCCGCCAGCGTCGTCGCCGGCACCGACACCGCGCGCACGGCCGCCGTGCAGCAGGCGATGCTCACCGGCTACCTGCGGCCGTACACCAACGACGACGTGATCGGCTGCGAGCTGGGCGGGGCGGTGAAGAACGTGATCGCCCTGGCGTACGGCATCGCCACCGCGATGCGCCTCGGTGACAACACCAAGGCCACCCTGATCACCCGGGGGCTGGCAGAGACGGCCCGGCTGGGGGTGGCGCTCGGTGCCGACCCGCTGACCTTCTCCGGGCTGGCCGGCCTCGGTGACCTGGTCGCCACCTGCTCGTCGCCGCTGTCGCGCAACCGGACGTTCGGCGAGCACCTGGGCCGGGGGGAGACCCTGGAACAGGCGCAGGCCGCCACCCGGCAGACCGCCGAAGGGGTGAAAAGCTGCCTGTCGATCCGGGACCTGGCCCGCGCGCACGGGGTGGAGATGCCGATCACCGAGCAGGTGGAACGGATCTGCCACGAGGGCCTGGACCCGCGTACCGCGTTGACGCTGCTGATGACGCGGGCCACGAAACCGGAATAGGCTCTGCCGCCGGCCGGCGACCTTGGTCAGGATGAACGGCATGACCGCCACTTCCCGCGACCCGGGGTACGGCGACGGCACCCGGTGTGTCGCAGCCGGGCTGCCCGAGCCGACCCCCGGCCAGCCGTTCCTGCCCGGCCCGGTGTTCGCCGCCCCGTACCACCTGGACCCGGTGACCGGGCCGTCGCCGGACCGCGACGGTTATGCCCGGGAGGACAACCCGACCCGGCGGGCGCTCGAATCGGCCATCGGTGACCTGGAAGGCGGCGACACCCTCGTCTTTGCCAGCGGCCAGGCGGCGATCACCGCGCTGCTGCTGACCACGCTGCGCCCCGGCGACACGGTGCTGCTGCCCGCCGACGGCTACTTCACCGTACGGGCGTTGGCCGCCACGGTGCTGGAGCCGATCGGCGTGACCGTGCGGCTGATGCCGACCGCCGGGCCGTACCCGGACTTCGCCGGGGTGCGGTTGGTGCTGCTGGAGACCCCGGCCAACCCGGGGCTGGACGTCTGCGACGTCGCCGCGCTCGCGGCGGCGGCGCACGACGCCGGGGCGCTGGTCGCGGTCGACAACACCGCGCCGACCCCGCTCGGGCAGCGGCCGTTGGACCTGGGGGCGGACATCGTGGTCGCCTCCGGCACCAAGGCGCTGACCGGCCACTCCGATCTGCTGCTCGGCTACCTGGCCACCCGCTCGCCGGAGGTGCTGGCCGATGCGACGCGGTGGCGCAAGCTGACCGGGTCGGTGCCGGGCCCGTTCGACTGCTGGCTCGCCCACCGGTCATTGGCCACACTGGACCTGCGGCTGGCCCGCCAGTCAGCCAACGCGGAAGCGGTCGCCGCCGCGCTGGTCGGGCGTGGTGACGTCACCGGCGTACGCTGGCCCGGCCTGCCGACCGATCCGTCGTACGCGGTCGCGGCGGCCCAGATGCGCCGCATCCCGGGGATCGTGTCGTTCGACCTGGGTGACGCCGACCGGGTCGGCCGCTTCCTGACCGCGTCGAAGCTGGTGTCGGCGGCCACGTCGTTCGGTGGTCTGCACACGGCCGCCGATCGGCGGGCCCAGTGGGGCGACGACACGCCACCGGGCTTCGTGCGGCTCTCCTGCGGCATCGAAGACACTGTGGACCTGGTACGCGACATCACCGCCACCCTGGACGCTACCTGACAGACTCGGTCCCGTGGGAGCCAGCGCGTGGGAAGCGGGATCCGGGTGATGGAGCAGGAGCCGCGTGGCGGTCCGCCGTCCGGCTACCGGCGACTGGCGACTGGCGGTCTACCGGCTGAGCGTCTGGTTTCTGCGGTCGATGGCTGTGGCGTTGCCCTGCATCTTCATCTGGCCGCAGGTCTGGTTCGTGTTGCCAATCGTCATCGTGTTCGGGCTGATCGTGACGTTGCCGCTGCGCTACCTGGCCCACTTCGAATGGAGGATGCCGATGCTCGACCTCGACGCGTCGATGCTCAAGGACGCGTTGGACGCACGGTACTGGTGAAATCTGGGATAGAGGTGCGGTCATGTCGAGCCTGTTAGTGGTAGCTACACTGCTCCTGGGGACCAGCCTCATCGGGGCGGGCTTCGTCATCCTCCTTATCGGACGTGTGCCAGTGCCGGCTGGCTTTCAGCGCCGGGATCTCGGATTGATGTACCTCCTTCCGGGGATAGGAATTGTTCTGCTGCAAGCCGCGAGGTTCGCAGGCGGCACTGTGGCGCTCCTCTTCTTCCTCGCTGGGCTTGGGGTAGTCATCTGCGGCGGCACGTTGGCGATTTTCTGCTCATGGCTGGCCTGGGGCAGGGGCCGGCGAGAAGATTCCCGTACTCCCGCGGCGGATGGACCGCGATCTCTGAAGGCGTCGTGACTCGCCGGCGTGACTACTACCGCGACCCGGCCGCGCCGAGGGCGAACAGGATCGTCCCGGGCGGTTCAGCGATTGTCACCGACGACTGCGGTCGGGTGCTGATGCACCGACGCGCCGACTCCGGCAACTGGTCGCTACCCGGCGGCACGATGGAGGTCGGCGAGACACTGCAACAGTGCGTCGTCCGAGAAGTGAAGGAGGAGACGGGCCACGACATCGAGATCACCGCGCTGATCGGCGTCTACACCGACCCGGCGCATGTGATCGCGTATGCGGACGGCGAGGTGCGCCAGGAGTTCACCGTCACCTACCTCGGCCGGATAGTTGGCGGGACGATTCTGGTCAGCGACGAGTCTACCGAGGTGCGGTTCGTCGATCCTGCCGAGTTCGCCGACATTCCCATCCACGACACGGTACGGCTGCGGCTGCGGCACCACGCTGAGCAGCGCGACACTCCGTACCTCGGATAGAAGGGGGCGAGGGCAGGCGACGCTGAGTCAGCGGGCTGGTCCAGCTTGCCGGCTGGTGACCGGATTGTGTTAGCGGCTTGTGATACCGCCTTTACAGGTATGGGGTGGATCTCTAGTGTCGGACGGACATGCACAATAGCCACGCGGGTCCCAAGTGGATGCTGTCCATGTGTGCTGCCGTCCCGTCCGAGCCGTCCACTCGAGTTGGGAGGTGGGTTGAGCGGTGAGTTCCTCGGATGATCCTGCTTGGCGTGTGCGCGGAGCTTGGGCCTACTGGCGCGCGTTGATCATCATGCGGTTCTTTCTGCTTGCATTCTTGGTCATCTTTGCCGTGATTCTGGCGTTGTTACTGGGAGGGCCGGTGGAGGTGCTGATGTCAGTTTTCTTCGCACTGATCTTGACGGTCGGTCTCGGAATCTTTCTGGGGATGTTTTCTATCCGTCCGGTGTACCGTCGCATTGAAGAAACATCGTACTTTGCGGACATGGACATATTTGAACGTGGGCCAAAACTGTTCGGCATGGTCGTGCGCGACCTCTTTGCCTTTAACAGGTGGCGGCCCAGGCCTTGAGTGAGTGTTTGCGATAGGTGTCGGACGGCGTGTCCTTCGGTGAGGGTGGTGTGGCTAAAACCTGGATCATCAAGCGCTGGAAATGGTGGTGAAACTCGATGTCAGATCTCCATGGTAACGGATATCGTAGCACGACTATGTATAGGATGATGATTTGGGGGATCAGGGGCTTCTTGGTGTGCTTCCTGGCTGGTCTATTCCTGATTGCAATATTGGAGCTGGTAGTCGCGTCTGAGGTCATTGGCATCATGGTGGCGGGTTGTGTCTTTGGGGGTGTAATTTCGTTCGCAACGGCGTTTATTCCGCTGACAAGATTCTCTGCATTGATACGGGAAAACGGTGGAATGCAGATCGATGGGCAGCTGCCATTTTTGCGCCATCTGATATCCGACCTGTGGCGGATGGGGTGGCGCCGCTGAAGCATTGTGGGAAAGGTGGTCGGGTTGGTGACCGATCTGGCGCAGGTGTTGGCCGACTCCCGTGGGGAGCAGTAACCCGACTTGGCTCAGACCTGCACTCCGTACCGCATCGTGAGGTGTCGTGACTCGCCAGCGTGACTATTACCGTGACCCGGCCGCGCCGAGGGCGACCGGGATCGTCCCTGGCGGTGCGGCGATCGTCACCGGCGGTCGCGGTCGGGGGCTGATGCACCGACGCGCCGACTCCGGCAACTGGTCGCTACCCGGCGAGACTGTTCTGGTCAGCGACGAGTCCACCGAGGTGCGGTTTGGACCCCGGCGGGGTGCAGGCGGTGTGCGGTCAGGCGGTGATGGTGCCGGTCTTGGTAGCGGCGACAAAGGCTGACCAGTTGGCGGGGGAGATGGTCAGGACCGGGCCGGTGGGGTCCTTGGAATCGCGTACGCCGATCACGCCGGCCAGCCCGTCGGCGACCTCGACACAGGCACCCTGGCTGTTGGATCGGCTGCTCTTGCGCCAGGTGGCACCGGTCAGGTCGGTCATGGCTCGTACTCCTTCGCCGTGTCCAGCAGCAGCGCCCGCGACTCGGCCTCGCTCAGCGCGGCCGACCGGATGTCGTGGTAGACCCAAGCGTACCGGTCGCTCTCGGTCTGTTTGTCGAGGAAGAGCGCGCCGGTGATCGACTCCTGGTAGACCGTGGTGGGCTCGTACTGCTCGGGAAAGTCCAGGATGGTGAACGAGCCGCCGGTCAGCACCCCGGCGTGCAGATCGGAGGAGAACGGCAGGACCCGGACGGAGACGTTCGGCAGCCGGCCGGCGTCGGCGAGCCGGCGCACCTGTGCCGCCATGATCTGGCGCGACCCGACGACGCGGCGCAGCACCGCCTCGTCGACGACGACGTCGAACTCGGGAGCCTGTGGCTCCAGCCGGGTCAGCAGCCGGGCCCGGCCCAGCCGCACCGTGACCCGGTCGGCGATCTGGTGACGGGGCACGCCGTCGACGTCCTTGGTGAAGATCGCGGTGGCGTACTCCCGGGTCTGCAAGAAGCCCGGCACCAGCTGACTCTGGTACTCGCGGATCCGGCTGGCGGCCTCCTCCAGGCCCACGTACAGCTCGAACCACGACGGCAGGCTTGCGTAGTCGTGCCACCAGCCCTTCTCCCGGGTCTTGGTCGCCAACGCGGCAAGGATCTCGGTGGTCTCCTCCTCGACGCCGTACAACTCGCAGAGCAGCACGACGTCGCCGGAGCGGACCGGGACCTCGCCGCGCTCCATCCGCCACAGCTTCGTCGCCGACCACTCCAGCTCGCTGGCCACCGACGTCTGCGGCAGCTGGGTCAGCCGCTCGCGCAGTTGACGCAGCTCCCGGCCCAGTCGTCGGCGCGGTACGGACGAGTTCAACACGGACGGGGACATGGCTACCACCTCCTGGGATGCTCGACCCGACCCATCCTGCCGTCACTAGTGGACTTATGAACTCCGTCGATCGGTGGACGAGTGGCTCGGCTCAACGTCGACGGGTTTTCGTCAGAGTTGTACGCGTGGCCGGTCGTACCCGACTGATGACTCTGTGTCGCTCGATGTCCAGTGAGGGAGGTTTGTGGTAGCGGATTGTGATGCCCCCTTTACAGATACGGACGTGGATCTCTAGGGTCGGACGTACATGTCGCATAGCCACGGGGGTCCCTAGTGGATGCTGCCCAGACGCCGCCGATCCGTCCGAGCCGCCCACGACATCGCTGGCCACAGATCCTGGCCGCCACCGCCACCGCCACAGCCGCCGCACTGACGCTGAGCACACCCGGGCCGGCGGTCGCCGATCCACCCGGAGACCCGGTGCCGGCGCCGACCGTGACCTCGGTCGACTACCCCGACGACGGCGTGTCGCACGGCGGTCGGGACGTCGCGGGTGAGTTCACCTTCAGTACGTCGTCGCCCGACGTCGTCGCCTACGTGTACGGCTGGAGCAGCCCGGCAGGCACCACGGTGACCGTCCCCCCCGGGGCGAGCGTGACGTTGACCCTCACCCCACCGGGCGAGGGACCCAACGCCCTGCACGTCTACGCGCGCAACGAGTACGGCCGGCCCAGCCCGACGACGACGTACCAGTTCCTGGTCACCTCGCGATCGTCGCCGATCGGGCACTGGCCGCTGATCGACACCAACAACGAGCGCTTCCGTGCCCGCTCAGGCGGTCCCGACCTGGTCCCGAGCGGCGACGTCACCTGGGCACCGGACACCTACCTGATCGAGGCGAGCACGCCGGCTTTCGACGCAGTCGCCGAAGACCCGGTCGGCGTCCCAGGCGCGGCCACCGCAGCCGTGTCCGCGCTCGACACCTCGGGTTCGTTCAGCGCCGCCGCCTGGGTCCGGCCAGCCGACCTGTCTGGCGATCGCACCGCCGTCGGTGCCGACGGGACCGGTGCCGGTGGCTTCCAGTTGGGCATCCGCCAACTCGGCGACCCGCCGGCTCCGCACTGGGCGTTCACCGTGCCGACAGGTACGGCAGCATCGAGTCCGCTGATCTCCGCGTACCGTCCCGCGCCGATCGCCGCTTCCGACGTCGACCACTGGACCCACCTGACCGGCGTCTTCGACGCCGACGAGCAACTGCTTCAGTTGTACGTCAACGGAGCCTTGGCAGCTGAGGCCGCGTTCGCGGCTACCCCGTGGCAGGCGGCTGGACCGTTCACGGTGGGCCGAGGCTTCAGCGACGGCGCACCGGCGCAGTGGTGGTCCGGCGGCGTGACGGACATCCTGCTGTGGAGCCGGGTGGCGGACCTGGAGGACCTGCACGGACGCTTCTCCGATCCCGGTGACACGCTTCCTGAGCTGTTCGGGGTGCTGACGCCGAGACAAGTTGGGCTGTGGGGGTTCGACTACTCGGCTGACTGCTGGTGCGGTGACGAGTTCGACCTCGGCTCCTGGGGCCGCAACCTGTACCTCGCCGGCTGGGACACCGTGCCGGCGACCTCGGGGTTCGTCCACGACTCCGGTGCCCCGACCGGCCACGCGGCCTGGTTCGACGGGACGAGCGGGTACGCCTCGACCACCAGCCCGTACGATCCGGTCCCGCGCCCGGTGCTGCGTACCGATCATTCCTTTGGGGTGTTGCTCTGGGCCCGTCTCGACGGTGACCCGGCAGATCCACTGCCCGGCAGTGATGCGGTGGTGCTCGCCCAGGGCGGCGACGAGACGGACGCGTTCCAGCTTGGATACCGGGCCAGCGACGGGCGGTGGGTGTTCCGGCTGCGTGGAGCGGACGACGCCGACCTGCCCGACCTGGCCGTCGCCGCGAGTCCGGCTGCGGCGGTACCCGGCCAGTGGACGCATCTCGCCGGGGTGTACGACGCGGGCTCGGAGACACTCACCCTCTACATCGACGGCGTGGCCGGTGACCCGGTGGCGGTGCCTGCGCCACCGAGTTGGACCGCGCCCGGGTCGCTGACCGTCGGGGCCGGGGCAGGACCTGCGGGGCTGACCGGCTTCTTCCCTGGCCGGGTGAGCCGCATCGAGGCACACTCCGGCCCGGTCCCGGCCTGGCTGATCACCGACCGCTACACCCGTCCATAACTGATCACACACGCCAGCCGACCACTCCATGTCGGTCGGTGATGGTGTGTCCACCACGTTGCTGGCAGTCTGTTGCCTTGATTCTGGGGAGTGGCGCTGATGTCGGGTCGTCGGGTCAACCGGTTCTGGTTGTCGGGTGTGCGTCGCCGGGTCGCTGGGGTGACGGCGGTCGTGGTGGTGGCGTCGGCGTTGGCGGCTCCGCAGGCGGTGGCGGCGCCGGTGGGGACGGCGGCGGAGCCGGATGTGGGCCAGCGGTCGGTGCCGGTGGCGGAGCATGTGCCGGCGGGGGTGGATGACGAGTCGTCGGTGGCGGATTTCGCGCCGGTGCCTCCGGTGTGGCCGCAGGCGGCGTCGGTGGTGGCGGATTTGTCGTCTGGGTCGGCGGCGGTGGATGTGGGTGGTCTGCCGGTGGTGTTGTCGGCTCCGGAGCCGGTGGGTGACGTGTTGTCGGGGCGGGTGCGGGCTGATTGGGCGGATGCGTCGGAGGTGCCGGACCGGGTGCGGGTGGAGGTGGTGGATCCGGTTGAGGCGTCGGCGGCGGGGGTGGCGTTGGTGGTGCGGGTGGCGGTCGAGGGTGAGTCGGTGGCCGGTGGTGGGGTGCGGTTGGAGTTGGACTATTCGGGGTTCGCGGGGGCGTTCGGTGCGGCGTGGGCGTCGCGGTTGCGGTTGGTGGGGTTGTCGGAGTGTGCGTTGGTGGAGACGTCGGATCCTGAGTGTGCCGGGCCGGTGGGGTTGGGTTCGCGGAATGATCCGTTGGTGGGGCGGATCGGGGCGGATGTGGAGTTGTCCGCTGGCGGGGCGGGGGCGGGTCGGGCCGACGCCGCTGTTTCTGGTGGTGGTGCGGTGGTGGGGTTGCTGGCGGCGGGTGACGGGGAGACGGGGTCGTTCAAGCGGACGTCGTTGGGGCAGTCGGCGTCGTGGCAGGCGGGCCAGTCGGGGGGTGGGTTCTCGTGGTCGTATCCGTTGGAGGTGCCGCCGTCGCCGGGTGGGTTGGAGCCGGAGGTGTCGTTCGGGTATTCGTCGTCGGCGGTGGATGGTCGGACGAACGGGGAGAACTCGCAGCCGTCGTGGATCGGTGAGGGTTGGGATTTCCATCCGGGGTTCATCGAGCGGTCGTACCGGACGTGCAGTGATGATCTTGAGGGGTTTCCGGCGCATTACACGAACGCGACGCCGGATCCGTGTTGGCGGGAGCCGAACGCGAAGCTGGTGTGGCGGGGGCAGTCGACGGAGATCGTGCTGGGTGACGGGGACGGGAAGTGGCGGCTGGCCAACGATGACGGTTCCCGGATCGAGTTGTTGACCGGCCGGCATGGTTACACGCACAACGGTGAGGCGTGGCGGTTGACCACGACGGACGGTACGCAGTTCTACTTCGGTCGGCAGCGGTTGCCGGGGTGGAACGCGGGGGATCGTGAGACGAACTCGGTGATGGGGCAGGGTGTTTTCGCGAACCACACGTGGGAGCCGTGTTACCGCTCGGACGGTTTCTACTATTCGCGGTGTTTCATGGCGTACCGGTGGAATCTGGATTATGTGGTGGATGTCCACGGGAACTCGATGTCGTACTGGTACGACCGGGAGTTGAGCCGGGCGGGGATCACCGGGACGGGCACGTATCAGGTGCAGTACGACCGGGGGAGTGCGCTGCGGCGGGTGGAGTACGGCACGGTGGCCGGTGGTGAGGCGGACACGGTGAACCCGCCGATGCGGGTGTTGTTCGCGGTGGGTGACCGGTGTCTGTCGTCGTGTTGGAACGGGAGTTCGCCGAACACGGCGAGCTGGCCGGACACGCCGTGGGATCTGCAGTGTGACGCGGCGCCGTGCAACAACAACATCGGGCCGTCGTACTTCACGGCGAAGCGGTTGACGTCGGTGACGACGCAGGTGCGGGTCGGCGGGGTGTATCAGGACGTGGACCGGTGGGACCTGAGTCACGGTTTCCCGTCGACGAACGAGTCGAGCGCGTTGAATCCGCCGTCGTTGTGGCTGTCGGGTATCCAGCGGACGGGTCTGGCCGGTGGGCAGGTGGCGTTGCCGCAGGTGACGTTCGGCGGGACCCGGTACGCGAACCGGACGGATCACAACGTGTCGGCGGCGGTGCCGGTGACGAACAAGTACCGGATTACCGAGATCAACACCGAGTCGGGTGGGCGGATCGAGATCACCTATGAGGGTTCGGACTGCACGGTGTCGTCGCAGGCGGATCCGGACCACAACTCGAAGCGGTGTTTCCCGCAGTACTACAAGCCGGACGGGTCGCCGGCGGGGTGGTCGTGGTGGAACAAGTACCGGGTGACGCAGGTGGTGGAGCGGGACCTGGTCGGCGGTTCACCGGCGGTGACGCACAGCTACGCGTATTCGACGGCGGGGGCGACGTCGACGGTGTTGTGGCATCACAACGACGCGGATGTGTGGTCGCGGTCGTTGCCGTTGCGGACGTGGTCGGATTTCCGTGGCTGGCCGACGGTGACGGTGACCACCGGCACCGGGAGTGGGCATCAGACGCAGTCCCGGTACCTGTATTTCCGGGGGATGCACCGGGACCGCACCGACGCCGGTCCCGGCACGAGGTGGGTGACGTTGACCGGCACGGACGGCGCGGTGCACGGCGACGACTGGTGGCGGGCCGGTTTCCTGTACGAGCGGATCGACTACGCCGCCCCGGGCGGGCAGCAGCTGAACCGGACGATCCAGCAGGTGGCCGGCTACGCCACCTCCCTGCGTGAGGAGGATCCGGTCCACGCCCAGCCGGCCACCTGGCAGTCGGTGATCTCCCGGGTCGTCACCACGATCGGGTACACGTGGCTGGAACACGATGGCACGTGGCGGCACACCCGGACCGTCGACACCTGGGACACCACCTACGGCACCCTGATCTCCTCCGACGACCGAGGTGACGTGTCCACCCTCGCCGACGACGTGTGCACCCGGTACACGTACGCCCGCAACACCGGCGCCCCGTGGCTGATCGACACCGCGTCGCGGGTGGAGACCGTCGCGACGCCGTGCGGCAGCACCCCGTCCTACCCGGACGATCTGCTGTCCGACACCCGTTTCTACCGCGACGGCGCCACCAGCCACAGCACCGCGCCGACCCGGGGCCTGGTCACCAAGGTCGAGACAGCGCGGTCCCACGACGGCACTACCCCGACCTACCTCACCACCGGCACCACCACCTACGACGCCCACGGCCGGCCGTTGACCGTCACCGACGCCCTCAACCGGACCACGACCACCGCCTACACCCCGGCGTCCGGTGCGCCGACGACGGCCGTCACGGCCACCAACCCGCTCGGTCACGACGCCACCACCACCCTCGACCCGCGTCGTGGCCTGCCGACCGAGGTCAGCGACATCAACGACAAAGTCTCCACCGGCGTGTACGACCCCCTCGGCCGGCTGACCACGGTGTGGGCCCCCGGCCGGCCCACCACCGAGACACCCGACCTCGAGTACGCGTACACGATCACCAAGACCGCGCCCAGCCACATCCGGACCCGCGCCCTGGGACCGAACGGCAACCAGATCGACAGCTACGACATCTACGACGGGCTGCTGCGGCCCCGGCAGACCCAGGTGACCGCCCCGGACGGTAAACGCACCATCAGCGACACCCAGTACGACGTACGCGGCCAGACGGTCAAGACGTCGATGTTCTACAACGACGCGTCCGGGCCGACCGGCACCCTGGTCACCTTCGCCGACACCGCCATCGAGTCGCAGACCCGCACCGTGTACGACGGTGCCGGCCGGCCCACCCGTACCCAGCTGTGGTCGGCGAACACCCTGCAGTGGGAGACCGTCACCGGCTACGACGGTGACCGGGTCACCCTCGACCCACCCACCGGCGGCACCCCCACCACCACACTCGTCGACGCCCGGGGCCGGCAGACCGCCCTACGCCAACACACCGGCTCGTCGCCGACCGGCGCCTACGAGGAGACCAGCTACGGCTACAACCCGCGTGACGAGCTGACCACGGTCACCGACCCGGCCGGGAACCAGTGGACCTACACCTACGACCTGCTCGGCCGGCGTACCGGCACCGTCGACCCCGACGCCGGCACCTCCACCAGCACCTACGACAACGCCGACCAGCTGGTCACCACCACCGACGGCCGCGGCGAAACCCTCTGGTACGGCTACGACAACCTTGGCCGCCGTACCGAGCTGCGCGACGACACCTCCACTGGCGCACTGCGGGCGTCGTGGACGTACGACACCCTTGAGCTCGGTCAGCTGACCTCCGCCACCCGCCACCACAATGGTGACGCCTACACGACGGCGGTCACCGGCTATGACGACGGCTACCGGCCCCTCGGCGCCACGGTCACCATCCCGGCCGCCGAAACCGGGCTGGCCGGCACCTACACCACCAGCCACACGTACCACGACAACGGCACCCCGGCGACCACCAGCCTGCCCGCGATCGGCGGCCTGCCCGCCGAAACCCTCACCTACGGCTACCACACCGCGTCCGGCCTGCCCACCACCCTCACCACCGGCACCGACACATTCGTCTCCGCGACCAGCTACCACTACGACGGCAGCATCGCCCAGCGCGTCCTCGGCACCGGCGGCACCCGTATCCGGGTGTCCTCACCGGTCGAGACCGCGACCCGCCGTCTCGCCGCCTCGCAGGTCGACACCGAACACCCCACCACCCCCGACACGTGGGACGACGCCGCCACCACCAGCTACACCTACGACCCCGCCGGCAACGTCACCTCGATGGCCGGCACCACCGCCGGTGTCGCAGACCAGGCCGAATGCTTCACCTACGACCACCTCCGCCGCCTCACCCAGGCCTGGACCGAAACCACCCCCACCTGCACCACCCCGCAACGCACCGGCGCCGACCCCTACCGGCAGGCCTTCACCTACGACACCACCGGGAACCGACTTACCGCGACCACCTGGACCGCGACCGGGTCGACGACCGCCACCTCCACCTACCCCACCCCGGGCAGCCCCCAACCCCACGCCGTCACCGCCGTCGACCACACCGGCGACACCACCCGCACCGACACGTACGCGTACACCACCGGCGGGCACACCCAAACCCGCACCGTCGACGGTGTCACCCAGACCCTCACCTGGGACGCGGAAGGCCGCCTCGCCACCACCACCGAACCCGGCCTGGACACCACCAACATCTACGACACCTCAGGGAACCGGCTCATCCGCCGCGACACCACCGGCACCACCCTCTACCTCGGCCACACCGAACTCCGCCGCACCACCAGCAACGGCCAGATCGACGGCACCCGCCACTACCAACACGCCGGCGCCACCATCGCCGTCCGCACCGTCACCGGCCTCACCTGGCTCATCCCCGACCACCACGGCACCAACCAGATCAGCATCGACCCCACCACCCACGACCTCACCCGCCGCCGCACCCTCCCCTTCGGCGACACCCGCGGCACCCCACCCACCGCCTGGCCCGACGACAAAGGCTTCGTCGGCGGCACACAAGACCCCAACAGCCTCACCCACATCGGCGCACGCCACTACGACCCCACACTCGGACGGTTCATCTCCGTCGACCCCATCATGGACCCGGCCGACCCCCAGCAGATGCACGGCTACGCCTACGCCAACAACAACCCCACTACCTACTCGGACCCCACCGGTCTGTACATCACTGGAGACAACGACGGTCACGTACGGTCCTATGGGAAAAAGAACGGCAAACACGTCACCAAAAACTACACGCCGAAAAGTGCGTCGCCGGAGTCCTACGAAAAAGTAACGGTTGTTGCGAACCAGAATTATCGTGTCGAGACCAACGGGTTCGGTCAGGTTTTCCTGAACGACTACCCCATCCCCTCGGGCGGACCCGACGCCGCTGAGCTAGTGGGATACCTGGCAGAGCACTGCCAAGGTGACCGGTGGTGTCACGGTGAGTTCCATTGTGGGAATTACTTGAGTTGCGACCAGATGAACACATACCTGGACGCAAATGCCGTTTTGTATCAGATTTGTACGAAAGGCTACTGTAGCAATGACTTTTGGGAAAAGGTGGCCGACGACAACATTATTTTGGTCGGACTCGTGCATGGAATGTTCGAAGGGTTGGGGGCCGTCGGTGGCGGTGGTCGTAGGATAAAGACTGGCTTGCCGCTTCACAGTGACTTCCGATACTATTTGAGTGCCTGCAAGAATAGTTTCGCTTCGGCGACATTGGTCCTCATGGCAGACGGAAGCACCAAGAAGATCGAGCAGGTGGAGGTCGGCGACATGGTGCTGGCGACCGACCCTGAAACCGGCCGGACTGCGCAAAAAAGTGTCACCGACACGATCACGGGAGATGGCGACAAAAGCCTCGTTGCTGTAACAATCGAGTCAGATAAGGGCAATCCGGGAGCCGAAGGTAAAACCCTGATTGCTACCGACCGGCACCCATTCTGGCTTCCAAAACTTGATAAGTGGGTGGATGCTGATGATCTCGAAATCGGACAATGGCTTCGCACCTCCACTGGCACCTACGTGCAGATTTCGGCGATCAGCCGGTGGGTCGAGCGCCGCACCGTCTACAATCTAACCGTCGCCGACATCCATACATACTATGTGCTCGCCGACAACACGCCGGTACTTGTGCACAACTGCCCGGTCGCTCCAGGGGGGCGCCCCGGCAAGGATTTCACTCCTGCCGAGAAAAGGGCAGTGTGGGACGAGAATGGAAATAGTTATGGTGTGAATGTTTGTGAGCGTTGTGGCGTAGAGGTTTCGAAGCCGAGAAAATCGGAGCGCGGTGTCACTCCACCCACCAACGAAGGGCAGGTTGATCATATCGTACCCAAGTCCCGTGGCGGGTCGGGCGACAGGTCGAACGGACAGTTGCTATGTCGTTTATGCAACCGGGAGAAGTGGGATAACTAGATGCAGACAAAGTGGCCGCATGACGAATCCTGTGAGCTTTGTGGTGTTGAGCGTGAGTCAAAAATAAAGGCCGCTGGTCGGCGTGCTGGCCTGCTCGCAAACATACGCAATTACGGGTTTCATAAAGTGGGTGTGTTTTCTGAGATTCCGGAAGAGCCAAGCTTCTCATATTCGATCGGATTATACCACACTCGCGGCCATCCCGAGATCATTATCTTGGGCTTAGATATTGAGACGGAATTTGCGATTCTGGATACAATCGCAGGACTCATCAAAGAGGGTGGCGAGTTTCGGCATGGATCTGAATCGTCTGATATATTGAGTAATATGGCAGTCAAGTTTGTGGAATTTTCAAGATCTCATTATGGGGATTACTTGGGGCAGGCTGAGAACTTTTATCTGACGGACAACTTTCCGGTCCTGATGGTTGCTTGGCCTGATCGTGATGGGGTGTTTCCGTGGGCAGAGGGAAGTCCGGAATGGCTAATGCGGAGGCAGCCAGCCTTGTGGTCTAGATTGCCGAGTGTGTAGTGGTCGTCATGGCTGGTGCTCCAAGTCCTGGCTGCGGTCCCCGACCCACGTCCCACAGTGGAGGTCGTTCGGAGTCCAGGACCGGCCGGTGACCCGGGCTAGAGGTTGTCTAGTAACTCGGTGATACGTTGCCGGTCAACGGTGTCGACATCATCCCGCCAGGATGATGTTGTGGAGGTGGGCGATCCCAGAAGCGGTGTCGGTCAATGTGTGGGCGGCGCAGGCAATCAGGGACGCGGTGAAGGAGATCGACAAGTGAACGCTGGCGTGATTCCCGCCGCTCGGTAGTTCAGGTCGAGCCGGAGCAACGGGCAGAACAACTGTGTGGAGGCCGCGTTACTGAGGGACGGCAGTGTGGCGCTACGGGACAGCAAGGACATGTCCGGTCCGGTGCTGCGGTTCGACCCGGGCACGTGGTCGACCTTCGTCGACGGTGTGAAGGCGGGCGGGCTCGCCTGCACATGGCGCCGGTAGCCCGCCGCCCGACGAACGCGGGTCCCGGGTCCTCAGCTACTCGGCGGTTACTCCTTGCATCATCAGGAGGATCCCGGGCCGGTCAGGGCACGGTGGGCGGGTACGCAGAGTAGGGTCAGCCGCGTGAGCGCGAAGACGTGAACCGCGTACCGCCGGGCTCCCCCGACCATGCCCGGCGGGCGCGTGCAGGCCGCGAACGAAAGGCACCCCTGTGACCAGCCCAGCCAAGACCCGCGTCGCCATCGTCTTCGGCGGCCGCAGCACCGAGCACGCGATCTCCTGCGTCAGCGCCGGCAGCATCCTGGCCGCCCTGGACACCGACGAGTACGAGATCGTCCCGGTCGGCATCACCCGCGCCGGGCGGTGGGTGCTCACCACCGGCGACGGCAGCCAGCTGGCCATCACCGACCGGCAACTGCCGGAGATCACCGACCGGTCCGGCTCGGCCGTGGTGCTGCCCGCCGACCCGACCGGCAACGGGATCATGGTGCTCGACCCGGCGGACGGCCCGGCCGCCGCCCTGGCCGGCGTCGACGTCGTCTTCCCGGCGCTGCACGGCGCGTACGGCGAGGACGGCACCATCCAGGGGCTGCTGGAGATGGCCGGCATCCCGTACGTCGGGGCCGGGGTGTTCGCCTCGGCCGCCGCGATGGACAAGGAGTTCACCAAGAAGCTGGCCACCGTCGAGGGCATCCCGACCGGTCCGTACGCGGTGCTGCGCCCCGGGGTGAGCCTCAGCGACGCCGACAAGGAGCGCCTCGGCCTGCCGGTGTTCGTCAAGCCGTCGCGGGCCGGTTCGTCGTACGGCATCACCAAGGTCTCCGACTGGGCCGACCTGGACGCGGCCGTCGCCACCGCCCGGGAGATCGACCCGAAGGTGCTGATCGAGGCGGCGATCGTCGGCCGTGAGGTCGAGTGCGGGGTGATCGAGGGTGAGGCCGGCGGCGGCCCCGAGGCGTCCCTGCTGGCCGAGGTACGGGTGGTCACCGACCACGAGTTCTACGACTTCGAGGCCAAGTATCTCGACAACTCCTGCGAGTACGACATCCCGGCCGGGTTGTCGGAGCAGGTCACCCGGCAGGTGCAGGACTACGCCTGCCGCACGTTCACCGCGCTGGACTGCGCCGGGCTGGCCCGGGTCGACTTCTTCGTCACCGACGACGACCAGATCTACCTCAACGAGATCAACACGATGCCGGGGTTCACCCCGACGTCGATGTTCCCGCGGATGTGGGCGGCCGCTGGCCTGGAGTACCCGAAGCTGGTGGACCGGCTGATCCGTACCGCCCTGAGCCGGGGCACCGGGCTGCGCTGACCGACCGCCGGGACCCCAGACCGGACCCGACCAGACCGGATTAGACCGGACCGGACCCAGAGTCAGGCGCGGCAGCCGCGCGGGGCGGCGTCCGCGTCGCTGGGCACCGTCTCGATCAGCGGGTCGGCGAACGCGGTCACCCACTGGCCCGGTTCGTCGTAGGAGCCGGGCACGCTCACCCGCACCGGGATCTCCCGGTCGACGGTGGTCCAGACGGTGGCGTCGGCCTGCTCGGCGGCGTGCCAGCAGACCCCGTCCAGCGCGTACACCAGGTCGGTCGGTGGGAACTGCGCCGCCGGCACCCCGCAGGCGACGGTGATCGGTGGTTCGCCGTACGCGGCGTTCTGCTCGGCGCCGTCGGTGACCCGCCGCTGCGGCAGGTCGCGCAGCGTACCCGGCAGTTGGGAGACCAGCGCCCGGCAGACGATCTCGGCGCGTTCGTCCAACGCCGGGGCGGCGATCTGCACCGGCGTGGTCGGCACCGGCGCGACACCGGCGGACGCCGACGCCGACGGGTCTGCGGCGGCCCCCGGGTCGTCGTCGGACCCGGCCGGGGCGAGCCGGCTGAACGCGGCGAGCGCCACGATCACGGTCAACGGCAACGCCACCACGGTCGCCCAGATAGCCGCCTGCCGGGTCGTCCGGTCCGGCCCACCCGGAGCCGGCCTGTCCGGAGACCGTCCGCCCGGAGCCGGGTCGCCGGCTGCCGGCGACCCGGCGGCAGAGACGTCCACCTGCTCAGTTGTCACAGTCGTACCACCGAACACGTCAGGGTCCGGGTGATGCCCGGCACCATCTGGACCCGGCTGACTATCATCGTCCCGAGTTCGTCCACGGTGTGCGCCTCGGTGAGCACGACCACGTCGTACGGCCCGGTCACCGCGTCCACCCGGACCACGCCGGAGATGTCCGCGATCGCGTCGGCGACGTCGCGTGCCTTTCCGACTTCGGTCTGGATGAGGATGTATGCCTGGACCACGACCCGACTCCTATCCGCCGCCCGGGAGCGGCTCGAACGTGAAACTACCGTACGGAGCAGGCCGGATTCATGACGGTGCCCGAGTGGAGACGACAATGATCGAGGTGGACCGGTGAATGTGGCACAGGCCGGTGAATTCGGGCTCATCTCCCGGGTCACCGCGCGGCTGCACCCGGGGGCCGCCACCCTGCTCGGCCCCGGCGACGACGCGGCCGTGGTGGCCGCCTCGGACGGCCGGGTGGTCGCCTCCACCGACGTGCTCGTCGAGGGCCGGCACTTCCGGCGGGACTGGTCCAGCGCCGTCGACGTCGGCCACCGCGCGGCCGCCGCGAACCTCGCCGACATCGTGGCGATGGGGGCGGTGCCGACCTCGCTGCTGGTGGCGCTCTGCGCCCCGCCGGAGACCGACGCCGGCTGGGCCGAGGACCTGGCGGTCGGCCTGTCCGACGAGGCGGCCAAGGTCGGCGCGAGCGTGGTCGGCGGCGACATGTCGGCCAGCCCGACCCTGACCATCGCGGTGACCGCCCTCGGCGACCTGCACGGCGCCACCCCGGTGCTGCGCAGCGGCGCGCACGCCGGTGACGTGCTGGCCATCGCGGGCCGGCTCGGCTACGCCGCCGCCGGCTACACGGTGCTGTCCCGGGGCTTCCGGTCACCGAAGCTGCTCGTGGAGGCGTACCGACGCCCCGAGGTGCCGTACGCCGCCGGCCCGGCCGCCGCGAACGTCGGCGCCAGCGCCATGATCGACATCTCGGACGGGCTGATCGCCGACCTGGGCCACGTCGCCACCGCCAGCCGGGTCGGTATCGACCTGCGCCGGGCCGCCTTCGAGGTGCCGCCGCAGATGCGCGACACCGCCAACGCGCTCGGCGTCGACCCGTACCAGTGGATCTTCGGCGGTGGTGACGACCACGCCCTGGCCGCGACGTTCCCCGAGGATCTGCCGCTGCCCAAGGGCTGGCGGCGGGTCGGCCACGTGGTCAAGGGCGCCGGGGTCACCGTCGACGGCCAGCCCTACCAGGGCGTCGCCGGCTGGGAACACTTCCAGTGAAGCCGCGCCGGTCACCGCTGAGCCACCGCCGGTGACCGCACTACGCTTTACCGCGTGACTGATCTGCTTCAGGCCGGCGTCGAGATCCGCCGGGTCCGCTACACCGACGCGGTGGCGCAACGCCTGGTGGCCGCCGCCATGGCCGATCTGGGTGCCCGCTACGGCGGCACCGGCGACGACACCCCGGTCGACCCGACCCACTTCGACCCGCCCGGCGGTGCCTTCCTGATCGCCCACCTGGACGGGGCACCGGCCGGCTGCGCCGGCTGGCGCAGCCACGGCAGCTCCGGCGAGGACGCCGAGCTGAAGCGGATGTACGTCGCCGACGCCGCCCGCGGTCGCGGGGTGGCCCGCGCGCTGCTCGCCGCCGTCGAACGCTCCGCCGCCGGCCAGGGCCGCCGCCGGGTCATCCTGGAGTGCGGCGACAAGCAGCCCGAGGCGATCGCACTCTACAGCAGCTGCGGGTACGCCCGGATCCCGAACTTCGGCTACTACCGGGACTCGCCGGGCTGCCTGTCCTTCGGCCGGGTACTCACCGCCGACTGGTGACGGATGCTCACCGCCGGCTGGTGACCGTACACAGTCAGCCGCCGGACCCGATCGGGTCCGGCGGCTGCTCAAACGTCGAGGTCGTGGGCGGCGCGGTCAGGCGCCCCGGACCACCTTGCCGGCCTTGAGGCAGGAGGTGCAGGCGTTCACCTTGCGGGTGTTGCCGCCACCGGCCGGGGTGCGAACGGTCTGGATGTTCGGGTTCCAACGGCGGTTGGTCTTCTTCTTCGACCACGGCACGTTGTGACCGAAGCCCGGCCCTTTGCCACAGACGTCGCACACGCTAGCCACGGGATACTCCTGGGGATTTGTCGTTCATCAGGTCGCCGGTCGCCGGGACACACCACGCCCAGACAACCTGGCCAGGCTACCCGATCGACCACCCGGGCGGCCAATCGCCCTGCCCCGACCGTCAAGCTGCCGCCGCCCGGCCGCGCGCGGGTCGTCTTCACGGCGGCTGTCGGCGTGCGCCAGTAGGCTCATCGCCGTGCTGGACACCCTTGACGCCGCCGCCGTGCGCCGGTGGTGTTCGGGTGCGCTGGCCGCGCTGCGCCGCCACCAGGGCGAGATCGACGCGCTCAACGTCTACCCGGTGCCGGACGGCGACACCGGCACCAACCTGGTCCTCACCCTCACCTCGGCCCAACATGCCCTGGCCCTTGACCTGGACAACTCCTCGGAGGGGGAGCAGACCTCGCACGGGCGGGTGCTGCGGCTGATGGCCCGAGGCGCGCTGCTCGGCGCCCGGGGCAACTCCGGGGTGATCGTCTCGCAGATCCTGCGTGCCCTGGCCGACGCGCTCACCGACACCGCCGTGGTGCGTGGCCGGGCCCTCGCGTCGGCGTTGACCGCCGCCACCGACGCGGCGTACGCGGCGGTCGCCCGCCCGGTCGAGGGGACCGTGCTGACCGTGGTCGCCGCCGCCGCGCGGGCCGCCGACCGGACCGGCTCCGACGACCTCGCCACCGTGGTACGGGCCGCCGCCTCGGCCGCCCGCGACGCCCTCGCTGCGACCCCCGGCCAACTGCCGGTGCTGGCCCGCGCCGGGGTGGTCGACGCCGGCGGCCGCGGCCTGTGCCTGCTGCTCGACGCGCTGGCCGCCGTGGTCGGCACCCCGCTCACCGACAGCACCGACAACCCTGACAACGCCGACAGCCCTGACAACCCAGTCGGCCGCGCCGCCGACCCCGACGGCGCCGACCCCGACCCCGACGGCGCCGGTTCCGCCGTCGACTCCCACAGTGGGGCCGGTTCCGAGGGGTACGCCTACGAGGTGCAGTTCCTGCTCGAAGCGCCGGCCGGGGCGGTCGACCGGATGCGGGCCGCACTCGCCGAGATCGGCGACTCGCTGGTCGTCGTCGGCTCCGACGCAGGGGGCGATGACGACAGGGACGATGACGACGGGGACGGCGACAAGGACGCTGACGCCAGGAACGGTCCGGTGTGGAACGTTCACGTGCACGTCGACGACATCGGCGCCGCCATCGAGGCCGGCATCGCCGCCGGTCGCCCGTACCAGATCTCGGTCACCCGGTTCGCCGACCAGCCGGCACCGCCGCTCGCCGGCCGGGCCGCGGTGGTGGTCGCCGCCGGCACCGGCCTCGCCGCCCTGTTCACCGGTGAGGGCGCCGACGTGGTCGGCGGCTCCCCGTCCACCGCCGAGCTGCTCGACGCCATCCGCCGCACCGGCGCCGCCGAGGTGGTGGTGCTGCCCAACGACCCGGACACCCAGGCCGTCGCCGGTCTCGCCGCCCGGGAGGCCGAGGCCGTCGGCGTCACCGTCGCCGTCGTGCCGACCCGGTCACCGGTGCAGGCCCTCGCCGCGCTCGCCGTCCGTGACCCGCGACGCCGCTTCGACGACGACGTGATTGCGATGGCCGAGGCCGCCGGGGCCTGCCGGTACGCCGAGGTCTGCCACGCCGCCCGGGAGGCGCTCACCGTCGCCGGCCGCTGCCGCCCCGGCGACGTGCTCGCCCTGGTCGAGGGGGAGGTGCTGCTGATCGGCACCGACCTGGCCGGCACCTGCCGCAACCTGCTGGACCAGCTGCTCGGCGGCGGCGGTGAACTGGTCACCCTGATCGTCGGCGGGCAGGCACCGGACGGCCTGGGCGACGCGGTGGCGGCGCACGTCGCCCGCTGCTGGCCGTTCGTCGAGGTGCACACCTTCGTCGGCGGGCAGCCGCACTACCCGCTGCTGGTAGGGATCGAATGACGCAGTCGTTGTTGGAGGCCGGATGACGCAGCCGTGCACGATGGACACTCCGCTGAAGGTCAACCTGGGCGCAAAGACCGCCAAGGCGATGGCCGACCACCTCGACCTGCACACCGTCGGGGACCTGCTCTACCACTTCCCGCGCCGCTACGACCAGCGCGGCGAACACACCGACATCCGTTCGCTGGAGGTGGGGGAGCAGGTCACCGTCCTGGGCCAGGTGCGGCGGACCACCGTACGGCCGATGCGGCAACGGCGCGGCAAGCTGCTCGAAGTAATCGTCGAGGACGGCACCGGCGGCACCCTGACGTTGACCTTCTTCGGCAACCAGGCATGGCGGGAACGGGACCTGAAACCGGGCCGCTGGGGGCTGTTCGCCGGCAAGGTGACCGAGTTCCGGGGCCTACGCCAGCTCAACGGCCCCGAGTACGTGCTGCTCGGCGACGGCGCCGCCGACGGCGAGGTGGCCGCCGAGGACCCGGTGGAGGAGTTCGCCGGTGCGCTGATCCCGGTCTACCCGGCCGCCGCCGCCGTACCGACCTGGGTGATCGCCCGCTGCGTACGGACCGTGCTGGACGTGCTCACCCCACCCGAGGATCCGATGCCGGCGGCGGTCCGGGCCAGCCGCAACCTGCTCGGCCTGCACCCGGCGCTGCGGCAGATCCACCGCCCGGCCGACGAACCCGAGCTGTTCCAGGCCCGGCGGCGGCTCAAGTGGGACGAGGCGTTCGCCGTACAGCTGACGTTGGTGCAGCGCAAGCTGCGCGCCGCCGACTGGCCCGCACGGCCCCGGCCCCGCGCGGACGCCGGCCTGCTGGCCGCGTTCGACGCCCGACTGCCGTACGAGCTGACCGACGGCCAGCGGCGCATCGGCGAGGAGATCGCCGCCGACCTGGCCACCGCGCATCCGATGCACCGGCTGCTGCAGGGCGAGGTCGGCTCCGGCAAGACGGTGTGCGCGCTGCGGGCGATGCTGCAGGTCGTCGACGCCGGCGGGCAGGCGGCGCTGCTCGCCCCGACCGAGGTGCTGGCCGCCCAGCACCACCGGGGCATCCAGGAGCTGCTCGGCCCGCTGGGGCGGGCCGGTGAGCTGGACGGCGACCCGGCCGGCACCCGGGTGACGCTGGTCACCGGGTCGCTGGGTGCGGCGGCCCGCCGGGCCGCGCTCGACGAGGTCCGCGACGGCCGGGCCGGCATCGTGATCGGCACCCACGCCCTGCTGTACGAGGGCGTCGACTTCGCCGACCTGGGTCTGGTCGTCGTCGACGAGCAGCACCGGTTCGGGGTGGAGCAGCGCGACGCGTTGCGGGCCAAGGCCGAGCAGCCGCCGCACGTGCTGGTGATGACCGCCACCCCGATTCCGCGGACGGTCGCCATGACCGTGTACGGCGATCTGGAGGTCTCCGCGCTCACCCAGCTGCCCGGCGGCCGGTCGCCGATCACCTCGCACGTGGTCCCGGCGGCGGAGAAGCCGGCCTTTCTGGAGCGGGCCTGGCGGCGGGTACGCGAGGAGGTGGCCGCCGGCCATCAGGCGTACGTGGTCTGCCCGCGCATCGGTGACGCGACCGGAACCGGTGCCGACGAGGAGCCCTCCGGCGACGGCGACGATCCCGGGGCGCGGCGGCCGCCGCTGGCGGTGACCGAGGTGGCGCCGCTGCTCGCCGACGGGCCGCTGCACGGGCTGCGGATCGAGGTGCTGCACGGTCGGCTGCCGGCCGACGCCAAGGACGCGGTGATGCGTTCCTTCGCCGCCGGTGACGTCGACGTGCTGGTCGCCACGACGGTGGTCGAGGTCGGGGTGAACGTGCCGAACGCCACCGTGATGATCGTGCTGGACGCCGACCGGTTCGGGGTGTCGCAGCTGCACCAGCTGCGTGGCCGGGTCGGTCGGGGCTCGGCGGCCGGGCTGTGCCTGCTGGTCACCGACGCCGCCGACGGTACGCCGGCCCGCGAGCGGCTGGACGCGGTCGCGTCGACCACCGACGGGTTCCGGCTGGCCGAGCTGGATCTGGAGCAGCGCCGCGAAGGTGACGTGCTGGGCGCGACCCAGTCGGGTCGCCGGTCCCACCTGCGGCTGTTGTCGCTGCTGCGCGACGCCGACCTGATCGGGCAGGCCCGGGCCGAGGCGATCGACCTGCTCGGCGACGATCCGGAGCTGACCCGGCATCCGGCGCTGGCGGCATCCGTCGGCACTTTGGTCGACGCCGAACGCGCCGAGTACCTGGAGAAGGGCTGAATCCGCGGCCGGGAGCGGCTGAGGCGGGCCGGGGAACGGGGCTGCGGCGGACCAGGGAACGGCTGCGGCGGACCGGGGAACGGCTGCGGCCGGACAGGCGGAAGGGCGCCGACCGGGGGGATGGTCGACGCCCTTCCAGGGGTGGTGCGGGGGGATGACTTGTCAGTCAGTCACGACCCAGGGTGGCTGACTCAGGCGGTGAAGGTGACCCGCCGACGACGCGCCAGGTAGAACAGCACGCCACCGATGGCCAGCAGCGCGACGGCGCCAGCGGCGAGACCGCCAGCGGCGGCACCGGTGACCGGCAGGGAACCGCCGCCCTCGCCACCGGTGTCACAGTCCTCCGGCAGCTCCCAGGCGAAGGCCTCGGACTCGTCCTCGAAGCCCTCGACGACCGGGGTGACCTCAAGGCCCTCGAACGCGTCGAACTCGGCCACGCCCGACTCACCGGGGCCGACGGTGACGGTGAGGGTGTCGCCCTCGTTCGGCACGAAGTCGACGGTGATGGTCTCGCCGTCCTCCGGGTTGTTGATCGTGAAGATCAGCTGGTCGCAGGTGGACTCGATGATGCCCTCGGGCTCGGCGGGCTCGACGCAGTCCTCCGGCTCGGTCCAAGCGCTTTCGGCGAGCGGCTCCTCGGAGCCTTCCTCGGTCACGACGATCGAGGAGGCGTTCTCCGCCGGAACGGTGACGGTGGTGCTCTCTGCGGGCTGCACGGTCACGGACTCGGTGAAGTCGGCCGCGCCGGTGACCGTGAACTTGGCCGGTGCGGTGCCGCCCTCGCCGTTGACCAGGGTGACGACGACCGAGCCGTCACAGGCCGACGCGAATGTTGCGGACGGGTTGGCCGTGGGCTTGTTGCACTCACCGTCGAAGGTCACCGAACCGACGGCCGTCCGTTCGACCTTCCCGCCCACCCGGAACTTCCACTTGGCGGTGACCGACAGGGTGGCCTCGGTCGCGTCGCCCGGCACGACCTGGGTACCGGTCAGTTCGCCTTCGCCGGCCGTCGGGATGACCGCTCCCTTGGCGAACCCGTCCAGGGTGGTGGCGTCCGGGGAGAGACTCATCTCTTTGACGGTCGCGTCCCGCTTCACCTGGAAGTCCTGCTTGGCGAGCTCCTCACGCTCCAGCTTGTTCTGGCTCACGGTCCAGCCGACCAGCCAGTTGCCGGTTTCCGCGTCGCAGGTTGCCTCGCCGGTGACGGTCACGACGAACAGCTTGAAATTTTCCTTGTGGTTGCCGGTGGCAGCCGCAGGCGCGCCGAGGGCGGCGATGCCGGCCAGACCGATCGTCGCGCCGGCCGCGATGGCCAGGGCGCGCCGAAGCGGAGACTTCAGACGGTTCACAGGTACTCCCGAGTGAGGGGTTCAGGGGCCCGGCGCGGTCGTGCGCAACCTGACTGGTGAGGTGCAGTCGATGATTGGTGCGACAACGACCCGCGTCGTGCGTCGTGTCCGGCGTTGTCCCACCGGCACAGCGCCTGACCTTAGCTGTTCCTGAACTGACGTGGTGACCCACAGGTCCGGCTAAGGATGATGTTGTCGTTCCGAGACAATTCATAGACGCAACGTGTTCGCCGTCCGCTTTGCGGGTGGCCGTTCTTGCCTCGGGTGTCTCTCCGGCACAACAGATGCCCCTGGTCACGCGAGGGCGGATTAAGCCGTCCGGGTCGGCATTCGACCGGTTTGGCTGATCGCGTAGCGTGCCGGGGATGAGCGAACCGGCCGCCGTTGGGGTCCGCCGCCGATGACCCGGATCATCTCCGGCCGGCTCGGCGGCCGGCGGATCGCCACGCCGCCCGGCGCGAACACCCGGCCCACCTCCGACCGGGTCCGCGAGGCGCTGTTCAGCACCCTCGGCACGATGACCGATCTGGTCGGGGCGCGGTTCGCCGACCTCTACGCGGGCAGCGGCGCGGTGGGTCTGGAGGCGCTGTCCCGGGGCGCCGACCACGTCCTGCTGGTCGAGTCCGACGCGCGGGCCGCCCGTACCGTCCGGGCGAACATCGCCACGCTGGGAGCCGGCACCGGTGCCCGACTGATCACCGCCAAGGTCGCGACCGCGCTGGCCACGCCGCCGGACGGCGGCGGCTACGACGTGGTCTTCGCCGACCCGCCGTACGCGGTGACCGACGCCGAACTCCGGACCGTCCTGGACGGTCTCGTCGTCGGCGGCTGGCTTGCCCCGCACGCCGTCGTGGTGATCGAGCGGTCCGCCCGGGGACCGGCGTTGACCTGGGTGGAAGGCGTCACTGCCGAACGCGGGCGGCGTTACGGCGAGACCATGCTTTGGTACGGTCGGCGATCATGAGACGAGCGGTGTGCCCTGGCTCTTTCGACCCGGTCACCAACGGACATCTCGACATCATCGGCCGGGCCAGCCGGCTGTTCGACGAGGTCATCGTGGGTGTCCTGATCAACCAGTCCAAGGCTGGCCTGTTCACCATCGACGAGCGGATATCGATGCTCCGCGAAGTGACTGGGTCGTACCGCAACGTTCGGGTCGCGTCGTTCCGTGGCCTGCTGGTGGACTTCTGCCGTGCCCAGGAGGCGGCCGTCGTGGTCAAGGGCCTGCGGGCGGTCAGCGACTTCGACTACGAACTGCAGATGGCGCAGATGAACATCGGCCTGGCCGGGGTGGAGACGCTGTTCATGCCGACCAACCCGCTCTACTCGTTCCTCTCCTCCAGCCTGGTCAAGGAGGTCGCCAAGTGGGGCGGTGACGTCTCGGCGCACCTGCCCGAGGCGGTCCACGACCGGCTGCTCGCCCGGGTCACCGCGCCACCGACCCAGCAGGTGTGAACCGGGCCGGCCCGGCAGCTCCGGGCGGGCCGACCGAGCCGCGATGAACCGCCCGGCGCGTCGCGACTCGCCCGGACTCGGGGTGGGATGGACCACATGTCGTCCGGGGTCGCATCATGATGGAGCGCCGACCGGTCCGGCAGTTGGGATGATGACGTTCTGGCCCGGCCTTGCCATCATGGTGGGTCGACCCTCCGACAACAGGGAGTGAGATGCCGGTGGATCCATTCGACCGCATCGACGAGATCATCGCGATGGTGGAGACCGCGCGGGCCGTGCCGATGTCCCGGAACAACTGCATGATCGACCGGGCCGAGATGATCGGTGTCCTGGACCAGTTCCGGGCCGAGCTCCCCGCCGACCTGCGCCGGGCGGCGGCGCTGCTGGAGGAACGCGACAAGATCATGGACGCCGGCAAGCGCGAGGCGGACCGGATCATCAGCGAGGGCGAGGCCGAGCACGCCCGGCTGGTGTCGGTGAACGAGATCACGGTCTCCGCCGAGCATGAGGGCGCGCGGATCGTCGCCGAGGCCCGCGCCGAGGCGCAGCGGCTGCGCGCCGAGGTCGACGACTACGTCGACACCGCGCTGGCCAACTTTGAGCAGTTCCTCACCCGGGCGTTGGCCTCGATAGAGCGTGGCCGGGACAAGATGCACGCGCTGCGGGAGATCGGTACCTTCTCAGGTGAGGAGAATGAACGCCCGCTGCCGTTCTGACCGACCGCGGGCACCGTCCCGCTGACCGACCGCCCCTGACCGACCGCTCGCCCTGCTGACCCGCCGTCGTCCGCCTGGCCGACCGGTGCCCCGGTTCGACGCCGTCGCCGCTGCTCGGGTAACCTGTTTTGTCGGCCTCTACCAGGCCGGAGTCCAACTATGCGCAATCACTCGTCGAAGACACTCAACCCCAGGTCGCCGCTGGTTCTCGATACCCGGGAACTGCCGCGTCGCCCTGGCGCGTTGCGTACGGTGAGCCGGGTGGTGCCCGCGCCGGCGGACCTCGGGCTGGAGCTGAACGGCGTACCGGAAGGTGCCGACCTGAGCCTCGATCTGCGGCTCGAGTCGGTCTCCGAAGGGGTGCTCGTCTCCGGGACGGTCTCCGGACCGGTCTCCGGCGAGTGCGGGCGGTGCCTGCGCCCGATCAGCGAGTCGCTGACCGTCCCGATCCAGGAGCTGTACGCGTACGAGAACAGCACCACGGACGAGACGACCGACATCGACGAGGTGGGCCGGTTGCAGGGCGATCTGATCGACCTGGAGCCGGCACTGCGGGACGCGGTGGTGCTTGCACTGCCGACCACCCCGCTGTGCCGCAGCGACTGCCCTGGGCTGTGCCCCGACTGCGGGGTGCACTGGGACGAGCTGCCGGACGACCACAACCACCAACAGGTCGACCCGAGGTGGGCCGGCCTGTCGCAACTGACCCGCCAAGAGGAGTAAGAGCCGTGGCCGTTCCCAAGCGCCGGATGTCCCGCAGCAACACCCGTTCCCGCCGGTCCCAGTGGAAGACCACGCCGGTAGTGACCGTCGAGTGCCCGCAGTGCAAGTCCGCGAAGCTGCCGCACACCGCGTGCACCGTCTGCGGCACCTACAACGGCCGCCAGGTCATCGAGGTCTGATCCGGTCGTCGTGACGCCGCCGGTCTCCGACCGGGCGGCGCGGACCTCCCGGCGAACGCCGGGTGCCTCGTCCCAGGAGCCGGCCGGTCGGTCGGCACCGGCCGGCGCTGACTCCGGGACCGGCACCTCGCGGATCGCCGTCGACCTCCTCGGCGGGGATGGGGCACCCGCCGTCGTGGTTGACGGCGCTCTGCGCGCCTGCCGCGCCGATCCCGATCTCCAGCTCCTGCTCGTCGGCCCGCCGGACGCGGCGGACGACGTTCGCGCCGCGCTGCCCGACGACCAGCGCCGGCGGATCACCGTACGCCCGACTGGCGCGCCTGGCGGGACGGCGGCCGGTACCGCCGCAGAGTCCGGCACCGGCCGGGCCGACGATTCGATCCAAGCCGGCATGGCCGCGGTCGCCGACGGCGCGGCCGACGCGTTCATCTCCGCCGGGTCCAGCGGCGCGATCGTCACCGCTGCCGCGCTCGGCCTCGGCCGGTGGCCGACCGTACGCCGGCCCGCCCTGGTCGCCACCCTCCCAGCGGTCGCCGGCCCGGTGGTGCTGCTCGACGTCGGCGCCACGGTAGAGGCGCGCCCGGCCACCCTGACCCAGCACGCCCTGTTCGGGGCCGCGTACGGTGCCGTGCGGCTCGGCCTGGACCGGCCCCGGGTCGGACTGCTCTCGATCGGTGCCGAGCCAGGCAAGGGCGACCGGGTCCGGCGTACCGCCGACACTCTGCTGCGGAGCCTCACCCTGCCCGCCGACGGCCGGTACGTCGGCCTGGTCGAAGGACACGACGTCACGCTCGGCGACGGCATCGACGTGGTGGTCACCGACGGCTTCACCGGGAACGTACTGCTCAAAGGCATCGAAGGTGCGTACGCGATGGCCGGCGGCCCGGAACCGGGCCGGGTCGCGCCCCGGGCGGCGGCCCTGCTCGGCGTCGCCGGGACGGTGGTCGTCTGCCACGGTGCCGCCACCGGCGCCGACATCGCCACCGGTATCACCCTCGCCGCCGGACTGCACCGTGGCCGGGTGACCTCGACTGTCGCCCGGATGCTCGATGACATCACCCGGCTGATCGCAGAACAGGACGAGGTATCGCCATGAGTAACAACCAGTTCCGTCGTCCGCCGGTTGCCCACCTGGAGGCCGCGTTCGGGGTGGCGTTCGAACCGGACCTGCTGGAACGGGCGTTGACCCACCGGTCGTACGCGTACGAGAACGGCGGTCTGCCCACCAACGAGCGGTTGGAGTTCCTCGGCGACTCGGTGCTCGGTGTGGTGATCACCTCGGCGTTGTTCCACAGCCACCCTGACCTGCCGGAAGGGCAACTGGCCAAGCTTCGGGCCAGCGTGGTCAACATGCGGGCGCTCGCCGAGGTGGCCCGGTCTCTCGGCCCGCAGGGGCTCGGCCCGTACCTGCTGCTCGGCAAGGGGGAGGAGAGCACCGGCGGGCGGGACAAGGCGAGCATCCTGGCCGACACCCTGGAGGCGCTCCTCGGCGCGATCTACCTGCAGTACGGGCTGGACACCGCGTCGATCGTGATCCGCCGGCTGTTCGACCCGTTGATGGCGGACTCCGCGAGCCGGGGTGCCGGGCTGGACTGGAAGACCAGCCTGCAGGAGCTGACCGCGACGCTCGGGCTGGGCGTGCCCGAGTACCGCATCGACGACGCCGGTCCGGACCACGCGAAGACCTTCACCGCCTGGGTGGTGGTCGCCGGGCAGCGCTACGGCGGGGCCGAAGGCCGCAGCAAGAAGGAGGCCGAGCAGCGGGCCGCCGAAGCCGCGTGGCGTACCCTCTCCGCGCAGATGGTGGACTCCACCGCGGTCGCCGGCACCGCGGCGGCCGTTGACCAGCCGGGTCCGGCTTCCGACGCCGACGTCGGTCCGGCGGACGGGGTCGCTGCCGGTCCGGCGGAGCCCGAGGACGGGCCGCCGGCCAGCCCGCCCGCCCAGGTCTGAGTACGAGAACACCACCGGCACCGGTCGGAGAAAGGCCCGTCATGCCAGAGCTGCCCGAGGTCGAGACGGTCCGGCAAGGGCTGGCCGGCTGGGTGATCGGCCGGCGGCTGGACACCGTGGAGGTGCGCCATCCCCGGGCGATTCGCCGGCACCTGCCCGGCCCGGTGCACTTCGCCGCCGTACTCGCCGGCCGGCAGATCATCGACGTACGTCGCCGTGGCAAGTACCTGTGGCTGCCGCTGGACAGCGGCGACGCGGTGGTCGGCCATCTCGGCATGTCCGGACAGCTGCTGCTGCAGCCGGCCCACGCCCCGGACGAGACGCACCTGCGGGTCCGCTTCCGGTTCGTCGACGGTGACCCGCAGCTGCGCTTCGTCGACCAGCGGACGTTCGGTGGGCTCGCCGTCTCGGCCGGTGGCGCCGAGTTACCGGCCGAGATCGCGCACATCGCCCGGGATCCGCTCGACCCGGACTTCTCCGACACCGCGTTCGTCGCGGCGGTACGCCGACGTCGCACCGAGATCAAGCGGGCCCTGCTTGACCAGTCGCTGATCTCCGGGATCGGCAACATCTACGCCGACGAGGCGCTGTGGCGGACCGGCCTGCACGGCACCCGACCGACCGACCGGCTGCCGGCCGCGACGGTCACCAGGCTGCTGGCACACGTACGGGACGTGCTGCGGGCGGCGGTCACCGAGGGCGGCACCAGTTTCGACGCGCTCTACGTCAACGTCAACGGCGAGAGCGGCTACTTCGACCGGTCACTCAACGTGTACGGGCGGGAGGATCAGCCCTGCGCCCGGTGCGGGGCGCTGATCCGCCGGGAGTCGTTCATGAACCGGTCGTCGTTCAGCTGCCCGCGCTGCCAACCTAGGCCGCGGGCCGTCCGCCGCTGACCGACGTCAGCTCAGCGCTCCGACCCGAACATCTGCGTCCAGTAGAGGGTCCCGTTCGACGAGGTGGCCGTGCCGACCCCCATGGCGACCGCGTCGCAGTTGAGGATGTTGGCCCGGTGGCCCGGGCTGTTCATCCAGCCCTCCATGACCGCCTCGGCAGTGGGGTAGCCGGCCGCCACGTTCTCGCCGATCGCCTGCTCGTAGCCGGCCCGCTTGGCGCGTTCCCACGGGTCGCTGCCGTCGCTGCCTTGGTGCGACATTTCGTTGTTGGTCGCCTGGTCCTCGCTGTGCAGCCGGGCCGCCTCGGCCAACTGGTCGTTGATTGTCACCGTGCCGCACCCGTTGTCGTCGCGCGCCGCGTTGACCAGCGCCAGGACCTGCTGCTGCTGGCTGGTGTCCCCGGTGGCGGTCTGCTGCGGCGCGGCACTGGTCTTCGCCGGCGCGGCGGTGGTGCGCTGCGGCCGGGAGTTTTCCGGGGCGGCGGTGCTACGGCGTGGGCTCGGGGCAGCCGAGGTCGGCGGTGGCGGTGCGGGGCTCGCGGCCGGGGTCGGGGCGGCACCGAGTTCGGCGTCGAGCACCTCCGGCTCGCCGATCTGCGGATCCTCCGTACCAGCGGACTGTTCGGTGAGTGGATCGGTGACCGAATCGACATCCGTTGCCACGACGGTGTCGTCGGTGCCATCGGTTGAGTCGTCGCCGAACCCGGCGCGCAGCATCGCGCCGCCGCCACCGATCGCCACCAGCAGCACGACGACCAGCGTGGCCAGGGTGACCGGCCCGACGGCGAGCCGGCGCCGTCGGCCGTCGGGCGCCTCCGGGTCGGAGTCGTCGCGCGCGTCGGACCGCCGTCGACGGGCGACGCGGGTCAGCGACCCGGTGTCGGTCGGGTCCTCACCCGGCCCCCGGTCGTCGTCGGTCCAGCGATCGTCGCCGCTGGCCCAGCCGTCGTCACCACCGGGCCAGCCGTTGACGTCGCCGGGCCCGTCGGCCAGGTCCCGCAGCACGCCGTACCGGTGCGTCTCGGTCTCGTCGTGCCGGGCGTCGCTGCCGGCCCCGTCGGACCCGTGCGGAGCGTCGGCGTAACCCGGCCCCTCGGCGTACCCCGGTCCGTCGGCGTACCCCGGTCCGTCGGCGTACCCCGGTCCGTCGGCGTACCCCGGTCCGTCCGGGCGGGCGATCAGGTGGGTGTCGTACCCGTCGTCGGTGGGCCGGCCGTACGGCTGCGGGTGGTATTCCGCCCCGCCGGGGAGCTGCCCGGTCGGGTCGGCGGGGTAGCCGCCGTGGTCCACGCCGTCGTACGCCGGGTGCCCGTCGTACGACAGGTGCCCGTGGCGGTCCGCTCCGTACGCTGGGTGACCGCCGCCGCCGTAACTGCCGAGGTCGTAACCGCCGTCGCCGGGGAACCGGCCGGCGGTCGGGTAGTCGTCGGCCGTCGCCGGGCCGGAGTAGTCGTCGGCCGACGAAGGGCCGGGTCGCCAGCCGGCGTCGAGGTGGTCACGCCAGGAACTCTGCTCGAACCGGTCGGTGTCCCAGCCGGTATCACCGGATGCGGTGTGGCCGGCGGGCGGCGTCGGATCGCCGGGGATGGATCCATCGACCCGGTCGTTGCGCCGGTACAAGGTCGTTGCCTCCGCAGGTGGGTGGTCGGCCCAGCGGGCCGCGTCCGGTGGGACCGGGGGCGCTGTGCCGGGTGCGACGCTAAGGCGTCCGGCCGCGCCCGGCAACGCCGCTAAGACAAACCGGCGATCCCGCTAAGGAAGAGATAAGGCGGACAGCTGTCCGGCTGAGGTTCTGCCGTTGACACTGTGATCTGTGCCGCTAAACCGCCGCTCTTCGTACCTTTTGGGCGATAGATTCGGTGGAGGAGGTGGGGATCCTCGTCTGGTGGAACTTGACGAAGCGGCGACTTCGGCGGACCATGGGGGTGTCGCCAGTCGCGCCCAGTCGCGCCCCCGCATGCCCGGGGGTTGACCGACACGAGGGTTCACGGGCGCGCGTTGGCCGGCCTTTCCGGCAGCGCATTACAAGGAGACGAAATGGCGAAGGCCCTCTACGGCCACGTTGGTGCAGCACCCGACCGGCGCCTGCTCGACGAGGTCACCCGATTGCGTGCCACGGTACAGGCACTGGAGTTCGAGATCACCCGACTGCGGGCGGAGAACGACCGGCTCGCCGCAGCGGTCGCCGAAAGCGACGACCTGCTGCGGATCCCCGAGCCTGCGCTCACCTGATCTCCACGGGCGCCGGTGCAGGCCGGCGCCCGCCGCCAGTGACCGTACGTACCGCTGATCGCACGCACCCCGCGCGCCGACACTCAAGTGCCGGCGCGCAGCTTTTTGTCCGGCCCCGTCCGTGGCCCCGTTCACGTCCCGTCCGTCTGCGGCCGCTGTGGCCCCGTCCGGGCCCCGGTGACGGTGCCCCAGCCGCGTCGGATCCGGTGACCGTCCGACCGACGGGTTAGCCTGTGCCGTACTGACCAGCACTGACGGCCGCACGGCGACCCGTCGGACGAGGAATCGGACCGTGCATCTCAAAAGTCTGACGGTGAAGGGCTTCAAGTCCTTCGCCTCCGCCACCACCCTGAAGCTGGAGCCCGGGATCACCTGTGTGGTCGGCCCGAACGGCTCCGGCAAGTCCAACGTCGTCGACGCCATCGCCTGGGTCCTCGGCGAGCAGGGCGCGAAGGCGCTGCGGGGCGGCAAGATGGAGGACGTCATCTTCGCCGGCACCGCCGGCCGGGCCCCGCTCGGCCGGGCCGAGGTCACGTTGACCATCGACAACACCGACGGCGCGTTGCCGATCGAGTACACCGAGGTGTCGATCACCCGCCGGATGTTCCGCTCCGGTGAGAGCGAGTACGAGATCAACGGCAACCACTGCCGGCTGCTCGACATCCAGGAACTGCTCTCCGACTCCGGCATCGGCCGGGAGATGCACGTCATCGTCGGCCAGGGTCAGCTCGACGCCGTACTGCACGCCAAGCCGGAGGACCGGCGGGCCTTCATCGAAGAGGCCGCCGGGGTGCTCAAGCACCGCAAGCGCAAGGAAAAGGCGCTGCGCAAGCTGACCGCGATGCAGACCAACCTGGACCGGCTGACCGACCTGACCGGCGAACTGCGCCGCCAGCTCAAACCGCTGGGCCGGCAGGCCGAGGTGGCCCGCCGGGCCGCCGGGATCCAGGCCGACCTGCGCGACGCCCGGCTGCGGCTGCTCGCCGACGACCTGACCACCCTGCGAACCACCCTCGACAAGGAGATCGCCGACGAGACGGCGCTGCGGCAGCGTCGCACCGAGGTGGAGTCCGAACACGCCGAGGTGCAGTCCCGGCTGGCCGAGCTGGAGTCGGCGCTGGCCGAGGACGCGCCGCTGCTCGCCGCCGCCCAGGACACCTGGTACAAGCTCGCCGCCCTGCAGGAACGCTTCCGCTCGACCGAGCAGCTGGCCGGTGAACGGCTGCGGCACCTGTCGGGCGTGCCCGACGACGAGCGGCCCGGGCGTGACCCGGACCAGCTCACCGACGAGGCGCACCGGGTCCGCGAGCAGGAGGAGGAGCTGCGGGCCGCGCTGACCGAGGACCAGATCCGCCTCGCCGAGGCGGTGGAGGGCCGCCAGCAGCTGGAGGCGCAGCTGGCCCAGGCCGAGCGGGCACTGGTCGCCGCCGCCAAGGCGATCGCCGACCGGCGGGAAGGGCTGGCCCGGCTCACCGGTCAGGTCAACTCGGCGCGGGCCCGCACCTCCAGCGCCGCCGACGAGATCTCCCGGCTCACCGCCGCGCACGCCGACGCGCAGGCCCGCGCCGATCAGGCCCAGCAGGACCTGGACGCGGCCGCCGAACTGTCCACCGAGGCCGACCGGGACAACGCCGACCTGGACGCCCGGCACGCCGAGGCGGTCGCCGCGCACGACGCCGCCGCCGCCCAGGTACGGCAGCTGTCCGACGCCGAGCGCCGGGCCGAGAAGGAGGCCGCCACCTGGCAGGCGCGGGAGGACGCGCTGGCGATGGGGCTGCGCCGGGGCGACGGTGCCGGGGCGCTGCTGGCCCGGGCCGATCAGGTGCCCGGCCTGCTGGGCAGTCTGGCCGGCCTGCTCACCGTCGCGCCCGGACACGAGGCGGCGCTGGCCGCCGCGCTGGGCGGTCTCGCCGACGCGGTGGCGGTCACCGGCGTCGACGAGGCGGCCGAGGCGATGCGGCTGCTCAAGATCCAGGATTCCGGCCGGGCCAGCCTGCTGGTCGCCGGACCCGCCGGGCCGGGGATGATCGGCTCGCCGGACACCCTGCGGCCGGCCATGCCGCCCGGGGCGACCTGGGCACCGGACGCGGTCAGCTGCCCCGATGAGCTCCGCCCGGCGCTGCACCGGGCGCTGCGGGACGTGATCCTGGTCGGCGACCTCGCGGCGGCCACCGCGGCCGTCGCCGACCATCCGCAGCTGCGGGCGGTCACCCCGGACGGCGACATCGTCGGCGCCTACGCCGCCGCCGGCGGGTCCGCCAAGGCACCCAGCTTCATCGAGGTACAGGCGGCGGTCGAGGAGGCCCGCAGCAACCGGCTCACCGCCGAAGCCACTGTCGCCGAGCTGCGCGGGCAGCTCGACACCGCTCGGCAGGCGGCGGCCGGCCTCAAGGAGCAGGTCGCGCAGGCCGCTGCCGAGCGGCGACAGGCGGAGGGGCAACGCAACGCCGCCGCCCGCCGGCTCGCCGAACTCGGCGCGGCGGCCCGGTCGGCACGGGCCGAGGCGGAGCGGCTCGGCGCCTCCCGGGACAAGGCCGCCGAGGCCCGGGACCGCGACCTGACCGCGCTGGAGGAGCTGGAGGAGCGGCTCCGGCTGGCCGAGGCGACCCCGATCGACGAGGAGCCGTCGACCGCCGAACGGGACGAGCTTGCCGCGATGCTGCCCGGTGCCCGGCAGAACGAGATGGAGGTCCGACTCGCCGTCCGTACCGCCGAGGAGCGGGTGTCGTCGATCGCCGGCCGGGCGGACTCGCTGCTGCGGCAGGCGGCGGCCGAGCGGGCCGCGCGGGAACGCGCCGCCGCCCGCCGGGCCGCCCGGGCCCGGGGCGCGCAGATCGCCCGCGCGGTCACCGCCGGGGCCCGGTTCGCGCTGACCAGGCTGGCCGACTCGATGGTCGACGCGGCCGCCGCCCGTGACGAGATCGCCAGCGCCCGCGCCGCGCGGGAGGCCGAGCTGCAGGAGGTACGCGGCGCGGCAAAGCGGCTCGGGGCCGAGCTGGAGCGGCTGACCAGCGCCGTGCACCGCGACGAGGTGGCCCGCGCCGAGCAGCGGCTGCGCATCGAGCAGCTGGAGGCGAAGGCGGCCGAGGACTTCTCGCTGGACGTGGAGACCCTGCTCGCCGAGTACGGCCCGCACCAGCCGGTGCCGCCCACCCAGGCCCAGCTGGCGGCGGCGGCCGCCGACGGCAAACCGGAACCGCAGCCGGTGCCGTTCGACCGGGCCACCCAGGAGAAGCGGTCGGCGAAGGCGGAACGGGAGCTGGCCCTGCTCGGCAAGGTCAACCCGCTGGCGTTGGAGGAGTTCGCCGCGCTGGAGGAGCGGTACAAGTTCCTCTCCGACCAGTTGGAGGACCTGAAGGCGACCCGCAAGGACCTGCTCACCGTCGTCGCGGACGTGGACGACCGGATCCTCGAGGTCTTCTCCAGCGCGTACGCCGACACGGCCCGCGAGTTCGAGCAGGTGTTCACCGTGCTGTTCCCGGGTGGCGAGGGGCGGCTGGTGCTCACCGACCCGGACGACCTGCTGACCACCGGGGTGGAGGTGGAGGCCCGGCCACCGGGCAAGAAGATCAAACGGCTGTCGCTGCTGTCCGGCGGGGAGCGGTCGCTGACCGCCGTCGCCATGCTGGTGGCCATCTTCCGGGCCCGGCCCAGCCCGTTCTACATCATGGACGAGGTGGAGGCGGCGCTGGACGACGTCAACCTCGGCCGGTTGATCACCCTGATGGCCCAGCTGCGGGACCGCAGCCAGCTGATCATCATCACCCACCAGAAGCGGACCATGGAGGTCGCCGACGCGCTGTACGGGGTCACCATGCGCAACGGTGTGACCCAGGTGATCAGCCAGCGGCTCAAGTCGACCGACGAGTCAGCGGTGTCGACCGGGCCGGAGTCGGCGGAGCCGGAGTCGGAGTCGGCGGGGCCGAGCGCGCCGGGGCCGAGCGCGCCTACTGCGCAAGCCCCGCAGCCTGCTGAGGAGGCTGCGGCGTCGGCTGCGCCGCCGCCGAATCGGTGAGCCGGCGGCGGGCCACCTCACGCAACGCGCCGTCGGTCGTCGTGCCCTCCAGCGTCACCTCGGCCGTCGCGCCGTCGTGCAGCAGCGTGCTGACCGCGTTGCCGAAGTACGGGCCGTCCAGCTTGCGCCAGCGCACCGACGGCCTTGGCAGTCCGGCGGAGCGGGCCAGCGCCCGCAGCGCCGCCGTCGGCCCCCGCCACCAGCCCAACCGCATCAACGGCCGCATCAGCGCCGGCACCTGGTTGTGGATCGGTGAGCAGGTGAGCTGGTGCACCGGGGTGCGAACCCGCCCCGGCAGCACGGCCCGCGCCACGTACGAGTGGTGCACGTCGCCGGAGAGCATGCTGATCGAGGCCGGCGGCGGATAGCCCGGCCCGGCGCCGACCCGGTCCGGTTGCGTCCCGTCGACGGCAGCCGGCCCCGCGCCGACCCGGGCGAACAGTTGCCCAAGGTCGTCGAAGGAGCGCCGGAACGCGGCCCAGTGCTCCAGGTCCAGGGCCTGGCGCAGCCACTCCGACGCCGCCGCGACCCACCGCCGGGGCGACTCGGCCAGCCGTTCGTTCCACGACTCGAGGTGGTGGATGCCGGGCGGCATCAGCCAGGGCAGCGACGCGCCGACCACCAGATGGTCGTAGCGGCCGTGGGCCCGGTCGGTGAACCAGGCCCACTCACCGGCCGGCAGCATGCTGCGTGCCCCCGGCCGCAGTACCCGGCTGCACCGGTTGTCCAGCACGATCACCCGGGTCCGGCCGATGCCCAGCGAGAAGCTCCACTGGTACTGCACCTGCGACCAGCGCTGCGGGTCGTGCGCGACGTCCGCCTCGGCGTCCACCCGGGCGCCGAACTCGCGCAGCACATCGGTGGCGTCGTCGGCGGCGGTGACCGCCCGGAACACCGGGTCGGCGGCGACCTCGTCCGGGGCCAGGTTGCCCAGGTGCTGGTAGACCCAGTAGGAGGCGAGTCCGCTGCTGATCCGCTCCGGCCACCAGGGCTCGCCGAGCATCCGCGCCCGCCAGGCGGCCGAGGTGTTCCAGTCGTCGATCACCTCGTGGTCGTCGAAGATCATCACGCTGGGGACGGTCGACAGCAACCAGCGGATCTCCGGGTCCCGCCACGACTCCAGGTACAGCCGGGTGTACTCGGGGAAGCTGACCACCTGGTCGGCTGGGGCACCGGGCGGCAGCCCACGATGTCGGCGCCGCCGCCGCAGGAACCGTCGGATCACCGGCGACGTCTCGTCGGCGTACACCTGATCGCCGAGCAGGAGCAGCAGGTCGGGCCAGTCGCCGCCGGCCGGGTCCAGGCCGGCCAGCCGCCGGGCGTACGCGTCGAGCGCGTCCGGCGGCAACCGCCGGGCGGTGGAGTGCTGGGTGGTCTCCCGGCAGGAGCCGAAGATCAACCGCACCGGCTGGGCGCCGTCGTCGGCCCGCCGGGTCCGGATCACACTGCCCGGGTACGGCGAGTCCGGTTCCGGCCAGACCCGCCGGTCGTCGAGGAAGACCTCGTAGCGGTGGCTGGAGCCGGGGGCCAGCCCGTCGACCACCACGAGCGCGTAGTGGTGCCCGAACGCGCTGAAGGTGCGGGCCGAGCCGCCCGCCGTGCCCGTCGTCGCGACCCGTACCGTGGCTGGTGCGTCGGTCTCCACCCAGATGGTGGCCTGCCGGCCCACCACCCGCCGCAGCAACGGCCCGATCAGTAGCCGGGGGCCGGCCGCCGGCCGGTGCTGCGGGTCCGGTCCACCGGCGGTTGTGCCGTCGGTCACCGGTGGTCCCTGCCGAACTGGTGTGCAGACATGGTCGACCTTTCGCGAGGGACGCGGGACGGCCTCTTTTGTACCCCGCAATCAGGCCGTCACCCAGTTCCCCGACCTGTCCCTGAGGGGTGTGGTCGCCGGCCGGCGACACTGTTCGCGGGGGGTTGGTCGCCGGCCGGCGACACTGTACCGGGGGGTGGGTGTCACCGATGGGTGCGGTGGGCGGGACGCGGTCGCGGCCATCTGTCAGGATTTCCGCATGGATTACCTCGTCCTCGCCGCGATCCTGCTCGGTGTGCTGCTGCTCGCCGGTCTGGGGCTGGTGGTGCCCCGGTTGCGCCGGCAGCCTCCGCTGCCGCCGGCACCGCCGACCCCGCTCGGCGGCGAGCAGCCGCAGGAGCGCCCACCGGCCGACGCCGACGGCGAGCGTCCGGTCGGCGTCGCCGTCGAGGAACGTCCGGTCGCGCCACCGGCCGAACCGGAGCAGGCGCCTGCGGAGCCGGTGGCGCCGGCCCCGCCGACCCTGGAACGCCCGGAACCCACGGCCGGACGGCTGGTCCGGCTGCGGACCCGGCTGTCCCGGTCGCAGGGCCTGCTCGGCAAGGGGCTGCTGAACCTGCTCTCCCGGGACCGGCTGGACGAGGAGGTCTGGGAGGAGATCGAGGAGAGCCTGATCACCGCGGACGTCGGCATCGAGCCGACCCGGGAGATCGTCGACCGGCTGCGGGAGCGTACCCGGGTCCTCGGCACCCGCAGCGCCACCGAGCTGCGGACGCTGCTCACCGAGGAGCTGGTCGCCGCGCTGGACCCGCAGCTCGACCGGGCGTTGAACACCGGCGGCGAGCCGAGCGTGGTGCTGGTCGTCGGGGTCAACGGGGCCGGCAAGACCACCACCTGCGGCAAGATCGCCCGGGTGCTGGTCGCCGACGGCCGTACCGTGCTGCTGGGTGCCGCCGACACGTTCCGGGCCGCCGCCGCCGACCAGCTGACCACCTGGGCCTCCCGGGTCGGGGCCGAGGTGGTCCGCGGCCCGGAGGGCGCGGACCCGGCCAGCGTCGCCTTCGACGCGGTGAAGCGGGGCATCGACACCAAGGTCGACGCGGTGCTGATCGACACCGCCGGCCGGTTGCAGAACAAGATCGGCCTGATGGACGAGCTCGGCAAGGTCAAGCGGGTGGTGAGCAAGCATGGTCCGGTGCACGAGACACTGCTCGTGCTGGACGCCACCACCGGGCAGAATGGGTTGGAGCAGGCCCGGGTGTTCACTGAGGCGGTGGAGGTGACCGGGGTGGTGCTGACCAAACTCGACGGCACCGCCAAGGGCGGTATCGTCATCGCGGTGCAGCGCAAGCTCGGCATTCCGGTCAAACTGGTCGGTCTCGGCGAAGGTCCGGACGACCTCGCCCCGTTCGATCCGGCGCAGTTCGTCGACGCCCTGATGGGCGCCGATCCACGTGGAATGGATGCGTAGCCTCGGGTGACGTACCGCAATCAGGAGCCACGTCTCGGGAGACCGTACGTGACCCAGCAGGAGATCCCACTGCGTGGCGGCAACGTCAGCACCGTGGTGCGGGTCGGAGACACCGTCCGGCGCAATGTCGGCCCGTGGACGCCCTCGGTGCACGCGCTGCTGCGGCATCTGGAGTACGTCGGGTTCACCGGCTCGCCCCGGGCTCTCGGCATGGACGAACGCAACCGCGAGGTCCTCTCCTACGTCGAGGGGGAGTGCGGCGAGTATCCGCTGGCGCCGCACTGGGTAAGCGACGAGGCGCTGGTCACCGTCGCGACGATGTTGCGGATGTTCCACGACGCCCAGTACGGGTTCAATCCGCCGCGTAGCGCGGTCTGGCGTTCGTTCGGCCCGCCGCCGCCGGACACCGAGGTGATCTGCCACCACGACGCGGCCCCGCACAACGTGATCTGGCGTCCGGACGGCACTCTCGCCCTGATCGACTTCGACCTGGCGTCGCCGGGGGCGCGGATCTACGACGTCGCGTACGCCGCGTGGACCTGGGTGCCGCTCTTCTCCGACCGGGACTCCTACACGCTGGGTTGGCGGCACCCGGACCGGCCGCGCCGGCTGCGGCTGTTCGCCGACGCGTACGGGCTGATCCCCCGCGACCGGCACCGGCTGGTCCGGACCATCCGTAAGCGGGTCGTCGACCACGTGGAAGGGATCCGGCGGATGGCCGCCGCCGGAGATCCGGCGTTCGTCCGGATCGTGCACAAGGGCCATCTCCGCCGGCCGATGCGGGACCTGCGGCTGCTCGACTACGAACGGCACATCCTGGAGTACGCGTTGCGCTGACGGGCGGCGAGTACCAGTTGCGCTGACCGGCGGCGGGCCGGGGCGGCAGTGGTCCGGGGACGGGTGACGAGTTCTGTCGTCTTCCGGACAGCCGGCGGTGGCTATTCGGTTGATATGACCCTGCCTGATCTGGCGATAGTGAAGTGTTCTTCACATGTTGGAAACAACCCGTCACGTGTTGGAAACGGCACGGGCACCCTGCGTGAAACAGCTGCCCAGCAAGCTTCGCGCAACCGGCGAGCGGGCGATGCTGCCTCTTGGAGCCGGTTATGTTTCCAACTGAGAGGAGGCAGCGTGCCGGAACTAGATTCTGGTGCCACCGCCTGGATTTTGACTTCAGCCGCCCTGGTGTTGCTCATGACGCCCGGATTGGCGCTGTTCTATGGTGGCATGACGCGGTCCAAGTCCGTGCTCAACATGATGATGATGAGCTTCGGCGCGATCGGCCTGGTCAGCCTGCTGTGGGTCTTCTACGGCTACAGCATCGCCTTCGGCGAGGACGTCGGCGGCGTCACCGGTGACCTCTCCATGGCCGGCCTGCGCGGCATGCTCGAGTCGGGCTCCGAGGGCGGCATCCCGGACCTGCTGTTCGTCGTCTTCCAGATGATGTTCGCGATCATCACCGTCGCACTGATCAGCGGTGCGATCGCGGACCGGGCGAAGTTCGGCGCCTGGCTGCTCTTCGCCGGCCTGTGGGCCACCCTGGTCTACTTCCCGGTCGCGCACTGGGTGTGGGGCGGTGGCTGGATCTTCGAGCTCGGCGTCCTCGACTTCGCCGGTGGTACCGCGGTGCACATCAACGCCGGTGCCGCGGCGCTTGCGCTGGCCCTGGTGCTCGGCAAGCGGGTCGGCTGGCCGAAGGACAAGTTCAAGCCGCACAACCTGCCGATGGTCCTGCTCGGCGCCGGCCTGCTGTGGTTCGGCTGGTTCGGCTTCAACGCCGGATCCGCGGTCGCCGCCAACGGCACCGCCGCGGTCGCCTTCATCAACACCCAGGTGGCCACCGCGGCCGCCGTCCTGGGCTGGATCGTCGTCGAGTGGTTCCGCGACGGCAAGCCGACCACCCTCGGCGCCGCCTCCGGTGCGATCGCCGGTCTGGTCGCCATCACCCCGGCCTGTGCCTTCCTGGAGCCGCTCGGGGCGATCGCGCTCGGCATCATCGCCGGTGTGGTCTGCGCCCTGGCGGTCGGCCTGAAGTACAAGCTTGGGTATGACGACTCGCTCGACGTGGTCGCCGTGCACATGATCGGCGGCATCATCGGCTCGCTGCTGATCGGCTTCCTGGCCGTCGAGGTGGTCGCCGGAGAGGGCAACGCCGGACTCATCTACGGCGGTGGCATCGACCTGCTCGGTCTGCAGGCGCTCGGTGTGGTCGCGGTGCTGGTCTACTCGTTCGTCGTCGCCTACATCATCGGCTTCGCGATCGAGAAGACCATCGGCTTCCGGGCCAGCGCCGACGCCGAGGTCGAGGGCATCGACACCGCCGAGCACGCGGAGAGTGCCTACGAGTTCGGTAGCACCTCGGGTGGCGGGTTCGCCGCCGCCGGCATCGGGAAGGCGCCCGCCGGTTCGGGCGAGTCCGCACCGGTCAGCGAAAAGGTCGCCGGTTAACGTTCCCTGATGGAGGGGTTAGACATGAAGCTGGTGACCGCGGTCATCAAGCCGTACCAGCTCGACGCGGTCAAGGAGGCCCTGCACGCCCTCGGCGTCGCCGGCCTGACCGTGAGCGAGGTCCAGGGGTACGGACGTCAGAAGGGCCACACCGAGGTGTACCGGGGTGCCGAGTACACCGTCGAGTTCCTGCCGAAGATCCGGATCGAGGTGCTGACCGACGAGATCGACGTCGAGAAGGTCGTCGACGCGGTCGTCACGGCGGCCCGTACCGGAAAGATCGGCGACGGCAAGGTCTGGGTGACGGCCGTCGAGGACGTCATCCGGGTCCGCACCGGTGAGCGCGGTCTCGACGCGCTCTGAGCCGGCGAGCCCACCGAACCGGTAGGGAGAACACATGACCGACGGAGTCGGGGTCCGGCAGCGCCACGCGGCCGGCCCCGGCCCGTCGCTGTCCGACGGCATCGGTGCCGCCGCCCGCGTGGACCGGGCGGCGGCACTCGATGTCTGGCTTACCTCGCTGATGCCGGCCGGGCTGACCGGTATCGCCCTGGTGGCGGTCGGCGGACTCGGCCGGCTGCAGTGCTCCCCGTACAGCGATCTCGACCTGGTGCTGCTCCATCGTGGCGTCGCCGGCATGAACGAGATCGCCGCCCGCCTCTGGTACCCGATCTGGGACGCCCGCCTCGGGCTGGACCACTCGGTGCGTACCCTGCCGGAGGCGCTGTCCGTCGCCCACGACGACGTCAAGGTCGCGCTCGGCCTGCTCGACGCCCGGCACGTCGCCGGCGACCGGGAGCTCACCGCCGAGCTGCAGTCCGCCGCGACCGACCAGTGGCGGCGCACCGCCGTCCGCCAGTTGCCGGCGCTGCGCGAGGTCACCGAGGCCCGCTGGCGTACCCACGGCGAGCTGGCCTTCCTGCTGGAAGGCGATCTGAAGGAGGCCGCCGGCGGGCTGCGCGACGTCGGCATCCTGCGCGGCATCGCCCTGGCCGGCATCGCCGACAGCATGCGTCCGGCCGCCCGCGCGGCCCACCTGCGGCTGCTGGACACCCGCGACGCGCTGCACGTCGCCGTCGGCCGGCGGGTGGACCGGCTGGTGGCCCAGGAGCGCGCCACCGTCGCCGGGCTGCTCGACCTGGACGACCCGGACACCCTGCTGCGCCGGGTCGCCTCCGACGCGCGCACCATCACCCACGCCCTCGACGACGCCTGGCGCAGCGCCGACCGGCTGCGCTCGGGCCGGCGGCGCGGCGGCGGCCCGCCGGTGCGTCGGCCGGTGGCCCGCGACGTCGTCGAGCACGACGGTGAGCTGGTCCTCGCCCGGACCGCGATCGGGGCCCGCCCGGACCCCAGCCTGTCGCTGCGGGTCGCCGCGGCCGCCGCCACCAGCCGGCTGCCGATCGCCCGGGCGACCTGCGAGTGGCTCGCCGCGTACTGCCCGCCGCTGCCGGCGCCGTGGCCGGACGCGGCCCGGGCCGCGCTGATCACTCTGCTCGGCGCCGGTCCCGGTCTGGTACCCACCTGGGAGACCTGCGACCGGTACGGGCTGGTCGACGGCTGGTTGCCGGAGTGGCCCCGGATGCGCAGCCTGCCGCAGCACAACCCGGTGCACCGGTTCACCCTGGACCGGCACCTGGTTCAGGCGGCCCAGGAGGCGACCGCGTTCACCCGCGAGGTGGACCGGCCCGACCTGCTGCTGCTCGGCGCCTTCCTGCACGACGTGGGCAAGGGGCTGCCCGGCGACCACAGTACGGTCGGCGCGCCGGTCGCGGCGCGGATCGCCGCCCGGACCGGGCTGCCGCCGGCCGACGTCGACATGATCGACAAGCTGGTCCGGCTGCACCTGCTGCTGCCGGAGGTGGCCACCCGGCGTGACCTCAGCGACCCGGTGACGATCTCCCAGGTCGCCGCCGCGGTCGGCGACACCACCACGCTCGGCCTGCTGCACGGGCTGGCCCGCGCCGACGCCCTGGCGACCGGCCCGGCGGCCTGGTCGGACTGGAAGGGACGGCTGATCGCCGAACTGGTCCGCCGGGTACACACCGCGCTGGACACCGGGGTGCTTCCCGAGCCGCCGCGACCCGATCCGGCGCTGGTGGCGGGTCCGCTACCGGCCGTACATATCGACGGTGACGACCGGGTCGCGGTGGCCGCCGCGGACCGGCACGGCCTGCTCGCCGCAGTCGCCGGCTGCCTGGCCCTGCACCGGCTGGACGTGCTGACCGCCGACGCCTCCACGGTCGACGGGCGGGCGTTGGTCGAGTTCCGGGTCCAGCCCCGGTACGGCACCCCGCCGGACACCATCGCGCTCACCGCCGACCTGCGGCGGGCGGTCACCGGTGACGTGTCGGTCACCCAGCGGCTGCGGGGCCGGGCGCTCGCCGCCCGCCGGGCCGGGGCCGACCCCCGGGTGGTGTGGCACCGGGAGGCCGCCACCGACGCGGTGGTGCTGGAGCTGCGGGCGGCCGACTCGGCCGGCCTGCTCTACCGGGTGACCAGCGCGCTCGACGAGGCCGGCGCCCAGGTGCGGGCGGCCCGGATCTCCACCCTGGGCGGCGATGTGGTCGACGCTTTCTACCTGGTGGGGGCCGGCCCGGACGACGCCGAGCGGGCCCGACTCGAAGCCGCGGTGCTGGCCGCCGCCGGATGACCGGGCGGCGCAGCGGCGGAGCCGGGTGCCGGAGCGGCGGAGCCGGGTGCCGGAGTGGCGGAAGCGGTCGGCTGGCGCGGGCCGTGGAGTGGCGGAAGCGGGCGGTACGGACGGCGGCTAGGCTTGCCAGGTCGGGCGGAGTCACGTCCCGACACCGCCGTGAGTTGCCCTGCCGGATCGACATACAGGATGTTGCGTCGTGTTTGACACTTTGAGTGATCGACTGTCCGGGATCTTCGGCAAGCTCCGGGGCAAAGGTCGGCTCACCGACGCCGACATCGACGCGACCGCCCGGGAGATCCGGCTGGCGCTGCTGGAGGCGGACGTCGCGCTGCCGGTGGTGAAGGCGTTCATCGGCCGGGTCAAGGAGCGCGCCCGCGGCTCCGAGGTCTCCCAGGCGCTCAACCCGGCCCAGCAGGTCATCAAGATCGTGCACGAGGAGCTGGTCGGGGTCCTCGGCGGCGAGCAGCGCCGGCTCCGGTTCGCCAAGCAGCCGCCAACGGTGATCATGCTGGCCGGGCTGCAGGGTTCCGGCAAGACCACCCTCGCCGGCAAACTGTCCAACTGGCTCAAGGCGCAGGGGCACCAGCCGCTGCTGGTCGCCGCCGACCTGCAACGCCCGAACGCGGTCGGCCAGCTGCAGGTCCTCGGCGGGCGGGCCGGGGTCGAAGTGTTCGCCCCGGAGCCCGGCAACGGGGTCGGCGACCCGGTGGCGGTCGCCAAGGCGTCGATCGAGCACGCCCGCCGGTCGGCGCGCGACGTCGTCATCGTCGACACCGCCGGCCGGCTCGGCATCGACGCCGAGATGATGGCCCAGGCGGCCGCGATCCGCGACGCGGTCGACCCGGACGAGGTCATCTTCGTCATCGACGCGATGGTCGGGCAGGACGCGGTCCGTACCGCCGAGGCGTTCCGCGACGGCGTCGGCATCACCGGCGTGGTGCTGTCCAAGCTCGACGGCGACGCGCGCGGTGGTGCGGCGCTGTCCGTCCGGCAGGTCACCGGCGAACCGATCCTGTTCGCCTCCACCGGGGAGAAGCTGTCCGACTTCGACGTCTTCCACCCGGACCGGATGGCCAGCCGGATCCTCGGCATGGGCGACGTGCTCACTCTGATCGAGCAGGCCGAGCAGGCCTTCGACGCCGATCAGAAGGAGAAGATGACCGCCAAGCTGATGGGCGGCGAGCAGTTCACCCTGGAGGATTTCCTCGACCAGCTCATCGCGGTGCGCCGGATGGGGCCGATCGCCAACGTGCTGGCCATGATGCCCGGCATGGGGCAGATGAAGGACCAGCTGGCCGAGGTCGACGACAAGCACTTCGACAAGGTCACCGCGATCATCCGCTCGATGACGCCCGGGGAGCGGACCAACCCGAAGATCATCAACGGGTCGCGCCGGGCCCGGATCGCCAACGGCTCCGGGGTCACCGTGATGGACGTCAACCAGCTGCTCAACCGCTTCGCCGAGGCGCAGAAGATGATGAAGCAGATGGGCGGGATGATGGGTCTGCCCGGTGGCGGGCGGCGCAAGGCGACCAAGTCGCCGAAGAACAAGCGCAAGGGGAACAAGGGCGGTAACCGTGGCGGCGGTGCCCGCCAGCGCGGCGGCGGCGGGGTGCCGGCCGGCTTCCCGGGCGGGATGCCGCAGCTGCCGCCCGGCCTCGACCCGAACGCGCTGGGTGGCGGCGACGGTCTGCCGCCCGGCTTCAAGCTTCCCAAGATCGACTTCAACAAGTTGAACAAGCGGGAGAAAGGCTGAGCGCCGTCGACCCCGCGCCCGTGCCGCTGCACGTCCGCGGGGTCGTGCTGCCCGAGGACCGGACCCGGGACCTGTGGCTGGTCGGCGACCGGGTGACGCTGCACCCGGTGCCCGGCGCGACCACCGTGGTCGACGGCGGCTTCATCCTGCCCGGCCTGGTTGACGCGCACTGCCACATCGGCATCGCCCGGGGCGGGACGCCGATCGGCTCGCTCGACGACGCCCGCCGGCTGGCCGGGGTCGACCGGGACGCCGGCGTACTGGCGCTGCGCGACGCCGGGTCGCCGTACCCGTACCCGCAACTCGACGACGAACCGGACCTGCCCCGGCTGGCCCGCGCCGGCCGGCACGTCGCGCCGCCCCGGCGCTACCTGCGCGACATCGGCGTGGAGGTGTCGGCAGAGCAGTTGTCCGACACGGTGGCCGAGCAGGCCAGGGCGGGCAACGGCTGGGTCAAGCTGGTCGGCGACTGGATCGAGCGGTCCGCCGGGGACCTCGCCCCGGCCTGGTCGGCGGAGGCGATGACCGACGCCATCGCCACCGCGCACCGGGCCAACGCCCGGGTCGCCGCGCACACCTTCGACGAGGAGGCGGTACGGATCCTGGTCCGGGCCGGGGTCGACTCGGTCGAGCACGGCACCGGGCTGAGCCCTGACCTGATCGACGAGATGGCCCGCCAGCGGACCGCGCTGATTCCGACGATGATCAACATCGCGACGTTCGGCGGGATCGCCGACCGGGCCCGGGAGAAGTTCCCCCGGTACGCCGCCCACATGATCAGCCTGCGGGACGGGTTCCCCGAGGTGGTACGCGCCGCGCACGAAGCCGGCGTACCGATCTTCGTCGGCACCGATGCCGGTGGCGGCATCGCCCATGGCCGGGCCGCCGACGAGATGCTCACCCTGCACACCGAGGCGGGCATGCCGGCCGAGGCGGTGCTGGCCGCCGCCTCCTGGGGTGCCCGGGACTGGCTCGGCTTCCCTGGCCTGGTCGAGGGCGGGCTCGCCGACCTGGTCGTGTATCCGGTGGACCCGCGTGCCGACCTGCGGGTGGTCCGCGCACCCGAGCGGATTATCCTGCGCGGGCGGGTGCTGCGCTGACCCGGTGGCCGGGGCGGCCCTGAGCCGGCTGCGGCGGGTGCGTCGCGCAGCCGCCACCGCTGGCGCATAGGATGTCCGGTCATGGCCCGCGTGCTCACACCTCGTGCGGAGGACTTCCCCCGCTGGTACCAGGATCTGATCGCCAAGGCGCAGCTCGCCGACAACGGACCGGTGCGTGGCACCATGGTGATCCGGCCGGCCGGGTACGCCATCTGGGAGCGAATGCAGTCCGAGATGGACAACCGGATCAAGGCGGCTGGCGCGGAGAACGCGTACTTCCCGCTGTTCATCCCGGAGAGCTACCTGCGCCGCGAGGCCGAGCACGTCGAGGGCTTCTCCCCGGAGCTCGCGGTGGTCACCCACGGCGGCGGCAAGCAACTCGCCGAGCCGGTGGTGGTCCGGCCGACCAGCGAGACGGTGATCGGCGAGTTCATGGCCAAGTGGGTCGACTCCTACCGGGACCTGCCGCTGCTGCTCAACCAGTGGGCCAACGTGGTGCGCTGGGAGCTGCGCCCCCGGGTGTTCCTGCGGACCAGCGAGTTCCTCTGGCAGGAGGGGCACACCGCGCACGCCGACGAAGCCGACGCACGGGCGTACGCCCGACGGATCCTGCACGAGGTCTACGAGGACTTCATGGTCAACGTGCTCGGCATCCCGGTGCTGGTCGGGCGCAAGACCGCCCGGGAACGCTTCGCCGGAGCCACCAGCACGTACACCCTCGAAGGGATGATGGCCGACGGCAAGGCGCTGCAGCTGGGCACCTCGCACGAGCTCGGGCAGAACTTCGCCCGCGCGTTCGACATCACCTACACCTCCGCCGAGCGGGCCGTCGAACACGCCTGGACCACCTCATGGGGGGTCTCCACCCGGATGCTGGGCGGGCTGATCATGGTGCACGGCGACGACAACGGGCTGCGGGTGCCGCCACGGCTGGCCCCGGTCCAGGCGTACGTCATGGTGGTCAAGGCCGGCGATGGGGTCGCCGAGGCGGCGGCCAAGTTGCGCGACGCGTTGCGTGACGCTGGCGTACGGGTCGGCCTGGACGACCGGGTGGACACGCCGTTCGGCCGCCGGGCCGTCGACGCCGAGCTCAAGGGATACCCGGTACGCGTCGAGGTCGGGCCGCGCGACCTGGCCGCCGGCAACGCGGTGCTGGTCCGGCGTACCGACGGGTCGAAGACCCCAGTGCCGGTCGCCGACGTGGTCGGCGCGGTCCGCGACGCCCTCGCCGCCGACCAGCAGCGGCTCTACGACCAGGCGCTGGCGCTGCGTCAGGCGCGTACCGTCGAGGTCGGCACCCTCGCCGACGCCGTCGCCGCCGCGGCGACCGGATGGGCCAGGGTGCCGTGGTCGGTGGTCGGCCCGGCGGGTGAGGCCGAGGTCAACGCGCAGGGCGTCACCGTACGCTGCCTGCTGCGTCCGGACGGCTCGGTGCCCGACTCCGACGACGAGCCCGACCTCGTCGCGGTGCTGGCCCGCTCGTACTGACGCCCTGCCCTGCCGTCGGTGAGCGGCGCCGCCCGTCGGTGGGTGGTGTCGCTGTCGGGCCGTTGGTGGGTGGTGTCGCCGTCGGGCCGTTCGTGGGCGGTGTCGCTGTCGTTGGGCATGGTGAACGAGGGAGATGAGCATGCGGTTTCAGCCCGGTCAGTTGATCATGCATCGGAATGTGCGGCGCGGGCGTCTCGGCTGGGTCCGTCCGGCCCGGGTCGTCGTCGACGACGAGCGGGGCCTGCTGGTCTGGGTCGACCGGGGTTCGCCGGTGGTCAACGAGGTGGCCGACGACGGCCGTGGCATGCGGGCGATGCCGTTCACCGAGTGGATCACCCGGTCGTACCGGATCAAACACGGCCGCTGGCTCGGCCCCCCGGTGCTGAAGTTCCTGCCCGCCGGGGCCGCCCACTCGGTGTGGTGGTTCCGCGACGACGCCGGGAACTTCCTCAACTGGTACGTCAACCTCGAAGAGCCCGGCGTGCGCTGGGCCGACGGCGACCTCGCCGGGGTGGACGTGGTCGATCAGGACCTGGACGTGGTGGTCCGCCCGGACCGCAGTTGGGTCTGGAAGGACGAGGAGGAGTTCGCCGAGCGGCTCGCCTTCCCGGAGCACTACTGGGTGCGTGACGAGGCGGCGGTACGGGCCGAGGGACGGCGGGTGATCAAGATCGCCGAGGCGGGTGACTTTCCGTTCGACGGCACCTGGTGCGACTTCCGACCGGACCCGGCCTGGGCGCCGCCGGCCGAGCTGCCGCCCGGCTGGGACCGCCCGCCGGCAGCCGGCTGACCGCCGGGCACCGGACCGGCCGGCGACCCACCGGGGCCACCGGGTGTGGCGGTACGCCGCGGGTCTGGCACAATAGCGTGTTGGTATCCGGTACGTGTTCGGCGCCCTCTACCCGGGCACGTCGCCAGTCCACCCGAGCTGCCTCTGGCCCAACCCCACTGTGCCGGTCGGCGTTCACCCGCGCACCGCCCTCGGGGGCCGGTGAAGATCGCAACAGGAGCGAACAAACCGTGGCCGTAAAGATCCGGCTTCTGCGGATGGGCAAGATCCGCAACCCGCAGTACCGCATCGTCGTCGCCGACTCGCGTACCAAGCGCGACGGGCGGGCGATCGAGTTCGTCGGGATCTACCACCCGAAGGAAGATCCGTCGGTCATCGAGGTGACCTCGGACCGTGTCCAGTACTGGCTCTCGGTCGGCGCCCAGCCGAGCGAGGCCGTCCAGCGTCTGTTGGAGAAGACCGGCGACTGGCAGAAGTTCAAGGGCCTGCCCGCCCCGCCGCCGCTGCTGGTGGCGCCCGAGCGGGCCGACCGCAAGGCGGCGTACGAGGCGGAGGCCAAGGCCGCTGCGGGCGTCGCGGACACGCCGACCAAGCCGGCGAAGAAGGCCGAGAAGAAGGCCGAAGCGAAATCCGAGACGAAGGCCGAAGCGAAGTCCGAGCCGGCGGCTGCCGAAGCGCCGGCCAAGACCGAGGAGCCCACCGGTGCCGGCTCCGGCGAGCAGGCCTGACATGGTCCTCCGGCCCGCGCTGGAGCACCTGGTCAAGGGGATCGTCACCCACCCCGACGACGTACGGGTCCGGCTGGTCGACTCGCGCCGGGGCAAGCGCCTGGAGGTACGGGTGCACCCGGAGGACCTCGGCACCGTGATCGGCCGCGGCGGGCGCACCGCCAAGGCGCTGCGTCAGGTGATCGGTTCGATCGGCGGGCGTGGTGTGCGGGTCGACATCGTCGACTCGTACTGATGCTGTTGATCGTCGGTCGGATCGGCCGACCACACGGAATCCGTGGCGAGGTCACGGTCGAGGTCCGGACCGACGAACCGGAGATCCGGTTCGCCGCCGGATCGGTGTTGATCACCGATCCGGCGGCGGTGCCGGCCGCCCGCGAACCGCAGCAGCCGCCACCGCCCGGCGCGACCCTGGTCCGCGTCCCTGACCGGTTGACCATCGAGGCGGTCCGCTGGCATCAGGGCCGACCGTTGGTGCAGTTCGCCGGGGTTGTCGACCGCGACCTTGCCGAGGCGTTGCGGGGCGTACTGCTCTGCGTGGACAGCAGCGACATCGCCACCCCGGAGGATCCGGACGAGTACCACGATCACCAGCTGGTCGGCCTGTCGGCGGTCACGCCGTCCGGCGAGGCTCTCGGCGAGGTGGCCCGGATCGACCACGCGCCCGCATCCGATCTGCTGGTGCTCCGCCGGCCCGGCGGCGGGTCCGCCCTGGTGCCGTTCGTCCGGGCGATCGTGCCGGAAGTGGATCTCGCCGGTGGACGGGTGGTCGTCGACGCCCCACCCGGCCTGCTCGACCTGTGAGCGCCCCGATGCCGTCCGGCGCGGCGGCGCTGCAGGTGGACGTCGTCACCATCTTTCCGGACTATCTGGCGCCGCTGGACCTGTCGCTGATCGGCCGGGCGCGCCGGGCCGGCCTGCTCAGTGTCGAGGTGCACGACCTGCGCCGCTGGACGCACGACGTGCATCGGACGGTGGACGACACTCCGTACGGCGGTGGCGCCGGAATGGTGATGCGTCCGGAGCCGTGGGGCGCGGCGTTGGACGAGTTGGCTGCTGCCGGACGGCCGCCTGCGCGGCTGGTGGTGCCGACCCCGGTGGGGGAGCGGTTCGACCAGGCGATGGCGCAGCGGTTGGCCGCCGAGCCCCGACTGATCTTCGCCTGTGGCCGCTACGAGGGGATCGACCAGCGGGTGATCGACGAGGCGGCGGCAGCGCTGCCGGTGACCGAGGTGTCCCTCGGCGATTTCGTCATCTTCGGCGGCGAGGTCGCCGTGCTGGCCATCCTGGAGGCGGTGACCCGGTTGATTCCCGGAGTGCTCGGCAACGCCGGATCGCTCGTCGAGGAGTCTCACTCGGACGGGTTGCTGGAGGGGCCGGTCTACACCAAGCCGCCGCAGTGGCGGGGACGCGAGGTGCCGGAGATACTACGATCGGGCGATCACGGCCGGATCGCCCGATGGCGGCGAGATCAGGCGCTGCTCCGTACGGCGTCGCGTCGGCCGGATCTGATCGCCGGACTGCCCGCCGGGAAACTCGACAAAAAAGACATTGCGCTGCTGGTGGCGGCCGGATTTCAACTGCCGGCCGGTGATGTGGCAGAGTAGTGGGGTTGCCGCAGACGGGCATGCGTGTCCGGCTGCGAGGATCCCGCCAGCGGGAAGGCGTCGAACGTTGCGGCATCGAATGCTGCGGCGTCGAGCGTTCCGGCCCGGGATCAGAATCATCCATCCGCGCACCGCGAGACGGTGCGCCTTGAGTAGCCCAAGGATGCAGCGATGAACACGCTGGACGCTCTTGACGCCCAGTCGCAGCGGACCGACCTTCCGGACTTCCGCGCCGGTGACACGCTCAAGGTGCACGCCCGGGTCGTCGAAGGTAACCGTTCCCGGGTGCAGGTCTTCCAGGGCGTGGTGATCCGCAGGCAGGGTGCCGGCCTGCGGGAGACCTTCACCGTCCGCAAGGTCAGCTTCGGTGTCGGAGTCGAGCGGACCTACCCGGTCAACAGCCCGGCCATCGACCGGATCGAGATGGTGACCCGTGGTGACGTCCGTCGCGCCAAGCTGTACTACCTGCGGGAACTCCGTGGCAAGGCCGCCAAGATCAAGGAAAAGCGGGAGAAGCAGGTCAGCTGAGCCCGCTGATCCCGGTTCCCGATCTCGGGACTGCCGCTGGGAGCTTTCGCCAACTACCCTTGCGGTAGTGACCGATGGGGAGCGCTACGTCCGCGGCGATCGTCGCGGCGGCGGGAGTCAACTGTGCTACCGCTCGTGGCGCCTGACGAGAGGCGCCGTGGGCGGTAGCGCCGTGTCTCGGGACCGGGGAGATGCGTAGCGTGTATCCACAAGGAGACCAGGATCAGTGGCAGCGGCGCGGCGCGTCGGGCGCGCGCTCGCAGCGCAACCGTCGGGACGGCCGGTCGGTGGCACGCCCGCGTCGGTCGGGCCGGTCCGGCATGCAGATGGTGCAGCGCAGGCGTCGGCAGATGCCACTGTGGCAGGAGTTGCCGCTGTTGCTGGTGGTGGCCTTCTGTCTGGCCGTGTTGATCCGCTCCTTCCTGCTGCAGGCGTTCTTCATCCCGTCCGGCTCCATGGAGGACACGCTGCTGGTCGGTGACCGGGTGTTGGTCAACAAGGTTGTTTACGACGTCCGGGATCCGGTGCGCGGCGAGGTCATCGTCTTCCGGGGCACCAACGACTGGGCACCGGAGCACACCGACGACCCGGACCTCGGTTTCGTCGCCAAACTCGGCCGCACCGTTGGCGATCTGGTCGGGGTTGGTCGACCGGGTGAGAAAGACTTCATCAAGCGGGTCATCGGCGTGCCGGGTGACCGGATTCGTTGCTGCGACGACCAGGGCCGGCTGACCGTCAACGACCAGCCGTTGGACGAGGCCGGCTACGTCCTGGAGGACTCGCCGCTGGACGTCCCACCGAGCCCAGGCGAGTGCCGATCCCGGCAGTTCGCTGAGGTCGTGGTCGAGCCTGGACACCTGTTCGTGATGGGCGACCATCGACTGGTCTCACAGGACTCCCGCTGCCAGGGCCCGGTGCCGATCGACAACGTCATCGGCCGGGCCTTTGTGATCGTCTGGCCCCAGGACCGCTGGGACGGACTGTCCGTGCCGGACACCTTCGACAGCCTGCCGCCGACGGCTCCGACCCCGGCGGCGGTCGACCAGCCGGCGGACGTTCCGGAGACCTCCGGTGACCTGGTGATCGTGCTACCGGTGATGATCCCGCTACTTTTTGCTTCGCGCTCCGTGCCGCTGTTCTCAGCCAGACGTCGTAGGCTCCGGTTGTGATCGACGAGCAGACCGAGAAGAAGAAGCCCAATTCCTTCTGGCGCGAACTACCGATCCTGTTGGGTGTGGCGGTCCTCGTCGCGGTCCTGGTCCGGGCGTTCGTCCTGCAGACCTTCTACATCCCGTCGCCGTCGATGGAGCACACCCTCGACATCAACGACCGGGTGCTGGTCAACAAGGTCGTCTACCACTTCCGATCGCCCGAGCGCGGCGAGATCGTCGTGTTCCGGGCGCCACCGGAGTGGAGCAGCAACCCGGACGGCGAGGACTTCATCAAGCGGGTCATCGGGGTCGGTGGAGACCGGGTCGAGTGCTGTGACGCCGAGGAGCGGTTGATCATCAACGGCCAGCCGCTGGACGAGCCGTACATCTACTCCGAGGGCGGGATCAGCGATCCCGCCGCGGTCGGTCCGTTCGACATCACCGTGCCGGACGGACGGCTCTGGGTGATGGGCGACCATCGGTCGGCCTCGGGCGACTCGCTGGAGCACTGGGACCGCAGCGGCGACATCGACTACGCGACCATCTCCGAGGACGCCGTGGTCGGCCGAGCGTTCACCGTCTTCTGGCCACTGGACCGGGCCACCTGGCTCACCGTGCCGGAGCCGTTCGAAACCGTTCCGAGTTCGGGACCGTGACCGGTCGGTTCACGCCAACCCGGGCGGTGCGGTCGGCTGCGGCCCACCTGTCGTGCCGGTCGGCTTGTTCTCCTACTCTGGTCGGGTGACCGACGCGGAGCTGACGGTGGACCGCGCGCCGGAGCCGGCGCGCAACCGGCACGCGGCCAGGGTCCTGCTCGTCGACTCGGCGGGTCGGGTGTTGCTGCTACGCGGGTACGACCCGGCTCGTCCCGGACACCGGTACTGGTTCACCCCCGGCGGTGGACTGGAGCCCGGCGAGACCCCGGTCGACGGCGCGGTCCGCGAGTTGGCCGAGGAGACCGGCCTGCGCGTGACACCTACCGAGTTGGGCGCGCCGGTCTGGCGGGAAACCGTCGAGTTCCCGTTCGACGGCCGGTGGTACCGCCAGGAACAGCACTTCTTCCTGCTGCGGGTGCCCAACTGGCAGGTCGACACGAGCGGGTTCGACGACATCGAACGCCGTACCATCGACGCCCACCGGTGGTGGCCGGTCGGTGAGCTCGCGACCACCCCGGAACGGGTCTATCCGCCGGAGCTGCCGACCCTGCTGCGCCGGCTGACGGGAGAGGCCGAACCGTGCTGACTCCACCGCGTACCGTGGTGCGCCGCGACGCCGGGCTCTACGCGTTGGAGCAGGCTCTGCGGCGGCGCGGATTCGCCCACGTGGCCGGCGCTGACGAGGCCGGCCGGGGTGCGTGTGCCGGGCCGCTGGTGGCGGCCGCGGTGGTGCTCGCGCCGGGCCGGCGGGGCGAGATCGACGGGCTGGCCGATTCGAAGCTGCTCACCCCGGCGGCGCGGGAGCGGGTCTACGCCTCGGTCCGTGACCGGGCACTCGCCCACCGGATCGTGGTCGTCTCGGCCGACGAGATCGACCGTCGGGGCCTGCACGTGTGCAATCTCGCCGCGATGCGCCGGGCGCTGGCCGGGCTCAGCCCCGCACCTGAGTACGTGTTGACCGACGGGTTCGGCGTTGACGGGCTCGGTGCGCCCGGGCTCGCGGTGTGGAAGGGCGACCGGGTGGCGGCTTGCGTGGCGGCGGCCAGCGTGCTCGCGAAGGTCACTCGGGACCGGCTGATGGTCGAGCTCGACGGGCGGTTCCCGGGTTACGGCTTCGCCGAGCACAAGGGCTACGCCACCGCCGAGCATCAGGCCGCGTTGAGTCGGCAGGGGCCGTGTGTCGAGCACCGGTTCTCGTACGTCAACGTGGCAGCCGCCTCGGGCCGGTCCGCGAGTCCGCCCCGCTCCCGCCGACCGGTCGCCGAAGCTGGCCGGACTGACGTCGCGGGAGCCGACCCGACGGTCGGGGCCGGCTCGGCCGACATCGGCATCCGTGAGCCGATGGGGCGTCCGGACCCCATCCGGGGTACCGTCGGCGTGGCGTTGGACGAGCAGCTTCGCCAACCGGCGCTACTGGGGGAAGATGTGGTCATGGAAGGCGGATGGCGATGAGCGCCGAGGATCTCGAGAAGTACGAGACAGAGATGGAGCTGCAGCTCTACCGGGAGTACCGCGACATCGTCCGCCAGTTTTCGTACGTCGTCGAGACCGAGCGTCGCTTCTACCTGGCGAACCAGGTCGACCTGCACGTGCGCAATTCTGACGGCGAGGTGTACTTCGAGGTCGAGATGCACGATGCCTGGGTGTGGGACATGTACCGTCCTGCCCGTTTCGTGAAGAACGTCAGAGTAATGACGTTCAAGGATGTAAATGTGGAAGAGTTGGACAAGCCGGAAATCTCACTACCGGCAGATTCCGGGTTCAGCGGCTGACTTCAATGGCCGGTCCATAGCAGATCGACTGCGGCGAAATTCCGTTTTCCACAGCTTGAACCAGCATCCACAGCCTGTCGTCCGCCCGTCGAGGCCGTACCCCGGTCGGGTGCCAGCCTGTCGGCATGAGATTCCTGCTCCTGCCGATGCTGGTCGCGGCGATCCTGTTCAGCACTGCGCCCGCAGTCCCCGCCACGGTGTCGGTCGCCGCCCCCGGACCACAACCAACCGGGTCCGCGCGCCCAGCCGCAGACCCGCGTTTCCACCCGCCACTGGCCGGCGCCGTCACGCTGAGCCGCCGATTCGACCCGCCCCCGGTGCCCTGGGGGCGCGGACACCGGGGCGTCGATCTCACCGCTGACGTCGGTGCCACCGTGTACGCCGCCGGAGCCGGCACGGTCAGCCACTCCGGTCGGATCGTCGACCGGGGCGTGGTCAGCATCAGTCACCCGGGTGGGTTCAGGACCACCTACGAACCCGTGGACGGCTGGCTCGCCGTCGGCACTGCGGTCAGCGCCGGCCGTCCGATCGGCGCCGTCACCGAAGGCCATCCGGGTTGTCCTGCCGACGCATGCCTGCACTGGGGCCTGCGGCTGACGGACGGCAGCTACCTCGATCCGTTGCTGTTGCTCGGCAACGGACGTGTCCGCCTGCTGCCGCTCGGGTCAGCCGCCCCGGTGTAGCAGCGCGGGCAGCAGCTCCGCGAGCCGGTCGTAGTCCGCTGCCCGGTTGTAGACCTGAGCGCAGATTCGCAACCACGCCCGATCGGACCACCAGGCGACCGACACCTCAGTGGCCAGGTCGTCGGCGATCCGACGACGCAGCGTGGCCGCTGCGACAGCGCTGTCGGCCACGCCGGCCGGTAGCGGGACCAGCCGCATGGCCAGCTGGGCCGACTCCGGTCGGTGCGGATCGGGTACCGGCAGCCGCTGCGGCGGGACCCCTAGCGCGTCGGCGATGGTCCGCTGGCCGTAACCGACCAGTGCGGCGTTGTGCGCTCGGACCCGGTCCAGGCCGAGGCTGCGCAACGCGTACAGGCCAGCCGGCGCAGCCAGCCACGCGGTGTAGTCGCGGGTGCCCTGCCACTCCACCCGCGACGGGAACCCGGATTCCTGCTCCCAGGAGACCCCCAGCGGCTCAAGCCGTTCCCGCCACCGGGGCGCGACCGCCAGCAGCGCCGTGCCGCGCGGCGCGAACGCCCACTTGTGCAGGTTGCCCACCCAGAAGTCGGCGCCGATCCGGTCGACCTCGACCGCCAGCATCCCCGGGACGTGGGCGGCGTCGACCAGGACCGGTACGCCGGCGTCACGGGCCACCGTGACCATCTCGGCGACCGGGAACACCTGCGCGGTCGGCGAGGTGACCTGGTCGACCACCAGCAGCCGGGTCCGGCCCGGCCGGAGCGCGGCGCGCAACCGCTCGACGACCTCCTCGGCCGGTGCCCCCAGGGGCACCGCTACGACGCGTACTGTCGCGCCAGTACGCCGGCACTCCCGCTCGACCGAGAGCGCGACCGCGCCGTACCCGTGGTCGGTCAACAGCACCTCGTCGCCGCTGCCCAGACGCAGCGTCTGCAGCACCGTCGCGGCGGCGACGGTGACGTTGTCGACCAGTGCGGCGCCTTCCGGGTCGGCACCGAGGAAAGCGGCCAGATGGCGGCGGGTGTGGCCGATCCGATCCAGCAGACCCTGGGTGAAGAACCGCTGCGGGTCGGCCTCCATCTCGTCGCGTAGCCGCTGCTGCACCCGCTGTACCGAGACTGGGACCGCGCCGAACGCGCCGTGGTTGAGGTGGGTGACCGCCGGGTCGAGGGAGAACAGCATCCGTGCGCCGGGTAGCGGTTCGGGTGGGACCAGGCCGCCGCTCATCAGATGCCTTCCGTGGATACTCCGGCGTTGCGGCCGGGGAGGAAACGGACTCCTGCGGAGCAGGACAGGGAAAGTCGATTCGCCGCCGGGGCGGATCGACGTCCAGTACCCGCGCACCGGGACATCCGGCGTGCGGACAGGTGTGCTAACGTGACGTTGCCCTTCCGGTGACGACCAAGCCGGTCGGGCCTACCGCCGGGCTGGTGGGAAGTGACGTCTGTGGAGACTGTGTAAGACCGATGGGCGGTACTCCGTCCCTTGCCGTTGATTCGGGTCGGCTGTGGTCGGCGAAGCAGAAAACTCGACCCGTGAGGGTCGAATCTCCCTGCTTCAGCAGGGGGAGATGTCAACGGCACATTTTAGGCGAGCCGCCGCCCCGGAACGCTCCGGGTGCGCGGCCCGTCCGCCGGGCCGGCCGGCAGCCTCAGGCCCGCGGATGTGCCTGCCGGTACGCCGCCCGCAACCGCTCCACCGACACGTGGGTGTAGAGCTGGGTGCTGGCCAGCGAGGCGTGCCCGAGCAACTCCTGGACCGACCGCAGGTCGGCGCCACCCTCCAGCAGGTGGGTGGCCGCCGAGTGGCGCAGCCCGTGCGGGGTGACGCGGGGTACGCCCGCGTCGCGGGCAGCTGCGGCGACGATCCGGCGGACCACCGTGGCCTGGAGCCGGCCGCCCTTCGCGCCGAGCAGGAGCGCCTCGCCGGAGCGGGGCGACGCGAGCGCCGGTCGCCCCCGGGCCAGCCAGTCGTGGATCGCCGCCCCGGCCGGCACCCCGTACGGCACGGTCCGCTCCCGGCCGCCCTTGCCCAGCACCCGGAGTACCCGTCGGCCCGGGTCGAGGTCGGCGAGGTCGAGCCCGCAGAGTTCGCTCACCCGGACCCCGGTCGCGTACAGCAGCTCCAGGACCAGCCGGTCGCGCAGCCGCAGCGGTTCGTCCGGACCGGTGCCGGTCGGTTCCCGGGTCTGTTCCCCGGCCGGCTGAGCTTCCGAGTCGGTGCCGTCGCCGTCCGGCATCAGCTGTGCGGCCTGCTCGACGCGCAGCACCGCCGGCAGCGTCCGGTGCGGTCGAGGGCTGGCCAGGGCCGCACCGGGATCGGCGCTGGTCAACCCGCTGCGGTGCGCCCAGCCGCTGAATGCGCGGGCGGCCGCCGCCCGCCGAGCCAGCGTGGCGCGGGCGGCGCCGAACGTCCGTTGCCGGGCCAGCCAGCTGCGCAACACCGTGATGTCGAGTCCGGCGGGGGAGTGGACCCCCATCCGGGCGGCGTGGTCGAGCAGCGACACGACGTCACCGACGTACGCCCGTACGGTGTGGGCCGAACGGTTGTCGACCAGGGCGAGGTGCCGCGCGAAGGCGTCCACGGCGTCGCGCAGGCCGGACGGCAACCCGGCGTGCCGCGCGGCGGTGCCCCGGCTGCCGTCGTCGCTCATTCCCCGACCGTCGGCCCGGCGGCCCGATCGGTCAAGCCGCCACGCCGGCCGACCCCGGTGGCGGACCGGGGCGGCAACCGGTAGCGCCCGTCCGCGCCGGTGAGCAGGCCTCGGGCCTGCAGAGCGGAGACCGTACGCATCGCGGTGCGAATGTCGACGCCGGCCCGGCCGGCCAGCTCGTCCAGGTCGACCGAGCCGCGTCCGGGAACCGCTTCCAGGACCCGCGCCGCCTGGGGGTCGAGCGAGTCACGGGGACGCTCGGGCCCGCGTGGTGGTGGTGCGAGGTCGATACCGATCCGGCCGATCTCCTCCTGCACGTGGGCGACCCCGGCGACGAGCCGGGCCTGCGGGTGGTCGCGCAGAATCTCGTGACAGCCGACTGACACGGCGGAGGTGATCGGCCCGGGCACCACCATGGTCGCCCGGCCCAGGGCCAACGCGCGCCGGACCGTCTGGGCGGCCCCGCTACGGGCACCGGCCTCGACCAGCACGGTCCCGGCCGTCGCGGCGGCGATCAACCGGTTGCGGGTGAGGAACCGGTGCCGCAGCGGCTCGGCGCCGGGCAGCCACTCACTGACCAGCAGCCCGGACTCGGCGATCTGGTCGAACATCGCGGTGTTCCCGGCGGGGTACGGCCGGTCGATCCCGCAGGCCAACACCGCTACCGTGCAGCCGCCAGCGGCGAGCGCACCGCGATGGGCGCAGGCGTCGATGCCGTACGCACCACCGGAGGCGATCGTCCAACCCTGCTCGGCAAGGCCGTGCCCGAACTCCATGCTGACGTGGCGTCCGTACTCGCTGGGTGCCCGGGAACCGACCACGGCGACCGACCGGGCCAGCGCCTCGGCGAGCGGCCACGGCCCACGGATCCACATGGCCAGCGGTGGCGCGCCGCCCCGGGAACCTCCGGAACCGGCACCGCCCGACCCGCCGTCGGGGCGACGGGCCAGCCGGGTCAGGTCCTCGACCTGGCGCGGCCAGTCCGGATCCTCCGGCGTCACCAGCCGGGCGCCGACCCGCGCCGCCCGGTCGAGAGCGGCGGCGGCCACCTGCAGCGGATCGGCGGTCGCCAGCCGCGCGGAGCTCGCCGTCCGGGTCGGGTCGTCCGGACTCCGCCCGCCGCGTAGCCGGGCCAGCGCCTCGACCGGGCCGACCGCCGCCACGAGCCGGTGAACGGCTTCGTTTCCGGGCTCGGCGAGCCAGGTCAACGCGATCCGGGCCAGCCGGCTGCCGGCCGGTTCGGTGCCCGGCATCACAGCTCGCCCGTCCGCAGCTGGATGGCTTCGTCGATGTCGGCCGAGTCCGGCCGGGACCGTCCGTCCAGGTCCGCGATTGACCAGGCGAGTCGCAGAATGCGGTCGAAGCCCCGGGCGGAGATCGCCCCGACGTCCAGCCGCCGCCGCAGTGCGGCGGTCTCACCGGCGGGCAGCCGCCACGGCGGGCGTCGCAACGCGGGTCCGGGGACCACCGAGTTGGTCCGCCAGCCCTGGCCGGCCCAGCGCTGCCGGGCGGCCTCGCGGGCGGCGGCCACCCGGGCGGCCACCGTCGCGGTCGGTTCCGCCGGCGTCTGGTTCGTCATCAGGTCCACGGCCCGCAGCGCGGTGAGGCTCACCTGCAGGTCGATGCGATCCATCAGGGGACCGGACAGCCGGCTACGGTAGCGGCGCCGTACCACGGGCGGGCACTCGCAGAACTGATCGCCCGCCGGCCGGGCGCATGGGCACGGATTGGCCGCGAGCACGAGCTGGCACCGGGCGGGGTACTCGGTGACCCCCAGGGCGCGGGTGATCAGCACCCGCCCCTTCTCCAGCGGCTGCCGCAACGAATCCAGCACCCGGCTGTGGAACTCGGGTGCCTCGTCGAGGAACAGCACGCCGTGGTGGGCCAGTGAGACCGCGCCGGGGCGGGCCAGCCCGGAACCGCCGCCGACCAGCGATGCGACGGTCGCCGAGTGGTGCGGGGCCTGGAACGGTGGTCGGCGTAGCAGCGCGCTGCCCGGTGGCAGCACTCCGGCGATCGAGTGCAGCGCGGAGACCTCCAGCGCCGCCGGGTCGTCCAACGGCGGCAGCAGACCGGGGAGCCGTTCCGCCAGCATGGTCTTGCCGGCACCGGGCGGCCCGATCAGCGCCAGGTGGTGGCCGCCGGCGGCGGCGATCTCCAGGGCCCGCTTGCCGAACGCCTGCCCGGCGACGTCGGCGAGGTCCGGGCCGGCCTGGACGGCTCCTGGCTTCGGTGGCGGGGGATCGAGCAGCTCGTCGGCGCCGCGGATGAACGAGATCAGCCGGTGCAGCGTGTCGACGGCCTTGACCCGCACCCCCGGCACCACCGCCGCCTCGGCCGCGTTGGCGGCCGGCACCACCACCTGGGTCACCCCGGCCCGGGCCGCCGCCACCACCATGGGGAGCAGCCCGCGCACCGGTCGTACGGTGCCGTCCAGGCCCAACTCGCCGAGCAGCGCCACCCCGTCGACCGGGGCGAGCGGCAGCTCTCCGGTGCCGCCGAGCAACGCGGTGGCCACTGCGAGGTCGAACCCAGAACCGACCTTGGGCAGCGTCGCCGGTAGCAGGTTGACGGTGATCCGCCGGTTCGGCCAGTGCTGCCCGGAATTGACGATCGCGGCGCGCACCCGGTCCCGTGCCTCGTGCAGGGTGGTGTCCGGCAACCCCGAGATGATCACTGCCGGGAGCCCGGCGGCGAGGTCGGCCTCCACCTCCACGAGATGCCCGGTGACGCCGACCAGGCCGACGCAGAGCACCTTCGCGTAGCTCATCGTCCGGTCTCCAGCGGTCGGCCATCCTCCGTGGATGGTGGTGGTCGGTCGTCGGCGCGCGGCGGGCGGTGGATGTCGTTTCTCATGGCACGACGGTGGCTGTCCGCGACCCGGGCCGCCGGGCCGGGCCGGGGCGCGCCTGTGGACGAAGGTCCCGCTGTGGACAACGCGGCGACCGGTTGACGCCAGGTGCTAGGCGGCGGCTGCCGGGCGGCGCTGACGGGTCGGGCGACAGTGGTCAGAAGGCCGCCGTCAGGTGCCGGACCTGGGCCGCGCCGGACCGACCGACGGTCACGCAGATCAGATCGAATCGCACCGGCCGCCGGCGATGTCCCGGGTTGGCGGCCAGCCAGCCGGCGGCCAGCCGGCGGATCCGCCGGGCCTTGGCCGCGGTGACCGCTTCCTCCGGCGCGCCGTAGCGGCCACTGCGTCGGGTCTTCACTTCGCAGAACACGATGGTGTCGGCGTGCCGGGCGATGATGTCGATCTCGCCGACGGCGCAGCGCCAGTTGCGTTCGACGACGATGAGCCCGGCGTCAACGAGGTGCCGTACCGCACAGCGTTCGCCGTAGGCGCCGACGGCCTGCCTGATGTTGGTCATGTCCGGCAACGTGCCCGGCGGTGCTGGCACATGCCCGGTGCGGTACGCCGTGGTTGTGGACGGCGGGCTTGCTGTGGACGCCGCGACGGCACCGGCCGCCGACCTGCTAGCGCCGGTCTGACCAGCACCGGTACAAGATCGCCCGAGACGTCGGTGGAGCGGACCCGAGTGGCGGCGGCGGTTGCGGTGACATACGGTCCCTGTCCGTGGACCCGAACCGAAACTATCCGGACGACCCCGATCCCCGGTGGTACTCCGAGCGCACCTACGTCGATCCGTCCTGGCAATCCACCGAGTCGAGCAGCGACCGGTTCGGTGACGACCCGTTCGGCGGCACCAGCCGGTACGCCAGTGGCGACGGTACCGGTGAACTGCGGGCCGCCCGGGCAGCCCGGGCGGATACGACGGAAGGTGGCCGGCGGCGCGCGGCGCCGGAACCGGCGTCGGCACCGCCGTACGGGGCTCCGGCGTCGGCACCGCCGTTTGCTTCGCCGTCGTCGGCACCGCCGTTCGCTCCGCCGTCGTCGGCACCTCCCGGGCCGGCGAGCGGTCCACCGTTTGCGACCCCGGAGCCCCGGCCGGAGCCGGGTCCGGCGGTCGATGCCGGCCGGCGGTCCGAGTCCGGTCGGCGGTCCGACCAGGCGCGGCCGGACGAGTCGGCCAGTTCGGTCGACATTCCCACCGGGCTCATGCCGCCGGTCACCCCCCGTCCGGCCGGTGATCCGCCGTCGATGGGGGAGTACGGCGGCCGGCGGGCACCGGTGGGCAGCGTCGTCAGCGACGGGGTGTACCGCAGTCGACGTCCTGCGCTGGGGATCCTGTTCGCCGTCCTGGTGATGATCTTCGAGGTGCCGGCGTTGCGGCTGTTGCTGGACGGAGCGCTGGCCGATCCGGCCGAGGTCGGCGCGGTGGTCGCCGGTACGGCGCTGATGATCGGACTGCCCGCGTTCGGTATCGGTCTCTACGCGCTGGCCACCGGGGCGACCAAGGTGGGTTCCCCGGTCGAGGCGTGGCTGCGTCCGCCGACCGCGCATCTGCTGGTCGGCCTGCTGCTGTTCGTGGTGGCCGGACTCGCGGGCTGAACCATGCGGGCTGGCCGGGTCGCGACCCGGCGCAGGGCGTACACTTGACAACCGGCGACCGCCTCGCGCGGTCGACCTCGCGCGCCCTTCTCCCCGGCGACAGCCGTGGGGGCGACGGTCCCCTGGTCCTGATCACTCAGGCCCACCATGACCGCCGACCGGGCGCCAGGACGCCCGGCCGCCGGCCGGCGTGACAACCAGGGACATACAGGGAGAAGACACCATGGCCGTGGTGACCATGCGTCAGCTGCTGGAGAGCGGTGTGCACTTCGGGCACCAGACCCGGCGCTGGAACCCGAAGATGAAGCGGTTCATCTTCACTGAGCGTAACGGCATTTACATCATCGACCTGCGCCAGACCCTCGACTACATCGAGAAGGCGTACACCTTTGTCCGTGACACGGTGGCCGACGGGGGCAACATCCTGTTCGTCGGGACCAAGAAGCAGGCGCAGGAGGCCATCGCCGAGCAGGCGACCCGGGTCGGTCAGCCGTACGTCAACCACCGCTGGCTCGGCGGCATGCTGACCAACTTCCAGACGGTGTACAAGCGACTGCAGCGGATGAAGGAGCTGGAGGCGCTGGACCTGACCGGCACCGCGCAGGGCTACACCAAGAAGGAGACCCTGCAGCTGTCCCGGGAGAAGGACAAGCTCAGCCGTACGCTTGGCGGCCTGCGGGACATGCAGAAGGTGCCGGCGGCGATCTGGGTCGTCGACACCAAGAAGGAGCACATCGCCGTCGACGAGGCCCGCAAGCTGGGCATTCCGGTGATTGCGGTGCTCGACACCAACTGCGACCCGGACGAGGTCGATTTCCCGATCCCGGGCAACGACGACGCGATCCGCTCCGCTGAGCTGCTCACCCGGGTCGTCGCGGCCGCCGTGGCGGATGGTCTGATCGCCCGTTCCGGCAAGTCGCGCGGTGCCGAGGAGAAGCCGGAGCCGGGCGCCGTCGCCACCGACGAGCCGCTGCCCGAGTGGGAGCGCGAGCTGCTCGAGGGGCCGGCCAACAAGGAGAACGAGCCCTCGGCCGGCAAGGAAAACGAGCCCGCTGCCGCCGCTGCGGAATGACGACCACCCAAGCCGTCTGACGAGACTGAAGAGAGAGTCATGTCCAACTTCACCGCCGCGGACGTCAAGAAGCTCCGCGACCTCACCGGCGCCGGCATGATGGACTGCAAGAAGGCGCTGCAGGAGGCCGAAGGCGACTTCGACAAGGCCGTCGAGATCCTGCGGATCAAGGGTGCCAAGGACGTCGGCAAGCGGGCCGGCCGCACCGCCGCGAACGGCCTGGTGGCCCACGCCGGGTCGGCGCTGCTGGAGCTCAACTGCGAGACCGACTTCGTCGCGAAGAACACCGACTTCATCGATTTCGCGCAGTTGCTGGTCGAGCACGGCGAGCAGATCAAGGCCACCGACGCGGAGGCGCTGCTCGGCTCCACCCTGCCGGACGGCCGGCCGGTCGCCGACGCGGTCCAGGAGCAGTCCGCCAAGATCGGCGAGAAGCTGGTGCTCAACCGGTTCGCCCGGCTCGACGGCACCGTCACGGTCTATCTGCACCGCAAGGCGCAGGACCTGCCGCCGCAGGTAGGCGTCCTGGTGGCGTACTCCGGCAAGGAGGACGAGGCGGCCGACGCCGACGCCCGCGGTGTGGCGATGCAGATCGCCGCGATGCGGCCGCGCTTCCTCACCCGTGAGGAGGTGCCGGCGGAGACGGTCGAGTCGGAGCGCCGGATCGCCGAGCAGACGGCCCGCGAGGAGGGCAAGCCGGAGGCGGCCATGCCCAAGATCATCGAGGGCCGGGTGAACGCCTTCTTCAAGGACTTCGTCCTGCTGGAGCAGGCCTCGGTGGCGGACAACAAGAAGACGGTCAAGAAGGTGCTGGCCGAGGCCGGCATCGACGTGACCGGGTTCGTCCGGTTCGAGGTCGGCCAGGCCTGACCCGGTCCGGGCCGGGTGTCCGGCGCGTCGGCCGGTCGGCGGCCGACGCAGACAGGTCCCCGGTGAGGATCGAGACGATCGATCGACAGAGGAGGCCGTTGGTGTACGTGACAGGCACCACGGCCTCCTCGTTCCGTAGTGTGGGCACGAGGGTGAGTACGGCGGCGCTGAGGGCAGCTAGCGAAGGGCGGGTCGGATGACGCAGGTAATGAGTGGACACACGCTGGCGGCGGACGACCCGACCGCGCCCCCACCCGGGCGGTCCCGGCGGGTGGTGCTGAAACTGTCCGGTGAGGTATTCGGCGGTGGAGCGATCGGCGTCGATCCGGATGTGGTGCAGGACATCGCCCGGCAGATCGCGACTGTCTCCCGGCTCGGGGTCCAGGTTTCGGTGGTGGTCGGCGGCGGTAACTTCTTCCGCGGTGCCGAGCTGCAGAAGCGCGGCATGGACCGGGCCCGGGCCGACTACATGGGCATGCTGGGCACCGTGATGAACTGCCTGGCCCTGCAGGACTTCCTGGAGAAGGAAGGCGTCGAGACCCGGGTGCAGAGCGCCATCACGATGGCCCAGGTCGCGGAGCCGTACATCCCGCTGCGTGCGATCCGGCACCTGGAAAAGGGCCGCGTGGTGATCTTCGGCGCGGGTGCCGGTATGCCGTACTTCTCCACCGACACCGTCTCGGCGCAGCGTGCCCTGGAGATCCACGCCGACGTGGTGCTGATGAGCAAGAACGGCGTGGACGGGGTGTACACCGCCGATCCACGGACCGACCCGACCGCCAGCAAGCTCGACACGGTGACCTTCGCCGAGGCGCTGCGGCGCGGGCTGCGGGTCGCCGACGCCGCCGCGTTCAGCCTCTGCATGGACAACGACCTGCCGATGTTGGTCTTCGGGGCGCAGGGCGACGACACGATCGTGCGCGCGGTCGCCGGCGAGCGCATCGGTACCTTGATCACGACCTGACCGGTCCGGGCCGCGCACGGCGGATCCGTATCGGCAGGTGCCAGCAGGGACACCGGACCATCAGAAGGAGGCGACGGAACAGGTGATCGAGGAGACTCTGCTCGAAGCAGAGGAGAAGATGGAGCGCGCCGTCGAGCACGCCAAGGAGGAGCTGGGCGCGATCAGGACCGGTCGGGCCACTCCGGCGATGTTCTCCCGCATCGTGCTCGACTACTACGGGACCCCGACGCCGATCACCCAGATGGCATCCGTCGGGGTGCCCGAGCCGCGGATGGCCATCGTCAAGCCGTACGACATGTCGCAGCTCGCCGCGATGGAGAAGGCGATCCGCGACTCGGACCTCGGAGTCAACCCCAACAACGAGGGGACCCAGCTCCGGATCCTGCTGCCGCAGATGACCGAGGACCGCCGGCGAGAGATGATCAAGGTGGCGCGCGGCAAGGGCGAGGACGCCAAGGTCGCCATCCGCAACGTCCGTCGCAAGGCCAAGGAAGAACTCGACCGCATCGTCAAGGACGGCGAGGCCGGCGAGGACGAGGGACGCCGGGCCGAGAAGGAACTGGACGATCTCACTCACCGGTACGTGTCCAGCGTTGACGATCTGGTCAAACACAAGGAAACCGAGCTGCTCGAGGTCTGATGTCCTACCCCGAGACCGCTGGCGGCGATCAACCGGACGCTCGAACGAGGGCGCGGCACCCCGGCGCCGCGCCCGAGCCGTCAGCTCCGGAGACCCGTAACGGCCACCCGCTGGCCGAGCGGTCCCAGCCGTACGGCGGCCCGAACGGAGTGCCCGGCGCCGGTTACGGCACCGCCGGTTACGGTGGCGCCGCGTACGGGGGTACGGCCCATGGCGGTCCCGTTCCCACCGGGCCGTACACCGGTACCGGGGAATTCCCGTACGCCGGTTCCCGCCTCGGCAACGGCGGTCTGCCCCCGGCCGGCGCGCCGACCGGCAACGGTCACGGCAGCGGTCACTGGTCGACCGGGTACCGGGACGGCGAGCAGGCAGAGCCGTCGACGGACCCGGACCCGCAGGCCGGGCCCGACAGCTCGGCAGCGCGTCGGCGGGCCGGCGCGCGACGCCGTCGATCCGGCCGGTCCGGTCCGGCCCGGCCGGCGACCGAGCGCTCCGACCCGGATCAGCCGCTGCCGGAGCCGATCGGCTCTCGTCGGGCCGGTCAGGATCCGCCCGGCGAGGCCGGGAACGCGTCGCCGGCCGCCGACCGTCGGCCGTCGGCCGGTCGAAATCTGCCGGCCGCCATCGGCGTCGGCCTCGGGCTGGTCGTCGTGGTGCTCGGTTCGTTGTTCCTGTGGCGGCCAGCCTTCCTGGTCGTCCTACTGGCCGCCGTCAGCCTGGGCACCTGGGAGATGATCCGAGCGGTGCGCACCAGCGGCGCCCGCCCGCCGACGACCCCGTTGCTCGCCGGCGGCGCACTGATGTCCGTGCTGGCCTGGCGGATCGGCCCGGATGCTCTGGCGCTCGGGCTGCTGGTGACGGTCCTGGCGATGCTGATCTGGCGGCTGGGCGACGGACCGTCCGGGTATCAGCGGGACGCGGCCACGGCCACGCTGATCGCGGTCTACGTTCCGTTTCTGGGTGGTTTCGCCGCGTTGCTGGCCAGTCGGCCGGACGGCGACCTGCAGATTCTGGTCACCCTGGCTGCGGTGATCCTCTCCGATACCGGTGGCTATGCCGCTGGCGTCTTCTACGGCAGGCACCGGATGGCACCGACGATCAGCCCGAAGAAGTCCTGGGAAGGCTTCGCCGGATCGGTGGCCGCCGCCGGGATCGGCAGCGCGGTGCTGCTCTTTCTGCTGCTCGACGTCATGCCGCTGTGGGGGGCGCTGTTCGGCGTGGCGGTGTCGGTCGCGGCTGTGCTGGGGGACCTCGGCGAGTCCATGCTCAAGCGGGATCTCGGGGTCAAGGACATGAGCAACCTGCTACCCGGACACGGCGGGCTGATGGACCGGCTCGACTCGATCCTGTTCGCGTTGCCGGTCTCCTACCTCGTGCTGTCGCTGATCGCGTTGGCCGGCTGAACGGTCGTTCAGAAGGGGGTGGCCGGTCGATCCGCCCACCGTGGCGAGCCGGCCACGGCGGGATCGTGGGAGACTGGTCCTGCCATGAGAAGCCTGCCGCTGACCCCGAGTCGTCCGGTGACCGCCGCGTCCGACGGTCGCCCCGCCCTGCCGCCCCAGCACCTGGCCGATCTCGATCTCGGCCAGCGGCAGACGTTGCTGGCCGGGCTCGGCCAGCCCGCGTACCGGGCGAAGCAGGTCTCGACGCACTACTTCGGCCGGCTGACCCGGGACCCGCAGGCGATGACGGATCTGCCGGCCGCCGTCCGGGCCGGGGTCGCCGAGCGGCTGTTGCCGACCCTGCTCACTCCGGTGCGCGAGGACGCGTGTGACAGCGGTGCCACCCGCAAGGCGCTCTGGCGGTTGCACGACGGGGCCCTGGTGGAGAGCGTGTTGATGGGTTACCCGGACCGGGTGACCGTCTGCGTGTCCAGCCAGGCCGGGTGCGGGATGGCCTGTCCGTTCTGTGCCACCGGTCAGGCCGGGCTGACCCGAAACCTGTCCACCGCGGAGATCGTCGACCAGGTCGTCCACCTCGCGGGAGTGGCCGCGGCGGGTGGCGTCACCGGGTCACCGCCCCGGCTGTCGCACGTCGTCTTCATGGGGATGGGCGAACCGTTGGCCAACTACGGCCGGGTGATCGCTGCCGTCCGCCGGCTCTGCGCGCCACCACCGGAAGGGCTGGGCCTGTCGCAGCGGCATGTGACCGTCTCGACCGTCGGACTGGTGCCGGCGATGCGCCGTCTCGCCGGGGAAGACCTATCGGTGACTCTTGCGCTGTCGTTGCATGCGCCCGATGATGATCTGCGCGACGAACTCGTGCCAGTCAACCAACGGTGGAAGGTCGCCGAAGTCCTGGACGCCGCGTGGGAATACGCGGACCGTACGGGCCGGCGGGTGTCCATCGAGTACGCGATGATCCGGGATGTGAACGACCAGCCATGGCGAGCCGATCTGCTGGGTCGATTGCTGGCTGGTCGCATGGCCCATGTGAATCTCATTCCGCTCAATCCGACTCCGGGCAGTCGTTGGGACGCCAGTCCCAAGCCGGTCGAGCGGGAATTCGTTCGTCGGCTGCGTACAGCCGGTGTCGCGGTGACCGTCCGCGACACCCGGGGCCGGGAGATCGACGGAGCATGCGGGCAGCTCGCGGCCGCTGAGACGGCGTCATGAGCTACCGGTGTGATCAGCGAGTGAATCAGGAGACGTAGTGGCGAGTCAGGGACAGCGCTTCCGGCGCCGGGCGCTTCGTCGGGGCTACAAGGTCGACGAAGTGGATGCCTTCCTCGACCGTGTCGAGGCCACACTCGCCGGCGAGCCGGTGGGGTCACCGGTTTCCGCACAGGAAGTGCACGATGTCGTATTCAGAGTCCGGTTCAACGGCTACGACGAATGGCAGGTCGACCTGCACCTGGACCGGGTGGAACGACAGCTCGTCGAGCTGGAGGAGCGTGGCCCAGCCGGTCGTGGCGCGGACACCCGTGCCGGCCGGCCCGACCGGCTGACCCCGGCCGGGCGGGACGATCGTCCGATGCGTGACGACCGTCCGGTGCCGTCGGCCGCCGCCGCGCTGCCGCCGCGGCCGATGCCCGGTCAGCCTGGGCCGATGCCCGGTCAGCCCGGGCCGGCCCCCGATCCGTACGGCCACTATGCCGACCAGCCGACCGGAAGTTACGGCCGCTACGAGGACCCCCGGGGCAGCTACCCGCCGGGCGCTCCGGCAGGCGGCCCGCCGGTCCCGGCTCCGGGCGGGCCTCACCGCGGCTTCGGCCCTGGCCCGGACGGTCGGTTCGACGGCTTCGAGCAGGGCCGGCACGGCAAGGCCGACATGACGGCCGAGATCTACTTCCCGGATCGGCGATCTGGCCCGTCCGGTCCGCCGGCGGGCGGACACCCCGGCCATCCCGGCATGGGTGGTTCCCCCGGCGGCCACCCTGGGATGGCTGGCGGCCACCCCGGCATGGGCGGCCCTCCCGGCGGTGGCCACCAGGGCATGACGGGCGGCCACCCGGCGATGCCGGGTCAGCCCGGCGTCGCCGGCTACCCGGGTGGGCTGGGCAGCCCCGGCCACCTGCCGGGCGGACCGGCGGGACCGTCCGGCGGTGGCAGTCTGCAGCGGGTGGACCAGATCCGGCGGACCTTCCAGGTCCGCCGGTTCGGCAGCGGTTACGACCCGGCACAGGTGGACCGGCTGTTCGAGGAACTCCTTACCGCGATGGCCGGCCGGGGACCGATGCCGGTGGACACGGCGGAACTCGACACGGTGCAGTTCGGGCTGGTCACCGGCGGCTACTTCGAGGCCGAGGTCGACGCCGCGCTGAAGGAGGTACAGGACATCCTGCAGCGCGGCCGGTGACCGCCGGCTGCGGCCGCCCCGGCCGGATCAGCGCCAGCGGTGCGGCCCGGGCCCGGTCAGGAACGCAAGCCGTTGCGTCGTAGTACGGCGTCGCCGACGACGATGGCCAGCAGTCCAACGGCCAGGCCGATCAGCCAGATGTCCTCGACGCGGCCCTCATGGTTGCCGATCAGCATGGCGAGCAACACCAACGCCGAAACGACAGCACCGATCCGCCCCAACTTGCGATGGCCCGGCTTGTGCTGGTCGGGTGAGGTCACCGGCTCGGTTCCGGCCACGGCTGGTCCTCCTTCTCGAACCGGCCCGTTCCGATGAACGGAGCCCGGTCACTCGCATGGATCCCGCCCAGTCTGGCATGGTGCCGGCGGGCGCGGCATCGCGACCCCGCCGTGGGATCCGGGCAGGCAGCGCCGGGAGCCAGCGGATCCGGACGTCGCCAGCCGGGGCGACTGCTGCCTCCGGTAGCGTTTCCGGCGTACACATCGCTTGTGACCGAGGGGGTCTGTACGGTGCGACTGACGGGAACCGGGCACGCCAGTATGCGGATCGACACGGCTGCGGGCAGCATCCTGTGCGACCCTTGGGTCAACCCGGCCTACTTCGCCTCATGGTTTCCCTTTCCGGACAACTCCCAGCTGGACTGGGAATCCCTCGGACAGGTCGACTATCTGTACGTCTCCCACCTGCACCGGGACCACTTCGACGCGGCCCACCTCAAGCGCTTCGTGTCGAAAAAGGCGACCGTGCTGCTGCCCGAGTACCCCACCTCGGAGCTGGAGAACGAGCTGCGTGAGCTCGGCTTCACCAGCTTCCTGCGGACGAAGACCAACGAGGTGGTCGAGCTGGACGGCGGCCTCAACGTCATGATCCAGGCGTTGACCAGCCCGACCGACGGCCCGATCGGTGACTCGTCGTTGTGGGTCGAACACGACGGCATCCGCCTGCTCAACCAGAACGACGCCCGTCCCACCGATCTGTCGGTCTTCGCCGCGCTCGGCCACGTGCACGCCCACCTGCTGCAGTTCTCCGGCGCCATCTGGTACCCGATGGTCTACGAGCTGCCCACCAACGCCAAGACCGCGTTCGGCAAGCAGAAACGGGAGCGCCAGTTCGATCGCACCTGGCGGTACATCGACGATCTGAAGGCGTCGTACGTCTTCCCGATCGCCGGGCCGCCCTGCTTCCTCGACGACGCGCTGTGGCAGTTCAACGACATCCACGGCGACGAGGGCAACATCTTCCCCGACCAGCAGGTCTTCCTGTCCGAGTACGCCAAGGTCGGCGGCACCAACGGAGTGGTGCTGCTGCCCGGTTCGGTCGCCGAGGTCACCGCCGACGACTGCCGCACCACGCACCCGCAGCCGGTCGACGAGTTCTTCGCCAACAAGCAGGCCCACCTGGTCGAGATGCGGGAGCGCAAGCGCCCGGTCATCGAGGCCGAGAAGGCCTCCTGGCGGCACCCGGAGATCGACGTACTGGGCGAGATGAAACGTCGTATCGAGCCGTTGCTGGAGGAGTCGGTCTACCTGGCCAAAGGGGTCGGCGGCCCGGTCCGGTTCGACCTGGTCGACTACGACGGCGAGTCGGTCGAGTCGATCGTGGTGGACTTCCCCGGCAAGCAGGTGCGGCCGTACGCCGACGAGAAGGTCCGCTACCGGTTCCGCACCGACCGGGCCCTGGTGGAGCACCTGCTGCACACCGGCGAGGTCGACTGGGTCAACTCGCTCTTCCTGTCCTGCCGGTTCTCCGCCGCGCGGATCGGCCAGTACAACGAGTTCGTCTACGCCTTCTTCAAGTGCCTGTCCACGGAGCGGCTGCAGTACGCCGAGGGCTGGTACGCCGAGCAACGCCCGGACGCCGAGGACGTCAAGATCGGTGACTGGATCGTGCAGCGCCGCTGCCCGCACCTGAAGGCCGACCTGACCCGGTTCGGCATCATCGACGGCGACCAGCTCACCTGCCAGCTGCACGGCTGGCGGTTCGACCTGACCAGCGGGCGGTGTCTGACCAGCGTCGGGCACGAGATCCGGGCCCGCCGGGCCGGCACCCCGGCACCGGCGGAGTCCCAGACCCCGGCCGGCGAGCCGGCGGCGCAGGCCTAGCGCCTGCCTGGCGCCGGGGGCCTGGGGACCGGCGCGCCTAACGTCCGCCGCGCCCCAGGTCGGTGAGGATCCGCCGGGCGGCGTTGTGCCCGGCGGCGCCGATCACACTGCCCGCCGGGTGACAGCCGGCGCTGCCCGCGTACAGGCCGGGCAGCCCGGTGGCGTACGGCATCCGGTCGGTGAACGACACGGTGTTGTCCATGTGGTGGATGTGCCCGCCGGTGATGCCGAAGTGCGCCTCGATGCCGGGTGGGGCGAGCGGCACCGCGTCGGCGACCAGCGCGCTGGTGCCCGGCGCGTACCGGTCGCAGACGGCCAGCAGTTGTTCGACGTACCCGGGCAGCTCGGTCGACCACGACGAACCCGCCGGCTGCCACGGCACCGACTGGACGAACAACGCCGACGAGTGATGCCCGGCGGCGTCGCGCAGCGACGGGTCGACGGTGGTGTGCAGGTACCACTCGATGGTCGGCTCGGCCGGCAGCCGGCCGGCCCGCACATCGGCCCACATCGCCCGCAGTGCGGTCATCGGCGACTCGCCGCCGCCGGGCAGCAGCGACGCCGACCCGGGCAGCAGATGGATCGTGGCCCCGAACGGGCTGGGCGCGGCGTCCGGCAGGCAGCTGAACCGGGGCAGCCCGGTCAGCGCCAGGTTGACCTTCAACGTGCTGCCCGGCCGGCGGGTGGCGGCCATCCGGTCGGTCAACTCGGCCGGCAGCGCGCCGTCGGGGGCCAGCTCCAGCAGCCGGTACGGGTCGCAGGCGCCGAGCACCACCTCGGCGGCGACCGACCGGCCGTCGGCGACGACGACGCCGCTGGCGTTGCCGGCGTCCACGGTGATCCCGGTGACCGGTGTGTCGGTGACGATCCGCGCCCCGGCGGCCCGGGCGGCGTCGGCGAAGGTCCGCGACACGGTGCCCATCCCGCCGGCGGCGATCATCCAGGTGCCGTCCGAGCCGGGCAGCCGGCACATGTTGTGGGCCAGGAAGTTGTGGCCGGTGCCCGGGTCGTCCGGCCCGGCGGTCAGCCCGCTCAGCCCGTCGGTGACGGCGTACATGGCGACCAGCAGCTCGGAGCGGAACTCGAAGCGGGCCAGGTAGTCGGCGACCGAGCCGCGGACCAGGTCGACGAAGACCTGCCGCAGCGCCGGGCGGACGTAGCGCTGCGCGGTCTGCTCGACCGGCAGCGGCTCGGCCAGCCAGGCCGGCGCCAGGTCGTCGCGTAGCGCCGCCAGTTCGGCCTGCATGGCGTCGTCGGCGGCCACGTCGGCGGCGGAGAAAGTCGCCGCCATCTGCGCCCGGGTCGCGGCCCGGTCGGTGCCGAACAGCAGGTACGGCGACCCCGGCCCGCCCGGGGTGGGCAGGAAGTAGTGCGGGTCGCGGCGCAGCACCGGGATGGTCACGTCGAGGGTGGCCAGCAGTTCCGGCGGCATCAGCCCGAGCAGGTACGACCCGGTCGAGTGGCGCAGCCCTGGCACCCGGGTGAACGGCTGCTCGGTGCGGGTGGCGCCGCCGATCACCTCGGCCGCCTCCAGCACCAGCACGTCCAGCCCGGCCCGGGCCAGCAGGACCGCCGCGACCAGACCGTTGTGCCCGGACCCGATGACGACCACGTCGGCCCGGGCCGGCAGAGAATGTGACGTACCCATGTCCCGACCCTAGTCGCCGTGCGGCGTCCAAGATGGGCCTGCGATAGTCGAGACGTGTTCGCATGGTGGGGACGGACCGTGGTCCGGTTGCGATGGGTGGTGCTGGCCGCAGCCGCGTTGCTGGTCGTCGTCGGAGTGACCTGGGGGACCGGCCTGTTCGGGGCGGTCTCCGGTGGCGGTTTCGCCGACCCGGCGGCCGAGTCGACGCAGGCCCGGGAGCGGATCAACGCCGAGCTGGGCAACCAGAACGTCGACGTGCTGGTGCTGTACCGCAGCGACGCGGCCACCGTCGACGACCCGGCGTTCCGCGAGCCGGTCACCCAGACCCTGGAGTCGCTGGCCACCCGGCCGGAGGTGACCAGTGTCACCAGCTACTACGACACCGAGTCGCCGGCGCTGGTCGCCACCGACCGGCGGGCCACCTACGCCCTGGTCCAGCTCGCCGGCGACGACGAGGACGCCAAGACCGCCGCCTTCGAGCAGATCCGGCCGCTGCTGGACGCACCGGGGCTGGTCACCCGGGCCGGCGGTGCCGTGCCGTTCCTCGACCAGGCCAACGAGCAGACCATCCGGGACATCACCCGGGCCGAGCTGATCGCCCTGCCGATCCTGCTGGTGCTGCTGGTGCTGATCTTCGGTGGGCTGGTCGCGGCGTCGATGCCGCTGCTGGTCGGCGTGCTCGCCATCCTCGGTGCGTTCGTCGCGGTCCGGGCGCTGACCCTGGTCACCGAGGTCTCGGTGTTCGCGATCAACGTGATCACCCTGATCGGGCTGGGCATGGCGATCGACTACGCGCTGTTCGTGGTCAGCCGGTTCCGGGAGGAGTTGGCCGCCGGCCACCCGACCCCGGAAGCGCTGGTGCGCACGGTCGCCACCGCCGGGCGTACCGTCGCTGTCTCCGGTCTGATCATCGGCACCTCGCTGATCAGCCTGCTGATCTTTCCGCAGCCGTTCCTGACCGGGATCGGCTTCGGCGGGATGGCCGCGGTGCTGGTCGCCATGCTCGCCTCGGTGACCGCGCTACCCGCCCTGTTGGCGGTGCTCGGCCCGCGGATCAACGCGCTCACCGTACCGTTGCCGTGGCGGCGCCGGGCGGTGCCGCCACCGCCGGGGGAGGCCGCCCGGGCCGGCGCCTGGGCCCGGATCGCCCGCAGCGTGATGCGGCGTCCGGTGCGGTACGCCACCGTCGTGGTGGTCGGGCTGCTGCTGCTGGCCACCCCGTTCCTGCGGGCCGAGTTCGGCGGCTTCGACGAGCGGGTGTTGCCGGCCGGTGCGCAGTCGCGGGTGGTGGCCGAGACGATCGCCGAGGAGTTCCCCGACGGCGCCAGCATCGGCCCGATCGAAGTTCTGGTCTCCGGCGCCGGCCCCGACCTGGCGCAAGCCTTCGCCGAGGACATCGCCGGGCTGCCGGGCGCCACCGGTGCCCAGATCGCGGCGGTACGCGACGCCTCGGCGTTGATCCGGGTCAGCTACGTCGGCGAGCCGACCGGCGACGAGGCCGAAGCACTGGTGCGGGCCATCCGGGACCTGCCGCCCCCGGCCGGCGCCGAGGTCCTCGTCGGCGGCCGCACCGCCGCCGACATCGACATGCTGGACAGCCTCGGCAGCTACCTGCCGTGGATGGCGCTGCTGATGGCCACCGCCACCATGGTGCTGCTGTTCCTGGCGTTCGGCTCGGTGGTGCTGCCGGTCAAGGCGGTGCTGATGAACCTGGTGTCGATCGGCGCCTCGTTCGGCGTGGTGGTCTGGGTGTTCCAGGACGGGCACTTCGCCGACTGGCTCGGCTTCACCCCGACCGGGTTCATCGATCCGACCAACCCGATCCTGATGCTGGCGGTGCTGTTCGGCCTGGCCACCGACTACGAGGTGTTCCTGCTGTCGCGGGTGCGGGAGGAGTGGGACCGCACCGGCGACAACACCGCGTCGGTCGCCGCCGGGCTGCAGCACACCGGGCGGATCATCACTGCCGCCGCGTTGCTGCTGATCGTGGTGGTGGCCGGCTTCGCCACCGGCGGCATCTCGTTCATCAAGCTGATCGGGGTCGGGATGATCGTGGCGATCGTCGTCGACGCGACCCTGGTGCGGGTACTGCTGGTGCCGGCGACGATGCGGCTGCTGGGTCGGTGGAACTGGTGGGCGCCGGGTCCGTTGGGCCGGCTGTACCGCCGGTTCGGCCTGCACGAGACCCCGGCGCAGCCGCAGTTGGCGTCGGTCGGCTCCGGCCCCGGTGCCGACGGCGCCACCGGCTGAACGCCAGCGTGGCGGAGTAGCCGGCTAGCACGATCACGTGCAGCAGGTAGAGCCAGAGCAGCACCGCGACCGCCGCGCCGACCTGGTCGAGCCCGCCGAACGGCACCCCGAGGTCCAGCGGCAGGGAACAGAACAGGATGAACCCGTGCAGGAATCCGGACAGGTTGGCGGCGGTGAACGAGCCGACCGCGACGGTGGCCAGCCAGTCCGGTTTGCCCGGCCCGACCACCCGGAAGACCCAGACCAGCACCGGGCTCAGCCCCAGCCAGACGGCCAGGAACGACACCACCACCCCGAGCGCGCCGGCCCAGCCGCCCCGGGCGAACAGCCCAGCGGCCGACGGTAGGGCCAGCAGCACCAGCAGCATCAGCGCCGGTGCCGCGCCGAGCAGCGGCAGCAGCAGCACCCGGCCCCGCCAGCCGACCATCGACTCGGCCGGCTCCGGCGGTGGCGCCACCGACACGAACGCCCGGCGCAGCCCTTCACCGTACAGCGAGGCGGGCAGCAGCGCGGCCAGCGCCAGCACCGGGGTGAGGTGCAGGCCGGCGTCGATCAGGGCGGCGGCGGCCCGGTCGGCGCCGATCTGTCCGGGCAGGGTGTCGATCGCTGGGTCGGTGAGCCGGCGGATCCGGCCCGCACCGGCGAACAGCCCGGTCAGCCAGATCGCCAGCAGCACCACCGGGACGACCGCGATCGCGCCGAAGAAGGTGATCGAGGCGGCGTGCAACGACAGGTCCCGCCCGCGCAGCGGCCGGAACGCTGCCCGGACCAGCCGGGACGCTGCCCGGACGAGCCGGCGACCTCGGGAGACCATGTCCCCTAGCTTTCCCCACCGGGGCGGTCACCACTCCCGTACGGCGGTGGCCCCGTACGGTCCGGCGCAGTCGGCTAGCCGACATGGCCCGGTGCGCCGCCGTGGCGGGGCGGCGCGGCTAGTCTGGTCGGTGCATCATGTCCCGCGGAAAGGGGTGAGCACGTTGGCACAGCCGGCATTCGTGCCCGATCCGGAGCCGCCGCGTGAGCCGTCGTTCGACGTACTCGGCGATTTCGACGAGCCGTGGACCGCGCAGCTCGCCCTTGACCTGTTGCCGGAGACCAATGGTCCCAAGGTCGAGGTTCTCAGCGGGAGCGTGATCGTGACACCACATGCCGGGTACGACCATCAGACGATCGAGCTGGATCTGGCGTACCTGTTGAAGCAGGCAGCGCGCCGGGCGAAGCTCTGGCTGTACCACGAGGTCAACGTCGTCTCGGGCGACGACCTGTACATCCCCGACATCGTGGTGCTCCGCTCACCTGGTGGAGGACACGTATCGATGCCGATCTCGGAAGCCGTGCTGCTCGGCGAGATCGTCTCCAAGGGCAACCGGCGCAAGGACGTGATCGACCGGCCCCGGCAGTACGCCGCAGCCGGTGTGCCCTTCTTTCTCCGGGCGGACTTCCGGAACCGGGTGCCGGCGCTGGCGTTGCACGAGCTGAGCGACGGGGAGTACCGGCCGGTGGCGGCGGCCGCGGCCGGAACCACGTTCGTGATGAAGGAGCCGTTCGAGTTCACCATCGATCCGGCTGATCTGCTCGACGAGGCCGACGACGCACGGTGACGCGGTGTGCCCCGGTGACCCGGCGGCGCGCCCGGCGGCCGGGCGGCTGCGGCGCTGCGGGACAATGGGTCGGTGACTTCCTCCCCACGGGATATCGTCCTGCTCGGCTCCACCGGCTCGATCGGCACCCAGGCGGTCGACATCGTCACCCGCAACCCTGACCGGTTCCGCATCGTCGGGCTCGGCGCCGGCGGCGGCAACGTCGAGTTGCTCGCCGTACAGGCACTGCAGTTGCAGGTCGAGGTGGTGGCGGTGGCCCGGGCCTCGGCGGCGCAGGACCTGCAGCTCGCCTTCTACGCCGAGGCGTCCCGGCGCGGCTACCCGACCGGTGGGTTCCGGATCCCGAAGATCCTGGCCGGCCCGTCGGCGATGGCCGAACTCGCCGAGTGGCCGTGCGACGTGGTGCTCAACGGGGTGGACGGCTCCCGAGGGCTGGCCCCGACGTTGGCGGCGTTGCGGGCCGGCCGGACCCTGGCGCTGGCCAACAAGGAGTCGCTGATCGCCGGCGGTTCGATCGTGCGGGCCGCGATTCAGCGCCCGGACCAGATCGTGCCGGTGGACTCCGAGCACTCGGCGCTCGCCCAGTGCCTGCGCTCCGGCACCGCCGACGAGGTGCGCAAACTGGTGGTGACGGCGAGCGGCGGTCCGTTCCGGGGGCGGCCGCGTGCCGAGCTGACCGAGGTCACCCCGGAGCAGGCGATGGCCCACCCCACCTGGAACATGGGCCCGGTCATCACGATTAACTCGGCGACGCTGGTGAACAAGGGCCTGGAGATCATCGAGGCGCACGAACTGTTCGGCATCCCGTACCCGCGTATCGAGGTGGTGGTCCACCCGCAGTCGGTGATCCACTCGATGGTGGAGTTCGTGGACGGTTCGACGGTCGCCCAGGCCAGTCCGCCGGACATGCGGCTGCCGATCGCGCTGGCCCTGGGCTGGCCGGCCCGGGTGCCGGCGGCGGCCGCCCCGGTCGACTGGACCCGGGCGCACAGTTGGGAGTTCGCCCCGCTCGACGAGACGGCGTTCCCGGCGGTGGCGCTGGCCAAGCAGGCCGGCGCGGACGGCCGCTGCCGGCCGGCGGTCTACAACGCGGCGAACGAGGAGTGCGTGGCGGCGTTCGTCGCCGGCAGGCTACCGTTCCTCGGCATCGTCGACACGGTGGACCGGGTGCTGCAGTCGGCACCGGACTTCGGCGAACCGGGTACGGTCGACGATGTGCTCGCTGCGGAATCCTGGGCGCGGGCCCGGGCGCAGGAGCTGATCGGTGCGTCGGCGGAGGGAGCTTGATGGCGTACCTGCTCGGGGTGGTTCTCTTCGCCCTCGCGATTCTCATCTCGGTCAGCCTGCACGAGGCCGGTCACATGGTGACGGCGAAGAAGTTCGGGATGAAGGTGACCCGGTACTTCGTCGGTTTCGGCCCGACCATCTGGTCGTTCCGCCGCGGCGAGACCGAGTACGGTCTCAAGGCCATCCCGCTGGGTGGCTTCTGCAAGATCGTCGGCATGACCCCGCAGGACGACGACGTGGCACCCGCCGACGAGTCCCGGGTGATGTGGCGCTTCCCGGTGTGGAAGCGGACGGTGGTGATGTCCGCCGGGTCGGTGACCCACTTCGGGTTGGCGATCGTCGCGCTCTGGCTGGCGGCGGTCTTCATGGGCCTGCCGAACCCGGATTTCCCCGCCACCGAGGAGCAGGCCCGCCAGGAGCCGGCGGTGGTCGCGGTCACCGACTGCGTGGTCGTCGAGTACGTGGCCCGCGCCTGCGAGGCTGGCGACCCGGCCAGCCCGGCCGCGCAGGCAGGCCTGCGCGACGGCGACCGGATCCTCGCGGTGAGCGGCACCCCGGTCGACACCTGGGGTGACATGCTGGAGGCGATCCGGGGTGCCGATCCGGGGCCGGCGACCGTCCGGTACGAGCGGGACGGGACGACCGGCACGGTCGAGGCGGAGCTCGCCGCGGTGCAGCGCCCCGAGCTGGGCACCGACGAAGGCCCGCTGAGCACGGTCGCCGCGCTCGGCGTCGGGCTGCGGATCGAGAAGCCGGGCATGGTGACGTACGGGCCGATCGAGGCATTCGGCGCGACCGGCGACTACCTGCGCCAGATGGCGGTCGGCACCGTCGAGGCGATGATGCGGATCCCGGAGAAGATCCCGGCGCTGTGGGCGTCGATCACTGGCGCGGAGCGCGACATCGACACCCCGATCAGCGTGGTCGGTGCCAGCCGGCTCGGCGGGGAGGCGGTGGCCAACGACGCCTGGGAGCTGTTCGTGCTGCTGTTCATCTCGCTGAATTTCTTCGTCGGGGTGTTCAATCTGCTGCCGCTGCTGCCGCTGGACGGCGGGCACATCGCGATCGCCTGGTTCGAGAAGGCCAGGTCCTGGCTGTACGCGGTGCTCGGCCGGCCCGATCCGGGCCGGGTCGACTATTTCAAACTGATGCCACTCACGTACGCGGTTCTGCTGATTGGTGGCGCGTTCACGCTGCTGACCATCACCGCGGACGTGGTCAACCCGATCACGCTGTTCTCGAGGTGAGTTGAAGTGACCGCAGTCAGTCTGGGCATGCCCGTGGTGCCGCCGCCGCCGTTGGCGCCGCGCCGGGCCAGCCGGCAGATCATGGTCGGTCCGGTGCCGGTGGGTGGCGGTGCGCCGGTGTCCGTACAGTCGATGACCACCACGGTGACCTCGGACATCAACGCCACCCTGCAGCAGATCGCCGAGCTGACCGCGTCCGGTTGCCAGATCGTGCGGGTCGCCGTGCCGTCGCAGGACGACGCGGACGCGTTGCCGACGATCGCCCGCAAGTCGCAGATCCCGGTGATCGCCGACATCCACTTCCAGCCGAAGTACGTCTTCGCGGCGATCGACGCCGGCTGCGCGGCGGTACGGGTCAACCCGGGCAACATTCGGCAGTTCGACGACAAGGTGGCCGAGATCGCCAAGGCGGCGTCGGCGGCCGGGACCCCGATCCGGATCGGCGTCAACGCCGGTTCACTGGACAAGCGGTTGCTGGCCAAGCACGGCAAGGCGACCGCCGAGGCGCTGGTCGAGTCGGCGCTGTGGGAGTGCTCGCTGTTCGAGGAGCACGACTTCCGGGACATCAAGATCTCGGTCAAGCACAACGACCCGGTGGTGATGATCCGGGCGTACCGGCTGCTGGCCGAGCAGTGCGACTACCCGCTGCACCTCGGGGTGACTGAGGCCGGCCCGGCGTTCCAGGGCACGGTGAAGTCGGCGGTGGCGTTCGGCGCCCTGCTGGCCGAGGGGATCGGCGACACGATCCGGGTGTCACTGTCCGCGCCGCCGGTGGAGGAGATCAAGGTCGGTACGGCGATCCTGGAGTCGCTCGGGTTGCGTGAGCGTGGTCTGGAGATTGTCTCCTGCCCGTCCTGTGGCCGGGCGCAGGTGGACGTGTACACCCTGGCCGACCAGGTGACCGCCGCGCTGGACGGGTTCCCGGCGCCGCTGCGGGTGGCGGTGATGGGTTGCGTGGTGAACGGGCCGGGTGAGGCTCGGGAAGCCGACCTCGGGGTGGCGTCCGGCAACGGTAAGGGCCAGATCTTCGTCAAGGGCGAAGTGATCAAGACGGTGCCGGAGTCGCAGATCGTGGAGACCCTGGTGGAGGAGGCGCTGCGGATCGCCGACGAGATGGGTGCCGAGTTGCCGGCGGAGATGCGTGAGCTTCTTCCCGGGCCGACGGTCACGGTGCACTGAGGCGTACCGCATACCGGCCCGGGGCCGGCTGTCGTTTCTGATCCCGTTGGCGGACGTCGGTCCGCCAACGGGATCGTCTTTGTGCCGGTCAGGGGGCGTTTGCCGGCAGCGGCGGATTGGTCGGGGTGCACCTCCGGCGGCCGTCAACATCGGCGTACGCCGATTGACAAAGTTTAGACTCCCGACTTAGTCTGCGGCCACTTCGCTGGTGCTGGCTGCTCGTTGCGACCGCCGGTGCCCGTCCCTCCGTGCCTGACCCGCAGGCACCCCACGGCGAGGAGCGACATGACTCAACAGACAACGACGGCTCGCGGCAGACGGTGGCGTGCCGGCCTGATCGCCGGCGGTGTGACCGCCGCACTGGTCGGCGGTAGCGTCGCCGTCGCGGCCAGCGCGCACGCGGCCGCCGGCTGCCGGGTGGTCTACTCGGCACCCGCCCAGTGGCCCGGCGGCTTCACCGCCAGCGTGAACGTCACCAACCTGGGCGACCCGCTCAACGGCTGGCAGCTGACCTGGGCCTTCCCGTCCGGACAGCAGGTCACCCAGGCCTGGAACGCCACCGTCACTAGCTCGGGCAGCCAGGTAACCGCGACCAACGTCAGCTACAACGCCAACCTCGGCACCAACGCGACCGTCTCGTTCGGCTTCAACGGCTCATGGTCGGGTAGCAACACCGCGCCGAGCTCGTTCGCGCTCAACGGCGTCACCTGCACCGGCAGCGTGGGCCCGACCACGCCCCCACCGACCGACCCACCGTCGCCGACGGTACCGCCGACCACCGCGCCGCCGTCCCCGACGCCGACCACCACCCCGCGTCCGCCGGGTGACCCGCAGGACGTCGTCGACGCGATGCAGCCGGGCTGGAACCTGGGCAACACCCTCGACGCGACCGGCGACAACGTCGGCGGCAGCGGCGAGACCTCCTGGGGCAACCCGCTGGTCACCCAGGACCTGATCCGCACCATCAAGTCGCAGGGCTTCAACAGCATCCGGATCCCGACGACCTGGACGCACCACCACGGCGGCGCGCCCAACTACACGATCGATCCCACCCGGCTCGCCCGGGTGAAGCAGATCGTCGACTGGGCCCTCGCCGAGGACCTGTACGTGATGATCAACCTGCACCACGACTCGTGGCAGTGGATCAACACGATGCCGAGCAACCGCACCGGCGTCCTGGCCCGCTACTCGGCGCTGTGGACCCAGCTGGCGAACACCTTCCGCGACTCGTCGCCGAAGCTGCACTTCGAGAGCGTCAACGAGCCGCAGTTCAGCAACAGCTCCGGCGATGCCCAGAACGCCCAGCTGCTCGACGAGCTGAACCGCAGGTTCCACCAGATCGTCCGCAACTCCGGCGGCAACAACGCCACCCGGCTGCTCATCCTGCCGACCCTGCACACCTCGTCCGACCAGGCCCGGCTCGACGAGCTCGCCAGCACCTTCACCGCACTCGACGACCCCAACCTGATCGCCACGGTGCACTACTACGGCTACTGGCCGTTCAGCGTCAACGTCGCCGGCGGCTACCGTTTCGACGCCACCGCCCAGCAGGACGTGATCGACTCGCTCAACCGGGTGCAGAACACCTTCGTCTCCCGGGGCATCCCGGTCGTCATCGGCGAGTTCGGTCTGCTCGGCTTCGACCGGCACACCGGCACCATCCAGCAGGGCGAGAAACTGAAGTTCTTCGAGTTCTTCGGCTACCACACCCGGACCCGCGGCATCGCCACCCAGCTGTGGGACAACGGCCAGCACCTCGGCCGGACCAGCTTCCAGTGGAGCGACCCGGAGCTGATCGCCCAGATCAAGTCGGCCTGGACCACCCGCTCCGGCACTGCCGCCAGCGACATGATCTTCGTGCCGCGGACCGGCGGCGTCACCGCGAAGACCCTCGCGTTGAACCTCAACGGGCTGACCTTCCAGGGGCTGCGGCAGGGCAACACCGACCTGGTCCGGGGGACCGACTACACGGTCAGCGGCAATCAGTTGACGCTGCCCGCGTCCACCGTCACCCGCCTGGTCGGCAACCGGGCGTACGGGGTGAACGCCACCCTGCACGCCCGCTTTTCGTCCGGCGTACCGTGGCGGATCAACATCATCTCGTCGGATCCGCCGGTACTGGCCAACGCGAGCGGCACCACCTCGTCGTTCAACATTCCGACGACCTTCCGCGGTGACCAGCTGGCCACCATGGAAGCCCGGTACGCCGACGGTTCCAACGCCGGCCCGCACAACTGGACGTCGTACAAGGAGTTCGACGTCACCTTCCGGCCGAACTACGCCGCGAACACCATCACCCTGACGTCGGAGTTCTTCGCCGAGGTCAACGACGGTGCCCCGGTGACGCTCACCTTCCATTTCTGGAGCGGCACGACGATCACCTACACCGTCGTACGTAACGGTTCGTCGGTGACCGGCACCACCTCGTAACATCTTCCCAGCACCGGTGGGTGCCGCCGACACACCCGGCGGCACCCACCGGCCCGGTACCCACCCGGCCCTGAGGGCCGACTGGTCAGCAGCAGTCCGGCCCGCAGCAGTCCGGCTCGCAGTCGCAGCGCGTGGTCAGCTCCAGCATCGTGATCACCTCCCGTCCCCATCCGGTGGGCACCATCGCCCCGGTTCCGGCGGCGGGCAGGCCGCCGTCGGCAGCTTCTCGGCCATCTCCGCCATCTCCGCCCGTAGCGCGGTCAGCCGGGCCAGCTCCACGTCGACCTCGGCGATTCGGCGGCGCAGTAGCTGCTCCGCCGGCTCACACGGGCAGACACCGGTGTCCCGGACGGCGAGCAGATCGGCGATCTCCCGCAGCCGGAGCCCGAGCCGCTGACAGCCCCGGATGAACCGGAGCCGGTCGACCGCAGCGGTGCCGTACACCCGGTAACCGGTGGGGGTCCGCTCCGGCGGGTGCAGCAGCCCGGCCCGTTCGTAGTAGCGGACGGTGTCCGGCGACACGCCGACAGCGGCGGCGAGCGCGGCGACCCGCAGGCCGTTCCGCTCGGCAGCGGCCCCGGATCCACCGGTCCCGGACGCGTCGCCCGCCCCGGCGGCGCAGCTGGTGCGGTCGAGAATCTCGACTCTGGTGCCCGTGGTCATGATGACGACGGTAGACCTCGGAGTGCACTCCAAGGTCAAGCCGAAATTTGCTGGCCGTGCCGGAGCGGCCCGTCGATGATGGCCGACATGACGATCGACATGTTTACCGACCCGGACGCCGATCCGCGTGCCATTCCGCCCCGGCTCGGCGACGAGCGGGCCACCCTCGCCGGGTTTCTCGACTGGCACCGCCGGACCCTGGAGCTCAAGTGCGGCGGACTCGACCCGCAGCAGTTGGCCCGCCGGTCGGTGCAGCCGTCGGGGCTGTCGCTGCTCGGGCTGGTGCGGCACCTCGCCGACGTGGAACGTTACTGGTTCCGACAGGTGATGGCCGGCGAGGACGCCCCGCCCCGCTTCTACTCCCAGACCGCACCCAATGACGACTTCGACGGTTCCGTCGCCGACCCGGCGGCCGTCACCCGGGCGTGGGCGGCATGGCGGGAGGAGGTCGAGTACGCCGAGCGCTTCGTCGCCGACGCCGCCGGACTGGACGTCACCGGCTCCGACCGGCGCGGCCCGATCTCGCTGCGCTGGGTGCTGACCCACATGATCGAGGAGTACGCCCGGCACAACGGCCACGCCGACCTGTTGCGGGAATGCATCGACGGGGCGGTCGGCCAGTAGAACGCGCCGATCCACCGCTGGCAGCCCGCCGGCCGCCCCGTCGAACGTCAGCGGGTCGGCTGAGGCGGCCGGGTCCGCAGGTCGCCGACCCGCAGGAACTCGGCCGCCGCGGAGATCAGCCCGAACACGGTCAGCGCCGGCAGCGTCCAGACGGCAGGCAGCGCGGCGGTCGGAAACGCCAGCACGATGACCACGACGGCGCTGACGATCCGGTACCAGCTGAGCGCACGCCAGGTCCGCCACCAGTACACCTGGTTGGCGAGCAGATAGAACCCCACACCCCAGTAGAAGGCGTAGTGGCCGAACCGGATGCCGGTCTCATCGTGCGGCACGACGGCCTGGTGCAGGCCGTACGCGATCAGGATGATGCAGGCGACCATCGGCAGATGCAGGTAGGTGAACCCGTCGCGGGCGAGTTTGGCCCGGTCGACGCCGGTCCGCGCCTCCAGAGCGAGCCGGGCCGAGTCGATCGTGGTGAAGTATGGCCACCAGAGAGCCCCGACGGCGACCGCCGCCGTGACGACGATGACCATGACTGTGGTGGAGACCGGCTGGTCCGCGACGGCCAGACCAACCGAGATGATCGCCTCGCCGAACGCGATGAGCATGATCAGGGCGTACCGGTCCACCCAGTGCCGGGTGGAGCGGGGCCGCCAGGATTTGACCCCGGTGGGGTAGCTGCCGACGAGTTGGATGGTGAGCGCGGCGACCCAGAGCAGCGTGACAGCCGGGATCCCGGCGAGTCGGTCGGGCGTCGCCAACTCCACCACCGCGAACCCGGCGAGCAGCAGCAGTGCGGTGGTGGACGGGACGGCGTTCTGCCGGGCGAGCGCTCGGAGCACCGGTTCGGTACGCGACGCCTGCAGGATCAGTACCGTCTGGATGAGCTGGGTGGTGAGGTAGGCGGCGACGATGATCAGCGAGCCGGGCAGACTGCCCGGGGCCGGCTCGAACGCCTGCGGGGTGGCGATGCCGATCACCAGGATCGAGGCGGCGATGCCGATCGTGGTGAACCGGACCAGGACCGTCTCGGTGCGGACCGCGTTGGTGAGCCAGGAGAAGGAGGTCCAGGCCCACCACAGCAGCGCTAGCAAGGTCAGCCCGCGGACGATGCCCCAGATCGAGGCGTGGCGGGTCATCAGGGTAGTGACCTGGATGAACGCGAAGACGAAGACCAGGTCGAGGAAGAGTTCCCGGGGGGTGACCCCGTGCAGCCGGGACGTCTCGGATTCGGTCAGCCGGTGCAGTTGGGTGTGCCGGCGGTGGAACAGGGTCCGGTCGGCGATCAGCATCGCCACGACGCCGACGGCCAGCAGCGCCAACGCGCCCAGCGCCGGGACCTGAGTGGCCACCGGGAGCAGACCCAGCAGTAGGGCGATGCCGAGGATCGGGCTGCGGCCGAGCAGACGTCCGGACAGCCATTCGAAGGCGACCAGCGCCAGCAGGTAGAGCAGCACCCCGCCGTACATGATGACCACCTCGGCGGTGGTCCAGGGATGTTCGGAGCCGCCAGGCATGGTGATGATCGCATGCTTGAGACCGAGGGCGAAGAAGATCAGCCCACCGATCATCGGCAGGTGCAGCCCGCTGTACACGTCTCGGGCCATCCGGGTCTGGTCGACGCCGGAGCGCCGGGAAAGGGCGTGTTCGGCGAGGATCTTGGCGAGGTCGAAGTAGGTCCACCACAGGGCGGAAACGACGACCAGGCCGAGCGTGGCGGCGGCGAGCAACTGCCAGGTGACCGGGATGTCGGCACCGACCCCACCGCCGGTGCCGATCGAAATGATCGTTTCGCCCAACGCGATCAGGACGATCAGCGCGTGCCGTTCGGACAGGTGCCACGGCGAGACGATCTGCCAGCTGCCCCGGCCGACCGCGGTCAGCACCACGAAGTCGATGGCCAGGGCCAGGGCGAACAGCACCAGCCGTACCAGGTCGGCGTCGAACCGGGCCGGCAGGTGCGGCGGCAGCAGCGCGGCGGTCAGCAGCGCCGACGCGGACGCGGCGAGCGTCAACCAGGCGATCGCGGCCGGCCGGCGGCCGGCCGGCCCTTCCGACCACCGGGACCGGGTGAGGACCGCGAGCACGCTGACCCGGATCGCCAGGTAGCCGACCACCACGATGACCGGTCCCGGCAGCCTGCCCGGCGTGTCGACGAACGTCTCGGGCACGGACACGCCGATCACCAGCAGGACGGTGGCGATGCCGGCCATCATCAGCGGCATACCGCCCCGGTCCAGGTGGACGACGTTGCCGAGCCAGACGCACGGGGTCCAGCAGTGCCACAGCAGCAGGATCACCAAGACCCCGCGGAGCATGCCGACCGCAGTCAGATCGGCCGCCATCAAGGTGGTGATCTTCAGGAACGCGAACACGAAGAACAGGTCGACGAACAGCTCCATCCAGCTGACATCGCCGGTGACCAGCGGATTCCGGCGCACCAGGCGGAGGCCGCCGGCGGTCGGATGCGGGTGCGGGCTGTCGTCGTGCACACCCCAACTCTGGCAACCATCGCCTCGCACCGGAGCGGATCGCCGGAACCTCGACCGCCGGGCGGGTCCCGCCCGGCGGTCGTCAGCCGGGTGCCGTAGCGGGGTCGCCGCGTAGCGCCCGGAGCACGTCAGCGCGGGTGTGGAAAACGTGTTCGTGGGCGATACGACCGGCGGTGGCCGCATCGCGCCGCCGGATCGCGTCGATCATCTCGCCGTGTTCACGCAGCGAGTCGTCCCGGCGTTGCGGGGCGACGGTGGCGAAGTAGAACCGGGTCCGGATGCTGAGGGTCCGGACGAAGTCGATCAGGAACTGGTTCTGGGCACACTCGGCGACCGTTACGTGGAAAACGGCGTTGATCTCGCCGAGAGCGAACGGATCGACGGCCGCCCGCTGCCGGCTGAGGATGCCGTCGAGCTGGTCCAACTGGGCGGTGGTACGTCGTTCCGCGGCCAGCACGGCGGCGTGTGACTCCAGTTGCAGACGTAGCTCGAACAGGTCGGCGAGTTCCTGCTCGGTGCGTGCCCGAACGAATGCGCCGAGGTGGGGGCGGGTGTCGATCCAGCCGGCGGCGTGCAGCGACCGTAGTGCCTCGCGGACCGGGATGTGGCTGACGCCGAGCTGTTTGGCCAGCGCCTCGGCGTTCAGATGGGTGCCGGGTGCCAGGACGCCGGCCAGGATCGCTTCTTCCAGCAGGTCCCGCACCTGGTCACCGGTGTGTCCGGCCCGCTCGGTGCGGCGCAACCGCGGCAACGCGGCTATTCCGCCCGGCTCCGGGTGTCCGCCCGGTTCCACGTCAACGGTCACGGATGCTCCTCACGGCTGTGGGCCCCGTCGGGCGCCCGGTGCTGCCCAGATCCTATAGGAACGTCCGAGGCTTCTTCCTTCTGCTCGGTCCGGTACCGGCCCCGATCTCCGGTCATTGTCGCGCCTTCTGGCCCCTCGAAACGAGGTCTGACCGGCCCGTAATGGGGTCGATACCTTGCGGAAACACCTCGGTCGTCCTATAGGACGCAACAAGTTGCCTCATGATTGGGGAGCCGATATGCGCCTCTGGACACCCGTACCCCGGCGACTGGCGTTGGTCGCGGCGGCCCTGCTCGCGCTCACCGCCTGTGGCGACGGCGGCGGTACGGCCGGCGGGCCGGTCGATCCGGCCGACCTTGTCGCGCTCGAGGGCGAACAACGAAGCGTCACGGTCGGGGTGCTGCGCCAGCCGCACCTGTCCCACCCGCTGTTCTACGACCGGTTCCTCCCGGAGAACGTCACCCTGGACATCGTCCCGTTCGCCAACTCCACCGAGATCAAGAACGCGGTGGTCAGTGGGGATCTCACCTTCGGTGTCACCGGCATCACCGCTGCGCTGCAGGGGGCGGCGAACGCCGAACCGGTCGTGGTGGTCGCCGCGGCGGCCGACGGTGGCTCGGCGATCGTCGCGGGCGAGGAGTCCGGCATCGGCGACGTCGCCGACCTGCGCGGCAAGCGGATCGGCTACGTACCCGGATCGGCCCAGGACATCCTGCTTCGGCTCACTCTCACCGACGCCGGCATCGACCCGGCGACCGACGTCGACCTGGTCAACGTGCAGTTCGCCGACATGCCGGCGGCGCTGGCCCGGGGCGACATCGACGCGTTCTCCGGTGCCGAGACCGGTCCGTCGGACGCCCTGGTACGGGGCGGATCAGTGGTGGTGACCAAGCCGTACGACACCGCCATGGGCAAGATCAACATCATCATGGCGACCAGTGAATCGGTGATCGCCGCCGATCCCGAGCTGGTTCAGGCCATGGTCGAGGTGCACGCCAGGGCCACCGACTACATGCGTGACAACCCGGACGTCTGGGCTGAGGCCGTCGTCGACAAGTACGGATTCAGCGCCGAGTCCCTCGAACTCGCCGTGCCCAACATCGAACTGCGCTGGCAGATCGACGACGACTACCAGGCACAGACCCGGGTCCTCGGTGAGCAGCAGCTCCAGCTCGACCAGATCCAGGACGAGCCCGACTACGACCGCTTCATCGACCCGTCGTTCGTCCAGGAGCTGATGTGAGTACCGGGCAACGACCGAACAGCACTGGAGGCAACCCGTGAACCAGCTGCGGAACTGGCGCACCGTCGCGCTGGCGATCCCCGTACCGGTGCTGTTGCTGATCCTGTGGGAACTCGTGGTGCGCGGTGATCTGGTGGCCAACCTGCCCGGCCCGGTCGAGGTCTTCACCCAGTTCGGCGAACTTCTCGGTGGCCGACTCGCCTTCGATGCCCCGCTGGGTGAGCACATCTGGCAGAGCGCCCGCCGAGTCCTTACCGGCTTCGGCATCGCCTGCCTGATCGCCGTACCGCTGGGTGTGCTGATGGGACGGTCACCGCGACTGTCGTCGCTGCTCGACCCCACCGTCAACCTGCTACGACCGATCCCGGTCACCGCGTGGGCGCCGCTGATGGTGGTGATCGTCGGCATCGGTTCGAAGAGCGCCATCGTCCTGATCGTGATCGCGACGTTCTACCCGGTGCTGCTGAACACGATCGCCGGGGTACGGAACGTGCCGCCGCGACTGTTGGAGGCCGCCGCGATGCTCGGCACCGCCCGACACCGGGTGCTCTGGCAGGTGGTACTTCCGGCGGCCCTGCCCAGCGTCTTCGCCGGCATGCGGATCGGGCTCGGGTTCGCCTGGGTGATCGTGGTCGTCGGTGAGACCGTCGGCGTCCAGACCGGACTCGGCGCCCTGATCACCCAGGCATGGCAGGTCAGCCGGACCGATCTGATCATCACCGGGATGCTGGTGATCGGACTCGCCGGGTTCCTGTCCGACAAGGGCATGTCCGCACTGTGGCGGCTGGCCCTGCGCAACCGGCCGCTGGGTAGCAGCTGAGCCGGCCATCCACCAGCGACGCCGGCCATCCACCAGCAACGAGGAGGAATCATGCCGACAGCCACCGACCCGGTGACCGCGCCGGTCACCACGGCGGTCTCCTGCCGGGGACTCGGCAAGACGTACCCCGGTAGCCGCGGCCGGACGGTCGAAGCCCTGCGGGACATCGACCTGGATATCGCCGAGGGTGAGTTCGTCTGCATCGTCGGTGCCAGCGGCTGTGGCAAGAGCACGCTGCTGCGGCTGGTCGCTGGCTTCGAGCCGGTCACCGCCGGGTCACTCACCGTGCGCGACCGGCCGGTCCGGGCTCCGGGACCCGACCGGGGAGTGGTCTTCCAGGACTACGGGCTGTTCCCCTGGCTGACAGTAGCCGGCAACATCGGGTACGGCCCTCGGCAACGCGGCGTCAGTCGCACCGAGACGCGCCGCGTCGTCGAACGCTACTTGGAGCTGGTGCAGCTGGGAAAGTTCGCCGACCGATTCCCCCACCAGCTCTCCGGCGGGATGCAGCAGCGGGTGGCGATCGCCCGGGTGCTCGCCAACGATCCGGCCGTGCTGCTGATGGACGAGCCGTTCGGCGCGCTCGACTCGCTCACCCGGGAGAAGCTTCAGCTGTCGCTGCTGCAGATCTGGCAACAGGTCCGGTCGACCGTGCTGTTCATCACCCACAGTGTTGAGGAAGCGGTACTGCTCGCCGACCGGGTGGTGGTGATGAGCGGCGGCCCCAACCACGGCGTACCCGGCCATGTCGCCGAAATCAGCTCGATCGACCTGCCGCAACCGCGGGACGTCACCTCACCGGAGTTCAACCAGATGAAGCGGCACCTGCTCGACGTGGTGCATCGGGAGGTCGCGGCCGGCGCCGCCGAAACCTGACGTCCGCACCGGAACTGACGGCCAGATCGGCCGGAGGGCCGGCCACCCGCCCTCCGGTCGGGTCTGGCCGCAGGGCGGGCCCCGACGTCGTTGTCGCCCGAGTCTTATCAAATTAGTGCGCACCTGGGTGGGCGTGGATGGTCTTGAGGGCGTGGCGGAGGTCGTCGGGTAGGGGGTCTGCTGCGGTGAGGGTGTGGTCGCCGGCCTGGATGCGGATGGTGCGGTAGCGGCGGGCGGTCCGGACGAACTTCCTGATCGACCAGCCGGTGCGGTCCTCGATCCATCTGGCGACGGCCAGGGCGGCGAACACGATCGTCAGGTGCGCCTCGATGGACTCGCGTTTGTGGTGGTAGATCGGCCGGGCAGCGAGGTCGTGCTTGGACATCCGGAACGACTTCTCGATCTGGAACAGCCGGTGGTAGGCGTCGATCACGAACCCAGCGGTGACCGGTGCCCCGTCAGGGCTGGTCGTGAGGTTGGTGGCATAGCCTTTCAGCCCGGCCAGGGCGCGGGCCTTCGCCTCCAGGGTCCGGTTGACGGTCCTGGTCTCCCCGGCCAGGTGGATGAACCGGTTGCGTTTCACCGGGGCCTTGCCCGCCACCGCCTTGACGGCCTTCGCGACCTGCTCGTCGATGCCGCGCAGGGTGCGTCGGGCCCGGTCCGCCTTGTACTGGTAGTAGATGACCTGGTCGCGGCGTCGGTCGCCGGGGCCGGCGGGCCACGGCTGGCAGAACACGTGCCCGTCACCGATCTCCTGGCCGGGGTGCTCACGCCGCCACTCGGACACCACGTAGGGAACCTCGGCGATACGGGCGCCGAGGATGAACGACAACCCGGCGTCCTCGATCGCGCGCTGGTTCGCCGCCGAGATCATCCCCGCGTCGGCCACGACCGTGACATCGGGCAGCCGGTGCGCGTCCATGAACGACCGGATGGTCGGCACCATCGTCAACGTCTCGGCCTTGTTGCCCTCGAACGCCTCGACCATCAGCGGGAACCCGCCCGCGTCGGTCAGCAGCCCGATCGTGATCTGCGGTTCGAGGCGGCGTTCCTTGGAGAACCCGGACTCGCGGAACCCGTCACCGGTGTCGGTCTCGAAGTACAGGGTCGACACGTCGTACAGCACCAACGACGCCGGTCCCAGCCGGGCGTGCGCCGCGCACGCCGCCGACAGGCGTTGACGCCAGCCGGCCTTGGCGTACTGCGGCAGGCGGCGGTTCACCGTCGGATACGACACCGCGTCGACGCCGACCTCGTCCAGGACCCGCAGGCTGTCCTGCTTACTGGTCGGCTCGATGATCCGGGCCAGGACCAGCTGCCGGAACACCTCGTCACCGCCGGTCGCCTCGGCGAACCCGAGCTGGTCGTAGCCGCGGCACAACGCGTCCCACAGGTGCCCCATCCGCGAACTCGTGATCTCCAACGGACCGCCCGCGTCCGAACTGTCGTCCAGCCCCAGGTCGAGCTCGCCCTGACCCGCCGCCAACCGCTGCCGCGCGACCGACTTCAACACCGCGAGCTGCGTCTCGTCGTGCGCCGACCCGATGTGCTCGATATCGCGTGACCCCCGCCGCGAGGAGTGCACGATCTGCACGGCCCTCGCACCCGAAGCCGTCTTCACAGTCCGGACGTACGGCGACACACCCGACAGCCTAGACGCCACGGTTTAGTGCACATCCACCACACCAAAACCCCAGGTCAGCGAACTACGGTCCGCCAAAACCCAGCCCCGTGATAAGAGTCAGGCCGAAATCAGCTCGATCGACCTGCCGCAACCGCGGGACGTCACCTCACCGGAGTTCAACCAGATGAAGCGGCACCTGCTCGACGTGGTGCATCGGGAGGTCGCGGCCGGCGCCGCCGAAACCTGACGTCCGCACCGGAACTGACGGCCAGATCGGCCGGAGGGCCGGCCACCCGCCCTCCGGTCGGGTCTGGCCGCAGGGCGGGCCCCGACGTCGTTGTCGGGGCCCGCCCTGCGGGGCGGTCCGGGATCGGAAAGACGGTCCGGATCAGGCCGAGTCGCCGGTGGAGCCGGCCGGCACGGCGCGGCGGGCCGCCGGGTAACGGATGCTCTCCACCATCTCGGAGATCTCCTCCGGAGGCGGTGCCGTCATCTTCGACACGACGATCGTGACGATGAAGTTGACGATCGCACCGATGGTGCCGATGGCCTCCGGGCTGATGTCGAAGATGTGCGGGTTCGCCGAAGTGCCGAACACCTCCAACGTGTAGATCATGTACGCGGCGGTGAACGCCATGCCGGACACCATGCCGGCGGCGGCGCCGGTGGCGTTACATCGTTTCCAGAAGATGCCGAGCACGATGATCGGGAAGAAGCTCGCTGCGGCGAGACCGAACGCGAACGCCACCACCTGGGCCACGAACGCCGGCGGGTTGATGCCGGCGTACACCGAGATCAGTACCGCCAGGCCCATGGCGATCCGGCCGGCGAGCAGCCGCTGCTTGTCCGTCGAGTCCCGCTTGACCCGGCGGAAGTACAGGTCGTGCGAGAACGACGAGGAGATGACCAGCAGCAGACCGGCGGCGGTCGACATCGCGGCCGCCATGCCGCCGGCGGCCACCAGGCCGACGATCGGTGCCGGCAGGCCGGCGATCTCCGGACTGGCCAGCACCAGGATGTCGTTGTTGACGATCAGATCGGCCCCGGACGTCGGACTGTTGCTGACCGTCTGGATCGTCTGCGCGTTCTCGTTGACCGTGACCAGCCCGGTCGCCGCCCAGTTCTCGATCCATCGGGGCAGCGAGTCCGCCGCCACCCCGTTGACGTCCTGCAGCAGGTTCAGCTTGGTGAACGCGCCCACCGCCGGAGCGGTGGTGTAGAGCAGCGCGATGAAGAACAGCGCCCAGAACGCCGAGTAGCGGGCGCCCCGGACCGTCTTCGTCGTGTAGAACCGGATGATGACGTGCGGCAGACCGGCGGTACCGATCATCAGTGACATCGTCACCAGGAACACGTCGATCTGCGGTCGGGCGGAGAACGCCTCGGTGAACTGACTCAGCCCCATCTGGGTGCTGAGTGCGTTGAGTTCTCCGAGGATCTGCCCGAAGGTGACCTGCGGGATCGGCAGCCCGGTCATCTGCTGCGCCACCGCGATCGCCGGGATCAGGTAGGCGATGATGAGCACGGTGTACTGCGACACCTGAGTCCAGGTGATGCCCTTCATGCCACCGAGCACCGCGTACGCGAAGATGATCAGCGCCGCGACGATGACACCGCCGGTGATGTCCAGCCCGAGGAACCGGCTGAACACGATGCCGCCGCCGCGCATCTGTCCGACCACGTACGTGAAGGAGATGATGATCGCGGCCACGGCGGCGATCGTCCGTACCGTCTCCGAGTAGCGGTCGCCGACGAACTCCGGGACCGTGAACTTGCCCCACTTACGCAGGTACGGGGCGATGAGCAGAGCCAGCAGCACGTAGCCGCCGGTCCAGCCCATCAGGTAGATGGAGCCGTCCGAACCGAGGAACGCGATCAGACCGGCCATCGAGATGAACGACGCGGCCGACATCCAGTCGGCGGCGACGGCCGCACCGTTGGCGACGGTCGGGATTCCCTGACCGGCCACGTAGAAGCCGGTTGTTTCCTTTACCCGGCTGCGCCAGGCGATGCCGAGGTAGAGGGCGAAGGTGAGGATGATGAAGCCGAGCGTCCAGCCCTGGATCTGGGTCACTTCTCTCCCCCTTCCGCCGGTCGCTCACTGACACCGAACTGGTCGTCCATCCGGTCCATCATCTTCGCGTAGACCAGAATCAGGATCACAAAGGTGTAGATCGATCCCTGCTGGGCGAACCAGAACCCCAGTGGGAACCCGAGAATCTCGATGTTGTTCAACGGCTGGATCAGCAGGATTCCGCAGACGAACGAGACGACGAACCAGATGGCGAGCAGGATCACCATGAGGCGCAGGTTCTTGCGCCAGTACTCCTGGCGCCAACCGTTGTCCGGTGGTGACGTCGTCGGTGGCGGTTCCCCGCCACCGACGTTCTTATCGGGGGTTACGTCAGTCACTGTGGGGCCTCCTAGTCGTTATGGGAACGGCAGGTGACGGGCCGTGGCGCGGCGACCGGCAGGCCACCGTGCCGCGACTGTGCCGCTGTCCGATCCGCACCTCCGCTGGTCAGTCGGGACCGCCCGACGGCTTGTGCGGTCGGTCACACCCTTAATCTGGGAAGAGAACGTGACCCGGCCCGGACAGGCAATAGTTGATCTGCCTTACGCCGGGTTGGGGCGGTGAACGGTCTACCCGGGCCTGTGAGCGGTCGGCGGTGGTGGACAAGCGGAGGGGCGTCGCCCGGTTCGTGCGTTTTGTGGTGACTATCTGGCCGTCCAGCGGCCCCGCCCGACCACTCACCGATTGCCGGCTGGGTCACACCAGGGATCCCGGCCTAGCATCCGGACATGGCTGACACCGCATCCACCGCCGCCCCTGCCCGTCGGCGCATCCTGCACGCCGGCAGCCTCGGCATGATCATCGGCGGCCTGCTCGCGCTGGTCGGCTCGTTGCTCCCCTGGGTGATCACCCCGTTCGGGTCGCTCTCCGGCACCGCCGGTCCCGGGCTGTGGACGCTGTCCGCCGGCTTCATCGCCGTCGCCGGCGCGCTGCTGCCGTACCGCAAGGTAGCCATCGCCCACGCCCTGCTACCCGGGCTCGCGGTCGCCGTCATCATCGGCTGGCAGGCTGCCCGGCTGGTCTACCTCAGCTCGACCACCGGCAGTTGGGGGCAGCTGATGCCCGGGATCGGGATGGTCATGGTGGCTGGCGCCGCGGTCGTCCTGCTGCGTACCGCGATCCGGCTGATCTCGATCCGCTGACGACCCGGTCTGCCGGCCGCCGGCTGGCCGCTGAGCAGCGACGGAAGACCGGCGGCGGACGACCGAACGTACGGTGTTGATCTCTGCGGGAGCTGGGAGACTGAGCCGGTGACCTACCAGAACCCCTACCAGTCGGGGCCGCAGCAGCCGATGCCCACGTCGGGGCAGCCGTACCAGGGGCAGCCGTACCAACCGGGCGGCTACGCCCCCGTCCCGGGCCAGGGCCCGGCGGTGCCGAAGTCTGCCGGCGCGGCGGTCGCCCTGGAACTGGTGCCCGGCCTGTTCGGGATCTTCGGGATCGGCAACATCTACGCCGGCAAGATGGCGACCGGCATCGTGCTGATGGTCTCGTTCTGGGTGTTCTTCTGGATCAACGTCCTGCTCACGTTCATCGTCATCGGCTGGATCACCCTGCCGATGACCTGGGTGGCCTATCTGGTGGCCGGCCCGGTCCTGGCGCTGCGGGCGACCGAGAGGTACAACTCGCGGCTGCTGTCCGGCCACCACTGACCGGCGGCGGGAAACCGCCGCCGGTCAGTGGCCGGTCGCTCGCTGGTCGAGCCGCCCGTCCGTCGTTGGTAGACGCTGCCGGTCAGTGGTCCGGCAGCGTCTCCGCTGCCGGCCGCAGCGGGCAGCCACGCACCGTGTACGCCACCAGCCCGGCCACCGCCAGCAGCGTCGCGCAGACCGTGGCGGCGGTGGTCCCGGCCGGCTGGATCAGCCAGGCGCCCACCTGCATCCGCAGCTGCCCACTCGGCCCCATCCACGGCATGATCGAGATCAGGGTCCAGGTCAGCGGCGCGATCCAGGACAGCGCCGCGCCGAACAGCGTGGCGCCGAGCGCGGTCAACCCGACCAGACCGGCCGTGTTGCGTACCACCACGTCGAGCGGCTCGAACCGGGCCTCGGTCACCGTGGTGACCAGGAGCAGCGCGATGAGCGTGGCAGCGGTGAGCAGCAGGTGAACGGCGCGGCGGACCGGCCAGCGGGCCGAGGCGGAGTGGTCCAGGGCGTCGTCGGCGCCGCTGAGCGTGGTGCCGAGCGCGACCGCCGCGATCAGCACGACGACACTGATCATCCGGGTGTTGACGGTCTGTCCGTCGGAGAAGTACGGCCAGGCGACCCAGGTCAGCGCGACGGCGCCGATCGCGATGACCGCGGCGAGGGGTAACCGGCGCGACCGCAGGTAGAGACTGACGAACCTCACTGGTCGCCCGCCATCAGGAGCGCTTCGAACTGGTCGTAGTCGCAGGCGAGGGCCGCCGCGTAGGCCTGCCCGACGAGCTGGCGCTGCTGATCCGCCGGCAGCGCGGTCAGCGCCTGGTACGCCGCATCGATTTTCTGCTGGTCTTGGGGCCGCCACCAGTCCTGCGGCTGCGGCGGCCCGCCGGTCAGCCAGGCCGTCGCCACCGCCTCCGGCTGGAAGGGCGCATAGTCGATAGCGAAAGCCACCTGGCCGGTTGCGCCGCCGCTGTCGCGGCACTCCTGCGACCATAACGACGCCAGCAAGTCCGTCCGGAAGTCTCCGTCGCTGAGATCGGCCTTCCCACTCGAGGTGATGCTGGGGAACCTGAAGACCAGGGTGTCCGCGTCGTGCCGCACCGCTGGCTGCTCCGGTGCCGCGTACGCGTCCATTCGCGCGGTCTCCTCCGCGCGTACCGGCGGGTTGGGCAGCTTGGCCGCCGCGAGCGCGAGCACCTCGCGGACCGGCCCGACGATGTCGGGTAGCAGCGCCGCATGCACCTTCCGGACACATACCGGTGGGCCGTCGTCGTCGCAGACCAGCTCGGCGGCGGCGGGGTCGACGACAGCCGCGCCGTAGTAGCCGCCGGTGGGCAGCAGCGGCACCGCCACCGTGGCGGCGAGGACCGCGGGCAGCACCGCTACGGCGAGCACGCTGCGGCGTACCGCGCCGATCAGCAGCAGCGCGGTGCCGGCCAGCGCCGCCAACCACACAGCCTGCAGCATGCTGACCGAGGCCGGGAGGGTCTGCAGGTCGTCGAAGCCGCCAGGAAAGGCGGGAGTGAGCAGCAACGCGGAGGGATCCGGGCGGGCCTTGACGAAGTTGGCGTCGTAGCCCGACATCGAGACGAAATCCGGCAGCAGCGCCACTACGGCGAACCCGACGACGGCGAGCACCGGCGCGGTGACGATCCGGGGCACGGCCCGACCCGCGGCCATGCCGAGCCAACTGGCGGCGACCATGCCCAGCGCACCGACCGCAATCATGCCGAACACGGTGGGGGAGAGGTAGGCCGCGGTCGGTGCCACCCAGATCGCCCCAACCGCGGCGGCCAGCAGGTACACCACCACCATGGTGGCGGCGAACCCGACGGTGAGCGGAAGGATCCGCTGCCAGCGCGGGCGCACCGTGGTGGCGAACAACTCACCGACGCGACTGCGCCGGTCGCGGCGGCCGAGCCAGGCGCCGCCGGCCAACGCCAGCGGGATCAGCAACAGCAGCGATCCCCGGCTGTAGAGGGCCAGCTGGGTCCACCGTCCCGCGAAGAACTCGGTCGACGTCAGCGTGAACACCGCGCCGACCACCAGGAGCAGGAGAGCGATGCCGGGTACCGCCGACCGGCGTAGCTCCGTCTTCATGATTCGCCCGGTCATCAGATGCCTTCCGTTGATACTCCGGCCTTCCGGCCGGGGAGGAAACGGACTCCTGCGAAGCAGGACAGGGAAAGTCGATTCGCCGCCGAGGCGGATCGACGTCCACTACCCGCACGCCGGGACATCCGGCGTACGGACAGGTGTGCTAACGTGGTGTTGCCTTTCCGGTGACAACCAAGCCGGTCGGGCCTACCGCCGGGCTGGTGGGAAGTGACGTCTGTGGAGACTGTGTAAGACCGATGGGCGGTACTCCGTCCCTTGCCGTTGATTCGGGTCGGCTGTGGTCGGCGAAGCAGAAAACTCGACCCGTGAGGGTCGAGTCTCCCTGCTTCAGCAGGGGGAGATGTCAAGCTGGCACCTTCCCTCGGTACGCGCGCAGCAGCGCCGAGTAGCCGCGTTCGGTGGCGCTGTCCCCGGCGTCGTCGGCACTGCCCTGCGCGGCCAGTTCGCCGCTGGCGCCCTGCCAGACCAGCTGGCCCTCGTTGACCAGCACCACGTCGGTGCAGGCTGCGGCGACGTCCTCGACCAGGTGGGTGGAGACCAGCACACAGCTGTCCGAGCCGATCTCGCGCAGCAGCTCCCGGAAGTCCAGGCGCTGTTCCGGGTCGAGCCCGACGGTCGGCTCGTCGAGCAGCAGCACCTCCGGGTCGTTGACGATCGCCTGGGCGATCCCGGCCCGGCGCAGCATCCCGCCGGAGAGCGTCTTCAACTTGGAGTCGGCCCGGCTGGTCAGCCCGACCCGGTCGACGGCCCGCTGCACGGCACCGGGAACGGCGGCCTTCGGCATCTCCTTCAGCCAGGCCATGTACTCGACGAACTCCCGCACCGTGAAGCGCGGGTAGAAGCCGAAATGCTGCGGCAGGTAGCCCAGCCGCTGCCGAACCCGACGCAGGTCCGCCCGACCGGTCACGTCCTCGCCGAGCAGGGTCAGCCGGCCGCCGGCCGGCTTCAGCACCGTCGCGAGGGCCCGCATCAGGGTCGTCTTCCCGGCGCCGTTCGGGCCGAGCAGGCCGTGCACGCCGGTGCCCAACGCCAGGTCCAGCCCGTTGACGGCAAGGTGCCGGCCGGCCCGGACGACCAGACGTTCGGCGTGCACCGCCCACGCGTACGTGGGGGGTGCGGTCTCTGCCGCGCTGACCGCACGCATCATCAATCTCTCCTTCGGTGGAAACTCATGGCGCCTGGCGGACCACCGCCAGGTGGGGAAGATGTGAGCCGACCGGCCGACCGTGTGTCCGACCGGCCGGCGTCGCGGAGTCAGGACCGGTCGGACGAGATCCGGCCGAGGCGCAGCCGGTTGTGGTCGCTGGCCCGTACGGCCGTAACGGCCACCAACGCCACGGTGGCCACCGCCCAGCCGGGCCAGCTGCCGGACTCCAGGATGACCGGGAGTTGCCGGCCGACCAGACTGGGCAGGATCACCCCTATCGACCAGAGGACCGTCAACCCGAGCGCGGCCCGGTCCACTCCGACCAGCCCGCCCAGTGCCAGCGCGCCAGCGGTGAAGGCCAGACCGGGCAGGAGCCACAGCGCGGGGGACTGCCCGGTCGACCAGCCGGCCGCCGCGAGCACCGGCACGACCGTGGTCAGCACCGCGAGGGTGCGGCGCAGCAGCAACGGCAACCCGGTCCGGGGCATCGTCGCCATCAGTTCCCAGGCCGGGTCGGTACGGCGGCTCCACGCAGCGGCCACCGGCAGCAGGGGAGCCACCGGAGCGACCAGCAGGACCAGCGAGGGCAGGCTGGCGAAGGTGGTCTCGAACAGGACCGCGATCAGCATCAACGCGACCGCCGTGGCCAGCCAGGGGAGGATCCGGGCGGCGACCCCGGAACGCCGCAGCCGGCGGCGGCGTACCGGTGCCGGGCCGGCCTCGATCCCGGCTGCGACACCGACGGCCACCCGGTCCAGCAGTTGCCGGTCGGCCGGGCCGACGCTGTCGGACAGCTGCATCCGGCAGGGCGCGCAGGACTCCAGGTGGGCTTCGACTGCCCAGACGGTCGCGTCGTCGACCCGGGGGTCACCGGACGCGTAGCGGGAGATCAGGGTCGGGGTGGGGTGGGTGGTCATGACAACGCCTCCCGTAGCGCGATCCGGGCCCGCCGCGCGTACGTCTTCACGGTTCCTTCCGGCATGCCGAGCAGCACCGACGTCTCCCGGGTGGTCAGACCGTCGAGCACCATGGCGCGCAGTACCTGCCGCAGGTTGGCCGGCAGGGCCAGCAGCGCCTGTTCCAGGTCGGCGTTCATCCGGCCGGCCAGCGCCTCGTCCTCGGCGGCCGGGGCGACGGTGGCGGCGGTCTGCACCGCCGGGACCCGTTCCCGGCGGGCCCGGGCGCGGAACGCGTCGACCAGCCGGCGGGCGGCGATGGTCCACAGCCAGCCGACCGCGCTGCCCTTCGCCGCGTCCTGGGCCTGGCTGCCGGCCGAGCGCCATACCGCCAGGTAGGTGTCCTGCAGCACTTCGGCGACCATGTCGTCGTCGGCGCACCTGCGGCGTAGCCGCGCGGTCAACCAGGGCGACGTCCGGCGGTACAGCTCGTCGAAGGCCCGCCGATCGCCCCGGGCGATGCGGCGCAGCAGCTCACCCTCGTCGAGTGCGTCCAAGCTCCGTCTCACAACAGGCAAGACGATCCGCGCCCCCACGATGGTTTTCCATCTCGAGTGACCTGGGTCACGTGACGCGTCGATGCCGGACCGAACGGCGCACGGGAACGTCTGTTGCCGTCACCCGGTGCAGCGCTCTCGCGGCAAAGGCGGCCCGGTGCGTAGAGTTTCAGGTCGCATCGGTGGCGATCCAGGGACGAGACGGGTACGGACATGACGGTGGACGACGTACGGCCGCTTGGTGAGTCGGCCCCGGCCGGGGTCGACCCGGCGCAGCTGGCGGTCTGCCTCGATGTCATCGAGGCGCTGTCGGCGCTGCCGTCCGATCATCCGGACGTGGTACGGGTGCAGCGGGCCACCGCGAAGCTGTACAAGTCGGTGAAGCGCCAGCGGCGGGCCGAGCGCCGCGACGCCGTCCTCTCCGCCGACCGGGCCGTCACCGCCGCGACCGCGACCGGGGCACCCGGGCGCATCGACGACGAGACCAGGGGCATCCCGCTGGTGTCGTCGACCGTCGGCGCCACCGCCGGCATCCTGCGCCAGCCCCGCGCCTGCTACATCTGCAAGGAGCGTTACCGCGAGGTGGACGCGTTCTACCACCAGCTCTGCCCGCCGTGCGCCAAGCTCAACCACGAGCGCCGGGACGCCCGTACCGACCTGACCGGCCGCCGGGCGCTGCTCACCGGCGGCCGGGCCAAGATCGGCATGTACATCGCGCTGCGGCTGCTGCGCGACGGCGCGCACACCACGATCACCACCCGGTTCCCGCAGGACGCCGCCCGCCGGTTCGCCGCCATGGACGACAGCGACCAGTGGCTGCACCGGCTGCGGATCGTCGGCGTCGACCTGCGCGACCCGGCCCAGGTGATCGCGGTCGCCGATTCGGTGGCCGCGCAGGGTCCGCTGGACATCCTGATCAACAACGCGGCGCAGACCGTCCGGCGCAGCGCCGGCGCGTACGCCCAACTGGTCGCCGCGGAGTCGGCGCCGCTGCCCGACGGGCCGCTGCCGGAGATCGTCAGTTTCGCCTCGGTCGGTGGCCGGGGCACCGCCGCGACGGCGATCGCCGGACCGTCGCAGCCGTCGGCGATCACCCCGCAGGCGCTCACCGCGTTGGCGTTGACCAGTGGCTCGGCCACCCCGGACCGGATCGCCCTGGCCACCGCGATCGACGCCGGTGGGCTGGTGCCGGACCTCGACCCGGTGAACAGCTGGGTGCAGCGGGTGCACGAGGTCGACGCGGTGGAGCTGCTGGAGGTGCAGCTGTGCAACTCCGTCGCCCCGTTCATCCTGATCAGCCGGCTACGTCCGGCGATGGCCGCCGCGCCGGCCCGGCGCAAATACGTGGTGAACGTGTCGGCGATGGAGGGAGTGTTCAGCCGCGGCTACAAAGGGCCCGGTCACCCGCACACCAACATGGCCAAGGCCGCGCTGAACATGCTGACCCGCACCAGCGCGCGGGAGATGCTGACCGATGGCATCCTGATGACCGCCGTCGACACCGGCTGGATCACCGACGAACGGCCGCACCCGACGAAGATGCGGCTGGCCGACGAGGGCTTCCACGCGCCGCTGGACCTGGTCGACGGCGCGGCCCGGGTGTACGACCCGATCGTCCGTGGTGAGCAGGGCGAGGACCTGTTCGGCTGCTTCCTGAAGGACTACGCGCCGGCCGCCTGGTAGGCCGCAGCCGCAGGCGGGTGGTCACCGGCCGAGGACTCTCCCGACCGCTCCGGCGTACCGGCCGGCCCGTCGCGGTCGCTCACGGCTGCCAGCAGCCACGACACGGCGCTCAGACAGGCGAGCATGGCGATCGGGACGGTGACCCGGTCCGCCGACGCGCCCAGCCACCAGTCGACGTCCGACGGCCCGGTCACATAGGTGGCCACCAACGTCGTCGCGTACCCGCAGCTGAGCAGCCAGATCCAAAGGTCCGACCCGGTTCCGAGCGCGGCACGTCGCCGACGGACCAGCATGGCCCCGGCCAGCGAACCGCAGGCGGCCACGGCCACCAGCGGACCGACCGTTTCCCACATCGCGTCGAGGGTGGGGGGCAGGCGGCTGGTCAGGCGGGCGGTGTCGCCGAACAGGCTGCCCAGCGGCTCGGCCTGCTCGATGTCCGATGTCGAACCCACCAGGCGGGACAGCCCGACCCAGGCCAGGCCCGACCCGACCGGCAGCCAGACCAGCCACGCCCGGCCGAGGTCACGGCGTTCCCGGACCGTCACCAGGGCGGCGAGGATGCCGCCGGCCACCAGCCCTTCGTTCTTGCTGAGGACGGCGGCGGTCAGCAGCACCAGCCCGAGAGCGGGACGGACGAACGGATCGCGGCCGAGTAGCAGAGCCGCAGCGGCACCGACCAGACACGCCGACCACAGGGCGTCGGCGTAGCCGGCGGCCACGTACTCCGCTCCGGTCGCCCAGGTCGCCAGTCCGACCGCGACCCCGGCGGACCAGGCGAGCCAGGGCCGGCTCCGGGCGAAGGCGCTCGCGACCGCCACGACGGTGGCGGCGACCGCCGAGAACGTGGTCACGGCCGACACCAACTGCGCGGTCCGGTAGCCCTGGCCGAACAGGGTCCAGGCCGCGGCGACCGGGGCGGAGGCCAGCGGCGGGTAGTCGGTGTGCGAGAAGGCGAAGCCGGGGCTGGCCATCGCCGCTCGGGCGATCTCGCCGTCGTAGGTGAAGTACCCGGCGTGCAGCCACCAGATCGAGTGTGCGTCCCAACTTGTCGGCGGGTGCAGGACAAGAAGGAACGGTACGGCGAGAACGCCGGCCGTGACGCCGAAGGCCAGCCACGGTGCGCCGGCCGGCCATGGTACGGCGGGCGGAGCCGGCTGTTTCCGGCACAGCCACCAGGTCCGGCGTAGCCACCAGCCGCAGACCGCCCAGGTGATCATGAAGGCTACCGCCAGCCAGCTGCGGAAGCTGGCGCCGAAGACCAGCATCAGTACCACCGCGACCGTGCTGACCAGCGCCGTGGCGAGCGGAGCGAGCAGCAGGGCGACAGGAACGGACCGGACGATCGCGAACGCCAGCGGCAGTCCGGCCGCCACGATGAGCGCGACCGTCAGCAGGTGAACGACGGACATCAGTCGAGCACCGTCGGCAGTGGCACCATCGGCTGGAGCACCGTCAGCTCGACGTCGAACCGGCGTCCCACCGTGGTGTCCCGGTGGACGAGGCTGGCCCGGTAGTCGGCGTCCCGGCGGTTGGTGACCACGGTGCCGCCGGCCAGCGCGGTGAACTCACTGAACCGCTGCAGCCAGAGATGCTTGAGCGGCGGATCGATGAGCACCCGACTGCCCGGCGGCACGGTCGCGACGAACTCGCGGCGGATCTTCTCGAAGTCGTGGTGCAGACGTCGGTCCGGCGCCAGTTGACCCGGTGACCGGGCGTATCCGACACCAGTGACCCCGGCGTCGTAGGCACCTCGGCCGGCGAGCACCACACACAGCAGGGCGAGCATGACCACGAGCACCTGAGCCAGCTGCCGGCTCGGGCGTGATCGTCGTAGTTCCACCGGTGCTCCTGTTCCTGGTCCGCGAGGCAGGCGACAGGTAGGTAAACGCTCAGCCGGGCCGACGGGTAACTCGGTCGGCGTGATCATGGGCGGGCGAGGTCAGGGCACCGTGCCGGATGAGGACGCGCCTCACGAGGATCGCCGTCGGGCTGCTGGCGGTCGCCGCCCTGACCTTCGGCCTGCCACCGAACCCAGCCATGGCCGTCAACCAGGTCGGCTGCGGAAACCGGACCGACTTCCTGCTTCGCCGGGGCCCGGGTCCGGGTGTACGAGGTGCGGATCTGGTGACCAGCGACTGACCGCCTGCCGCCGGCCCGCCCTGCCGCGTCCTGCCTCCCCGTGGTGGGTGGGCCCCACGGCGACGGAGCCGGGCGTTTCCGACGGACAGGTGGGTGATCCCCGAGGGATTCCTGGCGGTCGATCAACGCGGTGGTAATACTCCGTTTACAAGGGGCGGCGCCCTGGACGAGACAGCGGGTGCTGGGGTCGGAGGCTGCCCAAAGTAGAAGATCAAAGGAGACTCGTCGTGAGATCGATGTCCCGTACCGTCCGACTGATGCTCGCCGTGGCGACCGGGCTGGCGCTGATGGCGACCGCCAGCCCGGCGGCCGCAGCACCCACCGACACCGCCGCGTCGGGGTCCGTCACCGCCGGCGCGGCGGCGACCTGGGACCTGTCGGACTACCAGCAGCGGGCCTGCATTCCGGCGAATGCTCCGTACTGGACGTACTTCGTCGGCTTCATCGCCGGCAGTTGGTCGACGCCGCTGCAGGTCGACGTGCAGGGTCTGCCCGAGGGCACCGTCACCAGCCTGCCGCACCCGCCGATCGCCCCGAGGGACAACGGCGACCGGTACATCGGCACGGCCTGGGTCAGCGTGGACCTGCCGCCACTGGACTACGGCGACTACCCGGCCGTGATGACGGTGACCGACGGGTCAAGCACCCAGACCATGCCGATCCTGATCCGGGCGCAGGAGCGCTGGGGCTGCTGAGCCGACATCCGCTGCCCGCCCGCCACGGGTGGTGACCCACCGGGCGGGCAGCGACTCGGCGATCGCGGTCGCGATCCGGCCCCGCCGGGGCCAATGTCAGTCCCCTAGGGACCGTGTGCGGGGTTTGCGCTGGCCCGGCTACGTGGGGTCTCCGGAGCCGCTGCGCGGGCCGGCCAGCTACGGCACGGTGTCGGCGAGCAGGTTCGGGTCGGGCACCACCGACTTGCTGGCGACGTTGGCGAGCATCTGGTGCGCCATGTGGAAACCGAAGTCCTCGGTGACCGCCTTCTTCCAGTGCCGCGACACGATGTTGTGGGTGGCCCATCGGGTGTAGCGGGGCCGCTTCATGATGAACCGGGCCAACTCCCAGGCGCGGTCGAGGAGCTGGTCACGGGGGAGAACGTCGCTGACGATCCCCCATTCGAGGGCCTTGTCCGCAGGGATCGATTTGGCTGCATAGATGTGGTACGCCGCACGCTTGGCGCCCATCAGCGCCTCCAGCGCCATGCCCTGACCGTCGCCGGGCGGGGAACCCAGCCAGAAGTGCGGGTCCAGGAAATCGGCGTCCGGCGCGGCGAAGGTGACATCGCTCATCATCGCGAACTCGGTGTGTACACCCGGACCGTTGACTGCGGCGATCGTCGGGATGTCGATGCTGTTGACGAAGCTCTCGATGAGCTTCCAACCGTCGTACATCCGCTGGTAGATGTGGTCGGGGTCCAGGTCGGCGGCGGGGACGGGGTTGAGCCCCTTCGGGTTGCCGGTCATCCACTTGTCGCCGGTCCCGGTGATGATGAGCACCTGGTTGGCGGGATCGTTGCCGACGTCCTGCCACACTCGTTGCCACACGTTGTGTGCCGCGTGGGAGTGCTGGTACGGCCCGTCGTCGGTGTGTAGCCGGACCTCGATGATGCCGTCCTCGCGCCGCATCCGGAAGAAGTCCGCGTAGCGCGCCGAGTACTCGGCGAATGTGGGCGGCGCGAGGTAGCCCTGCCAGTGCTCGGCCGGATCGAATGCCATCTGCCCGTACCTCCGTGTGTCGTGGGGATGACCTGGGCCCGTAAGCTACACCACTCGGTGTGCTTTTGAGGAGGGGTGTCGACCTACCGGGTGGCCGCCGCGTCCGGGTAGAGGGGCACCGAGCGGACCGACCGGCCCTCGGAGTCCAGGACCCGGCCGAGCAGTTTGGTCATGTTCAGCACGACCGAGCGGTCCTGGACGCGCAGTGCCGGCAGTTGTTGACCCATCCGCCACTCCAGGTCGTGCACCTCCGCGATCGACCGTAGCGACGCGTCGACGATCACGTTGAACGGCCCGGCGACGAACGTCGAGGCACGGACCCCCGGCAGGGTGCGGATGCGCTCCTCGGCGGCCCGCAGATCCTGCACGTCGAGCGACCCGAAGTACACCGCCGAGACCGAGCGGCCGGACAGGTGGCGGGAGACGTCGCACCGGAAGGTGATCAGGCCGGCCTCCTGCAGCCGGGACAACCGTCGGCGGACGGCCACCGGCCCGACGCCGGCGTGCCCGGCGAGCTGTTCGAACGACATCCGGCCGTCGGACTGCAGCGCCCGGATGATCCGGATGTCGGCGGCGGCGAGGACCTCGGCGTCGTCGGAGCGCTGTGCCGTCCGTACGTCGAGCCGGCTCCGCTGCTCCGACGTCAGCGCGCCCTCCCGCCACCGGCTCGCCTCCAGCGTCGAACGGGTGACGACGTGGCTGCGGACCCGGACGATCCCGCTGGTGCCCCGGACCAGGTTCAGCAGGTAACCCGACAGTGAGTCGAGATCCGGGGCCTGCGCCAGCATCAGCACGTCCCGGGCGCCGCTGGTCACCTTCACGGTCGCCGCCTGGTTGTCCTCGGCGAGGATCCGCGCGACCTCGGTCGACCGTCCCGGGGCACAGTCGATCTCCACCAGAGCGCAGGCCGGGGTCGCGGGCCCCGAGGGATGCGCGGTCACCCAGGCGACGCCCTCGGACTCCATCCGCGCCCAGCGCCGGCTCACCGTCGCCGGGTCGACGTTGAGTACGTCGCCGAGGTCCCGCCAACTGGCCCGGGGAGCCGACCGCACCGCGTCGACGATTGCGACATCGAGCTCGTCGAGGGGCGAATGCGCCATTGTCCACCGATCCTTTCTTGCAACCAAGAGATGGGAGATGGAGATTTCATGCAGTTCGGAGGCGAGAAGGAAGGATCAACCTATCTTGGCGATGGTCACACGAAACGAACGGTCACTCGGCAGCTAACGAGAGACGAACGAGGAAGGTCGGCGGGTGGGACTCCACGACGGCGCGGCACTGCGGGTGCACAACGTACGGCTCATCGACGGCATCAGCCCGGGAGCCGTGGACGACGCGGTGCTGGAAGCCGGCGACGACGGCCGGATCACCTACGCCGGACCGGCGGCAGGCGCCCCTGCTGCCCGCCCCGGCGTACGCAGCGTCGACGGCCGGGGCGGGACGCTACTGCCCGGACTTTTCGACTGCCACACCCACCTCGGTGTCGCCTCCGACCGGTCACTTGTCGATGTGGCGATGCTGACCGACCCGGTCCTCGGCGTTCTGCGCACGAGCGAGCGGCTCCGTCGCACGCTCGACGCCGGGATCACCTCCGCACGCGACCTCGGCGGCCTGCCCGCCGGCTTCCGCGACGCTGTCGCGGCCGGGCTCATCGCCGGTCCCCGGCTGCAGACGTCGGTCGGCGTGATCAGCCACACCGGCGGCCACGCCGACGGAACCTTGCCGAGCGGCCGGGATCTCGCGCTCGACTACTGCGAGATCGCCGACGACGTGACCGGCGTACGCAAGGCCGCGCGCCGGGTGCTGCGGGCCGGTGCCGACCTCATCAAGATCTGTACGAGTGGCGGGATGAGCAGTGCCCACGACGATCCCGACGATCAGGACCTGCTCGACGAGGAGATCGCCGCAGCCGTCGACGAAGGGCGCCGGCACCGTGGGCGCCCGGTCGCCGCCCATGCTCAGGGACGCGCCGGCGTGCTCGCCGCCATCCGCGGCGGAGTCCGGTCGGTCGAGCACGGCTACGGCATCGACGACGAGGGGTGCGACCTGCTCGGCGAGTATGGCGCGTTCCTCGTACCCACCCTGTCCACCGTCTTCCAGCCACTGGATCCGGGCCGGACCGTGCCGTGGCGGTACCAGAAGAAGCTGCGCTGGAACGAGCAGACCAAGGCCAACATCGCGCAGGCGATCGCGCGGAAGGTGACCATCGCCGTCGGGACGGACGCCGGTATCAGTCCGCACGGGCAGAACCCCTTCGAGCTGTGGTGTCTCGTCCAGCTCGGTATGTCACCGATGGACGCCATCCGGTCGGCGACGTCCACCAGCGCCCAACTCCTCGGCGTCGGCGACTCCCTCGGCGCACTACGACCCGGGTACGTCGCCGATCTGGTCCTGTGCACGCAGGACCCGCTGCGGGAGATCGCCTGCCTGTCGACGCCCGAGAACATCGCGCTGGTCGCCCAGCAAGGGGTCATCCGCAAGCTCACGCTATCCGATCATTCCGTGTCCGAGGAGGGGACCACACCCGGTCCGAGGAGCGAGACGACAGAGGAGACATAGATGCAAGACACCGCCACCGACACAGACACCGACACAGACAGACCGAGAACCGATCTGCACACCGGCTGGACCGGGCGGGTCGTCGGCTACGTCGTGATCCTCATTCTGGTGAACGTCATGGTCGACAGCGTGATCGCGTCGCCGACATTCGTCCTGCCGCAGCTGAGCGCCGCTTTCGACACCACGCAGTTCGCCTGGCTCGGCTCCAGCGCGTTGCTCGCCGGGGCGATGTGGGCGCCGCTGCTCGGCAAGAGCGCCGACATCTACGGTAAGCGCAAGGTCCTGGTGATCACCCTGCTGGTCGCCGGTGCTGGCGGTGTCGTATGCCTGTTCGCGCCGCACATCAGCGTCTTCGTCCTCGGACGGGTCCTGCAGGGCGCCGCAGTCGGCGCGCTGTTTCTCACGGTCGCGCTGATCCGCGACATCTGCGCGTCGAAGTTCGCGATGGTGGTGACCGGCATCGTCACCTCCGGTTCGGCCGTCTTCGGCATCGTCACCCCGTTCATCCTGGAACCGGCGCTGCATGTCTTCGGCTGGCGGGTGGTGTTCGTCATCTCCGCGACATTCGCCGGCCTGGCCACGGTGCTGGTACGCACGGTGCTGCCGAAGACCCCGAGCACCACTCCGGGCACGGTGGACATCGTCGGCGCACTCGTGCTCGGTGGCGGCATCGCGGGCGTTCTCGTCTACGTCAGCCTCGGGCAGGTGTTCGGATGGCTGGGTATCTTCCCGCTGGCCGTCCTCACCGCCGGTATCGTCGCGCTGTTGACCTGGTTCTTCGTCCTGAGCCGCAAGCCGGAACCGGTGATCGACATCCGGGGCATCTCGCTGCCGCTCGGGCTCGGCCTGCTGGTGGTCGTCATGGGCACGGGCGCGTACCAGAGCATGCTGCAGCTGTTCAGCCTGCTGATCGAGGTCTCCCCGGACGAGGGTCTCGGTTACGGGATCTCCGCGCCCGCCGCCCTCGGCCTGATGTTCGGCATCCCGTCGATCGGCATCATGCTCGGCGGCATCCTGGCCGGCTCGATCGCCACCCGCGTCGGCCCGGCCTGGACCCTGGCGGCCGGGGTGGTGACGGGTACGACAGCGACGGTGATCATGTTCCTCGCCGGTGCGGCGAACCTGCCGATCGCGGTGGTCTGCTCGTTCATGCTGAGCTTGACCGCAGGGTCGCTGGTCACCTCCGGATTCAACCTCGGGTCGATCCTCGCGCCGCCGCAGCGGCAGGGCACCGTGTCGAGCATGGTCATGGTGATGGTCGCGGTCGGCGCGGTGACGATGAACTTCATCGGCTCCGCGATTCTCGGCGCGACCCGCATCGTCGTCGACGGTGAATCCGTCAACTCCTCGCTCGGCGTGCACTCCTACATCGCCGTCGCGGCCGGGGCGTTCGTCCTGGCCGGCATCCCGACCGTTTTCCTTGTCCGCCGGCTGCGCGGCCATGTCGTCAGTGGCGTCCCGGTCAGTCACATCTGACGACCGACCGGCTACATCGAGGAGGACGACGGTGACCGACACCGCACCCACCAGCCCCGCCCAGGCGCGGCACCCGTACAGCCCGGTGCGGCAGACCCCGGCCGGACTCGTCTTCGTCTCCGGCCAGCTGGGGATCGCCGACGGTGCACTCGCCCCAGGGGGCATCGCCGCCGAGACCCGGCAGGCCTTGGCGAACCTGCGGGACAAGCTGGCCTCCGCCGGGCTGGACTTCAGCCACCTTGTCAAGGTCACCGTCTACCTGGCGTCGATGGACGACCGCAACGCCATGGACGCGATCTACCACGAGACGCTGCCCGAACCACGCCCGGCCCGTACCTGCATCGCCGTCGCGGAGCTGCCGTACCGGGCCCGGGTCGAACTCGACGCGATCGCCGTGCGGGACGGACAGCGGCCGGGCGCCGCGTCCCGCACAGCGGTCGAGACGGCGTCGGGTCTCGCGGTGACGATCGGCGACGTCGTCGCCGCGCGGACCCGGATCGCCGGCGACGTCGTGCGGACACCGCTGCTCCAGGCCACCTGGGCACCCGGCGACCTCTGGCTCAAGGCCGAGAACCTGCAGCCGACCGGGGCGTTCAAGTTGCGCGGCGCGCTGAACGCGATCGGTCGGCACGATCCGCAGGTACGGGCCCGGGGCGTGCTCACCCACTCCAGCGGCAACCACGGCCAGGCCGTGGCCTGGGCCGCCCGGGCGGCCGGCGTGCCCGCCGTGATCGTCATGCCGCGAACCGCCACCGAGGTCAAGGTGGCGGCGACCCGGGCGTTGGGCGCCGAGATCATCTCGGTCGCCGCCGACCAGCGCGACCTGACGACCGCCGACCTGCGGGCGCGGCGCGGCTTGACGGTCATCCCGCCGTACGACCACGTCGACGTGATCGCCGGGCAGGGCACCCTCGCCATCGAGATACTCGACGACCTGGCCGACATCGACACGGTGCTCGTCCCGGTCGGCGGAGGCGGGCTGATCTCCGGGGTGGGCGTCGTGGTCCGGGCGCGCTCGCCGCGCACCCGGGTGGTCGGGGTGGAACCCGAGCTGGCGGCCGATGCCCGCGATTCGCTCGCCAGCCGGCGTCGAGTCGAGTGGGACGCCGGGGCCACCAGCCGTTCGGTCGCTGACGGGACTCGCGCGTCCGTCCTCGGCGAAGTCACCTTCCCGCTGATCCAGGCGACGGTCGACGAGATCGTCACGGTGAGCGAGGACCAGATCTTGGACGCGGTGGCGACCCTGGCGTGTCGGGGTCACCTGGTCGCCGAACCCAGCGGTGCGCTGAGCACCGCCGCCTACCTCGCCGACCCGCACCGGTACGGCCGCACGGTCGCCATCGTCTCCGGCGGCAACATCGACCCGGCCCTGCTCTCCCGTGCGCTCGCCCGCTCACCCTGAACCCGCTCACCTCCCGATCCGCTGTCCACACTAGATCACCCAACCGTCCTGGAAGGAACAATCATCAGATGTCATACGCAGCAGCCGTCGCCGAGGGCATCTGGGCGGCGGGCGCGACGCGGGTCGGCTACGTCCCCTCGGTGACCGTGGCGCCGATCATCGGCGCGCTGGTCGCCACCGACGGCGGGGCGGACGGGATCTCCCCGCGCGTCACGCCACTGTCCCGGGAAGAGGAGGCGATGGGGGTGCTGGGCGCCGTTGCCCTCACCGGCGGGCTCGGCGCGGTCGTGATGCAGGACAACGGCTTCGGCAACGCGCTCACCGCCCTCACCACGTTCCCACTGGCCTACCACCTGCCGCTGCTCGTCTTCGCGAACACCCGGGGCAGCCTCGGCGAGTACAACTCGATGATCCACGCCATCAGCCAGCCGGTGCCGGCGATCCTGCGCGCGGTCGGCGTACCCGTGATCGAACTGGACCGGCGCAGTGGCGCCGACGACTGGCGCGACACCGTGCGGGAGGCCGGGGTGCTCGCCGTCATGACGTATCGACCCGTGGTGGTCCTCGGGTCCTTCTGGAACACCGACGGGAAGGTCGCCTGATGAGACGGATCGACGCACTCGACGCACTCGCGGAGCTGACCGACCGGCATCCGGTCGTCGTGACGTGCGCGGCGACCAGCCGCGAGTTGGCCGCGGTGAAGGACAGCGACAACCACCTCTACCTGCTCGACGCGATGGGCCTCGTCGGGTCGGTGGCGACCGGGCTGGCACTCAGCCTGGCTCCGGCGGCGCCGAAGGTCGTCGGCATCGAGGGGGACGGCTCGCTGCTGATGAACCCGAACGTGCTCGCCACCGGCGGTTACCTCGCCCCTGCCAACCTGCTGCTGGTGCTGCTCGACAACGGCGTGTACGGGTCGACCGGCGCGCTGCCGACGTACTCAGCCAAGATCGATCTCGAGCGGCTGGCCGCCGCCGCGGGATGGACCACCCGTACGGCGGACACCGTCGCCGGGATGACGGCCGCCTTCGCCGAACTGCTCGCGGTGCCCGGACCGGGATTCCTGTACGCCCGGATCGAGCCGGGCAACGCCCAGGGTGTCGCCAAACTGCTGATCGATCCGGTGTCGATCACCAATCGGTTCACTCGCTGGCTGCGCGAGACGTACCCAGCCGCCGAGGTCGCGGCGTGACCGGCATGACCGGCATGACCGGCGCGGACGCCGGCGTCGTCACGGTGAATCCGGCAACCGGCGAGGAGTTGGACCGCTATCCGTACACCAGGCCTGAGGACATCGACCGGGTACTCGACACCGCCGCCGGCTCGCCCTGGGGCCGGTCGAGTGTCGAGCGGCGGTGTGCGGCGATCCATCGGCTGGGCGACATCCTGGCGCACCGGCGGGAGTCCCTTGCCGCGCTCGTCACCCTTGAGACGGGCAAGCCCATCCGGCAGGCGAGAGCCGAGATCGACAAGTGTGTCGGCGCCTGCCGCTTCTACGCCGACCAGCTGCCCGAAATGCTCCGGCCGGAGACCTTCGACATCGACGGCGACACCGCCGTCGTGCGGGTCGCGCCGATCGGCGTCGTGCTCAGCATCCTGCCCTGGAACTACCCGTGGTGGCAGGTGATCCGGGCGATGCTGCCGGCGATCGGGGCGGGCGACACGGTCGTGCTCAAGCACGCGGAGTCGGTCACCGGCAGCGCGATGGCGGTCGCGCAGGTGTTCCAGGATGCCTTCGGCGCCGGCGTCCTGCAGACCGTCGTCGTCGACCCGGCGACCGCGTCGGAGCTGATCGCCGACCGGCGAATCGCCGCCGTCACCTTCACCGGCAGCGACCGGGTCGGGGCGTTGGTCGCTGCCCGCGCCGGTGCCGCGATCAAGAAGTGCGTGCTCGAACTCGGCGGATCCGACCCGTTCATCGTCCTCGCCGACGCCGACATCCCGGCGGCGGCAGCGGCGGCGGTCGAGTCGCGGTTTCTCAACAACGGCCAGAGCTGCATCGCGGCGAAGCGGATCCTCGTCCACCGCGACGTGTACGACGAGTTCGTGGCCGCGCTGGTGCCGCAGGTCATGCGGTTGGTCGTCGGGGATCCGGCCGACGAGCGGACCGACGTCGGTCCGCTCGCCCGGAACGACCTGCGCGACCTGCTGCGCGAGCAGCGCGGCCGGGCGCTGGCGGCCGGCGGCCGGATCCTCGCCGAGGTCGCCGCGCCGGAGACTGCTGCGGGCGCCTGGTTCTCGCCGTCGGTGATCGAGGTGGACAGCGACTCGGTCCTGCTGAGCGAGGAGACATTCGGGCCGCTGGGCGCGCTCACCGCCGGCGCGGACGACGACGAGCTCGTCGCCTGCGCGAACTCCTCCCGGTACGGGCTCAGCAGCAGCGTGTGGAGCGCCGACGACGACCACGCCGGGGCCGTGAGCGCCCGGATCCAGGCCGGCGCGGTCTTCGTCAACACGATCTCCGCGACCCACCCGCGGCTGCCCACCGGCGGTGTCAAGGCCAGCGGGTACGGACGCGAGCTCGGCCGGTGGGGGGTGCACGAACTGGCGAACGTGCAGGCGCTGCGTATCCGTACCGGGGGAGGTACGCGGTGACGGCGCCACTCGCCGCGACCTCGTCGCTCACCCGGCCGGCCGACCGGTTGGCGGGGATCGTTCCATCGCGTATCCGGGTGGTGTTCGACCTGGCCGCGGAGCTGGAGGCGCGCGGGCACCGCGTCATCCACCTCGAGATCGGCCGGCCCGACTTCGACACCCCGCAGGTGGTGAAGGACGCCACGGGCGCGGCGCTCGCCGCCGGGCGGGTGCACTACGGACCGAACGCCGGTTCGTGGCAACTGCGTGCGGCGGTTGCGGCGACGCTGGCAGCCTCCGGTGGCCCACGCTACGACCCTGGGTCGGAGATCCTGGTCACCATCGGCGCGAGTGAGGCGGTGTTCCTCGCCGTCATGGCGTTCTGCGAACCGGGTGACGAGGTCATCGTGCCTGTTCCGGCGTGGCCGGCGTACGAGGCATGCGTGCGCCTGGCCGGAGCGACGCCGGTGTTCCTCCCGCTCGACCCGGACGACGACCACGTCCTCGACCCGGCGCGGGTGCGCCGGCTGCTGACGTCCCGGACCCGGATGGTGGTGGCGTGCACGCCGCACAACCCGACCGGCGCGGTCGTCGACCCCGGTCGGCTCGCGCACCTCGCCGGCATCCTGCGTGGGAGCCGGGTGCTGGTCCTGGCTGACGAGATCTACCGCGAGCTCGTTTACGACGGCACCCGGCACGTTCCCGTCGCGACGGTGGCCGACCTGGCCGAGCGGACGATCACCGTCGGCGGGTTCGCGAAGGCGTACGCGATGGACGGGTGGCGGCTCGGCTGGCTCGCCGGGCCGTCGGGGCTGGTGGCGCCGGCGCTGCGGGTCCGGCAGTTCACGACGACCTGCCCGCCGACCTTCCTGCAGGACGCGGCGATCGTCGCGTTGCGCGATACCGCGACCGAACGCGAGCAGATGCGCCGGGCGTTCGCGGTCCGTCGCGCGGGCGCCCTGGAGCTGCTGGGGCGGCAGCGAATCCTGCGGGTCGGGCGGCCGTCGGGGGCGTTCTACCTGTATCTCACCTATCCGGAACAGCTCGGCCCGGCCGACGAGTTCACTCTGCGGCTGCTCGAAGACGAGCACGTGGCGGTCGTGCCGGGGACCGCCTTCGACCCGACCGGGCGGGGCAGGCACGCTATCCGGGTGTCGTACGCGGCGTCGCTGGACGACGTACAGGAGGGGATCCGGCGTCTGATCGACTACGCGACCGTGCGCGCCGACGGTGCGTGACCGGCGATCGGTCAGCGGGCGTCGGTCAGCGGTAGGCGCGCAGGAAGGCGTCGACCCCGTCGGTGATGATCGCCGACAGCTCCGCCGATTCGGCCGCCTGCGCCTGCTGCCACCGGTCCGCGACCATCTCCAGCGCAAGGCTGACGGTGAGGGCGGTGAAGTGCCGCGCCGCGAGGCGGGGGTCCGGGGCCCGGATTTCGCCCGTGGCGGCGAGCCCGGCGAACCGATCCTCGAGCATCCGTTCGGGGCGGTCACGCACCGTCTCCGGGAGGCGCGGAACCGACCGCTGTTGGGAGACCAACCGGCGGAAGGCGACATAGTCGGACGAGGGGAAGGTCTGGTTGACGATGCGGTGCCCGAAGGCGGTCAGTGCCTCACGCAGGTCGCGCCCAACCGTCAGCTCCTCGTCGATCGCGGCACGAACGGTGCTCACCAGCGCGTCGCTCACCCGTTCGAGCACCCGCAGGAAGACGGTCTCCTTGTCGCCGAAGTGGTCGTAGACGGTCCGCTTGGACACCTGGGCGCGCGCCGCGACCGCGTCCACGCTGGTGCGCTCGTACCCCTCGGTGATGAACAGGGTCTCGGCCGCGTCCAGGATCGCGGCCTTCTTGCCCTCGGACCGCCGCCGGCGGCCGGGGGTCTGCACGTCCGCGATAGCCCTCGACACGGTCACAGCGTACGCCCAGCCGGGCGCTATCCACACCGGCAGGTGCACTTGCCGGGCAATAAGTAAACTATTTAGTGTGTTTTGTCTCAGGGGGTGGGGCTATGGACAACAGGTTCAGGCGCGTGGCGTGCCTGGTCGACAGCATGCCGGCGGAGGTCGCCGCGGACGAGCCCTGGATCGTCGTGGCGACGGCGCCCGCGACATCCGGCGGCGGGTCACCGCGCCCCGTCGCCCTGACCGGCGACGAGCTGCAAGTTTGGGTGCGACGCCAGGTGGCGGTCTGGCCGGCACCCATTCCGATCGGCGTCGACCAGCCGCAGTCGCGGTCCGGAGGTGTCACCTTCGCGTCGGCACACCTGACGGCGGGACCAGCGGGCCGGTACCACTGCGCGTTGGAGGCGGACGGCTCGTCGCTGTTCGCGCTCGCGGTGGGCGCGCTGCGCGACAGTCCAGATGACGGCGCACAGGTCTGGGCGCTCGGGGAGGGCGCGGTGGCCTGGCTCACCGTCGCGACGCTGCGGCTGGCGGCAGCTTACGCCGAGTACGTGGGCGCCCTCGGCAACGCCGTGGTCCAGCTGGGCATCGCCTCGGGCAGGCCGGGCGGCGGCGCCGTGCCGTACGAGGTGTGGCGCCACGGCGATCACGGTTACGCGCCGGCGGGGCGTCGGCTGGTCCGCGTCGAGCCCGCCAGCCGGCCGGTCGACCTCGCCGCCTGCCTGTCCGCCGACCTGACGAAGGTCTCCCGGGCGTTCGTGGTCGAGGTGCTGCGGCAGTTCGGGCTCGCCGGATCCCGGCACTTCACGCCGGCTGGAGCGCTTCGCTGCCGCAACTTCACCGGGTACGACGAGCGGATCCGGGCCTGGGCCGAGGCGATCGGGGTGCCGTTCGAGTCCTGAGTCCGACCGAATTCGCCGTCGCCGCCCCGACTTACTACACTAAACGGTGTAGTTTAGTTTTCGGAGGGGGAGGCACATGCCAGCGAACAGGTCGAGATCCCGAGAGACGCCGGCCGTCGGCATCCGGGCGTACCGACTGACAAAGAGGTACGGCACCAGGGTCGCGGTGGACCAGTTGTCCTTCACCGCCCAGCCCGGGGTCGTCACCGGGTTCCTCGGCCCCAACGGGGCGGGCAAGAGCACGACGATGCGCATGCTGCTCGGCCTGACCGCGCCGACCGCCGGCACCATCACCATCGGCGGCCGGCACATCACCGACCTCGACGACCCGGCGCGCACCGTCGGCGCGCTGCTGGACGCCCGGGCGGTGCATCCGCACCGCACCGCGTCCGACCACCTGCTGGCCTTCGCCCAGACCATGGGCCTGCGCCGCGAGCGGGTCGACGAGGTGCTCGACCTGGTGGGGCTGACGCATGCCGCCGGGCGCCGGACCGGCGAGTTCTCCCTGGGCATGAACCAACGGCTCGGCATCGCCACGGCTCTGCTCGGCGACCCCGGCGTCCTGGTGCTCGACGAGCCGCTCAACGGCCTCGACCCGGAAGGAATCCGCTGGATCCGTACCTTGATGCGCGATCTCGCCGGGGAGGGACGTACCGTCCTGTTCTCCAGCCACCTCATGTCGGAGATGGAGCTCACCGCCGACAACCTCGTCGTCGTCGGGCAGGGCCGCCTGATCGCCGAGGCAGCCCTCGACGACTTCGTCCGGGCCAACACGACGCAGGCGGTCACCGTCCGGGCCGTGTCACCGGCCGAGCTCGCCCGAGCGCTGGACCGGGTCGGGATCAGCTACACCCCCGGGCCGGCGTCCTCGTTCGTCGTCACCGGGGCGGACACCGCGACGGTCGGCAAGGTCGCTGCGGCGGAAGGGATCGTCCTCGACGAACTCACCCGGGTGCGCGAATCGCTGGAAGACGTCTTCCTCCGGCTCACCCACGACGTCACCGAGTACGAAGGACATGCGGCATGAACCTGCTCCGCTCCGAATGGACCAAGCTCCGTAGCGTCCGCGGCACCTGGATCGCGGCGGTGAGCACCGTTGCCTCCGCAGCGGTCCTCGGCGTTCTCGGGATCTCCGATCTGCTCGGCGGGTCGCCGGCCGACCTGCCCGACGGCTGGGACCCGACCGCGACGAGCCTGCGGGGCTTCCTCTTCGCGCAGCTGATCATCGGCATGCTGGGCGCGCTCAGCGTCACACCCGAGTACGGCACCGGCATGATCGGAACCAGCCTCGTCTTCGTCCCCGCCCGGTCGCGCCTGCTCGCCGCCAAGGCCACCGTGGTGGCTGCGGTCGCGCTCGTCGTCGGATTCCTCACGACGGTGCTCAGCTTCGGCGTCGTGCAGGTGGTACTCATCGGTGCGAGCCTCCCGGCGGCAGGTCCCGGCGACCCGGGTGTCGTCCGCGCACTCGTCGCCGGCACGCTCTATCTGACGCTGATCAGCCTGCTCGGGGTCGCCGTGGGCAGCCTGACCCGGTCGACCACCGCCAGTCTCGCGGCGCTCGTCGGCGCACTCCTGCTCGTGCCGGCGCTCGGGCCGGGACTGCCGGGGGCCCTCGGAGACTTGTTCGCGCGGTACTGGCCGGTCACCGCCGGGCAGGCGGCGTACGCCGTCGTCCCGGTCGACGGCGTCGCCCCCGGACTCGGACTGGGGCTGCTGGCACTCGCCGCTGCCGGCACCGGCGTCGCCAGCCACGTGGCGCTACGCGTCCGCGACATCTGACGGCGCCGGTGCCGTGGTCGCGGGCCGCCGTGAGATCGACGTCCCGTACCGTCCGGCTGCCATTGCCTGCGGCTCGGACCTGACCGGGCAACGGATTACCCGTCAGCCGGAGATACTTGAGTCGTCACCGATGGTCCTGACGGTCTGGGAGCGCCCAACATGTCCGTTCCACCTCGGGTGTGGTCAGCCACGCTGCTCAGCGCAGTGGTCATCGCCGCCCTCGTCGCCTGCTCTGCTCCGGGCGACGACGACCTGGACGACGGTCCGTCTGAGCCCACCAGGAAGGCCCTTTCGTTCGCTGCCGTCGAGGACCTCGGTCCGGCGTGTGAAGACATCGAGGGCGGCTATCCCGACGCGCCCGAGTACGTCGGCGACGGCCCACATCCCATGGCGGTCCTGGTCAACGAGTTCGACACCGACGTCCAGTTCAACGATCCGGACTATCGAGAGTGGAAGCTGATGAACAATGTGTCCACCGGTGACCCGCTGGACAAACCCGACTCGCCTTCAGAAGTCACACTGCTGGCCTGCGGCTTTACCCGACCGGGCGACGATCTGATTGACAAGTGCTCATACAAGGCGCCCCTCGGCCTCACCGCGTCGATCGAGTACCCCTTGTACAACAAGCACTACACGATGGTCGTCTACGAGCTGCACACCGGCCGGGAGGTCGCCAGGGCAGAGCTGGACGCGCGGTTCCGACAGTCGACCCCGACCTGCCCGTTCACGGTCGAAGGCAACTTCGAAAAGATCTACGCGAGGTCACTGAACCTGCACCTGTACGAGCCCTTTCGCGACCTGGTGACGGAGCCCGCCACGTGACAGCTGGCAGGCTGCGGCGGAGCGACTCCCGCGCCCGGCACCGCATCCGGTCAGCGCTCCAGCTTGGGGAGCCCCGGACCCGTGACGCGGTGGGCCGAGGGCTCCCCGCAGCGGTACGGCGGGTGCGGGCAGGGTCAGTGGGCCGGGGCGGGCGGGGCGGCGACGAACGCGTACCAGGCACCAGGGGAGAAGATCAGGGTCGGCCCGCCGGTGTCCTTGCTGTCACGGACCAGCACCCGCCCCGGCAGGTTGTCGGCGACCTCCACGCAGTTGCCGCCGTTGCTGCCGCTACGGCTCGACGTGCGCCACTGCGGCGCGCTCTTCATGCTCATCGATCACCCTTCAGTTCCCGCCGGTGCTCGTAGGCGATCCCGGCCGCGTTCAACGCCTTCGCCAGTGCCGATTTGCTGAACCCCGGCTTACGGGAGATCGGCGTCAGTCGTACATCCACCAGGCGACTGACCCCGGCCGCGCGCAACTCCGCGATCAGCCCGTCGACACTGCGGCCTTCGTACCCGATGCCGATCAGTCCGGCTGCTGGCGAGATCACTTCCTCACCCTGCCACATTCGGTGCTGCGGTAGGTGCCCAGCGTGCCGGTGTGCCGTCGAGGCGGGCGCCTCGACGGCACACCGGCGAACGATCCGGCTCGACGTGGTCAGACCACCCGAACCTCGAACGTGTCCATGTCCAGCACGCGGAACTTGTAGTAGAAGTCGCCGAGGTCGCTGCCGCCAAGAGTGTTCTGGGCGGACGGGATCATGCAGGCACTGAACCCACCGGAATCGCCCTGTGCCCGGGTCGGCAACCAGTGTGCCTGGCAGCTGAAGCCCTGACCGGTGTTCCAGTTGATGAAGAAGAACTGCCGGCCGTACGGCTGCATCGACGCGCCCTGGTAGGTGGACGCGAACGGGTACTCGTCGCACTGCATGCCGGCCGGCCGGGGATAGTTGGCCCCGGTCGGACAGGCCGCCGCCCGGTTCGCCTCCCGCAACGCGTCGCTCTGGGTCCTGGTCAGGACCCGCGGCAGGCCGTAGTTCAGGGACAGCCGGATGTGGTAGGCGTAGTCCGGGTAGCGCGAGGACGGGATGTCCAGCACCGGGCGCACCGTGTCGTAGACGCAACCCGACGGGTAGCCGCCGAGCGCGATGTCGCAGCGGTGCGCTCCCGGCGTGGTGATCAGGGAATTGCTCGTCCCGTTGACCCACAACGAGTTGGCGAACCAGAACTTGATCCCGCCCTGTGCGGCCCACCGGACACCACTCATCGGGCTGGAGAAGTAGCCGGCGGCCGAGTGGGTGACACCCGGCATCGCCGTCCCACCGATCGGGGTGCTGCCGGTCACCGTACAACTGGCCAGACACTGCGGTTCGGCGTACATGTAGGTGCCGGTCACGGCCGCGCCGGCGTTCTGCCCGGTGACGTAGTCGGCCCGGTAGTGGAACGACTGCGACCAGCGAAGCGACGAGTAGTCGAGCGTCGTCAGGCTCGACACGGTGTAGCCGATCGTGCCGATGATCTGGCCACTGGGCACCAGGAAGATCAGCAGTACGCCGTCCTCGACGACGCACGAGGCGACCCGGGTCTTCGTGGTGCTCCCGCCACAGATGTCGACGGCGAGCGACCGGCCGCTTCCGTCCGTACGGTCGGCGGAGGCGTCCTTGCGTACGGTCGTCCTGCGCAGGCAGGTCGCTGGCCCGGACGCGCCGGCGGCCGCCAGCCGCGTCGCGGTGCGCACGATGTCGTCGCCGCACTCCGACGTGCCCGCGTCGACCGTCCCGGCCGCCGCGACGGTCGACGCCGACGGCACGGCCCCGCCCGTCTCCGACACCGGTACCGCCGACGCCGATGTCACCGGCAGGACCGCCGCCACCAGCCCCAGTACCACCCCGGCGATCCCGATCCTTCTTTTGTCCACCTTAGATTCTCCCTCCACCACGGCGTTGGGTGAGGATAGGCGCACATCTCTGGACATTCTCTGGTCAATCGATGGCCGGCATCCCTACACTTCCGGCGTGCTGGTGGTCCGGGTGCTCGGCCGACTACGCGTGTGGCACGGCGCAAGCGAGCTGGACATCGGCCCACCGGCCCGCCGCCACATGCTCGGCCTGCTGGCGCTCAACGCCGGCCGGCTGACCACCCGGCGTGAACTGGTCGAGTCGATGTGGGGCGAGCGGCCACCGTCCAGTGCGATCAACGTGCTGCACACCCAGGCCAAGCACCTGCGGCGGCTGCTCGACCCGCAGCGCGTCCCGCGTGACCAGGACGGCGTGCTGTCGACCGTCGGCGACGGATATCTGCTGCGTCTGCCGGAGGACGCCCTGGACCTGCACCGATTCCGACGCGCGGTGCGGGCCGCGCAGGCGGCGGCCGACCAGGGTGATCCGGGGCGCGCGGTGACGCTGCTGCGCGACGCGCTGCGGCTGTGGGAGGACGATCCGCTCTGCGACGTGCCGGCGCTCGACGACCATCCGACCGTCTGGGGAATCAAATCGGAACGCCGCCAGGCCCAACTGTCCTACTGGGAGCTGTCGCTCCGGTCGGGCGGCGCGGCAGAGGTGGTCGCCGCACTGACCGCCGAGGCCGCCGCACATCCACTCGACGAGGCGGTGCAGGCGATGCTGATCCGGGCGTACCAGGCCACCGGTCAGCGGACACTCGCGTTCGAACGCTACGCGGCGACCCGGCACGCGCTCGCCGAGGAACTGGGCGTCGAACCCGGGGCGGAGCTGACGCAGGCACACCGGCACCTGCTCGACGGGTCCGGCGACAGTCCGACGCTGACCGTTCCGCGCCAGCTGCCGGCGCCGGTGCCGGACTTCGTCGGCAGGACCGGCGAGCTCGGCCAGCTCGACGCCGTGCACGCCGCCGGCACCTGCGGTGTCGTGGTGATCTGCGGTACGGCGGGGGTGGGCAAGACCGCGTTCGCCGTGCACTGGGGCCACCGGCGCCGGGCCCGGTTTCCCGACGGCTGGATCCACCTCGACCTGCGGGGCGACGAGGCGGAACACGCGGTGACTGCACACGAGGCGCTGGGGCGGCTGCTCGCCGCGCTCGCGGTGCCCGACGCCGAGATCCCGTCCGACACCGGCGCGCGGGCCGCCCGCTGGCGGACCGCGACCGACGGCCGCCGCCTGTTCGTGCTGCTGGACAACGTCGCCTCGGCCGACCAGGTCCGACCGTTGCTGCCCGGTAGCCGCGCCGCCCTGGTGGTGGTCACCAGCCGGGACCGGCAGGCCGCACTGGTCGCCCTGCACGGGGCGTACCGGATCGAGCTCGACCTGCTGCCGCCGTCGGACGCCGCCGGGCTGCTCACCAGGCTGCTGGACGACCGTGCCGGCACCGATCCGGCCAGCGTCGACTCGCTCGCCGCGATCTGCGCCCGACTGCCGCTCGCGTTGCGGCTGGCCGCCGAGTACGCCGCGGCGCAGGCGCACCTGCCGCTGGCCGGGATCGTGTCGCAGCTGCGTCAGGCCAGCCCGCTGGACCTGCTGGACGCGGGCGGTAGCGCGGCGATCCGGCACGTCTTCGGCTGGTCGTACCAGCGGCTGGACGCTGCGACACAGCGCCTGTTCCGGCTGCTGAGCCTGCACCCCGCACCGTACTGCACGCTCGCCTGCGCGGCTGCCCTGTCCGGTGCCGACGAGGTCGCCACCGGACAGCTGATGCGCCGACTGACCAGCGCCCACCTGATGCGGTGCGATCCGCTGGGCCGCTACGCCTTCCACGACCTGCTTCGGGCGTACGCCGCCGAACTGAGCCTCACCGCCGATGAGCCGGCGGACCGCGACGCGGCGGTCGACCGGCTGCTGACCCGCTACGTCGACACCGCCGTGGCCGCGAGCGACGCACTGCACCCGGAGTGGAGCGCGAACTGGCAGCGCGCCGGGCTCGCGCTCAAGCCCGGTGGCGAGCGGCTCTCCCCGGACGCCGCGTTGGCCTGGTTGGACGGCGAACTGCTGTCGTTCGCCGCGATCTGCCGGTTCGCCCGCCGGCACGGGCGGCCGGAGTACGCGGTGAAGCTGGCCGCCGCCGTGTACCGCTACCTGGAGGCGGGGTACGGCGTCGAGGCGACGGCGATCCACGAGCAGGCCATCGACGCCGCCCGCGAGCTCGGCGACCTGGCAGCGGAGGCGCATCTGCGGACCAACGCGGCCGTCGTCGAACGGCTGCTCAGCCGCTATGCATCGGCGGCCGCTGAGCTCGGTCGGGCGTTGGAGCTGTGTCGCCGGACCGGCAACCGGCACAGCGAGGCACGGATCCTGTCCAACCTGGGCATCGTCGAGGAGCGGTTGGGTGAGCTGGCCTCGTCGGCTGCCCGGCACCACGAGGCGGTCGCGATCTACCAGGAGATCAACGACGCGCACGGCCAGGCCTCGGCGCTGACGAACCTCGGCAACCTCGAGTCCGCCGCTGGCGATCATGCCTCGGCAGCGGAGCGGTTCCTGGCCGCGCACGACATCTTCGCCGCCCTCGGCGCGCGGACCGGTCAGGCCATCGCGTTGACCAACCTCGGTGACGTCCACATCGCGCTCGGCGAGGACGTCCACGCCGCCGGCCGGCTATGGGAAGCACTCGTCCTGTTCCGGGAGATCGGGCACCGTGACGGCGAGGCGACCGCCCTGAGCAACCTCGGGACCGCGCTCAGCCGGCAAGGGCTGCACCAGGAGTCGATCGGATCCCTTCAGGAAGCGCTGGGGATCTTCCGTGACACCGGGAACCGGTACGGCGAGGCGAGCGTGCTGAACGCGATGGGCGACGCCCTGTCCGCCCTGGGGCGCGACGACGACGCGGTCGAGCGGTACCGGTCGGCGTTGGCGATCGCCGGCGAGACCGGCGACTCCGACGAGCGGAACCGGGCGGTCGCCGCGCTCGACAGGATCGGCACGGACCGACCGACGGCCTAGTCGGGCCCGGCGAACGTCGCGCCTGTTCAATCCGGCCCGGTCAAGGAGCGGACTGGAACGCCCGTCCGATCGCGGTCGGCTGGCTGCCGCTGCTGAACAGTCCCGTGCGGTCCCGGTCGGTGGCGGGCAGCCCGAACCACGCGTACCGCTGCAGGTAGGGCAGGCCGGCGAGCATCTCGGTCGCTGCGCTCAGGAACGCGGCCTGCTGCTGCTCGCTCGGAAACTGCGCACCGCCAGCGGCGAACCGGATCAACGCGAACTCGGTCAGCCAGATCGGCTTGCCGTACCGCCGGTGCACCGCCTCGATGTACTGCCGCAGCTGGTTCACCGCGTTGGCGGTGGTGAAGTCGCCGCCGTACCAGTGCAGGGCGATGAAGTCGACCCGCAGCCCGCGCTGGCGCGCGCCGGACATGAACCGGTCCAGCCATCCGCCAGCGTCGGCACCGCCCCACGCCACCGCCGGGCTGCCCAGAACGGCGCCGGTGGCCTCCAACTGCGGCCACAGGTCGAGCGCCTGCTCGACGTCCATGTTCGACTGCTCGGCCAGGTCCGGCTCGTTGAAGCCGAGCAGGTAAGGCCCAGCCGCCTTGGCCCGGGCCAGCTCGGTCGGGGTGACGCTGCCAGGACCCCAGATCATCGGTACGAAGGTGACGCCGGGTGAGGTCTTGATTCCGGGGTGCTGCGTACTCCAGGTGTAGTACCAGCCGGCGTTCGAGCTGGCCAGCGCCTTGCTGACCCCGGCGAAGTTCCACACCCCGACGCCCTTGCGCGCCGACGACACCGCGGTCGCCGGCCCGGCCGATGCCTGCCGGCCCGGGTCGCGGGTGCTTCCAACTGGCGCCGCCGGGTCCGGTGCGCCCGGCTGCGCCGAACCGTCCTGGCCCGTTGGCGAGCCGGAGGCAGACGGTGCAGCCGGGGCCGGCCCGAGCTGACCGGCACCGTCCGGTGTGACCACGTCGTCCGAGGATTCGCTGGTCGGCCCCGGCGCGCCAGCTGCCGGATCCTGCCCGGCGGGCTGGCCGGCGCAGCCGCCGAGCAGCAGCGCGCCGGACAGCAGGAGCGCGATGACCGACCGGAAATCCGTACGGCTGGCGGACAGTGCCATTGGCGACCTCCTCGTACCGCGACGCACCTTACGCGAGGTCGTGCCCGAACGGCACCCGTGATGCGTCAGTCGGTGACCGGCGGGGCGGTCCGGGCCGCCTCGGCCAAGGCGGCCGCCGCGCTGGCGTACGGGTTGTGGGTGTACGCGCGGGCCAGCCCACCGGGGACGGTGAAGTACTCGGCCGACAGCTTCGCCGGATCGGTGGCGATCTCGCCGCGGCCCGGCAGGTCGTCGCTGTCGTCCCAGCCCCACGGGGCGTTCGCCGAGTTCGTCGAGCAGGCCCAAGTGCCCCGCCCGCAGTCGCCGGACGCGTCTCCGGCGAAGGTGCCCAGCTGGGCGAAGAGCTGTGGGTTGTCACGTTGGGCCCACAGGCCACCCGGCTCGAACAGGTCGATCAGCCGGTAGCGTACATCCCGGTCGTTCGGGTGCTCCGGGGTCTCGGCCACTGTGGTCGACGGGTAGTAGGTCACCCCGTCGCCGACGATCCGGTACTGCGGGTGGGCCTTGAACCCGTGGCCCTTCGCCTCCTGAGCGGTCACCGGTCGCGGCAACGAGTCGTGCGGTGACGGCTGCAACTGCAGCGTCCCGTCGACCGTCTCGCGCCCCGTCGACCAGGTGCTGCCAGTCGGGACGTACGAGAAGTAGTCGCTGTGCGCGACGGTGACCGCCGCCCGCAGGATCCCGTACGTCGACCCGTCCCGCTCGACGGCGAGCAGCATCCCTTCGCCGTCGTTCTCGTGCTCGGTCTCGAAGAACGGGTGGTCCGTCCAGTCCCGGGGGTGGAAGAAGAAGTAGGTGATGAACCAGTGACTGGCCGTCTCCAGCACGCTGTAGTAGGCGTACGCGTCGAACGACACCCCGGCCCGGGCGGCGTTGTCCCAGTTGTTGCGCCCGTCGAGGTCTGCGTCGAAGTCGACCCGGGTGATGTAGTCGGAGCGTCCGCCGAGGGCGTGGCTGCCGGTGACGTCGACATCCTGGTGGTGGATGGGCGCCCAGCGGAAGGCGAGCTCGGCCCGGCTGGCCGCAGCCGCAGCCGGCGTGGCGGTCGCCGTTACCGCGAGGCCGGCGGCGGCCGGAATGAGCAGGGCTGCCGCTAGGCGACGGACGGCCCGACGGACGGGCCGGTGGACGATGCGGTCGACCTGGCTGTCGACGAGGTGACCGTGGCGGGTGTCGAGATCGGACATGTGTGCTCCCGATGCCGAGCGGCAATAGATGTCGGCAAATGTACGTGATCAACCGGACGTTGTGGGTGTCCAGTGGGCGAAGCGGGGCTTGCCGACAGCTGAAACCGCACCCGCCGCACCGGCAGTTCCCCCGCGTCAGCCGCCACGATCGCCCGCTGGAGTGCCCGCGCCCACCGGCGCTGCTCGGCAGTGGCAGCATCCGCCGGGCGACGTGCGCCGGCCTGCCGGCAGCGGCCACCACAACGGCACGTCCAGGCATTGCCCGGGATGCGTACTGTCGCCGCGTGGTCAAAGCACAACCACTGCACTGGCTGACGCGGCCGGGCAACGAACGGTGGCTGCTGCCGGCCACCGCCGCCGCGATCATCGCCGTGGTCATCGTCGCCGTACCGGACCCACCCTGCAGCGAAACGTCGCCGTGCGGCCCGGACGCGCCCGCGAACCTGCTGCTCGGGATGTTCACTGTGCTGCCGCTGCTGCACCGGATCCAGCCGGGCTTCGCCTCGGCGGTGACGGTCGGTGCCCCGGTGGCGCTGTTCGCGTACGACCTGTCCCGGCCGGACGGGGACATCGCGCTCTGGGGCTACCTGCTGCTCGTCGCTCTCGTCGCCGGCTACCTGCGGCTCGCCGCTGCCGCCGCCGGCCACGTACGGCTGCCCGGGAGCGCACGACGGCCCCGGCCGACGGGATGGCGTCGGCCGGCGCCGTCGGCGGTGTTCGTCGTCATCGTGCTGATCGGCGCTGCCGTGGCGTGCGTGGCCTTCAGCGTCGAACGTCAGGCACGGGCCGACGCGCAGCAGCGCGCCGCCCAGATCGTGTCGGCGACCGTACGGTCGCATCTCAGCTCCACCGAGATCGAGCTCGACCTGCCCGGCGACCGGCCGTCGGTCCTGGTCATGGTCTACGACGCCGATGACTTTCCGGTGGGCTCGACCACGCGGATCGCGGTCGACGATCGCGGGCTGCGCCAGCTGGTCGCCGAGCCGTACGACGCGAGCCCGTGGTTCGCGTTGGCCTCGATGCTGGCGATCGTCGGTGTCGGCCTCGGCTGGCGCGCCGTCCGCCCGGCGGAGCCGCCCGTGGGTCGCCACAGCGGTCCCGGGCGTCGGCGAGCCGATCGGGACGACGCCGACCGGGACGGCATCTGGGCCATCCTGTCGTCGCGGTCGGCCCGACACGCGTGGGGGGATCTGGGCCGCTGGGAGCCGGCCGTCTTCGCGGCGCTCATCGTCGGGGCGCTGCTCGTCGGGATCAGCCGACGCGAGGCGCTGCTCGTCGGCCTGCTCGACCTCGGCTGCTCCGACACCGGCTGCCGGCCCACGGTCCTGGCGGCGCTCGGCTGGGCGATCGTCGGAGGGCCGATGCTGGTGATGGTCACCGCCTACCTGCTGGGCGACGTCAGCCGGGTCACCGTCCGGGTGTGCGTCGCCGCGCTCACTGTCCTCACCGGCGGGCTGACCGTCATGCTCGCCGAGACCGACGGGTCGGCCGACCAGGCCGGCGTCGACGCCATCGGTCCGGGGCTGGAGTTGCTGCACCCGGGGTTCGGCGCGGCGCTGTTCGCGTTGATCCTCGGCTCGTCGTTGGCACGGTTCGGCACCGACCGGGACGGACGTCTCGCCCGGCTGCTGCGGGTCGACAGCGGCCGGCTCGGCCAGGCCGGGTTCACCTTCCTGGCCATCGCCGGCTGCCAGGTGGCGGCACTGCTTGTCGCGCTCGGCGGGGTGGCCCTGGCCGGCTGATCCGGATGGTGCTTCTGTTGCTGTGGGCTACCGGGGCGGTGCCTCGGCACCGCCCCGGTATGTGTGCCGAGGCACCGCTGTGGCCGCCGACTAACCCCAGTACGCCAGTGCCTGCCGGCCGAGGGACTGCTGGCCGGCGGTGTTGGCGTGGCAGCCGTCGGAGACCTCGTTGCTGCGTAGGTGGAAGGTCCCGACGTAGTCCACGTTCTGCGACGCGTCGTTGCCGGCCTGCCGGGCCAGGCTGTCGGTCAGCTCCGGGCCGTTGGCGCCGGCCAGGAAACAGGTCTGGCCGGGGTCGTAGAGCGGCTGCCCGGAGATGTAGATCGTTGCGCCGGGGGCCGCGTGCTGACGGGCGTTGGTGATGAGCTGGCGCACCTCGTTGTAGGTCGCCCCGGCCTGGGCGAAGATGCAGATCTGCACCCATACGGCGGTCGGCTGGCCGTACTGGGCGGCCTGCCGGTCGAACGCCTGCCACGAGCTGGAGTTGGTGTTGGTCCAGGACTGCACGACCGCGCCGCCGGTGCCGTATGGGCCCCACATGCGTTGGCCGCCGATCGCGACGTAGCCCTGCGATACGTTCTCCGCCATCGAGCAGCCGATGAAGCCCATCGAGCGGGCCGCCGGTGGCCCGCCGGTCGGGCTGACGCTGGGGCTGGGCGTCGGGCTGGCGCTCGGGCTCGGGCTGGGTGTCGGGCTGCCCGTCGGACCGACAGTGGGCGACGGCTGGGTGGTGCCGTTGCAGACGGTGCCGTTGAGCGCGAAGTTCGTAGGTGCCGGGTTGCTGCCGGTCCACGAGCCGTTGAAGCCCATGTTCGTGCTTGCGTTGGTGCCGAGGCTGCCGTTCCATGCCGCGTTGCGGGCGGTGACCTGGGATCCGCTCTGCGAAACGGTCGAGTTCCACGCCTGGGTCACCTGCTGACCCGCGCTGAACGTCCAGGTAAGGGACCAGCTGCTGAGTGGGTCGCCGATGTTGGCGATGTCGATGCTGCCGGTGAAGCCGCCGGGCCACTGTGAGCTGACGGAGTAGGTGACGCGGCAGCCGGGGGCGGCAGCTGCCGGTGCCGCCACGGCCGCGCTGACGGCGGCGGTGACCGCTATGGACATGGCGACCGCGACGAACAGGCGGACTCCTGCTCTGTGGGGGTGCGAACGCACAGCTAGCCTCCTGGGAACTCATCAATTGATGGATGCCTGTCGATGTAAGCATGTGACAGATGTGTGCCGTAGGTCAATGGCTTTGTCAAATGACGCCGGGTTGGGCGGGTGCCGGTGCGGCCGCCCAGCCGGCCCCGACCGGGCCGGCCATACAATCGCCCGATGCGAAGCGCCGTCGGCCGCCGCTGGATCAGCGAATCACGATTCAGGCATGACTGAACCGGGAGCGGACGACGCCACACCCAGTCCGTTCGGCAGCGCGTCCCGGGAGCGGTTCGTGCTCTCCCGCCGGTACGCCGCCGGCACCGGTGGGGTCCGGGGACTGCTGATCACCGTGCTCGGCGACTACGTCCGTCCGACCCGGCACGCCGCACCGACGTCGGCCTTCATCGACGTGCTCAGTCGGCTCGGCGTCGCCGAGGCCGCCTGTCGGCAGTCGCTGGTGCGGGCGGCGGCGGACGGTTGGCTGACCTCCCACCGCGATGGCAGATACACCTGGTGGCGACTCAGCCCGGCGTTCGCACGGTTCCTCGACATCGGTGCCGGCCGGATCCTCGGGTTCACCGGTGCCCAGGACGACTGGGACCGCCGCTGGCTGCTCCTGCTGGCCCGCGTTCCGGAAGGCGACCGGCCGGTGCGGCACCTGCTGCACACCAGGCTCGGCTGGCTGGGCTTCGGACGGCCCGCACCCGGGGCATGGATCAGTACGCACACCGGACGGGTCAAGGAGGTCGAGCTCCTCCTACGCGAGGCCGGTGCCTACGAGCAGGCGCAGATTTTCCTCTCCGAGCATCTCGGCGGGGGCGACCTGCCGAGTCTGGTCCGCCAGTCGTGGGACCTCGCCGGCATCGAACGGGCCTATCAGGAGTTCATCGACGAGTTCACCGACCCGCCGGCGGACGACCCGATCGTGCGGTTCACCCGGCTCGTCCACACCTGGCGTCGGCTGCCGTTGATCGACCCGGTGTTGCCGGCGGAACTGCTGCCCGCACCGTGGATCGGCGAACGCGCCGTGCGGTTGTTCCACGATCGGCACGGCAGATGGGAACCCACGGCGATCCACGAGTGGGAACGGATCAGCCAGGAAGCGTCGTAGCGTCGGACGTCGCTTGGCGGTCCGGGTCCCGGACAGTCGAGCGGCCGGGACCCGGACCGGTGCGGCGACGTCGGCCCGACGAAACAGTCGGACCGGTGCGGGTCAGACCTGGCCGAACACGGCCAGCGCCGGCAACGCCCGACCGGAGTAGTCGAACACCGCCTGGTTCTCCCAGCCGTTGCCCGACGACGGGTCATCCGGATCCCAGCCGGCACCGGATACCGCCGTCCAGGTCGGCTCCCAGTAGAAGACGCCCAGCCCGCGCCCGTTCGGCACCGCCTGCACCGCGTCGAAGACGGCCCGCAGCGCGTCGGCCTGGCCCTGCGAGCTTGCCGGATAACCGCCGGCCGAGGCGAGCGACGCGTTGAAGATGTTCGGCTCGTGGTCGTGCTGCGCCGTGGTGAACCCGTACGCGGTCTCCACCACCACGACCGGCCGCTGGTAGCGCGACGCCAGGTCGTTGAGGTTGGTGCGCAGGCTGGTGGTCGAGCCGTGCCAGTACAGGTAGTGCGACACCCCGATCACGTCGAACGGCACCCCGCGCGAGGTGGCCTGGTCGAACCACCAGCGGTGCTGACTGTTGTTGCCACCCTCGGCCAGGTGCAGCATCACCTGAGTGGAGCCGTCCACCGCCTTGACCGCCTGCGCCCCGGCGGTCAGGAACGTCGCCAGGTTGGCCCAGTTGTTGCTGCGCCCCTCCGGCCACAGCATGCCGTCGTTGATCTCGTTGCCGACCTGCACCATGTCGGCGGTGGTGCCCTGCGCCTGCAGCGCGCTCAACACGTCGTACGTGTGGCTGTAGACCGCGTCGCGCAGTTGGTTGACGCTGTAGTTCGCCCAGGCCCGTGGTTTGTACTGCTTGCCCGGGTCGGCCCAGGTGTCGGAGTAGTGGAAGTCGACCAGCAGCCGCATCCCCTGCGCCTTCGCCCGAGCGGCCATGGTCAGCACCCGGGCCTTGTTGTTGTAGCCGTCGGTCGGGTTCACCCACACCTTCAGCCGGGCGTAGTTGACGCCGGCCGAGCGCAGCAACTGCACCGCGTCGCGCTGGTTGCCGGCCGCGTCGCGGTAGACAGCACCCCGGTCCTCGTTCTTGGCCAGCGTCGAGAAGTCGGCGCCGACCATGAAACCGCCGGGTACGCCCGGATTGCCGGTAGACCCGCCGGTGAACTCCACATCGTCCACATTGATCCAGTTCCCGGCGCGGGCGTTGGAGACGAAACTGACCGTGCACTGCCCGTTGGTCACCGTCGTGGAGACCGAGATCTGCGTCCAGTTGCCGGTGGTCGGGATGGCGACCCGGGCCTCGGCGCCGCCGCAGTTGCGCAGCGCCATGAACGCCTCGTACTGCCCGCCGCCGGAGCGCACCCAGGCCCGTGCCGTGTAGGTGCCGTTGGCCAGCCCGGACAGATACTGGTACGTCTCGACCTGGTAGGCGCCCGACGCCCAGTGTGCCAGCCGGTAGTTGCCGGAGCGTCCGCCCCACTCGGTGTAGCTGGCGCTGGTGTGCCCGGACCACGAGTACTCGCCCCAGCCGGACGGGGTCTGGGTGCCGCCGGTTGCCTCGAATCCGCCGTTGGTCAACGTCGCGGCGGCGTGCGCGGCTCCGTGCGTACCGCCAGCCAGGCCGACGCCGAACGCGGCCGCGCCGGTCGCGGCCACCGTGAGCAGCGCGAGCGCCGCGCGTCCCAAGAATCCACGGGTACGGATGGTCATCGGTTGCCTCCCTTGTCACGTGCCACGACGTCGGCGAAGACCCGTAGCCCGGGCAGCGCCGTGCCTGAGTAGTCGAACAGTGCCTGGTTCTCCCAGCCGTCGCCGGAGGTCGGGTCGGCCGGGTCCCAGCCGGCGCCGTCGACCGCGGTCCAGGTCGGTTCCCAGTAGAAGACGCCCAGCCCTCGGCCGCCCGGTACGGCGGCGACCACGTTGGTGATGTCGCGCAGCGCCTCGGCCTGGCCCTGCGGGGTGGCCGGGTAGCCGCCGGCCGAGGCCAGGTCGGCGGTGAAGATATTCGTTTCGTGGTCGTGCTCGTCGAGGGTGAAGCCGTACGCGGTCTCTACCACCATGACCGGCCGGTTGTAGCGGGCGGTCAGGTCGAACAGGTTGGCCTGCAGGTAGCCCAGCGGCCCGTGCCAGTAGGTGTAGTGCGACACGGCGATGACGTCGAACGGCACCCCGTACGCGACGGCGTTGTCGAACCACCAGCGGTGCCCGCCGTTGTTGCCGCCCTCGGCCAGGTGCAACGCCACCTTGGTACGGGGTGAGGCGTCGGTGACGGCGGTCGAACCGGCGGTCAGCAACTGCGCCAGGCCCGGCCAGTTGTCCCAGCGGCCGTCCGGCCAGAGCATGCCGCCGTTGATCTCGTTGCCGACCTGCACCATCGCCGGCGGGGTGCCCTGGCGGTGCAGCGCGGCGACCACGTCGTAGGTGTGGTCGTAGACGGCCTGCCGCAGTTCGTCGAAGGCCAGCCCTTCCCAGGCGGCCGGTTTGAACTGCTTGCCCGGGTCGGCCCAGGTGTCCGAGTAGTGGAAGCCGATCAGCAACCGCATGCCCTGCGCTCGGGCCCGTTTCGCTTTGGCGAGCACGTCGGCTTTGTCGCTGAACCCGTCGGCCGGGTCGACCCACACCTTCAGCCGGGCGTAGTTGACGCCGTTGTCGGCGAGGATCCGCAGCGCGTCGCCTGGGCGGCCCCGGGCGTCGCGGTAGACGGCGCCGGACGCCTCGTTCTTGGTCAGGTGCGACACGTCGGCGCCGCCGATCGCCACCGGCAGTCCTTCGCTGCCGTCGGTACGGGTGAAGCTGACGTCGTCGACGTTGGCCCATTGGCCGGCGGCCGCGTCCGAGACGACGCTGATCGTGCAGCGGCCGGAGCCGACCCGGACGCTGAGCGCCAGCTCCGCCCACCACTCGTCGCCGGTGCGCGGCAGGTCGGCGCGCTGCGCCGGGCCGCGACCGCAGCCGGCCAGTTCGAGGTACGCCGAGCGTTGGCCGCCGCTGGAGCGCACCGCCGCGCGCAGCGTGTACGTGCCCCGGGCCAGCCCGGTCAGCTGTTGGCGGGTCTGCACCCGGTACGCCGCCGCCGACCAGTGGCTGAGCCGTTGGTCGCCGGTGCGTCCGCCGGGCTCCACGTAGGAGGCGTCGCGGTCACCGGTCTCGGTCCAGCCGACCGGGGCCGCCAGGTCGGTGGTGTCCTCGAAACCGGCGTTGACGAGTGCCGGTGCCGGGCGGCCGGCGGTGGACGCGCCCGGCGTGATGATCACTATGGCAGTCGCCAGGGCGGCCGCGGCGGCCAGGGTTCTGCGGATGCGCATGTCTGCGCCCTCCTCGACAGGGACAAGCTCTGGGAGCGCTTACGGCCGCACCGGTCCGCTGTGGAGTGGTAATGCGCCCGATGTGAGCCCGTCACAACGATGTAATGCTGGGAGCGCTCACAGAATCATCACCGCCGATCCCTGTCAAGAGGTGTCGTCACCCCCGGCGTACCACCCGCACCTGTCCGGCCGGCACCGTCACCGTCCCGGCGCAGCTCGCGCCGGTGATCAGCTCCACCCCGGTGCCCGGCAACTCCGCCCCGGTGCCCGGCGGCTCCGCTGGGAGCGGCACCCTGGCGTCGGCGGCGGAGTGGTTGATCGCGATCAGGTAGTCGGCCGCCGGCCCGGTCCGGCGGACCAGCTCCACGCCGTCGGGGACGCCGGCCGGCGGTGCGATGCCCGCGTCGGCGTACACCTGGGTCATGACCGGGGCGAGCGTGGCGGCGCCGAGGCGGGTGGAGACGTACCAGGCGGTGCCGGCGCCGTAGGAGTGCCGGGTGACCGCCGGCCCCCCGGCCGCCGGACCGTCGGTGTAGCGCAGCACCGCCTCGGCCCCGGCCAGCTCCACCGCCTCGGCCCAGACGTCACCGGTCAGACCCTCGTCGAGGGTCACGGTCTCGCCGGCGCGCAGCGGCAGGAACTCGTCCACGGTCAACCCGAGCAGGTCCCGCAACGCCCCCGGGTATGCTCCCGGGTGGACGGTGTCGGTGGCATCCACGATGCCGGAGAAGTACGACACCAGTAGGGTGCCGCCGCCCGCGACGTAGCGGCGCAGGTTCTCCGCCGCCGCCGGGGTGGTCAGGTACAGGCTCGGCACCACCACCAGGGGATAGCCGTCCAGTGCCGTCTCGGGGTGGGCGAAGTCGACGGTCAACCGGTCGCGCCACAGCCGCTCGTAACAGGCCTCGACCCGTTCCCGGAAGTCCAGGTCGACCGAGGGACGCCACTCCAGCTCCACGGCCCACCAGGACTGCCAGTCCCACAGAATCGCCGCGTCGGCGACCACCGTCGTGCCGCGCAGCTCGTCGAGGCGGGGCAGCACCTCGGTGCCGAGCGCGACCACCTCACGCCAGATCCGGGTGCCGGTGCCGCCGTGCGGCACCATCGCCGAGTGGAACTTCTCCGCCCCGAATCGGGCGGCCCGCCACTGGAAGAACAGCACCGACTCGGCGCCGCGCGCCAGGTGGGCGAGGCTGTTGCGGGCCAGCTCGCCGGGGCGTTTGGCGATGTTGCGGGGCTGCCAGTTGACCGCCGAGGTGGAGTGCTCCATCAGCAGCCACGGCCGGCCGCCGGCCACCGAACGGGTCAGGTCGGCGCACATCGCCAGCTCGATGGCGTTGTCGGCCCGCTCGGCCTGCAGGTAGTGGTCGTTGGCGACCACGTCGACCTCGTCGGCCCACCGCCAGTAGTCCAACGTCTTGCAGTTGGCCAGCATGAAGTTGGTGGTCACCGGCACCTCGGGGGTGTGCCGGCGCAGGATGTCGCGCTCGCGGCGGAAGTTGGCCAGGTGCGCGTCGGAGGAGAACCGCAGAAAGTCCAGCTGCTGGGCCGGGTTGACCGCGGTCGGCGCGGCGGTCGGTGCCTCGATCTGCGCCCAGTCGCCGTAGCGCTGCCCCCAGAAGCTGGTGCCCCACGCGGTGTTCAGCGCGGCCAGGTCGTCGCCGTAGCGCTCCCGCAGCCAGTCGCGGAACGCCTGCGTGGAACCGGCGCAGTAGCAGAGGGCGTTGGCGCCGCCGTACTCGTTGTGCACGTGCCACAGCGCCAGCGCCGGGTGGGCGGCGTACCGGGCGGCGACCGCTTCGGTGATCCGGGTCGCGGCCTGTGCGTACGCCGGTGAGCTGGGGCAGAACGACTGCCGGGCACCGCCGCCGAGCACCGTGCCGGTGCGGTCGACCAGCCGGGTGTCCGGGTGCGCGCGACGCAGCCAGGCCGGCGGTACGGCGGTCGGGGTGGCCAGGTCGACGGCGATCCCGCCGTCGTGCAGCAGGTCCAGCACCTCGTCCAGCCAGCCGAAGTCGAACTCGCCGGGGGTCGGCTCCAGCAGCGCCCAGGAGAAGATCCCGACGCTGACCAGGTTGACCCCGGCGGCGCGCATCAGTGCCACGTCCTCGGCCCAGACCTCGGCCGGCCACTGCTCGGGGTTGTAGTCCCCGCCGTACGCCAGCCGGTCCAGCCGGGGGATCGGTGGTCTCTGCACCATGTGACGCTCCGAAACTGTACGCGCTCCCAATAGACACCGGCATGATTTCACATGTCACAGCAGCGATTGCAGCCCCGATGTGGCTCTTGACACACGATTGACCGGCACCAAGACTGTGAGCGCTCACAGCTGTTTCCTCCTGATCACCATCCGATGACGGGCGAACGATGAGAGGTGGAGATGAGACGCTCACTCGGCGCGAAGACAGTGGTCACGACACTTGCCGCCGGCCTTGCCGCCAGCGTGCTCGCGGCCTGCGGGGCCGACTCCGGTGACGGCGGCCCGGTCGAGTTGACCTTCTGGTCCTGGGCCCCGAACATCGAGAAGGTCGTCGACGCATGGAACGCCGACCACCCGGACATCCAGGTCACGTTGAGCAAGCAGGCCGGCGGCGGCGACATCGTCACCAAGCTGCTCACCGCCAACCGGGCCGGCAACCCGCCGGACCTCGCCCAGGTCGAGTACCAGTCGCTGCCCACCCTGGTCAGCAACGACGTGCTCGCCGACATCGCCGAGCTGGCCGGTGACGCGCAGAGCGCGTTCGCCGACGGCGTCTGGCAGCAGGTCACCCTCGGCACCGACGCCGTCTACGCCATCCCGCAGGACGCCGGTCCGATGATGCTCTACTACCGGGCCGACCTGTTCGAGCAGTTCGGTCTGACCGTCCCGGCCACCTGGGACGAGTTCGCCCGCACCGCCCGGGACCTGCGGACGCAGACCACCGACCACTACCTGACCACGTTCTCCGCCAACGACCCCGGCTGGTTCGCCGGGCTGGCCCAGCAGGCCGGTGCCGCCTGGTGGGCGATCGACGGCGAGGCGTGGCGGGTCAGCGTCGATGACCCGGCCACCCGCCAGGTCGCCGAGTTCTGGGGTGGCCTGGTCGGCGAAGGTGTCGTCGACGACCAGCCGATGTACACCCCGGAGTGGAACCAGGCACTCAACGACGGCACCCTGCTGGCCTGGCCGAGCGCCATCTGGGGGCCGGGTGTGCTGGCCGGCAACGCCGCCGACACCGAGGGCCGGTGGGAGATGGCCCCGCTGCCACAGTGGACCGAAGGGGCCAACGTCACCGGCAACTGGGGCGGTTCGTCCACCGGTGTCACCGAGGCCTCCCCGCACCGGGAAGCCGCCGTCGAGTTCGCCACCTGGATGAACACCGACCCGGCCGCCACCGAGCTGCTGGTCCGCGAATCCGCCATCTACCCGGCCGCCCGCGACGCCCAGACCGGCCCGGCGCTGGCCGACCCGCCGGCGTTCTTCGCCAACCAGCCCGACTTCTACCCCCTCGCCCAGGAGATCGCCGACACCGCCGCCGGGTTCACCTGGGGGCCGAACGTCAACGTCACCTACCAGACGTACATGGACTCGTTCGCGGCGGCGATCACCGACGGGACGCCGTTCGTCGACGCGGTCGCCGCGATGCAGACCGCCACCGTCGATGACATGCGCGACAACGGCTTCACGATCGCCGAATGAGCGCCGAATGAGTTCAGTGACGCCATTGGCCACCCGCGCCCGCAGCGGTGCGCCGCTGGCCGCCCGTTGCGGCGGCCGCCGGGGAAGGCGTACGGCGGTGCCGTACGCCTTCCTCACCCCGGCGGTGGCGCTGTTCGTGCTGACCTTCCTGCTGCCCATCGGGTACGCCGTCCATCTGAGCCTGCACAAGGTGCAGGTCTCCGGCCTCGGGCTGGGCCGGGGCTCGCGCAGCGAGGTCTTCGCCGGCCTGGCGAACTATCGGGCCGCGCTGGCGGATCCGACGCTGCTGACCGGGGCGTTGCGGGTCCTCGGTTACGGCGCGCTGCTGGTGCCGGTGATGCTCGGCCTGGCGCTGCTGTTCGCCCTGCTGCTGGACCGCCCCCGGGTCGGCCTGCAACGCTTCAGCCGGGTCGCGATCTTCCTGCCGTACGCCGTCCCGGCGGTGATCGCCAGCCTGCTCTGGGGGTTCCTCTACCTGCCCGCGACCAGCCCGCTCAACGACATGCTCGACTGGCTCGGCGGGCCGCAGCCCGACCTGCTCGGCACCGGCACGGTCTTCTACGCGGTGGTCAACATCGCGCTCTGGGGTGGCGTCGGTTTCAACATGATCGTGCTGTTCACCGCGCTGCGGGCGATTCCGCCGGAGCTGTACGAGTCGGCCCGCATCGACGGCTGCTCGGAGCTGCAGATCGCCTGGCGGATCAAGATCCCGCTGCTCACCCCGGCGTTGGTGATGACCACTGTCTTCACCATGATCGCCACCTTGCAGGTGTTCAGCGAGCCGATGACGCTGCGCCCGCTGACCAACTCGATCTCGTCGACCTGGACCCCGCTGATGAAGATCTACCGGGACGCGTTCGCCACCGACGACCGTTACGCCGCCGCCGCGACCTCGGTGATCGTCGCCCTGGTCACGCTGGTGCTGTCGTTCGGCTTCCTGCGGCTGGTGCAGCGGCGGGCGTTCGGACCGGAGCGGTGATGGCGAGCGCCCATCCGCAACCGGCGGCGGCCGCCGGCCGCCGCCGACCACACCGGCCCCGACCGCAACTGGTGCCGACGGCCGTGCTGCTGGTCGGCGCGGTCTACTGCCTGCTGCCGGTGGCCTGGGTGCTGGTCGCCGCCACCAAGAGTGGATCGAGCCTGTTCAGTACGTTCACCTTCGCCCCTGGTGACGCGCTGTTCGCCAACATCGCTGAGCTGTCGGCGTACCGGGGTGGGCAGTTCTGGCGCTGGGTGGCCAACACCGCGCTGTACGCCGGGGTCGGCGCGGCGGCCTCGGCGGCGCTGTCCGGGCTCAGCGGCTACACGCTGGCCAAGTACGACTTTGTCGGCCGGTCGGCGACCTTCAACATGCTGCTCGCCGGGGTGCTGGTGCCCGGGGTGATCCTCGCCGTGCCGCAGTACCTGCTGTTGGCCAAGATCGGGCTGGCCGACACCTACTGGTCGGTCCTGCTGCCCAGCATCATCAGCCCGTACGGCATCTACCTGGCCCGGATCTACGCGGCGGCGGCGGTGCCGGACACGGTCATCGAGGCGGCCCGCACCGACGGCGCCGGCGAGTTCCGGATCTTCCGCAAGGTGGCGGTGCCGATGATGATCCCCGGCCTGATCACGGTGTTCCTCTTCCAGTTCGTGGCGATCTGGAACAACTTCCTGCTGCCGTTCATCATGCTCGCCGACGACGACAAGTTTCCCGTCACCCTCGGCCTGTACACCCTGCTGAACCAGGGTTCGACCACCCCGGCCCTGTACAGTCTGGTGATCACCGGATCGCTGTTGTCGATCATCCCGTTGGTGGCGCTCTTCCTCTCCCTGCAGCGGTACTGGCGGATCGACCTGCTGTCCGGATCGATCAAGGCCTAAGGAAGACAATGTGACCGTGGCCGGAACCGAGCGTAACCGGGCCCGCCCCGAGCGGGCCCGCCCCACCATGGACGACGTCGCCGCGGTCGCCGGGGTGTCCCGGGGCACCGTGTCACGGTGGCTCAACGGCGGGCACAACGTCAGCGGCCCGGCCGCCGAGGCCGTCGAGCGGGCCATTCGCAAGACCGGGTACGTGGTCAACCAGCACGCCCGCAGCCTGGTCACCCAGCGGTCCGACTCGGTGGCGTTCATCCTGTCCGAGCCGCAGGACCGGCTCTTCGAGGACCCGAACTTCAACGCCCTGCTGCGCGGCTGCACCCAGGCGCTGGCCGAGCGGGACATCACCCTGCTGCTGACCATCGCCGGCACCTCCGAGGACCGCAAACGGGTCGGCCGCTACGTCACCGCCGGCCACGTCGACGGCGCGCTACTGGTCTCCACCCACGCCGGCAGCCCGCTGATCGACGAGCTGAAGGGGCGCGGGCTGCCGTTCGTGGTCTGCGGCAAACCGCTCGGTCACGAACGCGACGTCAGCTACGTCGCCGCCGACGACCGCGACGGCGCCCGGCAGATGGTCTCCTATCTGCGCTCCCGGGGACACCGGACGATCGCCACCATCACCGGCCCGCTGGACACCCCGGGTGGGGTCGAGCGCCTCGCCGGCTACCACGACGTGCTCGGTGACACCGAGCCTCGGCTGGTGGTCACCGGCGACTACACCCGGGCCGGGGGAGAGGCGGCGATGGAGCAGCTGCTGCGCCAGGCCCCCGACCTCGACGCCGTCTTCGTCAGCTCCGACCTGATGGCCGCCGGGGCGATCGCCGCGCTGCACCGGGCCGGCCGCCGGGTGCCGCAGGACGTCGCCGTCGGCGGCTTCGACGACTCCGAGGTGGCCACCGCGTCGCTGCCACCGTTGACCACCATCCGCCAGCCGCTGGGGCGGATCAGCGCCGAAATGGTCCGGCTGCTGCTCGGCCACCTGGCCGGCGACTCACACGCCGCAGTGATTCTGCCGACCGAACTGGTGGTGCGCGGCAGCGCCTGACCATCGGTGCCCGGATCGGGTCTGCCGGGCGGCATCGCATCTGGCAGGCTGGTAACTGTGCTGACGGTGCCGGTGCGGCAGCTCGGGGAGACCGAGCGTGGGGCGGTGGAGCGGATCCTCGACCTCGACCCCTATGCCGCGCCGCAGGTCGCGGAGCGGATCGCCGCGCGCGGACTGGCCTGGTGGCGTACGGACGGCCGGGTCTTCGGCTACGGGCCGCGCCGCCAACTCGAGTCGCTGTGCTGGCTCGGCGGGCATCTGACCCCGGTGCACGCCTCGCCGGCCGCGGTCGCGGCGTTCGCCGACCGGCTCGCCATCGAGGAACGGGTCTGCTCGTCGATCGTCGGTCGGGCCGACGCCGTACTCGGGCTGTGGGAGCGGATCGGCGGGCAGTGGGGTCCGGCCCGGGAGATCCGCGCCGACCAGCCGCTGCTGATCGCCGACCGGCCGCCGGCGGTGCCGGCTGACCCGGGGGTACGCCTGGTCCGGCCCGACGAGATCGACCTGCTCTTCCCGGCGGCGGTGGCCATGTACACCGAGGAGGTCGGCGTCTCCCCGGTCGCCGAGGACGCCGGGCGCGGCTACCGGCGGCGGGTCGCCGAGCTGGTCCGGGCCCGTCGCACGTACGCCCGGATCGTCGACGGCACGGTGGTCTTCAAGGCCGAGTTGGCCGTCGTCACCCGGCACACCGCGCAGGTCCAAGGGGTCTGGGTCGATCCGGTCTGGCGCGGCCGGGGGCTGGCCACCCCGGCGATGGCGGCGGTGGTCCGCGACGCGCTGCGCCGGGTCGCCCCGACCGTCAGCCTGTACGTCAACGACTACAACATCGCCGCCCGCCGGGTCTACGACCGGTGCGGGTTCCGCCGGGTCGGCTCCTTCGCCACCGTGCTCTTCTGAGCCCTGCCGTACCCGGCGTCGGCACGGTCCGGCCACGCCGACCCGTCCAGCCCGCCACGCCGACCCGTCCAGCCCGCCACGCCGACCCGTCCAGCGGCCACGGAACCGCGTCAGACAGTGGTGCTACTCTGTTGGGCATTCGTCCAGGACGAACGCCCAACAGGTTGGGAGGCTGGGCGGCCGGGGCGGCTCAGCACGCACCGCCTGGTGCGGCCAGTCAGCCTGCCAGGCGGATCCATCAGCGAAAGGCGACCCGATCGTGGTACACGGTTACCGGGAATTCGTCCGTCGCCAACGCGCCGAGTTGCACGCCGGCAGCACCCTGGTCACGACCCGGGCCGGTCTCGTGGAGTACGGGGAGGCCGGTCCACCCGCTGGCCGGGCGGTGCTGCTCTTCCCGGGCGGTGGTGGCGGCTACGAGCAGATCCACCTGCTCGACTCACTACCCGACCTCGGCTGCCGGGTGATCGGTTGGTCGCGACCCGGCTACCTGCGCACCCCACTCGATGTCGGACGGACGTTCGTCGAGCAGGCCGACGCCGCGAAGGCACTACTCGACGAACTCGAAGTCGGCACAGTAGTCGTCTACGGCATCAGCGGTGGCGGACCGATCGCCATCGAATTCGCCCGCCGCTATCCCGAACAGGCCGAGGCGCTCATCCTCGAATCCGCCGTCACCCGCCACTACGCACCCGCCATATCGCCCATCATCAAAACGATCTATCTGAGCCCGCTCGGGACCTGGCTGACCGCCCAACTCGTCCAACGCCTCCCCCGTGCGGCCCTGCACGACTTCGTCCGCCAGGAGTCCACCCTCGACCGGCAGGCCCGCCGCGCGACCGTCGACTGGATCCTCGCCGACGACCGACGTCTGGCATACGCCAAAGCCGTCATGGCGGCACTCACCCCGTTCGAGGACCGCGCTGCCGGGCTGGACAACGACCTTCGGCAGTGGGCCAGGCTGGACGACTCAACCACCGCCGGCATCACCTGCCCAACGCTGATCCTGCACGGCACCCACGACGGTGACGCCGACCCGGCCCACGCCCGCCACGCCGCCACCACCATCCCGCAAGCCACCCTGCACCTGGTCCCCGGCGGCTGGCACCTGCTGCCTTTGTCGATCAACGGCACGACCACCCGACAAGCCAGGTCCACGTTCCTAGCCGAGTGACACCTGGTAGAGCCGGCCCGCCGTGGCGCACGGGTCCGGGGTCACCCGGGCGGCGGTGGCGAGCAACGAGCGTGGCTCGTCGTGTCGCCGGACGGTCCCCGGATCGGCGTCCGGCGGCAGCGGCAGCAGGTAGAGCTGGTTGATTCCCCAGGTGGCGATCCAGTCGCGCCGTTTCGCGACCGGGATGTCGGCGAAGTTGTCCGGGAAGAACGCCGTCCGCCGGCCGGTCAGGGCGCTGTGCCGGCCGACCTCCGTGCTGGTGACGATGGTCAGCGTCCCGTCGCTGCGGCAGCGCCGCAGCTCCTGTTCGACGACGCCGCCGGTGAGGCTTTCCGGGTCCGCCGGCACGGTGGTGAGCTGGTATCCGAGCGCCCAGCCGACCGGCAGCGTCAGCAGCAGCACGCCGACGGCATGCCCGGTCCGCCGTCCGGACAGCCAGGCCGGGACCGGGGCCCGGAGGATCAGCACGACGGCGGTCAGCAGCGTCAGCAGCACGGCCAGGCTGAGATAGCGTCGGCTCAGGTACCCGGTGCTGAGCTCGGAGAAGGCGACCTGTGCGGTGAATACGGCCAGCGCGGCCAGGCCGACCAGCAGCCATCGCGGCCCACCGCGCAGCGGTCTGCGGCTTGGGCGCGGCTGTAGCCTGCGGCCGCGGCGCAGCAGCAGGCCGGCGGCGACGGCGGTGGCCACGACGGTGGGTGCCCAGACCGCGGCCTTGGCCGCCTGCAGGACCGCCGCCGGCGCGTTGCCGGCGAGCCGGGCCAGCCAGCCGATCGGGTCGTCGGTGGCGGTCGGAAGCTGATCGACGTCGATCACGTCGGTGACGTACAGCTGTGGCACGGCCAGCGCGATGATGCGGTTGTCCGCCGGGAACGGCGTACCGAAGTGGGCCAGCCCGTAGACCGCCCACGGTGACATCACGAGGGTGAAGACCAAGCCGGCCGGCACCAGCCAGCGCCAGTCCCGGCGGCGGATCACGACCAGCAGCACCGCCAGGAGCAGCACCGCCGGCAGGGTGTCCGGCCGGGTGAGCACCAGGCCGCCAGCGGCGGCCCCGGCGGCCGGCCAGGCCAGCGCCGCTCGCCGATCGGTGCTGACCAGCGCGAGGACCAGCAGGCTGAGCAGCAGCCCGGCCAGCGGGAAGGTCCGCGCGGTGAGAATCTCGTCGAGGAACGGCACGAAGCCGAGCAGGCCCACGGTGACGACCGGCCCGAGCCCGGGTACGCCGACGCGTCGGCCGAGCACCGACAGCACCGCCGCCATGGCCAGCACGCAGCCGGCGGCGGCCAGCAGACCGGCCTGCGGCCCGGTGCCGGTCAGCGCGGCGGTGATGCCGACCAGGATCGGCCAGAGCGGACCACAGCCCATCGAGTACGGCTCGGGCGACTGGTAGCTGTGCCGGGAGGCGATCCGGAAGAAGTCGCCGCCGAGGGTCTGGGACAGTTCGTAGTAGCGCCACGAGTCCGGGTTGTACGGCGGACCGTCCCAGTAGTAGAGCAGCAGGAACGCCAGTACGCCGACGAGCGTCGCCCAGCCGGCGGCGGGCAGCCAGTCGGGCACCGACAGGGTCCGCCTGGCGTCGACCGCGTCGCTGGTCGGGTCGTCGGTCGGTCGCCCGGTGAGCCGGGTGAGCGTGCTCACGCCCCCGCCCCGATCGTCGCCGCAGGATCGTCCGACGCGGCCGGACGGGCCGATGCGGCCGGCCGGGCCGATGCGGCCGGGCGATCGTCCGGTGCGCCGGTCACCTGTTCACGCAGGTACGGCCCCGGCGGTCCGGCGGTACGCCCCGGTGCCTCGGCCGGTTGGCAGACCACCACGTCGCGGACCGCGTACATCGGCCGGGCCCGCACCTCGACCAGGATCCGGGCCAGGTACTCACCGAGCACCCCGAGGATCAGGAACAGACCGGTGAATCCGCCGGACACCAGGATCGCCAGGGTGGTCCACCCTTCGATGGGGTCGGACTTGACGAGGAACACCGCGACCGCGTACGCGATGCCGGCGAGCGACAGGGCGCCGAACGTCAGGGACAGCCGGTGTGCCACCCGTGGCCCGAAGTCGGAGAACGACAGCAGGATGTCGAAGGCCAGGCTTGACGTCTCCCGGTCCAGCCGCCGGCGCCCGGCGGTGTCCACCGTGGTCCGGGTGTACCGCAGGTGTTCGTGCCGGTGCCCGAGGATCGCGTACAGGGCCTTGCGGTAGCGGACCTTCTCCCGCATGGCGAGCATCGCGGCCAGCGTGCGTCGGGAGGTCAGTCTCAGACGCTCGGTACGCAGTGGGGTGTCGAGGTCGCTGTACCGGTTGACCAGGCGGTAGAACACCCGGCTGCGCAGCGGCCCGTCGTCGCCGCTGGCGGTGACGATGTCGCAGCCGCCGGTGGTGGCGCGCTCGTACATCCGGGCGAGGATGTCCAGCGGGAAGTCCACTGTCGGGCTCTCCAGTTCGAAGACCCAGTCGCCCATCGCCCGGTCCAGCCCGGCCTTCATCCCGGCCTCCACACCGTGTCGCCGGGCCAGCCGGACCACCACCGCGTTGAGCTGGTAACGGTCCGCGTACTCGCGCACCAACGGGGTGGGGTCGGTGGTGGAGTTGTCGTCGACCACCACCAGTTCGTGCAGGTCGAAGTGCTCGCTGAGCCAGGGCCCCAACTGCGCCAGGAAGCGGTCCAGATCCGGGTCGTCGCGGCAGTAGAGCACGAAGCTTACGAAGGTCTGGTACGCCACAGCGCCTCATCCAGGTCGTAGATCGTGTTGACTTTTCCGCTGAACAACGTGGTGAACGGAGGGTGCACGCTCTCGGTCCGGATCAGGGTCGGACGGGAGTCGTCGACCTCTGCCGTCCGCAGCACGGTCTTGACCGTGCAGAGGCTCTCGACCTGGCGTAGCTGTCCGGCTGTCGGCAGGAATCGGCGGGTCAGGGTGTGCATGTACGGGTAGCCGCCGGCCGGCCGGGCGGGGCAGGTCCCGCAGTTGGCCAGGGCGGCCGGCGCGCAGTCCGGCGTCCGGCGCTGGCAGGGAAAGGTCGGCAGGGTGTCGGTGCTGGTCAGCCGGGGGGTGTAGGCCACCGCGCTGAGGCTGTGCCAGGGGGTGTGCCCGAACGGCATCAACGAGAAGAACGGACCGTCCAGCACGGTGACCGCAGTGTCCCGGTGGGCCGGGGCGTCGACCAGCACCATCTCGCACAGCTCGTACTTGAGCGGCACCGGCGGCAGGCCGAACGTGGCGAGCAGGGCGTTGGTGCCGGCGTAGGTCGCGTTGACGACCGCGCCGGCTTCCACCTGGGTGCCGGACCGCAGCGTCGCCCGCCAGACCGTACCGTCTCGTCCGGCCTCGACCACGGTGTCGCCGAGGAACCACCGCAGCCGGTCCGCGTGGGCGTCGAGGCGGGCGAGCAGCGCGGTGCGCAGCGCCGGTGCATCGAAGCTGAACTCGTCGGTCTCGTACGCCGCCTCCACAGCGCCGTGCAGGAAGAACTCGGCCGGGTCGATCCGGCTGGCCGGCACGCCGACGGTGGTACAGAACTTCTCGAAGTAGGCGGCGTCCACGAAGGACCCTTCCGTCGCGATCGCGTACACGCTGCGGAAGCGGTGGTTGACCGCGGTGGGGAAGTCGCGCAGGAACCGTTCGTAGTAGCTGGCTGACCGCAGGGCCGTGTACACGCTGCGTGGGTAGTGGTAGCCGTTGTGGCCGCGGGCCTGGTTGATCAGGCTGGCCCGCACCAGCGGGCGCCGGTCGATGTCGACCACCGCGACGGACCCGCCGTGGGCGAGTTGTCGCCGGGCGGCCCACAGCCCGAAGACTCCTGCGCCGAATATGAGCGTATCAACAGAAATGCCCCCTCTACCCACGGCAGAAAGCTAGCATCCATCTTGTCCCGATTTGTCGCTTAGTGAGAGGTGAGTCATGCTCACAGGTTTGGTCGGCCACACCGGCTTCGTCGGCGGCAACCTGGCCCGACAACGCGCCTACGATCTCAAGGTCAACCGGGCCACCGTCGCGGCCATCGACGGGCAGCGGTTCACCCGGCTGGTGATCAGCGCCGCCCCCGGCGTCAAATGGCGGGCGAACGCCGACCCGGACGCCGACCGCGCCGCGATCGACGCCCTGACCAGCCACCTGCGCACCACGATGGCCGACGAAGCCGTCCTCATCTCCACCATCGACGTCTACCCGCAGCCGCAGGGCGTGGACGAGACGACGTCCGTCGAACCGGCCGACCACCCGCAGGCGTACGGCCGCAACCGGATCCGACTGGAACGCTTCGTCCAGCGGCACTACCCGCGCAGCCTGGTGGTCCGGCTGCCGGCCCTGTTCGGGCCGGACCTGCGCAAGAACCTCGTCTACGACCTGGCCACCGGACGCACCGAGGAGTTCTGCCACCGCGACTCGACGTTCCAGTTCTACGACCTGCGGCGACTCACCGCCGACCTGGACCGGGCCGCCGCCGCCGGGCTGAGCCTGGTCAACCTGGCGACCGAGCCGCTCGCCGCGCAGACCGTGGCACAGCAGGTCTTCGGACGTACCCTGACCTGCGACACGGTGGCCCGGGTCGACTACGACATGCGTACCCGGCACGCCGCCGTCTTCGGTGCCGACGGGCCCTACGTCAGCGGCCGCGACGAGACGATCACCCGGCTGCGGGAGTTCGCCGACGACCAGGCGGCAGGTGCGCGCCCGGCCGGAGAAGGCGTGCGTCCGGCCGGAGAGCGGGTGGCGGTCTGATGTCCGAGTCGACCATCAAGGTGGCGGTGAGCAACATCGCCTGGCAGCCCGCCGACGACGAGAAGGTCGCCGACCTGCTGCGCCACGCGGGAGTGGCCGGCGTCGAGGTGGCACCGACGAAGATCTGGCCGGACCTGACCGAGGTCTCCCTCGACCAGGCACGCGGGTACGGGCGGATGTGGGCCCGCGCCGGCCTGCCGGTGGTCGCCGCCCAGTCGCTGCTGTACGGACGCCCCGAGCTGACGGTGTTCGGGCCGCGCCGGGAAGACCTCGTCGCGTACCTGTGCCGGGTGATCGACCTGTGCGCCGCGATGGGTGCCACCGCCCTGGTCTTCGGCAGCCCGCGCAACCGGCGACGCAACGGCCTGCTGGACGAGACGGCGGACCGGATCGCCGCTGACGTCTTCGGCCGACTGGCCCGCCGGGCACACGCCGCCGGGACGAGCCTGTGCCTGGAGGCCAACCCCGCCGAGTACGGCGCCGACTACCTGGTCCGGGCGGAGGAGGCGGCGAGGCTGGTGGCGGCGGTCGACTCGCCGGGGCTGCGACTGCACCTGGACACCGCCTGCATGGCGCTGGCCGGCGACGACGCGGCGGCCTGCGCCCACAGTTTCGCTCCGCTGCTGCGTCACGCCCATCTCAGTGAGCCCGACCTGGCGGCGGTCGGCACCCCGGCCCGCGCCCACGCCGACTTCGTCGCCGCGCTGCGGGCCGTCGGCTACGACCGGTACCTCAGTGTGGAGATGCGTCCGTCGGACGGCGACCCGCTCGCCGCCGTCGATCGCGCCGCCCGGTACGCCGTGGCACTGTGCGGTGGTGAGCGGCCATGACCGGCACCCGACAGCTCGACGTCCCGGGCGACCAGGTACCAGGCGACCAGGTACCGGCACTGTCCCGGGACCACGACCGGCGGATCCCGCGCCACGACCGACGCGACTTCGCCCCCCGGCGCAGCCGGTACGCGGTGGTGGTGCCGGTGCTCAACGAGGGCGACCGGCTGCGGGCGCAGCTGCGCCGGATGCACGACCACGGGCACGGCCTGGACGTGCTGATCGCCGACGGGGGCAGCACGGACGGCTCCCTCGCCGACGACTTCCTGGCCGCCCAAGGCGTACGGTCGGTGCTGGTCAAACGCGGTCCGGGCCGGCTCAGCGCGCAACTGCGGATGGCCTTCGCCGCAGCCCTCGACGACGGCTACCACGGAGTGGTCACCGTGGACGGCAACGGCAAGGACGGCGTCGAGGCGATCGGCCGGTTCCGGGACCGGCTGGACGCCGGGTACGACTACGTGCAGGGTTCCCGGTTCGTCCCGGGCGGCGTGGCGGTCAACACGCCCTGGGCGCGGTACCTCGGCATCCGGCTGCTGCACGCGCCGTTGCTGTCGGCCGGCGCCCGCACCTGGTACACCGACACCACCAACGGCTTCCGGGGCCACTCGGCCCGGCTGCTCGCCGACCCCCGGGTCGGCGTGTTCCGCGACGTGTTCGACGCGTACGAACTGCTGGCGTACCTGCCGGTGCGGGCGGCCCGGCTGGGGCTGCGGGTCTGCGAGGTGCCGGTGACCCGGGCCTACCCGGCGGGAGCGGTGCCGACCAAGATCAAAGGCTGGTCCGGGAACCTGGACCTGCTGGCCGTCGCCGCCCGCGCCGCAACCGGCCGCTACGACCCGGTACCCTGACCGGCCGCCACGACCCGGCACCTGACCCGGTCCGGCGGCGCAGCGCCCGGTTGAGCTCAGGCCAGCAGCAGGGTCAGGGTGAGCACGACGGCGGTGACGGTGACGGTGGCCACCAGCCCTGTCCAGCGCAGCCACGGCCGGCCGGACCCGGTCACCGGCAGCCGTCGCCAGCGCAGCACACCGGCCGCGACCCCACCGACGGCGAGCCCGGCGGCCACCGCCCACCAGCCGGCCCACACGTCGTGCCAGGCACCGGCGAGGTACCCGATCAGCAGGTAGAGCAGCGCGGTCGACGCCGAGCCGATCACCTTGAGCCGGTCGGTGACCGGCAGCCACCGACGCCGGCCGCCGAATGCGGTCGCCGCCGGGGTGACGGCGGCGGCGAGCAGCAACACCACGGTGACGCCGATCAGCAGCGGCCCGGCCCCGGCGGCGTCGCTGTCGCTGGCCACCCCGAGCAGCGCCAGCCCGATCGGTTCGACACCCTTGTCGGTGTTGCCGAGCACCACCACACCGTCGCCGGTTGCCGGGTCGAAGCCCACGTACGAGCGGAAACCGCCGGTCGCGCCGTTGTGCCAGGTGATCGCCCGACCGTCGTACGTGGTGGTGAACCAGCCGTAGCCGATCCGGCGGTCGTCGTTGTCGACGGTGAACCGGGGCTGGGCGGCGTCCGCGCCGGGCGCGGAGCCGTCGAGCAACGCGGTGACCAGCCGGGCCAGGTCCGGCGCGGTGGACCACAGGCCGATGCCGGCACCGGCCAGCCCGGAGCCCTGCCACGGATCGGCGGCGCGCCCGCCGGCGGTGGATCCGGTCGCCGCACCGGCCGGCAGGTCGGCCCCGTCGAGGAAGTAGCCGGTGTCGCCCATGCCGAGCGGGTCCAACAGCCGCCGCTCGACCAGCGCCGGGTAGGAGCCGGCGTCGGCCTCTCCAACACTCCTGGTCTGCTCAGCCAGCGCGATGCCGAGCAGCGCCGCCCCGAAGTTGGAGTAGTGTACCTCGCCTCGGCCGTCGCCGACCTGGGCGCGGGCCAGCGCCGCGCGGATCCGGTCGACGTCCAGACCGGCGTACGGGTCGGTGCCGCGCAGCGCCCCCAGCGTCATGGTGAGCGTCGCGGTTGCGCCGACTGTCGGCAGCCGGGGCAGCCCGGACCGGTGGCTGGCCAGCTCCGCCAGAGTGATTTCACCGACCGCCGGGTCGGCGAACTTCTGACCGGGCAGCGCTTCGGCGAGCGTCGTGTCGCCGTCAACCTGCCCGGCGGCGATCTGGTCGGCCAGCAGCATCCCGGTCAGCGTCTTGCCGATCGAGCCGATCTCGAACGGGGTGTCCGGCCGTACCGGCTGGCCGGCGCGGCCGGCCAGACCGGAGGTACGGTCGCCGAGCCCGGCGACCCGTACCTGCCCGTCGGCGATCCGGGCCACCGCCAGACCTCGGTAACCACCGGGGTCGTCGATCACCGCGCGGACCTCGGCGGCGAGCGCCAGGTCACCGCTGTCGGCGTCGCCGAGGCGGGCCGGCCAGGGCGCGATCAGCGCGGCGAGCAGCCCGCCGACGACGGCGACGGCCGCCGTGACGATAAGAGCGCGGGTACGGACCGGGGTCACCGGTGTGCTCCGGAGAGGACGATCAGCAGGGGGACGACCCGTTCCGGCGGTACGGCGTACTGCCCCCGGGTCGACGTGCGCAGCCAGCCGGCGCTGACCAGCTGCCGCAGATGGTGGTAGAGCTGGCCGGTGGTGCCGAGCCCGTCGACCTCGGCCAGGGCGGCGACGGTCCGGGTGCCGGCCAGGATGTGCCGGACCAGCAGCAGCCGCACCGGGTGGGCGAGCGCGGTGAGGGTGTCGGCGTACCCGGTCCAGTCGGCGTCGAGCAGGTCGTCGACGGTGTGCCCGTACTGCCAGTCGTAGTGCTCGCCGGTCGGCAGGGTGACTGTGCCGGTGTAGAGCACCGCCCCGGGGGTGCCGCCGACCTGGGCCTTGAGCCCGTCGAGCGCCCAGAACGGGTTGCCGGTGTCTGGTCCGACGGCGTTCGGTCCGGTCGACGCGTCGCCGACGGCTCGGTCGGCGTCAACGGCTCGGTCGGCGTCGAGACGCGCGACGAGGTCCTGCACGGTCCGTTCCAGGGCGGTGACCCGCTCGGTCAACTCCGGCTCAGTCATCACCCCACTATTACGTAGTTACGTAATTTCTGCAATCAGGGTGGGTCGGATCGCGGGCCACCTGTCCTGCCGTCGCCACGCACCACACCACGATCAGCAGCAACAGCAGCCGCTCCAGCGTGCCGACCAGCAGCCCGCCACCGACCAGCAGCATGCCCAGCCCGACCGCGGCGGACAGCGGCAGCGCGGCGGCGGCCCCGAACAGCGCCAGCCGACGCAGCCGGTAGGTCGACACCGGCGACCAGAACACGGCGATCATCGCGAAGACGCAGCAGGCGACGGCGACGATGCTGGCCCCGCCGTGCACCAGGTCGGTCGCGGTGACCGGATCGTGCGGCGGCAGCGGGCAGCCGTCCCGGCAGGAGACGGTCGCCGACACCGTCGTCGCGCCGGCCCCCGCGACCAGCAGCCAGGCGGCGGCGCGGACCGGGCGCAGCGCCCCGGCGAGCAGCAGCAGGCTCACCGCCAGGGCGAGCAGCCCCGACTGGTACGCCACTACGGAGCCGCCGTCGCCGACCCCGGACTCGCTGACGTACCCGCGCAGTCCCGGACCGGGACCGGCGACCACCGCGACCGTCACGGTCACCGCCCCGCCGACCGCGCCGACCGCCGCCCCGACCGCCCACCACCTGGTACGCCTCACCTGCCTACGGTGTCACGTGGTCACGGCTCACGTGGCTGCGGTGTCACGTGCGCCAGCCCGGGTCGGTGTCCCCGCTCGCCGGATGTGCCGGTGGTGCCGGCCGGTGGTGCCGGACCGGCCGGATCACCGCCCCCGGCCGCAGCAGCGCCACCAGCCGCGCCTGGATGTGTCGGGTGACGCCGTCCCGGCCGTCGAAATTGATCTGCGCGCCGATCAGTTGCACCCATCGGATCCCGTCTTCGATCGACACGTCGCCCACGTGCTGCACCCGCAGTCGGAGTGCGCCGATGCCGTACCGGTAATCGGTTTCCGACATCTTGATCACGTCGCCGACCTCGACCGGAAGATCACTGTTACTCATTGCCGTCCATCCTTTCCGGCACCATTTCCGGTGGTTGCAGGCCGTGTAGTTGCAGTACCGCGCGGACTCTTCTGGCCGCCGGGTCCCGGTGCCGGTCGAGGTAGGCCAGCGCCTTGCGGAACGGCCGGCAGTACACCTGCCCGCACGGCAGGCAGCCGTCATTGCGGCGGGGCATGTGCCGGGTGACCAGCCGTCGGGCGTGAGCGATCACGTCATCGTGTGCGGTGGTGTACTGCGGGCCGGCGTTGCCGGGCAGCCGGCGTAGTTGCCGCGGTAGTCCGCCGATCCCGTCGTTTCTTGGCATCCGTTCACCTCCCTGGTGGAGTGTCGAGCCGAATTTCCATCCACTCCACCCTGGACTTCTCCAGCTGCTCAGCGGAAGATAGGTCAGCGGCAATCCGCACCCATCTACCGGACAATCACCTGTATCCGAAAGGTGTGCACCGTGAATACACTTCCGGAAATCCTCCGTCAGCTGCGCAGCGAGCGCTCCGTCACCCAGGATCAGGTCGGTGAGGCGATCCTGGTCTCCGGTTCGCTGATCGCCGCCTTCGAGCAGGGCCGGCTGGTCCCGCAACCGGACACCGCCGCGCGGCTGGACGAGTTCTTCGGCTCGGGCGACCGGGTCCGCAAGTCGGCGGCCGAGGCAGCCGAGGCCCGTGAGCTGGAGCGGGAGCGGCGCCGGATGGCCCAGGCGGTGTGGTTCCGCCCGTGGGCCAAGCTGGAGGAGTCCGCCACCGCCCTGCGGTACTACGAAGCGTCACTCGTCCCCGGCCTGCTGCAGACCGAGGAGTACGCCCGGTCGGTGCTGGACAGCGGCCTGCGCAGTCAGCGCGAGGTCGACGAGCTGCTCGCCGTCCGGATGGAGCGCCAGTCCGTCGTGCTGGGCCGCGAGGATCCGGCGATCTGCGTGTTCATGATGGACATGGCGGCGCTGCGCTCGGCGCACCCGGCGATGGCAAAAGCACAGTTGGAGCGGCTGCTGGTCGACTCGGAGCGCCACCGGACCTTCGTGCACGTGGTGCCGGACGGGGTCGGCATGCACATCGGCCGGTCGGTGTCGTTCGTGCTCGCCTCGCTCGACAACGGCGCACTCGCTGGATACATGGAGGATATTTTCGAGGGCCGGCTTGTCACCGAGCCGGCGCGGGTGACCGGGCTCGATCGGGCGTGGCACACTGTCAACGCGCTCGCCCTGAACGCGGCCCAGTCCCGGGATCTGATCCGGCAACAGTTGAGGGAGCTATGACCACCGAGCCGATGTGGCGCACGTCCCGCCGCTCGAACGCCTCCGGCGGCAACTGCGTCGAGGTCGCCGACAACCTGCCCGGCCGGGTGCTGGTCCGCGACTCCAAGGACCGCACCGGCGGCACCCTGGCCTTCGACCCGCCTGCCTGGTCCGCTTTCGTCGCCACCGTCAAGCGCTGAGCCGCACCCCGCCGCCGCCGGGCGTACCTCCGAGCCCGCCGCCGTTCTCCGGCTACCAGGCAGCAGGCCGGGCCCGGGTGGGCTAAGACTGGCCTCCCTGTTGGGGAATCCAGTCTGAGCCGTTGGAGATGGAGGCTACGGATCGGTGCAGCCGGCGGCGGGCGCGCGGGTCGAGGTGGTCGCCGTCGAGCGTCTGGAGCGCGTCGCGGGCGGTGCGCTGGTGTGAACGCGCTGTCTTGCCCAGGGCTTCGGCCGCCCATCGCCGGTGATCTAACGGGCTTTCGTCGTCGATAATCACCTTCAGCAGGCGGCGGGCGCATGTGCCCGCCTCCGCGAAGTCCATCTCGGGGATCGCGGCCAGCGCCATGAACCGCACGAACGGATGTGCTGCCGGGTTGTCGGCCAGCTGGCGCATCGTCGTCGCGGCGGCTGCGCGGTCCGCCCAGACTCCCGTGCCGCCGAGCGCCCGCGCGGCGGTCAGGATCGTGTACGGCTTGGCACCCGGCAGCGCCAGCAGCTCTCGCATGCGCATGGACGCCGACGGCTCCCGTGGGCATAGGCGAACGGCCGGCTCCGGACCGTCGGTGCGCAGCACCGCGACAGCTGCCGCCAGGCGATCGTCCGGGGCGGCGTCCAGCTCCAGAAGGCGTGCCCGGGTCTCCGAGCGCCGTGGTCCGGGCGCGTCGAGCAAGGTCTGACCGGCGAGCACCCGGAGGTAGCCGGGCGTGCCTGGCTTGTCCAGCAGGTCGTGGAGCACGTCGTGTGCCGGCCGCGCGGCGGCGCCCGATCCGAGGCCTAGCAGGATGGTGGCCGCTCGGATTCGGACGAACGGGGGCAGGCTGGGGTCGGCGGCGATGCCGGTCACCTCGGTCACCACTCTGTGTACGGTGTCCGGAAGCATCTGCGCCAGCAGGGCGAGCAGCGCTGCCCGGCGCACTGGAGTGATATCTGAACGTTCGAGGATCTCTTCTGTCGCCAGGCCAGCGCGAAGTCGCTGAACGGGCGTGCCCGTAGCCAGCGTTTGCGTGATCTCGATGACGGTGCCGAAGGGGGTGTCGCTGGCGGTCAGCATTGCGAGGAGTTCGGTGAAGGGCTCGTCCTGCTCGGGATCGACAGTCACTATGGCCAGTTGGACGGCGGTCCGGGTAGTAATGCTGTCAGCGGCGGTCAGCATGCTGCGGAGCCTGTCAAGGGTGTCGGCTAGGGTGCCAGGCACCTCGTCTGCTCGCCGCACCAGGGCGGCGCAGCGGTCAGGCAACGACAGCTGGTCGTCGCCCGACTCCGTGAGGAACGACAGGTCGGCGTGCCGGAGTCCGCGCTGGCCGCCTTCCTTCGCCAGGATGGCTCGGGCCTCGCGGCGGCGGCGCCAGGTCTCCTTGCTGTCGCCGGCGACCGTCGCGAGCGCTGCGCCGGCCTCCGCTCTGCTGTGGACGACCTGGTAGAGCAGCCGGGCGGCGTCGATCGGATCGATCGGTGGTGGCACCGGTCCGTCGTCGGGCCGGCGCAGTGCAGCATGGAGTACTTCTACTGCGGGTACGCGGTGTGCCGGTGACAGGTCGAGTTGCAGTTCCAGAACCTGGGCCCGGTCTTCTGGCGTCGCGGCGGGTTCGTCCAGGATCCGCCGGATCCCGGCCACCGCTGCGGATTCCTCCTCTGGAAGAGCTATGGCGGCGGTGACTACCGCCGTCGTTGTCGGCGGCTGGGCTGCCAGGGAGGCGCGGACCGCCGTCATGGCACCGTCGATGCGATCCAGTCGACGGCCGGTCTCGGGCGGGACATAGCCGCCGAGGGGATATGGCCGCGCCAGCGATCGAAGAAGTAGGTCACCAATCGCTTTCTCCAGGGCCGTGTCGCGCCCCCACCCCGAGCGGTACAGGAGCTCAGCTGTGCGTTGGGCGTCGTAGACGGAAGGAACATTGGTCCACAGCAGATCGTCTGTCAGCTGCAGTGGGGGAACGTGCCGGTCGTCCCCGTGGCGCAGGAGTACCTGGAGTGCCTGTACCCGGTACTCGATTGGCTCGTGCCGGTCGGAGAAGAACGACAGCAGCCCAGCGCGGTACCTGCCGGTTCCGTTCGTCTCGGTCTGCGCCAGCCAGGCAAGGGCGTTGACGCGTTCCTCGTCCAGGGCGTAAGCGTCGGATGCGGCCGGCTCCAATACCTGAGCGGCATCGGCCACCGCCCGGTTCTCCGCGAGCATCATTGCGATCCAGCGGCGATCTTCGAGGTCGTTGGTCCGCTCCGACAGCATGTCCCGTAACAGTGCCAGCCACTCGGCCGCCCGCTGTGGAGCGCGCTTGATGAGTAGTGGGATCACGTCGACTCGCCATGTCGGACTTATGTGTGGATTTCGAGCATATGACTCCAGGACCTCGAGGGCGGAAGCGTGCCGGCTGACCAGCTCGCTGTATGCATTGAACAGCCACCGCCGCTGCGAGGGCGGGACGTGGACATCGACAATAGCTTTCGTCGCTGCGGCACTGTGCGTGGGATGGTCTATCAGCTCAAGTGCCGCATCGAGACGTGCTCGCACCCGTGTCGACGACCCGACCATCAATCCGTGGAGCAACGACTCGACAACCGGGTCGGGGCGATACGCGCGTATATAGCGCGCCGTGGCGCGCACGGTCTCATCGGGCAGATCGACCTCAGGGCTCGCAACAAGCCGTTTCAACTGCCGATCGAACTCGGCGGCGACTGGCAGAGAACAGTCGCTGGACAGTGCGATGAGGCTTGTTGTCTCCTTGAAGGTCCATGAGCGGCCGGCGGCGACCCGCAGGACGTCGTCCGCATCGGGCTGGAAACGAGGGTCGAGGTCGACGGCTGAAGCTCGGATGCGGGACACCTCGGCGGTGTCGAGCGTTGATTCGTCGGTCAGCGCCTCGATCGCATCCGCGATCCGATCCCTTAGGTCACGTTCGATCCCCGGCAAACGCCAATATGGCACGAAACCTCGGGTCGACCTGCCGCTGTCATACAGCGCGCGACATATCGCTTCGACCACCTCGGGCCAGTGCTCCTCGCCTACTCGTGCCAGGCTTACGGCAGCCTGTATGCGTATGTCAGGATCGACGTCGTCAGCGGATGACAGGTGGCGCAGGCACCGGATCCCGTCCGGGCGATACTCTGGCCCCAGTTCGGTCAACAGTCGCGCGGCCTGGATTCGTTCGCCGTCATAGATGTATCTTTCGGAAAGAAAATACGCGCAGCGACCAGCGATCTCGGCCCGGCAGGTTCGATCGACGGCGAGCATGGTCTCCGCTACCCCGGTCAGCTCGGAGACGTTGAGGTCCGGCTTGTCGAGGGTGAAGCGAAGCTCGGCGAGGATCAGCTGACGGGATGCGTCGTCCCACTCGGCCAGGGCCTCCGCCGCCACCTGTCGTTGGGACGGTTGCGCGGCGACATCGCCGAGGGTTTCCCGCATGACCTGGAGCGCCCGGTCCCTCGGATCGCCTTCCCGGTCGATGAGGTGGCTCGCGACGGCGACCCGCTGCGAAATGGTGCCGCCGGCCGTTGTCAGAGTGTCTGCCAGGAGCCGGGCGAGCTCCGCCTCCTGGTCCGAGCCGATGTTCTCTAGGGCGATCACCGAGGCCAGCCGTGCGGCCAACGAATCGCCCCCGCCAGCCTGGGCCAACAGTTCTGCCTCCAGGGCCGGCCGTCGAGAACGATCCCGGTCGGCGAGCAGGGCAACGAGGGCGGCCCATGCCGCTGAGCCGGGCTCCGCGATCTCGACGTGTCGGGCGAGCCAGCCGACGAGGATCGGCGTGACCGGAAATCGGCGTAGTGGGGCGACCAGTTCGACCGCCCCAAGCGGCGAAGCCCTCCACAGCCGGTCGGAAAGCGAGTCCAGGCAGGCGGCGAGTTGCCGGTCGGAGGCCGCGGCGCCTTCGGCGACCAGCCGCACTGCGGTGGCCCGGTCGGCTGCTCCACCGCTGAGCAGCCAGCTCAGCAGGTCCCCGTCGCCTGGATGGAACTTGGTCCATCTGATTAGTACCGCCATCGCGCCCGGCTCGTCGCGGACCGCGCGGTGCAGCGCGCGGCGCCATCCCGTGTCGTCCGCGTCGAAACGGTCCGGCAGCTCGGCTGCGAATCGTCGGGCGGCGAAGTGCTCGGCGAACGTCAGGTGGATGAAGTCCGGTCCTGCGTCCCGGAAGCTGAGCAGTCCCGTGCTGAGCAGCACCTCGGAGACGAGTTCCGCCATGTCCTCGGGCGGTCTGCCGCTGACCGGACCGGCCTCGCGGCGCAGCCAGTCCATCGCGGTCAGGATCAGCGAGCGGCGGCTGCGCACCCGTACCACCGCGAGTTCTTCGACCAGATCGTCCGTGCGGTCGCAGAGCGCGGCGACCAGTTCGGAGTTGTTGCTGTCACCGTCCAGCGTGGCCGTCAGCGCGGTGCGCGCCGAGGCACGGCGGGCCGCGTTGTACTGCCGGAGCCAGTGCAGGTAACGCTCGTAGAGGTCGTGGCGGTTGCGCGGCAGGCGGGAGTCGGGATCGTCCGCGTACACGGTGATCGCGATGGTCGCCATCAGCGGCACCGCCGCCACTTCGTGCAGGCCGGCTGATGCGACCTGAGACAGGAAGCCAGTGGCCTGATCAGCGCCCTCCGGCGACGGACCGAACCAGCGGTGGGCGAAGTCGGCGAGCATCCGCCGGTCGAACGGTAGCAGTGTGTAGTGGCCGATCGTTCCGGCGCCGAGCATTGCCGTGGCGTGCCCGGCCAGCGGCCGGGTGGTGATCAGCAGACGCCACGGGCGGTCGTCGGCGGCCGTCCATCCGGACAGCACCGCCATGAAGGTCTCCCGCTCATCGCTGGGGACCTCGTCCAAGCCGTCGATCACTATCAGCCACTCGGCGCCGTCGACCGGACCGGCGAGCAGCGCCGGATCGACCGAGTCGCGGGCAGCCATGCCGAGGCCCTGTGACGCGGCCGCCGCCAGTGCCTCTGGCCACTTCTGGCCAGCGTGGGCGGCCAGCGATCGCGCCGTGACCAGCAGCGGCAGCAGCGGCTTCGCCGACAACCGACGCCCGTGCTCGTCGGCGTGCAGCCAGGCCCTGGCCAGCTGACGACAGATCTGCGCCGCCGTGGTCGACTTGCCGGTGCCGGGCCCGCCCTCGATCAGCAGATGATGGTGCTGGTCGAAGACCTTCTCCAGCGGACGGCGCACCGGGATCACCCGAGGGCGCTCGTCGAACGGAAGGAACAGCCGCTCGTCGGCGAAACGGCTCAGCCGACGCCGCCGATCGTCGGCGCGGCTCTCGGCGGACTGTGGCTGTTCCACCCGCTGCTGAACGTAGACGGTGGACACCTCGTTCCGCCGGTTGCGCAACAGCCGGCTCGGCGACCGGTCGGCGGCGGCCTCGATGTCCTGGAGCAACCGCCACACGTCGTCGCGCAGCGGACGGCGACCCCAGGCAGTCCGCTGCCTCCGCGTCCGCACCGGTGACGTAACCGTCCTGCCCTGACGCACAGCGATCACGGCCGCGCCGAAGGCGAGGACCCCGATGAACATCGCGACGACGCTCGCGAGCTGATCGGCGCGTTCCAGGCCGAGGCGGCTGAGGATTACGGCGAGGCCGCCCAGGAGAAGTGCGGTGAGGGCCAGGATCCCGGCGGCGATGAGTCGTCCGGACGAAGGGGTTCGCACTCGGTCATCATCCCAAGCGAACGCACCCATCAGTGTCCGTCACTCAGCAACAGTGCGGACCGTACAAATGATCCACTCCATCAGCCGTATAGCGGCGGCGGCGATCAGCGACCTTTATCCTGGCGGCTGCGCGCCAGGAGGTAGCCGGCGTAGGCGGCCAGCGCCACGGCTGCCAGCGCCGCAGGCGGGCCGATCAGCGCGCCGGCCCGCTCACGAGAGCCCATCACGGCTCCGACGGAGCGGTCAGCCATCATCGACCAGCGGGACCGCCAGGACAGGGCCGACCCGATCGAGAGCGCGGAGCCGACCGACAGCACCGATCCTGCGGACCCGACGCTGCCGACGGAGGCGATCGAGCCGACGCTGCCGATCGACAGCACCGAGCCATGGGATCCGATCGACAACAGCGAGTCGGTGGACCACAACGACAGCCATGACGAGCCGGTAGATGTCATGGGGAGAGTATGCGCCCCCTGCTTTCACAGGTCGTCGGGCAGAACCCGGAACGCCGTGCGACTGCTCAGCGGACGGATGGCCCGAAAATCCCGCTGGTCCAGTGTCAACACCGCATCCGTCTCGTACTGCTCGGCCAGCACGACGTTCGTGGCGTCCGTGAGATCCAGGCGCAGTGCCGCGTACCGCGACGGGACGGTATCACTCACCGGCCGGCCGAAGCCGAATTCCGGAATGTCCAGTCCTTTGGCCAACGACGTGCCCGTAGCGCGGCGATATGGAGCGCCTCCCGGAAGTACTCCGACTCCGGACGCCCCTCCCTCGCGGCAGCCTCCTCAGCGCTGTACGACCCGGACATTCTGACGGTGTGACATGCGGTCCACCCAGCCGCCTAGTTCGACGGGCGGTCCTGCCGATGCGCGGATGCGGATGCTGTCAACGGCTACTGACGGCTGGCCGGACCGGTGTCGACGCGGGTCCGGGTGTGGCTACCAACTGCGGCGATGAGGGCGCCCGCCACCGCGACGAACGCGCCGAGACGCAGTCCGGTTCCGTAGCTCGACGCCAGAATCTCCGGTCGGGTCGAGTTGACGGCGGTAGCGCTGACGAGCACGGAGACCCCGAGGGCGATCCCGAGCTGCTGGGCGGTGTTCAGGATGCCGGAGGCTCGGCCCTTGTCCGCCTGGGCCAACCCGGCGGTACCGGCGATCGTGGCGGCGACGAACGCGGTGCCGAGCCCGAGCCCGAACAGCAGCAGTCCGGGCAGCAGGTCACGGAGGTAGGACCCGTCGACCGGCAGGCGCCCGAGCAGCATCTGCGCTGCGGCGACCAGTAGGAGCCCGGCCACGGCGAGGGCGCGGGCCGGGATCCGACCGGCGAGCCGTGCTGCGGCTGTGGTCGCGACGAGCGCGGCCAGGGCGCTGGGCGCGATGGCGAGCCCGGTTGCCGTCGAACCGAGACCGATGATTCGCTGCAGGTACAGCACGAGGAAGAATCCCTGACTGCCGACGACCGCCATCAGGCACGCGATCACGACGGCGGCGACCGGCACGGGCCCACGGGTGAGCGCCGCCAGCGGCAACAGTGGATCAGATGAGCGCGCCTCGACGATCCCGAAGGTCGCAAGCAGCACGGCGGTGCCCGCGAGGAGCAGCGCAGTGCCGGGCTCGGACCATCCCACAGTCGGTCCGCGAGTCACGGCGAACAGCAGTGTCGCTGTGCCCAGCGTCGCGGTGATCGCGCCGGGCAGGTCCAGTTGTACGGCCCGTGCGGGGGCCGCGGGCGGTGTCGGTCGCAGCACGCGGCTGGCGAGCGCGACCGCGGCGGCTCCCAACGGCACGTTGACGGCGAACACGAGGTGCCAGCCGCCGAGGTCGGTGAGGACCCCGCCGAGGATCAGGCCGGTCGCCGCGCCGGATGCGCCGAGGGCGGCCCAGATCCCGAGTACCCGGTTGCGGCCCGGTCCCTCGGGATAGAGGTCCAGCAGGAGGACGAATGCGGCTGCGGATGCGAACGCGGCTCCGGCACCCTGGACCGACCGGCCGGCGAGCAGCGCCGGCATCGTCGTGGCCACCGCGCACAGCAGCGAGGCGCCGGTGAAGGTGACGGCGCCCGCTACGAACACCCGGCGTCCTCCGGCGAGGTCGGCGACCCGGCCGGCGAGCAGCAGCAGGCCGCCGAACGCTGCCGCGTACAGGGAGAGCACGTACTGCAGGGTGTGCTCGTCGGTGGCCAGGTCGACGTGGATGGCTCCGATGGCCACCGTCGTGATCGTGCTGTCGAGCACCACCATGAACTGAACGACGCACAGTGCCGTGACCGCGGCCCTGCGTTGGGTGGCGTTACCGGTCACGCGGTCAGGCCGCCGTCGAGCGGGACGATCACGCCGTTGAGGTAATCGGCACCTGGGCCGGCGAGGAAGGTCACGACGGCGGCCACATCCGCTGCGGTAGCCAGCCGGCGGGCCGGGATCGTCGGCAGCACTTCGCGTTCGATGTCGAGGAACGCCTGGGCTGGTGCGGACATAGGGCCGTCGATGACGATGCCGGGATTCACCGCGTTGACGCGTACCCCGTCCGCGCCGTGCTCCAGCGCCCAGGTGCGGGTCAGGTTGTCCAGCGCGGCCTTGGACGAGTTGTAGATCGCCGCACCCCAGAAGGTCTTGATCGTGCCGATCGAGCTGATGTTGACGATCCGTCCGGCGCCGGACGCGACGAGGGCCGGGAGCGCGGCCTGGGTCAGGAAGAAGGCGGCCTTGTAGTTGAGCGCGACGATGCGGTCGAAGTCCTCCTCGGTGCCCTGGATCGCCGGTCCGCTGGTGTGTGCGGCGGCGTTGTTGACGAGGATGTCGAGCCTGCCGAAGCGGTCGATCGTGGTGTTGACGAGGTGGCGGTGCGTGTCGTGGTCGGTCAGGTCCGCGGCGACGAACGACGCCCGCGGCAGGTCCTTCACGACGGCCTCACCGGCCTCGGCGCGGCGGCCGACGACGGTGACCGCCGCGCCGGCCTCGGTGAGGGCGCGGGCGATGACAGCGCCGATGCCGCCGGTCGCGCCGGTGACGATTGCTACCTTGCCGTCCAGGTTTGTCGTGGCATCCATGTGATCGACCGTAGGAGCCACAGTTCATAAGGTCAAAGACCAGGATTCGATGACTTGATAATGTACGCGCATGAAGTTCGACCTGCGACACCTGGAGGCGTTCGTCGCCGTCGCCGAGGAACTGCATTTCGGCCGCGCTGCAGCCCGGCTGCACGTGGCCCAACCGGCACTCTCCCAGCAGATCCTGCGACTTGAGTCGGCTCTCGGGGTCGATCTGCTGGTGCGCGAGCGCCGCCGCACGAAGCTCAGCGACGTCGGCCGGCTCTTCCTAGCGGAGGCGCGGCGAACCCTGGAACAGGCCCGGACGGCGGAGTCGGTGGCCGAGCGGGCGCGGCACGGAGAGCTGGGCAGACTCCGCGTCGGCTACCACCCGACCGCCTCGTCCCAGCCGTTCCTCACCGCGCTCTCCGTCTTCGAGCGGGTCGTTCCCGAGGTGGAGCTGAGCCTGCGGGAGCTGCCGATGGGCGTCCTCGGCCAGCCACTGCACGACGACGTGGTGGACGTCGCGTTCCTCAGTACCCTCGGCGATGTCGACTGCGGGCAGCCGCAGCTGCGGCTGCGGACCTTGTCGACCGAGCGTTTCCTCGTCGCCGCGCCAGCCGGGCACGCGTTGTCCGCACAGGACAACGTCTCGCTGCGCGACCTCGACGGGGAGACGCTTGTCATGCTGGGCCGCGACGTCTGCGCATTCTGGCACGACGATCTGGTGTCGATGTGTGCGCGAGGCGGCTACACCCCCCAGTCGATCCGGTACGCCGGGGAACTCGGCACGCAACTCACCCTGGCTGCGGCCGGGCTCGGAGTGGCCCTGGTGCAGGAGTCCTGCAAGCTGATACGCACCGAGGGCCTCGACTACATTTCCATCCGGGACGCCGACCGTCCGGTGATCTCCGCGGCAATGTGGCGGGCGACCGACACCTCGCCGGTGCTTACCCGGTTTCTGGACCTGTTGCCGGCAGCCCCGGCGCAGCGTGACGGTTAGTCGACCAGGCGACGTGCTTGCGTCGTCGGGGTCAGTTGCCGGTGCCGAGGTTTGCCATCATCGCGGCCGGGTAGCGGTCGCCCCGTGCCGAGCCGGCCGGCACAGCCTTCTCGATCTCGGCCAGGTCGTCCGCGGAAAGCACCAGGTGGGCGGCGGGCAGGGCCTCGGTCAACCGATTGCGGGTACGGGCGCCGACGAGCGGGACGATGTCGCCGCCCTGGGCTGCCACCCACGCGATAGCCAGCTGAGCCACGGTGCAGCCCTTCGCCTCGGCCACCCGCCGCAGCGCCGCCACCAGAGCCAGGTTGTGTTCGACATTGTCACCCGAGAACCGTGGCATCCGGCTGCGGTGGTCACCCGGTCGCGCTCCGGTGTTCTGCCAGTGGCCCGAGATCAGGCCTCGGCTCAGGACACCGTACGCGGTCATCCCGACTCCCAGTTCCCGCAGCGTCGGCAGCACGTCGGCCTCCACCCCGCGCGAGATCAGCGAGTACTCGATCTGCAGGTCGGCGACCGGGTGCACGGCGTGCGCCCGGCGGATCGTCTCGGCACCCACCTCGGACAGTCCCACATGCCGCACGTACCCGGCTTCGATCATGTCCTTGATCGCGCCCACCGTATCCTCGATCGGCACGTCCGGGTCCAGTCGTGCCGGCCGGTAGATGTCGACGTAGTCGACACCCAGCCGGGTCAACGAGTGGATCAGGAAGTTCTTCACCGCCGCCGGCCGGCTGTCCTGCCCGAGGAAACCGCCGCCCGGCGCGAGCAGCGCCCCGAACTTGAGGCTCAGCACGTAACTGTCCCTCGGCCGACCGCGTAGCGCCTCAGCCAGCAGCATCTCGTTGTGCCCGGTGCCGTAGTGGTCGCCGGTGTCGATCAGCGTGAGCCCCGCGTCCAGCGCCGCATGTACCGTCGCGACGCTCTCGGCGCGGTCGGAGACGCCGTACACGCCGCTGGTCAACCCCATCGCACCCAGACCCAGTGCACCGACGGCCGGACCAGTCGTTCCCAAGGTTCGTTTCTGCATGTGCCCACCTTGCTTCCACGAGCGGACGGCCGGTAGCGGAGCGTTCATCGTGGGAGCGCCGCTCCCTGTCTCGACCCTCGCGCGCGGGGCAGCCGCCGAGGAGTATGGGGACCATGCAGCGTGAGCAGCTCGCCGACTTCCTGCGCCGCCGCCGCGAGGCAATCCGCCCCGCCGAGGTGGGCATCGCCGTCGGCCCGCGCCGCCGCATCGCGGGCCTGCGGCGCGAGGAGGTCGCGATGCTGGCCGGCATGTCGGTGGACTACGTCGTACGCCTCGAGCAGGGCCGCAGCAGCCAGCCCTCCACCCAACTGCTCGGTGCCTTGGCCCGCGCCCTGCGCCTGTCCGAGGACGAACGCGACCACCTGTTCCACCTGGCCGGCCACCAGCCCCCGCCCGCCGACGGCGTGGCCCGCCTCGCCCGCGCCGGCCTGGTCCGCATGCTGGACCTGCTGGGTGACACGGCGGCGATGGTCGTGTCCGACCTGGGGGAGGTGCTGGCGCAGAACGCGACCGCCAAGCTGCTGACCGGCGACCACACCGGGTTCACCGGTGATCGGCGGTATCTCGCCTATCGCTGGTTCGCCGAGCCCGACTCCCGCCCGGTCCACCCGCCCGTGGAGCAGGAGCGCCATTCCCGCCAGCTGGTGGCCGACCTGCGTGCCGTCGCGGGCCGACGTTGTGACGATCCGACAGTGACGGGTCTGATCGCCCGGTTGCAGGTAGCAAGCTCCGAGTTCCGCCGGCTGTGGGCCGAGCACGAGGTCGGCGCACGGCGGGCGGATCGCAAGACGTTCGTGCACCCCCGCGTCGGGCCGATCGTGCTGGACTGCGAGACCCTGGTGACCCCGGATCTGGGTCAGGAGCTGGTGGTGTTGACGCCGGCCGACACCGAGTCCCGCGAGCGCCTCGACCTACTGCGGGTGCTGGGCGTCGAAGAGTTCCCGGTCAGCTGACCGGCCGGGTCGCCACCGGCTGGGCCGAGGGCGTGAGCTGGAAGCCTGCCGGCTGGCGCTCGGTCGTGGCGGCCAGTTCGGCGACCGTGGCGGCCGGGAGGGGGATCATCGGGGTGGTGGCCAGCCAGGCGTAGATTTCCGGCAGGCTCAGGCCCGGCGGAACCGCTCCGACGAATGCCTCGAAGTACAGCGGAGTGTTGGGGCCGATGCGCCAGCTCTCGGCGAGGCCGCCGACATCGACGGTGTCGAAGCCGAAGTCGTCGATCAGCTCGGTGACCTGCGCTTTGGCGGCGAGGTCGTCGCCGGTGATGGGCAGGGCAGTGCGGTCCGGGGCGTCGGCCGGGCGGGCCAGTTCGCGCAGCAGCCTGCCGTTGACGTCGTGGAACGCCTTGACCACCGAGGAGCTGGACAGGAACCGTTGCACGAGTTCGCTGGAGGTGAGTTCGTCGGCGTCGAGTTCCGGGCGCGCCCAACCCGTCACGGCCGGTGCGTAGTTCATGGTGTCGATCACCGTCCTGCCGGCGAGCGCCTCCTGTGGCAGTTGCTCGTAGTTGGCCAGGGGAATGGTCGCGACCACGAGGTCGCCCGCCTGCGCCGCCCCGGTCGGGGTGGCGGCGCGGGCGAGCGGGCCAAGCTCGGCGACCAGGTCGCCGAGGCTCTCCGGCCCGCGCGAGTTGCTGATCACCACGTGCCAACCGGCGCCGACCGCGCTGCGGGCGATGGCGGAGCCGATGTTGCCGCTGCCGATGATGCCGAGCGTTCCTGCCATGTGACGACTCCTCTGCAAGGGGATGAAAGGGCTGCCGTGGCTACGCTAGGAGCTGCCATTGATGTGAGGTCTCGACGATGTGGTGGTGGTCATAGGTGCGCATCGGGGAGCTGGCGGCCCGCACCGGTGCGAGCGTGCGGTCGCTGCGCTACTACGAGGAGCAGGGCCTGCTGGCGGCCGACCGGGACTCGGCGGGCCGCCGCCGCTATGCCGAGACGGCCGTCGCCCGGGTGGCGCTGATTCGGCGGGGGTTCTCGGCCAGCCTGTCCAGCCGGGTGATCGCCGATCTGCTGCCGCTGCTCGAGGCCGAGTGCGTACCTCGGTCACGAGCCCTGCTGGACGCCGAGCGGGAGCGGCTGGAGGCGCAGATCGCCGCGATGACCCAGGCCCGGGTCCGCCTCGACGAAGTCATCGCCATCGCCACAGACCCCACCTGGAGATGCGACGCACCCCCACGACATCACCAAAGGGCTTGATAGACCACATTGCGGGTGTTCGAAGCTGGTCAGTGGTTCCTCCGGACCGCATGCCACGCCGCGCCGAGCAGCGCGAGTATCCGGTACAGCGTGTACAGCGCCCACAGCACGGCCAGAAGAACACCGGTGAGGACGACCGCGCCTCCCAGGTAGCGCGTGCTCTCCACCATCCAGCCGCCGGCCAGCAGGACGGAGCCCACGACGACGGCCCAGACCAGGACGCGGCCGGCTTTGGTCAGCGAGACCCACATGCGGGCGATTCCGGCACCGCCTGGCTTTGTCAAGTCGTCGACCTGGGACTGCGGGGCGATGCTGTCGATGTCTCGGGCGGCGGCTCGGTCGGTCTCATGCGGCGACTCGCGCAGCACCGCCGACAGGGCGCGCAGGTCGGCCGCGTCGCGAAGCCGTCCGGTTCGCGGATCGCCGAGCAGCACCACGGCGCGCGGGAACCCGAGCAGCCAGGCCTTGCCGTAGCCTCGTGTCGCTCCCGGTGGCCGCACCACGGCTTTGCCGCCGTGCATGTCGTCGCGTTGGGTGCGATCACCGATCGCCCGAACGAGTTCCGTACCGGCGATCGTTACCTCGGCGTCAACGAGGTCGGTGGCATGGGTGAACAGCGTGACGAACTGGGCGTACGCGGCGACGACCGCGAGTAGACCGAGTACCGCAACTGCGGTGCCGAGCAACTCGTGCAGCCGGGCCGCGAAGCCGGTGAGCAGCAACGCGGGGACGACAGCGAACAGGTACCAGCCGACGAACAGCGGGAAGCGCCGCCGGTTCAGCCAGCGCTGCGTCCGCACGCCCGCTACGCCAGGAGGGAAGGCAGGAAGTGTTCTCCCGCCGCTCGACGGTTGCCGGGCGTCCTCGCTCGGCAGCATCAGATTGAGGCGGTGGACCCGAATCTGGAGGCGGTCACCGGCCAGACCTGCCAGGTCGCGGATGAACTGCTTCTCCTCGATCTTCGGTTCGGCCAGGTCGAACAGCCGTACCGCTGGTCGTCCATCCACGGTGGCCTGAAAATCACCTGGAGCGTCCAGGCTGACGCCCGGGTCCGGCACCAGGTAGAGCGCGGGAATCGGCATACGGTGACTCTGCCCGTCGACCTCCCGGTTCTGGGTCACCACCATCGAGATCTCGGCCCACCGCAGGTCATGTCGGTACCGGCCGATCCGCACCGTCCAGCCGTCCCGGTCGACATCGACCCGAAACTCCTGCGACGCGTACTGAAGAAGGAAGGCCGCCATGAGCAGGGCGATCAGCGAGGTCACCCCGGTACAGAGCCGACCGGACACCGGAACGCCGGCAGCGAACTGCAGGCTCACCAGGTAACAGCCGAGTCCACCCAGCGACGCGGCGAGAACCACCTCAAGCACCCGGGAGCTGATTGGACGGCGCAGATTCACCCATTCATCATCATCCACCCGGCAACTCGCCGATCGCAGCTGGGCTGCCGCAGGGCGGACCGCCGGACGTGCCGATGAGCGTCCGTCAGCGGTCAGTCCTCGTCGTCGGCGTACGGATCGTAGTCAAGGTCGTAGTCCGGGTCGAGGCCGTGATCGGCCATGTAGGCCTTGGCATCCTCGGCGCGGCCCTGCGCCAGCAGGCTCCGTGCGACGACGATGAACGCTTCCCAACGATCGTCGCCTTCGACCGCGAGGGGCGCCGCGAGGGCCTCGGCGTCGACTGGACGGCCTGTCTTGAGTGCCAGCCAGGCCCGGTGCAGACGGTGCTTGCCTGGCTCTTCCACGTCGGCTGCGGCCAGGGCGGCGGCCGTGCGCTCCGCGCGTTCCGATGCCGCCGTTGGATCGCCGGCCCCGGTGAGGGTCCGGCCGACGTGTAGTGACACCTGTGCCACACCAATGGCGAGATCACTGTCGCCGACGCCTCGGGAAAAGGCCTGCGCGTAGCGGCGTGCTCAGGATCGTCGATGTTGAACGCGGCCGCTTGGCCCGGAGGTGTTTCCGATCAGGATCATGAAGTGTGGCCGGAGGAGCCGGACTTACGATTCTCCGTCACCGCAGCCCGCCCATCGTGATCGAACAGGCGATCGAGGTGGTAGTGCAGCACTGCGGTGGCAACTTCCGGGGTGCGTTGGCCGACCAGGAGACTGGTGCCGAGACCATTGGCCAGGGCGATCAGCCGGCTCGCTTCGAGGGCGGGGTCCGCGTCGGGTGCCAGGAGGCCGGTGGTGCGCGCGCGGGTCAGGGTGTCGGCGAGTTGTTGCTCCAGGCGGTCGACGCCCCGGATGAAGGGTTGTTCGGCGACTTGGGGGTCAGTCATCGCCAGGACGGCGTAGGACGTGCCGACCAGGTGGAAGACGCGGCTGGGTTCGTCGGTCGGCAGGGCCTCGATCAGGAACGCTTCGACGACCGCTCGTGGCGGTGGCGGGTCGGGTAGCCCGGCAAGGCGCTGCGCCCAACGGTGGTGGCTCTGCCGTTCCAGGTGTCGCAGGGCGCCGATCAACAGGTGTTCCTTGTTCTGAAAGTAGTACTGCACGAGTCGGAGTGACACGCCTGCCTCGGCGGCGACCGAGCGCATGGTCACGGCGTGCAGGCCTTCCCGGCCGGCGATCCGGACGAGGGCGTCGGCGATTTGTGCCCGCCGCACGGCGTGGTCGGTGGTCCTGGGCACCGCGGTCCCTCTCGTTGTGTTCGGTCTGGCTACCCTATGCTGACCTCTTTCTTGATACGGTTGTATCACTACGGGAGGGGCATGACGCAGAACAGCATTGTCGGTGCCGGTCGTAGCGGGGTAGCAGCTAAGACCGTGCTGGCGGTGGCGTGTGTCGCGCAGTTCATGGTGGTGCTCGACATCTCGGTGGTGAATGTCGCGTTGCCGTCGATCCGCGACGCGCTGCGGTTCGACGAAGCCAGCCAGCAGTGGGTGGTCAACGCCTACGCGTTGACGTTCGCCGGGTTCCTGCTGCTCGGCGGACGGTTGGCCGACTCGTTCGGGCACCGTCGTATCTTCCTGATCGGGCTGGTGCTGTTCGCCGGAGCAAGTCTCGTCGGGGGCCTGGCCGGCTCGGCGACGTTGCTGGTCGCCGCCCGCGCCGCGCAGGGGCTGGGGGCGGCGGTGCTGGCGCCGGCGACGCTGACGATTCTGACCGCTTCTTTTCCCGAAGGGCGGGTGCGGACGCAAGCGTTGGCGGTTTGGACCGCCGTCGGTGTCGCCGGAGGTACGGCAGGCAACCTTGCCGGCGGCGCGCTGACGGAGTACCTGTCGTGGCGGTGGACGTTGCTAATCAACGTGCCGATCGGGGTGGTGGTGGCCTTCCTCGCTGTGCGTCATGTGGTCGCCGACCGCCCCGGGGCCGTACGTCCACGACTGGACGTGACCGGGGCGGTGCTGGCCACAGCAGGACTGGGAGGGCTGGCGTTCGGAATCGCCGAGGCGGCGGACGCTGGGTGGTCCTCGCCGTCGGCGGTTGCCGGCCTGGTGATCGGCTCGGTGCTGTTGGCGGCGTTCGTGGCGGTCGAGGCGCGGTGGGCGGTGTCGCCGTTGATCCCGTTGCGGTTGTTCACTAACCGCTCGGTGTCGGTGGGCAACGTGGCAATGCTGCTGGCGGGGGCGTGCCTCAACCCGATGTGGTTCTTCCTCACGCTGTCCATGCAGAACGTGCTCGCCTACAGCCCGGCGCGGACCGGGCTGGCGTTCCTGCCACACACGGTGGTGACGGTCGTGGTGGGCGCTCTCGTGACGCCGTGGCTGATGCGCCACGTCGACGGGCGGATCCTCATCGCGGCGGGGTCGTCGCTGGCGGCAGCGGGGTTCTGGTGGCAGTCCCACCTGACGGTGCAGAGCAGCTACCTCGCGGGGATCCTCGGCCCAGCCGTCGTGTTCAGCATCGGTAGTGGACTGCTGAACACCCCGATCACCACTGCGGTCACCTCCGGCGTGCCGACGTCGGACGCAGGTGCGGCGTCCGGGTTGATGAACACCACCAAACAGGTCGGCGGTGCGCTGGGGCTGGCGGCTCTGGTCACTGTCGCGACCGGGTCCGGCACCGGCCCGGCCGCACAGATCGACGCCTACAACCGCGCGTTCTCCGCAATCGCCGTGATCATGATTGCCGTGGCGGTCGTCGTACTGGCGCTGCCCGCCCAGCGTGATCGACAATGATCTCCGCCTCGCCTGCGCGCGGCGGTAGCGGATCAGCAGCCGACCGTCATGATGCTCGGCGGCTTGATGCCGGAGATGAATCAAGATGCACCTGTGGCATCACGTCATCGAACGCACCCTGGTCTCCCGACCGGCACGCGGCGGTCAGCTGCGGCGCGGTGCGGCGCGGCGGCGCGGCTGCGGCAACGGCGGCACCGGGAGGCCGGCGGCCTCCAGCGCCTCCCGCTGACCGCGCGCGGCGAGCCGGTCGGCGCGTTCGTTCTCCACGTGGCCGGCGTGGCCCTTCACCCAGTGCCAGACGACCTCGTGGTGGCGGGTGACGGCCGCGTCGAGCTCCCGCCACAGGTCCTCGTTCTTGACCGGCTCGCCCGCCTTGGTCCGCCAGCCGTTGCGTTTCCAGTTCGCCATCCACGACATGACGCCGTTACGGACGTACGTGCTGTCGGTGTAGAGGTCGACGCTGGATGCCCGGGTCAGTGCGGCCAGCGCCCGGATCGGGGCGGTGAGCTCCATCCGGTTGTTCGTCGTCGCGCCGGCCTCACCGCCGCACAACTCCTTCTCGGCGTCGCCGTAGCGCAGCAGGGCACCCCAACCGCCCGGCCCCGGATTGCCGCTGCACGCGCCGTCGGTCCAGATCTGTACCCGTGTCGTCCTCAGCCCCGCCACCCGGACAACCTACTGGCCGGCTTCACCGCAGTCGTCCCGGCATGGACGTTTTCCTCCAGTCGGAGAGTCCGCTCCGGCGCGGCCCGCCGTACTTGCTGACCGGGCACGACGTCCCGGTCCGGGGTCAGCGCCAGCGAGCGCCGCAACGACGCGGTCGAGCACAGCCCGACGAGCCCGGCCGCCAGGGTGCCGTAGAGCGCCTCGATCACCGACCGCTGCGGCAGCAGGACGACCTCCAGCAGGATCCACCCGCCGAGCGCGATCCCCACCAGTGCGGTGGCGGCCCACGACCAGTGCCGGCCGGTCGCCCGTTGCACCGGGGCGAGCCAGCGCCACCGTGGTCTGCGCAGCAGCCCGAACGCGCTGACCAGCGAGCCGAGCCCGAGACCGAGCCCCAGCACCAGCCCGGGTAGCCGCCAGGTGTCGACCAACGGCAGGTCACGGAGCCATTCCGTACGCACGAATTCGTTGCCGTACGGGTACAGCCACATCTCCACGCCACCGGCGACTGCCGTGACGCCGACGAAGATCAGCGTGCCGGCCGCCACCCGTACCGTCCACGGGTGGGACCTGGTCGGCCCGGAAAGCTCGGTGGTTGAGCCCATACCTCAACAGTGGCCGCCCGACCCTGCGCCGGCATCGGGCCGAAGGTCCCGGACGCGGCGGTCAGGCGCCGGGCAGTCGGGTGGCGCGGCTCGGAGCGGCGATTCGCAGATCGGCTTCGATCTTCGCGGCGGTGGCCAGCAGGTGCGGCAGCAGTTCGCGGCGGATCGACTCGACGGTGTTGCGGCTGGCGTGCACCGAGATGTTCACCGCGGCGACCACCTTGCCGGCCCGGTCCCGGATCGGTGCCGCGACCGACCGCAGGCCTTCCTCCAGCTCCTGGTCCACGATGGCGTACCCCTGGGCGCGGACCCGGTTCAGCTCCGCCCGCAACGCCGGCATGGTGTGGACGGTACGGCCGGTGAGCCGGTCCAGCCGGCTGCGTTCCAGCCGGGCGACCGCCTCATCTTCGGGCAGGTGCGCCAGCAGCACCCGGCCGACCGAGGTCGCGTACGCCGGGAACCGGGTCCCGACGTTGATCGACACCGTCATGATCCGCGACGTCGGCACCCGGGAGACGTAGACGATCGAGTCGCCGTCCAGCACGCACACCGACGACGACTCGTGCACCTGGGCGACCAGCCGTTCCAGGTGTGGTTCGGCGACCTCGGGCAGCGAGATGCTGGACAGGTACGCGTAGCCCAGCTCCAGCACCCGGGGGGTGAGCGAGAACATCCGTCCGTCGGTGCGGACGTAGCCGAGGTCGACCAGGGTGAGCAGGAACCGGCGGGCGGCGGCGCGGGTCAGGTCGCAGATCCGGGCCACCTCGCTGAGTGTCAACTCAGGATGCTGGGCGTCGAAGGCACGGATCACGGCCAGGCCACGCTCCAACGACTGCACGAAATGAGCTTCCCGCCCGTGCTCGGTCATGATTCTCCTGTGGTGATGGTCGCCGAACCCTAACCGGGTTCCACGGTGCCCGGATCCGACGATGATCTTGCTTCGCTGTCGGAGATCCGACCATCCGGTCCCGGGTTCTCGGCCAGCACCCGCTGTGCCACCGCGTACGCGCTGTTCGCGGCCGGCACACCCGCGTAGACCGCGGTGTGCAGCAGCACCTCGTTGATCTCCTGCGCGGTCAACCCGTTGCGCAGCGCGGCCCGCACGTGCATCGCCAGCTCGTCCGTGCAGTGCAGGGCGGTCAGTACGGCGAGCGTGACGCAGCTGCGGGTCCGCCGGTCCAGCCCGTCGCGGGTCCAGACGCTGCCCCACGCGTACCGGGTGATGAAGTCCTGGAAGTCGGCGGTGAACTCGGTCGTGTTGGCCACCGCCCGGTCCACGTGCGCGTCGCCGAGGACCGCCCGGCGTACCGCCATCCCGGCGTCGTACCTCGGATCCGGCGACGGGGTCGTGGCGTCAGCCGGCGGATCGGTCGGCATCGCCGGTCACCTCCTGTCCGGTGAGATGCGTCAGGATCAGCTCGGACACCTGATCGGCCTGCTCGACGCTGGCCAGGTGCGCGGCGTCGGCGACGATCCGCAAAGTGGCGTCGGGGATGCCGGCGACGATCGTCTCGCTGTGCGACGGCGGGGTGGCCGGGTCGTCGGCGCCGGCGATCACCAGGGTCGGCGCGGTGATCCTCGGCAGCAGCCCGGTCAGGTCCATCTGTCCGATAGCGACGCAGCAGCCGGCGTACCCTTCGGCCGGGGTGGCAGCGATCATCGCGCGGGCAGCGGCGAAGACGTCGGGGCGCCGCACGGCGAACCCGGGGGTGAACCAGCGGGCCGCCACCGTGTCGGCCACCACCCCGGTGCCCTCGGCCCGCACCGTGGCCGCCCGGTCGGCCCACGCCTGCGCCGGGCCGAGCAGCGCCGAGGTGCAGCAGAGCACCAGCCGGTCGACCCGGGCGGCGGCGTGTCCGGCCAGCCACATTCCGGTCATCCCGCCGAGGGACACCCCGGCCACGTGGACCCGGTCCAGCTCCAGGCGGTCCAGCAGGGCGAGCACGTCGGCCCCGAGATCGTCCAGACTGTACGGACCGGGCGGTACCGGGGAGCGGCCGTGCCCCCGGGTGTCGTAGCGCAGCACCCGCAGCCCGGCACCGGTGAGCACCGGCACCTGCGGATCCCACATCGCCCGGGTGCTGCCCAGCGAGTTGGCCAGCAGCACCACCGGCGCACCGTCGGGTCCGACGATCTCGTGGTCGACCTCCACCGGGTGGCGGTCGGTGGTCATCAGCGGTCCTCCTGAGTCGGTCGGCTGCGGTGGGCGCGCAGCGCCCGGTCGATCAGTTCGCGGTACGCACCGAGGTAGCCGGCCGGGTCGAGCAACTCGTCCAGCTGCGCCCGGGTGAGTACCGCGCTGACCTGTGGGTCGGCGGCCAGCCGTTCGGCCAGCCCGGCGGCGGGCCCGCCGGTGACCGCCGCCTTGACGATCTCGTTGGCCCGGTGCCGGCCGAGCTGCCCGGCCAGTGCCCCGCTGACCCGTTCGGCGAGCAGCGCCCCGCCGGTCAGGTCGAGGTTGGCCCGCATCCGTACGGCGTCCACCCGCAGCCCTTCCAGGCAGGTACGTAGCCAGTAGGCGGCCGAGCCGACCGACTCCAGCAGGTTGCGCAGCGCCCGCCACTCGGCGTGCCAGCCGCCGGCCGCCCGCTGGTGCTCCTGGGTCATCGCGGCCAGCAGGGTGGCGACCAGGCCGGGCGCCTGGTCGGCGCAGGCGACGGCGGTGACGGCCGCGACCGGGTTGCGTTTGTGCGGCAGGGTCGACGATCCGCCGGGACGTTCCTCGGCCAGCTCGGCGACCTCGGTCTGGGCGTGCAGCGTGACGTCGCGGGCGATCTTGCTGATGCTGCCGGCGGTGCCGCCGAGCACGCCGGCCAGGTCGGCCAGCCGGCTCCGGTCGGTGTGCCAGGGCAACTGCGGGGCGATCAGGTCGAGCTCGGTGGCGAGCAGGTCGACCAGGGCCGGGCCGTCGGCGCCGAACGCGGCGAGGGTGCCGGCGGCGCCGCCGAGCTGAACGGCGGGGACCTCGTCCCGGACGGTGCCCAGCCGGCGGGCGGCGGTGTCCAGCGCGGTCAGCCAGCCGGCGGCGACCAGCCCGAAGGTGGTCGGCAGCGCCTGCTGCAGCAGGGTCCGGGCGGGCAGCAGGGTGTCCCGGTGCGTCTCGGCCAGCCGGGCGGCGGCTGCGGCGGCCCGCCGTACGTCGTCCAGCATCGGCCCCAGCGCCCGGCGGACCACCAGCATGGCGGCCGTGTCCAGGATGTCCTGACTGGTGGCACCGGCGTGCACGTACCGGGCGGTGTCCGGCCCGACGGCGGCGCGCAACGCGGCGACCAGCGGCACCACCGGGTTGCCGGCGCTGGTGGCACCCGCGCCGATCGCCGCCGGGTCGAACCGGTGGTCGCGGGCGGTGCCGGTGATCGCCTCGGCGGCCGCTGCCGGCACCGAGCCGCAGGCCGCCTGGGCGCGGGCCAGCGCCGCCTCGGCGTCGAGCATGGCACGCAGCCAGGCCCGGTCGTCGACGGCGGCCCGGACCCCGCCTGCGGCGAGCAGCGGGTCGAACAGACCGACCGGCGCGGGATCGTCGAGCGGCGCCTCGTTGTCGACGACCCGCCGACCGTCGACGGTCGACTCCGAGTCAGACGGCGAAGAAAACGGTTTCATGGTCGCCCTGTAGCCGGATGTCGAACCGGTAGCCGTCCGGCTCGGCGGTCGCGATCAACGTATCCCGTCGGGCCTGCGGCAGCCCGACCAGCACCGGGTCGGCGGCGTTCGCGTCGACCTCGTCCGGGAAGTAGATCCGGGTGACGACGCGGTGCAGCAGCCCACGGGCGAACACCGACACGGCGACGTGCGGGGCCTGCGGCCGCCCGTCCGGGCCGGGCACCGGCCCCGGCTTGCGGGTGCGTACCGCCCACCCGCCGGTCTCGTCGGTGGGGCAGCGGCCGAAGCCGCGGAACCCGGTCACCGCGCCGCGCGGATCGTCCGGGTGGTCGAACCGGCCCTGCGGGTCGGCCTGCCAGGTTTCGATCAGACCGTCCGGCACCGGGTCGCCGGCGCCGTCGAGGAGCCGACCGCGCAGCCAGATGGCCGCCGGGTCGGTCTCGTCGACCACGAACGGCCCGTCCGGCCAGGGCAGGCCGATCCCCAGGTAAGGCCCGACGGTCTGCGCCGGGGTCAGCCCGGTCTGCCGGTCCCAGTCCGACGCGGGCACGCTGGTGGTCACGATTCCTCCATCGGGGTCGCCTCGGTGCCGCGCAGCACGATGTCGAACCGGAAGCCGAGCGCCCATTCCTCGACCGTGTTGGCCAGGTCGAAGCTGGCGATCAGCCGTTGCCGGGCGGCCGGGTCGGGGATCGAGTTGAAGATCGGGTCGTAGGGGAACAGCGGGTCGTCGGGGAAGTACATCTGGGTGACCAGCCGCTGGGTGAAGGCCCGACCGAACAACGAGAAGTGGATGTGCGCCGGCCGCCACGCGTTGAAGTGGTTGCGCCACGGGTACGCGCCGGGCTTGATGGTGACGAACCGGTAGCGGCCCATCGAGTCGGTCACCGCCCGGCCGACGCCGGTGAAGTGCGGATCGAGCGGTACGTCGTGCTGGTCGAGCTTGTGCAGGTAGCGCCCGCCGGCGTTGGCCTGCCAGACCTCCACCAGGGTGTCCGGCACGGGCCGGCCGTCGCTGTCGCGGACCTGGCCGTGCACGACGATCCGCTGCCCCTGCGCTTCGCCGTCGCCGCTGCGGCTCAGGTCGGCGTCGGCTGCGGTGACCCGGCCCTCGCCGAGCAGCGGGCCGGTGATCTCGGTGAGCGTCTGCGGGAGCAGCACCGGCGACTCGGCCGGGGCGCGCAGCACGGTGGACTTGTAGCCGGGGGAGAGCAGCGGCGGGTGCACGGCGGTGTCGTCGCGCCGGTAGCGGGGCAGGAGCAGCCCGCCGGGGCGGTCGGCCCGTACGGGCGTGGTGTCGGGCATGGCGGTGCCTCCTTGGTCAGCTCTACCCGCCGGGGTCAGGGGTTCAGCAGTTGGCGCAGGGTGGCCAGCTCCTGCGGGGTGGGTTCGTCGGTGGTGGTCAGGTCGGCGGCGACCTTCAGCGGCCAGCCGGTGGCCGCCACGGCCTGCTCGACGCCCACGCCGGGGTGCAGCTGGGTGAGGGTCAGCTCGCAGGTGTCCGGGTCCGGGCGCAGCATGCCGAGGTCGGTGATGACCAGGGTGGGACCCCGGCCGCGCAGGCCGAGGCGTTGCCGGTCGCCGGGGCCCGCGCCGAAGCCGACGGAGGTGACGAAGTCGACCCGGTCGACGAACGTGCGCCGACTCTGCGGCACGATGACGATCACCTCGCCGCACGAGGCGGCGATCTCCGGTGCTCCGCCCGCGCCGGGCAGCCGTACCTTCGGGTCGGTGTAGTCGGCGCCGATCACCGTGGTGTTGATGTTGGCGTACCGGTCGATCTGCGCGGCGCCGAGGAAGCCGACGTCGATCCGGCCGGGCTGCAGCCAGTAGTTGAAGATCTCCGGCACCGACACGACCGTGTCGGCGGTCTCGGCGAGCACCCCGTCGCCGATGGACAGCGGCAGCCGGCCGGGCTTGGCGCCGATGGTGCCGGACTCGTAGACCAGCACCAGGTTGGGGGAGTGGGTCCGCCGGGCCAGGTTGGCCGCGGTGCTGGGCCGGCCGATGCCGACGAAGCAGCGGGCGTCGTCGCGCAGCGCCCGGGCGGCGGCGACGGTCATCATCTCGTCGCGGGTGAACCCCTCGACGGCCGGTTGCTCGTTCACTCGGCACCACCGTACGTCGCGTCGGTCCCTGCCGTGGCCAGGACGTGTTCGTCGAGCCAGCGGGTGAAGGTGTCCCGGTCCCGGCTGATCTCGTCCCACTGCTGGTAGTAGTCGTTGGCCCGGTCGCTGTAGTCCATCGCGTACGACGGGTGCGCCCCGCCGGGCACCTCGGCGACCCGGGTGACCGCCCAGCCGGGCAGCACCACGGCGCCGGGTCGGGGGGTCAGCTCGTCGACGATCTCCTCGACGGTGACCAGGGACCGTGCGGACGCCAGTACGACCTCCTTGTGGACCCCGGTGATGCCCCAGATCTGCACGTTGCCGTGCCGGTCGGCGCGTTGGGCGTGCACGATGCCGACGTCGGGATTGAGCGCCGGTACGGCGGTCAGCACCTCGCCGGTGAACGGACAGGTGATCGGGGCGATGGTCGGGGTGCGGTCGACGAGGTCGGTGCCGACGTAGCCGCGGAGTACGGCGAACGGCAGGCCGGCGGCGCCGGCGACGTACCGGTTGGCCATCCCGGCGTGGCTGTGCTCCTCGATCTCCAGCGGCCGGGGCCAGCCGCGCTGCACCGCGTCGCGGAACCGGTGCAGCGAGCCGACGCCGGGGTTGCCGGCCCAGCTGAAGATCAGCTTCTTGGCGCAGCCGGCGCCGATCAGCTGGTCGTAGACGACGTCCGGGGTCATCCGGATCAGCGTGAGGTCGCGTCGGCCCTGCCGGATGATCTCCTGCCCGGCCGCGGTAGGGATCAGGTGGGTGAATCCCTCCAGGGCGACGCTGTCGCCGTCGTGGACCAGGTCGGCGACAGCGTCCGCCAGCGAGGAAATTTCAGCCATGCATCATTCCCGGTGCGTGTGATGAACAAAAGTTCGCTAAGCGAACGGTACGGCCGGGGTTACCGGCCTGTCAACGCGGCTGCTCCAGTCCAGCGGCAGCCCCACGTAGTTCTCCGCCAGCGTGGTCGCCGCCGCGGTGGAGGTCGTCACGTACTCCAACTGGGCCACCTGGAGCCGGTGACTGAACTCGTCGGCGTCGGTGGGTCGGTGCAGCAGCCCGGTCATCCAGGAGGAGAAGTGCTGGACCCGCCAGATCCGGCGCAGGCACCGGGCCGAGTACTCGTCCAGCCCGGTCCCGCGTCCCTGACGGAACCAGGTGGTCAGCGCCTCGGCCAGGAAGCGGACGTCGGCGACCGCCAGGTTCAGGCCTTTCGCGCCGGTCGGCGGCACGATGTGTGCCGCGTCGCCGGCCAGGAACAGCTGGCCGTAGCGCATCGGTTCGGTAACGAAGCTCCGCATCGGGGTCACCCCCTGCTCCAGGATCGGGCCCTCCTTCAAGGTGAAGCCGTCGTTGGTCGCCAGCCGGGTGTGCAGCTCGTCCCAGATCCGCGCGGTCGGCCAGTCGCTCAGCTCGGTCCCGTTGGGCACCTGCAGGTAGAGCCGGGTCACCTCAGGGCTGCGCATGCTGTGCAGGGCGAACCCGCGTTCGTGCTGGGCGTAGATCAGCTCGTGCGCCGAGGGGGTGGCCTGGGCCAGCACCCCGAGCCAGCTGAACGGGTAGGTGTGCTCGACGGTGCGCCGGGCCGAGGCGGGGATAGTGCCCCGGGAGACCCCGTGGAAACCGTCACATCCGGCAACCACCAGGCAGTTCAGTTCGCGTATCGTGCCCTCGTGCGCGAACCGGATGACCGGGGCATCGCTGTCGATCCCGGCCAGCTCGACGTCGGTGACATCGAACAGGATCTCACCGCCGGCCGCCAGCCGGGCGGCGATCAGGTCCTTCACCACCTCCTGCTGACCGTAGACGGTGATCCCTCGACCGCTGGTCAGCGCGGCCAGGTCGATCCGCCGGCTGACGCCTTCGAAGCGCAGCTCAAGGCCGGTGTGCACGAGTCCTTCGCGGCGCATCCGGGCGCCGACGCCGGTGTCGGCGAGCAGTTGCGCCGTGTCGTGTTCGAGCACCCCGGCCCGGACCCGGCTCTCCACGTACGCCCGCCCGCGGGTCTCCAGCACGACCGAGTCGATACCCTCCAGATGCAGCAGGTGGGCGAGCATCAAGCCCGCTGGTCCCGCTCCGATGATGCCAACCTGGGTTCGCACGACGCTCCCTCCACCTGCCGGATTGGCAGGGACTTTTCCGATATGTGACATTGACGCGGGCCCTCGTCGGGCCGTACGTTCATCATAAGAACCACCGTTCGGTTAGCGAACACCCCTGACCGACTCAACCTCGAACCCATCCCCTGGAGGTCCCATGCGACGGCCCCTCGTCGCCCTCACCCTGGCTGCCGCGCTGCTGGTCACCGCCGCCTGTGGTTCCGACTCGTCCACCGACGAGGCCGGCGTCACCGACGACGTCACCGACGTCACTGTCGGCATCATCCCGATCGTCGACGTCGCACCGATCTACCTCGGTGAGGAGAAAGGCTTCTTCGCCAAGCGCGGCATCAACCTGACCATGGAGAGCGGCCAAGGTGGCGCCGCCATCGTCCCCGGCGTGGTCAGCGAGCAGTTCCAGTTCGGCTTCAGCAACGTGACCTCGCTGCTCACCGCACAGACCCGCGACGTGCCGGTGCAGATCGTCGCCAACGGCGTTGCCTCGACCGGCAACCCCGAGGGCGACTTCGGCGGCGTGGTGGTCCGCGAGGACAGCCCGATCCAGACCGCCGCCGACCTGGCCGGCAAGAAGGTCGCGGTGAACACGCTGAAGAACATCGGCGACACCAGCGTCCGCGAGTCGGTGCGCAAGGCCGGCGGCAACCCGGACGACATCGAGTTCGTCGAGATGGCGTTCCCGCAGATGCCGGCCGCCGTCGCCAACGGCGACGTCGACGCCGCCTGGATGGTCGAGCCGTCGCTCGCCATCGCCAAGGACGCCGGCGGCCGGGTCGTCGCCTGGAACTTCGTCGACACCGCCCCGAACCTGACCGTCGCGGTCTACTTCACCAGCACCAAGCTCGCCCAGGAGAACCCCGAGCTGGTCGAGAACTTCCAGGAGGCGATGGCCGAGTCGCTGTCCTACGCCAACGCCCACCCCGACGAGGTGCGCACCGTGCTGCGCAGCTACACCGACATCGACCAGGCGATCCTGGACGCGATGACGCTGCCGATGTGGCCGGCCGAGATCAACCGGGCGTCGATCGAGCGGGTCGCCGAGCTCGGTCTCGCCGACGGTGTCTTCGAGTCCGAGCCCGATCTGGACGCCCTGCTGCCGTGACAGCGGTCGACAACACCCCGGTCGGGGCCGGCTCCGCCGGCCCCGACCGGGGCACGTCATCAGCAGCCCACCGGGCCGCACCCAGCCGACGCCGTCGGCCGCCGACGGCGCTGCTCGGCGTCGCCGGCCTGGCCGGTCTGCTGGTCCTGGTGCAGGTCCTCCCGTCGACCCCGCTCGTCTCGGCGCGCTACCTGCCGCCGGCCACCGAGATCCTCGCCGCCCTGGTCGAGCTGCTCGGCGACGGTGCCTTCTGGTCGGCGCTCGGCGACACGCTGACCGGCTGGGCGATCGGCCTGGCCATCGCGGTCAGCGCCGGCATCGCGCTCGGCGTGCTGATCGGTTCGGTGCCGGCGCTGCGCGCGGTCACCGCCTCGACGATCGAGTTCCTGCGGCCGATCCCGTCGGTCGCGCTGATCCCGCTCGCCGTGCTGCTCTACGGCACCGGCCTCGAATCCACCCTGCTGCTGGTCGTCTACGCCGCGTTCTGGCAGGTGCTGGTCCAGGTCCTGTACGGCGTACAGGACGTCGACCCGGTCGCCGACGAGACCGCCCGCAGCTACGGCCTCGGCCGGTGGGCCCGAATCCGCCACGTCATCTGGCCGACCTCGTTGCCGTACGTGATGACCGGCGTGCGGCTCGCCGCCGCCGTCGCCCTGGTGCTGGCGATCACCGCGGAACTGGTCATCGGCGCACCCGGGCTGGGCAACCGGATCGCCGTCGCGCAGACCTCCGGCGCCGTCGACCTGATGTACGCCCTGGTGGTGGTCACCGGACTGCTCGGCGTCGGGATCAACCTGATCGCCCGGGCGGTCGAGCGGCGGGCACTGTCCTGGCACCAGTCGATGCGCGGCGAGGTGATCGTGTGAGGGCGGCCGGGGTGCTGAAGCGGGCCGGGCTGGTCGTCGCGCTGCCGGCCGTACTGCTCGCCGTCTGGTGGTTCAGCAGTGCCGGCAGCACCAGCTTCTACGCGCCGCCGCTGAGCAAGATCCTCGGCACCTTCGCCGAGACCTGGACCGTCGAGCGCCTGCGGGCCGACGTGCTGCCCAGCCTGCTGCGGCTGGCCGCCGGCTACGCGGTGGCGGTGCTCGTCGGCGTCGCGCTCGGCGTACTGGTCGGCAGCATCCGCACCGTGCGGGCTACGTTGGAACCGGTGCTGGAGTTCTTCCGGGCCATCCCGCCGCCGGTGCTGGTGCCGATCATCATGCTCTTCGCCGGCATCGAGAACACCATGAAGATCGTGGTGATCGCCGCAGGCTGCGTCTGGCCGATCCTGCTCAACACCGTCGAGGGCGTGCGCGCCACCGACGAGGTGCTCTCCGACACGGCCCGCTCCTACGGCCTGACCGGCCCGGCCCGGCTGCGGCACCTGGTGCTGCCGGCGGCCAGCCCGCAGATCGCCGCCGGCATGCGCCAGGCCCTGTCGATCGGCATCATCCTGATGGTGATCAGCGAGATGTTCGCGGCTAGCAACGGTCTCGGGTTCACCATCGTGCAGTTCCAGCGCACCTTCGCGATCCCGCAGATGTGGACCGGCATCCTGCTGCTCGGTCTGCTCGGCTTCGCCCTGTCGGTGCTCTTCCGCTTCGTCGAGATGCGGGCGTTGGCCTGGTACCACGGCCTGCGCCAGGCGCAGCGAAGCTCATGACCCGCTGCCCGGCGCGGCCGGCCGGCGTGGCGGCGCCGGAAACGATAGAGAGGTAACGAGCCCATGCTCGATGTCCAGGGCCTGCGCAAGGTCTACGACGGGCGGCAACGCCAGGTCGAGGCGGTGCGCGACCTCACCTTCACCATCGACGACGGCGACCTGGTCTGCCTGGTCGGCCCCTCCGGCTGCGGCAAGACCACCCTGCTCAAGTGCATGGCCGGGCTGCTGCCGCCGACCTCCGGCGAGGTCCGGCTGCGCGGCAGGCCGATCACCGGGCCGCCGCCCGGCATGGCGGTCGTCTTCCAGGAGTACGGGCGCAGCCTGTTCCCGTGGATGAGCGTGCGGGACAACGTCGAGCTGCCGCTGCGGCAGAAGCGCATCGCCCGGGGCAAGCGTCGGGAACTGGTCGACGAGGCGCTCGCCGCCGTCGGTCTGGCCGACACCCACAACGCCTACCCGTGGCAGCTGTCCGGCGGCATGCAGCAGCGGGTGGCGATCGCCCGCGCGGTCGCGTACCAGCCGGACGTGCTGTTGATGGACGAGCCGTTCGCGGCGGTCGACGCCCAGACCCGCGCGGACCTGGAGGACCTGATCCGCCAGCTGTGGCAGCGGCTCGGGGTGACCATCCTGTTCGTCACCCACGACATCGACGAGGCGGTCTACCTGGGGCAGCGGGTGCTGATCCTGTCCTCGTCGCCGACCGTGGTGCAGGAGAGCCTGCGGATCGACCTGCCGGACACCCGCGACCAGCTGCACACCCGCGCCGAGCCGCGCTTCACCCAACTGCGCGGGCACGTCTACGAGCAGATCCAGGCGGCCAAGCGGGGGCAGCGACCGCCCGCCCAGGCCGGCCGGCCCTGACCCTTTCCGCCCTTTCCGAGGAGGACCGAGATGCCCGCCGCCTATCTCGTCGCCGGGGTGCGCACGCCGTTCGGCCGCTACGCCGGGGCGCTCGCCCCGGTGCGTCCGGACGACCTGGCCGCCCACGTGATCCGCGAACTCGTCGCCCGGCACCCCTCGGTCGACTGGGACGCCGTCGACGACGTGGTGCTCGGCTGCGCCAACCAGGCCGGCGAGGACAACCGCAACGTGGCCCGGATGGCGGCGCTGCTGGCCGGCCTGCCGACCCGGACCAGCGGCACCACGGTGAACCGGCTCTGCGGCTCCGGGCTGGACGCGGTGGCGATCGCCGCCCGCTCGGTGGTCGCCGGCGAGGCGGACCTGGTCGTCGCCGGCGGGGTGGAGAGCATGAGCCGGGCGCCGTTCGTGCTGCCGAAGGCGGCCACGGCGTACGCGCGCACCGCGGAGATCCACGACACCACGATCGGCTGGCGGCTGGTCAACCCGCTGATGCGGGCCGGCTGGGGCACCGACTCGATGCCGGAGACGGCGGAGAACGTGGCCGCCGAGTACGGCGTGGAGCGGGCCGCGCAGGACGCCTTCGCGCTGCGGTCCCAGCAGCGGGCCGCCCAGGCCCAGGCGAGCGGCCGGTTGGCCACCGAGATCGTGCCGATCGAGGTGCCGCAGGGCCGCAGGGACACGGTGACCGTTTCGGTCGACGAACACCCCCGACAGACGTCGCTGGAGAAGCTGGCCGCCCTGCCGACACCGTTCCGTGCCGGCGGTACGGTGACCGCCGGCAACTCCTCCGGGGTCAACGACGGCGCGGTCGCGCTGCTGGTGGCCAGTGACGCGGCCGTCCGGCGGTACGGTCTCACCCCGCTGGCCCGGGTGGCCGGCGCGGCCACCGCTGGCGTCGAGCCCCGGGTGATGGGCATCGGCCCGGTACCGGCCACCCGCCGATTGCTCGGTCGGCTGGGCGTCGAGCTGTCCGAGGTGGACGTCGTGGAGCTCAACGAGGCGTTCGCCGCGCAGGCGGTGGCGGTGCTGCGGGAACTGGGCCTGCCGGCCGAGGCGGAGCACGTCAACCCGAACGGCGGGGCGATCGCCCTCGGGCACCCGCTCGGGGCCAGCGGGGCGCGGCTGGCGCTGACCGCTGCGCTGGAGCTCGGGGTCCGCGACGCCGACCGGGCGCTGTGCACGATGTGCATCGGGGTCGGGCAGGGCATTTCCCTGCTGCTCGAGTCGGCCAGCTGAGATAGTGCCGATCTGCCGATCCGGTGGGCGGGTGTCGGGCCGGATCAGGGCAATGTCGTGAACCTGCCAACGGTGCACATTCCACCGTCGTGGCGTTAGCATGGGCCGGCGCCCGGTGCGGACGGCTGGTGCCCGTGCCGACCCCGCCCGTCACGCCAGGGCCGACGCGGACGTCGCGAACGAGCTGGAGGCAGGATGGCGGAGCAGGCCAGTGGAGTCCCGGCCGGAGTAGACCTGAGCCGCCCCAGCGCCGCGCGGGTCTACGACTACTTCCTCGGCGGGGCCCACAACTTCGACGTGGACCGGCAACTCGCCGAGCAGATCGCCGCGATGACGCCGCACCTGGCGGAGACCATGCGGGCCGGTCGGGCGTTCCTGCGTCGGGCGGTGCGGGCGCTGCTCGCCGACGGCGTCGACCAGTTCCTGGACATCGGCTCCGGCATCCCGACGGTGGGCAACGTCCACGAGGTGGCCCACGCGGTCAACCCGGCGGCCACCGTGGTCTACGTGGACATCGACCCGGTGGCCGTGGCGCACAGTCGGAGCATCCTGGCCGAAGTGGAGCGGGCCGCGGTCCTGCAGGCCGATCTGCGCGAACCGGAGGCGATCTGCGCGCAGGCCGCCGCGACCGGTCTGATCGACTTCACCCGTCCGGTCGGCATCCTGCTCGCCGGGGTGGCGCACTTCGTGCCCGACGCCGACGATCCGCAGGGCGTACTGCGGCGGCTGCGGTCGGCCGCGGCGGTCGGCAGCTACCTGGTGATCTCCCACGCCACCTACGAGGACCAGCCGCCGGAAGTGCTGGCCGCGCAGCGGTTGTCGGCCCGGACCGACACCGAGATCACGTTGCGCTCGCGAGCCGAGGTGACCGCGATGTTCGGTGACTTCGCCATCGTCGACCCGGGAGTGGTCCATCTGCCACTGTGGCGGCCGGACCCGGACGCCGACGTGGACGCGCACCCGGAGCGGTTCGGCGCCTTCGGCGGCGTCGCCCGCCTGGACGCCGCCGCGGTCTGACCATGGCGACGTCCGAGACGGGCGATGGCGGTGCCGATCCCGAGGGTGTGCGACGCTTCGCCCGGAACTGGGCGACCGCCGCCGCCGGGCTCGGCTATCTGCCGTTGAGCCACGCCGAGACCGCCGACATCCTGCACGGGCACACGCTGCGGCTGGCTGCGGCGGTGCTGGCCGGGACGTTCGACGGCCAGGCCGGCCGGGACGTCGGGCGCTGGCTGGTGGAGGGCCACCTGACCGAACCGGCCGTGCTGGGCTGGACCGTCCAGGCCCTCGGCGAGGACTTCCTGCCGCTGGTGCTGCCGCAGCTGGCGACGTCGGCACCGGCCCGGGAACGGATCAGCCACCTGCAGGGCGCGCTCGCTGAGGGGTACGCCCGGGCGCTGCGTAACCGGACCTTCGCGCAGCAGTCCAGCATCCGGCAGGCGGCCTGGTCCGCCCGGGACGCTGCCGAGCAGGCGTTGCGCGACAGCGAGGTCCGGTTCCGGGCGGTATTCACCGGCGCGGCGATCGGCATCGGGCTGGCCGACCTCGACGGGCGGATCATCGACGTCAACCAGGCGTTCGCCGACATGCTCGGCTACACCATCGCGGAACTGCGGGAAATCAACGTCGGGCAGCTGTTCCACCCGGACGACGCGCCCGGCATGTACCAGTTCTACCTTGAACTCATCGAGGGTAAGCACGACCGCGCCCGGGTGGAGAAACGCTACTACCGCAAGGACGGCGCACCGATCTGGACGGACCTCGCGGTGTCGCTGATCCGGCACGACGACGGCCGACCCCGGTTCACCGTCGCGATGGTCGAGGACATCACCGACCGGTACGAGCTGCAGGAGCGGCTGCGTTTCCAGGCCGAGCACGACCCGCTGACCGGGCTGCCCAACCGGGTGCTCTTCTTCGACCGGCTCGCCCTGGCGCTGGCCGACCCGGACGGTCAGGTCGGCGTCTGCTTCCTGGATCTCGACGGCTTCAAGTCGATCAACGACGGGCTCGGTCACGACGTCGGCGACCAACTGCTCGCCGTGGTGGCGCGGCGGCTCGCCGACAGCGCCGCCGACTCCGGGCACCTGGTCGCCCGGATGGGCGGCGACGAGTTCGTGATCCTGGTGACCCGCTGCACCGGCACGCCGCAACTGGTCGGTGTCGCCCAGGCCGCCCTGGCCGCGCTGGCCGCCCCGGCCCAGGTCGACGGGCATCAGCTGACCGTGTCGGCGAGCATCGGCGTCGTCGCGTCGCCGACGGCCGGCACCACCCCCACCGAGGTGATGAAGGCCGCCGACACGACGCTGTACTGGGCCAAGGCCGACGGGCGGGGCCGGTGGGCGGTCTTCGATCCGGTACGCGGCGCGCGCGACGTCACCCGCTCGGCGCTCGCCGCCGCGCTGCCGGCCGCGCTGGACCGTGGCGAGTTCGTCGTCGAGTACCAGCCGATCACCCGGCTGTCCGACCGGACGGTGTCCGCCGTCGAGGCGCTGGTCCGTTGGCAGCATCCGCAGCTCGGCCGGCTCGGGCCGGACCGGTTCGTCGCCCTCGCCGAGGAGACCGGGCTGATCGTCCGGCTCGGCCGGTGGGTGCTGGAACAGGCCTGCCGGCAGGCCAGCCGGTGGCGGGCCGAGCACCCGCAGGCGCCGATCGTGGTCAGCGTCAACATCTCCGCCCGCCAGGTCAGCGACCCGCAGCTCGTCGGGGAGGTGGCCGGGGTGCTCACCCGGACCGGTCTGCCACCGGAGCTGCTGCAGCTGGAGCTGACCGAGAGCGCGGTGATGGCCACCGGCGGCGAGCCGCTGCCGGCACTGCGTCGGCTGGCCGGGCTCGGTGTCCGGTTGGCCATCGACGACTTCGGTACCGGCTACTCCAACCTCGCCTACCTGCGGCGGATGCCGATCCACGTGCTGAAACTCGCCGGTCCCTTCGTGGAAGGGATGCGGGTGGCCGGTCCGGAGGGCGACCGCGACGAGCGGATCGTCGACGCGCTGGTCCGGCTGGCTCACGCGCTCAACCTGACGGTCACCGCCGAGGCGGTGGAGACCGGTGAACAGGCGGACCGGCTGGTGGCACTCGGCTGCGACCAGGCCCAGGGCTGGCATTTCGGCCGTCCGGTGCCGGCCGGGGAGATCACCGAGCGGTTGTCGCGTGGCCCGGACCGGCCCGTAACCGGACCGTGAGGTCGACGGCTGCGTCGTGGGCGAGCCGGTCGGCCGTGTCCCGGCCGAACCGCACCAGATCCGGCACGGGTACGCCGTACGGCCGCTGCCCGGCGTACGGCGCGATCCGGTCCGCGGCCCTGGCCAGCAGCCGCGCCGCGCCGGCCAGGTTGCCCCGCCGCGCGTGGGTGAGCCCGACCGCCAACTGGGCCAGCCCGCGCCAGAACTCACGCTCCACCGGCGGCGCCGCCTTCCAGGCCGACTCCAGCACCTCGTGGGCGTGGAACGGCCGGCCGGCGTCGAGCAGCCGCTGCGCCTCGTCGAGCGCGTCGTGCGGGGTGAGCGCCAGGTCGTCGGGCATGGTCGGTACGCCCGACGCGCCCGGCGGCAACGGCCGACCCAGTTCGTCGCGCGGCCGGGCGTTGCGTGGCCGACCCGCGGGGTCTCGGTCCCGCTTTGGACGGTGGTCACCTGGCGACGGACGGGCCATCGGTCAACAGTAGTGCGGGCGACGGGGCCGGCCGGTCAGCGGGTGCCGGCCACGGGCAGTTCGCCGAATCTGGCGCTGCCCTTGCGTACCAGGTCCGCTGGCAGCCGGCCACCCCAGCGCGGATCGAGGACGACGGCGAGGGCCTCCTGGCCGGTCAACGCCGTCGGTAGCGGAGTGCTCCGGGCCGGGCCACCGCGGCATCGGGCCAGATCCAGCTGGATCAGGGTGCCGTCGGCTCGGTGGTACCGCACCGAGCGGCCACCGAGGCAGGCGTCGGAGACATCGTCGAAAATCACCGTGCCGCCGTTGGCCAGTGGGTAGCAGATCTGGCCGGCGGCGCAGCCCGCCGCCAGCACGTCGTCCGGCAACTGGTCGGCCGACAACGAGAACCGGATCAGCAGGGGGCCGTCTCCCCGGTCCAGTTGGAGCTGCACGGCCACCACGCCAGCCGACCCGGCCGGGTCGACCTTGGCGTACCCGCTGATTCTGCCGGCCGGCAGCAGCCGGGTGAGCAGTTCCAGCGCACCCTCCGCCGTGACCGGTGCGGTGTCGCCGATGGTGACCGGCGGGATGTCGAGGTCCCACACGGCGACCGGGCAGTTGGCCACCTCGGTGGGCGCGGCCGGCAGCGCGGTGACCGTGGCCGTGCCGCCGTTGACGTCGCACCCGGACCGGACCGTCGGCTCGCCGGTAGCCGGCGACACGGGTGCGATGCTCGTCGATCCGGCCGGTGCCGCCGGCTGACCGACGCCCGGCGCACCGACGTCGGGCGGTCCACCGCCCGGTACCGGCAGCCCGACCCCCACCACCGTCGGAACCAGCAGTACGGCACCGGTCGCCAGGGCGGCGGCGATCCCGACGCCGGCGGCCCGTCGGTTGCGGCGGCGCCGCCGCCCGAGGCGCACCGACTCGGCGACCAGCTCCCCGATTGGTGGGGCCGGCCGAGCGGCCAGCTCCTGTTCCAGCAGTCGCCTCATCTCACCTGCCACGGTGACCGCCTCTCCGGTGCCGCTGGCTATGTCCGCCGGCGCCGGTTCGGCGCCCGTACCCGGCATGACGTCCCGGCCGGGCGGTCCGGTGACAGACCGCGCCGGACCGCTTCCAGCCATCGGCGGTGCGCCGTCGCCTCGAGCACACGCCAAGTCAACGGCCGATTCCGACGTGCGACGATTGGTGGCATGGGCAGACTGCACGCCGGGATCGACGGTCGGCTGCGCGAATTCATCGAAGCTCAACCGATGTTCTTCGTGGCCACCGCGCCCTCCGGCGGGGCCGGGCACGTCAACGTGTCGCCCAAGGGGATGCGGGGCGCGTTCGCGGTGTTCGGTGAGCATCAGGTCGGGTACCTCGACTACCACGGCAGCGGTGTCGAAACCGTGGCACATCTGCGGGACAACGGCCGCATCACGGTGATGTTCTGCGCCTTCGACGGTCCGCCCCTGGTCGTCCGGTTGCACGGCGTGGGCACGGTGGTGCCCGTCGACGACCGGCGCTTCGCCGCGCTGGCCGGTGCCTTCGGCGACGCGCCCGACCGACACGGGGTGCGAGCGGTGATCGTCGTCGACGTGCAGCGGGTCAGTGACTCCTGCGGGTACGGCGTCCCGCTGATGGACTATCGCGGGGATCGCGACCTGCTGGTCCGGGCGCACTCCCGGCGGACCGCCGAGGACCTCGCCGAGTACCGGGCGACCCGCAACGCGGCCAGCATCGACGATCTGCCCGCCTTCTCCTGACCGCCCGGTCGACCACACGTTACGTTCGTGCGGCGCCGGGGTAGGAGGCGACCCACGCCGCACCACCGGGCCCGGCCCGGCCGGCGGACGTTGCGGGACTCCGCAGATGGAGGCGGTCGCGGCGGCCGGGTGACGGGTTCGACGAGCGAGGGTGACCAGCGATGACAGAGGGTGAGCGACCGGTCGGCGCCCCGACGGTGCCGGCTCCGCGACCGGCCGTCCCCGCCTTGCTCGCCGCCGCCCTCGACCGGGCCGGCGAAACCAACCGGCTGATCCGGGAGCGCGACTGGAGCCGCACCCCACTCGGCGCGCTGGACGGTTGGCCGGCCAGTCTGTGCCAGGCGGTCGGCATGATGCTCTCGTCGCAGGCCCAGATCGTGCTCTACTGGGGGCCGCAGCTGCGTGCCTTCTACAACGACGCCTACCTGCCCACCATCGGCGCGAAGCATCCGGCCGCCCTGGGTGAGCCCGCCGCCGAGCACTGGTCGGAGCTGTGGGACGTGCTGGAGCCGCTGTTCGCCGGGGTGGTCGAGAGGGGGACCGCCTACCGTGGCACCGACCATCCGTTCCTGCTCGAGCGGCACGGCTTCCTCGAGCAGACCTACTTCGACGTCTCCTACGACCCGCTGCGGGTCGAGGACGGCAGCGTCGGGGGTGTCTTCTGCATCGTCAGCGAGACCACCGGACGGGTGCTCGGCGAGCGTCGGATTCGCACCCTGGCCGGGCTGGGCAGCCGGTTGTCCGACCTGCAGAGCCAGGCCGACCTGCGCCGTGGTGTGCTGGAGGTGCTCGACACCTGCCGCGATGACATCCCGTTCGCCCTGCTCTACCTCGGATCGGACGCGGACTCCGCACGGCTGGCCGGCTGCACCGGCATCGCGGCGCAGACCGTCACCGCGCCGCCGCAACCGAGCCCGGGAGATGCCCCGTCCGCGCTGCTGGACGCCTTGCACAGCGGTACCGCGCGGACCGCCCGGGCGGCGGACTTCGTCGCCGTACCACCGGACACGGCGGCGCCGGAGGTGCTCGTCCTGCCGATCAGCGCGGCGACCGAACCGGTCGGTGCCCTCGTCCTCGGCCGCAGCCGGCACCTGCCGTTCACCAGTGACTACCGCGACTTCTTCGACCTGCTGACCACCCAGATCTCCAGTGCGGTGACCAGCCAGCGGGCCTATCTGCACGAGCGGGCCCGGGCCGCCGAACTCGCCGTGATCGACCAGGCCAAGACCGACTTCTTCGCCAACGTCAGTCACGAGTTCCGGACCCCGCTGACGTTGCTGCTCGGCCCGATCGAGGATCAACTCGCCGACGTGGACCTGCCGGTGCCACATCGCGAGCGGGCCGAGATGATGCACCGCAATGCCCTGCGCCTGCTCAAGCTGGTCAACACCGTGCTGGACTTCTCCCGGCTGGAATCCGGTCGGGCGCGAGCGGCGCTGCAGCCGGTCGACCTGGCCGACTTGACGAACCGGTTGGCCAGCACGTTCCGGTCGGCTGCCCAGCGGGCCGGGCTGGACCTGGTCGTGCATTGCCCACCGCTGCCCGGGACCGTGCAGGTGGACCCGGATCTGTGGGAGAAGATCGTCCTCAACCTGCTGTCCAACGCGGTGAAGTTCACCTTCGACGGCACCATCACCGTGCGGTTGCGGGCGCTCGACGCGTCGGTCGAGCTCACCGTCGCCGACACCGGGGTCGGTATTCCCGCCGCCGACCTGCCGCACCTGTTCGAACGGTTTCACCGGGTAGCCGGCACCCGGGCCCGCAGCCACGAAGGCACCGGGATCGGGCTGGCGCTGGTCCGTGAACTCGTCCAACTGCACGGCGGGACAGTCGCGGTCCGCAGCGAACCCGGTCAGGGCAGTGTCTTCACCGTCGAGATCCCGGTCGGCACCGGGCCGACCCCGCCGGCCGGCCAGGACCCTGAACGCCCAGCCGGCCAGGACCCTGACCGCCAAGCCGGGCGCGACGAGGTCGGCGACACCAGGCAGCTGTACCTGGCCGAGACGCAGCGGTGGAGCGTCGGGCCGGCGCGGGAAGTGATCGAGCAGCCACGGGTCGACCAGCCCGTCGGACGGGTCCTGGTCGCCGACGACAACGCCGACCTGCGGGACCACGTGACCCGGTTGCTGGCACCGCACTGGCAGGTGGTCGCCGCGGCCGACGGTGCCGCGGCGCTGGCCCTCGCCACCCGTACCCCCTTCGATCTGATCCTGACCGACGTGATGATGCCGGAACTGGACGGTTTCGGCCTGGTCACGGCGTTGCGTGCGGACCGGCGGACCCGGCATGTGCCGATCGTCGTGCTCTCCGCCCGGGCCGGGCCCGAGGCCGCCGTGCAGGGCCTGTCCGCCGGTGCCGACGACTACCTGGTCAAGCCGTTCGCGGCGCAGGAACTCGTCGCCAGGGTGCGGGCCAACGTCGAACTGGGTCAGCTGCGCGGCCGGATCATCCACCAGCTGCGGGCGCTCGCCGACGCAGCCGTCGCGGTCAACACCGCGCAGACCACCAGCGAGGTGCTGCGGGTCGCGGTCGAGCACATCCAGCAGCTGGTCCGGGCGTCGAAGGTGGTCGCCACCGCCCCGGGTGCCCGCTACGAGGCGGACGGTGGCGGCCAGCCCTCCGCCGACCCGGCGACGGTCACCCCGTTCATCGGTGCCGACGGGGAACGGCTGGGCGAGTTGTCGGTCTGGCCCTTCGACGGCGCCGGCGCCGACCCGGACACCGACGAGGCGGCGCTGGCGGAGTTCGCCCGGATGGTCGGGCTGCGGCTGGGCAACGCCCGGCTGTACGAGGCGGAACACCGCATCGCCAGCACACTGCAGCACAGCCTGCTGCCCCAGACGCTGCCCCGGGTGCCCGGCGCGCTGATCGCCAGCCGCTACCTGCCCGGCAACGCCGAGGCAGAGGTCGGCGGCGACTGGTACGACGTGGTGGAGGTCGGCGGTGGCCGGCTGGTCCTGGTGATCGGCGACGTGGTCGGCAAGGGTGTGAACGCGGCGGCCACCATGGGTCAGCTGCGCAACGCGCTGCGGGCGTACCTGCTGGAGGGGTTCTCGCCCGGTGACGCCCTCACCCGGCTGAACCGGCTGGTCACGACGATGGGCCGGCGTTCCCTCGCCACCGTGGTCTGCCTGTGGTTCGAACCGTCGAGCGGTGTGCTGCGCTACGCCAGCGCCGGCCATCCGCCACCGGTGGTGGCCGACGGCGCAACGGTGGGGCTGCTGCACGACCGGGCGCTCGGCCCACCGATCGGGGCGATCCGGGGCAGCCGCTACGACACGTCGACCGACCGGCTCGCCGTCGGCAGCCGACTGATCTGCTACACGGACGGGCTGATCGAGGACCGCACCGTGGGCATCGACGCCGGTCTGGACCAGGTCCGGGCCGACGCCAGAGCCGGCGGTGACCACGTCGAGGAGCTCGCCGACCGGCTGCTGCGCCGGGTGGCCCGCCGGCCCCGTCGTGACGACGTCGCGGTGCTGGTGCTGGAGGCGACCGACCTGGACCGCCTCAGGATGCGGCTGCCGGCGCAGGCGCGGGCACTGGCGCTGCTGCGTCGACGGCTGGCGGACTTCTTTGCCGCGCACCGGATCGGCGACACCGACCAGTTCGATCTGACCGTGGCGATCTCCGAGGCGGCGGCCAACGCGATCGAGCACCCGGTCACCCCCGCGCAGCCGGACATCTGGCTGGAGGTCGGTATCGACGGGGACGACCTGGTCGCAAGCGTGCGGGACAGCGGCGGTTGGCGGGAGGCCTCCGACACCGGGTTCCGAGGTCGGGGACTGGCGTTGATCGCCGCCCTGGCCGAACTGCGGATCGACCGGGACGGGCAGGGCAGCGAGGTTACGTTGCGCCGTCGACTGGCTCCCCGACCGGATCCGGCCTGACCATCCGGGCCGGGCTGCCGGCCCGGATCGCCTCGGCGGCCAGCCACGGCTGCCCGCCGAGGCCGGAGATGTCCAAAACCCGGCGGACCTGCCGGGACGGCAGCACCGTCAGCGCCTGCGGGTAGCGGTCGGTGAGCTGGAGCAGCGCGTGGATGGCCGCCGAATCGAAGAACGAGACCGTACGCAGATCGAGGGTCACCTTGCCGGCGTCCTCGTGGATCGCGGCCTGGTACATGTGCTCGGCGGTGGCCATGTCCACCTCGCCGTTGACAGTGACGGTCAGGTGGTCACCGTCCAGGTCACTGGTGGCGGAGAAGAGCTGCTCCGGACCCTGCTGATCCACGAACGTAAAGATGGCACAACTGTGCGGATCCAGCAAGATTCGGCGGTAAACGGTCGGTCGCTCAGCGTGTGGGTGGCGGCCCGGTCGCCGGCCGGTCGGGTCGGCACCGACGGCGCTAGGCTGGACGCATGACCTCCGTCCGCGCTCCGCTGACCCCTGGAAAGATCTCACCGTGGCGGCCGGTGCCGGCGCACATCACCCGGCCGGAGTACGTCGGTCGCAAGCAGCCCGCACCCTGGCGCGGCTCGCACGTCCAGTCCCCGGACACCATCGAGCGGATGCGGGTGGCGGGTCGGCTCGCCGCCCGGGCCGTGCAGCTCGCCGGTGAGCACTGCAAACCGGGGGTCACCACCGACGAGATCGACGCGGTGGTGCACGACTTCCTCTGCGACAACGGCGCCTACCCGTCGACCCTGGGCTACAAGGGGTTCCCCAAATCCTGCTGCACCAGCCTCAACGAGGTCGTCTGCCACGGCATCCCCGACTCCACGGTGCTGGCCGACGGCGACATCGTCAACGTCGACGTGACCGCCTACATCGGCGGGGTGCACGGCGACACCGACGCGACCTTCTGCGTCGGTGAGGTCTCGCAGGAGGCCCAACTGCTGGTCGAGCGGACCCACGAGGCGATGATGCGGGGCATCCGGGCGGTGGCCCCGGGGCGGCAGATCAACGTGATCGGCCGGGTGATCGAGTCCTACGCCCGTCGGTTCGGCTACGGTGTGGTACGCGACTTCACCGGCCACGGCATCGGTGAGGCGTTCCACAGCGGGCTGTACGTTCCGCACTACGACAGTCCACGGCCCACGGACGTGATGGAACCGGGAATGACGTTCACCGTCGAGCCGATGATCACGCTCGGCACGCACGAGTACGACATGTGGCGGGACGGCTGGACGGTGGTCACCAAGGACCGCCGGTGGACCGCCCAGTTCGAGCACACGATCGTGGTCACCGAGGACGGCTTCGAGATCCTCACCCTGCCCTGACCGGACCGGGGCCCAGCAGACTGGTCTCACAGTGGTCGAGCCAGCGGATCTCCGCCTCAGCCCGGAACAGCATCGCGTCGAGCACCAGTCGGCCGACGCGGTCGACGTCGGCCGACCTCGCTCTGGCGCGGGTCAGCTCCCGTACCGCGTCCAGGGTTGCCGCCCGTTGCGCCGCGACCACCCCGCGTACGTCCGCCCCTGGCGTGCTCAGCGCGAGGGCGATCTTCACCGTCAGTTCGTCGCGGCCTTGGCCGACGCGGTCGACCGGGCTGCTGAACCAGGTGGCCAGCGCGTCCCGGCCGGCGGCGGTGATGGCGAACGGCCGCTGCCCGGCCGCGTTGCCCGCCAGCGCACGCACCAGCCCGTCGCGTCGCAGCCTGGCGAGCGTGGTGTACACCTGTCCGATGTTGAGCGGCCACGCCCCACCGGTGGTCTCCTCGAAGGCCGCTCGGAGCTGGTACCCGTGCATCGGGCCCCGGTCGAGCAGCGCGAGCAGTCCGTGGCGGATCGACATGCCAGCTGAGTATGCATACCGGGTAGGTGGGCGGCAACCGGGATCATGAATCGCGGTTCCGGTCACGCTTGCGCCGGGCCGGCCCGGCCAGGTCGCGCTTGCGCCGGGATGGACTGGCCAGGTCACGCTCAGCCGGGCCGGCCCGGCCAGGTCGGCACAGCCGGTGTGACGCCGGCCGCCTGTCGCCAGCGGGTCGCGCGGACCGCGTACTCGATCAGGACGGTGAGCGCTGCCTCGCGCTCCGTGCCCGAGGTGACCGGCAGTACCGCCCGCCAGACGGCCGCGACCCGCTCCTCCACCTCGGCGGCCAGCCGCATGGCGCTGGTCGCGTCGGTGACCGGGAACGGCAGCTGATAGGCCGGGTCGACCGGCGGCGCGGCGGCACCGACCCGCAGGATCAGCTGGTCGCGCCGGTCCCGGTGGGCGGCCTCGGCGTCGTGTGCCCGGGCAGCGGCGTCGCCGTCGAGATGGACCCCGAGCACGCCGTAGGCGAAGATCGCCGCGTACTCGGCGGTGAGTGCCTGCTCCCATCCGTCAGCCACGGTCGGCGCTCCTTCTGATCCGGTGGTCCACGTTTATCGGAGCACCTCGAGGTGGCAGGCGCGGGCCGCGGCGATCGAGCCCAGTAGTGCGGCCCGGTCGGCTGCGGCGGTGTGGCACGCCGCGGCGGCCTCGGCTGCGGCGGCCTCCTCTGCGGACCGCAACGCGGTGAGTGCGGCGGCCCGGTCGACTGGCGGGGCCGAGGTGCCGGTCCCCGGCGTGGCCGTGCCCGACGGTACGGCGGAGCCCGGGGCGCTGGGCTGGCCGCCCGGGTCGGCGGTCGTCGGGGCCGGTAGGGCGATCCCGGTCAGCCGGCTGAGCTCCTCGGCGTGCGTCCGGTGGGTGGCGACGACCGGGGCCAGCAGCGGGCCGAGCTCTGCTGTCGTGGTCATCGCGGCGTCGTACCGCGCCACCAGGTCCAGGGTGGCGGCGAGCAGTCCGGCGAGTGGATCCGGCTCCGGTTCGGGCTCCGGCTCACCGCCGAGCAGGCCGCATCCGGCCAGCCCGGCCGGGACGGCGACGGCGACCGCGGCACCGACGGCACCCCGGATCACTCCGCGTCGGCTGCAGTGGCCGGCCGGAGGAGTGGCCGGGTGCGCGGTGCTGCCGATCGCCCGCCGGCCTGGTTGGTTCGCGAACACCGGACCAGTCAACACCATCGGCGCCGCAATCGGTCCGCGCCTCCCGGGGATCGGTCCGCGAGAGCCTATCCGGAAAGTCCTGCAGTAGCGACTCAGTGTGGTCGTCGCTGTCCCGATGGCTACCCGTGTCGGCTTGCGGTCGGGTGTCCGGTTTCCCTCGGTGCGCCGGGGGGTCGATCGCCTCGGCCGCGCGTTACGCTCTGCCCAGTCGCGTCGGAGTAACATCCGACGGCACTGCTGGTGTCGCCTCGAGCGGCCAACGAAGAAGATAACGGTGGAAGGGTGCGGAGATGACACAGCGTGACCGTGCCGGTGGCAGGTCACCCGGTTCCCGCGCCCGCCGGGCCGCTACCCCCCGGCCCCGTCCGGACGGCGCCCAACGGCCCCAGGTCGCAGCTGCGGCCCGGCGCGACCGGTTGCGGGCGATCGTCGAGCCGGTGGTCCGGGCGGCCGGCTTCGATCTGGAGGACGTCTCGGTCTCCCGGGTGGGTCGTCGACACCTGGTCCGGGTGATCGTCGACGCCGACGGCGGTGTCGGGCTCGACTCGGTGGCCGAGGTGTCCCGTGCGGTCTCGGCGGCCCTGGACGAGGCCGAGTCGGTGGCCGGTGCGGAGCTGATCGCCGGCGAGTACCAGCTCGAGGTCAGCTCGCCCGGCGTGGACCGGCCGCTGCGGTTGCCCCGGCACTGGCGCCGCAACGCCGGCCGGCTGGTGCGGGTGACCGCGGCGCAGCGCCAGGTGACCGGCCGGATCGTCACCGCCGACGACGAATCGGTGCAGTTGGACGTTGACGGTGGCGTCCAGCGGTGGCCCTACGACGACCTCGGCCCCGGGCGGGTCCAGGTGGAGTTCAACCGCCTCGACGAGGTCGTCGACGACGACCCGGCGGATGTCGACGACCCGTCCGACGACGACGAAGTGGAGGACGAGGAGAGGTGAACATCGACCTCGCGGCGCTGCGCGCACTGGAGCGCGAGCGGGAGATCCCGTTCGACACGATTCTCGCGGCGATCGAGGCCGCGTTGCTGACCGCGTACCGGCACACCGAGGGTGCGCAGACCCATGCCCGGGTCGAGATCGACCGGCGCAGCGGGATGGCGCTGGTCTACGCCCAGGATCTCGACGCCGAGGGCGCGGTGCTGCGCGAGTGGGACGACACACCGCATGATTTCGGGCGGATCGCCGCGATGACCGCCAAACAGGTGATTCTGCAGCGGTTGCGGGAAGCGACCGACGAAGTTCACTTCGGGGAGTACGCCGGGCGCGACGGTGACCTCGTCACCGGAGTGATCCAGGCCCATGAGGCCCGTACCGAGAAGGGGATCGTCACCGTCGACCTGGGCAAGTTGGAAGCGGTGCTGCCGGCCGCCGAGCAGGTGCCGGGTGAGACCTACCCGCACGGCCAGCGGATCCGGTGCGTGGTGGTGCACGTGGCCAAGGGATTCCGAGGGCCGCAGATCACCCTTTCCCGGTCCCACCCCAATCTGGTCAAGCGGCTGTTCGCGCTGGAGGTCCCGGAGATCGCCGACGGCACCGTGGAGATCGCGGCGATCGCCCGGGAAGCGGGCCATCGGACCAAGATCGCGGTACGGTCGACCGCTTCCGGGGTCAACGCCAAGGGTGCCTGTATCGGTCCGATGGGCCAGCGGGTGCGGGCGGTGATGAGCGAACTGCACGGCGAGAAGATCGACATCATCGACTGGTCCGACGACCCGGCCGCCTTCGTGGGCAACGCGCTGTCGCCGGCGAAGGCGTTGCGGGTCGAGGTGGTCGACGCGGCCACCCGTACCGCCCGGGTGACGGTGCCGGACTTCCAGCTCTCGCTGGCCATCGGCAGGGAAGGGCAGAATGCCCGGCTTGCTGCCCGACTGACCGGCTGGCGGATCGACATCCGGCCGGACACCGAGGCCGGTTCCGCCGGTCGGGATCCGGCCCCGGAACCGGGCGGCGCGGTCTCTGGCGCGTCGGGGTAGACTTTTCTCGTGGTACGACGTGCGTTGCCGGTGCGCACCTGTGTGGGCTGCCGACGACGTGCACCGGTTCACGAGCTGCTACGGGTTGTCGTAGTTGGAGGCGAGGACGTGTCGCGCCTGCGACCTGATCCGATCCGTGGTCTGCCGGGGCGGGGTGCGCACCTGCATCCCGATCCGGCATGTCTGGAGCTGGCGCAGCGGCGTCGCGCCTTCGGGCGGGCGCTGCGAGTGTCCGGTGTCGTCGACACCGGCGAGCTGGCCGAGTACATCAGCACGTCAACCGCTACGTCCGGTCATCCGGCCGGACGAGGGTCGCACAGCAAGGTAGGACGACCGACATGAGCACACGATGAAGTCCCAGCAATGAGCAGGCTTCTAGTGCACGAGTGAGGTCGCTGCGGGTGCTGCCCGCACGACCTCGGAGTGAGGAGTGCAGTGGCAGGCAAGGCCCGCGTACACGAGCTCGCCAAAGAGCTCGGGGTCGAAAGCAAGACCGTTCTCGCCAAGCTCAAGGAGATGGGCGAGTTCGTGAAATCCGCGTCGAGCACGGTGGAAGCACCCGTCGCCCGACGCCTCCGTGGTGCGTTCGCGGCGGCTTCCCAGTCGTCGCCGTCGGCACCGGCCCGACCGGCCGCGTCGCCGACGAACAGCACCGAGCCGAGAGTCTCCGCCAAACCGGCGCCACCGCGCCGGCCGGCGGCGCCGTCGTCGATGCGCCCCAAGGGCCCGGTGCCCGGTCCGCCGCCGTCGGCGGCCCCGGTGGCCAAGCCAGCGAGTGCGCACGACATCGAGGTGGCCGCCGCCGAGGCGCGGGCGGCAGCGCTCAAGGCCGAGCAGGAGGCCAACGTCAAGGCCGCCCAGCAGGCGGCGAAGCAGCGGGACACCGGCCGGCGGGAGCCCCCGGCGGACGGCGGTCCCCGACCCAAGCCCGGGCCGGGGTCGGTGCCGCCGCGTCCGGGTAGCCCGGCAGCCGGTCGCTCGGCCGGTGGTCGGCCGGCGACGCCCGGTGCGCCGTCGCCTGGGGCACCCGGCCGGCCGGGTGCCCGCCCGCCGGCGCGGGGCGGCAACAATCCGTTCGGCATCAGCCAGGGTGGCGGGCAACGACCCGCCGCCGGTGGCGGGCAGCGGCCCAACCCGGCGTCGATGCCCCCGCGGCCGAGTCCGGCGTCGATGCCCCCGCGGCCGAGTCCGGCCTCGATGCCGTCGCAACGCCCGGGTCGCCCGGGTGGTCCCGGTGGCGCCGGTCGTCCCGGCGGTCCCGGTGGCGGCGGCCGCGGCGGCGGTGGTGGCGGTTACCGTGGCGGTCCCGGTGGCGGCGGTGGCGGCGGCGGTTACCGTGGCGGTCCCGGTGGCGGCGGCGGTGGCGGCGGTTACCGTGGCGGTCCCGGTGGCGGCGGCGGCTTCCGTGGCGGTGCCCCTGCCGGTGGCGGCGGTCGGCCCGGTGGCGGCGGTCGTGGCCGTGGCGGCGGCACCGCGGGTGCCTTCGGCCGGCCGGGTGGCCGTCCGACCAGGGGCCGCAAGTCCAAGAAGCAGCGCAGACAGGAATTCGACAACCTCTCCGCGCCGACGATGAGTTCCGGTGCGCCGCGTGGCCAGGGCCAGACGGTCCGGCTGTCGCGTGGCGCGTCGCTGTCGGACTTCGCTGACAAGATCAACGCTAATCCGGGGTCGCTGGTCCAGGAGATGTTCAACCTGGGCGAGATGGTCACCGCCACCCAGTCCTGCTCGGACGAGACGTTGCAGTTGCTGGGTGAGCACCTCGGGTTCAACGTACAGATCGTCAGCCCGGAGGATGAGGACCGCGAACTGCTCGCGCAGTTCAACATCGACCTCGACGCCGAGGTGGACTCCGACCGGCTGGTCACTCGCCCGCCGGTGGTGACCGTGATGGGTCACGTCGACCACGGTAAGACCAAGCTGCTCGACGCGATCCGGCAGACCAACCTGGTCGAGGGCGAGGCCGGCGGCATCACCCAGCACATCGGTGCCTACCAGGTGCACGTGCCGCACGACGGGGTGGACCGCGCGTTGACCTTCATCGACACCCCGGGTCACGAGGCGTTCACCGCCATGCGTGCCCGTGGTGCGCAGGTCACCGACATCGTGGTGCTGGTGGTCGCGGCCGACGACGGAGTCATGCCGCAGACCATCGAGGCGCTGAACCACGCCAAGGCGGCCGACGTGCCGATCGTGGTCGCGGTCAACAAGATCGACAAGCCGGAGGCCAACCCGGACAAGGTTCGCCAGCAGTTGACCGAGTACGGTCTGGTCGCCGAGGAGTACGGCGGCGAGACCATGTTCGTCAACGTGGCGGCCAAGCCCGGCACCGGCATCGATCAGTTGCTGGAGGCGGTGCTGCTGACCGCCGACGCGGCGCTCGAGCTCACCGCTCCGGTCGACGGCCCGGCGCAGGGCATCGCGATCGAGGCGCACCTGGACAAGGGCCGGGGCGCGGTGGCGACCGTACTGGTTCAGAAGGGCACCCTGCGTACCGGCGACTCGATCGTGGCGGGCGGCGCGCACGGCCGGGTCCGGGCCATGCTCGACGAGAACGGCAAGCAGGTCGCCGAGGCGGGTCCGGCCCGACCGGTGCTGGTGCTCGGCCTCACCGCGGTGCCCAGCGCCGGCGACACCTTCCTCGCCGCGCAGGACGACCGGACGGTGCGGCAGATCGCCGAGCAGCGGCAGGCCCGACGGCGGGCGGCGAGCTTCGCCAACTCGCGCGGCCGGGCCACCCTGGAGACGCTCATGGAGCAGATCAAGGAGGGCGAGAAGACCTCGCTCAACCTGATCCTCAAGGGCGATGTCTCCGGCTCGGTCGAGGCGTTGGAGGACGCGCTGTTCAAGCTCGACATCCCGGACGAGGTCCAGCTGCGGATCCTGGACCGGGGTGTGGGTGCGATCACCGAGAGCAATGTGATGCTCGCGAGTGCGTCCGCCGAGGCGGCGACGATCATCGGCTTCAACGTCCGGGCCTCCAACAAGGTCCGGGAGATCGCCGACCGCGAAGGCGTGGAGATCCGGTACTACACCGTCATCTACCAGGCCATCGAGGAGATCGACGCGGCGCTCAAGGGCCTGCTCAAGCCGGAGTTCGAGGAGGTCGAGCTGGGCAGCGCGGAGATCCGCGACGTGTTCCGTTCGTCCAAGATCGGCAACATCGCCGGCTGTATGGTCCGTTCGGGCATCATCCGACGCAACGCCAAGGCCCGGTTGCTGCGCGACGGCGCGGTGGTGGCGGACAACGTCACCATCAGCTCGCTCAAGCGCTTCAAGGACGACGCGACTGAGGTCCGGGAGGGCTTCGAATGCGGTCTGACCCTGGGGAACTACAACAACATCCAGGTGGGCGACATCATCGAGACCTTCGAGATGCGGGAGAAGGTACGTACCTGATCCGCGCGGCGTAGGGCTCGCAGTACGCCGACAGGCGGTCCGCGACCGGTGCAGCTCACCGGTTGCCGGCCGCCTGTCGGCGTCGGTGCCGCCCTGCCGGTCGGGTGCCGCCTGTCGGCGTCGGTGCCGCCGGCCGGTCGGCGTCGGGTGCCGGTTGAGTCCGCCGGTCACCGCGTATCCTTCGGGACGATGTTCACCGGAACCGCCACCTTCGACATGCTGCTGCCGGGCGACTCCCAGTCGCTGAAGGCGAAACGCTCCTACGTACGCCCGATCGTCGCCGCGCTGCGCCGCTTCGAGGTCTCCGCCGCCGAGGTCGGCGCGCTCGACCGGCACGGCCGGGCGGAGATCGCGGTGGCCGTGGTCGCGGCCGACGCGGCGCACGTACGTGAAGTACTGGACAACTGTGAACGGACGGTGGCCGGTCGGCCCGAGATCGAGCTGCTCTCCGTCCGGCGCCGGCTCTACGGCGCCGACGACTGATCTACGACACCGACCGGTCCGGCACGCAGGCGCACCGACCGGTCCGGCGTACGGCGCACAGGTAGGGTCGACACGTTGACCGGACACCGCGGAGGTAGAGATGACGGACCCGGCGCGGGTGCGCAGGCACGCGGAGCGCGTGCGCGAGCTGGTGGCTTCGGTGGTGCGTACCCAGATCAAGGACCCCAGACTCGGCATGATCACCATCACCGACGCGCGGATCACCGCTGATCTGCGCGACGCGACGGTCTTCTACACGGTCCTCGGTGACGCCGCCGCCCAGGCCGGCACCAAGGCGGCGTTGGACAGCGCGAACGGGCTGCTGCGCAGCACGGTCGGCAAGGCGCTCGGGCTGCGCCATTCACCGACGCTGACCTTCGTCCTCGACGACGTGCAGGAGCACGCCAAGCACATCGACGATCTGCTCGCCGCTGCCCGCAGCGCCGACGCCGAGGTGCAGCGGCTGGCAGCAAACGCCGAGTACGCCGGTGACGCCCAGCCGTACCGGGCCGAGTCGGACGACGACGAGGACGCAGCGGACGACGAGGACCCGGCGGAGGGGGCCTCGAAGGGCGCGGCGACCGCCGAGGCAGCCGGGTCCGGCCAGCCCCATCCGGACGGGCGACCTCGATGATCAGCGTTCCGTCCCCGGTCGGCCCGGTCGCCGACCAGGCGACCGGGCCGACCGGGGACGAGTGGGCGGCCGCGGTCGCCGCAGTCCGTGCGGTCCCGCCCGGCGGGAGGGTCCTGCTGCTGTGCCACGTCAATCCCGACGGTGACGCGCTCGGCAGCATGCTCGGCTTCGGGCTGGGCCTGACCCGGCTCGGCGGCTGCGCGGTGCAGGCCGCGTTTCCCGGCAACCAGGAGCTGCCGCCGTCCCTGCGTGGAATGCCTGGCTCCCACCTGCTGGTCCAGCCGGACGAGGCGTGGGCCGATCCGGATCTGGCGCTCTGCTTCGACGTCGCGAGCGCGTCCCGGCTGGACACCCTCGCCGATCGGATGACGGCCCGGACGGCGATCGTGGTCGACCACCATGCCTCCAACACCCGGTTCGGCGGTATCCATCTCGTGGACCCGACCGCGGCGGCCACCTCGGTGGTGGTCGACCAGTTGCTCGGCCGGCTCGGCGTACCGCTGGACCGGGAGATCGCCGAGTGTCTCTACATCGCGCTGATCACCGACACCGGTTCGTTCCGGTTCGACATGACCACCCCGGCGGTGCACCAGTTCGCCGCCCGGTTGCTGGCCACCGGCATCAGCCCGGCCGAGGTCTCCCGGCGGGTCTTCGACAGCCGACCCTTCGGGGCGGTCCAGCTCTTCGGCGCGGTGCTGCAACGTAGCGTCCTGGAGCCGGCGGTAGCCGGGGGCCAGGGTCTTGTCTGGACCCATGCCACCCTGGCCGATCTGGAACGTTACGACCAGCCGCCGTACGTGCTTGAGGCGTTGATCGATTCGGTCCGGTGCACGGTCGAGGCGGACGTGAGCTGCGTGCTCAAGCAGGTGAGCGAGACCGGCTGGGCGGTCTCGATGCGCAGCAAGGGCGGCGTCGACGTGAGTGCGGTGGCGGTGGCGCTCGGCGGCGGTGGGCATCGGCTCGCCGCCGGCTTCACCGGCGTCGGCAGTGCCGACGAGGTCATCGCCGCCATCCGCGCCCAGCTTGGCTGAGTGACCTCGACGCTGAACCGGGGCGTGGGCCGGTGTCCACGGGTCGCCGGATCTCGCCAACCGAGCTTTGACCGCCCGCCTAGACACTTCACTCGTCGTCACCGACCAGGGACAATCGAGTGATGGAGCAGTCGTCTGAGCTCACCGCGGAGGTGCCGCGGGCCTGGGACCGACCGGTCGTCTCGATCCCGGTCATTGCCGTGTTGTCGCTGGTGGGCGGGCAGTTGCCGTCGTTCTCGACGGCGGCGAACCTGTACACCATCGGCACCGGCGGGGCGCTGATCTGGTTCGGTCTGTCGCACCGGGTGCCACGGCGGCCGACCCCGCGTCGACTCGGTGACGGCGCGGTGTGGTGGATCGTGCCGGTCGCGATGTTCACCGTCGTCGAGGGCGCCACGTTCGCGATGGGCTCGACCGACGACTTCCCGACCTTTTCCAAGCTGGCCGATCCGGTGCTGGACGGTCAGGCGGCCCGGTCGGCGGCGTACTTCGGCTGGCTGGCCGCGTTCTGGGTGCTGGTGCGGCGATGAGCGCCACCCGGGCGTCGGTGATCGGCGGTTTCGTCGTCGCGCTGGCGCTGTTGGGGGTGCTGGAGCTGCTCGCCCGGCGGCCGGGCTCGCGGATTCCGACGTTCGGTGACGTCTGCGCGTACGTGATGCAGTACGAGGTGGGCAGGGTGCCGGTTGGTCGGATCGGGGTCTTCGGGTTCTGGTGGTGGGTCGGGTGGCACTTCTTCGCACGGTGATCGACGTGGCCAAATATAATCCTCTCGCATTCTGGGAACAGTGCGCAGGATGTGGACCTGAACGATAACTTGGGTGTGGTGCGGGCCACACCTGCCCGCCGCTTGTCCGCCTGGTCACGGCCCCGGTGATCCCGGAAGTGTCGTCGTCGGCAATCCGGTGTCAACCTGTGGGAAGGTCGTGGCGTCATGCCCAGCAAGCCCAAGCCCGAATCCGCCGACGAAGCGCGCGAGCAGGCCCGGCGGGCGTTGCAGATGTCGATGGATACCCGCCAGTAACGTCTCTGGGCCGCCGCCGGCCGCGCCGTCGCACGAAACCGCACGGCCTGGGCCGGTGCCGTCGCCTCGGTGTGCGGTGATCCGCCTAGGTAAGTGACCCAGGCAATAGCACTCCTTACCAATCGGCTGTCAGGCTGTACCTCGATGGCCACCTCCCGCACGGCGCCCCCATCTCCACCGTCAGGCCCGGGGCCCGAACCACAGTCGGCGTCCACCCGACGGATCGTGCGCCTGGCACTGCCCGCTTTTGTCGTGCTGGCGGCCGAGCCGATCTACGTCCTCGTCGACACCGCCGTCGTCGGCCGTCTCGGGCCGGTGGCCCTCGCCGCCGTCGCGGTGGGCGGCACCGTGATGTCGGTCGCCGCCTGGCTCGGCACCGTCGCGGCGTACGGCACCACCGGCCGTGCCGCCCGCCGTTACGGCGCCGGCGACCGGTCCGCCGCCCTGGCCGAGGGAGTCCAGGCGTCCTGGCTCGGGGCGTTCGCCGGACTGCTGCTCGCCGTGGCGCTGCAGATCCTGGCCGGTCCGATCACCGCTGGGCTCGCCGGGCAGCACAGCCCGGTCGCCGACGCCGCCGAGCAGTGGCTGCGGATCGCTGCCTGGGGCGCGCCGGGTCTGCTACTGGCTGCCGCCGGCAACGGCTGGATGCGCGGGGTGCAGGAGACCCGCCGTCCGGTGCGGTACGTGCTGGCGGCCAACGTCGTCTCCGCTGTGCTCTGCCCGGTGCTGGTCTACCCGCTGGGTCTGGGGCTGACCGGATCGGCGGTGGCCAACGTCGTCGCGCAGACCCTGGGCGGTCTGCTCTTCGTCCGGGCGTTGGTGACGGCCGGGGCACCGTTGCGCCCCCGGCCGCACCTCCTGCTGACCCACCTCACCGTCGGACGTGACCTGCTGATCCGAGGTGCCGCGTTCCAGGTGAGCTTCCTGTCCGCCACCGCAGTCGCGGCCCGGTACGGCACCATCCAGGTCGGTGCCCACCAGATCGCCATCCAGCTGTGGTTCTTCACCGCGCTGGCGATGGACGCGCTGGCGATCGCCGGGCAGTCGCTGGTCGGCGCGGCGCTGGGCGCCGGAGACGCGGCGGGCGCCCGGCTGCTCGCCCGCCGGCTGGTGCTGTTCGGCGCCGTTGCCGGCGTCGGGTTCGCGGTGCTGTTCGCCGTCGGTGCCCCGGTGATTCCCGGCTGGTTCAGCCCCGACCCCGGGGTGCACGACCAGGCGATGGTCATCTGGCCGTGGTTCGTGGCGTTGCAGCCGGTAGCCGGGGTGGTCTTCGCTCTCGACGGGGTCTTCATCGGGGCGGGTGATCTGCGTTACCTGCGTGACCTCACGATCGGTGGCGCGCTCGGCGGATTCCTGCCGGTCATCTGGGCCGGCTACCTGCTCGACCTCGGTCTGGCCGGCATCTGGGCCGGGCTGGCGGTGTTCATGCTGGTCCGGCTGGTCGGGCTGGTCCACCGGCTGAAGTCGCCGCGGTGGACGGTGCTCGGCGTGCCGGCCGGCCGGACCTGATCGCCACGGCCGTCGGCCGGCCGGACCTGATCGCCACGGCGCATCGGGATCTGGCAGGCTTGGCAGTCGTGAGTACGCACGGACTGATCGTGGTCGACAAGCCGGCCGGGATGACCTCGCACGACGTCGTCGCCCGGATCCGGCGGTTGGCCGGCACCCGGCGGGTGGGCCACGGCGGCACCCTGGATCCGATGGCGACCGGCGTGCTGGTGGTCGCGGTGAACCGGGCCACCCGGCTGCTCACCTACGTGCTCGGCGTCGGCAAGACCTACACGGCCACCATCCGGCTCGGCGTGTCGACGGTGACCGACGACGCCGAGGGGGAGGTCACCGACCGGTCGTCGGTGGACGGTGTCACCGAGGAGCGGATCCGGGCCGGCCTGGCGGCGCTGACCGGGGAAATCGACCAGGTGCCCAGCGCCGTGAGCGCAATCAAGATCAACGGACAGCGGGCGTACCGGCGGGTCCGCTCCGGTGAGCAGGTCGAGCTGGCCGCCCGCCGAGTGACCATCTCCCGCCTCGACGCGGTCGCCGTCCACCCGCCGACCGACGGCAGCGTCGACGTCGACGTCGAGGTGGCCTGCTCGTCCGGCACGTACATTCGGGCCATCGCCCGGGACCTGGGGGCCGCGCTCGGCGTCGGTGGGCACCTCACCGCGCTGCGCCGGACCGCGGTCGGCGGGTTCACGGCGGCCGAAGCCGCCACCCTGGCCGAGCTTGAGCAGCGGGCACCGGACGTGGTGCAGTTGCCCATGGCGGCCGCCGCTGGTCGGCTCCTCACCAGCCGTGAGGTCGGCGCGGAGGAGGCCCGGGTGCTCGGCCACGGTGGTCCGATAACGCCGGTCGGCCGGCCCGGGCCGTACGCGGTCTACGCCCCGGACGGCGAACTGCTCGCGGTGGTGTCGGAACGCGACGGCCGGGCCCGGGCGGAGATCGTGCTCGCGCCGGCGTGACAGCATCGAACCCGGCCGGTCACCCGGTTGGGCAAACCTTGGCGGCACAGGCGGGAGGCATCATGCAGCGGTGGCGGGGAGTGGAGGCGGCCGGTGGCGGCTGGGGCCGCGCGGTGGTCACCATCGGGGTGTTCGACGGCATCCACCGCGGGCATCAGGCAACCATCGGGCACGCCGTCAAGCGGGCCCGTGACCTCGGTATCCAGTCCGTGGTGGTGACCTTCGACCCGCATCCGGCAGAGGTGGTGCGGCCCGGTAGCCATCCGGCGGTACTCACCGGGCCGGCCCGCAAGGCCGAGCTGATCGAATCGCTCGGCGTGGACGTGCTCTGCGTGCTGCCGTTCACCGTCGAGTTCTCCCGGCTGACCGCCGAGCAGTTCGTCCACGACCTGCTGGTCGAGCACCTGCACGCCGCCGTGGTGGTGGTGGGGGAGAACTTCCGGTTCGGGCACCGGGCCACCGGCGACGTCGCGCTGCTGGCGCGGCTCGGTCGCCGGTTCGGGTTCGCCGTGGAGGACGCCAGCCTGGTCACCGACAGCGGTACGGTCTTCTCGTCGACGTACATCCGGGCCTGTATCGACGCCGGGGACGTGACCGCCGCCGCCGCCGCACTCGGCCGGCCGCACCGCCTCGAAGGGGTGGTGGTCCGCGGCGACCGTCGCGGCCGGGAGATCGGCTTTCCCACCGCGAACCTGCTCACCCCGCGGTACGCGGCGGTGCCGGCGGACGGCATCTACGCGGCCCGGCTGGTGCGCTCGGACGGCCCGGTCCGCCCGGACGGGCTCAGCGGAGGAGGCCCCGGGCTGCCGGCCGCGGCCTCCATCGGCACCAACCCCACCTTCGCCGGCCGCGACCGCCGGGTGGAGGCGTACGTCCTCGACTTCGACCGGGACATCTACGGCGAGCAGGTGGCGATCGACTTCGTCGCCCGGTTGCGGGAGACCCGCCGGTTCGACGGGGTCGGTCCGTTGGTCGCCCAGATGAACGAGGACGTCGCCCAGGTCCGGACGGTGCTCGGGGCCTGACCCGAGCCGACGAGCGGGGCCTGGCACCCCGGCGTCGGCAACCCCGGTGGGCAGCGGCGATACGACGCACCGTGGCCTTGCCAGCCCCCGTGCCGACCGGCTGGTAGCCTGAACACAGCGTCGGACCACCGACGATTCGTCTCGCCTGCCTGCACGACGCCGCGGGTGCGAGGCGAGGGACGACCCCACACAGATTCAGGGAGACCATGGCGCTCGATCAGGAAGCCAAGCGCAAGATCCGCGAGGAGTACGCCACCGCCGACGCGGACACCGGTTCGCCGGAGGTCCAGGTCGCGGTGCTCACCAAGCGGATCGCCGACCTCACCGGGCACCTCAAGGTGCACAAGCAGGACCACCACAGCCGTCGTGGTCTGCTGCTGCTGGTCGGCCGGCGCCGCCGGCTGCTCAACTACCTGCAGAAGAAGGACATCAACCGCTACCGGTCGCTCATCGAGCGGCTCGGCCTGCGGCGGTGACGTAGCGGCGCGGCGGCGGTCGTCCGCGACCCCGCCGCGCCGCACCACCACCATTCGACACACCGGGCACCACGACCCCACCCGTCGAAGGGAGCCGGTCAACGTACCGGTCCTCGGTAGTGGCCCCCGGGCCAGCCGGCCATCACGCCGGCTCCCCCGGGCGCTTCGATCGATGACCGGCCGGTTGAGCAGCTCCCCGAGGTCGTGGCCCACGACGCGTAAAGGAGCGCGACCCGACCATGACCGAGCAGCACAATCTCGGCACCCAACGCAGCACCGCCGTGATCGACAACGGAGCCTTCGGCACCCGCGAGGTCACCTTCTCCGCCGGACGGCTGGCCCGCCAGGCCGCCGGCTCGGTGATCGCCCAGCTGGGCGACACCGTGGTGCTCTCCGCGACCACCGCCAGCAAGCAGCCGCGTGAGCACCTCGACTTCTTCCCGCTCACCGTCGACGTCGAGGAGCGGATGTACGCCGCCGGGCGGATCCCCGGCTCGTTCTTCCGCCGCGAGGGCCGGCCCAGCGAGGAGGCGATCCTCACCTGCCGGCTGACCGACCGGCCGCTGCGCCCGACGTTCGCCAAGGGCCTGCGCAACGAGGTCCAGGTGGTGGCCACCGTGCTGGCGCTGGACCCGGCCCACCCGTACGACGTGATCGCGATCAACGCGGCGTCGATGTCCACCAAGCTGTCCGGCCTGCCGTTCTCCGGCCCGATCGGGGCGACCCGCGTCGCCCACGTCGACGGCGCGTGGGTGGCCTTCCCGACCCTGGACGAGCTGTCCCGGGCCACCTTCGACATGGTGGTCGCCGGCCGGGCCCTGCCGGACGGCGACGTGGCGATCATGATGGTCGAGGCCGAGGCCACTCCGCACGCGGTCGGGCTGATCGCCGGTGGCGCCACCGCCCCCACCGAGGACGTGGTGGCCAGCGGGCTGGAGGCGGCCAAGCCGACCATCCGCGAGCTGTGCCGGGCGCAGAGCGAGCTGGCCGAGGTGGCGGCGAAGCCGGTCGCCGACTTCCCGGTCTTCCTCGACTACGGTGACGACGTCTACGACGCGGTCGTGGCCGCCGGCCGCGACGAGGTCGCCGAGGCGTTGAAGATCGCCTCCAAGGCGGAGCGTGAGGACGCGCTGGACCGGATCAAGGACAAGGTCGCCGGCGAGCTCGGCGAGCAGTTCGAGGGCCGGGAGAAGGAGGTCGGCGCGGCCTTCCGGTCGCTGACCAAGTCCGAGGTCCGGTCCCGGGTGCTGCGCGAGCAGGTACGCATCGACGGCCGTGGCCCGCGGGACATCCGCCCGCTCACCGCCGAGGTCGGGGTGCTGCCCCGGGTGCACGGCTCGGCGCTGTTCGAGCGCGGCGAGACGCAGATCCTCGGGGTCAGCACACTCAACATGCTCCGGCTCGAGCAGACCCTGGACACCCTCTCCCCGGAGAAGTCCAAGCGCTACATGCACAACTACAACTTCCCGCCGTACTCCACCGGCGAGACCGGCCGGGTCGGTTCGCCGAAGCGGCGGGAGATCGGCCACGGCGCGCTCGCCGAGCGGGCCCTGGTGCCGGTGCTGCCGACGCGTGAGGAGTTCCCGTACGCGATCCGTCAGGTGTCCGAGGCGCTCGGCTCCAACGGTTCGACGAGCATGGGCTCGGTCTGCGCTTCCACGCTGTCGCTGCTGTCGGCCGGGGTGCCGCTGAAGGCCCCGGTGGCCGGGATCGCGATGGGCCTGATCTCCGACGAGGTCGACGGGCAGACCCGGTACGTCACGCTGACCGACATCCTCGGCGCCGAGGACGCGTTCGGCGACATGGACTTCAAGGTGGCCGGCACTCCCGAGTTCGTCACCGCGCTGCAGCTGGACACCAAGCTCGACGGCATCCCGTCGGACGTGCTCGCCGGTGCCCTGCAGCAGGCCCGTGAGGCCCGGATGACCATCCTGGAGGTCATGCGCCAGGCGATCGAGGGCCCGGCCGCGATGAGCGAGCACGCTCCCCGGGTGACCACGGTGAAGATCCCGGTCGACAAGATCGGTATGGTGATCGGCCCGAAGGGCCAGACCATCAACGCGATCCAGGACGAGACCGGCGCGGACATCTCGATCGAGGACGACGGCACCATCTACGTCGGCGCCACCAACGGGCCGGCCGCCGAGGCCGCAGTCGAGCGGATCAACGCGATCGCCAACCCGACGCTGCCGAAGGTCGGCGACAAGTTCCTCGGCACGGTCGTCAAGACCGCCGCGTTCGGCGCGTTCATCTCGCTGCTGCCCGGCCGCGACGGCCTGCTGCACATCTCCAAGGTGGGCGACGGCAAGCGGGTCGAGCGGGTCGAGGACCACCTCAACGTCGGCGACAAGGTCGAGGTGCAGATCGCCGACATCGACGCCCGGGGCAAGATCTACCTGGACAAGGTCCGCCCGGAAGGCGCGGAGGCGCCGGCCGCGTCCGACGGCGGCGAGCGTCCCGGTGGCCGCGACCGTGGCGACCGGGGGCCGCGCGATCGCGGTGACCGCGACCGTGGCGACCGGGGCCCCAGCCGGGGTGACGGTGGCGAGGGCGGCGAGCGCCGCCGACGTAACCGGCACAGCTGACGCCGGCCAAGATGGCCCGGACCGAACCGGTCACCGGCCGGGGCCTGTCCCGGCCGGTGACCCGGACACTCACCGCCGACCCGTTGGGCGGCACGGTACGCCGTACCGTGCTGCCCAACGGGCTGCGGGTGATCACCGAGGCGATTCCGGCGATGCGCAGCGTCTCCTTCGGCGTGTGGGTCGGGGTCGGCTCGCGCGACGAGACCCCGGCCCGATCCGGTGCCTCGCACTTCCTGGAACACCTGCTGTTCAAGGGGACGAAGCGACGTACCGCGTGGGAGATCTCATCGCAGATCGAGGCCGTGGGCGGCGAGACCAACGCCTTCACCACCAAGGAGTACACCTGCTACTACGCCCGGGTGCTCGACGAGGACCTGCCGCTGGCCGTCGACGTCGTCTGTGACCTGGTGGCCAACTCGGTGATCGACCCGGCCGACGTGGAGACCGAACGTGGCGTGATCCTCGAAGAGATCGCCATGCACGACGACGAGCCCGACGACGAGGTCCACGACCTGCTCGCCGAGGCCGTCTTCGGCCCGCACCCGCTCGGCCGGCTGATCTCCGGCACCGAGGCGACGATCTCGGCGTTGACCCGCCGGCAGATCCACGACTTCTACCGGCGCCGATACACGCCGGGGGCGATGGTGATCGCCGCCGCCGGCAACCTCGACCACCGGGCGGTGGTCCGCCAGGTACGGGCGGCGCTGCGGGGCAGCCCGTTGGACGCCGAACGGCCCGGTGCGCCGGCACCGCTGCGCCCGGCCACCCCGGCGGTGCGCACCCGTCGGCCCCGCACGGTGCTGCGCCGTAAGGAGACCGAGCAGGCCCATCTGGTGCTCGGCGGCCCGGGTATCAGTCGCGGCGACGACCGTCGGTTCGCGCTCGGGGTGCTGAACAACGTCCTCGGCGGTGGCATGTCCAGCCGGCTGTTCCAGGAGGTGCGGGAACGCCGAGGGCTGGCGTACTCGGTCTACTCGTACGCCAGCCAGTACGCCGACGGCGGGACGTTCGCCGTCTACGCCGGTTGTGCGCCGAGCCGGGTCGACGAGGTGCTGGAGCTGGTCCGGGCGGAGCTGGCGGCGGTCGTCGAGCACGGGCTGAGCTCCGACGAGCTGGCCCGGGGCAAGGGCATGAGCCGGGGCGGGTACGTGCTGGGCCTGGAGGACACCGGGTCGCGGATGGGTCGGCTGGCCAAGGGGGAGCTGCTCTACGGCGAGCAGTTGACCGTGGACCAGCTGCTCGCACGGGTGGCGGCGGTGACCGCCGAACAGGTCGGCGCGGTCGCCGCCGAGCTGCTCACCCGGCCGATGTCCCTGGCGGTGATCGGCCCGGTGGAGTCCGCGACGTTGGCCGGCGCGCAGCCCTCGCCGGTGGGGTAGGGGCGCTGGCCGGACCGCCGTCCCCGCCGGTGGGATAGGTTGTGCCGGTGAGCGAAGACGGTACGAATGTGACAGTTTCCCCGGGCGGGTCCGGGGTGGCCGCCCCGTCGTCCGACGGGCTGGTCCGGGTCGGCGTGCTCGGAGCCCGCGGCCGGATGGGCGTGCAGGTCTGCCGGGCGGTCGAGGGGGCCGACGGACTCGCCCTCGTCGCCGCGATCGACGAGGGAGACCGGCTGTCCGACGCCTCGGACGCCGCCGCCGAGGTGGTCGTCGACTTCACCAACCCCGACGCGGTGCTGGACAACCTGCGCTGGTGCATCGACCAGGGGATCAACGTGGTCGTCGGGACCAGCGGGTTCACCGACCAGCGCCTCGACCTGGTCCGCTCCTGGCTGTCCGACAAGCCCGAGATCGGCGTGGTGATCGCCCCCAACTTCGGCATCGGCGCGGTGCTGATGATGCAGTTCGCGGCGAAGGCGGCACGGTACTTCGAGTCCGTCGAGATCATCGAGCAGCACCACCCGGCCAAGGTGGACGCGCCCAGCGGCACGGCCGGGCACACGGCGCGGGTGATCGCGGCGGCCCGGGCCGCCGCCGGGTCGGCCGCGATGCCGGACGCCACCACCGCCGAGGTGCCGGGCGCGCGGGGCGCGGACATCGACGGGATCCGGGTGCATTCGGTACGGGCGGCCGGCCTGGTCGCGCACCAGGAGGTGCTGTTCGGCACGGCGGGGGAGACCCTGACGATCCGGCACGACTCCTACGACCGGGCGTCGTTCATGCCCGGAGTGCTGCTGGCGGTACGGGCCGTGACGCGCCGCCCCGGGCTGACCGTCGGGCTGGACAGCCTGCTCGACTGAGCCCTACCGGGTCCCCGGCTGGCCAGGTCACTTCTCCTCGGCTGGCCGGGTCACTGCTCCTCGGCGGCCGGTGGGACCGCCACGTGCAGCCGTAGCTGCGGCACCAGCATGTCGGCCACGTCCAACGCCCGCGTCGCCCCGTCCGGCTCCCAGCCGGCCGAGCCGAGGAACTTGCGGGTCGCCGGGTCCCGTTCGTACGCCCAGGCGAGCGCGGTGTCGAAGCCGTCGGTGCGCCACAGGTCCACGGCGGCGGCGAGCAGCCGGCTACCGTGTCCCCGCCGACCCCAGCGCGGCTCGACCAGCAGGTCGGTGACGGCGGCGACCCGGTCACCGAGCGCCTCGGCCGGTTCCTCGGGGGCCAGGGCCTGCTCGTCGGCCGGGCCGGACGCGGTGAAGCCCACCAGATAGGATTGCTCGGCCTGCTCGACGGCGACCAGCACCCGGTGCCGCTGCGACGGCGGATCGTTGATCGCGGCGTCCCACCGCTGCGCCAGCCAGTCCTCGTCCACCTCGTCGAGCACCTGCCGGGGCAGCAGCCGCCGGTAGGCGACCCGCCAGGTGGTCAACTGGATGCGGGCGATCTCACCAGCGTCGCCCGGTCGGGCAGGACGGACATATCCGAGCGCCATGAGTGGTCAGCGTACGGACAGGGGGGCGGCCATGCCGCAGCGGGCCGCCGGGGGCACCGGTCGGCGGGTGGCGATCGTCGCGGTGCTGGCGGTCGTCGTCGCCGGCTTCCTCGCCGTCGCCGCCGAACGGCACGGCTTCTTCGACCTCAAGGTCTACTACGGGGCGATGCACCACTGGCTGCGCGACGGCGGCCAGCTCTACGACCACATGAAGCCGTTCAGCCAGTACGGGTTCACCTACCCGCCGTTCGCCGCGCTGGTGATGTCGCCGATGGCGGTCCTGCCGTGGCATCTGGCGATCGTGGTGAGCGTGACGCTCGCCGTGGTGACCAGCGCGCTGGTGCTGTGGTGGCTGGTCGACCCGATCTCCCGCCGCGAGGGCTGGACCCGCTGGTTCGCCTTCGCGGTCGCCGGCTGCCTGGTGGCCGCGTACGAGCCGATGCGTGAGACGGTGAACTTCGGCCAGGTCAACACGCTGCTGCTGGTGCTGGTCGCGGCCGACCTGCTGTGGCTGGTCGCGGCCGGGTCGCCGGTGCCGGCGCGCTGGCGCCGGTTCGCCGGGGTCGGGGTCGGCCTGGCGACGGCGATCAAGCTGACCCCGGGCATTTTCATCGTCTACCTGCTGGTCACCCGGCGGTGGCGGGCGGCGGTCACTGCCGCCGGTACGGCGACCGTGGCGACGCTGGTCGCGGCGGCGGTCGCCCCGGACGCGTCCCGGGAGTTCTGGACGCAGGCGCTGTGGAACACCGACCGGGTAGGTGCGTTGGACTTCGTCTCCAACCAGTCGTTGCGCGGAGTCGTCGCCCGGATCGATCCGCTGCATCCGAGTACCGTCGCCTGGCTGGTGCTGGTGCTGGTCACGTTGATCTGGTGGGCGTGGCGGTGCCGCCGCGCGGTCGCCGCCGGCGACGAGGCGACCGGGCTGGCGTTGACCGGCGTGGTCGGCTGCCTGGTCAGCCCGGTCACCTGGGTGCACCACCTGGTGTGGTTGCTGCCGGCGCTGATCCTGCTGGTGGACAACGGGCTGGCCGCAGCGCGGGGCAGTCGGCGGCGGCGGGCGTTGCTCGGCTTCGCCGTGGTCGGCTATCTGCTGCTGATCAGCCGGCTGGTGTGGATCTGGCGCGAATCCGACGCCGCGAACGTGGCCGGCTTCGTCGGCAGCAACGCGTACGTGTGGGTGAGCCTGGGGCTCCTGCTGTTCCTGCCGGTGCGCCAGCTGGACCGGTCCGCCCGCTGGCCGGCGCCGGCCGCCGGTCGACCGATCACATCGAGGTGAGGCTGACGCACGTCATCTTCGAACTTGACGTGCGTCAGCCTCACCTCGACGCCGGATGCCGGGTCATCGTGCGGCGGTGCCGGTGGTTGGGCTGGTCGGCTGCGGCTGCCGCCACATCGGCCACAGCGGCGGGCCGTTGTCGGGTAACGCCAGCGGGTGTCGGGTGGTGGGTCGGTAGCCGTGGCGTAGGTAGAGGTCGCGGGCGGCGGGGCTGGTGGCGACGAGGTAGCTGGCGATGCCGGCGGTATCGCAGATCCGGTGTCGGTGACGTAGTAGCGCACCGCCGATGCCATTGCGCTGCCGGTGCGGTGCCACCCCGAGGTACGCCAGGTAGGTGTGTGGTTGGCGCGGCGCGTGGGTGTGGAGCAGGGCGGCGAGTTGGAGGAACCGGTCGGCGTGGCGGCCGCTGATGCGTCGTAGCCGGGCGGTCTGCCGGTCGGTGGTGGTGTGGGCGATCGGGTACGGCAGCCACAGCGCCGCTGCGGCCCGGTCGATCGTCGTGTGGACGGTGCCGTCGGTCATCGCCTGGGCCAGCAGGCCGGGGCAGAGCCGCTGGTAGACGTCCCGCCGCCGTGCCGTGCCGGGGATCAGCCAGCGGGCGTCGGGGGTGTCTACGAACGCGTCGACCAGCACCCGGGCCAGGCGCGGTACGTCGTCCACCCCGGCCCGCCGCACCCGCACCGTGCCGGCGGGGCCGGCGGTCGCGGTCACCGCCGGCCCTGTCGGTCGTGCCGGCTCCGCCGGTCGTGCTGGCTGTGCCGGCTCTGTCCGTCGGCGGCGGCAAGATGCCGCACCAGCTCGTCGATCCCCGGCGGTACGGGGGTGAGCAGCTGCCGCAGCTGCCGACGGGCGGTGAGGGTGTCCACGCCGAGGATGTGGCCGTCGAGTCCGGTCGCCAGGCAGAGTCGGGTCAGCGTGCTGTCGTGCGCGCTGAGGCGGGTGCGGCGGCGTACCCGCATCGTCAGCCGCGCCCATGGCCAGGCGGCGGCGTTCGTGTCCACCGGCGGGTATGCGGTGTCCCGACGCCACCACCAGCGGCGGACCGTACGCGGCCGGACCACCCCGGCGATGGTGAGCCGGTCGGCGACCGTGCGGTACGCGTGCCCGGCGAGCCGGTCGATCCAGGCGGCCGGCGGGTGCGGTGGGTCGGTGTCGATCCAGCGCAGCACCGTACGCCCCCACGGGTCAACGGCACCTGGCGCGGCCGTGCCGGTGACGACCATGCCGGTCGCGGCGACCGTGACCGCGCCGACGAGGGCCAGGTCGGCGAGCATCGCGGCGGCCAGCCCACGCCGAATGGTCCGGGCCGGCACGCGTAGCGCGCCGGTGACGTCGTCGTGGGCGATGAGGAACAGTTCGTCGGCGAGCCACCCGGTCGACGGCAGCGGTACGGCCGGCTCCGCCAGCACCGCCGGTGCCGCTGCGGGTGATGGCGTTGACCAGTCGCGGGTGCAGGTGCGGTAGACGGTCACCGGCGGGCCCGCCTCGTCCAGGCCAGGAACCGGGTGAACAGTTCCCCCGGCGTCGCCTCCTCGGGTAGGTCGGTGATCGCCTCGACCATCCGCTCGGCCGCGTACATGCTGCGGGAGATCGGGTCCAGGTTTGCGGTCAACTCGGCCCGCGCGTACTCGCAGGGCCAGTCGACCTGCGGCCCGCACCCGGAACAGGACCAGATTGGCCGTACGGGCACGTGCAGCCCGTCGTCGCGGCCGGTCACCGGTGCTGCACCCCGGCCTGGTTGCGCCACCGCCGCCCGCGTGGGCCCGACTGCGGTGGTGGTGGCGTGGTGCCCCAGGCCCGCTCGATCGGGGCGGTGCAGTCCGGGCAGGTCAAGGTCTGCCCGCACACCGGACACCACCGGTGCCGACACCGACACAACACGAACCCACCCACCACGCCAACGAGAAAACCGGCCACGGTCGCAAAGAAAATCCACAACGCTCCTCCAAGAGCAGACGCGAATTCGGTGTTTGATCGTGCGATCCGTTCACCTTGCGACGGCGTCGATGATGTGAGAGCGGGTCGCAGATTCAGTCGACCAGTATCGAGACGATCTGGGAATGCGCCCGAGCCGTGAACACCGGGAATGATTGGAGTAGCGGGTGAACTACGTGAACTTCAAACGCGGCGATTTGCTCAACCGGGAGGAGGATGATGAGTGATCGCTATCGGGAGGTGACTCGCTCGACTGCCGGCTCGGAGACCGGAGGCAAACACTTCATAAAGGCCCTGTTGATCGCCGGATCGCGGCCAGCAACGTACGCATCAATTGGCTGATAACCGCGCTCGGCGAAAAACGTAAGCGCGTCGGTGTTGCGTACGCCGGTTTCGAGGACTGCTCGCCGCGCACCCCACCTGGCCGCCTGATCTTCGAGGCAGGTCAACAGCGCTTTTCCGATCCCGAGGCCGCGTGCCTCGGGAAGGAGGAACGTCTTTTTGATCTCGACCGTGCCGGTGTCCCGCTCGTACCAGCGGCAACCACCACAGCCGACCGGGCCGCCCGGCCCGTAGGCGACGAGGAAGATGCCGTTCGGAGCAGCGAACGCCGCCGGGTCAAGAGTCACCGGCTCAGCGAAGCCGTACCGGCCAACCTGCTCCTGGTAGAAGCTGCGCAGCAGGAGCGCCGCGTCCGGGTGTTGCACGCTGCGTTCGAGCAGAGCAAACCCGGCAGGGAGCGCGGTGTGACTGTTCCTCACATCCTCGATAATGCCGCATCGAACTCCGGAAGGAATTCAGCTACCGGTGCGGAGCGGGACCGACGGGCCAGCATCGGGCGGAGCCCTCGGAGCTAGCTCCGCCCGCGTGGCGACTGCACCAGCGGCAGCAGCCCCAGGCCGGCCCGCATGACCGCCACGGCTTCCGGCGCGTCGCCGCGGAGGAGGTGCGCCCTGGCGAGGAACGTGAGGTGCAGCAGGCCGGACCGTGCATATGGAGGCGCACCACCGGCCCGGCGTGGAGTGATCATGGTGGTGACGGCACCCGTCAACAGGTTGATCCCCTCGTCGAGGAGCCGGCTGCGATTCGCGGTGGTCCGCTCCGCGAGGACGACCAGTCCCTGCCCGGTTTCGGCAGTGAGCTGCTCGGGATTCAGGTAGTACAGGAACGACGCTTCCGCCGAATCCTGACCATGGTCGAGCGCTTCGATAGCCCGATCAGCGGACCGACGAACCTGGACAGGTCCCCGTCAGCTGCCGCAGCGGTGGCTTCTCGTCCCAACAGTCGAGCCCGCAACCGCCGGTACGGGGAACGCCCCTCAGCGGCGGCAGCCTCCGCCAGCCGGACAGCGTGCGCGCCGTGGCCGGCGAAAGCCGACACGTAGCTCAGCATCCCGATGGCGTTGGCCGCCCGGTCGCTCGCGCCGGACGCCCGGCACACGCCGACGCTCAGCAGCAGATACCGCTCGGCAGAGCCGTAGCGACTGGAATCGAAGTGCAGCCAGCCCAGGAGCTGTGCCAGATCGGCGACGATGGCCAGCAGTCGCCGGCCGGTCGCCGCGTCATAGTTCGCGTGATCGACGAGATCAACCACGTTGCGCAGCTCTGCCGTGACGTATCGAAGACTCAACGTGCCGCCGCCCTGGCGGTCGTCGAGTTGGCGCAACGCCGCGACGTGCGCTTCGATCAGGTCCACCTGCTCCGCGAGCACGTACTCATGGCCGGCGCGATTGCGCGCCGCGAGGACAGCTCCCCGGAGCTGATCGAGAATCACAGCCGTCAGGTCAGCGCCGGACGCATCAGCGATCGGGCTGCTCGGCGCGGGTGTGGTGACGGCGAGTCGGCCGAGTTCACGCAGCAGATCGTCAAGATGCGCCATCGAGCCGAGGTCATCGACTGCCGATTGTCGCCGGGTCGCCATGCCGCCTCGCCCTGGCCACAGTTGAGCTACGGAAACCGGGTAGCCGAGCCGGTCGGAGAGCACAGCCGCAGCCAGGTCCGGAATGGGCTGCCGAGGGCAGAACCCGCGTCGTACCCAGGCGTATCCGGCAGTCGGGTCGAGCCGGAGTCGATCCCGCCCCTGACTGGAGAGCCTTGCATTGATCGCCGCCACAAACTGTCGTGGCCCCCACTCCGCAAGCTGCAACAGCTCGACCAGCGTTGCCGACGCCCTGTCCACCAGAACCTCCGCGTGTCGGTGTCCCCACCGCAAGCTACCGAGTGAGCGGTGCCGGCGGCTGTCCGCAAGCGACCACCCGTCAAAGTTCACGAGATTCACGGACGGGACTGCGGTGGACCGGCCGGCCGCTGGCGGGCTCTCGTGGCCCTCGTAGGGCGGATGACGAACTCTTCCGATCACATGTCAGCCGGCCAGGGTGAGGATCCGGTCGCCGGCGATCCGGGCCAGGTAGCGCACCTCGTCGAGCCCGACCGGGGTCTGGCCGGGTGAGCGGGGCACCTGGTAGACGCTGCGTTCCCCGTCCGGGCGCAGCCCGGCTGCCTGGTAGAACCGCCGGGCCCGCTGGTTGCCGTCGAGCACCCACAGTCGCATTGTGCGCCAGCCCTGCCCGGTCAGGCCGGCGATCGATGCGGTGAGCAGGAGCCGACCGACTCCGGTGCCCCAGTGGACGGGGTCGACGTACATGCTGACGATCTCGCCGTACGTCGGATCGAGCTGGTCCCGGTCCTGGTCGATCCGGTACGGGCCGAAGGTGCTGAACCCGACGATCTGCTCGCCTTCGGTGGCGACCAGGGTGCGGAATGGCTGCTCCGGGTCGGCGGTGCCGACGTCGCGGCGGCGCTGCGCCCAGGCGGCGACATTGAGCCGGTCGAGCACGTCGGCGGGGATCAGGCCCGCGTAGCCGGCCTGCCACGCGCGCACGTGGACCCCGGCGATCGCGTCGGCGTCCTCCGGGGTCTCCTGCCTGACTTCTGGCATATGGGGATTTCTATCCTGTTTCACAACCGACGTCCAGCAGCGCCGGCCGGGTGTCGGCCGGCGCCGGACGCGGTGCGGCCAGAGGCGGTTATAGCGCGGTCGGAGCGTGGCTAGAGCTGGACCACCTGGCCCACCCGGGGCGGGGTGCGACCGGCTAGGACCTCCAGCCAGGCGCTGCGCAGGGCATCCGGCCCGTGGCCGACCCTGATGTCGACCCATCCGGTGACGCTGGTGGCGAACCGCCGCCAGGCGTCGGCGAAGCGCCGGTCGAGGCCGTCGCGACCCCAGTCGACGGTGCGTTTGCGCATCTGGGCCGGGGCGAAGAAGACCTCGCCGGCGGCATCGGCGTTCGGGGTCTGGTTGGTCAGACCCACCGCCACGTCCCGGACCAGCCGGTCGCCGAGGTGCGCGTGCAGGGCGGCGCGGGTCGCCGGTACGCCGGACAGGTCGAGATAGACGGTCGGGATCCGGTCGAGCGCGGCCACGCCGTTGTACGGCAGCACCTGGTCGTAGCAGCCGAGTGACTCGGTGAAGGCGACGTTTCCGGGTGAGGTGAGGCCGACCAGTCGCGGGCCGCGGCCTCGCAACTCGAACGCGGCGGCGTACGCGGTCTTGCTGGAGGCGGAGGAGAGCACCACGGTCGAGGCGCCGTGGCAGTCGTTGTCGACGAGACGGTCGGCGAGCATGAACGAGGTGAAGAAGAGCGGCCGGTAGAGGATCAGCAGATCCTCCTCGTCGGCGCGGTACGCTTCGTCGCCTGTGGTCAGCCGGTACGCGTTGTAGGGCGACGGGAGTTCGCTTCGGTGTTCGCTGACGTCGCGGAACCCGGTCGGGTCCAGCCGGCCGGGACGCACGACCAGGTGGCGGGCGGGCGGCAGGTAGCCGTAGAGCCGCTGGCCGGCGATCACCCCGGTGACCCTCGACGCGACCACCTCGGCGAATCCCCAGAGCGGAACGAGCCCGTGGTCCGGCCCCAGCCCGTGCGGCTCGGGTGGGAAGAACCGCCAGTATCGCAGGGCGTCGCCGAGTACCGCGTACGTCACGTTGTTCGCGGTCACCCCGACCCGGTCGACTCGTAGCACCGCTTCGCCGTCGGCGGGGTCGGGTGCCGGCCTGTCGACCAGGACGGTTCGGGTGAGGTCGTCGCGCGCGACCGCCAATGTCCAGCTGGGAGCCATGCCGCGACGCTAGGGCAGGTGGCGACGACCGCACAACGTTCCAGCGGGCAGGCCGGTGATTCTACCGATGCGGTACGCGGACGGCGCCACAGAGACTGATGTGTGTCGATAGCCTTCCGTCCTTGAGGAGGATCTGGCATGCGTCCCACCATCATGAGCGGTGCGCGTCCCGTCCCGGGCTTCGTGACCCGGCTCTGCCTGACCGTCGCGTTGGTTGCCGTCGCGGGTGTCGCGGCGGCCGCCCCGGCGCAGGCGCAGACCAATCCGTACCAGCGCGGCCCGGCACCCACGCACGCGATCCTGGAGGCCAGCCGCGGCCCGTTCGCCACCAGCCAGCAGTCGGTCTCGTCGCTGGTCAGCGGCTTCGACGGCGGGGTCATCTACTACCCGACGACCACCAGTGAGGGAACCTTCGGCGCGGTCGCCATCTCGCCCGGCTACACCGCGAGCTGGTCGAGTCTTGCCTGGCTCGGCCCGCGGATCGCCTCGCATGGTTTCGTGGTCATCGGCATCGAGACCGAGAGCCGGTTCGACCAGCCGGGCAGCCGGGGTCGCCAGCTGCTGGCCGCGCTCGACTACCTGGTCGACCGGAGCCCGGTGCGGACCCGGATCGACCCTGACCGGCTCGCGGTGGCTGGTCACTCCATGGGCGGCGGGGGCAGCCTGGAGGCCGCCGTCGACCGGCCGTCGCTGCGGGCCGCGGTGCCGATCGCACCGTGGAACACGGACAAGACCTGGACCACCGTCGCAGTGCCGACGCTGATCGTCGGCGGCGAGTACGACACGATCGCCCCGGTCTACAGCCACGCGAAGCCCTTCTACGACTCGATCCCGGCCTGGACGGAGAAGGCGTACCTGGAGCTGAACGGCGAGGGGCATCTCTTCCCACAGGTCCCGAACACCGAGCTGGCCAAGCAGGGGGTGGCCTGGCTGAAGCGCTTCGTGGACGACGACACCCGGTACACGCAGTTCCTCTGCCCGGGGCCGTCCGGTCTGGCGATCGAGGAGTACCGCAGCACCTGTCCCTTCTGATCCGGCAGGTAGGCAGGCAGGCGGGGTGCGGGGTGGTCGCCGACCGGGCGACCACCCCGCACCGTTCCGTCACCCCGTGCTGCTTCCGTGTCCGCGACCTGTCGGCTAAATTGCAGTCAGAGTGCAGAAACAATTCTCGGAGGTTGCCGTGCCGGACACCGACACCGACACCGACACCGACCAGCTCCGTGACTCGGACCAGCCCGGCGACCCGGATCGGCTCCGCGACCCGGATCAGCTGCGTGGCGTGGTGGCCGGGTTCCTCCGCCGGCACGACCGGACCGGGGACCGGACCGCCTTCCTGCGGGCCCGGTTCGATGCCGGGCTGGCCTGGGTGCATCATCCCGTCGGCCTCGGCGGGCTGGGCCTGCCCTGGCATCTGCAGGCGGTCGTCGACGACGAGTTCACCCGGGCGGGTGCCCCGGACAACCGCCCGCGCCGCAACAGCATCGGCCTCGGGATGGCTGCGCCGACGCTACTGCGCCACGGTACGCCACAGCAGCAGCGGCGCTGGCTGCGCCCGCTCTGGACCGGTGAGGAGATCTGGTGCCAGCTGTTCAGCGAGCCCGACGCCGGCTCCGACCTGGCTGCGGTGGCGACCCGCGCCGAGCGGTCCGGCGACGGTTGGCTGGTCGACGGTCAGAAGGTCTGGACGTCGCTCGCCCACCGGGCCCGGTGGGCGATCCTGCTCGCCCGCACCAGCTCCACCGGCCGGTGCCACGCCGGGTTGACCTACTTCGTCTGCGACATGACCGCACCGGGAGTGCAGGTTCGTCCGCTGCGCCAGCTGACCGGTGAGGCCGAGTTCAACGAGGTCTTCCTCACCGGGGTCCGGCTGCCCGATGCCATGCGGATCGGCGAGGTGGGCGAGGGCTGGCAGGTCGCCCGTACCACGCTGATGAACGAGCGGGTCGCCATCGGCGGCCGGCCGCTGGCCCGCGAAGGCGGCATGATCGGCGTTCTCACCGACGTGTGGCGCCGGCATCCGGAGGTTCGGCGTACCGGCCCGCACCAGGATCTGCTGCGGCTGTGGGTCCGGGCCGAGGCGGCCCGGCTGACCGCGCTGCGCCTGCGTCAGCAGCTGGTCGCGGGACAGCCCGGACCGGAGGGCTCCGCGGTGAAGCTCAGCTTCGCCGAGCTGAACCAGCTGATCAGCGGCCTGGAGATCGAGGTAAGTGGCGCGGCCGGCCTGCGGCACGACGACTGGACGATGCGCCGCCCCGAGGAGCCGGACCTGCTCGGCCGGACCGCCACCTACCGCTACCTGCGGGCCCGCGGCAACTCCATCGAAGGTGGAACCTCGGAGATCCTGCGCAATGTCATCGCCGAGCGGGTGCTCGGCCTGCCGAGCGAACCCCGGGTGGACCGATGACGAATCTGCTCTACGACGAGACCGAAGAGGCGCTGCGGGCGAGTGTCCGCGCGTTGTGTGCGGCGGTCAGCCCGACCGGGCGCGTGCTGGCCCGGTTGGCCGCCGACGAGCCGTACGACCCGCGACTCTGGCAGCGGCTCGCCGACGAGCTGGGCGTCGTCGGGCTGGCGGTGCCCGAGGAGTACGGCGGTGCCGGCGCCGGTCTTCGGGAGGTCGCCGTGGTTCTGGAGGAGCTGGGCCGGGCCGTGGCGCCGGTGCCCTATCTGGGCAGCGCGGTGGTCGCCACCCGGGCCCTGCTGCGCTGCGGTGCGACCGAGCTGCTCGCCCCGGTCGCGGCCGGTCGTACCCGCGCGGTGCTGGTGGTGCCGGTGTCGACCGCACCGGGAGACGACTGGCCGACGGTCGAGGCCGGGCCAGCGGCGGCACCGGGCGCGGGCTCCGGCGCGGCGACCGTTCCCGGCGCGGCGACTGTCTCCGGCGCGGCTACCGTTTCCGGCGCGGTGACCAGTGTCGCCGACGCGCTCCCCGCCGATCTGCTGCTCGTCCCGGCCCGGGACGGGCTCTACGCGGTCCGGGCCTCCGACCCGGGAGTGCGGATCTCCCCGGTGGTGTCGCTGGACGGCACCCGGCCGCTCGGCGACGTCGACCTGACCGCCGCCCCGGCGGTCCGGCTCGCCGGCGGTTCGGCGGCGGTCGTGGCGGTACGCGACGGGCTGGTGGCCGGTGCGGCGATGCTCGCGTCGGAGCAGGTGGGGGTCGCCGAGTGGTGTCTGGACAGTACGGTCCGCTACGTCCGCGAGCGGTTCCAGTTCGGTCGCCCGGTCGGCTCGTTCCAGGCGGTCAAGCATCGGCTGGCCGATGTCTGGGTGGGTATCGCCGAGGCCCGGGCGGTGGCCCGGTACGCCGCTGACCGCGTCGCGGCTACGCAGCCACCGGGCCCGGCACCCGTTGACGCCGAGACGGAGCTGGCGGCGGCCGTCGCCGCGGCGCACTGCTCGGCGGTCGCGGTCACCGCGGCGGAGACCTGCGTGCAGTTGCACGGCGGAATCGGGTTCACCTGGGAGCACCCGGCCCACGTGTTCCTGAAACGGGCCAAGAGCAACGCCGTCATGTTCGGTACGCCCGACCGGCACCGCGCGGCGCTGGCCCGGCTGGTCGACCTGCCCGGCCCGGACGTGGCCTGACCGGTCGTGCCCGGCCCGGTCGGCCGGCCCGCGTCCGCCATCGAGTCAAAGATCATGCATCTGTAATGCATGATCTTTGACCCATCCTCTGATGACCGCCCGAGTCTTCAATCTGGTTCCAAGCAGGTTACACAGTTGCTTCGCGGGTGTTGACCTGGTGATCCAAAAACGTACACTGTCAGTGTAATTAATGCCCCCGGCCAAGGGACGGGCGATGGGACGAGGACTCGGACTGCGAAACGTCGGGGTGCGCTTCGGTGGGCTCACCGCCCTCGACGACGTCTCCCTCGACGTGCCGCCCGGCACCGTGATCGGGGTGATCGGCCCGAACGGCGCAGGTAAGACCACCCTGTTCAACGTCGTCTGTGGATTCGTGTCGCCGGACGTCGGCACGATGACCCTGGACGGGCAGCCGTTCCGGCCCCGCCCGCACCGGCTCACCCGACTCGGGATCGCCCGCACCCTGCAGGGCACCGGACTCTTCGCCGGGCTCACCGTCCTGGAGAACGTGATGACCGGGGCCAACCACCGCGCCCGGACCGGCTTCCTCGCCGCCCTGTTCGCACTGCCCCGGGCCGACCGTGACGAACGGCGGCTGCGTGCTGAGGCGCTCGACACCCTCGACCGGCTCGGCGTCGCCGCACACGCGGCACGGCTGCCGGGCACCCTGCCGTTCGCGGTCCGCCAGCGGGTGGCGCTGGCTCGGGCGCTCGTCGCCCGGCCCCGCCTGCTGCTGCTCGACGAGCCGGCCGGCGGGCTCGGCGACGAGGACGTCAGGCAACTCGCCGACCTGATCCGCGACCTGCCCGGTCAGGCCGTCGACCCCTGCGCGGTGCTGCTCGTCGAGCACCACATGGACCTGGTCATGTCCACCTGCGACCAGGTCGTCGTGCTGGACTTCGGCCGGGTCGTCGCGACCGGCACCCCTGAGCAGGTCCGCGCCGCTCCCGCGGTCGTCGAGGCGTACCTCGGCGCGGCGGTCGACGACCCGGCCCTCACATCCGGGCCCCGCTCGGCCGCGGCACCGCAACCGCCCGCGACAGCGGACGGGCGGTGACCCCGTGACCGCCGAGGAGCTGCTCACCGTCCGGGACCTTGCCGCCGGGTACGGGGCCGTGCCGGTCCTGCGGGACGTCGACCTGACCATCCGCGCCGGCACCATCGTCGCCGTGGTGGGTGCCAACGGCGCCGGCAAGACGACGCTGCTGCGGACCCTCTGCGGCATGGTCCCGGCGAGTGCGGGACGGGTGGTGCTCGCCGGCGCGGACCTGCGCGGCGTACCGGTCGAGGAGGTGGTCCGGCGGGGCATGGCGCACGTGCCGGAAGGGCGTGGGGTGATCGGCGAGCTGACCGTCCACGAGAACCTGCGACTCGGTGGGCTCTGGCGGCGCGACCGGGCCGACGCGGCCCGTGCCCTCGACGAGGTCTATCAGCTCTTCGAACCGCTGGCCCGGCGGCGCCGATGGCACGGCCACCAGCTCTCCGGCGGGGAGCGGCAGATGCTCGCCCTCGGTCGGGCGCTCGTCGCCCGTCCCCGGCTGCTGCTGCTCGACGAACCGTCACTCGGCCTGGCGCCCCGGGTGATCACCCAGATCATGGCGCTGCTCCGGCGGCTGCGGGACGAGACCGGACTGACCGTCCTGCTCGTCGAGCAGAACGTCCACGGCGCACTCTCCGTCGCCGACGAGGCGGTGGTCATGTCCCTGGGCCGGATCGTCGTGCGGGCTCCCGCCGCGCGACTGCGCGACGACGAATCGCTGCGCCACCACTATCTCGGCTTCTGACCGCCGAATCCCGGATCTCCGACCGCACCAGGAGGCCCCGTTGGACCGCTTCCTCTTCCTCACCCTCGACGGGCTGTCGCGAGGCGCGGTCTACGCCGCGTTCGCGCTGGCCCTCGTCCTGATCTGGCGGGCCGCCCGGGCGGTCAACTTCGCCCAGGGCGCGATGGCCGCCGCCACCGCGTACGTCGGCTACGGCGTCGCCGCCGCGACCGGCTCGTACTGGATCGGCTTCCTGACCGCGATCGCCGCCGGTCTGCTGCTCGGCGCCGCCGTCGAGCGGATCGTCATGCGGCACGTCGGGCACGCCTCCCCGCTCAGCCCGGTGATCGTGGCGCTCGGGCTGGTCCTGGTCATCCAGGCCGCGCTGGGCATCGTGTACGGCAACGAGTTCCGCCCGGCGCCGACGCCGCTGTCCCGCTCCGCCGTCACGGTCGGCGGGCTGCGCCTGCTCTCCCCGTACGATCTGTTCGTCTTCGGCGCCGTCGGGGTCGTCGTGGTCGCGCTGGCGTGGATCTTCGCCCGGACCGCCGTCGGCCTGCGGATGAGGGCGGCGGCCTTCGCCCCGGACGTGGCCCGGTTGCTCGGGGTACGGGTCGGCGGGATGCTCACCCTCGGCTGGGCGCTCGCGTCGGCCGTCGGGGCGCTCGCCGCGATGCTGATCGTCCCCACCGAGCTCGGCCTGCACCCGAACGCGATGGACCTGGTCTTCGTCTCGGCGTTCACCTCGGCCGTGGTCGGTGGTCTGGAGAGCCCACCCGGGGCGGTGGTCGGTGGCCTCGCCGTCGGTCTGGCCCTGTCCTACGTGGGCGGCTACGTGGGCAGCGACGTCACCCCGCTCGCCGTCCTGACACTGCTGCTGGCGGTGCTGCTGATCCGACCGGGCGGACTGTTCGCCACGACGACGGCGAGGCAGGTGTGAGCGCCTACACGTTGCCCCGTCACCTCGGCCTGCTCGCCGTCGGCGTACTGGCGGTGTTGGCGACCAGCTACCTGCTGGAGCCGTACCGGCTGTTCCAGGCCGCGACCGTGGCCGCCTTCCTCTGCGCCACCGCCGGCCTGACCATCCTCACCGGCCTGAGTGGGCAGCTCTCCCTCGGCCACGGTGCGCTGATGGCGGTCGGCGCCTACAGCCTGGCGCTCAGCCAGCGTGCCCTCGCCGAGCGCGGCCTGACCGGCGGCGGGGCGCTGCCGATCTCGCTGCTGGTGGCGGTGCTGGTCACCACCGCCCTCGGCGCGGTGATCGGGGTGGCGGCCGCCCGCATCCGGGGGCCCTACCTGGCGGGCGTCACGCTGACCGTGGCGATCGCGGTGCCCGCGCTGACGGTCACCTTCAGTGGGGTCTTCAATGGCGAGCAAGGGCTCGCGGTGCCGCTCGCGCCACCGCCGGGCGTCCTCGGGCCGTACTTCCCGTACGAGCGGTGGCAGCTCTGGCTGGCGGCGGCGGTGACCCTGCTCGCGTTGCTGCTGCTGACGAACCTGGTCCGGAGCCGGTACGGCCGGCTGCTGCGCGCGGTCCGCGACGACGAGGTCGCCGCCGGCCTGGCCGGCCTGCCGGTGGCCGGCATCCGGGTGCTCGCCTTCGTGGTCAGCGCCGCCGCCGCCGGACTTGGCGGGGCGCTGCTCGCGTTGCTGACCCAGAACGTCTCCCCGGGAGCGTTCTCGCTGGCCCTGTCACTCTCCCTGCTGACGGCGGTGGTGGTCGGCGGGCTCGGCCGGCTCGCCGGAGCAGCCTGGGGCGCGCTGCTGCTGGTGGCGTTGCCGGAGCTGACCCACAGCCTCGCCGAGGCGCTGCCGTTGACACCGGCGTTGGCGCACCGGATGGAGGGCAACCTGCCGTTGGCGATCTTCGGGCTCACCCTCGTCCTCGTCGTGATCGTCGCACCCGGTGGGGTGCAGGGACACCTGTCCCGGCTGGCCCATGCCGCGTGGACGCGGCTGCCGCATCGGGCGGCACCACCGACCACCTGACCACCCGACCGCCGCACCCGTACCGACCCGCACCCGTACCGACCCGCACCCGTACCGACCCGCACCTGTACCGACCCGCACCTGTACCGACCCGCACCCGTACTGACCCGCACCGATCAAGCACACCGTCACGACCACGCCAGCATCGAGAGAGGTGTCCGTCGATGTCACCCACCCTTCGTCGCGGTCTCGCGTCCGCCGCGTCCCTGACCCTGCTCCTCGGTCTCGCCGCCTGCGGCGCCGATCCCGGTGACGATTCCGGCGTCGCGACGCCCGGCGTCACCGACACCGAGATCCTGGTCGGCACCCACATGCCGTTGACCGGGCCGGCCTCGGCCGGATACTCCACGATCGCGCCCGCCACCCGGGCGTACTTCGAGCACGTCAACGAGGCCGGTGGGGTGTACGGCCGGAAGATCAACTACAAGATCATGGACGACGGCTACAACCCGGCCACCACTCAGCAGGTGGTGCGGGAACTCGTCCTGCGGGACGGCGTCTTCGCCGTCCTCAACGGGCTCGGCACCCCTACCCACACGGGCGTGCTCGACTTCCTGCACACCAACCGGGTCCCCGATCTGTTCGTCGCCTCGGGCAGCCGTACCTGGGACCAGCCGCAGAAGTATCCCGGCACCTTCGGGTTCAACCCGGACTACATCGTCGAAGGGAAGATCCTGGCCAGCCACGTGGCGGAGAACTTCGCCGGCAGAACGGTCTGCTTCTTCGGCCAGGACGACGACTTCGGCCGGGACAGCCTGGTCGGGGTGGAGAAGATCCTGGGCCCGGTGACCGACAAGCAGACGTACGTCACCAGCAACACCAACGTGGCACCACAGATCGGTGCGCTCAAGGCCGCCGGCTGTCAGGTGGTGATCCTGGCGACGGTGCCCGGTTTCACCGCGCTCGCCATCGGCACCGCCGCCCGGATCGGCTTCCAACCGCAGTGGGTGGTCTCGAACGTCGGCGCAGACCACCTGACCCTGGCCAGCCAACTCGGTGAGGCGGCCGGGCTGCTGGAGGGCCTGATCGGCGTCAACTACCTGCCGATGCACAACGACGAGACGAATCCGTGGATCGTGCTGTTCCGCCAGATCCACGAGAAGTACAACGCGGACGCGCCGTTCGACGGCAACACGGTGTACGGGATGGCGGTCGGCTACGTCTTCGTCCAGGCGCTCCAGGCGGCCGGACCCGATCTGACCCGTACGGCGCTGGTCGAGGCGGTCGAGCGGGGTGGCTTCGAAGGCCCGGGACTGGCCCCGCTGCGCTTCTCCGCCACCGACCACTCCGGGTACGGCGGGCAGCGGCTGACCCGGGTCAGCGGTGGGACGCAGGAGTACTTCGGGCCGACGTACGAGACGGATCCGGCCGATGGTCCGGTGAACGAGTACCCCGGCGAGTCGGCCACCCCGCCGGCCGACGGGATCCCGTCGGCGCCCTGAGCCGCCTTCGGCGGCGGTCAGGCCAGCCGTTCGATGATCAGGGCCATGCCCTGGCCGCCGCCGACGCACATGGTCACCAGCCCGGTCTGCCGGTCGTGCCAGCGCAGCGAGTTGATCATCGTGGTGGTGAGCCGGGCACCGGTCATGCCGAACGGGTGTCCGACCGCGATCGCGCCGCCGTTGACGTTGAGCCGGTCCCAGTCGACCCCCAACTCCTCGGCGCTCGGCACCACCTGCGCGGCGAACGCCTCGTTGATCTCCACCAGGTCGATGTCGTCGATGGACATGCCGGCCCGGGCCAGCGCCCGCCGGGACGCCTCCACCGGCCCCAGACCCATGATCTCCGGCGAGAGTCCACTCAGACCGGTGGCGACGATCCTGGCCAGCGGCCGGATGCCGAGGTCGCGGGCCCGGGTGTCGGACATGATCACCAGAGCGGCGGCCCCGTCGTTGAGCGGGCAGGCGTTGCCGGCGGTGACCGTGCCGTCCGGACGGAACCGCGGGGCCAGCGCGGCCACCGCGTCCAGGGTGACGCCGGGCCGTGGTCCGTCGTCGGCGGTGACCACCGTACCGTCGGGCACGGTGACCGGGGTGATCTCCCGGGCCCAGAAACCGGTCGCGGCGGCCTGCTCGGCGCGGTTCTGCGAGCGGACCGCGAACTCGTCCTGGCGTCGCCGGCTGACCCCGCGCAGCCGGGCCACGTTCTCGGCGGTCTGCCCCATGGCGATGTAGACGTCGGGCAGCGCGCCGTCGTCGCGCGGGTCCCGCCAGGGCGGGGTGTCGGCGCCGGCCCGCTCCGCGGTACGGGCCCGTGCCCCGGCGAACGCCGGGTTGGTGACGTCCGGCTGCCCTTCGGGGTACCGGGACACGCACTCCACGCCGGCGGAGATGAATGCGTCGCCCTCGCCGGCCCGGATGGCGTGCAGGGCCATCCGGGTGGTCTGCACGGACGAGGCGCAGTACCGGGTGACGGTGGTGCCGGGCAGTTGGTCGTGGCCGAGCAGGGTGGCGACCACTCGGGCGAGGTTGTGTCCCTGCTCGCCGACGGGCTGCCCGCATCCGAGCATCAGGTCGTCGAGTTGGTCGGCGGGCAGTTCGGGGACCTGGTCGAGTGCGGCCCGGACGATGGCGGCGGCCAGGTCGTCCGGGCGCAGGTCCCGCAGCGAACCCTTGGCGGCCCGCCCGATCGGTGAGCGGGCGGCGGCGACGATCACTGCGTCGGGCATGGCAGACTCCTTCGCGTGGCGCTATTTATGCACTGACAGTGCTTCTATCTTGTCTAGAAGTCAATGCGTCTGGCGGCCGCTTAGTGGCTGTACAGATGGGATATCTCATTGTTGACGAGGTGAAGGTCCCTCTCGTACTATACGCACTATGAGTGAAGCTTGCGGCAGGCTTTCCGGGCGGGTCGCGCTGGTGACCGGGGCCAGCCGCGGGATCGGGCTGGCCATCGCCCGCCGGCTGGTCGCCGAGGGCGCCCGGGTCGGCCTCACCGCCCGGCGGGCCGGCGCCCTGGACGAGGCGGTCGCCGCCCTCGGTGGTCCGGATCACGCCGTGGCGGTCCCCGGCGGAACCGACGATCCGGACCACCGCGCCGCCGCGGTACGCCAGGTCACCGAGACCTTCGGGCCGGTGGACGTCCTGGTCAACAACGCCGGGATCAACCCGGTCCACGGCCCGCTGGCCGGGCTCGACCTGGCGGCCGCCCGCAAACTGCTGGAGGTCAACCTGCTCGGCGCCCTCGGCTGGGTGCAGCAGGTCTGCGCCGCCGGGATGACCGACCGGGGCGGCTGCGTCGTCAACGTCTCGTCGATCGCCGGGCTGCGGCCGTCGCCGGGCATCGCGTTCTACGGCGTGACGAAGGCCGCCGTCAACCACCTCACCGCCAGCCTTGCCGTCGAACTCGCCCCGTCGGTGCGGGTGAACGCCGTCGCCCCCGCCGTGGTCCGGACCCGGTTCGCCGCCGCCCTCTACGAAGGGCGGGAGGAGGAGGTCGCCCGGGCGTACCCGCTGCGTCGGCTCGGCGAGCCGACCGACGTGGCCGGTGCCGTCGCCTTCCTCGCCTCGGCCGACGCGGCCTGGATCACCGGCCAGACCCTGGTCGTGGACGGCGGGATCTCGCTGGCCAGCCGGACCACCGGGTGAGCGGACCGGGACTGGCCGTCGCCGGTGCGCGGGTGGTGGTGACCGGTGCCGGGTCCGGCATCGGTGCCGCGTTGGCCGCCCGGTTCGTGGCCGGCGGCGCCCGGGTCGTCGTCAACGACATCGCCTCCGACGCCGTGCGTGCCGTCGCCACCCGACTCGGCGCGGCAGCCTTCCCCGCCGACGTGGCGGAGCCGGCGGCGGTGTCCGCCCTGGTCGGCTATGCCCGACGACATCTCGGCGGCATCGATCTGTACTGCGGTAACGCCGGTGTCGCCGGGAACGGCCCGGGGGAGCCGACCGACGAGGTCTGGCACCGCGCCTGGCAGGTCAACGTGATGTCCCACGTGTACGCCGCCCGGGAGTTGCTCCCACACTGGCTCGCCGCCGGCCGGGGCCGACTGCTCGTCACCGCCTCCGCCGCCGGCCTGCTCACCATGCTCGGCAACGCTCCGTACTCGGTGACCAAGCATGCCGCCGTCGGCTACGCGGAGTGGTTGCGGGCCACCTACGCGCACCGCGGTGTGACCGTCCAGTTGCTCTGCCCGCGTGGGGTGCGCACCCCGATGCTGGCGGCCGGCGGGGACCGGGCCGCCGCCCAGCTCGACGACGACGCCGTCACCCCCGAGCAGGTCGCCGACGCTGTCGGAGAGGCCCTGACCGACGACCGGTTCCTGGTCCTGCCACATCCGGAGGTCGCCACGTACCACGCCCGCCGGGCCGCCGATCCGCAGCGCTGGCTGCGGACGATGAACCGTGCGCAGCGGGAGCTGGAGCGACGCGGCGACCTGCCCGGTGCGGTGCCGCGACCGGCGGACGGTGCGGTGCCGCGACCAGCGGACGGTGTGGTGCCGCGACCGGCGGACGGTGTGGTGCCGCGAGTAGCGGACGGCGCGGCCGATGACTGAGCTGCCGGGCCTGGACCTGACCCGGCTCGCCGCCCACCTCGACCGGGCCGGGCCGGGGTTGTTCGGCGGGGCGCTGACCGGCGAGGTGATCGCGGGCGGTCGGTCCAACCTGACCTATCGGGTCAGCGACGGGCGACGGACGCTGGTCCTCCGTCGTCCGCCGCTGGGACACGTCCTGGCCACCGCGCACGACATGGGGCGGGAGGTCCGGGTGCTGCGGGCACTCGCGACCACCGCGGTGCCGGTCCCCGCGATACTGCACCACTGCCCGGATCCCGGCCCGGTCGGTGCGCCTTTCTACCTCATGGAGTTCGTGCCGGGGCCGGTCCACCGCACCGCAGCGGAGCTGGCCCGGCTCGGGCCGGCGGGGGTCCGCACGCTGGCCCTGGCACTCGTCGACACCCTGGCCGACCTGCACGCGATCGACCCCGCCGGGGTGGGGCTGGCCGGCTTCGGTGTCCCGGTCGGCTTCGCCGCCCGGCAGGTGCGCCGCTGGAAGCGGCAACTGGACGCCTCCCGCAGCCGGGACCTGCCGGGCGTCGACGAACTGCACGCCCGGCTGGCCGCGTCCGTACCGACCGCCGGGCCCGGCACCGTGCTGCACGGCGACCTGCGGGCGGACAACGTGGTGGTGGGCGATCTGCGGGCGGACGTCGGTCCGGCCGGCGGACACGGTCCGGGCGGGGGGCACGGTCCGGGCGGGGGTCACGGTCCGGTCGGGGGTACGCCGGGCGGTCGGCGTCCGATCCGGGCCGTGCTGGACTGGGAGATGTCCACCCTCGGGGACCCGCTGACCGACCTCGGGCTGACCCTGGTGCACGCCGGGCGGGTCCGGGTGCCGGGGCAGCCCGGCACCGACGAGCTGGCCGCCCGGTACGCCCGACGCAGCGGCCGGTCCCTGGACGACCTGCCCTGGTACCTCGCCTTCGGTGCGTACAAGCTCGCCGTCATCCTCGAGGGCGTCCACTACCGCTACGTACGCGGCCAGACCGTCGGCGAGGGATTTGACACGGTCGGTCAGCGGGTGCTTCCGCTGGTCGCCCAGGGACTACGCGAGTTGGCGAGGCGCTGATGGACTTCGGCTACGACCAGACGACCGCCCGGCTGCTGGCCGAGCTGCGCGACTTCATGACCGGGTGGGTCCACCCGGCGGAGGAGGAGTTCGAGCGTCAGGTGCGGGAGGCACCCGGGCGGTGGGAGCCGCCGCCGGTGCTGGACCGGCTGCGGGCCGAGGCCCGGCGCCGTGGGCTGTGGAACCTGTTCCTGCCCGGCGAGTACGGGGCCGGCCTGACCAACTTGCAGTACGCCCCGCTGGCCGAGCTCACCGGATGGTCGCCTTCGCTGGCACCGGCCGCGCTCAACTGCGCCGCGCCGGACACCGGCAACATGGAGCTGCTGGCCCGGTTCGGCACCCCGCAGCAGCGCGAACGCTGGCTGGTGCCGCTGCTCGACGGTCGGATCCGGTCGGCCTTCGCGATGACCGAGCCTGCGGTGGCCTCGTCGGACGCGACCAACATCGCCACCCGGATCGAACGCGACGGTGAGACGTACGTGGTCAACGGTCGCAAGTGGTTCGTGACCGGGGCGATGGACCCGCGCTGCGAGCTGTTCATCGTGATGGGGCGTACCGATCCGGCCGCGCCCGTGCGGCGGCAGCAGAGCCAGCTGCTGGTGGAGCGGGACACCCCGGGCGTCACGGTCCGCCGGGGCATGTCCGTCTACGGGTACGAGGACCGGGAGCACGGCGGCCACGCCGAGATCGACTTCGTGGACGTACGGGTGCCGGCGGCGAACCTGATCGACGTGGAGGGCTCCGGTTTCGCCATCTCCCAGGCCCGGCTCGGGCCGGGCCGGATCCACCATTGCATGCGGCTGCTCGGGATGGCCGAGCGGGCGTTGGAGCTGATGTGCCGGCGGGTCGCCGGCCGGCGGGCGTTCGGCGGGCCGTTGGCCGACCAGGGAGTGATCCGGGACTGGATCGCCGAGGCCCGGGTGCGGATCGAGCAGGCCCGGCTGCTGGTCCTCAAGGCCGCCTGGTTGATGGACACGGTCGGCAACCGGCAGGCGCACACCGAGATCCAGGGGATCAAGATCGTGGTGCCGGCGGTGGCCGAATGGGTCGTCGACCGGGCGGTGCAGGCGCACGGCGCGGCCGGGGTCAGCCAGGACACCGTACTGGCCCGGTTCTGGGCCCGGGCCCGGACGCTGCGGCTGGCCGACGGCCCGGACGAGGTGCACCGGCAGTCGTTGGCCCGGCGCGAACTACGGCGCCACGGCGGCGACGCGCGGCGTGTCTAGACTCGGCCGGGGAAGCCCACCGGGCGCCCGGCCGGTTCCGACGGGCGTGACGCAGTGCCGGGTGGTCCGGCGGCGGGTGTCGAAGGAGGCGTGATGGGCAGGGGCGCCGAGGCGCCGGGCCGGGTCGACGGGCGCAGCGCCCGGGCGGAGCGGACCCGGGCGGCGATCGTCGAGGCGCATCTGGCGCTGATCTCCGAGGGCGACCTGCGGCCCACCGGGGAACGGATCGCGGAACGGGCCGGGATCTCGCTGCGGACCCTGTGGACCAACTTCAAGGACATGGAAACCCTCTTCGAAGCCAGTGGCGAGGAGGTGCTGCGGCAGCAGGAGGCGGCGTACCGGCCGATCTCGCCGAACCTGCCGTTGGCCAAGCGGGTGGACGCGTACTGCCGGCAGCGGGCCCGGTTGTTGCAGCTCATCGCGCCGTCGGCCCGGGCGGCGCAGATGCGTGAGCCGCTCTCTCCGCAGCTGCACCGGAACCGGCTCAAGCACATCGACCGGGTCCGGGCGGAGGTCGAGCAGCTCTTCGCGGTGGAGCTTGACCGCGCGGGGGCGGGCCGCGAGCAGCTGGTGCAGGCCGTGACGGTCGCCAGCATGTGGTCGGCGTGGTCGATGCTGCGCGACGGGCTCGGACTCGGGGTGGACCAGGCCCGGGCGGTGATGACCCGGACGGTCGGCGCGTTGCTGTCGACCGGCTCCGCCGATTCACCCTGATGTTTCCCGGCTCTTTCCTGTTGGTTACACATCAGCGACACTGACCTCATGTTCACTGCATCCCCAGTGCAAAAATCTGGGTTGTGGGGGCGGGTCGAGGAATGTCGCGCTCTCGACCGCCTGCTGTCGGCGGCGGCCGGGCACCAGGGGACGGCCGTCCTGTTCCACGGTGAGCCGGGCTCCGGCCGCAGTTCGCTACTACACGAGGCCGTCCGGCGGATCCGCCTCCGCCGCTGGCACCTGCTGATCTCGGCCGGTGTCGCCGACGAGGCCACGCTGCCGTACGCCGGACTGCACCGCCTCCTCGACCCGGTCCGGGACCAGGTGGCCGCCCTGGCCGACCGGCACCGGCTGCTGCTGCGGGCGGTGCTAGCCGGTGACGGCTGTCCGCCGCAACGACGACTCGCCCTGGCGATAGCCGTACGCGAGCTGCTGACCATGGTGGCGGCCGACGGTGTCCTGCTCTATGCGTTCGACGACCTGGATCTGGGCGACCCGGGCACCGCCGAGGTGCTCACCGCGGTCGCCCGCCGGCTGGCCGGCCGCCCGGTCGCCGGAGTGCTCACCGGGACCTGCGGTGTCGCCGGTGTCCCCGGCCACCGGCTCGGGCCACTCGACGACGACCAGAGCCGGGCCGTCCTCGCCGACCGCCTCCCCGTGCCGGTACCGCGGCACGTGCTCACCGCCCTGGTCACCGCCGGCGGCGGCAACCCACAGGCACTGGTGGACCTGGCCGCCGCCCTTGGCCCCGGCCAGCTGCGCGGGGACGAGCCGGTGCCGGACCTGCTGCCGGCCGACGGCGGCCTCGGCCGTGCCTACCGTGCCCGACTGGCGAACCTGCCGGACCGGACCCGTCGACTGCTGCTCGTCGCGGCCCTCGACGAGCGCCCGGATCAGCAGCTGCTGGCCCGGGCGGCGGCGGCGACCGGCACCGGGGTCGGCGATCTCGCACCGGCCGAGCACGCCGGCCTGGTCCGGGTCGACGGTGAGACGGTGACCTTCCCGCAGCGGTTGGCCCGCGCCATGATTGTGGCAACCGCGCCGTTGGCCGAACGGCACGCCGGGCACCAGCTGCTCGCCGGGCTGCTCGACCGACCCGAGCACCGGCTGCGCCGGGCCGTCCACCTCGCCGACGCGACCACCGGGCCGGCCCCTGACCTCGCCGACGAGCTGGAACGCGCGGCGTTCGCCGGTGGCGAGGACCGGGCGAGCGCGGCGTACGCGCTGCACCGGGCCGCCCGGCTCGGTCCTGAGCCGGCCCGCAGTGCCCGGTTGGTGGCAGCCGCGGGCTTCGCCTGGGCGGCGGGACAACCCGCGCGCGCCCGTCAGTTCCTGCGTGACCTGCCCGGATCCACCAACCCGTTGGCGTTGGCCGGCCGGGAGGCAGCGGCCGGCCGGGCGGATCTGCTCCGCGCGGAGATCGAACTGCGGTGCGGCGCGCCGACGCGGGCGTTACCGGATCTGCTCGCGGCGGCCCACCGGCTCGCTCCGTACGACCGCGCGTCGGCCGTCGCGGCACTGTCCGGGGCGGGCGAGGCGATCGGCTACCTCGGTGACCAGTACCGCTACGTCGACCTGGCGCGCCGGGCCGAGGCGCTGACCAGAGCGGACGACCCACCCGAGGTCGAGGTGATGGCGGCCCAACTCGTCGCGACGGCGGCGACGCTGAGCGGCGCGCACGACCACGCGGTCCCCGCGTTGCGCCGGGCGGTCGACCTCGGGATCCGGCTCACCGGGCCGCAGCGGACTCCAGCCGCGTTGAACTGCGCCGCAGCCGCCGCGCACCTGCTCGCCGCAGACCGTGAGGCGCACCGGCTGGCCGACGACGCGGTCGAGGTGGCCCGTGGCCGTGGGGAGCACTCGGGTCTGCCCCGGGCGTTGGAGCTGCGGGCCTGCGCCGAATACTGGCTCGGCCGGCACGGCGCGGCGGCCGCGAGCGCCCGCGACGGGCTGCGGACCGCGCGGTCGACCGGCCAGCAGAACTGGGCCGCGATCCACCTGGGTCTGCTGGCCGTGTTGTCGGCGGTACGCGCGGACCGGGCCGGCTGCCTGGACCGGATCCGGGAGCTGGGCGAGCTGACGGAGGGCCCGGATCCGGGCAGCCGGCCGCAGGCTCTGGCCCAGTGGGCACTGGCCGTGCTTGAACTGACCGCCGGGCACGCCGAACCGGCCCTGGCCCGGCTGCTGAGCCTGGCTCACCCCGGCACCGGCCGGGGACAGGTGCTGGTGCAGGTGATGGCCGCCCCGTATCTGATCGAGGCGGCCGCGCAGCTGCCCGGGCAACGTCGGACGGCCCGCAACGTGTTGGCGGTGTTCGACGCCTGGGCGGCCAGCACCGCCAACCCGGTCCGGCGGGCGCTGTCCGCCCGCTGCCACGCACTGCTCGCTCCGCGCGGTGGCGAGTCCGCGCAGGACTGGTACCGGACGGCGCTGCGGCTGCACCCGGTGGGCGCCGCAACGTTCGAGCGGGCCCGTACGGAGCTGCTGTTCGGCCGGGAACTGCGTCGATCCCGGCACCCCCGGGCCGCGCGTGAACATCTGCACTGGGCCCACGACACCTTTTTCGGGCTGGGCCTGACCGACTGGGCCGACCAGGCGGCCGCCGAGTTGCGCGCGGCAGGCGAGTTGCGCGTGCCAGGCGAGTTGCGCGCGGCAGGGCTGCTCACCGGGCAGCAGCTGCGGGTCGCCGAACTGGTCGTCGAGGGGGCGACAAATCGGGAGATCGCCCGCCGGCTCTTCCTGTCCACCCGGACCGTCGACCACCACCTGCGCAACGTCTACGTCCGGCTCGGCATCCGGTCCCGTACCGAGCTGGTCCGCGCCCTGACCGTCCCGGCCCGGCCGGCGCCGGCATGATCATGGCCGGCGCCGGCACCGGCGTGATCAGGGCAGGCACCGCTGCGGTCAGGGCAGGCACCGCTGCGGTCAGGGCCGGCACCCGCTGCGGTCAGGGCAGGACCACGGTGCGGGCGCCCTCGCCCCGGGCCATCCGGGCGAACGCCTCCGCGGCGCCGTCCAGGTCGGTGCGATCGGTGATCAGGACGGCCGGGTCAAGGTCGCCGGCGAGGAGATCCCGGGCCAACGCGGGCAGATCGCGGTCCGGGTCGGAGGAGCCGTAGACCGAGGAGCGCAGGGTACGGGCCGAATGGAAGATCTCCAGGGCGGAGAGCCCGACGGTGTCGTCGGCCGACCCCATCCCGACCACGGTGACCTGGCCGCCGCGCCGGGTGGCGCGCCAGGCGGCCCGGATGGTGCCGGCCCGCCCGACGCATTCGATGGCGTGGTCGACGCCCCGTCCGTCGGTACGGGCCCGGATCGCCCGGGTCAGCGCGGCGTCGGCGACCAGGAAGTCGGTGGCACCGGCCGCGACGGCCAGGTCCGCCTTGGCGGCGGCGAGGTCGACGGCGATCACTGGTGCCGCGCCGGCCGCCCGGGCCGCCCCGACGACCGACAGGCCGACCCCGCCGAGGCCGATCACCGCGACCGACTCGCCGGCCCGGACCCCGGCGGTACGCCGTACCGCGCCGGTTCCGGTCAGCACGGCGCAGCCGAGCAGCGCGGCCACCTCGTACGGCAGCCCGACCGGCACCCTGACGACGGCCTGCTCGCCGACGACCACCTCCTCGGCGAGCGCCCCGAGGCCGAGGGTGACGTGCAGCTGCTCGCCGGCCGCGGTGCGTCCCCGGGGGACCGAGGCGGCACCGGCGCGGTCGCACAGCCATGGTTCGTCGCGCTGGCAGTACCAGCACCGTCGGCACGGTGGTGCCCAGTTGAGCACCACCGGGTCGCCGGGCGCGACCCGGTCGACCCCCGCCGCGACCTCGAGCACCGTGCCGGCCGCCTCGTGCCCCAGTACGAGCGGGTACTCCGGCGTGATGGTGCCGTTCATCATGGACAGGTCGGAGTGGCAGACACCGGCGGCCCGGATACCGACCCGGACCTGACCGGGGCCGACCGGCGGTAGCGTGATCCGCTCGACCCGGGGCGGCTGCCCGGGAGCCCGGGCCACCACCGCCCGTACCGGGGATCCCGACGTCGCCACGTCGCCGGCCGGACCGGCGCTCATCGCTGGATCGCCTTGGTCTGCAGGAACTCGTCCAGCCCGTAGGTGCCGAATTCGCGGCCGAGACCGGACTGCTTGTAGCCGCCGAACGGGGCGAGCGGGTTGAACGCGCCCCCGTTGATGTCGACCATGCCGGTGCGGATCCGTCGGGCGACGCGTACCGCCCGTTCCTCGTCGGCCGACCAGACCGCGCCGGCCAGCCCGTACCGGGAGTTGTTGGCGACCGCGACGGCGTGTTCGTCGTCGTCGACCGGCAGGATCGCCAGCACCGGCCCGAAGACCTCCTCCTGGGCCAGATGGGCGTCCGGGTCGACGTCGGCGATCACGGTGGGGGCGACGTACCAGCCGCGCTCCGGCAGCGGGGCGTCCGGCCCGCCGGCGACCAGCCGGCCGCCGTCGGCGAGGCCGCGTTCGACGTGGCGGCGGACCCGGTCCCGCTGGGTCGCCGAGACCAGTGGACCCAGCCGCGTCCGGGGGTCGAACGGGTCGCCGGTCCGGTAGCCGTCCGCGACCCGGGCGGCCTCGTCGACCGCCTCAGCGTACCGGTCCCGGTGCACCAGCATCCGGGACCAGGCGGTGCAGGTCTGTCCCGAGTTGAGCAGGGCGTTGCCGACTCCGACCCGGACGGCGGTCGGTAGATCGGCGTCGGGCAGGATCACGTTGGCGGACTTGCCGCCCAGCTCCAGGGTGACCCGGGCGATCCGGTCGGCGGCCAGGTGGCAGATGTGCCGGCCGACGGCGGTCGAGCCGGTGAACGAGACCACGTCCACGTCGGGATGTGCGGCGAGTGCCGCGCCGGCCTCCGGACCGGTGCCGGTGACCAGGTTGACCACCCCGGGCGGGAAGCCGGCCTCGTCGATCGCCTCGAAGAGCAGGTACGCCACCATCGGTGTCAGTTCGCTCGGCTTGAGCACCACCGGACATCCGGCGGCGAGCGCCGGGGCGAGTTTGGCCATCATCTGGTGCAGCGGGTAGTTCCACGGGGTGATCGCCCCGACCACCCCGGCTGGTTCCCGCAGCACCAGCGAGTTGCCGACCGTCTCGGGCCGGGGCGGCTGGGCGGCCAGCTCGACGTAGCCCGCGAGCACGGTCAGCGGCAGGCCGACCTGGACGCGGGCGGCGACCCGCAGCGGGGTGCCGACTTCCCGGACGACCGTGTGCGTGATCTCCTCGGTGCGGGCGGTGAGCGCGGTGTGCAGCCGGCGCAGGCAGGCGGCCCGCGTCTGCGGTGCGGTGTCGGCCCAGCCGTCGAAGGCGGCGCGGGCGGCGGCGACGGCCCGGTCCACGTCGGCTGCCGTGCCGCCCGGCACGGTGGCGATCAGTTCCTCACTGCTGGGGTCGTGCACCGGTAGGCGTTCCCGGGTCGCGGCGGTGACCCAGCGTCCGGCGAGGTACAGGTCGGTCCGTTCGTCCACCATCGTGACCTCCGGAGCAAAAACTAGCGCTGCAAGTTTTTGACTCTAGTACGTCTCGTCGATCGGCGACAGGGGCGGCAGCGGGCCGACGGTGCGCTCGTAGGTCCGGGCAAGGCCATCGATCAGCGCCTCCAGGCCCAGCGCGAAGGCGCCCTCGTCGACCTGCTTCTGGTGTTCGGGGAGCCGGTGGGCCTGGCCGAGATGCGGGTACTGCTCGGCGTAGAACGCCGGGTCCTCGCCGAAGCCGCGCGCGAACGAGCCGAGTGCCGAACCGGTCACGAAGTAGCGCATCAGGGCACCGATGTGGGTGGCCCGGGCGGGCGGCCAGCCGGCCGCGACCAGGCCACCGTAGACCGCGTCGGCCATCGCCAGCGAGGCCGGCCGACGGCCGGGCCCCTGAGCCAGGTGCGGCACGATGTTCGGATGGGCGGCGAGCGCCGCCCGGTACGAGTACCCCCACCGGCGCAGCGCTTCCCGCCAGTCCAGCGTGCCGAAGAACGAGACATCCACCCGGGTCGTGACGTTGTCCACCACCGCGTCGATGATCTCGTCCTTGGTGGCGAAGTGGTTGTAGAGCGACGGACCGCGTACCCCCAGCGCGGCGGCGAGGCGGCGGGTGGAGAACGCGGCCAGCCCGTCCGCGTCGATCAGCGCCGCTGCCGTCTCGATGATCCGTTCCCGACTCAGCAGCGCCTGCCGTGGCCGTGGCATGGGTGATCTCCTCGGGCGACGGGTTCCTGATCGACTACGAACTCTGCCACAGCAGGTCTGGACGGAATAAAACTTGCAGCGCTAGTTTAATGCCCATGGACCTTCGCCTCTCCGCCGAACAGGCCGCGCTCCGCGAACTCGCCGCGCGGTTCGCCGACCGCGAGGTGGCGCCGTACGCCGCCGACTGGGACCGCCGGGAGGCGGTCGACCCGGCGATCGTCGGCAAGCTCGGCGAGGTCGGCTTCCTCGGCCTCACCATCGACGAGCCCTACGGCGGATCCGGCGGCGACCACCTGTCGTACTGCCTGGTCCTGGAGGAACTGGGTCGGGCGGACGCCGCCGTTCGTGGCATCGTCTCGGTCACCCTCGGCCTGGTCGCCAAGACCATCGCCAGCCACGGCAGCGACGAGCAGCGGACCCGGTGGTTGCCCCGGCTGTGCGCCGGAACGGCCCTGGGCTGTTTCGCGCTGACCGAACCGGACGTCGGCTCGGACGCCGCGTCGCTGACCACCCGGGCCGTGCGCGACGGCGACGACTGGTTGCTGACCGGCAGCAAGATGTTCATCAGCAACGGCACCACCGCCGACGTCGCCCTGGTGTTCGCCCGCAGCGGCGGGGCCGGCCCGCGGGGCATCACCGCCTATCTGGTCCCCACCGACGCCCCCGGCCTGCAGCGCCGCGAGATCCACGGCAAGCTCGGCCTGCGCGGACAGGCCACCGCCGAGCTCGCCCTCGACGGGGTCCGGGTGTCCGACGCCGACCGGCTCGGCCCGGTCGGCGGCGGCTTCCGGATCGCCCTCGCCGCCCTCACCAAGGGCCGGATGTCGGTCGCCGCCGGCTGCGTCGGCCTCGCCCAGGCCTGCCTGGACACGGCGGTACGGCACGCGGGCCAGCGGACCCAGTTCGGCCGGCCGATCGCCGGACACCAGCTGGTCCAACGGTTGCTCGCCGGGATCGCGGTCCGGACCGATGCCGCCCGGCTGCTGGTCTGGCGGGTCGCCGACCTGATCGACCGGGGCGAGCCGTTCGCCACCGAGGCGTCCATGGCCAAACTGTTCGCCAGCGAGGCGGCGGTCGACGCGGCCAACGACGCGATCCAGGTGCTCGGCGGGTACGGCTACATCGACGAGTACCCGGTCGGCAGGTACCTGCGCGACGCCCGGGTCACCACCCTCTACGAGGGCACCAGCCAGATCCAGGAACTGCTCATCGGCCGCGCCCTCACCGGCGTGAACGCCTTCTCGCACCCACCGTCCACCAGCTGAACCAGGGAGCACCATGTCCAGATTCACCGACCGTACCGCCGTGGTGACCGGCGCCGCCCAGGGCATCGGCGCGGCGACCGCGCGCCGGCTCGCCGGCGAAGGAGCCGCCGTGGCCGTCGTGGACCTCGCCGCCGACGGCGCCAGGACCGTCGCCGACGAGATCACCGCAGCCGGTGGCCGGGCCGTCGCGATCGGCTGCGACGTCACCGACGCCGACGCGGTGGAGGCGATGACCGCGCAGGTCGTGGAGACCTTCGGCGGCCTGCACGTACTGGTCAACAACGCCGGGATCACCCGCGACAACCTGCTGTTCAAGATGCCGGTCGAGGAGTGGGACGCGGTGCTCGCCACCAACCTGACCAGCATGTTCCTGTGCTGCCAGGCGGCCCAGCGGCAGATGGTCACCGCCCGGTACGGCCGGATCGTCAACCTCAGCAGCCGGTCCGCGCTGGGCAACCGGGGCCAGGCCAACTACGCAGCGGCCAAGGCCGGGGTACAGGGACTCACCGCCACCCTGGCGCTGGAACTCGGCCCGTTCGACATCGCGGTCAACGCGGTCGCGCCGGGGTACGTGGCGACCCCGATGACCGCGGCCACCGCGGTCCGCACCGGCAGCGACCCGGCCGCCCACCAGCAGCGGGCCGCCGAGCAGATCCCGTTGCGCCGGGTCGCCCAGCCGGCCGAGATCGCCTCGGTCATCGCCTTTCTGGCCAGCGACGACGCCTCGTACGTCACCGGGCAGACCCTCTACGTCAACGGCGGCGCCCGCTAGACCCGGCGCAGCGAAGGAGCGGACATGGACTTCGGACTCTCCACTGAGGAACGGGCGATCCGGGACACGGCGCGGGACTTCATCACCCGGGAGGTGGTGCCGCTGGAGTCGGAGCTGCTGCGCCGCGAGCGGGCGCACCAGCCCGGGCTGACCCGCGACGAGCTGCGCGAGCTGCAGCGCCGGGCCCGCACGTTCGGCTTCTGGGGCCTGGCCACCCCCGAGGAGTACGGCGGGATGGACCTGCCGGCCGTCATGCAGTCGCTGATCTGGACTGAGATCGGCCGGACGGTGGTGCCGTTCCGGTTCGGCGGCGAGGCGGACAACATCCTGTTCCGGGCCGACCCCGACCAGCGGCGCGAGTACCTGCTCCCGACCATCGAGGGGGAGCGCGCCAGCTGTTTCGCGATCACCGAGCCGGGCGCCGGTTCCGACGCGGCGAACATCAGGTTCCGCGCCCGCCGCGACGGCGACGACTGGGTGCTCAACGGGGAGAAGACCTTCATCACCGGGGGCAACGACGCGGACTTCGCCATCGTCGTCGCGGTGACCGATCCCGAACGCGACGTACGCGCCGGCGGGGCCACCGCGTTCCTGGTGGACCGGTCGATGGGGTGGCGCTCGGAGTTCATCCCCACGATGGGCGAGGGCGGCCCGGCGGCGTTGATCTTCGACGACGTACGGGTCCCGGGCCGCAACGTGCTCGGCGCGGTCGGCGAGGGGTTCCGGCTGGGCATGGAATGGATCGGCAAGGGGCGCTACACCATCCCCTCACACGCCGTAGGCATCGCCGAACGGGCCCTGCGGATGGCGATCGACCACGCCACCACCCGGCACACCTTCGGCCGACCGATCGGGGACAACCAGGCGATCAGCTGGATGATCGCCGACTCGGAGACCGAGCTGGAGGCCGCCCGCTGGCTCATCCTGCGGGCCGCCTGGACCGTCGACGCGGGTCTCGACCCACGCCACGCCTCCTCCATGGCGAAGCTCTACGGCGCCGGGATGGTCAACCGCGTGGTGGACCGGGTGCTGCAGATCCACGGCGGCATGGGCTACACCCGTGAGCTGCCGATCGAGCGGTGGTACCGGCTGGTCCGGCTCTACCGCATCTTCGAGGGCACCGACGAGATGCAACGGCTGATCATCGCCCGCGACCTGCTGCGCGGCTACACCATGTTGGGAGGGCATCTGGCATGAGGACCTTCGCCACCACCGAGGAGCTGGCCGCGGCCGTGGGTGACTCGCTGGGCCCGGGGGACTGGTTCCCGGTCGACCAGACCCGGGTCGACGGGTTCGCCGACGCCACCGACGACCATCAGTGGATCCATCTCGACCCGCAACGGGCGGCCGACGGGCCGTACGGCGGCACGATCGCCCACGGCTTCCTCACCCTGTCGCTGATTCCGGCCCTGATGCGCCGGCTCTACCAGGTGGACGGAGTGCGGATGGCCGTCAACTACGGGCTCAACAAGGTCCGGTTCCCAGCTCCGGTCCGCACCGGTTCCGCCATCCGGGCCGAGGCCGTCATCGCCTCGGTCGACCCGGTGGACGGCGGCGTTCAGGTGGTCATGGCGGTGACCGTGACCGCCGACACCGCAGGCAAACCGGTCTGCGTCGCCGAGACGGTGAGCCGGCTGCTGACCGGAGCGACCCGGTGACCGCCCTGTCGCTGGCCGCCGTGCTGGCCGAGAGCGCGCGGCGGCACCCGGACACCGTCGCGGTGGTGGACGGGGCGTCCCGGATCACCTACGCCGAGCTGTGGCTGGAGGCCCGCTGCCACGCCGCCGCCCTGGCCGAGCTGGGCGTGCGACCCGGCGACCGGATCGCGCTGTTCGCCCCCAACGTGGCCGACTTCCCCCGCGTCTACTACGCGGCGTTGGCGGCCGGCACGGTGGTCGTGCCGGTGCACCTGCTGCTCACCCCGGACGAGGCCGGGTACGTGCTGCGCGACAGCGGCGTCACGTTGGTGGTCTGCCACACCGCGCTGCTGGCGCTCGGTGCCGCCGCGGCCACGCTCGCCGGGGTCGAGGTGGTGACGGTCGGACCGGCGGCGCCCGGGTCGGACCTGCGGCGGCTGGAGGATGTCGGGGACGGCCTGGCACCACTGCCCTCGTACCGGACCCGGTCCGCGGCGGACCCGGCGGTGGTCCTCTACACCAGTGGGACCACCGGTACCGCCAAGGGTGCCCTGCTCACCCATCTCAACCTGGTGATGAACGCGACGGTCAACGCCTTCGACGCCAACGAGGCCCGGGCCAGCGACGTCGTCCTCGGCTGCCTGCCGCTGTTCCACAGCTTCGGCCAGACCGTCGCGATGAACGGCACCTTCCGGGTCGGCGCGACCCTGGTGCTGCTGAGCCGGTTCAGTGGCCCGGCCGCGCTCGACCTGATGGTCCGGGAACGGGTGGACGTCTTCCACGGCGTGCCGACGATGTACATCGCGTTGCTGGAGGCCGCCCGCAACCGGGAGGTGCTGCCGAGCCTGCGGCTGTGCATCAGCGGCGGGGCGGCACTGCCGACCACGGTCCTGGACCGCTTCAACACGGCGTTCCGGACGACCATCTACGAGGGGTACGGGCTTTCCGAGACCTCCCCGACCGCCACCACCAACCAGCCGTGGTCCGGCACCCGGGCGGGCAGCGTCGGGCACCCGGTCTGGGGGGTCGAGGTGGAGATCGCCCGCGCGGAGGTTGCGGACCGGATCGAACTGCTGGGCGTCGACGAGCTCGGTGAGATCGTGATCCGGGGACACAACGTCTTCGCCGGTTACCTCGGCCGTCCCGAAGCCACCGAGGAGGCGATCGTGGACGGCTGGTTCCGCAGCGGCGACCTCGGTCGCAAGGACGCCGACGGGTTCGTCTTCATCGTCGACCGGAAGAAGGAGATCGTGATCCGGGGTGGCTTCAACGTCTATCCCCGGGAGGTCGAGGAGGTCCTGGCCCGACATCCGGCGGTCGGCCAGGTCGCGGTCGTCGGCGTACCCGACGCCCGGCACGGCGAGGAGATCTGCGCGGTGGTCGTGCCGGACAGCACCGCCGGCCCGGTGCCGACCGAGGCCGAGCTGGTCGACTGGGCGCGTGGCCACCTCGGCCGGCACAAGTATCCCCGGATCGTGCGGTACGTCGACTCGCTGCCGCTCGGACCCAGCCTCAAGGTGCGCAAACGCGAGCTGCGGGAGTCGATGCGCCAGGAGATGGCGGTCGACCGGGCGGACCAGGGCTGACCGGTACGGCGGTCCCGGTCGCCGACCGGGACCGCCGTACCGGTGGCCGGGTCAGGGCAGCAACGCCCGGATCAGCGCGATGGCGACGAAGACGACGATGAAGGAGAGGTCGATGGCGGCGCCGCCGACGCGCAGCGGCGGCAGCACCCGTCGGACCGGGGCCAGCACCGGCTCGGTCACCGTGTGCAAAGCGGCGGTGGCGCGGGAGCGGAGCGAGTCACGCGGGCTCGGCCCGGCCAGCACGGTGCTCCAGTCGAGGATCGCGCGGGCGATGAGCAGCAACTGGAAGACCAGCAGTAGCAGACTCAGAAGTGCGAGCAGGGGACCCATCGGGGCAGACCTCCAGGACGACCGGTGAGCGTTCCACTATGCCTGGCGACCGTGTGTGGTCGCTGAGAATCGCCGGGGCGGACGAGGCGATCAACCGCGCTTGGCTGCCGGGCCATCCGGCACCGCCGGCAAATGTCGTACCGGGGCGGTAGCTTGCCTGGCGATGCCCGCACCAGACAGTCTCTCGCTCGCCCAGGCCCGCCGGATCGCCCTGGCCGCTCAGGGCTTCGCCGATCCCGCGCCGACCGGGGTGCCGACCCGTCGGCACCTGCGCCGGGTGCTGGACCGGGTCGGTCTGATCCAGATCGACTCGGTCAACGTCCTGCAGCGCGCCCACTACCTGCCGCTGTACAGCCGGCTCGGTCCGTACCCGACCGACCTGCTGGACCGGGCCGCCGGTCACGCCCCCCGGGAGCTGTTCGAGTACTGGGGCCATGAGGCGTCGTTGATCCCGGTCGATCTGCAGCCGGCGCTGCGCTGGCGGATGGCCCGCGCCCGCGACGACGCCTGGGGCGGCATCCGACGCATCGCCGTCGAGCAGCCGGAGCTGGTCGACCGGGTGCTCGCCGAGGTTCGCGCGCGCGGCCCGGTGACCGCCGCGCAGCTCGAGCAGGACGCGACACGGCCGAGCGGCAACTGGGGGTGGAACTGGTCGGCGGTCAAGACCGCCCTGGAGTACCTGTTCTGGGCCGGTGAGATCAGCTCCGCCGGGCGGACCAGCACCTTCGCCCGCCGCTACGACGTGCCGGAGCGGGTGCTGCCGCCCCGGGTCGTCGCCGCGCCGACGCCGACCGAGGCGCAGGCGCACCGGCAGCTGGTCGAGATCGCCGCCCGTTGCCTCGGCGTGGCCGCCGAGCCGGAGCTGCGTGACTACTTCCGGCTGTCGGCGGCGGCGGTCCGGCCGGTCGTCGCCGACCTGGTCGCCGACGGCATCCTGCGCCCGGTCCGGGTGCAGGGCTGGTCGCAGACCGCCTACCTGCACCACCAGACCCGGCTGCCGCGCTGGATCCGCGCCGCCACGCTGCTCAGCCCGTTCGACCCGGTGGTGTGGGAGCGGGCCCGCACCGAGCGGCTGTTCGGGCTGCGGTACCGGATCGAGATCTACGTACCTGCCGCGCAGCGGGTGCACGGCTACTACGTACTGCCGTTTCTCGAAGGCGACCGGCTGACCGCGCTGGTCGACCTCAAGGCGGACCGGGCCGCCGGGGTGCTGCGGGTGCCGGCCGCCTGGCCGGTGCCGGACGCCACCACCGATCCGGAGCGGACCGCGACCGCCCTGGCCGGCGAGCTGACCCGGCTGGCCGGCTGGCTCGGCCTGTCCGAGGTCGCGACACCGGCCGCCGGCGACCTGGCCGGCCCGCTGACCCGGGCGTTGCCCGCCGCCGGTACGCGCGGCGTGGTCGTTGGCTGACCGGGCGGGTGCGCGGCGTGGTCGTTGGCTGAGCCGGCGGGACCGGCCCGTGTACGGTGGGACGATCGGCATCGAGGGAGGCATGACGGATGGCGGGTCCAGACGGCGTGGCGGTGCAACGGCCCGTCGGTGACGGTCCGGCACCGCCCGGCGACGCCGGTCCCTACCCGGACGATCACTCCCACTATCACCAGCAGTACGCGTACCAGCCGCAGGCCCAACCGGACCGGTTCACCCGCCTGGTCAACCGGCTCTGGGCCCGATCGCCGCGCTGGCTGGCCCCGCTGGCGGTGCTCGGCTGTATCGGCGCGGCCGCCGGTTACACGGTGATCACCGATCCGACGACCAGCAGCGCGGAGGCGGCGCCCAGTTGTCTGCTGAAGCTGACCACCGGACTGGACTGCCCAGGCTGCGGCGGGACGCGGGCGGTCTGGTACCTGCTCAACGGTGATCTCGGCGCTGCCGCCCGGCACCACCTGCTGGTGGTCTTCGCCGTTCCGTTCCTGCTCTACGTCTACCTGGCCTGGGTCGGCCAGCAGCTGTTCCGCTGGCGGCTGCCGCAGCTGTCGCTCAGCCCGACGGCGGTCGGCTGGTCGCTGGGCGTCTGGCTGGCGTTCTCGGTGCTGCGCAACCTGCCGTGGGAGCCGTTCAGCTGGTTCTACGTCTGACCACCGCGGCCTGCCCAGCGGGCCGGCCCGAGCGGGAGGGCTGTGTTTGCCCGTGGTGCCGGCCGCAACTAGAGTCCGAGAAATGCCGGAAATCGTGTCGCCGCAGGTCACGCTGATCGCCTGGACCCAGTTCCAGCCGCCCGCCGACGTCGACTGGTCGACCGACGCCGACGGTGGTCAGGCCTTGGCCGAGTTCGCTGGCCGGGCCTGCTACCAGTCGTGGCGCAAGCCCAACCCGGCGACCGCCACCAACGCCGGCTACCTGCGGCACATCCTGGACAGCGGGCACCTGTCGGTGCTGGAGCACGGCAGTGTCACGTTCTACCTGACCGGGATCTCCCGGTCGCTGACCCACGAGCTGATCCGGCACCGGCACTTCTCCTACTCCCAGCTGTCCCAGCGGTACGTGCCGGAGCGCGACGCGGCCATGGTCGAGCCGGCGGTGATCGCCGAGGATCCCGAGCTGCACCAGCAGTTCGTCGCCGCCGCCGAGGCGAGCGTGCGGGCCTACACCGAGCTGCTGGAGGGTCTGGAGAAGCGGTTCGTCGACGAACCCAACCCGACGCTGCGCCGTAAGCAGGCCCGCCAGGCGGCCCGGGCGGTGCTGCCGAACGCCACCGAGACCCGGATCGTGGTCACCGGCAACTACCGCGCATGGCGGCACTTCATCGGGATGCGGGCCACCGAGCACGCCGACGTGGAGATCCGCGACCTGGCGGTGGAGTGCCTGCGGCAGTTGCAGCGGGTGGCGCCGAGCGTCTTCGCCGACTTCGAGATCAGCCGGTTGCCGGACGGCAGCGAGGTCGCCGCGAGCCCGTACACCCGGCAGGGGGAGTAGGCCGCCGGCCCGCACCACCAGCGCTGAGAACGCGATGCGGCCGTCCGATAGGTTGTCCGTATGACGCAGCACCACCTAGCCGGTCCCGGGGCGGGGACACCGACCCCGTTCGGGCGACTCCTGACCGCCATGGTCACCCCGATGAACGACGACGGCTCGCTCGACCTCGACGGCGCCGCCCGGCTGGCCAGCTACCTGGTCGACGAGCAGGCCAACGACGCCCTGGTGATCAGCGGCACCACCGGCGAGTCGCCGACCACCACCGATGCCGAGAAGGAGCAACTGCTCCGGGTCGTCATCGACGCGGTCGGGGACCGGGCCCGGGTGGTCGCCGGTGTCGGCACCAACGACACCCGGCACACGGTCGAGCTGGCGGTCGCCGCCGAGAAGGTCGGCGCGCACGGGCTGCTGGTGGTCGCGCCCTACTACAACAAGCCGCCGCAGGCCGGGGTGGTCCGGCACTTCACCGAGGTCACCGACGCGACCGGGCTGCCGATCATGGCGTACGACATCCCGCACCGCACCGGCATCGCGATGAGCAGTGAGACCCTGGCCCGGCTCGGCGAGCACGAGCGGATCGTCGCGGTCAAGGACGCCAAGGGTGACCTGGCCGCCACCTCCTGGGTGACCGGCCGCACCGACCTGGCGTTCTACTGCGGCGACGACGCGCTCACCCTGCCGACGCTGGCGATCGGCGGCGTCGGGCTGGTCGGCACCTCGACCCACCTGACCGGTGCGTTGACCAAGCAGATGATCGAGGCGTACGTCGCTGGCGAGCACGCCGCCGCGCTGGCCCTGCACCGCCGGTTGCTGCCGCTGTTCACCGGCATCTTCCGCAGCCCCGGCACGATCCTGGTCAAGGCGGCGCTCGGGGTGCTCGACCTGCCCGCCGGTCCGGTGCGCTCGCCGCTGGTCGAGGCCACCGACGCCGAGCTGGACCAGCTGCGGGCCGACTGCGCCGACGCCGGACTGGAGCTGCCGTGAGCCAGGCACACGTGGAGCTGGACCTGCCGCCGCAGCTGCCGCCGGGCGGGCTGCGGGTCATCCCGCTGGGCGGTCTCGGCGCGATCGGTCGCAACATGACCGTCTTCGAGTTCGACGGCAAACTGCTGGTGGTGGACTGCGGGGTGCTCTTCCCGGACGTGGAGCAGCCCGGGGTCGACCTGATCCTGCCGGACTTCGCCCCGATCCTGGACCGGCTCGCCGACGTCCAGGCGATCGTGCTGACCCACGGCCACGAGGACCACATCGGCGCGGTGCCGTACCTGCTCGCCCACAAACCGGACATCCCGTTGGTGGGCTCCCAGTTCACCCTGGCGCTGGTCGAGGCGAAGCTGGCCGAGCGGCGGATCGAGCCCTACACGTTGACCGTGCGCGAGGGTCAGCGGGAGCGGATCGGGCCGTTCGAGTGCGAGTTCCTCGCGGTGAACCACTCGATCCCGGATGCGCTCGCGGTGGCGATCCGCACCCCGGCCGGCCTGGTGCTGCACACCGGTGACTTCAAGATGGACCAGCTGCCGCTGGACGGGCGGATCACCGACCTGGCCGGCTTCGCCCGGCTCGGTGCCGAAGGCGTCGACCTGCTGCTGTCCGACTCGACCAACGCCGAGACCCCCGGCTTCGTCACCCCGGAACGCGACATCGGGCCGGTGCTCGACTCGATCTTCGGCAAGGCCACCGGCCGGATCATCGTGGCGAGCTTCGCCTCCCATGTGCACCGGGTGCAGCAGGTGATCGACTCGGCGTACGAGTACGACCGCAAGGTCGCGCTGATCGGCCGGTCGATGGTGCGCAACATGGGCATCGCCCGGGACCTCGGTCTGCTGCGGATCCCGGCCGGCCTGGTGGTCGGGCTGGACGAGGCGACGGCGCTGCCGCCGGACCGGATCGTGCTGATGTCCACCGGGTCGCAGGGCGAGCCGATGAGCGCGTTGGGCCGGATGGCGACCGGTGACCACCGGCACATCACCGTCGCGCCCGGCGACACCGTGGTGCTGGCCAGTTCGCTGGTGCCGGGCAACGAGACCTCGGTCTACCGGGTGATCAACCAGCTGGCCCGGGCCGGGGCGACCGTGATCCACAAGGAGACCGCCAAGGTGCACGTCTCCGGTCACGCGCCGGCGGGGGAGTTGCTCTACCTGCTCAACGTGGTGCGGCCGAGCAACCTGCTGCCGGTGCACGGCGAGTGGCGGCACCTGCGGGCGCACGCCCGGCTCGGCATCGAGTCCGGTCTCGACCCGCAGCGGGTGGTGCTCTGCGAGGACGGCGACGTCGTCGACCTGGTGGACGGGCACGCCACCCTGGTCGGGCACGTCAAGAGCCGGTACGTCTACGTCGACGGTCTCGCGGTCGGCGACGTCGGCGAGTCGCTGCTGACCGAGCGGCGGATCCTCGGCGACGGCGGGTTCATCGCGGCGACCGTGGTGGTCGACTCGGTGACCGGCAAGGTGGTCGGTGGGCCGACGGTGTCGGCGAAGGGCTTCTCCGAGGACCCGGAGGCGTTCAACGCGGTCGTCCCGTTGATCACCGAGGCGTTGGGTCGGGCCGCTGCCGACGGCATCACCGATCCACACCAGCTGCAGCAGGTGGTCCGCCGGATCGTCGGCCGCTGGGTCAACGACGCGTACCGCCGCCGGCCGATGATCGTACCGACCGTGGTGGAGGTTTGAAGACGTCCTGAGGCCCGCCGGGGCTGACCGGGCGGCCGGTCGACGGGCATACTGGTCGGACAGTTACCCACTGTCGTGACGAGAAGGCTGGCGTGCCAGGCGATCCCGGCTCCGGCGAGTCCCCTGCGGCGGCGCGGCGCAGGCTCCGACTCGCGCTGCGTCGCGCCCGGGAGTCGGCCGGGCTGACCCAGGGCAAGGTAGCGGACGCCCTCGACTGGTCGGTCTCCAAGGTCAACCGGATCGAGAAGGGCAGCGTCTCCGTCTCCACCACCGATCTGCGGGCCCTGCTGGAGCTGTACGGCGTGGTGGACGCCGACCGGGCCGAGCGGCTGCTGCGCGACGCCCGTACCTCCCGGTTGCGGGGCTGGTGGGACGAGCCGCGCTACCGGGAGCACCTGACTCCGGCGATGCTGCAGTTGCTGCAGTTGGAGGGCGAGGCCAGCGCCATCCGGGTGTTCCAGCCGACGTTGATCCCGGGGCTGCTGCAGACCCGCGAGTACGGCGAGTTCGTGTTGAACTTCTGGCGCAGTGAGCTGCCGGAGGCCGACCGGGCGCTGCGGCTCGAGGCCCGGCTGCGTCGCCGTGACCAGGTGCTGGACCGACCCGATCCGCCGGAGTTCCACCTGGTGTTGGACGAGTCGGTGCTGTGGCGCACGATCGGCGGGCCGCGGGTGATGGCCGGGCAGTTCGCCGCCCTGCTACGGGTGGCGCGGCGACCGAACGTGCGGGTGCGGATCGTGCCGTTCGCCGACGCGGCGATCATGGCGATGCTGGCGCCGTTCACGCTGCTCGACTTCGGCGACGAGGAGAACGCGCTGCTCTACCGCGAGGGCATCCTGCTGGACGAGATCGTCCACGCGGCGCAGCGGATCAGCCGGCACCGCGACTACTTCGCGCACATCTGGGACTCGGCCCACGACGAGGCGACCTCGGCCCGGTTGATCACCGAGCGGACGGCGGCGTTGACCGCCGATCTGCCGGTCGCGCAGGCCCCGTCCGTCGGTGGGTGAGTTCCGGTCGCGTATCGGCCGGGCCAGCTGCCGCGTTAACCAGGCAAATGCCGAATAATCGGCATTAAGTCTGAAGCGGAGGAAAAGCTATGATGCGGACATATCGCGGCTGGTGGCGGAGCAGCCGGTGCGACACCAACGCGTGCCTGGAAGCCACCGTGACCGCCTCCGGCGACGTGGCGCTGCGCGACTCGGCCGAGCCGGACGGGCCCTGGCTGGACGTCGACCGGCAGCAGTGGCGACGGTTCCTGCGCGGGGTCAACCGAGGCGACTTCGCCGGCCGGTAGGAGGCGGGTGGAGGCCGCCTCCCACCGACTCGGCCAAGGGTTCATACGCGGCGCTGCCCCGGGCGGTTCACCAACCCGGCTGTGACATTCGGCATCCGTACGGGTCGATCCATCGACCGGTGTCCTCCGTACCACCTGCCGGCGTCTACCCGACGCCAGCCGCAGAGGAGGTACGGATGCGTCGCCGCCGGATCGTCACCGCCGGAATCACCGTCGCCGCGGTCGGGCTGCTCGCCGCGGTGACCCTGCCGGCCGTTGCCGGCGACGACCCGACCGACGGCGACCCCGGCACCGGTCAGCCGGCCGGCACCGACGGTCAGCCGGCCGGCGCGCACGACGACCTCGTCGACGCGCTGCGTCGCGACCTCGGCGTCAGCGCGGCGGACGCCCGGACCCGGCTGGCCACCGAACGCTGGGCCACCCGTACCGTCGACGTTCTGCGGGCCGACCTCGACGCGGCGTACGCGGGCGCGTGGATCAGCCGCGACGGCGCCGACCTCGTCGTCGCGGTGACCGACCCCGCACAGCTGGACCGGATCCGCGCCGCCGGTGCCGAGGCCCGCCTGGTGGCCCGCAGCCAGCAGCAGTTGACCGGCGTGAAGGAGAGCCTGGACCGGGTGGGCGACGCCGCCAGCCCCGACCTGGCCGGCTGGTACGTCGACCTGGCCGACAACACCGTGGTGCTGCTCGCCCGGCCCGGCGCCCAGGCCGCCGCCCGGGACTTCGCCGCCGCCGCCGGAGTGCCGGCCGACGCGGTCCGGGTGGACGCCTCCGACGAGGCGCCGGTGCCGCTGTTCGACGTGCGCGGCGGCGACCCGTACTTCATCGGTGCCGGTGGCCGGTGCTCGGTCGGCTTCTCCGTGGTAGGCGGCTTCGTCACCGCCGGGCACTGCGGCCGCCCCGGCGACACCACCACCGGGTTCAACCGGCAGGCGCAGGGCGTGTTCCAGGCGTCGTCGTTCCCCGGCGACGACTGGGCGTTCGTCGCGGTCGACGACGACTGGACGCCGCAGCCGGTGGTCAACGACTTCAACGGCAACAACCTGCCGGTCGCCGGCAGCGTGGAAGCGCCGGTCGGGGCCAGCATCTGCCGCTCCGGGTCGACCACCGGGACCCGGTGCGGCGTGATCCGGGCCAAGGACGTCACGGTCAACTACCCGGAGGGTGCGGTCAGCGGGCTGACCCGTACCGACGTCTGCGCCGAACCCGGCGACTCCGGCGGTGCCTGGCTCTCCGGCGACCAGGCGCAGGGCGTCACCTCGGGCGGCTCCGGCAACTGCCGCACCGGTGGCGTCACCTTCTTCCAGCCGCTGGCCGAGATCCTGCAGGTCAACAACCTGACCCTGGTCACCACCGAGGACGGTGCGGCCCCGCCGACCGGCGCGCCGACCGCCGTACCGACGTCGGCGCCGACCCAGCCGGCGGACCCGCCGCAGAGCCCGTGCGCCGACCACACGGTGCTGCGTGACGGCGAACTGACCCGGGCCGGTGGCCGACAGATCCAGCCGGACGGACGGTTCTTCCGGGCCGGTGCCGGACGGCACAGCGCCTGCCTGCAGGCACCGGCCGGCACTGCCTTCCGGCTTACGCTGCAACGCTTCACCGCCGACGGCTGGCGTACGGTCGCCCGGGGCGACCGCGCCGGGGCCACGGTGACCCGGTTGAGTTTCTCCGGACCCGCCGGTGCCTACCGGTACCGGGTGCAGTCCGGTCGAGGCGTGGGTGGCTACCTCCTCGGGTTCTCGGTGAACTGACCGCCACCCGCCGCGCCGTCCCCGGGGACCGCCCTCCCCGGGGACGGCGCACTCCCCGTCGCACCGCTGAGTACGCGTACCCTGTCGGCCGTCGACCGGCGCTCGTAGCCTGGCCTACGGGGAGGTCACCATGGGCTACGAGCTGCTGACCGTCGTCATCCTGACGGCACACTTCGGGTTCCTCGCCTACCTGGCGGTCGGCGGGTTCCTGGCCTGGCGGTGGCCGCGGACGATCTGGCTGCACCTGACCGCGGCGGGTTGGGGAGTGCTGGTGGTGGCGGCCAACCTGAGCTGCCCGCTCACCGTCGCCGAGCACTGGTCCCGCCGCCGGGCCGGCCAGGTCGGCTTCGACGAGGGGTTCGTCGAGCGCTACCTGACCGGGGTGATCTACCCCGACCAGTACGCCTGGGCGGCCCGGCTGGTGCTGGCCGGGGTCGTCGTGGTCAGCTGGGCCGGGGTGCTCAGGGCAGTTCGGCGACGGCGTCGGCGAACTGCGCCCCGGTGATCACCGCCGCGTTCACCAGCGCGGCGAGCTGCGCCCCGCTGACCCCGTACGCCAGGTCGGTGCTCACGTCGCCGGCCAGGATCAGCTCGCCGGACCCGGTGTCGTGCACATAGGCCTTCGGCAGCAGCCGGTCGTGGTTCCACGAGTTGCAGAACCGGTACGCCTCGGCCAGCCGGTCCGCCGGCAGCCGCCGGTCGGCCAGCACCCGGCTGTGCAGCACCCGCTGCTGCTCGCCGAGTCGCTCGAAGTGGATCACCGCGTGTCCCCACTTGCCACCGACCACCCCGTTGTCGTCGACGAAGTACCGGTCGCCGCGTTCGTTGAGCGCCGCCGTGATGCCCTCCAGGGTCAACGGCGAGACCACGTCCGGGGTGCCGCCCGCTGGCGGTACGCCGACCTCGCCGCCGGTGGCCGGCTGATCGGCCGGCAGCTCGACGGCGTCGGTCAGCGGCTCGGCGGCCAGCCAGCCGGCGATCCGCCGCGACTGGTGGTCGGTGCCGTTGCGGGCGTCGAACCGGCCCGCCAGCTCGGTGGCGGCGGCGGCCAGCTGCGCGCCGAGCGTGGCCACCGGTAGGTCTGCGGCCGGCCGGTCACCGTACTCCTGCCGGTGGACCGTCTCGTCGCCGTGGCCGGCAGCGGCCGCCAGCCGGCAGACCAGGGCACCGGCGGCGGCGAACTCCATCGCCGAAGCGTCGTCGTAGGGCCGGTCGAGCCACTCCAGATGCTCCCCGAGGATCGCCAGGCCACGCTCATGCTGACCGACCGCCGCGCAGAACCGCAGATGCTCGGCCAGGTAGGGGAAGGCGTCGCGTTCGTGCCGGTGCCGCCGGTACGCCCGGACATGCGCCTGCGCCGCGTCGGCGTACCGGCCCAGCCGCAGGTACGGCATGATCACCGCGACCAGCGCCTTCTCCGGCTGCTCGGTGCAGCCGACCGCACCGCTGAGCACCGGTTCGGCGATCGCCAGCGCCGCCTCCCACTCACCCCAGCCGGCGAGCAGCTCGGCCTGGCGGGACGGGTCGCAGCCGGCGCAGTCGCTGTTCTCGTCCCGTGGGGCCGTGCGCCACCGGTCCAGCCACTGCCGGGCCTGGGCCTCGTCGCCGACATGGTCGGCGATCTTGCAGCGCAGGTTGTACACCGCCTGCAGGCTCTGCCCACTGGCGGTGAACCGGCGCTCCATGTCGTCCAGCGCGGCCCGGGTCTGCGCCAGACCCACCCGGGGCGTGCCGCGCAGCGTGGCGACCGCCCACTTGTGGTACCAGCGCAGCAGCTCGGCGTCCCACGGCTCGAACAGCTCCGGATAACGGTCGAAGGTGCTCAGACACCAGCCGAACGCCGGCAGCATCCGCCAGCGTTCGGTGTGGTGGTTGTACGTCTCGATCAGCGCCATCCGCGCGTCGAAGCCGATCCGTGCCTGCCCGGCCGCGTCGGCGTGCGCGGCGATCCGTTCCAGCTCGGCGATCTTGCCGTCGCCGTCGGGCAGGTCGGTGGCCTCGTCCAGCGCCTGGACCAGCTCCTCGGCGGTCACGGGGTCTCCTCGGTGGGGGTGCCCGGCCCGGCGGCCGGATCGGTGAAGGCCCGGTCCAGCAGGGCCAGGAAGGACCGGTTGAGCGCGGCGCTGTCCACCGCCCGCAACGGATGGTGACCGGCGAGCAGCGCCTGGCCGTACAGCGCCTCGACGGCGTTGCGCAGCGCCGCTCCCGCCGGTTGCCCGGCGAGCCGGCGGATCAGCGGGTGCCGCCAGTTGAAGACCAGCTCCGGGCGGTGGTCGACGTCGACATCGGCGAACGCGGACAGCACCTCCGACCACAGCTCGTCGGAGCCGGCCACCGCACGGCGCACACTGTCCTGCTCGCGGGCGGCCTGGCCGAGGACGTACAGGGCCGGCACCGTGACCGGGTCGAACTGCCGCAGCTGCGGTACGCAGTCCAGCTCGGCCAGCACCGCGCGGGCGGTGGCCAGGAAAGTCTCCGCCACCGCCAGCTGCCCGGGCGAAAGACTCTCCAACCGGGCGGCCAGCTCGCCAGGGTCCAGCCGGCGGGTACGGATCGCCGGGTCCAGCCGGGGCAGGCGCTGCAGGATCTCCGCGTCGTAGGCGTAGCCGGCGTTGACGATCGGCGTACCGGCGGCGGACGCGATCGCGGCCAGTGACCGGAACTCGTCGACCGTCTCCACGTACCGGATCATCGCCAGATGCTGGCGGAACAGCCGCAGCGGCATCATCCCCCGGCTGGTCTCGAACGGCAGCCACGAGTCGACCAGCCGCAGCATCTCGTCGTCGCGGACGGCGAGCGCCTTGACCCCGAGGTGGTGCACCCGCAGGAAAGCGGCGAGCCGTTCCGGCTGGCTGACCGACAGCTCCAGCAGCCAGCTGCGGATCTGCTCGCCGAGCCCGTCGCGGACCGCGCCGAGCAGGTCGTCCTCGTAGAGGGCCTCGCGGCTGGCGGTGGGGCGCAGCACGGAGGTGTCGACCACGCACCGGACGAAGAACGCCCACTCCGGCAGCAGTTTGCTGGCGTCGTCGCTGAGCAGCATCCGTTTCAGGTAGACCCGGTGGCCGCCCTGGCCGACCGTCGACGCCGACGGCAGCACGAAGCCGACGCCGACCAGCCCGGCTTCCGGCACCCGCAGGTCGATCACGTCCATCGGTCGGGCACCGAGCAGCGTCGCGCCGTAGTCCAGCAGCGCCTCCCGGCGGGCCGCCGGGTCGGCGTGGACCACCTCCCACGGGGCCTGCGGCTCGGTCAGCCGGACCGGCTCGCCTCCGGGCGGGCAGAACAGCACCGGGACGTCCAGCAGCCGGGCGTAGTCGCGGACCAGGTCGCGGACCTGGTCGGCGGCCAGCCAGTGTCCGGCGTCGGCGCGGGGACGCAGCGTGACGGTGGTGCCGACCGGTCCGCGTGCGGCGTCGTCGACCTCGGTGGTGTAGCGCCCGTCGGCGTACCCAATCCAGCGCACCGCCGGTCCGCCCCGGGCCGAACGGGTCACCACCTCGACGGTGTCGGCGACCATGAAGCACGACAGCAGGCCGATGCCGAACTGGCCGAGGAAGTCCTGCCGGGCGAAGCCCAGGTCGTCCCGTTTGGAGGTACGCCCGACGCTGGCCAGGAAGGTGTGCACCTGCGGTTCGGTCAGGCCGATGCCGTCGTCGTGCACCCGCAGGCCACCGTCGGCGGTGGGCTCGATCCGGACGGTACCGCCGGCCCAGTCGGGCTCGGCCTCGCGCCGGGCGGTGATCGCGTCGGTGGCGTTCTGCACCAGCTCCCGGGCGAACACCCGAGGGCTGGCGTACAGGTGGTGGCTGAGCAGGTCGACGATGCCGCGCAGATCGACCTGGAAACGGCGTTCCATCCGGGTCAGCCCGCCAACTCGGCGACGGCGTCGCAGACCTGGCACCCGGTGGCGATCCCGCAGTCGAGCAGGTGGTCGAGCTGCGGGGCGCTGACTCCACGTTCCAACGCGGTGATCAGCTCACCGCAGACCCGGGCGGTGCCGTCGTCGTCGACGTGGACGAAGGTCTTGGGCCACAGCCGGTCGTGGTTCCACTCGTTGCAGAAGGCGTACAGCGCGGGTACGTCGTCCACGGTGAACAGGGTCGACGCGATGGTCCGGACCCGCAGCACCTCGCCGTTGGGTCCGAGCCGGGAGAACACGATCAGGTTGTCGTTCCACCGGCCGACCAGGTCGCCGTCGGAGTCGGCCTGGAAGTGGTAACCACGGGAGGTGAGGGTCTCGGCGATCATCGCGGTGGTCAGCGGCCGCAGCACCTGCATCGCACCACCGCCGGAGGGCGCGTCGGGCAGGTCGTCTGGGTCCGGCGGGGGCATGCGGTGGTCCTTTCGGTACGGCACGTCGGACGGCGGGCCTCGCGCTCCGGCCGGCAGCCGGCGCGCGGACGGGCCGGCGATGTCCGGACGGGGGTCCGGCGATGGACGGCGTCGTCGTGGCCCGGGGGACAGTAGGGGCCGTTCGGAATGGTGGCACAGCCGCGCCGCCCCGCGTGGTTCGGACACGACCCGGAAAAGCGAGGGTTTGTATGCCGGTGGGGTTACCGTGGGACTCTATGGCCGGCCGAACCTCCCAGGCGAATCGGCGGCGTGGCGGGTCGACCAGCCGCGGCGCCGCGACCGGTCGTGCCCGGACCCCGGCCCGCAAGCGCCCGACGGCCCGTCGGCGCCCGGCCCGCAACTCGCCGGCAGTCCTGGTCGGTCGCGCGGTCGGCGCCACCTGGATGGGGCTGGCGCACGGCGTCGGCTGGGCGGTGCGTACCGCCGGTCGTCGGGCGGCCACCGCGCGGGAGCTGAGCCCGGAGCACCGGCGTGACGGTGCCGGGCTGTTCGTACTCGGCCTGGCCATCCTCACCTCGATGGCGATCTGGTTCGGCGCGGCCGGTCCGTTCGGAGTCCGCGTCGCGGACATGATGCGGCTGTTCGTCGGCGCGATCGCGGTCGCCGTGCCGTTGCTGCTGCTGATCGGCGCGGTCCGGCTGATGCGTGACCCACCGGAGGAGCCGGAACCCCGGGGCCGCGGGCTGGTCGGCTGGTCGGCGATGCTGGTCGCCACGGCGGGGCTGCTGCACATCGGCCAACGCCCCGACGACGACCTGCAGCGTGACTACGCCGGCGGGCTGATCGGGCTCGGCGTCGGTACGGTACTGGAGCGCACGGTCAGCTACTGGGTCGGCGTACCGCTGCTGATCCTGCTGCTGATCTTCGGTCTGCTGGTCGTCACCGCCACTCCGATCAACCGGATCCCGGAGCGGCTCGGGCTGCTCGCCGGGGTGGTGACCGGGCGAGGGCCGGAGTCCGGTCCGACCTCGGCCGACGCCAGTGACGACGCCGGTGACGACGAGACCGCCGGCGACGAGCGGGCCCGCCGCCGACCGCCGCGCCGCCGGCAGGCCAGCCGGACGGCCGACGCCCCGCCGGCACCGTCGGCCGGTGACGACGGTGCCCCGGCCGAGCCGCTCGATCTGCAGGAGACGATGGAGCTGCCGCGCCGGCCGGCGGCGAAGGTGCCGACCACCCGCACCCCGCCGGAGCCGCCGGAGCATTCCCCGACCCCGACCCGCGCCGAGCAGTTGGCGATCACCGGGCTGTCCGGGGATTATCGCCTGCCGCCGGCCAAACTGCTGCGGACCGGGCCGCCGGCGAAGACCCGCAGCAAGGCCAACGACGAGGTGATCGCCGCGCTGCAGGGGGTGTTCGAGCAGTTCGACGTCGACGCGGCGGTCACCGGGTTCACCCGTGGCCCGACGGTGACCCGCTACGAGGTGGAGCTCGGCCACGGGGTCAAGGTGGAGCGGATCACCCAGCTCTCCCGCAACATCGCGTACGCGGTGAAGTCACCGGACGTGCGGATCCTCAGCCCGATCCCAGGCAAGAGCGCGGTCGGCGTGGAGATCCCGAACACCGACCGGGAGGACGTGTCGCTCGGCGACGTGCTGCGCTCCCGGGCCGCCAGCGCCGACCACCACCCGATGCTGGTGGCGCTCGGCAAGGACATCGAGGGCGGCTTCGTGGTGGCCAACCTGGCGAAGATGCCGCACATCCTGATCGCCGGGGCGACCGGCGCCGGCAAGTCGTCCTGCCTGAACTCGCTGCTCATCTCGATCCTCAGCCGGGCCACCCCGGACGAGGTACGGCTGCTGCTGATCGACCCCAAACGGGTCGAGATGACCGGGTACGAGGGCATCCCGCACCTGGTCACCCCGATCGTGACCAACCCCAAGAAGGCGGCCGAGTCGCTGGAGTGGGTGGTACGCGAGATGGACATGCGCTACGACGACCTGGCCGCGAACGGCGTCCGGCACATCGACGACTACAACCGCAAGGTACGGGCCGGGGAGATCACCGCTCCCCCCGGCAGCGAGCGGGAGATCCGGCCGTACCCGTACCTGCTGGTGATCGTCGACGAGCTGGCCGACCTGATGATGGTCGCCCCCCGGGACGTGGAGGACTCGGTCGTCCGGATCACCCAGCTCGCCCGGGCCGCCGGCATCCACCTGGTGCTGGCCACCCAGCGGCCGTCGGTGGACGTGGTGACCGGCCTGATCAAGGCGAACGTGCCGTCCCGGCTGGCCTTCGCCACGTCGTCGCTGTCCGATTCGCGGGTCATCCTGGACCAGCCGGGCGCCGAGAAGCTGATCGGCCGGGGCGACGGCCTGTTCCTGCCGATGGGGGCGTCGAAACCGCTGCGTATCCAGGGTGCCTGGGTCAGCGAGAAGGAAATCGACGAGATCGTCGCCTTCTGCAAGAAGCAGCGCGAGCCGGAGTTCCGCCCCGACGTGCTCACCACCGCCCAGGAGAACAAGAAGAAGATCGACGAGGACGTCGGCGACGATCTCGACCTGCTGGTCCAGGCGATCGAGCTGGTGGTGACCTCGCAGTTCGGGTCGACCTCGATGCTGCAGCGCAAACTGCGGGTCGGGTTCGCCAAAGCGGGCCGGTTGATGGATCTGATGGAGACCCGGGGCATTGTCGGGCCGTCCGAGGGTTCCAAGGCCCGCGACGTCCTGGTCAAGCCGGACGAGCTGGAGGACGCGCTGACGAGTCTGCGGGCCGTCGAGGCGAGCTGACCGCACTGGTACGGTCGGCTGACCGATCGGATCGTCCGGCACCGCGCCGCCCGGCCGCCGTACGCCGGTGGCCCGGTACCCTCGTCAGGTGTCTGCTTTTCCCCCGCCTCCCGCCCAACCGCCCGGCCGGCGCGTCGCCCTGCTCACCCTGGGGTGCGCCCGCAACGAGGTCGACTCGGAAGAGTTGGCCGCCCGGCTGGACGCCGACGGCTGGCAGGTGACCACCGACGCCGACGGTGCCGACGTGGTGCTCGTCAACACCTGCGGCTTCGTCGAGAAGGCCAAGCAGGACTCGGTGCAGACGCTGCTCGACGCCGCGGACGGCGGGGCCAAGGTGGTGGCCGCCGGCTGCATGGCCGAACGGTACGGCCGGGAGCTCGCCGAGCACCTGCCTGAGGCGCAGGCCGTCCTCGGGTTCGACGACTACCCGGACATCTCCGGCCGGCTGCGGGCGGTGCTGGCCGGCGAGCAGCTGCCCGCGCACGCGCCCCGGGACCGCCGCACGATGCTGCCGCTGACCCCGGTTTCCCGGCAGCGCTCCGGTGTCGTCGTGCCCGGTCACGCGACGGTCGACGAGCACACCCCCGCGCACCTTCGCGCGGTCCTGCGGCGTCGGCTGGCCAGCGGCCCGGTGGCGTCGCTGAAACTGGCCAGCGGCTGTGACCGCCGGTGCGCCTTCTGCGCCATCCCGGCGTTCCGGGGGGCGTTCGTCTCCCGCGTTCCCGAGGAGCTGCTGGCCGAGGCCGAGTGGCTGGCCGGCACCGGCGTTCGGGAACTCGTGCTGGTGAGCGAGAACTCGACCTCGTACGGCAAGGATCTGGGCGATCCGCGGCTGCTGGAGAAGCTGCTGCCACAGCTGGCCGCCGTCGACGGCATCGTCCGGGTGCGGGTCAGCTACCTGCAGCCGGCGGAGACCCGTCCGGGCCTGATCGAGACGATCGCCACCACGGCCGGCGTGGCACCGTACTTCGACCTGTCCTTCCAGCACGCCAGTGAGCCGGTGCTGCGCCGGATGCGGCGCTTCGGCTCCACCGGGCGGTTCCTCGACCTGCTGGCCTCGGCCCGGTCACTGGCGCCGCAGGCCGGCGCGCGAAGCAACTTCATCGTCGGGTTCCCCGGCGAGACCCGGTCGGACGTCGACGAACTGGTCCGTTTCCTGTCCGCGGCCCGGTTGGACGCGATCGGGGTGTTCGACTACAGCGACGAGGACGGCACCGAGGCCGCTGGACTGCCCGACAAGGTACGGGCCGCCACGGTGAAGCGGCGCTATGACCGGATCTGTGCGCTGGCCGACGAGTTGTGCGCGCAGCGGGCCGAGGAACGGGTCGGCACGACGGTGGAGGTGCTGGTCGACAGCGTCGACGACGGGCTGGTGGAGGGTCGGGCCGCGCACCAGGCACCGGAGGTGGACGGGTCGACGACGCTGGTGGCCGGCGCCGCCGCCGCCACCGGAGCCGGGGTCGACCTCGCCATGCTGCGCCCCGGCGACCTGGTCCGGGCGACGGTGACCGGGACCGAAGGGGTCGACCTGGTGGCAGTGCCGAGTGACGTGCTCTCGTCCGGTACGGCCGACCGGCCGCTCTCCACCGCGGTCAGGTGAGCCGATGACCGAGCCGGGCGGCTCCGCCGGTCCGCGTACCGCCGTCGCCGCGGTGCCGGTGGTCAACGCGGCCAACGCGCTCACCGGGCTACGCATGGTGCTGGTGCCGGTCTTCGTGGTGTTCGTGGTTCTCTCCGAGATGACCCATCCGGGCTGGCGGATCGCCGCCTGCCTGACGTTCGTCGTCGCGTCGGCGACCGACCTGATCGACGGCTGGATCGCCCGCCGGTACGCCTTGGTGACGTCGTTCGGCAAGGTCGCGGACCCGATCGCCGACAAGGCGCTGACCGGCACCGCGCTGGTACTGCTGTCCTGGTACGACCTGGTGCCCTGGTGGGTGACCGGGCTGATCCTGGTGCGTGAGTGGGGAGTCACGCTGATCCGGTTCTGGGTGCTGCGGCACGGGGTGATCGCGGCGAGCCGGGGCGGCAAGGCGAAGACGGCGCTGCAGATCACGGCGATCGTCTGGTACCTGCTTCCGCTGCCGTCGGTGCTTGCCGCGGTCGCTCCGTGGATCATGGCGGCTGCGCTGCTGGTCACCGTGGCGACCGGGCTGGACTACCTGGTCCGTGCGTTGCGGCTGCGCCGTACCGGGCCGGACCGGTGACCTCGGCCGGGTCGGAGCGAGTGCCTCCGGCCGGGTCGGACCGGGTGCCTCCGGCCGGCCCGCCAGCGGGCGGGCGGCCGGCGCCGGACGGCGGCGATCTCGGCATGGGGCGGTCGGCCAGCGGTAGCCCGGCGGCGGCGGTCGTGCACGCCCTGGCCGAGCGGGGCGAGACGCTGGCGGTCGTCGAGTCGCTCACTGGTGGCTTGCTGGCGTCCGCCCTGGTCGAGGTTGCCGGGGCGAGCCTGGTCTTCCGCGGTGGGCTGGTCGTGTACGCCACCGACCTGAAACGCACCCTGGCCGGCGTGCCGGAGCGGTTGCTCGCCGACCGCGGACCGGTCGACCCGGACGTCGCGGTCGCCATGGCCCGGGGTGCCCGGGTCCGGTGCGCCGCCGAGTGGGCGCTGGCGACTACCGGGGTGGCCGGCCCACAGCCGCAGGGCGGCAAGCCGGTCGGGCGGGTCTACGTCGCCCTGGCCGGTCCGGCTGGCGTGCATCAGGTCCGGCGGTTGGACCTCGGCGGCGGTCGAGATGCGGTACGCAGGTCGAGCGTGACCGCTGCCCTGCGGCTGTTGACGACGCAACTACACGCCACGCGGCCCTGAGCGGGGGACACCCGGGACGCCGAGCGGATATAACTGACATCTGACTCTGATCGCCCTGCCCGGCCCGATTCGTGCTCTCGGGTGGGGTGTCGATCGGGTGACGAACGGATAAGGTTGCGGGAAGCCTCCGGCACTCGCCGGCCGGTCCCGGACAGGGGGAGGTGCGATGGTCCTGCTACGCCGCGTTATCGGTGACGCGCTGCGTGCCCGCCGGCAGGGTCAGCGCCGGACTCTGCGCGAGGTCTCCACCGCCGCGAACGTCAGCCTCGGCTACCTTTCCGAGATCGAGCGCGGCCAGAAGGAAGCCTCGAGTGAGCTGCTCGCTGCGATCTGCGACGCGCTGGGTGCTCAGTTGTCCGAGGTGCTGCGTGACGTGAGCCACACCGTCGCCGTCGCCGAGCAGCGGCAGGGCCTGCTGGTTCCGTTTCCCGAGCAGTCCCCGACGTCGCCCGCCGCGTCGCCCGAGCGGCCCCTGGAGGAGCGGCCGAGCCGCAGCGAGGTTCTGCGCTCCGCCCCGGACGGCGCCGTCGGCACCGCCGAGCGGGGCGACGCTTCGGTGCACCAGGTCGCCACCGAGGGCGGGGTGACCGTCTCGGTCCGCAGCGACTCGCCGCTCAAGACGACGCTGCGGGCCTCCCGGCGGGTGCCGAACACCGGCGGTCGGGACCGTGACGTCGTCTGCGCCGCCTGAGCCGCGGCCGATCGAGCGGCAGCGTGCTGCCGGATCCTGGGCTCGCCACCGCTGGATCCGGGACACTAAGGTTGACCCTCAACCGGCCCACCCTGCCGGATCCCACCGACGGCGGCTTACGCGGTGGCGACGGCCTGGGACGATGGTAGGGGTGCCGGCGCACCGTACCGCCCGGGTCGGGTCGCCGTGACCGCCTGACCGTTCGCGCCGATAGTGAGGGGATACCGCAGAGATGGCGAACCCGTTCGTCAAGGGTTGGCGCTACCTGATGGCGCTGTTCGGCGCCAAGATAGATGAGCACGCCGACCCCAAGGTGCAGATCCAGCAGGCGATCGAGGACGCCCAGCGCCAGCACCAGGCACTGGTTCAGCAGGCCGCCGCGGTGATCGGCAACCAGCGACAGCTGGAAATGAAACTCTCCCGGCAGATGAGCGAGGTCGAGCGGCTGCAGGGGATGGCCCGGCAGGCGCTGGTGCTGGCCGACAAGGCCCGCGCCGAGGGCGACGAGGCGGAGGCGAACAAGTACGAGCAGACCGCCCAGACTCTCGCCACCCAGTTGGTCGCCGGCGAGCAGTCGATGGAGGACCTCAAGACCCTGCACGACCAGTCGTTGGCCGCCGCTGCTCAGGCCCGTCAGGCGGTGGAGAACAATCAGATGATCCTGCAGCAGAAGCTGGCCGAGCGGACCAAGCTGCTGAGCCAGCTCGAGCAGGCCAAGATGCAGGAGACCGTGGCGTCGTCGCTGGAGTCGATGTCGGCGCTCGCCGCGCCGAAGAACACGCCGTCGCTCGACGAGGTGCGGGACAAGATCGAGCAGCGCTACGCCACCGCGATGGGCCGGGCCGAGCTGGCCGGCAACTCCGTCGAGGGGCGGATGCTCGAGGTGCAGAAGTCCACCCTCGACATGGCTGGTTCGTCGCGGCTCGATCAGATCCGGGCCAGCATGGCGGGAGAGAAGCTCGCCGGGGCACAGCCGGGGCCGGCGGTCGAGCAGACCCCGGCGGGTGCGGACAGCACGGCCGGCGCGGACAGCGCCAGTGTCGCCCGCCTCGACCAGCTCCGTGCCTCGATGGCGAAGGACAAGAACACCGGTGACGCCTCCGCCGCCGGCTGACCATCGGGCTGGGCACGTGGTGACCGGCCCGGTTCAGCCGGTGCCGTAGGCAGGGGGCACGGGACGGCCATCCCCGGCCGGGGTGGTGTCGCCTCGAGGCGGCGGCGTCCGAGGGGGCGGGAAGGAGCAACGGTGGTGGATCCACGGACCCGCTACTTCCGCAGGCTGCGTCGCCTGCGTCGGGGTGCCCGCCGGTGGACCGTGCTCGCTGGCGGCTTCGGTGGCGCGGCGGCGGTCCTGCTGCCGTACGCGGGGGTCAGCCCGGTCGACGCGGTGTGGGCGGCGGCGGCCGGTGCCAGCACGGCGTTGGCCTTCTGGCGCTGGTCCGATCTACGGGCGCTGACCGCGCAACCGCCGCCCCCCGCGCCGGATCCGGCCATCGCCGCCGAGCAGGCCCGGCTCAAGCTGGTCGCCACCGTCGAGCGGATTCCGCTCGGCCGGGCCGCCGTCGGCGAGGTACGCCGACAGCAGGCGCTGCTGGCGTTGCGCGGAACGGCGGCGGCCGACATCTGGACCCGGCTGGACCGGGCCGCGCGTACCCTCGCCGGGCTGGTACCGCGGCTGACCGGGCCGGGCGAGTCGGCGCAGCTCGAAGCGGCGGTGGCCGAGCAGTCACTGCGCGACCTGGCGTACCGGGTGGCCAGCGTGGAGAAGGCGGTACGACTGGCTCCGGCCGACGCCGGGCTGGCCAACTCGCACCGGGTGCTCGTCGAGCAACTGGAAGCCGGCACCGTCGCTTACGAAGGTCTGGTCGCGGCGGCCGCCAACTACGTCGCCGAGGACGGTCGGGCGGTCGGGCAGCACCCGTCGGTGAGCCGGCTCACCGAGGCCGGTGACCTGCTGCGGGGGGTTGCCGCCGGGCTGGCGGAGCTGCGCCAGCCACCGGACCCGGCTGGCACGTCGGGCACCAGTAGGTGACCCGCCCCACCGCCGGCTCGACGCGACGCACCGCCGTGCCGCAGCGGCGGCACGGCCGCCGCCAGCGGCCATACACGTAGGTGGCCTCCCCGGGCAGGCCGGTGATGCTGCGGCTGGCCCGCCCCCGGTTGGCGACCAGCAGCCGGCGTGCCAGGTCGACGACGGCGGCCAGGTCCGGCACCTCGCGGACCGGTGTACCGGGCGCGACACCACGCAGGAACAGCAACTCGCAGGCGTAGACGTTGCCGATCCCGGCGAGATTGCGCTGGTCGAGCAGCGCCTCGACGACAGGCGTCTCGGGTCGGGCGGCGAGCCGGCGGACCGCTTCGGCGGCGTCCCAGTCGGCACCGAGCAGATCCGGCCCCAGCCCGGCGGTGAGTTCCGACTCCCGCTCCGTGCTCACCAGGGCCAGCTCGTGCAGGTGGTAGCCGACGGCGCAGGATTCATCGGTGCGCAGCACCACGCGGATCAGGTGTGCCGGCCGGGCCGTCCAGCGTTGACCGACCCGGTAGGTACGCCAACTGCCGTCCATCCGCAGGTGCGAGTGCAGGGTGTACCGCCGGTCGTCGGGTGCCGCGAGCCGCAGCAGCAGGTGCTTGCCACGGCTCACGCAGTCCAGCACCGTCCAGCCGGACAGGTCGGTGGTCGCGAGCCGGGGGATCCGGAAGTCGCTGCCGGTGAGCCGCCGGCCAGCCAGCACTTCGCGCAGCCGGTGGGCGGTGTTCCAGACGGTGTCGCCTTCAGGCACGACGACAATCCTGCCGCAGGTCGCGACCGAATGGGCCCGGGTAGCCGACTGCCTGGGCCGGAGACATCCGGCCCAGGCAGTCGGGGTGACGACAAGGGTCAGTACCGTCGTCGGAACACGGCGAAGGTGGCGGCGGTGCCGAGCGCCAGCGCGCCGATCAGCACCACCCAGATCGCCGTCGAGTTGACGCCGTTGTTGAGCTCCGCGTTGGCCTGGACCGCAGCGAAGAGGCTGTCGTCAGCCGGTGCCGGCACGGCCACCGGGGGAAGCTCGCCGTACCGCACCAGACCGGTGCTCTCCAACAGCGACATGTGGGTCTGGACGAAGCCGTTGGCGTCCTGTGCGAGCTGCCGGACAACGTCGTTGCGGGTGCTCGCCCGGACCGCACCGATGACCGGGAAGATGTTGCCGTGGGCGGCGCGGAGCCGCTCGACGAAGATCCGGTCGAACCGGGCACCCTCCGAGGTCTTCATCTCGTTGACCCAGCCCTGCTGGGTGGGGGTCGGGTCGGTGGGCAGCTCCACACCCAGCTTGTTCGCCGCCTCGACCACCAGCAGGTCGAGCTCGACGTGCTGTTCGGCGATCGCGGCGCCGACCTCGCGCACCCGTTGCGTGCTGCCCTTCTCCGCCGCCAGCTGACCGGCGGGAATCTCCCACAGTCCGGCGAGCCGGACCCCGTTGAGCAGCTGAATGTCGGTGGCGGCGAGCTGGGTCGCCCCGGAGGGCTGGGCGAGCGCGACGCCGGGCAGTGCGAGCAGCCCGGCGACGAGACCCACCAGGACCACTGTCAGCCGGCGTGGGGTGTGTGCCGCAGATCGTGCCCGGGCCATAGTGTCTCAACCTCCGAGTGGGGTCGACAGAGCGGTTGATGATCGATCAGAACGTTATGTCGAATACCGCCCGCGCGTCAATGCTGCTGGCTTGGAATCCGCAGAAAAAAGAAGCATTTAATCGTTTCCTGTGGCTAATCTGACTCAACTCGCCGGCATCGGCCGTTCGGCTGATGTCCCCGGTTCAACATCGAGGTCAAGGGGTTGTTCACCCAGTGCGAATCTGGCCGCTTGACATACCGTGGCAGGAGTGCGGTTTGTGGCGTCGCGGTAACAGGGTGCCGACACCGTAGCAGAATGTCGGCCCATTCCTGACCCGGCGGATCACTGGAATCGCTACGGATACTCGTCGGGACGCGGGGGTCGGACGATGTCGGCGTACCGCAGGTGGCTGGCACCGTAGATCGCGAAGTTGAGCCGGGCATGGGACAGGCTCAAGTCGCCGTTCGGCCCGCCACGCACCACCTCGGCGTCGTCATCGCCCTGGCCGTCGTCGGTCCAGAAGCAGACGGGGCAGGTGGTGCATCCGGTCCGGTAACCACAGCAGGGGCATCTGTCGACGGAGTACGGGACCACCCGCTAAGCCTTCCACAGGAACGTTTCGGGCATGTGCCTGAGGTACCCCGTCGACGGTCCGCCGGCAGCGCACCGCCGACGGCGGTGCACGCCCGGCGGACCTCGCCGTGGCGGCGGTGCCCCAGCCGACGTCGTCGATCAGCCGCGTAACCGCAGTCCACGCGGGGTGGTCCGGAAGCCGGCGGCGGCCAGCGCCGTCCGCAGTGGGGAGCTGTGCACCCGCTCCCCGTCGGCGCGTTCGACCGAGATGGTGCCGAGCGCCCCGGCGCTCACCGCGCCGGCCAGCGCTCGGGCCGCCGCCTCGAGCCGCTGTCCGTCCTGAGTGAAGCAGAGCAGACTGCGACCGCCGCGTTCGACGTAGAGCGCCGCCTCCGCGTCGACCAGGACCACCAGCGCCCCGGCCTTGCGCCCGGGTCGGTGCCCCGCCGTCGACTCGTCGGCGCTGTCCACCGGGCGCTGCGGCCAGGGCAGTGCCGCGCCGTACGGGTTCGCCGGATCGGCTGCCGCCAGCACCACTGTCTCGGGCTGCCGGCGGGGCGCCGGATCGGAGCCGGCGAGTTCCCGCAGCCGGTCCACCGCACCGGGTACGGCGAACTGGGCCGCACCGAGCCCGTCGATGAAGTAGCCTCGGCGGGCCGCGCCGCGTTCCTCCAGTGCGGCCAGCACCGGGTACACCGCGGCGAACCCACCCGGCTGTCCCTCAGCGGCGACCGCTCCCCGGGTCACCACCCCGTGCCGTTCGAGCAGTACGTCGGCGGCGAGCGCCGCCCGTCGGGTCGGGTCGGGGTCACGTGGTGGCAGCAGCGACCACCGACCGGCCAGCTGCGGCGCGGCGGTACGGGCGACGAACTCCCGACCGACCCGCCGGGCCCGGCCCCGCGGCCCAGCGGCGGTGCGCACCCGCTGTGTCGGTCGTGGACCGAGTACGGCCCGCAGTGGCGCCAGCGTGTCGTTGGTCAGCCAGCCGGCCCACACCAGGTCCCAGATCGCCGTCTCGATCCGCCCGGCCGGATCGGCGTCGACGGCGGGCGTCCCGCCAGCGGTGTCGGCGGGGGGTGCGACGCCAGCGGTGTCGGCGAGCGCCGCGCCGGCCCGGTCGGCCAGCTGCCGGAAGAACAATGCCTGCTCGTCGGCGAGGGCGGCGAGCACCGCCTCGTGCACCGGAGTCAGCGTGAGCGCCGGGTCCGGCGGCGGCAGCAGCAGCGGTGCGGTCTCCGTGAACACCAACCGGATCCAGCCGTCACCGGAGCCGACCGCGCCGGCACCGGACCAGGTGACCTCACCGGAGGCGCAGAGCTCGTCCAGGTATGCGGGGGAGTAGTCGGCCACCCGGGCGGGCAGGATCAGCCGTTCCACCGCGCCGGCCGGCAGGGCCGCTCCCTGCAGTTGCTCGACGGCGGCCGCCACCCCGTCGACCCCGCGACCCGGGCCGGCGACCTGCTGCCACCGGGGAAGGAACCGGACCAGGGCGGTGGCCGGCACCGGCTCGATCTCGCGGCGCAGCGCCGCGAGCGAGCGGCGCCGCAGCAGCCGCAGCACGTCGGCGTCGCACCACTCGGTGCCGGCCCGGTCCGGGGTGAACTCACCGGCCACGATCCGCCCGGTCGCGGCGAGCCGCCGCAGGGTCTGTTCGACGACGAAGGCGCCCAACCCGAACCGGGCGGCGCACCCGACGGTGTCGAACGGCCCCCGGGTACGGGCGTAGCGGGCGACCAGGTCGCCGAGGGGGTCGGCCACCGGGGCGAGGTACGCCGCGGCGACGCCCACCGGCAGCGCGACACCGAGCGCGTCGCGCATCCGGCTGGCGTCCTCCACCGCGATCCACCGCTCCTGCCCGGCGATCCGCACCCGCAGCGCGCGCCGGGCCTGGGCCAGCTCGGCCGGCCAGCCCGGGTCGATCTGCCGGGCCCGCAACTCGGCGTCGGACAGGTCGCCGACGACCCGCAGCAACTCGGCCAGGTCCTCGGCGTCGCGTACCCGGCGGTGTCCGTCCAGCCACTGCAGCTGCCGGTGGGTCTCGTCGAGCACGGCCGGGTCGAGCAGTTCCCGCAGCTCGACCCGGCCGAGCAGCTCGCCGAGCAACGTCGAGTCGAGGCTCAGCGCGGCGGCCCGGCGCTCGGCCAGCGGCAGGTCCCCTTCGTAGAGGAACGCTCCGACGTAGCCGAACAGCAGGGAACGGGCGAACGGCGACGGTCGGGGTGTCTCGACCTCCACCAGCCGCAGCCGCCGTGCCGCCAGGTCACCCATCAGCCCGGCCAACGCCGGCATGTCGAAGACGTCCCGCAGACATTCCCGCGCCGCCTCCAGGGTGATCGGGAAGTCGGTGAACTCGCGGGCCACGTCGAGCAGTTGGGCGGCGCGTTGCCGCTGCTGCCACAGCGGCTGCCGCCGTCGCGGATCCCGGCGCGGCAGCAGCAGCGCCCGGGCGGCGCATTCCCGGAACCGGGCGGCGAACAGGGCCGACCCGCCGACGGCTGTTTCGACGAGCTGGCTGAGCTCGTCGCTGTCGAAGGCGACCAGATCGGCGCCGGGTGGGGTGTCGGCCATCTCGGGCAGGCGGACCACGATGCCGTCGTCGGCGGGCAGCACCTGGGCGTCGACGCCGTACCGCTCGCTGATCCGGTGCCCGATCGCCAGCGCCCACGGGGCGTTGACCTGGGCACCGAAGACGCTGTGCACGACCAGCCGCCAGTCGCCGAGTTCGTCGTGGAACCGTTCGACGACGACCGTCCGGTCGTCCGGCAGGCTGCGGGCGGCGGCGCGCTGGTCGTCGAGGTAGCGCAGCAGGTTGTCGGCGGCCCAGTCGTCCAGACCGGACGACAGCAGCCCGGCGCGGGCGGCGGTCGGGTCCTGCCGGCTGACCTGGCGCAGCCGGGCGCCCAGCGCCCGGCCCAGCTCGACCGGGCGACCGGGTTGGTCGCCTTTCCAGAACGGCATCCGGGCCGCCTGGCCCGGGGCGGGGGTGACCAGCACCCGGTCCGGGGTGATCTCCTCGATCCGCCACGACGTCGCACCGAGCAGGAAGACGTCGCCGACCCGGGACTCGTAGACCATCTCCTCGTCGAGCTCGCCGACCCGCACGGGTCGTTCGGCCCCGGCCAAAAAGACACCGAACAGGCCGCGGTCCGGGATCGTGCCGCCACTGGTGACGGCCAGCCGCTGCGCGCCCGGCCGCCCGGTGAGCAGGTCGGCGTCGCGGTCCCAGAGCAGCCGGGGCCGCAGCTCGGCGAACGCGGTCGACGGGTACCGGCCGGAGAGCATGTCCAGCACCGCGTGCAGCGCCGAGTCGGGCAGTTCGGCGTACGGGGCCGCGCCGCGCACCAGCGTCGCCAACGCGTCGACCGGCCACGGATCGAGCGACACCATCGCGACGATCTGCTGGGCGAGTACGTCGAGCGGGTTGCGCGGATACCGCAGCTGCTCGATCGCGCCGCGGACCATCCGCTCGCTGACCACCGCACAGGCCAGCAGGTCGCCACGGTGCTTGGGCAGGATCACCCCGTGCGACAGCGCGCCCACCTGGTGCCCGGCCCGGCCGATCCGCTGCAGGCCGGCGGCGACACTCGGCGGTGCCTCGATCTGTACGACAAGGTCGACCGCACCCATGTCGATGCCGAGCTCCAGGCTGGAGGTGGCGATCACCGCCGGCAGTTGGCCGGACTTCAACGCCTCTTCGATCTGCTGCCGTTCGGAGCGCGACACGCTGCCGTGGTGGGCGCGGGCGATCACTGCCGGGGCGCCGTGCGCGGTGTCCGACTGGGCCATGATCTCCGCCGGCATCCGGGTACTGGACCGCCGGTCGCTGTCGCGGTCGCCGCCGGGCGGGCCGGACTGCTGGTCCGTGCCGTCCGCCCGGCCTGCGGCGAGTTCGTTGAGCCGGGCGCAGAGCCGTTCCGCCGAGCGCCGGGAGTTGGTGAACACGATGGTCGACCGGTGCCGCCGGATCAGGTCGAAGACGCGTTCCTCGACCGCCGGCCAGATCGACCGGCCGGCCGGCGGCGGACCATCGGGGTCGTCCTGCGCCGACTCGCGTTCGTCCAGCTGGTCGAGATCCGGCACCGGCACCTGGACGCTGACCTCGATGGTCTTGGTCGTGGCCGGGGCGACCACCTGCACGGGCTGACGGCCACCGAGGAACTGGGCGGTCTCCTCGATCGGCCGGACCGTGGCGGACAGGCCGATCCGCTGGGCGGGTGCCGGCAGCAGCGCGTCCAACCGCTCCAGCGACAACGCCAGGTGCGCGCCGCGTTTGGTGCCGGCGACCGCGTGCACCTCGTCGACGATGACCGTACGCACGCCGCGCAGCGACTCCCGGGCGGCCGAGGTGAGCAGCAGGAACAGCGACTCGGGAGTGGTGATGAGGATGTCCGGCGGTTGCCGGAGGAAGGCGCGTCGCTGATCGGCCGGGGTGTCGCCGGTGCGGATGCCGACGGTCACCTGCGGCGCCGGAGCACCGATGCGGGCGGCGGCCTGGCCGATGCCGACCAGCGGGGTACGTAGGTTGCGGTCGACGTCGACCGCGAGTGCCTTGAGCGGGCTCAGGTAGAGCACCCGGCACCGCAGCCGCGGATCGTCGGGAGCGGGCGAGCGGGTCAACTGGTCCAGGGACCAGAGGAACGCGGCGAGGGTCTTGCCGGATCCGGTGGGTGCGACCACCAGGGCGTGCCGGCCGTCGCTGATCGCCTCCCACGCGCCGGTCTGCGCGGCGGTCGGCGCGGCGAAAGCGGCGGAGAACCACTCCCGGGTGGCCGCCCCGAAGCGCTCCAACACCGCGGTCATCGCTGGAACACCGCGGTCATCGCTGGTCCCTCCATCGGTACATCCGGCTGCCGGCGTGAACCATCCTGCCCGCCGGGTACGACGAAGCTGGGCCGCCCGGGCGACCCGGATCCACAAATTCGAGTGGAACCGGCAGGTCTGGCTTGCCCGACTTAGTAGTTATGGAGTAACTTTCCGTCATCGTCCGATCTCTCAAGGAGTACCTCCATGCCCGTTGTCGAGCGCGGCCTCCACCACGACACGGAGGTTCTACTCCGGAAGGTGGACGGACTGGTGGCCCTGCTGCGGCTGCGGCACCACCGGCTCGACCCGGCGGCGGTGGACCGGTTCGCCGACACCCTGCGGGCCCTGGTCGTCGACAGCGGATCGGCGAGCGCCGCCGACCGGGCGCGGGTACGCGCCACCGTGCACTACCACATGCTGCTGGCCAGCCGACGAGGTCTGCTGCCGCTCGCCGACGTGCCCGCACCCGCCGGACCCGCGACGCCGGCCCGCCCGGCGATGCCCGCCGCGACGGCGACGGCTCCCACCGAACCAGCCGGCACATGACGGTAACCGTACGGTAATCACCGAATCTGCTTTGATCGCTTACCATCCAAGCTCCGGGAACCGGCGACGTCCAGGCCCGGCCACCGCCCGGCGGGCCCGGCCAGCCAGGCGGCCGGCACCGGGAGACCGGTAGGCTGGCGGGGATCGACAGCGGAGGGGGCACGGATGGCACAGCTGCGCCACCTCCCGGCTCCGCGCAGGATCGCCGTCGTTCTACTCGTCCTGCTCACCGTCACCGCCGTGCACGGTGCCGCCTCGGTCGCCGTACCAGCCGTCGCCGTCGCCGCCGGGCCGGCCTCCATCGGAGCCGCGCTGCTGCACCAGACCGTCTCGCCCGGTGGTCGCAACTGCGTTGACGACGCCGACCACCGGCAGCAGCAGAGCGTGTCGGCCCGGCCCGGCCCGGCCGGCGACGACCACGGCACTCCGACCGGTGCCGTCGCCACGCCAACCTGGTCCGCCGCGCCAGCCGCCACCGGCCAGGCGGCCCGGTCGTCGGCCGCCGGTCCGCTCCTGCACCACGGCACCCGACCCTGCTCCAGCCGGGCACCACCCGACCAGCTGGCGGCGCAGCTGACCACCGTGGCCGCACACCTGCCCATTCTCGACTGAACCGGGCCACCGAACCGGCGGAGTCCGAGGCCGGACGTCCCGAGCCTCCGCCAATTCCACGTCACCCCCCGCCACGGCCGCGACGCGCCGTCCGGCGTTCCTCTCCCGCCGGGCGGGCAAGCCCGGCAACGGACCCGTGCCGACGCGTGGGCCCGCGACGACACCTACCTGGAGCCGTGCGTGCTGGTATTGCTCATCGTCCACCTGGTGACGGCGCTCGTGGCGCCGGTGCTGGTCCGCTGGTGGGGTCCGCGTGCCTGCTACCTGCTGGCCGCCGCGCCCGGTGCCGCCGCCGGCTGGGCACTGGCCAACACCGGTGCGGTTCGCGACGGTGCCACGCTCGACGAGACGTACCGGTGGGTGCCGCAGCTCGGCCTCGACCTGACGTTTCGGGTCGGCACCCTGTCCTGGCTCATGGTGCTGCTGGTCGGCGGCGTCGGAGCCCTGGTCCTGATCTACTGCGCCCGTTACTTCGCGCCGGGTGAGCCCGGCCTCGGCCGATTCACCGCGAACTTCGTCGGATTCGCCGGAGCCATGCTCGGTCTGGTCCTCGCCGACGACCTGATCCTGCTCTACGTCTTCTGGGAGCTGACCACCGTCTTCTCCTACCTGTTGATCGGCCACCACCCGGAGAAGCGGGCCAGCCGCCGGGCCGCGGCCCAGGCGCTGATCGTGACCACCCTGGGCGGCCTGGCGATGCTCGTCGGGTTCATCATGCTCGGCGAGCAGGCCGGCACCTACCGCTGGTCGCAGATCGCGGCCAGCCCACCGCCGGAGGGCGGCTACCTGGCCGTCGCGCTGGTGCTGGTCCTCGTCGGTGCGCTGGCCAAGTCGGCGATCTTCCCGTTCAGCTTCTGGCTGCCCTCGGCGATGGCCGCGCCCACCCCGGTCAGCGCCTACCTGCACGCCGCCGCCATGGTGAAGGCCGGCATCTACCTGGTGGCCCTGTTGTCACCGGTGTACGCGGGCAACCCCTGGTGGTACTGGTTGATCGTCACCACCGGCACCGCCACCATGCTGGTCGGCGGCTGGGCGGCGCTGCGCCAGACCGACCTCAAGCTGCTGCTGGCGTACGGGACCGTGAGCCAGCTCGGTCTGCTGGTGGTGGTGACCGGCGCGGGTGAACGCGGCCCGGCGCTGGCCGGGGCGACGATGCTGCTCGCCCACGCCCTGTTCAAGGCGACCCTGTTCCTGGTGGTCGGCATCGTCGACCGGTGCGCCGGCACCCGCGACCTCACCGAGCTGAGCGGGCTGGGTCGACGGATGCCGGCGGTCGCGGTGGCCGCCACGCTCGCCGCCGCGTCGATGGCCGGGGTGCCGCCGCTGCTCGGCTTCGTCGGCAAGGAGGCGGTGCTGGAGGCGTTCGCCCCGGACCCGGTCGTGTTGGCGCTGATCGTCCTCGGCTCGGTGCTCACCACCGCGTACAGTGCCCGGTTCATCTGGGGCGCGTTCGCCGGCAAGCCCGGTCGGGAGCCGACCGCCGCCGCGCCGGTCGGCCCGGTGTTCGTGCTGCCGGTCGGCGTACTGGCGCTGCTCGGTCTGCTGCTCGGGCCGGCGGCCGGCGTCGTCGACACGGTGCTCACCCCGTACGCCGGGCTGTTCGGTCCGGGTGACTACCACCTGGCGCTGTGGCACGGGTTCACCCCCGCGCTCGGGCTGTCCCTGGTCGCGCTCGTCGGCGGCGCCGCGCTGTTCCTGGCCCGGGAACGGGTGGCCGCCGTGCAGCGGCGGCTGCGGGCGCCGACCGACGGGGCGACCAGTTACGCCCAGGCGACCCACCTGCTGGACCGGATCTCGGTGGAGGTCACCGGTGCCACCCAGCGCGGATCGCTGCCGCAGTACCTCGGCATCATCCTGCTGGTGCTGGTCACCGTGCCCGGTGGAGCGTTGCTGGTGACCCGGCCGTGGACCGGGCAGTGGCGCTGGTACGACACGCCGGTGCAGATCGCGGTGGCCGCTGTCCTGGTGGTCGCCGCGATCGCCACGGTCCGGGCGCAACGCCGACTGAAGGCCGTCATCCTGGCCGGAGTGACCGGGTACTGCACCGCGTTGATGTTCGTCCTGCACGGCGCACCCGACCTGGCGCTCACCCAGTTCCTCGTCGAGACGATCACCATCGTGGTGTTCGTCCTGGTGGTCCGTCGGCTGCCGATCTACTTCTCGGAACGTCCACTGCGTTCCAGCCGGTACGCGCGGATCGCCCTCGGCGTCGTCGTCGGCGTGGTGATGTCCGGCATGGCGATGGCGGCGGTCGGCAACCGGGACGCGGCACCCGTCTCGGCGGCCTACCCCGAACAGGCGGTGGAGTACGGCGGCGGGCGCAACGTGGTGAACGTGACGCTGGTCGACATCCGGGCCTGGGACACCATGGGGGAGATCTCGGTGCTGGTCGTCACGGCGACCGGCGTGGCCAGCCTGGTGTTCCTGCGGCCGCGTACCGGTCCGGGCCCACGCCGGGTCGGCGCCGCGACCGCGGCCGGCCACGGTGGTCGGCCGGGCGGCCCGTCCCCGCCGGCCCGGTCCCGGCGCCAGCGGATCTGGCTACGGGGCGGCGCGACCCAGACCCCGCGGGGCCGGTCGATCATCTTCGAGGTCGTCACCCGGCTGCTGTTCCACGCCATCCTGGTCTACTCGATATTCCTGCTCTTCTCCGGCCACAACGCGCCCGGTGGCGGGTTCGCCGGCGGGCTGGTGGCCGGGCTGGCGCTGGCGGTGCGCTATCTCGCCGGTGGCCGCCACGAACTCAACGAGGCGGCACCGGTGGACGCCGGGTTGGTGCTGGGCGTCGGTCTGTTCCTGGCGATCGGGGCCGGGCTGAGCCCGATCCTGGTCGGCGCCGACGTGCTGCAGAGCGCCATCGTGGACCTGCACCTGCCGGTGATCGGCGACGTCCACCTGGTCACCTCGCTCTTCTTCGACGTGGGCGTCTACCTGATCGTGGTGGGTCTGGTCCTGGACATCCTGCGCAGCCTCGGTGCCGAGGTCGACCGGCAGATCGCGCGGTCCGCCGAACCGGACGTCGAGGTGGACGACACCCCGCAGGGCAGGCTCGACCGGGTCGCCGGAGGAAGGAGCTGACATGCCGCCCAACATCGTGCTCGTCCTGACCGTCGGGGTGCTCTTCGCCGCCGGCGTCACCCTGTTGCTGGAACGCAGTCTCACCCGGGTGGTGCTCGGGGTGGTCCTGCTCGGCAACGGGGCGAACCTGCTGATCCTGCTGGGTGGGCGGCCCGGCGGGGCACCCATCGCCGAGGTGACCGCCGACGAGGAGATGAGCGACCCGCTGCCGCAGGCGCTCATCCTCACCGCGATCGTGATCACGCTCGGGCTCACCGCGTTCCTGCTCGCCATGGCGTACCGCAGTTGGCTGCTCTTCGGCCACGACGAGGTCCAGGACGACCTGGAGGACCGGCTCATCGTGCAGCGCGCCCTCGCCGACCAGGGACCTAACGCCGAGGACGACGCCGAGGACAGCGACGACCACGACACCGACCCGATCGACGCGATCGGTGCCCCCCGTACCGCCCCGGCCCGCGCCGGCGATCTCGATCGGAGCGACCCGTGAGTTTCCTGGTGCCGTTGCCGGTGATCGTGCCGCTGCTCGGCGCGGGGATCACCCTGGTGCTGGCCCGGCATCCGCGTGCCCAGCGGACCACCAGCGTCGCCGCCCTCACCGTCACCTTCGGCGTCGCGCTCGCCCTGTTGATCACCGCCCACATCGAGGGACCCCAGGTGGTACGGGTGGGTGGCTGGCCGGTGCCGCTGGGTATCGTGCTGGTCGCCGACCAGCTCGCCACCCTGATGCTGGTGGTCTCCACCGCGGTGACGCTCTGCGTACTGCTGTATTCGATCGGTGAAGGCCGCGCTGACGGCCGGGAGAGCACACCGGTGGCGATCTACCACCCGACGTACCTGATTCTCACCGCCGGAGTGACCAACGCGTTCCTCTCCGGCGACCTGTTCAACCTGTACGTCGGGTTCGAGATCCTGCTCGGTGCCAGCTACGTGCTGCTCACCCTCGGCGGCACCGAGGTACGGATCCGGGCCGGCACGACGTACGTCGTGGTCAGCATCCTCTCCTCGGTCATCTTCCTCACCGCGATCGGGCTGGTCTACGCCGCCACCGGCACGGTGAACCTGGCGCAGCTGGCCGACCGGCTCGACGGACTCCCCGACGACCTGCGGCTGGTGCTGCAGCTGATGCTGCTCCTCGCGTTCGGCATCAAGGCCGCGGTGTTCCCGCTGTCGGCCTGGCTGCCGGACAGCTACCCGACCGCGCCGGCTCCGGTCACCGCCGTCTTCGCCGGTCTGCTGACGAAGGTCGGCGTCTACGCGATCATCCGTACCGAGACGTTGCTGTTCCCCGGCGGACGCACCCGCGACCTGCTGCTGGTGGTCGCGCTGCTGACCATGGTGGTCGGCATCCTCGGTGCCGTCGCGCAGTCGGACATCAAGCGGCTGCTCTCGTTCACCCTGGTCAGTCACATCGGCTACATGCTGTTCGGGATCGCGCTCGGCACCGCCGCCGGACTGGCGGCGGCGATCTTCTACGTGGTGCACCACATCACCGTCCAGACCACGCTGTTCCTGGCGACCGGACTGGTGGAGCGTCGGGGCGGCAGCACCAACCTGGAACGTCTCGGCGGACTGGCCCGGGCCGCGCCGCTGCTCGCCGCACTGTTCTTTCTGCCGGCGTTGAATCTGGCCGGCATACCACCGTTCTCCGGGTTCCTCGGCAAGCTCGGGTTGCTGCAGGCCGGAGTCGCCGACGGCGGCCCGCTGGTCTGGGCGGTCGTCGCCGGTGCCGTGCTGACCAGCCTGCTCACCCTGTACACGGTGACCCGGGTGTGGAATCTCGCCTTCTGGCGCAAGACCGCCCCGCAGGCCACAGCGGGCGGTCCGGCTACGGTACCGGCGACTGCTGCGGCACCGGCACCTGCTGCGGCCACCCAGCCGGCGACGACGCCGTCCGCGACCCGGGCGGTGTCCGGTGTCCGGGTGCCGTCCACCGACTCGGCCTCCACCCCGCTCGCCGCCGACGGCCCGGGTTCGGTGGAACCGATGCCGCCCCTGCTGGTCGGCGCGACCACCGCACTGGTGCTGCTCGGTCTGGCGCTGACCGTGCTGGCCGGACCGTTGTTCCAGATCGGCACCGAGGCGGCGGCCAACCTGGTGAGCCGGACGCCGTACGTCGACGCGGTCTTCCCGCCGGGAGGAGCCCGATGAGTCCGGTGTCCAGGGCCGCGCGCTGGCGTACCCAGATCGTCGCGGTCGCCGCTCTGGTGGTGCTGTGGAACCTGTTCTACGGGCGGTTCTCCGTCGGCAACCTGCTCGGCGGGACGGTCGTCGCGCTGGTGGTGGTCACCGTCTTCCCACTGCCGCCGGTCGCCTTCGAGGGCCGGATCCGGCCGCTGGCTGTGCTGCGCTTCCTCATCCGGTTCGTCGTCGACCTGTTCACCGCGAGCGCGCAGGTGGCCTGGACCGCCGTCCGGTTCGGGCACACGCCGCGCAGCGCGGTCATCGCGGTGCGGCTACGGGTCCGGACGGACCTGAACCTGACCCTCACCGCGGAGGCGTTGTCGTTGATCCCGGGCAGCCTCATCGTCGAGGCCGACCCGGCCAGCGGCACCCTCTACGTTCACGTGCTCGACGTCGTCGATCACCGTGACGTCGAGCGGGCCCGGCGGAAGGTGCTGGCGTTGGAGGAGCGGATCGTCCGCGCCGTCGGCTCGGCGGACGACGTACGGCATCTCGACGATCCTCGCCCGGCCGACCATCCCCTTTCCGAAGACGATCCCCGCCCAGGGAACGGAGAGAATCGATGACCTTCGTAGCCGTTGTGGTGACCGTCCTGTTGGCCGTGGCGGCCCTGCTGACCGTCGGGCGGATCATCCGTGGTCCGACACTGCTCGACCGGGTGGTGGCCGCCGAGGTGCTGATCGCCATCATCGTCGGTGGGCTCGCCGCCGAGGCGGCGGTCAACCGGCACGCCACCACCCTGCCGGTGCTCGTGGTGCTGTCCCTGCTCGGGTTCGTGGGCTCGGTCAGCATCGTCCGGTTCGTCGCCGCCCGCCCGCCCGCGGTCGCCGCCGCCGAACGGGAGCAACGGTGAACGGGGTGCTGACCGTACTGTCCGGCACGCTGCTGATCGGCGGCGCGCTGCTCAGCCTGGCGGCCAGCATCGGTCTGCTGCGCTTCCCCGACGTCGCCGCCCGGATACACGCGGCGACCAAGCCGCAGGTTCTCGGCCTGCTACTGGTCCTCAGTGGGCTGGCGCTGCGGCTGCAGAGCGGCACCGAACTGGCCACTCTGCTGATGGTGGCGGTCTTCCAGATGGCGACCGCGCCGGTCGCGGCCCACATCATCGGCCGGGCTGCCTACCGGGCCGATCTGGTCCGGCGCGACCTGCTGGTCACCGACGAGGCGGACGGAATGGCGGTCGACGGCACCGGCGGCGACGGAACCGGTGGGCAGCGGCGGGCCACTATATAATCCGGCCATGACCGACGCTCCTGCCCAGGAGGGCAGCAGTAGCCAGCCGGGTAGCACCCGGCTGCCGACATTCCGGCCGCCGGTCGCCGGAGCGCTGAGCCCCCGGTGCTGATCGTCTTCGGTCTCTTTCTGATCACCGTGTTGACGGTCGCGACCGGGTACTTCGTCGCCCAGGAGTTCGGCTACGTCGCCGTCGACCGGGGTCGGCTGCGGACCCTGGCCGACCGGGGCGACCCGGCCGCCGCCCGGGCGTTGCGGGTGACCAGCCGGCTGTCGTTCATGCTCTCCGGCGCCCAGTTGGGGATCACGGTCACCGCGTTGCTGGTCGGCTACGTCGCCGAGCCGTACCTCGGCGCCGGACTGTCCGAGCTGCTCGGTGGGGTCGGTGTTCCGCCGGCCGCCAGCCTGACCATCTCGGTCGGGCTGGCGCTGATCATCTCGACCGTGGTGCAGATGGTCCTCGGCGAGCTGGCCCCCAAGAACCTCGCCCTCGCCCGGGCCGAGACGTTGGCCCGGGCGCTCAGCCGGTCGACCCTGATCTACCTGGCCGTCGCCGGACCACTGATCCGGATGTTCGACATCGCGGCGAACCGGTTGCTACGGCGGGTCGGCATCGAGCCGATCGAGGAGCTGCCCAGTGGCGCCACCGCCGAGGACCTCGGCCAGATCATCGCCGAGTCCCGCCAGGAGGGGCACCTCGACTCGGCGATGTCCACGCTGCTCGACCGAGGGCTGCACTTCCGGCAGCTGACCGCCGGCGAGGCCATGGTGCCGCGGGTCGACGTGCACACGGTACGGGTCGACGCGCCGCTGACCGGGCTGGTCGAGCTGCTGGACACCGGGCACTCCCGGTTCCCGGTGCACGGCTCGGACGGCGTCGACGACCTGGTCGGCATCGCCAGCATCGCGGACGTGCTCACCGTACCGCCGTCGCGACGGGCGGTGACGACGGTCGCGGCGGTGATGGTCCCCCCGCTGCTGGTGCCCGAGACCCTGCCGCTGCCGGCGGTGCTGGACCGGCTGCGTAAGGGGCACCGGCAGCTGGCCTGCGTGGTCGACGAGTACGGCGGCTTCGCCGGGGTGATCACCCTGGAGGACATCGCCGAGGAGCTGGTCGGCCCGATCCGGGACGAGGACGACCCGCCGGAGCCGGCCCCGGCCCGCCAGCCGGACGGCTCCTGGCTGGTGCCGGCCCGCTGGCGAATCGACGAGGTCGCCGACACCACCGGTGTCGAGCTGCCGACCGCCCCCGAGTACGACACCCTCTCCGGCCTGGTCATGCGGGAACTGGGCCGGGTGCCGGAGGTTGGCGACCAGATCTCGATCAGCCTGGACGAGATGACCGCCGGCAACGGCCACCATCCGGCCCGGCGGGCCGTACTGCACGTGATCTCCGTCGACCGGCACGTGCCCGACTCGGTACGGCTGGAGGTGATCGGGTGAGCACCGGGTGGGCGTTGCTGACCTCACTGGTGCTGCTCGCCCTGAACGGGTTCTTCGTGGCCGCGGAGTTCGCCCTGGTGGCGAGCAAGCGGTACCGCCTGGAACAGGCCGCGGCGGGCGGCTCGCGGGCGGCCCGGGCGGCGCTGGACGGCTCCCGCGAGCTGTCGCTGATGCTCGCCGGGGCGCAGTTGGGCATCACCGTCTGCACCCTCGGCCTGGGCGCGTTGGCCGAGCCGGCGGTGGAGCGGCTGATGGCGCCGCTGTTGGAACGGGCCGGTCTGCCGTACGCGGCCAGTCACCTGGTCGCGTTCCTGTTCGCCCTCGCCCTGGTGGTCTTCCTGCACCTGGTGGTCGGCGAGATGGCACCGAAGTCGTGGGCGATCACCCACCCGGAGCGGTCGGCACTGCTGCTGGCGCTGCCGTTCCGGGCGTTCGCCCGGGTGTCCCGGCCGGTCCTGTCCGGGTTGAACGCGATCGCCAATGCCGTGCTGCGGGCGTTCCGGGTCGAACCGCAGGACCAGCTCGCCCAGGTGCACGGCCCGGACGAGCTGCGCATCCTGCTGGAACAGTCGCGGGAGCACGGCCTGCTGCCGCCGGACCAGCACGAACTGCTGGCCAAGATGCTCCAGCTGGAGCGCACCACCGTCCGGGACGTGATGCAGCCGGTGGACCAGGTCGTCGCGGTGGCCCGGACGGACACCGCCGAGCGGGTGGAGGAGCTGTCCCGGGGCAGCGGCCGGTCCCGTCTGGTGGTCTGCGGGGAGGCCGGCGATCTGATCGGCATCGTGCACGTACGCGACGCGGTGCGGGCGAACACCTGCGACGGCGCGCCGACCGCCGAATCGCTGATGAGCCGGCCGTTCCTGCTGCCGGCGACGGCCACCGTCACCGAGGCGGTGGCGGCGATGCGCGCCGACCAGGTCCAGCTGGCGCTGGTCACCAACGGTGCCGGGGCCGACCGGCCGATCGGTTTCGTGGCGTTGGAGGACCTGCTGGAGGAGGTCATCGGCGAGTTCGACGACGAGACCGACACCGTACCGAGAGGCCGGCGGATGCGCTGACCAGCGCGCCGCCGGTGGCGGTTGGCCGCCCGGCGGTCAGGCTGTTCCTACGGTCAGGCTGTTCCGGCGGTCATGCTCCGGCGGTCAGGCCGCTCCGGCGCTGGCGGTGGCCAGCTTGATCCCGAAGCCGAGGAACAGAGCGCCCACCCCGCTGGTGACCGTCGCGGCGAGCCGGCGCCGCTGCCGGAACTGCATCGCCAGGTACGTCCCGGTGAAGATCAGCACGGTCAGGTAGATGACGCTGAACAGCTGAGCGATCGCGCCGAGCAGCAGGAACGACAGCGCCGGGTACGGGTACGCCGGGTCGACGAACTGGATGAAGAATGACACGAAGAACAGGATCGCCTTCGGGTTCAGCAGGCTGATCACCGTCGCCCGCCGGAACGGGTGGCGCACCGCCGCCGGCTCGGCGGCGTCCACCAACCGGGGCGCGGCCGGGTCGTCGCGCCGCCGCCAGCGCCGCCAGGCACCACGGAACATGGTGACACCGACATAGCCGAGGTAGGCCGCCCCGGCGTACTTGATCACGGTGAACATCGCCGGATGGGTCTTGAGCAGGGAGGCGACCCCGGCTGCGGAGAGCACCATCAGCACCGTGTCGCCGAGGAAGACGCCGCCGGCCGCCCGGTAGCCGTGCCGCACGCCGCGTCGGGCGGCGGTGGACAGGACGAACAACGAGTTCGGCCCGGGCAGCAGGACGATCGCCACGGTGCCCAGAACGTACGTCCAGATGTCGGTGATGCCCAGCATGGGGGACATCCTGCTACCTGGACCAGCGGTCGGGCGAGAGATATTCGGCTGGTCAAGGTGTGCGCTGCGGCACCGTGTCCGGGTGTGCCGGGGCGGTGGCCGCCACCGGGGCTGCGGCGGTGAGGTAGCTCGGCGCCGCCGAGGTGACTCCGGCGGCGGATTGCGGCGGGTCGGCGACGGTGCGCAACGGCAGCACCCCGGCCCAGTACGGCAGCGCGAGGTCGGCCGGCTCGTCGACGGGGTCACCGGTGCGGGCCTTGACCGACACCTCGTCGAGAGCGACGGCGAGCACCGCTGTCTGCGCGAGTTCCCGGCTCGTCGGTGGCCGGCTGTCCGCGGCCCGGCCCGGTGCCGCCTTGTCGATCAGGGCGTCGAGTGCCCGCCGCTTGTCGGCCGGGTCGCTGACCAGCCGGGCGGTGCCGTGCACGACGACTGACCGGTAGTTGGCGCTGTGGTGCGCCTGGGCGCGGGCGTAGACCAGGCCGTCGAGCAGGGTGACGGCCACACAGACGGCGAGCCCTTGTGGGTCGCGGGCGGCCAACAGGGGGGTGCTCGCGGTGGAGCCGTGCAGGTACAGGGTCTCGTCGACGCGTACGTGCAGGGTGGGCAGTGCCCGGGGCGCACCGTCGGCGACGAACGCCAGGCAGCAGTGGTACGCCTCGTCGAGGATGCGGTGCGCCTCGGTGCGCTGGTAGGTGACCCGGCTGGGGCGTCGTGCGGCGGTGGTGCGGGCGGTGGCGGGGTACATTTGATCTCCCGAGATTGTGCTAGTACAATTCGGTTATTGTGTCAGAACAGTATCAGCCGACCGGTGCGACCGCGACCGAGATCTCGGCCAGCGTCGAGACCGGTGTCCGCACCGGTGCGTTGGCACCTGGCGCCCTGCTGCCGGCGGTGCGTGCGCTCGCCGACGCCCTCGAGGTCAGCCCGGCCACCGTCGCCAAGGCGTACCAGGCGCTGCGCCAGCGGGGGATCGTCGACACCGACGGCCGACGGGGCACCCGGATCCGCGCCCGCCCACCGGTCGCCGTGACCCGGCCCGGTCCGTCCGCGCCGGCCCCGCCGGGCACCCTGGACCTGTCCACCGGCGAGCCGGATCCACGGCTGTTGCCGCCGCTGGCGACACATCTCGCCGCGGTCGCCCGGCAGTTGGCCGACACCTCGTCCGGGCAGGGTTACGCCGACGCCGGCCTGCTGCCCGACCTCGCCGCGCTCGCTGCGGTCCGGTTGGCCGACGACGGCCTGCCGGCTGCCGGTCTCACCGTCACCAGTGGCGCGCTGGACGGGATTGAACGCCTGCTCACCAGCAATCTGCGCCCTGGCGACCGGGTCGCGGTGGAGGACCCCGGCTGGGCCAACCTGCTGGACCTGATCGCGGCACTGGGCCTCACCCCGGTGCCGCTGCCGGTGGACGACCGTGGCCCCACCGAACCCGGCCTGCGGGCGGCGCTGTCCGCCGGTGTGTCCGCCATCGTGGTCACCACCCGGGCGCAGAACCCGACCGGCGCCGCCCTGGACGCCGACCGGGCCGACCGGCTGCGACGGCTGCTGCGCGAGACCGACGACGTGCTGCTCATCGAGGACGACCACGCCGCCGAGCTCTCCGACGGCCCACCGCACGTGCTGGCCGGCGCGACATCCCGATGGGCGTTTGTCCGCTCCGCCAGCAAGCCGTACGGCCCGGACCTGCGGATAGCGCTGTTGACCGGCGACGAGACCACACTGAGCCGGGTTGCCGGTCGAATGCGTATCGGTTCCGGCTGGGTCTCCACGGTCCTGCAGCGGCTGCTCGGACAGTTGTGGCGCGACCCCTCGGTCTCCGCCTCGGTGACCGAGGCTGGCCAGGCCTACCAGCGCCGCCGGGAGGCGCTTCGGGCCGCGCTCGCCGGCCACGGCGTGGCCAGCCACGGCGGCAGCGGGCTCAACGTCTGGGTGCCGGTGACGGACGAGACCCACGTAGTGACCGCGCTGCAGACAGCCGGATTCACCGTCTCGGCCGGAGCCCGCCACCGGCTACGCAGCGCGCCGGGTATCAGGATCACCGTCAGCGGTCTCGACGAGGACCGGGCCGGCGAGCTCGCTGCGGCGGTACGCGACGCACTGCGTCCAGCGGGACTTGCCGGGGTCGGCAGGTGAGGTACGCGGGCCGTACCCGGACCGGTCGACCCAGGCGCACCGGTCAACTCGCAACCGGGTAGGAAGGAGCCGTGACCGCGCACGAAACCACCGTCGGAGCCGATGGGTACGTCCCCACCGGTGCCCGTAGCCTCGCCGACCTGCGCGCTGCCGCCCCCGGTTGCCGGGGATGCGAGCTGCATCAGCCTGCCAGCCAGGTGGTCTTCGGTCGGGGCAACCCCGATGCCCGGGTGGTGATGGTCGGCGAGCAGCCCGGGGACGTCGAGGACCGCCAGGGTCTGCCGTTCGTCGGCCCGGCCGGCCGGCTGCTGCGCCGGGCGGTGGACGACGCCGGCATTCCGGTCGATCAGATCTATCTGACCAACGCGGTGAAGCACTTCCGCTTCGTGTCGCGCGGCGGTCGACGGATCCACCAGACCCCGGACCGGGTGCACATCGTGGCCTGCCGGCCCTGGCTGGTCGCCGAGTTCGCGATGCTGCGCCCGGAGGTCGTCGTGGTGCTCGGCGCGACCGCGGCCCGGGCGCTGCTCGGCCCGGCGTTCCGGGTGACCCGCTCGCGTGGCGTACCGCTGCCGTGGCCGGCCTCGGCCGAGCGGCCCGAGGAGTTCCCGGTGGGCCCGGCGCAACTGGTGGCCACCATCCATCCCTCGGCGGTGCTGCGCGCCGACGACCAGCAGATCGCCTACCGAGGGCTGGTCACCGACCTCGGCGTAGTCCGCGGACTGCTCGCCGGTCGCGGCAGTCCGACCCCGGCGGTACGCCGATGACCGCACTCACCGCACCGCCATCGGTGACCGATCCGCCGCCACCTGGTGACGTCACCCGCATCCAACGCCGTACGCTGCGGCTGCTCGCCGGTACCCAGATGATCGGCGGCGTAGGCGTCACCATCGGGATCTCGGTCGGTGGCCTGCTCGCCGCCGAGCTTGGCGGGGTGACCGTCTCCGGCCTGGCGCAGAGCGCCGCGGTGGTCGGCGGGGCGCTGCTCGCCGTACCCGTGGTCCGGATCATGAACGGGCACGGCCGCCGACCCGGCCTGGTCTTCGCCTACCTGACGGGTGCGACCGGGGCGGTGCTGGTGGTGGCCGCCGCGGCGGTGCGCTGGGTGCCGCTGCTGTTCGTCGGCATGGTCCTGTTCGGCGGCGCGACGACCGCCGGGCTCCAGGCCCGGTACGCGGCGGTCGACCTCGCCGAGCCGCGTCGTCGGGGCCGGCAACTGTCGCTGGTGGTCTGGGCGACCACGGTCGGCGCGGTGACCGCCCCCAACCTTGCCGGGCTGGCCGACCGGTCGGCCAGTGGGGTCGGGCTGCCGCCGCTGGCCGGTCCGTTCGCCGTCAGCACGCTGGCGTTCCTGCTGGCCGCGCTGCTGGTGCTGGTGTTGCTGCGACCGGATCCGTTGCTGACCGCCCGGCGGATCGCCGGCCCCGCCGCGGCGACCGCCCCGGTGCGGTCCGGCCGGGGTCTGCGGGCCGGGTCCGGCCGAGGCCTGCGGGCGGCGTTCGCGGTGGTCATGGCCCGACCCGCCGCCCGGCTAGGGGTCTGCGCTGTCGCTGTCGGCCACCTGGTGATGGTGGGGGTGATGGCGATGACGCCGGTCCACATCGGGATGGGGCACTCCGGCGACGACCTGCTGCGCACCGTCGGGCTGGTGCTGAGCCTGCACATCGCCGGGATGTACGCGCTGTCGCCGGTGGTAGGTTGGCTCACCGACCGGGCCGGTCGTCGGCCGGTGATCGTCGGTGGGGTCGGGCTGCTGCTGGCCGCGTGCGCCGTGGCGGGCACCGCCGGCCACGACCCGGTACGCCTGGTGATCGGGCTGGTGCTGCTCGGGCTCGGCTGGTCGGGCACCATGGTCGCGGGCTCGACCCTGCTGTCGGAGTCGGTGCCGGTCGACGTCCGTCCGTCGGTGCAAGGCCTGTCGGACCTGGTGATGGGGCTGGCCGGCGCATCCGCCGGCGCGGTCAGCGGGATCATCGTCGGGCTGTCCGGTTACGGCGTCCTGACGTTGCTGTCGGCGCTGGCCACGGTGCCGCTGCTGGGGTTGGTGCTGCGCCCGGTGCCGGCTCCGTCGAAGCAGTAAGGAGGCAGGGATGCGGTTGACGGACTTCTGGGGCCGGTTGGACGAGGCGTTCGGGCCGGCGTACGCCCGCAGCATCGCCACCGATCAGGTGCTGGCCCAGTTGGGTGGGCGCACCATCGCGCAGGCGCTCGCGGCGGGTGAGGAGACGGCGGTGGTCTGGCGGGCGGTCTGCGCCGCGTATCCCGACCGGGTTCCCGGCCGGTTGTGCTGACTCCCGCGCCGGTTGCGTGAGCGGACGGCGAGTGCCGGTCGAGCTGGGATCCTCGATCTGTCGATTACGGAACGCCTCAGTCGATGCGCATCGTGTCACCGTACTGGTTGCGGGGTGCTGGTTCGGTTTGATGCCACAGGTGCATCAGGATGCACCTGTGGCATCAAACCTGGAAAGCATCTCGGGTGTCCGGGAGTCGGCCTGAGTGCGTCGCTGGCCGGCCGGTCGTACCTCCGCTTGGTCGTACCTCTACTTGACGGTTGTACCTCTGCTCGACGGGCGTAGGTCCGCGTAGCCGCATCTACTCTGTGCGGTCGAATGGCTGCTTTGAGTGGTGAAATTCGTGGGCGTGTCTGGTTTTCCACTCGTACATCTGTTCGGCTATTGTCCACAGCTAGGCGCTCATCCACAGGTTGCGGCCCGTCGGCTGTTTTCTGTCGGACCCAGCGCCTAGCGTGACCCGGGTGACGAGAAGCTCGGCCAGGACGCCTGGGAAGTCGGCGAACGTAGGGGTGGCAGCAATGGCGGCAGTGCCAGACAAGGAAAAGGCGCTCGATCTGGCGCTGGCTCAGATCGACAAACAGTTCGGCAAGGGCTCGGTGATGCGGCTGGGTGAGCGGCCGGTGATCCAGACCGCGGTGATCCCCACCGGCTCCATCGCGCTCGACGTGGCACTCGGCGTCGGTGGCCTGCCCCGGGGCCGGGTGGTCGAGGTCTACGGCCCGGAGAGCAGCGGTAAGACCACGGTCGCCCTGCACGCGGTGGCCAACGCCCAGCGTTCCGGCGGCATCGCGGCGTTCATCGACGCCGAGCACGCGCTCGACCCGGATTACGCCAGGGCGCTCGGCGTGGACACCGACGCCATGCTGGTCTCCCAGCCGGACACCGGTGAGCAGGCGCTGGAGATCGCCGACATGCTGATCCGCTCCGGCGCGCTGGACATCATCGTGATCGACTCGGTCGCGGCCCTGGTGCCCCGTGCCGAGATCGAGGGCGAGATGGGGGACAGCCACGTCGGTCTGCAGGCCCGGCTGATGAGCCAGGCGCTGCGCAAGATCACCGGTGTGCTGAACAGCACCGGCACCACCGCGATCTTCATCAACCAGCTGCGGGAGAAGATCGGCGTGATGTTCGGCTCGCCGGAGACCACCACCGGTGGCCGGGCGCTGAAGTTCTACGCCTCGGTGCGGCTCGACGTGCGACGGATCGAGAGCCTCAAGGACGGCACCGACGTGGTCGGCAACCGGACCCGGGTCAAGGTCGTCAAGAACAAGGTCTCTGCGCCGTTCAAGCAGGCCGAGTTCGACATCATGTACGGCAAGGGCATCTCCCGGGAGGGTTCGCTGATCGACGTCGGCGTCGAGCAGTCGATCATCCGCAAGTCCGGCGCCTGGTACACCTACGAGGGCGACCAGCTCGGCCAGGGCAAGGAGAAGGCTCGGGAGTTCCTCCGGGAGAACCCGGACGTGGCGGCTGAGATCGAGAAGAAGATCCTGGAGAAGCTCGGCGTCGGTGCGCTCGGTGCCGACGAGGCCGGCGGGCCTGAGTTGCCGCCGGTCGACTTCTGATCCGGATGGCTGGGCGACGACGCGGCGCACGGACGGGCCGGGGCTGGGATGCGGCTCCGCCCCGTCCCCGCGCCTCCCGTGCCGGCCGCTCCGCCGAGGCGGCCGGGTCCGCCGACCATGTCACCGGGTCCGCTGCCGCCGGCCGGCAGCCGGTGGACGAGGCGCAGCAGGCCCGCGACATCTGTCTGCGGCAGCTCGCCGTCCGCCCCCGGACCCGGGCGGAGCTCGCCGCCGTGCTGCGGCGACGCGGCATTTCCGAGGCCACGGCCAGGTCGGTCCTCGACCGGTACGACGAGGTTGGGATGATCGACGACGCGTCGTTCGCCCAGGCCTGGGTGACCAGCCGGCACCACGGCCGAGGGCTGGCCCGGCGCAACCTCGCCGCCGAGCTGCGTCAGCGTGGCGTGGATCCGCAGATCGCCCGGGACGCGCTGGACGGGCTGGACGAGTCGACCGAGCGGGCCACCGCGGCGGAGCTCGTCGAGCGCAAGCTGCGTACCGCCCGGGGTGCTCCGGACGTGGTGTTCCGGCGGTTGGTCGCGATGCTCGCCCGCAAGGGCTACTCGGCGGGGGTGGCCGTGCCGGTGGTCCGGGAGGCGTTGGCCGCCCGGTCCGCCGAGGCGGCCGAGTTCACCGACACGGTGGATGCAGAGGCACTGATCGGCGAGGTTCCCGACCCGGATGCTGAGCAGCCCTGGTCCACCTGACGGGACGCCATCCCCTGCGGGATGTGCCAAATTTCCGACTCATCCCGACGCGTCCTGAGCGCGATATGCTGCCTGTGAGCGCGCCGATGCCCTACGTTCCGTTGTCGGTCTGATCATGACTTCTTGACCGAACGGCCCCTCGCGACCTAGCCTCGCGTTACAGACGAACAACCGACCCGTCGCAGGCTAACCGCACAACATAGATCGCATAACAGTACGGCATCACTTCGCAGCAGCAGTTCAGTAGCCAGACATGCCGCAACCGGACAGGCCGGTCCGGCGGCGACAGCACGCACAACGGCCGTTTCGCCGTGGTCGTGTCCGCACCCACGTGGGTGCTGTCTGGTCGTTGGTCAGCCGCCACGGTCGGGCGTTCCCATAGCCGTGGCCGGCCGGAGCGAGAAGCCTCCGGGAAGGCCGACGGCGGACTGGAGGCGGTCGTGGCGCAGCGCAGGAAGCCGGCGGGACACGCGAGTGTCGGTAGGCCCGGAGGGTCGGCATGACCGGGCTGGAGTGGATGCTCTTCGCTGCGGTCCTCGTGCTCGCCGGCCTGGTGCTCGCCGGCCTCGCGCTCGGCACCCGCGCGCTGCGCCGGCTCACCACACCGGCGGCCGCGACGCCGGTCGAGGAGGACCCGGCTTTCATCGCCGCCCGCGACCGGCAGGAACGCTCCCTCGCCGCGCTGCGTACCGCGGCCGACGAGGCGTCCTCCGCCGTCGAGCAGGCCAAGGCCGCCGCCGCTGCGGCCCGTACCGACGCCGCCGCCGCCAAGGCCGAAGCGACCGCCGCCCGGGCCGAGGCCCGTCGGGTGCTCGACGCCGCCCGGGCCGAGGCGGACACCATCCTGGAGCGGGCCCACCGGCAGGCCGAGACCGAGGCCGAGCAGGTCCGGGCAGCGGCCCGGCGCAGCGGCGAACGGGAGATCGCGATGCTCTCCCGGACCGTCAAGGAGCAGTCCGCCGAGCTGGACCGGCGCGGCCAGCGGATGGACGAGCGGGAACGTCAGCACGCCGAGGAAGCCGACCGGGTCGCCGAGCGGGACCGCCGGTTGACCGCCACCGCCGCCGAACTCGCCGAGCGCAAGGCAGCCCTGGCCGCCCGGGAAGCGGACCTGGCGGCCGCCGAGGAGCGATGGCAGCGCGAGCTGGAACGGGTCGCCGGGCTGACCGCCGAGGCGGCCCGGGGTGAGCTCGTCGAGGCGATCGAGGGCCAGGCCAAACGGGAGGCGGCGATCCTGGTCCGCGACATCGAGGCCGACGCCCGCAACACCGCCGACCAGCGGGCCCGGCACATCGTGGTGGACGCGATCCAGCGGGTCGCCAGCGAACAGACCGCGGAGAGCGTGGTCAGCGTCCTGCATCTGCCCGGCGACGAGATGAAGGGCCGGATCATCGGGCGGGAAGGCCGCAACATCCGGGCGTTCGAATCCGTCACCGGGGTCAACCTGATCATCGACGACACACCCGAGGCGGTCCTGCTGTCCTGCTTCGACCCGGTACGCCGGGAGACCGGCCGGCTCACCCTGGAGAAGCTGGTGCTCGACGGCCGGATCCATCCGCACCGGATCGAGGAGGTCTTCGAGACCGCCCGGCAGGAGGTGGAGCAGTTGTGCCACCGGGCGGCCGAGGAGGCGCTCGTCGACGTCGGTATCACCGAGATCCACCCTGAGCTGGCCACCCTGCTGGGCCGGCTGCGCTACCGGACCTCGTACGGCCAGAACGTGCTCAAGCATCTGGTGGAGACCGCGCACATCGCCGGGGTGATGGCCGCCGAGCTGCGTCTGGACGTCCCGCTGATCAAGCGGTGCGCTTTCCTGCACGACATCGGCAAGGCGCTCACCCACGAGGTCGAGGGCAGTCATGCGCTGATCGGCGCCGACCTGGCCCGCAAGTACGGCGAATCCGAAGAGGTGGTGCACGCCATCGAGGCGCACCACAACGAGGTGCCGCCGCAGACCGTCGAGGCGGTGCTCACCCAGGCCTCCGACGCGTGCTCCGGTGGTCGTCCCGGCGCGCGGCGGGAAAGCCTGGAGGCGTACGTCAAGCGGCTGGAGCGCATCGAGGAGATCGCCGCCGGCAAGATCGGGGTGGAGAAGGTCTTCGCCATGCAGGCCGGCCGGGAGATCCGGGTGATGGTCAAGCCGGACGACGTGGACGACATCGGTGCCGCGGTGCTGGCCCGTGACGTGGCCAAGCAGATCGAGGAGGAGCTGACCTACCCGGGGCAGATCCGGGTGACCGTGGTCCGCGAGTCCCGGGTCACCGAGATCGCCCGTTGACCGGCCGGACGGCCGGTCAACGGGCGGGCCGTCCGGTCAGCTGTTGTCCGACGTAGCCGTGCCGGTGGCGCTGCCGCCGGTGCCGGCGGCGGTCTGCTGGCCGGCCAACGTCGACGCCGGCGGTGGCGTCGGCGGCTGGGCCGCGGTGCTGGTCCGCCGGCCCTGAGCCAGCCGCCGCTGCACCGACTCGGCGAGCTTGGACAGCGCGTAGTTGACCGCGATGAAGAGCACCCCGATCACCAGGTACACCTGGATCGGGTTACGCAGGTTCTGGATGATCGTCCGGCCGACCAGCAGCGTCTCCTGGTAGCCGATGATGAAGCCCAACGAGGTGTCCTTGAGCACCACGATCAGCTGGCTGATCAGAGCCGGCAGCATGATCCGGAACGCCTGCGGCAGCAGGATCATCCGGGTGGTCTGGAACGACGTCAGCCCGATCGCGGCGGCCGACTCGCGCTGCCCCGACGGCAGACCCTCCATGCCGGAGCGCAGGATCTCGGCGATCACCACGCCGTTGTAGATGGTCAGACCCAGCACCAGGTACGGCAGCATCTCGTGGCCGAACGGGAGGACGATCTCCAGGCCGAGGTCCGGCAGGCCCCGGGCGACGAAGAAAATGGTGATCACCACCGGCAGGCCGCGGAACACCTCGACGCAGAACCGGGTCACCAGGTTCAGCAGCCAGCTCAGCGCCCGCAGCGCCAGCGCGAAGGAGGTGGCCAGCCCGGTGAACCGGCGGCGCAGCAACGCCTTCAGCTGAATCCGCAGCACCGCCAGCGCGGTGCCGAACAGCAACGACAGCACGATCGCCAGGCCGGCGGCGGTCAGCGTGGCGGTGACCCCCTCGCCGAGCAGTGTCCAGACCTGACCGAACACCTCATTGCCGGGGTCGATCAGCGGACCCCACTTGTCCATGGTGAACTGCTCGCGTTCGGCCAGCGGCCGGTAGACCAGGAAGTAGCCGGCGGTGACGGCGGCGAGAGCCGACAGCACACTGACGATCAGCGTGACCCGCCTGGCCCGAGGTCCGGGGGCGTCGTACAGCACGCTCTGCTGCTGGCTCATGGTGCGGTTCCTCCGGTGACGGCTGCAGCGCTAACGGGGATCCGGGCGGTCATCTGGCCACCGCCCGGCGGGCCTCGACCCGGTCGAGCAGCAGCCCGAGCGGCACGGTCATGATCAGGAAGCCGATCGAGATGCCGACGAAGACCGGGATGATCGGCTCGCCGAGGGCGCTGGTCAGGTTCTGCGCCGAGTTGGACAGGTCACCGACCACCCCGAAGAAGCCGGCCAGCGCCGAATTCTTGATCATGGCGATGATGACGCTGCCCAGCGGGACGACCGCGGCCTTCCACGCCTGGGGGAGGACCACGTACCGGAGGTTCTGGGTGAAGGTCAGGCCGATCGCGCGGGCGGCCTCCGCCTGACCCGGTGGCACCGCGTTGATCCCGCTGCGGATCGCCTCACAGACGAACGCGCCGGTGTAGACGCTCAGTGCGATGATCGCGAACCGAAAGTACGGCAGGTCGATGCCGAGCCGGCTGAACACGGTGCTCAGCCCGGGGATCCGCAGGAAGTCGGCGTTCGACCCGAGCGCCGGCAACCCGAAGGCCGAGAAGAACATCACGACGGTCAGCGGCACGTTGCGCAGCACCGTCACGTACGCCCCGCCGAGCCAGCGCAGCGGCGGCACCGGCGAGATCCGTAGGATCGCGACCAACGTGCCGATCAGCAGGGCGCCGGTCGCGGACAGCACACACAGCTGCAGGGTGAGCCAGAAACCTCCGACGAACACGTCGAAGTGGTCGACGAGCACTCTCACACGAAAGACCCTTCTGCGAACCGTCCGCCTGGGCGACCGGCCGGCCCGGAGCTGACTGCGCCGGGCCGGCCGGGATCGATCAGGTGCGACCGTCGACGGTCAGTAGCGGTCGACCGCCGGACCGGTCGGGGTGTTGTCGTCGAACTGACCTGCGGTGGACTCCCACGCCTGCGCGTACGAGCCGTCCTCGTAGATCTTCTCCAGGGTGTCGTTGATGAAGTCGCGGAACGCGTCGTCGCCCTTCTTCACCCCGATGCCGTACGGCTCGTCGGTGAACTTCTCACCGGCCAGCTTGAAATCGCCCTCGTTGTCGGCGATGAAGCCGAGCAGGATCACGTTGTCCGTGGTGACCGCGTCGACCTGACCACCGCGCAGCGCGTCCACGCACTTCTCGTAGACGTCGAAGAGCACCAGCTGCTCGCCGGCGTCGGCCAGGTACTCCTGGATGTTCTCCGCCGGCGTCGAACCCTGCACCGAGCAGACCTTCTTGTCCCCGGCCTCGAACGACTCCGGCCCGGTGATCGAGTCGTCGTCGACGCGGACCATGATGTGCTGGCCGGCGACGTAGTACGGGCCGGCGAAGTCGATCCGCTCCTTGCGGGTGGGGTTGATCGTGTAGGTGGCCACCACGATGTCGACCCGGTCCTGCTCCAGCAGCTCCTCGCGGACCGCGGACGGCGCCTCGACGTACTCGATGTCGTCGGCGCCGATGCCCAGCTCGGCCGCGATCAGCTTGGCGATCTCGACGTCGAAGCCGGCCGGCTCGCCGTCGAGGCCCAGCAGGCCGAAGCCGGGCTGGTCGAACTTGGTGCCGACGGTGATCGTGCCGGCCTCGCTCAGCTCGGCCATCGTGGTGCCGGCCTCGAAGCTCGGCGTCGCCACGTCGGGGTTCTCACTGCCGGTGCCGTCCCCGCCGCTGTCGCCACAGGCCGCCATGGACACCGCCAACGCGGCCGATGCGGCTACCGCCGCCATGCGTGAGATACGCATTGCTCAGTGTTCTCCTTTAGGATGGGAAGCCCGCCGGGTCGTGGCCGGCTCCACGGTGGATGAAACTCGTCTCCGAGCGGGATGTTCAGTGGGTCGGGATGTCAGTGGGTGAGGATCTTCGACAGGAAGTCCTTCGCCCGGTCGCTGCGCGGGTTGGTGAAGAACTCGGTCGGCGGGGCGTCCTCGACCAGCTGCCCGTCGGCCATGAAGATGACCCGGTTCGCGGCGTGCCGGGCGAAGCCCATCTCGTGGGTGACGACGACCATCGTCATCCCCTCGGCGGCCAGCGAGGTCATCACGTCCAGCACCTCGCCGACCATTTCCGGGTCGAGCGCGCTGGTCGGCTCGTCGAACAGCATCGCCTTGGGCTGCATCGCCAACGCCCGGGCGATCGCCGCCCGCTGCTGCTGGCCGCCGGAGAGCTGGGCCGGGAACTTGTCCGCCTGGTTGGCGATGCCGACCCGGTCGAGCAACTGCAGCGCCCGTTCCCGGACCACCGACGCCTTTTCCCGGCGTACCTTCACCGGGCCGAGCGTCACGTTGTCCAGGATCGTCCGGTGCGCGAACAGGTTGAACGACTGGAACACCATGCCGACCTCGCTGCGCAGCCGGGCCAGGGCCCGGCCCTCCGCCGGCAGCGGCCGGCCGTCGAACAGGATGGTCCCGGAGCTGATCGGCTCCAGACGGTTGATCGCGCGGCACAGTGTGGACTTGCCGGAGCCGGACGGCCCGATCACCACCACCACTTCACCACGGTCGACCGAGAGGTCGACGTCGTCGAGTACGTGCAGCGGACCGAACCACTTGTTGACCCCGCTGAGCACGATCAGCGGCTCACTGGCTGTCACTGTCATGCACCGTCCCTGTCCATGCACCGACCTTGTCGTGACGATCGGTCGAGGTCACCTCACGTCCGTCCCGCCACTTTAGGCGGGGCGATGTGTCGGAAGGCAACTCGAATGGTCACGGAGCGGTAACACACCCCACGTGCTGTCGGCTGTCCGGGCAACATGATCGTATGGCGATTGCACCGTTCTGCACCACGCTGTGGAACTGGTCCGTCGACGGACCGCTCGCCCCGGGCCAGATCCGAGCCACCCTCGCGGCCATCATCGGCCGTCCGGTGGTGACGCTCGGTGGTGTACCCGCGGAGCGGTTCCCGGACGGCGTGGTGCTCTGCGACGTCTGGCACGGGGCCGGGGACTTTCCGGTGAACGTCGACTGCTACGCCGCGCCGGTCGACCCGCCCGAGCACCGGGTGCTCGCCGCGTTCGCCCGCCGGACCGGACGTCGCTGCGTACTCGCCGACGACACGCTGGACGCGACCCGCCACCTGCTGGTGTCCCCGGACGGCACGGTCCGCCCGGTACACCTGGACATCGAACCGACCAGCGTCGGGGACCGCCGCAGCAACCTGCGGCTGTGCAGCCTGACCGACCCCGCCTGCCGTGCCGGGCTGTTCTGCGGCGGCTCGCGGTGGGGGCCCGACTCGGTGGCCCCGACACTCGCCGCGTGATCCCGGCGGCGGGCGGCCGGCTACGCTGTCTGTTGTCATGACTACCAGCGCAGCAGACGCCCGCCACCCGCGTACCTATCAGGTGCGCACCTACGGCTGCCAGATGAACGTGCACGACTCCGAACGGATCTCCGGCCTGCTGGAATCGGCCGGCTACGTCCGGGCGGGGGAGTCCGACGATCCGGACGTCGTCGTCTTCAACACCTGTGCGGTGCGGGAGAACGCCGACAACCGGCTGTACGGCAACCTCGGTCATCTGCGACCGGTCAAGGAGAAGCGGCCGCAGATGCAGATCGCGGTCGGCGGCTGCCTCGCGCAGAAGGACCGGGGCGAGATCGTCCGCCGGGCCCCCTGGGTCGACGTCGTCTTCGGCACGCACAACATCGGCGCGCTGCCGACCCTGCTGGACCGGGCCCGGCACAACTCCGCCGCCGAGGTCGAGATCCTCGAATCGCTGGAGGTCTTCCCCTCCACCCTGCCGACCCGGCGGGAGTCGACCTACGCCGGCTGGGTGTCGATCTCCGTCGGTTGCAACAACACCTGCACCTTCTGCATCGTGCCGTCGCTGCGCGGCCGGGAGAAGGACCGGCGGCCCGGCGACGTCCTCGCCGAGGTGCGGGCCCTGGTCGACGAGGGTGTGCTGGAGGTGACCCTGCTCGGCCAGAACGTCAACTCCTACGGCGTCGAGTTCGGCGACCGGTTCGCGTTCGGCAAACTGCTGCGCGCCTGCGGCGGGATCGACGGGCTGGAACGGGTCCGGTTCACCAGCCCGCACCCGAAGGACTTCACCGACGACGTGATCGCCGCGATGGCCGAGACCGGCAACGTCTGCCACTCGCTGCACATGCCGCTGCAGTCCGGTTCGGACGCCGTGCTGCGGGCGATGCGCCGCTCCTACCGCGCCGACCGCTACCTCGGCATCATCGACAAGGTACGGGCGGCGATGCCCGACGCGGCGATCACCACCGACATCATCGTCGGCTTCCCCGGTGAGACCGACGCCGACTTCGAACGCACCCTAGACGTGGTACGGGCCGCCCGGTTCTCCTCGGCGTTCACCTTCCAGTACTCGAAACGCCCCGGCACGCCGGCCGCCGACATGCCCGGCCAGCTGCCGAAACCGGTGGTGCAGGAGCGCTACGACCGGCTGATCGCCTGCCTGGAGGAGATCACCTGGGCGGAGAACCGTCGGCTGCTCGGCCAGACCGTCGAGGTGCTGGTCGCGGTCGGCGAGGGCCGTAAGGACGGGCGGACCGGGCGGCTGTCCGGCCGGGCTAGGGACGGCCGGCTGGTGCACTTCGACGCCGGCCGGCTCGCCGGGCGCGTCCGCCCCGGCGACCTCGTCGAGGTGGTCGTCAGCTACGCGGCACCACACCACCTCAACGCCGACGGCGAGCCGGTCGCCCACCGCCGGACCCGGGCCGGTGACGCGTACGAGGCGGGACAGACGCCGCGTACCGCCGGGGTGCTGCTCGGTCTGCCGACGGTGGGCGCGCCGCCACCGGCACCGCTGACCGCCTCGGCCTGCGACCGCTGATCCTGATCCGTCCCGCCGGCCGGCCTGCCCCACGCGGCTCGGGCCGGCCGCCGCGCGACGGCCGGCGGCCGGCCCCAATTCGACCTACAGACCGATCTTGCCGGTGCCGGCGCCGTTGGTGACGACGGATTTGACCTGGCTGGGTGTGGTCAGTGTGTAGCCGTAGGGGATGGCGGCGACGCTGCCGCCGGTCTGTCCGTTGCCGGAGTTGACGAAGTGGTTGTTGCGGGCGACGAGGCTGCCGGGTCCGGAGGAGCCTTCGCCGAGGTGGTAGGGGTCGTCGGTGTTTTCGAAGTAGTTGCCTTCGACGAGGACACCGGCGTTCATGGTGGAGGCGACGCCGTAGCCGGTGACGCCGTCGTAGTAGTTGTTGAAGACGTGGACGGGGTTGCCGAACCGGACGCGGGGGTGGCGTTGGTTGGAGCCGTCGAACCAGTTGTGGTGGTAGGTGACGCGCAGGTGGCCGACGTCCTGGCCGGCGTTGCTGTCGGAGTGGCCGAGGAGCATGGACTTGTCGTGGCCGAAGATGCGGTTCCAGGAGACGGTGATGTAGTCGGAGCCGCGTTTGATGTCGACGGCGCCGTCGTAGCCGTTGGTGAAGTTGTTGTGGTCGATCCAGATGTTGGTGGCGGATTCCTGGACGTTGATGGCGTCGTCGTTCCAGTTGCGGAAGTTGATGTTGCGGATGATGACGTTGCGGTCGCCGTTGATGTTGAGGCCGCAGCCGGAGATGGTGGCGGAGGTGCCGGCGCCGAGGATGGTCTTGTTGGAGCGGACGCGGAGCATGCCGGAGCAGTTGATGGTGCCGGAGACGCGGATGACGGCGGCGCTGGAGGAGCCGACGGCGGATTCGAGGGCGGCGGCGGTGGTGACGGTGGTGGTGCCGGCGTTGCCGCCGCCGGTGGTGCCGCCGTTGTGGGTGGCCCAGCCGACGATGCCGGTCGGGGTCGGACCGGGCGGTGGCGTGGTCGGGTCCGGTGGCGGCGTCGTCGGGTTCGGTGGCGGGGTGGTCGGGTCAGGATTGGTGCCGCCGGTGCAGGCCGCGCCGTTGAGGGTGAAGTCGACGGGTGCCGGGTTCGCCGAGTTGTTCCACGATCCGTTGAAGCCGATCGACGTGCTCGCGTTGGTGCCGAGGTTGCCGTTCCAGCCGGCGTCGCCGGCGGTCACGGTGCTGCCGCTCTGCGACAGCTCGGCGTTCCACCCCTGGACCACCTGCTGGCCTGCGGTGAAGTTCCAGCGCAGGGTCCAGCCGGACAGCGGGTCGCCGAGGTTGGTGATGCTGATGTTGCCGGTGAAACCGCCTGGCCACTGGGCGCCGACGGTGTAGTCGACCCGGCAGCCGGTGGCGGCGTGCGCCGCGGTGGCGATGGCGGTTGCCGCGCCGGTCAGCGCGATCGTGGTGACTGCGGCAGTGACCAGGGTCAGTCTGCGTCGTGTTGCGGGCACTGTGGACTCCTAGCGACAGAGCAGGCGCGTACGCCGGTAGCCGAGCCGTGCCCGGAGCGGCTCGGGTGTGCGTCGTACCGGGCGACGCGGTCCCGCCGGTTGACGTGACGGGGCCCGCTTCCGACAAGGGACGGGGAAGCGGTTCTCCGTCCCGCCAGGAAATCATAGAAGCGCTTCGATGACAATGGGTCGCGGACGACCGCGGGCCGCTGCGCGTCACGCAGCGGCCCGGTCACCCGAGTCCGGTGCCGGAGCGGCGGACGTCCGCCGCTCCGGCACCGTCCGGCTATCCCGCCTTCTCCGCCAGCTCCAGGAACTGCCGCTTGCCGGCGAGCGCCTTCTCCGCCTCGCGGATCCGCTTGGCGTCACCGGCCGCCCTGGCCCGCTCCAGCCGCTGCTCGGCCTCGGCGACCTGCTCGCGCATCTGGGTCAACAGAGGATTCGCCGACGGCTCGGTACGCCGCCAGGCCGAGTCCATCGTTTCCCGTACCCGGTCCTCGACCGCCCGCAGTCGACGGTCCAGCCCCGCCGCCGCCTCGCGTGGCACCCGGCCGATGTCGTGCCACTGGCCCTGCACCTCGCGCAGCTTCGCCTGCGCGGTACGCGGATCCGCGTCGATGTCGACGGCCTCCAGCTCGGTCAGCAGCGCCTGCTTGCGCTCCAGATTGGCGCGCTGCTCGGCATCGCGGGCCGAGAAGACCTCGCTGCGGCGGGTGAAGAAGGTGTCCTGCGCCGAACGGAACCGTTCCCACAGCTTCTGCTCCGCCTCCTTCGAGGCGCGTGGGGCAGCCTTCCACTCTGCCATCAGCTCCTTGAGCCGGCTCGCGGTGCTGGCCCAGTCGGTCGACTCGGCCAGCGCCTCGGCCTCGGCGACCAGCTCGTTCTTGGCCGACTGGGCCTGCTTGCGCTGCGCGTCGAGGGTGGCGAAGTGCGCGCCCCGCCGACGGGTGAACCCGTCCCGGGCGGCGGCGAACCGCTTCCACAGCTCCCCGTCGGTCTTCTTGTCGACGCCACGGATCGTCTTCCACTCGTCGAGAATCTCCCGGAACCGGTCGCCGGTGCTCTTCCACCCGGTGGACTCGGCCGCGAGCTGCTCGGCCTCGACCACCAGCTCGGTCTTGCGGGCCAGCGCGGCGGCGCGGGCAGCGTCGCGGGCCGCTCTGGCCTGCGCCGCCTTCTCCTCGGCGAGGGTCGCCAGTTTGTCCAGCCGGTCGGCCAGCGAATCGAGATCGCCGACCACATGGGCCTCGGCCAGTGACCCGCGCAGTCGTCGGATCGTGCTGAGCGAATGCGTCGCGTCGGCGGCGCCGGACTGCAACCGGGCCTCCGTCAAATCGACCTCGGTGACCAGGTCGGCGAACCGGCGGGCGAAGTGTGCCAGGCCTTCCTCCGGCGCTCCAGCCTGCCAGGACCCGACCGCGCGCTCTCCTTCGGCAGTCTTGACGTAGACCGTGCCGTCCGCATCAACCCGTCCGAAGGAAGTCCAGTCGCTCATGTGCCCATCCTCGTTCTCCCGGCGTCGCAGGATCGAGATGTCCCGATGGACGCCGCCACGGCGCAGTTAGGTTGCGGGTAAGTTTCCCCCGCGCATTGTCACAGGTCCAACCCTGCCGGCGTCGAGCGCCTGTCGCCGACCGTGACCATACGGTGTCCTTGTCGGTGGTTGGCCCACGAGTCGGTGCCAAAGGGGCCAAATTTCGACACTGAAGGTGATCGGTCGACTGCGCGGCGCAACAGGGCTACGGGTTACCGTGGAAGCCGTGCCCCCGCTGCGTGTCGCCTTCTGCCCACACCCGCCGGTGATCGTTCCCGAACTGGCCGGCGGGGCCGCCGCAGAGCTCGACGAGCTGCGGCGCGCCGCCACCGACGCCGTCCGGTCACTGGTCGACTGCCCCGCCGAGCGAATAGTGGTCATCGGCACCGACGATCCGTCCTCCGATCCCGATCCGTCCTCCGATCCCGATCCGATGGAGCGGGTCTGGCGGCCACCGTTGTCCGCCAGCTTCCGGCCCTGGGGGGTGGCGGTCGACGTACCCTTGGCTGCGGCGCCGCCCGGTGCCGCACCTGACGCCACACCGGCCCCCGGCACCGCGTCGACCGGTGCCGGCCGCCGCCTGCCGCTGAGCCTGACCGTCGCGGCGTGGTTGCTCACCCGCTCCGGCGTCGACCCCGCCCGTACAGCGGTCGAGATGGTCGCGGTCCCCGCCGGTACGCCACCCGAACAGTGCCTACGGCGTGGGCGGCTGCTCGCCGGGTCCGCCGCAGCGGGACCCCGGACCGCCGTCCGGCCGTGGGCGGCCCTGGTGATGGGGGACGGCTCCGCCTGCCGGGGTATCTCCTCACCCGGCTACCAGGACGACCGGGCGGAACCCTTCGACGACGAGGTGGCCGCCGCCCTGGCCGCGGCCGACCACCGGACCCTCGCCCGTCTCGACCCGGCCCTGGCCGGTGCGCTGCGGGTCGCCGGCCGGGCCGCCTGGCAGGTGGCTGCCGGCACCGTCGCGGACGGCACTGTTGCGGACGGCACCGAAACCCCCGGCGCTACGAACGGCGGTGCGGCGGCCGGCGATGTGATCGACTGGACCGGCCGGCTCACCTACTACGCCGCACCGTACGGCGTCGCGTACTTTGTCGCCTCGTGGGACCGGAACTGACCAACGGGCGCGGTACCGGGCCGCGCCGACCACCGACCATCCGCCCGGACCGGGTGGTGGCGGTGATCGGCCCGACCGCAGCCGGCAAGTCCGCGCTGAGCATCACCCTCGCCGAGCAACTCGGTGCCGAGGTGGTCAACGCCGACTCGATGCAGCTGTACCAGGGCCTGGACATCGGCACCGCCAAGCTCACCGTCGACGAACGGGCCGGCGTACCGCACCACCTGCTCGACATCTGGCCGGTCACCGCGCCGGCCAGCGTCGCCGAATACCAGCGGCTGGCCCGCGCCGCCATCGACGACATCCTGCGCCGGGGACGGCTGCCGCTGCTGGTCGGCGGCTCCGGCCTGTACGTGCGGGCGGTGCTGGAGAAGTTCGATTTCCCCGGCACCGACCCGGCGCTGCGTGACCGGCTCGAAGCCGAGCTCGCCGAGACCGGCCCGGGTCCGCTGCACGCCCGGCTGGCCGCCGCCGACCCGGCGGCCGCCGCCGCGATCCTGCCCGGCAACGGGCGGCGGATCGTCCGGGCGCTGGAGGTGATCGAGCTGACCGGGCGGCCGTTCACCGCCGCGCTGCCGGAGCCGGTGCCGTACTACGACGCCGTACAACTCGGAATCGATCTGCCCACCGGGCCACTCGACGAGCGGATCGCCCGCCGGGTGGACCGGATGTGGGAGCAGGGCCTGGTGGACGAGGTCCGCGCGCTGCTCGGGCAGGGCCTGCGGGACGGCCGTACGGCCAGTCGGGCGCTCGGCTACCAGCAGGTGCTGCGGATGCTCGACGGCGAGTACGACGACGAACAGGCCCGAGCGGAAACAGTAAGGGCGACCCGCCGGTTCGTCCGCCGGCAACGTTCCTGGTTCCGCCGCGACGCCCGGGTGTGCTGGCTCGACGGCGCCGACCCCGACCTGGTCCGGTCGGCGCACGCCGTGTTGCGCGCTTCGCGGCGCTGAGCGCCGCGCGGCTGGTGCCAACCCGGTCCGGATACCGCGCCAGAACCCGGTCCGGATACCGCCAGCCGCCCAGGGTCAGTTGTCGGCTGCCGCTGACCGTTGCTGGATGGTGGTCACGCCGGCCGGGGCGGTGGCCACGGCCGGCTGTTCGGCCACGGCCGGCTGCGCGGCCGCGTCCGAGGCCTGCGCCGCGGCTCGGACCGCAGCGGCCACCGCCGGTGCCACCCGGGGATCGAACACGCTCGGCACGATCACCGTCGGGTTGATCCGATCCTCACCCACCACATCGGCGATGGCCCGCGCCGCCGCCAACGCCATATCGTCGGTGAACGACTCCGCGTGGGCGTCGAGCATGCCCCGGAACACGCCCGGAAACGCCAGTACGTTGTTGATCTGGTTCGGCTGGTCGGAACGCCCCGTCGCGACCACCGCCGCGTGCCGGCGGGCCTCGCGCGGGTCCACCTCGGGGTCCGGGTTCGCCAACGCGAACACGATCGAATCCGGTGCCATGGCGGCGATGTCGTCGCCGGTCAGCAGGTTCGGCGCGCTCACCCCGATGAACACGTCCGCGCCGCGGAGCGCGCCGGGCAGATCCCCGGTGTACCCGGTCGAGTTGGTGTGCTCGGCCAGCCACTGCCAGGTGGGGTTCAACCCGCTCAGTCCCTGGTGCAGCGCCCCCGGCCGGTCGTAGGCGATGACGTCCCCGACGCCCTGACGCAGCAGCAGCTTGATGATGGCGGTGCCGGCCGCGCCCGCCCCGGAGACCACCACCCGTACGTCGCTGAGCTGCTTGCCGACCACCCGCAGCGCGTTGGTCAGCGCGGCCAGCACGCAGATCGCCGTGCCGTGCTGGTCGTCGTGGAAGACCGGGATGTCGAGCAGCTCCCGCAGCTTCGACTCGATCTCGAAGCAGCGCGGCGCGGCGATGTCCTCCAGGTTGATCCCGCCGTAGCCGGGGGCGATCGCCCGTACGATCGAGACGATCTCGTCCGGATCCTGGGTGTCCAGCACCACCGGCCAGGCGTCGACGTCGCCGAACCGCTTGAACAGCGCCGCCTTGCCCTCCATCACCGGCAGCGCGGCCGCCGGACCGAGATTGCCCAGCCCGAGCACTGCCGAACCGTCGGTCACCACCGCCACGGTGTTGCGCTTTATGGTCAGCCGGCGCGCGTCGGCCGGATTGTCGGCGATCGCCAGACATACCCGCGCCACCCCCGGCGTGTACGCCCGGGACAGTTCGTCCCGGTTCCGTAGCGACACCTTAGGGGCTACCTCGATCTTGCCGCCCAGATGCAGCAGGAACGTCCGGTCAGACACCTTGCGGACCTCGACGCCGTCGAGCGCCTCGAGCTCCTTGACCACGTCGTCGGCGTGCGCCGCGTCGGCCGTGTCGCAGGTCAGGTCGACCACCACGCTGACCGGGTCGGAGTCGACCACGTCGAGAGCGGTGACGATGGCACCAGCATCGCCGACGCAGGTGGTCAACCGGCCGATCGCGGACGCGTCGGCGGGAATGCTGATCCGGATGGTGATGGAGAAGCCGGCACTGGGCAGGCGGGTGGTCGCCACGGGATCCCTCCGTCGTTGGTGGGGGCGGCCGGACCGGGCCGCTGCACCATTCTTGCGCGTGATCCGCACCGTGCCCGCTCCGCCCCGCGTACGGCGTGCCGTAGCCGTTCAGCCGCAGGTCGCGGCGCGGTCACCCGGCCCGGCGTCGGCTGCGAACGGACCGGCGCGCGGCCGCGACCCGACCAGTTACCGGCCGTGCGGGCAGCCCGCGTCCTGATATGTAGGTGCGGCGCGGCCGTCGGCGTGTCACGATCGAATCCTGAGGAGGCAGCTTTTGCGTACATATCGTGCCGAGGAGACGGTTCACCCGCCGTTCCACCTGTCGACCGCCGCCGACCCGGACGGTGAAACCGGTCCCAACGGTCAAACCGGCCCGGACGGTCCGATCGAGCCGACGGACGACGACACCACCGTCGGCGACCTGGAGCTGGCCGACCGGCACGCGCTGCGCCGCGTCGCCGGGCTCTCCACCGAACTCGCCGACATCACCGAGGTCGAGTACCGCCAGCTGCGGCTGGAGCGCGTGGTGCTGGTGGGAGTGTGGGAGAGCGGGACGGTGACCGACGCGGAGAACTCGCTCACCGAGCTCGCCGCGCTCGCCGAGACCGCCGGGTCCCAGGTGCTGGAGGGCCTGATCCAGCGCCGCGACCGGCCCGACCCGGCCACCTACGTCGGCCGGGGCAAGGTCGGCGAACTCGGCGACGTGGTGCTCGCTTCCGGCGCGGACACGGTGATCTGTGACGGCGAGCTCTCCCCGTCGCAGCTGCGCAACCTGGAGCAGAAAGTCAAGGTCAAGGTCATCGACCGGACCGCACTGATCCTGGACATCTTCGCCCAGCATGCCAAGAGCAAAGAGGGCAAGGCCCAGGTCGAGCTGGCCCAGCTGGAGTACCTGCTGCCCCGGCTGCGCGGCTGGGGCGAAACGCTGTCCCGGCAGACCGGCGGCAGCGGCCGTGGCGGCGGCGCCGGCGGCGGCGTCGGCCTGCGTGGCCCCGGTGAGACCAAACTGGAAACCGACCGGCGCCGGATCCGCACCCGGATCGCCCGCCTGCGGCGGGAGATCAAAGGCATGCGGACGGTACGCGAGACCAAACGCGCCCGGCGCACCCGCAACGCGGTGCCGGCGGTGGCGATCGCCGGCTACACCAACGCCGGCAAGTCCAGCCTGCTGAACCGGATCACCGGTGCCGGGGTGCTGGTCGAGGACGCGCTGTTCGCCACTCTCGACCCGACCACCCGCCGGGCGCACGCCGCCGACGGCCGGGTCTACACCCTGTCGGACACCGTCGGCTTCGTTCGGCACCTGCCGCACCAGATCGTCGAGGCGTTCCGCTCCACCCTGGAGGAGGTCGCCGAGGCCGACCTGGTGGTGCACGTGGTCGACGGTGCCCATCCTGACCCCGAGGAACAGGTTCGCGCGGTCCGCGAGGTGCTCGCCGAGGTCGGCGCCGACCGCCGCCCCGAGTTGCTGGTCGTCAACAAGATCGACGCCGCCAGCGAGGAGGAGTTGCTGCGGCTCAAACGGCTCTGGCCCGACGCGGTCTTCGTCTCCGCCCGGCAGGCCCGGGGCATCGAGGACCTGCGCGCCGCGATCGAGCAGCGCCTGCCGCGACCGGCCATCCAGGTCAGCGTGATGCTGCCGTACCACCGGGGTGACCTGGTGTCCCGGGTGCACCACCGGGGTGAGGTCCTCGGTACCCGGCACACCGCCGCCGGTACGCTGCTGCAGGCACGCGTCGACGAGGCACTCGCCGCCGAACTCCAACCGTTCCTGACTCCGGGCGAGTGACATTCTTCCCGCAAACTCAGTGATCCACCGAAGACTTCACGTGATTGATCACGGTGTAACAGTCGGACTGAGGCCGGCGTGCGACACTCGTCGGATGCGTCGGCTCCTGACCCCGGCCACGATCGCCGTCGGACTACTCACGATCCACCTCCTGGCTTCGGCCGGCCCCGCCATGGCCCTGCCCGCCCAGGACCCGTCCCCGCCCGCTGCCCAGCAGGTGACACCGGGCGAGCCGGTCTGCGAGATCACCGACGAGCGGCTTCGGGAGCTCTCCGGTCTCGTCGCCACCGCCGACGGCTACGTCGTGGTCAACGACAGCACCGAGATCGACAGTAACGAGCGGGTGTTCTTCCTCGACTCGTCCTGCGACGTCGCCAACGCTGTCCAGTACCCGACACCACCGCTGGACCCGGAGGACCTGGCGATCTCCCCGGACGGGCAGACGCTCTGGATCGCCGATGTCGGGGACAACCCGACCGCCGACGAGCGTCGCGAACGAATCGCGCTGTGGTCCCTGCCAATCGACGGCTCCGCTCAACCGGTCATCCACCGGGTGAGCTACCCGGACGGCCCGCACGACGCCGAGGCGCTGCTGATCGCCAACGACGGCACCCCGCTGATCATCACCAAGGAGACCGGCCCGTCCGGCCTGTACCGCCCGGTCGAACAACTTCGCAGCGACAACGACGACCCGGTGCCGATGGAGCGGGTCGGCGAACTCGAACTGCCCACCACCAGCACCCCGAACCTGTTCGCCGCGGCCGGCCGGCTCACCGTCACCGGCGCGGCCCGCTCCCCGGACGGTAGCCGGGTCGCCGTCCGCACCTATGCCGACGCCTTCGAGTGGGACCTGCCGGCCAACGGCGACATCGTCGCGACGCTCACCAGCGAACGCCCCCGGGCCACCCCGCTCACCGACCCGTTCGGCGAGTCGATCGCCTACTCCCCGGACGGCACCACCTTCCTCACCGTCTCCGACGTCGCCGCCCTCGACGAGGGGACCCCGGTGGAGATCCTGCGATACACCCCGAGCACCGAGGTCGCGGCGGAGGCCGACGATGCCGGTGGCGGCAGTGACCGGGACGGACCGTCCTGGCTCAACCGGATCAGCCTGCAGGAGATCAACCTGCTGATCGCGGCGGTCGGTGTGCTGGGCGCGCTGCTGGTCGGGCTCGGCATCTTCGGCATCGTCCGGGCCCGGCGGTCGGCGCGGGCGGCCCGGTCGGCGGTGGTCGGCGCACGCGGCGTGGGCCGCGTCGGCCGCGACCCGGACCGGTCCGACCGCGACCCGGGGGACCGGGACGGCGCGGCGGCCTACGCCAGCGATTCGCTGGGCAGCGGTGCCTACGCCAGCGGGGCACTGGGCAGCGGTGCCCTGCCCGGTGGCGGACCGGCCCCGGCCGGCCGCAAAGCCGGCGGCGTCTACGGCGCGGCGAAACCCGCCGCCGGGTCCACCGCGCCGGGTGGCGGCGTCTACGGCGCGGCGGCGGCAAGACCGCCCGCCGCCGACGGCGGCACGTACGGCGCAGCCAAGCCCGCCACCGGTGGCCGGGCCGGCGTCTACGGGGCCGCAGCACCGCCGCCGGACACCGGCGGCTACCGCCCGGCCGGCGGGGTCGATTCCGGAGCGGTGTACGGGGCAGCGAAACCGGCGCCCCCGGCTCGGCCCGGCGCGGGCGGCGTCTACGGCGGGACCGGGCACTCCGGCCGATCACGCGAGCGCGGGGACGCACGCGACCCAGGCGGATCCTGGGATCTCGGCGGCGACTACCCGGGCGACGGCTACCCAGCCGACCGCTACGACCAGCCACGAGCCGGCAGTGGGCCGCGCCCACCCGCCGGCCGCAGCGAGCGGGAACCCGGCGTTTACGGCCGGTCCGCCCCCGAACACCCGGACGAATGGCGCGGCTGACACCCTGCGGCTGGCGCCCTGCCGAGGTCTGGTGCGCGCCGGGTCAGACCCGACGCAGCACCGCTACCACCCGGCCCATGATGGTGGCCTCGTCACCGGGGATCGGGTCGAACGCGGCGTTGTGCGGCATCAACCAGACGTGCCCGTCGCGCCGCCGGTAGGTCTTCACCGTTGCCTCGCCGTCGATCATCGCGGCGACGATCTCCCCGGAGTCGGCGGTCGGCTGCTGACGTACCACCACCCAGTCGCCGTCGCAGATCGCCGCGTCGATCATCGAATCGCCCTTGACCTGCAGCATGAACACCTCACCCTCGCCGACCAGCTCGCGGGGCAGCGGGAAGACGTCCTCCACCGCCTGCTCGGCCAGGATCGGCCCACCGGCGGCGATCCGACCCAGCATCGGCACGTACGCCGGAGCCGGCCGCAGCGCCCGCTCGGCCTCGTCGTCGGCGGCGTCGTGCGGCGGACGCACGTCGACCGCCCGGGGGCGGTTCGGATCCCGGCGGAGGAAGCCTTTGCGCTCAAGCTCCTTGAGCTGGTAGGCGACGCTGGAGGGGGAGACCAGGCCGACCGCCTCGCCGATCTCCCGCACGCTCGGCGGGTAGCCGTGCCGGTCCACCCAGCTGCGGATGAATTCCAGGATCCGGCGCTGCCGGGCGGTCAACTCACCGTTGACCGGCTCGGGGAAGGCGCTCACCACCGGCGTCACGGCGCGCAACCGGGACTCGCCGGAGCGGCTGCCCCGCCGTCCACGTATCGACGCACCGGCGTTGACCGTCGTCGCGCCGCCGCTGCCGCTACTCTGCTGAGGCGGGCCCGCCCTGTCGTCGCTCGACACATCCGTCCTCTCCCCGGCCGTCAGATCGCGTCCTGATCGGCACCATTGGTGTCGACCAAGACGGTAACCAGAGATCCGGTCAGGTTCAAACATCTGTACGAGATGTCGTCGCGTGTCGCATCGGCGCATGCCGTGTCGTGTCGGTGTGTGTCGTTCCGGTGCGCCGTCGCGGCGTCGGTCGTGACGGAATCTGTGGTAGAAAACCATCGTACACACGTTCGATCAGATTTCGGTGGCGGCATGGGCGGTAACCCTCGGGCAGGGATCGGTGTTGGCAGAGTGACGACGCGCCGAAGGGCGCCGGTCAACTTGACCGGACCCCGGTTGCGGCCTACCGTCGACCCCAACATCTAGTAGTTACAAGGGCGTAAGTTGTCCACAGGTTGGGTCTCCTGACTGAGAGCAATGTCTCCAGCAGGCCGGCCCCGCGTACCCGCGACAACCTGCGGTGACCACTGCGCGCCCATTTCGACCCCGCGACTCGACGGAAGGGACATCGGCATGCGCTGCCCGTACTGCCGGCACGCCGACTCGCGCGTGGTCGACTCGCGGGAAGCCGACGACGGCCAGCTCATCCGCCGCCGCCGGTCCTGCCCGGAGTGCGGCAAACGGTTCACCACCGTCGAGGAGGCGGTGCTCGCCGTGGTGAAACGCAGCGGCGTCACCGAGCCGTTCAGCCGTTCCAAGATCATGGGCGGGGTGCGCAAGGCCTGCCAGGGCCGACCGGTGGACGACGACGCGATCGCCCTGCTGGCCCAGAAGGTCGAGGAGACCGTCCGGGCCAAGGGCGCGGCCGAGATTCCCAGCCACGACGTCGGGCTGGCGATCCTCGGGCCGCTGCGCGAGCTGGACGAGGTGGCGTACCTGCGGTTCGCCAGCGTCTACCGGTCCTTCGATTCGCTGGACGACTTCGAACGCGAGATCGAGACGCTACGGGCCGCGGCCGGGGCACGGGAGGCCGAGACGAGCCCGGCGGCGGCCGGGGCCGGGCCCGGCTGACCGGCCCGCCGCGACTCGGGAAGAGCAAGGCGTACGGCCGACCGCCGGTCCCGGCGGGTACGGCCGGAGAAAAAGCTGAACGGCAAGACGGAAACGACCGCGTGGCGCGACGCTGCGCGAGAGCCTGAGGGGGCGATCAGATGGCGGGGGATGGTGTGACCGCGAAGACAGGCGGTAGCGGTAGCGGCGGCACGGCCAAGGCCAACGGTGCGGCAGGCTCGGCCAACGGCGCGGCGAAGGCCAACGGCAAGGCCGGATCGGCCAACGGCAAGTCCGGTTCGGCCGCGGGCTCCAACGCGCGGGTACGGGCCAAGGCCGGCGCGGCTGGCCTGACCATCGAGCGGGTGTGGACCACCGAGGGCGTGCACCCGTACGACGAGGTGACCTGGCAGCGCCGCGACGTGGTGATGACCAACTGGCGCGACGGCACGGTCAACTTCGAACAGCGCGGCGTGGAGTTCCCGGAGTCGTGGAGCGTCAACGCGGCCAACATCGTCACCACCAAGTACTTCCGTGGGGCGGTGGGGACCCCGCAGCGGGAATGGTCGCTCAAGCAGCTGATCGACCGGGTGGTGAAGACCTACCGGGCAGCGGGGGAGCAGCACGGCTACTTCGCCACCCCGGGCGACGCCGAGATCTTCGAGCACGAGCTGACCTGGATGCTGCTGCACCAGGTGTTCAGCTTCAACTCGCCGGTCTGGTTCAACGTCGGCACCGCCTCCCCCCAGCAGGTATCAGCGTGCCAGCCGTACCACTCGCTCGTGAGCACGCCGGCCGGCCTCGTCCCGATCGGCAAGCTGGTCGAGGAAAACGCCGTCGGAGCCAAGGTCTACGACGCACACGGGCTGACCCGAATTCTCGCGGTCCAGGCCAATGGCATCAAGGACGTATTGCGCCTGCACACCAAAGCCGGCTACACCCTGGACGTCACCGCAGACCACCTGGTCTGGAAATCGACCGGCGAGGGCACCGGTCGGTTCGTCGAAGCCGGCACCTTGGTCGCTGGCGACACTCTCGAATGGCACCGGCGGGGCAGCGACGGCGAGGCGGAGTTCCACCCCGGCGACGTCCACGAGGCCGCGCTGGCCGGTTGGCTGCAGTCAGACGGCTTCGTCGGCCAGTACGATCAGGGCACCAACCGGTCGCTGACGATCGAGGCGATGACCGTCAACGACGACGAACTCAGCTGGGTCGTCGCCGCGATCGACCAGGTCTTCCCTGGCGCGCACCGCCATGAACGCCGCGTCGTCACCCAGGACGTCACCCTCGACTGCCGGCGGACCCGGTTGTACGGGAAGAACCTGCGCCCGTTCATCGAAAAGTGGGGCCTGCTTGCCCGGGGCACCGAGATGGAGGTGCCGGCAACGCTGTTCACCGCGCCGTTGCCGGTCGTCGCCGCCTATCTGAAGAGCATCTTCCAGGCAGAGGGCTATATCTCGGCGCGTGAGGCGTCCACCTTGGTCGGCGTGGACATGATCGGCGAGCGGTTGATTCGCGGGCTGCAGCGGCTGCTGCTGCGCTTCGGGATCTTCGCCCGGGTCGGTTTCAAGGCCGACCCGCGACCGAACCGGCACGGCACCTGGTCGTTGCGCATCCAGAACCACGGCGACCGGGACACCTTCGCCGCGGAAATCGGGTTCGTCGACGCCCGCAAGTCCGGCAAGCTGGAGGAGAGCTTTGCCAAGGTGGGCCGGTCCGCCAAGGCGACGAAACGCCTCGTCATCGACCGGGTCGAATCGCTCGGGGCGATGGAGGTCTACGACATCCAGACCGAGTCGGGGGAGTACCTCTCCGACAACCTGCGAGTGCACAACTGCTTCATCCTCGCCGTCGACGATTCGATGGATTCCATCCTCGATTGGTACAAAGAGGAAGGGTTGATCTTCAAGGGTGGTTCCGGGTCCGGGGTGAACCTGTCCCGGATCCGCTCCTCCAAGGAACTGCTGTCCAGCGGCGGCACCGCCTCCGGCCCGGTCAGCTTCATGCGCGGCGCCGACGCCTCGGCCGGCACCATCAAGTCCGGCGGCGCCACCCGCCGGGCCGCCAAGATGGTCATCCTCGACGTCGACCACCCCGACATCGAGGAGTTCGTGCAGACCAAGGCCCGCGAGGAGGACAAGATCCGGGCGTTGCGCGACGCCGGGTTCGACATGGACCTCGGCGGTGCCGACATCGTCAGCGTCCAGTACCAGAACGCCAACAACTCGGTCCGGGTCTCCGACGAGTTCATGCGGGCGTACGAGGACGGCGGCAACTTCGACCTGCGGGCCCGGCTCGACGGCTCGGTGATCGACACCGTCGACGCCAAGAAGCTGTTCGGCACCATCGCGCAGGCCGCCTGGGAATGCGCCGACCCCGGTCTGCAGTACGACGACACGATCAACGACTGGCACACCTGCCCGGAGAGCGGACGCATCACCGCGTCCAACCCCTGCTTCACCGGCGACACCCTGGTCCACACCGACAAGGGGCTGATCCGGTTCGACGCCCTAGTGGACCGGAGCCGCCAGGGCGAGTCGTTCGGCGTCTACACCCACGACGCCACCAACCCGGATGCGCCCGCTGACCAGGTCGTGCTGACCAGCCCCGAAGCGGTCATGATCACCGGGACGAACGAGATCACCCGGCTCGAGTTCAGCAACGGCATGGTGCTGCGCTGCACCCCGAACCACCGGATCTGGACCACCAACCGGGGGTACGTCGAGGCCAAGGACCTCACCCCGGACGACCAGATCCTGCCGCTCAACCAGCCCACCCCGGCGACCGCCGCGTCCTGGGAGTTCCGCATGCGCGCGGACGCCAGGGTGTCACCCGGCGACGTCGTGCCGACCAAGTGGCAACGCGAGTCCCGACTGCCGGAGAAGTGGACCGAGGACTTCGCCCACCTGCTCGGCTGGCTGGTCGGCGACGGCTCAGTCCGGGAAGGCACCCCGGGCGTACGCGGCAACGGACCCGGTGCCAGCTGGGTCTACAGCCAGTCCGACCCGGAGGCCATCGTCCAGCGGCACCAGACGGTGCTGGAAAGCATCGTCGGCCTGCGATTCGATCCGGTGCAGATGCCCAATGGCACCCTGCAACTGCGCAGCAACCGTACTGCCGTCGTCGACTTCCTGACCGGACTCGGCGTGAGCACCGCCCGCGCCGTGGACAAGCGGCTGCCGTCGTCGGTGCTGGAGGCGCCGCCCGAGATCCAGGCCGCCTTCCTACGCGGGCTGTTCGACGCGGACGGCTGCGCCGCCGAAACCGCCAACGGCACCCGTTACGTCGGGCTCGGCGCGGTCTCGATCGAACTGCTCCGCGAGGCGCAGCGTCTGCTGAGCGGGTTCGGCATCGGCAGCCGGATCTACGCCACCCGCAAGGCCGGTGACACCACCTTCCGGTACACCACGAACGGTGGCGACGAGCGCGAGTACCACGGCAAGCAGCTCTACGACCTGCGGATCAGCGGGGAGAACATCGGCCTGTTCGCCAGCCGGATCGGGTTCGACCACCAGGCCAAGGCCCAGCGGGTGGCCGGTTGGCTCGAACAGCACCGGTTCTACCGGACGGATCAGACGGCGAGGTTGGTCAGCCGCGAGTTCGACGGTTTCGAGACCACCTACAACCTGTCCGAGCCGCGCAACCACTCGTACATCGCCAACGGCGTGGTCGTCCGGAACTGCTCGGAATACCTGCACCTTGACAATTCGTCGTGCAATCTGGCGTCGCTTAATCTGATGAAATTCCTGCGGGCCGACGGCGGCTTCGAGGTGGAGAAGTTCGTCCGCTCCGTCGAGTTCGTCATCACCGCGATGGACATCTCCATCTGCTTCGCCGACTTCCCGACGCAGAAGATCGGCGAGACCACCCGGGCGTACCGGCAGCTCGGCATCGGCTACGCCAACCTCGGTGCGCTGCTGATGGCCTCCGGCCTGCCGTACGACTCGGAAGCCGGCCGGTCCTACGCCGCCGCCATCACCTCGGTGATGACCGGTACGGCGTACCGCCGCTCGGCTGAGCTGGCCGGTGTGGTCGGCGCCTACGACGGCTACGCCCGCAACGCCGAGGGCCACAAGCGGGTGATGCGCAAGCACGCCGCCGCCAGTGACGAGATCCGTCCGACCGGCCCGACCGCCACCGCCCTGGCCCGCGAAGCCGCCCGGCAATGGGAAATGGGCAACAAAATTGGCGAGAAAAACGGCTGGCGCAATTCTCAGGCAAGTGTATTGGCGCCCACTGGGACAATAGGCTTGATGATGGATTGCGATACCACCGGCGTCGAGCCGGATTTGGCGCTGGTCAAATTCAAGAAACTGGTCGGCGGCGGCTCGATGCAGATCGTCAACCAGACGGTGCCGCGCGCGCTGCGCAGCCTCGGCTACCCGGAGGAGCAGGTCGAGGCAATCGTCGAGCACATCGCCGACCACGGTCACGTGGTCGACGCGCCGAGCCTGCGCACCGAGCACTACCCGGTGTTCGACTGTGCGATGGGGGAGCGGTCGATCGCGCCGATGGGGCACGTGCGGATGATGGCGGCGGTGCAGCCGTTCATCTCCGGGGCGATCTCCAAGACGGTCAACATGCCGGAGGCGGCGACCGTCGCCGACGTCGAGCGGATCTACTTCGAGGGCTGGAAGCTGGGCCTCAAGGCGCTGGCGATCTACCGGGACAACTGCAAGGTGGGCCAGCCGCTGTCGGCGGCCAAGTCGGACAAGGCCAAGGAGACCGCCGCCGCCGAGCAGGCCAAGGTGATCGAGAAGGTCGTCGAAAAGGTCGTCGAGTACCGCCCGGTGCGCAAGCGGCTGCCGAAGAAGCGCCCGTCGGAGACGGTGTCGTTCTCAGTCGGCGGTGCCGAGGGCTACCTGACCGCCTCGTCGTACCCGGACGACGGCCTCGGCGAGGTCTTCCTCAAGATGTCGAAGCAGGGCTCGACGCTCGCCGGGGTGATGGACGCCTTCTCGGTGGCGATCTCGATCGGCCTGCAGTACGGCGTACCGCTGGAGACGTTCGTCGCGAAGTTCACCAACATGCGCTTCGAGCCGGCCGGCATGACCGACGACCCGGACGTGCGGATGGCCGCGTCGGTGATGGACTACATCTTCCGTCGCCTGGCGTTGGACTTCCTGCCGTACGACCGGCGGGCCGAGCTGGGCATCTTCACCGCCGCCGAGCGGACCGCGCAGATGCGGGCCGAGGCGGAGGCGGAGAACGCGGCGTCGGAGCTGTCGGAGATGGCGGTGTCCGCGCCGGTCGAGCCGAAGCATCCGGAGGCGAAGGCACCGTCGTCGGCCGACTCCGGCAGCGGTACGGCGATCGAGCCGGCCGCCGCGAGTACGCCGGCTCCGGCGTCGGTGCACTCGTCGACGGAGCTGCTGGAGGCGGTGATCGGCAAGGCGGCCGACGCGCCGCTCTGCTTCACCTGCGGCACGAAGATGCGCCCGGCCGGCAGCTGCTACGTCTGTGAGGGCTGCGGTTCCACCTCCGGCTGCAGCTGATCGAACACGTGTCACGGGGAGCCGGATGTGATCCGGCTCCCCGTTCGCGGTCTGGCTGATGACGGCACCGCCCCGGCGGGGTGATCATCTGGCGGTGGGGACCGCTGACGTGTACGTCGACTTCGCCCGCCGGCAGGCACGCGGGGTGTCGCCCAGCTACGAGCGGCTGGCGTACGCGGTCGCCCGCGACGACGATCTCCTCGCTCTGCTGGACTCGTTGCCGCCACCGACCCGGCAGCCGAATCTGCTGTTCGGCGTGGTCCGGCTGCTCGGCGGGCCGGTCGACGACCCGGCCGCGTTCCACGACTTCACGGTGGCGCGCTGGCCGGCGGTCGAGGCGCAGATGCGTCGCCGGCTCACCCAGACCAACGAGGCCGGGCGGTGCGCCGTACTGCTGCCGGTGCTGGCGGCGTTGCCGCAGCCGCTGGCGCTTCTCGAAGTCGGCGCGTCGGCGGGCCTGTGTCTCTACCCGGACCGGTACGCCTACCGCTACGACGGCGGGCCGACCGTGGGGGACGGTGAGCCGCTGCTCGACTGCGCGACGGCCGGGCTGACGCCGCCGCGTACCCGGCCGGAGGTGGTGTGGCGGGCCGGGCTGGACCTGAGCCCGCTGGACGTCACCGACGCCGCCGATGTCGCCTGGCTGGACGCGTTGATCTGGCCGGAGCAGGAGCATCGGCGGGCCCGGCTGGCGGCCGCGGCGGCGGTGGCGGCGGCCGATCCGCCGCTGCTGGTCCGGGGCGACCTGGTCGACGACCTGCCGGCGCTGGCCGCGTCGGCACCGTCGGAGGCGACGCTGGTGGTGTTCCACACCGCCGTGCTCTACCACGTGCCGGCTCCGCGCCGGTCGGTCCTCGTCGACCTGGTACGCGGCCTGCCCGGCCACTGGGTGGCGAACGAGGGGCCGGACATCCTGCGCCACGACGCGTTGCCGCCGCCACCGGACGACACGTTGCACAACGTGCTTGCCCTGGACGGCCGGCCACTGGCCTGGACCCGACCACACGGCCAGGGGATGACCTGGTTTGGCTGACGGCCTGGCTTCAGGGCTGTTCGGTAAGCGTTTCCGGTCTCGGGGCCTGCCTGATCTGCCGGCTCGTCGTCGATGCCGTCGCGACGATGGCGAGCCACGTCGCCAGGGCGGCGAAGGTCGGCACCGCACCCAATGCTTCCAGGCAGATGCCGCCGATGAGGGCGCCAACGGGGCGGGCGCCCCAGCCGATCATCCGGGAGGCGCCGTTGACCCGGCCCTGGAGGCGGTCGGGGGTCAGGGCGTAGCGGTAGGCGGCGTTGGTGGTGTTGAAGATCGGGCCCATCAGCGCGCCGACGGTGTATACCGCGCCCAGCGCGAACACGGTCGGGGCCAGGGCCAACGCCGCCATCTGCGCGACCCACCACCACAGCGCGCCGATCATGATCACGTTCGGGGCGACGAGGCGCTGCACCGGCGGGGCGACCAGGGCACCGGCGATCGCGCCCACGCCGAAGAGGCCGAGCAGCACACCGACGCCGGTCGGGGATGCGCCGAGGTCGGTGGCGCGCACGATGACGGCCAGGCTGAGGGCGCTGAAGGCCAGGTTGCCGGCCGACGCGATCGCCACGAGGGCGCGCAGGAGATGCTGACGCCACAGCCAGCGGACGCCTTCGGAGATCTCCGCCAGCAGGTGACGGCGCTGCGCTGCCCGCTTCTCCTCCAGGTTTCGCCGGATCGGGGCGACCAGGGCCAGGCCGATCAGGTACGACACGGCGTCGGCGGCGAACGGCACCGCGTGGCCCAGCCCGAACAGCAGCCCGCCCAACGGCTGGCCGGCCAGGTCGGCACCCTGGTCGCGGGCCTGGTTCTGGGCGATCGCCGTCGGCAGTTGGGGTTTCGGCACCACATGCGGCAGGGCGGCGGTCTCGGCGAGCAGGAAGAAGACGTACAGCGTCCCCTCGACGAAGGCCACGACGATGAGGTGACCGATCGTGATCCGTCCGAGCGCGACGGCCACCGCGACCGACGCCAGGGCCACCGCCCGGCCGGCGTCGGCGGCGAGCATGATCCGCTTGCGGGGCCAGCGGTCGACCAGGGCACCCGCCGGCAGGAACCAGATCAGGAACGGGGTGGCCTGTGCGGCCGCCACCAGGCCGGCCTGCGCCGGTGAGCCGGTGACGGCCAGCACGAGCAGCGGGTACGCGAGGCCGCTGATCCGGGTGCCGAGCGTCGATACGACCTGGCCGCTCCACAGTAGGAGGAAGTCACGGTTTCGCCAGAGCGGGACCGGCACCGGACCAGTCTGGCAACCGGCCGAGGTTAGGCACAACCATGATCACTTGATGCTCTGCTGGGATCGTGTCGGCGTGTCGGCCGGTTTTTCGTCAAGTGATCATGGCTGGCCGGGCTGGTGCAGCCAGATCCGCAGCGCGCCGATCGGGACGAAGCCGTGCGCGAGGGCGAGGGCGAGATCGTCGCCCTGCTCGTAGCCGACGAGGGGCAGCCCGGGGAAGTGGGCGGCTGCCTCGTTGATGGCGGCTGCCCAGAGGCCGGACTGGTGGTCGGTGTCAGTAGCGAACAGGTTGGACAGACCGACGACGTCACCGGCGCAGGTCAGGACGAAGCCGCCAGCGAGCGCGCTGTCGCCGCTGGCGTGCAACGAGAAGATCTCGATGGCCGGCTCGCGCAGCAGCGCCGGTCGGAAGATGTCGACCGGTGTGTCCTCGCCGTGCCAGGCGGCCTGCCAGTCGTGCAGCTCGGCGGCGGTGGTGACCTGCCGGACCGTCAGGACCGTCAGAGCGGGCTCTGCCGGTGCGGGGAGTCCCGCCTGCCGGTGGATCCATTGGGCGGTGAACAGCTCGACGAAGCCGTACGGGCCGAGGTCGAGCGAGGCGAAGCTGTCCTTGACCGAGCAACCCGGTGGCGTCGTGTCGATCCGGGCGAGGATGTCTGCGGGCGTCGCATCGGGCCGCAGGGTGACCGCGTCGGGGTAGTACGGCGGTGTCCGGCGGGCGCTGCACCAGGCGGCGTCGTCGACGGTGTCGGGACAGCCGTGCGAGCGGGAGACCGCCGCGCACCAGGCGGCATTGTTGCGGGCCGCCGCGCTACGCATCCCGGACTGCTCGACTTCTGGCATGTCAGGGCAGCTCCAGGAACTCCCGCACCGCGTCCTCCACGGCGAGCATCGTGGCGGGCGAGACGAACCCGTGGTTGTCGCGCAACGCGCTGCGGTCGAGGATCTGTACGACACTGTGGATCCGGACGAACGCGCCGCTGAGCGGGTCGCCGTCGCCCAGGCGTACCGCCAGTTGGTTGGGGTGTGGCACGTCGCGCACGACGACGAGTGCCCAGACCGCCAGCTCCTCGACGGCGTTGTACTCGTCGTTGCTGATGACCAGTACGCGGTGCTGGCTGCCGCCGCGCAGAAGTGTCCAGATCTGTCCGCGTTTCACCACTGCGAGTCGCGGAGTGCGACGTCGTTGCTGGCCTCGATCAGGTCCCGCTCGTCGGCGCTCTGTTCGGCGGTCCGTTGCCGTAGGTACTCGCCGTACGCCTGGGCGGCCGCGCGCTGACGGGCACGTCGGGCCTCGGGCAGCACCCGGCGGACGGCCTCGGTCACGGCGGCGGACACGTTGCCCTGCTGCTGAAGGTAGGCGGCCACCTCGTCTGGAACGCTGATACTCAGCTTGACGGTCATACTTTCATCCTACTCGTCCGGCGGCCTATATTCGGGGCAGGCGCGCACCGAGTAGAGCGGACTTCGATGCCGTACGTTCTCGACACCACGGATGTTCCGCCCCCGGACCGCATCGAAGCCGTCTACCTGGCGATGATGTACGCCTCGGCACCGTGCCACGTCATCCACGAGGAACCCGATGGCGACATCCACTGCCGGATGGAGCTGTGGGATCTTGGCGGCGCCAACATCTTCATCAGCCGATCCTCCGGGATCCGACTGCTTCGTACCGCCAAACAGGCCAAGCAGGACGCGATGCCGGTAGTCGCGCTGTCCGTCCAGCGGCAGGCCCACGGCCACCTCGAACAGCACCGTCATCTGCAGGTCGTGCCGCCGGGCGAGCTGCTGGCCGTCGACCTGTCCGGCCCGTACGACTACTCGTGGTCCGGCGACGGCGCGGCCGGCTGCATCCAGATTCCCAGCGACCAGCTCGGCCTGCCGATCGACATCATCCGGCAGGCCATCCACCGGCTGCGGGCCAGCCCGCTGTACGACATGGTCACCGATCACATCGCGAACCTCGTCCGGGATCCGGCTCGGATCACGACGGACCCGGCGGCGGCGTCGGTCACCACGGCAAGCATCGAGCTGGCCCGGGCACTGCTGGCGTCGGCCGCCCACACCGATCGGCTGACCAGCCAGGTGCTCGCCGAAACGCTGCTCACCCGCGTCCGCACGTACGTCCGGCAGCACCTGGCCGACCCGGACCTCACGCCCAGCCGCATCGCCGCCGCGCACAACGTCTCGCTGCGACACCTGTACAAGGTGTGCGCGCAGGCCGACATCAGCCTCGAACAGTGGATCATCAGCGAACGGCTGCAGAACGCGTGGCACGACCTGCGCCGGCCGGAGAACCGGCACCGACCGGTCGCGGTGATCGCCCACCGCTGGGGGTTCCGGGACCCGACCCACTTCACCCGCCGGTTCAAGGCACGCTACGGCATCTCGCCGGGGGAGTGGCGGCGCTCCGCCGAGGAGACGGCCCCGCCCTGATCGTGCACTGTGGGCAAAATCGGTGCACGCAGGGCCCCTCAGCGCAGCCGGGCTCCGACGCTACGTTTCCGCTGTCGGAGCTCGGATGAGGAGTGCCATGCTCGTTCTCGACACGCGGTCACTGCCGGCCGCCGAACGCGCCGAGGCGTTCCAGGCCACGGTGAGCACGAACTGTTCCGCGAGCATGGCGACGTTCGAGGACTCGTCCGCGATCCACGCGAAGATGACGGTCTCCGACTTCGCCACCGCGAAGGTCTTCAACATCGACGCGTCGGGCACCACGCTGCGCCGCACCCCGGCGATATCCCGGTCCAGCACCGAGACGTCGATCGTGCTGGCCCTGCCGATGCGCTCCGACAACCACCTGAGCTGGGCCCGCGAGGAACGGCTGTACGGCCCCCGTGACCTCATGCTGGTCGACCTGTCCCTGCCGTACGTCTACGGCTGGAAGGGCGGGGGTGCCTCGTACGCCCTGCACGTCGACGTCGACCAGCTCGGCCTGCCCCGCGACATGATCCACGCCGCCGCCCGTGAACCGCGCCGCAGCCCGCTCTACGACCTGGTCCGCGACCACGTCGCCCGGGTGACCGCGCAGGCCGAGCAGCTGGCCGGCGGCCCCGGCGCGGCCGAGCTCGGGGCAGCGTCCGCCGAGCTGATGCGGGCACTGGTGGTCTCGGCGGCCGGCGACGGCCGGCAGCTCAGGGACACGATGCAGTCGTCGATGCAGGCCCGGGTCCAGGCGTTCGTCCGTAACAACCTGCGGGACCCCGACCTGACCCCGGCCCGGATCGCGGCGGCCAACGCCATCTCGCTGCGCGCCCTGTACAAGCTGTACGAAGCGATGGGGCAGAGCCTGGAACGGTCGATCATCGAGCAGCGCCTGCAGGGTGCCCGGACCGATCTGACCGCGTCGCACCGCCGGTACACCTCGATCGCCGCCGTCGCCCGTGCCTGGGGTTTCGCCAACCCGAGCTTCTTCTCCACCAAGTTCCGCGAAACCTTCGGCGTGACACCCCGGCAGCTCGTGGCGGCGGCGTCCACAGCGGATCGGCGCGCCCCGGTGCCCGTGCGCGGCGACGACCGGCCCGGCTGACACCGAAGTGTGCAACGTGGCGAAAGTGCTGTGCGTCGTCAGAAAACCCCGGCAGCAGCGACGGTGCGAGATTGCTCGCATCGCCGGCCCGAGGGTGGCCGGCGTCGTGAGGAGTTTCGATGTTCAGATTCCTGCGGAGCTGGCGGTTGTCACGCCTGGCTCTGGCGGCAGTCGTACTGCTCGGAGTGAGCGGTGCGGCGGCGGGGAGCGCGCCCGCCGCCGTGAGCGGTGCGGCCGCGTTGGCCGGTGGCCCGCACGGCCCCAAGCCGACCGTCGTGCTCGTGCACGGCGCGTTCGCCGATGCGTCCGGCTGGACCGACGTCGCCCGCAACCTGCACCGCAAGGGCTACCCGGTGATCGCCCCGGCGAACCCGCTGCGCGGCGTCGACTCCGACGCGGCGTACCTGCGCAGTGTGCTGGACACCATCGACGGCCCGATCGTGCTGGTCGGCCACTCGTACGGCGGTTTCGTCATGACCACCGCCGCGACCGGCGACCCGGACGTGAAAGCGCTGGTCTACATCGCGGCGTTCGCCCCGGACGCCGGTGACACCGTCGGCGGCCTGTCCGGCCAGTTCCCCGGCAGCCGGCTCGACCCGACCGCCCTGGACATCCGCCCCTACCCGGGCGGCGCCGACGGCTACATCAAGCTGTCGGTGTTCCGCTCGGTGTTCGCCGCCGACGTACCGGCCGGCACCGCCGCGATCATGGCCGCCACCCAGCGCCCGGCGGAACTGGCCACCCTCGGCCAGCCCGCCGGCGCACCCGCCTGGGCGACGATTCCGTCGTGGACGCTGGTCGCCGCCGACGACCAGGTCATCCCGGCCGCCGCCCAGCGGTTCATGGCCCAGCGGGCCGGTGCCCGCGTCACCGAGGTCACGGCATCGCACGCCGTTCTGGTGTCCAGGCCCGGCCCGACCACCACCGTCATCCTCGCCGCGATCAAGGGAGTGTCCTGATGCCGTACGTGACCACCGTCGACGGTGCCGAGATCTTCTACAAGGACTGGGGACCCGGCACGGGCCGCCCGGTGGTGCTCAGCCACGGCTGGCCGCTCAACTCCGACAGCTGGCAGATCCAGGCGCTGTTCCTGGCGGAGAACGGGTTCCGGGTGATCGCCCACGACCGGCGCGGCCACGGCAGGTCGACCCAGACGTGGGACGGCAACGAGATGGACACCTACGCCGACGACCTGGCCACTCTGATCGACACCCTGGACCTGCGGGACGTCACCCTGGTCGGCTTCTCCACCGGCGGCGGCGAGGTGGCCCGGTACGTGGGCCGGCACGGCACCGGCCGGGTCGCCCAGGTCGTCCTCGTCTCGGCGGTGCCGCCGATGATGCTGCGTACGCCGGACAACCCGGGCGGCGTACCGGTCGAGGTGTTCGACGGCATCCGGTCCGGGTCGCTGGCCGACCGCTCGCAGACCTACCGGGACCTGGCCGACGGGCCGTTCTTCGGCAACAACCGGCCCGGCGCGGCCGTGTCGCAGGGCATCCGCGACGCGTTCTGGCTGCAGAGCATGGCCTCCGGGCACCGCAACGCGTACGAGTGCATCGCCGCGTTCTCGGCCACCGACTTCCGGCCCGACCTGGACGCGATCGACGTACCCACGTTGGTCATCCACGGCGACGACGACCAGGTGGTCCCGTTCGCGGTGGGTGGGCAGGCATCGGCGGCCAGGGTCAAAAACGCCCGGCTGCTCGTTTACCCCGGTGCGCCGCACGGCATCACCGACACCCATCCCGAGCAGCTCGGCCGGGACCTGCTCGACTTCCTGACCTCGATCTCCTGACCTCGACCTGCTGACCATGACCGGAGAGGACGCCTGACATGGCACCCGACACCATCGTGCTGATCCACGGATTCTGGGTCACCCCGCGCAGCTGGGAACACTGGATCAGCCACTACGAGGCCAAGGGCTTCCGGGTCCTGGCCCCCGCCTACCCCGGGTACGAGGTGGAGGTGGAGGCGCTCAACGCCGACCCGACCCCGATCCTGCAGTCCACCGTGCCGCAGATCATCGCCCACTACGAGGCGATCATCGGCGAGCTGGCGAAGCCGCCGATCATCATCGGCCACTCGGCCGGCGGCGCGTTCACCCAGATCCTGCTCGACCACGGCTTCGGCGCGGCGGGGGTGGCGATGAACTCGGCACCGACCGAAGGTGTCCGGGTGGTGCCGCTGTCGCAGGTGAAGTCGACGTTCCCGGTGCTGAAGAGCCCGGCGAACCGGCACAAGGCGGTGCCGTTGAGCTTCGAGCAGTGGCAGTACGCCTTCACCAACACGTTCACCGAGGAGGAGGGCCGGGCGCTGTGGCAGCGGTACGCCATCCCGGCCAGCGGCGGCATCCTCTGGGGCAGCGTGCTGGCGAACTTCCAGCCCGGTCACCAGGACACCTGGGTCGACTACCACAACGACAACCGGGCGCCGCTGCTGTTCGTCTCCGGCAGCGAGGACCACATCATGCCGCCGGCGATCCAGGCGTCCAACGCCAAGCACTACAAGTCGAACACCATCACCGAGCGGATCGAGTACGAGGGCTACGCCCATCTGCTGCCGGCCCAGAAGGGCTGGGAGGCCATCGCCGACGAGGTCCTCGACTGGGCGCTGCGGCACGCCCGGTGAGCGATGTCCGGATTACCCACATCGGCGGTCCCACCACGCTGATCGAGGTGGCCGGTTGGCGGATCCTCACCGATCCGACGTTCGACGACCCCGGCCGGACCTACCGGTTCGGCTGGGGGACGGCGTCACGCAAACTGGCCGGCCCGGCGGTGCCGGCGCAGACGCTGGGCCACATCGACGTGGTCCTGTTGACCCACGACCACCACGCCGACAACCTCGACGACGCCGGCCGGGCGCTGCTGCCGTCGGCCGACCGGATCGTCACCACGACGGCCGGCAGCCGCCGCCTCGGCGCTGCCGCCCTCGGGCGCGCGGCGGTGGTCGGCTCCGCGTCGGTGGTCAGTACCGGCTCGGTTATCGGGCTGGCGCCGTGGGGTGGCACCGAGTTGACTGCGCCGGGCCGCCCGACGATCGAGGTGACCGCGACGCCGTGTCGGCACGGGCCGCCGCTGAGCCGCCCGGTCGCGGGTGAGGTGACCGGGTTCGCGCTGCGCTGGCCTGGTCAGCGGTACGGCGTACTGTGGATCACCGGGGACACGGTCCTCTACCCCGGGGTACGGCAGGTGGCCGACCGACTCTCCGTCGGCACGATGGTGCTGCATCTGGGGGCGGTGCGGTTCGGTCTGACCGGGCCGCTGCGGTACACGATGACCGCCGCCGACGGTGTCGAGCTGTGCACCCTGGTCCAGGCCAACACGGTGGTGCCGGTGCACTACGAAGGCTGGGGCCACTTCACCGAGGGCCGCGCGGCGGTCGAGGCCGCGTTCACCGCCGCCCCGGAGCCGGTACGGCGCAGCCTGCACTGGCTCACCCCCGGCGTGGCCACACCCCTGTCGGTCTGACCGGACACCGCCGGTGCCGGATGCCAGCCGATCGCCAAGATCAGATGACGAAAATTCGGGTGACACGCCGACGAACTCCCGCATTTTCGTTATCTGATCTTGCGGCTGCGGTCGGCTCCCTGGTGATGAGTTTCCGCTCCCGCACCCGTCACACCTACGACAGGACACGACGAGGCGTAAGGATGACGTGATGGGTAGGGAGATGTGGCTGCCGGATGCTCGGGTCGTTCGAGGACGCCGAGGACACGGTGCAGGAGACGTTCCTGCGGGCCTGGCGGCGACGGGAGACCTTTGAGGGGCGGTCGACGGTGCGGGCCTGGCTGTACCGGATCGCCACCAATGCCTGCCTGGATCTGCTGGCCAAGCGCCGTCCGGAGCCCGCCACCGGTGGTGAGGTGCCGTGGCTGCAGCCGTACCCGGACCGGCTGCTCGACGAACTGCCCGCAGATGACGCCGACGAGCCGGAGGCCGTCGCTGTCGCGCGGGAAACGATCGAGCTGGCGTACCTGATCGCGGTCCAGCACCTCGCGCCGCGTCCACGGGCCGTACTGATTCCGCGAGACGTGCTCGACTGGTCGGCGAAGGACGTCGCCGAGCTGCTCGGGGACTCGGTCAACTCCGTGAACAGCGCACTGCAGCGGGCCCGCGCCGGCATGCGAGGCCACCTGCCCGCCGACCGGCAGGACTGGACCGGCAGCCCGCCATCGGGTTCTACCTCTGGCGGGAAGGGGACGGGGCGTACCTGCCGCTGACGATCGACGTCCTGCGGGTCACCGGCGGAGCGATCACCGAGATCGTCACCTTCCGCGCCGACCAGTTCGCGCGGCTCGGGCTGCCGGAGCGCCTGCCGGCGGACGGAAAGCAGTAGCTCCGGAGTGGGCTGCCGGGACTATCAGACGCCCCAGTCTCGCCGGGGCACCGCCGCCTTGGCGATCGTGAAGTGTCCCGACCCGCTCGACGTCGCGTCGTCCCGGGTCTCGGTACGGTCCATCACCACGTGCCGTCCGAAGTTCGGCACGAGTGGGCGGTTGGTCTCCCGCTTGAGCCACAGCCGGAGCAGGTGGCGTTGCCGCCCCGGCTCGGGGTGGTCGACGAACTCCGTCCGCGAGTGCAGCGCGGCATAGTTCAGCAGCCACTGGATGTCACCGGGTTGGAAGTCCATGTCCAGGGCCACGCCGGGCTCCTGGCTGATGTCGTCGAGCAGGGTCAGCACCTCAAGCTGCTTCGGGGTCAACGGCGGCACATCCGGATAGTCCTGGGCAGCCTTGATCATGCCGCTGCCCGCGTACATGCTGAACACGCCCTCGGTCCAGCTGACGATCGGCGAGGTGTACCAGTCGGCTGGCGCGTCCGGGTCCTGCCGACGCCAGTCGAAGTACCACGGCTCCAGCAGCAGTGGGGCCAGGTCGGGGCGCCGACGCAGCACCTCGTTGAACAGGGTGGCTCCGCTGACCAGGCTGCTCGCGCCGCCTTCCTTCGCGGGGCGCAGGCACATCAGGGCGACCACGTCGGAGCTGTCGGAGTGGAAGGGCAGCCGGTCCCGGACGCGCGACGGTAGGGCGCTGCGGTCCTGCAGGGTCTTGTCGGAGGTGGCGAGCACGTGATCGACGAGGTCGCCGAGTTCGTTCTGCCGCATCGGTACGCCGAGATGCAGACCCATCAGGTAGAAGATCGCTGCGGCGAGAGCGTCGTCGTAGCGGTCCATTCGTAGACCTCGTACCAGGACGAAGCCCCGGCCGGTGTCCATCGCCCGGCCGAACTCGGTGATCGCCCCGGCGGTGACCGGGAGCGGGTATTCGGCGGCGGTGACGGTGCGCAGGTCCGGGTCGTCGGCCACGAATCGCCGACCAACCTGCTCAAGTTCGTCGATCTGTGCGTCGTTCAGGTGGTGGATCCACTCTCGGGTGGCGGAGAGCTGGTCGCCCCGCCAGGCGCAGGGTGCGGTGACTGGGGTGAGTGCGGGCGCAGAGGCCATCGTCGGGTGCTTCCTTTCAGATGCCCGGACAGGTGCTCCGCCGAGGCCGGTCGCCACGCGCTGGGGTACGAGCATCGCTTCAGCTGCCCGGCTGGGGTGCGGGAGTGAAGTCGAGCTCGTGCGTCGGGGCCGTCTCGAACTGGAGGAGACAGGAATGTGAGTCGCCGCGTCACGTGGGCCTTTGGCCGCCATCGATGAAGCGGATCGCGATCCGTGGATGGGCCGAAGGCGGTGGCGCCACCACCGCGCCCGATTTCGGGCAGAGTGGGGCCTGCGGCGGAGGGTGCGACCTAGAAGGGTACGAGGGCCTTGCCGGCACCGGTGCCGGGGCGGATCGCGGGGAACTCCGGGCCCTTCCAGTGACCGATCGGCGCACGGGTGATGGCTGGTACGGCCGCGACGGGCTTCTCCCAGCTCATGTCCACTCCCGGGTCGACGGATTCACGGCGCAATCTGTTGGCGAAGCTAGCCGCCGGTACCCGTCTTGTCAACAGGGATGGCGTATCGCTGTGTGACACGCATGTTAATCGACAACGGCGGTTCCCTCGACCCTGCGTACCCCACTAAGCGAGATCACATCCCGCATCTTGACATGGGTTTTGTTGGCCCGTACCTTCGCTGCAAGTCGGCGAGAGCGTCAGGCGCTGCTGGGGTGCAGCCGGACGCCGGGCCGGACCGAATGACGGCCACGCCAACTCGGCGATGCCATGAACCTGCGGGCCAGACCGACTGCGTCGGCGGGGCCGGCGTGACGATTTTTCCGGGCACCGGGCGGACAGGTCCGCCAGGGTGAACCCTCACAAACACCCCATAATCATCGATTCCTTTCGTTGTACAGCCCTGTCACCGGCTCCGGTGCCAGGCGACCTCAGCTGCATACACAAGATCAGGAGTGGTGACATGAGCACACGACGTCTGGGCGCGGTGGCGGTCTCCGCCGCGCTGCTCCTCGTGAGCGCCTGCGGTGGAAGCGACGAGTCCGCCGACGCCGCCGGTGGCGACACCAAGGTTTCCGTCACCAGTTTCGGCTGCGAGATCTGGAACACCTGGGCGATCGACAAGGGCATCTACGCCGAGCACGGACTGGAAGTCGAACTGGTCCGGGCCGGCGGCGGGTCGGCGGCGGTGGCCGCCGTGCTCTCCGGAGCCGCCGATTTCGGTTACGTCAACGGCTACACGGCGATCAACGCCTACAACACCGGTTTCCCGATCCAGATGGTCTCCGGTGCGAACGTCAACGCACTGCCGCCGGCCGAGCCCGCGCAGGGCGTCTTCGTCGGCAACGACTCACCGATCGAGTCGCCGGCCGATCTTGTCGGCAAGAAGATCGCCGTCAACGAGATCAACGGCATCAACCAGATCGTGACCTCGAACTGGCTGAAGGCCAACGGGGTGGAGCCGGACAGCGTCAGCTTCGTGGCGCTGCCGTTCTCCGAGCAGATCCCGGCCGTGCTCAACGGCCGGGTGGACGCGGCGCAGCTGGGCTACTCGCTGCTGGGCGACAACAACGACACCGTACGGAGCCTCGCCGACCCGTTCGCCAGCATCGAGAAGACCTACATCGCCACGTACGTGTCCTCGAAGGACTTCGTGGCCAACAGCGACGCAGCCGAGCGCTTCCACGAAGCCCTGACCGAGACCATGCAGCAGCTTGAGGACCCGGCGAACACCGACGAGTCGTTCCGGTTGCTGTCGGAGTGCCAGAAGGTGCCGGCGGAGACCCTTGCCGCGCAACCACAGAACAAGCTGGAGCCGGCGGTCGACATGGCCGCGTTGGAGCAGATGGCCCAGCAGATGGTCGAACTCAAGCTGATGCCGGAGACGCCCGACCTCGGGGCACTCGTCGCCGACTTCGCCAAGTCCTGACCCGATTCCCGAGCAAGGACGCAGCGTGCGGAAGGAAGACCTGAAATGGCGCCTGGCGTCGGTGTGACCCAGACAGTCGAGTCGACGGTCCGTCCCTCGCCACCCTCCGGCGGGCCGGCCCCGGCCCGCCGGAGGCGCCCCGTACCCGATTGGGTCATCGGGCTGGCGGGCGCGGCGACGATGCTCGTGCTGTGGGACCTGGTGGTCCGCAGCGGTGCGGTGTCCCCGGACTCCCTGCCGTACCCCGGCACCACGATGCTGCGGGCCGGTGAGCTCCTCGTCGACCTCACCTTCCTGACGGAGGTGGCGCACACCCTGTGGGCCTGGCTGATCGCGATGGCCGCCGCCAGCGCCGTCGGGATCCCGTTGGGTCTGACACTCGGCTACTTCTCCGCGCTGAACCGGCCCGCGTCCTCGGTCGTCCACGCCGGCCGGTCGATCCCCTCCTCAGCGTTCCTCCCGATCGCCATCCTGCTGTTCGGGCTGGGCACGCAGATGAAGGTGTCGCTGGCGATCTACGCGATCTTCTGGCCGATCCTGCTGAACGCCATGTACGGCGTCCGCGACACCGAACCCCTGATGCTGGCCACCGGGCGGAGCATGGGCTGGGGACGGCTGCGGCTGCTGCGCCGGGTGGTGCTGCCGTCGGCAGCCCCGTCCATCGCCACCGGCCTGCGGGTCGCCAGCTCGACGGCGCTGATCGTGGTGCTCTCGGCCGAGCTGCTCGGTGCCACCAGCGGCGTGGGAAACGTGATCACCACGTACCAGCAGGCGCAACGCCCGGACTTCGTCTACGCGGGGATTCTCCTCGTGGGGGTGCTCGGAATGCTGCTCTATTACGGCTTCAACCTGGCCGAACGCCTCATCGTGCCGTGGGGCCAGGCGCAACGGGAGGGCGGAAAATGAGCACCAACGACGCGACGCGGTCGAGCCTGGTCGGCTCGGCGCTGGCGGTGGGGCGTGGCGTGCAGTCACTGTGGCTGCTCGCCCTGCTCCTGGTCGTCTGGGAGATCGCCGCCCGACTCGCCGGCTCCCTGTTCATCCCACCGGTGTCGCAGATCTTCGTCGCCTTCGTCGACACCTGGCTCTCCGCCTCGCCTACCTCACTTTTCCTCAGCGAACAGTTCCGGACCGACGTGCTGCCCAGCCTGGCGCGACTCGGCCTCGGCTACGGCACAGCCGCCGCGATCGGCATCTGCGCCGGCATCCTGATCGGCGTGTGGCGGCCCGCCGGCGCGTTCTTCAACCCGCTGATCCGGTTGGGCATGTCGGTGCCGGTGACCGCGCTGCTGCCCATCGCGATCGTGGTCTTCGGCATCACCAGCGGGATGAACGTCTTCCTGATCGGGCTCGGCTGCCTGTGGCCGATCCTGATCAACACCTACGACGGGGTACGCGGACTGGACCGCACCGCGGTCACCGCCGCGAAGAGCCTGCGATTGACCCGGCGTCGCTACTTCCTCCAGGTGCTGCTGCCCGGCGCCAGCCCGGCGATCTTCGCCGGTCTGCGGATCAGCATCGGCATCGCGCTGGTCCTCATGGTGGTCTCCGAACTCTACGCCGCGACCGCCGGGCTCGGCTTCTACATCGTCAACCAGCAGCGGCTGTTCCGGTTCCCGGAGCTGTGGTCGGCGATCGTGCTCCTGGCGTTGTTGGGAATCCTCTTCAACGCCGTCTTCGCCCTGGTCGAGCGCCTGCTGCTCGGCTGGCACCGCAACGTGCGCCCGGACGGCGCGGAACGCCACTGACGGCGCGGAACAGCACTGACGGTCGGTCGACCACACCAGGCACAACGCAGAGGAGGACCGGATGGAACCGGTGACGATCCCGCACCACCAGCAGGACCCGGGCAGCGCGACACCCGTGCTCGACGTCCGCGAGGTGGGCAAGTCCTACCCCTCGCGCAAGGGGGACGTGCTCGCCGTACGCAGCATCGAGTTCGCGGTACACGCCGGCCAGTTCGTCTCGGTCGTCGGCCCGTCCGGCTGCGGCAAGACGACACTCATGATGTGCATCGCCGGGCTCCTGCCCATCTCCACCGGGGAGGTCGTCTTCCGGGGCGAGACCATGTCGGGTCCCCAGGACGGCGTCGCGGTCGTCTTCCAGGACTACAGCCGGTCGCTGTTCCCCTGGTTGACGGTCGAGAAGAACGTCGCGCTTCCGCTGCGGGACCGGCGGCTGCCCCGTGCCGAGATCCGCGATCGGGTACGGCAGTCGCTGGAGATGGTGGGTCTGGCCCACGCCGCCGGCCTGTATCCGTGGCAGCTCTCCGGCGGCATGCAACAGCGGGTCGCGATCGCGCGCGGACTCGCCGTACGCCCCGAGATGCTGATCATGGACGAGCCGTTCGCCTCGGTGGACGCCCAGACCCGGGCGAGCCTGGAGGATCTGCTGCTCAAGATCTGGGCGGAGACGGGGACGACGGTGCTGTTCGTGACCCACGACATCGACGAGGCCGTGTACCTGTCCGACCGGGTGATCGTCCTGTCGCAGGGGCCGTCCACCGTCGTCGCCGACCTGCCGGTCCCACTCGACCGGCCCCGCGACCAGATCGCCACCAAACAGACGGCGACCTTCGGCGAGCTTCGGGAAGAGGTCTACTCGCTCGTCATGTCCTCCCAGCGGCGCACCTCCCTGTCGGCCGAACCGACCTGACCGCCTGCGGCTGCGGTCGGTCAGGCCGGGTCGTCGGCCAAGTGCGGTGGCTTCCGCGTACGGACGCCGGCCGTTGCCGCCGCGCCCGTGAGCAGCAGGCAGGTGACGCCGATGCCGAGCAGCGGGAGCCACGGGATCGTGATCGGCGCGTCGATGCCGGCGGCCAGGCCGTGGTGGCGCGGCGTACCAGCCAGCCCAGTAGCGCCATGGTGGCACCGCCCAGCACCCGCCGGACTCGACCTGCCCGCCGGCCCCGGCCTCGACCTCGTCCGCGAGGCGCACCAGCAGGCCGAACAGGCCCTCGCCGACCTGCGCACCACGATCCGGGGCATCCATCCCCGGTACTGACCGACCACGGGCTCGCCGCGGCCGTGCACGAGATCGCCGGCCGGTCACCACTCCCGGTCCACCTCCAGCTCGCCCGTCAACGGCCGGCTCCCGCCGGTGGTCGAGGCCGCGGCCTACTTCTTCGTCAGCGAGAACCTGACCAACGTCGCCCGCCACGCCCGTGCCCGATCGGCACAGGTGCACGCGTGGATCGAAGACCACACGCTGATCGTCTCGGTCGTCCACGACGGCGTCGGCGGCGCCGACCCACGGGCCGGCACCGGTCTCGCCGGACTGCACGCTCGGCTCGAGGCCCTCGACGGCGAACTCGACATCAGCAGCCCCACCGGGGGCCCGACCCAGGTCAGGATGACGTGCCCGATCCACTGACACCGCCACAGAACGCGCTGCGGATCGTGGTCGCCGAGGACGCGGCCCTGCTCCGGGAAGGGCTGGTGCGGAACCTCGAACGCGCCGGCCACGAAGTCGTAGCGGCCGTCGCCGACGCGCATGCTCTGCTTACGTACGCCGGAAACTGCCGCCCTGACCTTGTCGTCACCGACATCCGCATGCCACCCACCCACATCGACGAGGGACTGCGCGCGGCGGCGACGATCCGGGTCGCTCAACCCGACATCGCGATCATGTTGCTGTCGGCCTACGTCGCCGATGCCTACGTCGGTGAGCTGTTCGACCCAACCCCCGGCGGGGGGATCGGCTACCTGCTCAAGGACCGGGTCGGCCACGTACGCGACTTCCTGGACAGCATCGACCGGGTCGCCGCAGGCGGCACGGTCGTCGACGCCGAGGTCGTCCGCCAACTCGTCAGACTGCGGCGGGCCGACGGCCCGCTCGCCAACCTCACCGAACGCAAACGCGAAGTGCTCGCGCTCATGGCCGAAGGCCACACCAACCGCGCGATCGCCGGCAAACTGTTCGTCAGCGAGACAGCGGTACGCAAGCACATCGGCAACATCTTCGCAAAGCTCCCGCTCGACCCGCACTCGGACCGCCGGGTCTCCGCCGTCCTCACCTACCTGCGCGGCTCACCGAGCACGTGAGACCCCTGACTATCGGTACCCTCGGGGCAGGCGCGCGTACAGAGTAGAGCGGACATCGATGCCCGTGCGTACTACCGCGCGGCTCGACTGACGCGCGAGCGTTTGACTTGCAGGAGGACGCCGCTTGCATTCAGACGATATCTGGCCATAGGAACGCTTACGTCATGGTTTTTGGCGATGAGTTCAGGAGTGGAGTCGGCGTACGCCTCTCGGAGTAGTAGCGGCCTGGGTAGAAGGAGGCAGCCGGCGAGCCAGTTCGCCTCGTCTTCCTGTTCGGGGTTGCAGGTGAAGAAGGTGTGACCGGCGAGTTGTTGGATCTCCCGGATTTCATGATTGAGGAGCACATGTGCGATCTCGTGCGCGATGTCGCTGTTGGTCCGTCCGGTGTCGCTGAGTGGATTGCAGACGATGACGGTCCGGCCGCCGGACAGGTGGAATGTCGCCGCCGAGAACGCGCCCGGCTGTAGCTCGTCGAGTTCTTCGAGGTCCGCCCGGTCGACGAGGTGGTCGGCGGGACAGACCTCGATGTCTAGATGTGCCGCGAGTTTTCGGATCGGCATGTGGGCGTGCGGCGAAAGCCCGAGCTCGCCCCGGGTGCGGTCAGCCAGTCGTTCGGCCTCGGTCTTGAAACCTCGTCGCATCGGAGTGTCCGCCTCGTCCGCCTAGTGTCCTGCCTGCGGCGTGGATTCCAGCTTCCGCTGCATCTGCTCAAGCAGGCTGGATAGCTTACGCGAGGCCTCTGGCTTGAACGTTGCCGAGGCTCGAAGGTGCACGCGTACCGGGTGCCCCGTGCCGGCGAGGCTGGTGTACAGCTCGCGGACAAGCCCAGCGATCTTCTCGGCGGCGGCATCGGTCAGGTTCGGGTCGCGGGCGAGGTGGTGTGCAATCAGCTCGGGGGTGTTCTCGGTCCTGATCCGTGGTGGCTGGAAGAACCGCTCGGGCGGCAGGCCGAGCCAGTGCACGATGCGCCGGAAGTTCGCCAGGTCGGGAAGGTCGCCCTTCTCTACTCGCGCCAGCGTGTTGAACGGCACCTCGGCCTGCTCGGCTGCGACGCGGAGGCTCAGGCGTCCGCGTTTGAGGCGCTCGGCGCGCACGAGCCGGCCCAGTAGCTCGATGTCGATCGGTTCGCTCACCTGCACCTCCATCGCCAGATCTGGACTGACCGTTGAGATCAAAATATCTCTTCTGCGAACTTGTGCGTACGCGAGGGCGGGGGCCTGTACGACCCCCCCGCCCGCCTCCGTTTGTACCTCGATCGGTACTTGCCGTACAGTCCTCGACGTCAAGCTTAGCTCGACGCGTCCGTGCGTTGGGCTGTGTCCATGCGCGAGTCGACGCGGGAGGGGCGTCAACCTGCGCCCAAGACAGTCTTTGGGGGAACTATGAGGCAAGGTCTTCACGGGTCTGCGCTTCGGCGACTGCCAGATGGCTCGGCACCAGGGGTAGCCGACGCGCGACTGTTGCCGAACGACGACTTCGCTGCCGCGTGGTCGGCGATCGTGCTGCCGGATGGGATGAAGCAGCGGTTGCTGCGGACGGCGGTCGCCGAAGCACACCTGCGTGCGGCAGTACCGTTTGACGCGTTGCCGTTGCACGGGGTCATCCTGCTGACCGGCAAACCGGGTGTCGGTAAGACCACCGTGGCGCGGGGACTGGCTGACCGAGTGGCCCGCACCGTCCCGAACGCGACCGAGTGGTTGTTCGTGGAGGTCGATCCGCATAGCCTGGCCAGTTCGTCGTTGGGGCGCAGCCAGCGCGCGGTGGAGCAGTTGTTCGGCACCCTGCTGGACGAGCACGCCGCCGCCGGCCCAATGGTCGTGTTGCTCGACGAGGTCGAGACGCTGTTCACCGACCGGGCGGCGCTGTCGATGGATGCAAATCCTGTCGACGTGCACCGGGCGGTAGACGCCGCGCTTGTCGGGCTCGACCGGCTCGCACGTCGCCATCCCCAGATGCTGATCGTCGCAACGACTAACTTCAGCGACGCGCTCGATCCGGCGTTGGCCTCGCGCGCGGACTGGATCGTCGAAGTGCCGCCGCCGGATCCCGCCGCCCGTCGACTGATCCTCGAGCACACCATTGCGGCGGTCGCGGCAGCCTTCCCGGGGGCGGGATCGCTGCTGGAGCCGGCGTTGCTGGACGCGGCGGCCGAGGCGGCGGACGGGCTCGATGGCCGCCGGCTCCGCAAAGCCGTCGCTACCGCCTGCGCCTACCGGCAGGAGGCGCAGGGCGATCCCGACCGGGTCACCGGCGGGGATCTGCTGGCGGTACTGCGCGAAAAGGGCGGTCAACGGTGAGCGTCGTAGCACGCCAGGTGCCGTCTGTGCCCGTACGCACGTCGGTTGCAACCTGGGATGTGATCATCAACCTGCTTACCCCGGCGGGTACCAGCGCTCGCGCTGAACTTGAGGCGGTCACGAGCACCGTCGCCATGCTGATCGCCGAGGAGTACACCAGCGAGGCACCGATCGTGGTGATGCCGGTTGCGGGAAGCCGTATACGGATATACACCCTCCACGGTGCCGCTGCGGTCGAAGGCGAGGACCCAGCGGCACTGGCGACCTGGCCGTTGGCCGAGGCTGGCTGGCGGATCTCTCTGCCGTGTAGCGCAGCCGACCTCGACGAGGTCCGTACTGCGTTGAAGCCTCACCCATACCTCCAGGTTCGCGATCTCACCGAGGGCATCGTCACAGCCAGCACGGAGCCACAGCACGGTGCCAGCGGTCGCATCTTGATCGACTATTCCGAACTGGAGCGATCGTGACCACCGCCGTCCGCGTCAATGCCCACACCCACGCGACCACTCACGTCGCGACGAACATGCTGCGCGGGATGAAGCAGATCATCCAGCAGAGCGGCCTCAGCATCAGCAAGATCCGAGATCAGTGGGAGGTACTAGAGGCCGGCATCGCCGCATGGCTCAACTCGGGACACCTCAAGGGCCTGGTACTGGAGGTGTACGACCCGGGCAAGCACACCGGTGGCGACCTGGTAGGCCGCTTCGACTTCACCATCGACTACACCTACTACGGCGACGGTGACGGCGAGTTGTGGCTGGACCCGGACACCGTCTCCTACACGGTCCTTAAGAACGGCTCGTACCCGTCGCGCTGCACCTACCGACTGCTCGCCGACACCACCCCCGGCCACCCGCCTGTGAACGGCTGGTCCACAGCCACCCTCCGCTCGACCGCCGGGTTCACCCGGCACTCCGTCGGCACCGCCATTGGAGGTGGCAGCCTCGGCGCCGGCCTGCACTACTACACCAGGAGCAACTGATGATCAGCGTCAACGAGGCGTTCTACAAGTTCCGCAGCAAACTGGAGACCACCGACACCGAGGATGCATCCGCAAGCGCGCGGCAGAAACGGATCCGCGAGCAGCTCGACGCCGACGAGACCCTCGACATCATCAGGGATTTCCTCACCGGGGCATACCGCCGGCACACGAAGACCAAACCGCTACGTGACGTTGACATCATGATCGTGCTGGGCAACACCGAATACCTCGACCGACACCCCCACGACATCCTCGAAGTCGTACGGACCGCGCTGGTCCCCTACTACGGTGAGGCCCGCGTCTGCTGCGACCGGCGTGCGGTCCGGGTGGACTTTGGGGTCCGGATCGTTGACGACGTCAGCGACGCCGACGAGGTTGTGTCCTTTGACGTCGTACCTGCCTTCCTCAACGACGACCACTATCTGATTCCGGACGACGTCACCGGAGAGTGGGTCCACACCAACCCCGAACTGCACTACGACGCGGCAAGGGACGCTAACCAGGGCTTCGCGGACCAGTGGAAACCACTCGTCAAGATGATCAAGAAGTGGAACGAGATCGCCGGCCACCCTGTCGAGCCGTCGTTCCTTATCGAGGTCATTGCCCTAAAGTTGATTAGCGGCCCGTGGACCGGCAGCCACCCCCGCGAGCTACGGCAGTTCTTCGCTAGCGCCGCCAGCCGCATTGATGAGGGCTGGCCGGACCCGGCCAACATCGGGCCCGACGTCTCCGACGTCGTGGACAACGATCCAGTGCAGATGGACACCGCCCGCAAGGCGCTCCGAGCCGCCGAGGCTGCCTGCACCGCAGCGATCAATCTCGACCGAAGCGGGCGCACCGCCGAAGCCCTCAACGCCTGGCGTGCCTTGTTCGGCCCCCTGTTCCCGCTCTCATGATCAGCATCCCTGCAGGGCGGCCGGTGCCCGAAGGATCTTCCGCCCACATCTCCCAACGCCAGAACGAGCCCCAGCACCTCAAACGGCTGCACGCCTACAGCCGCGACTACCAGGTCGCTCTCCGGTGGCGGCGCGGCCGCGCCCTCGGCACGTTCGCGCTTGCCGCAGTCGGCCCGTTCATCTCGTTGTTCATCCCGGCCACCACTGACCTGATCGCCGCCATCAGCGCCGGATGGCTCGTGCTCGGCCGCACCCTGCTGACCGGAATGGAACAGCGAGCCACCCAGCACGCCGCACGAGTACAGGAGCTCTACGACACTAACCTCTTCCATCTACCGTGGAACGCCGCGCTCGCCGGCCGCAAACCCGCCCCCGAAGACGTAGCCGCCTCTGCCCACCACATCACCGACGACAGCAAATACCGCAACTGGTATAGCATCGATCTCGGGACCACACCCTGGCCCGCCGACGTATTGCTCTGTCAACGCCAAAGCATGGTGTGGAGCCGCCAAGAACACCGCGCCTACAGCGCAACCGTCCTGACCACTGGCGTGATCTGGTTCATCATCGGACTCGTCATCGCGCTCGCACGCGACCTGAGCCTTGCCGACTATCTAATCAAAATTTTCCTACCAAGCGCTCCAGCGTTCCTCGACACCATCGAGCTTGCCCGGCAGCATTGGCAACACGCCAACCTCCGCCAGCAGGCCGAACACAAGATCGACGATCTCTGGCATGCCTACATCACTCAGCCCGGAACGCTCGCCGTCAGTGACTGCCGGGAGGTCCAAGACGCCGCCTTCTTGCTTCGCCGCGACGGACCCCGCGTACCGAACCTGTTCTACAGACTCCGTAGAGCAAGGTCAGAAGCTAACACCAAAGCTGGAACCGCAGCCCTACTGAGCGGAGGTTCATAGCCATCGTGTACATCCAAGTGATGCTTTTCCCGCTCCGATGACCACGAGAGGTCTCTATCGAAGGGGGTGCCTAGTCGTACGAAGCGCTCTGGTGATGACGTCCCAGCGGAACTGCCCGCCCTCATGCTCAGGCTTGAGGGCCTCGGTCTCGGTGAACTGGACGCCGAGATCCGTCAGGGTCCGGACGGATGCTCGGTAGGCGGGATGCTGGGTGAGGGCCGGCTTGGCGTACGGCGAAACGATCATCGGCAGCCGGGCACCGAGAGTCTCGTTGAGTACGCCCAGCGCCAAGTTGTCGCTGATCCCGCTGGCCCACTTGTTGATCGTGTTGAACGACGCCGGGGCCACCACGACGGCGTCGGCGTGCGGCAACGTTCCCTGCTCGTCAGGGGCGCGAAGTCGTGACGCGACCGGAAAGCCTGTCTGGGATGCAAGCCTGTCCGTGTCGATCCAGGTCGCCGCAGTAGGTGTGACGATCAGGCATACCGACCATCCATCGGCCTGCAACAGGGCGACGCACTCGTCGATGTTGCGAATCGGCGGAGCAGCGGAGGAGATCAGGTACAGCGTCGGTTTTCCGGTGCCAGCCATAATCAGTTGGTATCGATCCTGGCGCGCACTGCCAAGGCGCGCAGACCGGGTGTGGCGGCGCGACGTTCCCTGGCCAGCATCGTGGTGACAAGTGTGCGGGCCTGATCGTGCACCTGGAAGATCTGAGGTGCGGTGCGCTCGGCTGCCAGAAGGTGCAGCAGAGCTGACGGGTCGCCGCCCGGCTGCGCGGTGAACGCCGCAGCGAGGTCGAGGTGGACCTGAGCCCGCCGGCTCACCAGTGATGGCGGCAGGGTCGACGTGTCGATGCGTTCACCGAGCTCGACTGCAGTGTTGAACTGGCGAACGTTGACGGCGGTGGTCACCCGGTGGATCAGCACGTTCGTCGGACCGAATCCGGTCCAGAAGTAGTTCCGGTCCTTCCCCAACTGGTCGGCCAGAACCGCTGCGTCGTCCAGGTGACCGAGCGCAATCTTCGTCTTGCCGCGCCGTGCGGCGACGAGCGCCAGTAGCAACGTCAATGATCCGCTCACCGACAAGGCTGCAGGGCTGGACCGGTCAGGTATCCGGGCGAGCCCCTCCGCCGCTGCGTCTGCTGCGTCCGCGACGTGCCCAGGGGAGGCCAGCAGAGCGCACGCCACCGAATAGACGGCGGCTGCTGCGAGGTTGTCGGCACCGGCCTGTTCCGCACTGCGTAGCGCTCGGTCAGCCGCCACCCAGGCGAGGCCGGGATCACCAAGTTTGAGGGCCAATTTCGACACCGCCAGATGAGCTGCCCCGAGGATGCCGAGTGCGCGGTGCTGCTCCACACCGCGCCGGGCGGCGCCGTCCGCTCGGTGCGCGAGGTCGGGCAGCAGTCTCACCAGGTCGGCATACTCCGCCCGTTGGTAGGCCAGGTGCGCCGCACCAACAGCGTTTCGCAACTGCACAAGATCCACTCCGCCGCTACCCGCCGCTTCGGCGGGGGTGAACATCTGTCGCCGTCGCAGCTCAGCCGCCAGCTGGCTGGTGGGTGTGGAGAACGCTGCCGGGCCACGTGATCCCCCTGCCGATGTGCTGCCACTGTTCGGCAATCGGCGGTGCGGGCGAAAGCCCAGCTCCTCGTCACTGTTGACCCTGAGCACGCTCCGCAAAGCGCGCCTCAGCTCGTTGTCCGGGTAACGCACTCTGCCAGTCTCGATCTTTCCCACGTGGTTGGCGTTAAAAGCTGCCCGAGCGGCCCGCTCAGGATCGCCGTGCCGAACAACGTTGACGGCATCGGCAAGCTCCCGGCGTGACAGCCCTTGCCGTTCCCTCGCGGCGCGGAACAACTCGTTCATCGGCGTGCCCCCATCCGGACGATCGGCCCACCGCCCAGCGTAGAGGCATTGACCCGATCCGTCACGACCAGCCGAGTGCACTTTGACCTGACTGAGGCTCACGGCCCGAGTGGGAATCCCTCATCCGAATTCTCTTCCCGGGAACGCGTATCAGTTCCCCTCCCTTACCGCTTCTGCCAGGGCTACCGAGACGTCCACTGTATTCACGGTTCGATCGGCGTCCGCCCAGCGCCACGAACCGCTTGCCGCCGTCGGTGTCCCCCCGTCGCTGGCGGCGGCAAGCCCAAACCCGTACGGAGATTGGAGAACCTTCTTGTGCCTTCTCCTCACAACAGTGGTCGGCGTGCTGGCTGGGCTGGGTTGGCGTGGTGGGTGGGTTCGTGTTGTGTCGGTGTCGGCACCGGTGGTGTCCGGTGTGTGGGCAGACGTTGACCTGCCGGGACTGCACCGCGCCGATCGAGCGGACCTGGGGCACCACGCCACCACCACCGGCTCCGCCGCAGTCGGGCCCACGCGGGCGGCGGTGGCGCAACCAGGCCGGGGTGCAGCACCGGTGACCGGGCTGGACGACGTGCTGCATGTGCCCGTACGGCCGGTCTGGTCCTGTTCGGGGTGTGGGCCGCGGGTCGACTGGCCCTGCGGGTACGCGCGCGCCGAGCTGACCGCAAACCTGGACCCGATCTCCCGCAGCATGTACGCGGCCGAGCGGATGGTCGAGGCGATCGCCGACCTGCCGGCCGAGGCGACGCCGGGGGAGCTGTTCACCCGGTTCCTGGCCTGGACGAGGCGGGCCGGCCGGTGACCGTCTACCGCACCTGCACCCGCGACTGGTCCACCACGTCACCCGCAGCGGCACCGGCACCGCTGGCGGAGCAGGCCGTACCGTTGCCGCCGTCCGGTTGGCTCGCCGACGAGCTGTTCCTGATCGCCCACGACGACGTGACCGGCGGGCTGCGGGTGCCGGCCGGGGCCATTCGGCGTGGGTTGGCCGCCGCGATGCTCGCCGACCTGGCCTTCGTCGGCGCGGTCACGGTGGCCGCGTCCGGCATGGTGGTCACCGGTACGGCCGCGCCGGGTGCCGTCGACCCGTGGGGGCGGACGGTGCTGCGCTGGATCGAGACTGACACACCGCACCCGCCGGCCGCCTGGCTCGACCGGCTCGCCGGGCACGCGTACCGCAGTGTCGCCGACCGGCTGACGGTCGCCGGGGTGGTCCGGCCGCGTACGGTCCGCCGCTGGTGGTGGCGTCGGGACACCGCATACCCGGCGGTGGACACGAACGTCGCCGCCTGGCCGTGGGCGCGGCTGACGATGCGGGTACGCCGCCACACCCGCCTCACCGTGCACGACAGCACGCTGGCCCGACTCTGTGTGGCGACCGGACTCGGCGGCCACGTCCTCGGCGCGGACACCCTCCCCGCCCGACGACAACTCCGGCAACTGCTCACCCCCGTACCGCCGGGGATCGACCAGCTGGTGCGGCACCTGGCCGCCGCCGACCGACGAAGCCGGCACAGCCAGCACGACCGACGGAGCCGGCACGGCCGACAGGGCCGGCGGTGACCGCGACCGCCGGCCCCACCGGCCCAGGCGCCTGCCTCGGGGCCAGACCCGTCAGTGCCTGACCCCGAGGCGAGGGGTCAGTTCCGGAGACTCCACTGCTGGTTGGACCCACCCCAGCAGCTGTACAGCTGGATCATTGCCCCGTTACCGCTGCCGCCGGCGTCGAGACACAACCCGGACTGCGCGCTGGTGATTCTGCCGTTGGACACGTTCCACTGCTGGTTCGCGCCGCCGTGGCAGTCATAGATGATCACGGGTGTGCCGTTGCTGGTTCCGCCACCTGAGGCGTCCAGGCACTTGCCGTTGACCGTCAGCTGCCTGCTCGAGGTCTGGGTGAACCGCTGGTTGGCACCACCCCAGCAGTCGTACAGCTGCAGCTGGGTGCCGTTGGTGGTGCTCGCGTTCGGGACGTCGAGACACCGGCCGGACTGCTGACCGACGATCATCTGGCCGGAGCCGGACGGTGGGTTGGTGGGGCCCGGGTTGCCGGGGTTGCCGCTGCCGCCTTCCCAGACGGTGATGTCGGAGCTTCCCTGGCTCTGGTAGCCCTCAGTCGCCATGACCTGGTAGGCCCAGCTGCTGCCGAGGTTCAGGCCAGCCCGGGCCCAGGCGTCGAAGTGGTTGGCGGTGGTGATGGTGCCGCCGGTGCGCTTCTGCTGCCGGACGCTCCAGTACTGCCAGAACGTCTGGGTGCCGTCGATCGACGGCGCGTTGACCCGCTGGCTGCGCAGGATGTCGTAGGTGCCGCCGTCGGTGGTGACCGTACCCATCCGCTGCGCGCCGCTGCTCGGGTTGTAGCTGCCGAAGTTCTCGACGACGTAGTACTCGATGAGCGGGTTGCGGGTCCACCCGTACAGGGCGAGGTAGGTGTTGTTGTTGCCCGGGTTGTAGCTGCCCGAGTAGCTGATGGTCCGGCGACTGCCGGTGGCCCAGCCCTTGCCGCCGACCCAGTTGTTGGTGCTTCTGCCCCAAGAGCTGGAGTACCGGCCGTTCTCGCGCAGCACCATGCAGGCGTCGCCGCTGTCTTTCCAGAACGAGAAGTAGAACCCGTTGTGGGTGCCGGTGGTGTTCGAGCAGACCTGCCGGTCGGCTTCGGCGTGGGCGGGGCTGGCCAGGAGCGCGGCGGTGCCGGTCGTGACCAGCGCTACGGCGCAGGCACCGCTGATGAGCATTCTGCGGAGCCGGCCGCGTCGGCGGCTCTCAAGTTGCGGGGGGACGTTCTTCATTTCGCGTGTTTCTCCCTGTGCGAGGCGGCGCGAAGCAACCGGCGGGGTGGGTGCGGTCGAGGGACGACCGCCACCACGCGCCGGTGCCGCGCCAGGGTGGACGGAACTGCCAGACCGCTGGTTGTGGGTGCGCCACTGCTGCTTCACGTCGTCGAGGCGGCCCTGGAGCAAAGTCAGCATCTATATTTACCAACATCGTTATCTGGTGGTACGGCATCAGTCAAGACTTCTTGCCCGACCGGCGCCACCGACCAGCCAGAACGACGCCGGCACCTGGTCCGTGCGGGCAGGGCGGGCAGCGCGTTCAGTGCGGGTACGCGCGAGGGATGCGGGTGGCAACCTCGTCGCGGAACGCTTCGATGCGCGTGATCACCTGCCGTCTGCCGTAGGTGTTCTCGATCCGGTCGAGGTAGAGGCACCGGGCGGCGAGCGCGTCGAGGCCGACGGTGAAGTAGACCGCCATCAGCGGGTTGACGAACAGCGCGCTGCCGCTGGTGCGCCTGGTGAAGTGCACGTCGCCGAACTCGCCGGCGGTGGCCGCCGCGATCTGCCCGTTGACGATGCTCGGCCGCTGCGGTGTCGCTGCCTGGGCGTCGGCGACCGCGTCCCGGTAGAGCGTGGCTTCCCTGCTGGTGCGGGGGATCGACAACGCCCCGAGGTACCCGCCGTCGCGGTCCAGCGCGGCGATGTTCTCCAGCACCTGCACGTGGTTGACGCCGTGGTAGGCGTCGATGCCGAAGCCGAGGCAGGTCACCAGCTTGACGGGGAGGTCGATGCCGGCTACGGCGGCGACGCTGGTGAGGTCCTCGACGGGGGTGCCGAGTGCGCTTTCGTCGCCGCGCAGCAGGATGTCGGTGCCGCCGTCGACCAGGACCACCGCGTCGATGTCGTGCCGGTCGATCAGGAAACGGTACGCGTCGCGCAGCGGCTGTACGCCGAGCGGTGGCAAGGCGTACACGGTGGACGGCAGGTCGTGGGCGGCCAGCCACCGGGCGAGGGTGCCTTCGGGGAAGTACCAGTCCGGGCTGGTCGTTTCCGGTGTGACGGCGACGACGTGTTCGGCCACCCACGCGTCACGGTTGACGAGTTCGAGTTCGGAGAACGACAGGTTGGCCAGGTGGACCCGCACGCCGCTGTGCCACAGCGCGAAGGCCAGCGGTAGTCCGGCGTACACGTCGAAGCCGCCGCCGGCACCGGCGATCAGGACGTTGCGGGCCGGGGCCAGCGCGGCGAACAGCGGCGGGGTGGTCAACGAGTACGGCGTCGGGCTCGCCGACGACGCGGCGGGGTTCGTCACCGCCTGATCATCGGTCATCGTGGCAAATGTGATCGCTAACCACGGTACGGCTGCCGGGCCCGGGTGGCGCGTCGCGCGGGCCGGCGCACCGGGCAGAAACAGTTCGACGAAGGCGCGAATCGGTTCTAAACGATGTCGGCAGCGACAACTCATTTACACCGACCGATGTCAGCGTTAACATTGCTGACACCTTCGTGACGTCGCCCGGCATCCGTACCACGGGAGCCGACCGGACCCGCCCCGACGGGACGGCCTGCAGGTCACCGGCCGCACCACCGGCCGAACGCCGGAGACGGCCGTCCCGCCTCCGGTGCCGGCTGCCCGACCGCCGTGGCGATGTCCATCCGCCACCGGTCGATACCGGTAGACAAGGAGATGCACGTGTGGAAACCCAAGAAGTGGCTGACTGCGGTCCTGGGCGTGCTCGCGATGACGCTCGCGACGACCGTGGCGAGTGAAGGCGTGGCCCCCACGCCGGCACAGGCGCTGGACAACGGGGTCGCCCGTACGCCGCCGATGGGGTGGAACACCTGGAACACCTTCGGCTGCAACATCAACGAGACGCTGATCCGCCAGATGGCCGACGCCATCGTCAACCACGGGCTGCGCGACCTCGGCTACAAGTACGTCGTCGTCGACGACTGCTGGTTCAACCCGAACCGGGACGCGCAGGGCAACCTGCAGGCCCACCCGCAGCGGTTCCCCAGCGGCATGAAGGCTCTCGGTGACTACCTGCACTCCCGTGGCCTGCTGTTCGGCATCTACCAGGTGCCGTTGGACCGGACCTGCGCCCAGTACTTCGGCTCCTTCCCCGGCGCCACCGGCAGCCTCAACCACGAGTACCAGGACGCCCGGCAGTTCGCCGCCTGGGGCGTCGACTACCTGAAGTACGACTGGTGCTCGCCGACCGGCACCATCAACGACCAGGTGGCCCGGTTCAGCATCATGCGCGACGCGCTCGCGTCCACCGGCCGGCCGATCGTCTACAGCATCAACTCGAACAGCATCCACGAGAAGACCGGACCGCAGCGCAACTGGAGCGACGTGGCCAACCTCTGGCGCACCACCGAGGACATCACCAACACGTGGGACAGCGGCCAGACAAACGGCTACCCGATGGGCGTCAAGAACATCGTCGACGTCAACGTGCCACTGGCCGGCTACGCCGGACCCGGCGGGTTCAACGACCCGGACATGATGGAGATCGGCAACGGCGGCATGAACGACACCGAGATGCGCAGCCACTTCGCGCTCTGGGCGATCATGGCGGCCCCGCTGATGATGGGCAACGACCTGCGCTCAGCCAGCACGGCGACGCTGAACATCCTGCGTAACCAGAACCTGATCGCCATCAACCAGGACTCCCTCGGGCTGCAGGCGGTCCAGATCTCCCATGACGGCACCCGTCGGGTGCTGGCCAAGCGCCTGGCCAACGGCGACGTCGCGGTCGCCCTGTTCAACCAGGGCAACTCGACCACGACGGTCTCCACCACGGCGGCGGCGATCGGCAAGTCCGGCTCCTCGTTCACCCTGCTCGATGCCTGGACCAACGGCACCTCGACCACCTCCGGCAACATCTCGGCGAGTGTCCCTGCGCATGGCACGGTGGTCTACCGGGTCAGCGGCGGCGGCACCGTCGACCCGCCGACCCCGACCACCTTCCGGCTGCGCAGCGAGTCGTCAGGCCGCTGCCTCGACCTGGACAACTCCAACACCGCCAACGGCACCGGCACGCTGATCTGGGACTGTCACAGCAACCCCAACCAGCAGATCACCCAGAACGGCCAGACGCTGCGGGTCCTCGGCAAGTGCCTGGACATCCCGAGCAACGCGACCAACGGCTCCCGGGTCGTGGTCTGGGACTGCCACGGTGGTGCCAACCAGCAGTGGACGCTCAACGGCAACGGCACGGTGAGCAGCGTCCAGTTCCCGTCGCTGTGTCTGGACGTCAACGGCAATGCGACCGCCAACGGCACGGCGGTAATCGTCTGGTCCTGCCACGGCAACGCCAACCAGCGCTGGGCCCGCGCGTAGCCGGACGCGTCCGTCTCCACTCACGGCGTCACTGGGAGATTCCTGATGCGTAGACCCAGATCCTTGTTCCGGCCGGTCGGCGTCGCGGCGGCGCTGGTCGCGGCGCTCACCGTCACCACCGTGGGCGCGGCGGCTGCCGCCCCCCGCACCTCCGCCGCCGACCCTGTCGGTATCACCGCCGCGTCCGACGACGCGGTCGGCATCACCGCCGGGACGGCCGGTTGCGGCCGCGCGCCGGGGCTGGCCAGCGGCACCCGTACGGTCCAGAGCGGCGGCCGGACCCGCAGCTACATCCTGCGGCTGCCGGACAACTACCAGCAGAATCAGCCGTACCGCCTGGTCCTCGGTTTCCACTGGTGGGGCGGTACGGCGGTCGACGTCGACACCGGACAGACCGTGCAGCGGGACGTCTGGTCCTACTACGGGCTGCGCCGGCTGGCCAACAACAGCACGATTTTCGTCGCCCCGCAGGGCATCGACAACGGCTGGGCCAACACCGGCGGCTCCGATGTCACGTTCGTCGACGATCTCCTGCGTCAGCTCGACGCCAACCTGTGCATCGAGACGACGCAGCGGTTCGCGCTCGGCTTCAGCTACGGCGCCGCGATGAGCTACGCCCTGGCCTGTGCCCGGGCCGACGTGTTCCGCGCGGTGGCCCTGTACGGTCCGCCCCGCGAACTCAGCGGATGCAGCGGCGGCACCCAGCCGATCGCGTACTTCGGGGCGCACGGCGTCAGCGACGTCATCGCCAGCGGCCGGGCGATGCGGGACCGGTTCGTCCGCAACAACGGCTGTACGCCGCAGAACCCGCCGGAGCCGGCGGTCGGCAGCCTGACCCACCGCACCACCACCTACTCGGGTTGCCGCGCCGGCTACCCGGTGGTGTGGGCGGCGTTCGACGGCGGCCACATCGCCGCACCGCAGGACGGTGCTCCCGGTGACAGCGGTACCCGGACCTGGCTGCCGGGGGAGACCTGGGACTTCTTCACCCAGTTCGGTGCCCCACCGGGTCCGGACCCGACGACCCCGCCGCCAGGGCCGACCACTCCGCCGCCCGGCCCGACGACCCCGCCACCGGGGCCGACCACCCCGCCGCCCGCGACCGGTGCGTGCACCGCGACGTACCAGACCATCGGTTCGTGGCCGGGCGGGTTCCAGGGCGAGGTGACCGTCCGGGCCGGTAGCGCGGCGATCAATGGCTGGACCACCCGGTGGACCCTCGCCGGTGGTCAGGGCATCAGCCAGAGCTGGAACGGTGCGCTGAGTGTCAGCGGGTCGACCGTGACCGTCCGGAACGTCGATTACAACGGCTCACTGCCGGCCGGCGGTACGGCGACCTTCGGGTTCCTCGGCACCGGCTCCGCGTCGAGCCCGACGGTGACCTGCAGCAGCCCGTAACCGTCCAGGGGCTTCGCCCCGCTCCCCGTGACTGGCGGCGGATCCCTCACCTGTCGACGCGTCCTGCGCGTCCGACAGGTGGGTGGGTCCGCCGCCAGTGGCATGTGTGGGCTGCTGGGCTGGCGAAATAAGAAAACTCAAGATCAACATCAAGAAAATCAAGATCAAGATGTGGTACGGACGAGAAAAGTGAGGTACAAATGAGTGGCGAGCACATCGCCGAGAGCAGGGGGAGCCGAGCAGTGGACTGGCAGGAGTTGACCGACCTGACCCGCGGGCAGCCGTTCGTGGTCGAGCGGGTGCGGCTGGCCGACAGCGGCGTCGCCGTCGAGGGCCAGTTCGACCCGCCGCAGCTGGCCCAGCTCGGCGCCGACGACCAGGTTTTCGTCGCCGCGTTCGTCCGGTCGCACGGGTCGATCAAGGAGATGGAGCGGATCTTCGGGGTGAGCTACCCGACGGTCAAGTCCCGGCTCAACCGGATCGCCGAGCAGCTCGATTTCGTCGAGCAGCTCGACATCGCCGACACCGGCCCGGCATCGGCCAGCGCCGAAGTCGTCGACCGGCTGCGCCGGGGCGAGATCACCGTCCGGCAGGCGCTGGCCGAGCTGGACGGTCCTCGATGATCCCGCAACTGGTGACGGTGCGCTGGCGTCAGGGCGACGGTCGCCGGCGGCGGCTGTGGGTCCCGGTCCTGCCGGTGCTGCTGATGCTGTCGCCACTGCTGGCGATCGCCGTCCTGGGCGGACTGGTCGCCTGCCTGGTCTACCGGATCAGCCCGACCGGTGCGCTGCGCGCCGCCGGAGGTCTGCTGTGGGCGCTGCCCGGCGCCCGTGTCGAGTTCGTGCAGGGCCGCACGGCCCTGCTCGTGATTGTCAGATGACAGCAAAGGAGAAGCCCGAGATGGACGAACAACGCCGCCAGATCCTGGAGATGCTGGCCGAAGGCAAGATCACCGCCGCCGAGGCCGAGCAGCTGATGGACGCCCTCGACCGGGAGCAGCCCGAGCCGGCAGCCAGCGGCCTACCCCGCCCGAAGGCCCGACCGAAGTACCTGCGCGTCCTCGTGGACTCGGCCGAAGGCTCCGGCGGTGACGGACCGGCCCGGATCAACGTACGGGTCCCGTTGCAGCTGCTGCGCGCCGGTGTCCGGCTGACCAGCCTGATCCCGCCGCAGGCGCTCGCCCACGTCAACGCCGAGCTGGGCAAGTCGGGGGTGCCGATCGACCTCACCCAGCTCAAGCCGCAGCACATCGAGGATCTGGTCGAGCAGCTCGACGACCTCACCGTCGACGTCGACCAGCCCGACGCCAAGGTGAAGGTCTTCTGCGAATGACGTCGCCGCGATCGCGTCGGCTGCCCGCCCGGACCACGGGGTCGGGCGGGCAGCCGCAACCGGCGTGAACCGCGTCGAGGTGAGGGCTACGCACGTCATCCCTGCGGTGTGAGGTGCGTGCGCCTCACCTCGACGCGATCGGACGATTCGTCGCGGTACGGAAGCCGGACCGGGCGGTCAGGCCGTGCCGGCGAGGTACGCCGCGCGGCGCTGCGGCTCGAACTTCTCGATGGCGTAGCGCAGCATCACTCGCGGCATGTCGCGTTGGTGCCGGGTCAGGAACGCCTCGGCCACCGTACGATCGCGGTTGCCGACCTCGCGCAGCATCCAGCCGACCGCCTTGTGGATCAGGTCGTGCGGGTCGTGCAGCAGCCGCTCGGCCAGCCGCAACGTCCAGTCGAAGTCCCCGACCCGGATGAAGGCGAACGTCGCGATGATCGCGATCCGCCGGTCCCAGACCAGCTCCGAGGCGGCCAGCCGGTCCAGCACCGTCCGATCCTTGTCGATCAACCAGGGCCCGACGATGTACGGGGCGCACGAGTCGACCAGGTCCCAGTTGTCGATCCGGTCGGTGTGGGCCAGCACGGTGTCGAAGATGGCGGCCCGCTGCCGCTGCCTGCCCTTGTCGAACATGCGCACCAGGATGAAGATCGCGGTCAGCCGCTCCTCGTGCACCTCGCTGGTCAGCAGCCGGATCGTCTCGGCCAGGGACAGGTCACGCCAGTACCGGCCGGCCACCCGGCGTTGGTCCGGCACGGGTACGCCGAGCGCCCGGTCACCCTCGCCGTACCCGCCGGGTTGCATCTGCAGGGACCGGTGCGTCTGCTCGGCGCGACGCGGGTCGGCGAGGTCGGCGAGTGCCCGGCGGACATCGTCACAGGTGGCCATCGACCGCCGAATCTACCGCTGCCCGTCGCCGGACAGCACGACGAGCTGACCGGTGGCGCGGGTCATCGCCACGTACCGGTCGACCGCGCCGGTGACGCCGTCGCCGAACGACGCCGGGTCGACCACCACCACCAGGTCGAACTCCAGCCCCTTGGTCAGCCCGGGGGTCAGCGACCGGACCCGGGGCGTCGCCGGCAGGGCGGCGACATCGACCGGCGGTACGCCGATCACGCAGACCGTGCCGTCGACGTGGTCGGCCAGCCAGCCGTCCAGGATCTGCCGCAGGTCGGCGACCGGCCGCTGCATGACCGGGACGCCGCCGTGTCGGATCGAGGTCGGCACGTTGGCGTCCGGCAGCGCGGCGCGGATCACCGGTTCGGCGTACGCCATGATCTCGGCCGGCGTCCGGTAGTTGACCGTCAACGTGGCGACGTCGACCCGGTCCAGGCCGACCCGGGCGAGCCGGTCCGGCCACGACTGCGTGAAGCCGTGCCGGGCCTGGGCGCGGTCACCGACGATGGTGAAGCTGCGCGACGGGCAGCGGCGCAGCAGCATCTGCCACTGCGCGTCGGTCAACTCCTGCGCCTCGTCGACCACGATGTGCGCGAACGGGCCGGCCAACGCGTCCGGGTCGGCGTCCGGCCCGCCCGTCTCGTCGATCAGCGTTTCCTGCAGATCCTGGTGGCGCAGCATCGCCAGGACGCCTTCGCCGTCGTCGTAGCTGTGCGCGTCGAGCAGGTCGTCGATCACCCGGGCCCGGTGGACCCGTTCGACGGCCACCGCCGCCCGGTGCCGCCGCTCGCGGTCGGACGCCTGTGCGTCGCCGAGGCGCAGCCGGGCCGCGTCCAGCAGCGGCAGATCGTCGACCGTCCAGGCCCGAGGGTCGGCGCGCTGCAGCGTACGGATATCGGCCGGGTCGAGCCACGGCGCGCACCGGCGCAGATAGGCCGGGACCGACCACAGGTCGGCGACGATGTCGGCCGGGTCGAGCAGCGGCCAGGCCCGGTTGACCGCCGTACGCAGCGCCTGGTTCTGTTCCAGTGCGGCGCGGACCTGGTCTTCCGGCTCGTCGCCGTCGTAGCGGCCGACCAGAATGGTCAGCAGTTCGTCCATGATCTGGTCGCGGGCCTCGTTGTGCGGCACACCCGGCCCGGGTGCGGCGAACGCGTCGGCCCAGTCGCCGGGAGTGAGGGTCAGCTCGGTCCAACCGGTGGCCACCGTCGTCGCGGTCTGCGGCGGCTCCTCGTAGAACCGGACGGCCGCCTCGACCGCCGCCTCCCACCGCGCCGACGACTTCAGCCGGGCTACCTCAGGGTCGGGTTCGGCCGCTGCGCCTGCACCCTCGGCGACCAGGCCGGCCAGGGTGCAGGTCTGCACGTCGTCCTCGCCGAGGTTGGGCAGGACGTCGGCGACGTACGCCAGATAGGGCTGGTGCGGTCCGACGAACAGCACCCCGCCGCGACGCTGGCCGAGTCGGGGGTCGTGGTAGCGCAGGTACGCGGTGCGGTGCAGGGCGACGACGGTCTTGCCGGTGCCGGGTCCGCCGTCGACGACGAGCGCACCAGCCGAGCCGGCGCGGATGATGGCGTCCTGGTCGGCGGCGATGGTGGCCAGCACGTCGCGCATCCGGTCCGACCGGTGCCCGCCGAGGCTGGCGATGAAGGCCGACTGGTCGTCGAGGGCGGCGTGCCCGTCGAGCGCGTCGGCGCTGAACACCTCGTCCCAGTAGTCGCTGATCCGGCCCATCGTCCAGCGGTAGCGGCGGCGGCTGGCCAGGCCCATCGGGTTGCCGTGGGTGGCGCCGAAGAACGGCTCGGCGGCGGGGGAGCGCCAGTCGAGCAGCAGTTGACGGCCGGTGTCGTCGGTCAGACCCCGCCGTCCGACGTACACCGGGTCTGAACGGTCGTCGGGGACCATCCGGCCAAGACACAGGTCGAGGCCGAACCGGCGCAGCGCCCGCAGCCGTACGGTGAGCCGGCGAACCTCCTGGTCGCGGTCCACCGCCCGCCGGCCCTTGCCGGCCGGTGCCTTCCGGGCCGCGTCGAGCCGCTGCGACAGGTCGGTGGAAAGCTGGTCGAGGCGGTACGCGATCGCCGCGAAATGCCGTTCGTCGTCGGCGATCAGTTTCGGGTCGGCCTTGGCGTGCAGCCGGTCGGGGAGATCGAAAGCGCTGGTGGTCAGCGGGCGCACCTCGATCAGCTCCATTCTCGGGTCGGCGAAAAAGCGCAGCGTCCAGCGGCCGGCGAAAATGCCGGAGAACTGGCGTAGGAATGCGATTGTGCGCGACGACCCGGGTCTTGCCGCAAGACCCCCTATGCGCTATATGTTGATAGTGGCGGCAGTAAGGGAGCTGACCCGTCGTCCGCTTCGATGGTGACGGCGCGAGGTTCCTACCGCTGGTAGCATTGGCCGTATGGCTGTCGAACCGCTCCCGCCGGGCGCGGGTGACCCCGCGGATCGCCTGCGTCTGATGCTCCCGGAGATCCTGGAGGCGATTCGTGACCCTGGGGCAGCGTCGCCCGACCTGCTGGCTGAGTTGGAAGCAGCCGTCGTGGGCGAGGCGTCCGGCGCTGGCCGCAGGCTCCGGCTGGTCGGCCGCGCACGCAAGGTGAGTGTGTCGATGCCGGAAGACTTGACTATCGCCGTGCAGCAGCGGGTGGGCCGGGGGGAGTTCAGCCAGTACGTGACCGAAGCGGTCGCTCGACAGCTTGAGTTGGATCTCATCGGGGAGCTTTCGGATCTCCTCCGCTCGGAGCACGGACCTGTGCCACCTGACGCGTTGGACGAGGCGAGGGCGTCATGGCCAGACGGGCGGTAGGAACAGGTGGCACGCTGGTACTCGACAGCGAAGGCCTGGTAAAGCTCTCACAGGGCGACAACAAGTCGAGGGCCTTCCTGGAGGCGGCCCGGGAACGCGGCGCCAGAGTCGTGGCGAGTGCTGTCACGCTGACGGAGGTCCTTCGAGGTGGGCCGCGTGATGCCCGCCTCCACAGGGTGCTGTCGAGGATCGTGGTGCAGCCGGTGAGCCCGCAGATCGGCAGGCGGGCAGGTGAACTTCTCGGAGCGACCGGGCTGTCGGGGCACCGTTGTGCCATCGACGCGGTGGTTGCCGTTACCGCTCTGGAGATGCCGCGTCCCGTCGTGCTGCTGACCAGCGACCCGGACGACATGAACCGCCTCGTCGAGGAGCTGGACCGGCCGAAGGCGCAGCGGGTCGTGGTGATGCACGTCTGACGGCTCACGTCGCGCCGCGGATAGATCACCTGGGCTCCGCGCGCCGAGGCGTCACGCCGGTGGCGAAGTCAGTGGGCCACGGTCAGGCCGGCGACGACCGCCGTCACGGTTGCGATGTCGTCCTGGTCAGGTTCGGGCCGGCGACCAGGCAGGCGATACCGCCCAGCACCGCCACCCCGGCCAGCAGCAGCATCGCCGCGCGGGCCGCCCCGACGGTGACGACCTCGCCGATCTGACTGTGCAGCAGGGTGCCGACGGCTGCGGCGCCCAGCATCGAACCGATCTGCAACGAGGTGATCAGCACCCCGGACGCGGCGCCGGCCTGCTGCTGTTCGACGTCGGACAACGCGACCACCGCCAGCGGGGTGAACAGGAACGCGTTGCCGACACCGATGACGCACATCGGGGCGACGAACGCCGTCCACGTCGCACCGTCGCGCATCTCGATCGCCGCCCACGCCATGCCGGCGACGGTGGCCGCCGCCCCGACCAGCAGCAGGTAGCGGCCCTGGACGCGGTCGGCGAGTCTGCCGGCCACCGGGTCGAGCAGGGTGGAGAACAGCGACGCCGGCACGATCATCAGCCCGGCGGCCCACGCGTCGAGGCCGAGCACCTGCTGGAAGTACAGCGACAGCACCAGCACCAGGCCGATGACGGTGCCGGAGGTGGTCAGCGAGAAGCCGTTCATCAGCGGGAAGTTGCGCCGCCGGAACAGCGCGAACGGCACCAGCGGCTCCCGGTCCTGGCGGCGGCGCTGCTGCGTGAGGAAGGCCACCACGAACAGCCCGGACACGCCGAGCGTCGCCCAGATGCCGGCGTTCCAGCCGTACCGTTCGCCCTGACTGATGCCGAACGCCAGGCAGAACAGCGCCGCCGAGGCCAGCACCACCCCGGGCACGTCGAGCCGGCGGCGGACGCGTTGCGCGACCTCGGGCAGCACGAGCCGGCCGACCACGAGCATCAGCAACCCGAGCGGCAGGTTCAGCCAGAAGATCCACCGCCAGTCGAGGGTGCTGACCAGCACCCCGCCGGCGGCCGGTCCGCTGATCGCGGCGATCCCGCCGACCGCGCCCCGGATGCCGAACGCCGTGCCCCGGCGGTCCGGCGGGAAGGCCTCCATCAGCAGGGCGAGGGTCTGCGGGGTGAGCAGCGCCGCGCCGAGACCCTGCACCGCGCGGGCGGCGATCAGCTGGCCGGGCCCTTGGGCCAGGCCGGCGGCGACACTGGCGGCGGTGAAGACGGCGACCCCGAGCAGGAAGATCCGCCGGCGGCCGTAGAGGTCACCGAGCCGGCCGGCGGTGATCAGGGCCATCGCCAGCAGGAAGATGTAGGCGCTCAGCGACCACACCACCTGGTCGGCCGACGCGTCGAGGTCGGCCATGATGCTGGGTACCGCGACGGCGAGCACCGCCACGTCGAGCTGGGTGAGGAAGTACGCCAACGACAGGACGGCCAGCACCGCCCACGGGTTGCCGCGCAGTCTCGTCAGCAGCTTCGGCTCGCTCACGGTCGTCATCCGGTCGGCTCCAGCCAGATCATCGGGGGGATCTTGTTGGTGCGGTCCACCCGGCGCAGCCGCGGCACCTGTTCGACGGCGACCGCCGTCGGGTGGTGCTGGGCGACGACGCCCAGGTCGTAGAACTGGTGCAGCAGCCGGGTGCGTACCGCCGCCGGGTCGGCGTCCCCGGTGTAGTGCACGGTCACCGCGCTGACCGAGTGGCGCTCGCCGGCGGCCCGCCGCAGCAGCAGCTGTGCGTCGCGTACTCCTGGTGCGGCGCGGACGATGTCCAGCACCGTACCGATGCCGACCAGCGCGCCGTGCAGCTTGATCGCGTCGTCGGCGCGGCCCAGCACCCGCAGCGCGTCCGGTCGGCCGCAGCCGCAGGCCGCCGCCGCGACCCGGTCGCCGAGCCGGTACCGCACGGTCGGCACGGTCCAGCCGTCACCCACTCTGGACAGCAGGGCGCCGGCGTCGTCGGGCTCGAGCACCTGGTCGGGCATCAGGTGCAGCACCGAGGTGTCGCACGCCGGGGTGTTCGTGGCGATGACGTACGTTTCGACCGAACCGTAGTTGCCCCAGAGCTGGACCTGCGGGAACGCCTTCCGCACGATGGTCGCCTTCTCCTCGGTCCACGGCTCGGCCATCCAGATGATCTTTTCGATCGGGGTGGCCGCGCCCGCGTCGAGTACGCCCCGGGCCAGGTCGGCCAGGGCCGTCGGGGTGCCGGCGACCGCGTTGACGCCGAGCCGACTCAGGGTCGGCAGCCAGCCGTCGACCTCCTCCGGGGTGATCGGACCGAACGGTGCCACGTCGGCACCGCAGCGTCCGGCCAGCTCCTGCATGTAGTAGTGCGACGCCCACAGCCGGCCGGGGGTGAACAGGTTGAGCAGCAGGTCACCGCCGACCAGCGGTCGCCACTGCCGCAGCAGCCGGTCGATGGCCTGGTGGTACGCCACGTAGGTGAGCTTGGGCTGCCCGGTGGTGCCGCCGCTGGACAGCAGCAGCGCACCGGTCCGCCGGGTCACCGCGTGCGATACGGCGAAGATCTCGTCCGGTCCGGTGACCGGCAGGTCGGCGAGTCCGGTGGCGGTGTCCGGCACGGCCGGGGCACCGGCGGCGGCGTTGCGTCGGGCCTGGTCGCGCAGCGCGTCCCAGGGCACCGCGCCGATCATCCCGGCCGCCGACGCGACTGGTCGTCACCGGCGGCGTGCCACCGGGCGAATCCGGCCAGGTACGCCTCGAACCGGGCCCGCACGATCGCCCGGGCGGCGGCGTCCTGCTCGGGAATGCCGTTGAACGCGACCGCGCCGTCGAGTTCGATCTCCGACACCCAGTGCCGCTCGCCGTCGAAGAGGAAGTCCAGAGTGAAGTACGGCGTGGGCAGCCGTTCGGCGACGTAGGCGACGGTGTCGGCGAGCTCCGGCGGCAGAGCGGAGTAGCCGCGTTCGTGCCGGCCGCCGCTGGCCTTGGTCACGGCCAGGCAGTAGCCGTCCTTGTAGCCGTACAGCACGGTGTGTGCCTGCCCGTCGACGACATACACCCGCTGTTCGCGTACCACCTTGAGGTAGGGCTGGGCGACCAGCGCGGTGTCCGAGCCACCGGCGAGTCCGATGAGACCTTTCAGGTCGTTCATGTTGTGTACCACCGAGATGCCCAGGCCCATGCCCCAGTAGGCGGGTTTGACGATCAACGGGAACGGCAGCGCGGCGAGCGCGGCGTCGCTGTGACCGGCCATCGCCTCCCGGCCGCTGCCCACCCGGATCGTCGGCAGCAGCGGGATCGGACTGCCAGCCAGGTGCACCACGCTGGCCAGCTTGTCCTCGCCGATGTAGGACAGTGCCGGTGGGATCGGCAGGTAGAAGCCGAGCCGTTCCAGGATGGTGAACAGGAACACCTGGTTGCACACGTCCTGGGTCTGGTGCGGCAGGGAGTACAGCGAGGTGACGAAGATGGTGTCGGTCGGGGTGACCGGCTCACCGTTGAGCCAGACTTTGGGCTGGCCCGGGTCGGTCGCGTCGACCGCGACCTCCTCGGGCTTGTTCACCGTGAACTCCAGGCCCAGGTCGGCGGCGATCTCCTGGTACGGCCCCCAGACCGCCTCCTGCTCGGCCTGCCGTACCCAGGCGGTGCCCCGGTCGGGGTAGATCCAGCTGAGGCGCCGCGCCGTACTGGGCGCGGCCGTGCGATCGGTCAATGCCCTCTCCCTTGCGGTGTGGTGCGGGTCCTCGGCCGGTGGGTCCGCGTCGGCGGGGTCCCGGGCGGGTGGCTCAGGTGGCCACCGGGTGGTCGACGAAGGTCGACACGAGTTCCGCGAACCGGTCAGGTTCCTCGACGAACGGCAGATGGCCGCTGCCGGTGAACACCTCCAGCCGGGACGCCGGTATCGCCGAGCGCAGCCACCCGCCGACGTCGCCGGGGTAGACCTGGCTGTGCGCTCCGTGGACGAGCAGTGTCGGTACGCTGATCCGGCGCAGCCGGTCGCGCCAGTCCACGGTGAGCGCCTCGGCGAGCAGTGCCCGTACGGCGTCCGGATCGCACCGGCGGGTCTCGTCGATGAGGCCGGCCAGCGTCGTCGGGTCGGCGTCGGTGCCGGCGGCGAACGAGCCGCGGACCAGCCCGGCGGCGAAGGTGGGGTAGTCGTCGGTCACGCTGGCCAGGACGGCGTCGGCCCCGGCGGCGTCGAGGTTGCCGAAGGCCGCGTACGGCCAGTCGTCGTCGCGCAGCAGCCGTGGGGTCTGCTCGACCGACACCAGGGCCCGGGTCCGGGCAGCCCCGAACTGCTCCAGGTAGCCGTAGGCCACGGTCGCGCCGAGCGACCAGCCCAGCAGGGTGACGTCGGTCAGGTCGAGCTTCTCGATGGTGGTGTGCAGATCCTCGGCGGCGCGGGTGAGGCTGGCCGGACGGTCGGCGGTGGCGTTGTCGCCGTGTCCGGGCAGTTCGACGACGACCACCCGGTGCCGGTTGGCGAGCCGGGCCACCGCCTCGGAGAAGAACGCGGCGGTGGCGGCCAGCCCGGGCACCATGACCAGGGCCGGTCCGTGACCGCGCGTGGCCAGGGCCGGTCCGTGACCGTGGTCCGGGTGCCGGGTCATTGGCTGCCCCCGGCCAGCCCGAGTCGCGTGCGCAGCAACGGTTTGTCGATCTTGCCGACCGGGGTACGGGGCATCGCGGCGACGAGGTGCACCGAACCGGTCAGCCCGTGCCGGGCGAGCAGTTCCTCGACGGCCTTGACGGCCTCGTCGTCGGAGTGCCCGTCTGCCGGGGCGACGGCCACGGCGACCACGTCGCGGTAGTCGCCGGGGTGCACGGCCAGACTGACGGCCTGTACCACTGCCTCGGCCGCGCCGAGTTCGGTGTCGAGCACTGGCGCCGGCAGCGGCCCGGCGGGGGTGGCCAGCGTCTCGGACACCCGGCCCAGGATTCGGTAGCCGCCCTGTGCGTTGCGTTCGGCGACGTCCCCGGTCCAGAACTCGGGCCGGCGGAAGGTACGGGCGTTGGCTTGCGGCGCGTCGACGTACCCCTCGCTGGTGCAGTCCGAGTAGAGGACCAGCTCCCCGACGTCGGGGTGGCCGGGCACGAAGGGTTCCAGCCGGGTGCCGACCCCACGGACCGGGACCATGGCGGTGTCGGTCTGCGGTACGTCGTCCATGTTGCCCAGCGCCAGGCCGAACTCGGTCGAGCCGTAGATCTGCCGGATGTGTACGCCGAGCACGTCGGCGGCGTCCCGGACGATCGCCGGGCTGAGATAGGCGCCACCGCACAGGGGGCGGCGCAGCGCCGGCAGCGGGAACCGGCCCTGGCGCCGGGCGGCGGCGACCAGGTCGGCGTAGTGCTGCGGCAGGGCGCTGGTCACGGTCGCCTGGTGGGCGGCCAGTTGGGTCAGCAGTGTGCCGGCCGGCGCGTGCGGGTCGGCGAGCACCAGTTGCGCGCCGGACAGCAGCGCCGCGAACACGTGCAGGTCGGTGGCGTGCGCCACGTCGAGGGTGTGGCGGCAGAAGAAGATGTCGTCGGGGCGGATCCCGGTGTCGGCCAGCCAGCGGCGTCGTTCGGTGACGAAGCGGTCCTGCCGCCAGGCCATCATCTTCGGGAAGCCGGTCGAGCCGGAGGTCCATAGTAGCCGGAATATGGCGGTGGCCGTCGAGGCGGTGGAGTCCGCGGTGGGCTCCGGCCGGGGCGTCGAGGCGGTCAGCTTGTCGAGGTCGACAGCGGCCGGGCCGTCGGCGGGGATCCGGCGGTGCCCGTCGGTGACCAGCAGGGCGGGGCGTGCCCGGTCGAGAGCGGTCCGCACCCCGGCGTCGTCGAAGTTCGCCATCAGCGGTACGTAGCGGGCACCGAGCCGGGCCACCGCCAGGATCAGGCAGACGTACCCGATGCTGTTGCGCAGCACCACGGCGACGGTGTCGCCAGCCGCGACGCCGTGCGCGGGGAGGCCGGCGGCGACCCGGTCGGTCGTCTCGACGAGTTCGCGGTACGTCACGGACGCACCGTCGGTGGTGCGTACCGCCACGGCGTCGGGTCGACGGCCGGCCACCTCGCGGACGGCCTGGTAGAGCCCGGCAGCGGTCACGACGCCAGCCACCCGGCGTAGGTGGCGAATCGCCAGTCCTTGGCCAGGCAGTCCACGGTGTCGAAGCCGGCGGCGCGGAGCCAGCCGAGTTGAGTTTCGACGTCGATGCAGATGTCGTGCTTCATCCGTTCGCGGCCGGCCGCCCATTCGTCGGCAGGCGTTCCGGCGGCGTGTACGTGGCCTTCGTGCTGCCGGTCGTACATCTCCTCCAGTCGCGGTGTGGGCGCGAGGACCTGCTCGACGTTGACGAAGATCCCACCCGGCCGCAGAATGTCGGGTAGGCGACCAAACAGCGTTTGTTTCTCGTGATGCTCGAGGTGGTGGATAGCTAGGCCGGAAACAACTGCGTCGTACGGCCCCGCCGGCAATGGATCCATCAGTCCCTGAACAGCGAAACTGACCCGATGGACACTGTCGAACCGTTGTTTGGCCTGTGCGAGCATCCGTTCGGAATGGTCGACGAGAGTGATCGTTGCTTCGGGGATGCGGGCGATCAGCGCTGCGCTGAGCAGCCCGGTCCCCGCGCCCAGATCCAGGATCCGTGCGTCGCCCGGCACCGACATCTGCACCGCGCTGGACGCGCTGCCGTACAACAGGTCGAACGACGGGATGAGTTGACGCCGCAGTGCATCGTAGGTAGTGGGATTCCACAGCTCGAAGGTCACGATAATCCCCCCGTGGGTCACCGGTCGGCGCTTTTGTGGCACTGGCGTCGGATGCTGGACAAACTGCGGTTTGCTGAGCCGACGCATTGTCGGATGGTGATTCCTGTGGTGCGCGCATCTGCTTGCCGGCATGTGCTATTCAGAAAGTATCAAGGAGCGGCAGAGCAATGAAGAGAGCGGTCGATATCGAAGTGTGATGCTGGTCACATTGTCGATCATGTTGTCCGTTTTCGACGAACTGTCGATCGTGTCAGGAATTGGCGTTTGTCAGGCTCTTTGGGTCACGATCAGGTCCCGGACGATCGCCTGGTCGACCCGGTGGGCGAAGCCGCCGTACCCCGGACCGTCGGCCACTTCCAGGCCCGCCTTGACCAGCAGCGCGGCCAGATCGTCGCGGGCGGCGACCAGGGTGTTCCAGGAGATACCGAGCGCCCCGCCGGGGCGCAGCAGCGCCACCCACCCCGGCAACGCCTCAGCCAGCAGACCCAACGGATCGCGGGTCAACCGGTCCGCCTGACCGCGGGTGCCGTGCTGCACCCCGTACGGCGCGTCGGTGACGATCGCGTCGAAGCTGCCGGCCCGGAACACCTCCCGGCTGCGGCGGGTGTCGGCGTGCACCATCGTCAGGTCGACGGTCCGCCCGGCCCGGTGGTCGTCCTTGCTGGCCGCCAGGGTGACCGCCAGCCGTCGGCCCAGTACGGCCCGGTTGCGCCGCACCGGGGCGATCTCGGCCGAGTGCTTGAGCCGCTTGTGCTTCAACCAGGTACGGATGAAGTTGGCGTACACCTCGAAGTCCTTGCCGTCGATCTCCACCCCGGCGGCGTGCCAGCCGTACATCATCGCCTGGTTGAGCGTGGTGCCCCGGCCGCACATCGGGTCGAGGACCCGCAGCGGCGGCGAGTCCGGGCCGAACGGGCCGGCCGCCGCCCCGCCGGTAACGGCGGTCCCGCTGGTCCCGCCGGTAACGGCGGTCCCGCTGGTCCCGCCGGTCCCAGCGGCACCGGCCCGGTCGGTCGTGGCCAGCGCGGTCACGTTCAACAGCAGTTTGGTGAACTGCTCGTTGGTCTTGCCGGCGTACTTCGGGATGGTGATCAGGTCGCTGTCGAAGCGGTCCCGGCCGGTCACCTCCAGCGGCCGCAGCAGATCGCCGTCGCGGGCGAAGAACGCGTACCGGGCGGACAGGTTGGCCAGCACGGACAGGTCCCGGTCGGTCAGGTCGACGCCGGTGAAGGTGACGTACGGCAGCCCGCCGATCGTGGTGACCGCGACGTCGTCCACCCGGCCGCCGAGGGCCCGGTCGCCGAAGACGGTCAGCTCGGCGGTGGCCAGCCCGACCGCCGACTCGGCGTACACCCGGTTCGCCGACGGGTGGATCAGCAGGGCGTACGCGGTCATCGGCGGTCCATTCGGTCAGGCGGGTGCGGGTGGGACCCACGAGTGTTACCACACCGGCGGCCTGCGTAAGGTCACCGGCATGGCACGGCAGCGGGGGCGGCGTCTGCCGCTGGCGGCCCGCCCGCTCACCGAACCGCATCCGGCGCGACTGCCGGCCGACCACCCGCACCGGGCGGCGGTGCTGGCCGCGCACGCGGCGGCGCTCGACGCCGGCGAGGCCGGCTACCTGGACCCGGGCACCGGGCTGTTCGTGCTGACCGCGGCGTTCCTGGCCCGCCGGGGCACCTGCTGTGACCAGGGTTGCCGGCACTGCCCGTATCTGGGGTGATTCCGGGGATTTCCTACGCGGCGCGGTCGGTGCGGGTGGCGGGCTTTCGCGGCGGCGGCGGAACCCGTACGGTGTGCGACGAACAATCCGCCTTTTTCGACCGGCCTGACCGTGGGAGGTCACTGTGGGCGTTCGGCTGCGTGTGTCCGGCGCCGGGCTGATCCTGCTGCTGTTCGCCGCCGGCTGCTCCGACCGGGCGGTGGCCACCGAGAACCCCGCCCCGGACGACCCGGCCCAGGCCAGTCCGTCGCCGAGCCCGGTTGAGCCGTACCCGGAGGTGCCCCGTCCGCCGGCCGCCGAGTCCGGCGGGGCATGCCGGGTGTTCGACTTCGACGTGGTCGAGCAGACCGTCGGGTTCCGGTTCGAGGTGGCGGCGGCCAACAAGCACGACAAGACGCAGTCGTGTGTGCTGCGGCCGGCCGAGGAGCCACTGCCCGACCTGATGGTCTCCATCTCGGACACCAAGGCGAGCGCGTCGGTCTTCGCCGACGACGTCGCCCCGGTCGGTGCCAAGGAGATCAAGGATCTCGGCAAGGCCGCCTACTGGATTCCGGTCAAGCCGGACCCGGACACTGGGTACGGGGCGGCGCTGGAGGTCAACTGGATCACCGGGGACCCGAAGCTGATCAGCCTGCGCTGGACGTTCGCCCCCGGTGACGACGAACTGTCCGCCGTGGAGCTGGCGCCCAAGATGGTCGAGCTGGCCCGGGTGGTGCACGACAACCGCAAGAAGTGACCGGCCGGCTGTGCCGGGGCACCGCCGGCCGGGTCGCGTCCAGGGCGGTCGCGCCGACCGGCGGAGCGCCGGTGACTCAGGCGGCCGCGCCGGCCAGCGACCGTCCGTGGTCGGCGGCCGCGACGAACACCCGGGACGCGACCTCGCGCGGCAGGTGGATCTTGTCGCCGGACCGGTCGATGGTCACCCCGTCGCGTTCCTGCGCGACGGTGACCGTCGCCCCCGGGTCCACCCCGGCGGCGTGCAACTGGCGGAGCACGTCGGCGTTGGTCTGCACGCTCTCGCAGATCCGACGGACCACGACCGTGCCGGTCAGGCCGGGGAACGCCAGGTTGCGCTCGGTGTCCGGGCTGATGTCCGGATTCGCCAGCTCCGCCGGTCCGTCACCCAGCGCGTCCAGGCCGGGAATCGGGTTGCCGTACGGCGACCGGGTCGGCCGGTTGAGCAGGTCGTAGACCTTCTTCTCGACCGCGTCGCTCATCACGTGCTCCCAACGGCAGGCCTCCTCGTGGGCCTCCTCGTAGGGCATGCCGATGACGTTGACCAGCAGCAGCTCGGCGAGCCGGTGCTTGCGCATCACCGAGACCGCTTGGGCCCGGCCCAGCTCGGTGAGTCGTAGGTTACGGTCGTCCTCGATGGTGAGCAGCCCGTCGCGCTCCATCCGGGCGACCGTCTGGCTGACGGTGGGGCCGCTCTGGTGCAGCCGCTCGGCGATCCTGGCACGCAGCGGCGGCACCGACTCTTCCTCGAGCTCAAGTATGGTGCGCAGATACATCTCTGTGGTATCGACAAGATCATTCACGGTCAGCTGCCCTCCAGTGTTCAATCCTACCTTGCAGCACCGATAACCAGCCGGAACGGACGATCGGCAAGGGACAGGCGTAGCCCCGCATGGTGTTGACTGGGATGGTGTTCGATACCGCAGACCCTACCGTCGCCGTCCCCGGGCTCGCCGCCGCGCTGGCCGGTGGGCAACCGCCGACCCTGCTGGACGTACGCTGGCGGCTCGTCGGCCCGCCGGGCCGCGACGACTACGTCGCCGCCCACCTGCCCGGCGCGGTCTTCGTCGACCTGGACGCCGACCTGTGCGGCCCACCGGGCGCCGGTGGCCGGCACCCGCTGCCCGACCCGGCGCCGCTGCAGCGGACGCTGCGCCGGGCCGGGGTGCGCACCGGGTGGCCGGTCGTCGTCTACGACGGTGGCGACGGTCTCGCCGCCGCCCGCGCCTGGTGGACGCTGCGCTGGGCCGGGCACCGGCCGACCTGGGTGCTCGACGGCGGCTACCCCGCCTGGCTGGCGGCCGGCCGACCGGTCACCGCCGACGTGCCGGCACCGCCGCCCGGCGACGTGACCGTACGCCCGGGAGGTATGCCGGTGCTCGACGCCGCCGCCGCCGGCCGGCTACCCCGGCAGGGTGGGCTGCTGATCGACGTCCGTGCCGACGCCCGGTACCGGGGCGAGCATGAGCCGGTCGACCCGGTGGCCGGGCACATCCCCGGCGCGGTCAACCTGCCGACCACGCTGCACCTCGACGACGCCGGGCTGCTGCGTGACGCCGGGACGCTGCGGGACCGGTTCACCGGTGCCGGGCTGCGCCCGCAGGCCCCGGTGGCGGCGTACTGCGGGTCGGGGGTGACCGCCGCGCACACGGTGCTCGCCCTGCACCGCGCCGGCCGCACCGACGCGGCGCTGTATCCCGGATCGTGGAGCGAGTGGATCACCGACCCGGCCCGGCCGGTCGCCACCGGCGCGGACCCCGGCTGACCCGGGGCCCGTTGCCGGCCGGGCTGGCCCGGGGTCGGCAGGTGCGTGCGACGATGGCCAGATGTCGGACGGGACGAGTCAGCTGCCGAACGGGACGAACCAGGCACGGGCGGCGGGCGGTACCGACGCGACGCTGGTGGTCTGGGACGAGCGCCTGCTGACGTACGACCTCGGTGACCATCCGCTGGACCCGGTACGGGTCGAGCTGACCATCGCGCTGGCCCGCGAGTACGGACTGCTGGACCGCCCCGGTGTGCGGCTGCTCGCCCCGGCGCCGGCCGACGACGCGGCGCTCACCCGGGTGCACCGGGCCGACTACCTCGACGCCGTCCGGGTCGCGCACGACGACCCGTTCTTCTCCGGGTACGGCCTCGGCACCCCGGACAATCCGACCTTCGCCGGGATGCACGACGCCAGCGCGCTGGTCGCCGGTGCCACGATGGCCGCCGCCGAGGCGGTCTGGCGCGGCGACGTACGGCGGGCGGTCAACGTCTCCGGCGGGCTGCACCACGCGATGCCCGGCCGGGCCGCCGGGTTCTGCGTCTACAACGACCCGGCGGTGGCGATCGCCCGGCTGCTCGACCTCGGCGCCGAACGCATCGCGTACGTGGATATCGACGTGCATCACGGCGACGGGGTGCAGGAGATCTTCTACGACGACCCGCGGGTGCTCACCGTCAGCCTGCACGAAACGCCGCTGGCGCTGTTCCCCGGCACCGGATTCCCCGACGAGGTGGGCGGCCCCGGCGCGCAGGGCAGCGCGGTGAACGTCGCGTTGCCGTCCGGCACCGCCGACCAGGGCTGGCTGCGTGCGTTCCACGCCGTGGTGCCGTCGCTGCTGCGCGCCTTCCGGCCGCAGCTGCTCGTCACCCAGTGCGGGGCGGACGCGCACCGGCTCGACCCGCTGGCCGACCTGGGGCTCAGCGTCGACGGCCAGCGGGCCGCGTACCTGACGCTGCGGGCCCTCGCCGACGAGCACTGCGGCGGCCGCTGGGTCGCCACCGGTGGCGGCGGGTACGCCCTGGTCGAGGTGGTGCCCCGGGCCTGGACCCATCTGCTGGCGATCGCCACCGGCGCGCCGATCGACCCGGCCACGCTGACCCCGCCCCGGTGGCGGGAGCTGGCCGCCGCCCGCTGCCCCGGCCGACAGGTCCCGCTGCGGATGACCGACGAGGCCGACCTGGACTTCCAACCGTGGCAGCCGGCCGGTGACCCGGACCCGATCGACCGGGCGATCATGGCGACCCGCCGGGCGGTCTTCCCCCTGCACGGACTCGATCCGCACGACCCCCGGGACTGACCATGGACCGATCGGCTGACGTGCTGCTGCGCGACGGCACCACTGTCCACCTGCGGCAGATCCGCCCGGACGACGCCGACGCGATCGTCGCGATGCACGCCCGGTTCTCCGACCGCACCCGCTACCTGCGGTACTTCTCCCCGTACCCGCGGATCCCCGACCGCGACCTGGCGCGCTTCGTCAACGTCGACCACCACGACCGGGAGGCGTTCGTGGTGGTCTCCGGTGACCGGATCTTCGCGGTCGGCCGCTACGACCGGATGGGTCCGGGCTCGCCCGAAGCCGAGGTCGCCTTCGTCGTCGAGGACGCCCACCAGGGCCGGGGCGTCGGTTCGGTGCTGTTGGAGCATCTCGCCGCCGCCGCCCGGTCCGAAGGCGTCACCTCGTTCGTCGCCGAGGTGCTGCCGGTCAACGCGCCGATGCTGCGGGTCTTCGCCGACGCCGGCTTCCAGGTCCGCCGCCGGTACGCCGACGGCGTGGTCCACCTGAGCTTTCCGATCGCCCCGACGGAGGCGTCCCTGCAGGTGCAGTGGAGCCGGGAACACAGCGCCGAGGCCCGGTCGATCGCCCGGCTGCTGACCCCGCGGGGAGTCGCCGTCTACGGTGCCAGCGCCACCGGCCAGGGGGTCGGCGCGGCCGTCCTCGGTCACCTGCGCGACGGCGGGTTCACCGGGGACGTGGTCCCGGTACATCCGGCGGTGGACCGCATCGGCGGGCTGCCCGCGTACCGTCGGGCGGCCGACGCCGGCCACCCGGTCGACCTGGCGGTCGTCGCGGTGGCGCCGGACGCGGTGCCGGCCGTGGTCGCCGACGCCGCCGCGGCCGGCGCCCACGGCGTCGTGGTCATCTCGGCCGGGTTCGCCGAGTCCGGCCCGGCCGGCGCCGCCGCCCAGCGGGAACTGATCCGTACCGCGCACGTGGCCGGGCTGCGGGTGGTCGGACCGAACTGTCTCGGCGTGGCCAACACCGACCCTCGGATCCGGCTCAACGCGACGCTGGCGCCGCAGCTTCCGCCGGCTGGCCGGGTCGGCTTCTTCAGCCAGTCCGGTGCGCTCGGCGTGGCGTTACTCGCCGAGGCGGACCGGCGTGGGCTCGGGTTGTCGACGTTCGTGTCGGCCGGCAACCGGGCCGACGTCTCCGGCAACGACCTGCTGCAGTACTGGCAGGACGACCCCGGCACCGACGTGATCCTGCTGTACCTGGAGACGTTCGGCAATCCCCGCAAGTTCGCCCGGCTGACCCGCCGGATCGGGCGCACCAAGCCGGTGGTGGCGTTGGCCTCCGGCGCCGGCCCGGCCGCACCCGTCGAGCAGGGCCCGGACGCCGCCGCGGTGACCCGGCTGTTCGCCCGGTCCGGGGTGATCCGGGTCGACACGGTCGCGGAGATGTTCGACGTCGGTACCCTGCTGGCCAACCAGCCGCTGCCGGTCGGCCGGCGGGTGGCCGTGGTCGGCAACTCGTCGGCGTTGACCATGCTGGCTGCGGCGGCCTGCCGGGCACAGCGGCTCGCCGTGGCGGCCGACTACCCGCGTACCGTCGCGCCCGAAGCCGGCGCGCACGAGTTCGCCGACGCGCTCGCCGACGCGCTCGCCGACGCCGCCGTCGATGCCGCCGTGGACGCCCTGGTGGTGGTGTTCGCGCCGCCGCTGCCCAACCAGTTGGCGGACGAGGACGCCGACTTCACCTCGGCGTTGGCCAGCGTCGCACTCGCCGGTGACAAGCCGACGGTCGCGACGCTGCTGGTCGGCCGGCCGCCGGCCGGGGTGCCGACCTACCCGTCGGTGGAGGAGTCGGTCCGGGCGCTGGCCCGGGTCGCTGACTACGCCGACTGGCTGCGCGAGCCGCCCGGTACGGTGCCGGACCTGGCCGGGATCGACCCGGCTGCGGCCGGTGCCGCGCTGACCGTCGACCCGGTCGACCCGGTCGGGCTGCTCGCCGGGTACGGCATCGAGGTGGTCGACTCGATCCCGGCCGCCTCGGCCGACCAGGCGGTGGCCGCCGCGCGGCGGCTCGGCCTGCCGGTCGTGCTCAAGGCCGCCGCGGACGGACTGCGACACCGGTTGGACCTCGGCGCGGTACGGCTCGATCTGGCCACCGTGGACGCGGTGGAACGGGCGTACCGTGACGTCGCGGCCCAGTTCGGCGCGCAGGTGCTGATCCAACGGATGGTGCCACCCGGCGTCGCCTGCGTGGTCGAGTCGACCACCGACCCCACCTTCGGCCCGGTGGTCGGTTTCGGGCTGGGCGGCGTAGCGACCGATCTGCTGGGTGACCGGGCCTGGCAGGCCGCGCCGCTGACCGACCGGGACGCGGCCGGGCTGGTCGACGAACCCCGGGCGGCACCGCTGCTGTCCGGCTACCGGGGAGCCGGCCCGGTGGACCGGGCCGCTCTGGTCGATCTGCTGCTGCGGGTGGGGCGGCTCGCCGACGAGCAGCCGCAGGTCCACCGGTTACGGCTCAACCCGGTGCTGGCCCGGCCGGACGGGCTGGCGGTGCTGCACGCCAGCGTCGTGGTCGGTCCGCCGGATGCCCGCCCGGACACCGGCCCGCGCCGGCTGTGACCGTACCGAACGGCCGCGCCGGCGGTGACCGTACCGAACGGCTGCGCTGGCGGTGACCGCACCAGACTGGCCGCGCCGGCGGTGACCGTCTTGACGTCGCGCGGCCGGTCGGAGCCCCTGCTCCGACCGGCCGCCGCCCCCGATCCGCCGGCTGTCCCCCCGGTCAGCCGGCGTACGTCTCCAGCCGCTGCGCCCGCGACGGATGCCGCAACTTGAGCAGCGTGACCTTCTCGATCTGCCGGATCCGCTCCCGGGACAGGCCGAACTCCCGGCCCACCTCGTCGAGGGTGCGCTGCCGGCCGTCGTCCAGCCCGAACCGCAGCCGGATCACCGCCTGCTCCCGCTGGGACAGGGTGGACAGGACGATCTCCACCTCGTTGCGCAGCTTGCCCTCGGACGCGGATTCCCCGCCCTGCTCGCGCGGGTCGACAGCGGCGACGAAGTCGCCGAGGGCGCTCTCGCCGTCCTCGCCGACGGTCTGGTCCAGGCTGACCGGCTCCCGGTCGTAGGAGATGAGCTCGATCACCTGGAACTCGGGCACCGACATGGCGGCGGCGATCTCGCCGATCGTCGGCTCCCGCCCCAGCGTCGCCGACAGGTCACGGCGGGCCCGTACCATCCGGTTGACCTGCTCGACCATGTGTACCGGGATCCGGATGGTGCGGGCCTGGTCGGCCATGGCACGGGTGATGGCCTGGCGGATCCACCAGGTGGCGTAGGTGGAGAACTTGTAGCCCTTGGCGTAGTCGAACTTCTCGACGGCGCGGATCAGGCCGAGGTTGCCCTCCTGGATCAGGTCGAGGAAGGCCATCCCCCGACCGGTGTACCGCTTCGCGATGCTGACCACCAGCCGCAGGTTCGCCTCCAGCAGGTGGTCCTTGGCGGCGCGGCCCTCGGCGGCGACGACGGCCAGGTCGGCGCTCAGCTGCGCGGACAGCCGGTCGGGCCCGGCGAGCTTCTCCTCGGCGAACAGCCCGGCCTCGATCCGCTTGGCCAGCAGCACCTCCTGGACGGCGGTGAGCAGCTTGGTGCGTCCGATCCCGTTCAGGTATGCGCGGACCAGATCGGCCGAAGCGCCGCGGTCGTCGGTGGCGTCAAGGTCGTGCTGACCGTCGGTGGTGACCTGGACGGTGGTGTCGATGTCGTCTTCGATGGTACGCGTGACCACTCTCAGTCGCCTCCCCGCGTCGACAAGTGGTAAGCCAGCAGCGGAGTGCCGCTGGTGACAACCAGCTTGCCGGGTAGGGCGTGAAGTCACGGTTAGCCGGGGGCCAGGTGGCATGAATTTGGGACCTGACCGTTGCCGCACACCGCATGGCGGTTGCTGACAGTGACGTCACAGTTCCAGAAGGATGGTCTGCGGTCCGATGTTGACGCTCTCCACCTGCATGTGCGCCCGGAACCGTCCGGTGCGTACCGTCGCGCCGCGCGCGGCCAGTGCCTCGACCACCGCCGTCACCAGCGGCTCGGCCAGTTCCGCCGGGGCGGCGGCGGACCAGCTCGGCCGTCGTCCCCGGCGCGCGTCGCCGTACAAGGTGAACTGGCTGACCACCAGGACCGGCGCGGCCAGCTGCGCGGCGGAGCGCTCGGCGGAGCTTTCGCCGGCCGGATCCGGCGGGAATATCCGCAGCTCGTAGACCTTGCGGGCCAGCTCGGCGGCGGTCGTGACCGTGTCGGTGTGGGTCACCCCGAGCAGCACCAGCAGACCGGGGCCGATCGCCGAGACCACCTCGCCGTCGACCGTCACCGAGGCCCGACCGACCGTCTGCACCACCGCCCGCATACCGGCCAGCCTGCCACACCGGCCGGCCGGTCAGCCCGCCGTGTCAGCCGGCCGGTCAGCCCGCCGTGTCAGCCGGCCGGTCAGCCGGTCACCCCTCCGCCGGTCACCCCGGCAGCAGGATGCCGCGTTCGACCAGCCGGGCCAGGACCGGCACGGCGGCCTCGGCGAGCTCCTGCTCGGGTACGTCGTGCGCGAGCGCCAGCAGCGACAGCTGCTCGCGCATCGGCAACCGGCCGGTGCACCCGCCGACCACCGCCAGCACCAGCGGATCGATCTCCTCGGTCCAGCGCAGCCCACCGGTCAACGTGACGGTCTGCCGGTCGACCGCCCAGCCGTCGTCCCCGATGCCGGCCTCCTGCTGCAGCCGCAGCCCGTCGGCGGCCCGGTAGCGGGCGTCGAGCAGACCGGCGGCGTCGCGGGCGCGCAGCCAGTCCTGCCGGGCGAACCACTCGTCGACCCGGTCGCCCAGCGGCGGGGTCACCTGCTGGCGCAGCTCCTCGACCCGGACCACCGGGTCGGCGTGTCCGCTGCGGCGCAGGGTGACCAGGCCGAAGCCGACCGCCTCGACCTTCTGCGCGTCGAACCAGTCGAGCCAGGCGGCGGCCCGGTGCGCGTCCGGGCCCTCGCTGGCGTCGGCCAGCCAGAGATTGACGTAGGAGACCGGGTCGGCCACCTCCCGCTGGATCACCCACCCGTCCAGCCCGGTGCCGGCCAGCCAGCCCGCGACCCGTTCGGTCCAGTCCTCCCCGGCGACGTGCATCCAGTTCGCCAGGTAGTGCATGGTGCCGCCGTCGGTGAGCAGATCCGGGGCGGCGGCCGCGAGCTCGGCGCAGATTCCGTCGCCGATCCGGCCCGAGTCGCGGTAGGTGTGGGTGGCGGTGCCCGGTCCGACCACGAACGGCGGGTTGCTGACCACGAGGTCGAACCGGCGACCGGCGACCGGCGCGGTCAGGTCACCGTGCAGCAGCTCCCACCGTTGGCCGTTGAGGGCGGCGGTGGTGGCCGCGAACCGCAGCGCCCGGGCCGACAGGTCGGTCGCGGTGACGCTGTCGGCGTGGCCGGCCAGGTGCAGCGCCTGTACGCCGCAGCCGGTGCCGAGATCCAGCGCCGCGCCGACCGGCCGCCGGTGCACCGCACCGGCCAGGGTGGTCGACGAGCCCCCGATGCCGAGGACGTGATCGGCGGCGAGCGGCTGGCCTGCCCGCAGGTGCGACGGCACGTCTGAGATCACCCACCAGGCGTCGCCGTACGGCTCCAGGTCGACGCCCTGCCGCAGTCCGGGTCCGTCCGGTGACTGCTCCACCAGTCCGGCGGCGAGCGCGTCGGCCAGCGGCAGCGGCGCCAGTGCGGCGGCGACCGTGTCGGCCGGCTCGGTCTGGGCGCAGACGAACAGGCGAATCAGGGTGGCGAGCGGATCACCGTCGGCGGTGCGCCGCAGCGCTTCCCGATGATCGTTGCGGGCCACTGCGGAGGTGGCCTGCGGCCCCAACCGCTCGGCGATCCCGGTCGAGGTGAACCGGGCCGCGGTCAGCGCGGTCCGCAACTGGTCGATCCCGGCCGCGTCGAGCAGCGCGGGGTAATCGGTCATGTCGTCGGTCACGTTGCCATCCTGCCCGGTCAGCTGACTAATCCTGGCCCATCCTGCCCGGCGGGGCGGGTCGTCGCCGGGCGATCTGCTCCGATCCGGCAGGATACGCGGATGAGCCTTTCGCTGCCCATCGACGCGGACGCCAACGAGTTGCTGCGGCGCAGCCCACTGGCGCTGGTCGTCGCGATGGTCCTGGATCAGCAGGTGCCGCTGGAGCGCGCCTTCTCCGCGCCGTACGACCTGGGTCTGCGGCTGGGGCACCAGCCGGACGCCCGCGAACTCGCCGAGTACGACCCCGACGAGCTGATCGCGGTCTTCGCCCAGCGGCCGGCGCTGCACCGGTTCCCGAAGGCGATGGCCACCCGGGTGCAGCAGGTCTGCCGGATCGTCGTCGACCGGTACGACAACGACCCGGCCCGGATCTGGACCGACGCCCCGGACGGGCCGACCGCGTTGGCCCGGATCAGCGAGCTGCCGGGCTTCGGCAAGCAGAAGGCGCAGATCTTCCTGGCGCTGCTCGGCAAGCGGTACGGCGTACAGCCGACGGGCTGGCGGGAAGCGGCCGGTGAGTTCGGCCGGGACGGGGTGCACGTCTCGGTGGCCGACATCGTCGACGAGGACTCCCTGGTCCGGGTACGCGAACACAAGCAGCAGATGAAGGCGGCGGCGAAGGCGGCCAAGGGCTGAGCAGCCGCGTCTCGCCGGTCACGTCTGCGGCTGGGCGTTCGGCGACGTGCGCCGGCAGGTGCGACGATGGCGGTACGCGACACGAGGAGGCACGGTGCGACGGACCGCTGGGCAACCGACCGTGATCACCGACGCCGAACCGAGCCCGGGAGACCAACTGCGCGGCCGACAACGTCGGTACGTGCTGATGATGTCGATCCGGGGCATCTGTCTGATCGTCGGCGCGGTCCTGGTGACCAGCGAGGCGCCGCTGCTCTGGCTGTGGCTGCCGATCTGCGCGGTCGGCATGATCCTGGTGCCGTGGCTGGCCGTGCTGCTCGCCAACGACCGGCCGCCGAAGGACCGGCACCGGATGCGCAACCAGCGGCGCCAACCCACTCCACGGGGCGGCCCGGCGCAGGTCGGCGCGGTGCCGACCACGCCGTCACCGGTCCGCGTCATCGACGTCGAGCCCTGACCCGCCTCGGCGAATTGGCCGGGCACCGACCACCCCGACCGCCGTCGCGCCCGCCCGCCCGGCGGCGGCCAGTGCGGTCACCGGATCATCGCCGGCGAGCCAGGCGGCGAGTAGCCCTGCGGCGAAGGCGTCACCGGCACCGGTCGGGTCGACCACCGGCACGGTCGCAGCCGCCGCCGACACCACCGTCGCCGGCGACATCACCGTTGCCGGCTCGTGCCAGACGGCTCCGCCGGAGCCCCGCTTGACCACCAGCCGCCGGACCGGTGCCGGGGTCGGCAGTCCGTCGGCCAGCCCCAGCGCCGTGGCCTCGTCGAGGTTGGCCAGCAGCAGGTCGGTCCCGCGTACCCAGTCGAGGAACCTCGCCGGTCCGGCGGCCAGCAGCGGAGCCGCCGACGCCGCGTCGACGCTGGTCGACATGCCGTGCGACCGGGCGGCGACCAGCGCGTGCCGGCCGGCCTCCCGGCTGCCCGGGTGCAGCAGCGGGTAGCCGGACAGGTGCAGGTGTGTCGCGTCGGGGTACAGCGCCACGGCGTCGTCGACGTCACCGGCCCGCAGCGACAGGTTGGCACCTCGGTCGGCGACCATCGACCGCTGCTCACCGTGGGCCAGCACGATCACCGTGCCGGTCGCCGTGCCCGGGCAGCGCCGTACCGCGAGGTCGACCCCGGCCTCGGCCAGCTCGGCCAGCCGGATGTCCCCGAGGTCGTCGTCGCCCGCCGCCGCCACCAACGTCACCGGTACGCCGTGCGCGGCCAGCCAGGCTGCGGTGTTGGCGGCCTGGCCGCCGCCGGTGAACCGGATCCCGCCCGCCGTGTCCGTGCCGGCCGCCAGTGGTGTGGTGAGCACGGCCACCACGTCGGTGACCAGGTCGCCGACGACCAGGACCCGGCCGGGGCTCGGCCGACTGAGGGCCATCCCGTCGCCGGTCACCCCGCCGTGCCGGTGGACTCCGCGGCGCCGGCGAACTCCGCCGCGTGGGCGGCCTCCGCCTCCGCCGCCGCCACGGCGATCCGCCCGGCGAGCTCGGCGTTGCGCAGGATGATCCGGATGTTCACCGCCAGGCTGGCACCGGCGGTGGCCGAGTGGAAGTGCGCCAGCAGGAACGGGGTGACCTCCTTGCCGGTGACGCCCGCCTCGGCCATCCGGGCCAGCCCGGTGGCCAGCGTGGTGTCGTGCAGACCCGGATCCAGTTGCTCCTGCGGCGGCAGCGGATTCGCCACCACCAGCGCACCCCCGCCGAGGCCGTGCCGGCGCCGCGCCCGGATCACCTCGGCGACGCGCTCCGGCGAGTCCAGCGACCAGTGCAGGTCGTGGCCGCTGTCGGTGACGAAGAAGCCGGGGAACCGCCGGCTGCGGTAGCCGGCGACCGCCACGCCGAGGGTCTCCAGCCGCTCCAGGGTGGCCGCCACGTCCAGGATCGATTTCACCCCGGCGCAGACCACGGTGATCGGCGTACCGGCCAGGGTGACCAGGTCCGCCGACTCGTCGAAGGTCTGCGCCGCCTCCCGGTGCACCCCGCCGAGCCCGCCGGTGGCGAACACGCCGATCCCGGCCGCCGCCGCGACCACGCTGGTGGCGGCGACCGTCGTCGCCCCGTCCACGCCGCTCGCCGCGGCCAGCGCCAGGTCCCGGGCGGAGAGCTTGGCGACGGTGTCGGAGCCGGCCAGCCGGGTGAGCTCGGCGTCGTCCAGGCCGACCACCAGCCGACCGCCGAGCATGCCGATGGTGGCCGGCACCGCGCCGGTGGCCCGTACCGCGGCCTCGATCTCGCGGGCGACCCGCAGATTGTCGGGTCGGGGCAGGCCGTGTGCGATGATGGTGCTTTCCAGGGCGACGATGGCCCGTCCGTCCCGGCGGGCGTCGGCCACCTCGGCGCCGTACTGGATGTCGTAGTGCAACGGCCCGGTGCGGCCTGCGGATTCTGCCATGATCACCACGGTACGGGGCGGGGGTCGCGCCGGACGTTGGACCCGTACGCCACAAACTGCCAAACTCTCAGCCTGGAGGTGGGAGACGACGTGACTACCGAGGTTCTTGAGCGTCCCGAGGTCAAGGATGCCGACGCCGACAACGGCCCGGAGATGTTCCACTACGTCCGCAAGGACAAGATCGCCGAGAGCGCCGTCATGGGCACCTTCGTGATCGCACTGTGCGGCGAACGCTTCCCGGTGACCCGTACGCCGAAACCCGGATCACCCGTCTGCCCCCGGTGCAAGGAGATCTACGAGTCGATGACCGGCTGAGCCGGACTCCGATCGGCCTTCGCGTCCACCGGCCGCGAGGGCCTTTTCGTGGCCGTCGACCGCACTCCGGTCACGGCCGCCGGACGAGCGGGTAGACGGTTCCGTGATCGCCGGCTGGTCCGGGCCCGATCACGGGGGAAAGGGGTTGGCGTGCCGACCACCATGCCGACGGTCGACACGTTCCCGGCGCTGCGCGGTTGGCAGCGCCGGGCACTGGTGGAGTATCTGCGCCGGCGCAGCGAGGACTTCCTCGCCGTCGCCACGCCGGGTGCCGGTAAGACCACGTTCGCGCTGCGGATCGCGGCCGAGTTGCTGGCCGACGGCACCGTCGAGGCGGTCACCGTGGTCGCACCGACCGAGCACCTGAAGACCCAGTGGGCGGCGGCGGCCGGCCGGGTGGGCATCCAGCTCGACGCCGCGTTCCGCAACGCCGACCTGCACTCGGCCGCCGACTTTCACGGCGCGGTGGTCACCTATGCCCAGGTCGGGATGGCCCCCCAGGTGCACCGGCGGCGCACGATGACCCGGCGGACGCTGGTCATCCTCGACGAGATCCACCACGCCGGTGACTCCCGGTCCTGGGGCGACGGGATCAAGGCCGCGTTCGAGCCGGCCGTCCGCCGGCTGATGCTCACCGGTACGCCGTTCCGCTCGGACGACAACCCGATCCCGTTCGTGCGTTACGAAGCGGGCGGCGACGGCCTGCCGAGGTCTCGGGCGGACAGCATCTACGGCTACTCCGACGCGCTGCGCGACGGAGTGGTCCGGCCGGTGCTGTTCCTGGCGTACTCGGGGGAGACCCGGTGGCGGACCAGCGCCGGGGACGAACTCGCCGCCCGGCTGGGCGAGCCGATGACCCAGGACCTCATCGCCCAGGCCTGGCGGACCGCGCTGGATCCGGCCGGGGACTGGATGCCGGCGGTGCTGCGCGCGGCCGACGCCCGGCTGACCTTCCTACGTGACGGCGGCATGTCCGACGCCGGTGGTCTGGTCATCGCCAGCGATCAGGCGGCGGCCCGCTCGTACGCCCGGCTGCTGGAGCGACTGACCGGGGAGAAGGCCGCAGTGGTGCTCTCCGACGACGCCGGCGCGTCGGCCCGGATCGCCGCGTTCGCCCGGTCCGAGCAGCGCTGGATGGTGGCGGTCCGGATGGTCTCCGAAGGGGTGGACATCCCCCGGCTGGCTGTCGGCGTGTACGCGACCAGCGCCTCGACGCCGCTGTACTTCGCCCAGGCGATCGGCCGGTTCGTCCGGGCCCGCCGGCCGGGGGAGTCGGCGACGGTGTTCCTGCCCAGTGTCCCGCACCTGCTCGGGCTGGCCAGTGAGATGGAGGCCGAGCGGGACCATGTGATCGGGGCGGCCAAGAAACGGGAGGGCTTCGACGACGATCTGCTGGAGCGTGCCCAGCGCAACGAGCAGGCCAGCGGGGAGCTGGAGAAGCGGTTCGAGGCGTTGTCGGCCACCGCCGAGCTGGACCAGGTGATCTTCGACGGCGCCTCGTTCGGTACCGGGGCCCAGGCCGGCACCCTCGAGGAGGAGGAGTACCTCGGCCTGCCCGGCCTGCTCACCCCCGATCAGGTCACGGTACTGCTGAACCGTAGGCAGGCCGAGCAGGTCGCGGCGCAGCGGCGGGCCCGGTCGGCGGATCAACCGGTACCCGCCGCCCGGCCGGCGGAACGGCCACCGACCGCCGGGGAGCGGCGGATCACCCTGCGCCGTCAGCTGAACGCCCTGGTCGCCGCGCACCACCACCGCACCGGGCTGCCGCACGGCAAGATCCACGCCGAGTTGCGGCGGCGGTGCGGCGGCCCACCGAGCGCGCAGGCCACCATCGAGCAGCTGGAGGAGCGGATCGCGATGGTGCAGACGCTGTGACCCGGGTAGGTGCCGGTCAGCCGGTCGCCAGCAGGTGGTCCAGCTTCTCGTACCCCTCGCGGACGCCGTGCTCCATCCCGCTGGCCAGCATCTGGTCGCGAGCGACCAGGTTCTCGACCAGCGACAGTACGGTGACCCGGGTACCGCCGTCCGGCAGGTCCTCGAAGGTGGCGGTGTCCAGGCTGACCCCGTCGGGCACCCCGTCGTAGGTGAAGGTCTGCACCAGCCGCTCGTCGGGGCGTACCTCGTGGAAGGAACCGTAGAATCCGGCGATCTGCTCGCCGTCGCGCCAGTTCGCGTAGCGGTAGCTGCCGCCGGTGCGGCCGTCCCAGTGTTCGATCCGCAGTTCCAGGTCCTTCGGGCCGAGCCACTGGCTGACCAGGTCGGGGTCGATCCAGGCGCGGAACACCCGGGTCCGGGGCGCGGCGAAGTCGCGGATGATCCGGATCCAGGGCAGGTCGGGGTGCGCCTCGATGCGGGTACGGGCGGTCGGGTCGTCGGTCGTGGTCGTGGCTTTCACGCTGCTCCTTGCTGTTCGGGGTCGACTCCGTGGGTGCTGTGCCGGTCGGTGGTCGGCTGGTCGTCGTCCAGCGCGGCCAGTACGGCGTCCAGCCGGCTGAACCGCTCCTCCGCGCGTTGGCGGTACCGGTCGAGCCACCGGGACACCAGGTCGAAGACCTCGGCTTCCAGGTGGCAGGGCCGCCGCTGGGCGTCCTGGCTGCGACTGACCAGGCCGGCGTCCTCAAGCACCTTGATGTGCCGGGAGACCGCCTGCACGGAGATGTCGTAGGGCGCGGCCAGTTGGTTGACGGTGGCGTCGCCGTCGGTCAGCCGGGTGACGATGTCCCGGCGGGTCGGATCGGCCAGCGCCGCGAACACCCGCGACAGCTGGTCCTCGCTCACCCGGCACCTCCCTGTTGTTCAACCTTCTGGTTGAACAAGAGGGTATGCTGATCCCGGGCAGCTTCGCAACAACTTGGTTGAATAAGCAGCTGGCGCGGCCAAAAAGAAGGGCTGGGCCCCACCGTCCGGTGGGGCCCAGCCGTCGTCGCTGTCCAGGTGGTCTCGTCGTGTCAGTTGGCCATCAGATCGGCGCCACGCCAAGTGAACTCAGGGTCGGCCTTGAACTGCACCGCGATCTTGACGAGATCGTCGGCGTACTTGTTGGCGTGGTGTCCGCAGAACACCAACTCGCTGCCGCCCGCCAAGGTCACCCGTAGTTTGCCGGCCGCGTTGCACCGGTCGCACCGTTCATCGGCGCCTAGGGCATCCACCGTCTCCGGAGGCGTGAGAGTCGGGGTCATCGCCTTCCTCCTCTGGTCGTCACCGATGAACACACTCTTCGGTCTGTCACCCATCGTCCAACACCGGCGGGGGTCCCCGCCTTCCCGATGTGCCCCCGGGGGACCGGGCTCACACCTGGTAGGCACAGTGTGCCGTGAACCAAGGGTGCCACGTCAACGATCACCGCCGGGTAACGCCGTGATGACCTGGGCTTGGTAGACGCCAAGTGACCAAAGTTACACATTGGGTTGTCCTGAACCGGTCAGTCCAAGTAGTCCCGGAGCACCTGTGAACGTGACGGGTGTCGCAACTTGGACATCGTCTTGGACTCGATCTGGCGGATCCGTTCCCGGGTGACCCCGTAGACCTGTCCGATCTCGTCCAGCGTCCGCGGCTGCCCGTCGGTGAGACCGAACCGCAACCTGACCACCCCGGCCTCGCGTTCCGACAGGGTCTGCAGCACCTGCTGCAGCTGGTCCTGCAGCAACGAGAAGGAGACCGCGTCCACCGCCACCACGGCTTCGGAGTCCTCGATGAAGTCACCGAGCTGGCTGTCGCCCTCGTCGCCGATGGTCTGGTCCAACGAGATGGGCTCCCGGGCGTACTGCTGAATCTCCAGCACCTTCTCCGGTGTGATGTCCATCTCCTTGGCCAGCTCCTCCGGCGTGGGCTCCCGGCCCAGGTCCTGCAGCAGCTCGCGTTGGATACGACCCAGCTTGTTGATCACCTCGACCATGTGCACCGGGATCCGGATGGTGCGGGCCTGGTCGGCCATGGCACGGGTGATGGCCTGGCGGATCCACCAGGTGGCGTAGGTGGAGAACTTGTAGCCCTTGGTGTAGTCGAACTTCTCGACGGCCCGGATCAGGCCGAGGTTGCCCTCCTGGATCAGGTCGAGGAAGGCCATCCCCCGACCGGTGTACCGCTTGGCCAGCGAGACCACCAGCCGCAGGTTCGCCTCCAGCAGGTGGTTCTTGGCCCGCTCCCCGTCCCGGGAGATCCAGCCCAGGTCCCGGGTCAGCTGGGTGGGCATCTTCTGGTCGCTCTCGTCGGCGGCCCGCAGTCGCTCCGCCGCGTACAGCCCGGCCTCGATCCGCTTGGCCAGCTCGACTTCCTGCTCGGCGTTGAGCAGCGGCACCTTGCCGATCTGCTTCAGGTACGCCCGGACCGAGTCGGCCGAGGCGGTCAGCTCGGCGTCCCGGCGGGCCTGCTTGAGCGCCTCGGACTCCTCGTCGTCCCACTCGAAGTCGTTGTCCCGGGTGGCGTCGGCCTCGGCCGCCTGGGCGAGCTCGGCCGGCTCCTCCACCACGACGTCCTCGATCTCTGCCGCGAGTGTCTCCGGATCGATCTCCTCGTCCGGCGTGTCCGGGTTGTTGCCGTCCTTCGCTGTGGCCTTGCCCGCCTTGGCCGGGGCCTTGCCGGCCGGCGTGGCGCCGGCGGCCTTGGCCGGGGCGGCACCACCGGCCGCCTTGGCGGCCCGGGTCCGGGTGCTCTTCGGCGCGGGCTTCGCGGCGGGCTTGGCCGCCGACTCCTCGGCCGGGGTGCCGTTCTGCGCTGCGGCCGGCACCGCCGCCGTGGTGGCCTTGCGGGTGGTGGCCTTTTTCGCCGGCACAGCCACCGCCGGGGCCGGCTCGTCGGGGCCCGGCGCCTGTTTCGGGGCGGTCGGGGCCCGACGGGTGGTCTTGGCCGTGGTGGCTTTGGACGCCGGGGTGGCGGACCGGGCCGCGGCGACCCGGCGTCGGGTACTGGCCGAGCCGTCCACCACGACGGTGACGCCGGCGTCGGCGAGCGCGCGGAGAATCTTCTTGGCTTGGGCCGGAGTCACTTCGGCGGACTCAACCGTCCGTGCGACCTCGGCCGACGTTAGCTGACCGCCGGCCTGTTCGGCATGGGCGATCAGGGTGTCGGTTAGCGAGCGTACGTCGGCGCCGGTGTGGCGGAGTTCTGTCACGAATGACCTTCCGGAGGCGATGAACGAGCACGGCCGGACCGGCCACCGCAGCGCGGAGCGACGTGCCGGTTGTGATTGTGTCCCCCCGCGACCGCTCCACCGGCCGGACCGGCTGACCGTGACACGAGGGCAGGCGTGAATTGTAACGCCGTTTGTGGGGATCATCCCGCCACGCGCGAGCCAGCCGCCGGTCGGGGGCCACCGACATGGAACGAACGTGGACTTTGACAGGATGTTACCCCTGCCGTACGGGTGATTGTCGCTGACCACCCGGCCGAGGCGGCCACCCGGTCCCCGGCCGGCCCTCGCGGGTCCGTCAGCGGGGCCGGCGACCGGGCGTACGGCGGAGAAGGGGAGACGATGGCGGAGCGGACACCCGAACCGGACCACCTGTTGGAGATCGCGGTCGACGTCGCGCGGGCGGCGGCGCGTACCGCGGCCGAGATGCGCCGGGCCGGGGTCTCCGGGCTGGCCACCAAGAGCACCGCGACCGACGTGGTCACCGCCGCGGACCGAGCGGTCGAACGGCAGGCCGTCGCGGCGCTGCGCGAGCGGCGCCCGACCGACTCCGTGCTGGGCGAGGAGTACGGCGACTCCGCCCCGGCCGGGGGCCGGGTGCGCTGGATCCTCGACCCGATCGACGGCACGGTGAACTACCTGTACGGGCTGCCGAACTACGCCGTGTCGCTCGCCGCTGAGGTGGACGGCGAAGTGGTCGCGGGAGTGGTGCGCAACGCCGCCACCGGGGCCGAATGGACCGCCGTGCGGGGCGGCGGTGCCTACCGCGACGGGCGACGGCTGGCCGGCTCCGATCAGTCGGAGCTGGCCCAGGCCCTGGTCGCCACCGGGTTCGGCTACGACTCGGCGCGTCGGGTACACCAGGCGCAGGTGCTCGTCGGCCTGATACCGCACGTGCGGGACATCCGCCGGTTCGGCGCGGCGGCGATCGACCTGTGCCTGGCCGCCGAGGGCCAGGTCGACGCGTACTTCGAGAAGGGGCTCAACCCCTGGGACCACGCGGCGGGGGGTCTGGTGGCGGCGGAGGCGGGTCTGCTGGTCGCCGGACTGGCCGGGGCTCCGGTCGGCCCGCAGATGGTGGTGGCCGCCCCACCGGCGCTGTTCCCGGCGCTGCAGGGGCACCTGATCCGGTTGGACGCCGCCGGTGGGCCGTGACGCCCGGGTCGGTCAGTCCAGTCGCGGTCGGTCAGTCCTCGGGCGCGGCGCAGGTCTGCGGCGGCAGCACCGGCTTGCCCAGTGCCGCCAGTGACTGGTTCACCTCGGTGGTGGTCGCCAGTTGCCGGAAGGCGTTGCCGATGACCACGTCCACGATGTCGTCCTCGCGGGCCGGGTCGTACTCGGTCCTGGCCTGGTCGAGGAAGTAGGCGCGCATCAGGTGGGCGGAGCCGACCGCCTCGGGGCCGTACCGCAGTACGGCCACGTCGTCGATCCGCCGGCCCTCCGGGTCGTTGGCCGCCTCCTCGATCTGGAAGTTGCGGTTGCTCAGATCGTCGGCGATGTTGGTGGCGAGCCCGCTGGTGTCGGTCGCATTGTAGACATTGAGCCGGACGTCCTTGGCCTCCCGTAGCTGGACGTCGGCCAGGGCCCAGCCGTCCGGGCAGGCGGTCGCGGTGGCCTCGCCACCCTGGCTGTCGCGGACCATCGCGACGATGACGAAGACCAGGGCGAACACGACAAGTCCACCGATGACGACGAGCGCTCGCACGCGCGCAAAGCTCATGGATCTGGCCCCCTGCGAGGTGTGGCGGTGCCGGGTGTCGGCCCGCCGCACTGGCGAGTACCGAGTATGCCCGCCGAGGTTAGCGGTTGTCCGGACGGCACGGTAAACAGCTCGCCGTCCGGCCGGCGTGCCGGCGCCGATCGGCCGGCGGGTACCCCTATCTTCGTGTCGCCTGAGTCACACTGGGAACAACTTCCGGCGTCTGGGCGTACATCAGTCCCACAAGGGCGGTATACATGCGTCGGCCAGAGAGGGGTAAGGTACCGCGCTCGCGGGGGGAGTTTCCTGCGGCAACCGCAAAACGGCGCAAAACGGGACGTTTCGCCGGGATGTGGTCCCACCAAGGCTCGCATGGGAACCGAAATACCGTCGTCCGGCGTTATCACCGGAAGCGACTGAACGATACGGGAGAGTGAACCGATGGCCACCGACTACGACGCTCCGCGTCGCGACGAGGTCGACCTCGGCGAGGACAGCCTGGAGGAGCTCAAGGCACGGCGCGTCGACTCACAGTCGGGCGCCGTCGATGTGGACGAAGCCGAGGTGGCCGAGAGCTTCGAGCTGCCCGGTGCCGACCTGGCGGACGAGGAACTGACGGTGAAGGTGCTGCCGATGCAGTCGGACGAGTTCCGCTGCGCGCGCTGCTTCCTGGTCCACCACCGCAGCCAACTCGCCGTCGAGCGCAACAACGAGCTGATCTGTCGCGAGTGCACCTGACGACAAACGGGGGGAAGAGGGGGACACGCGGCGACCTCGACACGAGGTCGCCGCAGTCGCCGTGACCGCGTCCGGCCGTCGGCTCTGGAGGCAGCATGACCGATCCCGACCGTTCCGCGCCGGACGGCGACCGGGCCGGGACCGACCGGTTCGCCGCCACAGTGGCCGAACTGACCGGGGACGCGACTCCGCCGGTCGACCGGCGACGCCTGCTCGGGCGGCTCGTGGAACAACTGCGTCGGCGCGGCGTGACCGAGCTGTTCAAGCCGGCGGCGGCGGGCCGGTGGCTGGTCCAGGCGGTGGCCGACGTCGCCCCGTACCTCCCGGTCCGCGACCTGGCCACGTTGCGCCGGCACCATCCGGGCCTCGACGACGAGGAACTGGCCGAGCGGTTGATCCGCAACGCCAGCCGGGTCAGCGCCGGGATCGGCGCGGCGGGTGGCGGCGTCTCGGCGGTCCAGTGGACCGTCACCCCGACCCTGCTGTCCGCGCCGGTACTGCTGGCTGCCGAGACGGTCGCCGTCGTGGCCGTGGAGCTCAAACTGGTCGGCGAGCTGCACCAGGTGTACGGCGTACCGGTGCCCGGCGCCGGCACGGAACGCGCCGTCAACATGATCCACGCCTGGGCCAACCAGCGGGGCGTCAACCCGATGGTGCCCGGTGTCGGAGTGGGCGCGGTGCTCGGTACCGCGGCCCGTCGCGAGCTGGGCGAGCTGCTGCTCCGCCGGTTCGGCCGCAACCTCACCACCCTCGGCCCGTTCCTGACCGGCGCGGCGGTGGCCAGCTACCTCAACCGTCGGGCGACCCGGGCTCTCGCCGACCGCGTCCGCGCCGACCTGCGCAGCCAGCGGCGGGCGCTCGGTCTGATGCATCCGCCGGCTCCACCGGCGATCGGGGGCGTGCGCCCACGGCCCGAATGATCCGGGCGTCTCAGCTGGCCGGCGGGTCGGCAGTGGCGCCGCCATCCGTCGCGCGGTCACCGGTCGCGCCGGCTGCCTGGCTCTGCTGGGCGGCGCGGATCTCGCCGGCCAACCGGACCGGGTCCCGGGTGCTCACCACCCAGTACGGCGTGGGGTCCGCCGGATCGTCCAGTACGACCTGTACGGCGCCGGCGATCCACGGCCGTTGGATGACGAACGCCAGTGGGTCGGCGCCTACTCCGAGCAGTTCCCGGCGCCCGTCCCCGTCCAGGGCGACGACCTCGGCGACGTACCGCAGGGGAAGTCGGGCGTCGTCGACCTGAAGTTCGTCCGAGGTGACCCGGATCGGGATTCGCCCCAGCCACCACAGGCCGGCGACGGTCGACGGCAGCAGCACACTGAACGGCAGCCAGGCCCGGACCCCGGAGGTGCCCATCCAGACCTCGGCCGCCAGGAAGGCCGCGAGCGCCGACCCGCCCACCCAGAGCCACCACGGCAGGCGGAGTCGCTCCCGGTAGTGCACGACGGCCCGGTACGGTGTGTCGGGTTCGGCGGAAGCGGGTGCCACGTCGTCCGAGGGTACGGGCCCGGCAGCGGGGTGTGTTCGGCGGCCTGTGGTCTGCAGAGGTCGTCCCGGTCGGCGGTGGCGGAGAGGGTGGGGGTCCATGTCTGACACGGTGCGGGTGGCGGTACGCCGGCTCGATCCGGGTCTGCCGGTGCCGGGCTACGCCCATCCGGGCGACGCCGGAGCCGATCTGTACGCCGCCGAGGACGCCGAGTTGGCGCCCGGCGCGCGGGCGCTGGTGCGTACCGGGGTGGCGGTCGCGTTGCCGGCCGGGTACGTCGGGCTGGTCCACCCCCGCTCCGGCCTCGCCGCGCGGCTGGGCGTCACCGTGCTGAACGCCCCCGGTACGGTCGACGCGGGCTACCGCGGTGAGATCCTGGTGAACCTGATCAACCACGATCTGTCCCGGCCGGCCCGGATCTGTCGAGGTGACCGGATAGCGCAACTTGTGATACAACGCGTCGAAACAGCAGAGTTCTCTGTCGTTGACGAGTTGCCCGACTCGGCGCGAGGTTCCGCCGGGCACGGCTCGACCGGCGGCCATGCCGGCCTGTCCGTCGTGGCCCAGCCGACCCCGGCCGAACCGGCAGCCCGCTGACCAACGACAGCACATACGGAAGGTTGGCATCGTGGTCTTCTCCCGCGGCCGCGGGCGCGGCCGGCACGCGCAGGACGGACCCGTCGGTCCCGAGACCGACGACCTGGCGCCCGGCAACCCGACGCAGGGCCCGTACGACGTGACCGAGGCCCCGACCGGCGTCCGCCGGCTCGACCTGGGCAGCCTGCAGATCCCCGCGATCGAAGGGGTCGAGGTCCGGGTGCAGGCCAACCCCGACGGGGCGATCCAGCAGGTGGTCCTCGCCAACCGGGGCAGCGCGCTGCAGCTCGGGGTCTTCGCCGCACCGCGTACCGAGGGCATCTGGGACGAGGTGCGCGTCGAGATCACCGAATCGCTGCGCCGCGACGGGGCGACCGTCCGGGAGACCACCGGCGAGTACGGCCCTGAGCTGCTGGCCCAGGTGCGTACTCCGGACGGCGGCACCGACCTGCGGTTCGTCGGCATCGACGGACCACGCTGGATGGTGCGGGCGCTGTTCCAGGGCCCGGCCGCCGTGGACCCGGCGGCCGCCGCGACGCTCACCGAGGTGCTGCGCGGGTTGGTCGTCGACCGCGGCCAGGAGGCGAAGCCGGTACGCGAACCGCTGCCGCTGCGGCTGCCCCGCGAGCTCGCCGAGCAGGCGCGGCAGTCGCCGCCGGCCACGCCGTAGCGCGCCGCCGCCATGCCGTAAGCCGTCTCCGGCCATGCCGTAGCGGCACCGGCGGGTCGGGCGCACCGATGGCCGGGCGCACCGGCCAGTTGGCCGGTGCCGGTCGCGGCGTACCCTGGTGGGGCGGTCCGCACCCGACGTGGATCCGCGCCGCACCGGCGACGTCGAGGAGGGGCAGACGGTCATGGCGATCGATGAACGCCGTCCGTCGCTGCGCCGGTTCCTGCGCCGGCTCGCCGCCACCGAAGCCGAGCTGGACGCCGAACAGCTACAGCGGGAGAGCGCCGAGTGCGGAGCTACCCCCGCCGGGCAGTGTCACCGCGGCGAGGTTGTCTCGGTCTCCGGTCGGCTCCGTACCGTGGTCTACTGCCCTCGGACCAACCTGCCGAGCCTGGAGGCCGACCTCTACGACGGTAGCGACGTCGTCACCCTGGTCTGGCTGGGCCGGCGACGGATCGCCGGTATCGAACCGGGTCGCCAGCTCACCGCCCGCGGCCGGGTCGCGGTCCGCGACGACCGTAAGGTGATCTACAACCCGCACTACGAGTTGGAATCCCCCCGGTGAGCCGGCCGGTCACGTCCGGCGCCGCCACCAACAAAGGAAGGCGGTGCCGATGACCTCTGGACAGCACCCCCCGGCAGCCGGCAGTGACGACGAGGAACGCCTGCCGAGCATCACCGAGCAGATGGCCGAGCAGCTCGGCGGCTGGCGCGGGCTCGTCGAGTCGAGCGTGCCGATCGCCGTCTTCGTGGTCTGCAACGTCATCTGGGACCTGTCGGTGGCGCTGATCGCCGCGGTGAGTGTCGCGGTCGGTATCGCGGTGGTCCGGCTGCTGCAGCGCCGTCCGATCCGGCACGCGGTCAACGGGCTGTTCGGCATCGGCATCGGTGCCCTGCTCGCCTGGCGGACCGGCGAGGAACGCGACTTCTACCTGCCGGGCATCCTGTACGGCATCGGCTACGGGCTGGCCCTGCTCGGCTCAGTGGTGATCCGCCAACCGCTGGTCGGCTGGATCTGGTCGGTGCTCGCGGCAGGTGGCCGGTCCGAGTGGCGCGCCGACCCCGTGCTGATCCGCACCTTCAACCGGCTGACCGTGCTCTGGGGCGTCGTCTGGCTGCTCAAGGTCGGTGTGCAGGCCGGCTTCTACCTGGCCTCGATGGAGACCGCGCTGGGCGTCTCCCGGCTGCTGCTCGGTTATCCGCCGTACGCGGTGCTGCTGGCGATCACCATCTGGGTGGTCCGCCGGGTCAACCGTGAGCGCCACGACTCCGGACCGGTGCTGGCCGCCTCGAACTGACGCCCGCCCGCTCGTCCGTCCGCTGGCTGGCTGGGGCTTAGTCCTGCGGTGCCGGTTGCCCGTCGCGGACCGGCGCCGGCGGTTGGTCGCCGCGCCGGGTGCGGGCCACGCTGTCCGCCCCGAGGACCACCGCCCGGACGTCGTCCTCCACCTCAGCGGTGCAGACGAAGACGAGTTCGTCACCGGGTTCGAGCGGGTCGTCCGGGCCCGGGGTCAGCACCCGCTTGCCCCGGACGATCGCCACCAGGGCGGAGTCGCGGGGCAGCGGCACGGTGCGGACGGCGTGCCCGACGTACGGGGCGTCGGTCGGTAGGGTGATCTCCACCAGGTTCGCCTCACCCTGCCGGAAGGTCATCAGCCGGACCAGGTCGCCGACCGTCACCGCCTCCTCGACCAGCGCCGCCATCACCCGTGGCTTGCTGACCGCCACGTCAACGCCCCACTGCTCGGTGAACAGCCACTCGTTCTCGGCCCGGTTCACCCGCGCCACCACCCGGGGGACGCTGAACTCCGTCTTGGCCAGCAGCGAGACCACCAGGTTCACCTTGTCGTCACCGGTGGCCGCGACGACCACGTCGTACAAGCTCAGCTCGACGTCCTCCAGGCTGGCCACCTCGCACGCGTCGGCCAACACCCAGTCGGCCTCCGGCACCCGGTCCGGCAGGAACAGCGCGGGATTACGTTCGATGAGGGTCACCTGATGGCCGTTGCCGATCAGTTCCTGGGCGATGGAGCGGCCGACGTTGCCGGCACCCGCGATGGCCACCCGCATCACCGGGCTCCTTCCGGCAGGCTGCTGGCGGTCAACGTGACGGCGTCGGCGATGTCGTCGGTGACCAGCATGAAGACCTGATCACCCTCCTGCAGCACGGTGGACGGGGTCGGCAGCGTGCCGATTCCGAACCGCATCAGGTACGCCGCCCGGGTGCCGGCCGCCCGCTCCAGCGCCTGCAGCGGCCGCCCGATCCACTCCCGGTGCAGTGGCACCTCGACGATCGAGACCGTGCTGGTCGGGTCCCGGAAGATCTCCACGTGCCCCTCGGGGACCAGGTGACGCAGCATCCGGTCGGCGGTCCACCGTACGGTCGCCACCGTCGGGATGCCGAGCCGTTCGTAGACCTCGGCCCGCCGCTGGTCGTAGATCCGGGCGGCGACCCGGGACACGCCGAACGTCTCGCGGGCCAGCCGGGCCGAGATGATGTTGGAGTTGTCGCCGCTGGAGACTGCGGCGAACGCGTCGGCCTGCTCGATCCCGGCGGACTGCAGCACGTCGCGGTCGTAGCCGGAGCCGGTGACCCGGGTGCCGGCGAAGTCGTTGGGCAGCCGCCGGAACGCGTTGGCGTCCTTGTCGATCACCGCGACCGAGTGGCCGCGGTCCTCCAGGTTGTGTGCCAGGGTCGAGCCGACCCGGCCGCAACCCATGATCACGACGTGCACCTGCGCCCTCCCGCCGGGCGATCCGCCGGACACGTGCCGGTACGGTCGCCACGTTCACCTGCCAGCCTGCCACGCGGCGGCCGGATGACGCGCCGACCGTACCGTGCCGGCGGGCGGGCCGCGTGATCAGCCACCCGGATTCGTCGGGAGCCGGACGGCCGTACCCTTAGCGCTTGTGGCCAGTCCGACCTCCCTGATCAAACGGCTGCTGCTGGGCCGGCCGTTCCGGTCCGACCGGCTCCAGCACACCCTGCTGCCCAAGCGGGTGGCGCTGCCGGTCTTCTCGTCCGACGCGCTCTCCTCGGTGGCGTACGCGCCGGACGAGATCCTGCTGACCCTGTCCATCGCCGGGGCGGCCGCGTTCGTCTACTCGCCGTGGGTCACTCTGGCGGTGGCGGTGGTGATGGTCACCGTGGTCGCCAGCTACCGGCAGAACGTGCACGCCTACCCGTCGGGCGGCGGCGACTACGAGGTGGCCAGCGTCAACCTCGGCCCTCGGTTCGGCGTCGGGGTGGCCAGCGCCCTGCTGATCGACTACGTCCTCACCGTCGCCGTCTCGGTCGCCTCCGGGGTGGCCAACCTGGGCTCGGTGCTGCCGTTCGTGGCCGAGCACAAGGTGCCGGTGGCGGTGGCCGCCATCGTCCTGCTCACCGCCCTCAACCTGCGCGGGGTGCGCGAGTCCGGGCGGATGTTCGCCGTCCCGACGTACGGCTTCGTCATCGTGATCACCGCGGTGATCGCCACCGGCCTGATCCGGATCTTCATCCTCGGGCACGACCTGCGCGCGCCCAGCGCGGACCTGGTCATCGCCGCCGAATGGGTCGACCTGACCGGCTTCGCGATGGCGTTCCTGCTGCTGAGGGCCTTCTCGTCGGGCTGCGCGGCGTTGACCGGGGTGGAGGCGATCTCCAACGGGGTGCCGGCGTTTCGCCCACCGAAGAGCCGCAACGCGGCCACCACCCTGGTGCTGCTCGGCGCGCTGTCGGTGACCATGATCGCCGGGATCATCTGGTTGGCCCAGCTCACCGGGCTGCAGTTCGTGGAGAACCCGGCGCTGCAGATCGAGTCCGGCCCGGACGGCTACGTGCAGAAGACGGTGGTGGCCCAACTGGCCGAGACCGTCTTCGGCTCCGGTGTGCTGCTCTTCGTCGCCGCCGGGGTGACCGCGCTGATCCTGTTCCTCGCCGCGAACACCGCGTTCAGCGGTTTCCCGGTGCTCGGCTCGATCCTCGCCCAGGACCGGTACCTGCCCCGCCAACTGCACACCCGGGGCGACCGGCTGGCGTTCAGCAACGGCATCCTGTTCCTCGCCGGCTTTGCGATCGTGCTGACCGTGGTGCTGCAGGCCGAGGTGACCCGGCTGATCCAGCTCTACATCGTCGGGGTGTTCGTCTCGTTCACCCTGTCCCAGGCCGGCATGCTGCGGCACTGGAACCGGCGGCTGCGTACCGAGCGGGACCCGGCGGTCCGCCGTCGGATGCACCGGGCGCGGGCGATCAACGGATTCGGCATGACGCTGACCGGCGCCGTCCTGGTCGTCGTGCTGGTCACCAAGTTCGCCCTCGGCGCGTGGATCGCGATCGCCGCGATGGCCGGCGTGTACGCGCTGATGCTGGGCATCCGTCGGCACTACGACACGGTGGCCCGGGAACTCACCCCGGCCGAGGGCCGGCCGGTGCTGCCCGCCCGCAACCACGCCGTGGTGCTGGTCAGCAAGGTCCACCTGCCGACGCTGCGGGCGGTCGCGTACGCCCAGGCCACCCGCCCGGACTCGCTGGCCGCGCTCACCGTACGGGTGGACGACGCGGACACCCGCGCGGTGCAGGCCGAGTGGGACCGCCGTGAGCTGCCGGTGCCGCTGACCGTGGTCGACTCGCCGTACCGGGAGATCACCCGGCCGATCATCGACTACGTCAAGTCGGTGCGCCGCGACGCGCCGCGCGACGTGGTCACCGTGTTCATCCCCGAGTACGTGGTCGGCCACTGGTGGGAGAACCTGCTGCACAACCAGAGCGCGCTGCGGCTCAAGGGCCGGCTGCTGTTCGAACCGGGGGTGATGGTGACCAGCGTCCCATGGCAGCTGGCATCGAGCGTGGGCCGGGACCTGAGCCGGTACGACGAGTCGCTCAGTCGCGGCCCGGCGCGCGGTCCGCGCCCGATGCCCACTGATCCGATCGACCCGGTCGACCCGGACGATCTGGCTGTCGCGTCCGATCCGGCCGGGCCGACGGCGCCGGCGGATCCCGCCGGGTCGGGCGGCCAACGGCCGGCGTCGGAGGGGCAGGTACGCGGTGACCGGTGACGCCGTGAGTTCAGCAGGGGCCGTGAGTTCAGCACGGGCCGACCTGGCGGAAGGCGATCGGACGACGGTACGGGTGGGCGCTGTGGCGCACGGCGGGCACTGCGTCGCCCGGGTCGACGGCCAGGTGGTCTTCGTCCGGCACGCCCTGCCGGGCGAACTGGTCACCGTCGAGATCACCGAGACGCACCGGGGCTACCTGCGCGGTGACGCGGTGACCGTGCACGAACCGGCCCCGGACCGGGTCGAGCCGCCCTGCCGGTACGCCGGCCCTGGCCGCTGCGGCGGCTGCGATCTGCAGCACGTCACCGTGGCCGGTCAGCTGGCCTGGAAGGAGGCGGTGGTCCGGGAGCAGTTGCGGCGGCTCGGTGGACTGACCGAGGCCGAGGTCGACGGGTTGGCGCCGCAGGTCCGGGCGCTGCCGGGCGGACCGCTCGGCTGGCGGACCCGGGTGCGCTACACCGTCGACGCCGCGGACCGGGCCGGCCTGCTCAAGCACCGGTCACACGAGGTGGTGCCGGTGGACCGCTGCCTGATCGCCCACCCGACCGTGCAGGCGGCACCCGTGGTGCCGGCCAGCGGACGTCGGTGGCCGGGTGTCGACGCGGTCGAGGTGGTCGCCTCGGCCGCCGGCGAGGTCGTCGTCACCCCGGTCGGCGGGTCGGCACCCCAGCCGGCGGGGACGTCCGGCGCTGGGTCCGGTGCGCAGTCGGACCTGCCCGACGCGATGTCCGGCGTGGTGTCCGACACGCTGCCCGGTCCGGTGACGCAGATCACCGAATCTGCCGCCGGCCGCCGCTGGCGGCTGCCGGCCGGGGCGTTCTGGCAGGTGCACCCGGCGGCCGCCGATACCCTGGTCACCTCGGTGCTGGACCTGCTGCGTCCCCGTCCCGGCGAGTCGGCGTGGGACCTGTACGGCGGTGCCGGTCTGTTCGCCGCTGCGGTGGCCGGCCGGACCGGGCCGCACGGGCGGGTCACGATGGTCGAATCGTCGCCCGCCGGGGTGGCTGCGGCCCGACTCAACCTGGCCGACCTGCCCCGGATCGAGGTGGTCGCGGCCCGGGTGGAGACGGCGCTGACCCGCCGCCGGATCACCGGACCGGTCGACCTGGTGGTGCTCGATCCACCCCGGGCCGGTGCGGGCGCAAGGGCGGTCGCCGGGATCGCAGCGGCCACCCGGCGGGCCATCGCCTACGTCGCCTGCGACCCGGCCGCGCTCGCCCGGGACGTGCGCACCTTCCGCGACCTCGGCTGGTCGCTGACGGCGTTGCACGGCTACGACTGCTTCCCGATGACCCGGCACGTCGAGTGCGTCGCCCTGCTCACCCCGGCCGCCGGTCGATGACCCCGGTCGGACGGATCCGCCGGCCGGCCGCGCATCGGCCCGCCGGCAGGCCGCACGTCGACTGGTCGGCGGCGCTGCGCAGCGGCGCGATCCCGATAGACTCTGCGGTCATGGGCGGACGCCGTACGCGGGCCGGAGCGTACGCCGCCGCCGGGTAGCCGCCCAGCGCCGCACATTGACGCGCGCCGGGCAGTTGGGAGCGAAATTGAGCCAGGTAGAGGCAGGATCCGACGGCCGCTTGCTGGCCACCGTCCGCACACCTCAGGACGTCAAGCGGCTCTCCGCCGACGAGTTGGCGGTGCTGTCCGCCGAGATCCGTGACTTCCTGGTCGCCAAGGTGTCCCGCACCGGCGGGCACCTGGGGCCCAACCTCGGTGTGGTGGAGCTGACCATCGCCATGCACCGGGTCTTCGACTCACCTCGGGACCGGTTCCTGTTCGACACCGGTCACCAGGCGTACGTACACAAGATTCTGACCGGCCGGCAGGCCGCCTTCGACCAGCTCCGCCAGCGCGGTGGCCTGTCCGGCTATCCGAGCCAGGCCGAGAGCGAGCACGACCTGATCGAGAACTCGCACGCCTCCACCGCGCTGTCCTACGCGGATGGTCTGGCCAAGGCGTACGCGTTGCGCGGCGAGGCGCGCAGCGTGGTCGCCGTCGTCGGCGACGGGGCACTGACCGGCGGCATGTGCTGGGAAGCGCTGAACAACATCGCCGGTGCCCGCAACCCGCTGGTCATCGTGGTCAACGACAACGGCCGGTCGTACGCGCCGACCATCGGTGGTCTGGCCGACCACCTGGCGGCGCTGCGGCTGAACCCGGGCTACGAGAAGGTCCTCGACCTGGTCAAGGACACCCTCGGCGCCACCCCGATGGTCGGCCGGCCGATGTACGAGGTGCTGCACGCGGTCAAGAAGGGCATCAAGGACGCGGTCGCGCCGCAGACCATGTTCGAGGATCTCGGCATCAAGTACGTCGGCCCGATCGACGGGCACGAGCTGGCCGCCGTCGAGTCGGCGTTGCAGCGGGCCAAGGGTTTCGGCGGGCCGGTCATCGTGCACGTGGTGACCCGCAAGGGGTACGGCTACCGGCCGGCCGAGGAGGACGAGGCCGACTGCCTGCACGGTCCGAGCAGCGCTTTCGATGTGGAGACCGGCAAACTGCTGGCCGCCCCGGCGGTGAAGTGGACCCATGTCTTCGCCGACGAGCTGGTGGCGGTCGCCGACGAGCGGCCCGACGTCGTCGGGATCACCGCGGCGATGGCCGAACCGACCGGTATCGCGTCGCTGGCCCGCAAGTACCCGCACCGGGTGTACGACGTCGGTATCGCGGAGCAGCACGCCACCACCTCGGCCGCCGGCCTGGCGATGGGCGGGCTGCACCCGGTGGTCGCGGTCTACGCGACGTTCCTCAACCGGGCGTTCGACCAGGTGCTGCTGGACGTGGCGATGCACAAGCTGCCGGTGACCTTCGTGCTGGACCGGGCCGGGGTGACCGGCCCGGACGGGCCCAGCCACTACGGCATCTGGGACATGTCGGTCTTCGGGGTGGTGCCAGGGCTGCGGATCGCCGCTCCTCGGGACGCGGCGACCCTGCGTGAGGAGCTACGCGAGGCGGTGGCGGTCGACGACGGCCCGACCCTGGTGCGCTTCCCGACCGGTTCGGTCGCCGCCGACCTGCCGGCGCTACGTCGGGTTGGCGGGGTGGACGTGCTGGCCGAGTCCGACCGGCGCGACGTGCTGCTGGTCGCCGTCGGCGCGTTCGGACACCTCGGCGTCGACGTGGCGGCCCGGGTCGCCGAGCAGGGCTACGGGGTGACCGTGGTCGACCCGCGCTGGGTCCGTCCGGTCGCCGCCGAGCTGGTCGAGCTCGCCGCCGCGCACCGGCTGGTGGTCACCGTCGAGGACGGGGTACGTACCGGCGGTGTCGGGGACGCCGTTGCCAAGGCGCTGCGCGATGCCGACGTGCCGGTGCCGCTGCGTGATCTTGGCGTACCGGCCGACTGGCATCCGCACGGCAGCCGGACGCAGATCCTCGCCGATCTGCGGCTGACCGCGCAGGACGTGGCGCGCGACGTGACCGGCTGGATCTCCGGGCTGGACGATCCGGACAATGATCCGCCGGCCGGCACGGGCTTTGTCGGTGACGTTCCCGGCGAAAGGTCCACCACTCGACGTGGTGCCGGCCGGCGCAGCTGAGCGTCGAGTCAGTCGCTCGCGCACCGGTTCCCGCGAGCTCAGTCTGACGAAGCCTGACGGCGTGGGAACCCGCATGACCCTCACCCGGCCGGTATGACGGTCATGCGGGTTCGCTCGACAGCCGCGCCTGGGGATCCCAGCGAACGGCTGTCGTCCGGGGTTGATCCACTACGCCCTATCGACTCGACACGCCGACACTGAGTCAGCTGGGCCGCATCCGATCACGCCTCACCGTGCGGCATGACGGGCGGGCCCGGCGTGAATGCCGGGCCCGCCTTGTCATGGTGTGGTGTGGGCGTCGGTCAGCGTTGCAGGGTCAGCACGCCCGGCCGGTAGGGCAGCAGGCCGTAGTCGCCGCCGGAGTTGGGGTCACGTCCTTGGTAGAGCATTTGGAGGTTGCAGGGGTCGATGGTCATGGTCTGGTCGGCGTTGGTGCGGATGAGTTCGCCGTGGCTGATGTCGTTGGTCCAGGTGGCGCCGCTGTTGGCCTTTCCGGCGAAGGGGTTGTTTTCGCTGGTGGCGTTCGGGGTCCAGGTGCCGCCGAGGTTGGTGGCGGTGAAGGAGCGGAAGTAGCGGCCCTGGGAGCCGATGGCTTCGACGATCATGAGGTAGCGCTGTTGGCCTTGGAGTTTGTAGACCTGGACGCCTTCGAAGAGGTTGTTGGTGCTGTCGGTCATGATGGTGGTGTAGTTGGAGCCGAAGCTGCCGGGGAAGTTGCCGATGGGCATGCTGGCGCGGTAGATGCGGCCGTTGTCGCCGGCGAAGAAGAGGTACATGTTCTGGTCGTCGCCGATGAGTGCTTGGTCGATGGGTCCGGTGCCGGAGTTGCTGATGCTGCCGGTGAACAGGGTCTGGTGGGCGGACCAGCTGTTGACGTCGGCCGGGTTGGTCGACGTCCGGTAGGAGAAGGCGGGGCCGCCCCACTGGTAGGCCAGGACCCACACGTTGCGCGGCGCGAAGTAGAACAGGCTGGGTGCGACGGCGGAGAAGGGCATGGCGTTCTGGCTGGCGGAGCCCATCTGGTTCCAGTTGGAGAACAGGCCGAAGTTCATCGAGCCCCAGCTGGTGCCGTAGTCGTGGTTGGTGGCGTAGACGAGGTGTTGGCCGTTGTAGGGGGCGTGGGTGAAGTCCTTGAGGGACACCCAGCCGGAGCGGGGTTGGGCGAGTGCGCCGGTGGAGGTCCAGCGGTACGTCGACGGCAGATTGCAGGCCGGCGGTGCGGTGGTCGGTGGCGGGGTCGTCGGCGGCGCGGTCGTCGGCGGAGCGGTGGTCGGGTTGGGGTTCGGATTGCCGCCGACCCGGATCAACTGCCACTGCTGGTTGGCGCCGCCCCAGTCGTCGTACTGCACGACGGCGCCGCCGTCGGCGGTCGACGCGCCCTGGACTTCGAGGGCCTTGTTGCTGTGCCGGCTGATCAGCCGGATGTAGCCGCCATCGGAGTTGGCCACCCGCCACTGCTGGTTGGTGCCGTTGAGGTCGCTCCACTGCACGATGGCCGCGCCGTTGGCGGTGGACCAGTTGTAGACGTCGAGCACCTTGCCCGAATGCCGGGCACGTAGCCGGTAGTAGCCGCCGCCGGAGTCGACGAACTGCCACTGCTGGTTGTTCCCACCCGACCTGGCGTACTGCTGGATGCAAGCGTTGTCAGCGGTAGACACCCCACAGACGTCCAGCGCCTTGCCGCTGTTGCGGTTCACCACCTCGTAGTACGCGCTCGGATCGATCGGTCCGCTCGGTGGTGGCGTGGTCGGTGGTGGCGTGGTCGGCGGTGCGGTGGTCGGCGGCGCGGTGGTGGGTGCCGGGGTGCCGCCGGCGTTGAGCGCGGACAGGGTCGCGTCGTACGCCTGCTTCTTGTTGCCGTTGTTGTCGAACAGTAGTGGGGTGCCGTAGCTGCGCCAGGAGTCGCTGTCGCGGATGCCCCAGACGGTGATGCCGGTGCAGCGGGCGATGGCGAGGCAGTCGTTGACGACGCCGCGGAAGGCGTTGGCCTGGCTGCTGCCGGAGCCTTCGATGTCGAGTTCGGTGATCTGTACGTCGACGCCGAGGGCGGCGAAGCTGGACAGGGTGGTGCGGTAGTTCGAGGGGTAGGGGGACTGGGAGTTGAAGTGTGACTGCAGGCCGACGCAGTCGATGGGTACGCCGCGTTGTTTGAAGTCGCGGACGAGGTTGTAGGCGGCCTGGGTCTTGGCCCAGGACCAGTTGTCGATGTTGTAGTCGTTGTAGCAGAGTTTGGCGCCGGGGTCGGCGGCGCGGGCGGCGCGGAAGGCGGCTTCGATCCAGTCGTTGCCGGTGCGTTGGAGGTTGGAGTTGCGGCGGGCGCCGGAGTTGCCGTCTTCGAAGGCTTCGTTGACGACGTCCCAGGAGTGGATTTTGCCTCGGTAGTAGGAGGCGACGCGGGTGACGTGGTTGAGCATGGCCTGGCGGAGGGCGTTGCCTTCCATCTGTTGCATCCAGCCGGGTTGCTGGGAGTGCCAGGCGAGGGTGTGGCCGCGGACGGCCATGCCGCGGGAGAGGGCGTGGTTGACGATGCGGTCGCCGTTGGTGAAGTTGAACTGGTTCTGTTGTGGTTCGGTGGCGTCGAGTTTCATCTCGTTTTCGGCGGTGACGCTGTTGAACTCCCGGTTGAGGATGTTCACGTAGGTCGAGTCGCCGAGTTTGTTGGCGGCGACGGCGGTGCCGAAGTAGCGGCCGGACTGGGCAGCGGCCGCCCCCAGGGTGCTTTCGGCCGCGCTGGCGAGATTCGGCATCAACGACACGGTCAGGACGACGACAAGCGCGGCGATGGTGGATGCCCAGAGAGTTCGGAACCGACGTCGGGCAGGACGGGTCTGGGAGATCATGCTGATCCTCCGACAGAGAAGTAGGACAATGTGTCACTCTTCAGGTGAGAGCTGGCCAGCGGCGATGCGTGTCCGTGGCCGGCGGGGGACGTTTGGTGACGCTAAGCGGACGGCCAACCACACAGGTGGCGCGGAGAGTGCCGACTGCCGTCGGCGTCGGCGTCGGCGTCGGGCACCTGAGCTAGTTGGGGGAGCCGGTGTGGGTGTTCGGGTGCCTCGGTGCTGAAGCACCATGCCGGTGAATCGGTCATATCTGCACTGTTTCGAACATGTCCTCCAAAGCCGGCTAAGTGTTAGCGTTAACACGCCAATCGATGTATCTAGATTTTCAGAAACTTCCGGAGTTGGCAAGCGGTGGATTCCGGCCATGACTGCTCGTGGTTGTCGACCGCGTTGCCCGGCCTGTCGGCCCGTGGTGCGCTCCCTGGGCCTCCTCGATCGGATCGGTGGCCTGGCTGTGCTCTCTTCTGAGCTGGACCTTCCTATCCAGCCACAGTGGATACAAGTGGCTGTTGAGGGTGTCGGCGGAGGCAGCCGAGGTGCCGCGCGGCTCTGCCTTCTCATGGGCACGCTGCCGGCGGCATTCGTCGCGCGACCCCGTCGCACTTCGAGAAAACGGCTCGAGTTACCGGAAACGTTGCGGACAGTGCGCCCGCAGTGACTGGTCAGCCGTGGGCGCCGGGCCATTGACGCCGGCAACGGGCAGACAACGGCAGGCGACATGCATCGACGGGGCCGCGACGATCCGTCGCGGCCCCGTCGAACTACGGATCAGGTCAGCTGGCCTGCCCGGTAACCGAGCTGCCGTCCTTGGTGAGGTGGTAGGTGACCTGGGTGCCACTCCAGAAGTGGAAGGTGAGGGTGACCGGGCCGTCGGTCACCTCGGCGAAGAACTCGGGCTTCAGGATGATCGTGTTCGCGTCGTAGTCGGGTTGGAAGTGGGTCCAGAACTCCTTGTACGGGGTCCAGTTGGCCGGCCCGGCGGGACTGCCGTCGGCATACTCGGCCTCCATCGTGGCGAGTTGGTCACCGTGGAACTCGGTGGGAATCGCGAACGAGTTGGTCGTGCCGGTGGCCGCTGCCTGGGTCGGTGGGTCGTAGCTGATGATGCTGATCTGCCACGGCACGCCGGCGGAGAACCGAGCCTCGATGGTGGCGTTGACCCCCTGGGTGCGGTCGCCGACCAGCCGGTTCATCGCCGGCCGGGTCAGGGTGAGGGTATCCCCGGAGACCGTGTAGTCGGTGCCGTCGACCAGTCGGGTGTCGCCCTGCCACAGGCTGCGGAACGAGAGGCCGTTGCGGTTGAGGGTGAGCGTCCTGCTGGTGACGGCGCCGGCGCGGTCCACGTAGATCTGGTCCGAGGAGGCCGTGGCGGATCGGGTCGTCAGGTTCGCCATCATCAGCTGGTAGATGCCCTGGTCCCGCCACCGCAGCTCGGGGCGGTGCAGGAAGGAGCCCGCGTCCCACAACATGGTGGTGAGGTTCCTGATCCGAGCGTGGTATCCGACGGCCTCGAAGAACTTCAGCAGTTCGCCCCGCTCGATGATGCCGGGCCGGGTGTAGTCGTAGCTGAGCAGGGCCCACTCGCCGATGACCACCGGGATGTCGCGGGAGATGAAGGTGTCGTACGCCCGATCGAAGGTGTTGAGAATGTCCTGCTCGACGTTGCTGTCGTACCGGGTGCCGCCGGCGATGTTGACGCTGAACGGCCACCAGCCGTAAAAGTGGATGGTCGCGGCGAGGTTGGGGTCGTCCAGTTCGTCGAACGTGCCGAGGAGGGCGTCCATCCGGGCCTGCTCGCCGCTGGTGTGCAAGGTGGGCAGCACCAGCAGCCGGGTGGCGTTGTTTCCGTCGGTCTGCCGTACGAGGCGGACGAATTCGACGTTGAGCTCGTGCAGTAGCTGGTCGCTCTCGGTGTCGCCGGACGTGCCGGCGAACTGCGGCTCGTTGATGCTCTCGAACACGAGCTTCCGCGAGTGGCCCCGGAAGGAGGTGGCGACCTGGGTCCAGAGGGCGCGGTACCGGTCCATGACTCCGGCGCGGTCAGTCGGGTAGGTGTTGATCCACTGCCAGGAGTCGTGATGCAGGTTGATCATCACGTAGAAGCCCTCCGCCAGTGACCAGTCCACCACCTCGTGGATGCGGTTCAGCCAGGCGGGGTCGATGGTGTAGTCAGGCGCGGATCCGTGGTGGTTGCTCCAGGTGATCGGGATCCGGATGCTGTTGTACCCCTGGGTGCGTAGGTGGTGCAGCATCGCCCGGGTCGTTCGTGGATTTCCCCACGAGGTCTCGTCTGGGATGGCGTCGAACGTGTTGCCCAGGTTCCAACCGGGCTGCATCGCGGCCACCATCGCCATCGGGTCGCCCGGCTGCGGCGTCGGCGAGACTGACGGCGAGACCGATGGCGAGACCGATGGCGAGACCGACGGCGACGGGGAGATGCTGGGGGTCGGTGTCGCGGTGGGGCTGACGTTCCCTGTGCAGGCGACGCCGTTGAGTGAGAACGCGGTGGGCGGGGTGTTGCTGGTCGACCAGGCTCCGTTGAAGCCGAACGAAACCGTCGCGTTGGTGGCGATGGTCGCGTTGTAGCTCATGTTGGTCGCGGTGACCTGGCTGCCCGCCGAGGTGACCGTCGCGTTCCAGGGATGGGTCACCCGCTGGCCGGACGGGAACGTCCAGGCCAGATCCCAGCCGTTGATCGGGTCACCGAGGTTGGTGACGTTCACGTTGGCGGTGAAGCCACCTGGCCACTGGGCCGAGACGGCGTAGGCCACCCGGCATCCGGCCGCGGCCTGCGCGCTGGTGGTCACCACCACCCCGGCCAGCAGTAGTGCGGCCATTCCACCTGCGACGACGCTGGCCCGCCAGGGGATCTTCCGGACGCTGTGCGAACTCATCAGGAAACTCCATATCGCTGTCGATGTATCTCGCTGGGGAGGAGCCAGGGCGTAGGGCGGTGTCGACGGCCCAACCCATGGCGGGGTGCCTGTCGGACGGTGCGCAGGCGGCCGGAGGCGGCCTGTCGGACGGTGCGCAGGTGGATGAGGCGGTGTACGGAGGTTGCCCTGCCTCCGCGACAAGCGTGAGCTCCCGCCGGAAACTATCGGTCATCAGAGCTCGAAAGTTTCCTTGGCGAACGTTACAGTTTCTACTGATCGGCGTCAACGGTCGTCGATGTCATTGGCTTCGGGTGGGGGCGCCATCCGCCGAGCGGCCAGGGACGGATCGTGGCGTCCTGCGGCTACGACGCGGGTCGATGCCCGATGGCGCCGAGGCTATCCTTACGCTGAGCGGAGACCCGGCCGCGCTGGCGGCGGCGTGGCTCGGGTGAGGCGGCTCGGGCGGTGACCGCCCGGTTGGCAGGAGAGGGGCCAGGTTGGCAGACGTCGAGTCGGGCGAACCGGTCACCGAACTGGGCCAACTGCTCGGCGACCCGTCGCGACCGGTGACGATCGCCGCGATCGCCGAGTCGGCCGGGGTGTCGATCCCGACCGTCTCCAAGGTCATCAATGGTCGGTCCGGCGTCGCGGCGGACACCCGGGCCCGGGTCGAGGCATTGATCAGCCAGTACGGATACCGCCGGCCGTCGCCGGTCACCCGGAGCAACACGATGGAACTCGTCTTCGACCAGATCGAGGACATGTGGGGGCTGCAAATCATCCGCGGTGTCGAACGGGCGGCCCGGCAACAGCGCGTCGGTGTCGTCCTGACCGAGTTCGGCCCGGAGCGCAACGCGATCCGATACTGGATCGACGGCACTCTCGCCCGCCGCCCGGACTGCCTGGTCAGCGTTGCCCAACTGGACGAGGAGCAGCGCAGCCAGCTACGGGCCCGGGGGATTCCGTTCGTGGTGTTCGACCCCACCACCGCGCTGCCCGACGACGTACCGTTCGTCGGCGCGACGAACTGGGCCGGCGGCCGCTCCGCCACCCGCCACCTCATCGAACAGGGGCACCGCCGGATCGCGATGATCGCCGGCCCGGAACGGGTTCTGTGCTGTCGTGCCCGGCTGGACGGCTATCGCTCCGCCATCGACGCCGCCGGTCTGCCCGCTCAGCCGGACCTGATCGTCCATGCCGGGCTGAACCGGGAGGACGGCGAGGCCGCCGCGCGGGAGCTGCTGGGGCGTCCCGACCGCCCCACAGCCGTCTTCGCCTGCAACGACCTCCAGGCACTCGGTGTGTACCAGGCCGCGCGAAAGGCCGGGCTGCGCATTCCGTCGGATCTCAGCGTGGTGGGCTTCGACGATCTGCCGTTGGCTGAGCTGGTGGATCCTCCGCTGACCACCATCCACCAACCACTGGTCGAGATGGCCACCACCGCCACCGAGTTGGCTCTCGCGCTGGCCCGTGGCGAAAAGACCAGGCAGATCGGGCTGGAGCTGGCGACGACCCTGACGGTACGGCAGAGCACCGCACCGCCGGCACCCTGAACCTGTGCACGTAGGCTCGGCCCAGGTGCGAGCAGGGTGGCACCGGGTGGTTACCGAAGGCCGCGAGGGTACGGATGGACAAGGGCGAGAACAACCTTGGCGACGGACCACTGATCGATCTCGGCGAGGTCGGCCGTGCCGGCCGGTCCCAGCCATCGACGGCGGACCGCTGGGCGGTCGGGGCCACCACCGTCACGGGGGCACCGGCGGCGCGCCGCTGGCGCTCCGCGGCAATCCTGACCATCGCCGTACTGGCCACGGTCGCCGGCGCCGGGCCGTTTCCCGCGCTGCCGGACCCGGCCTACCTCGAGGTCGGTTTCGAAGCCCAGCTGGTGCTCGACGGCGACCTGCTGTTCGTCTTCGACGGTGCGCTCGGCGGGGACCCGGCCGACAGCAGCACCGGCGGTCAGTCGATCGCCGCCTACGAGGTGCCCGGCGGCGACCTTCGCTGGCAGGTCCCGGTACCGGAGCACGGTGACGGGCTGCTTCGCCGCGAGGTGATCGGTATGCAGCCCGTCGGCGACCTGCTGCTGGTCGGCTCCGTCGACCTGGCCGGAGTGCTGCGCACCGTCGCCGTCGACACCGCCGACGGGTCGGTGCGCTGGTTGGCCGACGGCCAACTGGTGGGTGCCACCTCGGACGGCTCGGTGGCCCTGTGGAGCCTGCTGAGTGTGGTCGACCCGGAATCCCAGGAAGCGGTCCGGGCCGGGGTGACAGTGCAGGTCGTCGAGACCGGTTCCGGGCGTACCCGCTGGGCCGCGACGACCTCGGCGCAGGGTGAGTTCGTCTACCGATTCGACGGCGACCGGCTCGCCGAGGTGATCGAACTCGAGTCCGGCGACCGGGTCCGGGTCCGCGACGCGCGGACCGGGCAGGTGCATACCGCCGGGAGGATCGAGACGGAGCAACCGGTGGAGCCGTGGCGCAGCTGGGCGGTGGCCGACGTGCTGGTGAGGGCGACCGACGACACCCTGTCGGCCTTCGACCTGGACGGATTGACCCTGCGATGGTCGGTGCCGGCAGCACCGCCCAACGGCATCACCTCCTGCGCGTCGCTGCTGTGCGTCACTCATCCGGGTGGCGGGGTACGTGGGCTGGAACCGACCGACGGTGTGACCCGGTGGGTCAACGACGACTGGGACCTGGACTCCGCGTTCGGCCGCTACCTGCTGATCGCCCCGGGCCGACAGGCCGGACTGCCGTCGACGCTGCGGCTGGTGGTCGATCCGGCCACTGGCGAGCCGGTGACATCCGACCCGTACTGGGTGCCGTTCGCCGTCACCGGCGACGGCTGGCTCGGCCTGCGGCACGATCGCTTCCAGCCGGCGGTGTGGGTGGCCCGGATCACCCCGGGCGCACCGCGCCCACGGGTGGTGCTCCGGTTGGCCGACGCGAGGGACAGTTGCCAGGCGAGCGCCGAGGCGCTGGTGTGCCGACATGTCAGTGGCGGACTCGGCATCTGGCGGTTGCCCGACTAGTTTCGGCGTCACCCCTGCGGTTTCACGCAGGCTTAACACCGTGGCACGCAGGGTGGGAACCGACGTTGACAGGAGGCGGTCGTGCGGGTACTGGTGGTCGAGGACGAGCGGAACCTCGCCGACGCGATCGTCCGTGGGCTGCGTCGGCAGGGCATGGCGGTCGACGTGGCGTACGACGGCTCCGCCGGACACGAGATGGCCTTCGTGACCCGCTACGACGTGGTGGTGCTCGACCGCGACCTGCCCGGCGTGCACGGTGACCAGATCTGCGCGGACCTGGTCGGCTCCGGCGCTCTCACCCGGGTGCTGATGCTGACCGCCAGCGGCACCGTCGCCGACCGCGTCGAAGGTCTGCAGTTGGGCGCCGACGACTACCTGCCGAAGCCGTTCGCGTTCACCGAGCTCGTCGCCCGGGTGCAGGCCCTCGGCCGGCGGGCCACCCCGGCGGCCCCGCCGGTGCTGACCATCGCCGACCTGACCGTCGACCCCGCCCGCCGGGTGGCCACCCGGGACGGCCAGCCGGTCGACCTCACCCGCAAGGAGTTCGGCGTGTTGGAGGAGCTGGTCAAGGCGCGCGGCGCGGTGGTGTCCAGCGAGGAGCTGCTGGAGCGGGTCTGGGACGCCAACACTGATCCGTTCACCACCACCGTACGGGTGACGGTAATGACGCTGCGCCGCAAGCTCGGGGAACCTCCGCTGATCGAGACCGTGGTCGGTGCCGGGTACCGGGTCGCCGGACCGGAGCTGCCCGACGAGGCGTACCAGTGAACCGGCTGCCCGGATCCGCCGCCCCGGCGGCGTCGACGGCGGGTTCGCCGGGTCGACGCTGGCCGACGCTGCGCACCCCCCGGCCGACCCTGCGGCTGCGGCTCACCCTGTTCAACGCCGTCCTGTTGGTCGGCTCGTTGGCCGTCTTCGTCCTGCTCGCCTGGCTGCTGGTCACCGACGCGCTGCGCCCGGCGGACCAGCTCGTGCCCGGGACCACCGTGGTGCTCGCCGACGGTCGCGAGCTGGACGCGGCCGCCTGGCAGGACGGGATCGTCGAGCGGGCGTCCCGTGAGCTGCTGGCCAAGGCGCTGGTCGCGCTGCTGGCGATCAGCGTGGTCGGGGTGGTCGGTGCGTACGCCGTCGTCGGTCGGGCGCTGCGCCCACTGCAGCAGGTGACGTCGACCGCCCGGCGGCTCGGCGAACAGACCCTGGACCAGCGGATCGGCTACTCCGGCACCGGTGACGAGGTGGCCGAGCTCGCCGCGACCTTCGACGACATGCTGGACCGGCTCAGCGCGTCGTTCGAGGCCCAGAAGCGGTTCGTCGCCAATGCCTCCCACGAGCTGCGTACCCCACTGGCGGTGATGCGCACCGAGATCGACGTGACGATGGCCGACGACACCGCCGACCTGGCCGAGTACAAGCGGATGGCGACGGTGGTCCGGGACGCGTCGGAGCGGGCCAACGGGCTGTTCGACGCGTTGCTGGTGCTGGCCAGCAGCGAGGCGCAGTCCGGCCGGCGGCTGGTCCGTAAGGTGCCCCGGGACCTGGCCGAGGGGGTCTGCGCGGCGTTGTCGGCCGTCCAGGCTGAGACCCGCCGGTTGAAGCTGGACGTGCGTACCGCCCTGGATCCGGCAGTGGTGGTGGGTGACCCCAGCCTGCTGGACCGGTTGGCCGGCAACCTGATCGAGAACGCGGTGCGCTACAACCACCTGCACGGCCGGCTGTGGGTGCGTACCGGCAGCCACGGCTCGCACGTCTACCTGCTGGTCGGCAACACCGGCTTCGAGGTGGACCAGGCCGACGTGCCGGGCCTGTTCGAGCCGTTCCGCCGGGGCGGCCGGGAACGGACCGGAGCGCGCGGATCCGGCCTGGGCCTGTCGATCGTGCGGGCAGTGGCCGACGCACACGGCGGCACCGTGTCCGCGGTGGCCCAGCCCGGGGGCGGGCTTGAAGTCACCTTGATGTTGCCGGCTGCTGACACGCCACTGCCGGTGGCTGCCTCGCCGGTACGTCGGAACTGACCTGCCACCGCGCCCTGACCCTGCGGCCCGCTTGCCGGGGCCCGGTGTCAGCAATGTTCACTTGACTCCATCGGTTTGACTTTGGGTTCGACAAATATGATTGCCGGAACCGGTTATGTGAATCATCTTCTCGAATCAACAGGTGTTGCGGTGCTGGCCGGTCATTTGGGGCGAAGTGGTCGGTTGGTGGGGTCGGGCGTCGTGGAAATTGCATCGGGGTGAAGATGTTGGTCGGCTTTGCTGACAAATTTTGTGTCTAGCCAAGGTGGTTGGGGTTGTCCTACCATTGAATTGGCACCGGATCGGGTGGGATAAATAGGTCGCGTCGATGGCTGAAGTGCGTCGACTCCGATTCGGTCGTCCAGGGGAGTCGACCTACCGGAGGGATTCCGGGCAAACGAAAGGAGATCCGATGCCCGACGTCGATCTTGGACTCGCAACGGATTGGGACGAGGGTGACACTCACGGACGCATCCGGCTCCGGCAGAACCAGGTCTACGAGAGCTCGCCCAAGAAGGACGTCCTGATCAGTTCGCCGGTCAGCATCGAGCTTTCGGTCAACACGAACTACTCGACCTCGCAGGAAGCGGACAAGATCTACTTCACGACCCATCTCGGGAGTCAAAAGAAGATCATTGCGGTTCTCGACTCGAATGGCGATCTGTACATCGCCGGCCGGGTGATCGAGGGTCAGACGAACTTGTCCTACAGGTAGGTCTGGAATTTGTCCTGTAGGTAAGCCAGCTCAGGCGGCAAACGGGATGTCGAGGCCAAGGTGGCGGCCTCGACATCCCGTTCCGTTTCGTCCGGTCAATCGGCGGCTGGGCTGCTGGCCACCCCGGCGGGTAGGAACCGCCGGCCGGTCACCCGCTGCGCGGTGCCGGTCCGGTCCAGGTACGGGGTGATCCCGCCGAGGTGGAACGGCCACCCCGCGCCGAGGATCATGCACAGGTCGAGGTCCTGTGGTTCGGCGACCACACCCTCGTCGAGCATCAGCCGGGCCTCCTGCGCCAACGCGTCGAGGGCCCGTTGCCGGACCTGCTCGGCGGTCAACGGCTGCGACCCGACCTCCAGCAGCTTGCCGATCTCGGGGTTTATCTCGTCGTCCACCATCAACGGCAGCCCGGACTCGGCGATCCGCCGCAGGTTGTCGCTGACCGTGAACCGGTCGGGGTAGGCGGCGTGCAACGTACCGCCGACATGGTGGGCCACCGGCGGGCCGACCAGTTGCAGCAGGGCCAGCGGCCGCATCGGCAGGCCGAGCGGGTCCAGCGCGGCGTCGGCGACCTCCGGCGGGGTGCCGGCGTCCACCGCGGCGAAGATCTCGCCGAGGAACCGGGTCAGCAGCCGGTTGACCACGAAGGCCGGGGCGTCCGACACCAGCACGCAGGACTTGCGCAGCTGCTTGCCGATGGCGAACGCGGTGGCCAGGGCCGCGTCGTCGGTCCGCTCCCCGCGGACGATCTCCAGCAGGGGCAGGACGGCGACCGGGTTGAAGAAGTGGAAGCCGACCACCCGTTCGGGGTGGGCCAGGTCGGCGGCCATGTCGGAGACGGACAGCGACGAGGTGTTGGTGGCCAGGATCGTTTCGGGGCCGACGATCGACTCGACCTCGGCCCACACCTGCTTCTTGACCTTGAGGTCCTCGAAGACGGCCTCGATGACGAAATCGGCGTCGGCGAAGGCGCTCTTGTCGACCGACCCGCTCACCAGCGCCAGCAGCTTCGCCGCCGTTCCGGTGTCCATCCGGCCCTTGCCGACCTGCTTCTCGATCTCGGAGTGCACGTAGCTCAGCCCGGCGTCCACCCGGGCCTGGTCCAGGTCGGTGAGCACCACCGGCACCTGCAGTCGGCGGGCGAACAGCAGCGCCAACTGGGAGGCCATCAACCCGGCCCCGACGACGCCGACCTTGGTGACCGGCCGGGCCAGGTCCGCCGAGGGAGCGCCGGCCGGCCGCTTGGCGCGTCGCTGGACCAGGTCGAACGCGTACAGCCCGCTGCGCAGTTCCTCGGACAGGATCAGGTCGGCGAGGGCCTCGTCCTCGGCGGCCGTGCCGTCGGCGAACGGGGTCTCCTTGGCCAGCGCGAGCAGGTCGAGGGCCCGGTAAGCGGCCGGTACCGCACCGTGTAGCCGCTGGTCGAGCAGCTGGCGGGCGAAGTAGAGCACCCCGTCCCACATGTCCCGGTCGACCTCCGGGCGGTCGACGGTGACCTCGCCGGTGACCACGCCGGCCGCCCACTGCAGGGACCGCTCCAGGAAGTCGGCCGGTTCGAGCAGGATGTCGGCGATGCCCATCTCCGCGGCCTGCTTCGGCTTGAGCATCTTGTTCTGGGTCAACGGATTCTGGATGATCACCTGTGCGGCGGCCGGGATGCCGATCAGGTTCGGCAGCAACTGGGTGCCTCCCCAGCCCGGCACCAGACCGAGGGACACCTCCGGCAGGGCCAGCGGACCCGCTCCGCCGGACAGCGTCCGGTAGTGGCAGTGCAGGGCGAGTTCCAGCCCGCCACCCATCGCGGTGCCGTTGACGAAGGCGAAGGTCGGCACCGCGCTGTCGCGCAGCCGGGCGAAGATCCGGTGGCCCGTCCGGCCGATCTCCAGCGCCTGCTCCCGGTCGACGAGCTGCGGCATAGCGGTGAGGTCGGCGCCGACGCAGAAGACGTACGGCTTGCCGGTGACCGCCACGAAGGCCGGCTCGCCGGCCAGTGCCTCGGTGATCGCCGCGTCCAGGCCGGCCAGCCCGGCCGGCCCGAGGGTGTTGGGTCTGCGGTGGTCCAGGCCGTTGTCCAGGGTGATCAGCGCGGCGGGCCGGTCCAGTCCGGGTACGTTCACCTGCCGGACCAGCGCCCGGGTGACCACCTCGTCGGGGTTGTGCAGCATCAGTTCTCGTCTCCCTGCTGTGCCGGGCCGGTCCAGGCCGGGTTCTCCCAGATGACCGAGCCGCCCATGCCGATGCCGATGCACATGGCGGTCAGCCCGTAGCGCACCTCGGGATGTTCGGCGAACTGCCGGGCCAGCTGGGTCATCAGCCGTACGCCGGAGGAGGCCAGCGGGTGCCCGATGGCGATGGCGCCACCCCACGGGTTGACCCGTGGGTCGTCGGCGTCGACGCCGAAGTGGTCGAGGAAGGCCAGCACCTGGACGGCGAACGCCTCGTTCAGCTCGAACAGGCCGATGTCGTCGATGCCCAGCCCGGCCAGCCGCAGGGCCTTCTCGGTCGCCGGGATCGGGCCGACGCCCATCACCTCCGGTTCGACGCCGACAAAGCCGTACGAGACCAGCCGCATCGCCACCGGTAGCCCCAGCTCGCGGGCCACGTCCTCGGCGGCGACCACGCTGGCGGTCGCGCCGTCGTTGAGCCCGGCGGCGTTGCCGGCGGTGACCCGCCCGTGCGGCCGGAACGGGGTCTTGAGGGTGGCCAGCTTCTCCAGGGAGGTCTCCCGGGGCGCCTCGTCGACGACTGCCAGCCCCCAGCCGGCCTCCGGGTCGCGGACCGCCACCGGGACCAGGTCGGGCTGCAGCTTGCCGTTGGCGTACGCCTTGGCGGTCTTGACCTGGGAGGCGAGGGCGAAGGCGTCGGCGCGTGCCTTGGTGATGCCGGGCAGCCGGTCGTGCAGGTTCTCTGCGGTCGCGCCCATGATCAGCGCGGACGGGTCGACCAGCTTCTCGGCCAGGATGCGCGGGTTGGGGTCGACGCCTTCGCCCATCGGGTGCCGCCCCATGTGTTCGACGCCGCCGGCGATCGCCACGTCGTAGGCGCCCATCGCGATGCCGCCGGCTACCGAGGTGACCGCGGTCATCGCGCCGGCGCACATCCGGTCGATGGCGAAGCCGGGCACCGTCTTGGGTAGCCCGGCCAGCAGCGCGGCGGTGCGACCGATGGTGAGCCCCTGGTCCCCGGTCTGGGTGGTCGCCGCGATGGCTACCTCCTCGACCCGGTCGGGGGGTAGTTGCGGGTTGCGCCGCAGCAGTTCGCGGATGCAGCGGATGACGAGGTCGTCGGCGCGGGTGTGGGCGTACATCCCGCCGGCCTTGCCGAACGGGGTACGGACGCCGTCGACGAAGACGACGTCCCGGACTTCACGCGGCACGATGGGGCCTCCTTGCCGGCCTGGGTACGCGGGGCAGGCCTCCATGCTACTTGTCGGTAACAATGGTCGACCGGTGCCCCTGGTGTGGCCCGGGCCACACCAGGGGCACCGGTCGGGGTCTCCTCCGGCGGATCGGTCCGATCCGGCTCCGGTACCGTGATTGTCAATCGTGCGCCACCGCCCGCACCGGACATTCGCGACCCGCCGGACGGGCGACGGACGACCAACCCCAGACGGACGACAACCCAACAGAGGAGACACGGTGAAGGTTCTGATCGCCGGAGGCGCGGGCTTCATCGGCAGTACGATCGCCTCCGCCTGCCTCGACGACGGCATCGAACCCGTGGTGCTGGACAACCTGAGCACCGGGCGGATCGAGTTCACCCGCGACCGGATCTTCTACCAGGGCGACATCGCCGACGGTGCCCTGATCGACCGGATCTTCGCCGAACACCCGGACATCAGCGCAGTGGTGCACGCCGCGGCGCTGATCGTGGTGCCCGAATCGGTCGCCGAACCGCTGCGCTACTACCGGGAGAACGTCGCGAAGTCGATCGACTTCATCGATCATGTGGCCCGCAACGGAGCCGAGCGGTACCTGTTCAGCTCCTCGGCGTCGATCTACCGGCCGGGTGAGGACTTCTCCGTCGACGAGTCCTCACCGCTCGAGCCGACCAGCCCGTACGCGCGGACCAAGGCGGTGATGGAGATGCTGCTCGCCGACTGCGCCGCCGCCATGCCGCTGCGGGCGCTGTCGCTGCGCTACTTCAACCCGATCGGCGCTGACCCGCAGCTGCGCACCGGCCTGCAGATCCGCCAGCCCACCCACGTCCTCGGCAAGCTGATCACCGCCGTGCAGACCGGGGCCGAGTTCACCATCACCGGGGTCGACTGGCCCACCCGTGACGGCTCGGGAATCCGCGACTACATCCACGTCTGGGACCTGGCCCGGGCGCACGTCCAGGCGCTGCGCCATTTCGACGAGATTCTGCCGGTCGGCGCCGACCGCCGCTACGAGGTGCTCAACCTCGGCACCGGCGACGGCACCACGGTGCGTGAGTTCGTCGAGGCCTTCCGCTCAGTGGTCGACCAGCCGCTGCGGGTCCGGGAGATTGGGCCCCGCCCCGGCGACGCCGCCGGCTCGTACACCCGCAGCGTACGGGCGCGTCGGCTGCTCGACTGGAAGCCCGAGCTGTCCATCGCCGACGGCATCCGGCACTCGCTGGCCTGGTCGGCGCGGCGGGACCAGGTGCTCAACGACTGAGCACGGCCTCCGGCCGCGTCGACGGTAACCTTCATCGTGACGTTTCTGGCGACCCGCCGCAGCGGCCTACCGCGGCGGGTCCCGCAGCGCGGCGCTCAGCTCCGCCACGATCAGCGACACCTGCCAGGAGCGGGCACCGAACCCCTGCAACGTCGCCGCCACCGACTCCTCGCTGATCTCCTCCGGCGGAGTCCAGGCGAGCCGGCGGACCGAGTCCGGCGCGATCAGGTTCTCCGGCGGTAGCAGGTTCGCCGCAGCCGTCCGGATCACCACCTCCCGGCACCGGGCCAGCCGTGCCGCGGCCGCCGGATCCCGTTCCGCCCAGCGGTGCGGCGGGGGAGGGCCGTCGACCGGGGGCGTGGTCGGCAGGGCGTCGTCGGGCAGGGCGCGGGCGACGTCCAGCGCGTCCAGCCAGATCCGCGCCAACCGCCGGACCGAGCGGCCGTTGAAACCAGGCAACGCCAGCAGGGCCCGCTCGTCCCGGGGGTCGAGTTCGGCCGCCGCGATGATCGCCGAATCCGGCAGCACCCGGCCCGGTGCCGAATCGCGGCGGGCGGCGACGTCGTCCCGGGCCTGCCACAACGCGCGTACCCGGGCCTGGGCCCGCGCTCCGCGTACCCGGTGGATGCCGGAGGTCCGCCGCCACGGCTCCGGCCGCACCCGGGTCGGCTGGCTGCCCCAGGCGACCAGGGCGGCGAACTCCTCGGCCGCCCACTGCTGCTTGCCCTGGCGTTCCAACTCCAGGGCGAGCACGTCCCGCAACTCGACCAGCAGTTCGACGTCGAGCGCCGCGTAGGTCAGCCACGACTCCGGAAGCGGGCGGGTCGACCAGTCAGCGGCGGAGTGATGCTTCTCCAGCGAGAAGCCGAGCAGCGCCTCGGTCAGCGCGGCCAACCCCACCCGCTCGTAGCCGGCCAGCCGGGCGGCCAACTCGGTGTCGAACAACCGGCGTGGGCGCAACCCGACATCGGCCAGGCAGGGCAGATCCTGGCTGGCGGCGTGCAGCACCCATTCGGCATCGGCGATCGCGGCGTCGAGCGTGCCCAGCTCAGGCAGCGGCAGCGGGTCGATCAGCGCCGTACCGGCACCCGCCCGGCGCAGCTGCACCAGATAGGCGCGTTGGGTGTAGCGGTATCCGGAGGCGCGCTCGGCGTCGATGGCGACCGGACCGGAGCCGGCAGCGAACCGGGCAACGGCCTCGGCGAGAGCGTCGTCGTCGGCTACCGGTGCAGGGGTGCCGTCGCGGGGAGCGGTCAGCGCAACGGGCCCGCCGGGCGAGGAGTCGGACCCCACGACATCGGACGCCGGCGGCTGCGCCAGCGGGTGGTGCGGCTCGCTCCCTGCTGGGCGTTGCGCGGTCCGACGGCGCAGGGGGGATTCGTCGGTCACCTGACAACCCTAGTGCCCGGCCTGCCGCCGGCCGCACGAGGTGTCACCGGCGCGTCGGCTCCGAGCCGGGCCGAGTTGACCGGCGACACCCCGGTGATGTGTCCAACGGGTGGCAATCGTGTGATCACCGGGCGAGAGGTGACGACAAACACCGTACTGCCCGGTACGGTCGTATCGCCGCTCAGCGGCAGGTGGGCCGGCTGCCGCGTTGAAGGAGAGGCTGCCACGATATGACCAGTGGGTACGACGATCCGCGCTCCACCAATGGGTACGACGATCCACGCTCCGTCGCTGCCCCCGACATCGCGGGCCCGCGACATGCCGCGCCGGAGGCGCATACGCTGCCGGCGGCCCACACCGTCGAGGACGCCTACGCCGCCGATAAGGATCATGCCGACGCCTACGCCGCTGAGCAGGCTCATGCCGCCGGCGAGCCGCCCTCTGCTCCAGAGACGTCGACGTCCTGGTCGCCGGCCGGCGCGACCTCGGACCGCCCGGGCTCGTGGGCGCCGCCGGCCGACCAGCTCCGCCGGGTCACCCCGGTCCGGCGGGGATGGCCAGGGGTGACCGCGCTGCTGCTGGTCCTGCTCCTGGCCGGCCTGTCGGGTTTCCAGACGCACCAGATCCGCCAGTTGACCACCCGACTCGCCGAGGTCGACCAGCGGCTGGCCCGGGCGCAGGGAGCCGACGCCGATCGCTTTGAGCTGGTCGAGGCGCGCGCCGCCGAGCTGGAACGGCAGGTCGGCGCGGCCTTCGACCCCGAGGCGATCGCCACGGCGGTGCTGCCCAGCGTCTTCCGGGTCAGCGCCGGGCGGTTCACCGGCACGGCCTTCGCGGTGGGCGAGTCAGCCGACGGCGGCACCAATCTGCTGACCAACTACCACGTCGTCGAGCCCAGCTATCTGGCCGGCAACCGGCGCGTCTTCCTGGAGCGCGACGGTGAACGAATCGAGGCCGCAGTCGTCGCGGTGGACGAGGACAGCGACGTGGCGCAACTGCGGACCGACCGTTCCTTCCCCGGCCTGCCGCCAGCTCCCGACGAGGTCAAGTCCGGTCAGCAGATCGTGGTCGTCGGGGCCCCGCTCGGGCTCGTCGACTCGGTGACCACCGGGGTGGTCAGCGCGTTGCGGGACGCCGACGACAGCACCGGCCCGGTCATCCAGTTCGACGCTCCGATCAACCCCGGCAACTCGGGCGGGCCGGTGATCAACAGCGGCAAGCAGGTGGTGGGCATCGCCACCGCGAAGGCCCGCGACGCCGAGGGGATCGGGCTGGCTGTGCCGATCCGTACCGCCTGCGACGTGTTCGAGATCTGCTGACCGGGTCAGGCCGTGCCGGCCGACCGCCGCCGGCCCGGCAGCACCGTCACCCCCGGCGGCGGCAGACCGGCGGTCGACGCCAGTAGGTCACACCAGGCCCTCAGATGGGCGTCGAGCCCAGTGGTCGACGGCGTCCACGAGGCGCGGATCTCGATGTCGCCACCCGCGGGCGGGCCGGCCAGCTCGCCGAACCGGGTGGAGCAGGTCTGGGTCACCGTGCCGCCCAGCGCGCCGTAGGCGGCGCCGTGCACCTCCAACGCATCGGTCAACCAGGTCCAGCCGACGGTCGGCAGCAGTGGGTCCGCGACCAGGTCAACCTCCAGGTCGGCGGTGACGTAGGTCACCAGGCGCAGGGTGCCCTGCCAGGCGTCGTGTCCGTCCGGGTCGTGCAGCAGGACCAACCGTCCGGTGGCCACCTCGTCCGAGCCACGCAGCACCGTGGCGCTCAACGCGAACGCGTAGGGGGCCAGCCGCTGGGGGGCGCCGACCTCCTCGATCTGGATCTCCTCCCGGGGGGTCACCGCGCGCAGTCCGGCGACGGCGCGGTGGAACGCCTCGGGCAACGCGGTAAGGGGGGCCATGGCCAAAAGCCTAGGCCGCGCTCCCACCAGATGGGGATCGGCGCGCCGGGGCCCAGTGGCGGTGACCGTGACGACAGCGCTTCGCCGGCGAAGGACCGGATCGGGGCGGCCCGCGACCGACCGGGGCGACCGGACCGGATCGGGGCGGCGGCTGCCGACCAGCCGTGCAACCGTGACACCATAGGCGCCGATGACCACGACGACGCCGGGCAACGCCGCCCACGACGCGACACCCGACACACCCGCGCAGGCCCCGGCCCCGGTGGGACCGCTGGCCACCTCCGCCTTCGTCCGGGCCTGCCGCCGGGAACCGGTGCCGCACACGCCGGTGTGGTTCATGCGCCAGGCCGGTCGTTCGCTGCCCGAGTACCGCCAGCTGCGCAGCGGCATCGGCATGCTGGAGTCCTGCCGGCGGCCGGACCTGGTCGCCGAGATCACCATGCAGCCGGTACGGCGGCACGGCGTGGACGCCGCGATCCTGTTCAGCGACATCGTCGTCCCGGTGGCGGCGGCCGGCGTCGAATTGGACATCGTCGCCGGCACCGGGCCGGTCATCGCCGAACCGGTCCGCAGCGCTGCCGACGTCGGTCGGCTTCGTCGGATCACCCCGGACGACGTCGGCTTCGTCGACGAGGCGGTTCGGCTGCTCGTCGCCGCGCTCGGTGCGACTCCGCTGATCGGGTTCGCGGGTGCGCCGTTCACCCTGGCCAGCTACCTGGTCGAAGGCGGACCGTCACGTACCCACGGGCGGACCAAGGCCCTGATGTACGGCGATCCGCAGACCTGGCACGCGCTCTGCGCCCGGCTCGCCGAGATCACCCTGGAGTTTCTCCGGGTGCAGGTCGCGGCGGGCGTCGCCGCGGTCCAGCTGTTCGACTCCTGGGCCGGGACGCTCTCCGAGGCCGACTACCGTCGGCACGTCCTGCCGCACTCCGCGGCGGTGCTGCACGGCCTGGCCGACGCCGGAGTGCCCCGGATCCATTTCGGAGTGGGGACCGCCGAACTGCTCAAAGCGATGGGCGAGGCCGGCGCGGACGTGGTCGGGGTGGACTGGCGTACCCCGCTGGACGCCGCGACCGCGCGGATCGGTCCGGACCGTGCCGTGCAGGGCAACCTCGACCCGTGTCTGCTGCTCGCGCCGTGGCCGGTGGTACGCACCGAGGTCCGGCGGGTACTGGCCGACGGGCGCGCCGCCCCCGGACACGTGTTCAACCTCGGTCACGGGGTGCTGCCGGAGACCGACCCCGACGTGCTGACCAGGGTCGTCGAGTTGGTGCACGAGACGTCGCAGCGCTGACCCGCGTCACACCCGGGTAGGCCCGGCCGGCCGGGCCTACCGCCCGGGTGGCAAGGTGACGGTATGCAGCAACCGTGGCGGATCGCCGTGGTGGGTGGCGGGATCGCCGGGCTGGCCGCGGCGTTGCGGCTGCGCGACCGGGCACCCGCAGGGACCCGGATCACGGTCTACGAGCAGTCCGACGAGCTGGGCGGCAAGCTGCGTACCAGGGAATTCGCCGGGCTGCCGGTGGAACGCGGCGCCGAGGCGTTCCTGATGCGGGATCCGGCCGGCGGCGACTCCGCCGCAGTCGCGCTGGCCCGTCGAGTCGGCCTCGGCGACCACCTGCGGCACCCGGCGGTCGGCCAGGCGGCGCTGGCCCGGGACGGACAGTTCGTCCCGCTACCCGCCGGGACGCTGATCGGCGTGCCCGGCGACCTCGCGGCGGTGGCCCGGGTGGCCCGCGCCGAACCGGAGCGCGACGCCGACCAGGGCCGGCCGTTGCTGCAGCCGGACGAGGACGTCGCCGTCGGTGAGCTGGTTCGTCGGCGGCTGGGTGACGAGGTCGTCGAGCAACTGGTCGACCCGATGCTCGGCGGGGTGTACGCGGGTCGGGCCGACACCTTGTCGTTGGCCACCACCATCCCAGGGCTGGCGACGGCGGCCCGCACGGAACACACCCTGGTCGCGGCGGTCCGCGCGGCGCTGGCCGCCCGGCCACCGGCCGCCGGCGCGCCGGTGTTCGCCACCGTCGACGGCGGGCTGAGCCGACTGGTGGCGGCGGTCCGGGCCGCGTTGTCGGCCGCCGACGGCGCAGCCGAGGTCCGGCTGCGGACCTCGGCGGTGGTGCGGGAGTTGGTCGCCTCGGCGGGCGGCTGGCGGTTGACCGTCGGTCCGACCCGCAGCACCGAGCGGGTGGACGTCGACGCGGTGGTGCTGGCGGTGCCGGCCCGACCGGCAGCCCGGCTGCTCGCCGCGGTGGACGCCGCCGCGGCGGTCCGGGTCGGCGCGCTCGAGTACGCCAGCATCGCCCTGGTCACCCTGGCGGTGCCGCGGCCGCAGCTACCGGAGATCTCCGGCTTCCTGGTACCGGCGACCGAGCGGACCATGACCAAGGCTGTCACCCTGTTCAGCACCAAGTGGACCCAACTGCGACGGTCGGACGGGCTGGCCGTGGTCCGTGCCTCGGTCGGCCGCCACGGCGACGAGCGGCTGCTGCAACGCTCCGACGACGAGCTGGTCGACGCCGTGCGTACCGAGCTGACCCGGCTCACCGGTGTCCGGCCACCGGCCGCCGTGCAGTCGCACGTGCAGCGGTGGGGTGGCGCGCTGCCGCAGTACCCGCCGGGGCACCTGAGCCGGGTGGCGGCGGCCCGTCGGTCGCTGCGGGCCACGGGGCGGCGGCTGGCGTTGGCCGGCGCGGCCTACGACGGTATCGGCATCCCGGTGTGCGTGCGGTCCGGCGAGAACGCCGCCGATGAGATCCTGACAAACCTGGAAGGGGTACGCCGATGAGCGGCGACGAGCAGACCAACGCGGCGCGGTTGCGTGAGCTGAATTCGACGATCCGGTACACCATGTGGTCGGTGTTCCGGGTCGCCGAGCGGCTGCCGGCGCTGCGCGACGACCTGATCGGTGAGGTCGAGTCGCTGATCGGCGAGCTGACCGCCAAGGACGTCACGGTCCGGGGCACCTACGACGTCGCCGGGCTGCGGGCCGACGCCGACATCATGATCTGGTGGCACGCGGCGGACAGCGACGAGCTGCAGGACGCGTACGGGCGGTTGCGCCGTACGGCGTTGGGTCGTCACCTCGCCCCGGTCTGGTCCCAGCTGGCGCTGCACCGCCCGGCCGAGTTCAACAAGAGCCATGTGCCGGCGTTCCTGGCCGGCGAGCCGGCCCGGGCGTACATCTGCGTGTACCCGTTCGTCCGCTCGTACGAGTGGTACCTGCTGCCGGAGGCGGAGCGGCGGGCGATGTTGGCCGAGCACGGGCAGATGGCCCGGCCGTATCCGGACGTCCGGGCGAACACCGTCGCATCCTTCGCACTCGGCGACTACGAGTGGATGCTCGCCTTCGAAGCCGACGAACTGCACCGGATCGTCGATCTGATGCGCGACCTGCGGGCCTCGTCTGCGCGCCGGCACGTCCGCGCGGAGGTGCCGTTCTTCACCGGACGGCACCGTACCGTCGCCGACCTGGTCGCAAATCTGCCCTGACGTTTCCGGGGTGCCGGCCCGGGTACCCATCCACTGCCCCCCGAGGTTGACCGGTCAGCCCGACCGGGTCGACCGGACCGGAGAAGGACCACTCATCTGATCCGGAGGAGGGTGTGATGAGTACGCAAGCTCCGACCCGCAACACCACCGCCGTGAACCGGCCGATGGCCGGCCAGCCGATGGCCGACGGCCAGACACACCAGATGGACATGAACGCCGGGATGCGCCCGGCGATCACCCCGGGCACCGAGACGAAGTCGGCGTTCCGCAGCACCGAGTTCTACGTCTACCTGATCGCGGTCGCCGGCGTACTGCTGGCCTCCCAGGTGATCAACCCGGACATCGACGGCGTGCAGGGTACCGCTGGTGGCGGGGACCCCTTCCCGGCCAGCACCGCATGGCTGTACGTCGCGCTGCTGACCATCGGTTACGTGGTCAGCCGAGGGCTGGCCAAGGCCGGCAGCGCCTGGCGGAACTCGGGTGAGCGACAGCGCTGACCCGTGAAAGCGCCGCCGACCCGGTGACGGGTACGGCGGTCCGGGCCGGCGGCCGCGATGGACACGTCCATCCGGTCGCCGGTCTCTCGCACGGACCGCCCCGGTGGGTCAGGTCCCGCCGAGTGCGCCGTCCGGACCTGCCGGACGGCGCATCGGCGCGTGCCAGATGCCGTCCTCAAGGTATTCCGGTCCGACGACGACGAACCCGTACCGCGCGTACAGCCCGGTCAGGTGGGCCTGGGCGTCGAGCACGCAGGGCCGTCCCGCGGCGAGCCGCAGCGCCGCCTCGACGAGCCGGCCGGCGTGACCCCGGCCGCGTTCGGCGGCGGCGACGGCCACCCGGCCGATCCTGGCCGTGGGCTCCGCGCCGCCGCCCGGTTCGTCGAGCAGCCGTAGGCAGGCCACCACCGTGTCACCCCGGGTCAGCCACAGTTGGCGGGCGTCCGGCTCGACGTCGCGGCCGTCCAGCTCCGGGTACGCGCACCGCTGCTCCACCACGAACACGTCGACCCGCAGCTTGAGCAGCTGGTACAGCACCAACGGCGGCAGTTCGGCGGTATGCGCGACGTGCTGCGTCAGGCCAGTTTCGGGGGGCACGCCGACGGATGATACGCGGCTCAGCCCGGCCGGCTGCCGACCGCGTCGCGGACCTCGGCACCCTGCTCCTGGTCGACTGCCCGGGCACAGTGGGCGCAGCAGAAGAACCGTCCGGACACCTCGACCCCGTGCCCGACGATCTTGCACTGGCAGTGCTCGCAGATCGGCGCGAGCAGTTGGATCGCGCACTCGAACGAGTCGAAGGTGTAGGTGTCCCCGCTGACCGTCCGGATGTCGAACGCCAGCCAGTAGTCGTTGCCGCAGACCTCACAGGTCGCCATCGTGCTTCTCCCAACGTCAGCCTCATTCGCAGGGTGCGGCATCGGGGAGGCCCGGAACGGGCGAATCGCCGAAATGATGTGACCGAAATGCTGGGAAATGCGCGAAAAGCGGGGTGGGTCGTCAGCTCCGGGTGGCGTCGGTCGCCGGCTCCAGCCGCAGCGCTACCGAGTTCATGCAGTAGCGGGCGTTGCGGGGGGTGTACCGCTCGCCGTCGAACCGGTGCCCGAGGTGCGAGTCGCAGGTGGCGCAGCGCACCTCGGTGCGGACCATGCCGTGTGAGCGGTCCTCGATGTAGCGCACCGACCCGGGCAGCGCCTCGTCGAAGCTCGGCCAGCCACAGTGCGAGTCGAACTTGGTGTCACTGGTGAACAGCGGCGTGTCGCAGGCCCGGCAGTGGTACGTGCCGACCGTCGTGGTCTCGACGTACTCGCCGGACCAGGGCGCCTCGGTGCCGGACTGACGCAGCACCCGGAACTCCTCGGGGTTGAGCCGCGCCCGCCACTGCTCGTCGGTACGGGGCAGGGACGTCATCTCGTCTGTCATGGTCACTACGGTACGGCGGTACGGCACCGCCGGCCGCCGATCACCGGCCGGCTGGCCTAAGGTCGAGGGGTGACAGGGCAGAGCCGGAGTTCCCGGGCCGCGACCACCGTCGAAGTGGCCGGCCACCAGGTGCGGCTGAGCAGCCCGGACCGGGTGTGCTTCCCCGGGCCGGGGTACACCAAGCGGGACGTGTTCGACTACTACCTGGCCGTCGGCGACGGCATCCTGCGCGCGCTGCGCGACCGCCCCACCACGCTGCAGCGGTTCCCGGACGGCGTCGACGGCGAGATGTTCTTCCAGAAGCGCGTGCCGGCCCGGGGCGTGCCGCCGTGGCTGCGTACCGCCCAGATCAAGTTTCCCAGCGGCCGTACCGCCGACGAACTCTGCCCGGCGGATCTGGCCCACGTCGCCTGGGCCGCGCAGATGGGCACCGTGGTGTTCCACCCCTGGCCGGTCCGTTCCGGTGACGTGGACCGGCCGGATGAGCTGCGGATCGATCTGGACCCGCAGCCGGGCACCGACTTCGCCGACGCGGTGGCGGCGGCGGGCGAAGTCCGGGCGATTCTCGACGAGCTCGGCGCCATCGGTTACCCGAAGACTTCCGGCGGCCGCGGGGTGCACATCTATCTGCGGATCCAGCCGCGCTGGCTGTTCACCGAGGTCCGTCGGGCGGTGATCGCGTTCGCCCGCGAGGTGCAGCGCCGCCGGCCCGACCTGGTCACCACGTCCTGGTGGAAGGAGGAGCGGGGGCGCAAGGTCTTCATCGACTACAACCAGATGGCCCGGGACCGGACCATCGCCTGTGCCTACTCACTGCGGGCGAACGCCCGCGCCACCGTCTCCACCCCGGTCACCTGGGACGAGTTGACCCGGGTCGAGCCGGATGACTTCGACCTGCGCACCGTACCGCCCCGGCTGGCCGCCGTCGGCGACCCGCACGCCGGGATCGACGACACGCCGTGGGACATCACTCCGCTGCTGGAGTGGGCCGACCGGGACGACCGCGACGGCGCCGGTGACATGCCGTACCCACCGGACCATCCGAAGATGCCCGGCGAACCGATGCGGGTGCAGCCGTCCCGGGCCCGTCCGGTGCCCGGCGACTGACCCGCCCAGGCCCGGCGACTGACCCGCCCGGAGCCGAGGGCAGTCCGCCCGGGGCCGAGGTCAGGACGAGCAGGTCAGGCCGTCGTCGGGCACCGTCAGATCGATCAGGTACGCGTCCACCACGTCGGCCACGCAAGCCACGTGCGGGTACGCCGTGTGCCCGTCGCCCTCGTGGGTCACCAGCACACCGGTGCCGAGCGACTCGGCCAACCGCGGTGCCTGCTCGTACGGGGTGGCCGGATCACCGGTGGTGCCGACGACGAGGATCGGCGCGGCACCGACCGCCGGCCCGACCGGGTACGGGTCGGGCGCGACCGGCCAGTTGGCGCAGGCCAGCAGGCCGACGGCGAGCGCCGGACCGAACGTCGGATGCTGCCGGCGCCACTGCTGCTGCAACTGCCGGATCTCGTCGGTGCCCAGCGGCACCTCGGCGTCGGCGCAGTTGACCGCCAGGTTGGCGGCGAACAGGTTGCCGTACCGGCCGTCGTCGCCACGACCGGTGTAGCCGTCGGCGAGGTCGAACACCGGACCAGGGTCGCCGTCGCCCAGCTCGGCCAGCGCCCGGCCCAGCCGTGGCCAGCCGCTGCGGTCGTACAGCGAGGCGACCACCGCGTAGAAGATCCAGCCGGCGGTGGCCGCCCGGCCGTCCGCCCCGGTGACCGGTGCCTGCCGGGCCCGGTCCATCGCCTCAGTCAGCGTGCCGGCCGGGTCGGCACTGATCGGGCAGTCGGCCGGCGCGCCGGAACACCACTGCCCGAAGGCGGCGAACGCCCGTTCGAAGCCGGCGGCCTGGCTCAGCGAACCGGCGACCGGGTCCTGCCCGGGGTCGATCGCACCGTCCAGCACCAGCGCGCGGACCCGGTGCGGGAACAGATGCGCGTAGGTGGCTCCGAGTAGGCTCCCGTACGAGTAGCCGAGGAAAGTCAGCCGGTCGTCGCCGACCGCCGCCCGCACGGCATCCAGGTCACGGGCCGTCTGATGGGTGGAGTACGCGGTGAGCCGCTCGCCGTAGCGCGCCGCGCAGCCGGCCGCGATTCGTTGACCGAGCGCGGCGGCTTCGGCGAAGGCTGCCGGGTCACGGGGGTCCGGGTCCGCCCCGAAGGTGGCGTCCCAGTCGCTGTCGTCGACGCAGTCGACGGGGTCGGAGCGGCCCACCCCACGCGGGTCGAAGCCGACCACGTCGAACCGGCGCAGCACCGCCTCCGGCAGACCGCCGAGCCGTTCGCCCAGCGCCAACCGGGCGGCGGCGTCCACCCCGGAGACCCCGGGTCCGCCCGGATTGACCACCAGGGTGCCGATGCGATCCTGCTGCCGGGCCGATCGGGCCCGGATCAGCGCAACGGGGAGGGTGCCGGCGGTGGGACCGGCGGCCCAGTCGACCGGTACGTCGATCGTGGCGCAGTCGTAGCGCAGCCCCTCGGGCGGCTGGCCGTACCGCTGCCCGGTCGACTCCGGGCAGGGCTGCCAGTGCGGCGACGGGTCGGATCCGCCAGGCACCCCGGGGCCGGGCGGCGTCGCCGTACATCCGGTCAGGCCGACCAGCGCGGCCGCGACGGCAGGCAGCCAGCGGCGCCGGCTCGTGGGCAGCCAGCGGCGTCGGCTCACTGCTGGCTGGTCGGGTCGCCGGCCAGCACCCGGTCCACGTCGAACCGGACCGGCCGGTCCAGCTGGTCGTACCGGCAGGAGGCCGGCTCCCGGTCGGTACGCCAGCGTTGGAACCGTGCGGTGTGCCGGAACCGGTCGCCCTCCATCGCGTCGTAGGCGACCTCGGCGACCAGTTCGGGCCGCAGCGGCTGCCACTCGAGATTCTTGCCGCCGCTCCACCGGCTCGGCGCGCCCGGAATCCGCTGGCCGGAGCCGTCGTCACCCGACCCCCACGGGTGGTCCGCTGCAGTGGTGCGCAATGGCGCCAGCTCGTCGACGAGCTCCGCGCGCCGGGCGGCGGTGAACGACGCAGACACGCCGACGTGGTGCAGCACCCCGGCATCGTCGAAGAGCCCGAGCAGCAGTGACCCGACCACCGGGCCGGACTTGTGCCAGCGGAAGCCGGCGACGACCACGTCGGCGGTCCGCCCGTGCTTGACCTTGAACATCGTCCTTTTCCCGGGCTCGTAGCGCAGCTCGGCCGGCTTGGCGATGACGCCGTCGAGGCCGGCGCCTTCGAAGATCTCGAACCAGCGGCGGGCGGTGTCCGGGTCGGTGGTCACCGGGGTCAGATGAACCGGTGCGGTGACCGCCGCCAGCGCGTCGGTCAGCCGGGCCCGGCGGGTGGTGAACGGCTCGTCGAGCAGCACCTCGTCGCCCAGCGCCAGCAGGTCGAAGGCGACGAAGGAGGCCGGGGTCTGCTCGGCGAGCAGCCGCACCCGGGAGGCCGCCGGATGGATCCGCTGGCCGAGCAGGTCGAAGTCGAGCCGGGACCGCCCGGTCTCCGGCCGGATCACCACCAACTCGCCGTCCACCACGATCCGGGGCGGCAACTGCTGCCGGGCCTGCTCGATGACCTCGGGAAAATACCTGGTCAGCGTCTTTCCGCCGCGACTGGCCAGCTCGACCTGATCACCGTCACGGAAGATGACACAGCGGTAGCCGTCCCACTTGGGCTCGTAGCTCATCCCGGCGGCGACCGGCAGCGTCGCGACCGGTTTCGCCAGCATCGGCTCGATCGGTAGGGCGATCGGGAAAGTCACTCACCCAGTGAACCATCCCGGTCCGACGATCCGCCGGACCGCCGGCCGGCCGAGGACGACTAGCGGGACCGCCGGACCACGGCACGGACCCGGCGCAACACCGGCCGGACCGGGCGAACCAGCCACGGGAGCCGGCGTGCCGCGCGCCGGTACAACGGCTGGGCCGCCGTCCGCAACTGCTGGCGGGTCGCGTCGAGCTGGCGGCGCGTCCTGTCGAGCTCCGCCCGGGCGGAGCGCAGTTGCTGTTCGAGCTCGGCGAGCCGGGCTGCGGTGATCGTCGCCATCAACTCGTGACCGGTGACCGGTTCGCTGCGGCCGTCCTCGCCGCGTACCAGCCAGGGGCGGTCGCCGTAGACGTCGATCTGATGGCCGGCCAGCGGTACGTCGGCCTTCTCCAGCCCGTCCGGGAACTGCTCGGCGAACATCGCCCGGCAGTGTTTCGCCTGGTCGGTCGAGGTGGCCAGGATCAGCTTGTTGGGCACCAACACGGCGGGCACCAGGCTGCCGCCGTCGCCGAGGTAGCTGAACAGGCCGGTGATCACGCCGAGCCAGTGCCGGTTGAGTACGTCGTCGAGTACCACCAGCCCGTGGTCGACCACGGTCCGCTCGGCGATTCGCAGGTCGTTCACCGTGATCTGGTCGGTGTGGCCACCGTCGATGGAGAAGATCCGGAAGCGGCGCCCGGCGGCGACGAAGCCGGCCTGCTCCAGGTCGAGACTCGACGACTGCACGATGTCGACGTTGTCGCCGGCGCCGTAGGTCGCGAGATTCTGCTCGAAGATGTCCCGGTCACCGCGTCCGGACTGGTCGAGGTTGGCAGCCTGGTCGTCGAAGACGTCGATGGCGACCGCCCGCTGATCCGCTGGCAGATCCAGGGCGAGGCACAGGAACGACTTGCCGTGGTGAATGCCGATCTCGGCCACGTCGCCGCTCACCCCGGCCCCGCGCTGGGCGGCCTCCACGCCACTGAGGTACACGGCGGTCGAGACGTTCAGCCAGCCCTTGACCTGGTGCAGACCGGTCCGCAGGTAGCCGGCGGTCAGCTCGGGCAGGACCGGTGTGAACGCTGTCATGGTGGCAGACCATACCGCTGATTACCGCAGCGACAAACGGTTGATCGGAGGACAATCCAGGTGACCGGACCGGCCGTTTTGGCCGGTGTCCTGCTCCGCTCGTCGGCGCCGTCCCGGCGACCGTACGGGGAAGGCGGATCGCATGCCCAGCTTCACCTACCCGCAGACCGGTGCCACCGCCGTGTTGCGCCACCAGGCCGGATCGGTCCGGCAGGCCGTACCGCCGCTGCCGGCGGGCTACCGCCACCTGCGGTCCCGTAGCCGGCTACGGCCGGGCAGCTTTCCGGCGGCGGCCGAGGCGGTGCTCACCTGGCGGATGCACCGGGCCGCCGGTGCCCGGGTGACGGCGTCGGCTCCCCGGGCCGAGGCCGGTGTGCTGGTGACGGTCGGCCTCGGCGTGGGGCCGCTGCGGATCACCGCGCCGTGCGCGGTGGTGTGGGCGGTCGACGAGCCGGACCTTGCCGGATTCGCGTACGGCACCCTGCCCGGCCATCCGGCCAGTGGCGAGGAGGCGTTCCTGGTGCACCGCGACGGCGACCGGGTGTGGCTGTCGGTGGTGGCGTTCAGCCGGCCGGTGGCGCCGATCATGCGGCTGGCCGGCCCACTGGGTGCGCTGGCGCAGCGGGCCTACGCCCACCGGCTGGGCACCGCGCTGCGCCGGCTCACCCGCTGACCGCCGGCAACCCGGTTTAGAGCCAGCCCGGTGTAGAGCCAGCCCGGTGAGAGCGGGTCAGTAGGTGGTGAAGGAGCGGACCGGGGCCCGGGGCCCGAACCGGGGCGCCCGTACCCCGGCCAGCTCCAGCAGCAGACAGACCCGACCACGGTGCCCCCGGAACGGCTCCAGCAGTTCGAGCATCCGGGCGTCCGTCCCGCGGGCCTCGCCGGCCAGCGCCCAGGCCACCGTGTTCGGCAGGTGGTAGTCGCCGACGCTCACCGCGTCAGCCGCGCCGAACGCCACCCGGACCACCTCGGCGGCGGTCCACGGGCCGATCCCGGGCAGCGCGGTCAACCGCCGGGTGGCCGTCTGCGGGTCGCCGCTGTCCGACAGCCGGTCGGCGACCGCCGCCGCGCCGCACAGGGCCTGCGCCCGTCGTTGCTCGATGCCCAGCGGATGCAGCGACCAGTACGGTGCGGCGGCGAGGGCCGCCGGCTCCGGGGGGACCCAGAGGCCGGTGACCGGGCCGGGAGCTGGTACGCCGAACCGGCGGACCGTCGCGGCGTACCCGCGGTACGCCTCCGCGCCGGTGACCTTCTGCTCCAGCACGGCCCGCAGCAACCGGGCGAACACCTGCCTGGTGGCCGGGAGCCGGACGCCGGCGTAGCGGCGGACCACCGCCGCGACGACCGGATGCCGGCGGGCCAGGGGCAGGAAACCGGACACGTCGTCGCGGAGCCCGGCGACCGCATCGGCGATGTCGCAGATCTGGCTGGCGCCGGGTCCGTAGCCGGCGGCGACGAGGTCGCCGCCGTGTCGGCGTAGCGCCAGGGTCGCCGGCCCGGCCGGGGTACGGGCGGTCCACCAGAAGGTGTCCGCCAGCCACCGGGCGCACGGGTCGTGTCGGCCCATCGCCAGCGTGCGTACCGAGCCGGCCAACTGGTAGTCGTTTGGTGGCCGCAGCACCCGGACCCGCGCCGGTGTGGCACCGGTCAGCTCCGGTGCGGCCCTGGCCGGCTCCGGCGTGCCCTCGGACGTCCGTCTTTCCACGACCATGCCGGTCACTGTGCCAGCAGCGGCGGACAGCATCGACGCCGGGACGAGTCTGCTGCTCGTCCCGGCGTCGGTTGGCTGGACCCGGGTCACCGGCGGTCACCGCCGGTGCCGGCCGACCTCATCGGGTGACGACAACCCGGACCACGTCGAAGGCGGGGATCTGGTTGGCCCGCTGCATCATCGGCACCCGGTGCGAGCCGTCGCCGGCCCACGACGCGCACTGGGCGATGCCGGGGCCGGGCAGGCCGGGTACCTCGACGGTGACCTCGTCGGCGCCGGCGCCACCCCGACCGTCCTCTGTGGCTACGAAGAACGCCGGTACCGGGCCAGGTTCGGGAGCGGTGCGGTTGCTGGTCAGCATCCGGCACGCGGTGTGGAAGTGCCCCCGGGTCAGGCCGTCCTCGGTCAGGAACGAGCTTTCCAGGTAGTAGCCGCCCTGCCCGGCCGGCAGGAACCGGTCGCGTACCAGGTTGCGGGTGCTGATCCGCAGGGTGAACGGTTGGTTCGCGCGGACCCGCCTCGGCGACGAGATGATCATCAGCTGCGGGTTGGTGTCCGCGTCGCCGACCTCGCCGAACGCCGTACTGACACACCGCTCACCGTCCTGGAAACCCTCGTGCGGGGCCAACGAACTGTCGGTGCAGTCGTCGCCGAGGATCTCCAACCCGGCCGGCGCGTCGGTCGGATCGCCGGGCGCGGGGGAGTCCTGGCACTGGTCCGGGCCGCGCTGGCCGTCACCCCAGTGGTGCCGTACGCCGTTGCTGTCCACGGTGGTCCCGGTGTCCGCCGGGTCGACCGACTCGCTCGGGCTTACACAGACCGCGGCGGCCCGGTCGCGACCACGGTCCCGGTCTCGGTCCCGGTCGCCGCGGGTTCCGGCAGACGAGATCTGGGTCACCGCCACCACGCCGCCGAAGACCGCCAACATCGTGGTCACCGCGATGACGCGGTTGCGGGTGCTGCCCGCCGATCTGCCCCGGCGTGTCGGCTGGTCGCTGGTACGCCTGCGGCGCTGTGAGCTGTTCACGTGGTGCCACCTCTTTCGTCGAACGCCAATTGGTCGTCCGGGTGCAACGCAGTTGGTGATGGCTGTGGTTCGCCACTGCCGTCGACCGTATGGATGTCACTCCACAACAGTCAACAATCCTTGGAGCAACTACGGAACACTTAGGAGGCACTTAATGCGGGCTTCAAGAACCGGCTCGAGGCGCCGGTGGCGGATCCACCGTAAAACGTGGCGACGGCCGGCCGCGCCCTCCCTGGCAACGACCGGCCGCCGCGATTCACGGGCGCCCTGAAAGAGTCAGTAGTCGTAGTCGCCCGAGTCCTCAGAGTCACTGTCGAAGCTGTCCGAGTCCTCGCTCTGTGAGTCCTTGCTGTCGTCGAGGCCCTTGATGTTGTCGCGGCCGTCACCGTCCGGCACCGCAATCGGCTTGGGGGTGCCTTCCGGCAGGCACTCCAGGTTCTTCGTGCCGTCCGGCTGCACGACGTACCAGGTGCCGCCGACACCCTGGCCCTTCCAGTCACCGGGCTTCTCGTCACCGGCGTAGTAGTAGATTGGCCAGCCGTCGATGGTCAGTTGCCGGGTGCCGTCCGGCCGGTTCACCGTGCCGACCAGCTCCTCGTCCACCCCGGACAGAATGGGGTCGCCGTCGGTCAGCGCCGGCGGCCAGATCTTGGCGCAGTCACCCTCGCAGTTCGAGGTCGCCGGGTCGTTGGAGTCCTCCTCGAAGCGGTAGAGCAGCCAGCCGTCCTCGTCGGTGACGACGTCACCCATCTTGTCGACGGCCTTGCCGACCAGCTCCTTGGTGAGGTCCTCGTCGGCGACCTCGACCGCGATGTCCTCGGTCTCCACCGGCTCGGGCGCGGCCGACGCCGCGTTCGCCGCGTTGACGACCGGCTGGGCCTGAGCGCCGCCAAAGTCGTCCGGGTTGTAACCTGCCGGGGCGCAACCCGGCAACACGAGTGCCGCCAGCGCGCCTGCGACTATGACGGTCCGCTTTCCCAGTGCCACGTGCCCTCCCTCATTCGTCCACATCGGGCTTCATCAAGGAGTACGCAGCGCATCCCGGATTGGATCGGTAATGCCGAGTGCATAATTTCACAGCCCGGCGTTGAACCGGGTCGTCGTGTCCTGCGTGCGGCCGGCCGACGTCATGCCGATCAGGAGCAGAATGCACCGGTCACGGGTTAGCGGCAAACGCGTGATGACGACCAGAGACAGAACAGCCCGTGGGTATCCGTTAATTCGGACACCCACGGGCTGCACGTACGTCGGATCTGCTGGCGCAGATATCGCGACGCCCGTTCGTGGCGTACGTCAGAAATGGACGTCGACCCTCCGTTCAGACCGGTACTGTTCAGACCGGTACGGTAACGATCGCGGTGGCGACCCCGGACTGGTCGACCGCCTGGAACTGGATCCGTTCGATGTCGTCCCGGGGTGCCGCCGTCGACGTGCTCAGCAGCAACGGCGCGGGTTGCTCCGCGGTGCCGTACCCGGCCTCGGGCACCGTCCAGGTGGAGAGCACCTCGGCGGTGCCGGAAGCCCGCAGCACCACGATCCGGCACTGCATCGGACCTGGCACCCGGCGTAGCGCGAACGACACCTGGGTGCCCCACGCGGCTTCCTCCAGCACCACGTCCGCCTCCACCCCGGTGGTGGGGTCGACCGCGTTGAACTTCTCGCCGGTGACCTCCGGACCACCGACCCCGGACTGCGGATCGACCGGTGACGGGCTGGCCGAGACCGACGTCTGCGGCCCGGCCTGCGGTGTCGCCGAACCATCTGACCAGGCCGACCCGGCGAAGAACGAGAAACCGGTGAGCGTCGCCAGCAGCACGAACCCGGCGGCGATCTGTAGCGGGCGGCCCGCGAACAGCCGTCGGGACCTACCGGCGTGGCCGAGCGGACGGACCTGACCGTGGTCGCGACGCTGGTCGGCGTCGGACCGCACGGTCGGCCGGATCGGTACCGGCGCGCCGCTGTCGCCGTCGTCCGCCCCACCAGCCCGGTTCACACCGGTGGGGCCGGACTGAGGGAGGACGGGGCTGTCCTCCAACTGGTCGATGTCTACGGTGGACATCAACCCGACGATCGGAATGAGTGACTCCAGCTCTGCCGCGCAGGCCCAGCAGCCGGCGAGATGCTCCTCGAACCGCTCGACGTCGTCGGCATCGAGTGCGCCGAGCGCGTACGCTCCGACGTCCCAGTGGGCGGACCGTGTCATTCTGTAACCCCCCGCTGTTGCAGCGCCGTCCGCAGCGCTCGTAGCGCGTAGTAGACCCGCGACTTGGCGGTACCCAGTGGCAGCCCTAGCTCCGCGGCCGCCTCCGGGACCGTGCGGCCGCGGAAGTACGTCTCGACCAGGATCTCCCGGTGCGGCTGGCTGAGCGTGCGCAACGCGTCGGCGACGGTCATCTGCCGCAGCACCTGATCGGTGCCGTCGGACTCGGCGAAGCTCTCCAGATCCCGGTCGTACTCCTCGGTCGGTCGGGCCTTCTCGCTGCGGTGGTCGTCGATCGCGATGCGTCGGGCGACGGTCACCAGCCACGGTCGCAGCGACGCCTGGCCCTGCGCGCCGAGCCGGTGGGCGTTGCGCCACGCCCGCAGCAGTGTCTCCTGGACGATGTCCTCGGCCCGTTGCCGGTCCCCCCCGGTGAGCCGTAACACGAATCCCAGCAGCGGCCGGGCGTGCTCTGCGTACAGTGTGCGGACGAGATCGTCCCCGTGGCTGGACTCCGCTGTCCCGGCCTGCTGCCGGCTCCCTGCGGTCCGTGGCGTCACCGGCTCATCATCGCGCTCGGCCGCCCTCCCGTCGATGCTCTGCCAACGTTGCGTACTGCGGGCCGTGGCCGAACCGTTGCCGGTCGCCCCCGGCCGGATCCTCTCCGCCTGCCAGCCGCTGGCGACCGCGTACATCGCAGGACCTCCATCCGACGTCGACATGGCCCGCGGCTGGGGGCCCACCCCGAGGTACGGAGCCGCCCGGCGGACGGATCAACGTCCGCCGGGAAAAATTCCGTCCGGTGGCGGCGGCGACGGCTGCGCGGTCGCGTCGGCGATCGGCGACGCCGTCCCGATCAACCGGTCCAGCGCCGCAGTATGCAGCACCCGGCTGGGAAACCAGTCACCGGCGGCCCGCCGGGTCAGCTCTCCGACGTCCGGCGCGGCGCGTCCGGCGACCACCACCAGATTGCCGTACCGGCGCTGGCGCAGCACCGCCGCGTCGGCGATCAGGCAGATGCCGGGCAGCACCTGCCGTACCGACGCCAGATGCTGGCGGGCCCAGCCCAACGGCGGGCCGTCCGCCACGTTGGACAGCAGCTGACCGCCGGGTGCGAGTACCCGGGCGACCTCGGTGACGAACTCGACCGAGGTCAGCCGTGCCGGAGTGCGGGCACCGGCGAACACGTCCGCGATCACCAGGTCGTAGCTGTCCGTACGAGCCTGCTCGACGGCGGACCGCGCGTCACCGACCCGGACCCGCAGATTGCGGTCGGCCGGCCAGGGCAGTTCGCGGCGGACCAGCTCGGTCAACGCGGCGTCGATCTCCACCACCCGCTGGCTCGACCCGGGACGGGTGGCGGCCAGGTAGCGCGGCAGGGTCAGCCCACCGCCGCCCAGGTGCAGCACCCGCAGCGGGGCACCGGCCGGGGCGGCCAGGTCGATCGCTGCGGCGATCCGGCGGACGTACTCGAACTCCAGGTGTGTCGGATCGTCGAGATCGACGTGTGACTGCTGGGTGCCGTCCAACAGCAGGGTGTACGCCCGCCGCCGGTCCGGGTCCGGGACGAGCCGCGCGGTGCCGGTGTCTACCTGGACCGCGGGCGGCGCTGTCCTGCGGGTACGGCCCATCGGCACAGTATGCCGGTCACCGCCACGCCGGACTCTCCTGCCCGGCCGCCGAGAGGCTGAGCGCCCGGTGCAGCAGCCGGGCGTCGCCGAGCATCGCCCGCAGCCGTCGCTCCAGCCCGGCGATCGGCACCAGGTTCTGCGGTGCCCGGGGGTCCTTGTACGGAGCCGAGGCGAACCGGGGCAGCGTCGCCAGCGTGAGGTCGGCCAGCGCGATCGCCGCCTGCGGCGTCAGGTCTGGCCGGCACTCCACCCGGACGATGCCCGCCCACGGCGCGCCCCGCGGTCCGGGCAGCCGCAGATACCACGAGTAGCTGCGCCACCGGGTGCCGCGCAGGAAGACCGGGCTGCGTTCCGCCGGTTGCAGCGCGGTCACCACCGGGATCAGACTCGCCGGCAGGTACGGCTGGCGCTGCGACTTGACGTAGCCGACCGTGTTCGGCAGCCGGCGCCCGCGCAGCGGACCGTCCACCACCAGCAGATCCGCCGGGTCGTCCGCGCCGTCGGCGCGGGCCTGCTCGGAGACGGCGATCTCCAGCGCGGCCAGCGCCGGCTGCACCGCCTGCGGCAGTACGGCCGGATCGGCGTCGTCGACCCGCCGCGCCGGATAGCGCACCCGCCCGACGACCAGGTCGGTGGCGGCGGTGCTCGGCGTGAACAGGCCCCGCTCGGTACGGGCTCCGGCCAACCGGGCAGCCCCGCGCCGCAGGTCACAGCGCACCACACCGGCGGCGTACGAGGCGGCCAGCGCCGGGTACGAGACTCCGTCGGGCTCCTCGCTCCACAACGAGGCGTCGATCCGACGCACCCCGTCGACCAGCAGCACCACGTCCGGTGCGCGCACGTCGGCCGGCTGGCGCAACGGCCGCCACGCCGCCGGATCCAGCTCCACGGCGAGGTCGGCGGCGTCCTGACCGTCGTCGGCGGCGCCGGGGCCACCCGGGTCGGCGGCCTCGAACGACGTGCCGTAGCCGGGTTGCCAGCCCTCGACGAACCAGCGGACCCCGGTGGCCGGCCGGCCCGTCACGGTCGCGGTCACAGCCCGCTCCGCCGGACCCGGGCCGTACGGGCGTCCTTGCTGACCTCGAACCGGACCGGTACCCGCTCGGCTAGCGCCGGGACGTGGGTCACCAGGCCGACCATCCGGTCACCTCGGGCGGCGAGCCCTTCCAAGGTCGCGGCGACGGTGTCCAAGGTGGCCGCGTCCAGTGAGCCGAAGCCCTCGTCCAGCACGATCGACTCCAGACTGGCGGCGCTGGCCGACATCCCGGCCAGTTGTTCCGACAACGACAGGGCGAGCGCCAGCGACGCCTGGAAGGTCTCCCCGCCGGACAGGGTGCGTACCCCGCGGCGCAGTCCGGCGTCGTGGTGGTCGACGACGAAGAACTCACCGGCGTCGTGCACCAGCTCGTACTGACCGCTGGAGAGCTCCCGCAGGATCCGCGACGCGCCGTCGACCAGCAGGTCCAGCGCCTCGACCAGCAGCCACCGCTCGAAGTTGTTGGCCCGCAGGTGCCCGGCCAACGTCCGGGCCAGCTGGGCCTGCCGCTCCTGGTCGGCCCGCCGGCCGCGCAGCTCACCTGCCTGGGCGAACCGTTCGGTGATCCGTTCGTGGTCGGTCTGCGCCCGCTGGACCGCCAGCGCGGCCGCCTGCCGGTAGCCGGCCGGATCGGCACCGGCCGGCGGTGCCAGCTCGGCGGCGACGAACAGCGCGTCGATGTCGGCGGCGACGCCGCTGGCCGCTGACCGGGCCGAAGCCAGCCGAGCGTCCGCCTCCGCCCGCGCCGTGCGGCGCTCGGCGAGCAACTGGTGCGCCCAGTCGGTCAGTAGCGTCCACGCTGCGGCCAGATCGGTGCGGTCGGCGGCCGGTGGCGCCAGCCGGGCGACGGCGTCCCGGCCGGCGTCGAACTCCCGCCAGCCGGCCTGCAGCCGCTGTTCGCCGGTCACGGCGGCGCGTTGCGCCTGACGGGCCGCCTCCCGGGCCCGGCGGACCTGGCCACCGGCGTCGTCGAGGGCGCGCTGTAACCGGTCGACCGTGGCCAGATCGGTGCGCAACGCGTCGGCGCCGGGCGAGTCGGACAACCGGGCGTCGAGTTGCGCCAGCCGGGCGGTCAGCTGCTCTGCCCGTACCCTGGCCCGGTCGACGGCCCGCTCCACCCCGCGCAGCGACTGCTCGGCCTCGGTGACCGCCTGGCGGGCCTGGTCGGCGGCGGCCCGGGCGGCCTGACCGGCGGACTTCGCCTCGGCGACCCGGGACCCAGCCGGCACCGGCGGCACCGTGCTCACCGGCTGCGCGCAGACCGGACAGTCCGCCCCGGCGACGAGCTCGTGGCGTAACGCGGCGGCCAGGTCGGCGGACTGCGCCTCCTGGTACGTCTGCCGGGCGCGGTCCAACTCGCGGTCCGCCGCCTCGGCGGCGGACCGGGCCGACCGCAGCGCCGCCTGGCTGGCGACCTGTTCGGCCTGCGCGGCGGCGAGCGCCGGAGCCAGCTCGGCCGATTCGGCGGCGACCCGGTCCCGTTCGGCGTGTGTCTGCAGCAGCAGCCGCCGGTCGGCCGGGTCACCGATGGCGGCCAGTTCGGCGCGGACCTTCTCCTCGCGTTCCTCGGCGTCGGCGACGGCCCGGTCCGCGTCGACGGCGGCGACCCGGGCGGCCGCCGCCTGATCGGCCAGCCGGGCGGCAGCCGCCGGTGCGGCGACGCCGGCCAACAGCCCGACCTCGTCGTCCAGGGCCGTCACCTGGTCGGCCGCGGTCGCCACCGCCTGCTGGGCCTGCGCCAACCGGGGCAGCGCGGCGTCGACCGCGGTCGCCAACGCCCGCATCGCGTCGACCTGACCCGCCGCGGCCGCCACCGCCGCCTCGTCGGCGTCGGCGAGGCCGCCGAGCAGCTGGTCCACCGCCGCCACCGCCGCCTCGGCGGCCCCCGCCCGGGCGGTGGCCCGCTCCCGGACGCGTTCGTAGACGTGCAGCCCGAGCAGGTTGACCAGGATCTGCTGGCGGGTGGCCGGCTTGGCGTGCAGGAAGTCGGCGAACCGGCCCTGCGGCAGCAGCACGCAGGTGGTGAACTGCTCGTACGGCAGCCCGACCGCGTCCAGCACGGCCTGCTCCATCTCGGCAGGCGTGCCGGCCAGCACCTCGCCGAGATCGTCCGGGCTCATCCCGGTGTCCAGCCGGGTCACGTCGAACCCGGGCGGCATCAACTGCAGGCCGGCGTTGCCGGTCTTGACCGCGCCCCGCGAGTCGCGGCGGATCACCCGGGTGGCGACGTAGCGGCTGCCGGCGCTCTCGAACACCAGCCGCACCCGGGCCTCGGTGGCCGACGGTGCCAGCGCGGAGGCGATGCCCCGGCTGCTGCCCCAGCGCGGCACCACGCCGTACAGGGCGAAACAGATCGCGTCGAGGATGCTGGACTTGCCCGACCCGGTCGGCCCGACGAGGGCGAAGAAGTCGGCGTCGGTGAAGTCGACCGTGGTCTCCTCCCGGAACACGGTGAATCCGGCCAGGTCCAGCCGTAGCGGCCTCACGACGAGGTCACCTCCTCGTACAGCGTGTCGAACAGGGTCCGTACGTCGTCGTCGCCGTGCCCGCGCGCGTCCAGGTAGTCGGCGAACAGTTGCCCGGGTGCCCGGCCGGCCCGCTGCGGGGTGCGCGTCGCACCGGCGGCGGACGCGGACCGGGCGAACTCCGGGTCGATGCGCACGTCCAACGCCCGGGGCAGCAGTGCCTGCACCTCCTCACGCAGCCCGGCCCGGGGTGTCTCCCGGATGAACACCCGCAGCCAGGCGTCGCCGTACTCGCCGGCGGCCAGTTCGTCGAGGGTGCCGCGGACGGTACGCAGCGGGGTCGCGGCGTCCACCGGTACCTCGCGTACCCGGGCGGCGGTGCCGGCGGTGACGTCGACGATGCTGACCGACCCGACGTTGTCCTCCTCGCCGAAGTCGATGGGCAGCGGACTGCCGCTGTAGCGCACCGGGCAGGGCGCTTCGAGCTGCTGGGCGCGGTGCAGGTGGCCGAGCGCCACGTAGTGCGCCCCGGTCGGGAAGACGGTGGCCGGTACGGCGTACCCGAGGACGGTGTGCACCTCCCGCTCGCCGCCGCCGGACCGCCCACCGACCACGGTCAGGTGGGCGGTGATCAGATCGACCACACCGGGCTCACCGAACCCTTCGGTGAGCCGGGCGAGCACCCGTCCGATGTGGTCGGCGTACGTCTGGTTGGCCTCGGCCGCGGTCAGTTGATACATCTCGGTGGCCCGGACGGCGTACCGCTGGGACAGGAACGGCAGCGCGACCAGCCGCCACCGTTCGCCGTCACCGGTGGTGCCGGTGATCACGTGCTCGTCCGGGGTGTCCCGGACGGCGCCGCGCATGGTGATGCCGGCGGCGTCGGCCCACGGCCGCAGCGCGTCCAGCGCGGCCCCGTTGTCATGGTTGCCGCCGATCGCCACCACGTCGGCGCCGGTGCCGCGCAACGCGGTCAACGCCCGGGTGACCACCCGGGTGGCGTCCGGTCCGGGAGCGGAGGTGTCGTACAGGTCACCGGCGACGATCACCAGGTCCGGGCGTTCGGTACGGGCGATCTCGACCACCCGGGCGAGCACCTTGATCTGCTCGGGCAACCGGGCCTGTCCCTTGAGGACCTTGCCGACGTGCCAGTCGGAGGTGTGCAGGATCCGCATCCGGGGGAACCTCCTCGACCTCAGGGTCAGAACGGCAGAACGGTTAGAACGGGATGTCGTCGTCGCCGGTGGACCGGCCGCCGACCACCGCGAACGGGTCAGCGGCCTGCACGATCGAGCGCAGTGTGCCCGACGGCGCGTCGCCGGCCTCCGACGAGCGGGTGGCCCAGGCCGGGAACGGGAACTCCAGGCACAGCGGGACCGGGATGTCCGGCTGGTTGACGAACATCGTGCCCGGCTTGGCCAGCAGCACCCGCTGCCGCTGCACCGCCGGCAGGAAGCCGTACTCCGGCCGGGACGCCTCGGCCGGGTCGAGCCGGCCGACCACCCGGACCGCCGAGTTGGTGACGATCCGCCGCTCCACCTCGCTGGCGGTCTGCTGGGCACCGATCAGGATCACCCCGAGCGAGCGGCCCCGCTCGGCGATGTCGAGCAGCACCTCCTTGATCGGCGACGACCCGTCCCGGGGGGCGTACTTGTTGAGCTCGTCGAGCACGACGAACAGCAGCGGCTTGGCGGTGCCGGCCCGCTCCTTGCGCTCGAACTCGCCCTTGAGGGTCACGCCGACCACGAACCGCTGTGCCCGGTCCGGCAGGTTGTGCAGGTCGACGACGGTGACCTGGGCGCTCTCGGCGGTGTTGATCTGGTGCGGGCGACGGGCGGCCAGATCGCCGCGAATCAGCCGGGCCAGGTCGCGTTTGCTGCTGATCAGCCGGCGGGCGAAGGCGTTCACCGTGCCCATGCCGACCGCCGAGCCGGCCCACGCCGCCCGGGTCTCCTCGTCGCCGAGCTGGTCGACGATGTGGTCGACCAGATCCCCGTACGAGCCGATCCGTCGGCCGTCGATGCTGATGCCGCCGTCGGCCGGCTGCGCGTGCCGGTGCAGGTACGCGGTGACCGCGTGCACCACCATCGTGTACTGCTGGCGTTCGTCGTCGGCGTCGGCGAACACGTACGGCAGCAGCCGCTGGTCGCAGAACTCGGCGACCGTCCAGTAGAAGCTGTCCACGCCGGTGAGCCGGCTGGTCACGTCGGGGGTGCCGGAGGCGTCGCCGGCGCGCGGCGGGGCGTACACCCGTACGTCCGGGAAGGCGCCGGCGGGCAGGCCGAGCTTGGCGTACGCGGCGGTCGTCGCCTCGTCGAGCCGGACGTTGGGATGGTCGAGGAAGAGCAGGTCCTCGCCCTTGACGTTGAAGATCAGCGCCTTGGCGTTGACCGCGTCGCCGCCGAGAGTGCCGGAGCGGAACACCGAGTAGAGCAGGAACGTGGCGAAGCTGGTCTTGGTGGCGACGCCGGAGATGCCGGAGATGGACACGTGTGCGCCGCGCTGGCCGTCGAGGAAGTCGGCGTTGAGGTAGACCGGCACCCCGTCGCGGCCGGTGCCCATCGGGATCCGGCGCTCCATCCGGTCGAAGTGCAGGGCGCGGGCGCGGGCGTCGCCTTCGGCCCGCCACACCGGGGCGCCCGGCTCCGGCGGTACGTAGATCTCCGGATCGACCCGGGTGGCGGTGATCTCGGCGGCCTCCTGCACCTGGGCGGGCAGGGTGCCGTCGGCGATGGCGAACACGTCGGAGTCGAACTGCGCCCCTTCGTGGCGGGCCCGGACCTGGGTGACCACCCCGGCGATGGTCACCGGCTCGGTGCCCGGCAGCTCGCGGCGGGTCACCACGACGTCGTCCAGTTGCAGATAGCTGCCGGGGCCGACCGCGGTCCAGAACTGCAGTGGGGTGGCGTCGGCGGTACCCAGCACCCGGCCCACCGGCGCACCCTCCGGTGTTGTGTCACTCATGGTGATGGACTGGTCGCTGAAGTCCGGTTGCGTCGTGCCCACGGGTTGCATCCTGCCCCACGGGTACGACCAGTACGGCATCCGACTCGGCGCGGCCGGCTGAATTCGCCGACGGTGGGTTTCGGTCGACCCGATCCGCTGCCCTCAGGTGATCATTGCCTGACTCACAGTGACTATCCGGTGGTGGTCGGGTCGGGCCGGGTGTAGCGGAGCAGCAGCGTGCCGTCGTCGGCGGCCAGCACCTGGCCCAGCCGTAGCTGCCGCACCGGGCTGGCCGGACCCGCGCTGATCCGGCCGGCACCGGCACCGGCGAGCAGCGGGGATACCGTCAGGCAGAGTTCGTCGACCAGGTCGGCGGCGGTCAGCGAACCGAGCAGCATCGGACCACCCTCGCAGAGCAGCCGACGGTGGCCACGGGTGCGCAGCTGGCTCAGTCCGGCGGTCAGATCGAGGGTGCGCTCGCCGGCCGGGACGATCTCCGCGACCCGGGCCAGTCGACGTCGCCGTTCGGCCGGCGCGTCGGTCGTGGTGAGCACGATCGGCCGCGTCGGTGCGTCGGCCAGGGCCGGTTGGTCCGGGTCGAGATCGAGCGAGGCGGAGACGACGACCAGGGTGGGATGGGTGGGTAGGCCGTGCTGCCGGCGCCAGCGGCGGCGCCGGTCGTCCAGCCGCAGCGCCCGGTACTGCTCCTGGCGCAGGGTGCCGGCACCGACCAGCAGCGCGTCGCAGAGCATCCGTAGTACGCCGAAGACCCGTTTGTCCGCGCGTCCGGACAACCCGGCGGACCGGCCGGCCACCGCGACCGCCCCGTCCACGCTGGTCACGAAGTTCACCCTGAGCTGGTCGTGAGGCGCGACGGCGTACGCCTCGATCAGGGCCGGGTCGTCCAGCACGGACCCGGCCGGCTGTGGCCCGAACCGGCGGACCGGCGGGTCCGGGGTCCGCGCGTCCGGGGCCGGTGGGTGGTCGGTCATTCGCCGGCCGGACCGGTGACCGGTGGAGTCGGAGCGGGGGTACGGTGCTGACAGTCGCACCAGTTACCACCCCGACACCCATCGTGCTGGCCTCTCCGGCACGCAGCGCAGATCATGGGTTCGAGCCTAGGTCAGAGAAAGGGCGGCCATGCCCCGTCAGATCTTCCACCTGCTGGTCACCCTGTCCGACATCGCGCCGCCGGTGTGGCGCCGCGTCCAGGTGCCGGGCGGGTACACGCTCGACCGGGTGCACCGGGTGATTCAGCACGCGATGGGCTGGCGCGACTGCCACCTGCACTCGTTCGAGATCAACGGAGCGCAGTACGGCGAGCCGGATCCGGCCGGGGAACTGCTGCTGCGTGACGAACTGGACACCCGGTTGGACGCCGTGGCCACCAAGGGGGCCCGGTTCCGCTACACGTACGACTTCGGTGACTGGTGGGAGCACGACGTCGTCGTCGAGGACGTCACCGCGCCCGAACCGGACGTGCGCTATCCGCTCTGTGTCGACGGGGACCAGGCGTGCCCCCCAGAGGACGTCGGTGGTGCCTTCGGGTACACCGAGTTCCGGGCCGCGATCGCCGATCCGGCGCATCCGCGTCACGCCGAGATGGCCGACTGGGTGAGCGCGACGTTCGATCGGTTCGGGTTCGACCCGGCGCGGGTCACCACCCTGCTGCGCCGGCTGACCTGACCACCCGGTCGGCCTGACCACCCGGTCGGCCTGACCACCCGGCTGACCTGACCACCCGGTCGGCCTGACCGCCGGGCCGGCCGGGCCGACCTGAATCTGACCCGGGAGCGCCCGGGATTCGGCAGTAACGAAATGGGAACGCTCCCATCGGCCTCTTGACACCTCCGAAACCTCCCGGCAATCTCATGGGAGCGCTCCCGGCCGGGGTGAGTGAGATCCACGTCACTTGCTTGACCAACCGCGGAGTGCGGTCGTGCAGTGCCCGCTCCCCGGCGACGGACCCCTTTCGCCAACGCAGTTCCCGTTGTCGCGGCGGACACCACACGGTTACCCCCCACCACAGAAAGCGACCTTGAGAGGGGTCAGGATGAGCGTCACGCTCCGGCGGTACGCCGCGGTCGCACTCGCCTCCGCTGTCATGTTGACGGCCACGGCCTGCGGCTCCGACGACGCCGATTCAGATCCGGACGGCCCGATCACCCTGGTCGTCGACATCTTCGGCGACGCAGGCTTCGGATACGACGAGTTGATCGAGCAGTACGAGGCCGACAACCCGAACGTCACCGTTCAGCAGCGAGGCATCGGCCTCGGCCTCGGCGACTACAACACCCGACTCACCCAGCAGATCACCGCCGGCTCCGGTGCCGGGGACGTGGTGGCGATCGAAGAGGGCACGATGTCGCAGTTCTTCGCCCAGGCCGACAAGTTCGTCGACCTCGGTGAGCACGGCGCCAACGAACTCGAGGGCAACTTCCTGCCGTGGAAGTGGGAAGCCGGCGTGCTGCCCGACGGCAAGGTGCTCGGGCTCGGCACCGACGTCGGCGGGATGGCCCTGTGCTACCGCTCGGACCTGTTCGAGGCGGCGGGTCTGCCGACCGACCGGGATGAGGTCGGCGCGCTCTGGTCGAGCTGGGACGACTTCATCGCGGTCGGCCAGGAGTTCAAGGAGGCCACGCCGGACAAGGCGTTCGTCGACTCGGCGACCAGCTTCTACAACCTGGTGCTGAGCCAGATCGCCGGCGAGGGCACCGGGTACACCTACTACGACACTGAGAACCAGTTCGTCATGGAGAGCAACCCGGACGTGAAGGCCGCGTTCGACCTCACCACCGACATGATCGAGGCAGGGCTGTCGAACAACCTGCAGTCGTTCTCCAACGAGTGGAACGCCGGCTTCAAGAACGCCACCTTCGCCACCATCGCCTGCCCGGCCTGGATGACCGGTGTCATCGAGGGCCAGGCCGGCCCGGAGGCCGCCGGCAAGTGGGACATCGCCAAGGCGCCGGGCAACGGCGGCAACTGGGGCGGTTCGTTCCTGGCGGTGCCGACCTCCAGCAAGTACCAGGCCGCCGCCGCCGAGTTGGTCAAGTACCTGACCAGCCCGGAGGGCCACGTCGCCGCCTTCGAGGCGGTCGGCAACCTGCCGTCGTCGCCGCAGGCGCTGGCCGACCCGAAGGTCGCCGAGGCGGTCAACGAGTACTTCTCCGACGCCCCGACCGGCGAGATCTTCGCCGCCGGTGCCAGTGAGCTCAAGCCGGTCTACCTCGGCCCGAAGAACCAGGCGGTCCGTACCGCGGTGGAGAACGCGCTGCGGGCGGTCGAGCAGGGCCAGTCGCCGGAAGAGGGGTGGCAGGACGCCATCACGAACGGCACGGCCGCCGGCCGATAACGCGGTGTCACAACCCGGGTGAGAGATGGCGCCGGCAGGACCTGCCGGCGCCATCTCTCCCGCCGCGTCGCGGTGCCAGCGGCGCGTTGACCTCCCTGGCCGACGTCGGCCGGCCGCCGTACAACTGAAGGACTTTCCCGATGAGCCTGGAGCTAGACACCCCCGCGTCGGCGCAGCCACGCGGCCACCGGGCGGGTCCGGCCGGCGGTGGGGCGGCCCGGCGCCGCTCGCTGACCCGACTGGACCTCAAACTCTCCCCCTACCTCTACGTCCTGCCGTTCTTCGTGATCTTCGCGATCTTCGGCGTCTATCCGATCGTCTACACCGTCTGGATCGCGCTGACCGACCGGTCGCCGCTCAACGCCGAGATCAGCTTCGTCGGCCTGGACAACTTCGTCCGGCTGATCACCGACGACCCGCAGTTCTGGAACGCCGTCTACAACACGTTCGGCATGTTCCTGATGTCCACCGTCCCGCAGTTGCTGATCGCGCTGATGCTGGCCAACGCGCTGAACCGGCGGATCAAGGGACAGACGTTCTTCCGGCTGGCCATCGCCATGCCGATCATCACCTCGACCGCGGTCGTCGCCTTGATCTTCTCCATGATCTACGCGCGGGACTTCGGCCTGGTCAACTGGCTGCTGTCGCTGTTCGGCATCGAGCCGATCGACTTCCGGGCGAGCAAGCTCGGGTCCTGGTTCGCCATCTCCACCATGGTCGACTGGCGGTGGATCGGCTACAACGCGCTGATCTACCTGGCCGCGATGCAGGCGATCTCGAAGGACATGTATGAGGCCGCCGCCCTCGACGGCGCGTCGCGGACCCGTCAGTTCTGGTCGATCACCGTGCCGCAGCTGCGACCCACCATCATCTTCACCCTGATCATCTCGACGATCGGCGGACTGCAGCTGTTCACCGAGCCGCTGCTGTTCACCAGCGGACCCGGCGGCATCTCCGGCGGTTCCCAGGGTCAGTTCCAGACGATCACCATGTACCTGCTCGACGTCATGAACCAGCGGTTCCAGTGGGGCTACGCAGGCGCCGTGTCGCTGCTGCTCTTCCTGCTCATCGCGTTCATGTCGCTGGTCAACTATCTGCTGGCCCGCCGGATCAGCTCGGACAAGTGAGGCGCGATGACCACCGCAACCCTGCAACCCGTGGCCAACAAGCCCAAGCGCGGCAAGGGCCCGTCGTCGACCTCGGAGCGGCTGTTCAAGGCGAGCCCGTTGACCTGGTTCGGCCTGATCCTCGGCGTGCTCCTGTCGTTCTTCCCGTTCTACTGGATGATCGTCATCGCGTCGCGGACCAACGACGCCGCCAACGCCTGGCCGCCGCCGTTCCTGCCCGGCGGCAACCTCGGTGAGAACATCGGCCGAGTGCTGGCCAACCAGGACGCCAACATTCTCAAAGGGCTGATGAACTCGGTCCTGGTGTCCGGCACCATCACCGTGGCGACCGTCTTCTTCGGCTCGCTCGCCGGCTTTGCCTTCGCCAAACTGCGTTTCCGAGGCAAGAACGCGCTGCTGCTCATCGTGCTCGCCTCGATGATGATCCCGATCCAGCTCGGCGTGCTCCCGCTCTACATTCTGATGTCCGAGCTCGGCTGGCTGAACCGCATGCCGTCGGTGATCGTGCCGTTCCTGATCGGTGGCTTCGGGATCTTCATGATGCGGCAGTACGCCGAACAGGCGGTGCCCAACGAGTTGATCGAGGCAGCCCGGGTGGACGGCTGCTCCACCTGGCGGATCTTCTGGCACGTGGTCGTGCCGGCGCTGCGCCCGGCGGCGGCGGTGCTCGGTCTGCTGACCTTCATGGAGCAGTGGAACCAGTTCTTCTGGCCGTTCGTGGTCCTCGCCGACCCGACCAACCCGACGGTGCAGATCTCCCTGCGCAGCCTGAACTCGGCGTACTTCGCCGACAATTCCCAGATTTTCGCGGGAACGCTGATCGCGACGCTCCCGCTGTTCGTTGTTTTCATCCTCTTCGGCCGCCAGATCATCGGCGGCATCATGGAAGGCGCCGTCAAGTCGTGACCAAAGCAGCAACTCCGCAGACCGCCGAGTTCCGCGAAGGCTCCGGGCAGCTACTCTTCCCACCCGGGTTCCTCTGGGGTGCCGCCACCGCGGCGTACCAGATCGAGGGCGCAGCGAACATCGACGGCCGCAAGCCGTCCATCTGGGACACCTTCAGCCACACCCCGGGCAAGGTGCTCGGCGGGGACAGTGGGGACGTGGCCTGCGACCACTACCACCGTTACCGCGAGGACGTCGGGTTGATGGCCGAGCTCGGCCTCAAGTCGTACCGGTTCTCAGTGTCCTGGCCACGGGTGCAGCCCGACGGGTCCGGCGGGGCCAACCAGGCCGGGCTGGACTTCTACCGTCGGCTGGTCGACGAGCTGCTGGCCCAGGGCATCGAGCCGTGGCTGACCCTCTACCACTGGGATCTGCCGCAGCCGCTGGAGGACGCCGGCGGGTGGCCGGCCCGGGACACCGCGGCCCGGTTCGCCGACTACGCGGAGCTGGTGCACGGGGCGCTTGGTGACCGGGTGCGGTACTGGACCACGCTCAACGAGCCCTGGTGCTCGGCCTTCCTGGGTTACGGCTCGGGCGTGCACGCCCCCGGGATCACCGACGGCGCCGACTCGGTCCGGGCCGCCCATCACCTGATGCTCGGCCACGGTCTGGCGGTGCAGGCGATGCGTGCGGCCCGGCCGGACCACGACTTCGGCGTCACGCTCAACCTGTACGCGGTGTCGCCGGAGACGGACTCGGCGGTCGACGTCGACGCGGCCCGGCGCATCGACGGTCTGGCCAACCGGATCTTCCTGGACCCGATCCTGCTCGGGCGATACCCGCAGGACGTCGTGGCGGACCTACAGCCGGTGACCGATTTGGCCCACGTCCGTGAGGGTGACCTGGACGTCATCGCCACTCCGCTGAACGTGCTCGGCATCAACTACTACAGCCGGCACGTGGTCAGCGGCGCGCCGGCTCCGGACGCGGCCGACGAACCGTCCTGCTGGCCGGGTAGCGAGCGGATCCGATTTGTCACCCGCGGGCTCCCGGTGACCGACATGGGGTGGGAGGTCGACGCCCCCGGCCTGGTGGAGGTGCTGCGCCGGGTCAACGGCGAGTACCCCGAGGTGCCGATCTACATCACCGAGAACGGCTCGGCCTACGTCGACGACGTCGTCAACGACAAAGTCGATGATCCGGACAGGTTGGCCTATTTCGACGCTCACCTGCGCGCCTGTCACGAGGCGATCTCGCACGGAGTGCCGGTACGGGGCTACTTCGCATGGTCTTTGATGGATAATTTCGAATGGGCCTGGGGCTATTCGAAGCGCTTCGGCATGATCCACGTCGACTACGACACCCAGCTTCGGATCCCCAAGTCGAGCGCCAGGTGGTACGCCGATGTGATCCGACGTAACGGTCTGGCCGCACAATAGGCGTGGTCAGCCAGCAATAACGGGCCGCGCGGCGCCGGTTCCCTGCAACCGGCGCCGGCGGCCCAAGGGTCGGAGGAACAGACGATGACAACCCAGCGCACCCGGTCACTCGGGCGGCCCACCCTCGACGCGGTTGCCGCGCGTGCCGGGGTCGGCCGGGGCACGGTGTCCCGTGTCGTCAACGGGTCGCCACAGGTCAGCCCCGAGGCGCGGGCAGCGGTCCAGCAGGCGATCGCCGAGCTGGGGTACGTGCCGAACCGGGCAGCCCGGGCGCTGGTCACCCAACGGACCGACTCGGTCGCGTTGGTCGTCTCCGAATCGGAGGAGCGGGTCTTCGGCGAACCCTTCTTCGCCGGGATCGTCCGGGGCATCAGCTCCGGGCTGCTCGACACCCCGATGCAGCTCTGGCTGGCGATGGCCCAGTCACCCGCCGAACGGGAGCGGGTCGAGCACCATCTGACCAACCAGCACGTCGACGGCGTACTGCTGCTGTCGCTGCACGACGCGGATCCGCTGCCTACCCTGCTCGAACAGCGCGGTCTGCCCAGCGTCCTGGGCGGGCGGCCGGCCCGGATGCTGCATCCGGACGCGCGTCCGGCCTACTTCGTCGACGTCGACAACGCCGGGGGCGCCCGGTTGGCGGTCGAGTACCTGCTGGCCGGCGGCCGGCGGCGAGTCGCCACCATCGCCGGCCCGCAGGACATGGGGGTCGGCGTCGCCCGGTTGACCGGCTACCACGAGGCGATCCGGCACAGCGGCCCGCCGGGTGGCGAATCCCTGGTGGCGTACGGCGACTTCAGCGAGGGCAGCGGCACCGCTGCGATGCGCCAGCTGCTGGAGCGCCATCCCGATCTGGACGCGGTGTTCGTCGCGTCCGACCTGATGGCCTGCGGCGCCCTGCGGGCGTTGCGCGAGGCCGGCCGTCGGGTGCCCGACGACGTGGCCGTGGTCGGGTTCGAGGACGCCCCGATCGCCCGGCAGTCCGATCCGCCGTTGACCACCGTCTTCCAGCCGGTGGAGGAGATGGGCCGGCAGATGGCCCGGCTGCTGCTGTCCCGGATCCGGCACGATGAGCTGCAGGTCCCGTACGTCCTGCTGGAGACCCACATGGTCGCCCGCGACTCGGCCTGACCGTGCGTCGGCCTGACCGCGACTCGGCCTGACCGTGCGTCGGCCTGTCAGCGACTCCGCCTGACCGGGTGAAGATCATCCGAACGGGTGATGGTGCAGCATGTCCAACCCTGTTCTCCAGGGGTTTTCCTGCCGAGTCATGTCATCGCAACAGGGATGAAATGGTCATCGGGCAGGCTGGTTCTCGACCGGGGGAGGGGCCGGCCTGCGTTACGGGAGGACTGACATGTTGCTGAGGGTTCGCGTGACCCTGCCGGACCGGCCCGGTGCACTCGGCCAGGTGGCCCGCACACTCGGCGTCGCGGGCGCCGACATCGTCCAGGTGACCGTCCTGGAGCGGCTGGGCGGTCGGGCGGTGGACGACTTCACCGTGGTGTGGCCGGGTGCCGCCCGGGTCGACCGGCTGCTCGCCGGCCTCGCCGCGATTCCCGGCGTCCAGGTCGACGGCGTCTGGCGGGCGATCGGCACTCCGGTGACCGGAGGTCAGGACGCCGAACTGCTCGCCCAGGTCGCCGCCAACCCGGTTGACGGCCTGGCCACGCTGGTCGACGCGGTGCCGGGGCTGCTGGCAGCCGACTGGGCGGCCGCGGCCGTGGTGCCGGCCGACTGGGCGATCCGCAGCGCGTCCCGGCCGCCGGCCGGTGCCGCCACGGCGCAGTCCGCCGGGCTGGCCGGGCCGGCTCCGACGCCCGGCGCGGAGTCGCGGTTCGACGGTGGTCAACTGCCCGACGACGACTTCATGACCGGCCTGACCGTGCCGGTGGACGAGTCTCCTACGGGCGGCGAACCGGCCGTCGCCTACGCGAGTTGGCGCGCGCCGGTGCCGCTGCGGCTGCCTGAGGTCACACCACTGCGTGCCCGGCCGATGGACGGCCCGGACGGGGTGCGGTACGCCTCGGTGCCGTTCGGCCGGGCCGGCCTGGTGCTGATCGTGTCCCGGGTCGACGGGGACGGTCTGCCGGCAGCCGCGTTCCACGTCACCGAGGTGGACCGGATAGCGCAGCTGGTCCGGGCGGCGACGGTGATCCTGGGCGACCGGTTGGATCTGGTGACCGCCGATCCGGTCGCCGCCAGACGGTGAGACGCAGGTCGCAGACGGCACCGCGAGAAGTCACCGCCGGGCAACCTGAGGGAAACAGCGCGGCGGCAAGGTAGGAAGCGGGCGCAGTGCGGCGCTGACCAAGCGGGCACCGAGCACCTGGGGAGAGGAGCAGCCATGGCGCTGTGGCGGATCAGAGCGACGGTCGACGACCGGCCGGGCTACCTGGCCGTGCTGACCGCCAGCCTGGCCTTGCGCGCGGTCAACATCCTCGCCGTCCAGGTGCACACCACCGAGGCCGGGGCGGTCGACGACTTTCTCGTTGACGCGCCCGACTCGATGACCGAAAAGGATCTCGTCGCGGCAGTGGAGCGTGGCCGGGGCCGGGACGCCTGGGCCACTCGGGCCGAGGCCCGAGGGCTGGCCGACCAGCCCACCCGGGCGCTCGCCCTGGCCAACCGGCTGGTCCGCGATCCGGAGGCGCTCGGTGACGTGCTGCGTACCCTGCTCGGTGCCGGCTCGGTGACCTGGCGGCCGGCACCAGCTTCGCAGGTGGCTGCCCGGTCGACGGACACGATGCGGCTGCCGGATCCGGCCGGCGGCTGCTACGACGTCGTCCGGCGGGAGCCGAGCTTCACCCCTGCCGAGTTCGCCCGAGCGCAGGCCCTGGTCGAGTTGGCGGCGGCGGTCAACCGACGGACCGGCGATCAGGTGACGCTGATGATGCCGGACGGTGCCGAGTTGCTGCTGCGGCCGGCGGTCTCCGACGATCTCAACGCGCTGCACGCGATGGTGGTCCGGTGCTCGCCGGAGAGCCGCACGCCCGGTCTTCTCGGTCGACCGTCCGAGGTCATCGCCGCCCGGCTGCGGCGGATGCTGGAACAGCCCCGGGGGGTGCTGCTTGTCGCGGTCGACTCCAGCGCGGCGGCGGACCGGATCGTCGGTGCCGGGCAGTTGATCGTCGAGGGTGCCCTCGGCGAGGTCGGACTGCTGGTCGAGGACGGGTGGCGCCGACGTGGGGTCGGTACGGCGCTGCTGCGCAGGCTGGCCGGCCACGCCGGTCGGACCGGGCAGGCGGCGTTGGTGGCACACGTCGCCGCCGATGATCTCGGCATGCTGCGTACCCTGGCCCGGCTGCACCGGCCGGGTCCGGTCGAGCGCGACGGGGAAATGATGAGCGTCACGGTGCCGTTGGTCGATCGGCCGGTCGACATCTCGGCACCGACTCCCGCCACCACGACCTAGGCGGTTGCCCCGACGTCCCGGTCCTGGTGCGGGTCCGGTGCGTTGGACGCGAGGTCCCGGGTGGCACGGCGGGGTCTCCTCCTGTAGGACGGCAGGAGGAGACCCCGCCCCTTTGCCTGGCCGGTTGGTCGCGGTTACGGGCTTCCCAAAGCCGGTCCGAGGCGGTTAAATCATCGGTACGCGTGACGATCGTTCCCTGTCGATGGGAGCGCTCCCATTGCGTCGGTGCCGGCTGGCACCGTGACCCCTGTGAACCAACAGCCGAGAACCATCAACCGTCATCTACCGGCTGGCCCCGCACCCCACCGGCGGGCCGGCCGCTGACCGCCGCGACAGCGCGACCAGCATGAGGCGAGGGGCGGATGCGCCCACATCCGCCCCTCGGTGTCCTCCACGACGCGTTGCCGCGCGCGGCTCCACGGACAGGAGCGAGTGTAGTGCGCGCAGACAATCGGCCGGCCGGCCGGACCCGTTGGCGGCGCAGGCTGGCAGCCACCGGCATGGCCATCCTGCTTACCGCCGCAGCCGCGACAGCTGCGGTCCCGCGACCCGGTGCCGCTGCAGCGCCACCGTTCAACTACGGGGAGGCGCTGCAGAAGTCGCTGCTGTTCTACGAGGCGCAGCAGTCCGGCCCGCTGCCGCAGTGGAACCGGGTCTCGTGGCGGGCGGACTCGGCACTCGACGACGGGGCAGACGTCGGCCTCGACCTCACCGGCGGCTGGTACGACGCCGGGGACCATGTCAAGTTCGGATTCCCGATGGCCTTCACCACCACCATGCTGGCCTGGGGTGCGGTCGAATACCGGGCCGGCTACGCCAGCTCCGGGCAGCTGCCGCACCTGCTGAACAACCTGCGGTTCGTCAACGACTACTTCATCAAGGCGCATCCGTCGCCCAACGTGCTCTACGGCCAGGTCGGCAAGGGCGACGACGACCACAAGTGGTGGGGTCCGGCCGAGGTGATGCCGATGGCGCGTCCGGCGTACCGCATCGACGCGACCTGTGGTGGCTCGGACCTGGCGGCGGAGACGGCGGCCGCGATGGCCGCGTCGTCGATGGTCTTCCGGCCGACCGATCCGGCGTACGCCGACACCCTGGTCAGCCACGCCCGGCAGCTCTACACTTTCGCCGACACCGTGCGTAAGGCGTACCACGAGTGCATCACCGACGCGACCAGCTTCTACCGGTCATGGAGCGGATACCAGGACGAACTGGTCTGGGGCGCGATCTGGCTGCACCGGGCCACCGGCGAGGCGTCCTACCTGGCCAAGGCCGAAGCCGAGTACGACGACCTGGGCACCGAACCGCAGACCGACACCCGGGCCTACAAGTGGACCCTCGCCTGGGACAACAAGCAGTTCGGCGCGTACGTGCTGCTGGCCAACCTGACCGGCAAGCAGAAGTACATCGACGACGCCAACCGGTGGCTGGACTACTGGACCGTCGGCGTCAACGGCGAGAAGGTGCGCACCTCACCGGGCGGGATGGCGGTTCTCGACACCTGGGGCGCGCTGCGCTACGCCGCGAACACCGCCTTCGCCGCGCTCGTCTACAGCGACAACATCACCGACCCGACCCGCCGGACCCGCTACCACGACTTCGCCGTCCGGCAGATCGACTACGCGCTCGGCGACAATCCGCGCAACTCCAGCTACGTCATCGGGTTCGGGGCGAACCCGCCGCGCAACCCGCACCACCGCACCGCGCACGGTTCCTGGTGGGACAGCATGCAGGTGCCCGAGGAGACCCGGCACGTGCTGTACGGGGCGTTGGTCGGCGGCCCGTCAGCACCGGACGACGCCTACACCGACCGGCGCGACGACTACGTCATGAACGAGGTCGCCACCGACTACAACGCCGGCTTCACCTCCGCGCTGGTCCGGCTGCACCAGGAGTACGGCGGCACGCCGCTGCCGGACTTCCCGCAGCCGGAGACGCCGGACATCGACGAGATCTCCATCGAGACGACGATCATGCAGAACGAGACCCGGTCGACCGGGGTCAAGGTGATGATCTACAACAAGTCGGCCTTCCCCGCCCGGGCGTTGACCGGCGCGACGTTCCGGTACTACTTCGTCCGCGACGGTGCGGGTGCGCTGCAGGTGAGCAGCCCGTACAGCCAGGGGTGTCCGAAACCCACCGAGGCCCGGCAGCACTCGGGTGACCTGTGGTACGTCGAGGTCGACTGCTCCGGCCAGACCATCGCGCCGGCCGGTCAGTCGGCGCACCGGATGGAGGTGCAGTTGAAGATCGGGGTGGCCGAGGGCGGCACCTGGGACCCGGCGAACGATCCGTCCTACCAGGCGGCCGCCGGACCGAACCGGGCGGTCCCGCTCTACGAGTCCGGCACCCTGATCTGGGGACAGGAGCCGGATGGTCCGTCACCGTCGCCGACCCCCACGCCGTCGGTCTCACCGACCCCGTCGCCGTCACCGTCCGTCTCGCCCACCCCGTCACCGTCCGTCTCGCCGACCCCGACCCCGTCGCCCACCCCGACCGGGTCACCGTCGCCCACCCCGACCGGCGGCCCGCCGGTACTTGGCTGCCGCGTCGACTACACCACCAACGACTGGTCCACCGGGTTCACCGGATCGGTGACGATCACCAACACCGGTGCGTCGACGATCGACGGGTGGACGCTGCGGTTCGCGTTCCCGGGCAGCCAGCAGGTGACCCAGGGCTGGTCGGCCAGTTGGTCGCAGAGCGGCAACCAGGTCAGTGCCGGCAACGCGGCTTGGAACGGCAGGTTGGCGCCCGGTGCGAGCACCAGCATCGGCTTCAACGGCACCCACTCCGGCAGCAACCCCCGGCCGACCTCGTTCACGGTGAACGGCCTGGCCTGCACGGCCGGTTGACCTCGGCTGGTTGACCTGCGGTGACCGGCCCGGCCCTGGCCGGGCCGGTCACCGCGATCGGGCCGGTGACAGCCGACCGAGGCCGTACGATAAGACCGATATGTCGCCCAGTTTGTCTACCGGCGCAGACCGGTCGGCCCGTTACCCGGTGCGGTCGTGACGGCGGCCGGCGACCCGCGCGGCCTGCTCCGTGGCGAGCAGGCACCGCGGCGCGCCACCTTCCTGGAGCTGTACTTCGACCTGGCCTTCGTGGTCGCACTCGCCCTGCTGTCGGAGACCCTGGCCCGGCGGCTGAGTCCGTTGGGCGTCGTCGAGGCGGCGATCCTGCTGCTCGCCGTCTGGTGGGTATGGGTGGTGACCACCCTGGTCACCGATCTCTACAACCCGCAGAGTCGGTCCATCAGGGTGGTCACGGTCGCGATCATGTTCGGCGTGCTGCTGATGACGGCGGCGCTACCGGCAGCGTTCGAGGACCGTGCGGCCATTTTCGTCGGCGCGTACGTCGCCATCCACCTGGGCCGCGGCCTGTTTTTCTTCTTTGCGCTGCACGACCAGATGGCCCGGCAGCGCGCGGTGCGAATCTGGGCCTGGTTCGCCGTATCGGCGGTTCCCTGGCTGGCCGGCATCCTGGTCGACGAGACCACTCGGGTGGTGTTCTGGGGTCTCGCGCTGGCCATCGACTACACGGTCTTCGCGCTCGGCTATCCCGTTCCTCGCCGAGGGCGGATCCCAGCAGCCCAGTTCAACCCGACCGCCGAGCACATGGCGGAGCGGTACCACCAGTTCTTCATCATCGCCCTGGGCGACATCATCCTGGTGTCCGGGCTGGCGTCGAGCCGCAGCGAGGTCACCCCGGGCAGCGCCGCCGGGTTCGTCGTGGCCTTCGCCAGCGCGACCATCCTGTTCCGGATCTACGTGCACTGCGCTGGGGCACGGCTGACCGAGGCGATCGAGGCCGCCCGCGACCCGGGGCGGTTCACCCGTTCCGCGCCGTACACCCATCTGCTGATGATTGCCGGCGTGGTAGCGACCGCGACCAGCGCGAAGTTCATCATCGAACACCCGACCGACCCGGTCCCGGTCAACTGGCTGACCATCATGATCGGTGGACCGGTCATCTTCCTGCTGGGCCGCAGCAGGCTCGAGTACGAGGTCTTCGGCCGGGTCGCCTGGCCGCTGCTGGCGGGCGTGCTCCTGCTGGCGTTGACCGTACCGCCGCTGCTGGCGGGCCCGGCGTTGCTGGTCGCGATCTGCGCCAATCTGGTGCTGTTGGTGATCATCCTGTTCGACCTGGCGCTGCATGGCCGACGCAACCCGGTGCCGCCCGCTCCGCCGCTGTGACCACCGGATGCCGACAAACCGGCGACGGCTGCCGGGCCGGGCAGGTCGCTGGCCCCGGCCGGACCGCATGGTCCATGCCGGGGCCAGCGAGCAGGGTCAGCCGTTGTTGGCCAGCGCCACCAGCCGGGCGCGGGTGCCGTTCCAGTGGTTGCGGTCGACCGCGCCGGAGACGCCGGGGACGCTGCCGCTGGCCGTGTACTGCCAGAACGACCAGTACGGTGCGCCGGCCGGCAGGGTGCCAGGGCTGCTCGCCCACCTGGCCAGCCACAACGGGTGGTTGCTCCACGGTCCGGTCCAGTTGCCGGTGCAGCTGCTCCACCAACTGGTGGTGGTGTAGATGACGGCGTAGCGTCCGGTGCGCGACCGGTAGGTGTTCAGGAAGCTGCTGATCCAGTTCCGCATCGCCGACTGGCTCAGCCCGTAGCACATCGCGCCGTACGGGTTGTGCTCGATGTCCAGCGCGGCCGGCAGGGTCCGGCTGTCCGCCGACCAGGCGCCGCCGTTGCTGGCCAGGTAGTTGGCCTGGACCGAGCCGGAGGACCGGTCCGGCAGCGCGAAGTGGTACGCACCCCGGATCACCCCGGCGTTGTACGCGGCGACGTAGTTGGTGTTGAACCGGGGATCCTTGTAGCTGGTGCCCTCGGTGGCCTTGATGTAGGCGAACTCGATGCCGCTGTTGCGCACGCTGGTCCAGTTGATCGAGCCCTGCCAGTGCGAGACGTCGATGCCCGGGGTGGTCGCCGCCTGCGCCGGTGCCGCGGTGCCGGCGACGAGCGCGGCGGTGGTCAGGATCAGCGTCAGGCCGGTGGCCAGCAGCCGGCGGGGGGTGCCGCGGCGGCCGGTGGCGTTGCCGGTACGGGTGGGCGGATGCGAGCTGACGGTCGTTGCCATCGTTGAACTCCTCGGCGGTCGGGCCGGCGGTCAGCCGGCGCAGTAGACGAGACGGTTCGGGCTGCCCGCCCCGGGGTTGGTGACGACGCCGGTGGTGGCGTTGCGGATCAGGTAGTTACCGACCTGCGCCGCACTCCACGACGGGTTTCTGGCGGCGACCAGCGCCGCACAGCCGGTGACGTGGGCGGTCGCCATCGAGCTGCCGCTGAGCACCCGGACCGCGGAGTTGTCGGTGTGCCAGGTCGAGGTGATGCTCATCCCGGGCGCGAACAGGTCCAGGCAGGGGCCGTAGCTCGCCGAACTCATCCTGGCGTCGGTGATCGTCGTGCCGGCGACGGTCAGTGCCTCCGGCACCCGGGCCGGTGAGGTGTTGCAGGCACTGGTGTTGGAGCCGCCGGCGGCCACCGCGTAGGTGACGCCGGACCGGATCGAGTTGACGACTGCGGCGTCCAGCGTGGTGCTGGCACCGCCGCCGATCGACATGTTGGCGACGGCGGGCTTGATCGCGTTGGCGGTCACCCAGTCGATTCCGGCGATCACCCCGGAGATCGACCCCGAGCCGCTGCAGCTGAGTACCCGTACCGGCACCAGTTGGACCGCCTTCGCGACGCCGTACGCCCTGCCGCCGATCGTTCCCGCGACGTGCGTGCCGTGGCCGTTGCAGTCGTCGGCCGGGCCACCGTCGATCACGTCGAAACCGGTGCTGACCCGACCGGAGAAGTCGCTGTGCGTCCGGTGGATCCCGGTGTCGATGACGTAGGCGTGCACGTTGGGCGCGGTGGTGGGGTAGGCGTAGCGGTTGTCCAGCGGCAGGTTGCGCTGGTCGATCCGGTCCAGTCCCCAGGACGGCGGATTCAGCTGTACGCCGGCGGCCAACGGCGTGACGGTGTGGTCCTGCTCGACGTAGGCGACGGCCGGGTGGGCGGCCAGCCGGCGGGCGGCGGTGGCGCTCATCCGGGCGGTGAAGCCCTCGATGGCGGTGTCGAACACGTGCTGCACGGTGGCGCCGTACCGGTCGGCGAGCCGCCGGGTCGTCGGCGCGGTGGCCGCGTCGTCGTCCAGCACCACGATGTAGCTGTCCGGGATGGCGGTGGTGCCACCGGCCCGGCGGATCTCGCCGAGTGGTCCGGCGGCCTGGGCCGCTGCCGGCCAACTGACCAGCGCCAGCAGCGCGGTCAGCCCGGCGGTGAGAGTTTTCCGGGTTGCGGAAATGGTCACAGGACGTCCCCTTCGACAGGTCTGGCCCGCCCCACCCGCGTCGACGTCGGGTGGGCCGAGCTTCACCCCCTACTCTCTTGCTAGGAGTAGCCGTCTAGATACCCATCATCATGGATATCTAGTTGACGTTATGGTGCCGTCCGGGTGCGTGGCGCGGCGGGCGATGGTCGGCGGCTGCCACGCTGCGGCGCGTCTTCGCCGCCCGCCGGTCCGGCTGCTGTTCACTGTGTAGCGACGCATCGGGCGAGGAGGACGGGCATGGCCGATCAGGACGGCGCCGCTGCGGACGATGCCGCCGGCTCCGACGGTGCCGGCTCCGACGGTGCCGGACGGGCCGGCGACGCCACGGCACGGGCCCGACGCGGCGTACGTGACTGGGTCCGCGCCGCCGCACGGCGTTCCGGGGCACGACTGAGCGACGCCACCCCGTACGGCATCCTCGCCTTCCTCACCGCCTCGGCGCTGGCGCCGATCGCCGCCGGGATCGGCTCCGGCGGGCTGCTCGCCGCAGCCGTCGAACAACTCGGCCAGATCGGCGGCGGCTACCTGTCCGAGGCGCTGATCGACACCGCCGACCGGATGCGCGGCCGGCGGGCCACCGAGGCACAGTGGCGCGACGCGCTGGCCGAGGAACTCCTGGCCCGACTCGCCGACGAAGGGGAACAGTCCCAGGCGATCCGCGCCGAACTCGGTGAGCTGCTGCGGGGCATCGACGCGGTCGAGGTGGCGCTGGCCGCCGCGGCCGAGACCGACGCGCAGCTACGTGACGACCTCGCCGCCACGTTCCAGGCCCTCGGCCACGACGTCGGCGCGCTGCGGTGGATGCTGACCGACGTCCACCGCGTGCTCGGCGAGGTCCGCCGCGAACTGGCGAAACGCAGCCATGAGCAGCGCGTCGAGATGGATCGGGTACGCCGGCAACTGCTCACCATCACCCAGCTGAGCAGCCGGGTGCAGGTAGCCGCCGAACCGCAGGTCGCACCGGACCGGCCAGACCCCGTACCGGCCGGCGACGACCCGGTGTGCCCGTTCCCCGGGCTGGCCGCCTTCGAGCCGGAGGACGCTCCCTGGTTCCACGGCCGGCAGGAGCAGATCGCGCAGGTGCTCAGCCGCCTCGCCGAGCAGGCGATGGGCGGTCCACCGCTGATCGTCACCGGGGTGTCCGGGGTCGGCAAGTCGTCGGTACTGCGCGCCGGGGTGCTGCCGACGATCGCCGCCGGTGCGCTCGGCCCGGCGGACCGGTGGCCGTGGCTGCTGATGACCCCGGGCACCCGGCCGCTGGACGAGCTCGTCGACCGTACGCTCGTCGCCGCCGGCGCGGACGCCGCGGACCTGCCTGCGGCGCGGGTGCACGCGGCCCCGGAGCTGTTCGGTGCGCTCGCTGCCCGAGCCGCGCCCGCCGACGGTCGGCTGGTGATCGTGGTGGACCAGTTCGAGGAGCTGTTCACCGAGTGCACCGATCCGGCCCACCGGCTGGCCTTCGTGACCGCGTTGGCCGCCGCCGCGCCGGCCGTCGTGGTGATCGCGGTCCGCGCCGACTTCTACGCCGACTGCGCCGAACTGCCGCCGCTGGCGCATGCGCTGGCCGCCGGGCATCTGGTCCTCGGTCGGATGGACGCCGACCAGCTGCGTCGCGCGGTGACCGAGCCGGCGGCGCGGGCCGGTCTGGAGATCGAACCCGGGCTGGTCGAGTTGCTGCTCGCCGACCTGAACGCGACGGCACCGGCCGGCTACGACCCGGGGGCGCTGCCGCTGCTCGGTCACGCCCTGCGGGCGACCTGGCAGCGGCGCGACGGGTGGCGGCTGACCGTGGCCGGCTACCGGGCCACCGGCGGGATCCGCCGCGCCGTCGCCGAGTCGGCCGAGCGGATCCACCTCGACCTGGACCCGGCGGGCCGGGTGGCGCTGCGGACCGCGATGCTGCGCCTGGTCACCGTCACCGACACCGGGGCGGTGGCCCGTCGCCGGGGCGCCAGCCGGCTGTTCGACGCCGACCTGCTGGCCCGGCTGGTACGGGCCCGGCTGGTCACCGTCGCCGCCGACACCGTCGAGATCAGCCACGAGGCGCTGCTGACCAACTGGCCGCGCCTGGACAGCTGGCTCGCCGAGGCACGGGACGAACTGATCCGGCGGCAGCGGCTGACCGTCGCCGCCGAGGACTGGCGGACCGCCGGCCGCGACCCCGACCTGCTGTTGCGCGGCACCCGGCTGGCGCTGGTGCGTGACCAGGTCGACCGCAACGACCTGTCCGCGACGGAGGTGGACTTCCTGTCCGCGAGCGTGGCCGCCGCCGAGGCCGCCGAACTGGCCCGGCTGCGCGGCGTACGGCGGCTGCGCCGGCTGACCGTGGGCCTCGCGGCGGCGCTGCTGCTCGCCGTCGCCGGCGGGCTGGTCGCGCTGAACCAGCAGGCGGCCGCCGAGGACCAACGCCGGCAGGCGATTTCCCGACAGCTGGCCGCCGAGTCGCAGATCGCCGCGGCCGCCGACGACGACCTGCTCGCCGTCGGCAGGGCGCTGGACGCCTGGGACCAGGCGCCTACCGTCGAGGCGTACGGTGCCCTGCTGTCGGCGCAGACGGCGGGGACGATCGGGCCGCTGGGCACCGCGCCCGGCGGGCTGTCCACCGCCGTCAGCCCGGACGGCACGGCGGTGGCGGTGGGACACCAGGACGGTCTGGTCCGGCTCTGGGACGTCGCCACCCTGCGCCAGCGCGACGTCGAGCTGCGGCACGCCACCGACGCCGGCGTGGTGGCGCTGGCCTTCTCCCCGGACGGCCGCTTCCTCGCCTCCGGCTCGTTCAGCCGCGACGGTGTCCGGATCTGGGACGTGTCGACCGGTCAGCTGCGGCACACCCTGCCGGCGGTCGGCGCGCTCGGCTGGCTGCCCACCGGTGCCACGGTCGTCGCCGGTCGACTCGGCACCGACCTGTCGCCCGAGTTGCAGGTCGGCGGCTGGTCGGCGGCGACCGGCGAACTGCAGTGGTCGCTGCCGACCGGGATGCTCGGCTACGACCTGACCGTCAACGCCGACGGTACGCTGCTGGCCGTCGCCAACCCCACCGATGGTGACGTCCAGGTCTGGCAGTTGACCGACCAGACCCTGCTCCGCAGCCTGCCCGCCGCCCAACAGGTGGCCTTCGGCCCGGACGACGTGCTGGTGACCAGCGGACCCGACGGGGCGTTGCACAGCTGGTCGGTGTCGTCCGGCGAGCGCACCGCCCTGCCGGTCGGGCCGTTTCGCGCCGCGGTGTCGCTCGCCGTCACCCCGGACGGCTCGCTGCTGACCACCGGCGGGTGGCGTACCGGTCGGATCGACAGTTGGGCGTTGACCACCGGGGTGGTCTCCTCGGCCTTCACCGGCTACGTCGGCCGGGTCGTCGCCGACGTGGCGGTGGCCGCCGACGGCCGGACCGTGGCCGTCACCGGACCGGACGCCCCGACCGTGCTGTTCCGGCGCACCGGCGTGCTGCTGCGGCATCCGCAGTCGGTCCAGTTCGTCGCGGTCGACCCGGCGGCGGAGCGGGTCGTCACCGCCGCCGGCGACGACGTGGTGCGGATCTGGGATCTGGGCACCCGCGCCGTGCGGGCGACCGTCCGCGCGTCGGACACTGTCACCGGGGTCGCGGTCGCCGGTGACGGCACGTTCGCGGTCAGCACCACCAGCAGCGGCGTGCTGCGCTACACCGTCGCCGGTGAACTGGTCGGGCACGACACCGCCGCCGGGCGGGACGGCTGGACGACCAGACATCCGGCGTACTCGCCGGACGGACGGCTGCTCGCCGTCGCCGTGCTCGACCCGGCCGGCGAGGACGGCGGGGTGCTGGTCTGGCGGCTCGACCGGGACGCCGAACCGACCTTCCTGCCGACCGGTGGCGCGGTGAGCGCGCTGGGATTCGGCACCGACGGGACCACGCTGTTGGCGACCGCCAACCACGGTGTGGTGAGCGGCGACGAGACGGTGACGCGGGCCGAGTTGAGATCCTGGCACACCGCCGACCTGTCCGGCATGGACCGAGCGGTCATCGCGGACCTTCAGCTGACCGACCTCGCGGTCAGCCCGGACGGACACCTGGTCGCGGTGGCCCGCAGCAACGGTCAGGTCGAGCTGCGCACCGTCGCCGGACTGGACCTGGTCGGCACAGTGGACACACCCACCACCAGGCTGTCCGCGGTGGCCTTCAGCCCGGACGGCGAACGGCTGGTCACCACCGCCGTCAGCGACGACCTGGCCCGGGTGTGGCAAATCGACAGCGGCGAGCTGACGGCGGTGCTCGTCGGACACGTCGACAACGTCAACGCGATCACGTTCACCCGTGACGGGCTGCTGGTCAGCGGTTCGACCGACACCTCGGCCCAGGTGTGGGACCTCGACCCGGACCGGGTCGTGGCCCGGCTCTGCGAGGTGGCGACGCCAGCCGCCCGCGCGGTCGGCGACGAGCCGCCGCGTCGGTGCCGCTGACGGCACGGCCAGGCCGCCGCCGGTCAGGCCGGCCGGGTGGCACAGCCGGGCCGGTCAGCTCGGCCGGACCTCGCCGTGCTCGACGCACCGCGCCGACCAACCGGCCGGCAGCACCTGCACCTTCATCCGCCGTCGGCACCTGGTACAGAAGCGGGGCGGCTCCCAGGCCCGCGCCGCCGCGCAGCCGTCGTGGTTGCCGGCGCTGATCCCGGCACCGCACCGGTCGCACCAGATCGCCTCCACGCCGACCCTCAGATCGTCGCCGACAGCGCCTTGACCGGCATCTTCAGGTCGTCCAGCAGCGCCAGGTCCTCCGTCGCCGGGCGCCCCAGAGTGGTCAGATAGTTGCCGACGATCACCGCGTTGATGCCGCCGAGCAGCCCGTCCCGGGTGCCCAGGTCACCGAGAGTGATCTCTCGGCCGCCGGCGTACCGCAGAATTGTTCGTGGCATAGCCAGCCGGAAGCCGGCGATGGCGCGCAACGCGTCCCGGGCCTCGACCACCGGACGGTCGCCCAGCGGCGTGCCGGGCCGCGGGTTGAGGAAGTTCAGCGGCACCTCGTGCGGGTCGAGAGCGGCCAGCTGCGCGGCGAACTCGGCCCGCTGCTCGATCGTCTCACCCAGCCCGAGGATGCCGCCGCAGCACACCTCCATGCCGGAGTCGCGCACCATCCGCAGCGTCTCCCACCGCTCCTCGAAGCTGTGCGTGGTCACCACGTTCGGGAAGTAGGAGCGGCACGTCTCCAGGTTGTGGTTGTACCGGTGCACCCCCATGTCGACCAGTTCGTCGACCTGCTCCTGGGTCAGCATCCCGAGCGACGCCGCGACCTGGATGTCCACCTCGGCCCGGATCGCGGCGACACCCTCGCGCAGCTGCCGCATCAGCCGGGCGTCCGGCCCTCGCACCGCCGCCACGATGCAGAACTCGGTGGCTCCGGTCGCCGCTGTCTGCTTCGCCGCCTCGACCAGCGACGGGATGTCCAGCCACACCGCCCGCACCGGTGAGGCGAACAGGCCGGACTGGGAGCAGAAGTGGCAGTCCTCCGGACAGCCGCCGGTCTTGAGCGAGACGATCCCCTCCACCTCGACCTCCGGCCCGCACCAGCGCATCCGCACCTCGTGGGCGAGTTGCAGCGCGGCCGGGACCTGCTCGTCGGGCAGCCGTAGCACAGCGAGGACCCCGGCCTCGTCCAGGCCGACGCCACGCTCCAGGACTTGGGCGCGGGCTAGGTCGAGGATGTCGGACATGGTCGTACCCTACAAGGCGGCGCGAACGACGAGGGGGACCCGTGGCGGACTGGTTGGACGGCCTGCGGCGGCGGGCCGAGCTGCGGGCCAAGGCCGGGCTGGCCCGCGAGCTGCGCCCCCGTACCGCCGACGACCCGCTGACCGACCTGGCCGGCAACGACTACCTCGGGCTGGCCGGCCGCGCCGAGGTGGTCGCGGCGGCGGCAGACGCCCTGCACCGGTACGGCCTCGGCGCGACCGGCTCGCGGCTGGTCCGTGGCTCCACCGACGCGCACGCCGCGCTGGAGACCGACCTGGCCGACTGGCTCGGCGCCGACCGGGCGCTGGTCTTCTCCTCCGGCTACCTGGCCAACCTCGGCGCGGTCCGGGCGCTGGTCCGGCCCCGTACCCTGCTGGTCTGCGACGCGCACAACCACGCCTCGCTGATCGACGGCGGCCGGCTCGCCAGCGCGCAGACCGAGGTCGTCGCGCACGCCGACCCGGCTGTCGTGGACGCGGTGCTGACCGCCCACCCCGGGCGGCCCGCGGTGGTCGTCACCGAGTCGGTCTTCTCCGTCGACGGCGACCTGGCGCCGCTGGCCGCGCTGCACGCGGTCGTCCGCCGGCACGGTGCGCTGCTGCTGGTCGACGACGCGCACGCGCTCGGTGTCATCGGGCCGGCCGGTGCCGGCGGCGTCGCCGCCGCCGGGCTCGCCGGCCAACCCGACGTGGTGGTCACCGCCACCCTGTCCAAGGCGCTCGGCGGTGCCGGGGGCGTGCTGGCCGGGCCGCAGCCGCTGATCCGGCATGTGGTCGACACCGGGCGTACGTTCATCTTCGACACCGCGCTCGCCCCGGCGGTCGCCGCCGGGACGCACGCCGCGCTGACGCTGGCCCGTGACGGGGCGCGGCTGCGGGTCGAACTGGCCGACCGGGTCGCCGCCGCCGTGGGCCGGTTCACCGGGGCCGGTCTCGACGTCGGCGGGCCACCGGCCGGCGGGGTGGTGTCGATCGGCGCGCCCGGGCCGGAGACCGCGCTCGCCTGGGCGCGGGACTGCCGCGACCGGGGGGTCGCGGTCGGCTGCTTCCGACCACCGTCTACCCCCGACCAGCGGGCCCGGCTGCGGATCACGGTCAACGTCGGGATTCCCCGGGCCGACTTCGACCGGGCGCTCGACGTGATCGTGGAGTGCGCGCCGTGACCGGCTGGCACGGTGCGGTGGTCGTCACCGGCACCGACACCGGCGTCGGCAAGACCGTGGTGACCGCGGCGATCGCCGCCGCCGCTCAGGCCGCCGGCCTGCGGGTGGCGATGGTCAAGCCAGGTCAGACCGGCACGGTGACCGGCGAGCCGTCGGACGCCGACGTGGTGACCCGGCTGGCCGACCCGGCCACCGTACGCACCATCGCCAGCTATCCCGAGCCGCTGGCCCCGCTGGCCGCCGCCCGGGTCGCCGCGGCCGAGCCGCTGGAGCTGTACGCGGCCGTCGACGCGGTACGTGAGGAGGCCGACAAGCACGATCTGGTACTGGTCGAAGGGGCCGGCGGGCTGCTGGTGCCGATGGGGCTGCGACCGTCCGGCGAGCCGTGGACCATCGCCGACCTGGCGGTGTCGCTCGGCGCGCCGGCGGTGGTGGTGTCCCGGGCCGGGCTGGGCACCCTCAACCACACCGCGTTGACCCTGGAGGCGCTGGACCGGCGGGCGGTCCCCGCCGGCGTGGTGCTCGGCGCCTGGCCGGCCGAGCCCGAACTGGTGCACTGGGCGAACCTGAGCGAACTGGTCCCGACCATGGTCGGCGCGGTGCCCGATGGCGCCGGCACCCTCGAACCGGGGGTGTTCCGCCGCTCCGCGCCCGGCTGGCTGACCCCGGCGCTGTACGGCGTACTGGACGACTGGCGGGCGTGGGCGGACGAGACCAGTTGACCACCGTGCCTCGCGCGGGTCAGCGTCAGCCCGCCGGGGCGGTGTCCGGCGGCGGCCGGGTGTCCGGCGGCGGCCGCCGGATCACCAGCGCGTCCGGCATCCGGAACGACAGGTTGTCCGGTGACCACGGCGCCCGGACCACCTCGGCGCCGGTGAGCAGCGGCACCGCCTGGCCGACCACCACCGCCGTCTCCATCCTGGCCAGCTGCGCCCCCACACAGCGGTGCGCCCCGGCACCGAAGGCCAGATGCCGGCGGGAACCCGGCTGACCGGGGACGAACTGGTCGGTCCGCGCCACCACGGCCGGATCCCGGCCGGCCGCGGCCAGCCAGAGCACGATGCTCGACCCGGCGGGCACCGGCACGCCGGCCACCGTCGTGTCGAGCGCCGCCCGCCGCCGCCAGGTGACGATCGGCGGCACCAGGCGCAGCCCCTCCTCGACCACGTCGTCGACGTCGATCGAGCCGTCGGCGAGCCCGGCGAGCACCGCCGGCTCACCGGCCAGCCGGTGCAGCAGCAGCGTCAGAAACTGCGAGGTGGTCTCCTGCCCGGCGACCAGCAGGAAGAACAGCGCCCCGACCACCGAGTCGGCCGGCTGCCCGGCGTCGCGCAGCGACTTCGCCAGCCCGCCGCCGGTCGCCGCGAAGTCCCGCAGCACGGTGTGGAACCGGCCCACCGTGTGGGCCAGCTCGTGCTGTCGGTCGGCGTCGACCGGAGCCCAGAACAGCTCCAGTGCGGCGCGGGCGAACCGCTTCACCGTGTCGGTCGCGGCCGGCGGCAACTGCACCAGCCGGGCCAGCACCAGCAGCGGCAGGTCGGCGGCCAGCCCGGCGTACAGGTCGACCCGGCCGCCGGCGGCCAGCGTCGCCGCCAGCCCGGCCACCCGTTCGCGGACCAGCCCGGCCAGCCAGTCCCGTTGGGCGGCGACCCGGGTCGGGTGCAGCGCCTCGGCGACCACCGCCCGGATCGCCGGATGGCTCGCGGTGCCGTTGTTCGCCAGCGTCGGCGGCAGCCGGAAACCGTACGAGGCCAGCACCCGCAGCGCGGTGACCGGCACCGGGGTGACCGCGTCCAGGGCGTTGTCCGGCCGGAAGGTCGCCGGATCGGCGAGCACCTGACGGACCAGGGCGTGTCGGGTCACCAGCAGGTGCGGGGCACCGGTGTGGTCGGCGACCCGGACCACCGGCGGCCACTGGTCGTCGACCGTCTCCCAGTTGCGGAACAGCACCCGGTCACGCTAGCGCCCGCGCCGGGCGGCGGACCGGCGGGCGCAGCTGCCAGACCCGGGTACGCCGGACCCGGACGCTCTCCAGCGCCGGCGGCACCGGCACCTGGTAGTCGGCCAGCTCGGTGAACCGCTCCCGGGGCAGGTACGCCCGGTCCGGGTCACCGACCAGCACCCGGGCTCCGTCGGCGGCGGCGCCCAGCAGGAAGCGCAGCATCCGCGCGGCCATCGCCTCGCTGTAGAACACGTCACCGGCCAGCACCACCTGCGCGTCGCCGTGATCGCCGTCGAGCAGATCGGCGACGGTGACGTCCAGCCGTACCCGGTTGGCGGCGGCGTTGAGGCTGGCGGCGGCGCCGGCCACCGGGTCCACGTCGACCGCGCGTACCGTCGCCGCCGCTGCCCTGGCCGCCGCGATGGCGACCAACCCGGATCCGCTGGCCAGATCCAGCACCCGCAGGCCGGTGACGGTCTGCGGATGGTCCAGCAGGAACCGGGCCAACGCCTGACCGCCGGCCCAGGGGAACGCCCAGAACGGCGGTGGTTGTTCGCTGCGGAACTCGCCCTCGGTCAGCTCCCACAGGCCGATCGGCTCGGCCGCCTGGTAGAGCCGCAGCTCCGGCACGTGGGTCACCGGGGCGAGCCGGGCGTGGGCACGGACGAAGGTCGACAGCTCGGCGCTGGACAGATCAGTGGTCACCATCCGGATTGTGCCCGGTCGGTCCGGCGAGCGCCGGTCGCGGCCAGCGGTTACCGGTTCACCACAGGTGGTGAATTAACCCGTTTCAGTTCGCACTGGGTGAGAAGAACGGACCCTGTCCGGTCCACCGGTACGGCCGTACCGTGGCCAGTGGACACGGCGACGGCCGTACCGGTGGGCACCGGATACGGACGATCGACACGGCAACGCTGGGACGGATGCCGGGTGGCAACCCGGAGAAGGTGGTGAGCTGGGTGGGGCGAATCGCGGCCCGGGTCGGGGTCGGGCTGGCCGCAGCGGCCGGACTGGTGCTGACCGCGGCGACACCGGCGTTCGCCCAGGGCGGCTACCGGGCGCAGGTCACCGAGCTGCCGGACGAGGCGGTCGCGGGTGCCGGGCCGGTCGGGATGACCGTGGTGGTCAGCCGGAACCTCGGCGGCGAGTGCGAGAAGGTCCGCTGGTCGTTGGTGCTGCGCTCGGACGGTGTCGGCCTCGACGAGATCCGGGCGGCCCGGGTCGAGCAGGGCGCGGCGTTCGCGGTCGACGTGCAGACCGACGGTGACGACGCCCGGCTGACCGACGTGCAGCTCGATCCCGGCATCCTCTGCGCCGACCGCACGGTCACCGCGCAGTACCAGTTCAGCTTCGCCGACGACGCCGAGGGCAAGGTGACCTTCACCGTCGAGGCGTACGACGAGAACACGCAGTTGCTGGCCGACACTGCGGCGACCCTGCCGGTGGTCGGCGAGCCCGGTGGCTCGGATCCCGAGCCGTCCGAGTCGGCCGAGGAGCCGGTGGGCAGCCAGCCCGAGGCCGCGGTGCCGGACGGCGACGCACCGGCCGGGGCCGGTGGTGGTGGCCCGCAGCTGGTGGACGCGATCCCGGCCGGCGATGCCTCCGGTATCCCGGTCGCCTGGTTCGTCGCCGGCGGCGCGATGGTCTTCGTCGGCTTCGGCCTGCTGCTGCGGGTCCGGGCCCGGCTGATGCGCGGCCTCGCCGACCCCGACGACGCGGTGCCGGCCGTCGCCGGTGCCGGTGTGGGCGCCGGGGCACCCCCGTTCGGCGGCTGGAGCCCGTCGAGTCGGGCCGGCCGGACCGGTCGCTTCGGCTCAGGCCGGCAGGCCGACCCGGGCGGCCGCCGCCGGCCAGGCCTCGGCGCCGGCCGCCGTGGGCAGATACGTCCGTAACCGGCGACCGCGTCGGATCAACGCCCGCAGCTCGGCGAGTCCGCCCCGGACGGTGCCGGCGGCTCGGGCCTGCACCACGACGTTGCCGAGCGCGGTCGCCTCGACCGGGCCGGCGACCACCGGCAGCCCGCAGGCGTCCGCGGTGAGCTGGCAGAGCAGTTCGTTGCGGGCTCCGCCGCCGACCAGATGCACCACGGTCACCTCGTGGTCGGCGAGTTCGGCCGCCTGACGTACCGCCGACCGGTGGGCGAGGGCGAGGCTGTCGACGACGCAGCGGACCACGGCGGCGGGCGAGTCCGGCACCGGCTGACCGGTGTCCGCGCACGCCCGGGCCAGCCGGGCCGGCATGTCACCGGGTGGCAGGAACGCCGGGTCGTCCGGGTTGACCACCGCGGCGAGCGGCGGCTGGCGGGCGGCCTGCGTGAGTACCGCCGCCAGCTCCACCGGCCGGCCCCGCTCCCGCCAGTGCCGTAGGCATTCCTGCAGCAGCCAGAGACCCATCACGTTACGCAGGTACCGTACGGTGCCGTCGACGCCGGCCTCGTTGCTGAAGTTCGCCGCCCGGCTGGCCGCCGACAGCACCGGTGCGGCCAGTTCGAGCCCGACCAGCGACCAGGTGCCGCACGAGATGAACGCGAACGATCCGTCCACCGCCGGTACGGCGACCACCGCCGACGCGGTGTCGTGCGAGCCGACCGTGGTCACCGGCACCGGCCGGTCGGCACCGATCGCGGACCGTACCTGACGACGCAGTTCGCCGGCCGGCTCACCCGGCCGGCGCAGCGGGCCGAAGAGCCGCTGCGGGATGCCGGCGTCGGCGATCACGTCTGTCGCCCAGCGGCGGGTGCGCACGTCGAGCAGCTGGGTGGTGGAGGCGTTGGTGACCTCGGTGCCGACCTGCCCGGTCAGCCAGTAGGCGAGCAGGTCGGGGATCATCAGCAGCCGGTCGGCGGCCGCCAGCGTCGGCGTGTCGGCGGCGGCGACCAGCTGGAACAGCGTGTTGAACGGCAGTTGCTGCACGCCGGTGGTCCGGTAGAGCCGGTCGGCGCCGAGCCGGGCGACCACCCGGTCGGCGACCCCGTCGGTGCGCCGGTCGCGGTAGTGCACCGGGTTGGCGAGCAGATCACCCCCGCTGTCCAACAGCCCGTAGTCGACCGCCCACGAATCGACGCCGATGCTGGTCAGATCGGCCCGGCGGGCCACCGCCGCCCGCAACCCGGTCACACTCTGCGAGTACAGCCGCAGTACGTCCCAGTACAGGGTGCCGGCCACCTGCACCGCGTCGTTGTCGAACCGGTGCACCTCGGTCAGCGTGACACCGTCCGGGTCGACCTCGCCGAGCATTACCCGGCCGCTGGCCGCGCCGAGATCGACGGCGGCCACCGCCGCCCGGTCGGTGGTCACCGGAGGAAGGCCGCGGGTACGCCGGCGTCGACCGGCAGGTGGGTGCCGGTGGTGTGGGAGAGGTCGTCGGTGGCCAGCACGAAGACGGCGTTCGCCACGTGCTCCGGCAGCACCTCACGCTTCAACAGCGTGCGGCGGGCGTAGAACGCGCCCAGCTCCGCCTCGGGTACGCCGTACACGGCGGCCCGCTGGGCACCCCAGCCGGCGGCGAAGATCCCCGAGCCGCGGACCACGCCGTCCGGGTTGACGCCGTTCACCCGGATGCCGTGTGCGCCCAGCTCGGCGGCGAGCAGCCGCACCTGGTGCGCCTGATCCGCCTTTGCCGCGCCGTACGCGACGTTCTCCGGCCCGGCGAACACCGAGTTCTTGCTGACCACGTAGATGATGTCGCCGCCGAGAGCCTGGTCGACCATGATCCGGGCGGCGGCCCGGGACACCAGGAACGACCCGCGTGCCATCACCCGGTGCTGCCGGTCCCAGTCGTCGTCGGTGGTCTCCAGCAGCGGCCGGGACAGCGACAACCCGGCGTTGTTGACGACCAGGTCGACCCCGCCGAAGACCAGCGCGGCACGCGCCAGTGCCGTCTCGACCGCATTGGCGTCGGTGACGTCCACGGTGACCGCGACCGCCCGGTCCGGCCCGCCGATCCCGCCGGCCACCTCGGCGGCGGCCGCGCCGTCGCGGTCGGCGACGACCACGCTGGCGCCCTCGCCGGCCAACCGGCGGGCGGTGGCCGCGCCGATACCCGACCCGCCGCCGGTGACCAGCGCGACCCGCCCGGCCAACGGCCGGGGCGCCGGCAGCCGGCGCAGCTTCGCCTCTTCCAACGCCCAGTATTCGATGCGGAACTTCTCCGCCTCGCCGATCGGCGTGTACGTCGACACCGCCTCGGCGCCGCGCATCGCCTCGATCGCGTTGCGGTAGTACTCGCCGGCGATCCGGGCCGTCGCGGCGTCCCGCCCGTAGCTGAACATGCCGACCCCCGGCACCAGCACGATCGTCGGATCGGCGCCGCGCATCGGCGGCGAGTCCGGTCCGGCGTACCGCTGGTAGTAGGCCCGGTACGCGTCCCGGTACCGCTGGTGCAGCTCACCGAGCCGGTCGCGGACCTCGGCCAGCGGGGTGTCCGCCGGCAGGTCCAGCAGCAGGGGCCGGACCCGGGTCCGTAGGAAGTGGTCCGGGCAGGAGGTGCCGAGCTCGGCCAGCCGGGGGAGCGCCGTACGGGACAGGAAGTCCAGCACCGCCGGGTCGTCGCTGAACTGGCCGACCTGCCGGCCGTCGGTGCTGACCAGGCCACGGATCAGCGGGGCGAGCGCGGCGGCGCGGGCGGCCCGCTGGTCGGCGGCGAGCGCCGCGTACCCGTCCCGGACCGGCCCGAACGGCTCCGGACGGCCGTGTTCGGCCAGGAACCGGTCGATGCCGGAGATGATCTCCATTGACCTGGCTTCGCACTCGTCGCTGGTCGCCCCCCACGCGGTGATCCCGTGCCCGCCGAGGATCACGCCGATCGCCTGCGGATTGTCCCGGGCCAGGGCGGCGATGTCGACGCCCAACTGGAAGCCGGGCCGCCGCCACGGCACCCACAGCACCCGGTCGCCGAAGCAGCGCCGGGTCAGCTCGGGCCCGTCGGCCGCCGTGGCGAAGGCCAGCCCGGCCTCCGGGTGCAGGTGGTCGACGTGGGCGGCGTCGATCAGGCCGTGCATCGCGGTGTCGATCGACGGGGCCGCGCCGCCCCGACCGTGCAGGCAGTAGTCGAGCGCCGGCACCATCTCGTCCTCACGTCGCGGCCCGACCGGCTTGCCGTGTCGGCGGCCCAGGTAGCGTCCGGCCAGCTCGTGCAGCCGGTCGACCCGCAGCACCGCCAGCCCGGCGTCGGTCAACGTGCCGATGTCGCCGCCGGAACCCTTGACCCACATCAGCTCGACCGGGTCGCCGGTGACCGGGTCGTCGGCGGTGGCCTTGGCGGAGATGTTGCCGCCACCGTAGTTCGTGGTCCGCCGGTCGGCGCCCAGCCGGTGGCCCCGGGCCAGCAGCGCGGCGACCTCGGGATGCCTGGCGGGCTGCGGGTGTCCGGCGGCGGGCTGTGGCTGTCCGGCGGTTTGTGGCTGTCCGGCGGTTTGTGGCTGTCCGGCGGTTTGTGGCTGTCCGCCCATCTCAGGCCCCCCAACCGGCCGGCTGGCCGTCGGCCCGCTCGGCGACGATCCGTTCGGCGTACCCGCTGCGGGCGTAGGCGGCCATCGGATCCGGGTCCAGGCCCTGCTCGGCGCGCAGCTCGCGGAGCAACGGCCGTACGTCGGTGTGATAGGCGTCCATCAGCACGGCGTTGGCGCCCAGCACGTCCCCGGTGGACTGTGCGGCGGCCAGCGCCGCCGGGTCGACCAGCAGCGCCTTGGCGGTGGCCTCCTGGACGTTGAGGACGGACCGGATCTGGCCGGGGATCTTCGGCTCGATGTTGTGGCACTGGTCGAGCATGAAGTTGATGCCGCTGGCCGGGCGCAGCGCGTCCGCCGAGACGATCTCGAACATGATCCGGAAGAGCTGGAACGGGTCGGCGGCGCCGACCATCAGGTCGTCGTCGGCGTAGAACCGGGAGTTGAAGTCGAAGGCGCCGAGCCGCCCGGCCCGCAGCAGGAACGCCACGATGAACTCGATGTTGGTGCCCGGGGCGTGGTGGCCGGTGTCGATCACCACCTGGGCCCGCTCGCCGAGTCGCAGGCAGTGCGCGTACGCGGTGCCCCAGTCCGGCACGTCGGTGGTGTAGAAGGCCGGCTCGAACAGCTTGTACTCCAGCAGCAGCCGCTGATGCTCGCCGAGCCGGGCGTAGGTGACATCGAGCGCCTCGGCGAGCCGGTCCTGTCGGACACGGATGCTGTCCTGGCCGGGGTAGTTCGTGCCGTCGGCGAACCACAGCTTCAGGTCGGTCGACCCGGTGGCGTCCATCACGTCGACACAGTCGAGCAGGTGAGCGACGGCCTTGCGCCGGATCCGGGGGTCGGGATTGGTGACGCTGCCGAGGCGGTAGTCGTCGTCGGAGAAGACGTTGGCGTTGATGGTGCCGATCCGTACCCCCAGGTCGGCGGCGTGCCGGGCGAGCTGGGCGTAGTCGTCGACCCGGTCCCACGGGATGTGCAGTGAGACCGTGGGGGCGATGCCGGTGACCGCGTGCACCTGGGCCGCGTCGGCGATCTTCTCCTCGGGGGTACGGGGGACCCCGGGCTGGCCGAACACCTTGAACCGGGTGCCCGAGTTGCCGTACGCCCAGGACGGCACCTCGATTCGCTGTTCCCGAAGCGCGTCCTTGATCCGGCGGGTCATATCACTCGTTTCTGGTGCGAAGTCGGGTCTTCTGCCGGTCGTGGCGGCCGGCCCAGCCGAGGCGACCGGGCATCGCCGGGGTGCGGGCCGTCGAGCGCGGCGAGTTGCTCGTCGAGGTCGAAGATCTCCTCGAGCAGGACGAAACCCTCATCGGGGCGCCGGCCGTCCAGCTCGGTGAAGAACGGTGCCATCTCGGCCTGCCACCGGGCGTTGACCTCGGTGCGGGCCATCGCCGCCTGTGCGGCGGCCAGATCGTCAGCCCGGACATGGCCGACCAGCAGGCCGTCGGGGTGCAGGAAGAGCGCGTAGTCATGCCAGCCGGCGGCGCGCAGCGCACGCAGCATCTCCGGCCAGACGGCCGCGTGCCGGGCCCGGTACTCGGCCAGTCGATCCGGTCGGACCCGCAGCACGAAGCAGTACCGCCGCACCGGCACCTCCCGAATGAACCGTTTCAACAGCCGACCCAAACATACGAGCGACCAAACCGGGCTGTCAAGGTCGTGGATCAGCCGTCCAACCGGGTGCCGCGAGTATCCTGACTGGACTCGCGGACCACCAGCTCCGGCTCGAAGACCACCTGCCGGTGGCGGTGCGAGTCCGGGCTGGTCGCCTCCTCCAGCAGCAGCGCCGCTGCGGTCTGCCCGAGCCGCTGCCGGGGCTGGCGTACCGAGGACAGCGGCACCGCCGCCGCCGCGGCGAACTCGATGTCGTCGTAGCCGACCAGCGCGATGTCCTCGGGTACCCGTACCTGCTGACGAGTCAGTCCCTGCAGCACCCCGAGGGCCAGCAGGTCGTTGGCGCAGAACACGGCGGTCACCCGGGAGGTGCGGGGCACACCGAGCATCCGCGCGGCGGCGTCCCTACCGGCGGCCACCGTCAGGCTCGGCGTGTCGAACCGGCGCAGCTGCCGTTCGTCGAGTCCGGCCTCGGTCAGCGCCCGGACCGCCCCGGCGTACCGGTCCCGGACCTGTTCCAGATGCCCGGGCCCGCCGACGTACGCGATCCGTCGGTGTCCGGCGTCGATCAGATGGCGCAGTGCCAGCTCGCCGCCGAGCCGGTCGTCGACCGAGACCGAGCAGAGGTCCGGCCGGCGGGACCGCCGGTCCAGCAGAATCACCAGTACGCCGCGATCGCGTAGCCGCAGCAGCCGGTCGCTGGCGTCGTCGACCGGGGTGATCAGCACCCCCTGCACCCGCTGCTCCTCCAGCAGGTCCAGGTAGGCGCTCTCCTTGCCGGCGTCGCCGTCGCTGTTGCAGAAGATCACCGGCATGCCGGCACCGCTGGTGGCGTCCTCGACGCCCCGGGCCACGTCGGTGAAGAACGGGTTGGCCACGTCCAGCACCACCAGGCCCAACGTGCGGCCCCGGCCCCGGCGTAGTTGCCGGGCCGCGTCGTTGGGGACGAAGCCGAGTTCGTTGATCGCGGCGAGCACCCGGGACCGGGTGCCGGCCGCGACGATGTCCGGCCGGTTGAGCACGTTCGACACGGTGCCGACGGAGACGCCGGCCCGCGAGGCGACGTCCCGGATGCTGATCCCTGCTCCCGGCACCCAGGCCTCCTTCTCTGCGGGCGGCGCGCGGTCACCGGTGGTAGGTCCAGGCCGCTCCCGGGGCGATTATCCGCCTACCGGCCGTCGCCGGACAGTGGCAGGTCGGCCGGTCGCCGGTTGCCGTTCCACCGGCCCGAGCGGGCCGGGTCGCCCGCCCAGCGGGTCAAGCGGCGGTTTGAACCGTTTCGACGCGGCCGACGATCAGGCCAGCTCCTCCGGCTTGCGGCCGATCTCGCGCGCCACGGCCAACCGGATCCACTCGGTGAGCTGCCGGCGGGAAACCACCCGGTCGTGCATCGCGGCCTGCACCGCCAGACCGTCGATCAGCGCGTTGATCCGCCAAGCCGCGCCCTTCGGGTCCGGGCACTGGAAGGTGCCGTCGGCACACCCGGTGGCGATCACCTTGATCAGTGCCTCTTTCCAGCGCAGGTCGAGGTTGCGGCACACCCGGTTCAAGGCGGGGGTACGCAGCGACTCCGACCAACCGTCGATCCATAGCGTCCACGCCTTGGACTTGCCGGTCGGGGCGTACAGCCGAATGATCTTCTTCAGTTTCTCCAGCGGCTCGGCGGACGACCGGACGACCGTGTCGAGCCGGGCCAGGTCCTGCTCGGCGGCGTACGCGAACGCCTCGGCGAGCAGCCGGTCCTTGGTGGAGAAATGGTAGAAGACCAGCGCCTGACTCACCCCGGCGGCTTCCGCCACGTCTGCGGTGCGGGTGTTGGCCAGGCCACGCTCCACGATCACCTCACAGGCGGTGCGCAGCAGCGAGTCAAGGCGTACTTCGGCCGAACGTCTTGTCACGGCGAACACGGTAACGCACTATCATCGATACGATGAGTTACCAGTCAATTTCCTGACTCAGGAAGAGGCTGGGATCAGGTAAGGCGAATCGATTTCACGGAGCCAGGCGGCTCGTGGGGTGATATAAGAACTTTGTCGGGTATCGTGCCGTGGGCGCGCCCGGACACCCCCCGAGTTGGCACTCTCGCGACGGCTGGGCTAAAGTTCTCATCCGTTGGCAGGAACGCCCGAGGGCGGGAAGGCCAGCAGACAAGCGGACGTAGCGCAGTTGGTAGCGCATCACCTTGCCAAGGTGAGGGTCGCGGGTTCGAGTCCCGTCGTCCGCTCGGAGATGCCACCACAGCACGTCGGGGGCAACCTCGGTGGAGTGGCCGAGAGGCGAGGCAACGGCCTGCAAAGCCGTGTACACGGGTTCAAATCCCGTCTCCACCTCGTCACAACGAGGGCGATTGGCGCAGTGGGAGCGCGCTTCCTTGACACGGAAGAGGTCACTGGTTCAAACCCAGTATCGCCCACCAGCTATACAAGCACGTCGCGTGGCCCGCTACCGGACATCCGGTAGCGGGCCTGTTTGCTGTCCCGGCCCTTACCGGGGGGAGCGCTGAGGGAGCGGACCCGCTCCCTCAGCGCTTCTCAGTTACCCCCGCATGGGCGTACTCGAACTGCGACCTGAAGGACCAGGCTGAACCGGAGGGCACTCTCGGTCAGCGGATCGCCCTGCCGGAGACCGCGTTCCAGATCTGTGGCGCAGTGTCCTCGAAGCCGTATCCGGCGACGACCGGTTCCCCGGCGACGACCGCTGCCGCGAGGGAGTACAGCCGCACCTCGGCGATGGGGTTCGGCGGGATCGCCTCACCGGTGCGGGGATCCCATCCCCGCAGGGTGCCAGCGCAGGAGCTGAAGACGACGGGCTGCCCCCGGTGCACCGACGAGGTAACCGCGTCCGCGTACTGCGAGTCGCCGCACTTGTGGTCGCGGAACGTCGCGCCGATCCGCTCGCCGGTGGCGAGGTCACGCACCTGGAGACCGCGCTCCGGTTCCTCCGCCTCATCGTCGGGATCGGAGTAGATGTCCTCGGTGAACACCGCTGCGGCTCGACCGTCCACCAAGGTAACCGCGAAGGCGGGGTGATCCTCCGCCAGGTACCCGTGGGTCGGTCCGACCCGCTGGCGGGTTTCGACGTCCCACGCCCACACGCCGCAGTCGCCCGGGATGTCGACCACGGCCGCCCCGATCAACGTCGCGGCGACGAACCTTCCGTCGACCACCGTCAGCTCCTGACGAACCAGGTGCCAGTACCTGGCGAGCCGCTGCGTCTCGCCGTACGGTTCGCCGGTGCCGAGATCCCAGCAGCGGAACACGGTGACGGGATTGGCGCTGTCGAAGAATTCGCTGTCGAATTCAACCTCGGACGAGATGCCGAAGGCGTCCTCGTCCTGGTCCTCCTCGACGCCAACGCCGATGTCGTCGCGGTGGTCCTCGTCGCTGCCTCCGGCCAGGACGAGGACGCGGCCGTCGTGCCTGGCCACGGACAGCTCATGGACGGGTCCGACGAACCGGCCCAGCGGCGGCAGCCGTTCACCACTGGCGGCGTCCCAGCACAGGATGTCGCCGCTCTTGTCGCCGGCCACGACGACGCTGCGGCCGTCGACTTCGGCCAGGGCCACACAGGTGATCGGAGCGGGGTGCGGGGTGCCTGCGGTGAGCGGCTCGCCGGTGAGCTGCCCCGTGGCCGCGTCCCACCGCAGCAGGCTCCCGTCCACGCTGCCGGTGACGAAGACGGCCCGGCCGGCGACCGTTCCGGCGGCGATGCACGTGATCTCCAGGCGGTGTCCGGTCGGGGCCGGCGGGTCGTTGAGGAACCACAGCACCGGCCCGTCCGTGGCGTGTTGCCGTACCGCCCGGGCCGCCAGCGCCGGCCGTCCGTCCCAGTCGGTGACCACCACGGCGTTGACCGCGTACCTACCGGCGTTGAATATCTCCTCACCCCATCGACCGGTCTGCGGGTCGCGGACCCAGTTGGGGTTGTGTCTGATTACGTACGGCTCGCCCAGCGGCGCTCCGCTCGCCAGGTCCCAGACCCGGGCGGTGCCGTCATGACCGCCGGTGGCGCAGACGGCGCGGGCGCCGACCCGGCCGATGCCGACGGCGGACACCGGTCCCGGATGGCCGGTGACAATGCACAGGTCGTCGCCGGTGGCCGCGTCCCACACCCGCACGCCCCGGCCCTCCTCGGCGGTCGCCACGACCGTCCGCCCGGCGACCATTCCCGCCGTGAGCGCGGTGACCTGGGTCCGATGCCGATCCTCACGGACCTCACCACTGGCCGGATCCCAGCGGATCAGGGGCTCGTCGTAGCTGGGGGCGAGCAGCACCAGCAGGCTATCGCCGACGGCGACGCACGTCAGGTGCCCGTAGGTTCCGGCGACGGTCAGCGGCATGCCGATCGGTGCCCAGGTGGCGAGGTCCCACAGCCGGACCCGCTGGTAGTAGGTGTCGCCCCTCCAGAATGCGTCACCGACGGCCACCACTGTGCGGCCCGACCACCGGGCGGCCGCCAGGTGCATCACGTTCTCGGTGTCGGGCAAGGGCCGGCGCGTCAGCGGTGTGCCGCTCACCGCGTCCCAGAGCCAGACCAGCCCGTCGGAGCCACCGCCGACCAGCGTCGGCCGCGAGTCGACCTCGGTCACGACCATCGGCCCGCTGGTGTCGCAGCCGTGGTAGAGGCTGGGGGACTGCACTCCCGTCGTGAGGTCGAACTGGCGCACGCCACCGTCGACGGCACCGGTGACCACGGTCGGCCGGCCGCCGGCGGCGGCGAGGACAACGTGGCTGGCGTTCGACCCGAACCGGCCGACCAGTTCCGGTGCACCGCCGCACGGAACGGTCCACACCAGTACGGACGCGGAGTACGGATCGTTGTTGTCCTTTGACGCGACCGTGGTGCGTCCGTCGAGGTCCGCCACGACCATCGACGCCACGTGGAGCCCGTCGACCACCGCAACCGGCGCCGGTTCGCCAGTGTCCGGGGTGAAAGCCCGCACGCTCCCTGAGCGGGTCTGGGCGAACACGGTCAGCCGACCCGCCACCGGCCCCAACCACACCTCCCAGAAGGGGTCGTCGGTCGGTGGCTCCAGAGGCGGTCCGACCGGCTCCCCGGTGCGGGCGGACCACACCCGCACACGTCCCTTCTCCAACGTCGCCACCAGGAGCCGGTCGTCGACGGTCGTCGCCGCTGTCCGGAACGGCTCGTCATCGCCGAACACCGGACCGACCGGCGAGCCGGTCTCCGGCTCGCACACGCACAGCCCGGACCCGGCAGCTTCCACCGTGACGATGCGCCCGGCGAACGTGACCAGGGCATGGATGGCGGTCTGCGCGGCCGGCCCGTCAACCAACCGGGCACGGACCGTGGCGTCCTTCGCGTCGCCGTACACGTGCGTGCGTTCACCAGTGTCCGGATCCCACACGGTGAGCATCATCGCGGCATCCGGGCCCCACGGGCTGTCGTTACCGGCCACGAACACGGCCGCCCGCCCCTGGTGGTCGCCGATCGCGAGGGCGGTCACCTTCCCGTCGGTGCGTAACACCTCACCGACGGGGGCGCCGGATACCCCGTCGCGGACCCAGACCGTACCCAGGCGGTCGCCGGACACCACGACGTCCCTGCCATGCAGACGGCCGGCGGCCAGGGCGGTCACCTCCCACCGATGCCGGCCCGAGCGGTCCCGGCCGGCCCGCCCGGTCACCGGGTCGAGGAGCTGTCGGCCATCGACCAGGTCAAGTCGACCGTCCCGGCCGGTCAGCAACTCGACCCAGCCGTGCGCGAAGGTGCGATGCGGCCCCGTTCGCGGACTGTCCATCCACCGGGATTCCTCGACCATCGACATCGCCTCCGGTTCTCGGGTTCGGTGATCAACCTACGGCTGCCAAATGCCTGGCACCATCGCGGACCCAGAGGGCGAATGTTCTTGCCAGGCCCGGCAACGAGCCGGGGGATGAGCGACCACCGGGGACAGCTCATCATCGTCTCGGTGAGCTGAGCGGATGTCATCTAGCCGCGATGCCAGCTGCGGCCAGCTGGCTGTCCACCTCGGTCGTACGGGCGAGCATGCCGCACCGCTCGAACAACCGGCGCGCTTCGCCGAGTAGTCTGCCGGCCGCGTCCCGGTCCCCGCTTGCGAGCTCGGCACGCCCCAGGGCGTACCTGACCTCTGCCTCGATCCGGCTGAAACCGATCCGGCCGATGGTGTTCAGCGCCCGCCGCAACTCGGTGACGGCCCGCTCGTACTCGCCCAGGTCGGTCAGCGCCTCACCGAGGCGCCGCAGAGTCTGGACCTCGCCGATGTCCTCGCCCAGCCGGCGTACCGTGACCAGCACTTCCTGCAGGATCTGTAGCGCGTCGCCGGGGCGGCCGGCGGCGCGGTACGCGTCGGCAAGACCACGCTGACCCTGTATCGCAGCCCGGGTGTCGCCGAGCGAACGGGCGACGGCGACGGCCTGCTGGAAGGACCGGATCGCCGGCTGCGGGCGGCCGGCGAGCAGGTGCGTGTTGCCCAGCGCGCTCAGCGCGTACGGTGCGATCCGGCGGTCCGGGCAGCGGTTGACCACCGCCACGGCACGAGTGAGGGTGCGTACTGCTTCGTCGAACCGGCCGGTGTCGCGTTGCAGCTCGCCGAGGCCACGCAGACAGCGGGCCTCGCTGGCCCGGTGGCCAGCCGCAGTGGCCAGCGCGAGTCCCCGCCGGTAGTGCTCCTCGGCCTGTGAAGGCCGGCTGTCCAGCCAGTGCAGGTCACCCAGAGCGCGTAGCGTCCGTGCCTGCAGACCGATGTCGCGGATTCGTTCGGCCAGCTCGCGGGCACGATCCAGATGCTCCCGGGCTTCGGCGGTCACACCCCGGTCGAGCCCGAGCTGCCCCAGCCCCCAGCGCAGCGCCGCTTCGCCGCGTCGGTCACCCGCCGGGCCGACGGCGGCGAGTGCGACGTCGTGGGTCCGCCGCCAGTCGTCCCAGTCGGCGCGAAGCTCGAAGAACACCGCACTGTTGTGGGCGATCCGCCAGGCGTGACCGGCCAGCCCGACACCTGCCGCGTAGCCGACTGCGGCGGTCAGACTGGTCCGTTCGACGGCGAACCACGCCATGGCGTCGGCGGCGCTCGTGATCACGATCGGGGCGGCGCGGTGACCGTCGGCGGCTGGTGCCGCTCCAGGGAGCTGTTCGGCCGTACCCAGAAGACACCCGGCGGCCCGGTGAACGGCCTGCGCAGAGGCATCGAGGGCGCGTCGGGCGGTCTCGGCGCGTTGAGCGGCGGGCAGGGCGGTGAATCGTTCCCGCGCGACGTCCCGAACCAGGTCGTGGAACCGGTACCGCTGGTGCCCCGGCCCGCCGCCCCCGCAGGCGTCGAGCAGTTGCGCTTCCACCAGCTGTTCGAGGATCTCCTCGGTCTCGGCCGTCGGCCGGTTCACGGCCGCCGCGGCGAGCCAGCCGGTGAACTCCCCGCTCCACAGCCCGCCGAGCAGCGTCAGCGCCTGCCGGCACGGTTCGGCCAGGGCAGTGATGCTCAACCCGAGGCTGGCCCGCACCTCAAGGTCCCCGGCGGCCAGTTCGTCGAGCCGCCGCCGGCTGTCGGCCAGACGCTCGGCGAGCCGGGACAGCGGCCAGTGCGGTCGTCCGGCGAGCCGGGCCCCGGCGATCCGCAGCGCCAACGGGAGCCGGCCGCAGAGGGTGGCGATATGCTCGGCCGCCTCCCGTTGGCCGGTCACCCGGTCCCGGCCGACGATCCTGATCAGTAGTGCCACCGCTTCCCGTTGGGTGAGCAGCTCCAGATTGACGGCGGCGAGGTCCGGCGTGAGTACCGGTAGCGGTCCGCGGCTGGTCACCAGCACCCGGCTGGTTCCACTGCCCGGCAGCAGCGGCCGCACCTGACTGGTGTCGACGGCGTTGTCCAGCAGTACCAGCACCCGGCGGCTGCCGAGCAGGCTCCGGTAGAGCGCGACGCGCTCGTCCACACCGGCCGGTATCTGGGGCGGATTCACCCCGAGTGAGCGCAGGACGTGACCGAGGGCATCGGCGGCCGGCAGCGGCTGTGGATCCATTCCGCGCAGGTTGACCAGTACGAGGCCGTCGCGGAAGTGCTTGGTGACCTGGTGGGCCACGTGTACGGCCAGAGCGGTCTTGCCGACGCCGGCCTGGCCGAAGATGACGACGCCGCGCGGGGGCCCGGAGTCGGTCAGCAACCGGCGCAGTCGCGCCGACCGGGTGCTGCGGCCGGTGAAGTCGGCGACGTCCGGTGGTAGCTGCCGGGGCACCGGCAGTTGCGGTGGCGGGGGTGTTCGGGTCGGGCTAATCCGGCGGTCCTGAGCGGCCTGGGCAGCGGCGACCAACCGACGGCGGTCGGGCTCGGTCAGCGCCAGCGCGTCGGCGAGTAGTCGCACCGAGACCGGCCGTGGCCGACGGATCCGGCCCGACTCCAGCCCGCGTACCGTACCGACGCTCAGCCCCGATCGCTCGGCGAGCTCCTCCTGGGTGAGCAGCGCCCGTTGCCGCAGCAGTCGTAGCAGATCCAGTGGGTGCCCGGCGGCGTCCGGATCCCTGGCCATCAGGCGCAGGCCTCCCAAATTGACGGTGAGTTGACGGTCGATTGCCTGGAGCGGCCCGCGGGACCGACGACAGTCTATGCGTACGGCGCCGGTGGCGTGCCCCCACCGGCTGCCGCCTGCCCGAGATCGACGGAAGGACCAACATGAGACGACGACACGTCAGCCTTGCCATGGCGGCGGTCCTGACGGGGGCCCTGCTCGCCACTGTGGAGCCGGTGTCGGCCGAGCCGCTCCAGGCCGACCGACCGGCACCTGCCGTCGGCCGGCTCGCCGCCGGTCCCGCCGTCGACCCGGCGGCCGCCAGTCTCGCCGCCGACCGGGGGATCGGCCTGGCCGAGGCGACCCGCCGGATCCGGTGGCAGCACGACGCGTCGTCGTTGGCCGCCGAGGCGGCCACGGCGCTGGGCCGGGACACGTTCGGTGGTATGTGGTTCGGTGCCGACGACGACCGGATCAAGATCGGCTACGTCGCCGCCGGTGCCGCAGCCGGGTCGGCCCGGGCCGCCGATGTCGCCGACACCGTGGACGCGGTCGCCGCCGGCCACGATCTCGCCGACGTCACCGACACCGTGCCGGTCCGGCACTCGCTGGCCGACCTGCTCGCCGCTAACGACTGGATCGGCGACCGGTTGGAGCAGGTCGACCAGAATGCGAAATGGCCGATGAAGGGCAGCTACCGTACGGACGGCAACGTCGTGCGACTGGGCGTGCCGGCACCGGACGATCGCACCGCCGCGCAGCAGGCGCTGGTGGACGAGGCCAAGCGTCGGTACGGGTCGATGTTGGATATCTATCCGTACACCGACCGGCCGGTGACCAGTGCCTGTTCCTTCCCGTACTGCGATCCACCGTTGCGGGCCGGCGTCCGGATCGACCCCGCCGGTTGCACACTCGGGTTCCTGGCCCGCAGCCGCAGCAACAACCTGCTGTACGCCTTCACCGCCGGACACTGCGTGGACGACCGGCCGAGTGGGACGGTGTACTACACCCGGTTCCCCAACAACGAGATCCACAACATCGGTCCGGCGCACAACGAGGTCTTCGGCCTCGACGGCGACGCGGCCATCATCCGGGTGGTCAACGAGACCGGCTGGCAGTCCCGAGGACTGGTCTACGTGCTCGCCTCGGCCGCCAACGGCGGCGCGGCCGGCACCACCTACTACCCCGACTACCCGATCTCCGCCGACGGCGGCAGCTCGATGAACATGCGTGTCTGCAAGAGCGGCGCCGTTGGAGGGACGAGCTGCGGTCTGGTCACCGACCTCGGGGTGACCGTCACCTACACCGACGAGGGCGTGACCGTACGCCATCTCGGCGAGGCCAACTACTGCACCTCGCGGGGCGACAGTGGCGGCCCGATCTACGCGCAGCGGACCGCGTACGGCCTGGTGTCCGGTCGTAGCAGCGGGACGAGCCCGTGTGTCTCCTTCTACCAGGGCATCCGTGGCGCCGAGAATCTGCTGAACGTGAACGTGGTGTTCGAGTGAGGGTGGACGTGGACCGTCTCCGCCACACCGGGGCCGACCGGCGTGACCTGGTGTCCCGGCCACGCTGACGGGGGTTCTCGCGCCGCGTATCCATGCTGGCCGCCTGCCACCGACCGGTGGCAGGCGGCCAGCGCGTTGCCGCGCTCCGAACGACTATCGGATGGTGCCGAGCCGGGGGATGAGCGACCACCGGGGACAGCTCGTCACCCGGTCAGTGAGCGGAGCGCGACTCATTCAACTACATCGATTGACAGATTTCCGTTCGACGGAGACACTTTGTGTAACGTAACCCTCGTACCTGGGGTTCGGTCGCCGTCCCCGGGAGGACCAGATGAGGCTCGCTCTTCGTCGGTACCTGATCGCGGGGGCGATCTCCGCTGTTCTCGCCGTCGCGGTCGGCGGCATCGCCACGTCGGCGCACGCCGCCACGGGATGCCGGGTGGCCTACACCGTCTCCAGCCAGTGGCCTGGTGGTTTCGGCGCCAACGTGGCCGTCACCAACCTGGGTGATCCGATCAGCAGCTGGCGGCTGACCTGGTCGTTCGCCGCCGGACAACAGATCACTCAGCTCTGGAACGGATCCGCCAGTCAGACCGGCGCCCAGGTCGCCGTTGCCAACGCCGCTTGGAACGGCTCCCTCGCCACCGGGTCGAGCGCGTCGTTCGGATTCAACGGGACGTGGAACGACGCCACCAATCCGGCCCCGACCGACTTCGCGCTCAACGGCGCCCCCTGCACCGGTAGTACGATTCCGTCCGGATCACCGTCCGCGCCGAACCCGCCGACGCCGAGTGCCACACCCACACCCACCCCGAGTACGACGCCGGGCGACCTGGAGCCGACGATCGTGCCCGACCCGTCCTGGACGTGCAACATGCCCACTGGCATCGTGCCACCGACCCGAGGCCGGCTCGTGCTGCGTGTCGTGGCCCAGTTCGGTGCCATCCGCGAGGTCGGCGCGACCCAGTACGGCCATCGTCGCCTGCTCGACGTGACGGGCGGCTCGTTCGTCGGAGAGCGGCTCAGCGGCACCGTCCTGACCGGCGGACTGGACCTGGAGCTCACCCTCACCAACGGAGCCGTCGAGGTCGAGCAGATCAACGTCCTGCGCGCGGCTGACGGCACCCTCATCTACCTGCGTAGCTGCGGTGTCGCCCCCTCCGGCGACGCCGCCGTCCGGATCGTGCCCGACTTCGAGGCACCGAGCTCCAGCCCGTACGCCTGGCTGAACACGGGCACGTTCGTCGGCACCCGGGTGCTCGACACCGCGACGAACACCGTCGAACTCACCGTCTACGACGTCTCCGGCGTGTCCCCGACCGAGCCTCGGATCCAGCTCACCGACCCCGCCGGCCTGCCCCACCAGCAATGGAACTGCGCCACCGGCAGCGGTACGAGGGGTGCCAGCGTTTTCACCGCATCCGTCACGCTCGGCTCCAGCCTCGCCATCGGTGCCAGCAAGCGCGGCACCCGGACGATCATCCCCATCACCGGCGGGACGATCAGCGGTCGGGTGGCCGGATCGATCCTCGCCGGCGGTGCGGACTACCAGTTGAGTGGCTCGACCACGACGCTGGACGCCCGGTACACCTTGTCGACCAGCGACGGCGAGTTGATCCTGGTCCGCAACTGCGGGGCGTTCGGTCGGCTGGTGCCGACCTTCGAGGCCCGGGCGGCCGGCCCGTACGCCTTCCTCAACGCGAACACCTGGTTGAGCTCCGACCCCGGCTTCGCACCGGGCGGAGTGAGCATTACCTTCTACGAACGCCGGTAGGGGAGGGCGGCGGTGTCACCGGGGCAGCTGAGGCGCCGGAGCGCACCGTCCCGTCGGGACACTGTCCACCGTGACGTGGGACCACCCGCTGCTCTGGTAACCCTCGGTTGCCATGATCATGTAGCCCATGGTGGTGCCGAGGTGCATGCCGGCGCGGGCCCACGCGTCGAAGTGGTCGCCGGTGTCGATGGTCCCGCTGGAGCGCTTCTGCTGACGGACGCTGTAGTACCGGTAGTACGGCGTGCTGCCGACGCCGAGTTGGACCCGGTAGATGTCGTAGGTGCCGCCCTCGCTGAGGACGGTGCCCATCGGCGTACCGGTCGGCCGGTAGGTGCCCCAGTTCTCCACCACGTAGTACTCGGTGAGCGGGTTGGTCGTGTACCCGTACAGCGCCAGATAGGAGTTGCCGCCCGGGTGGAAGGTGCCGCAGTAGTTGACGGTCCGTCGGCCACCGGTAGCCCAGCCCTTGCCGCCGAACCAGTTGTTGATGCCGGTCCACCGGGCGCCGTACTGGCCCTGCGGTCCCAGGACCATGGTGCTGTCGCCCATGTCCTTCCAGTAGGCGTAGAAGTGGCCGTCGTGGGTGCCGGTCTGGTTGGTGGTCACCACCGGGCGGGAATGGGCTTCGTCGGCGTGGGCAGTGCCGGCCGGCACGGTCGCCGTGACCGCAAGAAGTGCGGCGCAGGCGGCGCTGGTCAGTAGTCTGATCCGGCTGCTCGTCGAGTTGGCACCGGGCGTCGCGCTCATTGATCGACCTCTACTTCCGCTCGGTTGGCGCCGACGTCAGCGGCAACCAGTGATTGATATGTATCAATCACTTGTTGAAGTGTCGGCCGGACTTCGGCGGAATGTCAACAGGTGACGGAGCTGGGCCACCACGACCCGTCGTAACTGATCGGCGGCCCGGGACGCAGACCCGGGCCGCGAGCCTGTGCCCCTGCCGGGCAGATTTGCGGGCCTCCTCGTGGAAATCGGGTGCGGCGCAGGCGAACGGCGTCCGGCGGTCGGCGCCACCGAGGGCACAGGCGTAGATGGCGGTGACCCGGTTGCCGAACGTCTCCACCGCCAGCAGGACGCCATCGTCAGTGAGTACGCTGCCATTGGGGAACCACCACAGCTCGTCCGCCACCTGGGTAACGGTGCCATCGGGGTCCACCCGGTGCGGTGCGGCTGGTGCCAGCGGCTCACCGGCCATCAGTCGTCCTGCGTGCCCAGTTCGCCCGACACGGGCAATCTGATTGATACATTGACATGCATCGCTCAATTTTGAGAGGTGTGTGCCATGAAGCTCAGAACCGTGCTGGGGGCCGGCCTCGCCGCCGGCCTCGCCGCGACAGGTGTCGGCGTCGCCGCGGCGGCCGGCGCCGCTCCGGCCGCCGGTGACCGGGCGGCCGACCCGATCGGCACGAACGCCCTCGGCGACTTCGACTTCTCCCGCCCCGCGGTGGCCGCGACCGGACTCCAGGTGCCGTGGGGGATGGACTTCCTGCCCGACGGCAGCGCGCTGGTGGCCCAGCGCGGCACCGGCCAGGTGGTCCGGGTGCGGCCCGGGCAGCAGCCGCAGCCGGTGGTCACGATCCCCGACGCGACCCCGGTCAGTGAGGGCGGTCTGCTCGGACTCGCGGTCTCGCCGACGTTCGCGCAGGACGACTACGTCTACGTCTACTACACCACCTCGACCGACAACCGGATCGTCCGGTTCCGGCTCACCGCACCGCAGAACCGGCAGCCGATCCTCACCGGGCTGGCCCGGTCGGCCATTCACAACGGCGGCCGGATCGCGTTCGGCCCCGACGGCATGCTCTACGCCGGTGTCGGCGACGCCGGGCAGACCTCGCACGCGCAGAATCAGCAGAGCCGCAACGGCAAGATCCTGCGGATGCGCCCGGACGGCGGCGCCCCGGCCGACAACCCCTTCCCGGGATCGCTCGTCTACAGCCTCGGCCACCGGCACGTCCAAGGGCTGGCCTGGGACGCGCAGGGCCGGCTCTACGCCACCGAGTTCGGACAGAATGCCTGGGACGAGATCAACCTGATCATCGCCGGTGGCAACTACGGCTGGCCGATCGTCGAAGGTCGGGCCAACGATCCCCGGTTCCGCGACCCGCTGCTGGTCTGGACCCCCGCTGAGGCCTCGCCGAGCGGCGCCGCGATCGTCGGGAACCGGCTGTACGTCGCCACGCTGCGCGGCAACCGGCTGTGGAACGTGCCGCTCGACGGGTCCGGCGGCGTCGGCACCCCGAGCGCCGAACTGCTCGGCAGTTACGGGCGGCTACGTACCGTCGAGTACGGACCGGACGGCTGGCTCTGGGTGACCACCAGCAACCGGGACGGTCGGGGGCAGCCGGCCGCCGACGACGACCGGATTCTGCGCTTCCCGCCCCTCGACGCCGTGACCCCGCCACCCACCACCGCCCCACCCACCACGGCCCCGCCGACCACCGCACCCCCGACCACGCCACCGCCGCCGACCACGGCCCCGCCGACCACCCCGCCGCCGAGCGGTAGCTGCCAGGTCTCCTACCAGGTCAACCAGTGGGGGAGCGGGTTCACCGCGGACGTCCGGATCACCAACCGCGGCGCGTCGCTGAACGGCTGGACACTGACCTGGACCTTCGCCGGCAACCAGCAGATCACCAACGGATGGAACAGCCAGATCAGCCAGTCCGGTCAGGCGGTGACCGCCCGCAACGCCGCCTGGAACGCCAATCTGCCGACCAACGGCACGGTCAGCTTCGGCTTCCAGGCGACCTACAGCGGCAGCAACCCCGGCCCGACCGACTTCCGACTCGACGGGACCGCGTGTCAGACCGACTGAGTCAGCCGGGTGAGCGACCGGATGCGTCGGCCGTGGCGGGGGAGTCCGCCCGGCCGGCGCGCGGTCAGGGCAGTCGACATTGCGACGGCCACATGAAAGGAAGCTGCCATGCCCACGATCCCCGCACCTCCGGCAGGTCCGGTGCCGGCCACGCCACGGCCACGTCACGCGCCCTTCCGGCGCAGGCGGGCCTCGCTCATCGCCGTCGGGCTGACCGTCGGCGTCCTCCTGGCCGGCGGCGTGATCGCCGCCGCGCCGCCCCCCGCCTCCGCCGCCACCGTCGACACCACCGCCTGGTACGTGCTCGTCGCCCGGCACAGCGGCAAGGCCCTCGACGTGTACGAGCGGGCCACCGGCGACGGTGCCCGGATCGTGCAGTGGTCGCGCAACGACGGTGCCTGGCAGCAGTGGCAGTTCGTCGACGCCGGCAACGGCTACTACCGGCTCCGGTCCCGGCACAGCGGCAAAGTTCTCGACGTGCGCGACTCGTCGACGGCCGACGGCGCGGACGTCGTCCAGTGGAGCGACGTCGACCGGGCCAGCCAGCAGTGGCGGCTCGCCGACTCCGACGCCGGCCACGTACGGCTGATCAACCGCAACAGCGGCAAGGCGCTCGACGTGTGGGAACGCTCGATCGCCGACGGCGCCCGGATCAGCCAGTGGACCGACTGGAACGGCACCAACCAGCAGTGGCAGCTGGTCCGGGTCGACGCTCCCGGCACACCTACCCCCACCCCTGGCGTTCCGCCCGGCTCCTACCCGGACCCGATGCGGGTCACCGGGGACACCGGGGTGCACGACCCGAGCATGATCCGTCGGCCGACCGGTGGCTACCTGATGGCGCACACCGGCAACGACGTGGCGCTGAAGACGTCCACCGACCGGGTCAGCTTCCGCAACGCCGGGTCGGTCTTCCCCGGCGGCGCGCCGTGGACCACCCCGTACACCGGCGGCAGCCGCAACCTGTGGGCGCCGGACCTGTCGTTCCACGACAACCGGTACTACCTGTACTACTCGGCGTCGACGTTCGGGTCGAACCGGTCCGCCATCTTCCTGGCCACCAGCTCCACCGGCGCCTCCGGCAGCTGGACCAACCAGGGGTTGGTCGTCGAGTCGCAGAGCTCGGACACCTTCAACGCCATCGACCCGAACCTGATCGTTGACGACCAGGGCCGCTGGTGGCTGAGCTTCGGATCGTTCTGGTCCGGGATCAAGATGATCGCCATCGACCCCAGCACCGGCCGGCGGTCCGGTTCGGTGATGCACAGCCTCGCCGGCCGTGGCGGCGGGGCGATCGAGGCGCCGACGCTGGTCAGGCGGGGCAGCTACTACTACCTGTACGTCTCCTTCGACCGGTGCTGTCAGGGCGCGGCCAGCACGTACCGGGTGATGGTCGGCCGGTCGACCAGCGTCACCGGTCCGTTCACCGACCGGTCCGGCAACCTGCTCACCGCTGGCGGTGGCACCCAGATCCTGGCCGGCCACGGCGGCGTCAACGGACCCGGTCATCAGGCGGTGCTCGCCGACGCCGACGGCGACTACCTCGTCTACCACTACTACGCGAACAACGGTGCCGCGCTGCTCGGCATCAACCGGATCGGCTACGACGCGGCCGGCTGGCCCTACCTGTACTGACCGCCAGGTCCACGAGTGTCGGGTCGGCTCGGTCAGTCGGTCACCGACAGATCGATGGTGTGCGCGGCGTGGTTCGCCTTGGCGGCCAGGTAGCGGACGTTCGCGGCGGAGACGTGCACGCCGGTGGGGACCTGCTCGGTCACCGTGACGCCGAGCCGGGTGAGCTGCGCCGCCTTGTCCGGATTGTTGCTGAGCAGGGCCACCCGGTGCACGCCGAGCGCGAGCAGCATCTGCGCCGCGACCGTGTAGTCGCGCTCGTCCTCACCCCGGCCCAGCGCCACGTTCGCCTCGAACGTGTCCAGCCCGGCGTCCTGCAGCGCGTAGGCGTCGAGCTTGGCGTACAGCCCGATGCCCCGCCCTTCCTGCCGCAGATAGAGCAGGAAGCCGCCGTGAGCGGCGATCCGCTCCACCGCCTCCCGCAGTTGCGGGCCGCAGTCACACCGCTGACTGCCGAACACGTCGCCGGTCAGGCACTCGCTGTGCGGGCGTACCAGAGGCGGGTCGCCACCGTCGGCGGCCCGGTCCAACGCCCGGTCCCAGTCGCCCAGACCCAGCGCCACGTGCTCGCGTCGGTCGGTCAGGCCGTCGAAGGTGAAGACCCGGGCGCTGGCGGTGTAGCCGTCGGCGAACCGCAGCGGCACCGTCACCTGCCGGCGGACCGTCGCCGTCGGCGCGGGACCCGTCCCGTTGGTGGCGGCGCGCTTACCGTTGACCGGAGCGTGGGGCGGCGGTTCAAGCATCGTACGTCCTATCGGTGATGTGCTGCGCAGAGCGTCGGCACCGGTCCGGCCGGCACCGACACATGAGCCGTACGGGAGAATGTGTGCCGGCCTCGCATGCAGGCTATCTTTCGGTCGTCGAGGAGGTGCCATCAGTGGTTGAGCGACCCTACGTCCTGCTCAGCTGCGGCATGTCGATCGACGGATATCTGGACAACGCGAGCGGGCGGCGCCTGCTGCTGTCCAACGACGCCGACTTCGACCGGGTCGACGCGGTACGCGCCGACTGCGACGCGATCCTGGTCGGGGCCGGCACGGTGCGCCGCGACGACCCTCGGTTGCTGGTCCGGTCGGCGGACCGCCGGCGTCGGCGGGTGGCCGCCGGCCACCCACCCACCCCGATGAAGGTCACCGTCACCGGCAGCGCCGACCTCGACCCGAAGGCGCGGTTCTTCACCGTCGGCGACGTCGACAAGGTCGTGTACTGCGCCACGGCGAGCCTGGGCAGCGCCCGCACCCGGCTCGCCGGGCTCGCCACCGTCGTCGACTGCGGTGACCCGGTCGACCTGCGACGGGTCGTCGGCGACCTGCATGTCCGGGGCGTCGGCCGGTTGATGGTCGAAGGCGGCGGACGGGTGCACACCCAGTTCCTCACCGCCGGCCTGGCCGACGAACTGCACCTGGTGGTCGCCCCGATCTTCGTCGGCGACTCCCGGGCACCCCGGTTCGTCGGCGACGGCAGCTTCCCGTGGCACGCCGACCGGCGGGCGACGCTGGTCGAGGTCCGCCAGATCGGCGACGTGGCCCTGCTGCGCTACGCCCTGTCGTCCCGGTTCGGCGAGCAGTAGCCGACCAGCCCGTCCCGCCATCACGTTGCTGGCCGTCACGTCGCCGGACGTGGTCGCAGGCGTAGCCGCAGCCGCAGCGGCGGCCGTTGCCGGACCGCCGGCAGCCGGCGCACCCAGCGGACCGCCAGCACACCAGCACCCGGCAGGCTCGCCGTCAACGCCAGCAGGCCGTACACCACCGCGACGGTCAACCCGAGGCCCGCGCCGAGCCCGGCCGCACCGAACGCCCACGCGGTCACCCCTTCCCGCGGTCCCCAGCCGCCGACGTTCAACGGCACCGCCATCGCCAACAACGCCAGCACCATCAACGGTGCCAGCTGGTGCAGCGGCGCCGTCGACCCGGCGGCGCGGGCCGCGACCAGGAAGGTGGCGAGGTGACCGGCTAGCGCGGCGACCGACAGCAACGCCACCCCCGGCCAGGTCCGTCGGGCCAGCAGACCGCTGCGCAGGTCGGCGACGGTCCGCCCGACCGCGCGGGTCCACCAGGACCCGCCGGACCCGGCGGCTGCCGTTCGACGGACCCGTGGCCGACGGCGGCGTACCGCCACGAACAGCGCCACCATCAGCGCGGCCGCCGCGACCACGGCCGCTGCGACCTGAGCCGCGGTGACCAGCCGTGCGGGTGCCGGCACCGGCAGCGTCAGCAGCACCCCCGCGGCGACCGCGAACAGCACCAGCTGACCGGCGGTCCGTTCCAGCACCACCGCGCGTACCCCCCGGCCCACGTCGGCCACCTCCCGGCCGTGCCGGACCGCGCGGTGCACGTCACCCAGCACCCCACCGGGCAGCGCGGCGTTGAGGAAAATCGCCCGGTAGTAGTCGGCGACCGCCCCGGCCAGCGGCAGCGCCAGCCCCATCCCCCGGGCGACCAGGCACCACCGCCAAGCGCTGCAGACCGTGGTCAGCAGCCCGATCCCGACCGCCAGCAGCAGCACCCGCGCGTCGATCACCCGCATTCCGTCCAGGAACGCGTTGGTGCCGAGCCGCCAGGCCAGCAGCCCCAGGATGGTCACCCCACCGGTCAGTCGCAGCCAGGCCCAGACCTTGCCCTTCACTGTGCGTCACGGCCGGTGCCGGCCGTGCGCAACGGGCTCTTCGCCCTGTGCATTACGTGCCCCCCTCGATGAGCCTCCGCCGACAGATACGCGGCGGTGTCGCCTCCGGTTCACCTGCCCGGCACCGGAAGTACGCTGTGCAGACCTCAGCCGGGCACGACCAACATGTCCCGGTGTTCCACGGTGACCCCCAGTTCACCGGCGGCGGCAGCGGCGAGCCGGCGGCGCCGGTAGCCCTCCGGCCGGGCGGCCAGCTCCGGCCGCTGCTCGTACGCCGCCGCGATCCAGCCGTCCAGCCACCGTTCGGTCAGCTCGGCCCGCTCGGGGCCGAGCAGCCACGGACTGGGCCGCACCAGCACGGTGGCCCCGTGCCGGGTGAACGCCTCGGTCGCCGCCTCCACCGCCGACGGGCCGAGTAGCGGCCGACCCGCACTGTGCCGCCGCTGATGCTCGTTGAACGCGGCCGTCAGCTCACCGTCGAGCGGGTCGGCGGGATCGAACCGTACCTCACCGACCACGGTCAGGGTCAGCAACGCCGGACAGGCGACCGCCCGGACGGTCGCCGCCAGCCGGTCCACCTCGTCGGCGGTGAGCAGGTCCAGCAGGGCCGACGCGGTGACCAGGTCGGCGCCGGCGAGGTCGTCGACGGTGAGCGCGGTGAGGTCGTCGCGGCGTGCCGTCGCGGTGACCGGTGCGCCGTCGGACGCCGCCGGGGCCATCCGGGCCTCGGCATGGCGCAGCAGTTCGCGGTCGCGGTCGTGCAGCACCCAGCGCTGGGCACCGGGCAGCTGCGGGGCCAGCCACCGGCCCATCGACCCGGTGCCGCAGCCGAGGTCGTGTATCTCGGTGCGGGCGGCGCCGGTCAGCAGCCGGCGTACCTCGGCGACCAGTTCCGCCGAGCGCGCCTGCGCGTCCGCGGGCTCCCGCAGCCCCAACCACGCCGGGCTGTACCCGGCCGACTCGATCGTCTCCATGAAGTCTCCCTCCGCTGGGGCGGGGCGCCGTCGTCAGCGCCGACTCAGTTCGTGTAGTACCGCACCGACTGCGGCGGCCGTGTCCGCCCAGTCGGGCAGCCCGGCCCGGCGCGCGACGGCGGCCGCCCGCAACCGCTCCCGCTCGCCGCCGTCGGTCAGCCAGCGGCGTACCGCCGCACCGAGCGCCGCCGGGTCGGCGGGCGGCACCAGCCGGCCCGGTCGCTCACCCGTGTCGGTGCGACCCAGTGCCTGCGGCACCCCGCCGACGCCGCTGGCCAGCACCGGGATGCCGCAGGCCAGCGCCTCGGTGACCACCATGCCGTACGTCTCGGCATGCGACGGCAGGATCAGCAGATCGGCGTCGGCGTACGTGCCGGCCAACGTCGCCGCCGCGCGGGGCCCGGCCAGCGTGACACGGTCCCCGAGCCGGTGGTACGCGATCCGCTGCCGGACCCGGTCGACGTACGCGGCGGCGGTCAGCGCTCCCACGCAGACACATTCCCAGTCCAGGTCGGTGACGGTGGCGAGCGCCTCGACGAGCACGTCGTGGCCCTTACGGGGGGTGACCGACGCGACGCAGAGCAGCCGTCGGCCGGCCGGGTCCCGGTTCGCCAGGGGCGCCGGTGCGACGCCCGGCACCGCCACCCGGATCCGGTCGGCGGCCAGACCGTGGCGGGCGGCGAGTTGGCGGGCCGTCGCGTCGCTGGTGGCGATCACCGCCGCCGCCGAGCCGAGCGCCGCGCGTTCGGCCAGGTCCAGCTCGGCAGCCTCGGCCGGGTCCAGCCCGGTCTCGTCGGCCAATGGCAGGTGGACCAGCACGGCCAGCCGCAGCCGGTCAGCGTGCGGTCCGATCACCTCGGGCACCCCACAGGCGACCAGACCGTCGATCAGCACCACCGTGCCGTCGGCCAGGGTGGCGAGGAGGTCGGCGAGCGCGGCCCGGCTGGTCCGGTCCGGGCACGGCCAGTCACCGGGGAGAGCGATCTCGCGCGCCGGCCATCCGGCCGCGGCCAGACCGGTGCAGACCTGCCGGTCGTAGACGTTGCCGCCGCTGGGGGCGGTCGGATCGTCCACGTTGCCGGGCAGCACCACGACGACCATCGACGTCAGAGCGCCCGCTCGTAGCTCGCCCAGGCGATGTGCGACTCGTGCAGGGTGACGCCGATTCCGGTCAAACCACGGGCACCGGCACCGAGATCGCCCGCGTGCACCCGGTCGGCCAGCCGGTCGGCGATCAACTTGGCCAGCCATTCGGTGGAGGTGTTGATCCCCGCGAACGCCGGCTCGTCGTCGAGGTTGCGGTAGTTCAACTCGGCCAGTACGGCCTTGAGCTGCTCGGTGGCCAGGCCGATGTCGACGACGATGTTGTCGCTGTCGAGGTCGGTGCGCTTGAACGTGGCGTCGACGACGAAGGTGGCACCGTGCAGCCGTTGCGCCGGCCCGAACACGTCACCGGTGAAGCTGTGGGCGACCATGATGTGGTCACGTACGGTGACGCTGAACATTTCTCATCCTCCAGTCGGGTAACGGATCACGTGGCACAACGCCGGCAACTCGCCGGCCGCCAGCCGGGGCAGCACCTCGGGCAGGTCGGTGAAGTCGCTCTCACCGGTCAGCAGAGCGTCGAACCTCTCGTCGGCGAGCAGCTCCAGGGCGAGAGCCAGCCGTCCGGCGTACCCGTGCCGGTCGCGTCGGGCCGGGGCGACCCGGCCGACCTGGCTGCTGCGCACGGTCAACCGGCGGGAGTGGAAGTGTTCGCCGAGCGGCACGGTGACCGGGCGGTCGCCGTACCAGCTGAGGTCGACCACCGTGCCCTCGACGGCGAGCAACTCCAGCGACCGGGCCAGCCCGGCCGACGTGGCGCTGGCGTGGAACACCAGGTCGCACCCATCGGTGGCGGTGTCCGGGTGGGCGAAGCCGACGCCGAGCGCGGCGGCGGTCACGGCCCGTGCGGGGTCGACGTCGACCAGTTCGACCCGTACGCCGGGGAACCGGGCGGCGAGCGCGGCGACGGCGCTGCCGACCATCCCGGCACCGACCACGGCGATCCGGTCGCCGAGCAGGGGAGCGGCGTCCCACAGGGCGTTGACCGCGGTCTCCACCGTGCCGGCGAGCACGGCGCGGCGGGCCGGCACGGTGTCCGGGACCACGGTGACCGCGTCGGCCGGCACGACGTAGCGGGTCTGATGCGGGTAGAGGCAGAAGACGGTACGTCCGACCAGGTCGGCCGGGCCCTGCTCGACCTGCCCGACGTTGAGGTATCCGTACTTGACCGGGGCGGGGAAGTCGCCGTCCTGGTACGGGGCGCGCATCGCGGCGTGCTGGCTGGGCGGCACCTCGCCCCGGAAGACCAGCGTCTCGGTGCCCCGGCTGAGCCCGGTGAACCGGGTCCGCACCAGGACCTCGCCGGGGCCGGGCGGATTGACCTCGACCGGCCGGATCTCGCCGGTGCCCGGGGTACGCAGCCAGAACGCCTGATCGCGCAGCGTCATCGGCTTGTCTCCCCGTCTGTCAATCGTGCCTCGTCCCGGCGGCCCCGGGTAACCATAGCCGGGCACGGAGGGTGATTCCCCGTGATGGTCAGCGCAAATTGCAGGTGAGTGCAAAAGGTTGACAGATCGATGTATGGCGATTGATTGTGGCGCTGTCGGGGTTGTTCCGAGATCCGGGGGATACACATGCGACGCTCCATCGCGGCGGCGACCGCCTGCCTGCTGGCGGCCACCGGCGGGTTGCTCGGGCTCGTGTCGCGGCCCGCCCACGCGGCGTCTTCCTGCACGGTCGACTACTAGGTGACCAGGGAATGGTCGACCGGGTTCGTCGCCCGGATGACACTGACCAACCTGGGCCCGCCGGTCTCCACCTGGCGACTCACCTTCACCCCGGGCGCCCGACAGACCATCAACTCCGCGTACCGGCAGGTGCCGCCCGGTCTCGTCCTGAGCCCGCTCGCCTGGCCGTACGAGCTGCGCTCCGACGCCGGGGCGTACCACCTGGACACCGGCGACTCGGTGCGGGTGCAGTTCAGTGGCAACTACTCCGTGGCCAACCCGCCACCGACGAGCTACCGGAATGCGGGCCAGTGCTCCGGCCTTCAGGCCGGGGGTGAAGGCCCGCGCTGGGAGGGCCGCCAGGGTCCGAGCAGTGCTCTAAGCTGGCCGGTTTTGCCGCTCGATGTACTGCTGCACGATGCTTGGTGGTGCGCCGCCGACGGAGCCGGCGAAGTACGAGCCCGACCAGAGCTTGTTGGCCCGGTGGTAGTGGCGTGCGAGGTCGGGGAACTCCTGCCGCGGGCGGCGCGACGGGACGCCCTTGAGTGAGTTGACCAGGCGGGAAACGGCGACTTTGGGTGGGTGGTCGACCAGCAGGTGGACGTGGTTGTGGCCGCCGTTGAACTCGACCAGTTCGGCCTCGAAGTCCGTGCATACGTCCCGCATGATCGCCTCCATGCGGGTCAGGTGCCGGTCGGCGAACACCGTGTGCCGGAACTTCGTCACGAAAACCAAGTGAACATGCATCGCGAAAACACGGTGCCTGCCGGTACGGACGTCTTCGACTTCCGCCATAGACCAACGTGATATTGTGTGGTTCGTGCAGCTCCGGTACCAGTTCCGGGTCTATCCGACACCCGGCCAGCAGATCGCGCTGGCCCGGGCGTTCGGATGCGCCCGGGTGGTGTTCAACGACGGGCTGCGCCTCCGGCGGACCGCCCACGAGCAGGGTCTGTCGTACGTGTCGGACGCCGAGTTGTCGAAGCGGGTCATCACGCGGGCCAAGGCGACTCCGGAGCGGGCGTGGCTGGGTGAGGTGTCGGCGGTGGTGTTGCAGCAGGCCCTCGCGGACCTGAACACCGCGTACCGCAACTTCTTCGCCTCGATCACCGGCAGACGCAAGGGCCGCATGGTGGCCCCGCCGAGGTTCCGGTCCCGTAAGGACAACCGGCAGGCCATCCGCTTCACCCGCAATTCCCGGTTCACGGTCCTGGACAACGGTCGTCTGCGGCTGCCGAAGATCGGCGACCTCACGGTCCGCTGGTCCCGGATACTGCCGTCGGACCCGTCGTCCGTGACGGTCATCCGGGACGCCGCCGGGCGGTATTTTGCCTCGTTCGTCGTGCGGGCCACGGACGAGCCGTCGCCGCCGACCGATGCCGAGGTGGGGATCGATCTGGGGCTGACGCACTTCGCGGTCATGTCCGACGGCACGAAGGTGGCCGCGCCCAGGTTCCTGCGCCGCGCGGCCCGCAAGCTCAAACGGCTGCAACAGGCCCTGTCGCGCAAGCAGCGGGGCAGCAACCGCCGTGGGAAGGCCGTCGTGAAGGTCGCCAGGGCACACGCCCGGGTGGCCGACACCCGGCGGGACTGGCAGCACAAGCTGTCCACGACGATCATCCGTGAGAATCAAGCGGTGTACGTCGAGGACCTGTGTGTCGTCGGTCTCGGCCGGACCCGGCTGGCGAAGTCGGTGCACGACGCGGGATGGTCGTCGTTCGTGGGCATGTTGGAGTACAAGGCGGCGAGGTCCGGGCGTACGTTCGCCCGGGTGGACCGGTGGCTCCCGTCCACCCGGATGTGCTCGGACTGCGGCCGGATCAACGAGCGGATGGCGTTGAACGTGCGGTCGTGGGTCTGTCCGTGTGGCAGTCACCACGATCGGGATGTCAACGCCGCGATCAACATCAAGGCCGCCGGGCAGGCGGACTTCAACGACCGTGGAGCGCGGGTAGGACCGGGACCCGTCCCGGCACCGCGCGGTGAAACGGTAACCCACCAGAACACTGCGCGTGTCACGCGCGGCGTGGCTGGAATCGCCGCCGATTAGTTTAGGGCGGCGAGGATGTCAACACCTCAACGGCCAGACCTGCAACATGGACCCCGACCTGCCGCCGAGCCCGAGCGTCCCGCCGAGCCCGAGCCTCCCGCCGGCCGATCCGTTCCCGCCGGTCGTCGCGCTGCGCAGCCCGCAGATGAACCAGATCTTCGCCACGACCGGCCCCATCCCGGTGGCGGTCGACGTCACCGCCGCCGCCGGACGTCGGATCACCCGGGTCGAGTTCCGCTCCGCCGGCACCCTGCTGCACACCGACACCACCGCCCCGTACACCTTCACCTGGCACGGTGCCCAGCCGACCAACGGGACGCGGATCGCGGCGACCGCCCACGACGACGCCGGCGCCCACGCCACCGCCGAGGTCCGCGGCGTCCGGGTGGTGAGCCCAGCGCCGCCCGGTCACGCCCCGGTGCTGACCGTGGCCGGCAACCAACTGGTCACCGTCGACCAGCAGCCCCGGCCGTACCAGCTGCGCGGAGTGGTCCGCGCCGGCGCCGAAACACTGTGCCGCGACGGCTCCGGAATCTTCCACGGCCCGGTCGACGAGTGAGGACACCGGAGGGCACCGGTTCGTCGCCGAGGTGATCGACTGGCTCGACGACCGCCGGCTAGGCTTCCTCGGCTCGGTGTGGCACACCGACGGATACGGCGACGTTCCGCCGTTGATCCGTGGCTACGATGGCCCGCCGACGCCGTACGGTGCCGGGGTGAAGGCCCAGCTGCGCCGTTGACCGTCCACCCAGGCCACCGGAAAGCACCACCTCCGCGCCCGGGACAACACGACACGCTGTTCTGCGGTAACCTGCCCAGTCGTCGTCCAGGCCCGACGGTCCGGGCGACGACCCACCCTCACCTCGGCCCACCCTACGACGGGGCCGAGCGTCTGATCCGGAAGGAAACCGATGTCGCAGACCATGGCAGGACCGGCCACCGAGCAGAAGTCCTGGCTCGTCGCGCTGCTGCTCAGCTTCTTCCTCGGCGGGTTCGGAGCGCACCGGTTCTACGTTGGCAAGATCGGCACCGGCGTTCTGATGCTGGTCACCTTCGGCGGACTGGGCCTCTGGGCGCTGATCGACTTCATCGTCATCCTGATCGGCAAGTTCACCGACAAGCAGGGCCAGCCGCTGGCCAAGTGATCGGCGAAGCCCGCAGGCTGGGGCGCTACCCGTACGGGTAGCGCCCCAGCCGCGTCACGAGACGTCGACGACGACCGCTCCGCCGCCGAGCGCGGTGGTGTCGGCGTTGATCCGGCTGTCGTAGACCACGGTCCCGGTGTCCGCCTCCCGGATCCGGATCCAGAACCGGTCCTTGCCCCGCTCCCGCAGCGCCTCGTCGTTCAACCCGACCAGGTACTCGTAGTCGCCGGCGCCGTTGACCGTGCCCCGGCCGTTGAACCGCACCTGTGGACCGTCGACGACGTACCCCCGGTGGCTGGTGGCGGCGAACTCCCACCCGCCGAGGCGCAGCCGCAGCGCCGCCGGTCCCGGCCCGGTCGTTTCCGGCCCGGTGGCCGCGACGAACCCGAACTCGGCCCGCCCGGCCCGCTCCTCGTCGGCGACGTACGCCCCGGCCGGTGAGCTGACCCAGCCGGAGCCGGCGACGTACCCGCCGCCGGCCCGGTGTACCGCCAGATAGCCACCGGTCAGGGTGTGCGCGGCAGCCCGGTCGTCGATCACCGTGACCGTCGGTCGGTACACCCCCGGTTCGGCGTAGGTGTGCGCCGCGACGCAGGCGGACCCGTCGATCGTGCCGGCGTCCACGGTGTCGTCGCCCCAGACCACCACGCAGCGGTGCGTGTCGTCCGTGCCGGAGTCGGTGAAGGTCGCGGTGACGCTGACCTCGGTGCCGGCCGCGACCGGACCGGCCGGACCGGTGACCGCGATCACCACCGGAGCGGTGTTGACCGGCCGGATCGGCGCGACGCTTTCCAAGGTCGGCACCACCGGGACGATGGAGCCGTCGTCGGCGAATTCCAGTCGGTCGATGGTCGTCTCCCGGTGGGTGCCGTCGCCGTCCGGGATGGCGAACCGGTGGTACGCCACGTACCAGTCGTCGGTGCCGGGGACACGCACCACCGAGTGGTGGCCGGTGCCCTTGATTCCCAACGACAGGTCCTTGCGCAGGATGGTGCCGCGCCGCTCGCTCCACGGCCCTAGCGGCGAGTCACCGACGGCGTACGCCACCTGGTAGTCCTCGCTGCGGGTGTCGTTCTCCGACCACATGAAGTAGTAGCGACCGTCGCGCTTGATCACAAAGGCACCCTCGTTGTACCCGGCCGGCCGGTGCGAGGTCACCTTCGCCGGGTCGAACGACACCATGTCGTCGTTGAGTTCGACCTGGTAGGCGTAGCCGTTGCCCCAGTACAGGTAGGACCGGCCGTCGTCGTCGGTGAAGACCGCCGGGTCGATCATCTGACCGGGGTAGGTGCCCGCCGGCACCAGCGGCTCGCCGAGCGCGTCGCGGAACGGCCCGGTCGGTGAGTCGGCGACGGCGACCCCGAGGTGCTTACCTGTGTCGCCGGTGGCCCTGCCACCGCTGAAGTAGAAGTACCACTTGCCGTCGCGTTCGGCGATGGTCGGCGCCCAGGCGCTGTTGTCCGCCCAGGAGATGTCGGTCGCCAGGTCCAGGATGACCCCGTGGTCGGTCCAGTTCACCAGGTCCACCGAGGAGAACACCGAGAACTTCGTGCCGCTCCAGCCGGCGAAACCGTCAGTGGTGGCGTAGAGGTAGAACCGGTCGCCGAAGACCGCGATGTTCGGGTCGGCGTACAGGCCGGTCAGCACCGGGGAGCGCATCAGCCGGGCCTCGACGGTCCAGGTCGCGGTGGAGCCGTCGGCTCCGGTGACCGTGTACGTCACCGGTGCGCTCAGGTCCCGGACGGTGCCCGACGCCGGTGCGACGCTGGCGCCGGGGGCCAGGGTGAACTCCGGGGCCAGGGCGGTCAGGTCGGTGTCCGGCCGGACCGGCAGGATCACCCGCCGGTCGTCGGCGTCGACGATCGCGTCCACCTTCAGCTGCGGCAGGGTCGCGTCGGTGATCGCCGCCGGGTCGCCGCCGAGGGCGTACACCTCGTCGGCGGTCAACGCCCGGTTGTAGATCCGGAAGTCGTCGACCTCACCGGCGAAGTACGGGTCGGCGCCGTAGAGCGAGCGTCCGATGTATCCGGCGTAGTCGCGGCTCGGGTCGTGCAGGTCAGACGGGCGCACGGCCACGTCGGTGGCCCGGGCGATCTCGACGCCGTCGAGATACATTACGGCGGTACGGGTGACCGAGTCGACGGTCACCGCCAAGTGCTTCCACTCGCCGCCGGTCAGCGCCGACGGTGCCCGCAGCTGCTTCTCCGCCTGCCAGCTGCCGGTGGTGATCGCCGAGAACAGCACCCCGCCGCCGTTGCGCGGGCTGGCGAACAGGTACCGGTTACTGTCCGGGCCGAGGCCGTAGATCCACTGGTTGGCGGTGCTGGACGCGTCCCATTTGACCCAGGTCGCCACGGTGGTGCTGGCGACCCCGGCGTACACGCCGTCGGGGATCGTCACGTACGGCGCGGTGGTCGAGCCGCTGGCCCCGCCGCTCATCTTGAACGAGCCGCCGCCGTCGACGCCGGTGCCGAACGCGGGAGTCCGCTCGTAGCGGCCGTGCCGGCCCTGCCCGGAGGAGTCGGTGGCGACACTGCCGCCGGTTTCCTCGAACTCGTAGTGCAGCAGTAGTCCGTCGGTCGGCTCCGGTCCTGGGTCCGGTCCGTACGCGGCGAGCAGCGCGTCGTATTCGGCCTGGGTGACCGGCAGCACGGTGCCGTGCCGGGGGCTGGTCGGCAGCGCGTAGTCAGTCGACGGCGTCCACTCGCCGGAGGCGAGGTCGGTGGTCTCGAACGGGAGGTAGCCGCGCCCGCCGAACTCGTCGATGAACAGGTACCACTTCTCCTCGGTGTTCGACTTGAAGATGGTGGGCCCTTCACCCTGGGACATCGTGCCCTGACCGATGCAGTCGGCCAGGAAGTCCCAGCCGGTGTCGCGCAGTGACGTCGATGTCTCGGCAAGGATGAACTTGCTGCACGGCGTCGACGACGAGTTGTTGCGTTCGTCCTTGGTGAACCGGTAGTAGACGCCGTCGTGGTCGATCACCGTCGAGTCGATGACCGAGTAGCCGGGGTCGACCCACACCTGCGGCTCGGAGAAGGTGTGGAAGTCGCGGGTGGTGGCGTACAACATCTTGTTGTAGGTGTTCCCGGTGTGGTCCGGGTCGTCGGCCGCGTACAGCTTCGAGGCCCAGAAGACGACGTACGCGCCGATCGTCGGGTCGTAGTAGGTCTCCGGCGCCCAGGTGTTGCCGGCGGTGTCCGGGGAGACCTGGACGAGGCGCTGGTCGGTCCAGTTGACCAGGTCGGTGGACTCCCACACCATGATCGACCTACTGCCGTGGCGTTGCGCGCCGTCCCAGTCGCCGTTGCCGTGGATCCGCAGGTCGGTGGCGATCTGGTAGAACTTGTCGCCGTCCGGGGAGCGGATGATGAACGGGTCCCGCAGGCCCTGCTCGCCCAGCGTGGAGGTGAGCACCGGCCGGCCGTCGTTGAGCTGTTGCCAGCGCAGCGGGTCGTTGCCCTGGCTGAGCGCGAAGTAGACCTGCTCGCCGTCGGCGGTGCCCTCGCCGGTGAAGTAGCTGAACAGGTAGCCGGTGCGGTCCGCCGGTGCCGGCAGTTCGGGGACGCTGGCGGTGAACTCGCGGGTGGCGCTGGCCGCGTTGCGGGTGACGGTGGCGGTCAGGCTGACGGTGGTGCCGCCGGCTCCGGGCGCGGGCCGGTGCACCACTCCGTCGGTGCCGACCACCGTCGGGTCGTCCGATGCCCAGGTCACGGTGGTGCCGTCGGCGCCCGTCGTGGGCAGGGTCAGGTTTCCGCGTACGTCGTCGACGTCGTGTACGGTCAGCGCCGCGGCGGCGTCGGCGACGATCCGGGCGTCGTCGAATTCAGCCAGTACGGTCACCTCGAAGCTCCTGGTGTCGGTGACGGTGCCCCGGCGCAGGGTGGCGGTGAGCGTGGCCTGGGCGTCTGGTTCGCCGACGGCCGGTCGGGTCACCGTACCGTCGGTGGCGACCACCGCCGGGTCGCTGGAGGTCCACTCGATGCCCGAGCCGCCGGGCCCGGTGGCCGGCAGGGTGAGGTCGGCGGTGAGCCGGCTGGTGTCGCCGAGGTCCAGCGCGGCCGCGTCGTGGGCGACGACCGCGGCGGCTGCGCGTTCCCCGAGCTGGGCGGCCTCGTCGGCGGTGACCGCCCGGTCGTAGATGCGGAAGTCACGCACCCGGCCGGCGAGGTGGCGGTCGCCGGTGTAGACCGAGCGTCCGATGTAGTTGGCGGTGGTGGTGCCGCCACCGATCGACGCCGGGGTGATGGTGACCGCGGTGTTGCGGCCGACCTCGACGCCGTCCTCGTAGAGCACTGCGGTGTTGCCGGTCTGGGTGTAGGTCAGGTGTTTCCAGACGCCCCGGGCGAGGTTGCGGGACGGGTTCGGTCGGGTGTTCTGCTCGGTGGACCAGTTGCCGCTGGCGATGGCCGCGCGGAACTGGTCACCGGTGGCGAACAGGTATCCGTCGCCAGTGCCGCCGCTGGTGTTGCCCATTCCGAAGATGAAGTATGGGGTGACCTGGGCCGGGTCGATGAACACGTCCATCGCCACGGTGACCGAGTCGAGGTCGCGCAGCACGTCGTCGGGCAGGTCCACGTACGTGTCACTGCCGTTGAGGCCCAGGCCGTCGGCACCGGACCAGTCGGCGGCACCGTGCACGGTGCCGTGCCGGTCGTTGCCGGACGCGTCGGTGGCGACGGTTCCGGCGGTGGCGTCCAGTTCGTACCACAGGACGAGGCCGTCGGTCGGTCCGGCCGCGGTGGCGGTGGCGGCGGTCGGACCGGCGGCCAGCAGACCGGCGGTAAGGGCGAGGGCGGCGAGCGACGCCAGGGTTGTTCGTCGCGACGCCGGGGCTGTTCGTCGCGGTCCGGCGGTACGCGGTCGATCCCGCTGCGGCATGACTGTCTCCTCCTGGGAGGCGTCCGGTTTGTTGGCAGAGGTTTCGGTATCAGATCTTGTTAGCGTTAACAACGCGCGGCAGGCGACGTCCCGGTTCGCGTTCGCCCGATTCGTCGCCGTGACACGGCGGTTGCGAGAGTGTTATCCGGTTTGTACCTCGTCGTCAAGGGCCGGACTCCGGGGACGCGCCGCCGACGGACGGGCAGGTAGCGGGCGGCCTCTAGCATCCGGATCATGAGTTACCAACCGCCGGGGCCGCCACCACCGCCGTCACCCGCTGGGCCGAGCCGCGGCCGGCGGACCACCGTGATCATCGTCGCTGTCGTGCTCGCCGTCGTCCTGCTCTGCTGCGTCGGCGTCGCCGGGGGTGGATTCTGGCTGTACCGGACCGTGTCCGCAGCCACCGAGCCGGCCCGCGACGCCACCACCGCCCACTTCGACGCGCTGTCCGCCGGAGACTACGCCGGCGCCTACCAACGACTGTGTCAGGACCGCCGGGACACCCTGTCCGAGACGGAGTACGTCCGGCAGGAGTCCGCCGCCGGACAGATCGCCGGGTACGACATCGTCGGCGTCAACGTGTCGACCACCAACGGGCGGACATCCGGCGCCGTCACCGTCGAAGTCACCTACGACGGTGGCGCGCAGCGGCAGGAGACCGTCAGACTGGTCGAGGAGAACGGCGAATGGCGGGTCTGCCAGTGACACCCGACCACCTGCCACGACCGTGACGGAGGGCGGAGCGGGATGATCGAGGCACTGCTGCCAGCCACGGCGGTCGCCCGCGAGGCGTTCGACGACAGCGTCCCGGTCACCCTGTTCCCCGAGGAGACGGCCGTGGTCGGCAACGCGGTGGACAAGCGCCGCCGCGAGTTCGGCACCGCCCGCCGCTGTGCCCACGAAGCCCTCGCCGAGCTGGGCTTCCCCGGCGTACCGGTGCCGTCCGGCGCACGCCGCGAACCCCGCTGGCCGGCCGGGGTGGTCGGCAGCATCACCCACTGCGCCGGCTACCGCGCGGCGGTGGTGGCCCGGTCGGCCGACCTGACCACGGTCGGCATCGATGCCGAACCGCACGAACCACTGCCCTCCGGAGTGCTGAACAGCATCACCGTGCCCGACGAACTCACCTGGCTGACCGCCCGCCGGGACACCCACCCGCAGGTGCACTGGGACCGGCTACTGTTCTGCGCCAAGGAAGCCGTCTACAAGGCGTGGTATCCGCTGGCGGAACGCTGGCTCGGCTTCGAGCAGGCGTACATCGAGGCGACCCCCGGCTCCGGTGGCGCCGCCACCTCCGGCTCCGGTGGCGCCGCCACCGACGGGGACTTCACCGCCCGGCTGCTGGTGCCCGGCCCGGCGCTGCCCGACGGCACGCCGCTGACCGGGTTCACCGGCCGGTGGCTGACCCGCAACGGCCTGATCGTCGCCGCGATCAGCGTCCCGGCCGGCCCCGACGTCTGACCGTCACACCGCCCCAGAACGCCAACCCGTTGATGTGGATCCTCGGCCCACCGGGGCTGCCCAGCCCGGCGGCCCGCTGCCCGAAGTCGCCCATCAGCCCGATCCCGCTGATTGACACCTCGGCGTCGTCCGGCACCACGATCTCGATCCCGCCCATGATCGCCCAGGCCCGGATCCGGATCGCGTTCGCGTCGAACTGCGCCTCCCGCAGGTCGATCCGGCCGCCGCCCCAGAAGGCGATCGCCCGCAGAATGCCCGGTGCCACCCACCGGCCACGCCGGTCGAAACCGCTCATCACCGCGATCGCCCACTGCGACGGCCGCGACGGCGCCAGACCGTGCTCGCCGCGCCGGGCCACCGCGTCGGACACCGCGCGGGGGATGTCCCGGGTCAGCGGTTCCAACTCCGCGTACGTCCGGGCGGCGTACACCCGGCCCAGCCGTTCGTCCAACTCGGGCAGATCGATCCGGCCCTCGGCGGCCGCGGCCCGCAGCACCTCCGCCACCTGCTCGCGGTCGGCGTCGGAGGCCCGCAGCCCGTCGGGAGGCAGGCGGTCAGGTGGCAGCCGGTCAGGAAGGTCGCTCACGCCCACAGGGTACCGAGCGGCGCCGGGTCCGTCGGATCGGTCAGATAGCGCGCCAGCACCTCGGTGTGCAACGGGAACGCGAGCGTGGTTGGCTCGGTCACCACCAGCCACTCGGTGGCCTCCTCGGTCGCCGCCGACACCGGCAACGCCTGCGCCGGTCGGGGCGGCAGCACCCCGAAGATCAGCAGGCTCGCACCGTTGGGCACGCTGCGTACGGCGTACAGCCGCACCTGGTCGGCCCGCCCGGTCAGGCCGGTCTCCTCGTGCAGCTCGCGGACCACCGCGGTACGCCAGTCCTCGCCGTACTCGATGAAGCCGCCCGGCAGCGCCAGTTCGCCGCGCGCCGGCTCGATGTCGCGTCGCTGCACCACCACGCCGATCCCCTGTGGAGTCGTCACCGGCACCACGGCGACCGCCACCGGCGTCGGGTTGCGCCAGACCTGCTGCCCACAGTGGCCACAGGACCGGGGCCAGCCGGCGTCGGCCGGGTAGCGGGTACCGCAGGACGAGCAGAACGAGTAGGGCACGCCAGTCACAGCGCCCGACGATACGCCGGTCACCGGGCCCCGCCCGCTGTCGCCTATCCGACCGCCGCCGGGCACCCGTCGCCGTACCCGGTCGGGGATCCTGACGGCAGCAAACCGTACGGGGAGGTGTGTCGATGCTGTTCAGCGCGGCGTGCCCGGTCCGGGAGACCGAGCGGGACTGGATCGACGAGTCGCTGTCCTGGCTGATCCGCGAGTTCGGCGAGCCGGCGCTGCGCGGACCGGTGGTGCTGCCCACCGACGAGTTCTTCCCCGGCGCCTACCACGGCAGCCGGGCCGACGTGGCGGCGGTGCTGCACCGGGTCGCACGGCACATGGCCGTCGACCCGGACCGGGTCGAGCTGGTCTTCGAGCCGGCCGACGACACCGAAGCCGCGCTACTGGCCAGCCTGCCGGCGTACGCGCAGGCCGCCTCGGGCGCCGCTGGCCACTACGTACGTCGGGGCGGCCGGGGCGTGATCACCATCGCCGGGGCGCAGGCCTGCCAGCCGACGGCGCTGGTCGCCACCGTCGCGCACGAGCTGGCCCACGAACGCCTGATCGGCGAGGGCCGGCACCGCCCCGACGCCGCCGACCACGAGCCGCTCACCGACCTCACCACCGTCTTTTTCGGACTCGGCATCTTCACCGCCAACGCCGCCTTCGACTACCGGGGTCGGGCCGGCGGCTGGCAGTCGAGCCGGCTCGGCTATCTCACCGAGCCGATGTACGGCTACGCGCTGGGCCGGTACGCCTGGCTGCGCGACGACCTGCCGCCCCGCTGGGCCCGGCATCTCGACACTAACCCGCGCAACTACCTGCGCCGGTCGCTGCGTTACCTGGACCGGCGGCGCTAGCTGCGTCACCTGGACCGGCGGCGGTAACCTGCGGCGATGCGGCACACCCTGGAGCCGAACACCCGGACCCTGCACGGCTACTTCTCACCCGGCTATCCGCCGGTGCTCACCATCGACCCCGGCGACACGGTCATCTTCCGTACCCTGGACTGCTGGTGGTCGGCCGGGCCGTACGCCGGCGGGCCGCACGACCAGCGGCCCCGGCACGCGGCGTACCGGCCGGGGTTCGGCCATGCGCTGGTCGGGCCGGTCGCGGTGCGCGGTGCCCGGCCCGGGACGACGCTATCGGTACGGGTCGACGAGGTACTGCCGGCCGAGTGGGGCACCACCCTGGCCGGCAGCGCGTTGACCCCGCACAGCGACCGGTACGGGATCGCCGGCACCGAAACCGTGCACACCTGGCAGCTCGACCCGGCCGCCGGCACCGGCCGCAACCAGCTCGGCCACACCGTGACCCTGCGGCCGTTCCTCGGGGTGCTCGGCATGCCGCCGGCGCAGCCCGGCGAGCATTCGACGATCCCGCCCCGGCGCTGCGGCGGCAACCTGGACTGCAAGGACCTGGTCGCCGGCAGCACCCTGCTGCTGCCGGTCACCGTCGACGGCGCGCTGTTCTCCGTCGGCGACGGCCACGCAGCCCAGGGCGACGGCGAGATCTGCGGTACGGCGATCGAATGCCCGATGGACCGGGTCCAGCTCACCTTCGACCTGGTCGACGACCAGCCGCTGACCGGCCCGGTGGCCCGGGTCGACGGTGCCTGGCTGACCCTCGGCCTGGGCGACACCCTCGACGCCGCTGCGGCCGACGCGCTCGACGCGATGATCACCCTGATGTCCCGCCGGCACGGGCTGTCCCGGGGCGACGCGGTCGCCCTGGCCAGCGTCGTCGTCGACGTACGGGTGACGCAGATCGTCAACGGCGTGGTCGGCGTGCACGCCCGGCTCGCCGACGAGGCCCTCCGCTGAGTGCCGCGACAGGTTGCTAGTAGCCGACGGTGAGCCAGGAGCGGTGCGTCGTGGGAGCCTCGATCTCGTCGGCGAACGCACTGGCGTAGTCCTCGACACCGATCGCCGAACGGCCGTTCGCGTCGGACACCAGCGCGGTCCGGCTCGTCCGGTACGTGCCTCGGCGGGTGCCGGGCGCGTGCGGGCCGAACTCGGCGGCGGGCACCAGCACGAACCAGTCGATCTCGTCGGGGGAGGCCGCCAGTGTGTCGAGTGCCTGCTGGTGGGCGGTGACGCGGGGCCGCAGCGCGGCGGGGAACGAGTCGGTGTCGCCGAGGCGGGGCCCTCCCGCTCGCAGCGGCAGGACGGCCGAGCCACCCACGATGCCCAGCCGGACGCGACGGCTGATAGCGGGAAGCAGCGCTCGCACGCTGGCGACGATTCCACCCTCGGCACTGAGCGCCGGCAGGGCCACGGCGAGGACGTCGGCGTCGCTGGCCATCCGCGACGCGAAAGAGGGATCGTAGACGGTGCCGGGGACGGAGGAGACGCCCGCCGGCCAGGTGCCCGCCGCGCTGCGCGAGACGGCGACGACGTCGTGGCCGCGCGCCGCGAACTCCCGGACGAGGGCGGCACCGGCGAAGCCGGTGCCCACAACGACGATTCTCATCTGACGGTCTCCTGATGGTGATCAGCTGGGACGGGTGCTGCTGCGCAGGTGTGCGACACCCACTGTCGGCGTCGAGACCGCCGTTGCCAAACACCACGTAAGCCGCTTACCTTTTGTTAGTGACGGCATCTCACGACAGGCGGGTCAGCGAAAATGCGTGCGGGGAGTTCCGTCGGGTGGCCGAGTTCGCGGGCCGCAAGTGGAACGCCGCGATCCTGATGAGCCTGCATCGCGGCCATCAACGCTTCTCGGAGCTGCGCGCCAACGTCGACGGCATCTCGGACCGGCTCCTCTCGGCGCGGCTGCAGGAACTGGTCCGGGAAGGGCTCGTCCGCAAGGAGGTGACCCCCACATATCCGGTGCAGGTGCGGTACTCCCTCAGCGACGCCGGCCGGGAGCTGATCCAGGTGCTGCATCCACTGGTCAGCTGGGCACACCGCTGGGGTTGGGGGGCAGCCGCCGCAGCACCAGCAGGCACGCTCACACCCCCGTGGTCGAGCCGGGCCGGACGATCATCAGCACCGTGACGGTCGCCCAGAGCAGGTTGAACACCCCGGTGTACGCCGCCAGCCGCCCCGGGGCCGCCCCGGCTTTCGTCGCGTCGACTCCGGTCAGCAGCGTCGCCTGGCGGGGCAGGACCCGCAGCACCAGCAGCGCGGCGGCGATCGCGGTGAGCGCGATCGACACCAGCAGCCAGGCGTCGGTGAGCACCCCGAGGCTGGTGGCGGTGGCCAGGCCGAAGACCGGCACGACGATCCCGACGGCGGCGTACACCCGGCAGATCCGGTGCAGCGTGCGCAGCCTCGTGCGGGCGGCGGCGTCGTGCGGGTCGGCGATCGCCCGCCGGGCGGCGGCCGGGAACATGCTGGCCGCGACGGTGACCGGGCCGATCGCCACGATCGCCGCCAACACGTGTACGGAGAGCAGGAATTTCGTCACGCGGCGACGGTATGTGCGGTATCGTGCCGCGACGAGTGGCCAGCAGGACATAGGTCGACGGATTCTCGCCACGGCCCGGCGTACCGTCGTCGACGTGCACCGGATCGCGATCCTCGCCCTCGACGGGGTCATCCCCTTCGACCTGTCCACCCCGATCGAGGTGTTCGGCCGGCTGCGGCTGCCCGACGGCCGGGCCGCGTACCAGGTGGTGGTCTGCGCGGCCACCGCCGAGGTGGACGCCGGCGCGTTCACCCTGCGACCCGCCGCCGACCTGACCGCGCTGGCCACCGCCGACACGGTGATCGTCCCCGGCTGCGCCGACCTGTCGGCCCCGGTGCCGCAGCCGGTGCAGGCCGCGCTGCGTGCCACCGCCGACGCCGGCACCCGGATCGCCTCGATCTGCTCCGGCGCGTTCGTCTTGGCCGCCGCCGGCCTGCTCGACGGGCGACCGGCCACCACCCACTGGCGCGCCGCCGCCGACCTGGCCGCCCGCTACCCGGCCGTCCGGGTCGACCCGGACGTGCTCTACGTCGACGACGGGCAGATCCTCACCTCCGCCGGGGCCGCCGCCGGCCTCGACCTGTGTCTGCATCTGGTCCGGCGCGACCACGGCTCGGCGGCGGCGGCCGACGCGGCCCGGCTGTCGGTGATGCCGCTGGAACGCAGCGGCGGGCAGGCCCAGTTCATCCCCGCCCAATCACCACCGGCACCACCCGAGCCGGCGATTGAGCCGCTGCTGAACTGGCTGCGTGAGCAGGCGGCCGAACCGTTGACGCTGGCCCGGATCGCCGACCGGGCCGGCATGAGCCCTCGGACCCTGCACCGACGCTTCCGAGAACACACCGGCGTCCCGCCGCTGCGCTGGCTGCAGGAGGCCCGGATCCGGCAGGCCCAGCACCTGCTGGAAGCCACCGACGACGGGGTCGAGCAGATCAGCCGCCGGGTCGGCTTCGGTTCACCGACCGCGTTCCGGGACAGCTTCAAACGGATCGTCGGCACCAGCCCGTACGCCTACCGGGGCGCCTTTCGTCAGCCTCAGTAACTTATGGTCCGTGGTACGTCGTCAAGAGTCGGGCCGGCCGTAGGATCGGGCTGAGGAGGTGCGGCAATGACGAGGGCAGAAGGCGCGCCGCCTGGTTCGCGGTACGCCGACCAGCGGCACTACGTCATCCCCGCGCGCCTGGCCGATCTGCGAGGGCCGGTGACCGGGGTGGTGACTCTTGATCGCTGGTTGGACTGGTCCGGTGACAGTGACTACGACCTCGACGACGCCGGTGATCTCCAGCTGATGTATCAGACGGTGCTGAACCAGGCTGCCAGCGTTGCTGATTTGAGCCGGTGGCTCGACGCGGACACGTTACGTCAAGTGTGGCCACGCTTGTGGCTGCCAGCGCGGCTGCGTGCGCTGTGGCAGGCGCGGTTCCCTGAACTGGCCGCCCCGCCGCGGACGCTGGCTGGCTGATCATGGAAGAGGGCTACCTCCGGCTGGCGTAGATCGGGCTCCGGGTCGCTGGTCATTATGGTTTCGCCCTAGCGGGCGGTTATGCCGTGCAGGCGCACGGGATCCTCGACCGACCGAGTGAGGACATCGACCTGTTCACCGCCTGGGAACGGCGCGACGACTTCGAGGTCGCGGTCGACGCGGTTGTCGCGGCCTACCGTTCGGGCGGCTACGCCGTCGAGATCACCCAGCAGTTCGAGACCTTCGCTCGGCTGGCGGTTACCGAACCTGTTGAACCTGACCGGCCGTACAAGGTCGAACTTGCCGCGAACTGGCGTGCGTTGCCGCCGGTGACCATGGACATCGGTCCGGTCCTGCACATCGACGATGTCGTCGCAGGAAAAATGTCTGCCCTGTTCACTCGCGCCGAACCGAGAGATTTCCTCGACGTCGATGCTGCCGTGCAGACTGGTCGGTACTCCCGTGAGCGAATCCTCGAACTTGCCGAGCAGGCCGATGCTGGGTTCGACCGACCGATTCTCGCCGATCTGTTCGACATGCTGCCGCGCTACCCGGACCGCCGCTTTGCGGCCTACGGCACTGTTCCACAGGACATCGCAGCGATGCGCGGGCGATTCGCGGACTGGCGCGAGCAACTCCTCGGCGAGCCGCAGGAGCCCACGTAGCAGGAGTCGAGAGAGTTGCCAGTCAGTCGACCGATGAACGGCGTCAACTGGGCGGCAGCAGCGACGGGCGGCGGCGGGCGGCCAGGTCCTCGACCCAGCCGAGGGCCAGTACCACCGCGACCAGCAGTACGGTGCCAACGCCGAGGATGGCCGACTTGCCGGCGTAGAGCCCGGACATGGTGAGCAGCCCACCTGCGGCGTACAGCACCGGCAAATGCCAGACGTAGATGGTCACCGCGCGGGCGTTGACCATGCGGATCAACCGGGCCAGCCACGGCACCTGCGCCAGCCAATCCAGCCGGGGCCGGGCCCGCATCAGCAGCAGCACCACCGCCCAGCCCCACACCAGCGCGCCGAGCCGGTCGTCCTCGCCCCGCTCGGCCAGCCATATCATCGCGCCGAGCGCCAGCGTGCCGACGCCGAGCGCGTACCACCTCAGCGGGACCCGGTCCAGCAGCCCGGTGTGCCGGGCGTAGCCGATCAGCCAGCAGGTGCCGTACGCGGCCATCGACCAGACCACGTCGGTGACCGGGTTGACCGGCAGGTCGACCAGCGGGGAAGAGAGCAGTACGGCGAACGCGGGCAGGGTCAGCAGCGCGCCGACCGGCCAGCGGCGGAACGCCCACCACAGCAGCGGGGAGAGCAGCACCAGCCACAGGTAGGCGCGGATGTACCAGAGTCCGAGGGAGAACGGCCCGCCCCACTCGCTGTTCGGCGGGTTCCGCAGCGGCACCACCCACCAGGTCACGTCCAGCAAGCTGGGCCGCCAGCCGACCAGGACCATCAGCGGTACGGCGACCGCGGCGAGCGCCCACAGTGGCGGCAGTAGCCGGCGCAGCCGCGAGCCGACCACCCGCAGCGGCGCTCCCCGGTCCAGCGACACGGCAGTCAGGTAGCCGGCCAGCGCGAACATCACCGGCATCGCCGGGAACGCCAGCGGCAGCCAGGTCAGCCAGAGGGTGTGCAGCAGGTAGACCCGCAGGATCGCCAACGCCCGCAGCGCGTCGATGTACGGGCTGCGCTCGCGTGTCGGGCGCGGCGAGGCCACCTGGGTAAGCGCCTCCTGCTCGCTGTGGCGCAGGGGCGGGCTGACACGCATGGAGGCGAAAACTATCCGGGGTAGCTGGGTGTTTCCGCAACGTACGGTTGCGGTGCAGCAACAAGCCGGTTAATGGGCGGCGGCGTCTCGTGCCGTACCGGCGACCGGCGGTGCGGGGGTATCCGCTCGGGCACCCCCGCACCAGCTACTCCGGACGACTCACCGGGTACGACCTACCGCTGCCGCACCGTCAACTCCACCGGCACGGTCGGCACCTCGTACGGGGTCAGTGCCCGCAGCGCCAACGTGGCGGTGTACCGGCCGGGCCCGTCGGCTCCGCTCGCGGCGTCAGCGGTGAACCGCAGCGTGACGGCCTTCGACGCACCCGGCGCCAGGGTGAAGCTGGCCGGCCGTACCCGCAGCCAGGGCACCTCGGACTGCGGCGCGCAGCCGTCCGTCGCCCCGGACCACCGGGAGATCGACGGCAGGGCCGCCCACTGCGGCGACATCCCGCCGATCGCCAGCCCGCCGCAGGCCCCGGCACCCCGGGACGCGGCCTGCCCGGTCGGGGCCAGCTCCTGCCAGGCGTCGGCCACCGGGTCGTACCCGATGGTGTGATCGGTGATCTCCCCGTCGGACAGCATGCCGCCGGCCAGCACCAGGCGGCCGGCGGCCACCGAGTACGCCGCGCCGGTCACGTGCTCCGGCATGGCCGCGCGGGCCGACCAGCGGTCGGTGTCCGGGTCGTAGGCGAGGGTGTCGGCGTATTCGCCGTCGTGGCTGTACCCGCCCGCGCAGTAGATCCGCAGGTCGATCGCGCCGCAGGCATGCCACGCCACCTCGTGCGGGTAGTCGGCGCGGGCCCGGAACGTGCCGGTCGTCGGGTCGAACGCCAGCACGTCGGCCGACGCCCGGCACAGGGCGTCCCGGCAGCCGCCGACCAGGTAGGTCAGCCCTTCGACGACCACTGCGGCGGCCGCCGCCCGGGGTGCCGGGTTGGTCACCCCGGCGAGGGTCTGCCACACCCCGGTCGCCGGGTCGAACACGTCGACCGCCGACTGCGGCCGGAACTCGGTGTCCCAGCCGCCGAACACGTACACCTTGCCGTCGACCGCCGCCACCGCCGGTTTGCCCCGGTCCCGGGGCAGGTCCGGCAGCTGCTGCCAGGAGTCGGCGGCCAGGTCGTAGGCCCACGCCTGCTGGGTGGTGCCCAGGTGGGTGCCGCCGCCGATCGAGTAGACGATGCCGTCGAGCACCACGGCGGCGTTGTCGGACAACCCGTCCGGGGCGTCGGCCAACCGCTGCCACGGCGGCTGCCCGGACAGTGGCGGCGTGGCCAACGCGGCGGGCCGCTCCAGCACCGTCACCGTCACCGGGGCGGTCCCGGTGTTACGGACGGTGAACTCGGCGCTGCCGCTGCCGCCGGCCGTCAGCTCCGCCCCGACCGGCGCGCCGGAGACCGCCAACTGCCCGCTGCGCAGGTCGAAGTCGACCCGCCGGGCACCGCCGGCGATCACCGACGCGGTCCGCTTCCGCTGCTGGTACGGGGCCGCCTCGGCGACGAACGACCGCTGCTGCCCGGCCCCGGTGGCGAAGAACCAGTAGAACCCGTCCGGCACCGTCTCGTCGGCCGGGGTGGCCGCCGAGGTGCCGTACTCGTCCGGCCGTTGCGGGTCGGCGACCCGCGCCCCGACGACCGGCTCCCCGGTGTTCGCGTCGCTGGTGAACCCGGCGATCAGCCCGCCGTCGTCCGGCGTGCAGGTCCGGTCGACGATCGCCACGTCGTCGATCTGCCACCACCAGCTGTACCCGCCCCGGTAGCGGAACCGGACCTGCACCTGGTCGGCGCCGGCCACCGGGGCCAGCGGGATCTCCACCAGACGCGGCCCGCGTACGCTCTCGGTCACCTGGGAGACGTTGACCCACTCGGTGCCGTCGGTCGAGACGTCGATCGCGGCGACGTCGCCGTTGCCGGCGATCCGCGCGTCGGTGCGGAACCGCAGCACCGGTGCGGCGATCTGCGAGATGTCGATCATCGGCGTGTGCAGCAGGGTGTCCTGGCTGCGGCCGACGCCGTGGCCGTCGCTGTCGACGATGGCGAACCCGCCGGTACCGCCGGTCAGGTTGCCCCGCTGGTGGTGGTCGGTGAAGGTCCAGCCGCCGCCGTCGGTGCGGTCCACGACCGTCCAGCCGGCCGGCTCGGTGGCGAAGTCGGTGGTGAAGACCGTAGCGCCGGTGTCGGCCGTGTAGCCGGGGGCGGTGCAGGCGATGTGTGCTGCCACCACCAGGTTCGCCCTCCGGGCCTGGCCGCCGACCGCCACCTCGGTGGTCACCGTCCGGTAGCCGGGGTACAACGGCGTCACCGTCAGCTGGTACGTGCCGTGCCGGGGCACCTGGACGGCGTACCGGCCGCTGGTCGGGTCGGTGAAGACCGGGTGGCCGGGCCGGCCGGCGATCTCGATCCGCGCGTACAGCGGCCAGCCCTGCCCGGAGCCGTCGGTGACCCGACCGGAGAGGGTAACCAGCGGCACCGCGTCGAGGGCGACGTCCAGGACCACCGGTACGGTGCCGACGGTCACCGGCAGCGTCCGGGTGGCCCAGCCGAACCCGGACACGGTCACGGTGTGGCTGCCGGCCGCCAGGTACGTCGCGTACGAGCCGGTGGGTCCGGTCTGCACACTGCGCCCGGCGACCGTCACGGTCGCCCCGGCGACCGGGGAGCCGTCCGCCGCGTCGGTCACCGTACCGGTCAGCCGGCCGGTCTGTGCGCGCGGTGACTGCGCCACCACCTGGTACGCGTCCAGCCGGCCCTCGCCGGCCAGGTTGTTGTCCGCCACGGTGCCGCCGCATTCGGTGGCGTCGACGTCGATCGCGGTACGGTCCAGCAACGCGACCGTCGCGTCGTAGTCGTTGCGCAACGCCGGCGCGGCCGACCACAGCAGCGCGATCGTGCCGGCGACGTGCGGCGCCGCCATCGACGTGCCGTCGGCGGTGCCGTACTGGCTGCCCGGCAGCGCCGAGACCGTGCCCACCCCGGGGGCGGCGATGTCCGGCGTGATGTGGCCGTCCACCCCGGACGCGCCCCGGCTGGAGAAGCCGGCGATCGTGCCGTCGACGTCGTGCGCGCCGACGGTGTAGACGCTCGGGTAGTCACCGGGGGAGCTGGCGGTGTTGCACGCCGGTCCGTCGTTGCCGGCGGAGAAGACCGGGAAGATCCCGGCCGCCCGCCACGCGGTGATCACCTGCTCGTACCAGGGGTCGGCCTGGCCGCCGCCCCACGAGTTGTTCACGATGTCCGGCCGCAGGTCCGGGCGTGGGTTCTCGCCGTTGCGGTCGGTCGGCGCCAGCACCCACTGGCCGGCGGCCAGCAGCGCCGGGTCGGAGCAGTTGCGGGACTCGCAGCCCTTCGCCGCGATCCACCGCGCCCCCGGCGCCACCCCGATCCGGGCGCCGGCGCCGTCATCACCGACCATCGTGCCCACGGTGTGGCTGCCGTGCCCCTGGTTGTCGCAGGGCGACCCGTCCCCGCAGATTCCGGTCGGGTCGAACCAGTTGTAGTCGTGGTCGAATGCGCCGTCCCCGAGGTTCCCCCGGTAGCTGGCGGCCAGCGCCGGATGGTCGAACTGGACTCCGGTGTCGATGCTGGCGATCACCACGGTGTCGCCGCGTACGCCGAACTCCGACCAGACCCGGGGCGCGCCGATCTGCTCCACCCCCCACGGGGTCTGCGGGTCGTCGGCGACGGCCGGCTGCGTGACCGGCTCGATCAGCTCGTGGCTGCGCACCGGTTCCACCCGCGCCACCTCCGGCCGGGCGGCGATCGCGTCGACCAGCGTCCGGTCCCCGGTGACCTGCACCGCGTTGGCGATCCAGAAGCTGGTGTACGGCACCTTGCGCCGCGTCAGGTCGGCGGTCAGCCCCTGTTGGCTGCGCTCGGCGACCTCGGTCAACTGCTCGTACGTGGCGACGGAGCGCCGGGCCCGGTCGCTGATCCGGGCCGCGGCGTCCAGGGTGGCCTTCTCCCGCAGGTAGACCATGAAGCTGGTGGTGCCGTCGGCGGCCAGGTCGGCCAGCAACTCGGCACTGACCGCCGCCGGGGCGTCGCCGTTGCCGGCGACCGGGGCCGCCGACGAGGCAGGGGCGGCTGCCGTGGTGACGGCGGTGACGCCGAGCACGACCGCCAGCGTCACGGCGGCGGCCCGGACAGTCACGGCGACGGACCGGACGGTCACGGCGACGGACCGGGCACCCGCTGGTGGCGGGCCGGTCCGTCCAGGTGGATGGATCATCGTTCTCCTCACAGTGGTGACAGGCGGATCCCGCCTGCCGGCCATGCTCGGCGCGCCGATGACCAGGTAAAAGCACCAAGATGGGCAATCGCCGGGCAATACCGGGACAGCGCCCGCCGCTGGGAGGGCTCCCATCGGGACGTTGACGTGGGCCGGTCCGCCCGGTTGGCTGGCCCGGGGACACACTGGGGGAGATGCGGTGACGGGTGGCGAGGTGCCGTTGGTGGTGTGCGTGTCGACGGACCCGGCGGTACGCGAGCGGCTGGTGTCCCGCGTCGACGACCTCGGCGCCGTACTGGTCGTCAACAACCTGACCGAGCTGCGGACCATGCTGCTGTCGACGGCGACCGACGGGCCGACGGCGACCGATAGTCGGTCGCCGGGCGGGCTGACCCGTCTCGGTGACCTGCTGCTCGACCCGGTCTCCACCGAGGTCACCTGGCGCGGCGAGGCACTGGCGCTCACCCCGTTGGAGCGGGAGACGCTGCTGCGGCTGGCCGGTCCACCGCTGCGGCTGTGGACGTACCGGCAGTTGTTCGAGGCGGTCTGGGGCGGCGCCTATCTGGGCGACCGGGCCGCGCTGCACGCCACTGTGAAGCGACTGCGGCGCAAGCTCGCGGCGCTGCCGAACGGGCCACGGGTACGCACCGTCCGAGGCGCCGGCTACCACCTGGTGTCCGGGTAACCGGCTTCTGGAGTCAGCGTGCGCGTCCGCCGGCCGGTAGCTTGCAGAGCGGTTCGCCGGAGGCGATGTCGTCGAGCACGTCGTGCAGTTCGGCGATGCGGCGCTCCGCTTCGGCGACGAGCGCCCGGGTGAGCTGCTGCCAGTCGGCCTCGGTCGAGCTGGCCGGCAGCGCGGCGAACAGGGCGACGATCTCCTGCACGCTGAGCCCGACCCGTTGGGCCACCCGGCAGATCCGCACCACGCACGGGGCGAACTCGTCGTAACGGCGCTGGTTGCCGCTGGTGCGGACCGAGGTGAGCAGTCCCTGGCGTTCGTAGAACCGGATGGCCGAGGTGGCGACTCCGCTGGCCGCCGCGACCTCGCCGACGGTCAGCGTCGCCGGGGAAGTGATGGCGTTGGACATGGGACGCATCGTCGCTTGACTTCAACCAATGTTCAAGTCTTAGCGTCGATGGCATGGAACGGACAACGTCACCGTCCCGAGCGGACCGCTGCGGGTCGGCGTGATCGCCGGCAGCACCCGCCCCACCCGGCGGTCACCCGCCATCGCCCAGTGGGTGGCAGCGGACCGCAGCCAGCCGGAGCTCCGCCTGGAGGTGGTCGACCTGGCCGGCTTCGACCTGCCGATGCTGGGCGAGCCGCTCGCCGCCGTCTTCGGCAGCTACGAACACGAGACCACCCGCCGCTGGGCCGCCGCGATCGCCAGCTACCAGGCGTACGTCATGGTCGTCCCCGAGTACAACGCCTCCTTCCCTGGCGTACTGAAGAACGCCCTCGACCACCTGTACGCCGAGTGGGCCGACAAGCCGGTGGCCTTCGTCGGCTACGGCATGACCGGCGGGGGCCGAGCCGTGGCGCAGCTGCGCCAGGTGGCCGAGGAGCTGCGGATGCGGCCAGTGGGAACGTCGCTGCACCTCTCGCCGCACCAGGTCGCCGACGGCCGGTACGCGGCCAGGGCCGGCGATGTCGAGTCCCGCGCCCGGATGCTGGCCGAGCTGGCCGGGGCACTCAGCGTCGGGCGCACCCCCGCCGCCGAGGGGAGGATCCGATGAGCGTCGGGGCACCGGCGGCGGTCGTCGACTGGCTGTCCACGCACGCCCGACCGATGCAGCCGTACGGCGACCCCCCGTGGCGGGACGTCGTGACCGACATCGCCGACGGCCTGCTGCCGCGTCGGGCAGACCACGAGGCGGCCGATACGCCGACGGTCATCGGACTCGCGCCGACGACCCGGGAGAGCGTCGAGGTCAGCGAACTGCAGGTCGACCTGCTCCAGGCGTTGGTGACCCGAGGCGTGCGTACCGTTGTCCTGCAGGACACCACCGAGATCGGCGAGCGACTCGATCACTGGGCCAGGGCCGGAGACCGGTCAGCGAGCGGTCCCGAGGCGATCCTCGCCGACGCCTGGGGGCCGTGGCGCACCGAGTCGCTGCGCCGCGCACTGATCTGGTTACGTGCCCGCAACGCCACCCACCCGGCGGACCAGGTGGAGATCCGCGGAATCACCCGCCCCGCGGCGGAGCCCGCCGACTACGACCGGGTCCTCGCTCTGACGACGGGCACCCGCGACCACGAGCGGATATCGGCGCTGCTGGCGACGATCCGGGTCGCCCACGACGGCGGCGAACACGTCGAACGCGCCCACGGCAGGTGGACCGGCGAGCCCTTCGTCGATCTGGCCCGGCAGGCCCGTACCGCGACGGCGGCCGTGCTCGACCCCGGCTCCGACGCCGCGACCCGTGCACTCGCGGCGCTCGACCGCATCGTGCGATTCCACGCCGCCCCACTCAGCCGAGGCCGCAGCGGCGAAGACGAAGAGACGGCCGCCGCAGACCAGCTCGTCGAACACCTGCGAGCCACCGGCCGGCGGGCCGTCGTCTGGGATGGGATCGGTCACCTGGCCGCCCGGGGGACCAGCTTCGGCTCCCGGCTCCGCGAGCACCTCGGGACGGGCTACCGCTGCGTGCTGACCACCTTCGGGTCCGGCCGCATCCGGGACTTCCACCTGCCGGCACCACGTCCTGGCAGCCTGGACCAGACGCTCGACCACGTCGCGGCCAAGCTGGGCGCGGGGTACGCGGTCAACCTGACCGCAGCGCCGAAACCCGAAACGGTCGGGCGATGGCTGGCCGGCCGGCACGCCGTACGCCTTATCTCCGGCATGTACCGCCCCGATGAGGACGAGCGGCACTACTTCGCGCTCGACGACCTCGCCGGTTCTGTCGACGTCCTCCTGCACCTGCCGGAGATCAGCCCGGTCAGGTACGTCGAGCCTCCAGAGCCGAAGGGCTGAGCCGGTCAGCCGTCCGGCGTGGCGATCACCCGCGCGGCGATCATCTGGGCACAGTCCAGCGACTCCAGGTGGCTGGTGTCCACCTCGATGTCGTACTCGACTCCCTGATGGACGATCTCGGCCTGTGCTGAAGCCATCCCGATGACCCGGTCACCACGGGCGATCTCCCGCGCCGCCGCGACATCCGCAGCACAACGCACGCCGACCCACAGCACGGTCAGACCGTCCAGATACCGGCGGGCCTGCTCCTGGGAGGCACCGCCGCCGAGGAAGACCTCGTCGATGATGATGTGTGCCCCGGCCCTCGCCATCGCTGCGACGCCCACCCGCCAGGCGTGCTGCAACTCGTCGAAGCCGTCGCCGAGGATGACCTCGCCCTGCGCGCCGAACGTCACCATGGTCGGCGGCAACCGTTCGATCAGGTCGTCGATGCCGAAACTGATCCACGGTTCGGGCAACAGGTGCTTGAGGCACCGGACGATCCCGGACTTGCCAGAGCTGGACCCGCCATTGAGCACGATGACCTGCGTCGCCATGTGATCGGTCACCTTCTCCGTCCGGCTTGGGGGTGTCGTGCTCGACTCTATAGACGGGCCGACCTCCGGCACGGGCGAGATCGTTCGGTGGCATCTGGTCAAATCACTGGGCGATCGATTTCCGTGCCGACCTGGTCGACTGAGTGCCTGTAGGCGTCATCTGACCGTTAGCGGAGTGCAGATCTCGTGCTTCAATCCGGCTCGGTTTTCGTGTGCCCGGGGACGGGATCGACATCCTCTCCGTTCTGAAGGGCGCCGGCGTGTTTCAATCCGGCTCGGTTTTCGTGTGCTCGGGGACGGTCACGAGCGCTTTGGTTGTTGACCTTGGCGGTGAGTTTCAATCCGGCTCGGTTTTCGTGTGCTCGGGGACCCGTTGGAACGGGTATTGGCGTCGCCAGCGCCCTTGTTTCAATCCGGCTCGGTTTTCGTGTGCTCGGGGACCTGAAGGGCTGGAGCATCCAGTCCGGCAACCCCGGGCCGGGTTTCAATCCGGCTCGGTTTTCGTGTGCTCGGGGACCCCCAGGAGGGATCAGCAGGCGGCCGCGGCTCGCGTTTCAATCCGGCTCGGTTTTCGTGTGCTCGGGGACCGTGTCCGAAATGTCGGGCGGTCTGACCTGGGCAAACAGGGGGTCCGGAGGGCAACCTCCTGTTGATCATGATCTTGGTGGCGGCTTAGATGATCTCTGCGGGGCTGGTTTTCGCAGCTCGGGGGCGGTTTGGGATCTTTCCGTCAACCTCCCCCGGATCCCGGGCGTGTCGGAGGTTGTCGCAATCGACATTTCGCCACAACTCTGGCACCTAATCTTGCGTACGTCGATGCGTTGTCTGTCCTCAACGGATGCTGTTGGGTTCGGCGTGGCTATCCCTCCTCCGTTCGGTACCTACCGACAGGCCGATGTGGAAATTGTCGCGTACCCGGTTGGCTCCGGCAAGGGGAACAGTGGTTTGTTGTGCGCCTGCTGCGGTCCGCGAGCGGAGTTGACCGTGGCCACCTCCACTACCTCGGTGGCGGTCTGGTAAGTGTCGCGGGAGGGGCGGTGAGGTCAGGCTTCGTCCGGTCCGGGCAGGAGGTATCTGGCCTTGTGTCGGTGGGCGGCTTTGATCATCTCGGTCACTTCGATGGGTTCGCCGTCGGTGGTGTAGACGGTGCGGAACTGGCGTAGCACGGGCATGTCGTCGGGCATCCGCAGGGCGATGAACTCGTCGATGGTAGGCATGGTGGCTTCGACGTCGTCAACGGCTGGTCCGGCGTGCTTGCCGAGTTCGGCGAGCACGCGCAGCGATCCGCCGCTGATCAGGCGGTGTTCGGTGAGCGGGGTGCCGCGTGCGAGGTCGGTGCGGTAGTAGTTGGTGACCAGTTCGGCGGGGGTGTCGTCGAGCAGGAGCAGAAGCCGCCGGCGGATGACGCGGGTGTCGGGTTCGAGGTCGTACGCCGCGGCGACCGCGACCGGCGGTGTCACCTCGTCGACGGACAGCAGGCGGCTGGTCTTGCGGCGGCCGTGACTGGCGGTCGCACTGATCCACGGATACGGAGTGGCGCTGCTGGCCTGGCTTGGGTAGTGGTTGGCTTCGACGGCGATCGGCTGGTTGGCGGTGACGAACACGCCGACGCCGGATTCGCCACGGACGAATCCTTGCTTCTTGAGGATGGCGAGTGCTCGTTGGGTGGTGAGGTTGGAGACGCCGTACCGTTCGCAGAGTTGGGCCGTGGAGGGCAGCTTGTCGCCGGGTGTGAACTCGCCGGTGAGGATCTGCCGGCGCAGGTCGGCGGCGATCTGGCGTTGGCGGTCGCGTACGTCGTTGGCGGCGGCGGGGTCGGGCTCGTTGGTCATGCGGGTGGGACCTGCATCTGGTAGGTGTGGCCGGTGGAGCGGCTGGTCACGGTGCGCATGACGGCGTACTCGACGGGTTGGCCGGTGGCGGCGCGGCTGATGCGGGTGAGGACGAGGAGTGGTTCGTCGGCGGGGATGTCGAGGAGTTCCTGTTCCTGATCGGTTGGGCGTCGTGCGGTGACGTGTTCGCTGACCTGGCGGGGCGTGAGTCCGAGGTCGGCGAGGACCCGTACCGCTCCGCCTTTGATCTTGCGGTTGTCGGCCAGTGGGGTGCCGGCGACGATGGATTCTGGGTAGTAGGAGTCGGCCAGTTCGACGGGCCGATCGTCTTCGAGGATGAGGCGGCGGCGGACGACGGCTCGTTCGTCGGCGGCGAGTCCGAGCGCGCGTCTGACCTGTGTGTCTGCGTCGATGGTCTCGACGCCGAGGAGCTGTTGGGTGCCGACGCGTCCCCGGCCGGCGGCCTCGGCGGACCATGCGTCGTGCTGCTGCGCGACGAGGTACGGGTCTGAGCTGCTGGTCCAGCCTGGGTTTGTCATGGTTGCCTCCGGTTGCTGCCTCCGATCATGGTGCCGGATGCGTGGCGGTGTGGCTCGCTGACCTCACTGGGGGTGGGGCAACCTCGGGCAGCCAACGCCACTTGCAGCCTTATCACAATCATTATAAGCTCTGCTTGCTTGAGGTTCCTGCGCTGGTCAGTCGACCAAGGATCCCGGCCCCCACGGATCACGGATGCGGAGTCGAGGGCACTGGTGACCCCAGGCTCTTGCCCGCTGTACCCGAATTCGACCCTGTGCCTGCTGCGGACCTCTCAACAGTGCTCCCTGCGAAGGAGAAGCTCTTGACCAGGAACCAAGGTCCCCGCAGTAGGTATGGCGTGCCGCCGTACGTCGTTCGCAATGCAGGTCCGACGCCGGACCGGCCGCCGTTGCCGCGCCGAACGCCGGGGCAGACGGACATCGGGCGGGACCCACGGTTCCGGCTGCTGGCCGCGCGTGGCGTAGCGCCGGCGCCGAATGCCGAGCCGGCCGCCGTCGACGCCGAGCAGGCGGTGCTGGACGAGGTGGCGGCGGCGATACGGAACCGCCCGGGCGTGGACGTGTTGGACCGTGCGCGGGAGACGGTGGCTGAGCACATGCCGAGTCGGTTGGCGGAGTGTCGGGTGTGTGACGTGGCGGCGTTCTGTCGGCCGTTCACCAACGCGTTGGCGGTGCTGGACCGGTGGGACCACAGTCGGGCGCGTCGGGTGCGGGCGGTGTTGCAGTACGCCGGACTCTGGCCGGACGGGTACGTCCACGACGGCCGGGACGACTGATGGCCGACGATGATCTCCTGCGGGTCGGTGACACCCTGCATCTCGGCAAGGCCGACTGGGTGTTCGGCGACCGGTCGATGACGGTCCGGGTATCCGACATCCGTTACGGCCTGGATGACGCCGATTCCCCGGTGATCGGCGTCCTCGCCACGATCACGTTGGCGGGGCGGGACGGGCGGATGGCCGCGATCGGCGTCTACAAGTGCGCGTTGACCCGCCCCGGTGTTTTGCAGCGGCACCGGCCGCCCAACGGTGCCGACCACTTCCCGGCCGCGCACCCGTAGGTGGATTCACCCGCCGATTCTGTGAGCCAGGGTCGGGCTGGTGGCGGCAACCACCAGCCCGACCCCATTTCAAACCCCAGTAGAAGGTGGATGACTGTGGACGTTTGTGCCCTGACCAGTGCCGCGTTGCTTGGCTTCCTCGCCGGGCTGTTCTCGTTCAAGGTGAAGAGTCGCTGGTGCCCCCGCTGCGGCGAACTGACCACCACCCAACTGCCCCACTGACACCGTAGGTCCCAATCCAACGCGGCTTCGTGTGCTCGGGGATAGCGCACCGGCAAGAGCCGGGTATCCATGCTGAGGTTTCAATCCGGCTCGGTTTTCGTGTGCTCGGGGACAGCGGGAGATGGGGGAGCTCACCGAGGAGTTGAAGAAAGTTTCAATCCGGCTCGGTTTTCGTGTGCTCGGGGACCGTGTCCGAAATGTCGGGCGGTCTGACCTGGGCAAACAGGGGGTCTCGGGGGCAACCTCCTGTTGATCATGATCTTGGTGGCGACGTAGATGATCTCCGTTGGGCGAGTTTTCGCAGCTCGGGGGCGGTTTGGGATCTTTCCGCCAACCTCCCCCGGATCCCGGGCGTGTCGGAGGTTGGCGCAATCGACATTTCACCATAACTCCGGCACCTAATCTTGCGCACGTCGATGCACTGTCTGCCCTCAATGGAGGCTGCTGGGTCCGATTTTGCCGTCTCGCCTCCGTCTCGAAGCCACCGACAGGTCGATGTGGAATTCTCGCTCACTCCGGTCGGCTCCGGCAAGGCGTGGCGTACTGCCGGCGTTGAGGGCGGACGAGTCGGCACTGTGCGTCGGGGGCGCTCAGTCGACGACGCCGAGACGTCGTAGCTCGGCGGCGATCGCGTCGACCTCGTGCAGGCTGCCGTCGGCAACCGCGAGCATGAATGCCTCGGCGCGGTCGACGTTGACGTCCGGGATGGGCGTCCCGGTGTTGAGGTTGATGAAGACCAGTGCGGCGGACCAGGCCAGGCGTTTGTTGCCGTCGACGAGTGCGTGGTTGCCGCAGATCGAGTGCAGCAGGCTGGTCGCTTTACCCGCGAGGTCGGGGTAGGCCTCCTACTCGAAGACGATCGAGCCGATCTCCAGCAGGTCTTCGACGTCGAGATAGCTGGTCACTGCGCCAGTCGGTCGAGCAGCTCGCGGTGACGCTCGGTCACATCTGCGGCCAGCCCACGCACCTTGGGCCGCTTGCTGTGTCGAGCGACGTACTCCTCGATGGCGACGACGATGGTGGCGTTGGCTGACCGGTGCTCTGCCTCGGTGATCTGCTTGAGCCGCGCGTGCAGATCGTCCAGCAGGTTGACTGTGACTACCACAGGAGAATCATGCGACATCCAAGCGCCCACTGAGTAACGCGGTGCTGGCCGGAGTGGGGTCAGCAAGATCAGTTGTTGTAAATACGGGCGACACGCCGGCACAATCCCGGTTTTACATCATCTGATCTTGGGGTGTTGGCGGGCAAACGAGGGCGCGGTCGTCGCGTTCAGAGGCCGGCGAATGCGCTGAGGCCGACCAGTACGCCGGCGAGTCCGGTGAGGGCCTGCGCCCAGCGCAGCGTCGGGGAGATGGCGTACCGTGCACCCCAGATGGCGACCACCACAAGGGCGGTGCTGGTGAGGAGCAAGCTCCAGCCCAGGGGTGGTGTCGGACCGGTGTCCGGGCTCAGGTCGTGGAAGCGGCCGGCTGCGACGGTCACCGCCATCACCAGCACCGCCGTGTTGAAGGTGGCGTCCGCCGCGTCCATCCGGTTGGTGAGGCTGTCGAAGACCGTGACCAGCGCGATGACCATGGCGGCGATCGGGGTCACGATCCGCGCCTGGCCGGTCAGCCAGGGCGCCACCACTGCGATGCCGCAACACAACCCGAACGTCGCCATCGCGGCCGCCCCGATCGGCTGGCGTGCGTAACCCCGACGGATGAGGTAGGGCATGCTCAGGAACGACGACAGGGTCACCGCGCCGAGTGTCCACTGCAGCACCCACAGGACGACGTTCATCGCGGTGCGCGCGTAGGGGCCGCGCGGCCGGAGCCGGCCGGGGGAGCGCTGTCGGTCCGCTGTGGCGGGAAAGCGTCCAGGAGTTGGCGTTCGGCGGCGTCGAGGTAGTCGGTCAGGACCCGATGGGCCTCGTCGAACTCACCGGTGACGAGCAGCTGGTGGATCTGCCGGTTGTATCGGATGTAGGGCTGGTGGAACGCCTGCGCGGCCGGGACCACCAGAAACACCAGACGTAGCTCAGCCAGCAGGCGACGCGCGGTCCGGCTGAGACGGCTGTTGCCGGCCAGGTCGGCGACGGCCTGGTGGAACCGCATGTTCGCCGTACCCACCTGGGCCCAGTCGCCGGCTGCGGCGGCGAGCTCGGCCGCCTCGACCGCCTCGTCGAGGCGGTCCAGCGCGCCGGGTGGCGCGTCGGCGGCGGCGAGAATCGCAGCGCCCTCGATGATCCGGCGGAACGCGTAGATGTCTCGTACGTCGGCTGCGGTCAGCTCCCGGATGAAGACGCCCCGGTTGAACTCGTGCGTGAGCAGGCCCTCGTGCGACAGCAGCCGGAACGCTTCACGCAAGGTGTTGCGGGACACGCCGAGGGCCTCGCACAGGGCGTTCTCGCTCAGTCGGACGCCGGGCGGGAAGACGCCCTCGGTGATCCGTTCACGAAGGACGTCCGCCACCCGTTCGCCGTAGCCACCCAGGTCGAGGCGGGTGCGGTCGTCAGTCAGCCGGGCGACCCAGTCGTCACGCATCGCAGATGTCACCACTGGAGGATACAAACGGTCGGATCGTTCAACGATCCAGTCACGCAGGGCATGGGCAACCATGCATGCAGTATTGCAGGATTGTTGAACAATCCGCTACCTTGGTCGTGTCGCAACCGGTGGAGGTAGCGATGTCCACGCACGTGCCCCTACCCGTCGGCCCTGATGACCGTGCAACAGCGACCCGAGGAGGCCGGCGATGAACGGCGAGACCGATCTGCGGGTACGGGCGGCTGCGGGCGATTCCGCCGCGATGGTGGAGCTGGCGCAGTGGCTGTTGGTACGGGGCCGGCGGTCCGAAGCCGAGCAATGGCTGAGCAACGCCGCCGCTGTCGGTGACCTCGTCGGGATGACGCGCCTGGGCGTGCTGCTCGCCCAGACGGGCGAGCTACCCGCCGCTGAAGGCTGGCTTGAGCGGGCCGCCGAAGCCGGGCAGGCCGCCGCCATGGTGAGCCTGGGGATGGTGCGGACCGACATCGACGCGCGCTGGCACGGCCGCCGTGACGGTAGCCTGCTCACCTACCTCGTGCCGGCCAGTGGACCACCGCGTGACCGGCGGGCGAGGGACTTGTGGCGGCGGGCGGCCGAGGCCGGGGACCCGTTGGGGATGTTCCTCTGGTCGGTTGTCTGTGCGGAACGCAACCGCCTCGACGACAGCGTCCGGTGGCGGGAGGCCGCCGCCGACAGCCGGGATCCGGCCGTGTTGCGCACTATCGGCGACTACTGCCGACTGCATAACGTGGACGACCCCGAGCCGTGGTACGACCGGGCGGTCAGCGCCGACGGTGACCCACTCGAACGGTCGACGGCAGCGGCGTGCCTCGGCGAGCTGCTGCCCGCTGACGAGGCAGAGCGGCGGCTTCGCGACGCGGCCACCCTCGTCGGAGCGTACGGCTGGGGGGTTCTGGCCGACTGGCTGGAGCGGCACGGACGGCTCGCGGAGGCCGAGGAGTGCTACCGTACCGCCGCCGAGCAGGGCAGCCACCGGGCGATGAACAACCTGGCCGTCCTCCTGCTGGAGCGGGCCGAGACCGACCCGGCCGAACACTGGCTCCGGCGGGCCGCCGCCGACGGGTTTCCCGAGGCCATGAACAACATCGCGGCCGTTCACCTGCGACGCGGAGATCGACAAGGCGCGGCGTCCTGGCTGATCCGGGCGGTGGGCGCGGAAAATGATGCCGCCTGGCCCGCACTGCGGCAGATGCTCACGGGTGAGGGCCTGGACCTGCTCTCCGCTGCGGTCGCCGGTGACACGCACCAGATGGCACTCGCCGGCACCTGGCTGGCGGCCAGCGGAATGACAGTGGAGGCGGAACCCTGGCTACGGCGCGCGGCCGCCGCCGGCGATCCCGACGGCATGGACAGTCTGGGCTTCATGCTCAGCCAGCGACCCGGTGCCGACACCGAAAGTGAGGTGTGGCTGGGCAGGGCGGTCGACGCGGGCAGCGTCAACGCCAGCGGCAACCTCGGCGCCGTACGCGAACACCAGGGACGCTACGCCGAAGCCGAAGAGCTCTACGAACGTGCCGCACGGGCGGGGCACGTCCGAAGCATGACGAGCCTGGCCTGGCTGCTCGCGCAACGCGACGAGGTGACCGGGGCCGAACACTGGAATCGACAGGCCGCCGCCCATGACGACCCCCGCGCCATGTCCAACCTCGGACAGTTGCTGGAGCTGCGGGGCGATCACGGCGAGGCGGAGCACTGGTTCCAGCGCGCGGCCAGGACCGGTGACGCCGACGCGATGCACAACCTCGGCGCGATGTACGGACGCCGGGGTGACGAGCAACTGGCCCGCCTCTGGTACGTCAAAGCCGCCAAGGCCGGCTCCGACATCGCCAAAGCCAAGATCACCCGCCGATTCTGACCACCACGCGGGCCTGTCCACGTGCGGCATGAAGATCAGTTGACGAAAAACCGGGCGACACGCCGGTGCCGTCCCGGTTTTTCGTCAACTGATCATGGGGAGTGGCCAACCAACCGGAGGCTGGCGGATCGCCTCGGCTCAGGCGCCGCCGGGGTTGAGGGTGACGGTCAGCGGGGTGAAGTCGGCCCCGGTGACGTCGATGCCGTCCGCCTTCGCCGCTTCGAGCGCCTGGGTGATGTAGTCGTTGGTGTAGGCCAACCCCTCCGGCTCGGCGGTCAGCACCGTCTGGCCGTCCTGGTTCTTCGTGGCCAGCGACAACTCGACGGTACGGGCCCAGTCCGCCTCGTCGATCAGCCCGATCCCGCCGGTCGACGGCCAGATCAGCTTGTTGACCTCGTTGACCTGCCACAGCTGGTGGCTGGCACCCAGCGTCGAGCCGGCCGCGACGGACAGGTCCCGGCACTCCTCCGGGTTGTCCCGGCAGTACGCCCAGCCCTTGATGGTGCCGGTGAGGAACTTGACCGTCTGCTCCTGGTACGCCGGGTCGTCGAGCTTGGTCGTGTCGGCCCAGATGGCGTCCTGCAGCATCGCGGTCCCGACCTCGTTCCAGTCGAGCACCGTGAAATCGTCCGGCGTGTACAACTCGCCGGTGTCCGGGTTCTCCGCCTCCAGCAGCTGCGCGTACTCGTTGTAGCTCATCGCCTGGGCGGCGTCGATGTCACCGCGCAGCAGCGCCTGCATGTCGAACTGCTGCTGCACCAGGGTCACATCGGACCCCGGGTCCAGCCCGGCCTGGGTCATGGCGGCGAACAGTTCGAACTCGTTGCCGAAGCCCCAGTTGCCGACCTTCTTGCCGCGCAGGTCCGCCGGTGAGCTGATGCCGGAGTCGGCGAACGCCACCTGGTAGGTGCCGGAGCGGGCGAAGATCTGCCCGACGTCGGTGATCTCGGCGCCCTGCTCCCGCGACGCGAGCGCCTTCGGCACCCAGGCGATCGCGTAGTCGGCCTGCCCCTGGGCGAGCACCGTCTGCGGGACGATGTCCACCCCACCTTCGAGCAGTTCGACGTCGAGGCCTTCCTCCTCATAGAAGCCCTTTTCGACGGCCGCGATGTAGCCGGCGAACTGGGCCTGGAAGAACCACTGCAACTGCACCTTCACCGTGGTGGTGCCGTCGGTGGCACCACCACCGGCGTCCGGTTCGGCGTCCGCCGTACCGCAGGCGCTGATCAGCAGCGCGGCACCCGTCAACGCCGCCGCGGCGGCCAACCGTCTTCTCATTTTCGTCGTTCCTCCTGGTCGCGATGATGGAGCGGGGGACTGCGGCGCGCGGACGGGTGCGCCAGGGGAAGCGGGTTCACGGCGAGGTACGGGTGCGCCAGGGCATCGCGAGGCGTTCCAGAGCCAGGGTCGCCAGGTAGAAGACCAGGCCGAGCAGGCAGGCGCCGACGACGAAGGCCCACGCCCGGGGGTACGCGGTGAGCGACGCCGCCGAGGTGATCCGCGCCCCCAGCCCGTCCTGCAGCCCGCCGAAGTACTCGGCGACCACGGCCGCGATCACCGCCAGCGACGACGCCTGCCGCAGCCCGGTGAAGACGAACGGCAGCGCGCCGGGCAGCCGGACCAGCCGCGCGAACGTCGCGCCGCTGGCGGCGTAGCTGTCCATCAGCTCCCGGTGGATCGGCTGCACCTGGCGCAGCCCGCGCAGCGTGTTGACGAAGACCGGGAAGAACGCGACCAGGCCGACGACGATCCGCCGGGGCACACTGCTGGCCGCGTCGAACATGTTGTTCAGCACCGGGGCGAGCGCGATGATCGGCAGCGCGTTGACCAGCGCCGCCAGCGGCACCGACACCTCGATGAGCAGCCGCAGCCGGCTGACCGCCAACGCCACCAGCACCCCGAGCGTCGCCCCGGCGAGCAGCCCGATCAGCGCGTTGGTGCCGCTGGCCAGCCCGGCGGTCAGCACCACCGTACGGTTGACCCAGAACTGTTCGGCGATCGCCGACGGCGACGGCAGCACGTACGAGGCGACCCGGCCCAGCCGTACCGTCGCTTCCCACAGCGCCAGCCCGGCGAGCCCGACAGCGACCGGCGGCCCGGCCGCCCGCAACGCTTTCACGCCACCGCCGAATCCGCAGCCGGCGCGTCCGTGGCCGGCGCGTCCGCACCCGGCGCGCCGGTGCCGCGCAGCGCCCGGCGGACCTCGGTGACGGCGGCGAAGAACTCCGCCGACTGCCGGGTCTGCTCGGTGCGCTCGCCCAGGTCGACGTTGACGACGGCGGTGATCCGACCCGGCCGGGCCGACATCACCACCACCCGGTCGGACAGGTACACCGCCTCGGAGATCGAATGGGTGACGAAGACGGTGCTGGTCGCGGTGCGGGCGCAGATGCCGAGCAGTTCGTCCTGCAGGCGTTCGCGGGTCATCTCGTCGAGGGCCCCGAACGGTTCGTCCATCAACAGCAACGGCGGGTGTACGGCGAGCGCCCGCGCGATCGCCACCCGCTGCTGCATGCCGCCGGACAGCTGGGCCGGGTAGTGGCCGGCGAAGTCGGCCAGCCCGACCAGGGCCAGCATCTCGTCGACCCGGGCCCGGCGCTGCGCCCGCCGCACCCCGCGCAGCTCCAACGGCAGCTCCACGTTGCGCCGCACCGTCCGCCAGTCGAACAGGCCGGCCTGCTGGAAGGCGATGCCGTACTCCTGATCGAGTCTGGCCTGCCGGGCGGTCTTGCCGTTGACGGTGACGGTTCCGGCGGTCGGGGTGATCAGGTCGGCGATCAGCCGCAGCAGGGTGCTCTTGCCGCAGCCGGACGGCCCGATCAGCGACACGAACTCGCCCCGGCCGATGGTCAGCTCCACCCCGGTCAGCGCGGTGACCGCGTCGGCCCGGCCGGCGTTGAAGACCTTGTCGACTCCGCTGAGAGTGACCGCGTGTTCGGTGCTCATCCGGTCACCGCCACTCGCCGCTGATGCCGGGTCAGCCCGACCTCCAGCAGGGTCACCGTGGCGGCGACGACCAGGCCGAGCGCGGCGGCACCGAGGATCGCCGCGTACACCTTCGCCGGGGCGCTGGTCGCCTGCCGCGAATATTCCAGGATCAGCCGGCCGATGCCGCCCCGGGTGCCGGTGGAGATCTCCCCGACGACCGCGCCGACCACGGCCGCCGCCCCGGCCAGCCGCAGCGCCGGGAACAGGTACGGCAGCGCGGCCGGTGCCCGCAGCTTCCACAGGGTGCGCCACCAGCCGGCCGCGTAGCTGCGCATCAGCTCCACTCCGGCGGCCGGCGGCGACTGCAGGCCGCGCAGCATGCCGACGGCGACCGGGAAGAACGCCAGGTACGCGGCGATCACCGCGACCGACATCCACGGCTGCCACGGGTAGGCACCGATCGACAGCCGCCCACCCCAGCCGGCGATCACCGGGGCGAGGGCGACCAGCGGCACGGTCTGTGACAGCACCACGTACGGCAGCAGTCCCCGTTCGACGATCCGCAGCCGCTGCATGGCCACCGCCAGGATCAGCCCGACCAGGGTGCCGGCGGCGAACCCGACGCCGGTCACCCCGAGGGTGAACAGGCAGGCGTCGACGACGACCCGCCACACCGGCTGCCCGGCGGCGACGTCGACTGCGCCGAGGCCGGCGACCACGTCGGCCAGGTGCGGCATGGCGGCGTCGTCGGCGCGGGGCAGCAGCGGTACGCCGAACAGGTCCGTACCGTCGGGGTCGCCGACCAGTTTGTAGCCCTCCCAGGCCGCAGCGGCGAGGGCGAGCGCACCCAGCGCGGCCCCGGCGACACCGACCCGGCGCGCCCAGCCGCTGGTCCGGCCGCTGGTCGAGCCGCTGGCCGTGCCGCTGGTCAAGACGCGACCACCTGGCGGTACGCGGGGATGATCTGTTCGCCGTACGCGGCCAGGGTCTCCTGCTTGGCGTCGTGTTGCAGGTAGACGGCGAACTGGTCGACGCCGAGCTCACGCAGTTCGGCGAGCCGGCGCAGGTGCTCCTCGGCCGGGCCGAGCAGGCAGAACCGGTCGACGATCTCGTCGGGCACGAAGTCGGTGTGGGTGTTGCCGGCCCGGCCGTGTTCGGCGTAGTCGTAGCCTTGGCGCCCGGCGATGTAGTCGGTGAGCACCTTCGGTACCGCGCTGCCGTCGCCGCCGTAGCGGGCGACGATGTCGGCGATGTGGTTGCCGACCATGCCGCCGAACCAGCGGGTCTGCTCCCGCTGGTGGGCCAGGTCGTCGCCGACGTAGGCGGGGGCGGCCACGCAGAAGGTGACCGCGTCGGGGTCGCGGCCGGCGCGTTCGGCGGCGGCCCGGACCGCGCCGATCATCCAGGCGGCGATGTCCGGGTCGGCGAGCTGCAGGATGTAGCCGTCGCCGACCTCGCCGGCCAGGGCGAGCGCCTTCGGCCCGTACGCGGCGACCCACACCTCCAGCGCCCCGTCGTCGACCCACGGCAGGGTGATGTCCCGGTCGCGGTAGCGTACGGTCCGCCCGGCGGCCAGGTCGCGGATGACGGTGACGCATTCGCGCAGCTCGGCGAGGGTGGTGGGGCGGGCGCCGAGGACCCGGACCGCCGAGTCGCCCCGGCCGATGCCGCAGACCGTACGGTTGCCGTACATCTCGTTGAGGGTGGCGAACGTCGACGCGGTGACGGTCCAGTCCCGGGTGCTGGGGTTGGTCACCATCGGGCCGACCGTCACCGACGAGGTGGCGGCGAGGATCTGGCTGTAGATGACGAACGGCTCCTGCCACAGCACGTGCGAGTCGAACGTCCACACGTGGCTGAAGCCGGCCTGCTCGGCCTGCTGGGCCAGGGACACTAGCTCGCGGCCGGGCGGGTCACACTGGAACACGACGCCGAAGTCCATCTGGCGTACCCCCTTTGAGATCAGGTAGTCCGACAGGCTCGTCAGATCAGGTAGTCCGACAGGCCGCGGCGCAGGTAGCGGCCGTGGCCGGCGTGGCCGTGGTAGGTGCCGTCGCCGCTGACCAGGACGGTGCCGCGCGACAGTACGGTGTCGACCTTGCCGGTGATCTCGAACCCTTCGTACGCCGAGTGGTCCATGTTCATGTGGTGGGTGGCCGCCGAGATGGTGGTCCGCCCGGCCGGGTCGTAGACGACGATGTCGGCGTCGGAGCCGGGGGCGATGACGCCCTTACGGGGGTAGAGGCCGAACATCCGGGCCGGGGTGGTGGCGATCGTCTCCACCCAGCGGGCCAGGGACAGTTGGCCGTCGACGACGCCCTGGTAGACCAGGTCTACCCGGTGTTCGACGCCGCCGATCCCGTTGGGGATCTTGGAGAAGTCGCCGAGGCCGAGTTCCTTCTGGTCCTTGAAGCAGAACGGGCAGTGGTCGGTGGAGACCACCGCCAGGTCGTTGGTGCGCAGCCCCCGCCACAGGTCGGCGCGGTGGGGTTCGTGCTTGCTGCGCAGCGGCGTGGAGCAGACCCATTTGGCGCCTTCGAAGCCGGGCGCGCCGAGCTGGTCCTCCAGGGTCAGGTAGAGGTACTGCGGGCAGGTTTCGGCGAAGACGTTGCGGCCGGTGTCGCGGGCGGACGCGACGGCGGCGAGGGCTTCGCTGGCCGACAGGTGCACGATGTAGAGCGGGCAGTCGGCGGCGACCCCGGCCAGCGCGATGGCCCGGCTGGTCGCCTCGGCCTCCAACGCGGCCGGGCGGGTCAGCCCGTGGTGGATCGGGTCGGTCTCACCCCGGGCGAGGGCCTGGCCGATGAGCACGTCGATGGCGATGCCGTTCTCGGCGTGCATCATGATCATCGCGCCGTTGTCGCGGGCCTTCTGCATGGCCCGCAGGATCTGCCCGTCGTCGCTGTAGAACACCCCCGGGTACGCCATGAACAGCTTGAAGCTGGTGATCCCCTCGGTGGCGACCAGGGAGTCCATCGCCTTGAGTGACTCGTCGTCCACCCCGCCGATGATCATGTGGAAGCCGTAGTCGACGTGGCAGTTGCCGTCGGCCTTGGCGTGCCAGGCGGCCAGCCCGTCGCCGACCACCTCACCGGCGCGCTGCACCGCGAAGTCGATGATCGTGGTGGTGCCGCCGAAGGCGGCGGCCTTCGTACCGGTGTCGAAGGTGTCGGAGGCGAACGTGCCACCGAACGGCAGCTCCATGTGGGTGTGCACGTCGACGCCGCCGGGGATGACGTACTTGCCGCTGGCGTCGAGGACGTCGACGCCGTCGGCCGGCCCGGTGCCGGGGGCGTGGAGGGCGGCGATCGTCTCGCCGTCGACGAGCACGTCGGCGGCGTACGGTCCGGTGGGTCCGACGACGGTGCCGCCGGTGATCAGCAGTGCCATCTGCGTGGTTCCTTCCGCCGGATCAGGGCCGATCAGGGCTGGACCAGGTCGCCGTAGGCGTCCGGGCGGCGGTCGCGGTAGAAGGCCCACCGGTTGCGGACCGTCTCGATCAGGTCGAGGTCGAGGTCGCGGACGATCAATTCCGGCTGGTACGGGTCGCCGGTGTCGCCGACGAACTTGCCTTCCGGGTCGACGAAGTAGGAGGTGCCGTAGAAGTCGTTGTCGCCGTAGTCGGCCTCGACGCCGACCCGGTTGATCGCGGCGATGAAGTACTCGTTGGCCACCGCCGCCGCCGGCTGCTCCAGCTTCCACAGGTACGACGACAGGCTGCGGCTGGTCGCCGACGGGTTGAACACGATCTGCGCGCCGGCCAGGCCCAGTGCCCGCCAGCCTTCCGGGAAGTGCCGGTCGTAGCAGATGTAGACGCCGATCCGTCCGACGGCGGTGTCGAAGACCGGGTAGCCGAGGTTGCCGGGGCGGAAGTAGAACTTCTCCCAGAAGCCCTTGACGTTGGGGATGTGGGTCTTGCGGAACTTGCCCAGGTAGCTGCCGTCGGCGTCGATCACAGCGGCGGTGTTGTAGAGGAGTCCGGCCTGCTCGCGTTCGTACATCGGCAGCACCATCACCATGTTGTGCTCGGCGGCGAGTGCGGCGAACCGTTCGGTGGTCGGCCCGGGGATCGACTCGGCGTAGGCGTAGTACTCGCTCTCCTGGACCTGGCAGAAGTACGGCCCGTAGAACAACTCCTGGAAGCAGATCACCTTCGCGCCCTGGGCGGCGGCCTGCCGGACGTACTCCTCGTGCGCTTTGATCATGGATTCCTTGTCGCCTGTCCACGTGGTCTGGACGATGGCGGCGCGGACGACTCCTGGCATGGCTGATCCTCCCTGCGCTACCGGCTTCCGGCGCGGTCGGGTCCACTCCGGAGCACATGGCTGGTCCGGATGACCGGCGGTGACCTGGTGCTTCCCGGCCTCGGGAAGCTACGACTGTATCGACGCCGACGGTCGCAGACAATCATGCCCGTGTTACCTACTGTTTCCAACGTGTAATGTGGTCAACCTCCCTCGACCGATGTCGATCTTGCCTGAAATGCGGCGACGGCGGTGTGGTGTCGCGGATCCGCGACACCACACCGCCGTCGCCAGTTGACCGTCAGGTCAGGTTGTCAGGTCAGGAGGCGGTGCAGGTCACCGACGGCGTACCGCCGGAGGTCCCGCCGATGAAGCCGAAGTTGGTGCTGGCTCCGGCGGCGAGGCTGCCGTTGTAGCTGACGTTGCGGGCGGTCACCGTCGAGCCGCTGGCCGAGACGGTGGCGTTCCACGCCTGCTGCACGGTCTGCCCACTGGGGTAGTTCAGCGTCACCGTCCAGCCACTGATCGCCGACGAGCCGGCGGTCACCCGTACGTCACCCTGGAAGCCACCGGACCAGGTCGAGGCGACGCTGTAGGTCGCGGTGCAGCCGGCCGAACTGGGCGGCGGCGTGGTCGGCGGTGGGGTCGTCGGCGGAGCGGTGGTCGGCGGCGGCGTGGTCGGTGGGGCGGTGGTCGGCGGCGGGTTGCTGCCGCCGAAGTTCACGTCGCTGCAGAAGTAGTAGGACTGGTCGAAGTGGCTGGCCTGCCAGATGGTGTAGACCATGTGCCGGCCGGAGCGGCCGGGCGCGGTCGCCGGGATGTCGATCTGCACCCCGTCGGGGACGCTCTGCCACTGCGACGCTGGCGTGTTGCCGATCTGGGCGACGAGCTCCAGGTCGCCCCAGCCCAGTGCCTGGCTGATCGGGTTGAAGCCCTGCCGGGTCACGTACACCCGGATGTAGTCGGCACCGTGGCTGGCCCCGTCGAACAGTCGGACGTTGAACGAGTTGTTGATCGACGTGGCCTGCCAGTTGCCGATGGTGTCCATCGCGTTGTAGCGGCCGTTCTGGGTGCGTCCGGCGCTGCAGAGCTGACCGTCCGGAATAGCGCCCTGGTGGTTGCCGCCGACGCCTTCGCGGAAGAGGCCGTTCCAGTTCCACATGGCTTGGGGGTCTGCTTGCCAGGCCTGGTAACACATCGGGTCCTCGGTGGCCATTTCCGGCGCCATGTGGCGGTCGCCCCAGCGCTCGAAGCAGCCGTACGTGCGGGACGCGGGGCTGACGACCGAACCATGCGCCGAGGCGACGTTGGCCAGCGCCGTGGTCAGTAGCAACCCGGCGGTGACGGCGACGACCAGGGCGTACAGCCCCAGCGGTCGGCGACCGGCGGTGGTGAGAGTGGGCATTACGGACTCCAACATCGGTTGGTGCGCGCCGGAGCGGCGCGTTAGGAAAGCACGGATGATTGCCCGCAAGGGGCGCGTGGCCGTCGCTACTCAGCACGGTCCTGCGGAGAGTTGCCCTGCTCCCCGCCGTAGCTGTCGGCTCCCGAAGTCGTCCCACCCGAGGATCACATCGAAACTGATCTTTGTCAATGGGGCTTCGTGGCGCCCTGCCGGTTGCTGGCGGCAGGGACGGTCGGTGGTGCGGACCGGCCGTCCCTGCCGCCGGACGATCAGAGACCGATCTTGCCGGTGCCGGCGCCGTTGGTGACGACGGACTTGACCTGACTCGCGGTGGTCAGCGTGTAGCCGTACGGGATGCCCGCCGTGCTGCCTGCCGACTGCGGGCTACCGGAGTTGACGAAGTGGTTGTTGCGCTGCACGAGGTCGCCGGGGTCCGAGGCGGCGTAGCCGACCAGGGTCGGGTCGTCGACGTTCTCGAAGTAGTTGCCCTCGACGAGGACACCTGCATCCATAGTGGAGGCGACGCCGTACTCGTTGTTGTAGTAGTAGTTGTTGAACACGTGGACGGGGTTGCCGAACCGGACCCGCGGATGACGGGTGCCGGAGCCGTCGAACCAGTTGTGGTGGTAGGTGACGCGCAGGCGGCCGACGTCCTGGCCGGCGTTGCTGTCGGAATGGCCGAGGAGCATGGACTTGTCGTGGCCGAAGACGCGGTTCCAGGAGACGGTGATGAAGTCGGAGCCGCGTTTGATGTCGACGGCGCCGTCGTAGCCGTTGGTGAAGCTGTTGTGGTCGATCCAGATGTTGGTGGCGGATTCCTGGACGTTGATGGCGTCGTCGTTCCAGTTGCGGAAGTTGATGTTGCGGATGATGACGTTGCGGTCGCCGTTGATGTTGAGGCCGCAGCCGGAGATGGTGGCGGAGGTGCCGGCGCCGAGGATGGTCTTGTTGGAGCGGACGCGGAGCATGCCGGAGCAGTTGATGGTGCCGGAGACGCGGATGACGGCGGCGCTGGAGGAGCCGACGGCGGATTCGAGGGCGGCGGCGGTGGTGACGGTGGTGGTGCCGGCGTTGCCGCCGCCGGTGGTGCCGCCGTTCTGGGTGGCCCAGCCGACCATGCCGGTCGGGGTCGGACCCGGCGGCGGGGTCGGGTCGGGGTTGCCGCCGCCGACGGTGTTCAGCTGCCACTGCTGGTTCCAGCCGTTGAGGTCGCTGTATCCGGCGAGGTAGCCGCCGTCGGCGGTGGACCACTCCCAGACGTCGATCACCTTGTTGCTGTGCCGGTTGACGAAGCGGACGTATCCGCTGTCGGAGTCGGCGAGGCGGAAGTGCTGGCGGGTGGTGCCGTTGTCGGAGTTCTGCACCAGCCGGGTGCCGTCGTTGGCGTCGGGTAGTTCGAGGTACTTGCCGCTGTGCACGGAGCGGATCTTGTAGTATCCGCTGCCGGCGTCGACGAAGCGCCACTGCTGGACGGCCTGGTCGTTGCGGGCCCACTGGCGGATCTCGGCGCCGTCGTTGGTGGCCCAGTTGTAGACGTCCATCGCCTTGTTGCTGTGCCGGTTGACGAACACGTAGGTGGCGTTGGTGTCGACGGTGGCGGCCGACGCGGTGGTGACGCCGATCGCGCCGATGGCGGCGGCGGTGATCGCGGCGGTGGCGCCGGCGAGGATCGCCATCCGCCGGCGTTGGCGGGTGCCGACGGGGGCGGCGGTGCTTCTGGTCATCTTGTGCGATACCTCCGGGGACGGACCACGGCAGGTCTGCCGTGGCAGGAGAAAGCGCTTTCCTCGCAGGGTATTGACATGCGCCGATCAAGTCAACATGTCCGCCGGCCGGAACCCGGACACCCGAACGGACTGCGGTGATCTCGGTCCGGCACCCGGCCGGGTGATTCTCGGCGCAACCGCCTGCACCCCGACGGCCCAGCCGGGAAGCTCGCTTAGTAGCGGACGACGGAGGTGGCGGATTGTCAGCGACCACGGAGGCCTTCTTCGCCGGTCTCGACGAACGCGCTCCCCGGATACCGCCGACGATCGACGGCACGGTGCGGTTCGACGTGCGGTACCGCGACCACACCGAGCAGTGGCTGCTGCGCTTCGTGGCCGGCGGCGTACAGGCTGAGCGGTCCGGCGCCGACGCGGACTGCGTCGCCGTCGTCGACGGCCCGCTGTTCGAGCGGCTGCTGCGCGGCGAGGACCGGTTGTCCTCGGCGTTCGTCCGGTACGCGATCACCATCGAAGGCGACTTCACCAAGGTGCCGGCCTTCGAATGGCTGCTGCCCGACACCGTCGGCGCCCGTCACCCCCGGCAGCTGGCCGAGGGCTGGGGGAGAGCACGGTGAAGAACCTGAGCTACACCAGCATCCTCGACGGCATGATGTTCATGATCAGCGACGGTCGGGGGGACATCCTGCCGTCGGCTGAACTGCCGACCGGACTCTTCGCGTTCGACATGCGGGTGCTCTCCACCTGGGATCTCACCGTGAACGGCGAAGGGCTGACCGCCCTGTCGGTCGACGACCTGCAGTACTTCGAGTCGCGGTACTTCCTGGTGCCCGGCGAGCCGACCCACTACGTGGACGCCAACCTCTCGGTGATCCGGCAGCGGTCGGTCGGCGGCGGCCTGTTCCTGGAGCAGCTCACCGTCCTCAACCACCAGGAAGTGCCGGTAGACCTACGGATTCGTCTCGACATCGGCACCGACTTCGCAGACATCACCGAAATCGCCGACGTACAGAAGAAGGGCAAGCTCTCGGTCGCCGTCGAAGAAGGCACGCTGCACCTGCTCTACCAGCGGGACAACCAGCGACGCGAGGTCGTCATCTGCAGCAGCGCCGACGCCGCTATCGACGACCACGGCATGACCTTCGAGATCCAGGTGGGGCCGCACGACGCCTGGAACACCACACTCCAGGTGGTGCTCTGGAGCCGGGGAGCCGAAGGGCGGGACATCCGGGAGGCGGTGCCCACCTACGACACCCCTGCCAAGGTGGAGATGGGCAAGGCGCTCGACGAATGGCTGGCCGACGCGCCGACCCTCACCTGCGACTCGGCGAGCCTCGACCAGGCGTACCGCCGCAGCCTCACCGACCTGGCCGCACTGCGGTTCCGGGGGAACACCCGGGGCGAGATGATCTTCGCCGCCGGGCTGCCCTGGCTGATGGGCAACTTCGGCCGGGACGGGCTCATCACCTGTCTGCAGGCACTGCCCTTCGCCCCGCAGCTCACCCCCGGTGTGCTGCACACCCTCGCCGACGCGCAGGGCAGCCGGCTCGACGACTTCGCCGAGGAGGAACCGGGCAAGATTCTGCAGGAGTTCCGATACGGCGAACGCGCCGGCTACGAGGAAATCGCCGCCTGCCCCTACTACGGCGGCGCCGACACCACCCCGCTGTTCGTCGTCCTGCTCGACGAGTACGAACGGTGGACCGGCGACGCGGACCTGGTCCGGGAACTCGAGTTCCATGCCCGGCTCGCCCTGGACTGGATCGACGCGTACGGCAACATCATGGGCGACGGATACATCTGGTACGCCTGCCGCAACGAACGCCTCGGGGTGCAGAACCAGGGGTGGAAGGACTCCGCCGACGCCATCTCCTACCGCGACGGCCGGCTGCCGGTCGGCCCCCGGGCAACCTGCGAACTGCAGGGCTACGCCTACGACGCGAAACGGCGCGGCGCCCGGCTGGCCCGCCGCTTCTGGGGCGATGCGGCGTACGCCGACCGACTGGAACGCGAGGCGGCCGAGCTCAAGCGTCGGTTCAACCAGGAATTCTGGATCCCCGACGGCCGGTACTACGCGCTCGGCATGGACGCCGACGGCAACCTGATCGACGCCTGCGCCTCGAACATGGGGCACCTGCTGTGGAGCGGCATCGCCGATCGGGACAAGGCCCGGCACGTCGTCGACCACCTGATGAGCCGGCGATTGTTCTCCGGTTGGGGCATCCGTACCCTCGCCGAGGGCGACGGGCGGTACAGCCCGGTCGGCTACCACAACGGCACGATCTGGCCGTTCGACAACTCGCTCATCGCATGCGGGATGCGTCGCTACGGCTTCGACGAGGAGGCGGCCAAGGTCGCCGGAGCCATGATCGAGGCCGCGCAGTTCTTCGACGGCCGGCTGCCCGGCGCGTTCACCGGATACGACCGGGCGTTGACCAAGTACCCGGTGCAGTTTCCGGCTGCCTGCAGCCCGCACGCCTGGTCGGCCGGGGCGGTACTGATGTTCCTGCGCTCCATGCTCGGCCTGGACCCCAAGGGTGAACACCTGATCGTCCGCCCGCACCTACCGCGCGACATCGGCCGGATCGAGCTGCTGGACATCCCCGGCCGCTGGGGCCTGGTCGACGCGTTCGGCCGCGGGCACTGACCCGCGCGGGCACTGACCCATCGGCCACTCACGGTCGCCAGCGGCGCGGCGGGGGAGTAGCCGGGCCGGCGACCGGGTACCGCGAAGTCACGACGTGACCGACCCGTACGACGAAGGGAAGGACCAACGGTGACTTCGACCATGACCCATACCGCCCTTGCCGACCTGGCCACCGCCCCCGGCCCGTTCGTGTCGCTCTACCTGGACACCAGCGGCCGGGCCCCAGACACCCCCGAGCAGGTCCAACTGCGCTGGCGGGCGGCCCGTCGGCGGTTGGCCGAGGCAGGCGCGCCCGACCACCTGCTCGACGTGATCGGTGGGCTGACCGGGCGGGCCCATCCCGACGGCGACACCCTGGTGGTGGTCGCCGACGCCGACCGGGTGCGGCTGGTACGCCAACTGCCGGAACCACCGGAGCGGGAGATCGCCAGCTACGGTCCGGTCGCGCACCTGCTGCCGCTGCTGCGCTGGGAGCAGCGGCAGCTGCCCGTGCTGGTGGTGGCGACCGACCGGGTCGGTGCCGAGATCGTCGCCCTGCAGCCGGACGGTGTGGAGGTGACCGAGACGGTCGCCGGGGAGACGTTGCACATCACCCGGTCGCATCCGGGTGGCTGGTCCCAGCGGCGGTACCAGCAGCGGGCCGAGGACCGGTGGGAGGCCAACGCGACGCTGGTGGCCGAGCGGCTCACCGAACTGGTCGACGAGGTCCGCCCGCGGGCGGTCGTGGTCACCGGGGACGTCCGGGCGGTGCAGTTCCTGCGGGACAAGTCGCCGACCCGGGTCGCCGAACTGCTGCACGAGGTGCAGGGCGCCTACGACACCACCGACGCTGCGGTCGAACAGGCCGTCGACGTGGTGGAAGACATCGCCGACGCGGACGTGGCCGCCGCCGTGGCGGCGTACCGGCGGGAGATCGGCCAGGCCGACCGGGCCGCCGGTGGGGCGTCGGACACCCTCGCGACGCTGGCCCGTCGCCAGGTCGACACCCTGCTGCTGGTCGACGGTCCGCAGCTGACGACCCGTTCGGCGTACGCCGGTCCGCAGCCCGACCAGGTGGGTGCCACGGCCGGCGCGGTGGCCGTCTTCGGAGTGACGGACCCCGTCGAGGTGCCGCTGGGTGACGCCGCCGTGCGGGCCGCCCTCGCCGGCGGCGCCCGACTTGTGGTGGTGCCGGACAAGCTCGCCGACCAGGTGCCCGACGGCATCGGTGCGATCCTGCGTTACACCGTCTGACCGGGCGGCCGGGACATCCGACCCGGCTGGCGGGCCGGTCAGCGGTGCGAATGCGGGCGGGCCACCAGCACCGGGCAGTGCGCGTGGTGCACCAGCGTCTGGCTGACCGAGCCGAGCAGCAGCCCGGTGAAGCCACCCCGACCGCGGGAACCGACCACCACCAGACCTGCCTTGCGGCTCGCCTCGACCATCACCGCGTCCGCCTCGACCCCTTCCAACGGCCGCTGCTCGATAGGCAGGTCCGGATGGCGTCGCCGGACGGCGGCGACCGCGGCGTCGAGCAGTTCGTCGGCCTCCCGGCGGGCACTGTCGGCCGGCGCCGCGACTTCGGTGCTGTCCCGCATCGGACTCGGCCACCACACGTGGAGTACAGCCAGCCCGACCCGGCGCGCGGCGGCTTCGTCGGCCGCGGCGTGCAGGGCCTGCTCCGCGTGCGCCGACCCGTCGACGCCGACCAGCACCGGGCCCTCCGCCTCGACCGGCGCGTCCGGTGGTCGGACCACCAGCACCGGGGAGTGCGCGTGCCCGGCCACCTGTGAACTGACCGAGCCGAGCAGCAGTCCGGTGAAACCGCCGAGGCCCCGACTGCCGACCACCACGAGCTCCGCGTGCCGGGACTCCTCGATCAACGTCGGTGCCCCGCCGGCCGCCACCTGCCGGGTCTGCACCGTGATGCCGGGCCGCTCGGCGCGCAGCTGCGCGGCGGTCTCGGCGAGCATCCGCTCACCTTCCTCGTTCGGCCCGGGCAGTTCGCCGTCGTACGGATTGATCGGGATCCCGTACCCGAAGGCGTGCAGATAGCCGTGGACCAGCACCAACGGCGCGCCGTGCCGGACCGCGGCCTCGGCGGCGTGTCGGGCGGCGCACAGGCTGGCCGGTGATCCGTCCACCCCTGCGACGATCGGGTCACTCATCGTTCCTCCCGGACCGTGTCGATCACGTCGGCCGGATCCCGACGTGGCGTCGGTCGGCCGGGCTGACCGTATCCGATCCTGATGACCATTTGTGGTGTTCCGAACCGTCCGAGCGCCAGCCGGAGCTGCTCGCGGGCCTGAGCGACCTCGATCGGCTGGGACAGCATCGATGCCGCCAGGCCGGCGTCGGTGGCTGCCAACAGCACCCGCTGCAGCGCCTGCCCGGCGGTCAGCTGGTCGCTCGGCGTGTTGCCGGTCGCGCCGAGCACCGCCACCAGCGGTTCGGACTCGAAATCGCGTCCCGGGGCGCGGCGGGTACTGCCGAACGGTCGTCGGGGAAGTAGGTCGTGCGGCTCCGCGACCGGTCCACCGGCGGCCGCCGGCACCCCGTCCGGTGCCGGGAAGTGCCGGGTCCACCGGGCCACTTCCGCCCGGTACCCGGGATCCCGGTCGAGCACCCGGTTGGCGCTGGTGGCGATCTCCGCTACGGCGGTGACGGCGGTTGAGCCGACCACCAGCTCCAGCCAGCCGCCCTCGGCCCGGGCCGCCTCGATCAGCCGCCGCCGCTCCGGCGGCGGCACCGGGTCCGGCCGCAACGGCAGCCGGTTGCTGTGCCGGCGTGGCACCGCGGCGTACAGCCGGGACTCGGCCGGCGTGGCCGGCCGCGGCGGTCCGGGCACCAGCCGGGCCAGCAGCCACGGGTCGGCCGGCTCGGGGCGGAGCCGGACCTCGGCCGGTGTGCCGGCGGCGACCAGGGCGAGCCGTAGATTGAACAGGGCGGCCCCGCAGCCGATCCGGGCGGCCCAGCCGGTCGGATCGCAGGCGGTGAGCAGCCGGTCCGGGTCGAGCCGGAGCTCGATCGCGCCGTCGACCAGCCGGAACCGCCACGGCTGGCTGTTGTGCAGCGACGGGGCGCGGACCGCCGCGGTCACCGCGGTACGCAGCTGGGCCATGGTGAACGTGGTGGTCAGCATGACTACACGGTGCCCGGTCCGGGCCGGCGCCGGCAGGGTCCTACGTCCCGGATCCTCCCGGGCCACCGGGCCCGTCCGTCTCGCCTGCCGCGCCCCACCGTCACCTGCCGGGCCCCACCGCCACCGGCACCCGGTCCCGTCCGGCCCGTCCGGTCCCGGTGCCCGGGACTTTGGTCCCTGGCCGCCGCGCCCCGCGACAGGGTAGAAACAGGGGATGATCCGCGTCTTCCTGCTCGACGACCATGAGGTCGTCCGCCGTGGCCTTGCCGACCTGCTGCAGAGCAGCGGCGACATCGAGGTGATCGGCGAGTCCGGGTCCGCGCAGGAGGCGGCCCGGCGCATCCCGGCGCTGCGCCCGGACGTGGCGATTCTCGACGCTCGACTGCCGGACGGCAACGGCATCGACGTCTGCCGCGACGTGCGGGCCGTCGACTCGTCCATCAACGGGCTCATCCTCACCTCGTACGAGGACGACGAAGCGCTCTTCGCCGCGATCATGGCCGGTGCAGCCGGCTACGTGCTCAAGCAGATCCGGGGCACCGACCTGGTGGACGCGGTGCGCCGGGTGGCGGCCGGCCAGTCGCTGCTCGACCCGGCGGTGACCCGCCGGGTGCTGGAGCGAATCCGCAGCGGGGTCGAGGAGCCGCACGAGCTGAAGTCGCTCACCGAGCAGGAACGCCGGATCCTGGAGTACGTCGCCGAAGGGCTGACCAACCGGGAGATCGCCGGCAAGATGTTCCTTGCCGAGAAGACCGTGAAGAACTACGTCTCCAGTCTGCTCGCCAAGCTCGGCCTGGAACGGCGGACCCAGGCGGCGGTGCTCGCCACCCGGCTGCTCGGCCCGCGTCACTGACCCTCGGCCAGGTCAGTCCCGTAGCGGGACCGTGCCGGGTCAGATCAGTCCCGTAGCGGGACCGTGCCGGGTCAGATCAGTCCCGTAGCGGGACCATGCCGGGTCAGGTCAGTCCCGTAGCGGGACCTTCCAGGTAAGGATGGTGCCGCCGGGATCCCCGGCGGCCACCGAGAAGGCTCCGCCGCGCTGCTCGGCACGTTCTCGCATGTTGACCAGCCCGCCCCGGGCGGCGGCCGGGTCCACCCCGATCCCGTCATCGGTCACCGTCAGCGCGAGTTCACCTTCGAGTGCCGACACCCGTACCGCCACCTGACTCGCCCGGGCATGCCGTACCACATTGGACAGCGCCTCTCGTAGCACCGCCAGCAGGTCCGGACGGATCTGGTCCGGTACGGCGCTGTCCACCGGCCCGTCCAGCTGCAGGGCGGGCCGGAAGCCCAACCCGTCGGCGGCCAGGTCGACCGCCTCGCGCAACTCGGTGCGCAGCGCCGCGCTCATCGGCGTACGCAGCTCGAAGATCGCCCGGCGGATGTCCCGGATGGTGGAGTCCAGATCGTCGACGGCGGTGTTGATCCGTTTTCCGATCTCCGGCCGGCCACTGCACAGCGGCATCGCGCTCTGCAACTGCAGCCCGGTGGCGAACAGCCGCTGGATCACCACGTCGTGCAGGTCGCGGGCAATCCGTTCCCGGTCCTCCAGCACCACCAGCAGCTCGCGTTCCTCCTGCGCCCGGGCCCGCTCGATGGCCAGCGCCGCCTGACCGGCGAAGCTGGCCAGCAGCGGCGCGTCCCCGTCGGTCGGCCCGGCGGCATCTGCCCGGTGCGCCACCACCAGCACGCCGTGCAGCGTCTCCGCGACCGTCAGGGGAGAGATCACCGCCGGTCCGGCGGTGACCGGCACCGGCCACGGCGCGGCCTTAGCCAGGCTTTCCACCATGATCGGATCACCGCTGGTGATCGCGCCGGCGAAGCTGGTTTCACCGGCCGGCAGTACCGCGCCGACCAGCCCGGAGGTCGACCCCTCTGGTACGTCCACCACCTCGACCGTGAACTGGGCCGCCTCGTCGTCGTTGACCAGGACCAGGACCATCTCTGCCTCGGCCACCTCGCGCGCCCGCCGGGCCACCAGGGTCAGCGCGTCGGTGCGCCGCACCGTGCCGAGCAGCACCCCGGTGATCTCCGCGGTGGCGGCCAGCCAACGTTCGCGCCGGTTGGCCAACTCGTACAGCCGGGCGTTCTCGATCGCCACGCCGGCGGCGGCGGCCAGCGCCGTCACGATCTCCTCGTCGTCCTCGGTGAACTCGGCCGCACCCTGCTTCTCGGCCAGGTACAGGTTGCCGAACACCTGGTCGCGGATGCGCAGCGGCACCCCGAGGAAGCTGTGCATCGGCGGATGGTGCGGCGGAAACCCGTACGACCGGGGGTGCTTGGTGATGTCCGGCATCCGGACCGGTGCCGGATCGTCGATGAGCAGGCCGAGAACACCGCGACCGTGCGGCAGGTCACCGATCGCGGCGTGCGTTTGCGGGTCGATGCCGTGGGTGACGAAATCGACCAGCTGGCGGTCCGGGCCGATCACCCCGAGGGCGCCGTACCGCGCGCCGGCCAGCCCGCACGCCGCCTCGATAATGCGCCGCAGAGTGCTGTGCAGCTCCAGGTCGGTGCCGATGCCGACCACCGCGTCGAGCAACGCGCGGAGCCGTTCCCGACTGGTGACGACCTCGCCGACCCGGTCGAGCATCTCCTGCAGCAGCTGGTCCAGTCGGACCCGGGACAGCGGGGTCAGCCCGAGCGACGGCACGTCGCGGTGCTCGTCCGGCGGGGGGATCGCGGCGCTCACAGCGACGATGCTAACCGGCCCGTCGCCGGACCGGCTCGGCTCGCCGCCCGTCGGTCCGGGCCCGCTCAGTGCCGGGCCGGCCGGATGACGACCAGCGGACACTGACTGCGGTACAGCAGGGCGTTGCTCACCGAGCCGAGCAGCAGCCCGGTGAACCCGCCCCGCCCGCGGGCGCCGACCACCAGCAGCTGACCCCGGGCCGACTCCTCGGTCAGCACCTTGGTCGCCCGACCCTGGACCGACAACTGCCGTACGGTCAGGTCGGGATGCCGCTCGCGGACCCCGGCCACCGACTCGGCGAGCAGCGCCTCCTCCTCCGCCTGCAGCGCCGCCGCGTCGTAGACCAGCGGCTGCATGTCACCCGGGCCGATCGACGGCGGGTGGGTCCAGGTGTGGACCGCGAGCAGCTCCGTACCGCGCAGGTCGGCCGCCTCGGCGGCGAACTCGACGGCCTGTGCGGACAGCTCGGAGCCGTCCACCCCGACGATCACCGGACCGCTGCGGTCACAGTCGCCCCGGGCCACCAGCACCGGACCGTCGGCGTGGGTCGCCACCTGGGAGGCGACCGAGCCGATCAGCGCACCGGAGATCGGTCCGAACCCGTGGTCGCCGAGGACGACCAGCGCGGCGGAGCGGGCCTCGGCCAGCAGGACAACGGTGGCGGCCCCGTCGACCACCTGGGTGGCGATCTCGAGCTGCGGCGCTTCGTCGGCCGCCGCCTGGGCCGCCTCGTCGACGATCTCCCGGGTGTACCGTTCGACCTCACCCTCCGGCGGCACCGCTGGCGCCAACGCCATCGGTGCCTGCAACGCCGGCCAGACGAAGGCGTGCACGATCCGCAGCGGGCGCCGTCGCATCGCGGCCTCCCGGGCGGCCAGCCGGGCGGCCTGCACTGCGGCCTTGGAACCGTCGACACCGACCAGTACCGGTCCCTCGGGATTCATCAGCCCTCCTCGGGGTCGGTGGCGTGGGGTTTCGCGGTGTCCACCGCACTGGTGTCCACCAGCTGCGCCGCCGGCATCCTCGGCGGGTGCGGCGGGCCGGCGTGGTCCGGGCTGGCGATGCCGAGCCGTAGCACCAGGTACGGGTAGCCGAGCCCGGCGAGGATGTGCCGCAAGGTCTGCCGGGTGGCGGCCACCTCGACCGCCCCGCTCAGCGGCACCACCGAAATGCCCAGCTCGGTCGCGGTCAGCCAGGCCGAGGAGAGCGCCTCGCCGGCGGCCAGCCAGGACGCCGGTTCGTCGTCGTCACCGAAGAGCAGGGCGTAGACGGCAGCCCGGTCGTGCCCGCCGCCGACCGGCAGAGTGCCGGCCCGGCCGAAGTCGCGTCCGGGCACCGTGGTCTGCGCGGCGCGTTCCGGCAGGACCTCGTCGGGCAGTCCGGTGCCGGGCGGGGTGCCCAGCCCGGTCCAGTAGTCGAGCTCGCTGCGGATCTGCGGGTCCTCCGACTCGACCTCCTCCGCCCGGCTGGCCGCCGCGGCGAGCAGCATCACCTGGTCGGAGGAGAGGATCTGCAGCTGGACGCCGGCTCCGGCGGCGGCGGTGATCGCGGTGACCGCCGCGACCGGCAGCGGCTCGTCGCTGACCGGCCGGCGGTCGGTGTGTCGCACCTGCATCGCCTGGAACATCCGGACGGTGTCGGGCTGGATCGCGATCCGTTCGGTGGGTCGCAGCACCGCCAGCAGATCCTCCTCGGCCGGGTCCGGCAACCGCTGCACCTGGGCCGTCCAACCCTGGGCGGCGAGCGCGATCCTCGCGTGGTGCAGCGCGGCACCGCAGCTGAGGATCAGCAACCGGCGGTCCGGATCGGTGGCCGGCAACTGCCGGTCCCGGGCTGCGCGCAGCTCCAGACTGTCCGGCCGGACCCGCCAGTGCCACGGCTGGGTGTTGTGCACCGACGGCGCGTAGCCGGCGGCCGCGGCGGCCTCGGCCAGCACGGCGGCCAACGGCCGGTCGACGGTCGCGGCGTCGGCGCCGGTCACCGCCGTGTCGACGCTGGTCCCGGTTCCGATCCCGGTCCCGGTCCCGGTGCTGGTCCCCTTGGTGGTCGCCTCGTCCATCTGCTGCCTCCTGGTCAGGGTCTGCTACGCCGCCGGCTCGCGGCCGACGGGACGCGGGGAATCCGGACCCGAACCACGTCCGTTCCCGCTCCGGGACAGATGTAACACCAGTGCGGGCAGTGCCGCGACAGCGGCACAGGCCGCCAACTCGGTCAGGGCCAGCGGCTCGGTGCCCAGCAGCGTGCGCAGCGGGCCGAGGTAGACCCCGGCGAGCTGCAGCAGACCCGCCCCGGCCACCGCGAAAACCAACGCCGGGTTCGCCATCCGCCGCCGGCCGCCGGCCGCCGCCGTACCCCGTTGGAGGCCTTCCGTCGCCGTGCCCCGGCGGGCCCGGACCGCGAGCGCGACGCCCAACTGGGCCAGCCCGAGGGTGACGAACACCATCGTCTGCCAGGGCCGGCCCGCGTGGTACGCGGCGACACCGGCAGCCAGGGTGACCGCTGTGATCAACGCGCCGGTGGTGAGCACCCCGGTGAGCAGGCCGGCGCCGAGCACCGACTCGGTGGGCGGTCTGGGTGGCCGACGCAGCACGTCCGGCTCGGCCGGTTCGGCGCCCAGCGCCACGCCGGGCACACCATGGGTGAGCAGGTTGATCCAGAGAATCTGACCGGGCAGCAGCGGCAGCGCCAGCCCGAACAGCGGGCCGAGCAGCATGACCGCGAGCTCGGCCACCCCACCGGCCAGCGCGTACCGCAGGAACCGCCGGACGTTGTCGTAGATTCGCCGCCCTTCACCGACGGCGGCCGCGACCGTACCGAGGTGGTCGTCGACCAGGACCAGGTCGGCCGCCTGCCGGGCGACGTCGGTACCGCCGCCCATCGCCACCCCGACGTCGGCCCGGCGCAGCGCCGGGCCGTCGTTGACCCCGTCCCCGGTCATCGCCACCACGTGTCCCTGGGCCTGCAGCGCGGCGACCACGTCGAGCTTCTGCTCCGGCTGGATGCGGGCGAACACCCGCGCCTGCTCCGGAGCGGCCGGGTCGGTGGCGACCGGGTCACCGGCGGACCAGATCCCCAACCGGCCGCCGACGGCGGCGGCGGTTCCCGGGTGGTCTCCGGTGACCAGCAGCAGCCGGATCCCGGCGGCGGCGAAGGTCCGGGCCACGTCGGGGGCATCGGCCCGTACCGGGTCACCGATCCCGAGCAGCCCCAGCGGCCGCAACCCGCCGGGGTGGGCCAGGTCGGGCAAGGTCGTAACGACCGACGCCGCGACCGCCAGGGTCCGCAGCCCGGCGTCGGCGAGGCGTCGGGCCTGGTCGAGCAGTACGGTGAGCTGCCCGGGATCGGCGTCGGTGACCTCAGCGGTCAGCACCGTCTCCGGAGCGCCTTTGCAGACGAGCAGGTACCGGCCGTCACAGGTGCGGTGCGCCGTGGTCATCCGACGGTGGGTCTGGTCGAACGGGTGCTCGGCGACCCGGGGCCAGGCCCGGCGGATCTCGTCGGCGTCCAGACCGGTCCGGCCGGCGAAGGCGACCAGCGCGGCCTCCAACGGATCTCCGACGGCCCGCCAGTCCGGGGTGCTGCCGTTCGCCGTGCTGCCGTTCGCCGTGCCGCCGTACTGCGCGTCGCGGTCTGCGGCGTCGCCGTCCCGGTCCGGCGCGGTCAGCTCCGCGTCGTTGCACAGCAGCCCGGCGCGGGCCAGCTGCCGAAGGTCGTCCGGGGCGACACCGACCGGCACGCCGGCGGCGCCGTCGACGCTGCGGCGGACGATCCGCCCGGTCGGCCGGTAGCCGAGCCCGTCCACGGTGTACTCGGCGACCGGGGTGACAACCCGCTGCACGGCCATCCGTCCCTCGGTGACGGTGCCGGTCTTGTCAGCGGCGACGACGGTCACCGAGCCGAGCGCCTCGACCGCCGGCAGCCGCCGTGGCACCGCACGGGCCCGGGCCATCCGGTGCGCGCCGAGCGCCAGAGCGAGGGTGACGACCGCCGGCAACGACTCGGGCACCGCCGCGACGACCAGGCTCACCGCGGTGACCGCCAGCTCGGCGACCGGCCGCCCACCGCCCAGGCCGATCAGGAACACCAGACCGGACAGCAGCACGGCGGTCGCCCCGAGCACCCGGCTCAGCCGGGTCAGCCGCAGCTGCAGCGGCGTCGGCCCGGGGCGGGTACGCCGCATCAACGCCGCGATCCGCCCCAACGCGCTGTCGGCGCCGGTCCGGGTGACGGTGCCGGTCGCCCGGCCGGCGACGACGACGGTGCCGGCGTGGGCCACGTCACCGTCGTCGCGCCGCACCGGCACCGACTCACCGGTCAACGTCGACTCGTCGCAGCGCAGCCGGGTCGCGGCGGTGAGGAGCAGGTCGGCGGGGACGATGTCGCCTGCGGTGATCTTCACCAGGTCGCCCGGCACCAGTTCAGCCGCCGGCACGACCCGGTCGACTCCGTCGCGCAGCACCCGGGCCACCGGTGCCGCCAGCCGGTCCAGGGCAGCGATCGCCCGGTCCGCCCGGACCTCCTGCACCACCCCGATGCCGGTGTTCACCACCACGACGAGCAGGATCACCACCGTGTTCGGGTAGTCGGCGAGTGCCGTGGTGACCACCCCAGCGGCGAGCAGCAGCACGACCAGCGGGTCGCTCAGTTGGCGAACCACCCGCCGGATCAGCCCGGCGCGGCCGGGCCCGCCCGGCACGACGTTCGGCCCGTACTCGATAACCCGCCGGGCGACCTCGGTGGCGTCCAGCCCACCCGGGTCGACCGTTGGCCCGGGATCGGCGGCAGGTACGCCCGGATCGACGATCGGTCGCGTGTCAACTGGCACCGGCCACCCCCACCGCGTCGACCGCCTGGGCCGGCGCGGGTTCGAGCAACTCGGCGAGCGGCCGGCGGGGCACCGGTGGGCTCAGCGGTCCGTAGCCGATCCGGATGATCGCCTGCGCCCGCCGTCCGTCCTGCTGGCGGCCGAGCAGGTCACGCAGCTCGGGAAACTCCAGCGGCTGGGTCAGCAGCGTGGTGGCCAGGCCGCGTACCGTCGCGGTGAGCAGCACCCGCTGCAGCGCCTGCCCGGCCCGCAACCAGTCCCGCGGGCTGTCGCCGACGGTGTACAGAACGGCGAGGACCGGATCCTCCTCGAACGCGGCGACCCGCCGTCGTGGGGCCGGCCAGACCAGTCCGAAGTCGCGCACCGGCACGGTGCGGGGGACCGGCCAGGGCCCGAAGGCCTGCGGCGGTACGCCGTCGAGCCGGCCCGGTCGGTCCCGGGTCCACCGTTCCAGCTCCGCCCAGTACGCCGGGTCGACCCGGCGGCGGTCCTCGGCGGTGCCGATCAGCGCCAGAACCGACGAGCGCATCATCGGGTCGACGACGGCCAGCCAGCCGTGCTCGGTCCGGGCGGCGGCGACGAGTTCGTCGAGCACCTCGCCGGGCACCGCCAGGTCGGCGAACGGGCGTCGGTTGGTGCGCCGGTGCGCTACCGCCCGGGCGAGCAGCCGCACCGTCTCGTCCGTCTCGATCGGCGGTCCTACCGCGATCCGGGCCAGCAGGTCCGGATCGTCGGGTTCGGGCAGCAGCCGCATCACCGGTATCCGACCGTGGGCCAGCATCGCCACCCGCAGGTTGAACACGGCGGCGCCGACGCTGATGGTCAACTCCCGGCCGGCCGGGTCAACCAGGTCGACCTGTCGGCGCCGGTCGGCGAGCACCTCGATGCCGGTCGGGTGCGGTCGGAACCGCCACGGCTGGCTGTTGTGCACCGACGGCGCGGCGGCGGCGGCCTCCAGACAGGCCGCCATCAGCGGACCGGGCCGCCCGTTCCTGATCCATCCGGCGTTCATCGCCGCCCACCACCCTTTCCGCACGTCACGCCTCACTCGGTTCCACTCTCACCCGGTTCCACTCTCGTCCGGATCGGTCCGGCGGGGCAGGGGCGTTGCGCCGCTTACCTACGGGCACTGCGTCCCGCCCGGGCGGGACCTCCGACCCTGTTGCCCAGGGCGGACCGTCGGCTGCGATGGATGTCCGTGGTACGTGTCCGTGAGCGGACGGAGGAGCGATGATCCGGACCATCGATCTGCTCGACGCCCACCCGTTCCTGGCCGACCTGCCCCGGCCCTGGCTGGAGCGGCTGTCGTACCAGGCGCGCCCCGGGGTCCGGCACAGCGGGCAGCAGATCTTCCAGCAGGGGCGGACGGCGGACCGGTTCTGGCTGCTGCGGACCGGGCAGGTGGTGTTGAACTTCCAGGTGCCGGGCCGTGGCGAGATCGACATCGAGACGGTTGCAGCCGGGAGCGTGCTGGGCTGGTCGTGGCTGTTTCCGCCGTACCGCTGGGAGTTCGGGGCGGTGGCGGTGGACCAGACCCTGACGATCGAGTTCGACGCGGCCGGTACCCGTCGGTTGATCAGCCAGGACGACGCCCTGGGCCGGGAGCTGACCACCCGATTCATGCGGGTCGTGGTCGACCGGTTGCACGCCGCCCGGACCCGGCTCACCGAGCTGTACGCCTATCCGCCAGCCATCGACGAGGATCCGTCCCGACCGGCCGCTGACGTGGATCCGGCCGGCCGCCGGCCCGGTCGCGACAGGTGATGGTCGCGACGGGTGATGGTCGCGACGAAGTGACCGGTCGGTAATCGGACCCGGTGTGCGAACGCCTGCGGTGGGGTGGTCGTTGGAAGCGTGTCCGCCTAGCCGGAGCTCAGGGCGCGGTACAGCATGATGCGTTGTCTCGACAGGCATCGATTCAGCTGATGGGGTGACGGGCCGGCTCACGGACGTCCCCGCTGCGTGCTGCCGTCTCGGCTGGCCGCCACCACGTCGAGAGGAGACAGATGAGCATCGAGTACGTCGCCCGGCAACTGCCCGTGGTCGTGATCGGCGCCGGCCCGGTGGGACTGGCCGCCGCCGCCCACCTCGCCGGGCACCGGGTCCCGTCGCTGGTGCTGGAAGCGGGCGCCGCCGCCGGTGCCGCGATCCGCAACTGGCAGCATGTACGGCTGTTCAGCAGCTGGCGGGACAACATCGACCCGGTTGCCGGCCGACTGCTCGACGCCGCCGGCTGGTCGGTACCCGAACCCGGGCACCACCCGACCGGGGCCGAACTGATCGAGGAGTACCTGCTGCCGCTGGCGAAGCTGCCAGTGCTGGCCGACCGGATCCGCTACGGCACCCGGGTCACCGGGATCACCCGGCTCGGCGTCGACCGGCTGCGCGGCCCCGGACGCGTCGACGCGCCGTTCGTGGCCCGCCTGGCCGACGGCACCGAACAGCTCGCCCGCGCCGTCGTCGACGCGTCGGGGACCTGGGACACCCCCAACCATCTGGGTGGCGAGGGCCTGCCGGCGCTCGGCGAGCCGGCCGCAGCCGCACATCTCGACTTCGCCCTGCCCGATGTGCTCGGCGTCGACCGGGCGGCACATGCCGGCCGGCACACCGTCGTGGTGGGCGCCGGACACTCGGCCGCCAACACCCTGCTCGACCTGATCGAGCTGGCCGACCAGCAGCCTGGCACCCGGATCACCTGGGCGGTCCGTCGGGTCACCGCCGATCCGATCTTCGCCCCGGGTGCCGCCGACGCGTTGCCGGCACGCGGGGCGATCGGCACCCGGCTGCGCCAACTGGTCGACGTCGGTCGGATCGCCCTGGAGACCGGATTCGTCACGCACCGGGTGGAGCAGCTGTCCGACCTTGGCCCGGTCCGGCTGTCCAGCCGCGACGGGCGGACCGTCGTCGCCGACCGGGTGGTGGTCGCCACCGGGTTCCGTGCCGACCACCGGCTCGCCGGCGAGCTCCGCCTCGACCTGGACCCGGTGCTCGGCACCAGCCGTGGCCTGGCCACTCTGCTCGACCCCGGGCCGGCCCGGGGGTGGTCGGCGCCGGCACCCGGAGTCGACGAGCTGCGCCATCCCGAGCCGGGCTACTTCGTCGTCGGCATCAAGAGCTACGGCCGGGCGTCGGCCTTCCTGATGGCCACCGGCTACCGCCAGGTCCGGCAGATCGCCGCCGAACTGGCCGCCGCACCGGTCAGGTCGGCGGCCGGCGGCGGCTGGCGTGGCGGCACCCACCGGTTCCGCTGGTCACCGGCGTGGCGGGCCGACCGCCCGGTCGCCGTGGCCTACGGCGACCAGGTCGGAAGCCGGTGAGCCCGGTGGTCGGGTAGCGCCGGTGGCCCGGTCAGTAGCCGGTAGGTCTCAGCGGCCGGTAAGTCTCAGTAGACGGTGAGCCCGTGGTCGCGGAACTGCCCCCGGACCCGGTCCAGCAGCGCGTCGTCCGGCGGTGTCGTCGCCGCCAGCGGAAACTCCAGACCCAGCTCGGCGTACTTGTGCGCGCCCAGCCGGTGGAACGGCAGCACGTCGACCCGCTGCACCGTCGGCAGGCCGGCCGCCACCTCGGCCACCCCGGCCACGTTCGACTCGGCGTCGGTGAGCCCCGGCACCAGCACGAACCGGACCCAGATCGGGGTGCCCCGGTCGGCCAGCCGCCGGGCGAACCGCAGCGTCGGGTCGAGCCGCCCGGTGCGGGTCACCCGGCGGTAGGTCAGCGGATCGGACGACTTGATGTCCAGCAGCACCAGGTCGGTGGCGTCCAGCAGCGCGTCGTCAGCGCGGGCGCCGAGGAACCCGGAAGTGTCCAGCGCGGTGTGCAGCCCGGCGTCGTGGCACCGGCGCAGCACCGCGCGGACGAAGTCCGGCTGCATCAGCGGCTCCCCGCCGCTGAGCGTCACCCCGCCACCGGCGACCGAGATGAACCGCTGGTAGCGCAGTACCTGCGCGACCAGCGCGTCGTCGGTGGTCGGGGTGCCGGCGCGCCGGAACCAGGTGTCCGGGCTGTGGCAGAACTGGCAGCGCAGCGGACAGCCGGCGAGGAACGCGACGAACCGCGTACCGGGGCCGTCCACCCCGATCGACACGTCGTACGAGTGGACCGCCCCGGTGGTCACCTCACAGCCCTCCGTGGAACGTCCGGGAGATGACGTCGCGCTGCTGCTCGGCGGTGAGCCGCACGAAGTTCACCGCGTACCCGCTGACCCGGATGGTCAGCTGCGGGTACCGCTCCGGGTGCGCCATTGCGTCCTCCAGCGTGGCCCGGTCCAACACGTTGACGTTGAGGTGGAAGCCGCCGGCGTCGGTGTAGCCGTCCAGCACGCCGACCAGGTTCGCCACCCGTTCCGCCGGGGTGCGCCCCAGGCCCGCCGGGGTCACCGTGGTGGTCAGCGAGATGCCGTCGCGGGCGCAGTCGTACGGCAGCTTCGCCACCGACATCGCCGCGGCCACCAGCCCGTGCCGGTCCCGGCCGTTCATCGGGTTGGCGCCCGGGGCGAACGGTTCGCCGGCCCGCCGGCCGTCCGGGGTGTGCCCGGTGTGCTTGCCGTACACCACGTTCGAGGTGATGGTCAGCACCGACAGGCTGTGCTCGGCCTCGCGGTAGGCCGGCTGCCGGCGCAGCTTCGCCATGAACGTCTCGACCAGCCAGACCGCGATCTCGTCCACCCGGTCGTCGTTGTTGCCGAAGGCCGGGTAGTCGCCGTCGACCACGTAGTCGACCACCAGTCCGGTTTCGTCACGCAGCACCTTGACCCGGGCGTACCGGATCGCCGACAGGCTGTCGGCGGCCACCGACAGGCCGGCGATCCCGCAGGCCAGGAACCGGTGCACCGGGTAGTCGTGCAGCGCCATCTGCAACCGTTCGTACGCGTACCGGTCGTGCATGTGGTGGATGACGTTGAGCGCGGTGACGTAGGTGGCGGCCAGCCAGTCCAACGTCCGGTCGAAGGCCGCGAGAACCTCGTCGTAGTCGAGGATCTCCCCGCCGACCGGCTGACTCACCGGGGCGATCTGCTCGCCGGTGACCTCGTCGCGGCCGCCGTTGATCGCGTACAGCAGGGCCTTGGCCAGGTTCGCCCGGGCCCCGAAGAACTGCATGTCCCGGCCGAGGCGCATCGCCGACACGCAGCAGGCGATCGCGGTGTCGTCGTCGTACCAGGACCGCAGCGTGTCGTCGTTCTCGTACTGGATGGCGCTGGTGTCCAGCGACACCTGGGCACAGAACTTCTTGAATCCCTCGGGCAGCGCGGGCGACCAGAGCACGGTCAGGTTCGGCTCCGGCGCCGGTCCCAGGTTGTAGAGCGTCTGCAGGTAGCGGAACGTGGTCCGGGTGACCAGGGTCCGCCCGTCGGTGCCGGTCCCGCCGAGGGACTCGGTCACCCAGGTGGGGTCGCCGGAGAAGAGCTCGTCGTACTCGGGGGTGCGCAGGAAGCGGATGATCCGCAACTTGATCACAAAGTCGTCGACCAGCTCCTGCGCGGCCAGCTCGGTCAGCTGCCCGGAGTCGATGTCGCGCTGCAGGTAGACGTCGAGGAACGTGGCGGTCCGGCCGAGCGACATCGCCGCGCCGTTCTGTTCCTTGCAGGCGGCCAGGTAGGCGAAGTAAAGCCATTGGACCGCCTCTCGGGCGTCGGCGGCGGGCCGGGTCACGTCGTAGCCGTACGCCGCGGCCATCTCGACCAGTTCACCGAGCGCCCGGATCTGCTCGGCCAACTCCGCCCGGTCGCGGATCACATCGTCGGTGGACGGGACCAGGTCCAGCGCCTCGCGCTGCGCCCGGCGGTCGGCGATCAGCCGGTCCACCCCGTACAGGGCGACCCGCCGATAGTCACCGATGATCCGCCCCCGCCCGTAGGCGTCCGGCAGCCCGGTGACGATGTGCGAGCGACGGGCCCGCAGCACGTCGGCCGGGTAGGCGTCGAAGACGGCGTCGTTGTGGGTCTTGCGGTACGTGGTGAAGATCCGGTGCACCTGTGGGTCGGCCGGGTAGCCGTACGCCGCGAGGGCGTTCTCCACCATCCGCAGCCCGCCGTGCGGCATGATCGCCCGACGCAGCGGCGCGTCGGTCTGCAGGCCGACGATCAGCTCGCGGTCCTTGTCGATGTAGCCGGGAGCATGCGCGGTGATAGTGGACGGCGTGGTGGCGTCGATGTCGTAGACGCCACGACGGCGTTCCTCGACGAACATGTCCCGTAGCCGGTCCCATACCGCCCGGGTCCGGTCGGTCGGGCCGGTCAGGAACCCGGCGTCGCCGGTGTACGGCGTGTAGTTGGCCTGGACGAAGGCGGCCACGTCGATCGTGTCCCGCCACCGTCGTCCCTGGAAGGTCCGCCACGGATCGTGGATCTGCTCGGCGAACACGTCAGCCTCCAGTGGGTGGAAGGCCCGGCGGGTCGGGGACGGCCCGCCGGGCGGGTGGTCGTCGGCGCGGTAGGCGTCGGCGGGGGGTGGTCGTCGGCGCGCGGGCTCAGGGCACGTCGGCCGGGATGGTGTCGCGGATCACCGCGACCGGGCTGTGACTGTGGTGCAGCAGCTGCTGCGAGACCGAGCCGAGCAGCAGGCCGGTGAACCCGCCCCGGCCGCGCGAGCCGACCACGACCAGGCTGGCGGTACGCGACGCGTCGACCAGGACCCGGCCCGGGTTGTCGCCGACCGCCTCGGCGGTCATCGTGACCTCGGGGTACTTCTCCCGCCACCCGGTCAGCTCGTCGTCGAGCAGGGCGCGCTCGGCGGCGACGATCTCCCGGGGGTCGAAGGCCGGTGGCTGCCACCGCTGTGCCGGTGGGTGCCAGGCACGCAGCACCCGCAGCGGCACCAGCCGGCTGGCGGCCTGCTCGACGGCGAAGCGCAGCGCGGCCAGCGACGGCTCGGAGCCGTCCACGCCGACCACCACCGGGGCGGTGGGGTGTGCCGCACCGCGAACCACCACCACCGGGCAGTGTGCGTGCGCGGAGACGGCCACGCTGGTCGACCCGAGCAGCAGGTCCGCGAAGCCGCCGTGCCCCCGGTTGCCGACCACCAGCAGCGCCGCGTCCCGGGACTTCTCGCGCAGCCGTAGGGCGGCGGGTCCGTCGAGGACGACGGTGCTGATGTCGGCGTCCGGGTGCGTCTCGGCGGCCTCGGCGGCCGCGACCCGCAGCATCGTCTCCGCGTCGCGCCGGGAGGCCGCGTTCGGCCAGCTGGTCGGCACGGGGGCCAGCGGACCGGTCCCGGTCGGCCACTCGAACGCGAACGCGAGGACCACCGGGGTGGCGGTCCGGACGGCTTCGGCGACCGCCCAGCTGACCGCGGCGTCGGCGCTGGACGAGCCGTCGTACCCGACGACGATCGGCCTGATCACGGCGATCACCTCCGGCTCAGCTCGTGGGGTCGGCGGCCGAGGAGACCAGCGCGGGAACGGGGATCACCACGACCGGGCAGGTGGCCTTGCGGATGCACTCCTCGCTGACCGAGCCGAGCACGGTGTGCTGCAGGCGGCCGTGCCCGTGGCTGCCCAGGACCAGCAGGTCCGCGCCGCGGGCGGCGGTGGTCAGCACGTCGGCGGCGCGGCCCTCGACCACCTCGCCGACGACCGGCGTCGCCGATCCGACCCGGGTGGTCAGCGCGGTGATCTCCTGGTCCAGCAGTTCGCTGGCGCGTTGCCGCTCCTCGATGGGGCTGACCGTGGTTCCACCGTCCCACCGCCAGGCGACGACGGCGCGCAGCGCGCCGCCCCGCTCGGCGGCTTCCCGGGCGGCCCAGTCGAGAGCCCGGCGGCTGCCCTCGGAGCCGTCGACACCGACGACGATCAGGTGACTGGCGCTCATGGTCCTCACTCCTTCAGTTGCACCTGACTACAGTCCACCTCCGTCGACGGCTGGGGGACAGGTGCGAAGGACCCGCCGTTGCGGGACTGGGGTCCCGTCGGTCGACCGGCCGGCGTCGGGGGCCCGGCCGGCGTCGGATGCGGACCGGGCGGCGGCGATGCGGCCGGCGGCGATACGGTCGGCGTCGGCGTCGGCGGTCCGGCCGATGCCGGCCGGTCGCCGATGAACAGCGCGAGCAGTTCGCCGACCAGGTGGTCGCATTCGGCCGGATGTCGGAACGGCACGTGCGGATTGACCGTGTACTCGTTGCGCCGGCCGACCCGGTGCCGGGCGAGGTATCCGGCTTCCTCCAGGTCGGCGACGATGGTGTGCGCCGCGCGTTCGGTTATCCCGACCCGCGCCGCCACGTCCCGCAGCCGGGCCCGTGGGTCGCGGGCGATGGCGAGCAGGACGTGTCCGTGGTTGCTGAGCAGGGTCCAGGGCGGAAGGCGCCACGTGTCGGGGGTTGTCACAGCGTAATCATATGATTACCAATACGTGAACATCGTCCACATGGCCGCCCTGTCCCGACCGGGCGGGCCGGCTCACTGACTCAACCGCCGGGCCCTCAGCAGCCGGGCCCACCAGGGACGACGGCTGTCGGCGACGACCCGTGGCGCCGGACCGGGCACTCCTTTGAAGCTGACCCAACCGCCCGGTCCCATGGTGACCGTACCGACGGCGGCGGGACGGCGGCGAGCCGCCGCCGCGACCGCTGCCGCGCTCACCGTCGCGACCACCACCGCCGCGGCCGCCGCGGCGACCCGGTCGGCGGCGACCACCGGCCGGTAGCGGACCCGGCCGGCGGTGCACACGAACGCGCCGAGCGGCCGGCCGCCGCTGCTCACCGGGATGAGCACCGCCGGATCGGGACCTCCGGTGCCGATCACGGGGCCGAACGGACCGGACTGTGGACCGGCGACGACGGCCCCCGGACCGGGCGGGGGAGCTGACCGGGTACGGCTGACCGGGGCTGTGATCATCGTGGACCTCCTCGACGGTGCCCGGTGGGCCGGAGCGCGCTCCGGCCCACCGGACGGTTGATCAACGGGTGTCGGACCGGTGGGCCAGGCGCACCGCCGCACGTCCGGCCTCCAGCCGGGCCAGCGGCACCCGGTACGGCGAGCAGGAGACGTAGTCGAACCCGGCGTCGTGGAAGAACCGCACCGAGTCCGGGTCGCCGCCGTGCTCGCCGCAGACGCCGATCTCCAGGTCCGGCCGGGTGGCCCGGGCGTCCGCGACCGCGATCTGGATCAGCCGTCCGATACCGGCGGTGTCGATCGACTCGAACGGCGACACCGGGAAGATGCCGAGCTCCAGGTAGCGGCCGAAGAACACCCCTTCGACGTCGTCGCGGGAGAAGCCCCAACCCAGCTGGGTGAGGTCGTTGGTGCCGAACGAGAAGAAGTCCGCCACCTCGGCGATCGCGCTGGCCGTCAGGGCCGCTCGCGGCACCTCGATCATGGTGCCGATCGGGATCGGCGGCAGACCGTCGAAGTCGGCGAGCAGCGCCTCGGCCTGGTCCCGTACCGCCTCCAGCTCCTGTACCGCGCCGACCAGCGGCACCATGATCTGCGGACGGGGGTCGCCGCCGGCCCGTAGCCGGGCGACGGTCGCCTCCGCGATCGCCCGCACCTGGGTGGCGAAAAGACCCGGCACCATCAGTCCGAGCCGGACACCGCGTAGGCCGAGCATCGGGTTGGCCTCGTGCATCCGGCGGACCGCCGCGAGCAGCTGCCCGTCGTGCCCCGGGTCCTCGCCGAGCGCCTCGGCACGGGCTACCCGGGCGGTCAGCTCGTCGAGGGCGGGCAGGAACTCGTGCAGCGGCGGATCCAGCAACCGGATGGTGACCGGCTGGCCGTCGGTCTCGGCCAGCAACGCCTCGAAGTCCTGCCGCTGCAGCGGGCGCAGCGCGGCCAGCGCCGCATCGCGGTCGGCGTCGGTCTCGGCGAGGATCAGCCGTTCGACCAGTTCCCGCCGGTCGCCGAGGAACATGTGCTCGGTCCGGCACAGGCCGATGCCGGCGGCACCGAACGCCCGGGCCCGGTGGGCGTCGGCGGCGGTGTCCGCGTTGGCCCGCACCGCGAGCCGGCGCACCACGTCCGCGTGGCCCAGCAACCGGTGCACCGCCGACACCAGCGGATCCGCCTCCGGCGCCAGCTCGCCTTCGATGTAGCGCAACACCGGTGACGGGTGGACCGGGACGGCGCCGGCGTACACGGCGCCGGTCGCCCCGTCGATCGAGATCAGGTCCCCGGCGTGCAGCACGGTCGGTGCCGCCCCGGTACCGTCGGCGACGGTGAGCTGGCCGGCCGCCGTGTCGACGGTCAACGCCTCGGCGCCGCAGACGCAGGTGCGGCCCATGCCCCGGGCGACCACGGCGGCGTGCGAGGTCTTGCCACCCCGGCTGGTCAGAATCCCGGCGGCGGCGATCATCCCGGGCAGGTCGTCCGGGTTGGTTTCCCGACGCACCAGGATGACCCGCTCGCCCCGACCGGCGGCGGCGACCGCCGACTCGGAGTCGAACACCACCCGGCCGACGGCCGCGCCCGGAGCGGCCGGTACGCCGACCGCCAGCGGCGTGGGCGCGCTGGCCGGGTCGAACCGGGGGAACATCAGCTGACCGAGCTGGGCCCCGGTGACCCGGTCGAGTGCCTCGTCGAGATCGATGACGCCCTCGTCGACCAGTTGCGCGGCGATGACGAAGGCGGCCTCGGCGGTCCGCTTGCCGACCCGCGTCTGCAGCATCCACAGGGTGCCGCGTTCGATGGTGAACTCGACGTCACACAGGTCACGGTAGTGGTGCTCCAGGGTGTCCATGATCGTCATCAGCCGGTGGAAGCTGCGCGGGTCGATCCGCTCCAGTTCCTGCAACGGGACCGTGTTGCGGACCCCGGACACGACGTCCTCGCCCTGGGCGTTGGCCAGGTAGTCCCCGTACACGCCGCGCGCACCGGTCGCCGGGTCGCGGGTGAACGCCACCCCGGTGCCGGAGTCCGGGCCCCGGTTGCCGAACACCATCGCCATCACGTTGACCGCGGTGCCCAGCTCGGCCGGGATCCGTTCCTGTCGGCGGTAGAGCACCGCGCGTTCGGCGTTCCACGACTCGAAGACCGCCCGGATCGCCAGGTCAAGCTGTTCGTGCGGCGACTGCGGGAAGTCCCGGCCGGTGTGCTGGTGGAAGACCTTCTGGTAAGCCTCGACCAGGGCGCGCAGGTCGTCGGCGTCGAGCGCCGAGTCGGCAGTGACCCCGGCGGTCCGTTTGACCGTTTCCAACTCGGCGGTGAACAGCTCGTCGGGCACGCCGAACACGGTCCGGCCGAACATCTGCACCAGCCGGCGGTAGGAGTCCCAGGCGAAGCGATCGTCGCCGCTCTGCGCGGCGAGGCCGTGCACGGTGGTGTCGGTGAGCCCGATGTCCAGGACGGTCTCCATCATGCCCGGCATGGAGTAGCGGGCACCGGACCGTACGGCGAGCAGCAGCGGGTCGTGCCGGTCGCCGAGCCGCTTGCCCAACCGTGCCTCGATGCCCCGGAGGTGGCGGTTGACCTCGTCGAACATGCCGGCCGGCGGTGCGCCCGCGGCGAGGTAGGCGCGGCAGGCGACGGTGGTGACGGTGAAGCCGGGCGGCACCGGCAGGCCGAGCCGGGTCATCTCCGCCAGGTTGGCGCCCTTGCCGCCGAGCAGGTCGGTGAGTTCGCGGTTACCTTCGATGAAGTCGTAGACGAATTTCGGCATGGCGCCCGCCTCCTGCACTGGTCGGCGAATCCTTCTCCTTCCGTGGTAGCAGCGGCGGGTGCAGGCGGGGCAGGGCCGGTCGGGCCACCTCCCAGGGCATAGGTCCCGGTCAGTCGCCGGCGGGCGGCCGGGGGCCACCTTCGCGGACGATCGCCGTCGCGCACCCGGCATGGTGCAGCACCGCCTGGCTGACCGCGCCGAGCGGAACCCGCAGCGGATGGTCGCCACGGGCTCCGACGACCACCAGCCCGGCCTGGGTGGAACGCTCGATCAGCACCCGGGCCGGCGGGCCGTTCACCACCTGCTGGCGGACCGCGACGTCGGGATGCTTCTCCTGCCACGGGGTCACCGCCGCGGCGAGTTCGTCGGCGGTCGCCGCCGAGGCGTCTGCCCAGCTCGACTCGCTCTCCCAACTGCGCACGACGATCAGGTCGCTGCCCCGTTGCGCGGCGGCGTCGAAGGCGAAGCCGAGCGCCCGCTCCGAGCCGGCCGAGCCGTCCACGCCGACCAGCACCGGCGCGGCCGGTTCGGGGGCCGGCTCGGAGCCGGCCCGGGCGACCAGCACCGAGCAGTCGGCGCGGGCAGCGATCTGTACGGCGAGTGCGTCCAGCGGCAGGCAGGTCCACCGGGCCAGATCCCCGTCGCCGATCACGATCAACGACGCCATCCGGGACTCCCGCAGCAGCGCGGTGGCCGGGGCGTTCTCGGACACCTCGGTGGTGACGTCGATTCCGGGGGCGGTCCGGGTGGCGATCTCCACAGCGCGTTCGACGAGCTGGTAGGCGTCCGGCTGGGGTTCGTCGCCGCCGGACAGGTCGTCCGGGATCCAGTTGAGGGCGTGCACCAGCCGCAGCGGCCGGTGCGCGGTGGCGGCTTCCCGGGCGGCCAGGGCGACGGCGGCCCAGCTGGATGCCGAGTCGTGGACGCCGGCCACGATCCGGTCGCGGGCCGGTGCGGCGTGCTCCGACATCACTGCTCCTTTCACCGCTTCTGTTCCGGTGCATGGGCCGCTGCAGCGACCCGGGTCGGATCGAGAAAGGGGAGCTCACCTGCGAGGATAGCGCTCAGTGACCCCGCTCCGGGTCGATTCCGGTCGACCGGGCAGGATGGGGTCATGATCTCGGCGGTGGTGTTCGACATGGACGGCGTACTCATCGATACCGAGCCGGTCTGGGAGCAGGTCCGGCGCGACTACGTGGCCGGCGCCGGTGGTCGGTGGCTGCCGGACGCCCAGCAGCGGTTGATGGGGATGAGTACCCCGGAGTGGGCCGGCTACCTGGACGCGGACCTCGGCGTCGGGCGCGGCGCCGACCGGGTCGCCGACGAGGTGATCGACGCCATGGCGGCGCGGTACCGGGCCGAGCTGCCGCTGATCCCGGGCGCGATCGAGGTGGTCCGCGACCTCGCCGGGCGGTTCCCGCTCGCGCTGGCCAGCTCCTCACCCCGCCGCCTGATCGAACAGGTGCTGGCCACGGCAGGGCTCACCGAGGCGTTCCAGGCGACCGTGTCGACCGAGGAGTGCGCGGCCGGCAAGCCGGACCCCGAGGTCTACCAGGTGGCGGCACGGCTGCTCGGCGTACCGCCGCAGCGGTGCCTGGCGGTGGAGGATTCGAGCAACGGGCTGCGGTCCGCCGTGGCCGCCGGTCTGGTGGTGGTCGCGGTGCCGCACCCCGGGTACCCGCCGGCGGCCGACGCCCTGGCCGGCGCGACGCTCGTCGTCGACCGCCTCGACGAGCTGACGGTCGACCGGGTGCTCGCCCTCGCCGTCGACAGGGGATAGATGCCACCGACGGTTCCAGCCCGGCGCGGGTGAGCCGGGTCCGCCGGGGGAGTCCCCGGGCGCCGGGCCGGATCCTCTAAACTGCGCCTGGCAGCGCTCCCAGCCGACCACGAGGTCCTGGTCGGCCGCACCCCCCGGAGGTCTCCGCCGTGAGCATTGAGGAACGAGCCCCGGTCGGGGTGGACACCACCCGCCCCAGCGTCGCCCGCGTGTACGACTACATGCTCGGCGGCAAGGACAACTTCGCGGTCGATCGCCAGGCCGGCGAGATGGCGCTGCAGGTCACCCCCGACGGTCCGCTGGCCGCCCGGGCCAACCGCGGCTTCCTGCGCCGCGCGGTGCGGCACCTGGTCGCCGAGGCCGGCGTGCGGCAGTTCCTCGACATCGGCTCGGGCCTGCCGACCCAGGGCAACGTGCACGAGATCGCCCACCAGGTCGACCCGCAGGTGCGGGTGGTGTACGTGGACAGTGACCCGATGGTGCTGGCACACGGTCGGGCGCTGCTCGACAGCTCTCCGATGACCACCGTCGTCCAGGCGGACACCCGCGACCCGGAGCAGATCCTGGCCAACCCCGACGTACAGTCGATGATCGACCTGGATCAGCCGGTCGGTCTGCTGATGCTCGGCATCCTGCACCATCTCGGTGACGACGAGGATCCAGCCGGGGTGGCGACGGTCTACCGGGACGCGGTCCCGAGCGGGAGCTACCTGGCCCTGTCCCACTTCCACAACCCAGGTGACAGCCAGCCGGAGGCCGCCCGCAAGGCGCTCGTGGTCGAGAAGATCTTCAACCAGACGTTGGGTACCGGTCGGTGGCGCCAACGCGACGAGATCCTTGGGTACTTCGGCGACTTCGAGATGCTCGAACCGGGCCTGGTGCCCCTTGCGGAGTGGCGTCCGGACCCTGACGACGAGCCGTCGGAGCAGACCGACACCTACTACACCTTCGTCGGCGGCGTCGCCCGCAAGCCCTGACCCGCCGCGCCCGTCCCGTACGCCGTCGTACCGCCGCACCCTTGCCGTAGCCGGATCTGCTGGCAGACAGGGCCACACCGCGCGTGTTAGCGTCCGACAGCTGCGGGTGACCGTCGATGCCCGTGGCCGGTCGCCCTACGACCGCACCCGTGCACCTTCTGCGGAGGTACGCCCCGATGACGATGGTCGACCCGGCAATGCCCCGCCCGGTGACGGTGCACATCGACCCGGCGTTCGTGGTCGCACCGGTCCGGCGCCGTACCTTCGGATCCTTCGTCGAACACATGGGCCGGTGCGTGTACACCGGGCTCTACGAGCCCGACCATCCGACCGCCGACGAGCGTGGACTGCGCCGTGACGTGCTCGACCTGGTCCGGGAACAGGGCGTTTCGGTGGTCCGCTACCCCGGGGGCAACTTCGTCTCGGGCTACCGCTGGGAGGACGGGGTGGGGCCCCGGGACCAGCGTCCCACCCGGCTCGACCCGGCCTGGCACAGCATCGAGACCAACGCTTTCGGGCTGGACGAGTTCGTCAGCTGGGCGCGGTCCGCCGGGGTCGAGCCAATGTTGGCGGTCAACCTGGGCACCCGGGGTCCGCGCGAGGCGATGGACCTGCTGGAGTACGCCAACCATCCGGGCGGCACCCAGCTGTCCGATCTGCGCCGGGCGCACGGCCGGCAGGCCCCGTACGACATCCGGATGTGGTGTCTCGGCAACGAGATGGACGGGCCGTGGCAGCTGGGCCATCAGACCGCCGACGAGTACGGGCGACGGGCCGCCGAGACGGCCCGGGGGATGCGGATGATCGACCCCGATCTGGAGCTGGTCGTCTGTGGCAGCTCCGGTCCCGCCATGCCGACCTTCGCGGCCTGGGAGGCGACCGTCCTGGAACACACCTACGACCAGGTCGACTACGTCTCCGCCCATCTCTACTTCGAGGAGCAGGACGGGGACCTGACCAGTTTCCTGGCGTCGTCGGTGGAGATGGACCGATTCATCGGGGACATCGTGGCCACCTGTGACCACGTCCGGGCCAAGACCCGGAGCAGCAAGCGGATGCAGATCTCGTTCGACGAGTGGAACGTCTGGTACATGCGCCGGTTCCTTGCCGAGGGGGTGCCGACCGAGTGGGTGCGGGCGCCGTCGCTCAGCGAGGACGACTACACCGTCGCCGACGCCGTGGTGGTGGGCTCCTCGCTGATCACCCTGTTGCGCAACAGCGACCGGGTGACCGCCGCCTGTCAGGCTCAGCTGGTCAACACGATCGCGGCCATCCGCGCGGAGCCGGGCGGTCCGGCCTGGCGGCAGACGATCTTCTACCCCTTCGCGTACACCGCCCGCCACGCCCGAGGGACGGTGCTGCGGGTCGAGTGTGGCAGCGGGCCGGTCGTGGAGACTGCGCGGTACGGCGAGGTGCCGCTGCTGGATGTCGTGGCCACCCACGACGACGACGCGGATCAGCTGGTGATCTTCGCTGTCAACCGTGGGCAGCGGGAGTCCCTCGTGCTCGACATCGACCTGCGGGCATTCCCCGGCTACCGGGTCGTTGAGCAGTGCGTGCTGACCGACCCGGACGTGCGGGCCGCCAACACGTCGGCGCAGCCGGACCGGGTCCGTCCCCAGACCCTTCCCGGCCCGGCGGTCGACCAGGGGCGGCTGTCGGTGATGCTGCCGTCCGTCTCCTGGACGATGGTGCGTCTGGCGACGTCAGGCTGATCCGCCGACCGGGTTCGGGTGGCGGCGTCGGTGTTGCGCCGCCCCGCGACTGTCTGTGGTCTGACGACGACGTGTGTGCTTGACGGCGTTCGCCGGACGCGCGTAGCGTAGTGCTTAACCGGTTAAGAGATCGGGGTGACACCTCTCTGTGGTGGGGAGTACGCCCGTGACGCCCCGGTGCCGCATCCGTCGGACCGTCACGGGCACCGCCCCGCAACTGCTAACGTCGGCTCCGCAGCCCCCCGCGAGCGGGGGGTGCTGTGCTGAGCGACTGGCTGCAGCGGTTGCTGTCGATGGACAGTGCGTTGATCTACCTGCTGGTCGGGCTGTTGGTCTTCGCCGAGGACGCGCTGTTCGTCGGCTTCGTGTTCCCCGGCGAGACCGCCGCGGTGCTCGGCGGCGTCGCCGCCAGCCTCGGCACCATCTCCCTGCCCGGAATCACCGTGGTCGTGGTCAGTGCGGCCGTGGCCGGCGATACCACCAGCTATCTGATCGGCCGGGCCCTGGGGCCCCGGCTGCTGCGGATGCGCTTCCTGCGCAAGCGGCAGGCCTGGGTGCGGCGGGCGCAGCACCAGTTGGCGGTACGGGGCGGTACCGCGGTCTTCGTCGGCCGGTTCGTGACCTTCTTCCACGCGGTGATGCCCGCCCTGGCCGGCGCGGCACACATGCCGTACCGGCGGTTCTTTCTCTACAACGTCGCGGGTGCGTTGGTCTGGGGGATCGGCACGGTGCTGATCGGCTACCTGGCCGGCAGCTCGTACGCCGCGATCGAGGAGGTCGCCGGCCGGGCGGCTGCCGTCGTGGTCGCGGTGCTGGCGCTCGGGGCGCTCGTCGTCTGGCGGCTACGGGCCGCCCGTCGCGAATGTGCACCCGACGCGGCGGCTGGCCAGCCGACATCCGGCCGTCACCGGCCCGGCCGAGGCCGTGACGGCTGCGACCGGTCCGGTGACCATGCCTGACGACCAACCGGTAACGCCCGGCGACGAACTCCTACGCCGGCACCGGTAGCAGCTCCGCCATCCGCAGCCCGTCTGCGGTCGGCGGCGACAGCGGCAGCCGGTCGATCTCGTCGATCGGCACCCACCGGATGGCGTCCGCACTGCCGCCGACCTCGGTGACCACCGGCTCGCCCGGCCCCACCCGCGCGCTGTGCAGCAGCCCGACCACGTGCCAGTCGGTGCCGTTGCGGTGCGCCAGGTACGACCGCACGTCCAGCAACCGCGACGACATCACCTCCAGCCCGGCCTCCTCCTGCAGCTCCCGGGTGAGCGCCTCGCCGGGCTGTTCGCCCGGATCGAGACCACCTCCCGGCAGATGCCAGGCACCCGGCTCGAACACCGGGGACGCCTCGGACAACCGGCTCAGCAGCACCGCCGAGTCCCGGACGATCACCGCGTACGCGCCCACCCGTAGACGAGGACCTTCGCTCACCGTAAACCTCCAGCTCGTAGCGACTTGCCAGGGCCCACACCAGCTGCCAGCCGGCTCAGCGAACGACGCCGGTGTGCCGGTGGCCGGACGGATACCCGCCCGGCCACCGGTCACACCTGTGGTGGCGGCTGCGGCTACCGCGCGGCGCAGGACAGCGTCGGCACCGGGTTGCTGCCGGTCCAACTGCCGATGAAGCCGAAGGTCGTGCTCTGTCCGGCGCCGAGGTTGCCGTTGTAGCTGACGTTGGTCGCCGAGACACTCGCCCCGGTGCTGGTGACGGTGGCGTTCCACGCCTGGTTGACCGACTGACCGCTGGCGAACGTCCAGCTCACCCGCCAGCCGCTGAGCGCCGAACCGCCGGCGGTCACCCGGACCTCACCCTGGAAACCGCCCTGCCACTGACCGATCACCGCGTACGTCGCGGTGCACGCCCCTGACGGCGGCGGTGTGGTCGGGGGCGCGGTGGTGGGCGCAGCGGTAGTGGGCGGCGGGGTGGTCGGGGGCGCGGTGGTGGGCGCAGCGGTGGTCGGCGGTGGCGTCCCGCCGCTGTAGACGGTCGCCTCCCGTGCGGTCTCCCGAATCCCGTTGGTGCCGTTGAACAGCCGTTGGCCCCACGAGGTGAGGCTGTTGACGTTGAAGTTGTTCACCATGTCGAGGTATTCGACGCCGCCGCTGTTGCCGCTCCACGACCAACCGAGCCAGCCGATGCCGTGCTGCCGGGTGTAGGACAGGATCGAATCCTCGTCCGGGTTGCCGTCGGAATGGTCGTGCCCGAACTCGCCGACCGCGATCGGCAGCCCGGCCGAGCGGAACCGCCCGAGGTAGTCGCTGATCTCGGCGGCGGTGTCGAACACGCCGTACATGTGGATCGAGAAGAGCAGGTTCCGGGCCGGGTCGGCGTTCCACACCGACTGCGCGTTGTCGCGCATCGTGAAGGTCCAGTCCTGTCCCCAGTTCGGTGCGTCGACCATGATCGCGTGCTCGAAACCGGCGGCACGCAGCCGCTGCACGGCGCTCGTGGTGTGACTGGTCCAGTTCTGGTAGCCGCTGTTGCCGAACGGTTCGTTGCCGATGTTGATGACCACGTAGTTCTCCTGGCCGCGCAGCACGCTGGCCAGGCTGATCCAGTAGTCGGCGGCGGACGCCAGGGTCGCGGCGGCCCCCTCCTCGCCGTACCCGGTGGTGTCGTGCACCTCCAGGACGCAGATCAGCCGGTTGGCCTTGCACAGCGAAATGACGTTGGCGACGTCGCTGGCATCGTTGCGGGTCCACCGATGGCCGTTGCTGAGCACCACCCGGACGGCGTTCGCGCCCAGGGACTTGATGTTGGCGAAGGAAGTGGTCTGGCTGGGGTACCAGGTGTGTGCGTGGTTGACCCCGCGCAGGACGAACGGAGTGCCGTTCGCCTCGACCAGCCGGCCGTCGCTGACGTGCAGACCGACGGCGGCGTGTGCGGGCTGGACCAGCACCACGACGGAGGTGACCAGGGCGAGCAGCGCCGCGGCCGCGACGCTCAGACGTGTCTTCATGACCTACCTCGGGTAGCGACCCGTGGGTGACCCACGGGGACGAAAGACACCGGCTGACCTGGCCAGCACGGTGTCGGCGACTACCCGGCCCTTCGCGCAGGCATCAGCGTAGACCGGCGCGTTCCGGCTACGCAACCGGTTAAGTTGATTCGTCACTGGTATCGGTCTGCACCGCTGGCTGATCTAGCCCGGTAAACGCCGCTACCGGCGTCGACGCCCGGTGATCCGGGGTCGACGCCGGTAGTGGACCGGTCAAGTCAGCGGGTCTCGGTAGCCACCTCGTACAGCCGCTCCGGCGTCACCGCGCCGGCGAACAGCCGGCCGTCGTCGGCGATCAACGCGGTGAACAGCGCACTGGAGAACAGCCGGCCGCTGCCCCACGGCCCGTTGACCGCCGGCAGATCACCCAGCATCTGCATGACCTGGGCGCCCTCGGCGGACTCACCGGCGTGCTCCTCGGCCGCGGCCGCCGCCTCGGCCGGCGGTGTGACCACCAGGACGGTGCCCCAGCCGCTGCCGACCGTCCGGACCGCGTCCTCGCTGTCCGCCCAGCCCTGCGCCAGCTCCTCCAGCATGCCGTCGGTCTCGGCGTCGCCCGGCAGCTGGTCCGGACCCCGGGAACCGGCACCCGGCGCCGCGACATCGTCCTCGCCCGCCTCGACGACCTCGGTGCCCGGCGGTGGGTTGAAGACGAACTGCTCCTCATCCGGTGTGTCGAAGCTGACCTGGGTGAACGCCGTCTCGATGGCGGCCCGGTCGGCGCCGACCGGATAGACCGCGAACCGCAGCGGCACGTACTCCACCGAGTCGATCGCGATCCGGATCTCCTCGACCAGCGAGTCCTCGTCGCGCGGGGTGAGCACCAGCTCGTACGCGGTCCGCCCGGCGAGCTCCGCCGAGCGGCCCACCGACACCTCGGTGCTCGGGTCGATCGCCTCCAGCACCTCGTCGGCCGCCGCCTGCGGGGTGATGGGCAGCTCCGGCGTCGGATCGGCTCCGGCCCGCTCGCCCGCCGCGTCGGCGTGATCGCCCTCGGCCGGCAACTCGAAGTGGGTGGCCTGCTGCTGCTGGCTGGACCAGATCCAGACATCCTGCCCGTTGCGGATGACGTCGGTCTCGCCCAGCGTGCGGACCATCGCCAACCGGGCCTGGTCCGGACCGGCATACCAGACGCGCAGGGTCTGCGTACCGTTGATCAGCGAGCCGAGCCCGTTGCCGGCACCGATCTGACCGGCCAGGTTGAGCGCCGCCGGCAGGCCCAGCTCGGCGCGGTGCACGACCGTCCCGGACATGCCGTCGACCTCGGCGGTCTGCAGGTCGACCAGCAGTTGCTCGGCGCTGCGCGGCGGCAGGACCGGGTCAGCGGACGCGGCGAGCGCCCCCACGGCAACGCCGCCGCCGACGAGCACCGCCGCCGACGCGGCGGGGACCAGCCAGCGCATCGCCGGCCGGGATGTGAATACCGACATCTTCGTACCTCCTGCCACCCATCGTGCGTCGGGTGTACTGAGACGTTGCTGAGAGCCGGTGGACAAGCTGAGAGCACGCTCAGCGACGACGGGCACGGGTGACCCGGTTGCCCGCCCATGATGGCACCCTTGACCGGTGCGGGTGCTGGTGGTGGAGGACGAGGTCCGGTTGGCCGACGCCCTGCGGCGCGGCCTGCAGGAGGAAGGCTTCGTCGTGGACGTCGCCGCGAGCGGGCCGGCCGGGCTGGAGCTGGCCCGGCACGGGGGGTACGACGCGATGATCCTCGACGTGATGCTGCCCGGACTGTCCGGCTACCGGGTGGTGCGCCAGCTGCGGGCCGAGCAGAACTGGCTGCCGGTGCTGATCCTGTCCGCGAAGGACGGCGAGTACGACCAGGCGGACGGCCTCGACTGCGGTGCCGACGACTACCTGACCAAGCCCTTCTCGTACGTCGTGCTGCTGGCCCGGCTGCGCGCGCTGCTACGGCGCGGCGCGCCGCAGCGGCCGGCTGTGCTCACCGCCGGTGATCTGAGCCTCGACCCGGCCCGGCGGCGGGTCACCCGGGCCGATGCCGAGGTGGCGCTCACCGCCCGTGAGTACGCCCTGCTGGAGTACCTGATGCGGCGCGCCGGCGAGGTGGTCTCCAAGATCGAACTGCTCGACCACGTCTGGGACGCCAGCGTCGACACCGCGCCGAACGCCGTCGAGGTGTACATCGGGTATCTGCGCCGCAAGGTCGGCCGGGAGCGGCTGGAGACCGTCCGGGGCGCCGGTTACCGGCTGGTCCCGTGACCGGCCGACGGCTTTCGGTGGCGCATCCCGGACGGTGGCGGGCGTACCTGCGGGTCCGGCTCAGCCTGCGCACCCGGCTGACCGCGATCAGCGTGCTGGGTCTCACCGCCGGCCTGGCCGCTGGGGCGATCGGGCTCACCGTCGTCCTCGCGCTGGCGTTGGAACGCAGCGCCGACGCCGACGCCCGGACCACCGCAGACGCGATCGCCCAGCTGGTGGCCGCCGACGCGGTGCCTGACCCGTTGCCGGTGGCCGGCAACGACGTACGGGTGCAGATCGTCGACGAACGGGGACGGATACGCGCCGCGTCCATTGGCGCCGACCGACTCGTCCCGATGCTCTACGCGGGCGAGCGGGAACAGCTCGCCGCCGAACCGACCGGGGCGGTCACCGTGCCGGGTGCCCGGCTCGGTCTGCGCGGCCCGGTTCGGGTGATCGCCCAACCGGCCGGCGGGCCGGCGCAGCCGCGTACCGTGCTGGTCGCCCGGTCGATGGCCGACATCAACCGCAGCCTCGCCCTGGTCCGGGTGATTCTGCTGATGACGTTTCCACTGTTGGTGGCAGCGGTCACGGTCATCGTCTGGCGGGCCGTCGGGGCGACGCTGCGGCCGGTGGAGAAACTGCGGGCCGGCGCGGCCGAGATCACCGGTGGCGACCAGGCCGGCCACCTGCCGGTGCCGGGCGGTGGCGACGAGATTCACCGGCTGGCGGTCACCCTCAACGACATGCTCGACCGGTTGGAGGCCGCGCGGGCCCGGCAACGTGCGTTCGTCGCCGACGCCGCCCACGAGCTGCGCAGTCCGCTGACCAGTCTGCGTACGCAGCTTGAGGTGGCGCAGCGACTCGGTAGCCGCACGGACTGGTTGGCGGTCGCCGACGACCTGCTGGCGGACAGTGAACGGCTCAGCCGACTGGTCGACGACCTGCTGCTGCTGGCCCGCGCCGACCAGCAGGCCGGCCAGTCCGGTGTGGTGCTCGGCCCGGTCGGTCCGGTGGAACTGGGCGAGCTGGCCACCACGGTGGCCGCCCGGTATCCACGGCCGCCGGTGCGGGTGGTGCCGCCGGACCGGCCGCTGTGGATCGCCGGTGACCCGGACGCGCTGGTCCGGGTGCTGGCCAACCTGCTGGACAACGCGGTCCGGCACGCCCGATCCGAGGTGCTGGTGACCGCCCGACCCGCCGGGCCGCACTGGCACGAGCTGCTGGTCACCGATGACGGTCCGGGTGTCCCACCGGCCGACCGGCAACGGGTCTTCGACCGGTTCACCCGGCTCGACGACGCGCGGGCCCGCGACGCCGGTGGCGCCGGGCTCGGACTGGCCATCGTCGCGCAGTTGGTCCGCCGGCACGGCGGCACTGTCGAGCTGGCCGATGCGGGGCGGGCGGACGACGTGACGGGACGCGACGGTGATGCGGCAGGGCCCGACGGTGCCGGTACCGGACTTCAGGTTCGGGTCCGGCTTCCGGCAGACCCGGTGGACGACGAGCCCGGCCCGGCATAGACCGGACAGGTCACCGGGCGTTCGCTGCCCGGTCCGTGCAGACCGGGTCGGTTACCGGGCGTTCGCTGCCCGGTCCGTGCAGACCGGGTCGGCCTGCCCGATCACGTCGGCCGAGTAGACCACGGCGACCGTGAAGCAGTAGTCGATCGACTCGTCCAGCCCGTACGCGACGAAGCTGTCCGCACCCGCCGGCAACGTCATGAAGGCCCGGGGCTGCTGATCGCTGCTTCCCCCGGAAATCAGCACCTGTCCCTCGGCACCCGCCGGATAGGTCCAGGTCAACGTCACGCTGTCCCGGTTGTCGCGCAGGCCCACGCCGCCCGGCGCGGTACCCGGTGCGGCCGGCGGCGCAGCGCTGGTCGGTGTCCCGGCCGGGGGGGTGACCTCGGCTGGTGCCCCGGTCGGCCCGGAGGGCGTCTCGTCGACCAGACTGACGCCGGCCACCACCGCCGCAGCGCCGAGCAGAACCACCACCACGCCGGTGAACACCAGCATCGGTCCGCGCGGGCGGGCAGCGGTCGCCACCGGCTTGGGTACCGGGACCAACTGTCCTCGCTGCCGTCGGACCGGAAGATTCCTGCGACGGTCGGGTATCCGGCTGAGTTCGCGCCGTGGCAGTCGGGACAGCGTCCCGGTGCTCCGGCCCGTGCCGGTGGTGCCGGTTCCGATGGTCGCGCTGGCTCCACCGGCTGCGACGCTCGCGGCCGGCCCGTCCGTGGCTCCGGTGCCCGGCCCGTCCGTGACCTCGACGTGGCGGACCGCAGAGTCGGCATCGACCGAGGCGTCCGACCTCGCGTAGCCGTCGTCGGCCACCGGTGGTGCCGGCTCCGGTCGAGTGCCTGCCCCGTCGGGCACCCGTGGGTTGGGTACGAAGGCAGGGGTCTCCGGCGGCACCGGCTCGCCGGGTACCGCCGCCGGGTCGCTCATGGAGCTGTCGGCTGGGAAGCTGTCGGCCGCTGACGGGCCGGTCGCTTGCCGGAACCGGACCGGCCCGAACGGGCTGACCGGGCCGGCGGCGTCTGGTGCATCTGGGCGCTCTGGTGCGTCCGGGCGCTCTGGTCCGTCTGGGCGATCCGCAGCGGCCGGATCGGAGCCGTCGCCGGCACCGGACTGCTCGGGCGGCCACCACGGTTCGTCGAAGAGCCAGATGCCAGGTGACCCGTCATGGTTGGTGGAGCCGGACGGCGGCAGATCGACCGGCACCCGGGGCGGTGGGATGCTCGCTGGCCGGCCGTCGGCCGGGTCGGGTTCGTCCGGTTGGTGCTGGTCGCCTCCCTGCTCCTGCCCGGTCGTGTTCCGCCAGGCAGGGGAGGGGTCGTCGGTCAGCCAACCACTGGGCGACCAGAGCGGGTCGTCGGCGTCGCCGTCCGACGGTTCCCGTTCGATCCAGCCGTGCTGGGTCCATGGCCGGCCGCTGTCCAGCTCAGCCGCCGGGTCGGGCACCGATTGGTCCACCGGCTGGTCCAGCGGGTCGAGCCAGGGCGGGTCGGCGCGGTGCCGTCCGTCCCGATGGCCGTCCGTCTCGTCGTCGCTTGACCGGTCGGTGGTCGGCGTCGCCGACGGCGCGCTCGGTTCCGTCCAAAACGCCGCCGACCAGCGTGGGTCGGCTACCTCAGTGACCGGGGGTTCCGGCTCGATCCAGCCGGGCTCGGCCCAGGCCGGACCGGTGAGCCGGTCGCGCCCAGCGGGATCGGCCGCCGGAGCCGCCGGAGCCGCCGGAGCCGCTGGCCCACCGGCTGGCCTGGTGCCGGGCGGCCAGCCGCCCTGGTCCAGACCGCCGTCGTGGCCTGGGCCGCCGTTGTCGTCCGGCCGAAGATTCGGGCCTGGGCCGCCGTTGTCGTCCGGCCGGAGGATCGGGCCTGGGCCGCCGTTGTCGTCCGGCCGGAGGATCGGGCCCGGGCTGTCGGTGTCGTCCGGACTGCGGTCGGGATCCGGGACGCCGGTGTCGTCCGGCCCGTCGCCGACCGGCCCCTGCCCGCCACAGCGGTGCGCCGGATCAGCGGACGCCTCGGCCAGCGCGGCGACCTGCCCGACCAGCGGATGGTCGGCCGGCAGGCGGGTGCGGCACAGGTCGATGGCGAGCGACAGGCTGACGTCGGACTCGGCGAGCCGGCCGCAGTCGCGCTGCATCGCGCCGAGCCGGGCCAGCATCTTGATCCCGGCCGGATGCCCCTCGCCGTACACCTCGCGGTGCAGTTCCCAGGCATCCTCCAGACGATCCCGGGCGATGTCGCACTCGCCGCGGGCGAACTCGACGGTGGCGAGGTCCGCGTGGGCGGCCAGGACCCGGAGCGACTCGGGGCCGTCGATGGCGCAGAGCTCGTCGATCACCTCGCGGTACAGGTGCGCGGCGCGGGCGTCGCTGCCCACCCGGTGCAGTACGGCGGCGAGGGTGGCGGCGGCCCCGATGGTCCGTTCATCCGCCGTTCCATGCAGCCGCTGGTTCGCCGAGTACGCGTACGCCGCCCACGCCCGAGCCGCCGGTGCCTCGCCGAGCGCGACCGTCACCCGGGCGAGTAGTCCGGCGGCCTCCGCCTGCTCGGTGCTGGCATGTGCGGGACGCGGGTCGGTGTCGGCCAACGCCGTGGCCAGCAAGTCGCGCGCGCCCGGCAGGTCGCCGACGCTGATCAGGCCGTGCGCCTGCGTGGTGATTTCGCCCAGGCCGAGAGACACGTCCCATCGTGCGTGTCCGACGACGGTCTGTACAAGGGTCTGATGTGGGACAGTTCGCTCATGATGGCGGATTGTTACCGGCCAGATGCTTGACTAACGCTTCGCTGATGATCCGCAGTTGATCGACCTGTTCCGGGGTCAGCTGGTCGAACAGGTGTCGCCGAACCGCGTCGACGTGGCCGGGTGCGGCGGCGGTGAGGGCAGTGAAGCCGGGTTCGGTGAGCACCGCGAACTGACCGCGCCGGTCGGTCGGACACTCCTCGCGGCGGACCCAGCCGAACTGTTCCAGCCGGGACACGGCGTGCGACAACCGACTACGGGAGGAGTCGGTGGCGTCGGCGAGCTCGCTCATCCGCAGGGTGCGCTGGGGCGCCTCGGAGAGCCGGACCAGGATCTCGTAGTACGCGTGCGGTATCCCCGCGCTCGCCTGCAGTTCGCGGTCCAGGGTCGCGGCCAGCGTCCTGGTGGCGAAGAGATACGCGCGCCAGGTGCGCTGTTCGTCGTCGTCGAGCCAGCGGGTCATGACCACCATCATACCGGCAGTTGTTGAGCGTTAAACTAACTCGCGCTAACCTTCACGACATGGGAATCCACCGTCTCAACCACGCCGTGCTGTACATCTCGAGCCTCGACCGGAGCCTGGCCTTCTACCGGGACGTGCTCGGGTTCTCCGTCGTGCCGATGACCCCCGACGGCTTCTCCGGCGCGGCCTTCCTGCAGGCCCCCGGCTCCACCAACGATCACGACCTCGGCCTGTTCGAGATCGGTGGGCACGCCGCGCCGTCCGGCGCCGGTCGCGGCACCGTCGGCCTCTACCACCTGGCCTGGGAGGTGGACACGCTCGACGAGCTCGAGGTGCTCGCCACCCGGCTCGCCGCCGCTGGCGCCCTGGTCGGGACCTCTGACCACGGGACCACCAAGAGCCTGTACGGCCGGGACCCGGACGGGCTGGAGTTCGAGGTCGTCTGGCTGGTTCCCGCCGACCGCCTCGACGAGCAGACGCTCGTCGCCCGCAAGCGGATCCGGCCGCTCGACCTGGCCCGCGAGAAGCAGCGGTACGGCGCCCGGACCCGCGGGGGCGTCGGCGTCTCGGTGCCGGGCTGACCCCGTGGCCGCCGGGCCGACAGCGGCCCGCCAACGGGTCGGTCGGCCCCGCCCGTGCGGGCCGTGACCCGGGCCGGTAGAACGGACGCCATGACAGCCGAGCCGGCGGGCCGGGTCCCGCGTGACCTGTTGCTCCGCCACCTGAGCACCTGGGTTCCCGCCGCGCTGCGCCAGGCCCGCCGTGCCACCTTCGTTCAGGCGTACCAGGGCCCGCCGGGGGCCACCGCGGACGCTGCGCTGCGTGTCGTCGCCGACCACCCGGAACTGGTCACCGGCCGGCATCTGACGGTCGTCACCGTTACGTCCTCCGGTGCCGAGGCGGACCCGACCGGGCTGCCGGCAGCGGTGACGGCACATCTGCTGCCCGGCGGTCCGGAGTTGCTCCCGGTGGCCGTGACCGCCGCCGCGGCCGCCAACGCGCCGCTGTTGTGCCACCTCGACCTGGCCGGTGGCCCGTTGCCCGGACCCGCCGTGTGGCGCGCGTCGACGGCCGGCCGCCCGGCCGAGCTGCTGGTGGTCGGAGCGGCTTCATCAGCTGAACTGCGCCCGGTGTTGACCACAGCCGGCTTTCCGCTGGTCAGCGTCGTCGAGCTGGTGCCGGGCGGCGGGGTCGGGCAGGTCGACGGTGGTACGGCGTACCCGGTCGCCTTCGCCACCGGGTCCGGCAAACGCATCGAGGCGTTCAAGGAGGCGCTCTGGGAGGTCGGTCCGGCGGGGTGGGGGCTGCGTGCCGCCGACGATCCGCGGGCGACGGCCGTCCCCGGGCCTAAGCCGGACACGGCCGTCGCCGGGCAGGAGCCGGACCACGGGCTCGCGACGTTGCGCGACCGGCTGTACGCCCATCTCGTCGAGTGCGGCTCTCGGACCGTCGCTGAGCTGCGCAGCTTCACGGTGACCGGGACGGTCCACCGGGCTGCCGACGCCAACCGGGCACTGGCCGGTATGCTCGCCGCCGACCAGGTGCGGCGCCGGCCGGCGGACGGCCGGTTGGCCGGCGACGTGGAGATCACCCCGACCGCCCCGGCTGCCGGCGGGCGTACTCCGTCCACCGCCTGACCAGCAGCGACGCGCCGGTGGCGAGCACTCCGACGCTGAACACCATCTGGACGCAGACCGCCGCGCGGGCGAGTTGGCCCTCGGCGTGCACGTCGCCGTAGCCGACGGTGGTGAGCGTGCCGATCGCGAAGTAGAGCGCGTCGGTCTTCGTCGTCATGTTGACGAACTGGTCCGGGTCGCTGAACGAGATGACCAGGTCGGCCAGCGCGAACACGACCACTCCGCCGACCAGCGCGATCGCCAGCCGGGTGAGGCGTACGTCGGACGGATCGGCGGTGATCTGGTCGCGGATCTGCTGTAGCACCAGCGCGGCCACCAGAGCCACGCCGACGACGGTGACCACAGCGCGGACCGCGAGATGCATCCCCGTCACCCCCGGCTCCACCGGGACCAGGTAGTAGAGCAGGACCATCAGCAGGCAGATGGCAGTGGTACGCCGTACCTCGGCCCGGCGGGGACTCCGGGTACGGGACAGAGCATCATCTCCAGCTATATCGGACATAAAGTTATTATTCCTACAGAGCAAAGGCCCGGCGGGGCGATCCCGCCGAGCCTTCGACCGCTGTCCTGCGCCGCTCAGCTACGCGACTTGTCCTGCTTCCACGAGAACGGGCCAGGCAGGTCGTACCGGTGCCGCCTGGCTCGCGAGTTCCACGACCATCGGCCGATCCGGATGGTCCAGGACGAAAACCCGTTCTCGGTAAAGTTCAACTGGAGCGGGCCGAACCGCTTCCGCTTGCGGAACATGACGCCCATCGCTTGCGCTCCCTCCATCGGCCGTCAGCAGGTGGGCTGGTCAGTTCCCTGCCGCATCGATCGGCAAACCCCACCGTCCACATGCCTGACTAGCGGGACTCCCAGGCATCCGGCTTCAGCGTCAATTTGCGTACGTGCGCCGGCATCCGGCCGGTGAGTACCTCGGCGAGGCTGACCTCGTCGACCACCTCGCGCAACGCGGCGCGTACCGCGATCCAGAGCCGGGGCAGGTTCTCCGCGGCACCGGCGTACCGGGTCTCCTCCGGACGCAGTCCGCGCACCCCGGCCAGCGGCCCGTCCACCGCCCGCAGGATCATGCCGATGGTGACGTCCCCGGGTGGCTGGCTCAGCGTGTAGCCACCCTCCGCACCGCGCTGCGCCCGGACCACCCCGCCGCGGCGCAGGTCGGCCAGCACCGCCTCGAGGAATTTGCGCGGCATGTCCTGCTCGGCGGCGATCGCCTGGGTGGACATCAGCGTCGGGTACGCGGCAGCCAGGATCAGCGCTGCTCGTACCGCGTAGTCGCCGCGCGCGGAGATCTGCACGCCACCATCATGCCGGTTGCCGCGACCCGGTCGGTCACCGGTGGGCGTTCCCGCAGGTCGGCGCGGAAGCTACCCGGGCTGCACCCCACCTCGCGCTGAAAGAAACGGCCGAAGTTCGTCGGCTCGGGGAAGCCGAGCCGCGCACCGATCTGGGCCACCGGCAGGTCGGTCGCCGCGAGCAACCGCTTGGCCTGTAGGGCCACCCGGTCGTCGATCACCTGTTTGGCGGTCCGCCCGGCCACGGTCAGACTGGCCCGGGTGAGGGTCCGGACCGCGCAGGACAGCCGTTCGGCGTACTCCTCGACCCGTCGGCTGCGCGCGTGGTCGCGCTCCACCTCGGCCCGGAACCGCCGGAAGGTGTCCCACCTCGACGAGCCGGCCCCGGTGGCCCCGTCCGCCCATGTGGGATCGTCACCGGGACGGTCATCTGCGGTGGCGGCATCGAGCGCCGGCGGGGAGTCGTACGGCAGCAGGGCGATCCGCAGCAGCAGGACCCGCAGCTCATGGCGGAGGAGTTCGTCGACGAGCGTCGTCCGCCGGGGCCGCTGGCTGTCCACGACGAGTTGGCTGACCTCGTTGATGATGGCGTCGGCGTCCTCACCGGTGAGCTGCCAGTGGGCGCGGGAGGTGGGCCGGTCCGGCATGCCTGGTGCCGCGGTCCACCGCACCAGGATCGCGTCCAGACCGTGCTGTCCGCCGGCCCGGACCACCTGCCCGGCATGGGCCCACAGCAAGGTGCCGGGTCGGCAAGGGTACGCGACAAAGTCGATCTCGTAGCTGCCGTGACCGGCGGTGACCAGTAGCAGCTCGTCGTGGGGGAGTAGCCGTGGTCGGGGTGGTGCGTCAGCAGTCAGGCTGTCACTGAGAGTAGTCGCGCTGATCGCTGGCCCGTGGGGATCCGGGTCGGACATCCGGCGGGCGAGCTGATCGGGCTGAACCATCGTTCTCGACGGTAACCGCAGTACGCCGCAACCGCATCCCGACCACCGGGCGGATCGTCGCGTCGTCCCAGCGCGGAGGTGCCGGGGCGCACCGGCGGCGGCACCAGCGGCGGGAGTACGGCGCATCGCCGTACTCCCGTCACGCGAAACAGCCGCAATCCCCGCCGGGTCGGGCGGAGTCGGGCCGTTCCGATCAGCGCCCGGCCAGCAGCCGGTTCACCGCGGTGTCCACGTCCAGGTGGTCGGACTCGCGGCCGCGGGGCACCACCACGTAGGTGCGGCGCAGAAAGCGGACCAGGACGCTGCGCGGCACCTCGAACAGCGCGTTACCGTCCGGGGAGCTCAGCGCGAGCGCCACGAAATCGCCCCGGGGAGTCGCCCAGGGCCAGACCCGGACGTCGCCGATCCCGGCCGGTTCGTCGAGACCGGTCACCAGAAGCTCTCGGGCGAACGACCAGCTGACCGCTTCACCGCCGGCCGACTCCGCGTGGAAGAGCACGTGGACCGCGTACGGATCACTCGGTTCGTAACGCAGGCTGGCTCGTACCGGCAGCGCAGTAGCGTCAGGCGCGATGAGCCGTAGTGACGTCTCGACCTCGACGGTCGTTGGTCGGATGACACTCATGGACGTTCTCCCCCCGGCACCGCTGCGGGACGCCCGCCCCGCTTTCCCCATACTCCGGCCTTGCATTTGACTACGCTCCGTCTATCGCTGATCTCACCCAGTAGAGGGAAGCGGTTCCGGGATGCACTAAAAAAGTCCTTTTTAGGTGGCTTGTCCGGCTCTGCTTGGGTACTGGGACGTGCCCGGCGTCGGGTGGTTCAGACGTCGACTCACTCCGGTAACGTCCAGTGGTGCCCTGTGGTGACGGGGCAGGCGACAATGAGGGGCAAAATGGCCATAAAACCCTCCTCCGCCAAGCGGATGACCGAGAATTCAACACCGGGTCATGCGCCGTACGACCCGGCGGATGAGACTGTCGGACACGCCGAGTCGGGGGGAGACCAGGTGGGCAGTGACCCGATCGGACGTCAGGATGGGAGCGGCGCTCCGGTCGCCGTCACCGATCGTCCCGAACCGGAGGCACCGCGTACGTTGTCCGGGCTGCGCCAACGGATCCGGGTGACCCTCGCCCTGATCCGCTCAAATCCCACCGGCCGGATCGCCCTGAAGGTCGGCGTCGGCCTGCTCGGCGCCCTGATCGTGGTCCTCGGCCTGGTGCTGATCCCACTACCCGGGCCGGGCTGGCTGATCGTCTTCGGCGGACTGGCGGTCTGGGGCGTGGAGTTCCACTGGGCCAAGCGGCTGCTCGCCTTCGCCCGCCGCCACGTCCAGGGGTGGACCCGGTGGGCGACCCGGCAGAGCTGGCCGGTGCGGCTCGGCATCGCCGGGGTGGGCCTGGTCTTCGTCGCGGCCGTGGTGATCGTCTCGCTGAAGGTCGGCCTCGGCATCGACGTGATCGCCAGCTTCCTGCGCTACCTCGCCACCACCTGAGCCGACCGCGACCCGGATGTGCGCCCGGGCGGGACGATCGGGTACAGTCATGCGCGCTGAGGGCGATTAGCTCAGCGGGAGAGCGCTTCGTTCACACCGAAGAGGTCACTGGTTCGATCCCAGTATCGCCCACCATCTATGCAGCCAGTAGAGGCATCCCGGACCGGGGGGCCTCTACCGCTGACTGGCCTACCAGGTTGGTCTGGGGCGGTGTTCAACCGCTATCGGTAGATGTTCGTGCGGTGGTCGATCCGGACGACGTTGACGATCCTGTGTTCCTCGTCGACGGAAAGGACGACACGGTATTCACCCCGACGTGCTCCTCGAAAGCCGTCTAGTTCGTCTCGTAGAGGCTTGGACACGCGCCACGGGTCCTCCCGCAGTGGCCCGTCAAGGAATTCATATACAGCGAAGGCGGCGGCCTCCGGGAGACCTCGAGGTGGTCCAACCGGCAACGCGCGGGACGCCCCTGGTGACAGCCGTACGTCATAGCGATCGCTCACAACTCGTCAGCCTCGTCGCGGCGCCGAGCCTCAAGCGCTACCCGAGCATCGGCGAGTGTGTGGTAGCGACCCTCCTCGATGTCCCTCGCGCCTTCCCTGATGTCCTCGAGCGCGCCAGGTGTCGCGAGGATCTCGCGGGTCATCTGGAGAGACTCGAACTCGTCTACGGAGATCACCATGACGTGGGGCTTGCCGTTCCGGGTCACCACGACTCGATCGTGGGTGGCCGCGACCTCGTCGGCGATCGCGGAGAACCGGGTCTTGACCTCGTTGAGCGGAAGAATCGTCATGACCTGAATTCTAGTTGACCAGAATCTTGACCACGAGGCTCCGGTGCTGCTTCCGGTGCTGCGTTCCCGGTGCCGGAACCCGCCGCCCGGGCGCTGCGGCAGGTGAGGTGCGGCCGACCCGTCCGGGTCGGCCGCACCGATGATCATCGACGTTGTCGGTTCAGGTCGCGCAGATCGCGTACGCGCGGGTGTACCAGTTGCCGGGGATGCCGGTCGGGTCCTCCAGCGAGATGTCGACGGCGCTGGTCAGCGCGGCGTCCGGGTAGACGCCAGCGTGGATCGCCTGGCCCACCCCGCCGGTGATCTCGGCACCCAACCCGTGCAGCCGCTTGCCGGCCGGGCACGAGGCGCCGACCACCTTGTCGGTGGAGTTGACCGCCGAGGTCGCGGTGACCAGTTGGAGTCCGGGCAGCGGGTTGGCGCAGACACCGTACGACCAGAGGCTCCAGCTGCCGGCGTAGCCGGCCTCGTCCTCGTAGCCGGTGACCGTGGCGCTGGTCAGCGCCCCGTTCGGTCGCAGATCGTCGATCACCACGTTGCCGGCACCGTTCAGGGTGCGGGCACCGACGCTGATCAACTGCTTGCCGGCCGGGCAGGTCGCCGTTGCGGCCTTGTAGCTGTCGGAGTTGCTGGCCGTCTGGAAGCTGACGTACTGCAGCCCGGCCGGCGCCCGGCCGCAGATGCCGTACGCGTACACCCGCCAGTTGCCGGCGTAGGCGCCGTTCTCCGCGGCACCGGCGGCGAACCGGTCGCTGCTACCGAGTGCCTGCAGTCGGGTGAACCCGACCTGCCGGCCGCCGCCGCTGACGTAGCCGCCGCCACCGAGGATCCGGGTGCCGGCCGGGCAGACCGCGAGGGCTTCCTTGCTGCTGGTCGAATCGAGCGCGCTGACGCCGCTGACGAAGACCAGGCCGGGCACCGCCGACGCCGGAGCGGCCACCGCCACCCCGACCAGGGTGCTACCCGCCGCCACCAGTGCGGCCAGCGCCAGACGTACCAGTCGATTGTTCACTGTGCTCTCCCTACTCGTGGGATCTGACACAGCTGTGAGCACGGCGCTGCCCGGCCACCAACAACTTTCCTGCAAGATCCTTTGTGGGTGGCCGAGAACCTGTCGCTGTGGCTGGGCGTCGTCGCGGTGAGCATGCTGTTCGTCTGCCCTACCGCGGGCGCCGGCGCGACGGCTGCTCAACCTACGCGTTACCGCGACGGCGGGCGGTGCCCTCCTCGCGCTGGGCGGGAGCCGCGATCCCTGGTCCGCCTACGGTTGGAGTAGACGGACAACTGCACCGAGCCGGCGGGCGGACCGGCCCGCCGGCTCGGATCGCCCGGTACCGTGCACCGACAGGGCGTCCTGACAAGGCCGGTAGACCTTCTCGGTGGCAGCTGGCCACAGTGGCCACAGCATCTCGCTATGCTGTTCTCCCTGTCACGACCGTGCCACCCTCGGGAGTCTCTTAGTGGATAGGCGAGCCGAAAGTTCCAACGTCGACGAGGTCCAGCACTCAGAGTCCGGGCCCCCGATCGGGGTGGATATGACGGTCCCGAGCGTGGCCCGGGTCTACGACGCGCTGCTGGGCGGCAAGGACAACTTCGCTGTCGACCGGGCCGTCCGCGACAAGCTGATGGAGATCACCCCCGGTGGTGCCGACGTGCCGCTCTACAACCGGGCCGTGCTGGGCCGGGGCGTTCGGTACCTGGCCAGCCAGGGCATCGATCAATTCATCGACCTCGGCGCCGGCCTGCCGACGGTACAGAACACCCACGAGGTCGCGCAGAGCGTGAATCCGCAGGCCCGGGTCGTCTATGTCGACATCGATCCGATGGTTCTGGCCCACGGCCGCGCGTTGCTGGCCGAGAACCAGAACACCACGGTGATCACAGCCGATTTCTGCGACCCCGACTCGGTGCTGAACCATCCCGATCTGCGGGCCGTGATCGATCTCGACCGACCGGTCGGACTGCTCATGGTGGCCGTGCTTCACCACCTCGACGATTCGCAGCACCCCGGCCAGCTGGTCGCGCGTTACCGGGACGCCGTCGTGTCGGGCAGCTACCTGTTCATCACCCATTTCATCGACGGCGGCGATGAGACCGCCGAGATCGAGCGGGTGATGCTCACTGACCTGGGCAGCGGTCGGTTCCGCAGCTTCGATGAGGTCCGCGGCTTCTTCACCGGCATGGAGCTGGTGGAGCCAGGCGTTGTCTACAACCCGCTCTGGCGTCCGGACCCGACCAGCGTCGTGCCGGACCCGATGACCCTCGCCGGGAAGATCATCGGTGCCGGGTTGGGACGTAAGCCTTGACCCAGGGCAGATGGCCGGTAGGTGCATCGTCCAGGTGACCCCCGGGCGGGCGATCGCCCCGGACCCGGTCGACCCGCTGTGGTTGCACTCGCCCGGCGGCTGATCTAGGGTCTCGCGGAAAGCGCTTGCCGATCCCGCCAGGAGGGCACGTGACAGCCACCGACCAGGTGCTCCACAGTGGCATGTGCTCGGTGACCCTCCGGCGGGAACCGGCGCTCACCGTGCTGGACGTCGCCGCACGGGCAGGCCTGCGTCGCGTCGAATGGGGCGGCGACGTGCACGTGCCGCCCGGCGACACCCGGGCCGCCGCCCTGGTCCGCGCGGCCAGCCAGGACCGGGGCGTCGAGGTCGCCTCCTACGGCTCCTACTTCCGCGCCGGGGCCGACCCGGACGAGGACTTCGCGCCTGTACTCGCCAGCGCGGTCGCGCTCGGCGCACCCCGGATCCGGATCTGGGCCGGCACCCTAGGCTCGGCCGAGGCCAGCGCCGAGCAGCGTCGGGCAGTGGTCCGGTCCAGCCGGGCCGCCGCCGAACAGGCCGCCGCCGTCGGGGTCGAGCTCGCGTTCGAATACCACTCCGGCACGTTGACCGACACCGCCGAGTCGACGCTGCGGCTGCTCGCCGACGTCGACCATCCGGCCGTACGCACGTACTGGCAGCCGCCGCTCGACCTGCCCGACGCCGCCGCCGTCGCCGACCTGCGCCAGGTGCTGCCCTGGGTCGACGCGGTGCATGTCTTCTCCTGGTGGCCCGGCTACCATCGGCTGCCGTTGACCGCCCGCGACCGGCTCTGGCGCGACGTCTTCGCCGAACTGCGCGGTGCCGGCCGCGACTTTGACACCCTGCTGGAGTTCGTGATCGACGACGATCCCGCCCGGGTCGCCACCGAAGCGGCTTCGCTGGCCCAGCTGATCACTGCCGATCGGCATGACGGCTGAGTTCGGGCCGCCGGCGACGGCCGGGCCCGGGCCGCTCGCCCGCCGGTGGGCGGCGCTGGATCCGCACCAGCGGACGGCAGCACTCGACCAGGCACGGCAGGCGATCGGAGTCACCGCCGGCACCGGTCGGTCGGCTTGGCCGCATGTCGACGACGTCACTGAGCGGGCCATCGTGGCAGCCGCCGAGGCCGACCGGGGCACCGCCTGGCCCCGACTGCTGCTGTCCGACTACGCCCGCTACTGGCGCGACGGGGTCCGCACCGCTTACGAGCAACCCGCCGGTGAGCTGCGGCGGCGTACCGCCACATCCGCGCTGGCCGCCGCGCTGCACGGCCAGCCCTACCTCGACGAGGCCGCCGACGGGCTGCTGCAGCTCTGCGAGCAGACCACCTGGTGCTGGGCGGCGCACGAGCAGTTCGCCGCCGAGGCCGGTCGGGTGGTGCCCGACGTCGACCGGCCGTACCTGGACCTCGGGGCGGCCGAGACGGTTGCCGTACTGGCCTGGGCCGACCTGATCCTCGGTACGGCGCTCGACGAACGCACCCCGGGGCTGCGCCAACGGATCCGCCGGGAGACCCGCGCCCGGGTGATCGAGCCGTTCCTGGGCAGCCGTGACTGGCACTGGCTCGGCCTGGACGGGCACCTGCACAACTGGAACCCGTGGATCCACGGCCACCTGCTGGCCGCCGCGTTGTTCCTGGTCGATGACGCGGACGTCCGGACCCGAACGGTCAATCTCGTCGTCGACGGACTCGACCGCTACCTCGGCTCGCTGCCCGCCGACGGCGGCTGCGACGAGGGGTACGCGTACTGGTGGAACGGGCCGGCGCGGCTGGCCGAAGCCCTCGACCTGCTCGACCGGGTCCTCGGCGGCCGGCTCGACCCGTGGCGGTGGCCGCCGTTGCCGCAACTGGCCCGCTACCCGCCCCGGATGGCCCTCGGCGACGGCTGGTACGTCAACGTCGGCGACGGGCCGGCCCGGCCGAGCGCCGCGCAGGCCTGGCAGGTGCTGCACCGCTGGGGCCGGGCCACCGGCGACCGGCAGGTGATCGACCACGCGGCCAGCCACCGTATCCCCGGTGAGCCGGCCGTGACGCTCGCCGCCGGGCTGGGCCGGGCGGTGCTCGGCCTGACCGATCCGCAGTGGATCACCCAACCACCGACCGCGCCGCCGTTGCCGGCCACCACCTGGCTGCCCGACCTGCAGTTGCTGGTCAGTCGGGAACGGGCCGGCAGCACCGCCGGGCTGACCGTGGCGGTCAAGGGCGGCCACAACGACGAGAACCACAACCACAACGACGTCGGCTCGTACCTGGTCGCGCTGGACGGGTGCCCGGTGCTGGTCGACCTCGGCCAGCCCACCTACACCGCGATCTCGTTCGCCGACCGCCGGTACGAGCAGTGGGTCACCCGCAGCGAGTGGCACAACCTGCCGGTCGTCGGTGGCCACGGGCAGGCCGCCGGCCGCGACTTCCGGGCAGCGTCGGTCGCCGCCGACACCGGACCCGATGCCGACGCGCTGCACCTGGACCTGGCCGCCGCGTACCCGCCGGAGGCCGGCTGCCGGTCGTGGCTGCGGCAGGTGCGGCTGGACCGCCGCCGGTCGACGGTGACCGTCACCGAGCGGTGGCAGGTCGACGACCCGGCCGACCTGCGGCTGCACCACGTCGTCGCCGGCGAGCCGCTGACCCACACCGCCGGGCGGCTCGCCGTACGGACCCTGGCCGGCGGGGACATCGTCCTCACCTGGGATCCGCTGCTCGGCGTCGGCCGGCTGGAGCGAGAGTCGGTCGACGACCCGCTGCTGCGCGACGTCTGGGGCCCAGCCGTGCACCGGCTCGTGCTCACCCTGCCGGCCCAGCGGACCGGTTCCGTCACCGTGACCGTCAACGGAGGCTCCGAATGATCGCCGACGAAGAGGCAGCCGACGACTGGCGGCTGTCGCCGTTCACCGGCTACACCCGCGCGCACTGGGCGGCGGCCGCCGACCGGATGCTGCTGGCGCTGCGTCCGTACGCCTCGCCCGACCACGCCCGGATCGACCTGCCCGGCCGGTCCAGCGCCTACGGACCGGACAGCGACTCGCTCGAGGCGTTCGCCCGGTCGTTTCTGCTGGCAGCGGTCCGGCTGCACGGCGAGGCCGGCGCCGACCCGCACGGGCTGGCCGACTGGTACGCCGCCGGGCTGCGCGCCGGCACCGACCCGACCTCGCCGACCGCCTGGCCCCGGCCGGACCGGCTGGACCAGGCCAAGGTCGAAGCTTGCTCGATCGCGTTGGGGCTGCACCTGACCCGGCCCTGGCTGTGGGACCGGCTCGACGAGGCGACCCGGCAGCGCACCGTCGACTGGCTGGCCACTGTCGTCGGGCAGGCGTATCCGCCGATCAACTGGGTGTGGTTCCAGATCGTCGTGGAGACCTTCCTGCGCTCGGTCGGCGGCCCGTGGTCGACTGAGGACATCGAGTCGGGGCTGCGGGTGCACGAGTCGCTGTACCGGGCCGACGGCTGGTACTCCGACGGCCCGGAGCGCGCCTACGACCACTACGTCGGCTGGGCGTTGCACGTCTACCCGCTGCTCTGGGCCGACCAGGCCGGTGAGCTGTGCCCGGACGGGCTGCGTCAGGCGTGGCGGCAGCGGCTCGCGGCGTTCCTCGACGACGCGGTCCGGCTGGTCGGGGCCGACGGGTCGCCGCTGATGCAGGGCCGCAGCCTGGCGTACCGGTTCGCGGCGGCCGCACCGCTGTGGGTCGGGGCGATGACCGGTGCGACCGACGTGGCGCCGGGGGTGCTACGTCGGGCGGCGAGCGGGATGCTGCGCCACTTCCATGACCACGGGGCACCGGACGGGCGTGGTCTGCTGCCCATCGGCTGGCACCACGAGTGGCCGACGATGGCCCAGTCGTACTCGGGGCCAGGGTCGCCGTACTGGGCGGCGAAGGGGATGCTGGGGCTGGCCCTGCCGGCCGATCATCCGGTGTGGACGGCGACCGAGCAGCCGTTACCGGTCGAGCGGGCGGACCTGCTGGCCGCGCTGCCGACGCCGGGCTGGCTGGTCGCCGGCACGCGGAGTGACGGCGTGGTCCGGGTGGTCAACCACGGCACCGACCACTCGGTGCCCGGCGACGAGCGCGCCGACTCGCCGCTGTACGCCCGGCTCGGCTACTCGACGGCGACGATGCCGCCGCTGACCGGGGCCACCGTCGGCGACCCGTCGGACAATTCGGTCACGGTGGTCGACGCGACGGGCCGGAGCAGTCACCGCAACGGGTTCGTGACGGTCGACTGCCGGCTGGTCAACGGGGTCGGTTGGGCGGTGTCGCGGGCCGACACCCACTGGGTCGACACCGACGACGACACCGGCCCGGACCACGGGTCCGGCCGGCGGGGCCGGCTGCGCCGGGGCCCAGTGGTGACGGTGGCCTCGGCGGTGCGCGGCCCGACCGAGGTACGACTGGCCCGGGTCGACTCCGCCGACGGCCTCGACGACGGCACCGTGCTGGAGCTCAGCGGCTGGCCGGTCGCCGGTGACGTACCGCCGCCCGCGCGTACCGGCGACGACCCGCCGGTGTCCGTCGTGGCCGGCGCCGCGGTCACGTCCCGGCTGGTCGGCCTGGCCGGCTTCGAGCATGCGCAGGTACGCCGGGAGCGGTCCACCTCGCCGCTGGGTGATCAGGTGGCGGTGCCGGTGCTGCGGACCGCCACCGCGCCGGCACCCGGCCGGGTGCACGTGGCGGCCGTGACCCTGACCGGCGCCGGATCCGACCCGGCCGGTGCCGGGGGAGGTCCGGCGGATGCCGCCGCGCCGGCGGTTGCGGTGACGGCCGGCGGCCCTGGCGACACGGTCGACATCCGCTGGCCGGACGGTCACACCTCGACGATGCTGCTGCCGGCCGCGCCGGGGTGAGCTCAGCGCGGCGGCCGGGGCGTGGACGATTCGCGGATCACCAGTTCGGGGGTGATCAGCACCCGTTGCACCGGGCGGCGCCGGCCCTCGACCAGCCGGGCCACCATCAGCTCGACCGCCACCCGGCCCACCTGGTTCTTCGGCGGGCGGACGGAGCTGAGCGCCGGCTCGGCCAGGTGCGCCACCTCGTCGTCGTAGGAGACCAGGGCGAGCTGGTCGGGGATCGGCACGCCCTGCTCGGCGCAGTACTGCGCGACCGACATGGCGTCCGGGTCGCCGTGCACGATCAGTGCGGTGACGCCTTCGCGGCGGCACCGCCGCAGCACGTCGCCGATGATCTCCCGGTGCCCCGGGGAGTCCAACGCGACCGCTTCCCGGATGACCAGGTCGGCGGGCAGGCCCAGGTCCGCGCAGGCCAGCGCCCAGCCCTGGGCGAGGTGGGCGGAGGTGGGACTGCCCTTGGAGAGCACCAGGCCGATCCGACGGTGACCGTGCTCGTGCAGGTGCCGTACCGCCATCTCCAGGCCGAGGGCGTGGTCGCTGCGGACCCATTCGAGCTGGCGCAGGGTAGGGGTCCACCGGGGGGCCTGCCGTTCGACCAGGATCGTCGGCACCGGCAGGTTGCCGATCCAGGCGATCATGTCGGCGGCACCGTCGGTGTCCAGGCTGGGTGCCAGCAGTAGCCCCTGCACCTGTTGCGCGTCGATCAGCCGGGTGATCTGCCGGCGGTCCTCGGTCGGGTCGTAGCTCGACCCGCGCAGCTGGATGTGTACGCCGAGCGAGGCGGCGGCGCTGCGGGCGCCGGTGACGATCTGCGGCCAGTAGTAGTCCAGTGACGGCACCACCATGCCGATGGTGAACCGGGTCGGCGCCACCCGGGGTCGGCGCGGTGCCGGCCCGAGCTGGGTGGGCAGGGTCGCACCGCCGTGCACTCTGGTCAGCAGGTTGCTCTCGGCCAGGGCGGCGATGTCGCGGCGTACGGTCAGCTCACTCACCCCGAGCAGCGGGGCCAGGTCGGCCACCCGTACCGATCCGTGCCGGCGCAGCTCCTCCAGCAGCCGCTCCCGGCGCTGCAGGTTGAACATCCGATCCGCCGGCATGGGCACTCCCGTCCATGTTCGTTCGCGAACGTTTCCGACCGAATGAGATCGGCTGGTAGCGAGCATGTTCACCGAAGGTTAACCATGTCACATCGGCGAATCCAGCAGGTCCCCACGACGTCGGACGTCGGCCGGAGATTCGCCACCAGAGGAGACACGTTGACGGTGCACACCCCGCCGCAGGCGCTCGTCGTGATGGACCGGGACTCCTACCGGGCCCACTTCGACGAGGCTCGGCTGGAGCGCCTCGGCGGCCTTGTCGCCCTGGCCGATCCGATCTGGGCCGACGAACTCGACTCCCCGGCGGTACGCGCCCGGCTGGCCACGGTCGAGGTGCTGGTGACGTCCTGGGGGGCACCCCCGCTGACCCGGCAGCGGCTGGACACCGCGCCCGCCCTGCGCGCCGTCTTCCACGCCGCCGGCAGCGTCCGGTCACTGGTGACCGACGAGGTGTGGCGGCGCGGCATCCAGGTCAGCACCGCCGCCGACGCCAACGCCGTGCCGGTCGCCGAGTACACCCTCGCCGCGATCATCTTCGCCGGCAAGAAAGTGCCGTTCATTGCCGCCGACCCTGACCGGGCGTACCGGGGATGGAGCCACCACCACGGGCACGGCGACCTGTCCAACTACCGCCGCACCATCGGCGTCGTCGGCTTCTCCCGGATCGGCCGCCGGGTCGTCGACCTGATCGGCTGCCTCGACTCGGCCCGCTGCCTGGTCGCCGACCCGTACGCCGACCCGGCCGAGGTCACGCTCGCCGGCGGCACCCTGGTCGAGCTGGCCGAGCTGCTGCCGCACAGCGACATCCTCACCCTGCACGCGCCGGAGCTGCCCAGCACGTACCGCATGATCGGCGCGGCCGAACTCGCGCTGCTGCCCGACCACGCGACCGTGATCAACACGGCCCGGGGCAGCCTGGTCGACCCGGCGGCGCTCGCCGCCGAATGCCGCTCCGGCCGGCTGTACGCGATCCTCGACGTCACCGACCCCGAACCGCTACCCGTCGACGCCGCCCTGCGCGGCAGCCCGAACGTCATGGTCAGCCCGCACCTGGCCGGTTCCCTCGGCACCGAGATCCACCGGCTGACCGACCACACCCTCGACGAACTGGCCCGCTGGACCGGCGGGGAACCACTGCACGCCGAAGTCACCCCGGACGCGTTCACGCTGCACGCCTGACCGGCCGGGCTCCGTACCACTAAGAAATCCCGCACCCTCCGCAAAAGGAGTCACCTGATGAACCGACACACCGGCAGGATGAACCGACACCTCGGCAGGGCGGTGGCCGCCGCGACCGCACTGGTTCTCGTCACCGCCGGCTGCGGTGGTGGCGACGAGCCGGCCGTCGGCGACGACGGCCGCGAGATTCTCACCATCGCCCTGTGGAACTACGACAGCACCCCCGAGTTCGCGGCCCTGATCGACGGGTTCGAGGCCGCTCACCCGGACATCGACGTGCAACCGGTGGACATCCTCGCCGACGACTACGCCGAGAAGGTCACCACCATGCTGGCCGGTGGCGACCAGACAGACGTGCTCACCATGAAGAACGTCACCGACTACTCCCGGTACGCGCTGCGCGGCCAGTTGGCGTCGGTGGCCGACGAGGCCGCCGACCTCGACCAGAGCAAGTACCTCAGCCTGGAGCCGTTCAACCTCGACGGGGACTACTTCGCGTTGCCGTACCGCCAGGACTTCTGGGTCCTGTACTACAACAAGGCCATGCTCGCCGACACCGGCGCCGACCTGACCAGCCTCACCTGGGCCGAGTACGCCGACCTGGCCAAGCAGCTGACCAGCGGCAGCGGCCAGGACACCGTCTACGGCACCTACCACCACACCTGGCGCTCCATCATCCACTCGACGGCGGCGGCGCAGAGCGGCGGCGACCTGATCGGCGGCGAGTACGGCTTCCTCAAGGACCGCTACGAGATGGTCCTCGACCTGCAGGACGCCGGCGCGACTCTGCCGTGGGCCACGGCGTCGACGCAGAAGGTCCAGTACCACACGATGTTCTCCACCGAGCAGGCCGCGATGCTGCCGATGGGCACCTGGTACGCGGCCCGGCTGATCGAGGAGAAGAAGGCCGGCAGCATCGACGTCGACTGGGGCATCGCGCCGCTGCCGCAGGTCACCGAGGGCGGCCCGGTCACCACCTTCGGCTCGCCGACGGCGTTCGCGGTCAACAACAAGGCCCGCAACTCCGAGGCCGCCCGGACCTTCGTCGCCTGGGCCGCCGGCCCCGAGGGCGCGGCGGCGATCGCCAGCATCGGCGTCTACCCGGCCTACTCCGACGAGACGATCACCGAGACCTACTTCGGCGTCGACGGCATGACCAACGACGAGGTCGCCCAGGCGGCGTTCCAGCCCGACGAGGTGGTGCTGGAGATGCCGGTCAGCGAGAAGTCCTCCGACGTGGACGTCATCCTCACCGAGGAGCACGAGCTGATCATGATCGGTGAGCGGGCCGTGGACGACGGGCTCGCCGAGATGGGCGAGCGGGTCACCTCCGAGGTCGACTGACTCGCACCATGGCGATCCACACCCCGATCGACACCGTACGCACACCGGTACCCGGCGGTCCGCCGCCGGGTACCGGTGCGGCACGTCGGCTGCGCCGACGCAACACCCTGGCCGGCTGGAGCTTCATCCTGCCGAACTTCGTCGGCTTCGCCGCGCTGACCCTGGTGCCCGTCGTCGCCGCGCTGGCGTTGGCGTTCTTGGAGTGGAACTCCTACAGCACCCCGGAATGGGTCGGGCTGGACAACTTCCGCCGGATGGTGGGCAGCGAGACGTTCTGGACCGCGCTGTACAACACCACCTACTACGCGCTCGGGCACATCCCGTTGACCCTGGTCGCCGCGCTCGGCTTCGCCGTACTGCTCAACCGGGCGCTGCGCGGCGTCCGGTTCTTCCGTACCGCGTTGTTCTTCCCCTACATCACCGCGCTGGTCGCGGTGGCCGTGGTGTGGAACATGCTGTTCAACCCCGACGCCGGGCCGGTCAACCAGCTGCTGCGGGCGATCGGCATCGACAACCCGCCGGGCTGGACCACCTCGACGACCTGGGCGATGCCGGCGGTGATCATCACCAGTGTCTGGCGGGACATGGGCTACTACATGGTGCTCTACCTGGCCGGGCTGCAGACCATCCCGGCCGAGCTGTACGAGGCGGCCCGCACCGACGGGGCGTCGGCCTGGCAGCGGTTCCGGCACATCACCGTGCCGTCGCTGCGGCCCACCACCTTCTTCGTGCTGATCATGCTGACCATCTCCAGCTTCAAGGTGTTCGACCTGATCCAGGTGATGACCGAGGGCGGTCCGGGCCGCTCCACGCTGGTGCTGTCGCAGCTGATCTTCCGGGAGGGGATCACCCAGGGCCGGTTCGGCTACTCGTCGGCGATCGCCATGGTGCTGTTCGTGGTCGTCCTGGTGATCACGGTGGTCCAGTTCCAGCTGCAGCGGAGGGGGGAACGATGAGCCTCGCCGTGCTGCGCCGGGCCGTCCTGCAGGTGCTGCTCACCGTCCTCGGCCTGGCCGTGCTGGTGCCGTTCGCCTGGATGCTGGTCTCCTCGGTCAAGCTGGACTCGCAGGTGCTCACCGTGCCGATCCAGTGGATCCCGCAGGAGTTCCACTTCGACAACTACGTCCGCATCTGGGACCGGATCCCACTCGGCACCTACCTGTACAACTCGATGTTCCTCAGCGTCACCATCACGTTCCTGCAGGTGCTGACCGGCAGCTTCGCCGCGTACGGCTTCGCGAAGATCAGCTTCCCGGGCCGTGACCTTTTGTTCCTCGCCTACATCGCCACGATCGCCGTGCCCTGGCAGGCGTACATGGTGCCGCAGTACATCATCATGGAACGGCTCGGCCTGGTGAACACCCACCTGTCGCTGATCCTGCTGCAGGCGTTCGGCGCGTTCGGGGTGTTCCTGATGCGCCAGTACTACCTGACCATCCCCGACGAGCTGACCGAGGCCGCCCGCATCGACGGCCTCAACGAGTACGGCATCTGGGCGCGCATCGTGCTGCCGCTGTCCAAGCCGGCGCTGGCCAGCCTGGCGCTGCTCACCTTCGTCAACACCTGGAACGACTACATGGGACCGTTCATCTATCTGACCAGCAACGACCTCTGGACCGTACAGATCGGGCTGCGAACCTTCATCGGGCTCTACGAAGCCGAGTACGCCATGATCATGACCGGTTCGGTGCTGTCGATCCTGCCGATCCTGGTCGTCTTCCTGTTCGGCCAGCGCTACTTCGTGCAGGGCATCGCCACGAGCGGGTTGAAATGACGGCGGCCCGCATGCGTCAACCGGCCCGGCAGCCGCTGCGGCCGTCGCTGACCGCGCGGGTCAACGTCGGCGCGGACACCTGGTCGACGATCTGGTCACTGGTGCACCGGGTGCTGGTGGTCAACCTCGGGCTGGCCGTGGCCAACCTGCCGCTGCTGGTCGCGCTCGCCGTCGTCGCCCAGCCGTGGCGCTACCCGGTCTTCTTCGGGCTGCTGTCGCTCAGCGTCGGGCCGGCGGTCACCGCCGCGTTCGGCTACCTGCGGCAGGCCGAGGACGACGACCGGGCACCGGTACGCGAGTTCTTCCGCGCGTACCGGCGGAACTTCTTTGCCGCGCTGGCCCGCTGGGCGGCGGCGACGGCGCTGGTGGCGGTCCTGGTGACCGACATCGTCTGGCTGCACGACGCCGGCACTGCGGCGGTGCTCGTACCGCTGCTGGTGGTGCTGACCGTGCTGGTTGCCGCCACGACGGTGCTGCTGTTGGCCCTGGTCGAGCTGGCCCCGGGCCTCGGCGTGCGCGCGGCCGTCCGGGCCGCGGCCTGGTCGGCGGTACGCCGGGCACCGCTGAGCCTGCTCAGCCTGGTCGTGCTGCTGGCCGCCCTGCTGTCGGTCAACCAGGCGCCGCTGCTGGCGCTGTCGACGCTGCCCGGCTGCGCGCTGCTGGTCGTCTGGGTCAACAGCCGCGCCGCGCTGGCGTCGAGTACTTGACGTACTTGACGTACGCCCCTGCCTGCGGCTTGCTTGTTCCCAAGAGGACGAGGAGGTGCCCGATGTCGGTCACGCACTATGACAGCTACACCGAGGCTCGCGCGCACTTGAAGGATCTGCTGGACGCGGCCGAGCGGGGGCGCGTGGCTACGGTCAGGCGGGATGCGGCGCGGACGGCCGTGGTGGATGTTGAACGCCTCCGTTCCTCCCTCGCATCGCTCAGTGCACACCGCGCGCAGGTCGTCGCCGAAGCGGGCGGATGGTCGGTTTTCATCCCTGGCCTGCCCATCGCGGCGGATAGCGCGACGTTCGACGAGGCGATCACTGAGATGATCGTGGCGCTGCGCGAGTACGCCGAGGACTGGCAGGAGCGCCTGCTCGACGCTCCGAATCACCGGAGCAACTGGGCGCTGGTACAGATGATCAGTCTTAGCGACGATGATCAGTTGCGAGACTGGCTTGCGGGGTCCGGCCGGTGACTTGGCCGCCGCCCACTCGCCAGGACCACGAGAGATTCTGCGACACCGAAGGGTGGAAGCGGGTGCGTGACGCCCTCGGCCGCGTCGAGGACGTACGGCGTCATGGTGAGAGATACGAGCCGCTGACGGTGGCGGGGCTGGGCGCGCTGCTCGTCGGCGCTGACGAGCAGCGACGGTGGCGGTTGGTGGCGGAGTTCCTTGAGGAGTACCGGTCGGAGCCAGCGGAGAATCGGACTGCTCTGCTGGAGCAGGAGCCGGCTGTCACCGGCGATGAGCGCTGGGACGTGTTCCTGGCCGCGTTGACGGAACACCTGGCGACCAAGGATGGTCGCGGGGCACCGGCATGGGCCGAGGCACGATCACTGCGCCGGTTCTGGTTCCCGTTCAACACCCGGGCCGCGCGGGTCGACGCGGTGGTGCACGCCCCGGCGGCGTTCCGCCGTCGCGGAGTCTACGTATCGCCGCAAGAATTGAACGTCGCGTGAGCGCCGCTGATCCGCTCCTGGACCGCGTAGCGATCGAGGACGCATTCCGCCGGCTCGACGACAAAACCTACCCGGGGTGTTCCCTCGACAGCCGGTACCGTGACATGAGGTGCGATCCGGGGTAGCGATCGCGTTTCCATGCGATGAGGAGGTTCGGGAATGGACTCCATGCCTGGTCTGACCTTCGGACAGCGTCTGAAGGTCTACCGCGAGCGGTCCGGAAAGACCCGAGCAGTGCTCGGCGGCCTCGTTGGTCGCAGTGCCGAGTGGGTCAAGGCAGTGGAAACCGATCGAATCCTGCCGCCGCGCATACACATGCTGGACCGCATCGCCCGTGTCCTGAAAGTTGATGTATCCGCGCTCATCGGGGAACTGGGTGACCACTCGGCCGTGGTGAACGGACCGGAGCATCCAGCATTGGCATCGGTTCGCGACGCCGTGAACCGCTCAACGCTGTCCAACGACGTCGCGGTACAGCCGTTGCCTCGGATCCGGGAGCGCCTTACGGCGGCGTGGCGGGCACGCCACCAGGCATCTGATCACCGCACGGTGCTTGGTGCACTCCTGCCGGACCTGTTGCGGGACGCGCAGCGTGCCGCGTTGATGTACGACGGCGACGAGCGTCGGCAGGCGCAGGCGCTGCTGGCAGAGGTACTGGGGCTGGCGCAGATGTTCCTGGCCTACCAGCCGGCGGCGGAACTCCTGTGGCGCGTCGCGGACCGCGCGATGGTCGCGGCTCAGGAGTCGGGGGATCCCGAAGCATTGGCGTGCGCTGGTTGGTTCTTGTGCCAGGTGCACCGGGACGCGGGAGACTGGGACACCGCCATGGCGGTGACGCTCGATGTCGTTTCGACGTTGGAGCCGCAGGTAGCCGAGTCGAACGCAAACTTGTTCGCTCTGTGGGGAGCACTGAACTTCGAGGCTGCCTACACCGCCGCGCGCGCCGGTGAGGAAGGTCGTGCGTGGCGGTACTGGGACCGTGCCGATCAAGTCGCTCAACGACTTCCGCAGGGCTTCTACCAGCCGCAGACCTCGTTCTCCCAGATCATCATGGGCGTACATGCGGTGACGGTGGCAGTGGAGTTGCAGAAGCCCGGCGAGGCGGTGCGGCAGTCACGGCGGATCGACCCGGCTGCAATCCCGTCAAGGCCGCGTCGTGCTCGACATCTGATCGAGGTTGCTCGTGGCGCTCACAGCAGGAGTAACTACGAGGCGGCTGTGGCGGCACTTCGGCAGGCGTACGAGTCGGCACCGGAGACGATTCGCTTCAACGGCTACGCCCGCCAGATCACCCTGGACCTGCTCGACGGGCCACGGACAATGAGGAACGAGGCTCGTGACCTTGCATCGAAGGTTGGCTTGGTCGCGTAGCGGAGCATCGCCAACTAGAGATTTGTGGAGGCGCTGTTCAGCGTCCCGCCCTACCCGGGGTAGGAATCGTCCCTCTTGGAAGATCGGGTTGCCCATAGCGTGCTGTGTGGGCCCGGCGTCGCATCCCGTGATCGCCCTTTTCGCGTGTCGGGCCCGCCTGCTGGGCGGCGGCTCGGGGTTGACGTGGAGAGCCACCTCGGGTCGCCGCCCTTCCAACGCTTGTTGAGGGGGGACCGTGTTCGGGAAGTGGTTTCAGCGTGCGGACGTACCGGTGGATGTGGTGTATCCGGTGCCGGGTCGGCGGCGGTACGCCGACCGTACGGTGCCTCCGCCGGATCGGCGGCCGGCGACCCGTACCGATCGCGCGGAGCGGCGTGGTGGTAACGCCGGCCGGCACTTCCTGCGGTGAAGAAGCCTCGGGCTGGCGGTGGGCCGGTGCATGAGCCGGTGCGTCCATCGTGGTGCTGTGCGGTCTGTCCGGACGGGACGCCGTGGCCGTGTCCGCCGGGTCGGACGCAGTTGGCGGAGGCGTACGTCGGGGAGCCGTTGGCGTTGTCGGTCGACGTCGGCGAGCTGCTGACCGTGGCGGCCGAGGAGGCCGGGATCACCGACCCGGCCGAGTTGTACGAGCGTTTCGTGTCGTGGACCTGGATCGACGCGGGTGGCAGGCGATGAGCGTGGCCGTCGGGCGTCGGATCGCGCTGTGGCGGGTACGGCGGCGGATGACCCAGCAGGTGCTCGCCGACCGGGTCGGTCGGTCGAAGAGCTGGGTGGAGAAGGTGGAGCGTGGTGTCCGGACGTTGGACCGGTTCTCGTTGATCCGGCAGGTCGCCGAGGTGCTGCGGGTCGACCCGGCGGAGTTGGTCGGCCCGGACCGGCCGTCGGGGGCCGGTGGGGCGGTCGACGGGGTGGCGGCGGTCCGAGCGGCGTTGGCCAGCTACGAGGTGTTCACCGCCGCCGACAGCGGACCGGCAGGGGAACGCGAGGTCACGCAGCGGGTGGAGCATGCGTGGTCGACGTACCAGCATGGGGATTATCCCCGGTTACTGCGGACGGTGCCGGAGTTGCTGGACGCCGCTCGGCGGCTGCACGCCACCCGGCCTGCGCCTGGGGCGGAGTTGTTGGTGCGCGCGTACCGGATCATCGCGCTCGTGCTGGTCAAGGTCGGCGAACCCGAGCTGGCCTGGTTGGCGGCCGATCGGGCGCTGGCCGTGGCCGGCGGCGATCCGGTGCTGGCCGGGTCGGCGGCGGTGCCGCTCGGGCAGGCGCTGCGTGGGTTGGGCCAGGACCGGTTGGCGATGACGACGACGGTCGCCGCCGCCGACCGCATCGCGGCGGTGTCTGTCGAGCGCGGCACGGTGTACGGGACGTTGCTGCTGCAGGCCGGGTTGGCCGCTGCCGGCTGCGGCGAGACCCGCAGCGTCGATGAGCTGCTCGGCCGGGCCGCTGACGTCGCTGGCCGGATCGGCGACGGGCTGGACTACCGTACGGCGAGCTTCGGCCCGGCGGCCGTCGAGCTGGCGCACGTCGTGGCGGCCGTGGAGTCGGGCGACGCCCGGCAGGCGGTACGCCGACACGAGGCAGCCGCCGGGCGGCAGGCGTGGCGCGGGCTGCCGGCCGAGCACCGGGCAGCGTATCTGGTGGACGCCGCGCGGGCATACCTCGACGTCGGCGACTTCGCGGCGGCGGGACGGTGGTTGGTCGAGGCGGACCGCGTCGTACCGGCTGAGATTCGCTGCCGGCCTTCCGCCCGTACGGTCGTGGCTGAGATTGCCCGGTGCGGGCCGGACACTGCCGGCGTCGCTCGGCTGGCGACGGCCCTCGGCCTGACGACCGGCGTTCCGTGACGAGGGAACCTGTATGACCCTCAACCCGCCAGTTTTACGACAACACAGGTTCCCTCGTCGGCGTCAGGCGGGCGGGCTGCGTCACCGCGTTCCTCGGTGAGGTGGAAGGCACTGATCCATGCCTCGGTACGCGCACGTTCCGTCGCCAGCGCGGCGTCGTCCCCGTCGTGTAGTTCGCTGCGGACGTCGTCCCAGTCGTGGAACTCGGTCATTGACTCTCCTGTCAGCGGGTCAAGGGGTAAACCATACGGGCGGGCAAGATGTAAGTATAGTTATAGTAACTACGCTTACACTAGCGTGGCGGGGTGGTGGGGTGGAGAAGCCGGCGGAGATTTTCGACCGTGACGTCGAGTGGGACGAGTTGGTCCGGTTCGCGTGCCTTCCTCAGGGCGGCGCGACGCTGGGAGTGGTCTCCGGTCGTCGTCGTCAGGGCAAGACGTTCCTGCTCGACGCACTGGTACGGGCGGCCGGCGGATTCATGTTCACGGCCACGGAGTCGTCCGAGGCTGACGCGTTGCGCCAGTACGGAGAGGCGCTCGGCGGCTATCTGGGTGAGGCGACGCCGCTGCGGTTCGCGAACTGGGACGAGGCGGTCATCCGGACGATGACACTCGCCCCTGCCGGGCCACTTCCGGTGGTGATCGACGAGTTTCCGTTCCTGGCCCGAGTCAGTCCGGCGCTGCCCTCGATCATCCAGCGGGCGCTCGACCCGGCTGGACAGCGGTCGAACACCCAGGTGCGGCTGCTGTTGTGCGGTTCGGCGTTGTCGTTCATGGGCGGCCTGCTGGCCGGCACCGCGCCGCTGCGCGGACGGGCCGGCCTGGAGTTGGTGGTCCGCACGCTCGACTACCGGGCAGCGGCCCGGTTCTGGGGGATCGCCGACCCACGCACCGCCCTGCTGGTCAACGCGATCGTCGGCGGCACCCCCGCCTACCGGCACGAGTTTACGCAGGACGACTCGCCGGCCGGACCGGACGATTTCGACGACTGGGTGGTGCGGGCCGTGTTGAACCCGGCCCGCCCGTTGTTCCGGGAGGCCCGCTACCTGTTGGCGGAGGAGCCCGACATCCGCGACCCAGCGTTGTACCACTCGGTGCTGGCGGGGATCGCGGACGGTCGTACCCGGCGTGGGGAGATCGCGAACTTCCTGGGTCGGCAGCCGTCCGACCTGGCCCATCCGCTGGGTGTGCTGGAGGACGTCGGCCTGGTCGTGCGGGAGACCGACGCGTTCAAGAGCAACCGGGGCGTCTACCGGATCGCTGAGCCACTGCTCGTCTTCTACCACGCCGTGATGCGTCCGGCCTGGGGCGATCTGGAGCGTGCGGGTCGGTCGCGGCAGGTCTGGCCTCGGCTGCAGCGCACGTTCCTGAGCAAGGTCGTCGGTCCGCACTTCGAAACGATCTGCCGCGAATGGGCCCGCTGGGAAGCCGATCCGGACGTTCTCGGCGGCTTTCCGACCCGGGTCGCGGCCGGTGTCGTCAACGACCCCGCCGCCCGCAGTCAGCACGAGGTGGACGTGGCGGTCTTCGGTCGCGACGAGCAGGGCAGCGAGGAGCTCCTCGCGATCGGCGAGGCCAAGTGGCGCGAGACCGTCGGCACCGGCCACCTGCGACGCCTGGCGCACATCCGTGACCTGTTGCGTGGCCGCGACAGCGTCCGGGTCGACCGGTGCCGGCTGCTGCTGTTCAGCGGCGGTGGCTTCGCCGACGACCTTCGCGCCGTGGCGGCCACGGACCCCGGCGTCCAGCTCGTCGACCTGGACCGCTTGTACGCGGCGGACCGATCCTGAGCGAACGACGTCAGCTCGACCGGCCGGCCTGACGCAGCACCCGGAGCAGGTCCTCGACCAGGTCCTCGGCGCTGGCCCGGCCCTTTCCGTCGGCCGCCAGGTGGCCGGTGATGGACAGGTCGGCGGCGCCGTGCGCCAGCGCGCGGACCAGCGCGGCGGCCCGTTCCGGGTCGCCGGCGGGCAGCGCCCCGGCGGCCTGGGCCTCGGCGGTCAGCTCGACGAGTCGCCGCCAGGTGGCGCCGGCCCGCTCGTGCAGGTCCGCGGAGGCGTTCATCGACCATCCGTAGACCAGCGCGAACCGACGCGGGTGCCGCTGCGCCCAGCGTACGTAGTCGAGCATGACGCGCCGCAGCAGCGCGGCGGCCTCGGCCCGTGGCGACGGTGTCGCCGTCATGACCCGTTCGAGCCGGTCGAACTCCTGGATGGCGACGGCCTCCAGCAGGGCCTGCTTGTCGGTGAAGTGCTTGTACGGCGCGTTGTGCGACACACCGGCACGACGGCCGACCTCCCGCAGGGTGACCCGCTCCGGGCCGCCCTCGTCGAGTAGTGCGGTCGCCGCGGCGACCAGGTCGTCCCTGGTGCTCATCGCCCGATCCTAGATCAGGTTGACGCTGTCAACCTGAACGACGTAGGGTCAAGTTGACAACGTCAACCTGTCGAAGGGTGCACACCGATGAGAACCGTCGTCATCACCGGAGCCACCACCGGCCTCGGGCTGCGCGTCGCCGCGCGGCTCGCCGCCCAGGGCTGGCACGTCGTGCTCGGCCACCGGTCAGAGAGCCGGGGAGAGGCGGCGGCCCGGCAGATCCGTCGCCGGACACCCGCGGCGAGCCTCGAACTGCTCCGGATCGACCTGGCCGACCTGAAATCGGTGGCCGACGCGGCCGGGGCACTGCGCCAGTCCGGGCAGCGTCCGCCGCTGCACGCCATCGTCGGCAACGCCGGCATCCAGGTCATCGACGGGGTACGCCGGTCCGCCGACGGCTACGAGCTCACCTTCGCCACCAACCACCTCGGTCACCACCTGCTCGTCACCGGGCTGCTGGACGACCTGCCCGCCGGGGCCCGGATCGCGATCGTCAGCAGCGGCACCCACTGGCGGGAGAAGAGCATGGGCTTTCCGGAGCCGCGCTGGACGAGCGCCCGCGAGCTCGCCGACCCGCCGCCGGATGCCGATTCGACCCCGACGGCGGGGCGGGTCCGCTACTCCACCTCGAAGCTGGCGAACATCTACTTCGTGTACGAGCTCGCCCGCCGACTGGACGGACGGCCGATCAGCGTCAACGCGTACGACCCGGGGCTGATGCCCGACACCAGCCTGTCCCGCGACTACCCGGCGCTCGCCCGGGCCGGATACCGGATGGCCGCCCCACTGATCAGCGCGCTGCTGCCCGGCGCCCGCAGCTCCCGGGCCTCCGCCCGGCACCTGGCAGACCTGGTCGGCGACGCCCGGTTCGACGGCACCACCGGGGCGTACCTGGAAGGGCCGAAGATCGCCCGGTCGTCACCCGAGTCGTACGACGTCGCCCGGGCGCGGCAGCTCTGGGCCGACAGCGAGTGGCTGATCGACCAGGCGCTCGCCCGCCGCTGAGCCGGGTGGACCGGTGCGGGTCGGTTCACCAGCCGCCGTGTTACGGTTGATGTTCGGGAAGTCCTGAACGTTCGTGATAATGGCGTTCCTCGATGGTGGCGTTCCTCATGGTGGGGCGTTCTCGGTGGCGAAGGAGATGTGCGTGGACCCGGACGCCGGGCGGCGGTACGCCGAAGAGGTCGGGGTCGCCCTCGCTCAGATGGGTACCACCCCGGCCTTCGGCAAGCTGCTCGGCTGGCTGCTGATCTGCGACCCGCCGGGCCAGACCACCGCGCAACTGTGCCAGGCGGTCGGGCTGTCCAAGGCCTCCGTCTCGGCCGGGATGCGGGCCCTGGAGCAGTCCGGCATGGTGCGTCGGGTGCCGACCAGCGGCCGGGGCCACGCGTACGAGATGCACCCGGACGCCTTCGCCCGGGCGATCGACCCCACCGACAAGATGCGCACCTTCATCGACCTGATGCAGCGCGGCATCGACCTCGTCGGCGACGCCGACGCCCCGGAGGCGGACCGGCTCCGGCACACCCGCGACTTCTACACATTCATGATCGAACGGACGCCCGCGCTGATGGAGGAGTTCCGGCGGCAGACCGAACGGGACGTGTGACGGTGCGGGTCCTGATCGTCACCGTCGGATCCCGCGGCGACGTCCAGCCGTACCTGGCGCTCGGCACCGGGCTGCAGGCGGCCGGCCACGACGTCACCCTGGCCACCTGCGCCAGGTTCCGGTCCTTCGTCACCGACCACGGCCTGGTGTACGGCCACCTCGGCGATGACATCCTGCAACTGCTCGATTCGGCGGCGGGCCGCGCCGCGATGGAGGACACCACCGGGCTTCTCGGCTCGATCAGGACCAACATCAGGCTGGCCCGGCAGGCCAACCCGATCAACCGGGGGCTGCTGGCCGACGTCTGGCAGGCGGCCCGCCAGGCCGACCCGGACGTGATCGTCTACCACCCCAAGGCGCTGGCCGGCCCGCACGTCGCCGAGAAACTCGGCGTGCCGGCAGTGCAGGCGGTGCCCGTACCGATGTCCGTGGCGACCGGCGACTTCCCGATGATCGGCATGCCCGCGTTGCCGCTCGGCCGCCGGTACAACCGGCTCACCTACCGGCTCGCCGGTGCCGGCTACCGGATGTACGACGGCATGGTCAACACCTTCCGGCAGGAGACGTTGGGGTTGGCCAGGAGCAGCGGCGCGGCCCTGGCCACCCGGCTGCCCGACGGGCGGCCGATCCCGGTGCTGCACGCGATCAGCGGCCACGTCGTGCCGCGCCCCGCCGACTGGCCCGGCCACGCCCAGCTCACCGGATACTGGTTCCTCGATGATGCCACCGGCTGGCAGCCACCGGCCGAGCTGATCGACTTCCTCGACGCCGGTGACCCACCGGTGTACATCGGCTTCGGCAGCATGGCCGGGCGGGACCCGCGGCGCCTCACCCGGGCCGTCACCGCAGCGCTGCGCCTGGCCAACGTACGCGGCGTCGTCGCCACCGGCTGGGGTGGGCTGGACGCGGCGGACCTGCCGGACACCGTCCTGCCCATCACCCAGGCACCGCACGACTGGTTGTTTCCCCGGGTGTCCGCCGTGGTGCATCACGGCGGGGCCGGCACCACCGCTGCCGCCCTGCGCGCCGGCCGACCGTCGGTGATCTGCCCGTTCATCCTGGACCAGTTCTTCTGGGGTCGGCGGGTCGCCGCGCTCGGCGCGGGCAGCGCCCCGGTGCCGCAGTCCACGCTCACCGGGCAGCGGCTCGCCGCCGCGATCCGCCAGGTCACCACCGACGCCGACATCCAGGAGGCGGCGGCCGGGTTGGGGCGGCGCATCACGGCCGAGGACGGCGTCGCGAGCGCGGTGGCGCGGATCGAAGCCGCAGCGGCGTGACCGACCCCGGGTCGTCGACGTTCACGGTCCCGAGTCGGGTTTCGGCCGCACGATGAACCAGATCGCGTGCACGTCCTGGTCGCTGCGGTTCTCCAGCAGGTGCGGGCGGGACGAGTCGAACACCATGCTGTCCCCGGCGCCGAGCACGACCTCCTGGAAGCCGACCTGACAGGTCAGCTCACCCTCCATGATGTAGGCGTGCTCGTGGCCGGTGTGCCGCTGGAACCGGCCGGACACACTGGACTTCGCACCGGGCGGGTAGGTGACCCGCAGGAACTCGGTGCCGGACCCGGTCGCCGGGCCGAGCTGCTCCCAGACGACACCGCTGTCCATCTCGATCCGTCGACCCTGGTCGCGGCGCACGATCGCCACCTCGGTGTCCAGCCGGGCCTCGATGGTGGCGGCGGCGGGGACCGGTGCGGAGCCGTTCGGCGACGGCGGGGTGTCGAACAGGTCGACCATCGACATGTCGAGGGCTTCGACGATCGCGTACAGCGTGCTCACCGAGGAGCGGGACCGGCCTGTCTCCACCAGTGAGAGCATGCTCGCTGAGACGCCGACCTTCTTGGCGAGCGCCCGCAGCGACATACCGCGTGCCTGGCGGGCGGCGCGGATCCGCCCACCCAGGTCTTCCGCCTCAGACAATGTCAAGCCACCCCAAACAGCCCAATCAGTCGATCTCTGTGAATCTACCCGATCACGCCCGGTGTCGGCTAGCTGATGCCGGGGTTTCGGTGAGTCCTGTTGAACGAAGTGTTGACTGAGGCTTGACACTGGCGTGGTGTGCGTCTCATCCTGGGCAGACACATTTCCTGGACGAGTCACCTGGGTTTCAACGACGTTCACGTAGTTCGACGAAGGGACGGCACCGATGACAGGCAACGTCCTGCTCGCGGGAGGAATAGTTGTCACGTGCGCCGGGGCAGACGAGGTGCTCTGGCCGGCGGACGTACTGATCGACAACGGGGTGATCACGGCGATCGGTCGTGACCTGCCCGCCGGTCACGCGCAGCGGGTCGACGTGTCCGGGCGCATCGTCATGCCCGGTCTGGTCGACACCCACCGGCACACCTGGCAGGCAGTGGTCCGCAACATCGCCTCGGACTGGACCCTGGACCAGTACCTGGTCGGCCTGCACGTCGGGCTGAGCCGCTACTTCCGGCCGGAGGACACCTACGCCGGAACGCTGATCGGCGCCCTGGAAGCGCTCGACGCCGGCGTCACCACCCTGCTCGACTGGTCACACAACCTGTTCACCCCCGACCACACGGACGCCGCCGTGGACGCCCTCACCGACGCCGGACTCCGCGCGGTGTTCGCCCACGGCGGGGGCGCGCAGCAGTGGGGCGGGGAGATGCCCTCACCGGTGCCGCACCCCGAGGCCGACGTACGCCGGTTGCGCGCCGGCCGGTTCGCCGACAACACCGGCCTGGTCACCATGGGGCTGGCGCTGCGCGGACCGCAGTTCAGCACCCTGGAGGTCACCAAGGGCGACTTCCAGCTCGCCCGCGAACTGGACCTGCGGGTGTCGGTGCACGTCGGCGACGGACACTGGGGCAAGATCAAACCGATCCACCAGATGAACGGCGAGGGCCTGCTCAGCGACCAGGTCACCTACGTGCACTGCAACACGCTCGCCGACGACGAGCTGCGGCTGATCGCCGACACCGGCGGCACCGCGTCGATCGCCCCCGACGTGGAAATGCAGATGGGGCACGGCTGGCCGGCCACCGGGCGGCTGCTCGACCTCGGCGTACGGCCGTCGCTGTCGGTCGACGTGTGCAGCTCCATCGGCGGCGACATGTTCACCACCATGCGTACCGCCCTCGCCGTGCAGCGGGCCACCGACAACAGCGCCGCGGTCGCGGCCGGCGAGGCCCCCGAGCGGGTCCGACTGTCCTGCGCCGACGTGCTGCGCTTCGCCACCATCGACGGCGCGCGGGCCAACGGACTCGACGCGGTCACCGGCTCGCTGGAGGTCGGCAAGGCGGCGGACATCGTCATCCTGGCCGGCGACTCACTCGCCACGATGCCGATGAACAACCCGGTCGCCTCCATCGTCTACGCCGCCCACCCCGGAATGGTCCGCGACGTGCTGGTGGCCGGCCGGTTCGTCAAGCGCGACGGCAAGCTCGTCGGGGTGGACCTCGACCGGCTGCGGGGCCTCGCCGAAGCCTCCCGCGACCACGTCATCTCCTCGCTCGACGGCGCGGCGATCGGCGGCGGCTGGCAGCCCGACCCGAAGCTGCTGCTGGCATGAGCACCCAGACCGTGGCGGGCGCACCGCCGACACCGACGACACCGGCCGTGCGGCTGGCCGACCCGCTGCGGGTGCAACTCGCCGGCTGGCCCGCGAGCCGCGCCCTGGCCGCGGTCGTGGTGCTCTTCGCCGCCAGCGCGATCATCTCGCCGGCCAGTGTCGGCAGCACGGCGCTGCTGGCCATGCTGCCGTTCGCCGCGCTGACCATGGTGGTCTCGCTCGGCCAGACCCTGGTCGTGCAGCAGGCCGGCCTCGACCTGTCGGTGGCCGGTGGCATCGCCCTCGGCGCGCTCGTCGTCGCCCGCTACGGCGGCGCGGACGCTCTCGGGCTCGCCCCGGCGATCGGGCTGGCGCTGCTCGTCGCGGCGGTCGCCGGACTGGCCAGCGGGCTCGTGGTGACGTACCTGGGGCTGCCCGCCCTGGTCGTCACCCTCGCGATGAACGCGGTGCTGCTCGGCTTCGTGCAGTACCTGTCCGGCGGCTACAGCGCCCAGGTCACCGAGTCGTTCGCCGGCTTCGCGGTCGGCCGTACCCTCGGCCTGCCCAACCTGCTCTACCTGGCGGTGGCGCTGGTCGCCGTCGCCCAACTCGTCCTCAAGACCACCGTGATCGGCCGCCGGTTCGAGCTGGTCGGCGCGAACCGGCGGGCCGCACACGCGGCCGGCATCAACACCCGGCGCTACACGGTCGCCGCCTATCTGCTGTCCGGGCTGCTCGCCGGGGCCACCGGGGTGCTGCTCGCAGGCTTCCTGCGCACCACCACGCTCAGCGCGGGGGACAGCTACCTGCTGCCGTCGGTGGCTGCCGTCGTGCTCGGCGGCACCGCACTCACCGGCGGCCGGGGGAGTCTCGTCGGCACCGCCCTGGGTGCGCTGTTCCTCGGTCAGCTCAACCAGCTGGTGCAGACGTACAGCCAGACCGCCGCGATCCAGAACATCGTCCAGGCCGTGATCATCGGCGTGGGCGTGGTGGTCCAACTCAGCCTCGCGGCGCGGCTGCGCCAACGGGCGATCAGACGTACCAGCGGATAGCCCGACCGGACCAACGGACAGCACGCCCGGACCCGAGAGCGCGACCGGACCAACGGACAAGACCAGCCCTTGACGGACCGACCCCCGTCGGCGGAAGACCTCCGCCGGCCGGCCCACTGTGGCCATATCAAGATGAATTTTCACTCTATTTCATGATCCTGATCCATCATCAAGTCAGGAGAATCTCGATGACCCGAACAACCAACCTGCGCCGCCACCGGCGGTCCGCAGCCGTCACCTTGTTCGCCACCGCCTGCCTCACCGTCACCGCCTGCTCGTCGACCGCCGCCCCGAACGAGGAGACCGGCACCGACGGCGGCACCGTCGCCATCGGCAACACCGGCCCGCTGTCCGACCTGATCGACATGAGCGAGGTCTGCGGCGACGAGCCGGTCACCGTCGGCCTGGTCGACGGCTTCGGCACCAACTCGTGGTCGCGGATCCTGCGCGCCGAGATCGAGGACGAGGCAGGCAAGTGCCCGGCGATCGAGGGCGTCGAGTACGCCGCCGGCCGCGGCGACCTGCAGGCCACCCTCTCGGCCATCACCGGCATGACCGCCAAGGGCGTCGACATCCTGCTCGTCGTGCCGTCCGCCGGACCGGGCGCGTCGCACCTGCCGGCGATCCAGGCCGCCCACGCCGCCGGCGTGGTCGTCGTCCCGATCGCCGCCGACCCCACCGGTACGCCCGGCACCGACTACTTCGACTACGTCGACTGGGACACCCGGCACGACGGCGTGCTGTGGGCACAGTGGATGGTTGACCGGCTCGGAGCGGAGGGCGGCAACGTCGTCCTGCTCGGCGGCCCGGCCGGCAACGCGGTCAGTCAGCAGGAACTCGAAGGCATCAACGAGGTCTTCGCCACCGCCCCGCAGATCAACGTGCTGACCCCGGAGCCGGTCACCACCAACTGGGACCCGGCCATGACCCAGCAGGCGATGGCCGGTCTGCTCGCCAAGTACCCGCAGATCGACGGCGTGATCAGCGACTACGGCACCGCCACCATGGGCGCCATCCGGGCGTTCCAGAGCGCCGGCCGGCCGCTGGTGCCGATCGCCACCACCGACGACAACGAACTGAGCTGCCTGTTCGACGACGCCAAGGCCGACAACCCGGACTTCGAGCTGGCCACCGTGTCGGCCCGTACCTGGATCGGCCGGGTCGGGCTGCGCAAGGCACTCGCGCAGATCAACGGCCTGGACAACCCGGAGCCGTCGCTGATCCAGCTCAGCCTCTACGAGGACTCCACCGGAGCCGCCGACGGCGCGGTCACCCCCGCCGACGCCTGCCAGCCGGCGCTGCCGCCGGGTGCCTCGCCCTCGTCGCAGCTGTCCGCCGACGACCTCGCCGCGCTGTTCGAGGGCTGACCGCGATGACGACGTCGGTCCGCCACGACACCGTGTTGACCCTGCGCGGGATCGTCAAGACCTATCCGGGCGTACGCGCCCTCGACGGGGTCGACCTGACCGTGCGGGCCGGCGAGGTGCACGCCGTCCTCGGTGAGAACGGGGCCGGAAAGTCCACCCTGGTCGGGGTCGCCGCCGGCGCGGTGGCCCCCGACTCGGGCACCATCACCCTGCTCGGGCGCGAGCACCGGCGGCTGACCCCGGCGCTGGCCCGCGACGACGGCCTGGCGCTGGTCTACCAGACGCCGGTGCTCGTCGGCAGCCTCACCGTCGCCGAGTCGATGCTGATGCTGCTGCCCGAGCGGGTCCGGCCCGGCGTCGACCAGGTGGCCACCTGGACCCGCCGCCACCTCGACGAACTCGGCCTGCCCATCGACGCCGACACCCTGGTCGCCGACCTCACCCCACGCCAGGCGCACCTGGTCGAGATCGCCGCCGCGCTCGGCAGCGAACCGCAGGTGCTCGTCCTCGACGAGCCCACCGAGGCGCTCGGGCCGGACGAGACCGAGTGGCTGTTCGAGCAGGTCCGCCGGCTGGTCGCGGCCGGCGGGGCGGTCGTCTACATCACCCACCGGATCCCGGAGATCCGCCAGATCGCGCAGCGGCTGACCGTGCTGCGTGACGGCCGGGTGGTCGACAGCGGCGACGTCGGGGCGCAGACCGACGAGGAGATCGTCGAGCTGATCGTCGGGCGCTCGCTGGAGACCACCTTCCCGCCAAAGGCCGATCTGCCCGCTGGGCGGGCCGCCGCCGACCTGCCTGCAGCCGGGCAGGCGGACCCCGACCCGCCGCTGCTGACCTTCGACGGTCTCACCGGCACCGGGTTCCGGGGCGTCGACGGCGGGGTACGCCGCGGCGAGATCCTCGGCCTCGCCGGGGTCGAGGGCAACGGGCAGCGGCAGTTCCTGCGGGCGCTCGCCGGCCTGGTGCCGGCGAGCGGCCGGGTGGCGGTCGACAGCCGGCCGGTACGGCTGACCGGGCCGGCCGCCGCCGCCCGCCACGGCATCGTCTTCCTCTCCGGCGAACGGCTCGCCGAAGCGATGTTCGGCCAGCTCAGCGTCCGGGAGAACGTGGCCGCGACGCACCTGCCGGCGGTGTCGATCGGCAAGGTGCTGCCCCGGCGGGGCGCGGAGCGGCAGACGGTGGCCGCCGCGGTGACGTCGCTGCGGGTCAAGACGGCCACCCTGGACAGTCCAGTCGGCGCGCTGTCCGGCGGCAACCAGCAGAAGGCGCTGCTGGCCCGGGCAGCGCTCGGCGAGCCCGCCGTACTGCTGGTCGAGGACCCCACCCAGGGTGTCGACGCCGGCGCCCGGGTGGAGATCTACCGGGTGCTGCGCGAGATGGCCGCGCGCGGCACCGCCGTGGTGGTGCTGTCCACCGACGCGGTCGAGCTGGAAGGGCTCTGCGACCGGGTGCTGGTCTTCTCCCGGGGCCGGGTGCAGGCCGAACTGGCCGCCGACACGCTCTCCGAGCGGCACGTCACCGGCGCCGCCGTGCTCGCCACCGAAGCGGCGGTCGAGCATGGCGCCAACCGGGCCCGTCCGCCCCGGCGGCGGCTGTTCGGCGGCGAGACGCAGACCCTGGCGGTGCTGGCGATGACCGTCGTGGGCGCAGCGGTCACCGCCGCGTCGTCGCCGGCCTTCCTGAGCCTGATCAGCCTGCAGCAGCTGCTGGTCGCCGCCGCGTCGCTGGCCCTGGTCGGCCTCGCCCAACTGGTCGTCGTCCTGACCGGCGGGATCGACCTGTCGGTCGGCTCGACGGTGGCGGTCGCGGTGGTCGTCGTGTCGTTCTTCGCCGACGGCGCACCCGCCGCCTTCGCTGTCGGGATCGTCGCGGCTGTCGGCGCCGGCGTCCTGGTCGGCCTGATAAACGGGACCCTGGTGACCGCCGTCGGGCTGCCCCCGGTGGTGGCCACACTGATCACCGGGATCGGCGTACTCGGGGTGGCGCAGCTGCTGCGGCCGCTGCCCGGCGGGGCGGCCAGCGGCGCGCTGCGGACCCTGCTCGGCACCACGATCGCCGGCGTACCGCTGACCTTCCTGGTGGCGGTCGTCGCCGGCGTCGCCGGGCACCTGCTGCTGCGCCGCTCGCGCCTCGGCCGGGCGCTGCGGGCCACCGGCTCCGACCCGGTGCGGGCCGCGCGGATGGGCGTCGACACCACCCGGACCAAACTCACCGGGTACGCCCTCGCCGGCGCGCTGGCCGCGCTCGGCGGGGTGGTGCTGTACGCGCAGACCGGAGTCGGCAACGCCGCCGTCGGCCAGGCGCTCACCCTCGCCTCCGTGGCGGCGGTGGTGCTCGGCGGGGCGAGCATCTTCGGCGGCTCCGGTTCGGCGCTGGCCACCGTCGCCGCCGCCCTGTTCCTGCAGACCGTCACCAGCGCGATCAGTTTCCTGTCGTTCAGCCTCGCCTGGCAGTTCTGGATCCAGGGCGTCCTGGTGGTGGCCGCCGCCTCGTTCCCGCTGCTGCGCAGCCGGCGACGCAGGCGGGCCGTCGTCGCACTCGCCGCCGACTGAGGCCGGCAGGCCCGACCGGGGCCAGCAGACCTGCGTACGGAAGAAGGGGGATCAGCACATGTACGGGGATCAGCGCGTCTACCACGTGACCCGAATGGACGACGAGCGGGCGGTCACGCCGCCCGGGTACGCCGAGCACAGCACCGGCTTCCGACGCCAGGACCTGATCGGCCGGGAAACCGGCTCGCACCACATGACGATGAGCACCGGCATCCTCGACCCGGGCGGTGCCATCGCGGTCACCGTTCACTCGTACGAGAAGAGCCTGTGGATCTGGTCCGGTGAACTGACCCTGACCATGCTCGGCCAGCGGCTGACCCTGCGGGCCGACGACTGCGCGTTGGTGCCGGTGGCGGTGGCGCACCAGCTCACCGCCGGGCGCGCCGGTGCCCGGTGGTTGGAGATGTCCGCGCCGGTGCGGCTGCTGCCCGGCGACCACCGCCGGGACACCTTCTTCGTCCCCGGTGAGCTCACCGGCGGCGAGTTCGGCGGCGAGGCCGGCGGGGTCGACCTGCGCGACCCCCGCAACCGGCACTCCTTCCGCTTCGACAGCTCCTCGATGGACCTGCGCCGGCTGGCCCGGGGCAGTGACCCGAACGCCCCGGAGGTGTCCGCCAGCATGGCCACCGCGCTGCTCGCGTACAGCGGCATCGGCATCCGGATGCTCGCCGACCAGCGGGTCGGTGCGCAGCTGCACACCATGTTCATGGTCGAGTACCAGCCGACCGCGGTCGCCCACCCGCACGACCACCCGTTCGAGGAGGCGTACGTGTTCACCGAGGGACGCACCGAGGCGGTGGTGGCCGGCGGCGTCGAAGTCAGCCTCGAACCCGGCGACGTGCTGTGGACCGGCTCCGGCTGCGACCACGCCTTCTACAACCGCACCGACGGGCGGACCCGGTGGATCGAGACCCAGTCGCCGCAGCCGCCCGCCCAGCACTCGTACCGGTTCAACCGCGACTGGGAGTACCTCGACCGGCAACTCTGCGCCGGAGTCCGGGTCGATCCGCGGTCGACCGGGGCCGCGCCGGACGACACCGGGACGGCTCCGCGATGAGGATCGGCCAACTGGGCACCGGGCGGATGGGCACCGCGATCGCGCGGCGGCTGATCGACGCCGGCCACCAGGTCACCGTCTGGAACCGCACCGCGGCCAAGGCCGCGCCGCTGGTCGAGCAGGGAGCGGTACCCGCGGCGACGCTCGCCGACCTGGCCGGCTGCCCGGTGGTGTTCGTCTCGGTCTCCTCCTCCGACGACCTGCTCGCCGTGCTCGACCCCGGCGACGGGTTGCTGTCCGCAGCCGACGGGGGGTTGCGGACCGTGGTGGACTGCTCCACCGTCGCGGTCGAGGCGTCCGCCGCCGCCCGCGAACTCTGCGCACAGGCCGGCGTGGCGTTCCTCGCCGCGCCGATCAGCGGCAACCCGGAGGTGGTCGGCTCCGGGCGGGCCTGCCTGGTCGCCTCCGGGCCGGCGGGCACCTTCGCCGACGTCGAGCCGCTGCTGCGGGCCGTCGGCCGGATCGCGGTGCACGCCGGGGAGCAGGAACAGGCCCGGCTGGTGAAGCTGGCCCACAACCTCTACCTGGGCGCGCTCGCGCAGGCACTGGTGGAGGTGACCACGCTGGTCGAGAAGGCCGGCACCGACCGTCGGGCGTTCCTCGACTTCCTCGGCAACGCCGTCGTCGGCTCCGAGTGGGTGCGCCAGCGTACCCCCGATCTGGCCGACCGGGACTGGACGCCCACCTTCACCGGCGTCCTGTTGCGCAAGGACCTCGACCTGGGCCTGGCCGCCGCCCGCGACCACGAGGTGCCGATGCCGGTGGTGTCCATGGTGCACCAGCTGGTGCAGCAGGCCGTCGGCAACGGCTACGGCGAGCAGGACCTGCTCGCCCTCTACGAGATCCAGGCCGCCGCCGCCGGCCTGACCGACCACCAGATGCAGGAAAGGAGTGCCCGATGAGCACCGCCACCTTCGGGTTGAACGTCGTCGACTGGGAGGCCCGGGTCGACCCGGCCCGGCTGCGCCGTGAGCGGCTGGCGCGGCTGCGCCGCCAACTCGACGCGTCGTCGGTCGGGGCACTGCTGACCTTCGACTTCCACAACATCCGCTACATGACCGCCACCCACATCGGCACCTGGGCGATGGACAAGCTGATCCGCTTCGCGCTGCTGCCGCGCGGGGGGGAACCCGTACTGTGGGACTTCGGCTCCGCCGCCCGCCACCACGAGCTGTACGCGCCGTGGCTGGACTACCGGGGCGCGACCGACGGCGAGGGCCGGCCGATCGCCCCCGCCGCGCAGGGCACCAGTGGCTCCCGGGCCGGCATCTCGGTGCTGCGCGGCGCCTTCCACCCCGACGCCGGCGTCGCCGAGGCGGTCGCGGACAAGATCTACGCCGAACTCGACCGGTACGGGCTGACCGACGCCCCGCTCGGCGTCGACATGCTCGAACTGCCGATCCTGACCGCGTTGCAGGCCAGAGGCATCGAGGTCGTCGACGGCCAGCAGATCTTCCTGGAAGCCCGGCGGATCAAGACCCCCGACGAGATCGCGCTGCTCACCACGGCCGCGTCGATGGTCGACGCCGCCTACGACGACCTGTACGCGTTCCTACGCCCCGGCGTACGGGAGAACGAAACCGTCGGGCTGGTCGCCAAGAAACTGTTCGACCTCGGCTCCGAACACGTCGAAGGGGTCAACGCGATCTCCGGGGAACGCTGCTCGCCGCACCCGCACGTGTTCAGTGACCGGCTGATCCGCCCCGGCGACCCGGCGTTCTTCGACATCCTGCACAGCTTCATGGGCTACCGCACCTGCTACTACCGCACCTTTGCGGTGGGCAGTGCCTCCCGGGCCCAGGTCGACGCCTACCAGCGGTGCCGCGACTACATGGACCAGGCGATCGAGCTGGTCAAGCCGGGCGCGACCACCGCCGACATCGTCTCGGTCTGGCCGACCGCGCAGGAGTTCGGCTTCGCCGACGAGGAGGCCGCGTTCGGCCTGCAGTACGGCCACGGCGTCGGACTGTCCATCTGGGAGAAGCCGATCTTCAGCCGACTCGTCTCACTGGAGCACCCCGAGGTGATCGAGGAGGGCATGGTCTTCGCGCTGGAGACCTACTGGCCGGCCGCCGACGGCTGGGGTGCCGCCCGGATCGAGGAGGAACTGGTCGTCACCGCCGACGGTGCCGAGGTGATCACCAAGTTCCCGGCCGAGCAGCTGCTCGTGGCCGGTCAGCGCTACTTCACCACCGGCGGGGCGCTGCCGCTGCAGCGGCACAGCCAGTCGCACATCAACAACCGGCCCGGTGCGGACGGAGTGGACCGATGACCCTGCCGCTGCAACACCACCTGTACGGCGAGCACGACGCCGTCCTGCCGCCGGGTGACGTGACCCGGCACGACAGCGCGCCGATCGACCTGGACACCCGGCTGCACCTGTACCGGCGTCAGCAGGAGATGCGCCAGTTCGAGAAGCGGGCGTACGACCTGTTCATGCAGCAGCTGGTGAAGGGCACCAGCCACCTGTCGCTGGGGATGGAGGCGATCGCCGCCGGCTTCGGTGTGGCGATGCGCGCCGACGACTACAGCTTCGCCACCTACCGGGGTCACGCGCACACCCTGGCCCGGGGCGTCGGGATGACCCCGGTGCTGGCCGAACTGCTCGGCCGGGCCAACGGCCTGCTCGGCGGCAAGGGCGGCTCGATGCACCTGACCAGCGTCGAGCACGGCATGCTGGGCTCGTACGCGATCATCGGCGCGCATCTGACGATCGCCAACGGCGCGGCCTGGTCCGCCCAGTACCGGGGCTCCGGGCAGGTCGCGGTCTGCTTCTTCGGCGACGGCACCACCAACATCGGGGCGTTCCACGAGGCGCTCAACTACGCCGCCGTGTACCGGCTGCCGGTGGTGTTCGTCTGCGAGAACAACCTGTACATGGAGTACACGGTCACCAGCGACATCACCGCGGTGCGCCGGCCGGCAGCCGACCGGGCGGCGGCGTACGGGATGACACCGATCGAGATCGACGGCAACGACGCCGACGAGGTCTACCAGACGGCCGTGGCCGCCCTGGCCCGGGCCCGGTCCGGCGCGGGACCGTCGCTGGTGGAGGCGGTCACCTACCGCCACGGCGGGCACTCCCGTGCCGACCCGGGCAAGTACCGGCCGGCGGCCGAGGTGGACGCCTGGAAGGCGTACGACCCGGTGGCGATCTACCGGGGCCGGCTGCGGCGTCTCGGCGTCGACCCGGCGCAGCTGGACCGGATCGACAAGGAGGTGGCCGACGCGGTCGACGAGGCGACCGAGCAGGCCAGCGCCGGTGAGCTGCCCCCACCGGGCAGCGCGATGACCGAGCTGTGGGCGGATGGAGGATCGTCATGGCGCAACTGAGCTACCGCGAGGCGGTCGCCCGGGGCATCGCCCAGGAGATGGACCGCGACGAGCGGGTGGTGCTGGTCGGCGAGGACGTTGCCGGTGCCGGCGGGGTGTTCAAGACGACCGCCGGGCTGCTCGACCGGTTCGGGCCGCGCCGGGTCGTCGACACCCCGATCTCCGAGCAGGCCATCCTCGGCGCGGCGATGGGTGCGGCGATGACCGGGCTGCGCCCGGTCGCCGAGATCATGTTCTCCGACTTCTTCGCGGTCTGCTGGGACATCGTGGTCAACCAGATCGCCAAGACCCGGTACATGACCAACGGCCAGGTCAGCCTGCCGCTGGTGATCAAGTCCGGCAACGGCGGAAGTCTGCGGTTCGGTGCCCAGCACTCGCAGTCGGTGGAGAACTGGGCGATGGCCGTACCCGGTCTGAAGGTGGTCAGCCCGTCCACCCCGACCGACGTGGTCGGCCTGATGGCCGCCGCCGTCCGCAGCGACGACCCGGTGCTGTTCTTCGAACACAAGGGACTGTACGCGGGGCGGGCCGAGGTGCCCGACGGGGAGATCGTCGACACCCTCGGCACCGCGAAGATCCGCCGGCCGGGCCGGGACGCCACCGTCGTCGCGCTCGGTCTGATGGTGCCCCGGGCGCTGCAGGCCGCCGACGAACTCGCCGGGCGGGGCATCGACGTCGAGGTCATCGACGTCCGGTCGCTGGTGCCGCTGGACGTGACCACCATCCTGGACTCGGTGCACCGCACCGGGCGGCTGTTCACCGTCGAGGAGAACCCGCGGCTGCTCGGCTGGGGCGCGGAGATCGCCTCGATCGCCGTCGACGAGGCGTTCTGGGACCTGGACGGGCCGGTCCAGCGGATCACCACCCCGCACATTCCACTGCCGTCCGCCGATTCGCTGGAGGACCTGGTCATCCCGTCGGTGGAGAGCATCGGGCAGACCATCGAGAAGGCGCTGCAGTCGTGACCCGCCAGCAGCACAGCCCCCGGGTGCGGCGGCTCGCCGGCGAACACGGTGTCGACCTGGCCGGCCTGCGCGGGAGCGGCCCGGCCGGTCGGGTACGCCCCGCCGACGTGCTCGCCGCCGCGCAGCCGGCCACCCGGTCGGCATCGACAGCCGCGACCGCCGCCGTGCCGAGTGCCGCCGCCGTCGTCGTGCCGGCGGCCGGCTCCGGCCGTACGGTGGCAGCCGCGGTGGTCGAAGCCCAGCTCGGCGTCGCCGACGATCGTCCGGTCGGGCCGCTCGCCGCCGTCGCGCTGCTGCGGGCGCTGCGCCGCACCCCGCTGGCCGACGCCGACGGACGGCACCTGGCGGTGCTTGTCGACGGCGCGGACGGCAGACGCGGCGTACGGGTGCTGCGCGACGCCGGGGACCTCAACCCGGCGGCCGTCGCCCGCCATCTCGCCGACCCGGACGGTCTCGCCGAGGAAGCGTCCGCCGCCGGCGACGGACCGGCACCGGCTGTCGCGCTGTGCGACAGCGCCGCCGCCGGCCTGCTGCACGAGGTCCCGCAGCTGCCGGCCGGGCTGGCGGCGGTAGTCAGCGTCGGAGTACCCGTCGAGCGACCCACCGTGGTGCGCCACGACGGTCAACCGATGCTGGCCATCGGCGCGGTCAGCACCGTCGGCATCGTCCACGACCCGGCGCGGATCGCACCCGCCGCCGCCCACGCGCTGCTCGGTGCCGTACGCGCCGAACTGGAAACCCTCCGCTCGACGACGAACCCGACGACGAACAGGAACCGTTGACCATGCCCATCGCCACCGTGAACCCGGCCACCGGCGAGACCGTACGGACGTACCCGTCGATGAGCGACGACGAGATCGAGCAGGCCCTCGCGGCTGCGGCCGCCGCCCGGCCGCCGATGCGGTCCGCCAGCTTCGCCCAGCGGGCGTCCTGGCTGCGGGCCGCCGCCGACCTGCTCGACGCCGACGCCGACGAGCTGGCCGCCACCATGACCCTGGAGATGGGCAAGCCGATCGGCGCGGCGCTGGCCGAGGTACGCAAGTCGGCGGCCGGTTGCCGGTTCTACGCCGAGCAGGCCGAACGGATGCTCGCCGACGAGCCGGTCGACCCGGCGGCGGTCGGCGCGCGCAGCGCGTACGTGCGCTACGAACCGCTCGGCGTGGTGTTGGCCGTGATGCCGTGGAACTTCCCGCTGTGGCAGGCGCTCCGGTTCGCGGCACCGGCGTTGATGGCCGGCAACGTCGGCCTGCTCAAGCACGCCTCCAACGTGCCGCAGACCGCGGTCTACCTGGTGGAGCTGTTCACCCGGGCCGGGTTCCCGGCCGGGGCGTTCCAGAGCCTGCTGATCGGCGCGTCGACGGTGGACCGGGTGATCCGCGACGACCGGGTGGCGGCGGTGACCCTCACCGGTAGTGAGGCGGCCGGGCGGGCGGTGGCCGCCGCCGCCGGGCAGGCGCTGAAGAAGACGGTGCTGGAGCTGGGCGGCTCGGACCCGTTCGTCGTGCTGCCGTCGGCGGACGTGACTCAGGCGGCGGCGGTCGCCGCGCGGGCCCGCTGCCAGAACAACGGGCAGTCGTGCATCGCGGCGAAACGGTTCATCGTGCACCGGGCGGTGCTCGACGAGTTCACCGGCGAGTTCGTGGCCCGGATGGCGGCGCTGGTGGTCGGTGACCCGGCCGACCCGGCGACCGAGGTCGGGCCGCTGGCCACCGCGCAGACCCGGCAGGACGTGGCCGACCTGGTCGACGACGCGGTGGCCCGGGGAGCGACCGTGCTGACCGGCGCGAAACTGCCGGACGGGCCGGGCTGGTTCTACCCGCCGACGGTGCTCACCGGCGTCGACCCGACCATGCGGCTGTACGCCGAGGAGGCGTTCGGCCCGGTCGCGGTGATCTACCCGGTCGACTCCCTCGACGAGGCGATCGCGGTGGCCAACGGCACCGCGTTCGGGCTCGGCTCGGTCGTCTGGACCGGCGACCCGGCCGAGCAGCGCCGCTGCGTCGACGAACTGGCGGCCGGCAGCGTCACGGTCAACGGAATGACGGTGTCCTACCCGGAGCTGCCGTTCGGCGGCATCAAGACCAGCGGGTACGGCCGGGAGCTGTCGGTGCACGGCATCCGCGAGTTCTGCAACGTCAAGGCCGTCTGGCAGGGCTGACTCCCTCGCGCCAGCGGTGCCGTGTTCATCGTCAACTGCTCAACCTTTTCAAGCGCATCTGCTTGGCGAGCTGAAACGCCTTCCTCCACGGGAACACGGTTCGTCGGTCGGTGCCGGTGCCTGGTGGGTGTGGTGTCCAATCGTCGTCCGGGCCGGAGATGACCCGGACGCCTTCGGCCCGCAGGCCGGCGATGGAGCGTTGGTACGGGGCACGGGCGGCTAGTGCGGCGTTGACGAACGGCACGACGACGGTGGGGACGCCGCGTCCGATCAGTTCGGCGGTCGAGGTGAGCGGGTAGGTGTCGGCAACGCCGCTGGCGAGACGGCAGGGGCGTCGATGAGTCGAGTGCGCTGGCGGTGGCGGCGAACTCGGTTACGGTCCGTAGTGCCGACAGTCCTTGCTCGTGTCGTCCCCACTGGACGTAGGCCGGAGCGACGTCGACGAACAGGGCTGCTTTGCGTTCGGTCAGGGTGATCTTGCCGATCCTACTTGGCGGGCGTAGGTGATGGTGGTGCCGGCGTCGCCTGTGGTGAGGGCGATGTTGACTCGGTGCTGCAGCACGTTGGTGGGGCCGAAGCCGGTCCACCGGTCGTTACCGTCGTGCCCCAGTCGGTTGGCGGCCTGCGTCGCCTCGTCCAGCATGGTGGTGGCAGCGTCGCGGTCATAGCGTCGCGGTCATCGAGCCGGGCGGCGGCGGATGCCTGCGCGAGGGTGACGGCTTGTCGGGTGTGGCCGTTGCTGATCGGTGCGTGGGTCATGATCCGTGCGTTGGTGCCGACCGCGAGGGGGTCGCCGCTGTCCGTATCGGGTGTCACCGACCAAAGGCATCTCGACGCTACTGCCGTTCGCCTGACCGACGCCGGTCGGCGTCTCGGATGGCGTGCCGGACAGCAAGGCGGATGACCCAGTAGAGGGCGACGAACCCGACCGCGTAGATGACGAGGGCACCAATGGGGACGGCGAGGGAGCCGATCTGCAGGACGTCGGACACGGCACCGACGATAGGGGGTTGGCGCCAACGTCGATGCCCGCTGTGCTGACGTCGCCGCCGGTACGCGCGTGGCCCACTCTATCCCTGAACTGGGGTGGGACGCACGAGTCGACCTGTACGTCGGATCTGTCCCGTACGCGCCGGTTGCCCCGGATCGCGCAGCGGTGGCGGCCATCCATCTAGGCCTACCGTCGCCGGCAGGCTCCAGCGGCCTACCCGCAGACTCGGGCGGGCAGCCCTCGAACGCCTGCGCAGGTCGGCGTCTCGCGACACCGGCCCTCTTGGCCTTGCTCCGGGTGGGGTTTACCGAGCCATCCCGGTCACCCGGGATGCTGGTGGGCTCTTACCCCACCGTTTCACCCTTACCGGGCGTTTCACCACCCGGCGGTCTGTTTTCTGTGGCACTGTCCCGCAGGTCGCCCCGGGTTGCCGTTAGCAACCACCCTGCCCTGTGGAGTCCGGACGTTCCTCGGCAGCAGGGGACGTATCCCCCGCTGACGCGGCCGCCCGGTCGACTCATCCGTCCGAGCATCAATCGTACGCAGCCCACGATCATTCCCGCCCGCAGGCCCGGCGGGCCACCTCGACCAGCCCAGAACAGTGATCTAGAAGAACTATGGTCGATATACCGGCCAAATCCTTCTAGATCCACCGCTCGGAAGCTGACCAGGGTCGGCGGAGCGTCGCTGCGCCACTGCACGATCGTCAACCCGCAGTTGAACTGGTTCAACCCGAGCCACCGCCAGTACGGCGCGTGCAGCGCGTGCCGGACCGCCCAGCCGATCACGAAGTTGTGCGTCACCACCAGTTCGTGCCGGTCGACGTCGCCGACCCGCCCCCAGCGGTTCGCCGCTGCCTGTGCCCGTACCGCGCCGGCCGCGAACCGACACTCGTGCACCGCGACCCGGGCAGGGCGGCGACGATCTCCTCGGCGGTCTGCACGGCCCGCGTCGCCGGACGTGGTGTGGTGGACGGCATTCCGGCCGCCGTCGCCGTCAGCGGGCTCTGGGCGCACGAGTTGGTGCACGAGTTGAAGGTCAGCGACCTCGCAAGCGGCAGATAGGGTATCTGGCCTTCAACTCGAGCGCGGAGGCCAACCCCAGCGTGGATGGAACCGGCAGGACGGCGGTCGGCGCAGGGCGCGGGTCAGCGCAGGGCGCGGACCAGCAGCAGGTCGCCGATACCGACGCCGAGGAGGCCGATGTCGACGCCGGCGGAGCATCGGGCGGCGTACCTGGTGGACGCGGTGCGGGCACACCTCGACGTCGGTGACTTCAAAGCGGCGGGTCGGTGGGTGGTCGAGGCGGACCGCTGAGATCCGCGATCGGGCTGACGACCGGCACCTCACGACGAGGGAACCTGTATGACCCTTAAACCGGCGGGTTGAGGGCCATAGCGGTTCCCTCGGTGGCGTCGGCCGGGCCGAGTACCCGGATCTGGTCGCCGGGCCGGATGACGCCCCCGACCACGACGCGGGCGTAGAGGCCACGCAGCCGGGCCTGGCGACCCTGCTCACTCCAGACCAGTTTGTGCGCGTCGCGTCCGTAGCGGTTGGCGAACTTCGCGCACCCGGTGTGCGGTTCGGCCGTCACCTCGATGACCGCCTCGTCGCCGACCGCCAGCCGGGTGCCGGCGGGCAGCGCGTCGGTGTGCAGGTCGAGATCGGCGAAGAGCTGGTCGCCGGCCAGCCCCCAGTGCTGCGGGTCGTCGCCGGCGACCAGCCGGACGAACCGGGAGTTCATCACGGTGAGCTGCCGGTCCGGGTGCGCCGAACCGTCGCCGGTCGCCGAGCTGCCGCGCTGCGCCCAGCTGTCGCCGACCAGCCCGTCGGTGATGTCGAGCGTCCCTTCGGCGAGCAGTTCCCGCTCGTCGACGGCCGGCCGGCGGACGACGAGGTCCAACGTGCCGGAGCCGCGTGGGGAGCGGGCCACCTCGGTGAGCCCGGCGGTGAGCTCGGCGGTGGGCAGGTGACGGGGCGCCGTGGTGTCCATCGGGGGGTGGTGGTCCATGTCCGGAGTGTGGCAGAGCGTACGCACGCCGTCGATAGGATTCACCGCACGCCGGTGCCGCATCGCGGCATCGAACACGTCAGGTCAGCCCGGCCTCCTTAGCGAGGATCGCGGCCTGCACCCGCGAGGCGCAACCGAGCTTGGCCAGCACCCGCGAGACGTGGGTCTTCGCGGTCGCCTCGGTGATCGCCAACGATGCCGCGATGTCGGCGTTGGACAGCCCGCGGCCGAGCGCGGCGAGCACGTCGCGTTCCCGGCTGGTGAGCGCGTCGAACGAGGGACGCGTCGATGACACCTCAGGTACGGCGGCGGAGACGAAGGCAGTGAGGAGCCGACGGGTCACCTCGGGCGCAATCACCCCGTCGCCAGCCGCGACCCGGCGGACCGCGTCCACCAGAGCCACGGGCTCGACCGACTTCAGCAGGAAACCGGCCGCTCCCGCCCGGAGTGCTCCGAACAGGTACTCGTCGATGTCGAAGGAGGTCAGGACGAGCACGTCGGCCACTCCCGCCGAGGTGATCGCCCGCGTCGCGGCGATGCCGTCGGTGCCGGGCATCCGGATGTCCATGACCACGACGTCGGGGCGCAGCGCGCACGCCTGCCGGATCGCCACCGTACCGTCGGCGGCCTCGCCGACGACGGCGATGTCGGCGGCCTGCTCCAGCATCAGCCGTAGTCCGGCGCGGATCGCGGCGTGGTCGTCGGCGAGGACGACGCGGATCCGGGCCGCCGTCACCGTAGCCCTCCGGCCGGCCGCGCCACCGGCACCTCGACCGTCGGGTGCCGGGGCAGCGTCGCCCGGACCCGCCAGTGGTCGCCGTCACGGCCCGCGCTCAGGGCACCGCCCAGCAGGGCGGCGCGCTCACGCATCGACGCCAGACCGGTGCCGGAGCTCAGCGTGGGATGGCCGAGGTCGACGGCCCGGATCAGGGTGTTGGTGACCGTTACGGTGACATGATCCGCCGCCTCGGCCACCTCGACCCGTACCTGGGATCCCGGCGCGTGTTTGCCGGCGTTCGTCAACGCCTCACGGACGATCCGGTAGGCGGCGTGCCCCACCAGCGCGGGGACCTGCGGTACGGCGGCCATGCTCAGGTCGACCCGCAGGCCGCCCGCCTCAGCCGCATCCGCCAGCTCCGGCAGGCGGTCCAGGCCGCCGGGTGCGGTGGCGTCGGCGGCCGGGAAACCGTCCGCCCGCAGTAGGAAGATCATCGACCGCATCTCCTCCAGCGCGGCGAGGCTGCTGGTGCGCACCGCCCGCAGCGCCGCCCGATCGTGTTCGGCGTCCGGCGGTCGCGCGAGTGCCGCGCCGGAGTGGATCGCCGTTGTGGACAGGTGGGCGGCGATGACGTCGTGCAGGTCCCGGGCCACCGCGGCACGTTCGGCGAGCACTGCCTCCCGGGCGGTCCGCTCGGCGGTGAGTACGCCCAATATGCGCTGCTGGCGGAGGTTCGCCGACCACCACAGCGGCACGAACAGCAGTGTGGTCAGCTGCAGACCGATGAAGACCGCGGCCCGGAACTCGCCGATGGCCAGGCCGCCGACGACGCTCGCCGTGCCGATCAGCACGAACACGACGGTCGTCACCGCGGCGCGGGCGCGGGCGGACGCGAACTGCCCTGCCGAGAAGAGCAGGTCGAACAGGACCAGAACGATCGCGATACTGCCGCCGAGGATGGCATCGGCGGCGACCACGCCGGCACCGACGCCCAACGCACGCATCGGATGCCGGCGTTTGCCCAGCATCGCGAGGCAGCCGACGGCCAGCAGGACCGAGTGCCACCACCCCTGCGTCGGACCGGCAAGGTGCCCGTCCAGCACGTCGAGGTCGTGCCAGACGTCGGTCAGCCCGACCAGGTTCAGCACCACACCGACGGCGAAGGTGGTCACGGCGGTGAGGTTGTCCTGCAGCTGGGTGCTGCCCCGCCAGCGTTCGGCCAGCCTGTGCCGCAGTCCTGGCTCCGTCACGCGGTCCATCCCATCACGGCCGGTGCGACGCCGCGTCCGTCGAAGGAGGTACGCGGGCCGGGGCCGGACAACTTTCGGCCGACGCGCCGACCTGACCGCAGCCGGCACCTTACGGCAATGGACTTTGCGCTTCTGGGGTCACTGGTCGTTCTCGCGTTGATCGACTCCACCAGTTTCGGCACGCTGCTCATCCCGATCTGGCTGCTGCTGCACCCGGGGCGGATCCGTCCCGGTCGGATCCTGGTCTTCCTCGGCACCGTCGCCGCCTTCTACTTCCTGATCGGCGTCGCCGTCGCCTCGGGCGCCGAAGCGTTCCTGCCGCAGGTCAGCCGCCTACTCGACGCCCGGCCGGTGAGGTGGGCGCAACTGGTCGTCGGCGTCGCGCTGTTCTTCTGGAGCTTCCGGCTGGACCGCAAGAACAAGCCAGCTGCTCGGGAAGGCCGATTGCAGCGCTGGCGGCAGCGGGCGCTGACCGCCGACGTGTCCGGTCTGGTCGGCTTGGCGCTCGCCGCCGCAGCGGTCGAGGTGACCACGATGCTGCCGTATCTGGCCGCTATCGGGCTGCTGACCACGGCAGGGCTCCCGCCGGGACAGTTGGCGCTGGTGATGGCCGGCTACTGCCTGCTGATGATCACTCCGGCGGTGGGGCTGCTGGTGCTGCGTGGCGCCGGTGGCCGCCGCCTGACACCACTGCTGGGCCGGATCAGCGACTGGATGGCCAGCAACAACGCCCTGTCGTGGATCGTCGGGATCGTCGGGTTCCTGCTTGCCCGCGACGCGCTGGTCCGTCTCGACGTTCTCGACTGAGCGCCGACTGGGCACCGGGACCGGTCACGCCGGGAGCGTCTCACCGACCGAGCGCCGCGTCGAGGTCGTCGAGGTGACCGGCGACCGGGCCGACGGTGAGCATGCCGCTGCCGGCCCCGGCCAGCTCACCGACGGCCGGCGCGAGTGCGGTCCGGGCGCGGCGCATCGCCGTACGGTCGTCGAGGGCGATCGCGGCCCGCGCGGTGAGGCACCACAGCGCCTCGGCCAGCAGGTCGCGCGGTGGGTCCGGGGTCTGCCGCAGTGCCGTCGCGGCGTCGGCCGGTCGGCCCCGCGCCAGCAGCAGGATCGGTCGCGCCCAGGGCCGGTAGGGACCCCAGTCGGTGTCGTCGTCGAAGCGGATCGCCCCGCCGCGCCAGACCCGCAGGCACAGCAGCGCCAGCGGGAGCAGACCCCGCTCGACGCCGGGCATGCCGGCGGTGGCGAGCCGCGCCGCCGCGTCACGGTAGGCGGCCTCGGCGGCGGCCGACGACGACCCGGTCGCGGCCAGCCGCAGCGCCCGGTACCACCCGGTGAACACCCCGACCAGCGGGCGGTCGTGCCGCTGCCCGAGCCGGTCCGCGGCGGCGGCGTGCCGGTCGGCGGCGGCGAAGTCGGCGAGCCCGCTGCGGGCCTGCAACCGGACGAGATGACCGAGGATCTCGTACGTCGCCAGACCGTTGCGGGCGCAGAGCGCGACCAGTTCGGCACCGATCTCGTCCCGCTCGGCGGCCAGACCGGTCCGGTGGAAGGTCTGCATGAACACGCCGTTGAGCGCGAACGCCAGCAGGGCCGGATCGCCCAGCCGCCGCGCGATCCGCTCCGCCTCCCGGGCCGCCTCGAACCCGCGTGCCGCGTGCGTGCCGCGTGACTCCACTGCGACCGTGGCCAGCAGCCGGGCCCGGATGGCGTCAGACAGCCCGGGACGGGCGGTGGCCAGGGCCCGCTCGGCGGCCGTGACGATCTGCGTCGCCTGCGCCGGGTCGTCCGAGCGGGTCCAGATCGCGGGTACGTCGTACCCGCCGATCACCCGGGCGGCGAGCTCAGGATCGCCCAACTGCTCGGCCACGGTGATGGCAGTGATCCGCTGCTCCCGTGCCGCTTCGAGACCGCTCGCCCCGGTCACGGCGAGACTGCGCAGCAGACCGACCGTCGACTCCAGCCGGGCTCCGGAACCGGACGGCACGCTCCGGTCGTACGCCGCCGTGGCCTCCGCCCAGAGCCGTTCCGGCGCGGCCGGACCCGGACCGTCGTCGACCCGTTCGGTCTGGCGCAGGATGTCGGCCTCCAGGTGCCGCAGTCGCGGGCCCGGATCGATGCCCAGCTCGTCGAGCAGCAGCCGGCGGGCCCGGCGCAGGACGGCGAGCGCGTCGCCTTGGCGGCCGGCCCGGTACAGCGCGAGTGCCAGCAGCCGCCACGCCTCCTCCCGCCACGGATGCCCGGCCACGTGGGCGTCGAGATCCGGTACGGCGTCGGCGGCCCGCCCGAGGCCCAACAGCGCCTCGGCCCGCTGCTCGACGGCGTTGAGCCGGAGCTGATCGAGACGGGACCGCTCGACCTGCGCCCACGGCTCGTCGTCGAATCCGGCGTACGCGGGCCCGCGCCACCAGCTCAGCGCACGATCGAGCTGGTCGAGCGCCGGGCGTGGGGCAGCCGAGGGCGTGGCAGCGACCGTGTCCTCGAACCGCCAGGCGTCGACCGCCTCCGGCGTCGGCCGCAGCGCGTACCCCGGGCCCTCGGTGACCAGCAGCCGGGCCGGCGACCGCGGCGGACGCTGCGGCTCCAGCGCGCGCCGCAACGCCGCGACGAAGGTTCGTACGGCGCTCACCGCGCCCGGCGCGGGCTCCGGCCACAGATCGTCGACGAGGCGGTCGACCGGGACGACCCGGCCCCGGGCGACGACGAGCCGGGCGAGCACCGCCCGGTGCTTCGGCCCTTTCAGGTCGATCGGCGCGCCGACGTCGTCCCAGGCGACGACCGGGCCGAGGACACCGAAGCTGACCTGCACTGACCGGACCGCCCTTCTGCACCTGCGCTCAACGTATCGCGCTCATCGGTTGCTCATCCGGGCCCGGCACGCTGGATTCCGGCACCGACCAGAAGAAAGGGTACGATCATGACTTTTGCTATCCCCGGCTTCGACTACCGGCGGGTCGCGGTAGACGGCGACGTGGCACTGAACGTGGCGGTCGGCGGTACGGGCCGCCCGATCGTGCTGCTGCACGGCTTTCCGCAGACCCACGCCATGTGGCGGCACGTCGCCGCCGACCTGGCCGCCGACCACACGGTGATCGTGCCGGACCTGCGCGGCTACGGCGCGAGTGACAAACCCGAGGTGGTCGACCGGGACACGTACTCGAAGCGGACCATGGCCGCCGACATCGTCGCGCTCGCCGGCAAGCTCGGCCACGAACGTTTCGCCCTGGCCGGCCACGACCGCGGCGCCCTGGTCGCCATCCGCGCTGGCCTGGACCATCCCGGCAAGATCAGCCACCTGGCCTCGCTCGACGTGCTGCCGACCCTGGACATGTGGGATGTTCTGCACGGCTCCACCGCCGCGGTCGCGTTCCACCTGTACCTGATGGCCCAGCCACCCGGTCTGCCCGAGCAGATGATCGGCGCCAGCGCGGACGCCTTCTTCGGTTACTTCCTCGACCTGTGGACCCGCGACCCGCAGGCCATCCCCGCCGACGCACGGGCGGAGTACCTGCGGGCCTCGCGCGAGGCGGTCACCTCGATCGTCGCCGACTACCGGGCCTCGGCCGACATCGACATCGAACACGACCGGGCCGACCGGACGGCCGGTAACCGGCTGGTCATGCCGGTCACCGTCGTGCAGCAGGACTGGGGTGCCGCACTCGGGTTCGACGCCGCCGCGCTGTGGCGTACCTGGGCCGACGACCTGGAGCACCGCACCACCTCGGCCGGACACTTCATGGCCGAGGAGGCACCCGAGGAGATCATCAAGATGCTGCGTTCGCTGCTTGAGCGCTAGCGCTCTCATGCCCCGGTGGACGGGCCGCTGGCCCGGCCCCGGGACGGGTCGGGGCCGGGCCAGCGGTGGTTCAGTTCGCGGTGCAGGTGGGGGTCATGCCGGTTCCGCTGCCGTTGCCCTGGAAGCCGAATTCGGTGACCTGGCCGGGGTTGAGCTGGCCGTTGTAACTGACGTTGGTGAATCGGACGGTGCCGGTGCTCCCGCTGGCGCTGGCGTTCCAGGTGTTGGTGACGCTGGCACCGCCGGGCAGGGTCATGGTGACGGTCCACCCGTTGGTGCCGGCGGAGCCGGCGGTGATGCGGATGGTGGCGACGAAGCCGCCGGTCCAGGAGTTCAGCGAGACGGTTGCGGTGCAGCCACCGTTGCCCGGCGGCGGCGTGGTCGGGCCCGGCGGGGGAGTGGTGGGGCCGGGTGGCGGCGTGGTCGGGTTCGGTTGGCCGCCCTGGAACTGGGAGAAGAACTGCCAGATCTCGCCCTTGGTCCAGGTGTTGACGCCGCTCTCGGTGTAGGTGCCGTCGACCGGGCCGGGGGTGTGCCCGTTGTCGTAGGCGGCCCACTGCACCGGGTACCCGGAGCGGCAGCCCGTGTAGGCGGTGGTGATGTGCGCCCGGCTGCCCTGCGCGGGCTCCCGGGGGCTCTGCTGCGTGCAGCCGTTGTTGCGGACGAACGTGTCGCGCAGTGACCGTCCCATGGAGATGGGCAGGACGTTGTCGGTGATGCCGTGCAGTCCGAAGTACGCGACCGGCTGGGTGCCACCGCTGCACCCGCTGATCAGCCCGCCGGAGATGACCGCCACGGCCCGGATCTCGTTCGGCCGGGCGCAGGCGAGCGCGTAGCTCATCCCGCCGCCCCAGCTGAAGCCGAGGGCGAAGCGCTGGGTGGTGTCCACGCAGAGGTCGCTCTCGATCCGCCGGATCATGTCGTCGAAGAAGGTGACGTCCTGTCCACCGGGGTTCGCCCAGCCGTTGTCGATCCCCTGCGGAGCGACCAGGATCGCGCTGTTGTTCGACAGTTGCTGCTGGCCGTAGTAGGCCCAGGCGGCGCCGCTGCTGCCACCTGAGTTGACGTCGTTGGCGGTGCCGCCGCGCCAGTGGTACGCGATGATCAGCCGGTACTGACGGGTGTTGTCGTAGTTGGCTGGCAGCCGCAGGATGAAGCTGCGGCTGCGGCCGCTGCTCTGGACCGTGTGGGTGCCGTTACCCATTGTCGGGTTTCGTCCGCATCCGGCGCTCGCTGCGGCAGCGCCGACGTCCGTGGCGGACACCGCGCCGGTGCCCACTGTCGTGCTGGTGCTGTCGAGATCTGCGCTGTCGAAGCCGCGGCCGAGTGCCGTGCCGGCCGCAGCCACCGCGACCAACGCCGCGAGCAGGAGAGGTCCGGGAAAGAATCGAGTTCCTGACATTGCCACTTCCTTGGATTCATGGCACAGGTGGGATGCGCACGCTGGCACGTGCGATCGATGTGTCGGTTGGTCGTCTCCGCCGGCTCGGGCGTTGGCCGGATCCCGGCTCGGCGCTCGGCGTGCCCTGGGCGGACGACTCGATCTGGGGGTTCGACCAGCGGCCCGCCCGGTGAGTCGCAGGTGTCACCCAAGACATCGATTGTGATCGATAACAAGGTGGTCGTCAAGTCGTATCGGCCGGGATCGGCCCAAGAAGGTTGGGAGCTCACCGGCCGTCCCCCGATCGGATCGGTCCGTCGAGCGGGGGCGTTGTGAGCGGTAACAGCGATCGCTCCGGGCGCAGCGCCGTGGCAAACTACCTAGAGTTCTAGAACAGATGGTGATAGTTATAGAGTTGTCGAGGATGACTCGGACGGCTGACAGACGGAGAGGTGTGGCATCGTGACCGACGTACTGCAGAGGTCCAGGAGTACCGGGATGGGTGACCCCGGTCCGACCGGGCGGTTCGGCCACTACGGCGGCGGGTACGTGCCGGAGTCGCTGGTCGAGACCTGCCGGCAGGTGGCGGAGGCGTTCCGGCGGGCGTGGTCGGACCCGGAGTTCCGGGATGGCCTCACCCGCCTGCTGGCGGTGCACGTCGGCCGTCCGACGCCGCTCACACCGGCGCTACGCCTCTCCGCGGAACTCGGCGTCCACCTGATGCTCAAGCGGGAGGACCTGACCCACACCGGCTCCCACAAGATCAACAACGTGCTCGGCCAGGCACTGCTCGCCCGCCGGATGGGCCGGTCGCACCTGATCGCCGAGACCGGCGCCGGGCAGCACGGCGTCGCCACCGCCACCGCAGCGGCGCTGCTCGGCCTACGCGCCACCGTCTTCATGGGCGAGCGGGACATCGAACGGCAGGCGCTCAACGTGTTCCGGATGCAACTGCTCGGTGCCGAGGTGGTCCCGGTCGGCACCGGCAGCCGCACTCTCTCCGACGCCACCGGCGAGGCCATACGCTATTGGGTCGGGCGTACCGACGAGGCGCACTACTGCGCCGGCTCGGTGATCGGACCGCACCCGTATCCGTGGATGGTGCGGACCTTCCAACGGGTCATCGGCGACGAGGCTCGCGGCCAGTGCGCCCGCGAGTTGGCCACTGCGGTGCCGGACTACGTCGTGGCCTGCGTCGGCGGCGGCTCCAACGCCGCCGGCACCTTCGCCGGTTTCGTCGACACATCCGCCCGGCTGGTCGGGGTGGAGGCGGCCGGTGGCGCTGGTGCGACGCTCGGTCGGGTCGGCGTCCTGCATGGATGCCGCTCCCGGTTCCTGCAGGACGACGCCGGGCAGATCGTCGAGGCGCACTCCATCGCCGCCGGACTCGACTACCCGGGCGTCGGGCCCGAGCACGCCCACCTGCGTGACCTTGGTCGGGCCCGGTACGAGACGGTGACCGACGACGAAGCGGCCGCCGCCGTGGTCCGGTTGGCCCGTACCGAGGGAATCGTCCCGGCCCTGGAATCGGCACACGCGCTCGCCTGGGTCGTCCGCGCGGCCGGCGCCGGTGAACTGCCGCCCGGCGCGACCGTCCTGCTCACTCTCTCCGGGCGCGGCGACAAGGACGTCTCGACGCTCAAGGACGTTTCGACCAGCAACGACACGCCGACCCCCGGTGACCCGGCATGACGCTCGAAGACCGGCTGCGGCGGCGCCGGGCCGCCGGGCGCAAACTGCTGATGCCGTACGTCACCGGTGGGATCACCACGACCTGGCTCGACCAGCTGCGGGCCTTCGTCGAGGCCGGAGCCGACGCGGTCGAGGTCGGTCTGCCGTTCTCCGACCCCACCCTGGACGGTGCCACCATCCAGGAGGCGACCCACCGGGCGTTGGCGCGCGGGGCGACGACCCGGGGCATCCTCGACGACCTCGCCGGCGCCGCGACCGAGGTGCCGCTGGTTGCCAGCACCTACTACAACCTGGTCCTGCACGCCGGCCCTCAGCGGTTCTGTGCCGCGCTGCGCGACGCCGGAGTCAGCGGCCTGATCGTGCCGGACCTGCCGCTCGGCGAGGCCGACGAGTTGGCCGGCTCGGCCGCCTCCGCCGGCATCGACCTGGTCCTGCTGGCCGCCCCGACCACCCCGCCGCCCCGGCTGGCACAGATCGCCGAGCGCAGCCGGGGCTTCGTCTACGCCGTGTCGGTGATGGGCACCACCGGTGAACGGACCACGGTCGCCGCCTCCGCCGGGGCACTTGTCGACCGGCTACGGTGCGCCACAGACCGGCCGGTCCTGGTGGGATTCGGCATCTCCACTGCGGAGCAGGCCGCGCACGTCGCCAGCACCGCCGACGGTGTCGTCGTGGGAGCCGCGCTGATGCGTCGGGTGCTCGATGGAGCCAGCCCGTACGATGTCGGCAGCTACCTCGCCCGGATGCGCCATGCCCTCGACCAGGACCTGCCTCCGGGCGGTGGACAGTGGACCAGAGCGTGACCGAGCAGGAGCGAGACGACCGTGACCGCGAGCCCTGGACCCGCCCCGAGGTACCAGGCCATCGCCGCCGACCTCGCGGCGAAGATCCGGGGCGGCGAGTACACCCCCGGCGATGCGCTGCCCCCGCAACGCGAGCTGAGCGCGGCCTACGGCGTCACCCTGATGACCCTGCGCCAGGCCCTGCGCCGGCTCAGCGACGACGGGCTGATCGTGCAACAGCCCGGCCGGGGCACCTTCGTCGCCCCGCCGCACCTGGCGTACGAACTCGGCTCGCTGCACAGTTTCGCCGACGACCTGGTCAGACAGGGCCACGCGGTACGCACGACCGTGCTCGCCCGGTCGGTGCGGCGCGCGTCGGCTCGCGCCGCGACCCAGTTGCGGATCGCGCCGGGCGAGCACGCGCTGCGGCTGGAGCGACTGCGTGAGTTCGCCGGCCGCCCCGCGATCCACCAGGTCTCCTGGGTACGCCAACCGCACGCCGACCGGATTCGCGGCCGGGACTTCACCGCCGAGTCGCTGTACGGCGCTCTCGCCGAGATCGGCGTCTCGGTCGCCAGGGCGACCGAGACGGTTCACCCCGGCCTGCTCGACTCCGTCGTCGCGCCCCTGCTGAAGGAACCGGCCGGCAGCGCCGTGTTCGTCAGTGACCGGATCACCTACGCCGTCGACACGACCGCCGTCGTCGTCGACCGGGCCACCATCCTCGGCAGCATGATGGAGATCCGTACCGAGCGGGCGGTCACCGGTCTGTCGCTGCGCTGGGGCGCGACCGGTTGAGTCGACCTCGGCTAAGCCCGATGGTCGTCGCGGCGGGCGAGGGCGAGGCACCGCAGTCGCTCGGCCGCCCCGGTGGCCCGGGTGAGCGCGGTCCTGACCTCGGCCGCTCCCCGCCCACACTTGATCATGTAGAAGAGGAAGAGGTTGATCGACGCCACGGACAGGGCGTACACGTACACGTCCTGCAGCGCGCCCTGGTAGACCGCGAGGCCGATCGTCCAGACGATCCCCGCGTAGAACAGCGAGGTCGGCGTCCACTCCGCGAACGACGCGAGCCCGGTGACCTTCGCGTCGCTCGACGGCACGGTGCTCAACCCCCGTCGACGCGCGTCCGTGAGGGCACGCCGGGCGAACAGGAGCGTCGCGCTGTTCGTGAACAGTGACAGGGTCTGGCCGATGGCGCTGTTGATCGGCCAGAGCCGAGGGTCGTAGAGCACGATCGGCAGCACCAACGCGGCACCGGTGACCGTCTGTATCCGGATGGCGAACTGGGCGAGGGCGGCTCGGATGGTGAGTCCGCCGGCCCGCCAGCCGGCGGCCAGCGGATTCATGCCGGCGAAAATGTTGTGGTAGTACTTCGCGGACACCATCGCATACGTCAGACCGACCAGCAGGGCGGGCGCGTTCGCCTCGATGTCCGGCATCGAGTATCCGGGAGCGCGCAGCGAGTCGAGGAACGGGAAACGGTCCTCCGAGCCACCGACCACCTGTTGCAGCGCCTCCACCAACCGGTTGCCCCAGGACCAGTCGAGCTGCCGGACGATCCAGATCAGGGTGATGGAGAACGTCACCGCCCAGGCCACCGAGGAGAGCCAGGACCAGGCCAGCAACCGGGCCGCTGCGAGGGCTGACGAGCGACTGGCGGCACCCGGCTCACCCCGGCGGGTCCGGTAGATGCGGCGCAACTGGCCGGGGGCTCCGGCGAGTGGCCGGAACAGCCCGAGGGTCAGCCGGGTCTGGAACAGCTCCCAGGTGCCACGGACCAGGTGGCCGTCCGTCGGCGGCGTCCGGGCCGCTTCGGCGTCGAGTTCGGCGGTGAAGGCGGCGTGGAGTCGGGCGTACCGGGAGATCTCCGGTGCCGGTCGCTGTTCCTGGTCGCTTGCGGCGTGCTGCCCGGTGGGTGCGGCGTCCGGAGAGAACAGCAGCAGCCGGTGGTCCGGGTGGGTGTCGATGAGATCCTCGATGAACCGGGCCAGCAGCGGCGCGTGGGCGTAGAACTCGTCCGGAACGACATCGCCCGGTTCCCCGCCACCGAACATGGTCAGCAACTTGCCCAGCGAGTAGACGTCGGACTTGTCACCGGCCGCCCCGTCGGTCTTGACCTCGGGAGCGACGAACTGTCCGTCCGGGCCTTCGAGCGCGCCGAAGGCGTACGTGTACAGGTAGTTCGCGCCGATGTCGATCAGCCGGAAAACGGGCCGGCCGTCCCGGTAGGTCACGATGATGTTCGATGGGGCGAGGTCGCCGTGCCCCCGCCGGGTCGGCTCGGCGGGGTGGTTGTCGGCGTTGAGGAACCGGTCGAGCTCTGCGAGCGCCAGGAAGGCAGCCGTGCCGTAGTCCCGCAGGTCGGCCAGGAGCACGAACCGGTCGACCGAGGCTTCACCGAGGCCCTGGTCGTCGCCGGGAGTCGCCCGCCGTCCGGGCCGCGCGCGTCGCGCGGTACGGCGTCGCGCGGTGCGCTCCCGCCACACCTCGTGCAGCCCACGCCCGGCGACGAAGTCCATCAGGATCCAGCTGTGCGAGCTGGCCCAGACCGCGACCAGGTGTTCCGCCTGGACACCGGCGAGATCGTAGAGCCCGGCGTACGCCCTGGTCGTGCTCGCGATGCGCGGGATCCGCAGGTACGGGTAGAGGATCAACTTGAGGGCGAAGGGTCGACGCAGCCCGCCCCGTCGGGTGCCGGACCCGCGCAGGATCACCGAGGTGGTCCCGTGTTCGTGGAACTCGAGGGTGTCGAAGTCGATCCCGTGGGCCCACTCGGAGCTTGCGACGGCGTCCTGACCGTCCTGGTCTGGCAGCGGTCCGCCCGCTGGCCGGTACAGTTCGCGGATCGTCTCCCGTACCGGCCGCTGTCGGACGAGGCGCCGGCACACGCCGGGACAGTCGTGACCGGGCGGGGGCGCGTCGCCGTCGGCGGTGCCCGCCCGGGCCGGCCCCGTGGCGGTCCGCCGGTCACTCGACTCGGCCAGGCCGGTCAGGGTGATCAACATCAGCGCCAGGAAGCCGACCGTCTGCCGACGCGGTACCGGCAGGGCGGCGGCACCGTCGGCGAGCCGGTCGCAGTGCCGCGCCAGACCGTCGAGGACCGCGGTCCAGCTGCCCGGGCGGAACCGGTCGTCGAAGGACCGCCGGTCGAACGGAACGTCGCGCAGCAGCGCCCGCCAGGAGGCCAGGTCGTCGGCCGTGGGTCGGTTCGTCGCAGTCGTCCGCCGTGCGCCCGCCGTCTCTCCGGCGGCCGTCGCACCGCTGGCCGGCAGCAGCAGCTTCGCCAACCGGTCGAGGTCCGGCCCGGCCGGGCCGGGCGGTCGGGAGAGCTCCTCGACCAACTGGTCGAGGGTCGGCCGGGCGGCCATCAGCGCTGGTCCACGACCATCAGGCGGGGCACCGCGTGCAGCCGCCCCGACCGGAGCAGGTCCACCGGTCGTCCCTCGACCGCGCAGTACATCAGGGAGTACGCCCGGCGCGCCGCGCTGATCAGCAGGTGCGAGCGCAGTTCGTGCCGTTTGACCTCGGTGTCCTCCGGCAACGGGGCGAGGTCGAGGACGTACGGCGCCAGGCGGCTCGCGACGTCGCGCCGGGCGGTGAGGTCGACCTGGTCGCGGAGCCGTTGCCGGACCGACGCCAGGTAGGCGGCGCCCAGCCCTTTCTTGATTTTCTCCAGGTAGCGGTGGGTGTACCGGTGCTGCAGGCCGAGCCCGCCGTTTCCGCTGCGCATGGGACGGGTGCTGAGGGAGAGCACGTGGGTGCATCCGTCGCGCAGCGCCAGCCGGAACGGCAGGGCGGTGACCACGCCACCGTCGAGGGCCCGCCAGCCCCGGAACTGCGCCGTTCCCCGTACGGCGATCGGCAGCCAGGCGGAGGCCAGCAGCGCGGCTTTGAGGTCGGTGCGGTCGGTGAAGTCGGATATCAACCGGGTGCGAATGGCATCGACATCGGTAATAGCCACATGAAGTGGGGTATCGGCCACCAGAACACGATCATAGGCGAGCGGCTTGATGATCTCCACGACCTCGCCGAACGCGTAGTCGAGATCGAGGACGTTCCCGCCACGGAGGCCGCGGGCGAAGTCGATGAATCGGCGGCTGGTCAGATCGTCGTAGTAGATCGAGACGGGGTACCAGGTCCCGCCGGCGAGGAAATAGGCGCTGTTCACCGCGCCGGACGAGCATCCGTACACCGCGTCGAACGCGTCGCTGAAACCCTGGTCCTCCAGTGCCGCGAGCATCGAGGCGGAGACGACTCCCCGCATCCCGCCACCCTCGACGGCGAGGCCGACCTTCGCCGTGTCACCGTGATCGCGGGCACCGGGCCGGCTGCCGGAGGCGCGCCGCTCCCGGATGATCTCCAGTACCGGGTGTTCGGCGTCCCAGGGCTGGGTGGCGATGGCGTCCGGCGGCCCGCCCATGCTCTCAGCCGACCTGCTCGGCGAGGCGGGGACCGGCGGGCGACACCATCGACGATGGACTCACTCTGTCGATGTTGCCAGTCGATGGATCTGTTCGGCAAACGCGAATATTCGCAGATGCCGGACACGAGGCGAGACCCCCGGGAATTGATCTTCGAATTCGGCGTCCCCTTCGTGAAGAATACTCTGATGGTCCAGGTCTCGCCGCCGTTGTTGCTCGACTGTCACGTCGCGCGTCACGCACGTCACCGTCCCCGTCGGGTTTGAGCGGGCGGTCCCGGGGCAGATGAACCGACTGGACACCGTACGCGAGTGAGAGGAGCCGCAGATGGCGACGACACTGCAGGGCAAACGGGTCGCCTTCCTGGCCGCCGACGGGGTGGAGGAGGTCGAGTACACCCAGCCACGCGAAGCGGTCGAGGCGGCCGGTGCCACCGTCGAACTGGTGTCGGTCCAGCCGGGCGAGATTCGGGCCTTCAACCACCTGGACAAGTCCCGGACGTACCCGGTGGACGTCACCGCGGACAAGGCGGACCCGGACTCCTACGACGCGCTGGTGCTGCCCGGCGGGGTGGCGAACCCGGACTTTCTGCGTACCGACCCGGACGCGGTCGACTTCGTCCGGTCGTTCTTCACCGCCGGCAAGCCGGTCGGGGCGATCTGCCACGCGCCGTGGACGATGATCGAGGCCGGGGTGGTGCAGGGCCGCACCCTCACCTCCTGGCCGAGCCTGCGCACCGACCTGACCAACGCCGGGGCGACCTGGGTGGACACCGAGTGCCAGGTGGACAACGGGCTGGTCACCAGTCGCAGACCGGACGACCTGCCGGCGTTCTGCGCGAAGCTGGTCGAGGAGATCGCCGAGGGCCGGCACTGACCATCGCAGGTGGACGCCTACCGACAGCAGCCGGTACGGGCGCGTCGTTGAGCCCGTACCGGCTGTCGGTCCGCCGCCGGGAAGCCGGCGGCGCGTCGGTGACCCGCGACGACCGCGGGGGTGACGTCAGCGGCGGTCCGCCGCCATGGCGGGGGAGAGGTGCCGGGCGTACGCCTCGGTGGTGAAGAACGCCGGCAGGTCCTCGCCGAGCGCCGTCTCCTCGACGATCCGGGCCGCCGCCTCGGCGCGGTCCCGGTCCGGACCGTCGCGTCCGTCGACCAGCGCGGCCAGCTCCTCGGCGAGCATCGACCGGACCAGCTCCTCGGTCACGCACCCGCCGTCGGCCAGCGGGGTGCCGTGGTGCAGCCACTGCCAGACCTGGCAGCGGGCGATCTCGGCGGTCGCCGCGTCCTCCATCAGGTTCCACAGCGCCACCGCGCCGGCACCGCCCAGCCAGGCGTCGACGTACCGCAGCGCCACCGCGACGTTCGACCGCACCCCGGCCGCCGTCACCTGGCCGGGCGTCTTGTCCACCGCCAGCAGCTCGGTCGCGGTCACCGCGACCTCGTCACGCAACCGGTCGACCTGGTGCGGCCGGTCGCCGAGCACCGCGTCGAAGACCTCCCGGCAGGTCGGCACCAGGCCCGGGTGGGCCACCCAGGAGCCGTCGAAGCCGTCGCCGGCCTCGCGCTGCTTGTCCGCCCGTACCTTGCCCAGCGCGGCCTCGTTGACCTGCGGGTCCCGGCTGGGGATGAAGGCCGCCATCCCGCCGATGGCGTGCGCGCCGCGTCGGTGACAGGTCCGCACCAGCAGTTCGGTGTACGCCCGCATGAACGGCACCGTCATGGTCACCTCGGCACGGTCCGGCAGCACGAAGTCCGGCCACTGCCCGAAGTTCTTGATCACGCTGAAGATGTAGTCCCACCGGCCGGCGTTCAACCCGGCCGAGTGCTCCCGCAGCTCGTACAGAATCTCCTCCATCTCGAACGCGGCGGTGATCGTCTCGATCAGCGTGGTCGCCCGGATGGTGCCCGGCGGCAGGCCGAGCCGGCGCTGGGCGAGGACGAACACCTCGTTCCACAGCCGCGCCTCGCGGTGGCTCTCCAGCTTCGGCAGGTAGAAGTACGGCCCGGCACCGGCGTCGAGCTGTCGGCGGGCGCAGTGGAAGAAGTACAGCCCGAAGTCGACCAGGCTGGCCGAGATCGGCCGACCGTCCACCACGATGCCCTTCTCCACCAGGTGCCAGCCGCGCGGACGGACCACGATCGTCGCGAGGTCGTCGCCCAGCGCGTACCGCTTGCCGCGCTCGTCGGTGAAGTCGATCCGCCGGTCCAGGGCGTCCATCAGGTTCAGCTGCCCGCCGATCACGTTGCGCCAGGTCGGGCTGGTGGCGTCCTCGAAGTCGGCCAGCCACACCTTCGCGCCCGAGTTCAGCGCGTTGACGGTCATCTTCCGGTCGGTCGGTCCGGTGATCTCCACCCGCCGGTCGAGCAGCCCGGGTGCGGCCGGGGCGACCCGCCACGTCGGGTCGGTGCGGATGTGTTCGGTCTCCGGCAGGAAGTCGGGCAGCTGGCCGGAGGCGTACCGGGCCCGCCGGGCGCGGCGGGTGTCCAGCAGCGCCACCCGCCGGGCGGCGAACTCGCCGTCCAGGGCGATCAGGAACTCCAGCGCCTCGGCGGTGAGCACCTCGTCGAACCGGTCGGCCATCGGGCCGAGAATCTCGTACCTCACGCGAACTGTTCCTCCTCGGTCGAGCCGCGCAGCGCGGTGGTCTCGCCGGCCGGGTTGAGCACCGTCGAGATCAGGTCGAAGTAGCCGGTACCCACTTCCCGCTGGTGTTTCACCGCCGTGTAGCCGGCCGGTTCGGCGGCGAACTCGCGCTCCTGCAGCGACACGTACGCGCTCATCCCGTCACTGGCGTAGCCGCGGGCCAGGTCGAACATCGAGTAGTTCAGCGCGTGGAAGCCGGCCAGGGTGATGAACTGGAACTTGTACCCCATGTGGCCCAGCTCCCGTTGGAACTTACCGATCGTCGCGTCGTCGAGGTGCTTGCGCCAGTTGAACGACGGCGAGCAGTTGTACGCCAGCAACTGGTCCGGGTACTCGCGCTTGATCGCCTCGGCGTACCGGCGGGCGACCTCCAGGTCCGGGGTGCTGGTCTCCATCCACAGCAGGTCGGCGTGCGGCGCGTAGGCCAGCCCTCGGGCGATGCACGGTTCGATGCCGTTGCGCACCCGGTAGAAGCCCTCGGCGGTGCGCTCGCCGGTGACGAACGGCCGGTCCCGTTCGTCGATGTCGGTGGTGAGCAGGGTGGCCGCCTGCGCGTCGGTGCGGGCGATGATCACGCTCGGCACGCCGGCCACGTCGGCGGCCAGCCGGGCGGCTTCGAGGGTGCGGATGTGCGCGCCGGTCGGGATCAGCACCTTGCCGCCGAGGTGGCCGCACTTCTTCTCGGCGGCCAACTGGTCCTCCCAGTGCACCCCGGCCGCGCCGGCGGCGATCATCGCGGTCATCAGCTCGTACGCGTTGAGCACCCCGCCGAAGCCGGCCTCGGCGTCGGCGACGATCGGGGCCAGCCAGTCGGTCGCCGGGCCGCCCGCACCGCCCGGCCCGGCGCTGTCGGGTCCGGTGCCGTCCGCGCCGCTCTCGGCGGTGCTGATCTGCGCGGCCCGCAGCAGCGCGTTGTTGATCCGGCGGACCACCGCCGGCACCGAGTTCGCCGGGTAGAGGCTCTGGTCGGGGTAGGTGTGCCCGGCGAGGTTGGCGTCGGCGGCCACCTGCCAGCCGGACAGGTAGATCGCCTTCAGCCCGGCCCGGACCATCTGCACCGCCTGGTTGCCGGTGAGCGCGCCGAGGGCGTGGACGTAGTCCTCGCCGTGCAGCAGCTGCCACAGCCGCCGGGCACCGTGCCGGGCCAGGGTGTGCTCCTCGGTGATGGCGCCGCGCAGCCGCACCACGTCGGCGGGGCGGTAGCTGCGCCGCACCCCGTGCCAGCGCGGGTCGGTGTCCCATTCGTGTCGCAACTGATCCACTGCGGTCCGCGCGGTCTCCACTGCGGTGTGCATCGTCGTCTCCTTCGGGTGGCGTGCGACCAACGGTCACATGACGTCGGCGACTGGTCGAGAGACGGAAGTAGCCAATTATTGAAAAGTCGTCGGCCCATTTTGCCAACTTGCGAAAGCATCCCTTCGCAGCCCTGCTAATGCTGGCCGGGTGCGTGTTAACGTTGGCGGATCGCAGCGGGGACGAGCGTGGAGGTGAGGGCGATCGCCAAGACCTTCGCCGGTGCCAGACTGCGCCGGATGCGCGAGGACCGGGGGATCAGTCAGACCGAGTTGGCCCGCCAGCTCAACATATCAGCGAGCTATCTCAACCAGATCGAACACGATTCCCGGCCACTGACCGTCGCGGTGCTGATGCGGATCACCGAGGTCTTCGGCGTCGACCCGACCAGCTTCGCCCCGCACGACACCCCGCGCCTGGTCGCCGGGCTGCGCGAGGCGCTCGGCTCCCGCACCGGCATCGGCGACCTGGCCGAGTTCGCCTCCCGGCTGCCCGAGGTGGCCGAGGCCGTGCTCGACCTGCACCGCCGCTACCAGCAGGCCGACGAGCAGCTTTCCGAGCTGGTCGGCGACCGGGAGCGGATCGGCCACAGCCCGCACGACCAGGTCACCGAGTTCTTCTACCGGCGGCAGAACTACGTCCCGGCGGTCGACGAGGCCGCCGAGCGGCTGGCCGACCAGATCGGCATCCGCCGGGGCGAGGCGCGGTCGGCGCTGCAGGACCGGCTGGCGCAGCGGCACGGCGTACGGATCTCCCGCGACGACGCCGACTCCCTCGGTGGCGAGCTGCACCGCTACCGGCCGCAGACCCGCACCCTGCACCTGTCCACCTCGCTACGACCTGGGCAGGAGGCGATCCGGATGGCCGCGCAGATCGCCCTGCTGGAGTACGCCGACGTGATCGACGAGATCATCGAGGAGGAAGGGTTCGGCGACATCCAGACGCAGATCCTGACCCGGGTCGGCCTGGCGAACTACTTCGCCGCCGCGCTGATCCTGCCGTACGAGCGGTTCCTCACCGCCGCCGAGACCCGCCGCTACGACATCGACCTGCTCACCGAGCACTTCGCGATGGGCTGGGAGACGGTCTGCCACCGGTTGAGCACCCTGCAGCGGCCCCGCTCGCGCGGGGTGCCGTTCTCGTTCGTCCGGGTCGACCGGGCCGGCAACATGTCCAAGCGTCAGTCGGCGACCGGGTTCCCGTTCTCCCGTACCGGCGGCACCTGCCCGCTGTGGAACGTCTACGAGGCGTTCGGCTCACCGGGCCGGGTGGTCACCCAGGTCGCCGCGATGCCGGACGGCCAGCGCTACCTGTGGATCGCCCGGACCGTCATCCGCCACCACGGCGGCTACGGTCAACCCGGCAAGGTGTACGCGATCGGCCTCGGTTGCGAGACCCGCCACGCCGGTCGGCTGGTCTACTCGGCCGGGATGGACCTGCACGCCGCCGACGCCGCCACCCCGATCGGCCCCGGCTGCAAGACCTGCGAACGGATGACCTGCCCGCAGCGGGCCGCCCCACCGATCAGCCGGCGGCTCGACGTCGACGAGAACCGCAGCACCTTCATCCCGTACCCGCTGCGGGACTGATTCCGGTCCCGCAGCGGACACGGCGCAGATTCAGGAGACCCCGACCCGCTGCCACTGCTGGTTGCCGCCAGTGCCGCAGGTGTACTGGATCACCCGGGCGCTGTCGGCGGTGGAGTACCCGGCGACGTCGAGGCACTTACCGCTGTGCCGGGCCACGATCCGCTGGTAGCCGGAGCCCGCGTCGACCAGTTGCCACTGCTGGTCGGTGCGGCCCGGCTGGCAGGCGTACTGGGCGACGGCGGTGTGGTCGGCGGTGGAGCCGTTCGACACGGTCAGGCAGCGGTCGCTGTGGCGGGCCACCAGCTGGTGGTAGCCGGTGCCCAGGTCACGTAGTTGCCAGTGCTGGTTGCCGCCGTTGTGGCAGCCGTACTGGGCGACGCCTGCGCCGTCCGCGGTGGACTCGTTGAGCACGTCGAGGCACTTGCCGCTGTGCCGGGCCCGTAGCGTCTCGTAGGCGTACCCGCCGCCGACGCCGGTGACCTGCCCGGTCGCGGTGTCGATGCTGACCTGCGGATGCCAGCTCATGCTCAGCGACGTGTTCGACGGAAAGGTCAGCGGCAGCCAGACGTAGCGGGACTCGTTGACCCGGCCACCCCAGGCGCTGGCCCAGCGGTCACCGAGGTACAGGTACGAGGTGGTGGCGGTGCCCTGCACCGGCAGGACGTAGGCCGGCTGGGAGCCGTAGGTGATGCTGTCGCCGAACGCGGTCGGCGCGGTCCAGGTGCCGGTGATGCTGCCGGCGGTGGCGTACCGGGCCTGGTTGGGCTGCCAGCCGGTGGCGCCGGAGGTGACCAGGAAGTAGACCCCGTTGCGTTTGAACATGGCCGGCGCCTCGCGGTAGTTGCCGGGCCACAGGGTCTGCACCAGGGCGGCGACGCCGGTGTAGTCGGGGGTCAGCCGGTAGATGTTCAGGTCCGCGTTGACCCGGGTCGAGGAGATCAGGTACGCGGTGCCGTCGTCGTCGCGGAACACGGTCATGTCCCGTGAGTCGTAGCCGAGCGGCCGGAAACTGCCCAGGTACGTGTAGTTGCCGTCGACGGTGTCTGAGCTGGCCACCGCCACCCGGGCCTGGCCGTAGTCGACGCCGTTCTCCCAGTGCATCCAGAGCACGTACCTGCCGGTGGCCGGGTTGTAGAGGATCTTGGGGCGCTCGATGTTGGCGACGGCGAGCTCCGGGCTGCTGGACTGCCGCAGCACGTGGTTGCGCAACTCCCAGGTACGCAGGTCGGTTGACCGGTAGACGGAGACGTACCGGAAGGTGTGGTCGTCGTGGCGGTTCTCGCCGAACCAGTAGTAGTACCCGCCCACCTTGATCATGCCGCCGCCGTGGGCGTGGACGCCGGCGCCGGTGGTGTCGGTGAACTGGGTGGCATTGGTGACGGTGACCGGTGCGGCGGCGGCCGGCGGGGTGGCCAGCGCGAGCGCGGCGACCAGCATGAGCGGGACGGACAGGGCGGCGCAGGCGGTGCGGACCAGGCGCCGCCGCCAACGGCGGGGGTGTTCCCCGGGGCGGGGTGCGGCAGGCATCGGCTGCCTCCTTCGGGGTGGCCGGGTGTGGCGTCGCGGACGTACGGCACCACGTGTGTCGATCCAGACTAGGCGTAAAAGCGACATGAATCGATGCAATGGTTCGCCGGTCGCCTGTGGATCGTCGTACGGTCGTACCGACCGCCGACCGCCGACCGCCGACCGCCGACACTTGACTCGCGACACTTGACTCTCGACCTCGACCTCGACCTTGACAGGAGCACCTGGTGTCCGACGCCCCGAAGACCGCGACCACGGCCGAGCCACTGCACCCGCTACTCGCCGACCGGTGGAGCCCGCGCGCCTTCGACCCCGAGCACCGGCTCACCGACCGGCAGCTGACCGCGCTGCTGGAAGCCGCCCGCTGGGCACCCAGCTGCGGAAACAGTCAACCCTGGCGGTTCGGCGTGGTCCGCCGTGGCGACGCCGCCCACGCCAGCCTGCTCGCCGCGCTCGACCCGGGGAACCGGGTCTGGGCGCACGCCGCCGCCGCGTTGATCGTGGTGGCTGCGCAGACCGTCGCCGACAACGGCGCGAGCCGCCCGTGGGCCGCCTACGACACCGGACAGGCGGTCGCGCACCTGTCGATCCAGGCCCAGCACGAAGGGCTCGCCGTGCACCAGCTCGCCGGCTTCGACGCCGACCGGGTCGCGGCGCTGCTGCCCACGGCGGCGCTCACCCCGCTGGTCGTCGTCGCCGTCGGTCGCCGGGCGGCGACAATCGAGCTCGACGAGCCGCTCGCCACGAGGGAGCGCGCCGCCCGGCACCGGCTGCCCGTCGCCGACCTGCTGCTGTCGGTACGCCCGGCTTCGGTGCCCGACCCGGCGTAGCCGTCACCCTGGTTGACCTGGGTGGCTAGCATTTCGCGGGACCGGTGCGCCGAGCTGGCCGAGCCGGGCGCCGACCGAGATCTGCGGAAGGGGAACCGTGTCACGGGTCCAACAAGGTATACGCAACGCCGCATATGCGATAGCCGAAGGTAACGATCCTCGCCAGATGGCCATGGCCGAGCTGCGCCGCCGTGGCGGTGCCGTGACCGGTGGGGCTGGCGGGGCGGGCGGCGGTCAGCCGGCCGAGGACGGGATGGATCCGGTCGACTTCCCGGCGGCCCGCGACCTCGGTGGCAGCATCGACACCGTCATGGAGCAGCGCCGGGTGCCGCTCGACGACGCGGGCGAGGTGCTCAACCGCAGTGAGCAGCGGCGCGGCGAGGGCGGGGCGGCGCACGTCATCTGCCCGATGGTGATCCCGCGCGGACGTTCGCTGGTCACCATGCTGCCGGTGTCGCTGCTGCTGGTGCTCGGCGTGCTCGGCTCTGCGGTCGTCGCCGCCGCCGGCGGCAACCTGTTGCTCAACCCGCTGTTCGGTATCCACTACTGGTTGCTGTCACTGTTCGCCGTCGGTTTCGTCTGGTGGCGCCAGGGCATGGTGATGGTGCCGGACGGCTGCGCCGCGCTGATCACCCGGTTCGGCAAGCTGGAGCAGGTCGTCGGCCCCGGCCGGGTGATCCTGCTGAACCCGTGGAAGCGGGTGTCGTACATCGTCAACACCACCCGCGAATACCCGTTCAACGCCCCGGTGCGCGAGGCCCCGACCAAGGGCGGGGTGAAGGCGTCCATCGACCTGTTCATCCAGTTTCGGATCAGCGACCCGGTGGAGTTCGTCTACACCCTCGGCGCGGTCCGTGGCTTCGAGGAGAAGCTCAGCAACGCGGTCAGCGAGACCATCCGCAGCCTGATCTACGAACAGCAGGCCGCCGACATCTACAACATGGTCGGCGAGGACACCGGCCGCCTGCTGGAGCAGCTCAACCAGCAGTTCCTTCCGGCGGTCGAGCTGACCAACGCCAACATCACCCACGCCGAGCCGTCCGACCGGGAGTACCGGATGGACCTCGCCGCGCCCGAGATGGTGCGGGTCGCCAAGGACGCCTACACCCACCAGTACGCGCTGCAGCTGCGTAAGGAGCAGGACGAGGGCGACCTGACCAAGGAGCTGGCCACCCTGCACGAGACCCTGTCCGGCATCCAGGCCGAGATCGCCCAGTACCAGGCGCAGATGGACACCGCGGTGGAGCGGGAGACCAACCGCGCCGAGGCGCTGGCCCGCCAGCGGTACGTGCTGGCCGAGTCCGAGGCACGGGCCAACGCCGCCCTGCTGGAGGCGCAGGCCCTGGACATCAGGGCGGTCACCGCCGCCGAGGCGCCGGAGATCCTCGACTACCGCTACCAGCGGGAGGTGCTGGACACCCTGGAGGAGGTCGCCGACCACCTGCCCCGGCTGGTGCGCATCGGCGGCTCCACCGACCCGGACGGCGCGGTCGGGGTGGACCTGCTGAAGCTGGCCCGTGAGCTGGTCGGCGAGCGGGGTGCCGACCTGTTCAGCGAGACCGACATGGCCGCGATGCGCACCCGGCTGGCCGAGGTCGCCGCCCGGATCGCCGAACGTGAGCCGGAGATCGCCGCGCTCCGTGCGGCCGACCAGCCGACCGTGCCGGGCACCGACGCCGGCATTTCCCCGGCCCCCGGTGCGCCGGAGCCGACCGACGACGACCCGGAGGCACAGCGGTGATGAGCAAACTCAGCGGCGGCAGGTCGGTCATCTCCGAGGCGGTGGCGCCGTGGAGCGAACTCGCCCAGCTGCTGCGCGGCGGTGACGCGGGCAGCCTCGTACCGGTGGTGATCCCCAAGCACCGGCGGCGGCTGGGGTGGATGGTGCCGCTCTGGCTCGGCCTGCTCGCCCTGCTGTCCGGCGTGATGTTCACCCTGAACGGTGCCGACGGGCTGATCGGCGCCGCGTACGGTGCCCTCGCCACGGCCAGCTACCTCGCCGGCGTCGTGCTGCTGCTGCTCGGCGCGCTCTGGTGGTGGCGGTCGTCCATCGTGGAGATCGAACAGGGCACCCACGGGGTGCTGACCCGCTACGGGGCGGTCGTGCGGACCCTGGAACCGGGCCGGCACTACCTGTGGCATCCGTGGTCGCGGGTCGACTTCGTCGTCGACGTGGCCACCGAGATCCCGTACTCGGCGCCGGTGATGGCCTGCCCGACCCGGGAGAACGTGCCGCTGCGCTCCATCGAGTTCTTCATGAAGCTGCGGATCACCGACGCGGTGCTGTTCGTCCGGACCATCGGCGCCGGCAACTTCGACCTGGTGCTGTCCAGCGCCGTACAGGACGCCATCCGGCAGCGGGCCCGCCAGGTGCAGACTGAACGGGCGTACGACCTGCGCGGCTCCGACGTCGCCGACATGCAGGAACTGCTCAACCGGCAGCTGTCCCGCTACGGCGTGCGGATCACCGGCTGCAACATCCCCGACGTGCAGCTGCCCACCCAGTACCAGCAGCACCTGGCCACCCGGGAACGGGTCGCCAAGGAGCACGCCGCGTACGAGCAGGAGTGGGGGCTGACCCGCAAACGGCGCATCGACAGCCTGCAGATGGACATCGAGCGGGCCAAGAAGGTGCGCGACGCCCGGTTCGTCGAGGTCAAGGCGGCCCTGAACAAGGCCCGCGAGCAGGTCGCGCAGCTGCTGGAGGAGCAGGAGACCAACGCGCAGCGGGTCCGGTTCGAGATCGAGACCCGGGGCCGCAGCGGGCTGATCGCCGCCGAGAACGAGGCCAAGGCGCAGCGTCGACTGGCCCAGGCGTACCGGGACAACCGGGCGGTGCTGCAGTACGAGCTGGCGCTGCGCCGGCTGGAGGTGGGTGCCGCGCTCGCCGGCAAGGCCCCCCAGCCGGTGGTGGTCCGCACCGACGGCACCGGCGGCGGAGACGTCTCGGCACTGTCCACCCTGCTCACCGCGCAGCTGTTGCCGCGTACCGTGGCGCTGCCGGCGCGCGGTGCCACCGCGGGCGGGGACGACGCCGGCTGACCGACCCGACCGAGGTCCGACCCCGGTCCGGGTACGGTGCATCCACCGCACACCGGACCGGGGAGGACGACATGACAGTGGACGGATGGGTCGACGGCGGGTTCAGCAACCCGGTGCTGCCCGGTTTCCACCCGGACCCGAGTGTCTGCCGGGCCGGCGACGACTACTACCTCGCCTGCTCCAGCTTCGAGTACTTCCCCGGCGTACCGATCTTCCACAGCCGTGACCTGGTCAACTGGACCCAGATCGGCAACGTGCTGGACCGCCCCGACCAACTGACCATCCCGTCGTCGGCCCCGTCGTCCGGCGGGGTGTACGCGCCCACGCTGCGCCACCACGACGGCCGGTTCTGGCTGATCACCACGAACGTGGCGGACGGCGGCGGCAACCTGCTGGTCACCGCCGCCGACCCGGCCGGGCCGTGGTCCGGGCCGGTGCGGCTGCCCGGCGTGGCCGGTATCGACCCCGACCTGGCCTGGGACGACGACGGCAACTGCTGGTGCACGACCGCCGGCGTCGGGCAGGTACGCATCGACCCACGCACCGGTGCCGCGCTCGGGCCGACCCGCCAGCTGTGGTCCGGCAGCCCGGGAGCCCAGGCACCGGAGGCACCGCACCTGTACCGGATCGGTGCCTACTGGTACCTGCTGATCGCCGAGGGCGGCACCGAGCGCGGCCACGCCATCTCGATCGCCCGGGGGCCGGCACCTGACGGCCCGTTCGAGCCGTGCCCGGCCAACCCGATCCTCACCCACCGCGGCACCGACCGGCCGATCCAGAACACCGGCCACGGCGACCTCATCCAGGCACCGGACGGCTCCTGGTGGCTGGTGCTGCTCGGCGCCCGGCCACGCGGCGGCACCCCCGGCTGGCACGTGCTCGGCCGGGAGACGTTTCTCGCCCCGGTCGACTGGGTCGACGACTGGCCGGTGGTCGGCGCGCTCACCGAGCGGATGCCCGCGCCGCGCTGGCCGGCGGCGCCGGTGCCGCCACCACCGACGCGGGACGATTTCGACGCGGAGCGGCTGCACCCACGGTGGCTGTCGGTGCGGTCCCGGCCTGACGACGTGTGGTCGACGACCCGGCCGCCGGGCTGGCTGACCCTGCAGGCGCGCGGTCCGTCGCTCGACGCCGCCGACGTCACCTTCGTCGGCCGCCGCCAGCAGCACCTGTCCTGCCAGGTACGGGCCCTGATCGACCCCGGTGACGGCCGGGGCGGGCTGGCGGTACGGATGGACGAGACCCACCACTACGCGGTCGAGGTCGGCGGCGGCGAGGTGTACGCCTCGGCCCGGATCGGCCCGCTGCGGCCGGTACTGGAGCGCCGGCCGGTGCCGCCCGGGCCGGTGGTGCTGCGGGCCGACGTCACCCCGTCGCCGACCTGGCATCCCCGGCAGGGGCCGGACGTGGTTCGGCTCGGCTTCGAAAACGCCGACGGCGGGTTCACCGTACTGGCCGAGCTCGACGGCCGTTACCTGTCGACCGAGGTCGCCGGAGGCTTCACCGGCCGGGTGATCGGCATGTACGCCGCCGCCGGTACAGTCCGCTTCGACTGGTTCGACTACCTCCCGGACCAGGGCTGCCAGGTGTGACGGCTACCGCCATCGTCGCTGGTGACAGCCGGGGCGGCAGGTGTGACCGGCGTCCTTGGTGCCGATGATCACCGGTGGCTAGCGTGGCCGGATGGTCTCACCCGGCACGGTCCCCGTCGACAGGCCGGCCGGGGTCCCGCGGCCGCAGATCCCGCTGCTGCTCGGGGCGGTCTTCCTGGTCTTCCTCGGCCAGATGTCGATGAACCCGATCATCGCCCCGTTGGCCCGCGAGATCGGCCTCGCCGAGTGGCAGGTCGGGGTGACCATCAGCATCTCCGCGCTGATGGTGGTGGTCACCAGTCAACTGTGGGGCCGCCGGTCCCAGTCGTGGGGCCGCAAGCCGGTGCTGATCGCCGCGTTCGCCCTGGCCACCCTGACGATGGCGCTGTTCGCCCTGCTCGCCGACCTCGGCATGCGGGGCGTCGTCACCGGCACCACGCTGTTCCTGCTGTTCGTGGCGTTCCGGGGCGTCGGGTTCGGCGCCGCGCTCGCCGCCGTGCCGCCGACCGCGCAGGCGTACATCGCCGACGTCACGGTCGACCAGTCCGCCCGGGTCAGAGGGATGGCCGGGATCGGGGCGGTGCAGGGCGGTGCGATGGTCGCCGGTGCGCTGGTCGGCGGGCTGCTCGCCGGTTTCGGGCTGATGGCTCCGCTGGTGGTGGTGCCGGTGCTGCTCGCGGTCGGGCTGGCCGTGGTCGCGGTGCGGCTGCGTCGGGAGAGCCGTACCGAGCTCGTCGAGAAGCCGGTGCGGGTCAGCCCGTTCGACGCCCGGGTGTGGCCGTTCCTGCTCGCCGGGTTCGGCATGTTCACCGCACTCGGTTTCGTCCAGGTGGTCAGCGGGTTCCTCGTCCAGGACCGGTTCGGGCTGGACGCGGAGGCCACCGGCCTGATCACCGGTGCGGCGCTGCTCGCCGCCGGCGTCGGGATGGCGTTCGCGCAGACCGTCGTCGTGCCGCGCAGTGGCTGGCGGCCGGCGAGGCTGCTGCGGGTCGGCGGGGCTGTCGGCCTGGTCGGGTTCCTTCTGCTGGTGCCCGACACCTACGTCGGGTTCCTGGTCGCCGCGATGGCCATGATCGGGCTGGGTCTCGGCATCGCGATGCCCGGCTACGTCGCCGGTCCGACGTTGGCGGTACGCCGCGACGAGCAGGGCGGGCTGGCCGGGGTGATCGGTGCCACCAACGGACTCACCTTCGTACTGGCGCCGACCGCCAGCACAGCGCTGTACGCCGTCTGGGCCCCGCTGCCGGTACTGATCGGCGCTGCGGTGATGGCGTCGGTCACGGCCTTCGTCCTGGCCCATCCCACGTTCCGTCGGCCCGTCCGAGGCGGCGGCGGACGAGGGTACGCCGCCGCCGCCGGCCGGGCCGGGTGACCCTACGGCGCGAGCATCGACGCGCCGATGCCGGTGTCGCTGGTGAGAAACGTCGTCTCCGGTAGCCGTCCGTCGGGCCGGCGCGGGCCCTGGGCAGTGGCGGGGTCGATGGACCGGAACGACTCCGCCGACCAGGATCCGCCGTCCCAGGTGTTGCCCTGCGACCGGCTGCCGCGCAGCTGCACGTTGCCGTTGTCGCCGTCCGTGCCGTTGCCGACGGCGGCGTTGTCGACCAGGGTCGCCTGCGGGACCGGCAGGTGGAATCCGGCGCCGCCGTTGCGGAACGCCGTGTTGCCGGTCAGGTCGAGGGCACCGGCGTTGCCGCCGTCGGCGAACCCGTGACCGGTGTTGTCCCAGGCGGCGTTGTCCCGCAACAGGTGCCCGGCGGCCGGTGCCGGGCTGCCGCCACCGAGCCGGAAACCGTCGGCCGCGCCGTGCCAGTCGGCCACCGCCCAGCGGTTGACTCCGTTGCCGTACGCCCAGTTGGCCTCCAGCAGCACCGGGTCGGCGAAGTGGCCGACGTCGAAGCCGTCGCTGGCGTTGCCGAACGCGCGGCAGCCGCGAACGACGTTGCCGGTGCCGTCGCCGAACTTGACCGCCAGCCCGACGCCGGCGCCGCCGGCCTCCGCCGGGTCGTAGTTGGTGTGGAAGTCGCTGTCCAGCACCTGGTTCCCGGTGGTGCCCTCGTCACGCAGGGTCAGTCCGGACCGGGCGTTGTGGTGCATCGACAGTCGCCGGAAGATGTTGTCGCGGCAGGAGACACAGACGTACGCGTGGCTGCCCGAGTTCATCACCTCCAGCCCCTGCACGGTCCAGAAACTGCCCCGGTGGGTGACCATCCACTTGTCCGCCGGGACCCCGCTCGCGTCGATGACCGGCCGCTCCCCGGCGTAGTTACTGAGCGTGATCCGGCGTTCCGGTGCACCGTTGACGTCGATCACCACGGGATCGCTCGGACGGTACGTACCCCCGCGCAGCGCGATGGTCTGGCCCGGCTCGACGACCGACACCGCCTTGTCGAGGGTGGCGTACGGCCGCTGCCGGCTGCCGTCGCCGTCGTCCGAGCCGTCCGGCGCGACGTACACGTCGGCGCTGGTCACCCCGTCGGCCGGGGACACGGCCGGTGGCGACGTCGGTACCGCCGTAGCGGATGCCGGCGGTGAGCTCGCCACCGGCGCCGGGACGGCCGGGACCGCCGCCCGGCGGGCTGCGGTCGGGCTGGCGACCGCGCTCGCGTCACCGCCGCCGGGCAGCGGCTTCTCCTGCACGGCGTAGACGAACCCGCCGCCGGCGGCGACGGCCACGGCCGTGGCCACCGCCGCCGCCTTCTGCTGGAACAACCCGTTCAGCTGGGTCAGGACCAGTTGCCCGATCGACTGCCCGCCGGCCGCAGCCGGTGTCAGCGTCGCTGGTGCGGCGGCTTCACAGGCGATCCGTACGCCTTCCAGCAGCGCCAGCGGCAACGGCAGGGGCGCGACGCTGGGCAGTAGCTCCTCGGGCGCGACCAGGCCGACTCGGTGGATGCCGCACCGGTCGCAGGTCCGGCAGTGCCGGATCAGTCGTTTCCGCCAACGACCGTCGGTGCTGCCGTCCCAGCCGTGCAGCAGGTCGCGCAGCCCGGTGCAGCGGGGGGCGGCCCGCAGTACGCGGACCACCGTCCGGGTGGCGTCGAGCCGGTCGCGCAGGCGTTGCAGCCGTACCGCGGCGTGTGGCGGTGGGACGCCGAGCGCGGCGGCCAGTTCACTGCGGGTCAACTCGCCGCTGACCTCCTGCCACCAGAGGGCGAGCAGCCGGCGGTCGTCTGGTTCGAGCCATCGAACCGCTTCCGCGAGTTCGCGTCGTTGCCCGGTCAGCATCAGTTCACCGACGGTGCGTTCGGCGACGTCGTCGGGGTCGGCCAGCTCGGCGGGGGTGGCGTCGTCCCGGACGCGGAGCAGCGCACGCTTGCGCTCCCGCAGGTACTGCTGGATCTGCCGGTAGGTCACCGACACCGCCCAGGCGCGGAACCGGCCCGGCTCCCGCAGCGACGGTAGCCCGCGGATCAGCCTGAGCGCGGTCTCCTGCACGAGATCGTCCACATCGGCGTGTCCGTGCAGAGCCCGACCGACGATGTTGTAGATCAACGGCAGGTGTCCGGCGATGAGCTCGTTGAGTGCCTGTTGGTCGCCGGCCTGGGCGTCGAGCACCAGGGCGGGCAGTCCCAACTCAGCCTCGGCGCTACTGTGCGTCATCCGTGCACCGTTGCCTCGCTGGTCGACATCTTACCTGAACCGATCGTTGCATAACGATGCCTGTCTGTAAAGAAGGTCAACTTGCGCTACAAACTCCCTGCTGGTGGTGGATGTATCGAAGTTCTTCGCCGGTTTCTGTTATCCCCGAGTTAGTTGTGACGTCTACCTAAAAGCCGCACCCGTCCAGGGCGGCATGTGCGTTGCGTGACCGCCTGCTGCTTCGTCCGGCAGCTCGCGCGGCCCGCGTCGAGGAGGAAGGAAGACCGTGCAGAGACTCAGGAACCGAGGTGGGCCCGCCCGTCGGTGGGCGGCCGTGGCGGTGGTCGCGGTGGCGTTGCCGGTGGCGGTGGTGTCGACGGTGGCGGTGTCGGTGTCGCCGTCGTACGCGGCGACGATCGACACGGGTGCGTACTACGTGTTGACGTCGCGGCACAGTGGTAAGGCGGTGGATCTGTTCGAGTGGGCGACGCATGATGGTGCGCCGATCGTGCAGTGGGCGCGTAATGATCTTGCGGTGCAGCAGTGGCAGTTCGTGCCGGTGGGTAGTGGCTACTACCAGGTGCGGTCGCGGCATTCGGGCAAGGTGTTGCAGGTGGCGAATGCGCAGGATGGTGCGGAGTTGACGCAGCAGGTTGCGGGTTCGGACACGCGGCAGCATTTCGGTGTGGTGGATTCGGACAGTGGTTTTGTGCGGTTGATCAATCGGCACAGTGGTAAGGCGTTGGATGTGTGGGAGTGGTCTACTGCGGATGGTGGGCGGATCTCGCAGTACACGGACACCAACGGCTGGAACCAGCAGTGGCAACTGCACAAGATCGGATCCGACGTGCCGCCGGGTGCCATCGTCGTCGCCGCCGACGGCAGCGGCCAGCACACCACCGTCCAGGCGGCGGTGAACGCCGCGCCGAGCAACAGCGGGGCCCAGGTCACCATCGCGATCAGGCCAGGCAGCTACCGGGGGTGGTGTCGATACCGTCGAACAAGACCAATCTGCACCTGCAGGGGCTCGGTACCGGGCCGTCCGAGGTGGTCATCGTCGAGAACCACTCGGCCGGGACGACCCGGCCGGACGGCGGTACCTACGGCACCGTCGGCAGCGCCACGATGACCGTGGCCGGCAGCGGGTTCACCGCGACGAACCTGACCATCGCCAACGACTTCGACGAGGCGGCCAACGCCAGTCAGCCGGGTCATCAGGCCGTCGCGCTGCATCTCAACGCGGACCGGTCCGTGCTTCGCGACGTCCGGCTTCTCGGCGACCAGGACACCTTCCTGGTCGGCGGCAACGCACGGTCGTACGTGCGCAACTCCTACGTCGAGGGCACCGTCGACTTCATCTTCGGCGACGGTGTCGCCGTGATGCACAGTTCGCAGATCCACGAGAAGCGGGCCACGGGTGGCCCGATTACCGCGGCGCGTACGCCCGCGTCGCGACAGTACGGATTCCTGTTCTACCGCTGCAACCTGACGAGCTCGGCGGCGGCCGGATCGAGCAGTCTGGGCCGGCCGTGGGGTCCGGACGCACAGGTGCTCTACCGGGAGTCGACCCTCGGGGCTCATATCGACACTGGTCAGCCGTGGACGAACATGTCCAGCAACACCTGGCAGAACGCCCGGTTCCGGGAGTACCGCAACAACGGGCCGGGATCGGGTTCCGGCGGCAACCGTCCGCAGCTCACCGACGCCCAGGCCGCCGACTACACGCCGCAGCGCTACCTGGCTGGCACCGACGGCTGGAATCCGGTCGGCTGAATTGTCCTCGTCCGTTTCGTAGAAAGGGTCCTTCCATGTTGAGAATTCTCAGCCGTCGTACGCGTCGGTGGGCGGCCGTGGCGGTGGTCGCGGTGGCGTTGCCGGTGGCGGTGGTGTCGACGGTGGCGGTGTCGGTGTCGCCGTCGTACGCGGCGACGATCGACACGGGTGCGTACTACGTGTTGACGTCGCGGCACAGTGGTAAGGCGGTGGATCTGTTCGAGTGGGCGACGCATGATGGTGCGCCGATCGTGCAGTGGGCGCGTAATGATCTTGCGGTGCAGCAGTGGCAGTTCGTGCCGGTGGGTAGTGGCTACTACCAGGTGCGGTCGCGGCATTCGGGCAAGGTGTTGCAGGTGGCGAATGCGCAGGATGGTGCGGAGTTGACGCAGCAGGTTGCGGGTTCGGACACGCGGCAGCATTTCGGTGTGGTGGATTCGGACAGTGGTTTTGTGCGGTTGATCAATCGGCACAGTGGTAAGGCGTTGGATGTGTGGGAGTGGTCTACTGCGGATGGTGGGCGGATCTCGCAGTACACGGACACCAACGGCTGGAACCAGCAGTGGCAACTGCACCGGATCGGCGGCGGGGACCCGGGGGCGCCGTACGGCAACACCCCGGACGGGTTCGCCCAGGGCACGACCGGCGGTGCCAGCGGTCAGACCGTCACCGTCACCAACCAGGCCGACCTCAACCGGTACGTGACGGCCAGCGAGCCGTACGTTATCCGGGTCGCCGGGGCGATCACCATCAGCCCGCGGGGCACCGAGCTGCGGGTGGCGTCGAACAAGACGATCGTCGGGGTGGGCACCGGCGGCGAGATCGTCAGCGGCGGCTTCTTCATCGGTACGGGCGTGAGCAACGTGATCATCCGGAACCTGACCATCCGGGACACTCTGATGCCGGACGACGACCCGGGTGACGACGCCTACGACTACGACGCCATCCAGATCGACACCGCCTCAAACATCTGGATCGACCACAACCGGCTCACCCGGATGAACGACGGTCTGTTGGACAGCCGCAAGGACGCGACGAACATCACCGTGTCGTGGAACCAGTTCCTCGACAACAACAAGACGTTCGGCATCGGCTGGACCGACAACGTGACCGCCCGGATGACCATCCACCACAACTGGTTCCGGGGCACCAACTCGCGGAACCCGAGTGCGGACAACCTGGCGTACCTGCACATGTACAACAACTACCTGCAGAACGTCACCGGGTACGGCAACTATGTGCGCGGCTACACCAAGGCGGTCATCGAGAACAGCTACTACGACAACGTCCGCGACCCGTACTACGTCGAGGCGGGCGAGCTCGTCCAGCGGGGCAACATCACCGTGAACAGCAGTTGGCGCAGTGGTCGGGTGACGTCGCGGGGCAGCGCGTTCAACCCGGGCAGCTTCTACTCCTACACGCTGCACCCGGCGTCGGACGTGCCGAGCCTGGTGTCGACCTACTCCGGCCCGCAGGCCGCCATCGGCGGCTGACCGGCGTCGCCGGGTCGCCCGGTCGGCTCGACCCGGCTGGACGACCCCCGACCGGACATTGACGAAATTGAAACCTATCAATACGATGTCTGGAAAGCGCTTTCATGCACGTGGACGCGGGGCCACGTGACCCGTCCCAGGAGGTAACGCACCATGAGTCAACCCGTGGATGCCGGCGTCGGCGGCCGCCGACGCCGGCATCGCATGGCGATCCTGGCCGGCGCCATCGCCGCCATCGCCACCGCCGCCATCGGCGCGATCGGCGTCACCACCGCATCCGCCGCCACCGTCGACACCAACGCCACCTACGTCTTCGTCAACCGCCACAGCAACAAAGCCATGGACCTCTACAACTGGGCCACCAACGACGGCGCACCCATCGTCCAGTGGACCCGCAACGACCTCGCCGTCCAGCAGTGGCGCTTCGTCGACGCCGGCAGCGGCTACTACAAGATCCGCTCCGTGCACAGTGGCAAGTACCTCGAACTACCCGACGCCAACGACGGCACCGCACTGGTCCAGAACGCCGACAACGGCACCACCCGCCAGCACTTCCGCCTCGCCGACTCCGACAGCGGATACGTCCGCTTCGTCAACCGGCACAGCAACAAGGTGATCGACGTCTGGGAGTGGTCCACCGCCGACGGCGGCACCCTCGCCGGGTACAGCGACCTCAACGGCTGGAACCAGCAGTGGCAACTGAACACCGTCGGCGGCGGCAACCCCACCCCACCGCCGAGCACCTCCTGGCCGACCCCGACCGGGCAGGTCAACGTCAACGGCACGATCCAGGTCTCCGGGACGCTCGACGGTGGCATGCGTCGCTACTGCTGCATTGGTGACGGCGGCCAGGAGGAGAGCCAGGACCCGGTGTTCCAGCTCGCGGCCGGAGCCACCCTGCAGAACGTCATCATCGGCGCGCCGGCCGGCGACGGCGTGCACTGCTCGGGACCGTGCACGCTGCGCAACGTGTGGTGGGAGGACGTCGGCGAGGACGCCGCGACCTTCCGTGGCAGCGGCAACCCGAGCTTCCTGGTCGACGGTGGTGGCGCCCGGGCCGCCAGTGACAAGGTCTTCCAGCACAACGGTCCGGGCACGCTGACCATCCAGAACTTCCAGGCCAGCAACTTCGGCACCTTCTACCGCTCCTGCGGGAACTGCTCCACCCAGCACCAGCGCGACGTGGTGATCCGCAACGTGACGTTGACCCGGCCGGGCGGCACCGTCGCCGGCATCAACGTCAACTACGGAGACACCGCCCGGTTCAGCGGGGTCACCATCGTCAACGACTCCAGTCGGTCGATGGTGATCTGCCGCAAGTACAACGGCAACAGCAGCGGCGACGAGCCGAGCCAGGTCGGTACCGGCCCGGACAGCACGAACTGTCTCTACTCATCGTCGGACCTCACCTACCGCTGATCCCGGTTCACGGTGGGCGCGCCCGACACGTGCGCGCCCACCGGCGAACGTCGGTCGACTGATCAGGAGCTTCCATGTCTCGATACCCGCGTCGGGCGGCGTGGCCGGTGGTGGCTCTGGCCACCGCGGCTGCCACCGCCGGGATGACCGTGGTGACCACGCTGTCGGCCAGCGCCGCGAGCGGCTGCCAGGTCACCTACACCATCGGTGCGCAGTGGCCGGGTGGCTTCGGCGCCAACCTCGCCATCACCAACTACGGCGAGCCGATCGACGGATGGACGCTGAGCTGGACATTCGCCGCCGGCCAGACGATCACCCAGTCGTGGGGGTTCACCGCGGATCCGGCCAGCGGCACCGTCGTGGCCCGCAACGCCAGCTACACCGGGTCGATCCTGACCGGCGCCACCGTCGGCGGCGGCTTCAACGGTACGTGGAACGACTCGTCGAACCCGGTTCCGTCGACGTTCACTCTCAACGGCACGGTCTGCACCGGTCCCGGCCCGACGAGCCCGCCCGTGACCACGGCTCCGCCGACCCCGCCGACCACGGCTCCGCCGACCACGGTGCCCCCACCGACGGACACACTGTTCGTGGCGACCAACGGCAACGACGCCAACCCCGGTACGGTGGGTGCCCCGCTGGCGACGTTGGCGCGTGCCGTGGCGCTGGCGACCCCGGGCACTACGATCACGCTACGCGGGGGCACCTACCAGTTCGACACCAATGTGCGGATCATGAAGGACGGCACTGCGGCCAACCCTTACACGATCACCAGCTACGACGGTGAACGGGTGGTGCTCGACGGGGAGAATCTGCCGCATACGCCGGCTCCGGTCGGCGGCAGCATCCCGAACCTCGAACGCGGCGTGCTGCATATCGAGGCCGACTACTGGCGGGTGCGTGACCTGGAGATCGCGCACGGACCGTACGCGATCTTCTGCCGCGACTGCAGCAACAACGTCTTCGAACGGCTGGTAACCCGCGACAACTACGAGTCCGGGCTGCAAATCCAGGGCGCGGCCAGCAACAACCAGGTGATCGACCTCGACTCGTACGGCAACCGGGATCCGCGCAAGAACGGCGAGAGCGCCGACGGCCTGGCCATCAAGGAGGGTTCCGGCAGCGGCAACGTGGTGCGCGGTGCCCGGTTGTGGAACAACTCCGACGACGGTTTCGACGCCTGGCTGTTCACCTCGCCGATTCTGATCGAGGACTCGGCGGCCTGGGGCAACGGCTTCAACCGGTGGGACCTGCCGGGCTACTCCGGTGACGGCAACGGGTTCAAGATGGGTGGCGGCGATCCCGACCCGCCGGCGAACCACACCATTCGCAACAGCTTCGCGTTCGACAACGCGGTCGGCGGTTTCATCGACAACGGCAACCCGGGCACCATCACCGTCGAGCGCAACAGCGCCTGGCGCAACGGTGACGGTGGCTTCAAGTTCGCCAACTCCACGTCCCGGCTGACCGGCAACCTGGCGATCGGCAACGGTGCGGGGGTGTCGCTGGGCAACTCGACGGCGACCGGCAACTCGTGGAACATCAAGAGTTCCTGGAGCGCCGCCGATCTCGTCAGCACGGACCCGTCGCTGCTGATCGGGCCACGCGACGCCGACGGCGGCATCCGGAGCTCTGCCTTCCTGCGGCCGCACAGCTACCCGAACCTTGGTGCCCGCAGCTGACCACGAAAGCGACAATCAGCAGTTAATTACATGAAAGCGACGGTACCCCCAGCGCCTGGCGGGCCCTGCGCCCGCCAGGCGCACTCGTGTTGTCGTCGACGGATTGGCGATATATCGTCAAAGTATCGACAAGACATCGTAGGAGGCAGACATGAGGTTCCACCACCGATTCCACGGCGGACCGCAGGCCTGGATGCGGGGCGGATTCGGATTCCCGCCGTTCGGTCCCGGTCCCGGCCCCGGCTTTGGTCCCGGCTTCGGCGCCGGGCCGGGCGGCGGCGGCCCGCGGCGGGGCCGGGGCGGCGGACGCGGCCGGCGTCGGCCGAACGTGCGTGCCGCTGTGCTCGCCCTGCTCGTCGAAGGACCAATGCACGGGTACGAGATGATCCGGGAACTCGACTCCCGTACCGGCGGTGCCTGGCGACCGAGCCCGGGATCGATCTACCCCACCCTGCAACTGCTCGAGGACGAAGGGCTGATCGTCGGGACCGTGGACGCGGCCGGCGGCAGCCGCCGGCAGTACGCGTTGACCGACGCCGGCCGCCCCGAGGCCGAGCAGGCCGCCGAGCAGGCGCCGTGGACGCAGTTCGCCCCGGAAACCGTGGAGAGCTGGCACGACGTGCGCGAATCCGGTATGCAGACGTTGCACGCGCTGCGGCACGTGATGATGAACGGTACCGCCGAGCAGCGGGAGCGGGCCCTGGCCGTACTCGACGAGACCCGCCGCAAGCTGTACGCCATCCTGGCCGACTCCGAGTAGGTCGCCGGTCACGGCAGGATTCGCCGGATCGGCTGTCGATCCGGCGGCCCGCCGATCGTCGTCAAGGCGTACGGCAACGCCACTACCTGCGAGGAGCCCGACATGAAGTACATGCTGTTGTTCGTCAGCCCGCCGACCGACAGCCCGGACCAGCCCGGGGCGCAGTGCACCGTCGAGGACTGGATGGCCTACGACAAGCAGATGAAGGACGCCGGCATCTGGGTCAGCGGCAACGCCCTGGCCGACCTGACCACCTGCACCTCGGTCAAGGTCGACGTCGACGGACAACGGATCGTCACCGACGGTCCGTTCGCCGAGAGCCGTGAGGTGCTCGGCGGGTACGACGTCATCGACGTACCGAACCTGGACGTCGCGCTGGACTGGGCGGCCCGTTCGCCCGGTGCCCGGGATGGATCGGTGCAGGTGCGTCCGATCGCCGAGTTCGGGCTCTGACACCGGATGGTCGGCGGCGAGCCGCAGAACCAGCCGGCCGCCCGGGGCCCGGAAACGGACCCGGCGGCGGTACGCGCGTCGGTGGCGGCCGTGTTCCGCGAGGAACACGGCCGGCTGCTCGCCACCCTGGTACGCCGCTTCGGTGACCTGCACCTGGCCGAGGAGTCCGCCGCCGAGGCCATCGAGGCGGCGCTGACGCACTGGCCGGTCTCCGGGGTGCCGACCCGCCCCGGCGCGTGGCTGCTGACCACCGCTCGCCGCCGGGCCGTCGACCGGATCCGCCGCGACCGGACGCTGGCCCTGCGGATCGCGGTGCTGCAGGCCGAGGCGGACCGGGCCGACCCGGCTCCGGCGGCGGACGTCGACCGGGACCTGCCCGACGACCGGCTGGCCCTGTTCTTCACCTGCGCCCACCCGGCGCTGACCGAGGAGGACCGGGTGGCGCTGACCCTACGCTGCCTCGGCGGGTTGACCACCGCCGAGGTGGCCCGGGCCTTCCTGGTGCCGGAGGCGACCATGGCCCAGCGGATCGTCCGGGCGAAACGCAAGATCCGCGACGCGCGTATCCCGTTCCGGGTGCCCGGTGCCGACGAGTTGCCGCAGCGGCTACCCGGTGTTCTGCAGGCGGTGTACTCGATCTTCACCGAGGGGTACGCGGCCAGCTCCGGTCCCCGCCTGCAACGCCTGGACCTGGCCGAGGAGGCCATCCGGCTGGCCCGCATCCTGCACCGGCTGCTGCCCGCGCAACGGGAGACCGCCGGACTGCTCGGCCTGCTGCTGCTGGTGCACGCCCGCCGACATACCCGGACCGGCCCGGACGGGGTGCCGGTGCTCCTCGACGAGCAGGACCGGCGTCGGTGGGACCGACCAATGATCGGGGAAGGCTGTGCGTTGGCCCGCGCGGCGTTGACCGGCGGCCCACCGGGCCCGTACGGGCTGCAGGCCGCCATCGCCGCGCTGCACGACGAGGCGCCCGACGTCGCCGGCACCGACTGGCCGCAGATCGTCGCCCTCTACGACGTACTGCTGGGGGTGGCACCGTCGCCGGTGGTGGCGTTGAACCGGGCGGTGGCGGTGGCCATGCGGGACGGCCCGGCAGCCGGTCTGGTCCTGCTCGACGAGCTGGCCGCCGATCCGCGCCTGCGGTCGTACCACCCGTTGCCGGCCGCCCGGGCCGATCTGCTGCACCGGCTCGGCCGGCACGCCGACGCGGCCGACGCCTACCGGCAGGCGGTGGACCTGGCCGGCACCGAACCGGACCGGGAACATCTGCGGCGTCGGCTGGCCGAGGCCGAGGCCGCGACCCGCGTCGACTGAGCCGGTACCGGGCCGCCCGACACCCGCCCGCCACCCACCGATCCAGGTGCGGCTCAGCCGGTGCCGTCGTCCGACAGGTGGCAGGCAGCCAGGTGGCCGTCGCCGCGTGCGGTCAGCACCGGATCGTCGACGGCGCACCGGTCGAACGCCGCCGGGCAGCGGGTCCGGAAGTTGCAGCCACTCGGCGGGTCGGCGGGAGACGGCACGGAACCCCGCAGGATGATCCGTTCCCGGGCCCGCTCGGCGACTGGGTCGGGCAGCGGCACCGCGGACAGCAACGCCCGGGTGTAGGGGTGCGCCGGCCGGGCGAACAGCGTCGCCCGGTCGGCCACCTCCACGATGCGGCCGAGATACATCACCGCGATCCGGTCACTGAGGTGCCCGACCGCGGCCAGGTCGTGGGCGATGAACAGGTACGCCAACCCGAGCTCGTCGCGCAGGTCCTCCAGCAGGTTGATGATCTGCGCCTGGATCGACACGTCGAGCGCGGCGATCGGCTCGTCGGCGACGATCAGCTCGGGCTCGCAGGCCAGCGCGCGGGCGATGCCCACCCGCTGGCGCTGCCCGCCGGAGAACTCGTGCGGGTGCCGGTGCGCGTGGTCCGGGTCGAGGCCGACGAGTTCCAACAGCTCACCGACGCGGTGCCGGCGGGCCCGCGACCCCCGGTGCAGGCCGTGCACCGCCAACGGCTCGGCGACGACCGAACCGATCGTCATCCGGGGGTCCAGCGACGCGTACGGATCCTGGAAAATCATCGTGAGGTGCCGGCGCATCGCCCGCAGGTCCCGCCGACGCAGCGCGGTGACCTCGGTGCCCCGCACGCTGACCCGCCCACCGGTGGGTTCGACCAGTCGCAGCAGGCCCAGCCCGGTGGTGCTCTTGCCGCACCCCGACTCGCCGACCAGCCCCAACGTCTCGCCGGCCGCCACGGTGAAGCTCACCCCGTCGACCGCCCGGACCACCGCATGCTGCCGGCGGCGTAGCCCGCCACCGGCGACCGGGAAGTGCACCCGCAGGTCGGTCACGCTCAACAGCGGCTGCTCAGTCATCTCCACCGTCCGTACCGGTGGCGGTGCCACCGACGACGTCGTAGAAGCAGGCCACCCGGTGGTCCGGGCCGACCGTGCGCAGCGGCGGCACCTCGGTGGCCGCCCGTGGGTCGTGCCGGTAGCCGCAACGTGGATGGAACGCGCAGCCCGGCGGCAGCGCCGTCGGATCCGGCGGCTGGCCGGGGATCGTCGTCAGCCGGCGCGGCCGATCGGCGCCGACCCGGGGCACCGCCGCCAGCAGTCCCATCGTGTACGGGTGCCGGGGCGCGGCGTACAGCTCGTCGACCGGTGCCTGCTCCAGGATCCGGCCGGCGTACATGACCGCGACCCGGTCGGCGATCCCGGCCACCACCCCCAGATCGTGGGTGATCCAGACGACCGCGAGGCCCAGCCGTCGTTGCAGCCCGGCGACCACCTCGAGGATCTGCGCCTGGGTGGTGACATCCAGCGCGGTGGTCGCCTCGTCGGCGAGCAGCACCTTTGGCTCACAGGCCAGCGCCATCGCGATCATGACCCGCTGGCGCATCCCGCCGGAGAACCGGTGCGGGTAGTCGCCGAGCCGGTCCCGGGCGTCCGGCAGCCCGACCTGTTCGAGCAGCTCCACCGCCCGGTCGCGGGCCGCCGCGCCGGTGGCCACGCCGTGCAGCTCGATCGGCTCGACCAGCTGCGACCCGATCGTCTTCACCGGGTTGAGGGAGGTCATCGGGTCCTGGAAGACCATCGCGATCTCGTTGCCCCGGATCCGCCGCAGCTGTCGCTCACCGGCGGCCAGCAGGTCCACACCGTCCAGCAGCACCTGCCCGGTGGCGGTGGCCGCCTCGTCGAGCAGGCCGAGGACCGCCAGCGCGCCGACGGACTTGCCCGACCCCGACTCGCCGACGATGGCCAGCGTTTCACCCGGGTGCACGTCGTAGCTGACCCCGTTGACCACCCTCGCCACGCCCCGCCGGGTGCCGATGCGCACCGTCAGGTCCCGTACCGACAGCACCGGGTCGCCGGCCATCAGCCCTGCCCCCTCGACTCGATGACCGACCGTTGCCGTGGGTCGAGCGCGTCGCGCAGCCCGTCGCCGACGACGTTGAACGCCAGCACGGTCGCGAAGATGGCCAGACCGGGGAAGATGCCCATCCACGGTGCCTGACTGACGAAGTCGCGGCCCTCGGCGAGCATCCGTCCCCAGGCCGGATCGGGTCGCTGCACGCCCAGACCCAGGAACGACAGCGCCGCCTCGGCCAGGATCGCGAACGCCAGGCTCAGCGACGTCTGCACGATCACCGGCGCGGCGATGTTCGGCAGCACGTGGCGGAGCAGGATCCGCAGGTCGCCGGCGCCGACGGCGCGGGCCGCCCGGACGTACAGCTGGGCCGAGACGACGAGCGTCGCGGCCCGCACGATCCGGGCGAAGATCGGCGTGTAGACGATGCCGATGGCGATCATCGCGTTGGTGATGCCCGGGCCGAGGATGGCCAGCACCGCGATCGCCAGCAGGATCGCCGGGAACGCGAACAGCACGTCCATGGTGCGCATCAGCAGCGCGTCCGTCGCGCCGGAGTAGAAGCCGGCGACCAGCCCGATCAGCAGGCCGGCGGTCAGCGAGATGCCCACCGCGACGAACCCGACCTGCAGCGACACCCGGGCTCCGACCAGCACCCGGCTGAGCACGTCGCGGCCGAGATTGTCAGTGCCGAACGGGTGCGCCCACGACGGGCCCGCGAGCCGGCCCGGCACGTCGACCGCGTTCGGGTCGTACGGGGCCAGCCACGGCCCGACCACGGCGACCACCGCCAGCCCGGCCAGCACCAGCAGCCCGGCCAGGGCCAGCCGGTTGCCCAGCAGCAACAGGAACAGGCGGCGGGTCATCGGCGCCGCACCCGCGGGTCGAGGTAGCCGTACAGCAGGTCCACCAGGAAGTTGACCACCAGGAACATCAGCGCGATGGCCAGCACCGCGCCCTGCAGCAGGCTGTAGTCACGCCGGACGACCGCGTCGTACGCCAGCCGGCCCAGACCGGGCCACTCGAAGATCACCTCGACGATCACCACCCCGCCGAGCAGGAATCCGAGCTGCAGACCGACGGCGGTCACGATGGAGATCCAGGCGTTGGGCAGCACGTGCCGGCGGACCGTCTGCCAGCGGGACAGCCCCTTGGCCCGGGCGGTACGGGCGTAGTCCTGGTGCAGCGCCTCCAGCACCGCCGAGCGGACGAACCGGGTCAGCACCGAACCGGAGATCAGCCCCACGGTCATCGCCGGCAGCACCAGGTGGTGGGCCGCCCGGACCGGATCGTCCAACGGCGACACGTAACCGGAGGCCGGCAGCCAACCCAGCAGCAGCGCGAAGAGCAGGATGTACATGATCCCGCTCCAGAAGTCCGGCACCGAGATCCACAGCTGGCTGAACCCGGTGGCGATCCGGTCCACCAGTGACCCGGAGCGCACCGCAGAGACGATGCCCAACGGCAGCGCGATCGCCAGCGCGACGGCGAGCGCCGCGCCGGCGAGCAGGCTGGTCGGGCCGAGCCGGGCCAGCAGCAGCCGGGTGACCGGCTCACCGCTGCGGAAGCTGACCCCCAGGTCGCCGGTGACCGCGCGGGCCAGCCAGCCGCCGTACTGGGTCAACAGCGGCTGGTCCAGCCCGGCGCGGGCCCGCATCGCCTGGTACAGCTCCTCGTCGAAGCGGGTGCCCAGGGCCAGCCGGATCGGGTCGCCGGGCACCAGCTGGACGATCAGGAAGACCGCGACGCTGACCCCGAGCATCGCGACGACCGTCTGCAGCGCCCGCCACAGTAGGAAACGCGCCATCGCGGCGGCTCAGTCGGTCAACCGCACGGTCCGCAGCCGGGTCTTGCCGTCCGGGTGCATCTCCACGCCGGACACCTGCGGCGCCCAGGCCAGCGTGGCCTGCGGGCTGTACAGGTAGCCGTAGCTGACCTCGTCGATGATCAGCTCGGCCGCCTGGTGGTAGAGGTCGCGCCGTTCGGTGTCCTCGACGCTGGCCCGGGCCTGGTCGAGGTACTGGTCGACCTGCGGGTTGGCGTAGCCGTGGAAGTTGAACGATCCGGCGGAGTGGTGCTGGGCGTAGTAGGCGTACTCGCCGTCGAGGTTGTTCAGCCAGCCGAGGACGTAGCAGTCGTAGCTGCCGTTGCCCTGCTCGTCGAGCCAGCTGGCGAAGTCGAGGGTACGGATTTCAGCGTTGACGCCGACGTCGCCCCACTGGCTGGCGATCACCTCGGCGGCGGCCAGGGTGTGCGGGTACTCGTTGGTCAGCATCAGGTCGACGGTGAGGTCGGTGACGCCGGCATCGGCGAGCAGCTCGCGGGCCTGGTCCGGATCGTGGCTGAACGGGGCGTAGTCGGTGGCCCAGAAGTTGCCCGGCGGCATCGCCGACTGCACCGGCGTCGCGGCGTCGAAGAAGGCGGCCTGGGCCACCTGTTCGCGGTCGATGGCGAACGACAGCGCCCGGCGTACGTCGATGTCGTCGAACGGCGGCCGGTCGAAGTTGCAGGTGAAGTACCAGTAGTCGTTGCTGGCCTGCTGGCCGAGCTCGACCTCGGGGTCGTCGCGCAGGGTGGCGATCTCCTGGGCCGGCACGTTGTTGGTCAGGTGCACGGCACCGGTGCGCAGGTTGGTCAGCGCGGTGGTCGGCTCGGAGACGAACCGGAACTCGACCCGGTCGACGTACGGACCGTCGCCCCAGTAGTCCGGGTTGGCCTCCAGCACGATCCGGTCACCGGGGGTGTAGCTGACGAACCGGAACGGCCCGGTGCCGATCGCGTCGGTGGTCAGCCCGTCGCCGTCGATCAGCTCGGGGGCGACGATCGCCATCCCCTTGAACCCGCCGATGTTGGCCAGCAGGTTGGGGGTCGGCTGGTTGAGGACGAACTCGACGGTGCGGTCGTCGACCTCGCGTACCTCGTCGACGGTCTCGAACCGCCAGGCGTTCGCGGCGGTCTCCGCGTCGGTGATCCGTTCGAAGCTGGCCACCACGTCGCTGGCGGTGAACTCCCGCCCGTTGTGCCAGGTGACGCCGTCGCGCAGCTGGAAGGTCCAGGTGAGCAGGTCCTCGCTGACCTCCCACTCGGTGGCCAGCGCGGGTTGGAAGCTCAGGTCGGGGGCCGGCTCCACCAGGGTGTCGTAGACGTTCTCCAGCACCAGGAAGGTGGGCGACGCGGTGGAGACGTGCACGTCGAGGCTGTCCGGCTCGCTGGAGATGGCCACCACCAGGGTGCCGTCGGAGGTGGGGGTCCCGTCGTCGGTCTCCAGGGACTCGCCGGCCGAGCAGCCGGCCAGCGCGAGCGCCGCGGCGGCGGCGAGGCTCGTCGCCCGCCCGGCCGACCGGTTGGTACGCGCGGATCGCCGCCGGTGCGGGAACGCTGGGGAGGGATTCACCGTCTGTCTCCTACCTCGTTGTCGCCGTTACGGGCTTGACGGGCCGGGTTGCGTCGACGGGATGGTGCACGTCGGGGCTGGTGCACATCGCCAACTGCGTGGTGCCGCCGGATGATGCCGCGACTGGCTGCGGATCGGTGCACCGACCCTAGTCGATCGCTGCAGGGGTCACAACTCGATGACCTCAGGTGACCGTGGTCCACGTCGGGTCGGTCCGCAGTCCGAATGGAACGGTTCATTCGACGACAGCTCGCCTTGACACACTGGCGAACGCATCCATAGCCTTCAGTCTCTTGTATCGTTTCATCGACTGTCACGGGTGCCTGACACCGTCCCGCGGCCGGCCGCTCGGCCAGAGCCGGCCGCGCCGCCCGTCGACCGAGGAGATTTCCGGATGAACCGTCGTACCCGACGTCGCCGTCCCCACCGTCCACCCACCGCCGTGGCGTTGCTTGCCGGCGTCCTCACGCTGACCCTCGGCGTACCGGCCGGCGCCGCCCCCGTCGACCGGGCCGACGATGTCCACGGCCCCGCCGACGGACCGGCCGGCGGTGGTCGCCCCGACGCCGTCCAACTCGAACATCTCGACCGCGGCCTGGTCGCCGCCGCCACCGACCAGGGCGTCTTCCTCGGTTGGCGACTGCTCGGCCACGAGGTGACCGGCTCCGGTGCCACCGGCGTGACCGGTACCGACTTCCACGTCTACCGGGACGGCCGGCGGCTGGCCACCGTCACCGACAGCACCAACTACCTGGACACCGACCCCGCGACCGGCGCCGGCTACCAGGTCGCCGCCGTGGTCGACGGCGTCGAGGTCGACCGCAGCGATCCGGTGCACCCGTGGTCGCAGGCCTACCACGATCTGCCGCTGCGTCGGCCCGCCGACGGGGTCACCCCGGCCGGTGAGGCGTACACCTACTCCGCCAACGACATGAGCGTCGGCGACGTCGACGGCGACGGGCGGTACGAGTTCGTCGTCAAGTGGGACCCGTCCAACTCCAAGGACGTCTCCCAGGTCGGCTACACCGGACCGGTCTACCTCGACACGTACCGGCTGGACGGCACCCTGCTGCACCGCATCGACCTCGGGGTCAACATCCGGGCCGGCGCCCACTACACCCAGTTCCTGGTCTACGACTTCGACGGCGACGGCCGCTCGGAGATGATGCTCAAGACCGCCCCCGGCACCAGGACGATCAGCTACCGGCCCGACGGCCGGGTCGCCGACGAACGCTACGTCACCATGCCGGAGTCCGACCGGCGGGCCGGCTACTCGCACCGCGACGACTACCGGATGTCCGCCGCCGACTACCACGACCACCTGGTCGACATGTTCCAGGGCTGGCACGCCCACCCGGAGGTGGTCGCCGGCAACTGGCCCGCCACCCTGGAGGCGGCGTTCGGCATCGACCCGGCGTACGAGTATCCGCTGTCGCGGGCCGCCGCGCAGGCCCTCGCCGACCACTTCATCGACGTCTACGCCCCGGCCCGCAGCAGCCGCAACAACCTGCGTGCCTTCGAAGGCTTCATCGTCGACGGCCCCGAGTACCTCACCGTGTTCGACGGCGCCACCGGGCGGGAGTTGCAGACCGTCCACTACCAGCCCGGTCGGCACGACGACGGTCTGATGTGGGGCGATTACGCGATGTCGCGCATCGAGCCGGGCAACCGGGTCGACCGGTTCCTCGCCGCGGTGGCCTACCTGGACGGCCGCCGGCCGTCGGCGGTCTTCGCCCGCGGCTACTACACCCGCTCCACCCTGGTCGCCTACTGGTGGGACGGGCGCAAGCTCACCGAGCAGTGGTACGTCGACAGCGGCTGGACGCCGATGACCAACCCGTTCAACGACTCGCCGCACGGTCGCGACGGCACCGACGACGAGTTCGCCACCATCACCACCCAGGGGCAGCACTCGATCAGCGCGGCCGACGTCGACGGCGACGGCCGGCACGAGATCGTCTACGGCGCCGCCACCATCGACGACGACGGTAGCCTGCTGTACAGCGCGTTCGCGCAGTTGCCGCCGGACAGCGCGGCCCCGGGCACCATGGCCCGGCTCGGCCACGGCGACGCCATGCACGTCACCGACATCGACCCGCGCCGCCCCGGCCTGGAGGCGTACCTGGTCTTCGAGGGCGGGCGGTGGGCGCCGTACGGGCACGGACTGCTCGACGCCGCCACCGGTGAAGTGATCTTCGGCGCCTACTCCGGAGTGGACACCGGCCGGGGCATGATCGGCGACATCGACCCGCAGCACCCCGGCCACGAGGTGTGGGCGGTCAGCGGACTCGGCCTGCACACCGCCGCCGGCGAGCCGCTCGGCTCGCAGATCCCCGGCACCAACATGAGCATCCGGTGGGCGGCCGACGGCAGCACCCAGATCGTCGACGGCGCGATCGACCAGACCCCGACCATCGACGACTGGCGCCGGGGTCGGCTGCTCACCGCCGAGGGCACCCGGACCAACAACTACACCAAGGGCAACCCGGGCCTGGTCGCCGACGTCTTCGGTGACTGGCGGGAGGAGTTGCTGCTGCGTACGGTCGACAGCACCGCGATCCGGATCCACCTGAGCACCGAGGTGACCGATCGCAAGATGTACACCCTGATGCACGATCCGCAGTACCGCGCCGAGGTGGCCCGCCAGCAGACCACCTACAACCAGCCGTCGTACCCCGGCTTCTACCTGGCCGCCGACACCGACTTCGGAAAGGTGCCGGTGCCGGACCTCTGGGCACCGGGCAGCCTGCCCGCGCTGCGGACCGCGTACGACGGATTCCGGCGCGACGGCGCGATCACCGGACCGGTCACCCACCGGCTGTCCGCCGCGCTGGATCAGGCGCAGTGGCACCTCGACCGGGGCCGCACCGGCCCGGCGACGCAGGCCCTGCAGCGCTTCGTGCACCATCTGGCGCATCCGCACCGGCGTGACCGGGTCGACCCGGCCGCCGCGGCAGCGCTGACCCACCAGGCCCGGACCGTCATCGGCATGCTCGGCTGACCACGACTCGACAGACCGGGAGCTGACCCGCGGTGCGCGACGGCTTGGCCCGTCGCGCACCGCTGGTGGCGCCTACCGATAGGGTCGTCGGTCGTGGGAAGACTGTGGCAGGGCGTGACCGCGACCGTCGGCCGGCTGGCCGGTCAACGCGTACCGGCGCAACGGCGCCCGACACCGGCCAAGCTGGCCCGCCGCCGGCAGGTGGCCGCGTTGCAGCGGCGGCAGCTGTCGTACGCACCCGAGCTGGACGGGCACGCCGATCCCGGCGAGATCGTCTGGACCTGGGTGTCGTACGAGGAGGACCCCCGGCAGGGCAAGGACCGCCCGGTCCTGGTGGTGGGCCGGCGCAGCCGCACGCTGTTCGGGCTGATGCTGTCCAGCCAGTCCGACCGCGACGGGCAGCGGCACTGGCTGTCGCTGGGCACCTGGGGCGACGACGGCCGGCCGAGTTGGATCCGGCTCGACCGGGTGCTCACCATGCGGGAGGACAGCATCCGGCGTGAGGGTGCCATCCTCGACCGGGGCCGGTTCGACCGGGTGTGCCAGGCGTTGCGGGCCGGTTACGGCTGGTCCTGACCGGGTCAACGCCCGCCGGTGCCCGACGACGACGAAGATAGCCGTCGGGCACAGTTCGCCGACACGTCACGATCGTGTGCCCTGCCCGCCGCCCGGCGGTTGCCATGCTGGCCGGATGGTGACGGCATCATGAGGATCGTTCGGCTGGCGAATTTCATCACCGGCAGCTCCGGTGGGTTACGGACCGCGCTGCGGGAACTCGGCACCGGCTACCTTGCCGCCGGCCACGAGCCGGTGCTGGTGGTGCCGGGGGCGGCCGACGCGGAGGAGGACACCGCACAGGGGCGGGTGATCACCGTCGCCGGGCCGGCGGTGCCCGGCACCGGCGGCTACCGGGTGCTGCTTGGCCGTTCCCGGGTACGCCGCCTACTCGCCGAGCTCGCCCCGGACCGGCTGGAGGTCTCCGACCGCACCACGCTGCGGTGGACCGGACAGTGGGCGCGGCGGCACGGCGTACCCGCGTTGATGGTCTCCCACGAGACGCTCGACGGCCTGTTGCGGTTGCCGTTCGGCGTCCGATCCGCCGGCCCGGCGAAGCTGACCGACCGGATCACCGAGCGGATCGCCGACCGGCTCAACGCGGCGACCGCCGCCGGATACGACCGGGTGGTGTGCACCACCGAGTGGGCCGCGCGTGAGTTCACCCGGATCGGGGCGGACAACCTGGCCCGGGTGCCGCTCGGCGTGGATCTCGACCAGTTCCACCCCCGCCGGCACGACGAGGCGGTCCGCGAGCAGTACGCGCCCAACGGTGAACTGCTGGTGCTGCACTGCGCCCGGCTGTCCGCCGAGAAGTGCCCCGAGCGGGTCCTCGCGGCGCTGGCCGCGCTGCGCGACCGCGGCGTACCCGCCGTCGGGGTGATCGTCGGCACCGGCCCTCGTCAGGCGGGTCTGCGCGCACACGCCGTCGAGGCCGGGCTGACCGTGCACTTCGCCAACTACGTCGGCGACCGCGACGAGGTCGCCCGGCTGCTGGCCGGCGCCGACGTGGTGATCGCACCCGGGCCGGTGGAGACCTTTGGACTGGCCGCCCTGGAAGCCCTGGCCAGCGGCACCCCGGTGGTGGTCGCCGCGGAGAGCGCGCTGCCGGAGGTGATCGGAGACGCTGGGCTGGCGGTGGCCGGCGGCGGGCAGGAGTACGCGGACGCGATCTGCGAACTGGCCGGCCGACCGGTGGCGGCGCGACGCGCGGCGGCCCGCCGCCGGGCGGAGGGCTTTCCCTGGTCGGCGGCGGTCGACGGCTTTCTCCGTGCCCACCGGGTCGACGCTGGCGCTGACCAGTCTGCTGGCGCTGACCAGTTCGCTGGCGCTGACCGGATTGCCCGTGCTGCTCGCTCCGGGTCCGAGTCCGGTTCCGCGTACGACAGCGCCGGGCGTGGGCATCGAGCTGCCCGCGCCCGGCGCTGACTGGTGGATCAGGTGGTCAGCACCTGACCCAGTCCAGGTTGAACAGGGTGTCGACGTTGCCTTCGGTCGTGGTCATCGACATGCTGGCCTGGCCGCTGGAGGTGCCGGCGTCCACTCGCAGTTCGGTGTTGATGTTCAGCACCCGCTGCTGCCCACAGGGGACGTACACCAGCACTGGTGCGTGGTCCGCAGTGGCCCAGAAGCCGTTGTACGGTCCGCCGAACGTGGCGTCGGTACGGCTGTTGTCGGACGAACCCTGCCAGTAGTAGTTCGTCCGCTGCCGGCCGGTCGCTCCACTGGGAATCCGGGCCCGACCCCGGTAGTCCGCGGTGGCGACCGCGAAGGTCCAGCCCGCCGGCACCTTGACGAGCACACCGAGTTGGCAGTTCTTCCGGCTGTCCGTCGGGTCGGCCCCGTCACCGACGGTGGCGAGGAAGTCGTAGTAGCGGATCCGGAAGCCGGTGTTGTCGGGGTTGGCAACGACCCTGGCCGTGCCGGGCGCGCAGCCTGAACCACTGGCGGCCACCACCTCCACGGTGATGTCGCTGTCCGGCACGGCGCTCGGCGTCGCCGGGGAGGCATGGGCCGGAGCGGTCAGGGTCAGCGCGAGAACCGTGCCGAGTGCGGCGAACATTCCGTGTCTCGTGCCGGTGAGGCTTCTTTTCATTCCGTTCCCCTCAGGGCTCAGGTTATGACGGCTGGGGCACACACGACTTTGCGGAACAACCGCGCCGTGGATCTTTGTCTGCTGGGCCCTTTGGATCATGGGGGATTGGGTCCAGAGTGTTTCGGCGGGGCGTCCTGCGAAAGGATGATAGCGACGAGCATCGATGCATGCAAGTATCTGCCAGGATCGATATGTTGATATTGATTCTGCCCAGGTCGTATGTCGTGTGCCCGTTTCGGCGGGATCAACTAGCTGGTCATTGGAGGCAATTGGGTCAACCTCTTGTCATGTTATGGGCGATTTACACGGTTGGTGCTGGCGCCGTCTGATCTACCGGCTGGGCTGGAAGGGTCGGCGGCGAGATCGCGTGCGATCAATTTAGAAAAACCCCTGTGGCAATTAAATTTACGTTGACAACCATCAATGTCTGTACGTAGATTGTTGCGCACGCATCGTCGCATCACACATCGGAGGAGGTTTCATGCGCAAACTGCTGACGCGTGGCGGCGTGGTGCTTGCGTTGCTCGCCTCATCGTTGATCTCGGGCGCACCCGCGTCCGCCAAGGGGATCCTGGATGACCCACCGGATGACCAGGTTGTGATCGATCTGGTCGCGATGGCGGGTTCCGGTTGTCGGCCAGGTACCGCCGACGTCGCCGTCTCGCCGGACAACACCGCCTTCACCACCATCTACAGCGACTACCTGGTACAGGCGGGTCCGGGTATCTCGGTCACCGACGGTCGCCGTAACTGTCAGCTCAACGTGCTGGTGCACGCGCCGGCGGGCTACACCTTCGCGATCGTGAAGGTGGACTACCGCGGCTACGGGCTGCTCAGCCCGGGCGCCATCGCCACGCAGCGGGCCAACTACTACTTCCAGGGAATGACTCAGGGCACCTTCAGCAGCCATCCGATTCCGGCTCCGCTGGACGACAACTGGATGGTGAGCGACGAGGTGCCGATCGCCTCCGTGGTCTGGCATCCGTGTGGCGAGATCCGCAACCTCAACATCAACACCGAGTTGCGCCTGAGCAAGGGATCGTCGACGGACGTTAGCTTCCTGACCATGGACTCGACGGACGGCAGCATCGAGACGATGTACCACCTGGCCTGGCAGCCCTGCCCGTGAACTGACTGACCCCGTACCCGATGACAGAGGGTGGCCGGCGCGACCGGCCACCCTCGATCGGGACCCGATCGCCAGTCTGTAACTGTCCTGACACGAACTTCATCTTCTGCCGGATAGCCTCGAACCCGGGGAGCATCGGTGGAGTTCGAAGTTCTTGGTGCGCTGACCGTGCGCGATCATGCCCGCCGAGTGGTGACGGTGCCGCCGGGGCGGCCCACCCGGTTGCTGGTCGGACTGCTGCTGCGGGCCGGCCGACGGGTGCCGGTCGGCGAGCTCGCGGAGCTGCTGTGGGAAGGCGATCCGCCCAAGTCGTACCTGGCGAATCTGCAGACCCACGTGTCCCGGCTACGCCGGCTGCTGCCGCACACCCCGATCCGCTGGCAGGTCGACGGATACCGGATCGACGCCGATCCGGACCAGATCGACGTGCACCTGTTCGCGCACGAGATCGACGCGGCCCGCGATGCCGCCTCGAACGGCGACGTACGGCTGGCAGCGATGTCGTTCCGACACGCACTTGACAGGTTCGCCGGACCCCCGCTCGCTGGGGTTCGTGCGGGTAGCTTCACGGCCGACCTGGCCCGGCTGGACGAGCTACGGCTTGCCGCCGAGGAAGGGCTGCTCACCGCCGAACTGGCCATCGGCCGGCACCAGCCGGCGGTCGCGCGGGCCGAGGCGCTGGTTCGCCAGCACCCGCTGCGCGAACCGTTCTGGGCCCTGCTCATGCGGGCGCTGGCCGCCGACGGGCGCGTCGCCGAGGCACTCGACACGTACCAGCGGGCGCGTGACGTCCTGCGGGACGAACTCGGCACCGAGCCCGGCCCCCGGCTGGCCGCCGTGCATCGCGCGGCGCTGCGGGGTGAACTGCCGATGGCTGCGGATGCGACGCCGACGGCCGTGCCGGTAGCCGGCGGGGCCGCCGTGCCGGCGTCCCCCGCCGTGCCACCGGTGTGCCAGCTGCCGCCGGCGGTCGCTGACTTCACCGGACGTGGCAAGGTGGTCACTGATCTGCTCGCCCGGCTGACGCCTGCGGCGCGAACCGCGCCCCCGGTGGTGGTCGTCTCCGGACCGCCAGGCGTGGGAAAGACAGCGGTGGCTGTGCACGCCGCACACGCGGTACGTCGGGCCTACCCGGACGGCGTCCTGTTCGTTCGGTTGTCCGGTGCGACCGAGCGCAGCCGTGCCTCGGCCGACGTCCTGCGAGACCTGATCGAGGGTCTCGGAGCCAGCGTACGATCGGTGCCCGACCGGCTCGACGCCAAGTCGGCCGCCTGGCGGTCCTCGGTCGCCGACCGCCGCCTACTGGTCGTACTGGACGACGCGGCCTCCGCCGGTCAGGTGCTGCCGCTACTGCCCGGCACCCCCGGCTGCGCGGTCCTGGTCACCAGCCGGTGGCGACTCAGCGACCTGCCCGGGGCCGGCCTGCTGGTGCTGCAACCGTTGGCCGACGACGACGGGCTGGTCATGCTCTCCCGCATCGTCGGACCGGACCGGGTCGCCGCTGAGCCGGCAGCGGCGGAACGGGTCCGGGACTACTGCACGAACCTGCCGCTGGCGCTCCGGATCGCCGGGGCCCGGCTGGCGGCCCGGCCGGACCTCGCCCTGTCGACTTTCGCCGATCGGCTCGCCGATCGGCGTCGCCGACTCGACGAACTGGCCACCACCGACCAAGCGGTCCGCGGCAGTCTGCACCTCAGCTACGTCGGCCTGGCCCCGCCGGCCCGGCAGATTCTGCGCCGGATCGCCGTGCTCGGCGCGCGGGACGTTCCGGCCCGAGCGCTCGTCCTACTCTGCGGCACCGGTACCGGCCCCGCAGCAGCCGAGGCCGCCGTCGATCAGTTGATCGGCGCCAACCTGGTGGAGGTCGACACCGCCCATCCCGAGCCCCGCTACCGGCTGCACGACCTGCTGCGCGCCTACGCACGGGAGCGCGCGGACACAGAGGAACCGGCCGGGAGTCTCGACGAGGCGCTGTACCGGTTGATCACTGCGGCCTGCTGTGCCGCCCAACTGGCCACCGCGCGGTTGCCGCGCCCGTCGTTCGACCCCTCGCCGCCGGGCGACCCGGCGCAGACGTGGCCGGGCGACCGGCCGGCCGGACCGCTGGGCGGTGAACTGGTCCGGCAGATCCGCCGCGAACCCCGCGCCTGGTTGCGGGCCGAGCAGCGCAACCTGGTAGCGGCCTGCCGGTACGCCGCCGTACGAGGCTGGCTGGACCAGTCCGTCGTGCTGGCTGCCGCGCTCAACTCCCACCTGTGGATGGAGGGGCATCTGGACGAGCTGGCCGCCGTGCACCGCACGGTACGCGCTGCCGCCGTCCGGCACGGGCATCGGAGGTACCTGGCCTGGTCCGTCTTCATGAACGCCCGGGTAGCCAGCTTGCGGGGCGAGCTGACGGCGGCGGTCACCGGCTTCCGCGCCGCGCGGGCACAGGCATCGGAGCTGTCCATGAGCGACCTGGTCGGGCACGCGCTGAGTGCGCTCAGTTTCTACCTGGCCGAGGGACGGGCCGGTGACGACCTCGCCGTCCGGTACGGACGCCTCGCTGTGGCCGTGTTCCGCAGGATCGGCCAGCGGGCCGGCGAGGCCGAGGCGCTGCGGGTGACCGCGCTGGCGCTCAACCGTCCGGACCGTTCCGATGCCGCGCTCGCCGTGATGGACCAGGCGGTGCCGATTACCGAGTCGCTGGACGATCCGATGGCCCTCGCGATGCTGCTCAACGCGAGGGCCGGGATCCTGACCGTCGCGGGCCGCTACGCCGCCGGCGCGCGAGACTCCCAACGCTGTGTCGACCTGCTGGCCAGCATCGGAGAGCGGGTGGTCCGGGCGTACGCGCACAGCCAACTCGGCTACCTGCTGCTCGGGCTGGCCCGGGTCGACGACGCGGTGGTCCAGTTCGTCGCCGCGCTCGACCTCGGGGTGCAGATCGGGGACCAGACACTCATCCTCAGCATGGAGCGGAACCTCGCGTTGCGTCTGTGCCGGCGGGGCATGGACCGGCAGGCGGCGGCGGAGGTACGTCGGTGCGGCTTGGCCCTGCGGCGGCTCGGCAACGACGGGCGCGCGGCGCTGACCCTGCGGCTGCTCGCCGAGCTGTACGAGCGGCTCGGCGACCGGGGCGCAGCCGGCTGGGCGCGAGCGCAGGCCGGCCAGCTCGTCGCCGCCGACCCCTTCCTCGACGAGCGGCTCAACCTGCTCCGTCAGCTGACCGGCAGCCACCCGGCACCGGGCGGCGACCCGGCGAACGGCCGGGACGGAACCCCCGTTGATCCGTCCCGGCCGTGACCATCGCCCGTTGGTCAGCCGCAGTTACCCAGCTGGGTGCGGCCGCCGGAGGCGAGCGTGCCGGCGGCGGTGGAAGCGGTCGGCACGTTCCAGATCCAGCCGAAGTAGTTGACGCATCGGTCGGCCGCGTACACGGTCCGGTTGGCGTAGTGCGAGTAGTCGCCCGCGTCGTCGTAGTAGACAACGGTGCCGTTCGACTGCTGTACCCCGATCTGCACCCGGGTCCGGGTCGGCGTGCCGTGGTAGGCCGTCTTGCGGGTCACCACGCAGTTGTTGCCGTTGCTGGCGTTGTAGGTCAGGTACACGTAGCCGTAGACCGTCCCGGACGGGGTCCGGATGGTCCGCGTCCCGTCGCTGACGATGTTGTATCCGGAGCCGCAGGCGGCCTGGATTACCTCAGCCTGTGAGTGGGCCGAGGCCGGCGCGGCGGACAGGGTCACCACCGTGGTCACCGCCAGGACGAGGGCTCCTGCCGTGGCGAGCAACTGGCGGCCGGTGCGGGGTAGCGCGCGAATCACTGGTCCTCCCGTTGTGGCGGGTCCGTCCCGCCTCACCGACGACCCTTCGCGGTCCGGCCACATCGCCACCACATCGCCACCACATCGCGTCCGGCGTCAATGTTCGGAGGGGGAACGGTCGATGGCGGGCCCGGAGGATCGGCCGCGTCGCCACCCGGACTCACGCCTACGTCGGTGCCGGGACTCTCGTCTACCCGGTGACGACCGTCGGTGTCCGGCGCGCAACGTGGACGCCAGGTCCCAACCTGACGGCGACCCGGGCCAGGGCCCGGTCACCGGGCCGGGTCGCGACGTGGAAGTGCGAGGCCGTCGCCGGCGACAGGTCACCACCCCAGACCACGGTGCCTTCGCAGTCGGCGAGTATGTCCCGTACGACCGCCTCCTGGTGCGGCCACAGCGACTCGCTACCGCCCAGCGGGTAGGCGGTCGGGTGCAGGGCGATCGCGGTGCCGGAGAGGTAGTTGGATTCGACGGCGGTGCGCACCACGCGGTCGGCAGCGTAGCCGGCGACGCCGCCGCCTTCGCCGGTGTCGACCGGGCCGATCTCGTAGTGCCAGCGGCGGGCGACGTGCAGCAGCACCCCGGCGGCGGGACCTCGGCGCAGCGCTACCGAGGCGGTGGAACCCTCGATCCGGTGGACAGCGATGGCGGCCGGATCGATCCGCCAGCCGTTTGCGGATACCTCGTGGATTTCGTTCCGCGCCTCGGCAACCCCGGTCGCGTGGGCGGCGCCAGTGGGCGTCAGGGCGAGCACGCCGGTGCCGACGGCGCCGCCGAGCAGGACACGTCTGCTGATCATCTCGGGCTCCTCACTCACTGGCCGGAAACGAGCGCGACTCACTGGCCGGAAACGAGCGCGGCGACCCCCGGATCGGCTCCGTCCCGCCATACGTCGTGCTCCAGTCCCCAGCCAGGCGTGAACTCGTACTCCCGGATCTGGTTGAACGCCCAGTTCGCCGGCAGCGGGAAGCCGAGGTTGCCGGAGTAGCCCCAGGACATCCCGGAAACCAGCGACCACCGGGCGCCGACCTCCTGCGAGACGCGGCTGCAGACGTTGCGCGAGCCGTAGACTCCGAACTGGTAGTGGTCGCCCAACTCGGCGAGCGCCGCCTTCACCCCTTGGAAGTACGGCTTGACTCCGCTGTCGATGTCGACGTCCAGAGCGTCGAAGTCGACCGCGAAGTAGATGCAGGTACCGGCGGGAATCCGGTGCGCTACGGCCTTTTGATGGGCGATCCGCCCCTGGTCGTACCCCTTCGGGTAGGTGAAGTTGCCCAGCTGAGTGCCGTTGTACTGGAAGATCGGGAAGAATCGCAGCCCGGCGTCCAGGATGGTCTCCGGTTCACCGGGCTTGAGCGCCTTGTCCAGAAAGTACGGGTCCGACGGCGGCAGATGCTCGTCGAGGTAGCGCCCGACGATCCGGTAGCCGGCCGCGACGAGCTGCGCGCCACGGGCCGCGGTGATCTCGGTGATGCAGTCGCAGCCGGTGGCGGGCCGGCCGGTGTCGCCGCAGGAGACGAGCAGCTGGGCCCAGGTGGTGTAGTCGTTGGTGCCGCTCTCGGGGATCTGCGAGAAACGCTGGAAGGCGCGCAGCCACGCCAGGTGGGTGGCGGTCTCCACATCGGTGTCGATGTCCTGCGGGTGGTACGCCAGCGGCAGCTGTGGATCGCCCGGCAGTAAGGTCGGCGAGTTGACGTAGCACGCCGACCGGAACAGGTGCCGCAGATCGCCGGTGAGCCGGCCGGAGCCGACCCCACGCAGCCCGGCCTGGGTGCCCGGCCCGAAGTTGCCGTTGATCGAGCCCAGCGGGATGCCGACCTCGTACTGGATGGCCATCATCAGCCCTTGCTGCACGTCCCGGGAGTAGAACCCGTCGCAGGGCACCAGGCTCATCGCCGGGATGCCGACGCCGGCCACGTAGCGCGAGTTCAACCGCTGCTGGATGCCCCGGACGGTGCTGTCACCCTGCGGCACCAGGCGGAACTGGTCCATCCGCAGCATCGCCCGCGCGACGTGCGGCCACATCGCCCGCCGGGCCGACAGGCCGGCGTACGACAGCCCGGCGTCGACGTAGAGCTGACTGAACGAGTCCTCCGAGCCGGCGGTCCAGACTCCTTGATCGGTGGCGGCCCAGTAGCCCTTGCACCACAGCGCGGCGTTGTAGATGCGGACCAGGTTGGTGTTGGTCTCCTCGGCTGGCAGCCGGTTACGCGTGCGGACCGCGGCGAGGGTGCCAGGCCCGAAGTTCTGCACCGTCGGCGAGATGCCGAGCTCGTACTGCAGCCCCTGGGTCAGCGAGAGTACGGTCGGCCAGCCGGTGCGCCCGTCTTCCGGGCAGCTGAGGTATCCCGGCGCGCCGGCGTAGGTGGCGTTGACCCACTGCTGGGCCGCGAGTACGTGGCTGTCCGCCAGGCTGGTCCGTGGCAGGCCGGAATCGATCATTTCAGACATCCCCCGTGCTGTCGTCCGATGATGTGGACGATACGGCCCATCAGACCGGGTTGTAAGTTGTCTGTCGTCGATCAACATCCTGGCCGGGGTCGGTCTTGACCTGGTCGATGGTGTGCCCAGCGGGTCCCGTCCGGACATGGCGAGGCCCGGAGAGCTGTCCTGTCTCCGGGCCTCTGGGCTGCCGCCCATTTGCTGTCGCCAGTACGTTTAAAAGGGACAGATCACTCTTTATGACGCCGGGTTTTGCCCTTAAACTACCGCGCCGCGGTGGAGGCGCGAGCTGGAATCGAACCAGCATCCAGCTGTCCCTGTCCGTCCCTCCTCGACCTGACAACCGGCGGCGAATGCTGAGCGTGGAGCGAGAGCCTGAGTGTGTGGCGGCTGCCTCTACCAGTTGGGCCACCCCGGTGTGGCTGGTACCGGGGGCGGGACTCGAACCCGCACTGGGACCGCTTCGTCAGATTCGTCGTCAGCTTCAGCTTGGTGCTCCTCCACCGTCAGCCGGTGCGAACCCGGCTGACGGCCACCCCGGGGCTCAGTCCGGGGAGACTGTGATCGTATCCACCGGCAGGTGGCTTGCGACTACCCGAACAGGTAGCCAAAGACCGCGTCGCCGATGCGCTGGTCGGTGACCTCGGCGCCGTTGGCCTCCTCGCGGGCGAACTTGACCGCGGTCTGCAGCGCCGCGATCCGGTCCAGCAACTCGTTGACCCGCCGGGCCGGCAGCGCACCGGAGAACTTCACCGTCGTCCAGTAGCCGACCGGTACGTCCTCGTAGTAGACCTCGACCTGCGCCGGGTGTTTGTCAGTCGCCTCGGCCTTGACATGGTTGCGGGGCACCTTCTTCGTCTTGACCGTACGCACCGGATCGGTACGCCAGGAGTCGGTCGACTCGTCGCGGCTCCACGACTCGGCCGCGTCCAGCACCGGCAGCTTCTTGACGAAGGTGTGCAGGTCGACCAGCTGCTTCTCCAGGAACAGCAGGTACGACACCGGTGCGGCGGTGACCAGGGTCCGGCCGTCGACCACGACATCGGCGGTGGCCCGGGTGTTCGCCCAGTCCTTGGTCGCGGTCACGTCGAACAGCCGGGTCAGCGTCTTCGCCACGTCCCGCAGCACCTGCTCGGCGTGCACCTGGACCCGGGTCGACTCGGGCGGGAACTGCTCACCCTCCTCGTCCTTCGGCTGGTAGGTGCGGGAGATTCCGGACAGCAGCGGCTGCTTCTGCACCGCGTGGTGCGCCTCGGTCAACTCCGCGAAGGACTTGCTCTTGACGCCCTTCTCCACCGCGATGATCTGGTTCAGCTTGGTCACGGCGATCATGCTCGCAGACGACGTCAACCCGGCCGAACGGATTAACTCCGTCCGGGCCGGCTGAACCGGTCATTGTATCGATCATTGTTGCGTGCCAGAATTCGCCTCAGCCGCACCGGGAGCCAACGCGAGCGGCTCGTTTCAGACCGAGGGGACCGCCGGGGGTGACCACCATCCGGCGCCGGGCACTCCTCTCCCCAGCCCACCACGTCGACCGTCCTCGACCGTGCGGCCGCACCGTCCGAGGCAGATCCGGTCGCAAGCCGGTTCAGACCGACACTCCGGCCCGTGGTGGCAGCCCTGCGGATCTGTAGGAGAACGCAATGCCATCCGTCCCGAGACGCACCGTACGCCGTAATCTGCTGGCCGTCGGCGGCGCTACCGCACTGGTCGCCGCAGCCCTGATCGTCCCCACCACCGCCGCACACGCCGCGGTGGTCTGCAACGTCACCTATCAGGCGAACACCTGGAACGAAGGCTCCGGCTCCGGCGGATTCACCGCCAACATCACCATCAACAATCGGCAGGATCCGGTCAACGGCTGGAGCCTGCGCTTCACCCTGCCGTCCGGTCAGACCCTGACCCAGGGCTGGTCGGCGAACTGGAGCGGCAGCTCCGGCGCGATCACCGCGACCAACGCCTCGTGGAACGGCAACCTGGGCACCGGGGCGTCCACCTCGATCGGCTTCAACGGGCGGTGGACCGGCAGCTACTCCAGCCCTACCGCGTTCACCTTGAACGGGGTGGCGTGCAACGGTGGCATCGGCCCGACGACTCCGCCGCCGGTCACCACCGTGCCGCCGCCGGTCACCACGGCGCCTCCGCCGGTCACGACAGCACCTCCGCCGGTCACGACAGCGCCCCCACCGGTCACCACGCCACCGCCGACGGGTGGGCCGCGGGTGGACAACCCGTACGTGGGTGCGGACGTGTACGTGAACCCGATTTGGAGTGCGAACGCGGCGGCTGAGCCGGGTGGTAGCCGGATCGCGGACGAGCCGACGGGTGTGTGGCTGGACCGGACGAGTGCGATCTACGGCAACAACAGCCCGACGACGGGTGACATGGGTCTGGCGGACCATCTGGACGAGGCGGTGGCGCAGGACGCGGCGAACGGTAGCCGTCCGTTGGTGTTCCAGGTGGTGATCTACAACCTGCCGGGTCGGGACTGTGCGGCGTTGGCCTCCAACGGTGAGCTGGGGCCGACGGAGATCGACGCGTACCGGGACGACTACATCGATCCGATCGCGGAGATCGTGGGTCGGGCGGAGTACCGGAACCTGCGGATCGTGGCGGTGATCGAGATCGACTCGCTGCCGAACCTGGTGACGAATGTGGGTTCGCGGGCGACGGCGACGCCTGAGTGCGACGTGATGCTGGCGAACGGCAACTACGTCACGGGTGTCGGTTACGCGATCTCGCAGTTGGCGGATGTGCCGAACGTGTACAACTACATCGACGCCGGGCACCACGGTTGGATCGGCTGGGAGGACAACTTCGGGCCGACGGCGCAGATCATCGCGCAGGCGGCGAACGCGTCGGGTGCGTCGCCGTCGGACGTGCACGGGTTCATCACGAACACGGCGAACTACTCGGCGTTGCGGGAGCCGTACATCACGGTGGACTCGACGACGCGTCCGTCGACGTGGATCGACTGGAACAACTACAACGACGAGTTGTCGTTCGCGCAGGCGTTCCGGCAGCGGCTGGTGCAGGCCGGGTTCCCGTCGGGTGTGGGCATGCTGATCGACACGTCGCGTAACGGCTGGGGTGGCCCGGACCGTCCGACGGGTCCGAGCAGTGCCAGTGATGTGAACACCCGGGTGGACGAGTCGCGGATCGACCGGCGGTTCCAGAAGGGGAACTGGTGCAACCAGTCGGGTGCGGGTCTGGGTGAGCGTCCGACGGCGGCGCCCGCTTCGGGTATCGACGCGTACGTGTGGATCAAGCCGCCGGGTGAGTCGGACGGTTCGAGCTCGGAGATCCCGAACGACGAGGGTAAGGGTTTCGACCGGATGTGTGATCCGACGTACACGGGTAACCCGCGGAACAACAACAACATGAGTGGTGCCCTGCCGAACGCGCCGGTTTCCGGGCACTGGTTCTCGGCTCAGTTCCAGGAGCTGATGGCGAACGCGTACCCGCCGCTGTGACCTGACGACCCGGGTGTCGGCCGCCGTCGTCCTGACGGCGGCCGACGCCCGGCCAGAGCGAAGGAGTTCCTTGATGCTGTACCGGATCGGTGCCCTGCTCGCCGCCTCGATCGTGACCGTCGCGGGCTGGGCCGGCCCGGCGCAGGCCGAGCCCTGGCCTGCGACCGTTTCCACCCCGACGCCGACCCCGGCGTGCCCGCCCGCACTGCCGCTGACGGGCTTGGTCGCCGGCGTGACCCAGACCAGTGTGACCGTGAGCTACCGGAATGCGGGCCAGTGCTCCGGCCTCCAGGCCCGGGGGTGAAGGCCCGCGCTGGGAGGGCCGCCAGGGTCCGAGCAGTGCTCTAACCTGGCCGGTTTTCCTGCTCGATGTACTGCGTCACGATGCTTGGTGGCGCGCGGCCGACGGAGCCGGCGAAGTACGAGCCCGACCAGAGCTTGTTGGCCCGGTGGTAGTGGCGTGCGAGGTCGGGAAATTCCTGCCGCGGGCGGCGCGACGGGACGCCCTTGAGTGAGTTGACCAGGCGGGCGACGGCGACTTTGGGTGGGTGGTCGACCAGCAGGTGGACGTGGTTGTGGCCGCCGTTGAACTCGACCAGTTCGGCCTCGAAGTCCGTGCATACGTCCCGCATGATCGCCTCCATGCGGGTCAGGTGCCGGTCGGCGAACACCGTGTGCCGGAACTTCGTCACGAAAACCAAGTGAACGTGCATCGCGAAAACACGGTGCCTGCCGGTACGGATACCTTCGAGTTCTGCCATAGACCAACATGATATCGTGTGGTTCGTGCAGCTCCGGTACCAGTTCCGGGTCTACCCGACACCCGGCCAGCAGATCGCGCTGGCCCGGGCGTTCGGATGCGCCCGGGTGGTGTTCAACGACGGGCTGCGCCTCCGGCGGACCGCCCACGAGCAGGGCCTGCCGTACGTGTCGGACGCCGAACTGTCCAGGCGGGTCATCACGCGGGCCAAGACGACTCCGGAGCGGGCGTGGCTGGGTGAGGTGTCGGCGGTGGTGTTGCAGCAGGCACTCGCGGACCTGAACACCGCGTACCGCACCTTCTTCGCCTCGATCACCGGCAGACGCAAGGGTGCGAAGGTGGCGCCGCCGAGGTTCCGGTCCCGTAAGGACAACCGGCAGGCCATCCGCTTCACCCGCAATTCCCGGTTCACGGTCCTGGACAACGGTCGTCTGCGGCTGCCGAAGATCGGCGACCTCACGGTCCGCTGGTCCCGGATACTGCCGTCGGACCCGTCGTCCGTGACGGTCATCCGGGACGCGGCCGGAAGGTATTTCGCCTCGTTCGTCGTCTCGGCCACGGACGAGCCGTTGCCGCCGACCGACGCCGAGGTGGGGATCGATCTGGGGCTGACGCACTTCGCGGTCATGTCGGACGGCGCGAAGGTGGCCGCGCCCAGGTTCCTGCGCCGCGCGGCCCGCAGGCTCAAACGGCTGCAACAGGGTCTGTCGCGCAAACAGCGGGGCAGCAACCGCCGTAGGAAGGCCGTCGTGAAGGTCGCCAGGGCGCACGCCCGGGTGGCCGACACCCGGCGGGACTGGCAGCACAAGCTGTCCACGACGATCATCCGCGAGAATCAAGCGGTGTACGTCGAGGACCTGTGTGTCGTCGGTCTCGGCCGGACCCGGCTGGCGAAGTCGGTGCACGACGCCGGATGGTCGTCGTTCGTCGCCATGCTGGAGTACAAGGCGGCGAGGTCCGGACGCACGTTCGCCCGGGTGGACCGGTGGCTCCCGTCCACCCGGATGTGCTCGGACTGCGGCCGGATCAACGAGCGGATGGCGTTGAACGTGCGGTCGTGGGTCTGTCCGTGTGGCAGTCTCCACGACCGGGACGTCAACGCCGCGATCAACATCAAGGCCGCCGGGCAGGCGGACTTCAACGACCGTGGAGCGCGGGTAGGACCGGGACCCGTCCCGGCACCGCGCGGTGAAACGGTAACCCACCAGAACACCGCGCGTGTCACGCGCGGCGTGGCTGGAATCGCCGCCGTTTAGGGCGGCGAGGATGTCAACTTCCGCCGGTCACGGTGACTCTGTTCGCCAGTCGGACGGACGCCCAGCAGTGGCGCGACCCGGTGGCGGCGAACGTGTCCGGGCCGGAACCCAACGGCGACGTCACGATCGACGGGCTGACGCCGGACACCGAGTACTGGTTCCGGTTCACCGACGCCGACGGTCGGCGAGACACCTACGTGCTCGGTGGACCCGCCCGAACCCTGCCGGTGACGGGCTGCGTCGCGTCCAGCGTGGTGGATGCCAGCTGGGTCGGTGGGTTCATCGCCACGGTCACCGTTCGCAATATCGGCGCCGAGTCGATCGACAGCTGGCAGGTGTCCTGGCAGTGGCCGGGTGACGAGCGGATCCTGTCGATCTGGGGTGGACAGGCCGGCGGCGACGGGTCGGCCGTCGAGGTACGGAACGTCTCGTACAACGGCATGGTCGAACCGGACGGGACGACCACCTTCGGCCTGTTGGTGGCGACCAGTCGGGCCCCGGCGGCGATCAGCCCGGACTGCACCGCCTGACCGTATGGTGAACTCGTCCTAGGATGCTCTACAGGTGGTGCGCCGGTTCACCCGGCACGGCTCCGGCCCACCCGTCGGACGGACACCGGGAGAGCGACGGCGGTCCGCGAGCAGACCAGGAGCCGGGCGGCCTGGGCCGCCCGGCTCCTGGTCTGCTGTTACCTGCTGGTCAGGGCTGGCTACGCGGGCTGTCGGGGCCCAGCGTGTCGATGAACTCGTGCGGTCCGGTCAGCTCAGACGCCGTCCGGGCCTGCTGCGCCCGGGCAGACATCTGCTCGGCCACGGTCCCCGCCGGCACTCCGGCGCGCCCGGCAGCGTCGACGACCTTCCCGTACGCCTGCTCGGCGAGGACCAGCGCGCGCCGGTAGTCGTGCCGGGCGAGCGCGTGCTCGGCCGCACCGATCAGCCGGTCGGCGGCCCGCAGGTCACGGTGGGCCCGGCCGGGGTGCGGACCGTCCAGCACCGACTCGGCGAGCCGGTTCGCCGCCTCGTTGTACGTGGCGGTGAGGAACCGGTCGCTGTTGTCCCGGTCGAACTGGCTGAAGTCCCAGTTCAGGTCGATGTAGCTCATCATCGAGTTGACCTGGTCGCCGGACCAGGCGAAGAAGAAGTCGTCCTCCGGGCCGTAGTCGACGCCGGACTCGCTGTCGTAGCCGTCGTGCGGATGACTCATGCCCAGGTGGTGTCCCACCTCGTGGATCAGCGTGGTGGTCAGCCCGTAGCCGCTGTCGACGATCTCCGGGGAGACGAACGCGAAGACGTACGATTGCGTACCGTCGGTGTAGTTGTCGTCGGCGAAGCCCAGCGCCGGCACCGGGGTGCCGGCCGGCAACGCGTAGCTGAACACCGGCAGTTCGTAGTCGACCCGGTCCTGATCGTCGAGCACCCGGTCGAGTTCGAAACTGTTCTGCAGATAGAAGTTGGCGAACGGCGGGTAGCCCAGCTCCGGGTAGCAGGACTCGTCGTCGAGCAGCACGGCGTAGTAGCAGCGTTCGGCGTCACCTTCGAACGCGAGGTTCTGGCCGTCGTAGTCCAGCACGTTGCGCCACCGCAGTTCCCGCAACTCCAGCTGCAGTAGCTCCTCGTCGATGTAGCGGACCGAGGCGTCGACGCCGTCCCAGCCTTCGTAGACGTTGCTGTCGATGTTGATCGACTTCGGTGGTGCGGCACTCGGCAGCTCCGCCGGGTAGAGCGGCGACGTGGTGAACAGCAGGTTGATCGCCACGTAGCGGGTGATCAGAGCGAGGTCGCCGGTGAGCGCGTCGGGGGAGCGGTAGCCGTCGGCGGCGTACTCCCAGACCGGCGGCATCCGGTAGTCCTCGACGCCGTTGCCGTCCAGATCGGGATCGTCGACGTTCCAGTTCTCGGTCCACGACTCCGGCCCGGCCGACAGGTCGTGGAACCACACCCGGCGGGTGGAACCGAGACCGTTCTCCTCGTCGTCGGCGGTGGTGCCGCCCCACGCGGAGATCTTCCGGCTGTCCCGCTCGGCGCCGAAGTTGTGCCCGGTGTCCGGATCAGGTTCGTCGGTCTTGGTGTAGACGTGGAACTTGAAGTCCGACCGGCCGAACCAGTTGATGAAGAACACGGTGTTGCGTCGGGTGTCGACGCCGGCCGGTGGGTTGAGGGCCAGCCACCGCTCCACGCTCGGCGCGTCGATGTGGTGATTGTCGGTGATCGTGGCGACGTTGCCCTGCTGCTCGTTGTAGAGCTCCTGGTAGGCGGTGAGCGGTGCGGGTGTGGCCAGCCGCTGCAACTCGGCGAAGAACCGGTCCTCGTACCGCTTGTTCGCGTACCGGACGTGGTAGTCGTAGGTGTAGGTCAGGCCCAGCTTCTCGACCTGGTCGTACCACAGCCGGGAGCGGACCACCGGCTCGTAGCGCTGTGGCAGTTCGTCGAGGTACGCCGACCGGTCCACCTGCGTCCGGCTGTAGCCGAGGAAGACCACGTTGACCGGGACCTTCTCGGTGAGTGCCGGCGCACCGCCCGGATTGAGATGCGCGAAGTGCGGCGTCGCCGCCTGACTGGCGGGTGCCGCGGCGACGATCATCAGCAGTGCCGCCACCGCCGCTATCAGGGTTGCCGCTGTGGACCTCGTCGTTGTCCTTGTCGACATCCAGTTTCCCTCCGTTGACGACAGGTGGTAGCCGGTCCGGCCAGCCACCCGTGGCAGGGGCGTTTGCCCTCCGCTGTGGACACGGTGTCATTGATCATCAGCGCTGTAAATCCGCCGCCGGTAAAACCTGACGAACCCGCCGGGGGTGTGTGCCCAGTCGGTTGAACCGGGCATCCGTCGGAGCCGTATCCCGGGTTGACGGCGGGCGGTCCGCTGGGTACGGCGATTCGGGAGGCCACGTGGGGGAGCGGGAGCTGGGGCTGCGGCGGGTCACGATGATCACCGGCGGGCTGGCCGTGGCGAGCATCGCCGGCACGCTCGGCGTCGCCGTGGTGGCGCACGCCGATCACACGGCGGACCAGGACGCGAACACTCCGGCGGGCAGCGTGCAGGGCGAAACCGCGCCGCAGCCGGCCGGTGCCGACGGGCAACCCGCCCCGGGTGAGGCGGGTACCGATGCGGCGGCGACGGCCGGCGACGGACAACCTGCCCCGGACGGCGCGGCCGAGCCGGACCAGCCGGTCGACCAGGCCCCGCCGACGGCGGAGTTTCCGCCGGTGACCGGCGGTGGTGGCGAACCCGGCCAGGCCACCTCCGGCGGGTCGTGAGGCGATGCCGCTGCTGGAGACCATCCCGGTCGGGCCGGACTGCGCACAGTGGCAGGTGTGGGGGACGCTGGCCCGGGTGGTGGTGAGCGACCCTGCGGCGGTGCCGGCGGCCCGGACGATCGTCGACGACGTGCTGGCCGCCGTCGACGCCGCCTGCAGCCGGTTCCGCGCCGACTCCGAACTGGTCCGGGCGTGCCGCAGCGGAGGAACGCCGGTGCGGATCAGTCCGCTGCTCGCCGGTCTGGTGTCGGTGGCGCTGCGGGCGGCCCGGGAGACCGACGGCGACGTCGACCCGACCGTCGGTTCGGCGCTGTGCCGACTGGGCTACGACGAGGATCTGCGCTGGGTGACTCTGCATGGCCGGCCCGCCGTGGCGCGGACCGTTCCGCCGGCCGCGGACTGGCGTCAGGTCCGGCTCGACGGGACCGAGCTGACCGTACCGGACGGGGTGCAGCTGGACCTGGGCGCGACCGCAAAGGCCTGGGCGGCCGACCGCTGCGCCCGGGACGTCGCCCGCCGGTGCCGGGTCGGTGTGCTGGTCGCCCTCGGCGGCGACATCGCCACTGCGGGGCCGGCCCCGGACGAGCGTTGGCGGATCCGGGTGCAGGACCGTCCGTCGGATCCGGCGTGCGTGATCGGTCTGCCGGCTGGTGGCGCGGTGGCCACCTCGAGCACGGTGAGCCGGCAGTGGACCGCCGGAGACGCCACGATGCACCACATCGTCGACCCTCGCACCGGTACGCCGGCGGGCCGGGTGTGGCGCAGCGTCTCCGTGGCGGCGTACAGCTGCGTGCGGGCGAACACGCTGAGCACCGCGGCGCTGGTACGCGGTGCGGCCGCCGATCGGTGGCTCGCAGGTCTCGGGGCACCGGCCCGGTTGGTGGCCGAGGACGGCACGGTGCGGACCGTCGGAGGCTGGTCCGCGGAGGAGGAGACACAGTGACGGAGGCAGGGTGGTTCGTCGCGCGCGGCACCGGGGTGACGGCGCTCGTCCTGTTGTCGGTGGTCGTGGTGCTGGGGGTGGGCAGCCGGTCGGGCCGGCCGGTGTTCGGGCTGCCCCGGTTCGCGGTGAGCCTGGTCCACCGCAACGCGGCGCTGCTGGCGGTCGGGCTGCTGACGGTCCACGTGGTCACATTGCTCTTCGACCCGTACGCCAAGCTCCGGGTGTACGACCTGTTCGTGCCGTTCGGCGCCGAGTACCGTCCGCTGTACATGGGGCTGGGCACGTTCGCCAGTGACGTGATGCTGGTGCTGGTGGTGACCAGTCTGCTGCGTCGGCGGATCGGCGTGCGGCTGTGGCGGGCGCTGCACTGGCTGGCGTACGCCGCCTGGCCGGCGGCGCTCGGCCACTCGGTCGGAACCGGCACGGACAGCGGCCAGACCTGGATGGCGGCGGTCAACGCCGGATGTCTGGCGGCCGTGCTGGGCGCGCTCGGCTGGCGCATGCTGCTGTGGGTGCGGCCCCGGTCGCGTCGGCCGGCCACCGACGACGCTCCTCGACCCGGGGGGCGGGCCCCCGGCGGATCGCACCGGCGTTCGGGACCCACAACCGACGAGGCAGCCGTCCGTCCGCCGACCGACTGGCTCCCCGCCGATCCGCCGGGCGCCCGCGCGCCTGCCGGCTACCGACCTGCCGCTCCCGCCGGCTACCCACCCGCCGGCTACCAACCTGTCGGTCCTGCCGGCTACCAACCTGCCGAGTATCAGCCGACCGGGCCGATGTGGGACCGTCCGCCTGCGGCAGCAGGTCAGACAGTGCACCCGGTCGGTTCCTACGTCGGCGGCCGGGCCGCCGCCTCCGTACCGTCCAGCCTGCTGGACATGTACCGCAAGCCGGGATCGGTCTTCCAGCCAGCGGACCCGCCGGGCTGGCTGCCCGACGCTGGCGCCGACGGCGACTTCGTCGACCAGCGACCGCCCGAAGCCGGTGCCATCCCGTCGTACGGTGACTCCGACGGCTATCGGATCGCGGGCCAGCGTTCCGGCCCTCAGGGCGGGGGTGAGAGCCCGCGCTGGGCGGGCCGTCAGGCCCGAGTAGTGCCTTAACCGGGGCGGTTCTGCTGCTCGATGTACTGCTGCACGACGCTGCGCGGTGCACCGCCCACGGACCCGGCGAAGTACGAGCCCGACCAGAGTTTGTTGGTCCGGTAATAGTGGCGTGCGAGGTCGGGAAACTCCTGCCGCAGGCGGCGCGAGGAGACGCCCTTGAGGCTGTTGACCAGCCGGGCCACGGCGACCTTGGGCGGGAAGTCGACCAGCAGATGGACATGGTTGTGTCCGCCGTTGAACTCGACCAGCTCCGTCTCGAAGTCGCGGCACACGTCCCGCATGACCGCCTCCATGCGGGCCAGGTGCCGATCGCCGAACACCTCGTGTCGGAACTTCGTCACGAAGACCAAATGGGCATGCATCGCGAAGACGCAATGTCTGCCGGTACGGATGCCTTCGTGTTCAGTCATAGACCAACACGGTACAGTGTGTCTCGTGCAGCTCGTCCTTCAGCTTCAGGGCGGAGAGGATGCCAGCGTGAAGAGGATCCACACACGGCCTGCACCGGGTGGCGCCGTTAGGAGTGACGACAGGTGAACGATCCGCACGGTGCACGGTTGCAGATCGACTGGGCTCGCTGTGACGGTCGGGGTCTCTGCATCGAGCTGCTGCCCGAGCTGCTGACCCGTGACGACTGGGGCTTTCCGATCTCCCGGGACGGCAGCCGGGAGCCGGCGGTGCCTGCGGAGCTGCGCCGGCACGCCGACCGTGCCGTGGCGAACTGTCCGGAGCTCGCGTTGCGGTTGACCTCCGCCCAGCCGGCGCGTCGGCGACGCTGACCGCGTGCCGCTGTCGCCGCGCTGACCCACACGTACCGCCGCCGTCCACCCTTGGCCGACGGGCGTCTAGCATGGGCAGGCCTCGCCGGTCGCGGCGTGGCGAGGAAGCCAAGGACATGACCTTGACCAACGACGACGACGTCCGGGAGCCCTGGCTGCGCCCGGTTCTCAGCCTCGCGGAACACGCTGCGGGCGTTCGGCGCGGCGAGCTGTTCGACCGTGCCGGCTGTGTCATCGTGCCGGGCCGGCGACTCGGGCAGCTGGTGGGTGGACGTCCGCCGGGCGTCACCACCCGGCAGTGGAGTGTGGCCACTCGGGCCCGCTTCGATGTGGTGGTCTGTGGTGCCGACGACTACCGTCCGGTCTTCGTGGCCGACTTCGTCGACCCCGCCGTACGGACCGTCGAGCAGCGCCGCGACGAACGAATGACCGACGCCGTGTGCGAGGCGGTGGGTCTGGCGGTGCTGCGGATCGAGTCGGCGGCGCTGACGGCGACCGGTCCGGGCCGGCGGGTGGTGGAGTACGTGCTCGACGCACGGACGTTCCAGCAGAGCGCGGCCGGGTTGCGGTCCGGCGAGATCGTGGGGGAAATCAGCTACCGGGACATCGTCGGCCGGTTGCCGGACGGTCGGACCGGCCAGGTCAACGATCTGGGCGCGGTGGCACGCGTCCGGGCAGTGGAGGCCTTCGTCAGCCGGCAGCTGTCCGATCCGCTCCTACGTGGCCTACACGTCGAGTGGAAGGACGGCGGCGCGGAGGGCTGGGCCTGGCTGACTGCCGGCGAGGGTGGGCTGCTGTTCGAAAGGGTACGGCTCTGGCCGCACCGGCTGCACTGCGGGATAGCGCCCGGACGATTCGCTGAAGACCTGGCGGCGGCGGCCATTGGGGAGCGGTTGACGACACTGGAGATCGGTGAGCCGCAGTTGCGTAAGCGTCACGAGCTGGCCGGCGAGTTGCGGGCCTTGCTGTCCCGCCGTGCCGAGATGAGTGGCGAGTTCGCGTTCGACCATGTGTCGTTCGACTGATCGCGTGCCTCCCGGCCATCCGGCCAAGGGGGCGGTGGCGCCGGCGGATGTCCGCCCTGCCGCTGGACAAAATCATCCGGCGGCGCCGCCGGCGCCGATAACCTAGCTGCCCGAGTGACGCGTGGGCACCTCTGCCGGGAATGTGCCCGACGGGTGGTCAGCCCTTGTGGTAGGCGGCGATCACGTTTGCCGGGATGCGGCCGCGTTCGGAGACCGGGTAGCCGTTCTTGGCCGCCCATTCGCGGATGGCGCGGTTCTGCTCGCGGTCGGAGCGGGCCGGCGTGGCCGAGTAGCTCCCGCGGCCGCCTCGACCGCCGGCGCTGCTGCGGCTCACCCGGGTGCCGGCGGCGATGTACGTGTCCAGGGCTTTGCGCAGCTTGCCGGCGTTCTTCTCGGACAGATCTATGGTGTAAGTGACACCGTCCAGCGAGAACTCGACCGTCCGGTCGGCCTCGCTGCCGTCGAGGTCGTCGGTCAGCAGAGTAATGACTTTCTTGGCCACAGATGCTCACTCCTCGGGATACGGCCGTGTTCGGAATTGAGTCTGACGCATTGGCCATCGATTCCGCAACACTTCGGCCATTGTCGGTGGTCAGGCGGTCGGCGTTCGCCGGCTCCGGATCTCGTTCCGGACACCATTTGGCGCTGGCCAGGGGGCGGTCGGTCGAGGAAAACCGGCATCCGGGCGCGGCGGTCAATGCCTGCCCGACGGGGTCACTGATCATCCGGTCCGCGGGCACTGGCCGCCCCCGCCACGTGGGATGGCCCACAATCCATTACCGAACCGACGGCGGCTCTCTAGGATAGAGGAGCAGTGACGATCGCCTGGTTCAGGCGACGACCGCAGGAGCGGTGAGCGTCCGGTTCGGATGCTCGGTAGCTGCCGTTTGATGGACGTGGGTGCCGGCTGCGGTGATCACCGCAGCCGGCGCTCATGTGCGTTCCCTGCCGTCGAATTGCGCGGACAGCGGTCGGCCCCGCTGAGTTCACTCAGCGGGGCCGTGACGGTCGACCGACCCGGGTGGGTCAGCGGAGCTAGCGGGGTCAGCGGAGCCAGGCGTTGCGCCGTACCAGCGGCAGGCTCCGCCACCAGCTGGCCAGACCGTACCGAAGGCCGGCGCCCGTCGCGGCCAGACCGAGCAGCACCAGGCCGTAGACCAGGTGGTCGTCCAGGAACGGGTTGGTGGCGATCGGCAGTGACGCCAGCCACATCAGGGTCAGCAACAACGAGCCGGATACTGCGGCGACCCACATTCCGACGCCGAGGATCAACGCCACGCCGATGCCGAGCAGGCCGACCATGAACAACCAGTCGGCCCAGGCCTGACCGGCCATGCCGCTGAAGAATCCGCTGAACGGGCCCTCCACGTTGCTGAGGTACCCGGTGGTCGGGGAGCCGCCATTGATCCAGGCGCGCTCACTGGGGGTCGACTTGCCAAGGCCGGCGAGTTTGTCGAGGAAAGCCCAGAGAAAGACGAATCCGAGGGCCAGTCTGGTCACTGCCCAGACGACCTCGCCGAACCGGGCCTCGGCTGGCGAGGCGGCGAATCCCCTGTCGGTGGTGGCTGGTGCCGGGTGTGTGGTGCGTGCCATCTCGATCCCTCCCCTGTCGTTGATCGGTGTCGGTGTCCGGCGCTCTCTCCGACACATCGATTGTCAGGGGATTTCCCGGCAGGGCGGCAGGGCCGGAAGTCCCGCCGGCCGGTGCCGGAGGTCGGCTGGGCCGAGGGCTGTCAGGGGCGGCTATCCGACTGCGGCCGACCGGCGCGAGTGATCCCGGGCGTGTTCCAGCAGCTTCACCAGGACCTCCTTGCCGGACTGCCGTTGCCGGGCGTCGCAGAGCACCACCGGCACGTCCGGATCGAGGTTCAGCGCCAACTGGACCTCGCCGAGCGCGTACTGCCGGGCACCGTCGAAGCAGTTGACCGCGACGATGAACGGGGTGCCCCGCTGCTCAAAGTAGTCGATGGACGGAAAGCAGTCGGCCAGCCGCCGGGTATCGGCGAGAACCACCGCACCGAGCGCGCCCATCGCGAGCTCGTCCCAGACGAAGAGGAAGCGCTCCTGGCCGGGGGTGCCGAACAGGTAGAGAACCAGGTCCTCGCTGATGGTGATTCGGCCGAAGTCCATCGCCACCGTGGTGGTGGACTTCTCCTCCACGCCGGAGACGTCGTCGACGGCGACCCCGACCTCGGTGAGCAGTTCCTCGGTGCGCAGTGGCCGGGTTTCGCTGACCGAACCGACCAGGGTCGTCTTGCCCACCCCGAAACCGCCGGCGATGAGCACCTTCACCGCGGTCGGCGCGATCGGCCTGGTGCCGGCCGGGTCAGAGCGCTCGTAGTCCATTGATAACCGCCTCGAATACGCTGTCGTCAGTCGGGTTCGACGCCGAACGGGGTTCCTGTACCTCGACCAGTGCGTGTTCGAGCAGGTCGCCGAGGAGGACCCGGACGGTGCCGAGGGGCAGATCCAGGTAGGCCGCGACCTCGGCCACCGACAGCGGCTCGCGGCAGCGGTCCAGGATCGCCAGGTGCTCCGGGCCGAGACCGGCTTCCCCCGGTGGGGTCCGTGGCCTGGCCAGCACCAACGAGATGAGGTCGAACCGGCCGCGGCGTGGCCGGGTGCGGCCGCCGGTCATCGCGTACGGCCGGACCACCGGCCCGGCGTGGTCGTCGATCCACCGGTCCTCACCGGATTCGTCGGACTGGCTCATCGTCGCCGGGTCACTTCTCTGTGTGGATCTCGGCCGGGCGGGTGCGGGAGGCCAGGTACTTGCCGGCCCTGGTCACCAGCATCGCCATCTCGTAGGCGATCAGTCCCACGTCGGTCTCCTCGCTGGCCAGTACGGCGAGACAGGCACCATGCCCGGCCGCCGTGACGAACAGGAACGAGGACTCCATCTCGATGATGGTCTGTCGTACCGGTCCACCGCGGAACCGTTTGCCGGCGCCGCGGGCGAGGCTCTGGATTCCGGCGGCCAGTGCTGCGAGGTGCTCGCCGTCGTCGCGTCCCAGGCCGGCCGAGGCGGCCATCAACAGGCCGTCCACGGAAAGCACGATCGCATGCTCGGCCTGCTTGACCCGACCGACCAGATCGTCGAGCAACCAGGTGAGGTCCGCGATCGAGGCGGTCTGCTGCATCAGTGGTTCTCCTGTTCGTGCCAGCCCTAGCGCTGAGGCTCACGCCGATGGTGGGTTCCGGTCGTCGCTGACCGGTGCGGTGGCCGGTGACTGTCGTTGCGGCGCCGCCGCAGAGTCCTCGGGCGGCGGCGCGTCGGGCAGTCGCGCCGCGTCCGACCGACCTTGCCTCGTACCGCTCTGGTATGCGCTCATCATCCGCAGTACCTGCTCGGCCGGGCGGGCAGGGGGATCGGCCGGTTCGCCGTCCGGGTGCCTGTCCCGCTGCGGCGACCTGTCGGGCCGGTTCGCACCCGGTCCACCGGCGGACCCGGCGGCTGCGGAGCGTACCCGGACCGGTAGCCCGGACGGGGTGTACGTCGAGGTGTGTGGCCCGGCTGGCGGGGCGGCCCGGACGCGGTCAGGCTGGGACTCGGGCTCCACCGGCCCGGCCGGACGTCCCGCCGAGGCGGCCGTCTCCGTTGTCGGTGCGGTTGGCGGTGTCGCCCCGGTCGCCGTCGCCGGTGTGTCGCCGTCCGGTGCCGGGACGGGCTCGGAGCGGGCGGTGGCGGCCACCGGGGCGACCGCCCGCACGGTGGAACGCCGCTCGACGGCCCGACCCGGGCCGGCTGCGGCCGCCAGGGGCAGCGTCTCGACGGTGTCGGACGCAGCAGGCACCGCCGCCGGGAGCCGGCCGCTGGAGCGCAGATCCGGGTCGGTGGCTTCGTCGCCCGGCACCACCAGTTCCCGTGGGATCAGCACGACAGCGGTGGATCCGCCGTACGGCGACTCCTTCAGGTGCACCCGGATGCCGGTGCGTTCGGTCAGCCGGCTGACTACGTACAGGCCGAGCCGGACGGTGCTGGACAACCGGAACTCCGGATGCTCGGTGATCCGTTCGTTTGCGGCGGCCCGCTCGTCGTCGCTCATGCCCAGCCCGCGGTCCTCGATCTCCAGCACGTAGCCGTTGGCGACGAACTGTCCCTTGACCTGGACGGTGGTGTGCGGCGGGGAGAACGACAACGCGTTCTCGATGAGTTCGGCGAGCAGGTGGATCACGTCGGCGACGGCCCGGCCGGCCAACGAGACCTGCCCGATCGGAGCGACGGTCACCCGGGTGTAGTCCTCGACCTCGGCGATGGCACCCCGGACTACGTCCACCATCGGCACGTCGCGGCGCCAGGTCCGGCCGGGGGTCGAGCCGGAGAGCACGATCAGATTCTCCGCGTTGCGCCGCATCCGGGTGGCCAGGTGGTCGACCCGGAAGAGCTCCTCCAGCTTGTCCGCGTCCTCCTCCCGGCGTTCCATCGAGTCGAGCAGGGTGAGCTGCCGGTGGACCAGTGCCTGGGTCCGGCGGGCCAGGCTGAGGAACACGTCGCGGACGCTGCGCCGCAGCTCGGCCTGTTCCACGGCGGTGCGCACGGCGGTTTCCTGCACCCGGTTGAACGCGCGGCCCACTTGCCCGATCTCGTCGTTGCCGAACTCCAGCGGCGGTGCCTCGGCCGCCACGTCGACCTCCTCGCCCCGGCCGAGCCGGTCGACCACGCCCGGCAGCCGCTCCTCAGCCAGCCGGTGCGCCGCGTCCCGGAGCCGTTCGAGCTGGGCGACGATCGCCCGCGCGGTGGTGATCGACATGATGATCGACGCGACGACCGCGAGCATGCCGAGACCGGCCGCGAGTAGCAGCCGGAGCAGTACCAGCAGGGCCACCGGCACGGCCCGGTCGACGAGGTCGTCGCCGCCGGCCAGCACGATCGTGTGTAGATCGGACATGGTCGTGTCGGCCGCGGGCCGCCACTGCGCCTCGGTCAACGGTGCCGACGAGGAGGACGGCCCGCTCGCGACGATCCGCTGCTGCGCGTTCCGGAAACGTTCGTAGCTGTCGCTGTCGACCAGTTCCGCGTACCGGGCCCGGTCCGGTTCCGGCAGTTTCACCACGGTGGCGTCGACGAGGAATTCCTGTGCGCCGACCAGCTGTACGAACCGGGTGTGCTCGGCTGCGGTGAACCGCTTCGCGACGATCACACCGGCGATCAGCGCATCCTGCTGGGCGACCAGTTCCTGGCTCCGGTTGAGATCGGTCAGGGTCGCCGTGTCGTCGGCGATGTCGCGTTCGTCGAGGTTGCCCAGCGCACCGAACAGTTGGAAGAACGCGGCGATCGTGTTGGTGTAGGCCTCGTGTGCGCTGCCCCGGTCGACTTCCCGTGCCTCGACGGCGTCGCGGGTGACGCGCAGCTCGGTCAGCCACCGCACGGTGTCGGCGACCTGCTGTTCCAGCTCGGCGCCGGCCGCGAGGTCCGCCCACCAGTGCTGGGCGGATGCCTGGAATTCGTCCGCGAGCCGTTCGTTCGCCTCACGCAGCTCGACCAGTTCGCTGCGGCGTTCGTCGGTCGGCCCGGCCAGGTATTCCATCGCCAGGCGCCGCTCGGACTGCAGCCCGAGCAGCAGCGGCTCGCTCGGCTGGTAGATCTGGCTGTCGTAGGTCTGCACCCACAACAAATTCAGGCCGTCGCGCAGGGTCACCCATGCGGCGAATGCCCACAGCGCGCTGAGTGACAGCAGCAGCGCGACAATCTTGGTACGCAGGTGAAATCCGCGTGACACCATTACACCGTCCCCGGCCTGACCTGCGAATGTCTCGTCATCTGCCTGCTACTCCTGGCCGTACATACGCGGACTGCGCCGCGCCTGTTCATGAGCGCATGGGCACGGCGCACGCTAGCAGCGTCGCGGTCCGGTGCTCAAGCGTGCCTGTTGACGCCGGTGACGCGTGCCCGGTGAGCGAGTTTGCCGGCGGCCACGATCTCTGCCGCGACCACTGTGATCGGTTGGTAGAGGTCCTTGTCGTGCCAGAGGGCCGGCCCCTGGTCGGCGGTGGACGGTACGAGATGGGCGGCACCCCGGCGGGCGGCCCTCAGCATCCGGTCGCTGGGCGGGTCGGTGGTGGCGAGCAGGATCCGTACCGCGTACGCGGTCTCTTCGGCGGTGCCGTGCCAGCACCCCCAGGAGCCGTCTGGCCGTTGGGTACGCAGCACCCAGTCCACCGCCCGCAGCACGGCGGCTGCCGGCCGGGCCCCGGTGCCGGCGGCGGACAACGCCAACGCGCAGGCGGCGGTCGCGTAGTACGGCGAGGCGTGCCAGCGGTCCTGCCAGGAGCCGTCGGGTTGCTGCTGGTCGCACAGCCAGGTGCTGATCGACCGGCGGAGTACATCCAGGTCGGCGGCGCGCCGGCCACCCCCGACCGCCTGGAGGGTGTCGAGGGCGTGCGCGTTGGTGGTCACCGAGGCGCCGTCCTCACCCGGCCAGGTGGCGATGTGGTCGCCGGCCCGGAAGCCGAGCAGCACCGCCGGATCGGCTGGCTGTCCGAGCAGCGCGAGACAGTGCAGGACCACGGCGGTGGTGTCGGCGTCCGGCGGCAGGCCCGCCCCGGTCGCCGCTCCGGCCGGGGTGAGCGCCGCACGCAGGGATCCAGGTAGTTCGGGCGGCACCAGCATGGCGACGTCGGCGCGCAGCAGGGTGGTCAGGGCCCAGGCCCGCTCGAACACGGCGACGGGCGTGGCACACGGCACCGGACCGTGGTGTTCGCGTACCACCGTTTCCAGGTAGTGGCGCGCGGGCGCCGGGTCGACCTCGGTGCGGATCGGGTCGATGGTGGCGAGCCAGGCTGCGGTGGCGGCCGGCGAACCGCCGACCGTGCCGGCCCGTTGGCCCGTCCCGGACCCCGCGAGTGGGTGGGCCGGCACGGGCGCCACCGCTGGACGGCTCTGCGGCGCCGCCTGGTGGGCGAAGGTCTCGTACGCGTGCAGCAGCTTCGTCGGCACCGGCCGGCCACCGGCGGACAGCCGGCGTACCGCGTCGAGCCGGCCGGAGTCGAGTTCACCCCGCAGCCGTAGTAGGGCGTCGGGTGCCGGGTCGTTCGCGGGCGGGCCGGGGCGGTGCCGTAGCCGTTGGTTGATCCGGTCGACCAGCGCCGGCACGATCAGGTCGGCGGCGGGGGTGTCGGGCAGTGTTCCGCCGGTCGTCGCGGCGAGGATCCGGTGCGCGGCGGTCAGCCCTCGCATCGTCGCGTCGGGCAGCCGCGTGGCAGTGGGCAGCGACTTGGCGGTGGGCAGCTGAGTGGCTTCGGGCAGTGGCGCGGCGGTGGACCGGACCGCCGTCGGTACGGCCGCGACGCCGAGCAGCGCCTCGACGGCGCTCAACGTCGGGACCAGCGCGTAGCCGCCCGGACCGCCCCAGCTGCCGTCCGGCTGCTGGCTGGCCAGCAGATGACGCACCCGGGCCCGGTGCCCGGTCAGCCAGGGGGCGAGGCTGACCAGTCGGGCGGTCTCGTAGACGGAGACGTCGGTGTGGCCCCAGGGCTGACCGGGCAGCCGATCCACGATCTCCTGCGCGGCCCGGTCCCAGCTGTCCGTGACGGGGCCGACGTACCGTCGGGCACGACCCGGGACCGGGTCGGTCGTGGCGGGCCCGCCACTGGGCGCGGCCCGGCTTCCGGTGACCGTCACAGCTCGCCCCAGAAATCGGTGACCCGGTAGAAGCCGCTGGTGTACCCCAGCTGCCGGGACAGGTAGGCGGCCTGGTTGGGGCAGCGGATCTCCAACGGCCGCAGCAGGTCGCGACACCGGTCCACCAGATGTCCGATCTGGTCCTCCACGACACCCCGGTCGGCGGTCAGCAGCAGCGCGTTGAGGTCACCCCAGGTGGTGTCCCGCTTGATCGAGGCGAGGTCGTTGACCAGTCGGAGCACCCGCTGCACCTCCCGACTGACGGTGATCAGCTCGGTCAGGTGCGCGAGCGTCGGGCCGTCGCCCAGACGCAGCCAGTGCGTCACGTTGACGAAGGTCGACCCGAAGTTGTCGGCGTTGTCGAGGTAGTCGGCGAAGGTCGGGCCGGCTTCCGCCGGGGCGGCACGGCGGGCCGCCTTCCACCGCCATTCCCGGTGCATGGCGGTGAGCGTCCGGTCCAGCTCGGCCCACCAGCGGTCCCGTCGGGCGGCGAAGGCGGGTGCCTGGTCGAGTTCGGCGACGATGTCGGCGAGGAACCGGCCGAGTTCGTCGTCGGGTCCGGCCGCGGTGCCGTGCGCCACCGCACGGCACCGGTCGACGAGGGCGACGATCTCGTCGTCGGTCGTGGCCCGGTAGTCGATCAACCAGTCGGCGGCGAACACCCACAGCGCGGCCCGGTTGGCCAGCCGTAGCTGCTCCGGGGTGCACCAGGGCGCGGCGAACGCGGTGGCCAGCGAGATCGCGGCGCTGACCGCCGGGTCGAACGGGCGGGCCGGGAACAGACCGGGGTAGGCCCGGGTGTGTTCAGCCAGGTCACGCTGACCGTGGATCGCGATCGCGCAGATCCGGCCGTTCTCGGCCGCGCTCTGCAGGTTCGCCGCGGCCGATGAGGACACCGTGTGCATCAGACCGTCCGGGAGAGGGTGGCCGGTTCGATCCGGACCCGCACCGGGGCGTCGGTCCGTACCGACGCACCGGCCTGCGGCGTGGGTAGCCGGCCGTCCGTCACCCGCACCCGGAACCGGCTCAGGATCGTGGCGACGATCAGCGACGCCTCCAGGTAGAACAGATACTGGCCGAGGCACTGGTGCGGCCCGCCGCCGAACGGGAAGTGGGCGTACCGCTGCCGGCGCCGTGCCGCCGCCGACGGACCGGTGCCGGGGTCTTCCGTACCGTCGGGGTCGAACCGGTCGGGGTCGAACCGCTCCGGGTCCGGCCAGACCGTGGGCAGCCGGTGGGTCAGGTACGGGCTCGCCACCAGTTGCGCGCCCGCCTCGATGCGGACCCCGTCGATCACGTCGGCGGCGAGCGCGGTACGTGGGATCAGCCAGGCCACCGGGTACAGCCGCAGCAGCTCGTCCAGCACCATCCGGGTGTAGCGCAGCCGGGGCAGGTGGTCGCGGCGGACCGGTCCGGCGCCGACCACCTCGTCGATCTCCCGCTGCAGCCGGTCGGCGACCGCCGGGAGGCGGTGCAGTAGCGGCCAGAGCCAGGTCAGTACGCCGTAGGTGGTTTCGGTGCTGGTGGCGAACATGGCCACCGTGTCGTTGCGGATCTGCGCCTCGTCGAAGGCCCGGCCGTGACGGTCGCGGGCCCGGACCAGGGTCCCGACGACGTCGTCGGTGTCGTCGCCGTCGGCCCGGGCCTGTCGTACCACCGGCAGCACGATGTCGTCGATGGTCCGTACGGCCTGACGGAACGCGCGGTCGCGGGGCAGCGGGACCGAGTTTGGCACGAACGGCAGGAGCAGCCTCGGCAGTACGGCGGTGGCGATGGTGTCCTGGGCTGCGGCGATCCGCAGCGCCTGGTCGGTGGTGAACCGGTCGGCGAACATGACCCGGACGATGGCGCGGCAGACCAGCCGGGCCAGTTCGGCGCCGATGTCGACGGTGTGTCCGTGCCGGGCCGCGTCGGCCAGCGGCCCGGTCGCGTCCGCGATCGCCGTGGCCAGGTCGTCGGTGAGGGCGTCCAGCCGTCGTGCGGTGAACAGCGGCTGCAGTGTACGGCGGCTGTCCGACCAGACCGGACCCTCGCTGAGGATGCCGTCGCCGAACAATCGCAGGATGGGCCGCCAGAGCAGGCCCCGGCCGTCGCGCAGGTAGTTGGTCGCGTTGTCCCGCAGCACGTGCGCCACCTGGGCGGGATCACTGACCAGGTAGAGCCGGGCCGGTCCGGCGGACAGCCGGACGATGCCGCCGTCGGCGTCGGTGGCGAGCCCGACGAGGGTCCGCAGCGGGTCGCGGACCAGACCAGGCAGGACGCGTAGCGCCGCGACCGGACGCATCGGGGCGGGAGAGGCACCCGGTCGGGGTGTCGGACCCGTCATGCGATCACCCTGCACACGATCTCCGTTCCGCCACCTGACCGCAGGGTCCACCGGGTCGATTGGTGACTGATTGAAAGCAAAGGACGACGTTCGGCTGATCATGCCATGATGAACACGGCCAATCTAGGTTCATAGATGTTAAGTTCTCCTTTGGTGCGCACACCTTTCCGCGCGCCAGCCGTACGGTCGTCTGTGCCGGCATTCGACATGGCCTGGTGTGGTATGAGTGCACGGTGACCCAGACGCAGCCCGGCGCCGGTGCCGACGACCCCAAGCCGGACCCCCGACGGGTGTCCGGCTGGTCCTACCTGGTGGAGTTGATCGCACTCTGCGGGCTCGTGGTGGCCCAGCCGCTGCTCGACGTGATCGGTCGCAGCCCGGATTTCTTCTTCTTTCACGGTGCCGGACCGGCCGCCGTTCTCACCCTGGTCGCGGTGATCGTGCTGGTTCCGCCGGTGCTGTTGTGGGGTCTCGGCTGGCTGGCCGGGCTGGCCGGGCCGACGGCCCGGCGGTTGACCCATCTGGCCCAGCTCGGCGGTCTGACCGTGTTGTTCATCGTACAGATCGGAAAGACGCTGATCGATGTGCGGGGCCCGCTGCTGGTGGTGCTCGCCGTCGTCGTCGCCACGGTGCTGCTCGCGGGGTTCGCCAGATCGACGGTCGCCCGGCAGGTACTGCGGGTCGCCGCGGTCGGTCCGCTGGCGTTCGTGCTGCTGTTCGTCTTCGCCTCGCCGTCGTCGGCGGTGCTGCTCGGCCGGGGGGCGTCCGGCTCGCCGGTGCGCAGCATCGGTCCCCACCCGCCGATCGTCATGATCATCCTCGACGAGTTCCCGCTGGTGTCGCTGCTCGACGAGCGAGGTGAGATCGACGCCGAGCTGGTGCCGAACTTCGCCCGGCTGGCGGCCGGCTCGACCTGGTACCGCAACGCCACCACGGTGAGTGGCAAGACTGTCAACGCCGTGCCGGCGATGCTGACCGGGCGGTACCCGACCGGGGCGTTGACCCCGCACTACTCGCAGCACCCGGACAACCTGTTCACCCTGCTCGGACCGGCCTACCAGATCGAGGCCTGGGAGAACGTCACCCAGCTGTGCCCACCGCAGCACTGCCGGGGGCGTCCCGGGCAGGACCGGGGCAGCCTGCCGGTGATGCTGCGGGAAACCGCGGCACTGTACGGCCAGTTGATCTCACCGGACGATTCGCTGGACGATCCGGCGGCGAGTTTCCGCGAGCCGACAGTGGCCGATGACATCCGGGCCAACGACAAGTCCCCGGACGTCGGCCCGGAGTTCCGGATGAGCCGGCTGAAGGAGAACCAGCCGGCCAGGTTCACCGAGTTCCTCGGTTCCCTGCAGCCCCGGGACACCCCGGCGCTGCACTTTCTGCATCTGCTGATGCCCCACTCGCCGTGGACCTATCTGCCGAGCGGAATGCGGTACGACGGTCCGGGCGGGCTGCCGTACGACGGACCCTGGTGGGCCCGGCTCACCCATCAGCGGCATCTGCAGCAGGTCGGCTACACGGATCTGCTGCTCGGCGAGGCGCTGCACACGTTGCGTGCGAACGGCCTCTACGACGACGCGCTGATCGTGGTGACCTCCGACCACGGCGGCAGCTTCAGCGAGGGGATCACCGGCCGGGAGATAGACGACCAGTTCGCCGCCGCCGCCGAGCTCGCCTGGGTGCCGCTGTTCGTCAAGGAACCCGGCCAACAGGAGGGACGGATCGACGACCGCAACTGGGAGCAGGTCGACCTGCTGCCGACCGTCGCCGACCACGCCGGGGTGCAGGTGCCGTGGCGTACCGATGGCATCTCCGCGCTGCGTGGCGAGCGGGAGACCACCGACAAGCGGTTCGATCCGCGACCGGGCGAACCAGTGACGATCGACGGTCCGGCCCACTTCGCCGCCGTACGGGCGGGTTCCAGTGCCCGGCCGGTGTTCCCGCCACTGCCGGCGGCCGACCTGATCGGCGCGGCGGTCGACGATCTGACGGTGGTCGGCACCGGCCCGCCGGCGACCGTGACGAATCTGTCCGAGTACCAGGACGTCCGGGCGGAGCGCGGCAAGATCCCGGCGCTGGTGCACGGCACCCTGCCGGAGTCGGTGCCGGTCGGCGCCCCGGTCGCGGTCGCACTGAACGGGCAGGTCGGCACCGTGGTCCAGGCGGCCCGCGACGGTGCTGGTCAGCTCCGGTTCGTCGGGCTGATCCCGGACGAGCGACTGTTCGTCGCCGGCGCCAACCGGTTGGAGCTGTTCCTGGTGGTCGATCCGGGCCCGGTCAGCGGCGACCCGACTGGGGCCGCGCCGACCGTGCGTCGCCTGCCCATCACCGGCTGACCCGGGCTGCCAGCAATCACAAAACGTTTGAGCTACGGGTCAATATGTCACATGTCGTATTCCCGTCACGTCAAAGCGTGTTGGGTCGGATCATCCCACTCAGGCGTCCTCATCATTCCATGAGAATTTCCTCAAGTTTCGGGCGAATCGGTTCCGTAGTCTGCTCCTGCCGTCGAGGGACGGGGCCGGGGCGTCGACCAACCGAGGAGGAGCCCGCCGTGCGAGGAATCACGGATCCGCCACCGACGTACGAGGCCCTGTCGGCGCAGCGGGCGGACGTCGTCGAGCAGACGACCGCGTTCGTCGACGAGGTGTGCAAGGACAATCCGCAGCTGGCGGGTTCGGTGATCCGGCTGCTGGAGGCCGACTACAAGAACGTCAGCATCCATCGGCTGCTGCCGTTGCCGGTCCTCGGAACCATCACCGGCGACGCCCTTCCCGCGGTGCCGGTCTGCGTCCTGTCGCGGCTGTGGTGGACCGGTGCCGACATCTTCGACGACCTCAACGACGGTCATTTCGATGCCGAGCGGGTCGGCATTTCTGCGAACGAAGCCATGATCGCGAGTATCGCCTGCCTGACCCTGCTGCCATCGGCGTTGATCGCGCGGCAGGACCTGACGGCGCAGGTGCGGATGGCGTGGATCGGTCACCTCACCGACGGCAACCTTGACGCCGCCAACGGCCAGCTGGCCGATATCTCCTCGGTCATTGATGCGGATTCGCTCACCGACGTGATGCGCAGCTACTCCGGCAAGTCCGGTTCCGCGTGTGGCCGGGACCTGGCGATGACCGCCCTCCTGGCTGGCGCCGACGCTGCGGCGGTGGCCGGCTGGCGGGAGTTCGGACGCCGGTACGGTGTACTGCGGCAGTTGGCCAACGACTGCAGGTCGGTGCGCAAAGACGTCTGCGACGACGAGGATCTCGCCAACGGCACCCGGACCCTGCTGCTCGCCCACGCGCTCGTCGGCGCGCCAGCCGACCGCCAGGAACACATCCGCCGGCTGAGCGAGCGGGCCCGCCTCGACCTGGCCGCCCGCACCGAACTGCGGGGCGAGCTGACGCGTACGGCCGTAGCCGAACGGTACGACTCGCACGTCACCGATCTGGGCCGACAGGCGAACCGGATGCTGTTCGATCTGGCCGCGCCGTCACCGTTCCGGGCGGCGGTCGAATGGATGGTCGACGTCTCCGTCGGGTCGGCCCTCATCGGTGGGCTAACTGTCGGATGACCGGGCGCAGCGGGGCCCTCGACCGGCCCGGTCAGGCCGGTTCCTTCTCCGATACCGTCGGGCGTAGCTGGCGCGCTGCGGCCAGGCCACTGCGTACGGCGCCATCCAGGTAGGGTCCACCGAGGTAGTCGCCCGCGAACGCCAGGCCCGGCAGAGCCGGCTGCGCGTCGGTGAACTCCCGGGTGCGGCGGACGTGACCCACGTCGAAACGTGGCAGGGCGCGCTCCCAGCGCTGCACGTTGCGCAGTTCGGCACCGCGCAGCCAGTCGACCGGGCCCAACACCTCGCGGAGGCGGCCGACCACCGCCTCTGCCAGGATGTCGTCGGGCCGCCCGGCGTGCCGATCGAAACCCTCGCCCGACAGGTACACGTGCACGAGCCTCTCCTCATCCGCGCCGTCGGCCGGGGCCAGCCTGAGATAGGCGTTGACGGCCGCGATCTCGGGCGCCTCGGCGGCGGGGAACAGCACGGAACCATCGGGAAACGCCGCGCTGGCCGCCCTGACCGTGAACGTCAGTACGGCGGTGCGACCGTAGGAGATTGACCGGAGGTAGGCGAGGGCCGGCTCGGGCAGGTCCGGCAGGATCGTCGCCGCCTCGCCCGCCGTGGTGGCGCAGACGACCGCGGGCGCCCGGTACGTCGTGATCCCATCGCCGGTGTCGGCCTCGATGCTGAAGTCTCCCGAGGTCTCGCGCCTGATCCGCCGGACAGTGGTACCCGTTCGGACCTCCACCCCTGCGGCCAGTGCCTGCGGGAACCGGGCCAGGCCACCACGCATGCGACGGGAGGCACCGGCGGTCGCGTGGGCCTTGAGGATCGCCAGCAGGACCGGATAGCTCGTCGTCTCCGCGTCCCAGTAGAGCATGCCCCGCAGCAGCGGCCCGAACAGGTATTCGAGGTTCTCGCTGCCGGCTCGCCGACGTAGAAAGTCCGCGCAGGACATTACGTCCAGGTGGTCGGCGCGGGCCAGGTCGGCGATGTCGAGGGCACGCCACCGGGCCGCGAGCCCGCCCGCGAAGCGGCACAGACGGAGCTTGGCCGACGCGCCGACGGCGCTGCCCGCCAGCAGCTTCGAGCCGGGAAGGATGGGGCGCAGCGTACCGTCGCGCACGACATAGGTGCCCTGGTTGTACTCGGACAGCTGCCCTGACACCCCGAGCTCATCCATCAGCCGCAGCGTCGATGCGTAGAAGGGTGTCACAAAGGCGGCCCCGGCCTCGACCACATGGCCGTTGACGGCCACGCTCCGGACCCGCCCGCCGATCTGCTCGCCACCCTCGAGAACCAGTACCCGCTGAACGGACCGACGGAGATCGTGTGCCGCGGTCAGACCCGCGACCCCACCGCCGACCACCACGACGTCGGCGGATGTTCCGTGCACCACCAGATCTCTCCCGCGTGAGTCCGTGTCGATCAGAGTGCACTGCCCGGGACGTCGGCCACCGCCGTGTCACCCGGCGACCGGCCTCTGTCGATGTCCAACCTATCGCGCGGCCGGCTCACCCGGGCGTTCGGGCGACCGCCGGTAATCGGGTCCGGGCCAGGCTTAGCGGAGCGGGCCGCTGGGTATGTGTCTGCCGGGTGCCGACGCCGGACCGAAGGAGGCGACCATGGTCGGCAGGATGATCAAGCGCTGGGCGGTAGTCGCGGTCGCCGTGCCGCTGGCGGCAGCCGGGGCGCGCAAGCTCAGCTCGGTGGTGGAGTCCCGTAGGGGCCCGTCGTCGCGTACCTCGAAGCTGCTGCGGCAGGCGGGCGACGCGCTGCACCGGAACAAGCGGCACCGCGCCAGGCGGTGAGCCGCGACAGGTTGCCCGGTCCGGAGCACGGTCGGGGTCCGTTGTCACCGGACCGGGCAACCGCCTCTCAGGTCAGGACGGGCAGTCGCCGGCCGCGCGGCGTTCGGCGATCGCGTCGGCCGCTCCCGAGGCGTACTCGACCAGCATGCCGCCGCCCGGGTCGAACCGCCAGGCGTCCTGCTCCAACCGCAGTGAGCTGTTGCCCACCGTGTCGTCGCGGCGCCAGGTCAGGTCGACGGCCGTCTCGTTGACCGGGGTCACCTCCTGCAGCTGGAACTCGACGCCGTCCTGCACCGGGCACGTCTCGTTGGTCTCGACGAACACGTCCTCCGGCACCGACTGCTGGGCCTCGGCGGTCCACAACTGCCAGGCACCCGACCAGTCGCCGCTGGCGATCAGGTCGAACTCCTGCTGGGCGACGTCGAGCGCCTCGGCGACGTTGACCTGGATCGGTTCGCGGGTCTCCGTCGGCGTGTCGACCCCTGGGACGGACGGGGTACCGGGGGACCCCGTCGGGGGCGGGGTGCAGCCGGCGACGAGTGTCAGGGCGGCCACCCCGACGAGTACGCTCGCGGTAGAGCGGCGCATGACCGTTCCTCCTCTCGGTGCGCCTCCGGCAGGGGACGGCTTTGGGAGCGCTACCAGAGGTCAATCTGGCAGCTTAGGCCCAGCATCAACTTTTGTCGATCACCTGCGGGTGGTCGGATCGGTGCTGTGTATCAGGTGTGTGAAACCTTGTGAACAAAGTTGCGCTGGTGGCCTCGACCTTTTGGCTGCTCTGCCTCGCCACACGCCGAGATAGTCTCGGTGAACGGGTTTCACCTCTTGTTCACGAACGTTCAGCCTGATAGAACACGGGGGGTGGCGCGCCGTACTTCGCGGCCCGCTTCGTCGCTCGACCCGCTACCTGAACGCACAGCTACCTGAATGCAAGGTCACCCTCGCCGTTCACGACGGAGGACTTCTCCCATGGCTGGTACCTCTCCGCGGGGCGGATCCGCCTCGCCCGCCCTCTCCCGCCGGTCGGTGCTCCAGATCGGGGGCATCGGCGCGTTCCTGTTCGCCACCGGCGCCTGTGCCTCCGGATCGGGCACCGACGGCTCCGACGACGCCTCCCCGGGCACCGCCGCCGACACCCTGCGGATCGCCGTCTCCAGCTACCTGAGCAGCTGGGACCAGGACTTCGTCGGCTTCGACCCGATCGCGCTCATGCTGTACAAGAACGTCTTCCCGTACATGATCGACTACGGGGTCACCGAGGTCGACGGCTCCCGGATCCTCGACACCGAGAACATCGTGGCGACCTTCGCCGAGTCGTTCGAACCCAACGAGGACCAGACCGTCTGGACCCTCAAGTTGCGCCGGGGCGTCACCTTCGCCAGCGGCAACGAGATGACCGCCGCCGACGTCAAGTGGTCCAAGGACCGGGCGTTCGCCGCCCAGGCCAACGTCGCCGGCATCTACCGGACCATCGGCCTGACCGAGCCGGACCAGGTCACCGTGGTCGACGACTACACCGTGCAGTTCACCCAGGCGTTCCCCAGCGCGCTGACCCGGCAGATCCAGGCGATCTCGCTGTACGTCTTCGACTCCGAGGAAGCCAAGAAGCACGCCACCGACGCCGACCCGTGGGCCACCGAGTGGTTCGCCAACAACGCCCCGACCGGCGGCTACTTCAACGTCGAGCGGGCCGTGCAGGGCCAGGAGATCGTGCTCGCCGCCAACGAGGGCTACCCGGGCCCCGACCCGGCGCAGACCAAGACCATCCGGATCTCGGTGGTTCCGGCCGCCGCCAACCAGCGACTCCAGCTGGAGGCCGGCGACATCGACGTGGCGCTGGGCATCGGCCAACGCGACATCGCCGACCTGAAGAACACCGACGGCGTCAAGGTCATCTCCGCGGCCAGCAACGAGCAGGTCGCCATCCAGATGTCGGTGACCACCGCGCCGTTCGACAACGTCGACGTCCGCAAGGCGCTCGCCCACGCGGTGCCGTACGACCAGATCATCAACAACGTGTACGGCGGCGACGCCCGCCCGACGAAGAGCCTGGTGCCGCTGGACATGCCCGGCTACGACGAGCGCGGCTACCCGTACGGCTACGACCCGGACGCCGCCCGCGCCGCGCTCGCCGCCGCCGGGGTCGACCAGATCAGCTCCGAGCTGGTCTACGCCACCGACAACGACACCCAGCAGCAGATCGCGGTCCTGGTGCAGAGCGAGGCCCGCAAGGTCGGCATCGAGCTGGAACTGGTCCCGCTGGACCCGGCCACCCTGGCCGAGCGGCGGCAGCAGAAGAACATCCCGCTGCAGATCACCGCCGGCCAGCTGTGGGTCAACGACGTCGAGTACATGCTGGCCACCAGCTTCGTCGAGGGCGCCAACCTCAACTACTCCAACTACGTCAACCCGGAGCTGGAGGAGATCTACGAGCGGTCGCACACCGTCGTCGACCCGGCCGAGCGCAACGAACTCTGGCTGCGGGTGCAGGAGATCCTGGCCGCCGACGTGCCCTGGGCGATCCTCTGCCAGCCCAACTTCAACCTGCCGGTACGCGAGGAGGTCAGTGGCTGGGTCCAGCCGATGGACGGGTTGGCCCGGCTGCGTTACCTGAGCGCTTCGGCCTGACTGTCGGCGGCGACCACCCCTCATGCGTATCGCCCGCTTCGTCGCCCGCCGGCTGCTGCAGCTCGTACCGGTGCTGCTCGGCGTGATCGTCGCGACCTTCGTCCTGGTCCGGGTGCTCCCCGGGGATCCGATCCGGACCATCCTCGGCCCGAACGCCACCGAGGTCGAGGCCGCCGCCGCCCGGGCCCGCTACGGACTGGATCAGCCACTGTGGAAACAGTTCCTGGACTACCTGGGCGGGCTGCTCACCGGTGACCTCGGCACGTCGATCCAGAGCGGCAACGCGGTCGCCGGTGAGCTGGCCCTACGGGTCGGCCCCACCCTGCAACTGGTGGTGCTGGCGGTCGCCGTGGCGGTGCTCATCGCCGTGGTCGGCGGCATCTGGTCGGCGCGCCGCGCCGACCGGGCCGCCGACCACGGCATCCGGGTGCTGGCCCTGATCGGCAACTCGGTGCCGGAGTTCTGGCTCGGCCTGGTGCTGGTCCTGGTCGGCTACAGCATGCTCGGCTGGTTCCCGGCCCCCAGCGGCCGGGTCGACCCGGACACCAACCTCACCCCGATCACCGGCGCCGAGCTGATCGACGCCGCGCTGACCGCCAACGGACCGGCGTTCACCTCCGCGCTGGCCCACCTGGCGCTGCCGGTGGCCACCCTGGCGATCGTGGTGGTCGCCCCGCTGCTGCGCAGCGTGCGCGCTTCCGCGCTGGAGGTGCTGCACTCCGAGGCGTACACCGCCGCTGCCGCACACGGGCTGCGCGACCGGCTGCTGCGCCGCGGCTACCTGGTGCGCTCCGCGCTGGTCCGGCTGCCGTCGCTGGCCGCGCTGGTCTTCGGCACCGCGGTCGGGTCGACCGTGCTGATCGAGTACGTCTACTCGTGGCAGGGCTTCGGCCAGTGGGCGCTGCGCGGGCTGCTCTACCGCGACTTCCCGGTGGTGCAGGCCTCCGTGCTGCTCATCGCCGTCTGCTACGTCCTCGTCTTCCTGATCGCCGACGTGGTGCACGCGATCCTCGACCCGAGAGTGAAGATCTGATGGTTGACCTGCGCGCGGCCGGCGGACCGGCGGACGGCGCCGACGACGCCGCCCCGGTGGTGGCCACCGGCACCGCCCGGGGCGGCCGGTTCGCCACCGTACTGATCTCCGTCGGCGCGACGATCCTCGCCGTGGTGGCCCTGGCCGCGATCGCCGCGCCGCTGCTGTCGTCCTGGGGCCCGCAGGAGATCGACCCGGCCGGCACCCTGCTGCCGCCCGGCGGCAGCCACCTGCTCGGCACCGACATCAACGGGATGGACGTGTGGAGCCGGCTGCTGCACGCTGGCCGGCTCGACCTGGGCATCGCGGTCGCCGCGGTCGCCCTCGCCGTGCTCGCCGGCACCACCCTCGGCCTGGTCGCCGGCTACTTCGGCGGCTGGATCGACGACGTGCTGATGCGGCTGCTCGACATCTTCCAGGCGTTCCCCACCTTCATCCTGGCCCTCGCGGTGGCCGCCCTGCTCGGCGGCGGCACGGTCAACCTGATCCTGACCATCGCCCTGGTCAACGCGCCCGGCTACGCCCGGCTGGTGCGGGCCGAGGTCCGCTCGGTACGGGAGCTGCCGTTCATCGACGCCGCCGTCACCTCCGGCGCGTCGCACCTCGGGGTGCTGTGGCGGCACGTGCTGCCGAACAGTCTCACCCCGGTGCGGGTGATCGCCCCGCTGGGCTGCGGGTGGGCGATGCTTACCCTGGCCGGGCTGTCCTTCCTCGGGCTGGGCATCTCGGTGCCGACCGCCGAATGGGGGTCGATGATCAGTCTCGGTTCGCCGGACGTGGTCGCCGGCCGCTGGTGGACCTCGGTGCCGCCCGGTCTGTTCCTGCTGATCAGCGTGTTCGGCTTCAGCCTGCTCGGCGAAGGGCTGCAGGAACGCGCGGAAGCGAAACGGCGGTGACCGCGATGGACCCGACGACGATCACCCGGGACCTGCTCGCCATTGAGAACCTGTCGGTGCTGATCCGCCGGCCCGGCCGGCAGGTCGCCGCGCTCAGCGGGGTCAGCCTGCACGTCGACCGGGGCGAGGTGGTCGGCCTGGTCGGCGAGAGCGGCGGCGGCAAGTCCATGGTGGCCCGCTCGATCGTCGGCCTGCTGCCCGGCGGCGCGCAGGCCACCGGTCGGGTCCGTTTCCACGGCGGCGACGCCACCGCCGACCCCGGCGGCGGGCCGGGGGACGGTGCCGGCGACACCGGCGGGCCGGTCGACGTGCTGCGGCTCGGCCCGGAGCAGCTGCGCCGCCACCGCGGCCACGGCGCGGCGATCTGCTTCCAGAACCCGCGCGGCGCGCTCAGCCCCACCCGTACCGTCGGTCGGCAGTTGACCGACCGGCTCACCACCCACCAGGGGATGACCCGGCAGCAGGCCCGTCAGGCGGCCGGGGAACTGTTCGCGGCGGTCGGTATCCGCAGCCCGCAGCGGCGACTCGACGCCTACCCGCACGAACTGTCCGGCGGGATGGCGCAGCGGGTGATGATCTCGCTGGCCACCGGCTGCGCGCCCGGCCTGCTGATCGCCGACGAGCCGACCACCGGCCTGGACGTCACCCTGGCCCGGGAGATCCTGCGGCAGTTCCGCCAGGCCGCCGACGCCGACCGGCGCGGGGTGCTGCTCATCTCGCACGACCTGGCCTCGATCGCCGAGGTCTGCGACCGGGTGGTGGTGCTCTACGCCGGCACCGTCGTGGAGAGCGGGCCGGCGGCGCAGGTGCTGCGGGCCCCGGCCCACCCGTACACCCGGGCGTTGCTCGCCTCGGTGCCCGACGTGGACGGCCGCCCGGTGCGGGCCACCGCCGGTGGGATGCCGCTGCTGACCGCCCCGCCCGACGACTGCCCGTTCGTCTCCCGGTGCGCGCATGCCACCGACCGCTGCGCCGCGCAGCGTCCGCCGACCGGCGCCGTGCCGGCAGCCGCGTCGGACCGCGCCGCCGGCCGTACGACTGCGTCGGACCCTGCAGTGTCGGACCCGGCCGCGTCGGACCGTACAGCCGTCGGCGGTACGGCCGGTTGGACGCTGGCCTGCTTCCACCCGCAGACCGGGCCGTTGGTCACCGATCCGGCCGTCGTCGCACCGCCGGTGCGCACCGCGACGAGGGCCGACGCGACGAGGGCCGACGCCGGGCCGGCCGGCGCAGCCGAGCGGACCGTGCTGCGCATCGACGACGCGCACGTGGTCTACCGCAGCCGGTTCGGCCGCGGCGGGCACCACGCGCTGCGCGGTGTCGACCTGACCGTCGCCGCCGGCGAAACCCTCGGCGTGGTCGGGGAGAGCGGCTGCGGCAAGTCGACGCTAGCCAAGCTGATCCTCGGTCTGGTCGAGCCGGCCAGCGGCACCGTGGAGATCGGCGGCGCCCGGATGGCCGAGCTGCGCGGTCGGGCGCTGCGCACCCTGCGGACCCGCGCCCAGATGGTGTTCCAGGATCCGTTCGGCGCGCTCAGCCCGCGCCGCACCGTCGCCGACGCCATCGCCGAACCGCTGCGCGCGCTCGGCGTACCGGCCCAGCAGCGGGCCGAACGGGTCGGTGCCGCGCTGGACCGGATGGAGCTGGACCGGTCGATCCTCGCCCGCCGCCCGCATGAACTCTCCGGCGGGCAGGCGCAGCGGGTCGGCATCGCCCGCGCCCTGGTCGGCGACCCCGACCTGATCGTCTTCGACGAGCCGACGTCGGCGCTGGACGTCACCGTGCAGGCGCAGATCCTGGAAGTGATCCGCGACGTCGCCGCCGACCGGGACCGGGGCAGCGTGTTCATCTCCCACGACCTGGCCACGGTACGCGGCTTCGCCGACCGGGTGATCGTGCTCTACCTGGGCCGGATCGTCGAGGAAGGGCCGGTCGACGAGGTTTTCACCAGCCCGGCGCACCCGTACACCCGGGCGTTGCTGTCCAGCGCGCCCAGCCTCGGCGCCGGGTTCGGCGGTGGCCGGGTCGACCTGCTCAAGGACCTGGACGAGACCGACGCCGCCGCCGGCTGCCCGCTCGCCGCCCGCTGCCCGTTCGTCACCCCCCGGTGCCGCACCGAACAGCAGCAGCTGCGGCCGTACGGGCGCAGCCGGGCGGCCTGCTGGCGGGCCCCGGAGATCCCCGACCTGCTGACCGAATCCGAAAGGTGACCTGAGACGATGCCCGCACCGCACATCCGGCTCGCCGTCGACATCGGCGGCACCTTCGTTGACGCGATGGAGCTGGACACCCGCACCAACCAGGTCCGGTTCCGCAAGGCGTCGACCACCCCGGCCCGCCCCTGGGAGGGGGTGCTGGACGCGGTGACCGCGCTCGGCACCGACCTGTCCCAGGTGGAGCTGTTCATCCACGGCACCACGCTCGGGCTCAACGCGGTGCTGGAGCGCCGGGGCGGGGCCACCGGCATCATCACCAACGAGGGCTTCCGGGACGTCTTCCTGCTCGGCCGGGGCAACGTGCCCGCCGACCACATGTACGACTTCCAGTACCAGCGGCCGGAGAGCCTGGTCAAACGGCGGTACACCGCCGGGGTGACCGGCCGGCTGGACTACCGGGGTCGGGTGGTGACCGAACTGGACCCGGACAGTGTCCGGGCCGCCGCCCGCACCCTGGTCGAGGAGCAGGGGGTCGGGTCGATCGCGGTCTGCTTCCTGCACTCGTTCGTCGACCCGAGCCACGAACGCGCCGCCGCCGCGCTCATCCGCGAGGCGTACCCGCAGGTCAGCGTCTCGGTGTCGACGGACATCGTGCGCGAGCACCGCGAGTACGAGCGGACCAGCACCACCGTGCTGGAGGCGTACATCCGGCCGATCTTCGAACGCTACGTCGACGAGCTGGAGTCCGGGCTGGCCGCCCGGGGCTTCGCCGGCCGGTTCCTGATCATGCGGTCCGGCGGCGGGTCGATGACCTCGACGACGGCCAAGAAGTCGCCGACGCACACCGTGCTGTCCGGCCCGGCCGGCGGCATCGTCGGCGCCGCCTACCTGGCCGGCGCGCTGGGCCGGGACAATCTGCTCACCTTCGACATCGGCGGGACGTCGCTGGACGCCTGCGTGATCGAGGCCGGCAGCCCGGTCGCCGCGTACGAGGCGCAGCTGGAACACTTCCCGCTGCTGATCCCGACGTACGACATCCGCACCATCGGCGCCGGCGGTGGCTCCATCGCCTGGCTGGACCGAGGGCTGCTGAAGGTGGGCCCGCAGAGCGCCGGCGCCGACCCGGGGCCGGTCTGCTACGGCCGGGGCGGGCAGCGGCCGACCGTCACCGACGCCTCGGTGGTGCTCGGCTACGTCGACCCGGACCGGTTCCTCGCCGGCACCATGGGTCTGCAGGCCAAGGCGGCGCAGGCGGCGCTCGACGAGCAGATCGCCACCCCGCTGGGGCTGAGCCCGACGGCCGCCGCGGCCGGAATCTACGACGTGTTGCTGGCCCGCACCGTCGGCGCGGTCCGGCAGATCACCGTGGAACGTGGCCACGACCCCCGGGTCTTCTCGCTGCTCGCCTTCGGTGGCGCCGGCCCGCTGCTGGCCCCGCTGCTGGCCCGCGAAATGGGCATCCGGGAGGTGGTGGTGCCGTTCGCCCCGTCCGGCTTCTCCGCCTGGGGGATGCTGTCGGCCGACATCGTCGACGACTTCTCCCGTACGGTGCTGGCCACCCTGGACGCCGACGCCCCGGAGGGCAGCGTCGGCCTGGCCGCGCTGGAGGCGATGTTCGTCGAGGTCGAGGCCGAGGCGGTCGGCTCCCTGGTGGAGCAGGGCGTCGACGCCGGCTCGGCGGTGCTGGAACGCCAGCTGGAGCTGCGCTACCTCGGTCAGGAACACACCCTGATCGTCACCGTCGGCGCCGAGCTGGACCGCGACGCGGTCCGGGCCGCGTTCGAGGAGTTGCACCGCACCCGGTACGGCCACGCGATGAGCAACCGGCTGCAGATCCTCAACCTGCGGGTGCGCGGCATCGGGCGGACCACCCGCCCGGAGCTGGTCCGCCCGCCGGCCGGCGACGGCGACCCGACCCGGGCGCTGCTCGGCCGCCGCGACGCCTTCGACTTCGGCACCCGTGAGGTGGCGTCGTTCGCCGTCTACGACCGGGCGAAGCTGGCCCCGGGGGACCGGTTCGCCGGGCCGGCCCTGGTCGACGAGGGCACCTCCACCACGGTGGTGCCCAGCGGGCAGCACATCGAGGTCGACCCGCACGGCTACCTGCTGGTGACCCTGGAGGAGGCGAAGTGAGCACGCTGGACGGAGCCACCGCCGAGGTGGTGCGCAGCTACCTGATCTCCGCCGCCGAGGAGATGCGGGCCACGTTGATCCGTACCTCGTTCAACCCGGTGATCTACGAGGTGCACGACTTCGGCATGTCGATGTACGACGCCGACCTGCGGCTGATCGCCGAAGCGACCGGATTGACGTTCTTTCTCGGCGCCAACGACTTCTCCCTCGCCAAGGGCGTCGAGTACGTCGGCCGGGAGAACCTGCACCGGGGCGACATCGTGCTGCTCAACTACCCGTACTGGAACGCGGCGCACGCCTCGGACGCCACCCTGTTCGCCCCGGTGTTCATGCCGGACCCGGCCGACGCCGACCCGGACGCCGACGGCGACCTGGTCGGGTTTCTCTGCGTCCGGGCGCACTGGATGGACCTGGGCGCCAAGGATCCGGGGTACGTGCTCGACTCCACCGACATGCACCAGGAAGGGCTGATCTTCCCCGGTACGAAGGTGGTGTCCCGGGGTGAGCCGGTGCACGAGATCCACGAGCTGATCCGGTTCAACTCGCGGATGCCGGCCGAGGTCCTTGGTGACCTGCACGCGCAGATCGCCGCGCTGCGCACCGGCGAGCGGCGGTTCCTGGAGATCCTGGCGAAGTTCGGCCGGCCCACGGTGGCCGCCGCCGTCGAGGCGATCATCGCCGACGGCGAGGCCCGCAGCCGGGCCGCCCTCGCCGCGCTGCCGCAGGGCTCGTGGACCGCCACCGACTGGGTCGACGACGACGGCATCACCGAGGAGCCGGTGAAGATGCAGGTCACCGTCACCATCGCCAACGGCACTTTCACCGTCGACTTCGCCGGGTCGTCGCCAGCGGTGCCCGGCCCGATCAACATGCCGTACGGGGCGACCGAGGCGATCTGCAAGGTGATCCTGAAGTCGTTGACCTCACCGGACCAGCCGTCGAACGCCGGCACCATCGCGCCGCTGCGGGTCAAGGCCGAGCCGGGCACGCTGTTCCACGCCGTCTACCCGCAGCCGACGTTCACCTTGTGGACCGGCATCGTCGCCGTCGAGCTGATTCTCAAGGCACTCGCCCAGGGCATGCCGGACCGGCTGCCGGCCTCGTCCGGCGGGGACGTGCCCGGGTTCATGATGGTCGGCATCCACCCGGACACCGGCCAGCTCTTCGCGGTCAGCAACAACGACCCGGTCGGCTGGGGTGGAACCCGGGAACACGACGGGATGAACGCCGCCACCCACGTCTCCGGCAGCACCGGGCGGATGACCCCGATCGAGGTTCTGGAAGCCCGGACCGGGATGTTCTTCGAACGGTTCGAGATGCGCACCGACTCCGGCGGCGCCGGTCGGCACCGGGGCGGCGTGGGACTGCGGCGTGACATCCGGTTCGTCACCCCGGGCGAGTTCCTGTCGGTGATCAAGAAGACGAAGTCGGCGCCCTGGGCGCTCGACGGCGGCGCGCAGCCGGACCCGAACCAGGTGATCGTCTTCTCGGGCACCGACCGGGAACGGCGGGTCAGCACGAAACGGACACCGGTGGTGCCCGGTGACCGGGTCACCCTGCTCACCGCCGGTGGCGGCGGGCACGGCGACCCGCGCGACCGCGACCCCGAGGCGGTCCGCGCCGACGTCGCCGAAGGCTACGTGTCGCCGGCCGCCGCCCGCGAGGTGTACGGGGTCGACGTCGATGACTGATACTTCCAGGGTGGACGGTGCGGCGACCGAGGTGGTGCGCAGCTACCTGGTGGCCGCTGCCGAGGAGATGCGCTCCGCGCTGGTGCGCACCGCGTTCAACCCGGTCATCTACGAGGTGTACGACTTCGGCATCTCCATCTACGACGCCCGGCTGCGGCTGGTCGCCGAGTCCACCGGGCTGAGCCGGTTCCTGGGCGCCAACGACTACTCGATCCGCAAGGGCGTCGAGTACGTCGGCCGGGAGAACCTGCACCCCGGCGATATCGTGCTGCTGAACTACCCGTACTGGAACGCGGCGCACGCCTACGACGCCACCCTGTTCGCCCCGGTCTTCCTGCCAGACAGTTCCGGTGGGGACGGCCCGCTGATCGGGTTCCTGTGCGTGCGCGCGCACTGGATGGACCTCGGGGCCAAGGACCCGGGCTACGTGCTCGACTCCACCGACATGCATCAGGAAGGCGTCATCTTCCCCGGCACCAAAGTGTTCCGCCGGGGCGAGCCGGTGCCCGAGATCATCGAGCTGATCCGCTTCAACTCGCGGATGCCGGAACTGGTCATCGGCGACCTGCACGCCCAGGTCGCGGCGCTGCGCACCGGCGAGCGCCGGCTGATCGAGCTGGTCGAACGGTTCGGCCCGGCCACCGTCGCCACGGTCGTCGACACCGCGATCGCCGCTGCCGAAGCGTCCACCGCCGACGCGCTCGCCGCGCTGCCGCAGGGCTCCTGGACCGCCGTCGACTGGCTCGACGACGACGGCATCACCGACGATCCGATCCGGATGCAGGTCACCGTCACCATCGCCGACGGCACCTGCACGGTGGACTTCACCGGGTCGTCACCCGCCGTCGCCGGACCGGTCAACCTGCCGTACGGGTCGACCATCGCCACCGCCCGGGTCGCGTTCAAGGCGCTCACCACACCGACCGAGCAGACCAACGCCGGGCACTTCACCGCGCTGCGGGTGGTCGCCGAACCGGGCAGCCTGTTCCACGCCGTCTACCCGGCCGCCACGTTCACCCAGTGGACCGGCACGGTGGCGATGGAGCTGATCTACCGGGCGCTGGCCCAGGGCATGCCGGACCGGCTGGCCGCCTCGTCCGGTGGCGACGTGCCCGGGTTCATGATGGTCGGCACCCACCCCGACACCGGCCAGCTCTACGCGGTCAGCAACAACGACCCGGTCGGCTGGGGTGCCTCGCCCGACCACGACGGCATCGGCCCGGCCAACCATCTGTGCCAGACCCAGGCCCGCAACACCCCGGTCGAGGTGCTCGAGGCCCGGACCGGGATGTTCTTCGAACGGCTGGAGATCCGCACCGACTCCGGCGGCGCCGGCCGGCACCGGGGCGGACCCGGGCTGCGCCGCGACATCCGGTTCGCCACCGCCGGCGAATTCCTGTCCGTGGTGAAGAAGACCAGGTCGGCGCCGTGGGCGTTGGACGGCGGCGGGCGTCCCGACCCGATCCAGGTGATCGTCCACCCGGGCACCGACCGGGAACGGCGGGTCAGCACCAGACGCACGCCGGTCGCACCCGGCGACCGGGTCACGCTGCTCACCGCCGGTGGCGGCGGGCACGGTGACCCGCGCCGACGCGACCCGGAAGCGGTCCGCGCCGACGTCGCCGAAGGCTACGTGTCACCGGCGGCCGCCCGCGACGTCTACGGCTACGTGCCACCGGCCGCCGCCCGCGACGTCGACGGCGTCCCCGTCCCCGCACCCGCAGAGAGGCCCGCGATGACCACCCCCGATGACCGGACGCCGGCATGAGCGCCGCCACCCGCCCCGGACCGGTCGACACCGTCCTGACCAACTGCACCGTCGTCGACGCCCGCGTCCTCGACGGCGTCGGCCCGGTCACCGACGCCGCCGTCTGGGTACGCGGCGACCGGATCGCCGCCGTCGGACCGGCCGCCGAGGTGACCAACGCCGCCCGCGCCGAAACCGACGTCACCGAGATCGACCTCGGCGGTGCGTACCTGACCCCCGGGCTGACCAACATGCACACCCACCTGTCGCTGTCGCTGCCCGGTGCCGGCGGGCAGAGCGTCAAGGACCTGACCCCGCACGAGCTGGCCCTCTACATGGCCGACGGGGCCCGGCGCACCCTGCTCTGCGGGGTGACCACGGTCCGCTGCGTGGCAGAGAAGGACCACGCCGACTTCGCGCTGCGCCGGGCGATCACCTCCGGCCGGGTCACCGGGCCACGGATCTTCACCGCCGGCCGCGCCCTGGTCTGCACCGGCGGGCACGGCCACGAGAGCACCGACACCCTGGAATGCGACGGGGCCGACGGGTTCCGGCGCGGCGTACGCAGCCAGATCAGGGCCGGTGCCGACCTGATCAAGGTGATGATCTCCGGCGGGATCGCCGGCGAACACGAGTCGATCCACACCCGGCAGCTGTTCCCCGACGAGATGGCCGCCGTCATCGACACCGCGCACGCCTGGGGGCGCAAGGTCACCGCGCACGCCGGCCCGGCACCGGTCATCGGCGAGGCCGTCGAGCTGGGGCTGGACTGCGTCGAACACGGCTACCAGCTCACCGAGGAGGTGGCGGCGCGGATGGCGCAGCGGGGAACCGCGCTGGTGCCGACCCTGCTGGTCACCCGGTGCAAGGAGTTCTTCGACGAACTCGGCGTACCGGAATGGATGCAGTGCCGCTCGCTCGGTGCCGGCCCCCGGCACCTGGAGAGCTACGCGATGGCCCTCGCCGCCGGGGTGGAGGTGCTGCTCGGCAGCGACATGCCGCCGTTCTGGTCCTTCGAGGGCACCAACGCCTCGGTGCGGGAGCTGGAATACCTGTCGGAGAGCGGCATCGGACCGGCCCGTGCCCTGTACGCGGGCACCCTCGGCCCGGTCCGTTGGCTCGGCGCCGAGGCCGACCTCGGCACCGTCGAGACCGGCAAGTACGCCGACCTGGTGGCGATGGACGCCGACCCGGTCGCCGACACGTCGGCGTTCCGTGGGGTGCGCTGGGTGATGTCCGGCGGCCGGGTGGTCCGGGACGACCGCGCCGGCTGGACCGCCTGGTGAACGACGTGAGGAGCAGAATGTCCGAGCAGGAGACCGCCGCGATCGCCGCCGCGATCGGCGACATGTACGACGCGTTCCTCGCCGGCGACCGGGTTCGCTTCGACCGGCACCTGCACGCCGACGTGACCACCTGGGAGACCCACCTGCCTGGCCCGCTGCGCACCCGCGACCAGCTGGACGCCTACCGGTCCCAGCGCGACGCCGCCGGAGCCCGGCCGGTGCTGGACCGGCTGGCCCCCGAGGACCTGCGGATCGACGTGTGGGGCGATGCCGCAGTGGCCCGCTACGTGCTGGTCGCGGTGCCGACCGGTGGCGGCCCAGCCGAACACAGCCGGGTCACCGACGTGCTGCGCCGCACCGACGACGGCTGGCGGATCGTGCACCACCACTCCGAACTGGTCCGCCACCCGACGGGACCGGCTCTCGAACCGGCCGGCGGTCCGGCATGAGACGGCTGATCGCCACCGGGTACGGCGAACCCGACCAGGTGCTCACCGTCGCCGACCTGCCCGACGACCCGCCACCCGGCCCTGGCCAGGTCCGGATCGCCGTCGCCACGGTCGGGCTGAACTTCCTCGACGTGATGCTCTGCCGGGGCAGCTACCCGGTGCGCCCGGCGCCGCCGTTCACTCCCGGGGTCGAGCTGGCCGGCCGGGTCGTGGCCACCGGCGCCGGCGCCGAAGCGCTCGCCGACACCGACGTGGTGGCCTGCCCGGCGCTGCCGCACGGCGCGCTCGGCGAGACCGTCACCATCGACGCGGCGCTCGCCGTACCGCGTCCGGCGGAGATCGACCCGGTCGTGGCCGCCGCCGTCCCGGTCACCTACCAGACCGCCTGGTTCGCACTGGACCGCGCCGCGGTCCGGCCTGGTGAGACGGTGCTGGTGCACGCCGGAGCCGGTGGCGTCGGCGTCGCCGCCACCCAGCTGGCCGCCGCCCGTGGTGCCCGGGTGATCTGCACCGCCGGCGGGCCGGCGAAGACCGCGCTGTGCCGCGACAACGGCGCCGACGTCGCGATCGACTACCTGGCCGGCGACTTCGTCGAGGCGGTACGCGACGCCACCGGCGGCGCCGGCGCGGACGTCGTCGTCGACCCGGTCGGCGGTGACGTGTTCACCCGGTCGCTGGACTGCCTGGCGTTCGAGGGCCGGCTCGTCGCGGTCGGCGCCGCCGGTGGCGACCCGCCGCCGGTGGACCCGATGCGGCTGATCGCCGGCAACCACACCTTGGTCGGGCTCTCCTGGGGCTCGACGTACCCGTGGACCCGCCCGGACGCGGTCGCCCAGGCGTACCAGCGGATCTTCGAGCTGATCGCGGCCGGCACGGTCCGGCCCCCGGTGAACCGGGTCGTCGACCTGGCCGGCACCCCGGCCGCGCTCGCCGACCTGGCCGACCGGCGCACCACCGGAAAGATCATCGTCCGGATCGACCCGAGGGAGCAACGATGAGCGACCAGACTGCCGGCACCGACGGCGGTGACATGACCGGCGGCGGTGACATGGAGGTCTACGACCTGCGGGTCAGTGTGGACCGGATCGCCGGCCGGTCGGTCTGCGGGATGGCCGTCGGCGATCACTTCGACCTGACCGACAGCGCGCACCTGAAGATCCCGGAAGGGAAGCACTTCTGCGTGTACGCGCTCGCGTCGGTGCTGCCGTTCCTGGCCGCCAAGCAGCGCGACATGCCGCCGGGGGACTGGCTGGAACGCGACACCCTGTTCGCCTGCCCGGACCCGGAGGAGGGCCTGGTCATGCGGGTCGAACGGACCTGCAAGCGACGGATGAACTCGGCCGACCTGACCTGAATCATCGGAGGCTCGCGTGGCTGTGGAAATTGGACTCGGACTGCAGAGCGACAAACGCGCCGGCGACTACGCCCGGCTGGCCAGCGCCGCCGAGGCGTACGGCTTCGACGTGCTGAGCGTCTTCGGTGACCTGATGTACCAGCCGCCGATCTTCCCGCTGCTGGAGATGGCCGCCGCCACCGAGCGCGTCCGGCTCGGCACCGCCTGCCTCAACCCGTACTCGATGGCGCCGTACGAGATCGCCGGCCAGCTCGCCGCGCTCGACCTGGCCTCGCACGGGCGGGCCTACCTGGGGCTGGCCCGTGGCACCTGGCTCGGTGCGGTCGGCATCGAGCAGCCGCGTCCGCTGACCGTGCTCGCCGAGGCCGCCGAGGTGATCCGTCGGTTGCTGCGCGGCGACCGGTCCGGGTTCGACGGCAGGGTGTTCCGGCTGGCCCCGGACACCGCCCTGCGGTACGCGGTGCACCGCCCGGACCCGCCGCTGCTGCTCGGCGCCTGGGGGCCACGGGGTGCCGCGCTCGCCGGCCGGATCGCCGACGAGATCAAGGTCGGTGGCAGCGCCAACCCGGACATGGTGCCGGTGATCCGCGACCGGCTGCGCCCCGGTGCCGACGCCGCCGGCCGGTCCGTCGACGACGTCGGCATCGTGTTCGGAGCGGTGACCGTGGTGGACACCGACGGCGCGGCGGCCCGGGCGAAGGCCCGCACCGAGGTGGCGATGTACCTGGCGGTGGTCGCCGACCTGGACCCGACGGTGACCGTGCCGGACGAGCTGCTGACGCGGGTGAAGTCGCTGGTGGCGGCCGGCCGCGACGTCGACGCCGGCCGGCTGGTGCCCGACGACCTGCTGGACCGGTTCGCCTTCTCCGGCACCCCGGAGCAGGTCGCCGCCCAGGCGCAGGCGCTGATCGACGCCGGGGTGCGCCGGGTCGAGTTCGGCACCCCGCACGGGCTGACCGACGACCGTGGCGTGGAGCTGCTCGGCAGCGCGGTGCTGCCGCTGCTACGTAGGGAGGCTTCCCGATGACAGTCGACGGTGTACTGGTCGTCGCCGGCCCGGGGCTGACCGTCGACCCGGAACTGCTGCGGGGCCTGGTCGTCGCCGAGACGGCCGGCCTCGGCGTGGTCGGCGACTTCGTGGTCGCCGCCGACGCCGCCGAGGTCCGCGGCCTGCTCGACGGGGCCGGCAGCGTCGGCGGGCGCGCGGTGGTGCTGCTGCCCGGCCCGGACCCGGCGGTACGGGCGCTGCTGACCGCCGACGGCCGCTGGGCGGGACGCACCGTCCACTACGACCCGCAGGTGACCGACCCGCAGCCGACCGGTCCTGGCTCGGTCCATCTGTCGGGTCGGGGCGTGTGGGGGCTGGCCTGGGCGATCCGGCACGCCGTGCACCGGCTGCGCCGCCCGGCGCGACGGATCGCGTACGGGCAGGACCCGGAGCAGTGGGGCGAGCTGCGGCTACCGGCCGATGCGCCTGATGTGTCCGCCGGGCCGTTGCCGGTGGCGGTGCTGCTGCACGGCGGTTTCTGGCGGTCGATCTGGGCGGCGGACCTGATGGACGCGCTCGCCGTCGACCTGGCCGACCGGGGCTACGCGGCGTGGAACCTGGAGTACCGCCGGCCGGACCGGCACGGCTGGCCGGCCACCACCGCCGACGTGGCGACCGGGCTGGCGGTGCTGGCCAACCTGCCCGAGCTGACCGGCGGCGCGGTGCCGGACGGTCTGCTCGACCTGGACCGGGTCGCGGTGTTCGGCCACTCCGCCGGCGGGCAGTTGGCGGTGCGGCTGGCCGCCGACGGCGGCCCGGTGCCGGTGGCGTTGGCGGTCTCCCTGGCCGGGGTGCTGGACCTGGCCGAAGGGGACCGGCGGCAGGTCGGCACCGGCGCGGTCGCCGCCGCGCTCGGCGGTGGCCGCGACACTGTGCCGCAGGTGTACGCCGCCTCGGATCCGATGGCCCGGCTGCCGATCAGGGTGCCGCAGCTGATCGTCCAGGGTGCCGGCGACGACCTCGACCTGATCGACTTCAACCGCCGGTACGTGGCGGCGGCGCGGGCCGCCGGGGAAGACCCGGGCTGGCTGGAGCAGCCGGGCGACCACTTCTCGGTGATCGACCCGGCCGCCCCGATCTGGCAGGCGACGATGACGCAGGTGGACCGGGTCCTGGGCCGGTGACGGGCCGGATCCGGTCAGCCGGCCCGAAATTATTACGTGTCAGTGAACATGTTGCCCACTAGTGGGCAGTGCGGCGGTCAGAACAGCCGTGGGGTGACCACCGACACGACAGTGGTCACCTGGTCGGTGTCGTTGTACAGCCGGTGCGGGGTGCTGGACCGCAGGTGCAGGCTGTCGCCCGGGTAGAGCCGGTGCTCCACCCCGTCGACCTCGTACAGCAACTCGCCGCTGACCACGTACGCGAACTCCTCGCCGAAGTGCCCGTACGCCTCCTCGCGGCGCCCGCCCGGCGCGATGTGCACCAGCATCGGCTCCAGCACCAGGTTGGGGCCACGGTCGGAGAGCATCCGGTAGGTCTGCTGGCCGGAGACGTACTCGGTGGCGCCGTTGTCGGCCCGGGTGAGGGTGAAGTGCACCGGCAGGCTGCCCTGCGGGTCCTCGGCGGTTTCGGTCGGCTCCGCGCTGAAGAACTCGGCGACCGGCCGGTCCAGGGCGGCGGCGACGCTGTTGAGCGCGGTCAGCCCGATCGACGAGACACCCCGCTCGACCTGGGACAGGAACCCGATCGACAGGTTGGCGCGGCTGGCCAGACCGCGCAGGGTCAGCCCCTGCTCCTTGCGGAACTGGCGCATCCGGGCGCCGACCAGATCCTGGCGTGCGTCGCCGTCGGCGACGACGCGATCAGACCTGCGCACCGGACCTCCCGTGACCCCCCGCGCGGACCGCCCGCCGGGCCGCGCCGATTCTTGTTCGATGGTATCGAACTAACCGCCCCAACTGGAACCCCGACCGGACCTCGTGGAGGAGGGCTTCGGGGTCGTAGCGCTGTGTAGTTGTTCGTTGTGCTCACTGTTCGTTACCCGTTGGCGTCGGATGGGTGCGCCGTGTCCGCTTTGTGGTTGCAGCTTGTGACGGGCATTTACGCCGATCGTTCAAAGCCCTTATAGTTCGGTCGACTTCGCGGTGGCGGACCGCTGTCTGAGCAACCGGACAAATGCGAAACGGGGAACAGCTTCGTCCCAGGTACGCTCGTGTTGTTGGCGGACGGTTCGCATAAGCCGATCGAGGACGTCGAAATCGGCGACCGGGTGGTGGCGAGCGACCCGGAGACCGGTGAGACAGCAGTCAAGGCTGTAACCGCGACGATCGAGGGCACCGGCGACAAGGACCTGGTCGAGATCACCGTCGCGGTCGGCGACGGACAAGAGTCTCAGGCCATTACCGCTACCGACGGCCACCCGTTCTGGGTGGCCAGCCAGGCGACGTGGCGTGACGCCAGCACGTTGCGGCCTGGTGACGAGCTACTGGCTCCGGACGGCTCCCGCCTGCGGGTCATCGACATCCTCGCCTACCAGCAGCCCGCCACGGTCCACAACCTCACCGTCGCCGACATCCACACGTACTATGTGCTCGCCGGCAACGTGCCGGTGTTGGTACACAACTGCACCGCTAGCCCAGATGATCTCAGGCCAACTCATCCAATTTCTGGGGACTCGTCTTCGAAGAAGGTTGCGAGTATGCGGAACCAGATGCGTGACGGCACCTTTGATTGGGAAGAAAGCGGCCCGATTTCTATCGCGAGGAACGGTGACGAAATGTATGTGGTTGACGGCCATCACCGTCTCGATGCGGCTAGGCGGGCTGGCCTGGGGAGGGTTCCGATCCAGGATGTCACGGATCAGCTCGCGACCGGAGGATTTAGGGGTTATGCCGATATGGACGACGTGATTCGTTCTGCGCAGTCCTTTATGGGGAATCGTCTCAATCCATACAAGTTGAGGTAGGGGCGGTTATGGCTATCGAGGTCCGAGAGGCCGTGGTGCGCGTTCTGGCCTCGTTTGTGCAGGCCAAGCAGGAAATCGAGCGCACCTTCGCAGTTGCTTCCGCGGCAGATATCGTCTCTGCCGTACTGAGGGGACGAAACGCTCGCGAGGGTCGCACGCTGAGTGGGTTGGAATACTTCGTCCACGGAATCGGCTACACGGTAGTGGTTCAGTCTGGAGGTCAGGCGCATTTCGACAGCGGTGATACCGGCCAAGGCGACGTCTTTTCCGCTCACGACGTATTGCTATTTATGGAGACGTCCGGCCATATGCAGCTACCGGCAGTGTCGGCTGTGAAGTCCGTCTTGAATGACTTGAGTTCCGAGGGGGCGCTAATGCGATTCGGTAACCGTTATGGCGTCCAAAACCCGTCCCTTCTCGTGCCCACCGGTGGCTGATCGAGTCATGGGTTTGTGCGGCAGGGCAGCCACCTGAGCGGCACCCGTTCCTGTGCGGAGAGTTGCCGTTGGGTTTACAGGTCTGTTGTGGTACACTTGGGTTGCCGTCAAGCCATGCACGCATGTTGACAACTATCGATGACATTCTCGGCGGCTTCGCTGGGCGGGATTAACCTGCTCGGTGGCGTGCCGCGTAGCGGTGCGGCGTCGATCCCCGGAACAAACACTTGCGGGTGTGTACAACTACTTGACACTCCCGCCGCCGGCAGCCCCTGGATTCCCACAACCGCCTGACCCACCTCGCGCGCTTGCGGTATTCCAAGGTCCCACGCACCTATCCAGTCACGTTCCAGGTTCGGCATGCCTGACAAGATTCGTAGCCTAATCAATGCGAAGACCGAAAGTGAGTTCAGTGAAGTTATCTCAACGAGATATGTATCCATGTTCAAAGTGGAGTAGCACGAGGGCCGCTCTGGCTATATCGCCGATCTTCGTCGGCGGGGTGGTGACGCCCTGCAGGACACGCCATCTCTGGCTCAACAGCGCGAATCCGCGTTCGCCGAGGCACCGCATCGCCCGCAGGAGCGTGTTGTAGGTGCGGTTGTCGACGTGGAGCCGGTGCCCACCGGCCGGGTTCTTCACCGGGGTGTGGACGCCGCGACCTGCTCCTTCGTACCCGGAGTCCGCGAGGGTGGGCAGGCCGCGGGCGGCCGCCGCGTAGAGCGCGCCGAGGACGGTCTCCTGAGCGGCACGCAGGTCGTGGACCGAGCCGGGAGCGACACCGGAGACCCATATCGGGAAACTGTCGGGGCGTATCAGCGCCTGGATGTTGCCGCCGAAGCCGTGGGTCTTTCCGGAGTAGTAGGCGTCGATGGTCTCGCCCTTGCGGCTGACCGTCTTCTCCGCGTACCGGTCGCTGTCGACGATCTTGCCGTCCAGGATCAGGTGGGACCAGCCCTCGGCCTCGACCCGGTCGAGGGCGGTGTTCAGGTCCGGCGCCTGCGCGGACAGCACCGTCAGGACCTCGTTGTGGTAGCGGTAGGAGGTTGGCCGGGACAGCCCGAATCCGGTGCCGAGTTGGGGGATGTCCACGCCACGGTCACGGAACCAGACCAGGCCGAACACCGCTTGCCGCCAGCAGGTGAGCAGGCGGGTGCCCTTGCATGTTCCCAGGGTGCATCGGTGGGCGCGGAGCAGGCTCGCCACGTAGGCGACGAGTTCCCTCGGGACGTCGAGTGCGGCACGATAAGTGATCACGTGGGGTCCTTCTGGTGACGGATTCTTGTGGTGAGACCGGTTTATCGGAGGACCTCACGTCCTACAAGAATCGTCGCTTTTGCCTCTTATGCGCGTGTCGCACCATTCAACAACCAATTCGTTGTTGAGATAACTTCAATGGTCACTCAAGTCTACCGCTTGTTGGTCGACTGTCCTCGTGTGGCAGCCGACGTCGAGGGGTGGCTTGAGTGGCCGGCGGCGCGCCTGAGCGTGATTGTGTGGAGTGGATCGCCGTTCCATCTTTGGGTGCTGACCCGCAAATCCCGATGCCGTGGAGCTTTGGGGCCCTCGGTGACCTTCTCTGGCTTGCGATGCCATTCTGTCGTCCCAGTCTAGTGGAGTTGGCTTGCCGGCACCTCCACTCGTCACTTCCTGTGCTGGAGCCACTCGATAGAGTCAGTGACTTCGATTTGATGATCCAGGTGGCACTGCCCTGGACGCAGCGAGTGTTGTTCGATCCTGATCTGACTACTGAGCGTGATCGACTGGCTGGATTCTTGGAGGCGCTTATCGAACACGGGCCTATGTTCGAGTATGCGATCGATATGTACTATCTTGATGGACTTCGGTATCCTCGATACCGATTCCAGTGCCCTGAGCCTTTTCCAAGCTGATCTTGCAGCTCAGGGCGGATGCGGTAGGCCCGCTGATCGATGGGTGCGAGGCTCCAGGTAGGACAGCTGTCGACCAAGACTCGAAGCCCCGACCGGGAGCCTCGCCATGCTGTCCTACCCCGCCACGATCTCGTTGTCCAGCCGCACCCTGAACCACCTGGCCGAACGCATCCGCAGCCACCGTAAGCAGCGCCGATCGCGGTGGCGGCGCCTCGAACCCGGCCGGCAGGCGCTGCTCGCCCTGGCCCATCTGCGCAACGGCGACACCTACACCCGACTCGCGGCCGGCTTCGAGATCGGCGTCGCCACCGCCTGGCGCTACGTCCAGGAAGCGATAGCCCTGCTCGCGACGGCCGCCGATGACCTGGCCACCGCCATGGTACGGATCCGCCGACTGGCGTACGCGATCCTGGACGGCACCCTGATTCCGATCGATCGGGTCGCCGACCAGCGACCCTACTACTCTGGGAAACACAAGCACCACGGCGTGAATGTGCAGGTCATCGCCGATGCCGCTGGCCGGCTCGTCTGGGCTTCACCGGCGCTGCCCGGTTCGGTTCATGACCTGACCGCAGCCAGGACCTACGGCATTATCGATGCGCTGACCAGGGCGGACGTGATGACCTTCGCCGATAAGGGCTACCAAGGAGCCCGCGGCAGCGTGCGCACTCCGTTCAAGCGACGCCGCTTCCGCCCGAAGCTGTCACGCCGGCAGAAGGCCATCAACCGCGCCCACGCGAAGATCCGCGCCCGCGGTGAACGCGCAATCGCCACCCTCAAGGCCTGGAAGATCCTGGCCAAGCTGCGCTGCTGTCCACGGCGAGCGACCGCGATCGTGCAGGCCATCCTCGTTCTGCACCACGTCGAGACCGACCGCTACGCAGCATGAAAAGGGCTCCCTGATCATAAACTTTCACCATCCTGGAAAGTGCCCAGCTCGCGATCACGGTTTCCGTTGCGCCGAGGCGTAGGGGGGAGTCTACGCTCGGTAGAATGTGGACTTTTCGCCCTGCGGTAGGGTGTGGGGATGTCGACGCCGGTGACTGTTGTTGGTCTTGTGGTGGGAGGCCCGGTCACCGGAACGTCAACCAGCGCTTTGGCCTCGCGTACCGCTGGGTCGGAGGCACAGGCGACGGCGATCGCGTCGAAACCGTCGTCGGCGCCGGCGCACACCTCGCCGAGCAGCGGGCTGTAGAGCAGGTCGTCGGCGGCGATGTACGCACTCGGCGGCACCCCGCGCAGGTTGCGGACCACGATCTCGGTGTCCGGGCCGACCGCCTGCTGCGCTGCCTGCCGGTCGCTACCAGATCCGCACCCGTGCTGAGCTGCGAAAATGGGTAACACAAAGCCTTGGTCGCCGCCCGCGTGGTCGGGCGTTCCGCACCGGCGGTGACGCCGGCCCGGAACGTCCGGATCGATGATCGACTGCGGTCGACGCTCAGCCGGTCAGCTCGGCGTCGACATCAGGATCGGCAGCACCGCCCGCGCCTCGGCGTGGCTGGTGTTGCGCATCGCGGTGGCGGTGGTCCCGGGGATGTCCCACGGGTTGCTGGTCGGCGGGTAGTACATCTTCTTGGTCGTGACCGCGACGACATTGTTGTAGGCCACGCACCGGGTCTCCCACCGGTAGATCTTGCCGGACTGCGGGATGCCGGTGAGCCCGAGCAGGTTGGTGGTGCAGTTCGGGGCGAGAGCGGACAGCACCGTGTTGTTGCTGCCGATCGTCAGTTCGAGCAGCCCTCTGGTGCTCAGCCCGGCGTGCGCCCGGGCGGTCAGGGCCAGCGGGCCGACCGTGTTGAGGGTGAAGCCGAGCTGGTCGGCGGAGGCTTCGTCGGTGACGACTTCGAGCAGACTGTCGATCAGGGTGACGCAGGCGGTGGTGTCCCGGGCGTACGCCTGAAGGTTGTCCCGGGTGAAGGTCTTGATGTCGTCGAAGTCGATGATGGCGCTGCGCGCGCAGGCCTTGGCCTGTGCGGTGGCGATCCGGTCGATCTGGGCGAGGATCTCCACCTTGGCGCCGTTGATGGTGTTGATGATCTTGGTGGTGGACTGGTCGAGCGACGCCCCCTGCTTGTACTCCTTGTACAGCTCGTAGGCGCTCTTGGCGGCGGCGATGACCGACGAGATGTCGAACGCCTGTGCCGGTCGGGCCCCCAGCGGCACGGTGACCACGACCGCGGCGGCCGCGGCCAACCAACGGCGGTAGCGCATCTGTTTCAACAGGATCTCCTTCAACTGGCGGCCAGGGTGGCCAGCGGTGACCCCGCAGGTCAGCGGAGCGCGGCCAGTCTGGCGAGATCGTCTGGACCACGGTTGGACCACGACTGGATCCATGGCGCGCGCTCACGGATCACGGCGGACGCTCACGGATCACGGTGGACGTCGTGGCGGTTCCGCCGACAACCGGGCGCTGATCGCCGCCGCCTCTGGAGCGCCCAACTCGGTGAAGATCGCCAGCGCGCGACGCCAGTAGCCGTGCGCCTGCGCCCGCTGCCCGGCCGCGTGCGCCGCCGCACCGAGCCCGTCGAACGCCAGCGCCTCGACGCCACGCGACCCGGTGTCGGCGGCGATCGACCGGGCCAGGGCATGGCAGCGGGCCGCAGCACGGTGGGCGCCACGGCGGTTGTGCAGCTGACCGGCGTAGTTCAGCAGCATCGCCTCGCCGACCCGGTCGCCGGTGCGGCGGCACAACACCAGCCCTTCGCGCAGCTGCCCGGCGGCGTCGCCGAGCCGGCCCTCGACCGTGAACAGCTGACCCAGGCTGCCGAGCGCCCGGACCACCCCGTGATGCTCACCGAGCCTACGCAGTAGCGCCAGTGCCCGGCCGATGTAACAGATCGCCGAACGCCGGTCGCCCAGCTCACCCAGCACCACACCCAGGTTGCCCAGGGTCCGCGCCTCACCGGCCGGCTCGTCGACGTCGCGGTAGAGCGCCAACGCCTGCCGGAGGTGCGCCACCGCCTGCTGGCGGCGCCCCTGATGGTCGTGCACGACGGCCAGGTTGGTCAGCAGGTTCGCCTCACCGGCCAGGTCAGCTGCCGCGCGGGCGGCAGCGATCCCGTGACCCTGCATGGTGATCGCGTCCGGATAGTGGCCGCCGCATTCCAGATGCCGGTAGAGCAGCGCGGTCAGCCGTACGGCGTGCCGGGCCCGGCCGTGCCGCGCACCGTACGCGGTGACCGCCATCAGGTTGGCCCGCTCCACCTCCAACCAGACCCGCGCGGCCCCCGGGGCACCGCCCGGCGTGGTCGGCGGCGCGGTTCGCACCTCCGTCAGATCACCGTCCGGACCGGTCGGCGGCACCGTCGGCCGCAGGTGACGTTCGGCCGGGTGCACCGCGTCCATCGCCGTGGCGGCGGTACGCAGGTAGTAGTCGAACAACCGGGTCACGGCAGCGTCGCGGACCTCCGGCGGGTCGACGTCGGCGGCAAGCTCCGCCGCGTACGCCCGGAGCAGGTCGTGCATGCCGTACCGGTCCGGCCCGGCCGGCTCCACCAGGTGCGCCCGGCACAGCCGGTCGACCAGCCGATCCGCCGTCACCGGATCCGTTCCGGCCAGCGCGGCCACCGCCGCCGCGTCGACGTCCGCCCCGGGATGCAGCCCGAGCAGCCGGAACGCGCGCGCCGCGTCGGCCGGCAGATACTGGTACGACCAGGACAGGATCGCCCGTACGCCGGTGCGCCGGTCGCCGCCGGCGTCCAACATGTCCAGCCGTCGCCGCCGGTCGGTGAGCCCGTCAACCAGCCGGGTCAGGCTCAGCTCGGCGCGGGCGGTCGCCAACTCGGCGGCGACCCGCAACGCCAACGGCAGCTGGGCGCACTGCGTTGCCAGCGTCACCGCGGCCTGCGGCTCGGCGTCGACCCGGTCGCCGACCAGCCGCCGCAGCAGCGCCACCGCGTCGTCGATCGGCAGGAGGCCGAGCCCACGCCTGCCGGCTCCCTCCCGGGCGACCAGCCCGGCCAACGGATCCCGGCTGGTCACCAGCACCGGGCAGGAGGCGGCACCGGGCAGCAGCGGCCGTACCTGCTCGACCGACGCCGCGTTGTCGAGTACCACCAGCATCCGGCGGCCGTCCATCAGGCTGCGGTAGTGGGCGGCGCGTTCGTCGACGTCCAACGCCATGTCGGCGTCCGCCACGCCGAGCGCCCGCAGGAACCGGGCCAGTGCCGCACCGGGCTCGACCGGCTGCTCCGGGTCGTATCCGCGCAGGTCGATGTAGAGCTGCCCGTCCGGGAACCGGTCGCGGGCCCGGTGCGCCCACCACACCGCCAGCGCGGTCTTGCCCACCCCCGGGGTGCCGGACAGCACGCAGATCACCGCGCCCGGATCGGCGTCGCCGCGTCCGGCGGCCCTCATCGTCCGGTCGAGCCAGCGGAGCTCGGCGGCGCGGCCGGTGAACCCGGCGACGTCGGCCGGCAACTGCGCCGGCACCGGCGCGATCGCGTCCAGGCGCCGGCCCCGGCGCGGCCAGACCTGCTCGCTGGCGGTACGCGCCCCGGCCGGCGCGTCGGCCCGCAGCAGATCGGTGTACGCGGCGACCAGCTCGGGGCCGGGATCGACACCGAGTTCGTCGGCGAGCCGGTCCCGGGTGTCGTGGAAGACGGTGAACGCCTCGGCCCGCTGCCCACTGGCCCGGTACGCGCGGATCAGCTGCGCCTGGCGGGCCTCGTCGAGTGGCTTCGCGGCGGCGGCCTGCGTCAGCCAGGGCAGTGCGGCGCTCGCCCGGCCGCAGGCGATCATCAGGTCGCCGTACCGGGTCAACGTAGCCTGCAGTTCACCGTCGAGGGCCACCACCTTCGGATGACCGGCCAACGTGGGCACGTCGACCAGTGGCGGCCCCTGCCACAGCCGCAGCGCCTCGCCGAGCAGTTCGGCGTCGCGCTGCGGGGCGGCTGCGCCGGGCCGCGCGGCGGCGACCAGGTGCCGGAACCGCAGCAGGTCGACCGTGACGGCCGAGGTCCGCAGCAGGTATCCGTCACCGATCTGGGGCAGCAGCAGGCTCGGGGCCCGGGACGGGCGGTCCGGTTCGAACAGTCGGCGCAGGTGTTTGACGTGGGTCTGAATGACGTTGGTCGACGTCGCCGGCGGCGGTTGGTCCGGCCAGAGCGCGTTGACCAGCTCCGAGCGGGGCAGCGGCTGCCCGCCGGCGAGCGCGAGCAGCCCGAGCACCGCCCGGCGGGCGGTCGGCCCGGGGTCGAGTGCCTGCTGCTCGCGCCATACCCGTACCGGGCCCAGCACCTGCACCCGCAACGGAACTCCACCTCGTGACCGCTGTGCCACCGCCCGGTGCCGGACGGTGATCGAAGTTCCCGCATATCGACCGAGCGGAGTATAGGTGCTGGTCAGTCGTCGTCAGTGGGTTGCGGTGACCGGATGGAGGACGGCGTCGAGAGCCTTGAGGTAGCCGTCGGTGTAGCCGGCGAGGTTCGGGTGGAACGCGTCGTCGATGGCGGTGATGCCGTTGAGCCATGGATCGTCGTCGCAGACCCGGTGCCTGTCGAACAGGGCGTCGACCGGGACGAACACCCCGTACGTCTTCGCCGTGTCCCCGATGGCCTCGTTGAGCTGCACCGCCGCGTGGTTGATCCACCCCCGTCGGTTAGCGTCCAGCGGCGCTTCGAAGCAGAACGACGGGGCGAACAACTGCGGGTAGCCGAGGACCACCAGCTTGGCGTTCGGGGCGGCGGCGAGAATGTCGCCGTACACCTGCTTCAGCTTGCCCGGCAACGTCGTCTTGATGTACTCGCGGGCCTTGTTCACAGCGTCCTCGCAGGTGCTGTCGAGCAGCGCCTCGATGCATTTCCTCAATGTCGTCGTGAAGCCGAGGTTGTCGCCGCCGACGGTGATGGTCACCAGCATCGTGTCCGGCCCGAGGAAGCCGAGCTGGTGCGCGATCACGTCGTCGGTGGTGGCGCCGCTGCACGCCGAGAAGCCGAACGACAGGCGCGGGTTGTTCCGGGCGTACTGGGCGGCGTACGAGTGGGCGCTCTGGTCGCAGTCGCCGTCGGTGTACGGCGGGGCGCCCACCCCGGACGAGTACGAGTCACCCAGCGCGACATACTGCCGGTCGTCGGCGGCGGATGTGTCGCCGGCCGTACCGGCGGCGTTGGCGGCGGCGGGCACGGCGGCGATGGTGATCAGCAGCGTCGCCGCGACGGGCAACGCGAGGGCGGGCCGGAGCTTTCGGGCACGGCTCAGCATGGTGACGCCTCCTTCGATGGTGGAGACGCTCCGGCCGGGGCGGCCGTCGTCTCCAAAGTGGAAGTGAGCATGCGCCGCCGATAGCCGGTAATCAATCGAAGCGTCGGAAACCCTACTGTCGACTGAGCCGCTGATCACCCTTCGTCGGTCGTAGACCGAACCGGTCGGCGAAACCGGACAGGTCGTCCCGCTGCTCGGCCAGGGTGTCGGCGCCGCTGCCGACCACGATCCGGGTCACCCCCTGCGCCGCGTACGCCTCGACCCGTTGCGCCGAAAGCTCAGTCGACCCCCACCGGGTGTACTCCAGCGCGTCAGGGTCACGGCCGGCCTCCGTCGCGACCGACCGAGCAAGCTTCCACTGTGCCGCCCGCTCGTCCGGGGTCAACAGCCCACCGGGGAAGTAGCCGTCGCCACGTAGCCCGACCCGCCGGGCCGCCGCCCGGCTCGAACCACCCACGTGAATCGGCAACGCGGTGGCGCCGTGCGGCTTCGGAAAGCTGCACACCCGCTCGAAGTCGAAGAACTCGCCGTGGAACGACACACCGTCGGCGTCACCGCCCCACAGCAGCCGTAGCACGTCGATCGCCTCGTCGGCACGTCGGCCACGGGAACGGAAGTCGACCCCCACCGCCGTCGCCTCACCGGGCAGGCCGCCCAGTCCGACGGTCAGCAGCCGCATCCGGCCCTTCGACAGGACGTCGATCGTCGCCAGCCGCTTGGCGAGCACCACCGGATGGTGGTACGGCAGCAGCAGCACCCCGGTGCCGAGCAGCAGCCGGTCGGTTGCCGCCGCCACGAAGGCCAGCAGGTCCAACGGATCCGCGTACGGCAGCGACGGCGGCATCTCGACCGCCCCGACCGTCGCACCTGGATACAGCACCACGTGTTCCGGCACGTACAACCCCTCGAACCCGCATGCCTCGGCGTGCTGGGCGTACCCGATGAGCCGGTCCGGGTCGGTGCCGTGCAGCGGGGTGCTGTAACTGACCGCGAACCTCACCGCCGCCGCCGATCCGCCCGCGCCCGGTCGAGCTGGCACCGCAGCTGTTCCCGGACACCTGCCAACCGTGCCAGTCCGACATCGACCTCGGCCAGCTTGCGCCGCAGCACCGAGATCGAGTCGGGGCAGACGTCGCCGGACGGATTCCCGGCCCGCAGGCAGGTCACGAACGGGCGGATGTCCTCCAGATCGAAACCGACCGCGAGCAACGACCGGATCTCGCCCACCACCCGCAGCTCCGTATCGTCGTAGTCGCGGTAGCCGTTGGCGCATCGCCGGGGCCGGACCAGCCCCTGCGCCTCGTAGTAGCGCAGCGTCCGGGCGCTCGTCCCGGCCTGCCGCGCCAGCTCACCGATCAACATGTGACCTCCCCGGCCAGCCTCGGACCCACCGTGACGCTAAACCTTGACGTCGGTGTCAGGGCAACGAGCCGGCGGTCCTGGCGACGGTCAGCCGAGGGCGGCAGCCATCCGGCGTACCGCCTCGGTGATCGTCTCCGGCGCGGCGGCCAGGTTGAACCGGGCGTGCCCGGCCCCGCCCGCGCCGAAGTCCAGCCCGGCGCTCAGCGCCACCCGCCCCCGGTCGAGGAACACCGCCGCCGGGTCGTCGCCGAGCCCCAACGCCCGGCAGTCCAGCCAGGCCAGGAAGGTCGCCTGACCGGGTGCGTACCCGATCTGTGGCAACCGGTCCGCCAGCAGGTCGGCCAGCAGCCGCCGGTTCGCGTCGACCGCCGACCGTACGGTGTCCAGCCAGTCGCCGCCGTCACGGAACGCCGCCGTGTGCGCGATCACCCCGAGATGGTTGACCCCGTGGCCGACCTCCTCCGGCAGCCGGGCCAGGTCGGCAGCGGCGGCCGGCCCGGCGACCGCGAGGGCGGCCTTCAAGCCGGCCAGGTTCCAGCCCTTCGAGCCGGAGATCAGCGTCAGGCCGTCGTCCGTGCCGGGCACCGACAGGTACGGCACGAACGTCACTCCGGACGCGGTCATCGGGGCGTGGATCTCGTCGACCACCACCCGTACGCCGTGCCGGCCGGCCAGCTCCGCGACGGCGGCCAGCTCGTCGGCGGTGTGCACCGTCCCGGTCGGGTTGTGCGGACTGCACAGCAGGTACGCCGCCCGGCGGCCACCCGCGCGGGCGGCGGTGAACGCCTCGGCCAGCGAGTCGAGGTCCAGCCGGCCGTCCCGACCGAGCGGGGCCTCCCGCACCGGCCGGTCCAGGTTGCGCAGGAACCCGTAGAACGGCGGGTACACCGGCGGGTTGATCACGACCGTGTCGCCCGGCCCGGTCACCAGCTTCAGCATCTCGACCGCGCCGAGCATCACGTCCGGCACGGTCGCGGTCCGCGCCGGGTCCAGACCGTCCCACCCCCACCGCGTCGCCGCGAACCCGGCGACCGCCTCGGCGTAGCCGGCCCCGGTGGCGTACCCGATGTCCCCGGCTCGCACTGCCGCGTCGATCGCCTCGACGACCGGTCCGGCCGGCTCGACGTCCATCTCCGCCACCCACACCGGCAGCACGTCAGCTGGGTACACCCGCCACTTGATGCTGGTCCGCTGCCGGGCCCGGTCCAGCGGCACCCACGCCCCGTCGCCATACCGAACATTCGTCACGAGAACTCCAAACTTCTCGTCGGTGGTCACCTCGGGGAGCTTAAGGTCAGTCGGCAGCGGTGACCGGACGCCAGCCCAGCGGGGTGGAGAGCACCATCGTGCTGGACGGCTGACCGTACGGGGCGAGCCGGTCGATCACGTCCTCGAAGGCGTCCATCGATGCCGCCGCCACCTTCAACATCGAGCAGGCGTCCCCGGTGATCCGGTGGATCTCCAGGATCTCCGGCCAGGTCGGCACCTGCGGGTCCCGCAGGATGCAGTGCGACCCGTAGCAGGACATCCGGATCAGCGCGATCACCGTCCAGCCGGCCCGGGTCAGGTCGACGTGCGCGTGGTAGCCGCTGACGACCCCGGACTCCTCCAGCCGGCGTACCCGCTCGGCGACGGCCGGCGGCGACAGATGCACCCGGCGGGACAGTTCGCTGAAGGAAAGTCGGGCATCGGCCTGCAACTCACGCAGCAGCGCCCAATCCATCTCGTCCACGGACACTTTCCCTTCGTTAACCGACCACCCAAATCTAGCCACGGACCTGCGGGTCGCGACCCCGTACCGCCGTTGATCCGGTATTCAGCCACGGACCGCAAGTCGGCAATCATGGGCGACACAGCAAAGGGAGGGCAGCCGACGTGAACAGCACCGACGTGGCCAGCCCACCGGCCGTGCGGCCGGTGGACGCCGCCGAACGCGACGCCCGCGCCGCCGCGAACGCCGGCGAGCCGACCCTGGAGTTCGGCGACCGGGTGCCGTACGACGCCTACGTGCACGCCAGCACCCTGCACAGTTTGCAGCGCACCCTGAGCGACGACCCCGGCGAGATGTCGTTCCTGATGGTCAGCCAGATCATGGAGCTGTACTTCGGGCTGACCCGCCACGAGCTGCGCCACGCCCAACGGCTGATCCGCGCCGACCGGGTGTGGGAGGCGCTCGCCCCGCTGCGCCGCGCAGCCCTGCATTTGGAAGGCCTCAACGCCTCCTGGCAGACGCTGCGTTGGATGACCCCGGCCGACTTCAACCGGTTCCGCAACCTGCTGGGTGAGGGTTCCGGGTTCCAGTCGGCGATGTACCGGCAACTGGAGTTCATCCTCGGCGTCCGGACCCCGTCGCTGATCCGCCCGTTCCGCCGCCAACCCGAGGTGTACGCCGAGCTGGAGCAGGCCCTGCACGCGCCGAGTCTGTGGGACGACGTGATCGCCCTGCTGGCCCGCGCCGGCCACGACATCCCGGCCGACCTGCTGGGCCGCGACGTCGCCACCGAACACGAACCGCACCCGTCGGTCGAGGCCGCCTGGGTCGAGGTCTACCGGGTCAACGGCCCGGACAACCACCTGCGGCAGCTCGGCGAGGCGCTGACCGAGGTCGCCGAACAGTTCGGTGACTGGCGGTACAAGCATCTCAAGGCGGTGCAGCGCACCATGGGCGCCAAGGTCGGCAGCGGCGGCTCCGCCGGGCTGGCCTGGCTGCAGCGCAGCATGAACCGGGTGGTGTTCCCCGAGATCTGGTCCGCCCGGACCAGCATGTGAGAGGCTGCCGCATGTTCACTGAGGACGACGCCCGTCGCCGCGACGCCGCCGACCCCGGGCACCGCGACCTGTTCCACATCCCGCCGGCCACCGGCGGCGACCACCCCGACGTCGCCTACTTCGCCGGCAACTCCCTCGGCCTGCAGCCGAAGGCCACCCGCGCCGAGCTGCTCGACGACCTCGACGACTGGGCCCGGCTCGGCGTCGAAGGCCACCTGGAAGCCGGCCGGCCGTGGCTGCCGTACCACGAACTGCTCACCGAGACCGTCGCGCGACTGGTCGGCGCCCTGCCCAGCGAGGCCGTGGTGATGAACTCGCTGACGGTCAACCTGCACCTGCTGATGGTGTCGTTCTACCGGCCGACCGGCGACCGCACCCGGATCGTCATCGAGGACTCGGCATTCCCGTCGGACAGCTACGCGGTGCGCAGCCAGGCCGTCTTCCACGGCCTCGACCCCGACCGTACGGTGGTCCGACTGCGGCCGCGCCCCGGCGAGGACACGCTGCGCACCGCCGACGTCGTCGACTACCTGCGCGCCGACGGTGACCGGGTGGCGCTGGTGCTGCTCGGCGGGGTCAACTACCTCACCGGCGAACTGCTCGACATCCCGACGATCACCGAGGCGGGCCGGGCCGCCGGCGCGATCGTCGGCTGGGACCTGGCGCACGCCGCGGGCAACGTGCCGCTGCGGCTGCACGACTGGGGTGTCGACTTCGCCGCCTGGTGCTCCTACAAGTACCTCAACTCGGGGCCGGGTGCCCTCGCCGGCGCGTACGTGCACGAACGCCACCACGGCGATCCGACGCTGGCCCGCTTCGAAGGCTGGTGGAGCACCGAGCCGGCCACCCGCTTCGAGATGACCCCGGTGTCACGGCCACCGGCCAGCGCCGACGCCTGGCAGATCTCCAACCCGCCGATCTTCGCCATGGGCCCGGTCCGTACCTCGCTGCAGATCTTCGACAAGGTCGGCATGGCGGCGCTGCGCGAGCGCAGCGAACGGCTCACCGGCTACCTGGAACAGCTGCTCGACGAGACCCTGGCGGGCCGGCCGGTCAGCGTCGTCACCCCCCGCGACCCGGCCCGGCGCGGCTGCCAGCTGTCGCTGCGGATCGGCGGCGGGGCGGGGGCGCACGCGCTGACCGCCCGGCTGCGCCACGAACACGGGGTGATCGCCGACGCCCGGGAACCGGACATCGTCCGGCTCGCCCCGGTGCCGCTGTACTCCACGTACCACGACTGCTGGCGGGCCGCCCGGGCGCTCGCCGCGACCCTCCCGACGCAAGGCGGCGACGATGTCTGAACGTGCACCCGTCGCGGTGGTCGGCGCCGGCCTGGCCGGCAGCCTGCTCGCCTGCTTCCTGGCCCGCCGCGGCCTGCCGGTCACCCTCTACGAGCGCCGACCCGACCCGCGACGCGGCACCGCCGAACGCGGGCGGTCGATCAACCTGGCGCTGTCCGAACGCGGCCTGGACGCGCTGCGCCGCATCGGCCTGGCCGACCAGGTGCTCGCCGACGCGCTGCCGATGCCCGGCCGGATGATCCACCCGGTCGACGGCGAGCTCGACTTCCAGCCCTACAGCGCCGACGGGCAGCGGGCGATCAACTCGATCAGCCGGGGCGCGCTCAACAACGCCCTGCTCGACGCGGCTGAGGCCGCGCCCGGCGTCACCGTCGTCTTCGACCACCGGCTCGTCGGCCTCGACCCGGCCACCGGCGAGGCGACCTTCGACACCCCGCAGGGCACGGTCCGCGCGCCGGCGCAGGTCGTGCTCGGCGCCGACGGCGCCGGTTCGGCGGTACGCGGCCAACTGCTCGCCCACGGCCTGGTCGACGAGAGTCTCGACTTCCTCGACTACGGCTACAAGGAGCTGACCATCCCGGCGGTCGGCGGCGACTACGCCCTCGATCCGGGCGCGTTGCACATCTGGCCGCGCGGCACGTCGATGATGATCGCCCTGCCGAACCCGGACCGCTCCTTCACCTGCACCCTGTTCTGGCCGACCGGCGGCACGTCGAGTTTCGCCTCGTTGAGCAGCCCGGCCGCGATCGAGCGGCACTTCCGCGAGCACTACCCGGACGTGCCGCCGCTGGCGCCGGACCTGGTCGACGAATACCAGCACAACCCGGTCGGTCTGCTCGGCACGGTGCGTTGCGACCCGTGGCAGGTCGGCGGCCGGGTGGCGCTGATCGGCGACGCCGCCCATGCGGTCGTGCCGTTCTACGGTCAGGGCGCCAACTGTGCCTTCGAGGACGTCGTCGAGCTGGACCGCTGCCTCGACGACACCGGCGGAGACTGGGCGGCGGCGCTGCCGCTGTACCAGTCCCGCCGCCAGGACAACGCCGAGGCGATCGCCCAGATGGCGCTGGCGAACTTCGTCGAGATGCGCGACAAGGTCGCCTCCCCGACGTTCCAGACCTTCCGCAAGGTCGAACACGCCCTGGAACGGGCGTTGCCGGGGCGCTACGTGTCCCGCTACGAAATGGTCTCCTTCACCACCATCCCGTACGCCGAGGTCAGGCGTCGGGTCCGCCGCCAGCACCAGCTGCTGGCGGCGGCGGTGGCCGGGACGGCGGCGCTGTCAGTAGGGGCACTCGGCGCCGCCGTCCACCGGCTCGTCCGGAAGGGACGCTCATGACCCTGTGGCACCCCGACCTGTACGTCGGCCGGCCGGCCGCCGACGGTCCCGGCCTGCTGCGCAACTTCGTCCACGGCCGGTTCGTCGATACCGGGAAGCGGTTTGCGAAGGTGTCGCCGGTGACCGGGGAGACGGTGTTCGAGGTGGCGGAGGCCGATTCTGCGACGGTGGACGCGGCGGTGGCGGCGGCCCGTGCGGCGTTGCGTGGTCCGTGGGGTGGCTTGGGTGAGCGGGACCGGGCGGCGGTGTTGCGGGCGGTCGCCGATGAGTTGGACCGCCGCTTCGATGATCTGGTGGCGGCCGAGGTCGCCGACACCGGTAAGCCGGTCGGTCAGGCCCGGACGTTGGACATTCCGCGTGGGGCGGCGAACTTCCGGGCGTTCGCGGAGATCGCCGCGACCGCGCCGACGGAGTCGTTCACCACGGTCACCCCGACCGGTGGCCGGGCGCTGAACTACGCCGTCCGCAAACCCGTCGGCGTCGTCGCGGTCATCGTGCCGTGGAACCTGCCGCTGCTGCTGCTGACCTGGAAGGTCGCCCCGGCGCTGGCCTGCGGCAACGCGGTCGTCGTCAAGCCGAGTGAGGAAACCCCGGCGTCGGCGACGCTGCTGGCGGAGGTGATGGCGGCGGCCGGCGTACCCGACGGGGTGTTCAACCTGGTGCACGGCTTCGGGCCGGGCGCGGCGGGGGAGTGGCTGACCACCCATCCCGGCGTGGACGCGATCACGTTTACGGGTGAGTCGGCGACCGGGTCGGCGATCATGCGGGCCGCCGCCGACGGGGTGAAGGCGGTGTCGTTCGAGCTGGGCGGTAAGAACGCCGGTCTGGTGTTCGCCGATGCCGACCTGGACGCCGCCGTCGCTGGTTCGGTGCGGTCGTCGTTCACCAACGGCGGACAGGTGTGCCTGTGCACCGAGCGGCTGTACGTGCAGCGGCCGGTCTTCGACTCCTTCGTCGACCGGTTGGCGGCCGCCGCCCGCGACGCCCGGTACGGCTGGCCCGCCGACGAGACGATCTCGACGATGCCGCTGATCTCGCGGGCGCATCGGGACAAGGTGCTGGGCTTCTACGACCTGGCCCGCGCCGAAGGCGCGCAGGTCCTCGCCGGTGGCGGCGTGCCGACCTTCGGCGACGCCCGCGACGGCGGCGCGTACGTCGCACCGACCGTGTTGACCGGGCTCGACTCCTCGGCGCGGCTGCTGCGCGAGGAGGTGTTCGGCCCGGTCTGCCACATCGCCCCGTTCGACACCGAGGAGGAGGCGTTCGCGCTGGCCAACGACTCCGACTACGGCCTCGCGGCGACGGTGTGGACCCGCGACGTGGGGCGGGCGCACCGGGCCGGTGCCCGACTGGACGCCGGCATCGTCTGGGTCAACACCTGGTTCCTGCGGGACCTGCGCACCCCGTTCGGCGGGGTCAAGGCCTCCGGCGTCGGCCGGGAGGGCGGCGTGCACTCGCTGGACTTCTACTCCGAACTGACCAACGTCTGCGTGGACCTGACATGAGCGTGACAGTGGACATCGAGGCGGCCGTCGCGGCGCTGGCTGGGGCGTACGACACGGGGGTGCCGTGTCCGCCGCTGCGGAACGGCCTGTTGCCGGTTGGTGACGTGGCCGCCGCGTACGCGGTGCAGCGGGAGTTGGTGGCCGGCTGGACAGGCGCGGGCCGCCGCCGGGTCGGCGCGAAGATCGGTTTGACGTCGCCGGCGGTGCAGGCCGCGTTCGGCGTCTACCAGCCCGACTTCGGGGTGCTGTTCGCCGACATGGCGGTGCCCGACGGCGACGAGGTGGATTTGGCCGGGCTGATCCAGCCCAGGGTGGAGGCCGAGGTGGCGTTCGTGTTCGGCGCCGATTTGCCGGACGGGCCGGCGACGGTGGTGGATGTGCTGCGGGCCACCGACTTCCTGCTGCCGGCGGTCGAGATCGTCGACTCCCGGATCACCGACTGGGACATCTCTATCGTGGACACGGTGGCGGACAACGCGTCGTCGGGGCTGTTCGTGCTCGGTGACCGGCCGGTGCCGCCCGCCTCGGTGGACCTGCGGGAGTGCGGCATGGTGCTGGAGTCGGCCGGTGTGCCGGTGTCGGTGGGTGCCGGTGCGGCCTGTCTCGGCAATCCGGTGCACGCCGTCGCCTGGCTGGCCACGACGCTCGCGGCGGCGGGGGATCCGCTGCGGGCCGGTGACGTGGTGCTCTCGGGGGCGCTGGGCCCGATGGTGCCGGTCACTCCGGGGGCGGCGTACGAGGCGCGGATCGCCGGGCTCGGTTCGGTGCGGACCAGGTTCAGCGCGAAACCGGCCGACCGGTCGGGTGAGTCAGGGGAGGGGTCGTGACGGGTGTCGGGGTGGCGGTGATCGGGTCGGGCAACATCGGTACCGACCTGATGATCAAGGTGCTGCGGTTGTCGGAGTCGCTGCGGATGGTGGCGATGGTCGGTATCGACCCCGGGTCGGACGGGCTGGCCCGTGCCCGCCGGTTGGGTGTGGCGACCACGAGTGATGGGGTCGACGGCCTGGTCGGGATGCCTGAGTTCGCCGACGTCGGGTTGGTGTTCGACGCCACGTCGGCCGGTGCGCACCGGCGCAACAACGAGGTCCTGCAGGCTTACGGGCGGACGGTGGTCGATTTGACTCCGGCCGCGGTCGGCCCGTACGTGGTGCCGCCAGTGAATCTGGACGCGCATTTGGCCGAGCGCAACGTCAACATGGTGACCTGTGGTGGGCAGGCGACGGTGCCGGTCGTCGCCGCCGTCGCGGCGGTGGCGCCGGTGGCGTACGCGGAGATCGTGGCGTCGATCGCGTCCCGTTCGGCCGGCCCCGGGACGCGGGCGAACATTGACGAGTTCACCCAGACCACCGCCCGCGCCCTGGAGGTCGTCGGCGGCGCCGGCAAAGGCAAGGCGGTCATCGTGTTGAACCCGGCGGACCCGCCGCTGCTGATGCGCGACACCGTCTACTGCCTGATCCCGGCCGGCGTCGACACCGGCCGGGTGGCTGACTCGGTGGCGGCCATGGTGGCGTCGGTCGCCGGGTACGTGCCCGGCTACCGGCTCAAGCAGCGGGTTCAGTTCGATCCGGTCGACACGTACGTGCCGGCGCTGGGTGGCCATTTCACCGGTATCCAGGTGTCGGTGTTCCTGGAGGTCTCCGGTGCCGGGCACTACCTGCCCGCGTACGCCGGCAACCTGGACATCATGACGTCGGCCGCGCTGCGTACCGCCGAACGTCTGGTCGCCGTCCGGGCCGAGCAGCAGGAAGGGGCACGGTCATGACCCGGCTGTACGTGCAGGACGTGACGTTGCGCGACGGCATGCACGCCATCAGGCACCGGTACACCGTCGAGGAGGTCCGGCAGGTCGCCGCCGCGTTGGACGCGGCCGGCGTGGACGCGATCGAGGTCGCTCACGGCGACGGCCTGGCCGGCTCGTCCGTCACCTACGGCCACGGGGCGGCGTCGGACGCCGACTGGATCATCGCCGCCGCCGAGTCGATCAGCAATGCCCGACTGACCACGCTGCTGCTGCCGGGCATCGGCACCATCGACGACCTGAAAGCGGCCCGGGACCTCGGGGTCACCAGCGTGCGGATCGCGACCCACTGCACCGAGGCCGACGTCGCCGCCCAGCACATCGGCTGGGCCCGCGACCAGGGTATGGACGTCGCCGGGTTCCTGATGATGGCGCACATGAACACCCCGGAAGGGCTCGCGGCCCAGGCCAAGCTGATGGAGTCGTACGGGGCGCACTGCGTCTACGTCACCGACTCCGGCGGCCGGCTGCTGATGACGGATGTCGCCGCCCGGGTCGACGCCTACCGGGCCGTGCTCGACCCGCAAACGCAGATCGGTATCCACGCCCACCACAACCTGTCCCTCGGGGTGGCGAACAGCGTCGTCGCCGTGCAGCACGGCACCACCCGGGTCGACGCCTCCCTCGCCGGGATGGGCGCCGGGGCCGGCAACGCCCCCCTCGAGGTCTTCACCGCCGTCGCGGACCTGCACGGCTGGGAACACGGCTGCGACACGTTCGCGCTGATGGACGCCGCCGAGGACCTGGTCCGCCCGTTGCAGGACCGGCCGGTGCGGGTCGACCGGGAAACCCTGTCGCTGGGCTACGCCGGCGTCTACTCCAGCTTCCTGCGCCACGCCGAACGCGCCGCCGACCGCTACAACCTGGACGTGCGGTCCATCCTGGTCGAACTCGGCCGCCGGCGGATGGTCGGCGGCCAGGAGGACATGATCACCGACGTCGCCCTCGACCTCGTCAACGGAGAGCGCCCGTGACCGCCACCAGTATCGACACCGCAGACCTGGCCGCCCGACTCGACAACGCGGCCGTCACCGGCACCCCGATCGAGCAGCTCGCCGACGCCCACGGCATCGACGTCGACGCCGCGTACCGGGTGCAGCAGGCCCTGATCGCCCGCCGCACCGACCGGGGCGAACGCCTCGCCGGCGTCAAGATGGGGCTGACCAGCCAGGCCAAGATGGCGCAGGTCGGCGTCGATGAGCCGATCCTCGGCCAACTCACCGACACCACGCAGGTGCCCGACGGCGGCAGCGTCGACATCTCCGGGCTGATCCACCCCCGGGTCGAACCGGAGATCGCCTTCCTCCTCGACAGGCCGCCGACACCCGGGATGCCGTTCACCGACGCGGTCCGCGCCGTCGCCCCCGCCCTGGAGGTCATCGACTCCCGCTACCGCGACTTCACCTTCTCGCTGCCCGACGTGATCGCCGACAACACCTCCGCCGCCCTGTACGTCGTCGGGCCGTGGCAGCCGGTCCCCGACGGCGTCGACAACCTCGGCGTACTCCTCGACATCGACGGACACACGGTGCAGACCGGGTCGACCGCCGCGATCCTCGGCGACCCCCGCCGGGCCCTCGCCGCCGGAGTCGCCCTCGCCGACCGGCACGGCCCCACCCTACAAGCCGGCTGGATCTTCCTCGCCGGCGCGGCCACCGCCGCCGTCCCCCTCCCACCCGGCGCCCACGTCCGGGCCACCGTCCACGGGCTCGGCGCCGCCGCCTTCACCACCACCGCAGGAGGTGACCGGTCATGACCGCGCACCTGGTCACCGGCAAAGCCACCCCACGCGGCAAGTTTCCACACGTCAAAACAGCTGGCGGGTTCATCTTCGTCTCCGGCACCTCCAGCCGCCGCCCCGACAACACCATCGCCGGCGCCACCGTCGACGAATACGGCACCACCACACTCGACATCCGGGAACAGACCCGCGCGGTGATCGCCAACATCGCCGACCTGCTCGCCGCCGCCGGCGCCGGCCTGACCGACCTGGTCTCGGTCACCACCTACCTGGTCAACATGAACGACTTCGGCGGCTACAACCAGGTCTGGGCGCAACACTTCGACCACACCGGACCCACCCGCACCACCGTCGCCGTGCACCAACTCCCGCACCCGCACCTGCTCATCGAGATCCAGGCCGTCGCCGTGGCACCGGCCGACGCCCCCACCCGGAAGGAGTGACACCCGTGAGCGACATTGCCGAACCGGTCAACTTCCCCAACTGGATCAGCGAGAACGAGCACCTGCTCAAGCCGCCGGTGAACAACAAGCAGATGTTCCCCACTGGCAACGACTTCATCGTGCAGGTCGTCGGCGGCCCCAACCAGCGCACCGACTTCCACGTCGACCCGTACGAGGAGTTCTTCTACCAGGTCAAAGGGAACATGCACGTCAACCTGATGACCGACGACGGGCCGCAGACCGTGCACATCCGGGAAGGCCAGATGTGGGTGCTGCCCGGCTTCGTGCCGCACTCCCCGCAACGACCCGAAGCCGGCTCGATCGGGGTGGTCATCGAACGGGTCCGCGAGGAGGGCACCCTGGAGAAGTTCCAGTGGTACTGCCTGGACTGCGGCAACCTGCTGCACGAGGTGGAGCTGCAGGTCCGTGACATCGTCGCCGACCTGCCGCCGGTCTTCACCGCCTTCTACGCCGACGAGTCCGCGCGTACCTGCGACAAGTGCGGTGCCCTGCACCCGGGCAAGGGCTGAACCTCGCCGTGACCGACGCCGGGCAGACCATCGACGTCCACACCCATCTGGTGCCCAAGGGCTGGCCGGATCTCGCCGCCGCCTGTGGCGGGACCGGCTGGCCGTGGCTGCGGATCGACTCCGAACGTGCCGCCATGATCATGGTGGGCCAGACGGAGTTCCGGCCGGTCGGCCCGCAGACCTGGGACCCGGCCGCCCGGCTGGCCGACATGGCTGCCGACGGAGTGGACGTGCAGGTGGTCTCCCCGACGCCGGTGTTCTTCGCCTACGACCGGCCGGCAGACCAGGCGGTCAAGGTGGCCCGGATCTTCAACGACCTGACCCTGGAGGTCACCGCCGCCGGTGGTGGCCGGCTGGTGCCGTTCTGCCAGGTGCCGTTGCAGGACCCGGACGCCGCCTGCGCCGAGCTGGACCGTTGCCTGGCCGCCGGCCACGCCGGGGTGGAGATCGGCAACCACGTCGGCGACCGTGACCTCGACGACGCCGGCATCGTCGCCTTCCTGCGGCACTGCGCCGACGTCGGCGCGCCGGTGTTCGTCCACCCGTGGGACATGCCGGACGGGCCACGGCTGGACCGGTGGATGGCCCGCTGGCTGTCCGGTATGCCCGCCGAGACCCACCTGTCGATCCTGGCGCTGATCCTCGGCGGCGGCTTCGACCAGCTGCCCCGTACGTTGCGGATCTGCTTCGCCCACGGCGGCGGCAGCTTCCCGTTCTGGCTGGGCCGCGCCGACAACGCCTGGCACCGGCGGGGCGACGTGGTACGCGGCCGGTCGGCACACCCGCCGAGCCACTACCTGGACCGGTTCTACGTCGACTCGGTGGTGTTCGACCCGGCGGCGTTGCGGCTGCTGGTCGACACGATGGGTGCCGACCGGGTGCTGCTGGGCAGCGACTACCCGTACCCGCTGGGGGAGCGGCCGGTCGGCGCGGTGCTCGACAAGGCGGACTTCCTCACCGCCGACCAGCGGGCTGCCCTGCGCGGCGGCAACGCCCACCGCTTCCTCACCGGCTGACACCGGCCGCGACCTGCCGGAGCAGGGTGGCGAGTTCGTGCAGCAGCTGCGGTGGGCAGTCGGCGAAGGGGCTCGCCTCCAGCGTCGCCGCGATGATCTCCTGGCGTACCTGTCGGCCCTTGTCGGTGAGGGCGAGCACCCGGCCGCGTCGGTCGGTGGGGTCGACGCTGCGTTCGACCAGTCCGCGCTCGATCAGCTGGTTGGCGATGAAGCTGAGGTTGGGGGCGTTGCAGTACAGGCGCTCGGCGAGCGCCTTCATCGACGGTGCCGGCGCGGTCGGGTCGATCGCCCACAGCGCCTGCGCGGTCGCGTTGGTCAGCCCGTGGGCGGCCAGGGCGGGTTCGAGCCGGTCGCTGGTCGTCATGAAGATCTCGTGGTTCGCGCGGATGGCGTCGACGAGGTCCGTGTGGTTCACCCGTCGACGGTACCACTTGCGCTTCGAGTCTCGAACTATTACGGTCTGAAACGCTTCGAGACTCGAAGTATGACGGCTGAGGAGTCACACCATGTCCCAACTGGCCGAACCGCTGGCACTGCGCAGCGGACAGGTCCTGCCGAACCGGATCGCAAAGGCGGCGATGGAGGAGTTCCTGGCCGTCGACGGCCAGCTCCCTGGGCCCGAACTCGTCACGCTCTACCGGCGGTGGGGTGGTGGCGGAGCCGGGCTGCTGATCACCGGGCACGTCATGGTCGACGAGCGGGCCCTCGCCGACCCCTCCGACGTCGTACTCGCGGACCGTACCCCGCTGGAACCGTTCCGACGCTGGGCGGCGGCGGCGACCGCCGGCGGCGCCCGCGCCTGGATGCAGATCAACCACCCCGGCCGGGTCGTCTACGCGGACATGCCGGGGCTGGCCTGGTCGGCGTCGGACATACCGGTCAGCATCGGGCGGCTGTCCCGCTTCTTCGCCCAGCCCACCGCGATGACGCCCGAGCAGATTGACGAAGTCGTCAACCGGTTCGCCCGCACGGCGCAGCGCGCCGTCGAAGCCGGATTCGACGGGGTGGAGATCCACGCCGCCCACGGCTACCTGATCAGCCAGTTCCTCTCCCCGCTGACCAACCGGCGGACCGACCGCTGGGGCGGTGACCTGGCCAACCGTGCCCGGCTGCTGATCGACGTGGTCACCGAGGTCCGGCGTCGACTGCCCGGCGGCGCGGCGGTCGCGGTCAAACTCAACACCGCCGACTTCCAGCGCGGCGGGTTCGCCCCGGACGACGCCAGGCAGGTGGTCGGCATGCTCGCCGACGCTGGCGTCGACCTGGTCGAACTCTCCGGTGGCTCGGTGGAGAGCCTGGCCACCAACGGCTACCCGGCGGACGGACACACCCTCGCCCGGGAGGCGTACTTCCTGGACGCCGCCGCGACGATCATCCCGCAGGCGCCGGTGCCGGTGATGCTGACCGGCGGCGTGCGACGCCGCGCCGTCGCCGAGCGGGTACGCACCCAGGGTGCGGCGGTGGTCGGGGTGGCCACCGCTCTCGCTCTCGACCCGGAGCTGCCGCAGCGCTGGCTGCGCGGCGAGGAAGCAGCGGTCGCGGTGCCGGGTCCGCGCTGGAAGAACAAGCACCTGGCCTCGGCGGCCACCCAGGCCGTCGTGCACTGCCGGCTCCGCCAGGTCGGGCGAGGATCCGCCGACCCCGGCCGGGCAGACCCGGTCGTCTCCCTCATCCAGGAGCAGCTCCAGCGACGCCGGTCGCTGCAGCGCTACCGCCGCTGGCTGACGGAACCGGCAACGACGGCAACGACGGCGGCGGAGGCGTTCGACGCAAGGTGAACGGGTGGTGGAGCACCGACGTCGTTACGGGCTGCATCCGACCACCAGCGCTACTGTGGTCCCGTGGGGATCGAGCTGCGCCTCGGCATCGACTTCGGAACCTCCAACACGGTCGCGGTCGTCGCGGCGTCGGATGGTCGCACCACCCCGCTGCTGTTCGATGGTTGGCCGGTGCTGCCGTCCGCCGTGTGGGCGGACCCCGCAGGTGCCATGCTGGTCGGTCGCGACGCCGAGCACGCCGCCTCGCGGGCCCCAGGCCGGTTCGAGCCGCATCCCAAGCAGCGTATCGACGACGGCCTGGTGCTGCTGGACACCGTGGAGGTGCCGGTGGCCACGCTCATCGGCGCGGTGTTGTGGCAGGTCGCTGCCGAGGTGCGCCGGTTCGGCGGCGGCGCCCTACCCGCCTCGGTCACCCTGACCCACCCGGTGAGCTGGGGTGCGCCGCGGCGGGAAACTCTGCGCGACGCCTCGCTGCTGGCCGGGTTCGGTCTGGTCGACCTGGTCGCTGAGCCGATCGCCGCTGCCAGCCACTTCGCGCGATCGGACCCGGACTGGCCGGCTGACTCGCCCGCGATCATCTACGACCTGGGAGCCGGCACCTTCGACGCGTCCGTTGTGCACCGTCGCTCCGACGACGTCGAGGTGCTCGCCTCAACCGGACTGGCCGATGTCGGCGGGCTCGACATCGACGCCGCCGTGGTCGCCGCGCTGGGCGCTGTGTACGGGCCACGCCAGCCGATGTCCTGGCGACGGCTGACCGAACCGTCGACCGACGTCGACCGGCGGGCACGCCGACAGCTGTGGAACGAGGTTCGCCGGGCCAAGGAGATGGTGGCCCGGCACGCTTCGGCGACCGTCCATGTGCCGCTGCTCGACGTGGACGCGCCGCTCGGTCGCGAGGAGCTCGACTCGATCGCCCGGCCCCTGCTCGACCGGACAGTCGAGACGACCCGGGTGGCGACGCGGGCCGCCGGGGTGGTCCGGCCCGCCCGGATCTACCTGGTCGGCGGCGCCAGTCGCATGCCGCTGGTCGCCAGCCTGCTGCACCAGGCGTTCGGCGTACCGCCGACCGTGCTCGACCAGCCAGAGATGGTGGTCGCGATGGGTAGTCTGCTCGCCACACCGGCGTCGCGGCGATCCGGCGGCGCGACGTCACCGCCCAACTCTGCGGCGTCGGTGGAGCTCACGACGCGACCGCAGCCTCGGGAAATGTCGCCGGCCAGTGGATCGCCCCCGACAGCCCCTGTTCCGGCCGAGGTCCGCACGCCGGTCGAGGTCCGCACGCCGGTCGAGGTCCGCACGCCCGTCGAGCCCAAGGAACCGAACCGGCGGGGCATGGCACCGGCAGGCGACGGGCCTCGCCGCGTCCCGCGCTGGGCTGCCCGCGCAGCGGCTGTCACGCTTCTGGCGGCGTTAGGTCCCGCCGCCGTGCCGGCGAGTGGCACCGACGGCGCGGCGACGGATCCGCTCGGGCCGAGACGCACCTCCGGGCCGGAACCAGCCCCATCGACGTCGATCGCTTCCGAGTCGTACGACCACGGCGAGTTGCCGGGGGCCTCCGGACTCGACGTCCTGTCCAACATCGACGTGAGCCCGGACGGCGAACTTCTCGTCGCCGGCGGCAATCTCGACACGGTGAGGGTCTGGGACCTCGGCACCGGCCGACCGGTGGGCGCCCCACTGACCATGCCCGCCACCATCGGTGACGTTCTCTTCGCACCCGATGGGCGGTCGCTCATCGTGCAAGACGAGGACTCCGGAATCCGTTGGTTCGACCTGGAAACCCGTCGACCCGTCGGTCCGGCGTTGCCGACCCGCGAGACCACCGTGGATCTCGCCCTCAGCCGGGACGGTAGCCGGCTGATCAGCGACGGCAACGGCAATGAGGTGTTCGTCTGGGACGCCACGACCCGGACCCGGGTCGCCCACATCGTCACGCGTGAATCGCCGTACGACATGTGGGGTGTGGCGATCAGCGCGGACGGCCGGCTGGCCGCCGTGGGCTACGCCGACAACACCGCCGAGGTGTGGGACATCGCCACCGGGCGACGGCGTGGCCCGGTGATCACCGGCCACACCACGCTGCCGTCCGGCAACGACCGTGCGTGCGTCACCTCGCTGGCGTTCAGTCCGGACGGCCGGACCCTGGCCACCGGCGGGTGTGACCGGACCGTCCGGCTCTGGGACCTCGATGGGAACCGACCCGTAGGTGGCCCGCTGAAGGGCACCGGCACCGTGCACGACCTCACGTTCAGCGCCGACGGACGGCGGCTGGTCGCCGCGACCGGCAGCGAGATCCGGGTGTGGGACGTCGCCACCCGCAGGCCTGTCGGCCAGCCGATGGTGGCGGATAACTCGGTGTACTGGCTGGCGCTCACCGCAGACGGCCGGCGGCTGGCAGCCGGTGGGGAAGGCGGTCTGATCCGGCTCTGGCCGGCACCGTGACCGGAGATGTCCGGGTCAGCGTACGGATGTGGTCTTGGCCAGGGTGACGAAGGCGGACCAGGCGGCGGGGGCGAAGGTCAGGGTGCCGCCGTCGGGGTCCTTGGTGTCGCGGACGTGGACCCGGCCGGGGAGGTTGTCGGCGACCTCGACACAGTCACCGCCAGCGGGGTTGCTGCGGGTCGACTTGCGCCAGCGAGGGGTGGTGCTCAGCTCCATGTCTGCACCGCTTTCAGGATCATGTCGTGGGACTCCTCGACAGGCAGAGCATAGCTGCGGACACCTTCCCAGGACCGCTCCAATGTCTGCACGTCGGCCGGGTTGCTGATCACGTCACCGCCGAAATGGGAATCGACGTAGCCGAACACGTGATCGTCCACGGTCGCCATCGCGAACGAGCCGTTGAGCCCGTGGTAGGCGTCGGCGCTGCCCGGCACCACGTGCACCCAGATGTTGGGGCGTGCCGCCGCCTCGGCGAGACTGCGCAGCTGCTCGGCCATCTGCTCCGGCGTGCCGACCTGGCGGTGCAGCACGCCGCGGTCGATGACGGCGATGAACTCGGCCGGGTCGTCGGCGCGGGTGAGCACCTGCTGGCGGGTGAGCCGGTTCGCCAGCCGGGTCGGCACGTCGTCGACCGGGCCGACGCGCAACAGCCGTTCGGCGTACTCCCGGGTCTGCAACAGACCCGGGACGACCGCGAGCTGAAACGACCGCAGCAGGGTGGCCCGCTCCTCCATTTCGGCCCACGGGCGCAGGAAACCGGCGAAGGACATTCCGCGCGCCTCGGCGGAGGCGCGCTGCACGCGGTCGCCGCTGCCCAGCACATCGTCGAGGATCTTCGCGTTCTGCTGCACCGGGACCAGGCGGCCGTTCTCGTAACTGCCGATCGACGACGCGCTGAGCTGGATCAACGCGCCGAGCTGCTGCTGGGAAAGCCCGCGCTCGGTGCGCAGTGTGCGAATGATGCGGTGCACCTCGTGCATTGTCGGATCCCCGATCTGCTGATGGTGGGGCGGTGCGTCGAATGCCACCCCTACCTCTATCAGTACGACGGATCGGAGTCCATGATGGAGATCGGATAAATTCCGGATAGTTTGTGTGATCGATATCGGGTTCTGTCGGATGGGGTTCTGTCGACCTGTTGACCCGTCGACCTATCGGGCGTCGAGCCGGGCGACCCGGCGAGGCCCGGCGGTCCGCCGGTAGCTGGCGTCGAGCAGTTCGCCGATCTCCGCCCAGTCGGTGTCATCGGCCAGATCCACCCCGACCCAGCCGGAGCTGGCCAGGTACGCCGGGGCGTAGCAGCGCGGTTCGGCCAGCAGCGCCGCCCGCTCGTCCGGGTCCACCAGCACCAGTACGGAGTGATCATGCTGCTGGTAGACGCCCTCGACCTTCACCGAGCCGCCGTAGTAGGCGAACACCTTGGTGGTGTAGAACGCCGGATGCCCATGCGAGATCTTCTCGGCGGCGTCGGGGAAGGCCAGCGCGAGCCGGCGTACCTCGGCGAGCAGCGGGTCGGCGTCGTCGAACATGATCGGGTGCGGCATAGCGGTAGGTAATCACACCCGGCTGACACTTCGGCTCCGTTCGCCGGCCAGGGCAGCCACGACCGGGATCTCCAGGACGGTGACAGCCGCACCGTCACCGTCGACCAGGTGATCCTCCGTCGTGGGACCGGCGACCGTGAAATGGTGGCGGGGCAGCCAGGCGAACAGGTCGAGTCCGGCGCGGACCACGCCGGTCGTCGGCGGCACGACGGCCCGGACGACGGTACGGGCGGGCAGGTCGAGCCGCTCGCCGGGCTCGTCGGTCGTCACCGCCGTCCGGAAACCCGTCCCTGGTCGGCCACGGAGCCAGGTCAGCAGCACCGTCGGCGGCTGCTGTCGACACAGCGCCGCCAACTCGGTGGGATCGGCCACCCGTACGTGCCGCACCCGCAGCCGGCGGGCACCGACCCGGGTGACCTGCGGCAGCACCGACGTTGTACCGGCGAGGTGGTCCTCGGCGGCGGCGACCGTCGCCGTACGGGCGGCGATGTCGTCGCGCAGCGCCGCCACGGTCTCGACGAGGGCCTGCCGCAGTTGGGGGTCGGGGGCGTCCAGCAGGTCGACGATCCGGCGCAGCGGCAGCCCGAGCCGTTGCAGGCCACGGATGCGTTCCAGCCGGGACAGTTCGGCCACGCCGTACCAACGGTAGCCGGTGAGCTGGTCGGTCGCTGCCGGCGGCAGCAGCCCGATCTTGTCGTAGTGCCGCAGGGTCCGCTCGGACACCCCGACCATGCGCGCCACCTCACCGATCCGCCACACGCCGCTGTCCTCCTGCCCGCCTGCGTTGACTCTGCCCCTGCGGCAGGGTTCTAGCGTGCCGCCATGGATGCCGTTGAACGTGATTCCGCCGCCCGGCTGACGGGCGTACTGCTGCTGGGGTCGTTGCTTGCCATGCTCGCCGGTGTCGGCATCGTCGTGCCATCCGGGCTGACCCTGAATCCGGCCGACCCGGCCGCCGCGTTGGCGGCGGTGCATGCCCGGGTCGAGCTGCACCTGATCGAGTTGGCCTTCGACGTGATCGGCTGGCTCGCCCTGCTCGCCGCCGGTCTGGTGCTGGCCGCGCGACCCGATGGTCCCCGCGCCCACCTGTCCGTGCTGGCCGGCGGATTTCTGTCCGGTGCCGGCCTGGCCGGGATGCTGCACGACGCCGGGAACCTGGCGGTCACCCAGCTCGCCGCCGACCCCAACGAACCGGCTGCCGTGGCCGTGGCGGAAGGGGTGCTGCTCACCGCGAAGTGGCTGGTCAACCTGGCCGGGCTGCTCTGGGTGGCTGCGACCCTGGCGGCCGCGTCCGGCATCGCGTTGCCGACCGGGCTGCGCCGTGCCGGGGTGGCCGTCGCAGTGTCCGGTGCCGCCGCTGTGGTTCTACCGTGGACGACCGGGACCGACGGCCCGTCGGCAGCTGCGGAACAGCTCGGCTACCTCCTGCATCTACCGGTGATGCTCTGGTGGGGTGTGCTCGGCTGGCGGCAATGTCGATGCGGGCGAGTGCGCCGTACGGCGACAATGCCGGTGTGAACGACAAGGTATTGGTCAAATTGAGCAAACGGATGTCGCTGGCGCTGCGTCACGCGCCCGACCGGTTCGATCTCGAACTGGACCCGGCCGGGTGGGTCCCGGTGACGGACCTGCTCGGCGCGCTACGGATCACCCGACTGGAGTTGGACACCGTCGTCAAGCGGGACAGCAAGCAACGGTTCGCGCTGCGCCGCGACCCCGACGGCACCGAGCAGATTCGGGCGAACCAGGGGCATTCGGTCCCGATCGACCTGGGGCTGGTCGCGCTGCCTCCGCCGGAGCGGCTCTACCACGGCACCAGCGCGACCGCGCTCGACTCGATCCGGGCCACCGGGCTGCACCGGGCCCGGCGTCACCACGTACACCTGTCGCCGGACACCGACACGGCCCGCCGGGTCGGTGCCCGGCGGGCCGGTGGCGTCGTGGTCCTCACCGTCGACGCGGCGGCGATGGCCCGAGACGGTCACCTGTTCTACCGCAGCGCCAACGGGGTGTGGCTCACCGACGCGGTGCCGCCCCGCTACCTGGATATCTGAGCGCCGACGCGGGCCTCGATGGTCGCCATCAGGTCGGCCGGCAGCACACCGGCGGACGCCGCGGCCAGGCATTCGCGCAGCTCGGTGCGGTTCTTCACGCCGAGGACAACGGTGTCGACGCCGGGCATCGACAGCGTGTACCGGTGGGCGAGTGACGCGGCGGATTCGCCCAGCTCGCGGGCGAGTTCGCGCAGCGGCGCGGCCCGCCGGAAGTCGACCATGGTCGGATGCTCAGGCGGCAGGTCCCGGTCGACGGCGTCGGTGAACGCCCCGGCCGCGACCGCACGGATGCCCATCACCCCGACGCCGTGCCGGCCGGCGGCCGACAGGATGTCGCGCGGCCGGGAGCCCTCGCTGCCGGGCATCAGCAGATCGCCGGGGGAGTCGAGTAGGTTCGTCACACACTGGGCGACCGCCGGGGACGGCTGATCGCCGAGCACCCGGATGATCACGTCCGGCTCCTCGACGGCGGTGATCCCCCACGCGCCGATCCGGCCACGGCGTACCAGGTCCTCGAACGCCGGCCGGACGGCTTCGGCGAACAGGCCGGCGGAGGTCACCCCGGTGGTGCCCGGCGCGGCCTGCGCCACGATCGGATTGTGCAGCAGTAGTGCGTCGACGAACGACAGCCGCATCCGTTGCAGGCTGTCGTCGAGGGATTTCTCCAGCAGGGCCGCGACGTCACCGGCAGCCGGGTTGCCGAGCCCGCATTTGGTGACGACACGTACGCCGGCCGGCAGGTTGCCGTCGAAGGCCGCGCCGACCACCCGTTCCGCTTCGCCGTCGCCGTAGCCGGGAGCGACGTCGAGGAGGTCGATGCCGGCGTCGACCGCTTCCCGTACGGTCGCCACCGCCTCGTCCCGGTCGGTGACGCCCCAGACCTGGCCCAGCCCGCCCCCACCGAGGGTGAGGACGCTGACCGGTCCGACGCTGCCGAGAGGCCGCTGTTCCATCGCCATGTGCTCCTTCCGATGATCCTGTTGCGACTCAGGATTGCACCTGGAGCGCGCTCGAGGTCAACCGTGGACCGGCTCGGTCACCTATGAGGTGATCGGTGTGCCAGCCGTCGGCCAGGTTGCCGGGAGGGTTGGCCGAGACGAGTCATCTCCGTCTGTTCGAGATTTCCCAGACATTGACTAGTATCACAGAGATGGCGTCGTAGACATCGAGACTAAGCAATGATTAACGGTCGGAAAGGGACAAACGCATGAATGGATTCGACAGGCGAATGGGTGGACCGATCAGTCGGTCGCTCCGTCGGCTGACGGTTGTCGCTCTGGCTGTCACCGTGGGGCTCTTCGTGCTCCCGGCGACAGCAGCGCAGGCTGCCACGTGGCGGTCGGCGACATCCACCGGGTGGGGGCCGAGCCCGGCCGCCGGCCAGCAGAACGCGGCGAACAACGCCCGCGCGGCGCTCACCTCGCTCGCCGCAAACCTCGGCGAGACCTGCAGCAATGTCACGGTCTCTACGCCGCGACACCTCTACACCGCGCCCGACGGCTCGGCGTACGTCTACGAGGCGACAGCCACCGGCTACTGCGTACCGGCCCCGCCGCCACCGTCGTACACCGTTGCCCGCTCGGCTACCCGGCAGGGCAGCGGTGCCACCTCGACCAGCGCGATCCAGAACGGGGCCCAGGCTGCCCGCGCCGACATTCTCGCCGTCGGCGTGGCCTGCGCGAACTGGGCGACGAATGCCAGCAATGTGTTCACCGCGCCGGACGGATCCTGGCACGTCTACAACGTCACGGTCAGCGCTCTCTGCACGAACTGACAAGCCTCGGCATTCGGCCGGCTCGGGTGCGACATACGCGCAACGCACTGGACAGTCGTCAGCCCATCGCCGTCGACGTGGCCGCCTGTCCGTAGATCAGCGCGCCCGCCCGTAGGATCCGGGGCTGTGGACCCGGCGCTCGGCACACTCACCGGGCAGCAGCGGTCGTTGTTGGACCGCTGGCTGCCCGGCGTGAGCGTCGAGCGGGACCACAGCTGGGGTTTGGTGGCGACCACCGTCCTGGAGGTGACGCATGCCGGGTCGCGGTTCATCGTCAAGGCCGGCGGCGACCGTGACCATCACCTCGCCCGCGAACTGCACGCCCACCGGCACTGGCTGCGCCCATGGACCAGGATCGGCCGCGCTCCGGCGTTGGCGTACGGCAGTGCCGAGGCGAAGCTGCTGGTCACCCGGTTCCTGCCGGGTGAGCTGGCGCTCGTCAGCGGGCACGCCGACGACCCGGACGTCCACCGGCAGGCCGGCGAACTGCTGGCGATGCTGCACGCCCAGATTGCCGTCACCGACGATGACCACGAGCGGCGGGAGAACGACAAGTCGCTGTCCTGGCTTGCCGGCCCGCACCGGATCGACGACGACACGGTACGGCGGTTGCGCGCCGAGATCGCCAGCTGGCCGACGCCGTCGGCGACCCTGGTGCCCACCCACGGCGACTGGCATCCGCGCAACTGGCTCGTCGACGGTGGCGTGGTCAGTGTGATCGACTTCGGCCGCGCGGCGCTGCGTCCCGCGTACACCGACCTTGCCCGGCTGGCCGTCAACGACTTCCGCCGTACGCCGGGCCTCGAAGCTGCGTTCCTCGACGGCTACGGCCCCGATCCGCGTACGGCCGACGCATGGCACCGCACCCAGGTCCGGGAGGCGATCGGCACCGCCGCGTGGGCCTACCGGGTGGGCGACGAGCGGTTCGAAGCCCAGGGCCACCGCATGATCGCCGACGCGACGGGCGACCGACCCGACCGTCGGGCATGAGCAAAACCGCCCGCTTCAGCCCGGCGCCAGCCGGGTGCCCGGGGGAGGCGGTCACTCCAGCAGTCGTCAGCCGGGGAGGTGGTCGGCCAGATCGCACAGGTGGTCCAGGGCGGGCTCGATCGACGGCGCGGTGAGCCGGCGCTCCTGCCAGGTCACCAGCGCGTCACCGGTGAGGCGGACCGGGCGGTCCGGATGCTCCACCAGCCAACGCCCGATCTGCGGGTTGAGCAGCGTACGGGCGAACGCGACGTCGTCGGTGGTGACCCGGAACCAGGCGTCGATGTGCGAGTTGCCGGTCGTGAACTCGGTCGTGTCGGTCAGGTCGTACCGATGGCTCTCCTGACCGGTCTTCGTCACCTGTACGGTCGGGCCGGACTGCCGCACGGCCACCGCGAAGACCCGCAGGCACGCCTGCACGTTGCCCCAGTCGTTGACTTCCCGCAGCTCGAAACACCAGAACGGCCGGCCCCGGTGGCGTCCGGTGATCGCGTCGTAGGTCGTCGGCGCCGGGATCGGGAAGCTGCCGAACCGGCTCAGCAACTCGCGGTCATGCTGCTGGTAGGTCCAGCCGCGCTCGTTGACCGAGGCGACCAAGGCCGCCGTGGCGCGCGTGCTCCGCCAGAGTCTGCGGGTGCGCTGGACGCTCAGCCAGATCCCGAGGACGAGCGGGCTGAGAATGAACAGCGACAGGAACAGTTCGAGGTTCATGGCGATCCTCCGGTGCCGAACGTCGCCAGGGTGGCCGTGGCCCGGGCGACGTTCGCCACCGACTCGGTGTCGCCAAGGCTGGTGTAGAGCTCGTGCTGCCACCGCAGCCAGGTGGCGATCAGCGACCGGATCTCCACGTCGTAGACAGCGTGCATGAACAGGATGTCGGCCACGCCGGTCAACCAACCCGACGCGTCTGCGGCATCCGAGCCGTTACCGTCATCGAACCACTGCCGGCCGGCCCGGTACAGCACCCGGGCCCAGGCCGCGCCGTACCGGTGGAACTGGTAACGCATCTTGTTGGTGCCCAGCAGCGACGTCGCGGCGAACAGCAGGTGCGCGTCCAGGGCGAGCCGCATGCCGGAAGGCATGTCGCCCCGGTCGAGCGCTGCCTCGGCGAGCTGGGCCAGCTCGGTCGCCACGTCAGGAGCGCTCTCCAACCGGACCCGCAGCACCGGCACCATGGGCACGCTGGCTCCGGCCAACCCCGGCAGCCGGGCGTTCAGCTCGGGCGCGACCTTCGCCAGCACCGCCGGCAACGTCGGCCGCTGGCGCAGCTGGCGGATCAGGTCCGCCCCGGGCCATTCGTGCCGGACCGCGCCACCCTGCTCGATCAGTTGGCGTACGGCCTTGGCGCGATCATGCTGGCCGAGCGCGAGATGGGCGACGTTCGCGATTTCGGCCGCCATCGTGAAGTCGTGCCAATGGTCCATCTGCGCCTGGTCGCGTTCCCATGGCTCCAGTGCGACGAACCCCTGCGCGTAGTGGTACACCGCGTATCCGGCGGCCGCGGCGATGATTTCCGGGTCGCCGCCGGCACGCATCTGTACCTCCGCCGCCGCCATGGCGATCAACGCCTGGTCGAAGGTGGATGCCAGGTGGCCGGCTTCGGCCTGCACGATGTACGTGAACAGCGCCTGCTGGGCGTCGGCGAGCGCGGAGAACAGATTGCCGAGCCCGGCGTGTGCCTGAGCCCGGATGATCGCTACATCGGCGATCGCCCGCTCGACCTCTGGGCCGCCCCGGGCAGGCCGCTGAGACCCGTGTCGGGGACGACCCGGAGCAGGCCCTCGTGTGTCTGGGCGTACCGCAGCGCGGCGACCTTCTCCCAGTTCGACTCGGCCGCCTTCAATGTTTTTACCGCTGCCTGAAGGTCGTTGCGCTGGGCCTGCCAGTCGCCGAGCGTCAACTGGATCCGGGCCAGCAGCTCGTGGGCGTCGGCGTCCTCCGTATCCTGCTCGACGGCGGCCTCAGCCAGCCCGCACGCCTCCTGGTAGGCGCGGATGGCGGCGTCGACATCGCCGCGGTTGTGCGACCGGTCACCGTTGTCCAGGAGGTCGCGGATCCGCTTGCCATTGTCCATCGCCCAGTCCTCTCCAGCCGGTGCGCGACCCGAGGCCGCAGGAGCCGGGGTGCGGCGGTCGGCGTCGTCGGACTCGCGACCGTCGTACGCGACCACGGTAGCCGGTGCGAAGTGTTGCTTGACTTAGTCGGGAAGCCAAACAAAGCTGGGGGTGCGCTCCCATCGACGGTCCTTCCACGGCACCTGCGGTCACCACTCGGGTGACCGGCAGGTCCAGTGTGACCCCGAAAGGAACGCAGACCATGCCACGAAGAGCTCTCCTGTGCTCGCTGTTCGCCGCCCTCGCCATGGCCCTGGGCCTGGCGGTGACGACGGCGCCTGCGGCGTCGGCCGCCGACCCGGTCCGGATCATGCCGCTCGGCGACTCGATCACCGCCGGCCCCGGCTGCTGGCGGGCCCTCGTCTGGGACCAGTTGCGCAGCGCCGGGCACACCGACATCGACTTCGTCGGCAGCGCCTCCGACGGCGGCAGCTGCAACTACGGCTTCTCCTACGACCCCGACCACGAGGGCCACGGCGGCTTCTCGGCGGTCGGCATCGCCGACAACAACCAACTGCCGCCGTGGCTGAACGCGGCGGCACCGGACATCGTCGTGATGCACCTGGGGACGAACGACCTGTGGGGCGGCTGGCAGTCGATGGACACCATCATGGCCGCGTTCACCAAACTGGTCGGGCAGATGCGGGCGAACAACCCGGACATGAAGCTCCTGGTCGCGCAGATCATCCCGCACCACGGCTGCACGACCTGCCCGGCCGACACGGTGACGCTCAACAACCGGATCGCCGCCTGGGCCGCCGCCCTGACCACCGCCCGGTCGCCGATCGCCGTGGTGGACCAGTGGACCGGATTCGACGCCGCGACGGACACCGGCGACGGCGTACACCCCAACGACGCGGGCTTCCGCAAGATGGCCGACCGGTTCGCGCCGGCGATCGCGCGGCTCCTCGGCACCGCCACCCCGACGCCGACGGTCGCGCCGACCACTCCACCGGTCACCCCGACGCCGACGGCCACGACGACCCCGACGGTCGCGCCGACCACCCCACCGGCCGGCGGGGACTGCACCGCCACCTACCGGGTGATCAGCCAGTGGAACGGCGGCTTCCAGGGTGAGGTGAGTGTCCGCAACGCCGGGTCGGCGGCGACGTCGGCGTGGACCACGACGCTCACCCTCGGCGGCGGCCAACAGGTCAACCAGGCATGGAACGCCAGCGTGACCCAGACCGGCTCGATGGTCACCGCCCGCAACGTGAGCTGGAACGGCAACCTGCCGGCCGGCGGCTCGGCCAGCTTCGGGTTCCTCGCCTCCGGCGACGGTGACACCGCAGTGTCGGCGGCCTGCACGCTCGGCTGAGGCCGGGTCCGGGCGGGCCCGCACGGTTGACAGGATGGGCCGATGATCGAGCAGCGTCGTCGGTCCGGCCCGTCGCCCACCTCGGGCGTCGGCCGGGCCCTGCGGGTGGTGGTCGCGGTACTGGTCGGGTCGGCGGCGGTGGTCGGTGCGGTGCGCCTGGTCGCACCGGCCACCGCCGGGCCCGAGGCGGAACCGCCCGGCGTACGGCGTCAGCTGACCTTCCTGCGGGCGGCGCTGGACGACGGGGCCGGTGAACGGGCGCAGCAACTCTTCCCGGAGGGCTACTTCTTCAGCCACGCCCTGTACGGGCTGGCCTGGGTCGACCTCGGGCTGCGCGCCCCGGCCGGCGAACGGACCGAGGCGCTGGCCGAGGCCCGGTGGGCGTTGACCAGACTGGAGTCACCGGCCGGCCGGGCACCGTTTCCCGCCGACCTGACCCCGGCGTACGGCGTGTTCTACCAGGGCTGGACGAACTGGCTGCGCGGCGGCGTACTCAGCCTGCAACCACCGGACGGTCGGGACCGAGCCGAGCTGGCCCGGTTCACCGGGGCCGCAGCCGACCTCGGCGCGGCCTTCGACACCACATTGGACAAGACCGGGTCGCCGTACCTGCCGGCGTACCACGGGCAGGCCTGGCCGGTGGACTCCACGGTGGCGGTGGCTTCGCTGCGGCTGCACGACAGTCTGTTGCCGGACCGCTTCGACGGTACGGTGGCGCGTTGGCTGGCCGGCGTACGGCAGCGTCTCGACCCGGCCACCGGCCTGCTGCCACACCGGGTCGATCCGGTGACCGGCGCGCCGGCCGAGGTGGCCCGGGGCACCTCGCAGAGCCTGATCCACCGGTTCCTGCCGGAGATCGACACGGCGTTCGCCCGCGAGCAGTATCTGACCTTCCGGGACGGGTTCGTGGCCGCGCCGCTGCGGCTCGGCCCGGCGGTGCTGGAGTACCGGGCCGGCACCAGCGGCCCGGCCGACGTCGACTCGGGGCCGCTGCCGCTGGGGGTGAGCCTGTCGGCCACCGTGGTCACCCTCGGCGCGGCCCAGGTGCACGGCGACGCGGCGTTGGCCGGCGCGCTGGCCAGCTACGGCGACTTCGCCGGCCTGCCGGTCGACACCCCGACCACCCGGCGGTACGCGTTCGGGCTGATGCCGGTCGGTGACGCGTTCCTGGCCTGGTCGAAGTCCGCGCGGCCGTGGGTCGCCGCCGCCGGCCAGCCGCCGCCGGCCAGTGTCTCCTGGACGTGGCGGCTGCCGTTGCTGGCGCTGTTGTCCATTGTGGTGCTGCTGTCCGTCGTGGCGGTGCTGCCGTGGCTGCCCACGCTGGTCCGCCGCCGGGCCGCGAGCAGAAAGCGCGAGCAGGAAAGCCGGTGAGCCGGTGAGCCGGTGAGCCGGCCGACAATGGCGTACGCCCCGAGGGGTCACCTCGGGGCGTACGCTCGGGGCGGCTCACCGTCGACGGGTCATCTACCGGTGAGCCGGGTCACGGGTCAGCTGGTCTCCAGCGCTCCCGCCGATCGGCCGCACACCTGGCGCAGTGCCCAGTCCTCGACCTGTACGTCACCGGCGGTGACCTGGGTCTGGCGGGTCTGCGGCATGTAGCCGTCCTTGGCCACGATCATCGTGACCGGGTTGTGCCGGTGGTCGAGCCAGTGGGCGTAGCCGCCGTCGGCGTCGGTGGTCAACGGCAGTTCCATCGTCCACGTGCTCAGTTGCACCGTCGCCCCGGTGATCGGGGTCAGGTCGCCGTCGCAGCCCACGGCGGAGACCGTACCGGTGATCTTGCCCCAGGTGTCCGGCGGGGTGACGGTCATCGTCACCGGCACCGTGTCCACCGCGTACGGCGTGTCCTCGAAGACGGTGACACCGGTGGTGTAGGTGCCCGGCTGGGCCACCTCGGCGGTCAGGGTCAGCGTCACCGTGAGGCTCTCGCCGGGGGCGATCGTGGCACTGCCCGGGTCCACCGTCAACCACTCGGTGTCCGTCATCGACCCGCACTGGTCGAAGCCGGGCAGCAGTTCCACTGTGTTGGTCGGCTGGAATCCGGAGATCGCCGATCCGCCGACCCGGTAGAGCCCGCAGGCGCTGCCCGGCCGGAAGCCGGGGCTGTTCGCCGTCGGCAGGCTCGACCACGCGTCGGTCGCCGGGTCGTAGGCGTACCCCTCGTTGGTGATCGCCTGGGTGCCGGTGCCGCCACCGGAGATCAGCAGCTGGTTGTCGGCGGCCTGGTAGGCCGAGCCCCACAGGTTTACCGGCAGGTCCGCCACCTGCGTCCAGGAGTCGCTGGCCGGGTCGTAGGAGTAGCTGGCGGTCACCGGCTGGCTGTTGGACAGTCCACCGGCGCAGACGATCCGACCGTCGACCGCGCCGCAGGACTGCCAGGCGATCGGCACCGGGTAGCTGGCGACGGTGTCCCAGGCGTCGGCCCGGGGGTCGTAGCGGAACACCTGGTCGCTGTACGGGGCGCAGCTGGTCGTGGTGCAGCCGCCGACCACGTACAGCTGGCCGTCGAGCACCGCCGATCCGGCGGCGGCTGACGCGGCCGGCACGTCGGCGCCCGTGCTCCACCCGCCGGTGGCCGGGTCGAAGATCAGCGTGTCGGTGTTCAACGTGCTCCACCCGCTGACCAGGTAGACCTTGTCGCCGATGACGCCTTCGGCGGCCTGACCGCGGGCACCGTACGGCATGTCGTCGAGCCGGGACCAGGCCTGGGTGGCCGGATCGTAGACGTACACCTCGGCCAGCGACGACGATCCGCTGGACCCGCCGAACGAGTAGAGCTTGCCGTCGACGGTGACCGCGCTGTTGTCCATCACCGTCCGGGGCAGCCCCGGCAGGCTGAGCCACGGCTCAGCCGCAGGGGTCGCCGCCGGTGCGGCACCCGGCCCGAACGCTGTCGCCGACGCGGCCCCGGCGAGCTGCTCGATCGGCGCGTCGAGCGGAATCCGGCGGACCTGTGCTCCCGGAGCCGCCGCGATCTGGCGCGACGCCGCCCGCGAACCGTCGGCCCGCTGGATCTCGAACTCACCGGCCCGTTCGCTCAGCTCCACCTCGGCCGGCGCGCCGCCGCTGTTGGTGACCGTGACCTCGGCGGTCGTGGTTGCGCCGAGCGGCACGGTCGCCTCGACCGGCGTACCGGTGACGGTCAGCTGCCCGGCGGCCAGCTTGTAGTTGTGCCGGGTGGTCCAGTCCTCGGTGACCTCGGCCCACCGGGTCAGCTCCGCGTACTGGTTCACCGAAGCGGTGATCCGGTGCCGGCCGGCGGGGGAGAACAGGGCGTAGAAGCCGTCGTCGAGGTCCGGGTCCTGCGGCGTCGCGACGGTACGGGTGCCGACGGAGCCGTCCACCGGCGTCACCTCGGCGTCGGCCAGCCCGGCGCCGGTGTTGGCGTCCCGGACGAAGCCGACGGCCAGCCCACCTTCGACCTTGACACACTCGAACTCGGTCTCGGCGATCCAGTCCACCGCGTTGCTGAAGACCCGGGCGCTGTCGTCGTGCCAGGTCTGCGGCCCGGTGTTGTAGCTGGCCGCGTGCATCGACAGCAGCACGTGCCGGTTGTTCGTCCGCTGCTGCACCCCGATGCCGACGCCTACCCTGCCGACTTCCGAGGTGACGGCGTTGGCGACCACCATCCGCCCCTCGCCGCCGTAAGCGTCGAAGAAGCCGTAGTACTTGGAGTAGTTGTCCGTCTCGTCGAAGGCGATCCGTCCGCCGAGCGGGAACCCTTTCACCACCGGGTGTTCCTGCATCACCTGGTACGACAGGTCGCCCTCGGTGTCGTAGACGATGCCGCTGCTGCGGGTTCCCGGGTTACCGGTGTACTGGTTGAGCATGTAGATGCCGTTACCACCCACGTTGGACCAGGTGTCCAGGAACAGCACACCCACGCCGGCCGCGTCGGTGTCGGCCAGGAACCGCAGGAACGTCTCCTCGCCGGGGTTGCTCGGCCGGTTGACGATGATCGCGTCGTAGCCGGACACGTCGGTGTCCCAGCCGACCTCGGTGGTCGGGACGCCCTGGTCGTCGAGGAAGGTGCCGATCTTTCCGGCTTCGTCGCCGAGGATCCCGATCCCGGCGGAGAAGGCGTAGCCGGGCGCGGAGGCGCACCGCTGCACCGGCGCGGCCACGTCCATGGTCCGGTTGCCGCCCTGTACCTGCACCGGCTGCTCGACGGTGCCGTAGCCGTCGTACTGCGGCTCCACCACCAGGGTGTAGGTGGCGTGGGCCGGCAGGACCAGCCGGTACCGGCCGTTGAACGGGTTGGTGAACGTGCTGACCTCGGTGCCGGCCACGCTGACCTTGGCGTACAGCGGCCAACCGTGCCCGGAGCCGTCCCGGACCAGGCCGCTGAGCGTCATCGTCGGCAGCGCGGTCAGCGCGACGTCCTCGATCGTCGTCCCGCCCAGGGTGATGGTCACCTCGGTGCTCTGTTCGGCGTAGCCGAACGCGGTGACGGTCACCGGGTAGGTCCCGACGGTCAACCGGGCCGAGTAGGAGCCGTCCGCCGCGGTGACCCGCTCCCGGACCGTCTCGCCGCCGATGGTCACCGTCGCGCCCTCGACCGGCGCGCCGGTCGCCGCGTCGGTGACCACCCCGGACAGGGTGCCGGTGTCGCCGACCGGTGCCGCCTCCAGCAGCGCCAGCGCGTCGAGGCGGCCCTCGCCGTACACGTTGTTGTCCGCGCCGGTGCCGCCGCACTGCGGGTCGGCGGTGTCGATCGCGGTCTGGTCCAGCAGCCGCTTCGTCGCGTCGGTGTCGCCGATCAGCGACGGCGCGGCCGACCACAGCAGCGCCACCGTGCCAGCGACGTGCGGGGCGGCCATCGACGTCCCGTTCTCGCTGTAGTAGCTGTCGCCCGGTCCGGACGAGCGCACCGCGACCCCGGGCGCGGAGATGTTCGGCTTGAACTCGCCGTCCTGGCCCGGCCCACGGCCGGAGAAGTAGGCGATCTCGTTGTTGACGTCGTACGCGCCGACCGAGTAGTTGATCGTCCGGGTGCCCGGCGAGCCGCCGGACTGGCAGCCCAGCTCACCGCTGTTGCCGTTGGACCAGATGCCGAGGATGCCGGCGGCGTCCCAGGCCAGCATCACGTCCTCCATGAACGGATCCACCGACGGCTGGCGGCTGCCCCACGAGTTGTTGATCACGTGTGGCCGTTTGCCGGCGTCTGGGTTCTGCCCGTTCAGGTCGGTCGGCTCCAGCAGCCACTGGCCGGAGGCGACCAGCGCCGCGTCGCTCGGGCAGCAGCCGTTCGCCGCGATCCAGTTCGCCTCGGGCGCGACGCCGATCCGGTTGCCGGTGCCGCCGTCGCCGACCATCGTGCCCATCGTGTGGGTGCCGTGCGAGCCCCGGTCACACGGTGCCGCGCTGCACCTGCTGTCCGCGTCGAACCAGTTGTAGTTGTGGTCGAACGTGCCGTCGCCCAGGTTGCCCCGGTACTGGGCGACCAGCGCCGGGTGGTCGAACTGGACACCGGTGTCGAGGTTGGCGACGGTGATGCCGGCGCCCTTGGTGCCGAACTGCTCCCACACGTCGTCGGCGTTGATGTTGGCGATGCCCCACTCGACGTCCTCGGCCTGGGTCCCACGCTCACCCGCGCCGTCGGCGTCGTCGCGGGCCGGCTCGTCCGGCGTCGGCTCGATCAGCTGGTACTCGACCGGCTGGTAGAGGCCTTCGACGTCGGGCCGGGCCGCCAGCTCCTGGGCCAGCATCGACGAGCCGTCCCGTACGTAGATCGCGTTGCTGGCCCAGAACGCCTGGTAGGTCACGCCCTCGGTGTCGAGCAGGTGTCGGACGCTGGTCTGGCTGGTGGCAGCGGTTGTCCGCAGCGCCTCGGCGACCGCCTCGCCGCGCGCCGTCCAGTCGTCGATCTGCCGCGCCTGCGCCAGGTCGGCCCGCTCGGCGAACCGGATCCACAGGTCGGTGCTGCCGTCGGACTGCAGCGACCGCTCCAGCTCGGGCTGGATCTTGTCGGCGACGCCGCGCGCCGGGTCACCGCCCGGATCGGGGCCGGGCCGGGGTGCCGCCGCCGCCGGATTCGGTGCGGCCAACGCCACACCGGCCAGCAGCACCAGCGACAACGCTCGTGCGATGGGTCTCATTGGGGGTTCCTTCCGTGGGATCGGCCACGCGGGTGGGCACGCCGTGCCCCTCACAGGGGTTGGTACGGGTCACGGCGTTCCGCGCTGCAGGTCGCGCAGGTACCGGTGCCACCGTCGGGCGCCGCGTCCGCGCCCGCCTCGGGTCCGCCGGGTACGGGTCGGTCGGATTCGGGGTCGGATTCGGGCGCGGGTTCATCCGTTGACCGCCCTGGTGGCTCGTGCATGCAAGTCATGCTGCTGAGCCGGCGGATCGTTAGCTATCCAGCAGATACGTCAAAGAATCGACCGGTCGCGGTCGATGTGCCCGATCCGGTTTCGACCGGGTTGCCGGGCCGTTTCAGTCGTCCGCCGCGAGGACGCCGGCCTCCACGGCGGCGACCGCCAGCGCGGTACGGCTCGACACCCGCAGCTTGCGCATCGCCGACCGAAGCTGCTGATCCACTGTGGCCGACGACTTGGCGAGGATCCGGCCGATTTCCCGGTTGGTGTGCCCGGCCACCACCAACCGGACCACGTCCAGCTCGCGCGGGGACAGCCGGTCGCCGTACCCTTTGCGGCCGCCCCGCCACCGGCGCGGCACCTCCCCGCCGTGTTCGCGCAGCCGTCGCGCCACCCGGTCGGCCGCACCGCGCGCGCCGAGGTCGGCCAGCCCGTCGTGCACCTCGACCAGCAGCGCCCGTCCCGGCTCGGCCCGCTCGGCGGCCAGCAACGCCAACGCCTGCCGCTCCCGGGCGAGCAGCGCGTCGTACGGGCGGGGCAGCGCCGCCCACGCGCGGGCGGCCCGGTCGAAGCCGGCCGCCGCCCGGTCATGGTCACCGGCTGCGTCGGCCAGCGCGGCCCGGCACATCGCCAGCGCGGCCGCCGGGCCCGGCGCGGCCCGGCCGCGTAGTCCGTCGGCGAAGCGGCGCACGAGTTCGGCCGCCTCGTCCGGCTGGCCGGCGGCGAGCAGCGCCGCCACCCGCGCCGGGGCGATGTCAGTGGCCCACACCCAGACCCGCTTGGCGGCGACCGCCCCGATCGGACCATCGGTGACCCGCACCGCCCGATCGGCCTGCCCGTCGTCGAGCCACAGCCGGGCCAGCATGGCGGCCGGCTCCACCGTGTCGTCGACCGCGCCGCGCCGGGCCGCCTCGTCCAGCACCACCTGGAACTGCTGCTCGGCGTGGCGTAGCTGACCGGTGGCCGCGGCCAGCCGGCCGGCCAGCCGCAGACTCGCCAGATAGACGCCCGGCCGGTCCCGGTCCGCCTCGGCCAGTTGGGCGGCCCGGTCGGCCAGGCCGTCCCACCGGCCGGTGAACCAGTCCAGGTTGGCCTGTTCCACCAGGACGTTGTAGCGCAGCCGGACCAGACCCTCGGCGTCGGCGAGAGCCAGCGCCACCGACAGGTGCCGCCCGGCGTCGGCGTACCGGCCCCAGATCAGCGCCCCGGTGCCGACATTGGCGTGGATCCGGGCGATGTCACGCCGTTCGGCCGCCGCCGCGCCGTCGGTCGGCAGCCCGGCCACCACCTCCCAGGCCTGCGGCTCGCCGAGCATCAGCAGCGCCGCCGCCCGGTTGCCGGCCAGCGACATCCGGTCGGCGGCGGACGGGATCCGCGGGATCAGCTCGGCGGCCCGGTGCAGCCACCGCAGATGGGTGGCGGCCGGCCACGGGCCGGCGTACGCCCAGCCGAGGTAGGTCATCGCACGGGCCGCCTCCACCGGGTCGGCCAGGTGCTCCACCGCCCGGCCGAGTTCGGTGAGCGCGGCCTGTGCCTCACCGCCGATGATCAGCAGCCGGCCCAGCGGGTTGCGGATGTCGGCCTGCTGCCGCGCGGTCAGCTCGGTCGACTCCAGCACGGCCCGCAGGGTGGCGACCACCCGGTGGTAGACGTCGTCGACCGGCTCGCGGCGGCCGAGCGCGGCGACGGCGGCGGTACGGGCGATCCGGGCCCGGTCCGGTGCCGCCAGTTCCGCAACGGTCAGCAGTTCGTCGAGGGTGACCGCGGCGGTGGTGTGGTCGCCGGAGGCGATCATCCGATCGGCGGCGGCCTCCGCGTACCGGGCCCAGCACGCCACGTCACCCGCCTCGCGGAAGTGTCGGGCCAGCTGGGCGACCGGCGGCGGATCCAGACCCTCGACCGCCTGTCCGGCCCGCAGATGCAGCGTACGCCGCTCGGGGTGCGCGATGGCCTCGTAGACGGCGGTGGCGGCGAGGGCGTGCCGGAACCGCCACCGACCGCCGCCGGGGTGGTCACGCTCGTCGCTGTCCAGCAGACCGGCGGTGGCCGCCTCGGTCAGCCCGGCCCGGCAGGCCCGGGTCAGCAGGCCGGCGGTGGCAGCCAGGGTGGCCTCGTCGGCGGGTTCGCCGAGTACGGCGGCGGCGCGCAGCACCCGCTGGGCGGCCTGGGTCAGCCGGCCGACCCGTTCCCGGGTCGAGTCCCGCACCGACGCCGGCACCTGCAGCTCACTCAGGCTCAACCGCACCCAGCGTCCGTCCCGGAACACCACGTCGGCCCGGTCACACAGCAGGCGTACCGACTCCTCGACCATCAGCGGCACGCCGCTCGTGCGCTGGTGCAGGAAGGTGGCGAACTCAGTCGACATGGGATTGCCGTCCAGCATCGACGAGACCATCGCCGCCGTGTCGGCCACGTCCAGCGGCGCCAGGGTGATCCGCAGCCGGGCGCCGCCACCGGCCGCCGGCCGGGACAGCCGCAGCAGCAGCGAGCGGTCGTCGACTTCCTCGGGGCGGTAGGTGACCAGCAGGCTCGGCCCACCGGGGGCCGGTCGGGCGGCGAGGAACACCAGGAACTCCTGAGTGACCTCGTCGGCCCAGTGCGCATCCTCGACGACGAGCAGGTCGACGTCGAGCGCACGGATCAGCTCGTCCAACGCCCGGAACAGCCGGTGCCGGGCCGCGGTGGCGTCGTCCACCGGGTCCAGTGGCGGTGGCAGCTCGGCCGACCATTCCGGCACGAGCGGGCGCAGTGCCCCGGCCAACGCGCTCAGCCCTACCCCGGCCAGCCGTGGCCGGACGTCGCGCAGCGCGTCCACGATGGGCGCGAGGGTGAGCGATTCGCGTAGCGGTGGGCAGACCGCCAGCAGGGTGCCGGGGCGCAGGCCGGTCCCGGTTGCCGACGTCTCCCGCACCAGCCGGCTCTTGCCGATCCCCGCCTCACCCTCCAGCAGGACCACCGCCGGGGGACGGGCGAGCGCCGTGGCCAGCGCCGCCACCTCACCGGACCGTCCCACCAGCCGTGGCGTGGCGATCGGCATCGCCGTGCCCGCCGCCGCAGCGTGCCCGCTCACCCGCATCGTCGGAGCGTATCCCGCACGTCGGATGTCGTAGCGGGCCGTCGATGCCGCCCCGGCCGGCGCCCCGGCCGGCGCCCCGGGCATCCAGCCCTTGTCGTGATCCGGACCGTGGCGACCGTGGTGACCACGGTCGCCGTTCGACTATTGTCGAGGCGGATTCAGAATTCGCCCGACGTCCGGGTCGACCGCTACTTGAATCCACCCGGTCTGTTCGCTCCGCACCAGCTCCCCGCACCCTTGTCGAAGCCCGTTGGGTGTTGTGGCTTCTCGTGCGCGGACCGGGTTGTCCATCATGATCGAGACAGGAGTTCGGCACGTGATCAGTAACGCCATGCTGCAGCAGGCAGGCACCATTCTGGGGCAGGTCGCCAACGGCGTGAACATTGTCGTCGTTCCGCAGTCGATGTCCGTCGGTACGGCCGAGAACCCGGCCATCTGTCTGAAGTCGGCGATTCAGGTGAACTGGGTGAAGAAGCAGATGGCCGCGCCCGAGGTCCGCAAGTACGTCGAGGACGACGTGGCCTGGGACGGGATCATCGGCACCGTCGCGTTGGACACGCTGGTGATCCAGGAAGGGGTTTTCGACGGTACGATGGCCTACCGCTCAGCGGTGATCTGGCACGAGCACGGGCATGTCCTGCACGGCAAGACCGAAAATGGGAACGTCTACCTGTACGAGGTCACGAGTCTGGTCAATGCCGTAGGTGTGCTGGACGACGAGGAAATTCGGAACGTCCTGGAGGCGAGGTCCGGAGCGTATCGGGCGGCGGTGGATCCGGGCGTCGCGGCGCTGCGTCAGTTCCTGCAGCAGAATTGGCAGATCACGCTGTAGGAGGGTCGGCGATCCGGGTACCGGACCAGCGCGGCGAGGCACTCGACGCCCGGACCGACCGCGACCCACGCGGTTGCCGTGGGACCGGAGTCCACCGCGTGGGCCGCGTGCCCGGCGGTGCGGGTCACTACGGGTCACTACAGGTCACTGCGAGATGCGAGTCAGTCCGACTCGGGCCGCAGTACGATCCGGGCGAGCAGTTCCTCCCCGTCGCGCACCCCGTGGACGCCGACCTCGGCGTCGACGTCGAGACCGGACAGTTCGACCTCGCTGCCGTCGTCGACCACCCGGCACTCGTCGGCGCAGGTCCAGTCGAGCACGAAGCCGTCCGCCGACTCGACGCTGATCGTGGTGCCGTCGATGGAGCCGACCGTGCCGCGCTGCACGACGAGCGTCCGCAGTCCGTTGTCGGTCTGAACGGTCATCTCGCCGTGCAGACCGGCGCCGCCCGCCCCGAGACCGCGCAGCCAGCCGGCGCGCGGGCCGGGCCGCCCCCACGGGCCGCGGCGACCGTCCCACCAGCCGGGGTGGTCGTCTCCGGCGAGACCGAAGTCGCTGTAGTCGACGGTGTCCACCGCGGCGACCGCGACCGGATCCGCTGCGGCGCGGGAGCCGTCGGACGAGCCGCCGAACCCGCAGCCGGTGAGGGTCAGCAGCGCGGCCGTGCCGGCCGCCGCGCCGGTGAGTGCCTTGGTGCGAACTGATTTTCTCATGTGGTCAAGCATCGGCGGCCGGCACGAAGCCGCGGTCAGATCGATGTTCGGATCAGGTAAGGCGTCCGGCGGCACCGTCGGCCAACCGTTGGCCCCGAGAAGCATCGGACCTACCGGGCCGGCCGGCGCGGCAGCCGTACGGTGAAGACGGCGCCGCCGCCGGGGGAGTGGCCAGCGGCGATCCGTCCGCCGAGACGGTGGGTCAGCCCGGCTGCCAGGGCCAGCCCGATCCCGGTACCGACCGACCGTTCGCCCCGGTACCGGCGGTGCAATGCGCCGCGTTCGAAGATCACCGCGAGGTCGTCGTCGGTGAACCCCGGGCCGTCGTCGTACACCTGCACCGCGACGGAGTCCGGTTGTCCGGTCGCCGGTTCCGGCGGTACGCCGAGCCGTACGGTGCCGCCGGCCGGCACTACCCGCAGCGCGTTGTCCAGCAGGATGTCGACGACCTGCCGGAGCCGCCCCGGGTCGGTGTGGACCGTCACCGGTGTCGCCGGTGGGGTCAGGCCGACCGTCACCCCGCTGCCGGCGAACCGGGGCCGCCAGGCGTCGACGGCGTCGGTGAGCAGCGCGCCGAGGTCGACGTCGACCAGTTCCAGGGCGAAATCGGAGGCTTCCAGCCGGGCCAGGGCCAGCAGGTCGCCGACCAGTCGGTCCAGCCGCTGCGCCTCGCCGAGCATGATCCGTCCGGTACGCGCGGCGCCGTCGGGGTCCACCACCCCGTCGGCGATCGCCTCGGCGTACCCGCGCAGGGTGGTCAGCGGGGTTCGCAGCTCGTGCGAGATGGACAGCAGGAAGTCCCGTTGCCGGGCTTCGCTGACGGCGAGCGCGGTGGTGAGGTCGTTGAGCGCGCGGGCCAGCTGCTCGGCCTCGACGGGCGGATCCAGCGGCACCCGTACGGTGCGGTCCCCGGCGCGTAGCCGCTGCGCCGCGTGGGCGGCGGCCCGGATCGGGCGGGACAGTCGGGCGGCGAGCAGCACCCCGGCGATCAGGCCGGCGGTGAGCCCGGCGGCCAACGCCAGCCACAGGTTGCTCCAGACCAGGCGGCTGACTCCGGGGCGTACCGGCTGGAGCAGCACCACCGCCGTGCCGTCGCCGGTGGGCCGTCCTTCGATCAGGGTCGGCCGGCCGTCGACGCGGGCCGGCCGCCGGCCGGTCACCGGCTCACCGGCGGCGAGCCGGCGGACCACCTGGCCGGGCAGCTGTCGAGGCGCCGTCTCGCCGGGTCGGATGAGCAGCACGTCGATGCCCTGGTCGGTCAGTTCGCCGGTCAGCCGGCCGGCGAGAGCCGCCCGCGTGCCGGCCGGAGCGTCGGTGACGGCCGCCGCGACCAGGTCGGCCTTGGCGGCCAGCGAGGCGCGGGCGCCGCGTTCCGTGCCCCGGACCCCGAGCGGGATGGCGACCGCCGCGGTGACCAGTACCGACAGCAGGGCGACCGTGCAGGCGACACCGACGGTACGGGCGGTGAGGGTGCCGGTGAGCCGGCGCCAGCCGGATCGCTGTCCGGTCGTCTGGTCCGGCTCAACCATCGGCGGTGTAGCCGACGCCGCGTACCGTGCGGATCACGGTGGCGGCGGTGCCGAGCTTGGCCCGCACCTGGGCGACGTGCACGTCGACGGTGCGGGTGCCGGCGTGGGCGGCGTACCCCCAGACGGAAGCGAGCAGCTCCTCGCGGGTGTAGACCTGTCCGGGGCGGCGCATCAGGTGGTCCAGCAGGTCGAACTCGGTGGAGGTGAGGGCGACCGGGTGGGAGTCGGCGGTGACGGTGCGCCGGGCCGGGTCGAGGGTGACGCCACCGACGGTACGGACCAGTTCACCGCCGGGCGGGCCGAGGCTGCGGCGGCGGATGGCCCGCACCCGGGCGACCAGTTCGCGAGGGCTGAACGGTTTGGTGACGTAGTCGTCGGCGCCCAGTTCCAGGCCGACCACCCGGTCGACCTCGTCGTCACGGGCGGTGAGGAAGATGACCGGGGTCCAGTCGTCGTCGGCGCGCAGCCGCCGGCAGATCTCGGTGCCGGAGATGCCGGGCAGCGCGATGTCCAGCACGGCCAGCACCGGGCGTAGCCGCCGGGCGGCGGCCAGCCCGCTGTCCCCGTCGGCGCAGACGTGTACGCCGAACCCGTCGCGGGTGAGGTACAGCCGGATCAGGTCGGCGATCGGCTGTTCGTCCTCGACGACGAGCACCAGTCCCCGGTCCGGCTGCGGTGCTGCGGTCACCCGCCCATCATGGCGGGACCGGAAAACGGCCGCATCAGTTTCCGGTACGGATCAGGTAAAAGTCGCTGCTGGCGGGTGATTCCCGGATTGCGAACCGGACCGGATGCCGCATCAAATCAGATCACGGTCAATAACTGTACGGGCACGTTGTGTATTCATTAGGCTGACTCCACATCGCACCTCATGAATGGAGGTGGACCAGTGAACGTCCGCACTGGATCCCACAACGGCCGCGGCTTCGTCCGCCGCGGCATCGCCCTGCTCACCACCGCGCTGCTGACCGCCACCGCCGCCGTGGCCGGCACCGCCGCGCCGGCCCAGGCAGCCGTGCCCGACCGCTGGGGCTTCGCCTACCTGCAGACGCCCACCCCGGCACCCGGCACCGTCCTCGACACCACCCGGCAGTGGGGCGGCTGGAAGGCCACCGCGCCCGCGCTCTGGGCGACCGTCGACCAGATCGGCCTCGGCCGCTACCGGGTGCGGTTCCCGTTGACCGCCTCGGCCAACGGCGTCGCCCACGTCACCGCGGTCGACAACGCGCCGCGCTGGTGCCAGGTGTTCCAGAACTTCCCGTCCGGCACCGACCAGATCGTCGTCGTCCAGTGCTACCGGCCCGGCGGAGGGCCGGACAACTCCCGCTTCGTCGTCGACTACACCGCCGCCTCCGGGGTGCTGCCACCCGGGTCGGACGCGTTCGGCTACGTCAAGGCGGACCCGGGTGGTGCGCCGATGTCGTCGTACAACTCGGCCGGTGCCGGCAACCTGGTCACCCAGATCGGCACCGGTTTCTACGAGGTGCGGCTGAACGGGCTCGGCACCGGCCTGCTGGACGGCAACCTGCAGGCCACCGCCGAGCACCCGAACAGCCCCCGGCGGTGCAAGATCGCCGGGTGGACCTCCAGCGGCGGCGCCATCGTGGCGTACGTGTTCTGCTTCGACGCCGGCGGATCGATGGCCGACAGCTGGTTCAACCTGACCTACCACCGGCAGCGGCCGGTCTTCGGCGCGGTGCCGCCGACCCGATTCGCCTACCTGTGGAGCCCGGCACTGGGCGGGCCGTCCGACTTCAACTCGGCCGGCGGGGTCAACACCATCATGGTCTCCGGGGTCGGGCAGTCCCTGGTGACACTGCCGGCGGTCGGTTTCCAACGGACCACCGTGCAGGTCACCGCGTTCGGCGCCACCCCGGACTACTGCAACCTGCAGGCCCCGTGGATCCTCTCCGGCAACACGGTGTTGATCCGTAACGTGATCTGCTTCAACGCCGCCGGCGCGCAGACACCGAACAACTTCTTCCTCACCTACTCGTCGAACGTCTGACCGGCGAGGAGCCCGTCCGGTGCGGGGTCGGGGCGGACACCGCCCGACCCCGCACGTACGGGTCGGTCAGGCCAGACCAGCCCGGCGCAGCGCGTCGGCGAGCGCACCCTCGGGCTGGCTCCCGCCGCGCTGGCCGCCCCGTTGGCCGGCCCGGCCGTCCTGGCCGCCCCGACCACCCCGGCCGCCTTTGCCGTCGCGGCCCTGCTGCCGGGGCTGCCCGCCCCGGCCGGGGCCGCCGCCCCGGCCGCCGTCCGCGCCGTCCCGCTGACCCGGGGCGCGGCCGGCACCCGGCTCGTCGTCCAGCCGCAGCGTCAACGAGATCCGTTTGCGGGCGACGTCCACGTCGAGCACCTTCACTCGGACGATGTCACCGGGCTTGGCCACGTCCCGGGGATCCTTGACGAACGTCTTCGACATCGCCGACACGTGCACCAGACCGTCCTGATGCACCCCGACGTCGACGAACGCGCCGAACGCGGCCACGTTGGTCACCACGCCCTCCAGCACCATGCCGGGCCGCAGGTCGGCGAGGGTCTCCACGCCGTCAGCGAAGGTGGCGGTACGGAACGCCGGACGCGGGTCGCGGCCCGGCTTCTCCAACTCGGCGAGGATGTCGGTGACCGTCGGCAGACCGAATACGGCGTCGACGAACTTCTCCGGCCGGATCCGGCGCAACGTCTTCGTGTCGCCGATCAGCGTCCGCAGGTCACTGCCGGTGTCGGCGAGGATCCGACGGACCACCGGGTACGCCTCAGGGTGCACACTGGACGAGTCGAGCGGGTCGTCACCGTCGCGGATGCGCAGGAAGCCGGCGCACTGTTCGAACGCCTTCGGCCCCAGCCGGGCCACCGTCCTCAACGCCTCCCGGGACCGGAACGGCCCGTGCGTGTCGCGGTGCAGCACGATGTTCTCGGCCAGTCCGGCACCGATGCCGGAGACCCGGGTCAGCAGCGGCGCGGACGCGGTGTTCACGTCCACCCCGACCCCGTTGACGCAGTCCTCGACCACAGCGTCGAGCGACCGGGACAGCTTCGTCTCGGAGATGTCGTGCTGGTACTGCCCGACGCCGATCGACCGAGGGTCGATCTTGACCAGCTCGGCGAGCGGGTCCTGCAGACGGCGGGCGATGGAGACCGCGCCGCGCAGCGACACGTCGAGGTCCGGCAGCTCCTGAGAGGCGTACGCCGAGGCCGAGTAGACCGACGCGCCGGCCTCGGAGACCATCACCTTGGTCAGCTGCAACTCGGCGTGCCGGGCCATCAGGTCGGCGACCAGCTTGTCGGTCTCCCGCGACGCGGTGCCGTTGCCGATCGCCACCAGGTCCACCCGGTGCGTAGCGGCCAACTTCGCCAGCGTGTCGATGGAGGCGTCCCACTGCCGGCGCGGCTCGTGCGGGTAGACCGTCTCGGTGGCCACCACCTTGCCGGTGGCGTCGACCACGGCCACCTTCACCCCGGTGCGTACGCCCGGGTCCAGGCCCATCGTGGCCCGGCTGCCGGCCGGCGCGGCCAGCAGCAGGTCCCGCAGGTTGGCGGCGAACACCCGGACCGCCTCGTCCTCGGCCGCCTGCCACAGCCGCATCCGCAGATCGGCGCCGAGGTGGATCAGGATCCGGGTACGCCACGCCCAGCGGACCGTGTCGGCCAGCCACTTGTCCGCCGGCCGACCATGGTCGCTGATGCCGAACCGGCCAGCGATGATCGGCTCGTAGCTGCTCGGCCCGGCGACGGCGTCGGCCGGCACCTCCTCCGGCTCCATGGTCAGGTCGAGGACCTGTTCCTTCTCACCCCGGAACATGGCCAGCACCCGGTGCGACGGCAGCTTGGTGAACGGTTCGGCGAAGTCGAAGTAGTCGGCGAACTTGGCCCCTTCGGTCTGGCGTCCCTCGCGTACCCGGGAGGTGAGCCGGCCCCGCGACCACATCCGCTCCCGCAGCCCACCGATCAGGTCGGCGTCCTCGGCGAAGCGTTCCACCAGGATCGCCCGCGCGCCGTCGAGCGCCGCCGCCGCGTCGGCCACCCCCTTGTCGGCGTCGACGTAGCCGCCGGCTGCGGTCCGCGGGTCCTGACCCGGGTCGCCGAGCAGCAGATCGGCCAGTGGCTCCAGGCCCGCCTCGCGGGCGATCTGCGCCTTGGTCCGCCGCTTCGGCTTGTACGGCAGGTAGATGTCCTCCAGCCGGGCCTTCGAGTCGGCCGCCATGATCTGCGCGGTCAGCGCCTCGTCGAGCTTGCCCTGGCTGCGGATCGACTCCAGGATCGCGTCGCGGCGCTCGTCCAGCTCGCGCAGGTAGCGCAGCCGCTCCTCCAAGGTACGCAGCTGCGCGTCGTCGAGCATCCCGGTGGCTTCCTTGCGGTACCGGGCGATGAACGGCACTGTCGCGCCGCCGTCGAGCAGTTCGACGGCGGACGCCACCTGCCCGGCCCGTACTCCCAGTTCTTCGGCGATCCGCTGATCAATCGCTGTGGTCACGTCGCGTGCCCCGCTCCAACTCCCCGGCTGCCGGGCGGGGGTGCTCCCGCCCGGCCCGATGCCTGTGGCCCGGCACCCGTCGTGCGGCCGGTGCCGGGGACCACGGTGGGTGGTCCGGGGAGCATTCTGCCGGCTACCGGCGGTCGGTGTCGCGCCACCACGCGACCCGGTCGACGGCGCAGGTCACCAGGCGATCGACGTGTCCCGCTGCGGCCACAGCCGCACCGCCAGCCGGGACCGTGGCACCGGGTGGTTGATCGCGTCGACCACCGCCGTCAGCTGCGGGTCGAGCCGGCTCGCGGTGGCCGTCAGTTGCCGCCGCACCGTCGGCCCGTACATGGTCACGAACCAGCCTTCGGTGCCGGTGGCGCGGACGATCTGGGCCAGCGCGGCGGTCCGGGCATCCAGCGGGACGACCCGGCCGAGGGCGTGGCCGAGCCGGACCCGGGGGCCGACCGCGCGGACCGGATCCATCGCCGGGAACCGGGTCGTCATTCGGCGGGTCACCGGATGGCGGACCTGTTCGGTGCGCAGCACGCCGAGCGTCTCCAGATCCTCGGCGACCACCCCGGGCAGCCCTGGTCGCATCAGGGCGATCCAGTCCGGCACCGGTTGGCGTTGTTCCAGCCGCAGTTCGGCCAGCAGCGGGTCGGCGACCGGGTCACCGAGCGGCTGCCCGTCGACCGGCACCAGCAGGCCGTCGCGGACCTCGGCACGACCGGCGAGGATCAGCGTGGCGATCGCGGTGCCGGCGAGCCCGGCACCGAGCAGATCCCGGCCGACCATCGGCCGGCCGGTGCTGTCGTCGAGCGCAACCAGGAAGAACTCCTCGGTCAGCGTCAACTCCGTCGGAGTTCGAGCACGGCGCATCGAGTCGTCCCCTGCGGCGGTTTCTGGTGCGCGAGCCGAGCAGGGCCGCGGGAACGGCCCGGCAAGGATGGATGACCTTGCTGAAGCGGAACCTTACGACGCCGGACCAATCAGCTCAAGCCATTCCTTTGTTGGAAACCGGTGAATGTTCCTTCGACAGCGCCGAAATGCCACCCCGGACCAGGTATCGAACCGGCGCCGGGTTAGCGTCTGCTGGTGGACCCGGCACCAGCAGCAGTCCGGTCGGCCACCCCGCCGGCCGGGGACCTCCGCGCCCGCCGCCTGTCCGGCCGACGGGCCGCCGCCGCCAGCGATCTGGCGGCGAGTCCGTTCCGGGCCGACCGGGACCGGATCGTCTCCTCACCGTTCTTCGCCCGGCTCGGCGGCGTGACCCAGGTGATCAGCCCGGGCGGCTCCGGCCTGCTGGTGCACAACCGGCTCACCCACAGCCTCAAGGTGGCCCAGGTGGGCCGGGCCGTCGCCGAGCGGCTGACCGCCGACGAACGGCACCGGACCCTGCTCGACGAGCTCGGCGGCTGCGACCCGGACGTGGTCGAGGCGGCGGCGCTCGCCCACGACCTCGGCCACCCGCCGTTCGGGCACCTCGGTGAGCGGGTGCTGGACCGGGTGGCCCGGCATCGGCTCGGTCTGCCGGACGGTTTCGAGGGAAACGCCCAGTCCTACCGGATCGTGACCAGCACCGAGATCCGGGGCGAGGCGGCCGTCGGCCTGGACCTGACCGCGGCGGTGCGGGCCGCGATGCTCAAGTACCCGTGGACCCGGCGGACCTATCCGCAGCCGCATCCGAGCCTGCTGCGCCCGGCGCCGCGGGGTGCCGCGGTCGCGCCCGACGATCCGGCGGTCGGGTCGGTCAAGTTCGGGGCCTACACCACCGAGGCGGCCGACCTGCGGCAGGCCCGGGCACCGTTCGCCGGGGTGATCGAGCCGTGGCAGCAGACCGTTGAAGCGTCGATAATGGACACTGCCGACGACATCGCGTACGCCATCCACGACGTGGAGGACTTCCACCGGGTCGGCGTACTGCAGCAGGGCCCGGTCGCCGGTGAACTCGTCACCTGGCAGCGCTCCGCGGCCGAGCTGCGGGAGCTCACCGACGCGGAGATCGCCGCCAGCGCGCACCGCCCCGGCCGGTCCATCGAACGGCTCCGCCGCCAGCTGCACCGTAAGGACAGCTGGATCGCCTCCGACGAGGCGTTCGCCGCCGCCGTCGAACACGTCCGTCAGGAGCTGGTGGACGGTTTGCTGATGGTGCCGTTCGACGGGTCGATCGAAGCGGAGGAGAGCATCAGCACGTTCTCCGCGCGCTGGACCCGGCGACTGGTCGGCGCGATCGGCGTCACCGCCGACCCGCCGGTACGCTCCGGCCACGTGCTGCTGGCCACCGCCCAGTGGCACGAGGTGCAGGTGCTCAAGTTCGTGCACCACCGGTTCGTCCTCGCCCGGCCGGACCTGGCGCTGCACCAGCGTGGTCAGGCCGATCTGCTGGCCACCCTGGTCGACGCGCTGCACGCCTGGGTGACCGACCCGGACGAGCAGGGGCGGCTGCCTCGCCGGCTGCACGACCTGGTCGAGTTGGCCGAGGCAGAGCTCGCCGCGACCGTCGGCAGCGACACCCCGTCCGGGGCGGGCGGTACCCCGCGCGACGGCCTGACCGGCGCCCCGGGCCGCGGTCGGGTGGACGGCCTGGCCGCCGCCGCTCAGGGCCGGGCGATCATCGACTACGTCGCCTCCCTCACCGACGGTCAGGCGGTCGCGTTGCTGGGCGCGTTGACCGGCCGGTCCGGGCAGCTGTGGACCGACGCGTTCGTGCTGTGACCGGCCCGTCCCGGTGGTGAGTGCCGGTCCAGGCTGCGGTCAGTCCCGCCAGCCGTAGTCCAGGCCCACCAGGCTGGTGCCGACGGTGACCCGGGCCAGTACGCCGACCAGCGCCGACCGCCGCTGGTCGCGACTGACCACGTCGGCGGCGTCGGCGTTCAGCTGTACGTACCGCTGCCACACCTGCTGTTCGATCTCCTCGGCGTTGATCAGGGAACGGTCACATTCCGTGTCGGGGCAGGCATAGTGGCGGGTGCCGTCGTCGGTGCTGGCCGGAATCAACAGGCGGTCACCGCACCACAGCAGACCGCGCAGGATGTAGAGGTCGGAACCGGTCGTGTCACGGCGTGCAGGGTTGACCAAGATGCCCATGTCTCATCGCCTCCTGCCAGTGTGTACGGGCCGGAGAGGTGTCCGGTTCGCCGGATCACCGGACCAATGGGCGGGCTGGCGCGGACCGGGCGGGCCACCGACGGCGTCAGGAGCGGCGGCCGCCTCCCGGCCGAAGGTTCTGCAGCCGCACCTGACCCCGGGCGATCAGCTGATCGTCACTGTCGGTAATCTGGACCTGCCACAGTTGCTGGCTGTAGCCGCGGTGGACCGGCGTGCCGACGGCGATCAGCTCTCCGCCGGAGGCCGCCTTCAGGAAGTCGGTCTGGTTGGCAACCCCCACCACTCGGCCCTCGTCACCGAGCCAGGTCGCCGCGCCGAGGCTCGCCGCGCTCTCCACCAGGGCGCAGTACACCCCGCCGTGCACGATCCCGAACAGCTGGTGCAGCGCCGGGGTCACCGGTAGCCGTAGCTCCACCCGCTGTGCAGACACCGCTACGGCACGTACGCCAAGCTGTGCGTCGAACCCACCCAATGGCCTGTCCATGGTGCCTCCCGTCGGCGGGCGGTGCCGCCCCGTCGGCGAGCGTAGTCAACCCGTGAGAGCGTCCCGCCGGGGATCCGGCCCGGTCTGCTGCCGGTCCCGCTCCTGCGGTCCGGGCGGCGGAGAGGCCTGCGGTCCGGGCGGCGTTGCCGGCGGAGTCGGCCTGAGCCGACGCATCGCCGGTAGCTCGACCCACCGGTGCAGCGGCACCGCCAACAGGTAGGACCCGACCAGGAACGCCAGCGCCAACCCGACCGCCTGCCAGGCGGTCCACTCCCGGTCCCGGCCGACGAGGTGCATGACGGTCACGATCACCACCAGATGCAGCAGAAAGAACCCGTACGACACCTCGCCGAGATGGACCGCGACCCGGTGCCGCCACCAGGATCGCCGGCCGTGCAGATCGGCCAGTGCCGCTGCCGGGACCAGCAGACCGATCGTCACGATCGTCGCCGCGGTGTCGCGGGCCTGCGCCGGCAGCCACTCGACGGCGAGATAGTTCGCCACCCACAGGGCAGTGGCCACCGGCAGTCCCGGCCCTCGCCAGGCGCCGCGCCGCACCAGCAGCGCGAGCACGATGCCGAGCAGGAACTCGAGCATCCGTACCGGCGGAAAGATGTAGACGAACCAGCGGCGGTGTTCCGCCGCGACCAGCAGGTCGGCCACCAGCGGCACCAACCAGACGGCGGTCGGCAGTGCGACGGCGGCGACCCGCAACGCCGTCGTGCCGAGCCGGCGCAGTCCCGCGTACAGCAGGGGGAACGCCAGGTAGAACGCCATCTCGCAGGAGAGCGACCAGGTGACCGGGTTGATGCCCAGGTAGTACACGTCCGACGGATGCCAGGCCTGGACCAGCGGCGCCGAGAAGGCGAGCAGCCGTGGCCAGATGTCCGGCAGCCGTGCCGTCAGCACCAAGCCGACGACGGCCGGCACCAGGGCGACCAGATGGGCCGGGTAGACCCGTGCCAGGCGTCCCCACCAGAACCGGCCCGGCCGGTAACCGGGGCGGACCGACCAGGTGAGGACGAAGCCGGACAGCACAAAGAAGAACGAGACGCCCAGGTCACCGCCGTTGAACAGGATGCCGGCGACCCGGTCGGCCGGCGGGTCAGCCAACGGGATGAACGAGTAGGCGTGCACGCCGAAGACCAGCAGCGCGGCGGCGAACCGCAGCCCGGTCAGCGATGGCAGCCGGCCCGGCGAGGGAGGGGTGGCAGGCACCGGGCCAACATATCCACCGACTTTGCACGTCAAACCGGCGATATCCACCCGCGCCATACGCCAAGCGGACGATTGGTCGGCGGTGCGGCGGTGGCCATCAGCCGCGACCGATCGGCTCCGCCGTGGCGGGCCCGGCCTGACCAGGCTGACCGCCCCGTCACCTTGGTATGGTGTCGGCCTGTTCGACGAATCAGCCGGTGAATGACATGTGCGCAGGGGCCATCGTGACGCGACCCGCGGCGCCGGGGACGGGACGGGCCTTGTCGTCATCGTTGCCGGCACTGGTGTTCCTGGCGTTCGGTGTCGTCGCCGCCGCGCTCTACGCGGCGTTCGACACGCCGATGATCGCCGGACCGGCCTTCACCGTCGCCGGGGTGGGGGGAGCGCTCGCCGTGACCCTGGGCCCCCGCTGGCACCGGGCCCAGCCGCGCTGGGCCTGGCGGATGCTCGCCGTCGCCTGTGTGTGCTTCCTCACCGGAGCGCTGGCCCGGCCGTGGGCGGTCGAGCAGGACGGGCCGTACGCGCTGACCGCCGACGCCGCCACCGTGCCGGGCTATCTGTTCATGCTGCTCGGCCTGGCCGGCCTGCTGCGCACCCGGGGCCGGCTGCCGTCGCACGCGGTGATCGACGGTCTGATCGTCTTCATCGGCGCGGCGCTGTGCTCCGTACTGCTGCTGGCGGTGCCGGCGGGCAGCATCGCCGACCGCCCGCCCCTGGTCTCCGCCCTGGCCGCGCTGTATCCGATCTTCGACGTGATCCTGATCCTGCTGCTGGTCAGCCTGGCCTTCACCACCGCCGTACGGCGGCCGAGCTACCTGCTGCTGGTCGCCTCCATGAGTCTGCTGGTGGTCGGCGACGTGCTGTACGCCATCATCGGAGTTTCCGGTCAGCTCACCGGATCCCGGCTGCTGGATCTGCCGTTCCTGCTCGGTTTTCTGCTGATCGGCGCCGCGGCCCTGCACCCCTCGGTGGTCGACCTCGGCCAGGCGGCCCGGCTGCCGGTGCAGGCGTGGTCCTGGCAGCGGCTGCTGTTGATCGGCCCGGCGCTGGCCGCGCCGTTCGTGCTCACCGTCTTCGTCTCCGGCCGGTCGACGGCTGACCGGCTGGTGCTCGGCGTGGGCGGTGCCGCCATGGTGGTGCTGCTGATGATGCGGGCGGTCTCTGCGGTCCAGGGGTACGCCGCCGCGCAACGGCGCTACGAACACCGCGCCACCCACGACCCGCTGACCGGCCTGCCGAACCGGTTGATGCTCGCCGCGGAGGTGCGCCGACTGCTCACCGCCGGTCGGCCGGCGGACGCCGGGGTCTGGGTGTTCTTCCTCGACCTCGACGGGTTCAAGCTGGTCAACGACTCGTGGGGGCACCACGCGGGTGATCAGCTGATCGCCCAGGTGGCGACCCGGCTGCGGGCGGCGCTGCCGGCCGCGGCGACGGTCGCCCGGGTCGGCGGGGACGAGTTCGTCGTGGTCCAGTTGGGCAGCCGCGCGCAGGCCGTGGCGCTGGCCGACCGGATCATCGACTGCGTGCACGAACCGCTGCGGATCAGGCAGGTCGAGGCGGTGATCACCGCCTCGGTCGGTATCGCCGGGACCGGGCTCGACGACGGTGTCGCGGGCAACGATCCGCCGGTGACCGCCGACGCGTTGCTGCGCGACGCCGACACGGCCATGTACCAGGCGAAGGCCGACGGTCGCGGCCGCTGGGTGATGTTCGACGCGTCGATGCACGAGCGGGTCCGCGAGCGGGTGGAGATCGAACAGGCCCTGCGGATCGCCCTCGGCGAGGACGATCTGCGGATCGCCTTTCAACCGATCGTCGACCTGGAAAGCGGCAGCCTGATCGGCGCCGAGGCGTTGCTGCGCTGGGAGCATCCGGGCCGGGGCAACATCTCACCGGCGGTGTTCATCCCGATCGCCGAGGACACCGGGCTGATCGGTCCGATCGGACGCTGGGTGCTCGACCGGTCGGTGCGTCAACTGGCGCAGTGGCGGGCGGACGGCACGGTGACGGCGGATTTCTGGATGTCGGTGAACGTGTCGCCCCGCCAGTTGCGTGACCCGGGTCTGATCCGGGCGTTGGACGACGCGCTCGACCGGCACCGGGTGCCGGCCTCCGTCGTCGTCCTGGAGATCACCGAGTCGGTGATGATCGACCCGACCAGCGTCACCGGCCAGGTGCTGGCGGACCTGCGGCAGCGGGGGATCCGGATCGTCGTCGACGACTTCGGCACCGGGTTCTCCGCACTGGGCTATCTGCGCAAGCATCCGGTCACCGGGGTCAAGGTGGACCGGGCGTTCGTCGCTGGCCTCGGCCAGAGCGCCAAGGACGAGGAGATCGTCCGGGCGGTGGTGGCGATGAGCAGCGCCCTGCACCTGACCGTGGTCGCCGAGGGGGTGGAGACCCCGCTGCAGCAGGGCGTGCTGGCCGTCCTCGGCGTGCTGTTCGGACAGGGCAGGCTGTGGGGAGAGCCGGTCGGCCCGGCTGAGTTCGCCCGACGGTGGGCGAGCCGACCCGCCGACCCGGTGGACGGGCCGGCGGTGCCGGCGGCCGGGCAGGTTCAGGGGCGCGGCGGCAACTCGTAGAGCCAGAACGTCTGCTCGTCCAGCCGGGTCGCCCGCGCTCCCTCGGTCAACGACTCCAAGGTCTGATGGATGGCCCTGCCCAGGCCGATCTGGTCGTTGCGGCGGCAGATGTCCAACGCCGCGACGCCGTCGCTGTCCTGCACCCGTCGCCACATGTCGGCGATCACCGACTCGAAGATGCCGCTGCCTCGGTACTGCGGATGGACGGCGAAGAAGCCGATGTACCAGATTCGGCGTTGCGCGTACAGATCCGGCCAGCGGTGGGCGAAGAAGTCCGGCGAGATCAGCGGCATCGACTCCAGCTCGTTGGTGAAGGTGGCGAGCGCGGTCAGCAGATCGGGGGACCGGGCATCCCGCCCCAGGTATTTCAGCACCCGGGTGTCGCCCAGCACCTGGTCGAACTCGGACCGGTCCATCACGTGCCGTTGGACCGCGGTGACCCGGAGTTCGTCGAACGCCGTCGTGTACAACTGCCAGGTCGCTTCGGACAGTTCGGGTGGGATGCTCGTTTCGACCTGAATGTGCATTACTGCCCTCCGGGCCGCGCCGGTAGGCGGGGGTGGACGCGAGCCCTGCCAACGAGTATGAGCGACCGCTGAGCCCAAGGTCAGGCTGCGCCGGCGGCCGAACTTTTCGGCACCGGCACCGATCCGCGGAGCGTCCGGCTGCGTACTGCTGTACGGGCAACGGTGCGCCGTGCCCGCGAACGCCGAGGAGGGGCAGCCATGCAGCGACCGGCACAGGGGGGCGAACCAGCCGCGATCGAACTCGGCCCAGTGCAGCGGCCCGGTACGGTCTGGCCTGGTCCCGCTCCCGGCGAGCCACGCGAACCGGACGACGAGCAGCCGGAGCAGCTCGACCGCACCGACCACCTTGACCACACCGACCACCTCGACCACGGCGCCCGCCCGGACCGTCTCGACCACGACGAGCCGGTGACCGCGCCGCCGCGCCTGTTGCCGCCGCCGCCGTGGCTGGCCCGCGAACTGGACCGACCGGAACCGGTCACCCCGGCGGTGCCGTTCTTCGACCCGGAACCCGACATGTCCGCGCCGACCAGCCGCAGTCCGCGCCGACTCGCGATGGTCGTCACCGGACTGGTGGCGCTGTTCCTGGTCGCCGCGCTGGTCGGGGCGGGCGTCGTCGACGCGCTACGGACCACATCGGACACCACGGTCGCCGACTCCCCGCCGCCGGCCAACGATCCCGGTGTGGTCGACCCGGCCGCCGTCGACCCGGAACCCGCCACCGAACGCCTGGTGACCGGCCCGCTCGGCGAACTACAGCAGGCTGAATTCGACCTGGTCAGCGGTACCACGACAGTCAACATCCGGGCCGCCGATCTCGGCGGCGACCTGTACCGGGTCCGGACCCCGATCGACGCCGACGTGCAACCACGGGTGATCGCCGACGGCAACCGGATCAAGCTGCACCTGGTGCCGAACGACCAGTCCGGCCCCGGTGTCGTCGACATCGAGCTGCACTCGTCGGTGCGCTGGCAGTTGCGGCTCACCGGCGGTGTCGCGGAACATACGATCGACCTGACCGGTGCCGAGCTGAGCGGAGTGGACATCGTCGGCGGGGCGGCCCGCATCGAACTGTCCCTGCCCGCGCCGGACGGCACCCTGCCGGTGCGGATGACCGGCGGCGCCAACCAGTTCCTGATCAACGCCCCGGACGGGCCGCCGGCCCAGGTCCGGTTCGGGGCCGGGGCGGCCAGCGCCACCATCGACTCCCGCAGCCACGACGGCATCGCCCCCGGTGCGGTTTTCACCGGCCAGGGCTGGGCGGGCGCGACCGACCGGTACGACATCGACGCCGTCGCCGGACTGTCCGTGCTCACCCTGCAACGGAACTGACCGGCACCGCTCAGCCCGACCGGACCGACCCGGCCGGCGGCGGGACCGACCGGCTCACTCGGCCTGCTCGGCCTCGTCCATCGCTCGGTAGATCCGCTGCTCCGACACCGGGTACGGGGTACCCAGCGCCTGGGCGAACACGTTCACCCGCAACTCCTCGATCATCCAGCGGATCCGCCGGGCGGCTTCGGTGTTGTGCCGGGCCGGCGGCAACCCGTCGAGCATCTGCTGGTACTCCCGGCGTACCGTGTCGATCCTGGCCTGCTGGTCGCGGTCCCGGCGCGGATTCTGCGGCAGCTTCTCCAACCGGCGTTCGATCGCGGTCAGATAGCGCGGCAGGTCCGCCAGCCGGGCGTACCCGGTGGCGGTCACGAACCCCGGGTAGACCAGGGCGGCGAGCTGCTCGCGGACGTCGCTGAGCGCCGCCACCAGCGCGAGATCGGTGGTACGGCCGAGCCGCTGCTGCACCGCGTACGCCGCCGCCAGCACCTGGCGTACCCGGGACACGATCTCGACCGTGACGTCGACCAGCCCGGCGCGAACCTGCTCGCGCAGCGCGGCGAAACCGTCGGCGTCCCAGGCCGGGCCGCCCGCCTGCGTCATCAGCAGGTCCACCGCCGCCCCGGCGCAGTCGTCCAGCAGCTCGACGACGTTGCGGTACGGGTTGCGGCTCAACGCCAGCTTGTCCTGGTTGGACAACCGGCCGGAGACGAACTTCGCCGGGGACGGCAGGGTGAGCAGCAGCAGCCGCCGGGTGCCGGCCCACATCGACCGGTCCCGCACGGCGGCGCTGTCGAACACCCGGACCGCGACGCTCGCCCCCTCGTCGACCAGACCCGGGTACGCGGTGACCCGGTAGCCGACCCGGTCCTGCTCGACACTGCGCGGCAGCGCGCCGATGGTCCACTCGCGCAGCCCGCGCCGCTCCACGTCCGGCGCGGCGGCCGCCACCACCTTGCGTACCTCGGTGGTCAGCTCGCGGCGCAGCGCGGCCAGGTCCTTCCCCTCGGCCAGCGGCTTGTCGTTCTCGTCGACCACCCGGAAGGTGACCCGCAGGTGCGGCGGCACCTTGGCCAGGTCCCAGGCGTCGTGCGGCACCATCACCCCGGTCAGCCGGCGCAGCTCCCGGCCCAGCGCCTCCAGCAGCGGCTCCGCGCCGGGGGTGATGGCGGCCAGCACCGCGCGGGCGAAGTCCGGCACCGGCACGAAGTTGCGGCGCAGCTGCTTCGGCAGCGACCGGATCAGGGCCACGACCAGCTCCTCGCGCAGCCCGGGTACGTGCCAGTCGAAGCTGTCGTCGGACACCTGGTTTAGCATCGCCAACGGCACGTCGACGGTCACCCCGTCGGTCCCGGCGCCGGGCTCGAAGCGGTACGTCAGCGGCAGGGCCATCCCGTCGGAGTGCCACTCGTCGGGGAAGTCCGCCGGGTCGATGCGGCCCTTGCCCTGGTTGACCAGCATGTCCCGGTCGAAGGTGAGCAGGTCGGGCCGGTCCCGGCGGGCCTTCTTCCACCAGCTGTCGAAGTGCCGGCCGGAGACCACCTCGGCGGGCAGCCGCTGGTCGTAGAACTCGAACAGGGTCTCGTCGTCGACGACGATGTCCCGGCGGCGGACCCGTTCCTCCAGCTCGCCGATCTCGTCGAGCAACCCCCGGTTGTCGTGGAAGAACCGGTGCGGCGTGTGCCAGTCACCCTCGACGAGGGCATGCCGGATGAACAGCTCCCGGCTCAGCGCCGGATCGACCCGGCCGAAGGTGACCTTGCGCCCGGCGGCCAGCGGTACGCCGTACAGGGTGACCTTCTCGTAGGCCATCACCGCCGCCTGTTTCTTCTCCCAGTGCGGCTCGCTGTACGAGCGTTTTACCAGGTGGCCGGCGAGCGCCTCGACCCACTCCGGTTCGACCTTGGCGACCGTGCGCGCCCACAGCCGGGACGTCTCGACCAGTTCGGCGGCCATCACCCAGCGGGGCGGTCGGCGGGCCAGCGCCGAGCCGGGGAAGATCGCGAACTTGGCTCCCCGGGCGCCCAGGTACTCCGGCTTGGCCGGGTCCTTGACCCCGACGTGCGACAGCAGGCCGGCCAGCAGTGACTGGTGTACGGCGGTCGGCGCGGCCGGCTCACCGCCCCGGTCGACCGGTACGTTCATCCCGCGCAGTACCTGCCGGATCTGGCTGTGGATGTCCTGCCATTCGCGGACCCGCAGGTAGTTGAGGAACTCGGCCCGGCACATCCGCCGGAACGCGCTGCCGGAGCGTTCCCGCTGCTGCTCACGCAGGTAGCGCCACAGGTTGAGCAGTGCGACGAAATCCGACTCCGGATCGGCGAACCGGGCGTGTGCCTGGTCGGCCTGGGGTTTCTGCTCCGCCGGCCGCTCCCGGGGGTCCTGGATGGACAGCGCGGCGGCGATCACCGCGACCTCGTCGACGCAGCCGTTGCCCTCGGCCGCGAGGACCATCCGGCCCAGCCGGGGATCCACTGGCAGCTGCGCCAGCCGCCGACCCACCTGGGTCAGCCGGGGCGGCAGACCCGGCGACGGTGGCTCGATCGCGCCCAGCTCGTGCAGCAGCGCGACGCCGTCGGTGATCTGCCGGCGGTCCGGCGGCTCGACGAACGGGAACGCGGCGATGTCGCCCAGCCCGATCGACGTCATCTGCAGGATCACCGAGGCCAGGTTGGTCCGCAGGATCTCCGGGTCGGTGAACTCCGGTCTCGACTCGAAGTCGGCCTCGTCGTACAGCCGGATGCAGATACCGTCGGAGGTGCGCCCGCAGCGGCCCTTACGCTGGTTGGCCGACGCCTGCGACACCGGTTCGATCGGCAGCCGCTGCACCTTGAGCCGGTTGCTGTAGCGGGAGATCCGCGCCGTACCCGGGTCGATCACGTACTTGATGCCCGGCACGGTCAGCGACGTCTCGGCGACGTTGGTCGCCAGCACCACCCGCCGGCCCGGATGCGGCTGGAAGATCCGGTGCTGCTCGGCGGCGGACAGCCGGGCGTACAGCGGCAGAATCTCCGTATCGCGCAGCCGGGGCCGGTCGGCGACCAGCTTGCCCAACGCGTCGGCGGCGTCGCGGATCTCCCGTTCACCGCTGAGGAAGACCAGGATGTCCCCGGGGCCTTCGCCGGCCAGCTCCTCGACCGCCGCGCCGATCCCGTCGACCTGGTCGAGGGTGACGGTGCCCGGTGTGGCGTCGGGGTCGTCCGGGTCGGCGGTCTCGCGCAGCAGCGGCCGGTAGCGCACCTCCACCGGATAGGTACGCCCGGACACCTCGACCACCGGCACCGGTGGCCGGCCCGGCTCGCTGAAATGGTCGGCGAAGCGCTGCGGGTCGATCGTCGCCGACGTGATGACCACTTTCAGGTCGGGTCGGCGGGGCAGCAGCTGCTTGAGGTAGCCGAGGATGAAATCGATGTTCAGGCTGCGTTCGTGCGCCTCGTCGATGATCAACGTGTCGTACTGGCGCAGCATCTTGTCGTGCTGCAGCTCGGCCAGCAGAATGCCGTCGGTCATCAGCTTCACCAGGGTCTGGCCGCCGACCTGGTCGGTGAACCGGACCTTGTAGCCGACCACGTCGCCGAGGGTGGTGCCGAGCTCGTCGGCGATCCGGTCGGCGACGGTACGGGCAGCGAGCCGGCGCGGCTGGGTGTGCCCGATCAGCCCGCGTACGCCACGACCCAGCTCCAGGCAGATCTTCGGGATCTGGGTGGTCTTGCCCGAGCCGGTCTCGCCGGCCACGATCACCACCTGGTGGTCGCGGATCGCCGCCGCGATGTCGGCGGCGCGTTCGCTGACCGGCAGCCCGGCGGGGTAGCTGACCCGCGGCACCGCGTCCCGCCGCCGCTGCACCGCCTGCTGGGCCGACGCGACCGCTGTCGCGATCTCGTCCAGCGCCGCCTGCCGGGCCTGCGGATCGCGGACCTTGCGCACCCCGTCGAGGCGCCGCTGCAGCCGCCGCTCGTCGCGAAAAGTCAACTCGGGGAGGAGTTTCAGTAGGTCAGCGGGGGTTGGCGCAGGGGAGGGCGGGTTCATGGCGTTGACCACGATACCCGCCGTCCCGCTGCCGGTCGCCTGGGTTTCCGGCCACCTGTCCGGGGTGCAGGCCACCGCGTCCAGCAGCCTCTCCAGCGTCGTACGCGTCGGCCAGGGTCACCGACGGGTCAGCCTCACGCAGCCCGGCCAGCAGATCCTTGGCCTGTTGCCGCAGGTGATCCAGGTGTGGGTTGTCGGAGAGCGTCTTCACGGGGACCTCGCTCTGCGCCCGGACTCGCAGCGGCGGTCCAGAGCTCCGGCGTCCGTCGCTCGAACCCAAAGCAGGTGGGGTGGCTTCAAGCCTTCCGGCGAGTCTCGGCGCGATCCCCGACGCGCTGTCATCGCCTGTCTAGCCGACCATCGCCTGCCGGGCCTGCGGGTCACCGACCCCTGCGCAGCTGCCGGTAGCGTCAGGACCATGGCGTTTCCGGCCGTCCACCTCACCGGTTGCTTCCCCGAGGCTGATGGGTTCGTGTTGCTCGACCCGGTGCGTCTCGACCAACACATCGGTGCCGACAGCGCGGGTCGCGACCTGCTGGAGCTGTTCACCACAACCGATGCCGGCGACGCGGTCGTCCGGGAAGGCATCGCGATACCGCTGATGGGCGTGGCCGCTGGGTACTACACCGTACTGGTGCGGCATGTCGCAGATCATCCACCGTGGCCTGCGGCTGCGTTCTCCTCGCCGGGCTGGGTCCTGGGAACGGTGACCGGCTCGCTGCTGCTCTGTGGCGTCGGCTATCTCACCGACTGGATGCCAGGCCATCCGAGACACCACCGGGTGACAGTGCCACCTGGCTGGTACGCCACCGAGGTCCGAGGGCACGACCACGCCGAGGGTTCCGATGACGCCGGGTACGAGTTCCTGCTGACTCCCACCCTGGCCCGACCGACGTTGCGTGCCGATCCGGCGCAGCGGTTCGGGCCCAGACGAGGACATACCGGGCATCCGGGGCGGCACTGACCGCCGCGATCCACTGGACGGGTGAGAACGGGTACCCCTGTCCTCTGGCAAGTGGACGTGCCAGACATGTCACTGACGCTACTGGTCGGAGCGGCCCCGGGGCGTCTACGGACGGCGGTTCACTCGTCATTCGCGTCGTCACTCTGGTCGCGGTCTACGTCGGCCGGCATCAGGCCGGAGAGTTGCAGCACCGCCCGGACCCGTCGCGCGGAACTCGGGTCCCACCGGTCCAGGATGGCGAGCGCCCGTAGCGACGGCCGGCACGGCGCGACCACCCCGCCGCACCGGTGGCACTCGCCGGTGGTCCGGTTCGGGATGTGGGTACGGGCCGTTTCGTTGGCCTGCCGGATCGCAGCCTCAAGTGCGGCGGAGCGTGGCTGAGCGCCGTTGAGCTGGAACGGCCAGTCACGGTCCGGGTCGATCTGCCCGGGGGTCCGCTTCGGCAGCGGAGGTCGGTTCGGGGTCGGGTCGACATTGCGTGGCGTACCGATCGAGGTGTACCGGGCGAGCCGGGGCGTCCCGCCGATTCCGTCGTTCCTGGGCACTGTTCCCCCTACGTGGAGAGTGCGATTCGGGTGCCCCGGAGGGAACGCTTGCCGGTCATTCCCTCCGGGTCTGACTTCCATCCTGGACTATCCGTCGTCCGGCCAGGAAGATGTGTGGCGGTAGTAGGGTCACTACTTCACCGGCGTGGGGGAACAGATGGCGAACGTGAATGAATTTCGGCATATTCTGCGGTTGCGGCGGACCGAGAAAGGGTTGTCGCAGGACGCACTCGGCTCACAGGTGCACGTGACCGGATCGCAGATCGGCCACTACGAGACGGGCCGGTCGCTGCCGCCCGACGACCTGGCGGTCAGCCTGGACCGGGTGCTCGGCACCGGCGACGAGTTGCGCCGGTTGGCCGAGCAGGCGCGCGGCGAGGCCGTCGCTCCGTGGATGCGCCCGTGGAAGCTGAACGAGTCCCGGGCGGTGCAGCTGCGCTGGTTCGAGCACTCGCTCATCCCGGGGCTGCTGCAGACCGAGGCGTACGCCCGGGAGGTCATCTCCGCCGGCACGCACACCGAGGTGCAGATCGAGGAGATGACCCGGGAGCGGCTGGAGCGGCAGACGGCGGCGCTGGAGCGGGTGAACCCGTACCCGGTGCCGTTGACCGCGATCATCGGCGAGGCGGCGCTGCGGGTCGGTCCGTCGGCGCTGATGAAGGACCAGCTGGAGCATCTGGTCGACATCGGCCACCGGCAGACCGTGCACGTGCGCGTCCTGCCGTTCTCCGCCGGGCTGCATCCGGGACTGGCCGGTGCGTTCGTGTTGGCGACCCTGCCGGACGGCGCAACGGCGGCGTACATTGACGACCAGATGGCGGGGCGGGTCTGCGAGACCGCCGACAAGCTCCGGCATCTGGTGCTCGCCTGGGAGATGCTCTGTGCGCGGGCACTGCCCTGTGACCAGTCCCGTGACCTGATCCTGAGAGTGATCGATGAGCATGAGCGAGCCGGTGTGGCGCACGTCCACCCGTAGCAGCAGCAACGGCGGCGCCTGTGTCGAGGTCGCCGACAACCTGCCCGGCCGGGTCCTGGTCCGGGACAGCAAGGACCGCGCCGGCGGGACGTTGACCTTCGCCCCGTCGGCCTGGTCCCGCTTCGTCGCCTCGGCCAAGCGCCCCACCTAGCTGATCTTGGCGGTGGTCGTGGCAGCGCGAGCCTGCGTCGAGTGGCCACGGTCGAGGGCACCCACATGGTTGTCTCCGGGCCGGTTTGACGACAATGACGGTTCCCTCGACCACGTGGATCAACGTTCCGAAGGTCGGGGCTGATCCGGTCGGCCCGAAAGGTCGTGACCTTGGGCCTGGCTGCCCGGGATACCACCGGGAAAGGGTGGACGTGGGCGGGTCCGGGCGACCGGTCCGGACCGCGCCGCCACAGGAGGTGGAACCCATGACCGAGCAGCGGTACGCGGGTAAGGTCGCGCTGGTCACCGGCGCCGGATCCGGCATCGGCCGGGCGGTGGCGCTGCGGCTGGCCGCAGAGGGAGCAACGGTGGTCGGCTGCGACGTCGACACCGACGGGCTGGACGGCACCGGCAAGCAGCTTGCCGCCGCCGGACACACCGCCGACCTGGTCACCGCAGACGTGACCGTACAGGCCGACATCGACGAACTGGTCACCCGGCTGCCCGGCGACCGGATCGACCTGCTGGCCAACGTGGCCGGCGTGATGGACTTCTTCCTGCCGGTGACCGAGCTGGACGACGCCACCTGGGACCGGGTGCTCGCGGTCAACCTGACCGGCCCGATGCGGCTGACCCGGGCCGTGCTCCCGCTGATGAAGGTGGCCGGCAAGGGAGCGATCGTCAACATCGCCTCGATCGGCGGGCTGACCGGTTCGGTCGCCGGATCCGCGTACGTGGCGTCCAAGCACGGCCTGATCGGCCTGACCCGTTCGACGGCGTTCCTGTACGGCGCGGACGGCATCCGGACCAACGCTGTCTGCCCCGGCGGAGTGGAGACGAACATCGGCCGCAGCGCCCAACCGAAGGTCGAATGGGCGTACGAGCGACTGTCGAAGTCCTTCGCCGGCCACGTGACCCGCACCGCCGCGCCGGACGAGATCGCGACCCTGGTCGCCTGGCTCGGCAGCGACGAGGCGATCAACGTCAACGGCGCCGTCATCACCTCGGACGGCGGCTGGACCAGCTGACCCGCCAGCCGGAGGCAGCGCCCCACCCGACGGCTTGCCGCAGCCACCGGACGCGCCGCCGGGTCAGCGGGGCGCGGATGTCCGCCAGGTCAGCCGGACCCGTGCAACCGCTGGTACGCCCGGTCCAGCTCGGTCCGGGCAGGTGCGCCGCCGGACACCGGCTGCCAGAAGTCGGGGTCCGGCGGCGCTGTCACGTCGACCCGCTTGCCGGCTGTGGTGTCGAAGCCGAGTCGCCAGGCGTGCAGGTAGGTCCGTACCCCGCTGGCGGCGGCGGTGCGGTCGAACAGTGGGTCACCGACGATCGGGTGCCCGATCCAGGCCAGGTGCACCCGGATCTGATGCCGGCGGCCGGTCAGCGGCGCGACGGCGAGCAGCCGGTGCGTGGCGTCGGCTGCCGCCGTACCGGATCCGGTGGTGCCCCCGTCGGACCCGGCGGTGACGGCGGTGATCCGGCTCTGTGACGGATAGCTCTTGACGTGGTCGAACTCGGCCCCGGCGGCGAGTGACCAGCGCGCGGTGGTGGCGTCGAAGCCGATGTCGGCGCGGTTGCCGGCGACCCGGACCCGGTTCTTGCGGCCCACGCTCAGCGGCAGGTCGACGACGCCGACGTCAGGCAGCGGCGCGCGAGCGGCATCGGCATCGGCGGCGGCGGCCGACACCACGGCCAGATAGACCTTTTCCACGGTACGGCGGTTGAACTGCCGGGTCAGGTCGCCGTGGTGGCGCAGCTGTTTGGCGAACAGGATCGCCCCGGAGGTGTTCTTGTCGATGCGGTGCACCGGGAAGACCGGCTCACCGGCCTCCTCGGCGAGGCGGGCCAGGTCAGTGCCGTGCCGTTCGCCCATCACCGCGACACCGGGCGGCTTGTTCAGCACCAGGGCGGTGTCGTCCTCGAACAGGACGGCACCGGCGCGAAGTTCGGTCCACAGGTTCACCGGTGGCCGAGGATACGCCGCGCGTGGCGGCGTATCCCCGGCGCACCCTGTGCTCGCATCAAGAGGCGATGCGCCGGACGGCTCAGCCGGCGGTGGACCAGATGGCGGTGAACGCGGCGGCCTCACCGGCCAACCACCGCTCCACCTGGTCGGGGCGGGAGGTGACGTCCGGGCGGCGGAAGGTGGTGCCGCGCCGCAGGTCGACCAGGACCGGCTCGGCGTGCGGCAGCACCTGGTCCATGTGCCGGGCCATCAGGTGCAGGGTCGCGGTGTACGCGTCGGGGCTGGGTGGCTGGTCGTCGAAGTGGATCCGGACCGCTTCGGCGTGCCCGTCGGCGTACCGCAGGCCGAAGTGTGGGTTGATCTTCACGGGGAGGTTGCCGACCATGCCGAGCGCGTCGTGGGTCTGCGCCAGCTCCACCTGGCTCAGGTCTCCCAGCGACTCCAGGTAGCGCTGGGCACCCGGGACGAGGGTGGCGTACAGCGGCTGCCAGCGCTGGGCGACCTGACCGACCACGGCGGCCAGGTGGCTGCCGCCGGTGCGGAACCGGATGTCGGCCTTGAGCGCCTTGACCAGCTGCCCGTGCGGGTTGAACCCGGAGCGGCTGACCCGCTGCCGGCGCAGCCCGCCGACGAAGGTCGCCTTGGCCGGCCCGGACTGCCCGACATAACGGGTGAAACCGAGCAGAGTCGCGTACGGGACCGGGGCGGGGGTGGTCGGTGCTGCGGTGGGGGTCGAAGCGGTGGCAGGAGGGGGTGCGATCACGGCGTTCCTTCCCAGGTCAGGAGCCGGATTAGTACACCCATTCTAATCGAGAAGTGACGCTGCGCCCAGTCTTTGATCACGCTGCGCCGACTGGGTGGGCTGCCGAGTGGCCCCGGTGCGGCACCGTGTGGGACGTGCTTCGGTTGACAGTCATAGCTAACACCGTTAGCTTAATCGCTACAAGCATTAGCTCTCGGTCTGGAGGTCGTGATGACCGCGTACCTGTCCCTCGACGGTGGGCGTATCGCCTACGAGGTCACCGGCGACGGCCCGCTCGTGGTCCTCGCGCCCGGCATGGGTGAGAGCCGTACGGCGTACCGGTTCGTCGTCCCGCAGCTGGTCGCAGCCGGCTACCGGGTCGCCGCCACAGACCTGCGGGGCACCGGCGAGTCCAGCGTCGGCTGGCCGGCGTACTCCCGTACCGACATCGCCGGTGACCTGGTCGCGCTGATCCGGCACCTGGGCGGTCCGGCCGTGCTGGTCGGGCACTCGATCTCCGGCGGGGCGGCCACCATCGCCGCCGCCACCGCACCCGAGCTGATCACCGCCGTGGTCGAGCTCGCGCCGTTCACCCGCAAACAGTCGATCAGCCTCGGTGACCTGCGCGTCAAGCGGTACCGGCAGGGCATGACCCGGCTGCTGGGCGCCGGCGTGTTCGGCAGCGTCAGGCAGTGGCTGCGCTACCTCGACGTCGCCTTCCCCGGGCAACGGCCCGCCGACTGGGCCGAGCAGCTGGCTAGGACCGAGGCCCGCCTGCGCGAGCCCGGCCGGATGAAGGTGCTGCAGAAGATGGGCCAGTCCAGCCCGGCCGACGCCGGTGCGCAGCTGGGCAACGTCCGCTGCCCCGTACTGATCATCGAAGGGACGCTGGACCCCGACTGGGCCGACCCGCGTGCCGAGGGCGAGGCGATCCTCGCGGCGCTGCCCGCCGGCCTGGGCACGGTGGCGATGATCGACGGAGCCGGGCACTACCCGCACACCCAGTTCCCCGACCAGGTGGTCGCGCTCATGCTCCCGTTCCTGGCCGAGACGGCCGGTGCCGAGGGCCGGTCCTGACGAGTCTTCACCAGACAGTGCCGGATGACAGTATCGACAGATGGACGGCACGGCGATCCGGGGCAACGTCCGTACCGTTGTCGGCCTGGTCGGTGTCGCGCTGGCGCTGGCTGTGGTCGTCAGCCTGGTGCCGCACGAGGAGTCGGTGCCGGCCGGGCCCTGGCAGCCGCCTGCCAGCTATGCCCTCGCCGACACCGTCGACCTGGGTGACGGCCGAACGGTGCGACTGTGGACGAAGCCGGGCGCGTGGTACGTGGAGATCCTGGGCGACGGGCAGCACGAGGAGTTCTTCGGTGTCGGCGGCGGAAGTGACCGGTTCACCGTCGCCGAGGTGTGTCGGACGATCGGGGGTTGCTGGTGACCTCACTGGGCCCGGCCGACGTCGTCCTTGCCGCCGAGGCGTACGTCCCGATCGCCGGGCGTGCCCAGTGAGGTCACCGTCATGATCACTTGACGTGCTGCAGGGCGGCTACCGGCGTGTCGGCCGAATTTTGCGCAAGTGATCACTCAGCTCTGGTCGCGGCGCAGCGCGCCACGGCGCAGCACCGCTAACGTGCGTCCGTCCGGTCGGCCGTCGCCAGGTCGAGGAAGGCCGACCAGGCGGCCGGTGCGAAGGTCAGGGTGCCGCCGTCGCGGTCCTTGGTGTCCCGGACCAGCACCCGCCCAGGCAGGTTCTCGGCGACCTCCACGCAGCTTGTGCTGTCGCTGTGCGTGCTCTTGTGCCACCGGGGCGCGGTGCTTACATCCATCTCTCAGCCGTCCTCATGATCAGTTCTAGGCTCTGCGGGCCAGATAGAGCGTAGTCGCGGATGCTCTCCCAGGTGCGTTCAAGGCTGGTCGCGTCGTCCGGATTTTCGATCACCCGGCCCTGCAGGTACCCCTCCAGGTAGCCGACGGATCTGCCGTCGACGGTGGCGATGACGAACGGTCCGTCCAGCCCGGGGTACGCCCCGGCGTCGGCCGGCACCACCTGGACCCGGATGTTCGGCTGCTCGCAGGCGGCGACGATCGCCGTCAACTGTTCGTGCATCACGCACGGGTCGCCGACCCGCCGGTGCAGGACGCTCTCGTCGATGACCGCGACGAGCTGGCAGGAGTCGGGCTGCCGGTAGAGGATCTCTTTACGGCCGAGCCGGGTAGCCAACGCGACGTCCATCGCCTCGCCGCGCTCGCCGTACGCGAGCAGCACCGCTCGGGCGTACGCCTCGGTCTGCAGCAGTCCGGGCAGCGCGAGGGGTTGGAAGACCCGGATGAGCGTCGCCTTGCCCTCCTGCTCGATGAACGGCCGGTACCAGACCGGGGCGTGTTCGCCGACGACGAATTCGCGATAGAATTTCACGAAGGCGGTGCCGAATGCCCGGTCCACCGCACCCAGATAGTCGGGCAGCGCGGGTCGTTCGCCGCGTTCTATCGAGCCGACGTGCGACGTCGAGAAGTGGATGCGTTCGCCCCACGCTTCCTGGGTGAGGCCGAGCATTTCACGGACGCGCCGCAGTTCGCCTACCAGATATTCGCTCCCGCTCACAATACCTTCACATCCCTCAATTTGCCGCGACTGGTCTACCCGATCTTGTGCCAGTCATCGGACAGCTACGCTCGGTCGCCGACTATCTTCCGCTGGTCGGCCCGAACAGTCCAGGGTGGAAGCAGATGAGGCCCGATCAGGGCGACGGATCCATCCAGGAGGAACGCGAAATGCGAAACGACGGCATCGGCGGAACGCCGCGCTTGGCCCGGTACACCTCGATCGGTACGCCGCCGCGCGGCCGACTGGCCGGGCCGAACCCGAACCGCTCGCCGCTGGCGCGCCGGAGCACGACCGAGTCGGTCGTGCTCCGGGCCCGCGACATCGTCACCACCCACCTGCCGAGCCGGGTCGGCGAATGCCGGGTGTGCGGCGGCGTCGCGATGTGCGAACCGTTCACCAAGGCGATCGCCGTCCTGGACCGCTGGGACCCGGTCCGGGCCCGGCGGGTGAGGTCCGTCCTGGAGTACGCGGGGCTGTGGCCGGACAGCCACCTGCCGGAGGCGGACTCCGCCGGTCCCGCCGGTCCTGCCGGGGCGTCGGAGCCGGACGCCTCAGCCGTGGCGGGGGCGGACGTCGACGGTCAGAGCTGACCGACGGCGGTGACGTGCAGCACCGCGCTGCCCGCCTCGTCCGAGGCGGCGAGGTCCACCTCGGCGCTGATCCCCCAGTCGTGGTCCTCGGCCGGGTCGGCGAAGATCTGCCGGACCAGCCAACGCTCCCGCTCCTGCGTGATCAGCAGCAGCGCCGGCCCACGCGCGTCCGGCCCGGTGCCGATCTCGTCGTACTCGTCGAAGTACGGCTCCAGCGCGTCGGCCCAGGCGTCGGCGTCCCAGCCGGAGTCGGCGTCCAGCTCGCCGAGCTCGTCGTAGCGGCGCAATGCGGCCAGCTCCACCCGGCGGAACAGCGCGTTGCGGACCAGCACCCGGAACGCCCGGGGGTTGCCGGTGACCGCCGGCGGCCGGTCGTCGGCGACCACCGCGGCCTCGGGGTCGTCGGTCGGGTTGCGCAGCCGCTCCCATTCGTCGATCAGGCTGGAGTCGACCTGGCGGACCAGCTCACCCAGCCACTCGATGAGGTCGATCAGCTCCTCGGTCTTGGCGTCGTCGGGCACCGTCTGGCGCAGCGCCCGGTACGCGTCGGCCAGGTACCGCAGCACCAGACCTTCCGACCGGGACAGTCCGTAGAAATTGACGTACTCGACGAAGGTCATCGCCCGCTCGTACAGGTCGCGGACCACCGACTTGGGCGCCAGCTCGTAGTCGGCCACCCACGGATGCCCCTGCCGGTACGTCTCGTACGCCATCTCCAGCAGCTCGGCCAGCGGCTTCGGGTGGGTGACCTCGTCGAGCAGTTCCAGGCGGGCCTCGTACTCGATGCCGTCGGCCTTCATCTGCGCGACCGCCTCGCCGCGCGCCTTGTGCTGCTGCGCGGAGAGGATCTGCCGGGGGTCGTCCAACGTCGCCTCGATGATCGACAGCACGTCGAGCGGGTACGTCGGCGACTCCACGTCGAGCAGTTCGATCGCGGCCAGCGCGAACGGCGACAGCGGCTGGTTGAGCGCGAAGTCGAGTTGCAGGTCCACGGTGAGCCGGACCCGTCGGCCCTCGGCGTCCGGCTCGGGCAGCTGCTCGACCACCCCGCCGGCGCGTAGCGCCCGGTAGATGGCGATCGCCCGGCGGATGTGCCGGCGCTGCGCCGCCCGGTCCTCGTGGTTGTCGGTCAGCAGATGCCGCATCGCGGCGAACGCGTCGCCGGGTCGGCTGATCACGTTGAGCAGCATCGCGTGGCTGACCCGGAAGCTGGAGGTCAACGGCTCCGGCTCGGCCTCGACCAGCCGTTCGAAGGTGGGTTTGCCCCAGCCGATCGACCCCTCCGGCGGCTTCTTGCGGACCACCTTGCGCCGCTTCTTCGGGTCGTCACCGGCCTTGGCGAGCGCCTTCTCGTTCTCGATGACGTGCTCCGGGGCCTGAACGACGACGGTGCCGAGGGTGTCGAATCCGGCCCGGCCGGCCCGCCCGGCGATCTGGTGGAACTCGCGGGCCTTGAGCAGCCTGGTGCGTACCCCGTCGTACTTGGACAGGCCGGTGAACAGCACCGTGCGGATCGGCACGTTGATCCCGACGCCGAGGGTGTCGGTGCCGCAGATGACCTTGAGCAGCCCGGCCTGGGCCAGGGTCTCCACCAGTCGGCGGTACTTGGGCAGCATGCCGGCGTGGTGCACCCCGATGCCGTGGCGGACCAGCCGGGACAGGGTGCGCCCGAAGCCGGAGGAGAACCGGAAGTTGCCGATCGCCGCGGCGATCGCGTCCTTCTCCGCCCGGGTGCAGACGTTGATGCTCATCAGCGCCTGGGCTCGTTCCAGTGCCGCCGCCTGGGTGAAGTGGACCACGTACACCGGGGCCTGGTGGGTGCTGAGCAGCTCTTCGAGGGTCTCGTGCAGTGGCGTCGTCGCGTAGGTGAACATCAGCGGCACCGGCCGCTGCGCCGAGGAGACCACGGCGGTGGCCCGCCCGGTCCGCCGGGTCAGGTCGTCGACGAACCGGGTCACGTCACCGAGCGTCGCCGACATCAGCACGAACTGGGCCTGCGGCAGCTCGATCAGCGGTACCTGCCACGCCCAGCCCCGGTCCGGCTCGGCGTAGAAGTGGAACTCGTCCATCACCACCTGGCCGACGTCGGCCGCAGAACCGTCGCGTAACGCCAGGTTGGCCAGGATCTCGGCGGTGCAGCAGATGATCGGCGCGTCGGCGTTGACGCTGGCGTCACCGGTGAGCATCCCCACCTCGGACGCGCCGAAGATCTCGCAGAGCGCGAAGAACTTCTCCGACACCAGCGCCTTGATCGGCGCGGTGTAGAAGGTGACCCGGTCGTCGGCCAGGGCCGCGAAGTGCGCGCCGGTGGCGACCAGGCTCTTGCCGGAGCCGGTCGGGGTGTTCAGGATGACGTTCGCCCCGGAGACGATCTCGATCAGCGCCTCGTCCTGGTGCGGGTACAGCCCCAGCCCACGGCCGGCCGCCCAGCCGGCGAACGCCTCGTAGACGGCGTCCGGGTCCGCGCCGCGCGGCAGCAGGTCGGTCAGGGTCGGGGCGGTCTGCGTCATGTCGGTCAATCCTGCCTGCCGCCGCCGGCGGCCGCCAACGTGGGTGACGCCCGTCAGCCGTCGGGCGTACCCATGACGCGTTCGAAGATCAGGTCCAGCGCAGGTCGGCCGGCGCGGACCCCACGCCGTTCGAACTTCGTCTCCGGCCGGTACGCCGGCCGGGGCGCGTACCCGTCGTGCAGGTTGCGCAGCTGCGGGTCAGCGGTCAGCGTCGCCAGCATCGCCTCGGCGTACGGTGCCCAGTCGGTGGCGCAGTGCAGCCGCCCACCGGGCCGCAGCCGGGAGCGCAGCAGCGCCACGTGCTCGGGCCGCACCAGTCGGCGCTTGTGGTGGCGGGCCTTCGGCCACGGGTCGGGGAAGAACGCGTACACCGCGTCCAGGCTGCGTTCCGGCAGGCAGCGGCGGGCCAGGTCGAGGGCGTCGCCGGTGGCGACCCGGACGTTGGTCAGCGCGTGCTGTTCGATCAGCGCCAGCAGGTTCGCGATGCCCGGGGTGTGCACCTCGACGGCCAGGTAGTCGCGGTCACGGTCGGCCGCCGCCATCGTCGCGGTGGCGTCGCCCATGCCGAAACCGATGTCGAGTACCACCGGCGCCGTCCGACCGAACAACGCCGCTGGGTCCAGCGGCGCCGGCAGTTCGGCGACGACCGTCCGGTACGCGTCGGACAGCCGGTCGAGCGCGTCATGGTGTCGGCCGCTGAGCCGTCCCCGGCGCGGGTGGTAGGTGCGGATGCTCACGTGGCGACAGCCTATCTCCGATACCGAGCGTGTCCGGGGTGTCATCCAGGGCTGCGTGGTGAGAGGATCCCGGCAGCGTCGCGGAGAGGATGGTGACCGATGTCCGTACGCCGTTCACTGGCCACCGCAGGGCTCGGCGTGACCCTCGCGGTCGTCGCCGGGCTGCTTGGCGCGGCCCCGGCCCGGGCCGCCGACGTGTTCGTCGATCTCAATCCGAGCACGGTGGAGTCCGGTTACCTGGTGGGCATCCGGGCCAGCTGTACCGACAACACCGCGCCGGCCACCGTCGAGTCCGACGCGTTCGGCACGGTCGAGGTGCGGCCGCAGTTCGAGGAGCTCACCGCGGCGGTGACCGTGCCGGCCGAGACGGAGGCAGGCAGCTACCGGGTGCGGTTGACCTGCCCGGACGACCGGTCGGCGGCCACCACGCTGTACGTGCTGGATCCGACCCGGCCCAGTCGTGGCCCGGCCACCGGCTTCGGTGGCACCGCCGGTGACGACGGTGCCGGCGGCCTGCTGACCGGGGTCGGCGTGATCGCTCTGGCCGCCGGTGCGGTGCTCGGCGTACTGACCCTGCGTCGGCGCCGGTCGGCCTGACCAGGCGCGGCGGGGGAGGGGACGGGCCGTGGCGAAGGGTGGTGGCCGAGGCTGGACCGGTCCGGCCGCGATCGTGCTGGTGCTGTTCGGGCTCTTCGCGATCGGGTCCGGCGGCGACGGCAACTGGCGGGACATCCTGGCCGGCGGCAACAATCCGCCGCCCCGGGAGTTCCCGGTGCTGGAGCCGAGCCGGCCGATCCGGATCGCCGTCCCGTCGCTCGACATCCGCGCTCCGGTGCACTCGGTCGGGCTCGCCGACGACGGGTCGATCGCCGTACCGGCGCTGCACCGGCACAACCAGGCCGGCTGGTACGACGGAGGGCCGACTCCCGGTCAGTTCGGGCCGGCGATCATCGTCGGGCATGCCGACACCCGGGACGGGCCGTCGGTCTTCCATGATCTGGCCGACATCGAGCCGGGGGCGACCGTCGAGGTGACCCGGCGGGACCGGGTGGTGGCCGTCTTCGAGGTCAACTCGGTCGAGCACTTCGGCAAGGACGAGTTGCCGATCGAGCAGGTGTACGGCGACTACGCCCGGCCCGGCCTGCGGCTGATCACCTGCGGTGGCGAGTGGCTCGGCGACGGCATCGGGTACGCGGACAACATCGTGGTGTTCGCCTCCCTGGTGCAGACCAGGGACAGCTGAGGCGTCAGCCGGGCCTGTGACAGCTGAGGCGTCAGCCGGGCCTGTGACAGCTGCCTGCGGGTCGGCAGGTGAACCGTTGCCGGACGGACGCCGTACCTCTGGTCGTGCCCGCTGCGGTCCCACTCCGGGGCGGCCCGTGCGGACGAGCCTCCACCACCGCCGGCCGCCCCGGAGTGTCCCGCCATCCGGAAGGCGGAAAGATAGCCAGCACACCCAGCAGCACCGAGGAGGATTCATGAGCCAGACGGCGCAGATCGGGGTCACCGGTCTGGGGGTGATGGGCCGTAACCTGGCCCGTAACCTCGCGCGGCACGGCCATGTGGTGGCGGTCCACAACCGGTCGGTCGGCCGGACCAAGGAGATGATGGCCGAGTTCGGCCACGAGGGCACCTTCCTGCCGGCGGAGAGCCCGGCCGATTTCGTGGCCTCGTTGGAACGGCCCCGCCGCGTGGTGATCATGGTCAACGCGGGGGCCGCCACCGACGCGGTGATCAACGAGTTCGCGCCCCTGCTGGAGCCGGACGACATGATCATCGATGGCGGCAACGCCCACTTCCTGGACACCCGCCGGCGGGAGGCGGAGCTGCGGGAACGCGGCCTGCACTTCGTCGGCACCGGCGTCTCCGGCGGCGAGGAGGGCGCCCTGCACGGGCCGAGCATCATGCCCGGCGGTTCGGCCGAGTCGTACGCCGCGCTCGGTCCGCTGCTGGAGGACATCTCGGCCAAGGTCGACGGCACGCCGTGCTGCGTGCGGATCGGCCCGGACGGTGCCGGCCACTTCGTCAAGATGGTCCACAACGGCATCGAGTACGCCGACATGCAGCTCATCGGTGAGGCGTACGACCTGCTGCGCCGCGCTGGCGGGCTCACCCCGGCACAGATCGCCGACGTGTTCCGCAGCTGGAACTCCGGTCGGCTCTCCTCGTACCTGATCGAGATCACCGCCGAGGTGCTCGGCCACAACGACGCCGTCACCGGCAAGCCGTTCGTTGACGTCGTGCTGGACCAGGCCGGCCAGAAGGGCACCGGCCGGTGGACCGTGCAGGGTGCCCTCGACCTCGGGGTGCCGGTGAGCGGCATCTCCGAGGCGGTCTTCGCCCGGTCGCTGTCCGGCCACGCCGACATCCGGGCCGCCGCCGCCGACCTGCCGGGTCCGGTGGAGAGCTGGGCCGGGTCGGCCGACGAGCTGATCGCCGACGTCGAGCAGGCGCTGTACGCGTCGAAGATCGTCGCGTACGCGCAGGGCTTCCACCAGATCCAGGCCGGCAGCGCCGAGTACGACTGGGACATCGATCTGGGCGCGGTGGCTCGGATCTGGCGCGGCGGCTGCATCATCCGGGCCGCGTTCCTGGACAAGATCCGGGCGGCCTACGACGCGGCGCCGCAGCTGCCGACGCTGCTGACCGACGGGTACTTCGCCGAGGCGCTGGCCGGTGCCCAGCTGGGCTGGCGTCGGGTGGTGGCGACCGCCGCGCAGATTGGGGTGCCGGCTCCCGGGTTCGCCTCCGCGCTGGCCTACTACGACGGGCTGCGCGCGCCCCGGCTGCCGGCCGCCCTGATCCAGGGGCAGCGGGACTTCTTCGGCGCGCACACCTACCGCCGGGTCGACGCCGAGGGCAGCTTCCACGTGCTGTGGGCCGACGACCGCAGCCAGGTCGAGTCTCGCTGACCCGACCCGGCCGTACGGTCGCCGTGGCTGGCGTACCCCGTCAGCCACGGCGACCGGCAGTGGCGACCCGGCAGCGGAGACCCGCAGTCGGCGACCCGGCAGTGGCGGCTCAATCCAGGTCGACGACGACCGGGGCGTGATCGGACGGGGTCGGGCCCTTACGGGCGTCGCGGTCCACGTAGGCCGCCCGGACCCGCCGGTTGACGGTGCCGCTGGCGTAGACAAGGTCGATCCGCATGCCCATGTTCTTCGGGAACATCCCGGCCCGGTAGTCCCAGTAGGTGTACGGGTGCGGGCCCTTCATCGGTTGCGGCACCACGTCGACCAGGCCGAGGGCGAGCAGGTCGGCCAGCGCGGCCCGTTCGGCCGGGGTGACGTGGGTGGAGCCGGCGAACACCGTCGGGTCCCACACATCCGCGTCGGTGGGCGCGACGTTGAAGTCGCCGCAGACGAGCAGATCGGTGGCGGCCTCCGCGGCGAGCGCGCGGCGCAGCCCGGCCAGCCAGTCCAGCTTGTACGTGTAGTGCGCCGAGTCGGGGCTGCGACCGTTCGGCACGTACACCGACCAGACCCGGACCCCGGCGCAGGTCGCCGCGACGGATCTGGCCTCCGGCAGCGGAAAGCCGGGCTCGGCGTCGAACCCGGTCCGCACGTCGTCGAGCCCGACCCGGGACAGCACCGCGACGCCGTTCCAGCGACCATCGCCGTGCGCCGCGACCTCGTAGCCGAGGTCACCGACCTCGGCGGCCGGAAACGCGGCCGCCGCGCACTTGGTCTCCTGCAGACACACGACGTCCGGTGCGGTGTCGGCCAGCCAGCCGAGTAGCCGGTTCAGCCGGGCCTTGACCGAGTTGACGTTCCAGGTGGCGATCCGCACCCGGCCAGCGTGCCACAACACCGATCTGGTTGACCGGACCGGGCGGGCTTGACCCGGGGCGGGCGGGTCACCCGGGGCAGGCCGCCCTGAGCCGGTCAGCCGGGCAGGTCACCGGGCCGGGTCTGCTCGGCGAGGAAGCGCTCCAGCTCCGCGCCCAGCTCGTCGGCGGTCGGCAGCGGCCCGCTGGACTCGGCGAGCAGATTGGTGCCGGACCGACCCCGGGTGAAGCTGTCGTACTGCTCCTCCAACGCACTGACCAGGGATCCGGCCTCCTCGGTCTGGGCTACCTGCCGGTCGATGTCCTCCCGGACCGCCTCGGCGGCGTTGTGCAACTGCTCGGTGGGCAGCAACAGACCGGTGGTCCGCGAGACGGAGTTGAGCAGCAGCTCGGCGGCGGCGGGGTACTCGGCCTGGGCCACGTAGTGCGGGACGTGCACGGCGAAGCCGACCGCGTCGTGGCCCTGCTGACCGAGGCGGTATTCCAGCAGGTGCCCGGCGCTGCCCGGCACCTGGACCCGCTGCAGCCAGGGTTCGTAGCCGCTGATCAGCTCGCGACGGCTGGCGTGTGCGGTGACCCCGGTCGGCCGGGTGTGCGGCACCGCCATCGGGATGGCGTTCAGCCCGATCGTGGTGCCGACGTTGAGCCGGCGGTTCACCGCGATCGCCGCGGCGGTGAACCGTTCCCACTGCAGGTCAGGCTCGGGGCCACCGAGCAGCAGGAAAGGCGTGCCGGCGTCGTCACGCATCAGGTGGACCTCGAGCCGGGGCTCCTCGTAGTGCTCCCAGTGGTCCTCGACGAAGAGCATCACCGGTCGGCGGGACCGGTAGTCGAGCAGTTGGTCGATGTCGAAGGTGGCCACGACCTCGTGCTCGAGGGAGGCGAGCAGGTGCTCACGGGCGAGTCGGGTCGCGTTGCCGGCATCGACGAAACCCGTCATCGCCTGGATCAGCACCGGCTGACCGAGCTCGGGCACCTCGTCGACGACGTCGTAGAGCTCGTGTGGGTCGAGCACCGGGCGCAACCTCCTCAGAACGGTACGGCGGGTACGGCATCTCCAATTGCGGCAACGCTAGTCCCATGCCGGCGCATTCCGGTTTCCGGGCGTCGATCCGACACGGTGGACTACTCACGGTTCAGTAGCGGACACGACAAGTCAACATCCGCTGGTCGGCTGCTGTCTGTCCGGGGGATGCCGCATCCGGCGGGAGGGATGATCCGGCCGGCCGGACGGGGGAGTGATGGGGTGGTGACGGGAGGCGGTCGATTAACAGGTGATAAATGCCGCAGTAAACAGTGAAGAGCGAAATTTCGTTTACCGGTGGTTTGGCGTGATCGGTCAGTCGTGCCGATGCCGCTGAGGGATCGTCCGATTATCCGAGGAGAGAATGTGGCGCCCATCACAAAATCACCCTAGGTAATCGGGGTTCGGCCTGCCTAGCCTCGTCGAATGCCTGATGACGACACCACAAGGAGCGAGGACGCCACCCTGCGTCGCGATGACCGTTCGGCTGATGTCCCCTCGGACACCATGCCGACCGGCGCGACCCGGGCCATCGCCCGGTGGGAGCGCCTTCGCAACCGGCTGCCCGCCCTGTCGTACCCACACTCCGCCCGGCCAACCTTCCAATCGCTCGGAGCCACCCTGCGTCACCGCCCCAATGCCCGGACGGCGCTGGCCGTCGCTGTCGTCTGCGCCCTCGGCGTGGTCGCGGCGGTCGAATCGACCACCGAGGCGCCGGAGGCGACCGGGCCGGCTCCGGCCGCCGCCGAGGCCGACCTGCAGCGCCGGGCCGACGCGGCCGACGGTGCCTCCCGGGCCCAGCGACCCGAGCCCGGCGACGGGGAACCGGCGGCTGCCGCGGCAGTCCAGGCCGCTGAGACCACCGAACCACCGGCCGACCCGGACGTCGCCGCGGCGGAGCCCACCGAGACCGCCGAGCCCGCCCCGGAGCCGACCTCGACCACCGTCGCCCCGGTCGCCGGGCTGTCCCAGGTGCAGATGGACAACGCCACGGCCATCGTCGACGCCGGCCTGGCGTTGCAGCTGCCGCGCCGGGCCATGGTGATCGCGGTGGCCACCGCGATGCAGGAGTCGACCCTGCTCAACCGGGCCAGCGAGGTGCTGCCGGAGTCCAAGAACTACCCGCACCAGGGCACCGGCTGGGACCACGACTCGGTCGGGCTGTTCCAGCAGCGCACCAGCACCGGCTGGGGCGCGGTGGCCGACCTGATGAACCCCACCTACTCGGCGACCCAGTTCTACCTCGCCCTGCAGCGGGTGGCCGGCTGGGAACAGCTGCCGTTGACCGTCGCCGCCCAGGCGGTGCAGGTCTCGGCGTACCCGGGGCACTACGCCCAGCACGAGGCCGCTGCCGACGCCGTCGTCACCGCGGTGCTCGCGGCCCGCTGAGCACCGCCTGTCCCGTTCCGCCCGCCCCGCCGACCGACCGAACACCGGTCAAGCCCTTCGACGTCGTACGCCGCCAGCGGCCCTGGTCACCCGGCCAGGCCGCTGGCGGCGTACGCCACCTCGGCCAGCAGGTTCTGTCCGTCGGTGTCCGGGTGGAAGTAGTCCAGCCGGTTCAGTTGATCCACGGTGAACTGGGTGTCGTGTACCGCTCCGTCGTCGAACCGGCACCGGTCGCCGTACGCCCGGCAGGCCCCGGCCAGCTCGCGGTTGTACGCCGCGACCCGGTCGCGTACCGCCGCCCGGCGCTGTGTCGCGGCCTCGTCGGTCGCTGTGGCGTCGGCCAGCAGCGACGGACACACGCCACGGTCCCAGGCCCGTACCACCCGCTCCTCGCCGTGCCCGATCTCCCACAGCCGGTACAGGTCGGGGATGCTCAACACCAGGACCTTCGCCTGCGGCAGCCCGTCGCCCAGCACCCGTAGGGCCCGGTCGACGTCGTCCCGGAACGCCGCCGTCGAGGTCATGTCCTGCGGCGTCGCCCGGCACGCGTCGTTCGCGCCGATCAGCACCGTCACGTACTGGGCCGAGACGTCCACCGCCGACGCGGCCTGGTCGGCCAACGCCGCCGCCCGGGCCCCTGGCACCGAGAAGTCGTGCTCCTGCCCCTCCATAGCGGGATTGATCTCGGCGATCCGCTGGTACAGGCTCTCCACCCGGAATCCGTCGCCGGTGGACCACGAGTTGCGCCGGCAACTGGTCAGTACGACGCAGGAGCCGTACCCGGCGGTGATCGAGTCGCCGAGCGCCGCCATCGACGACGGCAGATCGGTGCCAGGTGGCGGCGGTGCCGGCGTGCCCGGCCCGTCGCCGTCCTCGCCAGCTTCGCAGGCCAGCGCCACGAGGGCGCAGACAGCGGCGGCGCCGGCCACCCAACGTCGGTGCATCCGGACCTCCAGCGAGACGGAAAGCGACGGAAGGGTAACTATATGCGTCGGCGTGGATCTGGCGACACCCACCGGGCCGGACCGGTCGACAGCTCCGCCAGGAAGTCGGGCAGGGTCCGCCGGGGCGCCCACCCCTGGGCGTACGCCCGACCCAGATCCAGCACCGTGCCGTACGCCAACTGCTCCACCGCGTACCGGGTCAGCCGCCCGGTGCCCGGCACCCCGAGCCGGGTCGCGCCGCTGGCCAGCGCCGCCGCGCCCAGCGCGACCGGCACCGGCACCCGCAACGGCCGCGCCGGTCGGCCGGCCGCCGCCAGCACGCCGGTGACCACCGCGTCGCGCGAGTACGGCGTCGCGTCGGCCACGTTGTACGGTCCCGGTGGCCAGCGCAGCGCCGCCAGGCAGGCGTCGGCCAGGTTCTCCACCGCCGTCAGGCTCATCGCCACGTCCGGACCGGGCACCGGCACCCGACCCCGCCGGACCGCGGCCAGCAACCGGGGCAGCAGATGCGGGTCGCCGGCCCCGTACACCGCCCGGGGCCGCAGCACCACCGCACCGGCCGCCAACGCCAGCCGCTCCCCGGCGGCCTTGGTCCGCCCGTACCCGGTGCGCTGGCCGTCGGTCGGGTGATCCTCCCGGATCGCGACGCTGTGCCGACCCGGCCGGTAGACGCTGGCGCTGCTCACCCAGACCACCGGCCGGTCGGCCGCCGCCCGCAGCAGTCGGGCGGTGCCCGCCACGTTCACCGCGTGGTACGCGGCCTCCGCCGCCGCGCCGGCCGGTGGATCCCCGACCGCCGCCGCCAGATGCACGACGACGTCGACGCCCCGCAGGTCCGGTAGCTCCCGGCCGGCGTCCCACGGCACGTGCCGGCCCACCGGGCCGGGCCGGCGGCCTACCGCCACCACCTCGGCACCGGCCGTGGCGGCTGCCCGCGCCACCGCCGACCCGCAGAAGCCGCTGGCCCCGGTCACCGCGACCCGCAGCCCGGTCAGCCGGGTGTTCACCGGGTCGCCCGGACCGTCAGCCGGGCCCAGCCCGGCAGCGCCGACCGCCGGTCCACCCGCGCCCCGGTCACCACCGGCCGGTACGGCGCCAGCGCGGCGAGCACGTCGTCGAGCTGGGCGTGGGCCAGCCGGGCACCGGGGCAGTGGTGCGGGCCGGTGCCGAACACCAGATGCCCGACCGCCGCCGGCACCGGCGCGTCCGGATCCGGGTGCGGCGCACCGGCGCGGGCCGCGTGCCGGGCGACCAGCAGCAGCCGGTCGCCGGCCCGCAGCCGGGTACCGGCGCGCAACCGGCTGCCGGCCAGTTCGGCGGTGCCGGCCACCACCCGGGGCAGCACCGGGCTCGGCGCGGTCACCCGTAGCAGCTCCGCCACCAGCACCGTCCGCGAATCGGCGCGGTCCGCCGCCGGCCACAGCCGGTCGTCGGCGCACCAGGCGACGGCCCGAGGGATCGCCGCCACCGTCGTGTTGATCGAGGCGACGGCCAGCATGCCGGCCCGGGCCGCCTCGTCCGCCGGCCCGCCGAGCAGCCGGGTCAGCTCGGCGGCGGCCGACGCGGTGGCGGCGCGGTCCCGGCGGGCCCGGCCCGGCCAGCGCAGCCCGGGCAGATGCCCCCGGGCGGCGAGCGCCGCAGCGGACCGGGCCGCGGCGGTCAACGCGTACGCCGGCACCGACACGTCCAGCATCGCGGCGGTGCTCGCCCCGGACAGCTCGGCGACCAGGTCGACGACATCCACCTCGGCCCCGTCGCCCAGCGGTGCCAGCCGCCGCCGCAGTACCTCCAACCAGACCGGCCGCAGCCGGGCGACCCCGTCGGCGCCGAACACCGACGCGGCACCCCGGCGGGTCTGTCGGTGCCCGGCACCGTCCTGGTCGAACAGGAATCCGTCGCCGCCGGTGGCCCGGCGCGCCGCCCCGGCGGTGGTCCGCTCGGCCGAGCGGTCCAACGGGACCCGACGCAGCGCGTCGGCGAACGGCGCCGCGTCGTGCACCAGCACGATGCGGCCGATCCGGCGCACCGGCGCGCGTCGGGTCGCCGCCAACAGAGCGAACAGCACCGGATGGCTGCCCAGGTAGACCCGCCGGTCCCGGCGGCGGCCCCGCCGGGCCGGGCGCGGCTCAACCATCGCCGGCCACCTGCGCCGCAGCTCGCGCCGTCACCTGCGCTGCGACCTGCGCCGCCGCCTGCCGGTCCGGCTTACGGGACCGCCCGGCCAGCGGAACCCGGGCGAACACCACCCGGTCCGGGCGGGCCGACCCCATCCGGTCCAGCACCGGCCGCAGCGCGGCCCGCAGCCGGGCCCGGTCGGTGCCCGGCTCCGGCTGCACCACTGCTACCAGCTGCTCGTCACCGTCGTCGGCGGGCACGCCGATCAGTACCGCCAGCGCCACCCCGGGTACGTGCAGAGCCGGCTCGTACAGCCCCGGGTAGATGTTCTCCGCCGCCCGCAGCACCATGTCCTTGCACCGGCCGGCGAGCACCAGCCGGTCGCCGTCGAGCCGGCCGACGTCGCCGGTGGCCACCTCGGCCATCGGCGGTTCACCGAGGTACCGGTCCGCCTGCCCCGGACCGGACAGCCAGACCTGCCCGGTGTCGTCGACCCGGGCGGCCACCCCCGGAAGTGGCCGGCCCACCAGGTCCCCGTCGGCGGCGTACCCGCGCTTGTCGGCCTCCTCCACGGCGGCGGCCGGGAACAGTTCGGTGAGCGCGTACACCCCGTACGCCCGGTCCGCGCCGGCCCGGCGGACCCGGCCCAGCAGGGCGGCGCTGACCGGGGCTGAGCCGCTGAACACCTGCCCGGTCAGCCGGGGCGAGTGGTCGAGCACCGCGCGCAGCTGCGGCGGTGTCAGGTACGTCGCCTGCGGCCGCAGCCGGGTCAGCTGCCGGGCCAGCAGCGCCGGCGACCGGGCCGGCAACGCCACCGGCGCGCCGGCCGCCAACGCCGGCACCAGCACGAAGAACGTGCCGCCCAGCACCGGCACGTCGGGCTGCGGGCCGACCAGCCCGGTCACCGCCCGCATCCCGGCGGCCAGCCCGGCCCGGGTGTGCACCACCGCCCGGGGGCGGCTGGTCGTCCCCGAGGTGAAGACGATCACCGCGTCACCGTCACCGTCGAACGGCGTCGGCAGCGGGCCGACGCCCGCCGGCAGCGTCGGCGCGCAGCCGGGCAACCGGCGCCCGACCGTACGGACCGGGGCGATCCGGGTCAGGTCCGGCAACGCCAGGTGCGCGCGGCGGGCCAGCGGGCCGGCCCAACCGGCCACCGCCTGCGCCGCCGAGTCGGCCAGCACCAACGCCGGCTCGGCCACGGCGAGCCGGGCGGTCAGCACATCCGGGCCGGCCGTCGGGTCCAGCACCGCCACCCGCACGCCCAGGTGGTACGCGGCCAGCAGCACCGCCAGCGACCGGGGGCCCGGGCGTACCGCCAGAGCGAGGGTGTCCCCGGCGGCGAGCCCGTGCCGGGCCAGCGCGGCGGTGTACCGGTCGGTGAGATTGGTCAGGTCACCGGCGGTGGCCCGGACCCGGGACCGACCGGTCAGCGCCGTGGCGGTCAGCACCGCCGGGCGGTGCGGGTCGGCGCGCAGTACCGTGGCGAGGCGGTCCAGCATCAGCCGTGGTCCTTCCCGGTCGGCGGAGTCACCGCGGATCCTCGGTCAACGGGCCGGCACCCCAGTCCAGGTACCAGGCGGCGGTGCGGCGCAGGCCGTACGCCCGCAGCCGCCGGGTCGAGTTCTCCACCACCATGTCCCGGCGGTGGGTGATCGCCGACGTGGTGCGGCGTACCCGGTTCAGGAAGGCCCGGTCGGTCGGCGACGGCCGGCGCGGCATGCCGCCGCACGCCTGGTACAGCTCGGCGGTGACCGCCATGTTGTTGCCGGCGTGCATCCGGTACGGCGCCAGGTAGCCGCCGGTGCGTCGGTGCGCCGGGCGCAGCCGCCCGAACGTCGCGGCGAGCAGCACCAGCATCCGGAATCCGGCCCTGCCGACCGGGCCGTGCTCGTCGCGGCGGGCCCGGATCGCACCGCAGACCAGCCCGGCCCCGTCGGCCAGGCCGGCACGTGCCGCCGCCACCCAGCCGGGACGCGGCAGACAGTCCGCGTCGGTACGGGCCAGCCACCGAGCGCCGTGCGTGATGGCGTACCGGAAACCGGTGTCGACCGCAGCCCCGACGCCCTTCTGCGGTTCCCGCAGCAGCCGGACCGGAAACGGCGCGGCCCCGGCGAACCGCTCGACCACGGCGACGGTGCCGTCGGTGGAGTTGTTGTCGACCACGACCAGGGTGAAGTCCCGGTCGGTCTGGGCGGCCAGCGCGGCCAGTGTGGCACCGATGCGGGCCTGCTCCTGGTACGCCGGCACCACCACCCACAGCGGTCCGTCACCGACCGCCGCCGGTGCGGCGGGTGGCTGCTCGACCGCCCGGGTCACGGCTTCTCCCAGACCATCGTCATCACGCTGACCCCGCCACCCAGACCGATCGCCAGCACCCGGTCACCGCTGCGCAGCCCGGCGTCGACCCGGGCCAGCTGTACGCCGAGCGTGGCGCTGGCCAGGTTGCCCAACTCGTCGACGGTGACCTCCAGCTTCTCCTTCGGCACTCCGGTGACCTCGATGAAGCGTTCCAGGTACGGCACGCTGACCTGGTGCACCAGGACGCGCTCGTAGTCGACCCAGTCCCAGCCGGTGCGCCGCCGCACCCGGTCGAGGATGTCGGTGCCGATCCGTTCGAAGACCGACCGCAGGGCGTGCCCGTCGCCGTGGAAGTAGGTGTGCTCGTCACCGCGCGGATGTCGGGAGCCACCGCCGAAGATGCCACCGACCGACCAGTGCCCGGAGCGGGTTTCGGTGTCGACGTCGACGATCCCGCCGCGCCGGACCGGCTCGACCAGCACCGCCGCCCCGCCGTCGCCGAACGTGTAGCCGGCGAACGACGACCGGGCCTGCGCCATGCTCTCCAGCCGGGGACGCATCACCCGGGTCGGGGTCTCGCCGGTGACGACCAGCGCCCGCCGCGCCCGACCGGCGACGATCATCGACCGGGCCAGGTCGATGCCGTTGATGAAGCTGTTGCAGGCGTTGCTGACGTCGACCGCGTGCGCCGAGCCGCCCAGCTCGGCCTGGACGATGTGCGCGGTCGCCGGCTCGACCAGGTCCCGGCTGGCCGAGGCGAACAGCAGCAGGTCGACGTCGTCGGGGGTGTGCCCGGCGGCGGCGAGCGCCCGCTGGGCGGCCCGCACCGCGAAGGTCGAGGCGTACTCGTCGTCCGCGGCGACCCGACGCTGTCCGATCCCGGTCATCGTGGCGAACAGGCCGGGCGGCAGCACGATGTCGCTGGCGGCAGCGATCCGGTCCTGCAGGTCGGCGGTGGCGAGGGTACGGTCGGGCAGGCTGACGCCGACCCCGGTGATCCCGACCCGGGGTACGGGCCACTCCGGTGGCGACGGAACGTTCATCTGCTCAGCTTCCTGCCGGACCGGACCGGTCCGGATGAGTAGGGGTGCTCAGCTCGACCTGGTGGTGCGGGCCGGCGTCGGTGGCGAGGTTACGGCCCGGTGTCTGCCGGGTACAGCCCGGGGATGGCCACAAAGTCGCAGCCCAAGGGGGCCCGGGGGACCGTCGGTCACGCCTACAGCGCGTTGAATCTGCGACTGGCGATGGCCGGTTTCGGGCTGGTCTTCTGCACCGTGCTCGGGGTGCTCGCCTGGCGGGCCGAACTGACCGCTGGCGCGATCGTGCTGTGGCTGCTGGCCGTGATCGCTGTGGTCGACCTGGTCGTCGTGCAGCGTCGCCGCCGGGCCCGCCGGCGGGAGCAACCGGGCGTACGGCATTCACTCTTCGAGTAAGCCTTCACGAGCCGTCTGTCGGTGAATATTGCCCGACAGATGCGATGTCACCCTTCCGCGTGGGGGTACCTCACTGGCGGCCGGTTACGTACAACTGCGCCGTACCACGGAACAGACATATTACCCAAAGAGGTTGTACGGCCACCTGCTGCGGAAGGAAGTATCGAGCGGATGGCCGATGATTGACCTTACCGGAATCCTGCCCCGGGGAACTGCGAGGTCGACAACCCATGCCACGCAAGAAAATTGCGCTCGCTCTCACCCTCAGCGCTCTGATCGCCGGCACCCTGGGCGGCTGCGGCGTAGCCTCCACCACCCCCACCGGCGTCCCCTGCACCTTGCAGGGAGTCCACTGCCGATACTTTCTCGTGGACGGCAAGCCGGTTCCATGCGATCCGCCCCAGAACCACGTCTGCGGCAACTCTCCCGGGGAGTTCTACGTCTATGTCACGTCCACCGACACGACCCTCCGTTGTGATGAGTCGTCCTGTGCGGAGGCGGCCGCACCTGTCGACTGCACCGGGAGCGTCAACTACGACGATCTGAAAGACCACGGCATTGCCTGGAAGGTCGTCAGCCAGGAGCACAACGAGAACGCGACAGGCAGCCCGGTCGAGGTCACATTCACCTCGACCAAGTCCGAGACCGTAGAGGTGAACACGGAACTCAGCTTCGAGGCAAAGGGCGATGCGGTCGTGGCCGCCGTTCGAGCCGAGATCAACAGAGCGGTGAGCGAATCCGTGACCACGAGCATCGGCAACAGCACAACCATGACTATCGAAGCGGGGCAGACCGGGTACGCGATCTACGGGGTGCGGATGCAGGTTACGGAGGGCCGGATGCGCAACGTCAACGTGTGCACCGATGCCAGCGAGGACCTGGGGCAGGTGACGACGTACGTGCCGATATCGTCCGGTTGGTGCCTCTGGACCAGCGACCAACCGCCGTGCCGGACCATCGACTGACCTGGGTACCGGCCGGGAGAGCCTGCACCCGTCCGGCCGAAGGGCACGCTGCCAGTCTCAACGTGGGCTGAGGCCGGCAGTCTCAACGTGGGCTGAGGCCGGCCGGAATTCGGTGGCCCCGCCCGGCGTTCAGGGCTAGCGTGACCGCCATGTTCGGCACCGTCGGCGCTGTGCGGCCCGCAGGTCTTCACCTGCCGGGCGCCGCCGTCGTGTGCGCGTGGCTGGCTGATACCCGAGGCTGACCCTCCTCCCGCTGCGGCAGAACCACGGAGGAGGGTGGCCCGGTCCTTCCGGCGCCGCCCGTCACTGGGTGCGCCGGGCGGCGTGGTTCTGACGCGGTCGGGCGGTCTGGCACCCGCCCGCGTTCGTCGTCCGCCAGCTCGTTTCCCACTCTGGAAGATCATCATGGCCAAGAGTCAGTTCGTGCGGGCGAAGCCGCACCTCAACATCGGCACCATGGGTCACGTCGACCACGGCAAGACCACCCTGACCGCCGCGATCACCAAGGTTCTCGCCGACCGGGACCCGGCGGCCAACCGGTTCGTGTCCTTCGACGGCATCGACCGGGCGCCGGAGGAGGTCTCGCGGGGCATCACCATCAACATCTCGCACGTCGAGTACGAGACCGCGACCCGGCACTACGCCCACGTGGACATGCCCGGCCACGCCGATTTCGTGAAGAACATGATCACGGGGGCGGCGCAGGTGGACGGGGCGATCCTGGTCGTCTCCGCGCTCGACGGAGCGATGCCGCAGACCCGCGAGCACGTGCTGCTGGCCCGTCGGGTCGGGGTGCCGTACCTGGTGGTGGCGATGAACAAGGCCGACGCGGTCGACGACCCGGAACTGCTCGACCTGGTCGAGCTCGAGGTCCGCGACCTCGTCACCGAGTACGGGTTCCCCGGTGAGCAGGTGCCGGTGGTCCGGGTGTCGGCGCTGCGGGCGCTGGAGGGCGACCCGCGCTGGGTGGACTCCATTGTGGAGCTGCTCGACGCGGTCGACCGGTACGTCCCGGTGCCGCCCCGCGAGTTGGGTGAGCCGTTCCTGATGCCGATCGAGAACGTGCTGACCATCTCCGGCCGGGGCACCGTGGTGACCGGCGCGGTCGAGCGGGGCACCCTGCGGCTCGGCGACCCGGTGGAGGTGGTCGGCCTCGGTCCGACCCTGTCGACCGTGGCGACCGGGCTGGAGACGTTCGGCAAATCGTTGGACATCGCCGAGGCCGGCGACAACGCCGCCGTACTGCTGCGCGGGGTCAAGCGCGACCAGGTGCAGCGGGGCCAGGTGGTGGCGGTGCCCGGCAGCGTCACCGGGCACCAACGGTTCCGGGCCCGGCTGTACGTCCTGACCACCGCTGAGGGCGGCCGGCACACGCCGTTCTTCGCGAACTACCGGCCGCAGTTCTACTTCCGTACCACGGACGTTGTCGGGTCGGTGCGGCTCGCCGACGGCGAGATGGCCATGCCGGGCGACACCGTCGAGGTGACGGTGGAGCTGGGCAAGCCGGTCGCGATGGACGTCGGGCTCGGCTTCGCGGTCCGTGAGGGCGGCCGTACGGTGGCCGCCGGCACGGTGGCCGAACTGCTCGACTGAGACCCGGGTACGGCCCTTCGGTCCGACCGAAGGGCCGTACCCACAGTGGATGGCCGCCGACGGCTTTCTGCTCACAGCAGATCTCCTGTCAGCAGAAAGGGCCGCGGTTCGGTCCGTCACCGGTCGATGCTGGTAGCCATCATCACCGTGATCGAGAGGGCGTCACTGATGCGGCACACCAGTCCCGCGATGGCTGCGGACGGCGCGACCACCGGCTTCGGCGACCAGGTCTTCCAACAGCTACTCAAGGAGCGGGTGATCTTTCTCGGCACCCAGGTGGACGACACCTCGGCCAACACGATCTGCGCGCAGATGCTGCTGTTGGCGGCCGAGGACAGCGAGCGCGACATATTCCTTTACATCAATTCGCCGGGCGGTGTGATCAGCGCCGGCATGGCCGTCTACGACACGATGCACTACATCGGAAACGACGTGGCGACCGTCGGCCTCGGTCTCGCCGGGTCGATGGGCCAGTTCCTGCTCTGCGCCGGTGCGCCCGGCAAGCGGTACGCCCTGCCGCACACCCGGATCATGATGCACCAGCTGTCCGGCGGGATGGGCGGCACCGCCGCCGACATCGCCATCCAGGCCGAGAACATGCTGCACATCAAGCGGACGACGATCGAGCGGATCGCGTTCCATACCGGACGCACTCGCGAGGAGATCGAGCGGGACTCCGACCGGGACCGGTGGTTCACCGCCGAGCAGGCCCGCGAGTACGGCATCATCGACCAGGTGATCGCCACCACGGCACAGCTGTCCACCGGTGGCGTCCCCAGCTGACCGGGCGAGCCTGGACGGAGACTTTCGATGCTGCTGCGACAGGTCATCGGGCGGGTGCTGCGTCGGCTCCGGCAGGACCAGGGCCGCACCCTGCAGGACGTCGCCCGAGCCGCTGGCCTGTCAACGGCGTACCTGTCGGAGCTGGAGCGGGGACGCAAGGAACCGTCGTCGGAGATGTTGGCGTCGATCTGCCGGGCGCTCGGCGTCGCGCTGGATGAGCTGTTGGCGCAGGCGATGCAGGAGTTGACCCGCAGCCGTCCGATGGCCACCGTCCGCTGGCGACGATCCGTCCGGCCCTCGGGCGGCCCTGCGGCGGCCGCCCGAGGGCGACGGGGACGGGCGGGCCCGTCCGCCGGCCGGCCCGGCGAGCGGCGGGCCGGCCGACTGATGGCCGGCCCGCCGCTCGCGGCGCAGCAGCGGGCCAGCCACCAGCACATGTTCAGGAGCAGGCCACCCCGTTGACGGTGATCAGCTCTGGTGCCGGGTTGGCCCCGCCGGCGGTGGTGGCGTTCAGCCCGAACATTGCCGTCTCGCCGGGCTCCAGCTGGCCGTTGTAGGTCTCGTTGCGGGCCGTCACCGTCGCCCCGCTCTGACTGACCTCGGCCATCCACGCCTCCCGGAGCCGCTGGTCACCGGTGAACGCGAAGCGGACCGTCCAGCCGTCGACCGTGGCGTCCCCGGTGTTGGTGATGTCGACCTGGGCGGTGAAGCCTCCGCCGCCGGCCCACTCGCCGTAGTTGACGTACTCGGCCCGGCAGCTCAACGGCGCCGGTGCCGGCACCGCGTCGCCCTGGTCGGCCAGGAAGGAGGCGATCCAGCTCAACGCCGAGTTCCAGTTGATCGCCACCTCGTTGGTCGCGTACGACTCGATGTCGTCGACGTAGCAGAACATCGGCGCGCAGCCTTCCAGCAGGTCCCGGACGAACGGGTCGTCCAGGCCGGCGTTGGCGCCGCCGGCGATCGACCCGGCCGGCGGGATCGGCAGGTCCGGGTCGAGTTGGTTGCCGAAGATGCGGCTGTGCTGGTTGCGCGGGTACACCGAACCCCAGCCGGTGACGTAGGAGTGGTTCAGCGCGTTGCGGCCGAAGATGTAGTCCATCGCCTGCACGGCACCGTCGCGGTACCCGCTGTCCCCGGTCATGTCGTAGGCCGTGGCGAGCACCACCGCGTTGTTGATGATGTTGCTGTTGGCACCCCAGAAGTAGGCGCCCCGGTTGCCCGGCATCGGCAACCCGTACGCCTGGTCGGCCAGGGTGGCGAGGTAGGAGTCGGCGGCGGCCACCACCGAGGCGCGGATCCGGTCCCGCTCCTGCGGGGCGAGCCCGTTCGGCACGGTGGCCAGGTCGAGCCGGCCGAGCGCGGCGGTGGAGCCCCAGCCGAAGCCGGTCGCGTCGAAGACGTCCCGGGTGTGGTGCGGCGAGGCGGTGACGTCGTCGAGGTAGCTCTGCTCGCCGGTGGTCAGGTACATCTCGGCCGCCGCCCAGTAGAACTCGTCGCTGACGTCACCGTCGCTGTAGGCGCCGCCGCCGTTGCCGTCGGCCGGGTCGGCGAGCCGGTCCGGGTTGGCCTTGGCCGCCGCGTACGCCGTCGTCGCCGCCGTCCGGCACTGGTCGGCGAACGCGGTGTCGTACGGGGCGTACAGCCGGGCGCACTGGGCGGTGACGGCCGCCAGGTTCAGCGTGGCTGCGGTCGACGGCGGGTGCAGCTCCCGCAGCTCCGGGTCGTCCTCCGGCTGCAGCGGCAGGCCGGTCCAGTTCCGGTCGTGGATCTTGTGGTGCGCCATTCCGGCGAGCGGTTCACCGGCCGGCACCTGCATCCGCATCAGGAACTCCAGCTCCCAGCGGGCCTCGTCGAGGATGTCCGGCACGCCGTTGTCCCGTTCGGGCACCCGCAGGGTGCCGTCGCCCAGCCCGGCCCCGCCGTCGGCGCTGGGCGCGGTCTTGGTCCGCTCGAATGCGCTGAGCAGCTGGTAGGTGGCGATGCCGCCGTTGACCACGTACTTGCCGTGGTCGCCGGCGTCGTACCAGCCGCCGCGCACGTCGAGCCGGTAGTCGCAGACACCGGGCTGGCACGGTACGTCGATGTCGCCCTGGTTGGGGGCGACGCCGACGTGGCCGGCCGGGCGGGCGTACTCCTCGCCGACCAGGTCGCCGTCGATGGCGATGCCGCTGCGCTGGATGTAGAAGAACTGCAGCGCGTCGGAGCGCAGCTGCTGGTAGATGTCGCCGGAGATGGCGAACGGGTAGCTGGTCTCGCCGTCGGCGACCAGGGTGAACCCGGTGCCGGTGCCCCGGTACGCGGAGAAGTCGATGCTGTGCGTCTGCTCGCCGGAGGCACTGTCCAGCCCGCGTACGGTGCTGGTGCCGCTGGCCACGACGGCCCCGTCGGCGTCGTGCAGCTGCCAGTCGAGCGGCTCGGTGGCGTCGGTGACGACGGTGGCGTTCTTGGGTCCGCCGGGCAGGTAACCGACCTGGTTGACCCGCACCCGTGGGCCGGTGTCCGGCACGTACGGCGGCTCCTCCTCGCCGCCGCGCAGCGAGACGTCGTCCAGGCAGAAGGTGTACTCGTCGGCGTTGCCACCGACCTGGAAGGCGAACTGGGCCCGTTCGGTGTCCTCGCTGGCGACGAAGGTCGCCTCGACCCGCGACGGTTCGGCGGTCAGTGCCAGGTCGCGGCCGAAGTAGCCGGTGTACGGGTCGGCGCCGAGCTGGACAACCGCCCGTACGGCGGCGGCCGGTTCGGCGGACGCCGTGAAGCCGATGGTGTACTCCTCGCCGGCGATCAGCGGCAGGCCCTCCTGCAGGATGCCGGCGTCCCACGGATTGGCCAGCCCGGTCGGGACGGTGGCGCAGAGCTGTCCGTCGACCACCCCGGTGCTGCTGGTGCCGTAGCTGATCCAGCCGTCGGTGCCGTTGCTGAAGTCGCCGTTGGTGATCTGCTCCGGCCCGCCGGGCGGAGGGCCGGCGCTGTCGTCGCTGATCAGCGACACGTCGTCCAGGCACAGGGTGTAGTCGGCGGCACCGCCGCCGAGTTGGAAGGTGAGGGTGCCGTCGGGTGAGTCGAGGTTCGCGGTGAACTCGTAGGTGACCGTCTCGCCGTCCGGCCCGAGGTCCAGCTCGCGGCTGAGCACGGTGGTGTAGGGCTCCGCGTTGAGCTGGACGTTCGCCCGTACGGTCGCGGGGACGTCGCTGGCGGCTGTGAAGGCCAGGCGGTACGCGGCACCGTCGATGAGTTCGATGCCGTTGTGTCCGATGCTGGCGTCCCACGGGTTGGTGGTGCCGCCGGGCACGCTGGCGCATAGTTGACCGTCGGTGGCGGCCAGGGCGACGTTCTCGGTGCCCCACCAGGGGGCTGTTCCGTCGTCGAAGGTGCCGTTGACGATATGTTCGCGTTCCTCGGCGTACGCCGTCGTCACGGTCAGGGTGGTCAACGCCAGGACGCTGGCACTGGTGCCGGCGAGCAGCGCGACCGTCCGGCGTCGTCTGGATCGGGTCACGGGGTTCCTTCCGCGCGTGGGTCGGGCTGCCCGGGCCGGGGCGTCCGAGGACCGGACCTGACGTCGGTCCTCCCCGGGCCGCGCCGGAGGGCAGAATTGGGAGCGCTCCCATTGATCTGAGACGATGTTGCCAGGGCGTTACCGGGGTGTCAATCACGTCATGCGCGGCGGGCCGTGCGACCGGCGTCGGACGTCTGATTTGCGGCGTTTTTCAGCTTATGTCCGTCCTCTGACCGCAATTCTCCATGATCTTTAACATCTGCATGCTGATCTACTAGAGACATTTCGGCCCTGTTCCTGGCAGGCTGCCAGCCATGACCCTGAAGCTGCGTTCCGCGGCGGTGACCGACCGCGGCCTGATCCGGAGCGGGAACCAGGACGCCGTGCACGCCGGCGACTGGCTCGTCGCCGTCGCCGACGGCATGGGCGGGATGGCCGCCGGGGATCTGGCGAGCAAGATCGCGATCGAGGCGATCGCACCGCTCGATGCGGCCGTCGCGGACGATGAACTGGTACCGAGGCTGCAGGCGGCGGTCGAGACCGCCAGCGCCGGGATTCGTCAGGCGATAGCCGAGGATCCGGCGCGGGAGGGGATGGGAACGACACTGACCGCCCTGCTCTTCGCCAGGTCCGGCGCGGCGATCGCCCTGGCCCACATCGGCGACTCGCGGGCGTACCTGCTGCGGGGCGGCGCGCTGGAGCAGGTCACCCGGGACGACACGTTCGTGCAGATGCTGGTCGACGAGGGCGTCATCACTGCGGAGCAGGCCGCCAGCCATCCGCGTCGGGCGGTAGTCACCCAGGCGCTGCAAGGGGAGAACGTCAACCCCGCCTACCAGGTCTTCGAGCCGCAGACCGGCGACCGTTGGCTGCTGTGCAGCGACGGGCTGTCAAACGTGGTACGGGCGGAGAGCATCGCCGAGGTCCTGGCCACCTACGCGGACCCGCAGGCGGGCGCGCAGCGGCTGGTCGACCTGGCGATCCGGGCCGGTGGTCCGGACAACATCACCGTGGTCATCGGCGACATCACCGAGGTCACCGGCGACATCACCGGGTAACGGTCGCCGAGCCGCCGGCTGCGGCCGGCCCGGGAGGTCGGGGCCGGCCGCAGCCGGTGGGAAGCCTGCAGCGTGGGTCGCAACCGGCGGCCGGGCAACGCGGCCCGACCCACCGATCGGCCCGATCAGTACGTCGACTGCAACTGTCCGCGGAGCTTGGTCAGTGCCCTGGCGAGCAACCGCGACACGTGCATCTGGGACACGCCGATCTGATCGGCGATCTGCGACTGGGTCAGGTTGCCGTAGAAGCGCAGGGTGAGGATGCGCTGCTCGCGTTCGTCGAGGGTGGCCAGCGCCGGGCCGAGCGCGACCCGCAGCTCCGCCAGCTCGTACTCGCGGTCCTCGGCGCCGAGCATGTCGGCCAACTCGGTGGCGCGCTCGCCGTCGCCGGTCGGCGTGGACAGCGACACCGCGTTGTACGCGCGGGCACCTTCCAGGCCTTCGAGCACCTCCTCCTCGGTGATCCGCAGGTGTGCGGCGATGTCGGCGACCGTCGGCGACCGGCCCAGCGTCTGCAGCAGGGTGCTGTTCGCCTCCGAGATGCTCAGCCGTAGCTCCTGCAGCCGGCGGGGCACCCGGATGTCCCAGGTCCGGTCCCGGAAGTGCCGCTTCAGCTCACCGATGATCGTCGGGATCGCGTAGCCGGCGAAGTCGACGCCGCGCGCGGGGTCGAACTTGTCGATGGCCTTGATCAGGCCGACGGCCGCGGTCTGCGCGAGGTCGTCGGTCGGCTCACCCCGGCCGCTGTAACGCTGGGCGAGGTGCTGGGCCAGCGGGAGCCACGCCTCGATGGCCCGGTCGCGCAGTGCCTCCCGGGACGGGTGCCCGGTCGGCAGCGCCGCCATCGCGGCCAGCAGCTCGGTCGCGCTGTCCTCCGGCGCGGTCGTCCGCTGGTCCAGTGTGGCCGGCGTGGTCACCGCCCGGTCCACTGTCCTGGTCCGGTCCACTGTATTCAGTTCGGCTACTGTCGTCGGCTCGGTCACCGTGCGGTGTCCGGTCAGTGTCGCGGTCATGGTGGTCCTCCCTGCACCTCGTCCGCGGATATGGAAAGTGGTGCGTCTTGATGCGTCCGCTAGGGTCTTTCGGCCTCCAACACTAACCTGGTCGGTCAATCAAAAGCTAGCCGAAAGTACGATGTATTTATCGCCCATAATAGATGAAGTCGGACATTTTTCCGCCTGTGAGCACCGTTTCCAGCCGTCGGTTACCCCGTCCACGGTCAATGAAGCGTCACCAGCGCCTCATGATCGTCGACCGGTAGGTCGCCCGGGGCGACCGCGAAGACGGACATCCCGGTCAGCTCCGACACGCCGTCAAGGGTGGTCGCGAAGGCGACATCCGCCGCGTCCCGGCCGGTCGCGATCCGTACCATGCTGGGCCGGGGCGCCAGCCGGGTCGCGTCCCAGACGTACCACCGGTCACCGACGGCGGCCTCGGCGACCAGATGGAAGTCCATCGGAGCCAGGCCGGGTGCGTAGACCGCGACCACCCGCGCCGGGATGTCGACGGCCCGGCAGAGCGCCACCGTCAGATGCGCGTAGTCGCGGCAGACGCCCGCCCCGCTCAGCAACGTCTCGGCGGCGTCGGTGCCGGGCCCGCTCGCCCCGGCCGTGTACGAGGTCCGGCTGTGTACGTAGTCGCAGATCGCCCGGACGCCGTCCGCGTCGCTGCGGTAGCCGGCGAACCGTGCGGTCGCGAATCCCGCCATCCGGTCCGACGGGCAGTACCGGCTCGGCCGGGTGTAGGTGATGCGCTCCAGTTGACTGACCGCCGACCCGGCCGCCGCCGGGGCCGGGCGTGGCGGCATGGTCGCGCGGTACGAGATCGTGAGGTCTCCGACCGGTGCCCGGACCAGATGCTGACGGCCGCCGTCGGCCCAACTCCCGTCGATCTCCGTCACGGCAACGTCGTCGCCGTCCGCGGTACCCGCCACCAACCGGGGCGGCGGTGCCGGCCGGTACGCCGTGACCTGTAGTACCAGTGTGGCTGCCGCCTCGACGCGGTAGCTGAGCCGGCAGCCGATCTCTCCTGCCGCCGGGGTCGTCCTCTGGTCACCCATTGCCCATTGGTACCCGTCGGACGCAATCGTCGCACCGGCCGCCGAGGGCGACCCCCGTCACGTCCGGCAGATGGTTGAACCCTTGATCAGAGCGTACGCTGCAACCGGTGACCTGGTCGGGGTCGGTGACCACCACACACCCACCCCACCTACCGGCAGAGCCACGTGTACCGCAGTTTGGAATCGAGGACCCCGATGCCCGCCATCACCGTCGACGACGTACTCGTGCTGCCCCGGGTGCCGGCCCACGACCCGGCCACCGGCACGATCCGGCCGGTACGCCGGGTCACCACCGCCCCCAGCGGCTTCGAGGGCGAAGGGTTCCCCGTGCGTCGGGCATTCGCTGGTGTGTCGATGACCGAGCTCGACCCGTTCCTGCATCTGGACCAGATGGGTGAGGTGGAGTACGCGCCGGGCGAGCCGAAGGGCACCGCCTGGCACCCGCACCGCGGCTTCGAGACAGTCACGTACATCATCGACGGGATCTTCGACCATCAGGACTCGCACGGTGGTGGCGGCACGATCACCGACGGGGACACCCAGTGGATGACCGCCGGTTCCGGACTGCTGCACATCGAGGCGCCACCGGAACACCTGGTGGCCAGCGGCGGACTCTTCCACGGCCTCCAACTGTGGGTCAACCTGCCCCGGTCGAAGAAGTTCGCACCGCCCCGCTACCAGGACATCCGAGGCGACCAGGTCGCCCTGCTCACCACCTCGGACGGCGGAGCACTGATCCGGGTGATCTCCGGCTCGGTCGCCGGGCACGAAGGTCCCGGCTCCACCCACACCCCGATCACCATCAGCCACCTGACCGTGCAGCCGGGGGCGCAGGTGGACCTGCCGTGGCGGGCCGACTTCAACGCTCTGGCGTACGTCCTGGGCGGCCGGGGGTCCGTCGGCCCGGATCGGCGGCCCGTGCGCACCGGCCAACTGGCTGTCCACGGGCCGGGCGACACGCTGCGGATCGCAGCCGACGCCCGGCAGGACAACCGCGCACCGCAGCTCGACGTGTACGTCATGGGCGGTCGGCCGATTCGGGAACCCATCGCCCGGTACGGGCCGTTCGTGATGAACACCCGGGCGGAGCTGCTCGCCGCGTTCGAGGACTACCAGGCGGGCCGGCTGGGGGTGGTGCCGGCGGCAGACGTTCCGCACGGCGCCGGCCAGCAGCCGCCACGTTGAGCCTCGTCGACGTGCTGCCGGCCGGGCACGGCGGGTCAGGAGACCAGGAACACCCCGAGCACCCCCAGCACCACCATCACCAGGACCGCGAGGAGCAGTCCTTGTTCACTCTGGATGGTCTGGTCGGAGTAGGTTTGCTGGGGATCCGGGGTGACGATCTCGGTGCTCATCGTGCCTCCTCAGCCTGCTGCCCTGGCATCTTGACAATGACGGTAGGCAGCAGATCTCGTCCGTGAATCCCGGAGCCGTGCCACCTACGGGTGTCGCCGCAGCAACCGGGTACCCGGCCGGCCCCGCCCAAACACCCTCTGGGAAGAGCAAAGTGATGGGTGCCGGAGGCACGGGCAGGTGAATGGGGTGCCGGAGGCGCCGGCAGGTAACGGGGTGCCGCAGCGTGGCGGGGCGGGACAGCACCCAGGGTGCTGTCCCGCCCCGCCGCTCATGATCTCCCTGCTGGGGCCGGTCCTCGTCAACGGGATGGGTGTCCGGCCGGCTGGGTCGACTCCCGTAGCACCTGGTGGGCCCGGTCGGCGTATTCGGCGTCGACCGTCACACCGTACTGGCTGGCCTGTAGCAGGCTGCGGGAGGAGAAGTCCCGCCGGCCACCGGTCATGGCGTGCGCTACCGCACCGAACACGGCACCCCAGACCGCACCGATCACCACGGCGGTGACGATGATGCCCAGCCAGTTCACCACCGCGAAGATGCCGATCAGCAGGCCGATGAACAGCCCGAACCAGGCACCGGTTCCCGCGCCGGCCAACGCCGCCCGGCCGGTGGTGAGTCGGCCGGTGACCTCCTCCACCAGCCGGAGATTGGTGCCGACGATGGCGGTGCGTTCCACCGGGAACCGGTTGTCCGACAGCCGGTCGACGGCGCGCTGCGCGGAGGCGTAGTCCGGATAGCTGGCGACGGTCACGCTGGTCCGCCCGGGACCGCCGTCCTGCGGCGCGGCGCCGGGCGCGGTGGCTGGTCCGGCTGGTCCGGCCGGCAGGTTGCTGGCCGGGAAGTTGGCGGTGTCGCCGAACATGCCCGGCGACGGATTATCCGTACGCGTCGTGGATCTGGTCATCGGATTCCTTCCGTGGATACTCCGGCCTTCAGGCCGGGGAGGAAATGGAACTCCTGCGGAGCAGGGCAGGGAAAGCCGACCTGCCGCCAGGGCGGATCGGCGTCCACCGCACACGCGACCCCACGGCTCACGACCGAATCGCTAGACTGTGGACTGTGTCCACGGCCGTGAAGCGGGCGTTCAAGTACCGCTTCTACCCCACCCCCGGGCAGGCCGCCGAGCTCGCCCGGACGTTCGGCTGTGTCCGGCTGGTCTACAACATGGCGCTGGCCGCCCGCAGCGAGGCGTGGACCCAACACCGGCAACGGATCACCTACAACGCCACGTCGGCGATGCTCACCGGGTGGAAGAAGACCGACGACCTGGCGTTCCTCAACGACGTCTCCTGCGTCCCTCTGCAGCAGGCGCTGCGGCACCTGCAGACCGCGTTCACCAACTTCTGGGCCAAACGGGCCCGGTACCCGACGTTCAAGTCGAGGAAGCGGTCGCGGCGGTCGGCGGAGTACACCGCCAGCGCGTTCCGCTGGCGCGACGGCCGCCTCACCCTCGCCAAGATGTCCGAACCGTTGGACATCGTGTGGTCCCGACCGTTGCCGGAGGGTGCGGCGCCGTCGACGGTGACGGTGTCGCAGGACCCGGCGGGCCGCTGGTTCGTCTCCCTGCTCTGCGAGGACCGGATCGAACCGGCCCCGGCGTCGGGTGCCGTGGTGGGGGTCGACGCCGGCCTCGACAGCCTGTTCACCCTGTCCACCGGGGAGAAGATCCCCAACCCGAGACATGAACGCCGTGACCGCGATCGGCTGGCCCGCGCCCAGCGGAACCTCGCACGCAAGGCCAAAGGCTCGGCGAACCGGGCCAAGGCCCGGCTGGCGGTGGCCCGGGTTCATGCCCGGATCGCCGACCGCCGCCGCGACCACCTGCACAAGTTGACCACTCGGCTCGTTCGTGAAAGCCAAACGATCGTGATCGAGGATCTGACCGTCGGCAACATGATGGCCAATCACAGTCTGGCCCGCGCCATCTCCGACGCGGCCTGGCGGCAGTTCCGCACCATGCTGGAGTACAAGACGCGCTGGTACGGCCGCGATCTGGTGGTCGTGGACCGCTGGTTCCCGTCGACCCGACTGTGCTCCGCGTGTGGCGTACTGGCTGAACACCTGCCGTTGGCGGTCCGGTCGTGGACCTGCCGATGCGGGCAGGCCCATGACCGGGATGTCAACGCGGCCCGGAACATTCTCGCGGAGGGGCTCTCCGTGACTGCCTGTGGAGGCGGTGTAAGACCTCACCGGGAGTCCTCCTCTCGGACGGGGCGGTCGTCGGCGAAGCAGGAACCCCCTGGGGCGACCCAGGGAATCCCCGTCCCTTAGGGCGGGGAGGATTGTCAAGTCTGGCCTCCTCTCCCCCCGGTAGGAGTGCCCGGTGAGCCGTCCGGGTAACCCGGTCCCCGCACGGACTTCGGCCCCGCCCGGTACCGGGCGGGGCCGAAGTGTGCCTGCGGATCCTGATTCGGAGTGCGTCAGCTCGCGCAGGCCGCGCCGTTGAGGGTGATGTTGCTCAGCGGCGGCAGGGTGCTACCGGAGAAGGTCCCCTGGAAGCCGATGCTGACGGTGGCACCGGAGGCCAGTGAGCCGTTCCAGGCAGCGTTGCGGACCGTGATCTGGCTGCCGGACTGGGACCAGTCGCCGTTCCAGCCGTTGCTCAGGCTGACGTTGGATCCGGCGGTGAAGGCGAGGGTCCAACTGCTGACCGAGCCACCGGTGTTGGTGATCCGGATATCCCGGGTGAAGCCGCCGGGCCACTGGTTGGTGGTGTAGCTGACGCTGCAGGCGCCGGCCGGCGGGTTCGTGGTGGGTGGCGGAGCGGTGGTCGGCGGGGGCGCCGTGGTGGGTGGGGGTGCCGTGGTCGGCGGTGCGGTGGTCGGCGGTGCGGTGGTGGGCAGGGGTCCGGCCGCGATCGCCAGCTCGTACGCCCGCTGCGGCACGAACTGGCCCGCGTTGGCAATGCAGCCGTCAGCCTCGCCTGGCAGCTTCACCCAGAGGTACGCGTCGATCTTGCTGTCCCCGGTGTTGGTGGTGCTCGTCGTGCCGATGGCCCGGCCTTCCGGGTCGCACCATTCGGAGCCGAGCGGGCCGTTGCCGTTGCGGCTGGTGTCGATCACCGCGTTGAGGTGGTTCGCGCCGGTGGCGTTGATGACCGCCTTGACGTAGTTGGTCGCCTCGCTGGTGCTGCGGTAATTGGACACGTTGGTGGAGATGCCGTGGGCACTGTTCGCCACGTCGGCACCGACCAGCAGATTGGCCATCATCGACGGGGGGTGCCAGGCCGAGTTTCCGGCGTCGAAGTAGATCCGGGCCTGCGACGATCCGGCCTTGAGCGCCCGGCCGGCGTAGGCCATCGAGGCGCGTACCTCGGCCTGCTGCGACTCGTTCATGCAGGTGCCCATCAGGGCGAGCACGTCGGGCTCAAGCACGATGTACGCGGGCCGGTTACCGAGCCCGGCGGCGACCTGGTCGACCCACTGCCGGTAGGCGCTGTGGTTGGGTGCGCCACCGCTGCTGTGGTTGCTGCAGTCGCGGTTGGGGATGTTGTAGACGACCATGATCGGGATCTTGCCGGCCGCTGCGGCGGCACCGACGAAGGCGCTGACCTGGTTGCGAACCTCGTTGGGGTTGTACTGGGTGAACCAGCGGCCCTGCGGCACCGAGGCGATCCGGTCGCGGATGACGTTCGCCCGGTAGTCACCGGGGTTCGCCGCCACCCAGCGGGCGGCCGAGGTGTCCGGATCGACGTAGAAGGCTGATTCGGCCGCCTCGGCGGCCGTGGGCTGTAGCAGCCCGACACCGACCGCAGTGGCCACCGTGAACGCCATGACGGCGGCGGCGCCTGCGGTGAGCGCAGATCTTCTGCGCATGCGTGCTCCCTCCGGGTAGGGACGATATATTGAGAGCGTTCAGTGGAAGCGCTCCCATGGATATCGACCACCGTACGGGGATGTTGCTGATATGTGAAGAGCCTGTGACGCCAATCGTTCCAAAGGTGGCATAAAGTGAAATATCTGACCCGGTGGTAGCCCGGGTCAGTCCAGCGGCGTGCGGAACTCCGGACGCACCGCGATGATCCCGAACGCGGCACCGAACGGGTCGGTCAACTGGGCGTAGGCGCCCGGACCGGCCTGGTACGGACCGAAGGAGACCGTCCCGCCGAGCGCCTGACAGCGCTGCACAGCCGCCTCGCAGTCGTCGACCTCGAAGGTCGTCCGCCAGTGCGCTGGGACCTGCGGCGGGTACATCTCGCCCATCTCGATCAGCCCGGCCACCTCGCTGGTCTCCCGCAACCACTCCTGATATCCGGACCCTTCGCTGTAGATGCTGGGTCGCGTGGTCCACCCGAACACCGAGCCGTAGAAGGACGCGGCGCCGGCCACGTCCCGGGTGGCGAGTTCGTTCCAGCAGGTAGCGCCGGGCTCACCGGTCACCTGTGCGCCGGGGAAGGCACCCCGCTGCCAGAGCCCGAACACGGCGCCCTGCGGATCGGCGATCAGGGCACAGTGGCCCCGTTCGGCGACCTGGGCGGGCGGCGAGAGTGTCGATCCGGCGGCCCGGTGCACACTCTCGACCGTCGTGGCCAGGTTGTCCGAAGCGAGGTAGGTCAGCCAGGCCGCCGGCTGGCCTGCGGCGAGGGCCGGGGCGAGCCCGGCGACGGCCATGTCTCGCAGGTGGAACTCGGCGCCGGTGCTGTTCGGCAGGTCGACCGGCTTCCAACCGAACAGTTCGTGGTAGAAGTCGCTCGAACCCGCGGTGTCGCTGGTGCGTAGTTCGGACCAGCAGGGGGTTCCCGTGGCGTAGCCTCTGATTCGCACCGCTTTGTACCTCTTCGCGTCGTTTATCCTATTGGCGTAGTCAGTTACCGTACGCCACTGAGACGCCCGCCGCGACTCGGCCGAATGGCCTAATTGAGATCACTATGGGTAAACATCGGGGTTACGAGTTGATCGGCAACATGATCTCGAACCACACGGTTGAACCGCGTACCGAGGGGTCGGTGCCCCAGGTGTCGCTCAACTGCTCGATCAGACCCAGACCCCGGCCACGGCTACTCAACGTGTCGATATGTGCCCGACTGACCGTGCCCCGGGTGCCACTGTCAGCTACCGAGACGAGCAGTCGCTCCTGACTGAGATCGATCTCCACCCGCGCCTCGGTGCCGGCATGCAGCAGGGCGTTCGTGGTCAGCTCGCTGGCGCAGAGCACCGCCGGACCGATCACCGATTCCGGAACCTGCCACCCGGCCAGCTGGTCGGCCAACCAGTGCCGCACCCGGCTCGGTGCGATCGGCTCGGCAGGAACCAGCAACCCCGCTGACCGGCTCGGCGCGGCCGCGTGCTCCACCGCGAGCACCGCCACGTCGTCGTCAGTGGTGCCCGGCACCGCCGCACTGGCCACCGCGCAGAGGTTGCGTGGATCGCTGGTGCTGGTCTCGGCGACGGCTGCGGCCAGCGCGGACATCCCGATGCCGAGATCCTGACCGCGTCGTTCCACCACGCCGTCACTGAACATCAGCAGCGTGTCGCCGGGGCGCAGCTCGACCCGGGTCGGCCGCCGTGGCCCGGCCAGACCAAGCGGCGGTCCGGGCGGCACCGGGACGAACTCGGCGTTCGCCGTGGTCGACGACCAGCGTCGGATCAGCGGAGCGGGATGACCAGCGCTGGCCACCGTCAACCTGCCGGTCGCCGGATCCAGCACCCCGTACAGCACGGTCACGAACAGCTCCTCGTTCCGGCTCTCCGCGCCCAGGCTGTGCACCAGCCGGTCCAGCCCGTTCAGCACCGCCGTCGGCTCCGGTTCGGCCAGCGCGAGCCCGCGCAGCGCGGCCCGGACCTGACCCATCAGCGCCGCTGCCCGCACGTCGTGCCCGACGACATCGCCGAGCACCACGGCCAGCCCGCCGTCGGGCAGCCGGAACGCGTCGTAGAAGTCCCCGCCGGCCGAGTTTCCGTCCACCCCCGGGTCGTAACGTGCGGCCAGCCGCAGCAGCGGCAGGTCCGGCAGTTGCTCCGGCAGCATGCTGCGCTGCAGCAGCTGAGCCGTACCATGCTGGGTCTCGAACCGCCGGGCCCGCTCGGCCGCCTGAGTGACCAGCTCGGCGACCGCCGAAAGCAGCGCCCGCTCGGCCGGCGCCCACGAATGTGGCTCGCGGTACCCGAAGGTGATCCCACCGCGCAGCGATCCGGCCCGCAGCGGTAGGGCGGCGAGCGCCGTCACCAGCTCGTCGTGCCGGTCCGTGGCGTACCGGGCGAGCGGCCGGCCCTCCCCGGCGAACCGGGGGACACCGGTGCCGGCGACGGTGGCCAACGGGGTGGGAGCGTCCCGGGGGATCCGGCGCCACACCGGCGGCAGTCGCTCGTCGGCTTCGTCGAGCAGTTCACCGCGGACCCGGCGGACCACCCGCCATCCGCCGCCGTCGTCGATGCCGAGCGCCACCTGGTCGACGTCGAGCGAGGCCAGACCGTACCGCAGCGCGACCCGGGCGACGTCGTCGAGGGTGAGCGTGCCGGCCAACGCCGAGGTCAGCTCGCTGAGGCTCTGCAGCCGGTGGGTGATGGTGCCGGTCTCGGTCGCGACCGAGAGCATTCCGACGATCCGCCCGTCGCTGTCCCGCACTGCGGAGTAGCCACGGGTGAAGGCTGTGCCGCCGAACGGGCCTGACTCGCCGGTGCCGAACGGCGCCACGGCCTCCGACTCGAGGAACGGCTCGCCGGTGCGGTAGACCCGTTCGACCACGTCGCCGACGCCCGGCCGGTGCCACGCGTCGGCGAACACCGCAGCCGCGGGCTGGGCGAACGCCTCCGGGTGCTTGGCACCGAGCAGCTCCGCGTAGGCGTCGTTGTAGATCATCAGGAAGTCGTCGCCGTAGGCCAGGGCCATCGGCACCGGTGAAGCGAGCACCAGCTCGACCGCTGCCCGTACCGCCGGATCCCAACCATTCAGCGGACCGAGCGGCGTGCCCGCCCAGTCGTGCCGGTCGACGAGTCCGGCCGGTACGGCGCTGTCCGGGTTGGTGCCGGCCGGGGTGGCTGAACGCGCAGCCGGCACCCCCGACGGGGTGTCCCGGGTCTGCCCGGCGGTGCCTGCCATGGGTGGCAGCCTATCCGGGGGCTGCTGTCGGCGGGTGGCGTGGACCGGCGCTAGGTGGGTATGCGGGCCGGCGGTAGGCGATGCAGCGCGTCCGTACGACAACGAGGCGACGCATCGGTAGATGAGCCGGAAAGGGGGGACCGGATGTCCTCGACGTACGCGTCGGCGCAGGTCGACATCGGCAACGCGCTGACTGACATGTGGCGGTCCGTGATACTTTTCGTGCCCCGGGCCATCGCGTTCATCGCGATTCTGGTGGTCGGATGGTTGATCGCACGGGCAGTGCTGAAGGGCGTCGACAAGGCGCTCGAACGGGTCGGGTTCGACCGGGCGGTGGAGCGCGGCGGCATCGGCAAGGCCCTGGAACGGACCCGGTACGACGCCAGTGACATCCTGGCCCGGTTGGCGTACTACGCGGTGCTGCTGTTCACCCTGCAGTTCGCGTTCGGAGTCTGGGGACCGAACCCGATCAGCGACCTGATCAGCGCGGTCGTGGCGTGGCTGCCACGGGCGTTCGTCGCGATCGTCATCGTGGTCGTCGCCGCTGCCATCGCGACCGCGGTACGTGACCTGGTGTCGGGCGCGCTCGGTGGGCTCTCCTACGGCCGCCTGCTGGCCACCGCCGCGTCGGTGTTCATCGTCGCGCTCGGCGTCATCGCCGCGCTGAACCAGGTCGGCATCGCCACCACGGTCACCACCCCGGTGCTGATCGCGGTGCTCGCCACCATCGCCGGCGTGCTGATCGTCGGGGTCGGCGGTGGCCTGGTCCGACCCATGCAGCAACGGTGGGAGGGCTGGCTCACCCGGATGGCGGAGGAATCGCAGGCGGTGCGGGACAGTGCCCAGGCGTACCAGGCCGGCCGGGACGACGCCGGTGGCCGGATGAACGAACCGACGCAGGCGATCCCGCAGACCCAGCAGGCGCCGGCGATGTCCGGTGGTCGTGAGGCGGCCAGCGGCCGGGGCACGGCCGGGCCGGGTGCCAACCGGCCGGGGGGCATGACCGGACCGGGCGGGACCTCCCGCGGCTGATCCGTCCAAGCGGGTCGAGCAAGCCGCCAGTACGGGGCCGGGGTCAGCGCGGGGCCGCGCCGCTGATCCCGGCCAGCTGGCAGACGGCGACCAGCCGCAACGTCACCCAGTCGACCGTCGTCCACTGGGTGGTCGGCCCGACCACCGGGGGGCGCCAGCCGGCCTCGGTGGCCGCGTCGCGCACCCCGTCGGCGTACCGGGCCAACGTCACCGGGCTGAGCGGACGCAGATCCGCGAACAGCCGGTCCCGGACCGCTGCGGCGTGCTGATCCAGCTCGGCCAGCAGGCCGGGCAGGACCGCGGCGGCGGCCAGGCCGGCCGCACCGAGCGAGGCGTGCAAATCGGCCAACGAGGTCTGCGCCGCCCTTCGGGCGGCCGGGGCGGCCAGCAGGCCGTGCGGGGCAGCGGGAAACGGACTCATGTACTGTGCCCGCCCGGCTACTCGACGCGTCGGTTGTCGGCCGGGGCCGGGCGGCGGCGGGCCGCGTCGTCGGCGATGATCACCGTGGCGACCATCAGCGCCACGCAGACGCTGAACAACCAGGAGCCGTCCGGCAGCAGGTAGGCGGAGACCGGCGCCTGGATCGCGGTCAGCAGGAAGCCGAGCCAGGCCCAGCGTCGCTGGCGCGGCGTGAGGAATCCGGGGGCGGTGGGGCGCATCCGAAAAGTCTCGCTCGGATGATCCCCACCGCCGTCAGCCGATCGGCCGAGGATGGCTGACCGATGCGTCAGCGACCGGTCCGGCCGCACTCCGCGACCAGCCGTGGCCGTCGTCCGTCTGTCGTCCCGGGGGCCCGTCAGTGCGGACCGGTCCGGCCGGTGGTCGACGGCCGGTACGGCCGCTCGGGGTCCGTCGTCGCCGGTCCGCCCGGGCGGCCTGCGGTACGGTCCACCGCTTCCGCGCCGTGACCGAACTCCTCCTCGGCCGCGGCGTCGTTGCCGGTCATGTCGTCGACCTCACCGTCGCCCGCCGGTGCGGCGACCGCCCGCTCCAGCTCACGGACCGGCAGCCGGTCCTCGTCGCGCCAGACGTCGTCTGCGGAATTAGTCATACCGGCCGGGTTACCCGACCGGGCCACCGCCAAACAGGGGCCTGCGGCTGAGCGGGACCGGCGGACGCGGCCGGGGCGGGTGGGCCGGTTTCGGCCCACCCGCCCCGGCCGTCAGGCCCACCGGTCGGCCGGCTCGGGAGGATTCACCGCCGGCCGGCGGGCGCTGTTCGAGGTTCGGTGGTCGGTTGAACTGTCACGGCTGCGGCCGGGGGACCTCGCCACGCCAGGCACCGGTCTCCACGCCGTGCCGGCTCTCGATGAAGTCCTTGAAGCGCTTCATGTCGCCCTTGACCCGGCGGTCCACGATGCCGAGCTTGTCGCCGGCCTGCTCCGCCGCCCCCTCCGGGTCGAACTCCATCTGTGCGGTCACCCGGGTGTGGGCGTCGTCCAGGCGGTGGAAGGTGATCACACCGGCCTGCTTCACCCCACCAGTCGCGGTCCAGGCGACCCGCTCGTCGGGAATCTGCTCGGTGATCTTCGCGTCGAACTCGCGCGACACCCCGGCGATCTCGGTCGTCCAGTGCGTCAACGTGTCAGACACCTGGGTCACCTCGGAGACACCCTCCATGAACTGGGGGAACTCCTCGAACTGCGTCCACTGGTTGTACGCGGCGCGTACCGGCACCGCGACGTCGACGTACTCGGTCACTGCTCCCATCTGAAGTCCCTCCTTGAATTCCGCTGGGCCGCAGGCGGCGCGGTCACCAGCGGGTTGTCTCGTTGGCATGGCCGAGCTCGGCCCACACCTCGGACACCGTCTGGAACGTGCGACCCGGCGGCAGCTGATCGATCTCGTCGAGCACGTCGTCGGGTGCCTCGTTCTCCAGCGCGCTGTTGCGCAGCGTGCTGCGGTCCCCGGGCAGCGCCGAGAGGTTGATGTAGCGGCCCAGCCTGCTCCGCTGCTCGACCTCCTCGCTGGTCATGCCCTGCGGCGTACCGGAGCGGTTGTCGCCGGCCGGAATCGCGGCCGGCTCCGGCTGGTCCTCGCCCGGGGGCTCCGCCTCGTGCCACTCCTCCGCCCGGCCTCCGGTGGTGCCCTGCGTGGTCCCACGGGTGTCGTGGGCCATGCTGTCGTCCACTCGGGGACTGTGCTTGCTGTTGCCGCGTTCCATAGCTGTTCGACTACCCGTGACCGGCGTGGCTAAACCGGCGTACGTGGCGGCAGCACCGGGTCGGCCGGTTCCGACTCACCGGCCTGGGCGGCCCGGCCGCGCTGCACCGCCGCGTTGATCTCGACGCCCAGCATCACCGCCAGGTTGGTCAGGTAGAGCCAGACCAGGAACGCGATCACCGCGCCGAGGCTGCCGTAGGTCACGTCGTATGAACCGAAGTACGCGACGTAGGTGCCGAATCCGGCGGAAGCCAGCGCCGCCAGCAGCAGGGTCACCATGCCGCCGACGGCCAGCCAGCGGAGCTTCGGCTGGCGGACGTTGGGGGCGAACCAGTACAGAAGGGACAAGAGTGTCGTGACGATGGCGATCAGCACCGGCCATTTGAGCAGGCTCCAGGCGGTACGCGGGGCCTGGCCCAGGCCGAGTCGGTCACCGAGCGCGTCGGTGACCGGGCCGCTGACGATCAGCATCACAGCGACCAGCGCGAGCAGTACCAGCCCGGCGGCGGTCAGCCCGAGCTGCTGCGGCTGCAACCGGTAGAAGGGGCGACCTTCGGCCACCCCGTAGATGGCGTTGGCAGCTCGGGTGAACGCCCGTACATAGCCCGACGCCGACCACAGCGCGGCCACCAGACCGAAACTGAGCAGCACACCGGCGGAGCTGCGCTGGTCGACCACCCCGTCGATGATGTCGACGAAACCCTCGTCGCCCACCACCGCCCCGGCTCCGAGCTCCTCGGCCAGGCCGACCACGGTGTCCACCGTGCGCTCACCCTCCGAGACCAGACCGACCAGCGCGACGACCACGATCAACGAGGGGAACAACGCGAGCACCCCGTAGTAGGTCAACGCGGCGGCCCAGTCCACGCAGTTGTCCCGGACGAACCGGCGTCCGCTGCCGACCAGCACGGCGCGCCACGTGGTCAACCGGATCTCGCGTAACCGCGCCGGCCGGGCCGGACCGCTCACCAGCGGCCGTCCGGTCCACCCGGAGCCTGCAGATGCAGCACCTTGACGACGGTCATCTCGTCGAGCAGTTCCGGCCCGAATCCGAGGCCCTCCCCGCTGCCGCGCCGGGGGTGCGCGGCACCGCCCGGCGCTCCGCCGAACACCGAGTTGATCTTCACGGTGCCCACCGGCAGTTCACGCCAGGCCCGCTGCGCGTGGCCCATGGAACGGGTCAGCACGGTCGCCGACAGACCGTACGGGGAAGCCGCCGCCCGGGACAACGCCTCGTCGAACGACCCCACCGTCATCACCGGGGCGACCGGGCCGAACGTCTCCTGCCGCATCACCGCCATGTCGTCGGTGCACCCGGTCAGCACCGTCGGCGGGTAGAAGGCACCGGGCCCGTCCGGGATCCGGCCGCCGCACCGCGCCGTCGCCCCGGCCGCCAGCGCCGCCGAGACCTGGGCGTGCACCCGGTCGCGGTGTCGGCGGTCCACCAACGGACCCAGCTCGGTGTACGGGTCACGGGCCGGCCCCAACCGCATCCCCGAGCAGTGCCCGGTGAGTTCCTCGACGAACGGCTCCGCCATCGTGCTGTGCACGTAGATCCGCTCCACGCTCACACACACCTGGCCCGAGTTGGCCAACGCGCCGGACGCCGCCTGCTGCGCGGCCCACCGCGGATCGACGCCCTCGTCGACGATCAGCGCGTCGCTGCCGCCGTTCTCCCGCAGCACCTTGGCCCCGGTCCGGGCGCACGCCTCGGCGACCGCCCGCCCGGCGTCGGTCGACCCGACATGGGCGACCAGGTCCACCCCGTCGGAGGCGGCGATCCGGGCACCGACGCCCCCATCGCCGGTCAGCAGGGCGAAGACCCCGTCGGGAACCTCGTCGGCGACCATCCGGGCGAGCAGCGCGCCGGTCGCCGGGCAGCGTTCACTCGGCTTGTGCACCACCGTGTTGCCGGTGACCAGCGCCGCGCCGAGCAGCCCGCAAGCCACCGCCACCGGGTCGTTCCACGGTGTCAGCACCGCCACCACCCCACGCGGCACGTACGCCATCAGATCCAGGGCGGCCGGGTCGCCGGCCAGCGCCCTACCCCGGTGCACCGGACCCAGTTCGGCGTACTGCCGCAGGGTCGCGACGCCGGCGGCGATCCCGGCTCGAGCCCCGGCCAACGGCTTGCCCATCTCCGCGCTCTGCGCCTCGGCCACCTGGTCGGTGGCGGCGGCCAGAGCGTCCGCGATTCGCCGCAGCGCGGCGGCCCGTTCCGCCGCCGGTGTCGCAGCCCACCCCGGTGCCGCCTCGCGGGCCGACTTCACCGCGGTGCCGATGTTCGCCTCGGTGGCGACCGGGCTGCGGCTGACCGGGGTGCCCTCGGACGGGTCCTCGACGACGATCTCGGCACCGTCGCCGAACCGCCCCCACACGCCGTCGATGAACTGCTCCACGTCGTACATCCGGCAGTCGTTCCCGAAGGCCGCGCCGGTAAACGTTTGGTCGCGCCCGGCCGGGGTAGCCGCGCGGAGATGACAGACACGGATGTGGAGACGGCGGACGCCGTCGTCATCGGCGCCGGACACAACGGCCTGGTCGCCGCCAACCTGCTCGCCGACGCCGGTTGGGACGTGCTGGTGCTGGAGGCGGCCGGGGCGCCGGGCGGCGCGGTCCGGTCCGCCGAGGTGACCGCTCCCGGCTATCTCAGTGACCTGTACAGCTCGTTCTATCCGCTCGGATTCGCTTCGCCGGTGCTGCGGGAGCTGCGGCTGGCCGAGTTCGGGCTGCGCTGGCGGCACGCTCCGGACGTCTTCGCTCATCTGCTTCCGGACGACCGGGCTGCGGTGGTCAACCTGGACCCCCGGCGGACCGCCGAGTCGCTGGAGACATTCGCCGACGGCGACGGCGAACGCTGGCTGTCGGCGTACGCCGAGTGGCGGGCCGTGTCGGCACCGCTGATCGACGCGCTGTTCACCCCGTTCCCGCCGGTGCGGGCCGGCGCCGCGCTGCTGCGCCGGCTCCGGAGCGCCGGATCGCTGCGGCTGGCCCGGCGCCTGTTACTGCCGGTCCGCCAGCTCGGCCGGGAGACCTTCGCCGGTGCCGGCGGTCCGGCACTGCTCGCCGGTTGCGCGCTGCACACCGACCTGGCCCCCGACGATGTCGCGTCCGGCGTGTACGGCTGGCTGCTGACCATGCTCGGTCAGGAGATCGGCTGGCCGGTGCCGGCGGGCGGCGCGCAACGGATCACCGACGCGCTGGTCGGCCGGCTGCGTTCCCGGGGCGGGCGGTTGGTCACCGGCGCCGCCGCCGACCGGGTGCTGATCGCCCGCAGCCGGGCGGTCGGCGTGCGTACCGTCGACGGCCGGCTGTGGCAGGCGCGGCGGGCGGTGCTCGCCGACGTTCCCGCTCCGGCGCTGCTGCTCGACCTGGTCGGTGACCGGTGGCTGCCCACCAGGATGGTCGACGACCTGCGCCGGTTCCGGTGGGACGGGTCGACGGTGAAGGTCGACTGGGCGCTCGCCGGCCCGATGCCGTGGCGCAATCCGGCGGTCGCCGGGGCCGGCACCGTGCACCTCGGGGCCGATTTGGACGGCCTGACCCGGTACGCCGCCGCGCTGGCCTGCGACGAGGTGCCCCGCGACCCGTTCCTGCTGCTTGGTCAGCTCACCACCGCCGACCCGCAGCGGTCACCGGCGGGCACCGAGTCGCTGTGGGCGTACACGCACCTGCCGCACCGCACCACGTGGCAGGCCGAGGAGATCCTCGAACACGTCGCGCGGATGGAGGCGGTGCTGCACCGGCAGGCACCGGGCTTCGGTGCCCTGGTCCGGGCCCGTCACGTTGCCGGTCCGGTGGACCTGCAGGAGCACAACCCGAGCCTGGTCGGGGGAGCGGTCGGTGGCGGCACCTCGGCCGCGTACCAGCAGCTGTTCTTCCGGCCGGTGCCCGGCCTGGGCCGTGCGGACACCCCGGTCGACCGGCTCTTTCTCGCCTCGGCGTCGGCGCACCCCGGCGGCGGGGTGCACGGCGCGCCCGGGTCGAACGCCGCGCGGGCGGCGCTGGCCCGCGACCGCGCGGTGACCGGGCGGATGTACGGGGCCGTGGTGTCGGCGGCGCAGCGCGCGGTCTACCGCTGAGCCGCTGGCCGAATCGAGTGGCCGACCGGTCAGTCGATGACCATCCGGGCCCGGCCACGCCGGGTTGGTTGTGCCGGCACCGGTGGGGGACCGGATGGGGCCGGCGCCGCCGGTACTGGGTCGACCGAGCCGGGCAGCAGACCCCACCCGGTGGTGTCCTGCTCCGCGGCGGCGCTCTGCTGGATCGACAGGTGGACATGTCCGGTGTGCGGGTTGCTTCCGGTGTACCGCCGTCGGCTCCAACCGGTGGCCCGGTTGGCGATCTGCCGATCGAAGATCCAATACTGAGCGGCGGGGTGTGTCTGGAACGCGGCCAGGAGCGTCGGTACGTCGATGCCGTCACGGTCGACGTCGATCGCGTCGACACTGCCCCGCGCGTTGGGATTGTGGTCCGAGGTCCGGGCCGCGTGCGCGGCGTCGCCGATCCAGCCGTCGGACCTGCGGTCCCGGTCCGGCCACCGGGCGTCGATCTCACTCCGCAGCATTCGTAGCGACGGTGCCAGGTAGTACGCCATCTGCCCTCCCGCTCGCCGGGCGGTCGGCGACGACCGACCCTGTCCGCGTCTGACTACCTAGAGTAATCGGGCGGGTCGCCCTGCACGACGCGGACAGGTCCCGGGGCGGGTGTCGGATCTCCGGCTGGAACCCTCGGGGTCACTGGCCGGGGGGACGCGGCCAGGACTCCTCGACCGGTGTCGGGGTCGGTGCCGGAGCTGCCGGTGCGCGGGTCGCCGACGGTGGTGGTGACGCTGTTGCTGTCGACGGTGGTGGTGACGCTGTTGCTGTCGACGGTGTCGCCGGCTCGGTCGCCGGTGCGACAGCGGGCGTGACAGCGGGCGTGGCGGACTGGTCCCGACCGGTCGGCGCGACGTCGGTCGGCGCGACCCACAGCGGGGCCTTTGGCAGCAGCGACCGGAAGTCGAACGAGCACTTGTTGCAGGACCGCAGTGCTGACTCCGTACACCGGTCGCCGCACTGCCGGCAGAAGGTCACCACCGACTCGTCGGCTGACAGACCCTGGCAGCGTGGGCAGGCGAAGGCCGGACCCTTGGTCTGGGCCAGCCGCCCGGCCAGCACGAACGGACTGATCACCGCGCTCACCGTGGTCGCCAGGTCCCGGGTACGGCGGTTGCGTTCCTGTAGTCGCTCCAGTTCGGGGTTGACGATCTTTTCCAGCTTGCAGGTCGTGCAGATCAACAGCGTCCGAACCGGCAGCATCTCCCGTAGCTGGGCCTGCTGATGCAGGAACGTCACGACCGGCACGTCGGCCGGGTCCACGGTGAACCGGAACGGCGTCGAAGCGCCGGCCGGGGCGGCTGCCGCCGCGATGTACTCCTCGACCCGGTACACCAGCCCCTGGATCTGGGTGACCAGATTCGCCGGCATCTGTCCGGGCCGGCTGGTGATCAGGGTGCCGACGGTCAGCATCCCGTCGGCGAGCTGGGTCGGCACCTCGGCGACCGTATCCGCAGCGACGAAGGTGAACGTGCCCGCCCCGGTCCGGCTCACCGGGGCACCCTTTGCCGGGTCGGACCCGTCGAGGAACCGGGTGGTGTGGCGGGAGATCAACGAGCCGGCCTGGGCCGCCCACCCGGCGGCGTTCTGCATGGCGGCGACGTCTCCGGTCCCGGTGTTGCGCCACCAGCCGGCGAAGCCGCCGGCGGCCGCCGGGTCGAGCCGGGCCAGAGCGGCGTCGACGGTGGCCAGGACGGACCCGAAGACGTCCTGGTAGACAGCGGTCGCACCCCAGTTACGGCCGACCTTGGCCGGCCAGCGGTCGCTCACCTGGACGGTGACCCGGCAGGCGGCCGGGTCGGCCTCTAGGCCGATCTGCAACTGCACCGGCATCCGGGCCGGTTGCAAGGTGACCGCACCGAGCTTGGAACCGCGTACCGCCTGGATGACGGTGAGCTGCTCGGCGGTGAGCTGGAAACCCAGGTTCCGTACGACGGCGAGAAGATGCTGCCGCACGACGGCGAGTGGCGCGGCGACGGTCCGCTCCGCTCCGGCGGCGAGCTGCCCGGCCTGCCGATCATCGCCGCTGCCGCTGGCCGGCGCCCTGCCGTTGCTGTCTGCCCAGGTCATTCCGCGCCGAATCCGGTGTCGAAGCTGCTGCCGGTGTCGAAGCTGCTGCCGGTGTCGTAACCGCTGGTGCTGTCGTACGCGCTGATCTCGGCGGCTGCGGCGTCGACGCTGTAGTCCGTCGCGGCCGCGTAGTCGCTCGCCGTACCGGCCTCGTCGGCCGCCAGCGAGTACTGCCGGTCGGCCGCCTCGAGTGAGGCGGTCGGGTCGAAGCCGGCGGCGACGCTGTCCGCCGCGTCCTGCAGGTGACCGTCGGCGGACTGGCTCCACGAGTCGCTTACGTCGGCATGCCAGTCCGACCACTCCTGATCGGCCACGGCCTGGTCCAGATTGGTCTCCACCGCGGCGGCGACCGGCTCGGGCAGCGTGGTCGAGCTACCCGCGAAATCCGTCGTGCCGGTGTCGGCGCTGGTGTCGCTGGTCAGGTAGTCGTCCCAGCTCGAATCGGTTGTCATCGACCGCCACCTCCTGGTTGGGTGCGACGGTCGCCGCCGCCCCATGATCGTCATCTGCGATCGATGATGCATCGGTGGGCGGGCGGGCTGTATCCCCCTTGTGTGCCACGGCCGCCGGTTCGACGGCGGCGACCGGCGGCCCAACGGGCGGCGATGGTGTCAGACAGTCACGCCGCCCGCCCGACCGGTCGACGGACCGCTGCCCACAGCCGGGCCGGCCCGTTGCCGACCATCGCCCGAGCGGTGCCGAGCGCGGCGGCCAGGACCGCGGCGGTGGCGGTCTGCTTGTGCGTCACGGCCCACAGTGCCAGCGACCGCCGACGTGCCTGGTCGTCGAAGGCGCCGTGCGCGCCGTGATCGACCTCGGCATCGGCCGGGGCGTCCACGTTGTCCCGCCAGCGGGACCGGTCGATGACCTCGTCGGTCTGTTGGGAGTCGAAGCCGACCTGCCGGATCGCCAGTAGCCGGTCGAGCAGCCCGGGGGCGATGACGTCGGCGAGCCGAGCCCGCAGGGTGGGGCCACCGACGTTGACCTCCCGCTTGCCGTTGTCGGCGGCCCAGCAGATCGCCGCCGCGGCCACCTCGGGTTGGAAGATCGGCGGTACCGGTTGCGGGTGTCGGGGCAGGTGGGTGCGCACCCAGGAGAACTGCGGTGTGTTCACCGCCGGCAGCTGGACCATCGACAGCTTGATCTCGGGGCTGGCCTGGAGCAGTTCGGCCCGTAGCGAGTCGTTGAATCCCTGGATGGCGTGCTTGCTGGCGCAGTACGCCGACTGCAGCGGGATGCCCCGGTACGCCAGCGCCGACCCGACCTGCACGATCGTGCCGATTCCGGCCGGGCGCATCTGTCGCAGCGCCGCCAGCGTGCCGTGCACCGTGCCGAGGTAGTTGACCTCGGTGACCCGTCGGAACTCGTCGGCGCTGATCTCCCAGGTCGGGGCGAAGACCGACACCATCGCGTTGTTGATCCACACGTCCAGGCCGCCGTTGCGTCGGTGCAGGTCGTCGGCGGCCTCGTCGACCGCTGCGGCGTCGGCGACGTCCACCTGGTACGTGGCCACCGCCTCGGCGCCCAGCTCACGGCACTGCGCGGCGGCTGCGGCCAGGCCGGCCGATCCTCGGGCGAGCAACCCGAGCCGGGCGCCGCGGCGCGCGTACCGCTGGGCGGTGGCGCGTCCGATGCCGGCGCTCGCGCCAGTGATCATCACGGTCTGGCTCATCCCGATCACCTCCCTGCGGGTGCCGTCCGGCACCCGTCCACTGACCTGCCCAGGCAGGGCCTGCCCTGACTGGGCCCTGCTGCCGTGGACCCGTCCGTCGGGCCCAGGCCGTGGCGTGCCGGCGTCACCCGACGGTCTGCCGGGTGGCGATGTCGGACAGCCGGCGCAGCGTCTCCCGGTTGCGGTGGTGCAGGACCAGATCGTCGAGCTTCGTACGGATCCAATGCAGCGGCCCTCCGGTGAACGACTCGGCGATGGTGACCCGGGTGCCGTTGCCCGGGGTCGGTGCGAGCCGGAACACGATCGTCGCCTCGCCCAGCGGCCACAGCCCGGCCCGTAACGTCAGCTCGTCACCCGGCTGGCAGGAAATCACCGTGGAGGTGTCGGACAACGACAGCGGCCAGGGACCGGCCGTGTGGTGCAGCCGGGCCCCGGACTGCGGCCAGTGCTCGTCGACGTCGCGGATGTGCACGGTGCCGACCACCCAGTCGCTGTACGACCAGCCGTTCGCCAGCACGGCGAACACCTGGTCCGGCGGGGCGGGGATCACCCGCTGCACGACAGCCACGATCAGCCGGGTACCCCGCGGGCGGCGCGCTAACCCGGCCACCGGCGAAATGGTGCGGACCGGACGAACGCCGTGGTTGGTTTACTCGCCCCGCACCCGGGAAACGGAGCCAGGTGCGAAGCGAACTGATCAGTCGGGGCCGCGGGCTGTTCGACGCGGTGCTCTTCGACCGTGACGGGACGCTCGTGCACGACGTGCCGTACAACGGCGACCCGGACCTGGTCCGCCCGGTGCGCGGTGCCCGCGCCGCGCTTGACCGGCTCCGCGCCGCCGGCCTGCGGCTCGGTGTCGTCACCAACCAGTCCGGCCTGGCCCGCGGCCACTTCACCGCGCACGACATGCGTCGGGTGCACGACCGGATCGAGGAACTCCTCGGCCCGTTCGACACCTGGCAGATCTGCCCGCACGACGACGGCGACGGCTGCCGGTGCCGCAAACCGGCACCGGGCATGGTCCTGGCCGCCGCCCGGGAACTGGGCACCACCGCCGGGCGGTGCGTCGTGGTCGGCGACATCGGCCGGGACATCGTCGCCGCCGGCGCCGCCGGCGCGACCGGCATCCTGGTACCCACCGAGACGACCCGACCGCAGGAGACGGCCGCCGCTCCCGCCGTCGCTGGTGACCTGGCCGGTGCCGCCGATCTCATCCTGCGTCGGCACCGGGCGACCGCCCCCGACGGGCCCGACCCGCGCGGCGGCCGGGTCCTGGTCGTGCGCTCCGACTCGGTCGGCGACGTACTGGTCACCGGGCCGGCGATCCGCGCCGTGGCGGCCGGGGCGGACGAGGTGGTCATGCTCTGCGGTCCGCGGGGCCGGGCCGCCGCCGAACTGCTGCCCGGTGTCGGCGAGCTGATCGAGTGGCCGCTGCCGTGGATCGACCCGGATCCCGGTCCGGTGGATCCGGCCGACCTGACCCGGTTGACGGACCGGCTGGCCGAGGTCGGTGCCGACGAGGCGATCATCTTCACCTCCTTCCACCAGTCGCCGCTGCCGCTGGCGCTGCTCCTGCGGCAGGCCGGGGTGGACCGGATCGCGGCGATCAGTGACGACTACCCCGGCTCGCTGCTCGACGTGCGCCACCGGGTGCCGCCGGGCGTACCGGAGCCGGAACGCGCGTTGTCGCTGGCCGCCGCCGCCGGGTTCGCGCTGCCCGGCGACGACGAACCGGTGCTGCGGCTACGCCCGGGCTGTCTGCGGCCGGCCGCCGGGCCGACACCCCGGTCGGGACCGGACCGGGCCGGACCACCGGGCTATGTCGTGGTGCACCCGGGATCCTCCGTCGAGTCCCGCGCCTGCCCGCCGGAGCGGTGTGCCGCGTTCGTCGACGCGCTGCACGCCGCCGGGCACCGGGTGGTGGTCACCGGCGGACCCGGGGAGCAGGCGTTGAGCCGCCGGGTGGCCGGTCGGTCCGGTGTCGACCTCGGCGGTCAGACCTCGCTGGCCCGGCTCGCCGCAATCATCGCGCAGGCCGGTGCGCTGGTCGTCGGCAACACCGGGCCCGCACACCTCGCGGCGGCGGTCGGCACCCCGGTGGTCAGCCTGTTCGCGCCGACGGTGCCGTTCGGCCAGTGGGGCCCCTACCGGGTGCCCTGGGTCCGGCTCGGCGACCCGGTCGCCGGCTGCCGCAACACCCGGGCCGCCCGTTGCCCGGTGCCCGGCCATCCGTGTCTGTCGACGGTCTCCCCGGACAGCGTCGTCGAGGCCGTCGAACTGATCTGCGGGACGGCCGGATGAACATCTTCCTCTGGCACGTCCACGGGTCGTGGACCACCGCGTTCGTCCACGGCAAGCACCACTACCTGGTGCCGGTCACCCCGGACCGGGGGCCGTACGGGCTGGGCCGGGCGCGCACCTACCCGTGGCCGGACGGCGTCACCGAGATCCGCCCCGGGCAGCTCGCCGCCGCCGAGGTCGACCTGGTGATCCTGCAACGCCCCGAGGAGCTCGACCTGGCCACCAGCTGGCTCGGCCGTACCGTCGGTCGGGACGTGCCGGCGGTCTACGTCGAGCACAACACGCCAAAGGGTGACGTGCCGACCAGCCGGCATCCGATGGCCGACCGTGACGACCTCACCGTGGTCCACGTCACCCACTTCAACGACCTGTTCTGGGACACCGGCGGCACCCGGACCCGGGTGATAGAGCACGGCATCGTCGCCCCGGCCGCCCGCTACAGCGGCGAACTCGACCGGCTCGCTGTGGTCACCAATGAGCCGGTACGCCGCCAACGGGTCACCGGCACCGACCTGATGCCCCGGTTCGCCCGGGTCGCCCCGCTGGACGTGTACGGGATGGGAGTCGCCGGGCTGCCCGAGGTTCTCGGCGGGCTGGCCGCCGGGCAGTTGGCCGTCCACGACGACGTGCCGCAGTCGGCGATGCACGCCGAGGTGGCCCGCCGCCGCGCGTACCTGCATCTGTGTCGGTGGACCTCACTCGGCCTGAGCCTGATCGAGGCGATGGCGATGGGCACGCCGGTGGTCGTCCTCGGCACCACCGAGGCGGTCGCCGCGGTACCGCCGTCGGCCGGGGTGCTCGCCACCCGGGTGCAGACCCTGGTCGACGCCGCCCAGTGGCTGATCGACGAGCCGGACGCGGCCCGCCGGCTCGGCGACGGCGCGCGGCGCGCGGCGCAGGACCGATACGGACTGGACCGGTTCCTCGCGGACTGGGACGAGCTGCTGGAGGAGGCGCTATGCGCATCGCGATGATCTCGGAGCACGCCAGCCCGCTCGCCGCGCTCGGCGGGGTGGACGCCGGCGGCCAGAACACGCACGTCGCGGAGCTGTCCACCGCGCTCGCCGCCGACGGCCACGAGGTCCGGGTGTTCACCCGCCGGGACGCTGTGGACCTGCCGGAACTGGTGCAGTTGGACAACGGGGTCGCGGTGGTGCACGTGCCGGCCGGCCCGGCCGAGCACATCGCAAAGGACGACCTGCTGCCGCACATGGCGCAGTTCAGTCGGTGGCTGGCCGGACAGTGGAGCCACGACTGGACCCCGGCGGTCGCGCACGCGCACTTCTGGATGAGCGGGCTCGCCGCCGTGCACGCCGGCCGGCTGACCGGGGTGCCGGTGGTGCAGACCTACCATGCGCTGGGCACGGTCAAGCGTCGCCACCAGGGCGCGATGGACACCAGTCCGCCCCGCCGCATCGGCTACGAGCGGGCGTTGGGCCGCAGCGTCGACCGGGTGGTCGCGCAGTCCCAGGACGAGGTCGCCGAGCTGATCAGGATGGGGGTGCCCCGGGGCCGGCTCTCGGTGGTGCCGTCCGGCGTCAACGAGCAGACCTTCGCCCCCGACGGACCGGCCGTGCCGCGTGACGAGGGCCGGCTGCGGGTGCTGACCGTTGGCCGGCTGGTCGCCCGCAAGGGTTTCCAGGACGTCGTACGGGCCATGCAACTCGTACCGAACGCGGAGTGCGTCGTCGTGGGTGGCCCGCCGGCCGCCGAACTGGACACCGACCCGCAGGCCCGGCAGCTGCGCCAGCTGGCCGAGTCGTGCGGGGTGGGTGACCGGGTCAGGCTGGTCGGCGGGGTGCCCCGGGAACAGATGCCGTCCTGGTACCGGTCGGCGGACGTGCTGGTCGCCGCCCCGTGGTACGAGCCGTTCGGGCTCACCCCGCTGGAGGCGATGGCCTGCGGCGTGCCGGTGGTCGGCACCGCCGTGGGCGGGCTGACCGACACCGTCGTCGACGGCCTCACCGGCGATCTGGTGCCGCCCCGGGACCCCCGGGCGCTCGGTATGGCACTGCGCCGGTTGCTCAACGACCGGGTCCGGCGGTTCGCCTACGCCACCGCCGCGCTGGACCGGGCGCGGCAGTGCTACTCGTGGCAGCGCGCCGCGGCGCAGCTGACCGCGATCTACGGCACGGTCAGCGGGGTGCGGCAGCCGAGCCGGGTGGTGGCCTGAGATGTCCGACGTGAACTCGCTCATCGACACCCACCTCGCCGGGCTGGCTGAGGCGCTGTTGCCGTACCGCCAGGTGGCCAACCGGCTGGGTCGCTGGGGTGCCGAGCTGGCCTGGACGCTCGGTCACGGCGGCCGGCTGCTGATCGCCGGCAACGGCGGCAGCGCCGCCGAGGCCCAGCACCTCGCCGCCGAGCTGGTCGGCAAGCTGCGTGACGACCGGACGCCGCTGTCCGCGATCGCGTTGACCGCCGAAACCTCCTCACTCACCGCGATCAGCAACGACTTCGGCTTCGACGAGGTCTTCGCCCGGCAGGTACGGGCCCACGGCCGCCCCGGCGACATCCTGCTGCTGCTGTCCACGAGTGGACGTAGCGGCAACCTGCTCGCCGCGGCCCGGGCTGGCCGTGATGTCGGGCTGCGCTGCTGGGCGTGCACCGGTCCGGTGCCGAACCCGCTGGCCGAGGCGTGTGCCGAGGTGCTGGCGGTGCCGGCGGCCGATCCGCAGGTGGTGCAGGAGCTGCATCTGGTCACCGCGCACCTGCTGTGCGCCTACGTCGACCAGACACTGCCCGGCGTGCTCGGTCTCGCCGGCACGGTCGACGCCGTCGCCGGCACGGTCGACGTCCCCGCCGATGCGGTCGACGTCCCCGCCGATGCGGTCGACCTCCCCGCCGGTGCGTCCCCGGCGCCTGCCGTGACGGCCGGTCTGCCGGTGGACGTCCGCGGCGGTGTCCGGTGACCGCCGGCCCGATCGTGGTGGTCGGCGACACCCTGCTCGACCGGGACGTCGACGGTGCGGTGACCCGGGTCTGCCCGGACGCCGCCGCGCCGGTGCTCGACGAGCGGTACGTCACCGACCGGCCCGGTGGCGCCGGGCTGGCCGCGGCGCTCGCCGCCGGGCAGGGACACCCGGTGGTGCTGGTCAGCGCGCTCGCCGCCGACCCGGCCGGTTGTCGGCTCGCGGCGCTGCTCGCTGCGGCCGGCGTGGACCTGCATCCGCTGCCGTTGGGTGGCGCGACCGCCGAGAAGATCCGGCTGCGTACCCGGGGTCAGGTGCTGCTGCGGCTGGACCGGGGCGGGGACGGCCGGGTGCACGGCGATCTGCCGCCGGCCACCGCCGAGGTGCTCGCGGCGGCTGCGGCGGTGGTGGTCAGCGACTACGGCCGGGGAGTGGCGCGGCTGCCGGGCCTGCGGGCGGCGCTGGCGGCGACCGGCGCACCGGTGGTGTGGGACCCGCACCCGCGCGGCCCGGCGGCGGTCGCCGGTGCCCGGCTGATCACCCCCAACGAGGCCGAGGTCCGCCAGTTGACCGGGCAGCCGGTCGGGGACACCCGGGTGGCCACCGCCGCGCGGGGCGCCGACGAGCTGCGACGCCGCTGGCGGGCCGGGGCGGTCGCGGTGACGATGGGCGGCGACGGAGCGCTGCTGTGCCACGCCGGGAGCGTGCCGCTGATGGTGCCGACGCCGATCAGCACCGACGGGGACACCTGCGGCGCGGGGGACCGGTTCGCCACCGCTGCGGCGACGGCGCTGGCCGCCGGAGCCGTGGTGTCCGAGGCGGTCCAGGCGGCGGTCGCCGAGGCGTCCCGGTACGTCGCCGACGGCGGTACGGCTGGGCTGCGGCGGCTGCTGGCCGGGTCCGACCAGGCCGCGGTGCCGGTGGAGACCGGGGCACTGGCTGCGGCGTCGGCGGAGCAGGTCGGTCCGCGCGCCGCTGGGGCGCTGGCCGCCCGGGTACGGTCCGCCGGGGGCACCGTGGTGGCCACCGGCGGCTGCTTCGACCTGCTGCACGCCGGGCACGTGTCGGCGCTACAGGCCGCCCGCCAGCTGGGCGACTGCCTGATCGTCTGCCTGAACTCCGACGCCAGCGTGGCCCGACTGAAAGGGCCGCAGCGGCCGGTGGTCGGCGAGCACGACCGGGCCCGGCTGCTCGTGGCGCTGGGCTGCGTGGACGCGGTGGTCGTCTTCGACGAGGACACCCCGCACGCGGTGCTCAGCTGGCTGCGGCCGGACATCTGGGTCAAAGGTGGCGACTACGCCGGTGGCGGCACCGCCGAGCCGGACCTGCCCGAGGCCGAAGTGGTACGCCGATGGGGCGGGCAGACGGCGATCGTGCCGTACCTCGACGGACGCTCCACCACCGGCATGATCGCCGCCGCCCGTGCCGGGCGGCCCGTTCCGTCGACCACCACTGTGGAGGAATCATCGTGACGAACCATCCCGGCAGCCCGGCGGTGCTGGTCACCGGCGGCGCGAGCGGTCTCGGCGCAGCCGTCGTCGACCTGCTGGCCAAGTCCGGCTACCGGCCATGCGTCATCGACCGGCAGCCGCCAGCGGACGGAGTGCCCTGGCTCGACTGCGACCTGGCCGACACCCGGGCAGCCGAGGCCGCCACCCACCGGCTCGCCGAGCAGACCGGCGGGCTGAGCGCGGTGGTCACCGCGGCCGGGATGGACGTGCCGGGCCGCCTCGCCGACACCCCCGCGCAGGTGTGGGAACGGGTCGTCACGGTCGACCTGCTGGCCACCGCGGCGGTGATCCGGGCGGCGCTGCCCTGGCTGACCTCGGCCGGCGGTTCGGTGGTGACGATCGCCTCCACCCTGGGAGTGAAGGCGGTCGGTGACGCCACCGCGTACTGCGCGGCCAAGTTCGGGGTGGTCGGGTTCACCCGGGCGTTGGCGGCCGAACTCGCCGGCACCGTCGGCGTCACCCTGCTGGTGCCCGGCGGGATGCGGACCGCGTTCTTCGACGAGCGCGAGGCCCGGTACCGGCCGGCGGCCGACGCCGCGCTCAACGACCCCGGCAACGTGGCGGCGGCGGTGCTGTTCGCGCTGCAGCAGCCGGCCGGCTGCGCGGTGCGCGAAATGGTGATCTGCGCGGACCGGGAGACGTCCTACCCGTGATCCTGGTGCTGCGCGCCCTCGGCATCGGTGACCTGGCCACCGCCGTGCCGGCGCTGCGTGGGCTGCGGGCCGCCTACCCGGCCGAGACGATCGCCCTGGCCGCGCCGGCCTGGCTCGCCCCGCTGGCCGGCCTGACCGGCGCGGTGGACCGGCTAGTGCCGCTGTCCGGGCTGGACGCGGTGCCGCTGCTCGACAGCGGCCCGGACTGGGCGGTCAACCTGCACGGCCGTGGCCCGCAGTCGCACCGGCTGCTCGCCGCGACGCGGCCGGGCCGGTTGTGGGCGTACCGGTGTCCGGCGGCGGCGCACCACGACGGCCCACCGTGGCGCGACGACGAGCACGAGGTGGCGCGGTGGTGCCGGCTGCTCACCTGGTACGGCGTCGACTGTGACCCCACCGACCTGCTGCTGCCCCGTCCGGTACCGGACCGGGTGCCGGTCGGGGTGACCGTACTGCACCCCGGTGCGGCGGCGCCGCGCCGCCGATGGCCGGTCGACCGGTTCGCCGAGCTGGCCGGTCGGCTGACCGCCGCTGGACACCGGGTGGTGGTGACCGGGTCGGCACCCGAGCGTCCGCTGGCTGAGGCGGTCGCTGCCGGTGCCGGGCTGCCCGGCACCGCGGTCTGCGCCGGGCGGATGGACCTGTACCAGTTCGCCGCCCTGCTGGCGCACGCCCGTCTGCTGGTCGCCGCCGACACCGGCGCGGGGCACCTGGCAACGGCCTTCGGCGTACCGTCGGTGCTGCTGTTCGGTCCCACGTCGCCGGCCCGCTGGGGCCCACCGGTGCACCGGACCCGGCACCGGGTGGTCCACTATCCGCTGCTGTCCGCCGGGGTCGAGGAGCCGGCTGCCGTCCCCGCAGCTGCCGACTCCGCAGCCGGCGACCCGCCAGCCGCCGACGGACCCGCCGATGGACCGGTGGCCGACTGGCACCCGGCGATGGTCGCCATCTGTGTCGACGAGGTGCTCGCCGCGATCGGCGAGGTGGAACGCGATGCGGTTGCGGCGCAGTGACCCGCACCGGCCGGGATACCGGCGCCGGCGCCGGGGTCGGGGGACTGCCTTCCTCGACACCCGGGGCCAGCCGGTCACCGACCCGGCGGAGCTGAAGCGGCTGCGTGCGCTGGTGATCCCACCCGCCTGGCGGGACGTGTGGATCTGTCCGCACCCGTCCGGTCACATCCAGGCCGTCGGCGTGGACGCGGCCGGCCGGCGGCAGTACCTCTACCACCCCCAGTGGCGGGTCCGTCGGGACGTCGCCAAGTTCCAGCACGTGCGGCGGGTCGCGGACCGGCTGCCCCGGCTGCGGAACCGGGTCGACGCCGATCTGCGTGGCCGGGGTCTCGACCGGCAACGGGTGCTGGCCGCCCTGGTGCGCCTGCTGGATCTGGGGATGTTCCGGATCGGCAACGACCAGTACGCCGCCGGCGACGAGCCCACGTTCGGGGTGGCGACGCTGCGGCCCGGACACGCCCGGCTCGAGCGGGGTTGCGTGGTCCTCGAGTTCCCGGCCAAGGGCGGCGTCGCCCAGGTCCGGCGGATCGACGACGCGCAGGTGTGTGCCGTGCTGCGGGCACTGCGTCGTCGTCGGCACGACGGGCAGCGGCTGTTCTGCTACTGGGACGGGCGGCGCTGGCGGGACGTGCACAGCGACGAAATCAACGAGTATCTGCGTCAGGCCAGCGGCACCGAGATGACGGCAAAGGACTTCCGTACCTGGCATGCCACCGTGCTCGCCGCGACCCGGCTGGCGGCCGCCGGGGTACCGCGATCGGCGGCGGCCCGGCGGCGGACGGTGGCCGCGGTGATGCGGGAGGTCGCGGAGCTGCTCGGCAACACACCCACGGTCGCCCGCGCCTCCTACGTCGACCCGCGGGTGGTCGAGTCGTTCCACCGGGGTCGGGTGGCCCGGCTCGGCACCGGCGAGCCCAGCCGGCCGGCCGCCGAGCAGGCGGTCCGCCGACTGCTCCCGTTACGCTGAGTCGGTCCGGTCGGCGCTGTCCGTACCGCCGGCCGCCGCCGGCTGCTCCTTGACGAACGTCGGGTGCAGGCTGACCGGTGCCGCCGCCTGCTTGCGCGACCGTAGCCGCAGGTTGAGGAACTCCACGAAGACGGAGAACGCGATCGGCCCGTACACGTACCCCTTGGGGATGTGGTGGCCGAGCCCTTCGGCGATCAGGCTGCCACCGATCAGCAGCAGGAACGACAGGGCCAGCATCTTCACCGTCGGATGCTGGTTGACGAACCCGCTGACCGCCCCGGCCGACACCAGCATGATGACGATCGCGACCACCACGGCGGCGACCATGATGAACAGCTGGTCGACCATGCCCACCGCAGTGATCACCGAGTCGAGCGAGAACACCACGTCCAGCACCAGGATCTGGGCGATCACTCCGGCGAACGACGCGGTCTTACCACTGCGCCCGTGGTCCGCGCCCTCCAGGTGCTCGTGGATCTCGTAGGTCGCCTTGACCAGCAGGAAGCCCCCACCGAGCAGCAGGATCAGGTCACGTCCGGATATCTCCTGCCCGAACACCTCGAACAGCGGTGCGGTCAGCCCGATCACCCAGGACAACGAGGCGAGCAGCAGCAGCCGGGTGACCAGGGCCAGCGACAGCCCGATGGTGCGGGCCCTGGCCTGCTGGTGCTCGGGCAGCCGACCGGCGAGGATCGAGATGAACACGACGTTGTCGATGCCCAGCACGACTTCCAGCAGTAGCAGGGTCGCGAACGCGATCCACAACTCGGGGCTGGTCAGAAGCTCCATCGATGCTCCCGGGAGAGGGGTGTCCACCGGGCCGGTGCGGCCCGCGATCCCAGACCGTACTGGCGGTGGTCAACCGCCCGCACACCGGGAGCCCTCCCGTTCAGTCGTTGAGCACGTGGGCGAGCCGGTCGCGGAACCGCCGCTCCGACTCGGTCACCGTCTCGCCGCCGATGCCCAGCACCCCGCCGGTGCTCGCGGCGCCGACCACCTGTTCGGCGATGCCGACCAGCCAGTGCTTGTACGCCCCGGCCTCACCGTCGTCCACCCGGTCGGCGAGCAGTCGGGCCGCCGCACCCGCCCGGGCCAGTACGTCGGCGATCAGCGCCTGCGGGTCGGCCGGCTCGATCACCGGCAACTCCTCGCCGGTCTCCGGATCGCCGACCCGGCTGACCAGTTCCCCGGCGACCGCGGCGACCAGCGGGCTGGCCGACTCCCGGCCGGCGCTGATCGTCTCCAGCCCGGCGGCGTTCTCCGCCCGGGTCCGCCGTCCACCGTCGGACTCGGCCGCGCTGGCCGCGTTCAGCACCGCCTGCGGCAGCCCGACCAGCAGCCCCCATTCCTCGTCGGAGAACCCGAGTTCGGTGTACACCGGCAGTTCCGTCACGCTCTTGCCCCTCTCAACCTGCTGCCCGTCGGACCGGCGTCCGACGGTGGCGATCCTCAGCGCTGCTCGGCGGCCAGCAGACCCTGGTCGCTGACCACCGGCACCGACAACGTCTTGTAGCCGACACCGTCGAAGAGGACCGTCATCCGGTCCTGTTCGTACCCGAGTACCAGGCCGGCCCCCCATTCCGCGTGTCGCACCATACTGTGTACCGGGAACGGGCCGGCGGCGCCGTTGTCGGCGGTGCTGGTCCCGGCGTGGCAACTGTCGCAATGGCCACAGACGTCCGCCACATGCTCCCCGAAGTAGGCAAGCAGCGCCCGGGTGCGGCAACCGGTCGCCTCGGCGAAGGCCCGCATCATGTCGGTACGGGAGCGCTGCACGGTCTGGCGACGTCCGGCCGCCGCCACCGCGTCGGCGGCGGCCCGCGCCGGGTCCGGCGCGTAGAACGGACGAACGGTCTGGGTGCCGGCGACGGTACGGGCCGCGCCCACCTCCTCCAACAGGGCGAGCAGTTGGCTCAGTTTGCGGGCGCCAAGCCCGGTGCGGCGGCGCAGCTCGGCGCGGGTGGCCGGCTCGACGTCCAGCACCTCGGCGACGCCGCGCAACTCGTCATGATCAGGCGGGCTGGTGGTGAAGTACCGCTGCAGACCGATGTCCTCGGCCCGCCACAACAGCAGCGCGCGGGCCGGCCGGCCGTCCCGGCCGCCGCGCCCGATCTCCTGCAGATAGCTGTCGGGCGAGTCCGGCAGCGCGGTGTGCGCCACCCACCGTACGTCCGGTTTGTCGATGCCCATGCCGAACGCGGACGTCGCCACCATGACCGGCACCTGCCCGGCGAGGAACTCGTCGTGCAACTGCTGCCGGGCGGTGGCCGACATACCGGCGTGGTAGCAGCGGGCCGGGTAGCCGGCGGCGGCGAGCTGACCGGCCAGCTCCGTCGCGGCCCGCCGGGTCGGCACGTAGACGATGCCGGGCGGCTGTTCCACGTCGAGCAGGGCGACCAGCCGGCGCCACCGGTAGTCCTCGGTCGGACAGTGGGCGACCTCGAGGAACAGGTTGCCCCGGTCGAGTCCGGCCACCACCAGGTGCGGATCGGTCAGCCCGAGCCGGTGGACGATGTCGTCGCGCACCGGTGGCGAGGCGGTGGCGGTCAACGCCACCACGGCAGGGCGGCCCAACTGCTCCACCAGGTGGCCGACGGCCAGGTAGTCGGGTCGGAAGTCGTGCCCCCAGGCCGAGACGCAGTGCGCCTCGTCGACCGCGACCAGCGCCGGGGACAGCTGTCGTACCTCGGCCAGCCGGTCCGGGTCGCACAGCTGTTCCGGTGTGGTGAACAGGAACCTGGCCCGACCCGCACGGACGTCGTCGAGCGCCGCCCGTCGCTGGGCCGGGCTCTCCGCGGAGCTGATCCGTACCGCCCGCAGCTCGGCCTGGCCGCGCTGGTTGAGCGCGGCGATCTGGTCCTGCTGCAGCGCGAGCAGCGGAGAGATCACCACGGTCGGGCCGGGCAGCATGGTGGCCGGGATCTGGTAGACGGCCGATTTTCCGGCGCCGGTGGGCAGCACCACCAGGGCGTCGCGGCCCTTCAGCAGGGCCCGCATCGCGCCGAGTTGGCCGGGCCGCAATGCCGACCAGCCGAAGCGTTGGCGCGCCGCGCGGCGCAGCCGGGGCGAGTGCAGGGGCAGCTTCATCGGAAATCGTGGTTACCCGGCGCCGACCACCGCCAAACGGGCCGGGCGCTCCGGCGACCTGTCCGGCCGACCGGTCGGGGCGCTCGCCGGGCCGCGCTCACCGCCCTTTGCCGAACATCGCCCGTAGCGCGGCGATCAGGAGCAGGATGCCGAGGACGGCACCGACCACCTGGACACCGGGGATGTCCTGCCAGCTGGTCTCCTCGGCGGCGTACTGGACGAACGGATCCACTTACGCACTGTGCCACACCGGGGCCGCCCGGCGACAGACGGTGCCGTACGGCGCCGGCGTCGTCGCCGCAGGGCGGTCCCGGTTAATAGGAAGGTTTATTGACTAAAACTATCCGTGATGTGAACATGAGCCGCATGGTCGATTCCAGTCCCAGTGTGCGGCGGATGGCGGCCACCGTGCTGCAGCCCGGGTTCATCGGCACCAGCCCACCGGACTGGGTGCGCCGGTGGGTCGCCGACGGGTTGGGTGCCGTGGTGCTGTTCGCCCGGAACGTCCGCGACCCCGAACAGGTCGCCGCGCTCACCGCCGCGCTGCGCGCCGAACGGCCGGACGTGCTGGTCGCCATCGACGAGGAAGCGGGTGACGTGACCCGGATCGAATCCGGACACGGCAGCTCCCGACCCGGCAACCTGGCCCTCGGTGCGGTCGACGACCCGGAACTGACCCGGAGGGTCGCCCACGATCTCGGTCTGGAGCTGGCCGGCGCGGGAGTCACCGTCAACTACGCCCCGGTTGCCGACGTCAACTCCAATCCGGACAACCCGGTGATCGGGGTACGCGCGTTCGGCGACGATCCGCACCTGGTGGCCCGGCACACGGCCGCCTGGATCCGCGGGCTGCAGGACGCCGGAGTCGCCGCCTGCGCCAAACACTTCCCCGGACACGGCGACACCAACGTGGACTCGCACGCCGCCGTACCGCGCATCGACGCCGACCGGATCCGGCTGGACGCGGTGGAGCTGACCCCGTTCCGGGCCGCCATCGCCGCCGGCACCCGGACGATCATGACCGGACACCTGCTCGTCCCGGCGATCGACCCGGCCAACCTGGCCACCCTCAGCCGTGCGGTCCTGGTCGACCTGCTGCGGGACCGGCTCGGGTTCACCGGCGCGGTGATCACCGACGGAATCGAGATGCGGGCGGTGACCCGGCGCTTCGGTCTGGCCGGCGCGACCGTCCGGGCGCTCGCCGCCGGGGTCGACGCCGTCTGCGTGGGCGGCGAACACGCCGACGAGGAGACCGTCCGGCGACTGACCGACGGGATCGTCGACGCGGTCGTCACCGGACAGCTGCCGGCCCAGCGGCTGGCCGAGGCGGCGGAACGGATCCGGCAGCTGGCGGACTGGTCGGTGCGGCACCGCCGACCGGACGGAATCGGACCCGTACCGGGTGGTAGCGGACCCGTACCGGGTGGCAGCGGGTCCGACACGCTGGCGTCCGCCGGACCGCCGCCCGGCCCGGTGCGGTCCGCCGTCGGGCTCGCCGCCGCCCGGCGCGCGCTGCGGATCCGGGCTGCGACCCGGCTGCCGCTGACCCGACCCGCGTACGTGGTGGAGTTCGCGCCGCCGCACAACATCGCCATCGGGGCCGAGACCCCGTGGGGCATCGGCCAGGCCCTGGCCACGCTGCGGCCCGGGACGCTCACCGTCCGACTGACCGAGCGGGATCTCGACGCGTCGGCGGGTCCGTCAACGGCAGCCGACGTTCCTGGCCGACCGGTTGAGCCGCTGGACACCGCGCTGCTCGCCGCCCGTCACCACGCCCTCGTCCTGGTGGTCCGCGACCTGCACCGGCATCGGTGGATGTCGGTGGCGGTCGACCGCGCGCTCGCCGTCCGACCCGACGCCGTCGTGGTCGAGATGGGGGTACCGGTGCGGGTCGCCGGTGACGTCCACCTGTCGACCTACGGGGCGAGCTGGGCGAACAGCCGGGCCGCCGCCGAGTGGCTGGCCGGTTGGCAGACGCCGGTGGCCAGGACCGGCACGCCGGGTCCGACCGGGTCGGGTCCAACGGTGCCAGGTCCGACGGTGCTGCCCGGCCCGACCGGGCCGGACCCTACGGCGGACCGGTCAGCCGCTGATCCGCAGGATCCGGTCGTCGTCGCCGGTGGGTGAACCGCGCCCGTCCCGGTTCGAGGTGAGCACCCACAGGCTGCCGTCCGGCGCCACCGCCGCGTGCCGCAGCCGGCCGTACTCGCCACTGAGCAACGTCTCGGCGTCGGTGCCGTCCGGGGCGACCCGGTACAGCCGCTGGCCACGCAGGCACGCCAGCCAGAGCCGGCCCTGGTGGTGGGCGAGACCGCTGGGGGAGGCGTCCCGGGGGGCCCAGGTGGCCACCGGATCGATGAACTCCGCCCGGTCGGCCACCCCCTCGACCTCCGGCCAGCCGTAGTTCCCGCCGGCCTCGATTCGGTTCAGTTCGTCGTGCCGGTTCTGCCCGAACTCGCTGGCGTACAGCTGCCCGGCCGGATCCCAGGCCAGTCCCTGCACGTTGCGGTGGCCGAAACTGAACACCGGTGATCCCGCTAGCGGGTTGTCTGCCGGTACGGTTCCGTCCGGCTGCACCCGCAGGATCTTGCCGGCCAGCCCGGTTGGGTCCTGCGCGGCTCCCCGCTCGCCAGCGTCGCCGGTGCCGACGTACAGCATCCCGTCCGGACCGAAAGCGATCCGGCCGCCGTTGTGGGTCGGTGCCCGGGGAATCCCGGTCAGCACCGGCTCAGGGGGCGTCGTCGGGCCGTCGGGCCCGAGCTGGAACCGGACGACCCGGTTGTCAGCGGTGCCGGTGTAGTAGAGGTAGACCCAGCCGTCGGCGGCGTGCTGCGGGGACACCGCCACGCCGAGCAGGCCGCCCTCCCCGTCCGGGACGACCTCGTCGACCCGGGTGATCTCCCGGGTGCTGCCCTGCGCGTCTACGGCCAGCAACCGGGCGGTGTCCCGCTCCGTCACCAGTGCGGTGCCGTCCGGCAGGAACGCGAGGTCCCACGGCGCGGCGAGTCCGGTCGCGACGACGTCGACGTCGGTCGACGCCTCGGGCGCGTCGGAGATCGTCGGGTCGCTGAACCAGCCGAGCCAGCCGCCCGCCGCCACCACCGTGGCGGCCAGCACGAGCACGCCGACCACCGCGACCGCCGTACGCGCCCTGCCGGGCCAGCGCCGCTCAGTCACCGGCGACCAGCTCGGCGAACTCCGGATGCCGGTCGATGTACGCGGCGATGAACGAGCACTGGGGAACCACCCGTTCGCCCCGGTCGCGGAGCTCGCTGAGCAGGCCGTGGGCGAGGGCGTCACCGGCACCCCGTCCCCGGTACGCGGGATCGATCTCGGTGTGCGTCACGGTCACCGCCGCCGGGCCCGGCCGGTAGCTGGCGAACCCGGCCAGGCCGTCGTCGATCAGGATCTCGAACCGGTTCCGCGCCGGGTTGTCCTCCACCAGCACTGTCACGGTCGGACACCTCCTCGGTCAGGGGCCGACTTGGTCAGGCCGACTCATCGGCAGGCCGGCACGGCTTCGAGCCTAACCGTCGGCCCGCCGGCGGGCGCGGCGGCAGGCCGGCGGCGGTGCGGCGGCAGGCCGGCGGCGGGCCGATGCTCCGGGGCACCGTCACGAGCGCCAAGTACGCTTGTCCGGTGACCATCGCACCCCTGCTGTCATCGGCTTCCCGCGCCTCCCGATCCACCAGATCCGGCCGGCGGGCCGGCGCCATCTCCCGCGTCGCCGGTCTGGCCGCCGGGTTGCTGTTCGGCGCGGCGCTGCTCGCCGGTTGCAGCTCCGAGGGTGCCAGCACCGACTGTGGGCTGGACGCCTGCACGGTGACTTTCTCCCGGGGAGTCGAGGCCAGCGCCAGCTTTCTCGGCGTCGAAGCCCGGTTGATCGGGGCCGAGGGCGACCGGGTCACTGTCGAGGTGGCCGGCGAGCAGGTCACCCTGACCGTCGGCGAGCAGGCCACCGAGGTCGGCGGATTCGACGTGAGCCTCGAGCGGGTGACCGACTCGGAGGTGGCGATCCGGGTCGCCCGGCAGCTGGGCTGACCACCGGTCGGGCACGTTTGGCGGTGGCGCTGACCGGTCATATGGAGCGCCATGCCGAACACCAGGGATGCGCAGCGCACCGCTCATCAGGTTGGTAACAGTCGATCGTTGGAGCTGCTCGCCAGAGCCGGTTTCCTCGGGTACGGCCTGGTCCACCTGCTGGTGGCCTGGCTGGCGTTGCAGATCGCCTTCGGCCGCCCGGCCGCTGACGGGGACCAGTCCGGCGCGTTGCGTACCCTCGCCGCGCAGCCGCTCGGCGGGGTGCTGCTGATCGCCGTCGCGGTCGGGTTGGCCGCGATGGCGGTGTGGCAGGGCATCGAGGCCGCCGTGGGGCACCGTACCGAGCGGGGTAACAAGCGGACGTTCGAGCGGGTCCTGTCGGTCGGTCGGACCGTGGTCTACCTGTCCTTCGCCTGGACCGCCGTCCAGGTGTTCCGTGACGCCAACGCCGACACCGCCGACCAGCAGCAGGCGCTGAGCGAACGGGTGATGTCCGCTCCCGGCGGTCGGTGGCTGGTCGGGTTCGTCGGCGTGGTGGTGGTCGGCATCGGTGTCGGGATGGTCGTCAACGGCGTCACCCGGCGGTTCGCCGAACAGCTGCGGACCGGGGCGATGAGTGCCCGGGTGCGGACGGTGGTCTGTCGGCTGGGTACGGCCGGCTACGTCGCCAAGGGCATCGCATACGGCACCGCCGGGGCACTGGTGGTGACCGCTGCCGTCCAGTTCGACCCGGAGCAGGCCCGGGGCCTGGACGCAGCCCTGCACACCCTGCGCGAGCAGGCGTTCGGGTCTGTCCTGTTGGCACTGGTGGCGGCCGGCTTCGCGGCCTTCGGTGTCTACTGCTTCGCCCAGTCCCGCTACCGAAAGGTGTGACATACCGCCCATGGCAGGACCCGCCTTCACGCGGCATCATTGACGTTTTGTCACTGTTGATGGCGATGTGAAGGAGGATCCTTTCGTGCATCCGGTTGTCTGGACGGTGCTCGTCACGGTCGCGGCGGCGCTACTCGCGGTGACCGTGGTGGCGATCGGCCACCGGGTCGTCCGGCGTCTCGGCCGACGTTCCGTACTGCTCGCCGAGGTCTCGACCCACGCGCACCGGGCGACGCTGGTGGCCGCCACGGTGACGGCCATCCAGCTCGCGGTCCGGTTCTCGACCGGCTACGGGGTCGGTGAGCCGTGGCGGCGTACCACCTTGCACTTGCTGGTCCTCGCGATGATCGCGGCGTGCGCCTGGCTGGTCGGGGCGCTGCTGCTGGCCATGGAGGACACCACGCTGGCCCGGTTCCGCACCGACGTGCCGGACAACCGGCACGCCCGCCGGTTGCACACCCAGGTGGTGATGCTGCGCCGGGTCACCATCGCGGTGATCGTCATCCTCACCGTCGGGGTGATGCTGATGACCTTCCCGGCGGTACGCGGTGTCGGCGCGAGCCTGCTCGCCTCCGCCGGGGTGATCGGTGTGGTCGGCGCGCTGGCCGCGCAGAGCCTGCTGAGCAACGTCATCGCCGGCCTGCAGTTGGCCTTCAGCGACGCGGTACGCATCGACGACGTCGTGGTGGTCGAGGGCGAGTGGGGCCGGATCGAGGAGTTGACGCTCAGCTACGTGGTGGTGCACATCTGGGACGACCGGCGACTGATCCTGCCCACCTCGTACTTCACCACCACGCCGTTCCAGAACTGGACCCGGACCAGGGCCGCGGTGCTCGGCACCGCCGAGTTCGACCTGGACTGGTCGGTCCCCGTCCAGGCCATGCGCGAGGAACTGCGCCGGCTGGTGGAGGGAACCGAGCTGTGGGACGGCCGGGTCTGCGTGTTGCAGGTGACCGAGGCGACCGGCGGCACGGTCCGGCTGCGGGCACTGGTCAGCGCCGCTGACTCGCCGAGTCTGTGGGATCTGCGGTGCCAGGTCCGCGAACACCTGGTCAGGTGGGTCCGCGAACACCGACCGACCGCACTGCCCCGGTGGCGGGCCGAGGTCGGCGACGGGGACAGTCTGCTGGACTGGCTGGACGTGCGGCGCCGGTCGGCCACCGGCGGGCAGCGCAACGGCCGTCACCCGGTCGCGCCGGTCATGACCACCGCTGCCGGCGGGCACGAGGTACCCGACGACGCCCGGCTGTTCGGCGGTGACGCCGAGGGCGACGCCCGCGCGTCGGTCTTCGTCGGACCCGAGGAACCCGTCGTTGCTGATCGCCGCCAGCAGGATTGACCGAGGTCCGGGCCGGGCATAGAGCGGCGAACAGCGGGAAAGGAGGCACCATGGCCGACACTTTGCACCGGCCGCCGGCCGAGCGGTCCACCGCGGAACTCGTGCAGCAGGCCGGTGAGCAGATATCGCGACTGGTGCGCGACGAACTCGCACTCGCCCGTGCCGAACTGACCGAGAAGGGCAAGCACGCCGGACTTGGTATCGGGCTTTTCGGCGGTGGCGGGGTCGTCGCGCTCTACGGCCTCGGTGTGCTGATCGCCGCCGGCGTGCTGCTGCTCGCCCAGGCCTGGCCGCCGTGGCTGGCCGCCCTGGCCGTCGCGGTGCTGCTGTTCCTGGTCGCGGGCGTGCTGGCGCTCGCCGGGCGACGACAGGTCCGTCAGGCGGCGCCGCCGGTGCCGACGGCGGCGGCGGACAGCGTACGGGCGGACGTGACAGTTCTCGGCGCGGCGATGAAGCGGGGGCGGCAGTCGTGACATCGCACAACGGCAGGTCCGGCAACGGCACCGGCGATCTCGACCTGCTCCGGGCCGAGATCCGGCAGACCCGGGCCGAACTGGGCCAGACGGTGCAGGCGCTGGCTGCGAAGACCGACGTGAAGAGCCGGCTGCGGCTGGGGGCCGACCGGGCCCGGCTGCGGCTGCGGGATTCGGCCCGTCAGGCGGCGGCCACGGCGCGCCGGCCCGACCGGCGTACCGTCGCGGTCCCGGCACTGGTGGTGGCCGGCACGGTGGTGACGGTGGTATTGGTGTGGTTGACGAGGAGAGGGAGGCGCGGGTGAGCAAACCGGTCAACAAGTTGGCCTACCGACCGGTCGGCCTGGTGCTCGGCCTGGCGGCGGGTGCCCTGGCCGGGGCGATATTCCGGCAGGTGTGGAAGCTTGCCGCCGGCGACGACGAGGCGCCCAACGCCATCGACGAGGAGCGTGGTTGGGGCGAGGTGCTGGCCGCGGCCGCACTGCAGGGGGCGATCTTCTCAGTTGTCCGGGCCGCTGTGGACCGCGGCGGCGCGACCGGGGTGCGCCGGCTCACCGGCCGTTGGCCGTCGTGAGCGCCACCGCTGGTCAGAGGCGCGACGACCCGGCCGGACCGGGCCCGGGCGACGACCAGATTCGGGCACGCCACGAGGGCGTGAACGGCGTCTCAGGTCACATGTCGGAGACGTTCGTCAGGTAGGCTGTGCGAAGTTTTTGCGTACGTGGTTTGCTGTCCACGCTGTTGCGAGACAGCGTGGGTTGAGAGAAGTCCTCCTTCACCGGGGGCCACCTCAGGCGCCGCTGCTCGAAAACGGCCAACCGGCCGCACGGCGTGCTTGGCCGCCAGTTTCAGAAGGAGATACACATGGCGCAGGGAACCGTGAAGTGGTTCAACGCAGACAAGGGCTTCGGCTTCATCACCGTCGACGGCGGGGGTGCTGACGTGTTCGTCCACTTCTCGGCCATCCAGACCAGCGGCTACCGCACGCTGGAGGAGAACCAGCGGGTCGAGTTCGAGATCGCCCAGGGCCAGAAGGGTCCGCAGGCCGAGCAGGTCCGCCCGATCTGACCTCGGTCGCCGGTGCCGTCCGGCGGTCGGGCTGGCACCGACCCGCGAAGGTCGTGACGAGGGCCCCGTTGTTCCGGCCGGAACAACGGGGCCCTCGCTCGTGCGCGACTGGGCCCCTGCCCCTGCCCGTGCGCAGCGCCGGGCGGCGGGTCACCACCGGTGGTGCACCTGCGGCCGGACCAGGTCGTCGTAGACCTCCCGCACCGCCCGCTGGGTGGCGTCGTCCAGCGGGGTGAGCTCCGCGGCCGCCGCGTTCCCTTTCGCCTGGGCCGGGTTGCGGGCACCGGGGATCGCCACCGTCACCCCGGGCTGGTCCAGGATCCAGCGCAACGCGAACTGGGCCATGGTGGCCTGCGGCGGTACCAGCGGGGCGAGCCGACGCACGGCGGCCAACCCGGTGTGGAAATCGACCCCGGAGAACGTCTCACCGACGTCGAAGGCCGAGCCGTCCCGGTTGAAGGTGCGGTGGTCGTCGGCGGCGAAGCTGGTGTTCTCGTCGTACCGGCCGGAGAGCAGGCCACTGGCCAGCGGTACCCGGGCGATGATCCCGACCCCGGCGGCGGCAGCGGCCGGCAGCACCCGCTCCAGGGGCTTGAGCCGCAACGCGTTGAGGATGATCTGCACGCTGGCCACGCCCGGCCGGGCGATCGCGGCCAGTGCCTCGTCGACCGTCTCCACGCTCACGCCGTACGCGGCGATCCGCTGCTCGGCGACGAGGGTGTCCAGCGCGTCGTAGACCGCGTCGGTGCGCAGCACCTCGGTCGGCGGGCAGTGCAGCTGGACCAGGTCGAGGCGGTCCACCCCGAGGTTCGCCCGGGACCGGTCGGTCCAGGCCCGGAAGTTGTCCAGCACGTACGCGGACGGGTGCTGCGCTACCCGACGTCCCATCTTGGTGGCGACGAACAGATCGTCGCCGGCCGACTCCCGCAAGAACCGGCCGATGATCCGTTCGCTGCGCCCGTCGCCGTACACGTCGGCGGTGTCCAGGAAGGTGGTGCCGGCCTCGACGGCGGCGGTGAGCGTCGCCGCCGCCTCGTCCTCGGTGACCGTCCCCCAGTCGGCGCCGAGCTGCCAGGCACCCAGACCGATTGCCCCTACCGTGCGGCCGAGCCGCGGAAACGTACGCTTGTCCACCGGGCGAGCCTAGACGACCGCCCGAACGGTACGCTCGGCGCAGCCGGGCCCCCGCCGGGGATGTCCGTTTCCCCGAGGAGGTCGAACGCCACGGTGAGCCAGCAACCGTCGTCTCCGCCCACGCTGTCGGAGGCTCCGCCCGTACTGTCGGACTTCATCGCCGGGCTGCCGAAAGTCGAGTTGCACGTGCACCATGTCGGGTCGGCGTCGCCGCGGATCGTCGCCGAGCTGGCCCAGCGGCACGAGGGGCGGTCCCCGGTCCCCGCCGACGAGGCCGCGTTGGCCGACTACTTCGTGTTCCGCGACTTCGCCCATTTCGTCGAGATCTACCTGAGCGTGGTCGATCTGGTCCGCGACGACGAGGATGTCTGGGTGCTCACCCACGAGGTGGCCCGCGAGTTGGCCGCCCAGCAGGTCCGGTACGCCGAGCTGACGGTGACGCCGTACTCGCACGTACGGCGCGGCATTCCCGCGCCCGCGTTCTGCGCGGCGATCGAGGACGCCCGGCGACGGGCCCGCGCCGACTTCGGCATCGAGCTGCGCTGGTGTTTCGACATACCGGGGGAGGCAGGGCTGCCGGCGGCCGAGGAGACGCTGCGGATCTGCCTCGACGAGGCCCCGGACGGTCTGATCAGTTTCGGTCTGGGTGGGCCGGAGATCGGCGTCCCCCGGCCCCAGTTCAAGCCGTACTTCGACCAGGCCCGGGCGGCCGGGCTGCATTCGGTGCCGCACGCTGGCGAGACCACCGGGCCGGAGACGGTCTGGGACGCGCTGCGCGAGCTGGGCGCCGAACGGATCGGCCACGGCACGTCCAGCGTGCGGGACCCGGAGCTGATGGCGTTCCTGGCGGAGCGGCGGATTCCGCTGGAGGTGTGCCCGACGTCCAACCTGCGCACCGGTGCGGTGCCGCAACTGTCCGCGCACCCGCTCGCCGACATGGTCGCCGCCGGCCTGCTGGTGACGATCAACTCCGACGACCCACCGATGTTCGGCACCAGCCTCAACCAGGAGTACGCGGTGGCCGCGTCCCTGCTGCAGGCCGGCCCGCAGCAACTCGCCGGCCTGGCCCGCGACGCGGTGACCGCCTCGTTCCTGCCCGCCACCGAGCAGCGGCGGCTGCGGGACGAGATCGACGGCTACCTGGCGTCGGCCGGCTGAGCCGCCGCCTGCGCCGGGCTATCTACTGGCGCAGGTCGCGTAGCCCGGGTCCTGCCAGCAGGCGAGGACCGCGACCACCAGCGCGGCGATCACCGCCACCCAGCGCAGCACCTGCCGCGCGGTGATCGGCGTGGCTCCGTCCTCGTCGACGGTGGGTGACCCAGCTGGCGGTGACCCGACGGCGTACGTACCCGACGGTGGCTCAGCGGCCGGCGGTGGCGCAGCGGCTGACGGTGACACGTCGACCTGCCTCTGTCCAGGGTGGGCGCGCGGCGGGACATCGGTGTTGGGGGACCGGGCCCCGCCGCGCGCAAGCGTCCCTGGACTGGGGATTCGGGACGGTACTGCGGGTGAGTCGTCCAGGAACGCCGATGGGTTCGGAGCAGATGCTGCCATCCGGCGCGGGGCGCGCGGAACGACGTTAACCCAGACCTAAGGAATACTTGTGCCGGCGAAGACCCGGCCGTGATCTGCCGGTCAGCGCGGCGTAGGCCGGCGACGGGTGCGGCCCCGCTCCCGCTCCCGGTCGCGTTCCCGGGCCAGCCGGCCGACCAGCCCGAACCGGCTCACCGGGCGGGGCGGGGCGGCCTCGGCGTCGGCGAGCAGCATCACCACGCTCGCCCCACCGAGCCGCGCCCGGTCCAGGCTGACCGACCCGTTCGCCTGCAACGCCACCCGGCGGGCGATGTCCAGGCCGAGTCCGGTGGAGCCCTGGTCGCTGGCCCCGCGCCGCAGCGCCCGGTCCGGGTTGGCGATGCCCGGCCCGGCGTCGTCGACCCGGATCGCCACGTACCCGTCCCGGCGGGACACCGCCACCTCGAACGCGGTGCCCTGCGGCGTGTACCGGAACACGTTGCCGAGCACCGCGTCGAGCGCGGCCGCCAGCTCGGCCCGGGGCACCGGCACCGGGGTCCGCAGCTGCGCGCCGATCACGTTGTACGGCCGGTTCTGGTCGCCGGCCAACGCCGACCAGAAGACCATCCGGTCGCGAACCACCTCGGCGACGTCGCAGCTGCCCTGGCCGACCTCCTGGGTGACCGTCTTGCGGGTCGTGTTGATCAGAACGTCGACCTCGCCCTCCAGGGTGACGATCGCCTGACGGATCCGGCGGATCGTCCGTCGCCGGTCCAGCTCGGCCTCACTGAACGAGCCGACGCTGGTGTCGTCGGAGTCGAGCGCGTCGGCGTCCAGCCGCAGTACGGTCAGCGGGGTGCGTAGCCGGTGGGACAGGTCGGCGACGAGTTCACGTTCGTCGGTACGGGAGGTGACCAGCCGGTCCGCCATCCGGTTGAAGGCGTACCCGGCCTCGGCCAGCTCGCGTGGCCCGTCCGGCTGGATGCGTACCGCCAGATCTCCGTCACCGACCGCCATCGCCGCGTCGACCAGCCCTTTCGCCGCGGCGACGGCGCGCGCGGCGATCCGGTCCACGACGATGACCGAGCAGACGACCAGACCCGCGGCGATGCCGCCCAGCAGCAGCCAGGTGCCGGCCGCACCCCGGTTGAGCTCGCCGTCGGCGACGAAGACCTCGACGACGGTGACCGCGTCACCGACCGTGACCGGCTCCAGGTGCAGCACCCCGCCGTCGGTCGCCACCACCGTCGGCCCGGTGCCGGCGGCGGCCTCGGTGACCTGCTGGCTGGTCGCCCGTACGGTGCCGGCCAGTTCGAGCCCGTGCACCACCGGCTGCCGGTCGGCGCTCTCGCCGAGACCGGCCACGGCCCGGCGGACCCCCTCCGGGTCGTTGCTGACCGCCAACGCGCCGCGCACCACCGCGGCACGCCGGGCCGCGTCGGCCAGTGCCTGCTCGCGGGTCTCCCGCTGCAGCTGCAGGCCGAGCGGGATCAGGAAGACCAACGCGATGATCGATGCCATGCCGGCCCCGAGGTAGGCCAGCGCCAACCTCAGTCCGGTACCACCAGCCGGAAGCCGACCCCCCGCACGGTGCGCAGGTAGCGCGGCTTCGCTGCGGATTCGCCCATTTTGCGGCGAAGCCAGTAAAGATGCACGTCGATGGTCTGGTCCTCGCCGACCGACGGCTGCCGCCATACCTCCTCCAACAGCTCCCGGCGGGACACTACCCGACCTGGGCGGGCGGCCAGATAGGCCAGCAGGTCGAACTCCTTGCGGGTCAGCGCCAGGGCCTCGCCGTCCAGCGTGGCGCTGCGTTCGCCGACGTCGACCCGCAGCCCACCCACCTGGTGCACGGCGGGCGGCACCGACCGGCTCGCCCGGCCGGCCCGGCGCAGCACCGTGGTGATCCGGGCGTCCAGATGCGCACCGGTGAACGGCTTGACCATGTAGTCGTCGGCACCGGCCCGCAGCAGCCGGACGATCGCCTGCTCGTCGTCGCGGGCGGTGGCGATGATGATCGGCACGTCGGTGATGCCGCGCAGCATCCGCAACGCGTCCGACCCGTCCAGGTCCGGCAGACCCAGGTCGAGAACCACCAGGTCGGGGGTTTCCGCGGCGACCCGGCGTAACGCGTCCAGGGCGGTGCCGACCGCATGGACCGCGTGCCCGCGGTCGGCCAGCGAGCGCAACATGGCGCCGCGCACAACGTGGTCGTCTTCGACCAGGAGCACCGTAGCCACCTCACGACCGTACTGCCCCTGGCAAGTCGGTGGTGACCGCGGCCACCGCGCACGGTGGCGCAGTCCGACGTACGCCGCGGTCCGGTCGACGCCGATCGCTGAGTCGCCGCTGCCGACGATGACTCAGGGCAGCCGCAACACCCAGCGGTACGCCTGCACCAGCCCGGTGTCGAAGCCGGCCGCCGACCCCCACAGGAAGATCCGGAACCGCCGGTACATCGGCTCCCCCCAGCGCTGCACCACCTCGTCCCGGGCGAGGTCCAGCCGCCGGGCCCATTCCCGGCAGGTCAGGTAGTAGTTGTGCCGGTCGTCGGCGATGCTGCACAGCTCGAACGGGGAGCGGGCGACGTGCCGCAGGTACTGGTGCAGCAGCAGCGGCGCCGACCGGCCCGGATAGATGTAGCGCTTCATGAACGCCGACGCGACGTGCTTGCGCCGCATCGCCAGCGCGTCGAGGTAGACCCGCCCGCCGGGCCTGAGCAGCTCCGCGTACTTGCGCAGGCTGCGGCGGTAGTCCGGCAGGTGCTCGGTCACCCCCATGTTGACGATCGCGTCGTAGCGACGCTCGTCGGTGAAGCCGAAGATGTGCTGCCGCACCACCCGTACGTCGAGTTGTTCCCGCTCGAACAGGTCGACGAGGTAGCGTTCCGACTCCTTGGACAGGGTCGTGGTGGTCACCTCGATGCCGTGCCTGGCCGCGTGTTCGGCGAACGCACCCCAGCCACCGCCGACCTCCAGCACCCGGTCACCCGGCTTGACCCCGATCGCCTCCAGTGCCAGGTCCATCTTGCGGGTCATCGCGTCCTCGAGCGGCTCGTCGTCGGCGGCGAACACCCCCTCCGTGTAGCAGCGGTGCCGGGTGTCGAGGAAGGTCAGGAAGAACTCCGACTCCGAGTCGTAGTGGTGGGAGATCGCCCGCCGGTCGTCCTCCCGCCGGCCGCGCAGCAGCCCGGTGAAGACGCCGGAGAACCGGGCCACCGGATGCAGATCGGTGAAGAACGCCCGCATCCGCAGCGCGGCGGACAGGTCACCCTCGACGTCCAGCCAGCCCTGCAGGTACGCCACGGCGACCGCGAACTGGTCCAACGCGGCCAGCGCTCGGGCGCCACGGGGGTGGCGTACGGCGATGGTGAACTGCGGATCGCCCGGGCCGAAGCGGTGCTCTATCCCGGCGACGTCCAGTACGGCGAACGGCACCGGCCGCCGGCTGGCGAAGAATGAGTCGTATCGGCGCCGCAGAGCGCCGACCATGTCGGTGGCAGCCACGGCGTCAATCTAACGCCGGAACCGGGTTGACGTCAGGCGTTGCAACAGGACCGACACCCGGTCACGCCGACGGGGGGCGATAGCATCATGGCCGGCCGGGCCCGCCCCGGCTACCGGAGCACCGTCGCCGGCCCGTGCCGGACCACCGATCCACCGAGCCACCGTACGTACCGATTCATCGACCGTGAGGAGTCCGTCGTGTCCGCAAGCGCAGCCAGTCCCCAGGCCGAACCCGTCGTGGTCCCGGCCGGGACCACGGCCGCGGACGCGATCGCCGCCGCCGGTCTGCCGGTGAACGGCCCGAAGGCGATCGTCGTGGTCCGCGACCCCGACGGCACCCTGCGCGACCTGGACTGGTCGCCGGACGCCGACACCGGTGTCGAGCCGGTGGCCCTGGACTCCCCGGACGGGCTCGCGGTGCTGCGCCACTCCACCGCGCACGTGCTGGCCCAGGCGGTGCAGGATCTGTTCCCGGAGGCCAAGCTGGGTATCGGCCCGCCGATCACCAACGGCTTCTACTACGACTTCGACGTCGCCCAGCCGTTCCAGCCCGAGGACCTGGACAAGCTGGAAAAGCGGATGCAGGAGATCATCAAGTCCGGGCAGCGGTTCCGGCGGCGGCGGTTCGCCGACCTCGACGCCGCCCGGGCGGAACTCGCCGACGAGCCGTACAAACTCGAGCTGGTCGACGTCAAGGGCACCGCCGACTTCGACGCCAGCGAGGTGATGGAGGTCGGCGGCGGCGAGCTGACCATCTACGACAACCTCGACCCGAGCTCCGGTAAGACCTGCTGGTCGGACCTGTGCCGGGGCCCGCACCTGCCGTCCACCCGGCTGATCGGCGCGGTCAAGCTGATGCGCAGCGCGGCGGCGTACTGGCGGGGATCCGAGCGCAACCCGCAGCTGCAGCGGATCTACGGCACCGCCTGGCCGACCCGCGACGCGCTCAAGGCGTACCTGAAACTGCTCGACGAGGCCGCCCGCCGTGACCACCGCAAGCTCGGCGCGGACCTCGACCTGTTCAGCTTCCCGGACGAGATCGGCTCCGGGCTGGCGGTGTTCCACCCCAAGGGCGGCATCATCCGTCGGGAGCTGGAGGACTACTCGCGCCGCCGGCACGAGCAGGCCGGGTACGAGTTCGTCTACTCCCCGCACATCAGCAAGTCCCAGCTGTTCGAGACCTCGGGGCACCTGCCGTACTACTCCGACACCATGTTCCCGCCGGCGGAGATGGAAGGCGCGCAGTACTACCTCAAGGCGATGAACTGCCCGATGCACAACCTGATCTTCCGGTCGCGGGGGCGGTCGTACCGGGAGTTGCCGCTGCGGCTGTTCGAGTTCGGCACCGTCTACCGGTACGAGAAGTCCGGCGTGGTGCACGGGCTGACCCGGGTGCGCGGGTTGACCATGGACGACTCGCACATCTACTGCACCCGGGAGCAGATGCCCGGCGAGCTGCGCTCGCTGCTCGCCTTCGTGCTCGACCTGCTGCGCGACTACGGACTCGACGACTTCTACCTGGAGCTGTCCACCCGCGACGACTCGGACAAGTTCATCGGCGACCCGGCCGAGTGGGCCGACGCCACCGAGACCCTGCGGCAGGCGGCCATCGACTCGGGTCTGGAGCTGGTGCCCGACCCGGGCGGCGCGGCCTTCTACGGCCCGAAGATCTCGGTGCAGGCCCGTGACGCGATCGGCCGGACCTGGCAGATGTCCACCATCCAGCTGGACTTCAACCAGCCGAAGCGGTTCGGCCTGGAGTACCAGGCCGCCGACGGCACCCGGCAGCAGCCGATGATGATTCACCGGGCGTTGTTCGGCTCGATCGAGCGGTTCTTCGGCATCCTCACCGAGCACTACGCCGGCGCGTTTCCGGCCTGGCTGGCGCCGGTGCAGGTGATCGGCATCCCGATCCGTACCGACCACGGCGACTACCTGGCCGAGTTCGTTGCCATGCTGCGGGCCGAGGGCATCCGGGCCGAGGTGGACTTCTCCGACGACCGGATGCAGAAGAAGATCCGCACCGCCCAGCAGCAGAAGGTGCCGTTCATGGCGATCGCCGGCGACGCCGACGTGTCGGCCGGGACCGTCTCCTTCCGCTACCGTGACGGTTCACAGCGTAACGGAGTGCCGTTGGCTGAGGCGGTGGCGCACGTCGTCGACGTGGTGCGGTCCCGGACCAACGTCAACCCGACTGCGACCGTACCCGACAGTCAGCCGGGGTCCGACGGGCAGCCGGGGTCCGACGGGCAGTGAGCCGGCCTGCCGTCGGGTGAGTCCGGTCGGCCGAGCCCGTACGATCATGGGGTGACTGGCACGACCGGACAACCGGGCCCGGATGGCCTGGAACGACTCTGGACTCCGCACCGGATGGCGTACATCTCCGGCGCGGACCGGCCCGACGGCGGCTACGACTCGCCGACCGGCTGCCCGTTCTGCCTGGCCCCCGGCCGACCGGCCGAGCAGAGTCTGGTGGTGGCCCGGGGCGAGCGGGTCTTCGCCGTGCTCAACCTCTACCCGTACAACCCCGGTCACCTGCTGATCTGCCCGTACCGGCACGTCGCGGACTACCCGGAGCTGGACCGGGCCGAGACCGCCGAGCTGGCCGAGTTCACCCAGACCGCGATGCGGGTGATCCGCGCCGTGAGCAGCGCGCACGGCTTCAACATCGGGATGAACCAGGGTGGGGTCGCCGGTGCCGGCATCGCCGCCCACCTGCACCAGCACGTGGTGCCCCGGTGGGGCGGAGACGCCAACTTCATGCCGGTGATCGGCCGTACCAAGGTGCTGCCGCAGCTGCTCGCCGACACCCGCGACCTGTTCAGCGGGGCGTGGCCGGCCAACTGACCGGCCACGCCCGGCCCGGCCGTCACCGGCTGGTCGGTGCCGGCTCGTAGCGGGCGAACGCCCGGCGGAACGTGCCGGCACCTCCGGTGATCGAGCGCAGCTCCACCGCGTACCGCAGCAGCTCGGTCGCCGGCACCTCGGCGCGGATCACCGTCCGGTCGCCGGAGTCGTCGTCGCTGGTGGTGCCGAGCACCCGGGCGCGTCGGCCGGCCAGGTCGCCGAGCACCGACCCGACCGCACCGTTCGGCACCCGCACCATGATCGCATCGACCGGTTCCAGCAGCGTCGGCCGGCCGGTGGTGGCCGCGTCCCGCAGGGCCAGCGCCCCGGCGGTCTGGAACGCCGCGTCCGACGAGTCGACCGGATGTGCCTTGCCGTCCACCAGGGTCACCCGCAGGTCGACCACCGGATGTCCGCTGACCACGCCCCGGTCCATCTGGGCCCGTACGCCCTTCTCCACCGACGGGATGTAGTTGTGCGGCACCGCCCCGCCGACCACCCGGTCGACGAACTCGAAGCCGCTGCCCTCCGGAAGCGGCTCCACCTCGATGTCGCACACCGCGTACTGTCCGTGCCCGCCGGACTGCTTCACATGCCGTCCGTGCCCCCGGGCCGGCGCGGTGAACGTCTCCCGCAGCGGCACCCGGACCGGCTCGACGTCCACCTCGACGCCGCCGGAGCGCAGCCGGTCCAACAACACGTCGGCGTGCGCCTCGCCCATGCACCACAGCACCAGTTGGCGGGTCTCGGCGTTGCGTTCCAGCCGCAGCGTCGGATCACCGGCGACCAGCCGGCCCAGGTTGCGGGCCATCGCGTCCTCATCCGACCGGGTACGGGCGACGACCGCCACCGGCAGCAGTGGTTCGGGCATCTCCCACGGCTCGACCAGCAGCGGATCCGTGGCCGCCGAGATGGTGTCACCGGTCTCCGCGCTGCCCGACTTGGTCAACGCGCAGATGTCCCCAGCGACGCAGAACTCGACCTCCCGCAGCTGGGCACCCAGTGGGCTGTAGATGTGCGCCGCCCGTTCATCGGCGTCGTGGTCGGGGTGGCCCCGCTGGCTGAGGCCATGCCCGGCCACGTGCACGGTACGGTCGGTGCGCAGCGTGCCGGAGAAGACCCGGACCAGCGACACCCGGCCGACGTGCCGGTCGACGGTGGTCCGGACCACCTCGGCGACCAGCGGACCGGCCGGGTCGCAGCCCAGCGGCGGCCGGGGCGTGCCGTCCAGCCCGGTCACCGCAGGCAGGGTGTGCTCGGGCGGTGCCGGGAACGCGGCGGTCAACAGCCACAGCAGCGCGTCGAGCCCGACCCCGGTGTGGGCGCAGACCGGCAGCACCGGATGGAAGTGGCCCCGGGCCACCGCCGTCTCCAGGTCGTCGACCAGCATTTTCGGGTCGAGCTGCTCGCCGGCGAGGTACCGGTCGAGCAGGGTCTCGTCCTCGCTCTCGGCGATGATCCCCTCGATCAGTTCGTCGCGTGCCTCGGTGATCGCCGGCAGGTGCTCCGGGTCCGGCTCCCGCACCTGCGGGGGATGGCCGGTCGAGTAGTCCAGCACCTGCCGGGCGAGCAGGTCCAGCAGCCCGGCGATGCCCACCCCGTCGTCGGCGAGCATCGGCAGGTGCAGCGGCAGCACGTTGTCGCCGAAGACCCGCTGACACAACGCGACGGTCTCGTCGACGTCGGCGCGCGGATGGTCGAGCCGGGTGAGCGCCACCGCCCGGGGCATGCCGACCGCCGCGCACTCCTCCCACAGCGCGGCGGTGGCCGCGTCCATCCCGTCCGCCGCGCAGACCACGAACAGCGCGGCATCGGCGGCGCGTAGCCCGGCCCGCAGCTCGCCGACGAAGTCCGCGTACCCCGGGGTGTCCAACAGGTTGACCTTGACGTCGCGGTGGAACAGCGGCGCGCAGGTCAACGCGACCGAGCGTTGCTGGCGTATCGCGGCCGGGTCGTGGTCGCAGACCGTCGTGCCGTCCGAGACCTGCCCCGCCCGGCTGATCGTCCCGGTGGCGGCCAGCAGCGCCTCGATCAACGTGGTCTTGCCGGCACCGGAGTGCCCGACCAGCACCACGTTGCGGATCCGGTCGGGATCGGTGACCACCGCAACGGACCCGGCGGGCCCCCTGTCGTGGTTCTTCTGCGCCATGACTGCGCACCTCCTGGCTGCCTGACTGGGTGGGGTGACCGCGCTGCGGACCAGGCCGTGCTCCGGTCCTGACCGGAACGGCCGGCCGGGACCGCAGAGGATGACCGCGGGGTGATTCCGCGGCGACATCTTCAGACGGGCGGGACCTGCTCGGTAACGTGAACCGTGCCCGGGTGAGCTCGCTCACGTTCACGTGTCGATCCCACACCCGCGACGCGCCGTACACAAGTCCGGCGCGCGAGGTGACCGCCACCGGTTCACGTTCGTGGCCACCGTGCCGACCCTTTCCGTCGACCGTTATCGTGGGACCGCCATGGCGAAGATCTTCAGAGTGTCCGTCCGCGCGGGCATGACCCGGGTGATCGAGCCGGTAGCCCGCGGACTGCTCGGCGCAGGGATATCGCCGAATGCGGTCACGGTCGCCGGCACCGTCGGTGTGCTCGTCGGGGCGATCGGCTTCGGCGCCCGTGGCCACCTGATCACCGGTCTGGTGATCGTCACGCTGTCCGCCCTGACCGACGTGCTGGACGGCACGATGGCCCGGCTACGCGGCGGATCGAGCACCTTCGGCGCATTCCTCGACTCGAGCATGGACCGGATCGCCGATGGGGCGATCTTCGGCTCGGTGGCGTACTGGCTCGCGGTCAGCGGCAACCGGGCGGGTGCGGTCGCGGCGCTGATCTGCCTGGTCGCCGGCGGCATCGTGTCCTACGTGAAGGCGCGCGCCGAAGGGCTCGGGATGACCTGCAACGTCGGCGTCGCCGAACGGGCCGAGCGGCTGATCCTGGTCGGCGTCGGCGGTCTGCTCAGCGGCCTCGGTGTCGGCTGGGGGCTGCCGGCCGCGCTCTGGTTGCTCGCCGCGCTGTCGCTGGTGACGATCTGGCAGCGGATCGCCCACGTCCACCAGCAGACCGCCGCCGCAGCGGGCTCCCGGGAGGCGGCGCAGGGCGTGGACGCGTGACCCCGGTCGAGCTCGGCTACGCGGCGGCCTGGCGGCTGATCCGGACGCTGCCGCGGCCGGCCGCCGCCGCCCTGTTCCGCGTCGGCGCCGACCGGGCGCACCGGCGCGGCGCGGCGTCGGTGCGCCGGCTCGCCGCCAACCTGCGCCGCGTGGTCGGCCCGGATCTGCCGGCGGCCGAGTTCGACCAGCTCACCCGGGACGCGGTGCGTTCGTACGCCCGGTACTGGATGGAGATGTTCCGGCTGCCGTCACTCAGCCGGCAGCAGCGGCTCGCCGGTTTCCACCTGGCCGGTGGGGAGATGCTCGCCGCCAACGTGGCCGCCGGCCGGGGCTCGGTGGTGGCACTGCCGCACGCCGGCAACTGGGACGCGGCGGGTGCCTGGGTGGCGGCCAACGACTGGCCGCTGACCACGGTCGCCGAACGGCTGCGACCGGAAGGCGTCTACAACCGGTTCGTCGCCGTCCGGCAACGACTCGGCATGGAGATCATCCCGGCCACCGGCGGTCCCCGGCCGCCGTTCGACGTCCTGCTCGACCGGCTCGACGCCGGCCACGTCGTGCCGCTGCTGGCCGACCGTGACCTGTCCGCCCGGGGTGTCGAGGTCAGCTTCTTCGGCGGCCGGACCCGGATGCCGGCCGGCCCGGCGCTGCTCGCGCTGCGTACCGGTGCCCCGCTCTACGTCACCACCATGTGGTTCGAGCCGGACCGCGCACACGGCGCGTTGGACGGGCCGGTGCCGCTGCCCGACCCGTCGGTCGGCCCGCTGGACGTGCGGGTCCGCCTGCTGACCCAGCAGATCGCCGACCGGCTGGCGGCCGGTATCGCCCGCCACCCGCAGGACTGGCACATGATGCAGCGGCTGTGGCTGGACGAGCGGCCCGACCCCGACCGGGACCGGTCGGGCAGCGCGGCCACCGGGCCGGGATGAGCGGGGGGCCACCGTGCGGATCGGCATCGTGTGCCCGTACTCCTTCGACGTCCCCGGAGGGGTGCAGAACCACGTCGTCGACCTCGCTGAGGCGCTGATCGATCTCGGCCACGAGGTGAGCGTGCTGGCACCGGCGGACGAGGACGCCGCGCTGCCGCCGTACGTGGTGGCCGCCGGCCGCTCGGTGCCGGTGCCGTACAACGGCTCGGTGGCCCGGGTGAGTTTCGGCCCGGTGGTCACCGCCCGGGTCCGGCGCTGGCTCAACCGTGGCCAGTTCGACGTGCTGCACGTGCACGAGCCGTTCGCGCTCAGCGTCAGCCTGCTCGCGGTGCTCTGCGCCAGGGGTCCGGTGGTGGCCACCTTCCACACCGCGATGACCAGGTCCCGGGCGCTGGCCGCCGCGCAGGGCATGCTGCAGCTGGTGCTGGAGAAGATCACCGCCCGGATCGCGGTGTCGGCGCTGGCCCGCAGGGTGCAGGTCGAACACCTCGACGGCGGCGCGGTGGAGATCCCCAACGGGGTGGCGGTGGCGAAGTACGCCAGCGCCGAGCCGCTGCCCGGCTGGCCTGGCGACTGCGGTCCGGGCACCGGCGGCACGCTCGGCTTCCTCGGCCGGTTCACCGAGCCGCGCAAGGGCTTCGGTCTGCTCCGTGAGGCGTTCGTCGCGCTGGCCCCGGACCGCCCCGGGCTGCGGCTGCTGGTGGCCGGTCCGGGCCGGCCCGACGACCTGTACGCCGCCGTCCCGGCCGGGCTGCGCGACCGGGTGACCTTCCTCGGGCTGGTGTCGGAGCCGGACAAGGCCCGGATGCTGCGCAGCGTGCACCTCTACGTCGCGCCGAACATCGGCGGTGAGTCGTTCGGCATGATCCTCACCGAGGCGATGGCCGCCGGCGCGGCGGTGGTCGCCAGTGACCTGGACGCGTTCCGCCGGGTGCTCGACGACGGCCGGGCCGGGGAACTGTTTCCCACCGGTGACCCGGTGGCGCTGCGCCGGGCCGTCGCCCGGCTGCTGGACGACACGCCGCGCCGGGAAGCGCTCGCCGGCCACGCCCGGCAGGTGGTGGCGACCTTCGACTGGCCCGCGGTGGCCCGCCAGGTGCTGGAGGTGTACGCCGCCGCGATCGAAGCCACCGACGGGCGGGTGCTCTACCAGGAGTGGGCGGAGCCACCATGATCGGGTCCACGGGGCCTACGCCGGCGGCACTACGATGCCGGGAATGCGGTGGGTGGTCGGTGTGAGCGTCGCGGTCGTCCTGCTGTCGGCGTACCTCACCTGGACCGCGGCCCGGGTGGACCGGCTGCATGTCCGGGTGGCGGCGGCCGCCCGGGCGCTCGACGCGCACCTGCTGCGCCGGGCGGCGGCCGCTGCGGTGCTCGCCGAGGAGCAGTACGCGGTGGAGCTGTACGCGGCGGCCCGGATCGCGTTGGACGCCGCGTCGCCGGAGGAACGTGAGGCCGCCGAGAACGACCTCACCCGGCAGTTGCGGGCGACGGCGCTGACCAGCCCGGATCCGGCGACCGAGGCGGTGGTGGTGGCCAGCCGCCGGCTGGTGCTGGCCCGTCAACTGCACACCGATCTGGTCCGCGACGCGTTGCTGGCCCGCCGGCGGCCGCTGGTGCGGCTGCTGCGCTTCGGCCGCCGGCACGACGAACCCCGCTACTTCGACATCGACGATCCGACCCTTACCCGGGTGGTGGATCCGACCCGCCGGTGATCGCGCCTACCCGCCGGTGACCTGGGGCTGTTTGCCGGTGATCTGGGCCACAGGGCAGGCCACCGGGTTGTCGATTGGCTGTCGGTGGACCCTGCCGGCGGGCGTAGCATCCCAGACGTACCCCTGTCGCGCACTTCGCCGAGGAGCCGATCCGCCGTGTCCGAGACCCCCGCTGCTCAGGCCGCCACCCCGGGCGCCGTCGCGCCCGCCTCCGTCACCGGTACCGCCTCCGTCACCGGCACCGCCCGGGTCAAGCGCGGCATGGCCGAGATGCTCAAGGGCGGCGTGATCATGGACGTGGTCACACCCGAGCAGGCCAAGATCGCCGAGGACGCCGGGGCGGTCGCGGTGATGGCCCTCGAACGGGTGCCCGCCGACATCCGCGCCCAGGGCGGCGTGTCCCGGATGAGCGACCCAGACATGATCGACGGCATCATCGAGGCGGTCTCCATCCCGGTGATGGCCAAGGCCCGGATCGGGCACTTCGTCGAGGCCCAGGTGCTGCAGGCGCTCGGCGTGGACTACGTCGACGAGTCCGAGGTCCTCACCCCGGCCGACTTCGCCAACCACATCGACAAGTGGGCGTTCACCGTGCCGTTCGTCTGCGGTGCCACCAACCTCGGTGAGGCGCTGCGCCGGATCACCGAGGGCGCCGCGATGATCCGCTCCAAGGGCGAGGCCGGCACCGGCGACGTCTCCAACGCCACCACCCACATGCGGCGCATCGGCGCCGAGATCCGCCGGCTGACCTCCCTGTCGCCCGACGAGCTGTACGTCGCGGCGAAGGAGCTGCAGGCCCCGTACGACCTGGTCCGGGAGGTCGCCGAGACCGGGAAGCTGCCGGTGGTGCTGTTCACCGCCGGCGGTATCGCCACCCCGGCGGACGCGGCGATGATGATGCAGCTCGGCGCCGAGGGGGTCTTCGTCGGCTCCGGCATCTTCAAGTCCGGCAACCCGGCCCAGCGGGCGGCGGCGATCGTCAAGGCCACCACCTTCCACGACGACCCGGACGTGCTCGCCAAGGTCTCCCGTGGGCTCGGCGAGGCGATGGTCGGCATCAACGTCGACGACATCCCGGTGCCGCACCGTCTCGCCGAGCGCGGCTGGTGACCGGCGCGGCCCAGCCGGCTCCCGACGCGCGGGTGCGGGTCGGCGTACTGGCGCTGCAGGGCGACGTCCGCGAGCACCTGCGGGCGCTGACCGAATGCGGTGCCACCGCCCGCCCGGTCCGTCGCCCCGAGGAGCTGGAGCAGGTCGACGCGCTGGTGGTGCCCGGCGGCGAGTCGACCACGATCAGCAAACTGGCGGTCGAGTTCGACCTGCTGGAGCCGATCCGCAAGCGGATCGCCGCCGGGATGCCGGTGTACGGGTCCTGCGCCGGCATGATCATGCTGGCCGACGAGATCCTCGACGGCCGGCCTGACCAGCGGTCCTTCGCCGGCATCTCGATGGCGGTGCGGCGCAACGCGTTCGGCCGGCAGGTGGATTCCTTCGAGGCTCCGGTGGCCATCGACGGTGTCGACGGCCCGCCGTTCCACGCGGTTTTCATCCGCGCGCCATGGGTCGAACGGGTCGGCGAGGACGTCGAGGTGCTGGGCCGGGTAGCCGCCGGAGCGGCCACAGGTAGGATTGTCGCGGTTCGGCAGGGCAATCTGCTCGCCACGGCCTTCCACCCAGAGCTGACCGGCGACCGTCGGGTGCACCGACTGTTCGTGGAGATGGCCGTCGCGGCAGGCTGACCCCGCAGGTGGGAAGCGACGGAGGTGCACATGTCCGGCCACTCCAAGTGGGCGACGACCAAGCACAAGAAGGCGGTCATCGACGCCAAACGCGGCAAGATGTTCGCCAAACTGATCAAGAACGTCGAGGTCGCCGCCCGGACCGGCGGGGGTGACCCGGCCGGCAACCCCACCCTGTACGACGCCATCCAGAAGGCGAAGAAGAGCTCCGTACCCAACGACAACATCGACCGCGCGGTCAAGCGCGGCTCCGGCCTGGAGGCCGGCGGCGCCGACTGGCAGACGATCATGTACGAGGGGTACGGGCCGAACGGTGTCGCCCTGCTCGTCGAGTGCCTGACCGACAACCGCAACCGGGCGGCGACCGAGGTGCGTACCGCGCTGACCCGTAACGGCGGGTCGCTGGCCGACGCCGGCTCGGTGTCGTACCTGTTCTCCCGCAAGGGCGTGGTGATCGTCCCCAAGGGCGAGCACTCCGAGGACGACGTCATGCTCGCGGTGCTCGACGCCGGTGCCGAGGAGGTCAACGACCTCGGCGAGGCATTCGAGGTGGTCAGCGAGCCAGGTGACCTGGTCGCGGTGCGCACCGCGTTGGTCGACGCCGGCATCGACTACGAGTCCGCCGAGTCGTCCCTGGTGCCGAGCATGAACGTGCCGCTGGACGAGGACGGTGCCCGGCGGATCTTCAAGCTGATCGACGTCCTGGAGGACTGCGACGACGTGCAGAACGTCTACGCGAACTTCGACGTCTCCGACGAAATCATGGCCGCCGTCGGCTGACCTCCTCGTCGCCTGGGATATGCACTCAGCTGCGATATATTATCGGCCGGGAGGTGTATCTCATGGCCAAGACTCTGCTGGATCTTGATGAGGACCTGCTGGCGGAAGCCACCGCCGCGCTGGGCACAGGCACGAAGCGGGAGACGGTGACAGAGGCGCTCCGGCAGGCGGTGGAGTCCAGCCGCGAGCGTCGGCGGCGGGCACTAACTGACCTCCAGGAGATTGCTGACTCCGGGGGTTTTCACTTCGATCAGCTTGACGAACTCGACCAGTGAAGTATCTGGTCGATACGAGTGCCCTGGTTCGGATGCTGCGCCGCCAGGTCGACCCGCACTGGAACGACCTGGCTGCGCGTGGCCTGATCGCGGTCTGCGATCCGGTGCTCGTGGAAGTGCTTACCATCGCGGATGCGAAGGCGTACGAACAGGCCGAACGCGGGCTACGCGACCTCTACCCCTGGGTCCCGATACCGGACGACGCCTGGCAGATCGTACGGGCCGTGCGGACTGAACTCGCCAGCCACAGCGCCCATCAAGGGGTGTCGGTGGCCGATCATCTTGTGATCGCCACCGCGATTCGTCTGAAGTTGACGGTGCTTCACCACGATGCTGACTTCGAGACTGTGGCCCGCTTCGTGCCGCAGTTGGCTCAGGAGCGGGTCGCCTGACAGCCCGCCCTAGGGTGGCACCTCCGCAGGTCGTGCCCCCCTGCGGCAGCCGTCGAACGGCCGCGAGTGGAGGGCTGGGGTACGTAATTCCGCGAGAATTACGTACCCCAGCCCTCCACTCGCTGATTCCGCTGGGCTCAGTTGGGTGCCTTGGCCAGTTCGACGAAGTGTGACCAGGCGGCCGGGTGGAAGGTCAGGGTGCCACCGTCGCGGTTTTTGGTGTCCCGGACGTGGACGCGGCCGGGAAGGTTGTCGGCGACCTCGACGCAGTTGCTGCTGCCGTTGCTGCGGGTCGACTTGCGCCAGCTCGGAGTGGTCACGTCCATGTATCCACTGCTTTCATGATCAGGTCGAGGCTCTGGTCCTGCGGCAGAGCATACTCCCGGATCGCTTCCCACTGATGCTCCAGCAGGTCCACCCCGGCGGGGTCCTCCACCACATCGCCAGCACCGGGCGCATCTCACTCCGACAGTCCGCCCGTGGGTCGTCGCCAGTTCCACCGGTCCGTCCAATCCGGCGTACGCGCCGACGTGGGCCGGGACGATGAATACGCTGATGTTGGGCCGCTCGATCGCATCGACCAGTGTGGTCAACTGTTCGTGCATGACTGTCATGCCGCCGACTGGCCGGCGAAGCACCGCGTCATCCAGGATGGCGACGACCCGGGGCGGGTTGTTGTCGCGGGTGATGATCTCCCTGCGAGCCAGCCGGGCTGCGACCGCATCGTCTGCTGCGGCACCTGATCGGGTGGTGCCGATGATCGCGCGTGCGTACGCCTCCGTCTGGAGTGGGCCGGGGATGACCGCCAACTGGAAGTAGCGAAGCGTCGTCGCCTCGCGTTCGTGGTCGAGCCATGGTCGCAACCAGATCGGTGACGAGTCCGCCACGACGTACTCCCGGTAGAAGTGGGAGAAGTTCGTGCCGAAGGCTCGATCGACAGCAGCCACGTAGTCAGGCAACACGGCCCTGATCCCGCGTTCGATCGAACTGACGTGCTGCGCTGAGAACCGGATACGTGCGCCCCACGCTTCCTACGTCAGACCCAGCATTTCGCGCGTGGGGCGCAACTCCGATATCAGATATTCGCTGGCAAACACAAGTCCCTCACGTTCCTCAATCTCCGTCACGGAATCTTCAAGTCCGTACTGCGCTATGCGGCCCCAGTAACCATCTTCCGCTCACTGCCGGGAACAGTCCAGGGTGGAAATCGACGGAAGTGCAACCCGGTCGACTCCACCCGAGGGGGTACGGATGATCAGGAACGACGGAATCGGTGGTGAAGCTCAGCCCAGGTCGGCAGAGTCCTCGGTGGCTGCCCGGTCCCCGGAGCTGTCCCGGGCGGTCCACGACGCGAACTCGACCGCCCGTACCCACATCCCCAACCGGACCACCGGGGAATGCCACCGGTGCGGCGGCGTACCCGGACCCTGCCGGCCGTTCCGGCGGGCGATCGCCATCCTGGACCGCTGGGACCCGAGTAATGCCCGGCGGATCCGCGCCGTACTGCATCTTTCCGGGTTGATGCCCGCCGGCTACCCGCACGACGGCCGTGACGAGTCCGCCGAGTCGTACGGAGCGTCGGACGATGCCTGAAGACGAAGCCCTGGTGTGCCCCGGTGATCTCGTGGCGCTGCGGCAGTGTGACCACGTGGACGCCGACCGCCCGGTCCGGCTCCGGGTTGAGGAGGTATGGCCGTCCCCCGAGTGGTTCTCGTGGGTGACGCTCTACGGTCGGGAGGTCAGCGACGACCCACGGCGGCACGGCAGCATCACCAGCGTGCGGGCGTACCGCGACGCGTTGCGCCAGCCCGGGGCGGTCACCAGGACGCCGGCCCCGGTGTGCGCGTACTGCCGCGAGCGACTCGCGGCGGCCAACCCCATCGCTTCTCCTTCCCCTCCTCGGGACCCGAGACTTCCGGGTCCCTCCTGAACGCCCCGGGGCGTCGCGCCTTAACCTCCCCGCGGCTCACCGGCTGCCGGGTACCCGGCAGCCCTCTCGGGTCGTGTACCCGTTGTCCCGGAGGGTCGACCCGGCCCGGTCGAGCATGCGCGGTCCCGCTGGACCGCCCTCCGCTCGGAGGAACGGATGGGAGATCCGGGCGGACGCCCCGGGGCCTAGCACTTGTTGAGGCTGATGCCACAGGTGCATCTTGATGCACCTGTGGCATCAAGCCGTCGGAGCACTGTTGGGTCCCGAGAGCCGGCACGGGCACAACGTGCACCTGCCGGCCGAGCGGAGAACCATCCCCTGGGAGATGTCCATGGCCGCGACGCACCTGCATCTTGATGAGGACCTGTTGGCGGAAGCCGCTGCCGCGTTGGGCACGACCACGGAGCGGGAGACGGTGACCGACGCTCTCCGGCAGGTGGTGAGAGTAAGCCGCGAACGGCGGCGACGAGCACTGGCTGACCTGCAGGAGATCGCCGCCTCCGGTGGCTTCCACCTCGACCGCCTCGGTGAACTCGACCGGTGAGACGGCTGGCCGACGCCGGTGCCCTGGTCCGGGTACCGACTCTTCGCCGGAGTGCATCCGGCGCGGCGTCCGCCAGCGAACCTCCAGCGAACGGACGTTGAATCGCTGGAGGATCGGGCCTCGTGCAGGCGGAACACACCACAGTCGGTGCGTGGCGGGCGCTGGCCCGGATCCGGTCGGCCGCCGACCGTCTCGATCCGCACCAGGTCGCCGCGATGGTCGCCGAGCTGTCCGCCGTTGGCGGTGTGGTCGCCACCTGGCAGCGGGTCTGCCTGCCGTTGCTGGCCGGGCTGCGGGGCGAGTCCGGCCCGGAGATCGCCGTCGAGCACACGCTCGCCGAGGGGATCCGGGTCGGGCTCGACCGGGTCGGGCGGGCAGCTGGCCGGCGACTGGCACCCAGTGGGGCGCTGCTCGCGGCCGTCGAACGCGAACAGCACACCCTGGCGCTGCACGCCCTCGCGGCCGGGATCCGCGAACGCGGCCACGACTGCCTGCTGCTCGGCGCCGCGCTGCCGTGGACCGCGTTGACGGACGCGGTCTGCCGCTGGCAACCGCGAACCGCCGTGGTGTGGGCCCAGACGACGGTCACCGCGCAGACCGCGCCGCTGGCCCGGCTCGGCCGGGACTTCCCGGCGCTGCGCCGCTGCGCGGCCGGGCCGGGCTGGCCGCACCCGTTGCCGCCGCAGGTGATCGCGGTCGACTCGCTGCCCGGCGCGCTGCGCGTCGCGCTCGCCGGCGGCTGACTCGCTGGCCGGCAGCCCGGTGAGCCGGACCCCCGGCGCGACAGCCCGCCCGGGGTCCGGCGCCGGTGTTAACCGCCGGCAGGACGGGTCAGGTCGTGCGTCCGGTGGCGAGGTCGTATTCGGTGTGGAAGCTCCTCGGCCCCACGACGCTGGGCTCCGGGCCGGTACAGATGGTCGCGAGCTCATCCTCGGTCATCGCCTCGCCGCGGGTGCGGAACCCACCGAGGTGATCGGGGACCTCCACCGTGCCGGTGAAGTCCACGAGGCGCCAGGTCTTGTTGGTCCACATGCCGCTCTTCAGCTTGACCAGGATGTTGCCCGAGACCTGCTGCAGCTTGGGGCTGCGGTCGAGCGCCGGAGCTTTGGTCGAGGTTGACCGACTCTTTGCCGGAGTGCATCCGGGCTGCGAGGCGAGTCGGGCGGTAACAGCACAGTCTTGCGCTGCACACCCTCGCTGCTGGGATACGCGAACGTGGCCACGACTGCCTGCCGCTCGGTGCCGCACGGTTTGACAACGTCTCCTAGCGTCACGGGGACGTCAAAGATCACCTGAGCCGGCGGCTCTCCACTGTCGTGGTTCGGGTGCGCAGACCCAGTCGCAAACAGAGCCGGAAACGAGGACAGGATGGCCAACAGGAAACTCGGTGCCGCAGTTGCCCAGATCGCCGTTCTCGGCGTTCTCGGGCTCATCGCCACAGGCTGTTCGTCGACGGAGGAGACGCCGTCGTCGAGCGTCGACGAAACAACGGCGCCATCGCAGGCCGACGAACCGGCCGACGGCGCCGATGCCGGCGGTGACACCAGCACCGCGGCGGCGGATCCACTCCCGTTCACCGAGGAACTCAACGGCCGCAGGCTCACCGTCGAATCGTTCGGTACATCCGCCGCTGCCACCTCGTTTTGGGAGGTCGGCGAGGGCAACGAGGTGCTGTACCTCCAGGTGAAGATCGAGAACGTCGACGCCGACCCCTGGGAGTCGAACGTCGTGCAGTTCTTCCTCTTCGACGAGTCGGACGAGACCTACGCACCGTCCTTCTACGACGCCGAGGTCGGGGAAGCTCCGGAAGCGGTCACCCTCGCCCCCGGTGATTCGGTCGAGGGGTACGTCCCGTTCGAGGTCCCGGCCGGCACCACCGGTCTGCGCCTGGAGTACGCGGTCGACCTGAGCCAGAACGCGGTTATCGACGTACAGCTGAACTGACGTACCGGCCGGGTGGCGCCGGTACGCGTGTCGGCTGTCCCGGCCTGCTGTTGGTTAGCTAGGGTGTCGAACACACGTACGTGTGGCGGTGGTGTCGGCTGGGGGAGGATCGGCGGTGCGGGTGCTCGGTGTCGACCCGGGGTTGACCCGGTGCGGAGTCGGCGTGGTGGAGGGCGTGCCGGGCCGGCCGTGCCGACTGGTCGCGTACCACGTGGTGCAGACCGACCCGGGCGACGACCTGCCGGACCGACTGCTGCACCTCGACGAGCGGCTGACCGCGCTGGTCGCCGAGCATCAGCCGCACAGCGTGGCGGTCGAGCGGGTGTTCAGCCAGCACAACGTGCGTACCGTGATGGGCACCGCGCAGGCCAGCGCGGTGGCCGTGCTGGCCGGCGCGCGGGCCGGGCTGCCGGTGCGGACCTACACCCCGAGTGAGGTGAAGGCGGCGGTGACCGGTTCCGGCCAGGCCGACAAGGCCCAGGTGACCGCGATGGTCACCCGGCTGCTGCGGCTGGACCGCCCGCCGCGCCCGGCGGACGCCGCCGACGCGCTCGCCCTGGCGATCTGCCACATCTGGCGAGGTGGTACGCATGACCGGCTGGCCGCCGCACAGCGGGCGGCGCGGAGCGGAGGTGCCTGATGATCGCGAGTCTGCGCGGGGTGGTGCTGGCGGTCGCGCCGGACAGCGCGGTGATCGAGGTCGGCGGGGTCGGCCTGGCGGTGCACTGCGCCCCGGGCACCTTGGCCAACCTGCGCCCCGGCAGCCCGGCCCGGCTGGCCACCAGCCTGGTGGTCCGCGAGGACTCGCTCACCCTGTACGGCTTCGCCGACGACGACGAGAAGCAACTGTTCGAGCTGCTGCAGACGGCCAGCGGGGTCGGGCCCCGGCTGGCGCAGGCGGTGCTGTCGGTGCTCACCCCGGACGCCGTGCGCAAGGCGATCGCGAATGCCGACACGGCGGCGCTCACCCGGGTGCCGGGGATCGGCAAGAAGGGCGCCGAGCGGCTGGTGCTGGAGTTGCGGGACCGGGTCGGGCCGGTGCCGGTGGGTGCCGACGGCGCGGCCGGGGTGACCGCCGGGGCCTGGCCGGAACAGGTCCGGCAGGCGTTGGTCGGGTTGGGCTGGACCGCCGGGCAGGCCGACCAGGCGGTGGCCGCAGTGGCGGAGAGCCTGGACGGCCCGCCGCCGCCGGTCCCGGTACTGCTCAAGCAGGCGATCAGGCTGTTGGGTAAGAGCCGGTGAGTGGCGACGTCGAGGGCCTGGTGTCGGCGTACGCCAGCGACGCCGAGCGCGACGCGGAGGTCAGCGTCCGGCCGCGCCGGCTGGCCGAGTTCATCGCCCAGCACCGGGTCCGCGACCAGCTGGACCTGCTGCTGCGGGGCGCGATGGGCCGGGGCGCGCCGCCGGACCACATTTTGCTCAGCGGCCCGCCGGGGCTGGGCAAGACGACGCTGGCCAACATCGTCGCCGCCGAGCTGGGCTCGGGTATCCGGGTGACCAGCGGGCCGGCGATCGAGCGCTCCGGTGACCTGGCGGCGATCCTGACCAGCCTGGCCGAGGGCGACGTGCTGTTCATCGACGAGATCCACCGGATCGCCCGGCCGGCCGAGGAGCTGCTCTACAGCGCGATGGAGGACTTCCGGGTCGACGTGGTGGTCGGCAAAGGGCCGGGCGCGACGGCGATCCCGTTGGACGTGGAGCCGTTCACCCTGGTCGGCGCGACCACCCGGGCCGGTCTGCTGACCGGGCCGATGCGGGACCGGTTCGGGTTCGTCGCGCATCTGGACTTCTACGAGTCGACCGAGCTGGAGGTGCTGCTGACCCGGTCGGCGGGGATCCTCGCGGTGCCGATCACGCCGGACGGGGCGGCGGAGATCGCCGGCCGGTCCCGGGGCACCCCGCGGATCGCCAACCGGCTGCTGCGCCGGGTCCGCGACTACGCCGAGGTACGGGCGGCCGGGGTGGTCGACCGGGAGACCGCCCGGGCGGCGTTGGCCGTGTACGACGTCGACGAGCTGGGTCTGGACCGGCTGGACCGGGCGGTGCTGACCGCGTTGATCGGCTCGTTCGGTGGCGGCCCGGTCGGGTTGTCCACCCTGGCGGTGGCGGTGGGGGAGCAGCCGGACACCGTCGAGGAGGTCTGCGAGCCGTTCCTGGTGCGGGCGGGGCTGCTGGCCCGTACCCCCCGGGGGCGGGTGGCGACCGAGGCGACCTGGCGGCATTTCGGCCGGGTGCCGCCGCCGGGCACGCTCGGCGGCCCGGCTGTGCCGGGTGTTCAGTCCCGGGCCGGTACGGCCGGCGGCGCGGTGTCCAATCTGCCGGATTTATTCGCAGATGAGGCTTAGATTATCTCGTGATCTGAACGTGATCCGTGCCGATCACGGAGTTCACAGTCACAGCGACTAGACTCGCCGCGGTCTGTACGGCACGTGAGATCCCGCCTCCGCAGAGCGTAACGGCGTCGCGAGTGGCTGACGAAAGGTTGTTGTTGTGACATTGGCGCAAGATGGCGCGGGCGGCGCCAGCTTCATGCCCATCCTGATGATCGGCCTGCTCTTTGTCGTCATGTACTTCATGATGATCCGGCCGCAGCAGAAGCGGCGCCGCGAAGCCGAGCAGATGCAGTCGTCGATCAGCGCCGGCGACGAGGTCGTCACCATCGGCGGCCTGTACGGCACCGTGTCCAGCATGGACGACGAGACGGTGATGCTCGAGGTCTCGCCCGGCGTGCACGAGCGTTACGCCCGACCGGCGATCGCCCGGGTGGTGCCGAAGACCGACGCCAGCGCGACGACCGAGTCCGCCCCGGCGGACGAGGTGCCGACCAAGGACTGAGCCACCCCGGGTCGTCAGACCCGAGTTACATCGACGATACTGATCGTTGTGTTGCCGGTCACGACCGCTCGACCAGACGGTCGCGGCTGGTACGACGACCACCCCACCGCCGCTCGCACCAGTGGCACCAACCGCTGCCGCCCGGGGCACCAGCGGCCGAACCGCGCAGGGAGACAGGACCGCCGTGGCACCACCTCAGGGACAGATGCGCCCCGGGCGGCAGCTCGCCGCACTCGGGCTCATCTTCGCCGTCCTCTACCTCATGGTGTTCTTCGCCGGAGCCAGCGGCAGCTGGCAGGACCGGCTGGAGCCCAAACTCGGCCTGGACCTGATCGGTGGCACCCGGGTCACCCTGGAGGCGACCACCGAGGACGGCAGCGCGCCGCCGGCCGCTTCGCTGGAGCGGGCCCGCGACATCATCGAGAGCCGGGTGAACAGCCTAGGCGTCTCCGAGGCCGAGGTGGTCACCGAGGGCGACCGCAACATCGTCGTCTCGCTGCCCGGCCAGAACCGCGACCTGTCCGAGATCGGCAACGCGGCTGAGCTGCGGTTCCGCAAGGTACTCAAGGCCACCGACGGCGGTGAGCCGATTCAGCCGCAGGCGTCCCCGACGCCGAGCGAGGACGCCGGCGAGGAGGGCACCGACGCGTCGCCGTCGCCCGGTGCCTCGCCCGACGCAGAGTCGTCGCCGGGCGCGGAGTCGTCGCCGGAGGCGGAGGCCGAGCAGAGCCCGGCCGCCGGCGGTGAGGGCGGCATGGCCCAGCCGGACCCGACCAGCTCCGCGAGCCCCAGCCCGGAGGCCAGCCCGAGCGCGTCCCCGACGCCCGCCGCCGACGCGGACGCCGACGGGCCGGCCGACCTCGCCGAGGTCCAGGCGAAGGTCGGCGAGGCGGCCTGGGCGGCGGCGACCGGCCTGCAGGCCCCGGCCGACTTCAGCGCCGACCCGACGCTGGCCGAGACCCTGGCCCCGTTCGGCGAGCTGACCCCGGCGGAGATCCGGGTGCTGCCGGCCGGTGTGCAGTTCAACGTGCCGTACGTGACCTGCGACAAGCTCCTGCTGCGCCAGGCCGGCTCGATCCGCGACGAGTCCCAGCAGGTCGTCGCCTGCGAGGGCCTGGTCAAGTACCTGCTGGACGAGGCGAAGGTGGTCGGCACCGACGTCAGCGACGCCAGCGGTGTGCTCGACCAGACCACCGGCCAGCCGGTGGTCAGCCTGAACTTCACCGGCTCCGGCCAGCGCGCCTGGACCGAGCTGACCCGCGAGGCGTTCAACAACACCGACCAGGAGTGCGACGCGAGCGCGCTCGGCCAGGACGGCAAGTGCCGGGTCGCGGTGGTCCTCGACAACGAGGTGATCTCCTCACCGGAGATCCAGGGCGTGCTCACCGGCGACTCGCAGATCACCGGCGACTTCACCCTCGCCACCGCCAACGAGCTGGCCGGAAACCTGCGCTACGGTGCGCTGCCGCTGACCTTCGAGGCGCAGGAGGCGCAGAGCATCTCCGCCACCCTGGGCACCGAGCACCTGCGCGCCGGGCTGCTCGCCGCCGGCATCGGCATGCTGCTGGTCGCGATCTACTCGTTCTTCTACTACCGGCTGCTCGGCATCGTGATCTTCCTCAGCCTGATCCTGTCGGCGCTGCTGGTCTTCGGCGCGATGGTGGTGCTCGGCCGGCAGATCGGCTTCACCCTCACCCTCGCCGGCATCGCCGGTCTGATCGTCTCGCTCGGTGTGGCGGCCGACTCGTTCGTGCTGTACTTCGAACGCCTCAAGGACGAGATACGCGAGGGTCGAAGTCCCCGCAGCGCCGTACCCCGGGCCTGGCTGCGGGCCCGGCGGACGATCATCTCGGCCAACGCCATCACCCTGATGGCCGCCGTGGTGCTCTACATCGTCTCGGTCGGTACGGTGAAGGGCTTCGCCTTCGCTCTCGGCCTCGCCACCGTCCTCGACCTGGTCGTGGTGTTCCTGTTCCGGCACCCGATCATGTCGATGCTGGCCCGGACCAAGGCGTTCCTGTCGCCCCGGGTCAGCGGCCTCGGCCGCGCGGTGAAGACCGAGGACGAGACCCCGATCCGCAACCCGCGCGTCAAGGAGGCCTGAGATGAGCAGCGGATTCGCTGGCCGCCTCTACCGGGGCGAGGCCAATCTCCCGATCATCAAGCGGCGCAACACCTGGTTCGCGATCGCTGCAGTCCTTCTCGTGCTGGCGATCGCCAGCGTCGCGATCCGGGGCTTCAACCTCGGCATCGACTTCCGGGGCGGCAACGAGTTCCAGGTGCCGTCGAGCGTCGGCACCCTGCTGGAGGCCGAGGACGCCCTCGACGCCGAGCTCGCCGAGCTGGACACCGCCGAGCCGCTCGAGGTGGTCTCCGGCCAGGAGGTCGGCGGCACCACCTACCTGTTCCGCACCGCCGAGCTCACCTCCGAGCAGACCGAAGCGTTCAAGCAGGGTCTCGCCGAGCGGCTCGGCATCGAGCAGTCGGCGATCAGCGACAGCCGGGTCAGCGGTGCCTGGGGTGGCCAGGTCACCCAGCGGGCGCTGCTCGGTCTGCTGGTCTTCATGGTGCTGGTCACCGTCTACCTGGTGCTGCGCTTCGAGGCGCGGATGGCGATCGCGGCGGTCGCCGGCCTGGTGATCGACCTGCTGCTGACCGCCGGCATCTACTCGGCGTCCGGCTTCGAGGTCACCCCGTCGACGATCATCGGCTTCCTGACCATCCTCGGCTTCGCCCTCTACGACGTCGTGGTGGTCTTCGACAAGATCCAGGAGAACACCCGGGGCGTCACCGGCGGCAGCAGCCAGACGTACGGCGAGGCCGCCAACCTTGCGGTCAACCAGACCCTGATGCGGTCGATCAACACGTCGATCGTCGCGTTGCTGCCGGTCGGCGGGCTGCTGTTCATCGGGGCCGGTCTGCTCGGCGCCGGCACGCTCAAGGACCTCGGCCTGGTGCTCTTCGTCGGTATGGGCGCGGCCTTCTTCGTGTCGATCTTCGTTTCCTCGCCGCTGGTGACGGTGCTCAAGGAGCAGGAGCCGAAGTACAAGCTGCACACCCAGCGGGTGCAGGCCAAGCGGTCCTCCCTGGCGGAGCGGGACAAGGCACCGAAGCGGTCGCGTACCAGCGCCGGTGCCTCGACCACGGCGTCGGCCGACGAGCCGGCCGACGCCGAGCCCGCGGCGGACGCCGCCCTGGCCGGCGCAGCCCCGAAGGCCGGTGCCCGGCCGGCCGGCAAGCGCCAGTCCGGCGGCGGTCGCGGCGGCCGACCCGGCGGCGGGGGCCGTAAGCGCCCCAGCGGCGCGAAGCGTCGCTGACGATTCCCTCGGTGGTGTTCCGGAGGCACTGTCGCCGCCGGAACACCACCGGTCCCATCCGGCACGGAAAGGGCGCAAGGTGACGGAAACCGAGGCAGTGCTCGTCGGGGACAGTGGGGCCGAGACGGCCGCGTTGGTGGCGAGTCGGGTCATCGACGTACCGGACTTCCCCAAACCTGGCATCGTCTTCAAGGACCTGATGCCGCTGTTCGCCGATGGGCCGGCGTTCCGGGAGATCACCGACCGGATCATCGCCCACCACGGAGCGGACTCCTTCGACGTGGTCGCCGGCATCGAGGCGCGGGGGTTCGTGCTGGCAGCGGCGATCGCGTACGCCACCGGCACCGGGGTGGTCCCGGTCCGCAAGGCCGGCAAGCTGCCCCGGGCATCGTTCTCCGCCTCGTACGCGTTGGAGTACGGCGAGGCGGTCCTGGAGGTGCATCAGGACGCCTTCACCGCCGGTCAGCGGGTCCTGGTGGTCGACGACGTGCTGGCGACCGGCGGCACCGCCGCCGCTACCCTGGACCTGGTCGACCGGGCCGGTGGCACGGTGGTGGGCTTCACCGTCCTGCTGGAGCTGGGTTTCCTCGCCGGGCGGGACCGGCTCGCGCCACGGTCGGTGCACGCCGTGTGGCGGGTGTGAGCCGGCCGACCGAGCAGCTCGGCCGCCGGGCACAGCACCGTCCGGACGGGTAATATTGCGGTCCCTGTCAGTCAGGGGCGCTGTCTCCTGGCTAGCGCGGTAGCAGCTCAGCCCGATACGGTCGGCTGAGTTCCGGCAGAGGTGAGGGAGGCCGGTGTCCCCCGACGTCGTCGCTCCTTCCATGGAGGGCACTGTGCATCCGACTGGCGAGGTCAACCCCACTGCGGGCGTGACCAACGACGAGGCACCCAGCTCTGCCGTCAATTCGGGCGGCCCCGACGTCGCTGGTGAGCGCGGCGCGGCAGCTGCGGCGGCGAACGGCGCGGCGGCGAACGGCGCGGGGTCCCCGGCGGCGAATGGTGCGGGCGATCACCCCGGCGCGGCAGCGGCCGGCAACGGTTTCGGCTTCAACGGTGCGCCGACCGGGCGTCGGGTACGGGCCCGGCTGGCCCGGTTCAACGCCCCCTGGCAGGCGCCGCACATCCCCGAGGTGCTGGAACCGCTGATCGCCACCCATCAGCAGAGCCATCCGAAGGCCGATCCGCGGGTGCTGCAGCGCGCCTTCGAGATGGCCTCCAAGTGGCACTCCGGGCAGTACCGCAAATCCGGCGATCCGTACATCACGCATCCGTTGGCGGTTGCCACCATCCTCGCCAATCTCGGCATGGACACCACGACGCTGGTCGCCGCGCTGCTGCATGACACGATCGAGGACACCGATTACACCCTGGACGAGATGCGCGCCGACTTCGGCGGTGAGGTGTCGCTGCTGGTCGACGGGGTCACCAAGCTCGACCGGGTGAAGCTGGGCGATGCGGCCAAGGCCGAGACCATCCGCAAGATGGTGGTGGCGATGGCGAAGGACCCCCGGGTCCTGGTGATCAAGCTCGCCGACCGGCTGCACAACATGCGGACGCTGACCTTCCTGCCCAAGGCGAAGCAGGAGCAGAAGGCCAAGGAGACCCTGGAGATCCTGGCGCCGCTGGCCCACCGGCTCGGTATGAACACCGTCAAGTGGGAGCTGGAGGATCTGGCCTTCGGCACGCTGTTCCCGAAACGGTACGAGGAGATCAACCGGCTGATCGGGGAACACCAGCCGCAACGCGACACCCAGCTGCGCAAGGTGACCCAGAAGGTGCAGGTCGACCTGCGCGCCGCGAAGATCAGGGCGGAGGTCACCGGCCGGCCGAAGCACCTCTACTCGATCTACCAGAAGATGATCGTCCGGGGGCGGGACTTCAACGACATCTACGACCTGGTCGGCGTACGCATCCTGGTCGACACGGTCCGCGACTGCTACGCGGCGCTCGGCGTGATCCACGCGAACTGGCAGCCGGTTCCCGGCCGGTTCAAGGACTACATCGCGATGCCGAAGTTCAACATGTACCAGTCGCTGCACACCACGGTGATCGGACCCACCGGCAAGCCGGTGGAGATGCAGATCCGCACGTACGCGATGCACCGCACCGCCGAGTTCGGCATCGCTGCGCACTGGAAGTACAAGGAGCAGAAGGGCGCCACCGTCGTCGGCCCGCCGGCGCACATCGACGAGATGACCTGGCTGCGGCAACTGCTCGACTGGCAGCGGGAGGCGAGCGATCCGAGCGAGTTCCTCGACGCGCTGCGGTTCGACCTGTCCAGCCAGGAGGTCTACGTCTTCACCCCCAAGGGCGACGTGATCCCGCTGCCCACCAGCTCCACGCCGGTCGACTTCGCCTACGCCGTGCACACCGAGGTGGGGCACAAGTGCATCGGGGCGCGGGTCAACGGCAAGCTGGTGCCGTTGGAGTCGACGCTGTCCAACGGCGACGTCATCGAGATCTTCACCTCAAAGTCGGCGACCGCCGGCCCGACCCAGGACTGGCTGGGCTTCGTCAAGAGCCCTCGGGCCCGCACCAAGATCCGGCAGTACTTCAACAAGGAACGCCGCGAGGAGGCGATCGAGACCGGCAAGGACGCGATCGCCAAGGCGATGCGCAAGCAGGGCATGCCGTTGCAACGGATGCTCACCACGGACTCGCTGATGGCGATCGCCCGCGACCTGCACCTGGCCGACGTCGCCGCGCTGTACGCGGCGGTGGGCGACAGCCAGGTGTCCGCGCAGTCGGTGGTGCAGCGGCTGATGGTCAGCCTCGGCGGCGAGGAAGGGGCCGCCGAGGACCTGGCCGAGTCGGCCGTCGCGACCCGCCCGCCCCGGGCGCGGCACAACGGCGCCGACCCCGGCGTGGTGGTACGCGGTGTCACCGACGTCTGGATCAAACTGGCCCGCTGCTGCACCCCGGTCCCGCCGGATACGGTGTTCGGCTTCGTCACCCGGTCCGGCGGCGTCAGCGTGCACCGCGACGACTGCTTCAACGCGGCCGAGCTCAAGGTGCAACAGGAACGGCTGGTCGAGGTCACCTGGAAGTTGACCTCGGCGTCGACGTTCCTCGTCGCCATCCAGGTTGAGGCGCTCGACCGGCACAAGCTGCTGGCCGACGTGACCAGGGTGCTCTCCGAGGAACGGGTGAACATCCTCTCGGCGACCGTGACCACCACCCGGGACCGGGTGGCGGTCAGCCGCTTCTCGTTCGAGATGGCCGACCCGAAGCACCTCGGCCATCTGCTCAACGCGGTCCGCAAGGTCGACGGCGTCTTCGACGCCTACCGGGTCACCTCCGGCACCTGACAACAATGCGCCAGGGCATCGGGTGATGCCCTGGCGCACTGGTACCGGCTGAGCGGGCTCGGCGGCGCTGCCGGCCGCCGAGCCCAGGTTGACTACTGCGGCTCGCTCACCGTCAGCGAGTTGATCAGGATGTCGTTGTTGGGGTGGCCGCCGCCGGGGGACGGGTCGAACGCGCCGTCGTGACCGGCCTCGGTGGCCTCCTGGATGACGTCGAGGCCCTCGGTGACCCGGCCGAGCACCGTGTAGTCCGGGCTGAGCTCGACGTCCTGGTAGATGAAGAAGAACTGGCTGCCGTTGGTGTCCGGGCCGCTGTTGGCCATCGCCACCACCCCGGCCGGGTAGGCGGGCCGGTCGTCGACCGGCAGGTTCTCGTTGGCGAACTGGTAGCCGGGCCCGCCGGTGCCGTCGGTGTCCCGGTAGCCTTCGCCGCTGGCGCTCGGGTCACCGCACTGCAGCATGCCGGGGAACATCCGGTGGCACTTGGTGTTGTCCCAGAACTGCTGGCTGGCCAGGTGGCTGAAGCTGGCCGCCGTGCACGGCACCTCGGACAGGTCCATCTCCACCTGGATCTCTCCAAAGTTGGTGTCCAGGGTCATCACCTGGGTGCCGGTGTCCGGCGGTGTGGTGGTCGGCGGCACGCCGACGTCCACGGTCGTCTCACGGCGCTGCTCGGCGGGGATCTCGTTCCACACGCAGGTCACGCCGGCGTCGGCACCGTCGGCCTGGGGCGTGGTCTCGCTCTCGTCGTCCCCGAGGCTGGCGACCAGCCACACCGTGCCCGCGGCCACGAGCAGCAGGGCGACGCCGGCACCGATGCTGGCCTGCAACTGGCGGCGCTTGCGGGCCGCCTCGGCGCGCTGGGCCATCTCCTTTTCGAGGCGGGCCCGAGCCGCGGCACGCTGCCGCTCCCTGGTCGACGTCACGGTGGATCCTCCTGGATTCGGGTTGTCTGGTCTGGTCAGGACTGGCCGGCGGTGCCGTCGGTGCCCTCCGCGTCCGGCTCGGTGGCCGACGGGTCGGTGGTGGCCGGTGCCGAGGTGCTCGGGTCGGTCGACGGGGTCGCCTCGGTCTCGTCGGCCCCGATCGGCTCGCCGACGGTCAGGCTCTGGATGACCACGTCGGTCTCCGGCTTCACCTGGGCGCCGGCGGCGTTGTTCACCAGTGGGAGAGCGCCGATCGCCTCGACCGTTTCCATCCCCGAGGTCACCTTCCCGATGATCGGGTACGAGGGGAACTCGGTGGTGTAGTCCTCGAAGAAGATCTTGAACTGGCTGCCGTTGGTGCCCTGCGGCACGCCGACCGCGGCGACCGTACCGGCCGGGTAGAGCGGCGGATGGTCGGCCAGCGCCTCCGTCGGGTCGGCCGACGGGTCCAGCTGCGGCGAGACCGGCACGTTCTCGCTGAAGTACGAGTACGTCGGCCCGCCCTGTCCGGTGCCGGTCGGGTCGCCGCACAGGATCGCGCCCTCGTCGGTGATCTCGTGGCAGGTCGTGTCGTCGAAGAAGTTGCGGCTGGCCAGGTGGGCGAAGTTGGCGGCGGCGCAGGGCGCGGCGGCCAGGTCGAGCTCGACGGTGATCGGCTCACCCTGGTTGGTGGTGATCGTCATCGGCTGGACCCCCCGGTGCGGCGGGTCGGTGGTCTCCGGCATGCCGACGTCGGTGAGGTTGCTGTTGGCGGCCGTGTCCTGCGGGGTCCAGGTGCAGATGCCGGCGGCCTCCGGGGTCTCCGGTTCGCCCTCGAAGGCGCCGAGCGCCCAGGCCGAGCCGCCGGCGATGAGCAGCAGCGCGAGGCCGGCGCCCACGCCGGCGCGGATCCGCCGCTTGCGCCGGGCCGCGGCGGCACGCCGGGCCATCTGCCGGTCGAGCTTCGCCCGCGCCAATTTGCGCTGCCGGTCCCTGCTGGAGGCCACCCGCGCTCCCCTTTCCTGATCGTCCCTGCGCCGTGCGGCGGGTCGGTACGTGTCCTGCGGAGGGCGTGCCGGACCCGGGCGCCATTGCGGTGCGCCACGCCACACGCCCGCAAGAGTGTACGGGTATCGGCTGGGAAAATGTTGTACGAGGTCCGCTCCGTATCCAATCGGAGATCATCGCTGCCGTCACGGCCTGGGCAGGGCCGGCGGGTGTGCCCTGGCGGCCCGGCGTGTCATGGCGGCTAGGCTCGACGAGGAGACGATTCCGGCGGCCCGCGCGGGCCGGCCTACCGAGAGGAGAGGCGTGCTCATCACCGGCTTCCCGGCGCAGGCGTTCGGCACCAACTGCTACGTGGTGGCCGCCGGGCCGGGTGAGCAGTGCGTCGTCGTCGATCCCGGCATCGGGGTGCTCGACCAGCTGGACCAGGTGCTGGCCGAGCACCGGCTGCATCCGGCGGCGGTGCTGCTCACCCACGGCCATGTTGACCACACCTTCTCGGTCGCGCCGGTCTGTGGGGCGCGTGGCATCACCGCGTACGTGCATCCGGGCGACCGGGAGTTGCTGGCCGACCCGGCGAAGGGCCTGTCGGCGGACCTGGCGGCGATGTTCGGCGGCCGGCTGCCGTACAGCGAACCGGACGACGTGGCCGAGCTGACCGACGGTGCCACGCTGGTGCTCGCCGGGTTGGAGATCACTGTCGACCACGCCCCCGGTCACACCGGAGGCTCGGTGCTGTTCCGACTGCCCGGCGCCGGCTCGCCCTGGGAGGCCGAGCAGGTCTGCCTCTCCGGTGACGTGCTGTTCGCCGGCTCGATCGGCCGTACCGATCTGCCCGGCGGCAGCATGCCGACGATGTTGACCAGCCTGCGCGACAAGGTCCTGCCGTTGGCCGACGACACCGTGGTGCTGCCCGGCCACGGCCCGGCCACCACCATCGGCCGGGAGCGCATGAGCAACCCCTATCTCCAGGAGGTCGCCCGCGCGGCCGCGCCCCACCTGCACGAGGCCGCCGGCGGCTGCACCGCCGCCCCGGCCCGACGTACCGGACTGTGACAAGGACACCTTGATGAGCAAGCCCAGGCCGATCTCCGGCTTCCCGGAGTGGTCGCCCCCGCAGCGGATGATCGAGCAGTACGTCATCGACCGGCTGCGGCACACCTTCGAGCTGTACGGGTTCGCGCCGCTGGAGACCCGCGCGGTGGAGCCGCTGGACCAGCTGCTGCGCAAGGGGGAGACCTCGAAGGAGGTCTACCTGCTGCGCCGGCTGCAGGCCGATCCGGACGCGCAGGCCGGTGACGACGCCCTCGGGCTGCACTTCGACCTGACCGTGCCGTTCGCCCGCTACGTGCTGGAGAACGCCGGCAAACTGCAGTTCCCGTTCCGCCGCTACCAGATCCAGAAGGTGTGGCGCGGCGAACGGCCACAGGAAGGGCGCTACCGCGAGTTCCTGCAGGCCGACATCGACATCGTCGACCGCGACGAGCTGGCCCCGCACCACGAGGCCGAGCTGCCGCTTGTCATCGGCGACGCGCTGGCCAGCCTGCCGATCCCGCCGGTGCGGATCCAGGTGAACAACCGCAAGGTCTGCGAGGGCTTCTACCGGGGGATCGGGCTGACCGACCCGGACGCGGCGCTGCGGGCGATCGACAAACTGGACAAGGTCGGCCCGCAGCGGGTGGCCGAGCTGCTGGCCGAGACGGCCGGTGCGAGCGACAGCCAGGCCAAGGCCTGCCTGTCGCTGGCGGAGATCTCCGCGCCGGACGTCTCGGTCGCCGACGCGGTACGCGGCCTCGGCGTCGAGCACCCGTTGCTCGATGAAGGGCTCACCGAGCTGGTCGCGGTGCTGGAGACGGCGGCCGCGCACGCGCCCGGCCTGTGCGTCGCCGACCTGCGCATCGCCCGGGGTCTGGACTACTACACCGGCACGGTCTACGAGACCCAGCTGCAGGGGTACGAGCGGTTCGGCTCGATCTGCTCGGGTGGCCGCTACGACGATCTCGCCTCGGCCGGGGCGGACCGCTTCCCTGGCGTGGGCATCTCGATCGGGGTGTCCCGGCTGCTGGGGCTGCTGTTCGGCGCCGACGCGCTGGCCATCTCCCGGCCGGTGCCGACCTGCGTACTGGTGGCGCTGCCGGCCGAGTCCGACCGGCCGGCCGGCAACCGGGTGGCCGACGCGCTGCGTCGGCGGGGGATCGCCGCGGAGGTGTCGCCGTCGGCGGCCAAGTTCGGCAAGCAGATCCGGTACGCGCAGCGCCGTGACATCCCGTACGTCTGGTTCCTCGGGGTCGACGGTGAGTCGGACAGCGTCAAGGACATCCGTTCGGGGGATCAGGTGTCGGCAGCTGCGGACGCCTGGTCACCGCCGTCAGCGGACCTCCGACCGGTGGTGACCGGCCGGTCGACATAGCGGACATACGGCGGTGATAGCCGCAAGATCGTCGGGGAGAGTGGCGGTGCGGCGCGACATAACCTACGGTTGCGTAAGTTACGCAGTCGTAGGTTACCCCCGGTAGGGAGAACGTCGTTGACCGTCGCCACCACCACCCCGATGTCCCAGACCGCGCTGCTCGTCGAGCTCGAACCGGTGGTCGCCGAGAACCTCGACCGACACCTCGGCCTGGCCAAGGAGTGGTTTCCCCACGAGTACGTGCCGTGGAGCGACGGGCGGACCTTCGACGGCCTGCTCGGCGGTGAACCGTGGTCGCCGGAGGACACGCAGATTCCGGACGTCGCCCGTACCGCTCTGATCGTCAACCTGCTCACCGAGGACAACCTGCCCTCGTACCACCGCGAGATCGCCACCCTGTTCGGTCGCGACGGCGCCTGGGGCACCTGGGTGCACCGGTGGACCGCCGAGGAGGGTCGGCACGGCATCGCCATCCGGGACTACCTCACCGTCACCCGGGCGGTGGATCCGGTCGCGCTGGAGCGGGCCCGGATGGTGCACATGTCCAACGGGTACGCCAACCAGCACGACGACGAGGTGCTGCACTCGCTGGCGTACGTGTCGTTCCAGGAGCTGGCCACCCGGATCTCGCACCGCAACACCGGCCGGGCCACCGGTGACCCGCTCTGTGAGCGGCTGCTGGCCCGGGTCGCCGCCGACGAGAACCTGCACATGATGTTCTACCGCAACCTGCTCGGCGCGGCGTTCGAACTGGCGCCGAGTCAGGCGATGCGGGCGGTGGCGGACGTGGTCGCCGACTTCCAGATGCCGGGCGTGGGCATCGAGGGTTTCGCCCGAAAGTCGGTGGCGATCGCCATGGCCGGCATCTACGACCTGCGGCAGCACCGCGACGAGGTGCTTGCGCCGGTGCTGCGCCAGTGGGACATCTGGAACGTCACCGGGCTGGACGCCGACGGCGAGGCGGCCCGGGACCAGATCGCCGCGCAGATGACCCAACTGGACACCACGGCGTCCCGATTCGAGGCCCGGCGGGAGGAGCGGCGCGCCCGCGGCCGGTGAGTCCTGTCGCGGCACTTCGCGAACGATGAGATACGGGTCCCGTGGCTGGTCGGCCACGGGACCTTCGTCGTGTGTGGCCCGTCCACCGTGTCCGTCCGGTCTGTCGACCGCACAGCCGTTCAGGTTCGTTGTGAGACGGGCTTAACGCGTTGGAAATCGATGGGTCAAGATTTATGAAACTCGGCCTCCCTACGTTTCGTGGCACCACGACTTCGGCTGAAGGGGAGTTGGATGCCACGACGCTTCCGGGGCGGCCTCGCCGCACTCTGTATATTGTCGACATTGGTTGCCGCGACCGCCTGCGCAGAGGACCCCACGTCCTCGGCCGGTGGCGGCGGTGACTCCGACACCATCAAGGTCGGTATCCTGCACTCGCTGAGCGGCACCATGGCGATCAGCGAGGTCACCGTACGCGACGCAGAGTTGCTCGCGATCGAGGAGATCAACGCCGCCGGTGGCGTGCTGGGCAAGCAGATCGAACCCGTCGTCGAGGACGGCGCGTCGGACTGGCCCACCTTCGCCGAGAAGGCGCAGAAGCTCATATCCCAGGACAAGGTCGCCACCGTCTTCGGTGGCTGGACGTCGGCCAGCCGCAAGGCGATGCTGCCGGTCTTCGAGCGCAACAAGGCGCTGCTGTGGTACCCGGTGCAGTACGAAGGGCTGGAGAGCTCCGAGTACATCTTCTACACCGGGGCCACCACCAACCAGCAGATCGTCCCGGCCCTGGACTACCTCGCCGAGCAGGGTCACCAGACGATCTTCCTGGTCGGCAGCGACTACGTCTTCCCGCGTACCGCCAACAAGATCATCACCGCGTACGCCGAGGCCAACGGCATGCAGATCGTCGGCGAGGAGTACACCCCGCTGGGCCACACCGAGTACAGCACCGTGGTCAACAAGCTGCAGCAGGCCCAGCCCGACGCGGTGTTCAACACCCTCAACGGCGACAGCAACGTCGCCTTCTTCAAGCAGTTGACCAGCGTCGGCGTCACCGCCGAGACGATGCCGACCGTGTCTGTCAGCGTCGCCGAGGAGGAGGTCGTCGGCATCGGTCCGGACAACGTCGCCGGCCACCTGGTGGCCTGGAACTACTACCAGACCACCGAAGGCGAGCGGAACACCGCCTTCGTCGAGGCGTTCAAGGCCAAGTACGGCGCGGAGAAGGTCACCTCCGACCCGATGGAGGCCGGCTACAACGCGGTCTACCTGTGGGCGGCGGCGGTCGAGGCGGCCGGCAGCACCGACGTCGAGGCGGTCAAGGAGGCCGCTGGCGGGATCAGCATCGAGGCCCCGGAAGGCACCGTCACCATCGACGGCGACAACCAGCACGTCTACAAGACAGCCAGGATCGGCGTGGTGCAGCCCGACGGCCAGATCCAGGAGGTGTGGAACTCCGGCGAACCGATCAAGCCGGACCCGTACCTGACCGGCTACGACTGGGCCGAAGGCCTGTCGTAACAGGCCGGTAGCAAGCGGAGGGAGGTGCCCGCCATGGCGGTACTCAACCAACTGGTCATCGGCGCGAGCATCGGAGCGGTGCTGCTCCTGATCGCGCTGGGACTGACGTTCACCTTCGGACAGATGGGCGTCATCAACATGGCCCACGGGGAGTTCATCCTGGCGGGCGCCTACACCGCGTACATGATGCAGGGGCTGGTCGGGGCGCAGGCCGTCCCGGCCGCCCTGCCGGTCGCGTTCCTCATCGCCGGCACCATGGGCCTGATCCTGGAACGACTGGTGATCCGGCGGTTCTACGGCCGGCCGCTGGACACCCTGCTGCTCACCTTCGGGGTCAGTTTGATCCTGCAGCAACTGGCCCGGGACATCTTCGGTGCGCCCAACGTGCAGGTCACCGCGCCCGGCTGGCTGACCGGCGGGATCGACGTGGCCGGCGTACAGCTGCCGTACAACCGGATCTTCATCATGACCCTCGCGGTCGGCTGCGTGGTGGCGATCTCCCTCTACCTGAGCAAACTGTCCTACGGCCGACGGATGCGGGCGGTGATGCAGAACCGGGAGCTGGCCGCGGTGACCGGGGTGGCCACCCAGCGGGTCGACCAGCTCACCTTCTTCATCGGCTCCGGCCTGGCCGGCGTCGCCGGGGTGGCGCTCACCCTGATCGGCCCGGTCGGCCCGTCGCTGGGCACCTACTACATCGTGGACGCGTTCCTCGTCGTCGTCGCCGGGGGGCTCGGACAGCTGCGCGGGGCGGTGATCGCGGCGGTCGCCCTCGGCGTGATCAACAGCTTCGTCGAATTCTGGACCGATGCGAGTCTGGCCAAGGTGGTGGTCTTCGCGGTGATCGTGGCCTTCCTCCAGTTCCGTCCGCAGGGCATGTTCGTCCTCCGTTCCCGGGCGCTGACATGAGCGCCGCCCGGACTGCCGACCCCGCCGCCCGGCCGACGGCCCGCTTCGCCGCCCGCCCGGCCGTCCGCTGGCCCGGACCGGTCGGCTTCGTCGCCGTCGGCGTGCTGCTGCTGGTCGTGGCACCGCTGGTGCTCAGCCCGTTCCGGCTCGACCTGCTGGCCAAGTACCTCTGCTACGCGATCGTCGCGGTCGGCATCTACCTGGCCTGGGGGCGCGGCGGCATGCTGACCCTCGGCCAGGGCGTGTTCTTCGGCCTCGGCGGCTACGCGATGGGCATGCACCTCAAACTCGCCGACGCCGGCGAGGGCAATCTGCCCGACTTCATGGTGTGGAGCGGCGTGGAGACCCTGCCGGCCATCTGGGGGCCGTTCCGCAACCCGGCGTTCGCCCTGGTCATGGTGGTGGTGCTGCCCACCGTGGTGGCGCTGATCCTGGGCACCCTGGTGTTCCGCCAGCGGGTGCGCGGCGCCTACTTCGCTGTACTGTCCCAGGCCCTGGCCGCCGCGTTCGTGATCCTGCTGGTCGGCCAGCAGGGCCTTACCGGCGGCACCAACGGCCTGACCAACGTGCAGTTCTTCTTCGGCCTCGACCTGTACGACCCGGCGCAGAAACGGATCGTCTACTACGTCGCCGTCGGCGCGCTCGGCCTGGTGTTCCTCGCCGCCTGGCAGCTCACCCACAGCCGGTTCGGCAAGCTGCTGGTCGCCATCCGCGACGGCGAGGACCGGGTCCGGTTCCTCGGCTACGACCCGGCCGTGGTGAAGACCATCGTGTACGCGCTGTCGGCGGCCATGGCCGGGATCGCCGGCGCGCTGTTCGTGCCGGTGGTCGGCATCCTCGGCCCCGCCGACCTCGGCGTCGTACCGTCGATCGAGATGCTGGTCGCGGTCGCCATCGGCGGGCGGTTCTCGCTGGTCGGTGCGGTCGGCGGGGCGATTCTGTTCAACTACGGCAGTACGGTGCTCAGCGAGCAGTGGCCGTCCGGCTGGCTCTATCTGCTCGGTGGCCTGTTCATCGCGGTGATGATGTGGGCGCCGCGCGGCCTCGCCGGGCTACTCGCCGATGGCTGGGCGGCGGTACGGCACCGCTGGCCCGGCCGTGCCGGACCGGCCGCACCGGTCTCCCCGGCGGCCGCCACGGAAGGCGCGGCCACCGACGCCGCCGGGCGACCGGCGGAGACCACCGTCGGGGTCGGAGGTGCGAAACCGTGAGCGGCAAACTGGAGGTACGCGGCCTCGACGTCGTCTTCGACGGCTTCCGGGCGATCAGCGACCTCGACCTGACAGTCGAGCCGGGGGAGCTGCGCTTCCTGATCGGCCCGAACGGTGCCGGCAAGACCACCCTGATCGACGTGGTCACCGGCCGGACCCGCCCGGCGTCCGGGTCGGTGCGGTTCAACGGTCAGGAGCTGGTCGGCCGCCGCGAGCACCGGATCGTCCGGCTCGGCATCGGCCGGACGTTCCAGACATCGGTGGTCTTCGAGCAGCTCACCGTGCTGGAAAACCTCGACCTGGCGGCCAGTTTCCGCCGGCGGATGGTCGGCCTGCTGCGTCGCCGACGGGGCGTCTCCGACCAGGTGTCCCGGGCGCTGGACACCACCGGCCTGACCGACCTGGCGTACCGGCCGGCCGGGGTGCTCTCCCACGGGCAGCGCCAGTGGCTGGAGATCGGCATGCTGATCGTGCAGCAGCCCAGTCTGCTGCTGCTCGACGAGCCGGTGGCCGGGATGAGCCGCAGCGAACGGGACCGCACCGGTGAGCTGCTGCGTGAGGTCGCCAAGGACCACACGGTGATGGTGATCGAGCACGACATGGAGTTCCTGCGCCGGTTCGCCAGCACCGTCACCGTGCTGCACGAGGGCCGACTGCTCTGCGAGGGCACCGTCGCGCAGGTGCAGGCCGACCCGCGCGTGCAGCAGGTCTACCTGGGTCGCTCCGGCGAGGACGGCGCCGAACCCGCCGTACCGTCGGCTGTTTCCGCACCGTCGGCTGCTGCCGGACCGTCAGCCGCTCAGGAGGCGTCGTCGTGAGTGCCATGTTGACCGTCGAGTCGCTCGACGTCGCGTACGGTCGGGCCCAGGTGCTGTTCGGGGTCGACCTGCAGGCCCCGGCCGGGTCGCTGGTCTGCGTGATGGGCCGCAACGGGGTCGGCAAGACGACTCTGCTGAAGGCGATCACCGGGGTGCTGCCGGTGCGCTCCGGCCGGGTGACCTTCGAAGGCCGCGACATCACCAAGCTGCGTACCCACGAACGGGTCCGGCTCGGTCTCGGCTACGTCCCGCAGGGCCACGAGACGTTCCCGCAGCTGACCGTTGCCGAGAACCTGCAGGTGGCGGTCGAGGCGGCGCGGACCGACAAGGCGGCGGTCGACGAGGCACTGGACCTGTTCCCGGCGCTGCGCGGGCTGCTGCGCCGCCGGGCCGGGTTCCTCTCCGGCGGCCAGCAGCAGCAGTTGGCGATCGCCCGCGCCCTGGTCACCCGGCCGAAGATGCTGCTGCTCGACGAGCCGACCGAAGGCATCCAGCCATCGATCATCATCGAGATCGAGGAGGCGATCGAACGGCTGCACACCGAGGCCGGGCTGGCGATCCTGCTGGTCGAGCAGTATCTCGAACTGGCGCTGCGGCTGGCCGACCGGTTCGTCATCCTCGACGCCGGTGAGGTGGTCCGGGCCGGCGACAAGGAGGACCTGCGCGACGAGTCGGTCCGCCAACTGCTGTCGGTGTGACCCAGCCGGCCTGACTCCCTGTCGGCGGTCGTCACTCGGTCGGTGGCAGCTCGAACAGCAGGCAGGACGAGGTGGCGTGGGCGGCCAGCCGGCCGGCGGCGTCGGTCAGTTTCGCCTCGGCGTACGCGGTGCGCCGCCCGCGCTGCACCACGGTGCCCTCGCAGCGCAGCGTGCCGGAGGCGAGCGTCACTGGGCGAAGGAACTTCACGTTCAGGTCGATCGAGGTGTAGCTCGTCCCGGCCGGCAGCACCGAGTGCACCGCGCAGCCGGCCGCGGTGTCCAGCAGGGTCGAGATGATGCCGCCGTGCACCGTGCCCAGGGCGTTGTAGTGGAACTCCTGCGGGGTCAGCACGGTGACCACCCGGCCGTGCTCGGGCTCCAACCCTTCGAGGCCCAGCATCACCATCACCGGTGGGGCGGGGATCTCACCGGACGCCATCGCCTGCAACTGGCCCAGCCCGTCGAGGCCGTTCAACGCCGCCAACCGCACCGTGGCGGGGTCGGTCCACGAGAAGGTGCGACTGCGCTGCGCCGCGTCCGGCGTCGGCTGCTGAGTCTGTGTCATGGACGCAGCCTGGCAGCCGGTTGCTAGGTCTGTCAACGAGACCTAGCCTGGTCGGGGTGAGACCTACCGCACTCGACTGGTCCATCGACAACTGCACCATCGCCCGCACCATGGAGATCATCGGCGAGCGGTGGACCGTCGTCGTGCTCCGCGAGGTCTTCAACGGGGTACGGCGCTTCGACCAGATGCGCGAACGCACCGGCGTCCCCCGTCAGGTGCTGACCAACCGGCTCACCATGCTGGTCGACCAGGGTCTGCTGCGCCGGCACCCGTACCAGGAGCCGGGGGAGCGGCAACGCTACGAGTACCGGCTCACCGGCAAAGGGCTCGACCTGTGGCCGGTGCTGGTCGCGCTGCTGCAGTGGGGCGATCGGTACTGCGCCGACCCGGACGGCCCGCCGCTGGCCGTGGCCCACCGCGACTGCGGCGCCGAGGTCGGCGTCACGATGCGCTGCACCGCCGGCCACGACGTCGCCGACCCGCGAGACGTACTGCCCCGCCCCGGCCCCGGTGCCCGCCGCCGTGAACCGACCGGCTGAAGCCCTACGCTGCGGGCGTGCACATAACGCGCCTGCTCGGTCCCGGACGCCGGCCGCGCGGCACACCACCGCGTCCGGCAGTGGTACGGCAGTGCCAGCCAGCTGTGGCGGGTGTCGCGCAGCTTCTCGCCGAGGGGTGATCTACCCCCGGGCCTGCCAGTGGCTCTGCCCGACTTGTTCATCCTCGGGCAGAGCCACTGGCAGCATCCAGGGTTACGACCAGCATCTCGCTGGAGACTGTCGGTCGGGGTCTATGGGTACGGTCGTGACTACCAGTTCGGGGGGAGATAGTTGCTCTTGGTCACCCCGCGGTCGGTTTTGCTGATGCGGTAGTTGGACCCGCAGTTCGCCTTGGAGTACCCGCCGATGCCCACGCCGTTGCCGTAGGCGGTCTTCGTCGTGCCCGAGTTCCGGTGGATGCACTTGGTCCAGGCACGGTAGAAGCCTGTGCCACCCCGACACATGACCCCGTAGGTGGCGGTCCCGGGGGTAGCGTTGCAGTTCGTCGGCAGCGCGAGCGCCGGTGTGGCGGTGACCGTGACAACACCGAAGGTCGAAATGAGCGCAAGGGTCAGGGAGACCGCTACCCGTTTCGCGGTGCTGAGCCTGTACCCCGCCCCGTTTTCTCTTTCTCGCACCTTTTTGGTCCTCTCTGCCTGTCGGTCGGTTCCAACCTCGGCATCGTGTCGATAGCTCTTGCGGTGCGGTGTTCGCGCCGTCAAGCCACAGATTGACATCTCTCCCTGCTGAAGCAGGGAGATTCGACCCTCACGGGTTGAGGTTTCTGCTTCGCCGACCACGGCCGACCCGAATCAACGGCAAGGGACGGAATACCGCCCATCGGTCCTACGCAGTCTCCGCAGACGTCACTTCCCACCAGCCCGGCGGTAGACCCGACCGGCTTGGTCATCACCGGAAGGGCAACGCCACGCTAGCACACCTGTTCGCATGCCGGGTGTCCTGTTCCTCCCCGGACTGAACGGCCGGAGTATCCACGGAAGACATCTGATGAAGATCTTCGGGTTGGCCGCCAACGAGATCCGCCGATCCGGTAACGCTCCATCATGTACAATCTCGCGGGTCCGCCGCAAGTGCAACTCTGTCACCGGCCTGGAAGATCAAGTGACGTGGGCCTTGCCCGGACCGCCGCCTTGGCCTCGGCTCGCATGGCGATCCTTATAAGACGCAGCCTACGCCCCGGATCCGGCGACGGCGTGCCGCTGGTGGTAGGCGCGGACTTGGTCCTCCACCTCGGCGCGCAGCCTCAGGAACTCCGGCAGTCGTTTGACGGCCAGGTCCCTGGGGCTCCCGTCGCGGTCCGGCGGTAGCCGCACCGGCAGGTCGGCGGCGACCCGGCCCGGGTCGCTGGCCAGCACCACCACCCGCTGGCCGAGGAAGACCGCCTCCTCTACGTCGTGGGTCACCATCACCACGGTGGTGCCGGTGTCGGCCCACACCCGGCGGACGAACAACTGCATGTCCTCCTTGGTCTGCACGTCGAGGGCACCGAACGGCTCGTCGAGCAGCAGCACCTGCGGCTCACAGGCCAGCGCTCGGGCGATCGCCACCCGCTGGCGCTGCCCGCCGGAGAGCTGTTTGGGCAGCGCGTGCCGCAGCCCGGCCAGCCCGGTCTCGGCCAGGTACCAGGCGACCCGACGGGCCCGTTCGGCCCGACTGATCGGCAGCAGCTCCAGCCCGAACGCGACGTTGCGTTCCACCGTCCGCCACGGGTACACCGCACCGCTCTGCAGCACCAGCCCTCGGTCCGGACCCGGCCCGGTGACCGGCACGCCGTCGAGCAGCACGGTGCCCCGGCTCGGTGTGGACAGCCCGGCAATCAGCGACAACAGGGTCGACTTGCCCGACCCGGAGGCGCCGACCAGGCAGACGAACTCGCCCCGGCGTACCGCCAGATCCACGCCGTCGAGCGCGTGCAGCGACCCGCCCGAGGCGGCCCGGAAGTCCTTGCCGACGCCGTCGAGACACACCAGCGGTGCGTCGGTGGTCGGGGCTACTGACCCGGCTTCCGCTGCTTTCACGCTGCCCACCTTCCAACCCGGTCGCGGGTGGTCCGCAACGCCAGGTCGATCGCCACCCCGATCAGGGCGATCACGATCAGTACGGCGAAGATGTTGTCGAGCTGGTTGAACCGCTGCGACCGGACGATCCGGTAGCCCAGCCCGGACTGGGCGTTGATCAGCTCGGCGACCACCACGAAGTTCCACGCCGCCGCCGCGTTGACCCGGATCGAGTCGATCATGCCGGGCAGCGAGTGCGGCACGATAACCTTGCGCAGCACCTCGAACCGGCGGGCACCGAGGGTGTACGACACGTCGATCAGCCCGGCCGGCACGGTCCGGACCACGTTGGCGGTCATCAGGGTGTTGAAGAAGACCGTCGCGATGAAGATCAACGCCACCTTGGACGGCTCGCCGAGCCCCAGCCAGATGATCAGCAACGGGATGAACGCGCTGGCCGGCAGGTAGCGCAGCAGGCCGATCATCGGCTCCAGCGCCGCCCGACCGGCCTGGAAACTGCCCATCAGCAGGCCGAGCGGCACCGACACCGCCACCGCCAGCCCGAAGCCGCGCAGCACCCGGCCGACCGTAGCGGCGATGTCGGTCCACAACTGACCGGTCCGGGCCATCTCCACCCCGGCCGCCACCGACTCCAGCGGTGACGGCAGGAAGTCCGGTCGACCGTCGACCAGCACGCTGCCGATCTGCCAGGCGGCCAGCGGCACCACGATCGAGGCGACCGTCAGCGTCCAGCGACCGGCCGCCGGAATCGGCGTCCGGATGGCCAGCAGCGCCGGCACCCGGCGGGCCGGACGCCGCCGGGGGAGCGGCCCCCACGACGCCCGGTCCGCACTATCGGTGGCCGCAGCCGGCTCCCGGGTGACGGTCACGGCGAGACCGCCGCCACGAACTGTCCGTCGAGCAGCCCGTCCAGCGGCGGTGCCTCGTCGACCAGGCCGGTCTCGACCAGGAACTCGGCGATCGAGCGGGCCTGAAAATCCAGGTTGGCCGGGGTGTCGCCCGGCTCGAACGCCGCCTGGTTGTCGGCCAGGTCGAAAATTGTCGTCCCGGCGTCGTACGTGCGGTAGTCCTCGACGCTGACCCCGGCCTGCGCCGCCATGATCTCGACCGCCTCGTCCGGGTTGGCGGCGATCCAGTCCAGGGTGTCGAACCAGGTGTCCACCACCGCCTGGACCTGTTCCGGATGCGCGGCCACGAACGCCGAGTCGAACACCAGGTGGTCCGGGATCGCGCCGGGGAAGTCGGCCGAGGTGGCGATCGCCCGGCTGCCCTCGCGGCCCAGCGCGGTCGTGGTGAACGGGGCGAACGCGCCCACCGCGTCGACCTGCCCGGCCAGGAACGCGGCGGCGGCCGCGTCGGTCAGCAGCGGGCTGATCTCGACATCGTCGGCGCTCAGCCCGGCCTCGGCCAGCGCCAACAGCAGCAGGTAGTGGTCGACCGTACCCTCCTCGATCGCCACCCGCTTACCGGCCAGGTCGGCCACCGAGTCGATCCCCGGCGCGGCGATGATCTGGTCGTTGCCGGTCGAGTTGTCGTTGACCAGCACCACGGTCTGCGTCGCGCCGCCGCTCACCGACGACAGGGTGTCGTTGAGGGTCTGACTGTTGGCGTCCAGGTTGCCGGTGGCCAGCGCGGTCAGGCTGTCGGTGTAGCTGTCGAAGTAGGTCAGCTCGACGTCGACGCCGTTGTCTTCGAACAGCCCCTGCTCCTCGGCGACCTGCCAGGGGAACCAGCCCGGCCAGGCGCTGAACCCCAACCGTACGGTGGTCGCACCGTCGCCGTCGGCGGTGGAACCGTCGTTGCCGCAGCTGGCGGCGGTGACCAGCACTGTCGTCGCACAGACCGCCGCCACGATCGCCCGGGTGGGGGAGTGGCGGGAAATCCTGGGTGTACGTCGCATCTCTATGTCCTCCTGCGAAAGGGGATTACGGGGAATCTGCGTCGCGGTGGCTCAGTGGCGCGGCAGGTGCCCGGCGCGGACCAGGCAGCCGAGGGTGTCGCAGATGACGCGGGTGGCGATCAGCGAGGTGATGTCGGCGTTGTCGTACGGCGGCGAGCACTCCACCACCTCGATGCCCGCGAGGGGCTTCTCGGCGATCAGCTGGATGAACTTGAGCACCTCGCGGGGGAGGAAACCGCCCGGTTCGGGCCAGCCGGTGCCGGGCACGAACGCGGCGTCCAGGCAGTCCACGTCGAACGAGAGCCAGACCGCCTCGGCGCCGTCCCAGGCGACCTCGAGTGCCTTTTCGGCGGCGGCCTCGATGCCCATCTCGACGCAGTCGGTGACCGTCATGATCGTGGTGCCGCGTTCCCGGCCGACCTTGACTCCGGGGCGGGGTGCCTGCCAGCCACCGATGCCGATCTGCACCAGGTTCTTCGGCGGTACGTTCGGGATGTCGGTGGCGTGGAACCACGGGGTGGTGTGCATCCGCTCGTCGAGGTCGGTCTCCTGGGTGTCGACGTGCCGGTCGAAGTGGATGATGCCCAGGTTGCCGTCGAGGTGTTCGGCGACGCCGCGCACCGTCGGGTAGCCGATCGAGTGGTCACCGCCGAGCACCACCGGGAACGCCCCGGAGGAGTAGACGTGGCTGACCGCCTTGGATATCTGGTCGAAGGTCTTCTCGATGTTCGCCGGGATGGTGAAGACGTCACCGAGGTCGGCGATCGTGATCGACTCACGCAGGTCGACGCCGAGTTCGAACGAGTACGGCCCGTACAGCGCGGAGATCTTGCGGATGCCCTGCGGCCCGAACCGGGTCCCCGAGCGGTACGTCGTGCCGCCGTCGAACGGTGCGCCGAGCACCGCCACGTCGTACTCGCCGCAGCGGCGCACGTCCTCGACGTACGGTGCCTTCAGGAAGGTGTTGATCCCGGCGAAGTGCGGCAGCTCGCCACGGGAGAACGTCGGGATCCGCTTGTCGACGATCGAGTCGGCACCGGGCAGGCCGTACTCCAGGCCCCGGGCGATCTCCTCTTCCCACTTGGTGGTAGGCAGTTCGGCCTCGCGGGCGACCGCGTACGCCGCCTCCGGGCCGTAGTTGCCGTGCAGTTCGGGCTGGTCGCTGGGCTGCTGGTCGCGGTGCTGATGGTGATGGTGGTGGTGGAAGCCCACGGGGCACCTCCGAATGAGGGCCTGGCTGAGGCACAGCCAGACATTCGGCTGCCTCCCGGGCTTTTGTCCCGCCGTGGAACGCCACCCCCGCCATGCTGGCGGGTCCGACGCCTGCACCTCTCGGACCTGTCCCGTCCCCGGCTGCCCGTCTCTGGCTGCCCGGCGGCGGCGGAACCCTAGGTGCGCCTCACCGTTGGTGAGTCACCCCGGAGTAGACGCGCTTGTGGTTTCGGTCACTTTGCTGTCCCGTTGCCGTCGGGTATCGGCTGCGCGCGGGCGGCCAGGCCGGACCAGACCCGCTCGTACGCGGTGACGTGCGCCGGCTGGTCGAGGTACATCGTCCCGGTCACGGTGCCGAGACGGACCAGCCCCGACCCGGCCGGTTGCCGTCCGGGGACCGTCGTGGCGGCAGCGAAGCGCAGCAGGGTGAACGGGTTGGTCATGCCGGCGTGCGCGCCGCCGGCCAGCGGCAGCAGCCGTACCGAGATTCCCGGCCTGATCGCGAGCACCCGCAGGTGGTCGAGTTGCGCCCGCGTCGTCGCGTCGTCGCCGACGGTACGCCGCAGTGCGCCCTCGTTGACGATCGCCTGCACCGCCGGCGGATGCGGGTGGGTCAGCAGGTGCCGCTGCCGCGCCGCCAGCTGGGCGAGGCGGGCGGCGATGTCGTCGTCGCTGCGCAGACCGGCCGGGCACCGCAGCAGCGCCTCGGCGTACCCGGGGGTCTGTAGCAGGTCCGGCAGCGTCGCCTGGCCGTAGCAGCGGACGAGCGTCGCGGACTGTTCGAACACCGGGTACGGATCGGCGTCGATCGGCACTCCGGCCAGCTCGTCGTGCCACCAGCGCCCGCCGCTGGGGCGGTCGATCTCCGCCGCGAGGGCGAGCAGCCGTTCCCGGGTTTCGTCGTCGGCCCGGTACAGCCGGCACATCGCCGACATGTCCGCTTGACTCCAGCGGACCCGCGGGTCGCCGGCTTCGATCCGCCAGAGCGTGCTGTTGCCGCGTCGCAGCTTGTCGGCGGCGACGTCCTGGGACAGCCCGGCCTCGTACCGCAACGCCGCCAGGCACCGTCCCACTTGCCGACGCAGCAGGGCCGTCCCGCCGGCCTGCGCGTTGGTGCCCGCCGTCCGGGCAGCTCTCCCGTAGTACGTCCCGGCCCGTCGGCCGTCACCCCTGCCAGTCATACCCGATAGCGTGAATCATCAGTTGCCTGAAGGCAATGCCCTAGGGCAACTCCTTAGCGTCTGTTGAGTGGACCTGGTCGGCACCTCGGAGTTGCGCGCGATGCTGGGCACGCCCGAGAAGCCGGTGAGCAAGCAGCGGGCGTACGTGGTCAGCCGGTCCAAAGGATTCCCCGATCCGGTAGCGCGGCTGGCGCAAGGTCCGGTGTGGTTGAAGGCCGATGTCGAGCGGTGGATTCAGGAGAACCGGCCGCCCCGGGCCAGCTGAGCCGCGTACCGCTGCGATCCCTGGTGACCATAATGTGGGAAGATGCTCCCGAATTACGAGACGGCGTGTCTATCGTCGGGGCATGTCAGCCGTATACACGCATGGGCATCACGAGTCGGTGCTGCGCTCCCACCGCTGGCGTACCGCCGAGAACTCGGCCGCGTACCTGCTGCCGCACCTGCGGCCCGGCCAGGCGTTGCTCGACATCGGCGCCGGTCCCGGCACCATCACGATGGACCTCGCCGCGCTCGTCGCCCCCGGCCGGGTCACCGCCACCGAGGTCACCGACGAAGCGCTGTCACTGTCCCGCGCCGAGGCGCGGGCCCGGGGCGTCACCACTGTCGACTTCACCACGGCCGACGTACACGAGCTGCCGTTCCCCGACGACGCGTTCGACGTGGTCCACGCCCACCAGGTCCTGCAGCACGTCGGCGACCCGGTCCGCGCGCTCGCCGAGATGCGCCGCGTCTGCCGGCCCGAGGGAGTGGTCGCGGCCCGCGACAGTGACTACGACCGCTTCGCCTGGCACCCGGCCGTACCCGAGCTCGACGAATGGCTCGCGCTCTACCAGGCGACCGCCCGCGCCAACGGCGGCGAACCGGACGCCGGCCGCCGCCTGCTCTCCTGGGCACGGGCCGCCGGATTCAGCGACGTCACGCCCGGCGCCTCCGCCTGGTGCTACGCCACCGACGAGGACCGCCGCTGGTGGGGGACCATGTGGGCGGAGCGCATCGTCGCCTCCGAGATGGCCCGGCAGATCCTCGCCGCCGGCACCGCCACCCCCGCCGACCTGCAACGCCTCTCCGCCGGCTGGCTCCGCTGGGCCGCCGCGCCCGACGGCTGGTTCGCCATCCTGCACGGCGAGATCATCTGCCGCGACGCGTCGAGGTGAGGCTGACGCACCTCATTTTCGGTTTTGACGTGCGCCAGCCTCACCTCGACGGTTCCGGGCCAGGGGTGACGAGTCGGCGGACTGCGGTCGCCACGCTGGCCCGGCGCACGTCCATCGACGTCGGTGCCGGATCGTCGTACGCCCGGGCGACGGCGAGGACGACGGCGAGCAGTTCGGCGGGCGGGAGCGTGTTGTCGACCCGGCCGGCGGCCTGGGCCTCGGCCAGGGCGGCCAGTTTGCGTCGCGTCGAGTGGTGGTTCTGCTCCATCCGGGTGAGCTCGCCGGGGCGCTCGAGGGTGTGCCACTGCAGCAGTCGGAGCAGGTCCGGGTGCGCGACGCCGAAGTCGAACATCGCGGCGGCGTAGCCGGGCAGGTCGTCGGCGTCGAACGGTACCGCTTCGATGAACCGCTCCAGATGGGTGGCGAGGGTGGTGTCGAAGAGTCGTTCCTTGCTGCCGAAGTACGCGTATATCAGCTGCTTGTTGGCGCCGGCGCGCTCGGCCACCCGGTCGACCCGGGCGCCGGCCAGTCCGTGGGCGGCGAACTCGACGGTGGCGGCGTCGAGGATCCGCTGCTTGGTGGCGGTGGAGTCGCGGGCCATGCCGCCAGCCTACCGAAGACCAACTAGTTGGTTGACAGCTGCGGGGTGTGGCCGGATTATGTAACTATCCAGTTGGTTACCTGCAGGGAGAGATCATGAGCGACAAGGTCGCCATCGTCACCGGCGCCTCCTCCGGCATCGGCGAGGCCACCGCCCGCAAACTGAACGCCATGGGCTACCGGGTCTACGCCGTCGCCCGCCGGCTCGACCGGATCACCCCGCTGGCCGACGTCGGCATCCGGCCCGTCCGGGCCGACATCACCGACGACGCCGCACTGGTCAACCTCGTCGAGCAGGTGCTCGCCGAATCCGGTCGGATCGACGTACTGGTCAACAACGCCGGCTACGGCTCGTTCGGCGCCGTCGAGGACGTGCCGCTGGACGAGGCCCGCCGCCAGTTCGACGTCAACGTGTTCGGCCTGGCCCGGCTGGCGCAACTGGTGCTGCCGCAGATGCGCCGCCAGGGCAGCGGACGCATCGTCAACATCTCGTCGGTCGGCGGGAAGATCTACGAGCCGCTCGGCGCCTGGTACCACGCCACCAAGTTCGCCGTCGAAGGACTCAGCGACTCGATGCGGATGGAACTCGCCCCGCTCGGCATCGACGTGGTCGTCATCCAGCCCGGTGCGATCGCCACCGAATGGCCCGCCATCGCCGGTCAGCACCTGCTCGCCACCTCGGGGCACGGCCCGTACGCCGACCAGGCGGCCCGCAGCGCGGCCATCTTCGCCGTCGAGGACGGCGGTCCGGCGTCGCCGCCCTCGGTGGTCGCCGACGCCGTCGCCAGAGCGGTGCGGGCCCGCCGGCCACGGACCCGCTACCCCGTCGGCCGCGGCGCGAAGGCGATCCTGGCTGCCCGGCGGCTGCTGCCCGACCGAGGCTTCGACCGGTTCGTCCGCATCATGCTGCGCACCCTCGTCCGCGTCGCCAACAGGTACGACGCCCGCCAGCCCCAACTTGCCCGCGACGGCGGCTGAACCGCGCAATCTGAAAGAACTCCGCCGACACCGGCAGCGCGAGGATGCTCCGATGAGCTATGTCGTGCCTGCGCAGCGCTGGACGCTCGCCCGGACGGCGTTGCGGCTCAGCAGCGACCGGTTCCGCTCCCTGCTGACCGTCGACAGCGACCCGACCGCGATGGCGACCCGCGACTGGACGGTGGCGGACTCCGCCGCGCACGTGCTGAGCATCGCGATGCTGTACGTGACTCTCGTCGAGGACACCGGCCCGCCACTACCGGTGCCCGACATCGGCGCGCTCCTCGCCGCCGCGAACGTCGACACCGTCGCCGACGTCAACGACCACGTGCTGCGGCACTTCCCCGAACGTGACCCCGGTCGCCTCGCCGACCTGCTCGACGAGGCGACCGACACGATCCTGTCGGTGACCGCTCAGCTGCCGCCCGAGACGACCGTACGGTGGCTGGGCGACGCGCGGGTCACGGTCTGCGGACTGCTGGCACACCTGGTCAACGAGCTGGTGGTGCATGGCTGGGACATGGCCCGCGCGATGCGGCGTCCATGGCCGATGCCGGACGAGCACGCCGCGCTGTACTGGGACCAGTTCTTCCTGGGCATGCTGCAGCACGACTACGGCGTTCTGCTGAACACCTCGGGGCCGATGCCGAAGCGGCCGATCGCGGTGCGGTTCAGCTCGGCGTACACGCCGAGCGCGACGATCGTGCTCGACGACCGGCGGGTCCGGCTCGCCGCGCCTGACGATCCGGTCGACGTGCGGGTGCGGTTCCGTCCGGCCCGGTTCAACCTGATGCTGTTCGGCCGGACCAGTACCGCCGTCGCCGCGTTGCGCCGCGACGTCGTCATCGGCGGGCCTCGGCCGTGGCGGCTGCCGGCCTTCCTGCGCGTCGTCCACATGCCCAACGCGCGACTCGCGCCGGCCGGCAGATAGCCCGGCGGCATACGGCTCGGGCGGTCCCGCCCTGCCCCGGGCGTGTGGCTGGGCGATGTCGGTGGGCTGTGGCAGCATCGCGCGGGTGACCGTCAGTGCTGAGGCAGGAAGTGTGAGGCAGGAGCAGCACCTGGGCGACCTGGCGCGGCTGCGCCGGGTGCGCGACCGGATCGACCGGGAGTACGCCCGGCCACTCGACGTCGAGGCGCTGGCCCGTGGCGTGCACATGTCGGCCGGGCACCTCAGCCGCGAGTTCCGGCGCGTCTACGGCGAGTCGCCGTACGCGTACCTGATGACCCGGCGCATCGAACGCGCGATGGCGCTGCTGCGCCGGGGCGACCTGAGCGTCACCGACGTCTGTTTCGCGGTCGGCTGTTCCTCGTTGGGCACGTTCAGCACCCGGTTCACCGAACTGGTCGGCGTCCCGCCCAGCGTCTACCGGCGCCGGGCCGGCTCCGCCCGCCCGGAGATGCCCGCCTGCCTGGCGAAACAGGTGACCAGACCGATCAGGAATCGAGAAGCACGGGTCCCGGCGGCGCAACTAGCGTGACCGGCATGGACATCACGATTCACTCCAGCTTCCTGCCGCACGACGACGCCGACGCCGCGTTGGCCTTCTGGCGCGACCTGCTCGGCTTCGAGTTGCGCCTGGACGTCGGCTACGACGGGATGCGCTGGCTCACCGTCGGCCCGGTCGACCAGCCCAACACCGCGATCGTGCTGCACCCGCCGGGTGTCGACCCCGGCATCACCGACGACGAGCGCCGTACCATCACCGAGATGATGGCCAAGGGCACCTACGCCGGAATCCTGTTGGCCACCAGCGACCTCGACGGGGTCTTCGAGCGGCTGCAGGCCGGCGACGCGGACATCGTCCAGGAGCCGACCGAGCAGCCGTACGGGGTCCGCGACTGCGCCGTGCGGGACCCCGCCGGCAACCTGATCCGCATCCAGCAGACTCGATAGGTAGGGATATTCGATGAGCAGGGCCACCGCGTCGGGGGAGCGGCCGTCCACCCCGCACCCCGCCGACAGTCACGACCTGATCCGGGTGCACGGCGCGCGGGTGAACAACCTCAAGGACGTCAGCGTCGAGATCCCGAAACGCCGGCTGACGGTGTTCACCGGGGTCTCCGGATCGGGCAAGAGTTCGCTGGTGTTCGGCACCGTCGCCGCCGAGTCGCAGCGCCTGATCAACGAGACGTACAGCGCCTTCGTGCAGGGGTTCATGCCGACGCTGGCCCGGCCCGAGGTCGACGTGCTCGACGGGCTGACCACGGCGATCATCGTCGACCAGGAGCGGATGGGCGGCGATCCACGGTCCACGGTCGGCACCGCCACCGACGCCAACGCGATGCTGAGGATCCTGTTCAGCCGGCTCGGGCAGCCGTACGTCGGCCCGCCCAACGCGTTCTCCTTCAACCTCGCCTCGGTGCGGGCCAGCGGGGCGATCACCGTCGAACGCGGCGCCAGCAAGACCACCAAACAGACCTTCACCCGGCTGGGCGGCATGTGTCCGCGCTGCGAGGGCCGGGGGTCGGTCACCGACTTCGACCTGACCGCGCTGTACGACGACAGCAAGTCGCTCAACGAGGGCGCGCTGACCATCCCCGGCTACAGCGTCGACGGCTGGTACGGGCGCATCTTCAGCGGCTGCGGCTTCTTCGACCCGGACAAACCAATCCGCAAGTTCACCAAGTCGCAGCTGCACGACCTGCTGTACAAGGAGCCGACCCGGATCAAGGTCGACAACATCAACGTGACGTACGAGGGCCTGATCCCGCGGATCCAGAAGTCGTTCCTGGCCAAGGACGTCGACGCGATGCAGCCGCACATCCGGGCGTTCGTGCAACGGGCGATCACCTTCACCACCTGCCCGGACTGCGCCGGCACCCGGCTGAACGAGGCGGCCCGGTCGTCGAAGATCAACGGGATCAACATCGCCGACGCGTGCGCGATGCAGATCAGCGACCTCGCCGAGTGGGTCCAGGCGCTGGCCGAGCCGTCGGTCGCCCCGCTGCTGACCGCGCTGCGCCACACCCTTGACTCGTTCGTCGAGATCGGCCTCGGCTACCTCTCCCTGGACCGCCCGGCGGGCACCCTGTCCGGCGGCGAGGCGCAGCGCACCAAGATGATCCGGCACCTCGGGTCGTCGCTGACCGACGTCACCTACGTCTTCGACGAGCCGACCATCGGGCTGCACCCGCACGACATCGCCCGGATGAACAACCTGCTGCTGCGGCTGCGGGACAAGGGCAACACGGTGCTGGTCGTCGAGCACAAGCCGGAGACGATCGCGATCGCCGACCACGTCGTCGACCTCGGCCCCGGTGCCGGTACCGCCGGCGGCGAGGTGATGTTCGAAGGCACCGTGGACGGGCTGCGGGCCAGCGTCACCGTCACCGGCCGGCACCTCGACGACCGGGCCAGCCTGAAGAAGACGGTCCGCGAGCCCACCGGCACGCTGCAGATCCGGGGCGCGAACGCCAACAACCTGCGCGACGTCGACGTCGACATCCCGCTCGGCGTGCTGGTCGTGGTGACCGGGGTCGCTGGCTCCGGCAAGAGTTCGCTGCTGCACGGGTCGATCCCGGCCGACGCGGGGGCGGTGTCGATCGACCAGACCGGCATCCGAGGCTCTCGGCGCAGCAACCCGGCGACGTACACCGGGCTGCTTGACCCGATCCGTAAGGCGTTCGCGAAGGCCAACGGGGTCAAGCCGGCGCTGTTCAGCGCCAACTCCGAGGGTGCCTGCCCGACCTGCAACGGTGCCGGGGTCATCTACACCGACCTGGCGATGATGGCCGGCGTCGCCACCGTCTGCGAGGACTGCGAGGGCCGGCGGTTCCAGGCGGCGGTGCTGGAGTACCACCTCGGCGGCCGGGACATCAGCGAGGTGCTGGCGATGTCGGTGGCCGAGGCCGAGGAGTTCTTCGCGGCCGGCGACGCCCGAACCCCGGCCGCGCACGCCGTCCTGCGTCGGCTCGCCGACGTCGGGCTCGGCTACCTCACTCTGGGCCAGCCGCTCACCACCCTGTCCGGCGGCGAGCGGCAACGGCTGAAACTGGCCACCCACATGGCGGAGAAGGGCGGCGTCTACGTCCTCGACGAGCCGACCACCGGCCTGCACCTGGCCGACGTCGAGCAGCTGCTCGGCCTGCTCGACCGGCTGGTCGACGCCGGCAAGTCGGTGATCGTCATCGAGCACCACCAGGCGGTCATGGCTCACGCCGACTGGATCATCGACCTGGGGCCGGGCGCCGGCCACGACGGCGGCCGGATCGTCTTCGAAGGCACCCCGGCCGATCTGGTCGCGGCCCGCTCCACGCTGACCGGCGAGCACCTCGCCGCCTACGTCGGCGGCTGAGCCCCGGCTCGGTCGAGTTCGGCCCGGTCGAGTTCGGCGCGGACGCCGCGGGCGGTCGGGCCGGTCGCGGTGACCAGCACCGCCGGCCCGCCGGCCAGCGGCAGCCGGGCCGCGCCGGGGCCGAGCGGGGCGGCAGCCGGGGGCCCGCCGGCCGCCCACTCCGGCCGTACCACCAGCACCGAACCGGTCGCCTTCGCCCCGGCGAGCACCGCCGGCCCGGCCCAGCCGTCGGCGCGCGGCCCCACCGCCAGGTCGGTACGCAGCACCGTGCGGCCCGCGTACCGGACGGTGGTGTCGATCCGGGCGTCGCCGGACGGCTCACCGTCGCGCCCGCAGACCAGCTCCTCCCGCCACACCAGGGCCGCGCCGTCGGCCAGCTCCACCAGCGACCGGGACAGGTGGTGGCAGCCGGCGGCGGCGATCAGCGGCTCCGGCAGCCAGCGCAGTTCGCCGCCGGCCGCGACCCGGACCAGCATCTCCAGCGTCGACCGCCGGCCGCCGGGTCCGGGCAACGCCAGCGACGCCGCGACGGTACGCAGACACACCCGGGCCCCCGGCCTGACCTCGACGTCCAGCCGCAGGTCGTCGCCGCCGAGCGGGCCGGCCGCCGCGCCGACCAGATGCACCTGGACCTCGCCGCCGTCGGCGGCGGCCGCTGCCGGGCCGGTGCGGCGCAGTACCAGCGGCGGCTCGCCGCGCAGGCAGACCAGCCGGGTACGCCCGGCGGCGTCGACCTCGGCGACCAGCCGGGCGTGGGCCCGCATCAGCCGGCGACCTCCGCCGGTGTCTGGGCGCGGGCCCGCAGCAGCCCCCGGATCCAGTCGGCCACCGGCGTCGCCGTCCGGTCCTGCACCAGCGACAGGAACACCGTCGGCAGCTCGCCCCGGCGGGCGGCGGCGTCGCGCTCCATCACCGACAGGTCGGCGTTGACCAGCGGCGCCAGGTCCGTCTTGTTGATCACCAGCAGGTCGGCGGTGCTCACCCCCGGCCCGCCCTTGCGGGGCACCTTGTCGCCGCCGGCCACGTCGACCACGAAGATCTGCTGGTCGATCAGGCCCCGGCTGAACGTGGCGGTCAGGTTGTCCCCGCCGCTCTCCACCAGCACCAGATCGAGAGTGCCCAACTGGTCGGACAGGTCCTCGATGGCGTCCAGGTTGGCGGAGATGTCGTCGCGGATCGCGGTGTGTGGGCAGCAACCGGTCTCCACCGCCCGGACCCGCTCCGCCGGCAGTACGCCGTTGCGCAGCAGGAAGTCGGCGTCCTCGGTGGTGTAGATGTCGTTGGTGACCACGGCCAGCCGCAGTTCGTCGGCGAGCGCCCGGCACAGCGCGGCGACCAGCGCGGTCTTGCCGGAGCCGACCGGCCCGCCGATGCCGATCCGCAGCGCGGGGGAACCGTCCGGCAGCCGGGGCGGGTGCGGGTCGACCCCCGGATCAGGATGGGTGTGTGGCACCTCCCCGTCGGCGTGTGCGTGCGGTTCGGTGTGCGCGCGCGGTTCGGCGGACCCGCCGTGGACGTGGGTGTGTGGTTCAGGACGCAAAGAGACGCACCTCCCAGGTGGCGTGGTGTTCGGCGTCGACCTCCGGGATCGGGGCCGAGCCGGCGGGCAGGTCGTCGACCGGCCGGTCGGCCAGGGCGGCCGCCCCGGCGGCGACCGCGTCGATGTCCGGCGCGAGCCGGGCCAGCAGGCCGTGCACCGCGTACGGGTCGAGGCCGAGCAGCCGCACGGCGGCGCTGGCCGGTCCGGTGACAGTGGTGTACGCGGCGGCCAGCGCCGCCTCGGCCGGGCCGAGGCCGGCGGCGGCGGCGACCACGCCGAGCGCGACCGGCTGGTGCCGGTCCCGGGGTCCCCCCACCGGCAGCGCCCAGATGCCACGTCCGGCGCGCAGCAACGCCCGACCCTGGGCCCGCGACGCGCGGCGCAACGCGGGTGACGGGGTGCGCGCGTCGATACCGTCGTCGAGCGCGTCCAGCCGGCCAGGGCCGGCCCCGTCGGCGGTCGCCCCGTCGGCGGTCGCGGCTGTTGCAGCCGCGGCGGCGAACGCGGCGGCGGTACGCCCACCGGTGCCGAGCCGGCCGGTCAGGTACGCCGCCACGCCGGCCAGGTCGCGGACCCGACCGGCGACGACGGCCGCCTCCAGCCCGCTGGAGTGGGCGTGCCCGCCGGCCGGCAGCCGGCCGTCGGCCAGCACCAGCAGCGTGGCGAGCCCGCTCATCGGCGGGTCCGGACGGGACAGGTGATCATCGCCGGTGGTCAGAACAGGAAGTAGCGCTGCGCCATCGGCAGCTCCACCGCCGGGGCCGGCTCGACCGTCTCCCCGTCGATGCGCACCGTGAACGTGTCCGCGTCGATCTCGATCCGGGGGGTGGCGTCGTTCAGCGGCATGTCGGCCTTGCCCCGCCGCCGGGTGTCGGCGACCGGGGCGAGCCGGCGGCGGATGCCGAGCCGGTCACCGAGCAGCGCGTCGATCGCCGCCGGCGCGACGAACGCCAGGCTGGTGGCGGCCGGCACGGTGCCGTACGCGCCGAACATGGGCCTCGGCAGCATCGGCTGCGGGGTCGGAATGGACGCGTTCGCGTCGCCCATCTGCGCCCAGGCGATCATGCCGCCCTTGATCACCAGATGCGGCCGTACGCCGAAGAACGCCGGATCCCACAGCACCAGGTCGGCCAGCTTGCCCGGCTCGACCGAGCCGACCTCGCCCTCGATGCCGTGCGCCACCGCCGGGCAGATCGTGTACTTGGCGACGTACCGTCGGGCCCGCATGTTGTCGGCCGGCCCGTCGCCGGGCAGCGCGCCACGGCGCGCCTTCATCACGTGCGCGGTCTGCCAGGTCCGCAGGACCACCTCGCCGACGCGCCCCATCGCCTGCGAGTCGGAGCCGATCATCGAGATGGCGCCGAGGTCGTGCAGGATGTCCTCGCCGGCCATCGTGCTGGGCCGGATCCGGCTCTCGGCGAACGCCAGGTCCTCCGGCACGCTCGGGTTCAGATGGTGGCAGACCATCAGCATGTCGAGGTGCTCGTCGAGGGTGTTGACGGTGTGCGGGCGGGTCGGGTTGGTCGACGACGGCAGCACGTTCGGCTCGGCCGCGACCCGCATGATGTCCGGCGCGTGCCCGCCGCCGGCCCCTTCGGTGTGGTACGCGTGGATCGACCGGCCGGCGATCGCGGCCAGGGTGGACTCCACGTACCCGGCTTCGTTGAGGGTGTCGGTGTGGATCGCCACCTGCACGCCGGAGGCGTCGGCCACCCGCAGGCAGGCGTCGATCGCGGCCGGGGTGGTGCCCCAGTCCTCGTGCAGTTTGAACCCGCCGGCGCCGCCGCGCAGCTGCTCCCACATGGATTCTTCGCTGACCGTGTTGCCCTTGCCGAGCAGCAGCACGTTGACCGGCCACGGGTCGAGCGCGGCGAGCATCATGCCCAGGTGCCACGGGCCGGGGGTGACCGTGGTCGCCTTGCTGCCCTCGGCCGGCCCGGTGCCGCCGCCCATGATGGTGGTGATCCCGGCGGCGAGGGCGGTCTCCAGCAGCTGCGGGCAGATCAGGTGCACGTGGCTGTCGATCGCCCCGGCGGTGAGGATCTTGCCGTTGCCGGCGATGATCTCGGTGCCCGGCCCGATCACCAGGTCGGGGTGCACCCCGTCCATCGTGTCGGGATTGCCGGCCTTGCCGAGCGCGACGATCCGGCCGTCGCGGATGCCGACGTCGGCCTTGACGACGCCCCAGTGGTCGAGCACCACCGCGCCGGTGATCACCGTGTCGGGTGCCCCTTCGGCCCGGGTGGCCCGGGACTGGCCCATCGACTCGCGGATCACCTTGCCGCCGCCGAAGACCACCTCGTCGCCGTACGCCGGGGTGCCGTCGGCGCCGGGCGGCGCGCAACGGTCCTCCTCGACCTCGATCAGCAGGTTGGTGTCGGCCAGCCGGATCCGGTCACCGGTGGTCGGGCCGAGCAGGGCGGCGTACCGCCGTCGGTCCAGGGTGCTCACGCCGTGCCTCCCGTCGCGCCGGTGCCTGCCTGATCAGCCGGGCCGCGTCCGGTGCCCGCAGCGTCAGCCCGGCCGCGTCCGTCCAGCTCGCCGGCGCATTCGCCGCGCAGCCCGGCGACGATCCGCCGACCGCCGAACGGCACCAGGGTGACCTCCCGGTCGACGCCGGGCTCGAAGCGCACCGAGGTGCCGGCCGGCACCGCCAGCCGGTGACCCCACGCGGCGGACCGGTCGAAGTCCAGCGCCGGGTTGGCCTCGGCGAAGTGGTAGTGCGAGCCGACCTGCACCGGCCGGTCGCCGGTGTTGACCACCGGCAGGGTCAGCACCGGACGGCCGGGATGGAGGGTGACCGGCCCGTCGCCGGGGATCAGTTCACCGGGAACGACTGTGCCGCCGTCGGTGCCCGACGGCGTGGATGGTGCAGTCAATCTCGCTCCTAGGAGATCGGCTCGTGTACGGTGACCAGCTTCGTCCCGTCGGGGAAGGTGGCTTCCACCTGCACCTCGGGGAGCATCTCCGGCACTCCGTCGAGCACGTCCTCGCGGCCGAGCACGGTGCGCCCGGCCTCCATCAGCTCCGCCACGCTGCGGCCGTCCCGGGCACCTTCCAACAGGAAGGCGGTGATCACCGCGGTCGCCTCCGGGTGGTTGAGCCGGATGCCCCTCTCACGGCGCTTCCAGGCCACGTCGGCTGCGACGTGGATGAGCAGTCGCTCCTGCTCGTGCCGGGTGAGAAACAAGCCGGACCTCCATGAGCGATCGAGACCTGGGTCGTGCCAGATGCTGGCATTCTGACATTTCAATCACGTTACGTACGCGTATCCGCTGTCTGGGTGTCACCTGCTGTCCGGCCTGGTACGTACGGGTCGGCCCACCTGCGGCGAACCTGCCCAGGGCAGCCCGTCCGACGTCCGGGTGCGATGCGACCACGCAGGGTCGGGCCGGCCGAACAGGCGGAAGCTGCAGCCATGGCGTACCGGCTAGCCTGCCGCTATGGGCAGCGCCGAACTGGACGAGTTGATCGTCGCGGACGCCGAGGCGTTGCGCGCGTGGTTGTCGGCCAACCACGGCACATCGCCCGGAGTGTGGCTCGCCCTGACCAGGAAGGGCGGCACAGTCACCACGCTGACCTGGCAGCAGGCGGTCGACGAGGCGCTGTGCTTCGGCTGGATCGATGGGCAGGCCCGGAAGCGGGATGAGCAGACCTCCTGGATCCGGTTCACCCCGCGTCGGCCCCGCAGCTCCTGGTCACAGCGCAACGTGGCCCACGTGGCCCGGTTGGAGGCGCAGGGGCGGATGATGCCGTCCGGCCGTGCTGCGGTGGACGCCGCGAAGGGGGACGGACGGTGGGCAGCCGCCTATGCGCCGCCTTCGGAAGCCGTGGTGCCGGCCGATCTGCTCGCTGCGATCGCCGCTGACCCCGCCGCCCAGGCAATGTTCGACGTACTCACCAGGACCAATCGCTTTGCCCTCATCAACCGGGTGATCAGCGTCAAGCGGGCGCAGACCCGCGAGCGGAGGATCGGCGAGATCGTCGCCATGTTGGCCCGGAACGAGACGATTTACCCGCAAAAAGCCAAACCACCGGAGTCGGCCACGTCGTGATGGCCGTACGCGGTCCGGCGTGCCGCGACCCTGTCGTCAGGCTTCCGGCGACTGGTCCGGGCCGTGGCTGGTGCCGGCCCTCGGCCGCCGGAAGCGGTCGTGCCAGGCCGGTGTCTCCCGTTCGTCGTCGAAGGCGTTGGCGATCACCACGTCGGTCGACGAGTGCAGCAGGATCGAGATCACGATCGTCAGCGCGACCAGATGGAACACCTCGTCGGCGGCGTCGATGCCGGACTTGAGCACGATCAGGCCGTACACCACCGACGCGAAGCCCTTCGGCCCGAACCACATCGCCGCCGCCTGTTCCCGGGGTGCCAACCCGGAGCGGACGAACGCGATCGCCAGCGCCACCGGCCGGGCGACGAAGATGGCCAGCACCGCGAAGACCCATCCCGGCCAGGAGATCTCGCCGAGGAACTCGATCGAGATCAGCGCGCCGAAGACCAGAAGCGCGGCCAGCTTCAGCAGCTCGGAGACGCTTTCGCCGAAATGCTCGAACGCGGCCCGCTGGCGGGGGCCGAAGGTGGCGATGGTGCTGCCGGCGGCGAACGCGGCCAGGAACAGGTTGCCGTGGGTGGCCTGCCCGAGAGCCAGCACGAGCAGGCCGATCGCCACCCCGTTGAGCGGCGCGTACAGGGCCGACGCGGCGAACCACCGGGTCCGTTCCAGGGCGATCGCCAGCGCGGGGACGGCGACCCCGATGACCAGGCCGACGGCGAGTTCGGTGGCCAGTTCGTCGAGGTGCAGGTCGCCGGAGCCGCTGGCGATCGCCAGGAACAGGATCACGAACGGCAACGCGAGGCCGTCGTTGATCCCGGACTCGACGTTGAGCAGATGCCGCAGCCGGTACGGCACCTTCTTGTTGCCGACCAGCGCGGCGGCGAACACCGGGTCGGTCGGGGCCAGCACCGCGCCGATCAGCAGCGCCTCCGCCCAGCCCAGCCCGGCCACGTAGTGGGCCAGCACCGCGGTGATCACCAGGGTGAGCGGCAGCCCCCAGCCCAGCGCCCGGCCGGGCAGCCGCCAGGCGGAGCGCAGGTCCTGCCAGCCGACCCGCATCCCGTCGGTGAACAGCACGGCGAACAGCGCCAGCTCGGCGAGGGTGTTGACGATCGACGAGTCGGCCTGCACGTCCAGCACGCCGGTGGTCTGCGGCCCGAGCAGGAACCCGGCCACCAGGAACAGCGCCGCCGTGGACAGGATGGTGCGGTGGGCCAGTGCCGACACCAGCACGGCGAGCAGCAGGACGGCGGCGAAACTCAACAGCAGCATGTGAACTCCGGGACCGGCGGGGAGCGGCGGTGATGGTGTCGGGCCCGGTGATGGTACGTCCCGCCGGGGTCGGGATCGGCGCGGACCGGTACCGGACGGGCTGACACAATGCGGAAGCAGTCCCGTACCCGCGATGAGGAGTTCCGTGCCGTGATTCGTACCCATGACGCCGGCGGCCTGCGCGCCACGCACGCCGGCACGACGGTGACGCTTGCCGGGTGGGTGGCCCGCCGGCGCGACCACGGCGGGGTCATCTTCGTCGACCTGCGCGACGCCTCCGGCGTGGTGCAGGTGGTGTTCCGCGAGGAGATGCAGCTGGCCCACGCGCTGCGTAACGAGTTCTGCGTACGGGTGACCGGCGTCGTGGACCGCCGCCCGGAGGGTAACGACAACCCGGAGCTGGCCACCGGCGAGATCGAGGTCACCGCGACCGAGCTGACCGTGCTGTCCGAGGCCGCGCCGCTGCCGCTGCCGATCGACGACCAGGTCGACGCCGGCGACGATGTCCGGCTGCGGTACCGCTACCTGGACCTGCGGCGCAGTGGTCCGGCCGGGGCGTTGCGGCTGCGGTCGCGGGCCAACCAGATCGCCCGTACGGTGCTGCACGACCGCGACTTCGTGGAGATCGAGACCCCGACGCTGACCCGGTCCACCCCGGAGGGGGCCCGCGACTTCCTGGTGCCGGTGCGGCTGCAGCCCGGCACCTGGTACGCCCTGCCGCAGTCGCCGCAGCTGTTCAAGCAACTGCTGATGGTCGCCGGGATGGAGCGTTACTACCAGATCGCCCGCTGCTACCGCGACGAGGACTTCCGGGCCGACCGGCAGCCGGAGTTCACCCAGCTGGACATCGAGATGTCGTTCGTCACCCAGGACGACGTGATCGAGCTGGGCGAGTCGATCGTCGGCGCGCTGTGGCGGGAGCTGGCCGGGCACGAGATCACCGGTCCGGTGCCGCGGATCACCTGGCACGAGGCGATGGACCGGTACGGTTCCGACAAGCCGGACCTGCGCTACGGCGTGGAGCTGACCGAGCTGACCGGCTACCTGCGCGGCACGGCGTTCCGGGTGTTCGCCGGGGCGATCGACGCCGGCGGCTACGTCGGCGCGGTGGTGATGCCCGGCGGTGCCGCCCAGACCCGCAAGGAGCTCGACGGCTGGCAGGACTGGGCCAAGGCGCGCGGCGCGCGGGGCCTCGCGTACGTGGTGCTGGACGCCGAGACCGGCGAACCGCGCGGCCCGGTGGCGAAGAACCTGTCGGCCGAGCACCTGGGCGGGTTGGCCGACGCGGTCGGCGCCAAGCCCGGCGACGCGATCTTCTTCGCCGCCTCGACCAACCGGCGGGAGGCGCAGGAGCTGCTCGGCGCGGCCCGCATCGAGATCGCCCGGCGGGCCAACCTGGTCAACGAGAGCGCGTGGGCGTTCTGCTGGGTGGTGGACGCGCCGATGTTCGAGCCTACGGATGAGGGCGGCTGGACGGCGGTGCACCACCCGTTCACCTCGCCGACCGACGAGTGGCTGGACCGGTTCGACGGCGCGCCCGGCGAGGCCCTGGCCTACGCGTACGACATCGTCTGCAACGGCAACGAGATCGGCGGCGGCTCGGTCCGTATCCACCGGGCCGACGTGCAGCGGCGGGTGTTCGACCTGCTGGGCATCAGCGAACAGGAGGCTGCCGACAAGTTCGGCTTCCTGCTGGAGGCGTTCAAGTACGGCCCGCCGCCGCACGGCGGCATCGCGTTCGGCTGGGACCGGATCTGCATGCTGCTGGCCGGCGTGGACTCGATCCGTGAGGTGATCGCGTTCCCGAAGACGCGCGGCGGGTTCGACCCGCTGACCCAGGCGCCGACGCCGATCACCGCCCAGCAGCGCGCGGAGGCCGGGGTGGACGCCAAGCCGAAGCCGCCGGCCGGTGTCGCGCCGACGCCGGCCGCCGGTACGGCAGGGGTGGTAGCCCTGGTGGAGCCGTCCTGACCGGGTAACTGTCTTCCGGTCGTGGGCCCGGGGTGCGCGTGCACCCCGGGCCCACGTACGTCTGCGGCCCATGCCTGCACCGGTTCCAGAGAAGTTGTGCACAGATATTGTGCAAACTTTATTTGCAGAGTTATTGTGCATTCCATGGATGAGCAGCAGTCGACGGTCTGGCTCACTGGGGACCAGGTCCGCACCCTGGCCCACCCGCTGCGGTTACGGCTGCTGGGCGCGCTGCGGCTGGACGGTCCGGCGACCGCCACCGCGCTCGCCCACGAGCTGGGCACCAACACCGGAGCGACCAGCTACCACCTGCGCAAGCTCGCCGACGTCGGGCTGGTACGTGAGGAGCCGGCCCGCGGCACCGGACGCGAGCGGTGGTGGCGCTCGGTGCACAAGGTTTCGTCCTGGCGAGCCACCTCGTTCGACGCCGACCCGGACGCCCGGGCCGCCGCCGACTGGCTGAACAGCTACTTCGTGCAGCAGTTCGTCCGGCTGGCCGAGGACTGGCACGCCGCCCGCGACGGCTACTCCACCGAGTGGCGGGACGCCGCCGAGTACTCCGACTACATCCTGACCCTCACCCCGGACCAGCTGAGCCGACTCAACGCCGACCTGCACGCGGTTGTCGAGCGCTACCGCACCGACCCCGGTCCCGGTCACGGCGCTGCCGAGCAGGTGATGCTCTACACCTACGGCTTTCCCCGCGTCGTCAACAGCGACCGGGGCGGCTCTGCCGGGGATGGGTCGTGAGAACGCTGACCGCCCGTCAGGTCCACCGGCGTTATCTGATCCTGCACGGCCTGCGCTGGGCACCCGTCGGGCTGCTGATCCCCGTCTGGGTGCTGCTGATGCTGGAACGCGGGCTCACCTTGGCGCAGATCGGCCTGGTCGTCGCGGCGCAAGGGCTGGCCGTACTGCTGCTGGAGCTGCCGACCGGAGGCCTGGCCGACGCCGTCGGTCGCAAGCCGGTGCTGATCGGCGCGGCGGTGGCGAACCTGGCGTCGCTGTCGCTGCTCGTCGTCGCGGACTCCTTCACCCTGTTCGTCGTGGTGATGCTGCTGCAGGGCGTCTACCGGGCGTTGGAGAGCGGGCCGCTGGAGTCCTGGTACGTCGACGCCACGCTCGCCGCCGACCCCGACGCGCGGTACGAAGGCGGGCTGAGCCACGGGGGAGTGGTGCTGGGTCTCGCGATCGCGGCCGCCGCGCTGGCCAGCGGTGGGCTCGTGGCGCTCGGCCCGGTGGGTCCGGTCAGCGCGTTGACGGGGCCGGTGCTCGTCGCAGCGCTGCTCCAGGTCGTCGGCCTCGTCGGTTTGGCGTGGTTGCTGGTCGAGGCACGGCCGGCTGGGGCAGCGCCGGTCGCCGGGGGACAACCGGCGCGGGTGTCGACGGTCGGCGCGTCGATCCGGCGGGTGCCGTCCGTGATTCGGGACGCGCTGGCGCTGCTGCGGCGTTCCCGGATCCTGCTCGCCCTGATCTCGGTCGAGCTGTTCTGGGGTTTCGGCATGATCTCCTTCGAGACCCTGATGCCGGTACGCCTGGCGGAGGTGACCGGCGACGCAGACCGGGCGGCGGCGCTGCTCGGTCCGGTCGGTGCCGTTGCCTGGCTGGCGTCGGCCGGCGGTGCCGCGCTGGTGCCGGCGCTCACCCGACGACTCGGTGCGCCGGTGACCGCCGCCGCATTCCGGATCCTGCAGGGGGCGACCGTCGCCGGCATGGCGCTGCTGGCCGGGCCGGCCGGGGTGGTCGCAGCCTTCCTGGCCTGCTACGCCATCCACGGTGCGTCGAACCCGGTGCACATGGGCCTGCTGCACCGGCAGGTGGACGGCGGGCACCGCAGCAGCGTGGTCTCGCTCAACTCGATGGTCGCGCACCCGGCGGGGGCGCTTGGCGGGGTGGTGCTGATGGCCATCGCCGGTGCCGCCTCGGTCAGCCTGGCAATGCTGGTCGGTGCGGCCGTGCTGGCCGCGGCCGCACCGCTGTACCTGGTCTCGCCTGGTCCAAGCTGGATTGGCCGGCGCGGCCGTTGGGTATGGAACGGCCGACCGACTGAACCCCCCAGGAGGATCTGATGTTCGCCATTGCTGCGGCTGTCGTTTTCGGCTTCGCCCTGCTGCTCGACCTGCTCGACACCGATCTCGGTGCGCCCGACCTGTTCAACTGGAACACCATGGTGCTGATCGGCCTGCTCTGCCTGGCCCTGTTTTTCGCCGGGGTCGGTCGCGGCACCGGCGGCGGTTGGTCCCGGCGCCGTCGGCGCAGCTGACCCGGCTGTTCACTGGCCCGATCTCGGTGCATTTCCGGCGTCCGAGATCGGGCCGGTACTGTCTTGCTGATGGAGTCCGACGTCCTCTTCTCCTACCCCTCCGCCGAGCAGCGCCGCGATGCGCCGCCGGCTGGCGGCGGCGTGGCGGCGGGTGACTCTGGCTCCGGCCCGTCCGCTTCGGCGCCGTTGCCGGTACGGATGCGTCCGGCGAGCCTCGACGAGCTGGTCGGCCAGGAGCATCTGCTGGCCCCGGGCGCGCCGCTGCGGCAGCTGGTGACCGGTACCGCGCCGATGTCGGTCATCCTGTGGGGGCCGCCGGGCTGCGGCAAGACGACGATCGCCCACCTGGTGGCCCGGGCCACCGACCGTCGCTTCGTAGCGATGTCGGCGCTGTCCGCCGGAGTCAAGGACGTCCGTGCGGTGATCGACGAGGCCCGACGGCAACGGCGTACCGGCGGGCTGCCGACGGTGCTGTTCATCGACGAGGTGCACCGCTTCAGCAAGACCCAGCAGGACTCGCTGCTCGCGGCGGTCGAGGACCGTACCGTGACGTTGCTGGCGGCGACCACCGAAAACCCCCATTTTTCGGTCATCTCGCCGTTACTGTCGCGGTGTGTCCTGCTCACCCTGCGGCCACTCGGCGACGAGGCGGTCCGTGACCTGCTCCGGCGCGCGGTGACCGACGAACGTGGACTCGGCGGCTCGCTACGGCTGTCGCAGCCGGCCGAGGATCACCTGGTCCGGTTGGCCGGTGGCGACGTGCGCAAGGCGCTCACCGCCCTGGAGGCGGCGGCCTCGGCGGCCACCGCGACCGACACCGGGGAGATCGACCTGCGTACCGCCGAGCGGGCAATCGACGTCGCCGCTGTGCGCTACGACCGCGACGGCGACGCCCACTACGACGTGACCAGCGCGTTCATCAAGAGCATGCGTGGCTCGGACGTCGACGCCGCGCTGCACTGGCTGGCCCGGATGCTGGTCGCCGGGGAGGACGCCAGGTTCATCGCCCGGCGGATGGTGATCTTCGCCAGCGAGGACGTCGGGATGGCCGATCCGGGTGCGCTGTCGGTGGCGACCGCGGCCGCCCACGCCGTGGAGTACGTGGGGCTGCCGGAGGCACAACTCAACCTTGCCCAGGCGGTGATCCACCTGGCCACCGCCCCGAAGTCCAACTCGGCCACCACCGCGCTGTCGGCGGCCGTCGCCGACGTACGGGCCGGCCGGGGCGGGACGGTGCCGGCACATCTACGGGACAGCCACTACTCGGGCGCGCGGCGGATCGGCCACGGAGGCGGCTACCGTTACCCTCACGACGACCACCGGGGGGTGGTCACCCAGCAGTACCCGCCCGACGAGCTCGCCGGTGTCGACTACTACCGGCCGACCGAGCACGGCGCCGAGCGGACGGTCTCCGCGCGGCTGCCGGTGCTCCGCCGGATCGTGCGCGGCCTGCCGCCCGACACCCGCGCGTCCGCTGGACGCACCGGCTCCGGCTCGTCCGCTGGTGCCGCCGAACCTGATCCATCCGTCCCAGCGTCCGAGGCTGGTCCGGTGCCCGATGACAGCGGCAGCGTTGCTGCCGGGGAGGTACAGCAGTGAGAGCGCGCGGTTCTGACCGCCCCGATCACCCCGACGAGCGTCGTGAGGGCAAGCCGAAGGGCCGTCGGTGGGGCCGGGCACCGGTCGAGGAAGAGGTCAGCGGCGAGGAGACCGGCTGGCTGGACGATCTGCGGACCGCCAAGGAACAGCGGATCGACATCGGACCCGGTGGCGCCGGAGCATCCGGCGACTCCTCGACGGACGGCCCGCCGTCCCGCTCTGCGGTCTCCCGGTCCGCCGTCCCGTCCCGTCCACATCCACATCCGCAGCCGCCTACGGGTCCGGGTCCGCAGCCGGGTGCCGGCCCGCAGCCGCCTCCGGGCCCGCAGCCGCGCACCGGGCCAGGGCCGGCCGAGCCGGTGTCCCCGGCTGGCGCGAAACCGTCCGAACCCCGACCCCGACCCCGGCCCGTCAGCCCCGCCCCGGGCGGGCCGACCCCGGTCTCCGGTGGGCCGAGTCCGACCCCGGTCTCGGGTGGGCCGAGCCCGACCCCGGGCCGGTACCAGCGGCCGCCGCAACGCCTGCCAGCGGCGGACACGGTCGTGCCGCAGTCGGGCAACGCACCGCCGTTGCCGCCGTCCACGCCGCAGCGGCCATCCGCCGACGCCTTCGGCGGGCCCCGTTCCGCGCCGGGCACCCCGACCCGACCAACGTCCGGCCCCGGTGCCGATGGACGCGACGAGACCCGGATCATTCCGCCGGTCAGGTCGTCCGGCGGGCGTCGACGCGCCCCGGAACCGGCGGACGAGAGCAGCGGCTGGGAACGCCGCCCGGAGACGCCGCAACGTGGCCCGGCCGCCGGGGCGGACCGAGCGGGTCAGACCCGGGAGGGGGACGGCCCGGCACCATCGCGGCCGTCGGCCGGCCGGCATGCCTCGGCCGGCCAGCCGTTCGAGCCGGCCCGGCCGACCTCGGGCGGGCCTCGCCCGGCGCGGTCCGCGCCGATCCCCGGCCAGCCATCCCGGGGTGGCCCCGGCGGCCCCCTGGCCGCTCCCGTGGTCCCTGGGCCGGGCGGTGCCATGCCACCGGCCCGTGGTCCGCAGCCTGACCCGGGCACCGACCAGCCGCCCCGTCCGGGAACCCGCCCGGCCGGACCGCCGCCAGGCCATCCGGCCGGCCCGCCGACCGCCACCCGCCCTGGCCCCGGCCCCGGCCCCGGCCCCGGCCGGGCGACGGTCCCGGCAGCCGGGCCGGTGCCGACCGGTGCCGGTGGCGGGCCGCGGCCACCGGTGACCGGGCCGCCGGCCACCGATCGACGGGACCCGTACGCCACCGGTCCGATCCGCCCCGGCCAGCCGGGTCGATCCGACCCGCCGGGCCGTCCCAACGAGGCCGGCACCTTCGGCCGCCCCAGCCACCCGGGCCGACCAGCTCAACCCGGCCGACCAGCTCAACCCGGGCCCGGTGGCGTCGCGACGATGCCCGGCGCGCCGGCACCTGGCCGGCCGGTGTCCGGTGGACCTGCCGGTGCCGCCGCACCGCCGCACCACGATCGGCCGACGCCCGCCCCGCCCCGCCCGGTCTCCGGCGCCGGGGCGACGGTGGCGCGGTCGGCGTCGGTGCCGGTACGGCCGGGTGGGCCGGTGCCGCCGAGCGGACTCGCCCCGGTGTCCGGCGGAGCCGCGTCGGTCCCGGGAGCCGCGCCGGTCCCGGGAGGGGTCGCCCCGGTGTCCGGTGGGGGTGGCTCACCGGTCCGGTCCGGGCCGTACCGCCCTGACCGGTCGGAATCCGAGCACTCCGGCCCTGAGGAGTCCGGTGCCGACCAGCCGGGTTCCGAGCAGGGTGGCCCGAACCTGCAGCAGCGTCGGCTGCGGGCGATGGCCCTGATCATGGTCGCCGTCGTGGTGCTGGCCGCCCTCCCGCTCTACTTCGGCATCCGGGCGGCGACCCGCGACCCGGTCTTCAACTCCCTCGACCGGCTCGACGTGCCCGAGTGGGCGGCGCAGGAGCGTACCGACGCGGTCAGCGGGAGCCGTTGGTGCCTCATCGACTGCCGGTTCCGCGAGCGGACGATGACCTCCGAACGCGGCACCGAGGAGACCGCCCAGGTCTACACCGCGGCACTGACCGACGCCGGGTGGCTGCCGTGGGACGCCGAGCTGTGCCCGTCCCAGCCGGTCGAAGGCCAGTACAACTGCTGGACCCGCGACGAACTCACCCTCGACCTGTGGGTCCGGCCGCCGGCCTGCTCGGACGACCTGCTACTGCAGCGGCCGACGGTGGAGCCGCCATCCGGCGAGTCGACCGACGGTGGGTCGACCGACGGGGAATCGGCCGACTCGCCGCCGGTCACCGAGGCCGAGACCTGCACCGGTTCGGTCGTGTCGATCAAGGTACGCAACGCGATCGGTGACGACCGGATGAAGCCACAGCCGAGCACCGATCCGTCGCTCACCGGTGAGGATCCGGATCCGGTCTTCACCGACGACCCGCTGCTGGACCTCGAGGTCGAACCGTCGTGAGCGGACGACCATCACTGACGGTAGGGTCTGCACGGTGGTGCGGCGCGAGCTGACCGCCGTCAGGTGAGCAGCGGCGGCGAGGCGTCGTGACAGAGGAGGACACAGGCATGGACGGTGGACAGATCGCGGCGCTGGTGGCGGCCGGAGCGTTCCTGATGCTCGTGCTGGTGCTCGCGGTGCCGATCCTGCGGCTGCGGCACACCGTGGACGCGGCGACAAGGGCGATCAACGACCTGAACGACCGCACCGGTCCACTGCTCGGCCAGGTCAACACCTCGATGGAGAACGTCAACACCGCGCTCGGGCAGGTGCACACCACGCTGGACGGCGTCAACATCCAGCTCGCCAAGATCGACACGATGACCGGTCACGCGCAGAACGTCACCGCCAACGTGGCGAACCTCGCCACCGTCGTCTCGGCGGCGGCGGCCAACCCGCTGGTCAAGGTCGCCGCCTTCGGGTACGGCGTCCGGCGCGCCGCGTCCGCCCGTCGGCACGCCGAGCAGGAGCGCGACGTACGGGCGGAACTCAAGCAGCGGCGCCGGGCAGCCCGGCGCAACGCCGGATGACCGGGAGGACGCCGTCATGAAACGCCTGCTCTGGCTCGGTGTCGGCATCGCCGTCGGCGCGGTGGTGGTCCGCAAACTGGCCCGGACCGCCCAGTCCTACACACCGTCCGGGATCGCCTCCTCGCTGTCGGAATCCGCTGGTGGTCTCGTCGAGTCGGTCCGTACCTTCGTGGAGGACGTGCGTGAGGGTATGGCAGAGCGCGAGCAGCAGATCCAGGCCGCGTTCGCTGAGGGCGTGGCGTTCGACGACCAGTTCGCCGACCTGCGGGGCGACCCGAGCGTCGGTGACGTGGAGATATTCCCCCAGGAGGACGTTCGGTGAAAACGGCGGAGATCAAGCGGCGGTTCCTCGCGCACTTCGAGGCCAACGGCCATGCCGTGGTGCCGTCAGCTCCGCTGCCCGCGATCGATGACCCGAACCTGCTGTTCATCAACGCGGGCATGGTGCAGTTCGTGCCGTACTTCCTCGGTCAGCGGACCCCGCCGTACCAGCGGGCGACGAGCGTGCAGAAGTGCATCCGTACCCCGGACATCGACGAGGTCGGCAAGACGTCGCGGCACGGCACCTTCTTCCAGATGAACGGCAACTTCTCGTTCGGCGACTACTTCAAGGAAGGTGCGATCCCGCTGGCCTGGGACCTGGCCACCAGGCCGGTCGACGCGGGTGGGTTCGGCATGGATCCGGAGCGGATCTGGGTCACCGTCTACCTCGACGACGACGAGGCGGCCGACATCTGGCGGCGCACCGGCGTACCGGCGGCGCGGATCGTGCGCCGGGGCAACAAGGACAACTTCTGGTCGATGGGTATCCCCGGGCCGGCCGGGCCGTGCTCGGAGCTGTACTACGACCGGGGTCCGGCGTACGGGCCGGACGGCGGGCCGGAGGTCGACGAGGACCGCTTCCTGGAGTTCTGGAATCTCGTCTTCATGCAGTACGAGATCACCAACGTACAGAGCAAAGAGGTCTTCGACATCGTCGGCGACCTGCCGAAGAAGAACATCGACACCGGCATGGGCCTGGAGCGGATCGCGTCGATCCTGCAGGGGGTGGACAACCTCTACGAGATCGACGAGGTACGTCCGATCCTGGACCGGGCGGCCGAGCTGACCGGTAAGCGCTACGGTGCGGGCTCCGGCCAGGCGGCGAGCGAGTCGCACCCCGACGACGTTCGGCTGCGGGTGATCGCCGACCACGTGCGGACCGCGTTGATGCTGATCGGCGACGGGGTGACCCCGTCCAACGAGGGCCGCGGCTACGTGCTGCGCCGGATCATGCGTCGGGCGATCCGCTCGGTACGACTGCTCGGCTGGCAGGATCGCGCCCTGCCGGAGCTGCTGCCGGTGGCCCGGGACTGCATGGCGCCGTCGTACCCCGAGCTGGCCGCCGACTTCGAGCGGATCTCCTCGTACGCGTACGCCGAGGAGGACGCCTTCCTGTCCACGCTGCGCGCCGGTACCACGATCCTGGACACGGCGATCGCCCAGACCAGGTCGGCCGGCGGCGGCAAACTCTCCGGCGACCAGGCCTTCCAGCTGCACGACACGTACGGGTTCCCGATCGACCTCACCCTGGAGATCGCCGCCGAGCAGGGGCTCTCCGTCGACCAGGACGGTTTCCGCCGGCTGATGTCCGAGCAGCGGGCCCGGGCGAAGGCGGACGCGCAGGCCCGCAAGACCGGGCACGTCGACATGTCCGCGTACCGCGGGGTGCTGGACAGCGGCGGGCCGGTGGAGTTCACCGGCTACGCGGAGGTGTCCCGTGAGTCGCGGGTCCGGGCGCTGCTCGGCGCCGGCGGCGCGGCACTGCCCGCGGCCGGTGAGGGCGACGTCGTGGAGCTGGTACTGGACAGCACCCCGTTCTACGCCGAGGGCGGCGGCCAGCAGCCGGACACCGGCCTGCTCACCGTCGGCGCCGGCCGGGTGGAGATCTTCGACGTGCAGCAGCCGGTGCCGGGCCTGATCGTGCACCGGGCGCGGGTGGTCAGCGGCGAGCTGCGCGCCGGGGAGTCCGGCTACGCCGAGATCGACATCCCACGGCGGCGGGCGATCTCCCGGTCGCACACCGCGACGCACCTGGTGCACCAGACGATGCGCAACTTTCTCGGCGAGTCGGCGACCCAGGCGGGGTCGCTGAACGCGCCGGGCCGGCTGCGGTTCGACTTCAACACCCCCGGCGCGGTCGCGCCGTCGGTGCTGCACGACATCGAGCAGCAGGTCAACGAGGTGCTGCTGCGCGACCTGGAGGTGAACGCGTTCATCACCTCCCAGGAGGAGGCGCGCCGGCTGGGCGCGATGGCGCTGTTCGGGGAGAAGTACGGCGACGAGGTCCGGGTGGTCGAGGTCGGTGACTACGCCCGGGAGCTGTGCGGCGGCACGCATGTGACCCGCTCCGGTCAGCTCGGTGTGGTGAAGATCCTCTCCGAGTCGTCGATCGGCTCCGGCGTGCGCCGGGTGGAGGCGCTGGTCGGTATCGACGCGTTCAACTTCCTGGCCCGCGAGCACCTGCTGGTGGCGCGGCTCGCCGAGCTGTACCGGGTGCCGGCCGACCAGGTCGCGGACCGGGTCCAGCAGACCGTCACCCAGCTGCGCGACGCGGAGAAGGAGCTGGAGAAGCTGCGCGCGCAGCTGGTGCTCGGCGGCGCGGCGGCGATCGCCGGCCAGGCGCGTGACGTGCGCGGGGTCGCCTACGTCGGCACCGAGGCGCCCGAGGGCGCGGCCGGCAACGACGTACGGACCTTGGCGCAGGAGATCCGGGGCAAGATCGACCCGGCCCGGCCGGCGGTGGTCGCGGTGGCGGCCCGGGCCAACGGCAAGGCGGCGCTGGTGGTGGCGGTCAACGCGACCGGCAAGTCGCGCGGGGTGTCGGCCGCCGACCTGGTCAAGGGCGCGCTGCACGGCCGGGGTGGCGGCAACGCCGACCTGGCGCAGGGCGGCGGGCTGCCGGCGGCCGAGGCGGCGAACCTGCTGGTCGCGGTCGAAAAGGCGATCGCCGAGACGGCCTGAGATGAGCGGTACGAGGTGAGCGGATTCGTCCGTGGGCGCCGGCTCGGCGTCGACGTGGGGCAGGTCCGGGTCGGTCTGGCGATCAGCGACCCGGACGGCATTCTCGCCACCCCGTTGCTGACGGTGCGGCGGGACCTGTCGACCGGCGGCGCGACGACACCGGCCGAGGTGCCTACGGACATCGCGAAAATTGTCCAGATAGTTCATGAGTACGAGGTCAGTGCGGTTATTGTCGGTCTGCCGGTGAACCTCGCCGGCCGCCACGGACCGGCCGCCGACGCGGTCAGCGCATACGTACGGTTACTCGAAGTGGCGGTATCGCCGATTTCAGTCCTGACGACCGACGAAAGGATGTCGACGGTGGTCGCTAGCCGTAGGCTGTCCGAGCGGGGCGTCCGAGGACGACGCCAACGGGCGGTGGTCGACCAGGCGGCCGCCGTGGAGATCCTGCAGAGCTGGCTGGACGCGCAGCGGAGGCAGAAGTGATGATCGACGAACTGGACCTCGCCTTCGAGGACCGGGCCGACAAGGGCCGGCACCGTCGGGGCGCGCGGCGCAAGAAGTCGTCCGGCGGTGGCGGCCGGGGCAAGACCGCCGCCGCGCTGCTGGTCACCGTGCTGCTGCTCGGCGTGCTCGGCGGCGGCGTCTGGTACGGCTTCGACCGGGTACAGGGCTACTTCGCGACCCCGGACTACGACGGCGGCGGCACCGGTGAGGTGGTGGTCCAGGTCCGGGCCGGCGACACTGCCACCGACATCGGCAACACCCTCGTCGAGGCCGGCGTGGTCAAGAGCACCAAGGCGTTCGTCAACGAGGCCCGGGACAACTCCCGCAGCCAGAACATCCAGCCGGGCTTCTACACGCTGCGCCTGGAGATGAGCGCGGCGACCGCGCTCGGCCTGCTGCTGGACCTGGAGAACAAGGTCTCCAACCGGGTGACCATCCCGGAGGGCCGTACCGCCAAGCAGATCTACCAGTTGCTGGCCGAGTCGACGGACATCCCGGCGGAGGAGTTTGCCACCGCAGCCGAGGACCCGTTGGCCCTGGGCGTGCCCGAGTGGTGGATGACCCGTACCGACGGGGAGGAGGTGACGGTCTCCGCCGAAGGGTTCCTCTTCCCGGACACCTACGACTTCGATCCCGACGTCACCGCCCCGGAGATCCTCCGGGTGATGGTCAACCGGTTCCTGACCGTCACCGGCGAGATGGAGTACGCCGACCGGGTGCAGGCCGAACGCGGCGGGATCAGCCCGTACGAGGCGTTGATCGTCGCGTCGCTGGCCCAGGCCGAGGCCGGCATCGCCGAGGACCTCGCCAAGGTCTCCCGGGTGGCGTACAACCGGGTGTACAGCGAGACCTTCCCGTGCAGCTGCCTGCAGTTCGACGTGACGGTCAACTACTACTGGGAGCTGACCGGCCAGGAGACCAAGGCGTCCAAGGACATGACCCGCGAGGAGCTGTACGACGAGAGCAATCCGTACAGCACCCACGCGCACAGCGGGCTGCCGCCCACGCCGATCAACAACCCGGGCAAGGCCGCCCTGGAAGGGTCGATCAACCCGCCGGACGAGGACTGGGTCTACTTCGTGGCGATCGACAAGGAGGGCCGTTCGGCGTTCGCCGAGACCCTCGACCAGCACAACCAGAACATCGAGATCGCCCGGCAGAACGGCATCCTCTGAGGTGTCCGCTCCCCGACCGTCCACCGCCGTCCGGCGGCGGGCCGCAGTGCTCGGCATGCCGATCGGGCACTCACTGTCGCCGGTGATCCACAATGCCGGCTACCAGGCCGCCGGGCTGACCGGCTGGAGCTACACCGCGATCGAATGCGCCGAGGCGCAGCTGGCGGCCCTGGTCGCCGGTCTCGGCCCGGAGTGGGCCGGGCTGTCGGTCACCATGCCGTTGAAGGAGGCGGCGCTCGCCCTGGCCGGGCGGGCCTCCTCGGTGGCCACCGCGGTCGGGGCGGCCAACACCCTGGTACGCCGGGCCGACGGCATCTGGTTCGCCGACAACACCGACGTGGCGGGGATGGTCGCGGTGCTGCGCGACGCCGGTGTCGGCACCGGTGCCCGGTTCACCGTGCTCGGCGCCGGCGGCACCGCCCGGGCCGCGTTGGCGGCCGCCGCCGCGTTGGCCGCCGACTCGGTGATCGTTGCGGCCCGACGGCCGGCGGCGGTCGACGAGCTGGTGCCGGTCGCCGGCGCGCTCGGCGTGTCGATGACCGGTGCCGACCTGACGGCGACCGCGACGGTGGCGGCCGGCACCGACGTACTGGTCTCCACCCTGCCGAAGGGGGCCGCCGACCCGTACGCGGGCCAGCTGCCGTGGGCGTCCGGCACGGTCTGCTTCGACGCGATCTACGATCCCTGGCCGACTCCACTGGCCTCGGCGGCGGCCGCCGCCGGTTGCCGGGTGGTCTCCGGGCTGGATCTGCTGCTGGCCCAGGCGGTCGGGCAGTTCGAACAGTTCACCGGGGTCGCCGCGCCGGTACCGGCGATGCGAGCCGCGTTGTCCGCCGCGCGGTCGGCCGGTGCGGCAGCGCGGTCGGCCGCCCCGGCCGGTGAGCTGGCGCGCTCAGCCGGCGCGGTCACGGGTCAGCGCCGACACGGCGACCAGTGACAGCCCTGCCGCGCCGAGGATGATCAGCGCCATCGGGGTGGCGCTGGCCGTGCCGGCCAGCCCGACCACCGGCGCGGCCAGCGAGGCGATCCCCGACTGGACCGCGCCGAGCAGGGCGGCGGCGGTGCCGGCGTGCCGGGCGTGCTCCTCCAGGGCCAGCGCGGTCCCGTTCGGCATCAGCATCCCGATCGTGGCGACGTAGCCGGCCAGCGCCGGCAGGATCAGCCACAGCTGACCGGTGGTCGCGCCGGCCACCAGCAGCGCCGCAGCGCCGGCTCCGGCGGTCAACGCGCCGACGAACAACGGCCGGGTCCGGTACCGGCCGACCAGCCGGGCGTTGACCTGCCCGAGCACGATCAGTCCGACCGCGTTGGCCCCGAACACCAGACTGAACATGGTCGGCGACAGCCCGAACCCGTCCTGCAGCACGTACGGCGATCCGGAGATGTAGGCGAACATGCCGGCGAACGCCAGACCCTGGGTCGACGCGTACCCGACGAACGCCCGGTCGGTGAGCACCAGCCGGGCCGCCCGGGCGGCGCCGGCCAGACCGTCCGGGTTGCGGCGCTCCTGCGGCAGGGTCTCCGGCAGCCAGCGGGCCATGGCGATGGTGAGCAGCGCGGCGACCACCGCGAGGGCGACGAAGATCCCCCGCCAGGAGGCCACCCGCAGCACCGCCGCGCCGAGCACCGGCGCGGCGATCGGTGCCACCCCGAAGATGATCAGCAGGCGGGAGAAGAACCGGGCCGCGTCGGCACCGGAGTAGAGGTCGCGCACCACCGCACGGGCGACGACCACCCCCACCCCGCCGGCGAAGCCCTGGAGCAGCCGCAACCCGGCCAGTGCCTCGGCGTTCGGGGCCAGCGCGCAGGCCAGCGAGACGACGACGTAACCGGTGGTGCCGGCCAGCGCCGGACGCCGCCGCCCCCACCGGTCGCTCACCGGCCCGCCGACCAGTTGGCCGAACGCGACGCCGATCAGGCACGCGGTCAGCGACAGCTGCACCCGGGCCGGGGTGGCGGCGAGGTCGTCGCTGATCGCCGGGAACGCCGGCAGGTACATGTCGATCGACAGCGGCCCCACCGCAGTGACCGCGCCGAGCAGGATGAGCAGCACCGCTGGTCGGCGGCGGATGTCGTACGGCACGAACCCACCCCCCGAGACCCGACCAACCGTACGTTAGGTCAGCTCCGGCGGTGTCCGGAGGGCGGGACGCGGGCGACGTGGGTCACCGGGCCCCGACCACGCCGTGCCACACTTTCCGACGTGTTGCGTTGGCTGACCGCAGGTGAATCCCATGGCCCCGCGCTGGTCGCACTCCTCGAAGGCGTCCCCGCCGGCGTCGAGGTGACCAGTGCCGAGATCGGCCGCGAGCTGGCCCGGCGCCGGCTCGGCTACGGCCGGGGCGCCCGGATGAGTTTCGAGCAGGACGAGATCGAGATCGTCGGCGGCCTGCGGCACGGGGTGACGCTGGGCAGCCCGGTCGCGATCCGGGTGGGCAACTCGGAGTGGCCGAAGTGGCGCACCGTGATGGCGGCCGACCCGGTCGACCCGGACGAGTTGGCCGGTCAGGCCCGCAACGCTCCGTTGACCCGGCCCCGACCGGGGCACGCCGACCTGGCCGGGATGCAGAAGTACGGCCACACCGACGCCCGGCCGATCCTGGAGCGGGCCAGCGCCCGGGAGACCGCCGCCCGGGTCGCCGTCGGCACGGTCGCCCGGGCGCTGTGCCGGCAGGCACTGGGCATCGAGATCGTGTCGCACGTGGTCGAGCTCGGTTCGGTGGCCGCCAAACCCGGGCTGCAGCCCCGCCCGGAGGACGCCGAGCGGGTCGACGCCGACCCGCTGCGCTGCCTCGACCCCGAGGCGAGCGCCCGGATGGTCGCCGAGGTGGACGCGGCCAAGGCCGACGCCGACACCCTCGGCGGCATCGTCGAGGTACTCGCCTACGGCGTACCGCCGGGGCTGGGCAGCCACGTCCAGTGGGACCGCAAGCTCGACGCCCGGCTGGCCGCCGCGGTGCTGTCGATCCAGGCGGTCAAGGGTGTGGAGATCGGCGACGCGTGGCAGCAGGCCAGGTCGCGGGGCTCGGTCGCGCACGACGAGATCATCCCCACCGCGGCCGGGGTGCGCCGGGTGACCGACCGGGCCGGCGGGCTGGAGGGCGGCATCACCACCGGCGAGCCGCTGCGGGTACGGGCCGCGATGAAGCCGATCTCCTCGTTGAACCGGGCGCTGTCGACCGTCGACGTCGTCACCGGGGAGCCGGCGACCGCGATCAACCAGCGGTCCGACGTCTGCGCGGTGCCGGCCGCCGCGGTGGTGGCCGAGGCGATGGTGGCGCTGGTGCTGGCCGAGGCGGCCACCGAGAAGTTCGGCGGTGACTCGGTCGCCGAGATCCGCCGCAACGTCGCCGGGTACCTGGACCACCTGGTGATCCGCTGATGGCCCCGGTCTGCGTACTGGTCGGTGCACCCGGTGCGGGCAAGACCAGCACCGGTACGGCGCTGGCCGGGCTGCTCGGCTGCGAGTTCCGCGACACCGACACCGACATCGTGGCGGCGGCCGGCAAGCCGATCCCGGAGATTTTCGTCGACGACGGCGAGGAGCATTTCCGGGCCCTGGAACGGGCGGCCGTCCGGGCGGCACTGGGCGGCTTCGACGGCGTGCTCGCGCTCGGCGGCGGTGCGGTGCTGGCCGACGAGACCCGGGCCGCGCTCGCCGGGCACACCGTGGTCCACCTCGGCGTCGAGCTGGCCGACGCGGTCCGCCGGGTCGGCCTCGACGCCGGCCGGCCGCTGCTGGCGATCAACCCGCGGGCCACGCTGCGACACCTGCTCGAGCAGCGTCGCCCCCTCTACGAGCAGGTGGCCACGCACCGGGTGGCAACCGACGGCCGTACCCCGGAACAGGTCGCCGAGGAGATCGCCACCCTGCTGCGCGCGCCGGCCGACCGGCCCGGGTACTAGGCTCGGCGCCGATGGACTCGACGACCTGCATCCCGGTGCCCGGCGACCGACCGTACGACGTACTGGTCGGTCGGGGGCTGCTCGACACGCTGCCCGACCTGCTGCCCGGCGCGGACCGGGTGGCGGTGCTGCACGCACCCCCGCTGAAGGGCCAGGCCGACCGGATCGCCGGCGGTTGCGCCGCGGCCGGTGCCAAGCCGCTGCTGGTCGAGGTGCCGGACGCCGAGGCCGGCAAGTCGATCGAGGTCGCCGGGCAGGCGTGGGCGCAGCTGGGCGCGGCCGGGTTCACCCGTACCGACGCGGTGGTCGGGGTCGGCGGCGGCGCGGTGACCGACCTGGCGGGTTTCGTGGCCGCCTGCTGGCTGCGCGGGGTCCGCTGGGTGCCGGTGGCGACCAGCCTGCTCGGCATGGTCGACGCGGCGGTGGGCGGCAAGACCGGGATCAACACGGCGGCCGGCAAGAACCTGGTGGGCGCCTTCCACCCGCCGGCCGGGGTGCTGGCCGACCTGGACCTGCTGGCCAGCCTCGCGCCGGTCGACCTGGTCGCCGGGCTGGCCGAGGTGGTCAAGTGCGGGTTCATCGCCGATCCGGCGATCCTGGAGCTGATCGAGGCCGATCCGGCGGCGGCCGCCGACCCGACCGGTCCGCAGGTGCGGGAGCTGATCGAGCGCGCCGTGCGGGTCAAGGCCGACGTGGTCGGTGACGACCTGCGCGAGTCGGGGCTGCGTGAGGTGCTCAACTACGGGCACACCCTGGCCCACGCGATCGAGAAGGTGGAAGGCTACCGCTGGCGCCACGGGCACGCGGTGTCGGTCGGCCTGGTCTACGCGGCGACCCTGGCCCGGCTGGCCGGCCGGCTCGACGCGACGGTCGCCGACCGGCACGCGTCGGTGCTCGCCGCCCTGGGGCTGCCCACCAGCTACCGGGCCGAGGCGTGGCCGGAGCTGCTGGCCACGATGCGGGTGGACAAGAAGGCCCGGGGCAGCCGGCTGCGGTTGGTGGTGCTCGACGCGCTGGCCCGGCCGGGAATCCTCGACGGCCCGGCTGACACGTTGCTCGCCGAGGCGTACCGGCAGGTGGCGGCGTGACGGGAGGTGGCGGGGCGTGCGGACGTACGTGTTGAACGGCCCGAACCTGGGCCGGCTGGGCAGCCGTCAGGTCGACGTGTACGGGCTGACCAGCTACGCGGACCTGGTGGCGATGTGTGAGCAGGTGGGCCGGGACGCCGGGCTCGACGTCGAGGTGCGCCAGACCGACGCCGAGCACGAGATGCTCGGCTGGCTGCACGCGGCGGCCGACACCGAGGCCGCCGTGGTGCTCAATCCGGGTGCCTGGTCGCACTACTCGTACGCGGTCCGGGACGCCTGCGCGCTGCTGCGCGGACCGCTCGTCGAGGTGCACATCTCCAACATCCACGCCCGCGAGCAGTTCCGGCACCACTCGGTGGTGTCGGCGGTCGCCACCGGGGTGATCTGCGGGCTCGGGGTGGACGGCTACCGGCTGGCGCTGCTGCACGTCGCCCGGTTGGCCGCAGGCCGTCCCGGCTGAGCCGGGTCCGGCCCGATAGACTTGGCAGATCCGTCCGCACATTGATGATCAAGGCAGGAAATGGCGACCACCAACGACCTGAAGAACGGGCTGGTTCTCAACCTCGACGGCGAGCTGTGGGCCGTCGTGGAGTTCCAGCACGTCAAGCCCGGCAAGGGCGGCGCTTTCGTGCGCACCACCCTGAAGAACGTGCTCTCCGGCAAGGTGGTCGACAAGACCTTCAACGCGGGCACCAAGGTCGACACCGCGACCGTCGACAAGCGGACCATGCAGTACCTGTACGCCGACGGCGAGGACTACGTCTTCATGGATCTGGAGACCTTCGACCAGATCATGGTGCCCGGCGGCACGGTCGGCGAGGCAGCCAACTACCTGCTGCCCGAGGCCGAGGCGATCGTGGCGACCCACGAAGGTGTGCCGCTGTACGTCGAGCTGCCGACCAGCGTGGTCCTCGAGGTCACCTACACCGAGCCGGGCCTGCAGGGTGACCGGTCGACCGGCGGCAACAAGCCGGCCACGATGGAGACGGGCGCCACCGTTCAGGTGCCGTTGTTCGTCACCACCGGCGAGAAGATCAAGGTCGACACCCGCGACGGCCGCTACCTCGGCCGAGCCTGATGGCCGAGGGGCCGAAGACCTCGATGCCGGCGCGCCGCAAGGCGCGTAAACGGGCCCTGGACGTGCTCTACGAGGCGGACATGCGCGATCTGCCGCCGGCGCAGGTGCTGGTCGGTTACCTGGCCCGGCTGTCTCCACGTCCGGAGCATCTCGACTACGCGGTCGGTCTGGTCGAGGGGGTGGCGGCCCACCGGGACCGGATCGACGAGCTGATCGGCAGCTACGCCGAGGGGTGGACGCTGGACCGGATGCCGGTGGTCGACCGCAACCTGGCCCGGATCGCCGTCTACGAGTTGCTCTACGTCGACGAGATCGACGACCCGGTGGCCATCACCGAGGCGGTCGAGCTGGCCCGGCAGATGTCAACTGACGATTCGCCGCGGTTCCTCAACGGTCTGCTGGACCGGATCGCCGAGTACACCCCGCACTAGCGGCTCCCGCCGCTCTGGCGGGTACCGCCACGACCGCCGGTGCCACGCGACACCGCCGACGGGCCCGATCCAGCTGGATCGGGCCCGTCGGCGGTTGGGTGCGCAGCCGTCAGGAGGCGAAGAACGCCCGCGGGTCGGCGACCAGTACGCCGTGCTCGTTCAGCCGCTCGATGAGGCCGGACGGCGACGAGTCGTACACGATCGCCAGCGCCCGCAGGTCGTCGGCGCGGATGGACAACACCCGACCGTTGTAGTCACCGCGCTGCTGCTGGATCGCCCGGGCGTACCGGGCGACGTAGGCGAGGTCCTCGCCGACCTCGTCGTACAGCCGCTCCAGATCCAGGACGATCTTGCTGGTGGGCTCGTGACGTACCCCACTGCCGTCCGGCAGCAGTTCCGACACGGGTACCCGGTAGAAGTCGGCCAGTTCGGCGAGGCGGGAGACGGTGACTGCCCGGTCCCCACGCTCGTAGGAACCGACGACGACAGCCTTCCAACGCCCGTTCGACTTCTCCTCCACCCCCTGCAGGGACAGCCCCTGCTGCTGACGGATGGAGCGCAGGCGGGCGCCCAACGACTTGGCGTACTCAGAGGGCATACGGACTCTCCCAGTGCTTTGCCCGGGGCTTTCCCCAGCGATCGCTACGGAGCGTGACGGTACGGCGGTTCGCAAGCGCGGTCAAGTGGTGAATAGCTACCAGTGAACAAGATCGTGACGACTTGCCCCAAATTTCGTCTTACTGATGCGACACTCAGCGCCCCATATCGGCTCGGCAACGGGACGCTGGTAACGTTCGGCGTGACCGCTGACCAGCCGGGTGCTGGCCGGCGGTACCCAAGACGTCCTTTAACGACCCGTCCCGTGAGGCGGGGAAGGGGGTCCGCTGTGGCCTACCCGTCGGCCACCCAATCATCGGCGACGATGCCACCGTCTGTTAAGAGCATCCTGACCAGCGCCGACATTCAACGCGTCGTCGACCGGATCGCCCATCAGGTGCTGGAAAAGACCAACGGGGCGCAACGCACCGTACTACTCGGAATTCCCACCCGGGGCGTGCCGCTCGCCCGTCGGCTCGCCGACCGGATCCGCACCTTCGAAGGGGTCGCCGTCCCGGTCGGTGTGCTCGACATCACCCTCTACCGGGACGATCTCCGGCTGAAGGCCACCCGCGCGGTCGGACCCACCGAGCTGCCCGCCGGTGGCATCGACGGCCAGCGGGTCATCCTGGTCGACGACGTCCTCTACTCGGGCCGGACCGTCCGGGCGGCGTTGGACGCGATCAGTGACCTCGGCCGGCCCAGCTCGGTGCAGCTGGCGGTGCTGGTCGACCGGGGCCACCGGGAGCTGCCGATCCGCGCCGACTACGTCGGCAAGAACATCCCCACCGCGCTCACCGAGAACGTCAAGGTGCTGCTCGCCGAGACCGACGGCTCCGACGAGGTACGGCTGTTCAGTTCCCCTGGCGCCGCCCACCCGGCGGACGGCCCGCAGCGGGAGAGGGACCAGCGATGATCAGGCACCTGCTGTCCGGCGCCGATCTGGACGCGACGGACGCCACCCGGATCCTGGACACCGCGGTCGAACTCGCCTCGCTGGCCGGCCGCGAGGTGAAGAAGCTGCCCACCCTCCGTGGGCGCACCGTGGTGAACCTGTTCTACGAAGACTCCACCCGGACCCGGATCTCGTTCGAGGCGGCCGCCAAGCGGCTCTCCGCCGACGTGATCAACTTCTCGGCCAAGGGATCCAGTGTCTCCAAGGGCGAGAGCCTCAAGGACACCGCGCTCACCCTGCAGGCGATGGGGGCCGACGCTGTGGTGATCCGCCACCCCGCCTCCGGTGCCCCGCACCGGCTGGCCAACTGGGTGGACGGGTCGGTGGTCAACGCTGGCGACGGCACCCACGAGCATCCCACCCAGGCACTGCTCGACGCGTACACCATGCGGGCCCGGCTGGGTCGGCTCGCCGGCCTGCACGTGGTGATCGTCGGCGACGTGCTGCACAGCCGGGTCGCCCGGTCCAACGTCCTGCTGCTGGCCACCCTCGGCGCCAAGGTGACCCTGGTCGGGCCGCCGCCGCTGATCCCGGTCGACATCGCCACCGCGCTCGCTCCCGGCGTCGGGGTCGGCTACGACCTCGACACCGTGCTGCCCACCGCCGACGTGGTGATGATGCTGCGGGTGCAGCACGAGCGGATGGCCGACTCCTACTTCCCGTCCGCCCGCGAGTACGCCCGCCGGTACGGCCTGGACGGGGCCCGGCTGCGCCGGCTGCCCGAGCACGCCATCGTGATGCACCCCGGACCGATGAACCGGGGCATGGAAATCTCCGCCGAGGTCGCCGACTCGCCCCGCTCAACGATCGTGGAACAGGTCGCCAACGGGGTAAGCGTCCGGATGGCCGTGCTCTACCTGCTGCTCGGCGGCCGCGGCTGATGCGGCGCATCGGTCACCCACATCCTCATCGGCACCACCGCCCCCAGGCGCACGACGAAAGGACCTCGCTGTGAGCGCGTACCTGATCAAGGGCGTCCGGGTCCTCGGCCGGGACCCCGTCGACCTGCTGCTGCGCGACGGCGTGGTCGCCGACGCCGGCTCCGGGCTGACCGCGCCGGATGCGCAGGTGCTCGACGCCGACGGCCTGATCGCCCTGCCCGGTCTGGTCGATCTGCACACCCACCTGCGTGAACCCGGCCGGGAGGACGCCGAGACGGTGGAGACCGGGTCGCGGGCCGCCGCGCTCGGCGGCTACACCGCCGTCTGCGCGATGGCGAACACCTCCCCGGTGGCCGACACCGCCGGCGTCGTCGAACAGGTCTGGCGGCTCGGCCGCCAGGCCGGGCTGGTCGACGTGCAGCCGATCGGTGCGGTCACCGTGGGCCTGGCCGGCGAACGCCTCGCCGAGCTCGGCGCGATGGCCGACTCCGCCGCCGCCGTGCGGATCTTCTCCGACGACGGGCACTGCGTCGCCGACCCCCGGCTGATGCGCCGCGCCCTGGAGTACGTCAAGGCGTTCGACGGCGTCGTCGCCCAGCACGCTGAGGAGCCCCGGCTGACCGAGGGCGCCCAGATGCACGAGGGCGAGGTCTCCACCCGGCTCGGTCTGACCGGCTGGCCGGCCGTCGCCGAGGAGGCGATCATCGCCCGCGACGCGCTGCTCGCCGAACACGTCGGCAGCCGACTGCACGTCTGCCACCTGTCCACCGCCGGCAGTGTGGAGATCGTCCGGCAGGCCAAGGCCCGTGGGGTCCGGATCACCGCAGAGGTCACCCCGCACCACCTACTGCTCACCCACGAGGCGCCGGTCAGCTACGACCCGGTCTTCAAGGTCAACCCGCCGCTGCGGACCGGCGAGGACGTCGCCGCGCTGCGCGCCGCGCTCGCCGAGGGCGTCATCGACATCGTCGCCACCGACCACGCTCCGCACGCGGTGGAGGACAAGGAGTGCGAATGGGCGTACGCCCGGCCCGGCATGCTCGGGTTGGAGACCGCCCTGTCCGTGGTGCTGCTCACGACCGCGTTGCACGACGACGACGGTGTACCAGACTGGGAGCTGATCGCCGAGCGGATGTCCCGGGCCCCGGCCCGGATCGCCGGGCTGACCGGGCACGGGCATGACCCCGCGCCGGGCGTTCCGGCGAACCTCACCCTGATCGACCCGGTCGCGAGCCGCACCGTCGACCCGGCCGAGTCGGCCAGCCGCAGCCGCAACACCCCGTACGCGCGGATGGTGCTGCCCGGCCAGGTGGTCGCCACCTTCCTGCGCGGCGACGCGACGGTGCTCGACGGAAAGGCCGTGCGATGAACGACACCACCAATACCACCGCGGCACCCCGTCGGCGGGTTCCGGCGCTGCTGGTGCTCGAGGACGGCCGGGTCTTTCCCGGCGAGAGCTACGGCGCGGTCGGGGAGACCTTCGGCGAGGCGGTGTTCACCACCGCGATGACCGGCTACCAGGAGACGCTGACCGATCCGTCCTATCACCGGCAGGTGGTGGTGCAGACCGCGCCGCACATCGGAAACACCGGGGTCAACGTCGACGACGACGAGTCGGACCGGATCCGGGTGGCCGGGTACGTGGTCCGCGACCCGGCCCGCCGCCCGTCGAACTGGCGGTCCACCGGTGACCTGGAGGACCGGCTCGTCGCCGAGGGTGTGGTCGGCATCTGCGGGGTGGACACCCGGGCGCTCACCCGCCACCTGCGTGACCGGGGGGTGATGCGGGTCGGCGTCTCCACGCTGACCGGCGACCCGCAGGAGCTGCTGGACCGGGTCCGGCAGACGCCGCAGATGGTCGGCGCGGACCTGTCCGCCGAGGTGACCACCGCCGAGCCCTACACGGTCACCGCCCAGGGCGAGCACCGTTACACGGTCGCCGCGCTGGACCTGGGCATCAAACGCAACGTGCCGCGCCGGCTGGCCCAGCGCGGGGTGACCACCCACGTGCTGCCGGCCACCTCGACGCTGGACGAGGTCCTGGCCACCGGGCCGGACGCGGTGTTCTTCTCACCCGGGCCGGGTGACCCGGCCACCGCACACCACGCGGTCGAGCTGGCCCGGCAGGTGATGGCCCGGCGTACGCCGCTGTTCGGTATCTGCTTCGGCTCGCAGATCCTCGGCCGGGCACTCGGCTTCGGCACCTACAAGCTCGGCTACGGCCACCGCGGCATCAACCAGCCGGTGCTCGACCGCACCACCGGCAAGGTCGAGGTGACCAGCCACAACCACGGGTTCGCCGTGGACGCCCCGCTGAATACGGTGATCGACACCGATTTCGGCGGCGTCGAGGTGAGCCACGTGTGCCTCAACGACGACGTGGTCGAGGGGCTGCGGGCCCGCGAGGTGCCGGCGTTCACCGTCCAGTACCACCCGGAAGCGGCGGCCGGCCCGCACGACGCGGACTACCTGTTCGACCGGTTCGTCGAGCTGATCGAGGGAAAACATGCCTAAGCGGACAGATCTGCAGCATGTCATGGTGATCGGCTCCGGGCCGATCATCATCGGCCAGGCCTGCGAGTTCGACTACTCCGGCACCCAGGCGTGCCGGGTGCTGCGCGCCGAAGGGCTGCGCGTTTCGCTGGTCAACTCCAACCCGGCGACCATCATGACCGACCCCGAGTTCGCCGACGCCACCTACGTCGAGCCGATCACGCCCGAGTTCGTCGAGCTGGTCATCGCCCGGGAGCGTCCCGACGCGCTGCTGCCCACGCTCGGCGGGCAGACCGCGTTGAACACCGCCGTCGCCCTGCACTCCGCCGGCGTGCTGCACAAGTACGGTGTGGAGCTGATCGGGGCCGACGTCGACGCGATCCGCCGCGGCGAGGACCGGCAGCTGTTCAAGGACATCGTCGCCGCCGCCGGTGGCGAGACCCCGCGCAGCCGGGTCTGCCACAGCATGGCCGAGGTGCACGACACCGTCGCCGAACTCGGGCTGCCGGTGGTGATCCGACCGTCGTTCACCATGGGCGGGCTCGGCTCGGGCATGGCGCACACCCCGGCGGACCTGGAGCGCATCGCCGGTGCCGGGCTGGCCGCCTCCCCGGTGCACGAGGTGCTCATCGAGGAGAGCGTCCTCGGCTGGAAGGAGTACGAGCTGGAGCTGATGCGCGACCGCAACGACAACGTGGTCGTGGTCTGCTCCATCGAGAACATCGACCCGATGGGGGTGCACACCGGCGACAGCGTCACCGTCGCCCCGGCGATGACCCTCACCGACCGCGAGTACCAGCAGATGCGCGACATGGGCATCGCGGTGCTGCGCGAGGTCGGCGTCGACACCGGCGGCTGCAACATCCAGTTCGCCGTGCACCCGACCACCGGCCGTCTCGTCGTCATCGAGATGAACCCCCGGGTGTCCCGCTCGTCGGCGCTGGCGTCCAAGGCGACCGGCTTCCCGATCGCCAAGATCGCCGCCAAGCTGGCGATCGGCTACACCCTCGACGAGATCCCCAACGACATCACCAAGCAGACCCCGGCGGCGTTCGAGCCGGTCCTCGACTACGTCGTGGTCAAGATCCCCCGGTTCGCGTTCGAGAAGTTCCCCGGCGCAGACCCGGAGCTGACCACCACGATGAAGTCGGTCGGCGAGGCGATGAGCCTGGGCCGCAACTTCACCGAGGCGCTCAACAAGGCGATGCGTTCGATGGAGACCAAGGCCGCCGGGTTCTGGACGGTGCCCGACCCGGCCGGGGCCACCGTCGAGTCCACCCTGGCCGAACTGGCTGTCCCGCACGACGGCCGGCTCTACACCGTCGAACGGGCGCTGCGGCTGGGCGCCACCGTCGCCCAGGTCGCCGAGGCGTCCGGCGGCATCGACCCCTGGTTCCTGGAGGAGATCGCCGGCCTGGTCGAGCTGCGTGGCGAGATCGAGGCCGCGCCGGTGCTCGACGCCGCGCTGCTGCGCCGGGCCAAGCGGGCCGGGCTGTCCGACCGGCAGGTGGCCGCGCTGCGTCCGGAGCTGGCCGGCGAGGACGGGGTACGGGCGTTGCGGCACCGGCTCGGTCTGCGCCCGGTCTACAAGACGGTCGACACCTGCGCCGCCGAGTTCGCCGCCCGTACGCCGTACCACTACTCCAGCTACGACGCGGAGAGCGAGGTCGCGCCGTCGGACCGACCGAAGGTGCTCATCCTCGGCTCCGGGCCGAACCGGATCGGCCAGGGCATCGAGTTCGACTACTCCTGCGTGCACGCGGTGATGGCGCTCGCCGAGTACGAGACCGTCATGGTCAACTGCAACCCGGAGACGGTCTCCACCGACTACGACACCGCCGACCGGCTGTACTTCGAACCGCTCACCTTCGAGGACGTGCTGGAGGTCTGGCAGGCCGAGGACGCCGCCGGCCGGGCCGCGGGCGGCCCCGGCGTGGTCGGGGTGATCGTCCAGCTCGGCGGGCAGACCCCGCTCGGGCTGGCACAGCGCCTCGCCGACGCCGGGGTGCCGATCGTCGGCACCCCACCGGAGTCGATCCACCTGGCCGAGGAGCGGGGCGCGTTCGGCCAGGTGCTGGCCCGCGCCGGGCTGCGCGCCCCGGCGCACGGCACTGCCGTGTCGTTCGAGCAGGCTAAGGCGATCGCCGACGAGATCGGCTACCCGGTGCTGGTCCGCCCGTCGTACGTGCTCGGCGGGCGCGGCATGGAGATCGTCTACGACGACGCGACGCTGCGCGACTACATCGGCCGGGCCACCGAGATCTCGCCGGAGCACCCGGTGCTGGTCGACCGGTTCCTCGACGACGCCATCGAGATCGACGTGGACGCGCTGTGCGACGCCACCGGCGAGGTCTACCTCGGTGGAGTGATGGAGCACATCGAGGAGGCCGGCATCCACTCCGGCGACTCGTCCTGCGCGTTGCCGCCGATCACCCTGGCCGCCCCGCACCTGGCCACCATCCGGCACTACACCGAGCAGATCGCCCGCGGCGTCGGGGTGCGCGGGCTGCTCAACGTGCAGTACGCGCTCAAGGACGACGTGCTGTACGTGCTGGAGGCCAATCCGCGCGCCTCGCGGACCGTGCCGTTCGTCTCCAAGGCCACCGCGGTGCCGCTGGCCAAGGCGGCGGCCCGGATCATGCTCGGCGCCACCGTCGCGCAGCTGCGCGACGAAGGCATGCTGCCGGCCACTGGCGACGGCGGCACGTTGCCCCCGGACGCGCCGATCGCGGTCAAGGAGGCGGTGCTGCCGTTCAAACGGTTCCGTACCCGCGCCGGCCACGGCGTCGACTCGCTGCTCGGCCCGGAGATGAAGTCGACCGGTGAGGTGATGGGGATCGACCCGGCGTACGGCAACGCCTTCGCCAAGTCGCAGGCTGCCGCGTACGGTTCCCTGCCGACCAGCGGAAAGATCTTCGTGTCGGTCGCCAACCGGGACAAACGCGCGATGATCTTCCCGGTGAAGCGGCTGGCCGATCTTGGGTTCGACATCGTGGCCACCGCCGGCACCGCCGAGGTGCTGCGCCGCCACGGCATCGCCTGCGAACTCACCCGCAAACACTGGGAGGAGTCCGGCGACGGGCAACCGGACGCGGTGACGTTGATCGCCTCCGGCGAGATCGCCCTGGTGATCAACACGCCGCAGGGCTCCGGTGCCAGCGCCCGCTCCGACGGGTACGAGATCCGCAGCGCGGCGGTCAACGCGGACACCCCGTGCGTGACCACCGTGCCCGGCGTCGCCGCCGCCGTGATGGGCATCGAGGCGCTGATCAACGGGGACATGGCGGTCCGGCCACTGCAGCAGTTGCACGCGGCGCTTCGCCCGGAGACAGCCGGCCGGCAGGCCGCCCGGTGACCCGCTCCGGCGGGTACCGGCTGGCCCGGTCGGCGTTGTTCCGGCTCGGCGGCGGCGACGCCGAGACCGCCCACGAATGGACGCTGCGTCGGCTGGCCGCCCTGTCCCGCAGCCGGGTGGCGCTGGCCGCGTTGCGCACCCGGTACGCGGTGGCCGCGCCGCGTACCGTCTTCGGGGTCGACTTCCCCAACCCGGTCGGCCTGGCCGCCGGGATGGACAAGGACGGCCTGGCGCTGCTCGCCTGGCCGGCGCTGGGCTTCGGCTTCGTCGAGGTCGGTACGGTCACCGCGCGTCCCCAGCCGGGCAACCCCCGACCCCGGCTGTTTCGGTTGCCGACCAGCGAGGCGGTGATCAACCGGATGGGGTTCAACAACGCCGGCGCCGAGGCGCTCGCCGACCGGCTCGCGGTGCTCGGCCGGCTGGACGAGCGGGCCGGGTTCGGCCGATCGCATCCGGCGCACGCCGACCGCCCGGTGCCGTTGGGCATCTCGCTCGGCAAGTCGAAGGTCGTGCCGATCGAGGAGGCGGTCGACGACTATCTGTCGGCGTACAAGGCACTCAGCGGCTACGGCCAGTACTTCGTGATCAATGTCTCCTCGCCGAACACCCCGGGACTGCGGCAGCTGCAGGACCGTGAGTACCTCGACACCCTGCTGGCCGCGCTGGTGGGGGAGCGGCCGATCCTGGTCAAGATCGCGCCGGACCTGGCCGAGCCGGCCATCGCCGAACTGCTGGAGGTCTGTCTGGCCCGGGGCGCGGCCGGGGTGATCGCCACCAACACCACCCTGTCCCGATCCGGCCTGGCCGCCGCCGACGCCGGTCAGGCGGAGCAGGCCGGCGGGCTGTCCGGCCGTCCGTTGACCGGCCGGGCCCGCGAGGTGGTCTCCTTCGTCCATCGGGAGACCGACGGCGCGTTGCCGGTCATCGGGGTCGGCGGCATTCTCGACCCGGACGACGCGGCCCGGATGTTCGACGCCGGTGCCAGCCTGGTCCAGCTCTACACCGGCTTCATCTACCGGGGTCCGGGGCTGGTCCGGGCGATCGCCCGGCAGGCCCGGGGCCGATGAGCGCACCGCGCCCGGCGGGCCCGGGGCCGACGAGCGCACCGCTGCCGGTGCCCGGCGACAGCCACCGCGCCGATCGGTTGCGGGAGCTGGACCGTCGGCACGTCTGGCATCCGTACGCCGCGCTGCCCCCGGCCATGGCGCCTCTGCTGGTCGACAGCGCCGCCGGGGTCCGGCTGCGGCTGGCCGACGGGCGGGAACTGGTCGACGGCATGTCGTCGTGGTGGGCCGCCGTGCACGGCTACCGGCACCCGGTGCTGGACGCGGCCGTCACCGACCAACTGGGTCGGATGGCGCACGTGATGTTCGGCGGGCTCACCCACGAGCCGGCGGTACGCCTCGCGCAGACCCTGGTGGAGATCACCCCGCCGGGCCTGGAGCACGTCTTTCTCTGTGACTCGGGCTCGGTGAGCGTCGAGGTCGCGATCAAGATGGGCCTGCAGTACCAGCTGGGCCGGGGCCGGCCCGGGCGGCGCAAGTTGGCCACCTGGCGCGGCGGCTACCACGGGGACACCTTCCACCCGATGAGCGTCTGCGATCCAGAGGGCGGGATGCACCACCTGTGGCGCGGAGTGCTGCCGGCGCAGGTGTTCGTGTCCGCCCCGCCGGGCGACTTCGCGGCGGCGCCGGACGAGAGCTACCTCGCCGAACTGGTCGACGCGGTGGCCCGGCACGCGGACGAGATCGCCGCGGTGATCGTCGAGCCGGTGGTGCAGGGCACCGGCGGCATGCGGTTCCACCATCCGGCGTACCTGCGCGCCCTGCGCGAGGCGACCGCCGCGCACGACGTACTGCTGATCTTCGACGAGATCGCCACCGGGTTCGGCCGGACCGGCGCGTTCTTCGCCGCCGAGCACGCCGGGGTGACACCGGACGTGCTCTGCCTGGGCAAGGCGTTGACCGGTGGCTACCTCACGCTGGCGGCCGCGCTGTGCACCCCGGAGGTGGCCGTCGGGATCTCCGCCGGCGGGGTCCTCGCCCACGGGCCGACCTTCATGGGCAACCCGTTGGCCTGCGCGGTCGCCAACGCCTCGATCGGACTGCTGCGCGCCGCCGCGCCGGCGGCCGGGGCCGAGCCGGTTGCGGCCACCGGTCCGGCGCCGGCTGGGGTCGTCCCGGCCTGGCAGGTCGCCGTACGGCGGATCGAGGCCGGGCTGCGCGACGGCCTGGCACCGGTCGCGACGCTGCCCGGCGTGCGCGACGTCCGGGTGCTCGGCGCGATCGGGGTGGTCCAGTTGGACCGGCCGGTCGACCTGGCGGCGGCGACTGCGGCGGCGGTGGACGCCGGGGTGTGGCTGCGGCCGTTCCGGGACCTGATCTACACCATGCCGCCCTATCCGGCGGACGACGACGACGTCGCGCGGATCGCCCGCGCGATGGCGGCTGCGGCCGTCGCGGTACCGCGCTGAGGTCCGCCCGGCGGTACCGCCGAGGGAGGGAGAGCCGATGGAGACCTTTGGTCAGCGACTGCACCGGGCCGTCACCGTCCGGGGCCCGCTGTGCGTGGGCGTCGACCCGCATCCGGAGCTGTTGACCCGGTGGGGGCTGCCGGGCGACGTCGACGGGCTGGCCCGGTTCGCCGCGACGGCGGTCGACGCGCTCGGCGACGTGGTTGCGGTGGTAAAGCCTCAATCGGCGTTCTTCGAACGTTTCGGGTCCGCCGGCATCGGTGTCCTAGAGTCAACTATCCGACAGTTTCGCGAGGCCGGGGCCCTCGTCCTGCTCGACGTGAAGCGCGGCGACATCGGTTCGACGGCCGCCGCGTACGCCTCCGCCTACCTCGATCCGGCGAGTCCGTTGGCGGTCGACGCGGTCACTGCCAGCCCGTATCTGGGCGTCGGCGCGCTCGCTCCGATGTTCGATCTCGCCGGCCGGCACGGCGGCGGCGTCTTCGTGCTCGCGCTGACCTCGAATCCTGAGGGGCGGGCCGTGCAGCACGCCCGGGTGTCCGATGGACGCACCGTCGCGCAGACGGTGATCGATGAGATTTCGCAGCTCAACGTGGGTGCGGAGCCGATTGGCAGTTTCGGTCTGGTGGTCGGTGCGACCGTTGGTGACACCGGCCATGAACTGTCGCATGTCAATGGCCCAATGCTTGCCCCCGGGCTGGGTGCGCAAGGTGGACGGCCCGAGGACCTGCGGACAGTGTTCGGGCAAGCGCTTTCCGCAGTCCTTCCGTCGTACTCCCGCGAGGTGCTGAACGCCGGCCCGGATCCGTCGGCGTTGCGGGCCGCAGCCGAACAGACGCTTGTTAAGTGTCGGGAGGCTCTCGGGGTTCCGATCTGAGTGAGCGATCGATCACCCCCGCGTGATCGTGGTGCGGCCACGTTGCCGAAAACGTCGCTGACCGCTAGTTTTCCCCGCGCTGGGAACCACATGCCCCTTTGGTTCCCGGCCACACCACGTTTCACAGAGCGGCGGTGCGATCCGCCCGTCGCGATAGGGACCTGAGGAGAACTGGTGCCGCTCCCGTCACTGACCCCCGAACAGCGCGCAGCCGCGCTGGAGAAGGCCGCGGAGATCCGTAAGGCCCGTGCTGAGTTGAAGGAGCAACTCAAGCAGGGCAAGACCACCCTCGCCGCCGTGCTCGACCGGGCGGAGTCCGACGACGTTGTCGGCAAGCTGAAGGTTTCCGCCGTGCTGCAGGCGATGCCGGGCATCGGCAAGATCCGGGCGACCCAGATCATGGAGAAGCTCAAGATCGCCGACAGCCGTCGCCTCCGTGGCCTCGGCGACCAGCAGCGCAAGGCCCTGCTCGGGGAGTTCGCCGCGAACTGATTCGCGGCAGGGTGTAGAAACAAGCAGTGACCATGTATGACGACGCGCGCCCGGCAGCTCGGCTCACGGTCCTCTCCGGCCCCTCCGGGGTCGGCAAGGACAGCGTGATCGAGCTGATCCGGGCGCGCTCGCCCTGGATCTGGCTGTCCGTCTCGGTGACCACCCGCCCGATGCGGGACTACGAGGTCGACGGCGTCCACTACTACTTCGTCGACCGACCCGAGTTCGAGCGGATGGCTGCCACCGGGCAGCTGCTGGAGTGGGCCGAGTTCGCCGGCAACCTCTACGGCACTCCGCGCTCGGCGGTCGAGCAACGACTACGCGCCGGCGAGCCGGTGCTGCTGAAGATCGACCTGCAGGGTGCCCGGCAGGTTCGGGCGGCGATGCCCGAGGCCCAGCTGGTCTTCCTCGCGCCACCCAGCGTCGAGGAGCTGAAACGGCGCCTTGTCGGTCGGGGGACCGACGACGAGGAGACGATCCGTCGCCGGCTGGAGCACGCCGACGAGGAGCTGGCCGCCGAGCGGGAGTTCGACGTCACGGTGGTGAACGACGAGGTCCAGCGAGCCGCAACCGAGCTGGTAGGATTGCTCGGTTCGTCATTATTGACCGACGCCCAGTCACACCGCCCGGCCTGACAGCGCCCAGCGACTGACAGCACCCAGCGACAGAGCCCGACGACACAGAGGTTGCATCCCGTGGGATCCATTGCCAGCCCGGAAGGCATCACCAACCCGCCCATCGACGAGCTGCTGGAGAAGACCTCGTCGAAGTACGCCCTGGTGATCTTCGCCGCCAAGCGTGCCCGCCAGGTCAACGCGTACTACAGCCAGCTCGGTGAGGGCCTGCTGGAGTACGTCGGACCGCTGGTGGAGACCACGCCGCAGGAGAAGCCGCTCTCCATCGCCATGCGAGAGATCAACTCCAACCTGCTCACCGCCGAGCCCACCGACCAGCCCTGAGCGCCGGTACGCCGGCCCGCGTTCCGCCCCGGGTCGTTCTCGGCGTCGGTGGCGGGATCGCCGCGTACAAGGCGTGTGAGCTGCTCCGACTGCTGACCGAGTCGGGCCACCAGGTCAAGGTGGTGCCGACTGCGGCCGCGTTGCGGTTCGTCGGCGCGCCGACCTGGTCGGCGCTGTCCGGGCAGCCGGTCGCCGATGACGTCTTCAACGACGTCCACGACGTGCCGCACGTGCGGCTCGGCCAGCAGGCCGACTTGGTGCTGGTCGCCCCGGCCACAGCGGACCTGATCGCCCGGGCCGCGCACGGGCTCGCCGACGACCTGCTCACCAACACTCTGCTGACCGCCCGGTGCCCGGTGCTGCTCGCCCCGGCGATGCACACCGAGATGTGGGAGCATCCGGCCACCGCCGACAACGTCGCGCTGCTACGCCGTCGCGGTGTGTTGGTCATCGAGCCGGCGACCGGCCGGCTGACCGGTTCCGACTCCGGCAAGGGCCGGCTGCCCGACCCCGGGGAGATATTCGCCGTCGCCCGTCGGGTCCTGGCCCGGTCCGTCGACCTGGCCGCCGGCCCCGTCGGCGCCGATCTCACCGGCCGACGGGTGGTGGTCACCGCCGGCGGCACCCGCGAACCGCTCGACCCGGTGCGGTTCCTCGGCAACCGGTCGTCCGGCAAGCAGGGGTACGCCTTCGCCCGTACCGCCGTCGCCCGTGGCGCGCAGGTGACGGTGGTCGCGGCGAACGTGTCGCTGCCCGATCCGGCCGGTGTCCGGCTGATCCGGGTGGGCAGCACCGAGGAGCTGCGGGTCGCCACGCTCGCCGCGGCGGCCGAAGCCGACGTGGTCGTGATGGCGGCGGCGCCAGCCGACTTCCGGCCGGCGAGCTACGTACCCACGAAGATCAAGAAAGACGACGGCGGGCGACCGCCAGTGATCGAACTGGTCACCAACCCGGACATCGCAGCCGAACTCGGCGCGGCAAAGCGACCCGGACAGCTCCTCGTCGCGTTCGCCGCGGAGACCGGTGACCTGCTGACCAACGCCCGGGCGAAGCTGGCGCGCAAGAACGCGGACCTGATCGTCGCCAACCAGGTGGGTGTCGACCGGGTGTTCGGCGCGGACGCCAACTCGGCCACAGTGCTCGACGCCGACGGTCCGGTCGCGGTGCTCGACGAACGCGGCAAGGAGCAGCTCGCCGACGACATATGGGATCTGGTAGTCGCCCGACTGTCGCAGTGAGCTTCGCTACGTCGTTCGGCGCACCGCCGGATTCCTTGGTCGGCACGGCGCCAGACCCCAACGTGGATGACTAGACTGCCGGGAACCATTGCTTTCGGATTCAAGGAGTACCGTGGCACGCCGTCTCTTCACCTCCGAGTCTGTCACGGAGGGCCACCCGGACAAGATCGCCGACCAGATCAGCGACGGGATCCTCGACGCGTTGCTGGCCCAGGACCCCCGGTCCCGGGTCGCGGTCGAGACCCTGATCACCACCGGCCAGGTGCACGTCGCCGGGGAGGTCACCACCCAGGCGTACGCGGACATTCCGGCCATCGTTCGCGAGACGATCCTCGCGATCGGCTATGACTCCTCCAAGAAAGGGTTCGACGGCGCGTCCTGCGGCGTGAGCGTGTCGATCGGCGCACAGTCGCCGGACATCGCCCAGGGCGTCGACACCGCCATCGAGCGCCGGGTCGGCGAGTCGGCCGACGACACGCTTGACGCCCAGGGCGCCGGCGACCAGGGCATGATGTTCGGGTTCGCCTGCTCGGAGACGCCGGAGCTGATGCCGCTGCCGATCGCGTTGGCGCACCGGTTGGCGAGGCGGCTGTCCGCGACCCGCAAGGACGGCACCATCCCGTACCTGCGGCCGGACGGCAAGACCCAGGTCACCGTCGAGTACGACGGGCTGCGGCCGGTGCGGCTGGACACCGTGGTCGTCTCCAGCCAGCACGCCGCCGACATCTCGCTGGAGTCACTGCTCACCCCGGACGTCCGCGAGCACGTGATCGCCCCCGAGCTGGAGGGCCTCGGTCTGGACACCGAGGGCTACCGGCTGCTGGTCAACCCGACCGGGCGCTTCGAGATCGGCGGACCGATGGGCGACGCCGGCCTGACCGGCCGGAAGATCATCGTGGACACCTACGGTGGGTACGCCCGGCACGGTGGCGGCGCGTTCTCCGGTAAGGACCCGTCGAAGGTGGACCGTTCGGCGGCGTACGCGATGCGCTGGGTGGCCAAGAACGTGGTGGCGGCAGGGCTGGCGGAGCGGTGCGAGGCGCAGGTCGCGTACGCGATCGGCAAGGCCCACCCGGTGAGCCTGTTCGTGGAGACGTTCGGCACCGAGAACGTGCCGGTGGACCGGATCGAACGGGCGATCGGCGAGGTGTTCGACCTGCGGCCGGCCGCGATCATCCGGGACCTGGACCTGCTGCGGCCGATCTACCGGCCGACCGCCGCGTACGGCCACTTCGGTCGGGAGCTGCCGGAGTTCGCCTGGGAACGCACCGACCGGGCCGCTGACCTGAAGTCCGCCGCCGGAGCCTGACCCACCGCCGCTGACCATACCGCCGGGGGTGGCGGGTCGCCGGCCACCCCGGCGGCCGGGCAGGATGGCCCGGTGAGCACCCGAGCGGGACACGACCGGCAGCCGGCCGACCGGCTGCCGGTCGCGCGTATCTGCGTCGACGTGCCGCTGCCGCACCTGGACCGGCCGTTCGACTACCTGGTCCCGGCGGAGCTCGACGACGGCGTGCAGCCGGGCACCCGGGTCCGGGTCCGGTTCGCCGGCCAACTGGTGGCCGGGTGGGTGCTGGACCGGGTGGCCGCCTCCGGCCACGACGGCAAGCTCGCCTTCCTCGACAAGCTGGTCTCGCCGGAACGGGTACTCAGCGCCGAGATCGCCGCTCTGGCCCGCACCGTCGCCGACCGGTACGCCGGGCACCTGGCCGACGTGCTGCGGCTGGCCGTGCCGCCGAGACACGCCCGCGTCGAGCAGGAGCCCGGCGAACCCGAGCCCGGTCCCGCCGCCGTGCCACCGGCTGCTGCGCCACCCGACGCCGTGTCGACCGCCGCCGACGGATGGGCGGCGTACCCGTCCGGACCCGCGTTCCTACGTGCCGTCGCCGACGGCCGGCCGGCCCGCGCCGTCTGGGCGCCGCTGCCTGGCGAGGACTGGCCGGCCCGGTACGCCGAGGCGATCGCCGCCACCGTAGGGGCCGGCCGGGGCGCGGTCGCGGTGCTACCGGACGGACGCGACGTCGACCGGCTCGACGCGGCCCTGCGCCGGGTCCTCGGTGCCGGTCGGCACGTGGTGCTCACTGCGGCGCTCGGCCCGGCCCGGCGCTACCGGGCGTTTCTCGCGGCGAGACGCGGCCTGGTCAAGGTGGTCGTCGGCACCCGGGCCGCGATGTTCGCCCCGGTCGCCGATCTGGGCCTGGTCGCCATCTGGGACGACGGCGACGACGTGCATGCCGAACCGCGTGCGCCCTACCCGCACGCCCGCGAGGTACTGCTCACCCGGGCACAGCTGGGCGGGGTCGCGGCGCTGCTCGGCGGCTTCGCCCGCTCCGGCGAGGCGCAGCAGCTGGTCGAGACCGGCTGGGCCAGGGAAATCATCGCCGCCCGGGCGACCGTCCGGCGACATGCCCCACGGGTCACCCCGGCCGGCGACGATGCCCAGCTGGCCCGCGACGCCGGTGCCGCCACCGCCCGGCTGCCCAGCCTGGCTTTCGCCACCGCGCGTACGGCGTTGCAGGCCGGGATGCCGGTGCTGGTGCAGGTGCCCCGGCGCGGCTACCTGCCGGCGGTGTCCTGCGCGGACTGCCGGACCCCGGCCCGCTGCCAGCACTGCGCCGGCCCGCTGGCCCTGCCGGCGGCGACCGCCACCGCACAGTGCCGCTGGTGCGGCCGGCCGGCCGCCGGATACGCCTGCCCGCACTGCCACGGGCGGCGGCTACGGGCGGCGGTCACCGGTGCCCGGCGTACCGCCGAAGAGCTGGGCCGGGCGTTCCCCGGCACCACGGTGCGGACCTCCGGCCGCGACGAGGTGCTCACCTCGGTGCCGGCCGAACCGGCGGTGGTGGTGGCCACCCCGGGGGCCGAGCCGGTGGCCGTCGGTGGGTACGGCGCCGTACTGCTGCTGGACACCTGGGCGTTGCTGACCCGGGCCGACCTGCGTGCGGCGGAGGAGGCGCTGCGCCGCTGGCTGTCCGCCGCCGCGCTGGCCCGGCCGGCGGCCGACGGCGGCCAGGTGGTGGTGGTCGCCGACGGTGGGCTCGCCCCGGTGCAGGCACTGCTGCGTTGGGATCCCGGCTGGTTCGCCGCCCGCGAGTTGGCCGACCGGCGCGAGCTGGGTTTCCCGCCGGCGGCCCGGATGGCCAGCGTGACCGGCCCCGCCGAGGCGGTGGCCGAACTGCTGGCCGCGTTGCGGATGCCGGACAGCGCCGAACTGCTCGGTCCGGTGCCGGCGGCCGAGGGCCAGGAACGGATGCTGATCCGGGTCCGCCGGTCGCAGGCGGCCGAACTGGCCCGGCAGCTGCGGGTGGCGGCCGGCACCCGTACCGCCCGCCGCGCCGGCCAGCCGGTACGCATCCAGATCGACCCGCTCGACCTGCTCTAGCCCCAACGCCGCTCGGCCCTGGCACAGGGTCACCGGAGAGTGAGCGCACCGTTGGCTCCCCAGGGTCGGGGGTGCCGCTTGGGCCTGATGCCACAGGTGCATCAAGATGCACCTGTGGCATCACGTTCGCGGAGGCACCTTGGGCTCCGGGAGCCACACAGTGGTCCCCCCTTCCGGGGCCGTGTGACACCTCGGTGCTGACGGTGGGCTCAGCTGAGCCGGAAGGCCGACTGCGCGCCGGCGGCGGGACCGATGGTCAGTTGCCCGTCCTCGTGGCGTACGAAGGCCGACGGGACCCCGGCGAGGCGTAGCGAGACGCGTCCGTTCACCCGGTCGATCCGGTGGAAGCTCGCCTGGGCGGCGAACTCGGTGTCGTCGGCGGCCGGGTCGAGGCGTACCGTGCCGTCGACCGCCCGCAGGTAATGTCCGGGCAGGTCGACCGACTGGATCGACACGGTGTCCGCCCCGGCCAGCCCGGCACCGATGCGGAACTGGGTGTCGGCCAGCCGCTGGGAGTCGGTGTCGACCAGCACGGTCGCGTCGACGTGGCGGACGAAGGCGTCGCGGCTGGCGTCGGCTGGGGAGAGCCGCACGATCGGCCCGCCCTCGCCGACCGGGATGCCGAACAGCGGGTTGCCGTCGGCGTCCCAGTAGAGCTTTTGCACCCGGGCGTGCCGGTTCGGGTCGTACAGTGGGTCGCCGGTGATGTCCCGATAGTCACGAGCGTGGTAGACCAGCACGGTGGTCTTGCCGTCCTCGGCGACGGTGAACGAGTTGTGTCCGGGGCCGTACCGGCTGGTCTGTTCGTTGGTGACGAAGACCGGGTCGGGGGTCTTCGTCCAGGAGCGGTGGTCGAGCAGGTCGGCGCTGGCGTCGGCGGTGAGCAGGCCCATGCAGTAACGGGAGTCGGTAGCGCTGGCCGAGAAGGTCATGAACACCCGTCCGTTGCGGACGATCACTGCCGCGCCCTCGTTGACCGCGTAGCCCTGCACCTCCCATGGGCGGGTCGGGGTGGCGATGCGCACCGGCTTGGTCTTCAGCGTCCACGGGTTGGCCAGCTCGGCGATGTAGAGGCTGGAGTTGACCGCGATCTCCGGCTCGCCCTGGGCCCAGACCAGGTAGCGCCGGCCGTGATGGTGGAACGTCGTGGCGTCCAGGGCGAAGCTGTCCCACTCGGTGACGATCTGACCGCGCAGCTGCCAGCCGGCCGGGTCCCGGGGGTCGTCCAGTGGGGACTCCAGCACGTACATCCGGATCCGGAACACGTTGTCGGAGTCGCCGGCGGCGAAGTAGACGTACCACTTGCCGTCGATGCGGTGCAGCTCCGGTGCCCAGATGTGGCCGCCCATCCGGCCGCTGGCCGGCCGTCGCCAGATCACCGTCTCGGTCGCCGTGGCCAGCCCGGCGATGGTGGGCGCGCCGCGCACCACGATCCGGTCGTACTCGGGCACCGAGCCGGTGAAGTAGTACATGCCGCCGACCGGGTAGGTGACGAACGGGTCAGCACGCTGGTCGACGAGCGGGTCGATCGTCGGTACGCCGTAGACCTGCGCGTCGGTGGGTGCGCCGACCGGGCCGGGGGTGTTGCCGGCGGTCGGTGCGGCGGCGGCCGGGTCCGGCCTCCCGGCACCGACCGCCAGCCCACCGGCCAGACCGGTCAGGCCGGCAGCGGCGAAGCCCAGGCCGCCGTGCAGCAGGGCGCGCCGGTTCACCTCGTACGTCATAGGGGCCACCTCAGTCATTTGGTGCGGATGCGGATGAAGGTCACGGAGTACGGCTCGAAGGTGTGCGTGAAACTGGACGCCACGCCGGTGAGCTGGGTGGTGACCGGCTGGATCGGCTCGGCCGACCGGGTGTTCTGCTGACCGGGGTCGCCGCTGATCACGGTCATCCGGGCATGCGAACGGACCGGCAGGTCGCCAAGGTCGATCCGGGTCACGGCCGCCTTCTCCTGCGCGTTGACCACCTTGACCAGCAGGTCGCCGGTGGTGTCGTCGCGGGTGACGACCTGGGCGAACGGGCGGGTGACCTGGTCGTCGACGAACTCGCCCCACACCTCGCCGTCCAGCAGCAGGGTGACCTTGTCGCCACGCACCTTGACGGTGATGTCGTACGTGGTGCCGGTGGTGATCCGGTTCGGCTTGGCGATCAGCGTCTGCTTGGCACCGTTGGTGGCCTTCTCCACCGCGCCCTGGGTGTTGTTCCAGCCACCGAGGTTCCACCAGTAGAAGTTGCCAGCGTCCTTGACCCCGAACCCGATCAGGAAGCCCTCCGCGCCGGCGTTCTTCGTGGCGGTCAGCGACAGGTCGTAGTCGGTGGCGGTGATCTCGGCGGCGGCGACCATGGTGTCCAGCGCGGCGGTGTCGCTCTGCGTGTACGCGCCGTTGACCACCGCCCAGCTGCCCCGGTTGGCGACCGGCGTCCACTGGCCCGCCCCGGCGGAGAAGTCGTCGCTGAACAGCACGGTGCCGTCCGGGGCGGTGACCGTCACATCGTCGTACGTCGCCGAGGTGGCCCAGGTGGACAGGCCGATCCGTCCGGTGATCGGCTGGGTGCCGAGGGCGGGCCCGGTGGCCTCGCTGGGCACCGTCCGGTCACCGACGTTGGTCATGAACAGCTTCTGCACCTGGTAACTGGTGGTGCCCCAGGACTCGTCGTTGTCGAACCAGATCAGGTCCGGCCGCCACTGGACGTGGTCGATGTTGGCCAGCAGCGGGGCGTACGAGGCCATCTCGACGATGTCGGCGTTGCGCTCCAGCCCGGTCATGTAGGCCGCCTCGGCGAGCGAGTTGAACAGCTTGTTGTCCTGAGAGGCGTACTCGCCGAGGAATACCTTCGGTCCGGCGCGGTCGTAGCTGTCGTAGCGGTCGTTGTTCTGCAGGAACCAGGCCGGGCTGTTGTAGTAGTGCTCGTCGACCAGCTCCACCCCGTCAGCCCGGTTGAGCTGCCACAGCCGGTCGAAGGTGGGGCCCTGGTCGTCCGGTCCGGAGTTGCTGACCACCGTGATCTCCGGGTGCTCAGCTTCGATCGCGGCCCGGAAGCGCCGGAAGTTGGCGAAGAACTCGTCGGGCAGGTTCTCCTCGTTGCCGACACCGATGTGGGTGAGGCCGAACGGTTCGGGATGGCCCATCTCGGCGCGCAGCCCGCCCCAGGTAGAGCTGGCCGGGCCATTGGCGAACTCGATCAAATCCAGCGTGTCGGAGATGTGCCGGGCCAGCAGTTCCTCGTCGACGGTGGCCTGGTTCTGACCGCAGCCGGTGACCAGGGCCGGCACCACCGGCAGCGGCATCGCGCCGATGTCCTCGGCGAACTGGAAGTACTCGAAGTAGCCCAGCCCGTACGACTGGTTGTAGCCCCAGAAGTTGGCGTTGGTGGCCCGGGTCTCCACCGGGCCGACGGTGTCCTTCCACTGGTAGGAGCGGGCGCGTTCCCAGCCGGACCCGGCGTCGTAGCCGTACATGCTGCCGGTGTTGACCAGACAGCCGCCGGGGAAGCGGACGAAGCCCGGCCGCAACGCCTCGATCTTCTGGGCCAGGTCCTTGCGCAGGCCGTTGGCCCGGCCCCGGAAGGTCTCCTGGGGGAACAGCGACACCATGTCCAGTCGTACGGTGCCGGTACCGCCGGCGAGCACCACCAGCCGGCCGACGTCGGTGCTCCGGTGGGCGGTGAACGTGGCGGTGTACCTGGTCCAGTCGTCGCCCTGGACGCGCAACCGTTGCGGTTCGGCGAGCCGGCGGCCGTCGACGTCGACCAGCCGGACGGTCAGCTGGTTGCCGGCGGCGTCGGTACGGGCCCAGACCGAGAAGTCGTAGCGTTTGCCGGCCTCGACCGTGATCCCGCTGTTGTAGCCGGAGTTGGTCACTCCGTAGCGTCCGCCGTCGCTGTTGTCCAGGTCGAGCCGCAGGTAGGTGCGGTTACGGTCGTTGAGCCGGCTGTCGTCGTCGACCGGGGTCGCGGTGCCGGACCCGCCGGCCTCGGCGCCCGGGGTCCAGCCGGTCAGCCCGGTGAAGGACTGGTTGTCCACTGGCAGGAACTCGAAGGACCGGTTGCGGACCAGTTCGGCGTAGAGGCCGCCGTCGGCGGCGTAGTTGATGTCCTCGAAGAAGACGCCGTACATGGTGTCGCTGATCGGCACGCCGGCGCTGGCGGGGTCGACGGTGATCGTGTACTCCGGCTCCGGCCGCGGCGGGTCGGCCAGGCTCGGCCCGGCGGCCGCGACCCCGGCGGCGACGAGCGATCCGACCAGCAGCGCGCTGCCGGCCAGCCCGGGTCGTGCGGATCGTCGGAACATGGGCTGCCTCCTGATCGCCCGGCCACGGCCCTGACTCCGGCCCAACCGACATCATCGATGTGAACGTTAACAGTGACGAAGTATTACGACCGGATCACCACGTCGTCAATACCGTCTTCCCGACTTCACGGTCACGGTCGCCCGAGTGACCACCGCGTCCGTCACCACGTCCGGCGTACGCCCGTAGACTGGAGGCACCGTTTGCCCACGACAAGGAGCCTGACCGCGTGACCGTCCAGCCCATCCGACTCTTCGGCGACCCGGTGCTGCGCACTGCGGCCGAGCCCGTGGTCGACTTCGACGCCGAGCTGCGCGGGCTCGTCGCCGATCTGACCGACAGCATGACCGATCAGAACGGTGCCGGCCTCGCCGCGCCGCAGCTCGGTGTCGGGCTGCGGGTATTCACGTTCCACGTCGACGACCTGCTGGGCCACCTGGTCAACCCGGTACTGGACTTCCCCGACGAGGAGGAACAGGACGGCCCCGAAGGCTGCCTGTCCATTCCAGGTCTCTACTTCGACACCAAACGTCGACAGAACGTCGTCGCGAAGGGCTTCAACGAGTACGGCGACCCGATGCAGATCGTCGGCAGCGGTCTGCTGGCCCGCTGCGTCCAGCACGAGACGGACCACCTCGACGGGGTGCTGTTCCTGGACCGGCTCGACGCCGCCACCCGCAAGGAAGCGATGAAGGCAATCCGCGAAGCCGACTGGTACGACGCCGCTGCGCCGCCGACGGTGAAGGTCAGCCCGCACCGCTCGCCCGGTGGCCTGTTCCGGCCGGGTGCGGCGACCAGCCCGTTCGGTCTGGGCGGGTGACGGCGATGCGACTCGTCTTCGCCGGTACCCCGGCGGTCGCCGTCCCCGCGTTGGACGCGATCGCCGCCAGCGGCCACGACCTCGTCGCGGTGGTCACCCGGCCGGACGCTCCTGCCGGGCGGGGCCGCCGGCTGGTCCGCTCCGCGGCCGGCGCCTGGGCCGACGAGCGGGGGATCGAGGTGTTGACCCCGCAGCGCCCACGGGAGCCGGAGTTCCTCAGCAGGCTGACCGAGCTGGCCCCGGACTGTGTACCAGTCGTCGCCTACGGTGCCCTGGTCCCGCCGACCGCGCTGGCCATCCCCACCCACGGCTGGATCAACCTGCACTTCTCCCTGCTGCCGGCCTGGCGCGGGGCGGCTCCGGTGCAGCATGCGGTGCTGCACGGCGACGAGGTGACCGGCGCGAGCGTGTTCCAGCTGGAGGAGGGTCTGGACACCGGCCCGGTGTTCGGCACGGTGACCGACCAGGTCGGCCACACGGACACCGCCGGCGACCTGCTGCAGCGGCTGGCGTCCAGCGGCGCGCAGCTGCTGGTCGCGGTGCTCGACGGGATCGCCGCCGGCACCGCCCGGGCGGTGCCGCAGCCCGGTGACGGGGTGTCCCTGGCTCCGAAGCTGACCGTCGACGACGTCCGGGTGCGGTGGACCGATCCGGCGTTCGCGGTGGACCGGCGGGTGCGGGCCGGCACCCCGGCGCCGGGCGCCTGGACCACGTTCCGCGACGAGCGGGTCAAACTCGGGCCGGTCCGGCCGGTGCCGGACGGCCCGGAGTTGAAGCCGGGGGAGGCGCTGGCCGAACGTAACCGCCTGCTGGTCGGCACGGCCACCGTGCCGGTCGCGCTCGGCGAGGTCCGGGCCGCCGGCAAGAAGGCCATGTCGGCGGCGGACTGGGCGCGCGGTGCCCGCATCACCACCGGCGAGTTCTTCGGGTGAGCGCGAGGAGTGAGCGAGCGCAGCGAGTGAGCCCCGCAGTCGCGAGCGGAGGGCGGTCATGGTGAGCGCGAGGAGTGAGCGAGCGCAGCGAGTGAGCCCCGCAGCCGCGAACGGCCGGGGCGAGCGTGGGCAGCGTGACCGTGGGCAGCGTGGCCGCCGCCGGCGGGCCGATCCGGCGCGGGACGCGGCGTACGATGCCGTCGCGGCGGTGTACCGCGATGACGCCTACGCCAATCTGGTGTTGCCGACGATCCTGCGGGACCGGGAGCTGCGGGGGCGTGACGCCGCTTTCGCCACCGAGTTGGTCTACGGCACGCTGCGGCTGGTCGGCACGCTCGATCTGATCATCGCTCGGGCGGCCGGGCGGGAGGTGGACCGGATCGATCCGCCGGCCCGTGACGCGCTGCGGCTGGGCGCGTACCAGCTGCTGCGTACCCGGGTTCCGGCGCACGCCGCGGTGTCGGCCACGGTGGATCTGGTGCACGACGTGGCGCCGGGGGCGGTCGGCTTCGCCAACGCCGTACTGCGGGAGATCGCCAGCCGGGACCTGGACGACTGGCTCGCGGAGCTGGCACCGGACGAGCAGGCCGACCCGGTAGGTCACCTGGCGGTGACCTACCACCATCCGCCGTGGATCGTCCGGGCGTTCGCGGAGGCACTCGGTGAGGAGCCCGGCGACGGCCTGGCCGAAACGACCCGGCTGCTGATCGAGGACAACGAGCCGCCACCGGTGCATCTGTGCGCCCGACCGGGCCGGGTCGACGTGGTCGAGTTGGCGGACGCCACCGGCGGGGCACCGGGCGCCTTCTCGCCGTACGCCGTGTATCTGCCCGGCGGGGCACCGGGCGAGGTTCCGGCGGTCCGCCAGGGCCGGGCGCACGTGCAGGACGAAGGCTCGCAGTTGGTGGCGGCGGCGTTGGCCGACGCCGAGGTGTCCGGTTCGGACCGGCGGTGGCTGGACCTGTGTGCCGGTCCGGGTGGCAAGGCGGCGCTGCTCGGCGCGCTGGCCGCCGGTCGCGGCGCCGAGGTGACCGCAGTGGAGGTCGCCGAGCACCGGGCCCGGCTGGTGGAGCAGGCGGTACGCGGGCTGCCGGTGGCGGTGCACGTCGCCGACGGTCGGCGAGTGGGTGCCGGGACGGAGCTGCCCGAGTCGTCGTTCGACCGGGTGCTGGTGGACGCTCCGTGCACCGGGCTCGGCTCGCTGCGCCGCCGTCCCGAGTCGCGCTGGCGGCGCCAGCCGTCGGACCTGCCGCCGTTGACCCGGTTGCAGCGGGAGCTGCTCGCCGCCGGGCTGCGGGCGGTCCGGCCGGGTGGTGTGGTTGCCTACGTGACGTGCTCACCGCACCGGGTGGAGACGCACGTGTCGGTGACCGAGGCGGCCCGTCGGTCCGGCGTACCGGTGGATTTCGTTGACGCCCGACCGTTGCTGCCGGCGGGTATGCCGGGGCTCGGCGCCGGGCCGTCGGTGCAGTTGTGGCCGCACCGGCACGGCACCGACGCGATGTTCATGGCGTTGCTGCGCCGGGCCGGTCAGCCCTGACGGACCGGCAGGGCGTCGGTGCCGCCGTCGCGTACCGAGCGGGTCAGCGGTGGTTCGTCGCGCCAGAGCAGGCAGCGTACGGCGAGGTTGCCGTCGTCCCACTCGTCCTTGAACGGGTAGTCGTAGATGGTGCCGAAGCGGTGTCGCAGGTCGTCGTCGACGGGTAGGTCGGCATAGTCGGCGACGACCCGGCGGCATCGTTCGTGTACCTGGTCGGCGTTGGCGGCGAACTCCTCGTAGGGCAGGTCGGCTTCCAGGTACAGGCCGGCGAATTCGCTCTGATGTGGTTCGGTGCAGGCCACCGGTGCGAGGATTCCGACGTCGCCGGCGGCGTTGGCGCTCGGGTTGAAGCAGCCCCAGCGCAGCGGGCTCGGCTGGTCGAGGGCGCCGGCGAGGCTGCCGGTGCGGGCGACGAAGGTGCGGTCCTGCATGCTGACCACCTCGCCGACGTCGCACCGGTACCAGCGAGCGCCGCCGTTCCAGGCCGTCGTGGACGGGACGACGACTTCGAGCCGGAGCCGGCCGGCCTGCCAGTCGTCGCCGAGGAACTCGTGGACCCGCTGGTCGCAGTCGGTGCGGGCGGCCCGCCGGCTGGACGAGCCGGGGGCGGGGGAGTGGTCTGGTACGCCGTACACCCCGGTGAAGATCCCGACGAAGACCGTCTCCACTTCGTGAGACTGTCCGCAGCTGACGGGTGTGTATTCGGTGCCCTGGCCGACGGTGCCGGCGGCGACCGGATGACACTCGCCGGCCCGTGGAACGAACACTTTCGGTGTGGCGATCCCCGCCCAGTCATTGGTCAGGTCGCCATCGCCGATGTCGGACCGGACAGCGGGCGCGCATCCCGCCGCTGTCGTCAGAACCGCGACCGTCAGAACCAGCCTTATCCACCGCCGCATGTCGTACGCCCTCCCCGTGGTTGGAAGATCGTAGACAGCTAAGTGTACTTCACGTAGTCAAATGACTCTCTACAGTAATCGTGACCTGCTGATTCAGCGGACAGCGGCCCAATGCTCCACGATGGAGCATTGGGCCGCAGTCGGACAACTGGCGGCGGATCAGGCAGGTTGGACGAACGTGATGGTCTGCGGACCGTTGGTACGAATTGGTTCGCCGGTGGCACTGCTGAAGTCGGTGCCACCGTGCCAGCGGTGCTCACCACTGCAGACACAGTGGATCTTCACCTGCTGTCGCGGCAGGATCATGAGCGACGCGCCGGTCGCCCCGTCGGCCAGCTCGACGATCCCCACCGGGTCCTTAGTGCTGACGTTGATCAGATCCAACCGACCCGGGCCCTGCGGTGGGTCGGCGATCTCGATGCTGATCGAGGTCCCGGCCTCCATCTGGTACGCGTACGGCGGGGCGTTGACGTCCGCCGCTACCAGGTCGGCGCGCAGCCGGTTGCCGACGTGCCCGCTCCACTGGTACGGGTAGCCGTCCGCCTTGAACAGCAGCGGCCACTCGTACGGTCCCAGCCAGTCGATGACGAACGAACCCTTGTCGTCGACCGGTGAGTAGCGCGGATCCCGCGAACCGTCGGCGACCGGCGCGACGAGGCCGACCGTACCGTTCGTCAGGGTCTCGTCGTCGGCGCCCTGCACGGTGCCGGTGATCATCGAGCGCGGGTCCAGACGGATCGTCGGTCCGGGCCGCACCTCGTCGGCGGAGAAGGTGAACCACCGTGCATCCTTCTGGGTGCCGGTGCCACCGTCCTGACTGACCCACTGGGCGCCGTACTGGCTACCCGAGTCGGGCAGTGCGAACAGATTGTAGGAACCCGGCCCGGGAACCGAGACATTCACCCGGCCCCGCGAGTCGCTGCGGGTCGGACAGACGTCGGAAAAGCTGAATGTGAATACCGGAACGGCGAATACGCAGATGTCGGCCACCGGCTCGCCGGTGATCGCGTCCACCACGTCGGCGCGGATACCCGGCCCGTCGAAGGCCGTCGTCGCGTACGCCTGCGGTGCGATCGTGGCACCGCCCAGCAGGGCCGCGGCGACCACCGAACCGAGGACGATCCTCCGTTTCCGGTTGCCGACCGAGCGCGGTTCGACGGCGCGGTGGGCCCCGCCTCTGCCGCCTGTGGAAAATCGAATGATCCTCAACGAGGTTGCCCCTTTCGCATTTCACTGAACTGCCTGGTGCCAGATGAGTTTGTAGCACGGAAGACAGCGTGAAGTCGGCTACGGAGGGCTGATTTCTGTGGTGTTTTGTCTCCACTGGAGGGGCGATTTTCCGAAAGTCGGTGAAATCGGAACGCAAAATGAGGGTGAAACGCATTCAGTCGGTTGACCGGAGGGGCGTCGCCGTGGCGTCACCGGCCGGACCCGGCTCGCCCGCCACCGGTAACGACCGCGTGACGGCTCGTCAGAGATCGTCGACCGCAGCACGGACCGGCCGCACGACCTCCGCGACACCCGGTCGTCACCCGGCCCGCCAACCAGTGTCGCGTGAGCCGCCAGGGAGCCCACATGATCAGGACGATGCTGCGGATCCGCGCCCGCCGCGGATCCGCGAAGACGGTCGAAGCCGCGTGGCGAGCCGCTGCCGATCGGGTCGGCGGTAGCGCCGGCAACCATCTGTGGCAGTTGCTCGTCGCCGCGGACGATCCGTCGACCTACGTGATGGTCGCCGAGTGGACCGACGAGGCGGCCCGGCGCCACTACGAGAACGGGCCGGTCGCCGCGTACCTCGCCGGTGTGGTCGAAGCCGCCTGCGAGCCGGTGACCCCTGACAGCTACCGGGTGATGGGCGGTCGGCCGGACCCGGACTCGCTGATGTACGTGGACGTGACGGTCGACGTACCGGCCGACCGGGTCGCCGACTTCCAGCGCGGCCACGCCGAGGTCGTCGCCCGGATGGCCGCGGTACCCGGCTACCTGGGGGAGGAACTGCTACGCGAACCCGGATCATCGGTGCACCACATCTTCGCGCAGTGGCGCGGTGCGGAGCTGTTCCGCCGCTGGATCGACGACCCCGACCACGAGCGGGCCGAAGCAGGACCGATCGCCGAGTTCCTGGTCGGCATCCGGCCACGCGTGTTCCGCGCGTTCGACCCGGACCAGCAGCCCGTCCAGCCGGTCGCGACCCGACCCACCGCCCGGCACACCACCACGGACGTGTTGGTGGTCGGCGCCGGACCGACCGGGCTGACCACGGCGATCGAACTGGCCCGGCGGGGCGTCGACTGCCAGGTGATCGACAAACTGACCAGCCCACCGGACCAGGCCGACAAGGCGATCGGGGTGCACTGCCGCACCATGGAGATCTGGGCGGACCAGGGCGTCGACCGGGAGGCCATGAACGCCGGCAGCTGGCTGGTCGGTCAGGCGGTCTTCGTCAACGGGCACCAGGTACACCGGGGCAGCTGGGAACTGCCCGGGCTGCCGTACGCGCACCTCGGGCTGCCGCAGTACGAGACCGAACGGATCCTCACCGACCGGCTCGCCACGCTCGGCGTACGGCCCCGGCGCGGCACCGAACTGGTCGACTTCACCAGCCACGACGACGGGGTCACCGCCAACCTCGCCCACGCCGACGGCGGCACCGAGACGGTCCGCGCCAAGTTCCTCGTCGGCGCCGACGGCGCGCACAGCCGGGTACGCCAACTACTCGGCCTCACCTTCACCGGCGGGCTGGGCCGATTCCCGCAACTGTTCATGCTCGGCGATGTCGACGTCGACTGGGACATGCCCGCCGGCCACCTGCTTCGGTTCATCCACGAAACCGACGGCCAGCTGGACAACATGCTCGTCTGCGTACCGCTGCGGGGTGAATCCCGCTACCGGATCGCGACCATGGCGCCACCGCGCTACTTTGCCGCCACCCGCGGCGAGAACGCCCCGCCCGGGTTCAGCGCCGAACTCGGCGAACCGACTCTCGCCGACGTGCAGGCGGTGCTGGACCAGCTCGCCCCGGCCGGGACGACCGCGTCCAACCTACGTTGGTCGTCGATCTTCCGGATCAGTCACGGCATCGTCGATCGCTACCGCGACGGACGGATCTTCGTCGCCGGCGACGCCGCGCACCTGCATCCGCCGGCCGGCGGTCAGGGCATGAACACCGGCATCCAGGACGCCTGGAACCTGGCCTGGAAGCTGGCATTGGCGGTCCGTGGTGTCGCCGCGCCCGGCCTGCTGGACAGCTACCAGATCGAGCGCCGGCCACAGGGGGAGGAAGTCGTCGGGCGGGCGGTGCGGCTGGCCTTCACCGACGAGTTGGAACGCGAGGACCTCGAACGGCAGTTCCTGCAGGAGATGTCGATGCTGGTCAGCTACGCCGACAGTCCACTGGTCGGCGAGTCGTTGGCCACAGTGGACGCGCTGCGGACCGGCCCGGCCCCGGGGGAGCGCGCTCCCGACGTGTCCGGCCTGCGTCGACGCGGCGTCGGACACCCGCTGCGGCTGCACGAGCTGACCCGGGGGACCCGGCACACCCTGCTGCTCTACGCCGACCGGACGGCGGACGAGGCCACTCTGGCCGCCATCGACAAGCTCAGCGCCGACCTGCCGGAGCGGACGTACGGCGAAGTCGAGGTCTACCTGCTGCTCAGCCCGGACACGCCGGCCCCGCCGGCGGACCATCCACCGGTGCTCCACGACGCCGCCGGCGGGTTCCGGGCCGGGTACGGCACCGCCGGTGCCGCCGCCTACCTGATCCGGCCGGACGGGTACGTCGGCTTCCGCAGCCAGCCGATCGACGTCGAGGCACTACGCCACCACCTGCACCTGGTGTTCAACGGCGGTGTCCGGTGACCGCCGCTTCCCCGAACCAGCCGGGCCAGCCGGGCCGGGCTGGCCGGACGGGCCCGGCCGGTCCGGTCCGTGCCGTGCTGTCCATGCGGACCCGCCCCGGGTGCGAGCGGCGGTTCGAGACCGAGTGGCAGGCCATCGCCGATCAGATCCGCACGCTCGACGGCTGCCTGCGCCAGGACCTGGTCCGCGACGCCGACGATCCCCGCAGCTACCTGATCATCACCGACTGGGCGGACCGGGAACGCCTCGACGCGTTCGGCCGCAGTGCGCAGCGCGACCGCCTGCTGCGGGTGATCCGGGAGTTGCGCGAATCCGCGCAGCGGCACACCTACCAGGTGCTGCACAGCGTGCCGAGCGAACGAGAGGAGCCGCGATGACCGCCGACCCACGACCGGCCGAGCCGGTCGGATCCGCCGAGCCAGCCGTCCCGGCGGCGGAGTTCTACACCGACGGTTACGCCGCCGACCCGTACCCCACCTACGCCCGGATGCGTGCGCAGTGCCCGGTCCGGTTGGTCGCCTCACCTCGGTTCGACTCCTATCTGATCACCCGCTACGACGACGCGCGGGCGGCGTTGACCGACCCTCGGCTGTCCAAGGACCTGTACGGCCCGGAAGGCCACTACCTGCGGTTCTTCGGGCCCAACTCGGAGGGCCTGAACAAGAACATGCTCAACTCGGATCCGCCGGAGCACAGTCGGCTGCGGCGGCTGGTGTCGCAGGCGTTCGCGCCCCGGCGGATCGAGGCCCTGCGGCCCCGGATCGGCCAAGTCGTCGACGACCTGCTCGACAAGTTCGCGCCGAGAGGCGAGGCGGACCTGATGCACGAGTTCGCCGTACCGCTGCCGATGGTGGTGATCTGCGAGCTGCTCGGCGTGCCGAAACCCGACCACGAACAGGTGCTCGGCTGGACCCAGGTGATCCGGACCTCCGGCTCGGCCAGCCGCCCGCCCGACCAGGAGCGGGCGGCGGTGCAGCAGGTACAGGCACAGCTGCACGACTACCTGACCGGGCTGGTCCGGGCCAAACGCGCGACGCCGGCCGACGACATGCTGACCGCCCTGATCGACTCCTGCGACCACGGCGGGGCGCTCACCGAACGGGAGCTGGTCTCCACCGCGTTCCTGCTGCTGTTCGCCGGTCACCAGACCACCGCCGACTTCATCGGCAACGCCATGCTGGCCCTGTTGACCAACCCTGGACAGTACGAGCTGGTGCGGGCCCGGCCCGAGCTGCTGCCGGCGGCCGTCGAGGAGCTGCTGCGCTTCGACGGCCCGCTGCCGATCGCCAGCCCTCGGGTGGCCACAGAGGACGTCGAGTACGACGGTGTCCGCATCCCCCGCGGAGCGGCGGTCGGGGTGGTGCTCAACTCGGCCAACCGCGACCCGGACCACTTCACCGACCCCGACCGCCTCGACGTGACCAGCGAACGCGGACCCCATCTGGGCTTCGGCCACGGGGTGCACTACTGCCTGGGCGTCTCGCTGGCCCGCATCGAGGCCCGGACCGGTATCGGCGGGTTGCTGCGCCGGCTGCCGGACCTGCGGCTGGCCGTACCCGCCGCCGAACTTCGCCGACTCCCGGCGGCCTCGCCGTTTCGCGGGCTGCTCGAGCTGCCGGTCCGGTTCACCGCCGCCGGCTGACCTACCACCGGTCACCGGGCGAACCGACCCGGCCGATCCACCACCGGTCACCGGGCGAACCGACCCGGCTGATCCCCACCGTTCTGTGAGGAGTTGTCATGGTCTTCCGCAACGTGATCGTCTGCCGCATGGTGCCGGGCAGCGAGGACAAGATCGCCAAGACGTTCGGCCACTACGACAAGGCCACCCGGCCGCAGGACTTCGGCGTCATCGGGCGCATCCTGCTGTCCCACCACGACCTCTACATCCACATCGTCGAACGCAACGAGGACCCGGCGGTCTCCGGGCAGACCCGGGGCCTGCCGGCGTTCAAGGAGATCGCCGAGGCGATCGGCCCGTACGTCACCCCGTATCCGCGCAACTGGCAGAACCCGTCGCACTCGGTGGCCAAGGAGTTCTACCGCTGGACTGCGGAGGGGAGCAGCCCGGCGGAAGGGGCCGGCCCGGACCCGGCCGACCGGCATCTGACCGTGATCGTCGGGCGGATCAAGCCCGGCGCGGAGGACAACGTCGCCCGGATCTTCACCGAATCCGACGCCGGCACGTTGCCGGTCGAGATGAGCGTGACCGCACGCTGGCTCTACTCGATCGACGACGTCTACGTGCATCTGCTGGAACGCTCGGTCCCGCACACCGCCGACGACGCGCGGATCCACGACAAGCCGAAGTTCGGCAAGATCATGGAGGAGTTGAGCCCGTACATCAGCCCGTACAACCAGGATGCCTGGCGCGGCCCGGTGGACGCGGTCGCCAAGGAGTACTACCGCTGGCGGGCCGAGGACTGACCCCGACGCCGTTCGACGGCGAGCCAGGCCGCCAGCGTCAGCCCGGGTAGCGCACCGACTGACCACAACACCCCGGACGGCACGTACAGCAGCGGGCCGAGCGGCCCGTCGACGGTCGGGGCCGGCCCGATCTGGTAGCGATGACCCGGCATGCCCTGACACGTCACCGACACTGACGAGCTGCTGGGCACCTCGACAGTGCCCAGCAGCACCGTCACGACGCTGTCGCTGTTGTCGCTGAACGCCACCGACGGCGCGGTGACCGGCAGCTCCGCACCCGTCGGACCGACGACCCGGCACTCCTGCGTGGACAGCTGTCGGCCGTAGGTGCGGAAGATCGCGCTGCGCCCGGCCGGCAGGTCGACCGTGACCGGCTGCCCGACCGGCAGGCTGACTGCGGTGGCCGGCAGGAAGCGGACGGTGGCCAGCTCGGCACCGACCCGGACGAACTTCGGGAACGCGAACAGCCCGACCAGCACGGCGGCGGCGACCAGGTACCGACCGCGACCGGCGGCGCCGGTCGTCGCCGTCGGCCCGGTGACCGGGGTGACCGTCGACGACGTGGCCCGCCGCCACGCCAGGCCGAGAACGAACCCGGCGGCGGCAGCCGTCACCGACCACCCCACGCCGGCGAGCCAGCCGCCGGCCGACACCACCGGCCGGTCGGAGGGATCGGCAGAGCCGAGCGGGACGACGAAGCGGTAGGTGAGCTCGTTCGCTGTCAAATAGGTCACCGCGACCGCACCGGCACCGGCCAGCGCCCCACCGACGGCGACCAGCCGGACCCAGCCGACCCGCCGGCGCGCGCAGACCCGGGCGTTCCCCACGGTCCGACAGGCTACCGGGACACCGCGACCAGCCGTCGGGCCTCGGTGACCAGCCGGCTGGAGCCGCCCCGGGCGGCTACGTCGGCGAGCCCGGGCACGTCGATGCGTACGCCGGTCACCGCCACGGTCTGCGCGGCCAGCGCCAGTAGGTCCGGCAGGCCGCGCGGCGCTGGCTGGACGGTCAGCAGCGCGGGCAGCGCGGCGGCGAGGATCCGCCAGGTGGTCAGCGGCGCCCCGGCCGCCGCCGCGTCCCGCAACGGCTGGACGACCCGGGACAACGTGATCATCTTGTCGGCGGTGAGCGCCCCCAGATGCCCACCGACCGCCACCGCGTCGAGCACACCGGCGGCCGCGAGCATCAGCAGCGCGTCGACGGCCGCCACCCGGTCGGCCTCGTGCCGGGCGGCCAGCCCGTACGCCACCGCCAGGTCGAGCGCCGGCGTGGTCTCGCCGGTGCACTCGGCGAGCATCGGCAACAGCGCGGCGCCGCCCGGTTCGTCGAGGTCCGCGCTGCCGGCGACCAACGGCAGAACGTACGCGGCGACCAGCCCTCGGTAGCCGGGCAGCTGCGCCGGCCAGTGCCGCTCGTCGGCGCTCGACGCGATGTCGACCGGGCGGGCCGGGACGTTGAGCAGACCGTACTGGTCGACCACCCCGGGCGGTACCGAGGCTTCGACGACCCGACGCTGCGTCGGCAACCGGTCGTGCCAGTAGTCGTAGCTGCCCTGCCGCCGCCGACGGACGGCCGTCACCACCCGGTACTGCGGCCGGGGCAGCCCGCCGCGGCGCAGCCAGTCGGCCAGGGCCTGCCCGGCCGGCGTGCCCAACGCCGCCGCCTTCGCCGCCAGCGGCTCGTCGACGACGACCGGCAACCGCAGCAGCGCCTGGGTGAGGTCCGCCGGCCACGGCTGCCGCTCACCGAGGCGGACCAGCCGGTCGAACAGCTCCTCCGGTGCCACCGCCCCGGTGGCCAGCGACGGTGCGGCGACGAGGCCCACGGCCCCGAGACCGGCGAGCTCGGCCGCCCCGGGACCGGCGAGCTCCGCCGTCCCGGCCCCGGCGACGGCCCGGCCGATCTCCGCGACCCGGGTCCGCCGCAGCCGGCGCAGCACCGCCTGCTGGGGGTCGGTGGGCCGCTGACCGGAGGCCTGCTGCTGGCCCCAGGTGGACAGCAGCACCTGCCAGCTCCGTGGCGGCGCCGGGTCGTCGCTGCCGGCGAGGATCCGCAGCACACCGCCGAGGCCACCGAACCTCTCCTCGGGTCGCGAGGACCAGGCCAGCACGCCGGCCCGGTCGAGCACCGGGGTCAGCGCCGCCATCGTGGCGGCCCGGTCGGCGGTGGCCGACCGGATCAGGCCGTCGAGGATCCGTTCCAGGCCCAGCGCGTCGGTCGACGACCCGCCGAACAGCGCGGCGATCTCCTCGGCCAGCTCGTCCGGGTCGGTGATCGGCGGCGGCGCCGCCGCTGGCGGTGGCACCGGGGGCAGGGCATCGCCGACGTGGCGGACCTCGGCGGGCGCCGCCACCCGGTGGCCGTGTTTCGCGGCCAGCGCGGCCGCCCGGTCGGCGACGTCGACCGCCGGGTGATCGGCGGCGACGGCCAGCACCGCGGCGATCCGCGCCGCCTGGGCGCGGTCCCGGCGGGCCAGCTGATCGAGCCAGCTCAGCTGAGCCCGTACCAGCGTCTTCTCCGGCCGGCCCAGGATGGCCGGCGCCGTGTCGAGCAGCGCCGCCAGGTCGATGTCCGGCAGCTTGCGCAGCGTCCGCTGGGCCAGAGCGGCCGCCGTCGACGGGCCGTCGGCGAGCAGCCGCAGGTAGGTGGGGAGCCGGTCGCGCGCCTCGTCGCCGGTCGGCACCAGTGCGTCGTGCAGGCCGATGAAAACCCGCAGCGCGGCCGGACGCTCACCGCGCAACATGCGGCTGAGCGCGCCGTCCAGCAGCATTGTGCGGTCCAGCCGCCCCTCGGCGGCCAGTTGCGCCAACGCCAGCGGCATTCCCGACCGACCGTCCGACTGCTGGTCGGTCCACGCCCACTGACCGCCGACCCCGTCGACGTCGAACATCCGGGGGGCCAGCGCGTCCAGGAACGGGTGCCGGCGCATCCGGTCGACCAGCGCGACGCTCCACTCGTGATCGCGGGGTCGGCTGGCCGTCACCGCCCAGCCGAGGACGAACAGGTCGTCGGTTGGCGGGGCGGCCTGTTCGGCGGTAAGCAGGTCGGCGATGAACCACCAGTTGTCGCCGGGTGACTCGCGGTCGATCCGCCCGGCGAGCCGGTACGCCAGGTCGGTCAGCCAGGTGACACCCCGGCGTCGGGCCACCTCGATGACCGGTGCCGCGGGCGTCGACAGCAGCGAGATGTTGCGGCGCCCCAGCACCTCGGCGGCCTGGGCGGCGGTCGGCAGGCAGCCGACCGCCGCGACGGCCAACGCGGTGGCCTGCCAGCGGAACCACCACTCGTCGCGGTGCCGACGCACGTACGCCGTCAGTTCGGCACCGAGCTGACGGCGTTGCTCCTCGTCGAGCCCGGAGATGGTGTCCACGGCGGTGGTGATGTCGCCGTTGACGAGACGGTGGACCGTGTCGTCCGCCTCGGTCACGCCGTCACCCCCACCGGGGTGGTGACCATCGCGGCGGCGAGGGCGTGCCGGCACGGCCCCCGCCCGCCCCGGTGCCGCGCCCACCAGGCGCAGGTGCAGGTGCGGGTGCCGTCGGGCAGCTGCCGCACCCGGTAGACCTGGTCGCCGGCGCGTACCGTCGCCCCGTCCGGGTCCGGGGTCACTGCCCGGGCCTCGACCAGCGCCCGGGCCGCGGTCAGCCGGGGATTGTCCCGCTCGGCGCGGCCCGGTTCGTAGGGCAGCACCCGGTGGAAGTAGCCGGCCCGGGTGACGTCGTAGCCGACCCGCCCGGCGGTGCCGAGCAGCGTCAGCGCCGCGCGCACCCGGGCGACGGCCAGGCCGGACGCCTCGGCCAGCGCGCCGACGTCGACGCTCGGATCCCAGTCGAGCAGTCCGCCGATCAGCTCGGCGTCGTCGGCGACCTCGTCGCCGGCCAGGGCGGGCAGGACGCCGCCCTCGCCGGAGAAGCCCCGGGCCGGCTCCGGTGACAGGGTCAGCGACAGGCTCATCCCGGCCAGGTCCAGCTCCCACACGCTGGCCACCGGTGCCGCGCCGACGGCCACCGGCGGTCCGTACACCCGCAGCGCCGACGCGTGCCGCAGCAGGCCCCGCAGCGCGGCGAGCCGACCCGCCCCGGACAGGCACACCGCGCCCGGCGCGGCGCGCGACGTCAGGCGCAGCGACCGGCCGGCCGGCACCGCCCACAGCACCGACCGGTCGCCGGCACCGGGCAGCCGGCGCAGCAACGTCGCAGCCTCGGCGGCCGGGATCTCCGCCCGCAGGTCCGTCCCCGCCGCGATCACCTGCACCTCGGCGAAGCCGCGTAGCCAACGGCGGGGCAGCGGCACCTTCCGCTCCACGACCGAGGAGTCCATCGTAGACACCGTCAGATCGTCCGGGCCGACCGACAGATGCAACGGGTCCAGGCCGCCGACGCGGGCCAGGGCGTCGCGCAGCGGCGGGTTGACGTCCACGTTGGTGGTGCCGTGGGCGACGATGTCGCCGTCCAGCCCGTCCGGGGTGACGTCGAGCCGGGCGTACACGCCGCAGCAGCCGGAGAAGGACTCGAACCGCAGCCGGTCGCGGCCACCGGTGACCACCGGGTCGAGGCTGGCCGGGTCGACGGGCCGGTGGTAGCGGGTGCGGGCGACCTCGGCGACGGCCAGCAGCCCGGCGGCGGCCGCCACCGGGCGGGTGAGGAACCCGGTGAAGAACCGGGGGTTGGCGGCCGGGCCGCCGCTGGTCTGCAGAGTCAGCACCCGGCCGGCCAGGGCGGACGGGTTCAGGTACCGGTAGGTCGCGACGGCGTTCACGGTGGCGCACGCTACCGGCCCCGACCGACATCGCCGGTGTCGCCGCAGGTAGCGCCGGCCACCCGGCCGCCCGGCTGCGGTGCGGACACTCGGCGGCGGCCGCTGGCGTAGCCGTACACTGGTCGCCGGTGTCGGCCGGTCGCGGCGGCGAGTGACAGCGGGGGGAGTGCGTACGGATGAGGTCAGGCCTGCCGATCCTGAAGGCGCACGGCTCGCAGAACGACATCCTGGTCGTCGAGGGCCGGCCGGGTGACTACGCCGCCGAGGCGGACGTGCCGCACCTGGTCCGCCAGCTCTGCGACCGGTCCGGGCCGCTCGGCGGCGGTGACGGCGTCTACTTCGTCGATCTCGGCCCGGCGGTGCCGCAGGCGGCGTTCTTCAACCCGGACGGCTCGTTCGCCAAGCTGTGCGGCAACGGGATGCGCTGCGTCGGGCGGCTGGTGCTGGACACCCGCGACGCCGAGCGGGCGGTGGTCCGCGCCGGGGACAGCGACTTCGTGGTGCTGCGGGCCGAGTCGACGCCGGAAGGAGTCCGGCAGACCGCGGTCGAGATGCCGAAGGTGGATTTCGATCCCGCCGAGCCGGTGGTCGCCGTGGCGCAGCCGCACGTCGACACCCCGCTGCCGGCGCTGCACCCGACGTACGGGTTGACCGCGCTCGCCGTACCGAACGACCACCTGGTCGCGGTGGTGGAGAAGTTCGACGAGGCCGAGCTGGTCGCTACCGGGGAGCGGATCACCGCCGCCACCGACCTGGTGCCGCGTGGGGCGAACCTGTCGTTCGTGTTCCCGCTCGACCACGGCGAGATCTACGTGCAGACGTACGAGCGGGGCGCCGGACTGACCCCGTCGTGCGGTTCGGGCGTCGTCGCCTCCCGGGCGGTCTGGTCGCGGCTCGGCCTGGCCGGGGCCGGCGAGCGGATCACCGTCCGAAACCCGGGTGGGGTGGCGACGGCCTGGCTGACCGGTGACCCAGCGGCCTGGCAGGCCACCCTGCAGGGCAACGCGTCGTACGTCTACCGGGCCGACGTCGACCTGTCGGCGGTCGTCGCCGGCACCCTGGCGTCGGTACGGCGGGACACGTTCGTCGACGAAGTCGAGGCGTTTGCCCAGTTGCGGGAGAACAATCACGCCGTGCTGCATGCTGCCGGCGTACACCCTTCGATCGGCTGATTTCTGTCCCGACGCGGGCCGGCTCCGGCCCGGAGCTGGGCTCTGCTGACTTTCTAACCGGCCATCGACCGGGTCGTGCCCTGTTGCGGTCCGCTCGACGCCACATTTCGGCGACAGACGTCAATGTGAAGTCGGGTGGATCCGGAGTGCGGGCGGTATCGGCAAAAGGTGTCAGCGTACGGGAACACGAGACAGAATCACATATCTCTACATCAATCTGTTTTGCGCCTAACATCTGTGTCAGTCAGGTACCCCGGTCACCGGTCGGCCTGTCACAAACAGGCCGACCGTGCATCGAAAGGAGGCGGGAGATGACACTCTCCCGGCCACCCCGGCGCCGCTGGCGCCTCGGGCTTACCACCGTCGCGGTAGCGACCGCCGCGCTGGCGTTCGCCGCACCGGCCAACGCCGAACCAGCGGAAGGCCAGATCCTCTACGCGGGCGGTGAGAACACCGTCGCCGGCTCGTACGTCGTAGTCTTCGACGAAAGCAAAGTGGACCGCGGCGCGGTCGGGCGCACCGCCCGCACTCTCGCCGCGAAGCACGACGGCGCGGTGGCCCGCACCTACTCGACCGCGCTGCGTGGCTTCGAGGCCCGGCTGACCGAGAAGGCCGCCAAGCGCCTCGCCGCCCACCCAGCGGTCGACTACGTCCAGCAGAACCGCACCGTCACCCTCGCCGCGACCCAGACCCCCACCCCGTCCTGGGGCCTGGACCGCATCGACCAGACCGCGCTGCCGCTCGACAACAGCTACACCTACCCGAACTCCGGATCCGGGGTCACCGCGTACATCATCGACACTGGCATCCGGTTCGCCCACAACGACTTCGGCGGGCGGGCGGTCACCGGCTTCGACGCGGTCGACGGCGGCAGCGCCGACGACGGCAACGGGCACGGCACCCACGTCGCCGGCACCGTCGGCGGCACCGCGTACGGGGTGGCCAAGGACGTCACCCTGGTCGGCGTCCGGGTGCTGAACAACAGCGGGAGCGGCACCTACGCCGGGGTCATCGCCGGCATCGACTGGGTCACCGCCGACCACGCCGCCGGCGAACCGGCAGTGGCGAACATGAGCCTCGGCGGCGGCTTCGACCAAGGGGTCAACGACGCGGTCACCCGGTCGATCGCCGACGGGGTGGTCTACTCGCTCGCCGCCGGCAACAGCAACGCCAACGCCTGCAACTTCTCGCCGGCCGCCACCCCCGACGCCATCACCGTCGGCGCCACCACCAGCACCGACGCCCGGGCCAGCTACTCCAACTGGGGCACCTGCCTGGACATCTTCGCCCCGGGCAGCAGCATCACCTCCGCCTGGCACACCAGCAACAGCGCCACCAACACGATCAGCGGCACCTCGATGGCCGCCCCGCACGTCGCCGGGGCGGCAGCGCTGGCATTGGCGGCCAACCCCGGCTACACCCCGCTGCAGATCCGCGACCTGCTGGTCGACGACGCGACCAGCAACGCGGTCAGCAACCCGGGCAGCGGATCACCGAACAAGCTGCTGTACATCGGCGACTTCGAGCCGCCCACCCAGGACTTCACCCTCGCGGTCACCCCGAGCAGCGGTGCGGTCGACCCGGGCGACTCGGTGACCGCGACGGTCAGCACCACCACCGTGATCGGGGCCCCGCACACCGTCACCCTCGGTGTCACCGGGCTGCCGAGCGGTGCGACCGCCACCTTCAGCCCGTCGTCGGTCACCTCCGGCGGGTCGGCGACGCTGACCATCGCCACCACCACCGGGGCCGCCACCGGCGTCTTCCCGCTGACCGTGGTGGGCACCGGGCCGGAGACGGCCCAGTCGGCGCCGTTCACCCTCACCGTCAACGGCCCGCCCGGCTGCTCGCAGACCAACTCGACCGACGTCGCGATCAACGACAACAGTACGGTGGAGAGCTCGATCACCATCACCGGCTGCCCTGGCAACGCCAGCTCGACCAGCACCGTCGAGGTGAACATCTTCCACACCTGGATCGGTGACCTGACCGTGTCGCTGATCGCCCCGGACGGCAGCATCAACGTGCTGCACAGCCGGTCCGGCGGCAGCACCGACAACATCTTCCAGACCTACACCCGGGACCTGTCCGGTGAGGTGGCCAACGGCACCTGGAAGCTGCGGGTGCAGGACTCGGCCAGCCTGGACACCGGCTACCTGGACAGCTGGACGCTGAACCTCTAGTCGAAACGGCGACGGACCGACCGGGACCCGGGTCCCGGTCGGTCCGTCGCCGTCGCTGTTGCGCCTCGCGTCGCTGGTCAGCCGCCGAGCTCGTCGGCGAGGTCCTGCAGGTCCTGCATCATCTCGGCGAAGTCCGCCGTCTCGGCGGCCGGCGGGGCCTCGATGGTGACCGCCTTGCCGTAGTCGGTGTAGTTCATCGTCATGTCGCTCATCGTGCCCATGACGAGCTTCACCCGACGTGGCTGGTACTGCTCGTCGACCCACACATCGACGGCGACCTCGGTGATCTCGGCGGTGGTGAGCTGCTCCTCGATGCCCTCGCGGATCCCGGGCTCGAACTGCTCCAGGTAACTGTCCACCGGGGTGACCGACGTGTAGTGCACGGTCGGCACGCCGTCGATGGTCTCCTCGCCGACGACGGTGACCTCCGCACCCTCCAGCAGGGTCCGGACGTTCTTCACCGGGTCCAGGCCTTCGAGCTGTTGAGCCAGGTCGTCCGAGGTCTGGCCGAGGGCGGCGAAGTCCATCTTGAACCACTTCTTGCCGTCCATCGACGCCTGGTCGGCCTCGGGGATGCTCACGTAGAACGCGGTGCCGATCACCCGTACGGTGATCTCGCCGTCCTCGGGGTCGACCTGGGTCAGCTCGGCGGCCGGTGAGTCGCCGAAGCTGATGACGCCGCTGACGTCGACCGGATCCCCACCGCTGGTGCCGGTCATCGTCACCGCCGCCGAGTTGGCGCTGGTGGTGGTCTCCACGGTCTTCTGCAACGAGCCGGTGGCGTCGCTGGCGAGCTGCGCCAGGACGTTCGACGTCTCGGTGCCGCCTTCGTCCGTTGTGGCTGATGAGCCGCCACAGGCGGTGACGGCGAGAACCGCCGCCGAGGCGGCCGCCAGCAGCGCGGTCCTCAATGTAGTGTGCACGAAATGAACTCCCAGTCGGTGGGTACGTGGTTCTGCCGGGCGGAATCCTAGCCGCTGCGTTGTCGGTGGGTGTCCGCTGGGCCTGCTGGGCCAGGCCCGGCCGCGCCGGGGTGCGGTGTCGGATTCGGTGCCGCTGGCGCAGCCACCGGCCGTCCTCAGTCTGCTTAGGAGAACCAGTACACCGAGGTTCCAAAGACGGTCCGCTCGCAACGCCACGGCGTCCAGAGCTCGTTGTCGACCATGGTGCCGGCCACGGTGGTGCCGGCGAGTGTGCGTCGGATGCTGACCATTCTGCCTCCAGCGGTACGGGGGCGGGACCGCCAAAGCCTAGGGCGATGCATCGACGCACTCCACTTCCATCGTCGGTTGTTCCGCGATCCGCGCACCTCGACTGCCAGCGCATGTCCGGCATGAGCGAACAGTCAGGTAGCCCACCGACAGTGGGCACGCACCGCCCGAGGTAGAGCAGTGCGTGCCCACTGAGGAGTCAATCAGTCGTGGTCAGGAAGCAGCCGGGGTCAGTTTGATCAACTCCCAGCCGCCCTCCGGCACGTCGTCGGTCGGATCGGTCCGCAGATTCATCGGGTTCGCCATGCCCAGGTACAACGTCGATCCGTCGGCCACCATCGTGCGGATGCCGTAGTTGAGGTAGTTGCCGGCCAGTCCCTGCGTGTCGACCGCCGTGGCCGGCCGCAGATTCGAGCCGAACATCCACAGGTCACCGCCGTACAGCTGCGGATCGATGGTGATCGGGTCGGGCCCAGCGGTCGACGCGGCGGCCGCCGCCGGATAGCCCATCCCGGCCGCGGTCTGCGGCAGCAGGTCCTTGGCCAGGTAGCTCCAGTCCATCGTGCCGACGAACAGCCGGCCACCGGACACCGCCATCGTCCACGTGTAGTTGTTGTAGATGTTGCCGAAGCCCATGTGGCCGTACCGGGCCCGATAGCCGGTCAGCGCCCACCGCCAGGCACCGGCGCCGTCGTCCGCGTCGGCGTCGTACACCGGCAGCACCGCCTCGCCGTACAACAGGTCGACCCGCTGCGTGGCGGTGCCGAACCGCTTGCCCCGGAAGATGCTCACCGCCCGCTGCGAGCGCTCCAGCGTCGTGCGGGCCGCCAGCTCGTCCACCGGCGGGTACGCCTCGGCCACCATCGCGGTCGACTTCATCGGCACATGCATCGTGCCCCAGTAGAGATATCCACGGTACGAGGCCAGCGCGCCGAGCCCGTACGAGCCGGCGATCACCGGATCCGGCTCGTAGGACGCGGCACTCCACACCTGCGTCCACCCGGCGGTGTCGTCCGGGGTCAGACCGGGCTCGGCGTCGGCCAGCGGAGGGCTCATCCACACCCCGGCGATGCCCGGGTCTGGCTCGTCGGTGACACCGATGCGGCCGGACCGCCCGCTCTCGGCCGTACGCGCGCCGGCCGACCCGCTGCCAGCGGCCGACCAGGTGCTGACGAAGACCCGGCCGTCGTGCAACTCCAGGTCGGCGACCTGCGCCGGCAACTGCCCGACCTCGACGAAGTTGAACGGGTCGGTACGGTCACCGGCCCAGCGCAGGATGTGCCCGCCGTCGCGACCGTTGGGGCCGACACCGACCCCGGCGTACAGCACCCCGTCGGCGACCAGGAAGTTGCGGATGTTGCCGTACTGGGTGAAGTTGGCCGAGCCGAGATAGTCGCCGGTCACCGTGTCAAAGGCGAACATGCTCACCGTGGCCCCGAGCGCCGGCCCGGCCAGCAGCACCACGCCCTGATGGGTACCGCCGGCCCGAAGACCCAGCGTGCGGCGCAGCCGGGACAGATCGTCGGGCGACGCGGAGGTGATGTCACTGGTCTTCTCGGTCAACGTGCCGGAGGCCAGGTCGTAGACGTACGCCCGGGGCTGCCGGTGGTCACCGACGCTGACCGGCATGATCGGATTTTCCTTGGCGACCTGGCTCTCGGCGAACTCGCACACGTAGTCGTCGGTCATCCGGGGATTCGGCAGGGAGAGCGTCGCCCCGGTGACGATGCAGTTGACGTTCGACCCGGTGCCGAACCACAGCCGGTCGTTGGCCTGGGCAAGCGACCACACGTACGCCTGGTTGACCTTGGCCTGGCCGGACTCGCACGGCGGGCCGGCCGGGTAGGGCAGGCCGATACCGGCGAAGCATTCGTCCGGGGTGGCCTTGGCGAGCAGTTGTGTGTCGAACGCCGCTTCGCTGGGCGAGGGCAGCGGCCTGGCGGTGGCCGGTGACTGGGCCACCGCCAGAGCGGCGGGCAGAGCTATGAGGACGGCGGCGGACAGCAGGCGCCGTCGTGATGTCTGAAGCCAGCGCATCGATTCCCTTTCGGTCAGTGCGACCTGACCCGGTGCCGAAGGGCGAGGCCCGGGGTGGACGCTGCGCTGACAGTAAGCTAGATCGATTACCGGTCCATGTCCGACCTCCGGATGGATTCGTTGTCGTGACCGCCGAGCCGTACACCGGCCGTGCTGTCCCGTCGTCGCAGGTGGCCGGTGTACGGCTCAGGCGCGTCGCGCCGGGCTCAGCCGCAGGCGGCACCGTTGAGGGTGAACCCGCTGGGCGCGGAGCTGTTACCGGTGTGGGTGGCCTGGAAGCCGATGCTGACCGATCCTCCGGGTGGGATGGTGGGGTTGTAGCTGACGTTCGTCGCGGTCACCTGACCGCTGTTCGGGGCGTAGGTGGCGTTCCAACCGGACGTGATGGTCTGCCCGGGCGCGAGGGTGAACCTCAGCGACCAGCCGTTGACCGTTGCCGTGCCGGTGTTGGTGATGGTGATGTTGTCGACCAGGCCGGAGTTCCACGCGTCGACCGCGTTGGTCACCCGGCAGGTGCCGGCCGGCGGGTTGGTCGTCGGTGGTGCCGTGGTCGGTGGTGCCGTGGTCGGTGGTGCCGTAGTGGGTGGTGCCGTCGTCGGCGGTACGGTGGTCGGCGGTGCCGTCGTCGGCGGTACGGTGGTCGGCGGTGCGGTCCCTTCGGTGAGGGTGATCGTGGAGATGCTCCGCGCGGGGACGTCGACCGTGACCTGCCCGCCGCTGACGCTCACCGGCTGCGGCTGGGCGCTCTGGGTGCGGGAGGTGACGGTGTACTCGGCCGTCGAGATGTTCTGCGGGATCTGGACGACGGCGTCGTTGACGGCGCTGTTGGACCGGTTGAGAACCACCAGAGTGGTCTTGCCCCGTCCCTGGTAGGCGGTGACCTCCAGGCCGGAGACCCGGGAACTCTTCGACAGGGCGACCCGTCGGTCACCCGGCCGGACGTACTTGGCGTACTGGGAGAAGGCGTAGCCGCGTCGCAGCGGCGCTCCCCTGGTGGTGCCGTACTGTGACTCGCCGTCACCGATGAAGGAATAGAATCGGCGGCCATACCACCAGATGTACGCACTCCAACCGGATTCCATCGACCTGTGCACGGTCCGCATGATGTCGTCCAGCGTCTCGTTCCAGACAGCGGTGTTGCTGGGGTCCCCCCAGATGTTCGAGCCGTTTCCGTCGGCGGCGTGCAGGTTCCACTCGGTCATCCACTGGGGCTTGCCGTACTGGTTGGCGAGCGGGTAGGGGGACAGGTTCCCGCTGTTCTCCGTGTCGTACAGGTGGCCGCCGACGTACCCGATGTTGTTGCGCGCGGCGGCGTCGTACAGGGTCGGGTCGGTGTAGGCGCGGTTGAACCTCAGCGACTCACCGACCATGAGTTCGGTGTCCCGGATCGCGGCGCCGTGGTCGCGGACGAAGTTGCGCATCTCGGCGCCGGTCCAGTCCATCGAGTCGTAGTCGGGGTGCCAGTCCGGCTCGTTCTGGATCGAGGTCACGTCGATGGTGACGCCCTGACTCTTCATGTACTGCACGTAGTCGTTGAGGTGGGTGGCGTAGTCGTCGTAGTAGTCGGTCCTGAGTTTGCCGCCGTTGACCCGGCTGTTGTTGGTCTTGAAGTGCGCCGGAGCCGTCCATGGCGACGCGAGGATCTTGACGTCGGAGCCGTAGGACTTGGCGGTCTGGAGGCTGCTCACCGGCCAGCTCCACTCGCTCGACGTCGGCGACACGACGGTCCGCACGATCGACAGGCCGAGCTGCCCCTGGCCCATGCCGACGAGTGTCTGGGTCTCGCTGGTCGTCCATTGGTCGCCGCCGCTGCTGAAGATCGGGGTGGCGGCACCGAACCCGTCGATCGTCTGGTACGACGAGCCGGTGTTGACGGTGATGTCGGGCGTCGCGGCTATCGACGGTGGGGCGGTCAGGACGCCCGCCGCGGTGACCGCAGCGGTCACCGCGGCGAGTGCTGCCGCCGCGCCGGTTCCGCGACGCAACTGGGACGGTGGGATGTTGCCACGGGGGGCGAGCCTCATCAGGCTTCCTCTCCTCCGCCCGGCGCGATCCGGGCGGGACGGTCTGGTTCCGTCGCCGTTGCCCTCGGCTCGGACTGTCAGCACTGCCGCTCCCGCCCACTCATCATAGACGCCCATCGTTCAAACTGGCTGTTTGGTGGGCAGCCGACTCCCGACGGGCTTTCGGTGCCCTACGGAATACGTGGGTGAAACTCGCATATTTCCTACGGTGGTCCGGTCTGTCATGCGATTCGCGCATCACTTTATGCCGCAAGAAATGGCATTGAAGTGTGGCTATGTAAAGCCGTAGGGTCAGGTCACTTGGCAGAACTAGTGGATGGTGGTGGTCTCAATGCGGAAGCTGCTCGGCTTCGTCGCGGCACTGGCAATCGGTGTTTCCGCGACATTGTTCTTCGCGCCGTCGGCGCAGGCGACGACGGCAACATTCACCCAGACAAGTGCCTGGTCGACCGGTTATGTCGCCGAGATCGTGGTCACGAACGACTTCACCGTGCCGATCACCGGTTGGGAGGTGGCGTTCACGCTGCCGGCCGGGTCGACCATCTCCAGTGCGTGGAGTACCCAGGTGGCGACGACCACTCCGCACTACACGCTGATCAACACAAGTTGGAACGGATCCCTCGCGCCGGGGCAGTCCGTCGCCATCGGGTTCGTGGTGACCGGCACCGGCCTGCCGACAATCCTCTGGCCGCTGTAGCGTCCGCACTCCGGCGTCGGAGCGCCCGCGGCGCTTCTGGCCGTAGCCGGTCCGACCGGGCATCCGGTCGGACCGGTGTGATCTCGCCCATCTTCCGCCCCGTCAGCGGCGGAAGATCCGGCCGGGGGATTGCGTACGCCGGTCCAGTGGTTACGGTCGGCTGACCGTACCGGTGGAAAAGCGGCGAGGTGACCTTGTCTGAGGTAGAGCGGAATCGGCCGACCGTGGCGCAACGCGCCCGCCGTACCGTCGATGTGGCACGTTTCGCGAGGTGGCTGGCGGGTCCGGCCGGCACCGGGCTCATCGGCGTCTTCTTCACCGTCGGCACCGCCGCGTTCAGCGCGGCCGGCGGGATCGCGCCTGACCTGGCCGCCGAAGGCTGGTCGCAGGGGCGGGACCGGGTCTGGTGGCTGGTCGTCTTCCTCTGTCTGGGGGTGGCGGCGGTCGCCGGTGGCGCGACGCTGTGGTGGTGGCGCAACCGGCTGCGGGAGACCCGGGGCATCGCGTACGTCGTCAACGAGACGGCCGCCGAGTGGACCCCGGAGCAGAAGGAAGGCTTCCTGAGCGAGGTACGGGACCAGTTCGCGGTGTTCCGGCCGGTGCCGCCGCTGCGTAGCTTCGACCGGACGGCGGTGTGGCCGCACGGCGAGGAGGCGACCCGCTGGGGTCGTGACATGGACGCCGTGGTTCGGCACTTCCAGGTCGCCAACCACGACCCGGACGGCCGGGACGCCGCATTGGACCGGTCGCTGTTCATGTGGGCACCGTGGCCGGTGGCGGTCGCGTTCGGACAGCGGACGACGACGCTCAGCCGGGGACGGGCGGTGCGGGTCCGTCAGCGGGACAGCTTCGGCCGCCAGGGCCCGGTGCGGGCGCGACCGGTCCAGGACGACGGACATTCTTTCCAGCAGCAGATCGAGCGCCCCGGCGACGGGCTGTTCGGCGAGTTGAACGTGCGACGTCACCAGGTGCGGCTGCAGATCAGCCGGAACGGTCAGCCAGGTACGGCGGCCGGACCGGAGCCGGTGCCGGCTACCGCGCCGGGGACCGCGTTGGAACCGGTGCCTGAGGTGCTGCTGCTGGTGCTGCGGACCAACCACAACCGGTTCGGGCTGCTGCCGAGCCTGCCGGTGGACGTCACCGACCGGGCCGCCCACGACGACGCGGCGGCGGGCAGCCGCGAACCGGTCGTCTTCGAGATGCACGACGCGGTCGGTCTGGGACTGCCGGCGACGATGTCGACGGAGCTACGGGAGTGGCGTTACCTGCCGCCGCCCGGCGAGACCGAGCACCGGTGGGCGGACTATCCGGCGATCGTCGCGGCGGCAGCCCAGTGGGTGGCGGATCAGGCCGCCGCCGCGCCGGAGGCGATCGTCCTGCTCGGCGCGCAACTGCCGCAGGAGATCTCAGTCGGGCTCGGCATCTGGTCGGCCCGGCAGTACCGCTGGCCCCGGCACGTGTGGCCAATCTACTTCCAGCTTGGTGCGCAGTTCACGATCCCGCAGCTCGACCTGGGCCGCCCCACCTGACGGGTGCTCCACCTGACAGGTACTCCACCTGACGGCTGCCCGACCGGTCACCGCCAGCCAGGCGACACCGCCCAGCTACTGGCGGCTGGATAATCTCTGACTATAGTCAGAGATTATGAGCTTGGAGTCCCGGATCCAGACCATCCGCGCGTTCAACCGCGACGTCACCGAACGACTCGGCGTGCTGGAGGACCGCTACCTGACAACCGACCGGCCGCTGAGCCTCGACCGTCTGCTATGGGAGATCGGCGCCGCCGGCATCGAGGTCCGTGAGCTGCGCAGCCGCCTCGGGCTCGACTCCGGCTACACCAGCCGGCAGCTGCGCGCACTCGAGCAGGAAGGGCTGGTCGTCGTGTCCCCTTCGGAACACGACAGCCGGGTCCGCCGGGCGACCCTCACCCCGTCGGGGTTGGCGGAGCTGGCGGTGCTGGACCGGCTCTCCGACGAACTGGTCGGCACGATCCTGGCGCCGTTGACCGAGCGCCAACGCGACGAACTCGCCGCCGCGACCGAGACCGTACGCCGCCTGTTCACCGCCTCCACGGTCGCGATCGCCGCCGCCGATCCAGCCTCGGAACCGGCGCGATGGGCGGTCGACGCGTACCGCCGCACGCTCGACGACCGGTTCGACGGCGGGTTCCAGCCGGACCGGGCCGTACCCACCGCCGACGACGCGCTGCGTCCCCCGTCCGGGCTGTTCCTGCTCGCGACGCTGAAGGACCGCCCCGTCGGATGCGTCGGCGTCACCAAGGTCGACGACACGTCGGCGGAGATCCGCCGGCTCTGGGTGTCGTCCGAGCTGCGCGGGCTGGGGATCGGGCGGCGGCTGCTCGCCGCGGCCGAGGACGCCGCGACGTCGCTCGGGGCGGGCGTCGTACGACTGGACACCAACCGGTCGCTCACCGAGGCGATCGGCCTGTACCGGGCCGCCGGGTACGACGAGACCGTCCCGTTCAACGACCAGCCGTACGCGCACCACTGGTTCGCCAAGTCGCTGACCGGCGAGTCGCTGCCCGGTGGCGGCGCCGGTGCCCCGCCCGGCCGCGTCGGGTTCCTCGGCCTGGGCATCATGGGGCTGCCGATGGCCCGCCGGCTCGCCCGCAGTGGCGTCGGGCTGACCGTGTGGAGCCGTACCCCGAAGTCCGACGACGAGCTCGCGGCTGCCGGCGCCCGCACCGCCGCGAACGTCCCGGAGGTGTTCGCGCAATGCGACACGGTGATCGTGATGCTGCGCAACGAATCCGCCGTCGATCAGGTCCTGCGCAACGTGCCCGGCGGGATCGCCGGCCTCGTCCCCGGCCGCACCATCGTCAACATGGGAACCCTGTCTCCCGAATACTCCAAGGCGCTGGCCGACGAGGTCGAAAAGGCCGGCGGACACTACGTCGAAGCCCCGGTCTCCGGCTCCCGCCGCCCAGCGGAGGACGGCAAACTGGTCGCCATGGTGGCGGGCCGCCCCGACGACGTCCGGCGCACCGTCGCGCTGCTCGACCCGATGTGCGCGCAGGTCACCGTCTGCGGGCCGGTGCCGTCCGGGATCACGATGAAGCTCGCCGTCAACGTGTTCCTGATCGCCCTCGTGACCGGCCTCGCCGAGGCGTTCCACTTCGCCGACCGGCACGGTCTTGACCGGCAGTTGCTGCGTGGCATCCTCGACGCAGGGCAGATGTCTTCCCCGATCTCCCGGGTCAAGACGGCGAAGCTGGTCGGCGACGACCTTACCGCGCAGGCGGCCATCGCCGACGTACGGATGAACGCCGAGCTCATCGTCGACGCGGCCGCCGCGGCGGGGGCGGGTGTCCCGCTCAGCGAGCTGTGCCGCGCGCTCTACGCCGACGCGGTCCGCCGTGGCGACGGAGCCCTCGACATGGTCGGCGTCATCCGTACCATCGCCGCCGGACAGCAGGACCACCCTCGGTGAGGACGGTACGGCCACGGCGCACACCACAGGCGTGGGCGACGCCCGTCACCCGTGGCGGCGCCGCCAGCCGCTCTCCTCCCGTTCCAGGGCCTGCTGCTCGGCCAGCCGGTGTTCGCGCAGCCGGTGCCGCGAGGCCCCGGCCCGCCGGCTGTCGGCGGCGACACCGGCGACGGTGATCGCGGTGAGCAGCAGCAGCGCTGCGAACGCCGGGATCCGGGCGACCACCGGCAGCAGCGCGGCGAGCAGCAGGACGGGTACGGCCAGGCTGGCGGCGACGCTGCGGACGGTCCGTAGCTGAAAGGCCGACAACGCCACCAGGTAGAGCAGCACCCCGCCGTACAGCGCGCGCAGATGGATCGGCTCGAGCGGGGCGTCTTCGCCGGTCGACGCCGTCCCGGCCAGGTAGGCCAACGTCTGCTTCAACCCGAGGGAGAGCAGGATGATGCCGAACAGCATGGGCAGGTGCAGCAGGGTGTAGCCGTCGCGGGCGAGCCGGTCACGGGGTAGCCCGTGGGTGTGGTGCAGCACCTGCTCCGCCGCGTACGACCGGGTGTCGAAGTACGCCCACCACAAGGCGCAGATCAGGGCGATGCCGAGCAGCGTCGCGGTGATCACCGGTACGGTGCCTGGCGCCCCGATCGCGGCACCGGAACCGAGCCCGAGCGACAGCAGCGCCTCACCGAACCCGATGAGGACGATCTGCGCGTGCCGTTCCGTCCAGTGCCCGGCGGAGACCACCGCGAACGGTTCGAGGCGGACGGTGGTCAGGTACGCGACGCCGACGCCGAGCGTCCAGACCAGCAGGAGCGTGGCGACGCCCTCGCCGGGCCACCCCAGGAGCGGTAGCACCGCGGCGACGAACAGCAGCGCGGTACTGGCGGCCAGCACCGGCGTGTCCCTCCACCAGGTGCCCAGCAGTTCGGGGTGGGTCCTCGCGGCGACGCGCAGCGCCGCAGCTTCCAACAACCAGATCAGCAGGTAACAGGTGGGAAAAATGAACTCGCCGGGAATGACCTGCGGGACGCCGGGCTGTGCCTGCGGCGGCTCGTCACCGAGGCCGGGCAGCGTCGCCACCGAGATGAAGACGATCGCCATGATGGTGAAGCCGTGGATCGGCATGATTCCCCAGTCGGCCCGGAGATTGTTTCCCAGCAGGGCGAACCGGGACCAGACCAGCCAGAGCACCGCGAGGAGCAGAAAGATCGCCACCAGTCCGAACGGTTCGAGGTCCTCGACCGAGGCAGTGGTCACGTGGATGAAGGCGAACACGAAAACCAGGTCGTAGAACAACTCGAGGCGAGAGACCTTCATGCCCGGCGCGGCGGGCATGACCGGAGATGTCGGTTTTGTGGCTTCCACGACCGACAGTATGCGACGGAGGCTGGGCTTCCGAGCCCGGAACGTTTGCTGCGCGAAGTCGAGGGAACCGCCATTGTCGTCAAACCGGCTCCGAGACAACCATGTGGGTTCCCTCGATCGGCTGGCGTGCTCGATCGGCTGGCGTGCTCGATCGGCTGGCGTGCTCGATCGGCTGGCGTGCTCGATCGGGTGGCGTGGCGGGCGACCGCCCCCGGTCAGGATCGGGGGCGGAGTCCGTCGATGGACAGCAGTGCGGTCGCGGCGGTGCTCGGGTGCCGGCCGCTCGCGGTGGCCACCGCGACGTTCCAGTGCGGCGCGTCGGTGATCGGCACGAAGCGCGCGGCGGTCCGCTTGGTGGTGAAAAACTGCGGCACGACGGCGACACCCAGCCCGTGACTGACCAGGTCGAGCAGCCAGTGCACGTCGTTGACCTCAAAGGCGACCCGGCGATCGACACCGGCGACGGCCATCGCCTGGTCGACGACGTCCCGGCTGATCCAGCCCGGGGAGAAGTCGACGAAGGTCTCACCGCCCAGCTCGCCCAGGTCGACCTTGGCGCGATCGCCCAGCGGATGCCCCGGCCCGCAGGCCAGCACCATCGGCTCGGCCCGGATCGGGGCCAGCGTGACGCCGGCCGGTGCGCTGGCCGGCATCGACACGAACGCCAGGTCGAGGTCGCCGGTGCGGACCCGTTCGACCAGGTCCGGTGACCCGCCCTGGCGGAGTCGGATCTCGACGCCGGGGTGGGCGGCGTGGAACCGGGCCAGCGCCGCCGGCAGATCGACCGCGCCCAGGCACTGCAGCGTGCCGACCGCCAGCCGGCCGCGCAGCAGCCCCCGGACAGCGGCCACCGCGTCCTTGGCAGCGGCGACGTTGGCCAGGGCGTGCCGGGCCTGGGTGAGCAGCGCCCGGCCCTCGTTGGTCAGCTCGACGCTGCGGGTGTTGCGGACGAACAGGCTGGCGCCCAGCTCCCGTTCCAGCGAGCGGATGGAGGCCGACAGGCCGGACTGCGCGACGTGCATCCGCTCGGCGGCCCGGGTGAAGTGCCGCTCCTCGGCGACCGCCACGAAGTACTCGAGCTGACGCAGCTCCACGATTCATCACCAAGACTGATCGCCAGGATCGGATCCTTCTGTTGGACAGCTTAACCACGGGGTAGGAGGGTGGAACCCGGGCGCGTGGGGTACGACAACCGCGCCCACGGACCATCCTGTAGAGGAGACTGCATGCACACCCGCCACATCGGTGACGTCGGCGTCGGCGCGATCGGCCTCGGCGGCATGCCGATGTCGATCGAGGGCCGGCCCGACGAGCAGCGGTCGATCGCCACGATCCACGCCGCGCTGGACGCCGGTGTCACCCTGATCGACACCGCTGACGCCTATCACCTGTACGCCGACGACGTCGGCCACAACGAGTCGTTGATCGCCCGCGCCGTGGCGACCTTCAGCGGTGACACGTCCGACGTGCTGATCGCCACGAAGGGCGGTCACCTGCGGCCCGGCGACGGCTCGTGGACCAAGAACGGCTCGCCCGACTACCTGAAGAGCGCCTGCGAGGCGTCGCTGAAACGGCTCGGCGTCGAAGCCATCGGCCTCTACCAGTTCCACCGGCCCGACCCCACCGTGCCGTACGCGGACTCGATCGGCGCCATCCGGGACCTGCTCGACGCCGGGAAGATCCGGCTCGCCGGCATCTCCAACGCCGACCCGGAGCAGATCCGGCTCGCCAACGACATCCTCGGCGGCCGGCTGGTCAGCGTACAGAACCAGTTCTCCCCGGCCTTCCGCTCCAGCGAGCCGGAGCTGGAGCTCTGCGCCGAGCTGGGCATCGCGTTCCTGCCGTGGAGCCCGCTCGGCGGCATCGGCAGCGCCGCCGACCTGGGGTCGCGGTTCGCGGCGTTCGCCGAGGTCGCGAAGGAGTACGGGGTCAGCCCGCAGCAGGTCTGCCTGGCCTGGCTGCTGGCGAAGGCACCGGTCGTGGTCCCGATCCCCGGAGCGTCACGCCCGGAGACGATCCGTGACTCGGCGGCCGCCGCCGACCTCGAACTGTCGGCCGAACACCTGGCCCGCCTCGACCAACCCGCCTGACCGACCGGCCCCGCCCGCACCATGCGCAAGATCAAGTGAAGGCCAGATACCTAACAACCGCCGGTCAAGGTATCTGGCCTTCAATTGATCTTGTCTCGACCAGGCTCTGCACCAGCCTCACGAAGGTGACCGGTCGCTCGCCGGAGATCTGGAACAGCTCGACCTGCCGCCCAGTCAGGTCCGGATGCAACGGACCGACCCGTTTCTCGGCGCCCGGCCAGGTCTGCGCGGTGTACCGGACGAACCGGACGGGTTGCCGTGCCGGGTGCCGCCCCGCAACGGGTGGGGCGGCATCGGGGTGCGCGTCACCGTCGGTGTCGGCGGGGCCGTCGGCGTCGGGCTGCAGCAGACCGACGATGGCCTCCTGGCCGTCGACGCGGGCCCGGAGCAGCCAGCTGCCGGTCCACGCCCACAGATGGGTGTACGGCGGTGCCTGCGCCGGAAGCGGTCCGATGTGGAAGCCGGTGTAGTCGGCCCACGCGCACTGCGCGTCGCCGACGATCCCGGCCACCTGTGCCCACCCGATCCTGCCGTAGGCGGCTAGCATGCCTCCGCCGTGCGTGCCGACGCCGTTGCTAACGCCGACGCCGTTGCCGTTGCCCGTCCCGGTCATCCGGTGACCTCCTGCGTGTAATGCGACAGCACCGGCGGCAGTGGCGTCGGGATCGGCGGGTCGACGACCCGTACGCCGCCCAGGCCGCGACTGACCCGGGAACCGACCCCGATCAGCCCGTCGTCGAGGTCACGCAGCACATGCGACAGGGCAGTGCGGGCCCAGCCGGGCGTCGGTCCGACCGCGTCGACCGGCTCATGCCGGCCGTCCGGGTCGAGGGAGTCGATCCGCAGCGTCAGCGTCCCGTCGACGACCGGCCGGCTGCTGAACAGCAACTGGTCGCGGGCACCGCCGGTGACCCGGTCGATGCCGACCTGGGTGCGGTCGGCCGTCGCCGGTGACTCGATGACCGAGTCACGGAAGGCGAGCAGGCCACGTCGACCGGGCGTGCCGAACAGGCGGCACACCCAGCAGAGCCGCTCGACGCCGTCGCATTGGTCGCCGGCCGGGCAGAGCACCTCGGCCGGCGGCTCGTCGACGTGCAGCGACCGCAGGATGTACTCGATCCGGGACCGGAACACCCCTTTCCACGCCGATCCGGGCACCATCGGTTGACCGCGCCGGGTGCGGGACACTGCGGCCTTGTCCTGCTTCCCGCCGCCGACCAGCAGCCCGTCGACGATCCGTAGCCGCACGGTGAGGTACGGCTCGACCTCGGCTGGGCCGGCCAGCGTCCGACCCGTGCCGACCACCGCCTCGACCAGCGCCGGCCCGTCCAGCTCCAGCCAGGTCCGCAGCCCGTCCGGCGTACCCAGGTCAAGCTGGCCGACCCGCAGCGTGCGCAGCGTCGCCCGGCCGCCGCCGGTGCTGCGGTCCCGGCCGATCGCCGGCCGCCATCCGGCCAGCACCGCCAGGTGCGCCTCGTCGAACTCGCCGTCATACCGCAGGTACGCGCGGATGGTCCCGCCGACGGCGACGGTCCGGCTGCGGCGCAGTTTCGACATGGCGGCGGCCCGCCGCTGCCGGTCGATCGCGGTCTGCCCGACGATCTCCACCAGGCCCGAGCCCGCTGCGGCCGGCTGCTGCGCCGGCGGACCGCTGTCGGCCGGCGGACCGGCGGGAGCGGGGACGAACCGGGTGCCGAGCAGCCACAGCCGCGACGCGGTCAACTTGGCGGCCTCGTCGCGGTCCGTCGGCGGTCTGGGCCCCATCAGCGTCTCGTCGAGATCGGCCACGGCGGACTGTCGGGCCAGGTGGGCGCGCAGCGAACCGGCCAGCGTCGAGCCTGGCACCTGCGGATGCCCGTCGCCGTCGACCAGGACGTCCCGGTCGATGACGTCGTCGCCGCGGCGTACCGCACCGACCGCCCAGCCCGGCTCGACGGCGATCTCGGCGACCAGGAAGGTCACGACCGGTCCACTCATCGTTTTCCCTCCCGCACGTGGTAGTCGGCCCGCCGGTGCTCCACGACGCTGATGACGTCCCGCAGCTGCTGGACGGTCAGCTTGGTGGTCAGCACGGCACTGATGTTGTCCTTCTGCCGGCCGGACAGCTTCGCGCCGGTGGGCTGCTGTAGCAGTTCACCCACGATCGTTCGCGGCACCGGCTGATCCTCGGGACAGGCACCCTGCACGTCCCGCATGACGCCGAGCAGCCACCGCAGCTCGTAGTCCTGCAGCAGCAGCTCGCGTACCCACTTCGCCGGGTCGGTCGGCTCGGGCCGGTCTGCCTCACCCGACACCGGCGGGCGCCACGGCACGGTGACGACCTCGGCGACACCGAAGCCTTCGTCGCGGCGTAGGCCGAGCCCGTAGCGGACCGCGCGGCGGCCGAACGCGGCCAGCTCCGCCGGCGCCCCGGTCAGCAGGTACGTCGAACCGGCCTCGGCGCACAGGTCGGCGGGTTTCGGCAGGTGGGAGGCAGTGTGCCAGCCGGACCACGTGCCGGTGCGCACCCAGCGGCGGGTGACGGTGACGCCGGTGCCGGCGAGGTCCATCTCCGGTAGTGGTTCTGGCGCGGGCCGGCCGGCGGCGTCGACGAACACGGCCGGGCTGGTCAGCCGCAGCACCAGCCGGTCGGTGTCGACCACCGGGCCGGCGGTCGACGCGACAGTGGCGGTGTAGCCGGCTTGTCCACCGACGGTGCGCCGGCCACCGACGCGCACCGCCCGGTCGGCGGTCAACCAGTCGACCGCCCAGCCGGGCAGCGGCTGCGGTCCGGGCCAGATCGAGCCTTCGAGGTGGGTCCCGACGGGCAGTGCTCCCCGCGCGTACAGCTCCTGGTCCTTGGCTGTGCCGGTCCGGCCGTCGATGCTGGTCCGGGTGGTGCGGGTCAGCCGCAGCCCCGGCGGCAGCTCCAGGGTGCCCTTGCCGGGGACGAGCGGGCCGCCGCATCCCAGGCAGGTCTCGGCCGGCTCGGTGCCGAACGCCCGGTCGTCGACGAAGCCGCGGCAGGCCAGGCCGCGCGGATACTTGCACCGGTACACCGACATCGGCACCCGGCGGCTGCCGGCGGGCAGCAGCGGGCCGTAGCGGACGCCGCTGTCGAACAGCAGCCGGAACCGTGCGGCGTCGGCCGGGTCGCACCGGTCCGGTGGCCCGTACTCGGCGATCCACGCGGCGGCGAGCGCCCCGCGCAGCACACTTCCCGGCACGTACGGGTGGCTTTCGGTGACGTAGCCGACCTCGGAGGTGACGCCGACGGCCAGCGGCTGGCACGCGGTCAGGGTGACCTGTAGCGCGTCGCCGCCACTACCCGGTGCTGGGATGTCGCCGCTCATCGTCCCTCCCCGGCCCCGGCGTACCCGTCGGCGGTCCGCATCGCCAGCAGCGCCTGCGCGAGCTGCGCCGGGTCGTCGCCGCCGGTGTCGGCCGCCGGGGTGACCGACACCCAGCCGAGGCCGCGTCGACGGTCACCTCCGACGGCGGTGACCGCGCGGGCGCAGCCGACGAGCACCTGCCGGTGCTGGTCCCGTTGCGGTGCGGGAAGCCAACCGGTCCGGGTGATCTCGAACGTCGCGGCCCGTACCAGGATCTCCTCGGCGATGGCGAGCGCCCCGTCGGCGACGGTGGCGGTGTCCGGGTCGATCCGGACGCGGGCGCGCCGCCGGACCCGGTCGCGCTGCCAGTCGGCGGGGTCGATGATGGTCGCGTCGGACCAGCTCCACGGCGACGGCTGATGGCCGGCGCCGTACACCTGGTCGATGCGGTTGTCGGGCAGGCGGAGCAGGTCGCAGCCGGCGGAGCGCATCAGCCCTTTGATGCTGCTGGCGGGCAGCGGCACCACCCGGTCGACGGTGCTGTCCGCGCCGTTGCCGGCCTGGCCGGTGGCCACCCGGAACGGGGTGTGGAAGGTGATCGTGAAACGCAGCGTGTCGGTCACTGCCACCACCTGACCAGGGAGAGTGCGTCGACGAGCCGGTCGGGGCCACCGCTGGCGTCGAGCAGGTCACTGGCGGAGCGGAGACCGTCCAGCTGCAGCCGGCTGGCCTGGTTGGCGATCCGGGCGCGGCGGACCTGCTCCGAGCCGTCGCCGCCACCGCCGGCCAGCCGCTCCAGCGCTGCCTTGGCTGACTGTTCCATCTCGGCGAGATCGGTGAGCCAGTCGGCCCGGTCGGTCAGCTCGGGCAGGGTCCACGCGGCCCGGCCCGGCGGTCGTTGCTCCCCGTCGCGGGTGATGTCCAGCCAGGACACCGCCGCTGTCTGGCCGTGGTGGGCCTGCTTGGCGTGGCGCAGTGCCTGCTCGGCCAGTTCGACGCAGCGGCGGAACGGGAACGTGTGGTGCGCGAACACCATTCCGGCGGAGGCGCTCGGCCTGGGCAGCTCTGCCTCGTCGGCGATGCGCTGCATCCGCTCGCCGAAGGCGGTCAGGTAGCCGCGGACGAACGGCCAGGCCCGGTCGGCGGTCACCGAGACGAGCAGGTCGTCGCCGCCGACGACGTGCGGTATCACCGGCATCCGCTGCGGTTGCTGGTCGACGGCAATCGCCGCCCGGGTGGCGGCCACCAGAGCGTCCCGGGTGGCCTGCGACACCTCCTTGGACACTCTGCGCTTCAGCTCGTCGTCGCCGGTGGCCAGCACGTCCCGGAACAGCGCGCCCATCGCGTTGCCGTCGGCGAAGACGGTCGCCAGATGATTGTGTTTGCGGCTGGGGCCGGGGATCTCCGCCAGGTCGGCGAAGGTCTCGACCACGTTTTTCGGGGTCAATCCGAGTGCTTTCAGCAGCCGGCTTTCGGCGTTGACCGGTACCGCGCCGGTGTGCAGCCCTGGCTGGCGGTACCGGTCTTCGTACCGGCCGGCGCAGTCGGCACACATCGGAACCTGTTTGCGTTCGTGCAGGTCACGGTGGGTGACCCGGGGGTCGGCCCGGCACTGTTCGCAGGAGACCAGCAGTGGGAAGTCGCCCGGTGCGGGCAGGCTGTCGAGGTGTCCGGCGTCGTTGCCGGCCGCCGGATCGTCGCCACGGTCGGGCATGCGCCGGTGCGCCGCGATGTAGGTGTCGGCGGTGGCCCACGTGGCGGTCATCCGCAGCGCCGGCAGCTTGCCCCGCAACTGGGCGAACACGGCTTCGGCGACGTCCTGCGGCGAGCACCCGGGGGTGAGCTTCAGCGGCACCACACCATCGGCCTCACCGGCTTCGTCGTTGACCGACACCCCGGCCGCCCAGCCGTCACTGTTTTCCTGGAGACGCTGACGGAGCTCGTCGCGGTCGGTCAGGTCGCTCAGCCAGGCTGACGCCCCGCGCCGGCCTTTCAGGTCAGTGGTACGGCTGAGGTACGCCTGGATCGACTCCACCGCCACGTCCAGGTAGACACTCGTCACGACGACTTCCTCCCGCCTTTTCGCTGGTTGTCGTGACCTGAGCGCGCGTCCACCTTGATGTCGTCGTCTCGGATGATCTTGACAAGTTGATCCGGGGCCGTCGGGGAGGGAAGGGGGACGAGGGGCCGTGCGGGGGCGTTCTTCATGAACTGGCCGGAGGTACCAGCGAAGAACGCGTACGGTTCGTCGAAGCTCTTGGCGGCGGGGTTGCCCTCGGGCTGGTTTGGACGTTCTCGCCAGTAGCTGCCGGGTGGATACCAGACTAGGTTCGCGTTGACGGTTTCTTCGGCGAGGACCGCCGCGATGGCCGGCCATGTCGCTTGGACCTCGGCCGGGGTGTCGTCGATGAACCGAGCGATGTAGCGGTCCGGGTCTGGGTCCGGGTGGACGCCGCCGTTGTATCTGCTCTCGGCCGTCCAGACCTGAAGGTCGCTGACCGTCGCCCGACAACTGCCGAGTCCGAGGGGTTTGCCGCCGCCCAGGCGCAGAGTGGGAGTGCCCTTGTCCGTGGTGAGCTCGGCGACCCGGTGCGGTTCGAGGGTGGCGAGTAGACCGCCGAGTGATGCCTCGGTCAGGTTGTCGAAGGTGATGCGCTGTTCCAGGACCGTACCCGGCTCGGCAAGCAGAAGGCCCTCCTTGACCATCTCACCGGTCTGATGTGGTCGTCTTTGGTGGCGTTGCCAACCGGCGGGCTGTCGAGTCGGGTCCGCGTTCCAGTAGAACTTGCGTCCCGCCACTGGCCGTGGTTCCGGGTGGTCCGGCCCGGCGCCCCACTCCCGAGTCGGGAACTCGGCTTCCTGCTCCGCCGGTGAACAGTCGTCGTGGCTCAGGTAGAACTGTCCGGAACCGGGCCGCGGAGCTCCGAGCGGTGCCCGGTCGAACGCGGTCAGTTTGACCGGTCCTGAGACAGCGTCGCCGAATCGGACATGTCCTGCGTACGCCTGCTGGACTGCCTGGCCCGACTCATCGTGTGGATCGGGGTCGACGGAGCCGAACAACCGGCACGATGGGCACAAGGTCTGCCAAGCGCTGCAGGGGTGCAGGTGTTTCGGGGTGCGCTTGCCGAGGTCACCGGTGCCGACGTGTCGCCATAGCGCGGACAACCGTAGTTCGCCGACCTCGCCATCGTCGCCAAGGCGGGCCCAGACCAGATCGCCGGCCTTGAAACGACCGGTGACCCGCTGCCGACGACCGATCAGGGTGCCGTCCCGGAGCCTGACCTCGACGGGCCGTTGGCCACGAGCGCCCAGGTTTTGCTGATACTCACGCGCCCCGGCGACGGCCAGCTGAAACGTGCGCCATGCCTTCTCGGACACCTCGACTGCCGGAGCTGACGGTCCAAGATGGCCGCAGGCAGCGTAGTAGGCCTTCGGCCGGGTGGCGGCGTCGGTCAGCAGCACATGCCAGTCGAGGTCGCCGTCGGCGCGTACCGTGGCGCTGTCGAGTAGTTGCTGGCGGCCCAACTTCCACTCGGTACGAGCCTCGGGTAGCGCCACCCGGCTGCCGGTCTGCAACTCTGACTTGCTAACCGCCGCATGAAGTTGCTGGTAGCGTACCCAGATGACCTCGTCGCAAAGCCTCATCTGATACGGCTGACCATCGCCGGAGACCTTGGTGACGATGCCGATCGTCCAACTGGCGTCCAGCGGTGACGCGGTGTCCCGGTAGACCGGCAGAAAGTCCTTGTCGAGTACCCGTAGGCAGCCACCTGCCACCGCCTCATGCAGCGACCTGACAGCTCCCTTGACCGAAGCACCCGGCAGCCGGACCGGCTCGCCGTTCACCGAACCGCTCGGTGTCTGAAACGGGGTAGTGAACTCCCACCGTACGGTGAATGACCCGGACAAGTTGCCGGGCCGCAACACATCGTGCCCGGTCGGCTTGCCGCGCTCGATACGTCCCGGGAACGGCACGAACGTGTACGGGTTTATGAACGACATCGCGCGCCGCTTACGCTCGGACTCGTCAGCCTTGCGCTTGGCCCGCCTGCTGCGCCAACTGTCGAGCCCGTCCTGAATCCTCCAGCAGCCGACGAGACCGTCAGTGACGCCGCGGAAATACAGGAACCGGCCTTCGTTTGTGAGGGCGTCGAGCGGGTCGTCGTCTCGAAGCTGGACCTGCGCGAGTGTGAGCAGAGTAGCCGGCTGCTTCCCGTCGGTGTGCCCCAAGCGGGCCTGCCCGTTCTTGAAGGTGACCCGACATTCGACGATCTCGGTGTCGGTCAGCTCCAACATGCAGACATCGTCTTCGATCATCAGTTCACCGAGCCGGGGCAAAGCTCGGCCGTGGCATACTCGGTCGATGTCGGCGGCGTCGGCGTCACTGACCAGGTAGCCGATCCTGCTGCCGCCAGCGCCGCCATTGACGGGGACGTACTCCAGGGTACGGGTGGCGGGTTCCCAACTGAGGATGACGGCGAGTATCTCGTCGATCGGTATCGCCTCCTGGTGTCACGGGGCAGGGACGCGGCGGACCCGACGATTCTGGCCCTCCGACGCAACTCTGCCAATCGACTGTCGCGTAGGTGACGGCAGAACTGACCAGGGGATGCACAAGTCAGCTCAACGGCCACAGTCGATCAACTGAACTGGCTACCAGCCGTGGCTTGCCTGTCCGAGATGGAGCACATACGTTCAGGTGTTCGCCGGGAAGAGGGGAGTGCGTGATGCCGAGCAGGTGGCAGTTCGTGGTGCCGGGGATCGACCCGGCCGGGGTGCGGCTCGAACACGTCCACGCGGTGGTGTCCCGCTGGTTCGATGTGGACGAGGCGGCGCACCGGTCGCACGCAAAGGCGTACAGCGTCAGCCCGCCGGTAGCGCACCCGGCCGGCACCCTGGTCGAGGTCGGCCTGCTCGACGACGCCCTGGTCGACAAGCTGCGGGCCGGGGCGGCGACGGGGGCGGTGATCCGGTTCGGTGGTCAGGTCGGCGCGTTGGTCACCGGCGCACGGCAGGTGGCCGGGGTGTCGTGGCTGGAGCTGGCCCGGCCGTCCGGCGACGCGGCGTGGTCGCTGCGGTTCGTGACCCCGGCGACGTTCCGGCGCGGCAACGGCTTCACGCCGTGGCCGGACCCGTGGTCGGTGGTGGCCGGGCTGCGGGCGGTGTGGCGGGCGAACGCCCCGGCCGGGCTGCCGGAGCTGGTGTTGCCGCTGCCGGGCATCGGCGGGCCGGGCACTGATGGGCCGGGGGAGCGGCCGGACCGGGACGCGCTGTGGGTGAGCGACATCGACGGCACCAGCGACGTGGTCAAGGTCAACGGGCGTACGGTGTCGGGCTTTCTGGGGCGCATCCGCTACGTCTGCGACGGGCCGACCGCCCTGGTCGGCGCGGTGGACCGGCTGATGCGGCTGGCGCCGTACAGCGGGGTCGGCGCGCAGCGTGGCCGGGGCTTCGGCCTGGTCCGCCTGGAGCCGACCTGGCGTTAGCGGTCAGGGTTTCCGCTTGCGGGCGGCGTACGAGCGCAGCGCCCGGAGCAGGTCGATCTTGCGGAAGCCGGGCCAGTAGACGTCGCAGAAGTGCAGCTCGGAGTGGGCGGCCTGCCACAGCAGGAAGCCGGACACCCGGCGTTCCCCGCTGGTGCGGATGACCAGATCCGGGTCCGGTTGCCCACTGGTGTACAGGTGGGCGGCGATCTGGTCGGCGGTCAGTTGTTGCGCGACGTCGTCGAGCGTCGCCCCGCGCCGCGCCTGGTCGTCCAACAGCGACCGTACGGCGTTGACGATTTCCTCCCGGCCGTCGTAGCTGATGGCCACGGTCAAGTAGTGGCCGGTCTCCCGCTGCCGGGTCGCCTCCTCGGCGAGCTTCAGCGCGTGCCGGGTCGAGTCGGGCAGCACCTCAAGCTGACCGGCCAGGTGCAGCCGCCAGATGTTGCCGTCGCGGGTCAGCCGATCCGCGACGACGGTCTCGATCATGCCCATCAGGTTGTCGACCTCGTCCGATGCGCGTTTGCGGACGTTGTCGACGGAGGCGACGAACACCGTGACGTGCCGGATACCGATCTCGGCGCACCAGCTCAGCACCTCGTCGAGGTGTTCGGCGCCGTGCCGGTGGCCGACCTTGGGGTCGTCGAAGCCCATCTGCCGGGCCCACCGCCGGTTGCCGTCCATCACCATGGCCAGGTGGCGGGGCAGCTCGGCGGCGGTGAGCTGGGCGCGCAGCCGGCGGGCGTACAGCCGGTGTCCGGCGTCGAGCAGAGGTCGCATCATCGCCTGATCTCACCACGCTTGCTCGCCCGGACACAGCAGCGCAGGTCGGTCCGCTAATCAGGCGGGCGACCGGGTAACGGCGGGTGGTGACAGCGGTAGGAGACGGGACGGTCCGACGGTGAGCTTCGGCGTCGACCTGGGCGATATCGACCCGTACGGCGGGATCGGGTCGTCGGACGGGGGATCGCGCGCCGACCAAGGTGATCTACGTCGGGGTGCCGGGCGCGACGGTACGGGTGGCGGCCGGCCGGCTGGTCGTGGACTCACCCGACGGTGTCACCCTGCTGAGCGTGCCGGCCGGTCACGTCCGTGGCCTGGCACTGTGCGGGCGGGTGGGGCTGTCGGCTGGTGCCCGCAACTGGGCGCTACGCGGCGACATCGACGTGGTCTTCGCCTCCTGGCGCGGGCAGTATCCGGGCCACCTGGCCGGGTCGGGCACCCGGCGGGTGGAGCGGCTGCGGGCGCTGCTGGGCGCCTCGGACGACCCGTGGCGGGCGGTGACGTTCGGCCGGGCGGTGGTGACGGCGAAGCTGTCGAAGCAGGCGGTGCTGCTGCACCGCAGCCGCCGGCAGGAACGGCACGACCAGGTCGACGCCGCGATCCTCGGGATCATCCGGTCGATCGACACCGTGGCGGGCGCGACCAGCCGGGACGAGATCATGGGGGCCGAGGGCGCGGCCGCCCGTGCCTACTTCGCGGCGCTGGGCGCGTTACTGCCGGCACCGCTGCGGTTCGCCACCCGGTCGCGTCGACCGCCGCTGGACGTCATCAACTCGGCTTTGTCGTTCGGCTACACGCTGCTGCTCGGCGAGGCGGTGACCGCGCTGACGGCGGCCGGCCTTGACCCGGCGATCGGGCTGCTACACACCCCGGCGGACCGTCGGCCGAGCCTGGCGTTGGACCTGATCGAGGAGTTCCGGCCATACGTGGTGGACCAGGTGGTGCTGCACTTGGCCCGCACCGGCCGGCTGGGTCTGGAGCACGGCAGCGAGGAGACCGACCGGGCCGGAGTGCTGCTCAACCGGGAGGGGCGTGCGGTGCTGATCGACGCGTACGAGCAGCGGATGGCGACGGTGACCCGCAGCGCCCTGCCCGGCTTCACCGGGTCGATCCGTCGTCACCTGCACCGGCAGGCGCAGCGGCTGGCCGCGTGGGTGGAGCGGGATGTGCCGTGGGACGGGTTGGAGTGGCGTTGACGACGGTGCTGGTGTGCTACGACATTTCCCGGGACAGTCGCCGGCTGCGGGTGGCGGCGGCGCTGCACCAGTGGGGCGAACGGATTCAGCGCAGCGTCTTCCTCTGCCAGCTCGACCGGGCAAGGTTGCCTCGACTTGCCGCCCGGTTGGAGGCGATGATCGACGTGGAGACGGATACGATTCACATCGTGCCGATCTGCGCTGGCTGTCAGGATCAGCTGGTGGTGATCGGCCAGCACCGGATCGACCCAGAGCCACCCTACTGGGTGGTGCTGTGACGAAAGGTACGGAGGGCGCAAGTAGGTCGGATGGCGGACGAGTCGGGCCTGGTTAGGCGATCATGAAAATCGGCGGTACGCCGTGCAAGCCTCTGAGCTGCGGAAACGTCCAGAAAAGTGATCAGCGTCACCCGTCGAATGTGGAGCTGCGGAGGTCGCCGTGCAGAGGGCGTGTATCTGTGCTGGTCACAGCCCCGCCAGAGCGGGTAGGGTCAGAAACCACGTCACGCCCAAGGGCGTATAGAAACGTGTCGAATCCGTTCCCGTGGATTGCCATATCTCTCCCTGTCAGAAACCACGTCACGCCCAAGGGCGTATAGAAACGGATCGGCACCACGCAGCAACCGTGCGGCCTTGACGGACAGAAACCACGTCACGCCCAAGGGCGTATAGAAACGACGAGCAGCGCCGCATCATGCTCGACCTGGTCGACCTCATGTCAGAAACCACGTCACGCCCAAGGGCGTATAGAAACAACGAACCCGTCGCCCTCCCAGACATGCCGCCAGGGCAGGTCAGAAACCACGTCACGCCCAAGGGCGTATAGAAACTCACCAGACTCGCTGTGTAGCTCCGCCAGCGTCCGCAAGTCAGAAACCACGTCACGCCCAAGGGCGTATAGAAACGGATCGGCACCACGCAGCAACCGTGCGGCCTTGACGGTCAGAAACCACGTCACGCCCAAGGGCGTATAGAAACGACGAGCAGCGCCGCATCATGCTCGACCTGGTCGACCTCATGTCAGAAACCACGTCACGCCCAAGGGCGTATAGAAACAACGAACCCGTCGCCCTCCCAGACATGCCGCCAGGGCAGGTCAGAAACCACGTCACGCCCAAGGGCGTATAGAAACTCACCAGACTCGCTGTGTAGCTCCGCCAGCGTCCGTAAGTCAGAAACCACGTCACGCCCAAGGGCGTATAGAAACGGGATCGGCGGCAGATTTTCCATTGTCCGGACTTCACTGTCAGAAACCACGTCACGCCCAAGGGCGTATAGAAACCTTTCCGGGCGAGCACGTCCACGGGATCTCTTCCTCTGTCAGAAACCACGTCACGCCCAAGGGTGTATAGAAACTCGGGGTGGTCGCAGTCGACGTGCGCCAGACCGGTTGTCAGAAACCACGTCACGCCCAAGAGCGTATAGGAACGAGCGTGAGCAAATCTGGACATACCGGGGCACGCGTTACGCGCAGTCAGAAACCACGTCACGCCCAAGGGTGTATAGAAACCGGACCGCGAACCCGGTCTCGAACATGTGAGCCACTGGTCAGAAACCACGTCACGCCCAAGGGCGTATAGAGACTCGTCAACGATGATCGTGATGCTGTGGCTGAGTCTCGCTAACCGGGTCAGAAGCCGTCTGCGGCTCGGTGTTGCCCGATGCACGAGGAGCGCCCGCGCCCGCGGCACGGTAAGGTCCGGCGGCATGTACCCGGACAATCGGCGCGTCGCGTTCGTCGCTGTGGTCGGCGGCTTCCTGCTGGGCTTCGTCGACTTCGTATGGATCAAGTTCATGCCTTGGTGGCCCCTTGCCGACCTGGGCAACTCGTCTGCGGTGTGGGCGGTCGCCGCGTTCTTCTTCGGCTACTGGGTCCGTACCGGGTGGCTGCGGGCTGCTGCCGGTGCGGCCGCCGGACTGGTGATCGCCGTACCCGCTTACTACGTCGCGGCGGCGCTGATCCAGGGCGACGACTGGTCGCTGCTGTGGGCGCCGACCTCTCTGCTCTGGATGGCCTTCGGGGTCCTCGCCGGAGCGGTCTTCGGCGCCGGCGGCGTCTGGGCACGCGGCTCAGGCTGGCGACAGACCATCGGTACGGCCCTGCCGGGAGCAGTGTGCTTCACCGAGGCGGCGTTGGAGGCGGCCCGGATCGGCGATCCCAGCTACGGCAGCGAGCAGATCCCGCATGTCGTGGTCCGGGCGGTGCTCGGCGTACTGGTGATCGTTCTTGCCGGTCGGACCACCCGCAACCGGATCCTCAGCCTCGCCACGGCGCTGCCGTTGGCGCTGCTCGGCCTCGGAGCGTTCCTGGCGGCGGGCTTCGGCTGACCGGGCCGGAGGGCTTACTCGTCGAGCAGTGCGGCCGTGTCGAGCGTGAACCAGAACGGTTGATCGGTGGTCAGGACGTAGCCCTTGGCCGCGGTCACGTGCTCGACGTAGTGCTCGTTGTCGAGCCGGAAGAGCCGGAGTGTCACCGCCGACGGATTCGGCAACTCGTGCTCAACCAGCAGATACCACGAGAATCGGGCGGCGGCGTACAACTGCATCTTGAGCAGTCGATCGGTGGCGGCGTTGCTCGGAGACGTGATCTCGCAGATCAGCACAACCTCAGCCGCGTCGGTAACGGATCCCTCGTTGTCAGTGTCTGCGACGACGAGGTCTGGGATCACGATCCGATCGGTACGTAATCTGACATTGATCGCCTCGTACGCATTGAGGCCGGCAGACCGGGCCGCCGGATACAGCGCGGACATCAGCAGGAACGAGAGCTGCCGATGACGCTTGCTCGGTGCGGGGCTGATCCGCAAGCAGCCGTCAACCAGCTCCGTCCGATCGGGTGTCCTGCCCAGTGCGAGGTAGCTCGTTTCGTCCCAGGCGCGGTCGGGGTCAAGCGTGTTCACACGTCACCAGTGTCAGGAGGACGAGCGTCCCCCACCCCAGGGATGGGGGTGGGGGACAGGGCGATCGGCGGTGGTCAGTGGGGGAGGGTGCCGGTCTGTAGGGCGGTGGTGAAGGTGCCCCACTGGCGGGTGGTGAAGGTGAGGGTGGGGCCGGTGCGGTCCTTGCTGTCGCGTACCTCGGCCTGGCCGGCGTGCCGTCGGGTCTCGACGCAAGCTCCACCGTTGCCGGCGCTGCGGCTGGAGGTGAACCAGGGGGTGTCAGGCTTCATCGCAGATGCTCCTCGATCGGGACCGACTGTTGGCGGATCAGCCGGAAAATTCGACGGTACTCCGCCAACTCCTCCGGCCGCTCCAGGTAACGAGCGCCCATATGCGACTCGACGTAGGCGACGTCTGGGTCGTCCGGGTCAGCGAAGTCGAGCAAGATGAACGGGCCGGAGAAGGCAGGGTGGGCACCGACAGACCAGGGTAGGACGCGGATCTCCACCCGTACCCGTCGACCCAGCCCGGCCAGGTGGGCGCGCTGCTCGGCCATCACCGCCGGTCCGCCGACCTCGCGGACCAGCGCACCAGCCCCGAGGATCGCGACGATCCGGGCTGGCTGCTCGCGGTCGTAGTAGGAGATCTGCCGGTCCAGCCGCAGCGACACCAGCCGCTCGATCTTCTCCTGCGGCGCGTCCGGATAGGTGGCGCGGAACACCGCGCGCATGTAGTCCGGCGTCTGCAACAGGCCGTGGATCACCTCGGGGTCATAGACCCCGATCTCGGTGGCGGCGGCTTCGAGGCCGACGTACAGGCGGAACCAATCTGGTACGGCGTCGCCGTGCGACTCCCACCACCCGTGACCATCACTGGCGGCGGCGAGCCGGGTCAGCGCGTCCGTCGTCTCCGGGTCGGCACCGTAGAACCAGCAGAGACCGCGAACCGTGTTCATCTTGACCGGGAACTTGCCGTTCTCGATGCGCCACAACGTCGTACGGGAACAGACCTTCGCCCGCTCCACCTCCTGCTCGGTGCGGGACGACTCCTCCCGCAGTCGGCGCAGCCGTCGCCCCAGCTGACGGCGCACCACAGTCGGTCCGGTGACCGGCATCGCTTCACCTTCCTCTCATCCGACACACCCACCACCCGCACCAATGTTTCAAAAGGAAACCGCTGGCCGGGCTGGTCGCCGAAATCGCCACATCACAGTGGAGACGAGCCGGCGTCCACGATTGAGTCTGCCGTACGCGGGCTGGAAATGTGGTCCGCCACAAGGGTGAATTCACGAAATCCGGTATCTCGTGACGGAGGTTTGCGAACATGAGCGAGCGCACCACCAGCGGTGGACACGTACCGCCGACCGGCATGTCCCGCGTCGACCGCGCGGGTCGGTCCGAGTTTTTCCTCGACGGGCTGTTGACCTGTGCCGGCTGCGACCGTCGGCTGGTCTGCCTGCAGACGTTGAGCGGCCGGGCGTACGGCGCGCCGTGTGGCTGCCGGCCCGGCCCGGTCAACGCCGAGAAGCTCGAACGCCTGGTGCTCGACGCCGTCGTGGCGCACGGGCGCGGCATGCTGATCCAGATCGAGGACGCCGCCGACCCCGGGCAGCCTGATGCGCCGCTTCCTGGCCGAGGTCCACGTCGGCAACGCCATCGACGAGCTGGACTTCAGCTGGCTGTACTGACGACCTCGGCTCAGGAGCGGGGTGGGTGGACACCTGCGCCTCCGTGTCTGCCGTGGGGGCGCTGCCTACCCGAGACGTCGGTTCCGCGAGACCCATGGAGCGAGGCATCGAAACATCTACATCTCTTGACATCATACATCATACGACCTATGTTATCGACATGTTTCATGCTTCCTCTGCGGGAGGGGATTCAGTGCTCCGGAGGTGCTTGCTCTCGCGGTAGAGGCGGAAGAACCGTGGCACCTTGGACGTCCGTGCGCACCATCCCAAATGCCGACGACGCCGGCCTGCCGCACCAGAGTGAAAGGAATAGGACGTGAAGTCAGCCGTTTCCATCGCTGGAAGATCGCTGCTGGCAGTCGCGGTCTTCGCCTCCGTCGTGTTGATTGCAACGGTCGCGAATCAAATGCCGGCTTCGGCTGCGACCCAGGCAACCTACTATGTTGCTCCCGATGGCAACGACGCCAACCCCGGAACGATCACGTCACCATTCAGAACCCTGCAACGCGCACGGGACGTGGTTCGTACGATAAACGGGAACATGACAGGTGACATCTACGTGTACCTCCGTGGTGGAAGCTATCCGGTGAGCAGTACGATCGAGTTCGGGCCGAGCGACTCCGGTACGAACGGCTACCGGATCATATACGCCGCGTATTCCAACGAAACGCCAGTCCTCGAAGGCGGTGTGCAGGTCACCGGATGGACCCAGCACAGCGGTGACATCTGGAAAGCTCCGCTCGACCGAGCCAACAAGCTGCGTGCGCTCTACGCCAACGACAAGCGGGCGTACATGGCTACGAAGACGATCAACTCGGCTGGATGCCACGGGACATACAACATCACCGCGGGACAGGCCGATTGGGCCTGGGAATCAGGCTCACAGTGCGAGGGTGCGAGATACAGCCTGTCTGACTTTCCCGCTATCGCCCGCAACCAGGACGATATCGAGATCGAAACGGCGACCACCTGGACCACCGCCATCGTGGGAGTCCGCCAGGTGACCACAACGGCCGATGGTCGGAATCGCGTTGCGTTGTTCCAGCAACCGGGCGCGGCTATCGCCCAAGGCGCGTACAACGGCAACGCTCAGGTCGGTGGAAGTCACAAGGTCATGAACGCCTACGAGTTCCTGGACACGCCCGGCGAATTCTACTTCGACAAGGCCAGCCGGACGTTGTACTACTACAAGGCCAGCTCGGAGAACATGGCGACTGCGACGGTCTTCGCGCCGAACAACGTGACTACCGTGCTGCGGATCGCGGGCATCTCGACGGGCAACCACGCCCGCAACATCACGATCTCCGGCCTCACGGTGCAGCACTCCGACTGGAACCTGTTCAATGTGGCAGGCTCCGCGTTCAAACAGGCCCAGCAGGGCAACCTGGGCGCCCTTGCATACGCGAAGGGAAACTTCCATGTGTACTACTATCGCAATGTCGACGTTACTCCCGGCATGATCCAGATCCAGAACGCTGATGGGATAACGCTGCAACGCAACAGGATCCAACATGCCGGTGCCGACGGGATCAACCTGGTCAACGATGTGCAGGACACGCAGTTGATCGGAAACTATACCAACGACATCGCCGGATCTGCTGTTACCGTCGGTCATCCTCAGCACGTCTACATCGGCGACCACACGGCGGCCAATCGCGAAAAGTACTCCCCTCAGGTTGAAGGACTACCCAAGAACATCGAGATCAAGAACAACTACATCTATGACAGTGCAGTGCTGTTCAACGGACACAGTCCCATCTCGGCGTACTTCGCCGACACTCTCACCATTGCGCACAACCGGATCGAAAAGGCCCCGTGGTCCGGGATAACGCTGGGATGGGGTTGGTGGAACTTCGACGGGTCATCGGGTTCGATCGCACCCAACAGGCCGACGGTGACAGCGAGAAACAACAACATCAGCTACAACCACATCATCGACACGGTGCAGCGTCTCAGCGACACGGGACCTATCTACACCCTGGGCAGTCAACCGGGTACCACGGTGCACGACAACTATCTCCAAGGCGTCCCGGCTGGCCACAAGTACGGACTTCACCCGGATGAAGGCTCGGCGTATATAACTTTCCGCGACAATGTCCTCAGCGTGGACAAGAATGTCGCGTGGCTTATCAACTCCGACGATTGGGGGCGCAAGCACGATCTGAGCATCACGCAAACATACGGCCCAATCAACAAGGTCTCCAACAAGAGTCTGCCGAACAGTACCGTCCACGATATTCTCGTGTCCGACGACTATGTCTGGCCGGCAGCAGGCTATGGTATCGCCGTGAGATCTGGACTTGAGAGTTCATATCAAGATATCGTCCCACAGAGCAATCTCTTCTCACCCGACTACGCATTGCCGGCCAGCACGTTCGTCAGCAGCGAGAGCGCATCGATCCCGGTACGAAGCGCCGGAGACGCGACCAGGACGATCTGGCTGGCACCCTCCGGTACCACCGCCTTCGCTGCCGGCCCGACGATGACCAGGGCCGACGGCACCTCAACGTCCATCGCTGTTCCGACGACACCGGGCGACTATCGGCTCTACATTCTCGACGCTCAAGGAAATCGATCAGCTGAGTCCAGGTCGATCGTCAGGCAGCAAAGCGGCGGCGGTCAGCAGAACGTCCAGATTGTGGGCGGCCAGTCAGGCCGCTGCGTGGATGTACCCAACTTCACGACCACCAACGGCACCCAGGTGCAGCTCTGGGACTGCGCCGGCGGCACGAACCAGCGGTGGACCTACACCTCCAGCAAGCAGTTGACCGTGTACGGCAACAAGTGCTTGGACGCGTTTGGTGCTGGCACGACCAACGGCACCGTGGTCGCCATCTGGGACTGCCACGGCGGCCTCAACCAGCAGTGGAACATCAACTCCAACGGTACGATCACCAGCGTTCAATCCGGACTGTGCATGGATGCGAATGGTGCTGCTACCGCCAACGGCACGAGGATCATCCTCTGGTCGTGCAACGGCGGCGCAAACCAGCGGTGGAGCTTCCGCAACTGAGCAGGCCCCCGGGCTCGGCAGACTCTGCCCGATCCCGGACCAGATGGGCCCTCCACGGCAGGCCCTGCCGTGGAGGGCCCATTGGCTCAGGCCGGCTCAGGATCGGGCGGACCCGTTCTGACCCGGGTTGGGCCTCGTCGGTGTCCGCTGCCGGTAGCTGTCTGCCTGCTCTACGAGCCGCTCGAAGAAGTTCGCCTGCTCGTAGCCGTTGCCGTTGCGGGCGTGTTCGGCGAGGAGGTTCTCCAGCCGCTCCGATTCGGCCTTGCGCTCGGCGAGGAACTCCCGCACGACGGCGGCCAGGTTCTCGTTGGCCAGCGTGGCCGCACCGCCGGCAACCGGGCTGTCCACGAGCTTCTCCAGGACCGTCGACCACTGCCGACTCATCCGGTCCACGTACTGTGCGCGTCGGGTGTCGACGTCGTACTCGTATTCCAGCTTGATCAACTGCTCCCAGTACGGCTCGACGGCCCGCTTGACCCGGTCGTCGAGCTCCACCGAGACGTACGCCTGGCAGGTGACCCGCGCCCCGCCGCGCTCGTAGACCAGCGGCTCCGATTCGGCGACGGCGCGCTGCAACTCCACCTCCAGATCCCGGGCCCGGTGTGCGGCGAGATTACGGGCGCGGGCGGCGGCGAGACGGGTCAGCGCCCGGATCGCGTACGGCATGAAGAACTGCGCGGACCCGCTGAGCACCTCCCTCGGCAGCCCGTCCGACGACCAGACGAAGCTGGCGTGAACCCGGAAGGTGAACACGTACCCGCGGGCGGGCACGACGATCGGCGCCGGTGCGTCCCGACGTTCGGTCAGCCGACCCGGAGGCGCGGGCGGCGGCGGTGGCGGCGGCAAGGGTTCAGGTTCGGGGCCGCTGAGCGCCGCCACGAGCCGCTGCCACAGCCTCACCAGCCACGACCCGAACCGACGCCACCATCCGACGCCGGAGCGCTGCGTCCGAAAATCCGTCACGTCGTCACCTCCCTGTCGCGGCTTCGAGCCACTCCGGCAGCCCACGATCGAAATGCGGGGACCGGGCAAGACTGAACTGCATCCGTCGGCGCAGGGACGGCCCGGCGGCGAGGTCCGCGACCAACGAGGCGACGACCTTGCGTACGGTCTCGTCGGCGTCGGCACTGGTCAACCAGCGCCCGAATGTGTGCCAGGCCGACGCGGACCGCGCCGGGGAAAGCAACGCCAACCGCCAAAGCTGCACCAGGGCACCGCTGTCGATTTCCTGCGCCGCCGCCCTGACCAGGAGATCGGGTACGCCGCCGGGTGAGTCGTCGTCCGTCTGCTCGGCGAGCTCGAGCAGGGCGTGGGCGGCGTGCGGTTGCAGCTGCCGATGCTCCGACCAGGTCACCAGCTCGGTGACGATCCGGTCTGCGGTGTGCGCGGTGTACAGCTGGCGGATGCCCTGAGCGACTGAGTACGTGTACTGCTGCATCGGATCCTGGGCGATGCGGCGCAGGTCGGCCAGGCTCCAGCTGAGGTCGGGCTGCTGCAGTCCGCTGGCGTAGACCCGGGCGGCGGCGTCCCGCTGATAGTTGCGCCCGCCACCGGCCCAGTCGCGGATCTGCCGACGGACGAGATGCCCCACCTGGCCACCCATGTCCGCCGCGACCATCGCCCAGGCCGCCGCCTGGCGCAGTCGCGGCTTGGGCGAGGCCGCCCAGTTGTCGACGAGATCAGTGCAGACCCGGTCGAAGTCGTGGTGGGCGAGCAGACCGGCGGCCTCGGCGGCTGCCCGCTGCATCGGCTCGTCACTCGCGGCGACCAGCTTGTTCAGCCATTCGAGCAGGGCTGGTCGGGTGCTGTCGAACTCATGCCACGCCTCGTCGATGATCGCGCCCCGCATCGCGCCGTCGCGCAGCCAGGCCGAGCGGGACGACCCACCCGGCGAGTTCGTGGCGTCGCGGCTTTCGTGCCAGTCCACCTTGAGCGGCCCGAGCAGCTCCGAGACCGGATACTGCAGCGCCATCCGGCCCCAGTCGGTCCGCTTGGCCTGCCCGTCGATCTCCTCGAGCAGGAGACCTGCGGCCTCGAAGACGTAGTGCAGCGGCTGTCGGGCGAAGACGGCGTAGGCGATCCGGAAGGCCCGCTCGTGCTGATCGATCCGGCGCGGCCGGCGGCCGGTGCCGGTCTCCCCGGTGCCGCTGCGGTCGGTGCAGAGGACTTCCGCCGCGTGGGCCCTGCGGCGCGGCTGGGACCTGGCGAGCACCTGTGTCATGGCATCGTCGTCGGCCGGGCGGACTGCCCCGACAGCCTCGGCGATCGACACCGCCTCCTGCGGTCCGTAGCAGCTGTGCAGATCAGTGGTGAGACCGTCGTGTTGGAGGTACCCGTCCAGCGCCCGGTTGCTTTCCTCATCGGTCCACCCCAGCCGGTCGCACAGGTGATGACGTAGATGAGCACGGAACACGGCGACGGGGTCAGGTGAGCGATGCGGCACCTCGGCCCCGGGCCGTGCACCTGCCCGGCTGTCGTCGTCGCGGATCAGCAGCAGGCTCGCGCCGTGTCGACGAAAAGTGCTGGCCAACAACCGGATCGCCCGGCCGTGCTTGTCACCTGGCAGCTGGAGGAGGTATCCGTGATCCTTCTTGATGCTGTCGCCGGCCCGGCTCAGCTCGCCGGGATCGACACCGTCCGGCAGCAGAATCTCGTGGACCCGGTCCGGGCCGTGCCGCCGAGCCAGCGCCACGATCGCGGTGCTGCGCCTGCCGGTGTACGGCCTGCCCCCGAGACCGGCCGCCGACAACTCGTCGAGCTTTCGTGCCAGCCCTTCGTCGGCGCTGGTTGACACGTACACCTTGAGCAGGTCGGCTATCCCCACCAGATCAGCGATGACGGGTCTCGCCGAGGGGGGACCCAGGTTGTTCACGATCCTGATCGTGTTGCCGACGCCGACCGCTCCCACTCCGGAAATGCCCAGGCGGGAGATATCCAGTCGGGAGTAGACGGCAGAGACCCGGTCGCCGTACAGCTCCTCACCGACCTGTGGGTCCAGCGACCAGGACTCCGGGTCGGACTCGTCCTGCGGGCCGGCCTCCGGCTCGGTCTCGTCCTCAGGGGTTGCGTCACTCATCGAGGCGACTCCCACGAACCGAGACCCCCGGGCCAGCCGGACACCTCGATGGAGTTCTTGTTGCCGACCGTACCGATTCCCGGAATCTGGATGTCCCGTGCCGACACGCCACCGTCTGCGGGGCGAGGCCGGGGACCGGGCCGCCGATCGTCGACGCCCGCGCCGCCGGGACCGTCATCCGGCTGGTCGGGCACGGAATCCTGTGGGTCTGGCCGGTCACCGGTCGCTGGGATGCTCTCGCCCGGGACGTAGATCCAGGCGGCGGCCTCGAAGCCCTTGTCCGCGATCCGCGCGGTCACCGGCTGGAAGTGATCCAGCCGAAGGTCCTGGTACTGCCGGACGATGTCCTGGTAGAGCCGATCCGACACGATCAGCGCGACCGCGGCGTCCGGGAACTGCCGTAGCGCGGTCTTGAGCTGGGGTGAGTCGACCAGCCGGCAGACTGTCACGACCGCGTCGCTCGGAAATCCGTTGGCCCCGTCGAGATGGACCGGACCTTCGTGGACAGCGACGCGCAGGCGGATCCGAGCCTCGTCGCTGAGTCCGCGGTTGGTCTCGCGCAATAGCCGGTCAAGAACCGGGGTCAGCCGGGCCAGGACCGCCCGTTCACTCGTCCCCTGCGGGAGGATGGCGAGCTCGCCGTCCCCACCCTGCTGGATCTGCCAACTGGCGCGATCGAAGCCCACCTCGCTGCACGCCGCCGCCATGACCTCCTGAAAGGTCAGCTGCGCACGGTACTGCAGGACGTTGTCTCGACGGCTGTAGGACTCCATGTCCACGGCGACCAGGACACGCCGGTCCGGATCTTTGATGTAAGGCATGCTCTCCATCTCCCACTGGGCGACAAGACCGTTCGATGCTCATCTCTACAGAACGGCGGCGATGGGGATCCCATAAAAGGATGGAATTAGCGCGACAGTCGAATGCGCGACAAGTGGTGCTCCGACGCTGTGGCTACCGCCGGCCTCACGTTCACTTGATGTATGGAGCGGATGAAGAGGGCGAGCTGCGGCGTCGGCCCGGACGCGTGGCGCGATCTTCAGGTTGGTCTGACCACAGTGGCCTCGCTGCAGACATCGATCAGACACGCTGACGCGAAGGCACTTGCCCTGCTGTCGATCGAAGGTGCCATCGCGGCAACGGTCGCCGACCAGGCCCTGCCGACGATGCTCGACGGCACCCCTGCGGTCGTGGCGATCTCGGTCTGCCTCGCGGCCGGGATGCTCGTCGCCATGGTGGTCGCCACCTGCCGGCTCGCGATGGCGTTCCAGCCGCGCATGGCCGGTGTGGGAGGCGCCAACCGGTTCGGGTTTCCGGACCTCGGTTCGGCTGGCGGGCGCCCGTCGGCCGCCTGCGTCCAACAGCAGCGGGACGAGGCATGGGACCTCGCGGTCGTCCTCGCCCGTATCGCCCTGGCCAAGTACCTCTTGATCAAGAACTGTATGCCCTGGTTCCTGGTGGCGGTCGGCTTTGCCGGCGGCTTGCTGGTCGTCACCGGTGTGGCAGGGCCCTCGTCCTGAGTCGAGCTTCGGACAGTAGCGAACTCGAAGCTGAACGTGAATGATGTCTCTCGGACCGCGAGGAGGTGCAGATGGAGAAGAACGCCCCGTGGCCGCCGGGAACCTTCCTGGCCCGGCTTCAACCGTCGACGCGCGTACGCCTCCTGTCGGTCGGAGTCCGACGCTCCGTCAAGGAAGCGCAGGTCATTCTCCGGGAGGGCGCTGAAGAGTCCTATGTGATCCTACTGGAGGACGCACTGGTCAAGGTCACCGCCGCGTTGACCGACGGTCGGCACGCCCTGCTGTCGATCCGTGTCTCCGGCGACATCATCGGCGAGATATCCGCATTGAACGAGACACCGAGGACGGCGACGGTCACCGCCTGCCGCCCATCGGTGATCCGCGTCATCCACCGAAACGAATTCATGGCATTTCTCCGTGACAACCCCGACGCTGCCCTCACCGTGGCCGGGATCATCGCGGACCGTCTCCGCTGGGCCAACCGGCGTCGGATCGACTTCACTCACTACCCGCTACGTGTTCGCCTCGCCCGGGTTCTGTGGGAGATCGCCGCCGCCTACGGTCGGCGGAGCCCACAGGGCATGGTCGTCGACATCCGGTTGACCCAGGACGAGATGGCCACCCTCTGTGGCGCCGCCCAGGTCAGCCTGCAGAAAGCACTCAGTGAACTTCGGTCGGAGGGCATCGTCTCGACCCACTACCGGGGGATCGTCGTACGAGACAGCGAAGCACTGCGCTCGGTAGCAGACCTCGCCTGAGCGAGATCGGTGTCCGGAATCCGGGTATGGCCAGGCGGTGGCAGCTGCCCGGTCTGGCCCCGCGCACTACGCTGGTCGATGCGCCCGGTGCATCGCCCGGGGCGGAGGACGAGGGATCGTGAGTGTCTTTGACAGCTGAGCCGGGCATCCTGTTGGCGCCTCGGCGTCGGCGCGCCGCTCCGATGGTCGGTAAGGTGCTGGCCGGAGCAGTCGGCCTCGCCGGTGCCCTCGCACTCATCGCTGTCCTTGTCGACCCGGGCACGGTTGCGGTCACCCCGTCAGCGCTGCAGATCGGCGTGGCGGCGCTCGGCGTGGTGATGTTCGTCGGCGGAATCATGATCGGCATGGACGGGGTGACCGACCTCCTCGCCGCCCGGCGGGTCAAGCGCCTGATGCCACAGAAGACGATCCTGCTCAATGCGCAGGGGCTGCGGTTCACCTCGGCGTTCCACGGCCAGGTGCTGGAGATCCCCGTCCCCTGGGATGAGGTCGACGGCTGCGCATTCCGGCCGGGTCATGGGGGGAACGAGTTCCTCTGTTTCGACGTGCCGGGCCGGCGCTCGGCTCCGCCGGTGCCGGGTGCATCGGCCCAGGAACAGATGATGCTGGCCGACTTGTATGCGTTTGGCACCCCGTTCACCGTCAACCTGGCGAAATGCCCAGACGTCGACACCGCACACCTTGACCGTGAACTACGTCGTTGGACCAACGGCCGCTGCTATCTGCCGCCGAGGTGACCAATGGCCCGCCCGCTGCTCAGAGCCGGTGGGTCAGGTTGATCAGGTTGCCGTCGGGGTCGGCGAGGTGTGCCACCCGCTGACCCCACGGCGTGTCGTCAGGTGGAGCGAGCACCGTGCCGCCGGCCGCCTCGACCTGGCCGAGCAGTGCGTCCACGTCGTCGACGTCGATGCTCAGCAGTACCCGCGACGGCGCGGACACATCGGCGCGCTCCTCGTTGACGATGCCGAACTCCGACTCGCCGTGCCGCAACCCGACGAAGAACACCGGGCCGTCGGCGGGATGCTGGCGGACCTGCTCGGCACCGAGCACCGTTTCGTAGAACTTCTGCAGGCGCGGCAGGTCCGGCGTACTGATGATGGGCTGAATGCTGGCCATGCCCCGCACCCTACGATCCGCCACCGACATTGACCCGGACATCCGGCGGGACGACTGGCACGGCGGCGGACGGGTCAGGGCCGGCGGCGGACGGCGAGGAACGTGACTGCGGTGAGCACGGCCGCCACGCCCAGGTAGACGCCGGACTCGGCGACCTGCAGCTGCCAGTACGTCCACGAGGTGGCCTCGCGTACCGCACGTGCGCCGCCCAATTGGACGATGCCCAGCACCGGCACGCTGAGCGCCATCGCGATGTGCGTGTTGCGGGTCACCGCACCCAACGCCGCGCCGGGGTGAGCGCGAACAGCACCCGGGCCAGCGGGACCAGATCATGCGACTCGTAGGCGAACCAGCGCATCGGGTCGCCGTCGGTCGTCGGCAACCCCCAGGTGACGACGGCGGTCACCACGGTGGCGGCGGCCAGCGACCCGGCCGCCGCGACCGCCAGCCGGGCGGCCAGCCAGTGGCCGCGCGGCCGGCTCTGCGTCCAGGCCAGCCGGTGGGTGCCCTGCTCCAGGTCGCGGGCCACCAGCGGCACGCCCCAGAACATGCAGACCCCGATGGTCAGGTAGCCGGCGAACAGCTGGGTGATGGTGACGAACTCGGTGTCGACGTGCGCGGCCGCCGTCAACCCGGCGTACAGGCAGATCAGGATCGCGGCGGCGATGAACGGGAACCGCTGCTGACGCCAGGCGAGCCAGATCATCGGGTCTCCTTTCCCGCCGGCAGACCGGCCGCGACGAGGGTGGGCGCGGGCAGGCAGACGGCGTCCGGGTTGCGCAGGTACGCCAGCACCAGCTCCTCCAGGCCGGGCACCTGCCCGCCGTCGTGGCTGGCCGGCTCACCGCGTACCACTGTCGACGCCTGCCGGACCAGCGCGGTGGTCTGCCGGGCCGTGACGCTCAGGTGTACGGGCGGCGGGTCCGCCGCCCGCAGCCGCTGCGCCAGCTCGGCCGGCCCGGTCAGCACCCGGTGCGCTTCGGTCAACTCGTCGAAACCGCCGGCCACCTGCAGTCGACCCCGGTTGAGTAGCAGCAGGCAGTCGCAGGTGTCGACCAGGTCGGCCAGGATGTGCGAGGAGAGCACCACGGTGGCGCCGGTGTCGGCGACGGCGGCCATCAGCGCACCCATCACCTCGGTACGGGCCAGCGGGTCCAGGTCGGCGAGCGGCTCGTCGAGCAGCAGCAGCTCGGCGCGTTTACCCAGGGCGAGGGTCAAGGCGACCAGGGTGCGCTGCCCACCGGAGAGGGTCCGGATCCGCTGCCGCAGCGGGATGCCGTAGTCGTCGAGCCGGGCCCGCGCCCCACCGGTGTCGAAGGCCGGGTTGGTGGCCCGGCCGAAGTGGAGCATCTCGGCCACGGTGAACCCGGCGAACAGCGGCTTGTCCTGGGCGACGAACGCGACCCGGGCCAGGTCGTGGCCGCCGCCGGTGAGTGGCCGTCCGCCGACCCGGACCTGCCCGGCGCTGGGGGTGAGCAGGCCGACCGCCAGGTGCAGCAGGGTGGTCTTGCCGGCACCGTTCGGGCCGACGAGCGCGGTGACCGTGCCGGCCGGTACGGCGAGCGTGCAGTCGCGCAGCGCCCAGCTGCGTCCGTACCGTTTGCCCAGGCCGGTGGTCTCCAGCGTGGTCATCCGGTCCGCCCCGGCCGGTCGTCCGTCGTCTGGGGTGACGCGCTCTCGGCCAGTTCGGCCGCCAGGACGGCGCGCAGGTCGTCGTCGTCCAGGCCGGCGGCGCGGGCGGTGGCGACCCAGGCCGCGAGCTGCGTGCGGATCGCCGGGTCCCAGGCCGCGCGGCGCGCCGACAGCGACGCCAGCACGAAGGTGCCGACGCCGGGCCGGGACTGCACCACGCCGTCGCGTTCCAGTTCGCGGTACGCCTTGTGCACCGTGTTCTGGTTGATGCCGAGTGCGGCGACGACCTCCCGGGCGGTCGGCAGCCGGTCGCCCTCCTGCAGCCAGCCGAGCCGCACCGCCTGGCGTACCTGCTGCACCAACTGCAGGTACGGGGTGACGCCGGACCGGCGGTCCAACCTGAACTCGATCACGCCGCGACTCCCATTCTGCTAGGTTACTAGCAGAATAGCACTATGTCTGTGTGGGGCCGGGTGCGCCGGAGGGCCAGGGATCGTGAGCGGCTACCAGACCGGGAACAGGCCGGGACCGCCGCCCTTGGCGGAGCGGACCAGCGGGGTGGTGAAGTCCGGCACGTACAGGAAGCAGCGGACCCGCAGGTCGCCTTCCCACACCGAAGGGTTCCCCGTCCGGAACCAGAACGTGGCCACCCGGTAGGGCAGGTCCTCGTCGACCGGCAGGTCCGCGTAGTCGGCGATCATCCGCAGGCAGCGCTCCTGAATCGCCTCGTCCCCGGGCCAGCCGCCGGGCAGGGCGCCGCCGTCGAACGCGCCGACGAACTCGCCGTGGTGCGGCCGGTCGCAGTCGACCGGCTCCAGCTCTTCGAGGTGGTCGTCGCCCCACCGCACGTCGTGGCAGCCCAGCCGCAGCGCGCCACCGTCGGCCAGCGTGCCACGCAGACTTCCGGTCCGGGGCAGCACCTTGCCCCGGAACACACTGCTGATCTCGGTGAGGTCGCAGCGGAACCAGCGGGCCCCGGCGCGCCAGGCCGCCTGCGGCGGCACCAGCACGGTCATGTCGAGCAGGCCGTGCTGCCAGATGTCGCCGAGGAACTCGGCGGCCCGGGCATCGCACTCGACGCGGGCCGTCTCGCGGGCCGGGACATTGCCCACCGGGGCGGTCGTCCGTTGCGCGTCGGCACCGGTGAAGGTGCCGACGTGGGCCGTCTCGACCAGGTGCAACTCGTCGCAGTCGACCGGACGGTAGTGCTTGCCGCTGCCCGAGGCAGCCTCGGCGCGGTGGCAGGTGCCGGCCTGCGGGACGAAGACGGTCGGCTCGTCGAACCCGGCCCAACCGTCGGTGAGGGTGCCGTCGGTCCCCGGCGGCGGTGCCGCACAGCCGGCCGTCACGGCCAGCGACGCGGCGGCCAGCAGCGCGACCATCCTGGCCGGTAAAGGCTGCCAGATCATTGGAATCTGCCGCTTCACCGGTACTGGATGGGCAGGGCGCGCGAGCCGCCGTCGCGCACCGAACCGGTCAACAGCGGGTCGGCCCGCCAGGCGAAGCAGCGGATCGTCCTGTCGCCCTCCGCCCAGTCCAGGACGTCGGAGTAGGTGTAGATGGTGCCCACCCGGTACTGCAGGTCGCCGTTGTTCGGCACCTTCGCGTAGTCGGCCACCACTTTGCGGCACCGGGTGTGAACCCGATCGTCGTTCAACTCCACCTCGTCGTACCCCAGTTTGTCTTCCACGTAGGTGCCGGCGAACTCGGCCTGGTGTGGGGAGTCACAGTCCAGCGGCTCGGTCAGCGGCTCGTCGTCGACACCGACCGCCGCCGAGTCGTAGCAGGTCAGGCGCAGTGGATGACCGGGTACGTCGAGCGCACCCGCGATGGTGCCGTACCAGAGGATGAGCGGTCCGCCGGGACTGTCGACGACGCCGACGTCGCACCCGAACCAGCGGGCCCCGCCGGTCCAGGCGGCGTCGGAGGGCATCACGACCGTCATCCGCAGCCGGGCGGTCTGCCAGGGACCGCCGAGAAACTTGTTCACCCGTCGGTCGCACTCGGCCCTGGCGGCCCGCCGGGCCGGAATCAGACCGTCCGCCGCGCCGTCCTCGTCGAATGGCACCGCCGGCTCGTCGCCGAGCGTTCCGACGTGCACGGTCTCCATCAGATGGACCTGGACGCAGCCGACCGGGCGGTAGCTCTCCCAATCGATGACGCGCCGCTCGCCGTCGTGACAACTGCCGGCCTCGGGTGCGAAGTGGACGGCTTCGTCGAAGGCGGCCCAGCCGTCGACCAGATCCCCGTCCACGCCCGGCGACAGCGGCACACAGCCGGCCGTCGTGGTCAGTGACGCGGCGGTCAGCAGCGCTGCCAGCCCTGCCCGGACACCCCACCGTCGGACCATGATCCCGCTGCCTCCCCGTTGTCCACTCAAGCCGACGAGGGTACGACACCGGGCCGGCCACGGACCGGCCGGGCCCGCGCGTCAGCCGTCCATCAAGGTCTGGAACGACGACGGGCGCCGTTCAGCGGTCCCGATGGGCGGCCAGGTCGGCGAACTGGGCGAGCGCCGTACCCGCGTCGGCTTCGGGCCGGGCCGTCGCCAGCCGGTCGAGCGCCGCCGCCCGGTGCCGGTCCGCCTCCCGCCTCGCCCAGTCCCGGCCGCCGGCCTGCTCGACGAGCAGCGCGGCCCGGGCCACCTGCCCGTCGGTGAGCGCGCCCGGTATCGCGTAGAGCGAGGTCAGCTCGGCACCGGCCGGCGTGCCGCTGCCCATCGCGAACACCACCGGCAGTGACTTCTTGCGCTGCCGCAGGTCGGCGCCGACCGGTTTGCGGGTCACCGCCGGGTCGCCCCAGATGCCGAGCAGATCGTCCACCAGCTGGAACGCCATCCCCAGGTGGTGGCCGTACCCTTTCAGTCCGTCGACCCGGTCCGGGTCGGCGCCGCCGCTGATCGCGCCGACCGCGCAGGCGGCACCGATCAGCGACGCCGTCTTGCCGGCCGCCATCGCCAGGCAGGCGTCCAACCCCACGGCGGTACGCGACTCGAACGCCACGTCGGCGCTCTGCCCGGCCACCAGCTCCAGCAGCACCTGGCACAGCTCGGCGGCGGCTGGGGCGGCCTGCCCGCGTACCGTGTCGAAGGCCAGCGCGAGCAGCGCGTCACCGGCCAGGATGGCCTGCGCGTCGCCGAACGCGGCCCCGGCGGTGGGCCGGCCACGCCGGGTCCGGTCGCCGTCCATCACGTCGTCGTGCAGCAGGGTGAAGTTGTGCACCAGCTCCACCGCGACCGCCGCCGGCACCGCCCGGTCCGCCGGGGCACCGACCGCCTCGGCACCGGCCAGTGCCAGGCCGCCGCGCAGCCCCTTGCCCCAGCCGGCGTCGGCCGGGCTGCCGTCGGCGGCGTACCAGCCGAAGTGGTAGCCGGCGACGGTGTGGATCGGGTCGGCGAGCCGGTCGACGGCGCGGCGCAGCTGCGGCCCGATCAACGTCCGCGCCGCCGCCAGCCGTGCCCAGGCGTCGCGTTGTGCGGTGGTCGCGGCGGTCAACCCTGGCTCCCGAGCAACGTGGCCTCCAGATACTCCGGTGGTGCCGGTTCGGTGGTCGTCTGCGTCGGCTGGTAGCGCTTTGTCCGGCTGGACCAGTCGACGTTGCCGCGCATCCAGCTGCGCATCCCGGCCAGGTACGGCTCCAGCACCGCCGCCCGGCCGGGGTAGGTTCGCCGCAGCTGCGCCTCCGCGGCCAGGTACAGGTCGGTCTCGGCGTCGATCGCCCGGGTCACCCGGTGCACCGCCGCGTCGCGGTCCAGCCCATGGTGGTAGCCGACGATGTACGCCAGGTTGTGCACCTCGCCGAGGGCGCGTTCCTTGTCCAGTGAGTAGATGTCGTTGGTCCAGCAGACCACGTTGCAGGCGGCGTCGAGCGCGGTACGGAACGGCGCGCTGTCGTACACCTCGTCGGGCATGTCGATCCGTTCGACGACGTCGATGAAGTCCATGCAGACGTAGATCGCCCCGGTGTGCCGGCGCTTTTCGATGTAGGTGGCCTCGTCCGGCACGGTGCCGGACAGCCGGTTGCCGGCCTCCCAGGTGGCGGCGGTGGTCAGGCACTGCTCCAGGTGCCGCACGAACAGTCGCCGCCAGCGCGCGGTGGCGTCCGGCGCGGTACGCCGCCACAGGTCGGCCAGCGACGACACCGCCCGGGGCAGGTCCCGGCGTGCCGTGTCGGCGGCGCCGAAGTCGTCGGCGGACAGCACCCGCCGCATCGCGGCCATCACCTCGGCGAGGTGCTGCGGGCTGCGTCCGTCGGCGCCGTCGTCCAACTGGTCGTCGACCAGGAACAGCCAGGCGAACCAGTCGGCCATCAGCTCGGCGTGCGCCGGGTCGGCGGTCGGGTAGACCATCGACGCGAACCAGCCGAAGTCGGCGTGGTCGAATCGGGCGCGGGCCTGCTCACGCAGCACGAGTCCGGTGTCGCGTACCCAGCCGGTCAGGTGCGCGCGGGCCCGTTCGACGTGCGGGTTGAGCTGGTAGGGGAAGCGGTCGAGGGTCCGCTGGACCGGGTCGAGGGTCAGGTGGCTGGCCGTGTCGTCCGTGAAGGTCACCGGTACTCCAGGTTGAGGTGGACCCCGCCCTTGGGGTGCAGGGTGATCAGCGCCTCCGGCCGCACCTCGGGTGCGGCCGGAGGCAGTACGAGCCGGTGCCGGCGGGCCACCGTGGCCAGCACCAGGACCAGCTCGGACAGCGCGAAGTGTTTGCCGATGCAGACCCGGTGGCCGCTGCCGAACGGCACGTAGACGTGCTTCGGGCGGCGCGCCACCTGCTCCGGGGTGAACCGCTCCGGGTCGAAGCGTTCCGGGTCGTCCCAGAAGTCGGGGTGCCGGTGCAGCAGGTAGCTGTTGATCAGCATGTTGGTACCGGCTGGCACCCGGTAGCCGTCGATCACGTCGGCTGAGCTGGCCCGGCGCATGAACTGGTACGCCGGCGAGTAGATGCGCAGCGTCTCGTCGGCGACCATCCGGGTGTACGGCAGCCGGGGCAGGTCCTCGAAGGTCGGCGTCCGCCCGGCGAGCACCGAGTCGACCTCGGCGTGCAGCTTCGCCTCCACCTCGGGGTGCCGGGCGAGCAGGTAGAACGCCCAGGACAGGGTGTTGGTGGTGGTCTCGTAGGCGCCGATGCAGATGTTGAGCACCTCGTGGTGCAGCTGCTCCAGGTCCATCCGCTGGCCGTCGGTCTCGTCGACGGTGTGCAGCAGCAGGGTGAGCAGGTCGGTCTCTTCGCCGGTGGGCACCTCCTCGTGCAGCCGGCGGTTGATGAAGGTCGACACGAAGGTGTCCATGTCGGCGATCGCGGCCCGCAGCCGGCGGTGCCGGGGGGTCGGCACGCTCAGCGGCGGGAACGGGAACCGGAAGAACGCGCCGAGGATCGCGTTGGCCTCGCCGAATGCCCGTTCGAAGGCCTGCGCGATGTCGCCGACCTGCGCGCTGAACAGCGACCGGTTGACGATTCGCAGGGCGAGCTGGCCGATCTCGTCGGTGACGTCCAGGGTGCCGCCCCGGCCGTAATTCCGTTCCCACCGGACGAGCATTTGTTCGGCCTCGTCGGTCATGTTTCGGGTGAAAGAGCTGACCGTACGGGGTGTGAAGTGCGGCGCCATCATCCGCCGTTGCCGTCGCCACAGATCCATGTCCGGGTTGGCGATGAGACCTTTGCGTAGCACCGGCCGGACGACCTTGAACAGGACGGCGTTCTTGTCGTACTTCTCGCCCTCGTCGACCAGCACGTGACGGATGTAGTCGGGATGGTTGACCAGCACCATCGGGATGCCCAGCGGACGGAACCGGAAAATGTCGCCGTAGCGATCGACGCCCCGGCTGAGGAAGGCGAGCTGGTCGCGTTTGAAGGCCAGGGTGCCGCCGACGCCGCTGCCCGGCGTGACGGTGGGAATCTCCCGGGTGCCGCCCGGGGCGCGGCTGCGTACCTGCGGGGACATGCTCTTCTCACTTTCCACGAATCGACGCGACGGACAGGTCAGCGGCGGTGCCGGGCGGGGGCGGCGGTGGTGCAGGTCATCGGCGGTGCAGTCGGAGCCGCATGCCGCCGGCGGGGTGCAGCGTGACCAGCGGTGCGAAGCCGACCGGCGGCGCGTCCTCGGGCAGGCTGACGGCGAACGTCTGGGCGAGCATCACCGTGATCAGGTGCAGTTCCGTACGGGCGAAGTGCTTGCCGATGCAGTGCCGCGGGCCGCTGCCGAACGGCTGGTAGGCGTGCCGGGGCCGGGCGGCGACCGCCGCCGGGGTGAACCGGTCGGGGTCGAAGCGGTCCGGGTCGGGCCAGAAGTCCGGGTGCCGGTGCAGCAGGAACAGGTTCATCAGCACCTCGGTGCCCTGCGGGATGTGGTAGCCGCCGATCACGTCGTCGGTGACCGCCCGCCGCATCGTCTGCCAGGCGGGGGTGAACAGCCGCAGCGTCTCGTCGATGACCATCCGGGTGTACGCCAGCCGGGGCAGGTCGTCGAAGGTCGGCACCCGTCCGTCGAGGACGGTGTCCACCTCGTCGTGCACCCGTTGCTGCACCTGCGGGTGGCGGGCCAACTGGTAGTACACCCAGGAGATCGAGTTGCTGGTGGTCTCGTACCCGGCGATGATCATCGCCAGGATCTCGTTGGAGAGCTGCTGCGGGGTGAGCCCGGAGCCGGTGACCGGGTCGACCGCGTGTCGCAGCAGGCTGAACAGGTCCCGGTGGTCGCCGTCGGGCTCGTGCTGGCGGGTTTCGATCAGGTAGCGGACGAAGCCGTCCAGATCCCGGGTCAGTGCCCGGATCCGGTTGCGGGACGGGGTTCGCCAGCTCAGCGGCGGGAAGGGGAACCGGAGGAAGTCGCCGAGCCGGCGGTTGACCTCCAGGAAGTCGCGTTCGAACTGGTGGCTGCGCTCGTCGGGCTCGACGCCGAACAGCGACCGCAGGACGATCTTCAGAGCCAGGTCGGTGAGTGGTCCGACGACGTCGACCGGCGCACCGGAGGCGGCCTCCGGGGCCCATCGGTGGATCATGTCCGCGGTCAGGCCGGTCATGTTCGGGGCGAACCTGGCCACGCTGGCGTTGTTGAACGTCGGCTGCATCAGCCGGCGGTTGCGCTGCCAGGTCTCGTCGCCCCGGTTGCCGATCAGCCCTTCCCGCAGGACCGCCCGGACCGTACGCCAGAGGAAGTTTTCCTTGTCGTAGTTGGCGTGCTTGTCGACCAGGACATGGTGGATGTGCTCCGGGTTGGTGATAACTACCATCGGCATACCACCGAGACGTATCCTGAAGATGTCGCCGTGGTTACGGACCGCCTCCTGTAGAAATGCGAGCTGATCCCGGCGCATTGCCTGCATCCCGACGAGATTTTCCCGGAGGCCGAGCCGTGGAACTGGCCTCGAACTGCTGCGGGCAGCCGGATCTGCGTCGACGCGACGCGGGTCGGTCATGGCGGCCACCTTACCGAAGGTGCTGGCGTAGCTACAATCGGAAATTTTGCATTGCCGGGGGTGGATCTTGGAGCTATTCGGGCCGCCACCGGCCCCGTTGTGTGATGTCGGCAAAAGACAGTCAATAACGCATTCGTGCGGATTGTTGGGCCGGCGTACCCGTCTGCGTCGCCAGGTTGCCGACCCGGTGCCGACCGCCCGGCCGGCCGTCCGTCAGCAGGTCCGTCGGCGGATCCGGCCGTCGGGCCACCCTTCGGGCGGGCGATCGTCGTGGCGGGTGTGGAACGCTTGCTCACGTTCGTAGACTGGCGCGGTGACCGCACCAGCGCCGCTCATCGCGCCCAGCATCCTGGCCGCCGACTTCTCCCGCCTGGCCGACGAGGCCCGCGCGGTCGAGGGGGCGGCGGACTGGCTGCACGTCGACGTGATGGACAACCACTTCGTGCCGAACCTGACTATCGGGTTGCCGGTGGTGCAGAGCCTGCTGCCGGCCACCTCACTGCCGTTCGACGTGCACCTGATGATCACCGACCCGCGCCGCTGGGCACCGGGCTACGCCGACGCTGGCGCGTACAACGTCACCTTCCATGCCGAGGCCTGCGACGACCCGGTGGCGCTGGCCAAGGAGCTGCGGTCGGCCGGGGCGAAGGCCGGCCTGGCGGTCGACCGGGACACCCCGGTGGAGGACTACCTGGAGCTGCTGCCCAGCTTCGACACGCTGCTGATCATGACGATCAAGGCCGGGTTCGGCGGCCAGCGGTTCATCCCCGAGATGCTGAACAAGGTCCGCGCGGCCCGCCGGCACGCCGCCAGCGGCCACCTGGAGCTGCGGATCGAGGTCGACGGCGGGATCGCCGCGGACACCATCGAGCAGGCCGCCGCCGCCGGCGCGGACGCGTTCGTCGCCGGCACCGCCGTGTACGGCGCCGAGGACCCCGCCGAGGCGGTCCGCAGACTGCGGCAGATCGCCGAGCGGACCGCGCCACGGTGGTGAGCCCGGAAGGGGCCGAGTCCCGGCCGGACCTGATCCTGGTCGTCGACGACGACGTCGACATCGCCCGGTTCGTCGAGGTCAACCTGCGGTTGCACGGCTTCGACGTGATGCTCGCCCACGACGGCCAGGAAGCACTGGAGATCATCGAACAGCACCGCCCCGACCTGGCCGTGGTCGACCTGATGATGCCCCGCATCGGCGGGCTGGACCTGACCCGGCGGCTGCGGGCCGACCCGATGACCGCGGCGCTGCCGATCATCATGCTGACCGCCAAGGGGATGACCGTCGACAAGGTCGTCGGGCTGACCGCCGGCGCCGACGACTACCTGGTCAAGCCCTTCGACACCTCGGAGCTGATCGCCCGGGTCAGCTCCACCCTGCGGCGCAACCGCGAGTACCGCGAGGTGTCCCCGTTGACCGGGCTGCCGGGCAACACCCGGGTCAGCCGGGAGATCACCGACCGGGTCCGCAGCGGTGCCGACTACGCCGTCGGCTACGTCGACATCGACCGGTTCAAGAGCGTCAACGACGTGTACGGCTTCGCCCGGGGCGACGAGTTCATTTCCGCGCTGGCCCGGTGCATGCACCGGGCGGTGGTGTCGATCGGGCTGCCGCCGGCGTTCCTCGGCCACATCGGCGGCGACGACTTCGTGGTGGTGTGCGCGCCCGAACAGGTACGGCCGATCATCGAGCAGGCGATCCTCGACTTCGAGAAGGCCGCCGACGAGCTGTACGACCCGTCCGACGCGCGGCGCGGTTACGTGGAGGTCAAGGACCGGCGCGGCAACCTGCAGAAGGCGGCCCTGGTCACTCTCTCGGTCGGGGTGGCGGTGTCGGCGGGCAGCCGCCGGTTCAGCGACCCCCGCGAGATCATCACGGTGGCCAACGAGATGAAGTCGGTCGCCAAGAGCCAACCCGGCTCGTACATCGCGGTCGACCGTCGGCTGTCCACCAACTGACCTGCCCGAACGGGCCGACGACCGATCTTCTGTCGGGTATCCGACAGTTGTGAGGTCGGTCGCGTCCCTGGCGATGATCCCCGTGTGCCGTGTAACACTCGGAGAAGCACCCACCACGCGCTGGCGGGACTCGGTGAAATTCCGAACCGGCGGTGATCCACGGCGCAAGCCGTGGCCAGCCCGCGACCCGGTCGTCGGAGACGACGCCCGGTGGATCCGGTGAGACTCCGGAGCCGACGGTTGGGCCAGACCGTGCCGACCTGGCACGGACCGGCCCAGACAGTCCGGATGGGAGACAGCGCGCGGAACGGACGCTCAGGTGTGGCGTGCCGACCGGCACCGCCGTACCCGTGCAGCGCCCCGGGGCCGGTCCGTCGTGGCCGCGCGTCGAGGCGTTCCGCCGCCGCCATGCTGTCGCCGGCCGCCCCCACCGGGCCCGGCACCTCCCGCCCGCCGCGCACCCCGGCAGGCGAGGAGAAGAGAAACGGCCATGGCGATCCTCTCCGAAGACGAGGCGATGCGACGCGCCATCGACCTCGCGGTCCGTGGCCTCGGCTCGGTCAGCCCCAACCCCATCGTCGGCTGCGTCCTGCTCGACCCCGCCGGTCACGTCGTCGGCGAAGGCTTCCACGCCTACGCCGGCGGACCGCACGCCGAGATCGCCGCGCTCGCCCAGGCCGGCGACCGGGCCCGCGGCGGCACCGCCGTCGTCACCCTCGAACCGTGCAACCACGTCGGGCGCACCGGACCATGCTCCACCGCCCTGGTCGACGCCGGCCTCGCCCGCGTCGTGCTGGCCGTGCCCGACCCCAACCCGATCGCCGCCGGTGGCACCGAGACGCTGCGCGCCGCCGGCATCGACGTCGAGGTCGGGCTGCGCGCCGAGGAGGCCGAGAACGCCAACATCGCCTGGCTGACCGCCGTCCGCCGGCGTCGCCCCTACATCATCTGGAAGTACGCCGCCACCCTCGACGGGCGCTCCGCCGCCGCCGACGGCACCAGCATGTGGATTACCTCGGAGGAGGCCCGCGCCGACGTCCACACGCTGCGCGGCACCGCCGACGCGATCATCGCCGGCGTCGGCACCGTACTCGCCGACGACCCCCGGCTCACCGTCCGGACCCCGAGCGCCGGCGGACCCGCCGTCCGGCAGCCGCTACGGGTGATCGTGGACAGCTCCGGGCGTACCCCGGCCGATGCCCGGGTCCGCGACGCCGCCGCCGGCACCTGGATCGCCACCACCGCGGACGTCGGCGCCGACCACCGTGGCCGGGTCGACCTCACCGCCCTGCTGACCGCCCTCTACGACCGGGGCATCCGCTCCGCGCTGCTCGAAGGCGGCCCGGTGCTCGCCGGGGCGTTCCTGCGGGCCGGCCTGGTCGACCGGGTGGTCGGCTACCTCGCCCCGAGGCTGCTCGGCGCCGGCCCCGCCGCGCTCGGCGCCGCCGGAGTGCACACCATCGCGGACGCCATCGACCTGACCATCGTCGACGTCACCCAGGTCGGCCCCGACCTGCGGATCACCGCCGTACCCCGGCAGAAAGAGGGCTGAGTCGATGTTCACCGGCATCATCGAGGAGCTGGGCGAGGCCGGCCCGCTCGACTGGCACGGCGACAGCGGCGTGCTCACCGTCCACGGCCCACTGGTCGCCGCCGACGCCCGGCACGGCGACTCGATCGCGGTCAACGGCGTCTGCCTCACCGTCGTCTCCGTCGACGGGCAGCGGTTCGCCGTCGACGTCATGAAGGAGACCTTCGACCGCAGCTCACTGGGGACGCTGCGGCCCGGCGACCCGGTCAACCTGGAACGCGCCGCCACCCTCGCCACCCGCCTCGGCGGGCATCTGGTGCAGGGCCACGTCGACGGGGTCGCCACCGTCGTCGGACGCACCCCCGGTGACCGCTGGGAGCAGGTCCGGTTCAGCCTGCCCGCCGGCCTGCACCGGTACGTCGTGGAGAAAGGTTCGATCGCGGTCGACGGCGTCTCGTTGACCGTCATGGAGGTGTCCGACGGCGACGCCGCGACCACGGCCGCGACCGGCGGGTCGGGCGAACCCGGCGTGGCCGGCTGGTTCGGCGTCGGGCTGATCCCCACCACACTGCAACTCACCACCCTCGGCCGGAAGCCGGTCGGGGCCCTGGTCAACCTGGAGGTCGACGTGATCGCGAAGTACGTGGCGAAGCAACTGGACGGGGCACGGTCCGTCGGCGGGGTCCGCCCGTGACCGCCGCCGGGTTCGGCACCGTCGAACAGGCCCTCGACGACCTGGCCGCCGGCCGGGCCGTGGTGGTCGTCGACGACGCCGACCGGGAAAACGAAGGCGACCTGATCTTCGCCGCCGAACACGCCACCGCCGAACTCGTCGCCTTCATGGTGCGGTACACCTCCGGCTACATCTGCGCGCCGCTGCCCGAAGCCGAGTGCGACCGGCTCGACCTGCCACCGATGTACCACACCAACCAGGACCGGCGGGGCACCGCGTACACCGTCACCGTCGACGCCCGGGAAGGCGTCAGCACCGGCATCTCCGCCGCCGACCGGGCACACACCCTGCGGCTGCTCGCCGACCCCGACGCCGGTCCGGCCGACCTGTCCCGGCCCGGCCACATCGTGCCGCTGCGCGCCCGCGCCGGCGGCGTCCTGCACCGGCCCGGACACACCGAGGCCGCCGTCGACCTGGCCCGCCTCGCCGGGCTGCACCCCGCCGGGGTCCTCTGCGAACTGGTCAACGACGACGGCACCATGATGCGCCTGCCCGACCTGGAGAAGTTCTCCGCCGACCACGGGCTCACCCTGATCACCATCGCCGACCTGATCGCCCACCGGCGGCGGACCGAGACCCACGTCGAGCGGGTCGCGCAGGCCCGGCTGCCGATGCCGTACGGGGTGTTCCGCGCCGTCGGCTACCGGGTCGCCCACGACCCGGCAGAACACATCGCCCTGGTCCACGGTGACCTCGACGACGGTCGTGACGTGCTGGTCCGGGTGCACTCCGAGTGCCTCACCGGGGACGTGTTCGGCGCGCTGCGCTGCGACTGCGGCCCGCAGCTGGACGCCGCCCTGGCCCGGGTCGCCGCAGAGGGCCGCGGCGTGGTGCTCTACCTGCGCGGCCACGAGGGCCGCGGCATCGGCCTGGCCCACAAGCTGCGCGCTTACCAGCTGCAGGACCAGGGACGGGACACCGTCGACGCCAACCTGGAGCTCGGCCTGCCCGCCGACGCCCGCGACTACGGCACCGGCGCGCAGATCCTGCACGACCTCGGGGTCCGGTCGATCCGGCTGCTCACCAACAACCCGGACAAGGTGTCCGGGCTGACCGGCTACGGCCTGAACGTCGTCGGTCGGGAACCGTTGACCGTCCACCCGCATCCGGAGAACGTGCGCTACCTGCGTACCAAACGGGACCGGATGGGCCACCTGCTCGACGGCCTCGACCAGCCGGCCGGCGCGGCACCGGCCGACCTCGACGGCGCGACCGACCTCGACCCGGTCGGCGAACTGTCCGGAGGGCGGGCCTGATGGCCGGATTCGGCGAACCCGGAGTCTCCAGCGTCGACGCCGCCGGGCTCACCGTCGGCGTCGTCGCCGCCCGTTGGCACACCGACCTGGTCGACGCGATGCTCACCCGGGCGCTCGCCGCCGCCGACGCCTGCGGCGTCGCCGACGTGCAGGTGGTCAGGGTCGCCGGCTCCGTCGAACTGCCCGTCGTCGCCCAGGCCCTGGCCCGGCGCTGTGACGCGGTGGTCGCCCTCGGCGTGGTGGTACGCGGCGCCACCGCCCACTTCGACTACGTGTGTCGGTCGGTCACCGACGGCCTGACCCGGGTGTCACTCGACGAGTCCACCCCGGTCGGGCACGGCGTGCTCACCGTCGAGACCATCGACCAGGCCCGCGACCGGGCCGGGCTGCCCGGCTCGGCCGAGGACAAGGGCTGGTCGTCGATGGTCGCCGTACTCGACGCCGCCCTGGCCCTGCGGGCGGTGCACGCCGTACCGGTGGGCTGAACCTGACCTCTCGAACCGCGGTACCCCGACCCGTCACGTTCCCGCCGCTCGCGCGGTAAACCAGATGCGCTGGTGACACGTCGTAGTGGCGTGACACCCGAACTGGTCACCGACCTGGGCTCGGGGAGGACGATGCCACGACAGCGGGCACAGACATCGACGTGGGTGGCGGACGAGGCGGTCACCCGCCTGTTCGCCGCGCACTACCGCCCGCTGGTGCGCCTCGCCACCCTGCTGCTGCGGGAACCGGGCATGGCCGAAGAGATCGTGCAGGACGCCTACGTGGCCCTGCACAGCCGCTGGTGGCGGCTCCGCGACGCGGACAAGGCACTCGGCTACCTGCGGGTCACGGTGGTCAACCGGTGCCGGTCGGCGATCCGGCACCGACGGGTCGTGCAGGCCCACCTGGCCGCCGCCCGGCCCGACCCCGACGCACCCAGCGCCGAAGCCGGCGCCCTCGACCAGCTCCGCCACGCCGACGTGATCACCGCGCTGCGCGCCCTACCGCCCCGCCAGCGGGAGGCGATCGTGCTGCGCTACTATGCCGACCTGTCCGAGGCGCAGATCGCCGACGCGATGGGGGTCAGCCGGGGCGCGGTGAAGAGCCACACCGCACGCGGCATCGCCGCGCTGCGTACCAGCCTGGACGGCCTGTGATGGACACCGACCACGACAACCAGCCCGGCGACGCCCGCACCGCTGACCTGCTGCGTCGGGCGCTGCACACCGAAGCCGACCGGACCGACGTACGGCCCGACGGGCTGACCTCGATCCGCGGGAAGATCGACGCCCGTCGGCGGCGCCGGGTGCCGGCGGTGCTGCTGGGTGCCGCCGCCGCGACCGTCGCCGCCAGCCTGGTCGGCGTGGTCGGCTGCCTGCCGCCGGCCCCGCAGCCCGGCCCGCCGTCCGGGGCGGCCTCCGCCGGCCCGGCTCCGCCCGGCGGGGCACCGACCAGCCGGCCGACGGACCGGCCGACCGACCGCGACGGCCCGGTCGCTGGCCCGGCGACCGGTGGTCCGCCGACCGCCGGCGCCGCCGGACAGCAGGCCGGTACCCCGGTGGCGACCCTGCCGGTCTACTACGTCGACGCGGCCGACGGCGGCGGGTTGCGGCTCTACCGCGAGTTCCACCGTTTTCAGCTGACCGACACCGGCGTCGTCGCCGAACTGCGGGCCGCGCTCGGCGAGATGCTCACTGCGGCCCGGCTCGCCGACCCCGACTACCGCACCCTGTGGCCGGCCGGGGCCACCGTGGCCACCGTGTGGACCCAGTACGACATCGTCGGGGTCAACATCACCGGAGCCGGGGTCGCCAACCTCGACGCCGCCGGGGCCGCCGCCGCGGTGCAGCAGCTCGCCTGGACCGTCGCCGGCGTCACCGGCGGCGACCCGAGGATCCGGCTGCTGCTCGACGGCGAGCCGGTGGACCGGCTGTGGGGTCACATCGACACCGGCGACGAGATCACCAAGGGGGCCGCGCTGGACACCCTGGCCATGCTCTGGCTGATCGACCCGCAGCACGGCGACACCGTCGGGTCGACCTTCACGGTGCACCTCGCCGGCAGCGTCCACGAGGCCACCGCCCAGCTGCGGATCCGCCAGGGCGGACGGGTCGTGCACCGGCAGTACGTCACGCTCGATGCGGGCGCACCCGGCCGGGGTGAGGCGTTCGTCGAGCTGAGCCTGCCGCCCGGTGACTACATCATCGAGGCGTACGAGGAGTCGATGGTCGCCGACGAAGCCCCCCGGCACCTCGTCGACGCCGCGATCACCGTACGGTGACCCGCGCCCCGACCAACAGGTGGCCAGCACCGACCGCCGTACGGTGATCAGCAGGTGGACCGGTGCGGACCCGGTGCCGACCCGCCCGGTGCCGGGCTGCCACAATCGGGCACCGTGAAGACGTTCGAGGAGCTGTTCGCCGAGCTGCAGGCCAAGGCGGCGGCCGGGACCCCGGGCTCGTCGACGGTGGCCGCGCTGGAGCGCGGCGTGCACGCCATCGGCAAGAAGGTCGTCGAGGAGGCGGCCGAGGCGTGGATGGCCGCCGAGCACGAGACCCCCGACCGGGCCGCCGAGGAGATCTCCCAGCTGCTCTACCAGGCGCAGGTGCTGATGCTGGCCACCGGACTGGAGCTCAAGGACGTCTACCGACATCTCTGACCCGCCCTTGCGACCGTGACCCTCACCATCGTGTGACCCTCACACCCTCGACAGGAGCGAGACCGAGATGCTGCGCATCGCCGTACCGAACAAAGGCACCCTCTCCGGACCGGCCGCCGACATGCTGCGCGAGGCCGGCTACCGCCAGCGCACCGACCCCAAGGACCTGGTCTGCCGCGACGAGGCCAACGACGTCGAGTTCTTCTACCTGCGGCCCCGCGACATCGCCACCTATGTCGGCAGCGGTGAGCTGGAGCTCGGCATCACCGGCCGGGACCTGCTGATCGACTCCGGCAGCCCGGCCGAGGAGCTGCTCGACCTCGACTTCGCCGGGGCGACGTTCCGGTTCGCCGCCCGCCCGGAGACCCTGACCCGGGTGCCGGAGCAGATCGCCGGGCGACGCATCGCCACCGCGTACCCCGGGGTGGTCGAGAGCTACCTCGGCGAACACGGGCTGAAGGCCGAGGTGGTCCGGCTCGACGGCGCGGTCGAGAACGCCATCCGGCTCGGCGTCGCCGACGTCATCGCCGACGTGGTGGAGACCGGCGCCACGCTGCGCCAGGCCGGTCTGGTCACCGTCGGCGAGCCGATCCTGCGCTCCTCGGCGGTGCTGGTGCACCCGGCCGGTACCGCCACCACCGGCCAGGCCGACCAGCTGATCCGTCGGCTGCAGGGGGTCCTGGTCGCCCACCGGTACGTGATGCTCGCCTACGACGTGCGCGCCGACCTGCTGGAGCAGGCGACCGCGCTGACCCCGGGCATCGAGTCGCCGACCATCTCGCCGTTGCACCGAGAAGGCTGGGTGGCGGTGCAGGCCATGGTCCGCCGCGCCGAGGTGCACCGGATCATGGACGAGCTGTACGACCTGGGTGCCCGCGCCATCCTGGTCACCGACATCCACGCCTGCCGCCTCTGACCGCGACCACGCGGCGGGTCCTGCCGCCCTGGCTGGCGCTGACCGTCACCGGGCTCGGCGGGGTCGCGTCCGCGTCGCAGAGCGCGGTCAACGCCGAACTCGGCGCCCGGATGGGCAGCGCACCGGTCGGCGCGATCGTCAATAACATCGTCGGCTCGTCGCTGATCGCCCTCGGGCTGCTGCTCTTCCCGACGATGCGGGCCGGGCTGCGGACCCTGCGGGCCGCCCGGCTGCCCTGGTGGGGCTATCTCGGTGGGATCGGCGGCGGGTTCTTCGTGGTCGCCGCCACCTACGCGGTGCCGGTGCTCGGCGTGGCGGTGTTCACCATCGCCCAGGTCGCCGGTAACAGTCTCGGCGGGCTGACCGTGGACCGGGTCGGGCTGGCCCCGGCCGGCCGGCTCGCCGTCACCGGCCCCCGGGTCGCCGGTGCGGTGCTCGGCGTCGTGGCGGTCGCCGTCGCCCAGGTCGGCCGCCCGGTCGGACAACTGGCGGTCGGGCTGGTCGCCGTCGCCGTCGTCGCCGGGCTCGCGGTCGCGGTGCAGTCGGCGCTCAACGGGCGGGTCGCCGCGGCCAGCAGCACCGCCGCCGGCATGGTGGTCAACTTCGCCGTGGCCACCCCGTTCGTGCTTGGCACGGCGGCGCTGCTCGGCGCGTTCGGGGCCGCGACGCGCGGCGGCTGGCCGGGGGACTGGTTCCTCTACCTGGGTGGCCTGTTCGGGGTCATGGTGATGATCGGCCTGCTGGTCGGGGTCCGATCGGTGGGCGTGCTGCGGACCGGACTGGCCGTACTCGGTGGGCAGCTCGTCGGTGCGCTGCTGATCGACGTGCTCGTCCCGGGCGGGCCCTCGACGGGTGCCGGCATGCTGGTCGGCGCGGTACTGATCCTGCTCGCCGTCGTCGTGTCCGGTCGCGGCTCAACTCCTCGTACGGGTGACACCGGTTCCTGAGGTGGATCCGGTGCTGGTGCGGGAAGGTAGGGAGGATTCGGATTCCCGACCGGCCGGAGGTTCCTCATGGCACTACTCGACACGACGACGTGGCACGGCATGATCTTCAGCGACGGCTGGACCGAGGCGGCGGGTGGCACCATGGCCGTCATGTCGCCGGCCACCCGGCAGGAGATCGGTCGGGTCGGTGTCGGCAACGCCGACGACGTGACGCGGGCCTGCGTCCGGGCCGCGCAGGCGCAGCGCGACTGGGCCGCCACCAGCTACCTGGAGCGGGCCGCCGTGCTGCGCCGGGCCGGTCAGCTGTTCGAGCAGTACGCCGACGACATCGGCGGTTGGCTGATCCGCGAGGCTGGATCGGTGCCGCCAAAGGCCGAGGTGGAGACCACCACCGCCGCCCAGGAGTGCTACGAGGCGGCCACCCTGCCGTCGCATCCGACCGGCGAGATCCTGGCCAGCGGCCAGCCCCGGCTGAGTTTGGCGCGTCGGCTGCCGGTCGGGGTGGTCGGCGTCATCGCACCGTTCAACTTCCCGCTGATCCTGTCCATCCGGTCCATCGCACCGGCCCTGGCGCTGGGCAACGCGGTGGTCTACAAACCCGATCCGCGTACGGCGGTCTGTGGCGGGGTGTCGATCGCCCGGGTCTTCCAGGAGGCGGGTCTGCCGGACGGGCTGTTGCACGTGCTGCCCGGTGGTGCGGACATCGGCCAGGCGCTGATCGCCGACCCCCGGGTCCGGGTGGTCAGCTTCACCGGTTCCACCGCCGCCGGGCGCAAGGTGGGTGAGGCCGCCGCCCGCCACCTCAAGCGGGCCCAACTGGAGCTGGGTGGCAACTCGGCGTTGATCGTTCTGGACGACGCCGACCTGGACCTCGCGGTCTCGGCCGGTGCCTGGGGGTCGTTCCTGCACCAGGGGCAGATCTGCATGGCCACCGGTCGGCACCTGGTGCACGAGCGGATCGCCGACCAGTACGTCGAGCAGTTGGCGGCCAAGGCCGACCACCTGCCGGTCGGGGATCCGGCGGCCGGGCAGGTGGCGCTCGGCCCGATCATCGACGAACACCAGCGGGACAAGATTCATTCGTTGGTCACGGCCAGCGTCGACGCCGGGGCCCGGTTGGCGGCCGGCGGCACCTACGAGGAGCTGTTCTACCGGCCGACGGTGCTGGCCGGCGCCACCCCGACCACCCCGGCGTTCGCCCAGGAGGTGTTCGGCCCGGTCGCGCCGGTCGCCACCTTCGCCGACCTGGACCAGGCGGTCGCGTTGGCCAACGACACCGAGTACGGCCTGTCGCTCGGCATTCTGAGCCGGGACGTGATGAAGGCGATGGCGCTCGCCGACCGGATCCCCAGCGGCATCGTGCACATCAACGACCAGACCGTCGACGACGAGGCGGTGGCACCGTTCGGCGGGGTGGGGGCCTCCGGCACCGGTGGCCGCTTCGGTGGGCCGGCCGCCAACATCGAGGCGTTCACCGAGACCCAGTGGCTCACCATGCAGGGCGACATCAGCCGGTTCCCGTTCTGATCTGGCGGACCGGCAACTGCTGCACGGACGTCGATCCGTTGACGGTACGCGATGTCTGTCACAGACATCGTCGTGGCCGGCTGTGACAGTGACCGGGTGACACCACCGGACCCTACGCCGGCCACCGCGCCGCCCCAGCCAGCGCGGCGGAGGCCGGCCCAGCGCCGTCTCGCCGGGGTGCTGCCACCCTGGCTGGCGCTCGCCGTCGCCGGGCTCGGCGGGGTGGCGTCCGCGTCGCAGAGCGCGGTCAACGCCGAACTCGGTGCCCGGATGGGCAGCGCCGCCATCGGGGCGGTGGTCAACAACATCGGCGGATCGCTGCTGGTCGCCCTCGGGCTGCTGCTCCTGCCGTCGATGCGCGCCGGGCTGCGTACCCTGCGGGCCGCCCGGCTGCCCTGGTGGACCTACCTCGGCGGAGTCGGCGGGGCGTTCTTCGTCACCGCCGCCACCTACGCCGTCCCGGTGCTCGGGGTGGCGGTGCTGACCATCGCCCAGGTCGCCGGCAACAGCCTCGGCGGCCTGGTGGTGGACCGGGTCGGGCTGGCCCCGGCCGGCCGGCTCGCCGTCACCATGCCCCGGCTGGTCGGGGCGCTGCTCGGCATCGGCGCGGTGGTGGTGGCCCAGGTCGGCCGGCCGGTCGGGCAGCTCGCGGTCGGGGTGATCGCGCTGGCCGTGGCCGGCGGGCTGGCGGTGTCGGTGCAGTCGGCGCTCAACGGGCGGGTCTCGGCGGCCAGCACCACCGCGATGGGCACGGTGGCTAACTTCGTGGTCAGTACGCCGTTGGTGCTGATCGCGGCCGGTCTGCTCGGCGGCTACCGGGCGGCGGCCGGCCGGGCATGGCCGGGCGAGTGGTACCTCTACCTCGGCGGGCTGTTCGGCGTCTGCATCGTGGTGGCGCTGCTGGTCGGGGTCCGGTCGGTCGGGGTGCTGCGGACCGGGCTCGGGGTGGTCGCCGGTCAGCTCGTCGGGGCGCTGCTGATCGACGTCCTGGTCCCCGGCGGTCCCGGCGTCAGCGCGGGTCTGGTCGCCGGCGCCGCGCTGATCATCGTCGCGGTGCTGGTGTCCGGCCGGGGCACCCGCCGGTCCCGGCCGGTCGGCCGGGACGGTGCGGTGGCAGACTTGACCGGGTGGCAGACGAGCCGACCTATCCGACCACCGAGCTGACCGGCACGCTGGTGGTGCGTGCCCGCCGGCTGCGGGTGATGTGCTGGTCGCTGGCCGCCGCGCTGCTGCTGGTCTTCACCGCGGTGAGTTTCGGCCTGCGCGGGTCCACCGGCGCGAATCTGGGCAGCTTCCAGCGTGGTGACCAGGCCGCCATGGTCGGCCTCGGCCTGGTGGGGGCCGCCGTGATCCTGCTGTTCACCCGGCCCCGGGTCGACGCCGACGCCGACGGGGTACGGGTGCGCAACGTGCTGCGCACCTACCAACTGCCGTGGTCGCTGGTCACGGCGGTCCGCTTCGATCGGGACGCCGCCTGGGCCAGCCTGGAGCTGGCCGACGACGAGCTGGTGCCGATGCTCGCCCTGCAGTCCGTCGACCGGGAACACGCCGTCGAGGCGGTCCGGGCGTTGCGCCGGCTGCACGCGGCGGGCCGCGCGGCGACCGCGGCCGGCTGATCGTGACCGCCGTCGGCGGACGCGCCGAGATGGTGCCGGGGTGACACCCCGGCGCGGACACCGTGGGTTGACACCCGGCCGGGCGTACGGCTATGGCCGGAGCCTGGTAGGCTTGTCGCGTCGACCACGCTGCCCTCGACCGGCGGCGCCGGCGCGAGCCGGCAGCCGGGCGGAGGCAGTCGCGAAAGCGGAGCGCCTGCTCCCACCCGTACCGCGGACCACCATCCAGCGGGCGGGTCCGGTCTCCCGACGGCGGTCCGTCCGCCACCGGGCCGACGCCGTCGACGGCGTCACCGACCGGTCGAGCAGGCCCTGGCATGTGCCAGGGCCTTCTGCTTTCCCGGGGCGTCCCCAACCGGGGGCCGGCCCGGGGTGCGACGGCACCACGGAGATTACCGACTCGAGGAGGCCCCATCAGCGTCGAACCACGCGTGAACGAGCAGATCCGGGCACGTGAGGTCCGACTGGTCGGCCCTGAGGGTGAGCAGGTGGGCATCGTCCCGCTGGAGCGCGCCCTGCAGCTGGCCGCGGACGTCGACCTGGACCTGGTTGAGGTTGCGCCGATGGCGCGTCCGCCGGTGTGCAAGCTCATGGACTTCGGCAAGTTCAAGTACGAGAGCGCACTCAAGGCGCGCGAAGCGCGGCGTAACCAGCAGCAGACCGTCATCAAGGAAATGAAGCTCCGACCCAAGATCGACCCGCACGACTACGAGACCAAGAAGGGTCACGTGGTGCGGTTCCTCAAGGCCGGAGACAAGGTCAAGGTCACGATCATGTTCCGGGGCCGGGAACAGAGCCGGCCGGAGCTGGGCTACCGGCTGCTGCGCCGGCTCGAATCGGAGATCTCCGACCTGGGGTACGTCGAGGCCGCACCGAAGCAGGACGGCCGGAACATGATCATGGTGTTGGCCCCGCACCGGGCCACCAAGGCCGCTGCGGCCGCCGCGACGGCGGCTCGGGGCGGCGGAGCCTCCCGGGACCGGGAATCCGGCGCCGTCGAGGCACCACCACCGGCCGCCACGGCCGGACCCGCCGGGAACACCGGCGAGTGACAGGGGAGAGACGCGACACATGCCAAAGATGAAGAGCCACACCGGTATGGGCAAGCGGGTCAAGGTGACCGGCCGTGGCAAGATCCTGGCCGAGCAGGCGGGTAAGCGCCACCTGCTGGAGGGCAAGCCCTCCACCCGGACCCGCCGGCTCACCGGCACCGTCGAGGTGTCCCCGGCCGACGTCAAGCGCATCAAGAAGCTGCTCGGCCGCTGACGCGCGCCACTGACCCGAAGGAGTAGGTGAAATGGCACGCGTCAAGCGGTCCGTCAACGCCCAGAAGAAGCGCCGTACCCTGCTGGAGGACGCCAGCGGCTACCGGGGCCAGCGGTCCCGGCTGTACCGCAAGGCCAAGGAGCAGGTGCTGCACTCGATGCAGTACGCCTACCGGGACCGTCGCGACCGCAAGGGCGACTTCCGGCAGCTGTGGATCACCCGGATCAACGCGGCGGCCCGCGCCAACGGGATGACCTACAACCGCCTCATCCAGGGCCTCAAGCTGGCCGGCGTCGAGGTCGACCGCAAGGTCCTCGCGGACCTGGCGGTCAACGACGCCACCGCGTTCGCCGCCCTGGTGGAGGTGGCCCGCACGGCGGTCGCCGCCGAAGGCACCGGCGGCGCGGCGGCCCAGGCCGCCTGAACCGGCGCGACCCTGACCCGCACGTGGCACGAATCGAGGCGTCCGGCATGACCGCACCACGGCCAGCCGGGCGCCTCGACCGTGTCCCGGCCACCACCATCACCGGCGGCGGGGCCGACGACCGGCAGCCGACGTTCACCACCCGTACCCCCCGGATCGTCGCCGCCCGGCGGCTGCACCGGCGCCGCGACCGCGACGCGACGCGGCGCTTCCTCGCCGAAGGCCCGCAGGCCGTCCGGGAGGCACTCGCCGTGCCCGGCCTGGTCCGGGAGCTGTTCACCACCGCCGCCGGGCGCACCCGGCACACCGACCTGACCGTCGCGGCGGCCAGCGCCGGTATCGACGTCTCCACCGTCGACGACGCCGCGCTCACCGCGCTGGCCGAGACCGTCAACCCGCAGGGCGTCGTCGCCGTCTGCGACCACCTCGACGTCACCCTCGACAGCGCGCTGCGCCGCCGGCCCGCGCTGGCCGCCGTGCTGGTCGAGATCCGCGACCCGGGCAACGCCGGCACCGTGCTGCGCACCGCCGACGCCGCCGGAGCCGGTGCCGTGGTCTTCGCCGGCGCCGCCGTCGACCCGTACAACGGCAAGTGCGTCCGGGCCAGCGCCGGCAGCCTGTTCCACGTCGACGTGGTCCGCCACGACGACCCGGCACACGTCGTCGACGAACTGCGCGCCGCCGGCCTACGGGTGCTCGCCACCACCGGCCACGGCGACACGGATCTCGACGACCTCGCCGACTCGGGCGCGCTGGCCGCGCCGACCGCCTGGCTGTTCGGCACCGAGGCGCACGGCCTGCCGGCCGAGCTGGCCAACCGGGCCGACGCCCGGGTCCGGGTGCCGCTGCACGGCCGCGCCGAGAGCCTGAACCTGGCTGCCGCCGCGGCGGTCTGCCTGTACACTTCGGCCAGAGCACAGCGCCCAGGAAGGCCCACGCGATGAGCGTCCGCAGCTACCCGGCGCGCGTCGACGACCAGCCGACGCGCCGCGACCGGCGGCCCGGCTGCGGTGTGCCACCTCGTCGGCTGTTTACCCGGCCCGCCGGTTCCGGCGGGCGGCAGGGCTGACCGACCCCTCCTGCCTGCGCACCCCACCGGCGGGCTGCGGCAGCGCCGCGCGTCCGTAGACTCTTGCCGGTCATCGGCCCCGGTGACCGCACGCCGCGAGGGAGTGCCCGCAAGTCATGACCTACCGCAACGACCCATACGATCCGAAGCAGGTCGCGCTGCTCGACCCGGCCGCGCTCACCGGCGCGGTCGCTGACGCAGAGAAGGCGTTCGCCGCCGCCGCCGACCTGGACGCGTTGACCGCGCTGCGCCCCCAGCACCTCGGCGACCGCGCCCCGATCTCGCTGGCCCGCCGGGAAATCGGCGCGCTGCCGCCGGCCGCCAAGGCCGACGCCGGCAAGCGGGTCAACGAGGCGCGTACCGCCGTGCAGACCGCGTACGACGCCCGGCGCGGCGAACTCGAAGCCGAACGGGCTCGGCGGGTGCTCGCCGAGGAACGCGTCGACGTCACCCTGCCGTACGACCGCCGCCCGCGCGGCGCCCGGCACCCGCTGACCACCCTGATGGAACGCATCGGTGACCTGTTCGTCGGGATGGGCTACGAGATCGCCGAAGGCCCCGAGGCCGAGCTGGAGTGGACCAACTTCGACGCCCTCAACATCAGCCCCGACCACCCGGCACGCGGGCTGATGGACACCTTCCACCTTGACCTGCCCGGCCTGGTGCTGCGTACCCACACCTCACCGGTGCAGGCCCGGACCATGCTGACCCGCACCCCGCCGATCTACGTGGTCTGCCCGGGGCGGGTCTACCGCACCGACGAACTCGACGCCACCCACACCCCGGTGTTCCACCAGGTCGAAGGGCTCGTCGTCGACCGGGGTATCACCATGGCGCACCTCAAGGGCACCCTGGACCACTTCGCCCGGGCGATGTTCGGCGCCGACGCCCGGACCCGCTGGCGGCCGCACTACTTCCCGTTCACCGAGCCGTCCGCCGAGTTCGACGTCTGGTTCCCGCAGCACCGCGACGGGCCACGGTGGGTCGAATGGGGCGGCTGCGGCATGGTCAACCCCCGGGTGCTGCGCGCCTGCGGCATCGACCCGGAGGTCTACTCCGGATTCGCGTTCGGGATGGGCATCGAACGCACCCTGATGTTCCGGCACGGCATCAGCGACATGCGCGACATGGTGGAAGGCGACGTGCGGTTCACCCGCGCGTTCGGGATGGAGGTCTGAGACATGCGGATCGCACTTTCCTGGCTGCGCGAACACGTCGACCTGCCGGCCGACCTGACACCGCAGCAGCTCGAAGACGCCCTGGTCGGGCTCGGCCTGGAGGTCGAGTCCATCGTCGACCTGGCCGGCACGGTCACCGGCTCCCTCGTCGTCGGCGAGGTCCGTGAGATCGAGGAACTCACCGGCTTCAAGAAGCCGATCCGGTTCTGCCGGGTCGACGTCGGCACCGCCAACGGCACCGGTGAGCCGCAGGAGATTGTCTGCGGCGCCACCAACTTCGCCCCCGGCGACAAGGTCGTCGTCATCCTGCCCGGCGGGGTGCTGCCCGGCGGGTTCGCCATCGGTGCCCGCAAAACCTACGGGCGCAACTCCAACGGCATGATCTGCTCCGCCCGGGAGCTGGGCGTCAGCGACGACCACGCCGGCATCATCGTGCTGCCGCCGGACGTCACCGCCGCGCCGGGCGACGACGCCCGGCCCGTCGTCGGCCTCGACGACGTCGTGGTCGACGTCGAGATCACCCCCGACCGGGGGTACGCCATGTCGGTACGCGGGATCGCCCGGGAACTCGCCCAGGCGCTCGGCGTACCGTGGCGGGACCCGGCGGCGATCGACGCACCCGGCGCCACCGACACCCCGGCCTACCCGGTCGAGGTCCGCGACACCGTCGGCTGCGACCGGTTCGCCGCCCGGATGGTCCGCGGCATCGACCCGACCGCGCCGACGCCGGCCTGGATGGCCCGCCGGCTGACCACCGCCGGGGTCCGCAGCATCAGCCTCGCCGTCGACATCACCAACTACCTGATGCTCGAACTCGGCCAGCCGATGCATGCCTTCGACGCCGACCGGCTCGCCGGGCCGCTGGTGGTCCGTCGCGCCGTCGCCGGGGAGAAGCTGACCACCCTGGACGGGGTGGCCCGGGTTCTCGACGCCGAGGACATGGTGATCTGCGACGACACCGGACCGATCTCGCTCGCCGCGGTGATGGGCGGCGAGACCAGCGAGGTGGTGCCCGGCACCCGCAACGTGCTGTTCGAGGCCGCGCACTGGGATCCGGTGATGGTCGGGCGTACCGCCCGGCGGCACAAGCTGTTCAGCGAGGCCGCCAAACGGTGGGAACGCGGCGTCGACCCGGCGCTGCCGCTGGTCGCCATCGACCGCGCCGTCGCACTGCTCACCGAACACGCCGGCGGCTCCGCCGGCGCGGAGATCCTGGACATCGACCACGTCGCCCCGCCGGCCCCGATCGTCCTCGACGCCGGGCTGCCCGGCCGCCGGGTCGGGGTGGCGTACCCGCCGCAGCGGGTCGTCGACCTGCTGGAGGCGGTCGGCTGCACCGTCGCCACCGGGTTGACCGCCGGGGTGGCCAGCGCCAGCGCCAGCGCCGTCGCCACCGGCGTGGCCACCGCCACCTCGGCGGCGTCGGCAGCCGACGACGGTACGGCGCCGCTGGTCGTCGGCCCGCCGAGCTGGCGGCCCGACCTGACCGACCCGGCCGACCTGGTCGAGGAGGTGGTCCGGCTGGACGGCTACGACAACGTGCCCAGCGCCCTGCCGCCCGCCCCGGCCGGCCGAGGGCTCACCGCCGACCAACGCCGCCGCCGGTCGGTGGCGCGGGCGCTGGCCGAGACCGGTCACGTCGAGGTGCTCTGCTACCCGTTCGTCTCCCCGCAGGTCGCCGACGACCTGGGGCTGCCCGCCGACGACCCGCGCCGCGAAGCGGTCCGGCTGGCCAACCCGCTGGCCGACACCGACCCGCTGCTGCGGACCAGCCTGCTGCCGCCGCTGCTGGCGACGCTTCGGCGCAACATCGGCCGGGGGCAGCGCGACGTCGCCCTCTACGAGATCGGCGTGGTGTTCCAACCCCGGCCGGGTGCCGCCGCACCGCCGCCGATGGGGGTCGACGACCGGCCCGACGACGAGACGTTCGCGGCCGCCGACGCCGCCGTACCGCACCAGCCGTGGCACGTCGCGGTGGTGCTGGCCGGTGAGCTTGAGCCCGGTGGCTGGTGGGGCGCCGGACGGCCGGCCAGCTGGGCCGACGCCGTCGAGGCCGGTCGGACCGTGCTCGACGCCGCCGGCGTCCCGGCTGATCGGGTCGAGGTCCGCGCCGGCGAGTACGCGCCCTGGCATCCCGGCCGCTGCGCCGAACTGCTCGTCGACGGGGTGGTGGTCGGCCACGCCGGGGAGCTGCATCCGGCGGCGGTCGCCGCGCTGGAACTGCCCCGGCGTACCTGTGCCATGGAGCTGGACCTGGACGCGGTGCCGGCGGCCCCGGTGGTGCCGGCACCGGACTTCGCCAGCTTCCCGCCAGCGTTGATCGACGTGGCGCTGGTCGTTGACGAGGCCACCCCGGCGGCGCAGGTTCGCGCCGCGCTGGTGGCCGGCGCCGGCGAGCTGCTCGAATCGGTCCGGCTCTTCGACGTGTACGCCGGCGAGCAGCTCGGCGCCGGGTGCAAGTCGTTGGCGTACAAGCTGGTGTTCCGGGCCCCGGACCGCACCCTGACCGTCGAGGAGGCGGTGGCGGCCCGCGACGGCGCGGTCGCCGAGGCCGCCTCGCGGCTCGGGGCCACGCTGCGCGGCGCCTGACCGCCATCGCCTGAGTCCCGCCCCGGTCCGCCCGTCGTCGGGGCGGACCGGGCAGGCCACGCTGGTGACCGTGGTCAGCGCCGCAGCAGCGCGGCGAGGTCGACGGCGTCGGCCATCGCCGCGCAGCCGGCGTCGTTGGGATGCAGGTGGTCACCGCTGTCGTAGGCGGTCGCCAGCCGGGTCGGGTCGGCCGGGTCGGCCAGCGCCGCCGCGAAGTCGATCACCCCGTCGAAGGTGCCGCTGGTGCGGATCCAGTGGTTGACGTCGCGCCAGATGTCCTGCCGTTCGGGGGTGTCCAGGAACGAGCCGCCGAACGGCGGCACGGTGCCGCCGAAGATCGGCAGCCCCTGGGCCCGGGTCTGTGCGACGACCTGCTGGTAGCCGGCGATGATGTCGGCGGCCGGGGCGCTGTAGCCGATGTCGTTGGTGCCTTCCAGGAGGATCACCGCCCGTACCCCGGTCTGGGCGTAGACGTCGCGCTCCAGGCGGGCCAGCGCCGGCACGCCCCAGTACGGTTCGCCGTCGCGTGGGGCGAGCAGCCGGTTGCCGCCGAGTCCGGCGTTGACCACCGACAGGGTGGGCCCGCGGTGGTCGTGCAGGCGACGGGCCAGGTAATCGGGCCAGCGCCGGTTGGCGTTGCCGGTGGTGCTGGCGGTGTCGGTGATCGAGTCGCCGAGCGCAACGACGCTACCGACGATCCTGTGGCCGGCCTGTACGTCGATTCCGTCGACCAGCATCCAGCACGGCGTGTCGGCGTACCCGTCGGCGGTCGGCGCGGTGGCTCGGTCGCCCGCCGCCAGATGGTTGCCCTGGGCGGTGAACGGATGGTTGGTCACCGGTCCGGTCGGCTCCGGTACGTACACACTGACCAGCAGGGTGCTCAGCGCGGCGACCCGCAGCGGGACCGGGTCGCTCAGCGCCCGACCGCCAGCGGCGACGGTGACCTCGTGGCTGCCGCCGAAGGTCAGCTCCCGCATCGAGCCGGGCACGGCGGTCGCGCCGTCGTGCTGTACGGCGACCGAGGCCCGGCCGATCTTCAGCGCCCGGGTGCCGAACGTGTTGGTGACCCGGACCCGGACGGCCCGGCCGCCGGTGCTGACGAAGGCGACGTTGCGTACCGTCTGGTCGGCCAGCCCCTCCCCGGCCGGGCAGTCCGACCAGGGGATGGTGCTGCCCTCGACCGGGCTGGGCGCCCAGGCGGCGACCCAGGTGGCCGGGTGCCGGTCCCGGGCGGCAGACCCGGTGGGGGTGTCACCGCTGGTGGCCACGGCGAGCGCCGTCGTCATCGTGACCGCCAGGACCGCAGCGCCGGCCAGCGCCGCCAGCCCGGCTGACCGGGTGCGCCGGGCGGGTGCCGCCGGTTCGGGGTGATTGTCGCTGGGACGCACGCCTACCTCCTCATCGGTCGACCCGGCGGGTCACTGGGTCGACCGATAATGATAGAGGCGAATCTATGTGTCTGGTGACTGCCCGTTCCGTCGCCGAGCGCACCCCGAGCCCGGCCGGCGGGGCCGGGGCCGGGTCCAGAGCCGGGTTCAAAGCCGGGTCCAGAGCCGGGCCGGGGCCGGGCCCGGTCGACCCTCCGACTAGGATCGGACGATGCCTCGATGGCGCAGGACACGCCTTGCCGCCGGCGCCTCGATCGCCGTGACGGCCGTCGCTGCCTTCGCCAGTGGTCAGCCGCACTGGGGCTGGTTCCTCACGCTCACCGTCGGGCTGCCGTACGCGGTCCTGGCCGTACCGGCGCGCTGCGGTGAGTCGCTGTGGCGTGACGGCGACTGCCCCTACCTGGGGTCGGGTCTGCTGGTCGGCTGTCACCTGCACCGCCTCGACAAGATCGAGCGGCTGCTCGGCGCGCAGCCACGGGCCCGGACCGGCACCCGGCAGGGCGGCGCAGCCACCGGGGTGCCGCCGAGCCGGGTTCCCGTCGTGACCCGGCACGTCCGGGAAGGGCTGGGCTTCGTCGCCGTGCTCCTGGGCGCCGTCTCCGGCCTGCTCATCCTGCTCGGTGTGACACCCGGATAGCGCGGCCCGAACTCACCGCCGGCGGATCTGACTGGTCATGCCGCGTGCGTCGCGGGGCAGCTCGGGGAGGTCGTCACGGTCGCGCCGAGCGGCTTGAGACGGTACGTGTCGGGAAAGCGCCGCCCGCAGAAGGGTGAAGAAGCCAACGATGAACTGGTCGAGGTTGACGAAGACCTCGTTCGCGGTCTCGTGTCGCCCCGACCGGTGCACCGACCATAACGGACGATGGGCGCCGGTGGTCGAACTGTCCGCTGCGCGCCAGCCATGCGCGACAGGCGTGGTGGCTAGTCTGGCAGTATGCCGAAGGCCATCTGGAACGGACTCGTGATCGCCGAGAGCGACGACACGGTCGTCGTCGAGGGAAACCACTACTTTCCCCGGTCGTCGCTGCGTGACGACCTGGTACGTGAGTCGGACACCCACACCCACTGCCCATGGAAGGGCGACGCGTCCTACTACTCGCTGGAGCGCGATGGTCAGCGCAGCGCCGACGCGGTCTGGTACTACCCGGCACCGCTGCCGGCGGCCGACATGGTCCGCGACCGGGTCGCCTTCTGGCGCGACGTGGAGGTCGTCGACACCTGACGGGCGGAGCGGCGGGCGCCTGACGGGCAGGTGGAAAGGGTCTTGTCGGCCCGGATGCATCCTGATACCGTCCTCTGCATAGAAATGCGGAGGTGGGTATGGGCATCCGGGTCGCCGTCGCCGGCGCGAGCGGGTACGCCGGGGGAGAACTGCTGCGGCTGATCGCCGGGCACCCCGAGCTGGACCTGGTCGCCGCCACGGCGCACAGCCAGGCCGGTGCGCCGGTCGCCGCCGTACACCCGCATCTGGCCGGCCTCGACCTGGTGTTCGTCGCCACCGATCCGGCCGACCTGGCCGCCGCGGACCTGGTCTTCCTGGCCCTGCCGCACGGCGAGTCGGCCGCGCTCGCCGCCACCCTGCCGGCCGACGTCAAGGTCGTCGACCTCGGTGCCGACCACCGGCTCGCCGACGCCGCCGCCTGGTCCCGCTACTACGGCGGCCAGCACACCGGCGCATGGACGTACGGCCTGCCGGAACTGCCCGGCCAGCGGGACCGGGTCGCCGCCGCCGACCGGGTCGCCGCCACCGGTTGCTACGCGGTCGCCGCCACCCTGGCGCTCGCGCCGCTGATCGCCGCCGGAGTGGTCGCCCCCGACGACGTCGTGGTGGTCGCCGCCAGCGGTACCTCCGGTGCCGGTCGGTCCGCCAAGACCCACCTGCTGGCCAGTGAGGTGATGGGCAGCCTGTCACCGTACAAGGTCGGCGCCCACCAGCACGTCCCGGAGATCAAGCAGGCCACCGGCGCGACCAGCCTGTCCTTCACCCCGGTGCTGGCTCCGATGCCGCGCGGCATCCTGGCCACGGTCACGGCCCGCCCGGCCGACACCGCCGCCGACCCGGCCGCCGCCGCGCGCGAGGCGCTGACCGCCGCGTACGCCGACGAGCCGTTCGTGCGCCTGTTGCCCGCCGGTAGTTGGCCGGCCACCGCCGCGACCCTCGGATCCAACGCCTGCCACCTGCAGGTGACCACCGACGTCGACTCGGGACGGGTGATCGTGACCAGCGCCATCGACAACCTCGGCAAGGGCGCCGCCGGTCAGGCAGTACAGTGCGCCAACCTGATGCTCGGTCTGCCGGAGACCACCGGCCTGACTGCTCTGGGGATCGCGCCATGACGGTGACCGCGCCGAACGGGTTCCGGGCGGCCGGGGTGGCCGCCGGGCTGAAGAGCGGCGGCGCCGCCGACGTCGCCCTGGTCGTCAACGACGGACCGGCCACGGCCGCCGCCGGGGTGTTCACCGCCAACCGGGTGCAGGCCGCGCCGGTGCGGTGGAGCCGGCAGGTCCTGCGCGCCGGCAAGCTGCGCGCGGTGGTGCTGAACTCCGGCGGAGCCAACGCCTGCACCGGGCCGGGCGGCTTCCAGGACAGCCACGCCACCGCCGAACACGTCGCCGCGACACTGTCCGGCACCGGCACCGGCACCGGCCTCGACGTCGGTGCCGGTGAGGTCGCGGTCTGCTCGACCGGGCTGATCGGCGAACGGCTGCCGATGGACAAGCTGCTCGCCGGGGTGACGGCGGCGGTCGCCGGGCTGGCCGACGACGCCGGACCGGCCGCCGCCGAGGCGATCATGACGACCGACACCCGGCCGAAGACCACCGTCGTCGACGCCGGCCCGGCCGGCACCGGCGGACCGGCCTGGCGGGTCGGCGGGATGGCCAAGGGCGCGGGCATGCTCGCCCCGTCCATGGCGACGATGCTCTGCGTACTGACCACCGACGCGCTCGCCGACCCCGCCGACCTCGACGCCGCACTGCGCGAAGCCTGCCGCACCACCTTCGACCGGGTCGACTCCGACGGCTGCCTGTCAACCAACGACACGGTGCTGCTGCTGGCCAGCGGTGCCTCGGGGGTCACCCCGTCGGCCGGGGAGCTGACCGCCGCGGTCACCGCCGCCTGCGCCGACCTGGCCCGGCAACTGATCGCCGACGCCGAAGGCGCCAGCAAGGAGGTCGCCATCGAGGTGGTCGGCGCGGCCAGCGAGACCGACGCGGTGCAGGTCGGCCGGGCGGTGGCCCGCAACAACCTGGTCAAGACGGCGCTGTACGGCAACGACCCCAACTGGGGGCGGATCCTCGCGGCGGTCGGCACCACCAGCGCGGTGTTCGACCCCGACCAGCTCGACGTGGCGATCAACGACGTGTGGATCTGCCGGGACGGGGCCGCCGCCGCACCCCGCGACCAGGTCGACCTGACCGGCCGGCAGGTGCACATCCGGATCGACCTGCACGCCGGTGCCGCCACCGCGACCATCTGGACCAACGACCTGTCGCACGCGTACGTGCACGAGAACTCGGCGTACTCGACATGACCGACACCACCCGGCCGACCGCGCCGCACGGCACGCTGAGCCGCGATCTCAGCGTCGCCCAGACCAAGGCCGCCACCCTGATCGAGGCGCTGCCCTGGCTGGCCCGCTTCCACGGCGCGACGATCGTGGTCAAGTACGGCGGCAACGCCATGATCGATCCGCAGCTGCAGCGGGCCTTCGCCGCCGACATGGTGTTCCTGCGGTACGCCGGCATCCGCCCGGTGGTGGTACACGGCGGCGGCCCGCAGATCTCCAGCATGCTGCGCCGGCTCGGCATCGCCAGCGAGTTCAAGGGCGGCCTGCGGGTCACCACCCCGGAAGCGATGGACGTGGTCCGGATGGTGCTCGTCGGTCAGGTCGGCCGGGAACTCGTCGGCCTGATCAACGAGCACGGACCGTACGCCGTCGGGCTGTCCGGTGAGGATGCCCGGCTGTTCACCGCCGTGCGTCGGCCCGCCTGGGTCGACGGTGAGCCGGTCGACGTCGGCCAGGTCGGCGACGTCGACACGGTCAACCCGTCGGCGGTCGCCGACATCATCGCCGCCGGGCGCATCCCGGTGATCTCCACGGTCGCACCCGACGTCGACGGCGTACTGCACAACCTCAACGCCGACACGGCCGCTGCGGCGTTGGCCGTCGCGCTGCGGGCCCGCAAGCTGGTCGTCCTCACCGACGTGCCCGGCCTGTACGCCGACTGGCCCGACACCGGCAGCCTGATCAGCCGGATCACCGCCGACGACCTGGCCGACCTGCTGCCCACCCTGGCCGCCGGCATGGTGCCGAAGATGGAGGCGTGTCTGCGGGCGGTGCGCGGCGGGGTGCCCGCCGCGCACGTGGTCGACGGCCGGGTGGCCCACTCCACCCTGCTGGAGGTCTTCACCTCGGAGGGCTTCGGCACCATGGTCACCGATCCGACGAACGACGGGGAGTCCTGAATGGCCTCGCTGCGGGACCGCTGGTCCGCATCGTTGATGGACAACTACGGCACACCGCCGCTGGCGCTGGTGCGCGGCGAGGGCGCGACCGTCGTCGCTGAGGACGGCCGACGCTACCTCGACCTGTTGGGCGGCATCGCGGTCAACTCGCTCGGACACGCCCACCCGGCGGTCGTCGAGGCGGTCACCCGGCAGATCGGCACCCTGGGACACGTCTCGAACCTCTACGTCGCCGAACCGCCGGTGGCCCTGGCCGAACTGCTGCTCGCCCTCACCGGACGCCCCGGCGCGGCGTTCTTCTGCAACTCCGGGGCCGAGGCGGTCGAGGCCGCGTTCAAACTGTCCCGGCGTACCGGTCGGACCCACGTCGTCGCCACCCACGACGGCTTCCACGGCCGGACCATGGGCGCCCTGGCGTTGACCGGACAGCCGGCCAAGGCCGACCCGTTCCGGCCGCTGCCCGGCGAGGTCAGCCACGTGCCGTACGGCGACATCGACGCGCTCGCCGCCGCCGTCACCGACCGCACCGCCATGGTGATCCTGGAGCCGATCCAGGGTGAGGCCGGCGTGGTGGTGCCGCCGCCGGGCTACCTGGCCGCCGCCCGGGAGATCACCAGCCGGCACGGTGCCCTGCTCACCCTCGACGAGGTGCAGACCGGGGTGGGACGGACCGGCCACTGGTTCGCCCACCAGGCCGACGGGATCACCCCGGACGTCGTCACCCTGGCGAAGGGTCTCGGCGGCGGGCTGCCGATCGGTGCCTGCATCGCCTTCGCCGACACCCAGGTCGGTGGCGTGGGTACTCCGGCCGCGCTGCTCACCCCGGGCAGTCACGGCAGCACCTTCGGCGGCAATCCGGTCTGCTGCGCCGCCGCCCTCGCCGTGCTGCGCACCATCGCCGCCGAAGGGCTGCTCGACCACGTCAAGCGGGTCGGCGAGCAGCTGCGCCGGGGCGTCGAGTCGCTCGGCCACCCGCTGATCGCCGGGGTACGGGGCGCCGGTCTGCTGCTCGGCGTGGTGCTCACCGCGCCCGTCTCGGCCGCGGTCGCGGCCGGGCTGCGCGACGCCGGGTTCCTGGTCAATCCGGCCCAGCCGGATCTGATCCGGCTGGCTCCGCCGCTGATTCTCACCGCGGAGCAGGCCGACGAGTTCCTGGCCGCGCTGCCGGCGGTCCTCACCGCCGTCGCCGACGCTGCGGCGACCACTGGAGCGGCGTCGTGATCCGGCACCTGCTGCGCGACGACGACCTGAGCCCGGCCGAGCAGTCGGCGGTGCTGGATCTGGCCGCCGAGATGAAGGCGGACCGGTACGGCCACCGGCCGCTGGCCGGCCCTCGCTCGGTCGCGGTGCTGTTCGACAAGCAGAGCCTGCGGACCCGGCTGTCGTTCGACGTCGGCATCGCCGAGCTGGGCGGCAACCCGATCGTGGTGGACACCCAGACCACCCACTTCGGTCGCGGGGAGACCCTGGCCGACGCCGGTCGGGTGCTGTCGCGGTACGTGTCGGCGATCGTGATGCGTACCTTCGGCGACGACCGGCTCGCCGAGGTCGCGGCAGGGGCGAGCGTGCCGGTGGTCAACGCGCTCACCGACGGGTTCCACCCCTGCCAGCTGCTCGCCGACCTGCTGACCGTGCGGGAGTACTGCGGCGCCACCAGCGGACGGACCCTGGCGTACGTCGGCGACGCCGCGAACAACATGGCGAGTTCCTACCTGCTTGCCGGGGCCACCGCCGGGATGCATGTGCGGGTGTCCGGGCCGACCGGGCACGACCCGTCCCCGTCGGTGGTTTCCCGGGCCGGGGAGATCGCCGCCTGGACCGGCGGGTCGGTGCAGGTCATCCGGGACCCGAGGGAGGCGGTCGACGGCGCCGACGTGCTGGCCACCGACACCTGGACGTCGATGGGCCAGGAGGCCGACGGGCGGGACCGGCGTACTCCGTTCTGGCCGTACCAGGTCAACCAGGATCTGCTCGACGCCGCCGCGCCGGAGGCGATCGTGCTGCACTGCCTGCCCGCCCACCGGGGTGAGGAGATCACCGACGAGGTGCTCGACGGCGCGCGCAGCGCCGTGTTCGACCAGGCGGAGAACCGGCTGCACGCGCAGAAGGCGCTGCTCACCTGGCTGCTGCGCCAGCAGGACGGGCCGTCGTGACCGGGCCGGCGACCCGGACCGCCCGGCACGCCCGGATCACCGAGCTGATCCGGGCCAGGGCGGTTCGGTCGCAGACCGAGCTGGCCGAACTGCTCGCCGGCGACGGCATGCAGGTCACCCAGGCGACCCTGTCGCGGGACCTGGAGGAACTCGGCGCGGTCAAGGTACGCGGCCGCGACGGCGGCCCAGCGGTCTACCTGATTCCCGAGGACGGCAATCCGACGCTGCGGCCCGCCGAGCAGGCCCCGGCCCGCCTGGTCCGGCTGCTGCACGAGCTGCTCACCGGAGTCGACGCCAGTGGCAACATCTGCGTGCTGCGTACCCCACCGGGTGCGGCGCAGTTCCTGGCCAGCGCGCTGGACCGGTCCGGGCTGCCGGACGTGGTCGGCACCATCGCCGGTGACGACACCATCCTGGTCGTCGCCCGCGACCCGGCCGGCGGTGCCGACCTGGCCGGAAAGCTCTCCACCTGGGCCGCCACCCCGCCCGGCCCGACCACCACCTGAACCGCCCGACCACCCCCGCCGAACCGCCCGACCACCACCTGATTTTCCCGATACGCACATTCAACGAGGAGCACGACATCATGACTGAGCGGGTGGTACTCGCCTACTCCGGCGGCCTGGACACCTCGGTCGCCATTCCGTACCTCGCCGGGGAACTCGGCGCCGAGGTGATCGCCGTCGCGGTCGACGTCGGCCAGGGCGGCGAGGACATGGACGTCATCCGGCAGCGGGCGCTGGACTGCGGCGCCGTCGAATCCGAGGTGGTCGACGCCCGGGACGAGTTCGCCGCCGACTTCTGCCTGCCGGCGCTGCGGGCCAACGCCCTCTACATGGACCGGTACCCGCTGGTGTCGGCGCTGAGCCGGCCGCTGATCGTCAAGCATCTGGTCGCGGCGGCCCGTAAGCACGGCGGCACCGTGGTGTCGCACGGCTGCACCGGCAAGGGCAACGACCAGGTTCGCTTCGAGGTCGGCATCGGCGCGCTCGCGCCGGAGCTGAAAGTGGTCGCCCCGGCCCGCGACTTCGCCTGGACCCGGGACAAGGCGATCGCGCTGGCCGAGGAGAAGGGGCTGCCGATCGACGTGTCGCACAAGTCGCCGTACTCGATCGACCAGAACCTGTGGGGCCGGGCGGTGGAGACCGGCTTCCTGGAGGACATCTGGAACGCCCCGATCGAGGACCTGTACGCGTACACCGCCGACCCGGCCGCGCCGCGCGACGCCGACGAGGTGACCATCACCTTCGACGCCGGCGTGCCGGTGGCGGTCGACGGCGAGACGGTCACCCCGTACCAGGCGGTGGTGGAGCTCAACCGGCGCGCCGGCGCGCAGGGCATCGGGCGGCTGGACATGGTCGAGGACCGGCTCGTCGGGATCAAGAGCCGCGAGGTGTACGAGGCACCGGGCGCGATCGCGCTGATCACCGCCCACCAGGAGCTGGAGAACGTCACCGTGGAGCGCGAGGTGGCCCGGTTCAAGCGGACCGTGGACCAGCGCTGGGGCGAGCTGGTCTACGACGGCCTGTGGTTCTCCCCGCTCAAGCAGGCCCTCGACGCGTTCATCGACGAGACGCAGCGGCACGTCACCGGCGAGATCCGGATGGTGCTGCACGGCGGCCGGCCGGTCGTCGTCGGCCGGCGTTCCGAGGCCAGCCTGTACGACTTCAACCTGGCCACCTACGACACCGGTGACACCTTCGACCAGAGCCAGGCGAAGGGCTTCGTGCAGCTGTGGGGGCTGTCCAGCCGGCTGGCCACCGCCCGCGACACCCGGCTCGCCGGCCCCGGTGGGCAAACCCGGCTGCCCGGCTCGGGAGCCTGACCCCGACAATGGTCGCCGTGGACGACAAGAGCCTGACCGAGAACACCGCCAGCCCGAACCGCACCAGCCTGTGGGGTGGCCGCTTCGCCGGCGGGCCGGCCGAGGCGCTGGCCCGCCTGTCGGTCAGCGTCCAGTTCGACTGGCGGCTGGCCCCGTACGACATCGCCGGCTCCCGGGCGCACGCCCGGGTGCTGGCCGCCGCCGGCCTGCTCGACCCGGACGAACTGGGCCGGATGCTGGCCGCGTTGGACGACCTGGAGGCGGCCTGCGCCTCCGGGTCGTTCCGGCCGACCGTGGACGACGAGGATGTGCACACCGCGCTGGAACGCGGCCTGCTGGAGCGGCTCGGCTCGCTCGGCGGCAAGCTGCGCGCCGGCCGGTCCCGTAACGACCAGGTCGCCACCGACCTGCGGCTGTACCTGCGCGACCACGCCCGTGGCCTGGCCGCACAGCTGGTCGAGCTGGCCGCTGCCCTGGTCGAGCAGGCCGAGCGGCACCTGGAGACCCCCGCGCCCGGGATGACCCACGTGCAGCACGCCCAGCCGGTGACGTTCGGGCACTGGCTGCTGGCCCACGTCCATCCGCTGCTGCGCGACCTGGACCGGTTGCGCGACTGGGACGCCCGTACCGCCGTGTCACCGTTGGGTGCCGGCGCGCTGGCCGGCTCCGGCCTTCCGCTGGATCCGGTCGCGGTCGCCAAGGAGCTGGGGTTCCGGACCTCGTTCGCCAACTCGATGGACGCGGTCGCCGACCGGGACTTCGCCGCCGAGTTCCTCTTCGTCACCGCGATGGTCGGGGTGCACCTGTCCCGGCTGGGGGAGGAGGTGGTGCTCTGGACCTCGCAGGAGTTCGGCTGGGTGGAGCTGGACGACGCCTTCGCCACCGGGTCGTCGATCATGCCGCAGAAGAAGAACGCCGATATCGCCGAGCTGGCCCGGGGCAAGTCCGGCCGGCTCGTCGGCGGGCTGGTGGCCGTACTGACCATGCTCAAGGGGCTGCCGCTGACCTACGACCGGGACATGCAGGAGGACAAGGAGCCGGCGTTCGACGCCGTCGACACCCTGCAGCTGCTGCTGCCGGCCCTGGCCGGGATGATCTCCACCATGACGGTACGGGTGGACCGGCTCGCCGCCGCCGCCCCGGCCGGGTTCACCCTGGCCACCGAGGTGGCGGACTGGCTGGTCCGCAAGGGTGTGCCGTTCCGGGACGCGCACGAGGTCACCGGCAAGCTGGTCGCGCTCTGCTCGGCCCGGGAGTGCGCGCTCGACGAGGTCTCCGACGACGACCTGCGGCTGGTCAGCGAGCACCTGGACGCCGGCGTCCGGGACGTACTCTCGGTGCGGTCGGCGCTCGCGGTGCGGACCACGCCGGGCTCGACCGGCCCCGGTCCGGTGTCCGACCAGTTGGTTGCCGTGACGGAGCAACTGAGCGGGTGGCGGCAGTGGGCGGCGGAGTCGGTGGTGCCCCGCTGACCTGGCCGGCGGCCAGGTCGGGTCACCGGGTGGGCGGCGGGAACCGGTAGGCCCGCTCCACCCGGGCCACGTGCACCGCGAAGCTGGCGTACCACCGGGCCCGGCCATCGGCCTGGGCGATCAGATGTTCGACGTGTCGACGCCAGGCGGCGATCGACTCCTCGTCACGCCAGTAGGAGACGGTGATGCCGACCCCGTCGGGGTCCCGGGCACTGTCCACGCCCAGGAAGCCTGGCTGCGCGTCGGCGAGTTCCAGCATCCGGCGGGCGGTGGCCGCGTAGCCGTGGTCGTCGTCGGTGCGGGTGGAGGCGAAGACCACCAGGTAGTACGGCGGTGGCGGGGTGGCGGCGGGACTCATCGGTCGCTCCCGGGCGGTGGTGTGCTGGGTCGCTGTGCTGTGCTGGCACCATGAGACCACCCGCGCCGGTCGGCGATCTCGCGACGGTGCTCGCCGGACCGGTCGACGTCGCGGCCCGCGCGTTGCTGGGCTGCCGGGTCGCCGTCGGCGATGTCGAGGTCCGGCTCACCGAGGTCGAGGCGTACGCCGGGGTCGGCGCCGACCCCGCCTCGCACGCCCACCGGGGCCGTACGCCGCGTAACGCCCCGATGTTCGGGCCGTCCGGTCACCTGTACGTCTACTTCAGCTACGGCATGCACTGGTGCGGCAACGTGGTCACCGGCCCGCCGGGACAGGCGGCGGCGGTGCTGCTGCGGGCCGGCGAGATCGTCGCCGGTCACGGGGCGGCCCGGCGGCGCCGTGGCCTGCGGGTGCCGGACCGGGACCTGGCCCGTGGTCCGGCCCGGTTGATGGCCGCGCTCGGGCTGGACGGCACGGCGAACGGTACGTCGGTGCTCGACGGCACCGGCCCGCTGTCGCTGACGCCATCGCCGGTGCCGGTCCCGGCCGGGGCTGTCCGCACCGGCCCCCGGGTGGGGGTGGGCGCGGCTCCGCACACGCCATGGCGCTTCTGGCTGGCCGGCGAGCCGACGGTCAGCGCGTACCGCCGGGCCGCTCCCCGGCCGCGCGGCGGCCGGACCGGGTCACCGAACGTGCCCGGATGACGGCTGCTCCGCCCACGGCAGCAGGCCGTCCTCGACGGCCCGCCGGGCAAGCTCCAGTTTCGTCTGTGCCGGGCGGCCGGCGGCGGCGTACTTGCGCTTGACCCGCTCGAGGTACTGCTTCGCGGTGCCGAGACCGACGCCGACGCGACGGGCGGAGGCGACCATGGTCAGCCCGGACAGGTAGGCGACAAGCACTGCGGTCTCCTGTCGGGAGAGCCGTGGACCGGGGTGGTACGAGGGCTCGGACACGGGCGACCTCCGGAGCTGTTGACTCTGGAAGAGTAGGCAGTTGACTGTCAGCCAGGGGGCCGGACATGAGTCAACAAGTTCACCCGGACTTCCCCCGGCGGCTGCGAGCCCTGCGGGTCGCGCGCAGCATGACCCAGCGGGAGCTGGCTCGGGGAAGCCTGTCGGTCAGCTACCGGAATGCGGGCCAGTGCTCCGGCCTTCAGGCCGGGGGTGAAGGCCCGCGCTGGGAGGGCCGCCAGGGTCCGAGCAGTGCTCTAACCTGGCCGGTTTTCCTGCTCGATGTACTGCTTCACGATGCTTGGTGGTGCGCCGCCGACGGAGCCGGCGAAGTACGAGCCCGACCAGAGCTTGTTGGCCCGGTGGTAGTGGCGTGCGAGGTCGGGGAACTCCTGCCGCGGGCGGCGCGACGAGACGCCCTTGAGTGAGTTGACCAGGCGGGAAACGGCGACTTTGGGTGGGTGGTCGACCAGCAGGTGGACATGGTTGTGGCCGCCGTTGAACTCGACCAGCTCGGCCTCGAAGTCCGTGCACACGTCCCGCATGATCGCCTCCATGCGGGTCAGGTGCCGGTCGGCGAACACCGTGTGCCGGAACTTCGTCACGAAAACCAAGTGAACATGCATCGCGAAAACACGGTGCCTGCCGGTACGGACGTCTTCGACTTCCGCCATAGACCAATATGATATTGTGTGGTTCGTGCAGCTCCGGTACCAGTTCCGGGTCTACCCGACACCCGGCCAGCAGATCGCGCTGGCCCGGGCGTTCGGATGCGCCCGGGTGGTGTTCAACGACGGGCTGCGCCTCCGGCGGACCGCCCACGAGCAGGGTCTGCCGTACGTGTCGGACGCCGAGCTGTCGAAGCGGGTCATCACGCGGGCCAAGGCGACTCCGGAGCGGGCGTGGCTGGGTGAGGTGTCGGCGGTGGTGTTGCAGCAGGCCCTCGCGGACCTCAACACCGCCTACCGCACTTCTTCGCCTCGATCACCGGCAGACGCAAGGGCCGCATGGTGGCCCCGCCGAGGTTCCGGTCCCGTAAGGACAACCGGCAGGCCATCCGCTTCACCCGTAACTCCCGGTTCACGGTGCTGGACAACGGCCGTCTGCGGCTGCCGAGGATCGGCGATCTCACGGTGCGCTGGTCCCGGTCTTTGCCGTTGGACCCGTCGTCCGTGACGGTCATCCGGGACGCCGCCGGACGGTATTTCGCCTCGTTCGTCGTGCGGGCCACGGACGAGCCGTCGCCGCCGACCGATGCCGAGGTGGGGATCGATCTGGGGCTGACGCACTTCGCGGTCATGTCGGACGGCACGAAGGTGGCCGCGCCCAGGTTCCTGCGCCGCGCGGCCCGCAAGCTCAAACGGCTGCAACAGGCCCTGTCCCGCAGACAGCGGGGCAGCAACCGCCGTGGGAAGGCCGTCGTGAAGGTCGCCAGGGCGCACGCCCGGGTGGCCGACACCCGGCGGGACTGGCAGCACAAGCTGTCCACGACGATCATCCGCGAGAATCAAGCGGTGTACGTCGAGGACCTGTGTGTCGTCGGTCTCGGCCGCACGAGGCTCGCCAAGTCCGTCCACGACGCCGGATGGTCGTCGTTCGTCGCCATGCTGGAGTACAAGGCGGCGAGGTCCGGACGCACGTTCGCCCGGGTGGACCGGTGGCTCCCGTCCACCCGGATGTGCTCGGACTGCGGCCGGATCAACGAGCAGATGGCGTTGAACGTCCGGTCGTGGGTCTGTCCGTGTGGCAGTCTCCACGACCGGGACGTCAACGCCGCGATCAACATCAAGGCCGCCGGGCAGGCGGACTTCAACGACCGTGGAGCGCGGGTAGGACCGGGACCCGTCCCGGCACCGCGCGGTGAAACGGTAACCCACCAGAACACCGCGCGTGTCACGCGCGGCGTGGCTGGAATCGCCGCCGTTTAGGGCGGCGAGGATGTCAAGTACTGACCGAACTGTCCCGCACCTTGCTGCTGGACGGCGACGTGGCCGGCGCGGTGCGCAGCGCCCGGCGGTCGCTGGCCGAACTCGGCGGGCAGGCACACCTGGAGCGGGCCCGGGCGCAGACCGCGCTGGCCGCCGCGCTGGCCGCCGCCGGCGACATCACCGAGTCCCGGGAGATGTTCGCCGGCGCCGCCGCGACCCTCAGCGGGCTGCGCGCCTCGCGACAGGCGTCCCGGGCCTGGGCCGAGCTCGGTGACGTGCTGGCCGACACCGGCGATCCGGTCGGTGCCGTCGAGGCGTTCCGCAAGGCCACCGCCGCAGTGCACCTCGGCCTTCAGTCGTCCCGCCGCGCCGGGTAGCCCCAGCCCTGGGCAACCTCGAACAGCGGACCCGGCAGCGCCACGTCGGCCGGCAGTTCCCGGGGCGGCTGGACCGTGCCGGTACGGATCCGCCCGGTCCAGTCACCCAGCCCGGCCTTGATCCGGCCATGGTCGAACCGGCCGTACTCCACCATGTCCGATTCCCACTCCAGACCGAGGAACTCGCAGATGCGCCGGGTCTCGGTCGTCGGATCGGCCGCCAGATCCTCGTAGCGGACCGTGTGTCCGGGAAGTACCCGGCGTGCCTCGGCGAGTTTGGTCAGGTACCGGCCGACGCTCTCGGCCGCCTCCTGCGGCGTCTGCTGGGGTCGGGCCCTGGTCCACGAGTCGAGGATCGCGGCCGGGTGGCGTAGTAGGAACACGAACCGCGCGTCCGGCCACACCTGGGCGATCCGGGGCCAGATGAACACGTTGTGCGGAGTCTTCTCGACCAGGACCTGTTTGCCACTGCGCTGCAACGCCGCGTCCAACACCCGGTCCCACAGCAGGTGGGTGACTTCCTGAGCGTCCCAGCCCAACTCGCCCATGCTGTCCGTGATGTAGTGGTCACTAAACTCCACCCGCAACTTGCTCAGATGCAGCTCGTGCGGAGCGTAGAGCGAAGAGTGGCTGTTCAGCATCATTCGCAGCAGTGTCGACCCCGACCGGACCGACGACAGAATGAACACCGGTTGGCGCAGCAGTCGGTGCGGGCGGCGGACGAAGGCGGGACGGCCGCCCCGGCGGGTGATCTGCATTCCGGTCGACCGGGCGATCCGTACGGCAAGGTGATGCTTCCAGCTCATACGACCCGACACTACGAAATCTTGCTGAGAAAATGCTAGGGGGGGTCCTCGCCCGCCGCCGGGCACAGAGCCGCCGGATGCCAGGTGACCGGCGGCCCGAGGGGCCCGGTGACCCGGACGGATGGCAGGATTCGCATTCGGCCCGGGTGGGCAAAGCAGGCCGCAGCACACCGGCGACGGAATCCGGGTCACGACGGCGGCGATGGAAGGTGCGTACGTGCAGGGGTACGGAACACAACTCGCGCTGGTCGGGATCCTGGTGGTGCTGAACGCGGTCTTCGCCGGTAGCGAAATCGCCCTGGTGTCGCTGCGCGACAGCCAGGTGCAGCGGCTGGAACGGTCCCGCCGGACGGGTCGGGTCCTGGCCAAGCTCGCCAAGGACCCGAACCGGTTCCTCGCCACCATTCAGATCGGCATCACTCTGGCCGGGTTCCTGGCCTCGGCCACCGCCGCGGTGTCGCTGGCCCAGCCGTTGGTGCCGGCGCTGGACGTGCTCGGCCGGGCTGCGGAGCCGGTGGCCATCGTGCTGATCACCCTGGTGCTGACCTTCGTCACACTGGTCTTCGGCGAACTGGCCCCGAAGCGGGTGGCCATGCAGCGGGCCGAGCGGTGGGCGCTGGCGGTGGCCCGGCCTCTCGACATGATGGCCAGCCTGGCCCGGCCGGCGGTCTGGGCGCTCGGTGCCACCAGCGACCTCGTGGTCCGCCTCGTCGGCGGCGATCCGAAGGCGACCCGCGACGAGATCAGCCCGGACGAACTGCGCGACATCGTGGCCGGTCACCGGGCGTTCACCGCCGAACAGCAGACCATCATCTCCGGGGCACTGGAGATCGCCGACCGGCGGCTGCGGGCGGTGCTGGTGCCCCGGCTGGAGGTCTTCACCCTGGACAGCGGGACGTCTGCCGAGGCGGCCCGGATCGTGCTGGCCACCTCCGGGCACTCCCGCGCGCCGGTGGTCCGTAACGGGATGCTGGACGACACCGTAGGCGTGATCCACCTGCGTGATTTGGTCGGCGTACCCGATGACCGGCCGGTCGACGCGGTGGCCCGCCCGCCCATGCTGCTGCCCGAGTCGCTGCCGGTGGTCGACGCGTTGCGCCGGTTCAAGACACACCGCCAGCACATCGCGCTGGTCGTCGACGAACGCGGTGCCGTCGACGGCATCGTCACCCTGGAGGACGTACTGGAGGAGATCGTCGGCGAGATCTACGACGAGACCGACCGGGACATCCGCGCCGTACGCACCGAGCCGGACGGCACCATGCTGGTCCCCGGGACCTTCCCCGTGCACGACCTGCCGGACATCGGGGTCGACCTGCCCGGCCGCCCTGACGGCGACTACACCACCGTGGCGGGTCTGGTGTTGGCCCGGCTCGGCCACATTCCCACCGACGCGGGCGAGTCGGTCCGGGTCGACGGCTGGACCATCACCGTCGCCTCCGTCGACCACCACGCCATCAGTGGTGTACGGCTGCGCCGGTCCTCGCGGGACGACGGCGACCGTGCCGACGCCGAGAACCGCCCGCTCAGCTCGGCCGTTGAAAGACCAGACAGTAGTCGCCGGTCAGCCAGTCGGGCTGGTGGTCCCAACACAGGAACGACTCCTGAAGCAGAGTGAGATGGGCGCGGATCACCCGACCCACGTCCCAGGCGAGGGTGGTCACCCGACCGTCGACCCGCATGTTCGCCACGTTGACCACGGCGTGGCCGCCCGGCCGCAGCAACTGGGCGACCTGACCGAACACGTCACCGATCTCGTCGAGATAGCTGGTGTAGTCACCGTCGAGGGTCTCGTAGGCGTTGAGCGGGTTCTCCGGATGGTCCGTCGCGTCCATGTAGGGCGGCGAGGTCAGGCAGAGGTCGAACGGCCCGTCGACCAGACCGATCAACTTCCGGGCGTCACCGTCGACGATCTCGGCACCGGCCGCCCCGGCGAGCCGCTGCCGGATCAGCGCGACCCGGTCGGGCAGCAGTTCGACGCCGGTCGCCCGTCGACCCATCCGCGCCGCGGTCACCAGTGTGGTGCCATAGCCGGCGAACGGGTCCAGCACCGCCTGCCCGGGCGTGGTGTACTCGTCGATCACCGCCTCGACCAGAGCCTCCGGAAAGTGCACCTGCTGGTCCTCGCCTGCCGGCAGTTGGGCGATCAGGTCAGTGCTGGTCAGCTGCAGCCACGGTCTCACCCGACCATTGTCCCTCGCGGCAGTGGCGGCGGCCGGCCGCCCTGCGTCGACGGTGCACGGACTACTCCGACGCCGCGTCGTCGCTCTGCCCGGACCGGCGACGGTTGCGCAGCGCCACCCAGGTGGCACCGAACACGATCGCTCCGGCCAGGCAGACCGCGACCACGTGACCGCTGCCGGTCCAGCCGAACCAGTCCTGCAGCAGCATCCGGGAGCGGGACGTGGGATCCACCAACGTGATCGCCACGAACGCGGCGACCAGTACTCCGGCGCCGAGGGCGAACGCGGTCGCCCACGGCCCGCTCGGTCCGAACCGGCCGTGCAGCACCAGCACAGCGCGCACGATCCGTCGGGCCCGGACCAGCCGTAACGTGCCTACCGTGTAGATCAACCGGAACACCTGCAGCGGCCCCAACGCCAGGATGGTGACCGGGACCACGATCAGGGTCAGCGTCACCAGCCCTCGGTTGCGCCGCAGCCACGCCAGCCGGTCGGCGGAGAAGGCCAGCAGTACGGCGGTCTCGGCGACCAGCACCGCTCCGCTCGCCCAGTGCAGTACCTCACCGACCGTCGCCAGGGCCCCGCCGGCGAGGGTGAGGAACACCGCCGGAACCGAGGCCAGCGCCGCGACCAGCACCGGCACCGCCAGTCGCCGTTCCCACCGGGCGGATCGGTCCCGGCCGGACCCGCCAGCCGGCTGATCGCTTCCAGATCGGTCGTCGGCGCCGGTCATCCCGATGTGTCGGCGGCCCGCCGTCCGACGGTCGCCGACGGAACCCGGACCGCGATCTCCACCCCGAGCTGCGCACCGTCGCTCAGCCGGAGCCGGTCACCGCTCCAGAACCGGCCCGGGTCGTACCAGTTGGTTCGCCGGCCTGTTGGCAGCAGCCCCATCGCCTCGTAGGTCACCGCGACCACCTCGGCGCAGTAGACACTCTCCAGATCCGTCCGTCCGGCAGCACCGTCAGCCGACGGTCCGGCGCCACCCGACCCCTCGGCTGCCTCGGCGCCACCCGTACCCCGACCAGCCGGCGGCAACCAGCTGGCCAACCGTTCGCGTACCGCGCCGGCCAGCGGCGCCCGCCGTACGGACGGGGTACGACCCCGCAGCCACCGCCAGGCCAGCGCGGCGGTGGACGGGAACGGGGTGCCGTCCAACCGGGCGACGGTCCGTAGCACGGCATCCTCCATCGCGCTGTCGGCGGGCGGCTCCAACTGCCGCAGCCAGGCCCGCTGACCGTAGCGCCGTGCCCAGACCGTGACCGCGTCGCGCAGGTCGTGCAGCTGCACCCCTCTGTGGTGGCTGCCCGACCACATGTCCGGCAGTGACCGACCGAGCTCGGCGTGCCACAGCAGCGGCGGGAGATCTTCGATCACCACCGCCATCCCCACGTGGTTCACCGGGCTGTTGGTGGTCATCTGGATCGCCCGGTCGGGCATCGTTCGCCCGCGAAACAGCCACAGGTCACCGGTGCGGGTCAGCTCGACCGCCGCGTCGAGGGAGAGTGGTTCGCCGGTCACTCGACTACCCTAGGCCGATGCGTTGGTGGAAGGTAATGGGCCTGGCCGCGTTCGTCGGGGTCGCCGCGACCGGAGCGGTCGTCGTCCGGGCCGAACGACGCCGCCGGGCCTACACCGCGGAGCAGATCCGAGACCGGCTCCGACAGCGCCTCGTCGAGGCCGGCCCGGCGGACGCCCCGCCCCCAGACTGAGCCGCTGGTCAGCTGAGCCGCCGGCTCCGGCAGCGGTCACAGCAGCCGCGCCTCGCGCAGCAGGTGTGCCAGGCCGGCACCGTCGGGCGCGGACAACCACCGCCGGCCACCCGGCCCGGCAGCCCTGGAGGTCTCACCGGCCGGTGCCGGTAGATTGCCGGCCAGGACCGCCTGGGTCGGCGAGAGCCGACGGATCGCCACCGCCGCCAAGCTGTCCGGGTGCTGCGCCGCGAACTCGGCGTAGATCTCCGGATCGTGCTGCCCGTCGTCGCCCACCAGCAGCCAGCGGATCTGCGGGAACTCCTCCGCCAACCTGGCCAGGCTGGCGCGCTTGTGCTCCCGACCGCTGCGGAACCACCGTTCGGTGGTCGGACCCCAGTCCGTCAGCAGCAGCGGGCCGGCCGGGTAGAGATGCCGGGACAGGAAGCGGCTCAGGGTCGGCGCGACGTTCCAGGCACCGGTGGACAGGTAGAGCACCGGCGCACCCGGATGCGCGGTTACCAGGCGTTCGTACAGCACCGCCATTCCGGCGACCGAGGCTCGGGCGTGCTCGTCCAACACGAACGTGTTCCACGCCGCCAGCATCGGCCGGGGCAGCGCGGTCACCATGACCGTGTCGTCGATGTCGGAGATGATGCCGAACCGGACCTGCGGGTCGACGATACGTACCGGCGCGTCGACCGGCTCGGAGTCACCGCTGTGCAGCCGTACCGATGTCCAGCCGGGCTCCAGATCGGCCGGCACGACGGTGTCCACGAACCCGCCCCGGTCGGCCTGGACCTCGTGCCGCTTGCCGCCGGCTTCGATCACCACCGGCGCGTCCTTGACCGGCAGGGTGGCGAAACTGCGCCAGCCCCGGACCTTCTTCGCCCGCCGATGTGGGGGATCCGGCCGACCCAGCAGCACCCGGGCCATCACCCGGACCCAGCCCGGCGCGCCGTAGCCGGTGTACGGAATGAGCGTCAGATCCCAACCTCGTCGCCGTAGCCGGCGTTCCAACAAGGCGTGGATGGCATCCTCGAGCCGGACGGCTCGGTGGGCGCCACGCGCCGCCGGGCTCACGGGTGTCATCGCCACGGTGCCACCCTGCCACAGCCGTCCGTTGCGGGCACGGCGTGGTGATCGACCACGTGAAACCCGCTCAGTCGGCCGGTGCCACCGCCGACACCGGCCGATCCGGCGTCCTCGCCGCAGGTCAGGCGGCGGCCAGTTCGATCTCCACCTCGGGCGGGTCGAGCAACGTGTTGTGCACCGTGCAGTGCGCGGCGACGGCCAGCAGCGCCGCCCGGCGTCCGGCCGGCAGTTCGTCCGGAACGCTCAGTTCGATCCGCACCGCGGCCACCCGGGCCGGCCGGTCGGCCGCCATCACGTACCGGGCACCGACGGCGAGCCCGTCCCGGGACAGGCCGTGCCGGACCAGGTAGCGGCCGGCGTAGTACGCCACACACGACGCGAGCGCGGCGACGAACAACTCGACCGGCGTTGGTGCGCTGTCCGAGCCGCCGCCGCTGACCGGCTGGTCGACAACAATCTGGTGGCCACGGACCTGCACCGCGTACCGTTCGCCGTCGACGTGCCGCACGGTCAGCCCGGGCTGCTTCGCCGGCTGACCGCTCGATTCGGTGGGCTCGACCGTGACCGGCTGCCGGCTGTCACGCTGCTCGGTCGTCGACTCGATGGTGTTCACCGTCGGCTCCCTCCGCCGGCGCTCGACTGCCCTGCCGGCACTCTCATTGCACTCCGCCCGGCGGCCCGCCGGTCAGAGCCGGGCGGCCCTGCCCGGCGGGCCGTCCGACCCGGCCTGGCCTGGCCCGGCCTGGCCCGGGGCTGCTCGGCCTGGCCCGGTCAACGACAGGTCCCGATGGGTTCACGGGTTCGGGGCGAGCTGCGCCGCAGGTCGGAAACCGGATGTCCGTGCTGGTCCGCGATGAGGGACAATCGCGCCGTGACGGACGAACAAGACCCGGCCGGTACGCCCGACGTGCTGGACGAGCTGCGCTGGCGAGGCCTGATCCAGGATGCCACGGATGTGACCGAACTGGGCCGGCAGCTGCGCGACCCGACCACCTTCTACGTCGGCTTCGATCCGACGGCCCCCAGCCTGCATGTGGGCCACCTGGTCCAGGTGCTCACCGCCCGTCGGCTGCAACTCGCCGGACACCGGCCGCTGCTGCTGGTCGGCGGGGCCACCGGGCAGATCGGGGACCCGAAGGAGGGGGGTGAGCGTAACCTGAATCCGCCCGAGGTGGTGGCGGGCTGGGTCGACCGAATCCGCGACCAGCTCGCGCCGTTCGTCTCGTTCACCGGGCCGGTCGCGGCGCAGGCGGTCAACAACCTGGACTGGACCGGGCCGATGTCGGTCGTCGAGTTTCTCCGGGACGTGGGCAAGCACTTTCCGGTCAACCGGATGCTCGCCCGTGAGGTGGTCCGGGCCCGGCTGGACAGCGGCATCAGCTTTACCGAGTTCAGCTACCAGCTGCTGCAGGCGAACGACTTCTTCGAGCTGCACCGGCGGCACGGTTGCCTGCTGCAGTTCGGCGGCTCCGACCAGTGGGGCAACATCACCGCAGGCGTCGACTACGTGCGCCGGCGTGGAGCCGGCCCGGTGCACGCTTTCACGACGCCGCTGGTCACCCGGTCGGACGGCACCAAGTTCGGCAAGACCGAGGGCGGCGCGGTCTGGTTGGACGCCGCGCTGACCAGCCCGTACGCCTTCTACCAGTTCTGGGTCAACGTCGACGATCGCGACGTCGGGCGCTACCTGCGCTACTTCAGCTTCCGGGATCGCGAGACGATAGCCGAACTGGAGCGGGAGTCGGCGGCCCGGCCGGCGGCGCGGATCGCCCAGCGGGCGTTGGCCGAGGAGCTCACCGCGCTGGTGCACGGTCCGGCGGAGGCGGCCCAGGCGGTGGCCGCGAGCCACGCCCTGTTCGGCCGAGGGTCACTGGACGAACTGGCTCCGGAGACCTTGCACGCCGCGTTGCGGGAGGCGGGCCTGCTGACCGTGACCGGCGAGATGCCGGCGGTGGCCGCGTTGTTGAAGGAGTCGGGACTTGTCGGCAGTCTCAACGAGGCGCGTCGGGCGATCGCCGAAGGTGGCGCCTACCTCAACAATCAGCGGGTGTCGGACGTCGAGGCGGTGGTCCCGGCCGAGACGCTGCTGCACGGCCGGTTCCTGGTGCTACGCCGCGGCAAGCGCACGTTTGCCGGGGTTGAGCTGGTCAGATAGGCGTCGATCGACGTTGTGACGTGGGACGCGTTCGCTCGATTTGACGATTGATCGGGCGGGCGCGTAACTTTCTCTCTGCCCGCAGGGGAACGGACGGAAACACCGGAGCCGCAAACGCAGCCGAGGTGACCGGCCGGAACTGTGGGACAACCTCCAGGTCCGGGTGTTCGCACCGAACGGAGCTGGCGGGCGGGGCCGCGAGGATCGCACCGGCAGGGCCGGGGCCGATTTGGAGCGGCGGGACCGACCGGCTAGGGTTGATGACCGCAGGGCACCGGGCGAGCCGACGGAGACGTCGCGGCCGGCCTGCAAAACCAGGTTCGAACGCACGGGTGACACCGCGCGCTCAGCCAGGTGGTCAAACCGGCACGAAGCACCACGATCCGGAAAAACCCGGTTTGACGGGGCGAAAGAGTCGGAGTAAGGTAGTAAAAGTGCCCGGCGGAAGTCGGGTGGGACGGATGGCCCTGGTGGGGTTGCCTGCTTGGTGTGGGTGGTTCTGCTGGTGTGTGTTTGTTCTTTGAGAACTCAACAGGGTGCTTGATAAGCCAGTGCCAAAGTTTGTTTGGTTCCCGGCTGGTTGACTGCCGCGTTTGTGGTGGTTTTCTGGTTGGTGATTCCTTGGCATTTTATATGCCGGGTTTGATTTCTTCACAAGTTTTTGTTGGAGAGTTTGATCCTGGCTCAGGACGAACGCTGGCGGCGTGCTTAACACATGCAAGTCGAGCGGAAAGGCCCTTCGGGGTACTCGAGCGGCGAACGGGTGAGTAACACGTGAGCAACCTGCCCCAGGCTTTGGGATAACCCCGGGAAACCGGGGCTAATACCGGATATTACATGCTGCCGCATGGTGGTGTGTGGAAAGTTTTTCGGCTTGGGATGGGCTCGCGGCCTATCAGCTTGTTGGTGGGGTGATGGCCTACCAAGGCGACGACGGGTAGCCGGCCTGAGAGGGCGACCGGCCACACTGGGACTGAGACACGGCCCAGACTCCTACGGGAGGCAGCAGTGGGGAATATTGCACAATGGGCGGAAGCCTGATGCAGCGACGCCGCGTGAGGGATGACGGCCTTCGGGTTGTAAACCTCTTTCAGCAGGGACGAAGCGTAAGTGACGGTACCTGCAGAAGAAGCGCCGGCCAACTACGTGCCAGCAGCCGCGGTAAGACGTAGGGCGCGAGCGTTGTCCGGATTTATTGGGCGTAAAGAGCTCGTAGGCGGCTTGTCGCGTCGACTGTGAAAACCCACAGCTCAACTGTGGGCTTGCAGTCGATACGGGCAGGCTAGAGTTCGGTAGGGGAGACTGGAATTCCTGGTGTAGCGGTGAAATGCGCAGATATCAGGAGGAACACCGGTGGCGAAGGCGGGTCTCTGGGCCGATACTGACGCTGAGGAGCGAAAGCGTGGGGAGCGAACAGGATTAGATACCCTGGTAGTCCACGCTGTAAACGTTGGGCGCTAGGTGTGGGGGGCCTCTCCGGTTCTCTGTGCCGCAGCTAACGCATTAAGCGCCCCGCCTGGGGAGTACGGCCGCAAGGCTAAAACTCAAAGGAATTGACGGGGGCCCGCACAAGCGGCGGAGCATGCGGATTAATTCGATGCAACGCGAAGAACCTTACCTGGGTTTGACATGGCCGCAAAACCTGCAGAGATGTGGGGTCCTTCGGGGGCGGTCACAGGTGGTGCATGGCTGTCGTCAGCTCGTGTCGTGAGATGTTGGGTTAAGTCCCGCAACGAGCGCAACCCTTGTTCGATGTTGCCAGCGCGTTATGGCGGGGACTCATCGAAGACTGCCGGGGTCAACTCGGAGGAAGGTGGGGATGACGTCAAGTCATCATGCCCCTTATGTCCAGGGCTTCACGCATGCTACAATGGCCGGTACAATGGGCTGCGATACCGTGAGGTGGAGCGAATCCCAAAAAGCCGGTCTCAGTTCGGATCGGGGTCTGCAACTCGACCCCGTGAAGTCGGAGTCGCTAGTAATCGCAGATCAGCAACGCTGCGGTGAATACGTTCCCGGGCCTTGTACACACCGCCCGTCACGTCACGAAAGTCGGCAACACCCGAAGCCGGTGGCCCAACCCCTTGTGGGAGGGAGCTGTCGAAGGTGGGGCTGGCGATTGGGACGAAGTCGTAACAAGGTAGCCGTACCGGAAGGTGCGGCTGGATCACCTCCTTTCTAAGGAGCGCTCTCCCGGCGAAGGTCGGGTAGGGAGCCTGCCGCCTCCGAGTGTGGGGTGGGGGTGCTCATTGGCGGAGACACTGGTGAGTTCGTGTCGGCAACGGCTGATGCTGCTAGTACTGCTTCTGCTTTCGGGTGGGGGTGTGGAGGGTGGTGTTGGTGCGGCTGGTGTGGATGGTGGGCATCCTGTTGGGTCCTGAGGGAACAGGCCACGTGGTGGGTTGTTGTCTCTGGTTGCCAGGCGCGGCCTGGTCTTGCATACCGGCCATCGTGTGTGGTGGTGCTGGTGTGGGGCTGGGGGTTGCGGGTTGGTCGTTTGTTGAGAATTACACAGTGGACGCGAGCATCTTTGTGGTCAAGTTGTCAAGGGCGAACGGTGGATGCCTTGGCACTAGGAGCCGATGAAGGACGTGGGAGGCCGCGATAGGCCTGGGGGAGCTGTCAACCGAGCTGTGATCCCAGGGTGTCCGAATGGGGAAACCTGGCATCAGTCATGTGGTGTCACCTGCACCTGAACTCATAGGGTGTGTGGAGGGAACGCGGGGAAGTGAAACATCTCAGTACCCGCAGGAAGAGAAAACAATAGTGATTCCGTGAGTAGTGGCGAGCGAAAGCGGATGAGGCTAAACCGGCTGCGTGTGATACCTGTCAGGGGTTGCGTGGTCGGGGTTGTGGGACTCTGCTGATCGGACTGACATTCGGTCGAGAAGTGATAAAGCCAGTTGTTAGCTGAATGGTGTGGAAAAGCCAGCCGTAGACGGTGATAGTCCGGTAGGTGAAAACTTCTGGTCTTCTGTGGATGTTCCCGAGTAGCGGCGGACCCCTGAAATCTGCCGTGAATCTGCCAGGACCACCTGGTAAGCCTAAATACTTCCTAGTGACCGATAGCGGACGAGTACCGTGAGGGAATGGTGAAAAGTACCCCGGGAGGGGAGTGAAATAGTACCTGAAACCGTTCGCCTACAATCCGTCGGAGCCTTTAGGGGTGACGGCGTGCCTTTTGAAGAATGAGCCTGCGAGTTAGTGGCATGTGGCGAGGTTAACCCGTGTGGGGTAGCCGTAGCGAAAGCGAGTCTGAAGAGGGCGTTTGAGTCGCATGTTCTAGACCCGAAGCGGAGTGATCTAGCCATGGGCAGGCTGAAGCGCGGGTAAGACCGCGTGGAGGGCCGAACCCACCAACGTTGAAAAGTTGGGGGATGACCTGTGGTTAGGGGTGAAAGGCCAATCAAACTCCGTGATAGCTGGTTCTCCCCGAAATGCATTTAGGTGCAGCGTTGCGTGTTTCTTGCCGGAGGTAGAGCACTGGATGGTCTAGGGGGCCTACAAGCTTACCGAAATCAGCTAAACTCCGAATGCCGGTAAGTGAGAGCGTGGCAGTGAGACTGCGGGGGATAAGCTTCGTAGTCGAGAGGGAAACAGCCCAGATCACCAGCTAAGGCCCCTAAGCGTGTGCTAAGTGGAAAAGGATGTGGGGTCGCTTAGACAACCAGGAGGTTGGCTTAGAAGCAGCCACCCTTTAAAGAGTGCGTAATAGCTCACTGGTCAAGTGGTTCCGCGCCGACAATGTAGCGGGGCTCAAGCACACCGCCGAAGCTGTGGCATTCACGCGTGTACTTCGCTGACTCTTTCGGGGGTTGGTGCAGGTGTGTGGATGGGTAGGGGAGCGTCGTGCCGGGGGTGAAGCAGCGGGGTGACCCAGCTGTGGACGCGGCACGAGTGAGAATGCAGGCATGAGTAGCGAAAGAAGGGTGAGAAACCCTTCCGCCGGATGACCAAGGGTTCCAGGGCCAGGCTAATCCGCCCTGGGTGAGTCGGGACCTAAGGCGAGGCCGAGAGGCGTAGTCGATGGACAACGGGTTGATATTCCCGTACCCGCGAAGGAGCGCCCATGATGAACCTCGTTGTGCTAACTGCCCGAACTTGGTGAGGTTTTCGGACTGATCTGAGGGAGCGCGGGAACCTGGCGGGTAGTAGTCAAGCGATGGGGTGACGCAGGAAGGTAGCTGATCCCGGCCGGTGGTTGTGCCGGGGTAAGCGTGTAGGCTGCATCATAGGTAAATCCGTGGTGCGTGAGGCTGAGACGTGATGCCGAGCCGATTCAGGTGAAGTCAGTGATCCTATGCTGCCGAGAAAAGCCTCTAGCGAGCTTCTAGCGGCCCGTACCCTAAACCGACACAGGTGGTCAGGTAGAGAATACCGAGGCGATCGGGCGAACTGTGGTTAAGGAACTCGGCAAATTGCCCCCGTAACTTAGGGAGAAGGGGGGCCGGAGACGTGAAGCCCCTTGCGGGTGGAGCGTTGTATGGCCGCAGAGACCAGGGGAAAGCGACTGTTTACTAAAAACACAGGTCCATGCGAAGAAGTAATTCGATGTATATGGACTGACGCCTGCCCGGTGCTGGAACGTTAAGGGGACCGGTTAGCTCTTCGGGGCGAAGCTGAGAACTTAAGCGCCAGTAAACGGCGGTGGTAACTATAACCATCCTAAGGTAGCGAAATTCCTTGTCGGGTAAGTTCCGACCTGCACGAATGGCGTAACGACTTTCCTACTGTCTCAACCACAGGCCCGGCGAAATTGCATTACGAGTAAAGATGCTCGTTACGCGCGGCAGGACGGAAAGACCCCGGGACCTTTACTATAGCTTGACATTGGTACTCGAATTAGCTTGTGTAGGATAGGTGGGAGACTGTGAAGCTGGTACGCCAGTATCGGTGGAGTCGTTGTTGAAATACCACTCTGGTTGATTTGGGTTTCTAACTTCGGACCGTGATCCGGTTCAGGGACAGTGTCTGGTGGGTAGTTTAACTGGGGCGGTTGCCTCCTAAAGGGTAACGGAGGCGCCCAAAGGTTCCCTCATCCTGGTTGGCAATCAGGTGTTGAGTGTAAGTGCACAAGGGAGCTTGACTGTGAGACTGACAGGTCGAGCAGGGACGAAAGTCGGGACTAGTGATCCGGCACTTGCGTGTGGAAGCGGTGTCGCTCAACGGATAAAAGGTACCCCGGGGATAACAGGCTGATCTTCCCCAAGAGTCCATATCGACGGGATGGTTTGGCACCTCGATGTCGGCTCGTCGCATCCTGGGGCTGTAGCAGGTCCCAAGGGTTGGGCTGTTCGCCCATTAAAGCGGTACGCGAGCTGGGTTTAGAACGTCGTGAGACAGTTCGGTCCCTATCCGCCGCGCGCGTAGGATACTTGAGAAGGGCTGTCCCTAGTACGAGAGGACCGGGACGGACGAACCTCTGGTGTGCCAGTTGTCCCGCCAGGGGCACGGCTGGTTGGCTACGTTCGGAAGGGATAACCGCTGAAAGCATCTAAGCGGGAAGCTCGCTTCAAGATGAGGTGTCCCACCCACTTTGTGGGGTAAGGCTCCCAGTAGATGACTGGGTTGATAGGCCGGAGATGTAAGCCAGGTAACTGGTTCAGTTGACCGGTACTAATAGGCCGAGGACTTGACTTCGAAGATGTACGCGTCCACTGTGTGATTCTGGGCAAACGGGCACCGTGTGTGTTTGGTTTGTTGTTAGGGTTACGGCGGTTATGGCGGAGGGGAAACGCCCGGTTACATTCCGAACCCGGTAGCTAAGCTCTCCAGCGCCGATGGTACTGCACTCGTGAGGGTGTGGGAGAGTAGGTCACCGCCGGACATCTTTACAGTTGAGGGCCGCTCCCTGCGGGGAGCGGCCCTCAACTGTGTCTGCCCGCCGTACTTCGGTTGGGCGGCATCAGGGAGGATGGAGTCGTGAACCCAACTGGGCAGGATGGCGACCGACCTCGCCGCGCCGACGAACAACCCGGTCGTGCCGGCGGCTTCAGCCGCGGCTACGGCGGCAGCCGGGACGGCCGTGGCGACCGGAACCCGCGCCGCGACGACCGTGGCGACCGGACGCCGCGCCGGGACGACCACGACACCGGGCGGCACGGTGGTGAGCGCGGTGCGGAGCGGTTCCGTTCCGACCGCCGGCAACCGTTCGCCGGTGAACGCCGGGGTGGTGCCACCGGTAATGACGGTGACCGCCGCCAAGGCGGTTGGGACAGTGACCGCCGACAGCCCGACGACCGCAGGGCCGGCGGTCGTGACCGTGGCTACGTGCGCCGTGACGAGTCCGGCGCAGGCCGAGAACCGTCCGGGTTCCGCCGGCGCGACGACAGCGCATCCCGGCCAGACCGGGACCGACGCGGCGACTGGGAGTCGGCCCGCCGCCGTGACGACGACCGCCGGGGCGGCCGAGGGGAACCCGGTGGCGCTGCGGGGGACAGAAGCGGCGGTTTCCGCGGGGAGCGCAGGAGCTGGTCCGACGACGGCCGCCGCAGTGGGCCCCGCGAGGACCGAGGCTTCCGCGGCGACCGCCGGACCACGGGTGGGGACGGTGGCGAGCGCCGGCCCGACCGTGGCGGATTCCGGACTGGGGGACCTCGCGCCCAGCGTGCTGACGGTGAGCGTCGGTTCGAGGCCGGGCGGGGACGGGAGGACCGGCGCTTCGAGCAGCGGGGTGGTGACCGACGTACCGGGCAGGGAGACGAGCGGCGCGACCGTTCCCACGGTGATCGCCGGTCGGGCAGCTTCCCGACCACCGGCCGACCGGCCGACCGGAGAAGCCCTCGGTCCGAGGATCGGCGCCCGCACTCAGGTGACGCCGCCCGGTCCCGTGTCGACGGCGCGCCGGGGCAGTTCCGCAGGCGTACGGACGGTCCGACCGACCGGCCCTTCCGACGGGCATCGTCGGACCGTTCCGCGGAGGCCTCCGCCGCGCCGTACCGTCGGCGCGACGGGGACGGTGCCGACCGCGTGGCCGAACGTACGCCGCCGCCGGAGTTGTCCGACGATGTCCTCGCCACCGACCTGCACACCGAGATCCGGGCCGAACTGCTCGGACTGGCCCGACCGGTGGCCGACACGGTGGCCCGGCACCTCGTCGCCACCGGGCAGCTGCTCGACGAGGAGCCGGAGACGGCGCTCGCCCATGCCTTGGCGGCACGTCGGCTCGCCGCCCGCATCGCGGCGGTACGGGAAGCTGTCGGCTTGGCCGCGTACCGGGCCGGGCAGTGGCAGACCGCCGTCGCCGAACTCCGGACCTATCACCGGATGACCGGACGTCAGACGCACCTCGCCGTACTGGCCGACTGCGAACGCGCCCTCGGCCGGCCGGAGCGGGCGATCGACATCTACCGTGGCGCGGATCGCGCCGGTCTGGACCCCGCCGCCGCCGTCGAGCTGTTGATGGTCGCCGCAGGTGCGCGTGGCGACCTGGGGCAGCCGGCCGCAGCGGTGGCGATGCTGCAGGTCCGGGAGCTGACCGTGGAGTCCGCCGAGCCATGGGTCTGCCGGCTCCGTTACGCGTACGCCGACGCGCTGCTCAGCGCTGGGCGTAAGGACGAGGCCCGGGAATGGTTCGCCCGGGCGGCCGAGGCCGACGAGGAGGCGGCGACTGACGCGACCGAGCGCCTTCTGGAGATCGACGGCGTACTGCTGACCGAGGACGAGACGGACGAGACGGACGACGAGGCCGACGACGAGCCGGCCGCCACGTCACACCCCGGCAGCTCACCTCCCCGAAGCGCGGAAGAAGACCGGCCCCGATGACCCGAACCGACGACACCACCGCTGGGCGCTGCGGGCTGTCCGCCGCATACGACCTGGTGATATTTGATCTCGACGGGGTGATCTACCTGATCGACCGGCCCATCCCCGGGGCGGTCGAGGCGGTGGATCGGCTGCGGCGGGCCGGCCTGCCGGTCGCGTACGCGACGAACAATGCCTCCCGGCGTTCGGCCGACGTCGCCGGGCTGCTCCGTGGCATGGGGGTGCCGGCCACTGCCGACGAGGTGGTGACGTCGGCCGGTGCGACCGCCGCGCTGCTGGCACAGCAGTACGGTCCAGGTGCCAAGGCGCTGGTCGTGGGCGCGGACGCGCTGCGTGACGAGCTCACCGAGGCCGGGCTGGCGCTGGTCGCGTCGGCCGATGACAAGCCCGCGGTGGTGGTTCAGGGGTACGGCCCCGGGATTGGGTGGGCAGATCTGGCGGAGGCATCGGTGGCGATCCGGGGCGGCGCCGACTGGGTGGCGACGAACACCGACCGGACCCTGCCCAGTGCCCGGGGACCGCTGCCCGGTAACGGCTCGCTGGTCGCCGCGCTGCGCACGGCGCTGAACCGGGAGCCGGACCAGGTCGTCGGCAAACCGGAACCGGGTTTGTTCGTCAGTACCGCTCGACGTGCCGGTGCCGACCGGCCGCTGGTGGTCGGTGACCGGCTGGATACCGACATCGAAGGGGCGAACCGTGCCGGCATGGCGAGTCTGCTCGTGCTGACCGGGATCAGCGACGCTCGGGAACTGCTGGCCGCCCCGCCGGCACGCCGGCCGACGTACCTGGCGGCGGACCTCGCCGGACTGTTCGCGACCGACGCCGCCCGGCCGATCGACGACGGGCCGACGGACGGTGCCGGGTGGCAGGTGCACCGCGACGGCTCGGCGGTGCTCGTCCTCGACGGCACCGGCGGTGACAGCGTGCAGGCGCTGCGGGTGCTCTGCCAGCACGCATGGCAGGGCGACCCGGTGACCGAGGTGCGATGCGAGTCCGCCGCAGCCGAGTCGGCGCTGCGTGTCCTGGCGCTGGCGTGATCCAACGTGCTGGGGTGGTCCGGCGCCGGGCCGCAGCCTACGCTGGCCGGGGACCGGGTCGCCGGGTGAGCCGGGCCGGCGGACGCGGACCTGGCCACGGAGCGGGTCGGTTCACAGCAGCTTCCGGAGCTTAAGCAGGTCGAACGGGCTGGCGCTGACCGACAGCCGTCGGGCCGCCAACGCGCGACCTACGTCGAGGTCGCCACGGACCAGCGCGAGCAGGTCGTCACTGCCGATGTTCATGGCGATCTTGGCCTTCGGATCGTCCCCGTCGGCGAGGTCGACGAGACGACCGTCGGTCAGCCGTCCGTGGAACGCGGCGCCGAGATCGGTGATCCGGCAGGCGAGGGTACGGTCCAGGTTGACTCGTTCGCGTACCTGGTCGGCGTTGCCCTCGAGCCGGGTGGCGAGCTCCCGCAGTGCCTGCCGACACTCGTCGACGCTGGCCACAATCGCACCTCCCGGGCTTCGCGGTGGGTCGCGGTGCCCGGCCGGGCACCGCGACCGGTGGTCGCACCACCGGTGTTCAGCACAGGCACCGTACCGCACTGCGGCGTCGCGTCCCGGTAGCGTGTCAACCGAACATTCTCCGCGCGGTGAAGGAGTCGGACCATGCGTGACGCCTGGCGGGCGTACCTGGAACTGGCCCTCGGCCTGACCGAGGCGTCCCGGAAGAAGGCCGAGCAGACTGCGCGGTCGTTGGTCGGCAAGGGCGGGGCGACCGCCGCCCAGCTGCAGGCGGTGGCGGAGGACTTGCTGTCGGCCGGCACCGCGAACCGTGAGTCACTCACCCGGCTGGTGCGGGCGGAAGTGGACCGGGCACTCGGCGCAGTGGGCCTGGTCAAGGCCGAGGAGGTCGTGGCGCTGCGGGACCGGATCGACCGGCTGGAGGCCGACATGGAGCGGGCCCGGAGCCGAGCGGCCGCCGCCTCGGCGGCCGCCGCCACGGCCGAGGCGGCGATTCCGTCGTCGGCCGAACCAGCGGTGGCCAGCAAGGCGGTGGCCAAGAAAGGCGCGGCGAAAAACACGGTCGCGAAGAAGGCAGTGGCAAAGAAGGCCGTCGCAAAGAAGGCCCCGGCCAGCAAGACGGTGGGCCGCAACTCCGTTGACGGCTCGGCGGGTGGGCAGTGACCGGCCCGGTGCCGGGGCCCCCACCCGGTGGCCGGGTCGCGCCGACCCCACCCGGCGCGGCCACCGCGCCGGGCACCGCGGCGGTGGACGGCACAGTCGACGGAACGGACGTTACCGCCGGCAGTACCGATACCCGGACCGGGCACCCGGCGGTCGACGCGGCCATCGAGGCGGTCCGTAACGCCGCTGGTCTGCCGCCGGCCGATCAGATCGCCCAGTACGAAGCGGCGCACGGCACCCTGCAGGAAGCTCTCGCCACCATCGACCAGGCCTGACCGGCCGAGATCCTCCCCGGAGTCGCATGGCACGCCGTAACCGCCTCGATGTGGAGCTGGTCCGCCGCGGACTCGCGCGGTCCCGTGAACAGGCCGCCGAGTTGATCGCGGCCGGGCGGGTGGAAGTGCGCGGCGTCGCCGCCGCCAAGGCCGCAGCGATGGTCGATCCGGCGGAGGCAGTCCGGCTGCTCGGCGGGAACCCGGCGGACGGGTACGTCTCCCGGGGTGCGCACAAGCTGATCGGCGCCCTGACCGGCACCAAAGTCGCGGTCGCCGGTCGGCGTTGCCTGGACGCCGGGGCCTCGACCGGCGGCTTCACCGACGTGCTGCTGCGGCGTGGCGCGGCCGAGGTGGTCGCGGTGGACGTCGGCTACGGACAGCTGGCCTGGTCGCTGCGGGGCGATCCACGGGTACGCGTCCACGAACGGACCAACGTCCGTACCCTCACCGCCGACCGGATCGACGGCCCGGTCGGGTTGACCGTGGCGGATCTGTCGTTCATCTCGCTGCGGCTGGTCCTTCCCTCGTTGGTCGCCTGCACCCAGCCGGACGGCGATCTGTTGCTGATGGTCAAGCCACAGTTCGAGGTCGGCCGGGAGCGGGTCGGTTCCGGTGGGGTGGTGCGCGATCCGCAGTTGCGCGCCGAGGCGGTGCTCGCTGTCGCGCAGGCCGGTGCCCAGCTTGGCTTCGGCGTGTCGGCGGTGGTCGCCAGTCCACTACCCGGCCCGCGGGGCAACGTCGAGTTTTTCGTCTGGTTCCGGGCCGACGCGCCGCCCGTCGACCCGCTCCGGGTGCGGGCTATCGTCGACGCCGGTCCGGCCACGGAAGAAGGTGGAGCGCGGTGAACGCGACAGTCCCGACCGGCGGGGCGCCGATGGCCCCCCGCGGCGCCAGAGCGGCGCTGCTGGTCACCCACACCGGTCGGCGGCGCAGCACCGACCATGCCCGGACCGTCGCCGCCGACCTGATCGAGGCGGGTTTCGAGGTACGGGTGGTCGCCGAGGAGGCCGACGATCTGGATCTGCCCGGGGTGCAGCCGGTCGGTGGTCCGGCGGCTGCCGACGGGGTGGAGATCGTGTTCGCGCTCGGCGGTGACGGTACCTTCCTGCGCGCCGCGGAGCTGGCCCGTCCGGCGAAGGCCCCGCTGCTCGGGATCAACCTCGGCAAGGTCGGGTTCCTGGCCGAGGCCGAGATCGGTGATCTGGACCGGGCGGTCCGGCAGGTGGTTGCCCGTGACTACACAGTGGACGAACGGTTGACCCTGGACGTGCGGGCCGAGCTGGAGTACGGCGTAACGATCGACTCGTGGGCGCTGAACGAGATCAGTGTCGAGAAGGGGCAGCGCGCCCAGATGCTGGAGCTGATGGTCGACGTGGACGGCCGACCATTGTCGCGCTACGGCGCGGACGGGGTGGTCTGCGCTACGCCGACGGGGTCGACCGCGTACGCGTTCTCGGCCGGCGGTCCGGTGGTGTGGCCCGAGGTCGAGGCGCTGCTGCTGGTGCCGATCAGCGCGCACGCGCTGTTCAGCCGGCCGCTGGTGACCGCGCCGAGCTCCACCTTCGTCATCACCGTCGACCCGTACACCACGTTCGCGGTGCTGTGCTGCGACGGCCGGCGGGTCTACGATCTGCCGCCCGGTGCGCGGGTGACCGTCCAACGGGGCGACCTGCCGGTGCGGGTGGTCCGGCTGCATCCGCGCCCGTTCAGTGACCGCCTGGTCGCCAAGTTCGATCTGCCGGTCAACGGTTGGCGGGGTAACCGGCGCTGACCCCGCCCCGGGTAGTCAACGTCGCGGCCCGCTACTACTGTCGGTGGCTGTGCTGGAAGAGCTGCGCATCACCGGGCTGGGCGTCATCGAGGACACCACGCTGCCGTTGACCGGCGGCATGAACGTGATCACCGGTGAAACCGGGGCCGGCAAGACGATGGTGGTGACCGGGCTCGGGCTGCTGCTCGGTGGCCGGGCCGACGCCGGGCGGGTCCGAGCGGATCCTGGCCGGGCGGTCGTCGAGGGCCGGCTGCGGCTGGTCGGTGCCAGTGGAGCCGTGGTGCGCGAGCGGGTCGCGGACGCCGGAGGCGAGCCTGACGAGGACGATGTCCTGCTGCTCAGCCGTACGGTGACCGCCGAAGGACGGTCCCGGGCGCACGTCGGCGGTCGCGGCATGCCGGTGTCGGTGCTGAGCGAGATCGGTGCCCAGGTGGTCGCCGTGCACGGGCAGTCCGACCAGCTGCGGCTGCTGCGCCCGGCCGAGCAGCGGGCGTCGCTGGACCGGTTCGCCGGGGCCGACCACGACAAGCTGCTCGCGGCCATGCGGGAGACGTACGGTCGGTGGCGCCAGGTCAGCGACGATCTGGCCGACCGGCGGCGCAACGCCCGCGAGCGCAACCAGGAGGCGGACCTGCTCCGGCTGGGTCTCGACGAGATCACCCGGGTCGATCCGCAGCCGGGCGAGGAGGACGCGCTCAAGGCCGAGGCGCAACGGTTGGAGCACGCCGAAGGGTTGCGTACCGCCGCCCAGCTCGCCGCCCTCGCTCTTGCCGGCGGCACCGAACCGGCCGACGACACGCCGGACGCGACCGGTCTGCTCGGCACCGCCCGCCGGTCGTTGGAGGCGCAGGCCGGCGTGGACCCGACGCTCGGCGAACTGGCTGCCCGGGTGACCGAGGCGGCGACGTTGGTCGGCGACGTGGCGGCGGAGCTGTCCGGGTACCTCGCGGCGCTGGACGCCGACCCACAGCGTCTGCAGGTGGTCTACGAGCGGCGGATGGCGCTGCGTGGGCTGACCCGCAAGTACGCCGACGACGTGGACGGGGTGATCAGCTGGGCGGAGCGGGCCCGGTCCCGGCTGGCCGAGTTGGACACCTCCGACGAGCTGCTGGACGAGCTGGACCGGGAACGTGCCCGGCTGGCTGACGAGGTGGCGGAGCTGGCGGCCCGGGTGTCGGCGGCCCGTCGGCAGGCGGCGGCGCGTTTCGCCGAGTTGGTGAGCGTGGAGCTGGCCGGGCTGGCCATGCCGCACGCTCGGATCGAGGTCGCGGTGCTCGTCCGGCCGGCGGGCCGGGGCGAACCGACGGTGACCGTCGACGGTGTCGACGCCGGCGTCGGCCCGGACGGTGCCGACGAGGTCGAGCTGCGGTTGCTGGCGCATCCGGGTGCGCCGCCACTGCCGTTGCAGCGGGGTGCCAGCGGCGGCGAGCTCTCCCGGGTGATGCTCGCCATCGAGGTGGTGTTCGCCGGAGCCGGCGGCCCGCCGACGTTGGTGTTCGACGAGGTCGACGCCGGGGTGGGTGGGCAGGCCGCGGTGGAGATCGGTCGTCGGCTCGCCCGGCTTGCCCGTAGCCATCAGGTGTTGGTGGTGACGCACCTGCCGCAGGTGGCGGCGTTCGCCGACCGGCATCTGGTGGTGGCGAAGGACACCGGGGGAGCGGTGACGACCAGCGGCGTGCGGGTGGTCGAGGACACCGACCGGGCGCGGGAACTCGCCCGGATGCTTGCCGGGCTACCCGACTCGGATCTGGGTATCGCGCACGCGGAGGAGCTGCTCGCGGTCGCCGCTCGCGATCGACGGGGTTGACCTGCCGGAGTCGGCCCGGTGTGTCTGACCTGCCGGTAATGGCACAGCGGGCATGTCGTGTCGGTGTTCACCGCCCAACATGCCAGGATGGTAGGGATGCGTCTACCCACCTTGCGCCGAGCTCGTAGTCCCGAGCCCGGAACGATCTCCGGCACGGCACGGCTCGACCGCCGGACGAAGCGCCTTGCCGGTCGGCTCCGGCCAGGTGACATCGCGGTCATCGACCACGTGGACCTGGACCGGGTCGCGGCCGACTCGTTGGTCGCCGTCGGCGTGGCCGCAGTCCTCAACGCCAAGCCGTCGGTCTCCGGTCGGTACCCGAACCTCGGTCCGGAGGTGCTGATCCAGGCGGGTATCCCCCTGGTCGACGGCCTTGGTGAGGACGCGTTCGAGAAGATTCGCGAGGGCGACACGGTACGGGTCGACGGCGCCGAGGTCTTCGTCGGCGACGACCGGGTGGCGTCCGGGGTACGCCAGGACGCGGATTCGGTCGCCAAGGCGATGGCCGAGGCCAGGGAAGGACTCTCGGTCCAGTTGGAGGCGTTCGCCGCCAACACGATGGAGTACCTCAAACAGGAACGAGACCTGCTGCTGGACGGGGTCGGCGTACCGGACATCGAGACCAGGATCGCCCGCCGGCACTGCCTGATCGTGGTCCGGGGTTACGACTACAAGGCAGACCTGGACGTGCTGCGGCCGTACATCCGGGAGTTCAAACCGGTCCTGATCGGTGTGGACGGGGGAGCGGACGCGCTGGTCGAGGCCGGCTACACCCCCGACATGATCATCGGGGACATGGATTCGGTCACCGACGACGTGCTGCGCTGCGGTGCCGAGGTGGTCGTCCACGCCTACCGCGACGGCCGGGCGCCCGGCATGGACCGGGTCCGCGAACTCGGGGTGGAGGCGTTGACCTTCCCGGCGGCGGCGACCAGCGAGGATCTCGCCATGCTGCTCGCCGACGAGAAGGGCGCGTCGCTGATCGTCGCGGTCGGTACCCACGCCACGCTGGTCGAGTTTCTCGACAAGGGGCGGGGCGGGATGGCCTCCACCTTTCTGACCCGGTTGAAGGTCGGCGGTAAGCTGGTCGATGCCAAAGGGGTGAGCCGGCTGTACCGGCAGAGCATTTCCGGCTCGTCGTTGCTTCTGCTGGTGCTCTCCGCGATCGCCGCCATGGCGTCCGCCGTGGCGGTTTCCACGGTCGGTAAGGCCTATCTCGGGGTCGCATCCGAGTGGTGGGACAATTTCGTCTTCCAGTTGGGTCAGCTCTTCTAGCGCGGACGAAACTACTGGTCAGCGCAGACGGATCGGAGAAGGCGGCAAGTGTGATCAACTTCCGTTACCACGTGGTGTCGCTCACCGCGGTGTTCCTCGCCCTGGCGATCGGCCTCGTGGTCGGCACCGCTGCGCTGAACGGCCCGGTTGCCGATTCTCTGAGCGACAATGTGAATGCGCTCCGCAAGGACAACACGCAGTTGCGGGAAACCGTCAACTCGCTGCGCGAGGAGGTCAACCGTGAGGAGGACTTCGTCGCCGAGGCCGCGCCGATCCTGCTCGCCGACAAGCTCGCCGGTCGCCGGTTGCTGGTGGTCTGCCTGCCCAGCGGCCGGGACCATGCCGAAGGCGTGATGGCCGCGCTCGACCTTGCCGGAGCGACGTTGACCGGCCGGATCGACGTGCAGGACAAGTTCGTCAACCCGGACAACAGCGTGGAGTTGCTGGAGCTCGCTACGGCGGCGGCCCGCCCCACCATCCCCACCGCCGGACTGCCCGGTAACAGCGACGGGGTGGAGACCTCCAGCGCGCTGCTGGCCAGCGCGCTGGTCGACCGAGAGGAGCCGCCGGCAGTCGAACCGGCGGACCTGGCGGCGCTGCTCGACGCGTACGGCGACGCCGGCTACATCACCGTCGAACAGGAGGTCACCGGGCCTGCTGAGGCGGTCGTCGTGGTCAGCGGGCAGCCGTACGTCGACCGGGACGCCGCCAAGAAGGACGCCGCGGTGGTCACCATGGTGGTGCAGTTCGACCGGGTCAGCCAGGTCGTGGTGGCCGGGACCGGCTCCAGCGACGGGAACCTGATCTCTGCGGTCCGCAACGACCCCACGCTGACCCAGTCGATCTCGACCGTCGACAACGGCAACACGACCGCCGGCCAGGCGGTGACGGCGCTCGCCGTGGCCGAGCAGTTCACCCTCGATCAGGCCGGGCATTACGGGCTTGGCGCGGGTGCCACGTCGTTGATGCCGAAACGTCCTGAATAGCACCCTGTCGACGGAGTGAAACCCCTGATGCCGAATCGTGGCCCGCTGGGCCTGTTGCTGCTCGGTGCCGCCGGTGCCGTCGCCGCCCGCGTCGCACTGCGGACCGCCAAGCGGATCGCACCCGGTGGCGCATTGGAGCGCACCAACTTCCGGGGCCGTTCGGTGAGCCTCGCCGGCGGCCCGGCCCTCGCTGCCGCCGCGTCGACCGCCGCCGCGTTCGGGGCCGCGAGCCCGCCTGCCGCCGCAGCGGTCCTGGTCGCCGGTGCCGGTGCCGGAGCGGTCGGGCTCTACGACGACATCGTCGGCGCCCGACCGGACCAGCGGGCGGCCAAGGGCTTCGCCGGGCATCTCTCGGCGCTGCGGTCCGGCCGGGTGACCGGTGGGCTGGTCAAGATCGTGGGGGTCGGCGCCGCCGCCACCGCCGCGGCCGCGTTGCTCGCCGCGGACCGCCGGGACACCGCCCGCCGACCGGTCACCCGGGCGGCCGACGTGCTGCTCGGTGCCGGCGTCATCGCCGGCACCGCCAATCTGGTCAATCTGTTGGACCTGCGTCCCGGGCGGGCGGCCAAGGCCGGGCTGCTGATCGCCGCCCCGTTGCTGGCCGGACCGACGGCGGGCACCGCCGCGGGGACCAGCGGCGCGGTGCTCGGGCTGCTCCGCGACGATCTCGACGAGCAGGTGATGCTCGGCGACTGCGGCGCCAACGCGCTGGGTGCCCTGCTCGGGGTCGCCGTCGCGCAGCGTACCGGGCCGGCCGGCCGCGCGGCCGTGCTCGCCGTGCTCGCCGGGCTGACCGCAGCGAGCGAGCGGGTCAGCTTCACCCAGGTGATCGCGCGCACCCCCGGCCTGCGTGAGCTCGACGCCCTCGGCCGCCGGACACCCTGACCAGGACGGGGCAATGATCAACTCGGCGGTCGGCACCCGGGTCGCCGGTGCTGCGGCGCTGATCGCGGTGCTCACCGTGGCGAGCCGGCTGGCCGGGGTCGGCCGTACCGCCGTCTTCGCCTGGTCGGTGGGGCCGACCGCGCTGGGTGACATCTACCTCGCCGCCAACACCATCCCCAACATCATCTTCGAGATCGTCGCTGGGGGAGCGCTGGCCAGCCTCGTGGTGCCGCTGCTCGCCGGTGCGGTGGCCGCCGGTGACCGTAGCGGCGTGTCCGCGACCACGTCGGCGCTGCTCACCTGGACGCTGGCCCTGCTGATCCCGCTCGCGGTGCTGCTCGCGTTCGCGGCCGGGCCGATCGTGCGGCTACTCGACGCCGACGCCGGTCCCGCGCAGATCGACGCCGGCACCCTGATGCTGCGGCTGTTCGCCCCGCAACTTCCGCTGTACGGGATCGCCGTGGTGCTCACCGGAGTGCTGCAGGCACACCACCGGTTCGCCTGGCCGGTGATCGCCCCGCTGCTGTCCAGCGTCACGGTGATCGGCACCTACCTGACCTTCGCCGCCACCGAGGGACGGCTGGCCGACCTGCCCGGGGTGGGCGCGTCAGGCCAGCTGCTGCTGGCCGCCGGTACCACCGGCGGTGTGGCCGTGCTGTCGCTGTGCCTGTTCGTGCCGTTGCGCCCGCTGGGTCTGCGGCTGCGACCCGGCCTACGGTTCGTTGGCGCGGCCCGCGACGCGGTCGGCGGGCTGGCGGCGGCCGGCGCGGTCACCGTCGGCGCGCAGCAGCTCGCCATACTGGTCGCGGTCTGGCTCTGCTTCGCCGGTGGCGCGCCGCAGGGCAGCGTCGTTCTGTTCACGCTGGCCCAGACGGTGTTCCTGCTGCCCTGGTCGGTACTCGCGGTGCCGCTGGCGACTGCGGCGTACCCGACCCTGGCCGCAGCCCACAGCCACGGGGACATCGCCGGGTACCGGTCCAACCTCGGTCCGGCCGTGCGCGGCGTGGTCCTGCTCTGCTGTCTCGGCGCGGCCGTCCTGGTCTCGATCTGCCTTCCGGCTGCGGCCTTTCTGGTCCCGGCCGGGCAGGCCGGGACGCTGGCCGCCGGCATCGCCGGCTTCGCTCCGGGCCTGATTGGCTACGGTATGTTCGCGATCGGCTCCAGGGCGCTGTACGCGGCCGGCCGCCCGGCGCCTGCCGCCGCAGCGGTGGCCGGCGGCTGGAGCTGCGTGCTGGTCGCCGCGCCGGTGCTGTCGCTGGTGCTGCCGGACCGCGACCGGGTCCTGGCCTTGGCGCTGGCCAACGCGCTCGGCATGTTGGTGATGGGGCTGCTGCTGGTCGCGGCGCTTCGCCGGGTCGGCGGTGGCGCGGTGCTGACCGGGCTCGGCCGGGCGACGGCGACCGGTCTGGTGGCCAGTGCCGCTGCGGCGGCTGCGGGCGCCGGCGTGGCGTACCTGACCGGGCCGGGGCCGACCACCCCGACCGTGCCCGGCGTGCTGCTGCAGGGCATGCTGTCCGGGGCGACCGGGTTGGCGGTCTTTCTCGCGGTGGCCCTGCCTGCGGACCGCCACGATCTGCGGCCGATGGTTGTTGGTGCGGTGCGCCGGACCTGGCGGCTGGCGGCCGGCCGGCGACGGGACGGGAAGGGGACGGAGTCGCGGTGAGTGATCCGACGGACGACCGCTGGAGGGGTGCGGTCCTGCTGCTGATCGGCTCCAGCACGGGCGGTATCGGCCAGCACGTCGCATCCCTGAGCCGCGGCCTGGTGTCGGGCGGGGCGCGGGTGACCGTGTGCGGTCCGCTCGCTGTCGAACAGCAGTTCCGGTTCACCGCGTCCGGTGCCCGGTTCGTCCCGGTGGAGATCCCGGCCAACCCGACCCTGGCCGACGCCCGCGCGGTGAGCGCGATCCGCCGCGTCCTCGCCGACGGGGCCGACGTGGTGCACGCGCACGGACTACGCGCCGGATTCGTCGCGGCGCTCGCCCGACCGTCCGCGCCGATCGTGGTGACCTGGCACAACAGCATTCTCGCCGGTGGACTGCGGGGGCGACTCGCGCGGCTGGTCGAGCGGCGGGTGGCGCGGGCCGCCCAGGTGACCCTCGGCGCCTCCGCCGACCTCGTCGAGCGGGCGTTGGCGCTCGGCGCGTCCGATGCCCGGCTCGGCCCGGTGGCGGCGCCGGAGTTACCCGCGCCGAGACGCAGCCGTGCCGCGGTTCGCGCGGAGTTCGGTGTCGGCGCCCATCGGCCCCTGGTGCTCTCGGTCGGCCGGCTGCACCCGCAGAAGCGCTACGACCTGCTGGTCGACGCCGCCGCCGGGTGGCGCGAACTGACCCCACCGGCGCAGGTGGTGATCGCCGGAACCGGGCCCAGCTACCTGTCCCTGGCGGCGCAGATCTCGGCGGTACGGGCACCGGTCACCCTGCTCGGCCACCGTCATGACGTGGCCGACCTGCTGCTCGGTGCCGATTTGGCGGTGGTCAGCAGCGACTGGGAGGCTCGACAGCTGTTCGCCCAGGAGGCGTTGCGGGCCGGCGTACCGTTGGTGGCGACCGCGGTCGGCGGATTGCCCGAACTGGTCGGAGACGCCTGCCGGTTGATTCCGCCCGGCGACCTGGCCGCACTGGACGGCGCTGTGCGCGAGTTGCTGAGCGACCATCAGCAGCGGGCCGACCTGGCCGATCGTGGACCCCGGCAGGCCGCCGGCTGGCCGACCGACGCGGACAGTCTCGACCTGGTCCGCGCCGTCTACCGGGAGTTGACCGACGGGCGGGGCGTCACCAGCGGGCGGAAGGTAGCCGGCGGTCAGCCGGTACCGGGCCGCCGCAACGGGCCGACCGACCGCGACGACCGACCCGTGGACGGGAGCGGCTGATGCGTCACCGGGTCGTGCCGCTGCTGCTGATGTCGGTGCTGCTGGCCGCCGGCGTGGCGGCACTGGCCGACCGGCCGGCGGTGGGCACGTCCGGCCGCAGCGCCGACTACGTGGTGATCGTCGGAGTTCCGGGCCTGCGCTGGGACGACATCGACCGGCGGACGACGCCGACGCTGTGGCGGCTGGCGGAGCAGGGCTCGATCGCCTCACTGTCGGTGCGGTCCGCGCAGCGGCCGACCTGTCCGGCCGACGGCTGGGTCACCCTCGGTGCCGGCAACTACGCGGCTTACGACGGCACCACCGGCGACGGCACCTGCCCGCCGGCGCAGATCGCCGTCGAGCAACCCGACGGCATCGGCGGATACCTGACGTCGCAGCCCGCGACCGTACGCCTCAACCAGGAACGTCTCGCCTGGGGCGCGGTGCCCGGCGCGTTGGCCGAGTCGGTGCGGTGCACGGTGGCTGTCGGGCCGGGTGCCGCGCTGACCGCCGCCCGGCCGTTCGGCCGGGTCGACCGCTACGAGCCGGAACTCCCGCAGGACCCGGCGGACCTGCTCGCCTCCTGCGTGCTGAGCGTGGTCGACGCCGGAGTGGTCGCCGGTTCCGACCCGACCGAACGGGCCGCCGCCGCCCGGCAGGCCGACGCGACGCTGGCGCGGGTCCTGGCGGCCCGCCCGCAGCGCTCACTCGTGCTGGTCGCCGGGCTGGCCGACACCAGCGCACCGACCCGGCTGCACGTCGCGATCGCCGACGGCCCCGGCTGGGACGCCGGCTGGATGACGTCGCCGACCACCGGCCGGGACGGCTACCTGCAGCTGGTGGACCTGGCGCCGACCGCGCTGCACGTGCTCGACCGGGACCAACCCGACGGGCTGTTCATCGGCCAGCCGGCGAGTTCGGCACCCGGCCGGCCGGAGGACCTCGCGACGGCGATCGCGTACCCGGCCGACGCCGACCGGGAGGCCCGCGCCCAGCGACGCGCCGCGGTCTGGTTCTTCGGCCTGCTCACCGGGTTCCATACGGTCCTCGCCGTGGCAGTCGTACCGTTGCTGCGCCGGGTCCGACGCACCGCGGGGCGGCCCGGCCCGGACCCGGTCACCCGACGGGCCAACGCCGTCATGGAGGTGCTGCTGATCGCGGCCGCGCTCGTCATCCCGGCGGCGCTGCTGGCCGAGGTGGTGCCCTGGTGGCGCAGTGGCCAGCCCGGCCCTGCGTTGGCCGTGACCACGGTGCTGGCGGTCGCCGCCGCGACGGCGGCGGTCCGGTTCAGCCGTTCCTACCGGCACACGCTCGCCCCGATGACGCTGGTCGCCACGATCGCGGCGGCGGTCGTCGCCGCCGACGTGCTGACCGGGGCCCGGCTGCAACTCAACGGCGTCACCGGGTACTCCGCCTCCGAAGGCGGTCGCTACGCCGGGCTCGGCACAGTGGGCCTGGGAGTGCTGATCGCCGGCACCCTGCTGGCCGCCGGTTGCCTGGCCCAGCGGGTCCGGCGTGGCTGGCGGGTGACGGTGGTGGTCACCATCGGTGGTGCGGCGGTGATCCTGGTCGGCAGCCCCTACCTGGGTGCCGACCCGGTAGGAGCGATCGCGTTGACCGCCGGGGTGGCGATCACGGCGGCGATCAGCACCGGTGGTTGGCTGAGCGTGCCCAGAGTGGCGTGGGCGACGATCGCGGGTCTGCTGGTGACCGCCGGCTTCGCACTGCTCGATCTGCAGCGGCCGGAGACCGAACGGGGCAGCCTAGGACGGTTCCTCACCGCGCTGGCCGACGGCACCGGCGGTCTCACCCTGCACCGTTCCTCGGCGGCCAACATGTCGGCCCTGCTGAGCAGCCCGTTGACGGTGCTGGCGCTGGTCGCCGCGGTACTCGTGTGGTTCGCCCTGCTGCAGCCGTGGGGCGGGCTGAAACGGCTGTTCGGCATCTACCCGGCGGTGCGGGCGGCGATGGCCGGCATCGCTGTGTCGTCGGTGATCGGCGGCGGACTCGCGGGTTCGGCGCTGGACGTGGCTGGTGCGGCGGCGGCGGTGACCGTGCCGCTGGCCGCGCTGGTGGCGTTGCGGGTGCTCGGGCACTCGGCGGACCGGACCAGACCGTCGACCGGCCCGGCGGGCCCGGCGGGCTCGGCCGAGCAGACCCCGGCGAAGGCACCCGACGAGGTCAGCGGGTCCGCTGTTTCGGCAGGTGTTACCGTGGAGTCCCGTGGATCGCGCCAGCAGCTTCATCAGTGACGCGCCGGTCTGCACGACCAGTCAGACGACCCACGGGAGCACGCCTTGGCCCCTTCGACACAGACGGTACGGCACATTTTCGTCACCGGGGGCGTCGCGTCCTCACTCGGCAAGGGGTTGACCGCATCCAGCCTGGGCAACCTGCTCAGCGCCCGCGGACTCCGGGTGGTGATGCAGAAGCTCGACCCGTACCTCAACGTCGACCCCGGCACGATGAACCCCTTCCAGCACGGTGAGGTGTTCGTCACCGACGACGGCGCCGAGACCGATCTCGACGTGGGGCACTACGAGCGGTTCCTCGACCGTGACCTGTCCTGCAAGGCCAACGTGACCACCGGTCAGATCTACTCCGAGGTCATCGCGAAGGAACGCCGGGGCGAGTACCTCGGCGACACGGTGCAGGTGATCCCGCACATCACCAATGAGATCAAGGCCAGGATCCGGGCGATGGGGGAGCCCGACGAGCACGGGCTGATCCCGGACGTGGTGATCACCGAGGTGGGCGGCACTGTCGGCGACATCGAATCGTTGCCGTTCCTGGAGGCGATCCGCCAGGTCCGCCACGATGTCGGCCGGGACCGCTGCTTCTACCTGCATGTGTCGCTGGTTCCCTACCTGGTGCCGTCCGGCGAGCTCAAGACCAAGCCGACGCAGCACTCGGTCGCCGCGCTGCGCAGCATCGGTATCCAGCCGGACGCGATCGTGTGCCGCTCCGACCGGGAGATCCCGGACAAGTTGAAGCACAAGCTGTCGCTCTACTGTGACGTGGACCGGGAGGCGGTCATCGCCGCCCCCGACGCGCCGAGCATCTACGACATCCCGAAGGTGCTGCACCGGGAGGGCCTCGACGCCTACGTGGTGCGCCGGCTGGGCCTGTCCTTCCGCGACGTGGACTGGACCAGTTGGGACGACCTGCTGGAGCGGGTGCACCATCCGCGACACACCGTGACCGTGGCGCTGGTCGGCAAGTACGTCGACCTGCCGGACGCGTACCTGTCGGTGACCGAGGCGATCCGGGCGGCGGGGTTCGGGCACCGGGCGCGGGTGCAGATCCGGTGGGTGCCCAGCGACGAGTGTGTCAGCCCGAACGGTGCCGCCGCCGCGCTCAGCGGGGTCGACGGGATCGTGATTCCGGGCGGGTTCGGGGTGCGGGGCATCGAGGGCAAGATCGGCGCGGCCCGGTACGGGCGGGAGAACGGTGTCCCGGTGCTCGGGCTCTGCCTCGGCCTGCAGTGCATGGCGATCGAGGTGGCCCGCAACGGCGCCGGTCTGGCCGGTGCCAACTCCGCCGAGTTCGACGAGGAGGTCGAACACCCGATCATCGCGACCATGGCCGACCAAGAGCAGATTGTCGCCGGCAAGGGGGACATGGGCGGCACGATGCGGCTGGGCGGGTACCGGGCGTTGCTGGCCGAGGGCTCGATCGTCGCGCAGGCGTACGGGGCGACCGAGGTCAACGAGCGGCACCGGCATCGCTACGAGGTGAACAACGCGTACCGGGAGGTGTTGGAGAAAGCCGGGTTGCGGATCTCGGGAACCTCGCCGGACGGCCGGCTGGTCGAGTTCGTCGAGCTGGACCGGGCTGAGCACCCGTTCTTCGTGGCCACCCAGGCCCATCCGGAGCTGAAGAGCCGTCCGACCCGGCCGCATCCGTTGTTCCACGCCTTCGTCGGTGCCGTGATCACCTATTCGGAGGCCGACCAGTTGCCGGTGGATCTGGCGCCGGCCCCCGGAGGCCGGGCCTGATGCGGGAGCATGAGCCGGACGCCGAAGACGGCTCGGGTGGTCACGTCTACCAGGTGTTGTCGCGGACCGACCGGTTCTCCGGCCCGGTCTTCTCGGTGGTCAGTGACGAGGTGACGATGCCGGGCGGCGGTGCGGCGAGGCGCGACTACGTACGGCACGTCGGCGCGGTCGCAGTGGTCGCGCTCGACGAGGCCGGACGAGTGGTGCTGATCCGTCAGTACCGCCACCCGGTGGGCCGGCAACTGTGGGAGCTACCCGCCGGCCTGATCGATGTCGCCGGGGAGGAACTGCCCGCCACCGCCCACCGGGAGCTCGTCGAGGAGGCCGACCTGACCGCCGGTCGACTCGACCTGCTCGTCGATGTGCACCCGTCGCCGGGATTTTCGGACGAGACGGTCCGGATCTTCCTCGCCCGGGACCTCACCCCGGTGCCGGAGCAGGACCGGCACCACCGCCACGACGAGGAGGCAGAGCTGCAGGTCCGCCTGGTCGATCTCGACGAGGCGGTCCGGATGGTGCTGGCCGGCGAGATCACCAACGGTCCGGCGGTTACCGGTCTGCTGGCTGCCGCCTGCGCCCGGCAGACGGGGTGGGCAGCGCTGCGCGCCGCCACCGAACCTGCCTCGCGCCCGCCCGGCGGCGCAGCGCGCTGATCCGGTGTACGCCGAACGGCGGCCGGGGCGGATGTCGTCCGCCCGACCGCCGTTCGGCTTGTCGTAATCGCCGCTCGGCGACCGGCCGGATCCGCCGTGGTCGCCGAGTAGTCGGGTGGTCAGTCGCGCAGCGGCCGACCCTGGGCGTCGGTGCCGCCGTTGACGAGGACGAGAATCCCGTCGATCAGGCCCCAGAGCGAACCGAGGCCACAGGTGACGACGCTGACGACCAGCTGGAGTACGGCAATCTTGGTATGGCCTGTGTAGAACCGGCCGACGCCGAAGCCGCCCAGCAGGATGCCGAGGACCCCGGCGATGATCTTGCTTTTGTCGGAGACGCCACCGGCGCCAGGATGCTGAGGAAAGGTCATGAAGCGGCAATGTAGTGACCTTGGTCCAGGTCGTCGCAGCGAAGGTCCGGATCCTGGGAAAACCGTGAACGGGTGCTACCTGGTGGTCTCGGACCTTCACTCTGTGTGGCCAGTTGGCCGGTGGCTGCGCGGGATGACACACCGTCAAGCCACGCCGCCATCGACTGTCAACGTGCGGGCTGTCGGACCCGTCGACCGGATCTAGACTTCGCCGGGAGACGAGTTCGGGCAGCGTGGCCCGCGGAAAGGTGACGGCGACGTGAAGGTTGGCATTCCCCGCGAGGTCAAGAACCACGAATACCGGGTGGCGATCACCCCGGCCGGGGTGCACGAGTTCACCCGGGCCGGTCACCAGGTGACGGTGGAGACTGGCGCCGGCGTCGGATCCTCCATCACCGACGACGAGTTCGCCGCCGCCGGAGCGAGCATCGCCCCGAGCGCCGACGATGTCTGGGCAAGCGCCGACCTGGTACTCAAGGTGAAGGAGCCGGTCGCCGAGGAACACCACCGGATGCGTCCCGGCCAGGTGCTCTTCACCTACCTGCATCTTGCGGCGTCGCGGGAGTGCACCGACGCCCTGCTGCGGCAGCGGGTCACCGGAATCGCGTACGAGACGGTGGAGAACGCAGACCGGTCCCTCCCGCTGCTCGCCCCGATGTCCGAGGTCGCCGGTCGGCTGGCCGCGCAGGTCGGCGCGTACCACCTGATGCGTCCCGGCGGCGGGCGCGGCGTGCTGATGGGCGGGGTCCCCGGCGTCTACCCGGCGAAGGTGGTGGTCATCGGGGCCGGGGTGTCCGGGATGAACGCGGCCGCGATCGCGGCCGGGATGCACGCCGACGTCCTGCTGCTCGACCGGGACATCAGCAAGCTGCGTCAGGCGGACGCGATCCACCAGGGGCGGATGAAGACGGTCGCGTCGAACACCTACGAGGTCGAGCGGGCGGTGATCGACGCGGACCTGGTGATCGGCGCGGTCCTGGTGCCCGGGGCGAAGGCACCCAGGATCGTCACCAACGAACTGGTGTCCCGGATGAAGCCCGGCAGTGTGCTCGTCGACATCTCGATCGACCAGGGTGGCTGTTTCGAGGACTCCCGGCCCACCACCCACGCCGAACCCGTCTACCCGGTCCACGGCTCGGTCTTCTACTGCGTGGCGAACATGCCGGGCGCCGTCCCGCACACCAGCACGTACGCGTTGACGAACGTCACCCTGCCGTACGCCCTCGAACTCGCCAACCGGGGCTGGCGCGACGCGCTGCGCCACGACCGGGCTCTCGCCGCCGGTCTGAACACCCACGACGGCGAGATCACCTCCGGCCCGGTGGCCGAGGCACACGGCCTGAGCAGCCGGTCGTTGGCCGAGGTGCTGGGCTGACCGGCGCCGTGCCGCCGCCCACGGTGCCGCCGGCCCCCGCGCTGCGGCACGCTGTCCGCAGCTACCTGGACCACCTGACCGTCGAACGCGGGCTGTCCCAGCACACCCTCCGGTCGTACCGGCGCGACCTGGACCGATACCTCGGCACGCTGGCGAACCTGGGGATCGACGAGCTGGCCAAGGTGGGGTCGGCGCAGATCACCGGGCACCTCGCCGCGATGCGGTCCGGCGCAGATGGGCAGCCGCCGCTGTCGGCCGCGTCCACCGCCCGGGCCGCCAGCGCCATCCGCGGGCTGCACCGGTTCGCCGTCCGGGAGGGACACGCCGACTCCGACGCCGGCAGAGACGTCCGTCCCGCCGTCCCGCCGCGCCGGCTGCCCCGGGCGCTGGACCTCGACCAGATCGAACGACTGCTGGCCGCCGCCGGGGCAGTGGACGGTCCGGTGCCGCCGTTGGCCGTACGCGACCGGGCGCTGCTGGAGTTCCTCTACGGCACCGGGGCGCGGATCTCCGAGGCGGTCGGTGCCGCCGTCGACGACCTTGACCTGGCCACCGGGGCGGTCCTGCTCCGCGGCAAGGGCGGCCGGCAGCGGGTGGTCCCGGTCGGCGGGTACGCGGCCGACGCGCTGCGGGCGTACCTGACCCGGGTGCGGCCGGCTCTCGCGGCGGCGGGCCGGGGCAGCCCGGCCGTCTTCCTCAACGCGCGGGGCGGGCAGCTGTCCCGGCAGAGCGCGTGGACGGTGCTGCGGCGCGCCGCCGAACGCGCCGGGCTGCCGGTGAGCGGGGCGCATCCGGTTTCCCCGCACACCCTGCGGCACTCGTACGCCACCCATCTGCTCGACGGCGGCGCGGACGTACGGGTGGTCCAGGAACTGCTCGGGCACGCGTCGGTGACCACCACTCAGGTCTACACTCTGGTGACCGTCGACCGGCTCCGCGAGGTCTACGCCACCTCCCATCCGCGGGCCCGTCATTGACCCGCTCCGCGTGCCTACGGTTGATCCTTAGGCGGGTGCGGGTGAGGACGTCGGGCGTACCCGGGTCAAGCCGGGTCGACACGCCGGACCGGTGTCCGCCGCACCCCGGCCGGGTGGCGTACAGTCGGGCAACGGCGCGGCTTTCGTACGGCGGCAGGCGAAGGCCCCGCAGCGGCGACGCCGCTGCAGACGCCGGTCGGCTCCGGCGCCGAGCAGTCGTCGGGAGGGGGCGCACAGGACATGGCGGGCAACAGTGACCGTGCCGAGGCGTGGACCTCGACGCTCCGCGAACAACAGGCGGGGCTCGATCTGAGCGCGGAGCTCGGTCCCGCCGATCCGACCGCCTACACCATGCGCAAGCCGATCCCCGAGCCGATGCCGACCGACCGGCACGGCCCGGCGCGGATCATCGCGATGGCCAACCAGAAGGGCGGCGTCGGCAAGACCACCACAACGATCAACCTCGGTGCCGCGTTGGCCGAGTACGGACGCCGGGTGCTCCTGGTCGACTTCGACCCGCAGGGTGCGTTGTCGGTCGGGCTCGGGGTCAACCCACACAACCTCGATCTGTCGGTCTACAACCTGCTGATGCAGGACGACGTCACCGCCGAGGACGTACTGATCAAGACCGACGTCGCCGGTCTGCACCTGCTGCCGGCCAACATCGACCTGTCGGCCGCGGAGATCCAGCTGGTCAACGAGGTCGCCCGGGAGATGGCCCTGGCCCGGGTGCTCAAGTCGATCCGCAAGGAGTACGACTTCGTTCTGATCGACTGCCAGCCCTCGCTCGGTCTGCTGGCGATCAACGCGCTCACCGTGGCGCACGGTGTGCTGATCCCCCTGGAGTGCGAGTTCTTCAGCCTTCGCGGGGTTGCGCTGCTGCTGGACACCATCGACAAGGTCCGCGAACGGCTCAACTTCGACCTGGAGCTGGAAGGCATCCTCGCCACGATGTACGACAGCCGCACCACCCACTGCCGGCAGGTGCTGCAGCGGGTGGTCGAGGCGTTCGGCGACAAGGTCTACCAGACGGTCATCACCAAGACGGTGAAGTTCCCCGAGTCGACGGTGGCCGGCGCGCCGATCACCAGCCTCGACCCGGCCTCGTCCGGGGCCCGCAACTACCGGCAGCTGGCCCGTGAGGTCATCGCGCACCAGGCGGAGCGCTAACCTGCGGTGCAGCTCGTCGAGCAGGTGGACTACGGTCGACGGGTGAGCGCTCCGACGGTCGACGCGACAGCTGGGCAGGTGGCCGAGACGGCACCCGGCTCCGGCGACGCCGCCGGGGTGGCCCTGCCCGGCGAGAGCACCGGATTCACCGTCCGGCTGGACAACTTCACCGGCCCGTTCGACCTCTTGCTGCAGCTCATCGGTAAACACAAGCTGGACGTGACCGAGGTGGCGTTGCACCAGGTCACCGACGAGTTCATCGCCTACATCCGGGCGATGGGCGACGACTGGGACCTGGACGAGGCCAGTGAGTTCCTGGTCGTCGCGGCGACCCTGCTCGACCTCAAGGCCGCCCGGCTGCTGCCGGCAGCCCAGGTCGAGGACGAAGAGGATCTGGCTCTGCTGGAGGCCCGGGACCTGCTGTTCGCCCGGCTGTTGCAGTACAAGGCGTTCAAGGAGGCTGCGGCGCACATCGCCGAGCTGGAGACCGCTGGGGCCCGCCGCTATCCCCGCTCGGTCACCATGGAGGAGCGGTACGCGCAGGCGCTGCCTGAGCTGGTGCTCGGTATCGGTCCGGAGCGGCTCGCGAAGCTCGCGATCAGGGCGATGACGCCTCGCGTCGCACCGGTCGTCTCCATCGACCACGTGCACCAGATCCGGGTGAGCGTGCGGGAGCACGCCACTCTGTTGCGTGACCGGCTGCGCCGGATGGGCACCGCGACGTTCCAGACGCTGTGCCTGGACTGCGAGTCCACCCTGGAGGTCGTCGCACGCTTCCTCGCGCTGCTGGAACTCTACCGGGAGGGTCTGGTCGGCTTCAGCCAGGAGCAGGCCCTGGGGGATCTGACCGTACGCTGGACCGGGGGCGCCGACGGCGGCGGGGAGCTCACCATCGACGAGTACGCCGGCCACCCGGAGGAACGGGACGCCGCCGCGGCACCGCCCGCCCAGCCGGACACCGTCCAAGAGGAGACCTCGTGAGCGCCGACGAGCAGCCCGACTCGCTCGCCGAGCAGGCGGCCGCCTGGGTGCCACCGTGGGCGCGGGCCCCCGTACCAGCGGAGCGTGCCTCCGCGCCCGAACCGGAGCTGCCGCCGGCCCCCGAGCCTGAACTGGTCCCGGCGGCGGAGCTGGCCCCCGAGCCCGAACCGGTGTCGGCTCCCGAGCCCGAACCGGTCCTGGCTCCCGAGCCCGAACCGGTCCTGGCTCCCGAGCCCGAACCGGTGTCGGTCGCTGAGCCGGCACCAGCTACTGAGCCGACCCCGGTGGTTGAGCCGTCGCCGGGCCGGCCGGAGGCGCTGGCGTTGCTCGACGACGGCGAGCTGCGCGCCGCGCTCGAAGCAATCATGCTCGTGATCGACGAACCCGTCGCTGAGGTGGTCCTGGCCCAGGTACTGGAGCAGCCCACCGACCGGATCGCCGCGGTCCTCGCCGACCTTTCCGCCGGCTACACGGCGGCCGGTCACGGCTTCGACCTGCGCCGGGTAGCCGGCGGCTGGCGGCTCTACACCCGTCCGGAGTACGCACCGTACGTGGAGCGGTTCGTGCTCGACGGGCAGTCGGCACGGCTGACCCAGGCCGCGCTGGAGACGCTCGCCGTGGTCGCCTACAAGCAGCCGGTGACGCGTGGTCGGGTCTCCGCGATCCGGGGTGTCAACTGCGACGGGGTGATCCGTACCCTGTTGTCCCGTGGCCTGATCGAGGAGTGCGGCAGCGAGCCGGAGTCCGGCGCCTACCTCTACCGCACCTCGACGCTGTTCCTGGAGAAACTGGGGTTGGACAGCGTCGAGGAGCTACCCTCGCTCGCGCCGTTCCTGCCCGACGACGTGGAAGAGATTGCCGATGCCCAGCGATGATGACAGCGGTGTCCAGCGTCTGCAGAAGGTGCTCGCCACCGCCGGGGTCGGCTCGCGGCGGGCCTGCGAGGATCTGATCTTCCGACGCCGGGTGACGGTCGACGGACGCATCGCTCAACTCGGTGACAAGGTCGACCCGCGTACGGCGGTCATCCACGTCGACGGCGAACGGGTCGTCGCCGACCACCGGCTCGCCTATCTGGCGATGAACAAGCCCCGCGGCGTCGTTTCTACCATGGCAGACGAAAAGGGGCGTACCGCGCTGTCGGACCTGCTCGACCGGGTCGACCAGCGGGTCTACCACGTCGGCCGGCTGGACGCGGACAGTGAGGGACTGTTGCTGCTGACCAACGACGGCACGCTGGCGCATCGCCTGATGCATCCGTCGTACGGGGTGCCGAAGACGTACCTGTGCGAGATCGCCGGCCCGGTGCCCCGGGCGGTCGGCCGCCGGCTGCTCGCCGGTGTCGATCTCGAGGACGGGCCGGCCAAAGTGGACAAATACTCCCTGCTGGACACGCTGGGTCGCACCGCGCAGGTCGAGGTGGTGCTGCACGAGGGGCGCAACCACATCGTGCGTAGGCTGTTCGACGAGGTGGGGCACCCGGTCTCGCGACTGGTGCGGACCGCCATCGGGCCGATCCGGCTTGGTGACCTGCGGCCGGGGCGGACCCGGCGGCTGAACAACGCGGAGGTCGCCGCCCTCTTCGCGGCCGTCAGTGACTAACCAGGCATGATGGACCCGGAAAGCGGGCACTCGGCAGGTGCCCTCGTGGATGCTCCCGGGACTGCCGGGGCCGGTGGTACGGAAGAGAGGAAACCGACGGTGGCTGAGCAGGTACGGACCGGGCACTTCGTGGTGGCGGTGGATGGTCCGTCCGGATCCGGCAAATCCACCGTTTCCCGGCGACTGGCCACCGCGACGGGCGCCCGCTATCTGGACACCGGGGCGATGTACCGGGCGATCACCTGGGCGGTGCTCCGGTCTGGCGTCGATCCGCACGACACGCCCGGGGTCGTCAAGGTCGCGTCGGACGTCACCTTGACCGTCGGCACCGATCCGGCGGCACCGCACATCAGTGCGGATGGCGTCGCGGTGGACGTCGAGATCCGCAGCCAGGAGGTCACCTCCGCAGTGTCCGCAGTGGCAGCCGTGCCGGCGGTACGCGAACGGCTGGTCGCCGAGCAGCGCGCGTTGATCGACCAGCCGGCCCCGATCGTCGTCGAGGGCCGTGACATCGGCTCCGTCGTCGCACCCGACGCCGACCTCAAGGTCTACCTCACCGCTTCGGCCGAGGCCAGGGCGATGCGGCGCAGCGCCGAGACCGCCGCCGACGTGGCGGCGACGGCGGCGGCGCTGGCCCGCCGCGACCGGCTCGACTCGACCCGGGCCGCCGACCCGTTGCAGCAGTCCGCCGACGCGGTCGAGCTGGACACCACCGGGATGGGCATCGACGAGGTCGTCGACCGGCTCCGTGAGCTGCTCGTAGCCCGGACGACCCGGTGAGCGCCGAGGCGGTCCCGGACGAGCGGACCGGGCCGGCTGCCCCGGTCCCGGTGGTCGCCGTCGTCGGGCGTCCCAACGTCGGCAAGTCCACACTGGTCAACCGGATCATCGGCCGCCGGCAGGCGGTGGTGGAGGACACCCCGGGCGTGACCCGGGACCGGGTGCCGTACGACGCCAACTGGTCCGGCCGGCAGTTCGTTGTCGTCGACACCGGCGGCTGGGAGCCGGACGCCCGCGACCGGGCCGCCGCCATCGCCGCCCAGGCCGAAGCTGCGGTGGCTACTGCCGACGTCGTCCTGTTCGTCGTCGATGCGACGGTCGGCTCGACCGATGTCGACGAGGCTGCGGTCAAGATGCTGCGACGCAGCGCCAAGCCGGTCCTGCTGGTCGCCAACAAGGCCGACAACATGTCCGTCGAGTTGGAGTCGGCCGCTCTGTGGTCGCTCGGCCTGGGGGAGCCGTACCCGGTCTCCGCGCTGCACGGTCGCGGGTCCGGCGACCTGCTCGACGCGGTCCTCGACGCGTTACCCGATCCGCCGCCGATCACCGAGCCGGGCGGGCCGCGTGGCCCCCGCCGGGTCGCTCTGGTCGGCCGGCCGAACGTGGGTAAGTCCAGCCTGCTCAACCGGCTCGCCCGGGAGGAGCGGGCGGTCGTCGACTCCGTCGCGGGCACCACCGTCGACCCGGTGGACAGCATCGTCGAGATCGGCGGTGAACCGTGGCAGTTCGTCGACACCGCCGGGCTGCGCAAACGCGCCAACCGGGCCAGCGGCACCGAGTACTACGCCAGCCTGCGCACCGCCGGAGCGATCGAAGCGGCCGAGGTGGCGGTCGTCCTGCTCGACGCCAGCGAAGTGCTGAGTGAGCAGGACCAGCGGGTGCTGTCGATGGTCGTCGAGGCCGGCCGGGCGCTGGTGATCGCGTTCAACAAGTGGGACCTGGTCGACGCCGACCGGCGGTACTACCTGGAGAAGGAGATCGAGCGGGATCTCCGACGCATCCCGTGGGCGATCCGGGTGAACATCTCGGCCCGGACCGGCCGGTCGGTGGAGCGGCTCGCCCCGGCGCTGCGGACCGCGCTGGCCAGCTGGGAGACCCGGATCCCGACCGGCCAGCTCAATCAGTGGATCACCGCCCTGGTGCAGGCCACCCCGCACCCGGTACGCGGCGGCCGCGCACCGCGCATCCTCTTCGCCACCCAGGCCGGCGTGGCGCCGCCCCGGTTCGTGCTGTTCACCACCGGCCCGCTCGACGCCGGCTACCAGCGGTTCGTCGAGCGCAAGCTCCGAGAGGAGTTCGGCTTCGAGGGCACCCCGATTGAGGTCACGGTGCGCCCGCGCAAGCAGGTGGGTCCCGGCGGGCGGGGCAAGGCCCACGGCTGAGGCCCGTTGCCGGTATGGCTGTCGTGGCCCTCGGGTGGGGGCCACGGCGTCTTGGCCGACCGGTGCGCTACGCTGTACCGGCTGCCGCCGGCGCTCTGCCGGCGAGAGCGGGACGTGGCGCAGCTTGGTAGCGCACTTGACTGGGGGTCAAGGGGTCGTCGGTTCGAATCCGGCCGTCCCGACAAGGAAACAGCAGGTCAGAGCCTTGATCCGCTCCGGCGGGTTGAGGCTTTTTCATGCCCACGTCTCACACTCCCTCACGTACGGCCGTACTGTTGCCCGCGAACAGGCCAGCGTCGAGCACCTTCGCAGCCTGCTGCAGATGCGTCAGGTCCGGGTGGACGTAGACCCGCTTCGCCAGGGTGCCGCCGTCCGCGTGACCGGCCCACGCCGCGAGCACCACGTCAGTCACGCCCTGGGTGGCGAGGTACGTCAGGCAGGCGTGCCGGGCGTCGTACAGGCGGACCTTCCGCACCCCCGCCCGGGCCATCAGCTCGTACACCCGGCGGCGTAGCCAGTCCGGCCGCTGCGGTTCGCCGATCTCGTCGACCAGGACGTAGCCGGTGCGCTGGTACGCCTCACCGGCGCGCAGCTTCTCCGACGCCTGCCGGGTCTTGAAGGCCTTCAACGCGGTGGTCACCGCCGCGGGCATCGGCAGACCACGCCGACCAGCCGCACTCTTGGCGGTCTTCTCGACCACCCGCCCGTCGACCAGGGTCCGCGTGTTGTCCCCGGCCGCGAGCGTGCCCGCGTCGAAGTCGACATCAGACCAGCGCAGCCCGCACACCTCGGCAGGCCGCAACCCCATCAGCGACAACAGGCACACCGCGTACAGCCGCTCATCGGCGATCCCGGCCAGGAACGTCTTTACCTCTGCCTCGGTCCACGGCGTGCGGTCCGCCTTGGCCGCCAGGGCTGCCTTGGCCGCCGCCCGGGGGATGGTCACGAACTGGGCGACGTTGCGCACCACCAGCTGCCGGCGTACCGCCACGTTCAACGCGGTACGCAGCCGGCCGAGCGTGAGCCGCGCCGACCGGGCCGACAGGCCGCTGCCGGGCTTGCCGCCCCGACGGCGGCCCTCGGTCAGCATCCAGTCCACCAGGCGCTCAATGTCGCCTTCGGCCAGCGACTGCAGCAGCCGGCCGCCGAGCTGGGCGCGCACCGGCAGCAGGGCGTGCCGGTAGTTCGCCGCGGTCGCTTCCTCGACGTCGCGGGTCGCGCTGGTCAGCCACTCGTCTAGGAACTGGTCGACGGTCATCTTCGACGGGCGGACGTACGTTCCCCGGTCGGTCTCGTGCCGGATTCGGGCGTACTCGGTCTTGGCTTCCTTCTTCCCGTCGAAGGTGTGCGTGACCTGCTTGCGCTTGCCGGTCTCCGGGTCGCGGCCGACGTCGACAACGAACCGGTACCGCACGGTCCCGTCTTTCAGCTCAATCCGCTTGATCGGGTCAGGCATCGGTACCCCCGCGCTCGTCGTCGCCGAGCAGATCATCGATCTCTGCGACCAGCCGGGCCAGGGCGCGACGAAGTGGGGCCGCCGACCAGTTGTCGACCTCGGCCTTCTCCTGCTCGCTGTAACGGCCGTCTTTGGCGACCTCGTCGCGGTTCTCGAGCACCACTGCGATCCGCTGCGCAACGGCTTCGACGGCTTGCATCGCTGTGTGGTCGGCGTTCCTGCGCCGATGAGGTGGTCGTACCAGCCGGGCGTATTCGCCCTGCACGTCTCGGAACGGCCTCTCCCCTTCGCCGAGCGCCGTCGCTGCAGCCAGCAACACCTGCTCACCTTGCGCCCAAGCCCACGCCTGGAACGCCTTCGGCTGCACCTTGGGTGTGAGGGCGATGGCCTCCTGATCGTCGTCGCCCGGCAGCAGTAGCCGGTTCGGGTTCACCTTCAGCGCCAAGGCCAGCGCCACCAGATCGTCAACGTCGACGCTCCGGCTCTGGTTCTCGATCTTGCTCACACCGGATGGCGCGATCTTGTGCCCGAGGTCGTCCAGCGCGCCGGATAGAGACCTGACTGTGTATCTCCGCTCCTCGCGGATGTCGGCGATGTTCCGGGCTACGAGACTCTTCGGCGTTTCCACTCCGGAAACGCTAGGCGCTTACTTGACAACACGCAAGCACCCGCGAAGACTCGCAACGTCTAGATCGGAAACGGCAACATCTGTTCCCGGAGGCGAAACCGATGGAGCAAGAACGGCGCGCGATGGCCAGCTCCGCTGAGCTGGCCGCGTACCTGAACGTCTCGCGGCGCACCGTCGAGACTTGGGCAGTGCGGGGCACCGGGCCGCGCTACGCCCGGATTGGTCGGCACCGCCGCTACCGCTGGGCGGACGTCGACGAGTGGCTGACGCAGCGCACTTCGGTCGGTGCGGCGTGAAGCCGACCGGGCCGACCCTCGACGAGATCCGGCGCTGGCCGGCAACCGTCAGCGTCGAGCTGGCGGCGGCGGCGTTCGGGATCTCCCGCGCGCACGCCTACGAGTCGATCAAGGCCAGCACGTTCCCGGCCCGGTCGCTGAAGGTCGGCCGGCGGACCGTCGTGCTGACGGCCTCGATCCTCGCTGCGCTCGACCCGCCCGCACTGCGTGAGACGGCGTGAGACGCCGACCTATCGCCGCAGCTCACAGCGCCGGAAACGGCGCGTACTTGACCGTCTATCAACGGCAGGAACAACCATGACGCACAAAGAAAGCCGCCCCGCGGCGAACGGGGCGGCCAGGGCGACACAGGCAGGCGGCCGGTCGACGCTGCTCACGGTAGCACCGGGCACCGACTGGTCAACCGCGTACGCGGCATCGCTGGCGTGGGTGCGCACCGTCGGCCGGGCGCGCTGGCCCTGGCTGGCCTGCAACGACGAGCTGTGGGCGGCGTCGATCGCTGACTGGCTGCTCGGCGGACGGGCGGTGGTGCGGCGATGAACGCCGGGACTGTGCTGCGGGCCGCCGAAGCGCTCGGCGAGCGGGAGACGTTCACCCGCGAGCAGGTGGCGCACCTGCTCGCCCTGGCCTACCAGTCCGGCCGGGCCGACCGGCACGCCGCCGAGGTGGCCGAGCTGCGTGCCAGCTGGACCGAGCGGCCGGTACCCCGGCCCACCCGCGAGCAGCGGATCCGGGCCGAGGTCGACGCCATGGCGGCGTACGCCGCAGCCCAGGAAACGACGTGGCGCGGCCAGTACCCGGGCGGACCGGTCGACTACGAGACAGGCCGGATCACCCGGCCGGCGGGGGCGGCGGCATGACCATGACCGAGGTGGACCTCGTGTTAGAGCGCGGGTTCGTCGACCCCGCTGCCGAGTTGGACGGCCCCGAACCGTGGGACGACCCGCTACCGCTCGGCTGGCGCGTCGACACCCCAGCGTTCCCCGCCACGGCGCTACCGCCCGTCGTCGGCCGGTACGTGGCTGCGCTGGCCGAGGCCACGCAGACACCGCCGGACCTGCCCGGCACGGTGGCGCTCGGCGTGCTCGCCGCGTGCATCGGCGGCCGGGTCGACGTCCAGTGCCCGACCTGGGTCGAGCCGACGAACCTGTTCACCGTTCCGGTACTACCGCCGGCCTCTCGGAAGTCGGCGGTGGTCGCGGCCTGCCGTGAGCCGCTGGTGGACGCCGAGCGGCAACTCCGCGATGGGCTCGGCGACCTGGTCCACGACACACAGACGGCATGGGAGGTGCTGCACCGGCGGGCCGAGGCAGCCAAGGGCAACGCCGCGAAGACCGGCGACCCCGGCGACCTCATCGACGCGCAGGAAGCCGTACGTGAGGCCGAGGAAGCACGCGCGGCCATCGTGGTCTGGCCCCGGCTCACGGCCGGAGACGCGACCCCGGAAGCCCTGGTGACGCTGCTCGCCGAGCAGCGCGGCCGGATCGCCGCGATATCCGCCGAGGCCGGTGTGTTCGCCAGCCTCACCGGCCGGTACTCCAAGACGCCCAACCTCGACCCGGTGCTGATGGCGCACGCCGGAGACACCATCACCGTTGACCGGCGGTCCCGGGCGCCCGAACAGGTCGACCACCCGGCGCTCACCATCGTGGCGTCGATCCAGCCCTACGCCCTGCGGGAAATGGTCGCCCGGCCCGACTTCGCCGGGCGGGGGCTGCTGGCCCGGGTGCTGTGGTCGCTGCCGGCCGACACCACCGGGTACCGGAAGGTCCGCGACGTCCAGCCGGTGCCGGACGCGGTCACGGCGGCGTACCGCACGCTCGTTGTTGATCTGGCGACGTGGGCCGGCGGTCAGAAGCAGCCGACCACGCTCAAGCTCGACGACCAGGCGACCGAGGTGCTGCTCGGGTACGCCGAACACGTCGAGAAGCTGCTCCGGCCGACCGGTGTGCTCGGCGAGAACCGGCTCACCCGCGAATGGGGCGGCAAGCTGGTCGGCGCCGTCGCCCGGATCGCCGGATGCCTCCACGCCGGCCAGGGCGTCACCGTGCTGGACGAACCAATCAGCGCCGACACCATGCGGGCGGCGGTCCGGCTCGGCGAGTACTACCGGACGCACGCCATGGTGGCCTTCTCTCCGGATGACCAGCGGACCGAGGAAGCGCGCACCCTGCTGGCCAGCCTCACCGAACGCGGCAAGACGCACGTCACCATCCGGGACCTGTGCCGCACCGGCCCGAAGGCCATGCGCAAGTCCGAAGTACTGGACCGGGTCCTGACGTACCTCGCCACCCTCGGGTGGGTGCGCAAGGCCGCCGGTGGTGGCTACGAGGTCCACCCGGACGCCGGTGCGTGGCTCAACCGGGGCGACAGGGGCGACACGGGCGACACGGCGGAAGGAACCGCAGGTCAGGGCACCTACGAACCACCCGCACCCCCTGTCGCCCCCCGGGGCGACACCGGGCGACACGAGGCGACACCCGCTGACCTGTCGCCCCCTGTCGCCCCACCGGGCGACACCCCTGGCGACACCTCTACACCCGCCGTGACCAGGGCAAACGCGGAAGCTGTCGCCCCTGTCGCCCCTGTCGCCCCTACTGACGATCTGCCAGACGACTGGCCCGACCAGATCGGCGAACCGCCGACCGAGTGGGAGTGAGGAACAGATGATCAACGCAGGAATGACCCCGGCTCAGCCGGGACTGGTCGCCCGGTACGGCCGCAAGGTCGACGGGAAGGTCTGGCCCACGCTGCTCCCGGTGCTGGCCTTCGACCGCGACGGCAACCCGATGGTCTTCGACCCCGAGCGCCGGCGGCTGGAACTCGCCGACCGGGTCACCTCGCAGGGCAAGTTCCACGAGGTGACGCCGGACCTGATCGGGCGGCGGGTGTCGATCATTCCGGCCGACGGCTGGTGTTGGGCACGTGGCCAGGACACCGGGCCGCTGGTCGGGTGGGCGCTCATGTCGACCGGCGCCGTGAAGCCGATGGTCGTCGACCCCGAGACGAACGCCGTGGTGGACGCCTCACAGATGGGCGTCACCAGCATCTACCACCGGGCCAGCGCCTGGTGACCAGCCCTGACGCCCTGGGCGACGAGGTGAACCGGCGCACCGCCGAACAGGTGGCCGCCAGCGTGGCCCGCCGGACCCGGCAGCGGGCCGTCAGGGCTGCGCTGGCCGCCCGGCGGGCCGTCGGGCTGCAGCGACGCCACGCGAGGAAGGAGAAAGCCATGGCGACCGACAGCAAGCCGTGCGGCTGCGGGGACGGGCTGCTGTGCCCGCAGCACATCCTGTTGCTGCCGGCCGGACGTCGACGGGCACCGAGGCGCGACCGGTGCCGGGCCGGACTGCACTCGCCCAACTGCCCGCCCACCTGCCCCGAGAGGAACAAGCGATGACCACCACGACGACCGACGACGAATGGTGCCAGCGGCTGGCCGCCGTGCTCGCCAGCAAGACAGCCGGACGGCGCGCCGAAGGCGAGATGACCGCCGACCAGATCGCGGCCACCACGGCGGGCCGACCCGGACGCGACGGCCGGGCCGCACGCCGCTGGCAGGCAGGCCGGCAGCGCAAGGCAGGCCGGCGATGATCGACGCCGAACCGCTGCTGCAGCGGATGGCCTGCCCCGACTGCCACAGCACCGTGACGGCCGGACCCGGCGGGGTGGTCGTCCAGCACCAGGACGGCTGTCCCGCCCACGCGTCGCTGCGCAGGGCCGGAGGCGACGACGACGGGGTGGACGAGCAGTCGGCGGTACGGATGCTGCTCGCCACCCTCGACGGCGACCACCAGGCGCTCGCCGAGGTGGTCGACACCGCCGGGCGGTGGCGGCTGGCCCTCGGGCTGTGCTCGCTGGCGCTCGAGCTGGGGATGCTGCACACCGACGACGACCCGGTGGCGCTGCGGGCGCTGCTGGTGCGGCGTGACCAGGGAGAACAGGCGTGAGGCGTCGAAGGATGCCGATTTATTGGGAAGGCTCGCCGCACCCCATTACCCGCAGGGATGGAAAAGCTCGGCGTGACGCCGGACATCCCGTGACGGTCGTGACGGCCGGTTTCTTCTGTGGGGGTGGGGCCACGGCACCCAGGGGGATGACGATATCTCCCTCCGCGAGATCTCCACGAACCAATCCGGGCGTTACGCGAGGTGTTTCCGCAGGTCAGAGCGGGTGTCACGTGTGACGCCAGTGCAACAGAGGGGGACGGGGGGGGAGCGTTACGTCTCCCCCCATCTCTCACGCACAGACGCGCACCCCCTGCGGGTAATGGGGTGGCGCTTGTCCCCAAAAGAAATGGTATGTCCGATTCACACACGCGGGAGGTACCCATGGCACACGTGTTCGAACGGTCGGTGCATCGGCTCAGCGACTGGCCGGCGTCGGCGTGGCGGACGGTGGCGTTCACGCCTGCCCCGCCGGGCTGGCGGGTGGTGTGGCTGCCGGCCGGTGAGCGCCGGTCGGTGACGGCGGTCGCCGGGTGGGCGGTTCAGGAGCTGGACGGCCGTACGCGGGTGGTGCCGATGTCCGGCGGCATCGCGGACAACGAGCTGCGGGAGGTCGACGTCGATCCGGCGTCGTCGGCGGGCTGGCTGATCCTGGCGCCGGACATGCCGGACCCGGATCCGGCGATGGAGCTTGCCGAGCGGCAGCACCGGTACCGCCGGGGCGACCTGCAGGCGAGGATGATCAGTGAGGCGAGAGAGGCGGCGGCGTGATGGAGTACGGAAGCCCGTTCCCGAAGCGGTGGGGCGACCCGCCGGACGACGACCGGCAGCGGGAGCTGTGGGTCCGCAAGCACGTCGGCGATGAGGTGGCGTACCGGCAGGGTTTCCGGTCGGTCACGGGGCCGTCCGGCCCGGCGGTCGTCCCGTCGACGACGCCGGAGCAGGCGCGTGCCCGGCTGGCCGAGGTGGGCCGCCGCAGCGTCGACCAGGCGCTGACCCTGCTCGCTGCCCGCCGGACCCCGCCGGGCCGGCTGGACGGCCGTGAGGCGCTGGGTCTGCTGCTGCGGAGGCCGCGATGAACGTGCGGCTGTTGGTCGACGTGCAAGGGCTGCGTAACGGCGTCCCGTGGCCTGCCCGGGGCGCGGTGGTGGATCTGCCGGACGCGGAGGCAGCCGACATGGTCCGGTCCGGCATGGCGGTGGTGGTCGACGTCGACCAGGCGGCGGCGGCCGGGGTGTGTCCGAACTGCGGTCACCAGCTGCCGGAGGTGCGCGATGGGCGTGCGTGAGCTGCTGCTGAGGGTCAAGGGCAAGGACGACGGGGCGTCCCGCACCCTGAAGGGCGTCGGCAAGGCGGCCGAGGCCGCCGAGGACGACATCGACGGCATGAACCGAGGGCTCGCGGCTCTCGACAACAAGATTGCCGACACCACCAAGACGCTGACTGACCTGCGCGCGGAGATCGCCCGGACCGGCGACCTCGACCTAATCAAGGACGTCACCAAGCAGGAAGCCAGGCTCAAGGCGCTCGGTCGGCAGCGCAAGTCCCTGATCGGCGCGATCGTGCCGGAGCCTGACGAGGTCGCGCAGGGGTTCGGCGGGGCGATCACCCAGGGCATCCAGCGGTTGAAGGGCATCCTGCCGGGCAGCAGTGTGCTCGGTAGTGCGGCTGGTCCGCTGCAGGCGGCGATAGCGGCGCCGCTGGCGGCCGGTGTCGGGGCGTCGGTGGCCGGTGCGGTCGTGGGCGGCGCTGCCGGCGTCGGTGTGCTCGGCGGGCTGGCGATCGCTTCCCGGGACCGGCGGGTGCAGGCGGCGGGCAAGGCGCTCGGCGAGACGGTCATGAGCCAGCTGGAGCGCAGCGCTACGGCGTTCGTGCCGGCGACGCTGGACGCGATCGGCATCATCCGCGAGGACCTGTCGCTGATCGACCGGGACCTGGATAGGGCTTTCGGGTCGGCGGCGGGCTACGTCAGGCCGCTGACGGAGGGGATCGGCGGTCTTGCCCGCAACGCGGTCCCGGGCCTGACTCGGGCGATCGAGCGGGCCGGTCCGGTGATCCGGGAGATCAGCCAGGGCCTGCCGAGGTTGGGTCAGGCGGTGGGCGACCTGTTCGACACGGCTGCCGACAACGCCGACGTGGGTGCCTCATCCGTCCGGGGCCTGATCATGGCCACCGAGGATCTGATCCGTGGCACCGCGACGGCGATCGACTGGACGTCCGACCTGTACCGCACGTTCGTCGACACCGGGCTAGCGGCCGCTGAGCTGGGCGAGACCCTGGGCGGCTGGGTGCCGCTGAGCGGCGAGCAGCTGAAGAAGAACGCCGACCGGATGCGCGAGCTGAAGGCCGCGATGGAGGAAGGCGGCGAGGAAGGGGCGTCGGCGCTGCTGACGCTGGCCGACGGCTTCCAACGCATCGACGACGAAGCCGGGGCGGCCGGTCAGGAGGTCGAGACGTTCTACGCCCGGCTGGCCCGGGTGACCGGTGAGAATCTCGACGCCCGCGACGCCCTACGCGGGTTGGAACAGGCGTTCGATGACGCGGCGGCGTCGACCCGCGAGCACGGCAAGACCCTCGACGTCGGCACCGAGAAGGGCCGGGCGAACCAGCAGGCGTTGGACGCGATCGCCCGGCAGGCGCTGGTGGCCCGGGATGCCCTGATCGCCACCGAGGGCACGCAGGGTCAGGTCAACCAGGTGATGGCCGATGCCCGGGAGCGGTTCATCGCCACCGCCCGGTCGATGGGCATGTCTGCCGGTGAGGCCGATCGGCTGGCCCGGCAGCTGGGGTTGATCCCGAACCGGGTGAGTACGAAGGTGGACGCCGACACGGCACCGGCGTTGCGGAATCTGGCGAACTACCGGCGTGAGCTTGCCCGGATCCCGAACAGCAAGACCACCTACGCCCGGCTCGTGTACGAGTCGACGACGGCCCGGGGCGGGGTGCGGGAGTTCTCTTCCGGCGGTCCGGTGACGGGCGGCATCCCCGGCAGGGACTCGGTGCTGGGCTTGCTCACGCCCAAAGAGGTGGTGCTGAACACGAGCGACGTCGCGGCCTTGGGCGGCGTGGACCGGGTGGAGCGTTGGCGCCGGTCGCTGACGGCCCCGGGTGCTGCTGCTGCCGTGCCGTCGGGCGCGTTCGGCCGAGGCGGCTCAGCGCGCACGATCGCCGTCACCGTCCAGGCCGGCTACATCGCCACCCCGCTGCAGCTACGAACAGAGATCGTCTCCGTGCTGGACACCCTGCAACGACAGGGGAGGATCTGACCCGCAGACGACAGCGACCCCCGACCAGCACGGTCGGGGGTCGCTCTGCTCGGGGTGGCTTACAGCGCCCACCACAGCAGCGCGGCACCGCCACCGACGACCAGGCCGACGAGCAGCAGCCAGCCGGCGGCGCGGCCGGTCAGCCGGGCAGCCTCACCCATCCAGGCGCTGGCCCACCAGATCGCCCACGACGCCCGCTCCCACCGGCGGGCGCCCTCCCACACAGCAAGGCCGCCGACCAACAGGCCGACGGCAAACCCCACAACATGATCCCTGTTCACGCATCACTCTCTGTCGTCGTCAGGGGCGTGCGCACCGTGCGCACTTCCGCCGTGCACATCCCGTGCACACGCCCCCCTGTAAGGGACTCCCGGGCTGGTGTGCGCACCGTGCGCACCGTGCGCACACCAGCCCTACGGCTACGCTCGGTTACGCCGGTTCGGGGACTCGGATGCGCCACACACCCCGGTCGGTCTTCACCAACAGCTGGTCCGGACCCGGTTCGCTGAGCCGGTCGAGTTCCTTCCGCAGCCAGCTCGACCCCTTGCCGGTGGCGCTGATGACGTCGGTCAGGTCCGCCGGCCGGATGCGCTCCATTCCGGCGTCGGCGGCGTCGGCGAGGTACTGCCGCAGGAAGTCTCGGGCTTCCTGCGTGCCCATCGGCGGTTCCCGCAGCGCCCCGAACGCGATCCGGGGCAGGCCGGCCGGGACGGTGATCGGCTGCGACGGGTCGACGTCGTCCGGCGGGGCGTCGGCGTCGTACGCCTGGTTGCGCTCTGCCGGCTGCTCGTCGGCCTGGTCGTCGTCGTGCACGGGCTTCTCCTCACGGGCAGGGGCGGGGGTGCCGCCGGGCAGGAACGGGGCGACGGCGGCGGTACGGGCGTCCTCACCGGCGAAGTAGGCCCGGCACGGCATCGACCAGCGCTCCGGCTCGACGTCGGGAATCTCGGCGTACAGGTAGCCGGGCCGGGTGTTGCCCCACGACCAGGGCGCGGCCCCGGCGTCGATGGTGGCCTCGGACAACGCTGCTTCGGCGTCCTCGGGGCGCTTCACGCCGAAGCAGAACACCGCGCCGATGTTGGCCCGGGCGCTGGTCGGGAACCGGTCGAAGGTGGCCCGCTGCAGGCCCAACACGAGGCTGATCCCCGCCGAGCGGGCCGACTCGGTCAGGTCGACGATGACGGAGTCCATCGCCCCGGCCGCCTCGTCGATGATCGTGACCCGGTACGGCGGGCACCGGTCACAGCCGGCCGTCCACTGCTTGTGCCCGTGGCCGCCGATCTGCCCGGCCCGCCGGGCGATGTCACCCACCATGTCGGCCATCAGGTCAGTGACCTCCGTCGGGGTGCTGGCCAGCCGGGCCGCTCCGGTGCGCACCCACTCCGGCAGCTGAGCGCCCTTACGCGGGTCGGCCATGTGCAACTCGGCGTCCCGCCGTGACAGCGTCTCCGCGGCCAGCATGAGCAGGAACTCGGTCTTCCCGGCGCCGGACGTGCCGACGACCAGCACGTGAGTGGACACCCGTTCGGCGTCGTGGTCGCCGGGCAGGTGCAGCAGCAGCGGGTCACCGTCCTCGGTGATGCCCAGGTCGATCGGGTCGGCCATGCTCCCGCCGGGGGCGGTGAGACCCGGCCACGGCTTGATGGTGCGCAGCTGGTCGACCGGCACGGCGGTGATCCGCCCCCGCTTCACACTGTCCGGGTTGGGCACCACGCGGACCGCGTTCGGGCCGACGTCGAGCACGCTGGCGATGGTGTCCCGCTCGTTGGCCAGTTCCTTCATGGTCCCGCCGTCGGCCAGCTCGACATCGACGCTGGCCCGCGCCCCGTCGACGCGAGGCCGGGAGATCCGGGCGTCCTTCAGGCTCTTGACCGCGTCGAACAGGCCACCGCCGGCCGGCTCGACGTCCTCGCCCCGGGCGGCGGCCAGCAGCCGCAGCGACGCCATCGCCACCGAGGCGGTGACCCCGCCGAGCAGCCACATGTCCAGCCAGGGCCGTTCCCACGGGCCGGCCAGCATCGAGCCGAGCGCCCAGAACGACGCCCCGCCGGTGACCAGCGTGGTCGTCCAGCGGCGGACGATGCCGCGGGCGGCGGCGGCCCGCCAGACCAGCCCGGTCAGCGCGGCACCGGCAACGGTGATGCCGGCGGCCGGCCAACCGGGCTGGTCCGACCAGAGCAGGTGCCCGCCAGCGGACCCGGCCCACAGGCCGACCGCGCTGACCGGGGTGACCAGGTACGGCCACAGCGGCACCTTCACCGTGTGCGTCCCGGCGTAGGTGGCGTCGATGCGCGCGTTGCGCGGAAGTCGGGTCTTCATGACAGGCACCTCCTGGTCATGCCTTGAAACGGAACTCGGGTCGGGGCTTGGCCGAGAAGCCGGCGGCGTCCAGCTCCGGCGCGTACGCGGCAAGGAAGCTGTTCGACGCGGTGATCACGTACTGGCTGGCGATCACCAGCGCCTCACCGGCCTTCTGCACGGGCTGTGCCACCTTCCGGGCCCTGGCCCTGGCCGACATGCCACCCATCGGGTTGAGCGACGCGCGCCGCAACCGGGCCTCGAGTTCGCTGGCGCAGATGCCCAACTCCAACGCCCCGGCGTGCAGGACGCCCCGGGTGATCTCGCACCACTCGATGAGGGCGTGGGAGTCGGTGAGCGCGTCGGGCGCCGCGAACAGGGTCCGACGCTGCTGCTGTTCGGTCATGCTGGTGTCTCCTCTGTTGGGGATGGCGGGCCGGCACCCGGCACGGTGCCGGCCCGCGCTGGTCAGCGGCGGCGGGTTTCCGCGCGCCGCAGGTGGTACATGGCGTTGGGCCACGCGATGCGCTCCCGCCAGTAGCGGACAGCGCCCCGCCGGCCGTGGTAGCGAGCCGCGTTGGCGAACGCCGGCATCGGCAGCGCGACAGCCCGCCACGCCAGGAACATCAGGTAGTCGACGACGGTCATCACTGCTCGTCCTCGAAGCGCTGCCAGCCGAGGACGACCGCGCCGTGCGCTCCCGCGTCGGCCAGGATCCGCTGCACCACGTAGATGTCCTTCATGCTGCGGATCGGGTGGTGAAGGTGTACCTCGGTGCTGCCGGTCTGCTCGCCGTTGCTGAACGAGACGAAGTACCGGATCGGCTTGGGCGCTGGCGTGGGAGTGGTCATCGGATGGCTCCTTCGGTCGGTGGCGGGTGGTGCTGGACGGCGCTCTGCCGGTCCCACCGGCGGCCCGCACTGGTCGGGCCGCCGTAGGCACCGTCAGGCGTCGACCAGGGCAGCGCCGTTGACCCGCGTTTCCGCAGGTGCCGGCCCAGATGCTGCCGGCAGATACCGGCGCGCGGTGCGCTCGGACACGCGGGCACGGGCGGCGATCTGCTCGGGCGTTCCCGCCGGCAGAGCACGGGCGGCGCGCTCGACCTTCTGAGCGGCCGTCAGCGACTTCGGCCGTGCCCGGCGTACCGCCTTCTGCCGGCGCTGCGGTGCCGGATCTGCCGGCACATCGGCTACCGGGGTGGCGTGCTCCCGCGGGTCCGGCACGTCGGCCCGGTCGTCGCTGACGGGCTGCTCGTCGACCACTGGTGCCGGGTCGGTGATCGGCTTGCCGGAGCGCACCAGCACCTCAATGGCGAGCAGGAAGCTGACGGCCGGCACGGCGGCGACCAGCCGGGCCGTGGTGGTCGGCTCGGCGCTGGCGATGTTCGCGGCGATCGTGGCCAGCACGCCGAACACCAGGGCGACCCGCGCGGACCAGCGCGGCGACCGCCGGTGTCGCTTGTCGTCGAGCATCGCCATCGTCCCGACCAGGATCAGGCCGTCAACGGCCAGCGGCAGCAGCACGGCCACGCTGCCGTGCTCACCGGCGGACCGGGCCACGTCGGCGATGTGCCGCCATGAGGCGTAGCCGGCGACCAGGGCGACGACGACGGCGGCGCCCCGTGACGCCAGGGTGGTAGCGGGCAGCGACGGCCGGCGGATCATCCGCCACGCCACCGCGCCGATGGTGACGCCGACCAGGCCGGCGAGCAGAGCGGCCAGCAGCGGCCACACCGTGGCGGCGTCCAGCTGGCCGAGCGACCAGAAGTGCGTGTTCGTGGTCATCGGGCGTCCGCCTTCCACAGGTCGAGCAGGGTGGCGGCGACGGCCACGACGGCGGCGACGGCACCGAAGCCGATGACCGCCCCGACCAGGCCGGCCGGGGCGTCGACGACCACGGCCATGCCGCCGGCCAGGAAGGTGCCGGCGGTGACCAGGCCGGCCACTTCGGCGATGTGCTGGAACACTGGGGTTACTCCTGTTCGGGAGGGTGGGGGTCCGGTCGTGCGTTGGACCGGGCGGCCGGACCCCCGGCTGTTGGTTGGGTCAGAGGCCGGCGAGCGCCGGAGCGGTACGCCGCGCGGTCGCGGCGAGGGCGATCAGGGCGCGGCCGAGCGCTTCCGCCTGGTCGGGCGTGAGAGCGGCGGTCGCGTCGGTGGAGGTCACGCCACGCTGGTCGACGCCACCGGCGGCGAGGTACACCGTGGCCGGCTCCAAGCCGCCGGCCGGGTCGTCGTCGACCTGCGCGTACGTCCAGACCTCGGTGTGCTCGCCGAGGTGGTCGCCGTGGGCGGCGGTGACCCGGTGCTCGTTGCCGCTGCCGAGGTGGCTGCGGTCACCGCGCTGGTTGTTGAGCAGGTGCGCCACGGTGCACCACGGCACCTCGCACGGCTCCGGGTCGACGGTCAGGTCGACGGTGGCCGGCGCGGCCAGCTCGACGCCCGGCCGGTCGGGGGCGGTCAGGAACTGGATCGTCGGGCCGGTGGCGTCCATGCCGTCACCGCAGCGCTTCACGTCGCCCATCGGGCCGGGCTGCGGAACCAGGTACGGGGTGAAGCCGGCGGCGGCCAGGGCGTCACGGGTGGGCTCGACGTGGTCGGCGCACACGTACACCGAGGCGTCGAGCGATCCGTGGGCGATGCCGTCGGCGGCGGTGTACGCCTCGATGCGGCGCACGGCCGGCCGGCCGCATCCGGGGATGGCGGGGAGGGTTGGTACGTTCTGCACGGGTCGCCTCCTGGGGCGATCAAGGGCCTCGGTTGGTGTGTCAGCACCGCCGGGGCCCGTCCATTTGGAACGGCCTTGCTACGCCAAACGCTACGCACCACTTGGCAAGATCACAAGAGGTATTCGGCCGAACGGCCAGACTGGTTTGGCCGTACGGGATGTGAGACCATGCCACCCATGACCGACCGTTTGGAAGCCGCCGCCAAGGCGCACCGGGAAGCGCTCGACCAGGAAGCCGCCGCGAAAGCAGCGCTCGACCAGGCGCGGCAAGCCAGGGCTGCCGCCGGTGACCGGGTTGCGGCGGCCCGGGGTCCGCTCGCCGAGGCGATCGTGGAAGCCGCCAGGGCAGGCGTGCGTCAGGCTGAGATCGTGCGCATCACCGGCTACAACCGGGAGCGCGTCCGACAGATATGCCGGGCCGCTGGCGTCGAGTAGCCGTCTCACAGCCGTATCACAGACCGCCCGGACGGACCGGACTGGACGGACGGCGAACCGGTCGAATCGGACGCTAGACCGGACTCTGCGGACCGTACGGACGGCGTAGACAGCGGTTAGTCCGCTGGGGGTCAAGGGGTCGTCGGTTCGAATCCGGCCGTCCCGACAGCGAGAGGGTTTCCGCAGGTCAGCGACTTGTGGAAGCCCTCGGCTCGTTTCTCTGCATCGATGGGCTGGCGTGTGGGGCGGTGCTGGAACCCTTAACTCGGGTGGTTTAGCGAGCCGGTCTTGGTTGCCTTCGCTGAAAATCGCCTGGTGGGCGGACCGCATCGGCGGCGTCGTGATCGTCATTGGACCTCTTAACGACGGACTAATTCCGGGCAAAACGGATGCGAGTCCGTTCCGGTTGCGATGGGGTGCTTGGCGCGGCAACCAGCATCATCGAGGTCCATCACGAAGGTTCCGGCTGTCCTGCGCCACTCGCGGGGTGGCCGCGTAGTGGTAGCACTCCGGATCCGAGAGCTGGGTTGCTCGATCCCCATCAGCACGTATACCCGTATCCCGGTCAGCGTGACCGTCGCGATGAAGTCATACGCCAGCCGCCCTCCGTCTGCGAGGTGGTCCACGCCGGTCGCGGCGAGGTTGGCCAGGCCGCGTTCTGAGGATTGGCCAGACGCCTTCGGTCGGGTTGAGAGAGAGATCGGTATGAGACAGAGCCGGGCCGCCCGGGATCGGCTTGCATACCCCGGCCGAGGTCCACCAGGGCCGCCATCACCGCGTTCGCGCTGGCCGCGAGAACACCCTCGCCACCGCGCGGGCCGCGCATCCGGAACGGTTCGGCACGACCCGGCTCCTACCCAAGATCCTCGACCTGCCCGAACAGGTCTGGATCAACAAACCCGAGCCACAACGACAAGCCGCTTAACTCCCGTTGGCCTCAATCCCTTGACACGTTCCGCACCCGGCAGTTAGCACTGTGAGGTATGCCACACGGCGGCCGTGGCCGTTGTCGATAGTATTGGCCTGCCGGTATGTCAACGAAGTTGATCAATGCGATACGGGGCGCGTCGGACGGCGTACCGTCGATGGCCCACGTGCGCGGTGGGAGGTGGCCTAAACTGCCCGGTTTGTCCGCTCGCGGGATCGTGCTCCGGCCAATTGACCTGCGTAGTTCCTGGTCGCCGATCACGCGAATGCGCACACCGCGGCCAGTCCATTGTTAACGCATTCGTAACGCCAATTGTCTGGCCTGGTGATAATCACCCTTCGCCGAAATCCAGGTGTGTGTGGTTCGGTTCGGGGTTTCACCTGGCCGGACCGTTTCGTTGGCAGTTGCCGACGTTCATTTCCCAGAGATGTGGTGCAGCTCTGCGCTGCCGCGGGGGATCCGAAGGGAGAGCTGGATGGTGGACAGCGACAGGCGGGACGAACTGGGGGCCTTGGTGTCGGCCTTCACCTCCTGCGAAGGCGGGCAAGGCCGGGTCACGGTCGTCAAGGGCACCGTCGCCACCGGCAAGACGACACTGCTTCACGCGTTCGCCGACCGGCTGACGGGGGCGCACGTGCTCACCGCCACCGCCTCCCGGCAGGAGCGGCAGATCCCGCTCGGCGTGATCTCTCAGCTACTACGCCGGGCCCAGTTGGCGGCCCCGGTCCGGGAACGGGCGGACGCGCTGATCGCGGAGGCTCGCCGGCCGGACGCCGGCCGCGCAGCCGGGGAACCGGTGGAGCATCGGCTCGGCGCCCTGCTGCTGGAGCTGGCCGACGAGCGCCCCACCATGGCCGGAGTCGACGACGCCGAGTACGCGGACACGGCCTCGCTGCGTTGCCTCCAGTTCACGGCGCGCCGCCTGGACGCCAGCCGGCTGCACATGGTGCTGAGCACCGACCACAAGACGCCGGCCGACTTCCAGTGGTTCGAGACGGAGATCGTCCGTCTGCCGCGCTTCAACCGGATGCGGCTGACGCTGCTCGGCCCGGAGGAGATCGAGGGCATCCTCGCGCCGCACCTCGGCCGGGAGGCCGCACGGCGGCTCGCGCCCTTCTGCCACCGGGTCAGCGGCGGCAACCTCGGCCTACTCAACGCGATCATCGAGGAGTCGCACACCTGGGCGGACGACGGGACCGACGAGATCACCCTCGGTCCCGGCGGCGCCTACGGTCAGGCGGTCGTGGACTGCCTGCGTCGCTGTCCCACCGAGGTCACTGCGGTCGCCCGGGCGGTCGCGGTGCTCAGCGGCGCGGCGGCGGTCCCGCTGATCACCGGCGTGGTCGCCCTCGACGCCGCCACCGTCGCCGCGGCGCTGGAGACGCTCAGCCTCTCCGGGCTCGCCGACGGCCTGCGGCACCCCGCGGCCCGCGCCGCCGTGCTGGACGACCTCGGCCCCGCCGAGCGCCAATCGATCCACAAGCGGGCCGCGCACGCGCTCAACGCGGCGGGCGCACCGGCGGCGGCCGTGGCCGACCACCTCACCGCGGCCGGTGACCAGATCGAGCCGTGGGGAGTGCAGGTGCTGGTCCGAGCCGCCCAGCACGAGATCGACCACGGCAGGTCGACGGCTGCGGTGCGGCACCTGGAACTGGCCCGGGAGCTGAGCACCGAACCGGCCGAGCGGGCGCGGATCATCGCGATGCTCACCTCGGCCGAGTGGCGGATCAGCCCCGCCACCGCCGCCCGGCACCTTCCTCAGCTCGTGGACCTGCTCCGGGCCGGCCGGCTCTCCGGCCCGGAGACGACCACGACAATCCGATACCTGCTCTGGTACGGGCGGCTGGACGACGCCGGTGACGCGCTGGAGCGACTGGTCGGCTCCGCCGGCTCTGCCGACGCACACTCGGCCGCAGAGCTGAACCTGTTCCGGCTCTGGCTCACCTACTCCTACCCGACACTGCTGGAACGGGTACCCGCGGCCCGCGACGCGCTGGCCTCGGAGATCTCGGCCGTCACCGTGGCGACCTCGCCGCAGCTATACGCGGCGAACCTGCTGCGCCTGCTCTCCGCCAACGGCTCCTACGACGACATCTTCGACGGTGCCGAGTACATCCTGCACACCTGCCGCCTCAGCGACGACAACCTGGACCCGCTGATCACCTCGCTCTCTGCACTGGTCTACGTGGACCGGCTCGACGTGGCCGCGCAGCGCTGCGACGCGCTCCTGGCCGAGGCGGTCGCGCGCGGGGTGAACACGTGGCAGGGTGAGCTGTCGCTGATCCGGTCGGTCATCGCGCTGCGCGCCGGTGACCTCGCCGCCGCCATCGAGGCCGCCGAGCGGGCGCTGCGGGTCACCGACGTGGAGTCCTGGGGCGTGCGGATCGGCGGGCCGCTGGCGACGCTCATCCAGGCGTACACCGCGATGGGCGACCACCGGGCCGCCGCGGCGGTGCTGCGTCATCGAGTCCCGGCGGAGATCTTCCAGACCGGCATCGGGCTCTTCTACTGGCAGGCACGCGGCTACCACTACGTGGCGACCGGCCGGCTGGAGGCGGCGGCGAGCGACTTCACCGCGTGCGGCGAGCTGATGACGAAATGGGGACTGGACCTGCCCGGGCTGGTGCCGTGGCGGACCGACCTCGCACAGCTCTACCTGCGGATGGGCCGTACCGAGCAGGCGCGGGTGCTGATCGAGGAGCAGTTGGCGCGGGTGTCCCGCGGCCGCTCCCGGTCCCGCGGCGTGGCGCTGCGACTGCTGGCGGCGGTGTCCGAGCCGCGCCGGCAGCTCGCCCTGCTGCGCCAGTCGATCGAGATCCTGGAGGCGTGCGGCGCGCAGCTCGAGTTGGCCCACGCGCTCGACGATCTGGGCCGCTTCCACCACGCCGCCGGTGAGCTGGACCGGGCGCGCGTGGTCAAGCGACGGTCCTGGTATCTGCTGAAGTGGTGCAGCGTGGTGACGACGTCCACCGAGTCGCAGCACGGCCGCCGGCCGGTCGTGGCCGACGCCGAGCAGCCGGGTGCGGGGGAGGACCAGGAGACCGAACGGCTCAGCGAGGCGGAGCGGCGGGTGGTGGCCTGGGCGGCGCGCGGGCTGACCAACCGGGAGATCGCCCGGAAGCTCTACATCACGGTGAGCACCGTGGAGCAGCACCTCACCCGCGCGTATCGCAAGCTCAAGGTCAGGCGGCGTACCGACCTGCCGACGGAGGCGCAGCTACCACTGGCCGAAACGGCATGACCCTGGCCGGCCGGGCCGGTGACGCCGCGACCGCGACATTACCGGCCCGGCACCGCCGGTCACTCGTTCAGCAGGCTCTTGGTCTCGCGGCGCAACCGCTCCGCGTCCTCCCGATCGGCCGGCGAGACGGGCAGATCCACCCGCTTGGCCTGCTTGTAGGAGGTCAGCGGCTCCGCCGGCGGGTTGTCGATCAGGTTCGCGATCGGCAGCACGCCCTTCTCCGCCGGCGTGGCCAGGGCGCCCGCCAGCTTGATCAGGAACCGGACCGGCTTCGGGAACTGGCCGGAGAAGTTGCTCTTGACGAACACCGGGTTGAAGAAGACGTACCTGATCCGGCCACCGCTGGTGTGCGCGGCGAAGTCGATGCCGAGCAGCTCGTTGGCACGCCGGGTTTGTGCCCAGGCCCGCATGCCGTTGTGCTTGCGGGCGAACATCAGGTCGTCCCAGTTCATCGCCTTCGCTCCGGCGCCGACGACGGCCAGGTTCACGATCACCGGTGCCGGGGCGCCGGCCATCAGTGGCGCGATCTCGTGGCTCAGCACATAGCGGCTGAGGTACGCCAGGGCGAAGCTGTATTCGATGCCCTCGTTGGTCTCCGCCCGGTTCATCCGCAGGTAGGTCGCGCACAGCACCAGTGCGTCCACGGTGCTGAACCGGGCGGCGACCTCCCGCGCGACCCGTCGGTTCTCCGCGACGAGCGCCAGGTCGGCGAGGATGAGATGGTATCGATCCGCCGCGCCGAGCCGGGCCGCCTCGTCCGCCAGCTCGCGCCCCTTCTCCGGGCTGCGGCCGACGACCACGACCTGGTTGCCGGCCTTCAACTCGTGGATCGCGAGCGCACGACCGATGCCGTCCGTACCCCCGGAAATGACGATGGTCTTCATGATCCTCCCCAGCCGGCCGGGCGACGCCGACCCCGAACATTATCCGGAACTCCTGATCCGTTTACGCTCGCGATGCTAGCAGGTTTGCACCGTGCGGTTGGGCTACGCGTACGCTCCGTTCATGCCTCGTGAGTCGGCGAACGTGTCCCCCCGCCCGCTGCGCCGGGACGCCGTCGACAACCGCCGGCGGCTGCTCGGCGCCGCCGCCGAGGCCTTCGCCGAGCACGGTCTGGCGCTCGACGTGCGGGACATCGCCCGGCGGGCCGGTGTCGGGATCGGCACGGTCTACCGGCACTTCGCCACCAAGGAACTACTGGCCGACGCCGTGGTGGCCGACGTGCTCGACCGCTGGGCCGCCACCGTCCGGGAGGCGTCCGGCGCGGCCGACGCCTGGCAGGGGCTCGCCCAGTTCATGGAGCGGTCGCTGGAACTCGTCGCCCAGCATCGCGCGCTGCTCGACGGGCTCGCCGATCCGATGGTCGCGACACCGCGCTTCCAGCAGTGCCAGGACGAACTCCAGCCGGTCCTGGCCGGCATGATCGACCGGGCCCGGGACGCCGGTGTGCTGCGCCCGGAGACCACCCTTGAGGACGTGTCGCTGCTCCTGATCGGACTCGGCCGGATCATCCAGCTCACCGAGGCCCGCTCACCCGGCCACTGGCGCCGCCAGTTGCGCGTCGTTCTCGCCGGCCTCCGACGCCCGGAATAGGTCGGTGTGTGGCTGATAGGGGTCACTAAGGGGTAGGCGGCCCTTCCGCGCTCCGGTTAGCGTTCAATGGCGACGCACCGAATTTCTTTCTCCTTGCCCGCTGATCGCGGGAGGACGGCGCGGAGGAGCTTGTGCGATGAGACATTCCGGTGACGATGGCCTCGTCGATGTGGTGTTGGAGGGCGGTCCGGCGGACCTTCCACCCGAAAGCCGCCTGGTCAAGGCCGTCAAGAGCGACGAGAAGATCAAGATCGAGCATCACGGCGGGTACGAGCACTTCGAGCGCGTCGACGGCGCGCTGGCCGGGAATGGTGATTCGATCACCTATCGATGGACCACCCGCACCAGGATCGCCGAATAGTTCACCGCATTCACGAGCGGACATGGCAGACGATTACGAAAGGGCGGCACGGCGATGAGTGACAGCAGCACCAATTCCGGCACGGCGGACCTTGAGGTGGCCTGCGCCATTCCCGGTGAGACGCCCCAGGACAGCGTCAACTACGTCACGGTCGTCGCGCCGGACAAGGTTGCCGCCGGCGGCGAGATCCACCTTGAGGTCACGCTGCGCAGCCGCGCGGCCACCCCGAGGCTACTGGCCCGTAACGAGGTGACCGCCGAGCTGGAGGTGATCGTGGGCGGTGCGGGCGAGGGCACGCTGACCGTCACCGGGCTCACCAACCCGGCGGAGATTCCGAAGGGCGGCACGGTGTTCCTCAGCGGCGGCACGGTCACGCTGCGCGCGGAGCGGCCGGGCAACTACACGTTCACCCCCGGCGACCACACCGTGGTGACCTCCGACCACCCCGTGGTCTGCACGGTCACGGGCGGGTCCGCGATCGTGGCCAGGACCGAGGTCGCCTGATGACCGGCGTGCCCGTCGAGGCGCCCGCCGCCGGCCGGCTGACCTCGGTGGCCGCCACCGTGCTGCCCGGTGATCCCCGCTACGACGACCTCGTCCGCGGCTGGAACGCCCGCTTCGCCGGTACCCCGGACTACGTACGGCTGGTCGCGTCCACCGAGGACGTCGTCTCGGCCGTGCAGGAGGCGGTGGACAGCGGCCGGCGCATCGCAGTCCGCAGCGGCGGTCACTGTTTCGAGGACTTCGTCACCAACCCCGAGATCCGGGTCGTCGTCGACCTGACGGCGCTGACCTCGATCGGCTACGACCCCGGCATGCGCGCCTTCGAGGCGGGCGCCGGCGCGCTCATCGGCGAGGTGAACCGCACGCTCTTCCGCCAGTGGGGCGTCGCCCTGCCGGCCGGGACCTGCCCATCGGTCGGTCTCGGCGGCCACATCGCGGGCGGCGGCTGGGGTCCGCTGTCGCGGCTGTTCGGCTCCGTCGTCGACCACCTCTACGCCGTCGAGGTCGTCGTGGTCGACGAGGACGGCCGGGCCAGGGCCGTCGTCGCCACCCGGGAACCCGACGACCCGTACCACGACCTGTGGTGGGCGCACACCGGCGGCGGAGGCGGCAACTTCGGCGTCGTGACCCGCTACTGGTTCCGCTCGCCCGGCGCCACCGGCCACGATCCCGGCACACTCCTGCCCTCCCCACCGGCCAGGATGATCGTCGCCCAGGTGCTCTGGCCCTGGGCCGCGATGAGCGAGGAGTCGTTCAGCACCCTGCTGCGCAACCACGGCGCCTGGCACGAACGCAACAGCGACCCCGGCTCGCCCTACGCCGGCCTCTACAGCGTGATCGGCGCGACGCCGCGGGAGGGCGCCGGCGTCATCATCATGAGCATCCAGTTCGACGCCACGGTGCCGGACGCCGAACAACTGCTCACCGACTATCTCGCCGCGCTCGGCGACGGTGTCGGCGTCGATCCCGTCGTCCTGGAACGGCACGTCCTGCCCTGGCTGCACACCACCACCTGGCCCGGAGTGACGGACCGCGCCGACCACACCCGGCGGGCCAAGTTCAAGACCGCCTATCTGCGCCGGAGCCTCTCCGACGCCCAGATCACCGCGGTCTACAACAGCCTGACCACGCCCGGCTACCGCAACATGACCGCCGGCATCATGCTGGCCAGCTATGGCGGCGCAGTGAACGCCGTCGCCTCGGACGCCACCGCCATGCCGCAGCGCGACTCGGTGCTGCGCCTGATCTTCGCCACCGAGTGGACCGACCCGGCCGAAGACGAGCGGCACCTCACCTGGATCCGTACCTTCTACCGCGACGTCTGGGCCGACACCGGAGGCGTGCCCGCGCCCGGCGACACGGCCGCCGGATGCCACATCAACTACGCGGACGCCGACGTGGCCGATCCGGCGTGGAACACCTCCGGCGTCGGCTGGCACACCCTGTACTACCTCGGCAACTACCCACGGCTCCAGCAGATCAAGGCGCGCTGGGACCCCCGCGACGAGTTCCGGCACGCGCTCGGCGTCCGGCCTCCGCAGCCCGGACGCTGATCCGTCCGTGCACGGCCATCGGCGGCGGCGTATCCCCCGAACGCCGCCGCCGGGTCGTGGACGGACCGCGCCCCGCCCGCCCGAGTGACGAAGAGGCGATATGCACGAGCAAGAGAAGGTCGTCGACTACCTCAAGCGGGTCACGGCGGACCTACAGCGAACCCGGAACCGCCTCCGTGAGCTGGAGGAGAAGCGCGACGAACCGCTGGCGATCATCGGGATGAGCTGCCGGCTCCCGGGCGGCGCGACGTCACCGGAGGCGCTGTGGCAGCTACTCCTGGACGGCCGCGACGCCATCGTCCCCTTCCCGTCCGACCGCGGCTGGAACCTCGGGGCGCTCCACGACCCGGACCCGGACCACCCCGGCACCACCTACGTGCGCGGCGGCGGCTTCCTCGACGACATCGCTGGCTTCGACGCCGCCTTCTTCGGCATCAACCCGCGCGAGGCACTCGCGATGGACCCGCAACAGCGACTGCTGCTGGAAGCGGGCTGGACCGCCGTCGAATCCGCCGGCCTGCGGCCGCCCGCGCTGCGCGGCAGCCGTACCGGCGTCTTCGTCGGCATCGGCGGGCCCGAGTACGCCACCCTGGTCGCAGGCGACGGCGGCGGCCTGGAGGGCTACGCCGTCACCGGGAACGCGGCCAGCGTCGCGTCCGGCCGCCTCGCGTACACGATGGGGTTCGAAGGACCCGCGGTCACCGTCGACACCGCCTGCTCGTCCTCGCTGGTGGCCCTGCATCTTGCCGGCGACGCGCTGCGCAAGGGGGAGTGCACGCTTGCCCTCGTCGGCGGCGCCATGGTGCACGCCGCCACGGACGGCATCATCGCCTTCTCCCGGCAGCGCGGCCTCGCCGCCGACGGCCGATGCAAGGCGTTCTCCGACAGCGCCGACGGATTCGGCATGTCCGAGGGTGTCGCAATGCTCCTGGTCGAGCGGCTCTCCGACGCGCGCCGCAACAACCACAAGATCCTTGCTCTGGTACGCGGCAGTGCGGTGAACCAGGACGGTGCGTCCAGTGGTCTGACAGCGCCGAACGGGCCTTCGCAGCAGCGGGTGATCCGGGCGGCGTTGGCGAATGCGGGTCTGTCGGTGCGGGATGTGGATGCGGTGGAGGCGCACGGTACGGGTACGGCGTTGGGTGATCCGATCGAGGCGCAGGCGTTGCTGGCCACGTACGGTCAGCAGCGTGGCGAGGCGGGCCCGCTCTGGCTGGGGTCGCTGAAGTCGAACATCGGTCATACGCAGGCTGCTGCTGGTGTGGCTGGTGTGATCAAGATGGTGCAGGCGATGCGGCATGGAGTGCTGCCCCGCACGCTGCATGTGGACCAGTCGTCGTCCAAGGTGGACTGGGCGTCCGGAGCGGTGGCGCTGCTGACCGAGGCCCGCGACTGGCCCGAGGCGGCGGACCGGCCGCGTCGGGCGGCGGTGTCCTCGTTCGGCGTGAGTGGCACGAACGCGCACGTCATCCTCGAAGCGGCACCCGCCGCCGAACCGGTCGAATCGGCGCCGGCACCGCCGATGGTGCCGTTCGTCATCTCCGGCCGTTCGGCGACGGCGCTGCGCGGCCAGGCCGTCCGTCTCAACGACACCCCGCTCACGGATCCGCTGCGGGATGTCGCCCACTCCCTGTTCCACCACCGCGTGGCCTTCGAGCATCGTGCGGTCATCGCTGCCGGTGAGCCGGATCGGCTGCGTGCCGCGTTGGATGCGCTGGCGGTCGGTGGTCCGTCGCCGGTGTTGGTGGAGGGTGTGGCGCATCGTGCGGTGCGTCGTCCTGCTTTTGTGTTTCCGGGTCAGGGTTCGCAGTGGGTGGGTATGGCGTCGGAGTTGCGGGCGCAGTCTCCGGTGTTCCGTGACCGTTTCGCCGAGTGTGAGCGCGCGTTGGCGCCGTTTGTGGACTGGCGGTTGTCTGAGGTGGTCGACGACGAGGTGGCGTTGGGGCGGGTTGATGTGGTGCAGCCGGTGTTGTGGGCGGTGATGGTGTCGCTGGCGGAGGTGTGGTCGTCGTTCGGTGTGAAGCCGTCGGTGGTGGTGGGTCATTCGCAGGGTGAGGTCGCCGCCGCGTGTGTGGCGGGCCTGCTGAGCCTGGATGACGGTGCCCGGATAGTCGCGTCTCGTTCGGCGTTGGTGGCGTCGAAGCTGGCCGGCAGGGGTGGGATGGTGTCGGTCTCGGCTTCCCGCGAGGAGGTGGAGTCGTGGCTGGTCGGACTGTCGGTGGCGGCGGTGAACGGCCCGTCGAGCCTGGTCGTGGCCGGTGACGACCGGCTGCTGGACGCTCTCCTCAGCCGTTGTGAGGAGGCGGGAGTTCGTGCCCGTCGGATCGCGGTGGACTACGCCTCCCATTCGGTCGACGTGGAGACGATCGAAACAGACCTGCGCGCCGCCCTGGCCGGGATCGTCCCGACGACAGGTGGTGTCCCGTTCTTCTCCACCGTCACCGGCCAGTTCGAGTCGGTGGTTGACGCGGACTACTGGTACCGGAATCTGCGTCAACCAGTCGGTTTCGCGACTGCCGTCCAGACATTGGTGGCCGATGGCGTGGACGCATTCGTGGAAGTGTCCGCGCATCCGGTGTTGACCACCGCGATCGAGGACACCGTCGAAGACGCCGCCGTTGTCGTCGGGACGTTGCGTCGGGATGAGGGTGGTCTGCAACGGCTGTATCTGAGTCTTGGTGAGGCGTGGACACGTGGCCTGCCGGTCGACTTCACCCCGGCATTCGGGAACAACCCGCAACTGGTGGACCTGCCGACCTACGCCTTCCAACGAGAGCGTTTCTGGCTCGATCCCACACCGACGCACGGTGGTGATCCGGCGACGCTGGGCCTGACCGCCGCCGGCCACCCTTTGTTGGGCGCCGCCGTCCCCCTGGCCGACGGTGACGGTGTCGTCTTGACCGGTCGGATCGGTCTGCACACCCACCCCTGGCTGGCTGATCATGCGGTCAACGGGACGGTTCTGCTGCCCGGGACCGCCTTTGTCGAGTTGGCGTTGCGGGCTGGTGACGAGGCCGGCTGTGGCCGGCTTGCCGAGCTGACCCTGCACGCGCCGTTGACTGTCACCCCGCGTACGGGTGTCGAGGTGCAGGTCCGGGTCACGGTTCCTGACGACAGCGGCGCCCGTACTGTCACCATCCACTCCCGCGACGACGATGACGACGACGTGTGGACCATGCACGCCTCCGGCTCGTTGACCGCCACACCGTCCCTACCCGCCGCCGCGCCGATGGCCTGGCCGCCGGCCGGCGCCACCGCGCTGGACCTGGACGGCTTCTACGACCGCCTCGCCGCAGACGGGTACGACTACGGCCCCGTGTTCCGAGGGCTGCGTGCCGTATGGCGCCGTGGCGACGAGATCTTCGCCGAGGCCGGGCTGCCCGAGCCGGCGCACGCCGACGGGTTCGGCCTGCATCCGGCGCTGCTGGACGCGGCACTGCACGCAACGCTCGCGATCGGGGACGGCGAAGTGCGGCTGCCGTTCGCCTGGACCGGTGTGACCCTGCATGCGACGGGGGCGACCGTGCTGCGGGTCCGGCTGAGCCCGGCCGGGTCCGGCACCGCGATCCACGCCACCGACGCCGCAGGACACCCGGTCTTCACCGCAGACGCGCTCGTCTCCCGCCGGGTCACCCCGGCGACCTCCGCGACCGGACCTGACTCGCTGTTCCAGGTGAACTGGGTACGGTCGCCGGCCCTGGACGCCCCCGCACCGCGCATCGCCGTCCTGGGCGACGACACGCTGGGCCTGCACGCCTCGGGTGTCGTTCCCACCGCCTACGCCGGCCTCGGCACCGTCACCGACGTCCCTGACATCCTCGCGGTCTGCCGCGCCGGCACGGGCACGCTGGACCCGGCTGCCGTACGCGCGTCCACCGCCGGGCTGCTGGACGTGCTCCAGGAGTGGCTCTCCGACGAGCGCTTCGCGGCCACCCGGCTCGCGATCGTGACCAGGGGTGCGATGTCGTGCGGGGACGACGCGCCCGGAACGGATCCGTCGCTCGCGCCGCTGTGGGGCCTGGTCCGCTCGGCCCAGTCCGAGCACCCCGGCCGGATCGTGCTCGCCGACCTGGATCCCGGGCGTACCGCCGACGACACGCCGCTTCCCGCCGCCCTCGCCAGCGCGGAGCCACAGATCGCACTCCGCGACGGCGCCCTGCTCGTGCCGCGGCTCGTGCGTGCCGGACAGGCGCGCGGGCTCGTACCCCCGGTGGATGCCGACTGGAGGCTCGAGGTCACCGCGCCGGGCACCCTGGAGAACCTCGTCCTCGCGCCGCAGCCGGCACGCGCGGTGCGTACCGGCGAGATCCGGGTGGCCGTGCACGCCGCCGGCCTCAACTTCCGCGACGTGATGATCAGCCTCGGCATGTACCCGGATGCGGCGGCCGCCACCATGGGCGGTGAGGGCGCCGGCGTGGTCGTCGAGGTCGGACCCGGTGTGACCGGACTGTCTGTCGGCGACCGGGTGCTGGGCCTGATGCCCGGCGGTCTCGGCCCCTCGGTCGTCGTCGACCACCGGCTCGTCGTCCCGATCCCCCCGGGAATGTCCTTCACCGTCGCCGCATCGATCCCCGTCGCGTTCCTGACTGCGTATTACGCGTTGGTGGATGTGGCGGGTGTGCGTGTGGGTGAGCGGGTGTTGGTGCATGCGGCTGCGGGTGGTGTGGGGATGGCGGCGGTGCGGTTGGCGGGTGTGTTGGGGGCGGAGGTGGTGGCGACGGCGCGTCCGGACAAGTGGGGTGTGGTGGGTGTGGCGGGGGTGTGTTCGTCGCGGTCGTTGGAGTTTGCGTCGGTGTTTTCGGGTGTGGATGTGGTGGTGAATTCGCTGGCGGGTGAGTTCGTCGACGCGTCGTTGGGGTTGCTCGGCAACGGCGGTCGGTTTGTGGAGCTGGGTAAGACGGACGTGCGGGATCCATCCGTGGTCGCGGCCGCTCATCCGGGCGTGACCTACCGCGCCTTCGACCTGGTGGAGGCGGCACCGGAACGCATCGGCGAGATGCTGCGCGACATCGTACGGATGATCACCGACGGAGTACTGCGCCCGCTGCCGGTCACCGCCTGGGACATCCGGCGGGCACCGGACGCGTTCCGGCATCTGGCGCAGGCGAGGCACGTGGGCAAGCTGGTGCTGAGCATCCCCCGGCCGCTGGATCCGGACGGAACCGTGCTGATCACCGGCGGGACCGGAGGTCTGGGACGACTGCTCGCCCGGCACCTCGTCCGACGGCACGGCGTCCGGCATCTACTGCTGGCCGCCCGGCGCGGCGCGGCGACGCCCGGGGTGACGGAGTTGACGGCCGAACTCGCCGCGGACGGCGCGGACGTACGCGTCGTCGCCTGCGACGTGACAGACCGTGCCGAGGTCGTGCGCCTGCTGTCGGCCGTCGCGCCGGAACATCCGCTGACCGCCGTCGTGCACACCGCCGGCGTCCTGGACGACGGCCTGGTCACCTCGCTCGACCACGCCCGCCTCGACACCGTCATGCGGCCCAAGGCGGATGCCGCCTGGCACCTGCACGAGCTGACCGCGCCACTGGGACTCGCGCGGTTCGTGCTCTTCTCTGCGGCCTCCGGCACGCTCGGCGGCCCGGGCCAGGGCAACTACGCGGCGGCGAACGTCTTCCTCGACTCGCTCGCCGAGTTCCGCCGCTCCCAAGGGCTACCGGCGGTGTCGCTGGCCTGGGGACTGTGGGCGGAACGCAGCGGGATGACCGGGCACCTCGACGACGCCGACCTGGCGCGGATGGCCCGGGGTGGCATCGCGGCGCTCACCGCCGAGGAAGGGCTGGCGCTCTTCGACGCGGCGTTCGAGGCGGACACGGCGCAGCTCGTACCGCTCCGACTGGATCTTCGGGCGTTGCGCGCCCGGCCCTACGAGGATCTGCCTGCGGTCCTGCGCGGCCTGGTCCGGACCCCGGCCCGGCGCGTCGCCGCAGTCGACGGCCCGGCCGACCGTGACAGCCTGACCGCCCGGCTGGCCGCGCTGAGCGCTCCGGAACGCCGCAACCACCTGCGTGACCTCGTCCGCGCGCACGCCGCCACGGTGCTCGGACACACGGCCGACACCGCGATCGACCCGGGGCGCGCCTTCAAGGACCTCGGGTTCGACTCGTTGACCGGTGTCGAACTGCGCAACCGGCTCGGTGCCGCCACCGGCGTACGGCTGACCGCGACGCTCGTCTTCGACTATCCGACACCGGAGGCGCTCGCCGAGCACCTCGACGCGACGCTGTTCGGCACCGCCGCCGCTGCTGCCGGGCCGGCCGTCGTGCGCGCCACCGCGGACGCCGGCGAACCGATCGCCATCGTCGGCATGAGCTGCCGGCTGCCCGGCGGCGTCGACTCCCCGGACGCGCTCTGGCGTCTGCTGTACGACGGCGCCGACGCCACCTCGGAATTCCCCACCGACCGTGGCTGGGACCACGCGTCTCTCTTCGATCCCGACCCCGGCCACGCCGGCACCTCCTACTCCTCGCGTGGCGGCTTCGTCCAGGCGGCCGACCGCTTCGACGCCGGCTTCTTCGGCATCTCGCCACGGGAAGCGCTGGCCATGGACCCGCAGCAGCGACTGTTGCTGGAGACGTCCTGGGAGGCGTTCGAGGCCGCCGGTCTCGATCCCGCGACGCTGCGCGGCAGCCGTACGGCGGTCATGGTCGGGGCCAGCCGTCAGGACTACGCGACGCTCCAGGCCGGCACGCCGGAGGAGATCGAAGGCTATCTGGTCACCGGCAATGCGGCCAGCGTCGTGTCCGGCCGTCTGTCGTACACGTTCGGGCTGGAGGGCCCGGCGGTCACCGTGGACACCGCCTGCTCGTCGTCGCTGGTGGCGTTGCACCTGGCCGCGCAGGCGCTGCGGCAGGGCGAATGCGATCTGGCGCTGGCCGGCGGCGTGACCATCATGTCGACGCCCGGCATCTTCGTGGAGTTTTCGCGTCAGCGAGGTCTGGCCGCCGACGGCCGCTGCAAGGCGTTCTCCGCCTCGGCGGACGGGTTCGGTATGTCCGAGGGCGTCGGCATGCTGCTGCTGGAGCGGCTCTCCGACGCACGCCGTAACAACCACAGGATCCTTGCCTTGGTACGCGGCAGCGCGGTGAACCAGGACGGCGCGTCCAACGGTCTGACGGCGCCGAACGGTCCGTCCCAGGAGCGGGTGATCCGAGCGGCGCTGGCGAGCGCTGTTCTGTCCACTGCGGACGTGGATGCGGTGGAGGCGCATGGTACGGGTACGACGTTGGGCGATCCGATCGAGGCGCAGGCGTTGTTGGCCACGTATGGCCGGGAGCGTGGCGAGGCGGGCCCGCTCTGGCTGGGGTCGCTGAAGTCGAACATCGGTCATACGCAGGCTGCTGCGGGTGTGGCTGGTGTGATCAAGATGGTGTTGGCGATGCGGTACGAGCGGCTGCCCCGGACGCTGCATGCTGACGAGCCGTCGCCGCACGTCGACTGGTCGGCCGGCGACCTGCGCCTGCTCACCGAGCCCCGGGATTGGTCCGGCAACGGACACCCGCGCCGGGCCGGCGTCTCCTCGTTCGGCGTGAGCGGCACCAACGCGCACGTCATCCTCGAAGAGGCGCCCGATTCCGGGACCGCACCCGAGCGGACCGGCGATCCGTACCCCATGCTCCCGTTCGTGCTGTCCGGCCGCGACGGTACCGCGGTCCGCGCCCAGGCTCACCGCCTCTCCGCGCACCTCGGCCTCTCTGTGCCCCCAAGCGTCGATGTGCTACCGGATGTCGCCCACTCCCTGTTCCACCACCGCGCGGCCTTCGAGCATCGTGCGGTAGTCGCTGCCGGTGAGCCGGATCGGCTGCGTGCCGCGTTGGACGCGCTGGCCGTGGGGGATCCGACCGCAGGCTCGGTCGAGGGCGCCGCGACGGGTGCGGTGCGTCGGGTCGCTCTGGTGTTTCCGGGTCAGGGTTCGCAGTGGGTGGGTATGGCGTCGGAGTTGCGGGCGCAGTCTGCGGTGTTTCGTGAGCGTTTCGCCGAGTGTGAGCGTGCGTTGGCGCCGTTTGTGGACTGGCGGTTGTCTGAGGTGGTCGACGACGAGGTGGCGTTGGGGCGGGTTGATGTGGTGCAGCCGGTGTTGTGGGCGGTGATGGTGTCGCTGGCGGAGGTGTGGTCGTCGTTTGGTGTGAAGCCGTCGGTGGTGGTGGGTCATTCGCAGGGTGAGGTCGCCGCCGCGTGTGTGGCGGGCCTGCTGAGCCTGGATGACGGTGCCCGGATAGTCGCGTCTCGTTCGGCGTTGGTGGCGTCGAAGCTGGCCGGCAGGGGTGGGATGGTGTCGGTCTCGGCTTCCCGCGAGGAGGTGGAGTCGTGGCTGGTCGGACTGTCGGTGGCGGCGGTGAACGGCCCGTCGAGCCTGGTCGTGGCCGGTGACGACCGGCTGCTGGACGCTCTCCTCAGCCGTTGTGAGGAGGCGGGAGTTCGTGCCCGTCGGATCGCGGTGGACTACGCCTCCCATTCGGTCGACGTGGAGACGATCGAAACAGACCTGCGCGCCGCCCTGGCCGGGATCGTCCCGACGACAGGTGGTGTCCCGTTCTTCTCCACCGTCACTGGCCGGTTCGAGTCGGTGGTTGACGCGGACTACTGGTACCGGAATCTGCGTCAACCAGTCGGTTTCGCGGCTGCCGTCCAGACATTGGTGGCCGATGGCGTGGACGCATTCGTGGAAGTGTCCGCGCATCCGGTGTTGACCACCGCGATCGAGGACACCGTCGAAGACGCCGCCGTTGTCGTCGGGACGTTGCGTCGGGATGAGGGTGGTCTGCAACGGCTGTATCTGAGTCTTGGTGAGGCGTGGACACGTGGCCTGCCGGTCGACTTCACCCCGGCATTCGGGAACAACCCGCAACTGGTGGACCTGCCGACCTACGCCTTCCAACGAGAGCGTTTCTGGCTCGATCCCACACCGACGCACGGTGGTGATCCGGCGACGCTGGGCCTGACCGCCGCCGGGCACCCGCTGCTCGGCGCCGCCGTCCCGCTGGCCGATGGTGACGGTGTGGTGCTGACCGGCAGGATCGGCCTGCACACCCACCCCTGGCTCGCCGACCACACCGTGCTCGGTTCCGTCCTGCTGCCCGGGACCGGCTTCGTCGAGCTGGCTCTGCGGGCCGGTGACGAAGCCGGCTGCGGCGTCCTAGACGAACTGACCCTGCAAGCCCCGCTGGTGATCCCCGCACACGGTGCCGTCCACGTGCAGGTTCGTGTCGCCGCAGCGGACCAGGACGGCACGCGGGCCGTCACCATCCACTCCCGCGACGGCGATGCCCCCTGGGCTACGCACGCCACCGGCCTGCTGACCGCCGCGCCCTCCCGGCCCGGCACGGCCGCCCCGATGGCGTGGCCGCCGGCCGGCGCCACCGCACTGGACCTGGACGGCTTCTACGACCGCCTCGCCGCCGACGGGTACGACTACGGCCCGGTGTTCCGAGGGCTGCGTGCCGCCTGGCGCCATGGCGAGGAACTCTTCGCCGAGGTCGGGCTGCCGGACCCGGCGGACACCGCCGGCTTCGGCGTGCATCCGGCGCTACTGGACGCGGCACTGCACGCGATGCTCGCGGTCGGGGACGGCGAGGTACGGCTGCCGTTCGCCTGGACTGGCGTGACCCTGCACGCCACCGGGGCGACCGTGCTGCGAGTGCGGCTGAGCCCGGCCAGGTCCGGTACCGCGATCCACGCCATCGACGCCGCAGGTCACCCGGTCTTCACCGCCGACGCGCTCGTCTCCCGTCCGGTCGACCCGGCCGCGCTCGCCTCGGCCACCACCCGCCAGGCACAGGCGTCCCTGTTCCGCGTCGGCTGGGAGGCGGCCGCAACCACCGAGGCGCGGCCGGCCCGGACAGCCCTGCTCGGCGCGGACGTCTTCGGGCTGCTGCCCGCCGGCGTCGCCTCGACCGGTTACCAGGATCTCGCCGAGATGACCGATTTTCCGGAAGTGGTGGCGGTCTGCTCCGGCACCGACCCCGCCACACCCGAGGCCGTCCACGCCGCCACCACCAGTCTGCTGCTCCTGTTGCAGCGCTGGCTGGCCGACGACCGGCTCGCCGACACCCGGCTCGCCGTCGTCACCCGTGGCGCGGTCGCGGCCACGGAGCACGACGACGTACCCGATCTGGCGCACGCCGCCCTGTGGGGCCTTGTCCGGTCGGCGCAGACCGAACACCCCGGGCGGTTCCTCCTGATCGACCTCGACCCGGATGCCGGTCTCGCCGCCGACCTGCTGACCGCCGCCCTGTCCGGCGCCGCACCACAGACGGCCCTGCGCGGCGACGCGCTCCTCACCCCCCGGCTCGTCCCGCGGCCGATGGCACGCGCCGAACTTCCGGCAATCGCGGACGGCACCGTACTGATCACCGGTGGCACCGGCGGCCTGGGCGCGCAACTGGCCCGCCACCTCGTCATCCGGTACGGCGCCGGCCGGCTGCTGTTGGCGAGTCGGGCCGGAGCCGACGCGCCGGGCGCCGACGCACTACGCGCGGAGCTGGCGACGCTCGGCGCCGAGGCCGAGATCGTCGCCTGCGACATCGCCGACCCGGACGACGTGGCACGGCTGCTGGAACGCATCCCGGCGGAGCACCCGCTGACCGGGGTGGTGCACGCCGCCGGTGCGCTGGACGACGGCATGCTGACCTCGCTCTCCACCGACCGGGTCGAGGCGGTGCTCCGCCCGAAGGTGGACGGCGCGCTGCACCTGCACCGGCTGACCGCTGCGGCGAAACCGGCGCTGTTCGCGCTCTTCTCCTCGGCCGCCGGCGTGCTCGGCTCGGCCGGGCAGGCCAACTACGCGGCGGCCAACGCCTTCCTCGACGCGCTCGCGGCGCATCGGCGCGCCACGGGGCTGCCGGCGACATCGCTGGCCTGGGGACTGTGGGAGCAGTCGAGCGGGATGACGGACCGGCTGGACGCACAGGACCGGCGGCGGATGTCCCGGTCGGGTCTGACACCGCTCTCCACCGAGGACGGGCTGGCGCTGTTCGACCTCGCGATCGCCGGGCCGGCACCGGCGGTCGTACCGATCCGGCTGGATCCGGCCGAAGACGCAGACGCCGACGCGCCGATGCTGCGCGGCCTGGTGCGCGCACCACGCCGCCGGGCCGCCCGGAACACGGTAACCGCAGACGGCTTCCGGGACCGGCTGGCCGCGATGCCGGAGGGACAGCGCGCCGCGGCGGTGCTGACGCTGGTCCGTACGCACGCGGCGGCCGTGCTGGGGCACAACGGGCCCGGCGCGGTGGATCCCAGACGCGGCTTCCAGCAGTCCGGCTTCGACTCGCTGACCGCCGTGGACCTGCGCAACCGGCTCGGTGCCGCGGTCGGCATCCGGCTACCGGCCACGCTGATCTTCGACTATCCGTCGCCGGCCGTGCTCGCCGAACACCTGACCGCGCGCCTGACCGCCACGATGACGGCCACCCCGGCACCCGCCGCCGCACCGGAACCGATACGGCCGGGAGCCCTCCTGGCCGAACTCGACCGGCTGGAGTCGGCGCTCGCCGGAGCACGGCCCGACGACGAGGACAGTGCGCGGATCGGTGCCCGGCTGCACCGGCTGGCCGCCGCGTGGAGCGGTCGCCCGGAACCCGTCCCGGCTGGCGCCGCCGTCACCGACCGGCTCAAGGCCGCGTCGGCCGACGAGATCTTCGCCTTCATCCAGAACGAACTCGGCAAGTCCTGACCACGCCGCTCCAACCGCCCGAGGTGGGGGAATCCTGTGTCGAACGAGGAAAAGCTGCTGGAGAACCTCCGGTGGGTGACCGGCGAACTGCACGAGGCGCAGCAGCGGCTCCGCCAGGCCGAGTCCGGCTCGCGTGAGCCGATCGCGATCGTCGGCATGAGCTGCCGCTATCCCGGCGGCGCCAGCTCTCCCGAACAACTGTGGCGCCTGGTCGCCGACGGCACCGACGCGGTCGCCGGCTTCCCCGCCGACCGGGGCTGGCCCACCGAGGGGCTCTACGACGACGACCCGGGCCGCCACGGCACCTCCTACGTCACCGAGGGCGGCTTCCTCTACGACGCCGACCGTTTCGACCCGGCCCTGTTCGGCATCTCGCCGCGTGAGGCGCTGGCCATGGACCCGCAGCAGCGGCTGCTGCTGGAGGCGGCCTGGGAGACGTTCGAGCGGGCCGGCCTGCCCCCGGACTCGCTGCACGGCTCCCGCACCGGCGTGTTCGCGGGCGTCATGTACCACGACTACGCCGCCCGGCTGACCGAGATCCCGGAAGGGCTGGAGGGTTACATCGGCAACGGCAGCGCGGGCAGCGTCGCCACCGGCCGGGTGTCCTACACCTTCGGCCTGGAAGGTCCCGCGGTCACCGTGGACACCGCCTGCTCGTCGTCGCTGGTCGCGCTGCACCTGGCCGCCCAGTCCCTCCGGCAGGGCGAATGCGATCTGGCGCTCGCCGGTGGCGTCACCGTCATGTTCACCCCCGCCGTCTTCGTCGAGTTCTCCCGGCAGCGCGGTCTGGCGCCCGACGGGCGGTGCAAGTCGTTCGCGGACGCGGCGGACGGCACCGGCTGGGGTGAGGGCGTCGGCATGCTACTGCTGGAGCGCCTCTCCGACGCACGCCGTAACAACCACAAGATCCTTGCCTTGGTACGCGGCAGCGCGGTGAACCAGGACGGCGCGTCCAGTGGTCTGACAGCGCCGAACGGCCCCTCACAGCAGCGGGTGATCCGAGCCGCCCTGGCAAATGCCGGCTTGTCCACTGCGGACGTAGACGCGGTGGAGGCGCACGGTACCGGTACGACGTTGGGTGATCCGATCGAGGCGCAGGCGCTGCTGGCCACGTATGGCCAGGACCGGGATGTCGCCGACCCGGTGTGGCTGGGTTCGGTGAAGTCGAACATCGGTCACACCCAGGCTGCCGCCGGTGTGGCCGGTGTGATCAAGATGGTGCAGGCGATGCGGCACGGTGTCCTGCCCCGCACGCTGCACGTCGACCAGCCGTCCTCCAAAGTCGACTGGACCGAGGGACAGGTACGCCTGCTGACCGAGCCGCGCGACTGGCCGCGCGCAGACCACCCTCGGCGGGCCGGAGTCTCCTCGTTCGGCGTGAGCGGCACGAACGCGCACGTCATCCTCGAAGAGGCACCCGACGTCCCTGCCGGGGTACGGCCCGCCGTCTCATCGGTGCTGCCGTTCGTCCTCTCCGCGCGCACCGCCGACGCGCTGCGCGCGCAGGCATCCCGCCTCGCCGACCAGCTTCCCGATGACCTGCCGGGAACGGCGTTCTCCTTGTTCAGCGCTCGGGCGGCGTTGCAGCGGCGGGCGGTCGCGGTGACTGCCGATCGGGCTGTGCTGGGGACGACCCTGGACGCGCTCGGGGCGGGAGAGCCGGCCGTAGCTCTTGTTGAGGGTGTTGCTGTGGGGGAGGCGTCTCGGGTCGCTTTGGTGTTTCCGGGTCAGGGTTCGCAGTGGGTGGGTATGGCGTCGGAGTTGCGGGCGCAGTCTGCGGTGTTTCGTGACCGTTTCGCCGAGTGTGAGCGTGCGTTGGCGCCGTTTGTGGACTGGCGGTTGTCTGAGGTGGTCGACGACGAGGTGGCGTTGGGGCGGGTTGATGTGGTGCAGCCGGTGTTGTGGGCGGTGATGGTGTCGCTGGCGGAGGTGTGGTCGTCGTTTGGTGTGAAGCCGTCGGTGGTGGTGGGTCATTCGCAGGGTGAGGTCGCCGCCGCGTGTGTGGCGGGTCTGCTGTCTTTGGATGATGGTGCGCGTGTGGTGGCGTCTCGTTCGGCGTTGGTGGCGTCGAAGCTGGCCGGCAGGGGTGGGATGGTGTCGGTCTCGGCTTCCCGCGAGGAGGTGGAGTCGTGGTTGGTCGGGTTGTCGGTGGCGGCGGTGAATGGCCCGTCGGGCCTGGTCGTGGCCGGCGACGACCGGTTGCTGGACGCTCTCCTCAGCCGTTGTGAGGAGGCGGGAGTTCGTGCCCGGCGGATCGCGGTGGATTACGCCTCCCATTCGGTCGACGTGGAGACGATCGAGACGGACCTGCGCGCCGCCCTGGCCGGGATCGTCCCGACGACAGGTGGTGTTCCGTTCTTCTCCACCGTCACCGGCCAGTTCGAGTCGGTGGTTGACGCGGACTACTGGTACCGGAATCTGCGTCAACCAGTCGGTTTCGCGACTGCCGTCCAGACATTGGTGGCTGATGGGGTGGACGGGTTTGTGGAAGTGTCGGCGCATCCGGTGTTGACGACTGCGATCGAGGACACCGTCGAAGACGCCGCCGTTGTCGTTGGGACGTTGCGTCGGGATGAGGGTGGTCTGCAACGGCTGTATCTGAGTCTTGGTGAGGCGTGGACACGTGGCCTGCCGGTCGACTTCACCCCGGCATTCGGGAACAACCCGCAACTGGTGGACCTGCCGACCTACGCCTTCCAACGAGAGCGTTTCTGGCTCGATCCCACACCGACGCACGGTGGTGATCCGGCGACGCTGGGCCTGACCGCCGCCGGCCACCCTTTGTTGGGCGCCGCCGTCCCCCTGGCCGACGGTGACGGTGTCGTCTTGACCGGTCGGATCGGTCTGCACACCCACCCCTGGCTGGCTGATCATGCGGTCAACGGGACGGTTCTGCTGCCCGGGACCGCCTTTGTCGATCTGGCGTTGCGGGCTGGTGACGAGGCCGGCTGCGGCATGCTCACCGAGCTGACCCTGGAAACGCCGCTGACGCTCCCCGCGTCCGGCTCGATCCGCCTACAGGTGGTCGTCGGCGGAGAGCAGGAGTCCGGCAGCCGCCCAGTCAGCATCCACTCCCGTCCCGACGGCGAGGACCTCGCCACCCCCTGGCGCCGGCACGCCATCGGCCTGCTCGATAGCACCGGGCCGGCCGGGAACACCGACCTGACGATCTGGCCGCCGGCCGGTGCCGAGCCTGTGGACCTACACGGGCTCTACGACCGTCTCGCCGACGGCGGGTACGGCTACGGCCCGGCCTTTCGCGGTCTCCAGGCCGCCTGGCGGCGCGGCGCGGAGACGTTCGCGGAGGTGGCCCTGCCGGACACGGCCGCCCCGGACGCCGCGGACTTCGGCGTTCACCCAGCGCTGCTCGACGCGGCGCTGCACGCGATGGCGGTCTCCGGTGACGGGGACGAAGGCCGGGTGCGGCTGCCGTTCGCCTGGACCGGCGTCACGGTGCACGCCACCGGCGCCACCCGGCTGCGCGTCCGGCTGCGTCCGACCGCAGACGGTGTCGCCGTTGACGCCGCCGACCCCACCGGCGCGCCCGTCGTCTCCATCGCCGAACTGACCACCCGGGTACTCACCGCAGACCGGCTCACCGCCGCCGCCGACGACGCGCTGTTCCGCCTCGACTGGACCCGGCAGCCCGTGGAAACGCCCGATGCCCCGGTCGAGGTGGCGCTGCTAGGCCCGGACGATCCCGGCCTCGCGCTCGGCGTACCGATGCGGCACTACGCCGACCTACAGGCGCTGTGCGCGGCCGGTGACCCGCCCGCGCTGGTACTGGCCGCCGTCGACGTGGACGGTGATCCGGCGATCGCGGCCCGCCGCGCGGTGCACCGCACGCTCGCGCTGATCCAGGCGTGGCTGACCGACGACCGGTTCGCCCGCTCCCGACTCGTCGTGCTCACCCGGCACGCCGTCTCCGTCACCTCGGCGGACGGGCCGCCCGAACCCGCACACGCCGCGGTCTGGGGGCTCGTCCGGAGCGTGCAGTCCGAGCACCCCGGCCGGGTGCTGGTCGCCGACCTCGACGGCAGCCCGGGCTCTGCGACCGTCCTCACGGCGGCGCTCACCGCCGGCGAGCCGCAGATCGCGGTACGGGACGGCGACGCGTACCGTCCCCGGCTGGTCCGGGCCACGCAGTCCGGCCGGATCGTCCCGCCGCCCGGCGTACCGGCGTGGACTCTGGATCTGAACAGTGGCGACACCTTCGACGAGTTGGCGGCGGTGCCGTGCCCGGACGTCCTCGCCCCGCTCGGCGAGGGGCAGTTGCGCATCTCGGTACGCGCCACCGGCCTCAACTTCCGCGACGTGCTGCTCGCCCTCGACGTCGTACCGGCCCAGGACACCCCGTTCGGCGGCGAGGGCGCCGGGGTGGTCACCGAGGTCGGTCCGGGCGTGACCGGCTTCGCCCCCGGCGATCGGGTCATGGGGTTCATGCAGGGCTCCTACGGCGGTCCGGTGGCGGTCACCGATCACCGCCTGGTGGTCGCCGTGCCCGACGACTGGTCGTTCGCGGACGCCGCCGGCGTACCCGTGGTGTTCCTGACCGCGTATTACGCCCTGGTGGACGTGGCGGCGGTGACCCCGGGAGACCGGGTGCTGGTGCACGCGGCGGCTGGCGGCGTCGGCATGGCTGCGGTACAGCTCGCCCGCGTCTTCGGCGCCGAGATCTTCGCCACCGCCAGTCCGGGCAAGCACGACACCGTCGCCGGTCTCGGCATCGACAGGCACCGGATCGGTTCGTCCCGCACCATCGGGTTCGGCAAGGACTTCCCCGCCGTGGACGTCGTGGTGAACTCGCTCGCCGGGGAGTTCGTCGACGCGTCGCTGGGGCTGCTCGGCGACGGCGGCCGGTTCGTGGAACTCGGCAAGACGGATGTGCGGGACCCGGCCGACGTCGCGCGGGCACACCCGGGCGTCGCCTACCGCGCCTTCGACCTGGTCGCGGATGCCGGCCTGGACCGGATCAAGGAGATGTTCGGCGAGCTGCTCGCGCTCTTCGAGAAGGGCGTCATCCGCCCGTTGCCGACCACCGTCTGGGACGTGCGGCAGGCCCGGGACGCGTTCCGGCATCTGGCCCAGGCGAAACACGTGGGCAAGCTGGTCCTCAGCGTGCCGCGCCCGCCCGACCCGGACCCGGACGGCACCGTACTGATCACCGGCGGCAGTGGCACCCTCGCCGCTGCGGTCGCCCGTCATCTGGTACGGGAACGGGGCGTCCGGCGCCTGTTGCTGGCCAGCCGGCGTGGCGGTGGTGCGCCCGGTGCGGTGGAACTGGCCGCCGAGCTCGCCGCCGACGGGGCGTACGTCGAGTTCGCCGCCTGCGACGTGGCGGAGCGGTCGTCGGTCGCGGCGCTGCTGTCCAGGATCCCGCCGGAGCACCCGCTGACCGGGGTGGTGCACACGGCCGGCGTACTGGACGACGGTGTCGTCGAGACCCTCGACCCCGGCCGGGTCGACACGGTACTGCGCCCCAAGGCGGACGCCGCCTGGCACCTGCACGAGCTGACCGCCGCGCTGGACCCGGCCTGGTTCGTGCTCTTCTCGTCCGCGGCCGGTGTGCTCGGCGGGCCGGGGCAGGCCAACTACGCGGCCGCGAACGCGTTCCTCGACGCGCTCGCCGGGCTGCGCCGCGCCGCCGGGCTTCCGGCGGTGTCGCTGGCCTGGGGACTGTGGGCCGAACGAAGCGGAATGACCGGGCACCTCGGCGACACCGACCTCACCCGGATGACCCGGGGCGGGATCCGGGCGATGCCGACCGCGACCGCCCTGTCGCTGTTCGACACCGCACTGGAGCAGGCCGATCCGGTACTGCTGCCGCTCGACCTCGACCTGGCATCGCTGCGCGCGGCGGACACCGTACCGCCGCTGTTGAGAGGGCTGGTGCGCCCGCCGGCCCGGCGGGCGGCGCGGGCCCGGGACACCGCTGACGACGGCCAGTCCCTGCGGCAGCGGCTGGCGGGGCTGGCCGTGCCGGACCGGATGCGGATCCTGACGGACCTGGTGCTCGGCCACGTCGCGGCCGTGCTCGGCCACGGCGCCGCGACCGCGATCGAGCCGGGCCGGGCCCTCAAGGAGCTGGGCTTCGACTCGCTCACCGCGGTCGAACTGCGCAACCGACTCAACGGTGCCGCCGGGCTCCGGCTCCCGGCGACGCTCGTCTTCAACCATCCGACGCCGGCCGCGCTCGCCGACCGGCTGCACCACGACCTGTTCCCGGACGCGGACCCGGCGCCGGCCGCCGCCGCACCCGACGACGCCGAGGTGCGCCGGATCCTCGCCACCGTACCGGTCGACCGGATCCGGGCGGCCGGCCTGCTCGACGGGCTGCTCCGCCTGGCGGAGAACGCACCGGTCGGCCTGACGGAGAACGCGCCGACACCACAGCCGGCCGCCGAATCCATCGACGATCTCGATGTCGCGGCGCTGGTGCGGCGCGCGCTCGGACACACCGAATCCTGACTCGCAGCGGAGGGTCGCGGACAGATGAACACCTCTCAGGACCAGGTCGTCGAGGCACTGCGCGCGTCGTTGAAGGAGAACGAGCGGTTGCGCGACCAGAACCGCCGGCTTGAGGCGGCGGCCGTGGAACCGGTGGCGATCGTCGGCATGGCCTGCCGGCTGCCCGGCGGCGTCGAGTCCGCCGACGACCTGTGGCAACTCGTCGCCGACGGCGTCGACGCGATGTCCGGCTTCCCGGTGGACCGCGGCTGGGACGTCGACGCGCTCTACGATCCGGACCCGGACACGCCCGGCACCAGCTACGTGCGCGAGGGCGGTTTCGTGCACGGTGTCGGCGGCTTCGACGCGGCGTTCTTCGGCATCTCGCCGCGCGAGGCCACCGCGATGGACCCGCAGCAGCGTCTCCTGCTCGAGGCGTCCTGGCAGGCGCTGGAGCACGCCGGCATAGCACCGGACTCGCTGCGCGGCAGCCGCACCGGCGTCTTCGCCGGCGCCGGCGGCTCCGACTACGCCAACCTGCTGTCCCGGGCCGTGGACGGCGTCGAAGGGTACGTGGTCACCAGCAGTTCCGGCAGCGTCGTGTCCGGCCGGATCTCGTACACGCTCGGGCTGGAGGGCCCGGCGGTCACCGTGGACACCGCCTGCTCGTCGTCGCTGGTGGCGCTGCATCTGGCCGCCCAGGCGCTGCGGCGGGACGAGTGCGCACTGGCGCTCGTCGGCGGCGTGGCCGTGATGGCAACCCCCGGCGGCTTCGTCGAGTTCTCCCGGCAGCGGGGGATGGCCCGGGACGGCCGCTGCAAGGCGTTCGCCGACGCGGCCGACGGCACCGGCTGGGGTGAGGGCGCGGGCGTGCTGGTCGTGGAACGGCTCTCCGACGCACGTCGCAACAACCACAAGATCCTTGCCCTGGTACGCGGCAGCGCGGTCAACCAGGACGGCGCCTCCAACGGTCTCACCGCGCCGAACGGGCCCTCCCAGGAGCGGGTCATCCGGAGTGCGCTCGCCGCCGCCCGGCTCAGCACGGCCGACGTCGACGCGGTCGAGGCGCACGGTACCGGCACCACGCTCGGCGACCCTATCGAAGCCGAGGCGCTGCTCGCCGCGTACGGCCGGGACCGCGAGCCCGGACGGCCGCTCTGGCTCGGCTCACTCAAGTCCAACATCGGCCACACCCAGGCGGCGGCGGGCGTCGCCGGCGTGATCAAGATGGTGATGGCGCTCCGCCACGGGCTTCTGCCCCGCACCCTGCACGTGGACCGGCCGACCAGCCAGGTCGACTGGTCGGCGGGTGCCGTGTCGCTGCTGACCGAGGCCCGCGACTGGCCCGAGGCGGCGGACCGGCCGCGTCGGGCGGCGGTGTCCTCGTTCGGCATCAGCGGCACCAACGCACACGTGATCCTCGAAGAGGCGCCGGTGGAGACCCCGGCACCGCCGCCGGAACCGGCCGGTCACCCCGTACCGTGGGCGCTCTCCGCACGCTCCGCGCACAGCCTGCGTACGGCCGCCGGCCGGCTGCGCGACCACGCGCTGGCCCACCGGCCGTCCCCGTCCGGCGTCGGCGCCACGCTGGTCGCGGCACGCTCGGCGCTCACCCATCGCGCGGTGGCGCTGGGACTGCCGGCGTTGGATGCGCTTGCCGTCGGTGGTCCGTCGCCGGTGTTGGTGGAGGGTGTGGCGCATCGTGCGGTGCGTCGTCCTGCTTTTGTGTTTCCGGGTCAGGGTTCGCAGTGGGTGGGTATGGCGTCGGAGTTGCGGGCGCAGTCTGCGGTGTTTCGTGAGCGTTTCGCCGAGTGTGAGCGTGCGTTGGCGCCGTTTGTGGACTGGCGGTTGTCCGAGGTGATCGGCGACGAGGTGGCGTTGGGGCGGGTTGATGTGGTGCAGCCGGTGTTGTGGGCGGTGATGGTGTCGCTGGCGGAGGTGTGGTCGTCGTTTGGTGTGAAGCCGTCGGTGGTGGTGGGTCATTCGCAGGGTGAGGTCGCCGCCGCGTGTGTGGCGGGCCTGCTGAGCCTGGATGACGGTGCCCGGATAGTCGCGTCTCGTTCGGCGTTGGTGGCGTCGAAGCTGGCCGGCAGGGGTGGGATGGTGTCGGTCTCGGCTTCCCGCGAGGAGGTGGAGTCGTGGCTGGTCGGACTGTCGGTGGCGGCGGTGAACGGCCCGTCGAGCCTGGTCGTGGCCGGTGACGACCGGCTGCTGGACGCTCTCCTCAGCCGTTGTGAGGAGGCGGGAGTTCGTGCCCGTCGGATCGCGGTGGATTACGCCTCCCATTCGGTCGACGTGGAGACGATCGAGACGGACCTGCGCGCCGCCCTGGCCGGGATCGTCCCGACGACAGGTGGTGTTCCGTTCTTCTCCACCGTCACTGGCCGGTTCGAGTCGGTGGTTGACGCGGACTACTGGTATCGGAATCTGCGTCAACCAGTCGGTTTCGCGGCTGCCGTGCAGGTGTTGGTGGCTGATGGGGTGGACGGGTTTGTGGAGGTGTCGGCGCATCCGGTGTTGACGACTGCGATCGAGGACACGGTCGAGGGTGCGGCGGTTGTCGTCGGGACGTTGCGTCGGGATGAGGGTGGTCTGCAACGGCTGTATCTGAGTCTTGGTGAGGCGTGGACACGTGGCCTGCCGGTCGACTTCACCCCGGCATTCGGGAACAACCCGCAACTGGTGGACCTGCCGACCTACGCCTTCCAACGAGAGCGTTTCTGGCTCGATCCCACACCGACGCACGGTGGTGATCCGACGACGCTGGGCCTGACCGCCGCCGGCCACCCTTTGTTGGGCGCCGCCGTCCCCCTGGCCGACGGTGACGGTGTCGTCTTGACCGGTCGGATCGGTCTGCACACCCACCCCTGGCTGGCTGATCATGCGGTCAACGGGACGGTTCTGCTGCCCGGGACCGCCTTTGTCGAGTTGGCGTTGCGGGCTGGTGACGAGGCCGGCTGTGGCCGGCTTGCCGAGCTGACCCTGCACGCGCCGTTGACTGTCACCCCGCGTACGGGTGTCGAGGTGCAGGTCCGGGTCACGGTTCCTGACGACAGCGGCGCCCGTACCGTCACCATCCACTCCCGGCCCACCGGCGACGCTCCGTGGACGGTACACGCCACCGGCCTGCTCACCACCGAACCCGCGCCCGGCGGCACGGACCTGACGGTCTGGCCACCGGCCGGTGCCGAGGCCGTGGACGTGGACGGCCTCTACGATCGTCTCGCCGACGGCGGGTACGGCTACGGCCCGATGTTCCAGGGACTGCGGGCGGCGTGGCGGCGCGGTGCCGACGTCTTCGCCGAGGTCGCTCTCCCCGAATCCGCGCACCTGGACGCCGCCGCGTTCGGGATACACCCCGCGCTGCTGGACGCCGCCCTGCACGCGACAGCCGTCGCGGACGCCGACCCGGACGGCCCGGTCCGGCTGCCGTTCGCCTGGACCGGCGTCACGCTGCACGCCACCGGCGCCACCGCGCTACGGGTCCAGCTCACCCGCACGGGTCCGGAGGCGATCACCGTCCGTGTCGCCGACCCCGCCGGCCGGCCGGTGCTGACCGCAGACTCCCTCGTCTCCCGTCCGCTCAGCACGGACCTGCCCACCACCGGCCCGGAGAGCCCGCACGACTCGCTGTTCCAGGTCGAATGGCGGGACGGGGTCCCGGCTGCGGCCGCGCCCGCCCGGGTGGTGCTGGCCGGTGCCGACCCATGGTCGGTCGGCGAGGCGCTGACCGGTGCCGGGGTCCGCGTGATCCGCGCCGCCACGCTCGGCGATGCCGCCGGGGAACCGGACACGGACGCGGTGCTGACGCTGCTCGACGACGACGGCGTCCACGACACCACGCACCGCGCGCTGCGCCTGGTGCAGGAGTGGTTTGCTGCCGCGACCACGGCCGGGCTCGTGGTGCTCACCCGGAGCGCGGTCGCCGCCGGGCCCGGGGAGACGGTGACCAGCCTCGGCGTGGCGGCGGCGCGCGGCCTGCTCCGGTCCGCCCAGTCGGAGCGGCCCGGCACACTCACCATCGTGGACCTCGGCACCGCCTGGTCCGCCGCAGCACTCGCGGGCGCGCTGCGAACGGCCGAACCGGAACTCGCGGTCCGCGCAGACAACATCCTGGCACGCCGTCTGGTCCGCGCCACGACGGCCGAGGCGCTCACCGTACCGGCCGGAGCGCCGGCCTGGCGGCTGGACAGCACCGAGCCGGGCACGCTGGAGCATCTGGCCCTGGTACCCGCGCCGGAGAACTCGGCACCGCTCGGCCCCGGCGAGGTTCGGGTCGCGGTACGCGCCGCTGGCCTCAACTTCCGGGACGTACTCATCGCCCTGGGCATGTACCCCGGTAGCGCCCGGCTCGGCAGCGAGGGCGCCGGGGTGGTCGTCGAGGTCGGTTCGGAGGTGACCGGACTGTCCGTCGGTGACCGGGTGATGGGCCTGTTCTCCGGTGGCTTCGGCCCGATCGCGGTCGCCGACCACCGCACCGTGGTACCGATGCCGGACGGCTGGTCCTTCACCGACGCCGCCGCCACCCCGATCGCGTTCCTGACCGCGTATTACGCGTTGGTGGATGTGGCGGGTGTGCGTGTGGGTGAGCGGGTGTTGGTGCATGCGGCTGCGGGTGGTGTGGGGATGGCGGCGGTGCGGTTGGCGGGTGTGTTGGGGGCGGAGGTGGTGGCGACGGCGCGTCCGGACAAGTGGGGTGTGGTGGGTGTGGCGGGGGTGTGTTCGTCGCGGTCGTTGGAGTTTGCGTCGGTGTTTTCGGGTGTGGATGTGGTGGTGAATTCGCTGGCGGGCGAGTTCGTCGACGCGTCGTTGGGGTTGCTCGGCAACGGCGGTCGGTTTGTGGAACTCGGCAAGACGGACGTGCGGGATCCATCCGTGGTCGCGGCCGCTCATCCGGGCGTGACCTACCGCGCCTTCGACCTGATGGAGGCCGGTCCGGACCGGCTCCGGGAGATGCTCACCGAGATCACCCGCATGATGGCCGACGGCACGCTCCGCCCCCTGCCGGTCAAGGCCTGGGACGTCCGCCGCGCACCGGACGCGTTCCGACACCTTGCTCAGGCGAAGCACGTGGGCAAGCTGGTGCTGAGCATCCCCCGGCCGCTGGACCCGGACGGAACCGTGCTGATCACCGGCGGCAGCGGCACGCTCGCCGCGGCGGTCGCCCGTCACCTGGTCCGGGACCGAGGCGTCCGGCATCTCCTGCTGGCCAGCCGCCGTGGCGAGGACGCGCCCGGCACCGCCGAGCTGCTGGCCGACCTGACCGGTGCCGAGGTGACCGTCGCCGCCTGCGACGTGAGCGACCGGGCGGCAGTCGCGCGCCTGCTCGCGGGCATCGCCGACGACCACCCGCTGACCGCGGTCGTGCACACCGCCGGCACCCTCGACGACGGCGTGGTCGAGGCGCTCGACCCGGACCGTGTCGACGCGGTGCTGGAGCCGAAGGCCGACGCCGCCCGGCACCTGCACGAGCTGACCGCGCCATTGGACCTGGCCCAGTTCGTCCTCTTCTCGTCCGCCGCGGGCACGCTCGGCGGCCCGGGCCAGGGCAACTACGCGGCGGCGAACGCGTACCTCGACGCGCTCGCCGAGTCCCGCCGGGCCGCCGGGCTCCCGGCCGTGTCGCTCGGCTGGGGACTGTGGGCGGAGCGCACCGGGCTGACCGGTGCGCTCACCGACACCGACGTGCACCGGATGTCCCGCAGCGGCGTCCGCGCGATCTCCACAGAGGACGGCCTGGCGCTCTTCGACGCCGGCATGGAGGCCGACCGGGCGACGCTCGTCCCGGCCCGGTTCGACGTACGCGTCCTGCGCGAGCAGGCCCGGGAGGCCACCCTGCCGCCGCTCTTCGCGGAACTCGTCGGACCGGTACGCCGGACCGTCCGGCAGGACTCTGCCCCGGACACCTCGGGCCTGGCCGCCCGGCTGGCCGGACGACCCTCGGCGGAACGGGACCGCGTCCTGCTCGACCTGGTACGCGGGCACGTCGCCGCGGTGCTCGGCCACGCCTCCGCCGACGCGGTGGAGCCGCTGCGGGCGTTCCGGGACGCCGGTTTCGACTCGCTGACCGCCGTCGAACTGCGTAACCGGCTCACCGCCGTGACCGGACTGCGGCTGCCGCCGACGCTCGTCTTCGACCATCCGACGCCGGCGGCCCTCGCCGCATACCTGGGGGCCGAGGTTGGCGGGGTGGAGGCCGTCTCGGAGGACCGGTCCGCTCCGGCGGCGGTCACCGGCGACCCGATCGTGATAGTGGGCGTGAGCTGCCGCTATCCGGGCGGTGTGGCGTCGCCCGACGACCTGTGGCGGCTGCTCGACTCCGACGGCGACGCGATCGCCGAATTCCCAGCCGACCGTGGCTGGGACGGGGACCTCTACGACCCGGATCCGGGCCAGCGCGGGCGGTCGTACACCCGGCACGGCGGTTTCCTCTCCGACGTGGCCGGTTTCGACGCCGCGTTCTTCGGCATCTCGCCGCGCGAGGCGCTGGCCATGGACCCGCAGCAGCGACTGCTGCTGGAGACGTCCTGGGAGGCGTTCGAGGCGGCCGGGATCGACCCGTCGGCGGCCCGGGGCAGCCGGACCGGCGTCTTCGTCGGCGCCAGCGGCCAGGACTACGCGGCGCTCGCGGCCGCGGCGCCCGAGGAGGTCGAGGGTTACGTCGGCACCGGCAACACCGCCAGTGTCGCCTCCGGCCGGATCTCCTACACGTTCGGCCTGGAGGGTCCGGCGATCACGGTGGACACGGCGTGCTCGTCGTCGCTGGTGGCGTTGCATCTGGCCGCGCAGGCGCTGCGGCAGGGCGAATGCGACCTGGCGCTGGCCGGCGGCGTCACGGTCATGTCCACCCCGGCGCTGTTCGTCGAGTTCTCCCGGCAGCGAGGTCTCGCCCCCGACGGCCGCTCCAAGGCGTTCTCCGCCTCGGCCGACGGCGCCGGTTTCGCCGAGGGCGTCGGCATGCTGCTGCTCGAACGGCTCTCCGACGCACGCCGTAACAACCACAAGATCCTTGCTCTGGTACGCGGTAGCGCGGTGAACCAGGACGGCGCGTCCAACGGCCTGACGGCGCCGAACGGCCCGTCCCAGGAGCGGGTGATCCGAGCAGCGCTGGCAAGCGCTGGCCTGTCCACCGCCGACGTCGACGTCGTCGAGGCACACGGCACCGGCACGACGTTGGGTGATCCGATCGAGGCGCAGGCGTTGTTGGCCACGTATGGCCGGGAGCGTGGCGAGGCCGGTCCGGTGTGGCTCGGCTCGGTGAAGTCGAACATCGGTCACACCCAGGCTGCTGCCGGTGTGGCTGGGGTGATCAAGATGGTGCTGGCGATGCGGCACGAGCGGCTGCCCCGGACGCTGCATGCCGACGAGCCGTCGCCGCACGTCGACTGGGCTGCCGGGCAGGTCACGTTGCTGACCGAGCCGCGCGACTGGCCGCGCGACGGCCGGCCCCGACGTGCGGGCGTCTCCTCGTTCGGGATCAGCGGCACCAATGCCCACGTCATCCTGGAGGAGGCACCCGAGCAGATTCCGGCCGAGGCGGAAGAGGCGTTCACGCGTACCCCTGTGCCCTGGGTTTTGTCGGCCCGGACCCCGGCGGCGCTGGCGGAGCAGGCCGGGCGGCTCGGCGCCGCGCTCTCCGCGCGGCCGGACCTCCGGATCGGCGACGTCGCCCACGCGCTGGCGACCACCCGCGCCCGCTTCGGGGACGCCGTGGTGCTCGCCGGCACCGACCGGGACGAGCTGGTCGCGGCCCTGACCGCGCTCGCCGAAGGCCGGGCGGCGGAGGCGGTGACCCCGGTCGCGGCGGCACCGGCCGGCGGCGCGACCGCGTTCCTCTTCAGCGGCCAGGGCAGCCAGCGGGCCGGGATGGGCGCCGAGCTGTACGAGACGCTGCCGGACTTCGCGGCCGCGCTCGACGACGTCTGCGCCCGCCTCGACCGCCAGCTCGGCCGATCGCTGCGGTCCCTGATGACCGCACCGGCGGAGGAGGCCGGGCCGTTGGACGAGACCCGCTACGCGCAGCCGGCGCTGTTCGCGCTGGAGGTGGCCCTCTACCGCCAACTGGCGGCGTGGGGTGTCCGCCCCGACTTCCTGATCGGCCATTCGATCGGCGAGATCACCGCCGCGCACGTCGCCGGCGTCTTCTCGCTCGACGACGCGTGCGCGCTGATCGCCGCGCGGGGGCGGCTGATGCAGGCGCTGCCCGACGGCGGCGCGATGGTCTCGGTGCGCGCCGCCGAGGAGGAGGTGCGGCCACTGGTCGACGCGGAGTCCGGCCGGGTTGCGATCGCGGCGGTCAACGCCCCGGACGCCACCGTCGTCTCCGGAGACGCCGAGGCGGTGGACCGGATCGTCGGGATACTCGCCGAGCGCGGGCACCGGACGAACCGGCTGCGGGTCAGCCACGCCTTCCACTCCGCGCAGATGGACGGGATGCTCGACGAGTTCCGGGAGGTCCTGGCCGGGCTCACGCTCGGCACGCCGACGATCGAGATCGTCTCCAACCTGACCGGCGCACCGGTGCCGGCCGAGGAGCTGTGCACGCCCGACTACTGGGTGCGGCACGCGCGGGAGGCGGTCCGGTTCCTCGACGGCGTGCGGTGGCTGCGGAACGCGGGCGTACGGCGCTTCGTCGAGGTCGGCCCGGACGCGGTGCTGACCGCGCTGGCTCGTACGACGCTGACCGGGGAGGCGGGTGGGCGCCGCGCGTTCGTACCGCTGATGCGTCGCGGCCGGCCCGAGGCGCGTACGCTGCTGGCCGCCGCCGGTGAGCTGCACCTGCACGGCCAGGCCGTCGACTGGACGGCGCTGCTGGCACCGCACCGGCCGCGCCCGGTGACGCTGCCGACGTACCCGTTCCAACACGAGCGGTTCTGGCTGGAGCCGCTGCCGGGTGGCGGCACCGTGGCCACCCGGCCCTCCGGCGTCCCGGAGCGCCTGGTCGGTGCGGCCGACCGGCTCGCCGAGCGGTTGCGTGGCGCCGACGGGGCGGACCGGCCCGGGATCGCGCTGGACCTGGTGCGGACGCTGGCGGCGGAGGTACTCGGCTACGCCGGTGCGCTCGACCCCGAGCAGGAGTTGCTGGCCGCCGGTTTCGACTCGCTCACCGCGGTGGAGCTGGTGGGTCGGCTGGGCGCCGCGACCGGCGTGCAACCACCCGCCACGCTCGTCTTCGACCACCCGACGCCGACGGAGATCGCGGCGTGGCTCGTCCAGGCGGGCACGCCCGGCGATCCGGCGGCGGCGTCGACCGGCGGGATCGCGGACCTCTACTGGGGTGCGCACGCGGCCGGCCGTCCTGCGGAGGCGGCGGCGCTGCTGAGTGCCGTCGCGGCGCTGCGACCGGTGTTCGGCGCGACGGAGGCGGCGGCGCACGCGCCCCGGCCGGTCCCGCTCGCGTCGAGTGATCGGGAGCCCGCGCTGCTCTGCCTGCCCTCCTTCAGCCCGGCGTCCGGGCCACACGAGTACGCCCGGTTCGCCGCCGCGCTACGCGGTGAGCGCGCGGTCTGGGCGCTGCCCGAGCCCGGATTCCGGGCCGGCGAGCCGCTGCCGGAGAGCGTGGCCGCCCTGGTGCGGGCCCACGCGGCGGCGATCCGGGAACTGCGCGGTGACGCCCCGTTCGTGCTGGTGGGGCGCTCGGCGGCGGGCTGGGTCGCGAACGCGCTGGCCGCGCACCTGGAGGAGATCGGCGTCCCCGCCCGGGCCGTGGTGCTGATCGACACCTACGAGCCCGGCGACCTGGTCCGGCGGCCGTGGATCCGGGACGCGATGACCCGCGCGACGTCGGGCCGGGAGAGCGGGCTGGTGCTGCGCAACGAGGACCGGCTCGCGGCGACCGGCGGCTACGACCGGATCTTCACCGGCTGGTCACCCGCGCCGGTCGCCGCCCCGGTGCTGCTGCTGCGGGCGACCGAGCCGTTCTCGGCCGAGTTGCCGGATCTGGCCGGTCCGGAGCGTGACTGGACCGCCCGCTGGACCGCGCCGCACGAGGTGGTCGACGTGCCGGGCGACCACTTCAGCGTGCTGGAGGAGCGGTCGGACGCGGTGGCGAAGGCGTTGCACGACTGGCTCGTCACGGGCCGGTTCTGAGGGTGTCGTCGGAGGAAGGGATGGACGGATGAGGATTGTCGTCGTCGGCGCCGGGATCGGCGGGCTCGCGGCCGCGCTGGGGCTCGGCGCGGCCGGTCACCAGGTGGAGGTGTACGAGCGCGGCGACCGGCTGCGGACCGAGGGCAACGGGGTGATCCTCTGGCCCGGGGCCACCGGCATCCTGGACGCTCTCGGCATCCGTGTCGCCGAACTCGGTCCCGCCATGCACCGGGGCGAGTTGCTCACCTCGGACGGTTCGCTGCTGGTCTGGACGGACATGCGGGAGGTCTCCGCCCGCTACGGCCAGGACACGCTGCTGGTGTCGCGCGGCCGGGTGGTCGAGGTGCTCGGCGCCGCGCTGCCGGCCGGCACCGTCCGGTTCGGACGGCGCTGCACGGAGGTGCGGCACCGGGCCGATGGCGCGACCGTGGTCTTCTCGGACGGCACCGAGGTGGACGCGGACGTGGTGATCGGCGCCGACGGGTACCGGTCCGCGGTCCGGTCCCGGACGCTCGGCGACGCGCCGCGATTCACCGGCGTGGCCACCTGGCACGGCACCGGGCCGCTGCGGTCGGACCTGGCCGGCGGGCACACGGTGCGTACGTACTTCGGCCGGATCGGCATCTGCGCCGTCCACCCGGTCGGTGACGGCCTGCTGCACTGGGCGTTCGAGGGCCCCTGGTCGCCCGGTGACGAGGCGGAGGGGCGGGCGGCCGGCCCGCAGTTGCCGCGGCTGCGGGACTGGTTCGGCGGCTGGGCGCCGGAGGTGACCGGCCTGCTCGACCAGGTGACGGAGGAGGACGTGCACGTCTTCCCGCACACGCTGCACCGGGTGCCGCGCCGCTGGGGCCAGGGCGCGGTCACGCTGATGGGCGACGCGGCGCACGCGATCCCACCCCGGGCGGGCATGGGCGCGAACCAGGCGCTGGAGGACGCCTGGGTGCTCGCCGGGGCGCTGCGTGACGTACGTGAGCCCCGGCTGGCCGACGCGGCGCTGCGCGCGTACGAGTCGGCCCGGGTACGGCGGGTGCGGCGGGTACGCAACGGTGCCGCCTGGATGAGCCGCAGCAACAACATGCTCCTGATGCTGCGTGCGCTTCGGGTCGCGGTGCCGATGAACCGGCTGGCGCACGCCAGCGTGGCGGGCGGCAGCAACTACCTCAACAGCCACCGACCGAAGCCGGTGACGACCTCGTCCTGAGCGGCCGGCTCACCTCGGTTGACAAAAGAGTGCCCCGGCGCCGCGCCGGGGCACTCTGACGCGGCTCTCAGAACGGATACCGGGCGGGTACGTCCCGGACGGTTATCCACTGCCACTGGGTGAACTCGTCCCAGCTATGCGCGGCGCCGTACCGGGAGCCGTTCCCGGAGGATCCCCGCCCGCCGAACGGCACGTACGCGTTGTCGTTGATGGTCTGGTCGTTGACGTGCACGATCGCGGTGCGGATCCGGGCCGCCAGGGCCAGCCCGCGCTCTGCCGAGCCGGTCTGGATGGCGGCGGTCAGCCCCATGTCGGTGTCCCCGGCGACCCGGACCGCCTCGTCGGCGTCGGCGACCACGGTCACCGGCGCCACCGGGCCGAAGATCTCCTCCCGGAACGCGGGGCACTGCGGTGGGACGGCCGCCAGCACGGTCGGCCGGTAGTAGGGGCCGTCGTGGGTGCCGCCGGTGCGCAGCACGGCACCGGCCGCGACGCTGTCGGAGACGATCCGGTCGACCCGGTGCAACTGCGCCGCGTTGATCATCGGCCCGAGGTCGGCCGCCTCCCGCCACGGGTCACCGACCCGCAGCCCTTCGGCGCGTTTGACGAGCCGGTCCAGGTATTCGTCCGCGACCGACTCGACGACGATGTGCCGGCCGGCCGACATGCACACCTGACCCTGGTGGAAGAAGGAGGCCCAGGCGCCCGCCGAGGCGGCCAGGTCGAGGTCGGCGTCGTCGAGCACGACGAGCGCGTTGTTGCCGCCGAGTTCGAGCGAGACCCGCTTGAGGGTGCCGCCGGCGGCCGCACCGACCCGGCGGCCGACCTCGCTGGACCCGGTGAACGCGACCATGTCGACGTCCGGGTGCCGGGTCAGCGCCTCGCCCGGTACCGCGTCGCCGGGCAGCACCTGTAGGACGCCGGCGGGCAGCCCGGCCTCGGCGAACAGCCGGGCGATGAGGTAGCCGCCGGAGACCGGCGTGTTCACGTCCGGCTTCAGGATGACGGTGTTGCCCAGCGCGATCGCGGGTGCGACCGCCCGCATCGCCAGCAGCATCGGTACGTTCCAGGGGCTGATCACGGCCACCACGCCGACCGGGACCCGCCGGGCGATGCTCTGCTGGCCGGCGTCGGCGGGCAGCAGACTGCCGTGCGGCTGGGTGGGCAGCGCGGCGGCCACCCACAGCTCGTCGAGGACCGAGCCGGTCTCGTGCTCGGCCTTGCCCCGGACACCGCCGCCCTCGCGGATCAGCCACTCGACGACCTCCTCACGGTGCGCGGTGAGCAGCGCCGCGACGCGTCGCAGCAGTGCCGCCCGCTCCACCGGCGGGGTGTCCTGCCAGCCCGACCCGGCCTCGATCGCACGCCGCACCGCCGCGTCCACGTCGGCGGGCCCGGCGAGACCGGCGACCAGCAGGCGCTGCCCGGTGGCGGGTTCGAGTACGTCGACCGTGCCGCCGGCCGGGACCTCCCAGGCTCCGGTGAAGACCCGCCCGGCACACTCGGCCGGGTCGAGAAGTGTGCCCATCGCGTCGTGTCTCCTTCGCCTCAGCCGGCGCCGGAGGCCGTGCCGTGCCCCCGGACCGGGACGTCCACCAGCAGCGGTCCGTCCGCTCCGGCGCCCTTGGCCACCAGCTCGGTCAGGTGCGCCTCGTCGCGCGCGGTCACCGCCGGTACGCCGAAGAACTCCGCCGCCCGGGTGAAGTCCAGCCGTGGCGGCGCCAGATCGAGCCCCGGGTACCGGCCCGCGGCCGTCGCCCGGCTGCCCCACGAGTCGAGGGTCTCCTTGAGCGTCCGGTATTCGCCGTTGTTCATCACCACGAACGTCACCGGTACGCCGTAGCGCGCCGCCGACCAGAGTCCTTGCAGGCCGAACATCGTGCAGCCGTCGCCGAGCACCGCCACGACGGGCCGCTCCGGGTCGCCCATCCGGCTGCCGATCGCCGCGCCGATCCCGGACCCGAGACCGCCGCCGACCGTGTGCACGTAGGAGCGCGGCCGGTCCAGGCGCAGCACCGAGCGGAGCAGCAGCCCGGAGGTGATCGCCTCCTCCACGACCACCGCGTCGTCCGGCAGCCCGGTGGCGACGGCGTGCACCGCGGCCAGCGGTTCCATCGGGGTGCGCCCGTAGGACTGCCGGGCGGCCCGTTCGACGCGTACCCGCTCGGCGCGGGACCGGTCGGTCGCCGCCGCAATCCGGGACGCCGCCTGCGGGACGCGGCCGGTCAGCTCGGCGGCGAGCGCGGCCAGGGTCGGGCGCAGGCCGCCGGTCAGTCCGGCCGCGACGGTGAAGTTCCGGCCGACCTCGGCCGGGTCCGAGTCCAACTGGACCACCGTGGTGCCGGGCGGGATGGGGGAGCCGGGCGTGTAGTGGTGGGCCATGAAGGCGTGGCAGCCGACGACGAAGACCACGTCGTGCGGGGCGAGGCGGTCGCGGATGGCCGCGTACGTCGGCGCGAGCATGCCGGCGTGCAGCGGGTGCGAGCCGGGAAAGTCGACGCCGTCGTGCATCGGCTGGTGGTAGACGGTGGCGCCGAGCGCCTCGGCGACCGCCACCAGCTCGGTGACCGCGCCGTCCCGGCCGACCCCGTCGCCGGCGACCACGGCCGGTGCGGCGGCGCCGGCGAGGATCCGCACCGCGTCGTCCAGCCGGTCCGGGGCGCCGGCCGGGGCCAGCGCCGACCGGCCGAGCAGCTCGACGGGTTCCTCCTCGGCGAGGAGGTCCATCGGGATGGAGAGGAAGACCGGCCCGGCCGGTGGCTGCACCGCCAGCGCGAACGCGCGGCGGAGCAGGATCGGCAGGTCGTGGGCGTGGTGGACCTCGAAGACGTGTTTGACGGCGGCCCGGGCCAGGCCGCCCAGGTCGCCGGAGAGCATCGGGTCGTGCACGAGGTGGCGCCGGTCCTGCTGGCCGGCGGTCACCACCATCGGGGTGCGGGACCGGGAGGCGTTGAGCAGGCCGACGAGCCCGTTCGCCAGGCCGGCCGCGACGTGCAGGCTGACGAAGGCGCACCGGCCGGTGGCCCGGGCGTAGCCGTCGGCCATCGCGACCACGGAGCCCTCGTGCACGCCGAGCACGAAATCGAGGTCCGGCGCGTCGACGAGCGCGTCGAGGAACGGCAGCTCGGTGGTGCCGGGGTTGCCGAACACGGTGCGTACGCCCTCGTCGCGCAGGATCGCCAGCATCGCGTCCGCCGGCCGCATCCGGCTAGGCACCGCGGCCCACCCAGGAGCCGATCTTGGCGATGACGTCCTGGCTGTAGAGCCGCATCGCCTGCTGGACGGCGAATTCCGCCATGTAGCCGCGGAACGCGTCCGGCGGTTCCTCGGCCAGGTTCAGCATGTGGCGGTTGGCGACCACGGCGGGTGCGTCCAGCCGGTGCAGTGCGTCGTCCACGGCGGCGTCCACCTCGTCCGGCGGCACCACGTCGTCGATCAGGAGCCGCGCCTCGGGCTCGGACGCGTGGATCCGGCGCCCGCGCAGAATGACCTGGCGGGCGGTCCTGGCGCCGGCGACCCGGCCGAGGCGGAAGTTGGCGGCGCCGGGCACGATCCCCTCCTGGGCGGCCGGGAGCGAGAGGTACGCGTCGGCGGCCGCGATCACCTGGTCGAACACGAGCAGCAACTGGGCGCCGCCGCCGATCGCGAACGTGTCGACAGCGGCCACCCACGGCTTCGTGACCGTGTCCGCCGGTCCGTCGCCGGTACGCAGGCCGCGTACCAGCTTCTGGATGTAGCCGATCTCCCGGCGCAGCAGGAAGCCGACCAACGGGATCTCGCCGGCGTGCAGCCGTTTGAGGTTGATGCCGGCGCTGAACACGCGGCGGCCCCGGTAGCGGGGGTGGGTCATCGTCCCGCCGCGCAGCAGGCCGACCCGGACCTCGGGGTCGAGCAGCGCCAGGTCGACCGCTGTCTCCAGGTCCTCGACCTGCTCCGCGTCCTCGGCGTTGAGGTTGTCTCCCCGGCACATGGTCAGCTCGGCGGCGCTGCCCCGGCGGGCGATCCGCACGGCGCCCAGCTCCAGCGTGCCGGTGCGGCGGAACTCCGGCAGCAACTCCTCGGCGCGGCGGGTCGGGTGCAGCATGCTCTCCAGCAGGTGCGCACCGGCCTCCCGATCGCCCAGCACTGCGCCGGCGAACAGCCCCTGGCCGATCTCGTGACCGTCCTTCTCGGACTGCGTGCGGGAGCGGTCCGCGGCCAGTTCGGCGGCGGACGGCACCAGGCCGGGAAAGATCTCGGCTGCGGCGGGGAGCAGGTCGTCGAGACGGTGTCGCCGGGACCGGCCGTCGGTCAGCTCGGCGTAGACGGCGCCGATGTGGGCGCGCAGGAAGCGGGTACGCAGCGCGTTGCCGGCCGCGTGGGCCGCCCGGACCAGCTCACGCTCTCCGGGTGAGCGGTCCACCGGCTCCGGCAGCGGAGCCAGCGACGCGCGACCGGCGTCGACGAATCGGGCCAGCGCCGCAGCGTCCCGGCGCAGATCATGGCCGGTCAGCTCCGGCGGCGAGAGTACCGGGGCCGTGGCGACCGCCTCGGGCGCGGTCATCCGGCGGCCGCGTCGGCGCTCTTGCGGAGGGCGCGGTCGCAGGCGGCCAGGTGCGTGCCGAGCGCCTCCTCGAAGGAGTTGGCGGTCGCCTCCAGCAGCAGGCGGCGCCGGATGGCCAACTCGGAGCCGGCCGCGCCGCCGACCACGCCTCGGGCGACCGTGACGGCTTCGGCCGGGTCGTCGACGATGCCGTCGACCAGGCTGAGCCGCATGACCTCCTCGGCGGTCAGGTCCGCGCCGAAGAGCGCCATCTGGCGTACCCGGGCGACGCCGATCTGGTTGGCCAGCCGGTGCAGGATCATGCCCGGCCAGACGGCGCCGTGCCGGGCCGGGATGCGCAGCCGCAGGTCCGGGGTGGCGAGCCGGTAGTCGGTCGAGAGCAGCGCCTCGGCGGCGGGCCCGCCGCAGTTGCCCTGGGCGATCGCGATGGTCGCCACGGTGAGCCGCTCCAGGCGGCGCAGCGCGCGTTCCCACTTGTTCACCAGGTGCACGCCGGTCGCGCCCGGCCACTGTGGATCCGTGTCGGCGCCGGTCAGGTGCAGCACGACGATGGATCCGGGCGGTGCCTGCTCGGCACGCTCGCTGAGCGTTTCCACCCGGGCCACCAGCTCCGGGGAGAGCGGTTCGGCACCGTCGACGCGCAGGTACGGATCGGTGCCGGCGCCGACGGGGGACGCCATGTCACTGCCAGACAATGTGCTCTGCCTCTCTTCCGGGGTGCAGCCGCCGCGTCAGAAGCGGACGAGGGCCGTCTCGATGGTCGACCCGGGGCCCATGGTCATCATCACGCCGTGGTCGCCGGGGCGGACCACGTTCTCCTCGAGCAGCCGTTCGTAGGAGAAGAGGAAGGACCCGCTGGACAGGTTGCCGTAGTCGCGGAGCACGCCGGTGGTGTGGCGCACGTCGTGGCGGGTGAGGCCGAGATTGACCATCACCGAGTCGATGACCTTCTTCCCGCCGGAGTGGACCAGCCAGTGCGCGATGTCGCCGCGCCGCAGGCCGGTGTCGGACAGGAGACGGCCGATGATCGTTTCCACGTGCGCGCCGACGACGTAGGGAACGTCACGGTCCAGGAAGAAACTGAATTTTCCCTCGTTGGAATCCCAGTCGTAACGCATTGCGTCGACTGCCTCGGGAATGATGCAGCTAGAGAATTTGAGGATCTGCGGCCCGCGTTCCTCGCCGCTCTCTCCGGCGAGCAGTGCCACGCCGGCGGAACCGTCACCGAAAAGGCTGTTCACCACGGCCGTACGCATCGTGCCGTCGAAGACGTACGCGGACGAGCAGGCCTCCACGCACAGCATCACGGCCAACTGGTCCGGGTGGGCGGCCGCCCAGCCGGCGACCGCGGTGAGGCTGTTCAGACCCGCGTTGCAGCCCATGCCGACGACGTCCAGCCGGCCGCAGTGCCGCCCGAGCCCGAGTTCGCGGATCAGCAGCGCGCTGAAGCCCGGCGTCATGAACCCGGTCGAGGTGACGCAGCAGAGGTATCGCACATCGGACAGGTCGGCGTCGGCCCGCTTCAGGGTCGCCTGTAGGGCGCGTACGCCCATGTCCAGGCCGGTCGCCCGGTGTTTGGCCAGCAGGTCGGCCTGACTCTCCGGCGCGCGCCGGCCGTCCTCCTGCTCCGGCGGCAGCACCAGGAACCGCCGGTCGATGGCGCTGTTGAGGAACAGGTTGCGGATGCGCGGATCGTCGACCCGCAGGATGTCCAGCAGTTCCCGCTGCGAGTAGCCGGCGCCGGGAACCGCGGTGCCCACGCCGACGATCCGGGCTGCGGAGCCGGCCATCCGGGTGGCGGCCGCAGAGCGCTCGTCCAGCAGACCGGTGCGCTGCATGAGTGTCGTCATCGTTGCTCCGTCACAGGTCGCCAAGGAACGTCACCATTTCATTGCCCGACGATCGGACAGTACGCAGCCGGTCCCGAGAACGGCTATCCTCTCGCCCGTGAATAACTGTCCTGAGCGCTCGTTAGGGGTGACTGGTTAGGGGCGGATAGGGGTGTCTCGCGGCGGCGGCGGTCAATAGCGTTCGGCGCAGAACGGGGTGTTCCGCGCGCAATTCCGCCGAGCGTGGACGGGTCTGTGACATCCCGGCGACATCGGTGAAACGCACCGGCGACGTACGGGCCGGGCGCCCGTCACACCCGCCATGGTCGAGGAGACGGTGACATGCAGCGTTCCGAGCTGATCCGGCCCCTTCCCGAGCTGCTCGCGGCCCAGGCCGAGCGGTACGGCGCCAAGATCGCCTTCCACGACGCCCGGCGCGCGGTGACCTATGCCGGCCTGTACCGGCGGACCGGCCGGCTGGCGGGACATCTCGCCGGGGTGCTCGGGTCCGGGGACCGGGTGGTGCTGCTGCTCAACAACGGCGTCGAGGTGGTCGAGGCGTACCTCGCGGTCACCCGGGCGGCGGGCGTGGGCGTACCGGTCGATCCGAGGTCCGCCGACGCCGAGCTGACGCACGTGCTGCGCGACAGCGGGGCACGCGTCGTGGTGACCGACCGGCCGCATGCCGCGCAGGCCCGCCGGGTCTGCCCGCCCGGCGTCCTGCTCGTGGTGACCGGGGACGGCGACGGCGGCGACTTCTCGTTCGAGGAGTGGGCGGAGACCGTCCCGCCGGTTCCCGCGCCGGACAGCCTCGGCCTGGACGACGTCTCCTGGATGCTCTACACCTCCGGCACCACCGGCCTGCCCAAGGGCGTGCTCTCCACACAGCGGTCGTGCCTGTGGTCGGTCGCCTCCTGCTATGCCCCGATCCTCGGCCTGTCCGCCGACGACGAGCTGCTCTGGCCGCTGCCGATGTTCCACAGCCTGGCGCACATCCTCTGCGTGCTCGGCGTGACCGCCACCGGCGCCACCGCCCGGATCATGGACGGCTTCGAGGCCGGCGAAGTACTCGCCGAGCTGCGCGCCCGCCCCTACACGATGCTCGTCGGTGTGCCGACCATGTACCACCACCTGCTGCGCAAGGTCGGCGAGCAGAGCGAGCAGGTCAGGCAGAGCGAGCAGGTCGAGCAGAGCGAGCAGGTCGAGCAGAGCGAGCAGGTTGAACGGGGCGGGCAGAGCGGGCAGGTTGAACGGGGCGGGCAGAGCGAGCGGGGCGGGCCGGAGCTGCGGCTGCGCGCCGCGCTCTGCACCGGCGCGGTGGCCTCGGCGGCGCTGCGTGACGAGGTCGGCCGGGTGCTCGGCGTGTCGCTGGTCGACAGCTACGGCAGCACGGAGACCTGCGGCGCGATCACCATGAACCGGCCCGGCGGCCGGTACGTCCCCGGCTCCTGCGGCCCGGCCGTACCCGGGCTCTCGCTGCGCCTGGTCGACGCGGAGACCGGGCACGACGTCCCCGACGGCGCCGAGGGCGAGGTCTGGGTCAGCGGCCCGAGCCTGATGATCGGCTACCACGAGCGGCCCGCCGAAACCGCCGCGGCGCTGCCGGACGGCTGGTACCGGACCGGCGACCTGGCCCGCCGCGACGACGACGGGTACCTCACGATCACCGGCCGGCTCAAGGAGCTGATCATCCGGGCCGGCGAGAACATCCACCCGGCGGAGATCGAGGAGGCGCTGCGCGGCGTCGACGGCGTCGTAGACGTCGCCGTCGCCGGCGAGCCGGACCCGGTGCTCGGTGAGGTGCCGGTGGCGTACGTGGTCGCCGCGCCGGACGCGGACCCGAGCCCGGCCGCACTGCTCGCCGCCGCCCGGGACGCGCTGGCGCCGGCGAAGGTGCCGGAGCGGATCTACCGGACGGCGGCCGTACCCCGCACCGGATCCGGGAAGATCCGGCGTCACCTGCTGCGCGAGCGGCCCGCACGGCTGCTCGCCGTCCGGACCGCCGGCCACCCGGCGCTGTTGCGGTCCGACTGGTCACCGGTGCCCGAGCCGCGACCGGCCGCGCCGATCCGGGTGGCCGTGCTCGGCACCTGGTCCGTCGACGGCGTACCCGCGTCGATCGACGGCGCCGTCTCATATCCGGACCTGGCGGCGCTGCGCGCGGCGGTCGACGGCGGGACGCCGGCCCCGGACCTCGTGCTCGCGCCGCTGCTGACCGACACCGTCGGCAGCGGCGACTTCGCCGGTGCGGTGCCCGCTGCGGCTGCCTGGGCCACCGGCTTCGCCGCGTCGTGGCCGGTGGACGGCCCGCTCTCCGCCGCCCGCCCGGCCGTGGTCACCCGGCGCGCGGTCTTCGCCGCCCCCGGCGACGACGTCGCGGGACTGATGCCGGCGCTCACCTGGTCCGCCGTCCCGGACGGCGGGCCGGTCCTGATCGACCTCGACGACACACCGCCGACCGCCGCGCTCTTCGCCGCCTGCGCCGCCACCGGGGAGCCGCGGCTCGCCGTCCGCGACGGGCAACTGCTGGCACCACGCCTGCACCGTGCCCCCGGCGCACCGGAGTCGTCTGGGCCCCCCGGTGCGCGGCAGTCATCCGAGGCCCCCGGTGCGTCGCAGTCGTCTGAGGTCCCCGGAGCGCCGCAGCCGTCTGAGGCCCCCGCTGCGCCGCAGTCGTCCGAGTTCCGCGATCGAGAACCGCGTGCCGAGCGGGACCGTCTGCGACATGTCCACGACGTGGTCGAGTCCGGCCCGGACGGCACCGCCCTGATCGTCGGACCGGCCGCCGGTGAGGCCGGCGTACTGGCCCGGCACCTCGCGGGCGCCTACGGCATCCGGCACGTAACCGTCGTCGACCCCGACGCCGAACCGGCGGTGACGGAGGCGCTCGGCACCGCACTCGCCACGCTCGACGCCACCAGCACGGTCACCCGGGACGACCCGACCGGCCCGGACGCGCTAACCAGCGTCCTCGCGGCGCTGCCGGCCGGACGTCCACTGAGCATCGTCGTCTCCGCCGTGCCGCCTGGAGACGACGCGCACACCGCCGCGCTGGCGCTGCACCAGCTCACCCGTACCCTGCCGCTGGCCGCGTTCGTGCTCGTCTCCGGCTTCGACGCGGCCCTGGGCGAGCCCGACGCCCACCTCGCCGCCTCCGCCGGGCTGCTCGGCGTACTCGCGCGGCATCGCCGGGCACAGGGCCACCCCGGGCTCGCGGTGATGCGTCGGCCGGGCGATTCCGGCCGCGCCTTCCTCGACCGGTTCGACGCCGCCCTCGCGGACGGCACGCCGGTGCTGGTCGCCGAGGAAGCCGACGCGCTGATCGACCGGGACCCCACCGCAGCACTGCTGCGTGAGCTGCGGCCGCAGCCACGGGCGGCGACCGACGACGCCGCCCTGCGGGCACGCCTGCGCCGGTCGTCGCCGGACGACCGGCGGCGGATCCTGACCGCTCTGGTGCGCGCGGAGGCCGCCGCGGTGGCCGGGCTGCCGGGCGCCTCCTCGGTCGGCACCGACGTGCCCTTCAAAGCGCTCGGCCTGGACTCGCGGACCGCGGTACTCCTGTGCGTCCGGTTGAGCGCCGCGACCGGCGTCGCGCTCCCGGCGACCGCCGCCTTCGACCATCCGACGTCCGCGGTGCTGGCCGAGGAGATCCGGCTCCGGTTCGACGGCGACGAGCGGCCCGCAGCCGTACGGCCCGCAGCCGAGGACGAGCGGCCGGACCGCACTGACGAGCCGATCGCGATCGTGGGCATGAGCTGCCGGCTGCCGGGCGGCGTCACGTCGCCGGACGCGCTCTGGCGGCTTCTCGCCGACGGCCGGGACGCGACCGGTGACTTCCCGTCCGATCGCGGCTGGGACCTCGGCGGGCTCTTCCACCCCGATCCGGACCATCCCGGCACCTCCTACGCCTCGCGCGGCGGTTTCCTGGACGACGTCGCCGGCTTCGACGCGGCCTTCTTCGGCATCTCACCACGTGAGGCGCTGGCCATGGACCCACAGCAACGGCTGCTGCTGGAAGCGTCGTGGGAGGCCGTCGAGCACGCCGGCCTGGACGTCACCACCCTGCGCGGCAGCCGTACCGGCGTCTTCGCAGGCGTCATGTTCCACGACTACGGCACCGGTGCCGGGGAGCTTCCGGAGGGGATCGAGGGTTACCGGGGCACCGGAGCCGCGGGAAGTGTCGCGTCCGGCCGGGTCGCCTACACCCTCGGCTTCGAAGGCCCCGCCGTCACCATCGACACCGCCTGTTCCTCCTCACTGGTCGCGCTGCACCTGGCCGCCCAGTCCCTCCGGCAGGGCGAGTGCACGCTCGCGCTGGCCGGCGGCGTGGCCGTGATGGCAACCCCCGCCGTCTTCGTCGAGTTCTCCCGGCAGCGTGGGCTGGCTCCGGACGGGCGGTGCAAGTCGTTCGCGGACGCGGCGGACGGCACCGGCTGGGGCGAAGGCGTGGCACTACTACTGCTGGAGCGCCTCTCCGACGCACGCCGCAACAACCACAAGATCCTTGCCTTGGTACGCGGCAGCGCGGTCAACCAGGACGGCGCCTCCAACGGCCTGACAGCGCCGAACGGCCCCTCACAGCAGCGGGTGATCCGAGCCGCCCTGGCAAATGCCGGCTTGTCCACTGCGGACGTGGACGCGGTCGAGGCGCACGGTACCGGCACGACGTTGGGCGATCCGATCGAGGCGCAGGCGTTGCTGGCCACGTACGGTCAGCAGCGTGGCGAGGCGGGCCCGCTCTGGCTGGGGTCGCTGAAGTCGAACATCGGTCATACGCAGGCTGCGGCCGGTGTGGCCGGTGTGATCAAGATGGTGCAGGCGATGCGGCACGGGGTGCTGCCCCGCACGCTGCATGTGGACCAGTCGTCGTCCAAGGTGGACTGGGCGTCCGGAGCGGTGGCGCTGCTGACCGAGGCCCGCGACTGGCCCGAGGCGGCGGACCGGCCGCGTCGGGCGGCGGTGTCCTCGTTCGGCGTGAGTGGCACGAACGCGCACGTCATCCTCGAAGCGGTGCCCGCCGCCGACCCGGCGCCCGCGCAGTTGCCGCCGACGGTGCTGCCGTTCGTGCTTTCCGGCCGATCGCCGGAGGCGCTGCGCGCGCAGGCGGCCCGGCTGAGTGACGCGCTCCCCGATGACCTGTCCGGCACCGCCCACTCCCTGTTCAACGCCCGGGCGGCGTTGGAGCGGCGGGCGGTCGCGGTGACTGCCGATCCGACCGTGTTGCGTGCCGCGCTGGGCGCGCTTGCGGTGGGGGAGCCGGGTGCGGGTGTGGTTGAGGGTGTTGCTGTGGGGGAGGCGTCTCGGGTCGCTTTTGTGTTTCCGGGTCAGGGTTCGCAGTGGGTGGGTATGGCGTCGGAGTTGCGGGCGCAGTCTGCGGTGTTCCGTGACCGTTTCGCCGAGTGTGAGCGTGCGTTGGCGCCGTTTGTGGACTGGCGGTTGTCTGAGGTGGTCGACGACGAGGTGGCGTTGGGGCGGGTTGATGTGGTGCAGCCGGTGTTGTGGGCGGTGATGGTGTCGCTGGCGGAGGTGTGGTCGTCGTTCGGTGTGAAGCCGTCGGTGGTGGTGGGTCATTCGCAGGGTGAGGTCGCCGCCGCGTGTGTGGCGGGCCTGCTGAGCCTGGATGACGGTGCCCGGATAGTCGCGTCTCGTTCGGCGTTGGTGGCGTCGAAGCTGGCCGGCAGGGGTGGGATGGTGTCGGTCTCGGCTTCCCGCGAGGAGGTGGAGTCGTGGCTGGTCGGACTGTCGGTGGCGGCGGTGAACGGCCCGTCGAGCCTGGTCGTGGCCGGTGACGACCGGCTGCTGGACGCTCTCCTCAGCCGTTGTGAGGAGGCGGGAGTTCGTGCCCGTCGGATCGCGGTGGACTACGCCTCCCATTCGGTCGACGTGGAGACGATCGAAACAGACCTGCGCGCCGCCCTGGCCGGGATCGTCCCGACGACAGGTGGTGTCCCGTTCTTCTCCACCGTCACTGGCCGGTTCGAGTCGGTGGTTGACGCGGACTACTGGTACCGGAATCTGCGTCAACCAGTCGGTTTCGCGACTGCCGTGCAGGCGTTAGTGGCCGATGGCGTGGACGCATTCGTGGAAGTGTCCGCGCATCCGGTGTTGACCACCGCGATCGAGGACACCGTCGAAGACGCCGCCGTTGTCGTCGGGACGTTGCGTCGGGATGAGGGTGGTCTGCAACGGCTGTATCTGAGTCTTGGTGAGGCGTGGACACGTGGCCTGCCGGTCGACTTCACCCCGGCATTCGGGAACAACCCGCAACTGGTGGACCTGCCGACCTACGCCTTCCAACGAGAGCGTTTCTGGCTCGATCCCACACCGACGCACGGTGGTGATCCGGCGACGCTGGGCCTGACCGCCGCCGGGCACCCGCTGCTCGGCGCCGCCGTCCCGCTGGCCGATGGTGACGGTGTGGTGCTGACCGGCAGGATCGGCCTGCACACCCACCCCTGGCTCGCCGACCACACCGTGCTCGGTTCCGTCCTGCTGCCCGGGACCGGCTTCGTCGAGCTGGCTATCCGGGCCGGTGACCACGTCGGCTGCGACCTGCTCGACGAGCTGACGTTCGAGACACCGCTGATCCTGCCCGCCGACGAACTGGTCGACGTGCAGGTCACCGTCGGTCCGCCCGGCAACCGGGGTGACCGGCCGGTGACCGTCCACTCACGGCTCGCCACCGATCCCGCCTGGACTCGGCACGCCGCCGGCACGCTCACCACCGGTCCCGTGGCGACACCCACGGACGACGCCGGGCCCTGGCCGCCGGCCGGCGCCGTACCCGTGGACCTGACCGGGTTCTACGACCGGATCGCCGCCGACGGGTTCGGGTACGGCCCTGCCTTCCACGGGCTGCACCGCGCCTGGCGCCTCGGCGACGACGTACATGCCGAGGTGACCCTCCCCGGCCCGGAGCGCGCCGACGCGCCCGGCTACGGCCTGCACCCCGCCCTGCTCGACGCCGCCCTGCACCCGATGGCGCTGCTGCCCGGTGCGACCGGCGGCGGCCGGCTCGCCTTCGCCTGGACCGGCGCCCGCCTGCACGCCGCCGGCGCCACCGCGCTGCGAGTCCGGCTGTCACCGGCCGGCCCCGGCAGCGTCGCGCTCTCGGCCACCGACGCCACAGGCCGGCCCGTCCTCACCGCCGAGACGATCGCCGTTCGCCCGGCCTCGGCGGACGACCTCCGCGCCGCCCGCCGAGGCCCTGCCGGCGCGCTCTACCGGGTCGACTGGGTGCCGATGCCGGCACAGCCCGGACCGTTGCGCTGGACGTTGGCCGGCACCGACCCGGCCGGTCTCACCGCCGCCCTGCCCGTACCGACGTCCGGGGGAGCGGACACGGTCACCGTCGCACCCCTGTCCTTTCCCCGCACCGGCGACGACGGCGCAGACCTGCGTACCGCGCTCACCGGGACGCTGGAGTTGCTGCGCTCCTGGCTGTCCGGCGCGGAGAGCGACGACGCGCGGTTGCTGGTGCTCACCCGGGGCGCGGTCCGTGTCCAGCCGGACGAGCCCGCCCCCGACCCGGTGCACGCCGCGCTGTGGGGACTGGTCCGTTCCGCCCAGTCCGAGCATCCGGGCCGGATCGTGCTGGCCGACCTGGGCCCGGACCCGGACTCCGCACGCGTGCTCGGCTCGGTCCTGACCGCCGGCGAACCGCAGGTGGCGATCCGATCCGGCCGGTCGTTCGCGGCGCGGTTGCGCCGGGCGCCCGCCGGCACCGGATCGGCTCCTCTCGACCCGGACGGCACCGTACTGGTCACCGGGGCGACCGGCGGCCTCGGCCGGCTGGTGGCCCGGCACCTCGTCACCGCGCACGGCGTGCGGCACCTGCTGCTGGTCAGCCGGTCCGGCGCGGACGCCGGGCTGCTGGCGGACCTGGCGGCGCTCGGCGCGTCGGTGACCGGTGCGACCTGCGACCTGGGCGACCGGACGGCCGTCGCCCGGCTGCTCGCCGAGGTGCCTGCGGCGCACCCGCTGACCGCCGTGATCCACACGGCCGGGGTCGTCGCGGACGGCCTGATCGGTTCGCTCAGCCCGGAGTCGGTCGACGCGGTGCTGCGGCCCAAGGCGGACGGCGCGAGGTACCTGGACGAGCTGACCCGCGACCAGGACCTGGCGGCGTTCGTGCTCTTCTCGTCGGCCGCGACCACGTTCGGGGCGCCGGGGCAGGGCAACTACGCCGCCGCCAACGCCTACCTGGACGCCCTCGCCGAGCGGCTGCGCGACGCCGGCCGGCCCGCGACGTCCCTGGCCTGGGGGCTGTGGGCGGAGAGCGGTGGCATGGGCGGCCGGCTCGGCGAGTCCGACCTGCGGCGGATGGCTCGGAGCGGTACGGCGGCCCTGTCGAGCGAGGACGGTCTCGCGCTCCTCGACGCGGCGCTGACGGCCGGCGTACCGGCGCTGGTCCCGGCCCGGCTGGAGCTGGCGGGGCTGGGCCGCGCGGACGCACCCGTACCGGCGATCCTGCGGGACCTCGTGCACACGCCGGCCCGACGCCGGATCGCGGCCGATCCCGACGCCCGGCCGGCTCCGGACCGGTTCTCCGGCCTGGCCGCGGCCGACCGCGAGCGGGCTCTGCGCGACCTCGTCCTGAGCAGCACCGCCGCTGTCCTCGGCCACGCGACGGCGGAGACCCTCGACCCCGACCGGACCTTCAAGGAACTGGGGTTCGACTCGCTGACCGCAGTCGAGCTGCGCAATCGTCTGGCGACCCCGACCGGTCTGCGGCTGCCCCCCACCCTGGTCTTCAACTACCCGACCGTGAACGGCCTGACCGCGTTCCTCGCGGCGGAGCTGTCCGGCGGCGCGACCGGCGCCGGGGCGGTGGACCCGGAGCCTGCCGTACCCGCCGACGAGCCGATCGCCATCGTCGCCATGAGCTGCCGCTTTCCCGGAGACGTGGACTCGCCGGAGGCGCTGTGGCGGCTGCTCGACGACGGCGGTGAAACGATCTCGGCGCTGCCCGGCGACCGTGGCTGGGACGTCGCAGCGCTCTACGACCCGGACCCGGACCATCCCGGGACCTTCTACGTCCGTGGTGGTGGCTTCCTCTCCGGCGTCGCGGACTTCGACGCGGCGCTGTTCGGCATCTCGCCCCGCGAGGCCACCGCGATGGACCCGCAGCAGCGGCTGCTGCTGGAGACCACCTGGCAGACGTTCGAGCGGGCCGGGCTCGACCCCGCCGGGCTGCGTGGACGCCGGATCGGGGTCTTCGTCGGTACCCACGGCCAGGACTACGCGGCGCTGTTCTCCCCGCCCCCGGACGGGCTGGAGGGCTATGCCGTGACCGGTAACGCCGCCAGCGTCGTGTCCGGCCGGATCTCCTACACGTTCGGTCTGGAGGGTCCGGCGATCACGGTGGACACGGCGTGCTCGTCGTCGCTGGTGGCACTGCATCTGGCCGCGCAGGCGCTGCGGCAGGGCGAGTGCACGATGGCCCTCGCGGGCGCCGCCTCGATCATGACCACACCGGACGGGCTCATCGCGTTCTCCCGGCAGCGTGGCCTCTCCGAGGACGGCCGCTGCAAGGCGTTCTCCGCCTCGGCGGACGGGTTCGGCATGTCCGAGGGCGTCGGCATGCTGCTGCTCGAACGGCTCTCCGACGCACGCCGTAACAACCACAAGATCCTTGCCCTGGTACGCGGCAGCGCGGTGAACCAGGACGGCGCGTCCAACGGCCTGACGGCGCCGAACGGGCCCTCCCAGGAGCGGGTGATCCGAGCGGCGCTGGCAAATGCCGGCTTGTCCACTGCGGACGTGGACGCCGTCGAGGCGCACGGCACCGGCACGACGTTGGGTGATCCGATCGAGGCGCAGGCGCTGCTGGCCACGTACGGCCAGGACCGGGACGCGGCCGGTCCGGTGTGGCTCGGCTCGGTGAAGTCGAACATCGGTCACACCCAGGCTGCCGCCGGCATGGCCGGTGTGATCAAGATGGTGCAGGCGATGCGGCACGAGCGGCTGCCCCGCACACTGCACGCTGACGAGCCATCGCCACACGTCGACTGGACTGCCGGGCAGGTCGCGTTGCTGACCGAGCCGCGCGACTGGCCGCGCGACGGCCGGCCCCGACGGGCCGGCGTCTCCGCGTTCGGCGTCAGTGGCACCAATGCCCACGTCATCCTCGAACAGGCGCCCGTGCAGCCGGAGACGCAGCCGGTCCCGGCGCCCCCGCTCCTGCCGTTCGTTCTCTCCGCGCGCACCGCCGACGCGCTGCGCGGTCAAGCCGCCCGCCTCCACGACGGCCTCCCCGCCGACCTGGCGGGTACCGCCCACACGCTCGCCACCGCCCGCGCCGCCCTCGACCACCGCGCCGTCGTGGTCGCCGCAGACGCCACCGGACTCCGCGCCGGACTCACCGGACTGGCCGGCGGCGACGTGCCGGTCGGTGTCGCCGACGGCGTCGCGACCCGCGCGGTGCGTCGGGTCGCTCTGGTGTTTCCGGGTCAGGGTTCGCAGTGGGTGGGTATGGCGTCGGAGTTGCGGGCGCAGTCTGCGGTGTTCCGTGACCGTTTCGCCGAGTGTGAGCGTGCGTTGGCGCCGTTTGTGGACTGGCGGTTGTCCGAGGTGATCGGCGACGAGGTGGCGTTGGGGCGGGTTGATGTGGTGCAGCCGGTGTTGTGGGCGGTGATGGTGTCGCTGGCGGAGGTGTGGTCGTCGTTTGGTGTGAAGCCGTCGGTGGTGGTGGGTCATTCGCAGGGTGAGGTCGCCGCCGCGTGTGTGGCGGGCCTGCTGAGCCTGGATGACGGTGCCCGGATAGTCGCGTCTCGTTCGGCGTTGGTGGCGTCGAAGCTGGCCGGCAGGGGTGGGATGGTGTCGGTCTCGGCTTCCCGCGAGGAGGTGGAGTCGTGGCTGGTCGGACTGTCGGTGGCGGCGGTGAACGGCCCGTCGAGCCTGGTCGTGGCCGGTGACGACCGGCTGCTGGACGCTCTCCTCAGCCGTTGTGAGGAGGCGGGAGTTCGTGCCCGTCGGATCGCGGTGGATTACGCCTCCCATTCGGTCGACGTGGAGACGATCGAGACGGACCTGCGCGCCGCCCTGGCCGGGATCGTCCCGACGACAGGTGGTGTCCCGTTCTTCTCCACCGTCACCGGCCAGTTCGAAACCGTCGTCGACGCCGACTACTGGTACCGGAATCTGCGTCAACCAGTCGGTTTCGCGACTGCCGTGCAGGCGTTGGTGGCCGCTGGCGTGGACGCATTCGTGGAAGTGTCCGCGCATCCGGTGCTGACCACCGCGATCGAGGACACCGTCGAAGACGCCGCCCTTGTTGTTGGGACGTTGCGTCGGGATGAGGGTGGTCTGCAACGGCTGTATCTGAGTCTTGGTGAGGCGTGGACACGCGGCCTGCCGGTCGACTTCACCTCGGCGTTTGGGCACGCTCCGCGATTCGTAGACCTGCCGACCTACGCCTTCCAGCGCGCCCGCTACTGGGTGAACCCGCGCCCGAGTTCCGGCGACCCCACCGGGCTCGGCCTGACGGACGCCGGTCATCCACTGCTCGGCGCCGTCGTCGAACTCGCCGGCACCGACGGACTCGTCCTGACCGGCCACGTCTCCGCGTACACCCACCCCTGGCTCGCTACGCCTGCGGTGCTTGCCGCTGCCCTGCCGGAACTCGCGGCCGAGGCGGGCGCCCGCGCCGGAGCCGTCCGGCTCGACACGTTGACCGTCGAGAGCATGCCGGTACTGCCCGGAACCGGTGCGCTCGACCTGCAAGTGACGGTGGGCGCACCCGACGAGCGCGGTCACCGGCCGCTCGGCGTCCACTCCCGGCTGCCCGGCGATCCCAACTGGACCCGGCACGCCACCGGCACCCTCACCGGCGCCGCACCGGAACCGGCCGGCACTGACAGCGGCCCCTGGCCGCCCGCCGGCGCATCCCCGCTGGCGCTGGACGACGACGGTGCCGACCCGTCGCTCACCGCCGATCCGTCGCTCGCCGCCGCCTGGATCCGGGACGGTGAGGTCTTCGCCGAGGTCACGCTCCCCGAGGAGGCACGCGGCGAGATCGCGCGCCTCGGTCTGCATCCGCTGTTGACCGCCGCCGCCCTGAGCGCGGTCGCGCCTGGCGCGCCGGCCGTACGGTGGCGCGGCCTCCAGGTCCACGCGACCGGTGCCGCCACGCTGCGCGCCCGGTTCACCCCGGTCGACGACGGCTTCCGGGTCACCTTCACCGATCCGGCCGGCCGGCAGGTCGCCTCCGCCGAGACGGTCACGCCGGGGGAGCGGCCGGCCGGCGGTACCTCGGTGACCGGCGCGCTGTTCCACGTCGCCTGGCCCGCCGTCGCCACCGGGCCGGGGCTGCGCGGACGATTGGCGCTGCTCGGCGCGGACGGCGACCTTGCCGCAGCGCTGCGGGCGGCGGGCGTACCGGTGACCGTGGTGCCGGACGTCGCAGCGCTCGCCGCGTACCGCGAGATGCCGGAGGTGGCGGTCCTGCCGTGCCTGCCGGTCGCCGGAGACGTCCTCGAATCGGCGCACAGGGCGGTCCGGGACACCGCACGGCTGCTGCGGGAATGGCTGGCCGACCCGCGCCTGACCGGGACCCGGCTCGCGGTCGTCACCCGCGGCGCGGTCGCCGCCGGACCAGACGACGTGACCGACCTGGTCAACGCGCCGCTCTGGGGCCTGCTCCGGTCCGCGCAGTCCGAGCATCCCGGCCGGTTCGTCCTGGTCGACCTCGACGACGAACCGTCCGCAGCCGCCGCCCTGCCGGCCGCGATCACCTCCGGCGAGGCGCAGACGGCCGTACGCGCGGGCGTGCTGCGGGCACCCCGGCTGGCGCCGGCCACGGTGGCCGCCGATGCCGTCCCGCCCCGGTTCGCGCCGGACGGCACGGTGCTGGTGACCGGCGGTACCGGCACCCTCGGCGCGCTCGCGGCCCGGCACCTGGTGACCACGCACGGGGTACGCCATCTGCTGTTGATCAGTCGGGGCGGGCCCGAGGCGCCCGGCGCGGACCGGCTGGTCGCGGACCTGACGGCCCTCGGCGCGGAGGTCACGGTCGCCGCCTGCGACGCCGCCGACCGCGCCGCGCTGGCCGGGGTGCTCGACGGCATCCCGGCGCGGCATCCGCTCACCGGCGTGATCCACACCGCCGGGACGCTCGACGACGGCGTGCTCACCGCGCTCACCGACGACCGGATCGACGCTGTCCTGCGGCCGAAGCTCGACGCGGCGCTGCACCTACACGAGCTGACCCGCGACCGGGACCTCGCCGCGTTCGTCGTCTACTCCTCGGCCGCCGGCCTGGTCGGCGGTCCCGGCCAGGGCAACTACGCGGCCGCGAACGCCTTCCTCGACGCGCTCGCACACCACCGCAGGCAGCGCGGCCTGCCCGGCACCTCACTGGCCTGGGGTCTGTGGGAGCAGCGCAGTGCGCTCACCGCGACGCTGGGTGACGACGGCGTCAGCCGGCTGGCCCGGCGCGGCACCTCCGCGCTCACCGCCGACGAGGGCCTGGACCTGCTGGATGCCGCGCTTGCCGACGGGCGGCCGCTGCTGGCGCCGGTCCGCTTCGACCGGGCCGCGCTGCGCGCACAGGCGGATGCCGGAGCGCTGCCCGCGATCCTGCGTGGCCTGGTCCGGTCCGGTGCCCGCCCGGCGCTCGCCGGACCGGCCGCCGCCGACGACGCGAGCCCGCTCGCCGGCCGCCTGGCCGGGCTGGACGCCGCCGGCCGGCTGCGTGAACTCGTCACGCTGGTCGCCGGCCACGCGGCCGCAGTGCTCGGCCACGCCGGCGCCACGGAGATCGACACCGGGCGTGCGCTGCGGGACCTCGGGTTCGACTCGCTGACCGCCGTGGAGCTGCGCAACCGGCTACAGCGAGCGGTCGGTAGCCCACTGCCGGCCACGCTGGTCTTCGACCACCCGACCGTCGAGGCGCTCGCCGCGCACCTGCGCCGGGTCGTGTTCGGCGAGCCGGAGGAGACCACCGAGGCCGTACCGGTGACCGCCGCCCGCCCCACCGACGAGCCGATCGCGATCGTGGCGATGAGCTGCCGTTACCCGGGCGGGGTGGACAGTCCCGAGGCGTTGTGGCGGCTGCTGGAGGAGGGCGGCGACGCGATCGGCGACTTTCCCGCCGATCGGGGCTGGGACCTCGGCGGGCTCTACGATCCCGACCCCGGGCACACCGGCACCAGCTACACCCGGCACGGCGGCTTCGTCCGCGACGTGGCCGGGTTCGACCCGGCGTTCTTCGGCATCGCGCCCCGCGAGGCCGCGGTCATGGACCCGCAGCAGCGGCTGCTGCTCGAGGTCTCCTGGGAGGCGTTCGAGCGCGCCGGCATCGACCCCGGGACGCTGCGCGGTAGCCGGACCGGCGTGTTCACCGGCATCAGCGGACAGGACTACGCGGCACTCACCGCGCAGGTGCCGGAGGGGGACGAGGGCTATCTCGCGACCAGCACCGGGGCGAGCGTGATCTCCGGGCGCGTCTCCTACACGTTCGGCCTGGAAGGCCCGGCCGTCACCGTCGACACCGCCTGTTCGTCGTCGCTGGTCGCGCTGCATCTGGCCGGACAGGCACTGCGGCGCGGCGAGTGTGACCTCGCGCTGGCCGGCGGCGTGACCGTGATGGCCACCCCGGCGGTGTTCGTGGCGTTCAGCCGGCAGCGCGGTCTGGCCCGCGACGGCCGGTGCAAGGCGTTCTCCGCCCGGGCGGACGGCTTCGGCATGGCGGAGGGCGCGGGCGTGTTCGTCCTCGAACGGCTCTCCGACGCGCGGCGCAACGGGCACACCGTACTCGCGGTCGTGCGGGGCAGCGCGGTGAACCAGGACGGCGCGTCCAACGGGCTGACCGCGCCCAGCGGGCCGGCGCAGCAGAGGGTGATCCGGCAGGCGCTCGCCGACGCCGGGCTCTCCACGGTGGACCTGGACGCCGTGGAGGCGCACGGCACCGGCACCACGCTCGGCGACCCGATCGAGGCGCACGCGCTGCTCGCGACGTATGGACAGGACAGGCCGGCGGACCAGCCGCTCTGGATCGGGTCGGTGAAGTCGAACATCGGTCACACCCTCGCCGCGGCGGGCGCGGCCGGGGTGATGAAGATGGTGCTCGCCATGCGGCACGGGCTGATCCCGCGCACGCTGCACGTCGACGACGAGCCGTCGCCGCACATCGACTGGACGGCCGGTGCGGTCGCTCCGGCGGTCGACGCGGTGCCGTGGCCCGAGGCCGGCCGGCCGCGCCGATCCGGGGTGTCGTCGTTCGGCATCAGCGGCACGAACGCGCACGTGGTGCTGGAGGGCGTCCCAGCACCGGACGAGTCGGGGCCGGCCGCCGACGCGGACCGGCCGGTGCCGTGGCTGCTCTCCGCCCGGACCGAGGCGGCGCTGGCCGCGCAGGCAGGGCGGCTGCGCGCGGCCGTCGAGGCGGGGTCCGGGTCGGTCACCGACATCGGGCTGTCGCTGGCGACGACTCGGGCCGCGCATCCGTACCGGGCCGCGCTCGCCGGTGCCCGCCGCGCCGACCTGCTCGCCGGGCTGGATGCGCTCACCGCCGGCCGGGCCGCGCCGGGCCTGGCCCGTGGACGTGCGCACGGCGGCCGGCTGGCGTTCCTCTTCACCGGCCAGGGCAGCCAGCGTCCGGGGATGGGTACGGAACTGGCCTCGGCGTACCCGCGTTTCGCGGAGGCGCTCGACGAGGTCTGCACGCACCTGGACGGGTACGCCGACCGGCCGGTGCGGGAGCTGATGGCCGCCGCGCCGGGTACCGAGCAGGCCGCGCTGCTGAACGAGACCGCGTACACGCAGCCGGCGCTCTTCGCCTTCGAGATCGCGCTCTTCCGGCTGCTGGAGAGCTGGGACGTGCGGCCGGACCTGCTGCTCGGCCACTCGATCGGGGAGATCGCCGCCGTGCACGCGGCCGGAGTGCTCACCCTGGCCGACGCGAGCGCGCTGGTCTGCGGGCGGTCCCGGCTGATGCAGGCCATGCCGGCCGGCGGTGCGATGGAGTCGATCAGGGCGGCGGAGGCGGACGTACGGGCCGTGCTGGACGAGGTGGGCGGGGACGTGGCGATCGCCGCGGTCAACGGCCCGGCGTCGACGGTGATCTCCGGCGACCGTGCGGCGGTGGCGGCCGTCGCCGGCATGTTCGCCGCGCGCGGGCACAAGACCCGGGGGCTCACGGTCAGCCACGCGTTCCACTCGCCGCACCTGGACGGCATGCTGGCCGAGTTCGAGTCGATCGCGGCGACTCTGTCCTACGCGGAGCCGTCGATCCCGGTGGTGTCCGACATCACCGGGCGGATCGCGGGCGAAGAGATCCGGTCGGCCGCCTACTGGACACGCCAGGTGCGTCAGCCGGTGCGTTTCCACGACGGCGTGCGAACCCTGCACGAGCACGGCATCCGTACGTTTCTCGAGGTCGGCCCGGACGCGGCCCTCACCGCGATGGCGCCGGACTGCCTGCCCGCCGGTGAGCCGGTCACCGTCGTCGCCGCCGTGCGCCGGGACCGGCCGGAGACCGCGTCGCTCGCCGAGGCGCTCGGCCGGCTGCACGTCGCCGGGGTCCCGGCCGGGTGGGACCGGGTCTTCGCCGGTGGGCGCCGCGTCGACCTGCCCACCTACCCGTTCGAGCGGCAGCGGTACTGGCTCGATCCGCCGCCGGCCACGGCCACGCCCGCCGGCGATCCGGTCGACGGCCGGTTCTGGGCGGCCGTCGATTCCGGTGACCTGGACGCGCTCTCCGCACTCGGTGCCGACCCGGCGACGCCGCTGCGGGACGCGCTCCCCGCCCTCTCCGCGCTTCGCCGGGAGAGCCGGGCACTCAGCGCGGCGGACGGCTGGCGGTACCGCGTCGACTGGACGCCGGTCTCCGTGCCGGCCCCGGCCGGGCCGCTCGGCGGGTGGATCGTGGTGACCAGCCCGGATGACCCGTCGGACGGCATCGTGCGAGCCATCCGGGCCGCCGGCGCCACGGTCGAGGTGCTCCGGCTCGACGCCCACCGGCTCGACCGGGCCGGTGTCGCGGGTGCGCTGGCTGCGGCCGCGAGCCGGCTCGGCGCCGTACCGGCCGGGGTGCTGTCCCTGCTGGCGGCCGCCGGCGGGCCGGGCGGCGTCGCGGCCACGCTGAGCTTGATCCAGGGGCTGACGGAGAGCGGGATCGCCGGGCGGCTGTGGGCGGCGACCCGGGGCGCGGTCGACGTGCACCCGGCGGATTCGCCGGCCGACCCGGACCAGGCCGCGGTCTGGGGTCTCGGCATCGTCGCCGGCCTGGAACTGCCGGCCCGATGGGGAGGGCTGATCGACCTGCCGGCCGAAACCGGGTCGGAGGCGTATGCCGCCCTCCCGCCGCTGCTGGCCGACGGCGGTGAGGACCAGGTGGCCATCCGGTCCGGGGTCCTCGCCCGGCGCCTGGTCCGTGCCCCGCTCCCGCAGCGGTCGCCCGCCCGGCCGTGGCGGCCGCGTGGGACGGTGCTGGTCACCGGCGGCACCGGCGCGCTCGGCGGCCACCTCGCCCGCCGCCTCGCCGCCGAGGGCGCCGCGCACCTGGTGCTGGTCAGCCGCCGGGGCCCGGCCGCCGCCGGTGCCGCCGACCTGGCCGCCGACCTGCGTGCCGCCGGCGCCCGGGTGACGCTGGCCGCCTGCGACGTCACCGACCGGGCCGCGCTCGCCGATCTGGTGCGTGACTGCGCGGATAAGGGTGAACGGGTCCGGGCGGTCGTGCACGCGGCCGGGGACGGCCGGCGCGGTGCGCTGGACGAGCTGACCGTGGCCGGTCTCGCCGACGTCGCCCGGGCCAAGTTGGAGGGCGCCCGTAACCTGCACGAACTGTTCCCGTCCGACGATCTCGACGCGTTCGTGCTCTTCTCGTCCGCTGCGGCGGTATGGGGCGGCGGGAACCAGGCCGCCTACGCGTCGGCCAACGCCTACCTCGACGGGCTGGCCGCGCACCGGCGCCGGCTCGGGCTCGCCGCCACCTCCGTCGCCTGGGGACTCTGGGACGGCGGCGGCATGGGGGAGACCGGCGACCTGCGGCAACTGCATCGGCGCGGTATGCGTGCGCTGGAACCGGAGGCCGCCGTCACCGCGCTGCGGGCCGCCGTCGACCACGGCGAGGCCACCGTCGTGGTCGCGGACGTGGACTGGGACCGGTTCGCGCCGGGCTTCACCGCCGCCCGGCCCAGCCCGCTGATCGCGGACCTGCCAGAGGTCCGCGCCTGGCGGGACCGCACCGAAGCGGCCGCCGCGGTGCGGGTGGAGGCGCCGGTCCGGGACCGGCTGTCCGCCGTGCCGGCCGGGGACCGCGAGGAGGCGCTGATCGCGGAGGTACGCGCGATCGCCGCCGCCGTGCTCGGCCACCCGGACCCCACCGTGGTCGAGGTCGACAACGGCTTCGTGCAGATCGGCTTCGACTCGCTGACCGGCGTCGAGTTCCGTGACCGGCTCGGCACGGCGACCGGTCTGGCGCTGCCCAGCACGCTGATCTTCGACTACCCGACCGTCGCCGAGGTGGCCCGGCACCTGACCGGTCTGCTCGGCGGGGCCGGCCCGGCCGGTGCGCTGCTGGCGGACCTGGACCGGATCGAGGCCGGTCTCGGCGCCGCCGCCGCGTCCGCGAACGGGGAGGCGGCCGAGATCGAGGCACGGCTGCGGCGGCTGCTGGACCGCTGGCGGGCCGGGCGCGCCGATCCGGGCGAGCGGCCGGCCGAGGTCGACCTCGGCGACGCGAGCCTCGACGAGGTGCTGGACCTGATCGACGAGCTGGGGGTCTCGTGAGGCCGCCCGTGACCGCATCCGAGGGGATCCGATGACCACGATCGAAGCCGGTACGGTGAGCGACGCCTGGCTCCGCCGGTTCCATCCGGTGCCGGGCGCCGCCGTACGGCTGCTCTGCCTGCCGCACGCCGGCGGCGCGTCGAGCTTCTACTTCCCGATCTCCGCCGCGCTGTCGGCGCTGCCCGGCGCGCCGGTGGAACCGCTGGCGGTGCAGTACCCGGGTCGGCAGGACCGGCGGCACGAGCCCGCGATGACCAGCATCCAGCAGTTGGCGGCGCACATCACCGACGCGGTCGGGCCGTACCTCGACCGCCCGCTGGCCGTGTTCGGGCACAGCATGGGGGCGCTGGTCGGCTTCGAGGTCGCCCGGCGGCTGGAGGCGCGCGGGCACGTTCCGGCAGTGCTGGTCGTCTCCGGGCGGCGGCCGCCGGGGACCACCGGACCGGCCGAGGACCTCCACCGCCGTCCGGATGCCGAGGTGCTGGCCGAGGTCATGGCGCTGCACGGCACCAGCCCCGGGCTGCTCGACGACGAGGAGATCGTCCAGATGATCCTGCCCGCGTTGCGCGCCGACTACACGGCGGTGGAGACCTACGACCACCGGGCCGGGCCGTTGACCTGCCCGATCATTGCGTTCGCCGGGGACGCGGACCCGCGGGTGACACCGGCGGAGACGGACGGCTGGGCCGCCTGCACCCGGGCCGCGTTCAGCCGGCGGGTCTTCTCCGGCGGGCACTTCTACCTCGGTGACCGGCCGGCCGAGGTCGCGGCCGCGATCGCGGGGGCGCTGCCGTCGCCCGGCCCGGGGAGGTCGTGATGAGCATCGTGGCGAACTCGCCGGCCGGTTCGGCGGCGGACCCACCGGCTGGTTCGGCGGCGGACCTACCGGCCGGCTCGGCGGCGGACCCGCCGGCCGACTCGCCGGTCGACGTGTGGCGCCGGCTGGCGCTCGGCGTGCTGCGTAAGAGCGGCCGGGCGGACGCGGACGCGACGACCGACGACGTCGACGCGCTGCTCGCCTTCACCACCTACGACGGGATCACGTTGCCCGCCCTGCACACCGGCACGGCGGACCGCCGGCGGACGGGGCGGCCCGGCGCGGTGCCGGTGACCCGGGCCGGCCGGGCCGACGGCGGGAGCTGGCGGGTCCGGCAGCGGTATCCGGAGACCGATCCGGTGGCGCTGCGGGACGCCGTCACGGCCGGCATCGCGGGCGGCGCCGACTCGGTCTGGCTACCGGCGATCGCGGCCGCGCTGCCGGAGGCGCTGGCCGGGGTGCCGTTGGACCGTACCGAGGTGGTGCTCGACGCGGGGGAGGGGACCGAGGAGGCGGCCGACGCCCTGCTGCGGCTGGCCCGTGACCGGGGCGTACCGGCGGAGGCGCTGACCGGCAACCTCGGCGTCGACCCGCTCGGCATGCTCGCCCGTACCGGGCAGTCCGCTGGCGAGGCGGTGCTGACCGCGCTCGCGGCGCGGGTCGCCGGGGCGTACCCGCGGCTGCGGGCCGGGACCGTCGACGCCACCGTCTACCACGACGCCGGTGCGTCGGACGCCGAGGAACTCGCCGCCTCCCTCGCCACCGGCGTCGCCTACCTACGAATGCTCACCGGCACCGGCACCGGCACCGGCACCGGCACCGGCACCGCTACCGCCACCGGCACCACCATCGCCGGTGGCGCCGGCACCGGGCTCGGGATCGCGGCTGCGCTGGGCCAGTTGGAGTTCCGCTACGCGGCCACCGCCGACGTGTTCGGCACCATCGCGAAGCTCCGCGCGGCCCGTCGGCTGTGGGCCCGGGTGGCACAGGCGTGCGGCGGCCCGGTCACCGTGCAGCGGCAGGCGGCGGTGACGTCCGGGGTGATGATGACCGTCCGGGATTCGTGGACCAACGCGCTGCGGACCACCGTCGCCGGTTTCGCCGCGGTCGTCGGCGGCGCCGACGCGCTGACGATCCAGCCGTACGACGCGAGGCTCGGCGGCGTGGACCCGGTGGCCCAGCGGCTCGCCCGCAACACCCACGCCCTGCTGCGCGACGAGGCGCACCTGGCTCGGGTCGCCGATCCGGCCGGCGGTTCCTGGCATGTCGAGGCGCACACGGACGCACTGGCACACCGGGCGTGGGAGGTGTTCACCGAGATCGAGCGCGCCGGCGGGATGGCTGCGGCGCTGGCCGGCGGCATGATCGGCGACCGGATCGCCGAGACCTGGCGGCGGCGGGCGGCGAACATCGCGCACCGCCGTGATCCGATCAGCGGCGTCAGCGAGTTCGCGAATCTGGCCGAACAGTCCACCGCCCGCCCCGTGCCGCACGGTCCCGCCGGTGGTCTGCCGGTCCGTCCGTACGCGCTGGCCTTCGAGGAACTGCGCGACCGGGCGGACGCGCACGCGCGGCGGACCGGCGCCCCGCCCCGGGTGGCGCTGGTGCCGCTGGGACCGGCGTCCGCCCGCGCCGGTCGGCTCGCCTTCGCCGCGAACCTCTTCGCCGCCGGCGGCATCGCCACGGCCGAGATCGCACCCGGTGATCCCGGTGATCCCAGTGATCCCGGCCCGCCGGTCGTCTGCCTGTGCGTCGGTGACGCCGACTACGCCCGGCAGGCCGAGCCGGTCGCCGCCGCGCTCCGGGCCGCCGGCGCGGTACGGGTGTGGCTGGCCGGCCCGCCGGCAGGCTACACGGGTGTCGACCGGTACCTGCACACCGGCTGCGACGCCGTCGAGGTGCTCACGGAAACCCTCGACGACCTGGGAGTACTCCGATGATCCCGGACTTTTCCCGCATGCCGCTCGGCGACGACGTGCCTGCCGTGCCCGGTCCCGCCCCGGCCGTCTGGACGACCCCGGAGGAGATCGACGTCCACACCCTGCACACGGCGGACGACCTCGACGGCCTGGACCTGGGCACCATGCCCGGCCTGCCGCCCTACCTGCGTGGTCCCTATCCGACGATGTACGCCACACAGCCGTGGACGATCCGGCAGTATGCGGGGTTCTCCACCGCCGAGGAGTCGAACAGTTTCTACCGCCGCAACCTTGCCGCCGGCCAGAAGGGCCTTTCGGTCGCCTTCGACCTGCCCACCCACCGGGGCTACGACTCCGACCATCCCCGGGTCGCCGGAGACGTCGGCATGGCCGGCGTGGCCATCGACTCCATCCTGGACATGCGGCTGCTCTTCGACGGCATCCCGCTGGACCGGACCAGCGTCTCGATGACGATGAACGGCGCCGTCCTGCCGATCCTGGCGCTCTACATCGTCGCGGGCGAGGAGCAGGGCGTCGCGCCGCACCAGCTCGCCGGGACCATCCAGAACGACATCCTCAAGGAGTTCATGGTCCGCAACACCTACATCTATCCGCCGGGCCCGTCGATGCGGATCGTCGCGGACGTCTTCGCCTACACTGCGGCCCGGATGCCCCGGTTCAACTCGATCTCGATCTCCGGCTACCACATGCAGGAGGCGGGGGCGACGGCGGACCTGGAACTGGCGTACACGCTCGCCGACGGCGTGGAGTACCTGCGCGCCGGCGTGGGCGCCGGGCTCGACGTCGACGCGTTCGCGCCCCGGCTGTCGTTCTTCTGGGGGGTGGGCATGCACTTCTTCATGGAGGTCGCCAAGCTCCGCGCCGCCCGGTCGCTCTGGGCGCGGCTGGTCGAGGGCTTCGGCGCCCGTGACCCCCGCTCACTTAGCCTGCGCGCGCACTGCCAGACCTCCGGCTGGTCGCTGACCGCGCAGGACGTGCCCAACAACGTGGTACGCACCTGCGTGGAGGCGATGGCGGCCACCCAGGGGCACACCCAGTCGCTGCACACCAACGCGTTGGACGAGGCGCTGGCGCTGCCGACGGAGTTCTCCGCCCGGATCGCCCGCAACACGCAGTTGATGCTCCAGCACGAGTCCGGTACCACCCGGGTGATCGACCCGTGGGGCGGCAGCGCCTATGTCGAACGGCTCACCCACGAACTGACCCGGCGGGCCAGCCGCCATCTCGACGAGGTCGCCGCGGCCGGTGGCATGGCCCGGGCGATCGATGCCGGGATACCCAAGCTGCGGATCGAGGAGGCCGCCGCGCGGACCCAGGCGCGCATCGACTCCGGGCGGCAGCCGATCGTGGGTGTCAACCGGCTCCGGCCGGAGACCGAGACCCGCCTGGAGGTACGCCGGGTGGACAACTCCGCGGTGCGCGCCCGGCAGGTCGAGCGACTCCGGGAGCTGCGTGCTGCCCGGGACGACGCCGCCTGCCGCGCCGCGCTCGCCGTGCTCACCGGTGCCGCCCGCGAGACGGCCACCGGGGCCCGCAGGCCGGGCCTGGACGGGAACCTGCTGGCGTGCGCGGTCGACGCGGCCCGGGCCGGCGCGACCGTGGGCGAGATGTCGGCGGCGCTGGAGGAGGTCTACGGCCGGCATGCCGCGCCGATCCGGGCCGTCACCGGCGTCTACCGGACGGAGACGGGCGAGGACGGCGCGACGGCGCGGGCCCGGCAGGCGACCGACGAGTTCGCCCGGGCCGAGGGGCGCAGGCCGCGGATCCTGGTGGCGAAGATCGGGCAGGACGGCCACGACCGGGGCCAGAAGGTGGTTGCCACCGCCTTCGCCGACCTCGGGTTCGACGTGGACGTCGGCCCGCTGTTCCAGACGCCCGCCGAGGTGGCCCGGCAGGCCGTCGACGCGGACGTGCACGTGGTCGGCGTCAGCTCACTCGCCGCCGGGCACCTGACGCTGGTTCCCGAGCTGCGCCGCGAGCTGACCGCGCTCGGCGCCGGCGACACGACGATCGTGGTCGGCGGCGTGGTGCCGCCCGACGACCACGACGCGTTACGCGCGGCCGGGGCAGCGGAGATCTTCGGCCCGGGTACGGTGCTCGCGGACGCCGCGATCCGCCTCGTCGCCCGGCTGCGGGAGCGCATCGGCGCCACCACGGGGGAGGGTTGACCGTGGGGCGGGTCCCGGCAGACGTGGCCGAGTGGGCGGCGGCGATTCGCGCCGGCCACCGCACGGCCGTGTCCCGGGCGGTGACGCTGGTGGAGTCGAGCCGCCCGGCGGACCGGGAGACGGCACGGCGACTGGTGGTGCTGCTGGACCCCTATGCCGGGTCGGCGCATCGGATCGGGATGACCGGCCCGCCGGGCGTCGGCAAGTCGACGCTGATCGACGCGCTGGGCCTGCGGCTGACCTCCGGGAGCCACCGGGTCGCGGTGCTGGCGGTGGACCCGTCCTCCACCGTGAGCGGCGGCAGCATCCTCGGCGACCGTACCCGGATGGCGCGGCTCTCCGCCGACCCGCGCGCCTACGTGCGCCCGTCGCCGAGCGGGGGAGCGCTCGGCGGCGTCACGGAGGTCACCGCGGAGGTGATGACCGTGGTCGCGGCGGCCGGCTACGACGTGGTGATCGTGGAAACCGTCGGCGTCGGTCAGTCCGAGACCGCGCTGGCCGACCTCGTCGACACCTTCGTGGTGCTGGCCATGGCCGGGGCCGGCGACGACCTACAGGCGATCAAGATGGGCGTACTGGAACGCGCCGACATCGTCGCGGTCACCAAGGCCGACGGTGCGGGCGCGGACGCGGCCCGGGCTACCGCCCGGGAGATTTCGGCGGCCCGCCGCCTGGCCGGTTCGGTACACGGGCGGCGACCGCCGCCGGTCGTGCCGTGCAGCGCCCGTCTCGGCACCGGCCTGGCCGAGCTGTGGAAGCGCATCGAGGAGCACCATGCCGGCGCGGATCTGCCCGCGCGGCGCGGCGCGCAGCGGGCGGCCCAGTTGCGTGCCGTAGCGCGCGACTCCCTCTGGGCGGAGACGACCGCCGACCCCGGGCTCGCCGGCATCGTGGCGGCCGCGGAACGGGACGTGCGGGCGGGTGGGCTCAGCGTCGCGGCGGGAGCCGAACGGATCGCCGCCGCGTTCCGCTCGCGGCTCCGGCCCGACGGACAGCGGAGCAGATCGACCGGACCGACAGGGAGACCTCAGTGACCTCGACGATCATCCCCGCGCAGCCGGCGCCGGCCGGCCCCGCGACCACCGATCCGCGCGATCCGGCGCTGCGCGTCGCCGCCCTGCTCGACCCGGGCACGGGGGAGCCACTGCACGCCCCGGACGACAGTGGTGTGCTCGCTGTGCGGGGACGCATCGACGGGTCGACCGTCGTCGCCTACTGCACCGACGCCCGTTCGATGGGCGGTGCGCTCGGCGCCGCCGGCAGCGAGCACATCATCCAGGCGATCGACACGGCGGTACGGCTGCGGTGCCCGGCCGTCGGGCTGTGGCACTCCGGCGGCGCGCGGCTGGCCGACGGCGTCGAGTCGATGGACGGTGTCGGTCGGATGTTCGCGGCGATGACCCGCGCGTCCGGCCGCATCCCGCAGCTCTCCGTGGTCCTCGGGCCGGCCGCGGGCGCCGCCGCCTACGGACCGGCACTGACCGACATCGTGGTGATGGCCGAGGCCGGCCGCGTCTTCGTCACCGGACCGGAGGTGGTGCGGTCGGTCACCGGAGAGGTGATCGACATGGCCGGGCTCGGCGGTCCGGAGGCGCACGGCCGCCGGTCCGGCGTCGCGCACGTGCCGGCCTCGTCCGAGGCGGACGCGCTGCGCCGCGCCCGGCGGCTGGTGAACTACCTCGTGCACCCGGGCGCCTTCGACATCGCGCAGACCCGCGCGCCCCGCGACTTCCGGGCGCTGCTGCCGGAGTCGCCTCGGCGCGCCTACGACGTGCGCCCCCTGATCCGCCACCTGCTCGACCACGACGAGGAGGAGCCGTTCACCGAGCTTCAGCCGCGCTGGGCACCGAACATCGTCGTCGGGTTCGGGCGGCTCGCCGGTCGCGCCGTGGGGGTCATCGCCAACAACCCGCTGCGCAAGGGCGGCTGCCTGGACTCGCTCAGCGCGGAGAAGGCGGCTCGGTTCGTACGCATGTGTGACGCTTCCGGTGTGCCGTTGGTCGTGGTGGTCGACGTACCCGGCTACCTGCCCGGAGTCGGCCAGGAATGGGACGGCGTGGTGCGGCGCGGCGCGAAGCTGCTGCACGCCTTCGCTGAAGCCGTGGTGCCCCGGGTGACGCTGGTGACCCGCAAGGCGTACGGCGGCGCGTACATCGCGATGAACTCCAAGTCGCTCGGCGCGACCAGGGTGATCGCGTGGCGGGAGGCGGAGATCGCGGTCATGGGGGCGGAGGCCGCCGTCGGCGTACTGCACCGCCGGCAGTTGGCCGCCGCTCCGGACGCCGAGCGCGAGGAACTGCGGGCACGGCTGATCGCCGAGCAGGTGCGCGTGGCGGGCGGAGTCGACCGGGCGCGGGCGCTCGGCGTGGTCGACGAGGTGATCGATCCCGCCGAGACCCGGCAGCGGGTGGCGGTCGCGCTGGCCTCCGCGCCGGGTGGCCGGGGACACCACACGAACATCCCGCTCTGACCGCCTGGGACCGTCTCCGTGCAGGTGTACACGGATGGGGGGAACGGGAAACCCGCTCCCCCCATCACAACCACTCTGCTAAAGGCCGTACGCCAGGAGCACGAAGCCCTTGTCGCTCGGATAGAACGGCCGGTATCCCGAATGGACGTAGAGCATGCCCCGGCTCACCACGGCCCCGCCGCCGGCCGACACCGCACTACCGCGCCCCGCCAGCCCGTTCACGCCCGCGTAGTCCTGGATCGTGTCGTGCTGCCACAGCACCCGGCCGGTCGCCGCGGAGTAGGCGCGCATCTTTCCGTCCGAGCTACCCTCCCAGACCAGGCCCGGCGTGGAGGTGACCGCCGGACCATGCGCCAGGTCACAGGTCTCCGGGTACGCTGCCGCGCCTCCCCACGAGCATCCGTCCGCCGGGTTGGGCGTCGACCACAGGATCGCACCGTCCGCCGGGTTCAGCGCGAAGAGCGTGCCCGGATCCGCCTGGTAGGTAGCGACATAGAGACGGCGGCCGTCGTAGCTGGCGCCCCACATGATTCCGGAGAGCCCGCTGTTCGGCATCGGCTCCGACAACTGCCGCTGCCACACGATCTCGCCGGTCCGTGCGTCGAAGGTGTGGTAGACCCCGCTCTTCTGCCCGATCCCCACCAGCCGCCGGCCATTGACCGTCATCAGGTTGGGCAGCGCGCCGAAGTCGAAGTCGAGCGCCGTGCCGTCTTGCAGACCGGGGCAGTAACCCGGCGGCACGTTCGGGTTCGCGCAGAGTACCCGCCACGAGTCCGGATGGGTCATCTGCCGCTTCCACCGCACGGCACCGGTACGCGCGTCGAGGGCCAGCACGGTGTCGCTGTCGCCGGTCGTACCCGTGTAGTTCTGCCCGGTCCCGACGAAGACGGTGCCGGTCTCCCGGTCGATCACCGGCGAACTCCAGACCCCGGCGCCGGAAGGCTCGTAGCGGGTCGCTCCGCTGGGCCAGGTGCCGACCGCCTGCGGTTCCGGCACCGTGTAGTACCGCCAGCGTAGCTGGCCGGTCTCCGCGTCGATCGAGTCGAGGTGGCCACGGAAGGTGCAGCAGGCGTGGTCGACCCCGCCGACGTTGTCCCCACTGGACACCCCGACGTAGAGCCGTCCGCCGTGGTACTGCGGCGAACTGGTGACCATGGCGGCCGGGTGACTGTCCAGACGGGTACTCCAGACCAGCTCGCCGGTCCCCAGCGCGAGCGCGTAGAGGTAGCCCCGGTAGTCGCCGAAGTAGACCTTGCCCGCGGCGACCAACGGTCCGTTGCGGACCACCGCCTGCCCGACGCCCGGCTCGACGGTGTTCAGCGCGAAGGTCCACCTGGTCGCACCGGTCCGGGCGTCCACGGCGTAGAAGTAACCGTCGGGCCCGCCGAAGTACATCGTCCCGCCGACCACGGCGGGCTGGCTGCCGGAGGTGAGCACCGGCACCTTCGGGAAGGCGAAGGCCCATTTGAGGCGCAGGCGGCCCACGGTCGCCGGCGTGAGCGTGTGCTCGGCACCGTTGAACCGCGAGCCCTCCAGGTCCCGCTGCCAGGACGGCCAGTCCGCCGTCCCGGGCCGGAGCGCCACTCCGGCGGGCCCGGCCGGTACGGCACCCGGCGGGGCGGCCCGCACGGCGCCGGCCGGGCCGGTGAGCGCCGCGGTGGCCGCGCACAACACGGCGACCAGCAGCGCGGTACGGCGCCGTACGCGTGTCAGTGCAGTCATGCTTCTCCTCGATGTCCCTCGGTTGCGCCTCCGGTGAAACCGGCCGAGAGCACGGCCGGGAAACAACGTCCGGCGCCGCCGTTCCGGACCCGGCTCAGCGGGATCCGGAACGACGACGCCGGCGCTCGGTCGAAACGGCTCAGTAGACGAGCGTCACGTCGGCGACCGGCGGGTTGCTCTGCACGAGACAGGTGACCGTGTGGTCCCCGGTCGTGATGGCCACGTCGCCGGGACGGAAGAGGTAGGCCCCGTAGGCGGTCGCACCCACCTGGGCCACGCCCCCGGTGAAGGTCACGGTCTCGCCGATGTGCACCGGGTCCGGGTTGGTCAGCGGCGTCGAGGCGACCGAGCCGCTCGCCGCGCCGCTGTACGACAGGCTCACGGCCACACTGGTGCCGTTCGCGGGCTGCTCCGACGGGCTCGGCGACCGGGTGTCCAGCCGGACGCCGATCTGGATGGTGCTGCCCTTGCGCGCGAGCGTCGGCGCCGACAACGTCACGCCGATGACCTGGTCGGTGCTCGGCACTCCCGGAGCGCCGCACGAGTAGGCCACGTCGACCGTGCCGGCGACCTGGGCCGTCGCGGCCGTCGCCGCGGCCGGTGCGGACAGCAGGACAGCCGCCGTCACCACCGCCGCGGCAGCCCCCGTTCGAATTGCTCTCATGGTTTCCTTTCATTGGCCGAAAAAGAGTGCCGACAAATGTCCGGCACGCCGACGACGGTACCAGCGGGCTACCTGGCGCACAGCCCTTACGAGCCCCTATCGAGAGCAGCCACAAGGGGTCAGAACTGGTAATCGCCGAAGCGCCCCCAGGCGACAAAGGAAGCCATCAGGCAAAGCGCCGGAGGCAACACGTAATAGGGCCACCGGGCGGCCCGGACCGCAATATTGGCGAAGAGGCCGAGGAACATCATGACGGCGAGGCCGACGCCGGCGACCGGGGTCAGTACGGTGGCCACACCGGTCAACGGTGGCAGGATCATGGCAAGGGCGCCCGCCACCTCCGGCACTCCGAGCGCGCGAATGCCCCAGTCCGGAAAGAGGCGGGTGTATTCGTCCTCGGCACGCAGCTTCGGGATCGGGACGACGAACTTTGCCACGCCCGCCATGATGAACACAATCGCCAGAACCAACTGACAGGTCCACAGCAGTACATTCATCGCGTTACCGCACCCCGCTCCGAACCCGATTCGAACATCGCATCCGGAGGCTATCGGCGACGCGTCTGTAGCGGGACCCCTAGCACCCCTTATCCATGCACCACCCCGTAGATCAAGGGTCAGCGGCCCTCCCAGCGCGGCTCACGCCGCTCCGCGAACGCGCGGGGCCCCTCCACCGCGTCCCGGCTGACCATCCGCCGCTGCTCGCTCTCGAACCGGGTGGAGAACGCCTCCGGCAGCGGCATGTCGACGGACCGCAGCACCGCCTCCTTGATCGCCCGAACCGCCAGCGGGGCGCTGCGTAGCAGATCGTCCACCCAGCCCGCCACGCACTCGTCCAGTTGCGCGGCCGGCACCACGTCGTTGACCAGCCCCAGTTCCAGGGCGACCGACGCGGGCATGCGGCGGCCGGTCAGCAGGTAGCCCATCGCCACCTTCAGCGGCGCCTGACGAGCCAGCCGGAACGCTCCACCCGCGCCGGGCACCAGCCCCAGCCGGGCCTCGGGCAGCGCGAAGACCGACCGGTCGGACGCGACGACCAGATCGCAGGCGAGCGCCAGCTCGAAGCCGCCGCCCAGCGCATAGCCGTCCACCCGCGCGACAACCGGCTTGAGCAGCGAGAACCGCTCGGTGAGCCGTGGCCAGCCCGGGTGCCCGCGACTGCCGAACGTGGTCGGCGGTGCCCCCTGCTCGTTCAGCCGGGCCCGCTCACGCAGATCCTGCCCGACCGAGAACGCACGGTCGCCGGCACCGGTCAGCACGATCACCCGGACACCGTCGTCGGCCTCCGCGTCGTCCCAGATCCCGGCCAGCTCGGCGTGCATGTGCGTGTCCAAGGCGTTCAGTACCTCGGGACGATCGAGCGTCACCCATGCGACGTGATCGCGTTTCTCGTACCGCACCCGCGGCCTGTCGTCCTCTGCCATCCACCCTCCTCGGTCTGCCTGCGCGGAACGGTCGCACATCGGCGCCGGGCCGTCCACACCTGACAGTCCGCTCGGAAGAGCCGGCACGCGGCGGGGCCGCCGAGGGGCCGACCGGCGGTCCACGCCCACCGACACCCTGCTCGGTCCCGAAGTCGACCGCCGGCTTCAGGGCTAACCCGGATGGCTGATCCGACTTCAGGTCGGATCCTGGGGCCATGAGCGGGATCGAAGAGAAGCACCAGGAACTGCCGGGTCAGGGCCGGGGCCGGCCGTGTCGCTGCCAGGTCGCGGTGCCCGGCGGCCGGAGCCTCGTCCACCTTCTGCACTGACGGGAGAGAGACCAGGGACACCTTCCTCGGCCAGCCGATCACCGGCGGCGTCAACGCGACCATGGCCCAGGTCCTCACCGAGGTGGAGGACGACCTGTGGCGCACGTGGAAGGCATCGCCGGACGAAGCGGACTTCCACCCCTGGGCCGGCCTGGTCGAGCCGATCATCGGCACCCGACCCGGCGACGGCCGGCACGCCACCGGAGCCGCCGTCGACCTCAACGTGACCACGTGCCCGTACATCGTCACGCGCACCGGTGAGACGTACGGCGGCGAGGCGGCCGCGCACGACCAGCAGGAGATGCGCCGGCGGGTGGTCGAGGTCTACGACCGGGCGGTCGCGTCCTTCACGGTCAGCGGCCGGCGGTCCGACACCAGCATCCGGGTCAACGACACGATCGAGTTCACCTACGACCGGTTCCGGAAGCTCTCCGACGCGCTGGTGTTCTACCTGTCCTGGGCGGTCTCGGCCGTTCACGTGCGGGTGAACCGGCCGCCCATCGCGGAGGCACACGCCCTGCCCGACGGCCATCCGGCGCTGCGCGCGATCCCCGCATCCGAGCTGGCCCGACCGGCCGAGGCCGCCATCCCGGCGATCGAGTTCCTCTACGCCGACGAGTTCTGGGCCCAGAACCACCAGGGCTGGCCGTACGGGCCGGAGCAGCAGTACTGGCAGATGCTGCGCGACTACGAGACCGTCCGCACTCCGATGTTGCACGGCAACCCGGCCCGCTCGGCTGGTCGCCGGCCACGTGACCGGGCCGCGCCTGGCCTGCCGGCGTCTGGACCTGTGGTTGCGACGCTCAGCCGCGCAACAACGGGAGCAGTTGGTCGCCCTGCCGCCGGATCTCCGGCAGATACGGGGTGTCGGAGAGGATGAAATGGGTGATACCCAGAGACTGGTAGCGGCGCAGGGACTTCGCCACGTCCTCGGCTGAGCCCACCAGCCAGGTGGTGCCGGCACCGCTGCCACCGTAACGGCCGGGCGCGGTGTAGAGATTGTCGTCGAGCACCTCGCCGCGAGTGGCCAGGTCGAGCAGGCGTCGCTGACCGACGGCGGCGTGCCAGTTCGGATCTCGGGAAATGGCGCCGTTGGCCATCTCCGCGACCCTTGCCTCGGCTGCTGCCCACGCCTGCTCAGTGGTGTCGCGCACCACCGTGGTGACCCGTAGGCCGAACTCCAGCGGCGGGTGCTCACGCCCCAGGCGCTCGCTGAGTTCCTTGAGCCGGTCGATCCGCTCGTGCACGTCGTCGAGGGGCTCGCCCCAGAAGAGCTGGACGTCCGCCTCGGCTGCCGCAACCAGCTCGGCGGCGGGGGATGCACCGCCGAAGTAAAGCCGCGGGTGGGTACGTCCGGGCCGCACGACCGGTCGTCGCAACGGTGGAACCGGTCACCGAGAAGTGGTCACCCGAATAGGTGACGTTCTCCTCAGTCCACAGTCTTCTCACGATCCGGATGAACTCCCGGGTCCGGGCGTAGCGTTGGGTTTGGTCGCCCTCGTGGTCACCGTAGGCGGCGAGGTTGTCCCGCCCGGAGACGATGTTGATCAACACGCGGCCACCGGTCAGGTGATCCAGGGTGGCGGTGGCAGCGGCGAAGTTGGCGGGTCGCCAGTAGCCGGGCCGGGCGGCGATCAGCGGTCGGAACGTCGTCGTCTGGGCAGCGAGCGCGGTGGCGACGGTGAAGGTGTCCGGCCGTCCCCAGCCGGTGCCGAGTAGTGCTCCACCCCAACCGTGCTGCTCCAGTGCGAGGGCATGGCCGGTGAGTGTTCGCAGGCTGTTGTGGCTGTCGACGACATCGTCACCACGGTGGCCGGGGTGGATCTCATTGGGGATGTACCAGAGGATCTCGAGATTGGTCAACGGAGGCCCTTATCTGAGTCGTGACCGACGATCGGTCGACGGGCAACGCCGATGCGGCCGGTCTTCTGCGCGGTCCCGTACCGGGATCGACTGGTGTTGCGCGAGGGTGAACGTCGCCGATTGCTCACCCATGCTGCGGGCACTGTCGAGGAGCCCGCAGCCGCTGGGGTCATCGGGTGTCCGAGATGGGCCCGCCGTCGGCCCAGCGGTGACTGCCGTCGGCCCATCCGGTCAACCCCGGTGATCGAGATAGCCTATCTATCCCATAGGTATTGTAGAAACGTCGCATGGCGGCATGCCAGCGACGGACCTGCGCGTGGTCGTGACGGCGGCCAGTGATTGGCCGAATTTCGCGGTGGCGTAACCCGCCGATAGGTGGGCTCGGCCCGCCGCAGCGGCAGTGTCGACGTGGGGGTCCCGGCAGGCCAGCAGCAGGGCCTGGCGGGGGAGGACTCAGCCGCGGCTTGCTGGTGGAAGAACGCCGCCGTCGACTACTGGAGGGGTGCTCTCCGTGGATCACGACGGCCGGCTGCTGCGGCAGAGGGATGCGTCGGCTGGGCAGCACCGAGTATACACGAGCCAGTGCCTGGACCTCTGCGACCAGGCCAACGTGATCGTGGTGCATCCCACTGCGGCGGCCAGGTGGAAAGGCGCCCGTCCGGCCTGGTCCGACTTGGCCGCCTCCGATCGATGATGCCCTGACGCCATCCCCGCGCGCTGAGGTCATCGACCAGTTTCCTCATGGGCTCCGGGGTCGTCTTGAGCGATACGGCCTCCGTCGTCGTGCGGGGGAGGCCGAGTCTCGCCGACTACCGCATCGTTGACCACGAATGTCGGTAGCCGCGCAGCTGTTCTGGACCTTCTGCGCGGGAGGTCTGATGTGGTACTCACCGGAGTTGGACGGTCCTGATCCGCGCGGCAGGTGGTTGCGGCAGTCGGACCGGCGGGGCGCCTGCGGACATGGCGTCCTACACCGCCATCGGATTCTGCGGGGACTCGGTTCGCCTTCCACGGGCAGATGTCGACCCGTGTCGACGACGCGCTGAGACTGGCTCTGGCGCACATTTTGGATGCTGTTGGTGATCTTGGAGTTTGATCATCAACTGGCGCGGAAGAGTTCTTGCAGGCGGCTTCGTGGGCGCTGACGCTGGTCGGGTCGGTGTTGAGCGAGTCGGATGATGTTGGTGCCGTCGGCGGTGAGGACGTGTTGGACGTGGGTCTTTGCGAGCCCCCGGTACCGGCAGTGGCGTAGGCCGTGCGCGCGGACAGTCTCGGAGACGGTGGCCTCGCATCCGGCGCGCAGGTCGTAGCGCCGTTTCCACTCGGGGGTTTGCTGTTGCGCACGGGCCTGCGTCTGGATGCGCTGCAAGGGCTCGGGTAGGAGGAGCAGGTGCCGGCCCTTGCCATCGACGTTGCCGGTGCACTGCTGCCGGACGGTGCAGGCCCGGCAATCCGCCCGGCGAAACAGCACCGACAGGCGAGGTTTGCCGTCTGCCACGGTCGGCTTCCATCGCGGACTGACCGTGCCTTTCGGACAGGTCATGGTCTCGGCCCGCCAGTCGATGTCGAAGTCTTCCTTGGCGAACCCGGGCCGGTCGGCGGCACGCGGATCCTGGCGGACTGGCCCGACGATCGTTATCCCGTAAGCCGTCGACGCCTGGTGCACCGTCTCGGGAGTGACGTAGCCACTGTCCAGAAAGTGCTCCGCCGGCGCCATGCGCTGCCCGACCAACGCGGAGTGGATCGCATCGACGACACCGATGTCCTGCTGCGGAGCCGGAGTCGTCACGACGTGCACGATGATGTTCGGTCGTTCCTCGTCGCAGGTCTCCGTCTGGTGATCCTTGTACCCGACCCACTCGACCTTGCCCGGCTTGTGGCTGAACCGGGCCTGCGGATCGTGTGGCGACACGATCTCCACGCTCGAGAAACGGCCCGCGGGCCGGCTCCGCCTCGTCATCGGTCCCCGTGACGACGCGACGCCGCCGCGTCGTGCCCTCCCGGCTCTTACGAGCCCGCGACGCCTTCGCCTCCCGCCACCGCAACTGCCCTGACTCGTCGTACCAGTACTGCTGAATGCAAACCTGACGCAGCACCTCGACAGCAGCCACCGCCGAGCCGGCCGCCGGGGCGTTCGGACCGTAGACGGCACGCAGCAGGGCGATGCCGTCACCGCCGACCTGTTCCACATACTCGCGCAGGGCGACCGCCCCTGTCGGCTGCCGTTCGTGACGCACCGACCGGCCATACCGCTGCGCCCACTCCGGCGGCATGACACCAGCAAGCCACACCTCGTCCACCTTCGCCAAGGCCTCCAACGCCGCCCGCACCGTCTCGGCGACCAACTCCACCCGACTCAACCGGCGCACCGCCGCGAGGACATGGGTGGAATCCGTACGCTGCCGGCCCCGCGCCCGCACCAACCCCGCCTCTGCCAACCGATCCACCATCACCGCGAGCAACCGATCAGCCCGATCACCCTCGGCCAGCCGGTCCCGGAACTCGCTGAGCACCGAATGATCGAACCCCGGCTCGGTCAACTCCATCCCCAACGCGTACTTCCAGTCGATACGACACGCCACCGCCCGCGCCGCCTGCCGATCAGTCAGGTTCTCCGCATACTGCAACACCGACACCAACGCCAACCGAGCAGGCGACAACCCCCCGACGACCATCGACCGGGAACCAGCCAACGAAGTCGTCATCAACGAACAGGTCCTCCAACCGATCCCGCATCACCATCGCCGGAGTGCCCTTCGGATTGGCAGCCCAGGCCACCCGAGCCGTCTCCGCCGGCACCAACGAAACCGAACCACGCCCCATCGACATCCCGCTACCCCAACACCAAGAGTCCCTCAACTCTGGCAGCGACGCGCCCCACCCGGTCACAGGGTCAAGATCACCAACAGCATCCAAAATGTGCGCCAGAGCCAGTTCCAGTCCGCCGTTGACAACCCGGGAGTTCCAGGATTGGAGGTCGTCGGCGCGGTGGCAGCGCGACGTCGCCGAGCAGGCGATCGCGGGCTGGGATGTGATCGGGGCCGACTTCTTCGACTCCGGATTCCCGCCAGATGCCGTGGCCGCGGCGCCCGCAAGCCGCAAGCCGCGAGCCTGCTGGCAGCCTGCCCGACCCCGGCAACGAGCATCACCTGTCACTACTGGCCCTGCGCGGCGTGGACTCCAAACGGGAGGTCCAGCGCTCCCGGTTTCGGGCGAAGGCGGCCATGTGAGCCCAGGTGATCGAGCAAGGCCGCCTTCTGGAACCAGGCCACGACCCCCGGCGCGCAGCCCGGCTCAACCCGAGGCCGTGGGCCATGCGGCGCGGCCCGCCCAGCTGCCGACAACACCCCGCGCTGCTCATCTGGCTGGCGGGGAGTCGATGGTGGCGAGGGAGTGGTGCGACGACTCCTTTACTCGGCCGGTTTATGCTTCAGGTGACCTGGACAAACGTGCGTGAGCATGCCGCTGGGCCACCGGACTACTGGGGGTCAAGGGGTCGTCGGTTCGAATCCGGCCGTCCCGACAGGGTTTAAGCAGGTCAGGGCCTTGATTCGCTTCGGCGGGTCGAGGCTTTCCTTCCGACGTCTCACGCTGCCTCACATACGGGTCGCTGTATCTGCCGAAATCCCATCCGGGCAGGCCAGGTGGTGTTCCCGTACTCGTGCAGTGGTGGCCGTCTCGCCGGTCACCGGCCGGGCGTACCGTTGCGCGCCGACAGCGACCGGGCGACGATGTCGAGGACGGCTGGGCGGTGCTCGTTGAGGAAGAAGTGCCCGCCGGTCATCCTGTGGACGGTGACGCCCGCAGTGGTGTGCCGGCGCCACGCGTCGGCCTCGTCCGGGGTGGTCGTCGGATCGGCGGTGCCGGTCAGGACCGTCACCGGGGCGGAGATCGTGACGTCCGGGGTGCACCGGTAGGTCTCGATCGCACGGTAGTCGTTGCGGATCGCCGGCAGCAGCAGCGCCCGCATCTCCGGGTCGGCGAAGACGCGGCTGTTGGAACCGTCGAGTGCCGTCAGTTCGGCGACGAGTCCGTCGTCGTCGAGGGTGTGTACGCGTTCGTCGCGATGCCGGGACGGAGCGCGGCGTCCGGAGACGAAGAGTCGGCGAGGAGTGAGCCCCAGCCGGTCCTCCAGCCGTCGCACCACCTCGAAGGCGACCGTCGCGCCCATGCTGTGCCCGAAGAGGGAGACGTCGTCGCCGAGGTCGGGCAGGGCGGCGAGCGCCTCGAAGATCCCGTCTGCGAGGTCGGCGACGGAACCGGCGCAGGGCTCGTCGTGGCGCTCCATGCGGCCGGGGTACTGCACGGCGAGGACCGCGACGGCGGGGGCCAGGGCCGCCGAGTGCCGGAAGTAGAAGCTGGCGCTGCCGCCGGCGTGCGGGAGGCAGACCAGGCGCGGCGCGTCCGCCGCCGCCGAGTGGTACCGGCGGATCCAGGCACCTGCGGTGATCGATGTCATGGGTGTCAGGATGCCGTCCGGGCTTCGCGGGCGCCAGTTCCAGCTAGCCGAGCCGCTCCGCCAGGATCTCCACGGCCAGGGCGGTGGCCGCGACCACGTCCGCCACCTGCGTCATGCTCACCGTGTCGGGGACATCGCCGGCCCGGTGGTAGTGCGGGTTGCGGAAGTTGGCCGTGTCGGTGATCTGGACCGCGGGCAGACCGGCGTCCCAGAACGGCAGATGGTCGCTGCGCGCGAAGTGCTGGGTGAACGGCACGAACCGGCCGAGCAGCGGCCCCAGCACCGGCAGGTCGGTGGGTGCACGGAGCAGGACGGTGCCGGTCGGGCCGTTCAGCTGGGTCAGCGCGGCTGCGAACAGGGCCGCCGTCGTCCGACTGGACCGCTGGTAGAGCACCGCGGCGAAGTCCGCTCGCTGCCCGTTGCGCCGGATCCGGCGAATCTGCCCGGGATAGAGCAGGTCGAGCCCGCGCGGCAAATGTTGGCTGCCCGGCTCGGTGCTGGCGAATCCGAGCATCTCGAACACGTAGGCACCGACCACCTTCCGCCTGGCGACCGACATCTGCCGCACCAGGTGACGGGCACCGTGAAAGCCGAGTTCCTCGTGGTCGACCGCGACGAGTAGCACCGTCCGGCGGAATCGCGCCGCACCCAGCAGCCGGGCCAGCTCCAGCAGCCCGACCACGCCGGTGCCGTTGTCGTCGGCGCCGCCGGTGCCCGGGACCGTGTCGTGGTGGGCGAGGACCAGGACCGCGTCGGAGAGCTCGCCCTCCTTGACGGCGACGATGTTGACGCCGTCGATGTCGGTGCCGGTCAGGACATCCTCGTACCGCCCACTCGGCCCCCACTGGGGGACATCTCGTGCGTGGAAGTGGTCGAGCCGCGCGGTCCATCCCGCCGCCGTGAAACGGTTCCGCAGGTCGATGTCCAGTGCGGCACAGATATCCGGGGTGAGTGCCCGTACCCGGGGTGCCGGAAGGGCTCTGAGCTCGCGGCCGAGGGCGTCGTCGGCGATAGCGGCGCGCAGCTTGCGCACGCGTTCGGTCTGCGCGGGACCGAGAACGGGTAGGCGAGGTTCGGCAGCTCCAAAGATGATCAAGCCTACATCGGTTGGCGCCAGTGTATCCAGTTGACAGGGGATGCACCGGGCGTAACATTTACAAGCATCTATTGATGGTGCGTTCGCTGTCTTCCCTTCGGACGATCCACCACGCCGCGCTGCCTGGTGCCACCCGTGCCGCGCCACACCGGGACACCTCGCGCTCCAGGCCGCCCGGGGTGGTCGACCGTAGGTGACAGCGCGCCCTGTCGATCCGTCCGCACAACAGTGGAGGAGAGCCAGCACATGCGCTTACACCGGTACCGGTCCCGGCTGTGGTCAGCCGCGACCGTGGCAGCCGTCGTCGGCGGAAGCGGAGTGGCCGTCACGGCCGCGTACGCTGCCGTCGGGTGCGGCGTCACCTACTCTGTCGCCTCGCAGTGGCCGGGTGGCTTCACCGCCAACGTGGCCGTCACCAACCTCGGTGACCCGGTCAGCTCGTGGACGCTGACCTGGAGCTACGGCAACGGTCAGCAGATCACCCAGGCGTGGAACGCCACGGTGTCGCAGAGCGGTGGACAGGTCACCGCCCGCAATGCCAGCTACAACGGCAACATCGCCACCGGGGCGACCACCTCGTTCGGCTTCAACGGGTCGTGGAACGGCAGCAACACCGCGCCGACCAGCTTCGCGCTCAACGGCACCACCTGTACTGGGTCGCCGGCTGACCCCACCACCCCACCGTCCACGACCGCACCGCCGTCCAGTCCACCGCCGACCACCGCACCGCCGACGATGCCACCCGGCGACCCGACCTGGGGTACGGCGTTGCCGCCGGCGAGCGCGCCCAGGAGCCGGGCGTACGAACTGATCGCCACCGCCAACGAGAAGGGCTACCTGCCGCGGGCCGGGGAGTGCTCGGTCGAGATCCACGCCCGGTACTGGACCTACGGCCCGGACGGCAAGGTCTACCCGACCTGGCACCCGACCCGGGACCCGAGCGGCTGCTACTTCGGCCACGAGCACGGTGACGATCCGCGGACCTCGGACCTGTACGGCACCGCCGGCTGGCCCGCCTTCGGCTACACCAGCGAGGTCATGCTGGACAACATGCCCGACCACAGTCACCGCCACGAGGACCACGTCGGGCACAAGGTGCTGGTGGTGAACAACAGCAACGTCATCCAGGGGGACAACGGCACCAGCTTCTTCCCGCCGCAGGGGCCCACCGTCGCCGTCTGCGACATCCTGCTGAAGTTCCACCAGGGCACCCACTCGCCGGACGCGTTCACCAACAACGTCCACGAGTTGCTGTTCAACCAGCGCTGCGTCGGGAGCAACGGCGGCCCGGTCACCGAGGCCCGGTACAACGCGATGATCCCGCTCGGTCGACCCGGCGGCTTCAGCCCCAGCGAATGCCCCGGCTTCGGTCGCCCGTTCATCAACGTCGCACCTCCGGTGCCGGCGGACTCGCCGTCGGACACCCGCTCGTTGGGCCGGCTGATCGCGGAGACCGGCTGTATCGCCGCGATCCGGGAGGGCCGTACCCACTTCGACCCGCTCTACCCCAACCCGGTGCCGTTCACGGTTTCCGACATGGACGACTTCTGGTTCTCAGACGTGCAGGTGACGGGCTCCGGGCTGGACTTTCACCTCGCGCCGCTGTTCTACGTCGTCAACCCGTCCCGGTACTACGACCCGAGCCTGCCGAACAGGATGGGCCGGATCGTCGACCTGTGCTACACGGACCTGGCCGGTGGCGACTATTGCGCCGAGGCTCGGCAGGTGACCCAGCAGACCGGCCAACAGGTCGGCTGGGACGATCCGCGCTCACCGTTCAAGGGCACCCTGCGCGAGTACCGGCCCGGCACCTTCTCGGTGCGCAACAGCGGGCCATCCACGGTCTACACCGACGTGTACGGACGCAACGCCTCCACCACGCCGTTCCCCGGCTCCATCGAACAGTACTTCTCCGGTAACACGGGGAGCGAGATGTACGTGCGGGGATCCATCAAGGACTACGCGGCGACCGGAGTCCACGCCCCGAACTGACGCCTCCGACCCGGGCACTTCCGGCCGCGGTACGCCGTGAGCCGGCCGGCACCGCGCAGGGCGGGCCATCGGCGACCCCGATGGCCCGCCCGTCGGCTGTACCCCGGCACGTCGGCCGGGCAACGCCGGAGAAGCCCTGCAGCCGCCCGCCGTAAAGAATCTTGACAACGTCCCGCCACAGCCGACGTCTCGTAGAAGAGGTCAACGTATGTCTGTGCCAGCGCCCAGGGGCATCGTCGTCGAGAGCCCCGGCTGACCATGGTGCCCGCAGCGGTCGAGGCCCGCCGGACCCGACACCGTCCGATGGCCGCGCTGTTCACCGGAGCGGCGGTGACCAACGTGTCGATGGTCGGTGCGAGCACGGTGAGCACCCTCGTCGGAGCGCAGTTGCTCAGCCCGCTGTGGAGCGGCATACCGAACGCGGCCGGGATCGTCGGCTCCGCCGTCGGCACCCTGACGCTGGCCGCCGTGCTGGCCAGACGCGGCAGCCGTTCCGCGCTCGTGCTGGGCTACCTGATCGCGGTCGTCGGTGCGGTTGTCGCGGGCGGCGCCGTGCTGGCCGACGCGGCGGGCCCGCTGATGGTCGGCATGCTGCTGCTCGGTGTCGGCAACGGCGGAGCGCAGCTGTCCCGGTACTGCGCGGCGGACCTGTACCCGCCCGACCGCAAGGGCTTCGCGGTCGGCGTTATCGTCTGGGCGGGCACGGTCGGTGCGTTGGCCGGGCCAAACCTGATCGCGCCACTCGCGCGGTTCTCCGCCGGGCTGGGTCTGCCGCCGCTCGCCGGGCCGTACCTCCTGGCGCTGGTCGGTGCGGGTACCGCGGCAGCGGCGTCGGCGACCCTACCGACGACCCGCGCCGGCACGCGGCATGGTGCCCCGGGGCCCGGTGCCGTGTCGGCCGGGGTGTGGCGACGTCCGGTGGTCCGTACCGCGGTGGTGTCGATGACCGCCGGCCAGGTGTCGATGGTCGCCGTGATGACGATGACGCCGCTGCACATGGACATGCACGGTCACGGCCTCGGCGCCGTAGGTGCGGTGGTCAGCGCACACCTGCTCGGCATGTTCCTGCTGGCGCCGCTGTCCGGGCACATCGTCGATCGGTTCGGGGCACGGACGGCGATCCTCGCCGGTGTCGGGTTGATCGCCCTGTCCACGATGGTCGCGTTGGTGCCGGCGGCCGCAAGCGCGCAGCTGTACGTCGCGCTGTTCCTACTCGGTTCCGGCTGGAACCTCACCTTCGTCGGCGGCAGCGGTCTGCTCACCCAGTCGTTGACACTCGCTGACCGCCAGCACGTCCAGGGTGGCGTGGACGCGATCGCCTGGGGTGCCTCGGCGGTGGCCAGTGTCGGTGCCGGAATGGTGCTCGGCACCGTCGGGTACCCGGTCTTGGCGGTCAGCGCCGGTGCGGCGGTGCTGCTCCCGTTGTTTCTGCTGGCCCGGGCGGACGGTTCAACGGCGGTTCCCTCCTCCGGCGGAGCCGAGGACCCGCCGGACCGGAGCGGCGGGCAGCCGTGCTGTTAGCGCGCGGCGGGCCGGGGCCGGTCAACCGGGCGCGGAGCGTTACCGTCGGCCGGCCCCAACGCGGTCATGTCGACGACCAGGTCGGCCCGGTCCCGGCCGGCCTCGATCAACCGGGCGTTCGGGTCGTCCACCGTGGCCACCCAGGCGTGGGCGGCAGCAGGTGATTTGCCGAACTCGATGTGCCGGCGGATGAGACGGTCCCGCCGTACGTCGTCGTCGAGTTGGCAGAACCACACCTCGGCCAGCAGCGCGCGCACCGCCGGCCAGGGCTCTGCGTCCGCGAGCAGGTAGTTTCCTTCGGTGACGACCAGGCGTGCCGGTGGGTCGACCGCGATGGTGCCGGCCACCGGTTGTTCGAGGTCGCGTTCGAAACCCGGCGCCCAGACGGTCCGGTGTCGTTCGGTCCGCAGCCGGTGCAGCAGGGCGAGGTAGCCGTCGCCGTCGAAGGTGTCGATGGCACCTTTGCGGTCGCGCCGGCCGAGCCGGTCCAGCGCCGCGTCGGACAGGTGGAAGCCGTCCATCGGCACCAGCGCCGCCGGGACCCCGACCTGCCGCAGTCCGGCGACCAGCAGCGCCGCCAGCGTCGACTTGCCCGCCGCCGGGCAGCCGGTGATGCCGAGGACGAGTCGGCCATGGCGGGGGACAAGCCGGTGGGCGCGTGCGACGAGTTCATCGAGCATGCACCAGCTTAAGCAGCGCCGGGGAGCCGCTGGCCGACTCCCCGGCGGACACGGGTACCCGCCGCCGGCCCGCGACCCATTGACATCGACCCTGCGGGCAGTTAACACTGTCGATTCAATCCGGCAATCACATGGCAATCACATCAGGTGGTGTGTTAGCGCTAACATCGGAGGGTTCGAATGCATACCGGCTCGGCGTTCGTGCTCGCCACCCTGGTCTGTGCCGGTCTGCCCGTTGTCACCGGCGACGCCGTAGCCGGTGGCGGCGACACCCGCTCGATGGCGGCTGCGGCGTCCCTGCCGTCCGGTGCCGCGTCGCTGGAGTCGGTCAACTACCCCGGCCGGTTCCTGCGCCACCAGGACCAGGGGGTCCGACTCGATCCGGTGGGTACGTCGAGCCCGCAGCAGACCCGGCTCGATACCACCTTCGTGATCGTCAACGGACTGGCTTCGCCGGACTGCTACTCGCTGCAGAAGCGACTCGCCGACGGGATCCGGGGCACCGGGCACCACTCGGTGGTCAGCGCCCCGGACAGGGACACCTGGCACATCGCCTACCACCGCTTCGCCGTACCGGCCGGCAACGGCACCAACCGGGAGGTCGTCATCGACCCGATGGAGTTTGCCGCCGACGGCACGATCCGCCCGATCGTGCCCAGCCGGTGAGTTCGCATCGCACCAGCCCGGTAGGCGGCGGACCACCGGCATTGGCCGGACCCGCCCAACTCCGACAGAAGGAGACCCGATGCCGAGAACCCTTGCCCGGCTCAGCGCCGTCCTCGCCGCCGCCTGCCTGCTGTTCACCTCATGGTCGGTGACTGCGGCGAGACCGGCTGCCGCCCTCGATCCGTTCACCGGATACCTGATGGCCCACTTCACCGGTGAGTCGGCCAACGGCGAGCAGATTCATCTGGCGCACAGCACCGACGGGCTGCACTGGACCGACCTCAACAACGGCAGCCCGGTCCTGATATCCACAGTGGGCACACGTGGCGTGCGGGATCCGGTCCTGGTTCGCGCACCGGCCGGCGACCGGTACTGGATCATCGCCACCGATCTGCGGATCGCCAGCGGCACCTCCTGGAACGACGCCGCCAACCGGGGCAGCACCTCGATCGTCGTCTGGGAGTCCACCGACCTGGTCAACTGGTCGGCACCGTGGCTGCTCAACGTCGCCGGCGGTATCGCAGGCGCCGGTAACGCCTGGGCGCCGGAGGCGATCTACAACCCGGTGACCGGGGACTACGTCGTCTACTGGGCGACCAACTCGGCCCGCAACGGGGTCACCAAGCACCGCATCTGGTACGCGCGGACCAGCGACTTCCGTACCGTCGGTACTCCGCAGCTCTACATCGACCGGGGTAGCGGCCAGGGCATCATCGACACCCAGATCATCGAGGTCCCGAACAGCGTCGGCGGCTACCGCTACTACCGGGCGTCGGCCGACGGTCACATCACCATCGAGGCGAGCAACTCGATCCTCGGTAACTGGACGACCCTCGGCAACCTGTCACACCTGGGCATCTCCAACGGCACCGGCGGCGGCAACGTGGTCGAGGGCCCGATGTGGGCCCAGTTCAACGGCCGTAACGAGTGGGTGCTCTGGCTTGACCAGTACGCCACCGGCCGCGGCTACCTGCCGGTCACCTCGACCAACCTCGGCAGTACGGGCAACTTCCGGACCCGGTCGGACTACAGCATGGGCGGCAGCCGCAAGCGGCACGGATCGATCCTCAACCTGACCGCGGCCGAGCAGTCCCGGGTGCTTGCCCGCTGGGGCGCGACCACCCCGGTGAACCGGATCCAGTCGTACAACTACCCGGATCGCTACGTGCGGCACGCCAACTTCGACGTGCGCATCGACGCCAACGTCAGCCCGGCGCAGGACGCGCAGTTCCGGCTGGTGCCCGGCCTGACCGGCGGCTCGGGGCACGTCTCGATCGAATCGGTCAACTATCCGGGCCACTACCTGCGGCACTACGCGTACGACTTCGAGTTGGCACCCGACGACGGCTCGGCGGTCTTCGCCGCCGACGCCACCTTCCGCCGGGTCGCCGGCCTGGCCGACGCCGGATGGTCGTCGTTCCAGTCCTACAACTTCCCGGACCGCTACATCCGGCACTACGGCTACCAGTTGCGCCTCGACCCGATCGCCGACGCGCAGGCACGCGCCGACGCCACCTTCCGCGTCACCGGCTGACCCGGTGGGCGGTGTCGCCGCCGACGGAGACACCGCCCACCGACGGCGCGGACCGGCGTCGACTGGTCCGCGCCGGCCCCGGTGGCCCACACTGACCTGGTGCAGAAGCAGACAGCGCCGGTACGGTCCGCCGTGGTGGTCAACCCGACGAAGGTCGCCGACCTCGACGACCTCCGTACGGCGGTCGACGCGACCCTGGCCGAAGCCGGCTGGGCGGCACCGATCTGGCTGGAGACGACGGTCGCCGAACCGGGGCGGACGCAGGCCCGGGACGCGGTCGCGGCCGGGGTCGACGTCGTGTTCGCCTGCGGCGGCGACGGCACCGTGATGTCGTGTGTCGCCGGCCTGGTCGGCACCGACGTGGCGCTGGCCATCCTGCCGGCCGGCACCGGTAACCTGCTCGCCGCCAACCTGGGGCTGTCGACCGACCTCGCGGCCGGGCTCGAGGTCGCGGTGGAACGGCAGACCCGCCGGCTCGACGTCGGTCGGCTCGACGACGAACGCTGCTTTGTGGTGATGGCCGGCATGGGGTTCGACGCGAGCATGCTGGCCGCCACGTCCGAACAGGCCAAGGCGCGGATCGGCTGGCCGGCGTACGTTGCCGGCGCCGTGCGGCACCTGCGGGACCGGCCGGTGCCGGTGCGGGTCCAGATCGACGACCAGCCGCCGGTACGGACCCGGGCCCGCACCGTGCTGGTGGCCAACGTCGGCCGGCTGCAGGGCGGGATGACCCTGCTGGCCGACGCCGAACCGGACGACGGTCTGCTCGACGTCGCCGTGCTGACGCCACGGACGCTGCGGCACTGGCTCGCGCTGGCCTGGGCACTGGTGCGGGGCCGGCGACGGGTGCCGCGGATGCAGGTGTACCGGGGGCGCGAGGTGTCGGTGATGAGTGACCGCGACCAACCCCGCGAGCTCGACGGCGACCTGATTGAGCCCGGCGCCACCCTGCGGGTGACGGTCCAGCCGGCGGCGTTGCTGCTGTGCGTGCCGCGTCCGGCTGATGACCCGGACCTGTCGGTGGACGCCGGTGCGGCCGCGCGGCGCGGTGCGGCACTCGTCGAACGTACCCGTCACCCCCGATGACCCGTCCCGGGGCGTGACCGCCCCGAATCAGCCGTTGTCGGTGCGTCCGAGCCGGGCGAGCAGCCCGGTGTGCTGCCGCTGATGACTCTCAGCCCGCCGGCCTAGCGCGTCCGCCCGGCCCCACCGGCCGGGTACGTCGAGCAGTTCGATCCGAGGTATCGACGGCGGGAGATGCGGGTCGACGCCCAGATGGTCCTGGTACGGGGTGAGATCCAGCATGGTCCGCAGTAGCAGCAGGACCGCCCCCGCCGACCAGCCTTGCGGGCTGCATGCCGTCGGGTACTCGACCGGATATCCGGTCAACTCGCGCCGGTAGCCGGCGAAGGCCTCCGGCAGCCGTCCGTCGAAGAACCCGGACGCCTCGATCATCCCTTCGGCGATCCGGGCGGCCTCCTCCCGGAACCCGTACCGGCGCAGCCCCCACGCGATGATCGAGTTGTCGAACGGCCAGACCGACCCCACGTGATAGCCGACCGGGTTGTACCGTGCCTCGGTCTCGGCCAACGTCCGTACCCCCCAGCCGGAGAACATCGCCGGCCCGAGCAGATGCTCGGCCACCTTGCCGGCCCGGTCCGGCTCGACGATGCCGCTCCACAGCAGGTGCCCCATGTTCGACGCCAGCGCGTCGACCGGGGTGCCGTCCGGGTCGAGCGCGAGCGCGTAGTATTCGCCGTCGGCCACCCAGAAGTCGCGGTTGAACCGCTGCTTCAGGTCGGCCGCCTCCCGCTCCAGCCGGTCGGCGTACGCCGGGTCGTTCCAGAATTTGCGGGCCAGCCGGGCGCCACGAATCTTGGCGTCGTAAACGTAGCCCTGCAGCTCGCAGGTTGCCCTCGGCAGTGCGGACAGCCGTCCGTCACGGTAGGAGATCGCGTCCCAGGAGTCCTTCCAACACTGGTTCTCCAGGCCATTGCGGGTGTTGCGTCGCCAGTAGGAGACGTAGCCGTTGCCGACCAGGTCCCCGTACTCGTCGATCCAGTGCAGCGCGGCGCGGGCCTGGCGTTCGAGCCCGCGGACCAGTTCGACGTCGCCGCTCCACCGCTCGTACTCGTCTAGCAGGATCACGAACAGCGGAGTCGCGTCGGCCGAGCCGTAGTACGGAGTGTGTGGCTGCTCCTCGAACGCCGCCGACTCGCCGTACCGGAACTCGTGCAGGATCTTGCCGGGCTCCTCCTCGCGCAGGTCGTCGAGGCTGCCGCCCTGCAACGAGCCGAGTAGCCGCAGCACCGGGGGAGTGAGCCGGGGCAGGAACGGCATGGTCTGCAGACTGATGAAGATGCTGTCCCGGCCGAAGAGCGTCATGAACCAGGGCAGTCCGGCGGTCGGGATCGGCCCGGTGGCGGTCAGCGAGGCGTACCGCATCGCGGCAAGGTCGATCAGGCTCCGCTCGTACGCCGTGGTGAGGTTGGGATTGTCGGCGAGCAACTCCGGCGCCTGGTCGACCCAGTGCTCGAGCTCCTGGCGTAGCTGCGGTCGGGCCCGGCGTCGGTAGGCCCCCCAGATGGTCGGCGACGCGGTGTCGCCGCCGTTGATCACCGGTTCCACCCGGAGCTCGGTCTGCCATTGACCGCGCGGCTCCAGGGTGACGTCGAACGTCATGCCGTCGTCGTCGATCCGGGCCGCGAGTGTGCTGGAGATGACGGTGTCCCGCTGGAAGGTCTCCCGCCGGTAGCTGTATCGCAGCCGACCTTCGTCGTGGTGGACCGACTTCGTACCGCGCTTGTGCTGGACGTCCTTGATCTCGAACAGGTCCGCGAAGTCGGTGTCCATGTCGACTCGCAGGGTCAGGGTGGCCGGCGCGATGTCGTGGTTGAGCACGGTGAGCCGCTCGACGAACGCCGCGCCGATCGACTGCTCACGAATGACGGACAGCTTGGCGTCGACGTAGTGGGTGGGCCGGCCGGGCACGAGGAAGAACCGGGTCTCGAAGAAGTGCAGGTCGTCCTGGGACAGTGCGTTCAACCGGTGGCCGTCGATCCGGAGCACCCAGGTGGACAGGAAGCGCGTGTCAAACGAGAACAGGCCGGTCGGCAGGTCCGGTGAGGCGGTGACATCGCCGCGCTCGTCAGTCACCACGAAGGTGTTCCCGTCAAGAATGCTGACTGTCTTCTCGTTCATTCTCGGCGCCCCCTCTCCGGGTGAAGTCCCTTGGGTGCAGCCCGGCCGGGACGCGGCCGAAAAGGACCCGGCAGAGCTGGTCCGCGAGCCCCAGGTCTCCCTCGACGACGACGGCGTTACGGAACAGCAGGGGGATGAACCGGTCCTCGCCCCGGGCCAGCCGGTCGAAGCAGACCCGGTCGCTGCGGACGATCGAATCCGGCTCGGGCCCCGTCGACGACACCTGGACCTTCCCGGTTCCCAGGGTGACAAACCAATGCGTCGTCCTGCTCTCCTCGTGCACGTCGAAGCGAACGGTGCCGCTCAGCCGGGGTGGCAGCCGGGTCAGGACCGAGCTTGCGTCGCGGGCCAGCCGATCCAGCGCGTCCTCGACCGTGTCGACCATCCGGCCCCACCTCCTCACGCCGTGTGACGTCCCCGGTGCACCGTAGGTCGGGCCGAGACCGGCCCGCATCACCCGCGTCGGGTGAGTTACCCGGCCGGTTGCCGGCCGTGCCGGTTCACGGCCTGGGGATCAGCCAGCCTGGGATCAACCGGCGGTGGACAGCAGGTCGATGAAGCGCCGGGTGTCGACGTTGCCGCCGGAGACGATCACACCGACCCGCCGTAGCGTCGATACCGGCCGACCTGCCAGTAGGGCGGCCAACCCGGTCGCGCCGCTGGGCTCGACGACGATCCGCATCCGGTCGAAGGCGAACCGCATCGCCGCCCGGATCTCGTCGTCGTCGACCAGCGCGATGTCGTCGAGCAGTTGCTGGTTGATCGCGAAGGTCAGCTCACCGGGCGTCTCGGCGGCCTGCCCGTCGGCGATCGTGCGTGGCACCGGGATGGTGACCCGCCGGCCGGCGGCCAGCGATCGCAACGTGTCGTCGCCGGCCGCCGGTTCGACGCCGATCACCCGGATCCGGGGCAGTAGTCCTTTCGAGGCGACTGCGGTGCCCGCCGCCAGCCCGCCGCCACCGACCGGCACCAGCAGCGCGTCGAGCGGGCCGACCTCCTCGACCAGCTCGAGCGCTGCGGTGCCCTGCCCGGCGATGACGTGCGGGTGATCGTACGGTGGAACCAGGGTCAGCCCGCGCTCGGCGGCCAACGCCGTACCGATGGCGACCCGGTCACCGGTGTACCGGTCGTAGGTGACGATCTCGGCCCCGTAGCCGCGGACCGCCGCCGTCTTGGCCGCCGGGGTGTCCTGCGGCATCACGATCACTGCGGTGCTGCCCAACTCCCGGGCGGCCAGCGCGACGGCCTGGGCGTGGTTGCCGGACGAGTACGCGGCGATGCCCCGGGCCAGCTGGGCCGGGGACAGCCGGGAGATCGTGTTGTAGGCGCCACGAAACTTGAACGCCCCGACCCGTTGCAGGTTTTCGCACTTGACGAAGACCTCGGCGCCGACCATGGCGTCCAGAGTGCGCGAGCGCAGCACGGGGGTGCGGTGCGCGGCGCCGGCTATCCGCGCGGCCGCGTCGCGGACGTCGTGCAGGGTGACCGGTGTCGAGTCCGTCAAGGTGCTTCCTCCCGGGGCGCTCATCTGACAGAGTTCCATACAGCGGCCGGGCGAGTCGCAGCCGGCCGGCTGGTGTCCTTGCCGCATTGTCCGGGCGCGGCCGACACCGCCGACCCGTAGCGCGACGGTGCCGCTGACGGTGTTGCGCGCGGTGTCCGGATCTGCCCGGATCTTTTCCGAAAATTTCGGTACCTCTGGTCTCGCCATCAGGTGCCGATGCCGTGCTGCGATCCTTCGGATCGCTGGTTGAACAGCGGGTCGGCCGGCATCAGTCTTGGTCATTGAGTTACCGGAAGTTTTCCGTTAGCATCGCTCAACAGCACTTCGATCAAAGTCGATGTGTGGCCGAGGTTCACCTGTCGACCACACTCCGCACCGAGAGGCAACCATCACCATGACCCATCAATCCGCCAGCAGACCGAGGAGAAGGGGACCGCGGGCCGCGTTGGCCTCCGCCGCGGTGGTCGCCCTCGCCGCCGGTACCGCGATGCTGTACGCGACCTCCGCCAGCGCCGCCGAGTCCACGCTCGGCGCGGCCGCGGAGCAGTCCGGCCGGTACTTCGGTACCGCCGTCGCGGCCAACAAGCTCAGCGACTCGACGTACGTGAACATCCTCAACCGGGAGTTCAACAGCGTCACCGCCGAGAACGAGATGAAACTCGACGCCACCGAGCCGCAGCAGGGCCAGTTCAACTTCAGCAACGGCGACCGGATCGTCAACCACGCCATCTCCCGCGGCATGGCCGTCCGTGGCCACACCCTCGCCTGGCACTCCCAGCAACCCGGCTGGATGCAGCAGATGGAAGGCGCCCCACTGCGCCAGGCCATGCTGAACCACGTCACCCAGGTCGCCTCCTACTACCGGGGCAAGATCCACTCCTGGGACGTGGTGAACGAGGCCTTCGCCGACGGCGGTAGCGGTGCCCGACGCGACTCCAACCTGCAGCGCACCGGCAACGACTGGATCGAGGCGGCGTTCCGGGCCGCCCGCGCCGCCGACCCCGGCGCCAAGCTCTGCTACAACGACTACAACATCGACAACTGGTCCTGGGCCAAGACCCAGGCCGCGTACAACATGGTCCGTGACTTCAAGCAGCGCGGCGTGCCGATCGACTGCGTCGGCCTGCAGTCGCACTTCAACAGCGGCTCGCCGTACCCGTCGAACTACCGCACCACGCTGTCCAGCTTCGCCGCCCTCGGCGTCGACGTGCAGATCACCGAGCTCGACATCGAAGGCTCCGGCAGCAGCCAGGCCAACACCTACCGCAACGTGGTGCAGGACTGCCTGGCGGTGTCCCGCTGCACCGGCATCACCACCTGGGGCATCCGGGACTGCGACTCGTGGCGCAGCGGCGGCACCCCGCTGCTGTTCGAGTGCAACGGCAACAAGAAGCAGGCGTACGACGCGACCCTCGCCGCGCTGAACGCCGGCGGCACCCCGCCGCCGACCACCGCGCCGCCCACGACGGCGCCGCCGCCGACCACGGCCCCGCCGCCCACCACGGCCCCGCCGACCTCGCAGCCGCCGGGCGGTGGCAACTGCTCAGCCTCGGTGATCTCGCTCGACCAGTGGCCAGGTGGCTTCGTGGCGAACGTGCGGGTGACCGCCGGGTCCGCCTCGACCAGCAGTTGGACGGTCACCATGACCCTGCCGTCCGGAGCGGCGGTCACCAACGCGTGGAACTCGCAGGCCAGCGGTAGCACCGGCACGGTGCGCTTCAGCAACGCACCGTGGAACGGCCAGATCGGTGCCGGGCAGTCGACCCAGTTCGGCTTCCAGGGCACTGGCACCGGCAGCGGGATGACCCCGACCTGCAGCGCCGGCTGACGGCAACCACCCCAGGACGGGGCCGGTACGCGGGACGTCCCGCGTACCGGCCCCGTCCGCGTGCGGCGACCGGGAGCGCGGGCCCGGCGACACCCCGGTACCGGCCCGGCGCGGCGCTGTCGGTGGCTGCGGTTACGCTCGTCGGACGGTGGCTCGCAGGCCACCGTCGTTGCCCTGCCGGCCGGTCCTGTCCATCGGCGAGGCGGGGCACCGTTGGCCGGCACCGGGAGTTCGACGCGTTGACTGCACAATCTGAGACGCTGTACGGAGCAGACGACCTCACCCACCTGGAAGGGCTGGAGGCCGTCCGCAAGCGGCCCGGCATGTACATCGGCTCCACCGACAGCCGGGGCGTCGGCCATCTGCTCAACGAGATCCTCGACAACTCCACCGACGAGGGCGTCGCCGGCCACGCCAGCCGGGTCGAGGTGACCCTGCACGCCGACGGTTCGGTCCAGGTCGACGACGACGGCCGGGGCATCCCGACCGACGTACACACCCGGTCCGGGCTGTCCGGGGTCGAACTGGTGCTGACCCGGCTGCACGCCGGCGGCAAGTTCGGCGGCTCCGGTTACAAGGCGTCCGGCGGCCTGCACGGGGTCGGCGCGTCGGCGGTGAACGCGCTCTCGCTACGGTTCGACGTACGGGTCAAGCGGGCCGGCCGGGTGTCGGAGATGTCGTTCCAGCGGGGCGTCCCGGGGGTCTTCGACGGCCCCGGCCCGGCCGCCGGTTTCACCAAGCAGTCGGGGCTGCGGGCGGTCGGCCGGATGAAGCGCGGCGAGGCCACCGGCACCTCCATCCGCTACTGGTACGACGCCCGCTACTTCGACGCCGGTGCCGCACTCGACGTGACGGCCGTGCGGACCCGACTGCGCAACACCGCCTTCCTGGTGCCCGGGGTCACCTACGTGCTGCGCGACGCCACCTCCGGCGAGCTGGCCGAGGAGGTGTACCACCATCCCCGGGGCCTGGTCGAGATGGTGGAGTTCCTCACCCCGACCGGGGACCGACCGGTCAGCGGCACGCTGTTCATCACCGGCACCGGCACCTACAAGGAGAACGCCGCCGACGCCAACGGCGTGATGCAGTCCGACGTCGAGCGTCGGGCCGAGGTGGAGGTCGCCCTCGGCTGGGGCACCGGCTACGAGCGGACCGTCGAGTGCTTCACCAACACCATCCGTAACGTGCACGGCGGCACCCACCGGCGGGGTTTCGAACGCGGGGTGACCCGGGCCGTCGTGGACGCGGTACGCAACAGCCGGGGCCTGCTCAAGCCCAAGGAGGATCCGCCGACCGTCGACGACGTCCTCGAAGGCATGACGGCCGTGGTGCACGTGCGGATCCCGGAGCCCCAGTTCACCTCGCAGACCAAGGACGAGCTCTCCACCGCCGGCATCACCCGGGTGGTGCAGACGGTGGTGGAGCGGCACATCAAGTCCTGGGTGGAGGACCGCCGGACCCGTACCGAGGCCCGGACCGTGCTGCAGAAGGTCGTCGACGCGGCCCGGGTCCGGCTCACTCAGAAGCAGCAGAAGGACGCCGCCCGGCGCAAGACCGCCCTGGAAGGGGCGTCCATGCCGCCGAAGCTGGTCGACTGCCGGTCGACCGGCCTGCAACGCAGCGAACTGTTCATCGTGGAGGGCGACAGCGCGCTCGGCTCGGCCCGGATGGCCCGGGTCGCCGAGTACCAGGCCCTGCTGCCGATCCGGGGCAAGATCCTCAACGTGCAGAAGGCCAACCTGGCCGACACGTTGCGCAACGCCGAGGTGGCGGCGATCGTCCAGGTCCTCGGGGCCGGCACCGGGCGTACCTTCGACCTGGCCGCCATGCGGTACGGCCGGGTGATCCTGATGGCCGACGCGGACGTGGATGGCTCGCACATCCGGACCCTGCTGATCACCCTGTTCGCCAAGTACCTGCGCCCGGTGATCGAGGCCGGCCGGCTGTACGCGGCGATGCCTCCGCTCCACAAGATCACCACCAAGGGCCGCAACGCGGAGACCATCTTCACCTTCACCGAGGCCGAGATGGAGCAGACCGTACGGCGCATCGAGCGGGCCGGGCGACAGGTCGTCACCCCGGTGCCCCGGTTCAAAGGCCTCGGCGAGATGGACGCCGACGAATTGTGGGAGACCACCATGAACCCGGCGACTCGCTCGGTACGCCGGATCACCCTGGCCGACGTGGAGGTCGCCGACCGCACCCTGGAGCTGCTGATGGGGGAGAAGGTCGAGCCGCGCCGCAACTGGCTGATCGACTCGGCCGGCCGGGTCGACCAGGAGAGCATCGACGCCTGAGCATGACCCGCTCGATCGAGGAAGCGCTGGAAACGTAGAGATGGCACGTAGCAAGAGCAAGCAGTCCGGGGTCGACCTGTCCGCGTTCGACCAGGCCGGCGCCCGGATCCTGGACAACCCGCTGGAGACCGAGATCCAGGACTCCTACCTGGAGTACGCCTACTCGGTCATCTACGCCCGAGCCCTGCCCGACGCCCGGGACGGGCTCAAACCGGTGCACCGACGGATCCTCTACTCGATGAGCGAGCAGGGGCACCGCCCGGACCGGGGCTACGTCAAGTCGGCTCGGGTGGTGGGCGACGTGATGGGCAAGTTCCACCCGCACGGCGACACCGCGATCTACGACGCGATGGTCCGGATGGCGCAGCACTTCTCGCTCAACGTGCCGCTGGTCGACGGGCACGGCAACTTCGGGTCCCCCGACGACGGTCCGGCGGCCAGCCGCTACACCGAGGCGCGGATGTCCCGCCCGGCGATGCTGCTCGTCGGCGAGCTCGACGAGGAGACCGTCGACTTCAAGCCCAACTACGACGGCTCGTTGACCGAGCCGAAGGTGTTGCCGGCGGCCTTCCCGAATCTGCTGGTCAACGGCGCGTCCGGGATCGCCGTCGGGATGGCGACCAACATGATCCCGCACAATCTCGGTGAGGTCGTCGCGGCCACCCGCTGGCTGATCCGCCATCCCGACGCGAGCCTCGACAAGCTGATGGAGTTCGTCCCCGGCCCGGATCTGCCGACCGGTGGTCTGCTGCTCGGACTCGACGAGGTGCGACGTGCGTTCGCCACCGGGCGTGGGGTGGTGCGGATGCGCGCCAAGGTGCAGATCGGCCTGCTCGAGGGCAGCCGTGGGCGGCAGGCGATCACGGTGACCGAGCTGCCCTACGGGGTCGGTACCGAGCGGATCATCGAGAAGATCACCGAAGAGGTCAACAAGACCAAACGGTTGCAGGGCATCGCCGACGTCAAGGACCTGACCGACCGGGAGAACGGCACCCGCCTGGTCATCGAATGCAAGATCGGGGTCAACCCGCAGGCGTTGCTCGCCGATCTCTACCGGCTGACCCCGATGGAGCAGTCGTTCGGTGTCAACAACCTGGTGCTGGTCGACGGGCAGCCACGTACGCTCGGGCTGAAGGAGCTACTGGAAGCCTTCCTGGCCCACCGGTACGACGTCGTCACCCGACGCAGCCTCTACCGACGGAGCCGCCGCCAGGATCGACTGCACCTGGTCGACGGTCTGCTGATCGCCCTGCTCGACATCGACCGGGTGGTGCGGCTGATCCGGGGCAGCGACGATGCGCAGGCGGCGCGGGACGCGCTGATGGCCGAGTTCGGGCTGACCGCCGTGCAGGCCGGCTACATCCTGGACACCCCGCTGCGCCGGCTGACCCGGTTCGACCGGATCGAGCTCGAGGCCGAGCAGGACCGGCTGCGTAGCGAGATCGCCGAGCTGTCGCGGATCCTCGACGACCCCGCGGCGCTGCGGAAGCTGGTCTCCGACGAGCTGGCCAAGGTGGCCAAGCAGTTCGCCACCCCCCGGCGGACCACTCTCGTCGACGGCGACCTCAAGGAGGTGCTGGCCGCCTCGGTCCCGGCCGGTCCGCTGGAGGTCGCCGACGACCCCTGCCAGGTCATCCTGTCCGCCACCGGGCTGGTCGCCCGCACCGTCGCCGAGAGCGAGGAGTCGGTCGAGGATGCCCGGCGCAACAGCCGGGCCCGGCACGACGCGGTGCAGGCCGTGGTGCCGGCCACCGCCCGTGGCCAGGTGCTGCTGATCACCAGCACCGGCCGGGCGGTCCGTACCGACGTCCTGCCGTTGCCGGTGCTGCCGCAGCGGTCCGGAACGGTGTCGCTGTCCGGCGGCATGCCGGTCGCCGAACTGCTGCCGTTGAGCGCGGGTGAGCAGGTTGTCGGCCTGGCCCCGGCCACCCAACGGGACGCGCCGGGACTCGCGCTGGGCACCCGCCACGGCGTGGTGAAGGTCTGCGCGCCGGACTGGCCGGTACGCGCCGACGAGTTCGAGGTGATCGGTCTGCGCGACGGCGACGAGGTCGTCGGAGCCAGTTGGCTGACCGACGGCACCGAGAGCCTGGTGTTCGTCACCACTGACGCCTCGCTGCTGCGGTTCGCCGCGAAGCTGGTCCGTCCGCAAGGGCTCAAGGGCGGCGGCATGGCCGGGATCAACCTCGCGGCCGATGCCCGGGTGCTGTTCTTCGCCGCCGTACGGACCGACGACCCGGTCCACGGGGAGCCGATGGTGGTCACCTCCACCGGGCACAACGTCAAGGTCACGCCGTTCGCCGAGTATCCAGCTAAGGGCCGGGCCACCGGTGGGGTCCGGGTGCAGCGGTTCCTCAAGGGCGAGTCAGGGCTGGAACTGGCCTGGGTGGGCTCCCGCCCGGTCGGTGCCACCCCGTCCGGGGAGTCGGTGGCGTTGCCGCAGCTTGATCCGCGCCGGGACAGTTCGGGCACCCCGGTGATGCTGGCCCCGCAGGTCATCGGTCACCTGCTGGAACGCGGCTGACCACCGGCGGCCGGTCTCCTTGACGATCGTCGTAGTGGTCGCTGCGGCTGCCGTCGAGGATCTCCGGCGGCGGGTTGTGCAGCTCCACGATGTCGACGTGGTCGACGTCCATCCGGCGGGCGCTGCGCTGCACCGACGCCTCGATCTCGCTGGCCGACCAGTTCTCGGTGCCGTCGGGCAGATAGCCGAATTTGGTGCAGATCACCGCCTCGTCCCGCCGTCGGCCGGCCCTACCGCTGCCGCCGCCCGCCGCCGGGGTCCGGTTCGGTCCGGCCGTACCCGCCAGCCGAGCAGCCCGAGCCCACCGAGCGCCAGCAGCACGTACAGGTTGCTGTAGATCAGCCCGAGCCCGGAGAAGTGCAGGTCCCACCCGCCCGGACTGGCCAGTACCCAGCTCGTGCTGCCCACCAGGACCAGCCAGCCGGCGGCGGCCGTGAGGATCGTCGACCTGCGGCCGTACCACCGTTGGTCAACGACGAGGACCAGCAGCGCCGGCACCCACCACACCCAGTGGTGGTGCCAGGAGACAGGGGAGACCAGCAGCCCGGTGGCCGCGCAGGCGAGCACCGCCAGCAGTTCGTCGCCGGCCCGCGCGCAGCGGACCGCGACGGTCATCCCGGCCGCGCCGACCAGCACCGCGACCACCAGCCACGGCAGACCAGGCCGCGGTTCGTCCAGCACCCGGGTCACCGCGCCGGACAACGACTGGTTCAGGATGGTCCGGGGATCCCCGGTGACCCGGTCGGTGTCCAGCAGCCCGCCGGTCCAGAACCAGTTCGAGTCGGTCGGCCGCCAGGCGAAGCCGACGCCGATCGTGGCGGCGAACGCGACGGTCGCGGTGGCGGCGGCCCGCAGCCGTCCGGTCAGCACCAGGTAGCCGATGAAGATCAGCGGCGTGAGCTTGATCCCGGCGGCGACACCTATCCCGAGCCCGTGCCATCGGCCGCCCCGGCCGGCGACCAGGTCGATCAGCACCAGCCAGGTCAGGAGCAGCCCTACCTGGCCGACCTGCAAGTGGCCGGTCACCGCGAAGATCGGCAACGCGCCGACCAGGCCGCCGGCCGTCCACATCAGCCCTTGCCGGGCGGGCGGCCCGATCCACCGCAGGGTCAGCCGGATGATCGCGACCAGCACCACCACGCTCGCCGCCGTCCACCCCGCGACGGCGACCGGCATCGCGACCACGGCCAGCGGCTGCATCAGCAACGCGGCGAACGGCGGGTAGGTGAAGCCGAGCGCGATGCCGTCCGGGGTGCGGTGGACCGCCTGGTACAGCTGCCCGTCACCGCCGGCGGCGGCGACCGCACCCGCCCGGTACGCGGCCAGGTCCCCCCAGAACAGGCCGGTGGTGTGGTGCAGCACGCCGGCGGCGACGCCCAGTGCGGCGGCGAACGCCCCGGCTAACAGCCAACTGCGTACCGCCGGTCGTCGGTCGCCCACCGGCGCGGCCCCGGCGCGGGCCACGTCCGTCGGTAGGGCGTCGCGGGCGGTCACGACCGGCCACTGCGCGCCGGATCGGCGGCACCCAGCACCAGAACGCTGCCCGCGTCGGCCGCCCCACCGACAAGCTCATCGTGCACCGGCAGCCCGCAGCTACGGGCCCGGGACAGCAGTTCGCGGCCGGCGTCGGTGGTCCCGTCGTACACCCAGACCAGCACCCGCCCGCCCGGTCGCAGCAGGTCGGCCGCGCGGTGCAGTAGACCGACCGCGTCGTCGACGCTGAAGTAGTAGAGCACCTCGCGGAACAGGACCACGTCGTAGCGCTCGTCGGTGCGGTACGTCAACAGGTCTGCGGCCTCGAACGACGTGTCCGGCCGGCGCAGCGCGCGGGCCCGGCGGATCGCCGCCCGGCTGATGTCGACACCGTGGTAGTGCCGGTACCCGCCGGGCGGCAGCGCCAGATTGACGGTCGTACCGCAGCCCAGGTCCAGGATGCGTGGTCGCGGCGTGACCCGTTGAGCGAGTTCCAGCGGGGCGCGGTCACGCCCCTCGTCGAGATACCGCCACAACCCCAGCGCGTACTGCAGGTCCCACATCACGGCGTTCACCCGGGGGTACGGGCGGACCAGGACGGTCAGCGGCCAGTTGAGCGCCCGGGCGGCGAGCCGGAACAACGGGTGAGCCATCACGCCTCCTCGGCGGCGGTAGGGCGGTCGGGGACCGGGACGAACCGCAGCCCGCGGTCCAGCAGCCGGGGGATCACGGTGCCCAGCGCGGTGACCGTCTGCGAGCGGTCACCACCGCCGTCGTGGCAGAGCAGCACGTGACCGGAGCCGGCGCGCGACAGGGTACGGGTGATGTGGCCGACGCCGGGTTCCTTCCAGTCGCTGGAGTTGACCGTCCAGTCGACCGGGGTCAGCCCGGCGTCGACGGTGGCCGCCAGCACCCGCGCCGACCAGCCGCCGCTCGGTGCCCTGAACAGCCGGGCGGCGACCCCGGTGGCGTCGTGGATCCGCTGCTGGGCATGGTGGATCTCGCGGTGCAACCGGTCGGCGTCGAGCGCCGCGAACGGCATCGGGTGGCGCAGCGAGTGGTTGCCGATCCGGTGGCCGGCGGCCACGATCCGGCGGGCCAGCTCCGGATGCTCGGCGACCCGGTCGCCGATCAGGAAGAACGTCGCCGGCACCCGGTGCCGGGCGAGGAGATCCAGCAGCGCGGGAGTCCATCGGGGGTCCGGACCGTCGTCGACGGTGAGTGCGACCGTACCGGCCCCGACCCGGAACACCGGCCAGCTGCGCCGCGCCGACGGGGACACCGGCCGGAGCCGGTGGAAGGTCCGTACGCCGAGGAAGCCGGCCTCCAGCGCTTTCGCTCGCAGTATCGGCAGCTGGTTCACCGGCTCGTCCCCGGGGCCAGTCGGTGGGTCGGTCCGAAGTCTGAGTCCAGCAGGAAGCGCACCCCGCCGACTGCGCCGCCGCAGACGATGGCCAGGTGGACCAGGAAGTGCAGGCCGAGGAACAGGGCGAGGAACGCGGTGCCCCGTTCCCGGCGGACGAAGCCGGCCAGCCCGGGGTCGGCGACGACGAACCAGGTCAGGGCGAGCCCTGGCAGGACCAGCAGCACCGGAGTCAGCACGGCCAACGGCAGGGTGCCGAGCACCGCTGCGGCGGCCAGTACCCCGCCCGGCCGGTTGGCCCGCAGCCCGGCCGGGCCCCGTTCCCGTACCGCCACCGGCACCAGCATCTGCGAGCGGCCGAACTGCTTGCGCAGCATCGGCCAGAGCCGGCTGTCGTCATCGTGCCGACAGGTCACGTCGGCGGACAACCAGATGCCGTGCCGGTCGGCCATCCGATCGCTCAACTCGACGTCCTCGGAGGCGCGGAGCCGTTCGTCGAAGAACCCGACGTCGTCGAAGACCGAGCGACGGACCGCGCACAGCGCGAAGATCGCGGTGCGTACCCGGCCGGTGTTGCGCACCCGCCAGTAGTGGGCGTGCAGCAACCGGTACGCCTCGACCGGGCCGTCGTCGTACAACGGCTCGGTGAGGTACACGCCGTGGACGCAGTCGATGTCCGGTTCGTCAGCCATGATCCGCAGCGCGGTGGCGACCGCGGTCGGCGTCGGCGCGCAGTCGGCGTCGACGAAGAAGATCACGTCGCCGGTGCTCGCCTTGATCCCGCGGTTGCGGGCGGCGGCCGGGCCGCTGTTGACCGGAGTCTGCAGCAGCCGTACCGGGAACCGCCGGGCGATCTCCCGGGTCCGGTCGGTGCTCGCGTCGTCGATCACGATCACCTCCACCGGCGGGTGGGTCTGTCCATACACCGCACTCAGGCAGGCGTGCAGGGTCCGTTCGCTGTTGTAGGCGGGGATGACGACCGATACGTGCGGGGGCACGGACACCACCTTTGTCGAATGTCGGGACCGCCGGGAAGTGTGTCACCGTGACTGCCGAGACGATAGTCGTAGTCACGGTGGTGGTCAATTGGCTGTAGCTCGTCGTCCAGTGCGGCTCCAGTCACCTTACAGTCGTCGTTCAGTGCTGGTCGGCACAATTGCAAGGGCTCCCGGCGGTGCTCCGTGTCCGATGCGGTGTCACCCGCGAGTTCTGGAGAAAGGGTCGATAGGTGTCTGATCTGTTCACCGTCGATGATTGTGACGGGCTCTCCGTCAAGCAGGTGCACGATCTGTACCGGCGGTACGTCAACCGGAGCCAGGTCGGGCTGATGACGTCCTTTGGTTTCGGTCGGGAGTTGGTCGACCGGGCCGAAGGCGCCTACCTGTACCTACGGGACGGCCGTCGCATCCTCGACTTCACCGGCGGGGTCGGGGTTCTCAACCACGGACACAACCATCCCCGCATCCTGGCGGCGCGCCAGCGGTTCGCCGAGCGGCAGCGGATGGAGGTGCACAAAACCTACTTCTCGCCGTACGTCGCCGCGCTGGCCCACAATCTGGCCGAGGTGCTGCCCGGTGACCTGAACATGTCCTTTTTGCCGAACTCGGGCGCCGAGGCCGTCGAGGGCGCGGTCAAGCTGGCCTACAAGCACCACGGTGGGCGACGCAACACCATCCTGCGTGCGGACATCAGTTTCCACGGAAAACTCCTCGGCTCCGGCAGCCTGACCGGCGGAGCGCAGAACCATTTCAAGTTTCCCGGAATTTCCGGTGTCGTGACCTTCGGCTATGACGATCTGGAATCGGTACGCGCTGCGGTCGCCGCGCATCCCGATGACGTATACGCCATCCTGATCGAGCCGTTCAGTGCCTCCACCATGCGCTGGTGCTCGGAGGAGTTTCTACGAGGTCTGCGTGACCTGTGCACCGAGCACAAGATCGTGCTCATCTTCGACGAGATCTACACCGGCTGGGGAAAGACCGGCAGCCTGTTCTACTTCATGCGCTACCCCGGACTCCTGCCGGACGTACTGACCACCTCGAAGTCGTTCGGCGGCGGCAAGTCGTCCATCTCGGCGTACGTCGCCCGGGAAGGAATTTTCCGCAAGGCGTACGACAACCCGATGGACGCGCTGATGCATTCCACCTCGACCACCTACTACGGGTTCGGCGAGGAATGTGTCACCGCGATCGAAGCGGTCAACATCGCCGTCGAGGACGACTACCCGGGCCAGGCCCGCCGGATCGAGCAACTGCTGGCACCCGGCCTGCGGCGGATCGCCAAACAGCACCCCGACGCGGTCGCCGACGTCGCCGGATCGGGCGCGCTCTGGGGAGTGTTCATCGACGGCGGCCCCAAGGTGCTGGACCTGGCCGCGAAGCTGGCACCCGCCGGCCTGGCCCGGGATCCGCAGCTGCGGACCAAGGTGGTCACCTGCGCGGTGATCAACGCGCTCTACCGCGACCATGACATCTACTCCTACTACACCCTCAACGGCGCCAGCCCGCTCGTGGTCGGCCCGCCGCTGGTCGCCTCCGACGACGACGTCGAGTACTTCCTGGACAGTCTGGACAAGGTCCTCGACCAGGGCCTCAACCGGCTGCTGACCCGGTTCGTCGCGCAGAAGGTCGGCTCGCTGTGGTGATCGCCGTGACCGGGGCCGCCGGCATGCTCGGCTCGTCGGTGGTGGCAAGGCTGGTCGCTGACGGCGTCGACGTGGTCGGACTCGACCTGCGGGAACCCGCACCGGGCACCGCCCCGCCCGGCTACCGGCACCTGATCGGCGACGTGCGGGACTCGGCCGCGCTGCGGCAGGCGCTGACCGGAGCCGACGCGGTCGTGCACTGCGCCGCCGCGCTGCCCAGCTACCCGGCGGCACAGATTCGCTCCATCGTGGTCGACGGCAGCCGGGCGGTGCTCGACGCGGTGCGTGCCGCACGGGTGCCCCGGCTGGTCTACATCTCCTCCACCGCGGTCTACGGGCTGCCCCGGCAGGTGCCGACACCGGAGGAGCACCCGTACGCGCCGGTCGACCCCTACAGCACCGCCAAGGCGGACGCCGAACGGCTGGCGGTCGGCTACCGTGACGCTGACCTGGTGCTGCCGGTGCTGCGGCCGAAGACGTTCCTCGGCCCCGGCCGGATGGGGCTGTTCTCGATGCTGTTCCAGTGGGCCCAAGAGGGACGTAACTTCCCGGTGCTCGGCGACGGCCAGGTCCGGATCCAGATGCTGCACGTCGCCGACCTGGTCGAAGCGGTGGTCACCGTGCTGCAGGCACCGGCCGAGGTCGCCAACGACACGTACAACATCGGCGCCGCCGAGTTCGGCACGCTGCGGGAGGACTTTCAGGCGGTGCTGGACGCCGCCGGGCACGGCAAGCGGGTGGTCGCACTGCCGGCCCGGCCCGCCCTCGCCGCCCTCGGCCTGCTGGAACGCACCAAGTTGTCCCCGGTGTACGGCCGGCTGCTACACAAGCTGATGGACGACTCCTACGTCGATATCGGTCGGGCCCGGCGACGACTCGGGTTCAGCCCTCGATACAGCAACCGCGACGCGGTGCTGGAGACGTTCCGGTGGTGGCAGGGGCAGCAGGCGAGTGGTCCGCCGGCCGGTGCCAGCGGCCGTACCAGCCGAGACCCGTGGCGGCAGGGTGTGCTCGCCGCCGCCAAGGTCTTCTTCTAGCCAGGAGGTGCCGATGCCCGCTGTCGAGGTCGCGGCCGAGCCGACATCGGTGTCCCCGACACCGGTGGCGCCGCCGGGCGCCCACCCGACCCGGACCGGACGGTCCGGGTGGACGGCGCGCGGCGCGGCCGCCCGAATGGTGCGGACCACCGCCGACCTTGCCGCGCTGACCCGGCCGCAGCAGTGGCCGAAGAACCTGCTCGCCGTTCCGATCGCGCTGCTGGACGCCCCGGTGTGGACCGCCGCCGCGCTGGGCCGGGTCGGTTGGGCGGTGCTGCTGTTCACCCTGGCGTCGTCGCTGGTGTACGTGGTCAACGACGTCGCCGACCGGCGGTTGGACGCCGGCCACCCGTCGAAGCGGTCCCGACCGGTGGCCAGTGGCCGGGTCTCTGCGGCCACCGCCTGGGTGTTCGCCGCCACGCTCACCGCCGCACTGGCGGCCGGCGTCGTCGCCGGACCTACCCTGGCCTGGTGGCCGGTCGCCGGCTACCTCGTGCTCAACCTGGCGTACAGCCGGTGGCTCAAGCACGTCCCGTTGGTCGACATCTGCGTGGTCGCCGCCGGCTTCGTGCTACGGGTGCTGCTCGGCTACGCGGCGACCGCCGGCCCGGTCTCGGCCTGGCTGCTGACCACCGTCTTCGCCACCTGTCTGCTGCTGATTCTCGGCAAACGCCGGCAGGAGCTCGCCGTCGACGGTGCCGCGCACCGCCCGGCGCTGCGCGGCTACAACCTCAACCTCGCCGACCAACTGCTCACCGTGAACGCCACCGTCGCGGTCATCGGCTTCCTGCTCTACCTGCACTCGGACGCGCCGGTCGGTGTCTACCGCAACGCCCTGTTGCTGAGCGCCGTACCGCTCGTGCTGTTCGGGATCTCCCGCTACCTGCAGGCGGTGCTGGTCCGTCGGGGCGGCGGCGACCCGGTCCGGACCGTACTGCGGGACCGCCTGATCGTCGTCGCCGCCGCGCTGCTCGCCGCCAGCGTCGGTATCGCCCTGCTCGCCGCCCAGTACCCGTCGTCCTAGCGAATCCTTCTCGAAAGTGGTCTCTTCCTATGCCTGACCCGCTCGTGTCGGTCATCGTGCCGAACTACAACTACGCCCGGGCGCTGGGGCTGTGTCTGTCCGCGCTGCGCGCCCAGACGTACCCCCACCTGGAGATCATCGTCGTCGACGACCGCAGCACCGACGACTCGGTGGCGGTGGCCGAGTCGTACGGCGTGCGGGTCGTGCAGACCCCGGTCAACGGCGGTCCCTCGGTGGCCCGCAACCTCGGCGCTGCCAACGCCAAGGGGGAGATCCTGTTCTTCGTCGACTCGGACGTGGCCGCCAAACCCGACGCGGTGGCCAACGCGGTGGCGCTGCTCACCGAGCGGCCGGAGATCGGTGCGGTGTGCGGCAACTACGACCCGGTGCCGCTGATCCGCGACAGTCTGGTCGAGGAGTACCGCTGCATGCAGCAGTCCTACTGGCTGATCGCCGACGAGGGGCGGATCTACACCATGTACACCGCGCTGCTGGCGATGCGGGCCGAGGTGTTCGCCGAGATCGGGCCGTTCAACCCGCGGCTGCGCGAGACCGAGAACGCCGACTACGGGTTCCGACTGGCCAGCCGGTACGAGATCTGGTTGACCCCGGCGGTGCGCGGCGTGCACGACCACGACCACGAACTGCGGGTGATGATCCGCAAGGTCTTCACCCGCACCATGCTGCACATTCCGATGTACGCCCAGAACCCCACCTTCCCCGGTGGGCTGCGCAGCGGCCCACGGGCGTGGAGCAGCGTCGCCGCACTGCTCACCGTGCTGACCGCCGTACTGCCGCTGCTGTTCGGTCCCTGGTGGAGCGTTTTGCCGGTGGCCGCGTTGGCCGGCTTCGTCGCCTGCGACTGGCCGATGTACCGGTTCGTCGCGGCCCGCCGCAACCCGCTGTTCGTCGGCTACTTCGTCGCCATGCACTTCCTGCTGAACGTGGTGATGGGCGTCGCCGCGGCCGTCGGCTTCGCCAGCTACCTCACGTCGCGGGCGTTCCGGCGGCTCTACGACAAGCCGGCCGAGGCGGTGTGACATGTCGACTCCACTGGTCTCGGTGATCGTGCCGAGTTACAACTACGCCGACTCACTGGCGGTGTGCCTGCAGGCGATCGCCGACCAGACCTACCCGGCGATCGAGGTACTGGTCGTCGACGACCGCAGCACCGACGACTCGGTGGCGGTCGCCGAGGCGCAGGGCGTACGGGTGATCGCGCTGGCCGACAACGGCGGCTGCGGTCGGGCCCGCAACATCGGCGTCGCCAGCACCAGCGGCGAGATCCTGTTCTTCGTCGACGCCGACGTGGCGATGGCCCCCGACGCGGTCGCCGAGGCGGTGGCCATTCTGCAGGCCGAGCCGGGGGTCGGCGCGGTCTGCGGCATCGAGGACCCGGAGCCGCTGCTGCACGACACCGCCGTCGCCCGCTATCGAGGGCTGCAGTACCACCACTGGTCGGCCAGCGGCGAAGGCAACGTCACCTTCCTGTTCCCGGCGATGTGCGCCATCCGGCGCCGCGTCTATCAGGAGGTGGGGCCGTTCAATCCGGCGCTGAAGCAGACCGAGGAGGTCGACTACGGTTACCGGCTGTCTCGTCGCCACCAGCTCCGGCTGACCTCCCGGGTCCGTGGCCGGCACGACCACGACCACCAGCTGGTGCCGTTGCTGCGCAAACTCTTTCACCGGGCCCGGCTGCGAATCCCGCTGTACGCCCGGGCCCGCCGGTTCGCCACCGGCTTCGAGACGGCGTCGCGGGCCTGGGGCAGCCTGGCGGCGGCCGCCGCGGTGCCGGCGGTGGCGCTGCCGGTGCTGTTCGGTCCGCTGTGGTCGGTGGTGCCCGTCGGGCTGTTCGCCGCGTCGCTCGCCGCCGACTGGTCGATGTACGCTCTGGCGCACCGGCTGCGCGGAGTCCGGTTCCTGGCCTTCTTCGTCGCGGTGCACTTCCTGGTCAATGTGACCATCACGGCGGGAGTGGCGGTCGGTACGCTGCAGTGGCTGGTGTCCCGGCCGTTCCGGCAGCTCTACGACAGCACCTTCCCCGCGGAGGCCACCGTATGACCGCTCAGGCTGCCGCAGCCGAGGCGACGGCGGCCACCGGCGGCGGCCCAGCGGAGCCACGGCCAGGGCCGGGCCCGTGGGGACGCTGGTGGCGCCGCTGGCTCGGCCGGGTGTTCCTGACCGGCTCAGCGGTGTGGCTGGCGTACGTGCTGGCCCACCGACTGCTCAGCGGCCGAGTCTGGTGGTGGGTGCTCGCCGAGCTGATGCCGCCGGTGATGTTCGTCGCCGTACCACTGCTGTTCGCCACGGCGGCGGCCGGCTGCCGGCGGACCCGCCGCCCGGCGGCGCTGATGTGCGCCGTGTCGCTGCTGGCTGGCGTCGGACTGGCCGGAATCAACCTGCCCGGACCGCTGCGGTCGGCGCCGCAGGTGCCGCCGGACGCGCTGCGGGTGGTCTCCTGGAACACCGGATACTGGCACACCACTGACCGGGCCGACGATTTCTACCAGCTGCTGCGGGACCAGCGGGCCGACGTCTACCTGCTGCAGGAGTACATCGCCGAGGTCGACGGCGTGATCGTGCCGATCGACGACCTCGACCGGCTGCGCCGGGAGATGCCGGGTTTTCAGGTGGCGGTCATCGGCGAGCTCGTCACCCTGTCCCGGTACCCGATCGTCGACCAGACGCCGCTGGTGGCCGACGGGCTTCCCCCAGCCCCGGACGGCTTCACCGACTTCTGGCGTTACCAGGTGCTCCGTACCGACCTGCGGGTCGGCGACCGGGTCTTGTCCACCTACAACGCGCACCTGCCGGTACCGTTGTGGGCCGGCGGCCCCGGCCTGTTCACCGGGGAGTTCCACCGGACGATCCGGGAACAGCATCAGCGTCGGGTACCGCAGTTCCGGGCGTTGGCCGCCGACGTGGCGGGCAACGACAACCTGGTGGTGCTGGCCGGGGACCTGAACACCAGTCCGGCAATGGGTGACCTGCGCCGCCTGCCGCCCGGGTTGCGCGACGCCGAGTCGGTCAGCCGGTCCGTCTACCTCGCGTCGTGGCCCACCGAACAGGTGTCGTCCTGGCGACTGGACTGGGCACTGGTCTCCGCCGGAGTCACCGTGCACCGGTACGAGTTCGGCGACGCCCGCGGCATGTCCGACCACCGGCCGCAGTCGCTGTGGGTGTCGTGGTGACCGGGTACCCGACGGTGTCGGTGGTGATTCCGACGTACAACAAGGCAAAGACCCTGGCCGACTGTGTGCGCGCGGTGTACCGCCAGACCCACCAGCCGGTCGAGGTGATCGTGGTCGACGACGCCAGCACCGACGGATCCCGGGAGATCGCCGCCGGGCTGCCCTGCCGGTTGATCTGCCTGCCCACCAACCAGGGGGTGTCCGCCGCTCGCAACGCCGGTGCGGCGGCTGCCATCGGTGAAGTGCTGTTCTTCGTCGACTCCGACATCGCGCTGGCGCCGGACGCGATCGGCAACGCGCTGCGGGTCCTTCGGGAGCATCCCGGGTGTGCGGTCGTGCAGGGCATCTATGACGCGGAGCCGTTGGCCGCCGACGGCCCGGTGGAGGTCTACAAGACCCTGTTCGAGCACTACTGGCGGCGGCAGCGTGACGGTGTCGCGGACGCGACCTTGTTCGCGTTGACCGCGATCCGGCGGCAGGCGTTCGACGACGTGGGCGGCTTCGACGAGCGGCTGCGGGACGCGGAGGACATCGAGTTCGGCACCCGACTGCCCGCCCGGTACGAGATCCGGATGAGCGCCGACGTGGTGGGCCGGCACGACGACGTCGACCGGCTGCGGCCGTTCCTGGCCGAACACGTCCGCCGAGCGGTCAGCTACGGGGCGTTGCTGGTCGGCGTGCTCGTCGCTGACGACCGGCGTCGGGTGCACCGCGCCGATGGGCAGCGGCCCGAGACCGCGCGCCCCGCTTCGGGCGTCGACGTCGGTGCGGTGGCCGCGATGCTGTGCTGCGCGGCGACTGCCGTGACCCTGCCACTGGCCGCCGTCGCCGGCTGGCTGTTGGCGGTGCCGGCAGCCACCTTCACCGCCTTCACCCTGGTGGACGGGGCCCTGTTCCGCTTCGTTCGGCGCCGGAAGGGAAACCGGTTCCTGGTGTACTTCGTCGCGATGCACTTCCTGATGCACACCACCCAACTCGCGGGGATGACGGTCGGATTCGCCGCCGGCCTGGTGCGCTCGACCCGCCGCCGACCGGCCCGGTCGACGACGGCACCGGAGACGGGCCGATGACCGGCCGTACCGACGAGGCCGGTGCAACGGTGCCGGGCCGTCCACAGAGCGCCGTGCCGTCATCCGGCCGGTGGGGTCGTTGGTTGCGAGTGGCGAACCGGGTGTTCGTCGTCGGGTTCATCGCCCTGCTGGTGGTCGGACTGATCGCCGTGCTGCGGACCCAGGACTGGGCACCGGTTCGCGAGCTGGCCGGGTCTCTCGACCCGGTCGCCGTCTACCTCACCGTCGGCGGTGCCTTCGCGGTCAACTGCGTCGGACTGGTTCTCGGGGTGCTGTCCTGGCGGGCGCTCTTCGTCGACCTGGGCGCCCGGGTCGACACCTGGACGGCGGCCCGGATCTTCTTCGTCGGCTTCCTCGTCAAGTTCGTGCCCGGGCGCTTCGTCGCGTTGCCGGTGCTGGTTCGGATGGGCAAGGCTGTCGACGTCGGTCCGGTCCGGCTGGCCTCGGTGTTCCTGCTCAGCTGGAGCATCGTCGCGCTCACCGGGCTTACCGTGGGGATCGCCGCCGGCCCTTCGGTCGCCGGCGGCGGGATGTGGTGGATAGCCGCCGCCGCGCTGCCGGTTGCCGTCCTGCTGATCTGGCCCGACCTGCTCGATCGGGGTATCCGGCTGGCCGCCCGGGTGCTGCACCGGCCAGAGCCGCAGGTCCGAGCCTCGGCCGGTGGGGTGCGTCGGTCCATCCTGGCGCAGGCGCTGTCGTGGATCATCTCCGGTCATCACCTGTGGCTGCTGGCGGTCGTCGCCGGGGCACCGGCCGGCCGGTCGTACCTGATCTGCGTCGCCGGGTTCGCGCTGGCCACCGTCACCGGGTTGCTGGTGATGGTCGCGCCGGACGGTATCGGGGTGCGCGAAGCGGTGCTCGCGTTGGCTCTCGCGTCGGTGATGCCGTTGCCGCTGGCCGGCACCGTGGTGCTGGCCAGCCGGTTGGTCTGTGTGTGCAGCGACATCGCGGTCGGAGCCGGCGGGCTGCTCCTCGCCCAGTACCTGCACCGGCGGCGAAAGGCGACCGGCGCCGTGCTCACCGACCCGGTACCGGTGCGCTGACCGTGACCGGGGTGTCCGGACTACTGACCGTGATCGGGGCGGTGCCGGGCCCGGTGTCGGTCCGCTCGCGGTCCGCCGCATCCAGCCGGGCCCGGATCTGTTCGGCCTCGGGAGCGCCGATCGCGCTGAAGTGGGCCAGTGCGTGGCACCAGTGGTCCCATACGTCGTCGGGGGTGTTGCCCGGGCCGGTGACCGATCGTCTGCGGTCGGTGTCGGCCAACCGCTGCCCGGCACGGGCCAGCCCGGCGTGCGCCCGGGCCTGCTGCGTCCGGTCGCCGATCTGCGCGGATATCGACAGCGCCTGCCGGTAGTGGTCCCGGGCCGCGGTGGCGTGACCGACCTCCATCAGCGCGTCCGCCAGTCCGACCAGCGCGGACGCCGCACCCATCGGCTGACTGGTGTCCCGGTAGATCTCCAGGGCCTGCCCGTGATGGTCGGCGGCGGCCCGGAAGCTGCCCAGCCGGGCATGCAACTGGCCCAGCGAGTCCAGCGCGAACGCCAACCCCACCCGGTGCCCGATCCGGTGGCACAGGGCGATCGCGTCGGACAGGTGCTCGGCCGCCTCGGAGTAACGGCCCTGCAGTACGGCGATCCAGCCGAGGTTGCCCAGCGCCATCGCCTCGCCGTGCGCCTCACCAGCCTCCCGCAGCAGACCGAGCGCCTCCCGCAGATGGGCGGTGGCCTGGTCGTACTGGCCCTGCTGGCCGTGGAAGACGCCGAGGTTGCCCAGTGCGCGGGCCTTCCCGGCACGTTCGCCGGTCTGCCGGTAGAGCACCAGCGCGCGCTGGAGATGGTCGGCCACCAGCTGCCGGTGCCCCTGCATCCCGTACACCACGGCGATGTTCGTCATCATGTGCGCCTGCGAGTCCCGGTCACCGATGATCTCGGCCGCGAGTAGACCGTGGTGGTGCACGGTGACCGCGTCCGGATAGTGGCCGGCACCCTCCAGGTAGCGGAAGACGGTGAGCACCAGACGCCGGGCGTGTTCCGGCCAGCCGTTCCCGGCGGTGTGCACGACGGCGCCGACCAGGTTGGCCCGCTCCTGCTCCAGCCAGGTCCGGGCTGCGGCGGCGTCGAGCAGCGGCCGCGCCGCGGCGCTCGGGTCGGTCACCGCCGGCCGCCGGTGTCGCTCGGCGGGGAAGAGTAGATCCATGGCGGCTGCGGCGGTGTGCAGGTAGTGGTCGAACAGGACGGTCATCGCCCGGTGCCGGTCGACCGGTGAATCCTGCTGGCCGGCGAGGTCCACGGCGTACGCCCGGAGCAGGTCGTGCATCCCGTAGCGGTGGCCAGGTCCACGTACGATCAGGTGGGCGCGGGCGAGCAGCTCGAGTAACCGTCGGGCGTCGGGCACCGAGGTGCCGGTGATCGCGGCGGCGGCGTGCGGCTCCAGATCAGGCCCGGGATGCAGCCCCAGCAGCCGGAACGCGCGGGCGGCGTCGGCCGGCAGATGCAGGTAGGACCAGGAGAACACCGCGCGTACGCCGGTGCGCCGGTCGCCACCGGCGTCGAGCAGATCGAGGCGCCGGTGCTGATCGGCGAGTTCGCGGACCAGCTCGACCAGTGGCGCGGTGGGGCGGGTGGCCGCCAGTTCCGCGGCTACCCGCAGGGCCAGCGGGAGACGGGCGCAGTGCGCGGCGAGGACCGCTGCGGCGGTGTGTTCGACGGTGGCCCGGGCACCGATCAGCCGGTGGATGAGCGCCACCGCCTCGGCCAGCGGCAGCGGATCGAGGCCGACCCGGCGGGCGCCGTGCCGGGCGACCAGCCCGGCCAGCGAGTCCCGGCTGGTGACCAGGACGAGACAGGACGGCGAGCCGGGCAGCAGCGGCCGGACCTGCTCCGCCGACGCCGCGTTGTCGAGCACCACCAGCAGCCGCCGTCCGTCGGCGAGGCTGCGGTAGCAGGCCGCCCGTTCGTCGAGGTCCAGCGGCAGGTCCGGACCGGCGACGCCGAGGGCCCGCAGGAAGCCGGCGAGCGCCTGGCCCGGGGAGACGGGCTGCTCGGCGTCGTAGCCCTGCAGATCGACGTAGAGCTGGCCGTCGGGGAACCGGTGCCGGACCCGGTGCGCCCAGCGGACGGCGAGCGCGGTCTTGCCGACGCCGGCGGTGCCGGACACCGCGGCGACGGTCACCACCGGCGACCGGTCCACGTCGTCGGTCCGCCCGTGGGCGTCGTCGAGCAGTTGGTCGAGCTCGGCCAGCTCGGCGACCCGGCCGGTGAAGTCGGGAATGTCGGCCGGTAGCTGGGCCGGTGCCGGTTCGGGCGTTGCCCGGCCGGTTTCGCCGCCCGGGGGTCGGGCATCTGGGGCGGCGGTCAGCTCCTCGTCGTGCAGCAGCGCGGTGTGTGCGGCGGTCAGCTCCGGCCCGGGATCGACGCCGAGCTCGTCGGTCAGGTGCCGGCGCACCCGGTGGTACGCGTGGAACGCCCGGGCACGGTGTCCTGCGGCGTGATACGCCCGGATCAGTCGGGCCTGTGCCGCCTCGTCCAGCGGCTGTGCGGCGGCGGCCTCCTCCAGAGCGGCCACCGCCTCGGCGGCCCGCCCGGCGGCGATCATGATGTCGCCGTACCGTGCCAGGGCGGTGTGCCGCTCCTCGAGCAACGCGACGACCCGGGGATGCTCGGCCAACGTCGGTATGTCGGCCATCGGCGGGCCGAGCCACAGCCGGAGGGCCTGTTCGAGCTCGTCAGCCGCACGACTCAGTTCGCCGTTGCGCTGCAGACCGGCCGCCGCGGTGAGCCGGTGGCGGAAGACCTCCGCGTCGATCTCCGAAGCGGGTAGCCGCAGCGCGTAGCCGTCCCCGACCTGGGGGAGCACCGTGCTCGGAGCGCGGGGCGGCCGGTCGGGTTCGAGCCGTCGCCGCAGGTGCTTGATGTGGGTCTGGATCACGTTCCGGGCGGTCGGTGGCGGCTGCCGGTCGGCCCAGACCGCGGCCGAGATCTCTGCCGCCCGCACCGGCTGTCCGGCCGCGATCGCGAGCAGTCCCAGGATGGCCCGTTGAGCCGTTGGTCCGAGATCCAGTTGTTCACCGTCGCGCCAGGCGCAGACCTGACCGAGGACCCGGATACGCAAAGTCGCCACCCTCGCCGGTCGTACCGAATGCCGCCGCTCGGAACGGGTTGGCCGTGTACGTCGGTCGGCTGACCTCAACCTACGTCTATGTCGCTCAGCATTGCAACGTCAGCTGTCGAATGACCCAGTCGAATTGCCGAACCATCGGTGGTGGGTGTCCGCAGTGGATAATTTGGGCGCGGGTCGGATCTCTCTCGATTGTGTGCCGGGTACCGCGGTGACCTGGTGGCATCGCCGCGTCGCCGGGCGTTGGTGCCCCGACCGGAGCACCAACGCCCGGCTGATGGTCACTCCTCCTCGAACTCCTCACCCGAGTCGTCGTCCCCGCCGAACGAGTCGAAGACCTCGCCGGCGATCATCCCGCCGGCGAAGCCGAGCGCGGCGCCGCCGACCGCGCCGGCGACGGCCCCACCCATTCCCGACCCGCCATGGTGCCCGCCGTAATGCCCACCGGGCGCGCCGTACCCGCCGATCAGCGACTGACGCTGGGAGAGCGCCTGGCGGACCCAGGTGTCGACCTGGGCGGTCCAGTCCACCTGGTCGGCGTCTGTGTGACTGACCCGGTAGCGGCCGTACGAGTCGTGCCCCGGCCGGAAAAGACCGCCGCGCTTGTCGAACTCCAGCACGACGTCGATGCCGTACTCGCTGGCCACGAAGGTCAGCTCGACCTCGTTGATGCCGCCGGCGTACTGGGGTGCGGCGTAGTACTCGATCTCCTGGTAGAACGGCAGGGTCTGGGGCACGCCGTGCAGCCGCCCGTACTCCAGGTCGGCGCCCTTGAAGGCGAAGCCGAGCCGGGCGAACGCCTCCAGGATGCGCTCCTGCAACGGCAGCGGGTAGATGTGCACCGCATCGAGGTCGCCTCGGTCGATCGCCCCCGGGATGGCGACCTCGGTCCGCAGACCCATGGTCATGCCGTGCAGGCGCTGCCCGTAGAGGTCGGTCACCGGGGTCTCCCACGGCACCGGGAACTGGAAGGGCAACGACAACTGCTGGCCTTCGCGCAGGTGGATGCCGCCGGACACGGGGAACCGGTGGAACTCGGCCAGGGCGTTGTGGTCCTCGCCGCCGGCCTCCACCTCAACCCGGGTGACCAAGCTGACCGTTATCTGGTCCAGCTGCACGTCGTGGCTGCCGCCAGTAATGTTCACCTGCCCGGTGAGGGCAAGGCCCGGCCGGGCGTTGGGGTTCTGTAGCACCGTGTCGACGCTGGGAGCGCCGATTCCCAGAGCGCCCAGCATCTTCTTGAATACCACGTACATTCCTCTCGGTTCTCGGTTGACGGGCCGTGCCCTGCCGGTACCGGCATTTAGGGCATCCAGTGTGGATACTATGGCAGGTGTTCAGTTTATCCTGATCGATCATGACGGGTTGTCGTGGGCGGTTGTCGGCGTGGTCCGGTGATATCGCATGTGACTGCCGGACAATGTGAAAAAATGCGCCTATGCCGGATTTCCTGGTGACGGCGGGCTGGCCTGTCTCCTGGTCGATAGCCGCGTTCGCGATCGCCGGAGTGGTGACGGTGGCGGGTGGGATCCGGCTCGTCGCCGTGGGTGACGCGCTCGCCGACCGGACCGGCTGGGGAGAAGCGGTCTTCGGTGCGGTCTTCTTTGGTCTGGCGACGTCGCTGTCCGGGATCGTGATGACTGCGGTGACCGCGGTTAGTGACGCTCCGCAACTGGCCTACAGCAACGCCGTCGGCGGCATCGCCGCGCAGACCACCGCAATCGCGGTGGCCGACCTGTTCTACCGGCGAGTCAACCTCGAACACGCCGCCGCTTCGCTGTCCAACCTGCTCTTCGGCTGCCTGCTGCTGGCGCTGCTGGCCTTGGCGCTGCTGGCCACCTACACCCCGGACGGCGCGGTGGCGGGCGTCCACCCGGTCTCGATGATCATGGTCGGCTGCTACCTCGGCGGCGTCATGATCGTCCACTCCACCGACGTTACGCCCTACTGGCAAGCCGTCGACACCAACGAGACCCGCCGGGATCTGCCGCAGAGCCACGGTCTCCTCGATGACCGTCCACTGCGTCGGCTGTGGGTGCGGTTCGCTCTCGTCGGGCTGGCCGTCGCCGCCAGCGGCTGGCTGACCGCACTCGCCGCCGAGAGTCTGGTGCAGGCGACCGGGCTACGGGCCGGATTCGTCGGCGGGGTGCTCATGGGCCTGGTCAACGCGTTGCCGGAGACGATCACCGCGATCGCGGCGGTACGGCGCGGCGCGGTGACCCTCGCGGTCGCCGCCGTCCTCGGCGGCAACTGCCTCGACGCACTCAACCTGGTGGTCGCTGACGTCTTCTACCGCCCCGGGTCGATCTACCACGCGGCCGGTCCGGACGAACTGTTCCTCACCTCTGCCGCGCTACTGATGACCACGGTGCTGCTCGGTGGGCTGCTGGCCCGGCAGGTCCGTGGCTGGGGCCGGTTGGGCTTCGAAGGCACCCTGCTGTTCGGCGGCTACCTCGCCGTGGTCGCGGTCCTCGCCTTCTGACGCCAGCATCCGCGCCCCCGGACCGTCGGTCACCGGCCGGCCGGCCGGGCCAGGCTGATCACCGCGGTGACCACCGCCCCCGGCCCCGGTTCGGCACGATCGATGATCAACTCGGAGCAGAGTTGCCGGCAGATCCAGATCCCCCGACCACCGGCCCGCGCCTGGTCCGGCGGAACGGTTCCCACCTGCGGGTCACGCATCCCCGGCCCGTCGTCGCTGACCTGGCAGTACAGGACGTCGTCGCGGCGCCACAACCGGAGCCGGCCACTGCCGCCGCCGTGGCGTATCGCGTTGGTGGCGAGTTCCCCGGCGACGATGAGCAGATGCTCGGTCTGCTCAGCCGAGATGTCCAGCCCGGGAGCGTGTGCGCTGAGCGTAGCCCGTAGGCCGTACAGACCGTCCCGGTCGAACGGCTGGTCGACGGCACCGGCCGGGGACGGAGTGTCCGCCGGCCGTCCCCCGATGCCGAGCGAGGTGGGATCAGGGCTGCTCATGGCGTCTCTGTACCCGGAGTTGAGCCACGTCATCCGCGCCGACCAGGGACAGCACGGTACCGACCAGCCGTCGGCAGGACACCGTCATCCGGCGCGATCTCGGCAACGCCCGTGCGGCAGCCAGGATGATCCCGGCGCAGGCGCCGTCGATGTAGTCCAGCCCGGTCAGGTTGATGTGCAGGTGGCGGTCGATCCGTACCGACTCGGCCAGCGCCAGCTCGAGCACATCCTTGTGCCGGTAGTCCAGCTCACCGGCGATGCGCAGGCCGGCCGGGCTGTACTGCCGGCAGACCCGCAGCAGCGGATGCTCCAGGTAGACCTGAGCGGCGACGGTCCGGGGATGGGCCCGGGCGGCGAACGCCAGCGTGACGGCGTCGAACCGCTCCCGGTCGTACTGGCAGATCAGACAGAGCTGGCCGTGTGCGAACAGGTCGGCGACCAGCGTCTCGAACTCGACCAGTTGATCGGCTGCGGCGGCCGGGCGGGTCGCCCAGCACATGTCGGCGGTCACCCGCAGGCCGGCGTACCCCTCGTCGCTGGCCTGCCGCGCCTCCCGCGCAAGCGTCCGCACCATCGCCCCAGCGTCGGCCGGTGCCCCGCCGAGCAGCGACTCGGTGGCCGAGGCGATGCGCAGCTGGCCCCGGCGCAGGGCCGATCCAGGCCGTACCGCGCGGTCGTGCAGCTCACCGGCGAGCTCGTCCGGGCTCACCGAGTCGGTCCAGCAGACCACCTTCTGCCCGGCCCGCAGCCCGCCACGCACGAAGGCCGCCACCAGGTCCAGTCGCTCCTCCTGGTCGGAGAAGGTGAGACAGGCATGGTCGCCAGCGCCGAGCGTGCCAACCGCAGCCGTGTCCGCCATCGTCGATCCGCCTTGTCCGTCATCGGGAGGATGCCCGCCACCTTATGCGTTGCACCCGGTCGCGCCCGGACACGCCCCCCGCTGAGCCGTCGATTTGAACGTCCGCCGTGCGATGCCCGTACCACCGGCGGCAGAGCGGACAGCACCGGATCTGGGGGCGTACGTGATCATCGGAGAAGGCCCGGCCAGTGGTCGCCTCGCGGGTCGGTCCGGCCGGTCCGGGAACTCCCGGCACCCTGCCCGGCGAACCGCGACGGACGCCCGGCACCCCGGCCGGCGTACCGCGATGTCCGGCCGACGCGCCGACTCCCGTGGCGGGACATCTCGTCGGTCACTGCTCGGCTTCGGCCTGTTCGGCCTGCTCGCCGCAGGTGGCCTCGGCTACGGGTGGCGGGCTGCCGCCGGTTTGCCGGTGACCGGCGGTCGGGTGGCCGCTGGCGGGCCGGGTACGGTGGTGGCCGTGCCGACCTCTGCGGTGCGGACCCCGGACGTCGTGGCGGAGCAGCGCCGCCGGGCGGCGCTGGCGGCCCGACAGGTACGCGGGTACGCCGCCGGCCTGCCCGGCCAGTTCAGCTTCGCGGCTGTCGAGCGCGGCACCGGGGCCGGGTTCCGTACCGGTGACGAGCTCCAGTTCCAGACGGCGAGCATCGTCAAGGTGGAGATTCTCACTGCCCTGCTGCTGGACCGGGACGGGATCCCGTTGACCGCCGTGCAACGCGATCGGGCCGAGGCCATGATCACAGCCAGTGACAACGCGGCGGCCAGTGAACTCTTCGCCGCCATCGGCGGCGTCTCCGGACTGGACCGGGTCAACACCGAGCTCGGCCTGACCCGGACCCGACCGAGGTCGGCCTGGGGAACGACCGTCACCACCTCAGCCGACCAGGTCCGGCTGCTCCGAGTGCTGGTCGACGAGGAGAGCCCGCTGCGACCGGCGGACCGGGGCCTGGTGCTGGACCTGATGGGTCGGGTGGGCGACGGACAGCGGTGGGGGGTGCCGGTCGGTGCCGGTACGACCGGCTCCCGTACCTGGGTGAAGAACGGCTGGGACACCGTCGACGATCATGACGGACGCTGGCTGGTCAACAGCATCGGGCGGATCGTCGAGGACGACCACGACTGGCTGGTGGCGGTGCTGTCCGACCACCACGACTCGCTGGATGCCGGCATCGCGGCGGTGGAACAGGCGGTGCGAATCGCCTTCGACACGTGGCGCCGGCCGGCTCCGGCCGGCTAGCCCTCGGCCGACCGGCAGTGTGCGCGGGTCAGGCCGGGCCGAACGCGCGGTCGCAGGCCTCGCGCAGGTCGACCTGCGCGGCCGAGATCGTCAGGTTCCCCTCGATCGGCTCCTGGTCGGCGGCGGCTCGGGCGGCGTCCACCAGGTCTTTTCCGCGAGCGGCCAGTGTGGCGTCGGTCGACGCCTGTGCCTGCCGGCCGATCTCCCGATTGACGTCGTGGTCGAGCTCGGCCGCGCTGATCTCACGCAGGTCCTGGCATGCCTGCCAGCCTTCGGTGTCGGCCGGTGGGGTCTGCGATGTGCTCTCGTCGACTGTCGGCGTCGGCGTCGCCTGCGACTGCTCGCCCCTGGTCAGCGCGCCGATCCCGATGACCAGGACGGCCAGCACGACCGGCGCGGTGACCCACAGCCAGACGGGCCGGCGGCGGGAGCGGCGGGAGGGGGAGAATCCGGAGTGGTCAGCAGCGGTGCGGTAGGGGTGGCTCACGGTAGTGCCTCTCAGGTCCGACTGGGCGGGCGGAGCTCCGACTGGCGAGGGAAGCGGTGGCCTACGGCATAGCGGACATCAACGCCTGTGCCGTCATATATTCATACACGTCGCCTTCATGTGCTGCCCCATAGTAGGCTTTTCGCTGCGGAAGGCAACCCGTCCATCGCCCCAGGTCGTCCGGACGGACAGGGGTGGTCGTAAGCATCCGGAAACCCGGGCCTGTCAGACTGGGCCGGTGTATGACGTCGACGTGCTCGTGATCGGATCCGGCCCCAGTGGACAGAAGGCGGCGATCGCCGCGGCGAAGCTCGACCGGAGCGTCATGGTCGTCGAGCGCGCGCACATGCTCGGCGGCGTGTGCATCAACACCGGCACCATCCCCTCCAAGACCCTGCGCGAGGCCGTCCTCTACCTGACCGGCCTCAACCAGCGCGAGGTCTACGGTCAGAGTTACCGGGTCAAGGATCACATCACGGTCAGTGATCTGGCCGCCCGGACGCAGCACGTGATCGGGCGCGAGATCGACGTGACCCGCAGCCAGTTGACCCGCAACCGGGTACGGATCATGACCGGCACGGCGCGGTTCGATGACGCGCACACCGTGGTGGTGACCGATGCGACCGGCCACGGAAACAAGGTCACCGCCGAGAAGATCGTGATCGCGGCCGGCACCCGCCCGGCCCGCCCGGCCAGCGTCGACTTCGACGAGCGGACCATCATCGACTCGGACGGCATCATCAACCTCGAACAGGTGCCGCAGTCGATGCTGGTGATCGGAGCCGGGGTGATCGGCATCGAGTACGCCTCGATGTTCGCCGCGCTCGGCACCGAGGTCACCGTGGTGGAGCGGCGGGACCGGATGCTCGAGTTCTGCGACCTGGAGATCGTCGAAGCGCTCAAGTATCATCTGCGCGACCTCGCGGTCACCTTCCGTTTCGGTGAGGAGGTGGCGTCGGTGCAGCGCCACCAGCGCGGGGCGGTCGCGGTGCTGGAGAGCGGCAAGCGGATTGCCGCCGACACCGTGATGTACTCCGCCGGGCGCCAGGGCGTCGCCGGTGACCTCGATCTGGAGCGGGCCGGCCTGACCGCCGACACCCGGGGCCGGATCCAGGTCAACGAGAACTTCCAGACCACGGCCGGGCACATCTACGCGGTGGGGGACATTATCGGTTTTCCCGCCCTGGCCTCCACCTCGATGGAGCAGGGCCGGCTCGCCGCCCACCACGCCTGTGGTGAACCAGCCCGTGGCATGCCGCAGCTACAACCGATCGGCATCTACACGATCCCGGAGATCAGCTTCATCGGCAGCACCGAGGACCAGCTCACCGACAACCGGGTGCCCTTCGAGGTGGGGGTCGCCCGCTACCGGGAGCTCGCCCGCGGGCAGATCGTCGGCGACTCGTACGGGATGCTCAAGCTGCTGGTCGCCCCGGACAGCCGGCAACTGCTCGGCGTGCACATCTTCGGCACCGGCGCCACCGAACTTGTGCACATCGGGCAGGCGGTGATGGGTTGCAACGGCACCGTCGACTACTTCGTCGACGCCGTGTTCAACTACCCGACCCTCGCCGAGGCGTACAAGGTCGCCGCGCTGGACGCGATGAACAAGATGCGGCACCTCGCCCAGCTGCACGACTGACCGTCGGCTGTCCATCCGACGGGCCAGCGGGTCAGTCGGGTCCAGCCGGTGCCGCCCCACGGCGGTGCACCGCGACCGCGGCGAGCAGTACACAGCCGGTCATCGGCACCACCAGCGGGACCAGCTGCCAGGTGACCAGGACCAGACCGGTGAGGGCGAGCGTCAGCAGCACCGTACCGCCGGGGTCGGTCCGCAGCGTGCGCACCGCGGCGCGCAGCAGCGCCGGCCAGGCCGCGCCCGGGTGCCAGCCAGCGGCGGCCCGCAACAGTACGGCGCCCAGACCGACCGCGGTGAGCAGGCAGGCCGCCGCCACCAGCTCACCGACAGGCAACTGGCCGGTGCGTACCACCGCCGCGTCGAAGTACAGCAGCAGCCCGGCCCCGACCGCCGCGAGCGACCACGGCCAGCTGCCGGGCAGCGCGGTCCGCAACCGTACGCCGAAGGCACCGAGCCGGGTGCTGCCGGCGTCGTCGACGTACGCCCGCAGCTGCGCGCACCCGGCGGCCAGCGCGGCCAGCAGCGTGACCAGCGGCAGCAAGCTGACCAGCACCAGCACTCCGACCAGCAGGGTCTCACCGAACAACGCGAAGCGGGCGCCACGCACACCGGCTCCGGCGGTGGTGGCGAGGTCGTCGCGGCCGGTGGCGCTCATCCCTTCAACCCCGAGGTGGCGACCCCGTCCACCAGCAGCCGCTGGAAGAACAGGAAGAACCCGATGACCGGCAGCAGCGCGAGCATCGACATGGCCATCAACGCACCGTAGTCGGACAGCGTGGTCTGATCGATGTAGAGCTGCAGCGCCAACGGCAACGGGTACTTGTCCGGGGTGCTGAGGTAGATGAGCGGGGCGAGGAAGTCGTTCCAGGTCCAGATGAAGGTGAAGATGGCCGTGGTGACCATCGCCGGCCGGGACAACGGCAGCACCACGTGCCAGAAGATGCCCCACGGCCCGGCGCCGTCGATCCGGGCCGACTCGTCCAGTTCATGCGGGATGCCGCGCATGAACTGGACCATCAGGAAGACGAAGAACGCCTCGGCGGCGAGGAACTTGCCGGCCAGCAGCGGCACGTAGGTGTCGACCAGACCGAGTTTCTGGAAGACCGCGTACTGCGGGACGATCAGCACGTGGAACGGCAGCAGCAGGGTCGAGATCATCAGTACGAACAGGACGGTACGGCCACGGAACCGTAGCCGGGCGAAGGCGTAGCCGGCCAGGGCCGACGACGCCACCGTCCCGACCACGGCGAGCACCGCCAGCACCGCCGAGTTCCAGAAGAACCGCAGCACGCTGATACCGGCCATGCCCTCGGCCGCCCGCTGGTAGTTACCCAGCGTCGGGTCCTGGGGAAACAGTTCCAGGCTGCCGACGATCGACCCGGACGGTTTGAACGAGGCGGAGACGACCCAGACCACCGGGTAGAGGATCACCGCCAGCAGCGCCACCGCCGCCAGATGCCAGCCGACGCTGCCGAGGCGACGCCGCCGGGTGGCGGCACCCGCCGCCCGGGACGCGGGGGTCATCGGTCGTCTCCCGAGTAGTGGACCCAGCCACGGGCGGTCCGGAACAGCATCGCGGTCACCAGCCCCACGCCGAGCAGTAGCATCCAGGCCATCGCCGAGGCGTAGCCCATCCGGAAGTCGGTGAAGCCCCGGTCATAGAGGTAAACCGTGTAGAACAGGGTCGAGCCGGCAGGGCTGCCGTTGCGGCCGCCGATGACGTACGCCGAGGTGAAGATCTGGAACGAGTTGATCGTCTCCAGCAGCAGGTTGAAGAACAGCACCGGTGAGATCATCGGCAGGGTCACCGACCAGAACCGACGCGCCCGGCCGGCGCCGTCCACCTCGGCTGCCTCGTACAGCTCGGCCGGCACCTGTTTGAGCCCGGCGAGGAAGATCACCATAGGCGCGCCGAACTGCCAGGCCGCCAGCAGCACCAGCATGAGCAGCGAGAAGTCGGGATTGCCGACCCACCCGCCACTGTCCAGGCCGACCGAGCTCAGCAGTCGGTCGACCACCGCGTCGTCGCTGAACAGCGCCTTCCAGACGATGGCGACGCTGACGCTGGCGCCGATCAACGACGGCCCGTAGAACGCTGCCCGGTAGAAACCCTGGCCGCGGCGGCGCTGGTTGAGCAGCATCGCCACCGCCAGCGCCGCGGCGAGCTTCAACGGTACGGCGAGCAGCACGTATCCAGCGGTGACCCGGACCGACTGCAGCCACCGGTCGTCGTCGAAGAGCCGGCGGTAGTTGTCCAGCCCGACCCATCCCGGCGTGGTGAACAGGTTGTAGTCGGTGAACGACAGGTACAGCGAGGCCGCCATCGGGCCGACCGTCAGCAGCAGCATGCCGACGATCCAGGGGGACAGGAACAGGTAACCGGCCACCGGGTCGCCGTTGCGGCGACCCGATGGCGGCGTCGCCGGTCTACGGCGGTCGGCTGCCGCGGGCCGGGCGGAGTCGACGGTGGAGCTTGTCATCGGATTCCTCGGGCTGGTCACCGCGTACGGATCAGGGCTCGAGGATTTCCTCGGCTTCGGCGAAGAGCTGGTCGACCGCCTCTGCTACGCCGATCCGCCCGTAGTGCAGCTCTTCGCTGATCCGGATGAACGCTGCCTCGATGCTGCCGGCACCGCGCGGAGGCGCCGGTGGTGCCTGGGTGAGTTGGTCGGCGATGGTCTCCTCGTAGGCGGCCACGGCGGCCAGCGGCCCGTCGAGTTCGGCCGCGTCCCGCTGGGCGTTGGTGGCCGGCAGGCCACGGTTGCCGCCGAAGATCCGACCCACCTCCGGGTCGTTGATCATGAAGGAGATCAGTCTGGCAGCCGCCTCCGGGTGCTCGGTGCCGGCCGACGTGCTCAGCAGCATCGCCGGTTTGAGGTACTGCCCGAGCTGTCCCGGGTTGTCGCTGGGCACCGGGCCCAGCCTGATCTCGGTGTCGGTCTCGCCCGCGTACCGGGTGAGGAAGTTGTCCCAGCTGAGGTCGGAGGCGGCAAGGTCGTCGACCCAGAGGGAGGCCGGTTTGATCTGGACGGCGGTCTCCACCGGCAGGACCACGTCCTGCTCGATCAGGTCCATGCCCTGCTGCCAGAACCGCGCCAGCCGTTCCTTGCTGAAGCCGAGGCGGCCGTCCTCGGTGAACAACGCCCCGCCCTCCTGACGCAGCTGCGCCTCAAGGTTGTAGATCACCCCTGTGTAGTTGCCGCCGCCGTAGGTGCCGGTCTCGGCCTTGATGGTGGCCATCGCGGCGTGGTAGTCCTCCCAGGTCCAGCCGATCGCCGGCGCGGGCACCCCGGCCTGCTCGAACAGCGCCGGGTTGTAGAACATGCTCCAGGTGTTGCCGCCGACCGGGACCGCGTACAGCGTGCCGTCGACCGCGCCGGCGCCGTCGAACCCGGCCAGCAGGTCGTCGAGGACGAGGTCGGTGCCGACGTGCTCGTCGAGACCGCCGAGCACTCCCCGGTCGGCGTACTCGCGCAGGTAGGAGAAGTCCATCTGCAGGACGTCCGGCATGTTGCCGCCGGCGGTCTCGGTGGTCAGCTTCTGCCAGTACGCCTCGTATTCCTGGAAGCTCGGCGTCACGGTGATGCCCGGGTTCTGCTCCTCGAACAGGTCGATCGCCTGCTGCATCAGGTCGGCCCGATCGGCGTTGCCCCACCAGGAGTAGCGCAGCGCGACCTCGCCCGACTCGGTGTCGTCGCCGCAGGCGACGGTGCCGGTGGCGACCAGCGAGAGGGCGGCAGCGATGGCCAGCGACCTGGTGAATCGTTTCAATATTGCCATCAGAAACCTCCGGATCCGAGCCGACCAGCAGGTGCGTAACCATGTGTTAGGGGCCACAGGAAGCGCTTGTCAACGTAGGTTAGGAGTCAGTTACATGTGCGTCAATGGCTGACTTGAACGTTACAACTCCGCGACATGCCCGCCGACCCGGGCCGGGCCGGGGCAGCACACCGGCCGCACTGGTCGTACCATCGCGACATGGCAGAGATGGTCACCCTGCGGCTGAGCCCGCAGACCCTGGCCAGGGCGCGGGCCGCTGCCGAACGGGACGGGATGACGCTCTCCGACTGGATCGACCGGGCGGCCCGCCGGGAAGCGCGCCGCGACGCCGCCCGGGCACACGAGGAGTGGCTGGCCGCCAACCCGGAGGTCCGCGACGAACTGGACGGCTTCGACGAACTCGCCGACACGCTGGAGTCCGGCTGGTCCGACCTGTCTGACGCGGCGTGAACCGCGGCGAGATCTGGACCGTCGGCGAGCGCTCCGACCTGCGCTACCGGGTGGTGGTGCTGTCCGGCGACACGCACAACGAGCGACCCAGGGCGGCCCCGTACTGCGCGCCGATCGTCCGCCAGCGCGGCGCCACCAGCCTGCCTCCGTTCGTGGTGCCGCTGGCCGAGACCGACCCGCTGTCCGGAGTCGTCGTGGTCAACCGGATGCGCCGCATCTCCGGCCGCTCCGGGGCGGAACGGGTCGGCATGGTCACCGGTGCCAGCATGGCCCGCCTGGAAGAGGCGATGCGGGACCTGTTCGACCTTTGACAGGTGCGCGCGTTCGGCCTTTGCCAGGTGCGCGCGGCCCGGCACCTCGGACGGGTGCAATCCCCGCCGACGCTGGCGGAAGCGCCCGGCCAGGTGGTACGACGGTCCGATGGGTATCGTGTCGCCCGGGTTCCAGGGCCGTCCACGTTCTCCCGGCGCTGTCACCCTGCCGCCGGGACAGTATCTGACCGAGGACTTCCCGGTGCTGTCCGCCGGCCCGACCCCGCGCATCGACGTCGCCGGCTGGCAGTTCGTGGTCACCACCGAGGACGGCACCGAGCAGCGGTGGAGCTGGCCGGAGCTGCTCGACCTGCCCAGTGAGGACGTCACCGTCGACCTGCACTGCGTGACCAAGTGGTCCAAGCTCGGCACCCGCTGGCACGGCGTCTCCCTCGACACCCTGCTGGCCGACATCGACACCAGCGCCGACTACGCCCTCGCCCACTCGTACGGCGGTTACACCACCAACCTGCCACTGGCTGACCTGCTCGACGGGCAGGCGTGGATCGCCTACCGCTACGACGACGCCGACCTGAGCCCGGAGCACGGCGGCCCGGCCCGGCTGCTGGTGCCGCACCTCTATCTGTGGAAGTCGGCCAAATGGGTGCACGGCATCCGGCTGCTGACCGACGATGAACCCGGCTTCTGGGAGACCGCCGGCTACCACGATTACGGTGACCCATGGCGCGAGCAGCGGTACCAGGGCGACTGAGCTGGCGGGTGGCCCGCCTCGCCGCCGTCCGCGACGAGACGACGACCGCCCGTACCCTGCTGCTCGACGTGCCGGACTGGCCCGGACACCTGCCCGGCCAGCACGTCGACGTGCGGCTCACCGCCGCCGACGGTTACCAGGCACAGCGCAGCTACTCGGTCGCCAACGCGGCCGACGGCGACCGGGTCGAGCTGACCGTGCAGCGGGTGCCCGACGGCGAGGTCTCCGGCTACCTGGCCGGCCCGTACGCCGTCGGTGACCCGGTGGAGATCCGCGGACCGGTCGGCGGCTGGTTCGTGTGGCGACCGGACACGACCGATCCGGTGCTGTTGATCGCCGGCGGCTCCGGCATCGTGCCGCTGATGGCGATGATCCGCGCCCGACGGGCCGCCGGAAGCCGGGTACCGTTCCGGCTCATCTACTCGGTGCGTACCCCGGCCGACGTCTACTACGCCGACGAGCTGCGCCGCCGCGCCCGCGACGACGCCGGTCTCGACGTCAGCTACGTCTACACCCGGGAGGCGCCCGAGGGCTGGCCCGGCCAGGTCGGCCGGATCGGAGTCTCCCGGGTCAACACCGACGGCTGGCCGGCCATGCTCGAACCGGCCTGCTATGTCTGCGGGCCGACCGGCTTCGTGGAGACGGTCGCCGACATCCTGATCGCCCTCGGGCACGACCCCCGCCGCGTCCGCACCGAACGATTCGGACCCACCGGAGGTTGACATGACCGACCAGCCCGTGACGTCGGTGCTGCCCGACGGACGTCACATGACGGACGAGCAGCACCTGCCCGACGAGCACCACCTGGACGGTAACGCGCTGGCCGGTCCGCTGGGCGAGATCTTCGCGGTGGACGTCACCACCGCGATCGGCCGCTGCGCCAGCTGCGGGCGGGCCGGACCGCTCGCCGCCCTGATGGTCTACTCCGACGCGCCTGGCCTGGTCGCCCGCTGCCCGCACTGCACCGGGGTGCTGCTGCGACTGGTACGCGGCCCGGTCGACGTCTGGCTCGACCTGCACGGCGCGCTGAGCCTGCGGATCGCCGTGCCGACGGGTTGAGCATCTCCGACTCCGCCGGGCGGACCGGCCCGGCGGAGTCGGATCAACTCAGCCGGTGAACGGCGCGGGACCGAACCGGCCCCAGGCGACGAAGGCGGCCATCGCGGCATAGACCAGGTCGGGCAGGGCCGTCAGGCGTTCGCCGCGTCGCAGCCGCATGGTCGCCGCACCGGTGAACAGCACCGCGACGCAGACCGCGGTCACCGGCACCAGGACCGGGGCGATGCCGAGCACCGCCGGCAGGATCAGCCCTGCTGCGGCCAACAGCTCCAGGATCGTGATGACCCACAGCGCGCGAGGGCTGAAGTCCATCACCCACTCCCCGGCCCGACCCATCGAGGCCAGCTTCTCCCGGGGCACCAGCACCTTCCCGGTGCTGACCACCATGACGACGGCCAGCCAGCCGGTGACGATCCACAGTATGAGATTCATGGTTGTCCTTTCGATCGGTCGCGAGCGGCACGTACCACGGTGGTGGGGTCGCCGACCGGGCCCAGGTGCCGCAACTTGTCCGGGTTGGCGATGGAGTGGATTGCGCGGACCCGCCCGTTGGCGATGTCCAGCCCAATGACCCCGACCAGCTGGTCCTGCGGGTCGTAGGCGGCCACGCCGGGTTGTCCGTTGACCGAGACCGGCCTCAGCCGTACCCCGAGATCCGGCAGCCGGGGCAGCCAGGTCGCCAGGACGCGGGCCACCCGGGTACGCCCGTACACCGGCCGGGGCAGCGCGGGAACCTTGCCGCCGCCGTCGCCGTGCATGGCCACGTCCTGCGCCAGCAACTGCTCCAACGCCGGCAGGTCGCCCTGCTGGGCGGCAGCGAAGAACCGTCGGGCCAGCTCGTCGCGTTGCCGCCGGCTGGCGTGGTAGCGCGGTCGACGCGCGCGGATCTTCTCCCGCGCTCGGGCGACCAGGTGCCGGGCACCGTCCACGTCGGCGCCGACGATCTCGGCCACCTGCGGGTACGGGTAGTCGAACACCTCGCGCAGCAGGAACGCGGCGCGCTGCTGCGCTGACAGGCTCTCCAGCAGGACGAGAAAGGCCAGCGACAGTGAATCGGCGGTCTCCGCCTGCTCGGCCGGTGTGGGATCGGTGACCAGTGGCTCAGGCAGCCACTCGCCGACGTAACGTTCCCTACGGACCCGGGCCGAGCGGAGCTGGTCGATGGCCAACCGGGTGGCCAGCGTGGCGGCGTACGCCCGGGGTGAGGCGATCGCCTCGCCCCGCAGCGCACTCTGGTGCATCCGCAGGAACGTCTCCTGCGTGACGTCCTCGGCCTCGCTGACGCTGCCGAGCATCCGGTAGGCGATGGTGAACGCCCACGGGCGCAGTTCGTCGTAGATTTCGGTGGGCGGCATGGCCGACTACCGCCGCCGTTCGGTACGGGTCGTCATCGGGTGGTCTCCACTCGTCGTCCTCACCACCACAGACGAGACACCCCGACCCGGCATGACAGGGTGTTACCCGGGTCACAGTGCGGCGCCGGCAGATCGCAACATGGAGGATGCGGCAGCGCCGCACTGCCCGGGGGCAGGTGTATGTACCGACGTGCAGCGCATCAGAGCGGTTCGCCGGGGATGGCGCTGTAGTCCTTGCGGATCTGCTCGACCAGCGGAGTCATGTCGGACCATCGGGTGGCGTCGATCGCGGTGACAGCCCGGACGCCAACCGCGGCGTTGGTGGTGAACGCCGCGGTGTAGCGATCCAGCTCCGACACGTCGACGCGGCGCTCGAGCCCGGCGCGTACCTGCTGGATCAATGCCATCGTGATTCCCGGCAGCACCGGTGCCTGTGGCCAGACGATCTCGTCGCCTTCGATCAGGCCGACGTTCCAGGTCGCCCCCTCGGAGATGAAACCCTCCCTGTCCACGAACAGCACGTCATCGAACCCAGCGAGTTGAGCCTGTCGGCGGTGGAAGATCGTCGCGAACAGGCCGAGGTGCTTGACGGCTGGTACGTCCCGCTCGTAGCAGCGAGTGGCGAGCACCAGCGGTCGTGGTGGGACCGACGACACCGCTCGCGTGGTGACGAGCACCTGAGGGCGTGATGCGCTGGCGGGATACCCCAGGTCGAGGTCCGGGTCGAACACCGTCACCCTGGCGACGGTCGACTCGGCGGAACCCACCACTTGACGGACATAGCTGCGAACCTCGTGCTGATCGAGTTCCGCGCCGAAGAGTGCGCGGCAGTCCCTTGTCAGCCGGTCGAGGTGAAGTGCGAGTCCGCGCACCCGGCCGGCGTCCACTCGCATGGACGTGAAGTGACCGTAGTTGGTGAGACCCAGGATCCTCAGGTGATCCAGATCGACAGGCTTCCCGTTCAGCAGCATGATGCCAGTCTCCAATCCGGGCATGGCCGCCGCGATCAGCAGACCGGTGGGGCGGACGCGCGCAGCGCCTCGGCCAGCCACTCGAACGGGAACCGTTCCGGCTCCACGCCGTTGACGGCAGTGACCAGCGCCATGTACCGGTCGAATGGTCCCTGTGGATCCGGCGGTGTACGGTCCCACACCGCGCCGGCGAGCATGTGGTCGGCCGTCTGGATCCGGAACTCGGGGGTGTCCGGCAGACCCGGGCTGTCCGGTGTCGCGAATACGCCGGTCAGCCAGCCCATCCACCGGTCGGCGATCTCCCGCCCCTGCGGCGAGTCCGGTGGTACCCGGTCCCGCGCCGCGTCCATCACCGCCTGGCCGATCGGCATAGCCGCCTCCATCCGGTCCAGCATCGGCGATGAGGTCATCAGCGGCCCTGCCCCGGTGGTGCACACCTGGTGCAACTCGCGGCGCACGGCCTGTCGGACCTCGCCGTCCCGGAGCAGATCGGCCAACTCGATCCATGCCTCCAGCTGGGCCGCGGTGGGATGCTCGGGCAGTTCCGGTCGGGCCGCCCGCCACCACCGCATCATCTGCTCCGGTGGTTCCCAGCCGGTGGAGACCTCGGCCCAGAACTCGTCGATCAGCCGATCGCGTTCCTCGTCCGACATACCGACCAGCTTGTGCATCAGCGTCACCTGCTCGGCGGTGGAGTCCTGCCGCAGGATGGTCGACAGCACCGCGCGGCGGCTGCGCAGCCGGGTCTCCTGCTCGGTCAGCAGAGCCAGGTGGGTGGCGGCCAGTTCGCGCAGCGTCGCCTCGCCGGCCAGCACCCGCCGGATCTCGTCCAGCCCGGCGTCGAGTTCCCGAAGCGTTCGGACCAGTTCCAGCCGGGCGATCGCCGACACGTCGTACAGCCGGTGGCCGGCCGGGGAAGTGGCTGCCGGCGTGACGACACCGGCGTCGGCGTAGTACCGGACGGCGCTGACGCTCAGACCGGTACGTCGGGCGACATCCCCGATGGGGTACAGCTCGTTCATCTCCACGGCGTCCACTATGCGATCTCAAGCGGCTCGAGATACAAGCTTCGTGAAGTCGCGCCGGCAGCGGTACGCCGGATTCGTTACGCCGACTCCTGCGGCGCGGAACCGATCGGCTTGACCATCTGCTGAGCGGTGACCGTGAATCCGGTCGACTCGTACAGTCGGCGGGCCACCAGGTTGTCTCCGAAGACGTTCAACCCGAGCCGGGTGACTCCGCGCGCCGCCAGCACCGGCTCGACAGCGGCCAGGATGGCCCGCCCGTACCCGGTGCCGCGATGGGCGGTGTCCACCTCGATGCTGTAGATCCAGGCCGGCCGCTCCGGCTCTGCCGGATCCGGCAGCCCGACCCAGATCCAGCCGACCGGCCGCGCGTCGTCGGTGCCCGTCTCCCGCGCGACGAGGAACAGCATCCGATCGGTGGCCAGCCCGTCGGGCAGCAACTCGGCGTGCTGGCGGCGGGACTCGGTCAGTGCCGTCTCGGTGGTGGCCCGACCGGACCGCAGCAGGTCACCGGCATAACCCGCCACCAGTGCGGGAATCCGTACGTCGTACTCGCTCTGGGTCATCGGGTGCAGCGATACGGTACGCGCGTCTGACATCGTCACCGGCACATCGTGGCGTACCTGGTCGTGTGCCGTCACGTCAATTGCGCGACGGTCGTCGGCCGGCAGCACACGATCGTGGGTGGGACCAGGCGGCACCGCCGCCAGTACACTGCCGCTGTGGCGACCGAGGCGGACCGTGGTGGCGGTCAGAACCTGCCGCACCACCTCAACGACCTGCCGAAGGCCCAGTTCGCGTTCCCCGGGCCGCTACGCGACCGGCTGGTCGCGGCGATCCTCACCGGTGCGAAGACTTCCACGTCCGGGCTGCTGCTCGAGTACCGGCACGAGGACGAGCCGCTGCCGGTCGCGGGGGACCGGTCCGTTCTGGTGGACTCGGCGGACCGGCCCTGCGCGGTGCTGGAGACCACCGAGGTACGGGTGGTCCCACTTGCCGAGGTGGACCTCGCTCACGCCATCGACGAAGGTGAAGGGTTCACCGACGTCGCCGGCTGGCGCCGCGCGCACATCGACTTCTGGCAGTCTGCGCCGATGCGGGCCGCTCTCGGTGACGAGACGTTCACTGTTGACGACCGGACGATGGTGGTGGCCGAACGGTTCCGGGTCGTGCAGCGGATCTGGCGGTCCGGCGAGGTGGCCCTCGCCTACGCCGCCGAAAGTCGAGCGGCGGTCGACGCGCTACGGGCCGTACCGGAGGCGGACTTTGACCGGCCGACCAGATGCGCGCCGTGGACAGTCAAGGAACTGCTTGCGCACACCGTGATCGCGCTGTCCCGTACCGTCGAGATGCTCGACGACAGCGCACCCGCCGCCGGCCCCGACGGCCCGGTGGACGCGGTCGGCTACTACACGCCCGACGCACGGTTCCGTCCCGATGCGGACGGTGGGCGGATCGCCGACGCTCAGCGGTGGGCGGCGGCTCGGACGGTTACCGCCGCTGTCGACGAGCTGGCGGCGCGGGCAGCGACCGCCACCGCTCGGGTCGCGGCGCAGCCGCCGGACCGCCTGGTCGTCACCCGGCACGGTGACCTGATGACGCTGACCGACTTCCAGGCCACCCGGGTCGTCGAGCTCGCCGTCCACGGGGTCGACCTGGCCGACGGCCTCGGCATGGCGTCGTGGCTGACCGCCCAGGCGGCGGACCTGGTGGTGGCGCTGTCGGCGGGCACCACCCTGGCGCCGCTGCGGGCGGCGCGCCGATGGGACCGGCCGACATTGGTACGCGCGGTCACCGGGCGGGTCGATTCAGGTGACGTGAACCCGGCGGAACTGCACCCGCAGGGGGTGCGCTCTCCGTTCTTCGGCGGCACGCACCGTCCCACTGTGGTTGGCGAAGAGTAGCGGGACCGACCTGCCCTCGAAGCGCCTTGCGACTGCCCGTAGGTTGACAGCGACAAGGCCACAACGAGACCCTTTCGCGATTCTGACTTTTGGTGCTGGAGGTTTGCCGTGGACTGGTCCCTCGGGAACATACTGATTCTGCTGGTCGTGGTGTTGCTCGGTGCAGTCGCCGGGTGGCTCGTGATGAGCCGCCGGTCCGCCGCCGGCAAGGACGCCCCGGTGAAGCCCGAGGCTACTGCCGTGGCCGAGCCGCCGACTGCTACCTCGGAGGAGCCGTCGGCGGCCGAACCGGCCCGTCCGGAGCCCGCATCGCCGGCCGATCCGGTCAAGACCGAGCCCGCCACCGAGGTTCCCGCCGAGCCCGGCGCGATCGCCTCGGCCGAGCCGGTCAGTGTCGAGCCCACCGCCGACAAGCCGGTCGACCCCGAGCCGGTCGACCCCGAGCCGGTCGACCCCGAGCCGGCGCCGGCCGCTGATCCTGCTCCCGCGACGCCGGCCGCCGCCGTTGAGCCCGCTGCCGCCGCCGTCGAGCCTGCCGCTGCTGGACCCGCTGTCGACCCGCCCGCTGCCGAGCCGTCCACTGCCGAGCCGTCCACTGCCGAGCCGTCCACTGCCGAGCCGTCCACTGCCGCCGAGCCGGGGCCGGCGGACGACTTCCGACGCATCGAGGGCATCGGGCCGAAGATGGCCGCCGCCCTGCAGTCCGCCGGGATCCGCACGTACGAGCAGTTGGGCGCGACCGACGAGGCGGCGCTGCGCGCGGCGGTACGCGCCGCCGGCGTACGGGCCACCGCCAGCCTGCCGACCTGGCCGGCCAAGGCCCGGGAGCTGGCGGCGGCCCGCTCCGCGACCTGACCGGGTACGGCCCGACAGCCAGAGTGGACCGACGTGGAGTGACCTAGGTCCCGGCGATCAGGGACGTACGGCGGCAGTGTTCGATCACCGTACCGCGTGACGATGAGGTCGAGCACCGGCGGCAGGGTGCCGCCGGTGCCGACCGAACGAGGTGATCGGCATGACCGCAGTCGTCCAGGTGCACACCAAGCCGGCCGCGCCGGCCGAGACAGAGGTCGCGATCGACGCTCTCGTCTCGGCCGCGTCCAAGGCACTCGACGACTACGCCGAATTCGACCAGCAGCGGATCGACACGATCGTCGGCAAGGCGTCGGTCGCCGCGCTCGGCCGACACAGCGACCTGGCCCGGCTGGCAGTGCAGGAGACCGGCCGCGGCGTCTTCGAGGACAAAGCGGTGAAGAACATCTTCGCCTGCGAACACGTCACACACAGCATGGCGGCGCTGAAGACGGTCGGCGTGGTCGGCCGTGACGACATCAGCGGCATCGTCGAGATCGCCGAACCGGTCGGCGTCATCTGCGGCGTCACCCCGGTCACCAACCCGACGTCGACGACGATCTTCAAGGCCCTGCTGGCGTTGAAGACCCGCAACCCGATCATCTTCGCCTTTCATCCGGCGGCCCAGCGGTGCAGCGCCGAAGCGGCCCGGGTGGTCCGCGACGCGGCGGTCGCCGCCGGCGCGCCGGCGCACTGCATTCAGTGGATCGAGCATCCGTCGGTCGCGGCGACCGGGGCGCTGATGCGCCACGACGGGGTCGCGCTGATCCTCGCCACCGGTGGCAACGGCATGGTGCGGGCCGCGTACTCGGCGGGCAAGCCGGCGCTGGGCGTCGGCGCCGGGAACGTCCCCGCCTACCTGGAGCGGACCGCGAAACTGGCCCGGGCGGTCAACGACGTGGTGCTGTCCAAGGCGTTCGACAACGGCATGGTCTGCGCCTCGGAGCAGGCGGTCATCGTCGATGACGACATCTACGAGCCGGCGATGGCCGAGTTCGCGAAGCTGCACGCGCACCGGGCGACAGCGCAGCAGAAACGCCAACTGGAGGAGCTGCTGTTCGGTGCCGCCGCCGGGTCGGCGGGCTGCGCCGGAGCCAAACTCAACCCGGCGGTCGTCGGGCAGTCCCCGGTGTGGATCGCGCAGCAGGCCGGGTTCACCGTGCCGGCCGACACGTCGATCATCCTGGTCGAGGTCGACCAGGTCGGCCCGGCCGAGCCGTTGACCAGGGAGAAGCTCTGCCCGGTGCTGGCGGTGTTGCGTGCCGACGGGCACGCCGACGGCATCCGGTACGCCGAGCAGATGGTCGAGTTCCACGGGCTCGGCCACAGCGCGGTCATCCACACCGGCGACGCCGCCCTCGCCGAGGAGTTCGGCCGGCGGGTCAGGGCGGTACGGATCATCTGGAACGCGCCGGCCTCGCAGGGCGCGATCGGTGACATGTACAACGCGATCGCGCCGTCGTTGACGCTGGGTTGCGGCAGCTATGGGCGCAACTCGGTGTCGAGCAATGTGACCGCCGTCCACCTGCTCAACATCAAGCGGGTGGCGAGGCGAACCAACAACCTGCAGTGGTTCAAGGTGCCGCCGAAGATCTACTTCGAGCCACACGCGATCCGCTACCTGGCCGACATGCCGGACCTGCACCGGGTCACCGTAGTCACCGACGCGACGATGACCCGGCTCGGGTTCGTCGACCGGATCCTTACCGTGCTGCAGGGCCGGTCCGAACGGGTCGCACTGCAGATCATCGACACCGTCGAACCGGAGCCGAGCATCCGTACCGTGGACGCTGGCGCCGAACAGATGCGCCACTTCCGGCCGGACACCATCATCGCCCTCGGCGGCGGTTCAGTGATGGACGCGGCCAAGGTGATGTGGCTGCGCTACGAACACCCCGGCGTGGTCTTCGCCGACATGCGGGAGAAGTTCTTCGACATCCGCAAGCGGGCGTTCACCTTCCCGGCCCCGGGCGAGTTGGCCAAGCTGGTCTGCATCCCGACCACGTCGGGCACCGGGGCCGAGGTCACCCCGTTCGCGGTGATCACCGACACGGTGACCGGCAAGAAGTACCCGCTGGCCGACTACGCGCTCACCCCGAACGTGGCGATCATCGACCCGGTGCTCGCCGCCGACCTGCCGGCGGTGGTGACCGCCGACAGCGGCTTCGACGCGTTGACCCACGCCACCGAGTCGTACGTGTCGGTGTACGCCAACGACTACACCGACGGGCTCGCCCTGCAGGCGATCCGGCTGATCTTCGCCTACCTGGAGCAGGCGGTGCGGGACGGTGCCGCCGACCCCGAGGCCCGGGAGAAGATGCACAACGCCGGCACCATCGCCGGGATGGCGTTCGGCAACGCCTTTCTCGGCATCGTGCACGCCATGTCGCACACCCTCGGTGCGACGTTCCACATCGCCCACGGTCGGACCAACGCGATCCTGATGCCGCACGTGATCCGTTACAACGGGGCGCGGCCCGGCAAGCTGTCCGGCTGGCCGAAGTACGAGAACTACCGGGCTCCGGAACGGTTCCAGGAGATTGCCCGGATGCTCGGCCTTCCGGCGGCCACTCCCGCCGAAGGCGTCGAGTCGTACGCCGCCGCTGTGGAACGGCTACGCGACGCGGTCGGCATCGAGCCGTCGTTCCAGGCGGTCGGGGTCGACGAGGCGTCGTTCCTGGCCAGTCTGCCGCAGCAGGCGGTCAACGCGTACGAGGACCAGTGCGCACCGGCCAACCCGCGGATGCCGATGCTCGACGACATGCAGGAGATCATGCGTACCGCGTACTACGGCGCGGCCGGTCGTTGATCGTCTCCGGTCCGGCTGCGGCACGCTGCCGCAGCCGGACGTGGCGCGCCTGCCCATCGGCCCCGGCGGTCACTGTTGCTCGGGGAACGCCACACAGTTGGCGCAGCCCGGACTTGGCACGGGCAACTCGGTCTGCTCATCGAGGGTGATCGCTCTGTCGACCAGTGGGTGGTCGACCGGGATCGACCGGGCGGCCACCGTGCCGTCCGGCTCACCGACGAGTTCGACGCAGGCCAGGCGGACCTGCTCCGAGCGCATCAGACAGACGCCCCGGTTCGCCGGTGGCGCCCCACCTGGAAACACGATCCGTACCGGCGAGGCGTCGGTCGGGTGGTAGGGCACCAACTGGGTGCGGTAGACGAAGGTCGGCCCGTCGTCGGGGCGGAACACCGCGACCCCGAACCGGTATTTGTCCTTGTAGGTGGTGCAGAGCGTCGCCTCGCCCGGCAGCACCGGACCGAGGTCCGGGTCCGCGACGAGGCCGCTCAACTGGCCGGCGGCGCAGCCAGCCGGAGTCCACCAGTCCGTGATGGCCGGCTCGCTGGTGGGGATCGGCGAAGCCGAAGCCGTCCATGACGGCGTCGGCGTACCTGCGGACACGGGCGTGGCGGACACGCTGGCGGTCGACAGCCACGCCAGGGTAGCTGCCATCAGGATCGTCGCGGCCGTCATCACGGCGGTCCGGCGAGGTGTGGGGGTCAATGGGATTCCTCCTCCGGTGCGGACGTTTCCGCGTGGGACGACGAGCGGGGTGCCGCGGTACGGGTGGGCGGAGCCAGGGCGACCACACCCGTGGCGCCGAGCAGGATCGCCAACTGGAAGCGGTTCTCCACGCCGAGGCGGTCCATCAGGTTGCGCATCGTGTACGCGACGGTGCGCAGGCTCAGCCGCAGTTCCTCGGCGGCGGAGGCGTCGGTGTGCCCGGCGGCGAGGAGTGCGACCAGCGCCTGCTCACGGGGGGTCAGTGTGATCGCAGGTCTCCCTCCTGGACCGGACCGGTGCGCCCGCGCCCACAGCTGGTCGAACAGGTCGCACAGTTGGCGGACCGCGACCGGGTCCACCAGCTCGACGTATCCGGCCTCGAAGTCGAGCGGATCGACGGGGAACAGCGCGACGCGTCGGTCGTAGACCAGCAGTTTGATCGGCGGGTCGGGCAGCTCCCGGACCCGTTCGGGGTCGGCCGCGTCGAGCTGGGCGAGATGCTCGACGCTGTGGTCGTCGACGGTGGGCGGCCGCTGCAGCACCCGCACCCGGATGCCCCGGTCCAGTTGGCTGCGGTCCAGTGGGATCGCCTCCGCCGAGGCCGCCGCGCTGATCACTTCGGTGTTGATGGCCAGGTGTTCGTGTCGTTCGGCGGCGACCAGCCGCCGCACCCGGTCGCGGGCGGCGGTCCGGCTGCCCAGGCTGCGTACCGCCGGGTCGTCCGGGCCGGGCAGGTCGATGCCGTGCACGGTACGGAAATGCTGGCGCCAGACGTCCTGCCGCCGTACCGGCCGCGCGGGCCGGCGTAGCCGCGCGATGACCGGACCCGCTGGCAGCGGCCGCCAGCCGGCAGCGGTCGGCACCGCCGCCGCCAGGCCGTTCAGTTCGTCGAGCGCGACCTTGACGCGTTTGCGGGTCAGCCCCAGCTCATGGGCGAGCTGGCCGCTGCTGCGGGCACCGAACATGGTCAGCGCCCGGTAGACCAGATCGGCATCGGGTGAGGCGCCCCACCGGGTCAGTTGTGCAACCGCGGTCGGGCCGTGCGTCCTGATGGTCCCCGTTCCCCGTGTCACGCCGGTCAGCTCAGCACAGAAACGCCGCAGGAGAGAAGACCACGGCACCGGACGGTTGCGCGATTGTGCAATCGGTTCGCGCCGTCCTTGTCGAACCGGGCGCCGATAGGTGATCGTGATCCGGGCAGGCGCGCGTTCGGGGGCGTCGCTTGTCGGCCGCCGGATCGCGATGGCCGACAAGCGACGGCACCACGGCGGTCAGGACGTCGGGGCCGACTTTCCCCAGCGGGGGGCGGCGAACCACAGCCCGGCGAGCCGGTCCGGCGGCGCGGCCAGGCCCGGACCGCCGGCCGCGATCCACTCGGCGACACTCGACAGTGACGTCTCGTCGAGCACACCGCCGAGCCACACCGGGCGGGCGCCCAGTCGGCGGGCCAGCGCCGCCGGCTGCACGACTACCACGTTGGACCGGTCACAGGCGTTGAGGCAGTCGGACACCCGTACCGACCCGGCGGCGCGCAGGATGTCGAGCTGCCGGTCGTGGTCGACGTCCGGGTGTTTGCGACGGGTGCCGCAACAGCAGCCCCGGCAGACGGTCACCCGGACGGGGCGCCCGGCCGCCGGGCCCGCCGGGCCGTGCTCCGGGCCCGCCGCGCCGTCGTCCGCCGTCACGCGACGTCGGCGAGCGTGGACCGCCGACCACCGGTCCGGGCCGGGATGAGCAGCAGTCCGAACACCACCCCGAGGACCGTCCACATCGTGGCGAGCTGGGCCAGCGAGGCGAGTCGGAATTCCCACAGCAGCGCCGCCGGGATGTCGGCGGGCACGTCGACCCCGGTGGCCGGCCAGAGCGCCAGCAGCAGGGCGTACCCGACGACGGCCAGCGCCGCCGCGACCACCGTCCGGTAGGGTGCCGGCCGCGCCCAGCCGGTCAGCCGCCGGTGGGTCAGCAGCGCCAGCCAGGTGACGGCGGCCGCGGCGATGATGAACGACAGATACTGTCCGGTGCGCTGGTTGACGGTGTCCGGGTCGCCGACGCCCGGCGGGTTGGCCGGGAAGTGGATCGCCGGTAGCAGCGCCACCACGACGAAGCCGAGCCCGGCGAGCAGCCCCACCCGGCGGAAGTCGTCGCGGCCGGGCAGCAGGTGCCGGGTCGCCGCGAAGACCACGGCGACGATCAACGCCAGGCACAGCGCCACCGCTACGGTGGCGACCAGCCCGCCGAAGACCTGCATGGCCCGACCGACCAACTCCTCGTCGTGACTGTGTCCGGCCGTGCCGGTCGCCGTGCGGGCCTCCTCGACGACCAGCGCCGACTCGATCCGTGGTTCGACGATCAGCAGGGCCGCCACCGCTCCCGCCGCGCCGGCGGCCGCACCGGCGAGCAGGCCGCGGCCCAGCACCGCGCCGAACGGGTAGGTGCTCATCGGAGCTGGCCGCCGCTCAGTGGCACGGTACGCCGAGGGCGTGCCGGCCGTCGTGGGTGAACTCGTGCACGAACTCGGCGGCACCGGCCAGCACCAGCCCGTTGTCCTGCGCGACCAGGTAGATGACGACCGCCGCGACGGCGGCCAGCAACCAACCGGCGAGCGGTACGCGGATGGCGGTGGTGGTGACCTCGCCGCCGACAGAAGGTGCAGTCATGCCAGGAAATCCTCTCGTCCATGCCTCGTGGCGATGCGGTGCGTGCCACGGCCGGTCTCCTGGCTCCCGGATCGTCGCGGCCGTCCCGCCTTCCCGGACCGTCGTCGGCCCAGTGGCGTGGTGGAACGGACACTTCCCGGTCACAGTGGCGAGGACCACGCCGGACTCACACCGGCTTCCCGAACACCGTGGCCTGCGCAGCGTACCGCCGTGGTGACCGCTCGGGCAATGGCTGCGGCCGTGGCCGGCACCGGGACCGGCGCCACATTGACGGTGGACCGCCGGTGGGGGAGCATGACCGGCACGAGCGGTGCGCGGAGGAACCCGGTGCGAATCCGGGGCGGTCCCGCCACTGTGACCGGTGAGTCGCGTCCCCGTGAGACAGCCACTGCCCCAACGGCGGGAAGGCTCGGGACGCGACGTCGATCCGGCAGCCAGGAGACTCCGGCCGCTCGCTGGTCCACCGGTACGCGGGCGTGGACACCCGCGGGAGGGATTCACCATGCACACCTGTCGGCCCCTGCCATGACGCCGTACCCGTTCACCGCCGTCGTCGGCCTGCCCGACCTGCGGCAGGCCCTGCTGCTCGCCGCGGTGCACCCCGGCATCGGCGGCGTGCTCATCCGGGGTGAGAAGGGCACCGCGAAGTCGACGATCGTCCGCGCGCTGGCCGGGCTGCTACCGGAGGTCGACCGGGTGCTCGGCTGCCGGTTCGGCTGCGACCCGGCGGCCCCGGACCCAACCTGCCCCGATGGGCCGCACACCGCGCCGGTGACCGCACGCCGCGGCCCGGCCGCCCTGGTCGAGCTGCCGGTCGGCGCCACTGAGGACCGGGTGGTCGGCACCCTCGACATTCAGCGGGTGCTCAGCGCTGGCGTGAAGGCCTACGAGCCGGGGCTGCTCGCCGCCGCGCACCGGGGCCTGCTCTACGTCGACGAGGTCAACCTGTTGCCGGACCATCTGGTGGACCTGCTGCTGGACGCGGCGGCGATGGGCCGGGCCCACGTCGAACGCGACGGGGTGTCGGTCAGTCACGCCGCCCGGTTCCTGCTGGTCGGCACGATGAACCCGGAGGAGGGCGAGCCGCGTCCACAGTTGCTGGACCGCTTCGGGTTGATGGTGTCGGTGGCCGCACCTTCCGAGGTGGCCGACCGGGCCGAGGTGGTGCGCCGGCGGCTGGCGTACGAGACCGACCCGGTGGCGTTCGCGGACCGCTGGCGGTCCACCGACAGCCAGCTCGCAGAGCGGGTACGCGACGCGCGGGCGGCCCTGCCTGCGGTCACGCTGCCCGATGCCGAGATCGACCGGATCGCCCGGATCTGCCTGGCGTACCAGGTGGACGGTATGCGGGCCGACATCGTGATGGCCCGCGCCGCGGTCGCGCTGGCCGCCTGGCGCGGTCAGACGGCGGTCACCGCCGCCGAGGTCGCCGACGCAGCCCGGCTGGCACTGCCGCACCGGCGGCGCCGTGACCCGCTCGATCCGCCCGGCGCCGACGAGCAGCGCCTCGACGAGGTGCTGCGGGACGAGTGCGGCGACGACGACCCCGGTCCTGCGCCGCCGCCGGATCCGCCGCCACCGGACGCCGGTCCGCCGCAGGGTCCGCCACCATCGGACGGCGGCCCGTCGACCGGCCCGCCCGAGTCGGACGGCGGCCCGTCAACCGGCCCGCCCGGCTCGGACGGCGGCCCGCCGTCCGAGCCGGCTACGCCGGACGCCAGCGGGCCGGCGGACGGTGCCGAGCAGCCGGACGGCGTACCGCCGGGCGGTCCGGCTCCGGCGGCGGCCGGGCCCGCGTACCGGCCCCGGACCCTGCGCCTACCCGGGCTCGGGGCCGGCGCGACGCCCGGCCGACGTTCGGCGGCCCACGCCGACCGGGGCCGGGTGGTCGGTGCCGGATCACCGACCGGACGGCCGTCGACGGTGCACCTACCGGCCACGGTGCGTGCCGCCGCATCCCGGGGTGCCCGCCGGATCACCCCCGCCGACCTGCGCCAGGCCCGCTACGTCGGCCAGGAGGCGAACCTGATCCTGTTCGTGGTCGACGCCTCCGGGTCGATGGCGGCCCGGCAGCGAATGGCCGTGGTCAAGACCGCCGTGCTGTCGCTGCTGCGCGACGCCTACCACCGGCGGGACCGGATCGGGATGATCACCTTCCGGGGCGCCGCCGCCGACGTGGTGCTGCCGCCGACCAGCAGCCACGAGGTGGCCGTCGCCAAGCTGGCGCAGCTGCGCACCGGTGGCCGTACCCCGATCGCCGCCGGGCTGCGGGCCGCCGCCGCCACCGTCGCCGCCGAGCGCCGCCGCGAGCCACGCCGTCGGCCACTGATCCTGTTGGTCACCGACGGGCGGTCGACCAGCGGGCCGAATCCGATAGCCCTGGCGCCGCTGCTCGCCGGCACCGCGATGGTGGTGCTCGACTGCGAGTCCGGTCCGGTGCGACTGGGCCTGGCCCGGCGGCTCGCCACCGCTTTCGACGCCGAATGGCTGCCGCTGGAGGCGCTGTCGGCGGTGGTGCCGCACCCCGGGACCGTCAACCGGTCGACCGCTACGAACCAGCCTGGCGCCGCACCTCGGGTCGGCCTCGCCGGCGGGAGGGCTGCCTGATGCCACAGGGTAAACCGGAACACGTCCCCGACGACGGGCTGACCACCCGGGCCCGGCGGCGTCAGCCGGTGCTCGCGGTGCACACCGGGCCCGGTAAGGGCAAGTCGACGGCGGCCTTCGGGATGGCGTTGCGGGCCTGGTCGGCCGGCTGGCCGGTGGTCGTGTACCAGTTCGTCAAGTCTCCGAAGTGGAAGGTCGGCGAGGAGGCGGCCCTGCGTACCCTCGGCGAGTCCGGCCGGGGAGCGCCGGTGACCTGGCACAAGATGGGGGAGGGCTGGTCCTGGATCCAGCGCCCCGGCACCGAGCGTGATCACGCCGCCGAAGCCGCCGAAGGCTGGGCCCAGATCCGCCGCGACCTGGCCGCCGAGGCGTACCGGTTCTACGTGCTGGACGAGTTCACCTACCCGATCAAGTGGGGCTGGATCGACGTCGCCGAGGTGGTGTCGGTACTGCGGGACCGGCCGGGCAGCCAGCATGTGGTGGTCACCGGCCGGGACGCCGCCCCGGAGCTGATCGACCTCGCCGACCTGGTGACCGAGATGACCAAGGTCAAGCATCCGATGGACGCCGGACGCAAGGGCCAGCAGGGCATCGAGTGGTAGCCGTACCTCGGGTGGTGGTCGCCGCCCCCGGCTCCGGGCACGGCAAGACCACGGTGGCCACCGGCCTGCTCGCCGCCTACGCGGCCCAGGGTGTCCGGGTCGCCGGCTTCAAGGTCGGCCCGGACTACATCGACCCCGGTTACCACACGCTCGCCGCCGGCCGGCCCGGCCGCAACCTGGACCCGGTGCTGGTCGGTGAGGAGCGCGTCGCGCCACTGTTCGCCCACGGCGCCGCCGGTGCCGACCTCGCGGTCATCGAGGGCGTGATGGGGCTCTACGACGGCCGGGTCGGCGGTGCCGACGTCGGCTCCACCGCCCAGGTCGCGGCGCTGCTGGCGGCCCCGGTGCTGCTGGTCGTCGACGCGGCCGGGCAGAGCCGGTCGATCGCCGCACTGGTGCACGGCTTCCGGTCGTTCGGGCAGGTCCACATCGCCGGGGTGATCCTCAACCGGGTCGGCTCCGACCGGCACGCGCAGGTGCTGCGGGACGCCTGTGCGGAGGTCGGCGCGCCGGTGCTCGGGGTGCTGCGTCGACAGCCGTCGGTCGACACCCCGTCGCGGCATCTGGGTCTGGTGCCGGCGGTGGAACGCGCCGCCGAGGCGCGTGCGGCGGTCGGGGCGCTGGCGGAGTTGGTCGCCGCGTCGGTGGACCTGGCCGCGGTGGCGGCGGTGGCGGGCGCCGCGCCCGCGCTGGCGGTCGGACCCTGGTCGCCGGCGGCTGCCGTACGGGATGCGGACGCCCGTCCCGGCGAGAACGTGCCTGGGGAGGCGAGCGGTGACCGGCCGGTGGTTGCCGTCGCCGGTGGACCGGCGTTCAGCTTCGGCTATCCGGAGACCGTCGAGCTGCTGACGGCAGCCGGTGCCGAGGTGCGTACCGTCGATCCGGTCCGCGACCAGCGACTGCCCGCGGCGACTGCGGCGTTGGTCGTCGGCGGCGGCTTTCCCGAGGTGTACGCCGCCGAGCTGGCCGCGAACGCCGGGTTGCGGCGGCAGGTGGCGGCGTTGGCGGCCGCCGGCGCGCCGATCGTCGCCGAGTGCGCCGGCCTGCTGTGGCTGTGCCGCACCCTCGACGAGGCGCCGATGTGCGGAGTGCTGCCGGCGGACGCGCGGATGACGTCCCGGTTGACGCTCGGCTACCGCGATGCGGTGGCGTTGACCGACAGCGTGTTGGCGCCGGAGGGGGCCCGGCTGACCGGCCACGAGTTCCACCGTACCGAGGTGACGCCGCGGGCCGGCGCGGCACCGGCCTGGGGGTGGCGTGGCGCGGCGCCGGAGGGTTTCGTCGCCGGTGGCGTGCACGCGTCGTATCTGCACCTGCACTGGGCGGCCCGGCCGCAGATCGCGTCCCGGCTGGTCGCGGCCGCGCGGCGGGCGGTGTCAGTCCCGTGGCAAGCTGGCGGTGAACATGGCGATCAGCCGTTCGTAGCTCTCCGTAACGTCCTCGGGCAGGCCGAACCCGCCGTCGATTTCCAGGCAGACGAAGCCGTGCATCATCGCCCGTAGGCAGCGGGTGGCGTGTACCGCCGCCGACCGCTGCAGTCCGTAGCCGCGCAGCACGGCCAGGAACACCTCCAGCAGCCTGGTTCCTTCGGTGGCGGTGATCGGGTCGCGGATCGGGTCGGCGGGCATCGCCGCCCACCGGGCGGGATGCCGGCGGACGTAGTCCCGGCTGGCGTGCATCAGGGCGGCGACGGCCGCGTCCCGGCTGAGGCCGAGGGTGTGGCGGGTGAGTTCGTCGGCGAACTCACCGACGAGCCGGGACCCGATGAGCGCCCGCAGTTCGGTGAGGCCGCCGGTGACGTGCTTGTAGAGCGACGGTGTGGCGACCCCGACCCGGCCGGCCACCGCGTTGAGCGACAGCGCGTCGAGTCCCTGCTCGTCGATGAGGGCGATCGCGGCGTCGACCAGGCCGCCCCGGGTGAGCCCTGCTCTAGGCACGTCGGCGGCCGGACCGCGTCGGCTGGCTACAGATCATAACGTTAAAGCTAATGTTGTTAGCTTGGCCCGTCAAGTTGGCCCGGGTCGTCGGAGTGGCCCGCGGCGTCAAGTGGGTCTGGATCGGCCGGGCCGGGCTCGGGCCGCCTGCCGACGTGAGCTGCGGCAGTATGGAACGCATGTGCCGAAGCATCAAGACGCTCCGTGAGCCGTACACCGCCGATGTGACCGACGCCGACATCGAGGCCGCCGCGCTGCAGTATGTCCGGAAGATCTCTGGTTTCCGGCAACCAGCCGCCCACAACGCGGAGGCGTTCGACGCCGCCGTGGCGGCCGTCGCCGCCGCCAGCCGCGAACTGCTGGATCGTCTGGTGGTCCGAGCCCCGGCGGCCCGGTAGTCCACGGCTCCGCCATGACCATCGTTGACGACAACCGCACGATGTGACTGTTCGCGATTCTGTGAATATTCTTAATAGAAACTTGAGGTTCCGGACAGATCCGTCGACCATCCACCCACGTATGGCCCGGTAGCTGCGTTCGGGCAGCGGCTACCGAGAGGAGCGGTGCATGTACGGGTGGGACATCAGGAGTGGGCGGGCGCGCAAGGTCTTCGTCGGGGTGGCGGCGGCAGCCCTGCTCGGCGGCGGACTGGCGGTCGGCACCGGGCTCGGCAACGCGGGGGAGAACTGCGACGGCCTGGACACCGCGCTGCGGAACAACCTGACCTTCATCGCCGAGCAGCGGGCCAACCCGGACGCCCTGTCCAACGACCGGATCGCCAACCGGCAGGCAGTGGTCGACCTGATCGAGCAGCGGCGGGCCGCCGCCGGCTGTACGGCCGACGTCGGCGTCGGCGCGCCGGTCGCAACGCCCGCGCCGGAGCAGCCCGACGGTACGGCCGACGCCGCCGCACCGGACACCGGGGCACCCGGCGAGGTCGTCTGTGCGGGATCGACGGTCACCCTGTTCAACGAGGACGCCGCCCCGGCCGCCTCCAGCGGCACCTTTCCCATCGGCACCGTGCTCAAGGTGACCAACCTCGACAACGACCGGAGCATCACCGTCACGGTGACCAGCCCGTCGGGCAGCTGCGTCCTGCTCAACGACGCCGCCTTCGAACAGGTCCGAGAGCCGGGCAAGTTCGTCATCCGGCGGGTCGTGGTCGAGCGGATCAGCTGACCCGTACCGCGTCGTGCCGTCGGCGCCCGGCGACGGCACGACGCCGGATCACCCATTCCGCCACCACCATGTTGATCAGCCAACCGGCGGCCATGGTGCCGGTCCGTCCCGACGCCGACACCGGGCCGACCACGGCCAGCCACGCCATCTGGGTGAAGAACTGGGTGCCCGCGCCCATCCCGATCGCGTAGCCCCGGATCATCCAGGCCCGGTGCGCGGCGAAGTCACGGCGCCGGACCGCGACGAAGCCGACCAGGACACACGCCGCCATCGCCACGCTCACCACCACCCGGATGGCGACCAGCAGCTCGCTGTCGACCGCCGCCGGCGGCAGGAACAGGGTCAGCCACAGGCCGGTCCCGGCGGTGAGCAACCCACCGACCACCAGGACCCGCCCGGCGGCCCGGTGCCAACCCCGGTGGCGTCGCCGCAGGCCCGGCGCGAACTGGAACGCGCCGACGAGGCTGAAAACGGTGACGCTGACAATGTGTGTCACCAGCGCCACCGGGGCAGCGGTGACCCGGTCACCGTCGGGCACGATGGCCGGCCCGCCGGCCAGCTCGGCCAGGCGCAGGCTACCGGCGACCACCGGTACCAGGCTGAGCAGTACCAGCCCGGTGGGGATCAGCCAGTTGGCGGCGGGAGAGCGGCCGGTGACGGTGCGGACGGTGGACTGCGGCGTCGACCGTGGATTCGGTACGGGTGTGAACATGGCTCGATCGTCGCGGCGGCACGGCCAATGGTCATCGCCACGCAGGCCGGCGTCGTCCCGGCCATTGGACGGGGCCGCTCGTCGTACTTGTGGCCGGTACGCCGACGCGGCCCGCTGCGTACGATCGCGGTGTGCGTGCGCTGCTGCGGTCGGTGTGGGCCGAGCCCGCCGTCGCCGACCCACCGACGCGGGTCTGGCGGGACTGGGCGCTGCTCGGCGCGGTGGTGGTCGCGGCGACCCTCGAAGGACTGCTCCGCACCGACCTGGCGTCGCCCGCGTACTCGATGATCGTCGCCCTGGTGTTGGCGCCGACTCTGTGGTGGCGGCGGACCAGGCCGCTGCTGATGGTCGCCGTGGCCTTCCCGGTCACCGCCGTGGCCGCGCTGCTGGCCGGCCACGAACCGGAGCTGGTCACCGGGGCGTACCTGCTGATCCTGCCGTACGCGCTGTTCCGCTGGGGTTCCGGCCGGCAGATCATCGCCGGTACGGCGATCATTCTGGCCAAGATGGGCCTGTCTGCGGCGGTGGGCCACCTGGACCTCGCCGACCTGGTCGGCGGGACGGTGGTGGTGTCCGCCGCGATGGCCGTCGCCACCGCACTGCGGTACCGGGCGACGCTGTGGGCCCGCGAACTCGACCAGGCCAAGCTGGCCGAACGGGAACGCCTCGCCCGCGACCTGCACGACACGGTGGCCCACCATGTGTCGGCGATGGCGATCCGCGCCCAGGCGGGCATCGCGGTGGCACCGACCCGACCGGCGGCGGCCCTCGACGCGCTGGCGGTGATCGAGGCCGAGGCGACCCGCGCCCTGGCCGAGATGCGGCTGATGGTGCGCGGCCTGCGCCACGGCGAACCCGCCGGACACCTGGACCCGGCGGACCTCGCCCCCAACCCCGGCATCGGCGACGTCGCCCGACTCGCCAGCCGCGACCAGCCCGGACCGGTCGTCGACGTCACCCTGCACGGCGACCTCGACGACATCCCGGCGACCGTCGCGACCGCCGTCTACCGGCTGGCCCAGGAGTCGGTGACCAACGCCCGCCGGCACGCCCGGCACGCCACCCGGATCGAGGTCCGCGTCGACGCCGACGCCGACGCGGTGCGGCTGCGGGTCAGCGACGACGGCGACACCGGCACGGCGCGGACCGCCGCCCCCGGCGGCGGATTCGGCATCGTCGGCATGACCGAGCGGGCGACGCTGCTCGGCGGCACCTGCGACGCCGGTCCGGACCAGGATCGGGGCTGGACCGTCGCCGTGGCCCTGCCCCGCCAGGCCCCGGCCGGTCGGGCCGGGACGTGACCGTCCGGGTGGTCGTCGCCGACGACCAGGAGATCGTGCGGACCGGGCTGACGATGATCCTCGACGCCCAGCCGGGCATCGAGGTCGTCGGCGAGGCGGCCGACGGCCGACGGGCGGTCGACCTCGCCCACCGGTTGCGTCCCGACGTGTGCCTGTTCGACATCCGGATGCCCGATGTGGACGGCATCGAGGCCACCCGTCGCCTCGCCGGCCCCGGCGTCGCCGACCCGCTCGCCGTCGTCGTCATCACCACCTTCGACCTCGACGAGTACGTCTACGCGGCGCTGCGCGCGGGTGCCCGGGGGTTTCTGCTCAAGGACGCCGGCACGGCACTGCTCACTCAGGCCGTCCGGGCCGCCGCCGCCGGTGACGCGCTCATCGCGCCGGCCGTCACCACCCGGCTGCTCAGCGCCTTCGCCGCCGCCGGTCCGGCGGCACCGGCCCGCCAACCGCTCGACCCGTTGACCGACCGCGAGGAGCAGGTGCTCGTCGCCGTCGCCCGGGGCCGCACCAACACCGAGATCGCCGGCGAGCTGCACATCAGCCTCAGCACGGTCAAGAGCCACCTCGCCGCCCTGATGACCAAGCTCGGCGTCCGCAACCGGGTCGAGGTCGCGATCTGGGCGTACGAGACCGGCCGGGTCCGCGCCGGCCTCGACCGGCCAACGTAGCGTGCGACGCACGGGCGGACCGCCGGGCCTACCGTAGTCTGGTGAGGCTTCTCGTGGTGGGTGGCAGTGGTTTCCTCGGCCGGGAGATCGTTCGTCAGACGCGGCGCGCCGGGCACCGGGCGGCCGCGACCTTCCACCGCCGTCCGCCCAGCGGTGATCTCGGCACCGGAGTCGACTGGCACGCGCTCGACATCCGCATCCGTGACGATGTCGCCCGTGTCGCCGCCACGGCCCGGCCCGACGTGATCGTCAACGCCGCCTACCGCCAGAGCGACTGGGCGAGCACTGCCGACGGCGGTGCTCATGTCGCCCTCGCCGCCGCGGCGGTGGCGGCCCGGCTCGTCCACGTCTCCAGCGACGCGGTCTTCGCCGGTGCGGCGGTCGCCTACGACGAGACGTGCCCACCGGACCCGACGACGCCGTACGGTGCGGCCAAGGCCGCCGCCGAGACGGCGGTCGCGGCGATCACACCCGACGCCGTCATCGCCCGGACGTCACTGATCATCGGGTACGGCGAGTCCGTCCACGAGCGACACGTGCACGCGTTGGCTGCCGGCGTCGGCACCGGTGTGCTGTTCACCGACGACGTGCGGTGCCCGGTGCACGTCGCTGACCTCGCCGCTGCACTGCGCGAACTCGCCGGGTCGCCGTACTCCGGGATCCACCACGTCGCCGGTCCGGACGCGATCAGCCGGCACCGCCTGGGGGTGCTCATCGCCCGCCGGGACGGCCTCGACCCCACGGCGTTGCCCACCGGCCGACGTGCCGCCAGCGGTGTTCCCGGACCGGCCGAGCTGCGGCTGGACTGCGCCCGGACCCGTGCCCGGCTGACCGCCCGGCTACGCGGTGCCCACGAGTTCCTCGCCGCCGGGCGGAGCTGACCGCTGCGCGAGCAGGTCCGCCTCGGTCAGCCGGCCGGACAACCGACCGGCTTCGTGGATGTCGTCCACACTCATCTGCGCCACGAAACCGTGGGCCTCGTGGATGCCTGCCATGCCACGGCGGGCAGTGTAGGACCCCGTGTCAGCCGACCCGGGTCAGGCGTACCGCGTCGGCGACGATGTGGCCACCGGTCGGTGCCCACCGGCTCACCCCGACCACCGGCCGCCGGCCCGCCGCCAGCGCGAAGACGCCCAGCTCCCGCCAGCGGCCGCCGTCGGTCCGCTGATCCACCGGCCGGCTGACCAGCCCGGTGGTGGTCTGCACCAGGTGCGGCGCGGCCGGGTGGTAGCCCGACGCCGCCGGATGCCACACGTCGACCCGGTAGCTGCCGGCCGCCGGCACGGTGACGGTGAACCAGGCCGGGTCGCTGACCGGCTGCGGGCTGGTGAACCGGTAGTCGGCGCCGTAGCGTCCGGCCGACCAGCTCGACGTGCCCCAGGCGGCGCTGGCGGTGAACCCGCCCGGCGTACGGTTGTCGACGATCACGCTGAACGCGTCGCTGCCGGCGGCCAGCACCCGCGCCGGCCCGGTTGGGCTCTCCCGGTGTTGGCGGTCCAGAGCGGTGACCAGATAGGTGTACGCCGACCCGTGCGCCGCCGTCACGTCGGTGAAGGAGCCGCCGGTGCCGGTGGCCCGTACCGTCGCCAGCAGGTGCCGGGCGTCGTCGAGCGCGGTCGGGTCGGCTGCGTCGGTGCCGTGGCAACGGTAGAGCGCGTACGCCGTCGGGACGGTGGCGCCGGTGGCGGCGATCCAGTCCAGCCGTACCCCGGTCGGGGTGCGGGTCGCGGCGGTGATCGCCGGCGGTGGCGGTGTGCTGCCCGGGGCCGGCACGCCGCCGCGCCCGGCCGCGACCGGCAGCAGCGCCGGCCGGGAGTAGTGCTCAGCGACCAGCCGGCTGACCGCGCCGAGCCGGTCGGCGCGCACGTCCTTGCCGCTGAACTGCAGGTCGCCGCGGACCTGCGGGTAGCTGTGGTGCAGCGTCAGGTGCCGGCTCAGCTCGGCCGGGTCCTGCCAGGCCGGGTCCTGCCCGGTGACGCCGACCCGGTAGGTCGACTGCCCGACGAGCAGTTCCACACTGGTACCCGACACCGTCGCGGACCACCAGGGGACCAGTTCGGCGTAGTCGGCGGCCGGGTGGCCGATGTGCCAGTACAGCTGCGGCGCGATGTAGTCGATCCACTGTTCGCGTACCCAGCGGCGGCTGTCGGCGTGGATCGCGTCGTAGGACTGCAACCCGCTGGTACGGGAGCCGAGCGGGTCGGTGGCGGCGTTGCGCCAGATGCCGAACGGGCTGATGCCGAAGCGCACCCACGGCTTGACCGCCCGCAGCCGGTCGCTCATCTGCGCGACGAGCAGGTCGACGTTGTGCCGCCGCCACGCGGCGACGCTGTCGAAACCGGACCCGTACGCGGCGAAGCTGGCCTGGTCGGCGAAGACCTCCCCGGCGACCGGGTACGGGTAGAAGTAGTCGTCCCAGTGCAGCGCGTCGACGTCGTAGCGGGTGACCGCGTCGAGCATCGCGTCCTGGACGAACGACCGTACCGCCGGCTGGCCCGGGTCGTAGTAGAGCCGGCCGGCGTACGCGATGACCCACTCCGGGTTGCGGCGGGCCGGATGGTCGGCGACCAGCCGGGTCGGGTCGGCGTGGTTGGCGACCCGGTACGGGTTGCACCAGGCGTGCAGTTCCAGGTTGCGGGCGTGCGCCTCGTCGACCAGCACACCCAGCGGGTCGTAGCCGGGGTGGGTGCCCTGCTGCCCGGTGAGCACCGCCGACCACGGCTCGTACGGCGACGGCCAGAGCGCGTCGGCGCTCGGGCGTACCTGCACGACGACGGCGTTGCAGCGCAGCTGCCGGGCCAGGTCGAGCCAGCCACGCAGCTCCGCCTGCTGGGCGTCCGGCGGCAGTCCGGGGCGGCTCGGCCAGTCCAGGTTGGCGACCGTGGCCAGCCAGCAGCCCCGGAACTGCCGCTTCGGCACCGGACCTGCTGCTGACATGGCCGCTACGGTGGCCGACGCACCGTTACCGCGCCGTCGCGCCTGCGGCACCGTCCGGTCAACGACGGCCGCCGGTCACAGCGGTCCGGACCGGGTCAGCGGGCCGCCGGCGGCAGCGGCCAGAGCCGGCGCTCAGGCGGGACGGACGGACGGCGCGTCGCCCCGGGTGGCCAGCCACCATCCGGCGGTGGCGACCACGGCGACCAGCGCGGCGAAGCCGAACGGGGCGGCCAGCCCGACCCCGGCGGCCAGTGCGCCGCCGAGCAGTGCGCCGCCGCCGGCGGCACCGTAGATCAGCGTCTTGGACGCCGCCGTCACCCGGCCCAGCAACCCGTCCGGTACGGTGCGCTGCCGCAGCGTCGCCGCGCAGATGTTCAGCACCGCGAACGCGCCGGAGGACACCACGGTCACCACGACCGCCACCCAGATCTGCGGTACGGCGATGAGCAGCGCCGGCACTCCGGCGGTGACCGCCAGGGAGACCGTCAGCACCAGCCGGTGCCGGCGGCCGGCGACCAGCCGGTCGGCCAGGAACGCGCCGGCCAGCCCGCCACCGGCCCCAGCGGACAGCAGCAGGCCGTAGCCGAGCGCGCCGACACCGAGCACGTCCCGGGCGTACAGCAGGAAGATCGCGAACCAGGCCGCGTCGGCGGCGGCGACCGCCGCGACCACCAGCGCCAGGGCGCGCAGCGTCCGGTGGCGGGCCAGCCAGCCCAGCCCGGCCCGGACGCTCGGGCCGACCGTCGCGGCGGCGGTCGCGGCGGCAGCTGTGGCCGTGGGAGTTCGGGCCAGGCTCAGCGGCAACGACAGCACCAGCATCACGGCGAGCGCCAGGCTGGCCCCGTTGGCCGCGAACGGTACGGCCGCGCCGACGACGAACAGCGCGGCGCCGACCGGCGGGCCGACGAACTCGTTGCCGACGATGGTGCCGGCGGTGAGCCGGCCGTTGGCCCGCTCCAGCGCGGCCGCCGGCACCAGTTTCGGCACCGCCACCTGGCCGGCGGTGTCGCGTACCGCCTCGCCGACGCCGAGGCCGAAGGCGCAGACGGCCAGCAGGGCGATCGTGGCGGTGTTGGTGGCCACCGTCGCCACCAGGACCACCAGCAGCAGGGCGCGCACCGTGTCGGCGGCGGCGAGCAGCGTACGGGGTGCGACCCGGTCGGCGAGTGCTCCGGCGGCCAACCCGGCGACGAGCCAGGGCAGGGTCTGCGCGGTGGCGACCACGGCCAGCCCGAGGGGATCCCCGGTCAGGGACAGGGCCAGCAGCGGGAAGGCGGCGACGCGGATCCCGTCGCCGATGTTGGCGAGGGTGGCGGCGCTCCAGAAGCGCCAGAACGGCTTGCCGAGCGATGGTGACGACATCCGTACATGGTGCACCGGTCGGTCAGAGCCGTTGCCACAGCGCCGGTACGTTCGGCGGTTCCCAACCGACGAGGGCGGTGTGTGCCTGCCGGCACCGGTAGTCGACGCCGGCGTAGCTGACGACGGCACCGACCTGGTACGTGGTGCCGGCGGCCCAGGTGCCGCCGGGCTGGCCGGGCGACGCGGTGGGCGTGGGCGTCGGTGGCGCGGTGGTCGGCGGTGGTGGCGTCGGGGTGGGCGACGGCGGGGGTGGGGTCGGCGACGGGCCCGGACCTCCGCCGATCTGGATGTCCACGCAGGAGTAGAAGGCGTTCGTGGTGTCCGCGACGTTCCAGATCGCCAGTACTTTCTGCCGGCCGGTGCGGCTGCCGAGGTTCACGGTGTGCGACACGGTGGCGGCGGGCTGTCGGCCACCGTCGTCGAACACGGCGATCCGGTTGTCGCCGACGTAGTACTCCCAGGTGCTGGTGGCGTGTCGGGCGGTCAGCGTCCAGGTGAAGGTGACCGACCCGCCGCCGACCGCGGTGGCCGGCCAGTTGACGCTGTCGTCGTTGAGGATGGCGAACCGGCTCACCCCGCCGTGGCAGGTGCGCTGTCCTTTGGGGCCTTCGACGCTCTGCGGCTCCCACACGATCGGGCCGCAGTTGGCGACCCGGCCCTGCGCGCACATTGCCTGGCGGCTGGGCGGATAGGAGATGTAACCGTGCGCGTTGGCCGGGGTGGCGACCAGCAGGGTGCCGAGGATGGTGCCGGTGGCGAGCAGGGGCAGGAGAATTCGTCGTCGCATGGGGGCGCTCCGCGCGTCGTGGGTGGCGGTGGGGCGGCCGGCCGTTGCCGACGAAGTTAGCGTAAAGACAGTTAACAGTAAAGATTGTGAACGAAGAATTTCGATACGTCGACGAAGTCGACCGATCGTGCGACGGTCAGCCGACGGTACGGCCGTGCCGGTCGCGGGCCTTGATCCGGGTGATCGGCATTTCCGGCGCCGGCAGCGGGGCGTCGACGCAGCCGGTCACCGTGCCGAACCGCCTACCGGCCGCCCAGCCGTCGCGGGCGGCGACCAGCTCCTCGTGGCTGCGGGCGACGAAGTTCCACCACATCACGAGCGGCTCGTCGAACGGCTCCCCACCGAGCAGGAACAGCCGGGTCGAGCCGTCGGTGGTCACCGTCGTGGCCGACCGGCCCTCGCCCAGGTAGAGCAGCCCGCCCGGGGCCAGCTCCACCCCGTCGACCCGGGCCGTGCCGGACATCGTCAGCAGGGCGTACTCGAAATCGTCGCGCAGCGTCAGCGCGACGGGCGCATCGGTGTCGATGTCGACTTGTGCACCGACGATCGGGCTCGCCATCTCGGCCGGGGACCGGACACCGGCGTACTCACCGACCACCACGGTGATCCGCGCGTCACCGGCACCCACCTGCGGCAACGCGGCATGATGCTCGAACCGAGGCTCGCCGTGCCTGGCCGACTCGGGCAACGCCACCCACAGTTGCAGGCCGTGCATCACCGGCGGATGCGCCGGCGGCGACTGCTCCGAGTGGGCGATGCCGTGCCCGGCGGTCATCAGGTTGAGCTGCCCCGGCACGATCGACTGCACGCTGCCCAGGCTGTCCCGGTGCAGAATCTCACCGTCGACCAGCCAGGTCACCGTCTGCAGCCCGGTGTGCGGGTGCGGCGGAATCTGCATGCCGGGCCGCCCCGCCACGTCGTCAGGCCCGAAGTGGTCCACGAAACACCAGGCACCGACCATGCGCCGGGGTCGCTGCGGCAGCAGCCGCCGGACCGTCGTGTAGCGGCCCAGCGGCACGTCGTGGCCGGGTAGCAGCACGCTCTCCGGCTGCGCGCCGACGACCGTCGTCCCGTCGTACCGGATGCTCCCCGACGCCGCCGCACTCATGCCTCGACCTTACGCGCGGCACCGCCGGCGCGCCCGGCCGACCGCACCGCACCGTCCAGGTCAACCGGCGCGGTCCTCCAGGTCGCCTTCGGTACGCAGGAACACCTCCCGCAGCCCGTCGAGCACCGCCGGGTCGGGGTATTCCCAGAGCTTGCGGTCGGCCGCCTCCAGCAGCCGCTCGGTGATCCCGTGCAGCGCCCACGGGTTCGACTCGGTCAGGAACCGCTGGTTGACCTCGTCGAGCACGTACGTCTCGGCCAGCTTGTCGTACATCCAGTCGGCGACCACCCCGGCGGTGGCGTCGTAGCCGAACAGGTAGTCGACGGTGGCGGCCAGCTCGAACGCCCCCTTGTAGCCGTGCCGGCGCATCGCCGCCAGCCAGCGCGGGTTCACCACCCGGGCCCGGAAGATCCGGGCGGTCTCCTCGTGCAGCGCGCGGGTGCGGACCGCCTCCGGCCGGGTGCTGTCACCGACGTAGGCCGCCGGGGCCGACCCGGTCAACGCCCGTACCGTGGCGATCATCCCGCCGTGGTACTGGAAGTAGTCGTCGGAGTCAGCAATGTCATGTTCTCGGGTGTCGATGTTCTTCGCCGCTACCGCGATCCGCCGGTACGCCGACTCCATCTGGTCGCGGGCCGGCGCGCCGTCGAGGTCACGGCCGTAGGCGTAGCCGCCCCACACCGCATACACCTCGGCCAGGTCGGCGTCGTCGCGCCAGTTGCGGCTGTCGATCAGCTGCAGCAGCCCGGCACCGTACGTCCCCGGCTTGGAGCCGAAGATCCGCATGGTGGCCCGCCGGGTGTCGCCGTGGGTGGCCAGGTCGGCGCGGGCGTGCGCGGCGACGAAGTTCAGCTCGTCCGGCTCGTCGAGGGCCGCGACCTGCCGGACCGCGTCGTCCAACATGGCCACCACGTGCGGGAACGCGTCGCGGAAGAAACCCGAGATCCGTACCGTCACGTCGATGCGGGGCCGACCCAGCTCCTCGGTCGGGACCACCGTGACGCCGGTCACCCGCCGCGAAGCCTCGTCCCACACCGGCCGTACGCCGAGCAGCGCCAGCACCTCGGCGATGTCGTCCCCGGCGGTACGCATCGCCGACGTGCCCCACACCGACAGTCCCACCGAACGTGGCCAGTCGCCGGTGTCGGCCCGGTATCGGGCCAGCAGCGACTCCGCCATCGCCTGACCGGTCTCCCAGGCCAGCCGGCTCGGCACCGCCTTCGGATCCACCGAGTAGAAGTTGCGCCCGGTCGGGAGCACATTGATCAGCCCGCGCAACGGTGACCCGCTCGGCCCGGCCGGCACGTACCCGCCGGCCAGGGCGTGCACGACGTGGGCCAGCTCGTCGGTGGTGCGGGCCAGCCGGGGCACCACCTCGGTCGCCGCGAACTCCAGAATCCGGGTGACCAGCGTGGCCCGCCCGTCGTCGCCACCGCCGAGCACGCGCGTGGTGACCTCGGCGGCGGCGTCCGGTCGCCAACCGTGCTCCTCCATCGCGACCACCAGTTCCCGGGCGACCGCCTCGGCCGCGTCGGTGCCATCGCGGTCGGTGCCGGACTCGTCCAGGCCCAGCGCCTCCCGCAGGCCGGGCAGCGCGGCCACCTGCCCGGCCCACATCTGGCGGGCCCGCAGCATCGCCAGCACCAGGTCGACCCGGGCCGCGCCGACCGGTGCCGAGCCGAGCACGTGCAGCCCGTCGCGGATCTGCACGTCCTTGACCTCGCAGAGCCAGCCGTCGACGTGCAGCAGGAAGTCGTCGAACTCGGCGTCGTGCGGCCGGTCGTCCAGACCGAGGTCGTGGTCGAGCCGGGCGGCCTGGATCAGGGTCCAGATCTGCGCCCGGATCGCCGGCAGTTTCGCCGGGTCCAGGGCGGCGATGTTCGCATGCTCGTCGAGCAGTTGCTCCAGCCGGGCGATGTCGCCGTAGCTCTCCGCCCGGGCCATCGGCGGCACCAGGTGGTCGATCAGGGTGGCGTGCGCCCGGCGTTTGGCCTGGGTGCCCTCACCGGGGTCGTTGACCAGGAACGGGTAGATCAGCGGCAGATCGCCGAGGGCGGCGTCCGGCCCGCAGCCGGCGCTGAGCCCGACCGTCTTGCCCGGTAGCCACTCCAGGTTGCCGTGCTTGCCGACGTGCACCACGGCGTGCGCGCCGAAGCCGTGCTCCAGCCACCGGTAGGCGGCCAGGTAGTGGTGGCTCGGCGGCAGGTCCGGGTCGTGGTAGATGGCCACCGGGTTGGCCCCGAAGCCGCGCGGCGGCTGCACCAGCAGCACGACGTTGCCGGCGCGCAGCGCGGCGAGCACGATCTCGCCGTCGGGGTCGCGGGAAGTGTCCACGTACAGCTCGCCCGGTGGCGGACCCCAGTGCCGTTCAACCTGTTCGCGCAGCTCGGCCGGGAACTCGGCGTACCAGCGGCGGTAGTCGGCGGCCGTGATCCGCACCGGGTTGCCGGCCAGCTGATCCTCGGTCAGCCAGTCCGGATCCTGCCCGCCGGCAGCGATCAGCGCGTGCATCAACGCGTCGCCGTCGCCGTCGCCGTCGCCGTCGGCGTCGGCCAGGCCGGGGACCGCGTCCGGACCGTCCGGCGGCCCGACGTCGTAGCCGGCGTCGCGCAGCGTCCGCAGCAGCGCCAGGACGCTCGCGGGGGTGTCCAGGCCGACCGCGTTGCCGATCCGGGCGTGCTTCGTCGGGTACGCCGACAGCAGCACCGCGATCCGTTTGTCGGCCGGAGCGACGTGGCGCAGCATGGCGTGGCGGACCGCGATCCCGGCGACCCGGGCGGCCCGCTCGGGGTCGGCCACGTACACCGACAGGCCGTCGGCGTCGATCTCCTTGAACGAGAACGGCACGGTGATCAGCCGGCCGTCGAATTCGGGGATGGCCACCTGGGTCGCGGCATCCAACGGGGACAGTCCGTCGTCGGTGGCCGCCCAGGTCTGCCGCGAGCTGGTCAGGCAGAGCCCCTGCAGGATCGGCACGTCCAGCTCGGCGAGGGCGCCGACGTCCCAGGAGTCGTCGTCGCCTCCGGCGCCGACGGTCGCCGGTCGGGTCCCGCCGGCGGCCAGCACGGTCACCACCAGGGCATCGGCCTGACCCAGGGTGGCCAGCAGCTGCGGGTCGGCCGAGCGCAGCGACGAGCAGTAGACCGGCAGCGCCCGACCGCCGGCGGCGTCGACCGCGTCGCACAGCGCGTGCACGAAGCCGGTGTTGCCGGCCAGGTGGTGGGCCCGGTAGTAGAGCACCGCCACGCTCGGCCGCCCCGGTGCCGCCGGCACGCTCGTGCGCTCCAGTACGCCCCACTCCGGAGCCGGCTGCGGCGCGGCGAAGCCGTGCCCGGTGAGCAGCACCGTGTCGGACAGGAAACGGTGCAGCTCGGCGAGGTTCGGTGGGCCGCCGTGGGCCAGGTAGGCGTGCGCCTCGGCGGCCACCCCGGCGGGTACGGTGGACAGCTCCATCAGGGCGGCGTCCGGGGCCTGCTCACCGCTGAGCACCACCACCGGACGGGGTCCGGCCAGCAGTTCGTCCATCCCGTCCGGCCAGGCCCGGCGGCCGCCGAGCAGCCGGACCACCACGAGGTCGACGCCGGCCAGCAGCTGCGGAAGGTCGTCGACCGACAGCCGGGTCGGGTTTGCCAGGCGCCAGTCGGCACCGCTGGCCCGTCCACTCAACAGATCAGTATCTGAAGTGGACAAAAGTAGCATCATCGGACGCCCGGTCCTCCCTCGGGGTCCGCGCCCCGGGTCGTCGGTCGCGGCGACCGGAGTCTCCTGGCTCCCGGATCAACGCTCGCCCCGGCCTTCCGGCACCCGACTGAGGGGACCGTGGCCGTCGGTGGGGTCTGCTCCCCGGTGACAGTGGCGGGACCGCACCGGATTCACACCGGACTTCCTCCGCTTGTCGCCGCGTCTGGCTACCGAACACTGTCACGACCGGCGGACGTTTCGTCAAGGTGTGATGTATTCGCTGTGCGGCGGCCGCCGTCCGGGGACGACCCGTAGTATCCGCCGGGTGCCCGCCTTGCCATCGCCGCCCGCCCGGGGCGCACCCGATGCCTGCCCCGGCGCCGTGCAACTGCACCCGGCCGCCGACGGCCTGCTGGCCAGGATCCGTTGCCCCGGAGGGCTGCTCACCGCCGTCCAGCTGCGGCTGCTGGCCGCCGTCGCCCGCGACCACGGTGATGGACATCTCGAACTGACCAGCCGGGCAAACGTCCAGGTGCGCGCGGTCGCGGCCGCCGCCACCGGACCGTTCGCCGCCCGGCTGCGTGCGGCCGGGCTGCTACCGTCGACCGCGCACGAACGGGTCCGCAATATCCTCGGCTCCGCCCTCGCCGACATCGACACCCCGGCGGCCTGGGACGTCGGGGCGCAGGTCCGCGCCCTCGACACCGCGATCTGCGCGGAGCCGGACCTGGCCCGGCTCTCCGGGCGGTTCCTCTTCGCCATCGACGATGGCCGAGGCGACACCGTTGCGGCCCGAGCCGACGTCGGTCTGCTGCCCGGACCGGACGACGAGGTGACCGTGCTGCTCGCCGGTGCCGACCACGGGCTGCGGGCCCGGCCCGCCGACGCGGTACGGGTCGCGGTCGCCGCCGCCCGTGCCTTCCTGGACGATCCGGACGCGGCGGCCGGCAGCGCGTGGCGCCTCGATGACCTGACTCCGGCAGCGCTGGACCGCGTCGTGATCCGGGCCGGCACCGCACCCGGGGTACGGCGTACCGCGCGGCGGTGGCAACCACTGACGCCGGCCGGCGGCCCCGTCGCGCCGGTCGGGGTGCGGCACCGTCCCGACGGCGACTTCGCCCTCGTCGTGGCGGTCCCGTTGGGACGCTTGACAGTCGACCAGGTCGACCTGCTCGCGGCCGCGTCGCCGCAGCTGAGGATCACGCCGTGGCGGGGGGTGGTGCTGCCCCGGGTCACCGACCCCGCCGGTTGGGCGGACCGGTTCACCCGCGCCGGGCTGGTTACCGACCCCGACTCGCCGTGGCTCGGAGTGACCGCCTGCGCCGGGCTGCCGGGCTGTGCCCGGTCCCGGGCCGACGTGCGCGCCGACGCGGCAGCGACGCACGCCGGGCGGCCGGCCCCGACCGGCGGTGTGCCAGCACTGGGGCGTCGTCACCGCCTGCCGGTGCACTGGATCGGCTGTGAGCGTGGCTGCGGCAGTCCGGCCGGGCCGATGGTCCGGGTGACCGCCACCGGTGACGGGTACCAGATCGACGCCCCCGACCGGACCAGCATCCGCCTCCCGACCGGGGCCGCCCTCGGTGCGGCCGTCCAGACCGCACGTGAGGAGCCATGATGGACCATGTCCGCGACGCGGCAGAGATCTACCGGCAGTCGTTCGCCACCATCCGTGCCGAGGCCGACCTGAGCCGACTCACCGCCGAGCAGGCCCGGGTCGCGGTGCGGATGATCCACTCCTGCGGAATGGTCGACCTGGTCGACGACTTGGTCTTCTCGCCGCAGGTGGTGGCTGCCGCCCAGGGCGCGTTGCGGGCCGGCGCGCCGATCCTCTGCGACGCCACGATGGTCGCCGCCGGCATCACCCGGCGCCGGCTGCCGGCCGACAACCCGGTGCTGTGCGCCCTGTCCGACCCCCGGGTGCCCGAGCTGGCCGACCGGCTGGGCACCACTCGCAGCGCCGCGGCCGTCGAGCTGTGGGTCGACCGCCTTGACGGCGCGGTGGTCGCCGTCGGCAACGCACCGACCGCGCTGTTCCGGCTGTTGGAGCTGGTCGACGCCGGTGCCGGCCGGCCGTCGGCGGTGCTCGGCGTACCGGTCGGTTTCATCGGCGCCGCCGAGTCCAAGCAGGCTTTGATCGACCATGGTGGACTGGAACACCTGGTGGTCCGGGGACGACGCGGTGGCAGCGCGATGGCCGCCGCCGCACTCAACGCGATCGCCAACGACGACGAGGGACAGGTGGGGCGTTGAACGCGCGTCGCGGCGGACCGGGTCAGCTCTACGGCGTCGGGCTCGGCCCGGGTGACCCGGAACTGGTTACCGTGAAGGCGGCCCGGCTGATCGCTGCGGCCGACGTGATCGTGCACCACAGTGCCCGGCACGGTCGCAGCGTCGCCCGGTCCATCGCCGAGCCGTACCTGCGCGCGGGACAGATCGAGGAGGCGTTGGTCTACCCGGTGACCACCGAGCGCAGCACCCACCCCGGCGGCTACCGGGCGGCGATGGACGAGTTCTACGCCGACTGCGCGCGGCGGCTCGCCGCCCATCTCGACGCCGGTCGGACCGTGGTCGTGCTCGCCGAGGGCGACCCGCTGTTCTACGGCTCCTACATGCACCTGCACAAGCGGCTGGCCGACCGGTACCCGACCGAGGTGGTGCCCGGCGTCACCTCGATGAGCGGTGCCGCCGCCGCACTCGGCCGACCGTTGGTCGAGGCCGACGAGGTGCTCACCGTCCTGCCCGGCACCCTGTCCGGGGCGGAACTGACCAGACGGCTGGCCGAGACCGACGCCGCCGCCGTGCTCAAGCTGGGCCGGACCTTCCCGGCGGTACGCGACGCGCTGACCGCCGCCGGCCGGCTCGACGACGCCTGGTACGTCGAACGGGCCAGCACCGGGGAGGAACGCGTCGCGCCGCTGGCCGACGTCGACCCGGCGACGGTGCCGTACTTCTCCCTGGCGTTGCTGGCCAGCCGTCGCGGTGGCACCGTCGCGGCGAGCGCCGCCGACACCGCCCGGTCCGGCCGGGGAGAGGTGGTGGTGGTCGGCCTCGGACCGGCCGGCCGGGACTGGATCACCCCGCAGGCCCAGGCCGCTCTCGCGGCCGCCGACGACCTGGTCGGGTACGGACCGTACCTGGACCGGGTGCCGGCCAACCCCCGGCAACGCCGGCATCCGTCGGACAACCAGGTCGAGGCGCAGCGGGCCGCGCACGCGCTTCGGCTGGCGGCCGACGGAGCCCGGGTCGCGGTGGTCTCCTCCGGCGACCCCGGGGTGTTCGCGATGGCCACGGCGGTGCTGGAGGTCGCCGCCGAGCCCCGCTGGAAGGACGTGCCGGTCCGGGTGCTGCCCGGGGTGACCGCCGCCCAGGCGGTGGCCAGCCGGGTGGGGGCACCGCTCGGGCACGACTACTGCGTGCTGTCGTTGTCGGACCGGCTCAAACCCTGGCCGGTGATCGAGCGGAGGCTGCTCGCCGCCGCCCGCGCCGACCTGGTGATCGCGATCTACAACCCCGCGTCGCGCAGCCGGACCTGGCAGCTGGCCCGGGCCCGGGATCTGCTGCTGGAGCACCGGTCGGCGCAGACCCCGGTGGTGGTGGGCCGCGACATCGGCGGCCCCGGCGAACGTGTCGACGTGGTGGCGCTGGCCGATCTGGACCCGGCCACGGTGGACATGCGGACCCTGCTGATCGTCGGTTCGTCAGTGACCCAGGTCAACCACGGCCGGGACGCGGCGCCGGTGGTCTTCACCCCACGGCACTACCCGGGCTGAGCACCTGCCGCCGCGCCGAGCCCGGCCAGCCAGGTCACGGCGGCGTTGACGTCGCTGACCGTCGGTGCGGGTGGCGCGGCGGCCCGGTTGACCATCAGCACCGGCAGTCCGAGCTCGCGGGCGGCGACGAGCTTGGCGTACGTCTCGTCGCCGCCGCTGTCCTTGGTGACCAGCACGTCGATGGCGTGCGTGCGCATCAGCGTCCGTTCGCCGTCCACGGTGTACGGCCCACGGTCGAGCAGCAGTACCCGGTCGGCGGGCAGCGGCGGCTGCGGCGGGTCCACCGTCCGGATCAGGAAGAAGACGCCGCTCAGCGGCGCGAATGCGGCCAGGCTCTGCCGGCCGGTGGTCAGCATCGCCCGGCTGCCCAGTGCGGGCAGCGCGGCGGCGGCAGCGGTCAGGTCCGGCACCCGGTGCCAGACGTCGCCCGGCCCGGCCGTCCAGCCCGGCCGGCGCAGCACCAGCAGCGGTGTGCCGGTCTGGGCACAGGCGGTGACCGCCGAGGTGGAGATCCGGTTCGCGAACGGGTGGGTCGCGTCCACCACGGCACCGATGCGTTCGTCCCGTAGCCAGCGGGCCAGCCCGTCCGGTCCACCGAAGCCACCGACGCGGGTCTCGCCGTGCGGCAGCCGGGGCCGGGCCACCCGGCCGGCCAGCGAGGTGACCACCCGCGTCGGCGGGTCGGTCGACAGGGCGGCGGCGAGCTGACGGGCCTGGGCGGTGCCGCCGAGAATGAGCACCCGGGGTCCGCCGTCCGGGCCGGGGCGGGTCCGGTGACCGGTCACTGCCGGCACCGGTCGGCGCTGTACAGATGGCTGTCGGGGAAACCTGCCGCGCCGAGCACCGCGCCGACGACGATCACCGCGGTACGCCGTACGCCGGCGGTGTGCACCTGGCCGGCGATGTCAGCCAGCGTGCCCCGCAGCAGCACCTCGTCGGGACGACTCGCCCGGGCCACCACCGCGGCCGGGCAGTCCGGGCCGTAGTGCGGTAGCAGGTCGTCCACCACCTCGTCGATGCGCTGCACGGCCAGGTGCAGCACCAGGGTGGCCCGGCTGGCACCGAGGGTGGCCAGGTCCTCGCCCGGCGGCATGGCGGTGGAGCTGACGGACACCCGGGTCAGGATCACCGTCTGGCCGATCTCCGGGACGGTCAGTTCCCGGCCGAGCGCGGCGGCGGCCGCGGCGAAGGCGGGCACGCCGGGCACGATCTGGTACGGCACCCCGGCGGCGTCCAACCGACGGATCTGTTCGGCGACGGCGCTGAACAGCGAGGGGTCGCCGGAGTGCAGCCGGGCGACGTCGAGCCCGGCGGCGTGCGCGGCCAGCATCTCGGCGACGATCTCGTCCAGGGTCAGCCGGGCGGTGTCGACCAGCCGGGCCCCGGGTGGGCAGTGGGCGAGCAGCTCGGTCGGGACCAGACTGCCGGCGTACAGGCAGACCGGGCTGGTCGCGACGACCTCGCGGCCCCGGACGGTGATCAGGTCGGCGGCACCGGGGCCGGCGCCGACGAATCGTACGGTCACTGGCGTTCCACCACCCACTGGGTCACCGGCATCATCGGTCGCCACCCGGTGAACCCGCCGACCGGTGCGGCCCGGTTGACGGCGATCCGGGTCAGGTCGCCGCCGATGCGGGAGTGCCAACCGGCGAGCAGCGCCTCGGACTCGACGGTCACCGCGTTGACCACCAGCCGGCCGCCGGGCCGCAGTGCCGACCAGGCGGCGTCCAGCAGCCCGGTGGTGGTGACCCCGCCGCCGACGAAGATCGCGTCCGGGGGGTCGAGACCGACCAGTGCCTGCGGGGCTGCCGCGGCGACCACCGTGATGCCCGGTACGCCGAGCGTCGCCGCGTTCGCCGCGATCCGTTCAGCCCGCCGTGGATCGTGTTCCACGGCGACGGCCCGGCACTGCGGATGGGCACGGGACCACTCGATGGCGATGCTGCCCGATCCGGCCCCGATGTCCCAGAGCAGCTGCCCGGGCAGGGGACCCAGCCGGGCCAGCGTGACCGCCCGGATCTCCCGTTTGGTCAGCTGGCCGTCGTGCTGGTAGACGTCGTCGGGCAGCCCTGGCACCCGGGGCAGCGGCGGGGTGCCCGGCTCGGCCCGGCAGTCCACCGCGACGACGTTGAGCGGGTCGACATCGAGGCCGCCCCACTCCTGGGCGGTGGCCGTCCGCAGCTGTTCCCGGGCGCCGCCGAGTTGTTCCAGTACGGTCAGCGGGCTGGGTCCGTAGCCCCGGGCGGTGAGCAGGCCGGCCACCTCACCCAGGGTGGTCGTGCCGGCGCTGAGCACCAGCAGCCGACGCCCGGGGTGGATCAGCGGGTGCAGCAGCTGTACCGGGCGGCCGACGGCGCTGACCACGTCGACCTCCTCGACCGGCCAGCCGAGCCGGGCGCAGGCCAACGAGACCACCGACGGGTGGGGCACCGCCCGTACCCGGTCGGGGCCGAGTAGCCGGACCAGGGTGCCGCCGATGCCGTAGTGCATCGGGTCGCCACTGGCCAGCACCGCGAGGTGCTGCCCGCGGTGTTCGTCGAGCAGCCGGGGCAGGTGGGCGAGCAGCGGGGTGGGCCAGGTGCCGGTGGCCGCCGGCCGTTCGGGCGGTGGGATCAGCTCGATCTGCCGGCGGCTGCCCAGCAGCGCGGTCGCGGCGCGCAGCGCCGACCGGCCGGCGCCGGACAGCCCGTCCCATCCGTCGGCGCCGATACCGACGACGGTGACCACAGCCGGTCCGGATCTGGGGGGCATCATCCGACGGTATCGGTTCGCCGCGTTGGTCGACATGGCCACCCCATCGGCGGTGATCCGCGTGACGTCGCCCGGATCAGACGTTGCCGAGCCGGCGGGTGACCGTGATGACCAGCACCACCCGGTCCGGGTTGGGGCGTGGTACCCGGTACCGCAGGGCATAGCGCTGTTCCGCGTCACGGACCGTCGGCGGATCGTCGTGGAGCCGGGCCAGGCCTTCCAGCGTCGACCATCGCTTGCCGTCGACCTGGCAGACGGCCACCCGGGCCCCGGTCACGCCGGCGGCCCGCACGTGTGCGGCCTTGCGGGACCGGGCGGAGGTGATCACCCGGGCGACGCCGCCGTCCGGATCGAAGGTCACTCCGACCGGAACCACGTGCGGGCTTGCGTCCGGGCGCAGCGTGGTCAGCGTGCACAGGTGCCGTTCGCGCCAGAAGTCGCGCAGCGCGTCGCTGATCTCCGGCCCGGCAGCAGATGTCGTCACCCGTCGTATTCTGGCACCGTGGGCGCCGGTCGGCGGTCCCGACGCGCCCGTGCCGGCGCTGGCAGGTCCGGTGTCGGTGCGGTTGGTGCCGGATCGGCTGCGCTGAGTCGCGACTCAGCAACGGGGTGCCGTACCGACCGTCGAACCAAGCAATTGCTAGTCCGCTACAGCGCGTCCAGTAATCCTTTTCGCAGGGTGCGCGAGTAGTGTGTGTCGGCGGGGCGGCGCGCCTTAACGTCGGTCTCCCGCAAGAGTCGGCTGCGTCGCCCCACCTTCGAAACCGGCCGTCGGCGACGGACCCGGTGGTCCGCCCCGGTCGCGGTCCGGTCGCCCCGGTTCCAGTGACCCGGGTTCCATTGACCCGGTCCGTTGCCCCGGCGCCCGTCGATCGGATGATCTGTCGACCGGGTTGAACCGTCCCCGTCGGACCGCCGTATGCATGGTCGAGACAGCGGCGGAAACCGTCGACGCCTCACCGAACATCCTCCGACAGTGTCTGGTGGCCTCACGCTCGGGGCGCCGCCGGACACGGGCCGCACGGCCCACCGGGACGCCGTCGATCGAGCGGCGCGGCTACCGGCAACTGTCCCCAGAAGGGTTGGGTTGTCAGTCCCATGTACTCGCGTTCTCCCCGGCGGAGGGTCGACCACCCGGTCGGTCCCTCGCCGTTGAACTCCCGGCGGTGGAAGGTGGCCGGCACGGTCGGCCTGGCGGCTGTGATCATGGGGGCCGGCCTCGGCCTCGCAGCGGCCGACACCTCTGCCGCAGACGACGTGGGAGTGATCGTCTGTCCGAGCGTGGTGGACCGGTTGCCGGCGGTGCCGGCGACGGCGCGGGCCGAGGTGGACCGGAATCTGCTGGCGCTGGAGACGCAGCTCGCGGAGGCCAACGCGCGGTTGGTGAGCAGTCAGGGTCAGGGTGGTCCGAACTTCGTGGACAACGCGATTCTTGGTCCGTTGGCGAGTAAGCGGACGGCGGCGATCGAGCGGATCGCGATTTCGATCGGTCGGCAGGGGCAGCGTCCGGCTGGCCTCGACCAGCTCGCCACCTGTGAACTCGTCGCCGCCGGCCAGGCCGGTGGAAATGGCGTCGACGACGGCGCGGCGACCACCCCGCCGGCCGGCGCGCCCGAGGCTCCGGCCGCCGACGGCGTCGGGACGATCGTCTGTCCGAGCGTGGTGGACCGGTTGCCGGCGGTGCCGGCGGCGGCGCGGGCCGAGGTGGACCGGAATCTGCTGGCGCTGGAGACGCAGCTCGCGGAGGCCAACGCGCGGTTGGTGAGCAGTCAGGGTCAGGGTGGTCCGAACTTCGTGGACAACGCGATTCTTGGTCCGTTGGCGAGTAAGCGGACGGCGGCGATCGAGCGGATCGCGATTTCGATCGGTCGGCAGGGGCAGCGTCCGGCTGGCCTCGACCAGCTCGCCACCTGCGAGCTGCGGGAGGACTGACCCCGGCCGACACAGACAGGTTCCCGCCGCTCACCCGGGAACCCGCCCCTCCGGCGCCGCCCTCCTCGCGGTCGCCGGAGGGGCATCTTAATTTCGGCTTAGAATCTATTGTGACCACGCGGTGACTTTGTGTGGCTTCGAGCGCGTTTCTGCACGTGGATTGAGTGGTAGGTAGCGGGATGATTCCGGCAGACCAGTGACCTCACAATCAAATCCCGGCGCCGTTCATCCGTGGACGCCTCAACTACGTAGATGCAGAGGGACGGCACTGGAGCGGGCGAAACGACCGGGAAGCGGTACGGTTTCTCCGGCGCCAAGCCAAGGGCAGGGCACTCGCGGTGGACCGGGCGGATGAGTCCGGCCGGTGCGGGTGTGCGGATGGCACCGAGTGGAGATCGAGGAGCAGATGGCGCGGACGAACCAGAACCAGCGACCCGCCGGCCCCAGGACCGAACTCTCCGGCGGGCGACAGCCGTCCCGCCTTTCGGTCCTGATTCTCTCGGCGTCGGTGCTGGCGGCCTTCTGGGCACTGGCGATGCTCACGTCGGCAGGCCGGGTCGCGTACGTCTACGCGTTCTTCTTCCTGGATTTCTTCGGTGGCGTCTTCGCCCTGGTGGCGCTCAGCATCACGGTGATGGTCGGGCTGCTGGCTACCGACCGGATCGTGCTGCTGCCCCGGCACCGGGTGCTTCTGCAGTCGGCGCACCGCACCACCGGGATCATGGCGATCACCTTCCTGGTGCTGCACGTCATCACGCAGATCACCACCGGTGCGGTCTCCGCCGTCGGGGCGTTCATCCCGTTCCTCGGCGGCGGTCAGGCGATCTACGTGGGCATGGGCACCCTCGCGGCGTACCTCATGTTCGCCATCATGTGGACCGGTCTGGCGCGGGCCCGGTGGGTCGGTGTGGGCCCGCCGTGGCTGTGGCGGGCGCTGCACAGCGGCGCCTATGTCGCCTGGCCGATCGGGATCATGCACGGACTCGGCACCGGCCGACCCCCGGCGACCTGGGTGACCCTCAGCTACGTGATCTGCCTTGTGCTGGTGGTCATCGCCCTGCTGGTCCGGTTCGCCACCGGCGTGGGCAAGAAGAAGCCGTTCGTGTCGCAGGCCACCGGCACCTCGATGAAGCCGGTCGGCAAGATGGCCGACGACTCCCGGTCCGGGTCCGGATCGTCACGCCGTCGGGGCGGCCGGGACGACGGAATCAGCCTGGAACCGGCGACCGCCCGCTTCGCGTCGTTCGGTGACCGTGGCGCGGACATGATCGATTCGTGGGCGCCGGCCGGTGCCGGGCGCGGCGCCTCCACCCGGTCCGCCGACCGGTACCGGGTACCCGAGGTGGGACGACCCGCACCGCGGTCGCGTCCGGCCGCGGCCGAGGACTCCCGGGAGTACCGCCGGTCCGACTCCGGCCGCGGTCGCTACGCCGAGGAGGAGATTGGCCGGGGCCGGTACGCCGAGGACGACGCCGGCACCCGCCGGCGCTACGCCGAGGAGCCGGACCAGCGGCGCTACGCCGAGCCGGACGGCGGTCGGCGGCGCCAGGCCGCCGACGACGGTGGCTACGAGCCCCGGCGTTCGGTGGCGGAGACCATCGGCTCCCGGGGCCGCTACGCCGACGACCGCCCGGTCTCCGGCGCCGGTGCCCGCAGCCGGTTCGCCGACGACCGCCCGGTCTCCGGCGCCGGTCCACGTGGCCGGTTCGACGACCGCCCGGTCTCTGCCGAGCCGGCCCGAGGTCGGGCGGCACGCTACCGGGCCGAGCCCGATCCGGCTCCGGTGGACCGGGAGATGGATGACTACCTGCCGGCCGACGACACCCCGACGCTGGTCGATCTGGCCTCCCGGCGGGCCCAGCGGGCGGCGGCGGCAGAGTCCGCGGGCAGCCGGCGGTCCCGGCGACGTCGGGACGCGGAGGACTCCGACGACGAGTACTGGACGCAGCTTCGAGGAGAGGCGAATTGAGCACGGCATCGGTCCCGCCGGTCGCCACCGTCGGCCCGCCCCGGTTGACCGCCGGGTTCGAGGAGTTCGGTCGGCTCGATCTGCGGGCGCACGAACAGGTGCACGGCGGGGTCGGACCGCTGTCGGTCGACGACCTGATGCGGCTGGCCGAAGCGATCGACCTACGGGGACGGGGCGGTGCCGGTTTCCCGTTCCACCGCAAGGTCAAGGCGGTGCTCGAGTCAGCCGACAAGCAGGACAAGCCGGTTGTCGTCGTGGTCAACGCCACCGAGGGGGAGCCGGCGAGCTGGAAGGACAAGGTGCTGCTCACCCGGGCCCCGCATCTGATCCTGGACGGTGCCGCGCTGGCCGCGTACGCGCTGGAGGCCGACGAGATCGTCATCGGTGTCGCGGACGACGGAGTCGGCGGCGCGTCGCTGTCGGCGGCGCTGGCCGAACGCCGGATGCCGGTGCCGGCCAGCATCGTCACCGTCCCGCACCGGTTCATCTCCGGCGAGGGCGGGGCGCTGGTCCGGGGCATCAACGGTCTGCCGCACATTCCGCCCGGCGTCAAGGTCCGGGCCAGCGACTCCGGGGTGTCCGGTCTGCCGACGCTGCTGTCCAACGCGGAGACGTACTCCCAGCTCGCCATCGCCGCCCGGCTCGGACCCTACGAGTACGGCGCGGTCGGCCTGGCCGACGAACCGGGCACGGTACTGCTGACCATTGGCGGGTCCGCCGCCCGTCCGGCCGTGGTGGAGTGCCCCACCGGGACCCCGCTGCGGGACATCCTGGAACTGTGCGAGGCGCCGGTCGGCCCGGGGCTGCTGATCGGTGGGTTCCACGGCAAGTGGATCACCCCCGAGGCGGTGTCCGTGGTCGACGTGTCCCGGCAAGGTTTCACCAAGGTCGGTGGCACGATCGGCGCCGGCATCACCATCCCGCTCGGCGACAGCACCTGTCCGATGGGCGAGGTCGCCCGGGTGGTGCACTACCTCGCCGGTGAGTCGGCCGGGCAGTGCGGGCCCTGTCGGCTCGGCCTGCCGGACCTGGCCCGCACCGTCGACTCCCTGGTCATCGGTAGCGCCGCGGTCGACATGGTCCGGGCGGCGGCGAGTGTGGTGAAGGGCCGGGGCGCCTGCAGCCACCCGGACGGCACGTCCCGGTTCGCCATCTCGGCACTGGAGGTGTTCACCGAGGATCTGGCCGCGCATGCCCAGGGCGACGGCTGCGGCAAGCCGGTCAAGGGTGTCCTCCCGCTGCCGGCTGACGCGCCGTCCGGCGGCACCAAGCGACTGAGTGTGGACTGGACCCGGTGCGACGGGCACGGCCTGTGCGCACACGTGGTTCCGGAGTTCATCCGGCTCGACGCGAACGGCTATCCGGCCTTCCCGCCGTCCCCGGTGCCGGTGTGGTTGGAACCGGGTGCCCGCAAGGCGGTCAACATGTGTCCGGCGCTGGCGTTGCGGCTCGGCGAGGGCAAGGGCGGCCACTGACCGCAGCCGCCGGCCGTGCCGCGTCGCCACCGGCGCAGCCGGTGGCTTCCCTTCCCGGCCGGCTGCTGAGACACTGCTGTGGTGTTGAAAGATGTCGATTCGCCTCGGGTGTCGCGGCGACGCGTCGCGGCGTGGTGGCTGGTACCGGAGCTGCTGGTGCTGATGCTGCTCGCGGGAGGCTTCCACTATTCGACCGCGGCGGCGGCGCCGGTGTTGACCGAGGCGCAACTGCGCGACGACGCCGCGTTGCGGATCGCGACCACCATCGAGCAGTCCACCGCGGACGAGCACGCCGCGCACGGTCACGAGGTCAACCCGGACGAACGGATGCTGTGCACCGTGGAGGTCTGGCGGCTGGACCCGGCCACCGCCCGGTCCGACGAGGTGGGCACGGCCTACGGCTACTACCTGTGCGCGACAGGTACGCCGGGCACGCCGTATCTGCTGTCCCGGATGAACGCCGGCCCGATCGTGGCCCGGCTCACCGATCCGCCCGAGCTGACCGTCACCCAGCTCGATCAGGACTTTCGGACCCAGGTCGAGGCGATGATCCCGGCGGAGTTCGTCGACCAGGCGTTCAAGGGTTTCGCCGACCCGCAACGCGCGGACGGGCTGCGGCAGCGCTTCGAACGCCAGATCAGCGCGGCGGCGTAGGCCGACGAATCCGGGTGTCAGACCGGGGCCGGGGCGTCGGCGCCGGTCGGGCGCAGCCGGCGCACCGGGCGGACGGCCCGGCGTACCCGGTGACCGGCACCCCGGTGGGCGACATCCGTAGTCAACCGGCCCAGTCGGGTCCGGCGGAGCCGTTCGATCCGTTCCAGCGGCAGCAGGCCGAGCCCGGCTGCGGCGACCGCCGAACCACCGACGATCGACCAGCCGACCGGTCCCAGCGGACGGCAGCCGAAGAACTGACTGACCACCGGCGTCTGGACCACCCCGAACAACGCCCCGAGTGACACCCCGGCCGCCGCCAGCACCGTCGGATCACCCTTCGCGGCGACTGCGGTCTGCGCCAACTGGGCGGCCACCAGCGCGGCGAGTGCCACGCTGCCGGCGCGGGCGGGGGTGCCGGTGAACCGGGCGGCCAGCCAACCTCCGGTGGTGGCCAGCGCGGTCGCCGCTGCCCGCCGGGCGACCTGTTGGTTGAGGCTGGCGCCGAGCGACGACTCCGGTCCCTCACGGGCGAGTTCGTCGGCGCTGATCCTGCGTGGTGGGCGCGACGCCACGGCGATCGCCGGCAGCAGGTCGGTCATCAGATTGACGAACAGGATCTGCCGGGGGTTGAGCGCCTGCTGGCCGGAGATGAGCGAGCTGCCGACTGAGAAGAGGATCTCCCCGAGGTTGCCGCCGAGCAGCAGGGCGAGAGCCTCGCGCACCGACACCCACATCGCCCGCCCCTCGGCCACGCCCTCGGCGATGCTCTCGATCCGGCCGTCGACCACGATCATGTCCGCCGCCTGGCGGGCGGCGCTGGTGCCGTGATCGCCGAGGGCGATTCCGACGTCCGCGAGTTGGATCGCCGGTGCGTCGTTGGCGCCGTCGCCGGTCACCGCGACGACCCGGCCGGCCTGGCGCAGCGCCCGGACCACGGCGACCTTGTGGGCCGGACTGACCCGGGCGAAGACCGCTGTCCGGGACACCAGCCCGGGCAGCTGGTCCGGTCCGGCGGCGTCGATGTTCGCCCCGGTGACCACCGCGCTGCCGTCGAGCAGGCCGAGTTGCGAGCCGATCGACTCGGCGGTGCTCGGGTGGTCACCGGTCAGCATCACCACGGTGATCCCGGCGCGGCGCAACCGCCGGACGGCGTCGGCGGCGGTGTCGCGTGGCGGGTCGGCCAGGCCGAGCAGTCCGTGCAGCTCCAACCGGTCGATCCGGTCGTCGTCGAGGTCCCGGCGACCGGACGCGACCCGACCGGCGACGGCGAGTACCCGCAGCCCGCCGCGGGCCAGCCCGTCGATGGCCAGGTCGATCTCGCGGCGGCCGGCGTCGTCAAGCGGCACCACGCCGTCGGCGCGGCGCCAGGTCGCGCACCGCGGCAGCACAGTCTCCGGGGCGCCCTTGACGCTGATGACGGCACCACCCGGGCAGGTACCGAGCACCGCGTGGAAGCCCCGGCCCGGCTCGAACGGCAACTCGGCGAGCGGCTCCCACCCGTCAGCGCCTTCCCGGATGCCCACCCCGGCCGAGTGGGCACCGTCGACCACCGCCTGGTCGGTCGGGTGGGGCAGTTTCTGATCGCCGTCCGGGACCGGGGTGGCCCGCAGCGCCGCGGCCAGAATCCGGCGCAGGTCGGAGCCCAGCGCGTCGACCGGCTCGGTGCGGCGGCCGTCGCAGACACTCTGCAGCCGGATCGATCCCTGAGTGAGGGTGCCGGTCTTGTCGAAGCAGATCACGTCGACCCGGCCGAGCGCCTCCATCGCCCGGGGATCCCGGATCAGCACGTTGTGCCGGGACAACCGCCGGCTCGCACTGAGCTGGGCGGCGGTGGCGACGAACGGCAGTCCTTCGGGGATGGCGGCGACGGCGAGGGCCACCGAGGACCCGACCGATTCGGCCAGCCGGCCCCGCAGCAGCCCGCTGCCGAGGGTCGCCGCAGCGGCAGCGAGCGCGGTCGGTACCGACGCCGAGGTGATCTGCCGGAGCCGGGCCTGCACCCCGCCGCGTGGGGATTCGTCCTGCACCTGGTCGATGGAGCTGCCCGCCTCGGTCGACCGGCCGGTCGCCACCACGACGGCGGTGGCCGTGCCGGCGGCCACGGTGCTGCCCGCGTACACCATGCTGGTCCGGTCGGCGACCGCGTCGGCTCCGGTGCCGTCGACGGTCTTCGCCACGGGGACCGATTCACCGGTGAGGCTCGACTCGTCCATCTCCAGGCCGTTGGCGGTGACCAGTCGGCAGTCGGCGGGCACCGAGTCGCCCGCTTCCAGACAGATGAGGTCACCGGCCACCAGGTCCTCCGCCGGGCGGATGTGCTGTTCGCCGTCGCGCTGCAACCGCACCCGCAGGGCCCCGGCGCTGAGCAGCCGGCGCAGCGCCCGCCCGGCCGCCATCTCCTGGGCCCCGGCGAGCAGCGCGTTGGCCATGATCACCGAGAGGACCATGACGGCGTCCACGGTCGATCCGGTCATCGCCGACACCCCGGCGCCTGCGGCCAACGGACCGGTCAGTGGCGTGTCCAGCTCGGCTGCGGTGGCCTGCCACAGGCCCCGTTCTGGCCCGTCGTCGGGTTGGCCACCTGACTGTTCGGCCTGCCGCTGCCGGGCCTGCAGGTCGCTGAGCCCTTCGGTCGAGGAGCCGAGCCGGGTGAGCACCTCATCGACCGGCATGGCGTGCCAGGGTGCCCGGCTGCGCGGCGCGGGTGTCGCCCGCCCGCGCAGCCCGCGGGCCGCCCGGTGCCCGATCGCCAGGTTGACCAGCCCAGCCACGTTGTCGATCAGCAGCGACCGCGAGCCGCCACGGGGGCTACCGTCGAGCACGCCGAGCGCGGCGGCGGCGACGGAGCCGAGCATGGCCCGCCGGGCGCTGTCGGTGCTCACCGAACGGGCCAGCGCCGTCGCCTCCAGCACCAGCCAGGCGGTCTCCAACCCGGGCGCGCAGATCAGGTGGGCACCCCACGGCGGGCGGCGGGCGGCGGCCTGGACCACCCCGATTCCGCAGTCCGCGGCGGCGAGGGCGACGTCGTTGCGGGCGGCGATCAGGGCGACCCCGTGGCCGGCCTGCTGCAACGTCCGTACCGAGGCGGCCAGTTTCGATCCCCCGGCCACCGTCCCCGCCGCCTGGCAGCGGCTGGCGAGCATGCTGCCGGTCGGGCCGGTCGCCGGACTGCGGCCGGCCCGGCTGCGGCCCGCGATGAGCAACTGGCCGACCCGGCGGGCTGCCGTGGTGAGCGCCTCCGCCAGCGGGTCCAGCTCGGCCTCGGCGCGTACCAGGGCCCTCGGCTCCCCGTGCCGCGTCAGCACCAGCAGGTCGCCGCCGGGAGTCCCGGCCCGGTCGCCGTCCGGCGGGTCACCGCGGCCGAGCCGGTCCAGCAGGTCGGCTGGCAACGCATGGGTGAGCCGGTGCGGGGCGGTCAACGCCCAGCCGTCGGTGGCCTCGCCGCCGCCCGGTCCGCCGGTGGTCGGTCGGGGCTGGTCACGGCCGTCCCCCGGGTCGGTGGTGGGATCGAGCAGCCGGGCAGCGATCCGGCGGGCCTGCTCCTCGGTACCCCTGATCGGAACCACCGCGGTGACCAGGGTGCGGCCGGTGAGCAGTACCGAGGCGTCGATGATCACGGTGTCGACGCGGTCCAGCCGGCGCAGCGCGGCGGCTTCCCGCACCACCACGCCCCGCCGGGCAAGGATCCGGCCGAGCTCTCCGCAGTAGGCGTCGCGGCCGGTCCGGGCGCTGCGCGGGGACGCGACCGCGGTGACCCGGGCGGCACGCTGCCGGCCGCCCGGGAGCATGGTGAGCATTCCGGCGGTGACCAGGGTCAGCGTGCTCATCCGTTGGGCGTACCGCTCGATCGGGCCGTCCGGCAACGGTCGAGGGCGGGCCGGCGCCGGCAGCGCCGGTGCGCGGCTGCTGTCCGGGTCGGGATGCAGTTCGTGGGCCCGGGCGGCCCACACCTTGTGGTAGGCGGAATCCTCGGCGATCAGCGCGACCCGCAGTACGGCATCGGTGAGGCTGGTCAGCGGGCGTTGCGAGGCCGCTGCCACGGCGGTGCTGAACAGCGCCTGGCCCAGGTCGGCGCCGACCGGGCCGAGGGTACGGCGCAACCAGGAACGCAGCTGCGGCACGTGCTCGAAGGCAGCGGGCAGCGCGGCGAGTTCGTTGGGTAGTGCGGGCAGCCGGAGTACCTTGCCGACGGCTCCGACGCCGGCGCCGATCAGATCACCGGCCAGTGACACGGCGTTGCCGAGGCCGGCATCAACGTGCGTGGTGCCGGTCGCTTGCGGGGCGACGCGCCGCTCCGCGTCGGCGAGCGCGGCGACGAGCCGGGAGTTGCCGATCACCTCGGGGTCGAACCGGACCACCATCCGGCCCAGCGCGCCGTTCCAGGCCGCCCAGTGCACTCCGTCGACCTCGTGCAGGGCCTGTTCCAGCCGCTGCACGTCGGCGATCACCCGACCATGGTCGTCCGTGCTGACCTCGAGATGGGCGTGGCCGTCGTAGGCCCAGGCATGCCGGGCGTGGGCCATCCGGCGGTGCCGTACCGAGCTGATGGTGGCTGCCGGACGCTCCAGCACGGGCGTCACCTCCCTGGCGTCGGTCCGCCCCGGGGGGATGACGGTCAGCGCTGGCTCTCGTCTTCTCACCGTAGGGCCGGGCGATGCGTAGCTGAGTGGGTTTCCTGTTTTCGGGGCCGGTGGCCGGTCCGGAAGGGGGTTGATCTGTCACTTTGAGTAGTTGTTTCGTCGCTCTATGCTTGAGGTGGCCGCTGTGGTCGTTGATCGGCCGTCAGCGGTGCTGGTGGGAGGGGACCGCCGTGACGCAGCCGGATGACTGGGACAGCCGTACGCTGATCGCGCTCGCCGGCCGCCCCCGGGCCGCCCCCGGTCTCGTCGCGGTGCTGCGTGAGGTGGCCTTCCGGTACGGTGACCGGCTCGGCGACGCCGAGCGTGCCGACCGCGACGGCGAACCGCAGTGGCACCACCGGGTCCGGCAGGCGTTGGACCGGCTGCGCGTCGCCAATCTGGTCACCGGTGGCCGGACCTGGTCGTTGACCGACGCCGGTCGGGCGCGGGCTACGCTGCTCGCCGGCCATGGGCCGTCGTCCGTGCCGGCCGCCGACGGGTCGGCCGCCACCGGCGGCAACGACACCAACGGTGCGCCCGGTCCGGACCGTCCAGCGCCGCTCGCCGCGCCCGGGGTGATCACCGATCCGTTGCGGGCGGTCACCGGGCGGCAGCGCCTCGGCTTCCCACTCGGTCCGGACGAGCCGGTGCCGGTGCTGGTCGCGGTCAACCTGCACTTCGCCGGTGGGCCGCAGCGCGCCACCGAGCAGCTGGCCGGACTCTGGTTCCGGGTCACCGCGGGTCGGCACCCCCGGCCACTGGCCGGCGAGTACGTCGTCGGGGAACTCAGCGTCAACCAGATGAAGCGGCTGGTAGCGGCGGACACCGTGGTCGGCGATCCGCATCAGCGCAGCGTGCACCGGATCTGGCCGGACTTCCCGGTCCGGCCGCAGATCGACGTCTCGGCGGCCACCATCAAAGCGGACGCGGCCCGGCGGACCTTCAACGCCACCGGCGAACGGATCGTCTGGGCGGTGGTCGACTCGGGCATCGACGCCCGGCACCCGCACTTCGCCAGCTACGCGACGCTCAGCGCACCCGAGGTCCGCGACCTGCACCGCAGCTTCCCGCCCGGGGCGCGACCCCGGGCGGGCGACGCGCTGACCGACGACAGCGGCCACGGTACCCACGTCGCGGGGATCATCGCCGGCGGCGTGGACGACTGGGTGCGCCGGCATCCCCAGCGGACGGTACGGGTGATCGAGCACCGCTACGACATCGACGATCCGGCCGTTCCGGTCCCGGTGTCCCGCCCGGTGGTCGACCCGGCCACGATGGTCGGTGTCGCGCCGCTGACCAGGTTGGTCAGCCTGAAGGTGCTGCACGGTGGAGGTGATCTCACCGAACGGGTGTCCCGGGTGATCGCCGCGCTGGCCTACGTGCGCGAGGTCAACGCGCGCAGCGACCGGGTGATGCGCATCCACGGGGTCAACCTCAGCGTCGGGTACGAGTTCGATCCGGAGTGGTTCGCATGTGGCCAGTCCCCGCTCTGCCGGGAGGTGGACAAACTGGTCCGGTCCGGGGTGGTCGTGGTGACCGCCGCCGGGAACTCCGGGTACGGCGCGGTGGGCGCGCCGTTCGGCGTACCGTCGCGGTTCGCGCTGGGTGCGACGATCAACGATCCGGGCAACGCCGAACGCGCGATCACGGTCGGGTCGACACACCGCGACATGCCGCACACCTACGGGGTGTCCTACTTCTCTTCGAAGGGGCCGACCGGCGACGGCCGCCGTAAGCCGGACCTGGTCGCTCCCGGCGAACGGATCGTTTCCTGCGCGGCGGGTGCCCGGCTGACCACGACCGAGGACGGCGGCCCGGACCCGCACACGGCGGTCTACCTGGAGGAGTCCGGTACGAGCGTGGCGGCGCCACATGTGTCCGGCGCGGTCGCTGCGTTCCTGTCGGTGCGTCGGGAGTTCATCGGTCAGCCGGAGCGGGTCAAGCAGATCCTGCTCGACACTGCCGTGCCGCTCGGCCGCGACCGGCACTTCCAGGGCCAGGGGCTGGTGGACCTGATGCGGGCACTGCAGTCGGTGTGACCACCGGTGGCGGCGGAAAGGGGCCCGATGACGGACCGACGGATCGGCGGTCTCCCGTGGTGGGAGTTGCGCTTCGACGCCGCAGGGGATCCGGACCCGGTGTCGGTGACCGGGCTGCTGTCCGGTGCCCGTGCCCGTGGCGTCACCGATCTGGTGGTGCTCGCGCACGGCTGGAACAACGATCGGGATGTCGCTGACGCGCTCTACGCCGCCTTCTTCAATCTGCTCGCCGGCCAGGCACGGCGGGCGGGACCATGGGCGGAGAGTCTCGGGCTGGTCGGCGTGCACTGGCCGGCACGCCGGTGGCCCGACGAGCCGGCACCGGACTTCGAGCCGGCCGGCGCGGCATCGCCCGGTCCCGGTCCGGCCGGGCTCGGCGGCGCAGCTGCCGGACCAGGTCCGGTCGGCCGGCGTCGCGGCCCGGGCCGTCCCCGATCGGCGGGTCTGGACGACGAGACGCTCAACGTGCTGCGGGCCAACTTCCCCGCTGGCGCGCCGGCCCTGGACCGGATGGCACACCTGCTCCGCACCTCGCCCACCCGGCCCCGGGTGCGGGCCTTCGCCAACGAGCTCCGCCAGTTCGCGATGGTGACCGCCGACGGTTGCGGCGACGAGGGCGACTCAGTACCGACCCGCCCGGAGCTGGCGGGGGCCGGCAGAGTTGTGGACAGTCCGGCTCCGGTCGGGCCCGCACCGACGCTGCCCGCGATGCTCGACGTGGACCCGGTCACGTTGTACGCCCGCTTCCTCGACGAGCTGCGGCGCTGCCACACCCCACTGGACGCGGCGGCGGTCGGCGGCGCGGCCGGGCTGGCGGACCCGCTGCGCGGAATCTGGCACGGCGCCAAGGAGGCGTTGCGGCAACTGACCTACTGGCAGATGAAGGGCCGGGCCGGCCGGGTCGGGCGGGTCGGCCTGGGGCCGCTGCTGACCCGGCTCGCCACGGTGGCGCCGTCCGTGCGGATCCACCTGGTCGGGCACAGCTTCGGGGCCCGGCTGGTCAGCTTCGCCGCCGACGCGGCGCAGCCGGCGGTCGGCGGCGCGGTTCGCCCGGTACGGTCGTTGACCCTGCTGCAAGGGGCGTTCTCCCGGTTCGCCTTCGCCCCGGCGCTGCCGTTCGATCCGGTCCGGTCCGGTGCCCTGGCCGGCCTGCCGGCCCGGATCGACGGGCCGGTCTCGGTCTGCTTCTCGACCAACGACTCAGCCCTGGGCGTGTTCTATCCGCTCGCCTCGCTGGCCGCCGGGGATGACGCCGCAGCGGCCCCGGCGCTCGCCGAGCGGTGGGGGGCACTCGGCTTCCACGGTGCCACCGGCGTCGGTGCCCGGTCGTTGCCGCTGGCGGCGGCAGGCCATGGCGGCAACCGACTTGAGTACCGGCAGGTCCATAACGTGGACGCCACCGCCGTCGTGCGTCGCGGTGGGCCACCGGCCGGCGCGCACAGTGACATCGTCCATCCGGAACTCACCTGGCTGGTCCTGGCGGCCGGCGGGCTGGTGCCGCCACCGGGCTGAGTGAATGAGTGTCACGTACGCGGGTCATCGGCAACCACGTGCAGGGTCAGTTGTGATTCCGCTTCTACATAGCTATCCAGCTGGGTGGTGTCTATCGGCTGCGGGACTGACTCCAGGTAGTCATGTGGACACGTTCCGGTGCTGACTTTGTCCCGTACGTGTTACATGCTGTGGGGGTATCGCATCGATTCAGATGCGCCCACCGACGAAAGGCCACCGCATGTCCTCACCACACCTGCGCCGATCCGGGGTCGTCGCGCTCGCGACGCTGCTCGCCACGGTGGCGCTGGTCGCACCGCGACCAGCCGCCGCGGCACCACACAATGGTCTCGGCGCGGTCACCACCGCCGAGGCTCCGGTGTTCGACGGACGGCACAGCGGCAGCGCCGCCGATCCGCAGCGGGTCCGGGACTACTGGACCCCGCAGCGGATGCGCGACGCCCGGCCCGCCGACCAACTGCTCCGTGACCTGTCGCCGCCGGCGCGCCGGGGCACCGCGCCGCAACCCGGGCGGCAACCGGCAGGCACCGTCGCTCCCATAGCCCCGCACCGGCCGGTCCCGGCGGCACCGGCCGCCGCGGGCCAGTCCACCGGCGCGGGCGAGTCCGCCAGCGACAGCGCGGCATCCGGCGGCGCGCTGGCCGTCAACACCTCGGCCAGCGTCGGCAAGGTCTTCTTCCGCAACCCGGTGAACGGCTACGACTACGTGTGCTCCGCGGCGACGGTCAACAGCGCCTCCCGGCTGCTGGTGATGACCGCCGGGCACTGCGTGCACGGCGGCAGCGGCGGCACCTGGATGCAGAACTGGACCTTCGTCCCACGCTACAACTATGGGGCCCGGCCGTACGGCACCTGGTCGGCGAAGTACCTGACCACCTTCACCGCCTGGGCGAACAACAGCAACCTGGACCGTGACGTCGGCTTTGTGACCGTCCGGCCCAGCGCGGCCGGCCAACGGATCGTCAGCGTCGTCGGCGGCAACGGCCTGTCCTGGAACTACAACTACCAGCAGTACGTCACGATCCTGGCCTACCCGGCGGCGGCGCCGTACGACGGCGGCTGGCAGCAGTACTGCCGGGGAACCACCAGCCGGCCCGGATTCTGGCCGTTGCTGGAGAACCGCATCCAGTTGCGGTGCGGCTTCACCGGCGGGTCCAGCGGCGCGCCGTGGCTGCGCAACTACGACGGTAGCCTCGGTTATGTCAACGGCGTGATGAGTACGCTGAACCCGAGCACCGGGTGGAACAAGAGCCCGTACTTCGACACCGCCGTCTACAACGCCTACGCGTCGGTCGCCGACCGGGTCTGACCCGGCCGGGCCGCCGACAGCGTCTCCCGGCGGTCCGTCCGACGCGGCGGCCCTTCCCGTTCGACGCGCCGGACTTCCCGGCTGGAACGGGCACAGCCTGTTCCAGCCGGGATCGACCGTGCCCCGCCGGCGACTAGTCGAAGAACCGGGCGAGATGACCGGGTGACGGGTCGGGATCGTTCGCGCGGGCGGCGACCAGATCGGCGAAGACCGTGGCCCCGTCGCAGGAGGCGTGCTGGGGATACCAGCGTCCAGCGGTCCCCGGCTGCTGGCAGATGCCCTTGATCGTCTGCAGGTCGAAGAACCGCAGGTGGGTCGGATCCGCGACCGCGTTGACATGCCGCCACCACGGCGAGAGCACATGCAGCACACCGCCGGGACGCAGTACCCGGTGGCACTCGTCGATCAGGCGCAGGTAGTCGGTCAGGTGCTCCAGCACGTGCACCGCGAAGATCTGATCCGCCGCGTCGTCGCGCACCGGCAGGCCGTCACGTAGATCGGCGACGACCGCCACCGCCTTGCCCGGTCGCTGGTCCAGGCCGATGTTGCCGGGGTACTGCGGGCCGTCGCCGCAGCCGATGTCCAGGATCACCGGCTCGGCACCGGCGACCCGGACGCGGTCCCAGACCCCGTGCACCCCCGCCAACCGTCCGATCGCCTCGCGGACCCGACGCAGCGCCGCCTCGTCGGCGACGTCGCCGGTCAGATGCGCGACGCCACCGTCGAACCGGACCTCGACGTCGAGGTCACGCAGTCGGGGATCGGCGGCCAGCAGATCGATGGCGGTGGCGGTGAGGTAGCCGTCGTGCAACCGGTGCCGGGCGCTGGAGAATTCCGCGTAGAACACCCGACGCCGGTACCCGGCGTCGACCGGACGAAACGCGGTACGTCCGCACCGCCCGTCGTGCGTCGGAGGTTCAACCAGGTCGGCCGAGCTCGGCCAGCAACTGCTCGGCGTCAACGAACCGCTCGGCGGGCAGCGCCCGTAACGCCTGCAGCAACGCGGTGTCCGCGCCGAGTTCCTGGGCCCGCCGGAGCAGGTCCTCGCGGGAGAGCGGGAAGTCCAGGCCGTCGACGTAGTCGGGGAGCCGTGGTGCGTCGGTCATGGCGGCAGCGGTACCCGGCCCCGGGCCGGTCCACGCCTGCCCGCCGGACATCAGGTGACCGGAGCCCGGTCGCGCGCCCGGCCGTCACCGGGCCGAGCTCACTCCACCCGGGTGACGCGGCGTCATCCGGGCGGCTGCCACGATCACTAACAGCTCAACCGGCCCGCGCCGGACGCCGGTACGAGGGGGGACGGTCATGCCGCGCGCAGTGGGAATCGACCTGGGCACTACCAACTCGGTCATCGCCGCGGTCTCGGGGGGCCGGCCCACGGTCGTACCGAACGCGACCGGGTCGCGGACCACTCCGTCGGTGGTGGCGTTCACCGAGGCCGGCGCCCTGCTGGTCGGTGACGCCGCCTGCCGGCAGGCGGTGCTCAACCCGCACGGGACCGTCCACTCCGCCAAACGTTTCGCCGGACGGCGTTACGACGAGGTCGGCCGGGAGGCCGCCGAGGTGGTGTTCGACGTGGTCGGTGACGGCGGTCTGGCCCGGTTCGACGTCAAGGGCCGCCGGTACGCCCCGGAGGAGATCAGCGCGCTGGTGCTGCGCAGCCTCATCGACGAGGCGGCCAGGACGCTCGGTGAACCGATCGACCGGGCGGTGGTCACCGTACCAGCGCATTTCGACGATGCCCAGCGCACCGCGACCCGTGAGGCCGGCCGACTCGCCGGCCTGGAGATCCTGCGGCTGATCAACGAACCGACGGCTGCCGCGCTGGCCTACGGGCTGCACCTGCGCCAGCGGCAGACGATCCTGGTGGTCGATCTCGGCGGCGGGACCTTCGACGTCAGCGTGCTGACCGCCGGTGACGGCACGGTCGAGGTCCGCGCCGCCGCTGGCGACACCCACCTGGGCGGTGACGACTTCGACCACCGCCTGGTGGAGCACCTGGTCGCCGAGTTTCACCGGGACCACGGCATCGACCTGGCGGCGGATCCGCAGACCCGGCGGCGGGTGCTCGAGGCGGCCCGGCGGGCCAAGGAGGAACTGTCCGCGGTCACCGAGGCGGAGGTCAACCTGCCGTTCGTCGCGTCCGACGCCGCGGGTCCCAAACACCTGCGGACCCTGATCGACCGGCCGTCGTTCGACGAACTCACCGGTGACCTGGTGGAACGCTGTCGCAATCCGGTGGAGCAGGCGATGCGGGACGCGCGGGTCGCCCCGGCGGACCTCGACCAGGTGCTGATGGTCGGTGGTGCGACCCGGATTCCGGCGGTGCGCGACCTGCTGCGCCAGCTGGCCGACGGTCAGGAGCCGCAGTTGCTGATCAACGCCGACGAGGTGGTGGCGCTCGGCGCCGCAGTGCAGGCCGGGCTGCTCATCGGTACGGGCGGACCCGCCCGGTTGCGTGACGTCACGCCGCTCGCCCTCGGACTGCAGGCACACGACGGGACGATGGCGACGATCATCGAGCGCAACACCGCCATCCCGGTCCGCCGGACCCAGGTCTTCTCCACCGCGGAGGACGGCCAGACCAGCGTCGACGTCGTCGTCCGGCAGGGCCAGCGCCGACGGGCAGCGGACAACCGGGTTCTCGGGCGGTTCCGGTTGTCCGGAATCCGGCCGGCGCCGCGTGGGGTGCCCCGGATCGAGGTCACCATCGACACGGACGCCGACGGAATGGTGACGATCTCAGCCCGCGACGCCGACGGCGGTAGCCGTCAGTCGATCGTGGTGACCGAGATCGTCGAGCCGCGGTCGCCGGCGGGCGACGCCGGGCCGGTGGCCGCCGCCACCGACCCCGCCGGGGATCTGGAGTCACTGATCGAGCTGGTCGAGCAGGAACTGACCGGACCGGCCACCGGCGTACCCGCCCACGAGCGCACCCGGGCCCGGATGCTTCTCGACGACGCCGGGGGCGCGTTGCGCGAGCACGCTCCGGTGGAGCGGCTGCGGACCCTCGCCGCCGAGCTGCGCCAGGTCGCCCTCGTGTTCGTTCCGGCGATCCCCGATGCCGTTGGTCGCACCGAACGTGACTAACTGATCAACCGGCCGGCCGCGTGTCCCGTTGCCGGGCCGGTGCGTTCAGTCACCGGGGCGCGGTGAGTCAGCCGCCGCCGAGTCGATCGTCCGTTGTCGGCGGTTCGCCGCAGCACTGCCAAACTGCCGGGTGCCGGCGGCGCGGGCCGCCCGCCCGCGCGGTCCGGTGCCGCGGCTGCTTCCCGGATCCGGTCCGCCGGCACCGGGTCGTCCCAAGCGGGTCGTGCCCGCCCGGCCGGTCGACGGGCCGGTGGCTGCGTGCCGGGCCGGCGGCAGTGCTTCCTCCTCTTCGACCGGAGCGGCCAGCTCACTGCGGGCCCTGGGCAGCCAGTCGGGATGGTGCCGGCGGAGGAACGTGAAGAGGCCCTCGCGTAGCTCGCACCGCAGGTCCCACGAGCTGGGCGCGTCGGCGGCCGAGGCGAGCAGCCGTATGCAGATGGTCGTCTCGGTCGCGTCGACCACCTGCATCACCCACTCCCGACGGTCCCACAGCGCGGAGGCGTCGACGATGCGGTGCGCCTCCGCCCGCAGCACGTCGATGTCGGCGGTGAAGTCCAGGTGCAGGATCACGCTGCCCAGCACCTGCGCCTCGTTGCGGGTCCAGTTCTGGAACGGGGTGGTGGTGAAGTAGGACGTCGGCAGGATCAGCCGGCGCTGGTCCCAGACCCGTACCACGACATAGGTGAGCCGGATCTCCTCGACCCGCCCCCACTCCTCGTCGACCACCACGACGTCGTCGAGGCGCAGTTCGTCGCTGAAGGCGAGCTGCAGCCCGGCGAACACGTGGCCGAGCACCGACTGGGCCGCCAGGCCGGCCACCACCCCGGCCACGCCGGCCGAGGCGAGCAGAGACGCGCCCAACGCCCGGAGCTGGGAGAACGTCATCAGCGTCGCCGCCAGCGCGACGATACTGATGATCACCGCGGTGAGCCGGCGGAGCAAACCGATCTGGGTACGGGCGCGTCGCCGCCGTCGGTTGTCCGCCATGTCCACCGGCAGCCGGCGGAACGCGGTGTCCTCGAAGACGAACAGGATCCGGATCACCAGCCAGGCGCCGGCGTAGATCAGCGCGAGCAGCAGGATGTGCAGTGCTTCGTCACGGACCTCGCCGGTGATCCCGCTGAACGGCACCGCGAGCAGCAATCCGGTGACCAGCAGCGTGGCGCTCCATGGCCGGTGGCATTCCCGGTGCAGGGTGTTGAGGAACGGTGCGACCCGGCCGCGCGCCGCGTGCCGGACCACCCTGCCGGATAGCCACGCCAGGGCCAGCGAGCCACCGACCGCGACGACCACCGTCGCCACTGCCCGACCCAACTGCTCGTCCCACACGGCCCGGTGACCTCCGTCCGCCGACCCGGTCAGCTACCGGGTTCCACGGTGATCCGGTTCTCCACGGCGGTGACTCCCGGCGCCGACCAGGCGATCCGCTCCGCCTCCTCGCGCTCCAGCCAGGAGCGGACCACCCCCTTGACGATGACCCGGCCACCGTCGGTGTCGACGGTGACCTGCCGGGCGTCGGTGGCGGCGCTGCGCACCAGCGCGTCCTCGATGCTGCGTCGCAGTTCCGGTGCCGAAGGGTTGATCCGGGGACGGACGGCGATCAGATTCGTCACCCCGCGTACCCCGGAGAGCCGGCGTACCGCCCGCTCCGCCGCTCGGCGCTGGAACTCCCATTCGACCTCGCCCTTGAGCGTGACCCACCCGTGAGCGACGGTAACCTCGAGCCGTTCGATCGGAACGAACGCGTCCCACTCCAGCGCCCGGGTGGCGGCGCCAGCGACATCGGCGTCGGTCCGCTCCGCTGAGCTGGGCAGTCGTACCTCGATGTCGTTCGCGACCGCGGTCACCCCGCGCACCCGGTGGGTGGTGCGCTCCGCCGCCCACTTCTTGCCGTAGTTGTCGACCCAGCCCAGCAGTGTCACCACGCCCTCCAGCACGGTCACGCCGATCTCGTTGGGCTGGACCCGGGCGTCCCATTTGAGTTCCTCGAGGACGTCACGCTGGATCTCCTCGTCCGTACGCACCGTCGCGGCGGTCAATTTTCCTCCAACGAATGTCGTCGTGCCGGGCTGCCGGTGGACTCAGAGCAGACGTAGTTCACGTGCCCGGCGTACGGCCTCCCGGCGTCGGGGGGCACCGAGCTTCTGGTAGATGTTGCGGACGTGGGTCTTGACTGTGTTCACCGACAGGAAAAGCTCGGCGGCGATCTCCCCGTTGGACAGCGTCCCCTGCAGGTACCGCAGTACGGTCAGTTCCCGGTCGGTGAGCGGTTCGGCCAGCGCCGGTGCCGGACGGTGCCGATCGGCGTGTCGCCGACCGGCACCATCGACGAGATCGTTGACAAAGTTCCGGTGCCGGGTCGGTGAGTCGAGGTGCTCGACCAGCAGATCCCGCGCGGGGGAGCCGGCGTGGTTGAACACCAGCCGGTGACCGTCCGGGGCGGCCAGGTCGAGCACCTGTTCGAGCAGCTCGCGGGCTTGACGTTGGTCACCCATCCGGTGGGTGGCGACGGCCGCGACCAGCCCGGCGGTCAACCGTTCCAGCAGGGTCACCGGCTGGCGTTCCGGCCGGATCACCAGCCGGTCCGCCGGTGATCCACCGTCCGGCGCCGACCACTGGGGAAGCACCGCCAGCGCATCGGCCGGTCCGTCGGCGAGCAGCTGCAGCCGGGCCAGTGCGATCGCCACCGCCGGTGCGCGATCGTCGTGGCTCCCGTCCAGCAGCAGTTCCCGGGCGCCGTCGAGGTCACCACAGGCCATTCGGGCCTCGGCTAGGGCCAGCCGGCGTAGCCGGCTGTACTGACCGTCGGGCGGCTCCCGGTCCACCGGCGCCGTCGTCAGCAGGTCGGCGACCGCGGCGAAGTCCCCCTCCGCCTGTCGAAGCGCCGCTTGGACCACCGGGATCAGCCCGGTGACCGTTCCCGGTGTCCCGGGCACGACCAGCGCTGCGGCCAGATCCAACTGCCGGGTCGCGTCGGGCAGTTCGTCGCGGTACAGGGCGACCAGGGCGAGCGCAAGATGAGCGGCGGCGGCGTGGCCGGCACACCGCCGCCCCGGGCAGGCCGTGGTGGCCAGGGCCTGCTGAGCGGTGCGGTCCGCGACTGTCAGCTCACCCCGCCAAGCGTGCAGCAGCGCCAGTTGACCGGCGGCGTATCGGGTCGGGCAGCCGTACCCGCCGGTTGCCGGAGCGGTGACCAGACCGGTCAGCACCGCCTCGGCGCCCGTCAGATCGCCGCGACCGAACCGGACGGTTCCGAGCATCGCCGTCGCCACCGCGCCTGCCCGCTCACCCCGGGTCTGCGTGCCCCCGGCCGGTGCACCTGCGGTTGTCGCGGCCAAGCCGGTGGTGGCCAGCAACTCGTCGGCGTAGCTCAGCGCCTCGTCGTACCGGCTCCCGTCGATCGCGACCACGATCCGGGTGGCGATGCTGGTCGGTTCCTGGCGGCAGACATCGGGCAGCGACCCGGCCGCCGGCCGGCCAGCGGTCTCCAACCGGTCGACGGCGGCAGCCAACGCCAGGCCCGAATGGCCGGGGTCCAAGCCGGTGGGCAACGGGGTGTGCCGGGCGTCCTCATGACCGCAGAGCAGTAGTTCGGGCCAGTGCTCGTCGACCAGTCGGCCGGCACCGGACAGGTCACCGCAGGCCAGCCCGTGCCGGACCGCCGCCAGTGGCCGGCCGTGAGCGCGATGCCACCGGTACGCCCGCTCGTGCAGCCGCGGGATCTCGTCAGGGAACCGGCTGCTCAACTCGGCGTACAGCACGTCGCTGAGCATCCGGTGACAGCGGTACCAGGTCGGGTCGCCGCCTGCGGCGACGATGAAGCCGGCGGCGTCGCGGGCGGCTGCGGCCAGTTGCTCCTCGCCGTCGTCACGCCCGGTCAGTTCGTCGGCCAGGGACCCGCAGACCCGGTCCAGCACCGAGGCGCGGACCAGCGTCTGACGCGTCAGCTCGGCCTGCCCGGCGAGCACCTCGGCGGACAGGTAGTCGGCGGCCGGATCGGGATCGGCACCGACGTACTCCCGTACCGTCGTGGGTCCTTCGCCAGCCTGCAACACCAGACCGGCCAACCGGACCCCGGCCGGCCACCCCTCGGCCCGGTGGTGCAGTTCGCGGATCTGGTCGGTGGCCGGGCCGAGACCCTGCGCGTCGACCAGACGGGCACTCTCGGTCAAGGTCAGCGCAAGCTCGGCGGCCCGGATCTCGGTCAGCTCACCGGTCAACCGGTACCGGTGCAGCGCGAGCGCCGGTTCGGTGCGGCCGGCCACCACCAGACGCAGCCGCCCCCGGCAGTGCCGCAGCAGGAATTCGATTCCCCGGACCACCTCGGTGTCCGTGATGGTGTGCGCGTCGTCCAGCACCAGCAGGACCGGCTCCGGCTGGGCGGAGATCACCGACGCGAACCGGGGCAGGAAGAGTTCGGGATCGGCACGGCCGGGAGCGGGCGGCGCGGGCCGGTCCGGGTCCCGGCGGGCCGTCTCGGCGGCGAGCGCCGCGTGCAGGTACGACCAGAACCGGTCGCCGCGATCGGTGGACTCCAGGGTCAGCCAGATCGCACTGCCCCTGGCCCGTCGGCCGACGAACCAGCCGGCCAGCAGCGCGGTCTTGCCCCACCCGGCCGGTGCGACCAGCAGCGTCAACGGGCCACGCGTACCGACCTCCAACCGGGCGGTCAGTCGTGGCCGGTCCAGCAGACCAGCCGGTGGATCCGGCGGGGCGGTCTTCGATCCGAGCAGCGGCACCGGATCGAGGTTCGTCGGAGCGGTCGGCCGGAGCGGGCGATGGTGTCCCGCTACGGTTTCCTGTCCGGCTGTGCGCATCCGCCACTCCCGTCGCTGTGCCGGCGGAGCTGCCTGCGCGCCCCGCCGGCCCTGACTGCGTTTCGCGGGTGGCGTTCCCCGACCTGTCCGGTTCTAACGCGCCATATACGCAGCGGACCATTCCGGTCGAGTGACCTCGGCTCATCCGGGTCGGCACCGGCATCGGGCCACGGACCGGGGGAGAAACATGCTCGGTTGTCCGACTTCGTCGGCGAGGGACTCTGCCCGTTGGCGGGCTCCGGCCGGCAGGCCCGCTCCGCGCTGACATATCAGTTTTTGTCCCTCCCTACCGGGTACCCGGTGCACATCCGGCCGTAGTGTCGGCTCAGCGCAGGGGGTGCGCCGTGAACGACGTTCCGTCCACGCACACCGAGCAGCACAAGCCGCTGCGGATTGCCATGATCGTGCCGCCCTACTACGAGCTACCTCCGCCCGGCTACGGCGGCGTCGAACAGGTCTGCGCCGCTCTGGTCGACGCGTTGGTCGCCCGGGGCAACGAGGTGACGCTGTTCGGAGCCGGCAGCCGGACCGGGACCGCCGCGAACTTCGTCAGTACCGTCCGCGAGTTGCAGGCCGACCGGCTCGGTCACTCACTGCCGGAACTCGTGCACCTGGCCCGGGTGGACCGGCTCATCGAGGACGACACCTTCGACGTGGTGCACGACCACACCACCGTCGGTCCGCTCGCCGCCGCCCGTCGGCGGGTACCGACGGTGGTCACCGTGCACAACTCGCCGGACGGCGAGCTGGGCGAGTATCTGCGCGGTATCGACCGGGCCGTCGCGTTGGTGGCGATCTCCTACGCGCAGCGCCGAGTGGGCAGTGGCCTGCCGTGGGCGGCGACCGTGCACAACGGGCTGGCCGCCGACGTTCGGCCCAAGCCGGTGCCGGCCGACGGCCCGGTGTTGTGGCTCGGGCGGTTCGCGGCGGACAAGGGCCCGGACCTGGCGATCGAGGCCTGCCGTACGGCCGGTGCGCCGCTTGTTCTTGCCGGCAAGGCGACCGAGCCGTCCGAGCGACGCTATCTCGAGGACGTCGTCCAGCCGATGCTCGGCCCCGACGTCGAGCTGCTGGTCAACCCCGACCGGCAGCGGTGCTGGCAACTGCTCACCGAGGCCCGGTGTCTGCTCATGCCGATCCGCTGGGAGGAACCGTTCGGGATGGTGATGCTGGAGGCGATGGCCTGCGGCACCCCGGTCGTCGCCCTCAACCGGGGTGCGGTACCGGAGGTGGTGCGACACGGCGAGACGGGGATGGTCTGCACCGACCCGGCCGAGCTGCCGGAGGCCATCGAGCGGGTCGGGCAACTGGACCCGCAGGTGTGCGCTGAGCACGTACGGTTGTCGTTCTCGCCGGATCTGATGGCGTCCCGGTACGAGCGGATCTACCACCGGTGGAAGTACGCGATGTCGCTCGCGGTGCCGACCGACGGCGAACCGGAGCCGGCGCAGCGACTGGAGCACGACCTGTTGCCGCTGGTGGTCGACGGCTGATCCGGCCGGTGCGGGCGGCTGGGCCGCCGCCCGCACCAACCCCCGACGTCGGGCGGTCCACGGCCGGCGACTGCACAACCGCCCGGGTGGCGGTTCGTGACCAGCCGCGTAGGGTGGAGCACGAGCAACGGTCCCGGTGCGCCTGTCCGGGTCGGTCGACCGGAACAAGGGAGTGAGGCCTGGCTGGTGAGCACCGCCGAAGTCACGGACTGGGAACCGGGCGACGGGCGGGTCTGCACACCCGAGTCGACGGCGACGGCGGCTTCCGGAGCTGTCCCGTTCGGTGCCACGGCTGATCCCCGACTGCGGCACGGGGAGCCGACCATACCGCCCACCGCGGCCCCCGGCGGACCGCCCGGTCAGGCCACCGTCGACAACTTCCGCGAAGGGCTGCTGATCTGCGACGGTGCCGGGGTGGTCCGGCAGCTGGACGCCACCGCCCGACGGCTGCTGCCGGAGCTGGTTCTCGGGCAGGTGGCCGCCGCCAGCGGCATCGCCGGGCTGGACCTGGCTACCTTCGACAGCTCCGCTACCGCTGAGCTGACCCACCACGGGCATCGGCTGCGGTTGCGCCGGGTTCCCCTGGCGCACGACCGGATCGCCTGGTATGTCGACGATACGACCGAGCCCACCGCGCGCGCCGACGCCCTGCTCGCCGAGCGGGCCCGCTGGATGTTCCTGGCCAACGCCAGCCAGCAACTCGGCAACCCACTGCACGAGGACCGGGCGGCTCGGGCCGCCGTGCGGCTCGCGGTACCGACGCTGGGACAGTTCGCGGTGCTGGTGGTCGCACCCCGCCGTGGACGCGCCCACTGGTGGCGGGCCAGCGACCCGGGCACCGGTGGGAAACCACCGGTCGACGGCGGCACGATCGCGGTGGACGAGTTGCCGCCGGCGTTCACCGAGGCGTTGCGTGGCGTCGAGGCGACGTCCCTGGACTGGCTTGCCGAGCAACTCGTCGACCTGGGTTGGCTGTTCCCGCCGCCGGGCCGGGACTTCGCCGTACGGGTCGCCGCCCTGCCGGGCAGCACGCATCCGACCGGTGTGCTGCTGGTCGCCCGACCCGGTCCGGTCGGGTACGACGACGCCGATCTGCACCTGTTGCGGGGGTTCGCCGCCCGCGCCGGCTCCGCGCTCGACGCCGCGGTGCTGTACCGCCACCAGTCGGAAATCGCGGAGACCCTGCAGGCTAGCCTGTTGCCGGCGGTGCCCCGACCGGTGCCGGGTGTGCAGTGGGGCACCGCGTACCGGCCGGCCCCGTCGTCGCTGCGTATCGGCGGCGACTTCTACGGCGCATTCGACCTGCCCGAGCGCGAGGTGCTGTTCTTTCTCGGCGACGTCTCCGGTAAGGGCGTTGAAGCGGCGGTGTTCACCGGCCAGGTACGCCAGGCGCTGCAGGCGCTGCGTAGTGTCGAGACCGATCCGAGACGACTGCTCCGGCTGCTCAACGAGTCGGTCCTGGAGACGACTCAGGCCCAGGGGCAGGGCCGGTTCGCGACGATGGTGCTCGGGTCGGCCCGTCCGGCCCGCGACGGTGGTCTGACGCTCACCCTGGCCGGTGGTGGTCACCTTCCGCCGTTGGTGCTGCGCGGCGACGCGACGGTGCAGACGGTGCCGCTCAGCGGCATGCTGATCGGCGTGGTCCCGCAACCGCGGATCGGTCAGTTGACCGTCGACCTCGCGCCCGGTGAGACGTGCCTGCTCTACAGCGACGGGGTCACCGAGGCCCGTGGCGGGCGGTACGGCATCGAGCAGTACGGTCTCGACCGGCTCACCCAGGCGCTGCAGGGGTGTCATCAGATGCCGGCGCCGGCACTCGCCGAACGGGTGGAGCAGTTGGCGGGGGACTGGCTGGCCGGCCGCGAGCACGACGACATCGCCGTGCTCGCGATTCGCGCTGAGCCGGCCGGCCACCAGCGGCGGGACCGGCGTCTGCCCGCCGTGCCCGACCCGGGACCGGAGAATAGACGGTAGTGGTCGCCCCGTCAGCGGTCGAGGTAGGTGGCGCGTACCCGGCCCTGCTGGCCTGCCTGGCGGCCGCAGACGAGGTCGCGGCGCTGGCGTTGGCCGACGAGTTGCTGGAGGCCGGGGTCCCGGCCGAGTCGGTACTGCTGGATCTGATCGCGCCGGCCCAGGTCCAGGTCGGTCGATGGTGGCAGCGCAACGAGTGGTCGGTGGCCCAGGAGCACGCGGCGACGCACATCAGTGAGTTGATGGTCGCGGCGGTCACTACCCGGGCCGCACCCCGGCCACACCGCGGCAGGGTGATCGTGGCCTGCATGGACGGGGAGTGGCACGCGATGCCTCCCCGACTGGTCGCCGAGGTCCTGCGGCTGCGTGGCTGGCAGGTCACTTTTCTGGGCGCCAGTGTGCCGGCCGTGCACCTGATGACCTATCTGCACCGGCACGACCCGGTGGCGGTGGCACTGGCCTGCGCGCTGCCGATGCGTCTGCCGCAGGCGCATCGCACCGTCCAGGCCTGCCAGCGGGCCGACGTGCCGGTCCTGGTCGGTGGCCGGGGCTTCGGACCCGACGGCCGATGGGCCCGGGCGATGGGGGTGGCGTGGGCTCCGGACGCCCGGACCGCGGCGGACCTGCTCGCCGACACCGGCGGTGACCTGGCCCGGACGGTCGGGGCGACCAGCCGGCTCGGTGGCGAGGAGTACGCCGCGCTGGTGAGCAGGCGCGCGGAGATCATCGATGTCGCGCTGGACGATCTGCGGCACCGGGAACCGTCGACGGCCGGCTACACCACCGGGCAGTGGGACGCGACGGTCGTCGATCTCGGTCACCTGGTGGACTTCCTTTCCGCTGCGGTCTACGTGGACGACTCCACGTTGTTCGTCGAGGCCGTCGACTGGACGGCGGAGGTACTCGGGTCCCGCGGCGTCCCGGTGACGGGCATGCGACGTACTCTGAGTGTATTTGCGGGCACATTGCGTGACTTTCCTCGGGCCTATCAATTTCTGCTCGACGGCCGGCGAGCCCTTGACCCCTGCGATCGAAGGTGATTTCACTGGCGGGGCCGACGGATTCGATGGCTGGCGGTTGAGTGATCTGTCCCTTGTGTGGCACTAGTCGCGAACGTGTTCACCGACTGTTCCCAAAAACGGGCGCAAAGTAATTAACGCAATAATAATCGCGTACTGGCGCAAAAGACATTTAGCTATACCAAGCGCAACTTATCTTCCCTATCCTTCGGGTGTATCCCAGGGATTGAGGAGGTGGCGACATGCGTGACAACGATTGGCTGTGATCCCGGACCTGTTCGATGGACGGTGAGTTATGAGACGCTAACGCGAGGCTCATGTGGATGAAGCTGTCCAGACGAGAAGTGAGGCGACGACGACGGTGCGTGGCGACGGGGTGAATCGGCGACTGACGCCGCTCGTCGGGCTCATTGTCTGCTGTGGCCTGGTGGCGATGGCATGGGCGGTGTCCGGGATCGGCGCACCGCCCAGCCTCCCCGCCCTCTACTACCCCCTGGTGCTCACCAGCCTCGTCGCCGTGGCGAGCGGCTGCACCGTACCGATCCGGATCCGGACCCCACAGGGCATCTCGCCGACCAGTGCCGCGGTGCTGGTGTCGGTCGCGGTGCTGCCGGTGCACTGGGTCGTCGTGTGTACGGCCGTAGGCGTGGCCGTCGGGCGTTCCGTCGCCCGGTCGGCGCCGGTCAAGGTGGCGTTTGCCACGGCCAAGGAATCGATCGGCGCGCTGGCTGCGGCGGCGGCCGCGACGTGGGCCGGTCTCGCGCCGGTGCTGGGCGGCACCAGCCACCTGACCCGGTCCTGGACCGTCACCGTCGTCTCGCTCTGCGTCGCGGCGCTGGCCTACGCGGCGGTCGACGAGACGTTGCCGGTGCCGGTGGTCGCGCTGGCGGATCGGACGTCCTGGCAGCGGGTCGTGCGCCGGGGCGCCCGGATGCGGGCCGGTGTGAAGGTCGCCACGTTGCTGCTCGCCCTGGCAACGGTGGTCGTGGTGGCGGTCGACGCCCGCCTGCTGGTGGCCACCCCGTTGGCGGTCCTGCTGTTGCACTCCAGCTTTCGACGGCGGCTGCATCTGGCCGAGGAACGGTCGGCCTGGCGGCAGCTGGCCGAGACCACCGACGCTCTCAACAACGTGGACCTCGATTCGGTACTGCGCACCGCGTCGTCCGGAGCCGCGCGGCTCTTCTCGGCCCGAATCGTCGAGATCGAGTTCCAGCACGGCCCGCAGCGACGCCTGGTGCGGGGCGATGAGCACGGCCTACGGTACGACGGTCCGGTGGATCATGCGGGGCCCGGTGTCGGCGGTGACCTGGTGACAGTACCGCTCGGTGCCACCGGTGACGCCGAGCAGGCCGCCGGTGCGCTGCGGCTCGCTCTCGCCGGCGCGGGTCTGTCCGACCGCGAGCGCTACACGTTGCGTACCTTCGGTGCGGCGCTGACCACCGCGATCCGCAACGCCATCGCCTACGCACAGGTGATCGACCTTGCGTCCCGGCACGAGCACGACGCCACCCACGATCCGCTGACCGGCCTGGCGAACCGTCGACACCTGCGGGAACGACTCACCGCAGCGTTGGCCGACCGGCGCAGCCTGCCGCGTACCGCCCTGGTATTGATCGATCTCGATCACTTCAAAGAGGTCAACGACACGCTCGGGCACTCCGCCGGTGACCAGGTACTGGTGGAGGTCGCCCGGCGGCTGGACCGGGCCGCCGCCGGTGACCTCGTCGCCCGACTGGGTGGCGACGAGTTCGCCATTGTGCTCACCGGACACGCGGCACCGGCCCGCGCCGAGCACCAGGCGGCACGGATCCTGCAGGTGCTGCGTGACCCGATGGACCTCGACGGGATCCGGATCAGCCTGCGGGCCAGTGCCGGACTGGCCCCGGCGAACGGCAACGCCAGCACCGAGGAGCTGCTGCGGCGGGCGGACGTGGCGATGTACCAGGCCAAGGAGAGCGGCCGCGGGCTGACCAGGTACGACCGTAGCCGGGACACCGCCGACCCGGACCGGCTGGCCCTGCGCGGTGAGCTTCCCGCCGCACTGGCCGGTCACCACTACGCGGTCGGCTTCGACCCGATCGTCGATCTCGGCAGCGGATCGGCGGTCGCCGCCGAGGCGGTCGTGCGATGGGGCAACACCGACCTCGGTGACCAGCCGGCGGCCGGGATGCTCGCGCTGGTCGAGCGCTCCGGCTGGCTCGCCGAGTTCACCCGGGGGATGTTCGACCGGACACTCGCCGCTACCCGGCTGCTGCGGGACGCCGGCTTCGTGCTTCCCGTGTCCGTCGGCATTTCCGCGCGGAGCCTGCTGGATCCCGGATTCCCCGCCGACGTGCGAAACCGGCTGGACATGCACCGCGTGCCAGCCGACCAGTTGATCGTCGAACTCACCGAGACGACCGGGATCAGCTGCCCGGACATGGCGCTGAGCGCCCTGCACCAGTTGCACGACGACGGGGTGCGGATCGCGTTCGCCGGATTCGGCACCTCCGACGCGCCGCTGTCCGCGCTGCTACGCATTCCGGTGCACCTGGTGAAGGTCGACCATCGGCTGCTCGCGGTACCGGAGAACTCGCCGGCGGCGCTGCGGTCGCTGGTCGGCCTGGGTCGCGACCTCGCACACACCGTGGTCGCCAACGGCGTGTCCACCCCCGGGCAGCGACGGACGCTGTGGGAGCTGGGCTGCGCCGCCGGTCAGGGCAGTTTGTTCGGTCCGGCCGCCGCCGACGTTGACGAGTTGGTCTCGATGCTGCGTCGCGGCCGCGACGGGGTTGTCGGCGCGCTCGCCCCGAGCCTGCATCCGGGGGCGAACATCGTCCGGATGCCGCGGCTGCGTCGGGCCGGATCAGGGTGACGGCGAGCCGGACCGGGTCATCGTGGCGGCATCCGGACCGGGGCACCGTCACTACCGACCGGATGGCGGTGCTCCGTCGCGGTGCGGTCGTCGTCCGCTCTGGCGGCGACGACGTCGACGGTGTGCCGCGCACTGTCCTGTCCGGAGAACGGCCAGAGCAGGTCGGCCCGTCGGGCCAACGCGGAAAGCTGGTCGACGGTCAGCCCGCAGGAGGCGACGCTGGCCCGCACGTCGGCGCGGTACCGGCCGTCGGGGTCGCGTTGTAGCCGGGTCTCGGCGTGCACCTCGACGGTGTGCGACTCGTCGGTGATCTCGGAGGCCGCCTCGACCGCCGCGTGGTGCAGGCAGGACGCGAACGCCGCGGCCAGCAACTGCTCCGGGGTGAGGCCGCCGCCGTGCGGGGCCAACGGGGAGGCGAGCCGGCTGGAGAACTCACCGTCGTCGGTACGGACCCGACCCGCTTCGGCGGTTGCCGAAGCCTGGTGGACCCAGGGTTCCGAAGCACCCATCACGCCTCCTCCGCGTCCTGCCCGGCGGCTGCGTACCCGTGGGTGACCCGGCGAAACGCGGGGTGACCTGGCTGGTCGGTCGGCGACACCGAGATCGGGCCGGTGGCGAGGCGGGGCCGGGCAAGCGAGGAAGGCGGTGGTGACCACCAGCGGCTATCGTTGACGTTTCGTCAACGGAGATGTTCTCGTCACCGAGGTTTTCGTCGACGGATCACCACTTCGGCGACGGATCACCACAAGAAGAAAGACGCCTTTGCGGCGTCTGTCTCTGACAGCTAACAGCAAGGGGGCACACTTGTCAAGTGCGGTGCAGGCACCTGGGCGTGACAACATCAACGGTGTGGACCAGACCGTCACGGACACCGACCGGCCCGAGGACCTGGACCGGGCCGCCGACCTCGCCGCAGAGCAGCAGTACGTCACCATGCTGCACGAACAACTGGACGCCCTGCGGGGGATGGCGCAGCAGCGGCTCGTGGCCGCGCTGCGGCAGACCGGTGGCACGCCGCAGGCGCGCTCCGAACGCGAGGCCACGGTGGCGCTGCACACCGAACGGATAGCGCAGTACAGCGCGGTGGAGAACGGACTGTGTTTCGGTCGGCTCGATCTGACCGACGAGGGACACCGCTACATCGGCCGGATCGGACTCTTCGACGAACAGGGCGACTACGAGCCGTTGCTGATCGACTGGCGGGCCCCGGCCGCCCGTCCCTTCTACCTGGCGACCGCGGCGGCGCCGGACGGCGTCCGCCGCCGCCGGCACATCCGTAGCCGGCTGCGGACCGTCACCGCGATCGACGACGAGCTGCTCGATCTGGAACTCGCCCGGGACCACCGGACGAGCACGCTGACCGGTGAGGCGGCGCTGTTCGCCGCGATCACCGCCGGTCGTACCGGGCGGATGAAGGACATCGTCCAGACCATCCAGGCCGAACAGGATGAGATCATCCGGGCACCGGTGGACGGGGCGCTGGTGGTCCAGGGTGGTCCGGGTACCGGTAAGACCGCCGTCGCGCTGCACCGTGCCGCCTACCTTCTCTATACCCACCGCCGGGAGCTGTCCAGCCGAGGCGTGCTGGTGGTCGGGCCGAACGCGACCTTCCTGCGGTACATCGCTCAGGTGCTGCCGTCGTTGGCCGAGACCGGGGTGCTGTTGCGTACCCCTGGGGAGCTGTATCCCGGGGTGCGCGCGACCCGGACCGAACCGGACCGGGTCGCGGAGATCAAGGGCCGGGCGGCGATGGCCGAGGTGGTGGCGGCCGCGATCCGGGACCGGCAGGAGGTGCCGGACGAGCCGGTGCTGGTCGAGGTGGACGGCCACCAGTTGCGGATCACCGCGCAGATCTGCGCCGAGGCCCGCGAACGTACCCGCCGGTCGGGACGGCTGCACAACCTGGCCCGCCCATTGTTCGACACCGAGATCGTGCACGCGTTGGCCGATCAGATCGCCGACGAGATCGGCATCGATCCGTACGCGGACGATCCGCTCGGTGGCGACGACGCCCCCGGTGACCCGCAGGTGCTGGCCGAGGCCGACCTCGCGGAGATCCGACGGGAGCTGCGCGCCGATGCGGCGCTGCGGTCGGTCCTGGACCGGTTCTGGCCGGTGCTGACTCCGCAGCGGCTGCTCACCGAACTCTTCGCTTCGCCCGAGCGGCTCGCGGCCGCCGCCCCCGACCTCGATCCCGCCGAACGCGACGCGCTGCGCCGCCCCCCAGGCGGTGGCTGGTCCTCGGCGGACGTACCGTTGCTCGACGAGGCGGCCGAGTTGCTCGGTGTCGACGACAGCGCGCAGCAGGCACTCGCCGAGGCTCAGCGCCGCCAGCGGCTCGAGTACGCCGAGGGAGCGTTGGACGTGCTGCGCGGGTCGGAGTCCATCGACGTGGAGGACGAGGCGGAGCCGGAGATTCTCGGCGCCACCGACCTGCTCGACGCCGAGGCGCTGGCGACCCGGCAGGTGGCCGGTGACCACCGGACGGCTGCCGAACGGGCGGCGGCGGACCGTACCTGGACCTTCGGGCACGTCGTCGTCGACGAGGCCCAGGAACTGTCCGCGATGGCGTGGCGCCTGCTGATGCGCCGCTGCCCGAACCGGTCGATGACGATCGTCGGGGATGTGGCCCAGACCGGGGCGTTGGCCGGCGCGGCCTCCTGGGCGCAACTGCTGCGGCCGTACGTGGCGGACCGCTGGAGGCTGGCCGAGCTGACGGTGAGCTACCGCACTCCGGCCGAGATCCTGGCGGTGGCAGGTCGGGTGCTCGGCGCCATCGATCCCGCCGCCTCGGTACCCCGGGCGGTCCGTGAGTCGGGCGTGCCGGTTCGGTGGGAGCGGGTGCCCCAAGCCGGCCAGCTCGTCGACCGGCTGGTCGAGCTGATCCGGGCGGAACTGCCCGCGGTCGGCGACGGCCGGCTCGGGGTGATCGTCCCGGTTGGCCGGTACGACGGGTTGGTGGAGCCGGTACGGTCGGCGGTCGACCGGGTCGCGTCCGGCGAGCAGCCCGATCTCGAGTCGCCGGTGGTGGTGCTGACGGTCGCGCAGGTCAAGGGGTTGGAGTTCGACTCGGTCGTGGTGGTGGACCCCGCCGCGATCCTCGCTGACTCGCCACGGGGCCGTAACGATCTGTACGTGGCGCTGACCCGGGCCACCGCGCGGCTGGCGGTGCTGTACCCCGGGGACCTCCCGTCGATTCTCGGCTCGGCCGGCTCCGGTGACGCTGGCCGGCGGGTCGGCTAGCAGGTCGGGTGGGGTGGCCGTCCGGCTCCGTGCGGCGGAGCGGGGGAGCCCTCGTGCCGTTGCCGAACCGTTATCTGACCCGGTCGGTGCACCCGGCTCGTCCACCAGTTGTGGACGAGCCGGGCGCACCGCTGGCAGAAAAGGTGACAAATGCCGCCAAAACCGCGCAAGCTCGGGTCCGTTTCCGATCGTCGGGAAACGGCGGTGCCGGTGGGGCTGGCGGTGTCCAGAGGGTCGGCCGCGTAGGGTGGTGTACGGCAGCTGTCCGTAAGATGGCGGGCCGGACAACCCTCGGTGGCGTCGGCCCTCCCGGGCCGCAGTTGACGGACGTACCGCACGAACTCGACACAGTTGGGAGGTGGCCGGCGTGGAGAACCTGGCCTACCTGGATGCCGGATCTGGCAGCCTGATCGTCCAAGCGGTGGTGGCTGGCGCCGCCGGCATGGTCGTCGCGACCAAGCTCTACTGGCGCCGGCTGGTCAGCCGGTTCCGTAAGCAGCCCACCAAGAAGGACTGAGCGGCCCGGCACCGATGATCTCCGAATCGACCACCTCGACCCCCCGTGACGAGCCCGGCTCGTTCCGGGACCCGGACAACCAGATCTTCTACGCCGACGGCGCGGTGCTCCGCGGCCTGGGACCCCAGGCCGCGAGGGACTGGGCGGCGGTCCGGGACAGCGCCTTCCTGGCGCCGCTGATGGCCGCCGGTAAGGTCGTCGCCACCGAGACCGTCGAGCCGGGGGACCTGCCCGCGGTGGTCGCCGACCGGTGGACGACGGTGCTGCGACACGAGCGGGTGCCGTTCGTGTCCTACCCCTACGAGTGGTCCTTCGCCCAACTGCGCGACGCCGCCCGCCTGCACCTGGAGGTGCTGGAGGCGGCGCTCGCCGACGGGGTCACCATGACCGACGGCTCGGCGTACAACCTGCAGTGGCGCGGGGTCGACCCGGTCTTCATCGACGTGGGCTCGTTCCAGCCGGCCGCTGCCGGTGAACCATGGGCCGGCTACCGGCAGTTCTGTCAGACCATGCTCTATCCGTTGATGCTGCAGGCGCATCTGGGCCTGGACTTCCAGCCGTTGCTGCGGGCGCGCATCGACGGCATCGAGTCGGGTCAGATGCGGCGGCTGTTCCGCGGTGCCCGGCGGTGGCGGGCCGGTGTGTTCAAGCACATCCACCTGCACGACGCGATGCAGACCCGGCACGCCTCGGCCAGTACCGGATCGGTGCGGGCGGAGATCCGCGACGCCGGGTTCTCCACCGAACTCGTCCGGGCCACGGTTCGGGCCGTCGCCAAGCTGGTGGACCGCCTGGACTGGGCTCCGCCGGGCAGCCACTGGGTCGACTACCAGCAGACCTGTACGTACTCCGATGCTGACCGGACGGCGAAGACCGCCTTCGTCGACGCCGAACTCGCCGCACACCGCCCGGGGACGGTGTTCGACCTCGGTGCCAACGACGGCACGTACTCCCGGATCGCCGCCGCCCACGCCGAGCAGGTGGTGGCCGTGGAGAGCGACCCGGCGGTCGTCGACCACCTGTACCGGCGGCTGCGCGCTGACGGGCAGCGGCGGATCCTGCCGATCCTGATGGACCTCGCCGACCCGTCGCCCGGCGGTGGCTGGGCCGGTGACGAGCGTACGTCGTTCACCGCCCGGGCCCGGGCGGACACGGTGCTGGCCCTGGCGGTCATCCACCACCTGGCGATCGGGCGCAACGTGCCGCTGCCACGGGTCCTGGACTGGCTGACCGGCCTGCTTCCGGCCGGCGGCGGCACCGGCCAGATGATCATCGAGTTTGTCCACCCGGACGATCCGATGGCCCGGCAACTGCTCGCGAACAAGCCCGCCGGGCTCTTCCCCGACTACCACCGGGCGGAGTTCGAGCGGCTGCTCGCCGAACGGTACGAGATCACCCGGCGGGAGGAACTCCCGTCCGGCACCCGGACGTTGTACGCCGGGGTCCCGCGTGGCTGACGCGGAACCCGGTACCGCCGCGGCGGTACCGGCCCCGCCTACCCGCCGGGCGACGGAGCTGCGTCGGCTGCTGGAGATCGTCGCACTGTGCGGCCTGGTCGTTGCGCAGCCGTTGCTGGACGTCGTCGGGCGCAGCCCGGACTTCTTCCTCTTCCACGGTGCCGGAACGGCCGAGATCCTGCTGCTGGTGGCGTTCTACGTGGTCGTACCGCCCCTGGTCTGCTGGCTGCCCGGCGCGCTGATCGGACTGGCCGGTCCGCCGGTCCGCCGGACCGCCCACCTGGTGACGGTCGGGCTGCTGCTGGTCGCCCTGGCGGTACAGGTCGGCAAGCATCTGCTGCCGATCCGAGGTATGTCGCTGCTGGCCGCCGCGCTGCTGGCCGGTGCCGCCGTGACCTGGGCCTACCGGCGCTGGGGTGGGCTGGGGCAGCTGCTGCGGCTGGCCGCCGTCGGACCAGCGGTCTTCGTGGTGCTGTTCGTGTTCACCTCGCCGGCCTCGGCGGTGGTGCTCGGCAGCGAGCGGACCAGCGCCGGGCCCGGCACGGCTACCGGCGACGGCGAGCATCCACCGGTGGTGGTGCTGATCCTCGACGAGCTGCCGCTGTTGTCGCTGCTCGGCCCGGACGGGCGGATCGACGCCGAACGCTACCCCAACTTCGCCGAGCTGGCCGCCGGCTCGACCTGGTACCGCAACGCCACCGCGGTCAGCGGCTGGACCCCGTACGCGTTGCCGGCGATGCTGTCCGGCCGGTATCCCGAACGCGAGGTGGCACCCCACTACTCCCAGCACCCGGACAACCTGTTCAGCGCGCTCGGCGGCACCTACCAGATCCGGGCGCAGGAGAGCATCACCGAGCTCTGCGCGCCGAGTCGCTGCGAGGCGGAGTCCGCCACGGCGGCCCTGCCGGTGCTGTTCCAGGAGACGGCCGCACTGCTCGGCCAGATCCTGTCGCCGGTGGAAAGTCACGACGACCCGACGGCGAGTTTCCGCGAGCCGACCCGTCGCGACGCCGGCCTCGCCGGTGGCGACGTCCCGACCGACCCCAGGTTCCGGTTCGACGCACTCGACGACAACCAGCCAGCCCGGTTCACCACGTTCATCGACGGGCTGGCAACCCCGGACCAGGGGCCAACGCTGCATTTTCTCCACCTGCTGATGCCGCACGCGCCGTGGAGCTACCTGCCGTCCGGTGTCCGCTACGAGGCTCCCGAGGACTTCCCGAACGAAGGTGCCGGCTGGGTGGAGCTGGCCCGTCAGCGGCACCTGGCCCAGCTCGGCTACACCGACGGACTGATCGGACAGACCCTGGCGGCGCTGCGGTCCAGCGGCCGCTACGACGACGCGCTGCTCGTCGTCACCGCCGACCACGGGGTGAGCTTCACCCTCGGGGAGCAGGGACGGGGCATGGGTGCGGTGCGGGCCGCGCCGGCCGAGGTGCTGTGGGTGCCGACCTTCGTCAAGGAGCCGGGCCAGCAGGCCGGTCGGGTCGACGACCGTAACTGGGAGCATGTCGACCTGCTGCCGACCATCGCGGCGCACGCGGGCATCGACCTGCCGTTCGAGGTCGACGGCCGATGTGGCAGCTGCCCGCCCCGAGAACGGGCGGACAAGCAGTTCCGGGACGTTCCGGGTCAGCCGGTGACGGTGCCGGGCCCGGCGACGTTCGCCGCCCTGACCACCGGGCAGGCCGGTCCGCCGTTACCCGCGCCGCTGGTGCCGGAGCTGGTCGGTCGCGCGGTCGCCGAACTGCCGGTCACCGACGACGGTGTTCGCGCCACCATCAGCAACGCCGACAGCTACACCGACGTCGACCCGGCAAGCGGTAACCTGCCCGCGCTGGCGTACGGCGAACTGCCCGACCGGGTGAGGACCGGTGCTCCGCTCGCGGTGGCGGTGAACGGGCGGATCGCCACCGTGGTGCCGGCGCTGGCCCCGGACGCTGAGGGGCGGCGATTCGCCGCACTGATCACCGACGAGTCGCTGTGGCGCTCCGGTGACAACCGGGTGGAGATCTTCGAGGTGGTCGGTGACGGTACCGAGCTGCGGCGGCGCACCGACTGACTAGTGCTTTCATCCGTTTCTGGGGTGTTTCGTGGTGTCCGGCCACCGGATCGGGTGACGCATCCCTCACCCTCACCTGCTCGCTGCGGCAGCGCACCACCGCAGGATTACGGTAAGAAATGAGGCACTCGACGAAGATCTGCCGGCGAAGTGAGGGACCATATGACGGATGTGAAGCTGGACCATCCCGGTGGCCAACTGTCGATGCCGGTGCAGCCGGCTATCGAAGGTCCGCCCGGGATCGAGGTCGGGGCGCTGCTGAAGGAGACCGGTCACGTCACGTTCGACCCGGGCTACGTCAACACCGCCTCCTGCGCGTCGGCGATCACCTACATCGACGGCGATGCCGGGATCCTGCGTTATCGGGGCTACCCCATCGACCAACTGGCCGGCAAGGCGTCCTTCCTTGAGGTCAGCTACCTGCTCATCTACGGCGAGCTGCCGACCAGTGACGAGTTGGCCGCTTTCAGTGAGCGGATTCGGCTGCACACGTTGCTGCACGAGGAGATGCGCCGGTTCTTCGACGGCTTTCCCCGGGACGCGCACCCGATGGCGGTGCTCTCCTCCGCAGTGAGCGCGCTGTCGACCTTCTACCAGGACAGCCTGGATCCGTTCGACACCGACCACGTCGAAATCTCCACCGTGCGGCTGATGGCCAAGGTGCCGACCATCGCCTCGTACGCGTACAAGAAGTCGATCGGCCAGCCGCTGCTCTACCCGGACAACGCGCTCGGCTACGTGGAGAACTTCCTGCGGATGACGTTCGGCGTGCCGGCCACCGAGTACCAGGCCGACCCGGTCATCGCGCAGGTGCTGGACATGCTGTTCGTGCTGCACGCCGATCACGAGCAGAACTGCTCGACGTCGACGGTGCGGCTGGTCGGCTCCAGCAACGCCAACCTGTTCGCCTCGGTCTCGGCCGGGGTCAACGCGTTGTTCGGGCCGCTGCACGGCGGTGCCAACCAGGCGGTGCTGGAGATGCTGCAGGAGATTCACGCTTCCGGCGGCGACGTCCAGAACTTCGTCCGGCGGGTGAAGAACAAGGAGGCCGGGGTCAAGCTGATGGGCTTCGGCCATCGGGTCTACAAGAACTACGACCCGCGGGCGGCCATCGTCAAGCAGGCGGCGCAGGACGTGCTGGGCCGGCTGGACAAGCCAGACCCGTTGCTGGACATCGCGATGCAGCTGGAGGAGATCGCGCTCGCCGACGACTTCTTCGTCTCCCGCAAGCTCTACCCGAACGTGGACTTCTACACCGGGCTGATCTACAAGGCGATGGGCTTCCCGCCGAAAATGTTCACCGTGCTGTTCGCCCTGGGCCGACTGCCCGGTTGGATCGCGCAGTGGCGGGAGATGATCGCCGACCCGACCAACAAGATCGGCCGGCCCCGGCAGCTCTACGTCGGTCCGCAGGAGCGTCAGTTCGTCCCGGTCGACCAGCGCTGAACCACATCGGCGGGGTCGCCTGCGACCGCAGGCGACCCCGCCGATGGCGTCGGACGGGTCAGTCGGTGCGCGGGTCGGACGTGTGGTCGGCCGCCGGTCGGCCACCAGCGTCGTTGGTCCGCCTCACCGGGTCCGGGCGCAGCCAGACCGCGGCGAAGGGCCCGACCTGCACGACGGCGGACGCCGGCTGACCGTGCAGTGGCGCACCGTCCGCCGTGACGGCCCCGAGGTTGCCGACGTTCGACCCGCCGTACCACTCGGCGTCGGTGTTGATCGTCTCCTGCCAGCGGCCGGGCTGCGGCAGTCCGATCCGGTATCCGTGCCGGGGCACCCCGGAAAAGTTGACCACGCAGGCCAGGACGCTACCGTCGCGGGCGTGCCGGAGGAACGAGACGACGTTGGCCGCCCGGTCGGTGTGGTCGATCCACCCGAACCCGTCCGGTGTCACGTCCAGCTCCCACAACGCCGGGCACTGCCGGTAGACCGCGTTCAGGTCCCGGAGCAGGTTGCGTACCCCGCCGACCGCCGGATCGGCGGCCAGCGACCAGTCGAGCCCGCGCTGTTCGCTCCATTCCTGCTCGTCGGCGAGTTCACTGCCCATGAACAGCAGTTGCTTGCCGGGGAACGCCCACATGTAGGCCAGCAGCCCACGCAGTCCGGCCAGCCGCTGCCACCGGTCGCCGGGCAGCTTCGCGGTCAGCGAGCCCTTGCCGTGCACCACCTCGTCGTGGCTGATCGGCAGCAGGAACTGCTCAGTGTGCGCGTACGCCGCCGGCCAGGTCATCTCGTCGTGGTGGTGGCTGCGGTGCACCGGGTCGCGGGCCAGGTAGCTCAGCGTGTCGTGCATCCAGCCCATGTTCCACTTGAGCCCGAAGCCGAGCCCGCCCCAGTCGGTGGGTCTGGTGACCCCCGGCCAGGCGGTGGACTCCTCAGCGATCATCACGACGCCCGGATTGAGCCGGTACGCGGTGGCGTTGAGCTCCTTGAGCAACTCGATCGCCTCGGTGTGGGCGTTGCCGCCGGAGTCGTTGGGCAGCCACTGACCCGGCCCACGCGAGTAGTCCAGGTAGAGCATCGAGGCGACCGCGTCGACCCGTAGCCCGTCGACGTGGAACTCCTCCAGCCAGTACAGGGCGTTGGCGACGAGGAAGTTGCGTACCTCCCGCCGGCCGTAGTCGAAGATCAGGCTGCCCCAGTCGGGGTGCTCGCCACGGCGCGGATCCGGATGTTCGTACAGTGCGGTGCCGTCGAACCGGGCCAGGGCCCAGGCGTCGCGGGGGAAGTGCGCCGGCACCCAGTCCAGCAGGACCCCGATACCCGCGCCGTGCAGCCGGTCGACCAGGTACCGGAAGTCGTCCGGGGTGCCGAACCGGGAGGTCGGCGCGTAGTAGCCGGTCACCTGGTACCCCCAGGAGCCGCCGAACGGATGCTCCATCACCGGCATCAACTCGACGTGGGTGAAGCCCAGGTCCGACACGTAGGAGACCAGTTGGTCGGCCAGTTCCCGGTAGCTGAGCCCGGGGCGCCACGAGCCGAGGTGCACCTCGTAGACGGACATCGGCCGGGCGTGGTGGTCACCGCGCCGGTTGCGCAACCAGTCCGCGTCCTGCCAGACGTACCCGGACTGGTACACCACCGAGGCCGTCCGGGGCGGCACCTCGGTGGCCTGCGCCATCGGGTCGGCCCGGTCCGCCCAGGAGCCGTCGGCACCCTGGACACGGTACTTGTACCGCTGTCCGGCGACGACGCCCGGCACGAAGCCGGCCCACACGCCACCGGATCCGAGCCGGTCCAACTCCTGGCCTTCGTACGGGCCCCAGCCGGGGCCGTCGCCGATCACCCGGACCCGGCGGGCGTTCGGCGCCCACACCGCGAACCGGCATCCGCCGGGCAGCGGGTGGGCACCGAGCATCCGCCACAGTTGTTCGTGGCGTCCTTCGGCGAACAGGTGCAGGTCGATGTCGCCGATCGTCTCGGTCAGGGCAGCCTCCCGGGTAGCGGTCATCTGCTCCCCGCGCCGGCGAGGAGGTTTCCGTCCGGGATGACGATAGTGGCCTTTCCGTGCGCCATTCGGGCGGCCGCCCGTTCGGTGGCGAACGCCGAGGACTGGACGATCGCGGCGGAGTAGGTCGCCGCGGTGCGGTGCGCGATCGCCGCCCAGCCGTACTGGTCGTGGACCATCCGGCGGGCCTGCCGGGCCACCTGCCGGGCCAGCGTCGTGTCGGCCAGCAAGGTGCCGACCGCGTTGGCCAGTCCGTCCGGATCCTTGGGTTGGAAGGTCATTCCGGTGACCCCGGGTTCGACGATCTCGGCGAGTCCGCCGGTGGCCGACACGGCCAGCGGCGCGCCGGCCGCGGCGCCCTCCAACGCCACCATGCCGAACGGCTCGTAGACGCTGGGCACCGCGAAGCAGTCCGACGCCGCCATCAACGCCGGCAGGTCGGTGCCGCCGAGGAAGCCGGGCAGCGTGACCGCGTCGCGTAGCCCGAGCCGGTCGATGTCGGCCTCCAGTTCGGCGCGGTACGGACCGTCGCCAGCGATCACCAGCCGGACGTTCGGGTGCTGGCGGCGCAGCCGGGGCAGCGCGGCGATCAGGTGCTGTACGCCCTTCTCGTAGACCAGCCGGCCGACGAACGACACCAGCGGCCCGTCGCCGGCGAACCGTGCCCGGGCGGCGGTGACCGCGTCCGTCGGCACCTGCCAGCGGCGGGCGTCCACCCCGTTGGCCACCACGTCGACCCGGTCCGGGCGCACCCCGAACAGGCTCAGCACCTCGTCGCGCATGTACGCCGAGCAGGTGATCACCCGGCCGGACTCGTGGCCGAGCCAGTGTTCGATGGAGTGGATGGACTTGTTCATCTCGTCGGGCAGCCAGCCCTGGTGGCGGCCGGCCTCGGTGGCGTGGATGGTGGCGACGAGGGGGATGTCGAGGTGTTCCTTGAGGGTGATGGCGGTGTGGGTGACGAGCCAGTCGTGGGCGTGGATGACGTCGTATTCGGCGGTCTGGGTGGCGCGCAGGGCGGCGCGGGTGAGGGTGTGGTTGAAGGCCATGGTCCAGGCGAGGAGGCTGGGGGTGGCCAGGGGGAACAGGGGTGGGTCCTCGGCGGCGCGGATGATGCGGACGCCGTCGGCGTATTCCTCGAGGGGGGCGCCGGGGGCGTGGCGGGTGACGACGGTGACCTCGTGGCCGGCGTTGGCCAGGGCGACGGAGAGGGCGTGTACGTGTCGGCCCAGTCCGCCGACCAGCACCGGTGGGTACTCCCAGGACAGCATCAGGATCCGGCGGCGTCCGTCGGCGGCGGCGTCGCCGGCGGCCGGCAGCGGCGGGTGCGGTCGGGACGTCGGGACCGGACGGCACAGGCCGTCCTGAGTGACCAGTGCGTTGGCGAACTGGTCGCCGACCCGCAGGGGCATCGCGATCTTCTCCATCCATTCGAACAGGTGCGGGTGCGCCGGCGCCGGTGACGGCAGGACAGGCGGTGAGAGGGTGTTGCGGCGGTGATCTGGTGCTGCGCGACGAGGTCGAGCGGTGGCCGATGGCCGTGGCGCGAGTGAGGAGAGGTGGCCGACGGCCGGTGGCGGGCGGGCTGCCACGCTGCGGTGCGTGGTGCCGCCGTACTCAAGGAAACGACATCCGGACCGGATCCGCATCCCGTAGGTACCGGAGGTGACCGAAGACACTCGGCCCCGGGTCGCCGGTGCCCCTGATGCCCGGCCGGCCGGCGGTCAGCGGCGGCAGAGTGCCAGCGGACCCGGCCGGTCGGGGGCCGGGTCCACCGGGTCGGCGGTGTCGGTCACCGCCGCCGGCGGTGCCAGCAGCAGGATCCCGACACCGGCGGTGCCGCAGGCGCACACCAGCAGCACCATCGCGAGCGGTCCGTCGGCGAAGCGTTCCCCGAACAGGGCCACCCCGATCACCGCCGACGCGACCGGGTTGGCCAGCGTGACCGTGGCCAGCGGCGCGCCGAGGCCGCCGCCGCGGTAGGCGAGCTGTGACAGCAGCACCCCGGCGATGGCCATCGCGGCGACGGCCGGCACGGTCGGGCCGATCAGGGCGGCCGCTGCGTGTTCGGCGTACTCGCGGGTCACCGCGTGGGTCAGCGCGGATGCGACGGCGAACGCGATGCCGGCGCCGGTGGCGTACAGCAGGCTCCGGGGCACCGGGCGGCGCAGTGCCGCGGTGCCGGCGATCATCGCGGTGAGCACGACGGCGCTGGCCACGATCAGGACAGTGCCGTCCGCTGCGGTCATCCCGTCGCCGCTGCCCGGCACCGTCAGGCTGAGCAGCAGGAGCAGACCGAGTACGGTCGCCGCGGCACCGACCCACTGCCGGGCGGCGACCCGCCGGGCGGTGAACGCGGCGCCGATCGGCAGGGCCAGCACGAGCGTCAGGACGCCGAGCGGCTGTACCACCGACAGGGGGCCGTACGCGAGCGCCGCCACGTGCAGTAGCGCGCCGGCGGCGTTCAGCGCCACCGACAGCCACCAGCGCCGCGCCCTTAGCAGCGCCCGGACGATCGCCCGCCAGGGGGTCTGGGCCCCGAGCCGGACGGCGAGCCGTTCCTGGACCACGGCGCCGAGGGCGTACGCGAGGGCCGAGGCGACAGCGAAGGCCACGGAGATCAGTAAGTCGGTCACGACCGGGCCCGTCGGCACCCTTGGCGCGTCATCGTCCCATGATCCCTCACCCGACGCCGGTCACCCTCACCCCGTCGGGGGGCAGTTGTCTCCGTCTCACGAAGTACCTCGTTGTCGGGGGTTCCTCCGTCTGGCGGAGGACGGAACCGGAGTGGATCTCCGGGTGGTGGCCAGAACGCTCAGGCCAGAACGCTCAGGCCAGAACCTCAGGCCAGAACCTCAGGCCAGAACGACGACCAGCCCGGCGAGTGCGACCAGGAAGAGGAGTCCGAGGACCGCCTGGAACAGCAGCGCCGGACCGAGGTGCGACCAGACGGTCGGGGTCCGTGGGGTGAGGAACTGGCCGGTGGTGAGGTTGACGATGCGTTCCACCCGGGGCGGCAGTTCGGGATCCTTCTGCCGGCGTACCGTCACCTGCACGTGGTCGGCCGGGTCGAGGGCGCTCTGCGGCACATGTCCGTGGATCTCCATCTCGCACAGCACCCCGGCGGTGTCCCGGATGTGCAGGGGGGTCACCAGGAACTCGGGCCCGTTGCGCAGCTCCTTCCACTTGCGGCGAGCGGCGGTGGAGCCGCTTCCGGCCAGGCGGATCGAGGCGAGCACCGCGCCGAGCGCTCGGATCACCCCGGCCGCCGCGAGGACCCCGATCAGGATGGGCTGACCGACTTTGATCGGCCGGGAGTAGCCGCCGACCAGACGGACCACGTGTCCGGTGATGATCGGCCCGGGCCGGTGGACGGCTCGCTCGGGGAAAAGTTCGGGATCCATCCATCACCACCCAATGTTTGCGTTTGTTCACTCATTGTATCGAGGTGGTCGAGTGAATGCTGTGAATGAATGGGTTCATGGGGGAGGTGGTGGTTGATTTGAGGTGATTAGTCGAGCTGTCCGGGTATGCCGGCGGAGAGAGGAGGGGGTACGTCATGGATCTGTCCTTCCTGCGGCCGCTCTACGCCCGGCCCGGACCGTGGGCGTCGGTTTACCTGGACGCCTCACACGACACCGAGGACGCGGTGGACGCGCTCGAACTGCGCTGGCGGGCGCTGCGTGATCAGCTGAACCAGCAGGGCGCCGATCCGGCGACGGTCGCGGCGCTGGGCGCGGCGGTGACCCGGCATGTGCCCCGCGCCGGTGAGTACGGCCTCGCGCTCAGCGCCGCCAGCGGCGACGTGGTGCTGCACAATTACCTGCCGGCACCGCCCCCGCATGACCTCGCCACGGTCGGCCCGCTGCCGCACGCGATGCCGCTGGTCGCCCAGCGGGGCGAGGAGATCAGCTGGCTGCGGGTCCTGGTCAGTCGCACCGGGGCCGAGATCGACGCGGTCAGCGCCGGCGGGTTGCCCCGGCAGGCCGGCGTCGACGGTCCGGCCGCCCACCCGATCCGCAAGGTCAAACCGGGGGCCTGGTCCCAGGCCCGGTTCCAGCGGGCGGCCGAGGTGTCGTGGCGGCGCAACGCCGGTGCCAGCGCCGCGGCGACGGCGGCATTGGCCGACCAGATCGGGGCCGAGGTGCTGGTGGTCGCCGGCGACCCGGACGCACGCCAGCTTCTGGTCGGCCAGCTGCCGAGGCGCTGGCAGTCGCGTACGGTGCAGACCGATGCCGGGTCGCGGGCGGTGGGTGCCGACCCCGAGCCGTTGACCGAGGCCACCATCCAGGCCATCGCCGCGGTGGCCGCCGAGCACACCGACCGGGCACTTGACCGCTACGGCGCGCAACAGGGTCGGGGCGATGGGCTGCCCGCCGTGGTCGACGCGCTGCAGCGGGCTCAGGTCGACACGCTGCTGCTGGTCGACGACCCCTCCTCGACCCAGCGGGTCTGGATCGGTCCGGAGCCGACCCAGATCGCCCTGGATCCGGGCGACCTGGCCGTCATGGCGGTGGACGAGCCCTGCGAGGTCCGCGCCGACGCGGCGCTGCTGCGCGCGCTGGCGGCCACCGACGCCGATCTGGTGCTGGTCGGTCCCGGCGATGCGGATCTGGCCGGCGGGGTCGGCGCCGTGCTGCGGTATTCCGATCCGGTCACCAGCTGAGCGCACTGCCGGTGCGTCGGCCGCCGTCCTCGGCGTGGAATTTTCATGGCATTCGGATCGGGTGGCGTCGTCACTGCCAGTAGGGTCCGGCTTAGTGAGGGCGTCCGTCCGGTGCTGGACCGGACTCGCGACCCGATCAATGTGCCGGAATGCGGAGCTCAGGGCCGGATCACCGGGGAGGGGCGAAATGTCCGGACAAAGGCGTACGGTAACTCGTTCGGAACACGCGCTGGAGGACCTCGACGGAGCAGCTCTGTCCTACGCGGCCCGATTCGCCGACCAGGCTGAGAGCCGGCGCCGGGATCTGCGGGAGGAGCTCGTCCAGCTGGCCCTGCCGTTCGCCGGTCGGCTGGCCCGGCGTTACCGCGGTCGCGGCGAGCCGCTGGAGGATCTCGAGCAGGTCGCCCGGCTCGGGCTGGTCAAGGCGGTGGACCGCTACGACCCAGACCGTGGCTCGTTCACCGCCTACGCGGCGGTGACCATCACTGGAGAGATCAAACGCCACTTCCGGGACCGGACCTGGGGCGTGCACGTGCCCCGCCGGCTGCAGGATCTCACCATCGAGGTGAGCCAGGCGACCGCGGTGCTGACCAGCGAGCTGTCCCGGTCGCCGACCGTCGCCGAACTCGCCGCGCGGCTGGACACCTCCGAAGAGGACATCCTCGCGGCCCTGGAATCCGCCGCCGGCTACACACCCGCGTCGCTGAACGGGCCGGTCGGCGACGACGGACCCGCCGAGCTGGGCGACATGTTCGGCGCGCTCGACGCCGACCTGGAGTCCGTCGACGACCGGCTCACGGTCAGCGGGCTGCTCTACCGGCTGCCGGCCCGGGAACGCCGGATCCTCGCCATGCGCTTCTACGGCAACTACACCCAGTCGGACATCGCCGCCGAGTTCGGCATCTCCCAGATGCATGTCTCCCGGCTGCTGTCCCGGACCCTGACCTGGCTGCGCCAGGCGATGCTGACCGACGCCCCGCCCCGGTGGGAGTCCGGGATCGCCCAGCCGGAGCCGGCCGACGTCGCGCTGACCGTCTCCGTGCGGCGCGTCGACGGCCGGACCGAGATCGGCCTGACCGGCGAACTCGACCGGGAGGCGGCCGAACGGGTCCGCGCCGGACTGGTCGACGCGGTCCGGGCCGCCGGCCCCGACGCCGAGGTCCTGGTCGACCTGGACGGCGTCGGCTTCGTCGACGCCGCCGGCATCGCCGCGTTGCTGGCCAGCCACGAGGCCGCCCGCCGGGCGGCGGTACGGCTACGGTTCGCCCGGCCCCAGCCCTATGTGCGACGCAGCCTGACCGTGGCCGGCCTGGCACCGCTGTTCGCCGTGGTCTGAGCCGGTCCCGCCCGCTACCTCGATCGGGGGAACCGGTGCCGGCTGGCGCTGACGGCGTTACCGGCGCCGATAGCGTGCCGACCGTGAAACAACGTGGAAACCGCCTGGTCGCGGCAATCGTCGCAGGCGCGGGCACGTTCGCCTTCGGCATCTCCGGAGCTGGGGACGACACGTCGAACTCCGGTGCCATCGCACTGGTCGGGTTGGTGGTCGGTTTGATCGTGTTCCACGCCACCAAGCCGAGTGCGGGAAGCAAATAGCCCGGTCGGCGGTTCCGGCCGGGCTCGGCGTCAGCCGGCGGCCGCGGTGGTCGCCAGCGCCCGCCGGTGCTGGCCCAACGGGGGCCGTTCCTGGACCGACACGTCGCTGACGACGATCTCGCGTTCCAGATTGCTCAGCGCCGCGGCCTCGCCGCGCCGGAACTGGGTGAGCAGGCCGCCGGGCGGACGCTCCGAGATCACCCAGCCCTTTCGGTAGAGCCGCGACCAGGCGGTCAACAGGATCTGGGCGGACATCCGCCCCAACGCCTCGGTGCTCTGGTGCCGGTGCCGCCGCTCGCCGAGATCGACCTGAGCCAGGGAGTCCAGCCCGCAGACGTCGAGCAGGTCGATCAGCATCGCGGTCTCCACCCCGTAGCCGGAGACGAACGGGATCTGTTCCAGCACATCGCGTCGGCCGGCGTACTCGCCGGCCAACGGCTGGACGAATCCCGACAGGTCCGGCCAGAAGAGGTTGAACAGCGGTCGAGCCATGATCTCCGTGACCCGGCCACCGGCATCCGCCTCGACGTCACTCGACCGCACCAGCGGCCGATGGTAGAAGCCCTTGACAAAGCTGACCGACTCGTCGGTGAGCAGCGGGCCGAGCAGCCCGGTCACGAAGGCCGGCTGGAACTCCCGCAGGTCGGCGTCGACGAAGGCGATCAGATCCCCGTCGGTGGCGGCCAGGCCGGCCCAGAGCGCGTCACCCTTGCCCTCCAGTCGCGGCAGCCCTCGGGTCATCTCGTCCTGGCCGACGACCCGGGCGCCGGCGGCGGCGGCCACGGCCGCCGTGCTGTCGTCGGACCGGGAGTCGACCACCACCACGTCGTCGACCAGCGGCACCCGGTCCACCAGGTTCCCGACGATCGACTCGACGATGGCGCCGACAGTGGCCTCCTCGTTGCGGGCCGGCAGTACGACGCTCACCCGCCGACCGGTCCTGGCCTTGGCCATGGCCAGTTCCCAGGGCGTCCACCGGCCCGCCGTCCCGGTGCGCCGGGCGGTCCAGTCCGCAACCGTGGGAGCGACGGCCGTTCGCGCGTACCCCATGATCCACCCCCGTGATGACACTCGATCAGCTGCTGGCTACCCCGCCCAGCGGGCGGTATGCGTCGTCCGATCGGGGTTCGGCCGCCACGGCCGAGCGTCCTGGGGCGGGTGGGGCACCGCGAGCCGGACGCGTCGCGTAGCGTTGACGGTCATGGGTGTGTCGCAGCGTCTGAAGAGTCGGTTCCGGCGTTTCCTCCAGCGGCCGGGCAGCACGGTCGACCTCGCTCCGTTGGCGAAACTGCTCCCCGACATCGCCGGCCGGGAGGACGACCTGCGGGCGCTCGACGACGCCGAGTTGACCGCCGAGGCCGGCCGGGCCAACGAGTTCGTCGACCTCTGCGCGGTCGGCCGGGAGGCTGCCCGGCGGGCGATCGACGAGCGGCCGTTCGACGAGCAACTGCTCGGCGCAATGTCCCTGCTGGCCGGCAAGGTCGCGGAGATGGCCACCGGTGAGGGCAAGACCCTGACCGCCACGATCGCCGCCTACGGGCACGTGCGGCGGGGCAACGGCCCGGTGCATGTGCTGACGGTCAACGACTACCTCGCCCGCCGAGACGCCGAGTGGATGGCGCCGGTCTACCAGTTGCTCGGGCTGACCGTCGGCTGGGTCACCGAGAGCAGCAGCCCCGAGCAGCGGCGGACCGCGTACCAGCGGGATGTCACCTACGTGTCGGTGAGCGAGGCCGGCTTCGACTTCCTGCGTGACCAGTTGGTCACCGATATCGCCGACCGGGTCCAGCCACCGCTGTCCACGGCGATCGTCGACGAGGCCGACTCGATCCTCATCGACGAGGCCCGGGTGCCGATGGTGCTGGCCGGGGCGGTCGTCGGTGAGCAGGACCCGGTGCACGCCGCCGCCACACTGGTACGCGGGCTGCGCGCCGGCCGGGACTACGAGGTCGCCGACGACGGCCGCAGCGTCGCGTTCACCTCCGCCGGGCTGGCCGCGGTCGAGGCCAAGCTGGACGGCGTCGACCTGTACGCCGACGACAACGTCGGGCAGCTGTCCGCGATCCACGTCGCCCTGCACGCCCACGCGTTGCTGCACCGCGACGTCGACTACATCGTCCGCGACGGGGCCGTGGAGCTGGTGGACGAGATGCGCGGCCGGGTGGCGCAGCGCCGCCGGTGGCCGGACGGGCTGCAGGCGGCGGTCGAGGCCAAGGAAGGCCTGAACGCCACGGCCGAGGGTGAGGTGCTCGGCACCATCACCGTGCAGGCGTTCGTCGCGGCGTACCGCACCCTGTGCGGGATGACCGCGACGGCGGTCCTCGTCGGCGACCAGCTCCGCGAGTTCTTCAAGCTGGAGGTGGCGGTGATCCCGCCACACACCCCGTGCGTACGGACCGACGAGCCGGACCGGATCTATGCCACCCGCGCCGAGAAGGACGAGGCGCTGGTCGCCGAGATCAGCTCGGCCCACGCCACCGGGCGTCCGGTGCTGATCGGCACCCTCGACGTCAAGGAGTCGGAGAGCCTCGCGGCCTCGCTGGGCGAGGCCGGCGTTGCCTGCGTGGTACTCAACGCCAAGAACGACGACGAGGAAGCCGCGATCATCGCCGAAGCCGGTGCGCTGGGGGCGGTGACGGTCTCCACCCAGATGGCCGGGCGCGGCGTGGACATCCGCCTCGGCGGCAGCGACCAGTCCGACCGGGACCAGGTCGCCGAGCTGGGCGGGCTGTACGTGATCGGCAGCGGCCGGCACGACAGCCGGCGGGTGGACAACCAGTTGCGCGGCCGGGCCGGTCGCCAGGGCGACCCGGGTGGCTCGGTGTTCTTCGTCAGCCTGGAGGACGACCTGGTCGTCCGGCACGCCCCGGACGCGATCCCACCCTCGCCCCGGATGACGCCCGACGGCATCGTCCAGGACGAGCAGGTGGACTTCGCCATCGAACACGCCCAGCGGATCGCCGAGGGTGTCGACTACGAGATCCACCGGAACACCTGGCGCTACAGCGTGGTGATCGAACAGCAGCGCAAGGCGCTCGCGGAGCGGCGTGAGCGGCTGCTGACCACCGAGGTCGCCGCGCTGATGCTGATGGACCGGTTCCCGCAGCGGTGCGCCGAGATGGACGAGGATCTGCTGTCGCGGGCCGCCCGTTCGATCGCCCTCTACCACCTGGACCGGCTCTGGACCGAACACCTCGCCGAACTGTCCGAGGTGCGCGAGGGCGTGCATCTGCGGGCACTCGGCCGGCTCGATCCACTCGACGAGTTCCACCGGGCGGCCGTGCCCGCGTTCAACCAGCTGATTCCGGAGATCGAGGCCCGCACCGTCGCGACTTTCGAACAGACCGAGTTCGACGAGGACTGGCAGCCCGACGAGGCCCAACTGGTACGGCCCAGTGCGACCTGGACCTACCTGGTGCACGACAACCCGTTCGGCTCCGAGCTGGACCGGCTGATCTCGTCCGTTGGCCGCCGGCTCAGTGGCAGCGGCCGCCGCTGAGCCCGGCCCGGGTGCGATCGCGTTGACACCTGCCGACCCGGCGGACAGCAGGCTGGCCGTACTGGAGACCGCCGCCCTGCTACGGGAGTTGACCGCCGGCATGATCCGGTGCACCGATTTCGATCAGGCGGCGGAGCATCTCGCCCGCACCACCCGGTCCGCGCTGCCCGGGGTGACGTACGCGAGCGTCTGCTTTCTCCGGGCCGGCCGGCCTGCCTCGGTGGCGGCGTCCGATCCACTGGTCAAGGACCTGGATGAGCTTCAGTACGCCTCCGACGGGCCGGCGATGACCGCGATCCGGGACCGCGAGATCGTGCTGGCCGCGCCGGGTGCCGACCCGTCGCGCTGGCCGCAGTGGAGTCGGGCGGCGGTCGACCGGGGGATCCGTTCCGTGCTCAGCGCGCCGGTGGACGTCGACGACGAGTCGATCGGTGCGGTCAACCTGTACGCGGACCGGGACGGAGCGCTCGGTGCCGGCGAGCAGCTGACCGCCCTGCTCCTCGCCGAGCACGCCGGACTGCTCCTCGCCGCGGTCCGGGACCGGCGTCGCGACGCGGCGGCGGGCGGGGCCGACGGCGATCGGCCGGAGTACGGCGACGTGATCGGCCCGGCGATCGGCATCGTGATGACCCAGCGGCGGTGCCCGGCCGGGGAGGCGCTCGCGGTGCTGCGCGAAGCGGCCGAGGCGACCGCGATGCCGTTGCCGGAGGTCGCCGAGCGGTTGGTGGCGTCGGTGCTGCGGACCGACAGCCAGCAGCGGTGATGGCGGGTGGGTTCGCGGCGGGAGATAATCGGGTAGCACCGGTGGTGTGACCGGTGTGACCAGTGGGAAGGGCGTGAGGGCGATGCAGGCGCAACTCCGCGTGCCCGGCCAGCCGATCCAGCCGATGCTGGTGACCCTGCCGTTCGGACTCTTCGTCTGTGCGGCCCTGTTCGACATCTCGGTGCTGGCCGGGGCACCCGACCTGTTTGGTGAGGTCGGCTACTGGACGTTGGTCGCCGGGCTGGCCGCGATGGCGCTGACCGTGGCGGTGGGTCTGGTCGATCTCTGGGACGAACCGCCCGGTCCGGTCCGCTCCTCGCTGGTCCGGTTCAACCTGATCAGTACGGCGATGGGCGGGCTGTTCCTGCTCGCCGGCCTGATCCGTACCTCCGGTCCGACGTCGTTGGCCGGTGTCCCGTTGTTGATCGTGGAGCTGGTCGGCCTCGGCGTGGGGGTGGCGGGGCTGCGCCACGGTACGGCTCTGCTGCGCCACGTCGGGGAGGTAGCGGCCGCCGACGAGCGCGGCCGCCGGTCGGACGGGTTGGACGCGTTGGCCCGCCGGTAGCTGACTCCTCGTGCGCGACCGGTTCGCGCACGACCGTTGGGTGCCGGCTCAGCTGTCCAGCAGGTCCCGCATCCGGTTGATCTCGACGGCCTGCTCGGCGGCGATCGAGGTGGCGAGTTCCTCGATGGTCACGTCGCTGCCGCCGGTGAGCACCCGGTCGGACATTTCGACGGCGCCTTGGTGGTGGTCGATCATCATCGCCACGAAGAGCCGGTCGAACTCGGCCCCCCGGGCGGCCGCTAGCTCCCGGACGGCCTGCTCGGTCTGCATCCCGGGCATCGTGTCGTGGTCGTGTCCACCGGCCGGTAACCGCCGGTCCCGCAGCCACTGCCGGAGTACGGCGATCTCGGCGGTCTGTCCTGCCCGGATGCGGTCGGCGAAGGCCCGTACCCCTGGGTCGGCACTGCGGTCGGCGGCGAGCGCTGCCATCTGCACGGCCTGGGTGTGGTGCGGGATCATCATCTGGACGTACCAGGTGTCCAGTGCGTTGTACTGCGGTGGATCGATGGTCACGTCCGTTGCGGGGCGCAGCTCGGCCGGCTCGCCGGGCCGGCCGGGCAGGATCACCGGCGGTGCGTTCGTGGTCCCGTCGGCGCCGGTGGATGTTCCCACCGGCTCGGTCGCTGCGTCGCCGGTGGTGGTCGTGGCCGAGGTCGTTGCGGTGGTCCGCAGCACGACCACCGCGACGACGACCACGGCCGGTATCAGGGCGAGTGCCAGTAGCCGTCGGTGCCGGCCGAGTGACAGTCGGGACATCGGGCCTCCCGAGGTGGACGGTCGCGATGCTATCCGGCTAACTCCATGTATCGATGTGATCACTGTCACATCGATGTTGGCAACTCGGCGGTATCGTCGCAGCATCATCAATCCCTTTCGAAGGGTGCCGCACATGATCAGACGTTCCCCACGAGGGCCGCGGCAGCTCCGGACCGTGGCAGTGGCGGCGATCGCCGTCCTGTTCGGCAGCACCGCGTTGGCGACACCTAGTCATGCAGGGACCCCGTTCGACGTCGACTGCGCCGACGCCACCGACGCGCTGGCGGTCGAGTTGTGCCTGGCCCAGGCATCGGCGGCGGGGGCCGACGACCCCGGACTCGGCGTCGACGAGATCGACAGCAGTCGGAACCTGCGCCAGATCGCCAGCCTGCCCAAGCCCGCGCCGTTCGACACCGAGTCCTCGTTGAACTCGGACCTCGCCTTCCAGGGCAGGTACGCCTTCGTCGGCAACTACAACGGCTTCGTGATCTACGACATCGCCAACCCACGGCGGCCGCGGCTGGTGTCGCAGGTGGTCTGCCCGGGTGGGCAGAACGACGTGTCGGTCCACGGTGACCTGCTGTTCCTGTCCACAGACTCGTCGCGCAGTGACGACTCCTGTGCCAGCACCTCCCAGTCCGCGTCGGTGAAGGAGTCCTGGGAGGGCATCAAGATCTTCGACATCCGGGACAAGAGCAACCCTCGGTACGTCAAGTCCGTCGAGACGAACTGCGGCTCACACACCCACACCCTGGTGCCGGCGAAGAGCCGCAATTTCGTCTATCTCTACGTCTCGTCGTACAACCCGTCAACGAACTTCCCGGACTGCCAGCCACCGCACGACCTGATCTCGATCGTCAAGGTGCCGTTGAAGAAGCCGACCGACGCGGCCGTGGTGGCCACTCCGGCGATCTTCCCGGACGGCGGCAACCCGGGCGGCAACGGCAGCGCCACCACCACCGGCTGCCACGACATCACCGCGTACCCGCAGAAGGATCTCGCGGCGGGCGCCTGCATGGGCGACGGCGTGCTGTTGGACATCTCCGACCGGGAGGCACCCCGGGTCGTCCACCAGGTCCGGGACACCACCAACTTCGCCTTCTGGCACTCGGCGACGTTCAACAACTCGGGTACCAAGGTGGTCTTCACCGACGAACTCGGCGGCGGCGGGGCGGCGACCTGCAACCCGACCATCGGTCCCGAGCGGGGGGCGAGCGCGATCTATGACATCACCGGTACGGGTGACGCTCGGACGCTGGTGTTTCGCAGCTACTTCAAGATTCCACGGACCAACGGGTCGACCGAGAACTGTGTGGCCCACAACGGTTCGCTGATTCCGGTGCTGGGCCGCGACATCATGGTCCAGGCCTGGTACCAGGGCGGTATCTCGGTCTGGGACTTCACCAACTCGGCTAGGCCGCAGGAGATCGCCTACTGGGAGCGGGGACCGTACTCGGACACCCGGATGGTCACCGGCGGACCATGGTCGGCGTACTACTACAACGGCTACATCTACTCCAGCGACATCCAGAAGGGTCTGGATGTGCTGGACCTCAAGGACTGGCGTACGGCGAGCGCCAAGCTGGTCCGGTTCCCGGAGCTGAACGTGCAGACCCAGCCCTGGTACCTCAGCTGGTGACACCGCGCCGGTGAGACGGAGGCAGCTGGCGGGTGGTCGGACCGCGGTCCGACCACCCGCCGCCGCCTGACTAGTTGGCCGGATGTTCATCCATAGGTCGCTGAACGTTCGGCTTCGGCGCGTTGTGCTCGATGGCGGTGCCGCCGGCAGGACCGTAGTGGTTGGAACGCAACGGCGGTCCCGTCGTCGAGGTCGACGCGTCGGAGGTGGCGGTGACGGGACGAGCCGTGGTGCTCGGTGCTGGCGGGGACGGTTGGGCCGGCTGGCAGTTGGGGATGCTCGTCGGACTCGACCGGGCGGGCGCCGGACTGCGCACCCCGGATCTGGTGGTGGGGACGGCGACCGGTGCCCTGGTGGCGGCGCTGGTCTACGGCGCCGCTGGCCCTGCCGCGGCCGTGCGCACCGTACGGCGGGCCGGGACCTGGCCGGTGGCGGCCCGGCAGACCGACTACGAACTGGTTGACGAGACCCGCCGGAGCCTGCGCGCCGGCGGTGCCACGTCGTCGCAGGCCCGGGTACAGCTCGGTCGGCTGGCGCTCGCCGCCGACCCGTCGGACGCCACCGTCTGCGCCACGGCGGACCTGCTGCGCGACCACCGCTGGCCCAGCGCACCCCGGCTGCTGGTCACCGCGGTCGACGCGGACAGCGGTCAGCTGGTGGCGTGGGACTCGACGGCCGGCATCGCCCTGCCGCGGGCGGTCGCGGCCAGTTGCGCGCTGCCGGGGGTGACCGGGCCGGTGGCGGTGGACGGCCGCCGGTACATCAGCGGCGCGGTCCGTTCGACGAGCAACCCGGACCTGGCGGCCAGCGCGGCGACGGTGATGGTTCTGGCCGGCGGGCCGGCAAAGGTCGAGGCGGCGGCCTGGCGGGGTCGTCCCGCCGCCGGTCGTCCCGCCGCGCTCGTGTTCCTGACGCCGGACGCGACCTCGCGAGCGGCGCTCGCCGGCGACCCGGGTGATCCGGTCGTGTTCGCGGCGGCGCTCGCCGCAGGTGAGCGTCAGTCGTCGGGGTACGCCGGCCAGGTTCGCGCCCGCTGGGGTACGTCAGCCGAGCACGGCGGCGATCAGCAGCAGCGTGACGGCGGTGGCGACCGTGGAGAGCACCACCGAGTCCCGGGCGAGGCGTTGACCGCGCTGGTACCTAGTGGCGAAGATGAAGACGTTCTGCGCCGTCGGTAGCGCGGCGGTGACAACTGCGGCGAGCAACGCGGTGCCGCTGAGGCCGAGACCGTGTCGGGCGATCAGGTAGGCCACCGCTGGCTGGCCGAGCACCTTGAGGGCGACAGCGGTGTAGCGTTCCCGGGCCTGCGGGTCGGCTGCCAGCGGTCGGCTTCCGGGCAGGGACATTCCGAGGGCCAGCAGGGCCAGCGGTACGGCGGCCGCACCGAGCAACTCGAAGGGCCGCAGCAGCTCGGCGGGTGGCTGCCAGCGGCTGACCGCCAGCGCCAGGCCCGCCGCCGAGGCGATCATGATCGGGTTGCGGGCCGGCAGGGACAGCAGCCGACGGACGGACGGACGGCGGTCGCCGGCGGTGAGGTCCAGGACGGCGAAGGCCACCGGTGCCGCGACGAGTACCTGGAACAGCAGCACCGGCGCGACGACCGAGACGTCGTCGAGCACGTACGCCGCTACCGGGATGCCGAGGTTGGCTGCGTTCACATAGGACGCGCCGAGCGTGCCGATGGTGACGTCGCCGGCCGGCCGGTGCCACAGCCAACCGGCTAGTGCCAGGTAGCCGGCCGCCACCACCACGGTGCTCGCCAGGTAGGCGAGGAACGCGGGGGTGAACACCTCGGTCGGGGACGTGCCGGCCAGGGTGGTGAACAACAGCGCCGGTGTCGCGATGAAGAAGGTCAGCCGGGCCAGGACGGCGGTGCCGTCCGGGCCGAGCAGCTCGAAACGGCCGATCAGGTACCCGATCAGGGTGACCGACCAGATCGCGGCGAACCCGGCGACGATGGCGCGCATGTGATCATCCTGCCGGTTCGCCAATAGCACCGAGGTCGGGTATCCAGAGCGAGCAATCGATTACGGTGCGCTTGTCAATCATCACATTCCTGCAACGCAGTCCGGTATTGACCCGGGAGCGTGCGAACGGCAGCATCGGTTCGTGCGCAGCCGCCGGCACACCGGGTCGTCCCCTGTGTCCGGTGCCGGCTGCCGCGTCCCACCCGGCTACCGTTGCGTACGGACACCGGCCGGCGGCCGGGGATGCACGCTTCCGGCCGGAACTGTCTAGGAGGACCATGTCGGTCAGCCCCGCCTCGTCGCGCGCCGGCTGGTCCGGTTTGCCACCGTCTGGTGCGGCCCGTCCGCCCGCCGCGCCCCGGCGGGGGACCGGCCCGGCGATGGCGACCGTGACCGTCACCGTGTCGATTCCGCTCACCGCCGGTGAGGAAGCGCTCTCGTCGTCCGCCCGTCAGTTGTTGGAGGCCGCCCGGGAGTTGGTGGAACGGGGTGAGGCGACGGTGGAGATGCCGGCGGCCGACGCGGCCCGGGCGCAGCCAGGCGCGGTGCTCGACCAGATCGTCGCCGGCCGCGACGGGTCCGGTCCGACGCCGGCGGCCGGCGGGGTGTTCACCGAATCCGCCACCCGGTCAGGGCGGACCGCAACGGTCACCGTGCCGGCACTGCACGTCATGGTCGCGTCGCGGACCGTTCTGTTGGACGGCGAGCCGCTGCTGTTGACCCGACTCGAGTTCGATCTCCTGCTGCACCTGGTGGAGAACCCTCGCCGGGTCTTCACCCGGCTGCAGCTGCTCGCCGCGGTGTGGGGCTACGAGCACACCGGGGTGCGTACCGTGGACGTGCACATCCGCCGGCTCCGCGGCAAGGTGGGCAACTCGCCTCTGATCACCACCGTGTACGGCGTCGGCTACCGGCTCGCCGACGACGTCCGGGTCAGCATCGACACCGCCGGCTGATCACACCGCCGGCGAACACCGGTCGGCGTCGGCGAGGCCCGAAGGCGCGTGGCTGGTCAAGGGCCGGACGGGGTTTGCCGGCCGTCGGCGACGGGTAAGTGGCGGATCTCGCGGCGACCCGGGTGTGCCGGAGTCCGATCCGGTCGTGGCTCGCCGTACTCGATCTGAAGGGGGATGGGCGCATGCTGACGCATGACGTGAACCGGCGACCGGGTCTCGGCGCGCCGGGAACCGTAGGTGCACCGGGAACCATCGACAGTGATCGGATCCGCACCGCGCTGACCAGTCGGTACCAGGAGCTGACGGCTGAGTACGAGCAGGCGATGACGCAGAGCCAGGTGCTCCGGCTGGTCGAAGGGGGCGACACCGCCGGCGACGACCAGGCCGACAGTGGTACGAAGACCGCCGAGCGGGACGCGGCCCAGTCCCTGATCCGGACCATCCTGGAGCGTCGTACCCAGTTCGAGCATGCCCTGGCCCGGCTCGCCGCCGGCGACTACGGGCGTTGCGAGGGCTGTGCCGCAGCCATTCCGGTGGAGCGGCTGGAGATCTATCCCTCGGCCACCACCTGCGTCACCTGCAAGCAGTCCCGCGAGCGGCGGGCAGCCTGACCGAGGCCGCGCGGAATCGCCAGCGCCCCCCGGATCACCGGCACCACGAACCGACGAGGGAGCACGAGATGACGACTGCCCAGTTGACTGCCATTGACGCCACGGTGGACAAGACCAACCGGCTGCTCAGCGAGATCGAACACGAACTCGGCTGGCCGGCCCAGCGCCGCCAGCAGTCCTACTCGGCGCTCACCGCCGTGCTGCACACGTTGCGCGACCGGCTACCCCTGGCCGAGGTGGTGCAGTTCGCGGCGCAACTGCCGCTGCTGGTCCGCGGGCTGTACTACGAGGGCTGGGACGCCACATCGGCGCCGGCGAAGCTGGACCGTGCCGAGTTTCTCGCCCGGGTGCGACGGGACTTCCCGTTCGACGTCGAGGGCGGCACCGAACAGGTCATCCGGACGGTAAGCCGGGTGCTGCGGCGGCACGTCAGCTCCGGCGAGTGGGACGACGTGCTGGCCACTTTGCCGGTCGAACTGCGCGACCTGTTGAGCGACTGACGCCGCTGCCCGCGCCATCGCGGGCAGCGGCCCCCGTCACCGTACGGTCACCTCGGTGGCCAGTCGGCGTCGGTGGTCGACTTGCCGCTGGCTGCCGACCAGCCGGACCGCGACCCGGTGACGGACGTCGATGCTCGACGCGGCCAGCCGCAGTTCCAGGTCGCCGGGCTCGACGACCCGCCGCCCGTCCCGCCCGGTGAAACACGACAGGTCGGCGGAGAAGTCGAACTCGACCCAGCGCGCCTGGCCAGCCTGCAACGGCACCCGGGCGTACCCGACCAGCCGGATCACCGGTCGGGTGACTTGCGCCACCGGGTCGTGCAGGTACAGCTGGACGATCTCGCTGCCTGCCCGGTCACCGGTGTTGCGTACCCGCAGCCGAATTCGCAACGTGCCGTCGGTGCCGATCTGCGCAGGGGTCGCACCCCAGCCGTGCTCGACCCCGTCGACCAGCGGCGTCGACCACTCGAACGAGGTGTACGACAGGCCGTGGCCGAACGGGTACAGCGGACCGGGATCCACATTGCTCACCTCGGTCCGGTGTCCCAGCAGCGGGCTGAGGTAGCTGGTCGGCTGGCCGCCGGCCAGCCGGGGAACCCCGATCGGCAACCTGCCGGACGGGCAGACCCGGCCGCTGAGCACACCGGCGACCGCACCGCCTCCCTCGGCGCCGGGGAAGAACGCCTGCACCACCCCGGCCAGCCGGTCGGCGTACCGGCCGAGCGCGTACGGGCGTCCGGTCAGCAGTACCAGCACCACCGGAGTGCCGGTGGCCACCAACGCCTCGATCAACTCACCCTGCCGTCCGGGCAGTTCCAGGTCGGTGGCGTCGCAACCCTCGCCGGAGGTCCCGGCGCCGAACAGCCCGGCCCGGTCCCCGACCACCGCGACGCAGACGTCGGCCCGTGCCGCGGCGTCCGCGGCCACCACGATGCCCGGGGTGTCCTGCCCGTCCACCGGGCCGGTGACGACGTGCTCGATGGCCGCCGCGGGCAGCTCGGCCCGCAGCGCGGCCAGGACGGTCCCCATCTGGGGTTGGTCCCCGACACCGGCTGGAACGGTACCGACGTGACTGGGGAACGTGTAGCAGCCCAACAGCCCGGTGACCGAGTCGGCCAGCGGCCCGACAACCGCGATACGGCCCCGCTCGGGCAACGGAAGGACGGCGTCGTTGGCCAGCAGCACCACCGATTCCTCGGCCAGCCGCCGGGCCAGGTCCCGGTTCGCCGGCGAATCCAGGTCGATCCCCGGACCAGCGGACGGCCCGCCCGCCTCGCCCGTGCGGTACCCACCGGCCAGCGCCGGTGGCACCGGATCCCAGTCCGGGTCGAGCAACCCCAACTCACACTTCTGCCGCAGGACGCGGGTGACGGCCCGGTCGACCACCGACTCCGGTACGGCGCCCTGCCGGACCGCCTCGACGAGCGGGGGACCGTAGCACCGTACCGCCGGCAGTTCGACATCGACCCCGGCGTTGAGCGCCAGGGCGGCGGCGGTGGTGGGACCGTCGGCCACCCGGTGCAGCAGCTCCAGGAACGACACGCCGAAGTAGTCCGCGACCACGGTGCCGGTGAACCCCCAGCGGCCACGGAGCAGATCGGTGAGCAGACCGCCGTCTGCCGCCGCCGGGACGCCGTCCACCTCCGCGTACGAGTGCATCACCGACCGGGCGCCGCCGTCCCGGACGGCCATCTCGAACGGTGGGAGCAGGACGTCGGCGAACTCTCGCGGGCCGACCGACACCGGCCCGAAGTTGCGCCCCGCCCGGGAGGCCGAGTAACCGGCGAAGTGCTTGAGGGTGGCCACCACCCCGGCCGATTCCAGCCCGCGTACGTACGCCGTGCCGATCGTGGCGACCAGGTACGGATCCTCGCCGATGGTCTCCTCGGTGCGACCCCAACGGGGGTCCCTGGCCACGTCGAGCACCGGTGCGAGTCCCTGGTGCACCCCGACCGACCGCATGTCCTGCCCGATCCGTCCGGCCATCTGCGCCACCAGGTCGGGGTCGAAGCTGGCACCCCAGGCCAGCGGGGTCGGGTACACGGTGGCGCCCCAGGTCATGAACCCGGTCAGGCACTCCTCGTGGATCAGCGCGGGAATACCGAACCGGTTACCGGCGACGATCTCGGTCTGCAGCCGGAGCAGCGCCCCGGCGCCGTCGGCCGGAGTCACCGCCGCGGTGCCGAACGGCCGGGTCAACTGCCCCAGGCCGGTGTGCAGCAGGCCGGCCCAGTCGACCGACTCGTCGACCAGGTCATGCTGCAACGGGGCCATGTCGTCGATCGAGGCATTGGCGCCCCGCCAATAGCTGTACAGCTGTGCGACCTTCTCCGTCAGCGACATCCGACTGAGCAGGTCGAACACCCGTTCCTCCACCGCCAGGGTGGGATCGCGCCACGGTGCTGACCGGTCGGGGGTGTCGTCGGCGGGCGGCCCGGCCGCCCGCCCGGTGGCCGCGGTGGCGGCGTGATCGTCCGGTTGCCCGGCCGGACCGGGCTGGGCCGGCCCCTCGTCCAGGGCGTAGTCCTTGCCGCTCACCGGCAGCCTCCTGTCGATCGTCGCCGCGCCAGTCCGATCCCGGCGCCGCCGGACCGTCGCGCCCTGTTTTCCGACATGTTTCCGGAAACTTACAACCCCGTCGAGATCCAGCGCCCCACAGTTTGCTGGCAGTGTCCGGGTATGCTCCCGCATCGTGGGCGCCGCAAGCGCCCCGTCCGGCTGCCGTTTGGGCCACCGCCGCAAGATTTTCCGGAAAGTTCCAACCGGTGGTGTGGTCGACCCGGTCGCCGGTATCGGCGACACACTGCCGGCCGGGTCGATGCCAAGCGTTTTCCAACTGCGGCAAGATAGGGCCCGGACTCGGCGTACGGAGCCGGACCGGCTGGCGGAAGGTTCGGTCGTACGCTGAAGCCTCGACGAAGGAGCTGCTGCCGTGACGGTCGATGAAGGACGCAGGATCACGATCACCGCGATCGCCCAGGAAGCCGGTGTCTCCGTGCCGACCGTGTCACGGGTGCTGAACGGTCGCAACGATGTCGCCCCGCAGACCCGTGAGCGGGTCGAGGAGCTGCTGCGTCGGCACGGCTACCGGCGGCGGGCGACCCGGTCCCGCGCCGGTGCCAGCCTGATCGACCTGGTCTTCAACGACCTGGACAGCCCGTGGGCAGTGGAGATAATCCGCGGCGTGGAGGACGTCGCGCACGCCGCCGGGGTCGGTACCGTCGTCTCCGCCATCCACCGCCGGTCCGCGTCGACCCGGCAGTGGCTGCAGAACCTGCGTACCCGGGCCACCGACGGTGTCATCCTGGTCACCAGCGAACTCGCTCCGCCGCTGCACACCGAACTGCGGCGGCTCAACGTTCCGATGGTGCTGGTCGACCCGGCCGGCGTCCCGAGCCTGGACATTCCCACCATCGGGGCGACCAACTGGGCCGGCGGACTGCGGGCGACGGAACACCTCATCTCCCTGGGACACCGCAGGATCGGCTTCATCGCCGGTCCGCCCCGGCTGCTGTGCAGCCGGGCCCGGCTCGACGGCTACCGGGCCGCGCTGGAGGCGGCCGAAATACCGCTGCGCCCCGAGTACGTCGTCCCCGGCGACTTCTACCATGAGTCCGGCTTCGCCGGCGCGGCCGCGCTGTTCGACCTCGACGAACCACCCAGCGCGATCTTCGCGTCCAGCGACCAGATGGCCCTCGGTGCCTACGAGGCCCTGCGGCAACGCGGTTTGCGGGTCCCGGACGACGTCAGCGTGGTCGGCTTTGACGACCTGCCCGAGGTGCAGTGGTCGTCGCCGCCGCTGACCACGGTGCGCCAGCCGCTGGCCGAGATGGGGCTGCTCGCAGCGCGGACGGTGCTGCGTCTGGCGCAGGGGGAACCGCTGGAGACACCGCGGGTGGAGCTCGCCACCGAGCTGGTCGTGCGGGACAGCTGCGCGCCGTACCAGGAGCTGTGATCCTCAGCCGGTCCGGGTGCCCGCGAGGTTAGTGACGATCCGCCCCGGGTACCACCCGCAGGCAGGACCGTGCCGGCGCGGAACCGGCGCGTGTCGACCGACCCGCAGGGGGCAGCCATGACACTCGACGACGACGACATCCGTAGCACCGGGCCCGCAGCGGGTCACGGACCCGCCGACGGTGGGGCGAATCCGGCTGGGCGGGACGGTGGTGCCGATGGTGGCGCTGGTCCGAAGGCGCAGGAAGGCCCGGCTGATGGTGGGGCGAATCCGGCCGGCCGGGACGGTGGTGCCGACGGTGGCGCTGGTCCGAAGGCGCAGGAGGGCCTGGCCGACGGTGGGGCGAATCCGGCCGGCCGGGACGGTGGTGCCGACGGTGGGGCGAACCGGCGTTGACCCAGTTGCCCACCGCGTCACGCGGTGCCGGCACCGGCGGACCTGGACTCCCCGACCGGCTGCGGATCGCCGCGACGTCACCGGGCCCGCCGGGCGGTGCGGACCCGTCCCGCCGCCCGGCGGCGCTGACCCGGTGTGTTGCCGTGGACCCGGCGACCTTCGCGGATGTCTACTGGGGGCGTAGACCGCTGCTGTCCCGCGCCGGCGACCTGGCCGGCCCCGCCGGATTCACCGATCTGCTCGATCGCCCCGCGGCCGACCAACTGCTGAGCCGGCACGGCCTGCGTACCCCGTTTCTCCGGGTGGCCCGGGACGGCGAGGTGTTCGCGGAACCGACCTACACCGGCGGTGCCGGCGCCGGTGCCGAGATCGACGACCAGGTGCTCGACGAGCGGGTGTTGGGCCTGTACGCGGACGGCGCCACCCTGGTTCTGCAGGGCCTGCACCGGCTCTGGCCACCGATCATCTCGTTCGTCGGCGAGTTGTCCACCACGCTGGGCCAGCCGTTGCAGGCCAACGCCTACCTCACCCCGGCCGGCAGCCGTGGGTTCGCCACCCACTACGACACCCACGACGTGTTCGTCCTGCAGACCGAGGGCCGCAAGCGGTGGCGGGTGCACGATCCGGTACTGATCGATCCGCTGCCCCAGCAGACCTGGTCGGGCCGGGCCGACGAGGTAGCCGCCCGGTCCGAGGCCGCACCTGCGCTGGACGTCGTGCTCGGCCCTGGCGACGCCCTCTACCTGCCCCGAGGCTGGCTGCACAGCGCCACCGCGCAGCAGGAGAGCTCGATCCACCTCACCGTCGGGGTCCGCGCGTTCACCCGCTATTCGCTGGTCGAGGCGCTGCTCGAGCTCGCCGTCACCGAGCCCCGGCTGCGCACCTCGCTGCCGTTCGGCGCCGACCCGGGCGAACCGGCCGGGATCACCTCGGAGCTGACCGCAACGGTGGCGGTACTGCGTGACTGGTTGGCCTCCGTTGAGCCCGGCCAGGTCGCGGCGCGGATGCGCCGTCGGGCCTGGTCGGCGGCCCGCCCGGCCCCACTGCCCCCACTGCAGCAGGCGGACCGGATCCGGACGCTGACCGTCGACGACGTCATCCGCCGCCGCCCGGGGTTGCGCTGGCGGCTCACCTCGCAGTCGGACGACCGGGTCACCCTGCAGATCTTCGACCGTACGGTGGAGTTTCCGGGTAGGTGCGCCCCGGCCCTGCGGACGGTGCTGGACACCGCCGGTGTCCGGGTCGGTGATCTGCCCGGGCTGGACACCACCGCCGACCAGCTGGTGCTGGCCCGCCGTCTGCTGCGCGAAGCGGTCGCGGTCGCCGGCTGATCCACCGGGGCCGGGCGTCGTTCCGCCGGCTGATCCACCGGGGCCGGGCGTCGTTCCGCCGGCTGATCCACCGGGGCCGGGCGTCGGCGGGTCAGCCCAGCCCGGTCAGCAGGGCGGCGGTCGCCGCCAGGCCGGCGACCAGGACGATCGACACGGTACGCAGGTCGAGCACCGCGTGCCGGCGGTCGGCCAGCGCCTTCGCCGGACCCAGCCCGAGTAGCGGACCGACCAAGGTGACCACGAGCGCGATCACCGGCATCCCGACCGCCAGGTCGCCGCCGTAGCGCTGGCCAGCCCACCGCGCGGCGGTGGACAGCCCGAACGCGGCGGCGGCTCCGGCGGCGCCGAACACCGCCAGCACCGGATACGCCGACCGGGGCAGGGGGCCCACGTCGTTGGACCGCTCGACCAAAGCACGGGCGGCCGCGAGCCAGTGCTCCGGATCGTCGTCGACGGCGGTACCCGGGGGCGTCGGCAGTGGCGGCGGGAGGCCGCCGAGCCGTCCGGCCACCGGCCCGAACCGGTGACCGACCTCGGTCCAGATGTCGGCGGCCGCCCGGTCGACGTCCGCCAGCTCCCGGCTTGCCTGATCGTGGAGCTGGTGCAGCTCCGCCAGGTCGGCCTCCACCTCGGCCACCGCGGTCTGCGCGCCGTCGCACCGTTGCGCGTACCACTGCTGCGCTTCGTCCCGACGGTTCTGCAGCGCGGCGGCGAGCTCGGCGAGCCGGCGCATCAGCTCGGGATAGGAGGCGTCCATCAGGTCAGCCCGTACGGGATGATGACCTCGGCGCTGCGGTGCACCGTCCGGTCGAAGAACAGTGCCCGCCACGGCCGGGGATACCAGGCCGGGCCGCCGGCCCGGGGGTACAGCGGCGGTCCGAGGTCGGAGCCGTGCACGTCCAACGCCACCCAGGCACCAATCTGGTCGGTCCGTGAGCCGACCCCGCCGAGATCGTCGCGCATCCGGGCCACCCCGCGCCACCAGCCCAGCACGTGGGTGTGCCGCTCCGGCCCGAGGTGCAGCACCCGGCGGAGCCGGTCCAGGCCGGAGCGGCCGGCGAACTTCGCCGCCAGCCGTCCGGCGGCGGCGTCGACCGCGTACAGCACCAGGAAGTGTGGGCGGACCGGACCGTCCAGCACGTCACCGGAGAGCCGGTCGGCGGTGTCCGCGAGCAGCCCGCCGACGGTATCCAGGTCGTACAGTCCGGTGCCGGCCGGCAACGCCGCGTGTAGCCGGTGGGCGGCTGCCTCCGCGTCCGGGTCCAGACAGGCGACGTCGAACCGCGCCGCGCCGGGCGGGTACTGCCGGGCCAGCGACCGGGCACCGGCGTCGAGCAGGGCGCACGCCTCGTCCACCCGGGTGCCCAGTACCGCGAGATTGCGTCCGGGTGCCCGGGCCAGGCTGAGCCGGGCGGAGCGGGCCAGTACGTCGATCGTCTCGCCGAGCAACGCCACCGGTATGCGCGGTCCGTCGCCGTCGGCGACCAGCGCCTGGTAGTCCGGTGCCTCAACCAGCCGGGGCACCACGTCGCCATCGAACAGCCGCGGCGTGGGCAGGTCGGCGGGCCGCCGTCGCCACAGCCGGTGTTGCAGCTCTTGCCAGGTGTCCCGGTCGCTGGCCGGCGGAACCCGGACGATCTGGTTGGCCTCCGTTGCCCCGGACTCGGCGTTGACCACGGCGTGATGGCGGGGCAGTGACTCCGCTGCGGTGTTGGTCTCCGGCAGGACGCGGCGCGCCTTCGGTAGCGCGATCCGTAGTGCGAACTGGGCGATCAGCGCGGTACGCCCCCACAGCGCCTGGATACCGGAGACGTCCTGGGACGCCAGGATCAGGTGGATGCCCTGTGACCGGCCCCGCCGGGCCAGGTCCTCCAGCAACGTCGCGGCCTCGGTGGCCAGCGCGTCGTTGCCGGCGAGCAGCACCTGGAACTCGTCGATCACCGCCACGATGCGCGGCCACCGGCCCTGTGGGTCCTCCGCGCGCAGCTCCGCCAGCTTCGTCACCTCGTGGCGTTTGGCGGCGTCGGCCCGCTGCCGCAGTTGCGCACCGAGGAAGTGCAGCATCGCCAGGCCGAACTCCCGGTCGGTGTTGACGTTCACCCCGACCAGCCGGACATGCGGCAGGAAGCTGGGGTCCCGCCGGCCCGGCGCGAACCGGGCAAAGGACACCCCCTCCTTGAAGTCCAGCAGATAGAACTCCAGCTCGGTGGGGGAGTAGCGGGCGGCCAGGGCACCGATCCAGGCGTAGATCAGGTTGGTCTTTCCGGTGCCGGACGGCCCACCGATCAGCGCGTGCGGCGGATAGTCGCTCAACGTCACCGTCACCGGCCGGCCCCGTGGGCTGTCGCCGACCGGCGCGGTCAGCCCGGCGGTGGCGTCCTCGGTCCATTCCTGTTCGGGCAGCAGATCGCTGAATACCGCCGGAACCGGGCCGGCGGCGACTGCGGCGGCGATCTCCCGGCAGGTACGAGTGACCAGCTCGGCCGGCGGCGGCGGGTCGATCCGCACCGGTAGCTGCGGATAGCCGCTGACCCGAGCCGTGCTGCCGGAGACCGACACGGTGGTCACGGTGGGCGTGGCGCTGAGCCCGACACCGCGGACGATCAGATGGACGCCGCAGGCAGCCCCGGCGCGGGTGATCCGGTCCAGCTGAGCCCGTTCGTGCCGGGAGAGCTCCTCCCCGGGCCCGCCGAGCAGGACGGCGATCCGCCACGGCTCGGGCCGTCGGCCGGTGGCCGTCGCCAGTTCGCTCAGCGATCGGAACTCCCCGGCCAGCACCGTCTCGTTGATCCGGCGGATGTGGTCGACCAGCTCGTCCAGGTGCCGGCTCAACCCACCGGGGCCGGCGAAGGTGAGCAGGCCGGGTCCGGCCAGCGGGGCGAAACCGGCGAGGCCGCCACCGAGCTGTTCCGGGTCGTAGCCGGTCAGCCGGACGGTGCCGGGCGCGGTACGGCCGAGGATCCGCAGCAGCAGCGCGGACAGCACGGCGTCACACCCCGCTCGGTCGGCGCCGTCCAGCGCCACGTGGCCGTGGTCCAGGACCGCGACGAGCGCGGGTACGGCGGGACCTCCGGCCAGCCCGGTCAGGCCGATCCGGGCAGCTCCTGGCGCTTCCGTGCGCGTCGCCGGAGCAGGATGCCACCGAGCCCAGTCAGCGGCGGCGGCTCCCGGTGCCGCCCGGTCAACCGCCGCGACGGCTCGCCGGGCGGTCACCGCTATCTGATCGCGGTACTGCTCGGCGAGGTCGGCTAGCCGGCGGTCGCGGTGCACCGCGGCTCGGTGCGGCACCTGCTCGGCTGCCATGCGTACCCGTTTGAGCTGCTGTTCCGCAGCGGCGATGTCCTGTTCGACGTCGTCGAGTCGGTTGCGGGCCGCCGCCCGGGCATGACCGAGCGCCCGGCGGACCGCGGCTACCAGCTCGGCCCGCGCGTCAGGCATCGCGCCCCCGCAGCGGTCGGGGCTGCTCCGGGCGCAGCGTCTGCGGCTCGCGGTCGAGCAGCCGTAGCAGTACGCCGGTGAGTACCGCACCGGCGACCGCCGAGTCGGCCGGGTGCGGCGGAGCCGGAGGCTGCCCGGCCTGTTCACCGTCGGCCCGGTGAACGTCGCCGCGCCGATCGTCGGCCGGCACCCGGCAGATCCGGGCGAGCAGGGTCGACAGCACCGAATCCGGCATGCCGGGTAGCAGCTCGCGTACCTGTCGGGTGGTGGCGGAGGCGAGCCGACGCAGGTCCTCGGCCTGCGGCTCGTGGTCCAGCAGGTCCCCGGCGAGGCGGTGCAGCAGCGGTGGGGTGACCGCGGCGAGGTTCAGGCCGGTCGGCGCGGCCGCCGCGGCGAGGTCGCGGTGCAGTCCGGCCCGGTCCTCCTGACGGACCGCCGTCGCGACCCTGCGCAGCAGTTCGGCGGTGTCTGTGGCGGCGTCCGGCCCGGGCGTGTCGGTCGCGGCGTCCGGCCCTGGCCCGACCCCGGACTCCCGGTCGGTCAGCTCCGCGACCCGGGCGGCCCACCAGTTGCCGAGCTCGGGTGCGGCGGGCGCGCTCGCCCGTCCGGTGCCGCCCGGTGCCGCCGTCGGGTCCCGGTCGCTGTCCAGCGCCGCCCGCCACCCGCCGTCGCCCCCCGGCGCCGGGCCGGCACCGAAGCCGATCGCCGCCAGGTAGTCGTCCACTGACTGCGCAGCGACCCGCATCGCGTGGCCGGCCTGCTCCGCGTGTTCGGTGGCGCCGGCGAGCTGTGGCACCGCCAGCGGGTCCGCCGATTCCTGGCGGACCCAGATGAGCAGCTCGGTCGCGGCACGCAGCCGCTGCACCGCGACCGCGAGCTGGCCCACCGGCAGGTCGTCGGTGGCCGCCCGGACCCGGGCGGCGAGATTCTCGGCGAGCGACATTGGTGACTACAGCGTCGCGGAGTACGTCTGCGCCTGTTCGACGGCGGCGAGTGTGGCGGCGAGGCACTCCTCGAGCTCGGAGCTGGCCTGGAACAGGGCGGCCTGGGCCGCTCCGACCGCCTCGTGGCCGCTGCCCTCAAAGGCGGCCGCCAGGCTCTGCTGCGCCTCGGCGATCTTCTCGCTGGCGGCTTGGACGGCAGCCTGGCCCTCCGACACCTGCATGATCGCGGCTTCGATGGCGGACTTGACCTCGGCGACACTCGCCACGGGCGAAACCTCCTCAAGGGGCTGGAAGGCTCTATTAGAGCTTACCGCTGGTGGGTGATTGCTGCCCGGCTGTCTGATCCCGCAGATAGGCTGGTCCGCAGCGACCGTCCGGCCGTCGGCGCTCGGCCTGCGTGAGCTGGGCAACTGCCGGTGGCGGATCAGGTATTCAGGCTGAATACCGGTCAGAAGTCCGACACCGGACCGGTCAGCTGCCTGGTCAACCATCGGGGTCCGTGGATCTGCGCGCCCACTTCGGTGACCCGGTCCCGCAACCGGCGGTCGGCCGTGACGACTACCACCCGCCGGTCCGGTCCGCCCTCGGCGGCGATCTCGACGATCAGATCGTCTCCTGACCCGGGAGCCACGCCGATCCGTACCCCGTCGGTCGGCGGCAGACCACGGGCCGCCCCCTCGACCACCAGGACCACCTCCAGCGGGCCGGTCAGCTCGGGGAGTCCCCGGTCGGCGACGCCGACCAGTTGATCACGCAGCCGGGCGGCCGCCGCCATCCGGTCGCGCCACCAACCGTCGGGTCGGGAGCCGACCACGTTCGCGCCGTCCACGATCAGCAGAGTCCGCATCCGGCAAGCCTGCCAGCATGCGCGGCCGTGGACCCGGCGCCCCGGCCGGCCGCACCAATCCCGACCCACGTGCCGGTACCTCGACGGCATGCGGGGTGGTTTCGGACGTCGCTCGTCGACCGGGACGTTTGGCCCGGGACGGCCCGGGTAGCCACGGTCCGGTTCACAGCCGGCGGGGGCGAAACGGCGAGGGGGCGCGCAGATGAGTGACGGACCGTACGGCCCGGGAGGGCTCGGCACCGATCCCTGGGAGGACCTGCTGGCCCGGTTTCTCACCGGCGGCGAGCCCCGGTTGCCGGTGCACCGGGTCGACATCACCCGGCTGATGAGTGGCGATGCCCGTGACCTGCTCACCGCCGCCGCCCGGCGGGCGGCCCAGGCCGGCACCAGCGACCTGGACACCGATCACCTGCTCTGGGCGGCGTTGCAGCGTCAACCGCTGCGGGAGCTGGTCCGCCGGGCCGGGGCCGACCCGAACGGGCTGCTCGCCGAGTTGGGCGGACCGGCGGCCGGCCGGGGCGAGGTACCGGCCAACCTCTCGCTGACCCCGGCGGCGAAACGTGCCCTACTGGACGCGCACCAGCTCTCCCGGGCCACCGGCGCGACCTACATCGGGCCCGAGCACGTGCTGATGGCGCTGGCGGTCAACCCGGAGTCGGCCGCCGGGCGGATGCTCGCGGCCGGCCACGTCGAACCCCGGTCGCTGCAGAACGCCAGCGCCGAACGCGGCGGTGCGGCCAAGCCGCGGACGGCCCGCGGGACCCCGACCCTCGACCAGTACGGTCAGGATCTGACCGAACTCGCCGCCCAGGGTGCGATCGACCCGGTCGTCGGCCGGGGTGAGGAGATCGAGCAGGCGGTGGAGATCCTGTCCCGGCGGACCAAGAACAACCCGGTGCTGATCGGGGAGGCCGGGGTCGGCAAGACCGCGATTGTGGAAGGACTGGCACAGCGCATCGTCGACGGGGACGTCCCTCAGACGCTGATCGGCAAGCGGGTGGTGCAACTGGATCTCGCCGGGCTGGTCGCCGGTACCCGGTACCGCGGCGACTTCGAGGAACGGCTGAAGAAGGTCATCGACGAGATCCGTAGCCACGGCGACGACCTCATCGTCTTCCTCGACGAGCTGCACACCCTGGTCGGGGCGGGCGGCGGCGGCACCGAAGGGTCGATGGACGCCAGCAACATGCTGAAACCTGCGTTGTCCCGAGGCCAACTGCGGGTGGTCGGCGCGACCACGCTGGACGAGTACCGGCGCAACATCGAAAAGGACGCCGCGTTGGCCCGGCGGTTCCAGCCGGTCCTGGTGCCCGAGCCGACCGTGGCGGACACCATCGCGATCCTGCACGGTCTGCGGGACCGCTATGAGGCGCATCACCAGGTGCGGTTCACTGACGACGCGCTGCTGTCGGCGGCGGAACTCGCCGACCGCTACATCAGCGACCGGTTCCTGCCGGACAAGGCGATCGACCTGATCGACCAGGCCGGCGCCCGGGTCAGGCTGCGCACCCGCACACCGGCCGCCGACGTACGGGACCTGGAACGGCAGCTCGAGCAGTTGCACCGGGACAAGGCCCAGGCAGTCGCCGACGAACAGTACGAACGGGCGTCCGGCCTGCGGGACCAGTTGACGCAGGTGCAACAGCGGATCGAGACGGCCCGCAGCCCGGACAGCGCCGGGGTGCCCCAGGTCAGCATCGAGGAGATCGCCGAGGTGGTATCCCGGGCCACCGGCATTCCGGTCAGCCAGCTCACCGAGGAGGAGCGGGACCGGTTGCTACGGCTGGAGGGCGAACTGCACCAACGGGTGGTCGGCCAGGACGACGCGGTGACCGCGGTCGCCGAGGCCGTCCGTCGCTCGCGGGCCGGGCTGGGAGACCCGGACCGGCCGGTCGGCAGTTTCCTGTTCCTCGGACCCACCGGCGTCGGCAAGACGGAGCTGGCCCGGGCCCTCGCGGCGGCCCTGTTCGGTGACGCCGACCGGATGGTCCGACTCGACATGAGCGAGTTCCAGGAACGGCACACGGTGAGTCGGCTGGTCGGGGCACCGCCCGGGTACGTCGGCTACGAGGAGGCCGGCCAGCTGACCGAGGCGGTTCGCCGACGACCGTACGCGGTGGTGCTGCTCGACGAGATCGAGAAGGCGCACGTCGACGTGTTCAACGTATTGCTGCAGCTGATCGACGACGGCCGGCTGACCGACAGCCAGGGCCGGACGGTCAACTTCCGTAACGTGGTTCTGATCATGACGAGCAACCTCGGCTCGGAGCTGATCACCGGCGGCGGCCGCAGTGTCGGCTTTGGTGGGACGGACGGCGACAGCCCTGACGACGACCTGCGCGAGCGCCTGCTGCGCCGGCTGCAGGAGGACTTCCGGCCGGAGTTCCTCAACCGGATCGACGAGATCATCATCTTCCGGCAACTGGCCCAGCAGCAGCTGCGCCAGATCACCGACCTGCTGCTGGAGGAGACCCGCCGGCGGCTGCACGCCCAGGACATCGCCGTGGAGGTCACCGATGCGGCGGCCGACTGGATAGCCGAAGCCGGATACCAGCCGGAGTTCGGCGCGCGGCCGATGCGTCGGACGATCCAGCGGGAGGTCGACAACCAACTGTCCCGGTTGCTGCTCGACGGCACGTTGGCGGCGGGGCAACGGGTCACCGTCGACGCGCGGGACGGTGGTCTGCGGTTCGACGTCGACAGTGCGGCCGAAAGGAGGATACGACCATGAGTCAACCGGAGGAACAACGTGAGAAGTCCGCGAAGACCGACGAGGTGCTGGCCCGGAACAGCCCGCTGGACACCGGGACCGGACCCGGCGCCGTCCTGGCGGACACCGATGTGCGCCCGGAACCGGCCGGTACCCAGACCCGGGCCGACTCCGACGATCCGGTGAGCAGCACCGAGCCCCCCGACTGACCGTCAAAGTGAGGAGGTTGTCGATGGCGGCGCACCGGCGTACCGACACCGACACTGACCAGTTGTGGAACGAGTTCCACGCGTACGTGAACATCAGTTCGGAACAGCTGCGTGACTGGCTGCTGACCGAGGCGTCCGGCGAACAAGCGTTCGTCGGACCCGGCGTCGACCTGCCGCAGCCGGGTGGCGCCGTACTGGCGGTGCTGGGCAAACGGCGGGTGGATCTGACCGAACCGGACCGGCAGGTGATGGCGCGGGTCGTCGAGGAGATCCGGGACCTGCTCGCCCGCCGCCCGGCGGCGGGCGCTGCGGACGACCGGTGGCGGCGGGCGCTGCTGGACCTGGGGCACGATCCGCTGCGCGTCGACGCAGACACGGCGGGCTGACCAGTCACTTCCACCTGGCGCACGCCGACGGCGGGTCCCGTTCCCGGTACCCGCCGTCGGGGCGTGGCTCTGCCGGTTCGTCTCCCGGCCCGACCGGCTCGGCCGGGAGACGAACGGCTACGGCCGGGTGATGCCGAGCGAGTAGCTGCCCGAACCGCTGTACGCGTGGACCACGTACCGGTAGTAGCCGGAGGAACCGCTGTAGGTCAGCGTCTCGTCCGGACCGGGGCTGGTGCCGCTGGCCACGCTGACCCAGCTGCTGCCGCTCCACCGCTGCAGGTACAGGTCGAAGTCGCGGCTGGTCGGCCCGTCCAGGCAGGCCCGGTGGGTGCCGGAACCGGCGCTGAAGTAGCTGCCGTTGGGTTGGATCTGGGTGCCGCCGGAGGAGAGCGAACCGGTGTAGGTGTTCTGGTAGCCGCTGCAGGTTCCGCCGCCCGGCGGCGGGGTGGTCGGCGGCGGGTTGCCGCCACCGCCGGTCCGCAGCGTGAGGCCGTACACCGAGAGGATCTCGTTGACCGGCTGGAAGTAGGTGGTGCCGCCGGTCGAGCAGTTGCCCGAACCGCCGGAGGTGACGCCCTGGGCCTGCTGGCCGGAGAGCCACGACCCACCGGAGTCACCGGGCTCGGCGCAGGCGTTGGTCCGGGTCAGGCCGGACACTCGGCCCTGCGGGTAGTTCACCGTCGAGTTCTTGGCCTGGATGGTGCCGCAGCGCCAACCGGTGGTGGATCCGGACCGGCAAACCGACGCGCCGACCGCCGCCTCGGCCGAGCCGGCGACCGTGACGTTGCCGCCGCTGTAGTTGTTCACCCACGGCTGCGGCGTCCAGTTCGAGTTGGTCTGTACCCAGGCGTAGTCGTTGCCGGGGAACGACGACCCACGGAAGGTGCCCTGCGACACCTGGTTGTAGCCCTGGGTGGCGGTGCCCACGCTGCCGCAGTGCCCGGCGGTGACGAACCCGCCGGTCACCGAGAAGCCGACCGAGCAGCGCCCGCCCATGTAGTAGGCGTCGCCTCCCCGGACGTCGTACAGGGTGGTCGGCGTCTCATCGGTGCGCACGACCCGTACCGCGTCCGCAGCGGCACCGCTGCCGGCGACGAAGCTCTCGGCCGCCGAGACGTCGCCGCGGGCCAGCACCACCACGGCGTTGGTGGCCACGTCGACGTACCAGCCGGCGACGGCGGTCGCCGGCGCCTTCGCCGCGGTGCGGTCGAGCTTGGCCTTGACCCGGTCGAGTTCGGCCGCGCTGCGGTCGACCACCTTGACCTTCGCGCCGGCGGCGGTCACCGCGGCGGCCTGGGTCGAGTCGGTGACCGCCACGGTCAGCGTGCCGCCGTCGGGGGACAGCCACGCCCCGCCGAAGTCGGTGCCGAGGGTGGCGCGCAACATCGCTTCCTTCTTGTTGGCGCTGGCCTCCTTGGCGATCCGGACCCGCGCCTGGTCTGCGGTAAGGCCCAGGTCACGCTGCATCGCCGCGAGCATTCCGGGTGCGGCCGCGTCGGCGACCGGCTGGGCGACCGGCCCGGCGCTGGGTGCTGCCATGGCGGGCATCGCGGCCAGACCGGCCGCCCCCAGTGGCAGGACGGCGGCTGCGGTGGCCGCGATCAGTGCTCGTCTCATCTGCTCCCCTGACGATTGAACGGGAAGTGACTCCGGCGGGGGCCAGGGATCGCCTGGCGGAACCGACCGGAGGCACGTGGCACCCCGACGTCTCCGATACCGACGGGGGCCGGAGCCCGAACGGTCCGCCGGTCGTGGTGCGCCGTCGGGCCCGGATGTCGGTGTTCGGGGTAACGTCGGGTTGCTGTCAACTTAATGGCGGTCTATGTCAGCAGGCAGATACCAGCTGGCTCATACCGTCACAGCGATCGGTCGGGGCGGAGCAGGGCCGGTCGGGGCGAGGCAGGACCGGTCAGCCCGGTCAGCCGTCCGAAACCGGGATCCCGGCCAGGCTCTGCGCCCCGAATCCGGGGTTGTCGGCGAGCCAGCCGAGATACTGCGGGTTGCGCCCCAGCGAGTCGGTGTACGCCGTGGTGGCGTGGGTGAACACCCGGTCGGCGAGGGCGGCGGCGGTCGCGTCCGGGTGCCAGCCCAGCAGCAGCCGCCAGCGCAGCGGCGCGCCGGCCAACGGTCGGGTCACCAGCCCGCTGATCGGCCGGAACGTCGCCTGGCACAAGGCGACGGCCTCGCCGGACTCGACCAGGTCGACACAGCCGCGGATGTCGGTCTCGTACATCTTGCGGGGGGTGAACCCGGACCGTGCGCAGGCGGCGGCGAAGCAGTCGCCGAAGCATCCGTCGCCGGGCGCGGCGACCCACTGCTCGTCGGCGAGCATGCCGAGCTCGATCTCCGGGCGGTGCGCCAGCGGGTGGGTCTCGGGCAACAGGACGAAGATCGCGTCGACGGCGACCGCCCGCCACGCCAGGCCGAACTCAGCCGACGGGGTGGCGTCGCCGCACACCCCGGTGAGCGCGTAGTCGAGTCGGCCGCTGAGCACCATCTGGGCGAGCTCGTCGACGTACCAGGAGGCGTAGGTGCTGATCTGCGCCTGCGGCTGGTCGGCGGCGAGCCGGTGTACCAGGCCACCCAGGATCGGGCTATTGACCCCGCCGAGCCGGAACCTGCTCATCACGCTGCCCGTGCCGGCCAGCCGGGCCGCTTCGTCCTGCAGCCCTTTCATCGCCGGCAGCAGCACCCGGGCCCGGGCCAGGACCAGTTCGCCCAGTGCGGTCGGCCGGGCGCCCCGCCGGTCGCGCTCGAACAAGGGCCCACCGAGGGTCCGTTCGATCCGTTGCAGTTGCGCGGTGAGTGCGGGCTGCGCCAACCCCAACATGGAGGCCGCCTTGGTGACGCTTCCCGTCTCCGCGATGGCGCAGACAACCCGCAGGTGCCGCAGCTCCAGGTTCATAACGTGACGGTAGGACCAGAACGGGATCGACGGGAAGACCTTCGATGCGGGAAACGTTCTCCGACATCAATATGGAACAGAACTGATCGGATATTCCGGACTAGCCGTCGCGGTCGACCGGCGTCGCCGTCAGATCCTCGGGATAGGTGGTACGGCCGGACAGCAGATCCCGGGTCTTGTCCAGCACCCCCAGCGCCGGGTCCACCACCCGGTTCCACGGCGGCCGCAGCGGGGCGTCGGGATGCGGCCGGGTCGGGGCGGCCTCCTCGGCTGTCTCCGCCCGGTTGCCCAGCCGGACGAGCTCCTCGTCGGTCGCCGCCGCCCGTAGCCCTGGCAGCAGCTGCTGCTCGACGACCGTACGGTGGTGCCGCCAGGCGGCGGCGACCCTGGCCGGTGTCCCGGCCGCCGCCACGTCGGATGAGCTGAGCACGTCGCGCAACGGGCGGTCCGTCGCGATGCCCTGGTCGGCCAGCGCGCCTCCGTCGGGCAGGGCCGCCCGGATGGCCGGGTAGAGGTACTGCTCCTCGGCCGACAGATGCCGGCTCACCACGGCGACCAGCACGTCCGCGATCTGACGCCGCCGGTCCGGGTCGGTTGCCGCGTCGAGCTGCTCGCAGAGCTGCTCGACGCGGCGGTGCTCCTCGACGAGCAGTGTGGTCAGCCGCGGTCCGCCCGGATCGTGCGGCAGGTCGTCGTCGCCGAGTTCGGGGATGGGGGGAAGGCCTACCGACACGATCGTCTCCTTCGGTGCGGACCGGGGACCTCGTACGGCCCGGCCGTTGTGGCCGGCAACCGTGCGGGTGCCGGCCCGGCGAATGCGGCGGTACCCACCACGCCGTCGTCCGAAACCGTGGGGCGTGCCGCGGCGGGGCTGGGGCAGCGGCCGGACGGCTGGTAAGAAGAACCGCATGACTGCACCCTCCCCGCCGCCGGCGCCGACCGACGAGGTCGTGCGGATCTGCCGCGACCTGCTGCGGATCGACACCACCAACACCGGTGACCCGCTGACCAGCGTCGGTGAACGGGTCGCCGCGGAGTACGTCGCCGACCAGCTCGCCGAGGTTGGCGTCACCAGCACCATCGTCGAGTCCGCACCCGGCCGGGCCAGCCTGGTCGCCCGCATCTCCGGTACCGACCCGTCCCGCGGGGCGCTGCTCGTGCACGGCCACCTCGACGTGGTCCCGGCCGACGCCTCCGAATGGTCGGTCCCGCCGTTCGCCGGCGAGTTGCGCGACGGCTACCTGTGGGGTCGTGGGGCGATCGACATGAAGGACTTCGACGCGATGGTGCTCGCCGTGGTCCGTGACTGGCAGCGCAGCGGGACCCGGCCACCGCGCGACATCGTGCTGGCCTTCACCGCCGACGAGGAGGCCGGCGGCCGGTACGGCGCCCACCACCTGGTGCAGCGGCACCCCGGGCTGTTCGACGGCTGTACCGAGGCGATCGGCGAGGTCGGCGGCTTCTCCTACACGGTGAGTGACGACCTGCGGCTGTATCTGATCGAGACGGCGGAGAAGGGCATCAACTGGCTGCGGCTGCACACCCGGGGCCGACCCGGACACGGCTCGATGATGCACGACGACAACGCGGTGACGGCGTTGTGCGAGGCGGTGGCGAGGCTTGGCCGACACCGTTTCCCGATCGTCGTCACCCCGACCGTGCGGGACTTCCTGGCCGAGGTCTCCGACGTGCTCGGCATCGAGTTCGACCCGGACGACCCGGAGTCGACGATCGCCAAGCTGGGGCCGATCGCGAACATCATCGGTGCCACGGTCCGTAACACCGCCAATCCGACCCGGCTGGACGCCGGATACAAGGAAAACGTCATCCCCGGTCGAGCCAGTGCCACCATCGACTGCCGGGTGCTGCCCGGCCAGGAGACCCAGTTTCTGGCCGAGCTCCGCCAGCTGATCGGCCCGGACGTGGAGATCGAACACGTGGAGCGGCAGCCGGCGATCGAGACGACCTTCGACGGTGCGCTGGTCGACGCGATGGCCGCCGCGCTGCGCCATGCCGACCCGGGTGCCCGGACGGTGCCGTACATGCTCTCCGGCGGCACCGACGCCAAGGCGTTTCGCCAACTCGGCATCCGATGCTTCGGGTTCACCCCGCTACGGCTGCCGGCGGAGCTGAACTTCTCTGCGCTGTTCCATGGCATTGACGAGCGGGTCCCGGTCGAGGGGCTACAGTTCGGCGTGCATGTGCTCGACCGCTTCCTGCGCCAGAGCTGACCGCCGGCGCCCTCATCGACGGTGAAAGGAATCCCACCCGTATGACCGACCAGCACACCGACCTCGACGCCGCGCTGGAGCAGGTGTTCCAGGCTGCCCGGGCACATCTGGCCACGGTCAAGGCCGCCGACGGCCGGATCGACGACGACGCGGTCTGGCAGGCGTACGTGACGCTCAACAACGCGTCGTACGCCTACGACGAGCAGTTGCTGGACGCCTTCGGTGAGGTGACACCCTGGGACGTCGAATCGATCGATCCGCAGGAGGCGGACGAACGGTTCGGTGTCGGTGCCGGCGGCGTCGACGGCGACGAGCCGGCCGACCCGCACCCGCAGGTCGTCTCGGTACGCCAGCGTCGTGACTACCGGGTGCCGTCGGTCGCCGCGCTGGTCCGCATCGCCGACGCGGCCCGCCGCCAGGGCAGCCCGTCCGCCGAGGCGGCCGAGCCGGTCGGTGGTGTCGGAGAGGCAGTGCTCGAGTTGCTGCAGGCCGGCGACGGCTCACTCGGCGCGCTGGACATCCCGGAGCTGGAACCGCTCGACGGCGTGGTCATGGTGCACGAGGTCACCACGCCGCTGGATCCGGAGGCGTTCAGCGACGGCGATGTCGACGGACCGTTCCGGTCGGTTCCCGGTGACGAGATCGTCGGCCGACTCGACGAGCACGCCTACCTGCCGGACGACGACGGCGACGACTCACCGGCCAGCGGCGCACCGGCCGGCGGTGGCCTGCGCTGAACACACCACCTATGTACTGAGCCCGGGCTGCGGCTGCCGGGCGATCCTGCGCCGGAGCACTACCTGGCGCGTCCCGTCACGGAACAGCCGCACCCGGGCAAGCTCCCAGCCAGAGAACTCGGCCTGAATCGCCAACTGCGCGGCCGCGGTCAACCGGTCGACATTCGGCGGCAACCGCAGCGGCGCGTACTCGTAGTCCATGACCACCATCCTGCCGCCGGCCCCCGGGCTGTGTCACCCGCCGGCCACCTCCGGTGGCTCTATCACCCGTCGCGTTCCGGATAGCCGACCGCTGGCGCCGAGACGTCGTCGAGTGCCCGGGTGATCTCCGTGGGTAGCGTCATCCGTTCGACCTGCAGCGCCCCGACCAGTTGCCCCGCCGTGCGTGCCCCGAGGATCGGCGCGGTGACCCCGGGGCGGTCCCGGACCCAGGCGAGCGCGACCTCCAGCGGTGCCACCCCCAGGCCAGCGGCGGCCGTCGAGACCGCCTCGACGATGCTGGAGCAGCGCGGCTCCAGGTAGGTCGCGACGAACAGTTCCAGATGCGGCGACGCGGCCCGGGAGTCGACCGGGCGGCCGTGCCGGTACTTGCCCGTGAGTACCCCGCGGCCGAGCGGTGACCAGGGCAGTACGCCCAGCCCCAGCGCGGCGCAGGCGGGCAGCACCTCCCGTTCGATCCCACGTTGCAGCAACGAGTACTCGACCTGTGCGGCGACCACGGCGGCCCGGCCGGGCACCGCGGCCTGCCAGGCCGCTGCCCGGGCGGTCTGCCAGCCGCTGAAGTTCGACACCCCGACGTACCGGACCCGCCCGCTGGTCACCGCCGTGTCCAACGCGCCGAGGGTCTCCTCCATCGGGGTGTCCGGGTCGTACCCGTGTACCTGCCACAGGTCGATGTAGTCGGTGCCGAGCCGCCGCAACGAGGCGTCGAGGGTACGCAGCAGATGCCAACGGGACGTGTCACGCCGCCGTGGCCCGCCCGGCCGCAACCCGGCCTTGGTAGCGATGACCAGATCCTCACGGGGCACCATGCTGTCCAGCAGCGAACCGATGACCGCCTCGGCGTCGCCGTCGCCGTACACGTCGGCGGTGTCGATCAGATTGCCCCCGGCGTCCAGGTAACTTTTCAGTTGCGCCGCGGCATCGTCGGCGTCGGTGTCCCGGCCCCAGGTCATGGTGCCGAGCGCGAGCCGGGAGACCGCCAGCCCGCTGCGGCCGAGCGGTCGCTGCTGCATGGATGCACCTTAAGCAGATCCTGGCGGTACGGACATCCTCACTCCCGCCGACGTCTGCTGCCGACCGGCACCGGCCGGTCGGCGAGTCGACCGGCCGGTTGTCCAATGGTGGCGGACGATTGCGTACCCTGGTGCGGCTTGGCCACGGCCGCTGCCCCGGCAGCGCCGTCGACGCCCCGCCTGGCGGGGGATGGGGGATGACTGGGAGTGCGACTCGGACTCAATCTCGGCTACCTCACGGGCGCTGGCTCACCGGCCGACCAACTGGCGCTCGTCCAGGAGGCGGAGCGGCTCGGCTACACGGTGGTCTGGGCCGCCGAGGCGTACGGGTCCGACTCGCCAAGCCTGCTCGCCTGGCTGGCCGGCCAGACCAGCCGGATCGACGTGGGCTCGGCGGTGATGCAGATCCCGGCCCGCACCCCGGCGTCGACCGCGATGACCGCCGCCACCATCGACACGTTGTCCGGTGGCCGGTTCCGGCTCGGCCTGGGGGTCTCCGGTCCGCAGGTCTCCGAGGGCTGGCACGGCGTACGGTTCGGTCAGCCGTTGGCCAGGACCCGCGAGTACGTGGAGATCGTCCGGCTCGCGGTCGGACGCCAGCGGGTCGAGTACCCGGGCACGCACTACACCCTGCCGCTGCCCGACGGCCCGGGTAAGGCGTTGAAGCTCAACTTCCGCCCGCCCCGGTCGCGGATCCCCGTGTACCTGGCCGCGGTCGGCCCCCGCAACCTCGAACTGGCCGGCGAGATCGCCGACGGCTGGCTGGCGGTGTTCTTCTCGCCCCGCACCGCCGCCGACCAACTGGCGTTGATCGCCGCCGGGCGGGCCCGCACCGGTCAGGACCTCACCGGTTTCGACGTGGTGCCGGCCGTGCCGGTGGTGGTCGGCGACGACGTCGCCGCCTGCGCCGACCTGCTGCGCGGGTACGCCGCGTTGTACGTCGGCGGAATGGGCAGCCGGACGCAGAACTTCTATCACCGGCTGGCCACCCGGATGGGCTTCGGTGCCGCCGCCGACGAGGTGCAGGACCACTATCTGGCCGGCCGGCTGCGGGACGCCGCGGCCGCCGTACCGCTGGAGTTCATCGACCAGACCGCGCTGCTGGGCCCGCCGGACCGGATCGCGCAGCGGATCGGCGAGTACGCCGCCGCGGGCGTGACCACCCTGTCGGTCAGTCTGTTCCACGCCGACACCGAGGCGCGGTTGGCGACGCTGCGGACTGTGGCGCGGGCGCTCGACGTGGCCGGGGTGGGGCGGTGAGCTGGATCGAGGTCATCGTGCTCGGCGTGGTGCAGGGGCTCACCGAGTTCCTGCCGATCAGCTCGTCGGCACATCTGCGGATCACCTCGGCGCTGTTCTTCGAGGCGGACGCAGGCGCCTCGTTCACCGCCGTGACCCAGTTGGGCACCGAGGCCGCGGTACTGCTCTACTTCGCCAAGGACATCTGGCGGATCACCCGGACCTGGGTCGTCGGCATCTGGAATCCCTCGGTACGCGGCGAGCCGGACTACCGGATGGGCTGGTACGTCATCGTCGGGTCGATCCCGATCGGGGTGATCGGCCTGCTGTTCAAGGATCAGATCCGCGACGGTCTGCGTAACCTGTGGATCACCGCGACCGTGCTGATCGTGTTCGCGCTGATCCTCGCCGTCGCGGAGTACCTCGGCCGGCAGACCCGTACCCTGCAGCGGTTGACTCTGCGTGATGGCGTGATCATGGGTTTCGCCCAGGCGATGGCGCTCATCCCGGGCGTCTCCCGGTCCGGTGGCACGCTGACCGCTGGACTGCTGTTGAACCTCACCCGGGAGGCGGCCGCGCGGTTCTCCTTCTTGCTGGCCATTCCCGCGGTGGTGATGTCCGGGCTGTTCAGCCTGCCCGACGTGTTCGACCCGCAGGGCCGGGCGCCCACGGCGGCCCAGATGGTGGTGGCGACCGCCATCGCGTTCGTGGTCGGCTACGCGGCGATCGCCTGGTTGCTGCGCTATGTCGCGCATCACACCCTGTACGCCTTCGTGCTCTACCGGGTGGCGCTCGGTTCCCTGGTGATGGCGCTGCTGGTCACCGGAACCATCTCGGCCACCTGACCGGACCCGACCGCTGTGACCGGGTCGGCCGCCGGCCGGCGCGCGGCCGCCCCCCGTAGGCTGGTCCGGTGGCGACGTTGGTACTCCTGCGGCATGGTCGGACGACCGCCAACGCTGAGGGCGGCCTGGCCGGCCGGCAGCCGGTCGAGCTCGACGAGACCGGCCAGGCACAGGCCCGGGCGGTCGGTGCCCGGCTGGCCGGGGTGCCGTGGGCACAGGTGGTCAGCAGCCCGCTGATCCGCTGCCGGCAGACCGTGGAGCTGGCCGTCCCCGGGGCGACCCCGGTGATCGACGACGGGTTGATCGAGTGCGGGTACGGCGAGTGGGAGGGCCAGTCGCTGCGGTCACTGGTGAAACAGCCGCTGTGGCGGGTCGTGCAGGAGCATCCGAGCGCCGCGGTGTTCCCCGGCGGGGAGGCGCTGGCCGCCGTGGCGGCCCGCGCGGTGGCCGCGGTGCGGCACTGGAACGGTGTGGTCGACGCCGAACGCGGGCCCGACGCTCTCTGGCTGGCCTGCACCCACGGCGATGTGATCAAGGCCATCGTGGCCGACGCGCTCGGCCTGCACCTGGACCTGTTCCAGCGGATCGTGGCCGATCCGGCCTCGTTGACGGTGATCCGGTACACGACGACCCGGCCGTTCCTGGTGCGGCTCAACGACACCGGCGGTGACTTGGCCGGGCTGGTGCCGGCGAAGCGGCGTCGGCCACGGCGTCGGGGTGGGTCGGCCGATTCCGATGCCGCCGTCGGCGGCGGCGCCGGTGCCGGCGGACGTGACCGGCAGTGAGCGTACCGGTCAATCGGGTCGGTGCGTTACCGGATCGACCCGGCCGCCCGATAGGGTCGATGACATGACCCACCAGGTGCATGCCTTCGAGCCGCCGGAGCGGTTCGTCGCGGGGACCGTCGGGCCGCCGGGGGAGCGGATGTTCTTCCTGCAGGCCCGGGGTGGCGGTCGCGTGGTCAGCGTCGCCCTGGAGAAGGTCCAGGTGTCGCTGCTGGCCGAGAAGCTCGAGGAGCTGCTGGCCGAGGCGCAGCGGCGGTTCGGTGTCGATGTGCCGGAACTACCGACCGGGCAGTCGGACAACGAACCGCTGGAAACGCCGGTCGACGAGGAGTTCCGGGTCGGCACGCTCGGCTTGGCCTTCGACGTGGACACCACCACCGTTGTCATCGAGGCCATCGCCGCCGGTGAGCCGGAGACCGGGCTCGAAGCCGGCGACGACGACGGCCTGCTCGACGACGATGACGACGACACTGACGACGAGGTCGACGCCAGTCTGGACCGGCTGCGGGTCCGGCTGACCCCGGCGGCGGCCCGCGGCTTCATCGACCGGGCACGCCGGGTGGTGGCCGCCGGGCGTCCACCCTGTCCGCTCTGTGGTCAACCGCTGGACCCGCGCGGCCACCTCTGCCCGCGGCACAACGGCTACCACCGCTGAGGTGACGGAGACCGGCCGGCAGCCGGCGGTGGACCGGGACGCCACCGTGCTGCGACTGCTCCGTACCGGCGCGATGCGGCTCGAAGGCCAATTGATCGACGCATCGAACACGACGTTGCGGGCCGTCATCGAGTCCGACGGGACGGCGATCCGGTGCGTGTACAAACCAGTCCGCGGGGAACGCCCACTGTGGGACTTTCCAGACGGCACCTTGGCCGGCCGGGAGGTCGCCGCCCATTTGGTGGCGCAGGCGCTCGGGTGGCCGTTGGTGCCGCCTACGGTGTTGCGTGACGGTCCGATCGGTCCGGGCGCCTGCCAGCTGTGGATCGACGAGCCGGACGGGTCCGTGCCGCTGGTCGACTTCGTCGCGGCCGACCAGGTGCCGGCCGACTGGCTGCCGGTGGCGGCGGCCCGGGACACCGACGGCAGGCCGTACGCCCTGGCGCATGCCGACGATTCGCGGCTGGCCCGGCTCGCGGTGTTCGACGTCGTGGTCAACAACGCCGACCGCAAGGGCGGGCACGTGCTGGCCGGACCGGACAACCAGGTGTACGGCGTCGACCACGGCTTGTGCTTCCACGTCGACGACAAGCTGCGTACGGTCTTGTGGGGCTGGTCCGGGCGCCCGTTGCCGCCGGAGGCCGGGTCGGCGTTGCGTCAGCTGCGTACGGCGATCGACGCGACGCTGGGCGGGCAGTTGGCGTCGCTGCTTACCCAGGCCGAGATCACCCAGCTGGCCGGGCGGGTCGACGGGCTGATCGAGGCCGGGTGCTTTCCGTCGCCGCCAGCGACACGTAGCGCTATCCCTTGGCCGCCGATGTGATTCATCTGCCATTCTCCGGTGCCGCCGGCACCGCTGGATAGGGTGGCGGCATGGACTCCTGGACCGGTCACGAGGTGCCCCGGCTGCCCGGCGCCGGTGTGCCGTTGGCGTTGTTCGACTCCGCTCGGCGGGCGGTGGCACCGACCCGGCCGGTCGACCCGGCGACGATGTACGTCTGCGGGATCACCCCGTATGACGCCACCCATCTCGGGCACGCCGCGACCATGCTCGCGTTCGATCTGGTGCAGCGGATGTGGCGGGACGCGGGGCACCGGGTGCGGTACGTGCAGAACGTTACCGATGTCGATGATCCGCTGCTGGAGCGGGCGGCCCGCGACGGGGAGGACTGGGTGGTCCTCGCGATGCGGGAGACCGCGCTGTTCCGGGAGGACATGGAGGCGTTGCGGATCATCCCACCGGACCACTACGTGGGTGCGGTGGAGTCGATTCCGGCCATCGCCGAGCGGGTCGGCGTCCTGCTCGACCGCGGCGCCGGCTATCGGCTGGCCGATGGCACCGGTGACGTGTACTTCGACGTGGCCGCCGCGCCGCGGTTCGGCTACGAGTCGAACCTGTCCCGGGAGCAGATGCTGGTCTTCTCCGCCGAGCGGGGTGGTGATCCGCAGCGTCCGGGTAAACGTGACCCGCTGGATCCGCTGCTGTGGCGCGGCGCCCGCGACGGTGAGCCGGCCTGGGACGGCGGTCCGCTGGGCCCGGGCCGACCGGGCTGGCACATCGAGTGCGCGGTGATCGCGCTGGGTCTGCTGGGTGACCGGATCGATGTCCAGGGCGGCGGCAACGACCTGCTCTTCCCCCATCACGAGTGTTCCGCCGCGCACGCGGAGGTGCTGACCGGCACCGGCCCGTTCGCCGCACACTACGCGCACGCCGGGATGATCGGCCTCAACGGCGAGAAGATGTCCAAATCCCGGGGCAACCTGGTCTTCGTCTCCCGGCTGCGGGGTGACGGGGTGCCGCCGATGGCGCTGCGGCTGGCACTGATCTCCGGGCACTACCGGGCTGATCGCCAGTGGACCGACGACACACTCAAGACCGGTCAGCAACGGTGGCACCGGTGGCGCGAGGCCGCCCGGTCCGCCGCCGGGCCGTCCGGCGCGGAGCTGCTCGCCGGGGTCCGGGGCCGGCTGGCCGACGATCTCGACACCCCGGGCGCGTTGGCCCTGATCGACGAGTGGGCCGACCACGCGCTCGCCGGTACCGGCGCGGACCCGCAGGCCCCGGCGTTGATGGCCGAGACCTGCGATGCCCTGCTCGGGGTGCGCCTGCGCGACTGACCCGGCCGACCGCACCCGCGCCGGGGGTCCGGTCGGGTCCGGCGCCGCCGTCGGACCCGACCGGTGTACGGGTCAGTTCGGGGTGCAGGTCAGGGTCGGTGCCACGGGGGTTCCGGTGGCCGAACCGATCAGACCGAAGCTGGTGGATGCCCCGGATCCGATGCTGCCGTTGTAGCCGACGTTGGTGGCGGTGACGGTCGAACCGTTGCTGTCGATCGTGGCGTTCCATGCCTGGGTCACCTGCTGCCCGCTGGGGTTCGTCCAGCTCACCGTCCAGCGGCTGATCGGTGTTCCGCCGGCAGTCACCCGCACCTCGGCCTGGAAGCCGCCCTGCCAGCTGGCGACGACGGAGAAGGTCGCGGTGCAGCCGCCCGGCGCCGGGGTGGTCGGTGCGGTGGTCGGTGGTGCGGTCGTGGGCGCCGGGGTGGGCGGTGCGGTGGTCGGGGCAGGCGTGGTCGGCGGCGGGGTCGCGCCGGTGCCGCCGAAGTTCACGTCGCTGCAGAAGTAGTAGGTCTGGTCCGCGTGGCTGGCCTTCCAGATCAGGTAGACGATGTGCCGTCCGGTCCGGCCGGGTGCGCTGACCGGGATGTCGACCGACACGCCGTTGAGGTTGGGGTTGCTGGTTCGGGTGCCCTCACCGGGGTCCGCGCCGTCGGTGGTCCGGACCAGCTCCAGGTCGCTCCAGCGCAGCCGCTGGGTGAGCGGGTCGAATCCCTGCCGGGTCACGTACACCAGGTGGTAGTCGGCGCCGTGCAGCGCCTGGTCGTGGTAGGTGACGGTGAAGTTCGTGCCGACGTCGGCGGCTCGCCAGTTGCCGGGTTCGTCCAGTGCGGCGTACCGGACGCCGCCGGTGTTGCCGGCGCTGCACAGTTGGCCGTCGGGGATGTGGGCCTGATGCTGGCCGTTGACCCCGTCGATGTAGAGGCTGTTCCAGTTCCACATGGCGGTGGAGTCCGCCTGCCAGGCCTGCCAGCACATCGGGTCCTCGGTGGCCATCGCGGGGTTCTGGAAGTCGCTGGCCCAGCGCTCGTAGCACCCGTAGTTGCGCGACGGCGGATCGATCGACGAGCCGTGTGCGGTGGCCACGTCGGCGAGCGCGGTGGTGCACAGCAGCGCGGCGGCTGCCGCGACGGTGAGCACCCGGCGCAGCGGTGCCCATGAAGTGGCGGTGAGGGAAGACATGTCAGCTCCCGGACAAGAGGTTGGACGGCGGTGGCGGGTTCGCCGGGACAGGCGTTCCCGCCGGATCGGATGGCGGGTAGCCCGGTCCCGCCATGCCGCGCGACCCTCGCGACAGTCCCGTCCAGAGATTCACATGTCTCGATTTTTTCTGTCAATAGTTTGAATGGAAAACAAAGTAAGGCGAAAGAAACACCGGGTCAGCCGAGTACGAGACCGGGATCCGGGTCCGGATCAGGCATGGGTTCCGGGACCCGGTACTCCTCGGTCAAGGTGGTCACCGGGCCGGGCCAGGTCGCCTGGGCCACCTCGATCGGTCGCCGGTCGCCGTCGTAGGCCACGTGCAGCAGATGCAGCACCGGGGTGTCCGGACGGATCCGGAGCAGCTGCGCCTCCTGCCGGCTGGGCTGGCGGGCGCTGAGTACGTCGCGCGCCCAGACGTACCGTCGGCCGGTCACCTCCTCGGCCTCCTGGTAGGTGGGCCGGCCGAACGGCTCGGCCCGCTCCAGACTGGTGCCGGCGGCGTCGGCCACCCGGAACCAGGAGGCTCCCACCTCGACCGGTGAGTCCTCGGTGCGTACCAGGTGCCGGCGGACGATCAGCTCGGTGCCGTCGGTGACGCCGAACGCGTCGGCCACTTCGGGTACCGCCGGAGCCCGGCCGACCTCGGTCAGTTGCTGCCGGTAGCGCGCCGCCAGGTCGGCGTGGTATCCACGGTGTCCGCCGTACCGGCCGCGGGCGAGTCGGTTGAGCCGGCGTCGGGTGCCCCGTACGAACGTGCCGGAGCCCGGCTTGGTGATCAGCAGTCCTTCGACGCGGAGCTGATCGACGGTACGCTGCGCGGTCTGCTTGGCCACGCCGTACATCTCGGCGAGCGCGGGGATGGCGGGCAGCCGTTCGCCGGGTGCCCACTCGCCGCGCCGGATCCGTTCCCGGATCAGATCGGCGATCTGGCGGTGTGGAACCTCGGCGGCTCCAGGATTGACCTGCATCTGCGAACTGACCGCCCTTTCCGATGAAGATACCTAGCATCCTAGGACAACAAAGAAGGTGTGTCCAGCCCGACTACCGACGAAACCGCACCATCGGAACAGTCACTGGACCGGCAGCTGACCCGGCCGTCCCGCGCCGGATCAGCGCCCGGCGGCGGTCACCGCTTGCGGGCGATCAGCGCACCGTTCGCACCGGGGGCGTCGAAGACGACGGTACGGATGGAGCCGAAGCCGGCGTCGGCCAGCCAGTCGGCGTACTCGGTCTCCGAGTAGTTGCGCCCGCCCTCCGTCTCCACCAGCATGTTCATCCCCATCAGGGCGGCCTCGGGCGGACCGGTGCGTTCGGGGTTGAGCAGCAACTCGCAGACGACGATCGTGCCGCCGGACGGCAGCGCGTCGTGGCAGCGGGCCAGCAGCGCCCGGTTGGTCGCTTCGTCCCAGTCGTGCAGGATCATGCTGAGCAGGATGGTGTCATGTCCCTGCGGCAGCTTCTCGTCGGTGAAGAAGTCACCGGCGACGGTGTCGATCCGGTCGGCCAGACCGGCGGCGGCGGCCTTCTCCGCGGCGACGGGCACGACGTGTGGCAGGTCGTAGACGCTCGCCCGCAGATGCGGGTAGCGCCGGCACAACTCGATGGGATACGCGCCCGACCCGCCGCCCAGGTCGAGTAGCCGGTGGTGGGCGCTGAAGTCGTAGGCGTCGCCCAGCGCGCGGGCCGTGAAGATCGACGCGGCGTACATCGCCTCCAGGAACAGGTTCCGGATCCGCGGGTCCACGTCGGCGAAGATCGACTCCTGGGTGTCCGGATCCCAGGTCAGTGGCCGGTCGGTACGCAGCGCCTCACCGATGCGGTGCCACGGTAGGTAGGTGCGCTCGTCGCAGTAGCGAATCTGACCGCCGAAGTAGTAGGGACGGTCGGCTACCAGGAACTCCTCGGCGATCGGTGCGTTGCGGTAGCTGTTGGAGCCGGGTTGCTTGGTGAGCAGTCCGAGCGAGGCGCAGGCGGCGAGCAGGGTATCCGCCGGGCGCTCAGCCAGCCCGTACTCGTCGCACAGTTGCTCGACGGTGATGGTCCGGCCGCCGGCGAGCCTGGTGAACAGGTTCAGCTCGACGGCGGCGGCCAGGGTCTTGAAGCTCCAGAAACCGGTCACCAGACGCATAAGAGGGGTGGGGGTTAGCATCCGGACATTTTCCGGTAAAGGGCCGTCCGACTGACGGAGCTGTCAGTTAGCCGATAGATCCGGGTCGGGTATCCGTCCGGCCGGTCACCACGAACCAGCTGTCGGGCCGGCCGACCCGCCCCTGCGGCGCAGGTACTTCTCGAACTCCTGGGCGATCTCGTCACCGGTCAGCGGCTGGATACCAGCGTCGCCGACCCGTTCCTCCAACTCGCGAACGTACTCGCCCAGCTCGGCGTCCTGCTCGGCGGTGGCCCGCACCCGGGCCTCCCACTTCGCCGCCTCCTCGGCCATGTCGGCCATCGGCACCGGCAGGTCGAGCACGTCCTCCACCCGGTGCAGCAGCGCCAGTGTCGCCTTCGGGCAGGGTGGGTTGTTGGCGTAGTGCGGCACGTGCACCCAGAACGAGACCGCGTCCACCTCCGCGCGGGCGCAGGCGTCCTGCAGTACTCCGACGATCCCGGTGGGACCGTCGTACCGGGTCGGGACGAGCTGGAGCCGCTGCGCCGCCTCCTTCTCCGAGGCGGTCCCGCTGATCGGCAGCGGCCGGGTGTACGGCACGTCGGCGAGCAGAGCGCCGAGCAGCACCACCCGGTTGACCTCCAGGCTGTGGCACAGCTCCAGGACCTGTTCACAGAAGGTGCGCCAGCGCATGCTCGGTTCGATCCCGTGGATCAGCACCACGTCCCGGTCCGTGCCTTCCGGGCTGGCCACCATGAACCGGGTCGTCGGCCACTCGATGCGGCGCGCGTCGCCGCTGGAGCCGGTGATGGTCGGCCGGCTGACCTGGAAGTCGTAGAAGTCCTCCGGGTCCAGCGCGGCGATCTCTCGGGCCTGCCAGACCTCCTGCAGGTGCTCGACGGCCGCGGTGGAGGCGTCCGCGGCGTCGTTCCAGCCTTCGAACGCGGCGATTGCCACCGGTGACCGCAGCACCGGCAGACCGTCGAACTCGGTCACCGGGCCTCCTCGCCGTCATTGCGACCTGGCAGCGCGCTCGCGGTCGTTGCGACTACTCGTCGACGTCTGGGTACGGGGTAGTTGTCGTGCCTCACCCTGTCAGCCTACGTGCCGGTCGACGACCCGGCCCGGTGGCCGCGCCGGCTCCGCCGGCGGCCTGATCCGCGCACCGCCGCCGTACGTATTGCGCAACTGGGGCAGCATGGACCGCAGACGGCCACGCGTCGCCGTCCGACAACTGAGCGAGGAGGCCGGTATGCGCCAGCCCGGCGACCGTGTCCGCAGCCGGTTTCAGCTGGTGGCGTTGTGTGCCGCCGTCGTCGCGGCGGCGGCCTGCGCCGCGGTGCCGCTGCCCGACGACGGGCCGGGTGAACCCAACCAGCCGGCGGTGCCTGGAGGCGGTGCCACCGGGGCGGGCGCCGACGGGTCACTCGACGGCACCGACACGGTCGAGGAGTTCGAGCAGGACATCGCGGGTGCCGAAGCTCTCGCCGACCAGTACTGGTCGCAGCGGTTCGCCGGGTTCGGCGCGTCGTTCGAGCCGATCGGGCAGGCCATCGCCTACCAGCGCGACGGCGAATTGAGCTGCGGCGACCAGCTCATTCCGCGCAACAACGCGGTCTACTGCCTGACCAGTGGGTCCGAGTTCATCGCCTACGACGCGAACTGGGCATTCGACGTGTTCCAGACGGTCGGCGACTCGTTCCTGTTCTACCTCATCGGCCATGAATACGCGCACGGAATCCAGGTTCGCCTGGACCTGGAGTACCGGTTCAGCATCCAGCGGGAGCTGGCCGCCGACTGTCTGGCCGGGGCCTACCTCGGCGACTCGGTACGCGACGGCACGCTGCAGCTCGACGACGGTGACCTGGAGGAGTTCCAACGCGGTCTGGCGACCGTGGCGGACGATCCCGACCAGCCGTGGTTCGAGGAGGGCTCGCACGGCACCGCCGAACAGCGGATCGCGGCGTTCTTCAACGGGTACGACCGGTCGCTGGCCGGGTGTGACCTGACCTGACCGACGCCGGCCGGCAGCCTGCGCTGCGCCGTCGCCGTCGCCGGCTGGGCGACAGTGCTGTGATCAGGCAGGATCGTGGGACGCACGTCATGCCCGGACCAGGGAGGTTCCGCTGAATACCCCGCCACCCGCCGCCGTCCTGTTCGACATGGACGGAACGTTGATCGACAGCGAGAAGCTCTGGGACGTGGCCCTGCGGGAGCTGGCCGTGCACTACGGCGGGCAACTGTCCGCCGAGGCGCGGTTGGCGATGGTGGGTTCGGACATGGCCACCACGATGGGGCTGCTGCATGAGGACCTGGGCCAGCCGTGGCGGGACCCGGCGACCGGCGCTGCCTGGCTGACCCGTCGGGTCACCGCCCTGTTCAGCGCCGGCGTCCCGGCCCGGCCGGGCGCGTTCGAGCTGGTCCGCGCGGTACGGACGGCCGGCCTCCGCACCGCGCTGGTCACCTCGACCGAGCGCGCCCTGGTGGACGTGGCGCTGCACACCATCGGGCGGCACAACTTCGACGTGGTGTGCTGCGGAGACGAGGTGCCGGCGACCAAACCCGATCCGGCCCCGTACCTGGCCGCTGCGGCCGCCCTCGGCGTGTCGGCGGTGGACTGCGTGGCGGTCGAGGATTCCCCGGCCGGGGTGGCCAGCGCGCACGCCGCCGGGGCGGCGGTGCTCGCGGTGCCGGCCGAGGCGGTGTTTCCGGTGCCGGACCGGGTCCAGGTACGGGCGAGCCTGTGCGACGTGACCGTGGCCGATCTGACCGCGCTGCTTGCCGCGTACCGGGCCGATCTGCCCGTTGCGGCCGGTTGACGGGCAGCCCGGAGCGGGCTGCCCGTCAACCGGCCTGGCCGGTCATTCGTGCGAGATCGCCTGCAGTACGTTCAACCGGGACGCCCGCCAGGCCGGCCACCAGGCGGCGACCACGCCGGCCAGCGCGGCGGCGACGACGAACCCGACGAGTTGGCCGACCGGCACACTGACCACAGACAGCACGTCCTGGCTGCGCATCGCGAACGACGCGGCCAGTCCGAGCGCCACGCCCAACGCCACGCCGAGCAGACAACCGAAGACCGCCATCAGCAGTGACTCGACGCGGACCATCCGGCGGACCTGGCGTCGGCTCATCCCCACCGCGCGTAGCAGCCCGAGTTCCCGGGTGCGTTCGTAGATGCTCAGCACCAGGGTGTTGACGATCCCGATGAAGGCCACCAGTACGGCGAGGGCCAGCAGTACGTAGAAGATGCTGAGCAGGATGTCGACCAGCTGGTTCTGCTGCTCGACGAAGCTGCTGCGGTCGCCGACCGTCACCAACGGGTAGTCGGCCATCAGCGCCTCGGTCTCGGCGACGATCCGCTGCACGTCGGCGTCCGGGGTGGTAGCGACGAACCCCTGGTAGGCCAGCGGCCCGGCGAGGTACTGCACCTGGGACTCGGGCAGGATCAGCCCGGCGGTGAGCGCGGTGCGGTAGACGCCGACGAGTTCGTAGCTCCGTTCGCCGCCACGTGGCATGTCGATGACGATGTCGTCGCCGACCGCCCAGCCGTTGGATTCCGCGGTGTTCACGTCAACCACCGTCTCGCCGTCGCCGGCGTCGAGGCGGCCCTGTACGGTCTCGAAGGCGAACATCGGGCCGGCCTGTGACAGGTCGGTGGCGGAGATGAGCTGGTTGGGGCGGCCGTCGGCGGTCAGTATCGCGATGTGGTACGCGACGGTGCCGGTCACGCCGTCGATCTCGGCTACCTGGTCGAGGCGTGCGGGGTCGAAGCCCTCCCGCCCGGTCGGCAGTTGCTGGCCGTTGGTCAAGATGATGATCTCGGCCCCGAGGCCGTTCTCCACCAGGTCGGTGGTGGTCGCCTTCAACGACGACCCGATCACCGCGATGGTGCTGACCAGGGTCACCCCGATCATCAGGGCGGCGGCGGTGACAGCGGTACGCCGCGGGTTGCGCAGCGTGTTGCGTCGGCCGAGACCGGTCGCCGTACCCCAGCTGACCAGGCGTCCGACGGCACCGGCCACCGGACGGGTGAGGGCGGGCGACAGCAGCGCCACGCCGATGATCGACAGCAGCACCCCACCGCCGAGCGCGACGGCGGTCAGCCCGGAGACACCGATCAGACCCACGGCCAGCAGTCCCGCGCCGAGCGCGGTGACCACCCCACCGGTGATGGTGAGCCCGGTCAGCGACCGGTCCGGGCGGACCACGTCGCGCATCGCGGCCACCGGTGGGACCGCCGAGGCGCGGATCGCCGGGATCAACGCCGCGACCATGGTCATCAGTACACCGACCAGGTAGGACGCCAGGATCGCGACTGGTGAGACGATCAGTCCGCCAGCGGGCAGCGACAGCGCGTCGACTGCCAGGAACTGCAGGCCGGCGGCGACGCCGATGCCGGCGGCCAGGCCGAGGGTGGCCGCGATCACGCCGACGACCAGCGCCTCGATCAGCACCGCCGAGGTGACCTGGGCCCAGCTGGCGCCCAGCGCCCGGAGCAGGGCCAGCTCGCGGGACCGCTGCGCGACCAGGATGTTGAACGTGTTGAAGATCAGGAACATGCCGACCAGCAACGCGATCAGCGCGAACCCGAGGAAGAACCAGTTGACGAAGGTCAGCAGCTGGGTGAACTGGGACGCCTGCTCGTCGGCGAGCTCCGCGCCGGTCACCGCCTCGAACCCGGCCGGCAGCCGGTCGGCCACCAGCCGCTTGAGCTCGTCGTCGGTGACGCCGGGGTCGGCGGTCAACTGTGCCGCGCCGAACACCCCGGTCTCGCCGTAGAACAACTGCTGTGCCTGTGGCACGGTGAAGGCGACCAGTGTCTCGCCGCCGAGGGTGGACCTGCCCCCGCTGTACTCCAGCAGGCCCACCACGTCGTACTCGCTGGCCTGGTAGGCGCTGGAGACGTACACCCGGAGCCGGTCGCCGACCGTGACGCCGGCCTGTTCGGCGGTCAACCGGGTCACCGCGACCTCGTCGTCGGCGCTGGGTGTGCGTCCCTCGGCGACCTGGAGCAGCGCGTCGTCGTCGCCGGCGGCGGTCAGGCCGATGCCCAGCTGCGGTGCCTGGCTCGGCACCGCCTTGCCGTCGGCGGCCCGGAACGGGATCACCCCGGTCGAACTGGCGTCACCGGTCACCGACGCCACCCCGTTGATAGCGGCGATGCGATCCAGGTCAGCGTCGGTCAGCAGCGGCGGCTCCGCCTGCTGACCGGCCGTATCGGCCGCCTGCACCTGTACGGCGACGTCCGCGTTGACGGTCTGGAAGAGCCGTTCGAAGCGGCTGCTCAAGCTGTCGGTGAGCACCGTGGCGCTGGAAACGAACAGCACGCCGAGGATGATCGCCACCCCGGACAGCACCAGCCGCAGCTTGCGGGAGAGCAGACTCTTCAACGTGGCGCGCAGCATCAGGCCTGCTCCTGCTCGATCGCCGCGACGTCGAGGCCCTTCAGCCGGTCGAGGACCGCCTCGGCGGTCGGCTGCTGTAGCTCGTCGACGATCCGGCCGTCGGCGAGGAAGACGACGCGGTCGGAGTAGGAGGCGGCGACCGGGTCGTGGGTGACCATGACGATGGTCTGCTGGTGGTCGCGTACCGAGTTGCGCAGGAACCCGAGGACGTCGGCGCCGGCGCGGGAGTCGAGGTTGCCGGTCGGCTCGTCGGCGAAGACAACGTCCGGGCGGGCGACGAGGGCACGGGCGCAGGCGACCCGCTGCTGCTGGCCGCCGGACAGCTGGGTGGGTCGGTGGTGCAGGCGGTCACGCAGGCCGACGGTGTCGATCACGGTGTCGAACCAGGCCGGATCGGGTTTGCGGCCGGCGATCGCCATGGGCAGCAGAATGTTCTCCTCGGCGGTGAGCGTGGGGAGGAGGTTGAACTGCTGGAAGATGAAGCCAAGTTTGTCCCGGCGGAGTCTGGTCAGCCCGGTGTCATTGAGTCCGGTGACTGTGGTGTCGCCGATGGTGATGGTGCCGCGGGTGACGGTGTCGAGCCCGGCGAGGCAGTGCATCAGGGTGGACTTGCCGGAGCCGGACGGCCCCATGATGGCGGTGAAGCGGGCGGGTTCCAGGTCGAGGGTGACGCCGTGCAGGGCGATCACCTGGGCTTCGCCGGTGCCGTACACCTTCCACACGTCGGCTGCCCGGGCAGCCGGTCCGGTCGCTGTCGTCGTTGTCACGTCGGAGGCTCCTACCGTTGTTGTCTGTCGCCAACGGTATGTTCCGGGCGCTGTGACTGGGTCCTGCCCGGGAACGGTTCACCACTCCGTCCACGACGGGGGCGCTCCTCCGACCTGAGGATGATCCCAACGGGTCGGACTCATCCGCCAGGGCAGGCTCAGGTCGGATTCATCCGCCAGGGCAGGCTCAGGTCGGACTCATCCGCCAGGGCGGACCAGGCCGGACTCGTACGCCAGCACCACGGCCTGGACCCGGTCCCGCAGCCGGAGTTTGGTCAGCACGTGTCCGACGTGGGTCTTGATGGTGGTTTCGCTGACCGACAGGGTGGTGGCGATCTCGGCGTTGGACAGCCCTCGGGCCATCTGGATGAGCACTTCACGTTCCCGTTCGGTGAGCACGTCCAGCGCCTTCGGCGGTGCCGCGTCAGGGTCGGGCAGGGTGAGCGCGAACTTGTCCAACAGCCGGCGCAGGATCCGGGGGGCCACCACGGCCTCACCGACCGCCACTGTCCGGATGGCGGCCACCAGGTCCTCGGCGGGCACGTCCTTGGCCAGGAAACCGCTGGCACCGGCGCGCAGCGCCCCCACCACGTACTCGTCGAGGTCGAAGGTGGTGAGGATGAGGACCCGGACCGGCAGCCGGGCGTCGACGATCGCCCGGGTCGCCGCCACCCCGTCCATCCGGGGCATCCGGATGTCCATCAGCACGACGTCGGGCAGGAGCCGGCGGGCCAGGTCGACGGCTTCCGCTCCGTCCGCCGCCTCGCCGACGATGTCCAGGTCGTCCTCGGCACCGAGGACCATCCGGAATCCGGTGCGCAGCAGCGGTTGGTCGTCGGCGAGCAGGATCCGCACCGGACGGGTGGTGGACGGCGCGGCGATGCCGGGTTCGCTCACGGTGCTCCTTGTCGGGTAGCCGCCCCCAGCTGCTCCATCGGCAGCTTGGCGTAGATGCGGAAGCCACCGCCCGGGCGCGGGCCGGTCCGCAGCGTGCCACCGTACAGGGCCACCCGCTCCCGCATCCCGACCAGACCGTGCCCGACCCTGCCGCGGTCCGGACCGGGACCGCGGCCGGTGTCGAAGACCTCGACGATCAGCCAGTAGACGCCGAAGCTGAGCCGTACCTCGGCGGTTGCCGCTCCGGCGTGCTTGAGCGCGTTGGTGAGCGCCTCCTGGACGATCCGGTAGAGGGTCAGCGTCACACCGGGATCCAGGTCCCCGGGTACCCCGTCGATTCGCAGGGTCACCGGCAGACCGGCCTCGCGGATCTGCTCGACCAGGGACTCGATGCCGCCGAGCCCTGGCTGCGGGGTGAGCTCCGCGTCGGCCGGTTCGGCGTCGGTGCGCAGGACGTCGAGCAGCCGACGCATCTCCCGTAACGTGCTGCGGCTGGTGTCGGCGATGGTGCCGAGCGCCTCGTCGGCGGCGGCCGGGTCGCGGTGCAGTACCCGTCGGGCGCCGGTGGCCAGCACTCCCATCACGCTGACGTGGTGGGCGACGACGTCGTGCAGCTCCCGGGCGATCCGTCGCCGTTCGTCGGCGACCGCCTGGTCCGCAGCGGCCCGCTGGTTCTCCTCGGCTACCCGGGCGCGTTCGGCCAGCGTCCGCGTCGCCGACCGGCGGGCGTGCACGGTCCGCCCGATGAAGAAGGCGACCAGCATGGTCAGCCCGTTGACGAACAGCAGGTACATCCGGGAGATTCCCGGCAGTTCGGTACCCTGTGGCAGCACCGCGTTGACGGTCAGCACCGGCAGCCACAGTACGGCGGCGGCGGCGATCGCCGGGCGGAGCGCCAGCCAGCAGGCCGCGGTGTAGGTCAGGATCACCAGTGCGAGCGCCATGCTCACCGGCTCGTGGCCGGTCAGCAGCGGGACGGCCACCATCGCGGCGCTGGCCAGCACGGCCGGCCAGACGACGACCCGACGTACCGCGATCGGCGCCGCCGCGATCAGGCTCCAGCCGACGACGGCCGGCCAGCCGAGGTCCGGCCCGGGCCTCGGCTGGCCGGCCGGGCCGAGCCCGTGCAGGGCCAGATCGACCAGGATGACCGCGGCGGCGAGCAGACCGTCGCGGGCCAGCACCGACGGTACCGGCCCGGTCGTGCCGGCGCTCCGGGCCCTACGCCACCACCGCCACCACCACCGGGACCGGTGTGGTCCGGTGGACCGGTCCGGCTCGGTGGGCTCCATACCGCGACGGTATCCGGTACGGCGGTGGCGTCGCGCCCACCACGGTGCGAACCTGGTCTCCTCCCTCAGGAGGAGACCAGGTCCTGCGCCAGGTCGGGAAAGGGCGGCGGGGTCCCGCCGTACACCGGGCAGTACGTCTGGTAGCTGCACCAGTCGCAGAGCCGGCTCTGTTTGGGGCGGAAGTCCCGGGTCTCGGTGGCCTGCAGGATCGCCCGCCACAGCGCCAGGACGGTGCGTTCGAACCGCCGCAACTCCTCGGCGTCCGGCGTGTAGTCGCAGATCTCGCAGTCGCGCAGGTACAGCAGCCGGAGTACCCGGGGGACGACGCCGCGGGTGCGCCACAGCACCAGGGCGTAGAACTTCAGCTGGAACAGTGCCCGGGACTCGAACGCCTCGCGCGGGGCACCGCCGGTCTTGTAGTCGACCACCCGCAGGTCCCCGCCGGGGGAGACGTCCAGCCGGTCGATGTAGCCGCGGATCAGCAGCTGTCCGTCGACCACCGCGTTGACCAGGCTCTCCCGTTCGGCCGGTTCCAGCCGGCGGGGATCCTCGACGGTGAAGTAGCCGTCGAGCAGGTGCCGGGCGGCGGCCAGGAACTCGTCCAGTTCCGGGCGGGGCGCCGGCTCGTCGGACGCCGGTTCCGCCGGTCCGGTGGTGACGACATCGGCCAGCGTCGGGTCGGTGTCCAGCAGCCGTTGCCACTGCGGGGCGACCAGGGCGGCGGCCGCGGCCGGGGTGCGCTGGTCGGCCGGCAGATCGAACAGACGCTCCAGGACGGCGTGGACCAAGGTGCCCCGGGCCTGGTCGACGGTGGTTCGCTCGGGTAGCCGGTCGATACTGCGGAACCGGTACAGCAGCGGGCAGGTCTTGAAATCGGCCGCCCGAGACGGCGACAAGGTGGCCAGCCGGGGTGGTTCGACGTCGGGTGCGCCGTCCGGACCGATCGTCGTGCCGTGCACCGTTTCCGCCGTCATGGCACGCAGGGTATGGCACCGGTGTGACAATCCGGCCGGCGGCTCGGCGACAAACCGTGCGCGCCGGGTGGTACGGCGTTCCGTAGCATCAACCCGATGGAGGACACCGCGAAACGCCCCGACCGGCGCCCTGACCGGCGGCCGGGGATCAGCCTCGGCCGGGTGCTCGGCTTCCCGGTGCACCTCCACACCTCGGTGCTGTTCCTGGCGATCCTGGTCACCGTGCTGTACGGCGAGTTCGTCCGCACCCAGTTGGACGTGCCGCAGCCGGCCCGGTACGCGGTCGGCCTGGGCTTCGTGGTCTGTCTGCTCGGTTCGGTGCTGCTGCACGAGTTGGGTCACGCGTTGACCGCCCGCCGCTACGGCATCGGCGTTCGCGGGATCACCCTGGAGATGCTCGGCGGCTACACCGAAATGGACCGGGACGCCCCGACCCCCAAGGTCGACCTGCTGGTGTCGCTGGCCGGTCCGGCGGTGTCGCTGGTCCTGGGCCTGGTCGCGGTGGTGGCCACCGTGCTGCTGCCGGACCGTACGTTGATCGACCAGTTGGCGTTCCAGTTGGCGGCGGCGAACCTGCTGGTGGCGGTGTTCAACGCGTTGCCGGGGCTGCCCCTCGACGGCGGGCGCGCGCTGCGTGCCGCGGTCTGGGCGGTGACCAGGGACCGCCACGTCGGCACCGAGGCCGCCGGTTGGGTCGGTCGGGCCGTGGCGGCGGGCACCGCCGGCCTGGTGGTGCTGCTCACGGTGGCCGGTATCCTGTCCCCGTTCGGGCTGATCTTCATGCTGCTGGTGGCGTTCACCCTCTGGCAGGGTGCCGGCCAGTCGATCCGGGTCGCGCGCATCGGCCGCCGGTTCCCGTTGGTCAACCTGGCGATGCTCGCCCAGCCGGTCTTTCCGGTGCCGAGCGGCACGCCGTTGGCCGAGGCGCAGCGTCGGGTCGCCGGCCCCCACCCGGCGCAGCCGGGTGGCCGGGAGCCGGCCATGGCGGTGACGGACTCGGTCGGCCGGTTGGTCGCGCTGGTGGACCGGGCCGCGGCCGCGGCGGTCCCGCCGGAGCGCCGCCCGTGGGTGGCGGTCGACACCGTCGCGCGCGGTATCGACGGGGTACGCCGGATCCCGGTCGACCTCACCGGCGAGCAGGTGGTCCGTACCGTGCAGGAACATCCGGGCGCGCAGTACCTGGTGACCCGGGGCGAGGACGTGATCGGCGTGCTCCACGTCGCCGATCTGGCGCAGTTGTTGGAACCGAACCGAAAGATGAGCCCGTGACCCCTCCGCCGACCGCCGTGGCATCCGGCGACGTCAGTACCACGCCGATCTCCACCCGGCGCGGCCCCTTCCAGCCGGGCGACCGGGTGCAGCTGACCGACCCGAAGGGGCGGATGCACACCGTCACGCTCGCTGCCGGCCGGTCGTTCCACACCCATCGCGGTGCCCTGGCGCACGACGAGCTGATCGGCCTGCCCGAAGGCAGCGTGGTGACGTCGGCCGGCGGTACCGCGTACCTCGCGCTGCGTCCGCTGCTGGCCGACTACGTGCTGAGCATGCCGCGCGGGGCCCAGGTGATCTATCCGAAGGACGCCGCGCAGATCGTGGCGATGGGTGACGTGTTCCCGGGGGCCCGGGTGCTGGAGGCCGGTGCCGGGTCGGGCGCGCTGACCTGTTCTCTGCTGCGCGCCGTCGGCACCGACGGTGAGGTGCACTCGTACGAGACGCGGGCGGACTTCGCCGAGGTGGCCCGGGCGAACGTGCAGGCGTTCTTCGGTGGCCCGCACCCGGCGTGGCGGCTGCACGTCGGTGATGTCGCGTCCTGCCCGGAGGTCGGCTTCGACCGGATCATCCTGGACATGTTGACGCCGTGGGAGGTGCTGGACCTGGTGGCTCGGGCGTTGCTGCCCGGCGGGGTCTTCGTCGGTTACGTCGCTACCACGCCGCAGCTGAGCGAACTGGTCGAGGCGTTGCGCGCCGACGGCGGGTTCACCGAGCCCCGGGCGTGGGAGTCGCTGGTGCGGGACTGGCACGTCGACGGGTTGGCGGTGCGGCCCGACCACCGGATGATCGGGCATACCGCGTTCCTGGTGTCGGCCCGCCGGTTGGCGCCGGGGGTGAGCGCGCCGCCGCGGCGGCGCAAGCCGAGCAAGGGAGCGGAGGCGTACGCGGCGCGCCGCCGGGATCAGGCGGGCGCACCGGTGCCGTCCGACGCCGCCGGGCCGGCGGCACCCGACGGGACCGAAGGGCCGGCGCCGTCGCTGGGCCCGGTGGCCGGGACGGCACCGGCATGAGCCGGCCCGCGTTCGGTGGTGGCGAGTTGCCGGCGGTCTTCCCTGACTGGTCGCCCTACCCGGACCTGGACGCGGCCAGTCGGGCGTACCTGCGGGACCCGGACGTCGCGCTGGAGGCGCTCGGCGGCGTGCTGGCGGGTGCCGAGGTCCTCGCCTTCACGTTGGAGCGGTTCGTCAACGAGGTCAACGGGGTCTGGCAGGAGGTGGCGATCTGCGACGGCAGCCGGATGGTCCTGTGGCACGGCGAGGACGTCCCGCCGGGGGACGGCCCAGCCGGGTCGATGACGTCGTCGCTGCGGGTGGTGCCGTTGTCCACGGTCACCGAGGTCGGCTGCCGCCGCCGGCTGACCCGTACGCCGACCGGGCAGATCCGGGTGGACAGCGTCGACGTCTACCTGCTGCTCAGTTCGCAGGACGAGACGCAACCGGAGGAGCATCTCGGCCCCCGGCACGACGCGCTGCGGTTCGGCAAGACGCTCGACGACGGTGGTTCGGGGCAGATCGCGCGGCTCGAGGAGTTCGCCCGGGTGGTCGCCTCGGTGGTGGGCCGTCCGCTACTGTGACGTGGGTCACGCGTTGCAGGCGGGTGGCCGTACCGGCGGGCAGCAAGCCGTACTTGTAGACCGGGTGGCTAACCGGCGTCCGGTCCGCTGACCTCGGTCTGGTCGTCCGCGCGGACCACGTGGATGCACTCGCCGGGACAGTCCTTGGCCGCGTCGATCACGTCGAGCCGCAGCCGTTCGGGGACGGCGACCCGGGCACCCTCGGCGACCTGCAGTTCGCCGGAGGCGTCCTTGACGTAGGCGAGTCCGTCGATGTCGAACTCGAAGACGTCCCGGGCGTACTGCACGCACAGCCCGTCCCCGGTGCAGAGGTCCTGGTCGACCCAGACCTGCAGCTCCGTGTCGGTTGATGCCGTTTCGCCCGGCTCTCCGGGGGACCGGGTCTCGGTCGGGGTCGTCACCGCGCACCTCCCTGGGTCGTGCCCGTCCTCGCGTCCCGACGGTACCCGACACGCCGTGGGACCGGCCGGCCAGGCGTCCGTCGGCCGCTTGTGACGTGCCCGGGCGATCAAGGTTGTGGGACGACTGTGTTGCGTGGGTTCGAAACGTCCGGCAAACGGCTAGTGTTAGGGCAGTACGTTTTAGCCCCCGGGGAGGTGGGACGTGGCACGCAGCGACGACGCGGATTCGCGCGCCGCACGGTGGGAGAAGGAGGCCCACGATCTCTCCACCCAGGTCGCGTTTCTTCAAGAGGAACTCGCTCTGGTGCGGCGCAAGTTGACCGAAAGCCCCCGACACGTCCGGCAGCTCGAGGAACGGCTGGCGGCAGCGCAGGCGCAGCTGGCCCGACTGACCGAGAACAACGAACGGCTCGTGGCGACCCTCAAGGAAGCCCGGGCCCAGATCGTCACGCTCAAGGAGGAGATTGACCGGCTGGCGCAACCGCCCAGCGGGTACGGCGTCTTCCTGGCCCGACACGCGGATGGCACGGTGGATGTCTTCACCGGTGGCCGGAAGCTGCGGGTGGCGCTCTCTCCCTCGTTGGACGCCGACGAGCTCCAACGCGGCCAGGAGGTCCTGCTCAACGACGCGCTCAACGTGGTCGACGCGTTCGGGTACGAGCGGGTCGGTGAGGTGGTGATGCTCAAGGAACTCCTCGACAACCCGACCGGCGAGCCGAGTGACCGCGCTCTGGTCATCTCGCACGCCGACGAGGAGCGGGTGGTGCACCTGGCGCAGACGCTGGTCGGCAGCGCGCTGCGGGCCGGCGACTCGCTGATGATCGAGCCGCGGTCGGCGTACGCCTACGAGCGGATCCCGAAGAGCGAGGTCGAGGAGCTGGTGCTGGAGGAGGTGCCGGACGTCGACTACACCGACATCGGCGGCCTGCACGCCCAGATCGAGCAGATCAGGGACGCGGTCGAGCTGCCGTTCCTGCACGCGGAGCTGTTCCGTGAGCACCACCTGCGTCCACCGAAGGGCATCCTGCTCTACGGTCCGCCCGGGTGCGGCAAGACGCTGATCGCCAAGGCGGTGGCCAACTCCCTGGCCAAGAAGATCGCTGAGCGGCGGGGTGAGGAGAAGCACACCAGCTACTTCCTCAACATCAAGGGCCCTGAGCTGCTCAACAAGTACGTCGGTGAGACCGAGCGGCACATCCGGCTGATCTTCCAGCGGGCCCGGGAGAAGGCCGGCGAGGGTACTCCGGTGATCGTGTTCTTCGATGAGATGGACTCGGTCTTCCGGACCCGCGGTTCCGGTGTCTCCTCGGACGTGGAGAACACCATCGTTCCGCAGTTGCTGAGCGAGATCGACGGGGTCGAGGGCCTGGAGAACGTGATCGTGATCGGTGCCTCCAACCGGGAGGACATGATCGATCCGGCGATCCTGCGGCCCGGCCGGCTGGACGTCAAGATCAAGATCGAGCGTCCGGACGCCGAGGCGGCCAAGGACATCTTCTCCAAGTACATCCTCACCGGGCTGCCGCTGCACCCGGACGACCTCACCGAGCACGGCGACGATCCGCAGGCCACCGTGGCAGCCATGATCGACGCCGTGGTGCTGCGGATGTACTCGGAGACCGACGAGAACCGGTTCCTCGAGGTGACCTACGCCAACGGGGACAAGGAGGTCCTGTACTTCAAGGACTTCAACTCCGGCGCGATGATCCAGAACATCGTCGACCGGGGCAAGAAGATGGCGATCAAGGAGTTCCTCACCTCCGGGCGCAAGGGTCTGCGGTTGCAGCACCTGCTCGACGCGTGCGTCGACGAGTTCCGGGAGAACGAGGATCTGCCCAACACCACCAACCCGGACGACTGGGCCCGGATCTCCGGCAAGAAGGGGGAGCGGATCGTCTACATCCGTACCCTCGTCTCCGGCGGCAAGGGCGCGGAGGCCGGCCGGTCGATCGAGACGGCCAGCAACACCGGGCAGTACCTCTGACCACGGTCCGGTGTCCCGCACCCCGCCTCGGGGTGCGGGACACCGGTTCCGCGGCGCGGTCCATGCGCGCCGCGGAACCGGTGTCCGACGCGCCCCCGCGTGACCACGCGGACACGCCAACGTCCGGTTCCGTCGGTGCGCGGACTACGCTCGACATGACGGGCGCCGACGGAAGCGATGAGGTAACGGCATGAGTGTGCGGCGGATCATGGGCACCGAGGTGGAGTACGGGATCTCCGTGCCCGGCCAGCCCGGAGCCAACCCGATGGTCACCTCCTCCCAGGTGGTCAACGCCTACGGCGCCCGACCCGAGCTGAACCGGGGCGGTCGGGCCCGGTGGGACTACGAGGAGGAGTCGCCGCTGCGTGACGCCCGGGGCTTCACTTACTCGGGGGCGGCCTACGACCCGGCGGAGGCCCTCGCCGACGAGGATCTCGGCCTGGCCAACGTGATCCTCACCAACGGCGCCCGGCTCTACGTCGACCACGCCCACCCCGAGTACTCCACCCCCGAGGTCACCAACCCGCTGGACCTGGTCCGGTGGGACAAGGCGGGGGAGCGGGTGATGGCGGAGGCGGCCCGCCGCGCGGCGACCATCCCCGGTTCGCACCCCATTCAGCTGTACAAGAACAACACCGACAACAAGGGTGCCAGCTACGGCGCCCACGAGAACTACCTGATGCGTCGGCAGACGCCGTTCGCCGACATCGTGGCGTACCTGACGCCGTTCTTCGTCACCCGGCAGATCGTCTGTGGTGCGGGCCGGGTCGGTATCGGCCAGGACGGCTCCCAGGCCGGGTTCCAGATTTCCCAGCGGGCCGACTTCTTCGAGGTCGAGGTGGGCCTGGAGACCACGCTGAAGCGGCCGATCATCAACACCCGGGACGAACCGCACGCCGACGCCGACAAGTACCGCCGGCTGCACGTGATCATCGGCGACGCCAACCTCTCGGAGATCTCCACCTACCTGAAGGTCGGCACCACCTCGTTGATCCTGACCATGATCGAGGAGAAGGCGCTCGGCGCCGATCTGGGCATCGCCGACCCGGTGGCCGAGCTCAAGGCGGTGAGCCACGATCCGTCCCTGGCGCATTTGATGCGGCTGCGCGACGGCCGCCGGCTTACCGCGCTCGACCTGCAGTGGGCGTTCTACGAACGGGCCAGGGCGTTCGTTGACGACCGGTACGGCACCGACCTCGACGAGGCCACGGCTGACGTGCTGGACCGCTGGGAGGACGTGCTCGACCGGCTGGGACGGGATGTGATGTCCTGCGCGCAGGAGCTGGACTGGGTCGCGAAACTGCGGCTGCTCGACGGCTACCGGGAGCGGGAAGGGCTCACCTGGGCCTCGCCGAAACTGCAGCTGGTCGACCTGCAGTACGCCGACGTCAGGCCGGAGAAGGGCCTCTACCACCGCCTGGTGGGTCGGGGAGCGATGCGTACCCTGCTCGATGACAGCGCCACCCGGGCCGCGATGGTCGAGCCGCCACCGGACACCCGGGCCTACTTCCGCGGCCGGTGCCTGGCGCAGTACGCGTCCGAGGTGGTCGCCGCCAGCTGGGACTCGGTCATTTTCGACGTGGGCCGGGAGTCGCTGGTCCGGGTGCCGATGATGGAACCGGAGCGGGGGACCCAGGCCCACGTGGGCGACCTGTTCGACCGGTGCGCCAGCGCCAAGGACCTGCTGGAGGTGCTCACCGGCGGTTGAGCCGGCCAGGTTCGCTTGGCGCGAACGTGGCCGACGCCGGCCGGTTCCGTCGCCACCGCGAGGTAAGTTTCACCTAGGCGATCGTGTGGAGGAGGCACCTGATGGCTACCCGTGACAGCGGCGGTCAGTCCCAGTCCGGCAAGTCCCGCCGGGCCGAGGAAGTCGACGAGACGGTCACCGAGACGGATCCGGAGGCCGCGCAGCGGCACGCCGAGATCACCGAGGACGTCGATGACCTGCTCGACGAGATCGACTCGGTGCTCGAAGAGAACGCCGAGGAGTTCGTCCGCGGCTACGTACAGAAGGGCGGCGAGTAGCTCGCCGGCGGTGAAGATCGCACCCGGCGGGTGCGCACGCTAGTCTGCTCCAACACACCGGTGGCCTCGACCGGCGCCGTGCCGGCACGGCGGCCCGGTCAGGCGATCACGTTCTGCAGAGAGGGACCACGTGGCAGCGGGATTCGATCCATCCGGACGCCTTCCGGACGTGTTCACCAACGCGGGAACGTCCTCCTTCACCCAGTTCCTGGCGTCGGCCGCACCGGATCTGCTGCCGGGGCGCCGCCCACTGCCGCCCGGGCTGTCCGCGGACGTCGGTCCGCACGCCACGACGATCGTCACGCTCGTCACCGCCGAAGGCGTGGTGATGGCTGGTGACCGTCGGGCGACGATGGGCAACCTGATCGCCAACCGGGACATCGAGAAGGTGCACCCTGCTGACGCCTACTCGTTGATCGGCATCGCCGGCACCGCCGGCATCGGCATCGAGCTGATGCGGCTGTTCCAGGTCGAGCTGGAGCACTACGAGAAGATGGAGGGCGCCGTCCTCTCCCTGGACGGCAAGGCGAACCGCCTCGCGTCGATGATCCGCAACAACCTCGGTGCCGCGCTGCAAGGGCTGGCCGTGGTGCCGCTGTTCGCCGGGTTCGACCTTGCCGCTACCGATCCGGCCGAGGCCGGCCGGATCTTCAGCTTCGACGTCACCGGCGGTCCGTACGAGACCACCGGTTTCGACGCGATCGGCTCCGGGTCGCTGTTCGCGAAAGCGGCTCTGAAGAAGCGGTACCGTTCCGGGCTGAGCAGCGCCGACGCGGTCCGTCTCGCGGTGGAGGCGCTGTACGACGCCGCCGACGACGACACCGCCACCGGCGGCCCGGACCTGACCCGCCGGATCTTCCCGGTGGTGATGACCGCGACGGCGGCCGGCACCCACCGGCTCACCGACGCCGAGTCGGCCCAGATCGCCGAGGCGGTCGTCGCCGCGCGTACCGAGAATCCGGGCGGCTGAACCCGCGAGCGCCGACTTGTCTCGTCCGCTGTAGTCGTTACCACCTGGTCGAAGGAGAGCCGCCGCCGTGGCAATGCAGTTCTACGCCTCGCCCGAGCAGATCATGCGGGACCGTTCCGAGCTTGCCCGCAAGGGCATCGCCCGGGGCCGTAGCGCGCTGGTGCTGAGCTTCGAGGGCGGTGTGCTGTTCGTCGCCGAGAACCTGTCCAGCGCCCTGCACAAGGTGAGCGAGATCTACGACCGGATCGGGTTCGCCGCCGTCGGCCGGTACAACGAGTTTGAGAATCTGCGCCGGGCGGGGGTGCGGATGGCCGACCTGAACGGCCTCAGCTACGACCGTCGCGACGTGACCGGGCGGGCGCTGGCCAACGCGTACGCGCAGACCCTTGGGTCGATCTTCACCGAGCAGTCGAAGCCGTTCGAAGTGGAGATCTGCGTCGCCGAGGTCGGGCTGGAGCCGGCCGCTGACGAGATCTACCGGCTGACCTACGACGGCTCGGTCACCGACGAACCGGGCTGGATGGCGATGGGCGGTCACGCCGAGACGATCGCCGGTGTGCTGCGTACCGACCATCGGGCCGACATGTCGCTGTCCGACGCCGTCGGGCTCGCGGTGCGGGCCCTGGCCGAAGTGGGCGGCGAGAACGGTGCGACCCGCAGCATCGCCGCCAACCAGTTGGAGGTGGCGGTGCTCGACCGCCGCCGCCGTGGCCGGACCTTCCGTCGGATCACCGGCGCCGCGTTGACCGCGCTGCTCGACGGCGGTGCCGCCGCCTCGGCGGACGAGCCCTCGTCGGCAGAAGCGGGCCGGTCCGGCGGTCCCCGGGTGCCCGAGTCGACACCGGAGAAGCCGACCTCCTCGGCCGCCTCCGCCGACCTGGAGGACGCCGCCGGCGACTCCGGCACCACCGAACAGGACTGACCGGGCGCGGTGTGCCGCGCCCGGGGCCGCGTTTCGGCCCGGGTGCGTCACACCCAGCGCCGCACCGTCCGCCAGTACGCGGACAGTACGGCGTTGAACACCGTCCTGCCCGGCGGGTCGATCAGCGGGGTGTCCAGCCGGTCGGTGAGGACCCGCATCCAGACCCGGTCCGGGACGGTCCGCTCGGCCTGCAGCCGTGCCCGGCGTCGCCGCAGGTGGCTGCGGTGCTGCCACAGCCACCGGTAGCCGCGGACCTTGTCGGCCAGCCAGCCCTGCCGGGCCGCCAGCACCAGCATCGCCAGCTCCAGGGCCAGCAGCGGCGGACCGAGCAGCGCCAGTGACCGGGCGCCCCACGTCGTGGCCACGAACATCACCCGATTGCGTTCGACGAGGTAGAACTTGAAGCTGTTGCGGCTGAACTCGTAGCGGTGCAGCGCCACCGCGTCCGGCACGTTGACCACTCGCAGACCGACTCGCCAGGTTCTGATCGACAGGTCCGCGTCCTCGTGGTAAGCGAAGTAGTGCGGGTCGAAACCCTCCAGCCGCTCCCAGTGCGCCCGCCGGGTCACCAGGCAGGCGCCCATCGCACCGGCGGTGTCGGTCGGCTCGGTGCGGGTCTCCCGTTCGCGGAACCCGCCGATCCAACTCAACCCGAGCACGTGTACCTCGTTGCCGCGGGAGTTGAGCAGGTCCGGCTCGTCGGCCAGCCGCACCGCGCCGGCGGCGATGCCGATGCCCGGGTCGGCGAGCTCGTCCACCAGCCGGGCGAGGGTGGTCGGCTCGACCACCGCGTCGCCGTTGACCAACGCCACGTACTCGCCGTCGGCGGCGGCCACGCCGACGTTGCAGCCGGCGGAGAAGCCGACGTTGCTGCCGTCGCCGACCACCGTGACGCCGGGAACCTCCCGCAGCACGGTGACATCGTCGGTGGTGCATCCGTTGTCGACCAAGACCACGTCGACGTCGACCTTCACCGAGGAGAGCAGGGCTTCCACCGATCGGCGCAGCAGCGGTTCCGCGCCCCAGGCCAGCACGACGGCACTGACCCGGGGCAGGCCGGACGACGTACTGAGTTCAGGGTTTATTTCCGACATTTCGGTTTCTCTCCTGGGCCTGGGAAATCCGGGCCGCCTCTGGCGCGGCGTGCCTGTCCTGCCCGCTGGTCCGGTGGCCCGTGGAGGTCAGCCGCCGAACGCCGGGTCGCGCAACGCGGTGGAGAGCATGCTCCGCCAGTCTGCCATGACCGGTAGCCCGGCGAGCGCCCAACGCCGATGTCCGAGCACCGAGTATGCCGGCCGGGCGGCGGGCCGGCGGAAGTCCGCACTGGTGGTGGGGCGGATCCGCGCCGGGTCGAGGCCGCGCAGCGCGAACGCCTCCCGGGCCAGCCCGCACCAGGTCGTCTGCCCGCTCGCCGTACCGTGGTAGATCCCGGCGGGGGCGGTGCCGGCGACCGCCGCCCCGGCCAGCATGACCAGCTGGTCGGCGAGGGCGTACGACCAGGTCGGCTGACCATGCTGGTCGTCGACGACGTCGAGGTGTTCGCGCTCACCGGCCAGCCGCAGCATGGTCGCGACAAAGTTCGGTCCGTGCGCTCCGTAGAGCCACGCGGTCCGCACCACGTAGCCGCGCTCCGGCAGCAGTCGGGCGACGGCCTGCTCGCCGACGAGCTTGCTGCGGCCGTACCCGTTGACCGGCGAGGTCGGGGCGTCCTCCGGGTACGGGGAGGTGCCGTCGCCGGCGAACACGTAGTCGGTGGAGACGTGCACCAGGTGCGCCCCACGGTCGGCGCACGCCTGGGCCAGATGCGCCACGGCGGTGCCGTTGACGGCGGTGGCGGCGTCCTCGGCCTCCTCCGCGCCGTCCACGTCGGTCCACGCTGCGGCGTTGATCACCAGCTGGTGCCCGTCGACCGCGGCAGCGACCGCCGCCGGGTCGGTGATGTCCAGATCGGTACGGGTCAGCGCGGTCACCGACCGGGTTTCCCGGTGGTCGGCCAACGCGGCCAGCAGGTCCCGCCCCAGCATCCCACCGGCACCGGTGACCAGCCACCGGTCGGCCGCGGTCACGACGACGCCACGGGCTTCTTCAGCGGCTCCCACCAGGACCGGTTCTCCCGGTACCAGCGGACCGTGTCGGCCAGTCCTTCGTCCAGCGTGACACTCGGGGCGTAGCCCAGCTCGCGGGAGATCTTGCTGATGTCCAGCGAGTAGCGCCGGTCGTGCCCCTTGCGGTCGGTGACCGGGACGACCCGTTCCCACCCCACCCCACAGGCGTCCAGTAGCCGGGCGGTGAGCTCCTTGTTGGTCAGTTCGGTCCCGCCGCCGATGTGGTAGACCTCGCCGGCGCGCCCGCCGGCGGCGACCAGCGCGATGCCCACGCAGTGGTCCCGCACATGCAGCCAGTCCCGGATGTTGCCGCCGTCGCCGTACAGCGGCACCGTACCGCCGTCCAGCAGGTTGGTGACGAACAGCGGGATGACCTTCTCCGGGAACTGGTACGGCCCGTAGTTGTTGGAGCAGCGGGTCACCACAACGTCCATGCCGTGTGTCCGGTGGTAGGCCAAGGCCAGCAGGTCGGAGCCGGCCTTGGACGCGGAGTACGGCGAGTTCGGCGACAACGGCCAGTCCTCGGTCCACGACCCTTCGTCGATCGACCCGTACACCTCGTCGGTCGAGACGTGCACGAACCGGTTCGTCCCGTGGCGCAGCGCCGCGTCGAGCAGGGTCTGGGTGCCCACCACGTTGGTGGTCACGAACTCCGCGGCACCGGTGATCGACCGGTCGACGTGCGACTCGGCGGCGAAGTGCACCACCATGTCCTGTCCGGCGAGTGCCCGGTCGACGGCGGCGGCGTCGCAGATGTCCGCTTGGACGAAGGTCAGCCGTGGGTCGTCGCGGACCGGGGCCAGGTTGGCGAGATTGCCGGAATAGGTCAACTTGTCCAGCACGGTCACCGTAGCCGGACTGACCGGAGCGTTCGGATCGGTGAGCAGCATCCGGACGAATTCGGAACCGATGAAGCCGGCACCGCCGGTGACGAGGACTCTCACAGGTCCGGGAGTCTACGGGACACCGGCACCGTCGACCGGGGGATCGCCGGTGACGGCTATCCGACGATGTCCCCGCCGGGACCGGCAATGGACTGGTGCACGACCGGCCCAGCAGGTGTCGGACGAAGGGTCCGACATCCGTGACCGGCCCGTACAGGGAGCCCGTTGACGGTTGCTGTGGGTGGTTAGGCCGGTAGGCTCCCGCCGTGCGTGGAATCCTACTCGCCGGCGGTACCGGATCTCGGCTCTGGCCGATCACTCGCGCCGTGTCGAAACAGCTCATGCCGATCTTCGACAAACCGATGATCTACTACCCGCTCGCCACCCTGATCATGTCCGGCATCCAGGAGATCCTGGTCGTGACCACACCGGAGGATCAGCCGCAGTTCCGACGACTGCTCGGCGACGGCGCGCAGTTCGGTCTGCGGCTGAGCTACCGGGCCCAGCCCCGGCCGGAAGGCATCGCCCAGGCGTTCGTGCTCGGCGCGGACTTCATCGGCGATGAGTCCGTCGCGCTGATCCTGGGCGACAACATTTTCCACGGCATCGGTCTGGGCCGGAAGCTGTCCGACCACGCCGACCTGACCGGCGGCCTGATCTTCGCCTACCCGGTGGCCAACCCCGAGGCGTACGGCGTGGTCGACTTCGACGCCGCCGGCCGGGTCCTGTCGATCGAGGAGAAGCCGAAGCGGCCTCGGTCGCGCTACGCGGTGCCCGGACTGTACTTCTACGACAACCAGGTGGTGGAGATCGCCGCAGGGCTGAAACCGAGCGACCGCGGGGAGCTGGAAATCACTGCGGTCAACGAGGCGTACCGCCGGGCCGGTCAGCTGTCGGTGACCGTGCTGGACCGGGGGACGGCCTGGCTGGACACCGGCACGTTCAATTCGATGATGCAGGCCGCTGAGTTCGTCCGGGTGATCGAGGAGCGCCAGGGCATGAAGATCGGCTGCGTCGAGGAGTCCGCCTGGCGCGCCGGACTGATCGACGACGGTCAGCTTCGTGCCCTCGCCGAGCCGCTGACCAAGAGCGGTTACGGCAGCTACCTGCTGAGCCTGCTCGAGGAGCGCCACGACCACCGGTTGTCCGATGCCGGACCGGCCGAGGAGGCCTGATGAAGATCCGGGAGCTCGAGATCGAGGGTGCCTGGGAGGTCACCCCGCAGCAGCACGGTGACCCGCGTGGGCTGTTCATGGAGTGGTACCGCTTCGACCACCTGGCCGGGGCGGTCGGGCATCCGCTGCGGCTGGCCCAGGGCAACCTGTCGGTCTCGGCGCGCGGCGTGGTCCGGGGCATCCACTTCGCCGACGTGCCGCCCGGCCAGGCCAAGTACATCAGCTGCGTACGGGGCGCGGTGGTCGACGTGATCGTCGACCTGCGGGTCGGTTCACCGACGTTCGGCCGGTGGACGGCGGTGCGGCTGGACGACGTGGACCGCCGCGCGGTCTACCTCAGCGAAGGACTCGGGCACGGGTTCTGCGCGATGTCCGACGACGCCACCCTGAACTATCTCTGCTCGACCACCTACAACCCGCGCGCCGAGCACGGCGTGCATCCTCTTGACGCCGACCTGGCCATCGACTGGCCGGTCGCCGCGCCACAGCTGTCCGCCCGCGACGACGCGGCCCCGACACTGGCCCAGGCCCGCGCCGACGGCCTGCTGCCGGACTACGGCCGCTGTCGGGAGTTCACGGCCCGGCTCTCCGCCGCCGAGTCGCCATACGCATCTGGCCAATAACTCTGCGCGAAAGCGACCTGTCGGGCGTAGTTCGTCCGACAGGTCGCCCGAGACTGACCACGGAGCCCTCGGGGCGGCTAATGTCTGGTCATGGAACGGCGAATCTTCGGGCTCGAAACCGAGTACGGTGTCACCTGCACCTACCGCGGCCAGCGGCGGCTGTCGCCGGACGAGGTGGCGCGCTACCTGTTCCGCCGGGTGGTCTCCTGGGGGCGGTCCAGCAACGTCTTTCTCCGCAACGGGGCCCGGCTCTACCTCGACGTCGGATCCCACCCGGAGTACGCCACGCCGGAGTGTGACTCGGTCACCGACCTGGTGGCGCACGACCGGGCCGGCGAGCGGATCCTCGAAGGGCTGCTGGTGGACGCCGAGAAGCGGCTGCACGACGAGGGCATCGCCGGCGAGATCTACCTGTTCAAGAACAACACCGACTCGGCCGGCAACTCGTACGGCTGCCACGAGAACTACCTGGTGTCCCGGCACGGCGAGTTCGGCAGACTGGCCGACGTGCTCATCCCGTTCCTGGTCACCCGGCAGCTCATCTGCGGCGCCGGCAAGGTGCTGCAGACGCCGCGCGGGGCGGTCTACTGTCTGTCCCAGCGGGCCGAGCACATCTGGGAGGGCGTCTCCTCGGCGACCACCCGGTCCCGGCCGATCATCAACACCCGCGACGAACCGCACGCTGACGCCGAGCGGTACCGCCGGCTGCACGTCATCGTCGGCGACTCCAACATGAACGAGGTGACCACGCTGCTCAAGGTCGGCAGCGCGGACATCGTGCTGCGGATGATCGAAGCCGGTGTCGTTATGCGGGACCTGTCGTTGGAGAACCCGATCCGGGCGATCCGCGAGGTCTCCCACGACATCACCGGCCGGCGCAAGATCCGCCTCGCCTCCAACAAGGAGGTCAGCGCGCTGGAGATCCAGCAGGAGTACCTGGCCCGGGCGACCGAGTTCGTCGAACGCCGGGGCGGCGACCAGACCGCCAAACGGGTCGTCGAGCTGTGGGGCCGGGCACTGCGGGCGGTCGAGACCGGTGACCTGGATCCGGTCGCCCGGGAGATCGACTGGGTGACCAAGTTGAAGCTGATCGAGCGCTACCAGCGCAAGCACGATCTGCCGCTGTCCCACCCGCGGGTCGCACAGATGGATCTGGCGTACCACGACCTGCGCCGCGGCCGCGGGTTGTACGCGCTGCTGGAGCGGCGCGGCCAGGTCGACCGGGTGGCCACCGATCCGGAGATCTTCGAGGCGAAGGAGACACCGCCGCAGACCACCCGGGCCCGGCTGCGCGGGGAGTTCATCCGGCACGCCCAGGAGAAGCGGCGGGACTTCACCGTCGACTGGGTCCACCTCAAGCTGAACGACCAGGCCCAGCGGACCGTGCTGTGCAAGGACCCGTTCCGGGCCTACGACGAGCGGGTGGAGCGGCTGATCGCGAGCATGTGACGGTAAGCTCACCAGACGATGGCTGACCCCACCCGCGACGATCCCGCGCCGCCGTCCGCCGCCGGCCGGCCGAGTCCGTTTCCCCGGACCGAGACCTGGCTCGAGCGGCGGCGCAACAAGATCGCTGCGGAGATCGCCCGCAACCGCCGCGGCGAGTACACCGTGCCCACCTGGGTGCTCGCCACGGCGTTGGCGCTCATCCTGGGTGCCTGGGCGGTCCTGATCATCGTCAGCTGAGCCGGTGCCGCCGGGTCAGCCGTCGCCGTCACCGTCGCCGCCGGGTCAGCGCTGTCGGGTCACTGGTCGCCGCCGGCCAGCGCCGCCGCGTGCCGGCCGGCGGCCGCGCAGGCCAGGAAGTACGTGTGGTCGCCGGCCAGGTCCCGGCCCATGGTGCGCAGCGGCACCGGGCTGGCCCGCAACGCCGCGTCGAGACCGTCGGTGGCGACCCGTACCGCACGGTGCCGGCCGATCGGCGCTACCAGTTGACCCAGCGCGGCGGCCACGTCGTCGGCGATCTCCGCCGGCAGGTCCGCCGGGACCACCAGGTCCGCCGGAGCAAGCGCCACCCGGCCGTACGCGGTGCCGCTGTGGTGCGACAGGCCGCGATGGCGCGGCCGCGGGTCGTCGGCGGAGATGCGCAGCGCACCGACCGGTCGCCCGCCGAGTACGGCGGCGGCGTTGACCGCCTCGCCCACCCCGACGCCGGAGAAGCCCCACCTGGTGCCGGTGCCGAGGTTGCCCGGACCCTGGCAGACCACCGTCACGTCGGCGGCCAGCACGTGCCGGGCCGCCAGCAGCCCGCTGTGCACGGTGGTGGCCTCCAGATCGCCGCCGAAGCACTGGCCCACGGTGACCGTGCCGGCCAGTGTTGCGGACAGCCCGTCGAGGGTCCGGGAGAAGCCGGCGGGCAGCGCCCCGCCGTCGGTCATCACGTACCCGACGCGCAGCCGGGGCCGGTCGGCGAGGACGCCGGCGACGATCGCCGGCAGCGCCGAGTGCAGGTCGGCGGTGACCACCGGCATCCCGGCCAGGTCCTCGGCGTCGGCCAGCACCTGCCGGTGCGGTGACGCCTCCTCGTCGACCCCGCACACGATCGCCTGCAGCGGGGTGTAGCGGGCCTTCACCAGATGCCCGTCGGAGCGGTCCCGCCCGCCTGGCGGGTCCGGCGGCAGCCGGTCCGGCACCGCCACCACCAGGGCGTATCCGCCGGTGCCGAGCCCCATCAGCAGTGCCGATACGTTCAGCAGCACCCGGTCGCCGGGTTCGGGTTCGCCGACCAGCGCCGGATAGGCCACCGCGCGTACCGGCTCCCCGTCGACCACGACGTCCAGTTCGACCGCCCCGCGCCACCGCCGCCGGACCGCGGTGACCTTGCCGTCACGCCATCGCACCATGCCGGGCACGCTAACCTGCACCCTCGTACAGCGGCCGGGCGGGGCGGCCGCTGCCCCGCCGACACTGCTAGCGTCGTGCCGTGTCCCGCAACCGGACCGAACGCCTGGTCAATCTCGTGATCTGCCTGTTGTCGACGCGGCGCTTCCTGACCGCCGCGCAGATCGCCGCGACCGTACCTGGCTACGAACACGATCCGTCCGACGTCCGTGACCACGAGGCCTTCCAGCGCAAGTTCGAGCGGGACAAGGCGGAGCTGCGCGACCTCGGCGTGCCGCTGGAAACCGGCGCGGCCAGCGCCTTCGACAGCGAACCGGGCTACCGGATCGCCCACCGCGAGTACGCGCTGCCGGAGATCCCGCTGGAGCCGGAGGAGGCCGCCGCCGTCGGCATCGCCGCCCGGCTGTGGCAGCACGCCGGGCTGGCCGCCGCCGCCTCGTCCGGACTGGCCAAGTTGCGGGCCGCCGGCATCGACGTGGATCCGCAGGCCACCCTCGGGGTGGAACCGGTGGTCACGGTCGACCCGGCGTTCGCCGCGTTGACCGCCGCGGCCCGCGACCGGCGTCCGGTGACCTTCGACTACCGGGTGCCCAGCGGCGACACCCCCACCCGGCGGCGGCTGCAGCCCTGGGGAGTGGTCTGCTGGCGGGGCCGCTGGTACGTGGTCGGCCACGACCAGGACCGCGAGGCTACCCGCTGCTTCCGGTTGTCCCGGGTGGTGGGCGCGGTGCGGCTCACCGGTCGGGCCGGCAGTTTTTCCCCGCCGACCGGCGTCGACCTGATCAGTCACGTCGCCCGTTGGTCGGACCCGGTCGAACGTACCGGGGTGGCCACCGTGCTGACCGGGCCGGGCCGGGCCGCCGGCCTGCGGCGCGGCGCGGAGTCCTGCGTCCCGGGCCCGGACGGGGACCGGCTGACCCTGCGCTATGCCGAGCCGGAGGCGCTCGCCGGCCAGCTGGCCAGGTACGGCGCCGACGTGCGGGTGCTCGATCCACCGGAGCTGCGCGAGCTGGTGATCCAGCGGCTGAAGGAGATCGTGGTGGCGCACCAGCCGGCCGGTGCGGAGGTGCGGGGATGACCACGTCCCGACCGACCGGCTCGCGGGCCTCCGCAGACCGACTCGCCCGGTTGCTCAACCTGGTGCCCTACCTGCTGGCCCGGCCAGGTGTGGAGATCGCCCAAGCCGCCGCCGACCTGGGCACCAGCGCGCGTCAGCTGCGGGAGGACCTGGAGCTGCTGTGGGTGTGCGGGCTGCCCGGCTACGGCCCCGGCGACCTGATCGACATGGCGTTCGACGGCGACCGGGTGACGATCACCTACGACGCCGGGATCGACCGACCGTTGCGGCTGACGCCGGACGAGGCACTGGCCCTGGTGGTGGCGCTGCGGATGCTGGCCGAGACGCCGGGGCTGGCCAACCGGGACGCCGTCGAGCGGGCGCTGGCCAAGATCGAGGACGCGGCGGGCGAGTCGGCCGGCGCCCCGGTCGCGGTACGCCTGCCCGGAGACACGGCCCGGCTGGACCGGCTGCGGTCGGCGGCACAGAGCGGCCGGGCGGTACGGATCACCTACTACACGGCAGCCCGCGACGAGACCACCGACCGGGTCGTCGACCCGATCCGGGTGCTCATGATCGGCGGTCGGGGCTATCTGGAGGCCTGGTGCCGGCGGGCCGAGGCGGTCCGGCTGTTCCGGGCCGACCGGGTCGACGCCCTGGTCGAGCTGGACCAGCCGGCCGCCGTACCGCCGCAGGCCGGTCGGCACGAACCCCGGGAGGCCGCGTTCCAACCGACGCCGGGCCTACCGTCGGTGGTCCTGCGGGTCGGCCGGTGCGGCCGGTGGATCACCGAGTACTACCCGTGCGAGGACGTCCGGGTCGAACCGAACGGCGAGTGGCTGGTCACCATGCGGGTCACCGACCTGGCCTGGGCCCGCCGGTTCGTGCTCGGGCTCGGCCCGGACGTCACGGTGGTCGCCCCGGCACAGCTGGTCGCGCAGGTGCACGCGGCCGCGTCCGCCGCGCTTGCCGCGTACGCCGTACCCGGCGCTGCGCCGGCTGCGGACCTGTCCGCTAGCGGCTAGTCTGCTCAGGTGCTGACCTGGATCGTTCTCGCTGTGCTGGGATGCGCGCTGTTGGTGCTCGTCGGGGCGGTCCGCCCGGTGCTGACCCGGTTGCCGGCGCTACGCCGTGCCGCGCTCGCCCTGCAGCGCCGCCAGGGCGAAGCGGAGGCGTTGGCGGCGCAGGCCGAGCAGCTCCAGCTGCGGCTGGCGCAGCTGGAGCAGAGCCTGGCGGCCACGGGTCCACGGCCGGAACGGCCCGGGGACCGGCCGGACAGGTCCGGCTGACCAGCCGGTCACGCCAACCTGGCCTGTTCGGCCACTGCCCGCGCGGTGCCGGCGAGCGTTGTGCCCGCTGTGGTTGACGGGTCAGTTGATCGTGGTTGAGACTTCACCGACCAGGCCAGATTGACCCGGTCTGGCAGGTGGCGGACCCCGCGAACGCACGTACGATGGGCTCATCACCACCCGACGCACCGACTGGAGCTATGCCATGCAAGCCCTGAAGCCGTGGCACATCGCCGTACTTGTGGTCGTGCTGATCCTGCTCTTCGGCGCCAAACGGCTGCCGGACGCGGCGCGGTCGCTTGGCCGCTCCCTGCGGATCATCAAGGCCGAGACCAAGAGCCTCGCCGACGACGACAAGGACCTCGGGGAGAAGGCCGACGCCCAGCACGGCCGCGCGCCGTACCAGGCCGAGCCGGTGATCGAGCCGACCAGCGTGCATCAGCCGGGCTACCAGCCGCCGCCGGCCCCGGCGGCCGATCAGTCGCAGCGCGTCCGCGACGCCAACTGACCGGAAAGGTCTCCTGCCGTGGGCTTCGCCCTGCGTCGGCGCGGTCCGAGCAAGTTCGACCGTGCCTCCGACGGCTCGATGACCCTGATCGAGCACTTCCGTGAGCTGCGTACCCGGCTGTTCTGGGCCTCGCTGGCCATCGTCGCCGGCCTGATCGTCGGCTACTTCCTCGCGGATCCGGCGTTCCAGCTGCTCAAGCAGCCGTACTGCCAGCTGCCCGACACCGGAGAGGTGACCGCCGACGGCACCTGCCGGGACTTCCTGCAGCTGTCCCCGGCCGACGGCTTCGTCCTGAAGCTGAAGCTGGCGCTCTGGATCGGCCTGATCGTCGGCGGACCGGTCTGGCTCTACCAGCTCTGGGCCTTCATCGCCCCTGGTCTGCACCGGCATGAACGCAAGTGGGCGTACGTCTTCGTCTCGATCGCGGCACCGCTGTTCCTGGCCGGTGCAATGCTCGCCTACTTCGTCGTCGACAAGGGCCTGGCGTTCCTGCTGGAAGCCGGCGTCACCGGGCTGTCCACCCAGCTCGAGGTGACCCGGTACATCTCGTTCGTGACCACGATGATCCTGCTGTTCGGGGTCGCGTTCGAGTTCCCGCTGGTGCTGCTGATGCTCAACTTCACCGGTGTGGTCAGTGCGCGACGCCTGCTCAGTTGGTGGCGAGCGGTGGTCTTCGTCTGCTTCGCGTTCGCGGCGGTCGCCACCCCGGACCCCGGCCCCTTCGGGATGACCCTGCTGGCGTTGTGCCTGGCGCTGTTGTACTTCGTCGCGGTCGGGGTGGCGTTCCTCAACGACAAGCGCCGTGGCCGGGGCAAGGAGGTGTACGCCGGGTTGGACGACGACGAGGCGTCGCCGCTGGACGACGACCCGCAGCCGGTCGCGGTCGCCGAGCGGACCGAGACGGTCACCCCGGTCGTGCCGACCCAGCCGGTGCCGAAACCGTTGCCGATCGAGCGTCGCTACGACGACATGACGTGACCGGGCCGGCCGGCGGTCCGTCCGCCGTCGTGCCCGGCTCGGTGGCGGTGCTGGCGAACCCGGCGGCCGGCCGTGGCCGGCACGCGGCAGTCCTGCCGCTGGTCCGTGACCTGCTGGCGGCGACCGGCCGGCCGGTGCGGCTGCTGACCGCCATCACCGCCGACCAGGCGGCGAGCGCCTGCCGGGCCGCGGTGGACGGTGGTGCGGCCGCGGTGGTGACCGTCGGCGGCGACGGCACCGTGCACCTCGCCCTGCAGGCGCTCGCCGGCACCGGTGTCCCGCTGGGTCCGGTGCCGACCGGCACCGGCAACGACTTCGCCGCCGGCACCGGATTTCCCGCCGATCCGGCCCGGGCGGCGGCGGTGATCGCCGCCGCCCTGCGCGCCGGCCGGAGCCGGCCCGTCGACCTGGCCCGGGTGTCCGTGCTCGGCCGGCCGGACCGGTGGTTCGGCGCGGTGCTGGCCGCCGGGTTCGACGCGGTCGTCAACGAGCGGGCCAACCGGATGCGCTGGCCGTCCGGGCCGCGCCGCTACGACCTGGCGGTCCTGGTCGAGCTGGCACGGCTGCGGCCGCGCCGTTACCGGATGGTGTGCGACGGCGAGCCGGACGAGTTCGACGCGGTGCTGGTCGCGGTCGGCAACTGCGCCAGCTACGGCGGCGGGATGCGGATCTGCCCGGCGGCCGACCCGACCGACGGCCTGCTCGACGTGGTGGTGGCCGGGCCGGTCACCCGCCGTACGCTGATCCGGATCAAACCGCAGGTTCGGCGGGGCAGTCACGTCGACCATCCGATGGTGCGCAGCCTCCGGGCCCGCCAGGTGACGATCGACGCGCCGGATCTGGTCTGCTACGCCGACGGTGAACGGCTCGGGCCGCTGCCGGTGACCGTCACGGCTGTGCCGGGAGCACTGCGGCTGCTGCTGTGATCACCGGTCCGGTTCGCCGGTGGCCAGGTCGAGCACGGCCGCGAGTCCGTTGGCCCGACCCGGGTCGGCCGCCGGCAGCACCAGCGCCGCGCAGCCGGCCCGTACGGCGCCCGCGTCGGCCGGGGTGTCGCCCACCATCAGGGTCCGCTCCGGATCGACCCGCAGCATCCCGCAGGCCCGCAGGAAGATCGTCGGGTCGGGTTTGCAGCGGCCCACCTCGTAGGACAACGCCCAGGCGCCGATCAGGTCGGCCAGGCCCCAGGCGGCGAAGTGCGGACGGATGTCGAAGCCGATGTTGCTGACCACGGCGACCGGCACCCCGGCGGCGTGCAGGGCCCGTAGCGTCGCGGCGGTGTCCGCGTACGGCAGCCACCCGTCCGGGCCGAGCAGCCGCTGATAGAGGGCGTCGGCCAGGCCGTCCACCCCGCTGTCGACCGTCGCGGCCAGCCCGGTGTACGCGGCCCGGTGCGCCTGCGGATACAGGTCGCGGTCGGCCCACACCTCGGCCAGTTGCGGGGGGACCCGGGTGGGCAGTGGCCCACCTGCCCGGCCGGCGGTCAGCAGCCGGTCGGCGAGGACGGTAGCCCGCCCCCGGTCCAGGGCCACCCCGCACGCCTCGGCACCCTGGGTGACCCAGCGGACCGGGTCCTCGACCTGGGCCAGTGTGCCGTGGAAGTCGAACAGGACCGCCTCGACCGGGCGGCGTCGTGGCCGGTCGGCCGGTTCGTACCCGGGACCGGCGGATACGTCGGGGCGGGGGCGTTCGGGATGATCCGGCACGCCTGCACCTTATCGAGCCGGCTCGGCGGCCCGGTAGGTTGCCCTAACCCGCGTGGACGCCGCCGCTGCTCGACCCTCGGCGCTCAGGAGTGACGAGACCCCTGACCGGGACGCCACCGGCCGGCTGCGATTAATCTTGCGGTATGTCGAGCCCCGCCGAGCGGTACGCCGCAGCGCGCCGCCGGGCCGCGCAGGCCGCCGCCTTTCCCGCGCTCGGGGAGTTCACCCTCGATCTCGGCTTCGACCTGGACGACTTCCAACGGGCCGCCTGCCAGGCCCTGGAACGGGGCAGCGGGGTGCTGGTCTGCGCGCCGACCGGGGCGGGCAAGACGGTGGTCGGCGAGTTCGCGGTCCACCTGGCGCTGCGCGCCGGTGCCGCGCCGGCCGGCGGCCCGCCGCGCAAGTGCTTCTACACCACCCCGATCAAGGCACTGTCCAACCAGAAGTACCACGACCTGGTCGACCGGTACGGTGCCGCCCAGGTGGGGCTGCTGACCGGGGACAACGCGATCAACGGCGACGCGCCGGTGGTGGTGATGACCACCGAGGTGCTGCGCAACATGCTGTACGCCAATTCGGCCACTCTGGACGGCCTGGCCTACGTGGTGATGGACGAGGTGCACTACCTGGCCGACCGGTTCCGGGGCGCGGTCTGGGAGGAGGTGATCATCCACCTGCCGTCGTCGGTCATCCTGGTGTCGTTGTCCGCGACGGTGTCCAACGCCGAGGAGTTCGCCGACTGGCTGGTCACCGTCCGCGGTGAGACCGAGGTGGTGGTCAGCGAGCACCGTCCTGTCCCGCTGTGGCAGCACATGCTGGTGGGGCGGCGGATGTTCGACCTGTTCCACGACGCCGACGCGGCCCGCAAACACGACGTGCATCCGGAGTTGCTGCGCTACAGCCGGGAGATGCTGCGCCGGCTGGAACTCGGTGACGGCCGTACCCACGGGCCGGGCTGGGGCCGGTCCGGTGGTCGCGGCCCGCGTTGGCGTCCGCCGCTGCGGGCGGACGTGATCGAACGCCTGGAGCGGGAGGGCCTACTGCCGGCGATCCTGTTCGTGTTCAGCCGGGCCGGGTGCGATGCCGCCGTCGCCCAGTGTCTGGCCGCCGGGCTCCGGCTGACCACCCCGGACGAGCGCGCCGAGATCCGTCGGCTGGTGGAGGCGCGGCTGTCCAGTCTGCCGGCCGAGGACCTGTCGGTGCTCGGCTACTGGGGCTGGCTGGACGGGCTGGAACGCGGTCTCGCCGCGCACCACGCCGGCATGCTGCCGGCCTTCAAGGAGGTCGTCGAGGAGCTGTTCGTCCGAGGCCTGATCAAGGCCGTGTTCGCCACCGAGACGCTGGCGTTGGGGATCAACATGCCGGCCCGCTGTGTGGTGCTGGAGCGGCTGGTCAAGTTCAACGGGGAGGCGCATGTCGACCTGACCCCGGGCGAGTACACCCAGCTGACCGGGCGGGCCGGCCGGCGCGGCATCGACGTGGAGGGCCACGCGGTGGTGGTCTGGTCGCCGGAGGTCGATCCGCGGCACGTCGCCGGGCTCGCCTCGACCCGGACCTACCCGCTGCGGTCGAGTTTCCGACCGTCCTACAACATGGCGGTCAACCTGGTCGGCACCGTCGGTTTCGACGCTGCCCGGGAGCTGCTCGAGTCGTCCTTCGCCCAGTTCCAGGCGGACCGGTCGGTGGTCGGCCTGGCCCGGCAGGCGCAGCGCAACACCGAGACCATCGAGGCGTACGGCGTCGAGGTGCGCTGCGACCTCGGCGACTTCGACGCGTACTTCGATCTGCGGGTGGCGATCGCCGACCGGGAGCGGGAGTTGGCCCGGCAGGGTCAGCAGCAGCGGCGCACCGCGGCGGTCGACTCGCTGGAGCGGCTGCGGGTCGGTGACGTCATCCGGGTGCCGTCGGGTCGGCGGGCCGGGTTGGCTGTGGTGCTGGATCCCGGGGCGGGCGGGTTCGGCGAGCCCCGCCCGCTGGTGCTGACCCAGGACCGGTGGGCGGGCCGGGTGTCGGTCGGCGACTTCACCGTCCCTGCGGAGGTGCTGACCCGGATCCGGGTGCCGAAGCACTTCAACCACCGGTCCCCGGCGGCCCGGCGGGATCTGGCGGCGGCGGTGGCCGGGACGGGCCTGGGTCGCCACGGCGCTCGCCGCCGGGGGCGTGCGCGCGGTGACCGGGACGACGACCGGATCACCCAGTTGCGCGCCGAGTTGCGTCGGCACCCCTGCCACAGCTGTCCGGACCGGGAGGAGCATGCCCGCTGGGCGGAACGACGGCACCGGCTGGCCCGCGACACCGACGAGCTGCGGGCCCGGGTGGCCGGCCGGACCGGATCGTTGACCCGGACCTTCGACCGGGTCTGCGGTCTGCTGACCGACCGCGGCTACCTGACATCCGACGGTACGGTGACCGACGCCGGGCGGATGTTGGCCCGGATCTGGACGGAGACCGACCTGCTGGTCGCCGAGTGCCTGCGCCGAGGTGTCTGGGACGGTCTGGCGCCGGCGGAGCTGGCCGCTGCGGTGTCGGTGGTGGTGTACGAGGCCCGCCGCGACGTCGACGAGCGGGCGGCGCTGCCGCGGGGGGCGGTCGCCGCGGCGGTGGACGCCACCACCGCGATCTGGGCCAGCCTGGAGGCCGACGAGGCGGCCGCCGGCCTGGAGTCGACCCGGGAGCCGGATCTCGGCTTTGTCTGGCCGATCTACCGGTGGGCCCGGGGCGAGCCGCTGGCCAAGGTGCTGGCCAGCGGGGACAGCCTGGACGGGGAGATGCCGGCCGGGGACTTCGTCCGGTGGGCCCGGCAGGTCGCCGACATGCTCGGGCAGCTGGCCCAGGCCCGTGGTGCGTCGCCGCAGCTGGCGCGGACGGCCGCGCAGGCGGTGTCCGCGCTGCAGCGCGGAGTACTGGCCTACCAGACGACGGGGTGACTGCCGGTCGATGGTCGGGGTGCGTGACGTAGTCGCTGGTACCGGTGGTGCGTCACGATGTCGACACGGCCTGGCAAAACAACCGAACGATCGCTTGCGAAGACCCTTTTGGCTGCTCACCATCGGTCCGGGGAGTACCAGCCTGTGGCTTGGGCCTGAGGGGGCGGACGTGGCAGAGATCAATCATTTTGAGTACGGCTTCATCACACCCACACTGAGTTACGCGTTGTCGGTGCTCGGTTCGTTTCTCGGACTGATCTGCGCCGTGCGGGTCCGCGAGTCGGACACCCCGGGCCGGCGGGCCTGGTGGCTGTCGCTGTCGGCCTTCGCGATCGGTGGCACCGCCATCTGGACCATGCACTTCATGGCGATGCTCGGCTTCAGCGTGGCCGGCACCCAGATCCGCTACGACATCGCGATCACCATCGCCAGCGCGGTGATCGCGATCGCCGCAGTCGCGTTCGGGCTGTTCCTGGTCGGCTTCGGCCGGCCGTCGCTGGTGAAGATCCTGCTCGGCGGGGTCATCACCGGCCTGGGCGTGGCCGCGATGCACTACACCGGGATGGCCGCGATGCGGCTCAACGGCGACATCGGCTACGCCTCGGGCCGGGTGACGCTCTCCGTGGTGATCGCGGTGATCGCGGCGACGGTGGCGCTGTGGCTGGCGGTCACGGTCCGCCGGCCGCTGGCGATGACCGGGTCCGCGCTGCTGATGGGTGTCGCGGTCAACGGCATGCACTTCACCGGCATGACGGCCATGTCGGTGCACCTGCACGAGCCGACCGGCGTGCTCAACGGGGCGACCGCGGCCACCCTGCTGGTGCCGATCGGCGTGGCGGTGCTGCTCGTGGTGATCGGCCTGGTGTACGCGGTGCTGTCGGCCCCGACGGAGGAGGACCGGGCCGCGGCGGCGTACCTTGACGCGCGGATCGCCGAGCGGCGCAGCAGCCCACCGCCGCCCCCGGCCCGGCCGAACGGGTTCACCCCGTTGCGCAGTGGCTCGAACACCAGCGGCTCGAACTCCAGCGGTGAGCAGAACGCGTCGAGCCGGTCAGGCGGGTTCAACGGGTTCAACGCCTGACCCGCTAGCGTCCGCACCGCCGGACCCGCCGGCGCCCCGTGCCATCGCGTCGACCAGCCGCCGGCAGGAACCCGCGAGGTTCCACCGGTCCGCCAGCTCCATCAACCGGTCGGGGTCGGCTGGTGCGGTAGGCAGCCGCACCGGTTCGACCGCCAGGTCAAGGTCCCGGGCCACCCGTACCACGGTCGGCGCGACCGCCAGGTAGTCGCGGGCGGCGGCCAGCCGGGCCCGCAGACCGGGAGCGAACCCGGACCGTGGGTCGTCCAGTGCCGCGACCAGCCCGGCCAGATCGCCGTACCGTTGCAGCAGCCGCGCGGCGGTCTTGGCACCGACACCCGGCACTCCCGGCAGACCGTCGCTCGGGTCGCCGCGCAGCGCGGCGAAGTCGGCGTACCCGGCCGGCGGCACCCCGAAGCGCTGCTCGACGGCCGCGCCGTCGCAGTCCTCCAGCTTGGCCACCCCCCGACCGACGTACAGCAACCGGACCGGGTGTTCGTCGTCGACCAGCTGGAACAGGTCCCGGTCGCCGGAGACCACCTCGACCGGGCCGGCCTGCCGGGTGGCGAGCGTGCCGAGGACGTCGTCGGCCTCGTAGCCGGCCGCGCCGATGGCCGGCACCCCCAGCGCGGACAGCACGTCCAACAGCACCGGCAGCTGCGGCACCAGGGTGTCCGGGACGATTTCCCCGCCGTCGGGCGCCACCCGGTGCGCTTTGTACGACGGCAGCAGCCGCACCCGCCAGTCTGGCCGCCAGTCGTGGTCCAGGGCGCAGATCAGTCGCCCCGGCCGTCGCCGGGTGATCAGCGCGGCGAGCATGTCGAGGAAGCCGCGTATGGCGTTGACCGGCTCACCGGCGGCGGTGCGGGCGGCGGACTCGGGCACCCCGAAGTACGCCCGGAAGTACAGGCTCGGGGCGTCGACGGCGAGCAGGGGGTCGGATCGGTTCACGCGCTACAGCCTCGCACAGCCCGGTGACACCGCCGGTTGTCCGGCACGGCCGGCGGGGCGGTGCGGCAGGCTGCCGACATGAGCTTCCTGCCCGGCCTGGAGCTGAGTCGCCGGTTTCATCACGCGGTGGTGGCGCCGGCGATCGCCGCCCGGTTCCCCCGGCTGCGCTACGCCGCAGCCCGGATGGACACCGGGTCGGAGCTGTTCGGGTTCGACACGGAACGCTCCCGCGACCACGACTGGGGTCCACGGGTGCAGGTGTTCCTCGACCGCGCCGACGCCGGCCTGGCCGACCAGGTGTGCGCCGCCGTCACCGAGGAAATGCCGGCGACCTTTCTGGGCTTCCCGACCAGGTTCGCGCCGGACGCCGACCGGAGTCTGGGAGTTCCGGCGCTCGATGGTGCCCGGCACGGGGTGACGGTGACGGACGTGGCTGCCTGGTGCCAGCGGGTGCTGGGCTTCGATCCGGCCGACGGGCCGGGCCGGCTGGACTGGCTCGCCACCCCCACTCAACGGCTCGCCGAGTTCACCGCCGGGGACGTGTTCCACGACGCCCTGCCGGAGCTGGTGGCCCGGTCGGCCGGGCCGACCGGTGGGCTGACCGGTCGCCGCGCGGTTCTCGCCTGGTACCCACCGGACATCTGGCGGTACGTGCTGGCCGCGGCCTGGGCCCGGGTGGCCGGCGAGGAGCCGTTTGTCGGCCGGTGCGGGGAGGTCGGCGACGAGATCGGCGGCGCGGTGGTGACCGCCCGGATCGTGCGGGACCTGATGCGGCTGGCGTTGCTGGTCGGCCGCTGCTATCCGCCGTACCACAAGTGGCTGGGCAGCGCGTTCGCCCGGCTGCCGGACGACGACGGGCTGTGCGCGACGTTGGCCGCGGCGTTGTCGGCGACCGGGTGGAGCGTGCGGCAGCGGCGGCTGTGTCAGGCGTACGAGCTGCTGGCGGTGCGGACCAACCAGCTCGCGCTGGCCGCACCGGTGGAGCCGACGGTACGGCCGTTCCGGGACCGGCCGTTCCTGGTGCTCGACGCGGCCAGGTTCGCTCGGGCACTGTGGTCGGCGATCGGTGACCGCGAGCTGCGGGCGCTGCCGGTGCTGGGGGCGGTGGATCAGGTCGTCGACCACACCGCGCTGCTCACCGATGTCGCGCGGACCCGCACGGTGATGGGTTGCGTCCTGGGACTGGACCACGACGGGACGCGGCCAAACGAACGTTAAGCTTGCTGGGTGTCGATCGGCACCGTCGGCCCGCCACCGCGGGCCGGCGCCGGCCCGCTCACCACCCTGGAGCGCACCACCATGACCGTCGAACGCGTCCTGCCCACGCCCGAGGCATACGACCTGATCGAGTTGGCCACCGAGCTTGCCGACCGGGAGCTGGCCGGCCGGGCCGCCGATTTCGAGGCGCGGGCCGAGTTCCCCCGGGAGGTGGTCCGCACCCTCGGCCGGGCCGGTCTGCTCGGCCTGCCGTTCGCGGAGTCCGACGGCGGTGCGGGCCAGCCCTACGAGGTGTATCTGCAGGTGCTGGAGGTGCTGGCCAGCCGTTGGTTGGCGGTCGCCGAGGCGGTCAGCGTGCACACGTTGTCCTGCTATCCGGTGGCCGAGTACGGCACTGACCGGCAACGGAAGCTGTTGCCGGAGATGCTCGGCGGTGAGCTGCTGGGTGCGTACTGCCTCAGCGAGCCGCAGGGCGGGTCGGACGCGGCGGCGCTGACCACCCGGGCGGTTCGCGACGGGGACGACTACGTGGTGACCGGGACGAAGGCGTGGATCACCCATGCGGCGGTGGCTGACTTCTACAACGTCTTCTGCCGCACCGGCGGACCTGGAACGCGGGGCATCTCGTGTCTGTTCGTCCCGGCCGGCACCGCCGGCGTGCTGCCGCAGCCGGCGGAGCGCACCATGGGCCTGCGCTCCTCCCCGGTCGCCCAACTGGTGTTCGACCAGGCCCGGGTGCCGGCGGAGCACCTGGTCGGTGCCGCGGGCTCCGGCTTCGGTGTGGCGATGTCCGCGCTGGCCGCCGGCCGGCTGGGGATCGCCGCCTGTGCGGTCGGGCTGGCCCAGGCCGCGCTCGACCACGCGGTCGGCTACGCCCGGGAGCGGGAGCAGTTCGGCCGGCCGATCATCGACCTGCAGGGGCTGGGGTTCCTGTTGGCGGACATGGCCACCCAGGTGTCGGCCGCTCGGGCGGTGACCCTGGCCGCGGCCCGGTTGCGCGACGCCGGTCGGGCGTACGCCGTCGAGGCGGCCAAGGCCAAACTGTTCGCCACCGACGTCGCGATGAAGGTCACCGTCGACGCGGTCCAGGTGCTCGGCGGGTACGGCTACGTGGCCGACCATCCGGTGGAGCGGTACCTGCGCGAGGCGAAGGTGCTGCAGATCGTGGAGGGGACGAACCAGATCCAGCGGGTGGTGATCTCCCGGGCACTGGCCCGGTGACGGTAGGTTTCTCGCCGTGGAAGAGACCGATCGCGCTATCGTCGCCGCGCTGACCACCGACGGCCGGGTGTCGTACACCGAGCTGGCCGAGCGGGTGGGCCTGTCGGTGTCGGCGGTTCATCAGCGGGTGCGCCGGCTGGAGCAGCGCGGGGTGGTCAACGGCTACACCGCCCGGGTGTCGTACGAGGCGGTGGGGCTGCCGTTGAGCGCGTTCGTCGCGATCCGGCCGCTGGACCCGTCCCAGCCGGACGACGCCCCGGAACGGCTGTCGCATCTGGCCGAGATCGATTCCTGTTATTCGGTGGCGGGGGAGGACTTCTACCTGTTGCTGGTCCGGGTGGCGAGCCCGGCGGATCTGGAACGGCTGCTGCAGGAAATCCGGACGGCGGCGAACGTCACCACTCGCACGACGGTGGTGCTGTCCACCCCGTACGAGTCACGTCCGCCGAAACTCGTCTGAGTCTGTCGCCCGGCGTCATCCCGGCACGGCTGCCGGGATGCAGCTCCCTTCCTATCATCCTAGGATGCACTAGGCGTTGTGCTCAACGCCATCGCGCACCCCAACGGCCCAGCGACCACGCTGACTGCCGCACCGTTTGAAGCCCACGACGCCGGGCATGCAGGAAGCACGGACGGAAACCGTCCGGTCAGTACCGCGATAGGAGTGATCGACCATGGGCATGACCGACAAGGCGCGCAACAAGGCCGAGGAGCTCAAGGGCCAGGCGAAGGAGCGCTACGGCGCGGCGACCGACAACGAGCAGATGCGGGCCGAGGGCGCCGCCGAGGCGAGCAAGGCCCGGACCAAGGACGCGGGGGAGCACGCGAAGGACGCCGGACGTAACGTACGGGACGCGTTCAGCGGCTGACGAGCAGCGGGCCGGATCAGCCGGTGGTGGTCGTCCGTTGCCGGGACCACCACCGCTGTCCGGACTCCGGAAGCGTGTCGATCGGGTCGTAGTACGGGTACCGCCGCCCCAGGTCGTCGGAGCTGTCGAGTGAGGTGCGGTAGTTCTTGGTCCAGTAGGAGATGCCGTGCTCCCGGTCGTACTCGGTGAGCATGTGCACCCAACGCTTGCCGACCAGGGGCACGTCGCACACGATCCGTGGGGTGGCATAGCCCGGTAGATAACCCATCAGGTCGTGCTGCAGCTGCTGCGCCGTCCGGACCGGGACCCGCCAGTGTTCGGCGTTGGGGATCATGTCGCAGAGATAGAAGTAGTACGGGAGGATGCCGGCTTCGCCCTGGAGCGCGAAGCAGAGGTCGAGCAGACTGTGCAGGTCGGCGTTGACCCCGCGCATCAGCACTCCCTGGTTGCGCACGTCGCGGATGCCCACGTCGAGCGCGGTCTGGGCGGCCCGGGCGACCAGCGGGGTGAGTGACTGCACGTGGTTGACGTGGGTGTGGATGGCAAGGTTGACGCCACGGCTGGCGGCGGTGCGGGCGACACGTTCCAGGCCGGTCACGACATCGGGCTGCAGCCAGTGCTGGGGTAGGCCCATGAGCGCCTTGGTGGCCAGCCGGATGTCGCGAATGCTGTCTATCTCCAGCAGGCTCTGCAGGTAGCTTTCGAGATGCCGCCAGGGGAGGTTCGCCACGTCGCCGCCGGAGACGACGACGTCGCGGACTCCGGGGTGCCCGCGCAGGTAGTCGAGATGCGCCTGGTAGCGGTTGGTGGGCTTGAGGGTCAGGCGGAGTTTGTCGATGGTCGGGGTGGAGTTGCCGACCAGGTCCATCCGGGTGCAGTGCCCGCAGTACTGCGGGCAGGTGGCGAGGAGTTCGGCGAGGACCTTGGTCGGGTAGCGGTGGGTCAGTCCTTCCGCCACCCACATGTCGTGTTCGTGCAGGGAGTCGCGGCTGGCGTACGGGTGGGACGGCCAGTCGGTCCGGCGGTCGCTGGCCAGCGGGAGCATGTAGCGCCGGATCGGGTCGGCCCGCAGGGAGTCGGTGTCGGGTGCGCTGGCTGGCACCATCGTGTTGATCATCTGCGGGGTGACCAGCATGGACATGGTGGCGTGTCGGCTCTGGTCGGCGTCGAGTTCGGCGTAGAAGCCGTCGTCGACGAGGTCGCCGAGGACGGCGTGCAGTTGGGCGACGGTCTTGACGCAGTGGGCCCGTTGCCACTGGGCGGACTGCCACTGGTCGGGGGTGACGTCGCGCCAGCCGGGTAGTCGGGTCCAGTCGGGTTCGACGAGTTCGCGGCGTTGGTATTCGTACGGCTGGGGCAGCGTCGGGGTGGTTCCGGGGCTGTCTGCCGAGATGGGTTGCGGCATCGGTCCTCCTGGCTCGGTGCGTCCGGTGGGGCGTACCGCACTCCTGGATAATTTCCTGTGTGTTGACTAGTCTGCCGTAAGTCTTCCGGTCTTGCTAGGTGCGAGGTGGTGATTCGGTTGTCGATCGGTGGCTCCGGGCGGGTAGGTGTCGTCTCCCGCGCAGGTGGCGGCAGACTGAGCTGATGACGACTCGTACGGTGGGTTCGGAGGCCGGACTGCCCGCGGTCCTGTACCGGGGCGGCAGGTTGTACTGCCCGGCGGTGCCGGGAGCGACGGCGTTGCTGGTGCGTGACGGCCGGATCGGCTGGTTGGGTGCGGACGCGGACGCGCCACGGGCGGATGTCGTGGTCGACCTGGCCGGCGCGCTGGTGACCCCGGCCTTCGTCGACGCGCATGTGCACGCGACCGACACCGGTCTGGTGCTTTCCGGCCTGAATCTGTCGTCGGTGCGTTCGCCGGCCGAGCTGGTCGACCGGGTGGCCGGCTTCGCGGCGGGGTTGCCGCCGGACGCGGTGGTGCTGGGGCACGGGTGGGACGAGTCGACGTGGCAGCGGCCGGTGCCGCCGGACGCGCGGCAGTTGTCGGCGGCGTCGGGCGGACGGCGGGTGTACCTGTCTCAGGCGTCGATCCATTCGGCGCTGGTGTCGTCGGAGATGTTGGCGGCGGTGCCGGGTCTGGCGGAACGCTCCGATCCGCCAGGGTGGGTGCGGGAGGACGACCATCACGCGGTGCGGGCGCTGGCGTTCGGGTCGTTGACGCCGGCGCAGCGCACCTCGGCGCAGCGGGCCGCGTTGGCTGCGGCGGCCGGGGTGGGTATCGCGGCGGTGCACGAGTGCGGCGGTCCGCAGACGTCGTCGGAGTCCGACTTCGTCGGTGTGTTGGCGATGTCGGGCGACGGCCTGCCGGAGGTGTACGGGTACTGGGGGGAGTTTCTGGGGGCGGCCCGGGCACGGGAGTTGGGCGCGGTGGCTGCTGGTGGTGACCTGTACGCCGACGGCGCGTTGGGGTCGCGGACGGCGTACCTGTCGCAGCCGTACGTCGATGGCGGCGGCTGCGGCAGTTGTTTCCTGGCCGCCGATCAGGTCGCGGCGCATCTGGTGGACTGTGTCCGGTCGGGGGTGCAGGGCGGGTTCCACGCGATCGGTGACGCGGCGGTGGCGGCGGTCGTGGACGGCTTCGCGGTGGCGGCCGGCGAGGTCGGGGTGGAGCGGTTGCGGGCCGGTCGGCACCGGGTGGAGCATGTCGAGTTGGTCGACAAGCGGGTGATCGGGGCGTTCGTCGAGTTCGGGGTGGTGGCTAGCGTGCAGCCGGCGTTCGACCGGTTGTGGGGTGGTGAGGGTCAGATGTACGCGGCCCGGCTGGGCGTGGACCGGGCGTTGGCGTCGAATCCGTTCGGTGCGTTGCACGGGGTGGGCGTCACGTTGGCGTTCGGTTCGGACTCGCCGGTGACGCCGCTGGATCCGTGGGGTGCCGTGCGGGCCGCGGTTTCGCATTTCAATCCGGCGTCGCGGTTGGCGGTTCGGTCGGCGTTCGCCGCGCACACCAGGGGCGGTTGGCGGGCGTTGCCACCGGGAGTGGTGCAGACCGCGCAGGAGGGGGCGTTGGCGCTGGGCGCGGCGGCGACGTTCGCGGTGTGGGAGACGCCGGCGGGTGTGTCGGCGGACGGCCTGCCGGTTCTGGTGGCGGAGGATCCGGCGCTGCGCGGGCCGGCGGATCCGACGCCGCTGCCGCGGTGTCTGCGGACGGTGCTGCGGGGTCGGGAGATCTTCGTGGCGGCGGATCGGGTGGCCGGCGTGGGGTGAGCGGGGGTGCCCGGTGACACGCCGGTGGTGACACGCCGGTGGCGGTGGTCGATGTCCCTGGGCCGGGTTGACAGCACCGGGGGTGGCCCGCGTACCGTCTTTGAGTCCTACCACGGGAAGCGGCTGTTGTTCGCTTCGTTTCTTCGTCCGCTGGCCGAGCGACTGTTGTCGCAGTGTGGTGGTGCCGCTCGTGGATCGCCACGGGTGGTGCCCGCATCGGCCAGGTCCAGTGGGCGAGGGTCGGCGAGGCGGCGCGAACCGGCCGCGACTTTCCGGTGTACGGGCAGGTGGTCGTGCGGGGCCAGTAGACAACGGTCCGTCGGGGGCAGCCAGTTCCCGGTTGGCCGGTCCGAAGGTCACCGTACGGTCGTCCTGCCGCATCGGCGGGGGAGGGGCCTGGGAGCGCGGGGCGCGGCCGGATCGGCCGCGCCCCGATTTCTCGTTTGGCGGCCGGTGCGTCGCCGGCTGTGGCTGTCGCTGTCGTCGTCGGATGGGCGGGATTGCCGGTAGCCTTCGTCGGACGGTTCGGTGGCTGCCGCGGGTGGTGGCCTGGCGGGTGGGGCTCGACGTGGCGATGGTGGATGCGGCGGTGGTGCCGGAGCGGTCGCGGCCGGTGGCGCTCGCGGCGGTGGACGGCCCGTTGGGGTTGCCGTGGGCGATCGGTCTGGCGGTGTTGTCGGGTGCGGCGCTGTTGGTGGCTTTTCCGCCGTACGGCTGGTGGTGGGCGGCCCCGGTGGGGGTGGCGGCGTTGTCGGTGGCGGTGCATCGGCGTCGGTTGCGGGCGGGTGCGGGTTTGGGGTTCGTGGCCGGGGTGGTGTTCTTCGCGCCGTTGCTGAGTTGGACGAATCTGCACACGGGCAGTTTGCCGTGGGTGTTGTTGTCGGGCTTGCAGGCCGGTTACCTGGCGTTGCTGGGTGCGGTGGCGGCGTTCGTGTCGCCGGTGGTGGATCGTCGCCGGGTGGTGCTGTGGCCGGTGGTGACCGGGTTGTTGTGGGTGGGGCAGGAGGCGTTGCGGGGTCGGACGCCGTTTGGTGGGTTTCCGTGGGGGCGGTTGGCGTTCAGTCAGGGTGATTCGCCGGTGTTGTCGTGGGCGGCGGTGGGTGGGGCGCCGTTGGTGACGTTCGTGGTGGCGGTGGCCGGTGGGGCGGTGGCCGCTGGGGTGTGGCGTTCCTGGCGTTCGTGGCGGGGTTTGGCGCTGGTGGTCGGGGGTTTCGGGGTGGCGGTGCTGGTGCTGCTGGTGGGTGGGTTGGTGCCGGTGGGGGGCGGGTCGTCGGGTTCGGTGGTGGTGGCGCTCGTGCAGGGCAACGTGCCGCGGATGGGGTTGGATTTCAACGCCCAGCGCCGGGCTGTGTTGGACAACCATGTGCAGGGCACGGTCGGGTTGGCGCGGCGGGTGGCGGCCGGTGAGGTGCCGGCGCCGGATCTGGTGGTGTGGCCGGAGAACGCCAGCGACGTGGATCCGACGCGTGACCCGCGGGCGGCGGCGAGTATCGATGAGGCGGCGGCCGCTGTCGGGGTGCCGATCCTGGTGGGTGCGTTGGCGTACGGGCCTGGTGCCGGGGAGGTGCGCAACGTGAGCCTGGTGTGGGAGCCGGGTTCCGGTGGCGACGTGGAGCAGGTGTACGTGAAGCGGCATCCGGTGCCGTTCGCGGAGTATGTGCCGTTTCGGCGGTTGGCGCGGATGGTCACCGATCAGGTGGATCTGGTCCGGGCGGATTTCGTGGCCGGTTCGCAGCCGGGTGTGCTGCGGGTGGGTCCGGTGGCGGTCAGCGGCGTCATCTGTTTCGAGGTGGCCTACGACGGGTTGGTTCGCGACACGGTGACCGGTGGTGCGCAGGTGTTGGCGGTGCAGACGAACAACGCGACGTTCAATGAGGCCGAGGCGGCGCAGCAGTTGGCGATGGTGCGGTTGCGGGCGGTGGAGCATGGTCGGGCCGGGTTGATGGCGTCGACCGTTGGCATATCAGCGTTTGTCGATCAGAATGGGCGGGTGTCGCAGCCGACCCGGTTCAACACGGCGGCCGCCGTGGTGAGTGAGCTCGAGCTCGGGGCGACGCGTACTCTTGCGACTCGGATGGGTTTCTGGCCCGAAGCGGTGCTGGTGGTGTTCGCCGGCGTGGTGCTGGTCGCCGCGGTGTGGCTGCGGCGGCGGGTGGTCAGTTCGGATACGGAGGTACGGTGAGCGAGGCGGTGTCGGCGGGCGGTGGCCCGGAGGGCTACCCGGGTGTCGGTCGGGTGCTGGTGGTCGTTCCCACCTACAACGAGGCGGAGAACGTACGTCTGATCACCGCCCGGATCCGCGACGCCGTGCCCCAGGTCGACGTGCTGATCGCCGACGACAACTCGCCGGACGGTACCGGGGCGGTCGCCGATGAGCTGGCTGCGGCCGACGGCCAGGTGCATGTGCTGCACCGGCCGGGTAAGCAGGGTCTCGGCGCGGCCTACGTCGCCGGGTTCGGCTGGGCGCGGGAGCGTGGTTACGACGCGGTGGTCGAGATGGACGCTGACGGGTCGCATGCTCCGGAGCAGTTGCCGCAGCTGCTGGACGCGGCGCGGGACGCCGACGTGGTGATCGGTTCCCGGTGGGTGCCGGGCGGTGAGGTGGTGAACTGGCCCCGGCACCGGTGGGTGCTGTCGCAGGGGGCGAACCTGTACACGCGGTTGGCGCTGGGTATGCCGGTGCGGGACGCGACCGGTGGTTACCGGGTGTACCGGATCGCGGTGCTCGACAAGATCGACTACGCGAGTGTGTCGTCGCAGGGCTATTCGTTCCAGGTGGAGCTGACCTGGCGGGCACACCGTGAGGGGTTCCGCATCGTCGAGGTGCCGATCACGTTCGCGGAGCGGGAGCAGGGCGCGAGCAAGATGAGCGCCTCGATCGTGCGGGAGGCGTTGTGGCGGGTGACCGTCTGGGGGGTTCGGGCCCGCCGGGACGGGTTGACCGGCCGGCGTCGTGACACGGCTTCGGCGCGCTGGCCGTGACGACGGCGCGTGTCATGCTGGACAGGTGACGTGACGCCACGTTCGCAGGAGGTGACATGCGCCGGGGAGTGCGGTTGATCCCGTTGGCGTTGGCGGCTGGTCTGGTTCTGGAGGTCGCCGTTTTCCTGCTGATCGCCCATCAGATCGGCTACGGGTGGGCGTTGCTCTTGGTGCTGGCCGCTTCCCTGGCGGGTATGGCGCTGTTGCGTCGGGAAGGGATGCGTGCCTGGCGGAGTTTCCGGGCGGCGGCGCAGTCCGGTCGTCCGCCCGGCGAGCAGGTCAGTGACGGTCTGCTCGGGTTGGTCGCTGGTGTGTTGTTGGCGACGCCAGGGCTGGTCAGTGGCGTGTTCGGTGGTGTGTTGGCGGTGCCGCAGGTGCGGCGGGTGGTGCGGCGGCGGGTTCAGGTCGCTGCGGAGCGGCGGATGTCGTCGGCGGCGGCCGGGGAGATGTTCGGGCCGCGCCGGGTGCGGGTGTATCCGCCGTCGGCGGCGGACCGGCCACCGGCTGGGTCTGCGGACGGTTCCGCGCAGCAGGCTGCTGCGGCCGGTCCGACGATCGAAGGGGAGATCGTCGACCCGCCGCGGTGAGTGGGCACGCCGGGCCGGGAGCGCGACGACGCCCCTGACGCCGGGGTACGGCGTCAGGGGCGTCGGTGTCTGGTCTGCCCGCCGGTCGGGCGGGGTGGGTGGTCAGACGCCGCCGCGCCGGTTGCGGACCTCCTGCAGACGTTCGGCCAGGATGTCCTCCAGTTCGGCGATCGACCGCCGTTCCAGGAGCATGTCCCAGTGGGTGCGTGGCGGCTTGGCCTTCTTCTGCTCCGGTTCGCTGCCGTCGACCAGCCGGGCGACGCTGCCGTCGAACTTGCATTCCCAGGTCACCGGCACCTCTGCGTCGACGGCGAACGGGACCTCGAACTGGTGGCCTTTGGCGCAGAGGTACTCGCGGGTCTGGCGCGGCGCGAGTTCCGTGTTGCGGTCGGACTCGTAGCTGACTGCTCCCAGACGGCTTCCGCGCAGCATGCGCTCGCCCATGATCGGCTATCCCCTCGGTCGTGGTGCTGGTCTTCAGGTGTAACGATGTGCACGGGGCGGGCGATTCCCGCTGTCGACGGGCGCTGCCTGGTAGCGGCAGGCCCGCGCCCGGACGTGTGCGAGCGTATCCGGCCGATGCTCGCTGCTGCCGTGTCACCGGTGCGCGGACGCCGTCGCCGCCGGGGTGAAACATGGCGTTAACGAAGTCTGGCACATCGGTGACGATGTGGATGCGATGTAGGTCACTGTGCGGGCGCCGCCGGGTGGTTGTCGACCGGCCGGTGGGCGGTGCTGAGCGCTGCCAGCGCCGTGGCGAGGTCGCTGACTTGGCGGGACAGTTCCGTTACCCGGGCCTGGGCGTTGTCACGTTCGGCCCGGGCGGTGTCGAGCGCGGCGGCGAGTTCTGTCGCGGTGTGTCGGGCTTGGTCGGCGCGGGCGACGGCGGCGGCGGTCTCCGCGCGGGCGGTGTCGGCGTCGGCGCGGGCGGTGTCGGTATCGTGCTGCGCCGCATCGGCCCGCCGCTGCCACTGGTCGATGTCGGCGCGCGCCTGGTGTAGCGCCTCGCGCGCGGCGGCGGTTTCTGCGTGCGCCTGGGCGGCGTCTGCCCGGGCGGCCTCGGCTTGCGCGTCGGCCCGGTCGGCGCGAATGTCGGCCTGCTGGCGGTGGTCGTCGGCGGTGCGCGCGGCTTCGCTGGCGTCGGCTGCTGCGGCGGTGGCCGCTGCCGCCTCCCGGGTGAGTTCGTCGATGACACGTCGGTCGTCGTCGCGTTGCCGGATCAGTTGTTCCAGTTGTTCGCGGACGGTGTCGCGGTCGTGTTCGGCCTGCCGCAGCAGTGCGTCGGCGGCGGCGGCCCGTTGCTGCGCGGCGGCCTGTTCCGTCCGTGCCTGCGCGGCCTGCTGGCGGGCCGCCGCGGCTTCGGCGGTCGCGGTTTCGGCGCGCGTCTCGGCGGTTTCGGCGCGGGCGGCGGCCTGCGCGGCAATCTGTTGTGCCTGGGTGGCGGCGAGGGTGGCGGCTTCGGCTGTCTGCCGCGCGTCGTCGCGTTCGGCCTGGGCGGCGGCGAGGGTGGCGGCGGCTTCGGCCCGGACTTCGGCGACGCGTCGGTCGACGCCGGCCGGGGAGAGTTCGGCGTGCAGTGTCTCGGTGAGGGTGCCGACCATCTGGTCGAGGCGGTCGACGAGTTCCCAGCTGCGGGCGATCTGGCCGGCGAGGCCGGGGGCGTCGCGGCGGCGCATCCGGTTGGCGCGGGAGGCGCGTTGGCAGGCTCCGTCGTTGTCGCGGCAGTACCGGAAGGGGCGGCCGGCGGCTGCCCGTTGCGGTACGGGTGCGCCGCAGTGTGCGCAGGGCCGGGTCGTGGTCTCGGTGTCCGGCGGCGGGGTGTCCATCGCCGCCGAAGTGTAGTTGCCGGCCTGACGCGTACCGCCGTGGTGGTGGCCGCAGGTGTGCCTTCGGTTGCTTCGCCGGGTGTGTTCCGGCTGTGCGGCGTACGGTCTGCTGGTGGGCTCTGGCGGTGACGGGCGGTCGATGCGGGAACGGATGGTCGCTGGTGCCCTGTACCGTGCCGACGATCCGGAGCTGGTCGAGATGTCGCTGCGGGCGGTGGATCTGACCGAGGCGTACAACCGCACGTCGGCGCGTGACGGTGGGCGGCGCCGGGCGCTGCTCGTCGAGCTGTTCGCCGAGGTGGGCGACGGCGCCGAGGTACGGCCTCCGCTGCGGGTCGACTACGGCGCTCACATCAGCGTCGGGTCGCGTACCTTCGTCAACTTCGGTCTGGTGGCGTTGGATGCGGCGGCTATCACCGTCGGTGACGATGTGCAGATCGGCTGCAATGTGCAGTTGTTGACGCCGTCACATCCGCTCGCGGCCGGGTCACGCCGGGACAAGTGGGAGTCCGCCGAGCCGGTCCGGATCGGCGACAACGTGTGGCTGGGCAGCGGGGTGATCGTGCTGCCCGGGGTGGAGATCGGCAGGGACACGGTGGTCGGCGCGGGGTCGGTGGTGACCCGGAGCCTGCCGGCCGGGGTGCTCGCTACCGGTAATCCGGCGCGGGTGGTGCGGGATCTGCCGGGCGACCGGACCGGCGGAGGGTGACGCGGGCGTCAGTCGGCCTGCAGGGCCGCGACGAGACGTTCGAGCGCGGCCGGTGTGGTCTGGGGCAGGAACAGGGAGGGCTCCACCAGTTCCAGTTCCAGCACGCATGGCCGGCCGTGGTCGTCGCGGACGAGGTCGACCCGGGCGTAGAGCGGGACGCCGAACGAGTCGGTGACGGTGTCGACGGCCTGGCGTGCCACGGCGATCAGTTCCGGGTCGGCGACATGCGGCGTGCTGGTTTCCGGCGCGAACAGGTCGTCGACCGGGTCGGTGTGGGGCAGCACGACCCGTTTGTTCGCGGCGTGGCTGTACCTGCCGGTGAAGAAGACGAGGGGCCATTCTCCGTCGTCGGCCACCGAGGTGAGTCGTGGTTGGACCAGCACGCTGGTGCCGGTGGCGTGCAGTCGGCGCACGTGGGCGTACGCCTCGTCGTGCTGTGCCGGCCGGTACGAGGCGACGTGCCGGCTTCCCGCGCCGACGGCCGGTTTCACCACGAAGTCGCCGGCGGGGAAGTGTGGACGGTGTCCCGGCTCCACGAACGTGGTCGGTGTGACGGGTACGCCGGCCCGGTCGAGGTCGGCGAGGTAGTGCTTGTCCAGGTTCCACCGCAGCATCGGTAGCGGATTCCGCAGATCCGTCACCTGTTCGACGGTTTCCAGCCAGGTGATGAACTGTCTGAGTTGCTGCGGGTAGTCCCAGGTCGAGCGCAGGACGGCCCGGTCGTAGTCGGCCCACCGCACCGCAGGGTCGTTCCACACCACCACGTCGACGGCGATGCCGGCCTGCCGTAGCGCCGGCAGGGCCAGCGGTTCGTCCTCGTCGTGTCCGCGTGCCTCGTGGGCGGAGACCCATGCCAGCCGGGTGACCATGCGCTGATCGTACGGCCCGGGCGCGGGCCGTACGGTGGACGGGCCGGGTCAGCGGTTGTCGCCGCTGCCACCGAGTACGCCACGGTTCTGGCGGCTGGCCAGCTTGGCCAGGTTGTCGGTCGCGATGTCGTTCAGTGAGAGGTCGAGGTAGGCGGCGAGGGTCGCCACGTACCACAGGACGTCGCCGAGTTCCTTGGTGATGTCGGCCCGGTCGAGCCTGGACTCGTCGCTGTCGCAGTCTCGGACCCATTTCTTGAACTTTTCGGCGACTTCGCCGGACTCGCCGACGAGTCCGAGTACCAGGTGGAGCAGTTCGTTCTTCTTGTCGCGCGGCGTGGCGGTGCGCAGGGCGCCGCGCTGGTAGTCGTCCAGGTCCATGGCGGACAAGTATGGCGGTTCACGCTCACCGGGCTCCTCCGGCACCCTGCGGCCCAATTATCGGATTGCTGTTATCCACAATTCGATAATTGGAGTCGAGGTGTGAGTGCGGAAGACTGATACACCATAATGACAGTTATGTGGTGGCCGGACGTTCCTGGTCTGGCGTCAGCTCGTGAGGCCGGACGATCGTGTCGGGTTGGGACGACAGCCGCACCGCAGCGGGGTGATGTGTCGATCCGTAGGCTTGTCCAGAATCGGCACGTCGGCGACGGTCTGCGAGGATGGCGCGGTGGCAGGCGCGGATCGACGTGGCCTCGGTCAGGTGTTCAACGAGGTGCCGGAGCTGTACGACAGGGTCCGGCCGGGGTACCCCGACGCGTTGTTCGCCGACCTCGTCACCATCACCGGCCTAGGTGAGAGGTCGCCTGTGCTTGAGGTGGGCTGCGGTACCGGTCAGGCGACCCGTTCGCTGGCGGCACTCGGGTGTTCGGTGACCGCCATCGAGCCGGGCGCGGGTATGGTCGCGCTTGCTCGCCAACGGCTCGCCACCTTCGTCAACGTCACCGTCGAGTCGTCGACGTTCGAAGAGTGGGACGACCGCGGTCGACGCTTCGACCTCCTCGTGGCAGCTTCAGCGTGGCACTGGGTCGATCCTGCGATCGGCTGGCGGCGAGCACGCGAGGTGCTCCACCCCGGGGGCTGGATGGCGCTGCTCGGCCACGTCGTCATCCGCCGGCCCGGCGAGCCGGAGGTGTACGCGGAGACCGCCGATCTCCACGAACTGTTCTCCCCCGGGAATCCCGACTGGGGCCGTCCGCCGCTTGAGGGCGACGTGCGCAGCACCGACGAGGGCTGGGGACTGGTCGACGATCCTGGCGGCCGGTTCGGCCCCACGATCGTGCGCTGGTACCCCACCGTTCAGTGGTTCGACGGCGACGGGTTCGCCGACCTCCTGCGCTCGCAGTCGCCGTACCGCAGGCTCGACCGCGACGTCCGCGAGCCGCTGCTCGACGCCATCGCCGAGCGCATCCGCACCCGCATGGGCGACCGAGCGGCACGCCGGTACCTGAGTGTCCTGCGTATCGGTCAGCGCGCGGACTGATTTCAACGGTAATCCGGGCGTGCCGCCGGGATCCGCGCCGCGTCGGCTGCGAGGTCGGCGAGCCGGTACGGATGCGGGGTGATCACTGCGGTGCGTTCTCCGACGCCGACGCCAGCAGCTGCGTCAGCCGGTCCAGGCCGGCTCTGATCAGCCGGGCGTACTCGTCGTCGCCCAGGGCGTCGATGCCCGCCTGCGCGTGCCGCAGGTGTTCCCGGGCCCGGTCGAGGTCACCGAGCTTGCGGTGACACTCGCCGAGGTTGAGGTGCAGCGACGGGTACAGGCCGGCCACCGGCAGGGCCACGCCGGCCTGCGCCACCCGGGCGTCGGTGAGCAGGTCAGCCGCGGCCAGGGCCCGCTGGTCCCAGAGCAGCTCCTGGTGCACGTCGTCCTGCACGTCGGCCATCGCGTGGGCGAGGACGCAGACGTGCAGCGGATCCCCGTCCTGTCCGCCGATCTCGTCCCAGATCCGGGTGAACAGGTCACGGGCGGCGTCCCGTTGACCGCGCTGGTGGTGCAGCTGCACCCCGTCGTTGATGCGGGCGAGCGTGGCGTCGACGGTCATCGGCTGCTCCCGGAACGTGCATGTCGCGGCGACACCGATGGTAGTCGGCCGGCCGGACCCGACCGGTCGACCGTCGAGGAGTGGTCCGGGGCGGCGGTGAGCGCGAGCACAATGGCCAGTGCGGCGGCGGCGTCGAGCAGGGCCCGGGACCGGGTGGTGAGGTCGGCGTCGCGGACCGCCAACGCGGCGGTGATGTCGGCCGACCGGCCGGCGGAGCGCAGTCGCGGCATCAGGGCCCGCAGCGGCGCGACCCGGTAGCCGGCCTGGCGTAGCTGGTGCACGACGCGGGCGTCGCGGACTTGGGCCGGGGTGTAGCGGCGCGGTCCGCCCGGTCGGTCGCGGCCGGGCACGACGAGTCCTTCGGCGTGCCAGTGCCGCAGGGTCGACGGGCGTACGCCGAGCGCCGTGGCCAGCTCGGAGATGCTCATCGCGTCGTAGTCGCGTACGTCGTCGATGGGTTCGGCGGTGATGGCCCGGGCCGCCAGCTGGGCCTGTCGCAGGTCGGCGCGTTCGGTGTGCAGCCGGGCGTGGGCGGCGTCGAGCAGGGCGAGCATCCCGTCGGCCGGGCGGCGGTGGGCGGCCTGGACGATCCTGCGGGCCTCGGCCGGTCCGGTCGCCGCGGCCAGGGCCCGGTAGGCCAGCGCGCACCGCAGGTGCAGTTCCCCGAAGACCCGGTGGCCGGTGGCGGTACGGGCCGCCGGCGGCAGGACACCGTCGCGTTCGAGGTTGCGGATCTGCTGAACGCCGTACCCGGCCCGCCGGGCGACGTCGACGGTGCGCATTCGAGGCGAGTGGAGACCTTCCGCTTCGGATACCTGCTCTCGGGATCGTGAAGTCTCCATAAGCACTGCAATGTAACGCTTCAGGTATGACCCAGGATGAGATCATCGCGTTCGTCGCCGGCCTCGGCGACGTACTGGCCCTCAGACCGGCGTCCGGCGACGGCACGCCGCCGATCAGCTGGGGCGACACGTTCTTCTACGTCTCGCCCGACGGCACGGTCCCGACCAGGCGGCAGCCGTTCGCCACGATCGTGACCAAGGACTACCCGGGCGACGCGACGTCGCGCCTGGACCGGCCGGGTGTGTTCCGGCTCAACATCGCCGTCGGACGGGACGATTTCCTGCGGCACGCCGGGCATGAGCCTCGCGGGGCCGCCCCGGCCGGGGTCGATCCCGCCGCCGCCGACATCCTGTTCGCCCACCCGGTGTACGGTGCCGGCGGCTGGCTGGCGGTGGTCGACCCCGGTCCCCGCACCGACGCGGTGGTGCGTGGTCTGCTGCGCGCGGCACACCGTCGCGCCGGCGCACACCACGAAGGGCGGGACGGCAGGAGTTAGTGGGTGGGTGCGCGCCAACCCGCTGTCACTGCGGTGTGCCCGGTCGGGGGACGTGGCTGAGGAACACGACGCCGTCGACCGTGTCGAGCTGCGCCGGGTCCAGCGGGAAGTAGGCGAAGTCCGGGCTGACCCGTGGCACGGCTGCGGTGAGCGCCCGGGCCAGTCGGCGGGCGTCGACGAGGCAGGTCTCCCACGGCAGCGTGGCGAGGGCACCTTCGACGGTGTCCGGCGGTGGGGCGTCGTCGCCGAGGGTGCCGAGGGCGGAGGCCAGGTAGGCGTACCGGTCGCCGAGGCGGGCCGCGGTGATCGCGCCCGTGCTCCACATCCGCAGTTGCTGGTCGCCGAACGACATGACGCTGCGGGTGCGCTGCAGGTGCAGGTTGTGGGCGAAGACCAGGGCGGGGCCGTGGCCGGCGACGGCCCGTAGGTTGGCGGCCATCATCGCGTCCCGCAGCGCCGACAGCCGGGCGATCCTGGCGGGGGACGGGTCGGCCATCGCGTGGTGGTAGCGGAGCAGACCGACGGCGGTACGCCCGTACAGTTCCGCCCGTTCGCGGTCGGTGGGGCTCAGCTGCGGTGTCTGGGTGTCGAGTAGGGCCAGCAGGTCGTCGGTGATCAGCCGGAGCTGCTGGGCGTCGGTGGACCGGCCGATCGACCGGGACGGGTCGGTGACGGTGGCCGGGTCGGACCAGCGGTCGTCCGGGCCGAGCAGGGTGTCGAGGGTGTCCCGGGTGCCGGGCGGCGGGTCGTCGAGCAGGTCGTACAGGCCGGTGAGCGCCTGGCGTGGGCTGGCCGCCCAGTACTCCAGGGGGCCGTCGAAGCCGTGGAACCGTAGTTTGTCGTCGTGGCCGTCGTTGTAGGCCCGCATCCAGCTCACCAGGTCGCGGTTGGCCGGTGAGGTGCCGAACTGGTGGCTGAAGCCGTGGCGCATGACGTCGTCGAGGGTGCCGGTGCCGGTCGTGACGTACTCGTCGACCACGAGGCCCATCAGGCAGTCGCTTTCGACGGCGATCGACCGGTAGCCCTCGTGTGCGACGAGGTGTCGGAAGATCTCGTTGCGTAGCTGGCCGAGTTCCTCCACGAAGTGCCGTGCCTCGCCGAGGCCGAGCAGCAGGGGTCGGGCGGGCAGCGACCGCAGGAATGCCGAGATGCCGGCGGCGTCGGCGGGTCGAGCGGTGTCCGTGATATCCATTCCTTCAACGGTATCGTTGAAGGAACGGTGTAAGGTTTTCACGCGTCTGACGCTGTCACGTCGGGGTGAACCCTCAAAGGTTGTGGTATCTGTGCGGCCGGTGGACCTGGCGCGGGAGCACGGTTTGTCCCCTCAGGCGGTGCGCAACTACGAGCAGGCCGGTGTCCTACCGGCGGCCGCGCGTACCGCCGCGGGCTACCGGGTCTACACGCCGGTGCACGCGCAGGCGTTGCGGGCGTTCGTCGCGTTGGTGGCCGGGCACGGTCACGCCACGGCGACGGCGATCATGCGGGCGGTGAACCGGGGTGCCGTCGACGAGGCGCTGCGACTTGTCGACGACAGCCACTGCCAGTTGGTCGAGGACCGGCGTACCGTGCAGGCGGTCGAGGTCGCGCTGCGTGATCTGGCGCCGGTCGCGCCCGAGCGCGGCGGGACGTTCATCGGCCCGTTGGCGGCCCGGCTCGGTCTGCGCCCGGCCACCCTGCGTGCGTGGGAGGCCGCCGGTCTGGTCCGGCCGGGCCGGGACCGGCGGACCGGGTACCGGGTCTACGACGCCGCCGACGTGCGGGACGTGATGCTGGTCCACCAGTTGCGCCGGGGTGGCCATCTGCTGGCGCAGATCGCGCCGTTGATCACCCAGGTCCGTTCGGCCGGTGGCGTCGCCCCGCTGGAGTCGACGCTGCGTGTCTGGCGGGACCGGTTGTCCGCGCGGGGCCGGGCGATGCTCGCCGGTGCCGCCGAACTGGACGCCTTTCTGCGTGTCCGGGCGGCGGCGTCAGCCGGGTCGGCTGCGGGTGGGCCGGACTGATTTTCGGTGGCCCGGGTCGCCCGGTGCGGGTCAGACTCGTCCGGTGTCGATGTTCGACGATCTGATCGCCGAGGCTTCGGCGGTGCCGGTGGCGGGCTGGGACTTCTCCTGGTTCGCCGGCCGGGCCACCGAGCAGCGGCCGTCCTGGGGGTACGCGCGGCTGCTGGGCCGTCAGATGGCGGAGGCGCGGCGGGCGGTGGATTTGCAGACCGGTGGCGGCGAGGTGCTGGCCGGCATCGCGTCGGCGCCGCCGCTGCTGGTGGCGACGGAGGGCTGGCCGCCGAACGTGGCCGTGGCGCGGCGGCGGCTGGCGCCGCTGGGTGCGCATGTGGTCCGCGCGGCGCAGGCCGGCGGGCTGCCGTTGCGGTCCGGTTGTTTCGACCTGGTGGTGAGCCGGCATCCGACGGTGGTGCGCTGGTCGGAGGTGGCGCGGGTGCTGGTGCCGGGCGGGGCGTACCTGTCCCAGCAGATCGGCCCGGACTCGGTAGGTGAGCTGCGGGCGGCGTTGGGGGTGTCGGTGCCGCCGCGTGCCGATCAGCGTCCGGACCGGGTGCGGGACGCGGCGACGGCGGCCGGTCTGGACGTGGTGGACCTGCGGATGGAGTCGCTGCGGGTGGAGTTCTTCGACATCGCCGCGGTGGTCGTGTTCCTGCGGAAGGTGGTGTGGACGGTGCCGGGTTTCACGGTGGACCGCTACCGGGGTCAGTTGGCGGCGCTGCACCGCAGGATCTGCGCCGAGGGGGTGTTCGTGGCGTACTCGCGGCGGGTGCTGGTGCGGGCGTACCGGCGGTGACTGCGATGTGTCAGCCTGCACTGGATCAGCCGAGCAGGGCACGGGTCCATTGACGTTCGCGGGCCCGGATGTACGCGGCGTCGCGACGCCAGGTCTCGCCGTGGCCTTCGTTCCAGAGCCGGGTCCACGGCATGGCGCCGGAGGCGGCCTGTGCGGCGAGGAAGTCGTGCATCGACCGGGCCCGGTGGGCGAGCAGCGGCACCAGCGTACGGCGCTGGTGTTCGTCGAGGCCGTACGCGTCGACGAGGGTCCGTAGCCGGCGGGCGGCGTCGGGGCGCTGCCAGGCGGGGTCGGCGGTCAGCGGCACGAACGCCTTGGCCGCGTAGGCGAGGTCCCACAGCCGGGTGCCCGGCGCGGCGGTGTCCCAGTCGATGAAGGCCCACCGGTCGCCGGTGACGAGGTTCCAGGGTGCGAGGTCGTGGTGGACGACGAGGTCGGTGCCGTTGGGTGGAATGAGCCGTCGCCAGACGGCGCCCGGCGGCGGGGTGAAGCCGGCGGCTGCGTCGTGCAGGTCGCGGATGAGCCGGCCGACCCGACGCAGGGCCGCGTCCGGTCCGAGCAGGTCGAACCGGTCCGGCCAGGGGACCGTACCGGGCAGGTAGGTCAGCACCTCGCGGCCGGTGGTGTCGATGCCGAGCGGTCGGGGCGCGCCGTCGAAGCCGACGTCGTGCAGGTGGGTGAGGAAGGCGTGCACGGCGGGGGTCCACGCGCCGGCGGGCCGTCGGACGGTGTCGCCGACCCGGACGACGGCGGCGGCGACGTTACCGCCGGTCAACGGCTGCTCGGGTGGGGTGTCGGCGGGGGTGGGCACGGCGGGTGATCCTGCCGTCCGGCGTCGACCCGGTCCACCGGTTTGTCCCGTGTACGGGACAACTTGACGGCGCCAGAGTTGCGCGCTATAGCTATAAGTAAGTTGAGTCTGCGGGGCTCAACTTGAGGTAGCGAGTAGCGAGAAGCCCGCACCCGTGAGGAGGTCCGACCATGTTGATGCGCACCGACCCGTTCCGGGAGATCGACCGGATCGCCGAGCAGTTCTTCGGCACCACCGCCCGTCCGGCCGTCATGCACCTGGACGCCTACCGCGACGGCGACTGGTTCTACGCCGCGTTCGACCTGCCCGGCGTCGACCCGGACAGCATCGAGTGCACCGTGGAACGCAACGTGCTGACGGTGCGCGCCCAGCGCCACCGCCCCTCCGGCGACAAGGTCGAACTCGTCGCCGCCGAACGGCCGATGGGCACGTTCACCCGGCAGCTGTTCCTCGGCGACACCCTCGACACCGACAAGCTGGAGGCCGGCTACGAGGCCGGCGTGCTGACCCTGCGGATCCCGGTGGCGGAGCGCGCCAAGCCGCGCCGGGTCTCGATCAGCGTCGGCGACAACGGCCGCCGGCAGCTCAGCAACTGAAACCCAGTTGACCGAGTCCCCGCCCGACGCCGGGCGGGGACTCGTCGTGTCCGGCGGGGGACAAGCAGGGAAACGCCTCGCGCGGGTGTCGCCGGCCGGGCATCCTGGGAAGATGATCGACCCCCGGTTGACCGGGCACGTCGCGATCGTGACCGGCGCGAACCAGGGCATCGGCGCGGCGATCGCGCTCGCCCTGGCCACCCAGGGCACCGCGGTGCTCGCCGCGTACCTGCGGATGGACCCGTCCCCCTACGCCGACGATCCGTCTTTTCCCGCCCAGTACGGGCGGGTCCGCGCCCAGGACGCCCGCAGCGTCGTCGACCGGATCGTCGCCGCCGGCGGCAAGGCGGTGGCCGTGGAGGCCGACCTGGCGGATCCGGCCACCCCGGCCCGGCTGTTCGACGAGGCGGCGGCCTCGTTCGGCCCGGTCGACATCCTGGTCAACAACGCCAGCGGCTGGCTCAGCGACACGTTCCGGCCGGACACCCGGGACCGGTTCGGCCGGCCGTTGACCCACGTCGACGCCGGCACCTTCGACCGCCAGTTCGCCGTCGACGCCCGCGCCCCGGCGTTGCTGATCGCCGAGTTCGCCCGCCGGCACCTTGCCCGCAAGTCCAACTGGGGGCGGATCGTCGGGTTGACCTCCGGCGGCCCGCACGGCTTCCCCGAGGAGGTGTCGTACGGGGCGGCCAAGGCCGCGCAGGAGAACTACACCATGTCGGCCGCCGCCGAACTCGCCCCGTACGGGGTGACCGCGAACATGGTGCAGCCGCCGGTCACCGACACCGGCTGGGTGACGCCGGAGGTGGAGAAGCAGATCACCGGTTCGAGTCCGCTGAGCCGCATCGCCCGCCCGGAGGACGTCGCCGAGGTCGTCACCCTGCTGGCCTCGCACCAGGCCCGTTACGTGACCGGCCAGATCGTCCGGATGTCCTGACCGCGCCGCACCGCAGGTCGCGACCGCCGCAGGCCGGCCGAGGTCACCTACAGCGCGGAAAGATCACGTACGGCGTTTCGGCGTCGCCGGCGGCACCGGCTTTGGCATCCTGCTGCGATGCGTCACCCCACCACCCCCGGTCTCGTCCCCCGGCCGGTCAACCGCGGCCTGACCGCCGCCACCGCCCCGGTCGACTTCACCGAGGCATGGCTGCGTAACCGTCGGCTGTCCGAGCACACCCGGGCCGCCTACCGCCGGGACGTGACCGGCTGGTTGTCGTGGTGCACCGCCACCGGGCTCGACCCGCTGCAGGCGTCGTTCCTGGACGTCAACGCCTACGCCCGGGCGTTGGAGGCCACCGTCGATCCGCGCAGCGGCCGGCTGCTGACCCCGGCGACGGTGGCCCGCAAACTGTCCGCCATGTCCAGCTGGTACGCGTTCCTGGTGCGGCTGCGGGCGGTGCCGGCCAACCCGGTCACCGACGCGGACCGGCCGCGGATCGACCGGGACCATTCGGCGACCGTCGGGTTGAGCCCCGACCAGGTCGACGCGCTGTTCGCGGCGGCCCGCGCCGACACCGGGGCGAGCGGTCCGCGCAACCTCGCCGTGCTGGCGTTGCTGGCCGACCTGGGGCTGCGTGTCGGTGAACTGGTCAGCCTGGACGTCGCCGACGTCGGCGACGAGCGGGGGCACCGCAGTGTCCGGTTCGTCGGCAAGGGCGGCCGGGCCCGTCGCCGGGCGCTGGCGCCGGACACCGCGGCGGCGCTCGACGCGTACCTGGCCGTCCGGGCCCGGGCCGCCGGTGTCGCGGCCGATGCGCTCGACGGCCCGCTGCTGACCACCGCCAGCGGCGCGCGGCTGGACCGGCACGCCGTGTTCCGGCTGGTCCGGCGGCTGGCCCGGACCGCCGGTCTGCCGGCGTGGGACCGGCTGTCGCCGCACTCGCTGCGGCACGCGTTCGCCACCACCGCCCGCGCCGAAGGGGTGCCGCTGGAGGACGTGCAGGACGCGATGGGGCACGCCGATCCACGGACCACCCGCCGGTACGACCGGGACCGGTACAACCTGGACCGGGATCCGGCGTACCGGATCGCGGCGGCGCGGGCGGCCCGCGCCGCCGCGTCCGGCTGAGCGTCTCACCGGATCCGGCAGGTCACCGTTGCCGCTGCTGGTCGTCGTGGCCGCGCAGCGAACCGGCGTGGGCACGGGCGCTCGGGTCGCGGCGGACCTTGACCAGGCTGGCGACGACGGTGACGGTGAGGATCACCAGGATCAGCCCCAGCGACACCGGTGTCTGCACCTCGGGGACCCGGTCGTCGAGGGTGTGCCCCCAGTGCAGCACCAGCTTGACGCCGATCAGCGCGAGCACCAGCGCCAGCCCGGTGGACAGGTAGACCAGCCGGTCCAGCAGGCCTTTCACCAGGAAGAACAGGGCCCGCAGCCCGATCAGGGCGAAGGCGTTGGCGACGAAGACGATGTACGGCTGCTGGGTGACACCGAACACGGCGGGGATCGAGTCGAGGGCGAACAGCAGGTCGGTGCTGCCGATCGCGATCAGCACGATGAACAGTGGGGTGACGACGCGGCGACCGTCGACGCGGGTGACGAGCCGACCGTCGACGTAGTCAGGTGTCACCGGCAGCACCCGGCGGGTGGCGCGGACCAGCACGTTGTCGTCGACCTGCGGGTCCTCGTTGCGGTGCCGGAACAACTGCACGGCGGTGAAGATCAGCAGCAGGCCGAAGACGAGGAACATGAAGGAGAACAGGTTCAGCAGGGTGGCGCCGGCGGCGATGAAGATCGCCCGCATGATCAGCGCGGCGATGATGCCGAAGGTGAGCACCTTGTGCTGGTGTTCCTCGGGAACGGCGAAGGTGCTGATGATGATGACGAAGACGAACAGGTTGTCGACGGACAGGCTCTTCTCCACCAGGTAGCCGGCGAAGTACTCGGTGCCGTAGCCGCCGCCGGCCCAGGCCATGAACACCAGGCCGAACACGACGGCGACCGCGACGTAGAACACCGACCAGGCGACCGCCTCACCGAAGCCGACGGCGTGCGGTCGGATCGCCGCGACCGCCAGGTCGAGGGCGAGCAGCGCGACGATGACGACGATCGTGATGGCCCACACGCCCGGGCCGATCTCCAGCGAACCCATATCAGAGATCGTGCACCCGTCGGCGGCGTCGCGCGCGCCGACACACGCATTGGTGGACAATCCGGGACGTTGCGCTACGATGCCCGGTCGCCGGGACTCAGCCCCGGCTGAGCAGTTCCAGGTGGCGGTGGGCGTCGGCGGCGATGTCGGCGCCGACCAGCCAGCGTCGGGTCCACAGCCGGGCCGCCACCCGGGCGGCGTCCACGTCGTCGCGACCCGCCGCTCCGCCGTCGGAGTCCGCCGCGTCGGCGTCGCGGCCGGATCTGTCGGCGCTGGGCCCGTCAGCCAGGTCGACGAGCAGCGCGGCGGCCAGCGTGTACGCCGTCCGTAGCGCCAGCGGGCGCGCGCCGGCCGCCGTGTCGGCCCCGCGCGGGTCGGCGGCGACCCGGGCCAGGTCCTTGCGCAGCCGCCCGGCGGCGTCGGTGAGCGCCGTGGCAACCTCGGGGTCGGCGGCGGTGGCGGCCGCCTGGTCGACCCGGGCCAGCAGCGGCCCGGCGGCCTTCTCGCGGGTCACCGCCCGCAGCGCGTCCAACGCCAGCACCGTGGTGGTGCCCTCCCAGATCGGCAGCACCTGGGCGTCGCGCAGCAGCCGGGGCACCCCGGTGTCCTCGACGTAGCCGGCGCCGCCGAAGCATTCGACGTACTCGCTCGCGGCGGCGACGGCGAGCCGGCCGGTGGCGAGCTTCGCCAGCGGCGCGGCCAGCCGCAGCTCGGCCGCCGGGTCCGCCCCGGTGGCATTCGGTCCGTCGGGTGTTCTCCGCCCGTCGGCGCCGGCTTCGACCTGGCCGAGCAGGTCGAACACGTGACCGGCGAGGACGAACGCGCCGGCGGCGTCGACGGCGAGGGTGCCGAGCAGGCCACGGTGGGCAGGGGAGTCGACCAGCCGCCCGCCGGCGACCCGGCGGGCGGTGGCGTAGGCGTGCGCGTACGCCAGACCGCGGCGCATCCCGCTGGCCGCGGCGGAGGCGTTGTGCAGCCGGGTCACCACCACCAGGGTCATCGCCCGGGCCAGGCCGGGCCGGGCGGGGTCGCCCAGCGGCAGCGCGTACGCGTCGCGCAGGCCGACCTCGGCGGTGGGCAGCGCCCGGGTGCCGAGCTTGTCCTTGAGCCGGTGCACCCGAACGCCGGGGGCGGGCGCGTACGGGTCGGTGCCGGTGCCGGCAAGCGGCGAGTCGGCGGCGTAGCGGGGCACCAGGAACGGCACGAGCGTACGGCTGCCGTCGGCGGCGCCGACCGGGCGGGCCAGGGCGACCGCGACCGCCGAGTCGACCGCGGAGCAGAACCACTTCTCGCCGGTGAGCCGCCAACCGTCGCCGTCGGCGGCGGGGCGCGCCACGGTGGTCGACCCGGACAGGTCGGAGCCGCCCTGGGCTTCGGTCATCCACTGCCCGCTGGTGATCGCGGCGGCGGGGTCGGTGGCGGTGAGCCGGGGCAGCCAGGTGTCGCGTACCGCCGGGTCGACGTCGGGGTGGTTGAGTAGCGCGGCGGCCCCGTCGGCCATCGCCACCGGGCAGGAGAACGTCGCCGACTCCGGCGCGTACAGGTGCAGCAGGGCATGCTGCACCACCCGGGCGTCCGGGCCGAAGGCGGCGCGGGTGTCGGCGCGGTACGGCAGCGCGACCAGTGCGTGCCGGGCGGCGACGGCCCGCAGCCGCTGCCAACCGGCGGAGGTGTCGACCTGGTCGACGCGCCGACCCCACGCGTCGTAGCGGACCAGTCGGGGCGGGTGCTGCTCGGCGTCGGTATGTGCCTCCCGCAGCGGGCCGGTGACGTCGGCGGCGAGGGCGGCCAGCCGGGGCCGGGCGGCGGTGTGCGTGGCCGGGTCGAGCCGGCGGCGCAGCCACCGGTCGAGCAGCCAGTCGGTGCGGTACGGATCGCCGGGGGCGGGCACAGGTTGGACGTACCGGTCCACGATGATCGCTCCTCCTCGCCACGCACAGCCGTTACTACCCGACAGTAACCGGTGGTGGGTTTCGCTGGCAGCGTGACGGTCTTCCGCGTCGTCGGGCCGGGCGGCACAGTGGTGGTATGCGACTGCTGATGCTGGGCGGCACCGGGTTCGTCGGCCGGTGCGTCGTCGAGGACGCGCTGGCGCGCGGCTGGGCGGTCACCCTGCTGCACCGCGGCCACCGGCCGGCACCGGCCGGCGCACAGGTGGTCGCCGGCGACCGGACGGCCGTCGCCGGCCTCGCCGCGCTGGGCACCGGTGACTGGGACCTGGCCGTCGACACCTGGGCCGGCGCGCCGTCGGTGGCCCGCGACGCGACCCGGCTGCTACGCGACCGGGTCGGGCACTACACGTACGTGTCGAGCCGGTCGGTGTACGCGTACCCGCCGCCGGCCGGGCTCGACGAAACCGGGCCGGTGGTCGACGGGTCCGCCGACGACGGCGGCGACGTCCCCTACGCCCGCGCCAAACGCGGCGGTGAACTCGCCGCGGTCGCCGCCTTCGGTGACCGGGCGCTGCTGGCCCGGGCCGGGCTGATCCTCGGCCCGTACGAGGACGTCGGCCGGCTGCCGTGGTGGCTGCACCGCGTCGCCCGGGGCGGCGACGTGCCCGCACCCGGGCCGCCCGACCTGCCGCTGCAGTACGTCGACGCCCGGGACCTGGCGGCCTGGCTGCTCGACGCGGCCGCAGCCAAGCTGTCCGGGCCGTACAACGTGGTCAGCCGGCCCGGCCACACCACGATCGGGGAGCTGCTGGCGGCCTGTGTACGGGTAACCGGCTCGGCCGCCCGGCTGCGCTGGGTCGACCCGGCGGCGGTCGCCGCCGTCGGGGTCGCGCCCTGGACCGAGCTGCCGGTCTGGCTGCCCCCGGGCGAGCTGCACGACGCGCTGCACCGTGGTGACGTGTCCCGGGCATTGTCCGCCGGGCTGCGCTGCCGGCCGGTGGCCGAGACCGTCGCCGACACCTGGGCCTGGCTGGCCAGCGTGGATCACCGTCCGGCGCTGCGTACCGACCTGCCGCCGCTGGGGCTCGGCGCGGGTCAGGAGGCCGCGCTGCTCGCCGCCGCCGAAGCCGCCGAACCAAATCCGTCCGCCGGCTGACGTGGTCGGCTAGCCGGGGCCGAGGTCGCCGGTGCGGTGATGCCGCCGGCACAGCACCTGGTACCGCACGTCGGAGTGGTCGACGGTGTCACCGATCACCACCTGCTCGCCGTGGCGGGCCACCACACCGTCGACGACGCGGGCGTTGAGCAGGCCCTGCCGGCCGCACCAGCAGAGCACCTCGACCTGGATGCGGCACACCTCGTCGGCGATCTCGAACAGCCGCTGCGCGGCCGGGAACAGCACCGACCGGAAGTCGCTGGCCAGCCCGAACGCGAACACGTCGACGTCGTAGCCGTCGACCAGGTCGGCCATCTGCCCGACCTGGTCGACCGTGTAGAAACACGCCTCGTCGCAGATCAGGTAGTCGACCCGGGTGCCGTCCGCCCAGCGGCCGCGCACCAGCGCCACCAGGTCCAGGTCGTCGGTGACCTCGATCGCCGAGTGGGCCAGCCCGATCCGGGTGGTCACCTGCGGCCCCATCGACCGGTCGTTGCGGGTCAGCACCAGACCCCGGCGGCCCTGCCGGGCGTGGTTGTGGTCCATCTGCAGGGCCAGCGTCGACTTGCCGCAGTCCATCGGACCCCAGAAGAACTTCAACGCCGCCCCGTGCCGCAGCCGTCCGTCACCGGCGGCCAGGCAGGCGGTCGCCAACGCGGACTGGTCGCCGCCGCCGGGCCCTGCTGTCCTCGGCTGACTGTCGTCGGTCACGACCGGGCAGCTTACTAGCCGTTACCGCCGGCACCGGCGGCCCGGGTCGCGATGGCGGGTCAGGCGGCGCTGCCGGGTCGACCCAGGCCGGGCGGCGATGTCGGACCACTGTGGCAGGATCTGCCGCCATGTTCCCCCGCACCTGGACCCTCACCCACATCGAACGTGTCATCCGTACCGCCTGGTCCGCCGACACCTGCGATCCGGCCGACCTGGCCGACTGGCACACCGGCAACCCGGCCCGCGGCCAGTGCGGGGTCACCGCGCTGGTGGTGCACGACCTGCTCGGCGGCGAGCTGCTGGTCGGGGAGGTCAGCGCCGGTGGGCGGCGGACCGGCCGGCACTGGTGGAACCGGCTCGGCGTGGTCGAGATCGACCTGACCCGCGACCAGTTCGGCCCGCACGAGCGGATCAGCGGCGGTACGGTCGTCGACCGGCCGGACGGTCCGCCGCACCGCTGCCGCGAACAGTACGAGACGCTGCGTACCCGGGTGTTGAAGCAGCTCGGTGCCGACACCTCGGTGGCGGCCGGCCGATAGCATCCCCGCCGGACGGCGGGAGCGCGCGCCGGCACGAACCCGGGAGAGGACAGACAGATTGTGAACGGACCGGTACGGCTCGCCGTCGACCTGGGCACCACGCACACCGTCGCGGTGGTCCGCCGCGGCGACGAGCCACCTCGGCCGCTGCTGTTCGACGGCACTCCGCTGCTGGCCTCCGGGGTCTGTGTCGACGCCGCCGGTGGCGTCCACAGCGGACGTGATGCGCAGCGGTTGGCCGCCGGGGAGCCGCACCGGTTCGAGCCGCACCCGAAACGGCGCGTCGACGACGGCTCGGTGCTGCTGGGTGACCGCGAGCTGCCCGTCGCCCAGCTGCTGGCGGTGACCCTGCGCCGGGTCGCCGCCGAGGCCGCGACCGCCGGCGTGCATCCGGCCGGCGGCACCGTGCTGACCTGCCCCGCCGACTGGGGCACCCCGCGTCGGGATCTGCTGCGCGCGGCCGCCACGGCGGCCGGGCTGGGCCCGGTGCGGCTGCTCGACGAGCCGATCGCGGCCGCCACCTACTGTGTCCGGGTGCTGGGCCGCCAGGTACCGCCGGGCGGCACGCTGGCCGTGTTCGACTTCGGTGGCGGCACCCTGGACGTGGCGGTGGTCCGCAACGAATCTGCGGTTGGTGGCGCCGGTGGGCTGCGGGTGCTGGCCACCGGAGGGCTCGACGACCTCGGCGGGCTCGACGTCGACGAGGCGCTGGTCGCCCACCTCGGTCACCTGGTCGCGGTCCGCGACCCGCAGCTGTGGCAGCGGCTCAGCCGGCCGGTGACCGCCGCCGACCGCCGTGACCGGCTCGCTTTCTGGTCCGAGGTACGGGCCGCCAAGGAGATGCTGTCGCGGGCCTCGGCGGCACCGGTGACGGTGCCCGGGCGCGACGACCCGATGCATCTGACCCGGGAGGAGCTGGACCGGATCGCCGGGCCGCTGGTCGACCGGGCGGTCGACGAGACCCGCCGGGTGCTGCAGCTGGCCGGGGTCGACCCGGCGCGGCTGGCCGGGCTGCTGCTGGTCGGCGGGGCGAGCCGGATGCCGCTGGTCGCCAGCCGGTTGCACGCCCGGCTCGGGGTCGCCCCGTCGGTGCCGGAGCAGCCGGAGCTGCCGGTGGCGTTCGGCGCGCTGCACCACACGCCGTCAGCGGATGGGGCGGCGCCGTCGACCGCCGCCCCGGCCGGGCCGGGCCTGACCCCGCCGCACCTCGTGCAGCCGGGCCCGCCGGTGCCCGGCCCTTTCACACGGGCGGCTGGCGGCAGCCTGCCGTCGCCGCCAGCACGTCGGCGGCGTCGCGGTCGGGCGGTCACGGCGGTCGCCGCCGCCGTGGCGGTGACGCTTGCCGTCGGGATCGGCCTGACCAACGGCTGGCTGCTCGACCAGTTCACCGGCGACGGCGGCGGGCCCGGTGACACCAACCTGTTCGGCGGCCTGCTCGGTCGCGACGACGGCGGTGGCGGGACCGGTGACACCGCAGGCGACCTGACCGAGGTCCACCAGGTGACCCTGCCCGCCGGCACCGGCGGGTCGACGGTCACCGTCGCCGGTGACCTCGCCGTGTACGCGGCGGTCGCCGTCGGCGGCACCACCGTCACCGCGGTACCGACCGGCGGCGGCGACCCGGCCTGGACCACCACCGTGGATGTCGAACCGACCGAGGTGCGGCTCACCGCCGCCGGTGGGCTGCTCGTCGTCGACGCCGCAGACTCGGCGACCGACGGCGGCAACGACATGCGGGTCGTGCTCGACGCCGCCGACGGCACGGTGCGGTGGAAACGCAGCTGGCAGGACCGTACCGACGTGGTCCGGCTGGGCACCGACGTGATCGTCGAGATCAAGGACGGCATCTTCGACAACGCGGTCGCCCGGATCGACCTGACCACCGGCGAGCAGCGGTGGCGACGCGAGGCCCCCGACGATGACCTGCTGGTCCTCGACGCGTCCCGGATCCGGGCGGCGACCCGGTGGACCGGCACGGAAGGTGCCGAGGACGCCGGGGTGCTGCCGACCGCCGGGTACGGGTTGCGGGACAACCGGTACGCCGAGCCGGGTCGCGTCGTCGAGCTGAGTGAGGGCAGCGGCCGGGGGTTCGTGCTGGACACCGGCGACGGCGACCCGATCGCCAGCGGTGACCTACCGCTGGACCACGACGCCTGGACCGTCTACGAAGGGCTCGCGATCGGCAAACTCTCCGACGAGGCGTCGCCGGGCCGGGCTGCGCTGGCCGCGTACGACCTCGACGGGTTCACCCGCGCGTGGGAGGTGCCGCTACCGGCCGGCGACACGATCGAACTGGTCAAGCCGTGCGGGGCGCGACTGGTGTGCGCGGCGGTCGACGGCGGCACGTACCGCACGATCGCGGTCGACATCGGCACCGGCGATGAGAAATGGAACCGCACCACCGACTCCGGCTTCGAGGACAACTGGTACGCGGTGCCGGGTGGGCTCGTCTTCGGCGACCAGACGTTCGACACGGTCGACGACTTCTGCCTGCTCGACGAATCCGGTGCGGAGATCACCGCCGCCGACGACATCGGGTCAGCGGCGGCGGTGGCCGACGGCCGGGTGGTGGTGCTGGGCCACCGGGTCGACACTGCGTCGAGCACGGCGGTGCCGCAGGTCGCGGTGTGGGACGCGGCGACCGGGCGACGGACCGCGCCGGTCGACGTCGGCGTCGACCTGGCTACCAGCCGGGTGACGCACGCGGTGGTCGGCGGCGACACCGTCGCGGTGGTCACCGCCGACCATCAGGTGCGGGTGCTGTCCGTGACCGGGCCCGGCTGAGTGGGCGGCCGTCGGGCCGCCCACTCAGGCCACGGTCATCAGTAGACGTTGACCCCGTACACCGACAGCGCCTCGGCCACCGGCTGGTGGTAGGCCCGGCACTCGGCCCGGTTGCTGCCGGAGTGCAGACCCAGCGCGGTGCTGCCGGCGAACACCGCGCCCCCGCTGTCGCCCTTGTCCGCGCACAGGCTGGTCTGGAACAGCCCGGTCACCGGACCCGCCGAGTAGTTGACGGTGACGTTGACCGCGACGACCGGGCCGGTGGTGACCCCGGTGGTGCTGCCGCTCTTGCTGACCGTCTGCCCGACGTACGGGTTGCCGGCGCCGGTGATGTCCCGCAGCGTCCCGTCGTACAGGTTGACCGCCCCGGGCCGGTTGACGGTGGTGTCGACCCAGCGGACCAGGCCGAAGTCGTCACCGGGGAAGTTGCTGGCGACCGTGGTGCCGGCGTCGGCGACCCCGTCGACCATCCACTGCGTCCGCGACTCGGTGCAGTGCCCGGCGGTGAGGAAACCCGGCCGGCCGGCGCTGTCGTACACGTTGAACCCGAGTGAGCAGCGGCCGTTGGAGTAGATCGGGTCGCCGCCGGCGGCGGTGGTCTCGACCGTTCCGGCGACGCGTTCGACGCGGACCGCGTCGCCGAAGCGGGCCGCGACCGCCTCGACCAAAGCCAGCCGGGTGCCGGTGACGGTCGCGTCGACCGAGACGACCACCTGGTTACTGACCGGGTCGGCGTACCAACTGGTCCCCGGCACAGCCGCCGACCGCGACAGGGCACCGGTGACCCGGGCCAGGTCGCCTGCACCACGTTCGACGGTCCGGGCCACCCCACCCGCGGTCCGCACCACCCGGGCGGCCGTCTCATCGGTCACCGTCACCACCAGGTCACCGGTGACCTGGTCCCGGTACGCCCCGGCGGACCGGTCACCCAGCCGGTCGGCCAGGGCCAGCGCCGCCTCACCGCCGAGTTCGGGAGCGGGCCCGGCAGCGGCCACCGCCGGACCCGCCAGCAGACCACCGACCAGTACGGCGGTGGCGGCCAGCGCGGAGCCGATCTGTCTGATCGGCGTGGATATATCCCTCACACAGTCCTCCTGCGATCTGGTGAACGTGAGATGTCCGGTCAGGACGGCGATCATCATCGCCGCTGGCGGCGGCGCTGCACACCGTGCCATTGCCCATTTGTGGGCGACTTCCGGTCACGTGACCGACGCTGACCGGTGCCGCCTCCCCGGGCCGTGGCGAGTGGACCTGCCACAATGGCGACATGGTGCCCCGCCGTCCCGGCTCTGTGCCGATCGCCGTGGGCGGTGTTCTGGCTGCTGTTCTGGTCGGTCTCGTGGCGTTCCTGGCCGCGCAGGGCCTCGACCGGGCCGACCAGTGGGCCGGCGTGCTGGCCATGTTCCTCGGTGTGGCGGCGCTGACGGTGCAGGTCTGGGGGCTGTGGTCGTCGACGCGGTGGCCGGCCGGTGCGGCCGTCGACGCAGCAGCGCCGACCGACGCACCGGCACCGGTGGCCGAGCCGGCTGCCCGTAGGTCCGTCCGGCTGCCGGTGATCCTGTCGGCGCTGCTGGTCGCCGCAGCGGTAGGGGTGACCGCGTCGGCGTTACGCGACACGAACTCGACGGTGAACGGCGCACCGGGGTGGGTCGAGGTCGGCAACGGCAGCGGCGTCGTGCTCGGCGACCATCAGAGCATCGACCTGAACAGCGGGCAGGTCGGCGGGGAGCACCTGCCGGGTGGGGATCTGTTCCTGTCCCAGCGGTCGGACCGGGTGACCGCGCTCGACGGCGGGGAGCTGGCGGTGCTCGACGTGACCGGCGAGCACACCGTACGCCGTTGCCTGGACGCCGCAGCGCAGGCATGGGACGGCATGATCAACGGCTTGTACGGGCTGCCGGTCGGCACCGACATCTGCTTCACCGACGGCCGGACGACCGCCGCGATGATCACCGTCGAGCATCCGCCGGACGTCCTGGCTCGCACCCTGAGCTTCAGCTACACCTGCTGGGAGCTGCGTGACCCGGATGCCGGGGCGGCACCGGCGGGCTGATCGCATCGATTCCAGACCGGCATGGTCGGGCAGGTGCTGCCGGGCATACTGGGGGCGTTGTCGCTGGACGCTGGCGGGAGGACCGAATGATCATCGACGTTGCGCAGATCGAGGCGGCGGCGCGACGGATCGCCGACCATGTGGTGCGGACGCCGACGGTGCCCAGCCCTGGCCTGTCCGGGCTGCTCGGCGTACCGGTGACGGCGAAGCTGGAGCTGCTGCAGCGGACCGGGTCGTTCAAGGCGCGGGGTGCGGCGGCGAAGCTGCTGACCCTCGACGACGGGCAGCGGGCGGCCGGCGTGGTGGCGGTCAGCGGCGGCAACCACGGCATCGCGGTGGCGGTGATGGCGCAGGCCCTGGACGTGAAGGCGACGGTGGTGATGCCGCGTTCCGCGCCGGAGCGGGCGGTGGAGGTCGCTTCCGCGGCCGGGGCGACGGTGCGGGTGGTCGACACGATGGCGGAGGCGTTCGACCTGACGGCGCGGTTGCAGGCCGACGGGCTGGCGATGGTGCATCCGTTCGACGACCCGGTGGTGGTCGCCGGGCAGGGCACCGTCGGTCTGGAGTTGGCCGCCGACGCGTTCGTCGACGAGCGGACGGCGCCGACGGACGTGCTGGTCAGCGTCGGTGGCGGCGCGTTGATCTCCGGCGTGGCCGCCGCGCTGCGCGCCCACCGGCCCGGCGTCCGGGTCTGGGGGGTGGAGACCGACGGCGCGTCGGCGATGGCGCAGGCCTGCGGACACGGCGGTCCGGTGCCGGTGAAACTGTCGTCGATCGTGTCGACGTTGAGCGCGCCGACGGTGTCGCAGCTGACCTACGACCACGTCACCGAACTGGTCACCGACGTGCTGGTGGTGTCGGACGCGGAGGCGGTGCGCGGCAGCCTGGACCTGGCCGAGCACGCCAAGGTGTGGGCGGAGCCGGCAGCCGGATGTCTGCTGCCCGCCGCCCGCCGGGTGATCGAGCGGGTCGGCCCGGACGTCCGGCTCGGCCTGGTGGTCTGCGGCGGTAACGTCACCGTCGCCGACCTGACCGGTTGGGCCCGCCGGTTCGAACTGGTTTGACTGCGGCTGAGCAACTGGCATCGGCCGGGCCGGCGTGGTCAGTCGGCTGGCCAGTGGCGCAGCGAGGCGTCGAGGGCGTCCAGGATCCGGGGCCAGCTGTCCTGCGGGTCGGGGTCGCTGTGGCTGAACCCACCGGCGGCCGCCAGGTCGAGGTAGCCGTGAATGGTGGCGCCGATCAGCCGTACCGCGTGGGTCTGTTCCTGTTCGGGCAGCCGGTAGCCGTGCAGCACCGCGCGTAGCAGCCGGGTGTGCCGGCCGCCGGCGCTGGCGGCGGCCGTTGCCGGGTCGAGCCGCAGCCGGGCGGCGGCGTAGCGGCCGGGGTGCTCACGGGCGTAGTCGCGGTAGGCGTCGGCGAGCCCGGCCAGCGCGTCCCTGCCGGACCGGCCGGCGACGGCGTCGGCGGCCCGGTCGGCGAGCTCGGCCAGCGCGAGCAGGGCGATCCGGGTCCTCAGGTCGTCGGAGCCGCGGACGTGCGCGTACAGGCTGGCCACCGCGACGCCGACGTGGCGGGCCAGCGCGGAGACGGTCACCTGGTCGAAGCCGACCTCGTCGGCCAGCTCCGCGCCGGCCGTGGTCAGCCGCTGCGCGTTCAGTCCGGCCCGTGCCACCCGTACCCGCCTCCTTCGTCGAACCGACATCGATTATGCGTTTGCCTAACACCTTTAGGCAAACTAGCCTGCCCGGTATGACACCACTGACCGAGCAGGAGATCCGCGCCGCGTTCGTCAACTGCACCAAGGGGGAGACGAAACGCCTGTACGTGCCGCGTGACCTCGCCGGCCGGCCGTGGGACGACCTGGACTTCCTCGGCTGGCGTGATCCGCAGTCGCCGGCCCGCGCCTACCTGGTCACCGAGCTGGCGGGCCGGCCCGCGGCGGTCGCGTTGCGGTGCCCCGACGCGGCCGCCCGCCATCTGCGGCGCAACATGTGCTCGATCTGCCTGACCGCGCCGCAGGCCGGGGTGTCGTTGATGGTCGCCCCGAAGGCGGGCCGGGCCGGCCAGCAGGGCAACTCGGTCGGCACCTACCTGTGCAGCGAACTCGCCTGCTCGCTGTACGTGCGCGGCAAGAAGGACCCGGGGCCGGGGGCCAGGCTGCAGGAGTCACTGACCCTGCAGGAGAAGACCGCCCGGACCCGGGCCGCCATCGCCGCGTTCGTCGCCAAGGTGACCGGCTGACAGCTTCTACCGCAGCGTCGCGGCCCGGCGGCGGTGCGACAACGTGACGTGGTGGTGCGCACCGGCGTGCCCGGCCGGGTCGGTGTGCACGGTCGCCGACACCAGCCGGGGCACGGCGTGGGTGAGCTGGTGTTCGGCGTCGGCGGCCACCTCGTGCGCGGCGAGCAGGCTCAGGTCGGCGTCGACGACGAGGTCGGCTTCGGCGTGCAGCCGGTGGCCGATCCAGCGCAGCCGTACCGCTGTCACGTCGCGGACGCCGGGCACCGCGCGCAGGTTCGTTTCGGCGGTGTCGACCAGGGCCGGGTCAACGGCGTCCATCAGCCGCCGGTACACCTCGCGGGCGGCGTCGCGCAGCACGTACCCGATCGCGACGGTGATGGCGAGGCCGACCAGCGGGTCGGCCCACTGCCAGCCGGCCGCCGCGCCCCCGGCGGCGACGACGACGGCCAGCGAGGTGAACCCGTCGGTACGGGCGTGCAGCCCGTCGGCGACCAGCGCGGCCGAGCCGATGCGCCGGCCGACCCGGATCCGGTAGCGGGCGACGATCTCGTTGCCGGCGAACCCGACGACGCCGGCGGCGGCCACCCACGGCACATGGGTCATCGGCGCCGGGTGGATCAGCCGGTCGACGGCGGTCCAGCCCGCGGCGATCGCCGAGCCGGCGATGACCACCACGATGACGATGCCGGCGAGATCCTCGGCGCGGCCGAACCCGTACGTGTAGGCGCGGGTGGCGGCGCGCCGGCCGATCAGGAACGCGATGGCCAGCGGTACGGCGGTCAGCGCGTCGGTGACGTTGTGCAGGGTGTCGCCGAGCAACGCCACCGAGCCGGAGGCGGCGACGATGACCGCCTGGGCGGCGGCGGTGGCGGCGAGGACCGCCAGGGAGATCCACAGGGCGCGGAGTCCGTCGCGGGACGCTTCGAGGGAGTCGTCGACCTTGGCGGCGGTGTCGTGGGTGTGCGGGGTGAGCCGGTGCAGTGCCCGTCGCCACCAGGCCCGCCGCACCGGATGCCGGTGACCGTGCGGGTGGTGGTCGTGACGGTGGTGGTCGTGGTCCATGGCGATGGCAGAATACGTGCTCATGTACGCACGCGACAACGCTGCAGGTGCCATGGATGGGCAGCAGCAACCGACCGGCGCACAGGTCGAGACGGCGGTGACCGCGTTGAAGATGCTGGCCGACCCGACCCGGCTACGCCTGCTGTGGCAGCTGCGCGACGGCGAACACGACGTCGGCACCCTCGCGGCGGCGGTCGGCGCCGCCCGCCCCGCCGTGTCGCAGCACCTGGCGAAACTGCTGCTCGCCGGCCTGGTCGCCAGCCGCCGTGACGGCCGCCGGGTGCTCTACCGGGCACGCGGCGGCCACGTCCGCCGCCTGGTCACCGAGGCCCTGTCCGCCGCCGACCACCACCTCACCGGCGCACCCGACCACGACTGAGCCGCCGGCCCGTCAGATGATTCCCTGCTGCGTTCGGCCCCGGATCAGGCGCAGCCCGGTCCAGAACGACCACACCGGCCACGCCAGGACGAGCAGCGCCAGTGACACGAAGCTGATCGTGGACGCGAATCCGCTGGCTGTCGGCGCGTGCGTCAGCAGTTGCAGCCCGAGCAGTACCCCGACCAGCCCGACCCCGGCCACGATCCCTGTCGCGGCCAGGATTACCGGACCACCGCGACGGATCAGCGCAGCGCTGTTGACCGCCACGAGCCACAGGCCCGGCACGACAGCGCCGACCACCGCCACCGCGGCGATCCCGGTGACCACCGACAGCCAGCCGGCGGCGACCGGCCCGGTGCCGGCGAACACTGTGACGAGCACAGCCAGCAGGTACGGCAGAACGCCGCCACCGTACGCCCGCGCCGTGCGGAACGAACGAACGGCGACCACGATCAACAGCCCGGACGGTGCGGTCAGGAGCAGGAACTCGGCGGCGTCCTCGCTGCTTGACGGCAGGGCCAGTGCCGTCACGGCGACCGCCGACGTCGCGATCAGCGCGCAGCCGCCGAGGGCCGACAGCCAACGTGTCGGTGCCGGCACCGACGTGCGGAACTGCACAGCGAGCAGGGGAACCTTGACGATCGTGTCAGCGGCGTACCGCCAGCGGCGCGGTCCGTGGACCTCGATCAGCACGGCCAGCGACTCCTCCCGCCAGCGGGACCGGTGGGTTGGCGGCAGGACGAACGCGGTCAGCGCGAGCAGCGCCCGCAACAGTCGCATCAGTACCCCTCCCCAGCGGCGGGCCAACCGAGCGCCATGCGTGTCGGGCCACGGCGGCGCTGTGCCGCCGTGGCCCGTGCGACCTGTACCGCGGCCACGCCGTCGGCCGTCAACCGGTAGTAACGCCGACGGGGCCGCCCGGCCGCGTGTTCGTCGACGGCCTCCCACTGGCTGTGCAGCCAGCCGGCCTGTTCGAGCCGGGCCAGGATCGGATAGACCGTTCCGGGCAGCAGGCCGGTCGATTCGACGATCTCCAACCCGTACCGCTGTTGGTCGGGCACCTCGGCCAGCGCCTGCAGCACCAGCCGAACCTGTAACGTCATCCTGGGCATACTCGTACTCTATATAGCATGTCAACCGGCGTCGGCCGGGAAACACAGTGTCGCCTGGCGTGGACGGCTCGCTAGCATCGCGGGCTGTGGACGACAGACGCTGGCGCGATCCGCAGTGGTTGGCCCGGGTTCGGGACTGGGTCGACGACCGGCTCGGCGAGCTCGGCATGACCCGGACCGGTCCGGCCGTGCAGCCGCACATCTATCCGTGGTCGACGGTGCTGCGCGTACCGACCGACGCCGGAGACGTCTGGTTCAAGGCCAACACCGAGTCGCTGCGCCAGGAAGCCGCCGTCGTGACGCGGATCGCCGCCCGCCGCCCCGACGCGGTGCCGCCGCTGCTGGCCGCCGACCTCGACACCGGGTGGATGCTGATGGCCGACGCCGGGGAAACGCTGCGGGTGGTGACGCAGCGCGAGCAGAGTCTGGACCGGTGGTACGACGTGCTGCCGCTGTACGCTGCGGTGCAGCTCGACCTGGCCGACGACGTCGACGACCTGCTCGCCCTCGGCGTGCCCGACCGGCGGCTGGCCACCCTGCCGCAGGCGTACGAACGGATCATCGGCGCCGTCGGCGCGGAGCGACGCTTCCGCGACGCGGCGCCGATGGTGGCCGACCTGTGCGCCGAGCTCGCGCAGTACGGGCTGCCGGAACTGCTGCAGCACGACGACCTGCACGACGCGCAGGTCTTCGTCCGCGACGGCCGCCACCTCATCATGGACTGGGGCGACGCCTGCGTGTCGCACCCGTTCCTCACCCTGTCGGTCACCCTCGAAGGTGGGCTGGCGTGGGGGCTCGCCGACGTGCGGGACTCGGTCGACACCGCGCCGTTCCGGGACGCCTACCTGGCGCCGTACGCCGAACGGTTCACCGGCGACCTGGTGGCCGCCACCCGGGTGGCTATGCGCCTGGGCTGGGTGTGCCGCGCGGTCAACGGGCACGTGCCCGGCGACGACAAGCAGACCCTGACCCGGCTACGGATGTTCCTCGACGGCCGACCGTAGCCCGTCGTACGGCACGCGAGGCAAAACAAATACGACATGGAAGCAGCCGCTCCTTGCCGTATTCAACGTATATCGCATCGGGGGCCTTGCGGCAAGACCCGGGTCGCGGCGCAGAATGTGCGACCGAAGCCATCAGCTGCGAAAACGCGCGGATTCACGTACGTGTGTCCGCTGATCGACGCTGCCCAGGTGGCTGATCGCAGAAATGGGGGAACGATGTTCGACGTCATCATTGCCGGCGGCGGGCCGACCGGTGTGATGCTGGCCAGCGAGTTACGGCTGCACGGCGTGTCCGTACTCGTCGTGGAGAAGGACGCGGAGCCGACCAGCCACGTCCGGGCGGGCGGCCTGCATGTCCGCAGCATCGAGATCATGGACCAGCGCGGCCTGCTGGACCGGTTCCTCGCGTACGGCCAGCGGTATCCGTTCGGCGGTTTCGCCGGCATCGACAAACCCGCGCCGGACCGGCTGGACACCGCGCACGGGTACGTGCTCGCCATCCCGCAACCCGTCACCGACCGCCTGCTGACCGAACGCGCCGCCGAACTCGGTGCCGAGATCCGACGCGGCTGCGAACTGGTCGGCCTGCGCCAGGACGACGGTCAGGTGACTGCGGAACTGGCCGACGGGACGCGGCTGCGTTCGCGCTACCTGGTCGGCTGCGACGGCGGGCGCAGCACGGTACGCAAACTGCTCGGCGTCGCCTTTCCCGGCGAACCGACCCGGGTCGACACCCTGCTGGGCGAGATGACGGTGGCCGTACCGGCGGAGACCGTCGCCGCCGTGGTCGCCGAGGTCCGCGCCACCGAGAAACGGTTCGGGGCGGCGCCGCTGGGCGACGGCGTGTACCGGGTGGTGGTGCCCGCCGCAGGGGTGGCCGCCGACCGTAGCGTCGCACCGACCATCGAGGAGTTCGCCCGGCAACTGCGGGTGACCGCAGGCACCGACTTCGGCGTGCACTCACCACGCTGGCTGTCCCGGTTCGGCGACGCCACCCGGCTGGCGCAGCGTTACCGGGTCGGCCGGGTGCTGCTGGCCGGCGACGCCGCGCACATCCACCCGCCGCTCGGCGGCCAGGGCCTCAACCTCGGCATCCAGGACGCTGTCAACCTCGGCTGGAAACTCGCGGCGGAGGTCACCGGCTGGGCACCCGGCGGGCTGCTCGACAGCTACCACACCGAACGGCATCCGGTGGCGGCCGCCGTGCTGGACAACACCCGGGCGCAGATGGAGCTGCTGTCCACCGAGCCAGGTCCGCAGGCGGTACGCCGGCTGCTCGCGGAGCTGATGGACATCGAGGAGGTCAGCCGTCGCCTGATCGAGAAGGTCACCGCCATCGGGATCCGCTACGACGTCGGCGGCGAGGACGGGGACGGCGGTGGCGGCTCAGCCCATGACCTGCTCGGCCGGCGACTGCGCGACGTAGCGCTGACCGGCGGCCGCCGCCTCTACGAGCTGACACACGGCGGCCGAGGGCTACTGCTCGACCAGACCGGCCGGCTGTCGGTCACCGGCTGGGCGGACCGGGTCGACCACGTCGTCGACGCCAGCGACGAACTGGACGTACCCGCCGTCCTGCTGCGCCCCGACGGCCACGTGGCGTGGGTCGGCGACGACCAGCAGGATCTGCTCCACCACCTGCCCCGCTGGTTCGGCACCGCTGACAACCGGCCCAGGCCCGCCGCGTCGACACCGTAAGGCCGGCTCGCGGCGGAATCGCCCGCTACCCTGGATGACGTGAGACGCAGCGAAGCCGAGGGTGGCATCGTGCCGTACCTGGCTCGGCCGGGTCGTCGCGCGGCAGTCGTTACTGACCTCGCGCAGCTGCGCGGACCAGTCAGTGGCGTCGTCGAGTTGCCGCATCGGCTGCACTGGCAGCCCGACCGCCGGGTCAATCTCGACAACCCCGCACTGCTGCGGTGGATGTACGAAACCGTTCTGGTCGAGGCGGCCACCCCGGTCGAGCTGGTCACCTGGCTGCACGGCCCGACGCTGGTCCGGCTCTGGCTGGACCTGTGGGTTCCACGTGGCGTCAGACAGGCCTGGGAGCAACGGCACCCGCAGCTGCGCAGCGCCCACCAGCCCGCCGCCGCGTGACATCAGAGGAGTTCCAGGCCGAGGTGGCACGGCTGGCGCTCGGCGTGGCCCAGCGACACGGCTTCGCGTTAGCGGGCGGACACGCGCTGATTGCATACGGCGTGGTGGACCGGCCAACCGAAGACGTCGACCTGTTCACGGACCAGTCCGGATCGATACTGCCGCCGCCCTCGCCCGCTACCCCAGGGATCGGCTGATCGAGCTCGCCCGGCAGGCGGATTCTGGTCTGACCGAGGAGGACTTCACCGATGCCATGCAGCGGCTGGACCGGATGGACGACGCCGTCTTCCGCGAGATCTATGGGCTGACCGCGACACAGGTCAACGAGATTCGCCACTGCTTCTCCACCTGGCCGAGGTTTGCGCCCTGACCCGCGCGGGCAGGCGGCCCGGTAGGTTGGGGCTGTCTCGGTGAGCGGCCACGTACGCATGGTCAGGTGGCCGGTCCACCGTGGCGCTGAGCGGACAGGGGAGGCCCTCGGGTGAAGATCATCGCGTTGTCCTGCACACAGAAGCGTCTGCCGTCACTGACCGACGCGTTGCTCGAGGCGGCGATCAGCGGTGTCGTCCGGGAGGTCTGCGACGCGCGGATCGAGCGGATCCGGTTGATCGACCATCGCATCGCGATGTGCGAGGGCGAGGACACCTGCCTGGACCCCGAGGTGGGACGGTGCACACTCGACGACGACTTCGCGCAGGTCGTCGACCTGGCCGAGGGCGCGCAGGCGATGCTGCTCGCCATGCCGGTGTACGCGGGCAACGTACCGGCGGTGTTGAAGATCTTCCAGGAGCGGTTGAAGAGTTTCATGAACGCCGGGCAGCGCCCGTTCGGCAACCTGCTGGTGGGGACGATCGTGCATTCGCGCACGATGCTGACCGAGCCCGCGCTGGGTTCGTTGTTCCCGTGGTACCTGCGGCTACGGAACAGGAACGTGGCGTCGGCGTGCGTCACCCAGGGCGAGCATCAGGACCTGACCCGTACCGCGGCGGTCGACCTGTGTGTGGCGGTGGGCCGGCAGCTCGGCATGACACTCGACGTCAGCCGGTCGCCGGCGCACGCGCGAACGGCGTTGCCGGTGGTTCAGTCGCCGGTCCGGCCACGCTGCGGCGACCCGGCCGCGTCGTCGCCTTCCGGCGGGTGAGCGGACTCCGCGCGCCAGGTGCACCCGTCGCCGGCCTGGTCGCACGACACCGTGACGTCCGGTTCCACGTAGCGGGCGGCGATCGCCGTGTTGAGTTCCTGGCAGTACGGGCACGGTGACGAGAAGGTCAGCACGACGCCGGCGCGGGCGGCCCGTCTGCGGTAGCGGAGGATCCCGCAGTCGGCGTTGCGCAGCACGGTGCCGGACGGCTGGGGTTCACTGGTCACCGCCGAGTCGTACAGCAGCAGTTGACGTTGCAGCCGGGTCATGAAGTGGTCGGTGGCGGACACCCCGGCTGGCCGTTGCGCCCGCAGCAGGTCGGCGGTGATGCGCGAGTTGGCCTGGATCCACGCGGCCAGGCCTTCTTCGCCGTGCTCGGCCAGGATGAACTCCTCGGCGGCGGCCTGGGCCTCGAAGAACCGCTGCCGCCACAGGTCGACCTTCTCGGCCGCGTCGAGGGGAGAGGGTTCACCGGTCATCGTCGGTGTCCCGGCCGGTGGCGGCGTCCAGTTCGGCGAAGACCTCCTGGGCGACCCGCAGCCCGTTGTTGGCGACCGGCCAGCCGCCGTAGTAGGCCAGCTGGATGATGACTTCGATGATCTTCTCCCGCGACATTCCCAGGTGCAGGGCGGCACCGATGTGCCCGCGCAGCTCCCAGTCGGTGCGCGCCAGCGCGACCGCGCTCAACGCGACCAGTTCACGTTCCTCGACGCTCAGGTGCGGGCGGGTCCAGATCTCACCGAACAGATGGTCGACGGTGATCTGCAGGAACTCCGGGTAGGAACCGGGGCGCGGTTCGCGGCCGAAGACCTGCTGGAACATGGCCTCACCGCGGTCACGGCGGGCAGCCGGCTGATCCATCGGTCAACTCCTTCGGGTCGGTGGGACAGTGTTCGTCGGTCGAACCGTGGTCAACGTCCACGCCGCCGCGAAGGCGACGACCAGCAGCGCCGTGCCGCTGCCGAAGGCGGCCGCGACGCCCGCCTGCTCGGCGACGAGCCCGACGACGACCGGTCCAACGACGGCACCGATGTCGGTGCACATCGAGAAGACGGCGACGCCGCTGCCGGCCCGGCCGGCGACGACGTCCCCGATCAGCGCGGCCGGTGCGGCGTTGAGCAGCGCCGATCCGGCCGCGTACCCGCAGAGTCCGACGACGAGCCAGGTGTAGGTGTCCACGAACACCAGGGAGGTGATCGCTGTGGCGGCCAGCCCGGTGCCGGCGATCATGGCGGGTCGCCGGCCGGCCCGGTCGACGACCCGACCGGCCGGCATGATCAGCAGCGCCTGGACGACGGCGGAGATGGTGAACGCCCACCCGACCCAGGTCACGTCGTGTCCCCACCCGACGACCACGGTGGGGACCAGCGCGCTGCGCAGTCCGAACAGGACCCAGCCCTGCGCCAGCGCCGCCGTACAGGCCACCAGGTAGCGCCGGTCCCGCAGCAGGACCGGCAGTCGGACCCCGGTACGGCCCGGTTGGGTGCCGGGGCGCGGGCCGGTCCGCAGCACTGCCAGGGTCAGCACCGTGGCGGCCAGCAGCAGTACGGCGTACGCGATGAACGGCGCGGACAGGGTGATGAGCGCGAACAGCCCGCCGAGTGCCGGCCCGCAGATGCCGCCGAGCAGGAAGCCCGCCTCGAACACGGCGCTGGCCCGGCCCCGCTGTTCGGCGGGGGCGACCGCCAGCAGCGTCGCCAGCGCGGACACCGAGAACAGCACCGAGCCGACGCCGCCGAGGCCGCGGAACACGAGCAGTTGCCCGTACGACCCGGCGAACGCGGTCAGGGCCGAGGAGACCGCGCACAGCAGCAGGCCGGCGACGAGCACCCGCCGTTCCCCGAACCGGGCGGCGAGCCGGCCGCAGAACGGGCTGGCGGCCAGCCGCAGCAACGCGAACAGGGCGACGAGCACGCCGATCTGGGCCGGTCCGGCCCCGAACGTCGCCGCGTAGACCGGCAGCACCGGCAGCACCAGCCCAAGGCCCAGCATGACGCAGCCACCGACGACACTGAGGACGTAGACCTCGCGGGGCAGACCCGGCGGCGCGGTGGCGGCGACGGGCGGGGCGCTGCCCGGGGCGGCCACCGTCACTGTCCGGTCACAGGATGATGCTGAGCTTGCCGTGCTCGTACAACGTCTCGTGGTCGAGCACGACGAGTCGGCGGCGGACCCGGAACGTCCCGCCGTCGACGACGAGCTCGAACCGGTACTTGCCGACGTACGCGTCGGAGCGCCCGTGCCCGAACCGGTGCACGACGACGTTCGCCGCCACGTCGAGGTGGGTGCCCCGGTCAGCCAGGATCTCCACGTTGGTGATCATCCGGTTGGTCCGCGACCGGGGGTTCTCGCACCACACCTCGCCGTTGAGCAGCTGTTCGATGCGCTGGCGCAGCCGGGCGGCGTCGTCGTCGATGAGGCCGAGCGCGTCGGCCGGCTCGCCGCGCACGTCGGTGGCCGGCACCGAGTAGCGGATGTCGGCGGTCAGCATCTCGTCGTACCACTGGCGTAGCCGCCACTCGTCGAGCAGCCGCGCCTCCCGGAAGAGGAACTGGCTCACCCGGTGCCACAGCCGCACCTGGGCCGCGTCGTCGACCGTCAGCTCGGTGATCATCGTGGTCACGTCCCTTGCATCAGCCGGTCCCACTGCCGCCAGAACTCGCGGGCGGGAAGTTCGTCGGTGGTCTCCGGGACCGCTTTGTTCATGCCGCGGGACAGGTCCGAGTAGCGGACAGCGCGGTTGAGGTACCCCCGCTGGCACGACTCGATGATCTCGATGTCGTCGGGGGTGGCGAAGCCGGCGGGGCCGAGGAACGTCAGGTAGTGGCTCTTGCGCAGTTCCCGGATGTCGGGGTCCTCGTCGCGGGGGGCCAGGGCGACCGAGGTGATGGCCATCTGGTCGGCGCCGACCGGGTCGATCTTGCGGATGGTGATCGCGATCGCGTCGATGATCATCAGGTTGGGGAAGATCAGCACCGCGCGGTTGGTGCCGGTGATCCGTTCGGCGCGTTGCGCACCGAACCGCTCGACGAACCGGGCGGCCGTCGCCTCGATCCGGGGCCGCACGTCGGCGGCGAACATCGGCGTCCAGTAGGCGAGCGGGCGGGCCGCCGCCGGTGGCAGCTCGTTGGCGCCGTGCCCCAGCCCGAGGGCGCGGCCGAAGCCGCCCCGGCGTCGCGGCGGCACCGACCCCAGCGACTCCATGTAGCCGACGTACCGCTTGTGCAGGGCCCGGAAGTGGTAGATGTCGACGCTGTTCTCCATCATCAGCTTCCAGTTGGCCCGGGCGCCGTGCAGCTGCGCACCCTGGATGACCTCCATCCCGACCTCCGACTGGTCGTCGATCAGGTCGAGGTACTCCGTCGCACCCGCCAGGTACTCGGTCAGGGTGCGCGGCTGCTCCGGGTCGAAGGTGACGAACACGAAACCCCGGTAGCTGTCGCTGCGGTGCCGTGCCAGGCCGAAGTCCGCCTTGCGGAAACCGGGCCCGTACCCGTCCGGAATCGGGACGCCGACCAGGTCGCCCTGGTTGGAGAACGTCCAGTCGTGGTACGGGCAGCGGAACGACCGGGCCTGCCCGGCCGGCTGCGAACAGACCAGCGCCCCACGGTGCGGGCAGCTGTTGGCGAACACCCGGAGCACCCCGTCGGAACCACGCGCCATCACCACCGGCCGCCCGCCGACGTCACGTGTCACATAGGAGCCCGGCGCGGGCACCTCCGACTCGTGTCCGACGTACAGCCAGCAGCGGTCGAAGATCCTGGCCATCTCCTGCGCGGCCAGGTCGTCGTCGGTGTAGGCACGGCGATCCACCCGGAACGAGTGACGCTCGGGGTCGTCGACCACGATCGGGTCGCCCACCGGCTGCTGCAGTTCGATCGTCACCGTTCGCCCTCGCGCCGCAGCGTTTCGACGGTGTCGACCACCAGGTCGGCGGTGCGTGCGGCGGAGTCGCCGCACTGCGGCTGCGCGGCGCGCAGCCGGGCCCGGTAGTCCCGGGCGGGATCGAGTAGATCGGTGACCGCGTCGGCGACCGCCTGCCGGGTGACGCCGGCCGGCCCCAGCGCCGTGCCGAAGCCGGCGCTGCCCACGAAGTACGCCTGGATGGGCTGATCGACGGCCAGCGGGATCACCAGCATCGGGGTCTGCGCCCGGATCGACTCGGCCACCGAGTTGTACCCGCCGTGGGTGATGAACACGTCGGCGCGGTCGAGCACTTCACGTTGCGGCAGGTACGGGGCGGTGAGCACGTCGTCGGGTAGCGCCAGCTCCGCGGCGAGGTCGCCGACCGACGCGATCACCTGCGCGCCGGTCGCCGCCGCCCCGGTGATCACCGTACGCAGCAGGTCCGGCCGCCGGTAGAAGATCGTTCCGAAGGAGACGTACACCAGCGGGCGGTCGGGGTCGATCCGGTCCAGGCCGGGAAAGGCGACCTCGTCGCCGCGGGCCCCCGCCGCACCTGGCAGCCCGACCAGTTGCACCCCGTCGTCGGTGACCGCGTCGTCGCCGACCAGGGCGGGGATCGTCGGCATCAGATTGAGAACCGGCGAACGCGCCGAATGGGTACGCATCGACCACGACACCCCGTGCCCGGTCAGATAGTTGCCGACCTGTTCGTCGTACAGCCAGCGACCGCGCCGATGTTCGGCCGGACATACGCCACCCAGATTTGCCCAGATCATCCCGTACGGCACGCCGGACGCATGCGCGCCGACCATCGCTGACGCGGTGACCGGCAGCGAATCGACGAGCACGAAATCCGGTGCCGTCGCGCGCAGCACATCGGCTGTCTGCCCGGCCACCGGCGACGACTGCAGCATCGGGCCGATCTTCGCCGGATCGTCGCTCCACGGTGCCATCTCGACCTGCCCGACCGCGTGCACCTCCGCCTTGCCCAGGGCCTGGCCGCGCTGCTCGTCGAGCACGCCACCATCAGCCGACAACAACAGCAGCGCGACGTCACAGCCGGCGGCCTGAAGCGCGTTGACCACGGGAACGTACGGGTTCAGGTGGCCATGCTGCGTGGTGGTGAGCAGGGCGACACGCATCAGATCTCCGATCCGTAGAGAGCAGACGGCCGGGCCGACCCCGGATCCAGATGTCCTGAGGCACAACGCATTGGCACCATCCTTGAGGGACACATCGACGACCCTCAGGTAGTTGCGCAAAAGACTGCCGGGGTGCGCGATCGATGTCAACACCACACGACCAGACGTCGACAACAAGCGCGCCCAGGGCGTATCCGGATCCGTCAAATCCTCATTCGCGCGGCCGAATCCCGGCTCATCCCCACGAATCCGGACGTGGCCGCATCTGGCGGGCAGCCCGGCCAGGGAGACCCGCAAAGCCGCGCAGCACGTCCTCCGGCCGCCGCACTGGCTGAACTCTGCGATCCGTCGCCGCCGCACGCCAGAAAGGTGCACCCGACTCTGCTGGAAATTTGGCGGAGATACCCGTATCCGGCAGGTCAGGTGCACCCGCACCGGATCGTCAGATGGCGATCAGTCGGTCGAGCCGATCGGCGACGAGCCGTTGGTAGTACGACTCATCGAGCTCGACTACCAACTGCATGTCCGAGACTGCGGGGTCGAGATCCACCCCGGGTGGCAGCGGGATGGCAATCGTCGAGTTGGGTGCGGCCGTCGGACCCGAAGACTTCCACCTGGCGTTGACGGTGTTGCCGTTCTTGTCGGTCGCCGCGACCTCCACGCTAACCGGAGTTCCCGAGTCGTTCGTCTGGAGCGTGAAGCTGTAGTTGCGACTGCCCGAATCCTTGACGAACGTCCCTACCATGCCACTCAGCAGGTTGACGCCTACCCCTATGCCCACCGATCTGGCGACGGCCCACAATTTGCGGCCGTCAACGGCGTTGGAGAGGGTAACCAGCGGCGTCGGCGCCGCAGCGACCTGTCCGTTGATGAAGGTGCTCAGTTCGGTCCGACATCTGTACGCATGATGGGCCCTGACCGGCTGGTGAAGAGAAAGGCTGGCGTCTTGGCCGCTTCGGGTGACCGAGTAGGACAGCCCGATGTCGTTGTCGGTCGGGTTCTTGACGTACAGCTCGAGATTGCCGCCATCGACGCTGCCCCATTCGAACTGGAGGTCCCCGACCTGGAAAGGCGGCGGGATCGCGTTGCCCTGCTGCGTGCTGAGCACGGTGGGCAGCACCTGCGCGGCGACGTTCGCGACCTTCAAGGCCGTGCCCAGCCAACTGCCGAGACCGAGTAGCCCGGTGGTCGGCGCCGTCGCCGCCACCGGTTGCGCGGGGGGCGCGGGCATCAGCTTGACAGGCGGGGCCGCCGCCGCCGGGGATTCCGGGAGAAAGGTGCTGCCGACGGCCGCTGCGGCGGCGACCCCACCGACCGCCGCACCTCGCACCACGTCACGACGACTCAATGGCCGCTGCCCGTACGATTCGCTCATTTGCTCACCCATCTTCCGATTTGGTCGCCCCTGACCTCTCTGGGCAACCGGACGGTGCCATCCGTGGCACCAGTGGGTCGAATATTAGAAAACGTCGATGCCAGCGGGGAAGAGTTCTATTTACGTATAGTGATCACTCGGGCACGAAGAGTGGCCCATACCCTGGCCTGCCAGGGGCTTCTGATCTTCGGCCGCTTCGAAGTACACCGGCAGACCCGGGCACGGCAGCAACCGACAGCGGCCCGCCGGGGAGAACCTCGTAGCCGCGCAGCATGTCGTCGTACCCTGACAGCGTCGAGACTCCGGGAGCGAGCCTGGCGGCGAGATTGAGCGCACAGGTCTCACGTAGGCCTCGTGACGAGACGTCCGCCGGGCGCCACGATGTCGGCCCGCAGATGGCGATCGCGCCGGCAGAGGTGGTGATGTCGACCCCGAACGCACGAAGTCCCTCCGTCGCCCCGTCCCTCGCCTGGTAAACGCCTTCATGCAGGACCGACCTGCCGGGAGCCTGGGCCGCGACCAGGCACAGCAGAGGCACGAGGTCGGACGGAAAGGCGGGATAGACACCCGGAACGGACAACCGCCGGCCTGGTTGGAAAACCGCTGATTTCGACTGAATTCGCGTGCAGAGTGACGGTTGACCCAAAATCGCGGAATGCGCCGAAAACGCCAGCCACCCGTTCAGTCAAGCAGGCGGGAAGGAGAGTCGACCGGTCGCTGATCGCCGCCATCACCGCGTATGTTCCGGCCACGATGCGATCGGGGGGATCGGCAGCGGCCGAGCGGCGCCGGTCATTGGTCCGGTGACGACGAGTGACGACCCGTCCCGATCGGCGCACGCGCCGAGCACGCGAAGGACCTCGAGCACGTCGTCGACCTCGACTTCGCTGCTCGCCTCCCGGATGACGGACCGCCCGTCGAGAATGGCGGCGACGATCGCCGCCATGGCGCTCGCCGTCACCCCGTCGTCATGGATGGCGAACTCACCCGGGCGGGCTCGTCCGGACTCCAGCGCCCAGCCGTCCGGCAGCCGTTTCAGCCCCAGGCCGAAGCCGGCCAGCGCACGGCAGTGGGGGAGCAGCGACTCGCGCCGACCCGCGAGGGACGGGGCTGGACCTGCTTAGTCGATATATGTAGAGTTTGGCCATGCCGCGTCGACCGAACAGCTCGCAGCAGACACTGCGGATCTTCGCCTGCTTCCTGGCCGCGCCCGACGACTGGCGCTACGGCTACCAGCTCAGCAAGGAAACCGGCCTGGCCAGCGGGTCGCTCTATCCGATCCTGATGCGCCTGACCGAGCAGCGTCTGCTGGAGGCACAGTGGCGGGAACCGGCCAGCCCTGGCCGGCCACCCCGGCACGTGTACCGGCTCACCACCGACGGGGCCGCTCTCGCGCGAACCCGGCTGGCTGAAGCCCAGCACAACGAGTCCGCCAACGCCCAGTCCCGCCGCCGTGCCACCGGCCACACCGCGCCCGCGCCCCGGCCGACCATCCAGGGGGCTTGACGATGCCCAGCTCCAACCCGGCCCCGCCGCTGACGCCGACGGCCGCCGGCCACACCCCCGTCCGGCGGGCCGCGCGGGCGGTGCTGCGCTGGGCGGTACGCCGCGGCGGCGACCGGGGCGGACCGTGGGGCGAAGCCGTCCTCGCCGAGTTCGACGAGGTCACCTCGGACGCGGAAGCGGTGCGCTGGGCGGCCGGCGGTGTGTGGGTGTCACTGCGGGAGCGGTCCACCAGCGCTGGCCGGTGGGTGGTCACGGCCGCGAGCTGGGTCGCGGCCACCTGGGTACGGCGGGCCACGGCCGGCGTACTTGTCGTGGCGTTGATCGCCGCCGTGGCACAGCAGTGGGTACTGACCATCGTGTACGTACCGTCGTGGTCGATGTCGCCGACGATCGACGCCGGCCAGCGGATGCTGGTCGACCGGGTGGCGTACCGGGTCACCGGCCCGGCTGTCGGTGACGTCGTGGTACTCGACCCGGTCGGCCGGGGTCGGACGATGCGGGTGATCGGCCTACCCGGCGACGAGCTGACGTGCCGCGACGGCCTGGTGTACCGCAACGGTACTGCACTGGACGAGCCGTACCTGGCGGCCGGCACCTACACCGAATGCACGCCGGTGACCGTGCCCGCCGGCCAGGTGTTCCTGCTCGGCGACCACCGGGACGGCGCATTTGATTCGCGGCACGACGGACCGTGGCGCCTCGACGACATCACCGGCCGGATGGTGGCCCGGCTACCGACCTGAGGACCTGCGCCACTGGTCGGCCGGGCGAGAGCGCCAGGGCCAGGCGTCGGTCGCCGTCACGGGCGGGTCTCGGTGACAACGTCGGCCGTGAATTCGGAGCAGATTCCGGCGAGGATACGGTGCGCGTTCGCGAGTTCTTCTGCCTTCTCGGGATCTGCCGAGGCATTGGAGCAGCTGGCGAGGGTTTTCCAGAGTGCCCAGCCTCGTCCGCGTGCCCACGTTGCGTCATCCACCGCCAGCCGCGCGCGGAACGCCTGCCGGCTGTCACTGGTCAGCAAGGTCCAGGCAATCGCCAGGTCGCAGGCCGGGTCACCGACGCCGCATGTCCCGAAGTCGATGACGGCCGCCAACTGTCCGTCAGCAAGGAGGAGGTTTCCCGGGGCGATGTCTCCGTGGAACCAACGGTCGACACCGTCCCAGCGGGCGTCGAGCGCCGCAGCCCAGACCTCGCGCACCAGTTCAGCGTCGACGTGGTCGCCCAACTCGGCGAGCGCGTGCTCAACCTCCTGGTCGTACGTGCGTAGGGTGCCGCCCCGGAACCAGTTGTGGAGACCCGGCTGCGGGCCGCCAGCGGCGTCGACGCCCTGCAAGGCTGCCAGGAACTCGGCCAGGTCGTTCGCGAATCGCGTCGGGTTGGCGATGCGGTCCGCCCTCGCCGACTCGCCGTCGAGCCACCGGTAGATCGACCACGGGTACGGATAGCCCACACTTGGCTCGCCCTTCGCCACTGGGGTGGGAACGGGCAGCGGCAGCCGAGCGGCGAGGTCCGGCAGCCACCGATGTTCCTTGTCGACCGCCAGGGCGTACTCGGCGGCGCTGGGCAGCCGTACCAGCAGGTCGGGACCGAGGTGAAAGGTCCAGTTGTCCCAGCCGCCGTTGGCCACCGGCTCAATCGGGAGGTTCGCCAGGTGCGGAAACTGGTCGGTGATGAGCTGACGTACCTGCTCCGCGTCGACGGTGATGCGCTGCGGCAGGGGCCCGAGGTCTGGAACGTCATTCACTGAAACGCCCCGTCTGACCATCGAGATCGAGCGCGATGTGGCATGGCCGCGTGCGGGCCATCGTGTCGGCGGCGTCGGCCAGGACGCGGCGCATCGCGGCAGTGCCGGTGTGTCCGGCGTCGCCGATGACGTGCAGCCGCGCGTCGGGCCAGGCCTGCGCGATCTCCCACGGGGTGATCGCCGGCCCGCTGACGTCGGTACGCCCGTGGATCAGCACCCCCGGGACGCCGGCCAGCTTCGGCACGTTGCGCAGGATTTCGCCGTCGGCAAGGAACGCGCCGTTGCCGAAGTAGTGCGCGCAGATCCGGGTCATCGTGATCCGCTGCCGCAGCTCCCGGTCGGAGTACGCGCCCGGGTTGCCGTTGTGCTCCTCGGAGATCAGCGCGTCCTCCCAGGCGCACCACTCGTCGGCGGCCCGCTGGCGTACCGCCGGGTCGAGGTCGGCGAGCAGCTGGCCGTAGCGCAGCAGTACCGGTTCGATCGGCGGCTCGCTGTCGGTCGGCAGCCGGTAGCCGGGCAGGCCAGCGTGGGCGACGAACCGCTGCCACGCTTCGGGAAAGAACCGGCCGGCACCCCGGTACAGCCAGTCGACCTCGCAGCGGCGGGTCATAGTGACCGCGACGAGGATCATGCCGCGTACCCGGTCGGGGTGGTTCGTCGCATACGCCAGGGCCAGCGTCGCACCCCAGGATCCGCCGTACACGCCCCAGCTCTCGACGCCGAGATGCGTGCGCAGCCGTTCGATGTCGGCGACGAGATGGGCGGTGGTGTTGGCGCTCAGGTCCGTGGCCGGGTCGGCGGCCGACGGGGTGCTGCGTCCGCAGTTGCGCTGGTCGAACAGGACGACCCGGAAGCGCTCGGGGTCGAGCGTCCGGCGGTGCCGGGGCGTGCACCCGCTGCCCGGCCCGCCGTGCAACATGACGACGGGTACGCCGTCGGGGTTGCCGCAGACCTCCCAGTAGACCTGGTGGCCGTCGCCGACGTCGAGCATCCCGGTGTCGTACGGCTCAGTCATTCGCGTACTCCTCATTCAGGGGCCGGCGGGGGCGTCGGCGATGCTGTGGGCATGGAGTACGTGTCCAGAGTGCCGCAACCGCCGCTGGACGGGCTGATCGACGACCTCTACTACCTGGAGGGTACGCCGCCGTACGCCCGGTTGACGCTGCCGCCGACGCCAGCGGCGTTGCTCATCGTCAACCTCGGGGCGCCGTTGCGCATCCGCGCCGGCACCGACATCGAGACGGCCGAGTACGCCGACGGCTGTGTCGTCACCACGCCCACCCGCGCGTACGACTTCGGCTACCCGGTCCGGACCCGGTCGGTCGGCGTGCACGTCAAGCCGTGGGGGCTGGCGCCGTTCCTGCCGATGCCGGCGGCCGAGCTGTGCGACCGGCCGGTGACGCTGGAACAGGTGTGGGGTCGGCCCGCCGTCGCCGTGCTGCGGGACCGGCTGGCCTCGGCGGACGGACCGGACGAGATGCTGACGCTGCTGGAGCAGGAGCTGACGCGACGGCTGCGCGCTACCGTCGGCCTGGGGCTGGTCCGCCACACGAGCGGCGTCATCACGGCGACCCGTGGGGCGGTCGCGATCGGCGACCTGGGTACGGCGGCCGGTGTCAGCAGCACCCATCTGGCGCGGCGGTTCAAGGAGCTCGTCGGCGTCACGCCGAAACGGCTGGCCCGCACGTACCGCTTCGCCGCCACCGTGTTCTCGATCGACCCGGCCGGACCGGTCGACTGGGCCGAGCTCGCCAGCGGCGCCGGCTACTTCGACCAGGCCCATTTCGGCCACGAGTTCCGGGCGTTCACCGGGCTCACGCCGACCCGGTACGTCGAGGTCCGGCGGCGGTTCCTGCGCGAACATCCCGGCCACGTGCTGGACCGCTGGCCGCTGCCGGCGGATTGATTTTCTACAAGAACGCCAGCTCACGGCGCGCTAACTTGAGGCATCCGGACGCAGAGGAGAGCCCGTGGGCAAGGTGGTCATGTACAGCTCGGTGTCGGTGGACGGCTTCATCGCCGACGTCAAGGACCAGCCCGGACCGCTGTTCGACTGGCTGTCCAGCGGTGACGTGCCGTTGGATGACAGCGGTGCGCTGACGGTGTCGCGAGCCTCCTACGACTACATCCGGCCGTACTGGGACCAGATCGGGGTGACGATCGTCGGCCGCCACGTCTTCGACATGACGGACGGCTGGCGCGGCACGCCGCCGGCCGGGGTCGATCACGTGGTCGTCGTGACACACCGGCCGGCCCCGGACGGCTGGGATCCCGAGGCGCCGTTTCACTTCGTCGACGGTGTCGAGGCGGCCGTGGCCAGGGCGCGGGAGCTTGCCGGCGACCGCCTAGTCGAGGTCGCCGCCGGCGACGTCGGCGGCCAGGTGCTCGCCGCAGGCCTGGTCGACGAGGTACGCATGGACGTCGTGCCCGTCGTGTTCGGGTCCGGCAAGCGCTTCTTCGGGTCGGTCGACGCGCAGCACCTCCTGGAGGATCCTGACGTGACGATTCCGGGTGACCGGGTCCTTCACCTGCGCTATCGGCTGCGCCGTCCGTCGGCCTGAGCGGCAGCACAAGTCACGGCGGCAGGTGGGCGGTGGTGGCGAACTCGACCAGTTCGAGGCCGTCACCGGTGTCGACGTAGCGGGTGATCGACGCGTTGGCGACCGGCGTGGTCGCGATGATCGCGTCAAGTTCGGTGAACGGCAGGCCGTCGAGGAGGTGGCGGGCCGCGATGACCACCGCGTCGTGGGCGACGACCAGGACACGCCGGCCGGCGTGGTCGCGGTCCAGGTCGGCCAGGACGGCCTTGACGCGCGCGACGACGTCGTCGAACGTCTCACCGCCGGGCGGGCGGTAGGCGTACGGTCCGTCTGCGGCGAGGCGGGCGGCCTCGGCCGGGAAGCGCTGGGTGATCATGAGCGGGGTGAGCAGTTCGAGGTCGCCCATCAGCCGGTCGCACAACCGCGCATCGATGACCGCCTCCGGGCAGGGCGCGCCGAGCGCGGCGGCGGTGCCGGCCACCCGGGTCCAGGTCTGACGGGCCCGCAGGTACGGGGAGCAGACCACCACGTCGGGCCGCTGGTCGGCGGGTCGGGTGGCAAGCCAGCGGCCGAGGTGGGTGGCCTGCTGCCAGCCGAGCGCGGTCAGCTCGATGTCGGCGTCGCGGCCGGTGAGGCCGTGGTCGGCCAGACCTCGGGCGTGGGCGTCCGCGAAGGCCGCGTTCGCGGTGCTCTGCCCGTGGCGGACGATGGTCAGCTGCGCGACGGTGTCCATCTGTTCATTGTGTCCGGTCGGCGCGGGATTCGTGACCCCGGCGCTGGGCGGCCGGCCCTGACCGCCGGTGATCGGGTCACCGGCGGTCAGGCGGGAGCAGATTCCCCGTGGCGGGGAGAGAGTTCTCGGTCGCGTGGGTAGCGATCCTCAGATGCCGCAGCTCGACGCGGACCAGGACCGGCTTGAAGTGACGCCCAGGTGGGTGTGGTCGCTGTGGCCGGGGTAGCCGGGGCCGAGGATGTTGCTGAAGCCGTGGTAGCGGGCCTGCTGGGCGATCCGACAGAACGAGGGCGAGCCGACCAGGTCGACGCCGTCGCCGTACAGGTGCCGGCTGTTGGAGGCGCCGCCGACCGCGCTGTTGCAGGAGTAGCTGCGGAAGCCGCTGCTGACATAGAGCGGTACGTTGCCGAGCGCCCGCCGCATGGCCTGCAGTTTCCACATTGACACGAGGGCGTTGAACTTGGCGGTGCTGGCGGACACCGCGCCACCGGACCAGCTGCTGTTGCACTTGTTCATCTCGGCGTAGCTGAAGTTGGCCGGAGTGCAGTCGTTGTCCTGGAGCGCGTAGATCTTGTTGAAGGTCTGCGGGCCGGCGACGCCGTCGGCGGCGAGGCCGTAGGCCTGCTGGAAGCGGATCACCGCAGACCGGGTGGCCGGGCCGTACGCCCCGTCGAGGGCGAGCACCGCGCCGTAGCCCGGGTAGCCCGAGACGCGGATCTGCAGCTGCTTGACGTCATTACCGGACATCCCCTGGGACAGGGTGCGCCCCCACGTGTAGCAGCCGTCTGCGTGGGCCGCGCTACCTGTTGTGACAACGCCCGCGAGGGCGGTGGCAGCGACGAGGGCGCAGGCAGCGAGCATCCGGCCAAGCCGGCGGATAACAGTCCCCATGGTCTTCCCATCGACATGTGACGATCGGCCGGCATGGGTAGATCATTCCGGCCGATCACCTGATGGTCAAGACTCACTACTTTCTGTCATTCGCAACTTGGCGCAGCGGTGTGCTTCCCATGCCAGGGCAGCCTTGGCCATACCGTTCTTCCAGGGGTTCGGGTCGGCGGCGGCGATCTGCGCCCACATCCGGGCGAGGGCGGACGCGAAGACATCGACGGCCCTGGTCGGGGCGCTGGTCCAGGCCGAAGCCGGGCTTACGCACGCTTCGGCCTGCTCCGGGGCATGCCCGGCGAAGACCAGACGCACGATCAGACAGCCCGGGTCGATGAACCCGGCGCCGAGCGTCGGCCATGCCCAGTCGATCAGGCGGGCCGCGTCCCCGTCGATGAGCACGTTGTCCGGACTGTAGTCGGTGTGCAGGAGGGTGTCGCCGCGTAGCAGGGGCAGATCGGCCGGCTCAACGTACGCCGCCCATCGCCGCTCGGCCCGTTTGAGCTGAGGCAGGTCGGGACACCAAAGCAACGCCAGGCGCTGCATCGTGTCGACTACCTTCGGCAGGTCGGGGGAGCCGGGTGCGTAGTCAGCGTGTCGGCCGGGGGCGGCCTGGAAGCCGAGCAGGTTCCAGCCGTCCACCTCGGTCTGCCACAGCACTTCGGGGGAGAGCGGGCTGACGTATCTGCTGACCGCTGCTTCGCGCTCTTGGCTGACGACCCGGGGGTCTTCGGTGCGCAGGCCCTTGACGAAGATGGGTCCACCAGTGGTGCTCAGCAGGACGGCGATGGCGGAGTTCTTGCCAGCCTCAGCGGTACGCGCGGCGCGGACAGGGCCGGTGCGGCGCTCAATCGCCGCGCGAACCGGGGCCGTCAGGTGGTCCCAATCGGTTCGCTGTATTGTCGCCCTCGCGGTCTTCGATCATCGAGCCGCGAAGGAGTCTGCCAGATGCCGCCGTGCCCGGCCCGTACGACAGGCCGGGCACGGCGGGATTCGCTCGATCAGTACGGGTTGTCGACTGCCGCGATCCGCTCGGCCAAAACGGCGGGGGTGATCTCGGTGGCGGGCAGCCACGCGTAGTCGTGAACCTCCTCGGCCTGCAACGTTACGTCCCGGGCGGTGGTGGTGAAGGCGTAGCGCAGGTCGAAGTGCTGGTGGTCGGGTTCGCCCTTGGCTGGGTTGGCCGGGATCGGGTGGACGTCAATGTCGATCGGCGTCTCGTCGAGCAGAGTCAGGGCCGTGGTGTTGATGCCGGTTTCCTCGGCGACCTCGCGCAGCGCGGCCCCGACCAGGGTGGTGTCGTCGGGTTCGAGGTGCCCGCCGGGGCGCAGCCAGGTGTTGAGCGCGTTGTGCCGGATGTGTAGCACCCGCCGGTCCGCGTCGAGGACGAGCGCCGAGCAGGTGACGTGTCCGGTGAACGTCGCGCGGGAGGTCAGGTCGCCGGGCTCGCGTAGGGCGGCGGTCAGTGGGGCGAGCCGGCCGGCCTCGTCGGAATGACGGTCGAGATAGACGGTGACGGTCGCGGCGATGTGGTCGGCGCCGATCATCGGTGTGCCCCCGGAGGGTTGAAGTGGGCCAGCCAGATTTCGGCGATGCGCCGCCGGTCGGCCTCGGGCACCTCATGGTAGCCAGGCTCGACCTCGCCGCTGGCGCACCGAGCGGCAGCGGCCAGGATCTCGGCCTGTACCAGGAAGATGAACGCTCCGACCGAGGCGCCGTGCAGGAAGTTGACCGCGTTGCCGCTGGCGAGGAGGTAGAAGTAGTGCCCGATGGTGGTGTAGCGGATGACGTGCTCGGCAACCACGCTTTGCTCGTACACCCCGGTCAGGGTGTCGAGTTCGAGCTCGTCCTCGCTGGAGGTGACCGATGCCAGGTAGGCGCCGTTGGCCAGGCCGGTGAAGTCCTCGCCGCGCAGCGCCAGGTTGCCAGTGGCGCACATCACCATTCCCGCCGTCGCCAGCGCCGCCGGGCGGCTGGCCGCGACATGGAAGCCTTGCGCGAGGGCTTGCGTGGCGCGCACCGGGTCGGCGTCGTAGACGGTGACCCGCACACCCTTGGCGTGCAGGGTGCGGGCGATGCTGGAGCCCAGCTTGCCGAAGCCGACGACGGTCGCGGCCCGACCGGGGAGAATGTCCCCGCGCGAGCGCATCAGCGCCTCGGTGGAGAACACGATGGACTGACCGACCAGGTGATCCTCGGACTGCTTGAGCGGGCTGCGTGCCACCGAGTAGACCGCACACGGCGGCTTGCCCAGTTCGAGGTATCGGCGATGGCCGTTCTCGGTGTCCTCTACCACGCCGAGGATCCGACCGGAGAACCGGTCGCACAGCTCGGCCAGCACCGGAGCGAAGTATCCGCCCACGTCGAGCAGTACCACCGCCTGGCCGGCGGCGCGCTGTTCCAGGTAGGCGCACGCGGCATCCGGGTCGGTGAACCGGTCTCGGGACAGCTCATCGACCGAGTAGGCCAAGCCCACCGTACGGGCTGCGGCGCGGTGCACGCTCTTGGGTTTGGGCAGCACCCCAGCCACCGGCGTGATCCGGTCGACCGCGCGGATGAACGGCGGCCGGTCCGCCAGCAGATGCGTGATCACCAGCGAGCGGGTGTCGGCACCCACCGGGTTGCCTGTGTGGGTGACGGCGCGGAAGTAGCGGTCCAGGCGGGCGGTCTCAAAGGTCTCCACGGGAGGGACTCCTAACAGACGGGCGAGCACGGCGAGAGCGTCTTGGCGGCGCGGTGTCCGCCACCGGTCTGACACTTAGCGTCATCATTGGGTGCCGGGTTGTGAACACCTGCGGTGTTGCGGCAACATCGGCAGCGACAAATCCGCTTGGCACCCGATGGTGGTGGCGATGGAGGCTGGCGACGCCGTCCGGCAGGTTTTCGGTATGGCGCTGCGCCAGCTGCGCACCGAGGCTGGCCTGTCGCTGCGGGCACTCGGCCAGGCCACGCACTACGACTACAGCCGCATCAGCCGCGTCGAACGCGGCGAACACCTCATCGACGCGCAGTACGTGCCCGCCCTTGACGCCGCCCTCGGCACGGGTGGGCTGCTCGCCCTGCTGCACTCGCTGAACCCCGACGCCGAAACCGTCCGGGCGACAGGTCGGTTGACCCTGCCGACCGTTGGGCTACACGTCGATGATGGCGATAGCGTGACCTTACAGCTGCAGACACCGGACGGAAGGACCGTACGAGTGAGCCTGTCCCGACGCGACCTCGGCAAGCTCCTCGCCGGCGGTGCGCTGCGCGCGGTCGTGCCTGCCGGCGTCGCTGACGTCGACGCCGCCGAGCGGGTGTCGAAGGTGCTGCGTGCGCCCCGCCGGGTCGATCCCCAGGTGCTCGACTACTTCCACACCTTGCTGGAGCAGCACTTCACCGCCGACAAGATGCTCGGCTCCCGCCAGCTGCTCGGCCCGGTCCTGGCGCAGATCCAGGTCCTCGACGAGCTGCGCCGCCACACCCGCCCCGGCACGACCGAGCCGACGCTGCGGCTGCTCGCGCAGTACGCCGAGTTCGCCGGCTGGCTGCACCAGGACGCTGGCGACACCGCCGCTGCGATGCGGTGGTCGGACCGGGCCAGCGAATGGGCTCATGCCGTCGGCGACTACCAGATGGTCGCCTACATGCTCATCCGCAAGTCCAACATCGCGCTGGCCGACGCCGACCCGGTGGGCGTCGTGGACCTGGCTGCCGCCGCGCGCAAGGTACCCGGCCCGGTCAGCCCCAAGCTGCACGCTCTGGCCGCGCAGCAGGAGGCCCGCGGCTGGGCGCTGTGCCGCGACGCCGACACCTTCCAAGATCGCCTCAGCTTGGCCGCTGAGCTCCTACGCGCGCATCCCGACGACGTCAACGAGGACGCGCCGGTTTACCTGCACCATTACAACCTGGCCACCTTGGAGGAACAGTCCGCCTCCGGCTACCGCGCGTGCGGGCAGGCCGAGATCGCTGTGGCCATCCTGGAACGCCAGATCGCGGCAACACAGACGCACCTGCACCGCGACACCGGCCACCAGCTCGCCAAACTCGCCAACGCGGTGCTGGCAACAGCAGAGCCCGAACCCGAACGCGCCGCCGCACTCGGGCTGCGCTGCGTGGCGACCGCCCGCGACACCGGCTCGGCCCGCATCTCCGCTGAGCTGCATACCCTCGATCGCATCCTGACCCACCGCTGGCCCACCCTGCCTGCTGCGGTCGAGCTGCACGAAGCTCTGGCCTCCGCCTGACCGTTCATTACGGCTGCTCGCCTTCGCTGGCTGTACTCGCGGGCTGATCTAAGCGGTGTGAAGCCCTGGTCCGCCGCTGGGTGACAGCCGGCGGACCAGGGCTTTGTCGTTGGTCGGGAGTGGTGCGGGTCAGTGTGGGGTCTTCACCGTGTCGACGAAGTGCTGCCAGGCGGCGGCGTCGAAGGTGAGGACCGGGCCGGTCTGGTCCTTGCTGTCGCGGACTGCGACGCGGTACGGGTGGCCGGCCACCTCGACACAGTCGCCTTCGCCACCAGACCGGGTCGACTTACGCCAAACGCCGTCAGCCTTCATCGTCGTACTCCTTGGCGATCCTGGTGATGAACTCGGTCGATTCTAGCGGCGTCAGACACTGTTGCTTGAGCGAGGACCAGATGCCCTCGTAGGTCTCGATCTCGGTGGATTTGTCGAGGTAGACGGCACCGCAGGGGCCGTCGGAGTAGACGGTGGTCGGCTCGGGCGGGCGGACGCTGACCTTGGGGAAGGTAAGGATGGAGAAGGATCCTGTGCTTGTCCAGCGGGCGAGCCCAGCGGCGAGCGGGAGGACTCGGACGGTGACGTTGTGGCGTTGGATGGCGACGGCAGCGAGGTGACGCAGTTGGCGGGCCATCGCGGCGCGATCCTTGAGCGGGCGGCGCAGCGCCGGCTCGCCGATCACCACGTCGAGGTCGGGGGCCTGCGGGACGACGCGGGCGAGCAGTTTCTGCCGCTTGGACCGGACTTCGACCTTCGCCTGTAGGTCGGCCGGGCTGAGACCCGGGGTGTCGATGCTGATGATCTCGGTCATGTACTCCAGGGACTGGAGCAGGCCGGGGATGACGTTCGGCTCGTACTTGCGGATCGTGGAGGCGGCGGCTTCGAGGCCGACGTACAGCTTGAACCATTCTTTGATGGCGTGGTCGTAGCTGTGGTACCAGCCGCGTGACTTGGTCTCGCGGGCCAGGTCGCGCATCGTCTTGATCGTTTCTGCGGGTGCGCCGTAGAGCCGGCACATCGCCTCGGCGTCGTTCGGGTGGATCGGCACCTGGCCGCCCTCGTACCGCCAGATGCGCGGCGGTGACCATTCGAGTGCCTTGGCCGCTGCGGCGACCGTGACATGAGCATCTTCGCGAAGCTCTCTCAGATATCGACCCAGTTGCCTGCGGGGGACAGTGCTGCCGGCGTCGTCCACGAAACCCCGTCCTCTCGTGTCGCGTAATGGTGGGTGGATGTTGGGTCCGAACCTACCGGTGCGAGATTGCACTGAGCCAGATGGCGAATAAGCATGATGTGAAGGAAGAGTTCAGTGATCATGGGAAATGTGTTGTGAGAAGGGTTGACAGATGGGATCGAGGTCCACACGCGACGACCGGATACGGTTCGAGCCGCGACACGCCCGGAACTGGCGGCGACTCGGCCGGTACTGCCGCTGCGGAATACGCTGGCCCTGCCCCGACAAGTACATGCCGTCGACCATTGCGCCGTACCTGCACAACACGCCGGCACCGCGACCGAAACCGACGGATCGGCCGTCGAACCAGTCGCCGCAGTGGGACCGCGGCCCCCGATGGAACCACCCCACCGAGTACGTGTGGGTCGCCGGCCTGTTGACGCGTGGACAGCGCGCCCGAGTGAACGGGGCACACTGATGCACATCGCGTCCCGCCCCCACTGGAATTGCCGCGAGTGCGGTACGGAATGGCCGTGCGAAACCGCGAAGATCGAGATCACCGCCGACTGGGCCAACGACCGGATCGGGATGTGCGTCTACCTCGCCACCTTGATGTACGAGGCGATCGACGACCTGCTGGAATGCGACGCCGAGCAGCTCAGCCCACCGGACCTGTACCGCCGGTTCCTCCGCTGGCCCGACCAGATCGCCGAATCCGAGGCTATGGCTCGTCTGTCAACGCGTCGCGGCGAGCCCTGACCGCTGTTGCCTCGTCGCCGCGACCAAGCCCGTCGAGTACGTCCGCCAACGTCCCCAGCGCCCCGGCAAGATCACGTACGTACGCCATCGGGATTTGCTGGAATAGCTTCTCGTAACGCTCGACTGACTCGGTCGCGGCGGTCAGCGCCTCGGGCAGCTCGTACTGGTGGGCTGCCCGTACCCAGGCTTCGGTCCAGAGCGATCTGGCGAGGTCGGGTTCGTAGGCGGCGGGGTTGGCCTGGGCGAGCCGGCGGCGGATCGTGACGGCTTCGACTGTGGCGGTCAACGCTTCATCACGCCGACCCAGGTCCGACAGCCGGTTGCCGAGGTTGTTCAGCGACATGGCGAGGTCGGGTTCGTAGGCGGCGGGGTTGGCCTGGGCGAGCCGGCGGTAGATGTCGGCGGCTTCGACTGTGGCGGTCAACGCTTCATCACGCCGACCTGCCTCGGACAGTCGGATGCCGAGGTTGTTCAGTGACGTGGCGAGGTCGGGTTCGTAGGCGGCGGGGTTGGCCTGGGCGAGCCGGCGGCGGATCGTGACGGCTTCGACTGTGGCGGTCAACGCTTCATCACGCCGACCTGCCTCGGACAGTCGGATGCCGAGGTTGTTCAGCGATCTGGCGAGGTCGGGTTCGTAGGCGGCGGGGTTGGCCTGGGCGAGCCGGCGGCGGATCGTGACGGCTTCGACTGTGGCGGTCAACGCTTCATCACGCCGACCCAGGTCCGACAGCCGGTTGCCGAGGTTGTTCAGCGATCTGGCGAGGTCGGGTTCGTAGGCGGCGGGGTTGGCCTGGGCGAGCCGGCGGTAGATGTCGGCGGCTTCGACTGTGGCGGTCAACGCTTCATCACGCCGACCTGCCTCGGACAGTCGGATGCCGAGGTTGTTCAGTGACGTGGCGAGGTCGGGTTCGTAGGCGGCGGGGTTGGCCTGGGCGAGCCGGCGGCGGATCGTGACGGCTTCGACTGTGGCGGTCAACGCTTCATCACGCCGACCTGCCTCGGACAGTCGGATGCCGAGGTTGTTCAGTGACGTGGCGAGGTCGGGTTCGTAGGCGGCGGGGTTGGCCTGGGCGAGGCGGCGGCGGATCGTGACGGCTTCGACTGTGGCGGTCAACGCTTCATCACGCCGACCCAGGTCCGACAGCCGGTTGCCGAGGTTGTTCAGTGACGTGGCGAGGTCGGGTTCGTAGGCGGCGGGGTTGGCCTGGGCGAGGCGGCGGCGGATCGTGACGGCTTCGACTGTGGCGGTCAACGCTTCATCACGCCGACCCAGGTCCGACAGCCGGATGCCGAGGTTGTTCAGCGACGTGGCGAGGTCGGGTTCGTAGGCGGCGGGGTTGGCCTGGGCGAGCCGGCGGCGGATCGTGACGGCTTCGACTGTGGCGGTCAACGCTTCATCACGCCGACCCAGGTTCGACAGGTCGACGGAGAGGTTGTTCAGCGACATGGCGAGGTCGGGTTCGTAGGCGGCGGGGTTGGCCTGGGCGAGCCGGCGGTAGATGTCGGCGGCTTCGACTGTGGCGGTCAACGCTTCATCACGCCGACCCAGGTCCGACAGCCGGATGCCGAGGTTGTTCAGCGACATGGCGAGGTCGGGTTCGTAGGCGGCGGGGTTGGCCTGGGCGAGCCGGCGGTAGATGTCGGCGGCTTCGACTGTGGCGGTCAACGCTTCATCACGCCGACCTGCCTCCGACAACCAGTTACTGAGCGTGACGAGCAACCACGCCCGCGTCGGCTCGTCTGCGGTACCGAGCCGATGCGACGTAAGTCGTTTCGTGATAGCTGCCTTGGCGATGGCCAGGCCGACATGCTGTCCCTGTGGCAGATGCGGCTCGATCGCTTCCAACACTGCGATGTCGAGCGCTTCAACGTCCGCGATGCGGGCCAGGACGGTGCCGCCAGCGGCTACTGCCAACTCGGGGCGCTCACGCAACAGCGGAGAGAGAATCCGAGACGCGACATGCGGCCAGCGGATCGCGGTCTCGACCAACATCGTCAACGCCGCTGCCGACCAGGGGGGCTGACCAGCGCCGTCCGGGTCGGTGCCGGTGATCAGCCGGGTGATCGCCGTACTGGACCATGGATCGGCAGGGGAGCCGGCCACCCCGTGGCCGGGAAGCCGCAGCGCGATGAAGTCCTCGCCGAGCCGGTCCGGATACAGCGGCTCCAGCGCCTTGTCCGGCTCGGTCGGCGGATAGCAGACGGCGTGGTCAGTCAGGACCTGGCCGGCAGCGTCCGGCGCGCACACTCCGGCCGTAGTCAAGGCGGCCAGGCCGTCGTCGTAGTCGAGCGGCCGGGTCAGCGTCGCCGTGCAGACCGCACGGCTCAGCACTTGCGGGGTCGTGACGAAGCTGGCCTGCTGCTCGTGCAGCTTGTGCCAGTGGTCGACCTCGCGGCGCAGCAGGTAGGCCGACAGGTCCCGATCGCCGGTCGGCGCTGGCCGCTGGCGCGCGGCGGCGTCGACTGCGACCAGCGCCGCCATGTGAATCACCAGGATCTGCCGGTACGCGTCCCCGGTTACCAGATCGGCCGGTGGCCGGATTGATGTGTCGTCGATTCCGTACGCGTAGGCGAACCGGTCGGCTGCCTCGGTGAAGATCCGCTGCCGGTTCGCCGGGCTGTCGGCGGCCGGGGTCAGCGCCGTGACGTCGGCTGCGTACCCGAGAGTCGTCAGGTCGTGCTGCAACGGCCACAGGGTCGACTCCGGTCGGGCGAGCAGCAACAGCCGAGTTGGCACACCCTGGCGCAGCAGCCGGTCCTTGAACATGTCCCGCAGGTCTTCGGCGGGCCAGCGTTCGGCGTAGTCGACGATCACCAGCAGGCCACGCCCGGTTACCTCGGTTGCCTCAGGCGGGTCGTCGGCGGCGAGCTGGCTGCGGTGCCGGGCGACCGCCACCGGCCAACCGGCGGCGACGCTGTCCGCCCCGAACTGGGCCGCGAGCCGCGTCTTGCCCTGCCCGCCCGGCCCGTGCAGCAGCCGCACCGCCACGCCGCGCGCCGGGTCATCGCGCCAGGCGGCCAACTCGGCGCGGTCGGCGTCGCGCAGGGCGGTGAACGGCACCACCTGGTTGTTGGCGGCGAGCAACATGCTTGGCTGGTCAACCAACCTACGCGGGTCCGGTGGCTGCTGCGGCTGCCACTGCTCCACCCGGTACGCCGGCCGTTGCTCATAGATGGTGATGTGCTGGTCACCAGCGGCCTGGAACACCTGCCCGTGGCCGCTGGCCCCGCCGCGCAGATGGATGTCAGGAAGGGTCACTTCTCGGTGATGTGCTGGTCGCGGGCGGCCTGGTAGACGCGGGCGTTGTCCCGCGCGGTGGCAGTCATCGTGATGCCGCCGACCTGCTGCTGGTCGGCGGGCGGCAGCAGGGGAGTGAGGGTGTCGTCGAGGAGGCGGCGCAGCTCGGCGGCGAACGCCGGATCCTGGCGGATCAGCCGCTGCAGTTTGCGCTGCCAGTCGTCGACCAGGCCCCGCTCGGCGTCAGTGTCACCGTCGCGGCGAGCGGCCATGACCTCCTCGCGTACCTCGGCCAGCTCGGCGGCGACGGCGTCGGCCTGCTGCGGGCGTACCCGCCGCCACAGCGCGACCGCCCCGTCACGAGCCTTCTCCCACGCGTCCGTCGCGATCGCCTGGATCAACGCGGCACCGGTCGCCGCCGCGATCGGGTCGATGTCCACCATGCCCACCACTCCGTCCGTCCGAGGTGGCAACCACAGTAGACCCGTACCGCCAGCCAGTCGGACCGCCGCACTGTCGGATCCGTTACAACCGGGTGGCGACGACCGGATCGGGATGCGCGCCTACCTCGCTACCTGATGCCGAGGAGGCAATCGAGAACATGATTACCTGAGGAGGAGCCGCTCAGCCTGCCGAATCACCACCGGTTCCTCCGCAGTGCTGACCGCATCCTCACTGCTGGGGCGGCGGTCCGCCACCTATCGCATCGCGACCGGGCCTAACCTCTACCGTCGGTTTAGGTCCGGGATCAATTTCGGGTTTTTCGCTAACCGGAGTGCCTTCCAGGCGTCGCGTTGCTGGATCAACTCTCCAACCCGCGGGCCAGGCGTCCTTATCGCGATCGCCGCCCCCGACAATAGCAGAGTCGAAGGACGGATTCTGCGCAAACGTTGTTCCGCCGAACCATGCGTCGCCGGTAAACGTCGCTTCGCTGAAGCTGGCGTCGCCGGTAAACGTCGCTCCACCGAACCAGGCAGGGCCAGTGAATGTCGTGCGACCGAACCCGACCTTGCGGGTGAAATTTGCACTGCCGAACCAGGCGGGGCCTGTGAACGTCGCGCGGTCGAACCATGTGTTGCCGGTGAACGCTACTCCGCTAAACGCGGCGTCGCCGGTGAACGTCGCGCGGTCGAACCATGCCTCGCCGGTGAACGTCGCGCGGTCGAACGATGCCTCGCCGGTGAACGTTGCTCCACTGAACCGCGCGGGACCGGTGAACGTTGCTCCACTGAACCGCGCGGGACCGGTGAACGTTGCTCCACTGAACCGCGCGGGACCGGTGAACGTTGCTCCACTGAACCGCGCGCTACGCAAATTGCAGTCGGTGAAATCGGGATCGAGAAGAGTTGCTTCGGTTAAATCGATCGAGACGTTGTGCCAGTGCATCGGGTTGAGTGTTCCGTCTGCCGATTTAGGTCGCAGATGCCGGGCGAGAATACGTTGTGCCGCCAGCCGTACCTGGCGTTCCTCGCGTGGATCAGGTTGGCCGGTCGCGTCCGCAGTTCCGTTCGCGGACCCTTCGCTGCTGCCCGTCACGCTCTCGGAGCCGTCCTTCACTTGATCGTTCTTCCTAGATGTGCTGTACGGCATGCGCAGGTATGCGCAGATAATCTCGACCATGTTCTGCCGGTGTACCGGGTTGTCCTGGGCGAGGCGTTCCAGGGCGTACAGGCCGGCCAGGCGTACCGGTGCCTTGTCGGAGCCGAGCTGCTCGGCGGCCTTGACGTACAGCTCGGTGACCCGTTTCTCGCCCGCGTCGTACTCGGTGGCCTGCTGGGTCCGTTCGGTGACCTGCTGGCGGCGTAACGCCAGCAGCAGCGCGGCGGCGGCACCGGCACCCGCGCCGACCGACAGGCCGGTGCGGATCGTCTCCACCCGCAGCTGCGCCGCCTCCAGCGGCGTCCCGATACCGGCGGGGACGGTGGCCTGCAGACCCCACACCGCCGCCCAGGTGATGCCGGCGACAACCAGTGCGCCGACCAGGATCATCCAGGTCGGCAGCGGACGCAGTGGACGCTGCGGCGGTACGGGTGCCGCCGACGATTCGCCCGTCAGCCGCGACCGCCGCCACAGCACCCCGCCGACGGCCAGCCCGGTCACCCCGACCACGGCGAGCAGCAGCACCAGCCAGTGGCCGACGATCAGCCGGCCCAGCGTCGGCCACAGCCGACCGGGGAGCAGCAGGACGGCGGCTGCGAGCAGGGCCGCCATACCCGCTACTGCCGGCGTCGCCGCCTTCCAGTGCTTGATCACCTGTGTGTCCCACCGTCCGCCCAAAGCCATCCGCCGCCGGGCAACCACAGTAGATCCGTACCGCCAGAAGGGTCGGACCGGCGCGGTGTCGGATGCCTTACGGCGGAGGTGTCACAGCGGGGTGGGCAGGACGCGGACGGCGGCGGTGCGGGACCATTCGGCCAGCAGCAGAGTGGCGTCGTCGTCGGGTGGGCCGCCCCGGTGCTCGGCGACGGCGCGGGCCAGCCGCCGTACCGCCTCGGGTGCCGGCAGCCCGGTCGCGGCCTGCCGTTCGGCGAAGTCGACCAGGCGGGGCAGGCCGAACGGGTCACCGGCGCGGGACCCGGCCTCCGGCACGCCGTCGGTGAACAGCAGCAGCTGGTCGCCGGGTTCGAGGATCTCCTCGCCGACGCGGGCGGCGGTGTCGGGGATGCCCAGCGGTAGCCGGCGGCCGGCGCGCAGCTCCCGGACCATTTTGCCGCCGCGCAGCAGCAGCGGCCGGGGATGCCCGGCGTTGACGTAGCGCAGCAGCCCGGTCTCCAGGTCCAGGTCGGCGAGGAACGCGGTGACGAACCGGGCGTCGGTGAACTGGTCGGTCAGCGCCGCGTCGGCGGTGCGGCCCTGGGTGACCAGGTCGTGCCCGCAGCGGCGGGCCGACCGGACGGCGGCGATCACCGTGGTGCAGGCCAGGCCGGCTTTCAGGCTGTGCCCGACCGCGTCGAAGATCGCCAGGAATGCGTGGTCGCCGTCGATGGCGTAGTCGAAGCCGTCGCCGCCGACGTCGTAGCAGGGTTCCAGGACGGCGCTGACGGTGATCCGCCCCGTGGCGGCGGTCAGCGGCGGCAGCACCTGCGACAGCAGTTCCCCGGCGACGGTCGCCGGCCGGGACCGGCCGACCAGCCGCAGATGGTCGCCTTTCGGCCGGGTGACGGTGATCAGGTGCCCGACCAGTCCGGCGACGGTCTCGCAGCGGCGGCGGGTGTGTGGGCCGTCGGCGTCGGCCGGGTCGTCGAAGACGTACTCGATGACGCCGAGCCGGTCGGTGCCGTCGACCATCGGGATCCACCACGCGGGCGCGTTCAGCGCCGGGATCGACTCGACCAGGGTGAAGGCCCGCCCGGCGACGGACCCTTCGACCGGTTGCGGCTGCGGGTCGGGCCGGCCCGGCACCGGTACGGGCCGCAGCGTGTGCTGCTCCTCGTCGGCCAGGTAGATGGTGGCGTGCACGCCGAGAGTGGCCATCACGTCGGCGAACGCGCCGCCCAGCTCGTCGGGCTGGAACAGGTGGGAGCGCAGCAGCACGTCGCTGAGCGCGTCGAGCCACTGTCGTTCCGGCGTGCGTTCCATGGCCGCCACCCTACGGCGTGGCCGGTCCGGTAGATTGCGTCGGTCGGTACACGACTCGTGGGAGCGGGGACACCGTGGTCGTCGCAGGTCTGGTCCTCGCCGGTACGGCGGCGCTGATCCACGGCTACATCTTCTACCTCGAATCGGTGGTGTGGACCGCACCGCGTACCCGTGCGGTGTTCGGAGTTCGCAGCGAGCAGGACGCGCTCACCACCCGGGCCCTCGCCTTCAACCAGGGCTTCTACAACCTGTTCCTGGCCGTCGCGGTCGTCGCCGGCATCGTCGTGGTCGCGGCCGGGGCGACCGTCGTCGGCGCGACGCTGGTGTTCACCGGCACCGGCACGATGGTCGCGGCAAGCCTGGTCCTGGTGCTCTCCCGGCCGGCGATGCTGCGCGCCGCGCTCATCCAGGGGCTGCCGCCGCTGCTGGGCGTGGTCGCCCTGGCGGTCGGGCTCGCCGGCTGACCGGTCCGGCTCACCGTCTGAGCCACTCCGTACGGCAAGGCCAGTCGGTGACCGGTGGTCTGCGACCGATGTCGGGTCACGAACACCGGAAGTGTCACTGATCCGACGATTCTTCGGCGCAAATGGCACCGTACCGCTGCATTTTTCAGCCGGACAGGGCCTGCGCGGACGGAAACCCGGTCGGCAAATGGTTCGCGGCGCTGCCGGCGGCCGTGACACGGTGTGCCTCGCCCGACACCGGAGGGCGAACCGCAACCACACCTGAGGAGACACGTCGTGAACACCAGCAGAAGGACGGTCCTCGGCCTGCTCGCCACCGCGGCGGTCGCCGGACCCCTGGCGACGCTGCCGGCCACCCCGGCGGCCGCCGCCGACATCTACACCTCGAACACCGACCTGTACTCGGATCCGAACCTGGCCGAAGGGGTCGACTACGCCCGCCGCTACCGCCGGCATCCGCTGCTCGACAACTCCGACGCCACCGCGACGCCGTTTCCGCGTACCGCGATCATCGCCCCACACGGCGGCGGCATCGAAGGCGGCACGTCGGAGCTGTGCCTGGCGATCGCCGGCTACCACCCGGCGAACCTGGCGGCGACCCCACCGGCCGGCCCGACGTACGACTACTGGATGTTCGAGGGCATCCGCTCGTCAGGCAACAGCGAACTGCACGTCACCGCCAGCCACTGCGACGACGTCCCGGCGTTGTCGGTGGCGGCCGGCGCGCTGAACGTCGTCACCCTGCACGGCTGCACCCCGGGCACCGCCGGGCTGCCGTCGAACGCGCAGGCCGTCGCCGTCGGCGGACGCAACGCGGCGTTCCGGGCCGCGCTGATCACCGCCTACACCGCGGCCGGGATCAGCGCGTTCGACGCCACCGGTATCCCGGCGATCGCCGGCACGTCGACCGACAACATCGTCAACCGGACGCTGCTCGGCATGGGCGCCCAGCTGGAGCTGACCACTCCGCTGCGGGCGGCGATGTTCGGCACCAACACCCGTTCCCAGCGCAAGAACACCACCAACACGCTGTTCTGGGACTTCGTGGCGGCCACCCGCACCGCCATCACGCAGATCGAAGCGACGCAGCCGATCCTGTGACGCCACCGCGACACCCCGCCCCGCACCCGGGTCACAGCACCCGGGGCGGGGTGTTGCCGGCGGCGACGATCGCCCGGCGCATCGGCACCGCCAGCAGCAGCACGAACCCGACCACAAAGAAGATCAACAACGAGACCAGACCGACCCGGTACGAATTCGTCAGCTGGAACACCAGCCCGAACGCCAACGGCCCCAACCAGCTGGTGCCCTTGTCGCTGATCTCGTAGAAGCCGTAGTACTCGCCTTCCTTACCGGCCGGGATCAGCTGGCTGAACAGTGACCGGCTCAACGCCTGAGAGCCGCCGAGCACCAGCCCGATCGCCGCGCCGAGCGCCATGAACTGCGCCGGCGCCTCGGCCGGCAGCCGGAACGCCGCCACGATCACCCCGGTCCACAGCACCAGGCTGCCCAGCACCGTCTTCCACGCGCCGATGCGCTGGGCGACCGCCCCGAGCAGCAGCGCCCCACCGAACGCCAGGAACTGCACCAGCAGGATCGTCACGATCAGCGTCGACTGGCCCAGCCGCAGCTCCTCGGTGCCGTACTGGCTGGCCAACGCGATCACCGTCTGGATGCCGTCGTTGTAGACCAGGAACGCCAGCAGGAAGAACAACGTCAACGGGTACGTTTTCAGCCCGCGCACCGTACGGCCCAGCTGTTTGAACCCGTCGGTGAGCACGTTGCCGCCCGGCCGGGCGTCGACCGCCGGATGTTCCCGCAGCCACGCCAGTGGCACCAGAGTGAACACCGCCCACCACACCCCGGCCGACACGATCGACCAGCGGGCCAGGTCCAGGGTGCGCTGCACGTCGCCGTCGACGCTGAACGACTGCACCACCACCAGGTTGACGGCCAGCAGCAGCCCACCGCCGAGGTAGCCGAGCGCCCAGCCCCGGCTCGAGATCCGGTCGCGGTCGTCGGGGCCGCCCAGTTGCGGCAGGAACGAGTTGTACACCACCACGCTGGCGCCGAACGCGATGTTGGCCAGGACGAACAACCCGCCGCCGAGCAGGTAGCGGTCCCCGGTGACGAACACCATCGCGACGGTCGCCCCGGCACCGAGCAACGCCGACACCGCCAGCAGCCGCTTCTTGTGCATCGACCGGTCGGCCAGCGCGCCCATCACCGGCAGCACCAGCACCGTCAACGCCACCGACAGCGACACCAGGTACGGGAAGTACGCCCCCGGCGCCACCTCGATACCCAGCGGGTACACCGACCCGGTGCACTCGTCGGCGTCGGCCGCGCAGCCGGCCGCCTGCTTGGTGACCGTGGTCAGGAACGGCCCCAGGAACACGGTGATGACGGTGGTGGAGAACGCCGACATCGCCCAGTCGTAGAAGTACCAGCCGGTGCGTTCCCGCCGGGTGCTCGACGGTGCGGCACCGGGCGGCGCCGCGGCGGGCGGTACGGGCGCGGGCCCGGTAGGTGGCCCGCTGGTTGGCTCGGTGGGGTCGGCCATCGGATCCTTCACTGTCGGTCAGCGGGCGGTACGGTCCGCGTCGACCCGCCGGTCGGGCGGCCAGTGGCCACGGGCGAGGTACACGTCACGCAACACCTCGACGTGATCGGTCATGATGCCATCCACCCCGAGGTCCAGTAACTCGTGCATCTGGGCGGGTTCGTCGATCGTCCAGACATGCACCTGCAACCCCAGCCGGTGGCAGTACGCCACGAACCGGGCGTCGACCACCCGTACCCGGTTGAACCGCACCGGCACCTGCGCGGCCACCACCGACGGCGGCAGCCGCAGCCGCCGGCCGGTCAACGACCCGACCCGCAGCCGGGTCACCGCCTGCATGCCCAGCGACGTCGCCACCCGACCGCCGGTCGACGTCCGCAGCCGGTGCAGCCGCCGGTCGGAGAACGACGCCAGCAGCACCCGGTCGGCGGCGGCGCACCGGTCGACCGCCGCCAGCGTCGGCTCCACCCCGCCGTCGGCCTTCACGTCGACGTTGAACCGCACCTGCGGCCAGCTGTCGAGCACATCGTCGAGACGCGGCACCACCGACGCGCCACCCACCCGCACCGTGGCCAGGTCCGCCCAGCGCAGCCGCGCGATGCTGCCCTTGTCGCCGGTCACCCGGTCCAGGGTCGGATCGTGGAACACCACCGCCACCTGATCGGCGGTGCCGTGCACGTCGGTCTCCACGTACCGGTAGCCGAGCCCGACGGCGCGGCCGAACGCCTCGGCGGTGTTCTCGTCACCGCGGGCCGCGCCGCCCCGGTGCGCGAACGCGATCGGAGCCGGCGAGTCCAGGTACGCGAACCGGTGCGACACGCAGCGCAGTATGCCCGCCGCCGGCAACCTGCGGGCGTACGGCAGGTTGCGCGACGCCGACCGGTCACCGGCCGGTGACCGGTGCGGGCCGCCGCGCCGCCGGCAGTAGGGTGCCCCCATGCGGGCACTCGGCATCGACTTCGGCACCTCGAACACGGTGGCGGTGGTACGCGGCGGCGACGGCCGGGTCCGGCCGCTGCTGTTCGACGGCACCCCGCTGCTGCCGTCGGCGGTGTACCGCGACGCCGACGGGCGGCTGCTCGTCGGCGCGGACGCGCACCGCCGGGCCCGCATCGACCCGTCCGGGTTCGAACCCAACCCGAAACGCCGCGTCGACGACGGCACGGTGCTGCTCGGCGACGCCGACGTTCCGGTACCGCAGCTGGTCGCCGCCCTGCTGCGGCACGTCGCCGCCGAGGCCCGCCGCCAACTCGGCGGCGTCGACGAGGTCCGGCTGACCCATCCGGTGCGGTGGGGGGAGCGGCGGCGGATGGTCCTCGTCCAGGCCGCGTACGCCGCCGGGCTGCCCCGCCCCACGCTGATCGCCGAACCGGTCGCCGCCGCCTCCTACTACACGTCGGCGCTGGGCGCGGCGGTACCGCCCGGCCGGGCGTTGGCCGTCTACGACCTGGGCGGCGGCACCTTCGACGCCGCCGTGGTCCGGCGCACCGCCACCGGGTTCGACGTGCTCGCCGAGCAGGGCCTGGCCGAACTCGGCGGCCTCGACTTCGACCAGGCGCTGGTCGAGCATCTCGGCGGCGTCTACTCACCCAGCCGCACGACCGTGTGGAACGGTCTGGTCGCGCCGTCCGACACCGGGTCGCGGCGGGCCCGCGCCCTGCTCTACGACGACGTCCGCGGCGCGAAGGAGATGCTGTCCCGTACGGTCAGCGCTGACGTGCACCTGCCGGCGTTGGACATCGCCGCCCACGTCACCCGCGACGAACTGGAGTCGCTGATCCGCGACCATTTGGCCCGTACCGTGACGTGTCTGGCGCAGACGGTCGCTGCCGCCGGGCTGGCCCCGGCTGACCTGGTCGGCGTGTTCCTGGTCGGCGGTTCCAGCCGGATCCCGCTCGCCGCGCAGCTGATCCACACCGAACTGGGGGTGGCACCGACCACCCTGGAGCAGCCGGAGACCGTCGTCGCCGACGGTGCGTTGCGGGTCGGTGCCGCCGCCCGCACCGGCCTGCCCGGCCCGCGTCCCCCGGCCCCGATGCCGCGTGTCGCCACCGCGCCGCCGCACATCGTCGGGACACCCGCGGCCGGGCCGACCTCGCCGGCCGCACCGCCGATGCCGCCACCGGCGTCACCGGCACCGTTCATGGCGCCGGCACCGGTGTCACCACACCTGATGCCGATGCCGGCGCAGCCGACGACGACGCCGGGCCGTCCCTGGTACGACGAACACGGCCCGGTCCTGGTGGCCGCGCTGGCCACCATGGTCGGCATCGCCGTCGTCGTCATGGTCGTGCTGCTGCTGTGACTCTGAGGACACCGATGACGAACCCCTCCGACGGGCAGCCGGCGCTACGCGCCGACTGCGCACGCTGCGCCGCGCTGTGCTGCACCGCGCCGGCGTTCGCCGCCTCCGCCGACTTCGCCATCGACAAACCCGCCGGCCGGCCATGCCCGAACCTGCACGCCGACTTCCGCTGCGGTATCCACCGTGACCTGCGACGCCGAGGCTTCGCCGGCTGCACCACGTACGACTGCTTCGGCGCCGGGCAGCAGACCGTGCAGGTCACCTTCGGCGGCCGGGACTGGCGACAGCACCCGGACATCGCCGCCGACATGTTCGCGGTCTTCGCGGTGCAGCGCCAACTCCACGAAGCCCTGTGGCATCTCACCGAGGCAGCCGTCCGCTGCCCGGCCGGACCGCTGCGCGACGACCTGCGCGCCGTCGCCGACCACACCACCGCATTGACCGCCGCCGACCCGGCGGCGCTGCGCGGCCTGGACCTGCCCGGACACTGGCGGCAGGTGGCCGCGCTGCTGCGGCGGGCCAGCACCGCCCTGCGTCGCCGCCACGGCCGAACCGGCCGGGACCACAGCGGCGTGGACCTCGCCGGCCGGGACCTGCGTCAGCGGAACCTGCGGGGCGCGAACCTGCGCGGGGCGATCCTGATCGGCGCCGACCTGCGCGGGGTCGTCCTCGCCCAGGCCGACCTGGCCGGCGCCGACCTGCGCGGGGCCCGGCTCGACGGCGCCGACCTGACCGACGCGCTGTTCCTGACCCAGCCGCAGCTGGACTCCGCCGCCGGTAACCCCCGCACCCGGCTACCGTCGACGCTGACCCGCCCCGGCCACTGGCCAGCCCGGTGACGTACCCACCGCTTCCCTCGTACGCGCGGATCCGCTCCGGCGGCCGGGCAGACCGACACCCCGCCCGCGCGGCCCCGGCCGCTCCGGTACAGTGCGCCGGTGCAGACCGACACCCTGACGGCGACCGGCCGTCTGGTCCGTGCGTCGGCCACCGTCGTGGTGTTCGCACTGCTGACCGCAGGCACACTGTGGGGCACCGACGACCATTTCCCGTTTGGACCGTTCAGCATGTACGCCGGCGTCAACGGCCCGAACGACCCGGCGCCGGACACCCGGGTCGAAGGCGTCGACGCCACCGGACGGACCCTGGTGCTCAACGAACACAACGCCGGGGTACGCCGCGCCGAGGTGGAAGGACTCGAAGCGGCCTACGTCGACGACCCAAGACGGCTCGAACTGATCGCCGACAGCTACGCGCGGATGAACCCCGACGCGCCGCCGATCGTCCGGGTCACCGTGATCGTACGGCTCCACGAGATCCGCAACAGTTCCCTCACCGGGCAGTGGCACGACGAAACCCGCGCCGTCTGGCAGCGGCCGTGATCAGCCGCTGGTTGTTCGCCGCCGCCCCGCTCGGTCGGGTCGCCGCGCTGCGTACCGCCGCCTACCTGTTCATCGTGTTCGATCTGCTGGTCTACTCGTCGTGGGTGCGTACCCGCGGTGACGTGCCGGCCGACCTGTACGAGCCGCTGGCGTTCGCCCGTTTCCTGCACCTGCCGGCACCGACCGGTGTCGCCGTCGACCTCATCTGGTGGTCGTTGCTGCTACTGGCGCCGCTGGCGGCGACCGGCCGGTTCCCGCGGACACTCGGCTGGTCCGTGTTCACGTTCTACTTCGCGTGGATGGTCGTCGCGATGAGCTACGGCAAGGTCGACCACGACCGGTTCGCGTTCCTCGTCGCGCTCGCCGTGCTGCCCACCGTCGGCGCCGCCCGCCACGGCGACCACCGGCCCAGCCAGGCCGCCGGCTGGTCACTGCGGATGATCCAGATCGCCGTCGTCTGCACCTACTTCTTTTCCGCGTACGCGAAGATCCGCTTCGGCGGCTGGGGCTGGTTGACCGGCAGCGTCCTGGCCCGCGCGTTCCTGCGTCGCGGCTCGGAGCTCGCCGACCTGATCGCCGCCGCGCCGTACGCGCTGATCGCCGCCCAGATCGGCATCGTCGTGTTCGAGGCGCTCAGCCCGCTGGTCTTCCTGACCCGTGGGCGGCTGCGGTACGCGGTGATCGGCTTCTTCTACTCGTTCCATCTGCTGTCGTTCGCGACGATCTCCATCTCGTTCGCCCCGCACCTGGTGGCGATGGGCGCGTTCCTGCCGCTGGAAAGGGTCCGGCCGATCGTGTGGGCGCGGCGGCTGGCCGGCCGCCGCCGGGCCCCCGGCCCGGACCGCCCGGACGGTGACGGTGGCCACGATCGCGGGCCGGGCGGCGGCCCGGCGCGTCGGGCCGGCCCGACGCGTCGGCTGTGCGGGATCGGACACATCCGGTGGCACCGGCTGGCGCCGACGCGGGACAATGATCGTATGAGTGACGCCAGCGCACCCTCAGGCACCTTCGTCTACGACGGCGACTGCGCGTTCTGCACCATGTGCGTCCGGTTCATCGAACGTCGGGTGCCCAACGACGCCACCGTCGTGCCCTGGCAGTGGACCGACCTGGCCGCGCTGGGCCTGACCCGTGACCAGGCGGTGACCGCCGTGCAATGGGTGCCGGCCGACAAGAGCCGCTCCGCCGCCGGGCCGGCGGCGATCGCCGCGCTGCTGCGCACCAGCAACCCGCTGTGGCGGGCCGCCGGGGCCGTCCTCGGGCTGCGCCCGGTCACCGCCCTGGCCTGGCCGGTGTACCGGTGGATCGCCGACAACCGGCACCGGCTGCCCGGCGGTACCGCCGCCTGCGCCGTGCCGCCGGCGGCGGCACCGACCCCGACGCACTGACCCCGCCCCGCCGGCCAACCGGGCAGCTACCGGGCCGGGCGACACCCTGATCCCGCCTGGTCAGCTTCCGGAGGACCAGAACCGGGCCAGCGCGCTGGTCGCCGGGTCGTCGCTGCCCAGCAACGCCGCCCACAGGTCACCGCCGACGGCGTCCGCCCCCGCGTAGCCGGCCAGGTCGACCGGGTCGACCGGGTCGACGTGCGGCGACACAGCACCGACCGGGCCGCCGTCGCCGAGCAGCTGCGGGTCCGCCCACGGCCAGCCGTCGACCGGCGTCGGCACCCCCGCCGGGTCCAGTAGCGGCGGGAACTCTGCCTCCGGCCACCCGTCGGCCCCCGCCGGCACGTCCGGGTCGACCCCGGGCGGCGGGTCCGCCGCCCCGAACCCCTGCTCGGCCGCCGGCTCCGCCCCGGACCCGGCGTCCACCGGATCGGCCGGGTCCGCGCCGGACAGGTCGTCGCCGTAGCCCAGCGCCGGCACCGCGTCACCCCCGCCGTACCCGCCGTCGCCGTATTTGCCGTCGTCGGCGATGTCGCCGGTCAGGTCGTCGCCGTCCGGCGGGTCGGCCGCCCCGAACCCCTCCACCGGGTCGGCGGCGCCGAACCCCTCCACGGCCGGGCCGCCCGACCCGTCGTCGACCGGACCACCCAGGTCGGCGGTGTCGGCGTCGTCACCGGTCGGGTCGTCCCCGGTCCAGTCACCGAACTCGCTGGTCATCGCGGCACCGCCTCCGCTGTCGGGGTCAACACCCGGGCCCGGGCCAGCACCTCGTCGACCTGCTTCACCCGCGCCCGGACGGCGTCGCGGCGGGCCTGCGCCGCCGACCGCCGCCGCGCCCGGTCCGCCTTGTCCCGCGCCAACGCCGCGTCGATGTCGGCGATGTGCGCGTCCAACTGCGCCAACCGCCGCTCCACGGCGTCGTCCAACGCCACCGTCAACGCGTACTGCAGGTCGGTGAACCGCTGCGCCAACTCGTCGGTCAACGCCGCCCGCGCCTCGCCGAGCACCTCCCGCAGCCACACCCGGGCCTGCTGCCGGTCGTTGGCGACCCGCCGCCGGAACAGGATGAACGCGCCAGCGGCCAACCCCAGACCGAGCCCGGCGACCGGGATCAGCAGCCCACCGCCGACCAGCGCCCCGGCACCCAACGCCGACGCGCCCGCCGCGACCCCCCGGCCGGCCATGAACGCCATCCCGCCGGCCGACAACGCCACCATCACGTTGTCGCCGCCGCCGCCGTCGCGCCGCGGCCGGGTCGCCAACGCGTGCCGCAACGTGCCGTTGATCCGCTGCAGCACGAACTGCAGCTCGGCCGGCGCGAACACCTGCGCCAACGTCCGCTCGGCGACCTTGTGGAACCGGAACCGCAGATCGTACGACAACTGCAGCGACAACGCGTGCAACGCCCGGTCCACCTCGGCCGGCAGCGCTTTCAACGCCTCCCCGCGGGCCGCGTCGATCCGGGTCAGGAACTGCTCCTGCAACCCGCCGACCGCGGTCCGCAGCCGGCCCGTCGCCTCCACCCGGGCCCGCTGCGTCTCCGTGTTCAACGCCAACGACCACTGCCGCGCCTCGGTCCGTTTCCGCGCCGCCAACCCGGCCCGGTCCCGCTTTACCCGCTCCACCTCCGCCGGATCCGGGTCACAGGCGGCGACCCGCTCACCGGCGGCCAGATCCAGCCGGACCAGTTCGCTGCGCACCGTCCGCAGCACGTTCGCCTGGGCCAGCAGATGCCCGTTGCCGGCCAACCCCACCAACGCGTGCTGCAGCGGCGCCACCCGCGACTCACCGACCAGTTCACCGGCGGCCTCCGCCGGCAGCGTCAACGCCAACTCGGCCAGCCGTGCCGACACCGGGAACCAGGCGGCCGACGCGAACCTCGGCGCGTGTGCCTGCAACTGCGCCCGGTTGTCAGCCAGGATCGTCCGCCACCCCGGATAGGCGTCGACCTTCGTCAACGCGAACACCACCACGTCGACCCGTTTGCTCGCCTCGATGAGGAAGTCCAGCTCCGGCCGGGTCAACGGCGTCGACGCGTCCACCACGAACAGCAGGGCCGCCGCCCGCGACACCGCGTCCAACGCGATCTCGGTGTGCGCCGGATCCAACCCGCCGGCACCCGGGGTGTCCACCAGCGTCAGATACTGCAGCAGCGGCGCCGGACAGGTCACCGCGATCCGTCGCGGCGGACGCATCCCGTCCGGCAGCGCCGCCGACACCGTCGCCCAGTCCGCCAACCGGTCGACCGGCACCGGCACCGGCTCGTCGCGGCCCGGCGCGAACGCCTGCGCCGACGTCGTCGCCCCATGACCGAACTCCAGGTACGCCGACGTCGCCACCGCCGCGTCCACCGGCGACAGACCCGTCACCCCGATCAACGCGTTCACCAGCGAACTCTTGCCCCGCTTCGTCTCACCGACGACCACCACCGACGGCCGGGTCACCTCCCGACGCCGCTGCGCGTCGATCTCCGCCGCCGCCTCCGCGTCGATGGTGCGGACAAACCCGAGACAGGTGTCGACCGCCCCGGACAGCAGCGCTCCCAACGCCGCCGGGCCGCCGCTCACCGCGACACCGCCCGCGCCTGCTGCGACAGCAGATGAAACCCACGGTGGGCGACCAACGCCACCCGCGACTGCGCCGGCGACGCCCCGGCGACCGCGAACACCCGCCACCGGGTCGCCGCCTCCACCGCCGCCGCCGACAACTCCTGCGCCGACGCCGCCGGCAGCTCCAGCACCCAGCGCGGATCCGCCGACAACGCCAACCGGGTCAACTCCCGCTCCATCGGCTCCGGCAGCTCCACCGCGCCGGTCGTCACCTGCTGCGCCACCTCCAACAGCCGCAGCCGGTGGTACTCCGGCTGGTGCAGCAGCCGCTCCACCGCGTCCCGCAACAACTCCCGGTCACCCGGATTCGCCGTGTGGCTGGCCACCTTCTCCAGACACGACAACGCCCACCCGGCCTTGATCGCGTCGGTACGCCACCGGAACGCCTCGTCCAACGTGTGCCGCAGCCGGGCGAAGCCCGACGCCGCGTACAACGCCCGTACCAGGTCCCCCGACGCCAACTGCGGCGACGCCTGCAGCTGCGCCACCGCGAACCCCACCCCGTACAGGTCCAGCAGCGCCAGCAGCCGCTCACGCTGCTGGCGCGGCACCGGAGCCTCCCGCGACACGAACAGGTCCACCGACGCCAGCAGCACCGCCCGCTGCGCCGCCGGCAACCCGGCCAACGCCCGCAGCGCCTCACAGTCGGCCGCCGTCAACCGGCCCGCCTCGGTCGTCTCCGCCAACAGCCCCACCGTCGGCACCACGTCGGACACCACCCGCCGCAGCACCCGGGTCTGGTCGGCCGACAACGGCGCCGCCACCGGCCACGGATCCGCCCCACCGGCCACCAGCTTGTCGACCTTGTTGAACAGGCCCACCGAGTTGATCGGACTGCTCGACAGCCGCGCCGACACCGACCGGAACGCCTCCAAGGCCCGCACGTCGTCGTCGCGTACCGCCTGGGTGAACACGTACACGATCGCCTCGGCCCCGGACACCGCGCCGACCGAGTCGTCGTCGATACCGGCGTCGAACGGCGCCGTGTCGTCGACCACCGGGCCGCCGCCACCGGAGCCGGCCGGCGCGCCCGCCCCGGCGAACAGGAACCGCCGCGCCGACTCACTCACCCCGGCACTGGTCGACGACAACCCCGGCGTGTCGATCACCGTCAACTCCCGCAGCCGGTCACTGGTCAACGTGACGTCGACGAACGCGACCTGCGCCTGCGGCACCCCCAGCCGCTGCGGAATCACCCCCGTCGCGTCCAGCGGCAGACTCACCCGGGTGCCGTCCCGGCGTACCACGTCCACCCGGTCGGCCGTGCCGTACCGGAACTGGGTCACCACCCGGGTGCACTCACCCACCTCGGTCGGCGCCACCCGCCGCCCGATCAACGCGTTCACCAGCGTCGACTTGCCGGCCTTCAACCGGCCGGCGATCGCCACCCGCAGCGGCTCGTCCAGCCGCCGCCGCACCCGCAGCACCTCACCGCCGGCGGCCGCGCTCACCCGGGGACCCACCTCGTCGCACAACGCGGCGACCCGGCCACTCAACGGGCCGGCGTTCACAGCCGACCCCCCGCCGCCCGGTCAACGGCGACGACGGGCATCCGACGGCGGCACACACTCATCTTGCTGGTCGTCCTCCCGACAGCACGGCATGCGGTGGTGCGCCCACCACCGGCATCCACCGTACGAATATCCTCACCGGCGCAGGATCCCATGTTCGTGCCAACCTCGCCCGGCGGGGCCACGAGCCGTAGCGGGGGGAGGAGGACAAGTGCGGCACCCAGCCGGCGGACACCCCGCCCGCACCCGACCCGACGGCACCACCGCCGGCGGCAGCGTCCCCACCGGGACCGTCGCCGACGCCGTGGCAGCCGCCACGCAACGGCTGACCCGCCCCGGGATCGTCATACTGACCGGGCCACCCGGCAGCGGACGCAGCACCCTGCTGCGCCGCGTCGCCGCCGCCACCACCGGGCCCGTCCACACCGGCGGCGGCCTCGCCGCCCTCGGCCACGTCCCGGCGTTCCCCCTCAGCCACGCCCTGCGGGTACGGCTTCCCGGCCACGACACCGCGCTGCTCGCCGAAGCCGTCCGCTCCCGGGTCCGCCACGGCCTGCTCGTCCTCGACGACCTGCAGTGGGCCGACCCGGCGACCGTCGCCGCCCTGCCCGCCATCGCCCGGCACTGCCGGGTCGTCGTCGCCCTGCGCACCCCGCACCAGCTGCCCGACACCGCCCTCGACCCGCTGCGCGGCGACACCGGCCTCTGGCTGACGGTGCCGGCACCCGACCCGGACACCCTCGCCGACCTGATCCGCCGCGCCGCACCCACGCTCGACCCGGCGACCGTCGCCGCCGTGGCCCGCCACGCCGGCGGCAACCCGCTCGCCGCCACCGCACTGGCCCGCCACGCCGCCCGCACCGGCACCCCACCCACCGTCGGCGGCACCCCGGGCGGTGCCGAACTGGACCAGGTCGGCTACGCCGTCGCCGCCGCACTGGCCACCCTCACCCGCCCCGCCCGCACCGCACTGGCCGCCCTCGGCCTGCTCGGCCACGGCGCCCCGGCGAGTCTGCTCGGCGACGGCGTCACCGAACTCACCGCCGCCGACCTGGTCCACACCGGCGACGACGGACTGGTCACCCCGACCTCGCCGTACCAGGCCGCCGTCGCCGCCGGCCTGCTCGACGACCCGGCCCGCCGCGCCCTGCACCGCCGCCTCGCCGACCTCGTCACCGACCCGCTGGCCGCCGCCCGGCACCTCGCCGCCGCCGGCGACACCACCGCCGCCTACCAGCGGGCGGTCACCGCCGCCGACACCGCCGCCACCGGCGGCGCCCGCGCCGAGTTGCTGCTGTTCGCCAGCGCACAACCCGACGCCACCGAACCGGTCCGCCTCGCCGCCGCCCGCGCCGCGCTCACCGCCGGGCGGCCCCGCCGCGCCGCCGACCTGCTCACCGGCACCGCCCTGCCCACCCCCGACACCGCCGTGCTGCGTGCCGAGGCGCTGCTGCAGGCCGGCGACCCGACCGCCGCCCGCACCGCCGCCGCACCGGTGCCCGACGACACCCCACCACCGGTGGTCGCCGCCCGCGACCGGGTGCTGCTGCTCGCCGACCTGGCCACCGACCCCACCTCCGCCGCAGTCCGCGCCACCACGATCGCCCGCCGACACGGACCCGAACCGGCCCACCTGGGGCTACGCGCCGCCCTCGCCGCCACCGCCGCCGCCGGCCGCCGACCCGGCTGGGAGTACGCCCTCGCCGGCACCGCAGCGGCCGCCGGCGCCGCCGGTGACCTGCTCACCGCCCGGTGGACCGCCTGGCACCTGGTGCAGACCCTCGCCGGCGACGGACGGCTCACCGAGGCCGCGCAGGCCGCGGTGGCGGCCGCCACCGCCTGCGCCGCCGACCTCGCCTACAGCTGGCAGGTCCGGTTCACCGCCGCCCGGCTGTGGTGCCTGGCCCTGCGCGGGGACCCGACCGGCCCGGCCACGGCCGGCACCGGCGCGCAGACCGCCGACCAGAGCGACCCGCTGCCCGCCGCCGGGGACGCCCTGCTGCGCGCCGCCGCCGACCTGACCGACCGCACCCTGCCGGCCGCCGCCCACGACTACGCCGTCGCCGCCGCCGGCCTGCTCGAAGCCGACAGCGGCCTGCTCGCCCCGGCCCGCGCCCGGCTCACCGGCGGCCCCGGCACCCCGAACACCGCCACCGCCGTACTGGACTGGGTGGCCCGGGAAGCCGCCTGGCTCGACGGCCAACCGGACCAGGCCACCGCCGGGGCACCCCACGTCCCCGTGCCGCCGCTGGTCGACGGACTGCGGCGGATCACCGCCCACTGGGCCGCCCACGACGGCGCCGACCCCGCCACACCGCCGGCCGCTACACCGGTCACGCTGCCGGCGCCGGCCGCCGCCACCGTCACCGCCTGGACCGCCGGCGATCCACGACAGTTCGCCCACGCCGCCGACACCTGGCGCGACGTCGCCGTCCGCGAACAGGTCCGCTGCCTGCTCGCCCACGGCCTGCACGAACCCGACCCCGCTCGGGCCGTACCCGCCCTGCTCGCCGCCGAGTCCCTCGCCGAGCACGCCGGACTGGTCGTCCTGCTCGGCCGGGTCCGCCGCGCCCTGCGCCGGCACGCGGTACGCCGCGACGAACGCGGCCCCCGCAGCGGCGACCTGCTCACCGTGCGGGAACGCGACGTGCTGCGGCTGGTCGCCCGCGGCGAACCCACCCGCCGGATCGCCAACCAGCTCGGCATCTCCACCGAGACCGTGGAAACCCACGTCCGCGCCGGAATGCGTAAACTCGGTGCCCGTACCCGCACCGAGGCTGCGGCCCTGGCGATGGAGCCCGACCACCGATGAGCGACCCGCCGCGCTACGTCCTCGACAGCGCCGCCGACGCCACCACGGTGCTGCGCCGGCTGGCCCGCGACGGCTGGACCACCCGGGAAGGGTTCGCCGTCACCGACCCCACCTGGGACCTCACCACCGCCCGGCTCGCCCTGTACGGGCGGGTCCCGGACACCGACACCGTCGCCCTGGTGGTCCTCGCCGCCGCCAGGGGCGCCGCCGTCGTCGCCATCTGCGACCCGGCCGGTGATCTCGGCCACGCCCTGCTCGACGACCTGTCCCGTCTCGGGCCGGTACTGCGCCACGCCGAGGCCGAACCACCGGCCGCGGCGGCCACCGACACCGTCACCCTCATACCCGAGCAGCGGGCCCTGCTGGAACGGCTCGCCAACGGCGAGACCATCGCCGCCGCCGCGGCGGCCGAGTTCCTGTCGCTGCGTACCGCGAACCGGCGCATCGCCCAGGCCCGCGCCGCCCTCGGGGTCCGCACCACCCGCGAAGCCGTCCTCGCCTACCTGCGGCAACGACCCGCACGCTGAACCGCCACCGACACCGCCGCCACCAACTCGTGGCCGGTCGCGTCCGGCGTCAGGTCGCGTCCGGCGCCGGATCGGCCTGGTCGGCGTCGTCGTCGGCCAGCACGTCGGCGGTGGCCCCGTCCGGCACCACGTCACCCCGACCGCGCCGGTGCCGCCGGCTCAGGTCCACCGGCCGGGTCGGATCGACATGCCGGGGCATCTCCGGCTCGTCGGACCGCAACCCGGCCAGGGTGTCGGTGATCGCGTCCACGATCCGCACCGTCGCCCGCTGCGCGGCACCCGGGCGGGCCGGGTCGATCCCGGACAGGTCCACCGGCGGCCCGAACCGGACCGTGACCACCGGACGGCGCAGCATCGACCGCAGCACCGCCCGGACCAGGCCACGGGGCGCCGCCCACGGCAGCACCGCGTGCGCCCCCCACTGCGCCACCGGCACCACCACCGCGCCGCTTGCCAACGCGAGCCGGGCGGTGCCGGTCTTGCCGCGCTCCGGCCACATCTGCGGGTCCAGCCCGATCCGCCCCTCCGGGTACACCAGGACCACCGAACCGTCGGCCACCGCACGCGCGGCCGACCCCAAGGCCTCGGCGACCGTGCTGGTCCGCCGGTCCACCCGGATGTGCCCGGCCCGGCGCATCACCGCGCCGACCAGCGGCGCCCGGAACAACCCACCGGTGGCCAGCACCCGGGGCGCGATCCGCCGCACCCGGCAGGCGGCGGCCAGCACGACCGGATCGAACGGGCTGATGTGGTTCGCGGCCAGGATCAGCGGGCCGTCGCGTACCTCGTCGGGAACGTCGCCGCTGACCCGTAGCCGGGCGACCAGCGCGACGACCAGCCGGGCGGTGACCTGCAGCACCCGCCACAGCAGCGGGGCCCGCCAGCGGGGCGGGAGGGCGGCTGTGTCGTCCATCGACCGTCGATCGTCGCACAGCGGGGCGCGCCGGTGGGCCCCGCTGTGCGGGACACCGGCGCGGGCGGGGGTGACGGCGGCCGGGACGGACGTCCCGGGGGAGAGGGGACCTCCGGCCCTGGCCGCCAGAACGACAGATTGTAGTATGTACTACGCTTCGTAGTATCTAGATGGGGGAGCCGTGGACGCGCTCGACATAGCCCGCTGGCAGTTCGGTGTCACCACCGTCTACCACTTCCTGTTCGTCCCACTCACCATCGGGCTCAGCCTCCTCGTCGCCATCCTGCAGACCGCCTGGCACCGCACCGGCGACGACCGCTACCTCAAACTCACCAAGTTCTACGGAAAACTCTTCCTCATCAACTTCGCCATGGGCATCGTCACCGGCATCGTGCAGGAATTCCAGTTCGGCATGAACTGGAGCGACTACTCCCGCTTCGTCGGCGACATCTTCGGCGTACCACTCGCCATCGAAGCCCTCCTCGCCTTCTTCCTCGAATCCACCTTCCTCGGACTCTGGATATTCGGCTGGGGGAGACTCCCCAAGGCACTGCACCTCGCCACCATCTGGCTCGCCTCGTTCGGCAGCATCATCAGCGCGTGGTTCATCCTCGCCGCCAACTCCTGGATGCAGAACCCCGTCGGCTACCGCATCAACCCCGACACCGGCCGCGCCGAACTCACCGACTTCATCGCCGTACTCACCAACAAGGTCACCCTCATCACCTTCCCGCACACCCTCGCCGGCTGCTTCATGGTCGCCGGCGCCCTCGTCCTCGCCGTCGCCATCTGGCACCTCGTCCGCCACCCCGACGGCCCCGACACCCCCGCCTTCCGCACCGCCACCAAACTCGGCGCCTGGACCACCCTGCTCGCCACCGCCGCCGTCATCGGCACCGGCGACATCCAAGGCAAGATCATGACCCAGGTCCAGCCCATGAAGATGGCCGCCGCCGAAGCCCTCTACACCACCGAAAGCCCCGCGTCCTTCTCCGTCGTCACCGTCGGCACCCTCGACGGCAGCCGCGAAATCTGGACCCTCAAGATCCCGTACCTGCTGTCCTGGCTGTCCACCGGCGACCCCACCGGCGAAGTCCAGGGCATCAACGACCTGCAGGCCCAGTACGCCGCCCAGTACGGCCCCGGCAGCTACACCCCGATCATCCCCGTCACCTACTGGAGCTTCCGCTTCATGATCGGCTTCGGCCTCGCCACCGCCGCCATCGCCCTCTGGGCCCTCTGGGCAACCCGCCGCGGCCGCACCCCCACCAGCCGCTGGCTGCTGCGCGCCGGCCTCACCCTGCCCGTCCTGCCCCTACTGGCCAACACCTTCGGCTGGATCTTCACCGAAATGGGCCGCCAACCCTGGATCGTCTTCGGCGAAATGCTCACCCGCGACGGCGTCAGCCGCAGCGTCTCCCTCACCGAAGTCGTCACCTCCTTCACCGCCTTCACCCTCATCTACGCCGCCCTGGCCGTCATCGAAGTCAAACTCCTCATCCGCTACGCCCGAAACGGCCTACCCGACCTCACCGACCCACCACCACCGGACGACACCGACGACACCACCACCGACCGGCCCCTCGCCGCCACCCACTGACCACCCACCGGAGACCCCTCGTGGAACTCACCACCGTCTGGTTCGGGCTCATCGCCGTCCTGTTCACCGGATACTTCATCCTCGAAGGATTCGACTTCGGCGTCGGCGTCCTCGCCCGCCTCATCGGCCGCACCGAACCCGAACGACGCGCCGCGCTGAGCACCATCGGACCCGTCTGGGACGGCAACGAGGTCTGGCTCATCACCGCCGGCGGCGCCATGTTCGCCGCCTTCCCCGAGTGGTACGCCACCCTCTTCTCCGGCTTCTACCTACCGCTGCTGCTCATCCTCATCGCCCTCATCCTGCGCGGCGTCGCCCTCGAATACCGCGACAAACGCCCCGAAACCCAGTGGCGCACCCGCTGGGACAACGCCATCCTCGCCGGCTCCGTCATCCCCGCCGCACTCTGGGGCGTCGCCTTCGCCAACATCGTCGCCGGCGTACCACTGGACGCCGACCACGAATACACCGGCACCCTGCTCACCCTGCTCAACCCGTACGCCCTGCTCGGCGGCGCCACCACCACCGCCCTGTTCATCACCCACGGCGCCGTCTTCCTCGCCCTCAAAACCACCGACGAACTGCGCCACCGCGCCCGCCGCGTCGCCAGCTGGACCGGCCTGGCCGCCGTCGCCCTCGCCGGCACCTTCCTCGCCTGGACCCTCACCATCCGCGCCAACCCCACCGCCGTCACACTCGCCGTGACCGCGGCGCTCGCCCTCGTCGCCGGGCTGGCCGCCAATCAGGTACGCCGCGAAGGATGGGCCTTCACCGGCACCGCCGCCGCCATCGGCCTCGCCGTCGCCGCCCTGTTCGCCACCCTGTTCCCGACCGTCCTACCCTCCACCACCGACCCCGCCGGCACCCTCACCACCACCAACGCCGCGTCCACCCCCTACACCCTGACCATCATGACCTGGGTCGCCGCCGCGCTCACCCCCGTCGTCCTGCTCTACCAGGGCTGGACCTACTGGATCTTCCGCCGCCGCGTCAGCGTCACCGACCAACCCAGCCACTGACCCGCACCACATCGCCCTGTCGCCGGCGAAGTCGCCGCGCACCGTCGGCGCCCCGCTCGACACAACAGTGGTCCAGCGGGCACCGACGGTACGCGGCGGACGTCAACCGACCTCCGGCAACTCCGCCAACCGCGCCTCCACCTCAGCCAGCTCCGCCCGCAGCTTCTCCGCCTGCCGCTGCGCCTCGGCCCGCTCCGTCGCCAGGATCTGCTCCACCGCCTCATGGACACCCGGCACGTCCACCAACGCCACCATCTTCAACGCCTCGGCCGGCCGGACCACGTACGGCTTCGCCAACGCCTTCGCCCCCTGCGTCGCCGCCACCGTCCACTCACCGTCGGTGTACGCCAACGTCACCGTCAACCCGGCCGGCGGCTTCGGCTTGGCCGCCTTCGCCGCCCGCCGCACCGGCTTCTCCGTACCAGCATCCACCGTGGACCCCTCCGTGTCCTCCCGACGCGCCACCGGCGGCACCGGCGGCGGCTCACCCAACTTGAACTCCGGCTCCGCCACCGGCTCCACCGGCTCCGGCTCCGGTTTCGACTCCGCCCGCCGACCCGCCGCGCCCCGCGGCGCCACCACCAGATCAGCGGGGGAGAACGGCAACTCGTCACGGCCGAACCGCACCACCACCCACTCGTCGGACACCGCCGGGTCACCCAGACCCACCACCTGACCGACCTGACCGGCGATCTGCCCCGCCGACTCGGTGAACATCACCTTCGGCTTACGGCCGGCGGACACCGCCTCCCGGATCACCCCCAGCTCCTCATCCGACAACCCACCCGCAACAGCACCCGCGGCAGCCATGACACCCTTTCCGTACACCTGTTTGAGTGCTGACCTTCCTACCAGCCACCGCCGACACCGTCGACCGCGACCCCACCACCCACGATCACCCCGACCCGGCAGCACCACCCCACACCCCACGCACCCGGTCAGCCACCAGCAGACCCTGCCGGTACCCGGCCCGCGCCGCCCCCGGCCGCCGCGCCGGATCCAGCAGCCGCCGCCCGATCGACCGCCGCGCCCACCGGTCCGGCGACATCACCACCACATCCGCCGACAACGCCGCAACCTGCCGCGACACCGGCCGCAGATGACCCAGCCCCCAACTGATCGGCGCCAGCACCACCACCGACGCGAACCCGGCCGCCAGATCCGCGTTCGTCGCCGACCGCATCCCACCGTCGACGAACCGCCGACCACCGATACGCACCGGCGGCCACACCCCCGGCACCGCGCAACTCGCCGACACCGCGTCCACCAGATCCGCCCCGCATCCCGGACCGCCGAACACCACGAATTCCCCCGAGTCGGCGTCCACCGCCGTCACCCACAACCGCCGCCGCGGCCACGACCACGACGGCAACGCCTCCTCGAACACCGGCCGCCGCGACACCCCCGACCCGGCCGCCGACACCGCGTACCGGCCGATCCTCACCCGCGCCCGCCGGCCGTCCCGGGCAGCCACCGCCGACCACAACAGACACGACACCGCGCCCAGCCCCATCCGGTCCCGCGACGACTCACCCGGAACCAGCTGCCCCGCGTACAGCCGCGCCAGGTCCGCGCCGGAACACAACTGCGCGCCCACCACCGCACCGGCCGACGTCCCGATCACCAGATCGGCCCCGCCCAGCTCGACCCCGGCCCGCGCCAGCCCGGACAACACCCCGATCTGCCAGGCCACCCCGGTCACCCCACCACTGCCCAGCACCAACGCCCGCGTACCCGCCACGCCATGTCTATTGCCCGCCACCGCCGCCGGTAACGTCACCGGCGGGCCCGGACACGACGCAGCAGGGGAGAGGAGCGCCGGATGACACCGGTCACCGTGGTCACCGGCGGCAGCCGGGGGATCGGCGCCGCGACCGTACGCCGCCTCGCCGCCGCCGGACACGACCTCGTCATCGGCTACCGGACCGACGCCGCCGCCGCCGAAGCCGTCCGCGACGACGTCGAAGCGCTCGGCCGCCGCGCCGTCACCGTCGCCGTCGACACCACCGACCCCGACACCGTGACCGCGCTGTTCGACACCGCCGCCGACTGTGGACCGATCACCGGACTGGTCAACAACGCCGGCGTCACCAGCCGGATCGGCCCCTTCGTCGACCTCACCGTCGACGACCTGCGCCGGGTCGTCGACGTCAACCTCGTCGGCTACGTCCTGTGCGCCCAGCAGGCCGCCCGGCGGATGTCCGCCGGCGGCGCCATCGTCAACGTGTCGTCGGCCGCCGCCACCCTCGGCAGCCCCGGCGAGTACGTGCACTACGCCGCGGTCAAGGCCGCCACCGACACGTTGACCGTCGGCCTGGCCAAGGAGCTCGGCCCGCGTGGCATCCGGGTCAACGGCGTCGCGCCGGGCACGGTCTGGACCGACATCCACGCCCTGTCCGGCGAACCGGACCGACCGGCCCGGATCGCGCCGGTGGTGCCGTTGCGCCGGGCGGGGCGGCCCGAGGAGATCGCCGGCGCCGTCGCGTGGCTGCTCAGCGACGAGGCGTCGTACACCACGGGGACGGTGATCCGCGTCGCCGGCGGACTGTGAGTCGACGCGCCCGGCGCAACGGCACCGGGGCAGGCGTGCAGGACGAACTCTGGGTCTCCGTCGCAGGACACGGGACTACAGAACCTCTCCGCCGCCGGGTCGATAATTTACATTATGTCAACTAGAGGCTTGGACGAAGGCGACTGGCCGGCTCGGTTCGACCTGAAGCGACCTCGCCGGGGTCGGGTGCATTCTTCCCGTACCCCCCGTCACCGGACGTCCGTCACTCCCTGCGGGCGGCGACGCGACCGGCGCGCCGTCGGTGAACGTCCGCTTTTCAGCCTCGCGTCCGAGGTGTCATCCGACCGGTACGGGCGCTGGCGGATGCCGGAACGCCGATCCGCTCCTTTGGTCGACCTCCCCCTGCCGGCCACAGCCCTCGCTCTGGCGTCAATCCGAGAAACATGCATAATATCCCTTATGCACCAATTTGTGGATCTGGTGGCGGTACGGCTCGTCGAGGATTTCCTCGCCGACCGCGCCTCCCGCAAACCCTCCCCGCACACCCTGGACGCCTACCGCCGCGATCTCGTCGCCGTCCTCCGCCTGATCGGCGACTCCACCGAACCGACTCCCCTGCCCTGGACCGACGTACCGCTGGACGCGCTCGACCAACGACGGCTCCGCGCCGCGTTCGCCCGGTTCGCGGCCCCCCGCTCCCCCGCGTCGGTGCACCGGGCCTGGTCGACGTGGAACTCGTGGTTCAACTTCCTGGTCGCCGACGGCATCGCCGCCGGAAACCCGATGCCCGCCGTGGGCCGCCCCCGGGCCCCGGTGCCACTACCGAAGCCGCTGCGCGGCGAGGAGACCCCGGAGACGTTGCTGGCTGCCGCCGCGCGGACCGACCCCCGCCAGCGCGACCCGTGGCCGGAGCGTGACCTGCTGGTGGTCGCCCTGGCGCTGTGCGCCGGTCTGCGGCTCGGCGAGCTGCTGGGGCTGCGGGTCGGCTCGGTCGCGGGACGTCCCGGTGAACGCCGGATCGAGGTGGCCGGCAAGGGCGGTCGGCTGCGGACCGTCCCGGTGGAGGCGGCCGTCGACGTCGTCGTCGACGGCTACCTGGCCAGCCGGCGGCGACGGTTCGGCCCCCGGTCGGTACGCCCCGGAGGTCCGCTGCTGGTCGACCGGCGCGGTGCCGCCCTGCGACGCGGCGGCCTGCAGTACCTGGTGCGGTCGTGTTTCCGGCGGGCCGGGATCACCGAGCGGGTGCCGCGGGGTGCGCAGCTGCACGCGCTGCGACACACGTTCGCCACCCGGTTGGCCGAGGACGGGGCGAACGCCGCCGAGATCATGCGGCTGCTGGGCCATGCGAGCCTCACGGCCAGCCAGAACTACATCGAGGTGACGGCCGACCAGCAGCGGGCGGCGGCGCGGGCCAACCGGTCGAACCGGTCGCTGCGCCAAGTCGTCGGGCCGGCCTGAACCGGCGGTGACGGCGCTGGCCCCGACCGGTTCGGGGCCAGCGCGGCTACCGGGTGGCGGTCGAGACGGTGACGGTCAGTGGGCGGTGGTCGGAGACGGGGACGTCCGGTGCGGCGACGGCGGTCACGGCGGTCAGCGCGGGCGGCGCGTCACGCGGGTCGAGCAGGATGTGGTCGAGTTGGATCCGGGGCCGGGCGGCCGGGTAGGTGGGCAGCCGGCCCAGTGGCCGCCAGCCGGTGGCCGCGGCGGCCACCCCGGCCGGCATGTTGAGGTCGCCGAGGAGCAGCCGCGGGGGCGGCATGGCCCGCAGGGCACGGGTGACGATCCGCAGCTGACGCAGGTTCCAGCCGGGGACGAACGACAGGTGGGTGGCGGCGACGGTGACCGGGCCGTGCGGGGTGTCGAGGACGGCGGCGAGCAGCACCCGTGGTTCGTCGCGTAGGAGCAGCAGCCGGGGGCCGGGGCCGCCGACGGCGACCGGTGCGGGTACGGGGGCCGGGCCGAGCCGGACGGTCCGCCAGTGCCGGGCCGGGTACCGGCTGATCAGGCTGACCCCGTAGCGGGGTTCGTCGTGTCCGTCGTGGTCGTGACGGGGCACCCGGTAGGTGCTGCCGGGGGTGCCGACGAGGGCGGCGGCGAACCGGTGGGTGCCGGCGGTGAGCGCGGCGGCGGCCAGCGCGGTCAGGTCGAGGTGCCCGCTGCGGGGTTGGGCGTGGTCGACTTCCTGCAGGGCGCAGATGTCGGCGTCGAGGTCGGCGATGGTGGCGGTGATCCGGTCGGGGTCGATGTGCCCGTCGTGGGGTGACCGCCCGTGCAGCAGGTTGTAGGTGGCCATGCGCACACGGGCACCTTACGGGGTGCGGGTGGTGTGGCAGGGTGGCGGGATGGTGGTGAAGGCGTTGTGCTGCAGCGCGCTGGTGTTCGTGGCGGTGGGCTGGTGCGGGGTGTGGCTGCGGCGGCGTCGGGGGCGGTGAGGCGTGCCGGCCGTGCCGGTGGTGTGCCGGTTGGCTGTGGGCGGTGCAGGCCGAGGTCCGTGGGAGGTGCGGTGTCGTCGGTGGAGTGTCCGGACGTGGCGGCGACGGTGGCGGCGGTGCGGCGGTGCCGGCCGGAGCTGGTGGATGCGGTGACGGCGGCGGTGCCGGGGGCACGGGCGGCGGTGCTGGCACGGTTGTGGGGTGCGTTGGGGCGTGAACCGGTGCCGGAGGTGACGGACCGTCGGGTGGTTGACGGACGGCTGGTGCTGGGGTTGGTCGACGGGCGGCGGGTGGTGGGGCCGGCGGCGGCGGCGGAGTTGTTCGCGGCGGCGGGCCCGGGGCTGGGGGTGTCGGTGGTGGGGCCGGCCGGTGACCGGGCGGTGGCGGATCCGGCGGAGTTGTTGTCGGTGCTGGGGTGGCCCGGTGGTGGGGCGGTAGCCGGTGAGCTGGCGAACAGTGTGGCGAATCTGGCGTTGGCGCGGGGTGCGCGGGCGGTGGCGGGCGGTGGCGGGGGTCTGGTCCGGTCGGCGCTCGGCTGGGAGCAGGCGGTCGTGGATGGGCATCCGGTGCATCCGGGGTGCCGGACCCGGGTGGGGATGTCGACGGAGGAGGTGCTGGCGTACGCGCCGGAGCATCGGCCGGTGGTGGAGGTGGAGTTGGTGGCGGTGCCGGGTGACCGGTGGGTGAGTTCGGGTTCGGGGTTGCCGCCGCTGCTGCCGGTGCATCCGTGGCAGCGGGATCATGTGCTGGGCGGGTACGGGTGGTTGCGGCGTACCGGCCGGGTGGTGCGGGTGCGGCCGTTGTTGTCGTTGCGGACGGTGGAGCCGGTGTCGTCGGGCGGGGGCTGGCAGTGGAAGACGGCGGTGGATGTGCAGATGACCAGTGCGGTGCGGACGGTGTCGGAGGCGGCGGTGCGTAACGGTCCGGTGGTGACGGCGTTGGTGGCGCGGTTGGCGCGGCGGGTGCCGGGGTTGTGGGTGTTACCGGAGGTGGCTGCGGGGGCGGTGGTGGTCGACGGGGGTTTGTGTCGGTCGTTGGCGGTGGTGCGCCGGCGGGTGCCGCGGGTGGGCCCGGGGGTGCAGGTGATGCCGGTGGCGGCGTTGGCGGCGCCGGTGGTGGTGCCGGGTGGTCCGTCGGTGGTGGCGGGTCTGGTGCGGGCGGGGTACGGCGGTGATCCGGTGGCGTTCGTGTCGCGGTTGGCGCGGGTGGTGCTGGGGCCGGTGGTGGAGTTGCTGGGTCGGGGGGTGGGGCTGGAGGCGCATGGGCAGAACGTTCTGCTGGTGTGGCGGGGTGGTCGGTTGGTGCGGGTGTGGTATCGGGACGTGGGTGGGGTGCGGTTGGATGTGCGGCGGCTGGCGGCGGCGGGGGTGCCGGTGCCGGCGGTGTACGGCGATGTGGTGGCCGAGGATCCGGTGGAGGTGGCGGTGACGGCGGTGGCGGCGGTGGGGACGGCGTTGGGTGAGCCGGTGGCGGTGCTGGCCCGGGAGTTCGGGGTGGAGCCGCAGGTGTTGTGGCGGGCGGTGGCGGTGGTGGCGCGGGACGTGGTGGCGGGGTTGCCGGCGGCGGTGCGGGGGTCGGTGGCGTCGGCGGTGCTGGGTGGGCGGTGGCCGGTGAAGGCGATGTTGTCGATGCGGTTGGCGTCGGATCCGTTGACGCCGCGGTGGGCGTGGGTGGCGAGTCCGTTGGCGGGTGCGTTGTGAGCGGCGTCGGGTCGGCGGTGGGGGTGCTGTCCGGTGGCCGGTCGTGTGGTTGCGGGTTGGGTGTGGTCGGGGTGGACGCGGCGGTGGCGTCGGCGGTGGCCGGGTTGGGGCGGGTGGCACCGGAGCTGGTGGCGGGGTTCCGGGAGGCGGTGCCGTGGGCGGCGGGGGTGGTCGGTGGGCGGCTGGTGGACGCGTTGTGCCGGGAGGATGTGGGTGGGGTGCGCCGGGCGTGGCGTGGCGCGGGCCGGTGGCACGGGTTCGACCGGTTCGTGGCCGACGCGGGGTCGGTGGCGGATCCGTTGGCGGTGTTGCCGGTGTCGGTGTTGGCGCGGCGGCGGGGGTGGGCGTTGGCGGCGGAGTTGACCGACGCGGTGGTGAATCTGGCGGTGGCGGCGGCGCGGCCTGGTCCGGCGCGGGGTCCGGATGATCCGGACGGCTGGGGGGTGTGGGCCGAGCGGCTGGCGGTGACGGGGCACAACCTGCACCCGTGTGGGCGTACCCGGTTGGGGTGGTCGGTGGCGGATGTGGTGGCCCACGATGTGGAGTCGCCGGCGACGGGGGTCGGGTTCGTGGCGGTGCGCCGGGATCTGCATGTGGGTGAGGATGTGGCGGCGGAGTTGGCGCGCTGGTATCCGCAGGTGCCGGTGGCGCCGCCGGGCTGGGTGGTGCAGCCGGTGCATGTGTGGCAGCGAGCGGTGGTGTCGTCGCGGTACGCGGATCTGCTGGACCGGGGGGTGGTGCGGTTGTTGCCGCAGGTGGTGCCGGCGGTGCCGACGGCGGCGGTGCGTACGGTGCTGCTGCCGGCGGGGCGGGACGGTTCGCGGCGCTATCTGAAGATGTCGGTGGACATTCAGGTGACGTCGACGCGGCGGACGATCTCGGTGGCGAGTGTGCGTAACGGTCCGGCGTTGTCGACGGTGTTGGCGTCGTTGGTGGCGGCCGACGAGGTGGCGGCGCGGCGGCTGGTGTTGTTGCCGGAGGTGGCGGGTGCGGCGGTGCGGGTGGGGTCGGGGCGGGACATGTCGGTGATCGTGCGGGACGGGTTGGCGGGGCGGCTGGTGCCGGGTGAGGTGGCGGTGCCGGGGGTGGCGTTGGTGACGGCGGCGCAGTTGGGGCGGCGGGTGGCGGATTTCGGTGGGGTGCGGGGGCTGGTGGGGGCGGCGGCCGGGTTGGGGTTCCTGGGGGCGTACGCGCGGGTGGTGTTGCCGCCGTTGCTGCGGTTGGCGAGCCGGTTCGGGGTGGCGTTGGAGGCGCATCTGCAGAACTGTCTGCCGACGTTCCGTGACGGGGTGCCGTTCCGGTTGGCGGTGCGCGACTTCGCGGGTCTGCGGTTGTTGTTGCCGCGGTTGGCGCGGGCGGGGGTCGAGGTGGGGTTGGCGTCGGGTTCGGTGGTGGGTACCGACGACGCGGCGGTGATGCGGGCGAAGTTGGGGTACACGGCGCTGCAGGCGCATCTGGGTGAGGTGGTGCTGGGGTTGGTGTCCGGGTGGGGGGTCGACGAGGCGGCGGCGTGGCGGGTGGTGCGGGAGGTGGTGGACGAGGTGTACGACGGGCTGCGGTCGGCTGGTGGGGTCGCCGCGGGGTGGGCGGCCGACGATCACCGGGCGTGGACGGCGCCGATGGTGGCGCACAAGGCGTTGGTGCGGATGCGGTTGACCGGTACCGGGGACGTGTACGTGCCGGTGCGGAACCCGGTGGGTGACGCCGGATTCGACGACGGTCCGCCGGTGGGGGCGCGGTGACGGTGCCGGCGGTGGTGGTGCCGCCGCGGGTGGCGGCGGTGGTGGCGGAGTTGGCCGCCGGTGACGAGCCGGTGTGTGCGTACGTGTACGACCGGGCGGTGTTGCGGGCGGTGGCGGCGCGGGTGCGGGCGGCGTTGCCGGCGGGTTCGGTGCTGTTGTACGCGATGAAGGCGAACGGGCATCCGGCGGTGGTGGCGGAGTTGGCGGCGGCGGTGGACGGGGTCGAGGTGGCGTCGGGTGGCGAGTTGGCGGCGGCGGTGGCGGCGGGTGCCGGTCAGTTGGTGTTCGGTGGGCCGGCGAAGACGGACGGGCAGTTGGCGGCGGCGGTGGCGGCGGGTGCGGTGGTGAACGTGGAGAGTGTGTTGGAGTTGCGGCGGCTGGATCTGGTGGCGCGGGCGGCGGGAGTGTCGGCGGTGGCGGCGCTGCGGGTGAACCGGCCGGGTGGCGGGTTGGCGGGTAGTCACCGGATGGCGGGTGCGGCGACGCAGTTCGGGGTGGACGAGGCCGATCTGGGGGCGGTGGTGCAGGTGGCGGCGGAGCTGCCGGGGGTGCGGCTGGTGGGGTTCAGTCTGCACGCGGTGTCGAACAACGTGGACGCGGTGGCGCATGCGGGGTTCGTGGTGGATGCGGTGGGCTGGGCGGTGGCGGCGGCGCGGCGGTGGGGGGTGGGGTTGGAGTATGTGAACGTGGGCGGCGGGTTCGGGGTGGACTACCGGGGTGTGCGGCGGTTCGATGTGGCGGCGTTTCGGGCCGGGTTGGCGGGGTTGGCGGTGCCGTCGGGGGTGCGGCTGGTGTTCGAGCCGGGCCGGCTGCTGGTGGCGGACGCCGGCTGGTATGTGGCGCAGGTGGTGGATCTGAAGCGGACGCAGGGCCGGTGGTTCGCGGTGGTGCGGGGTGGTACGCACCATTTTCGGTTGCCGGCGGCGTGGGGGTACGACCATCCGTTCGGGGTGGTGCCGGTGGACCGGTGGCCGTATCCGTTCGCCCGGCCGCAGGTGGCGGCGGTGGCGGTGGATGTGGCGGGTGAGTTGTGTACGCCGCGCGACGTGCTGTGCCGGGGGCAGGTGGTGGGGCGGCTGCGGGTGGGTGACGTGGTGGTGTTCGGCCGGGCCGGCGCGTACGGGTGGGACATTTCGCATCATGATTTTCTGCGGCATCCGTACCCGCGGATGGTGGTGGTGTGACGGTGCCGGCCGGTTGTGACGGTGCCGGGGTCGGGCTGAAGGTCAGCGCCGGGCCCAGCGGGCGGCGCGGATCTCACGCAGCGCCCGGCGGCGGGTGTCGCCGCGCAGGGTGTCGACGTAGAGACGGCCGTCGAGGTGGTCGGTTTCGTGTTGCAGGGCGCGAGCGAGGAATCCGCTGCCGGTGACGGTGACGGGTTCGCCGTGCTGGTCGACGCCGTGCACGGTGGCGCGGCGGGCCCGGGTGGTCGGGAAGTACAGGCCGGGGATGGACAGGCAGCCTTCGTCGTCGGTGTCGGTGTCGTCCGGTGACAGGTCGCCGGTGGGTTCGAGTCGGGGGTTGACGACGTGGCCGCGGTGGCCGTCGGCGTCGTAGACGAACACGCGGGCGCTGACGCCGATCTGCGGGGCGGCGACGCCGGCGCGGCCGGGGGCGCCGAGCAGGGTGTCCATCAGGTCGGTGACCAGTGCGCGCAGGGTGTCGTCGAAGTCGGTGACCGGTTCGGCGGGGGTGCGCAGCGCGGCGTCGCCGATGATCCGGATCGGGCGCATGGTCATGGCGGTCAGGCTACCCGGGGAGCTGGTGCGGGTGACGGGTGGCGGGCCGGGTGTGCGGGTGGTGGGGTTCGTCGGAGCCGGCGGCGGGTGGCGGCCGGGGCCTAGGATGTGTGGGAGCGTTTCCACGCCAACCGGTCGGACATGCATCGGCCAAAGGGAGGATTCTTGGTCCCGCAGGCCGTCACCTGCCCGGAACGGTGTCGTTCGGCTTGGTAACGTTCATCACTGGTCATGTGAACCATGACACAGCACCCCCCACAGTTCCCGGAGATCCCGATGTGCCAGCACCAACCGATCTGTCCCTCGGCTGACGCCGTCGACCGGGAAGCGGCCCGCGTCGTCGCCTGCTTCCGCGAACAGGGCTGGAGCCTGCTCTGCAACGGTGTCATCGTGTTCGAGGACACCGGCGAACTGCTTCCCGACGGCAGCAGCATCGCACCGCACCGCGGCCCCGCCCGGCACGCCCTCGCCGCCTGACCGGCCGCGGCCACCGCAGGCTCACCGTCGAGCCGACCCGACCCGTACTCAGCCGGCGGCGAACGCCTCCGGCGGCGGACACGCGCACACCAGATTCCGGTCCCCGTAGGCGCTGTCGACCCGCCGCACCGGCGGCCAGTACTTCCCGGTCCGCTGCCCCGGCCCCGCCGGATACGCCGCCACCGACCGCGGATACGGCAGCGCCCACTCGTCGGCGGTGACCAGCGCCGCCGGGTGCGGCGCCTGCCGCAGCGGGCTGTCCGCCACCGGCCACCGGCCGGCCGCGACGTCGTCGATCTCCGACCGGATCGCGATCATCGCGTCGCAGAACCGGTCCAGTTCGGCCAGATCCTCACTCTCGGTCGGCTCCACCATCAGCGTGCCGGCCACCGGAAACGACATCGTCGGCGCGTGGAACCCGTAGTCGATCAACCGTTTCGCCACGTCCTCGACGGTCACCCCGGTCGCCCGGGTCAACGCCCGCAGATCCAGCACACACTCGTGCGCCACCAGGCCCTTGTTACCGGCGTACAGCACCGGAAAATACGGCCGCAGCCGCGCCGCCACATAGTTGGCCGCCAGCACCGCCGCCCCGGTCGCCCGCACCAGCCCGTCGGCACCCATCAGCCGCAGATACGCCCACGGGATCGGCAGAATCCCGGCCGAACCGTACCGGGCGCCCGACACCACCGGCCGGTCGTCGTCGCCGCCGACCGGATCACCCGGCAGGAACGGCGCCAGATGGGCCCGCACCGCGACCGGGCCCACCCCCGGCCCGCCACCGCCGTGCGGAATGCAGAACGTCTTGTGCAGGTTCAGGTGCGACACGTCCGCCCCGAACCGGCCCGGCCGGGCGAACCCCAGCAACGCGTTCAGGTTCGCCCCGTCGACGTACACCTGCCCGCCGGCGTCGTGCACCCGGGCACACAACTCGGCGATACCGTCCTCGTACACGCCGTGCGTCGACGGATACGTCACCATCATCGCCGCCAGGTCGTCACCGTGTACGGCGATCAGCCGCGCCGCGTCGTCGACATCGACGTTGCCGTCGGCGTCGCAGCCGACCACCACCACCCGCATGCCCGCCATCACCGCGCTCGCCGCGTTCGTGCCGTGCGCCGACGACGGAATCAGACACACGTCCCGCCGCGCCTGCCCCCGGGACCGGTGGAAGCCGCGGATCGCCAGCAAACCGGCCAACTCCCCCTGCGACCCGGCGTTGGGCTGCACACTGACCGCGTCGTAGCCGGTCACCTCCGCCAGCCAACGCTCCAACTCGTCGATCAGCTGCCGGTAGCCGGCCGTCTGCCCGGCCGGCGCCAGCGGGTGCACGTCGGCGAACCCCGGCCAGCTGACCGGCTCCATCTGCACCGCCGCGTTCAACTTCATCGTGCACGACCCCAACGGGATCATCCCCCGGTCCAGGGCGTAGTCGACGTCGGCGAGCCGCCGCAGATACCGCAGCATCGCCGTTTCGCTGCGGTACGCGTGGAACACCTCGTGGGTGAGGAACTCACCGGTGCGCCGCCACCCGGGCGGAATCAGCGTCGGCGTCTCCCCCGCGTACGCGGGCACCCCGAACGCCGCCCACACCACCGCCAGGTGCTCCTCGGTGGTGGTCTCGTCGCATGCCACCGCCACCGTGTCGGCGTCCACCAGCCGCAGGTTCACCCCCCGGTCCGCCGCCCGCGCCACCACCGCTGAGGCCCCACCCGGCACCGCCGCGGTCACCGTGTCGAACAACGGCCCGTCCGCCACGGCGACCCCGCCGGCGGCCAGACCGGCCCGCAACCGGGCCGCCATCGCATGGGTACGCTGCGCGATCGCCGTCAACCCCTGCGGGCCGTGGTACACCGCGTACATGGCGGCCATCACCGCCAGCAGCACCTGCGCCGTGCAGATGTTGCTGGTCGCCCGCTCCCGGCGGATGTGCTGCTCCCGGGTCTGCAACGCCAGCCGGTACGCCCGGTCACCGGCCACGTCCCGGGACACCCCGACCAGCCGGCCCGGCAGCATCCGTTCCAGACCGGAACGCACCGCCAGGTAACCGGCGTGCGGACCGCCGAACCCCATCGGCACCCCGAACCGTTGCGTGGTGCCGACCGCCACGTCCGCACCGTACGCCCCCGGTGGCCGCAGCAGTGTCAACGCCAACAGGTCCGCCGCCACCGTCACCAGCGCCCCGGCCGCGTGCGCCGCTGCCACCAGCGGGGCGTCGTCCCGCAGCCGCCCCGACACGCCCGGGAACTGCAGGTGCAGCCCGAAGAACTCGTCCGGCAGGTCGGCCCGCACGTCACACACCCGCACCCGCACACCCAGCGGCTCCGCCCGGGTCCGCAGCACCGCCACCGTCTGCGGCAATGTGTCGGCGTCCACCACGTACACGTCGCTGCGCGCCTTCGACGCCCGCCGCGCCAACGTCATCGCCTCCGCCGCAGCGGTCGCCTCGTCCAGCATCGACGCGTTCGCCGTGGCCAGCCCGGTCAGATCCGACACCATCGTCTGAAACGTCAGCAGCGCCTCCAACCGGCCCTGGCTTATCTCCGGCTGGTACGGGGTGTAAGCGGTGTACCAGGCAGGATTCTCCAGCACGTTGCGGCGGATCACCGCCGGCGTGTGGGTGCCGTGGTAGCCAGCCCCGATCATCGACACCGCCGCCGTGTTCGCGTCGGCCAGCCGCCGCAACGCGGCCGTCACCTCCGGCTCGCTGACCGGCTCCGGCAGATCCAGCCGGCCCCGCCAGCGGATCACCTCGGGAATGGCGGCATCCATCAGATCAGCGACGCTGGCGTAGCCGACGACATCCAGCATCCGCTGCTGGGCGACCGGATCAGCGCCGACGTGACGGTCGACGAACAGGGACGAGGCACTCACCAGGCGGCTCCCGGGACGAGGTCGGCAGGCAACCTCCCCCTCTGTCGGCGCCGCCGCCTCCAGAGTCGCCAACCCGTGTGGTCCTTCTGCCTGAGAGGTTCCGGGGAGGATTTGCCCCTTCGGCGCCGCCCACCGGGTAGCGGACGGTCTCTCCCACACGGGATGTACGGCGGTCTCCACGCTACCGGCAGCACCCGCCCCGCGGGGCGGTGACGTCGATCACGAAGCCAGCTCCGGCCGTGTCGACCCGAGCGCCCCGCCGTTCAGCCGGCGCGGCGGCGCGCCCGCCGCGCCGCCAATTCGTCGCCTCCGGCCACCGGCGCCACCACCTCCGGCTCGGAAGTCACCGCCGGCTCCGCCGGAAGTTGCGACAACGATCCCTGGATCTCCTTGAACGCCCCGCCGATCGCGATCCCGAACACCCCCTGGCCGCCCTGCAACAGGTCGACGACCTCCTCGGGGGACCGGCACTCGTACACCGTCGTCCCGTCCGAGATCAGAGTGATCCCCGCCAGGTCCCCGACCCCGCGAGACCGCAACGTCTCGATCGCCCTACGGATGTTCTGCAGCGACACACCGGCGTCCAGCAGCCGCTTGACCACCTTCAGCACCACCAGGTCGCGGAACGAGTACAACCGCTGCGAACCCGAACCTGTCGCGTCACGCACGCTCGGCACCACCAGCGACGTCCGCGCCCAGTAGTCCAACTGCCGGTAACTGATCCCCACCGCGTGGCAGGCGGTCACTCCGCGATAGCCGACGGCGTCGGCGTCCGAACCGGCACCGTCCACATCATCAGACGACCCCGGCTCCGGCTCTCGCTGTGCGGGCATACGGAAACCTCCCCGTCAGGGCGGCCCACACCAGGACGGAACATGAGCCGATCGACAGGACCAGCCTAACGCCGGCAGCGGGCCGTACCAGGCAACCCGGGCCGCGACACGCCGCGTACGGGCTGCCACGCCACGGGATGACACCCGCCGGCAGCGGTCAGCCCGCGAAATCCTCTGGACGCACCTGGTCCAGGAACTCCCGGAACTTCTCGACCTCGTCCTCCTGCTCATCCGGAATCAGGATGCCCGCCTCGGACAGCACCTGCTCAGCACAACGAATCGGAGCACCGACCCGCAACGCCAACGCGATCGAATCACTCGGCCGCGCCGACACCCGCACACTGTCACCGATGACCAGGTCCGCGTAGAAGACGTTGTCCTTCAACTCGGTGATCTCCACCGCCTGCAGCGGCGCCCGCACCGCGGCCAGCACGTCCCGCAACAGATCATGCGTCAACGGCCGCGCCGGCTTCACGCCCTGCTGCTCGTAAGCGATCGCCGTGGCCTCCACCGCACCGATCCAGATCGGCAGGTAACGGTCCCCGTCCACCTCACGCAGCAGCACGATCGGCTGGTTGGTGGGCAACTCCACCCGCACCCCGACCACGCTCAGCTCACGCACCGCCGCCTCCGTGTCGTCGTCACCAAACCCGCTCCGGCCCTCCCTGCACGGTACACGGACCACAGCGCCACCGTCCGGTCCCGCCAGTCACCTCACCGGCCGAGCGCCCCCCGCAGACCCGCCCGCACCAGCGCCGCGTGAAGCTGCTGCGACAACCCGATCAGCTCCCGCGCCGTCTCCGCCGCCCGAGCCCGGGCAGCCGGATCACTCTGCCGCGCCAACGGCGCCACCAACTGGGCGAACAGACCCGACTCGCGGTCCGCCGCCGCCCGTACCGCCCGCAGATGACGCACCTCGAGGCCATGCCGCAGCAGCCCCGCCACCGCCGTGGCGATCACCAGCGCATCGGCGTCGTACCAGCCCGGCGCCACCGCGACCACCAGACCCAGCCGCTCCACCTCGGTCAACGTCACCGACTCGAGACCACTACGGGACAGCAGCTCCGTACGGCTCAACCGGGACTGCGGCGGCTGCCCCTGCGCCGGCACCGGCGACCGGCCCGGCACCTCACCGGACGGACCGACCGCCACCAACGTCGGACGCGACCGGCCCGCCGCCGACTCGGCGTCCCGCGCCGCCAGCTGCTCACGAATCACCCGCAGCGGAAGATACTGGTCCCGCTGCGCCGTCAGGACGAAACGCAACCGGTCCAGATCGTCCCAGCTGTACTTGCGGTAACCCGACGGCGTCCGCCGCGGCTCCACCAGGCCCTCAGCCTCCAGGAACCGCAACTTCGAAATCGTCGTGTCCGGAAACTCCGGGCGGAGCTGGGCCAGCACCTCGCCGATACTCATCAACGACGAACCGGCCACGTCCTCCCGGGCCGCCGCCTGCTCACTCACCACGACACCCCCGGCTCACCGACCGGCGTCAGCCACACACCGCGCACGAAGCCACCTCCGTCCGCGCCCCGGACGTCAACCGCGGCCGGCCTCCTCGTCCGGCCGCGGACCGGCGATGAAGACCAGCCGGAACTTACCGATCTGGACCTCGTCACCGTTGCTCAGGGTCGCCGCCTCCACCCGCTCACGATTGACATAGGTGCCGTTCAGGCTACCCACATCGCGCACCGTGAAGGTACCGCCGTCACGGTGGAACTCCGCATGCCGCCGCGACACCGTCACGTCGTCCAGGAAAATGTCACTGTCCGGATGCCGGCCGCTCGTCGTCACATCATGGTCCAGCAGGAACCGGGCCCCCGCGTTCGGGCCCCGCCGCACCACCAGCAACGCCATCCCCGGCGGCAACGAACCCGACATCCGGCTCGGCACCACGTCGGCGTCCGGCCCCTCCAGCACTTCGTCGAGCGAACCGAGGTTCAACGTCGACGTGACGTCGAGCGGGGGGAACTCGTCGTCTGGGCGCGTCATGGACCACCTCACGGATCTGTTCGGTCGGCGTCGGGTGTGTCGGGTCGGCCACCAGACCTTGAACGATCGCAAGGCGCAAGCTCCCCCGTGCCAGGACGGCAATTTCCGCAACGCTCAACTGTTGTTGGCTTCTCGGTCGACTGGGCGAGCCTAGCCAGCGCCGAAAACAAGGGTCAACAAGACTCGCGGGCACACGATACCTCGCCGCCCCCGCCGGGTCAGCGCTCGGTGAGCTCCCGGTACGCCGCGGCGTCGAGCAACCCGCTCACCGCCTGCGGATCAACCGGCGACAACTGCACCAGCCAACCGGCACCGTACGGGTCGGCATTGACCGTCTCCGGTGCGTCCACCAGCGCCTCGTTACGGGCCACCACCGTGCCGGTCAACGGCGCGTAGATCTCCGACACGCTCTTCGTCGACTCGATCTCACCGCACGGCTCGCCCGCCGTCACCTCGGCGCCGACCGCGGGCAGCTCGACGAACACGATGTCGCCCAACGCCTCCTGCGCGAAATGGGTCACACCCACCCGCACAGGACCGGCGGCGTCGCCCGCCACCCACTCATGCTCCGCGGTATACCGCAGATCCTCTGGAATCACGGCCGGTCCTTCGGTCTGTGCACCACTCACCACCACTGACAACCCGCCCACCGACGACACCCCGTCCGATCAGGAGACCGGGCGGGCGTACCGCAGCTGGCTCGGATCGCTCAAGGCCGACACCTCGACCACGTCGCGCTCCTCGACGATCACCGTACCGCCGTCACCGGACACCGAAGCCACCACCCCACCCGGAATGTTCAACGCCGTCCGCATCGTCGACGGCTCCCCGATCACCAGCACCTCGTACGGGCCGGTCAACCGCACGCCGTCCACCTCCACACCGCCGTCGACGTCCAGCAGGTAGCTGCTCGCCACGATCCGCACCGACCGCCCGTCCCCGCCGCTGATCTGCATCACCTCGGCACCCGCACCCCGCAGCTCCTGCACCGCGTCCAACAGCTCCGACGCCCGGATCGGCTCCCGACCGGCGACGAACCGCACCCGCAGGCCCGGCCCCTGCGCCGGCAGACTGCCGCCCAGCACCCCCAGCTCGTCCGCCCGACGCGACGCCTCCTCCAACGCCGCCGCCCGGCCCTCGGCACCAGAGGTCAACTGCCGCTGACTCGCCTCCAACTCCGCGATGTCCTGCCGCAGCCGCTCCTCCCGGGCCTCCAGATCCGACAGAATCCGTACCAGATCCTCCTGGCGGGCCGCCGCCAACGTCGGATCCGTCGACGTGCTGCGAACCTGAACGGCAAGGGTGAACCCGAGCAGCACCAGCAGACCCACGATCATCAGCCCGGCAGTGGACACCCGTCGGGAACCCCGACCCGCGCCGGCACCCGACGACCCGTCCACGCCACCGTCGACCCCAGCGCCCAGACCGTCCGGACCGTCCGGACCGTCCGCAGCTGGCACCCCGGCGGTGTCCACCGGCTCCCCGGACCCGGCCGGAACCCGCCCACCCGCACCCGGCGACCGCGTCGGCACCGCGTCCGGCCAGCCCGTACCGGTACTCCTACGTTTCACCATCAGCCACGCCTCACGCCCGGAACAGATGCCGTCGGATCGCCGCCACGTTGCCGAAGATCCGCACCCCGAGCACCACGACCACACCGGTGGACAACTGCCCGCCCACCCCCAACTGATCGCCCAGATACACGATCAGACCGGCCACCAGAACATTCGAGATGAACGAGATCACGAACTGCTTGTCGTCGAAGATCCCGTCCAACTTGGCCCGGACCCCGCCGAACACCGCGTCCAACGCCGCCACCACCGCGATCGGCAGGTACGGCTGCAGCACCGCCGGCACCACCGGGTCGAAGTAGATCCCCAGCAGCATTCCGGCGAGCAGCGCCAACACGGCGATCATCGAGGGTCTCCTCCCGAGGCGGTAACGGACGGGGCGGCGCCACCCGTCCCGGACGGGCTGGCCGACGCCGACGGCGCGCGGGCGTACCGCAGCTGCGGCTCGCTCGCCGCCGGCAACATCAGATCATCAGCCGAATGGACCCCGAACGACAACCCGTGATCAGCCGAGACCGCCCGCAGCACCGCGGCCGCCTGACTGGTCCTGAACGCGTCGACCATCGACTCCGGGCCGATCGCCGACACCTCGTACGGGCCGGTCACCGGCCGGAAATCGACCAGGATGGCGCTGCCCGCCGCCCGGATCGTCGAGGTCGCGGTCAGCCGTCTGCCGTTGACCGCGACCGCCTCGGCGCCGACGCTCCACAAGGCGTTGGCCACGTCCTGCAGGTCCCGGTCCAACACCCGACCCAACTCACTGACCGAGCCCTCACCGGTCACCGGATCCACCACTTCCGGCGCGTCCGCCAACTCGACGACCACTCCGTCCCCGGTCACCCGGGCCAGCCCGGCGGCGGCTTCCAGGTCGCGCAGGTCCGCCGCCCGGGCCCCGTCCAGCACCGTGTCGCGCTCCCGGGCCACCTCGTCCCGCAACGCGTCCACCCGGTTCTGCAGCTCGTCGGTCTCCGTCTGGCGCTGGGTCACCTGCTCCACCAGGCCGGCCCGTGCCTGCGACCGGCTCGGTTCGTCCGCCACCGTCTTCTGGTAGGCGAGCACCACCAGGAAGCCGACCGCGGCCATCGACAGGGCCATCGCCGCCCGTGCCGTCGTCCGCCGCCAACCCTGCGGTGGTCCGGTCACCGACCGGCGGGCCGCCGCGTCCGTGTAGCCGGGATCCAGCGGCGCCCGGAACAGTTCGGTCAGAAAGTCCGGCGCGTATCCACGGTGCGGGCCGGGACCGCTGCGGTCCGCCTCGCTCATGCCCGCTCCGTTTCTGCCCCGGCGGCCCGGACCAACGCTGCGGCCTGCCGTACGTACAGCAGGCCCGCGATCCAGTACAGCACCAGACCCCACCAGGCCAGACCCCATCCGACCGCGGCCGCCACCGTCGCCGCCGTGGTGAATCCCAGCACTGCCGACAGCAACAGAATGGGAAACGCCGCCAAAAGTACGAAAGTCGCGGTCTTTCCTACATAGTGCACCTGTGGCGGTCCGTAGCCAAATCGGCGCAACACGACAAGGCAGCCGGCCAGCAGCACTTCGCGACTGAGCAACGCCACCGTGAACTGCCATGGCATCACCTCGCGGGCGGTGAACGCCAGCAACGTGGCCAGGATGTACAGCCGGTCGGCGAGTGGATCCAGCAGTTCACCGAGCCGGGACACCTGACGGATCCGGCGCGCGACGAACCCGTCCACCCAGTCGCTGGTCCCGCCGACGGCCAAAACCAGTAGCGCCGCGATATCAGCACGATGCACCAGAAAAAGGTACAGAAACAGAGGTACACCTAATAAACGGACAAAGCTGATCAGATTAGGAATGGTGAAGACCTGGCTCGCCACATCGGTCCGCGTCGACGCGGACTGCGCGGACGGACGCGACACCGACACTTCCTCTCCCCCGCTCCGACCGGCCTGTCCCACCGGACCGGAAACGAGCGGCGGCGAACGAGCCCGACGGTCCCCCAAGGGGCACTGTCACCTGGCGAGCGCCACTATAACGCGCCCCTCACCCATCACCTGCCGACTCACCGTGGCCGTCCCCGCCGACAGCCACCCGGCGACGCATGAACGACTGCCAGTAACCGATCATCCGCTCCACCCCGTCCACCCCGTCCACCAGTTCAGCCAGCCACCGGGCCCGCTCCGGGCTCCACAGACCGTCGCTGACGATCCAGCCCTGGCCACCCAGTTCGTTGAGCACCTCCAGCCGTCGGCCGGTCAACACCTGACACCGGTGCCCCGCGCCGTCAGCGACCACGGTGACCGTCGGCCCAGCGGCCGGCTGCCTATCCCCCTCGGCAGGTGCCACCGTCTGCACGAAGTACAGGTACCCGTACTCCCAACGTTCGTCGAGCGGTGACCCGACGCCCGCCGTCGGTGCCACCGCCTGCCGCTGCTCGGCCACCCGCCCCGGCTACCCGCACGGGTCGCCGGCAAACCCCGGCCCACCCGGTCCGACATCCCCGCTACCTGCGACCCCTTGCCATGGGACGGCAGTCGATCATGCTTGGATGGTGGGCATGCCGGCCCACCTTGACCCAGACGCCCGGCGTGACCGGTCCACGGCCGACGCCTCACCCGGCGAGATCTCCCGCCGTCGTACGCAGCGGACCCGGTGGTACCCGGTCGACCAGCTCAGCCCGCTCGCCCGAGCGCTGCTCAGCGACGACCTCGGCGGTCGTGACGTGGTGCCACAGCACGTCGCCGACCGGGTCAACGCGGTGGCTGACCAGTGGGCCAGCCACGGATTCACCGAGCAGACCGTCCGCCCCTGGCGCGACCTGCCCCCGGCGGCCGCCGGGCACCTCGCCGGCCGGCAGGTCGACCCGAGGGTGCTCGATCTGCCCGTCGCCGTCGTCGCCGGAACCCCACCGGTGCCGTTGCGGATCGCGATCGTCACCGGCCGGCTTCCTGCTGAACGGGCCTACGAGCTGCTGGTACTCACCGGCGAACACCAGCCGGCGGAGTCGCGGGTGAGCAATCCCCCGCCGACGACCCCCGAGCCTGCCCGGGCGCGACCGGTGACCCCGGTGCTGTTCTCCCATGCCCAGCCCGACGATGCCGCCGGGCGGAGCTGACCAGGTACCGCTGCGGTCTTCGTGACTTCGTGGGTGGCTGTTTTGTGTGCGCGGGGCTGACACACTCCCTAGAGCAGGCTAGGACGCTAGGTTGAGTCGTCCGGAAACGCCGCCGGGCTGCGATCAATCGAGAGACTTCTCTAGTATCGGAATGTCCCGTGCCGGTCGTCGTCTTCGGTGGGCGGGCGCCCGGCTGCCAGGAGGTGAACCCATGTCCGAGCTCCGGGCCGCCGAACCCCGCAGCTACCCCTTCTCCGCGCCCGACCGCCTCCACCTCGACGACACCTACCGGCAGCTGCAGCAGGACCGGACGCTGGTCCGGGTCCAGCTGCCGTTCGGGGAACCGGCCTGGCTGGCCACCCGGCACGCCGACGTCCGGTTCGTCCTCGGCGACGCGCGGTTCTCCCGCGCCGCCAGCGTCGGCCGCGACGAACCACGGATCACCCCCCGACAGATCGAGGGCGGAATCCTGTCGATGGACCCGCCGGAACACACTCGGCTACGGCGGCTGGTCGCCAAGGCGTTCACCGCCCGGCGGGTCGAACAGCTCCGACCGCAGACCCGGCAGTTCGCCGACGAACTGCTGACCGACATGATCGCCGACGGGCCGCCGGCGGACCTCGTCGAACACTTCGCCACCCCGCTGCCGGTCCGGGTCATCTGCGAGCTCCTCGGTGTGCCCTACGCCGACCGGGAACACTTTCATACCTGGAGCGAAGCCGTCGTCTCCACCACGTCGCTCTCCCCCGACCAGGTACGGGGGTATCTCGAAAACCTGCACGGCTACATCGCCGGACTGGTCGAACAGCGCCGCCGGCACCCGACCGACGACCTGCTCGGCGCCATGGTCCACGCCCGGGACACCGACGCGAGCCGGCTCACCGAGGCCGAACTCGTGCAGCTCGCCGCCGGGCTGCTGGCCGCAGGCCATGAGACCACCGTGACCCAGATCCCCAACTTCGTCTACGTCCTGCTCACCCAGCCGGACCAGTTCGCCGCCCTGCGCGCCGACCCGGCCCTGGTACCGGGTGCCGTCGAGGAGCTGACCCGGTACGTTCCGCTCGGCGCCGCTTCCTCGTTCGCTCGGTACGCCACCGTGGACGTCGAGGTCGGCGGAGTACTCGTTCGGGCCGGTGAACCCGTCATCGGATCGTTGTCGGCGGCCAACCGCGACCCCGAGGTCTTCACCGACCCGGACCGGCTGGACCTGACCCGGACCGTCAACCCGCACATCGGCTTCGGTCACGGCGTACACCACTGTCTCGGCGCCCAACTGGCCAGGATGGAGCTGCAGGTGGCGGTGGAGGCGGTGGTGCGGCGGCTGCCGCAGCTACGGCTGGCCGTACCCGAGGATCAGCTGGTGTGGAAGACCGGCCTGCTGGTCCGTGGGCTGAGCGCGATGCCGGTGGCCTGGGGGTGACCCTTCTTCCCGGGCCCGACGCGGGCCGCGCCGTCCATCGGAGGTGAGCCGTTCCAGTCCCCCGCGGCCGGTGCCGTGGGTGTTTTCCGGAGGTGCCGATGAACCAGCGGTCCTGGCAGGTCAGCGTCGACGGGCAACGGTGCGTCGGGTCCGGCATCTGCGCCGGTACCGCCCCGGGACACTTCAGCCTGGTCGACGGGGTGTCCCGGCCGACCGCGTCCGACATCGACCCGGCTGACACCGTCGTCGACGCTGCTGAATCATGCCCGGTCGAGGCGATTCTGGTCCGCGACGCCGACGGCACCCCGCTGGCACCGCTGCCCTGACCCGGCGGGTCGGGCCCGATCGACGACCATGCGGATCTGACCGGGGGCGGACCGGACGGCCACCGGCGGTCGGCTTGCACACGTCCGGCCCGGTCGACCACGATTCCTCCCGGCACGCACGCGTCCGTTCCTGGCGCTCGGCCCACGAAACGACCGACGTCACCGGCGGTCGGTACGCCCACCACCCGCCCGGAGTCGATCGCGATGAACCGTTGCCCCGTCCGCACCGAACTACCAGGGGTGAGACAACGACGAGCCGCCCGGTGGGCCCGGCGCGCCGCAGCCGGCGTCGCGGCACTGCTACTCGGCGGCATGCTGGTAATGGTCGCCCCGGCCGGCCCGGCGGCCGCACACGCGGTGCTGGTCACGGCGGAGCCAGCCCCCGGATCGGTGCTGGGCAACTCGCCCCGGGAAGTGGTGCTGACGTTCAGCGAACCGGTCCGCCCGGTCACCGGGCGCCTGCAGGTGCTGGCGCCGGACGGTAAACGGATCGACGACGGAACGCCGCGAACCAACGGGAACACCGTCACCGTCCCGGTCCGGGTCGCCGACCGCCCGCTCGGCACCTACCTGGTCAGCTACCGGGTGATCTCGGCGGACAGCCACCCGGTGGGCAGCGGCTACACGTACTCGGTGGGAGCGCCGTCCGCGACGGTACCCGAGCCGCGCGACGGCGGACAGCGGCTGCCGGTCGCGGTCGCCGTGACCACCGCGAAGTACGTCGGCTACGCCGGGGTGGTGCTCGCCGTGGGGCCCGCGCTGCTGCTGGCGCTGCTGTGGCCGCCCCGGCTGAGCCGCCGGCCCGGCAAGCTCTTGGTCGGCACCGGGCTGGGGCTGATCGGTCTGGCCACAGTGGCCGGACTGTACCTGCAGGCGCCGTACTCGACCGGCAGTGGTCTGCTGGAGGTCTCCGCCGGGGACCTGGCCGCCGTCGTGGACAGCGGGTACGGGCTGGCGCTGCTCGGCCGGCTGGTGGTCCTGGCCGCGGTGGCGGCACTGGTGTCACCGGCCCTCGCCGGGGTCGGCGGCACCCGTCGCGGGCTGGCCCTCGTCGGGCTGGGCCTGGCCGGGCTGGTCACCTGGCCGCTGACCGGTCACGCGGTGGCTGCGCCCGTGCCGCCGGTCAGTATCGCCGCCGACACCGTGCACATCGCCGCGGTCGGGGTGTGGATCGGCGGGCTGGTGACCCTCGGCGCGGTCCTGCTGCGCCGCACCCACCCCCGCGTGCTGGGCCGGATCCTGCCGGTCTGGTCCCGGTGGGCGACGGTGGCGGTCTGCTGGCTGCTGCTGGCCGGTGCCGTCCAGGCGCTGATGGAGACCGGCGGCACGACCGCACTGGTCAGCACCGCGTACGGGCGGTTGGTGCTGGTGAAGATCGCGCTGGTGGCGGTTCTGCTGCTGACCGCCGGGTACGCGCGACGGCTGGTCGGGCGATGGCGGGCGTCGCACGTGCGGCGACTCACCGGCCTGGTCGGTGTCGAGGTCGCGGTGGCCGTGGTGGCGCTCGGGGCCAGCGCGGTACTGGTGCAGACGACACCGGCCCGTACCGCCGTCGTCGAGGCCCAGGCCCTCGGGCAGGACACCTTCGCCCAGACGCTGACCAGCTCGCTGTACACCCTCCAGTTCGACATCTACCCGGTACAGCTCGGCGAGCACAACACGGTGCACGCCTACGTGTACACGCCGGAGGGCGCGCCGGTACGGGTGGAGGAGTGGACGATGACCACCTCGCTGCCGGCACAGGACGTCGAACCGGTGACCACCCTGCTGCTGGGGGTGGACGACAACCACGCGGTCGGCGCGGTCGCGTTTCCGGTGCCGGGCGAGTGGGAGCTGCGCTTCACCATCCGGCTGTCCGACATCGACCAAGCCACGGTGCGTACCACCGTGCCGGTGCGCTGAGCGGCGGCGGGCCGGTCCGCGGTAGGGAGACCTGGGACGGCAGCGGTCACTGTTCGGTGAGCCGCCAGGGGGTCGTGCCGCCGGTGACGGCCAGTTCGCCCTCTTCGTCGGCGGTGCCGGCCCCGGTCGGGTCCGCCGGGACGCTGCGGTGGCGGCGGCTGCGCCACCAGACGACGGCCGCGCCGATCGCCGCTCCGCCGGCCAGGCCGGCCAGCAGCAGTCCCATCCCAGTGCCGGCGGCGTCGTCCGAGCCCGCGGCGGCGGCCTGCGCCGGTGGGTCCTGGGCGGCGGCCGGTGCCGGGCCGCCGTGCTGGGCTCCGTGACCGGCCGCCGCCGGGTCGGCCGGCCCGAGGGCCAGCACCGGGCCGGGCCGCTGCGCGTCCGGGCCGCCCCAGCGGACCACGGTGCCGTCGGAGTAGGTCTGGGTCACCGCGAAGTCGATCCGGTCCGCATCCGGCAGCGGTCCGACCGACACGGTCAGCAGCACCGGCGCCGGTTCGGCGGCGGGTGGGGCGACCAACTGCCAGATGATGCTCTCGGTGGCCTCGGTCATCAGGCCACCGTGCAGGCCGGGCAGCGGCTCCGGCAGGGTCCGGTTGATGATCCGGGGTGCCCAGTCGTCGACCGACATCGGGTAGACCTCGGCGATGGGCAGGTCCGCCGGCAGGTCGAGGCGCACCTCGGTGGTGTGTGCGTCCGGCCGTTCCTGCGGCAGTTCGAAGGTGAGTTGGATGCCGGCCCCACGGGGTGCCTGGGTCGGTTCCAGGCCGATGCCGGCCGCGGCCACCGCCGGCCCGGACAGCGCGACCGCCAGCACCGGACCGGACAGCACCGCGCCGATCCGGACGGCGTTCGCGCGCAGACAGTTGACCATGAGCCTCGCCTCCCGTACGTCGGCGGCCGCTGCCGCCGGATCCTGATCCACCGGTAAGGGGTTCGGCGGACGAGGCCGAACGGTTCAATCCGACCACGGACCTTTTTCGCCGGACGGGGCGGGGGCGATCGGCGGCGGTACCGCCGGTGGGCACGGCCACACGTACGGTACGGGGGCGAGGTCGCCGAACCGGGGACGGTAGTAATCGGGGTCCTTGTGTACCAGTGCGGCGCGGTGCGACAGGTGCAGGTCGGCTCGGCCGAGCCAGGCCGGCAGCGCGGTGGCGGCGCCGAGTTCGGCCTGGTCGCGGACTAGGGTGCGGCCGGTCGCGGCGGTGAATTCACGGCGCAGGGTGTCGGCGACGGTGTCGGCCCGGCAAGTCCGGGTCCATTCGGCGCAGACCGTCAGTCCGTACCGGACCAGTGCCTCCAGGTGGCCGTGCCACATCCGGACCGCCGGATGGTGACGCCAGCCGTACCCGGGCACGGTCAGGCCGCGCAGCACCTGCAACGCTTCGACGCGCTGTTTGCCGAGTCGTCGGGCGTCGAGCACGGCGGCGCTGGCCGCGAAGTCCGGGTACGGCAGAAACGTCTGCATGGTGCCGGGGCCGACCGGAGTGGTCAGTCCGGCTGGTCGTCGGATTCGCTGTCGTCGTCGGCGACCGGCGGGTGAGGACCGTACGGCGAGACCTGGCCGGCCGGGACGGGCCGGTTGCCGCCGCCACGGCGCCCGGGCCGGCGGTCGGCTCCGTCGGGACCCTTGCTCTCCTGGACCAGCGGGTTGTCCCCGCTGCGACGCATCTCCGGTTGCTGGACGTTGGTCACGATGCCTCCCGGTGATCTGGTCGGTCATCGTCCGGTTACCCGGTACGGGCGGCGGTATGCCGGCGGCGGGTCGGGCTAGCCCGACCGAGGGTGGCGGATCATCCGCCGTCGGCCGGCGGCGCTCATCCCGGCCGGCGGGCATGGCGTCCGGGGTGCCGGGTATCTCGGTGCCCCGACGAGCGCTGAGCGAGGAGGAACCACGATGAGAAGGACCGTAGTGACCCGGCTGGGGCTGTTGGCGGGGCTGACCGCCGTCGCGTTGATCCCGGCGGCCGCGCACGCGACGGCACCGTCCGAGCAGGACAGCGATTACCTGCGTACGATCCACCAGGTCAATCTGGCCGCTGTGCAGATCGGCCAGTTGGCGCAGGACAAGCAGGATGCCGACCAGGCGGTGAAGGACCTGGGCGGTGACATGGTGGCCGACCACACCCGGCTGGACGAGGAGGTCACCCGGGTGGCCGGTGAGGTCGACGTCACCCTGCCCGACTCGCCCACCCAGGAGCAGCAGGACGTGGTCACCCGACTGGACGGGTTGTCCGGTGCCGAGTTCGACACGGCGTTCGTGGAGAGCCAGCTGGCGGGGTACGCCCAGGCGATCGAGGTGAACAACGCCGAGATCGCGCAGGGCTCCGACGAACGGGTGGTGAACCTGGCACAGGAGGCCGGACCGGTGCTCGAGGACCTGTACGCGGCGTTGCAGGGCCTCGCGGCGCAGCTCGGGCTGCCGACCTCGCCGAGTCCCGGGGTGAGCCCCACGGTTGACCCGACCACGCCGGGCACCGCCACGCCCGAGCCGACGGTGAACCCGACCCTGCCGTCGCCGACGGTCAGCCCGCAGACGCCCCTGCCGGCGCAGAGCTGACCCGGACCGGGGCCCTACGCCGGTGCGGTCGGACCGGGACGACCGCACCGGCGGGCCCGGACGAGATGATCGCTCACAGTGGTCGACCGGGTTGGTGCACAGTCCGAAACGGGGCTGGCACATCAGCCGCACATACCGTAACGTGACGGCTCACACACCGCGCGCATCAGCGGATATCGGCACATGCCAATGCCTCAGGATCCTCCCTCCCCCGGCACCCGTCGCCACCCGACCGGAGGTACGACGTGGATTTCGTCATCACCAGGAGCTACCAGGGCACCACGGTACGACTCGCCTTGCACGGTGAACTCGACCTCGCCACAGCCGGCGAGGTCCGCGACGCGGTCACCGCGCTGCTCGCCCGGTCCGCACCCGAGCGGATCGTGCTGGACCTCACGTGCGTCAGCTTCATCGACTCGACCGGGATCGGCAGCCTGGTCGCCTGTCACCAGGCTGCCGGGGTCAGCGGCAGCCGGCTCGAGCTGGAGAACATCAGCAGCTTCACCCGACGGCAGCTGTGGGCGACCGGGCTACTCGGGCTGTTCGGCTTCCCCGCCGACCACGCAACGCCGTCCGACCTGCCGGTGGGGCACTGACCGTACGGTCACAGCACCCGACCCAGCTGGGTGTGCCGGCTGCGGCGCGACTGCCGACTCGCCCACCGGGCCTCCGCGACCCGCAGGTAGCAGGCGGTCAACGGACCCGGGTGGTAGGTGGTGGCGGCGAACCCCCACTGGGAGGCCAGACTCTCCCCTCGACGTAGGAGGTTGTCCACATCGTGCAGGGTGAGCCGCAACCGCCGTACCGCCGTACCGATCACCGCCCGGCGTACCGGCACGGCACGGCGGGCCTCGATGTCGGCGACGTCGACGTGCTCCCCGAACTGGTAGCCGACGATGCGGATCACCTCGTCGGCGGAGACCGGTTCCCGGCCGGCGGCGGTCAGCCGTACCGCGGTGTCGGCGAAGCAGCGCAGCTCGGTCAGTGGGAACCCGCTACGCCCCAACTGGTCGACGACCGTCACGAAGGTCCCCTCGACCACCCCGAACAGGGCGATCGGATCCAGGCCGGCGCCCCGGCGCTCCAACTGACGGATGAGCCAGGACTGGCCGAGGACGCAGGCCCGCAGGTGGTGTCCCTCAAGCGTGGTCAGCAACTAGCCCTCCCCGGTCGGCATCCGTCTCGAACCGGGACGGAGCACCCACGCCAGCCGGATGATGGAGCTATCCACCGTCCAGCCATCAAACCCGACCAAACGTTACCGCGAACCGTACGTCGGGACGAACTCCGGGGCCACCACGGCACCCACCAACTATTTGATTGATTAGTCACACAACCGCCCTGTCGCCGGGTCAGCGTAGCGAGACCCGGCACAGGGCACCGAGCGGGATCGTCCGTGCTCCGGGCACTGATCGGGGCGTGCTCCGCAGCACTGGTCGGGACACCGGATCCGGCCGTCAACTGGGCGATGCCGCAACGGTCTGGCAGGATGGGTACGCATGTGCGGACTTGCGGGTGAGCTGCGCCGCGACGGTTCCCGCGCCGACATCGGCGCGGTGGAGCGAATGGCGGCGACAATGAGTGACCGGGGGCCCGACGACGGGGGTTCCTGGTCACACGGAAGTGTGGCCTTCGGACACCGGCGCCTGAAGATCATCGACCTGTCGGCGGCCAGCAACCAACCAATCGTCGACTCCGCCGCCGGCCTGACCGGCGTCTTCAACGGCTGCATCTACAACTACCGTGAGCTGCGCGAGCAACTGCAGGCACGGGGTCACACGTTCTTCTCCTCGGGCGACAGCGAGGTCGTCGTCAAGGCCTACGCCGAGTGGGGCGTCGACTTCGTCGACCACCTGGTCGGCATGTTCGCCGTCGCGATCACCGAGCGCGACAGCGGCCGGCTGGTCCTGGCCCGCGACCGGCTGGGCATCAAGCCGCTGTACGTCGACGAGCGCCCCGGTGTGGTCCGGTTCGCCAGCACCCTGCCGGCGCTACTGGCCGGCGGCGGGGTGGACACCGGCATCGATCCGGTGTCCCTCGCCCACTACCTCAGCTTCCACAGTGTGGTCCCCGCGCCGCGGACGATCCTCAACGGCATCCGTAAGCTGCCCCCGGCCACCGTGCGGGTCTACCAGCCCGACGGCCGGGTGGACGAGCGCCGTTACTGGGATCCGCCGTTCGGCCGGGACCCGCGCCGCGCCGACTGGTCGGAGCAGGACTGGCAGGACGCTCTGCTCGAATCGTTGACCACCGCGGTGCAGCGCCGGATGGTCGCCGACGTGCCGGTCGGCGTCCTGCTCTCCGGTGGGCTCGACTCCTCGCTGGTCGTGGCGCTGCTGGCCGAGCAGGGCCAACGTGGTCTGGCCACCTTCTCGATCGGCTTCGACGCGGTCGGTGGACGGGAGGGCGACGAGTTCGTCTACTCCGACCTGGTGGCGCAGCGGTTCGACACCGACCACCATCAGATCCGGGTGGCCGCCCGTGACCTGGTGCCGCCGCTGGAGGCCGCCGTCGCGGCGATGAGCGAACCCATGGTCAGTCACGACTGCGTCGCGTTCTACCTGCTCAGTCAGGAAGTCGCCAAGCACCTCAAGGTGGTGCAGTCCGGCCAGGGCGCCGACGAGATCCTCGGCGGGTACCACTGGTACCCGCCGCTCGCCCGGGTCGGCCGTGACCAGGCACTGGACACCTACGCCACGGCCTTCTTCGACCGCGACGCCGCCGGTCTCGCCCAGGTGCTCAACCCGGAGTACCTCGCCGCCGGTGATCCCGCCCGCGAGTTCGCCGCCGCCCACCTGGGCCGCGCCGGCGCGCAGGACGCGGTCGACGCGGGGCTGCGGATCGACACCACGGTGATGCTCGTGGACGACCCGGTGAAACGGGTCGACAACATGACGATGGCGCACGGGCTGGAGGCCCGCGTCCCCTTCCTCGACCACGAGTTCGTCGAACTCGCCGCCACCTGCCCGCCCGAGCTCAAGTTGGCCCAGGGCGGCAAGGGGGTACTCAAGGAGATCGGCCGGCGGGTGCTGCCCTGGGAGGTGATCGACCGGCCGAAGGGGTACTTCCCGGTACCCGGGCTGACCCACCTGGAGGGCAAGCTGCTCGACCGGGTGCGCGACGCCCTGCACGCGCCGCCGGCCCGTCGGCGCGGGCTGTTCCGCGACGGGTACGTCGACGGGCTGCTGCGCGACCCGAACGCCGAGCTCACCCCGCTGCGGGGCAACAAGTTGTGGCAACTCGGACTGCTGGAGATGTGGCTGCAGAACCATGGCATTGACTGACGACGCGAGCTTGCCCCGCCCCGACTCCCCCGCCCCCCGGCGGGAACGGATCGGCCCAGGTGGCGACCCGGTCGTCCCGGGCGATCCGCCGGCCAAACCCACCGACAGCGCCGACGTCATCCTGGAGTGCGGCTGGGGCCGGCTGGTCTTCGGTCAGACGTTCGCCGACCCCTCCGACGTCGCCGACGTGCTGCGTTCGGAAGCCGCCGGCTCCCGCGACATCTGCATCTACCTGCCCGACCCGCACGTGCTGGTGTCGCGGCTGCCGGACGAGTTGTTCATCGACCCGTCGCTGACCTTCCGGCTGGACCTCACCGAGGTACGCGAGCCGCAGCCGCCGGAACCAGGGCTGCGGATCCGGCCGCTGCGCGACGATTCCGACGCCGACGCGGTCAACCGGATATACGCCCACAACGGGATGGTCACCGCCCCGGTCGACATCCTGGTCGACAACGCCGCGACCGAACGTTTCGTGCACCTGGTCGCCGAAAACGTCACCGGGCAGGTCGTCGGCACCATCACCGGCATCGACCATGTGGCGGTCTTCGACGACCCGGACAACGGCTCCAGCCTGTGGTGCCTGACCGTCGACCCGCTGCACGCACCGCCCGGCACCGGTCAGGCGCTGCTGCTGGAGCTCGCCGGCCGGCTCGCCGACCGCGGCCGGGTCTACGTCGACCTGTCCGTGCTGGCGGAGAACGACGGCGCGATCCGCCTCTACGAACGGCTCGGATTCGAACGCACGCCGACGCTGTGCGTCAAACGCAAGAACCCCATCAACGAACGGCTCTTCCTGGCCAGCATGCCGGACGGCTACGACGATCTGAACCCGTACGCCCGGATCGTCGCCGACGAGGCGATGCGCCGCGGTATCCGGGTCGAGGTGATCGACGCGTCCTGGGGCGAGCTGCGGCTGACCAACGGTGCCCGCAGCATCGTCACCCGCGAGTCGCTGTCGGAGCTGACCTCGGCGGTGGCGATGAGCCGATGCGACGACAAGCGGGTGACCCGGCGGGTGCTGCTCGACGCCGGGCTGGCCGTGCCGCACGGCCGGACCGCCACCGGCGACGCCGACGACGAGGCGTTCCTCGCCAAGGTCGGTGAGGTGGTGGTCAAGCCGGCCCGCGGCGAACAGGGCACCGGGATCACCGTCGGCGTCACCGACCCGGCCGCCCTACGGGCCGCCGTCGACCTGGCCCGCAGGCACTGCCCGCAGGTGCTGATCGAACAGCGGCACCAGGGGGAGGACCTGCGGGTCCTGGTGATCGACCACGAGGTGGTGGCCGCTGCGGTCCGCCGCCCGGCGGCGGTCACCGGCGACGGCGTACACACGGTGGCCGAGCTGATCCGGCGACACAGCCGGCGGCGGGCCGCGGCCACCGGCGGCGAGTCGAAGATCCCGCTGGACGACCTGACCCGGGAGGTGGTCACCGAGGCCGGGCACACGATGGACGACGTGCTGCCGGCCGGCGAGGTGCTGACCGTACGGCGGACCGCGAACCTGCACACCGGCGGGACGATCCACGACGTCACCGACCGGCTGCACGCCGATCTGGCGGCGGCGTGCGTGGCCGCCAGCCGGGCGCTGGCCATCCCGGTGGCCGGCATGGACCTGCTGGTGACCGCTCCTGATCAGCCCGACCATGTCTTCATCGAAGCCAACGAACGGCCCGGATTGGCCAACCACGAGCCGCAGCCGACTGCGGAACGCTTCATCGACCTGCTGTTCCCGGGCACCAGCGCGCAGCAGCGGCGGTGGAGTCCGCCCGGTCCCGGCGGGGCGCCGGCAACGCCGTGATCGGCGACGGTACGGTCTTGGCATGCCGGCCGACCCGAACCCCCCCGCCCCCCTGAAACTGGACCTCGACTACCTGCAGCAGGTGATGCTGGAGCTGCTGGACATCCCCAGTCCGTCCGGTCGCACCGACCACGTGCAGCAGTACGTCGGGGAACGGCTGTCCGCTCTCGGTATCCCGTTCACGGTCACCCGGCGGGGCGCGCTCAGCGCCTCGCTGTGCGGGCCGCGGACCACCGGCGCGGACCGGGCGATCGTGGTGCACACCGACACGATCGGCGGGATGGTCAAACGGTTGAAGGAGAACGGCCGGCTGGAGCTCAAGCAGATCGGCACCCACAGCGCCCGGTTCGCCGAAGGCGCCCACGTGCGGGTCTACACCGACAGCCTGGACCGGGTGATCACCGGCCAGGTGCTGCCGTTGAAGGCCAGCGGCCACCGCTACAACGAGGACGTCGACCTGCAGGGGGTCGGCTGGGAGCAGGTCGAGGTGCGGGTCGACGAGCCGGTCACCGACATCGCCGGGCTCCGCGCGCTCGGCATCGACGTCGGCGACTTCGTGGCGATGCTGCCGGCACCGACGATCACGCCCAGCGGATACGTCAAGTCCCGGCACCTGGACGACAAGGCGGGGGTGGCGGCGGTGCTGACCGCCGTGAAGGCGATGGTCGACGCCGGCCAGCAGCCGCCGGTCACCGCCCACCTGCTGATCACCTGCACCGAGGAGGTCGGGCACGGCGCCAGCCACGGGCTCGACCCGGACGTGGCCGAGATCGTCTCGGTCGACGCCGCAGTGGTGGCCCCCGGCCAGCAGTCCCGGGAGGACGCCGCGACCCTGGCGATGGGCGACGGTGTCGGCCCGTTCGACTACCACCTGACCCGTAAGCTCGCCGGGCTTGCCGCCGATCACGGCGTGGACCTGGTCCGCGACGTCTTCGACTACTACCGGTCGGACGTGGCGGCGGCGGTCGAGGCCGGCGCGCACGCCCGGGTGGCACTGCTCGGCTTCGGGGTGGACGCCACCCACGGACACGAACGCACCCACCTGGAAGGGCTGCGGCACCTCACCCAGCTGCTCTGCCTCTACCTGCAGAGTGAGCTGGTGTTCCCGGAGTGGGATGCCGAACCGGACGGCGACCTGGCCGACTTCCCGTCGCTGGCGGTGCAGCCGGCGCAGGAGGAGGGGCCCAGGGAAGGACCGATCGGGGTGGCCTGACGCCCCGGGCGGCGGTCCGCCTCAACGCCGGTCGCCGAGCAGCGTGGCCAGCACCGCCGGGTCGCTGGCCGACGCGGCCTGGGCCCACGCCTCGTACTGCACCGAGGCGTCCAGGCCGGACGAGGCGGCGATCCGGACGCTCTGCTTGACGTGGCGTACCAGATGCGGGTCCAGGTCGGCGTAGCGGTGCGCCGCGGCCAACGCGGCGGCCAGCGGATCGTCGACCACGTCGAGCACCAGGCCGAGCTCGTGGGCCCGGGCGGCGTCGAGCATCGCGCCGTCCAGCAGGATCTGCATGGCCCGCTGCGGGCCGAGCGCGTCGACCAGGAAATAGGTGCAGCCGCCGCCGGGGTGCAGGCCGATCCGGGTGAACGTCGCCCCGAACCGGGCCTGGGGGCCGGCGATCCGCTGGTCGCAGCACATCGCCAGGTTGAGGCCGGCGCCCACGGCAGGTCCCTGCACGGCGGCGATGGTCACCAGGTCCAGCTCGCGCACCGCGAGGAAGCTGCGGTAGATGTCCTCCAGGTCGCGGCGGGTCTGGCTGACCGGTCGGACCGGGCCGCCGAAGATCTCGTCGAGGTGGGCACCGGAGCAGAACGCGGTGCCGGCGCCGGTGACGACCAGGACCCGGGCGTCGCGGTCGGCGGCGACGGTCGACACCGTCTCGGCCAGTTCCCGCTTCATCACGGTGCCGATCGCGTTGCGCCGGTCGGGATCGTCGAGGGTCAGCACCCGCACGCCCGGATGGTCGGCGGTACGCAACGAAAGGGTTTCCACGTCAGCTCCCGATCCGGTCGGTCACGGTCCACTGCCACAGGTCGCCGCCGTCGGCGACCACCGTGCCCAGGGTATGGGACGCCACGCGGGTGGCGACCGGCTCGTCGCGCCAGGCGAGCAACCGGCCGGTGCTGCGGTGCAGCGGGTGTTCCCGGGTGATGCCCACCGCGCCGTGCAGTTGGTGCGCCAGCCGGGCCACCGTCGTGGCGGCCCGGCCGAGGACCACCCGGGCGGCGGCGACCCGGCTGGCCGAGTGGTCGCCGTCCCAGGCGTCCAGGGCGCCGCGCAGCGCCGCCCGGCTCTGCTCCCGCTCCCCCGCCATGGTCGCCACCGCGTGCGCCACCGCCTGCTGGGCCAGCAACGGCCGACCGAACTGGGTGCGGACCCGGACGTGTTCGATGGTCAACTGGCAGGTCCGTTCGACGGCGCCGAGCAGCGCGGCGGCCCGCAGCAGCGACTCCCGGCACCGCACGTCGGCGACGTGCGGTGCGGTCATCGCCACCCGTAGCGGTACGCAGCCCCGCAGGGCGACCCGGTCCCGGGGTTCGCCGGCGAGGTTGGTACCCGGGGTGACGCGCAGCCCGTCGGCGGCCGGGTCGACCCGGGCCAGCACCGGCCGGCCGTCATCGGCCGCGACGGCGCCGACCAGCAGCGCGGATGCCGCCTGCGCCCCCGGCACACCGGTGGCCGAGCCGGTCAGCCCGGTGTGCAGGCTGATCGCCTCCGCCGGGTCGGGCAGCGCCACCGCGTACCGCTCGTCGCGGTCCGGGTCGAGCCAGCCGGCCTCGCCGAGCAGCCAGCTCGCCTGCATCGCCTCGACCAGGGTGAGCTCCGGGGCGACGGCGGCAGCCGCCCGCACGATGGCGGCCGCGTCGTGGACGGTGCCGCCGGAACCGCCGGCCTGCTCCGCGACGCCGACGGTCAGCCAGCCAAGGTCCCGCGCGGTGGCCCACAGCGACCCGGCCGCGACACCGGTCAGCGCTTCGGCGACGATCTGGCGCAGCATCACCTCGTCGGTCGGTTCGTCACCGGACATGGTCCGCCTCCCCTCGGGCGATCAGGGTCAGCAGCACCTCGGTGGTGCCGCCGCGGATGGAGAACCCGGGCGCGGCGAGGATCCCCTGGGCGAGCAGCGCGGGCAGGCCGTCGCCGGTGGGATCCGGCCGGACGCCGGTGACCCAACGGGCGGTCTCGGTCACTTCCCGTTCGAAGGTGGTGCCGAGGTGTTTGAGCAGCGCCGCCCGATGCACCGGGGCGGCGCCGGCGTCCAGGTCGGCGGCGATCTCCCAGGCGATCCGGCGCAGCACCGACAACCGGGCGGCGAGTTCGCCGACCGCCTCGACGGCGGCCGGCTCGGCTTCGTCGCTCACCGACCGGGCCAGAGCCGCCAGTAGCGGGTAGGTGCTCATCACCCGTTCCAGTCCGCCGCGTTCGAACGACAGCTGCTCGGTCACCTGCCGCCAGCCCTGGCCGACCTCGCCGATCACCCAGCGGTCCGGGACCGGCACGTCGTCGAAGATCATCTCGTTGAAGTGGTGCTCGCCCTGCAGGTCGATGATCGGCCGGACGGTGACGCCCGGAGCGGCGAGGTCGACGACGAACTCGGTCAGCCCGTCGTGGCGGCGCGCACCGCCGCCGGTGCGGGCCAGGACGTAGGCGTGGCTGCTGCGGTGCGCGTGGCTGGTCCACACCTTGGCGCCGGTGATCCGCCAGCCGGCACCGTCGCGGGTGGCGGTGGTGCGCACCGCCGCCAGGTCGGAACCGGCTTCGGTCTCGCTCATCCCCAGGCAGAACGTCACCTCGGCGGCGGCGATCCTGGGCAGGAACTCCCGGCGCAGCTGCGCAGTGCCGTACCGCAGGATCGCCGGGCCGATCTGCCGGTCCGCGATCCAGTGCGCGGCCACCGGGGCACCGGCCCGCAGCAACTCCTCGGTGACCACCAGCCGGGCAAGGTTCGACCGGCCACCGCCGCCGTACTCGCCCGGCCAGGTGATGCCGATCCAGCCGCGGCGGGCCACTTCCTTGCTGAACTCGATGTCGTGCCCACGCAGCCAGGCGTCGCAGACCGGCTGGAAGCGGCCGGCCGCCCGCCATCGGTCGGCGAGGTCACGCACCTGCCGGCGCAGTTCCTGGAGATCGTCAGTCAACGCTGCCCTCCGTCGTCGGTTACCGGGTGGCCGGGTCCGGTCTGGTCGGTCGACGCCTGCCGGGCCACCCGGTAGCCGCGGCGGGCCGCCTCGGTCAGGGTCCGCCGCGCGGCGCGGCGGGCGGCCGGTGCCACCGGTGCCGCCGGCCGGGCACCGTCGACCGGCACGCCGAGTTCGGTCAACCGGTGCAGGAACTCGGCGGTGCCGGCGGTGTCGACCAGTTCCACCAGCCGGGGTCGGGTGCCGAGGTGCAGGGTCCCCCAGCGGGTGTGCAGCCGCACCGAGGTGGCCGGCCCCGGGGCGGCGGTGACGTGCTGCACGCGGTCGGCCAGCCGGGCCGGATCGGCGCCGCCGTGCAGCAGCACCAGTTCGCGGGCGGCAGCGGCGGCGTCGGCCGCGCCGCCCCCGCCGGCCAGCCGGACCTTCGGCGGCCGGCCGACGCCGATCATGCTCGCGTTGATCCGGCCCGCGAGGTCCACGTTGGCCGCGTCCAGCACCACCCGGTCGCAGCGGGCGACCAGGCAGAGCAGCACGTCGGCGCTGGTGCCGCGCCAGCCCACCGCGTCAGCGTACGCGGGGTAGTCGGTGGTGCTGGTCGCGACGGTGGTGGCCGGACCGTCGCACACCGCCCCCGCCTCGTACACCTCGGCGAACGGCTCCCCGGGCAGGTGGTGGGCCAGCCGGGCGGCGAGCACCGGCCAGTGGAAGCCGGTGAACACGTAGCCGCCACGGCGGAACTCACCGGCCGCCCGGATCAGGAAGTCGACGACGCTCACCGGGGCACCGCTACCTCGTCGGCCAGCCAGCGGGCGAACCCGTCGCTGGTCCGGGCCGCCGCCAGGTACGCCTGGTAGGCGGCCACGTCGCGCGGATAACGGCCCGGTGCGCCGTCCGGGTGTACCGCGCCGGGTGCCACCACAACCGCCGTCACCAGCAGGCCGGGCAGGGTGGCACCGGCCGCGCGTACCTGCTCGACGCTGGCGGCGGCCTCGGCGACCACGACGACCCGCCGCGCCGCCTGACAGGCGGCGGGCACCTCACCGAGCGGGGTACGGATCACCGCGTTGCCTCGCTCGTCGACCAGGTCGGCGTGCACGAATGCGACGTCGGGGGTGACCGCCCGCACGACGGTGGCCGGGCCGAAGTCGCCGTCGGCGGTGCCGAGCAGCCCACCCGACCAGCCGCTGTCGGTGTACCCGGTGCCGGGCGTCGACGGCACCGGCATGAACGGCACCCGCCAGGCGGCGGCGGTCATCGCCGCGTTCAGCATGCCGAGGCTGACCTCGTGCAGCGCGACGGACTGGTCACCTGACTCGACCAGCCGGCGGAAGTTCCACGCCGGGTCCGGCCCGACCGGGCTCCAGCAGTGCCCGAACGTCGCGGCGGCCAGCGTCCCGGCGCCGATCAACTGGTCGAGCAGCAGGCCGCCGGATGCGACGACCGCGTGCAGCCGGCGACGGCGCTGCCGGATCAGTTCGTGGCCGACGCTGAACAGCTGCGCGCCGAAGTTTCCCAGGTAGACGCAGTCGCCGTCGGCGACGTAGCGGGTGACGGCCTCGGCCAGGGTGAGGGTGGGCCGGCGCAGCCGGTCGGCGGGCCGCGTCATGACCGGCGGCGGGCGGCGCCGGCCGCCTGTCGACGCAGCAGCAGGCCGGGCCGGTACCGGGGGTCGCCGGTGAACCGGGCCAGCGCGACGAGACCGTCGAGCACCCGGTCCGCGCCGACCCGGTCGACGTACTCCGCCGGTCCGACCGGATGGTTCATCCCGAGTCGCAGCGCGGTGTCCACCGCGGCCGCCGTCGCGGTGCCCTCCTCGACCACCGTGACGGCCTCGTTCGCCATGGTGTACATCAGCCGGTCGGCGACCAGGCCGGGCAGCGCGGGCAGCCGGACCGAGCCGGCCCCGGTGGCGGCGAGCACGGCGGTGACCGCGTCGGTCTCGGTGACCGCGGCGACGTCGTCGTGGACCACCTCGGCGAAGACCCGTTCGGCGGTGGGGTGCAGCCGCAGCCAGCCCACCCCGGGCGGCGCGACGTCGAGCCAGCCGGCGTCGGAGCTGTCCAGCACGACGGTCCGGCCGGCGGCCACCAGGTCGGTGATCTCGGCGGCGCACCAGCGCGGATCACCGGCGGAGGCGTACAGCAGCACCGCGTCGGCGGGTGCGTCGGCGGCTTCGACCAGGCCGGCGACGCCACGCAGGCGGTCGGCGGCCGGCCCGGTGAGCGCCACCGGGCCGGTGCCGGCCGGTGCCGGTCGGACGACCCGCCGCCGCGCGGCGGCCGGTGGTTCGGCCGAGTAGTCGTAGTAGCCGCGGCCGACGCCCCGGCCGGTGAGCCCGGCGCGCACCAGCGCCCGGGTCAGCGGGATCGGCCGGTAGCGCGGATCGCCGAACTCCCGCAGCGCGGTCTCCGAGGAGGCCAGGTGGGTGTGCAGCCCGGTGAAGTCGAGCAGCTCCAGCGGCCCCATCCGGTGCCCGAGCGCGTCCCGGGCCACCGCGTCCACCACCGGGGCCGGCACGCCCTGGGTGACCAGTAGTTGGGCCTCGTAGTACAGCGGCCGGCAAACCCGGTTCACCACGAAGTTGGGGGTGTCGGCGCAGCGTACCGCGGTCTTGCCCAGCCCGGCGACCCACCGCTGTGCCCGGTCGACGACCTGCGGCGCGGTCTGTGGACCGGCGACCACCTCGACCAGCCGCATCCGGGTCGCCGGGTTGAAAAAGTGCAACCCGACCAGGCGGGTCGGGTCGCCGAAGGCCCGGCCGAGTTCGGCGACGCTCAACGAGGACGTGTTGGTGGCCACGACCAGGTCGGCTGACCCGGCTGCGGCGACCCGGGCGAGCAGGTCACGTTTGACCGCCAGGTCCTCCACGACAGCTTCGACGAGCAGGTCGGCACCGTCGAGCGCGGCGGTCAGGTCGGCGGTGGCGGTGACCGGCACCGGCCGGACGTCGCGGTGCGCCTCGCGCCGCAGCAGCTCGGCGTTGTCGCGGGTGCTGGACTCGTCGGCGTCGACCACGGTGACCCGCGCACCCGCCTGGGCGAACACCCGGGCGATGCCGCGGCCCATCGGTCCGAGCCCGACGACCACCACCGACAGTTCGTCCACCGTCGCCATCAGCTGACCCTTTCCAGTACGGCGGCGACCCCCTGGCCGCCGCCGACGCAGAGGCTGGCCACTGCGGTGGTGGCGTCGCGGCGGGCGAGTTCGTGCAGCAGCGACACGACGATCCGGGTGCCGCTCTGCCCGGTCGGGTGGCCCAGCGCGATACCGCCGCCGTTGACGTTGACCCGGTCCTCGGCGAGGCCGAGTTCGCGGACGTTGTGCACGATCTGCGCGGCGAACGCCTCGTTGATCTCGAACAGGTCCACGTCGGCCGTTGACCGGTTGGCCCCGGCCAGCGCGCGGGGCACGGCGTGCACCGGCCCCACCCCCATTTCGGTCGGATCGACGCCGACCGCCGCGAACGACACCAGCCGGGCGGCGGGCGTCAGGCCGTACCGCTCGACGGTGGCCGCGTCGGCGACGATCACAGCGGCGGCGCCGTCGGCCATCTGGCTGGCGTTGCCGGCGGTGACCGTGCCGCCGTCGACGAACGCCGGCCTCAGTCCGGCGAGTCGCTGCGGCGTACTGTCGGTACGGAACGTCTCGTCACGCTCGAACGCGCCGTCGGCGGTGGATACCGGCACCGTCTCGGCGGCGAACCGGCCGTCCGTCCAGGCGGCGGCCGCCCGCTGGTGGCTACGGGCGGCCCAGGCGTCCTGGTCGACGCGGCCAATGCCGTACCGCTCGGCGATCCGTTCGGCGGTCTGGCCCATGTTGAGCCCGCAGACCGGGTCGGTGCCGCCGTCGCGCCAGCCGTCGACCAGGGTGATGTCGCCGCGTCGCACACCGTCCCAGCGCAGCCCGGAGTCGGCCAGATAGGGCATCGTGCTCATCGACTCGACGGCGACGACCAGCGCGGCGCCGGTGTCGCCGGCGGCGACCGACTGGGCGGCCAGCTGGATGGCCTTCAGCCCGGAGGCGCAGGCCATGTTGACGGTCTGCGCCGGGGTGCGCTGCGCCAGGCCGGCCCGCAGGGTGATCTGCCGGCCGGGGTTGGGGCCGTTGCCGGCCTGGCGGCAGTTGGACGCGACCACCTCGCCGACGGCGTCGGCCGGCAGGCCGGCCCGGTCCAGGGCAGCTCTCGCCGCGACGGCGCCCAGGTCCACCGCCCGCACCGCGCGTAGCGAGCCGCCATAGCGTCCGTGCGGGGTACGCACGGCGCCGATGAGATACACGTGCCGGTTCACGTTCGCTCCGTCCCGCCGCCGCGTCGCACGACGCGGCGGGCCTTGTGGGTGTGGCGCGGCAGGCTGCCGGGCGCGACCGCGACCACCTGGGCGCGGACCCGCAGCGCCTGCCGCAGCGCCGCGGTCAGTTCGGCGGTGGCGGTCGCGGTGCCGTCGGGCACCTCGATCTCGACCTTGATCCCGGTCAGATATCCGCTGTGCCGGTCGGTGACGTCGGCGTCCAGCACGATCTGGTACTGGCCCCGGCCGGCCGGGTGTTCCCGCAGGACCTGTTCCACCGCGCTGGGGAAGACGTTGACGCCCCGGACCACCAGCATGTCGTCGGCCCGGCCGAGCACCCCGCCGGCCAGCCGGGCGTGGGTGCGGCCGCAGCCGCAGCCGGTGCCGTCGCGCACCACCAGGTCACCGGTCCAGAACCGGACCAGCGGAGTGGCCTGCTTGTCCAGGTGGGTCAGGACGAGGACCCCGGTCGTGCCGTCGGGCACCGGTTCGCGGGTACGTGGGTGCAGCACCTCGGCGTGGACGAAGTCCTCGGCGAGGTGCCCGCCGGCCTGTTCCTCGCATTCCCAGGCCACCGGCTGGAACTCCAGGCAGCCGTAGCCGTCGAAGCAGCGGGCACCCCAGGCCTGCTCGATCAGGGCCCGGGTGGCGGGCACCGCGCCGCCGGGTTCACCGCCGACCATGACCCGGCGTACCGGGCAGTCGCGCAGCGGCCGTCCGGTCTGCTCGGCGACCTCAGCCAGGTGCAGCAGGAACGACGGGGTTCCGCCGACGGCGGTGACGCCGTACCGGAAGATGGTGTCGATCTGCCGGTGCGTGTCGGCGGATCCGCCCGGCACGACCGTCGCGCCGATCCGCTGGTAGCCGGCGGTGGCGCCGAGCCCGCCGACGAACCACGGATAGCTGAACAGGCACAGGTAGACGTCCCGGTCGCGGACGCCCTGCCCGTACGCCATCCGCGCGTACAGGTCGGCCCAGCGTTCCAGGTCGGGGCCGGTCCACAGCACCGGTACCGGGTCGCCGGTGCTGCCGGAGGAGAAGTGGACTCGCTGGACCGCCTCCGGATCGGCCGCCCGGGCGGTCCCCCACGGCGGTTCCTCGCGCAGCCCGTCCAGGTAGTCGGCCTTGTCGATGATCGGCAGGTTCCGCAGCGAGTCCAGGTCAGTGAGGTCGGCCGGGTGCCAGCCGATGTCGAGCATCCGCCGCCGGTGCAGGGTGCTCGCCTGGTAGACGTAGCTGAGCTGGCGGCGCAGCGCGGTGAGCTGCTGCTGGACGAGCCGGTCGCGGGGGAAGGTCTCGCACTCCGACCACCAGCGGCGTACCGGCCGGTGCCCGATCATGCGGTCCTCCCCGGTCGGGCGGCCGGCGGGGTCAGGGCGAGCAGCTGCCCGGTGAGCAGGGCGGCCGCCGGGCCGGCGAGGTAGCCGATCAGGTCGGCCAGCGGCGGTGCCGTCGGTACTGCCGGGGTGAGCAGGCAGTTCACCCGGATGTGCTGCGGTGCCCATTCGGTGGCCAGGGTCCGGGTCAGCGAGGTCAGGCCCGCGTGCAGCGCCGCGCCGGTCGGGCCGGGTGCGTCGGCGGCGATCAGCAGCAGGCCGCCGCCGGATGCGTCGGTGAGCAGGTCGTATCCGGCCCGGGCGGCGGCGAAGACGGTGGTGAGGGTGGCCGCGGCGTCGCCGGTGGTCGGGGCGACGCCGTCGCGCAGGTCGGCGACGACCAGGTCCGGCGCGGCCCCGTCGGCCTCCGGCAGTCGGGCACCGAGGCCGGCCAGGGCCGCGGTCAGCGCCAGGGTGGGTGTGCCGGCGACCCAGCCGACGGTACGGCCGGTGAGCGCGCCGGCGGCCAGGCAGCTGGCCTGCGTGGCGGTCACCGGACCGGCTCCGCCTGGTCGGCGCCGATGGCCCGGGCGATGACGATCCGCTGGATCTCCGAGGTGCCCTCGTAGATTTCCAGCACCCGCTGGTCGCGGTAGAGCCGTTCGGCCGGGCAGGGCTTGCAGTAGCCTTCCCCGCCGTACACCTGGACGGCGAGGTCGACGGCGCGGTGGGCGACCTCGCTGGTGTAGAGCTTGGCCATGGCACCGACGGTGGCCACCGACGCGCCGTCGTCGTAGCTGCGGGCGGCCTGGTAGGTGAGCAGCCGGGCGGCGGTGAGCTCGGTGGCGAGGTCGGCGAGGCGGAAACCGATCCCCTGATGTTCCAGCAGGGGGCGGCCGAACCGGCTGCGACGGGCGGCCTCGGCGGTGGCGAGCTGGTAGGCGGCCGCCGCGATGCCGAGCCCCTGTGCGGCGACGCTGATCCGGCCCAGGTCGAGGGTGCGCAGCGCGAGCCGCAGTCCGCGGCCGCGTTCGCCGAGGATCGCGTCGGCTGGTACTCGGGCGTCGAGTTTCAGGTTGCTGGTCCGGGTGCCCCGGATGCCCATTTTGTCCTCGTAGCGGTCGATGACCGCGCCCGGGGTGTCCTTGTCGATCAGGAACGCGGTGATGCCCCGCGCCCCGGCGTCCGGGTCGGTCTTGGCGAAGACCACGTAGTGCTGTGCGGCGCCGCCGTTGCCGATGTAGATCTTCTCGCCGCGCAGCCGGAACCCGTCGCCGTCGGGCAGGGCGGTGGTGGTGATCGCGGCGGCGTCGCTGCCGGCGCCGGTCTCGCTGAGGGCGAAGCTGACCGCCCGGCCGCGCAGCAGGTCACCGAGGACCAGCTGACGCTGTTCGTCGGTGCCGGCCAACAGGAGTGGCACCGCGCCGAGTTCGTACGCGGCCAGGATGGCGCCGGTGGCGGCGCAGGCCCGGGAGACCTCCTCGGTGATCGCACACACCGCCTGCATGCTCAGCCCGGCGCCGCCGTACTCGGTCGGCACGAAGATGCCGGTCAACCCGGATTCGACGAAGGCGGCGACGTGTTCCCAGGGGTAGCGCTGGTCCCGGTCGAGTTCGGCGGCGAGCGGGGCGAACTTCTCGGCGGCGAGGGTCCGAGCGGTGGCCAGCCAGCTGGCCCCGACCGGGTCGAGTTCCGGTTCCCACAGCACGCCCATCCCGGATCCTTTCCGAAGTCTCCGCCGGCACTTCCCGACCACCGGTCGCGTTGATAACGTCAACGTAGATGTCGACCAGCTTGCCGAGCGGGGTCCGACGTGTCAAGGAGGTCGCACAGTGGCAGACCCGACAGGGACAGTGGCAGACCCGACCGGGCCGGTGGCCGAACAACCGCCGCCGGCACCGGCGGTGCTCGCCGAGCGGGAGGACGCCGTCGCCGTCGTCCGGCTCAACCGACCGGACCGGCGCAACGCGCTCACCACCGACACGATGCACGACCTGGTGGACGCCCTGGCGGCGGCCGACGCCGACCCGCAGGTCCGGGCGATCGTGCTCACCGGCGGCAGCCAGACCTTCGCCTCCGGCGCCGACGTACGCGAACTGCTCGCCCTCGACACCGCCCGGTACCTGGACTCACCCCGGGTCGGTGCGTGGCGGCGGATCATGTCGGTCGGCACCCCGCTGGTCGCCGCCGTCGCCGGACCGGTCCTCGGCGGCGGCTGCGAGCTGGCCCTCGCCTGCGACCTGGTCGTGGCGGCGGACAACGCGGTGTTCGGCCAGCCGGAGATCCGGCTCGGCATCATGCCCGGCGCCGGCGGCACCCAACGCTGGGCCCGGGTCGCCGGCCGGTTCGTCGCCGCCGAGGTCGTCCTGCTCGGTCGCACCGTGGACGCCTGGCGGGCCCGGGATCTGGGCCTGGTCCACCGGGTCGCCCCACGCGAGCGGGTGGTGCAGGTCGGTGTCGAGGTCGCCCGGGAACTGGCCGGGTTCGGCCCGATCGCCACCCGACAGGCCCGCGCGGCGGTCCGGGCGACCGAAGAGACCCCGCTCAGCGCCGGGCTGGACCTGGAACGCGCGATGCTGGCCGGGCTGCTCGGCACCGCGGACCGCACCGAGGGGATCACCGCGTTCCTGGACAAGCGCCCGCCCCGGTTCCAGGGCCGGTGAGAACCATCCGTGGGGTGCGGGGTATCCGTGACGAAGGGACCGAGATGAACATCGCCACCGTGGCGATCGGCGCCGGCGCCGACCTGGCCGACCTGGCCACGGCCGTACGCGACTCGGCGCGGCAGACCGGGCTGGCCGCCGTCCTGGTGGAGGTCGCCGGGGAGGCGCTGGACCCGCGGGGCGACCAGGTCGCCGCCGGCGCCGCCACCGACCGGCTGCGCGCCGCGCTGCGCCGGGCGGCAGCACCGAGCGTCCTGGCGGTCACCGGCCCGGTCGGCGGCGCCGGGCTGGCCGCGCTGCTGCACTTCGACGTCGTGCTGTCCGCTCCGACCAGCACATTCACTGCCGGCGACCCGGACAGCGGGGCGCTGCTCGTCAGCGACCTGGCCGGCCTGCTGATCCGGCGGGTCGGGCCGGGACGGGCCCGGCAGCTGGTGCTCACGGGCCGGTTCCTCGGCGCCGCCACCGCACTGGACTGGGGTCTGGTCGCCGGGGTCGACCCGCAGTGCGCCGACCGGGCCGGTGAGCTGGCCCGGTCCTGGGCCGACTCCCCGGGTGCCGGGCTGGCGCTGCGGGCCCTGGACGCGGCGCAGTGGCTGCCCGCCGCCGACGCCGCCGGCTACGCCCGCGACCTGCTGCCGCTGCTCGCACCGGCCCCGGCGGAGGACACCCGGTCAGACCGGTGACGGGAACAGCCCCGCCCGGCTGAGCCGGCCCGGGGCGGTGATGCCCAACGCGGCGGCCAGCCAACGGGCGTCGTCCAGCACCGTCGGCAGGTCCAGGCCCACGTCGACGCCCATCCGGTTCAACGTGTAGGCGAGGTCCTCGGTGGCCACGTTGCCGGTGGCGGCCGGCGCGAACGGGCAGCCGCCGATCCCGGCCAGGCTGGCGTCCAGGGCGGTGACCCCGGACCGCACCGCCGCCACCGCGTTGGCCACCCCGGTGCTGCGGGTGTCGTGGAAGTGCGCCCGCAACGGCAGGCCGGGGGCCAGAGCGGCGGCCTGGCCGAAGCGCTCCTCCACATCGGTCGGCACCGCCACCCCGATCGTGTCGGCCAGCACCAGCTCGTCCGGTGATTCGGCGAGCACCGCGCGCAGCACGGTCGCCAGGCGTGCGACCGGGACCTCGCCCTCGAACGGGCAGCCGAACGACGCCCCGACCGTCACCGCGACCCGTACCCCGTCGGTGGCGGCCCGGCGGCGGACGGCTGTCATCGCCCGCAGCGCCGCCGTCACCGGCATCCCCTGGTTCCGTTCGCTGAACGTCTCGGTGGCGAGCACCACCATGTTGACCTCGGTGAAACCGCAGTCGCGGGCCCGCAGGTAGCCGCGCTCGTTGAGCACCAGGGCGGTGTAGCGCACCCCGGGGCCGGGGTCGGGCAGACCGGCGGCCACCTGCTCGGCGTCGGCCATCTGCGGTACCCGGTCCGGGCGGACGAAGGCGGTGACCTCGATGCGCCGTGCGCCGTGGCGGACCGCCCGGCGGACCAGTTCGAGCTTGTCACCGGTCGGCAGCAGGGTGGCCTCGTTCTGCAGCCCGTCCCGGGGCGCCACCTCGACGATCTCGACCACGACCACTCCCTGCTGTTGCGTCAACGTTTACGTGGACTGTATAACATCAGACATGACGCACGCGCCGCCGGACGGCACCCCGGACACCGCACCGCCACTGGCCGGAGTGCGGGTCATCGAGATGGGCTCCCTGATCGCCGGCCCGTTCTGCGGGCAGCTTCTCGCCGACCACGGCGCCGAGGTGATCAAGATCGAGCCGCCGGGCGTCGGCGACCCGATGCGCGAATGGGGACGGGAGAAGTCCGACGGACGGTCGCTGTGGTGGCCGATCATCGCCCGCAACAAGAAGTCGATAACCCTCGATCTGCGCACCGGGGACGGCCAGCAGATCGCCCGCGACCTGCTGGCCGACGCGGACGTGCTGCTGGAAAACTTCCGGCCCGGCACCGTGGAGAAGTGGGGACTCGGCTTCGACCAGCTGACCAGGATCAACCCCGGGTTGGTCATGGTCCGGGTCTCCGGGTTCGGCCAGCACGGGCCGTACGCCGAACGACCTGGCTACGGCGCGATCGCCGAGGCGATGGGCGGCCTGCGGTACGTCGTCGGCGACCCGTCCACCCCGCCCAGCCGGGTCGGCATCAGCCTCGGCGACTCCCTCGCCGCGACGTTCGCCACCCTCGGCACCCTGCTCGCGCTGCGCGCTCGGGACCGCACCGGCACCGGTCAGGTCGTCGACGCCGCGATCTACGAGGCGGTCCTCGCGCTGATGGAGTCCTTGGTGCCCGAGTACGGGCTGGCCGGCTTCGTTCGCGAACGCAGCGGACCGATCCTGCCCAACGTGGCACCGTCGAACGTCTACCCCACCAGCGACGGCGCGATGGTGCTGATCGCCGCGAACCAGGACACCGTCTTCCGCCGGCTGGCCGCCGCGATGGGCCGCCCGCAGCTCGGCACCGACCAGCGGTACGCCAGCCACACCGCCCGGGGCCGGCACCAGGCCGAGCTGGACGCCCAGATCGCCGACTGGACCCGGACCCTCAGCGTGGACGCCCTCACCGAGACGCTGATCGCCCATTCGGTGCCGGTCGGCAAGATCTACCGGGCACCGGAGATGCTCACCGACCCGCACTTCCAGGCCCGCCGGACCATCGTCTCGGTCGACGATCCGGCGCTGGGCGCGGTGCCGATGCAGAACGTGTTCCCCCGGCTGGACCGCACCCCTGGCGTGGTCCGGCACACCGGCCCGGCACTCGGCGCCCACAACGACGAGATCTACCGCGGTCTGCTGGCGATGACCGACGAGCGGTACGCACGGCTGCGGGCCGGCGGCGTCATCTGACGGTGGCACCGCCCGGTCGGCGTCAGTCCACGGCGCCGGTGGCCCATACCGCGCTTGGCGACACGTCAGCCGTGGTGCAGCAGCGCACCGGCGGCGCCGACGAGCGTGGCGCCGCCGTCCAGGGCGATCAGCTGGCCGGTTATCCACTCCCCCGCCGGCCCGGCCAGGAAGCCGACCAGCTCGGCCACCTCGTCCGGGGTGGTGGCCCGGCCCAACGGGGTACGACGCAGCACCTCCGCCAACGCGGTGCCGGTGAGTTCGTGGCGTACGCCGTCGGTCAGCACGGTGCCCGGCGCCAGACAGTTGAGCCGGATCCCGTCGGCGGACCAGCGCTCGGCCAGCGACCGGGTCAGGCCCAGCACCCCGGCGCGGGCGGCGGCCGAGTGGGCCAGGCCCGGGATGCCGGCCTCCGGCGCGGACAGCGAAACGTTCACCACCCGACCGTGACCGCGCGCGGCGAGCCACGGATGCGCCGACTCGGTCAGCCGGGTGATCGCCGTCAGGTTCAGGTCGGCGACCGCGGCGAACCCCCGGGGGGAGATCCCGGTGGCCGGGGCGACGAACTGCCCGCCCGCGTTGTTGACCAGGATGTCCAGGCCGTACCGGCGGCCGACCTCGGCGATCAGGTCGGTGACCTGCTCCGGACGACGCACGTCCAGCGGCCGGGCGACGAAGCGGCCCGGTGCGGCCAGCCCGGCGGTGCCGGCCAGCGGCTCCGGCCGCCGCCCGACACCGACCACCAGGGCACCGAGGCCGGCCAGCCGCAGCGCGACCGCCCGGCCGATACCGGTGCCGGCACCGGTGACCAGCGCGGTCCGGCCGGCGAGCAGACCGGGGCGCAGCACCTGCGGATCGGCGTCCGTCACGGCCGGGCCAGCCCGGCGACCAGGCCGCCGTCGACCGGCAGCAGCGCCCCGGTGACGTAGCTGGCGGCGTCCGAGGCGAGCCAGCAGACCACCTCGGCGATCTCCTGCGGCTCGGCGGCCCGCCCGATCGGGTGTGTCGTCTCCAGCGCGGTGGTGTCGAACCGGACGATCGGGGTGCGGACCAGGCCGGGACAGACCGCGTTGACCCTGATACCGGCGGCGGCGTACTCGATCGCCGCCGTCCTGGTCAGTCCGGCGATGCCGTGTTTGCTGGCCACGTACGCGGCCGACGCCGGCACCCCGCGCAACGCGGCACCGGACGCGGTGTTGACGATCGACCCGCCGCCGCCCTGGGCAAGCAGCTGGGCGATCTCGACGCGCAGGCAGTGGAAGGTGCCGGTGAGGTTCACCGCCAGCACCCGGTCCCAGACGTGTGCCGGGTAGTCGGCGGTGTCGGCGAACACACCGGTCACCCCGGCGTTGTTGTGCGCGACGTCGAGCCGGCCGAACCGGCGGACCACCGCGGCGACCATCGCCGCGACGGAGTCGGCGTCGGCGATGTCCACCGGATGCGCCACGGCGGTCGGGCCGATCGCCGCCGCGACGGACTCGGCGGCCGTCAGGTCCCGGTCGGCGACCAGCACCCGGGCACCGGCCGCCGCCAGCCGGTGCGCGGTCGCCGCGCCGATCCCGGACCCGCCGCCGGTGACCAGCGCCACCCGGTCGGTCAGATCGGGACCGGTCGGGCGGCCACCGCCGGTGGCCGGTGCCGGTGCGGCCCGGCTCACCGGCCGGTCCCGGTCGCCCGGGGCGGTCTGCTGCCGTACGCCGCGCCGCGGCACCGGCCGACGGTCAGGACTTCGGTGCCAGACTGGACAGGGCCAGCTCGATGAAGATCTCGCCGAAGTCGGCCAGGCTGCGTGGCCCGTCCGGGTCGAACCAGCGGTAGGTCCAGTTGAACATCCCGACGATGCCGAGCACCGCCACATTCGGGTCGACGTCGGAGCGGAACTCGCCGCTGGCCGCGCCGTCGGTGATCACCTTCGTCAACAGCCGGCCCCACAGGTCGGCGTTGCGCTGGATGTCGGTCACCTCGTCGCCGGTCATCACCTTGTGGATGTTCTCGCCGACGAAGATGAACAGCTCCGGGCGGCGTTGCATCGCGTGTACGTAAGCCCGCAGCCCTCGGGCGAGCTTCTCCCGGGGCGGCGTCGGCTCGGCGACGATCTCCTCCAGCTCCACGCGCATCTGCTCGATCGGCTGATGCAGCAGCGAAACGAGCAGCTCTTCCTTCGTGCCGACGTAGTAGTAGAGCGTGGCCCGGTTGATGCCGACCTCGGTGGCCACGTCCTCCAGGGTGGTCTGGGCGTAGCCGAGCCGCTGGAACACCCGGGCCGCCCCGTCCAGGACCTCCTGCCAGCGGGCGTCGGACTTGCGGCCGCTGGCCAGCCTGCGCTCCATCCGCCGGCGAGCGATGTCGCTGGCTGCCGTCCGGTTGCGTTCCCGGGTCGCCACGGGCGCCACACTCCTCCAGCACGACCGACCAGAGTCGATCTATGAACAGTCGCGTTGATGATAGCGCAGCGCGTCGGACAGTGGTCATCGGGTACGCAGCGTCCGCTTGAGGACCTTGCCGCTGGCGTTGCGGGGCAACGCCAGCTCGACCCGGAACACGGCCGGGATCTTGTACCCGGCGAGCCGGGTCCGGCAGTACTCCCGGACGGCGTCCTCGTCGAAGGCGCCACCGGGGTTGAGCACTAGGTGCGCCCGGACGATCTCGCCCCACCGCTCGTCCGGCACCCCGACCACCGAGACCTCCTGCACCGTCGGAAGCTCCGACAGCACCTGCTCGATCTCGATCGGGTAGATGTTCTCCCCACCTCTGATGATCATGTCCTTCTTACGGCCGGACAGGTAGAGGTAGCCCTCGTCGTCGCGCCAGGCCATGTCACCGCCGCGGAACCAGCCGTCGACCAGCACCCGGTCGGTCTCGTCCGGCATGCCGAGGTAGCCGGCCATCACCGCGTCGGACCGGGTGACGATCTCACCGACCGTGCCGTCCGGGACCTCGTTCAGGTCGTCGTCGCACAGCCGCAGGTCGACACCCATGCCCGGTTTGCCGATCGAGCCGAGCAGATGCTCGTTGCCGGCCACCGCACGGCGGTGGTCCTGCGGGGTCAGCACGGTCTGCAGGCCGGCCTCGGTGCCGGCGCCGAACATGTTCATGAAGTCGCACCGGAACGTGTCCATCGCCCGGCGCAGCAGGGTCGGCGACATCGGCGCCGCCCCGTACGCGATGGACAGCAGCCGGTCGTAGCTGGCGTCGCGCACGTCCGGCTGCTGCAGCAGCATGTCGATCATCGTCGGGACCAGGAAGACGCCGTTGAGCACATCGCGGCGCAGCCACTTGAGGACGGTGACCGGGTCGAACGCCGGCAGGATCAGCGACGGGAAACCGCGGGCCACCCCGGCCAGCACGTAGCCCATCCCGGCGACGTGGTACAGCGGCGCCGGCGAGTAGTGGAACGAGTCCGCCGGCAGCCGCCGCTCGAGGATGCACTGGAACACCAGGTGCTTGGTCATCCGCTGGTGGTGCATGACGCCCTTGGGCAGGGCGGTGGTGCCGCTGGTGAAGGCCAGGCACATGATCTCATCGTCGCCGAACGGGGTGTCGATCTCGACGTCGTCACCGGCGGCCACCAGCTCCTCGTACCCCCGGTCGGCCACCGCGGTCTTCTCGTACGACACCGTGTAGCGCAACGTCGGCACGTCGACCGACTCGACCATGGCGGCGTACCGCTCGCTGAAGAACAACACCTTCGCCTCGGCGGTACGCAGCAGCATCTGCAGCTCCGGCTGGGCCAGCCGGAAGTTCAGCGGCACGTAGACCGCGCCGAGCTTCATGCAGGCCAGTAGGGTCTCCATGTAGCAGTGCGAGTCGGTGGCGAACAGCGCCACCCGGTCGCCCTTGCCGACGCCCATCCGGCGCAGTTCGTTGGCGACCCGGTTGACCCGGCTGTTGACCTGGGCGAACGAGTACGAGTCGGTGTCGGTGACGAAGCAGGCCCGACCCGGCGTGTTCCGGGCGTGCAGCCGGACCCAGTCCGCCGCCCGGCTGGTGCGCTGCGTGGACATCAGCCACCCCCTCGGTGCCTAGGAGAACTCGGGCAGCACGTGCTTGCCCAGCAGCTCGATCGACTTCATGACCTTCTCGTGCGGGATGTTGTACGGCTGGACGAGGCAGAGCAGCAGATCGGTCCCCACCGCCTCGTACCGTTTGGCCATCTCGACGCACTGATCGGGGTTGCCGACGATCACCGCGTCGTTGTCGAGCAGGTAGTCGAAGGTCAGCGAGTCCAGGTCGATCCCGCCGAGCAGCTTCTTGGCGTACTCGTAGCTGCCCAGCTGCGCGCCGTCCTTCCAGTCGCCGAGCTCGGCGACGGACTTCAGCGACGTCTGCACGTACCAGCCGAAGCAGTCCCGGGCCGCCGCGTACGCCTCCTCGGTGGTCTGGGCGCAGTGCACCTGGGTGAAGGTGGCGATCTGCTCGTTGACGTACGCCCCGACCGGTTTGGCGCGCCGGATTCCGTCCCGGTACCGGTTGAACCGTTTGACCAGGGTCTCCGGTGCGGCGGCCACCGAGAACGACAACAGCCCCAGCCCTTTCTCGCCGATCAGCTCGTGGCTGTCGGCGCTGGACGAGGCACCCCACAGCGGCGGGTGCGGCCGCTGCATCGGCTTGGGCACCACCCCGCGCGGCGGCAGCTTGAAATGCTCACCGTCCCAGGAGAACTCCTCCTGGGTCCAGCAGCCCATGATGACCTCCAGCGCCTCCTCCCACATCGGCCGGGTGTCGGTCGGGTCGATGCCGAACCCTTCCAGCTCGGTACGGGTGCCGGAGCGGCCGGTGCCGAACTCCAGGCGGCCACCGGAGAGCACGTCGACGGTGGCGGCCGCCTCGGCGGCGCGCACCGGATGGTTGTACGGGAACGGCAGCAGCCGCACGCCGTGCCCGATCCGGATGTTCTTCGTCTTCGCGGCGATCGCGCCGTAGAGCACGCCCGGCGCCGACGAGAACGAGTATTCGTCGAGGAAGTGGTGTTCGACGGTCCAGACGCTGTGGAAGCCGAGCTTGTCGGCGAGCACGATCTGGTCGAGGACGTTCTGGAACGCCACGTAGGCGCTGCGGTCGTCCCACGGGCGGGGCACCGCGATCTCGTACATCAGGGCGAACTTCATCCGATGTCTCCCTCGTGCAACGGGTACGCCGCCACGCCCAGGTCGTACGCGACCAGTTCGCCGGTCATCGAGAAGGTGACGTACAGCTGACCGTCGCCGATGCAGCAGTTGGTGGGCTGGGCGCCGGGTGGGGTGTCGATGGTGTCGCGGACCGTGCCGTCCGGTCCGATGACCACGACGACGTGTCCGACGCTGCCGCACACGTACAGGTTGCCGTCGGCGTCGAAGCAGAAGCCGTCCGGGGAGCCGGTGGGCAGCTTGGCGAAGACCTGCGGGTCGCCGAGCCCGGTACCGGGCGGGTGGTCGAACACCAGGATCCGCCGGGTCAGCGACTGGGCCAGGTACAGCCGTCCGTCCGGGCCGAACGCGATGCCGTTGGGCATCGCGGGGACCTCGGCGACCTGCCGCACCGCGCCGTCGGCGGACACCGCGACGATCCGGCCAGGCTTGAGGTCGCGCAGGTTCTCCCAGTTGTGCGAGTCGGTGACGTACAGCTGGCCGTCGGGGCCGAAGCACAGGTCGTTGGGCCGGTGCGGGGCCGGACCGGGCAGGTCGGCGGCGACCGTGCTGACGGCGCCGTCGACGGCGACCTTCTGTACGCGGCCGTCGAACGGTTCGGGCGCGTGCCAGTATCCGCCGGTCCGGGTGGCGGACAGGCCGCCGTTGTTGGCGACGTACACCGCGCCGCTGGCACCCCGCGCGCTGCCGTTGGGGCCGCCGCCGAGGTCACCGAGGGTGGACCGGCTCCCATCGGCGTTGACCCGGGTCAGCCGCTGGCCCTGCATCTCGACCACGGCGACCGCGCCGTCGCCGAGGTGGCTGGGCCCCTCCGGGAAGTCGAGGCCGTCGGTGACCACCCGGGGTGTCCAGGAGGTCACGACGTCACCTGCGCCGGGTCGAGGGCCTTGAGCCGGGGCATCACCTCGGCGGCGAACAGCCGCAGGTTGTGCTCGGCGGTCTGCGGCGACATGCCGGCGAACGAGAAGACCCCGTTGAACCCGTCGTTGCCGACCTTGGACCGGATGTCGACGATCCGCTCGTAGCACTGCTCCGGGGTGCCCCAGATCTGCAGCTCGATGAAGTTGTCGACGACCCGGTCGGAGCCGTGTTTCTGGATGGACCGGGCCAGCTTCTGGTAGTACTCGTAGCCCATCGTGGTGTCGAAGTGCCGGCCGCCGAGTTCGTAGTGGTTGAGCACGTACTCGTAGTATCCGCCGATGTACTCCTGGGCCATGTCGCGGGCCTTGACCGGGTCCTCGTCGCAGCAGACCCAGCCGGTGACCAGCGGGGCCGGCGCGTCGACGCCCTTGAGTTCCTTGAAGGTGGCCCGGTAGGCGTCCAGGTCGTCGGCCACCTCCATCCAGTCCTTCTGCGGGTTGATCAGGATGCCGGCGCCGACGTCGGCCATGATCCGTACCGACTCCGGGGAGACGGCCGCGGCGTAGAGCCGGTCCCGGAAGCTGCGCGTCGGGCGGGGCCGCAGCTCACGCCGGGGAATGTTGTAGTACTTGCCCTCGTACTCCAGCACGCCGGTCTCGAGGGCCTGCATGATGATCTGCGCGGCCTCGACGAAGCGCTCCCGCGACTCGCCCATCGGCACCCGCATCCCGTCGAACTCGATGCGGCCCAGGCCACGTCCCATGCCGAAGACGAACCGGCCGTTGGAGATGATGTCGAGCACGGCGACCTGTTCGGCCACCCGCACCGGGTCGTGCCAGGGCAGGATCACCGCGCCGGAACCGAGCTGCACCCGTTCGGTGCGCCCGGCCAGGTAGGTGAGGAACTGCAGGACGTCGGGGCACATGGTGTACGACGTGAAGTGGTGCTCCACGCCCCAGATGGCGTCGAACCCGAGCGGCTCGGCGAGGTCGGCGAGCCGCAGCTCGTTGTGGTAGATCTCCTCGTCGGTCGCGTTCTCGTGACCTTCGAAGATGCAGGTCATCCCTACACGCATCGGGCTTCAGCCTCCAGTGGACGGATCGGGGGCGGCGTCGGGCGCCGCGAGCTGCTGGTACCGGCCGTGGCAGAAGACCAGCGGTCGGCCCTGGGCACGGACGTCGAGGTTGCGCACCCGGCCCAGTACGAACAGGTGGTCGCCGGCCGGGTGGCAGCGCTCGAAGACGCAGTCGAACCAGGCGAGCGCGCCGTCGATCACCGGGGATCCGGTCTCGGCCGCCGGCCGCCAGTCGACGCCGTCGAACTTGCGACCACCGGATCGGGCGAAGCCGCGGCACAACTGCTCATGCTCCTCACCGAGCACGTTGACGCAGAACGTCCCGACCGGGACCATCAGCGGCCAGGTGCTCGAGGTGCGGGCCGGCAGGAAGCCCACCAGGGGCGGGTCGAGCGACGCGGAGACGAACGAGCCGACGGTCAGGCCGACCGGCCCCTGCCGGGTCATCGCGGTGACCACCGTCACGCCGGTGGGCACGTGGCCCATCACGTGCCGGAAGCGCTCGGCGGTGAAGGGATTGATCCGGGCCGGGCGGATCGGGGTGTCGACCACCATCTACCTCGCCTCCAACATCCTCGGGGTTCCCGGTCGGGCGGACTCGATGACATGCACGTCACCGCTGATGTTGACGGAAGGCTAGCATCGCACCGGACCATGCGTCAACGGCAGTGCTGACAATCCAATTCGACCCCGGCGAGGCGTTCCGAACGGCGGCCAACTGTGTTAACACTAGTGTTTACGCGGTGCCCGGTCCGTACCCGACCTGCGGCGACGCCGCGGTCCGCGACCGCCGACCCAACCCAGAGGAGAGCGAGATGGAGCTGGCAACGCAGCGGGCACCCGACCCGACGGGCATCCACCCCGACCTGGCGGACATCGATGCCGACCTGGCGGTGGAGATGCTGCGCCGGATGCTGCGGGTGCGGCGGTTCGAGGAAGCCACCATCGACCTGTTCCACGCCGGCGAACTACCCGCCATGGTGCACCTGAGTATCGGCCAGGAAGCCGCGATCGTCGGCGCCTGCCTGGCCACCGGCATCGACGACTACATGACCGGCAACCACCGCTCGCACGGGCACCCGATCGCCAAGGGTGCCCGGCTGGACCGGCTGATGGCCGAACTGCTGGGCCGCGCCGACGGCGTCTGCAAAGGCAAGGGCGGCAGCATGCACCTGGCCGACTTCTCCGTCGGCAGCCTCGGCGAGTCCGGCATCGTCGGCTCCGCCATCCCGGTCGCCACCGGCGCCGGCCTCGCCGCCGACGTCCTCGGCGACGGGCGGATCTGCCTGTGCTTCTTCGGCGACGGCGCCGCCAACGAAGGCGTCTTCCACGAGTCGCTCAACCTGGCCGCCGTCTGGAAACTCCCGGTCGTCTACCTCTGTGAGAACAACGGGTACGCGGTCAGCGTGCGCGCCGACGACCTCACCTCGGTACCGGACATCGCCACCCGGGCGCTCGCGTACGGCATCCCCGGGGTGGTGGTCGACGGCCAGGACGTCACCGCCACCTACCGGGCGGTCGCCGCCGCCGTCGCCCGGGCCCGCGCCGGCGACGGACCCAGCATCGTGGAGACCAAGACCTACCGGTTCCACGAACACGCGTACGGGCTGAAGCTGCGCGAGGCGTACCGCGACGACGCCGAGGTCGGCACGTGGAGCGCCGACCGCGACCCGATCAGTTTGTTCACCGCCCGGCTGCTCGCCGACGGGCGGACCGACCCGGCCCGGATCGACGCGGTGCGCGCCGAGGTCGACGCCGAGATCACCGAAGCGGTCGAGTTCGCCCGGCGCAGCCCCTACCCGGAGCCGGCCGAGGCGTACCGGGACCTGTACCACGAGCCGGAAGGAGCGGGCGCGTGAGCGCGGGCACCGCGTCGGCACCGACCCGACGCCGCAATGCCGAACTGGGCTTCCTGCAGGCCATCCAGCAGGCCCAGCAGGAGGAGATGGCCCGCGACGAACGGGTCATCCTGATAGGCCAGGACCTGCGGGCCAACGTCTTCGGCGCGGCCGCCGGCTTCCTCGCCGAGTTCGGCCCGGCCCGGGTACGCGACCTGCCGCTGTCCGAGGCGGCCAGCGTCGGGATGGCCGCCGGCGCCGCGATGGCCGGCCTACGGCCGATCGTCGATCTGACCGTGGCCAGCTTCATGTTCGGCGCGATGGACCAGTTCATCAGCCAGGTGGCCAAGAGCCGCTACATGTTCGGCGGGCAGGCCCGGCTCCCGGTGGTGTACCGGCAGGCACTGTATTACCACGGCGGCACCGCCGCACACCACGCTGACCGCCCCTACCCGATGTTCATGAACGTGCCCGGTCTGAAGATCATCGTGCCGAGCAACGGACCGGACCTCAAAGGCCTGCTCAAGACGGCGATCCGGGACGACAACCCGGTGCTGTGCTTCGAGGACGCCAACCTGTGGGGCCGCCGCGGCCGGGGGCCGGCACCGGCCGACGACGAACATCTGGTCCCGTTCGGCGTCGCCGCGGTCCCCCGGGCCGGCACCGACGTGACCGTGATCGGCATCGGCGGCGGGGTGAAACTCGCTCTGGAGGCTGCCGACCAGCTCGCCGCCGACGGCATCTCCGTCGAGGTCGTCGACCCGCGCACCCTGGTTCCGATGGACTGGTCGACGATCGTCGCCTCGGTGGCCAGAACCGGCCGCGCCGTCGTCGTCGACCCGGCCAACCGCACCTGCAGCGCCGCCAGCGAGATCGCCGCCCACCTGGTCGAGGAGGCGTTCGACGTGCTGCGCGCACCGGTGCGGCGGGTCACCACCGACGACATCCACGTGCCGTTCAGCCCGGCGCTGGAGAAGCAGATCTACCCGTCGACAGACAAGATCGTCGCGGCGGTACGCCGCACGCTCGGAGAGAGGTGAACATGGAGACCGAGGTGCGTCTGCCGCAGTTCGGCATGGGCATGTCCGAGGCCGAGGTGATGCAGTGGTACGCCGCCGACGGCGACCGGGTCGAGGAGGGCACCGACCTGGTCGAGGTGGAGGCGGAGAAGGCCCGCGAGGTGCTCGCCGCACCGGCCAGCGGCACACTGCGGATCGCCGCCCAGCCCGGCGACGTCGTCGAGGTCCGTACCGTCCTCGGCGTCATCGTCGGCGACACGCCGTGACCAGCCCACCCGGCCGGACCGGCAGCGGGAGCGAAACCAACACCGCAGCCGGGACCGGGACGACGGTAGCCGCGCCCGCCGACCCCCGCGGGCCCGGCGAACTGGTCCGCCCGGACGGGCTGCGCCGCCGGATCGCCGCCCACATGGTCAGGTCCCTGGCGACCAGCCCGCACGCGGCGATGGCCGTCGAGGTCCGCTTCGACGCCGTCGAAGCCGACCGGGCCACCCGCGGCGACCGACCACCAGGGGTGCTCGCCTACCTGGCCCGGGCCACCGCGCAGGCGTTGACCGAGTTCCCGATGGCGAACGCCAGCTGGGAGGAGGCCGGAATCCGGGTCTTCGAGCAGGTCAACCTCGGCATCGCGGTCGACCTGCGACACGAAGGCCTGGTCGTGCCGGTCGTACACCGCGCCAACGAACTCGACCTGACCGCCCTGCACGACCGGATCACCGACGTCACCGCCCGCGCCCACCAGCGCCGGCTCGGCGTCACCGACATGACCGGCGGCACCTTCACCCTCTCCAGCCTGGGCCGGTCCGGCACCCTGTTCACCGTCCCCGTGATCAACCAGCCGCAGGCCGCCATCCTGTCCTTCGACAGCGTCGCCGACCGGCCGGTCGTCGTCCGCGACGGCGGCCGGCCCCGCCTGGACGTCGGCCGGGTCGCCGTGCTGACCGCCTCGTTCGACCACCGGGTCTTCGACGGCGCGTACTGCGCCGCCTTCCTCGGCCGGGTCCGGCACCTGGTCGAATCGACCGCCGACCAGCGGTAGTCGTCACCACCAGGGGATACGCCGGGCGGGACGGTTCCGCGCCGGCCCGCCCGGCGGTAGGTTCGGACCGAACCTGTGTGACGACGACGTTCCAGGAGGGTTCCGATGAGCCAACACGTCCGGGGTGTGATCTCCCGGAACACCGGTACGCCGGTCGAGGTCGCCACGATCGTCGTACCGGACCCCGGCCCGGGCGAGGCGGTGGTGCGGGTGCAGGCCTGCGGTGTCTGCCACACCGACCTGCACTACCGCGACGGCGGCATCAGCGACGACTACCCGTTCCTGCTCGGCCACGAGGCGGCCGGCATCGTCGAACAGGTCGGTGACGGGGTGACCGACGTCGCCCCCGGCGACTTCGTGGTGCTGAACTGGCGGGCCGTCTGCGGCACCTGCCGGGCCTGCGTCCGGGGCCGCCCTTGGTACTGCTTCGCCACCCACAACGCCACCCGGAAGATGACACTGACCGACGGCACCGTGCTCTCCCCCGCGCTGGGCATCGGCGCCTTCGCCGAGAAGACCCTGGTGCACGCCGGCCAGTGCACCAAGGTGGACCCGGCGGCCCGGCCGGCCGCCGTCGGCCTGCTCGGCTGCGGAGTGATGGCCGGGCTGGGCGCCGCGATCAACACCGGCGGCGTCGGCCGCGGCGACTCCGTCGCGGTCATCGGCTGCGGCGGCGTCGGCGACGGCGCGATCGCCGGGGCCGCCCTGGCCGGTGCGACGACCATCATCGCCGTCGACACCGACCCCCGGAAACTCGACTGGGCACGCGGCTTCGGCGCCACCCACACCGTCGACGCCCGGCAGACCGACGTGGTCGAACGGATCCAGGAGCTCACCGGCGGGTTCGGCGCCGACGTCGTCATCGACGCGGTCGGCCGCCCGGAAACCTGGAAACAGGCGTTCTACGCCCGGGACCTGGCCGGCACCATCGTCCTGGTCGGCGTACCGACCCCGCAGATGCGCGTCGAACTGCCGCTGCTGGACGTGTTCGGTCGCGGCGGCGCGCTCAAATCCAGCTGGTACGGCGACTGCCTGCCGTCGCGCGACTTCCCGATGCTGACCGAACTGTACCGGCAGGGCCGCCTCGACCTCGACGCCTTCGTCACCGAGGAGATCCCGCTCGACCAGGTCGAGCAGGCCTTCGACAAGATGCACCACGGCGACGTGCTCCGCTCGGTGGTGGTGTTCTGATGACCACCCGGATCGACCACACCGTCACGTCCGGGACGTTCTCCCTGGACGGGCAGACCTTCGATGTCGACAACAACGTCTGGGTGGTCGGCGACGACACCGAATGCGTGGTAATCGACGCCCCGCACGACGTCGAGGCGATCCGCGCCGTCGTCGGCGCGCGTACCGTCCGGGCGATCGTCGCCACCCACGCCCACGACGACCACGTACGGGTCGCGGCGCGCCTGGCCGACGAGACCGGCGCACCGGTGCTGCTGCATCCGGCCGACCGGGTGCTCTGGGACCAGGTCCACCCGCACCGGCCCCCGGACGCCGCGCTGGCCGACGAGCAGCAGCTCACCGTCGGCGGCACCACGCTGCGGGTCCTGCACACCCCCGGGCACAGCCCTGGTGCCTGCTGCCTGTCCGCGCCCGAGCTGGGCGTGGTGTTCACCGGCGACACGCTGTTCGCCGGCGGCCCGGGAGCCACCGGCCGCTCCTACAGCGACTTCGGCACGATCGTCGCGTCCATCCGCGACCGGCTGTTCACCCTGCCGGACGACACGATCGTGCACACCGGACACGGCGACAGCACCACGATCGGCACCGAACGGCCGCACCTCGACGAGTGGATCGCCCGCGGCCACTGACCGGCGCTTCGCGACCGGTCCGGTCCGCCGGCTCCGTCGGCGGACCGGTGCCGCCTCACCCGGCCGCCGTCGCGGGTCCGACGCCGGCCGCCAGCGACGCCGGCAGCGGCCGGCCGCCGAGCGCCGGACCGTCGGTCTGCAGGTGACACGAGACGTGACCGCCGTCGTCCACCGGCACCGCCGCCGGCATCTCGACCCGGCAGCGGTCCAGCACCAGCGGGCAGCGGGTATGGAACGGGCAGCCGGACGGCGGGGCGACCGGGCTGGGCAGCTCACCTACCGGCGACGCGGCCCGCACGCCGCGCTGGCGGCGCCGGGCCGCGCCCGGCACGGCGGCGAGCAACGCCCGGGTGTACGGGTGGGCCGGTGCGGCGAACACCCGGGCGGTCGGCCCGGTCTCCACCACCCGACCCAGGTACATGACCGCCACCCGGGCCGCGACATGCCGCACGGCGAGCAGGTTGTGGCTGATGAACAGCAGGGCCACCCCCCGTTCCCGCTGCAACGTCCGCAACAGCATGAGGATCTGGTTCTGAGTCGACACGTCCAGCGCGCTGGTCGCCTCGTCGGCGACGATCAGCCGGGGGTCGAGGATCATCGCCCGGGCCAGCGCGAGCCGCTGCCGCTGCCCGCCGGAGAACTCGTGCGGGTAGCGGTACAGGTGCCGCTCGTCCAACCCGACCTGACGCAGCGCCGCAGCCACCCGGGCGGCTCGCTCGGCGTGCCCGTCGCCGGTGTGCACCCGCAGTGGTTCGGCGAGGCTGTCCAGCACACTCATCGACGGATCGAGCGACGAGTACGGGTCCTGGAAGACCATCTGGAACCGGGGCCGCAGCGGGCGCAGCTGACGGCTGGACATCGCCCCGATGTCGCGGCCCTCGAACAGCACCTGACCCCGGGTGGGGCGGATCAGCCGGACTGCGGTACGGCCGAGGGTGGACTTGCCGCAGCCGGACTCGCCGACCAGTCCCACCGTCTCGCCCGGCGCCACGGTCAGGTCCACGCCGCGTACCGCCTGCACCGGCGCGGCCCGGCGGCCGAGCAGCGACCGGCCCGGGAACGTGACGTGCAGGTCGGAAAGGCGCAGCAGGTCACTCATCGGTCATCGCCTCCGGGTCGAGCAGGCAACGGCTCGCGTGGCCGTCGGCCGCGCGGCGCAGCACGATCGGTCCGCTGCGACAGGCGTCGTGGGCGTACCGGCAACGCGGCTGGAACAGGCAGCCGGACGGCAGTTCGTCCGGGCCGGGCGGGGCACCGGGGATCCAGGTCAGTTCGCCGTCGACGGCGGCGTCCGGCGCGGCGGCCAGCAATGCCCGGCTGTACGGATGGCGGGGACCGGCGAGGAAGGTGTCGATGCCGCACTCCTCGACGACCTGGCCGGCGTACATCACCACCACCCGATCGCACACCTCGGCGACCACCCCGAGGTCGTGGGTGACCAGCAGGACGGCCAGCCCGAACCGGTCGCGCATCTCATGCAGCAGATCCAGGATCTGCGCCTGTACGGTGACGTCCAGGGCCGTCGTCGGTTCGTCGGCGACCAGCAGTTTCGGCTCGCAGGCCAGCGCGATGGCGATCAGGACCCGCTGCAGCATCCCGCCGGAGAACTCGTGCGGATAAGCCCGGGCCCGGGACCGGGCGTCCGGCACGCCGACCAGGTCGAGCAGTTCGACCGCCCGGTCGGCGGCCGCCCGGCGGGACAGCCCCCGGTGCCGGCGCACCGACTCGGCGATCTGCTCGCCGATGGTGAACGCCGGGTGCAGGCTGGACATCGGCTCCTGGAAGATCATGGAGATCTGGTCGCCGCGGACGTCCTCCCAGCCCCGCCGGGACAACCGGAACAGGTCGGTCCCGTCGAGCCGGACCGTGCCGCCACCGACCCGCAGGTCCCGGGGCGGCAGCAGACCCATCAACGCCAGCGCGGTGGTGCTCTTGCCGCAGCCCGACTCCCCGACCAGCCCCACCGTCTCACCTGCGGCCACCTCGAACGACACCTGGTGAACGAGGTCGGTCCAGCCGCCGGCGGCGCTACCCACCGCGACGGTGAGGTCGATGACCTGCAGTACCGCGTCGGTGCCCGGCGCCGGTTGAGCGGTGCTCCTGGCAGATTCGGTGCTCTTGGCGGGTGTGGTCAACGCCGGCTCCTGGATTCGCGGCCAAGCGAGTCACCGACGCCGTCGGCGAGCACGTTCGTGGCCAGCACGGTCAAGGTGATCACCGCGCCGGGGGCGACCGCCAGCCACCAGGCGGTGTCGATGTACGGCAGCGCCCGGCCGAGCAGCGCGCCCCAGCTCGCGTCCGGCGGCTGGACACCGAGCCCGAGGAAGCTCAGACCGGCCTCAGCGAGCATGGCGAACCCGCTGGCCACCGCCACCTGCACGACGACCGGGCCGGTGATGTTCGGCAGCACGTGCCAGCGGACCAGCCGGCCCAGCGGGGTGCCGATGACCCGGGAGGCGTCGATGTACGTCTCGTGGTAGACCTGCAGGACACTGGTGCGGGTCAGCCGGGCGAACCGCGGCACGAACACCACACCGACGGCGATCATCGCCTGGCTGAGCCCCGGGCCGAGCACGCCGATCACGCCGATCGCCAGCAGCAGCGGCGGGAAGGCCATCACCCCGTCGACGATCCGCATCAGCAGCCCACCGGGCAACGCCGGCAGCAGCACCGCGAGCAGCCCGATCGGCACTCCGAAGCCGACCCCGACCGCGAGGGACTGCAGCACGGCCAGCAGCGACGGCCGGGCGCCGACGATGAGCCGGCTCAGCAGGTCCCGGCCCAGATCGTCGGTGCCGAGCAGGTGCCCGCCGGTGGGTGGCTGCAGCACCGCGCCAAGATTCTGCGCCAGTGGGTCGTGCGGCGTCAGCCGGCCACCGAACACCGCGAGCAGCGCCACGACGAGCAGGTATCCGGCGGCCAGCAGGGCACCCGGGTGCCCGGCGAACCGGCGCAGGAACCGCCAGCGCTGGCGGCGCTGCAACGGTGTCGACGAGGTGTCCACGGCCGGCGTCGCGGTGGCGGTCACGGTCGCCTCCCTTGCTGTTGGTCCGAAGGATGTGGGTCGGGGCGGGTGCGGATCACCGGGTCTTCGGGGCGAGCCATGCCTGGGCGACGTCGGCGAGCAGGTTGGCCAGCACGATTGCGACGGTGCTGACCACCACGATGCCCTGCACGACGGTGAGGTCGTTGCCGATCACCGAGCTGACCGCGAGCGCCCCCACCCCAGGGATGGTGAACGTCTGCTCGATGATCACGGCGGCGCCGAGCAGCAGCGCCACCTGGGTGGCGAGTACGGTCACCACGGGCGCGGCGGCGTGTTTGAGGGCGTGCTTGCCGAGCACCGCCCGGTAGCGCAGCCCTTTGGCGGTGGCGGTACGGACGAAGTCGCGGTGCAGGGTGTCGAGCATCGACCGGCGCAGTTGCCGGGCCACCTCCGCGCCGGCCGAGGCGCCCAACGCGATTGCGGGCAGCGTGATGTGGCGCAGCCAGCCCGCCGGATCCTCGCTGATCGGCGTGTAGCCGATGGTCGGGAACCAGCCCAGCCGGATCGAGAAGGCCAGCATCAGCAGCAGGCCGAGCCAGTAGCCGGGAAAAGCGATGCCGACGGTGGCGATGGCCCGGACCAGCTTGTCCGGCCAGCGGTTCGGGTGCAGGGCAGCGAGGATGCCGGCCGGTACGCCGAACAGAACCGCGACGACCAGCGCGGCAAGGGTCAACGCCAGGGTCACCGGCATCCGCTCCAGGATCAGCTGGGTCACCGAGTCGTTGTTGAAGATCGAGTTGCCGAGATCGCCCCGGACCGCGTCGGTGAGCCACCGCCAGTACCGCACCGGCCAGGGCTCGTCGAGGTTGAGCCGGTCCCGGGTGAGAGCGATCTGTTCGGGAGTGGCGTTCTCCCCGGCGATCCGGACCGCTGGGTCGCCGGGGACGAAGATCGCGATGCCGTGCACCACGAGCGTGACGAACAGCAGCAGCGGCACCATGGTCAACAGGCGCCGGCCGACGAGTCCGATCATGTCCTCACCATGTCTGGTCCGGGTCGTGCCGGGTGGGCGGCCGCGGCCGCCCACCCGGCACGACGACGATCAGTCGGCGACGCCGACGCCGGGGAACTCCAGCTTGCCGGAGAGCCAGTTCTCCAGGCCCACCACCTTGTCGCTGTACGCGACGTTGCTGTACGGGAAGTAGAGGACGACGTCGAGGGCGTCGGTGGTGATCTGGGCCGACAGTTGCCGGGCCAGTTCCTGCCGCTGCGTCTCGTCGGTGGTGGCCAGCAGGTCCTGGTAGAGGGCCGTCACCGCCGGCGTGGTCACCTTGCCGGGATTGGCGAAGCCGTTCTCGGCGAAGACCAGTCCGACCGTCTGTGACGGATCCGGCCGGCCGGTCCAGTTGATCGCTCCGGCGTCACCCTGGCCTTCGACGTAGAACGAGTTGGCGAAGTTGACCGTCTGGGTGATCTCGACGTTGAGACCCACCTCCGCCAGCTGCGCCTGCAACGCCTCGGTCAGCTGGGTGTACGCGGGGGCGTTCTGGTTGATGAACTCCAGGGTGTGGCCCTCGGGTACGCCGGCCTCGTCGAGCAGCTGCCGGGCCCGCTGCGGGTCGTAGGGGTACAGGTCGGCGACGGACTCGTCGTGGGCGAAGTATCCGCTCGGGAACGGCTGGACCGCCGGTTCGCCGAGGTCGAACAGCAGCCCGCTGACCAGGTCGTCACGGTTGATCGCGTGGTTGATCGCCTGCCGTACCCGCACGTCGTCGAGGTACTCGCGGGACAGGTTGAGCTGCAGGTGGTAGAACTGCAGCACCGGGGCGGAGTCCACCACCAGACCGGCCGACTCGGCAGCGGCGACGTTCGCCGCGTCCAGGATGGTGGCGTCGATCGAGTCGGTCCGCAGCGCGTTGAGCCGCTGCTGGGAGTCGGTGATGCTGGTGAACTCCATCCGGGCGGCGGCGGCCGCGTCCGGGTCCCAGTAGTCGGGGTTGCGCTCGTATGTCGCGCTGGAGCTCGGCTGGTACTCGGTGACCCGGTACATCCCGGTGCCGACCGGGTTACGGGCCAGGTCGGCGTCGAACGCCGCCGGGCTGGCGATGGCTCCGGCACGGTCGGTCAGGATGTAGGGCAGGGCACTGTTGACGGCGTTGAGTTTGAGGTCGACGTGTGTGTCGTCGACGATCTCGACCGAGTCGATGACGGCGAGTTCGCTGGCGACGGCCGACCCCTCCACCGTCTTCGCCCGGTCGATGTTGGCTTGCACGGCGGCGGCGTCGAACGCGGTGCCGTCGTGGAAGCTGACGTTCTCCCGCAGGGTCAGCGACAGGGTACGGCCGTCATCGGAAAAGGACCATTCGGTCGCCAGGCCGGGGACGAGCTCGGCCGACGAGTTGAGGTGGATGAGCCGGTCATATACGGGAAAGAGCCAGACGTTGTTGCCGGCTCCGGGTGATTTGTGTGGGTCAAGGGTGTCGATTGGCAGGGTGTCTGCGAAGCGGAAGGTGGCGTCGCGGTTGGCAGTGCCATCCGATGGACTACTGTCCGTGTCCGTGTCACCGCCTGACGAGCAGGCGGCAGTCAGGATCACCGCAACGCCAATCACCGCCGCGTGACGCCACAACCTGGTGTGGGCCTTCTGCATGCTGGCCTCCGTCGACGTCTTCGTTGGTGTTGACGAAGCCTTGCACTTCACGTTTGTTAACGCAAGAGGTCGACGCTGAAACAAGCCCGCGACGAACGGCCGGGCCAGCAGGACCCGGACACGCAGGGGTAGCCGGCATCGGCCGGCGGGAGGTCGAACGCGCCGGGTTCAGCCCGGCGGGTGCCGCGAGACCATCAGGACTGGCGGACGAACGCCGCCGCCGACTCGGTCCCGCAGGACAGGGGCACGAGGGATCAGCTGATCGCTCGTAGCTGCCGGCCGGACTGCCGCCCCGACTCCGTCATCGCGGCGACCAGGTCCTCGCGGGCCCGAGCGACCCGGGACCGGATCGTCCCGACCGGGCAGTCGCAGACCTCGGCGGCCTCGGCGTAGCTCAACCCGAGCACCTGGGTCGCCACGAACGCCTCCCGGCGCTCGGCGGCCAGGCCGGCCAGCAGCTGACGCAGCGCCACAGCTTCCTCGAAGCGCGGGCCGGCGACCGCGGCCTCGGCCACCGCCTGCCAGTCGGCCAGGTCGGCGACCCGGGGCCGCACCACGACGGCGCGGATATGGTCGACGGCGACCCGCCGGGCGATGGACAGCAGCCAGGTACGCGCGCTTGAGCGCCCAGCGAAGCGCGGCAACGACCGCATCGCCCGTAGGAACGTCTCCTGGGCGAGGTCCTCCGCCTCGGTGGTGTCCACCAGATGGGTGAGGAACCTCTGCACCTGACCTTGGGTGGCCCGGACGAACGACGTGGCGGCCGCCCGGTCACCGTCGCGGGCCGCGAGGGCCCAACGGGTGATCTGGGCGTCGTCCGGTGCGGCGTGCGGCATGGCTGAAAGGGTATCCGGGAAGCCTCCCCCGCCATAGTCCACCCGCCTGGTGGCGCCTGCCCGGCCGGGCGCCACCCCGGTGGGAACCGTCCCGGCCGGCGGGCCGACTATTGACATGTGGGGTGCGTGGACTTTCGTGAGCTGCTGTCGGCCGAACTCGACGGGGAGACCGACGCCGCCGAGTCGGCTGCGGCGCGGGACCATCTGACCGGCTGCGCCGGGTGCCGGGCCTGGTACGCCGACGCCGACATGGTCACCAACCTCGCCCGGCGTACCGGCCCGGAACCGGTCGGCACCGTCGACGAGTCGGTGCTCGACGCACTCGCGCCACCCCGACGGCTGACCGCGGCCCGGGTCGCCCTGCTGCTGCGGTACGCCCTCGGCGTGCTCGGAATCGCGCAGTTCCTGCTCGGCGCCGCCCAGATCGGCGGCGTCGCCGACGGCCATCTGCATGTGCCCGATCCGGTCGGTGGAACCGCCCCCAACCACCTGTGGCACGAGTCCGCGGCCTGGAACGTCGCACTCGGCGCCGGCTTCGTGTGGATCGCCGTCCGGCGCACCCGGCCGGCCGGGATGCTGCCGACCCTGACCGCGTTCGTCGCGGTGCTGGCGCTGCTGTCGGTCAACGACGTGATCACCGGGCGGGTCGACTATCCGCGGCTGCTCAGCCACGGCCTGGTCGTCGCCGGATATCTGCTCATCCTGGCGCTGCGCCGACGCGGTGGCGACCCGGACACGGCACCGGGGGACGCTGGCCGCACCCGGTCACGCTGGCGCGTCGAACTCGACGACGAGCCACCGGCGACCAACCCGACACGGTTGCGGGTCGTCCGGGGCGGCGCGGCCAGCATCCGCCACCGCCGGGACCGGGCGGCCTGATCCGTCGGCCCGGGTGCCGTTGATCTGACACCCCGGCCGGTCAACCTCCGCTCCCGCTGGCGGGACATGGTGACGACGGACCAGCCTCCGGCTTCGTCCGGGAGACATCCGCAACGACACCACCGTCCAGAACCGGCCAGGGAGCAGTCATGCCGGCCACCCCGCCCGCCGAGCGTCCGACGAACGCCCAGATCGTCAGCCGGTACCTCGCCGGAGCGCCGATCCGGCGCATCGCCGCCGAGCTCGGCGTGTCGTACAGCTACGTGCACCGGCGACTGCACTTCTCGGGCGTGCCCATCCGCGGTCGCGGCGGACGCCGCCCGGATCCGACCGTCCATGCTGACCGTACACCTGAGTCTCAGGACAGCGTCGCAAGCGCCGATCAGGACACACTGGACTAGGTCGCGACGCATACGGTTAATCGTCTTGCCTGGGTCCTAGACTGACGGACGTACCTCCTCCGCCCCTCAAGATGACCACCCGGTCACCGATCACATTGGTCAGAGAGCCACCATGGTTGACTGCCGAATCCGGCTGGATCCGCCAGGCCGGCTCGTCGCGGAAGGTGCCAAGCAAGTGTCCGCTTCACCGCTACACGACCAGGGAGACAATGGTGACTTCCCGCAGCCGACGAGAGCACATACTCCACCGGGCTGGCGCGCTGTTCGCCAGCCGAGGCGTCGCCGGCACGACCGTCCGCGAGATCGCCGACGACGTGGGCATCCTGTCCGGTAGCCTCTACCACCACTTCGAATCCAAAGAGGCGATGGTCGACGAGATCATCTCCAGCTACCTCGCCGACCTACGCGCCCGCTACCAGCAGATCCTCGACGGGCCGGACGGGCCGGACGACCAGCTGCGGCAACTCATCCGGGCCTCGCTCGAGTGCGCCGCCAGCCACCCGCACGCCACCGAGATCTACCAGAACGACGCGAACTACCTGCGTGGCCTGCCCCGGTTCGGCTATCTCAAGGGCGTGGCCAAGGAGGTGGAGAGCGTCTGGCTCACCGTCATCGACGCCGGACGCCGGGACGGCACCCTGCGCTCCGACATCGACCCAAAAACCTTCTACCGGCTCACCCGCGATGCGGTTTGGCTCACCGTGCGATGGTTCAGGCCGGGCGGCAAGTACTCGCTGAACCGGCTCATCACCGACTGCACCACCCTCTTCCTGGACGGCATCGCCGCACGCCGCTGATCAGCGGCGCTACGGCCGGCCCGGCGATGCACCGCGGTCTACTGGGTGGTTGAGCAACGCTCCCGCCCAGCCGCTGCACCTCAGCCGCCGGTCGGCCGATCCAGCTCTGACGTTCCACTGCGGACACTTTCCTTGGTGAGTAGCTGATGGACGTTCGTGTCCGATGGGGATGGCCGCCCACACAGCCCCTAGAACATCCTAGGAGGCTGGTTTACACGCCCGTGCCCGCCGATGCCGTACGCGCCCGCCCCCTCGACGCCGCGCGACCAGCGAACTCCGCCTGACCGGCGTCAGGCACCCACGAAACGTCACGGAGAGTCGCCAGACCACTTCATCGGGGGCGGTACCGGTCGCACGATCAACCATCGGCCGGTACATCGGCGCACGCCACCGGCGAGGTCACAGCGGTTCGGAGAAACGCGACAGTGCATGAGCCTCGAAAGCGCGTTCACACCGAGTCCTGTCGATCAGGTCCTCGGCAACGCGGCAGGAGCCTCACGATATCCGGTGGAGCGCCCGACATCTTCCCTGATCGTCGGGAAGACGACGCGACTCGGCATCCCCCACCTCCTGGTCCGCAATATCCGAATAGGCACCAGGCATCGACCCCTGCCGCGCCCGGTCACCGGGGAAGTATCGTCGGCCGAGCAACGTCACGACCTGTCCCGGCGATCAGAGGCAGTTCCCAATAATGCGGTACGAGTTCCGGTGAGCGGCACGGGCCGCAGCTCGCGCCTGCCACCAGCCGGTGCGGCGGGTACCGTGACGGCGTACCGACGAGGTGATCCGATCTGGATCCACCGTACCGGGGCCTGGCGGCCCGGAGTGGTGCTCAACTTGTCCGACACCGCGGTCACCGTCCGGTACCGGGTCACCGGCGCGGAGGGCACCGGCGTGGACACCGTGGTGCTCGGCCGCCCCGAACTGGCACCCCGCGCCGACCGGCGGCCACCACCCGAACCCGTGCGTGCCGCCCGAGCGGCGAGGCCCGCGACCGTGCCGGGCCCACCGAACGGACGCGCCACGACACCGACCTGCCGTCCGGAACGCGATCCGCCCCGGCGTCCCCAGCGCCAACCGGCGGCACGCGTCCGGCCTCAGCCGGCCGGTCGACCCGCCCCACCAGCCAGCGGGCCCATGGTCGATCGACGGGTCTCCGACGGCGTGGTCGAGCTGCGGGTCCTGGTCCGATCGCCGGGTGGCCGGTCTGCCGAACTACCGCTGCGCTGTGCCGTGGACCGGCGTACCGGCACGGTCGCGCTGCGGCTACCCGACGGCCGCACCGGACAGTTCGACCTCACCTTGGCGCGGGCGGCCAGCATGATCCTGCATGAAGCGGTACTGGCCTGCCTCGACCCACAGGAACTGCGTCTCTGGGTTCAACGGTGACCACGAGCGGCATCCGCGCCGCTGTGCTGGTCCGCGGCGATGACCAGCTGCGCCCGACCCGGTTCCGCCGAGGTCACCGTCACGGTCAACGGACCGACCCCCGCCGTCTGCCCGACCGGGATGTAATAGGGCTGTCCGGCGTAGACCACGGTCACCGATCCGGCGACGAGATCCCGGAATTCCATCTGGTGATCGAGAATCTCCACGCTTGCAGTTTCGGTTGTCTTGACGGCGACCGTACAACTGTTGTTTCGGCATTTCGCGCTGGTCGCGCTGCAGGCAGTCAGACACAGCAGCAGAACAAGGAGGACCCCGACATGTCGGGCCGTTCGTGACGGGCGCATGCCATCGACGATCACATCTGTCCGCGACGACCGGACCCAGCCGGCCCATAGATGGCACTTTACCGGGAGACGGCCGGGCGATCAGCCGACGACGAGCAGCAGGAGGACACTCAGCACGGACCCGACCACGCCGACCGAGCCGATCACGATCGCTGCCAGCGCCCTGCCCCGCTGGTCTGGAACCCGTCGACCCGGACCCGCCAGAGCGATCGCTGCGACAGCCGGTACCGCGCCAGCGCCGTAGCAGGCGGCGAACGGCAACGACGCGACGGCCATGATCAACGCAGCAGAGGTACGCCGGGCTCGGGCCCGGTCGGCGACGGACGAACCGACGACCGGCGTACCAGGGTCCCAGTCGAACCGCCGCGGCAGATCGGCCAGTTGCGCGACGAGCTCCCTTGACGTTGTCGCCGCGGTCGCCTCGACCAGCCGCCGCTCGTACTCGGTGAGGTCCAGATAGCCCTCACCGAGCGCCCGGGCGAGCAGCTCGACGACGTGGTTGCGCTGCGCGTCACCGACCCGCTCATCACCGGCCCGCTTGCTGACCCCGTCGCCGCCTTCCACAGTGTTTCCGAGGCTACCCCATCTGACGGTCTCCGCAGGTCACGCTGGACCAGCGGGCCGGAATCCCCCATCATGGCTACGTTCGGTACACGATCCGGTACGGATGAGCTGGCTACCGGTAAGCGGGCCAGTGCTCCGGTCTTCAGGACTCCGGTGGAAAATGGCCAAACCCGCTGGAACCCATCCGTTGGCATGATCATCGGGTTGATCGGGTGGAAAGGGTTCAGTGTGTTGCTGCAGTCGTGGCACCCCTCCGGGGATGTAGCAGACCGGATTCCTCTTCCTTCAAGAAGAGGACGTCAAGGGGGTCCGTCGGTATGACGCCCAGGTGTGGCCGGACGTGGCCGCTGCTGTTGGTCGCGGTCGCACTCGCCGCGCTCGGCGCGGCCACCGGCGGGATGCTGGCCCTGGCGTACCGTCCCATCGGGCTGGCGTACCTGGACGTGCTGACCCGTTGCCCGCCCTCGGCCAGCGATCAGACGATGTGCCTGACCGAGGTGACCTGGGCCGTCGGCGCCCTGATGGCCTCCGGTGCGGCGATCGCGCTCGGCAGTGGTCTGGCCGGGACGCTGGTCACGACGGTGCGCGCCCAACGCTGGATCGCCCGGTTACCCCCGGCCCATCCGACGGCCGAGGCGCGTTTCGAGGAACTCTGCCGGCAGCACAGCTTGGTCGGTTCCCACCGGCCCCGGTTGCGGATCGGCGGCCATCGGACGGACAGCATCGCCGGTCCCGGCCAGCGGGCGGCGGTCGTGCTGCCGGCGGCGGCGGTCCGACAGCCGTTGGTTCCGGTGGTGTTCGACCCGCTCGTCCGCGCCGAACTGGACCGGATCGCCTCCGGCCAGAGCGCTCGCCGCAGCGTGCTGCGCGGCTGGCCGTGGCTACTGGCCTCGGTGAGCGCCGCACTGGCCGCAGCGGCCGCGTTCACCGGACCAGGGCCCGGCCCGCTTGCCGGGTCGACGACCCGCGTGCTGCTGCTGGCCGCCGCCGTCGCCGTCCTGACTGTCGGATTACGTCGCGGCCCGGGCGGAACGCGCGGCGCCCGGGCAGTGGCGTGGTGCGCCGTGCCAGCCGCCGGGGTGGTCGCCGGTGCGGGGGGCCAGGCCGGGGCGTCCGTCCTGTGGCACCTGGCACCCGCCGCGGGAGATCGGCTGGTCGCCGGCGCCGCACTGGCACCCGCTCTGCTGGTCCTGGCCGGCCTGCTGCCGGCGCTGACCGCTGGACGGCCCGGCGCGGCCGGATCGCGGGGCACAGCTGCCGTCCCGGCGATGTTGGCCGGAGTAGTCGCCGGTCTGCTGGCCTTCCCGGTGGGCACCGCGGCCGCGCCGAATCTCGCCGCGCCGCTGCTGGTCCAGCCGTCGCCCGCCGTCCCGGACAGCGGTTCCGACCCGCGCGGCGGATCCGATCTGGACCGCGCCCGCCGTGCCCGTCCGGATGGCCCGAGGACCGCCGGTCCCGTCCCGATCGACACGACCGCGGCGGACCGGGCCGCCCGAGCCGTCGAGCCCGTGCTCGGCCCGGCGTGGCGGGCGGATCCGCTCCCGGCACCACCACCGGCCGGGAGCCGACCGGCCGGCTGTCAGCCATCGATCGTCAACGACTATCTGCGCCGGGCGGCCGCCGGACGTACCGGGCGGGGCGTGGCGCGTTACGCGACGCTTGCCGCACCGGGCGGCGGTGGGCTCGGCCGGACCACCCTGCAGATCGACGTCGTGTCGTACCGGCCGGACGCGATGTCCTCGACGCGGCCGGTGGAGATGGTCTTCGCCGCGGTCGAACGGGCCGGCGCGGCCTGTCGGGAGTTCACCGACGGACGATCCGGGCTACGGGTCCAGTCGCTGCCCCGCGCGGCGCCGGCCGTCGGCGACCGCGCCTGGCGGATGGATCTGGTACGGACGCTGGGCCGCGGTGCCGGACGGGTCACCGCGACGACCGCACTGGCTGTCATACAGGTCGACACCACGCTGGTCGTGGTGTCGATGACCGCGTCGCTGGCCGTCGTCGACGGGGAGCTGTTCGAGCAGGCCATGCGGCGGACGGTGGCCGCGCTGGCGGCCGAGCGGTGAGCCGGGTCCAGCCTGTCGAGTCGGGTACGTCACCCGGTCAGGGCGTCACCGGGACGGTCCGTCGCCAAGCGTCGATGATCTGCACCGGCCGCATGCCCTCGGAAAGGTACAGGCGCAGCGCCGGCCGCCGGGGGTCGGTATCGACGTGCAGGAAGGTGCCCCGCCGCTGGTCGGCGGCGTCGGCGGCGAACGCCCGGCGCAGCAGTAGGCGACCCAGGCCACGCCCCTGCCATTCAGGTCGGACCGCGAGCAGCCGTATGTAGCCGCTCTGCTCGTCGGCCACGAAGGCATGCGACCGCAACACGATCGCGGCCGGGACGCCGTCCAGGTATGCGACCTCACCCAGCGACCAGTCGTGGTCACTGTGCGACTCGAGATGCCGGACCCAGTCGGGGTAGGCCTTGGCCGCGAAACCGAAGTGGTCGGCGAAGGCGGCCTGGTGCACCGTCCATGCCTGGTGACGGACCTCGGGATCGTCACCGGTACTGCGGATCCGCACACCGTCGGGTTCCCCGGGGTCGGCCCTCGGGCTCGCCGCGTCGTGCGGGACGAACAGGCGGTTGAACACGGTCGCCACCGAGAAGCCGAGCTCGGCCAGCCGTCCGGCCGTGGCGGTGTCCTCCCGGTAGCAGCCGACGTCCAGCACGGCCCGGGAATGGCCCAGTTCGGCGGCGATCGCGACGGCGCGACGTTGGGCCTGGTACCAGAGCCAGTCGCCGACCGCCGGCTCGGTGTCGAGATGGTACGCATCGATGTCGATGGTGTCGCTACTCCCCTTGCGGCACGCCCAACCCCAGCCGACCGTCCCGCCACCCGGGTCCTGCACCAGCCAACCGTCCCGCGTCGGGTCGAAGTCCGGTTCGGCGAGTTCGTCAGCGACTTCGTCGAGGGTGTAGTCGGGTCGGCCGATGACCGCCGTGTTGCAGGTGGCGATCAACTGGAAGACGGCGGGTGCGTCATCGGGCCCGGCGGGCCGCTGGGTGTATCCAGCAGGAAGTGACGGAATCTCGGTGGTCGCTGTCATCGGGCGATTGTCGGGCAGGCCGCACGCCGGCACGAGCGAATTTCAGCCGACCCGGCAAAACCGGATTTGGGGGTATAGGGACAGCTTGGGATGCTTGAATGCTTATGTCGGTTATTAGGTTTTAGAAAGTGGGAGACATGGCGAACACACCGGTGGTGATCGTCGGCCAGGGGTACGTCGGCCTGCCCGTGGCGATGCGCGCCGTAGCGGTCGGACACCTGGTCGTCGGGCTGGACACCGACGCCGAGCGGATCCGGATGCTGCGCGCGGGCATCTCGTACGTCGAGGATGTCACCGACGCCGAGCTGCACGCCGCATTGGGCAGCGGCCGCTACACCGCGACCACCGACTACGCCGCAGCCGCAGGATTTGACACCGCGGTGATCACCGTGCCGACGCCGTTGCGTGACGGCGCACCCGACCTGCGGTACATCGAGCAGGCGGCCCGGTCGCTCGCCGAGCAGCTCACTCCCGGCGCGACGGTGATCCTGGAGTCGACGACCTACCCCGGCACCACCGACGAGTTTCTCCGGCCGCTGTTGGAAAAAGGCAGCGGTCTGCAGGCCGGGCTCGACTTCCACCTCGGGTACAGCCCGGAGCGCATCGACCCGGGCAACCGCGAATGGACCTTCGTCAACACTCCGAAGGTGGTCTCCGGGATCACCCCCGAGTCGTTGCGGTCGGTGCAGGCCTTCTACGACGGTCTGGTGGACCGGACCGTGCCGGTCGCCGGCACCCGGGAGGCCGAGACCACCAAACTGCTGGAGAACACCTTCCGACACGTCAACATCGCCCTGGTCAATGAGCTGGCAGTGTACGCGCACATGCTGGGCATCGACATCTGGGAGGCGATCGACGCCGCCAGCACCAAGCCGTTCGGCTTCCTACGGTTCACCCCCGGCCCGGGCGTCGGTGGACACTGCCTGCCGGTCGACCCGTCCTACCTGTCCTGGGAGGTCAAGCGGACCCTCGGCCGCAACTTCCGGTTCGTCGAACTCGCCAACGACGTGAACAACTACATGCCGATGTACGTCGTGGAACGGTTGACCAGCGCGATGAACCGGCGCAGCCGGGCGTTGCGGGGCGCGCGGGTGCTGCTCATCGGGCTGGCGTACAAGCGCAACAGTGGCGACTGTCGCGAGTCCCCGGCTGTCCGCGTCGCCGAACTGCTGCACCTGGCCGGCGCGCAGGTGCACGTCGTCGACCCACACCTGCGCCCGGAGCAGATGCCAGCCTTCGTACGGGCGGTGCCACTCACCGTCGACCAGGTCGAAGCCGCTGACGCGGTGGTCGTGCTGACCGACCACGACGGCATCGACTACTCCCTGCTCAGCGATGCGCCACTGGTGCTGGACACCCGCCGGAGGCTGGCCGCCACCGCCGGCACGGAACTGCTGTGACCGGCCCGCCGCCTACCTGAGCGGCGGGCCGCTGACGCGGTCAGCTCGTCGGGGCGTGTTCCCGCGCCCGGGCCGCCGGTGCCACCGGCATCGGGCGACCGGCCATCCGGACGACACGGTAGAACATCGCCCGCCGGGGCGCCACGAGCTCGGTGCGGTAGCCGCGGGACCGGACCAGACCGGCCGCCGCCACCTCGACCATCCGCTGCGGCTGGGTCAGCAGCCGCCGGACCACCTCGGCCAGCGTCGCCGGATCACCGGTGCTGACCAGACAGTCCGCCTCGAACAGGTCCGGCGGGCCCACCGACGCGACGGCGACCACCGGCAGGCCCCGGGCCATCGCCTCGACCACTACCGGGGAGTGCGCGTCGGCGGGAGTCGGCGACACGAACACGTCGGCGGCGTCCAGCCAGGACCGGATCTCGGAGGCGGGACGCTCACCGGCGAGGACGACCCGGTCGGTCAGTCCCAGCCGGGCCGCGCGGCGTTCGAGCTGCGGCCGGGACCGGCCGTCGCCCAGGTGGACCAGGTCCGCCCGGATGCCGTCATCTGCCAGCCGACGCATCGCCGCCAGGACGACGTCGACGCCGTGCCGGGAGCGGTCGAGCGTCCCGGCCGAGATCAGTGTCACCGGACCGCCGGACGCCGCCGGTTCACGTGGCTCGCAGACGAACGCGTCGGCCCGCAGGTCGACGTCCGGGTAGTCGGCGGCGACGGTGTGCGGACCCGGCGGACATCGCAGCTGCAGCGATGCCCCGGTGGTGTAGGCCACGGCGGTAGCGTCCCGACACTGCTCCAGCAGCTGGCGCGCCGCCCGGTGAGCGCGCCAGCGGCGCACCGGGTACGTCGCCACCGGGCCGTCGAACATGTCCTGCGGGTCCGCCACGACCTCGACCGCGTAGCCACGGTGCGAGCGCCGCAGGATCGGTGCGAGCAGGTTGGCGGCTGGTGACGGGCTCCGCAGGATGACGGCATCGACGTCGTCTACCCCGTACCGCAACGACCTGCGCAGCGCCGCACGACCCGGCAGCAGGCCGCGGGGCCCGCGACCGCACGGCAGCGGCCAGACTTCCACTCCCGCGCCGTCCACCCGGGCGGCGCCGGTCGGCGGTAGCGGTACGTCGGTGACCTCAGCCAGCAGTCGGACCCGGTCGAAGGCCGACAGGTACCGGGTCCAGAAGCCGTGCGCCGGCCCGATCACCGTCCACACGGCGCCGTCCGGTGTGCGTTGGAACCGGGTCTGGGTACTGACCGCGACGGTGCCCATCGCGGAACCTGGCGAGATCTCCACTGTGCTCCCAACAAGGCGGTAGTCAGAGTCAGGTGCCGGCGCGGCGCCGGTCGGCAGCGGTCCGCGCCGGTCAGCCGACCGGCGCTGCGGCCGACCGGCGGCGAGACACCGGCTGGCGCCCGCCGATCGTCTCGACCAGGTCGGCCACCGCCCGGGCACAGTCACCGCTGTCGAACCGCCGCTGGATGTGTTCCCGTGCCGCTGGTGAACGCCGGGCGAGCCGACCGGACCGGAACTCCGCGTATGCGCCGCGCAGCGCGGCGGCGAGTGCCTCGACGTCACCGGTCGGGACCACCCAACCACTGTCCCGGTTGACTGTCTCCGGCAGTCCGCCGGCGTCGGACACGACAGAGGGCACCCCGCAGGCTCCGGCTTCCAGCGCCGCTCCGTGGTTCTCCGACCGCGACGGGCTGACACTGACATCAGCCGCAGCGTAATACTGCCGTACGTCGATGACGCCGGCGAACCAGTCGACGGTCGGATCGGCCGTCACGTCGAAACGTCGTAGCAGGTCCCGCCGGTGCTCCTCACCGGACGCGTCCCAACCCCCACCGACCAGGATCAGCCGGGAGCGGGGACAGTCCCGGGCGAACGACCGCCACGCCGCGAGTAGCACGTCGTGACCCTTGATACCGGTCCCCCGGTGCACCATCGACTTGGGTGCGTACACGTACGCCACCATGACCGCCACGAAGACGTCTGCCGGTAGACCCAGCCGGCGACGTGCGGCGGCCCGGGTGGCGGCGTCCGACGGGCGGAACAGCCGGGTGTCCACCCCGTACGGCACGGCCGCCAGCGCGTCACCACGACGGCCCATCGACCGGTAGAGGTCGGCGGTGTGCGTGCTGCCGGCGATCACGAGGTCGTCCAGCCGGGTCAGGAGGCGCTCCGCAGTGCGGATCGGTGTCGACTCCAGAAAGAGCGGACCGGGCACCATGAAGACCCTGGCGACGTCGAGCCCGAGCAGGCTCAACCGGACCGCCAGCGCCGCGTGGTAGTGGTGGTAGTGCACCACGTCCGGCCGCAGCCGACGCAGCAGCCGACGCAGCGACCACAGCTGCACGGCCGTGGCCAACGTCGGACGGAACCGAAACCGGAACGGCGAGTCGATCATCGGCACCCCGGCCCGGTACAACTGTTCGCGCAACCGGCCCGGACCGGCAGGCAGCACGACCGTCACCTCGTTGCCGCGCCGACGCAGCTCCTCGACCTGGGGCACGATCCACCGGCCGCCCTCGGCTGTCTTGAGTATCACGACCACCCGCATGTCTGACGCCTCCCTCGATACCGGCGGTACCCGTCGCGACCGCCAACGGACCTTCATCGGGCGGGCACCCCCTTGACCACCGCGCCGGGCAGCACGTCACGCACGACGCACGCGCCGGCACCGACCGTGGCTGCGGCCCCGACCCGGCGGCCCTGAAGAACCGCCGCGGTCGTCCCCACCAGGACGGCCTCGTCCAACGTGCAGGATCCGGAAACAGCCGCCAGCGGTCCGACCGTGCCGTAGTCCGCGACGGTCGTGTCGTGGCCGACCACGCCGTTCTGGTTGATGTGCACGTGCCGGCCGAGTGTCACGTTGGTGGTCACTCGGGCACCGGCGAACAGCACCGAACCCGCGCCGATCCGGCTGTCCAGACCGACCGTGGCGCTGGGATGGATCAGGGTGGCGGCAACCAGCGGTTCCGCCGCCGGCCGGGCGGCCTCGATCCGCCGGCCTACCGCCCGGCGGTACGCCGGCAGGCCGATCCCGATCACGTACGCCGGCGGGTCGCCCTGCCCGGTCAGCCAGTCCACGGCGCCGAGCAGCACGGCACCGAGCCGGTCGAGGCGGTCCTTGTTGGCCGGGCTGGGATCGTCGTCGACGAATCCGATCACCCGCCACGCCGGTGCCGGACCGGCCCGGTTGACGGCCTCGACGATGCCGAACACCTCACGGCCGTGCCCACCGCAGCCGACGATCACCAGGTCCCGGGCGCTCATCGGCCGATCCGGTGTCCGTCGAGGAACGCCTCGATCGCCGCGAGCACCCGGCCGATCTGCTCGTCGGTCAACGACGAGCCGCTGGGCAGGGCCAGTCCGGTCGCGAAGAGCCGGTCCGCCGCCCCGGTGAGGATCCGCGGCGCGGCGGCGAAGACCGGCTGCCGGTGCATCGGTTTCCAGACCGGCCTGGTCTCGATCCGCTGATCAGCGAGGTAGCGGCTCAGTTCGGCGGCGTCCCAGCCGGCCTCGGCCGGCTCCACGATGATCACCGTGAGCCAGGCGTTGCCGCCGAGGTCCGCCTCGTCACCGAGATCGCCGAGCAGGCGCACCCCCGGAACGCCGGCGAAGGTCTTCGCGTACCGCTGGCGGGTCTCCCGGCGGTGGGCGACCATCGAGTCGAGACGGTGCAGTTGTGCCCGGCCCAGCGCGGCGAGCAGGTTACTCAGCCGGTAGTTGTAGCCGATGTCGGTGTGTTCGTAGTGCGCCACCGGCTGGCGTGCCTGGCTGGCCAGGTAGCGGCACCGGTGGGCAATCGCCTCGTCGTCGGTGACCACCATCCCGCCCCCCGAGGTCGTCATGATCTTGTTTCCGTTGAAGGAGAAGACCCCGGCCTGGCCGAAGCCGCCGGCGGGACGACCGTGCAGGCCGGCACCGAGCGCCTCCGCCGCGTCCTCCACGACCGGCAGGCCGTACGCCGCGCACAACGGGACGATCTTGTCGTAGTCGGCGCAGCGGCCGAACATGTCGACCGGCACCACCGCGCGTACCGGCGGCTGACCGGGCTCCCGCCGGGTCAGCGCTTCGGCCAGCAGATCGACGTCGACGTTGCCGGTCCGTGGGTCGCAGTCGACGAAGACCGGCTGGGCACCGGTGTAGACGATGGCATTTGCGGTGGCGACGAAGGTCAGGGTGGGTACCGCCACCGCCTGTCCCGGCCCGACCCCGAGTGCCAGCAGGGCCAGGTGCAGGCCGGCGGTCGCCGAGTTGACCGCGACCGCGTGAGCGACGCCGACCCGTCGGGCCATCTCCTGTTCGAAGGCGTCCACCTCCGGGCCGGACGGGGCGACCCAGCCGGAGCGCAGCGTCCGGACCAGGAACTCCTCTTCGAGCACGCCGACGTCCGGCGGGGACAGGTAGATCTGCTGGGTCATCGCGCGGCTCCGGAGAAATGTCCTGGTCGCGGGCTAGGCTGACCTGGTCGTGGCCGGGTCGGTGGCTGCGACCGACTGGCCGGCGCGGTCCGGCGGCCGGTCGCGTAGACATCGGATTGGCTGGCGTTGATGACCACTGATCGGTTCACCATCCTGTTCGTATGCCGGGCGAACATCTGCCGCTCGCCGCTGGCTGAACGGCTGACCCGGTACGCCGTGCAGACCCGGCTGGGCGCGGACCGGGCCGACGTCGCCGCGTACAGCGCCGGCATCGAAGCGCTGACCGGCCGGCCGATGCATCCGTATACCGAGCAGGTCCTGCGAGAACGCCAGGCTGATCCGGACGGGTTCGCCAGCCGGCAGGTGGATGCCGCCATGCTGACCCGCGCGGATCTGGTGCTGACCGCCAGCCGCCGGCACCGGGCGTACTGCGTCGCGCTGGCCCCGGCCGCGCTGACCCGCACCTTCACCGTCCGCCAGTTCGGACGGCTGGCCCAGGCTGCACTCCTGCCACCGGCTACCTCCGCACCCGACGCCGCCGGCCGGGCCAGGTCGCTGGTGGCCGCCGCGGCGGCCGCCCGCAGCCGGGTACAGCCGGTCTCCGCTGAGCAGGACGACCTCGCCGACCCGGTGCTGCGGCCGGTCGGGGACTTCCGGATGTGCGCCGGCCAGATCGACCAGACCATCGACATCCTGCTGGACGTCATCACGAAGTCTTGACCGGTACGCCAACGTCCGCCGTCGCCTGATCCTCGGCGGCCTTCGTGGTGTCGGGAACCGCGACCGCCTGACGCTGCCGGGCCGGACCGGCCGGGTTCGCGGACCGACGCCGACGGCCGTGCTCGTGGTAGTAGTAGTTGTAGGCACCACTGCGGTGTGGCGTCATGTTCAACACGCAGCCGAGCAGCCGAGCGTCCACCGCGCGTAGCGCGGCGACCGCCGCCCGCAGGTGCGTCTCGGTGGTCTTGGCGCACCGTCCCACCACGATCACGCCGTCCACCTGGGCGGCGATCGGCGCCGCGTCGGTGACCGGCACCAGCGGCGCGGTGTCCACGATGACCACGTCGAACCGGGCGCGCAGCGTGGCGAGCAGGTCCGCCATCTGCTGTGAGCCGAGCAGCTCGCTCGGATTCGGCGGGATGAAGCCACTGGGCAGCAGCGTCATGCCGCTGTCCCCCCATGGTTGCAGTACGTCGTCGAGCTCGGCCTGCCCAGCGAGCACGTTCGTCAGCCCGACCGCGCCCTCCATGTTCAGGTAGGAGGTGGCCTGAGGCCGGCGCAGGTCCGCCTCCACCAGCAGCACGGAGTTGCCCGCCTCGGCGAAGGTCAATGCCAGGTTCGTCGCGGTGGTGGTCTTGCCCTCCTCGGGCATCGCACTGGTCACCACCAGGCTGCGCACCGGCTTGTCGACGTCGGCGAACTGCAGGTTGGTCCGCAGTTGGCGGAACGCCTCGGCCCGTGGCGAGTGCGCCTGCCGGCCGATGATCAGCGGGTCGCGCCGGGCCGCGTTGTCCAACGGGATCGTGCCGACCACCCCGGTCGCGGTGACGTCGCGCAGCTGATCGACCGTGCGCACGGTGTTGTCGAGCATCCCGCGCAGCAGCGCCAGGCCGACCCCGCTGAGCAGCCCGAGGAACAGGCCCAGGCTGATGTTGCGCACCGGTTGCGGCGAGACCGGCGCCGGGTTGAGCAGCGGGCCGGCGATCACCTCGACCTTGATCGCCGGCCGGTCGGCGCCCGGGGAGGTCTCCAGTTGCTGGACCAGGCGGACGAACTCAGCGACGATCGCCTCGGCGACCTGCTCCGAACGGTTCGGTGAGCTGTCGGTCACCGTCGCCTGCAGCAGGACCGTATCCGGCACCGGGCGGGCGCTGACCCGTGACTGCACCTCCCCGGCGGTCAGGCCGAGACTGTGCCGGTCGACCACGGTCTCGGCGAGCCGGCTGCTGGTGAGCAGGCCGCTGTAGGACTTGACCCGCTGCTGGGAGAAGAGTCCGCCCTGGTATGCGTCGGTCACCCCCTGGCTGCTGGAGGTGGAGACGAAGAAGGTGACCGAGGTGGCGTACTGCGGGGTGGTCCGGACATTGATCAGCACGGCGGCGCCGACCGCGACGGTCACGGCGGCGAGTACCCAGAACCATCGCTTCCGCACCGCGTCGAAGTAGTCACGCAGTTCCATCGGTACGGCCTCCCAAAAATACTGCTCCGTCATGGTCAGCACCATCTTGTACCAATCTGCACTGGCAAAAGGGGTTTTCTGGTCAAATAGTGTCATTGCCGCGCTACCCATCCGGAGTGAACGAGACCGCAGGCACCGCCGGCCGCACCCGGCGGAGGCCCGCACGCCGACTGAACGGGGCTGGAATGCAGACATCGACCCGAGCCGCTGACACCACCACCCGCCGCAACCGGGAACGCGCCGTCGCACCGATGTGGCTGGTGGACCTCGGCGCCTGGTGCGCCGGCCTGATCGTCGCCGTCTGGACCCGCTACGAGTTCGCCCTCGCCGGAACACACCTCAACGGTCTGCTCCTGGTCACACTGGCCGCGATCGTGCTGCACACGGTGGCCGGTCACCTCAACTACCTGTACCGGGACCGGTACCGGCTGGGCAGCTTCGACGAGGTGTGGGTGGTATCCCGCTGCGTGCTGGCCACCATGCTCCTGCTGCTGCTGCTCGACCTCGCCGCACCACAACGGCCGGTGCCGGCCAGCGCACCGCTGGTCGGTGGCTGCCTGGCGCTCGTCCAGATGCTCGGCGTCCGCTACCTGCGCCGGCTGCACCGACAGCGGCGCCGCCGACCCGCCGGCCGAGACATCCAGCGGGTGCTGCTGTTCGGTGCCGGCGCCGCCGGCCAGTCGCTGCTCCGGGCGATGCTGGACGAGCCGAGCGGGCGGTACCTGCCGGTGGGGCTGCTCGACGACGACCCGGCGAAACGGCAGCTACGGCTCAGCGGGGTACCGGTACTGGGCAGCCGACAGGACATCCCGGCCGTCGCCGCCCGTACCGGTGCCACCACCGTCGTCGCCGCGGTCGCCAACGCCGACGCCGCGCTGATCCGGGAAGTGCGCCACCTCGCGAACCAGGCCGGTGCCCGGTTCAAAGTGGTCCCGTCGGTCGGCGAACTGCTGGAGAACGAGCCGGCCGTCACCGACCTGCGCGACCCCGACTTCAGTGACCTGCTCGGTCGGCACCAGATCGACACCGACCTCGACTCGATCGCCGGCTATCTGACCGGCAAACGGGTGCTGGTCACCGGGGCCGGCGGCTCGATCGGCTCCGAGCTGTGCCGACAGATCCAGCGGTTCCAGCCCGGTGAGCTGATGATGCTCGACCGCGACGAGTCCGCGCTGCACGCCGTACAACTGTCGTTGCGCGGCCGGGCACTGCTGGACAGCCCGGACCTGATCCTCGCCGATCTGCGCGACAGCGACACGATCCGGCAGATCATGCGCGCCCGTCGCCCCGAGGTGGTCTTCCACGCCGCCGCGCTCAAACATCTCACGCTGCTGGAACGTCACCCGGGTGAGGCCGTGAAGACCAACGTGTGGGGCACCCAGACCCTGTTGGAAGCCGCATCCGGTGTGGAGCGTTTCGTGAACATCTCCACCGACAAGGCCGCCGACCCGACCAGTGTGCTCGGCTTCTCCAAGCGGATCACCGAGCGGCTCACCGCCTTCGCGGCCGGCGCCAACCAGGGTACGTTCCTCAGTGTCCGGTTTGGCAACGTGCTCGGCAGCCGCGGCTCGGTGCTGCACGCGTTCCTCGCCCAGGCGGCGGCCGGCAAGCCGATCACCGTCACCGACCCGGACGTGACCCGGTACTTCATGACCATCCAGGAAGCGGTGCAACTGGTCATCCAGGCAGCCGCGATCGGCCGCGACGGCGAGTCACTGGTGCTCGACATGGGTGATCCGGTACGGATCGCCGACGTCGCCCGCAGCATCGCCGAGCAGTACGACAATCCGGTCAGGATCATCTACACCGGGCTGCGCCCCGGCGAGAAGCTGCACGAGGACCTGCTCGGTGCCGGCGAGCCGGACAACCGGCCACTGCACCCGCTGATCTCCCAGGTCCCGGTGCCGGCGCTGGACCCGGTGCACGTGCATCTGCTCGACCCGTACGGCCGGCCGGACGATCTGGTCGACGAGCTGGCCGCGCTCTGCGAGCCGCACCGGCCGCTGGTCGGCGCGCGTCGGCAGCGTGGCGCTGCCCGAGCCGACCTGCTCGCCGCGGACAGCGACGGCAGCCTCGCCTCGCCGGACGACCCGCCCGGCACCCCGATCGTCAGCAACAACGGGTCCACCGGGGCGGTCTGACCTGATCTGGTGGCTGGTCAGGCCGCCGCTGGTGGCTCGGACGGTGGGTCGGCCACCGTGGCTGCCAGGTGCAGGGACAGTTCCTGCACCAGGTCGTCCATGCTCTGCCCGGTCTGCACCCGGACCAGCGCCAACGCCAACTCGGCCAGCAGGCAGAAGCCGCCGGTCCGGGTCGCCTCGTCGGGGAACTCCGCCAGCAGCGCCGCTGCGCCGTCGTGATCGCCGCGCTGGCGGGCGGCGATGAACCCGGCGGCGCGCTGCGCGGCCATGAACGCCGACTCGGCGAAGGCCCGGCTGTCGCCGCCGCTCATGGCAGGTCGATCGGGCTGCCTGCCGTGCTGGCGGCGGCGAATCGGGCCGCGACGTCGCTCCAGTCGACCAGATCCCACAGACGGTCGACGTAGTCCGGACGGACATTGCGGTACTGCAGGTAGTAGGCGTGTTCCCAGGCGTCGAAGACCAGGACCGGAGTAGTGGCCTGGCCGACGTTGCCATGGTGGTCGTAGATCTGCTCGACGATCAGCCGACGGCTCATCGGTTCCCAGGCGAGTACGCCCCAGCCCGAGCCCTGCACCCCCTTGGTGGCCGTGGAGAGCTGCCCGGCGAACGCCTCGAACGAGCCGAAGTGCTCGTCGATCGCGGCGGACAACTCGCCGTCCGGACGGTCACCGCCGTCGGGCGACAGGTTCTTCCAGAAGATCGAGTGCAGTACGTGGCCGGAGAGGTTGAACGCGAAGGTCTTCTCCAGGCCGACCAACGTCGAGAAGTCACCCTTGTCGCGCGCCTCGGCGAGCTGGTCGAGAGCGTCGTTGCTGCCTTTGACGTACGCGGCATGGTGCTTGCCGTGGTGCAGCTCGAGGATCTCCCCCGACATGGCGGGTTCGAGGGCACCGTAGTCGTACGGCATGTCGGGCAAGGTGTAGACAGCCATCGTCCACCCTCCGGTCGCGGGCTCAGCGGTCCTGACCAGTATGCGCTATTGCCAGATCTTTGCAACTACATCTCGATTGCTTCTACCTGTGGTCACCTCGACGCGCCCGGCCCGATCGTCGGCCAGACCGCCTCCACCTCGCCGCCGCGTACCGCCGTCACCTCGCCAAGACCGGCGAACACCATGCAGACGTGGTTCGGAACCACCTGCACCCGCTGCCCGACCGTGAGCGGACTCGGCTGCCCCGGACCGGCCCACCGCAGCCAACCGTGCTCCTCGGAAAGCCGGTCGATCCGCCACCCGGGCAACCCCACCAGCAGCCCGTGGCCGCCGTAGGCATCGAGATGCGCCGACGCCGGCAGGCCGTCCTGGCCGAACGTCTTCGACCCCGCGTCGATGCAGGCACGGTGCGGCTCCGGATGACTGACCACGGTGGCGAGGACCCGCACCGCGCAGGTCGCCACGGTGGCATTACCGAGCGCGATCTGCCCCAGGTCGTTGAAGGCGTAGATGCCGGGCCGGATCTCGGTCACCCCGGGCTCGGCCACCACGGTCCGGGCGGAAGCGGAAGCACCGAGCGACACCGTCGACAGGGTCAGCCCGGCCGACCGGATCGCGGCCGCGGTATCCACCATGACACCGGCCGCCTCCTGTGACCGCCGGGTCAGATCCGCACGGTCAGTCGCCGCGTACACCGATCCCTCGTACGTCATCACCCCGGTCAACCGGACGCCGGGCAGCTCGGCAATGTCCCAGGCGATCCGCGCGGCATCCGCCGGCGCCACCCCACACCGGCCCAGACCACTGTCGACGATCAGCAGTACGTCCAACAGCCGTCCGGCAGCGGCAAACGCCTCCCCCAGCGTCCGGGCACCGGCGACGCTGTCCGCGCCGACGGTCAGCTCACAGCGCTGCGCCAACCGTACGGCGCGTTCGGCCTTGTCCCGGCCGACCAGCGGATAGGCCACTGTCATCCGGGTCACCCCGGCCGCGGCGAACGCCTCGGCCTCACCGAGCTTCGCCACACAGATGCCGTCCGCCCCACGATCCAGCTGCATCGACGCAAGCCGGGGCACCCGGTGGGTCTTGGCGTGCGGCCGCAACCCCACCTGATGCAGTTGGCACAGCCCGGCCATCTCATCGAGGTTGCGCTCCAGGACGTCGAGGTCGAGCAGCAGATTGGGAGTCTCCAGGCCGGCCGGTACGGCGAACAGGTCCGGCGTGGCGGTCTGCGGGCGGGTGTCGGTGGTCACGGCGTCTCCGGCAGTCGTCGTCGCGGTACGGGCGTCTCCGTCGCCCATCCTGCCGTACCGCGATGGTCATGCGACGACCTCGTAACGTGGTGTCGCGCTCACCCGCGTCGCAGCGCACCCGATCCGCGCGTGGTCGCCAACCGTGCCACCGGCGAGCACAGTCGCATAGTCATCGAGCCACAGCCACCGGCAAGGCCGGAATCTCACCGTCACCCCGGTGCCACGGCGGCGGCCTGGATCTCGATGAGCAGGTGCGGGTGCGGGAGTTGGTGCACGGCGACGGTGGTGCGGGTGGGTCCGGTGTGGTCGAAGTGCTCGGCCCAGACCTGGTTGTAGCCGCCGAAGTCGTTCATGTTGACCAGGTAGGTGGTGACCGAGACCAGGTCGGCGAGGCTGGCGCCGGCGGCGGCGAGCAGGTCGGCGATGTTGGCGATCACCGCGCGGGTCTGTTCCCGGATGTCGAGTTGGGTGGTGCCGTATTCGTCGACGGTGGCACCCGCGATGGTGTTGTCCGGGCGGCGGCTCGACGTACCGGAGACGAAGATGAATCCGCCAGCTGTTTTGACGTGCGGGAACTTGCCGCGTGGGGTGGCCTTGCCCGCGACCAGGTGCGCGGTCATCGCGTACCCCCGGTGGTGGTGAGGGGCGTACCTCCGGTGGTGGTGAAGGCGGCGGTGCCGAGCCCTTGCACGGTGGCCCGCACGTGGACGCCGGGGGCGAGCGGCACCGCGGCGGTGGCCGCGCCGGCCAGGAAGATCCAGCCGGCTTGGAGGGTGGGGCCGTGCCGGTCGGCGAGGGCGACGCCGGCGGCGAGGGCCCGGCGGGGGTCGCCGAGGATGGCCGCCGTGGATCCGGTCTGCACCGTGTGTCCGTCGACGTCGAGCAGTACGCCGAGGTTGTCGACGCCGTCCGGGACCGGCTGCCACGGCCCGATGGTGTACAGGGCTGCGGAGGTGTTGTCGGCGATCACGTCGGGCAGCGAGAAGGTGAAGTCGCGGTAGCGGGAGTCGATGACCTCCAGGGCGGGGGCGACGGCCCGGACCGCGTCGGTGAACGGCATCCCGGGTGTCGGCGGCCTGTCGAGGAGGAAGGCGATCTCCGGTTCGACCCGGGGGTGGATCAGCCTGGAGATGTCGACGCTGCCGCCGTCGGGCACCTGCGTGGTGTCGGTGAGCTGGCCGAGGATCGGGGAGTCGACGCCGACCTGCGCCATCTTGGCCTGGCTGGTCAGCCCCATCTTGGCGCCGGCGAGGCGTTGGCCCCGGTCGGTGCGGCGGGCGATCAGGGCCTGCTGCACCCGGTACGCGGCGTCGACGTCGACGCCGTGGGCGTCGGCGAGCTGCGGAATCGGGGTGCCGTTGCGGGCCGCGTTGTCGAGTCGGGCGGCCAACCCGGCGAGGTCGACGTCTGCGCTGGTGGTCACTGCGCACCTCCGTGGGCGGTGTTGGCGGCGTCGGCGAGGTCGAGGGCGACGTCGGTGATCATGTCCTCCTGGCCGCCGACCATCCGGCGCCGGCCGAGTTCGACCAGGATGGACCGCACGTCCAGGTTGTAGCGGTCGGCGGCGCGTTCGGCGTGGCGCAGGAAGCTGGAGTAGACGCCGGCGTAGCCGAGCGACAGGGTTTCCCGGTCGACCCGCACCGGCCGGTCCTGCAGCGGCCGGACCAGGTCCTCGGCGGCGTCCATCAGGGCGAACGTGTCGCAGCCGTGTTCCCAGCCGTGCAGGTCGGCGACGGCGGTGAAGACCTCGAGGGGGGCGTTGCCGGCCCCGGCGCCCATCCCGGCGAGGGAGGCGTCGACCCGGGTGGTGCCGTGCTGCACGGCGACGACGCTGTTCGCCACACCGAGGGACAGGTTGTGGTGGGCGTGGATGCCGATCTGCGTTTGCGGGTCGAGCACGGCCCGGTAGGCGTCGACCCGGGCGGCGACATCCGTCATCAGCAGTCGGCCGCCGGAGTCGGTGACGTAGACGCAGTGCGCCCCGTACGACTCCATCAGCTTGGCCTGGGCCGCGAGCCCTTCCGGGGTGTTCATGTGCGCCATCATCAGAAAGCCGGCGACGTCCATACCCTGGTCGCGGGCCCAGCCGATGTGCTGGGCGGCGACGTCGGCCTCGGTGCAGTGGGTCGCGATCCGCACACTGGTGACCCCGAGGTCCCGGGCCGCTTTCAGGTCGTCGATGGTGCCGATGCCCGGCAGCAGCAGCGTGGTCAGTCGGGCATTGCTGATCGACTCGGCGGCGGCGATGATCCAGTCGGCGTCCGACGCCGCCCCGTGGCCGTAGGTGACGGACGAGCCGGCCAGGCCGTCGCCGTGAGCGACCTCGATCGCGTCCACGCCGGCCGCGTCCAACGCGGCGGCGACCTGCCGGACCTCCTCGACGGTGTACCGGTGCCTGATGGCGTGCATGCCGTCACGCAACGTCACGTCCTGCACGTACAGCCGGGTCATGACCGTGCCCCTTCCTGCTGCTCGGCCCGGACGGCGACCAGACGTTCGGCGGTACGCAGCGCGGCCGACGTCATGATGTCCAGGTTGCCGGCATAGGCGGGCAGGTAGTGCCCGGCACCGGAGACCTCCAGGAACACCGACACCTGGATACCGGTGAAATGGCCACCCAGCGCCGGCACGTACGCGTCGACCGGATCGAACTGAACCCGCTGCTTGAGCCGGTAGCCGGGCACGTACCCGGCGACCGACGCCACCATGGCCGCCACCGAGTCAGCCACCCGGCCGGTGTCGACGCCGGCCGGGATCAGGCAGTAGACGGTGTCGCGCATCAGCAGCGGCGGGTCCGCCGGGTTCAACACGATGACCGCTTTACCTCTGCCGGCGCCGCCGACGACCTCCAGGGCGCGGGCGGTGGTCTGGGTGAACTCGTCAATGTTCGCCCGCGTCCCGGGGCCGGCCGAACGGGACGCGATCGACGCCACGATCTCCGCGTACGCCACCGGCGCCACCGCCGCGACGGCGGCGACGACCGGCACCGTCGCCTGCCCACCACAGGTCACCATGTTGACGTTGCGCTCGGCCAAATGCGCGTCCAGATTCACTGGCGGCACCACGTACGGGCCGACCGCGGCCGGAGTCAAATCGACCACCGTCCGCCCGTAAGCCTGCAGGACCTCGTTGTTGCGCCGGTGCGCACCGGCCGACGTGGCGTCGAACACCAACCCGACGTCGGCGAACTCAGGCATCCCGACCAGGCCGTCGACCCCATCACTCGTGGTCGCCACACCCAACCGGCGGGCACGGGCCAGCCCGTCCGACCCGGGGTCGATACCGACCATCGCCACCATCCGCAGCGACTCCGACAACCGCAGCACCTTGATCATCAGGTCGGTACCGATGTTGCCCGACCCGATCACCGCCACCCCGACACCCGTCACGACCCCTCCCCTGACTCACCCGACCGGTCGGCCGGTTTCGCGCTGAACCTGGTCCGCACCGAACCGAGCCCGGCGATCCGCGCCTCGTACGCCGCCCCCGGAGTGACCGGCACCATCGGGCCCAGCGCCCCCGAGAGCACCACGTCACCGGCCCGCAGCGGATCCCCCGCCGCCGCGAGCGTCGTGGCCAGCCAGGCGACGGCGTGCACCGGATTGCCGAGACAGGCCGCACCGGCACCCACCGACACCGGCACACCGGCCGACTCCAGCACCATGCCGCACTCCCGCAGGTCCACCGAGGCGGGCGGCACCGGCCGGTCACCGAGCACGAACAGCCCCGACGACGCGTTGTCCGCCACCGTGTCCACGATAGAGATGTCCCAGTCGGTGATCCGGGAGTCGACGATCTCGACCGCCGGCAGCAGGAAGTCGGTGGCCCGCAGCACATCCACCACCGTCGCCGGCCCGTCCGGCAAATCGGCGCCGAACACGAACGCCACCTCCGCCTCCACCCTGGGCTGGATCAGCCCGGCCAAATCCACCTCGTCACCATCCGGCACCGCCATGTCGGCGAACAGCACCCCGAAATCGGGCTGGTAGACGCCGAACGCGGCCTGCACCGCCGGCGACGTCAAACCGATCTTCGCGCCGACCCGGCGGCGGCCCGCGCCTGTCCAGCCGGCCACCAACTCCCGCTGCACCGCGTACCCGGCGGCCACGTCACCAACCGGCAACAGGCCGTTCCGCAGCGGCGCACACGGCACCCCCGTGTCGTACGCCCCAGCCAGCGCCGCGACGGCCGCCTCGATGTCCACTGTCACGCTCATGTCAGGTCCACGCAGACGTTGGTCAACTCGGAGTAGAAGTCCAGCGAGTGCACGCCACCCTCCCGGCCCACCCCGGAGGCCTTCACCCCACCGAACGGGGTGCGCAGGTCCCGCAGGAACCAGGTGTTGACCCAGACGATGCCGGCGTCCAGCCGGGCACCGGCCCGGTGCGCCCGCCCCACATCCCGGGTCCACACCGTCGCCGCGAGGCCGTAGTCGGAATCATTCGCCAGCGCGAACGCCTCCTCCTCGGTGTCGAACGGCGCGATGTGGCAGACCGGGCCGAACACCTCCTCGCGCACCAGCCGCGCCGAGGAGTCGAGCCCGGTCACCACCGTCGGCTGCACATACGCGCCCCCGTCGCGGGCGTCACCGAAGGCCGGCACCCCACCACCGGCGCGTACGTCGGCGCCTTCGGCGCGGGCCAGGTCGTAGAAGCCCAGCACCTTGTCCCGATGCGCCCGCGAGATCAGCGGCATCGTCGCAATCGTCTCGTCGGCGGGCCAGCCCCACCGGGCGTCCCGGGCAGCCGCCGCCAACCGGTCCACGAAGGAGTGGAACACCGGCCGCTGCACGTACAACCGCTCCGTGCACAGACACACCTGTCCGCCGTTGGTGAACGACGACCGCACCGAACCAGCGACGGCGGCGTCCAGATCGGCATCAGCGAACACCAGACCCGCGTTCTTACCGCCCAGCTCGAACGACACCGCCTTCACCCCGTCAGCGGCGGCCCGCATGATCGCCGACCCGGTCGCCGACTCACCCGTAAACGTGATCGCGTCCACGCCGGGATGGGTGGTCAGCCACTCCCCCGCCGCGCCCGGCCCGAAGCCGTGCACCACATTGAACACCCCGTCGGGTACACCGGCCACCGCCATCACCTCCGCCAACAACGTCGCCGACGCCGGCGTCTCCTCCGACGGCTTCACCACGACCGCGTTACCGCACGCCAACGCCGGGGCCACCTTCCACGTCAGCAGCAGCAACGGCAGATTCCACGGCACGATCACCGCCACCACGCCCACCGGCTTACGGACCGCGTAGTTCAACGCCCGACCACCCGACGGCGTGACCGTCGTGAACGACTCCGTCGGCGCGGTCGCGGCGATCTCCGCGAACGCCCGGAAGTTCGCCGCCCCACGCGGAATGTCCAACGTCCGGGCCTGACCGACCGGCTTACCCGTATCCGCCACCTCAGCGGCGACCAGATCGTCGAAGCGGCGGTCCAACTCATCGGCGACCGCCCGCAACACCACCGCCCGATCCCGCTCACCCATCCCGCCCCACGGACCACGCAACGCCGACCGGGCCGCCGCCACCGCCGCGTCCACCGTCGCAGAATCAGCCTCCGCCACCTCGAACACCGTCTCCCCGGACACCGGCGACACCTTCGCAAACCGCTTCCCGGTATCGACGAACCGACCATCGACGAAACTACGCAGCAGGCCGGGACCGTCGGCGGCCGGCCGGCCGACGTACAGGTCGGGGTGCCACAGGGCGGGCGACGTCGGTGCGATAGCTGCCATGTTCAACCTTCCGTTGCCGGTGCGCGGGGATGTGTCGGGGGGTCAGTCCGTGGTGGCGACGCCGCTGCCCTGGTCAGCGACCAGGGCCACGACGGCAGCGTCGACTGTCGCTTCACCGGTCGCGGCGGCGGCCGCCTCGTCGGTAGCGACCAGTACGGTGCTGCCGGTGCCGGCGTTCATCAGGTCGACGGCGACCCGCTGCGGCCCGTCCGGGTGCTCGCGAATCAGCACCAGGCGGCGTCCCTGAAGGGTCGCGACGATCCGGTCGGGCCAGACCTTGCCGAGCACTTCCGCGAGGATCATCAGCTGTCACCCTGCAGCGAGGCCATGACGGCCCGGATCCGGGTCGACTCGCCCTCCTCCAGCAGTGCCGAGGTGGCCGGATGCGGCTTGGGGTAGATCTGCGAGCTGCGCAGATCACCGTGTTGGCGAATGGCGGCCTCCCCGGCTGACACTGCCTGCCGTACGGCCGCCAGGGTGCCCTGCACAGCGGCGGCGAGATAGCCGCTGGTGACCCGTTCGACGGCGATGCACCGTACGTCCGCAGTCTTGATCATGGCTTCGATCCCTGCGGAGAGGGCGACGATGCCCCGGGTCTCCACGATTCCGATCGCCTTCTCTGAGGACATGACACTTCTCCTTCTGGCTGTGTCGCCGGCAGGGCCGGCTCAGTTGCCGACGAGTCCGGGGTCGATGGCCAGCGCGGTGACTGCGTCGCAGGGGCTGGCGAAGACGATGGACCGGACCGGGCGGCCGGTCTTGGCTCGGGCGGTCTCCTCGCCGATGTCGACGGCTTCTTCCACGGTGGCGAGGTCGCCGCGGACCGCCACGGCGACGATTCCGCCGCCGAGGCGTACGACTCCGGTTACTTCGACCTCGGTCGCCTTGACCATGGCGTCCACCGCGTCGAAGATCGGAATGAATCCTTCGGCTTCGACGAATCCCGCAGCGGCGTTACGCATCGGGTTCCTCCTGTCGTTGGTGTTTCGGGTGCCCGCTGGTCGGGCTGTCGGTCATGCGGTGCGGGCCGGCGTCGCTCACGCGGGTGCCGGCAGATTCCAGGACAGGACGGCAGCGCCGGTGCCCCACAGTGGTCCGTAGCTGTGCAGTTGCGCCGGGGCTGCGGCGACTCCGGTGCCGGCGAGGAAGGCGAATGCCCGGAACTGGCTGTCGGCCTGGGCCTGGCGGGCGTAGTCTTCGCGGACCGCGAGGACTTTGTCGGTGTCGCCGGCGGTCAGCATCTGCAAGATCCGTTCGTTCCACCGGTCGTGTGCCGGCTCGGCGATGCGGTCCTGGTCCGGCTCGATCCACTGCTGGATGAGGCCGGAGGACAGTCCGCTGACCACCACCACCGCCGCCCGGACACCGGCGTCACGGGCGGCTTCGGCGCCGGCTCGGCCGACCTGGGCCAGGGTGTCGGCGCCGGCGTACAGGTTGCACGACACCTGCGCCCAGCGCAGGGTGCGCTGCGGGTCGAGCAGCGTGGAGGTGACGATCGTCCCGGTGTCGATCGGGAAGCCCTGGTAGCGGGTGCGGCGGGCCTGCATGCCGTCGGCGTCCACCCGGGCCGCCCAGCGTTCGGTGAACTCGACGTCGAAGCGCAGGTCGTAGCTGAGGTGGCCGTAGTCGTAGGCGTACCAGTTCTCGTCGGTGTGCGCCCCACGCGGGTTCGGGTCGCACTGGAACTGGTGGCCGAGCACGGTGAACCACTGGGTGGACAGCAGCAGGACGACGTCCGGTTCGAGGGCGCGCAGCCGGTCGCCGACCGTACGGGCGGAGTCGGCCAGCGCCGCCCAGCTGGTGGCGGGCTTGTCGGCGAGCAGGTGCGGCATGCCGGGCAGCAGTACGCCGGCCTGGATTCCACGGTCAGTCATCGACGTTCTCCGGTGTCCACTCGACCACCGCGTTGCCGGTTCCGATGATCGTGCCGTAGCCGAGCACGTCACCGGCGATGTCCGGCCAGCCGAGCGCGGACAGCAGCCAGGTGAGGCTGCCGGCCTTCGTCTCGGACGCGGTGGCTTCGATGTGTTCGGGGATGAGTTCGCGCAGCCGGCTGGTCGGACCCTGGCGGATCGTTTCCAGCAGCTTCATGTCCCAGCGGTACTGGTGGTTGTTGTACGGGTGCTCGCGTTCCATGTCCTCGGGCAGCTGGGGTTCCTCGTGCCAGTGCAGGTGGGACAGGGAGTTGGAGGCGAGAAGCACGGCGCGTCGGCCGGTGTTCTCGATTGCCCGGCGGGTCGCCTCGCCGAGCACCTCCATCTGGCCGAGGGACGCCTCGGAGTAGAAGTACGGGTTGTTGTTGGCCGACAGCGACACCACTGGGATGTCCCAGTCGGGGTTGACCATGTGCAGTGCGCCGATGGTGGCGTAGTCGACCCGTACCCCGGGATCGCGCAGCTTGCTGGTGACCAGGCCGAGGTCGGCGGCTTCGTCGGCGATGGCCTCGGCGAGGGGTACGTCAGTGTGGAAGTCGTAGTGGTAGCGGAACAGGTGCGGGAAGATCGGCTCGACGGAGACGCCGCGCGGGTTGGGTACGCAGTTCACGTGGTGGCCGACCATGGTGATCCAGTGCGGGGCGTGCACGATCAGCACGTCGGGCCGGTGCACGTCGCGGATCCGGCGGCGGAGTCGGTGGTACGCCCAGCGCAGCACTTCCCAGCCGCCTTGTGACCGGGGTTCGTTCTGCGGCGGGTTCTCGCCGTAGATCAGGTGCGGCGGGTGCGGGCTGAGGTAGCCGGCGACGATACCGGGTCGGCGGCCTGCCGGGGCGGGGCGGACAGCGTCAGCGGAGTCCGGTCGCCGGGTACGGGTACGGGTCGTGGTGCCCCGGGTCGGTGCGGGCAGTCGGAACACCTTGCTCATCGCGGTCCTCCTGTCGGGGCCGGGGCGTCGCGCAGGACCCGCAGCAGGCAGCGGTCACCGGGCTGGGCGCCGAGAATCCGCAGCCCGTCGTCGTCGAGCGCGGCCTGGTGCCGAGCGACGCCGGGGTCGTGGCGCACCCAGGCACGCAGCGGTGCGGGGTGGGTGCCGTGCAGTTCGATCAGCGTGTCGGCGGGCAGACCGTCGGCGGGGTTGGTGTAGACGAGGCGACGGCGGCCCCGCTGACCGGTGTAGGCCGGCTCGGCGGTGGTGGTGACCTGGTACCAGCGACGTGCGGCGCGGGCCTGGTCGCGGGCGGCACCGGTAGCCGCTTCGTCGAGCAGACCGGTGCCGTCGCACACCACGCCGTAGCGGTCGAGGGCCTGGTTGGTGGTGAGGTAGCCGGCTGCGACGTCGGCGGCCACCAGGTCGGGGTCGCGGGTGAGCGGGTCGCCCCAGCCGCCGCCGCCGGCTGACTCCATCACCAGTACGTCGCCTTCGCGCATCCGGTGTCCGGCGACCTTGCCGGGGGTGTCGAAGTCGATCCGGCGGCCGGCGCGGCGCAGATAGGTGGCGGTGGGGGCGCCGGGCGCGCCGGTGGAGAGTCCGTACGGCGCGACGGTGGTGCGATCGGTCTGCACCGAGTAGGCGCCGCTGGTCGCCAGCAGCCGGGTGGCCCGTCGGGCGCCGAGGCCACCGCGGTGCCGGCCGGCGCCGCCGGATCCGGTACGCAGCTCACACGCTTCGACAAGGATCGGGATCTCGGTTTCCAGCCGTTCGACCGACTGGATCGTGGAGATGTCGCCGAGGTCGACGGGGTTCATCGCGCTCGGGCCGTCGGAGCCGAGGAAGCCTCCGTTGCCGCCGGCCGGGTAGTCGTAGTAGAGGTACGGCTGGCCGGTATGTTCGTCGACGCCGCCGATCAGGTTCTGGAAGGTCGTACCGAACTGGTCGGCGGCGATCAGGTCCGGTGCGACCTGGCTGAGGGCGGCCATCACCGCGGAGATGACCCGCTTGCGGACCTCGCTGTGCGCGTTGGCCGGTGCCGGGTAGGTGACGTGTACGACGGTTCCCGGGTCGGTACGCACGGTCAGTGGCCGGAAGGCGCCGTGGTTGACCAGCCCGCCAGGATCCAAGGCGGACTTGACGGCGATGAAGACCCCGGCGGTGGTCATCGCGAGCGACGAGTTGACGACGGCGGCGACCTGTGGAGAGGAGCCGCGGAAGTCGGCGACGAGTTGGTCACCGGTGATGGTCAACGCGCAGCGCACCTGTGCGGCGTCGTACTCGCCGTCGGTGTACAGGTCGAGGTAGTCCTCGTAGTGGTAGGTGCCGTCCGGCAGGTCGCGGATCTGTTCGCGTAGTCGCCGCTCGGTGCGGTCCATGTTGGCCTCGACGCAGCCGAGAATCAGGTCGCGGCCGTACCGGTCGACGAGTTCGCGTAGCCGGCGCTGCGCGGTGTGGCAGGCGGCGATGCTGGACTCCAGGTCTCCCTGACGTTCGTCGGCCATCCGGACGTTGGCGAACAGGATCCGCGTCGCGGCGACGTTGGGCTGGCCCGCGTCGACCAGTCGGATCGGCGGGACCCGCAGCCCTTCCTGCAGAATCTCGGTGGCCTTCCCGGAGACGCTGCCGGGTGTCATGCCACCGATGTCGGCCCAGTGCATGCGGACGCAGGGGAACAGGAACAGTTCTTCCTCGACGAACACCGGGCTGATCAGGGTGACGTCGTTGAGGTGGCTGCCGCCCCGGTACGGGTCGTTGACCAGATAGATGTCACCGGGCCGGAACTCGTCGCGGTAGTCGGCGAAGATCTCTTTCACCGATGCCGGCATGGCGATGACGTGACCCGGCATGTCACGGCCCTGGGCGACCATCTCGCCGTCCGCGTTGAACAACGCGCACGAGAAGTCCTGCGCGTCGGCGATCACCGGGGAGTGCGCCGTGCGGAAGATCGTCTGGCGCATCTCCCGCACGATCGAGATCAGCCCTTCGGTGACGATCTCGAGATCGATCGGGTTCAGGGACATCCGGGGCCTCGCAATGCTGACAGGGACGGGCACCTACTGATGGGCGGGACCGGAGTGGTTCTGGAGGTACTGCCCGGAACACCGGGTCAGATGGACCCACCCACCGGGCTGACCCACCCATCGGATGGACCATCATGTGAGCCTTGTGTTATATTATGAACCTATCAACTTCAGGGATGGGAAGGCAAGATGTCGTCTGTCACCGACCCGGGCCGCGAGTCCGGCACCCAGGCACTCGACCGCGCGCTGGCCGTGCTGCTCGCGTTCCGGCGCGACACCCCCGAACGCAAGGTCAGTGACGTCAGCCGGGAGCTCGGGCTGCACAAGTCGACCGCCAGCCGGTTGTTCCGGGCGCTTGCCGACGCCGGCTTCCTGCAGCGCAACGAGGAGACCGGCGCGTACCGGCTGGGGGTCACCGTGTTCGACCTCGGCGCCCGCTTCCTGGCCGGGCTCGACATGCACGCCATCGCCCGACCGCTGCTGCACCAGCTGGCCGAAGAGCAGGGCGAGTCGGTCAACCTGGCCATCCGCGACGGCCTGGACGCGATCTCGATCGACCTGGTGACCGGGTCGCACAGCCTGCAGCTGGTCTCCCGGCTGGGCCGACGCATCCCGTTGTGGTGCAGCGCCGCCGGCAAGGCGCTGTTGATCGACATGGACGACGACCAGGTCCGTGAGCTGCTGGCCGATGCGGGCTGGACCCGGCTGACCCGACGTACGATCACCGACATCGACGTCTTCCTGGCCGATCTCGCCGGGGTACGGGAACGCGGCTGGGCGCTCAACGACGAGGAGAGCGAAGACGGTCTGCGGGTCGTCGGCGCGCCGGTGCGGGACCGGCTCGGCGCGGTGACCGCGTCGATCAGCGTCTCCGGCCCGATCTTCCGGCTGGACAGCCCGCAACGGGTCGCCGCGCTCGCCGCCGCCGCGGTCCGCACCGCCGACGAGCTGTCCCGCCAGCTCGGCCACGGCGTCGGACAGATCTGGGGCAGTTGACCGGCGACCGGCTCAGAAGTGCTGCTGCACGACATCCGGATCAACCTTCACGTGCAGCAGCACCGGCCCGGTCAGCGGCAGCAGCGCGTCGAACGCCGCCGAAACGGTTGCCTCGTCGTGCGCCCGGTACGCGGTGACACCGAGCGCGCCGGCCACCGCGGCCAGGTCCCGGTACGGGAAGCGGGCGATCCCCGGGTCAGCGCCGGCCGGTCGCAGCTTGCGCACCTCCGCCCCGTACGCGCCGTCGTCCAGCACGATCACCAGCACCGGGGCGCCGACCCGGGCCAGGGTGTCCAGCTCACCCAACGCGGTCAGCAGACTGCCGTCGCCCTCGAACGCCACCACCGGGCGGTCCGGGCGGCCGAGCGCGGCGCCGATCGCGTACGCCACGCCGACGCCGATACTGCCGAACTCCCACGGCGCGACCAGCGACCGGTCCACCGCTGGCGAGTCCAGGTAGAGGTTGGGCCAGCCGCCGAAGTGGCCGACCCCGACGACCGTCGTGCGGGGCAGCGGCAACCGACGGGCGCAGATCGCCATCAGCCGGCGGGGGTCGACGTGTCGGGCACCTGCGGGCTCCGGGCCGAGCTCGGCGAACGGGTCGGCGTCGCGAATCGCCCGGGCCAGTCGCGGCGTACGCCAGCCGTGCGGCTCCGGCCCGGGCGGCGCCGACTCCAGCGCCCCGGTCAGTGCCCGGGCCGCCAGCGCCGCGTCGCCAACCAGCCCACCGTGCACCGGCCAGCGGGCACCGATCGCCGCCGGATCCCGGTCGACGCTGTACACCTGCGCGGCGTCGAACAGCTGTCCGTGGTCGGCGGTCCACCGGTTCAGGCCGGCACCGAACGTCACGACGAGATCCGCCTCGCGCAGCACGTCCCGGGTCAGCGGACGGGCCAGCCCACCGGCGACGCCGAGGGCGTACGGATGGCCCGCGAACAGGCCGGCGGCCATCAGGCTGGTGACCAGCACGGCTCCGGCGTGGTCGGCCAGCGCGGTCAGCTCCGGTCCGGCGTGCACCGCGCCCCGGCCGGCGAGGATCACCGGGCGACGGGCCCGACGCAGGCGGTCCGCCAACCCGGCGACCGCCGTCGGGTCGGGTGCCAGTGGCAGTGGTCCGGCCGGCGCGACAGCGGCCCCGAGCGGTACGGCCGGCCGGTCCCCGGCCGGTTCGTCCTGCAGGTCCAACGGGATGTCGAGGACCACCGGCCCCGGTCGCCCGACGGCCTCGCGCACCGCGGCGGCGACGTCGCGCGACACCGTCGACGCGCCGGTCATCGGCACGAAGGTACCGGCGGTGGCCAGGGCGAACGGCTGCTGCGGAAAGTTCTGCACGTGCAGCGGGTCACTCGCCGGGGTGTCCCCGGCGAGCAGCAGCAGCGGTGTCCCCGCCTGCCGGGCGATGGTCAACGCCGGACCGGCGGCGGCCAGGCCCGGCCCCTGGGTGACCGTGGCCACCGCGCACCGGCCGGTGACCCGCGCCCATCCGTCGGCCATCATCACCGCGGCGTTCTCGTTACGGGCCGCCACGAACCGGACCCCGTGCCGGGCGACCAGGTCGGCCACCAGGAACATGTTCGCGTCGCCGAGCAGGCCGAACACGGTGTCCACTCCGTGCTCGACCAACGCGTCCGCGATCGCCTGGTAGACCTTCACCGGTCCGCCTCCGGGTGCCGGTCCGCCTCCGGACGGCGGTACGGACCGGCGGGACGCAGCGCGACGCTCAGCGCACCCAGATAGGAGTCGGTGGCCACCGCGTCGAAGCGCGGGCCGGCCAGCCGGGCGGTCCGTTTGGTCATCGACCGGCCCAGCGCCGGCACCGCCAGCAGCCGGTGGGCCAGTTCGGTGCCGGCGTCGGCCACCCGGTCGGGCGGCACCACCTCGGTCACCAACTCCAGCTGGTGCAGCCGGGCCGCGTCGATCCGCTCGCCGAGCAGCAGCCAGCGTTTGGCCCGGTCGGCGCCGACCAGGTCAGCGAGGATGGCCATGCCGCCCCAGGTCAGCGGGATACCGAAGGCCACCTCGGGAAACGTGAAGAAGCAGGTGTCGGCGGCGAGGCGCAGGTCGCTGGCCAGCCCGAGGATCGCCCCGGAGCCGATCGCCGGCCCGTTGAACGCGGTCACCGTGGTCTGCTCCAGGCGGTACCAGCGCTCAACCAGCTCGGCGGTACGCCGCTGCACGCCCATCGTGGTGGCGGCGTCGAGGGTGGCCAGCTCAGCCAGGTCGGTGCCGGCGCAGAAGGCGGTGCCGGCACCGGTCAGCAGCACCACCTCGACGGTGTCGTCGCGGCCGAGGTCGTGCAGCACCTGTTCGAACTGCCCGAGCATGGCCAGATCGAAGCTGTTGCGCCGAGCGGTGCGGTCCAGGGTCACCACCGCGAGCCGCCCCGCACGCTGCAGGTGTACCGATGTCACGTCGCCTCCGATTGCAGTAGGGCGCGGTCGACCAGGGCCGCGGCGTGTCCGACGTAGCTGAGTGGATCGAGCAGCCGGGTCAGCTCCGCGTCCGGCAGGGCCGCCCTGACCTGCGGATCGGCGCGCAGCAACTCGGCGAACGGCCGATCATGGTCGAGGCTGTCCCGCACGATCCGCATCACCAGGTGGTGCGCCTGTTCCCGGCCCAGCGGGCCGGCCAGGCGCAGCATCACGGACTCCGACAGCACCAGGCCGCCGGTGGTGGACAAGTTGACGCGCATCCGGGCGACGTCGACGCGGAGCCCGGCGAAGACCTCGTTGAGGCGCTGCAGCGCGCCGCCGACGAGGATGAAGCACTCCGGCACCAGCTTCCACAGCGCCATTCCGACGCCCATGTCCCGGTCGTCCTGGGAGACCATCGTCTGCATCGCCAGCGGCACCTGCGCACGGACCGTGCCGGCCGCGGCGATGACCGCCTCGCAGCGGATCGGATTGCGCTTGTGCGGCATCGTGCTGCTGCCCACCTGGGTATCGCGCTGCGGCTCGTGTGCCTCGCCGATCTCGGTACGGCCGAGGAAGTACACCTCGCGGGCCAGCTTCTCGGCGGTGGAGGCGACCAGGCCGAGCAGGGTGAGACACTCCACCACCCGGTCCGGGGTGGCGTGCCAGGGGGTCGGGGCGACGCCCAACCCGAGCCGGTCGGCGACGGCGCGTTCGATGTCGAAGGCCCGTGGCCCGTAACCGGCCATGGTGCCGGCGGCCCCGCCCATGCTGACCACCAGCAACCGGGGCCGGAGCTGGGCCAGCCGCTCCCGGTGGCGCTGCAGCTCGCTCTGCCAGACCGCGCAGCGCAGCCCGAACGTGGTCGGCAGGGCCTGCTGACCGTGGGTTCGGGCCGCCATCGCCGTGTCCCGGTGCCGCAGGGCGAGCCGGCGCAGTACGCGGACCAGTTCGTCGATCTGCCGGCTGACGATGTCCAGTCCGGCTCGGGCGCGCAGCACGAACCCGGTGTCCATGACGTCCTGGGTGGTGGCGCCGAGATGGACGTAGCGGCCGCCGTCGCCGGCCGCCCTGGTCAGGGCCCGTACCAGTGGCACCAGCGGATGCACGGTGTCGGCGGCGTCGGCGGCCACCGCAGCCAGGTCCAGCGACTCGACCCGGGCGGCGGCGGTGATCTGCGCCGCCGCCGCGGCCGGAATGACGCCCGCGTCGCCCTGGGCCCCGGCGAGTGCCGCTTCCACATCGAGCCACGCCTGCATCAGCTGCCGGTCGTTGAACACCCCACGCATCTCGGCGTTGCCAAAGAAGCTGGTCACCGTCAACGAGTCGAGGAAGCAGGAGCTGAGCGGGTTCACCGTGCCACCCCGTCGATCATGGCCGTGACCGCCCGCCGGTCCACCTTGCCCGACGGCAGCAGGGGCAGTTCGGTCACGACGTGCCAGTCGGTCGGCACCTTGTGCCGGGACAGGCTGCCGGCGGCGGCCGCAGCCAGTTCGGTGCGGCGCAGGGTCGCCCCCGGGATGGCGACCACGACCGCGACCACCTCCTCGCCCCAGCGCGGGGACGCGACCCCGACGACGCACGCCTGGGCGACGCCCTCGCAGGTCAGCAGGAACGCCTCGACCTCGGCCGGGCTGACGTTCTCCCCGCCCCGGATGATCAGGTCCTTCACCCGGCCGGTCAGGGTCAGGGTGCCGTCGGCGGCGAGCCGGCCCAGGTCACCGGTGCGCAACCACCCCTGCGGGTCGTACGCCGCCCGGTTCGCCGCCGGATCGTCGAGATAGCCGGGGCTCACCGACTCGCCGCGGACCTGCAGCTCACCTTCTGCTCCGGCGGGCAGCGGCCGGGTCGACCCGCCGGCGTCCACCGCGACGATCCGGGCCCGCAACCCGGGGAGTACCCGCCCGACGGTGGAGCCGTCCGGTGGGCAGCTGCCGTCGTCGGGGTCGACGCTGATGGTCGGACCGGCCTCGGTCTGCCCGTAGACGACCGCCAACCGCCGCAGCCGCAACGTGTCGCGTACCCGCGCGCGTAGGGCGGGTGGGCAGCTGGCACCACCGAGGAAGCCCAGGCGCAGCGCGGCCAGGTCCCACCGCCGGGGCTGCTCGTCGATCCGGTCGGCGAGCATGGTCGCCATCGTCGGGACCAGTTGAACGACCGTGCACTGGTGCCGGTGCACGACGTCGAGCACGTCGTCGGGACGGAACCGCGGCACCGGGAACAGCTGCGCCCCGGTGACCGCCGCCAACACCACGCCGCTGCTGAGGCCGGCGGCGTGGGCGAACGGCAACGGACAGCAGATCCGGTCGGCGGAGCCGATCCCGGCGGCCTGCGCCGTCCAGGTCGCGTTGCGGACCAGGTTCCGCCCGGTCAGGACGACCATTTTCGGGGTGCCCGTCGATCCCGAGGTGAACTGGACGTTCAGCGGGGCGTCGGGGTCGCGGGCCGGCTCCGGCGGCGGCCCGGCCCAACCGGGCAGGCCGGCGAGTGCGTCACCGGCCTGGTCCGCCGGCAGGAAGGTGACCGGCCCGGTCGCCGCGCGCCGGGCGGACGACGTCACGTCGCGGTCCCGGATCTCTCGCGCGGCGAACAGCCGGACCGGCCGGGTCCGACGCAACGCGGCGGCCAGCTCCGGCTCCGTCGCGGCGGGGTGCACGGTGACCAGGGCGGCTCCGCGCCAGGCCGCGGCGGCGAGCAGCACCAGCCAGGCGATGCTGTTCTCGGCCCAGACGGCGATCCGGTCGCCGCGGCCGACACCGGCGGCGGCGAGCACGCTGGCGGTCCGGCCGGCGAGCGCCGCGTACTCGCCGGCGGTGACGGCGGGCCGGCCGGCGACGGCGAACAGCGGCCGGTCCGGCTGTCGCCGGGCCTGTCGCAGCAGCACGGCGTCGTACGCCGGCAGATCGACGGGAGCCATCAGGCGCGCTCCAGCAGCAGGTTCCCGTGCGGATCCACCCGCCCCGACCAGCCGGCACCGACCACTGTGGTGCTTCCGCTCTCCCGGACGACCGCCGGGCCGCTGACCCGTACGCCGGCGGTCAGCTCGCCACGCTGCCAGACGGCGGCATCGGTCCAGCCGTCCGGCCCCCACACCGGCATGGTGACGGGCTCGGGCGCCGGGCCGTCAGGTGGCGCGGCGAAGATCACGGCGGGCTGTGGCCCGAACGCGGTGAGCCGGCAGTTCACGATCTCGGCCGGGTGCTCCGAACGCAGGTAGGCGTACCGCTCCTGGTAGGCGGCGTGGAAGGCGCGGATCAGATCGGCGGGCTCGTCGGGCAGCTCGTCCAGCGGCACGGCCAGGTCGAAGCTCTGGCCACGGAAACGCATCCCCAGCGACAGCCGGAAGGTGACCTGGTCGGCCTCCACCGTGTCCTCGGCCTTGAGCTGGTCGCGGGCGGCCGCCTTCAGCTCCTCGACCAGCGCGCGGGCCGTCGCCAGGCCGGCGGAGTCGGCGGGGACCAGCGCGGTACGGACGTAGTCGTGACGGGCCCGGGCGGCGACGAAGCCGAGCGCCGAGAAGTTTCCCGGCACCGGCGGAACCAGTACCCGTGGGATTCCCAGCTCGTCGGCGAGTGCGGTGGCGTGCATCGGTCCGGCGCCGCCGAACGGCATCAGCACGAATTCCCGCGGGTCGTGGCCACGGGCCACCGAGATCTCCTTGATCGCGCTGGTCATCTTGACCGTGGCCAGGCGAAGGATGCCGTACGCGAGTTCGGTCTCGGTCAGGCCGTCACCGAGTTCGGCGGCCAGCCGCCCGAGAGCGGCACGCGCCGCGTCGAGCTGCGGGGTGACCTCGCCGCCCAGCCGCCCGTGCGGGTCGAGATGGCCGACCACCAGGTGGGCGTCGGTGGTCGTCGGTTCCGCGCCGCCCCGGCCGTAGCAGGCCGGACCGGGATCGGAGCCGGCGCTGCGCGGGCCGACCCGCAGCTCGCCGCCCCGGTCGCGCCAGGCGATCGAGCCGCCACCGGCGCCGATCGTGTTGATCTCGATCTGGAAGGTCCGGTTCGGATGCCCGGCGATGGTGCCGTGGTTGGTCATCAGTGGCACGCCGCCCTTGATCAGACAGACGTCCGTGCTCGTGCCGCCGATGTCGCAGGTGATGACGTTGTCGAAGCCGGCCAGGCCGGCGACGTACGCGCTGGCCGCCACGCCGCCGGCGGGGCCGGACAACGCGAGGTTGATCGGCAGCCGGCCGGCCTGATCGGTGGAGACCACGCCGCCGCTGCTGGTCATGATCGCCAACGGGTGGCGGTAGCCGCTGCCGGCCAGGGTCGAGCCGAGGCCCGACAGGTACTCGCTGACCGGACCTCGGACGCTGGCGTTGAGCACGGTGGTGGCGAACCGCTCGTACTCGCCGTGTTCCGGGACCACTTCGGCGGAGATGCTGCAGGCCAACTGCGGGTGGCGACGGCTGATCCGGTCGGCGGCGGCCCGCTCGTGCCCGGCGTTGCGGTAGGAGTGCAGGAAGCAGATCGCGACGGCGGTGGCCCCGGAGGCGGCCAGCCGGTCGGTCACCTCGTCGAGACCGGTCATGTCCAGCGGGACGACGATGTCGCCGGCGGCGGTCACCCGTTCCTGGACGGTGTGCCGCATCCGGCGTGGGGTGAGCGCCGGGCGGGCGGCCTCCTTGACGCTGTACAGGCGGGGACGGTGGCCCAGGCCCATCTCCAACACGTCCCGGAAACCCTCGGTGGTGATTACCGCGACCGGTTCGCCGGCACCTTCCAGCAGGGCGTTGGTGACCCTGGTGGTGCCGTGCACGAACCGCTCGACATCCGACAGGTGGACGTCGAGCTTGGTCAGGCCGTCGAGGATCGCCGCCGCCGGGTCCGCCGGGGTGGACAGCGTCTTGGCCTCGGCGAGCCGGCCGGTGGCCGGTTCGTACACGATGACATCGGTGAAAGTTCCGCCGATGTCGACGCCGATGCACAGCATGAGGGAACCTTTCGGTCAGATGGGTCACGTCACCGGGGCGGGTGCCGACTGCGTCGACCCGCGCCCGGAACCCGAACCGGTCAGAAGGTGACGCCGTAGCGGCGCAGGCTGGCGCGGGCGACCGTGCGCAGCACCCAGTCGAACAGGTAGCCGAGCAGGCCGAGGGCGATGATGCCGACGAACACCCACTCGGTCTTGGCGTAGTTGCGGGCGGTCCAGATCAGCGAGCCGAGGCCGCTCTGCGCCGCGACGATCTCCGCGGAGACGATGGTGAGGAACGAGTTGCCCATCGCCAGCCGGGCGCCGGTGACGGCGTACGGCACCGTGGCGGGCAGGATCACCGAGGCCAGGGTGCGGACCGGCCCGGCGCCCAGCGCCCGCGCCGCCCGCAGCTTCAGCTCGTCGACGGCGAGCACCCCGGCGAGGGTGTTCAGCGCCACGATGAAGACCGTGGTGTAGAAGATCAACGCGATCTTCGAGGCTTCACCCGGGCCGAGCCAGATGATCGCCAGGGTGACGAAGGCGATCGGCGGCACGAACCGGAAGAACTGGATGTACGGGTCGAGCATCAGCCGCAGCAGCCGGCTGCGGCCCATCAGCAGCCCGACCGGCACCCCGATCAGTACGCCCAGCCCCCAGCCGCTCAGAATGCGCTGGCTGGACGCCCAGACGGAGTCCCACAGCGTCCCGTTGGTCGCCAACTCCACCGCCCCCTGCCCGGTCAACCGGGGTGAGGGCAGGAAGAACGCGGTGTAGTTGCGGCTGACCAGATCCCAGATGAGCAGGCCGAGCAGCACCGACAGAACCGACAGCACGACGCGGGTGTGTCGACGCCGGCCGGCGAAGCGGCGTGGGCGGGGCCCGGCCGCCCGGGCCGCCGGTGGACGTTGCACGTCGACGGCCATCAGCCGCCACCTCCGTTCAGGCCGTGCCCGTCGTCCAGACCCTGGGCGCGCAGGGTCTGGGCGACCTCGGTGCCGATGTCCTCGCGCAGCACGCGGAACAGCCCGGCGGCGGCCGGATCGGTCAGTTCCCGCGGCCGGGGCAGGTCCACCGGGTACACCTGCTTGATCCGGGCCGCCGGGCCTGCGGTCATGGTGACGATCCGGTCGGCGAGCAGGATCGCCTCGCCGATGTCGTGGGTGACGAACAGGATGGTGGGCCGGGACTGGCGCCAGATGCGGTCGAGTTCGGCCTGCATGACCAGCCGGGTCTGGGCGTCCAGCGCGCCGAACGGCTCGTCCATCAGCACCACCGACGGCTCGTTGGCCAGCACCCGGGCGAGTTGGGCCCGCTGGCGCATGCCGCCGGATAGTTGGCTGGGGAACCGGTCGCCGCTGTGGCTGAGGCCGACCATGGTCAGGTAGCGGTCGACGATCCCGGCCCGCTGCGCACGCGGCACACCCCGCATCCGGGGGCCGAACGCCACGTTCTGGCGTACGGTCAGCCACGGGAACAGGGCCTCGGCGCTCTGGAACACCACGCCCCGGCTGACGTCCGGGCCGGTGACCGGCTCGCCCGCGCACAGCACCTGCCCGGCGGCCGGCCGGACGAACCCGGCGATCGCGTTCAGCAGGGTCGATTTGCCGCAGCCGCTGGGGCCGAGCAGGCAGACGAACTCCCCGCCGGCGATGTCGAGCGTCGCCCCGGCGACCGCCTCGAAGTCGTCGAAGCGGATGTCGACGTCGCGGACCTGCACCGGGGAGCCCGCCGGACGGGGACCGGATTCCGGTCCCCGTCCGGCGGAGGTGGCCGTCCGCCCGGTCACGCCACGCCCCGGATCATCACCTCGGCCGGGTCGGCCGGGTCGGACACGATCCCGCTGTCCTGCTGGAACTGGGCGATCTCGGCGTAGCGCTGCAGGTCCTCGTCGGTGAAGTCGCGGACCTGGCACTGCACGCCGTCGAGCAGTTCGACGGCCTCGGCCGCGGGCACCTCGATGGCGTTCTCGGTGGCGGTGCCGGCGACCTGCGGATCGGCGGTGATCTGCTCACATGCCTCGCCGATCGTGTCCACCAGGGTGGCGGCGGCCTCCTGGTTGGCCTCGTACCAGGCTCCGTCCACCCCGATGATCAGGTTGTAGACGTAGCCGACGTCACCGCTGGTGAGCAGGATCTTGCCGCCGCCCTCGACACCGCGCGAGGGCCACGGCTCCCACATGATGTAGCCGTCGATGTCGCCGCGCTGCAGCAGCGCCGGCATCTCCGCTGGCGAGGAGGTGACGAACTCGACGGCGTCGCGGCTGATGTCGTAGCTGTCGAGGATCTTGTTGGTGGCGTACTCGTTGACCGTTCCGGTCACCACGCCGTACCGCGAGATGTCCGCGACCTCGCCGATCTCGTCGCGGACCACGAGCTTGATGAAGTCCGGCGACTGGGAGAAGACCGCGATGCCCTTGACGTCTCCCCGGGTGGCCCGGTTGAGCAGGCTCGATTCGGTGCTCGCGGTGACCTGACCCTCGCGGGCGAGGATCGCGTCGAGGCCACCGGTGCCTTCCTGGTACTGCGTGACGGTGACGTCGAGCCCGGCTTCGGCGAACAGGTCCTGCTGATCGGCCAGGTAGATCGGCGAGTACGCGGGATCGACGCCGACCCCGAAGTCGATGGTCGTCGTCTCGGCCGGTGTGCCGGGTTCACTGCCCGGGTCCTGATTCTCGGCACAGGCCGCGGCGACGGCGGTGACCAGCAGCGCGGCGCCGACCACCCGCAAGGTACGCAATCTCATGGCTAACCCCAGTTCATTGCGACTCATATTGTGGTTCTAGGTTCTTAATCTGAGACGCTACTGGGCACCACGAGAGGCGTCAAGGGTGCGACCAGGCCGGCGAACGGAGCCCATCGACCGACGAAGGTCACCTCGAGTAGTCAAAAATGGGAAACAGATGCCCAGTTCAGGCCACCGCACGTCACAGAAACTCGACGGGCCACTACCGAGAGTACCTAGCCGGTGGAGATGCACCACCCGGTCTCGATGTGGAACCGGAGCTTCGGTAAGGCTACCCTTCATGGAACGCGGGACTCGCCGACCGACGCCGAGGAGCAGCCAAAATGACCGACCTCGCAGAACTGCCGGTGACTGTGCCCGGACCCGAACCGCGCGAAACCCGACCTACCGGAAATGCACCCCGGCTACGGACCCGGGCCCTGCGGCTCGGGTATGGCCACCAGGTGGTCGTCCCGCACCTGGACCTGGACATCGTCGACGGATCGGTCACCGCGATCGTCGGGCCGAACGGCTGCGGAAAGTCGACCCTGCTCCGCGCCCTCGGCCGGCTGCTGCGGCCCACCGCCGGGGAGGTACTCCTCGACGGCGAGCGGATCCAGCGGTTGCCGACCCGGGAGGTCGCCCGCCGACTCGGCATCCTGCCGCAGGCTCCGACCGCGCCGGACGGGCTCACCGTGGCGGACCTGGTCGCCCGTGGCCGCCAGCCGCATCAGACCTGGCTGCGCCAGTGGTCCCGGACCGATGAGGAGGTCGTCGCCCAGGCACTGGCCTGGACCGGCCTCACCGACCTGGCCGAACATCCGGTGGACACGCTCTCCGGCGGCCAGCGGCAACGGGCCTGGATCTCCATGGCGCTCGCCCAGGGCACCGACATCCTGCTGCTCGACGAGCCGACCACCTATCTCGACCTGGCGCACCAGATCGACGTACTCGAACTGGTGGACCGGCTGCACCGGGAGGGCGGCCGCACCGTGGTGATGGTGCTGCACGATCTCAATCTCGCCGCGCGCTACGCCCGACACCTGGTCGCGATGAAGGACGGACAGGTGCTGGCCAGCGGCGCACCGGGCGAGATCCTGACTCCAGAGCTGGTCCGGGAGGTGTTCGGGCTGCGGGTGATGGTCATCGAGGACCCGGCCAGCGGCACCCCGCTCGTCGTCCCACTCGCCGCAGGCGCGGCCCGCGCCTCCACCATGGATCAGAAATCTATTCCGGTGATTCGTGCCGTTACGCACTGACGGGTCAGGTCGAGGGTACTGTTTGGCCGGGAACGCGCACCGACCGAAAGAGAGACCCTCCATGGCATACCCCGTGGTCACCACTGGTGACGTCTCCCGGCTGCTGGACGACCTGGTGGACCGGGTGCCGCAGGCGCAACAGGCGGTGGCGCTCTCCCCCGACGGCATCCTTCTGGCCTGGTCCAAAGGGGTCGACCACGAGCTGGGCGAACAGCTGTCCGGCCTGGTGGCGGGTCTGCGCGCCCTCGCCGTCGCGGTCGGTCAGCACGCCGACACCGGCCGGGTTCGACAGATCGTCGTCCAGATGGGTACGGCGTTCCTGTTCATCGCCGCGACACCCGGTGGTGCCATCATCGCAGCCGTCTTCGACGCCGGCTCCGACATGGACTCGGTGGCCTACGAGGTGGCGCTGTTCGCCGGCCGGGCCGACCGGCACCTGCCGGCGTTCCCCGCGCCGGAGGAGGCCCCGGAGACTGCCGTCCACACCGCTCAGGCGCTCCTGCATGGCGGCGCACCGACGCTCGGCGCGCATGCCGCTGAACGACAGGACCTTCCGACGCGCCGCTGAGCCGGCCAGCGCCGTTCACCAAGGCGGCGCCCCAGCCGGCGGGGAAAGCCTGGTTACCGCCGGGTCACCGTGAGGTCGGCGACCCCGGCGACGGCGTCGATGTCGTAGCGGTCGGTGGCCTCGTCCCAGTCCGTCGAGATCACCGACTCGCCGCCTGCAACCCCGTCGCGCCGCTCGCCGTCCAGGTCGACGCTGCCCGCGCCGGAGCCCAGCCGGATCCGCACCGGCGTCCGCTCCGGCAACTCGATCCGCCAGGTGCTGACGCCGCCGGACATCCGGACAACGACCGTGCCGGACGGCTCGGGCAGCGCCAGGTCCAACGCGCTGGCGCCACCTGCGACGTCCACCTGGGAGACCCGGGCACCGGTCAGATCGACCCGGGTGCTGGTCGCCCCGCCCAGCACCCGGACCGACCAGAGCAGATCGCTGTGGACGGTGACTCGCAGCTCGCCGGCACCGTCGTACCCGGTATCGGTCAGTCCGACCCGGACCACGCCGTCGGAGGTGGTCACCTCCGGCGCGGCCGCACCGCCGACCGGAGTCTCCGCCCGCAGCAGCTGATCACCGAGGTCGGCGGCTACCACCTGAATCTCTGGTGCACCGTCGGGGATCTCCAGCCGCGCCTCGGTCCACCCCTCGCGCGGTGTCTGCACCGTCCACGCCACGTCGCCGTCGGTAGCCGGGCGTGAGCCCACTGCGTTCACCACCACCGCCACGATCGTCGCCGCCACCAGCAGGGCGGCGACGACGGCGACGGCGATCAACGCCCGGCGCGACGTCCCGGGTGGCGTGCCGCCCGGCAGGTCGGTGGACGGTTCGTTGCTGGCTGCGGTCGGTCGCACGGCTCCCCACTCCAGTTCCTGCCCGCCCGTGGCGCGGCGAATCTTGTGGCCCGTCGATGCGGCGGACGGTGCCTCTGCTACCCGGTTGCGGGACGGGGCAATCTTAGGCCCGCCGGATGGGCCGGACCCGCAAGCCCGGTCACCGGCCCAGCCGCAGCTCGGTCACCGGCCTAGCAGCTCGGTCACAGGCCGAGCAGCCGACGCAGGTAGTCGGTGAGGAACCGCCCGTCGGGATCGAGTCGCTCACGGACGGCGAGGAACCGGTCCGCCTGCGGGTAGCGGGCAAGCAGATCCCGGCCTTCCAGCCGGTGGATCTTCGCCCAGTGCGGCCGCCCATCATGGGCCAGGAAGATCGGTTCCACGTCGGCGAAGAACTCGCGGTACGGCAGCGTCGCGTTCTGGTGCACCGAGATGGTGATGCTGTCCCGACCGTACGCCGGGCTGAGGAACGCCTGATCGGCAGCCACATACCGGTAGAGCACCCGCCAGGCGGCGTGCTCCCGGTGCCGGGTCCGGATCCGGTGCCGGACCTCTCGGAAGCAGGCCGGACCGGCCGCGGCCGGAACGAAGTACTCGATCTCGTGGAAACGCAGGGACCGCCGCTTGATCAGCGCGGCGTCGCTGGAGCCGATCCGTTCCTCGGTGCAGCCGCTGCCGGGCAGCGTGTCCGGGCCGGGATCGTCGGTAACCGGGTTCACTGTCCGCAGGTGCGCGTCGTCACGCCGCGGATACCAGTAGAAGTCGACGTTGCGGTTGATTTTCAGCAGCTCGTCGAACGTGGTCAGGCACGCCTCCACCGGCAGGCCCCACTCCCGCCGCCGGGCCTGGAACGCGGGGACCAGCCGGGTCCGCAGCGCGGTGAACACACCCAGCACGCCGAGCGACACCTGGGCGGCCGGCAAGAGGTCGGGGTCGCTGTCGGCGTCGATCTGCACCGGTTGTCCGGCCGCGGTGACCAGTCGGACCCCGGTCACCTGGGCGGACAGGTTCGGCAGGCCCAGGCCGCTGCCGTGGGTACCGGTCGAGACGGCACCGGCGAACGCCTGGGTGTCGACGTCGCCGAGGTTCGGCATCGCGAGTCCGTGGTGGCGCAACTGGCGGCCCAGGTCGTGCAGCCGGGTGCCGGCACCGACCCAGATCTGCCGGTTGTGCGGCGGTTCGAGTACCCCGGCGGGCAGCCGGTCCAGGCTAAGCAGGACGTCCCCGGTCTGCACGAGCGGCGCGGACGAATGCCCGGCGCCAACCGGCCGTACCGTCACCGCCTGCTCGGCGGCGGCGCGCAGGACGCGGCACAGCGCGGCGACCGACTCCGGCCGGGCCACCGTGGCCGGCTCGAAGGTCAACCCACCGGACCAGTTGCGCCAGGTCGTGGTAGCGGTGACGGGCGGCGAGGTCATAGCGCCGCCCGCAGCGGATCACCGGGACGGCGGGTGCGGCGACGCGGCCGGGCCAGGTCACGCCGGCCCCGACCCAAGGCGTCGAGCAGGCCCCAGCGTCCCGGGATGTCGTGCAGCTCGATGTGCCCCATCCCCTCCGGAACGGCCGGGTCGATGATCAGGTCGCCGTCGTACGGGTCGAGACCGAGCAGCACCCGCAGGAACAGCAGCGTCGCGCCGGCCGAGGTGGCGTGCGGGCTGCCCGCGGCGGAGTACGGGACGGGGTACTTGGTCAACGACCGGTCGTAGCCGGCGAAGCACTCGGGCAGCCGGGCCCCGAAGTACTGCGACGCCTCCAGCACCGCCCCGGCCACCCGGGCCGCCTCCTCCCGGTAGCCGTACCGCCACAGTCCCCAGGCGATCAGCGAGTTGTCGAACGGCCAGACCGAGCCGGTGTGGTAGCCGACCGGGTTGAACCGCCGCGCCTCGGTGGCGAGGGTGCGGATCCCCCAGCCGCCGAACAGTTGCGGACTCATCAGATGCCGTACGACCGACCGTGCCTTGGTGGGTTCGGCGATGCCGCTCCACAGCAGATGACCGATGTTGGAGGTGAGCGCGTCGACCCGGCTGCCGTCGGCCTGCAGCGCGTGGGCGTAGTAGCCGCGGTCGGCGATCCAGAAGTCCCGGTTGAACCGGTCCCGCAGCTCGGCCGCCTGCTGTTCGAGCCGGTCCGCGAAGGCGTGGTCACCCCAGCAGGTCCGGGCCAGCCGGGCGCCACGCAACCGCGCGTCGTACACGTAGCCCTGGATCTCGCAGGTCGCCTGGGGGAAGGTCGCCTCCCGCCCGTCCTGGAAGCTGACCGCGCCCGGCGAGCACTTCCAGCTCTGGTTCAGCTCCCCGGTGCGGGCCGGCCGGGGCCCGTACCAGACGTATCCGGTGCCGACCAGATCCGCGTGCCGGTCGATCCAGTCCAGTGCCGCGCGGGCCTCGAATTCCATGTCACGTACCAGTGCGGTGTCGCCGGTCCACCGTTCGTACTCGTCGAGCAGCACGATGAACAACGGGGTGGTGTCGGCGGCGGAGAAGTCCGAGGCGTGCGAGACCTCGTTGAACAGCGCGGCCTCCGCGTACCGGCTCTCCTGGGGGATCTTGCCGGGCTGTTCGGCCCGAAACGGATCCTCGCGGGTGCCCTGCGCCAGCGCCATGATCGCTAACGCGGGCACGGTGGTGGCGGGCAGGAACGGTAGCGCCTGCAGGCAGCTGATCAGGCTGTCCCGGCCGAAGAACGTCATGAACCAGGGCATCCCCGCCGCCGGCAGCATGTCACGGAAGTTGACGCCCTTGTAGCGCAGCGCCGCCAGATCGACGACGCTCTGCTGGTACGCCTCCCGCAGCGGTTCATGGTCGCAGGTCAGTTTCGGTGCCCGGGCCATCCACTCGTCGAGTTCCCGGTGCACTTCGGGCTTGGGCCGCTCGGCGTAGCTGCGCAGGCTCTCGCGCAGATCGCGGTTCCCGGCCCCACGGACGAAGGTCTTCACCGTCAGATCGGTGCACCAGGTGTCGTGGGCGTCGAGGGCCAGCTCGAAGGTCAAGCCGCCGGGATCGATGCTGGCCGGCACACTGCTGGACAGGATCGTCTCACGGAAGTAGGTGCCCCGCTCGTAGCGGAACCGCAGCGCGTCAGGCTCGGCCGTAACCTCGATTTCGCGCTCGGTGTGGTAACCGTCCTTGACCTCCAGCACCTCGGCGAAGTCGGCCCCCGCGTCGATGCGCAGGCTCAGCCGGACGGGCTCCTCCCGGTGGTTGAACACGGCGATCTGCTCGGTGAACGCGTCGCCGATCCAGCGGTGCCGGAACACCGAGATGGTGGCGTCCACGTAGTGCGTCGGCTCGCCCGGCACCTGGAAGAACCGCGACTCGAAGTACTGCAGGTCGTCGATGGACAGGGTGTTCATCCGTTGTCCGTCGACGGTCAGCCGCCAGTAGGACAGGAAGCGGGTGTCGTAGAAGAACAAGCCGAACGGTGCGGACGGCACCGGTTCGATGTCGCCCCGGCGGTCGCTGACCATGAACAGGTTTCCGTAGAGGATGCTGACCGGCTTCGCGGTGGCCGGGCGGGCGCCGACCGGCTCGGCGACCGGCCGGGCCCTCGACTCCGCCCCGGCGCTGTCCGCGTGCAGCGGCAGCAGTCGGCGGAAGGTCAGGAACAGCGGCAGGTCGCCCCGGACCGACACGCCGTTGCGCAGCAGCAACGAGATGCTGTTCTCCCGGCCCTCGATCAGTGCCTGGAAGGTCTCCTCCGAGGTGTCGATGGTGCAGTCGACCTGCTCCGGGTCACGCTCGAGCACGGCATGGCCGTCCCGATACGTCACCGACCAGCTGCGGATACCGCCGTCCGGGGCGGTGAGGTTGAACCGGATCGTGCCGCTGACCGGCGGCGGCAGTCGACCGTCGCCGCGCGCCTGGAGACCGTCGAAGAACTGACCGATCACGTCGGTCATCGCCGCTCCCCTCAGTCGTCCTCCGTCGGTCCACCTGGCGCCAGCATGACCCGTCCACCACCCGCAGGGGATCACCCAGGGCGGGTGATCCGTGACCGGCAGGAGACGGACGGTAGACCACGGATGCCGAAAGTAACCAGATGAGGCACAATGATTACAGGCCGTATCGGGGGCACGGCATGTGCCGAAGCGAAGGAGGCCAACGTGAGTCACGACCGCACGGCCGCCGGGATGCGCTACTGGCAGACCGGCCGCGGCCGACAGGACGTCCTGCTCGTACACGGGTGGTGCTGTAACCACCGGTTCATGAAGCCACTCGCCGCCCACCTGGCCAGCTGGCGGCGGCGGATCATCTCGGTGGACATGCGGGGACACGGTGCAAGCCCCGCCGGAGACCGCGGCTTCAGCGTTCCCGAACTCGGTGCCGACCTGCGGGACCTGATGGTCGAACTCGAGATGGACGACGTCGTGCTGATCGGGCACAGCATGGGCGGGGTCTGGTCGTTGGCCGCGGCCGCGCAGGCGACCGACCGGGTCGCGGCGCTGCTGCTGCTGGACGCGTCGGTGGCCGTGCCGCCCGGCACCTCGGAGCAGGTGGCCGCGCTGGCGGAGTCCATCCGCGGCGCGGACCCGCGCCAGGCCCGGATCGACATCATCCGGTCGTTCTTCATTCCCGAGTCGGACCCCCGGCTGGTCGACTGGACGATCGACCAGATGCTGCGGCCGAGTGACACCGTCGCCGCCGCCACCCTCGACGGTCTCGCCGACTTCGTCGAGGCCGGTGGCGACGCCGCGCTGACCGCGTGGGGACGCCGGCTGCTCTACATCGGTGGCCCGGCACCGTTCGCCGACTACGGACGGCTCCGGGAGCTCGTGCCCGAGGCCGTGATCGGCCAGGTGGTGGGCTCGGGCCACTTCTTCCAGTTCGAGGTGCCGCGGCAGACCAACGCGATGGTCAGCCGCTATCTGCGGCTGTGGGGGCCACCGTCGTGGTGATCCGCAAGCAGGGCCTTCACCGAGTCCGTCAGGTCGTAGCTGGGTGACCAGCCGAGCACCTGCCGGGCACGGCTGATGTCCGCGCACATCCAGGGGACGGCGGCGGACCGGTTCACCGTCGGGGAAAACTCCCCCGTACCGAGTTCGCCGCTGTGACCAGCGGCCCGGGCCAGACAGGTGACCGCCTCCCGGACCCCGACCGGCCGCCCGCTGCCCACGTTGAACAGCCGGTGCGGCAGGCGGGTGGCGAGCGCGGCGGCGCGGACCGCGGCGGCGATGTCGCGCAGGTCGACGAAGTCGCGCACGGTGTCCAGCAGCCGCACCGCCAGCGGTGACCGCCCGCCGCAGCGCAGCAGAGCGGCCGCCCGCCCCAGCGCGCTGTCCACCGGCAGGCCCGGCCCGACCGGGTTGAACACCCGCAACGTGACGACCTCGACCCGTCCGTCGGTGCTGACCAGTTCGCCGAACTGGGTGGCGGCCAGGTGGCTGAACCCGTACGGGCTCACCGGCCTGGCCGGATCGTCCTCGCCCACCGGGCGGCCACTGGGCACGACGCCGTACTCGGCGGCGGAGCCGATCCGCACCAGCCGGGTGCCGGGCACGACGTCGGCCATCGCCTCGGCGAGCGCGGCCACAGCCTGTAGGTGGATCCGGATCAGCTCGGCGTTGTCACCAACGGTGCGGCCGGCGCAGTTGACCACGACGTCCGGCCGGACGGCCGCGAGCAGCCGGGCGAGTTCGGCCACGCCCGTCGTGGCGAGATCGCAGTCGGCCCGGGTCGGTGCGGTCACCACCGCGTCCGCCGTGAGCGCAGCGTGGATCTGCCGGCCCAGCAGTCCGGTGGAGCCGAAGAGCAGGATCCTGGTCCGGCTCAACTGCGGCACCGGCCGGCCAGGTCACCGCGGGGTCGACGGGAGGTTGCTGCCGAACCGTCGGGCGCGGCGGCCGGGACCGGGCCGGCCGCCGGGACCGGGTCCGGCGGCGTCGGGGTCCCGGTGAACTCGTGCCAGGTGACCGCCCCCGGCGCGGCGATCCCTTCCCGGCGCAGCACCACCCGGACGGTCTCGACCAGGATCCGCAGGTCGAGCCGGAGACTGCGATTGTCCACGTACTCGATGTCGTAGGCGAACTTGTCCTCCCAGGCCAGCTCGTTGCGGCCGCGGACCTGGGCCAGGCCGGTGATTCCGGGTCGCACCTCATGCCGTCGGGCCTGCCAGGGCGTGTAGATCTCCAGGTACTTCACCAGGTGGGGACGCGGGCCGACCAGGCTCATCTCACCGCGCAGGACGTTCCACAACTCGGGCAGTTCGTCGAGGCTGCTGGCGCGCAGCCAGCGGCCGACCGGCGTGAGCCGGTCGGCGTCGGTGACCAGGCCGCGGGCCGGATCCACCTTGAGCATGGTGCGAAACTTGACCATCTCGAAGAGTTCGCCGTCCCGGCCGGGTCGCACCTGCCGGAAGAACACCGGCCGGCCCAGCGTAGCGAGGATGAGCAGGGCGACCCCCGCCAACAGCGGCGCGCCGACGACCAGGGCGGTCGCCGCGCCCACGACGTCGAACACCCGCTTGACCCGGTCGTAGCGGCGGGGACGACTGGTCGGCATCGTCGGTTCGGCTGCGAGGCAGGCCGCTGGCGAGGTCATGGACGGGCCTCCAGAAGTAGCTACTCAACTGACAAAAGCTTTGTAACAGAATGAATACGACCAAGCGTGTCGTTCGCCGTAAATCGGAACATTGGTTGAGTCGTTGCCGTCGGCTCGAGTGACCATGGGACCCGGACCGGTACGCTGATCCGCAGGTCAGCTGGTCCGCAGGTCAGCAGGTCAGCAGCACCGACCGGGCCGGCAGAGGGAGGACGCGTGCCGCTGCGACGCCAGGGTTTCGACGGGCCGGCCGGGCTGCGCGAGTTCAACTCCGCGCTGCGACACACCCTGGTGCAGCAGACCGTCACGATCCGCGATCCGAGCCGGTTCCGTGCCCGCATCACCGAGGTGCCACTGGGACCCTTGCGGCTCATCTCCGCCGCGGTCGCCGCGCTGCACTCCTCCCGCCGACCGCACGACACCACCGGACCCGACGCCGCGGACGGGGTGTTCCTGCTACTCGGCCAGCGGGCCACCGGCAGCATCACGCATCGGGGCGGCACCGACCCGATCGGCCCGGACCGGCTGGTCGTCGTCCCCGGCTCAGAGGCGTTCGACGTCGACTACCCGGCACCGGCCCACGTGCTGTTCGTGGCGCTGCCCCGCGCACTCGTCACGGCCCGCTTCCCCGGCCTCGACGGGCCGGTGCGCTCCGCGGCGTTGGACCCGGTGGGCCGGGCGTTGTGCCGGCAGTTGCCGCACCTGATGAACGCTGCCGCAGCCGCCAGGGCCGGGCAGCGGCCAGCGGTCGCCGCCATGGTCGACACCACCCTCACCGCCACGCTGCACGGTGCCGGCGTCGCCGTCGACGCCGACCCGGTGGCCGCGCTGCGCACCGCGGCGGAACGGCTGATCGAGCACTCGCTGGCCGAACCGGCGTTGTCGGTGCCGTGGTTGGCCCGCCGGCTGGCGGTGTCCCCGCGGCAGCTGCACCGGGCGTTCGCCGCCGACGGCACCACCCCGCACCGCTGGATCCAGCAGCGTCGGCTGGACGCCTGCGCCATCGCGCTCGCCGGGTCCGACGTCCCGGTCGCGCAGCTCGCCCACCGGTACGGCTTCGCGTCGGCGTCGCATCTTGGAGCACTCTTCCGCACCCGGTACGGCGCCCCGCCCGCGCGGTGGCGCAGCGAGCAACGCGCCGGCCGACCGGCCGGCCACAGCGGGCAGGATCCCGACAGCGATCCGGCGCGACGGCGATAACCCGCCGTGCGCCGGCCGGCCTACCGTCGGGCCCACCGACCGCGACGGAGGCACCCGACATGCGTTTCGTTCTCGTCCACGGATCCTGGCACGACGGCAGCTGCTGGGACGGCGTCCGGCAGGTACTCACCGCCGCCGGACACGAGGTCCACGCGCCCACCCTGCCGGGCAACGGCGCCGCCGCCGACCCGACGGTGACCTTCGCACGCACCGCCGGTGCCGTCGCCGAACTGATCAGGCGGGCCGACCTGCGCGACGTGGTGCTCGTCGGACACAGCCTCGGCGGTGCGGTCGTGCAGGCCGTCGCGGTCGCCGTACCGGACCGGCTCCGCCGCCTGGTGTTCCACAACGCGTACGTCCTCGCCGATGGCGACACCATCTTCCAGCATGTGCCGCCGTCGGCCGCCGCCGCCTTCACCAGCCTGGCCACCCCGGAAGGCACCCTGATGCTGCCGTACGAGGCGTTCCGAGCGTTCATCAGCGACGCCGACGAGCAGACCGCCCGCGCCGCCTACGCGCGGCTGACCCCGGAGCCACTGGCCCGGGCCGCGGAACCGGTCGCGCTGCCCGGGTTCGCCGACCTGCCGGTCCCCCGTTCGTACCTGTACGCGGTCGACGACGTCGCGTTCCCGCCAGACGAGTTCCGTTGGCATCCCGGCCAGTCGCAGCGGCTCGGCGAGTTCCGGCTGGTCGAGATGCCGGGTTCACACGAGGTCCTGTTCACCGATCCGCAGTCGCTGGCGGCGAAGCTGGTCGAGGCGGCGGCGGACTGACCACCCGTCGACCGGGTGGGGCTCGAACGGGAGGCGGGGCATTGGAGCTACTGGACGGGTCGATCATCGAGCTGACCGCCGCCGTACGGTCCGGCCGGGTGCACGCCCGGGAGGTCGTCGAGGCGGCGGTACGCCGCATCGAGGAGCGTGACGCCGGGCTCAACGCGGTGGTGGCGGTCGACTCCGAACCGGCGCTGCGTCGCCTGGCCGCCGCCGGTGGCCGACCGGTCGGACCGCTGGCCGGGCTGCCGTACCTGGTCAAGGACCTGCACGCCGAGGTCGCCGGCTTTCCGCTGACCCGGGGTAGCCGGCTGGCCGTCGGCCTGGCACCGGCCGGTACGAGCACGTTGCTGCGCCGCCTGGAACAGGCCGGAGCGCTGATCATCGGACGGACCAACTCGCCGGAGTTCGGGCTGAACATCACCACCGAGCCGGTGCTGCACGGGCCGACCCGCAACCCGTGGCGGCCGGACCGGTCCGCCGGTGGCTCCAGCGGCGGCGCGGCCGTGGCGGTTGCCGCGGGGATGGTGCCGGCGGCGCACGCCAGCGACAGCGGCGGGTCCATCCGGATCCCGTCGGCCTGGTGCGGCGTCATCGGCTTCAAGCCGACCCGAGGCCGCAACCCGGCCGGGCCGTACCGGGTGGACGACTGGTCGGGGCTCAGCCACGAGCACGCCATCACCCGCACCGTCGCGGACTCCGCGTTGTTGCTGGCCGTCAGCAGCGGGTTGGCCGCCGGCGAGCCGTACCCGGTGGACGGTGTCCAGTGGACTGGTGCGGTCGGTTCGACGGGTCCCGGCCGGGCCCTGCGGGTCGGGCTGCTCACCGAGGCACCCGACGGCACCCCGGTACATCCGGCGTACCGGGGTGCCGCCGAGTCCGTCGCAGCCGAGCTGGCCGCCGCCGGTCACCGGGTGGTCCCGGTCGGGCCGGTGGAGCCGGCCGGCCGGCTCGGCCCGGTGCTCGGTGCGGTCATCGCCGGCCACCTGGCCACCGCGGTCGACGACATCTGCGCCGCCACCGGACGGTACGCCGGGCCGGACACTCTGGAACCGGCGGTGCTCGACCTCGTCGAGCGGGGCCGGCGGGCCGATGCCCGTACCCAGGTCCGGGCGACGATGGCACTGCGCCGGCTCGCCGGTGAGCTGGCTGCCGTCCTCGACGGCGTCGACCTGCTGCTCAGCCCGACCACCGCGCGGCCGGCACCACCGCTCGGGCAGCTGCACACCGACCGGCCGGCCGGCGAGCTGTTTCGAGAGATCTTCGCGATCTCGCCGTTCGTGGGAATGTTCAACGTGACCGGCGGGCCGGCGATCAGTCTGCCCTGGGGGCGCGACGACGCCGGGATGCCGATCGGGGTGCAGCTCGGCGCGCGGCCGGGCGACGACCGCACCGTCCTCGCCGTGGCGGCGGCGTTGGAGGCGACCCGGCCCGACCTGGTCAGGCCCGGCCCCGCCCCGGCGGGCACGGGTCACGGCGACCCGGCCTGACCCCCTGGCCCGCCGGCACCCCAGCCTGACCCGCCGGCACCTCAGCCTGACCCCCTGGCCCGCCGGTGTCCCGGCCTGACCCCGGTCGACCGGCGTCGCCGGTCAGACCTACCCCATTCGCTGCGGCCGGCGCAGCCAGGCAGACAGCCATGTTCGGGTGGGCGACCGGCGGACGGCCGGTGGATGAGCGGATTCCCGGTTGCGGCCGACCTACCGGCCAAGGAGCGGCACCGCCAGTTCCGCAGGTCAGCCGAGCGGCCAAGATCCAAATTCGTTCGCCGCCCCTCTTGACATCCCACAAGCTCGGGCGTAAACAAACCTGAAGCAAAACGAAACGGCGGTGAAACCACATGTACGCCGAGGAACGGCAGCAGGAGATCGTCCGGCTGGCCCGGGCCGACGGGCGGGTCGACGTGACCGCGCTCGCCGAGTCACTCAACGTGACCGCCGAGACGATCCGGCGCGATCTCACCACCCTCGAGCGGGCCGGCGTACTGCGTCGGGTGCACGGCGGTGCGATCCCGGTCGAACGGATCGGCTTCGAGCCCGCGCTCGCCACCCGGGACGCGGTGCTGACCACCGAGAAGGAACGGATCGCCAAGGCCGCGCTGGCCGAGCTGCCCCACGAGGGCGCGATCATCCTGGACGCCGGCACCACCACCGCCCGGCTGGCCGCGATCCTGCCGGCCGACCGGGAACTCACGGTCGTGATCAACTCGCCGGCGCTGGCCACCGTCCTCGGTGCCCGCAGCAACCTCAACGTCCTGCTGCTGGGCGGCCGGGTACGCGGTCGCACGATGGCCACCGTCGACGACTGGGCGCTTCGTCCACTCGCCGACGTGTACGTCGACGTGGCCTTCATCGGCACCAACGGCTGTTCCGTCGAGCGTGGTCTGACCACACCGGACCCGGCCGAGGCGGCGGTCAAGCGGGCCATGATCGGCGCCGCCCGCCGGTCGGTCGTGCTGGCCGACCACACCAAGATCGGCAACGACTACCTGGCCCGGTTCGGCCGGCTCGCCGACATCGACACGCTGATCACCGACAACGGCCTCAACGCGGACCTCGTCGCCGAGGTAGAAGCGGCCGGGCCACGGGTGGTACGGGCATGATCCTCACCCTCACCCTCAACCCCAGTCTGGACCGCGCCGTCGAGATCGACGACCTGGTCCGCGGCGAGGTCATCCGGGCCACCGGTGCCCGCCTGGACCCCGGTGGCAAAGGCGTCAACGTGTCCCGGGCGCTGCTCGCCAACGGCGTACCGTCGGTCGCCGTGCTGCCCTGCGGCGGCGACGAGGGCGGTCAACTCGTCCGGCTGCTGGCCGCCGAGGGGGTCGAGGTGGTCGCCGTGCCGATCGCCGGGCGGACCCGGTCCAACATCACCCTCGCCGAGCCGGACGGCACCGTCACCAAGGTCAACGAGCCCGGGCCGACCCTGAGCCGGGAGGAGTTCGACGCGATCACCGCCCGGCTGCTGGACACCGCGCACCAGGCCGACTGGGTGGTGGTCTGCGGCAGTCTGCCACCGGGACTGCCGGTGGACGGGTTCACCGCGCTGTGCCGGCAGTTGCTCGACGCCGGGCTCCGGCTCGCCGTCGACACCAGCGGCCCACCGCTGCGGGCCGCCGCCGAGGCCGGAGCCGATTTGGTCAAACCCAACCGGGAGGAGCTGGCCGAGGCCGTCGGGCGGCCGCTGGACGGCCTCGGCGACGTGGTCCACGCCGCCCGACAGGTCCGCGCCTGGGGTGCCGGCACCGTGCTGGCCAGCCTCGGGGCGCAGGGTGCCGTGCTGGTCGACGCCGACGGGGTGCGCACCGGCGACTCCCCCGTCGACCAGCCGCGCAGCACGGTCGGCGCCGGTGACGCGCTGCTCGCCGGTTTCCTCGCCGCAGGTGCCAGCGGGCCGGACGCCCTCGCCGAAGGGCTGGCCTGGGGGGCGGCGGCGGTCAGCCTGCCGGGCAGCCGGATGCCGGGGCCGGCCGACCTGCGCCGGCACACCGTACGACTGCACCCCCGACCGGATGACCTGCAACAACTCGTCACCCAAGGATGACCCGTCACCTCGATACCCCAGACCGATCGCCTACTCCCTACCCCCGCACATAGAAGGAGCAGCAGACCATGGCCACCGACTACACACCCCAGGTGCAGGGCACCGGGGTAAAGGCCACGATCCAGAGAATCGGCGGCTACCTCGCCGGCATGGTGATGCCCAACATCGGCGCGTTCATCGCCTGGGGTCTGATCACCGCGCTGTTCATCCCCACCGGATGGATCCCCAACGCGACCCTGGCCGAACTCGTCGACCCGATGATCCTGACGCTGCTGCCGGTCCTGATCGGCTACACCGGTGGCCGGCTGGTGCACGGCCAGCGCGGCGCGGTGGTCGGCGCGGTCGCCACGGTCGGCATCATCGTCGGCGCCGACATCCCCATGTTCCTCGGTGCGATGATCATCGGCCCGCTGACCGCGTACCTGCTGAAGCTCTTCGACGGCCTGATCGAGGACAAGATCCCGGCCGGCTTCGAAATGTTGATCAACAACTTCTCCGCCGGCATCATCGGCGGTGGTATGGCGCTGGTCGGCACCTGGGTGATCGGCCCGGTGGTGCAGACCGTCACCGACGCCGCCGGATCCGCGGTGGACTGGATGGTCAATCACAGCCTGCTGCCGTTCGTGTCGATCCTGGTCGAGCCGGCCAAGGTGCTGTTCCTCAACAACGCGATCAACCACGGCGTGTTCGGTCCGCTGGGCGTCGCCGAGGCGGCCACCGACGGCGACTCGATCCTGTTCATGATCGAGTCGAACCCCGGCCCGGGTCTCGGCCTGTTGGTCGCCTTCCTGCTGTTCGGCCCCCGGCTGCTGCGCGCCAGCACCCCGGCAGCGATCATCATCCACTTCCTCGGCGGCATCCACGAGATCTACTTCCCGTACGTGCTGATGAAGCCGCGGCTGATCCTCGCCATGATCGCCGGCGGCGCGGCCGGTGTGTGGACCTTCATGGTCACCGGTGCCGGTCTGGTCGCCACCCCGTCGCCGGGCAGCATCTTCGCCTACTTCGCGGTCACTCCCCGGGGCGGCTGGTTCGGCGTCCTGCTCGGCGTGATCATCTCCGCGGCGGTCTCCTTCGCGGTCGCCTCGGTGCTGCTCGGCTTCGGCCGCGGCGAGGGCAAGGAACCGGTCGAGGAGAACACCGGCCCGCAGGCCGTCACCACGGACACGCCCGCCGGTGCGCACGCGTACCACGCCACCCCGACCGCCGGTACCCACCGGCCGACCGCCACGGAGGCATGACGATGGCCACCATCGACGCCCAGAGCATCCGCAAGGTCGTCGTCGCCTGCGACGCCGGCATGGGCAGCAGCGTCATGCTCGCCAGCCAACTGCGCAAGCAGCTCAAGAAGCAGCAGGTGACCGTCGAGCACACCCCGGTCAACTCCATTCCGGCCGACGCCGACGTCATTGTCTGCCACCAAGGGCTGGCCGACCGGGCCCGCGTCAGCGCACCCGGCAAGGTGGTCGTCCCGGTGCAGATCTTCCTCGGCGACCCGGCCGTCGCCCGGCTGGTGGCCGCAGTGCAGCAGGGCGGCCAACTCGATGGCTGAACCGCAATCGGACCCCGGCGCTCTGCTCGAGCGCCGGGCCGTCCGGCTGACCGAACAGGCCGGCGACCGGGTCGCCGCCGTGCGCCGCTGCGGCGAAGTGCTGGTCGAGCTCGGTGCGGTCACCGAGGAGTACATCGCCGCGATGCTGCAGCGCGAGCAGTCCATCTCCACCTACGTCGGGGAAGGTGTGGCGATCCCGCACGGCACCCTGGCCGGCAAGGAAGCGGTACGCCGCGACGCGCTCGCCGTGCTGCGCTTCCCCGACGGGGTGGACTGGGCCGGATCCCCGGTCACCGTCTGCGTGGCGATCGCGGCGCGCGGCGACGGCCACGTGGAGCTGCTCGCCGCCCTCGCCCAGATCCTGCTCGACCCGGAACAGGCCCGCGAGTTGCGGGAGGCCACCGAGATCGACGACGTGCTCCGGCTGCTCGCGCCGGTAGGAGAGGAGAGCTCCACATGAAGGTCGTCCGGTTCCACTCCCCCGGCGACGTCCGGATCGAGGAGGCACCGCAGCCGCAGCCCGGCCCCGGCGACGTGTTGATCCGCGTCCGGGCCTGTTCGACCTGCGGCACCGACGTCAAGATCCGCAACTACGGTCATCACCACATCGCCCCGCCCCGGGTGATGGGCCACGAGATCGCCGGCGAGGTCGTCGAGGTCGGCGCCGAGGTCACCGGGTGGCAGGCTGGCGACCGGGTCCAGGTGATCGCGGCCATCCCGTGCGGCACCTGCGGCGAGTGCCGGCGCGGCCGGATGACGGTCTGCCCCAACCAGGAGTCGATGGGCTACCACTACGACGGTGGGTTCGCCGAGCACATGGTGGTCCCGGCCAAGGTGCTCGCCGTCGACGGGCTCAACCGCATCCCGGACGGGGTCAGCTACGCCGAGGCGTCGGTGGCCGAGCCGCTCGCCTGCGTACTCAACGGGCAGAACCTGGCCCGGGTCGGCCCGGGCGACGACGTCGTCATCATGGGCTCCGGCCCGATCGGCTGCCTGCACGTACGGCTGGCCCGCTCGCGCGGCGCCGCCCGGGTCTTCCTGGTCGACGTCAACCGGGAGCGGCTCGACCTGGCCGCCGCGCTGGTGCATCCCGACGCCACCGTCTGCGGTGCCGAAACCGACGTGATCGACGAGATCAAGAAGTTGACCGACGGACGCGGCGCCGACGTGGTGATCACCGCGACCGCCGCCGGTGTCGCCCAGGAACAGGCGTTGCAGATGACCGCCCGGCAGGGCCGGATCAGCTTCTTCGGCGGTCTACCCAAGGACAAGCCGGTCATCGCCTGCGACTCCAACCTGGTGCACTACCGGGAGCTGACCATCGTCGGCGCCAACGGCTCCAGCCCGTCGCACAACGCCGAGGCGCTCGCCCTGATCGCCAGCGGCGCGGTACCGGTCGCCGATCTGATCACTCACCGGCTGCCGTTGGACCGGGCCCTCGACGCCTTCGACGTGGTCGCCCGGGGCGAAGCCATCAAAGTCACCATCGAGCCCTGACCCAGGAATCCATCGAGCCCTGACCCCCACCAGGGACAAAGGAGGCAGCCATGCCTACCCGTACCGTCACCGTCGGCTCCGCCAGCGGACTGCACGCCCGGCCCGCCGCGTTGTTCGTCGCCGCCGCCGCCACCGCGCCGGTGCCGGTGATGATCAGCACCGCCGGTCGGCCGGCGGTGCCGGCCCGCAGCATGCTCTCGGTGCTCTCCCTCGGCGCGAAGCAGGGTACCGAGGTGACCCTGGAAGCCGACGGTGACGGCGCCGACGCCGCGCTCGACGAGCTTGCCGCGTTGCTCGCCCGCGACCTCGACGCCGAGCCCGGCGGTGACGGCGCCGGTGCCACGGCGGCCGGTCGTGGCTGAGCTGCACACCGGGCTCGGCGTCAGCACCGGGCTGGCCGCCGGCCCGGTGCACCGGGTGGCCGAGGCGCCCCGGCTGCCCGCGCCGGTGCCGGTCGACGACTCGGCCGCCGAGGCGGACCGGGCGGTCGCCGCCCTGGTGGCGGTCGCCACCGAGCTGGGCCGGCGGGCCGGCACCGCGACCGACCCGACGGCGGCGGAGATCCTGCGGGCGCAGGTGATGATGGCCGAGGACCCGGTGCTGCACGAGGCGGCACGGGCCCGCGTGGCCGCCGGTGCCGACGCGCCGCACGCCATCGACGCCGCGCTCGCCGAGCACCGGGCGGCGTTCGCGGCCGCCGGCGGGTACCTCGCCGAACGGGTCGCCGACCTGGACGACCTGCGCGACCGTGCGGTCGCGGTCTGCCTGGGCGAACCGATGCCCGGCGTGCCCGACCTGGGCGTGCCGTTCATCCTCAGCGCCCGGGACCTGGCCCCGGCCGACACCGCCGGGCTCGACCCGGCCCGGGTGCTCGCCCTGGTCACCGCAGCCGGCGGGCCGACCAGCCACACCACCATCGTGGCCCGGGCGCTCGGGTTGCCGGCGGTCGTACGGTGCCCAGGCATTCTCGACGTACCGGACGGCACCCTGGTCACAGTGGACGGCACCACCGGCGACGTCACCGCCGGTGTCGACGACGACACCGTCGCCGAGACCCGCCGGCGGGAACAGCAACGCCGGGCGGAACTGGCGGCGACCAGCGGCCCGGGACGCACCGCCGACGGACATCCGGTGACCCTGCTGGCCAACGTCGGCTCCGCCGCCGACCTCGTCGACGACGTGGAAGGCGTCGGCCTGTTCCGCACCGAACTGCTCTACCTGGACCGCGCCGAGCCGCCCGGTCACGACGAGCAGGTCACCGCGTACGCGAAGGTGTTCACCGCCGCCGGTGACCGCAAGGTGGTGCTGCGGACCCTGGACGCCGGCGCGGACAAACCGTTGCCGTTCCTGCACGCCGGCGAAGAGCCGAACCCGGCGCTCGGCGTACGCGGGCTGCGGACCGCCCGGCGCCGCCCCGAGGTACTGCGCACCCAGCTCGACGCGATCGCACAGGCCGCTGGGGCCACCGGCACCGAGGTGTGGGTGATGGCACCGATGGTGACCACGCCGGCGGAGGCGGCCGAGTTCGCCGAGCTGGCCCGCGCGGTCGGGCTACCCACAGTGGGCGTGATGGTGGAGGTCCCGGCGGCCGCGCTGCGGGCCGAGGCGCTGCTGCGGCACGTCGACTTCCTCAGTATCGGGACCAACGATCTGAGCCAGTACGCGTTCGCCGCCGACCGCCTCTGCGGCGACCTGGCCGACCTGCTCGACCCGTGGCAGCCGGTCCTGCTGGAGCTGATCGCCGCCTGCGCGCGGGCCGGTGCGGCCGCCGGCAAACCGGTCGGGGTCTGCGGTGAGGCGGCCGCCGACCCGGCCCTGGCCGTAGTGCTGACCGGGCTCGGGGTGTCCAGCCTGTCGATGTCGGCCCGGTCGGTGCCGGCGGTGCGGGCCGCGCTCGCCGCGCACACCCTGGAGGACTGTCAGCGGCTGGCCCGGGCCGCGCTGGCCGCGCCGGACGCGGCGGCCGCCCGCGCGGCGGCCTCGGTCGGCCCGGCCGCCGGCTGACCCGCTGGCCGGCGGCACCGTTCAGCTGGCCGGTCCTACGCGGCGTCACCGGGTGCCGTGCGGCACCGGATCGACGGTGCCGTACGGCACGTCGGGGCGGCAGCGGCGCAGCCGGGCGGCGGCCAGCCGGCCGCCGATACCGAGGCCGTGGGTGCGCACCGCAGCCAGGCCGTACGCACTGCAGGTGGGCGTGAACCGGCAACGGCCCGGCCAGTACGGCGACAGCCAGCGCCGGTAGCCGCGGATGGCCGTCTCCCCCGCCCGGTCCAGCAGGGGTGCCCGGGTGGCGGTCGCCGCCAGCGCGCCGACGGTCAACAGGGTCGAGAACAGTCCCAGGTCGCAGCAGTCGCAGCCATCCCAGCAGCCGTCGACACTGCGGGAGCGGGCCGACCTGCGCCGCTGGCGGCGGTTCTCCCGGGCGTTCGCCCAGCGTTTCAGGACCATGCTGTTGATCATCGACGACGCAGGCAACAGCGACGCGAGACGGTCGTCGTTGACGTGGCAGTGGACCGGCCGCAGGATCAGCTCATGAATCGGACGATCCTGGTTACCGGGGCCCGACGCGGCATCGGCGCGGCCCTCGCGACCGGTCTCGCCGCGCCGGGGACGACCCTGGTGCTGCACCACCTGGCCGCCGCCGACGAGGCGGAGGCCGTCGCCGGACGGTGCCGGGCGGCCGGCGCGCACGCCCGGATCGTCGAGGCGGACCTGTCGGTCCCCGCCGAGGTGCTGGCCCTGGCCGAGGCGGCCGGACCGGTCGACGTACTGGTCAACAACGCGGCGCGGGCGTCCAATGTCTGGATCGACGAGTTGCCGCTGGCCGAATGGGAGGCGACGTTCGCGGTCAACGTCACCGCCCCGATGCTGCTCAGCCAGGCGTTAGCGGCGGGGATGCGGGACCGTGGCGGCGGCCGGATCATCAACGTCACCTCGGCCACGGTCCGCCTGGGCGGCCCGTCCGGGCCGTCGTACGTGTCGAGCAAGGCGGCGCTGGTCGGTCTCACCCGTTCGCTGGCCCGCGCGTTCGGGCCCGACGGCACGACGGTCAACGCGATCTCGCCGGGCGCGATCCGTACCGAGGGCGAACGGGAACTCGCCGGGAACGCCCCGGTCGACGAGGCCGCGGTTGACGCCGCGATCCTGCACCGGCAGGCGGTGCAGCGCCGACTCGACCCTGACGACATCGTCTCCACCGTCCGCTTCCTGGCCAGCCCTCACTCCGGTGCGGTCACCGGTCAGGTGATCGAGGTCGGTGGCGGGCTGGTACACCGCTGACCCGCCGGGTACGGGCGTTCATCCGCTGGTCAGCCTCCCTCGACGGTGCTGTTCACCTGTGCCGGCGATGCTCCGGCTCGTCTGATCCCCGCAGCGTGGAGGCATCGTGTCCAGACCGATCTGGCAGTTCACCGCGATCGTCGCGGTCCTGACCCTACTGATGGGCGCGGCGGCGCCGTCCGGGGCGAGCGCCGGCACCGGCGCCGACCCGGTCCTGCTCACCGAACCGTTCCTGCAGTCCCCGGCGAAGAACTCCGTCCGGGTCGTCTGGTTGACCGAGTTCGCCGGTCGGCACCACGTCGTGGTGGTCGGCCACCGGGCCGGCGAGCTCAACCGGGCCGAGCTGCGGGCCGCCGCCACCGGCGGCAAGATCCGGGGGGTACGGGTGTTCCGGGCCCGGACCGGCGAGTTGTCCCGGGTGGCGGAGGACACCGCCTCGCAGATCCCGGACCCGCCGACGCAGATCACCCGGCGGCACATCTGGCGGCACGAGGCGACCGTACGCGGGCTCGGCGTGGGCAGCCGGACGCCGTACCGGGTGGTGTCGATCGAGCGTGGCGCGCTGGTCGCTTCCGACACGTACACCCTGGCGCCGGCCGCCGCCCCCGGCCAGGCGCAGCAGATCCTGCTGACCAGCGACCACCAGTCGATGCCGAACACCCCGGCGAATTTGCAGAAGGCGGTCGAAACGGTCGGCCGGATCGACGCGGTGTTCCTCGCCGGCGACCTGGTGAACGTCCCGGACCGGGCCTCGGAGTGGTTCGACGACCAGCGCGGCGGGGCGTTCTTCCCGGCGCTGCAGGGGCGGGCGTCGCGGACGGTCAACGGGGTCACCTGGACCGGCGGTGAGATCCTGCAGCACGCGCCGATCTTCCCGGCGATCGGCAACCACGAGGTGCAGGGCCGCAGCGGCCTGCCGACGCTGAACGAGTCGTTCAACGCACCGGTGCCGCGTGAGGTGGCCGAGGCGGCGTACCGCAAGGTCGCCCGGCAGGTGAACCCCCGGAACAACCGCAAGATCAAGGAACGCTGGATCCTGGAGAACTCGTTCAACACCGAGACCTACGAGGAGATCTTCTCCCTGCCGACCAGCGGACCCGGCGGGGAGCGCTGGTACGCGACGACCGTCGGTGACGTCCGGCTGATCTCGCTGTACGCCACCCGGATCTGGCGGGGCACCGGCATCGCCGCCGACCCGGCGAACTGGCAGCGGACCCGGTACACCGAGGCTCCGGCGACCACCGACGACCTGCTCGCCCAGGGCTGGGGTTCGCACATCTTCGAGAAGATCGGCATCGGCAGCCGGCAGTACCGGTGGTTGCAGCGTGAGGTGGCCAGCCGGCAGTTCCGGGACGCGAAGTACACGGTAGTGATGCTGCACGAGGGCCCACACGGGCTGGGCGACAACGTCAACCCGCCGTTCACCGACCCGGTGCGCACCGAGGAGACCGACGCCGCCGGCAACACACTGGTCCGGTACGACTACCCGCGCGCGGACAACGTGCTGACCCGCGACGTCGCCCCGCTGCTGGAGTCCGCCGGGGTGGACCTGGTGCTCAACGGTCACTCACACCTGTGGAACCGGTTCACCGCCGCCTCCGGCACCCACTACCTGGAGACTTCCAACGTGGGCAACTCGTACGGCGCGTTCCACCCGCTGTCGGGCCGGTCCCGGCCGGTCCCGCCGGCGCCGTGGAATCCGGACAACTACCTGGCCCAGGGCAACCCGGGCGGGCTGGAGCCGCAGGTGCCGACGGTCGCGCCGCTCACCGACCCGGCCGGTACGCCGTTGCCGTTCGTGCAGAGCAACGACTACTCGGTGTTCAGCGTCCTGGACACCGGCACCGGCGAGGTGACCAGCTACCGCTACGACATGCGTACCCCGGATGTTGCGCCGGTCGTGCTGGACCGGTTCCCGCTCGGCGCCTGATCGGCGACGGTCCCGCTACCGGCCGGGCCGGTGGCGGGACCGCAGGTCGTCGTTCAGTTGCCGGCCCAGACGTAGGACCGGCCGGCGGTGGAGGCGTCGGTGACCGTCGCGGCGGCGCGGGCGAACAGTTGGTCGACCCGGGCCGCCTCGGCGGCACTCGGGTAGGCGTTGCGGCAGGACACCGGCGCGCTGCTGCCGGACATCAGGTCGGAGCACAGCCCGGTACGCCGGTCCGGCAGCCCGAGGATGTGTCCCCACTCGTGGGTGGCGATCCGGGTCCGGTCGTAGCCCTGGTCCACCGCCTGGGTACCCATGTAGATGCGGCCGGCGCCCAGCCGGGTGACGTACGCCCGGGGCCAGCCGCTGTCGACGTAGATCACGACCGACGCCGGGCTGCCCGGCTGCAGCCGGACGTTGTCCACGCTGCTGTTCCAGATCTGCGCGGCCTGGGCGAAGTTGGTCGCGAACTGGCCGGCGCGGCTGGCGTCGTAGTAGATCGTGGTCATCGCGGCCGAGGCCGGCGCGGTGGCCACGACCTGGACACCGATCAGCGAGAGGATGGCGGTGACCGTCGCGAGGATCGCCCGGACGGTGCCTTGTCTCGGCATGGCATGGCTCCTTGGGAACGGGCCGCGATACCGGTTGGTATCGACTGGTATCGCTCACCGTAGGCCAACTTAATCGATACACACCTATCCCATTTCACTCATAGCGCGACCCGCTGCTTGAGCCTCGCGGCGCACCCGGCAGGCCGGACCCGACGTGACGACTCGCACAGCACGGACCCCCGGCAGCGGATGATGACTTGAAGAAGTCTTCAATTGCACACATGCCAGTACCGCTGTACCAGAAGAAGGCCGAGTTCTTCCGGATGCTCGGCCACCCGGTGCGGATCCGGGTGCTCGAACTACTCGGCGAGCGCCCCCGCCAGGTCCGCGAACTGCTCGCCGAGATCGACGTCGAGGCGTCGAACCTGTCCCAACAGCTCGCGGTGCTGCGCCGGGCCGGGATCGTGGTCTCCAGCCGGGACGGCTCCGCCGTCACCTACGCCCTGGCCGGGCCGGACGTCGCGGACCTGATGCGGGCGGCCCGGCGAATCCTCACCGAGATGCTGGTCGACCAGACCGAGTTGCTGGCCGAACTGCGGGACGCGTCGGCCCACGCCCCGTCGAGGCGCGGATGAGCGCCGTGGCCGGGGCGCGCCGGCTGCTGCCGCAGGCCGCCGATTGGCGGGCGGTCCGCCGGCAACCGGGCCGGGACCTGCTCGCCGGACTCACCGTGGCAGTCGTGGCCCTGCCACTCGCCCTCGGCTTCGGTGTCGCCTCCGGCCTGGGCGCCGCCGCCGGGCTGATCACCGCTGTCGTCGCCGGTGCCCTCGCGGCGGTCTTCGGCGGGTCGAACCTGCAGGTCTCCGGACCCACCGGGGCCATGACGGTGGTGCTGGTGCCGATCGTGGCGCAGTTCGGTCCGGGCGGGGTGCTCACCGTCGGGCTACTGGCCGGGCTGATCCTGATCGTGCTGGCCTTGGCCAGAGCCGGACAGGCTGTCCGCTACCTTCCGGCCCCGGTGATCGAGGGCTTCACTGCCGGCATCGCCGGGGTGATCCTGCTGCAGCAGATTCCGGCCGCGCTCGGCGTGGACGTCCACGGCGAACGGGTGCTGACGCTGGCCGGGCAGGCGGTGGCGGCGTTCGTCAGGCAACCACAGTGGCCGTCCCTGCTGATCGCCCTCACCGTGGCCGCCGCGATGCTGGCCGGCGCACGGTGGCGCCCCACCGTGCCGTTCTCCCTGCTCGCGGTCGCGGTGGTGACCCTCGCGACAGTCCTGTCCAGGCTACCGGTGGCGACCATCGGCGCCTTGCCGGCCACCCTGCCCGCGCCGTCGCTGGCGTTCCTGGACCCGGCGGCGGTGCCAGCGCTGGCCAGTGCCGCGATCGCGGTCGCCGCGCTGGCCGCGTTGGAGAGCCTGCTGTCGGCCACCGTCGCGGACGGCATGTCGGTCGGGCAACGACACGATCCGGACCGGGAACTGTTCGGCCAGGGCGTGGCCAACCTGGTCACGCCGCTGTTCGGCGGCGTGCCGGCCACCGCGGCGATCGCCCGGACGGCGGTCAACGTCCGGGCCGGGGCCGGCTCCCGGTTGGCCGCGCTGTCGCACGCGCTCATCCTCGCCCTGATCCTGCTGGTGGCGGCCCCGCTGGTCAGCCACATACCGCTGGCCGCGCTGGCCGGGGTGCTGATCGCCACCGCCATCCGGATGGTCGAGGTGAGCGCGCTGGCCGCGCTGGCCCGCGCCTCGCGATCCGACGGGCTGGTGATGGCGCTCACCGCGGCGACCACCGTACTGCTGGACCTGGTCACCGCGGTGCTGGTGGGCCTGGTCGTGGCCGGCGGGCTGGCGCTGCGCAGGATCGCCCAGGCGGTACGGCTGGACCGGGTGCCGCTGGACACCGGCGACCACCACGCCGAGGAGCAGGCGCTACTGGCCGAGCACATCGTCGCGTACCGACTGGACGGGCCGTTGTTCTTCGCCGCCGCGCACCGGTTCCTGCTGGAGCTTTCCGAGGTCGCCGACGTCCGGGTGGTGATCCTGCGGATGTCCCGCGTGTCCACCATCGACGCCTCCGGCGCGTTGGTGCTGCGCGACGTGGTGCAGCGGCTGGAGCGGCGGGGCATCACCGTCTACCTGTCCGGGATCCGGGACGGACACCACAAGGCGCTCACCGCGTACGGGCTGCTGCCCCGGCTGAGCGGACTCGACCGGATCTTCCGCGACACGCCGGAGGCCATCGCCGCCGCCCGGCAGATCATCGGGGCGGACCGATAGCTCCGCATGACAGTCGGGCCGGTCGCGCAGTTGGGAGCCGGGTGTCCGCTGCGTGATCAGGCGGCTTCCGCGCGGAGACCGGTAAGCATCCAGACACGTACATTACCTCGGAAAAGCGAAATGCACGTGCAGCGGCACGTGCGGATGCAGTTGCATCCGATCGCCCGCGCATGCATGATTCCCCTATGTCGACCTCACGCTCACAACACGTGACGATCCATGATCAACGACAGGGCCTTCGGGCCGACCTCGCTGACCGTCTTGGGGCGTACTGGTGATCAGCCAACAGCCTGACGGCCCTCGCGTGCAGCACTCCATAGGCTCACCCGTAGTGGCACTGCTGCTGGGAATCGAGCTACTTCTGGTCGGGTTCTCCATCGGTGCCGTCCTGTTGGATCAGACAGCGCTCGCCGCCATGGCTGGTACAGCGTCGATCACCCTGGCCGGCGACATCGTCCGCCGGATATTGTCCGCAGCGCCTGAACGAGATGGTCGTGCGGGTCACCCGGAATCGGCAGAGGTGGCCACTCCACCAGAACCGTGACCGGGCTCAAGATCCCTCGGGGACTGGCCGTTGAGCCCGGTGGGGACTAACCCTTGAGGCCGGTGTGTGCCAGGCCCTCGATGAACTGCCGCTGGGCGATGACGAAAACGATGAGCACCGGGATCGCGGTCAGCGACGCCGCCGACAGCTGCACGTTCCACATCGGCCCGCCGTACGCGTCGACGAACTGGGTCAACGCCTGCGGCAGGGTGAACTTCTCCGGGGTGGACAGGAACACGATCGGCTCCAGGTAGAGGTTCCAGCTGTGCAGGAAGGTGAAGATCGCCACCGCACCCAGCGCCGGGCGGGCCAACGGCAGCGCGATCCGCCAGAAGGTGGCGAACCGGCCGAGCCCGTCGACCCGGGCCGCCTCCTCCAACTCGCCGGGCAGCGCGATGAAGAACTGCCGCATGATGAAGGTGGCCAGCACGCTCGGTGCGCCGAAGATCGGCACCAGGATCAGCGGCCAGTGGGTGTCGATCAGGCCCAACCGGTTGAACATCTGGAACAGCGGGACGATCGTCACCTCGCTGGGGATCAGCAGGCCGAGCAGCACCAGCAGGAACAGCGCGTGCTGGCCCCGGAACCGGATCCGGGCGAACGCGTAGCCGGCCAGCGACGACACAGCCAGGGTGCCGACGGTGACCACGGCGGCGATGTAGGCGCTGTTCCAGTACTGCCGGGCGAACGGCTGCAGGGTGAACACGTCACGGTAGGCGGCGAAGCTGATGTCGGTCGGCCACAGCGCCGGCGGAAAGGCGAAGATCTGGCTCACCGGCTTCACCGACGAGGTGACCATCCACCAGGTGGGGAAGACGAACGGCACGGCGAGGACCAGCAGTACGCCGTACAGGGCGAGCTTCGCCCGCGGCGAGAGGCTACTGCTCATGGAACACCCATCTCCTACGCATCTGCCACTGCACCACGGTCAGGACCAGCACGATGCCGAACAGCAGCACCGACAGGGTCGCCCCGTAGCCGAAGTGATGGAACTGGAACGCCTGCTGGTAGAGGTAGTAGACGAGGACCGTGGTCGAGTTGCCCGGCCCGCCCTGGGTGAGCACCGCGATCTGCGCGAACACCTGCAACGACCCGACCACCGTGATGATCGAGGTGAGCAGGATGGTCGGGCTGATCAGCGGTACGGTGATCCGCCGGAACCGGGTCCACTGACTGGCGCCGTCGACCCGGGCGGCCTCGTACAGTTCGCCCGGCACGCCCTGCAGCGCGGCCAGAAACAGCACCATGTTGAGTCCGACGTTCTTGACCACCTGCACGACGATCACCGCGATCATCGCGGTGGCCTCGCCGCGCAGCCAGTTGGGCCCGTCGACGCCGATCGTGTCGAGCACGCCGTTGACGCCGCCGTCGGCCTGCAGCAGGAACCGCCAGACGATGGTCCAGGCGACCAGTGACACCACCACCGGCGAAAAGAACAGCGTCCGGAACACGACGGTGCCGCGCAGCCGTTGGTTGAGCAGCACCGCGAGCAGTAGCGCCAGGCTCAGATTGACCAGCACCAGGCCGACCGAGAACAGCACGGTCGCCCGCAGCACGCCGGGCAGGCCGGGGTCGTCGGCGAGCTGCCGGTAGTTGGCCGCTCCGGTGAACTCGAACGTGCCGGCCAGCACGTTCCACTCGTGCAGGCTGTACCAGCCGACCAGGCCCAACGGCACCAGCACGAACAGCGCGGTGCCGATCAACTGCGGGGTGACGAACAGGTAGCCGGCCGCCTGGTCCCGACGCCGGGTGGTCCACCAGGCGGGCCGGGCCACCGCCGTCGACCGGGCCGGCATCACCCGGCCAGCAATGGTTCGATCGCCGTGCAGACCCCGGCGAGGACGCCGGCCACGTCCGCGTCGGCCTGCCACAGCGGGTCGAGCGCGGAGCGGACCGCCTGGTTGATCTCGGCGCTGTCGGTGTGGCTGGGCTTGACCACGCCGTCCGCGATGCCGTCGATGACGACCTGCTGCAGCTGCTGCGGGGTGAGCAGCGGGTTGGTCTGCGCCAGGGTGTCGGCGGTCAGCAGCGACTGCCGGGGCGGCGGGAAGAACTGCGCCAACTTGGCCGAGTTCTCCGGGTTGGTCAGGAAGCCCAGGAAGTCGGCGGCGACCTCAGGGTGGGGACCGCGCTGCAGCGCCGCGACCCCGGCCTGGCCGATCACCGCGTACTCGCCGGCCGGGCCGGCGGGCAACGGCAGCAGATCCCAGTCGAATCCGTCGTCCTCCAGCAGCGAGGCGCGGGAGATCTGGGTGACGGTCAGCGCGGCCTCGCCAGCGAAGAAGTCCGCGCTGGTACCCGGACCGGGCAGCGCGCCGGCGGTGAAGATCGCCTCGTGCAGGAAGGTCATCGCGTCGACCATCGCCGGGTCGGTGAAGCCGCACTCGCGCCCGTCGTCACTCCAGGCCTCGGCGCCCCAGCCGGTCCACAGCGTCGACAGGTTGTCCCAGCCCTGGTAGTCGAAGTCCCGGATGACCAGGCCGGCGCGGTCGGTGGCCGAGTTGACCGCGGCGGCGGTGTCGATCGCGTTGGCCCAGGTCCATTCCCCCGCCGCGAGCTGCGCGGCCGGGTCGGGCCGGCCGGCCTCGGCGATCAGGTCGCGGTTGACGAACACGCCGAACGGCGACGTCGAGAACGGGTACGCATAAAGGGTGTCCCCGTCGCGCCACAGCGCGGTAGCCGAGTCGACCAGGTCGTCGGCGTCGGTCACCACCTCGTCGAGCGGGGCGAGCGCGCCGGAGGTAACGAAGTCCGGTGCCGAGCTCTCGAAGATCCAGGCCAGGTCCGGCGGGTTCCCGCCGGCGATCTGCGTGGTCAGCGTGGTGGTGTAGCTCTCGAACGGCAGCGGGTCGAAACTGATCTCGGCGACGTCGGGATGGTCGGCCAGGTAGGCGTCGGCGATCTCGTCGAAGAGGGCGAGGTGCGCCTCGTTGGCCGACCAGATCGTCATCCGCAGCGACACCGGCCCGTCGGAGCTGTCGGTGTCACCGCCACCGCAGGCGGCGACGCCGAGCAGGCTGGCCGCCAGGGCCGCGGTCGCTATCCGGTTCCTCATGTCGTGGGGTCCTTCCTCAGGTGACGGGTGAGGTCAGTAGCCGGTCACGTCCGGCCAGCGCCGTTCGACACCGGCGGCGTCCAGCTGGGCGGAGAAGTCGGCGAGCAGGTCGGTGTCGGCGCGCACCGTGTGGGGCTCGACCCGCCGGTCCAGGCAGTACGCGGCGAGGGCGCCGGCGACCTCGCCGACGTTCCACTCGACCGGGTGCAGCCGGTACGCGCCGTTGGTGATGTGCGTGGTGCCGATGTTCTTGCCGGCCGGTAGCAGGTTGCGCATCCGCTGCGGGAGCAGCGCGCCGAGCGGGATCTCGAAGGGACACGCGGCGACGTCGACGTAGTTGTCACCGCCGGTGGAGGGGTGCAGGTCGATGCGGTACATGCCGACACCGACCGGGTCGGGGTAGCGCACCGCGCCCTTGTCGCCACGTACCGCCAGCGACAGATCCTGTTCGACGACGGTGTACTCGGCCCGGATCCGGCGGGACTCCCGGATGTAGGGGGCCTGGGCGAGGCCGTCGGTGCCGCCGGTGACGTCGCCGCGCAGCCGCAGCCCGGGGAAGCCGGTGCCGCCGTCGGGGCGGGGTGCCTCGGTCTGCAGCCAGTAGAGCACGCTGCGGGACAGCTCCCGGGCGGCGGCGAGGTGGTGCGCCGGGTCGGGCACGTCGATCACCGGCGACTCGAAGTAGTCGATCATCGGCCAGTTGACCAGGCAGATGTCGCTGGCGTACGCCCCGGGGCGGAACATCCGACGCGCCGCGATCCGCCGGAACGTCCACAGGTTGCCGTCGCCAGGGCTGAGCCGCTGGTCGGCGACGACGGCGAGCGGGTCGTCGTCGGGGTTCGGGGTGAAGCTGCGCTGCCCGATCTGCAGGGTACGGGGGTTGGGTGAGCGCCACGACAGCATCCGGTCGCCCCAGAACGGCGGCTGGTAGTCGCGCCAGAACCCGTACCGGGCCGGCCGGTCGACAGTATGGTCGCCGTCGACGTGGTCGATGGCGAAGCACACCGACACGGCCTGCATGTTGGTGGGGTCGGCCACGTCCGGGGCGCTGGGTTCGCCGGTGTCGGCCCGCGACTCGAAGCCGGTGACGTACTCGGTTCCGGTCAGTGGCAGCAGTTCACCGGTCTCCGTCGCGTCCAGCACGTACGGCGCGGTCAGGGTGATCTCGCCGCCACCGTCGCGGTGTGCGACGGTGACCGCGGTGACCCGGTCGCCGTCGGTGTCGGCGGCCACCGGTCGGTACGGCTGCAGTACCCGCAGCTGTCCGGATCCCCGGTACGGCGCCAGCATCGCCTCGATGACCGCGACGGCCACCCGGGGCTCGTGGCAGAGCCGGCTGACGTGACCCCCGCCAGGGTTCAGTTCGGGGTGGGCACGGGCCGCCTCGGTCAGCGGGTAGTGCCGCCGGTAGTAGGCCCGGATGCCGTCGCGCAGCGCGCGGTAGCTGGCGGTGACCCCGAACCGTTCCACCCAGGAGTGCTCGTCCGGCGGGACGGCCTGACTGGTCAGCTGCCCGCCGAGCCAGTCGTGTTCCTCGGTGAGCAGCACCGTCCGGCCGGCGCGCAGCGCACCGAGCGCGGCGGCGACCCCGCCGAGTCCGCCGCCGACGACCAGGATGTCGCAGCCGTGTTCCGTCACTGTGCCGGGTTCCTTCCGGTTGGCGGCGCCAGGGTGGTGCCGGGTACCTCTTCGCAGGGCAGCAGCCGCTGCACCGGCCCGGAACCGCCGGAACCGCCGATCAGTCCGGTAAGGACCTCGACGGCCTGCCAGCCCATCTGCTGGCGGGGAATCCGGAAGCCGGTGAAGTCCAGGTCGGTGCTGGCCGGGCGGGTCGGGTCGCCGAGAGCGACGATGGACAGATCACCCGGAACGTCCAGACCGCGGTGCCGGGCCTGGGCGGCGATCGCGACGCCGTCGGCGTACTCCTCGACGAAGACCGCGGTGGACGTGCCGGCCATGACCGTGTCGAGCACGGCGCCCGGGTCGCGGCCGGCGGTCTGCTCGTGCCGCCATTCGGCACCGGCGGCGACGGCGGCGGCGCGGAAACCACGCATCCGGTCGGCGTGCGATTCCGGCCCCTCCCCCTGTCCCAGGTAGGTCAACCGGCGGTGGCCCATCGCAACGGCACGTCGGACGAGCCCGGCGGTGGCCGCGGGGTAGTCGGCGCCGACACACGGCACCGGGCCGCCGGCGTCGTCGCGGCGGCCGACGGAGACGAACGGCGGCCCGTCGGCCAGCAACCTGGTCAGTTCGGCTCGGTCGAGCTGGCGGCCGAGCAGGATGGCACCGTCGGCCAGCCGCAGCCGGTTGTCCTGGTGGAGCAGCCGACGGCGCCCGTCGACGACCGGCGCGCTGGTGAGCAGCAGCAGATCACAACCGAGGTGCTCGGCGCTCTGTTCGATGCCGAGCAGAAACAGGTGGTAGAAGTCGCCCGTACTACTGGGGAAGACCGGCTCGGAGGTGAACACACCGAGGATTCGGTTGTGCCGGTCGGCGAGCCGGCGGGCGACCGGATCGGCGACGTAGCCGGTAGCGCGGATGGCGGCGAGTACCCGCTCGCGGGTCTCCGGGGCGATGCGCACGTCGGCGTCGGCCCGGCCGTTGAGGACCAGGGACACCGTCGCCTGGCTGACGCCGGTCATCCGGGCGATGTCCTGCTGGGTCACCCGCCTACGGGATCCGGTCACGTTGAGTACCCGTCCATTCTCTGCTAATACGCATTAGCGGCTGTCGTGGGTCACAGCCTGGACCCTGCCAGGCACTCACGTCAACCCCTGATGAATAGATCGTCGAGTATCGAAGTTGCGGTGATAATTCGTATTAGCTCCTTGACGCCACACCGTAGGCCACACCAGACTCAAGCCACCCGAGGGCCCGGCCGGCCGTCCCGCCTCACCTGACTGCCAGTAACGACGCCATGGACTCCCCCGGTCCACGGCCCACGTGTCGGAAAGGCCACCCCATGCGTCCGCACCCTCACCGGCAAGCCTCGCCCGGGTCGACACCACCAGACCTGGGCGGCATCGACCGCCGCCGGCTGCTACGCGGCGCGAGCCTGCTCGGCGCCGCGACCCTGTCCGGTGGCGTCGGCGCGCTCGCCGCCACCGCCGGACCCGCGGTCGCCGCGCCCGCCGGATTCCCCAGCTACTCCTATCTCGGACAGCCGCTGGACCACGCCAACCTGCGCTACAACCCGACCGGTGAGCTGATCTTCCCCTGCGTACGGGGGGTGTACGACCGGATCAGCGGCGGACTGGCCCGGTACTACCTCTACTACGCCCCGCACGACAGGCCCGGCGGGATCTGCCTGGCCTACGGCAACTCACTCGCCGGCCCGTTCACCGAGTACGCCGGCAACCCGATCGTCCGGCGCGACTGGTCACCGCACTACTCGGTCGAGCACGTCTCGTCACCGCACGTGCTGTGGAACACCGCGACCCGGCAGTTCTACCTCTACTTCCACGGCGACAACGACACCACCCGGCTGGCGATCTCGAACGACGGCGTGCACTTCACCTACTACGGGGTGGTGCTGTCCACGGCGATGGTCCCGAACATCACCGAGTCGTCGTACGCCCGGGTCTTCGAGCACAGCATTCCCGCCCTGGGCAGCCGGTACGTCATGGTCTACATGGGATACCACCAGGTCCGACCGGGCTACCGGAAGATCTTCTGGGGCTGGTCGGCCGACGGCCGCAGATGGCAGTTCGACCCGCAGCCGCTGATCAGCCCGGCCGGCGACGGCGAGAGCGACCTGAGCGGCGCGCACCTGCTGCACCGCAACGGCACCACGTACGTGGTGTACCACGGCGGGTCCGGCCGGATGTACCTGACCGAGGTGGGCAACAACTTCGACCGGGAGATCCACCTCGGGGTGTTCCACGCACCGTTGACCGGCGCACCCGACAACCGCCGATCGGCGGCGCCAGCGTTCGGCACCGACCGCGGCCGGTGGTACATGTTCTACGAAGCCGGCCAGCGGGGCAGCACCAGGATCGCGGTGGCCCGGGCGATGTGACAGCCGTCCAGGGCGACCGCTGGCTGGTGGGGTGAGGGGCGCCCCCGTTCCGCGCCCCTCACCGCACCAGCGGCATCGAGGTCGGCCACTCCAACGGGTTGGTCAACCTCAAGTCGTGATCGTATACTGACTCGGCGTATGGTCGTCAACCGATATTAACCGACAGCGCCAACGTGGCTAATCTTAGCTGTAGTTCCCAACCAGATCTTAGCTGTAGTTCCCCAGATCTCAGCTGCACATCCGACGGAGGTAGCCGTGACGGGCGGCACCACCCCCCCTGGCGGATCGGGATCCAGCCTGGCCGACAAGCTCAACCTGCTCTTCGAGACGGTCCGGCCGGCCCGCCGCGACCCGTACACCTCACGGGAGGTGGCCGACGCCATCCGGGACCGGGGCGGCTCCATCTCCGACGTGTACATCTGGCAGCTGCGCACCGGGCGGCGGACCAACCCGACCAAGGAGCATCTGGAGGCGCTCGCTGACTTCTTCGACGTGGACCCGGCGTACTTCTTCGACCGGCGCCGCTCCGGCGAGATCGAGCGGGACCTGCATGCGCTGCAGGCGATGCGCAACCTCAAGGTACGCGCGGTGGCGACCCGGCTGAGCGCGCTGCCCGAGGCGCAACTCGACGCGGTCGGCGACATCCTCGACCGGGTGGTCCAGGCGCTGGAGAACCGTCACGCCGAGGGCGGCCACGGCGCCGACGGACGGCAGAACCTGTGATCGTCATGCAGTGGCGACGGACGGACCAAGCTGAGGGAAGCACGGACATGAAGTCATCCCCGCTGCGCCGGACCTGCCGCGACCGGCTGCGTCAGCTCGAGGAACAGGGCCTGCGGATGCCCCGGCCGTTCGACGCGCCACAACTGTGCCAGCGGGTCGGTGCGGTGCTCGGCCAGCGGATCACCCTGGTCGGCGTACCGATGCCCGCCGGTGCGCCGTTCGGGCTGACCTTCTTCACCGACGCGGGTCACGTCGTCGCCTACGAGGAACGCACCAGCCGGGTGCACCGGGACCACATCATCGCCCACGAGATCGGCCACATCCTGCTCGGCCACCGCGCCCTCGCCCTCGACGACCAGCAGGCCAGCCAGCTGCTGATGCCGGCGCTGCGCCCCACCCTGGTGCACCGGGTACTCGCCCGCACCGGGGTGTACAGCCGGGGCGAGGAGCAGGAAGCCGAGATGATGGCGACCATCCTGCTGGAGGCCGCCGCCCGCGAGACCGACCTCGGATCGGCACCCGCCCGCGACGATGCCGGGCCGGTCACCGACGCCGCGCTGGAGGCCCGGCTGCGGCACGGGCTCGAACCACCGCCCCGGTGAGCGCCGATGGACATCCCGCTGTACGCGGTCTGTGCCGCCGCCGGCTGGCTCGCCTTCGGCTACAAACTGGGTGACCTGCGGCGGGACCGCGACAACCGGGTGCTGCGGGCGATGGTGTACGCCTTCTGTTCGTTCGCCGCCGGAGTGACCGTCGCCGTCCGCCCGGTCGCCGAGGCGGTGGACCGGGTCACCGGGCTGCCGAACCTGGCCAAGCTGCTAGCGCACGCCGGAGTGATGGGGGTCGCGGCCAACTCCGAAATCCTGCTGCTGTTCCTGGCCCTGCCGCCGGCGGTCGCGGCCCGCCGGGTCCGGCGTCGGGTGATCGCCTCGATGACCGCGTTCGGGCTGCTCACCGTACTATGGGCGACCACGTTGGCCGGTGCCGCACCGGTCCGGTTGGTGGTCGAGGACGCCGCTCATCCGGCGGTCGCCGGCTACTTGGTCGTCTACCTGATCGTCTTCGTCTGCTACGCCGCCGACCTGGCCCGGCTCTGCTGGCGCTTCTCCCTGGTCACGCCGCGTCGGTGGCTCCGCCGTGGACTGCGGATCACCGCGTTCGGCGCGGCCGCCGCACTGCTGTACTGCGCCACCAAGGCCGGTTACCTGGTCGCCTACCGGGTCGGCCGGGAACCGGCCGGCGAGCCGCAGATCGCGGCGGTCCTGGTGACCGTCGGCGCGCTCAGCATGCTGATCGGTCTCACCCTGCCGACCTGGGGTCCCACCGTGGACACCGGGCGGGCCTGGTTGCGGCGGCACCGGTCGTGGCGCCGGTTGGCGCCACTGTGGCGGGCGGTCAGCAGGGCGCAACCGCACCTGGTTCTCGACGACCGGGCCCACCACCGGCGGGTGGCGCTGCGCGACATCGACTACGCGCTGCACCGCCGGATCACCGAGATCCGGGACGGCCGGCTGGCGTTGCGCCCGTACATCGATCGCCGGATCGCGCCGACGGCCGACCGGCTGGCCGCAGCCGCCGGCCTGACCGGCCCCGACTGTGCGGCGCTGGTCGAGGCGGCGATGATCGCCGCCGGAGCGCGGCAGGCAGCAACCGGCACGCCGGTGCGGGAGCCGGACTTCTCCGAGCCGCACGATCCGCCGAACGGCTATCCTGGCGAGGTCGCCTGGTTGGGTCGGGTGACCGAATGGTTCAGCCGCTCCCCGCTGGTCGACCAGGTGCTGGCCGCCGCCGCGTCGTCGCCCGAGCCACGGCCCGCGCCACCGCCGCCACACCGATCGTGAACGGGGCCTTCGTGCAGCCGCACCGCTACGCCAACCTCCGACGTGACCGATACGCCAACTTGCGGCGGATCCGCACCCTCGACCCGCAACTCGACTACCTCGAGATCTATCAGACGATGGTGCGCTACGAGTTTCCGTGGGACAGCAAACTCGGCCTGAACCTGGCGTTCAACCGGTCCTTCTCACTGCCCCGGGTCGCCGCCGTGCACGTGCGCACCGGGGAGCTGCTGCACCACACCCGCAAGCGGATCGACGACACCGGACTGCTGATGTACGAGATGATGCTGCACGGTCTCGACGCCCCGCGCGGTCGCGACGCGATCCGGCGGACCAATCAGATCCACCGCCACTACGACATCGCCGACGACGACTACCGCTACGTCCTCGGCTGCCTGGTGGTCGTCCCGATCCGCTGGCTGGAGCGGTACGGCTGGCGGCGGCCCTGCTGCCACGAGCGGACCGCCGCCTACCACTACTATCGGGAGCTGGGTCGACGGATGGGTATCCGGGACATTCCGGGCTCCTTCGACGAGTTCGCCGCCTGGTTCGACGACCACGACCGGACGCATCTGCGCTACAACGACGACGCCGCGTCGATCGAGCGGGCCACCCGGGCGCTGCTGCGCGGCAAGATCCCGCGACCGCTCGCGCCGGTCGGTGACACGCTGGTCGCCGCCCTGTACGACGACCGACTGCGGGCCGCGACCGGGGTGGCCACGCCCAACCCGGCGGTACGCGCGGGTCTGCACGCCGGGCTGCTGCTGCGCGCCGCGCTGCTGCGCTGGGCCGGCCGACCGCGGCGGACCCCACTGTTCGCCGACGGTATCCGCACACCCACGTATCCGGACGGGTACGAAATATCCTGGCTCGGCCCGGTCACGACGGGACCCGGCCACCCCACCGAGGAATCGTCGTAGTCGAGCAGACACGCTTAGTCGACCACGTTCGGTGGATGTGGTCACAGTCCGGGTACGGGTCCGACCATCAGCGCGACGCACCCTTAACATCCCGTGCATGACGGTGCCATCCGAGAGCCTCGACCCGGCCGTTGGATTCCCGCCGGCCACGCCGGACGACTGGCGACGGCTCGCGCTCGGCGTCCTGCGCAAGTCGGGCGCCGCCGGCCCGGACACCCCGGCCGAGCATGTGGACGAATTGCTGGCCACCACCACCTACGACGGCGTCCGCCTCGCCCCGCTGCACACCCGGCCGGCGGCCCCACCGGACGTCGGGGTGCCCGGGACCGCACCGTACGTGCGCGGGGCCCAGGCCCGACGCGACGGCGGCGGCGCGGGCGGCACCGACCCGGCCGAGACGGTGGCCGGCTGGGACGTCCGGCAGCGGTACGCCGACCCGGATCCGAAGGCGGTCCGGGAGGCGATGCTGACCGACCTCGCCAACGGTTGCACCTCGGTCTGGATCGACCTGACCGCCGGTGGCCTGCACCCGACCGACCTGCCGGAGATACTCGACGGGGTCCACCTCGAGCTGGCCCCAGTGGTGCTCGACGCCGGCGCGGACAGCGTCGCCGCGGCCAAGGCGCTGCTCACGCTCGCCGACGACCGGGGCGTCGAACGCGGCGCCCTGGCCGGCTGTCTGGGCGCCGACCCGCTCGGCTGGCAGGCCCGCACCGGCCAGCCCGGTGACCTCGCGCAGCTCGGCGTCCTAGCCGGGTACGCCGCCCGGTCACCGGGCCTGCGCGCGGTCACTGTGGACGTGACCGCATACCACGACGCCGGCGGCAGCGACGCCCAGGAAATCGGCTGCGCCCTCGCCACCGGGCTGGCCTACCTCCGGGCCCTCACCGACGCCGGCCTCGACCTGCCGGCCGCCTTCGGGCAGCTGGAGTTCCGCTTCGCCGCCACCACCGACCAGTTCGCCACCATCGCCAAGCTGCGCGCCGCGCGGCAGGCCTGGGCCCGCGTCGGACAGCTCTGCGGCGTACCCGAGGCGGGTCGGCAGCGGCAGCACGCGGTCACCTCCGCCGCGATGATGACCGCCCGGGACCCGTGGGTGAACATGCTGCGCACCACAGTGGCCTGCTTCGCGGCCGGGGTCGGCGGGGCGGACGCGGTCACCGTCGCGCCGTTCGACGCCCGGTTGGGGCTGCCGGACGGCTTCGCCCGGCGGATCGCCCGCAACACCCAGTCGGTGCTGCTGGCCGAGACGCACCTCGGTCGGGTGCTGGACCCGGCCGGCGGGTCCTGGTACGTCGAACAGTTCACTTCGGACCTGGCGGCGACCGCCTGGGACTGGTTCACCGAGATCGAGCGGGCCGGCGGTGCCGCCGCCGCGCTGTCCGCCGGGCTGATCGCCGACCGGATCGACGCGACCTGGCAGCGCCGGGCCGACAATCTGGCGCACCGGCGGGACCCGGTGACCGGGGTCAGCGAGTTCCCCAATCTGGACGAGCGGCTGCCCGCCCGTACCCCGGCGCCCGTACCGCCCGGCGGCGGCCTGCCACGACGGTTCCACGCCGGGGGGTTCGAGGCCCGGCGGGACCGGGCCGACGCGTACCTGGCGGCCACCGGCGTCCGGCCGAGTGTCTTCCTGGCCACCCTGGGGCCACTCGCGGCGCACAGCGCCCGCGCCGGGTTCGCCGGCAACCTCTTCGCCGCCGGTGGGATCGCCACCACCCGGGGTGGCGACCCGGCCGACGACCCGGCGGCGATCGCCGCCGCCTTCGCCGCCGATCCGTCCACCGTGGCCTGCATCTGCGGCACCGACGCCAGCTACCCGGCGGCCGCCGGGCCGCTGGCCGCCGCGCTGACCGCCGCCGGGGCCCGGCGGGTCTGGCTGGCCGGCCGGCCCGCCGGCCACGACCACGTCGACGGCTACCTGTACACCGGCTGCGACGCGACGGCCGTCCTCGACGCCACGTTCGACGACCTGGAGGTCCCCCGATGATCCCGGACTTCTCGCAGGCCACGCTGCTGCCGCAGGACGGTCGGGGCAACGCCGGCGGGCCGGCCGCGACACCGGGCCCGCAGCCGCCCGGGCCGACCTGGCACACGCCGGAGGGGATCGAGGTCGCGCCGCTGTACACCGCGGCGGACACCGCCGACCTGACCTTCCTCGACACGGTGCCCGGCGTCCCGCCGTACCTGCGCGGACCGTACCCGACGATGTACACCACTCAACCGTGGACGATCCGCCAGTACGCCGGGTTCTCCACCGCCGAGGAGTCCAACGCCTTCTACCGGCGCAACCTGGCCGCCGGGCAGAAGGGCCTGTCCATCGCCTTCGACCTGGCCACCCACCGGGGGTACGACTCCGACCACCCCCGGGTCGCCGGGGACGTGGGGATGGCCGGGGTCGCGGTGGACTCCATCTACGACATGCGGCAGCTGTTCGACGGCATCCCGCTGGACCGGATGAGCGTGTCGATGACCATGAACGGTGCGGTGCTGCCGGTCCTGGCGCTCTACATCGTCGCCGCCGAGGAGCAGGGCGTACCGCCGGAGAAACTCACCGGGACCATCCAGAACGACATCCTCAAGGAGTTCATGGTCCGCAACACCTACATCTACCCGCCGGGGCCGTCGATGCGGATCATCTCCGACATCTTCGCCTACACCTCGGCACGGATGCCCCGGTTCAACTCGATCTCCATCTCCGGCTACCACATCCAGGAGGCCGGGGCGACCGCCGACCTGGAGCTGGCGTACACCCTCGCCGACGGCGTCGAGTACCTGCGGGCCGGGCAGACCGCCGGGCTGGCAGTGGACACCTTCGCGCCCCGGCTGTCGTTCTTCTGGGCGATCGGGATGAACTTCTTCATGGAGGTCGCCAAGTTGCGGGCCGCCCGGCTGCTGTGGGCCCGGCTGGTCCGCGACGCTGGCGCCACCAACCCGAAGTCGTTGAGTCTGCGCACCCACTGCCAGACCTCCGGCTGGTCGCTGACCGCGCAGGACGTGTTCACCAACGTGGTCCGCACCTGCGTCGAGGCGATGGCGGCCACCCAGGGGCACACCCAGTCGCTGCACACCAACGCGTTGGACGAGGCACTGGCCCTGCCCACCGACTTCTCCGCCCGGATCGCCCGCAACACCCAGTTGCTGCTGGCCCAGGAGTCCGGGACCAACCGGGTGATCGACCCGTGGGGTGGCAGCTACTACCTGGAGCGGCTCACCCACGACCTGGCGCACCGGGCGTGGCAGCACATCCAGGAGGTGGAGGCCGCCGGTGGCATGGCCCGGGCGATCGACGAAGGGTTGCCCAAGCTGCGGATCGAGGAGGCCGCCGCCCGCACCCAGGCCCGAATCGACTCCGGCCGCCAGCCGGTGATCGGCGTCAACCGGTTCCGGCCGGACGCCGACGAGCCGATCGAGGTGCTCAAGGTCGACAACACGGCGGTACGGGCCGCGCAGCTGGACAAGCTGCGGCGGCTGCGCGCCGAGCGGGACGGGTCGGCGTGCGACGCGGCGCTGGCGGCGCTGTCCCGCGCCGCCGACGCCGGACCCGACGCCGGCGGTGACGGGCTGTCCGGCAACCTGCTCGCGTTGGCGGTCGACGCCGCGCGGGCCGGTGCCACCGTCGGGGAGATCTCCACCGCGCTGGAGCAGGTGTACGGCCGGCACGCCGCGCAGATCCGTACCATCAGCGGGGTGTACCGACAGGAGGCGGGCGCGGTGGCCGGGATCGACCGTGCCCGGGCCGCAACCGACGCGTTCGCCGTCGCCGAGGGACGCCGGCCCCGGATCCTGGTCGCGAAGATGGGCCAGGACGGGCACGACCGGGGGCAGAAGGTGGTCGCCACCGCCTTCGCCGACCTCGGCTTCGACGTCGACGTGGGTCCGCTGTTCCAGACCCCGGCCGAGGTCGCCCGACAGGCCGTCGAGGCCGACGTGCACCTGGTCGGTGTCAACTCCCTCGCCGCCGGGCACCTGACCCTGGTGCCGGCGCTACGCGACGAACTGGCCGCCCTCGGCGGGGACGACATCATGGTGATCGTCGGCGGGGTGGTGCCGCCGCAGGACTTCGAGGCGCTGCGCGCCGCCGGTGCGGCGGCGATCTTCCCGCCCGGCACGGTGCTGGCCGACGCCGCGGTGGACCTGCTCGCCGAGCTGTCCCGTCGGCTGGGGCACGACACCGCCGAGGCCGGATGACCGGCGGACGACGCGCGCCGGCACCGGTGGCCGACTACGTCGCCGGAGTGCGGGCGGCGGCACCGGCGTGGCTGGCCCGGGCGATCACCCTGGTCGAGTCGACCCGGCCGGACCACCGGGCACACGCCCAGCAGGTGCTGGTGGCGCTGGCCCCGTACGCCGGGCAGGCCCGGCGGGTCGGGGTGACCGGCGTACCCGGGGTCGGCAAGTCCACCTTCATCGACGCGCTCGGGTCCCGGCTGACCGGCGACGGGCACCGGGTCGCGGTGCTGGCGGTCGACCCGTCGTCGGCCCGCAGTGGCGGCAGCATCCTCGGTGACAAGACCCGGATGGCTCGGCTGGCCGCCGACCCGGCCGCGTTTGTCCGCCCGTCGCCGACCGCCGGCACGCTCGGCGGGGTGGCCCGCGCCACCCGGGAAGCGATGGTGGTGGTGGAGGCCGCCGGCTACGACGTGGTGCTGGTGGAGACCGTCGGGGTCGGACAGTCCGAGACCACCGTTGCCGAGATGGTCGACACCTTCCTGCTGCTGACGCTGGCCCGCACCGGTGACCAACTGCAGGGCATCAAGAAGGGTGTGCTGGAGCTCGCCGACGTCGTGGTGGTCAACAAGGCCGACGGCGCGCACGCGGCGGAGGCCCGGTCCGCCGCACGTGAGCTGGCCGGGGCGTTACGGATGCTGCGCGGCGGGCACGACGACTGGGCCGTCCCGGTGCTCACCGCCAGCGGCCGGGACGGGACCGGGCTGGCCGAGGTGTGGCAACAGGTGACCGCCCACCAGGACCGGCGGCGGGCCAGCGGTGAGCTGGACCGGCACCGCCGGCAGCAGCAGCTGCGCTGGGTCTGGGCGATGGTGCGCGACGGGTTGCTGGACCAGCTGCGCGGGCATCCGGCGGTGGTCGCGCTGACCCCGCAGACCGAGAAGCGGGTGCTCGCCGGGGAAATCACCCCCGCGCAGGCCGCGGCGCAACTGCTGGCGGCGTTCACCGGCCCGGCCGGCGGCGGCACCGACCGGTCGAGCGGCCAAGGCTGACCGGACGCTGAGCAGCCCCGGGCTGACCGGCGGCTGATCAGGCCGGCTGCGGGCCGGGCAGGATCCGGCGCAGCTGGCCGGGCACCGCCAGGCGGCGACGCCACTCCCGGGGGTAGCCGACCGACACCTCCTCGAAGCGCACGCCGTCGTAGACGGTGGTGCGCGGGATGTGCAGGTGTCCGTAGACCATCACCGCCGCCCGGTACCGCAGGTGCCAGTCGGCGGTCCGGTCGGTGCCGCACCACATGGCGAACTCCGGGTAGCGCAGCACGTCCATCGGCGTCCGGACCAGCGGGTAGTGGTTGATCAGGACGGTGGGCAGTTGCGGTCCCACCTCGGCGAGACGCTCTTCGGTCTCCGCCAGCCGTCGCCAGCACCACTGCTCCCGGGTCGGGAACGGGTCCGGATGCAGCATCGCCTCGTCGGTGCAGACGATGCCGGTGCGGTGTGCGTACGCGAGCCCTTCCGCCTTGGTGCTGGTGCCCGGCGGCAGGAAGCTGTAGTCGTACAGGGTGAACAACGGTGCCACCGCCGCCGGTCCGCCGGGACCGGACCAGATCAGGTACGGGTCCTCCGGGGTCCGCACGTCGAGCGACCGGCAGAGGTCGACCAGGTGCGCGTAGCGCTCCACACCGCGCAGCTGTACCGGGTCATGCGCGGTGGTCCACAGTTCATGATTGCCCGGCGACCAGATCACCTCGGCGAACCGCTCGCGCAGCGTGGCCAGCGCCCACCGCACGTCGGCGATCGTCTCGGCGACGTCGCCGGCGACGATCAGCCAGTCCTGCGGCGCCGGCGCCGCCAGGTCGGCGACGATCTGGCGGTTCTCCGGGTACGCGATGTGCAGATCGCTGATCGCCCACAGCGTCGGTGCCGTCCCCGTGGCCTCCCCGTCGCCGCCGGTCTGCCGTACCGTCACCGTGGCCACCCTCCCGTCCGCGTTCCGTGTCCGGTCCACCACCGGTGTCGATCATCCGGTACGCGGCCGCCGAGCGGTAGCCCGCCCGCCGATCGATGTCGGCGGGGGGTCACCCCGGCCCGGGGCCGCCACCACGACCGGCGACACCCGCGCTGGCCGCCACCACCACCCGGTTCTCGCCGCGCAGCCGGACGTCGGGCTCCGGCTCGGCGACCCGGGTCGCCCCGGACCGCTCGGGTGTCTCGTCGCCGTCGGTCCGGCGGTCACCGCGGCCGACCAGATGCAGCCGGCCGTCCTCGTCGAAGCGGCCCAGGTCCCCGCTGCGGTAGAGCAGCTCACCCGGGATCTCCGGAAACGGGTTGGCGACGTACCCAGCGGCGGCGCGCCATGGCGTGCCGTGCCGGCCGGCGCCGACACCCGCCCCGCCGATCAGGATGGCGCCGGTGGCACCGGGCGGCAGCAGCCGCAGCCGGTCGTCGGCGACGAGCAGGTGGCAGTTGTCGACCGGCTGGCCGACCGGGATGGCGTCGCCGTCGGTCTCACCCACCCGGTGGTAGGCGACGGCGGCCGTTCCGACCGGGCCGTACCCGGTGCTGACCTCGACCTGCGGCAGCAGGCGTCGCAGTCGGCGGGCACTGGCCGGCCGCAGCCCCGGACCCGGCACCACGACATGGCGCAGGCTGGCGAGACGCCCGGCGACCGCGGCGTCCCGCTCGATCGCCGCCACCATCGCGTCGAGCGTGTCCGGCTCCGTGTCGATCATCGTCACCTGCTCGGCCGCGACAACGGCGACCATGGTGGACAGATCCGGCCGGCCGGAGACGGGGGACGCCAGCACCAGCCGCCCGCCGGTGGTCAACGGCCAGATGAGGTTGCCGACCGACGGAGCAGGCCCGGGGCCGCCCGGCAGCACGACCTCACCGCCGGTGGCGGCGAAGAAGCGGGTCATGAAGTGCACCCGGTCCGTCAGGGCGACATGCCGACTGACGGTGCACCGCGGTACCCCGTCCGCGTCGGCGGTGACCAGGGCGTGCGCCAGGTCGTCGGGCGTACCCGCCGGTTCCGGGCGCCGGCGGGATGAGGGGACCTGACCCGGCCGTACGTCGATCACGCGGGCGCCGGACAGCACTGGATCCCCGGACGGCGCGGCGGCGAGCACAGGGGCACCGGGTACCGATGCCAGCACGGACCGTAGTCTGGCCGGTGACCAGCGCGGATCGACGGTGACATGGACGGCCCCGATCTTGAGCAGCGCGAGACTGGCCACCGGCAGCGCCGGACCGGCGGCGAGCAGTACCGGCACCGGGTCGCCGGGCCGGACGCCGACCTCGGCCAGGGTCGCAGCCAGTCCGTTGGCGGCGTCGTCCAGTTCACGGTAGGTGAGGCGGCCTCCCGCGCCACTGACCGCGACCCGCTGGGGATGCCGGTCCACCGCCTGCTCGACCAGCAGGTGCAGCGGACGGAACGGCCCACGGTCCACCCGACGACCGGCGTACCGGTCGAGCAACAGGTCACGAGAGGTACCGCTGATGCCGGCGGTACGCCAGCTGGCCTGGCCGGGTTCGTCGACCAGTTCGCGCAGCACCTCCGCGTACAGCTCGGCGACCGCCGGCAGGCAGCGCCGCCACGGGTCCCCGCCGGGGCAGCTGGCGTGGATGGTCAGGTGGTTCGCGGTGACCCGCCAGTCGATTCGGGCCGTGGGCGGGCCGGGCGGAGCCGCCACCCCGGTGGTCGCCCGCACCAGCAGGGTGTCCCGCCGTTCCGGCAGCAGGTCCACCGGGCGCAGCCGCCGGGACAGCCAGGAGCGGACCGCCGGGCCGGCCAGATGGCGCAGCTGCTCAGGGGGGTCGACCAGGTCGAGGCCGAGCGTCGTCGTGGTCGACCGGATCGGCACCGGCCGGTCCAACCGGGCGGCGGTCTCCAGCGCGGCGAGCGCTCCGAAGACGACCGCCTGGGCTTCGTCGATCGACGTCCGGGCGCCGACACAGGACGTGCGGTAGGTCGCCACGGTCGGGGCCACCCGGGTGGACGCCGCCGTCCCGTCGCTGGCCTGGACACGTTCGGATGCCATTCCGCTGTCCTCCCCTGGCGACGGCGCGCTGCCGATCGACCACGAACGCAAAACTCACCGCGATCGGACCATCACCCAGAGAGGTTATGTCAAATAGGCAGAAGTGAAAACATCTAACTTTGCGTGACGACGATTTCCGACAACAGGTACTCCCGCTCCCCTACGCCGCATAGTTCCTATGCGGCACATGCCGGAAAGGTGGCGGGGTGCCGTGCCGACCTTCCGGTTCGGCCGTCACGGCACCCCACCGACCGACGCGAATACTCCCACTCGGTGGCTAATGCCGGCTTTCAGTGGGTCGGGAAGTCGTCCGCACTGCGAATCCGTTCCCGAATCCAGACACCCGCCTCCTTGAGCGGGGCGGTACCGGCGTAGGAGCCGCTGCCGCACACACCGGTTCGGAAGACCGCCCCGGACCGGAAGTCGTCGGAATAGTTCCAGTTCACCCAGCTGATTTTGCGCGATTCCAGCAGGTCGATCCACAACTGGGCGTTGACCAGATCGTTGGCCCCGTCGCCGGTGTAGGTCTGGATGCCGAACTCGGTGACGAACATCGGCAGCTGGTCCGCCGCCCGCGACAGCGCCGAGCGGTACGCGTCGTGATGCGAGCCGGCGTAGAAGTGGAAGGTGTACATGATGTTGGTCGCGTTCACCGGATTGGCGATGACCTCGGCCTCGCTGCCGCCTTCCGACACACCCAGCGACGACCAGGCCCGGGTGCCGACCAGCACGATGCCGTCCGGGTCGGCCGCCCTGATCACCGGGATGACCTGCTCGGCGTAGCTCTTGATACCGGCCCAGTCGACCCCGTTCGGCTCATTGGCGATCTCGTAGAGCACGTTCGGCTTGCCGGCGTGCCGCTGGGCGATCTCAGCGAAGAAGGTCTTGGCCCGGTCCAGGTTGTAGTTGGGGTCACCCGGGGTCAGCATGTGCCAGTCGACGATGGCGTACATGCCACGGGCGGTCGCCTCGTCGATCAGTCCGTGCACCCGGTCGGTGAAGCCGCGCGGATCGGTCTCGTAGCCGTCCTCCTGGATGTACATCGAGATCCGCAGGACGTCGGCCCGCCAGTCGGTGGCGAGCGTGTCCAGCGAGGCATCGTCGAGACAGTGGGCGTACCACTGCAGACCGTGCGTGCTCATGCCGCGCAACTGGATCGGGTGGCCGTGCTGGTTGCACAGGTTGACCCCGCAGACCCGCAACTGACCGTTGACCGCGACCGGCGTGGTGCCGGTCGGCGGCGGGGTCGTCGGCGGAGCCGTCGTCGGCGGCGGGGTGGTCGGGGCCGGTCCGCCAGCGCAGTCGGCCCCGTTGACCGTACAGTTGCCGGGTGTTCCGCTGCCGACGACGATGAACCCGAACGTGGTGCTGCCGCCGGCCGCGATGGTGCCGTTCCAACTGGCGTTGTCGAACGTGTACCGGTTACCGACGGCGGCCGACCGTGCGTTCCACGACGAGCTGACCCGGCTGCCGGCCGGCAGGTCGAAGCTCACCTGCCAGGAGGTGATGGTGCCGGCCGTGTCGTTGGTGACGGTGAACCGGCCCTCGTAGCCGCTGCCCCAGTCGTTGACCTTCACGAAGGCCGCGGTGGCGGCGCTGGCCGACGGCGCGAGCAGGGCCACCGCCCCGACGACGGCCGCCGCGAGCCCTCCGGCTGCGACGACGAAACTCCAACGGCGCACGACGCCCTCCCTCAGGTCAGCGGGCACAACATATCGACGTGCGACGTTAAACAAGATTTTCAGTAAGGTCAACCGTCGAGGTGGGACCACCGGTCCAGCTGTCCCACAGCCGCCGGTAGTCGCCGCCGGCGGCGATCAGCTCGTCGTGCGTACCCGAGGCCACGACCCGGCCGGCGTCGAGCACCACGATCCGGTCGGCCCGCCGGGCCTGGGTGAGCCGGTGCGCGACGATCAGGGTGGTCCGACCGGCGGTCGCGGCGAACGCGGCCCGTTCCAGGTCCCGCGCGCCGGCGCTGCCCGCCTCCGCCGTCGCCTCGTCGAGGATCGCCACGTCCGGATCGGCCAGCACCAACCGGGCCAGAGCGAGCTGCTGTGCCTGGGCGGCGGTCGGCTGGTGACCGCCCTCCCCGACCACACTGTCGACGCCGTCGGGCAGCGCCCGGACCCAACCGAGCGCGCCCACCGTGGCCAGCGCGTCGGTGATCTCGTCGGTGGTGGCGTCGGCGCGGGCCAGCCGCAGATCCTCGGTCAGCGGACCGGCGAACACGTGCACGTCCTGACTGACCAGCGCGATCCGACCGGCGAGCCCCGGGTGACCGGCACGGTCCGCCCCGGCGACCGGCACCCCGCCGAGCCGGACCGTGCCCGCGGTCGGCTGGAGCAGCCCGGCGACCACGCCGGCCAGGGTGCTCTTGCCGGCGCCGCTCACCCCGACCAGCGCCACCCGTTGCCCCGGCTCGACACGCAGCGTCACGTCGCGCAGCACCAACGGGCCGTCGTCGTACCGGTGGCTGACGCCGTCGATCTCGAGCCCGGTGCCGGCTGGCACGACCGTCCCGGTCACGGCCGGTGCCGGGGGCAGATCGGCCACCCCCACCAGGCGCGCCAGGCTGGCCCCGGCCTGCTGGACCTGGTCGAACTCGGCGACCAGCGCGCCGAGAGGATTGAACAGCCGGTGAAAGTACAGCGCAGCGGCCGTGGTAGCCCCGACCGTCACCAGGTCCGCCCGCACCAGCAGGAAGCCGACCACCAGCACCGAGGTCAGCCCGACGCACTCGGCCCGGTTGAGCCGGGAGCCGAACCGGGTGAACATCCGCAGCACGGACACCGACAGGTCGCGCGACGCCGCCGAGCGCTGCTCGATCGCGGCGAGGTGTGCCGCCTCCAGCCGGTACGCGCGGACCGTCGCCGCGCCGCGCAGCGCGCCGATCATCGCCTGGGACCGTTCCCCGGTGACCACCCGTTCCCGCGCGTAGTACGGCCCCGAGCGGGGCAGGTACCAGCGCAACGCGAGCAGGTACATCGGCACCGCGGTCAACCCGGCCAGGCCGAGCCGCCAGTCCAGCGCGAACAGTCCGGCGACGGTGAGCCCGACGGTCAGCAGCGCGGACACCAGCACCGGCGCGGTGTCGGTGATGACCCGGGTCACCACCGACACGTCGTCACCGACCCGGGCCAGCAGGTCGCCGGTGCCGGTGCGGTCCAGCGTCCGTTCGGGCAGGTGCAGGGCCCGGTCGAGCACCCGTTCGCGCAGCCGGGCCAGCACGGTCTCCCCGGTCCGGGCGGCCAGCGCGGCGCCGAGACCGGTCAGTACGGCGCCGACGGTGGCCGCGAGCACGATCAGCACCACCGAACGGACCACCTGCCCGGTGTCGGCACCGGCCCGAATGTCGTCGACCATGACGCCGAGCACCCAGGGCGCGACCAGCCCACTGGCGCTGGCCGCCAGGACGGTCACCAGCGCGGATCCACTCAGCACGCCGGCGCGGCGCAGCTGCCCGCCGAGCACCACCCAGGTGCGCCCGCCGGTGGCGGTCGGCAGCCGGTCGCGGGCGGGGCCGGTCATCGCAGCACCGCCGCTCGGTAGGTCGGATCGGTCCGGACAAGGTCGTGGTGCGGCGCGGTGCCCACCACCCGGCCGGCGGCCAGGACGCAGACCCGGTCGGCCCGGCTGAGCAGCGCCGGGCTGCTGGTCACCACCAGGGTGGCCCGGGCCTCTGCCGTGACGGCCGGGCTCACCGTACGGCCGTGGCGGGCCGCTCGCAGACCGGCCGCCAGCCGTTCCTCGGTGGTCGCGTCGACCGCCGTCGTCGGGTCGTGCAGCACGAGGATCGGCGGGTCGGCGGCCAGCGCCCGGGCCAGCCCGATCCGCTGTCGCTGGCCGCCGGAGAGACTGGCGCCCCGGTCGGTGACCGGATGGTCGAGCCCGGCGGGATGCGCCGCGACGATGTCGTCCGCGCCGGCGGCGCCGATCGCCGCCGGTAGCGGGTCCGCTGCCGGGCCGGGCCGGACCAGCAGGTTGGAGCGCAGCGTACCGGCGAACAAGGCCGTGTCGTGCGGTTCGACCAGGAGGCGTTCACGCAGGCCGTCGAGGGTCAGCTCGGCGACCGGTACGCCGTCCACCGCCACCGTTCCCCGATGGTCGTCGGCGGCGACGGCACCGCGCAGCAGGTCGAGCAGCGCTTCGGCGTCGCGCGGCTCGTACGCCACCACTGCGAGCAGCTCACCCGCTGTCAGCCGCAGGTCGACGTCGCGCAGCGAGCGGTAGCTGACCGCGGTCAGTGTCAGGCGCACCGGCTGCGGCCGGGGCGCCGGACGCTGACCGGGCAGTACGGCGGGCGGTGCGGCGAGCACCCGGGCGACCCGCGCGGCCGAAGCCCGCACGGCGGCGGCGAGCTGACCGCAGAAGCCGAGGGCACGGACCGGCTCGGCGATGAACTGGGCCAGACCGACCACGGTGATGAACTCACCGACGCCGATCCGACCCTGGACCGCCATCACGCCGGCCGCACCGGCGACGCCGGCCAGGAGCAGCCCGCTGGCACCGGCGGTGATCCCCTGGTAGACGCCGGCCATGGTGGTCGCCCGCAGGGTCACCTGGAGGGTGTGCCGGCTCGACTCGCGGTAGCGCCGGGCCGCGTTGCGCTGCGCGCCGAACCCGCGCAGCGCGCGCAGCCCGTCGACCAGGTCGGTGGCGAGCGCGGTGGTCGCCCCGGCGGCGGCCTGCTGCGCGCCGGTACGCCGGGTGACCACCGGGGCGAGCGCCTGCAGGGCCAGCACCAGCGCCGGCACGCCGAGCAGGACACCGAGGCCGAGCGGCACGTCGATGGTGAGCAGGACCACGGACGAGACCGCCAGCGCCGCCACCGCGGCGACGGCGACAGTGGCGGCCCGGATGATCAACGCGGTCCGTTCGGCGTCGGCGGCGGCGATGGCGAGCAGCTCGCCGGAGCGCAGCCCGGTGCGGTGCCCGCGCGGGTCGAGTGCCCGCCCGGCGACCTCCACCCGGAGCCGGTGGGTTTCCCGGTGGATCGCGGTCTCGGTCAGCCGGGCACCGAACCGCCAGGCGAAGGTGAGGACGGTGAACAGGGCGGCCAGCCCGGCGACCGAAACCGCGAGCGCGGTCCAGTCGCCGGTCGCGACGGCCTGCTCGACGATCAGTCCGATGGCCAGCGGTACCGCCGCTTCGGCCGCCTGGTGCAGGCTGAGCAGTGCGACGCCGGCGGTGAGTCGGCCGCGGTGCCGGCGCAGGGTGCGCCGCAGCAGCCGGGCCGCGGTCAGCGGGGCGGGACGGGGTACGGGCACGGCAGGTCTCTCTCCGGCGGGGTCGGTGGCGGGTCCGGCTCACCGACCGGCTACCGGTGAGCAGAGGCTAACCTAAGCCGCGACCGGGCTCCATCATCGATCACCGGCACCGGACATGACGGTCGCCACGTTGGGGGTGACATCCGGTCCACCATGAGATAAGTTCTTCTCAGGTTGAGTTGTTCTTAGTTAGAGATTTTCTAGCAACGAGAAGGATCGCGATGTCGGAGGCCGAGTTCCTCGCCAGCTACGACCCTCGGGCGTTCCCGCCGGTCGCCGTCACCGTCGACGTGGTGGCACTGACCATCCGCGACGCGCGGCTGCACGTGCTGCTCGTGCGGCGGGGCGCGCCGCCACACGAAGGGGCCTGGGCGCTACCCGGCGGCTTCGTCCAGCCCAATGAGGACCTGCCCACCGCCGCCGCCCGGGAGCTCGCCGAGGAGACCGGGCTGGACACCCGGCCCGGCCGGGCCGCCGCGATGGACCGGGTGCACCTGGAGCAGCTGGCCAGCTACGGCGCACCCGAGCGGGACCCGCGGATGCGGATCGTCTCCGTGGCGTACCTCGCCTTCGCGCCAGAGCTGCCCGACCCGGCGGCCGGCAGCGACGCCGCCGCCGCGGCCTGGGTGCCGGTGGACGCGCTCGGCCTACCCGAGCAGGCCGACCCGGACCGGCCGGTACGGCAACTGCCCGGCACCAGCCGGCGGCTCGCGTTCGACCACGCCCGGATCGTCGTCGACGGTCTGGACCGGGCCCGCGCCAAGCTCGAGTACACCCCGCTGGCCACCCGGTTCGTCGGCGACGAGTTCACCATCAGCGAGCTGCGCGGCGTCTACCAGACCGTCTGGGGCGTCGAACTGCACGCCGGCAACTTCCACCGCAAGGTGCTGTCCGTACCCGGCTTCCTGGAAAGCGTCGGCGCCACCACCGAACGCGGCGGCCCGCGCGGCGGACCCCGGTCGCGCATCTACCGGGCCGGCGACGCCCGGCTGCTGCACCCGGCGCTGCTGCGCCCCGCCCGGGAGGAGGAGGTCAGGTGACCGTGACCGAGGCGATCGAACTCGTCCTGACCGCGCACCACCCGGCCGAGGTGTTCGGCACCGACCAGACGACCCGGCGCTACCACCAACTGGCCCGGCTGCTGCACCCGGACACCGCCGCGACGGCCGCACCCGACCGGCGCGCCACCGCCGCGTTCATGCAGCTGACCGAGCTGTGGCGGCGACACCTCGCCGACGGCCGGGACACCGTCACCATCGACACCGGACGGCACCGGTACGTCGTGGACCGAACCGCCCGCTACACCGGCGACCTCGCCGACCTGTACCGGCACGGCGACGACCAGTTGGTGAAGGTGCCCCGGGACCCGGCCAACAACGACCTGATCGCCCGGGAGGCGACCGCGCTGACCCGGCTCGCCGAGCGGGGCGACCCCCGCTACCTGCCGTACGTGCCCCGGGTGGTGGACGAGTTCCGGCACCGGGACACCGGCACCGGCGCCGTCCGGCAGGTCACCGTGCTGGGCACCGCCGCCGGGCTGCGCAGCCTCGCCGAGGTCCGCCGGGCGTACCCGGACGGGGTTGACGCCCGCGACGCGGCCTGGATGTGGCGGCGGCTGCTGGTCGCGCTCGGCTTCGCCCACCGCGCCGGGCTGGTCCACGGCGCCGTGCTGCCCGACCACGTCCTCATCGAGCCCGACCAGCACGGCGTGGTGCTGGTCGACTGGTGCTACGCCAGCATCGACGCCGCGCCGGTGCCGGCGCTGGTCCCGGCGTACGCCGACTGGTACCCCGACGAGATCCGCCGACGCCGCAGTCCCGGCCCCGGCACCGACCTCACGATGGCCGCCCGCTGCCTCGACTGGCTGACCGGCGGTCAGGCGCCGAAGCCGATGCGCCGGTTCACCGACGGCTGTCAACTGGCGTCGCTGCGGCACCGGCCCGACGACGCGTGGCGGCTGCTCGCCGAATTCGACGACCTGCTCGAACGGCTCTGGGGCCGCCGCCGGTTCCGGCCGTTCACCATCCCCGACCCCAACCAATGACCCGCCGACCGAACCAACGAGCCGGCAACTGAGCTGGCGACCCACCCCGACTGAGAAGGAGCCCCGACATGGGCAGTGGAGCCTGGTCGACCGACGTCTACCGCGCAGCCAGCGCCTACCGCAAGGCCACCGGCGCCAGCGCGTTCGCCTACAGCGACGGCGGCGCCCGCACCGTCCACCCGACCCTCGACCCGCGCGGCGTCGCCGCCCGGGAAAGCCGCGACTCGACCGAGCACCCGCAGTCGCTGGCCGTCGCCGTCCTGTTCGACGTCACCGGATCGATGGGCGGCGTGCCCCGGACGCTGCAGCAGAAGCTGCCGCAACTGCTCGGCCTGCTGCTGCGCAAGGGCTACGTCACCGACCCGCAGATCCTGTTCGGTGCGATCGGCGACGCGACCTGCGACCGGGTGCCGCTGCAGATCGGCCAGTTCGAGTCGGACAACCGGATGGACGACCACCTGGGCAACATCGTGCTCGAAGGCGGTGGCGGCGGGCAGATGATGGAGTCGTACGAGCTCGCCATGTACTTCATGGCCCGGCACACCTCGATCGACTGCCACGAGCAGCGCGGCAAGCGCGGCTACCTGTTCGTCATCGGCGACGAGATGGCGTACCCCAAGGTCAAGGCCCGCGAGGTCCGGAAATTCATCGGGGACGACCTCGACGAGGACGTCCCGCTGCGCGCCGTCGTCGACGAGGTCCGTCGCCGGTGGGACACCTACTACCTGATGCCGGCCGGCAGCCACTACGCCGGCAACCGCCGCATCCTCGACTTCTGGCGGGACCTGCTCGGGCAGAACGCCGTCGAACTCGACGACCTGGACGCGGTCTGCGAGACCATCGCCACCACCGTGGCGCTCGGCGAAGAGGCCTGCGACCTCGACACCGCCCTGGCCGACCTGCGCGACGTCGGTGCCGGCGACGCCGCCACCACCGTGTCGCGGGCGCTCGCCCGCATCGGCACCGGCCGCACCCCCGCGGTACGCGGCACCCTGCCGGCCGCCTCGGGCCACGCCGACCAGGTGACCCGGCTGTGAACCGGGTGGCCAGCAGCATGACCGGGGACGGAACCGACCGGCACATCGCCGTGGTCGACCTCGGCTACGGCGACGCCGGCAAGGGCACCGTCGTCGACTGGCTGTGCGCGAGCAGGCCGGTTGACGCGGTCATCCGGTTCAACGGGGGCGGGCAGGCGGCACACAACGTCGTCCTGCCCGACGGCCGGGCCCACACCTTCGCCCAGTTCGGCGCCGGCACCTTCCACGGCGTACCGACGCACCTGTCCCGGTTCGTGGTCGTCGACCCGCTGGCGTTGGCCGGCGAGGCGACGCACCTGGCCGGGATCGGGGTGCCCGACGCACTGGACCAGGTGACCGTCGACCGGGAGGCGCTGCTGGCCACCCCGTACCACCGGGCCGCGAACCAGGCCCGGGAGATCGCCCGTGGGGCCGACCGGCACGGCTCCTGCGGGATGGGGGTGGGCGAGAGCGTACGACATGCTCTCGCCCACCCCGACACCGCGCCCCGGGTCGGCGACTGCCTCGACGAAGGCCTGCTGCGGCACCGACTGAGGCTGCTGCATGACCGGCTCACCGCCGAACTGGGGCCGCTGGACGCCCCACCGGTGGCGGACACCGTCACCGCGTTCACCGCGTTCGCGCGGCGGGTGTCGATCGTCGACCGGTCATGGACGGCCCGACTACTGCGCGCCGGAACCGTCGTCTTCGAAGGCGCCCAGGGGGTGCTGCTCGACGAGTGGCACGGCTTCCACCCGTACACCACGTGGAGCACCACGACGTACGGCAACGTCGACACGCTGCTGGCCGAGGCGGGCATGCCCGGTACGGCGACCCGGCTCGGGGTGCTGCGGGTGGTCACCCCCCGGCACGGGCCTGGCCCGCTGGTCACCGAGGACCCGACGCTGCGGCCGCCGGAACGGCACAACGGCACCAACGCCTGGCAGGGCCGGTTCCGGTTCGGCCACTTCGACGCCGTGGCCCACCGGTACGCCCTCGACGTCACCGGCGGCGTCGACGCCCTCGCGTTGACCCATCTGGACCTGGTCGGCCGACACCGGCTACGGCTGTGCGACCGGTACGACTGGACCGACCGGTTGCCGACCGGGCCGCCCGGTGACCTGGACCGGCAGGCGGCGCTGACCGCGAAGCTGCTCGCCAGCCAGCCGAGCTACGCCGCCGACCCGGAGCCGGACCCGGCAGCATGGATGGCGGCGGTCGAGACGGCGCTCGGCGTACCGGTGCGGTTGACCTCGCACGGCCCGGCGGCCGCCGACAAGGTCGCTCGGCTCACTGCGGCGGCAGGAAGGTGACCTCGGTAGGCCCGCCGCCGGTGATCACTACCGGCGTCGCGCTGTCGAAGTCGGTGCCGCCATGCCAGCTGGTGGTGCCGCCACACAGACACTGAATCTTGACCTGCTGCCCCAGCACGACCCGGATCCGCACCTTGGAGCCGGAGCCGAGTGATCCGACGCCCACCGACTCACCGGTGGTCACGTTGCGCAGCACCACCCGGTTGTCCGAGCCCGTCGGCGGGTCAGTGAAATTGACGATGGCGGATACCCCACGCTTGACAGTGAAGTCGATAGGCGAACCACCCGGTACTGCGGCCTGGATCAGATCAGCCCGCAGTCGGTTGCCACCACCCCCGCTCCACTGGTCCGCTTGGCCGGGGATCCGGAACAGCAGCGGCCACTCGTACGGGCCGAGCCAGTTGATATTGAAGCTGCCGTCGTAGTAGATCGGACTGGATATAGGCGGAAGCCGATACTCGGGCTCCGGAGCGGAGATCCCGACGGTGCCACGCTGCCCCGGAGGCGGGACCGGATCCGGCGCCGGGAGCTTCCCCCTGATCGATACACTTCGGTCAATGAAGATCGTCGGCGCCGTCTTGGTCTCACCCGGCACCGACACGGTAATCTGCCGAGCCGACTGTTGCGTTCCGGTGCCGCCGGACGGCCCCACCCACTGCGACCCGTACCCGGTGTAGCCAGGCGCACGCGCAAAAAGGTTGTACGAGCCCGGCACCGACACCTGTACCCTGACCCGCCCCAGCCCGGTCGACGAACTGCAGAGCTCCTGCAAGTTGAAGGTGCCGCGCGCGGGAACGGCGAAGATGCAAACGCCCTTCATCGGCAGTCCGGTGTCGCGGGCGTACACCCAGGTCTTGATGTACGCATCGGTGGACTGCGCCGCGGCGGCACGCGCCGGTGGCCCGCCGACAATGGTGACGACGAGGACGGCGATCACGACCGCCACACCTGCCATCCGGAACCAGGCTGTCACCTGACCCTGCCGGCCGTGCACCTGACCTGACGATCTCCTACTGCTGCCTGCCATGTCGACTCTCCCCTACCGCATGTCGATGTTGATGCCGGCGTAGTAGGCGGCAACGACTGGCGTGGCGTCGGCGAAGTCGGTACCGCCATACCAGCGTGTCCCGTCAGGGCACTGACACTCGATCTTGACCTGCTGCCCACCGATGATGGTCGCTCCGGCCGAGTTGTGCGACTCATCGAACTCGCCGACCCCCATCACGTCCCTGGTGGCACTGTTGTAGAAGACCACCCGCCCCGGCGGGCCGATCGACAAACTGCGCACCTGGACTCGAATACCCGCTCCCCTGAACCGCAACGTGCGGAACGTGTACCGGTCGGCCGAGCCGTCAACGACCGCCGGAACCACCTCGGCGATCAACCGGTTGCCGACCCGCCCGCTCCACTGTGCCGGACCGTCCTGCGGCCGGAACAGCACCGGCCACTCGTACGGGCCGACCCAGTCGATTTCGAAGGTACCGTCGACGTTCACCGGCACGGACCGTTGCTCCCGGTGCACGTCCAGCTGGATCGGCGCGACGGAGACCAGCCCGGAGGGGTCCCCCGCCCAGTGGTCCACCCGACCGCTGATCGTGGCGCGGGGATCCAGCAGGATCTGACTCACCCGCTTGGTCTCACCGGTGGTGAGAGTGACCCGCCGGGCATCCTGCTGGCGACCGGTGCCGCCGTCCAGGCCCACCCACTGGGCACCGTACGGGCTGTCCAGCTTCGGCAGGGCGAACAGGTTGTACTGACCAGGCCCCGGCACCTCCACCGTCACCCGGCCACCACCACCGCTACGGGACGGGCACGTATTCGGCAGGCTGAACGTCAGCACCGGCATGGCCAGCACACAGACGCCCTTGACCGGCTCCCCGGTGGCCCGGTCGAACACCCGAGTGGTGATGGCAGCGCCAACGTCGCTCTCCGAGGCTGGCACCGCCGCCGCGCCGCTGGTCATCACCACTGCCAGCGCTGCCCCGGCCGCAGCCGACAACAGCCACCGAGGGTGGCCGGAGCGGACGCCCGACTGGGCGTCCGGAAACCACTGCCTACTGCTCGTCACTGCCCGCCTGCCGATCCTTCCTGGACGTGGAGTAATCAAATGCCTACCACGCGCATGGATGATCGTCGGGGACGCTGGGGCCCGGACAGCCGGCGTGTCGACGAGTGTCCGTCATCCAGGTGTCGCCGACCGGTGCGTGGGTAGGTCCGGAGAGGTCCGGCCTCCGCTCGAACACGACCCAGGGAAACTCACCGTGCCGACCACCTTCCGTCTGCGCCAACAGCCCACCCCCGCTCCGTCCGGCCGTGGCCAGCTCCGCTGGTACGGGCCCGGCCTGCTGTGGATGGTGTCGTCGGTAGGTTCCGGCTCGGTGCTGTTCACCCCCCGGGTCGGCGCGCGGTACGGCTACGAACTGCTGTGGCTGGCGCTGGTCGTGACCGCGCTCATGTGGATCATGGTCCGGGAGGCCGGCCGGTACAGCGTGGCCACCGGCCGTACCCTGCTCGACGGCTTCCGCGACGTACCGGGACCGGCCAACTGGGCGATCTGGGTGATCTTCGTACCGCAGGTCGTCGCCGGGGTGGTCACCATCGCCGGCATCGCCGCCCTGGTCGGCAGCGCGCTCATGGTGGCGCTGCCCGGCGGACAGGCGGTCTACGCCAGCGTCGTCATCCTCGGCTCCGGGACGCTGGTGCTGGCCGGCCGTTACCAGGGCGTGGAGCGGATCACCGCGATGATGGCGCTGGTGCTGGTGGGCGCGGCCATCACCGCAGCGGCCAGCACGATCAGCGGCGACATCACGACAGGCCTGGTACCGGGCGTACCGGACGACCTCGACCTGTACTTCGTGCTGCCCTGGGTCGGATTCATCCTCGCCGGTGCCGTCGGCATCATGTGGTTCTCCTACTGGGTGTCGGCACGTGGCTTCGGCGGGCCGACCGGCCCGTCCTCGTCGACGGATCAGACCGACGACGGGGCCCGTGACGACGTGCCTTCGGGCGGGCAGATCGGCCACGACGAGCGGATCGAGCGGGTACGCGCCTGGACTCGGACGATGAGCCGGACCGCCGCACTCGGCGTCGCCGGCGGTGGACTGGTCATCGTCTCCTTCCTGGTGCTCGGCGCCGAACTACTCGCCCCGCAGGGGCGGGTACCCGACGGCGTCGACGTCGCCCGCGACCTGACCGCGCTGCTCGGCGACCTGTGGGGCACCTTCGGTGAGGTACTGCTGCTCACCTGTGTGGTGGTCGCGCTCTGGGGCACCATCTTCGCCAACCAGGACGGCTGGGCGCGCACCTACGCCGACGCCACCCGACTGATCACCGCCGGCCGGTCCGACGACGAGCCGGCTGATGACGGGGAACAGGCTGGCAGGCTGGCCCGGCTGATCCGCCGCCCACGGGCGGTCTACCTGACGTATGTCGCGGTCGCCATGACCCTCGCCCCGCTGGTGCTGTTCCTGCTGGTCCGCAACCCGGTCGAGATCCTGTCGGTCGGCGGGATCATCGCCGCCGCGCACACCCCGGTCGTGGTCGGCCTCACCCTGTACGTCAACCGCCGGCTCCCCGTACAGGTACGGCCCTCGCGGACCAGCCAGGCGGCGCTCGGCACCGCCGGGCTGTTCTTCGGCGCCTTCGCCGTCGTCTACCTGCTGAGCCTGCTTGGAGTCCGAATCGGATAACCCGAGCCCGGTCCACGGGCGATCTCGTCGGCCGGCACCCGGAGCCAGTCGCCCGGCACCGGCTCACAAGATCAGGTTCAACCAGTCCCGGTGACGAACCCGTACCGAGGTGGCCGTCGCGAAGTCCGAACCGCCGTACCAGCGGTCGCCACCCGTACAGCGACACTGGATCTTGACGTGCTGTCCACCGCTGACCCGCAGATACCCCCAGGTCGCGTCGTCGCCGATCGCCACGGACCCGACATGCTCGCCGGAACCGGAGTTGTACAGGATTAGCTGCCGGCCGACGCTCGTCGGCTCGTCGAGGATGTGAACGGTCAACTCGCCGCCGTGCCGCAGCCGGTAGGTTGCCGGCTCCGGGGTGCCGACGACCGCCGGGACGAGGTCTGCCTGGGCACGACCGGCGACACCACCGCTCCACTGCACGGCGAGGTTGTCGCCCCGGAACACCAACGGCCAGTGGTACGGGCCGACCCAGTCGATGGTGAACGCACCGTCGTCGTCGATCGGCGTTTCACGCGCGCCGTGGTAGGCACCGGGCGGCGGGGCGGCGACACCGACCACACCGCCGACGATCTCCCCTTTCCTGGGCACCATGTACCCGGTGATGGTGGCCCGCAGGTCGAGCAGGACCGCCGGCACAGACTTGATCTCGCCGGCCGCCACGGTGATCCGACGGGACTCGGACTGGACACCGGTTCCGCCGTCCGGTCCAACCCACTGCGCACCGTACGGGCTCCCCGGGGCCGGCAACGCGAAAAGGTGGTAGGAACCGGGCCCCGGCACATCGATCGACACCCGACCGGTACGGCCGCTGTTCGGCCGGCACTGCGCCGGGATGCTGAACACCCGGACCGGAGTCGCGAACACGCAGACGCCAGCCACCCGGGCACCAGTGTTGCGGTCGCGCACCCACGTATCGATCCTGGCAGTGTCCGCACTGGCGATCTCCGCACTGGCGGTCTCCGCCGTCCGCGGCCGGTCGCCACGATCGGCGTACGCCGCGGAAGCAGAGACAACGGTGGCGGAGGCAGCTACCAGCGCCATAACCGTCACGGATCCGAACCCGGCCACTCTCATGGTCACCTCTTGAACTCGACCTTTGGGGCGGCTCCGCTCGTCATGTCTCCACTCCGCCCGGTTTTCGCTCATTCTTGCCGGCCGCATGATCGGATGCGCCCCAGCTGACCGTCTCCGGCGTGTCACGTCGATGAGACGCAGTGGATCATGGGGGCTACTGGTGCCAGTGGACAAAACGCACCGGCTCGGCCAGCACAGCCTGGGCGGATGGCACGTCGGCCAGCCGGGCCGCCAGGGTCGCTTCGGCCAGCCGGCGCGGCAACGCGGCGCTGAACTTCAACCCGTGCAGGGCCTTCTCGTCGATCTCGGGCAGGCAGATGCGATCCGCCGCGTCGCTGGTCGCCGCCAACCAGCCGGACCGGTCGACGCCGTCGCGCAACCGGATGCTGGTGTCGTCGGGCCGCTGCGTGGGATCCGCCAGATCGCCGATGGTCGCCGCCAGTGTGGCGTTGGCCCGGAACCCGGCCCAGGTCCACCAGCGCAGCTCATCGTGTCCGTCGATGGCGACGACCGTACCACCGGGGTGCACCAGCCCGGCCGCACCGTCGCGAGCCTCGGCGAGCCGGGAGGTCGCCCGTCGGGTCAACTGGACCGGCGGCACCGCGCCGAGCAGCACCTCCCGCATCGCCTGTACGAGCCGGTACGACAACCCCTGGGGGGCGCCACCAGCCAACCAGAGTGCCCGGCCGCCGCGTTCGGCCGGCTCCACGAAGCAGCGACGCCGACGCCAGTCGATGTGGGTGACCCGCCAGCTACGACCGCCGAGCAGCAGCAGCCGTGGCCCGATCACCCGCTCGGTCAACAGGTACGGGTCGGTGCGGCCGATCTCGGTACGGCCCAGCAGGACGGTGAACTGCGGCGGCGCGGTGAACACCGCCATCATGTCCATGAAGTGGCGCCGGCCGAACCGCAACTCGGCCTCGGGTCCGATGTGCAGCATGCCGCCGTCGTCGTCGAGATAGCCCTCACTGACCAGATGCCTCAGGATCACCTCTGCGCCGGTGTCGAATGGGGCAAGGCCGTTCCACTCCTGCGCCCACTGCCGGTCACCGACACGGTGCCGCTGCAGGCAGAGCGCCAGGATCTGCTGGGCGACGATGTGCCGGGGCTCCGGCGGCGCGACGATGTCCTCGACCCAGCCCTGACCCCACAGCCGGAGCAGTCCGGCGGCGTGCACCAGGCCCGGTGTGTCCAGCGCGAGGAACAGGCAGTTACGGGTGCCGCCCGCCCGCCGCCCGGTGCGGCCGATGCGCTGCAGGAACGCGGCGACGGTCCGGGGAGCGTTGATCTGGATCACCCGGTCGAGGTCGCCGACGTCGATGCCGAGTTCGAGGGTGCTGGTGGAGACGATGACGCAGTCGCGCCCTTCGGCGAAGGCCTGTTCGGCCCGTCGCCGGTCGTCCAACGCGAGCGAGGCGTGCGACAGGTACGTGGTGACGCCGGCCAGCCGCAGTTTCTGCCCGAGCTCTTCGACCAGCGCCCGCGAGTCGCAGAACACCAGCCGCTTCTCGCCGCCGTGCAACGCCGCGATGATCCGGGCCGCGTTGTCCGCCGACCCGACGTAGTCCAGCTCCACCTTCCCGGGCGGCGGTCCCACTGAAGCAGCTCCAGCCGACACCGCTGGCGCGATCGCGGCAGCGGGCAGGTCCGGAGCGACGACCCTGGCCGGACGTTCACGCCGGCCGGATCCCTGCAGCCAGCTCAGCAGCTCGTCAGGGTTGCCGACGGTGGCAGACAGGCCGACCCGTTGCACCGGCCGGCCGGCGACCCGGGTCAGCCGCTCCAACACCGCCAGCAGATGCCAGCCCCGGTCGTCACCGGCGAAGGCGTGTACCTCGTCGATGACGACCGCACGGACCGACCGGAGAAACTCGTCGTGGTCGACGTTGCGGCTGACCAACATCGACTCCACCGACTCGGGGGTGGTCAGCAGGACGTCGGGGCGATCCCGGAGAATCCGGCGGCGCTGCCCGGCGGTGACGTCGCCGTGCCACACCGCGGCCCGCCGACCGAGCCAGCCGGTGTACTGCTCCACCCGTGGCAGCAGGTTGTTCAGCAGCGCCTTCAGCGGGCAGAGATACAGCAGGCCGGGGCCGGACCAGTTCTCCTGAGCCATCCGCGACAGCAGCGGAAACAGTGCGGCTTCGGTCTTACCGGCGGCAGTGGGTGCCAGCAGCAGCGCGTCGTCGCCGGCGAGCAGCGGAGTGACCGCGCCGGACTGCAACGGACGCAACGCCGGCCACTGCAACGAGTTGACGATGTGGTGCAGCAGTACCGGATGCAGCAGGTCGGCGGCGGCCATCACAAGTCGTCGAGGGCGATGTCGTCGGCCCGGGCCGCGTTGCGTTCGACATCGGTCAGCTCGGTGTCGTTGAGCGTGAGCGGGTAGTGCTCCCGGGGCCGGAAGTCAGGCACCTGGTCGACCCGGTCGAGCACGTCGACCAGTTTTTTGAGGAACAGCCGGGGGGCCACCCCGACCCTGCCGCCCAGTCCGCCGGCGACGGCGCGGGCGAACTGGGCGACGAAATCGTCGTCGACGAGCCCGGCGATGCGGTCCGCGCCCGTGCCGGTGGCGCCGACGGCGTACAGGTCACGGACCCGGGTGCCCAGCTCGACCAGTGACTCGTGGGTGAAGCCGGGGAGCCGGATCTGCACCGCCCGAGGGTTGTCGAACCTCGGGTCGGCGGTGAAGTCGACCGCCAGCCGCTGGGCCAGCGGGGCGAGCCGCTGCACCCCCTGCGGTCCGTCGTAGAACGCCGGTGTGCCGGTGATCAGCAGATACAGCCCGGGGAACCGCCCGGAGTGCACTTCGTCGATGAGTTGCCGCAGCGCGTTGAGCGCCTTGTCCCTGGCGTCGGAGCGGACCCGTTGCAGGGTCTCCACCTCGTCGAGCACCAGCAGCAGGCCGGGGTGTCCGCTGTCGCGCAGCACCACCAGCAGGCCCTGCAGGAAACTCAACGCGGCGAAGTGGTCGAGGTCGCCGCGTACCCCGGCGGCCCGGCGGGCGGCGGCGGCCACGTGCGGCTGGCCGCCGAGCCAGGCGAGCACCGCGTCGGCGGTCGCGGTCTCACCGGCGAGGGTCGCCGTACGGTAGCCGCGCAGCGCGGCCGCGAACGCCGGCGCGGTTCGGCTGACCACGGCGAGGCGCTGTTCGAGGAGCAGACCGACGGCCGTATCGAGGACCGCCGGGTCGTCTGCGCTGACGTCGCCGCCGGCGAGGACGTCCTCTTCCAGGGCGTAGAACCAGCCGTCGACGACCGCCCGGAGCGCGCTGGGCGGGAAGGTGGCGGTGGCGAGCCGCTCAGTGAGCCGGCGGTAGACGGTTTCGAGCCGGTGCAGCGGGGTCTCGTTCTCGGATATCTGCACCTCGGCGACGGCCAGGTTGGCCCGCTTGGCGCGCTCGGCGATCCACCGGGTGGTGAACGTCTTACCGGAGCCGTACTCGCCCCGGATCGCCTTGAACACCGCCCCGCCGGTGGTGACGGTCGTCAGGTCGTCACCGATCGCGGCGTTGATCCGGTCCATGCCGACGGCGAACAGGTCAAGCCCGGCAGCGGGTACGGCACCGCGCCGCAAAGCGTCGATCACCTCGCGGCGGCGGGCCGGGCTGGCGGTGGGTTCGGCCGGCGACGTCATCGGCGCTCCCCGGCACCGGGCAGGCCGAACTGCTCGCGCAGCAGCTGCTGGTTGAGCCGCACCGTGCGGTCCTGGTCGGTCAGTGACAGCACCGGATAGCTGTCGACGTTGAGCACCCGCTGCAGGGTGGTGACGAACCCGGTGGCCCGCAGCGGGGCTTCGCCGGCCCGCTGGGCGAGCACCGCCAACGGCAGTACGCCGCCGGCCTCGACGAGTGCCCGCAGGGCCGCTGCGACCTTGGCGTCGGCCGGTCGCCGGGGCATCGCGTCGCGCTGCTCGACGTACAGGTTGCTCGTCAGCAGCGCGTCCACCAGGTCCGCGCCGGTGGGTGCCGGCGCCGCCGGGGGCGCTGCGGTCGGCGTCGGTACGGCGAACAGCGGCTGCTCGCCTTCGACCGGCGCCGGTGCCCGACGTTGCCGACCTCCTGCCGGGCGGGGCGGCGCGGCCGGCGTGGGTGCCGCCACAGCTGGTACGGCGGTGCGGGCCGGCTGCCACCAGTCGGGGTGCTGTGGGCCGAGCGCCGCCCAGCCGGCGGGCGGGTTGGCCGCGTTGGGCGGCAGGAACGCCAGCAGCGGCACGGTGACCTCGGCCAGTGATGCGCCGCCGTGGTAGCCGGCCCGGGTGGGTCGGTAGCGCAGCGCCGGGTCCCACAGGGCAACGATGCGGTGCCCGGGTGCGACGACCCGGGGGCCGGCGAGCACCATCTCGCCGTCGGCGGGGGGCGTGTCGCCTCGACGGTGCCGGGCGGACAGTGCGTCGGTGGTCGCGCGGGCGGTGGCACCGTGGTCGAGTACGTGCCCGTGGTCGCTGGTGATGATCACGGCGCGGCCGGCGGACCGGGCCAGGTCGAGCAGGCTGCGCAGGAAGCCGATCTGCCCGAGCTGCCAGCCGGGTTCGTCGCCTTCCCGACCGTACGCGAGGGTGTCGTCGACGGTGTTGATCACGACGGCGACGAGCCGGGCCGGGTCGGCCACGGCGTCGCGCAGGTCGTCGGCGTACACCTCGCCGGCACCGCCGCGCGACGGACCCTTGTGGAAGATGACGGCCCGCTCGCCCCACCGGCCGGCGGTGAACATCTGCCGCTCGGTGACCTGGTTGCCCTCGCGCAGCTCACCGGCGAACAGCGAGGTCCGGCTGACCGCAGTGAGGGTGGGCAGGGCGGCGACCGCCGCCCGCCGCCGGGCTGGACCGCCGCCGGCGACCGGGTCGTACTCGTCCCACTGGTGGCGTAGCTCGGCGGCGAGTTCGACGGCGACGGCGGCGCTCATGCCGTCGAGCACGATGAACAGGGTGGGCCGGCGGGCGGCGATCAGCGGATCGACCACCCGACGCCGCACCTGCTCGATGGCCAGCAGGTCACCGTCGTTTCCGGGCCCGGCTGTGGTCCAGGCCGCGAGGCGGCCGGCGAACGCCTCGTCGATCGCCCGCCGACGCCGCGTCGCCTGCTGGTGGATGTCCCGGTACGCGGCCTGCAGTCCGGCGTGCATGTCGTCACCGGCCCACACCTGTGCCAGCGCCCGGTCCACCCAGCCCAGGTCGCTGATCTGCTGGTGGATGCCGTCGGCGACGCTGTCGGCAGCGGCCGGGTGGCTGGCGAGCCAGCGCAGCAGTCGGCGGGCCATCCGTACCCGGGTCACCTTGGCGGCTTCGTCGACGGCGAGCACATGCTCGGCGACGGCGGCGACGGCACTGTCCAGCTCGGCGTCCAGCGACGCGGACGCGGCGCCGGTGGCTGACGGCGCGCCGGTCGCCGACGCGGCGGCGCTCAGTGCTGCGGCGGCGCGGTCGAGGCGGTGAGCGAACCCGGTCCGCAAGATCCGGCTGTGCCCGGCGCAGCCGGTGGCGGCGAGCCCGGTCAGTAGCTCCTCTGCCCGGTCGAGGATTCCGTGGGCCTCCCGCCGCAGCTGGTCGTCACGGTCGGCGAGCATCCCGGTCACGGTTTCTACACAGGCCGCGGCGTACCGACGGATGGTGTCGTCGTCACCGCGTACCGCGCCGAGTAGCGGGTCGATCCGCCCCTGGGCCCGGGCCGCCTCCTGGTCGGCGCTGCTCCACACCGCGTCGCAGACCAGCCCGAGCGGCAGCGCGTCCGGCCCGTGGCCGGCGTCGATGAGGGCGATGACCGCCCGGGCGGGGTGGTGCAGGCGGCCGGTGAGCCAGCGGCCGAGTCCGGCCCGCTCCTCGGCCCGCAGGGTGGCGAACGCGTCGACCGCGCCGGGGCGGCGGGTCCACCGCAGCAGGGTCGGCACGTCGAGGTCTGCGGCGCGCGGGCCGGTCGGGTCGAGTCCGAATCGGGCGGCGGCCAGCCGGCCGAGCGCAACGTCGCGGCTTAGTACGCTGGCGGCGTCGAGCTTCGGCCAGCCGCCTGCGGGCATCGCTTCCAGCAGCGCGGACCCGGCCCAGCTTTCGGCCGCCAGCGCGGGTTCGACGTTGCGGGCGCCGAACGCGGCCAGCACCACGTCCCACGGTTCGATGGTGATGGCCCGCTGGCGGAATATCCGGCTGCGGATGCCGTCGCCGAGTTCGGTGGTGCGCAGCGGGGTGAGCAGGATCAGCACCTCGCCGTCCGGCCGGGTGACGAGGTGCTGCCAGATCGCCAACGGCGACGGGCAGGCGACGACGCGGGCCCGCCGGTCACCGGTCAGGACCAGCTGCGGTTCGTGCGGCCAGTCCGGTTCCGCGGTGACGACGACGACCGGATCCGGCTCCCCTGCGGCAGCGCGGCGCAGCTGGTCGCCGATCTCCTGGGCGAGGACGGCCGGACTGACCCGGTTGGCTGGCGCGGCGACGGTCACGGCACGACCCGCCAGCTGACTTCGACGTGCGCGTCGGGGTGAGCGGCGGCGAACGCCCGCAGCTGGGTCACCGCCTCGTCGAGCGCTGCGGCGGCGACGGTGGCCTGCCCGGTGGTGCTGGCGACCTGCCCGGCGGCGTCGGTGACCCGCTGCGACGGATCGGCCAGCGGCGGGCGCAGCTCGATCGCCGGGTTCGGCACCGACGGAACCGTCGGCGGTGGGGTCGCCGGCGGCGGGGTGGCCGGCGGCACCGCCACCGGCGTGACCTGCGACCCTGGCTGCGGCGGCGTGGGCGGTGCCGGCGTCCTTTCCCGCATCACCCGGGCGATGAGCTCGACGGCGTCGCGTTCGGCCCGGCGCAGCACCGGCACCAGCGGGGTGGTCAGCTCGTCCGCCTGGGCGGCGGCGTGCAGCTTGCCGAGGATCGCGGCCGCTTCGGCGGCGTACCGATCGGGCAGGTCGGCGATCAGACCAAGGTTGTCCCAGCGGGCGGCGACCAGGGCGCTGCGTACCTCGGCGGCGGCGGTGACGCTGCGGGCGACCTGGTCGACGCCGGCGGGTCCGCCGAGGTCGGCGCGGGCCAGCTGCTCGATGGTCTCCACCGCCGGGGCCCGGCCGGCGAGGGTGGCGAGCAGGGTGGCGGCGGTACGGGCGGTGGCCAGCCGCCCGGTCGGTGCGTCCGGGTCCAGGTGGAGGTGCTGGGCGTACTGCTCCAGTTTGGCGACCAGGTCGTCGGCGTCGCCGCGCCGCCGCTGTGCCTCGGTGACCAGGTCACGGGCGAGCAGTCCGACGATACGGCCCCGCCGCAGACCCGGTTTGTGCACCCCGAACAGCCGCGTCGCGCGGTCGCGGGCGGCGGTCCAGTCGGCTTCGCTGGGCAGCGGTTCGGACCGCAGGGTGTAGTCGGTGCTGATCCGGCCCGGTTCCGGGGCCGGGGAGACCGCCGCGCCGTGCAGGTAGAACATCCGGTCGGTCTGTTCGGCGAAAACGGCGACGATCAGCTGGGCCACCAGCGGGTCCAGCCCTCGGGGCTGCGGGTGGTCGATCCAGCGCAGCAGGTCCCGTACGGCCAGTTCACCGTCGATGCCTTCGACGGCGGCGCGTTGGGCGAAGTGCTGCACCCATTCGTTGCCGAGCACGAAGGCGGCCTCGTGCATCTGGCCGAGGCCGAGCGGGTTGGCCAGCCGCCGCATGGTCTGCCGGTGGGCGCGTTCGACCTCGACCCGGCCCTCCGGGTTACCGATGGCCTGGTTCACCCGGTCGAGCACGATGCGTACGTCGGCCGGGCGGACCGGCTCGCCTTTGCGGTCCGGGTCGAGGTCCGGGTGGGCGGGGAACTGGTGGGTGAACATCTGGTCGCCGATGGTGCGCAGCGCGTCGGCGAAGCTGGTGCCGACCGGCAGGGTCGGGTGGAAGGGCCGGATCAGCGGCTCCAGGTGATCGTCGTATCCGACGCGGACGTCGGTGGGCTGTTTGGTGGCCAGCCCGTACGCCTCCCGCAGCACGTCGCGCAGCTTGCCGGTCAGATTGCTGCGCTGGTTGGTCAGGGTGCTCAGAGCGCGACGCCGGTCGTCGGGGTTGAGATGCTCGGCGTGGCTGTCGAAGCGGCGCCCTTCGAGGATCTTCTCCAGGATGGCGAGTTTGCCGAGGTCGTTGAGGCGCTCCAGGGTCAGCGACGCCGGGATCCAGCAGACCGTACGGGGGTTGATCCGCTCCCGCAGTTGCTGCACCCGCTGCCGGTCGTCGGCCGGGGTGTGGGTGCCGCTGTCGAACGGGTAGTCGATGATCAGCCGCCAGCCGGCCGGGTCGGCCGGTTGGAAGGCGTCGTCGCGCAGGTCCCGGTCGTCGCGGACGTTGCCGTAGACGAGTTCGAGCCGTCGGCGGCTGCCGCGCCAGACCAGCTCCGCCTCGGCGTGGAAGGTGTCGGTCCACGGCACCCCGAGCTGGTCCCACAGCAGCCGCTGCACCAGGTTCTTGCGGGCACCGTCGTTGTCGTAGTGCTTGGCGGTGGCGAGCACGCTGTCGACGTCGACGCCGACCAGTTCGAGCGAGATGACCGGGTCGTCGCCGTCGCCGACGCGGATCTCACCGAAGACGCCGGCCCAGTCCTTGACTTTGCGCAGCACCTGGGCGACCTCGCCGCCGGGGATCGGGCTGACGATGGAGCCGTGGTTGAGCGCGGACAGCCGGCGGGCGGTCAGGTTGCGCAGCGCCGGCACGCTCGGCGCCAACGCCGCCAGCAGCAGGGTCTTCACCAGCCGGTCGTCTCCGGTGAATCCCCGGTGCCGGGCGGCGATCGGGCCGGGCAGCTCCTCGCCCCGGCGGGCCCGGTCGAGGTCCTCGTCGGTCAGGTCGTACTGGGCGAGCAGGTGGGGCCGCAGTTTGCCGGTGTAGATGCGTTGCGCGGTCTCGAACTCGTGCTTGAGTTTGTCGGTGAACGGCTGGTCGCCGCCGCCGCTGATCACGTCGTACAGGTCACCGAGGGGCACCAGTTGGCCGAGCCGCAGCGTTTCCCGCCGGTCGACCAGCAGTTGACGCATCAGCTTCAGCGCGGTGCGGGAGCGTTGCAGGGCGCTGGAGACGTGCACCAGGGTGGAGATGAACGCCGGGCTGAACGGGTAGGTGGCGCGGAACGCGTCCAGGTCGGCACCGGCGCCGGAGTCGACGCCGAGCAGGGCGTCCCAGACTTCGCGACGTACCTTGGTGGTGGTGTCGAAGGCGGCGGTGATCGCCTCGGCCGCGCCGGGCACGTCTTTGCGGGGTTTGAGTAGCCGCTTGCGGGCGATCTCCGGCAGGTTGCGGTCTTCCAGGGTGATCGTGTCGAAACGGCCGCTAGCCAGGTTGAGGGTGTCCTGGAAGCTCAGCTCATGCGCACCGGTCGCCCCTTCGCCGACAAGTTCCCGCAGGTCCCGCTGCCGGGCGATGAAGCTGATCACCGGGATCGGCCGGCGGGTGTCGCCGCCCTCGACGAAGTTGGTGATCTTCTGGATTTCCCTCGAGACGAACTGCTGATCGCCAATGGAGTTGGCCAGCCAGAGGATCAGCTCGTCGAGGAAAAGGATCAGGCCGTCGTAGCCGAGATCCTTGGCGTGCCGGCTGATCTCGGTGAGTCCCCGGTCCAGCGAGATGTACGCTTCGGCGTCCTCGCGGGCGTTGCTGAAGAAGCCTTTGTTCCAGCTGCTGAGCAGGTCGTTGACGAGCTTGCGCCGCTGCGGGTCCTCGGGGGCGGCGGCGAACGCGGCGTCGAGGCGCGGCCCGGTCCAGTACGCCTCGGAGTCGCCCCATTCGTCGTCGGGGTCGCCGCCGGGCAGATTGGCGATGAACTGGCCGTCGCCGATCGTCTTGCGCAGTTCGGCGGCTTGTTCCAGCAGCGCGTCGGTGCGGTGCACGGCCGGGATCGTCGCTCCCGGGTGCAATTGGCGGACCCGGTCGACGTAGCCGCCGAGGACCCGCTGCTCCAGCGACCGGGCGTCGAGCAGGTGGTACGGCACCAGCAGGAACTGCCGCCCGTCGAGCCAGACACTGTGTTTGGCGACCAGGCCGGAGAACTCCTCGCGGCCCCGGGCGGCCGGCTCACCGCGCAGCAGCGCGTGCAGTACGGCCATGAAGTGCGACTTGCCGGAACCGAACGATCCGTGCAGGTAGGCAGCCTTGGAGGTGTGGCCTTCGATCGCCGAGCGGATCAGCCCGAGTGCCTCGTCGAAGTTGCCGACCAGCCGGTCGGTTATCACGTATTCGGCCAGGGTCGCCTTGGCGTCGGTGACGCTGTCCGCCAGCTTGAGCACGAAGTCACTGGTGCTGGTCCGCTCCGGGATGCTGATGTACTCCCGCAGCAGCTGAGGTGAGGTCGACGCAGGCATGACGTTTACCGTACCGAGAGCGACGAAACGCACATCGACCGCGCGGACCGTTTCCGCCCACCGGACCGCCGCCACACTGCCCTCAGTTATCAATCCATCACATGTGGCTCATCTTTCACGTACGTACGCAGCGGCGAGGCCAGCCAGTGCGGCGACGATCCCGCCGATCGCGCTCACCGCAGCCGATCGCCCGGAGCCACCTGCCACAAGCATGATGACGACGATCGCCACGACGCCGAACAGGCCCACGCCAAGTGTCCGATTGACGACAGCGACCCGGCGAAGGCCAGGTCGACCGTGATCCGAATGGTCCACTGTCTGCGCTCCTCACCCGCCGTCCGGCGCCATCACCGCCGCCCTTGCAGAACAACAGAGACCAAGTAGCGCCGACACGCGCCGTTACCGGATACGCAAGCGCTTTGCACACGCTGGCACCCGCGTTGCACAGTGGAGGCAATACCGAGCGTGACCATGGGCGGGAGACTGCGATGAGCGGCGACCGCCGGTGGCCCGGCCTTCCCGAGACGCGTCGGGCGGCGGCAGCCGGCGACTACGGCAGCCTGATCCGGCTGGCCCGCACGGCCGCCCGGCTGACCCTCGCGGAGGCCGGACGACGCTGCGGCTACTCTGCGGCGAGCCTGTCGCGGATCGAACGCGGCCGGCAGCGGTTGACCGACGTGTCCGCCCTCCGACGGCTCGCCGACGTGTTCGACATTCCACCGGAGCTGTTCGGCTTGACCAACTCTGGCACATCGGCCAGCCACCACGAGTCCACTTCGATCGTTAGGCTTCCCGGTAGCCGATCCTGGCCGCAGACGGGAGAGGACGTGATCCGACGGCGCGCGGTACTGGGCGGACTGGCCGGGCTGGCCGGTGCTGCCATCCCCACCGGTCCGGGCTCTGCCGGCCACGCCGCCAGCCGCCCACCACAGCTGGCGGCCGGGCTGTCGGGCCTGCTCCTCGACGCGGATCCGAGCACCACCCCACCTGTCGGCCCGGTCGAGCTGCGCGCCACGCTGGCCGCCGCGTCGGCAGACCTTCAGGCGTGTCGGTACGCCCGACTCGCCACCCGCCTACCGCAGCTGGTCACCGGTGCGGCGACGGTCACCGCGAACGTCGCCGACGACCAACGGTGTGCCGCCACCGCCCTGGCAACCCGGGCGTACCACCTCACCGCACAGGTGTTGATCAAACTGCACGAGGACGGCATGTCCTGGTCGATCATGGACCGGGCCGGTCAGACGGTGCGGGCCTGCGGGGACCCGCTGCTGCAGGCCGAACATGCCCGGATCACCGCGATCGTGCTCCGGCGGACCCGGCACCGCGGCACCGCGCAAGAGGTCGTGCTCACCGGCGCGGCGACGCTCGACACCACGACCGGGCTGCGGCGGCGCGATGACGTCACCGCGTACGGACGACTGCTCGCCACCGCCGCCTACACGGCCGCACTCGTCGACCAGCGGGACACCGCTCTGGATCTGCTCGCCGAGGCGGACGAGGCCGCCCGGAGAGCGGATCTGAAGCCCGCCTTCGGCAGCGTCGACGTCGCGCTGTACCGGATCGGTGTCTCCCGCGCACTGGGTGACTTCGGCGCGGCGGTCGAATGCGCCCACGCCATCACCCCGCAGCAGTTGGGCACCGTGGAGCGTCAGGCCCGCTACTGGCAGGACACCGCGCTGGCGTTGCACGGCCGAGGTGCCAACGCAGCGGCATACCGGGCGTTGCTCGCCGCTGAGCAGACCGCGCCGCAGGAGGTCCGCTATCGACCCTGGGCCCAGCGGTTGACCGCCGACCTGCTGGCGAGCGACCGCCACCGGTCTCTCCCGGACCTGCGCACCTTCGCCGCCCGCGTCGGCGTCGAAGCCTGATCCGACGCGGCAGGCCGACCGATCCGCCGATGGCGCGCTGTCTGCTTAGCGGCACGATGGACGGATGCGTGTTGGTGACCCAGACTTCGACCGCGCTGTCGACCTTAGCATCGACGCACTTCGGGATCTTGCCCGGCAGGCGAGGCGCTTCGAGGATGCGCTGATCACCTACCGCCAGCTCAGCGAGCGGCTCGCCGTTGACAATCTTCTGGTGCCCTACCACCAGGGGCCCCTGCCGCACATCCTTGAGCACGCGTCACGCCGCGAGCACGCCGAAGGCCGCGGGCTGATCTCCGCGCTGGTCGTGCAGCAGGGCTTCGACGGTCGGCCGTCGATGCCATCCGGCGGCTTCTTCGCCATGGCACGGCGGGCACCCTTCAAGCGCTCCGGCAGCAATGAGGCGATCTGGATGACCGAGGTCCAGCGCGTGATCGACGAGTGCGCCGAGCGCAGCTGAGGCAGTCAGCCCACACATGATCCGATACGCCCCAGCAAACCCGCCACCGGCGTGTCGGTTCGATGACGCGCAGTGGATCAACCACCGCGAGGAGGTGGATCAGCGCCAGCTACACCAGCTTGCGTCCGATATAAGCAATCACGAGAGCTCTACGGCTACTGTCGAGCCGAAGGTGCAGCCGTCCCGGGCCGGGCGTGAACCGCGCATGCAGGTCAAACAGGCGGCGCTCGCCGTCCTCGTCGTCGGTGAACCAGCACAAAGGTTTACGACTGTCGCTGTCCGGTGTCACCTTGCTGCGCCAGCTCGGCAAGGGGCCGCCCGCAGCGCTCCATTCAGCCGCAGCCGACTCCAGCTCCGCCAGCCGGGCCTTCACCGCGTCGAGCGCTGTGGCGGGGAGCTTATGCAGGTCATCAGCGACGCGGGCGAGGAAACGTAGATGCGGAAACACGTCCTCCCGGGCGTCCCACAGATCACCCGGGCTGATCAGGCCGGTCAGGGCGGAAGTGCACATCCACTCCCGATGACCATCGACGTGGCCTACCGAGAAGGCGTGGCGCACGGACGCCTCGCCGTCGGCGAGGACCACATCACCAGCAGCCGTCTCGCGAAGGGTCCGCTGCACGAGTGGCAGCACGCCGTGGTCCCACTTCGCCTCCAGCGGCAGGCTGAGCGCCAGTCCGCCCATCAGATGGGCAACGCCGAGGCCGTCTGCCGGAACACCGGCGTGGAAATACTCCGCCTCCGAATCAGCGCTTGTGGTCACCACCGCCCGGAACGGTGCCCGATTGCGCATGCTTCTGATGTACCGCAGCGCATCGGCGTTGCGTCCATCCGCAGCCCACTTTCGCAGCGAGAAGTCATCCGACATCGGAAGATCGATGAACTGACGCTCGGTTACCAGGGCGACGTCGGTGCGGTGCCGGCGGGCCTGTCGCAGCACCGATACCAGTTTGTGCAAGGCGTCAGAGAGATCATCGTAGCGCGCTTTGACCTCACGGTACGAAAGCTCGTTCAGGACCAACAGCAGCGGCACTGTGGACTCCGAGATCAGGGTCAGTCAAGCAGGCGATCGAGTGCTCTGTCCCATTCGTCAAAGAAGCCGATGGGCCACTGCGAGAGCATACCGTCCACATCGATCTGTGGCGAACTCGTCCTGATCTTACCGTGATCATCCCGATCGAAGTAGTGCAGTGCCACACTGTCCGGGCCAACGACCGACTCCTTGACCGCCAACCTGACCCCGTTGAGGATATGGTCGCTGTGGCTCTCGATGAGGACCTGGGCACCGGCCGCGACGGCCAGCGCGGCCAGTCGCGCCATCGCGGTCTGACCCCGAGGGTGCAGATGAGCTTCCGGATTCTCCAGCATGATCAGACTGCCGGGACCGGCGGAGATGCAGGCGACGATGATCGGTAAGGCGTAGGTGAGTCCGAACCCGACGTTCGTCGGCCGGTACCGGATGTTCGACGATCCGATCCCGGCGGTTCCGCCGAATCCGTAGCTCAGCTTGACGAAATCTGTGCCGCGCACGTCCTCCGCCATCAGGTTAACTCCAGGGCACACCGTCTGCAGCCAGGCCTCGACTTGGTCCAGCAGACCAGTCGACTTCGCCCTGGGATGCCGCACCGGCAAGGCAGCCACCGGATCATCACGTCGTGCCCTGAGGAAGTTCACGGTGTGCTCACCTCGCGCACCCAGCGAACCTCTACGAACAACCGCCTGATAGGACTTCGGGTAGTGCACGGCGGGAACGATACGGTCCGCCTTCAGGAACTGGAACCCGCTCCCCAGGAGCCCGCCAGCCCCGTCCTGTGCGCTGTCCGGCAAGGGCTGGCCCGCAGCGAACCGCAGCAGGTCCGCCTCACGATCCCGACTGGTTTCGTACTCGGCCCGCCACCAGAGGTCACGGGAGCCGACGGTGCAGCCAACCATGATCGGGATCGGCGTGTCGCCTCGACCATCCGCATAGTCCTCATGCAGTACGTCCTGTCCGACACCCAGCTCCACCAGGTCACCATTGAGCAGGAACCCACCACCGGCGTCGAGCATGCCTTCGTCGTAGCTCTGCCGCACCAGGGCAAGGCTCTGGATGATGGTGCTCTTACCGGCGGCGTTGACCCCGGTCAACAAGGTAAGGGGGCCGAGCCGGAGCTCGAGCTCCCGGAAGGCTTTGAAGTTCCGCAGCCGTACGCCGTCAATCATGAGTTGCCAACCGTGTGAAGAACCGCCCGGATCGCCACGAACCGTCGACGGACCCGCCCGGGGTCACCGGTTCCCTGACTGATTGACAGTTGAAAATCAACATCCCGCATCAGCTGGACGAAATTCTCTCCCACCGCCTTGCGGCGTTGCACCAGACGCTCCAGCTCATCATCTGACATGGCTGCGAGGTTTCCCGCCACCGATTCGAACAGCGCCTTGTTGATCGGGTGCTTCCGCTCACCACCCGAACGGTCACGCTTGCGAAAGGCGTGGACCCCAAAGATCTCGGCCGCCGCCACCATCGACCGCTCAAACCTGACCCAAAGCGCTTCCAACTCCGCACGCGACAGGGCATTCAAGCGCTTCATAGAGCTGCGCAAGAAAGCGTCGAAGTCCTCCTCGCCGTACCTGTACGGATCGGTGAGCTGAAACGCGACGAAACGCAGGACCATCTCACGGTCGGCCATCCGTTCGCTGCGTACGCTGTTACCGGTCGCCTGCCGGAACGCTGCGGACCCAGCCCAGTCACGAAGGATGTCGCGGGCCTGCCCAGGGATCAGGGCGTGTCGCAACTCCTGACGGGAGAGCGGAAGTCCACCGGTGTTGATACGGGCGAAGATGTTGAACTTGACCTCATCCGGCGTGCCACGCCGGATGAGGTGCACGATCAACTCGGTCTCTCGCAGCCGGGTCTGCAGCCGACCGGGGAGATCTGCGAACACGGCGTCGTTGTACTCGTTACCAAGATATTCCAGGTCACGCAACCGTAGCGGCTGCGCCCCGATCGACGTCGGCTCGATGAACTCCACGATGCTGGTCAACCGCTGGATCCCGTCGACCATCGCCCAGACCTCGTCGTCGCCTTCGGCGGCGTAGAAGGTCGGCAGCGGGATCCTCAGCAGCAACGACTCGATGAGCCTGCTCTTGTTGCGGGCCTTCCAGATGCCTGCTCGCCGCTGAAAGTCAGGCTGGAGGTCGATCCGCTTACTCCGCACCCGGGACAACAGCAGGTCGACGGTCGTATTACGGGTCACCACGTCGATCTCTTCCGGATCGAACGGGGTGCGAATGCTCTCCCCGGACACGCTCTCGCCGGCGTCGGGATCCTCCTCGATCTCGACGCCCGTACGCAGGCCAAGGGAGTCGAGCTCCTCGATGACATCGTCGGTTATCGAAGAAAGGATCGCGCACCTCGATTCACAGCGGGACAGCTAGTACGCACACCGGGCTCACCGCTGTGAGCCTAGCCGACTGCCGGACCCGCCCCTTCGCCACCCACAGTCGGCTCAGCCTCACCAAGCCCTACTGGGGCCGTCCCGGGAATCTGTCACCGTCCACGATCAGGGTCACGCCGTTGTTCCGGCAGATGTCGCGCCACACCTCGTCGACCGGAGCCGAGGTCAGCAGGATCGGGGTGACCACCCGGCTGGCGAGGGACAGCCGGTGGCGGTACTCGAGCACCTGCCCGAGACCGAGCCGCAACTGATCTTCCGGGCTGACCCCCACGAGGCTCTTGACCTCCGCGATGTACTGCCGGCCGTCAGCGTCCTGCCAGGCCAGGTCCACTGGCACCTCGGCGAGCCCGGTGCCCACCGACGTGCCGGTGGCGGCCAGCGTGTCGATCAGCCAGCGGCTGAGCCGGTCGTGCTCGTCGCACCCGGCCGAGTACGCCTCCTTGTCAAAGGCCCGGGTATCGGCCAGCGCTGCCGGGTCCACGGCCGGAGACCGGTACGGCCGGTCGAACCCCGCCCCCGCCCCCGGCTGCGGAGAGTCGAAGTGCACTTGCGCGGCGGACCAGGCCCGAGCCAGCCGCTCCGGCCGGTGGAGCCGATCAAACGTGAAGCCACCGACGGCCAGACTCATGGCGTTGACCAGCCGCGCCGCAGCGAGGACCGGTGGCTGCCGCAGCGCCCACAGCGCGTCGTCAATGGTGCCGCACACGTACCCGGCCTTCTCGCCACGCAGCGTTGCATGCGGGTCGTGGTCATGTTTGGTGACCCGGGCGTCCCAGGCATCCTCGTCGATGACTCCGGCGTCGAAGGCCGCATCGAGGGCAGCCTTGTCCAGGTGGAAGTTGATCCCGTCGCCGTCCTCGAACAGCCACAGTGTCTCCAGCCGGCCGAGGGTCACCCGCAGCAGCGAACGCCCCCGTACCCGAAGCTGGTTCAGGAACCACAGCTTGCCGTCTGTCTCCACCGGCTTCGGCACCGTCATCCGGATGTACCAGCCGGCGAGTGCCCATGAGGAACGCGCCGGCTCGTCAAGATCGGCACCGAGTGGACCCATGCTCGGTGCCGCCAACTCCCCGAGCGCTGGCAGCGCCGGATCGGCGAAGACCCAGTGGGCCATCTCCGCAGGGCTGGTGTAGCCCCACAGCCTGGCTCTGGGATGCCGGGCCAGGTCCTTCTCCACGTTGGCGACGTCTTCCGCTGTCCACCACGATTCAGTTGACACGAGCACCACCCATCACCACCGATTGTGATCCGACATGCACGTTAGGCAACATTCGGCGGCGTTGTGCGGCGACACGCGTACGGCGGCACACTCTGGTCAGAGCAGCGCGACGCCGATGAGGGTCAGGTCGTCGAGTCCGTCCAGCGGTTCGCCGACCAGCGGCTCGACCCCGGCACCGACGATGTCGCCGTTCTCGCTGTCGCGGCGCAGCCACAACCGACCCACGGCCGTCGCGTCAGTGGTCGACACGTCGGCAGGGGCGGCGGCCTGCCGGGCGAAGACGATCCGTCCCTCGTAGAGGTCGAGCTGACCGGATGTCACCGATTCGAACACCTCACCGGGTACGTCGCCGATCAGGAACCTGCGGTCGGCGTTGACCGCGGCCGTGTACTCGGCGAGGGTGACCCGCAGCGCGCCGACCGGGGTCTGGTCGGCGCGGCCGAGCAGCCGACCCAGCACGTCGGCGGCGACACCGCGACGCAGGTGCTCGTGGTATCGGTCGTTGCGGAACACCCGCAGGCACCGGTAGCAGCTGGTCTCCACCCCGCACTCGCAGTCGCGGACCCGCCGCAGCGCCTCGTCGAGGACGTCACGTACCCGCGCCGCGATCCGTTGCACGTGCCCGGCACCGCCCGGCACGGTGTCGTACAGCATGATCACGCTGCGGTTGGCTTCGGTCCGGTAGACCGTGGCGTCGATGTCGTCGCGGGAGATCTCCAGGGCCAGCACTGCCCCTTCGACGACCGCGTACGCCAGGGACCGCCAACCGTTGTCGTCGATGCCGCCCAGCGCGGCGCTGTCGACACTGAGGTCGAGGACGTCGGTCTGGTACTTGTGGGCCAGCGACAGCAGTTCCAGCCGGCCCCGGCAGTCCCGGCCGGTGAGCGGGCTGGCATGCGAGCTCTGGCGCTGCTTTCTGCTGGTGTTGGACTGGGCGAACCCGCACCGATCGCAGATGAGGTAGCCGGCGCCGCCGGCACCGTCGCTGATGGCGATCAGTTCGCCGCGTGAGCCGGCCCGCACCGTCACGGAGCCGCCCGGCAGGTCGATCTTGTCTTCGAAGATCTCCGCGCCGGTGGAGACGACGTGGGTGGCGCCGTGCCAGGTGCGCCGGGGCGCGGTGCTGGGCCGCCGGCCCCCGGACCGGTCTGCGACGAACCCGAACACCGGCACCGTGTACTGCCGGGGGACGCCGGTGGCCGGTGCCCCGCAGGCCGGGCACTGCGGGTCGAGCCGTTCGATCGAGTCCCGGTAGTGGCCGCAGCCGGCGCAGACGGCGTAGTGGCGCCGTTCCAGGTCCCGGCCGGGCAGCCGGTACACCCCGGCCGACTGCCAGGTCTGTCCACCGGCGACCACCTCGGTGCCGGGGGCGTACTCGTAGATCGCCGACGACAGGTCCCGGGACAGCTCCAGTTGGCGGGACATCTGGTCGTCGGCGAAGGTGAGCCGCAGCTCGACGGTGTCGACCGGGAAGCCGTACTTGGGTAGGACGTTGCGGTTGGCGAGCAGGCCGAGCAGTTCCCGGCCGGTGATGGTCCTCATGACCCGGCCGAACCGGGCGGCGCTGTCGTCCTTGCGGGCGGCGAACGCCTCGGCCCGTTTCTGCTCGTAGATGTCGACGTCGTTCTGCAGCTCGACGCGGACCGATTCCAGCAGGCCGACCAGGTGGGTGACCCAGTCGCCGGAGTCGACGCCGATCTCGTCGCGGACCTCGGCCGGCAGCACCCGGTGCAGTGATTCGACGATCTCCGCCGGCACCGGGTCGAGGAAACCGGCGACCAGCGTCACCGGCGCGACGCCGTCGTCGCCGGCGAGCAGGAACTCCCCCGCCGTACGCCAGATGGTGCCGTAGGTGCGGAAGTGGTGCCGGAAGAACGCGGCCAGGGCCACCGAGTGGGCGTGCCTGCGGTCGATCCGTACGTTGGTCAGCGGCACGTACGGCGCCCGGACCTCGCCTGCGATCATCCGGTCCGGTTCGGCGAACCGGGACAGGTCGTGTGACCGCCGCTGCGCGTAGGTCAGCACCAGGGCCGCCGAGTCGGTACGCCGGCCGGCCCGCCCGGCCCGCTGCACGTAGTTGGCGGTGGTGGGTGGCATGTTGCGCAACATGACGGCCTGCAGTTCACCGACGTCGACACCGAGCTCGAACGTGGTCGAGCAGGACAACGCGTTGACCTCGCCCCGGACGAACTGCTGCTGGATCAACGCGGCCTGCTCGCTGGTCCACTGGGCGGTGTGTTCGAGCACCCGCATCGGCACCGGGTTCATCTCCCGGTACACCGACCGGTAGTGGTCGTGGTCGACGTCGGCCGGCGGCGGCACCCAGCGGGCCAGTTCACCGAGGCACTTCATGGTGGGGCAGACCCCTCGGACGGTGTACGGGGTGATCCGCCGGCAGGTGCCGCACTGCCAGACCGGGTGGTCGTCGCCCGGGACCGTGCAGGTGACGAATTCAGGGTCGAGCTGGTAGACCTGCCCGATGCCGGGTTCGAGGCTGTCGCGCAACAGTTCCCTCATCGGCCCGGCGGTCAGCAGCCGCCAGATACCGTCGAGCAGCTGGTGCGGGTCGGCGGTGACACCGAGGCGGGCGAGGACCCGCCGCAGGTAGTCGACCCGCCGGTTGGTGCCGCTGGTCGGCAGCCAGCTCAGCACCTTGCGGCGGGCGTCGGAGCCGGTGCCGCGCAGGTAGATCGGCCCGACGCGGGGTGCGAACGCCTCGTCGCGCGGGTCGACCCCGTCGGGGGCGGCGACGGCTCCCTGCAGCCGTACGGAGCGCAGCAGCTCGTCGAGCAGCGCCCACACTTCCGTCTCGGTCAGGCCGAGACTGATCAGCGGTTGGGGTGCCTGCCAGGCGGGGTCGCGGGACATGCCCCATGCGAGCAGGCCGCGCCCTTCCAGCGAGTTGCGTTCGTCTACGCCGACGATCTCGGTCTGCGCCCAGAGGACGACCTGCCGGCGGCGGGCCTGGGCGGAGTCGCGGCGTTGGAAGATGCCGTACTGTTCGGCGGCGCGGGCCGTGTCGCGGACGACGTCGTCGAGCCGGATCTCGGCGTCGCCCCGGCCGGCGGCGGCGAGTGCGCCTTCGCGCAGCAGCCGGCGGCGCTGCACCCGCTGGTAGGAGTCTTCCAGGTACGGGGCGAAGTAGGCCGCCGACTGGCGGCTGTCGCTGAACAGCAGCACCTTGCGGCCGCCGCCGGGCCGGGCCTGCTGCGCCGGCTCGGTGGCCTGCGGCAGTCGCTGGTACAGGGCGGTGGCGAGTACTGAGGCGGAGGCTTCGTTGCCGCTGGCGAACAACCGGATGAGCCCGTCGCCGCGTCCGCCGCAGCCCACACAGGCGGTGAGCGCTTCGGCGTTCTGCCGCACGAACCGCACCGTCCGCATCGGACTTGCGGGGCACTGCGGGCAGTTGCCGGCCGGCCCGACCTGGAACACGCCGCAGCGGGCGCAGAGCGCACCGGTTTCGCTGCCTCTGGCGACGCTGTTGGCCTGCAGGGTCTCCTCGTCCTCGTCGGTGGTCACGTCGTCGACGAGGGCCAGCCAGGTCTGTTGTTCGTCGCGGGAGCGGCGGGACCGGAAGACGGCGGTGGTGCCGACCCGTTCGACGGTGCCGGCTAGGTGTTCGGTGCCGCACCGGCGGCAGGTGCCGATCTCGAAGGCGGCGTCGCCGCAGTGGGTGCAGCGTTCGCGCCGGGTCAGGCTCACGTGCGGGCCGTTGGTGCCGAGGCAGGCGAAGGCACCTTCGGTGGCGCGGGCGAACAGGTGGTAGCGGGCGGACAGCACCGGGGTGCCGGTGCTGTCGTGTACGGCGTTGGCGAGTGCGACGAGGTCGGTGACGGCTGTCTGGTCGGCGTCGTCGGGGAACAGCGCCTTGGCGACCTCACGTAGCGGCATCGGCCCGTGGGAGAGGAGCCGTTTGAGGCGGCGTACCCGCTGCTCCTGCTCCAGCACCGCAGCGGCCGCATCATCGGCCGACCCGGCCGGCACCGCCGACATGGCGGGCACACCGTCGCGGCGGGCGTGCTCCAGCAGGGCGGCGGCCGGCGACGCGGCCTCGCGAAGCTGCCGGTACGCGGCGGCGGGCAGCGGACCCCATTCCGGCCCGGCCGGCACCTCGACCCGTTCGGCGGTGATGACGTCCTGCGACGCGGCGTCGGCCGGGTCATGCTGGAACGGCACCGGGAACAGGGAGCTGGCGAAGTCGGCGACGGCCGCCAGGTCGCCGCCGACGGTGGCGCTGGTGGCGATGCACTGCACCGACCGGCCTTGGCCGACCCGGTCGACGAGGCGACGCAGCAGCATCGCCAGTTCGGCGCCGCGCGCCCCGTCGTAGACGTGGGCTTCGTCGACGACGATGAACTGCCAGTGGCCGGCGTGGTCGCCTTCGAACAGGTCCATGTCCAGTGGCCGCAGCAGCAGGTATTCCAGCATGGCGTAGTTGGTCAGCAGCAGATGCGGCGGCGTGGCCTGCATCTGTTCGCGGCTGAGCAGTTCGTTGGGCAGCCGCTGCTCGCCGGGGTGCTGGTGGGCGAAGACCTCGGCGGCTTCACGCAGCGTGTGCCTGGTTTCGCCGGTGTAGCGGCCGAAGGTGATGTCGGGGGCTCCGGCGAGCAGGGTGCGTAGCCGTTTCATCTGGTCGTTGGCGAGGGCGTTCATCGGGTAGAGCAGCAGCGCCCGGACGCCGGGGCCGAGGGTGCCGGCGGCGCGCTGCGCCATCAGCCGGTCCAGGATCGGCAGCAGGAAACTTTCGGTCTTGCCCGAGCCGGTGCCGGTGGCGACGACGACGTTGCGGCCGGCCCGTACCTTGCCGATCGCCCGTTCCTGGTGCCGGTACAGCGGCCGGTCCAGGGCCAGGCCGGCACCGAGCGCGGCGATCCCCGGGTGCAGCGCCCCGGCGTCGATGAGCTGACGCGGGGTGCGGCCGGTGCGGTACGGCGGGGTGGCTTCCAGCAGCGGCCCTTTGGTGATCTCCTGGCTGATCGCGTCGGCGATCGCGGTGTCGAGTGCGGCGGCGAGTCGGGGGTCTCTCGGCTCGACCAGGCTGCGCAGGTACCGCTGATAGGTGGCGACGATGTCGTCGCTGGTGGCCAGGGGATCCAGGATCATTCGGCGTCTCCGGTGAGGGTGAGTTCGGCGAGGAAGATGTCGATGGTGGTCAGGTCGGGGGCGTGCCGGGCCAGGGTCGCGTGGTGCGGGGTGGTTCGGGTCAGCAGGGCGGCCGGCAGCCGGTCGCGGGCGATCAGCCGGGCGGTGAAGGCGAACGCCAGCGACAGCGCCGGCAGGTCCGGCCAGCCGGGTCCGCACTGCCGGGCCCTGACCGCCGCGTCGACGACCGGGCCGCCGGCGGCGGCCAGCGCCGGCCGCAGGGTGCGCAGCAGGTCAGCGCCGACGGCGGCGACCCGGGCCACGCCGGGTCGGTCCCGCACGTCGAACAGCCGGCGGGCGGCGGCGACCCGTTCGTCGGCGTCGAGGAGTCCACCGGGGACGATCCGCATCGCCCGCCAGAGCGCGTCGAGCTGCTCGGCCGGCAGCCGCGCCAACTGCTGCGCGGCCCGGTCGAAGCGGCCGACCGCCTGGTGCGGGTCGGGCTCACCGGCCAGGAGCACATCGAGGGAGTCGCCGCACGCCGTCGCCGCCCGTTCATACAGGTCGTCGCCGGCCGCGGTGACCCCGAGCCGGTACGCGGTGGCCAGCAGCGCCGCCAGTGGGCTGGTCTGCCACAGCCTCGCCTCGTCGGCGGTGCCGAGGTAGGCCAGCGGTGGCAGCGCCACCAGCCCGGAGTGCACCAGTGGGGCCACCAGTTCGGCTGCGGGTGACCGGGTGCGGGTGAGCGCGGTCAGCGCGGCGACCGGGTGTCGGCGCAGCACGGCGGCGGTGGCGCGGACGTCGACGGTGACGCCGTGGCGGCGCAGGTCCTCGGCGCGGCGGTACAGCGGGAGGATCAGTGGTGCGATGTCGGGGCGGTCCGGCGGGTCGGTCAGCCCGGCCAGGTGGCGGGACAGCGCCGTGTCGGGGGTGTCGGGCAGCGGCGGGTCCCAGTCACCGTCGACGGTGAAGCTGTTGTCCTGTCCGGGCCAGTCGGGCCAGGGTTCGGGCAGCCACGGGTCGTCGACGCGCAGCAGCACCGCGAGCGGCCCGGCCCGGGTCAGGTCGGCGGGCAGCGGTTCGCTGGCCAGGTCTGCGCCGATCGGGGTAACGTGCGGTGGCCGCCACGGGGCCAGCACCTGGTAGACGCCGGCGGTCAGTCCGTTGACCGGGCTGGCGTCGTCGAGGGCCAGCTGGTCGTCTTTGAGGTGGACGGTGCCGGCGAGTTGTCGGGGCAGGCAGCGGGCGACGGGGAACTGTTGGCCGCCCAGGCGGACCGCGAGCTGGGCGGAGCCGCAGACCCGGACGGTGTCGGCGATCGCGGCGAGCGGGAACCGGGCGAGCGGCTGGCCGTAGGTGGCGCGGGAGGCGACGGTCTGCCGTTGCTGGCCGCCGCTGGCCACGACAAGGTCGGCGTCGACCGCCGCCGGCAGCCGGACCAGCAGTTCGCCGTCGCCGACGGTTTCGGTGTCCAGGCGCAGCGGCTGCAGCGACCACCGGGTGGTGCGGCCGGCGCTGACCCATTGGGCGGCCATGTGCGGCGGGGTCACCCGTACCGTGGTGGTGTGTCCGGCGGCGGTGAGCTGCGCGTCGGCGCTGGTCTGGGTCGGGTCGAGTCGGGCCAGCGACGGGTCGACCCGCAGCGCCGGGTCGGTCACGCCGAGCCGGACGGTCGCTGGCGCGAGGCCGTCGGGCCGCAACTCGCGCCACACCGGGTGGACGGTGACGGTCAGCCCTTCGGCGAGGTCGAGGGTGCGGGACAGGCCCCGGCCGAGCGGACCCCGGACGGTGATCTCGTAGCTGCCGACCAGTGGCCGGGGCACCTGCTCCCACGGGTCGGTGACGGTGTCGCCGGTGATCCGCACACTGGCGGCGGTGAGCAGGTCGGCGCTGCCGGGCCGGCGGACGCGGATCGACCATTCGGTGGCCACGCCCGCCTCGGTCGGCAGGAACAGTGCCGGGGCGGCACCGTACACGGGGGTGCCGGCGACGCTGACCACGTCGGGCAGCGGCGGGCTGAGGCGCAGCTGGGCCCGCCGGGCGGTGCCGACCCGCCGGGTCGGTCCGTCGCCGAGCCGCAGCCCGGTGACCTGTCCCAGGTCGACCCGGCGCAGCGTCCAGCCGAACCAGCCGTACGGCACCGGCAGGTCGCCGTCGGCCGCCGGGCCGCCGGGGCCGGCTTTGGTCGCGGCGGCGGCCCAGTCGATGTGCAGGGTGACCGGCTGGCCGGTGCTGTCACGACCGGGGTGCAGGATCCACACCGGCTCCGGTGGCAGGCTGGCGGTCAGCGGCACCCGCCGGCCTTCGTCGGTGAAGACCAGCAGCGGTTCGCGGGGGTCGATCAGGTCGACTTCGAACTCCCGCTCGATGGCGGCGAGTTCGACGGTGACCTGCCGCACCGGTCGGGAGATCGTCGCGACGGCCGGTGGCGCGGTGTCGACGTCACCGGGGATCCGGGAGCGGCTGACGATCGTCTGGACGTCTTCGCCGGCCCGGACCCGCCATTCGACCCGGCCGCCGGGTGCGTCGGGCACCGCCGGCAGCCGCACCAGCAGGCCCCGGCCGTACGGCTCCAGCTCCACGTACGGTCGGGGTGTCGCCGCGCCGCCGCTGCCTCCGGCGGCGGTGCCGGTGCGGGTCGCGGTGCCGGCCCAGTCGAGCTGCCCGGCCTCGACGTAGCTGCGGGCCTGGTCGATCAGGTGCGGCGGCAGGCCGAGCCCGTCGGCGGTGAACGCCGGCGCGCGGAACCGGTCCAGCAGGTCGATGCAGCGGTCGACGAGGTCTTCGGCGTATTCGCCGCCATGCTGTAGCAGCCGCCGCACCGGCATGTCGAGGGTGTTCAGTCGCGATTCCCGGCCGGGTGTCAACGCCCAGGCGAAGAAGTCCGTGACGGTGGTGCCGGGTTCGCGGGACTGTCGTTGCAGCAGCAGGTTCAGCAGGTCCCCCAGGCAGTAGGCGGGAATCCCGCCGTGCATGAGGATTTCACCGACGTTGATCTGCGGCAGGCCGGGGAATCGGGCCAGGCCGAACTGGTCCAGGTTGGCCCGGAACGCCGCACCCCAGGCGGTCTCGTCGACCTGGTGGCGGGTGTGGTCCCGCACGGCTCCCCAGTAGTTGCCCTGCTCGTAGCGGGACGCTCCGATCCCGCTGAGGCCGACCAGCAGGCAGGCCGGGTAGCGGTAGTACAGGCATTGACGCTGCTCGTATTCGCTGCCGGCGCCGTACAGTTTTCCCAGCGCACTGACCGCTCGGCGGGCTTCAAGCTCGGGCACCGCGATCTCGGCGACCAGCGATACCGCGCGCAGCGCGGGCCGCCACTCACGCTCCCGTTCATGGAGATAGTCGGACGCCCGCACCACGGTCCCCCTGACGAATAGACGATCTGGGCCGTATCGCGACTATGCAGATGTATCGGCAGCAACTCAAGGAAACAGGTCCCTCCGGAACCTGACCGTGTCCGTTCGGTCAGCGCCGCCGGGCTGACAATCCCGCCACGCTCACCGACGCGGTCGGCGCGGCCGGCACCGATGACGGGTGCCAACGCCGCGCCGACCGCCGCCGGCTTCTATCACGGGTACGGGTCGGTGCCGTTGACGGCGCGCGGTGCTTCCCGCACCCCGGGGTGGGTCAGCGACCGCTTGTAGACGGCGATCGCCACCATCCGGCCGTCGCGTCCACCGCCGACGATCGTGGCGAGGATGCCGATCACCGGCGACTCGTCGTTGTCGTGGCCATAGCGGATATCGGAGACCCGTACCCGCATCGAACAGTCGCCGTACACCCAGTCGGCCTTGCCCAGGTGCAGCATCTCGCCGATCCGCAGCGGCTGGTCAGTCATCGGCGTCGTCCTTTCCGTGCGGGTAGCCGTCCCGCATCAGCCCGGACAGTTGCAGCACCGCCCGCACCCGCCGGGCCTTGCCCGGGTCCCAGCGGTCGAGGATGACCAGCGACCGCTGCAACGGCCGGCACGGCGCGGCGACGTCGCAGGTGCGGCATTCCCCGAACCGCGCCGACGGCAGATGCTCGGCGATGTCGAGCCGCGCCTGGTGCACCGCCTGCGCCACCACGGTGTCGCCGGGGTCGAGCGCGGCGTCGATCGCGCCGGTCAGAGCGGGGTCGACCGCGCGGGCGGCGGTCAGCCGGAAACGCGGGTCACGGCCGATGTCCGTCTCTCCCGGCGTGCGTCGCGGCAGCGGCGGCCGGTTCGGGGTCGCATCGGTACGCCGTGGCGTACCGATCGACGTGTAGCGGGCCAGCCGGGGCGTCCCGCCGATCCCGTCGTTCCTGTGCACCACCAGGCTCCTCCTCGAATAGCCAATGAGTCGAGACATCCACCCTGGACTCGCAGTCACGGTTCGCGGAACCCGGCTGGCTCCCCCGTGCACGCCGGGAGTCCCATGACGCGAACCCGCGACCACCACGAGGGAAACTGAGGGATATGAAAGCCTTGCGACGACAGGTGTGCATCTGATAGCACGAAGATCAATTACTCCACCCGATCTCGAAGTTGTCCACAGCGCTGCAATCCATGCTGGACTCCTCGTCATTCGCGGAGGAACATGAATGGTGACCACACGCATCGGGCCGCCCAGCGGCAGCGCCTCCGTTGCGTGTGCACGAGGGAATCCGAAGGATGCGAGGGGCTTGTGAGCGGCAGCGAGTATCTGATATCGGAGTTGCGGCGAGTGCGCGAGTCGATGGGCCTCACCCAGGAGTCGTGGGGCGAGCGCGTCCACTTCTCGGCGAAACACGTCGGCTCCATCGAGCGCGGCGAACGCCCCGCCCTGCCCAACTACCTGGGCATGGTGGACAAGGTGTTCGGCACCGCGTTCATGAAGTTCTACCGCGAGTTCGTCATCGGCGAACACGCCCCGGTCTGGTTACGGCCTTTCATCGAACACGAGCAGCAGGCGAGCTTGCTCCGTGTCTTCCAACCGCTCGCAGTACCCGGCCTACTGCAAACCGAGGCGTACGCGAAAACCATCATCACCGCGTACGGCGCAAGGGAGGAAGACTTGGAAGCCGCGCTCGGCACGCGACTCGCCCGGCAGGAGATTCTGCGCCGCAAGCCGGACCCCTGCCAGCTCGTCGCGGTGATGGACGAGTGGATGCTCCATCGGGAGATCGGCGGGCCGGAGGTCATGCGGGAACAGATGCTCGCGATCCTCGCCGCGAGCGAGTTACCCAGCATCCGGGTGCACATCATCCCGACGAGCGCGGGTGCTTATTTGGGCCTCGACGGCCCGTTCACGCTCGCGACTGTCGACGGCAGATCAGTCGGCTACCTGGAAGGCCACCTCAAAGGTCGCGTCGTTGAAGGATCCGAAGACACCGCAGACCTTGAACGGACCTGGGAGGCCGTGCGGGAGTACGCTCTGCCCGGAAACCAGAGCCGCGACGTGATCATGAGGATGGCGGAGAAGTGGACATGACCGCTGCACGTTGGCACAAGAGCACCCACAGTGACACGAGCGGGTGTGTCGAAGTAGCCGAGAACCTTCCTGGTCGGGTGTACGTCCGGGACACCAAGGACCGCGACGGTGGCACCCTCGCCTTCGCGCCGGCCTCGTGGCGCGCGTTCGTCGCGGCAGTGAGCACCGACCGCTGAGCCTGTACCGGTTCACCAAGCAGCACCAACGCTGACCGAGCCCGGCCACTGCCCGCGACTGCGGGAGTGAGCCGGGCTCTGCCAACGCCTCGCCCTACCGGCTGCTACGTCACGCCTTCGCTTTGCGGCCCCGGGTCGCCTTCGGCGGACGCCACGAGGTCAACGCCTCGTCGGTCAGGTGCAGCCGGTTGGTGGTCTCGTCGAGGAAGCCGGCGTAGATGTCGGCCGGCGACGCGCTCCACTCTGCGTCGAACTCGCTGTGCCACTGCTTCACCCACGGCAGCACCTCACGCAGACCGGCGACCAGCGGCAGCAGCCGGTCGGCGTCCCAGCCGTCCTCCTGCTCCCGGGCCACGATCAGCGTGGCGAGGGCCTGCGCCTGCTCCCGGTGGTCCCAGCCGGCCCAGCCGAGCAGCAGCGTCGGATCACCGTCGCGGCTCGACCCCGGGTACGAGATGAACCGCTCCTTTGGCACATCCAGCTTGCCCCGGTGCCGCCAGTAGCTGTTCTTGACGAAGTCCGCCGACGTGTACTTCGGCGGCACCGGGATCCGCTCCCGCACCCGCTTCTTCGCCGGCTCGTCCGGCTGGGCGTCCTCCTCGCGCTGCAGCTGCCACACCTGCTCCCAGTCGGCGCGCTTCACCAAACCGGACGGCTTGTAGCGCAGCGCCGCCAGGTGCGGTACGTGCTCGTCGGCGACCAGGTCAACGATGACCTTGCCGAGATCCTGGCCCGGCGCGTACAGCTGGGCGACCGCCAACACATCGGCGTCGCGGCGCAGCTCGTCGGCCAGCTCGGCGGCGGTCAACGGACGCGGCTGCTCCATCCCGTCGACGGTGTGGAACCACAACTCGCGCGCCTCGCACCGGTCCAGCAGCCAGTCCCGCAACGCGGCCTGCTCCATCTTGTCCCAGCCATCGGTGGACCAGCGCCGCTTACACTCCGGCCGCTCGATCAGCCCGATGTTGCGGTTGCTCTCGATGACGTCGATCCGCCGCTGCACCACCGCCCGATACTCCTGCGGCCAGTGCGCCGGGATCTCGGTGATCGGCGTCGAACCGTGCCGGTCGAACCACTGCGTTTCCGCCTCGCCGGCCGCGACCTTGCGGGCCAGCACGATCTCGAACGCCCGCTCCCCCAGCCGCAGCTCCGGCACCGATCCGGCCGGCGCGGTGAACTCCTCGTCGAGCAGCCCGTAGAGCTGGTACACCTGCCAGTCCAGCTCCTCCTGCAACGCGATCATCCGCGCCCGCGTCGAATGCCACTCGTCGCGCGCCGCCGCCAACCGGTCCCGGGTAGGCACGCTCTCGGCGGCGACCACCGCCGGGCTCACCGCCGCGAGCCGCTGCGCCAGCGAGTCGACCTGCTGAGCCACCCCCAACGGGTACGCCGCCGGCAACGGAAACTCCTGCAGCTTGGTCCCCGTGAACTCGTAGAAGTGCTCCCAGTCGTCACTGGTGAAGCCACCGCCCTCGCCACGGATCCCCTTGTCGTGGCTGACCTGCTTGAGCCAGAAGCACGCCGTCGAGCTGTTGAGTACGCCGAGCAACCGCAGGTGATCCTCCTCCGACGCCCCCTCCCCCAACTTAATCACCGGCGCCGAACGGTTAAAGACCTTCCCACCCCGGTCCAACACAAAATGATTATGCGTAGCCACAAAAGCGAACGCAATCGACAACGGCACCCGGTAACGTCGCCCGAAGAACATGGAGTACTCGAACCACTTTAGGCCGCGGTCAATTTGACTGGAACCATACGCAACTCGATCTTGCAAAATGCGCCGGAAAGGCCAAAGAAGAGCACTCGCGGGACCGTCTACTGCGGCGGAAAGGTCTTGCTCACGGTACGGCCATATCGAATCAATCGGGCTCGACACAGCCCAATCACGAGTAACGTCACCCTCCACCAGGGGGCGCCTGTGACTACGATCCACCGCTTTCCTACGCAGGACTCCTTCGCCGAGCATATATGCGCCGTCTTCGCGCGTCACGGCACCGAACCCTATCTCCTGGATCGCACTGGTCAAGCGCGCATCTCCGGCCCCTTCAAGTGCAACCTGGAGGCCAGGAGCTCCACCACCAGCAAGGCTCCATGGGTGTTTGGCGAAGAATTGTCGCGGCACGTCATCGACACTAACCCACACAGACTCAGATTTTGGACTATCAACCTGAGAAACAATTGCATTCCAGACAAACCCATCAGCCGGATTCTCCGGTGCATTGGGCTCCCCACGGATGCCAAGTACAGCACGCACGGTATTCAACCGATACAAGTTTGTATTCCGGCCCACCAGAATGACCGTCGGCGTGCCATGGCCAGGAATATACGCACCGGAGGTGTCGATCACATGAGTCAGGTTTACATTCAACGCAAAAAGATCCGCAACCAGCCGTTTCCCAAACTCACGCTTCATAAATGAATTCGCGGTGATCTGACCTACGTAGCCGGCGCCCTTACCGTCACTGCCGGCCGACCTGGCCAGGTTGAAGAAGCGCTGTGCGAACGGCACCGACAGGGCGTACTCCCGATAACAGGCAGAGTACATCTCCCGGTACGCCTCGTTGAGGCCCTTGTCCTTGACGGTGATGTAGGGCGGGTTACCGACCACGACGTGGTAGCGGCCGACCTCGCGGATGCCGGGGTGCTCGTCGATGTCCTCGGTGGCGTAGGTGAACTCGACAATCTTCTCGGCCTCGGGATCCGTACCCGGGATGGTGTTTGCCCGGTGTTTGATCAGGGCGTCGCCTACTGCCAGGTGCATGGGGAAGGTGTAGCCTGCGACGTCGGCGAGGGACTTGAAGCCGCACGCTTGGATCGCGGCGATCAGCAGCCGGAAACGGGCGATCGACACAGCGAACGGGTTGATGTCGATGCCGTGCACGGCGTCCAGGGCGAGCCGGACCCGTTCCTGCGGATCCCGGTTCGGGGCGTGCTCCTCCCACTGCTTCAGCAGCCGGTCGAACGCGCCGAGCACGAAGTGCCCGGAGCCGCAGGTCGGGTCGATCATCTTGACCACGTCGTGGCCGAACTCGTCGATCGCCGGGGTCAACGTCAGGTCGAGGATGAACTCCTCGACGAAGTCCGGGGTCTGCAGCAACGCATACGTCTTGCGGGCCGCCTCGGACAGGTCCTGGTAGAGGTCACCGAGGAACCGCGTACCCCACTCGGGGTCGGTGAAGTCGTGCACCAGCGCCCCGTCCGCGCCCCGCGTCCGCCAGAACGCGACCAGCGACTTCGCCGCGTCATGCGAGAGCGGGATCTGGTAGAGCGGGTTGTGCCGCTGGTCGAACAGTGACCGGCCGGCCTGGCTAGCGGCGATCGCGTCGAACGCGGTCAGCAGCCAGCCACGCAACGTCTCATGTGGCTGGTCGCGGAAGAACTGCGCCTCGGCCTCCTCGGCGATCACCATCCGCTCCCCCGGCCCGGCCAGGTACGGATCGGTCAGCAGCGAATTGTCCTCACAGAAACGGACGAACACGCTGCCGAGCACCCAGGCCACCGCCGCCTGCGTCACCCGCTCATCGCGCCACGAGGTCCAGGTCGCCGCGGTACGCCCGATCTTGAAGGCCCGGTCGTATTCGCCGCGCAGCCGGCCGCGCACCTCCTCGACCGCGTCGACCTGCCCTCGCAGGTCGTTTTCCAGCGATTTCACCTGGTTCTTCAGGTCAACAAGTAGCAGTTTTCGGTCGATCACAGCACGACTCTAGTGCCCCCGCCACCCCACCCGGCACCGCCCAGCCGGGTGGCGACACCCCCAACAACCGGCCATCCCTCGACGGCACAGCACCGACTCACGCCAGAAGCTCCTCCACCCGTCGGCGCTTCTCCCCCGGAATCTGTTGCAAAATCGACTCGGCATGCTCCTGCGTGACCAGGGCGAGCAATACCGCAATCCGCCCTTCCCACAAGCCCATAAGGGCGTGGGCCGCCCGGTCGGCCGGCAGCCCGGCCACCACGTGACACGCCCGCCGTGCCGGCATTCGACGAAACAGCCTGGTGAGACTTATGTCTTCTACTTCTGCCAGTAGATCCGAAGCCCGCTCGACCAGCACATCATCGGACATCCCGCCGAGCAATTCGCTGAAGTTTGATAAGTCTGATACGGCAATAACCCGCGCGGCTTTACCCGCCGAGATCGCGGTCAGCCACTTAGCAGCATACGATGAAGGAAAAAAAGAGATCAGGTTCTCGACGGTCTCGGCCGACATGGCCTCCAACAGCTCCACCCACGAGCTGAACTCTAGCTCAACCATGAACCGAATCAATCGATCTGCGGGGATCGCCGCGAACATAGCCGCCGCATTCCAACGCCCCGTGCCTCTGCGCGACAAATCCACTGCAAGTCTCGCAGCAGCTACATCCGCGAAAGTCATGAGGATCTGGGCTGTCCTTTGGGGCTCCATCTCCGACAGCAGCCGCAGCTTCGACTCCTGCGAGTGCTGTACTACCAGCTCGGCGGCCGGTTCGGCAGGCATATGGCTCAGGATGGCGGCGGCCTGGGTATCGGGAATCCTTACCAGTCGTTCGTAGGCCAACTGGTGGTCCATCCGGGCCAGAATCTGCCCGGCCGACTCCGGTGGCATCGCCTGCAGACGGAGGCGGGCTACCTCCGGGTCCATGTCGGCGACGATCACCACTGCCTCGTCACGGGTGTCGGCACTGGCCGCCATCTCGGTCAGGACCTGCGCCGCCGCCGCGACGTTCAGCACCGTCAGCTTGCGGGCGTTCGCGTGCGGCTCACCGGAGATCACGATGTCCCGCCCAGCCTGAAACACCTGCCCCTGCCCATCCGCCGAGGCGTTCATGCTGGTGTCACCGGCTGACGGCACGTCGACCCTCCCGCCCAATCATCGGTCGCTGGTGGTGACCACCATAGACACCAGCGTCACCAACGCGCCGCCTACCACAGGTGAGGCTTGACGACCTGCTGCTTCGCCTCCGGCATCTGCCGCACGATCTCGGCGGCCCGTTCCTCGGGAACCTGAGCGAGCAGCACGGCGCACCGCGTCTCCGGCACGCCCGCGAGGGCAGCGGCCACCCGATCATCCGTCAGACCGTTCAGCAGCGTGCCAGCCCGCCAGACCGGCTTGAGGAGAGTGAACACCGTTCTCAGGTAATCCTCATCCACCTTAGACAGCAGCGAGCCACTGCGCGCGGTGAGTGCTTCGCTTGACATGTTGGCGAATGCCACGACCGTCGCCTCGGCAGATGCAGCAGCCACCACCCGCGCGGCTTCGGCACTCGACAGCCACGCCAACCAGTATGCGCCGTGCGCAATCGTAAACGGAATAAGCGCCATCAGGACCGGAAAAGACCAATTGATCTCAAGCCGTGCAGGGAACTCGATCAGTAGCTCTGCTACCAGTGAATCCGGCATCTGGGCCAGGATCGCCGTCACCTCTTCTGGTTCCATCCTGGCCAGCTGCTGCACCGTGCGTTCCGGCGGAAGCTCGGCGGCGAGCATGGCTGCGGACCAGACCGGCATGCACCTCAGGATGGCTGCACCCGCGCCATTCGGGATCTTCGTGAACCGCTGGAGGACCAACTGGTGGTCCATCCGGGCCAGGATCTGCGCGGCCCACTCTGGCTGCATTGCACCGAGTCGACTCGCCGCCACCTCCGAATCCATGTCGGCGACAATCACCACAGCCTCGTCACGGGTCTCGGCACTGGCCGCCATCTCGGTCAGGACCTGCGCCGCCGCCGCGACGTTCAGCACCGTCAGCTTGCGGACATTTGCGTGCGGCTGACCGGAGATCACGATGTCCCGCCCAGCCTGAAACACCTGCCCCTGCCCATCCGCTGAGGCGTTCATGCTGGTGTCACCCGCTGACGGCACTCGGCACTCCTGGTCTGTTGTTCGTCGCCAGTGGTGACCACGATAGACGCGGAGTCTTCACGATCGGATGCGGGTGATCGGAGGGGGTGCCGGCGTGGCGGGTCGACCAGGCGAAGTGGATCAACGGTGGTTCCGCGGTAGTGGATCACAAGTTGAGCCGCAGTGCTGGGCCACGGTGGTGCCGGGCTGCCCCTGAGCGCGGAGCGCGCCAGCGACTCGGCCACAATGATCTGCGACGGGCCGGACACAGGAAGTGATCATGGGGCATGTTGACAGCGGGTCGGGCACCCCTCCACCGGCACCGGGCGGCCTGCCGTCGCTGCCCGAGGTGTTCGGTGTCATCGTGCCCATCGTGATCGCGGCGGGCACACTCATCGGCTTCGCCGCTGGCGGCGTCGACGGGGTGGCCATCATCGGTCCGATCTCCGCGGTCCTCGCCCCCGTTGCGGCCTGGGGGTGGTACGCGGCGCAGCAGACACAGGTCCGGCAGGGCCGGGCGGTCGTACCGCTGCCGTGGTCCCTGCTGATCCTGGTGCTGGTGCTGCCCGTCGCGCTGGTGGTGTGGCTGCCCTCGGCGAGTGGCCAGCTCCGCCCCGAGGACGAGGAGTCACCGACGCCCATCTGGTCAACCACGCCGTCGCCGACCCCGACGCCCACCGGGTCACCCGCACCGACACCGACGCCCACCCCGACTCCGTCGCCGACCCCGGCACCCAGCCCCACCGAGGATCCGGTGCTCGGCTGGCCGACCGACGCCAACGACGGGCCGCCGAAGCTCTGGGCCTACTTCGGCTCGGAGTTCTTCTTCCCCGACTGGGTCTCCTGTCACGACAATGACTGCCTGGTCGGCGAAGGCACCCAGGTGCACGTCTACACGCTCGACCCGTTGGGCCGCGACCGGACGTTCCGTGGTGACGTCGCCGACCCGGTCACCACGCTGATCAGTGAGGGCTTCACCCCGACGCAGGCGTACGCGCTGCTCGAAGACCACTAGTGACGCGGGCCGGCTGACCGGGGTGGCCGGTCAGCGGCGGGCGGCCAGCACGGCGAGGATCTCCCGGCGCACCTCGGCGGTGTCGTGCACCAGCCGCCGGTGGCTGAACCGCACCACCTGGATGCCCAGCGTGGCCAGCCAGGCGTCCCGACGCAGATCCACCTCCCGCTGACCGGGCGCGCCGTGCACGCTCGCGCCGTCCAGCTCGAACGCGACCCGTTGCGCCTCGGCGTACACGTCGAGGTAGCAGGTGCGCCGCCCGTCGCTGACCCGCACCTGCCGGCGCAGCGGCGGCATCCGGGCACCGGTGAAGACGTGGTCGTGACCCCAGATCTCCAACGGGCTGTGGCAGCCGGCCGCCAGCTTGCCCAGCAGCTCCCGTAGCTGCGCCCGGCCGGGCAGCTTCGGCGCGCCGGCCAGCGCCGCGCCGATGCGCCCCGGGGTGCTGTGCCGCCCCGCCACCGCCTGGATCACCGGGCCGCGCCGCTCGCCGGCCGGCAGCAGCGGCCACGAGTCGACCAGGGCCCGGTCCAGCCGGGTCACCGGCACCCCGTGGCGGGTCAGCGTGTCCGGCGCGTCGAGGCTGAACCCGCGTACGTGGTGCACCACCAGCCCGGGGTGGCTGCTCAGCCGTACCGTCGCCGGGACCGTCAGGTGCACCGGCTCGCCAGCGGTCGGCTGCCACAGCCCCCACAGGTGCAGCGCGGTCAGGTGGCTGAACGCGCCCCGCCCGTCGGCGTAGCCCAGCGCCGCCCGCCGGGCCCGTGCCGGGTCGAGCCCGCCCAGCCCGGCGGCCGGATACCGGCCGGGGTCGCCGGTGCCGGTCACGTCAACGGTGCCGACACCGACCACGCCACCGGCACCGGTGCCGGTGCCGGTGGCGGTGGCGAGCAGCGTGGTGTCGGCGTACACGCCGGGCAGGATTCGGCGCACCCGCCCTTCGCGGCGGGCCACGTCGATCGCCCAGGACGGGACCACTTCGGCGGCGTCGCGCCGGCAGAGTACGCCGTGGTTGCGGTCGAGCAGGGTACGCAGCTGCGGGTCCATGCCGCCGAGGGTGCCCGCCCAGCCGCGCTGGCGCTGCCGTCACCAGGGTGGTCTGTGGACAACCGGGCGGCTGTGGACGGGGTTGCGGCGATCGGATGCTGGTGATCTGACGGGGTGTCGGCGTGGCGAGTCGACCAGGCGAGGTGGATCACGAGCGACGCGAGGCGAAACGAGGCAGGAGGAGGCGTCACGAGGCAGGGCGGGTCAGGCCGCCACGCTGCGGTGGGCGTTGGCCACCCATGCGTCCGGCAGCGGAATCCACTCGTTCTCGCTGACCCGCACCACCTCACCGTCGAGTTTCGGCAGCGCCTGCGGATCCTCGGCCGGGCAGAGCAGCCACAGGGTGCCCGCACCGGAGCGGGCCGCCTCCGCGAGGGTGTCCAGCCGGGGCATCGACCGCCAGCGGGCCAACGGTGCCGCGTCGTGCAGCAGCAGCGGCCCAGCGGACCCGCCGGGTGCAGCGGATGCGCCGGACACAGCGGGTGAGCCGGGGTCAGCCGGTGGGGTCGTCGCGCCCAGCTCGGCCAGCAGTTCGGGCAGGGCCCGCTGCCACGCCTCGTCGACGTACTCGCCGAACTTCAGTGCCGCCCGCGAACCCGGCTCGGCCAGGTCCGCGCCGAGCACCGTGGCCCAGGTCGGCTTCGGACGCGAGTCGACCAGGGCCCGCAGGTGCCGCAGGAACCGGTCGGCCACACTCACCGGCCGGGCACCGAAGCGGCGGACCAGCTCGTCGGCGGCGGCCGGGTAGCGGCTCAGCCGCACCGTCAACGCCCGGAAACCGTCACCGGGGGCGGACAGCCGCTCCTCGGCACGCAGCGCCGCCGCCAACTCCGGTGAGTCGGCCAGCCAGGACGTCGTCGGCGTCGACGCCGACGACCGACGCCGGATGATCGACATCGACGACGACAGTGGACGGGGCGGGGCCACCCACACGTCGCCGACCATCCGCAGGTCGAAGCCGGCCTGGGCGAGCAGTTTGTCCAGTTGCGCCGGTGGCGGCAGGGGGTCCAGCTCCGGGAACCGGCCACGGACCCGGGCGGCGATCTGCTCGGCGGTCAGCGTCGCCTGCCGGTGCACCGCACCGGGGACACCTGACGTCGCGCCCGACCCGTCAGTCGACGGCGTGGACGGTGCGGTCCTCGACGCGGTCGGCTGGCCCGGGCCGGCCGCCGGCAGCACACCGGCCTGCGACAGCCGCAACGCCCGCACCGGCGACAGATCCTTCGGGTAGATCTCCAGCCGGGCGTTGGCCGCCGCCCGCTGGGCGGCGGCGGCGGCCAGGGTCACCCGGCGGCGTTCGTCGACCACCTCGGCCGCGCCGCCCGGGGCGCTCACCCCGGCGAGGGTACGCAGCACCGTCGCCGGGCTGGGCAGCACCTCACTGTCGGCGAGCCGGTCAGCGGCCCGACCGAGCGCGTCGGCGTAGTCCAGCAGCGCCGGGGCGGTCGGAGTGTCCGGCGGGTCGTCGTCACCGGCTTCCAACGCCACCAGCAACCGGTCCGCCACCGGCTCCCGTACCGTGGGCTGCGGACCTGCGGCGGTGCCGCCGTCGCCGGCCGACCCGGGGTGGGTGTCGCTGTGCCGGCGCAGCAGCAGCCGCTGATCCTCCTCCAACGCGTCGATCTCGATCGCCGCCCGCACCGCCGCCCGGGCCACCGCCATCCGCACCTGCTCGCCGGTGCGCACCGAACCCCGGCTGGCCAGCAACGCGGCCGCCAACTCGTCGACCGACATCACCCGGCCGCTGTCGGCCAGCAACCCGATCACCTGGGTACGCAGACTGCGTACCACCGGCAGGCCGCGCCACCGGCGACGCTGCTTGCCGAGGATCTGCGCGATCCGGCCCGGGGTGACCGAGACCGCCTTGGCGACCAGTGGCTGCCGGGGCCACGGCGGCAGGTCCGGCAGCACGCCACGGGCATCGGGCAGGGCCAGCAGCAGCCGGGTGGCCTGCGCCTCGGTCGGGTTACGGGTGTTCGGCGCGGGCACCAGCAGCGCGGCGACTGCGTCGAGGCCGACCCGCAGCAGCTCCACGTCGCCTTCGGCGCCAGCAGCGACCGGGGTCGCTTCGGCGGAGGCGGCGCGGCGTTCCGCCTGGCTGGCCGCCACCGGCTCCCGTTCGCCGAGCCGGGCCCGCCACTCCTTCACCCGGCGCTGCAGCTCCTGGCGGGTACGGGCACCGAGCCCGCGCAGGTGTGCCAGCCGGGGCGCCACCGTGAGCAGGTCACCGACGGTGTTGGCGTCCAGCCGATGGGCGGCGGAGATCGCCCGGGGAGTCAGCCCGGCGGACTCCAACGCCGTCGCCCGGGTCGCCCGGGTCGCCGCCTCGTCGCGGGCCGCCGCGGCGGCGTCGGCGTCGATCTCGTCGTCGAGCGGCTCCGGATGGTCGGTGCCGGCCGGGGCGCTCGCGTCGGATTGGCGGAACAGCCGCTGCCAGGCGTCGCGCATGTCCTTGAGCGAGCCGAACCGGCGACGCGCGTCGCGGTGCAGCGCCTCCTCGAAGAAGGCGATCAGGCCGTCACGGATCGCCGGGTCGAACGCCTCGGCCGCCAGCAGCGGCGGGCCGTCGGTCAACTGCGGCTCGGTGGCCCCGTCACCCCAGACCGGCAGCTCACCGGAGGCCATCTCGTGCAGGGTGACCGCCAGGGCGTACCACTCGGCCGACCGGTCGAACACCGGCCGCTCGGCAGTGCCGAGGAACGGGTCGAGGTAGCGCGGCGTACCGGCGGTGATCTCCTTGACCGACACGGCGGCCAACGAGAAGTCGAACAGCACCAGCTGCCGGGTGCGGTTGGTACGAATGCGGATGGCGATGTTGTCCGGCTTGATGTCGCGGTGGTAGACGCCTTCGCCTTCGAGGTAGTCCAGCGCGCCGAACAGGTAGTCGCTGTAGTTTTCCAACTCGTCGACGGTGAGCCGGCCCTCGTCGCGCAGCTGCCGGGCCAGGGTCCGCTCGCCGGCGTGTTCGAGCACGATCAGCGTACGGTTGCCGATCTGCAGCGGATCGGGTCGGGCCAGCCGGATCACCCGGGAGTCGGTCAGCGGCCCGAGCACCTCGGCCTCGCGGGCCAGTCGGGTTGCCTTCTCGTCGGAGAGACCGACCTTGAGCACCTCGTCACGGCCGGTCCGGTCGTTGTGGGCCAGGAAGGCCCGGCAGGTCGACCCGGTGCCGAGCCGCTTGGTGATCGTCCACTCGCCGACGGTGTCGCCCGGCCGCGCCTCCAGCGGATCGACCTGGACCAGCTCCTGGACCAGCTCCGGTTCCGGTCGGCTCGGATCCGGCGCGGCGCCGGTCACGGGATCCGTCGCAGAGCCGGTCGCCCGGTCCGTGGTGTCCGCAGGCGCCGTCGTCGAGGTGACCGCCGGCGGCGATGGTGGGGCGGTCAGCTCGTCCTCGACCACCTCCAGCATCTCCACGAACTCGGCGACCGTGGTCAGCCGCTGGGTCGGCACCGGTGCGGTCGCCGCCTGGATCAGCTCGTCGGCGAACTGCGAGGCGGTGTCGGTCACCGCCGACGCCCGCAGCCCGTTCTCCTTGGCGAGCCGGGCGAGCAGTTCGGTGCGTTTGCCGGCCGGCGGCTGCCCGGTCAGGATCAGGTACGCCACCGCGCCGAGCCCGAAGACGTCCATCGCCACCGGGTCCGGCGCCGGGGAGCTCAACTCGGGGGCGAGGTACGCCTCGGCGGAGCGTTCCAGATGGTCGGCGGCGTGGCTGGAGGCGAGGATCGGCTCGTCGGATCCGGTGCCGGCGGTGCCGACCGTGGCGCTGCCCGCGCCGTCGGCGGCCCGGGTCGCCGCCTGCCAGTCGCTGACCAGCAGCTGCGGATAGAGCCAGCCGACCTCGTCGTTGCCGCGCCGCCGGCCCGGTGCCGGGGTGACGAAGATGCTGCGCGCCGACAACGCCCGGTGGTGCAGGTGCCGGCCGTGGGCGTACGCCAGGGTCTCAGCCAGTTGCCGGATCATGGTGACCCGACTGGCCGGTTCGAGCCGGTCGCCGTACTGCGCGAGGTAGTGGTCCAGCCGCAGCCAGCGAGGGTCGTGGCGGAACACCAGCGCCGGGCCGGCCTCGTGCGGCTCCATCGCGTCGACCTGGACGATGTTGGGGTGGCTGATGCCGTGCAGCACCCGCATCTCCCGGCGGGCGGCCCGCTCGATGCTGGCCCGCTGTGCCTGCACCGCGTTGCGTTCCACCAGGTAGATCCGCACCCGGCGGCGCTCCCGGGGCAGTTCCCGGTGGGTGGCGTGGTGGTCCTGCCAGGTGGGCCCGACGTCGAACGGGCGGGGCTGCAACTCCCAGGAGCCGATCTGCAGGTGCCGGCGGCTACGGGCGATGCCGACCTTCTCCAGCAGGCCCGGCAGGGCGCGGGACAGCTCCGGGGTGACCCGGTGGCGTTCATCGGTGGGTGGACGTAGTAGCAGGCCGGTGCCGATCGGCGGCAGGTCGCCGCTGCTGCCGCCACCAACGGCAGGCTCGCGGCCAGCGGTCTCCCGGTCGGCGGGCGGCTGTGGGCCGTACACGTTGTGCCGGTGGTGGTCGGACAGGGCCACCTTCAGGCCAGGTTTGCTGAGGAAGACCGCCGCCTGGATGAACGGCACCCGGATCCGGTTGCCGCGCCCGCCGCCGCTGGCCGCCGCAGCCGCCTGCAGGAGTGATTTGAGGCGTTTCGCCTTAGCGTCGGCCAGGTGCAGCGGGTTGTCGAGGGTGTGCACACCGCCACCGGACTGCTGGTGAATCCAGTTGGACCCGCTGGAGATCAGCCGGCCGGTGAAGCTCTTGATCTCGATCAGGTGCAGCCCGCCGGGCGTGGCGACCAGCAGGTCGACCTCGTACGGATGCCCGGTGTCGGCGGTGAAGGTGAGGTTGGACCAGGCCCGGAACGGCTCGGTGTCGGGCAGCAGCTCCTGCAGGTGTGCCAGCGCTTCGCGTTCGTGTGCGAACTGCGACGGCGTGATCGACGTCCACCGGCCCTCCTGCATGCCTGCGATCCTATGGGCCGGGGCAACCTGAGGCGGCAGGCCGTCCCCGCTGGCCGGGTTGGTCATGATCGGATGCGGGTGATCTGACGAGGTGTCGGCGTGTCGAGTCGACCAGGCGAAGTCGATCAACGAGCTGGGGGTGGCTAGAGGCGACGCGGGCCTTGGTGGCCGTGACCCGGGTACCGGGTCACGGCCACCAAGGCCCTTCGGGGAGTGCGTGACGTCAGTCGGCGGCGGCCAGCCGGTAGGCGTGGAGCACCGTCTGGGTGAACGTGTTGCCCTGGCGGTCCTCGGCACCGAACCGCAGCGACACGTACCCGTCGCTGTCGGGGTGCTGCACCGTGGCCACCCAGTTGCGGCCGTCGGCACGGACCGGGGCCGGCAGCCAGGTGGTGCCGCCGTCGTAGGAGACGTCGACCGACAGCGCGTCCAGATTGACCGTGACGCCGGTCTGCCGGCGGACCGTCACCGGGATGTCGACCTGCTCTCCGGCCGGGGCGGTGCCGGCCTCGTCGACCGGCGGCGCGGGGCGGGCCACCATCACCGGCAGCCGGCGCCACTCGTCGCCGTTGACCCGCCCGGACTGGAAGGTCCAGGCCATGTCGACCTCGGTGGCCAGATCACCGGCGTCGCGGGTGGCGGAGGTCTCCAGCCGGTAGCCGGCCTGACCGGGCGGGACGACGAAGTAGCCGAACCCGCCGACCTCCCACTCGTCTACGAGTTCGCCGTCGCGGTAGAGGGCGGTGCGTGCGGTGACTGTCTGCGAGTCGCCGGCGTGCCCGGCGGCGTCGCCGAACAGCGGGACCTCCGCCACGATCTCGTCGCCGATCCGGCTGACCCAGCCGCGCGGTACGGTCGTCGCCGGCATGGCCGGACCGAACGGCGGCAGGTTCCAGGTGTCGGTGTGCCGGCCCTCGGGGGCGTACGCGCGGGCCGGGTCGAACAGGAACGACACCGGTTCCAGCCAACCGTCCTCGCCGAGGTGGTTGGAGAAGTACAGGTCGGAGAACCAGGCCACCTGGTCGGTGCTGAACCATTCGATCCGTTCACCGGGGACGGGCACCACGGTGACCTCGCTGAGCGCGCCCAGCGCCGGGTCGTCGAACTCGGCGACGAGCAGCCGGTCAGAGACGTCACCGGTCGGGGTGCCCCGGAAGTCCTGCCGGACCCGGGCCAGGTCGTCGGTGGCGTAGTCGCGCTGGTAACCGGTCGGCAGCCGGCCGTCGAAGACCTCGCTCAGCGCGTACGCGAACGGGCTGTTCGCGTACCCGCCGTCGGGGTCCGGCTTGAACCACTGGTGGGAGATGGCGGAGCTGAACCCAGGTGCCGGCTCGTCGCCGCCGATCTGCCTGGTCGACAACCCGTCGAATCCGGGGTACGCGGAGCCGATGCCCACCGGGCCGTCGACGGTGTCGAAGCCGACCGTGACGTCGACGATCGCCGCTCGGGCAGCCGGTTGCGGCACGGTGGCCTGCACCGGTGCGGCCTGCCGGGCGTCCAGGGTGACCGTGGTTTCCCCGGTGACGATTATCCGGGGCTGGGCAAGGATCGCGCTGCCGGTCTGCCGGCCCTCCGTATCGAATGCGTCGATGGCGGCGAACAGGCCGTACGCACCCTTGGGCAGCCGCGTGACGACGGTGCCGTCCTCGTCGTACGGGTAGTCGAAGTACGGGAGGTTCAGGCCGGCCAGCACGGTCCAGTACGACTCCGACGGATCGCCGTCGGCGCCGATGTGCGACAGGGTCACGTCGTAGCTCTCGACCTCGCGGTGCACCCCGACGGGCGTGACGACGCGGGTCTGCCCGGCGGTGGCGACCAGTTGGCCGCTGTAATAGCCGTCGGCGGCGTCGACCCTGGTGTCGGCGGTGGCGTCGACGCTGGCCGTACCCCCGGCGGGCACCTCGACCTGAGCGGCGCTGGTGGTGAACATGCCAGCCGGGACGGAGGCACCTGCCGGTCCGGTGATCTCCCAGGTCAGGTCGAGGGTGACCGGCTCGGTGCCGGTGTTGCGGTAGGTGACGGACCGGGTGATCGGCTCGTCGTCCTGGTGCGGCCAGGCCGCGCGGCCGTAGGAGATGCTGGCCGGTGCGGCGGTCACCGTCTGGGTGACGGCGCGGGCCACGTCGACCAGGCCGGCACCCTGCTGGTACGCGCCGGTGCCGGGGTGCGGCGCGGCGGACCCCATCAAAGTGGACTTGAACTGATCCGCGGTCCACTCCTGCTGCTGTTGGGCGAGCAGCGCGACGGCGCCGGTGACGTGCGGCGCGGACATCGACGTGCCCGGCGCGGAGACGTAGTGTTCGTCGATCGGAATGTCGAGGGTGGTGCCCTCGGCGCGGGCGGCGACGATGTCGACACCGGGTGCGGTGATGTCGGGTTTGACGGCGTCGTCGCCGACCCGGGGGCCGCGGCTGGAGAAGTCGGCCAGCGTACCGTCGCGGTCGACCGCGCCGACGGTCAGCGCCGCGTCGGCGCTGCCGGGTGAGCCGACGGTACGCTCGGCGCCGGAGTTGCCGGCGGCGATGACGAACAGGGTGCCGGTCTGCTCGGTGAGGGTGTTGACCGCCTCCTCGAGAGGGTCGATCTCGGGTCCGTCGCCACCACCGATGCTGATGTTGACCACCGGGACCTGCTTGTCCACGGCGAACCAGTGCATCGCGTCGATCATCGCCGAGTCGTCGCACCAGGCGGCCGGGCAGACCTTCGCGGAGATGATCTTCGCGTCCGGGGCGACGCCCTGGTACTTACCACCGGAGGCGGCACCGCTGCCGGCGATGATTGAGGCGACGTGGGTGCCGTGGCCGGTGGTGTCGCCCTCCTCCGGCGCGTCGGTGAAGTTACGCGTCTCGATGACGACGTCGGTCAGGTCGGGGTGTCCGGTATCGACGCCGCTGTCCATCACACCGACGGTGACGCCGGCGCCGGTGAATCCGGCCTGGTGGGCGGCGGGCGCGCCGATCTGCGCGACGCTGCGGTCCAGCAGCATCTGCCGTTTGCCGTCCAGCCAGATCCGCTCGACGCCGGTGTCGGCGCCCCGGGCGGCCGGGCCGCCGGACACCGTGGACCACAGGTCGGTAATGGTGGACTTGTCGGCGGTCACCGCCGCACCGTCGATCGCCGGCAGGTCACGTTGGACGTCGAGACCGTCGGCCGCGAGTGCCGCGACGCTACGGGTGGCGGTGTCTCCCGGCGCGGCGGTGACGATCAGCGGCAGGTTGTTCCGTGCGGCATCGTGGTAGCCCCACTCGATCAACTTGGTGACGTTGAACAGCCGACTGTCCAGCGTGCCGCGTTGGACCAGCTCAGCGGCGTCACTCGGGACGACGTGCAGGTCACCGTCGATGCGGTAGGTGCGGAACTGCATGCCGTCGCGGCCCTCGCCCGGGCGCAGTGCCGCAGCACCGTTACCGGTGACGGTGACCTGGTCGCCGGTGATGAGGGTGACCGTGGTGCGTTGCCCGGCCGGCTGCTGTCCGACGGATGTCCGACCGGCGCTCGCACCGTCGGTCGGCGCGGCCCGGCCGGGTTGCCCCGGCCCGATCACGAGTACGGCGGCCAGGCCGGCCGCCGCGAGTCTTTTCGAACGTGTCACCAATACCTCCCCATTGGACGTCTCACAGGACGTCGGGCAGACGCGAAACTTCAGCGTTACACAGCCGACCACCGGAGGAAAGGGTTGAAGTCGGCTTACTGTGACAATGCCGGGCAATAAGTAGGTAATGCAACGGATTCGGCGTCAGCCGGTCTGCGCGCCGCCCGGCACCGGACCGGGCGTCGCCGCAGTCCTCGTCCCTGATCTGAACCTCGCCGGCCGGCTGATCGTCCTTGCCGTGGAGCAGCCACCGACGAGGAGTCATCGTGAAACTGACGACCGGTACCCGCCGGGCGATCGCCGGCGCGGTCTTGTCCGCTGCAGCGCTGTGCACCACGGCGGCCTCGGTGGAGTTCACCCCGGCCACCGCCGCCGGGATGCTGCGCGGCGCCGACGTGCCGGCCGACGATCAACGGACGGTCGTGGCCGCAGCCGGGTCCTGCCCGGCGCTGACCCCGGCCCGGTTGGCCGGTCAGCTGATGACGGCGTCGCAGTTCAGGTCCGAGCCGGTGCAGGCGGTCAGCGCCAGCGGCGGTAGGGGTGTCGCCGGGCTGACCGACCCGGTGTGGCGCCGCTGGGCACCCTGGCCGCAGGCGCAACCCACCGACCGCAGCGCCAGCATCCACGCACTCGCCCGCCACATGTGCCAGCTGGTCGGAGCGCTGCGGGTCGCGCAGGTGCCCGGCGAACCGTGGCGGCTGGCGCTCGCCGCACACCAGCTGGGTGTGCCCGAAGTACGCGCCGCCGCCGGGGTGCCGACCGCCGCCGCCGACTACGTCGACACCGTCGAGGGGTACACCCGGTGGTACGCCCTCTACCCCGCCTTCGGCGGCACCGGCACTCCCGATCCCACCCCGCCGGCGTTACCGGCGACTCAGACGACGGTCAGCCGGGCCACGCCGATCGACGTACCGGACGAGTACCTCGCGGCCGTGCGCACCGCAGGTGGCGTCTGTCCGACGGTGACACCGGCTCGAATCGCCGCCCAGGTCATGGCCCAGTCCGGTTTCGACCCGAACCTGCTCGGACCGACCGGCGGCCAGGGCATCGCACAGTTCCTGCCGCAGATGTGGGTGCAGTACGTCCAGGCAGCCGGCGACGCGACACCGTGGGACCCGCAGGTGGCCATCCCGGCGCTGGGCCGCACCATGTGCCGCCTCGTCGAGGAGATGACGCCGCTCAGCGACGACCCGTACCCGCTGGCCCTGGCCGCGTACCACTGGGGGGCCGGCGCCATCCAGGCGGCCGGTGACGTCGACAGTTCCTCCACCCTCGCCGCCTTCACCGCAATGGTGCACGGCCACGAGAAGTTCTACGCGGCGGACCCACGGCTCGGCACCGGGGCGGCACCGTCACCGCCGGTTCGCCCGGACCCCACCCCGACGACCGCCGCCGGCACGCCGCCCGCCGACGCACCCACCCCGGCCGGTACGCCGACCCCCGCGCCCGCCCCGTCCAGCGCCGCACCGAAGGCGACCACCCCGGCGCCGACGGCCCGGTGGCAACTGGTCAGCCACGCCTCCGACAAGTGCCTGACGCAGCACCACGGGCCGCAGACCGAACGGTCCACCCCGCTGACGATCTCCACCTGCACCGGGGCTGCCAACCAGCTGTGGGAGTTCCTACCCGACGACACGATCCGCTCCCAGGGCATGTGCATGGATCTGACCAACGGCCGGACCGTCGACCTCACCGTCATCGGCAGCACCCGCTGCAACGGCACCGCCGCTCAACGGTTCCGCCTCAACGGGGCCGACGACCTGACCTCGCTCAAGGCCTCCGACGCTCGCGGCAAGCTGATGTGCGTCGACGTGTACGACGGGCGTACGGCCGACGGCAGCCAGGTCATCCTCTGGCCCTGCACCGGTCAGGCGAACGCGAGCTGGAGCCGCCGCTGACCGGCTGACGTCAAGTCGCAGGCGGCTTCGCGCCGGGCGCCGGGCGACCCGCCGACAGGTCGAGGACCGTGGTGACCCGGGTGTCCGCCGACGTCGTCGCCGTCGTCGGTCCGCCGCCGTCGACGTCGGCGGCACCGCCGGGCGACGCCGTACCCGACCGATCGGACCCGGCTCCGGGCGTCTGGTCGTCCTCGGCCGTGGCGGAGTTCGCGGACCGGACGGCGGACTCGCTGCCGCCCCAGGCACCGGCCCTGGTGTCCGCCGCCTCGGCGGCGGCCGCCTCCACCGGTGCGCCGAGTCGGCGCCGGGCCCAGAACAGAGCACCGAGAATGACCAGCACCACCGACGCCACCGCCAGCGGCCAACCGGCCGCCGCGCCGGATCCGCCGTCGCCGTCGTCGACAGGACCACCCGGACGGGCACCGCCGGCACCGACCGCCGCTACCGGGTCGACACCGCCCCAGCCGATCTCGTCGTCCCGGTCGGCCGCAGCCGCGAGTTCCGCAGTCTCGGTGAGCCGTTGCACGACCTCGGCGGCGGTGAGATCCGGTTGCGCGGACCTCAGCAGCGCGGCGACGCCCGCCACATAGGCCGCCGCGTAGACCGTGGCGTCGCGCGGTTCGGTATCGGACACCGCCGGTGCCACCACGTCGACCTCGCCGGCCGGGTGCTCGGCCACTGGCGTGCCCTGCTCGTCGACTGCGGCGACCCGCAGTACCGCGTCGGGTGGGCCGGGCGCCGGGTCCAGGTCCGCACCGGACCTGGCCGGCACGACCACAACGCTGTCGTGCTCGGCGACGCCGGCGAGAGCCTGCACCACCTGCGGGTCGGACAGATCGACGTAGCCGCCGATCATCAGGACCTCGGCCCCGGTGGACAGTGCCACCTCGATCGCGGTCACCTGATCGGTGACCCGGGCCCGCGCGTCGGTTTCCACCAGACGCACCGGCAGTACGGTCGCCTCCGGCGCCACTCCGTGGCGGGACCCGGCGCTGTGGTCGGCGGCGACGATCCCAGCGATGGCGGTGCCGGTGCCGAGACAGTCGGTGCCGGCCCGCCCGGCCCCGGTCACGATGTCCGCCCCCGCGGTCACCCGGCCGGTCAACTCCGGCAGCGTCGCGTCGACCCCCGAGTCGACGATCGCGACGGTCACCCCGGCTCCCCGGCTACGCGACCAGACCTGGTTCAGCGCCGACCACGGCTGCCCCCAGTCGGCCAAGCTCGCCTGACAGCCGGAAGTCAGCCAGGGCAGGGCGCCGGAGGCCGTACCCGGTGGCCGGCTCGCCCCCGCCGAGGGCTTCGCTGTCGGTGTCGGCGAGGCGGACGGCGAGGCGGGGGTCGGGCCCGGCGGGGAACCGGACGGCTGCCCGCCTCCCGGTTGGCCGTTGCCGGTGCCCCCGGGGCGGGGAGTAGACGTCGCGTCCGGAGCCGGCGGCTGGGGTGACGGTGCCGGGCTGGTCGGGGCGCTCACCGGGCTGAGATGGCCGTACCGCACGCCCTCCCCGACCGCGTCCCACGGCAGCACCAGCTCCCAGCCCGCCCGCAGCACACTCGGATCGACCAGAGCGCCGCCGGTCGGCTGCGGCCGACCGGCGTTGAGGTCGAAGATCTCGGTGGCCCGGTCGGCGTCGCCGAGCAGCCGGCTGGCGATCAGCCAGAGGTTCTCCGGTCGGCCGTCGACGCTCGCGGCGACAACGTAGTAGAGCTGGTAGCTGCCGGACGGCCCGGGGTCCGGGGCGGACCGGTGCACCGGTACCGCTGCGACGGCACCGCCCGCCGCTCCGGCCGGCGCGGTGACGCCGAGCGGGCCAGCGGCGATGACCGCGAGGAGCAGGCCGAAGGCGACCGGTACGCGGCCGCCGCGCATCCTCATCAGATCGTTCCTCCTTGATCGGGTGCCGGTGATCCGGCGGTCCGCTACGGCATGGACGACGGCGCGATGTCCTAGGTTCACCACCACTAGGGAAGTACATCGTGAACCTTTGCATATGCTGCTTCGTCCCAGCGTTGGCAGAGCTTTGATGGCTGGCGGGGCCGTCCCGCGCAGCGGCAGGAGTGGGCATGCGGCACCGATCGGAGATCCGCCACGGCCTGGTGAGGCGGGCGGGCCGGATCGTCGCCGTCGCGGTGTGCGCGACGGCGGTCAGCGTACCGACCGGGTGGGCCGATGCCCGACCGGCCGGCGCTGGTCCGGCACCCGACGTCAGCTCCACCCAGGATGCCGCGACCACGGGCAACGTGCGGTACTACGTCGTCGGTCAGCAGCCGGGCGGTGAGCGGGACTTCCTGTTCGCTATCGCCGCTCGCACGCTCGGCGATGGCCGACGGTACCCAGAGATCTTCGATCTGAACGTGGGGCGGACGCAGCCCGACGGTGGACGGTTGACCGATCCGACCGTCCTGGAGCCGGGCTGGGTGCTACGGCTGCCCGACGACGCGCGCGGTCCGGGCGTCCGGTACGGGCCGTTGCCGGCAGCCGACGGTGTGTCGACCGGGCCGCAGCTGCCGACCGTCGGCGGTGCGCGGCAGCCGGACCCGGGATCCGAACTGCTGTTGCGGGGCGGGGCGGCGATGGTCGCGGTAGGGCTGTTCGCTCTCGCGGTGGTAGTGCTGCGCCGAGGCGGCGGACGTCGACCGGCTACCAAGGCGGTCCGGCCGGCGTCCAGGGCGGTCCGGCCGGCATCCGCGCTGGTGCCGGCTCCGGCGACCGGACCGGCTCCGGCAGCCGACCTGACCGCCCGGCCGGCCCCGACCTCCGACCCGATGCCGACGACCGGGCCACCGGAGAGTTCGGCCGAGGACGACCGTCGGCTCGCCCACCTCGAGGTGCGGCTGCGGGTGGGTGACGATCCGGCGGTACTGCGGCTGACCGGCCTACGGCGGCCACGCGGCGACACGCCGTACGGCTGGCGGTCGGCGGAAGCGGACACCGACCAGCCGGGATCGGAAACGACGCTCGACGTCGGCACCGGCATCGGAGGGCAGTTCTGGATCGAGCTGCGGCAGGCGCCCGACGTACTCGCCGTGACCGGGCCGGCCGACGCCCGCGAACGGGTCGCCCGGCTGCTCGCCACCCGGCTGCTGGCCGCCGGGGCCGCCGTCACCGTCGTCGGCGACGGGCTCACCACGCTGCCGCCGGGCTGCCGGCGCTACCCCGCCGACCTGGCTGCACTCGCCGACGACGACGCGGCACGGACAGTGGTCACCCTGGTCACCGACCCCGCACCGAGTCAGTTGGCGGCACTGGCGGCGCTGGTCGAACGGCCCACCCCGGCCACCGTGCCGATAGTGGTCACCGCAGGGCCGCCGGCCCGCTGGACCTTGCAGATAGTCGATGGTTGACCGGGGCGGCAACGGGGTCGAGCAGCTCCCGCAATGCCTGCAGAGCGTAGAACGTGCGCGATTTGACGGTACCAACGGGCACCCCGAGCCGCTGCGCGGCCTCCTGGCCGGATCGTTCGTGCAGATAGACCTCGACGAGTACGGTGCGCTGCCGCTCCGGCAGCGCGTCCAGCGCGGCGTGCACCACTCCCGCATCGATCGCCCGCTCGACCGGGTCGTTGTCGTCCGGATGGTCGTCGAGCAGGTCCCCGACGAGCTCGACCGGACGGGTGGTCCGCAGGTCGTCGATGGCGACGTTGCGGGCGACGGTGTAGAGCCAGGACCGTCGCCACTCACCGGTCTCGGTGCGCGACTCCGGGTGCCGCCACGCCCGCACCAGGGTCTCCTGCAGCAGGTCCTCGGCCCGGTACCGGTCCCCGTTGGTGAGCCGGACCAGGTAGCGCAACAGGCCCGGCGCCGGGCCGTCGTAGAGCGCACGCAGCTGCGCGTCGAGGCCGGCTGATGCCGACGCAGCGCCGGGGTGCACGGTCATCTTCGTTGTCGTCCTCGTACGGGTGGCTGGCTCTACGCGACGGTATGGAGGTCGACGATGATGCGGCAAGGCAAAGTGTCCGATCCCCCAGCCAACGCCTGGAGGATCCCATCTCGACACGGATTGTTAACCGACGGCGTCTCCCTGGCACCAGGCCACCATGGTAGGGATTGAGCGACATGACCCTGGTACCTCACACCTCCAAGCCTGCGCACGATGTCGCCCCGCATCGCATCACCCTGACGACCACCGTCGGAGGCGGACTGGCCGAACCGGACAGGCCGCAGACCGCGCTCACCGCCGGAGAGCTCGCCAGGATGGTCGTCCGGGCCGGCGGCGGAGGCCGTGACGTGCAGGTGCTGGTCCCGGACGGTGCCCGGCACACCGCGGTGCTGCTGGCGCTCGCCGATCTACTCGGCCGGGACGTGCTGATCGTCCCGGCGGGCGCGGTTGCGAGCCGGCCGGCCGCGGACGCGGACGAACCGACCCCGGTGGACCGGACGACCGGTGCCGTGGTCGACTGGCTGCACGTCCAGCCGCCGTCGATGTCGACCAGCCTGCCCGGTTGGTACGACCTCGACGGTGGTCGGGTCCGGCCCCGTCGAGGCTGGGCCACCCTGCCGCTGCCCCGGGGTCTGTCCTTCACCACCCGTGAGGCGTTCCCGGTCGCCCGGGCCGCCGCAGCGCGGCTCGCCGGTGGTCATCCCGGGCTGGCCACCGTCGCGTTCAGCGTCGACGGCGACACACCGCTGCTGAGCGGATACGACGGCGTACGCACCGCTGCGTCCGGAACCGACCTGGCGGCTGCGCTGGCCGCCGTTCCGCTGTACGGCGGCGACCTGCGAGTCTGGCCGCAGGTGCCTGACCACCAACCGGCTTCCGGCCAGGGCTGCGCCAGCGGCGACCACAACGCTCCGGCGGACCCGAGCGGTCACCCGGCGGATCCGCGCGTCGACCCAGCGGACCGGGTCCTGTTCCCCGGCCTCGGCGCCGAGGTCACCGCCGGCCTCGCGGCATACCTGGCCGAACTGGCGGGACGCGTCGGTGCCACGGTCTGGGCACCGCCGACCGGTAGCCGGGTGGTGCTCCTCGACGGGGTCCGTGACCTCGCCGTTCGCGACCGCGACGGCCACCAGCGCGGCTGGCAGGCCTTCCGGCCGCCCGGCCCGGACCATCCGGACCGGTTCTGGTCCGACCGCGACGGACGGCTGGCGCCGGTCGGCGGAACCATGGACGCGGGCCTGTCGACCGCCGAGATCCGGCTCCAGCACCTGGGCGAGACCGGCGACGACGCGGCTGAAGAGACCGGCGAGGATGCTCCGCACGCACCGGCGGCCAGCGGTGTCGAACTGGTCAGCGTGGCCACCGAGGCCCGGCCGGCGGCGTTGCGCCGCTGGGCGACGGTCCGGCGACGCGACGGGCAGTTCCGGGTCGAGCTGGCGGTGCTGGACGACGGACGGTTGGCAGCCCGCCACGGCGACGGCGGGCTGCTCGCCCTCGGGCCACGGGAGCTACCGGCGCTGCTGCGCAGGGCCGGTTGGGCCGGCCAGGACCTGGCCCTGTTGATCTCGGTTCCACCGGAGGGTTTCGGGCAATTGCGGGCCCACGTGACAGCACTCGCCGACCAGATTCCCGCCGAGATCTGGGTGCCGGAGCCGGGGGCGCGACTGGCCGTGGTGCAGGGGCAGCCGCGGTCGTTGCGGGCCGCCGGTGAGCCGGCCCGGTGGTGCCGGCTGGCACCGTCCGCACCCGGCGCCACCGACCTGGTCACCGTGTCCGGGCGGTGGCGCAGCCACGACGGCTGGCTGGTACCGACGTCGGCGTCGCCCGGCCAGGGCCGGCTCACCACCGATCCACCGGCGACCGATCCACCGCCAACCGGCCGGCGACCGTCGATGGTCCCGGCCGCCCGGGGCAGCCGCGGGCACGGCGTGACCTGGTTGCCGGAGCGGCCCATGGTGAACGCCGAGCCGGTCGAGCTGTACGTCCCGGTCGGGCAGCCCGCTGCCCGGATCGCGGCCGAGGGACTGCCCACGGCGGAGCTGTTCGTCGTCGGTCAACTCGACGCGGACCGGCTCCGGACGGCACACCCCGACGCGGTGGCGCTGCGGGTGTCGGTGGCCCCAGGCGGGGCGGTGGTGACGACGGGGCTCGACGAGACCGCGCCCGCCGAGGTCCGCCACCTGCTGCGCGGTGTGGACAGCTACCTGCTGCCGGCCGGATGGTTGGACCGGGTCCAGGTGACCCAGGGCTGGACACCGGCGGGCCCCGGCGAGTGGCGGGCACAGCCGGACCTCGCTCCGACCTCGTTGTTCCTGCGTTGCACCGGCGCGCGGCACGGTGCTGACGGCCTGCCCAACGACGTGGTCCGCTGGCCGGCGGGGCGGCGCGCCGCGACCGCGTACGCCGTGCTGCCGGCCGCCGGCGGGCCTGACGGCGACCAGCTGGTGGTTTCCGACTCCCGACCGGCGACACCTGCCGACGGGGTGCGGTTGGTGCGGTTACGGATCGAGCCGGGCCAGGCGATCGACGTCGCGGCCAGCGCCGGCCGAATCGCGCCGCTGGCTGCGGTACGGTCCCGGCTGGTGGCGCTCAACGCCGCCGGTGTCGAGGTGCTGTTGCCGCCGCGCAACTACGACCGGGTCACCGTGACCCGGGTGTACGGCGCCGAGGGCGGCCACTGGGTCCTTCGTGCCCGGCGGGTCGAGCTGCCGTTGGCGACGCTGCTCACCCAGCCCGGCTGACCGGGCTGAACAGCTGCCACGGCGAGTCGTCTGCCGACTGCTCCGGCGGCACCGGCACCCGCGGCGGCGAGGCCGGCGAGCCGACGCGCGGCGCGACTGACAGCACCAGGACGTCGACACCCATGGCGCTCGCGTAGGCCGAGACGAAACCGCCGTCGACGGTGCCGACGTCACCGATGATCAACGCCACCGTGCCGGACAGACCGGCCAGGGGGGCGGTCATCCTGGCCAGCTGGCCCGGCGTCACCGGCACCTGCCGGGTCCGGCCGTCCGCGTCCAGCACCGGCACGAGAATCCGGTCGCCGGCAGCGCGCACGACCACCACCGGCATCTCGCCCGGGGGCAGGAGGTCGGCCGGCGACATCCGCTCCAGATCCGCGTCGTCGAGCAGCGCGAGCCCCGTCCGGTCGCCGGTCAACCGCTCGCCCAGCACCTGCTGCCCGTCGAGGTACCAGCGCCGGTCCGGCCTCCTGGTCAGGTCCGCCTCTCCGGCAGTCGGCTGCGCGGTCCCGGCGGGCGTCGCCGGGGCCGATGCCGTGCCCGCAACGGACGACGGGGTCAGCGCGGCGAAGATCGGATCGTGCTCCGGTTCCGTGGCAGCCGCCGTCGGCGGGCGGGCGGATGACGCCGGCTGGGTCCTGCTGCCGACCGCGGCCGGCCCCGCCCGCCGCGGCACGACGGTGACGTCGGACTCCTCAGCTGAGTCGGACTCGGACGAAGACTCCGCCTCGGATGAGTCGACCTCAGCCGGTGGGCCCGACGCTGCGCTCGCCCGGCGGTCACCCACCGGCGCGGTACGGCCGACTGGCGGTGCCCCGGCGGTGGGAGTTGCCGCAGGCACGGGATGGTCCGCCCCGGACCCGTCGTCAGAGTCGGAGTCAGACTCCTCATCCGACTCCGACTCCAGATCCGGCTCCGGATCCGGCTCCAGATCCGAGTCTTCGTCCGAGTCGGATTCGGAGTCGCTGCCGGAATCAGCCTCGTACCCGGCCTCTGCCGTGCCCGAGCTGTGGCTCGACTCCACGCCCGTCGTGATGCCGCTGCCCGGCGGCAGCGGGATGGGCGCGGGAAGGCGCGCCGGCGGGTTTGCCGACATGGCGAGGAAGCCGTCCGTGACGTCGATGACCAGCGTGCCGGCCCGGCCGGATATGTAGACGGTGACGTCGTAGCGGTACTGGTAGTAGCTACGTAACGACTCGACGTTGCGCTCGGAGACGTCCCCGATCGACAGCTCACCACCGGTTTCCCGGGACCGCTCGACGGTGAACGGGGCGTCCGTGCCAAGCCGTACCCCCTTCGCGACGTCACCCCGGCCGGACGGCCCCAGGGTCACCGTGGTCCGGGACCCGCTGGTGTTCCCGGCACTCGGGGACGCTTCCTTCTGCCCGTATCTGCGGCCCTTCTTCCGGACGGTGAGCGGCTCCCCGGTCGACGACTCGTAGTACTGGACAGCCCGAACGTCGATACCGACGGTGATGTCCGTTCCGGGGATTCGGTACCCGTTGTCGAGCAGATCCCACACCCGGGACCGCATCGTCGATCCGTCGGCGTGGTCGCCGAGCGCCAGGGTGACGACGCTGTGCCACGGCAGGCCGGGCACCCGGCCCTCGACCACCGACGTCGGCGGCAGCTGTGCCGACAGGGTGGTCAGACCGGCGAACGCGCGCACCAGCTGGGCGACCTTGTCCAACGTCCAGGGATGCAGGGACTGGTCCGTGAGCAGATCCCGGTTGGCCTGCGGACGACTCGCCGATCTGGTGCCCCAGCGCACCGGCGGCGCGGCGGGAAACCCGGCGGGCCGCTGCGCGGTCGAGGAGACCCACCGCCCCCGCTGGTCGGCGGTCTCGGCGAGGTACGTCGGCACCAGCAGCTTCACCGTGCCGGTCAGCGGCGTCGCGGTGGCGCTCTCCCAGTCCCATTCCGTCAGCCGGTTGTCGAACCAGATCTGCCGGGCCCACTGCTCGCCGCCGTCGCGCAGCGAGCTGGCGAGGAAGAACGTCTCGCGTAGCGTCGCGGAGATCAGCTGCATCCAGTACGGTTTGTGGTTGGTCAGTCCGATCCGTACCTCGAACTCCATCGGCTGGATGAACTGGGTGGCCCCGCCCTTGACACCGACCCGGAAGATGTCCTTGTCGTCCTGGGTGACCCCGAGGTCCGACTCGTGCTCGCGGGAGTAGGCCAGCCCACCGGAAGCACCGGCGTCGGTGGCGTCGGTGGGCTTGCCGTAACCCTTGATCTTGACGACCGTCCAGGACCACTCGTTGCCCTGGGTCTCGGACCGGGACGACCCGTCCAACGCCTCGCCGCGCAACAACAGGTCCACGTCGCTCCGACTGCCGCTGGCCGTCGGCGCACCGGTGAACCGACCGGTCACCTCGATCAGCATCAACCGCAGATTGCGCAACGGACTCGGCACGACGAACAGCCCCCGTACGCCGGAGCCGACGAGCGCGGTCCACTGGTTCTCCAACGGCATGGACGCGAACTGGGCACGCACCGCGCGGCGCAGCAGGGTGTGCCGGTCGCCCGCCGGGATCAGCCCCTTCGTGCGCATGGTGTCTTCGATGAACGTCAGAACCGGGCCGGCCTGCAGTCGTTCCGGGTGGCCGAGGGCCTGCGCGAGATCCGGATCCGAGTAGATCGCGACGGGCGCCGCGGGTACCGCCGCCGGATCGGTGCCGGTCTCGGAATCCGCTGGATCGGTGCCCGTCTCGGAATCGGCCGGATCGGCTGGCGGCGCCGGCAGTGGCAGGCTGAGCTCGTCGGCGATCTCGACCGGCATCATGAAGTCGAGTCCGCCCGGCACCTTGAGGTAACCGGTCCGGGTGGTGCTCGTCGGCTGATCCGGCCGGTCGGGCTGGAAAAGGTCCTTCAGGTCGTTCCACTCCACGATCGAGGCTTCGATCAACACGTCGCCCTGGAAGATCCCTTTGTCCCCGCCGTACGTGGCGCGGCTGATGTCGGCGCTTCCGGCGCTCTCGGCGTTCTCCTCACCGACGGACCACTTCCGGCCTACGCCGGCGATCTCGACATCAACCCGGCCGATCGCGGCTTCGTCGTCACCGCTGGGGTTGGGGGCCAGGTAGCTGCCGCTCGGCGCGAACCCCAGCTTGGTGTCGGAACTCTGTTCGGCGCCGAGCTCGTGCTTGCCCGCGCGCTTGAGGTAATGCTCGATCTCGACCGTCCCGGAGACGCGGCCGGTGCCCGGCGGCACCACCCGGGCCCGGATGATCAGCACCATGTGAGAGGTGATGCCGCTTTCCAGCGAAATGATCCAGCCACGGCCGTCGGTCAACTCGCCGAAGTGGGCATTGAGGTGGTTCGGGATACCGATCTGCCACAGTTCGCGTGGCCAGTTCAGCGGATCGCTGAACCACTCCTGGGTCTGGCCGGTGGTCTGCCGGTAGAGGTCGGCGGCCAGCGCGACCAGCTCCGGCATCGTCACGAACGCGGTCTCGACGGCATTGACACCGTACAGGTCGAACCGGACGAAATCGAGAGAGTCGACGTCCTCCCGCATCGCCGACCACTGTGTCTCGACAGCGGCACCGGAGGTCAGGGTGTTCGCCTGGCGGACCTGGTCGAGGGTCAGCGGTGTCTCCGGGACGTGCTCGACCGGGGTGACGATGCCGGCCTGCGAGCCGAAGACCCAGGTGCGGCGTTGCCCGCCGACCTTCGACTCGCGGATCACGAACACGTAGGCCACACCGTAACCGTTGTCGACGACGTCGCCGGTGGTCTCGGTCCGGCGGTACGACTCGACCGAGACCGACCGGTCGTCGCTGTGCCCCGCCGAGTGACCCTTCTCCGCGCTGAACGGCAGCGCGACCCGGGCCTCCGTGGCGACCGGGATCACCGGACCTCCGCTGAACGCGACGGTCACGCTCGCGTCGTCGGCGATCGACCCGGAGTGGCCCTGCGCGACGATCGTCCGGGTGTTGACGCTCATCCCGTACCGGCTGCTGTCGCGATGCTCCTCCAGGTAGACCGTCAGCATGATGTCGTAGTCCTTGCCGCCGACGGTGACCGTGAACGGGTCGCCGACCAGCTGACGGTTGAGGTCGGCCTCCAACGCCGGACGGCCCAGTCGCTGGACGATCGTCTGGGAGGTGTCCCGGTCCAGCCGCGGCACCCCGGCGATCAGCCGCAGAGCCCGCTCGATGGTCTGCACCACGACTTCGGACCTCGGTAGCGACACCGGCACCCCCCAGCCGGTGCCGCGCCGGGTGGCCAGCGCGAGCGGCTCGCCCGCCGTCGGGGTGGCGATCCTCCGACCCCGGTGGTGCGGCATCGGCACCACCGGCTGGGTACGCGGCTGCGACGGCGGCGGCGCCGGCTGCCGCGGGTTGCCCGGCTGCGAGACGCCGAGCAGCCGGTCCAGGATCTGCCGGGGGTGGTACTGGACCATGTCCAGCGGCCCCGGTGGAGTCCGCGTCCACCGGGTGACACCCGGGGTCAGCACGGCACCGGCGATCGCCCGCTCGAAGCTCACCCGGTCGGGTTCGGCCACCCCGAGCTCGGCCGGCACGTCACTGAGCGACACCGAACCGAGCCGCTGGCCGTCCAGGTCGGTGTGCAGCGCGACCCGGTAGCGGACGAGGTAACGCGCCTGATCGGAGCGGCGGACCAGCACGACATGGTTGGACACGTCGCTGCTGAGATCCAGGGCCAGGCTCTCCCCGCCGGAGACCTTCAGCTCGACACCGAGCGTCCCGGTGGCCCGTTGGCCGGTTTGCCCGATCGTGTCGGTGCTCGGGTCGGCCATTCCGATCGCCGTGAACGACGGGTCGAACGCCAGTCCGCTGGTGACGGTCGCCCCGTCGCTCTGGCTGAGCACGACACTCATGTCGTCGCGCACCTCGACACCAGGTGCCGAGCCGATGTACTGGATCTTGGTGGGCGTCACGGTGAGGTTCAGACTGCCGTTGAGTCCGCCGACGGACAGCGAATCGGTGCGTACCCCGTTGGACAGCAGATGTGTGCTGCGGTTGATCAGACTGCGTTCGTTGAGCAGTTGGCGGGTACCGGCTGCGGCGACGGCGACCCGCTGCTGCGGTGTCAACCGGCTCCTGGCGAGCTGCTGGTGCCACTGGACGACGAGTGTGGTCAGGCCGATGGCGTTGAGCACCGGCCTGGCCCGGGTGATTCGCTGCTGCTCCTGCCGCTGCGGCGCCGGGGGTGTCTCGTGCCCCGGCCACCCGTTGTCCCGGTTGGCGTACTGCTCGGGCACCACGACCGTCAGTCCGCTCCGGTCCGGCGGAGCGGTGCCGGTGGAGCCGAACCGCCGGCCGTCGGCGTACACCTCGAAGCGCAGGCCGACGTCGAACATCTGCCGGTTCTTGACGAACATCTGCCGGCCGGCGACCAGGGTCCGGTTCTCCGACCGGGGATTGTCGAAACCTCCTTCGAGCTTGAACGGGAAGTTGAACATCAGCCGGCTGACCCGCTTGGCGAAACCAGTGAGGCCGACCAGCATCAGATCCATCGGCGCGGGAACCCCTCGGTCGACCCCGCCGCCGCGCGAGGTGTTCGTCGACCCCGAACCGAAGACGACCTTGTACGGAGCCGGGCCGGTCCGGGTCCGCTGGTGTGGCCGGCCGTTGTCGAGGACCGGATGAATCCAGACAAGACGATCACCGGCCAGTACGGTGATCCCCTGCACGAGGACGCGGTCCCACTTCTCCAGGAACTCGCTGTACCGCTCGTCGATGAACGGGTCCGGGGTGTTGTCCGCCGGCGCACCCGCCGGTGCGGGCGGCAACGGTGGCGCGGTGTAGAGGTCGATCAGCGCGTCGCGTACCGCCCGGCGGATCGCGTCCCGCTGCCCGGCCGGGAAGATGGCGGATATCGGACCAGCCATGAGATCCCTCAGCAGCTCACCGACGAGGTCCTCCGCCCGCTGTCCTGGTCGGGGGCCTGCCTGGTAGGCGTACATCTGGCCGAGCGCACCGTCGAACTGGGTGTACCAGGGCAGAGCAGGTGGCTCCGCGAACATCTCCGGCAGATCCAGATCGTCCGGAAAGTCGTCCGACCGCCCCGCGAACAACCCCGGCAGATCCAAATCATCCGGAAAGTCGTCCGACCGCCCGGCGAACAACCCCGGCAAATCCAAATCATCCGGAAAGTCATCCGACCGCCCCGCGAACAACCCCGGCAAATCCAAATCATCCGGAAAGTCATCCGACCGCCCCGCGAACAACCCCGGCAAATCCAAATCATCCGGAAAGTCATTGACCGGGAGAGCGCCCGACATGACCGGTGGCCGGCGTACCTGCGGACGGACCGCGTCGCCGTCGTCGCTTATCTCGCGGTCGGGGTCGTCGTCCTCGCTGGTCTCACCATCCGAGTCGGTCGCGGACTCCGGTTCGCCGGTCGTCGTGGTCCGCCGGTCCACTGGTCCGGCGATCGGACCGGACTCGGTGGTCACCGCAGACAACACCGGCGGCTCCGGGCGCGGACGATCGGCCAGATCATCGAGCTCGGTCCCGGGCTGTCCGTCGGCGGTCGGGCGGTCGACCGGGGTGGAAGCCTGCGACGTAGTCGGCGGACGGTTCGCAGCGGCTGGCGGCTGCTTCGGCGCACGTGGTGCGTACTCATCGGCGGTTGGCCGGACGGGCCGGTCCACGCCGTGATAGCCGCCGTCCTCACCGACCGGCCCGATGAGGACGTCCAGCAGATCCAGATGGCGCTGCCGCAGGCCGCCGTCGCGCCAGAGGTGCCACCTGTCCGCCGGCGTCGCCACGTCGTCGCCGGTGGGCTTGGGCACGGTGAAGTCGCCGAGCAGGCTACCGGGGACCGACCCGCTGCCGGACCTGTCGTCGCGCAGGCCCAGTTGGTGAGCGATTTCGTGCGTGTAGTACTCAGCCGCCGCGTCGGCCCACCATGAGTACTGGTGCATCTCCTGGTCCCGGTCGACCAGGTTCACCGTCAGGTGTGCGCTGTCCGGCGAATCGGCACGCAGCACGGTGACATGCAGGCGATCGCCGTTGCCCAGCTGATAGCCGGGACTGTTCAGGTGCTCGCGCACACCGGAGGCGAGTCGGTCGTGGACAGCGTCGACGCCGGCGGGTCCCACTCCGGTGTTGTCGTCGATCCACACCCGGACTTCGAGGTCGGTAAACCATTGACCGTCGTGGAACACCCGCCGCGCGTCGAAGCCGGACCGTACGACCAGCTGCTGCTCGCCGTCGGGGCCGAACCGGTGAACCGGATCGCCCCAGGCGTGCGTGCGAACTCCGACGCTCGCGTTTTCCCTGGCCGACGTCCAGGCGGCGTCGCTGGGCAGTGGCGGCGGCGGGACCGGGGTGACCACCGGCGATGGCGGCGGCTCCGGCGGGGTGTGCGTCCGCTGGTCGGCGACGTCGGCTCCTTGCCGGACCGGGTCGGCTCCTGCCGGGGCCTGGGCCGCCTGCTCTCCGTCCGGTTGGTCCGAGCCGCGATAAGGTGCCGCAGACTCCTCGACCAGATCTCCGTCGCCCGGCGCAGGGGACAGGAGTGGTGTCGGAACAGATTCCGTCGCGGGCGGACCAGCCGTCGCGGGCGGACCAGCCGTCACGGGCGGACCAGCCATCGGGGGCGGCGCCACCGTACCGCTCGGCACACTCGGCTCGGCAGTGACGACCGGCGCTGCCGGTGGTGCCGGGTAGGAGGGCGGCGGCGCGGTCGGCACCAGGGGATCCGGGTTCGGTGTGGTGCCGACCACTGGTGGTCGGAACACCCCCTCCGACGCGGAGGGGCCCGCCTCTGTGCGGTGTTCTGATCCGTCGATCAGGCCCGGGCGGTCTGGCCGGTCCGGTGTCCGCTCCCCCACCGGGCCGGGGCGGGGCGCGTCGCCCGCACCCTTCTCGTCGGCCACCGGGCTTTGGCCGGGCGGGGGCGGGGGCGTCGTAGGCGGCTGCGACGTCCCGCCGGACGGCGGGCCGGCGGTGCTGCCCCCGACGACCGGCACCGGGCCGAAGGTCAACCGGCCGAGCCAGTTGCCGAGCGGCTGCGCAACCTTGATTTCGGTGATGCTCTGCAGGACCGCGGCGGTGGCCGCGAGCCCGGGCATTCCCGGGTCGATGTCGACCTTGCCGTAGACAGCCGCCCCGGAGATCACCTCGCCGAGGGTCTCGCCGATCGCCGTTCCGACGGCCACTGACGTCAGGATGATCGGTAGACGCAGGTGACGTACGGGTGACGGTCCCCCGCCGGTACGCGGGCCCGGACCCGGTCCGACGTTCGGCCCCGGTCCGGGTCTTGGACCTGCGCCATCAGGGCCGCTGGCCCCGTCCCGCTTCACCGGGGGCGGGACCTTCTCGCTGAGTCCGCCGATACCCGGTCGCGGCCCGCCCGGCGGGTCGAGGTCGAATCCGCCCGGCCCGTCACGGCCCAGTCGCGGCGGCGGCAGAAACTTGCGCAGCAGGCTGTCGGTGATGACGTGCTGGAACAGGCCGGAGAAGTAGCCGCTGACGAACGACGATGCGCCGTGCTTGTCGTTGAAGCCGTCGCGGTTGCCCTTCTTGATCTGGTAGTCCTGTACACCGTACGACATGCCGGTCTCGATGACCCCGTCGATCGGGCCGTAGATGAAGACTCCCTGGCCGACTGTCTTGAACCAGGGCGAGTTGATGAAGGACTTGAACCAGGGGGTGTTGACGACGGTCTTGAACAGCGGCGACGAGGTGATCCGCAGGATCAGCCGCTGGATCCCCAGGCGGATCAGCATCCGGGTGATGGCGAACTTGACCGGCAGCAGCGCGGTCGACAACCCGAAGCTGAAGTAGGACATCGCCACGGCGATCGCGATCTCAACGAGCAGCACGATCAACTCGGCGATGATCATGAGCTTCATGTACTCGGCTTCGGTGGCGACCTCGCCAGCGAATGCCGCCAGCGCACGTGCCTGCTCGGCCGCGCCCTCCAGCACGGATATGTCGCCGGAGACAAACTGTTCCATGTGCAGGGCGAAGGCCTCGGCGGCCTGCCCGTCAAAGGACCGGCGGACGCCGGCCACCAGGTACTCGACGTGACCCTGCAGCTCACCGAGATCGCCGGAGACCGCGAGGTACAGGTCCTCAACGGTCCGCAGGATGTCCTCGTTGATGTCCGGCATCCGGGAGCCGGTGAGGACCATGTAGAGGTTGTTGACCTCGTCCGAGGGCTGGATCGCCACCGGTCACTCCGCCGACGGTGGTGAACTCACCACCGTCGGCCTGCGCCGCCGGCGTCCACCTCGCCCTGGTCGAAGATGTTGCTCACCTGCTGGCCATTCTCGTCGGTCATCAGCAGCACGCCACGAACTTGTTCGACGAGTACCTTCAGATTGTCGGTCGGTCCATCGACCTTGGAGCGGTAGGTCTGGGCGATCTCGTCGCCGGTGTTGCCCGCGCCGGCGAGATTGAGCTCGTGGATCTGCTCGATCGTGTCGCCGAGCCGCGCCAGGACCTGCTCAGCCTGGCCGAACCGCGCGAACCGGTTTCGCAGGTCCGAAGGAACCATCAGCTCAGACACGAGACTCCCCCGACCGACATCGGGCCACCGGGCGCCCGGCCGGCAGCGCTGCGGCAACTCTGCACGGTCAACGTGTCAGATCACCTCCCACCGGCACCAGTGGGCATCTCCCTAGTTCCGTCCCCGGGGGTCGGCGTCGAGTCCGCCGGCGGCGCGGGCGGCGCGGCGGATCGGGCCGAGCAGCTCCTCCAGCGGGTTGTCACCGACCATCGTGTCCCGGATGCCGGTTCCGCGTTCGACGAACGATCGCACCACCTGGTCGGTTTCCGCCGCCATCTTCTGCCGGGCCTGCTGGTACGCCCCGACGACGGCCTTGGCCAGATCGGTGCCGGCCATCGACCGGTACGCGCCACCGTGAAACTCGATGTCCGTCAAATCGCCCTGCGCACCCACCACAACGGTGATCGCCCGGTCGGCAGTGGTGACCGACGCGCTGCGCTCCAGCAACGACCGCTGCATCCGGGCCAGGTCCTCCTGGTAGCGGCGGACCTCGGCCATGCCCTGTTCGATCCGGGCCTCCCAGGCGGAGGTCATCAGCCGCCCAGGATGTTTGTGCCGCGACGATCCGAGTCGATGTGGATGTTCTGCATGTCGCTCAGCGCGAGCGCACCCTTGCCGAACGAGTTCTGCATCTGAGCGTCGGCCTGGGAGACGGCGACTTTGAACGCGTCCCACTGGGGACGGGATCCGTCGGCCGCGAAGGTCTGCTCGAACGGGGTCAGACCCTGCATGAGCTGCTGCATGGCGTTACGCATCTGGGTCGTCGCCTGCACCATGTCATCGATGGCCTGACTGAGGCCCGGGTGGTTCAGATGGATGTCGGCCATGGCCACTCCTTCGGTGAACAGACCAGCTGGTCGCCTCAGGCCCGGACACTACGGCGTACCCGGGCGGCGGGGCCAGAGTGGGACGGCACCGGACCGCGAACTCTAGTAACCACCCCAGGCTTGTGCCCGCCGCCGTGGAGCCCGCCACACCCGCCGGTACTCTGGTGCGCGAAACGATATTCCAGGTACGGTCCGCGGCGTCGGGGCCACCATATGGCGTCCGGTCCACGACAACGTGACGGGACGGCGATGCCCGCGTGACGCGCCAGGTGTTGACGGTCGACCCGTCCCGCCCCGGGGGCCACCGCACGATCACCGACGCTCTGCGCGCCGCCCACGCCGGCGCGTTGATCACGGTCGCCGCGGGTCAGTACGACGAGCGGCTGACCATCACCACCGTGGTCACCATCGTCGCCGCCGACGGTCGTGGTTCGGCGCGGATCACCACCCGCACCGGCCCGGTGGTCCGGGTGCTCGGCGAGGCCGTCAAACTGTCCGGCCTGATCCTGCAGGGCCAGGACGCCGAGAGCGCCACTTTGGAGATCCTGCGCGGTCAGGTGGAGACAGACGACTGCGAGGTCGTCGGCGCCGGCTGGACCGCAGTGCTGGCCGCCAATCAGGGCGCGGTGGCGATGCGCGGCTGCCGGGTGGTCAACCCGGAAGGCGCTGGGGTGGTCGACACCTCCGGCGCCGGCAGCGTGCTGGAGGACTGCGTCGTCGAGCACGTCGGAACGTCCGCACTGGTGATCGCCGAACGCGGCGATCCGGTGGTCCGTCGGTGCGTGCTGCGCGACGCCCGCGGCAACGGCATCTGCGTCAACGGGCAGGGTCGGGGGTTGATCGAGGACTGCGAGGTGTCGGCGACCGACAAACCGGCGATCGCCCTCGAACAGCAGTGCACCACCCGAATCCAGCGGACCGCCGTCCGGGACACCGACATCGGCGTCTACGTGACGAGCAAGTCCCGGGTCACGCTGACCGACTGCCAGATCAGCGACACCCGTAGCCACGGCATGGTTCTCGGCGACGTCTCCGATCCGGTCGTCGAGGGGCTACGGATGGACCGCCCCGGCGGTCACGGCATCTGCGTGGTCGAGCAGGCCCGCGGCACCTTCAACCGGTGTGAGGTCACCGAGGCCCGACTGGACGGGCTGTTCGTGAAGGGCGCCGCCGGGCCGGTGCTGACCGACCTGACCGTCCGGCGGTCCGGCGGCTGCGGCGTCGCGGTGCTCGAGCGGGCCAACCCGCAGTTACACCGGTTGACCGTCGACCACGGCACCGGGGCGGCGGTACGGGTCGACGACTCGGCGACCCCGCTGCTGCGCGACTGTCGACTGACCGGAACCGACGGTCCGGGTCTGCTGATCGAGGGCGGCGGTCAGGGCCGGATCGAGGGCGGTGAGATCGCCGACACCGGGGACGACGGCGTACGGGTCACCGGCTCGGCACACCCCCGGCTGACCGCAGTGACCGTCCGCAACGCGGCCCACAACGGCGTGTCCGTCGCGGGACGGGCCCGGGTGACCGTGACCGACTGCGAGTCCACCGGAGCCGGCGGGCACGGGATGCTCGCCGACGAGCAGGGGCAACTGGTCGCTGACCGGAGTCGCAGCCTGCGTAACCGTCGGCACGGCGTACAGGTCGCCGGCGCCGCCCGGGTCTCACTCACCGGCTGCACGGTGAGTGAGAACAGCGGCGACGGTGTCCGGGTCGACAGCGCCGAGCCGGTGACGTTGACCGACTGCCAGCTGACCGGCAACCGGGGTGTCGGCCTGCGCGAAAGCGTCGGCGCCGCCCGGGTCAGCGCCGACAACGTGGTGGACCGCGACAACGAGTCGGCCGCCGCCACCGGCCCCGACGGGCTCCCCGCAGAGCCCGGTCCGGACGACAGCCCGCTACGCCAGTTGCAGGCCATGGTGGGGCTGCCGACGGTGAAACGGCAGCTGACCAGCCTCGTGGACCTGAACCGGATGGCCCAACGACGGCGGGCCGCCGGTCTGCCGGTGCCGCCGACCAGCCGGCACGTGATCTTCGCCGGCCCTCCGGGCACCGGCAAGACCACCGTCGCCCGGCTCTACGGTGGCATCCTCGCCGAGCTCGGTGTGCTGCGCAGCGGGCACCTGGTCGAGGTCGGCCGGGGAGATCTGGTCGCCCAGGTGATCGGCGGCACGGCGATCAAGACCACCGAGGTGTTCACCGCCGCGCTCGGCGGGGTGCTGTTCATCGACGAGGCGTACACCTTGACCGCGCAGGAGTCCGCCGGTGGCCACGACTTCGGCCGGGAGGCGATCGACACCCTGGTCAAGCTGATGGAAGATCATCGCGACGACGTCGTGGTGATCGCCGCCGGCTACTCCGACGACATGCGCCGGTTCGCCGCCTCCAACCCCGGGCTGGCGTCGCGGTTCAGCCGGACCATCGAGTTCGACAACTACACCAGCGACGAGATGGTGACCATCGTCGGTCAACTCGCCGAGCAGCACCGCTACCGGCTCGGGCCGGGCACCGCCGAGACGCTCGCCGCCCACTTCGACCGGATGCCGCGCGACCGGACGTTCGGCAACGGTCGCACCGCCCGGCAGACCTTCGAGGAGATGGTGGACCGGCAGGCCGGCCGGCTCGCCGCCCAACCCGACGTGGACGGCGACGAGCTGAGCACGCTGCTGCCGCCCGACGTCGGCGAGCAGCACACCACCGGGCCGGACCCGACGGACATCCCCGGCCCGGTCGAGCGGCTGCGTGGCATGACCGGCCTGCAGGGGGTCAAGGACGCCGTCGAGGATCTGGTCAACCTGCTGGCTGCGGCCAGGATGCGCCGCGCCGCCGGGCTGCCCGCGATGTCCATCGACAACCATCTGGTGTTCGCCGGGCCGCCCGGGACCGGCAAGACGACGGTGGCGCGACTCTACGGGGAGCTGCTGACCTCACTCGGGCTGCTGCGGACCGGGCAGCTGGTCGAGGTCGCCCGGGCGGACATCGTGGGTCGATACATCGGTCAGACCGCGCAGCTGACCCAGGAGGCGTTCGAACGCGCCCGGGGCGGGGTGCTGTTCATCGACGAGGCGTACACGCTGACCTCGACCGGCGGCGCGATCGCCGACTTCGGTCAGGAGGCGGTGGACACGCTGCTGAAGCTGATGGAGGACCACCGCGACGACGTCGTGGTGATCGCCGCCGGCTACTCGACGCAGATGCGCCAGTTCCTGGCGTCGAACCCCGGGCTGGCGTCCCGGTTCAGCCGGACCATCACCTTCGACAGCTACTCCGACGACGAACTGGTGTCCATCGTCGAACAGGCTGCGGCCGCCGACGGGTACGAGTGCGATCCGCGGACCGTGTCGGCGCTGCGGGAGCATTTCGCCGCCGTACCCCGGACCGAGACGTTCGGCAACGCCCGGTACGCGCGGACGCTGCTGCAGGCCATGGTGACCCGGCAGGCCGGCCGGCTGCTCGCCCGGCCCGGGGCCAGCGTCGACGAGCTGCGGCTGCTGCTGCCCGACGACCTTCCGCAACGCGTCGGCGTCGGCTGACCGGCCCCGGTCAGCCGAATCTGGTCGATCAGCTCCGGTCAGCCGGCCCTCGCCACTCGGGCCCGGTCAGCCGGCCAGGTCCGGCGGCGGGTCGGGCTCGATCAGAGCGGTCTGCACCTCGGTCACCCGCCGCCGGGTGATGTGCTGTGCCCGGCCGGTCGGCAGCACCCGGGGCCGGACGTTGTTGAACAGCACCCCTTCGGCCGGTGGGCAGGACAGCAGCAGGGCCGGACTGTTGACCTCCATCAGGGTCCGCAGCAGCGGGTCCATCATGGCCCGGGACAAACCATTCGCGCTGCGCGCCACCACCAGGTGCAGGCCCAGCTCGGTGCCCTGGGCTAGGAACTCCAGCAACGGGCCGAACGGGTTGGCCCCGGACGAGTTGGACACCATGTCGTAGTCGTCGACCACGAGGTAGAGCTCCGGGCCCTGCCACCAGTCACGACGACGCAGTTGCGCCGGGGTGATGCTGGAGTCGGGCAGGCGCTGACGCATCGCCCGCGCCACCGACTCGACCATCTGCTTGATCCCCGACGCCGACACCCCGTAGCCGAGCTGATGCTCGGTGGGGATGGCATCGTAGAGGCCACGTCGCACGTCGACCGCCATCACCCGGGCCTCGTCCGGGCGGTACCGGGCCACCACGGCGGCGGTCACCAGCCTGAGCAGATTCGTCTTGCCGGTCTCGGCGTCACCGGCGACGACCAGGTGCGGGCTCTCCTCGAAGTCGTGCCACTGCACGCCCAGGGTCTGCCCCTCCCAACCGAGCGGCACCCGCAACGAACCGTCCGCCGCCGGCAACCGGTCGGCGGTGAGCACCACCGGCAGCATCCGTACCGCCGGGGCCCGCCGGCCCGGCCAGGCGGCGTGGACCGCGTCGACGGTAGCGGCCACCCCGTCACCCGGGTCCCCGGCATCGCGGACCAGATGCGACAGCCGTGGCAGCGCGGTCAGGAAGTGCAGTTTGGTCTCGGTGATACCCCGGCCGGGGATCTTCGGCACGGTCTGCGCGACCCGCATGTTGACCATCGAGTCGACGGCGTCACCGAGCCGCAGTTCGAGCCGGGTGCCGAGCAGGTCCCGCAGGTTGGTGGAGATCTCGCCCCACCGGGCCGCCGCCACCACCAGGTGCACGCCGTAGCTCAGCCCACGGGACACGATGCTGGTGAACGCCGGGGTGAGGTCGATCAGGTCGTGCCGGACGGTGGCCCATCCGTCGACGACCAGGAACACGTCACCGTGCGCCTCGTCCGGGAACTCGCCGGCGGCCCGCCGGCGGCGGAAGTCGACCATCGAGTCCACTCCGGCGGTGGCGAACAGCCGTTCCCGGCGGCTCATCACCTCCAGGACCTCGGCGATGGTCCGGCTGATCCGCTCACTGTCGAGCCGACCGGCGACCCCGCCGACGTGCGGCAGCCGGGCGACGCCGGAGAGCAGGCCACCGCCGAAGTCCAGGCAGTAGATCTGGACCTCGTCCGGGGTGTGCGACAGGGCCAGGCTCATGATCAGCGTACGGAGCAGGGTGCTCTTGCCGCTCTGCGGCCCGCCGGCGACGCCGACGTGTCCCCCGGCCCCGGCGAGGTCGACGGTGAGCAGATCCCGTCGCTGGTCGAAAGGGCGGTCCACGACCCCGACCGGGACGGACAGCTGCGCTGGATCCGCTCGACGGCGCCAGGTCAGCCCGCGCGCCGGGTCGGTGGTCAACGCCGGGAGCAGGTCGTCGAGGGACGGCGGGTCGCCCAACGGCGGCAGCCACACCTGGTGGGCCGGCGGGCCGCTGTCGCGGAGCCGGTCCAACGCGGTCTCCAGCAACGACGGCGCCTCGTCGTCGGTGCCGGACTCGCCGGGATCAGGTTCCGCCTGCGGCGGTTGGTCGGCACCGGGCGGGTCGACCCAGCCGCTGCGGTAGGGCAGCACCCCGGTCGCGACGCCGGCTCCGGGATCCGAACGCCGGGCTGGCCGGTACCGGCCCGAGACGTAGGCCGCCTTGAACCGCACCATCGTCGTCACGTCGGTCTTGAGGAACCCGTTGCCCGGCTGCGACGGCAGCTCGTACGCGTCCGGCACGCCGAGGACACCGCGGCTCTCCATCGCGGAGAAGGTCCGCAGGCCGATCCGGTACGACAGATGCGACTCGAGCTGGTGCACTCGGCCCTCGTCGAGCCGCTGCGAGGCCAGCAGCAGGTGCACACCGAGGCTGCGACCGAGCCGGCCGATCATGACGAACAGGTCGATGAAGTCCCGGTGCGCGGCGAGCAGCTCGCTGAACTCGTCGACCACCACGAACAGGCTGGGCAGCGGGGCGAGTGCCGGGTCGGTGCGGGCGCGGCGGGCCGCGTAGTCGGCGGCGGAGGTCACCCCGACCCGGCGCAGCACCTCCTGACGGCGGACGATCTCGCCGTTGAGGGCGTCCTCCATCCGGCCGACCAGCGCTTCCTCGTCGGCCAGGTTGGTGATCACCGCCGAGGTGTGCGGCAACTGGTCCAACCCGAGGAACGTCGCCCCGCCCTTGAAGTCGACCAGGATGAAGTTGAGTGCCTCCGACGAATGGGTCAACGCCAGCCCGAGCACCAGGGTGCGCAACAACTCCGACTTGCCGGACCCGGTGGCGCCGATCAGCAGCCCGTGCGGGCCCATCCCGCCGCGCGCGGACTCCTTGATGTCGAGTTCGACGGCGCGCCCGTCGGCGGACACCCCGATCGGGACCCGTAGCCGCCGTTCGGCCGGCCAGCGCTGCCACAGCTGCGCCGGGTCGTGCCGGTTCAGGTCGGCGATGCCGAGCATGGAGGTCAGCTCGACGTCAGCGGTCAGCGCCTCCCCGCCGTCCAGTCCGCCGCTGAGCCGCAGCGGGGCGAGCGCGGTGGCGAGCGCGGTGGCGGTCGCCGGGCCGAGCCGGGTCGGGCGGCCCAGCACGGTCACCCGTTCGGACTGGTCGGGGGCGGCGGTGACGGACTCGACCTGCTGCGCCGAGATCCGCAGCCAGAGTGTCTGCGCCCCGGTGCGCCACGGCAACGCGCCGGCCAGGTCCAGCACCGTGACGTTGCGGTACCCGTCGTACCGGATCCGGTGGTTGTCGGGTACCTCGACGCCGTCGAGCAGCACGATGACGTACGGCTCATCGACACTGGCGACCGCGTCGGCGGTGAACCCACCTCGGGCGGCGAACTCCGCACCGAGCAGACGTTCCAGGTCGGCCACCCGGTCGGTGAACAGCCGGACGGGGCCGGCACCGTCGTCGTCGGCCGGGTGCAGGGCGTGCGGCAACCACTTGATCCATTCCCACCGTTGCCGTACCGCGCCGTCGGCGACGACGACGATCCGGACCTCCTCCGGCCCGTGGAACACCGCCATCTCGGCGAGCAGGGCCCGCACGAGCGCCACGGCGGTGGACCGATCGCCGTGCAGCAGCACCCGGGCGTAGCGGGCGAGGGTCACCGTGATCGGCTGGTCCGGCACGGTGCGGTACGCCTCGACGAAGCGCCGCAGGGCGTGGGCGGACAACGGTTCGAGGTTCTCCACCGGCTTGGTGTGCAACGGGTGGAAACGCAGTCCGAGTGGCTGCACCCCGGTGGCCACCCGGACCTCGGTGAAGTCGTCGTGACTCGGACGACGTTCCCACATCCGGGAGGTGCCGACGAAGTTCGGCAGCGCCTGCGGATCCGGGTGGCGCCACTGCTGGGCCCGATGGTGGCTGATCACGGCGGCCCGCACCTGCCGGCGGATCCGGCTCAGGTAGCTGAGGTAGTCGCGCCGTTCGCCGTGCAGCTGTCGCTTACGGTCGCGTGCGGTCCGGACCACCTGGCTCAGCACCATGGCCAGGGCGGCGATCAGGATCAGGCCGACCGCGAACACGGTCAGGCCGGCACCGCCGCCGCCGACCGGCCGCAGGAAGATGATCACCATGCCGAGTGAGGCGAGCGCCATCGGCAGGTAGCTCAGCATCTGTGACAGGCCGCTGACCGGCTCGGGAAGCTCCGGTGGCTCCTGGAGGGTCATGTCACCCTCGACGGCTTCCGGTCCAGGTGGCCGCGGCGGCCGTCGGATCAGCAGCGTGCTCACCGCGCCATCCTGCGCCGCGGCCCGTCGACAGGCCAGGAGGCCGCGATTGTCTGGGGATTCACCCAGTCTCCGATGGACCGGTTGGACAACGCTGCGGCCGGGGGACTATCCAGTGTGATACTGGCACGGTTCACGGAAAGGCCTACCTCTGGTGGCAGACGTCGACACCCTGTGCCGACTGGTCGTCGTGGTGCCCTCGGGGCGGGTCGAGTTGGCGGTGCCGACCGACGTGGTGGTCGCCGAGTTGCTGCCGGCCGTGGTGCGCCTGGGCGGCGAGGAACTCGCCGAGGCGGGCATCCCGCACGGCGGCTGGACGCTGCAGCGGCTCGACGGCAGCCGGCTCGACGGGGAGCAGACGCTGCGCCAGGCGGGCCTGGTCGACGGCGAACAGCTGTACCTGCGGCCGTACTACGCCGAGATCCCTGCGGTGCACTTCGACGACATGGTCGACGGGGTGGTGACCACCATGGCCGACCGCCCCGACACCTGGCGGCCGGCATGGACCAGGGCGCTGCTGCTGGCCTGGGTGGGCGGCGCGCTCGTGCTGCTGCTGGCGCTGCTGGCCGGGGCAGGCCGGCCGGGGACGTTCGCGGCGCTGGCCGTCGGTGTGATCGGGCTCGGCGTGGCCACCGCGGTGGCCCGGGCCCGGGTGCATCCGGCGGCGGCCGGCGTGCTGGCCGCTGTCGGTACGGCGTACGTCGCGGTCGGGGTCACCGTCTTCGCGCCGGGCGCCGGGGCCGCTCTGCTGCTGGCCGGACTGGCGGTGGTGGCGGCGGCGCTGGTGGCGGTGCCAGCCGTCGGATCCCGTACCGCGCCGGTGTTCACCGCCGTGTGCCTGGCCGGCACCATGGCGGCGCTCGGCGGCGTCACCCTGCTGGTCGGGGCCACCGCCGCCGGCGCGGCGGCGATCGTCGCGGTGACCACCGTGGTGGTCGACTCGCTGCTGCCGGCCACCGCGTTCCGGCTGTCCGGGCTGCGGATGCCGATGCTGCCGACCGACGCCGGCCAGTTGGCCGACGAGGTCGACCCGTTGCCGGACACCGGTGTCCGGCGACGCACGGCCCGCGCCGACGTGTTCCTCAACTGGCTGTACCTGGCCAGCGGTACGGTGGCCGGTGCCTGCCTGTTCGTGCTGGCCGGGCAGGACGGCTGGTGGACGTTCGCCCTCACCGCGGTGCTCACGTTGCGGCTGCTGCTGCACGCCCTGGTGCTGCGGGCCCGCTGGCAGCGGCTGGCCGCCGTCGTACCGGGCAGCGGTGGAGTGGTGCTGATCCTGCTCGACCTGGTGGCGCGGACCGGTCAGGTCGGTTTCCTGGTGATCGTCGGCGTGCTGCTCGCCGTCTCGGCCGGGCTCGTCATGGCCAGCCACTACGTTCCCGGCCGACGGTTCGTGCCGTACTGGGGACGGGCGGCCGACCTGGCGCACACGGTGGCGGCCGCGGTGACGGTGCCGCTGATGCTCCAGGTGCTCGGCCTGTACGGCCTGATCCGCAGCGTGATGGGCTGACCCGTGCAGTCCCGGCGCGACCAGGTCCAGGCGCACATGTTCATGATGAGCCGGCTGTCGGCGGCGTTGCTGCGGTCGGCGCCGGACCACCCGGACCAGCCCACCGGGCGGTCGCTGCGGGGCATGGCCGGCGGGCTGGCGATCGCGTTCATCGTTGCGGTGCTGGTCACCATCGTGACCGTCCTGTTCCCGCCGGCCCGCGAGGTGAACTGGCGGGTCAACGGCGCGGTCGTGGTCGACCTCGACACCGGTGCCCGGTACCTGTACGCCAACGGCGTGCTGCATCCGGTGGCGAACCTGACGAGTCTGCAACTGCTGCTGGGCAACCAGCCGTCGGTGGTGACGGTCGGCGGCGCGGTACTGGCCGGCACCCCTCGCGGCGTACCGCTGGGGGTGGTCGGGGTGCCGGAGCGGTTGCCGGACGCCGCCGGGTTGAGCGTGGCGCCCTGGCTGGCCTGTGCGGGTCGCACCGGTCCGGGTGACGGTGCCGCACCACGGTTCACCCTGGAGGTCGCCGCGACCCGCGCGGTCGAGCCGCTCGGCGGTGACGCGGCGCTGGTCAGCGCGCCCGACGGCAGCGTCCACCTGCTGGTCGGCGAGACCCGGCACCTGATCGACGCGGACAGCGGCGCCCGGGAGGCGTTGGGGTACGGTGCCGCGACCGCGCGTCCGGTACCTGCCGAGTTCCTGCGGCTGTTGCCGGCCGGGCCCGACCTGACAGCGCCGGACGTGCCCGGACGGGGGTCGGCCGGGCCGACGCTGGCCGGCCGGGACACCCGCGTCGGCCAGTTGTTCAGCGGGCCGGGCGGCACGGCGTACCTGCTCACCTCCGACGGCCTGGCGCAGCTGACCCCGACGGTGCTGGCGTTGCTGATCGGTGACGCCCGCACCCAGGAGCAGGCGTACGACGGGGCCACCCCGGAGTTGGTGCCGCTCGGCGCGAGCGACGTCGCCGACCACCGCTCGGCTGCTCCGTTGGGGACCCGGATCGACGCGCTGCCGCCGGCGCCGCCCGCGCTGATCGACCTGGTCGGTGTGGACCTGTGTGCGAGCGTGTCGGCCGATCAGGAGCAGCCGACGCTGACCCTGGTCACCGCCGGGCCGCTGCCGGCCGCCTCGGGTGGTGTCCCGGACGGTGGCACGCTGCCGGTCGGTGTGGTGCCGGGGTGTGGCCAGGTGGACCAGGTGGCGGTCCGGGGAGACACCGGTGTGCTGCTGCAGACCGCCCCGACGGCCGACTGGTATCTGGTAGCCGACAACGGTGTGCGGTACCCGTTGGGCGCAGACGGCCCGGCCGGCGAGTTGGGCTACCGGGGAGTCCAGGTGGGACGGCTGCCGGCGGCCCTGGTCGATCTGCTGCCGACCGGCCCGCTGCTGGATCCGAAGGCGTACCGCGAGGGCGGAACGCCCGCCGCGCCCCGCCGACCCGACTGCGGCTGACCCACAGGATCAGCCGAGGTCGAACCGCTGGATCAGCGAAGGCGCTACCGCCGCCGTCAGCGGGCGGCCTCACCGCTGGCGGCCGAGTCGGCGCCCCAGGTGTTCTCCTCGCCCCGGATCGTGTCCTCCATTGTCGGCACCCGGGTCGCGGCGAGCCCTGCTTCGCGGGCATCCCCGACCGGCAGATCGCTGGCGGCGTCCTTGGCGGTACGGGCGGTGGCCGCCGACCGCTGCGGGTTGCCGGCCAGCACGTTCACGATGTCGTCGGCCGACATCGGCTGTTCCTCGACCGGCTCGGTCGGTTCCCACGGCCAGCCGCGCGGCTCGTCGCCCTTGCGCCGGCCCGCCTTGCTGCGTGCCTGGTCGATGTCCTCGCGCAACGGGTACGGGGTACGGCTGCGTGGCTGGTCCTGGCTGCCGCCACCGCCACCACCGCCACCACCGGGCGGTGGCATGTACGGCGGGTAGCCGCCCTCGCCGGTCGGGTTGCCGGCGGCACCTACCGGGCCGAACCCGGCGCCGACGGCAGCGGTCGGGGCGGTCGGGGACTGAGCTGACGGCTGGTCGTCAGCGGTCCCGCCCGGTGGGTCGACGACCCGGTCGCCGGCGGCGGGCAGCAGGGTGCCGGACCCGGACGGCGGGTCGGCGGTCCCGACCTCGGGCGGCGGGATCACCGTGCCGGACCCGGACGGCGGCAGCAGCGTCCCAGGGTCGGGGCGGGGCGTGTCCAGGCCGAAGTCGTCACGGCCGCCGACCAGGTCGGGGCGGGGAGTCGGGCTCGGCTGCGGCACGTTCGGCGGGAGGACCGTCCCGGGCGGGGAGACGCCGCCACCGGGGGTCAGCCAGTCCACCGGGGTGCGGGTGCCACCGTCGGTGACCAGGTCGTAACCACCCTGCCCGTCCGGCACCAACTCCAGGCCGTCGACCGTACGGCGGGTCCCGTCCGGGCTCACCAGGTCCACGCCGCCGTCACCGTTGGGCAGCAGCCGCACCCCGTCGTCGTCGCCCGGGGCGAGGTCGAAGTCACCGACCGGGGTGCGGGTGCCGCCGTCGGTGACCAGGTCGTAACTACCCTGTCCGTCCGGCACCAACTCAAGGCCTCCGACGGAGCGCTGCGTCCCGTCCGGGCCAACCAGGTTCAGTCCCCCGTCGCTGCCCGGCACCAGCCACATCGGGTTGCGGTCCTGCGCCAGGTCCCAGGGGGTCTGCAGGTCAGGCGGCAGGGTGTCGAATCCGCCGGCGGGGGGTTCGAGCCGGCCGACCTGGGACGGGCTGCGGGGCGGGTCGGTCACGATCGAGGATCCGGGCGGCACCACCACGGGTGCCCCGTCGGTGTCGCGTACCGACTGGCCGTCCGGACCCGTCACGGTGCCGTCCGGACCGATCCGGGAGCCGGGGGGCACGAGGACCCCGGCACCGTCGCTGTCGAGCACCGGACGGCCGTCCGGGCCGAGCACCGTGCCCTCCGGGTACTGCAGTTGCGGTGGCCCGTCGCCGCCGGGCGGCTGAAAGGACTGGGTGGGCAGCAGGACCGGGCCGGGGTTGACGGTGGCGAACTGCTGCGGCCCGCCCTCACCCCCGCCGAGGAGCTTCTCGTAGTCCTCCTTCTGCGAGGTCAGGTCGTTCTGAAGCCCGTCGATGACCCGCTCGTAGTCCTCCTGCATGCTGGTGACGGCGTTGCGCTGATCATCGCCCATGTTGTTGATGATCTCGTCGTACGACTCCTTCTGGGCCCGCAGATCGTCCTGGAGATCGTTGATGATCTGGTCGTAGTCGCCCTCCATTTTCTGCATCGCTTCGCGGTTGTCGTCGTTGTTCTGCGCCAGGATCTCTTCGAACTCCTCCTTCTGCGACCGCAGGTCGTTCTGGAGGTCGTCGATGATTCTCTCGTAGTCCTCGACCAGCTCGTCGATGGTCTCCTCGTAGTCCTCCTGGAGCCGCTCGATCTCGTTCTGGCCGTTGCCACCACCGGATCCGCTGCCGGTCGGTGGGATGAGCCGGACCTCCGGGTCGAACTTCGCGTCGGCGAACACCTCCGCGGAGGTGCCGTACTGGGTGCGGATGTTGTTGAGCACCGTCGTCCCGACCGGGTCGAGAAGCTCGGTCACCCGGTTCAACCAGCGCCTCTTCGCCTCGGCGTCGACAGCGTCCCACATCGCCTGACTGCGCGGGTCGTACCGGTCCTCCTTGAAGACCGGCTTGTCGTCCTCGATCCGGACCAGGTTGTCGACCCCGTCGTAGTGGTCGTGCAACGCGTCGAACACGTGGTACGACGGCTGCCACATCCCGTCGGAGGTGTAGAAGGCGCTGTGCCCGTCGTACAGGTCGTTGAGGGCCTTCTCCATGGCCAGCACACCGTCACCGATGGCACGCGGCACGGACGTACCGCTGCCCGGGTTGATCTCACTGTGCACGTCACGCAGCAGCTTTTCGAACTCCCGCAGCAGCGCGGAGAACTGCCCGGCCGCCGACCCTTCCCAGTGGGCGGAGTCGACGTTCAACTCCTCGGCGTACCGCTTGAACTCTCCCGCCCAGTGCTCGGCCCACTTGCCGACGCCGACGAGGACCGGCTCGGTGTTCCAGAAGGTCCGCCGGGACGCCACGTCGTTGGCGGCCGGGTTGTAGTTGATCAGCGGAGTCAGCGAGATGAACAACCGCTCGAAACGCCGAATCGGGCTGTCCTTCGGCATCGACAGGACCTGGTCGTCGATTTTGACGCCAGCGACGACATAGTCGTCCGGGTCGTACGTGGTGCTACTCAACCCGAACTGCGAGCCGTTGGGCGGGATCGGGCGATGCTGGACGCCCTCACCGGCGAAGAAGAAGACCGCGTAGGCGTTCAGATCCTTGTAGGTGAGCCCACGGGAGGCCGTTGGCGGCGCGTAGTTGATGACGAACGCGTCCCCGCCGGTCACCCACTTCGGCGATTCCGGGCCCGCGACGGCATCGCGGTAGGCGATCTCCGCGTCCGACGGCACGAACAGTGAGTTCGCCAGCTCCCACTTCTGATCGGTTGCTGGAACGCTGCCCTCGGCCACCTGAGTCGCCTCCCGCCTACTCGGCGGTTACCGGTACAGGCTCGGCGTCGGCTGCCAGACCTCACGCACCAGGTCGAGCATCTGGGCCTCGGTCAACGCGTCCTCGGCACCGACGTCGAGCGTCTCCTTGACCTGCAGGAAGTCGTCACGCAGCTTCTCGATGATGGTGAACAGCGCCTGGATGTTGCCCTTCGCGCTGTCGGCCATCGCCTTGAAGTTCGTCTCCACCTGACCGACCTCGGTCATCACCCGCTCGTTGCCGGCCAGCAGGATGGTGAACGGTGCGAGGTCCGCCGGCGCGGGCGGCTCTCCGGTGTAGGCCAGCAGCCGCCGCACGTCGTCGTTGTCCCGCACTTCGGCCAGGAACTCCTCGAAGCGTTCCCGGACGGTACCGCTGAGATACTGTTCGGTGACGGTGAAGGTCTCTTCGGCCACGGCTCAGACTCCCGCTGCTCAGACTCCCGCTGCGTACCGGATCAGCGGCCGACCGGTGCGAGGATGTCGTAGATCCCGTCGTCGGTGTCCCAGCTGGCTCCCGTGACACCAGCGCTGTCCTCACCGGAGTCGATGATCTGGCCGACGAAGCCGGTCTTCTCGCCGAGATCCTGGAACTTGATCATCACGTTGTTGTACGCGCTGATCCACTCATCGAGCTTCGCCTGGAAGACCGAGCTGGAGCCCGCCTGGTAGGTCGCCCGGATCTCGCCCTGGATCCGGTACGCGGTCTGCCCGGCGACGATCATGCTGCTGACGTGGTCGTCCAACGCCGCGATCGCGGTGGCGAACCCGGCGTCCTCCTTGTTGAAGTTCCCGTTCACAGTCGCGCCCCACCTTTCCGTCGACACCGGGTCCACACCGCCGACCACACGACGGACCCCGGCTGCACAGCACCCGCTGGAGCCAGCGTTGCGGCTCGGGCCGACAGCGGCAATAGCGGAATCCCTAGATCCCGCAGGTCCGGTAGGACTTGCGCGGGGTCACCGAGTGCAACGATGATCGGCGAACCAGATCCGGCCCGGCAGGTGACGGGCGGGTTCGACAGCCCACGTCCTGATTTGAGATCATCGATCCTCGTGGAGACCGCTCAAGACCGCCCGTCCGCCCCCCAGCCCTCGCTGTGGCGGTTCCTGCGGCACGAATGGACCTTGGCCGTGCTCGGCGGACTACTCTTCGCAGTGGTGCTGACCTGGCCCACCCTGCGCCACCCCGCCAGCACCATCCCCGGCGACATCGCCGACCCCACCCTGCAGGCCTGGCAGGTCGCCTGGGGAGGGCATGCCCTGTTGACCGACCCGACCGGGCTCTGGCACTCCAACACGTTCTTCCCTGAGCGCTACACCTACGCCTACAGCGACACGCTGCTCGGCTACGCACCGGCCGGGATGATCGGCTCCGGCTTCGAAGCCGCGCTGATCCGCTACAACATCCTGTACGTGCTGCTGTACGCGTTGGCGTTCATCGGCGCGTACGCCCTGATCCGGCAGCTCGGCGCGGGCCGGATCGGCGCGGCGGTGGCCGGGGTCGCGTGGGCCTTCGCCCCCTGGCGGCTGGCCCACTCCGGGCACATGAACATCCTCTCCACCGGTGGGATCGCGCTGTGTCTGGCGATGCTCGCCCGTGGCCACGGCTGGTCGTTGCGGCACGGCTACCGCCCCGAACGGCGCAGACCGGGCTGGGCCCTCGCCGGCTGGCTGGTGGCCGCCTGGCAGATCAGCCTCGGCTTCGGCATCGGGCTGCCGTTGGTCTACTTCCTGCTCGCCGCCGGGGTCGTCGCCGCCGGCGGCTACGGGATCTCCTGGTGGCGGCACCGCCGCCGCCCACCGTTCGGCCGACGACTGCTCGCGGCCGACGCGCTCGGCGGGGTGATCTTCGGCGCGGTCACCCTCACGATCGCGGCGGCCTACTTCCGCGTCGTCGAGCTCAACCCGCAGGCGGAGCGGAGCCTGGCCTGGACCGAGATGTTCTCCCCGCCGGTGGTCGGCCTGATCACCGCACCCGCCGAGTCCTGGCTGTGGGGGGAACGGCACGCCGCCACCCGGGAGCAGATCTTCTGGCCGCCGGAGATGACGCTGCTGCCCGGGGTGACGCTGATCGCCCTGGCCGCCGCAGGCCTGGTCGTCTCGTCGTTTCGGATCCGGCACCGGGTGGCGCTCGCCGCCGGAGTCATCGGCACGGCGCTGCTCGCCCTCGGTGCCACGCTCGGCGGCGACGGCGACCCCGGCTACCTGACGCTGTCCAAGCACCTGCCGGGCTGGGACGCGCTGCGCACCCCGGGGCGGATGATGATCTGGACCAGCCTGCTGCTCGCGGTCCTGGCCGCCGGGGCGCTCACCGCCGCGGCCACGGCACTGCGCCGGGCCGCCGCCGGATGGCCGCAGTGGTCCCGGCAGGCCGTCGGTGCCGTACTGGCGATCCCGCTGGCGCTGGTGGTGGTCGAGGGGATGAACCGGACCGCCCATCCGCAGGTGCCCACCCCACCGGCCGCCTGGGACCAGGTCACCGGGCCGGTGCTGGTGCTGCCCAGCGACGCCGGCGCGTTCGAGCTGAACGTCATGCTGTGGACCACTGAGGGAGACTTCCCGCAGGTCGCCAACGGTCTGGCCGGTTTCGTCCCGGCCAGCCAGGAGCAGACCCGGGCGGTCACCGCGTTCTTCCCCGACCCGGCGAGCGTCGAATACCTGCGTGACCTGGGGGTGCGTACGGTGCTGGTGATGCCGGACCGGCTGATCGGCACACCGTGGGACGGGGTCGCCCAACGTCCGGTCGACGGGTTGGGCATCACCCGTGAGGAGATCGACGGTGTCCTCGTCTACCGGCTCGACTGACCGTCCCGGGCCAGCGGCCGGTCGGCCGCTGCGGCTGTCGGTCGTGGTCCCCTGCTTCAACGAGGACGCCTCGCTGGCCCGGCTGCACACCGCGGTGACCGCCGCCGTGACGGCGCTCGACGACGTCGAGGTCGAGTACGTCTACGTCGACGACGGCAGCACCGACGGCACCTTGGCCGAGTTGCGCCGACTGGCCGCCGCCGACCCGGCCGTCCGGTATCTCGCGCTGAGCCGCAACTTCGGCAAGGAGTCGGCGATGCTCGCCGGGTTGGACCGGGCCAGCGGGGATGCCGTCATCGTGATGGACGCCGACCTGCAGCACCCTCCACGCCTGCTGCCCGATATGGTCGCCCTGTACCGGCAGGGGTACGACCAGGTCATCGCGTGCCGCGACCGACGGGGTGACCGGTTCGTCCGTACCGTCGCGTCGCGGACGTTCTACCGGCTGATGAACCGCTGGGTGGACGTGCAACTGCTCGACGGTGCGGGCGACTTCCGGTTGCTCTCCCGCCGGGCGGTCGACGCGCTGCGGGCCATGCCCGAATACAACCGGTTCTCCAAGGGCCTCTACTCGTGGATCGGGTTCAACACGGTCGTCTTCGCCTACCCGAACGAGGCCCGCGCCGACGGCGGCAGCCGCTGGAGTTTCCGGTCTTTGTTGAACTACGCGTTCGATGGGCTGCTGTCGTTCAACGACCGGCCGCTACGGTCGGCGATCTACGCCGGCATGGGGCTCACGTTCGTCGCCGTGGCGTATGCGGCCTGGGTGGTCGCGGCGGCGCTGATCCGGGGAATCGACGCCCCCGGCTACACCACGATCATCGTCAGCGTCATCGGTCTCGGCGGCATTCAAATGATGATCCTCGGCGTGATCGGCGAGTACATCGGCCGGATCTACTACGAGACGAAGCGCCGCCCCCGTTACCTGGTCATGGAGTCCGAAGGGGCCGACGGTACGCCGCAGGTGCCGACGCCTCGGCGGGAGACGGCCGTCCCCGGCCCGGCGGCCGACGCGGAATGATCCGGCGGGCACCGTCGTTGTGCATGGTCGCGCCACGCACTCCGGCCCGCCACCGCCAAGCGGCAGCCAGGCTTCGGCCCGCCGGCCGCTAGGCGGCAGTCAGGCTCCGGGCCCGGCCGGGCAGCCCCGGTCGGTGGACCCGGTCGGGAATCGTCGGCGGGTCGGCATGGTTGTACATGGTCACGGCGCGCAGCAGCGCACCCGCGCCCCACCCCCCTTCGGGGCGTGCCGGAGCCGCCGCGAGCCGACATCGCACGTCTGAGATCCCGTACCACCCGGATGACCGTTTACCGCGCACCCGCCCGCCCGTGACAGGTGTGGTGTGCCCCCTCGGCAAACGGAAGGTGGACCCCCATGACCACGATCATCACCCGCACCCTGCGTACCAGCCTGCGGACCACCGCCCTCGGCATCGCCGGGCTGACCCTGGCCGGCGGCGCAATCGCCGCCCCCGCCCTGGCCGCCGACCACGCCCCCACCGCCCTCGCCGCACCCGTGGCCGCCGCCAGCAGCGACAGCGTCGACACCGACAAGCTGACCCCGCACGGCGTGCAGGGCGAGCAGTCCCGCATCACCCTGTCCGGCGAGCAGACCGACAACGTCAAGGGCATCATCGCCGCGACGAAGAAGGCCGGCATGGACGAGCGGGCCGCCGTGGTCGCCATCGCCACCGCCCTGCAGGAATCCAAGCTGGAGAACCTCGGCCACCTCGGTGACCGCAACGACCACGACTCGCAGGGCCTGTTCCAGCAGCGCCCCTCCTCCGGCTGGGGCACCGTCGAGCAGATCACCGACGTCGAGTACTCCACCACCGCGTTCCTCAACGGGCTCAAAGCCGTCGACGGCTGGCAGGACATGCCACTGACCGACGCCGCCCAGACCGTCCAGGTATCGGCGTACCCGGACCACTACGCCCAGTGGGAGACCCAGGCCGCCGAACTCGTCGCCCAGCACTGGAACAGCTGACCCGAAACACCACAAACTCAGCGCGAGGGCCGGACCCCGTACCCCGGGGCCCGGCCCTCGACGCATGCCCAGGTCAGGTCAGGTCAGCCGGCCGCAGCCGCCGTCCGGTATCGGGCGGCGAGGTCGGCGGCGCCGACGGTGGTGAGCCGGCCGAACAGCCGCAGCCGGGCCATCCCACCGTCGGGATGGATGTCCAGCCGGACGTGACTGACCGGGCGCGGCCGGTCCAGCCGGAACCGGTGCCGGGTGTCCGGCTGCAACGGGGTCAACGGCAGCAGCTCGGGCCAGTCGGTGGAGTCGACGCCGGAGCCGCCGTCGAGGGCCGGGTCGGTGCCGGTGAGGTCCGTGCCGAGCAGCCGGGCCGCCGCCGGCGCGTTGCCCTTGAAGTGGCTGGTGTCCAGCTCGACGAACTCGACGACGCCGACGGCACAGAGCCGGACCTGGACCCAGTCGTTGCCGTCGTCGCGGCGGCGGGCGGTCTCCCAGCCCTCGCCCATCGTGCGGGCCGGCCCGGGTAGCAGCAGCTGCTGCGGGGATCCGTAGAACCGGTCGCTGCACGCCTCGACCCGGCCACCGTGCTCGACCGCGGCAAGGTCGAGCACCTCGGTCAGCAGATCCGGGTCGGGCACCGGCTCGCCGTACACCCGCAGCCGGGCGACCCCCCCGTCGGGAAAGATCGTCAACCGTACGTGGGTCTGCCGTGCCGGCACGTCGACCGGGACGACCAGCTGGCTGTCCCCGGCCAGCGCGGTGCGGGGCACCAGTGGTGTCCACCGCGCCGCGGCGAGTTCCTGCGGCCCGGGATAGCCCAGGAGGCAGCAACCGTCCACCGCCGCGTACGGCGGGTAGTTGCCGGTGAAGTGCGCGGTGTCAATCAGCACGGCGCGGACCACCCCCGGGGCACCGAGCCTGACGATGGCGTGGTCCGCGCCGGGTAGCCGCCGGCGGCGGGTTTCCCAACCGTCGTACACCTGGCCCTTCGCCCCGAAGGTGCCGGCGGCGAAGACCGGCGGGCGCGGGTCGACCAAATTGTCGGCGGCGGCGAAGAACTCGTCGTTGGCGGCGACCACTCCCCCGCCGAGGGCACGGGACGCCAGGTCGGGCAGTCGGGTCGGGTCGGATCCGTCCGGCGGACCCGGCGGTGGCGTGGATACGTGACTACCGGTCAACGGTCCCCTCTCGCGACAACAGGCGGCCGCGCGGCGCGTCCGGGGTGACCGGCGCGCCGCGCAGCCAGGTGGCCCGGACGATGCCGGTCAGGCGTCGTCCGGCGTACGGGGTGATCGGATGACGTTGCCGCAGCCGGGCGGGGTCGACGTGGTAGCTCGGTGCCGGGTCGAAGGCGACCAGGTCGGCGTCGGCGCCGACGGCGAGCCGGCCCTTGGTGGGCAGCCCCACCAGGTCGGCCGGCCCCTGGCACATCCACCGGACCACGTCGCCGAGACCGAACCCGCGCCGACGGGCCTCGGTCCAGACCGCCGGCAGCCCCATCTGCACCGAGGCGATGCCGCCCCAGGCGGCGGCGAAGTCCCCGGTGTCGGGTGCCTTCAGCGCGGGCGGGCAGGGGGAATGGTCGGAGACCACACACGAGATGGTGCCGTCGGCCAGGGCTGCCCACAGCGCGTCCTGGTTGTCGCGTTGCCGGATCGGCGGGCAGCACTTGAACTCGGTGGCCCCGTCCGGGATCTCCTCGGCGGCCAGGGTCAGGTAGTGCGGGCAGGTCTCGGCGGTGACCGGCACCCCGGCCCGCCGGGCCGCAGCCAGCACCGGTACCGCTCCGGCGGCGGACAGGTGCAGGATGTGCAGTCGGGCGCCGACCCGACGGGCGACGTCGATGGCCGCCGTGACCGCCTCGATCTCCGCGGCCGGCGGTCGGCTGGCGAGGAAGTCCCGGTAGCGGGTCGAGGAGGCGGCGGCCATGAGCTGGTCGGGTTGTTCGGCGTGCACCACGAACAGGGCGGGTACGGCCGCCAACGCGGCGGCGAGCTGACCGGTGTCCAGTGGGGGGAACTCCGGCACCCCGGAGTCGGCGAGGAACGCCTTGAACCCGAAGACCCCGGCGGCGTACAGGTCGGGCATCACCTGCTGGTTGCCGGGGACCGCGCCGCCCCAGAAGCCGACGTCGACATGGCACTGCCCGGCGGCGGCCCGCCGTTTGACGGCCAGCGCGGCCGGGTCGACAGTCGGCGGAAGGCTGTTCAACGGCATGTCGACGATGGTGGTGACTCCGCCGGAGGCGGCGGCCAGGGTGGCAGTGGCGAATCCTTCCCATTCGGTACGGCCGGGTTCGTTGACGTGCACGTGGGTGTCGACGAGTCCGGGCAGCAGCGCGACGTTGCCGAGGTCGCTGTCGACCGTCGCCGGCACGTGTTCCCGGTAGTCGGCGACGGCGACGATCCGACCGTCGCCGACGGCGATTGCGGCCGGACGCTCACCGTCGGGCAGCACCGTGCGGCGGGACCGCAGTACCAGATCAACGGGCATGGTCGGTGGGCTCCTCACCGGACGCGGTCGGTGGGTGGGCGGTCGGCGCGGCATCTCCAGCGGCGGTCGGCACAGCCTCAGTGGCGCCCGGACCGGCCAGGGTGGTCAGTACGGTGCGGTCGAAACCGGCGTCGGCCGGGTCGACAGCGCCGCAGTCCAGCCCGCGCAGCAGGAAACGGGCCAGCGCCCGGGCGGTCGCCGGCTCGTCGAGGATTCCGCCGGACCGGCGGGCGAGGTAGGCGTCGAGCCGCCGGACGGTCTGCGCCCGGCCGGCACGGTAGAAGGCGTAGGTCGCCGCGAACCGGGTCGGCAACTGGTGCGGGTGCAGGTCCCAGCCCTGGTAGAAGCCGCGTTCCAGGGATCTGCGGACCAGGCCGGCGTGGCGCTGCCAGGCAGACCGCACCGTCTCGGTGTCGCCGACCGGCAGGATGTTGGTGGAGCCGTCGCTGAGCGGTACACCGGTGCCGGCGGCGGCCACCTGCATGACGGCTTTCGCGTGGTCGGAACTTGGATGGTCCATACTCAGGTAATCGGCGGCGACGCCGCAGGCGGTTCCATAGTCGTAGGTGCCGAAGTGTAGTCCGGCACACCGTCCGGCTGACTCACCGATCAGCCGGGCGACGGTCGCTGTGCCATCGCCGGCCAGCACCGCCGCCGGCGTCTCGATCTGGATCTCGAACCGCAGCGCCCCGTCCAGCAGCCCGTACGCCTGCTCCAGCCGGACGCAGACGTCGACCATCGCGGCGACCTGGGCCGGGTGGCTCACCTTCGGCAGGGTGACCACGAAGCCGTCGGGCGGCCCAGCGCAGGCGTCCAGAAAAAGGTCGAGGCTGCGCACCGCCCGCCGCCGGGTGGCCGCCTCCAGAGACTTGATCCGTACCCCGACGCGGGGTGGACCGACGCCGGCCGCACGTGCCTCGGTCAGCGCGCGCGCAGCGGCCCGCAGGTCGGCGTCCTCGGTGGCGTCGTCGCGGACACCGTACCCGTCCTCGACGTCGATGCGCAGGTCCTCGACCGGCTCGCGGGCCAGTTTGGCGCGGACCCGTCGGTCCAGTTCGGCCGGGTACGGAGCCGGCGGATGGGCGTCCAGCGCGGCCAACGCCGCCGCGCCCCAGGTCGGCACCAGATCGACGGTGATCCGGTCGGCGGGCACGTACACGGTGTGCACCGGCTGGCGCCCCGGCGTCTCACCCGGGTAGCGGGCCCGCAGCGCGGTGTCGACGTCGGCGAGCCGGTCGTCCAACGCGGCGTACACCGCCGGGTCGAGCCGGGCCATCAGTCGATCAGCCGGTACGCCGGCAGGGTCAGGAAGTCGACGTAGTCGGCACCGAGAGCGACCTCCTCGAACAACGCCCGGGCCTGCGGGAACCGGCTCGCCGCCCAGTCCGGTTCGGTCAGCGCGGCGTGGATCGCCGCGAGTTCGGCGTCGCCGATGGCCCGGACCAGGTCGGCGGTCACCAGGGTGCCGTCGGGCAGCCGTACCCCGTTGCGAATCCACTGCCAGATCTGCGACCGGGAGATTTCGGCGGTGGCCGCGTCCTCCATCAGGTTGTCGATCGCCACCGCGCCGTTGCCGCGCAGCCAGGCCTCCAGGTAGCGCACCGCGACGGCGACGTTCGCGCGCAGCCCGGCCTCGGTCACGGCACCGCCGGTGGCGGCGACGTCCAGTAGCTGCGCGGCGGTGACCGCCACGTCCGGGCGTTGCCGGTCGAGCTGGTTGGGCCGGTCACCGAGGGCCTCGTCGAAGACCTCCCGGCAGGCCGGCACCAGGTCGGGGTGGGCGACCCAGGACCCGTCGAAGCCGTCGGCGGCCTCCCGACGTTTGTCGGCCCGGACCTGGTCGACGGCGCGGGCGGTGACGTCGGCGTCCCGCCGGTTGGGGATGAACGCCGACATGCCGCCGATCGCCATCGCACCCCGCCGGTGGCAGGTGGCGACCAGCAGTTCGGTGTAGGCGCGCATGAACGGCGCGGTCATGGTGACCGCCGCGCGGTCCGGCAGCACGAACCGCTCGCCGGCGTCACGGAAGTTCTTGATGATGCTGAACAGGTAGTCCCACCGGCCGGCGTTGAGCCCGGCGGCGTACGAGCCGAGCGCCCACAGGATCTCGTCCATCTCGAACGCGGCGGTGATCGTCTCGATCAGCACGGTGGCCCGGATGCTTCCGGCCGGCAGGCCGAGCGCCTGCTCGGTGTGAACGAACACGTCGTGCCACAGCGCTGCCTCCTCGTGGCTCTCCGTCTTGGCCAGGTAGAGGTAGGGGCCGCTGCCCCGGCGCAGCAGTTCGGCGGCGTTGTGGAAAAGGTAGAGACCGGCGTCGACCAGCGCGCCGACGGCCGGCGCGCCGTCGATGACGAGGTGCCGCTCGTCGAGGTGCCAGCCACGGGGCCGGACCACGATGGTCGGGTACGGTCCCGGGCCGAGCCGGTAGGTCTTCGTCTCGGTCCGCAGCTCGATGGTGCGCCGCACGGCGTCGGCGAGGTTGCGTTGCCCGTCGATCACGTTCGCCCAGTGTGGGGTGTTCGCGTCCTCCAGGTCGGCCAGCCAGACCCGGGCACCGGAGTTCAACGCGTTGACGGTCATCTTCCGGTCGGTGGGACCGGTGATCTCGACCCGCCGGTCGGCCAGGTCGGGCGGGGGCGGCGGCACCGTCCAGCTGCCGGCCCGGACCGGCGCGGTGTCGGGGCGGAAGTCCAACCGGCCGGTGCGGGCGATGTCGGCCCGGCGGCGACCACGGGCGGCGAGCAGCTCGGCCCGGCGGCCGGCGAACCGGCGGTGCAGTCCGGTGAGGAAGGCCACCGCGTCGCCGGTCAGCACGTCCCCGGTGGCCGCCGGCCGGCCGGCCGGGGCCGAAACGGTCACGGCGGCTGGCGGCGGGTCGACCTGGCTGCGGGGCATCAGAGGTCACTCCTGTTCGATGGGACCGGGGACATCAGGGTCCGGTGCGTACGGGCGGCCTCGCGGGCCAGGTCGGCGGCGTCGGCGGTACGCAGCTCGCCGCGTTCGACGACCGGCCGGCCGCCGACCAGCAGCAGCTCCACCGGGGCGGGTGGGCCGAGCACCAGCGCGGCGACCGGGTCGTCGATGCCGGCATGGCCCAGCCCGTCGACCCGCCACAGCGCGACGTCGGCGAGCTTGCCCACCTCCAGCGAGCCGATCTCGGCCGCCCGGCCCAGGCAACGTGCGCCGCCGATGGTGCCCAGCGCGAGGGCGTCGCGGGCGGTCAGCGCGGCGGGTCCGCCGCGCAGCCGGGCCGCGTACAGCGACTGGCGCAGCTCCGCACCGAGGTGGCCGACCTCCTGACTGGCGGAACCGTCGACGCCCAGGCCGACCGGTACGCCGGCGGCGAGCAGGTCGGTCACCCGGGCGGTGCCGGCCCCGAGCCGGGCGTTCGAGCTGGGACAGTGCGCGACGCCGGTGCCGGTGGCGCCGAGCCGGGTCACCGCCGCGTCGTCGAGGTGTACGCCGTGCGCCAGCCACACGTCGTCGCCGAGCCAGCCGAGCTGTTCGGCGTACTGCACCGGGGTGCAGCCGTGCGTGGTCCGGCAGTACTCCTCCTCCTCGACGGTCTCGGCGAGGTGGGTGTGCAGCCGGACCCCCCGGCGGCGGGCCAGTTCGGCCGACTCGCGCATCAGCCGGGGGGTGACCGAGAACGGCGAGCACGGGGCGACGGCGACCCGCAGCATCGACTCCGGAGCCGGGTCGTGCCAACGGTCGATCGCCGCCTCGGTGGCGGCCAACGCGGCGTCCGTGTCCTCCACCGTGGAGTCCGGCGGCAGTCCGCCGGCCGACCGGCCGAGGTCCATCGAACCCCGGCAGGGATGAAACCGCAGCCCGATCCGGCGCGCGGCGGCGATCTCGGCGGCGAACAGGTCACCGCCGTCGCGAGGGAAGACGTAGTGGTGGTCGGTGCTGGTGGTGCAGCCGGACAGCGCCAGCCAGCCGAGGTTGGCCGCGGCGGCGGCGTGCACCGTGTCGGCGTCCATCCGGGACCAGACCGGGTAGAGGGTGGTCAGCCAGCCGAACAGGTTTTGCTGCTGGGCCAGGCCACGGGTGGCCCACTGGTAGAGGTGGTGGTGGGTGTTGACCAGGCCGGGGGTGGCCAGGCAGCCGGTACCGTCGACCCGGCGTACCCGGCGCGGGTCCCCGCCGGTGAGCGCGTCGAGCAGGCCGGCGGGCACGTCGCCGGGGCCGACGGCGGCGATCCGACCGTCGTCGCCGACGACGAGATGCCCGTTGCGGTGCTCGGTGCCGGCGACGTCGACCGTGGCGACGGCGGTGCCGGTGACGACGATCACCACTGCCCCAGCTCCGGCGGCGCGTCGTCGCGGGTGACGGTGCCCTCGATCAGCCCGTACGGCCGGTCGGCGGCGACGAAGACGCTGTTCGGGTTGTCCAGGTCGAACGGGCTCAGGTCGACCAGCAGGTGGTGCTTGTTCGGCAGGGCCAGCCGCACTTCCACCACGTCGGGCCGGTCGGTCAGCACCCGCTCACCCATCGCGTACAGCGTCTGCTGCAGGGACCGGCTGTAGGTGCCGACGAACGCGTCGACCAGCGCCTGGCGTACCGCCGCGTGGGCGACGTCGAAGCCGCCGGGCGGCGCGGTGCCGGCGTAGCGCCACCGGGCGTCCACCGCGGTGGCGAGGATCCGGTCGTCGGTCTCCGGCAGGGTGGTGTACGGGTCGACCACGTAGCCCCGGAATTCCGAGTCGGTGGAGTTGAGCAGGACCAGGTCGGACAGGCCGGCGATCACCTCCGCCCGGTCGCCGTCGTAGCGGACCGTGACGGTACGGGTGGACCCGCCGTCGCGTTCGAACGAGTGCGGCCCGAGCCGTCGCCAGTCGTACTGCTCGATGTCGACGCGGGCCCGGGTGATGCCGGGCTGGCTGTCCACGAAGTGCCGGGCCAGCAGCACGGCGAAGTCCTCGGCGCTGGCGATACCGTGGCGACGGGCGAACGCGTACACCGTGTTCTTCTGCGTGTCGGTCGGCAGCACCTGGCTGTTGTCGCCGGTGAGGTGGGTGGCGGCGAGGTCACCGGCGAGCGCGACGGAGACGTTGAGGTCGCGCAGGCTGTGCCGGTCGCCGTCGCGGTCCACCCGGACCACCCGGGTCTGTGCCTTGCCGTACCGGTTCGGCCCCAGAACGATTCCCATCCGGTCAGCTCCCTCGGTAGGTGGTGTAGCCGTACGGGCTCAGCAGCAGCGGTACGTGGTGGTGGCGGGCGGCGTCGCGGACGGTGAACACCACCGGGATCTCGGTGTAGAAGGCGTCCGCCCCGAGTCGGTCGGCCACGTCGAACACCAGCCGGTACGTCCCGGCGGCCCAGCCGGCGCCCGGCACCCAGTCGCGCAGCCGGCCGTCGGCGTCGGTGTGTCCGGTGGCGACGGTGCGCCAGCCGTCGACCGGGTCGGCGGCGTCGAGCCGCACGGCGATGCCGGCCGCCGGGGTGCCGGTGGTGGTGTCCAGCACGTGGCTGGACAGCGGCGCCGGCGCGGCGATGTCGTCGACCAGCCGGCCCAGGCGCAGCGCGGCGATGTCGCCGAGCTCGGTGCGGACCACGCCCTGCTCGGTGTCCGGGTCGTGGTGCAGCCGCTGTCGGGCGGCGGCCACCAGTTCGGCGGCGCCGCGGCCGTTGGCGAAGATCAGGAAGCGGTACCCGAACCGCTGCTCGTAGGCGTCGTTGGCGGCCGCCAGGTCGGCCGCGACGGCTGCGCCGGCCCGGTCGACGGCGGAGCCGTCAGCGCCGGAGCCGTCCGTGGCGGAGCCGTCCGTGCCGGAGCCGTCCGTGCCGGAGCCGTCGGTGGCGGAAGCGGCCGTCGCCGCCGCCTGCTCGCGACGGGACCACTCGGCGTCCCGGCCGGTGCCGGTGGGGGGCCGCCCGATCCGCGGGTGGGCGGCGACCGCGCCGACCACCTCCGGCCAGGGCAACGCCCCGATCCGTGCCCGCGCGGCGGCGGTCAACGCCGCCCGGTCGGCGTACGGCCGGCCGGCCGTCACCGCGGCGGCCCAGCCGGGCGCGGCGCAGCAACTCAGCAGCAGTTCCCGCACGTCATCGGCGGGCAACGTGTTGAACACGTCGAGTCCGCGGTCCAATCCGGTCCCCTTTCGCTGGGCAGCAGCAGTCAAGCAGTTGCGGCGAGCCGGCCGGTAGCGGCGCAGGGACCAAAGACGAAACATCGTCACCGTACGGTTTTGGAGGTTCATCCAATCACCGTGACCGGAGGCGACCCCTGTGCTGCTGGCCGACGTGCTCGACAAGGCCCACCTGAAGCTGGTGCCGCTGACCGGCGACGACGGTCGGGACCGCACCGTCGGCCGGGTCAACGTCATCGACCTGCCCGACCCGGGCCGCTACGTGTCCACCGCAGACCTGGTGCTCACCGGCCTGATGTGGCACCGGGGGCCGGCCGATTCCGAAGTCTTCGTCGCGGCGCTGGCCGCCGCCGGGGTGACCGCGCTGGGCGCGGGTGAGGCGCTGCACGGCAGCGTGCCCCGCGACCTGGTCGCCGCCTGCCGCCGGCACCGGCTACCGCTGTTCGAGGTGCCCGCCGACGTGTCGTTCCGCGACATCATCGACGACGTTCACCCGACCCTGTGGGCGCAGCGGGCCAGCTCGCTGGCGGCGGTGCTGGGCCGGCAGCGCGGACTGGTCGCCGCGATGGCCGCCGGCGCCCGGCTGACCGATCTGCTGCCGACCGTCGCCGCGGCGATCGACACCGACTGCTGGACGTTGACCACCAGCGGCCGGGTGGTGGCCGGAACGGCCGAGCTGGCCGATCCGGTCGCCGAGGCGCTGAGCCGCGCCTTCCTGACCGCGCAGCGGCTGCCCGCGACGGTGACGGTCGATGGTGCGCGGTTCTCCGTGTTCGGGGTGCCCGGCCGGGCCGAGCACCGGCTGGCTGCCTGGTTGGTGGCCTGCCGTGGCGCGCTCGACACGCTGCCCGGCACGGTCGACGAACTGACCAGCGTGGTGGCGCTGGAGCGAGCGCACCTGGACGAGGCCGCCCGGGTGGAGGCACGGTTGGCCGGTCAGCTGCGGGCGGCGCTGCGGGCGCCGGGGGACCTCGCCGGACTGCGGGCCGCGCTGCTGGCCGCCCGGCTCGACCCGGACGCCACGTTCGTCGCGGTCGCCGCCACGCTGGACGGGATGCGCGCACCGGCGACGCTGACCGTCGCCGTGGTCGACGAGTTCCTCAGCCGGCTGGCACCCGACCGGGCGGTCGCCGTCCTCGAACCCGACCTGCCCTCGGGGGCGCTCGCCGTGCTGGCGCTGGCTCCGCAGGCCGCCGGCACCATAGGTTCGGCGCTGGTCGCCGCCGCCGACCGGATGGCGCCGGGGCTGCGCGGCGGCCGGCTCATCCTGGGCGTCTCCGCCGCCGGCGTGGGTGCCGCCGGGCTGGGCGGGGCGGTCGAGGAGGCGCTGCACGCGCACCGGTCCGCCACCGGCACCGCGACCGGCCCGGTCAGTGTGGTGGCCGCCGGTGACCTGGCGTCGCATTCGCTGCTGCTGGCCGGGGTGCCGGCCGGCACCCGGCAGGGGTTCCGCGGCCGGCTACTCGGGCCGGTCGAGGAGTACGACCGGACGCACCATGCCGACCTGCTGCGTACGCTGTCGGCTTTTCTCGACTGTGACGGATCATGGAGCCGCTGCGCGCAACGGCTCCATGTGCACGTCAACACGTTGCGGTACCGGATCGGCCGGATAGAGCAGTTGACCGGCCGGGACCTCGGCCGGTTCGAGGACCGGGTGGACTTCTTCCTGGCGTTGCGGCTCACCGCCGGCTGACCCGTGCGCCGCAGGCCCGTACTCCGCCGGATGGATCGAGCCCCGGCCGCCGGTCAGCCGTCCGCCGTCGCGGCCGCTGCCGGCCGCGACGATCTCGGCGGCGATGCTGACCGCGGTCTCCTCCGGGGTCACCGCCCCCAGATCCAGCCCGATCGGCGCGGACAGCCGGGTCAACGCGGCCGGCGGCACCCCGACGGCACGCAGCCGGGCCGCCCGGTCGGCGGCGCTGCGCCGGGACCCCATCGCCCCGATGTAGGCCAGCGGCAGGTCGAGTGCGGTCCGCAGCAGCGGTACGTCGAACTTCGGGTCGTGGGTGAGTACGCAGAGCACCGTACGCGGGTCGACCCGACCGGCGGCGGCCTCGGCGCTCAGGTAGCGGTGCGGCCAGTCGACGACCACGTCGTCGGCGTCCGGAAACCGCTGCCGGGTGGTGAAGACCGCCCGGGCGTCGCAGACCGTCACCCGGTAGCCGAGGAACCGGCCCTGCCGGGCGAGCGCGGCGGTGAATTCGGTCGCCCCGCAGATGATCATCCGGGGCGGTGGCAGGATGCCGAGGACCAGCAGGGTGGTGCCGGCGGCGGGCTGGGCGAGCGTGGTCCGCCCGGTCTCCAGGGCCGCCCGCGCGGCCCGGACCGCCGCCGCGTCCAGCGTCGGACCGCCGAGCGAACCCCACTGACCGTCGGCGTCGACCAGCAGCCAACGGCCCCGGCTGGCTGGCGGCCCGGTGAGGCAGGTGACGACCGCGACCGGGCGGGCGGCCCGGGTCGCCGCATGCAGCCGGTCGAGCTGCGGCACGCTGTCGCGGTCCACCCGCTGCACGTACACCTCGATGGTGCCGCCGCAGGTGAGACCGGGGTCGAACAGCTCGTCGCCGGTGTCACCGAAGCGCGCCAGCCGCCCCTCACCGGTGTCCAGCACGGTACGGCACAGCTGGTAGATGGCGGCCTCGACGCAGCCGGCCGAGACGCTTCCGGTGACCGTACCGTCCGGGGCGACGAGCATGCTGGTGCCCGGTGGCCGGGGTGCGCTACCGGAGGTGGCGGTCACCGTCGCGACGGCCACCTGCTCACCGGCGTACCACCAGCGCATCGCCTCGTCGAGGACCGGCCCGATCATCCGGTCGCCACCGTCCGGGCCGATGCACCGCCGGACCCGCCGCCCTCGATGAGCCGGTCGAGGTCGGCGAGCCGGTCGGGCTCCGGGAACCGGGCCAGGTCGCCGGGCCGGTCCAGGTCGGTCGGGTCGGCCACGTCGTCGCACGGCACCAGACGCAGCTGGTCGGGGTGGGCCCGCAGGTAGTCGCGGGCGCCGGTGTCACCGGTCGCCGACGCCGCCACCGCCGTCCAGTGTGCCCGACCCAGTACCACGGGATGCCCCGGCCGCCCGTCGACGTAGCTGGCCGCGGCCAGCGTCCGCCGATCGGCGCCGGCCGCCACCCGGCGGACCGCCGCTGGACCGATCCCCGGCATGTCGACCAGCAGGACGGCTGCGGCGTCCGCCGGGCTGATGCCCACCGCCGCCAGGCCGACCCGCAACGACGAGCCCATCCCGGTGGCCCAGTCCGGGTTGACCGCCGGCACGGCACCGGCCAGGTCGGCACTCGTACACACCGCGTCGGCCGCCGCGCCGAGCACCACGATCACCGGCCGGCAGCCGGCCGAGCGCAGCGTCTCGACGGCCCGGGTCACCAACAGGGTCCCGTTGAGACGGACCAGCGCCTTGGGCCGACCGTAGCGGTGGCCGGCGCCGGCGGCGAGGACGATTCCGGCAAGCACCCGTCAACGATGGGCAGCGGCTGATCACCCGGTCAAGGCGCCCGGGTGCGCCTTGTAGGTTCGTCCAACCACCCGGCTGATCGGCGGGTCGGGATTGTGTTCCGCCGTCATTGTCCGGGCCGACGGCGGCGGCGGACGATGCGGACCGTGGATCTGCATACCGTCTCCGACGTGATCGCCGCCGACGCCGACGCCTGGCGCCCCGGCGACCGCTGGCTCGCCGGCGGCAGCTACCTGTTCTCGCAACCTCAGCCCGGGGTGCGCCGGCTGCGTGACCTGACCCGGCTGCGCTGGCCGTCGATCCGGATCGATTACGACGGGCTGGAGATCGCCGCTACCTGCACCGTCGCCGAACTGGCCCGGTTCGCCCCGCCGCCCGGCTGGAATCGGGTGACGGAGCTGGTCGCCGGCTGCTGCGACGCGTTCCTCGCCTCCCGCAAGATCTGGAACGTGGCGACCGTCGGCGGCAACATCTGCGCGGCGCTGCCGGCCGGTCCGATGACGTCACTGGCGGTGGCGACCCGGGCCGAGTACCTGCTCACCGACCTGGCCGGCGGGCAGCGCCGGGTGCCCGCCGACGGATTCATCCGCGACGTCGGTGCGACGGTGCTCGACGCCGGCGAGTACCTGCGCAGCGTCCGGCTGCCGGCAGCCGCCGCTCGGGCCCGGTACGCGATGCGCCGGGCGTCGCTGTTCCGGCACGGCCGGTCGGCGGCGCTGGTCATCGGCTCGGTCGACCAGGACACTGGCGGGTGGACGATGTCGGTGACCGCGGCCACCCGCCACCCGGTGGTGCTGTCGCTGCCGGCCGCACCGACCGGGCCCGAACTGCTGGACCGGGTCGACGCCGGATGCGCCGCCGCCGGCTGGGTCGACGACGTGCACGGCCTGCCGCGCTGGCGGCGGCACCGCACGCTGCGGATGGCCGAACAAATCCGGGCCGAACTGGCCGCGGCCGGCACCGACGGCGAGGACGGCCGGTGAACGTCGTGGTGAACGGCACCGCCGCCGCCGGGGAACCGGCCGCCGGCCAGTGCCTGCGCACGTTCCTACGCGACCAGGGCTGGTACGGCGTGAAGAAGGGCTGTGACGCCGGGGACTGCGGGGCGTGCACGGTACACGTCGACGGAGTCCCGGTACACAGCTGTGTCTTCCCGGCGGTACGGGCCGAGGGCCGGTCGGTGACCACGGTCGAAGGACTGGCCGACGGCGACACGCTGCACCCGGTGCAGCAGCGGTTTCTCGACGCGCAGGGATTCCAGTGCGGATTCTGCACCGCCGGGCTGGTGATGACGGTGGCCGCGCTCGACGGCGACCAGCACGCTGACCTGCCGCGCGCGCTGAAGGGCAACCTGTGCCGGTGCACCGGCTACCGGGCGATCCGCGACGCGCTCGACGGGGTACGGCACGTGACCGGCACCGCCGACGGCACCACCGGCGGCGGCCCTGGCTGCCCGGCGGTCGGCGGCAACGCGGCCGCCCCGGCGGCCCGGCAGATCGTCACCGGCACCGCCCGATTCACCTTCGACGTCGATGTTCCCGGGCTGACCCACCTGAAGCTGGTCCGCTCGACGGTGCCGCACGCCCGGATCGTCGACGTCGACACCGACGACGCGATGCGGGTACCCGGGGTTCTGGCGGTACTCACCCACCGCGACTGCCCCGACCTGCGGTACTCGACGGCCCAGCATGAGAACCCGCGCGAGGACCCGGCAGACACCCGGCTCCTTGACGACGTGGTCCGCTTCGTCGGACAGCGGGTGGCGGCGGTGGTCGCCGAGACCGAGGCGGCCGCCGAGACGGCCGCCAACCTGGTCCGGGTCAGCTACCAGCCGCTGCCGGCGGTGTTCGACCCGGCGGCGGCGATGCTCCCGGGCGCGCCCGTCCTGCACGACCTGGATCCGGCGGTCAGCGGCATCGCCCGGCCAGTGGACAACGTGGCCGGTGAGGTGCACGGTGAGATCGGCGACGTCGACCGGGCGCTGGCCGACGCCGACGAGGTCTTCACCGCGACGTTCCGTACCCAACGGGTGCAGCACGCCCACCTGGAGACGCACGGAGCGGTGGCCTGGCCGGAGCCGGACGGCGGGCTGACCGTACGGTCCAGCACCCAGACGCCGTACCTGACCCGGCGGGCGCTGGCCCGGCTGTTCGGCCTGCCGGTCGAGAAGGTCCGGGTGGTCGCCGGCCGGGTCGGCGGCGGATTCGGCGGCAAGCAGGAGATGCTCGTCGAGGACGTGACGGCGCTGGCCGCGCTGCGCACCGGACGACCGGTGAAACTGGAGTTCACCAGGGCCGAACAGTTCACCGCGGCGACCACCCGGCATCCGTTCCGGACCCGGGTGACGGTGGCGGGGCGCCGCGACGGGACGCTGACCGCGATCCGGCTGCATGTCGTCGCGGACACCGGCGCGTACGGCAACCACGGCCCGGCGGTGCTGGCACACGGCTGCAGCGAATCGGTGGCCCTCTACCGGTGTGCGAACAAGCAGGTCGACGGTTGGTCGGTCTACACCAACACGGTGCCGGCCGGCGCGTTCCGCGGCTACGGGCTGGGGCAGGTGTCGTTCGCGGTGGAGTCCGCCGTGGACGAGCTGGCCCGCCGGCTCGGGTTCGATCCGATCGCGTTCCGCGCCCGCAACGTGATCGGCCCGCAGGATCCGCTGGTCACCCCGGTCGGGCACGACGACACCGTACGGGTGCACAGCTACGGCCTGGACCAGTGCCTGGAGCTGATTCAGCGGGCTCGGGACGAGCACCGGCATGCGGACGCCGGAGCCGGCTGGCTGGTTGGCGACGGCATGGCGGTGGCGATGATCGCCACCGGACCACCGGGCGGTCACCACGGCCGGGCCCGGGTCACCCTCGACACCGACGGCGGCTACCAGTTGGACATCGGGATGGCCGAGTTCGGCAACGGGTCGACCACCGTGCACCGGCAGTTGGTCGCCGACGCGCTGGCCACCACCGTGGACCGGATACGGATCCGGCAGTCGGACACCGCGCTGGTCGGTCACGACACCGGTGCGTTCGCCTCGACCGGCACCGTGGTGGCCGGCACCGCCGCTCAGCGCGCCGCGCTCGCACTGCGGGACGTGCTGGTCGACGCCGCCGCGCGGGCGACCGGCGTCGACCCGCGGGAGTGCCGGGTGGACGCGACAACGGTGCGGTGCGCCGGCCGGCGGATCGATCTGGTCGACCTGGCCCGGGCCGCGTCGACGGCCGGCCGGCCGCTCACCGCCGAGGGGCACGCCGACGGAGCGCACCGCTCGGTGGCCTTCGACGCGCACTGGTTCCGGGTAGCGGTCGACCCGGACAGCGGGGAGATCCGAATCCTGCGCAGCGTGCACAGCGCGGACGCCGGCACGGTGCTCAACCCGATGCAGTGCCGGGGGCAGGTGGAAGGTGGGGTGGCGCAGGCTCTCGGTGCCGCCCTCACCGAACATGTGGACATCGACGACCAGGGTCGGGTGACCACCGACGACTTCCGCAGCTACCACCTGCCGACCTATGCCGACGTGCCGCTCACCGAGGTGCTGTTCGCCCAAACCAGCGATCCGCTCGGGCCGGCGGGCGCGAAGTCGATGAGCGAGAGCCCGTTCAATCCGGTGGCCGCCGCGCTGGCGAACGCGCTGCGGGACGCGACCGGAGTCCGCTTCACCGATCTGCCGTTCACCCGGGACCGGGTGTGGGACCGACTGCAGCGCGGTCGGGCCGGCGGCGAGTAACGACATCGGCGAGTAACGACTGAAGGAAGAATAGATTCGTATGGTGGCTGTTTCGTTGGCGGAGATCGTTCGGGCGCCGAAGGTGCTGCTGCATGACCATCTGGATGGTGGGTTGCGGCCGGCGACGGTGGTGGAGTTGGCGGACGAGGTGGGTCATGTGTTGCCGGTGACGGATCCGTCGGAGTTGGGTCGGTGGTTCGTGTCGGCGGCGGATTCGGGGTCGTTGGAGCGGTATCTGGAGACGTTTGCGCACACGGTGGCGGTGATGCAGACGGAGGCGGGGTTGTTCCGGGTGGCGGCGGAGTGTGCGGTGGATCTGGCGGCGGACGGGGTGGTGTACGCGGAGGTGCGGTTCGCGCCGGAGCAGCATCTGTCGCGGGGGTTGGGGTTGGGTCAGGTGGTGGAGGCGGTGTTGGCGGGGTTCGCGGCGGGGTGTGCGGAGGCGGCGGAGGCGGGTCGGGTGATCCGGGTGGGGACGTTGTTGACGGCGATGCGGCATGCGGCGCGGTCGCAGGAGATCGCGGAGTTGGCGGTGCGGTACCGGGATGTGGGGGTGGTGGGGTTCGATATCGCGGGTGCGGAGGCGGGTTTTCCGCCGACGCGGCATTTGGACGCGTTCGAGTTTTTGCAGCGGGAGAATTTTCATTTCACGATTCATGCGGGTGAGGCGTTCGGGTTGCCGTCGATTTGGCAGGCGATTCAGTGGTGTGGTGCGGATCGGTTGGGGCATGGGGTGCGGATTGTGGATGATATTGAGGTGGGTGGGGGTGGGGTGCGGTTGGGGCGGTTGGCGTCGTATGTGCGGGACAAGCGGATTCCGTTGGAGTTGTGTCCGTCGTCGAATGTGCAGACGGGTGCGGTGGGTTCGATCGGTGAGCATCCGGTGGGGTTGTTGCGTGATCTGCGGTTCCGGGTGACGGTGAACACGGACAACCGGTTGATGAGTGGGACGTCGATGTCGCGGGAGATGTGGTTGTTGGTGGAGGCGTTCGGGTGGGGGTGGTCGGAGTTGCGGTGGTTGACGGTGAACGCGATGAAGAGTGCGTTCATCCCGTTTGACGAGCGGCTGGCGGTCATCGACGACGTCATCAAGCCCGCGTACCGGTCCCTCGTCGAGGACGAGGAGGTCGACCGTGTCGGTTGACGCCCAACCCCGCCGATGCGGCGGAGCGACCGCCGGCCGGTGGGGCGCCATCCCGCACCGCAGGCTGCTCGACGCGGTCGCCGCAGCGGTTCCGGCCGACCGGCTGCCCAGAGTGGAGACCGCCACCGTGACCCATCTGCTGCGGCCGGTGCCCTGGCAGCGGCGCTCCGGGCTGGTCAGTCTGGTCAGCACCGCCTACCCGGCGCTCGCCCACCGGGTGGCCACCGTGGTCGACGGCGAGTTCCCCGGGGTACGGATCGCCACCACCGCCCGGATGAGCGGACGCGACGACCGGGACCGGTTCGACGTACTCGTCCCCAGCGGTCGGGCCGACGAGGTGCTCGGCTGGCTCGCGCGGCTGTGGCAGACGGCAGCTGAGCAGGTCGGGCCGCACGCCCGGCCGGGTCTGCGCACGCCGGCCGCCCGGACGATGTGGCGGGCGGCGCTGCTGGTCGCCAACGGCTCCCGCCGCCGCAGCCAGGTCCGGGTCCGGGTGCCGGATCCGGCTGCGTTGACCGCGCTGACCCAGGCGGGTGACGCGCTCGGCCTGGCTGTGCACCAGCACGTGCGGCGGGGCAACTCCTACTTCGTCACGGTGGATGATCCGGCCCAGTCGGTCCAGTTGCTCCGGATCGTCGGCGCCGGGCCACACGCCGAGGCATGGGTGCGCGACACCGCCGCCTGACCGGTCGGCCGTGCGGACAGCTCCGCGGGGCTCCCGAGCCGTGTCGCCAACCTAGAGTCGTGGTACGGTCACCCTCGGTCGCTATGATCCCCAGCAGGACACAGGGGCGGGAGGCCGAATGCAACCGGTAGATCCGTACCGGCTCGTCGAAATGCTGGGATCGTGTCCGGCGGGCAGCGTCTGGTCGGCTGTGGAACCCCACGGCGAGCAGATCACCGTGGCGATCCTCGACGCCGATGTGGCCGCCGACGAACGGTGGCGGGAGGCGTTCTCCTCGGCCGCCGAGGCGCTGGCCGACCCGGCGGCGGGAGCGCCGGCCTTCCGATACGCGAACTTCACCGCCCGGGTCCCCTGGGTCGCCTGTGGTGCCGGGCACGGTGAAGGGGCGGAGCGGATCTTCCTCGCCCTCGGCCAGGAGTACCAACCGGCCGGACCGCAGGGCGCGGTCGGCCCGGCAGCCGAGCGACCAGCGGCCCTGGCCCACCAGCCGGCGTACCCTCCGGTGCCCCGGTTCGCCCCGGCCGAACCACCGCGCCGACGCGTTCCGGGCCCGCTGCTGGCCGGGGCGGCGGTCGTGGCGGTCCTGCTGGCCGGTGCCGCCGTCACCTGGTGGCCGGACCGGTCCACCGAGAACCCACCACGGTCCGCAGCGAACGCGTCGCCGGGCCGGGCGGTCGACACCCCGCCGAGCGACACCCCGCCGGGCGGCCCTCCGCAGGATGGCACCCCGCCGCTGGCCACCCCGGACCAGCCCGGGTTGGAGCCACCGGCGGAGAGCTCCTGGCGGGCCGACTGGCCCCGGTTCACCCCGGAGGACACGGTCCGCACCTACACCGACCTGGCCGACGTGGGTCTGATCCTCAAGGTGCCGTGGAGCTGGGACTGCTCCCCCGTCCCGGACGACCGGGCCCCGCAGACCCGCCGCCTGCGGTGCAGCGGCACGTTCAGCGAGCAGCAGCAGGAGGTCGGTGGCGAGGTCGTGGTCCGGCCCTGTCCACAGCGGTGCACCCCGGACCGGCAGGCGAGGATGCGCCAGGCCGAGGAGGCGTGGAGTCAGCAGTGGTTGCAGGCAGGCATCGCTACCGCGTACGCCGAAGTCAGCACGCTGGAGGTCGACGGTGAGCGGCGGCACGGTCTGGTGATGGTCGCCTACTGGCGCGGCGGGCAGGACGGGTCGATCGACCGGCAGCTGGTGCTGCGACTGACCGGCCCGGCCGACGGGGCCAGCCCGCTGCGCATGATCGCGAACTATCTCCGCAGTTCGCTGCTGCTGTAGTCGGCTGGCGGCGGTGCCGTCACCGACACTCGGCTTCGATCCAGTCGGCGAGCTTCGCGGCGAACTCGGCCGCGGCGAACGACTTGGCGTGTGCCTGGATACCGGCGGCGTCGAGCTGGTCGAGCCGGCGCAGCAGCGGAACGTAGTCGTCGGCCCGGGTCGAGTCGACGAGGTGTCCGGTCGCACCGTCGACGACGGTCTCCAGCAGCCCGCCACGGCGCAGCCCGAGGACCGGCGTACCGCAGGCCTGGGCCTCGACCGGGATGATGCCGAAGTCCTCGTGCACCGGGAAGAGCAGTGCTCGGGCCCCCCGGTAGAGCTGCCGCAGCCGGGCCCGGTCCGGACGTACCTCGAAGGTCACCTCGGCGCCGACCCGGTCGGCGTGCCGGCGCAGGTTGGCCTCCTGGGGCCCGGAGCCGGCGACGACCACCGGCATCCGGGCGGCCGCGGCGATCGAGATGATCAGATCGAAGTTCTTGTACGGTATCCAGCGCCCCACCCCGAGCAAATAGTCGCGTTGCGCGACGGGGTCGTCCGGCTGGGCGGTGGCGAAGTAGTCGACGTCGACCGGCGGATGGATGACCACCGCGTCGCGGTGCCAGAACCGCCGGATCCTGTCCCGCACCTCACGGGAGTTCGCGGCGTAGCTGGCCACGTGCCGACTGAGCCGCACGTCCACCGCCTGCAGGGCCCGCCGGGGCAGGGCGAGCAGCCGGCCGGAGCCGCGGCCGTCGTAGTCGGGACTCCACACGTACCGAGCCGGCGAGTGGACGTAGCTCAGATGCCGGGTCCGCCCCGGCGCACCAAGCCGTACGGTGTGCGCGAAGGCGTGGCTGGACGACAGGACCACGTCGAAGTGCTCCCGGCTGAGGGTCCGCCACACCAGCGGCATCAGCGGCAGGGCGAGGGTCTTGCTGCGGCGCAGCGGTGTCCGGGCAAGCCAGGATTCCCGCAGGCCCTGGTCGGTCACCCCGGGGTCGGACCACAGCACGAACCGTTGGGCGTGCGGGACGAGGTCGGCGATCCGCCGGAACACCTGCTCCGACCCGCCGGTGTCGCCGAACCACTCATGGACGAGTGCGACCGAGCGGCCGGCAAGTGGTGTCGTCAACTCCGCGAGCTCCCCTCATCTGCGTCGGTGTGCCGGTCGGCTGGATCAGCGCCCGCGGCCACGGAGCACCTCGGCGACGGTACGCAGCACCACCTTGATGTCCAGCCACAGCGACCAGTGCTCGATGTAGAAGTTGTCGAACCGGGCCCGGTCGGAGATCGGCGTGTCCCCCCGCAGGCCGCTGACCTGAGCCAGCCCGGTGAGTCCCACCGGGACCCGGTGGCGCGAGGCGTAGCCGGGCAGCTCGGCGGAGAACTTCGCCACGAAGTACGGACGTTCCGGACGGGGACCGACCACGGTCATGTCGCCGCGCAGGATGTTCCACAGCTGTGGCAGCTCGTCGAGCGACGTACGTCGCATGAACCTTCCGATCAGGCTGACCCGGCGGTCGTCGGCGATCGACCAGGTGGTCCGGGCCTCCTGGTCGGTCTCGGGGCGCAGCGACCGGAACTTGATCACGTTGAACGTCCGGCCGTGCTGGCCGATGCGCTCCTGCCGGAAGAAGATCCCCCGGCCGCCGTCGATGAAGGTCGCCAGTGCGCACAGGGCGAGCACCGGGCTGAGCAGGACCATTGCCACCGAGGCGAGTGCCACGTCGGAGGCCCGCTTCACCATCCAGCGCGGACCGGACAGGGCGATGTGCCGCACGTGGACCAGCGGGATCGCGCCGATGTGGTCGGGTTGCCGCCCGTACGATCCCGACCCCCACAGTCTGGCCACCGCCCAGAGGTCCTGGCTGGCGCACTCGGGTCGGCGCAGCAGATCCATCAGCCCGGCTTCGGGGCAGTCCGGATCGGCGATGATGAGCACGTCGCACTCGACCATGTCGATCAGCCGGCCGAGGTCGTCGAACGTCCCGACCAGCGGCAACGACGCGCCGTCGGTCTGCCGGGCGGCTGAGTCCACGCAGCCGGCGAACCGCAGGCCGTAGCTGGGGTAGCGGCGCATCAGCCGGGCCAGCTCGGCCGCGACCGGACCGCTGCCCAGGATCAGGGCGTTGTGTTCGACCCAGCGGCGGCGACGGGCGAAGACCACCACCGCCCGGGTGATCGAGCGTCCGATGATCAGCAGTACGGCCGAAACGGCGATCCCCCGCATCAGGTCGGCCACGTACTCCACCGAGTCGTGCCGCAGCCCGGCGATGATCGCGACGGTGCCGGACGCGGTGAGCAGGCGTCCACACAGGGTCGGCAGTTCGTCGAGGAAGCTGACATGGCGTCTGGCCCGGTAGAGCCCGCTGAACGCGAAGACGGCGATGGTCAACGCCGCCATGAACAGGGTGCCCCGCCAGTAACGGTTCGAGATCAGCAGCGGAGCGAGCAACGCGGCGAGGTCCACCGGGGCGGCGATCATCCAGGCCCGTAGCGGCCGGGTGCGGCTCGATGCCCGCGAACCGGCGTACGGCAGGACGGCGGTGGCGCCAGTCGACGGATCCGGCCCCTCGTCCGGCCGTGGCCGGGGCACCAGCGGCAGCAACGGGGCTTCCACGACTTGGCCATGCCTTCCCGGTTCGATGGAGCGGGGCTGGTGGTCGGTGCCGGAGGTCACCGCGCAGCGGCGAGGATCTCGTCGACCGCGTCGCGACGGACCGCGTCATAGAAGGAAGCGGCCGCCTCGGTGTCGGCGAACACCACGCTCTCGTCACCGACCCGCCCGGTGCCCTCGGTCGGGCTGGTGACGAAGGTGAGGTCGTCGCCGCGCAGGTGTCGCAGGTCCATGCCGAAGTCGAGCAGGGACAACGTCTCGTCGACCGCCACCGCGTCGGCCGTGGCCCGGATGAACGAGTTCAGCGTGGCCGGGCTGGACAGCACCCCACCGGAGGCCGCCTTCTCCAGGATGGCCTTGATGACCTGCTGCTGGTGGCGGATCCGGGCGAAGTCGCCATCGGCGAAGGCGTACCGCTCGCGGGCGTAGTCGAGGGCCGCCGCGCCGTCCATCGTCTGCGGGCCGGCGGCGAACGACCGTCGGTTGTCAGGGTTGAGGGAATGGTTGGAGGTGAACGCCTCCTCGACGTCGATCTCGACCCCGCCGAGCGCGTCGACGATCTCCCGGAATCCGGCGAAGTCCACCAGGGCGACGTTGTCCACCCGTACTCCGGTGAACTCCTCGACGGTCTGCACCATCAGCGGGATACCACCCCAGGCATACGCGGCGTTGATCTTCGCTTCCCGTCCGCCGTATGTTCCTTCCTGGTTTTCCGGCACGAAGACCCAGGTGTCCCGGGGAATGGAGATCAGCTGGGCGCTCTGCCGGTCGGCCGCGATGTGCGCCAGGATGATCGTGTCACTGCGGGAGCCCGACGTGCTCTGCGGGTCCCGGGTATCGCTGCCGAGGATGAGGATGTTCGTGGCGGTGGTCACCTTTTCCGGCCGGAACTCCTCCGGCACGTCCACGAACGCCTCCACCCGCTCGATCCCGGACTCGATCGACCGCAGGTAGAACCCACCGGCGAGCAGTCCACCGCCACCGAGCAGCGTCAGGACCACGAGCACCGTCAGAGCGATCCGCAGCCCGCGGCGACGGCGACGCGGTGGCGCGGCGGCGGAGTCCATTACCGACTCGGGATCCTGCGTCCCCGGCTGCACCCCGTCCGCAGCCCCGCCCAACTCCTGGGCGGCCGTGGGGTCCGCGAGCCGTTCTCGACGTGACATGTCAGTGATAGTACTGACGAAGGTTTCCGGATGATGTCCGCCCGGGACAGTCGAAGATCCACTTTAATCATCCACGCCGGTCTTATCCGCATTCATCTTCCTACCGGCGCGGCTCGGGACAGTGGATCATCGTCCCTACCTTGCCGACGGACCTGACGGATTCCCGTCAAACCGCCGGGCATTCTGCCCTAATCGTCCGGTCCGCAAGCCAGCAGGTGGCAGCCCTGACCGACACTGGATGGACCGTCCGCTCGACCGCAGGATCGGAGTGCCGAGGTGACCATGGAGGCCGGTGCGAACCGGGCACGTGACCGGCTCGCCTCCCGGGGCGTGGCCGAACTGCTGACCCTCGTCGGCCGGCTGCTGCGCCGGCCCCGGCGCGGCGAGCACGATCTGCCGGTCGTCGTGGCCGTTGGCGCTGCCGGGTCCGAGGTGCACGCCGGGCTGCTGCGCCGGCTCCGCCGGCCGGCCCACCGCCGAGTGCCGCATGTCGACGTCGACGCCACCGAGTTCCCCGACGGAGCAGGAATCCGCCCGCTGCTCGACGCGATGCACCACCAGCTCGCCCTCGACGCGTTCGGCGGTGAGCCGTTCACCTTCCGCCACTATCCGCTGGCCCGCTGGCTGATGGACCAGCGGTTGGCCGACGTCGAGGTCACCGAACGCCGGGCCCGGCTCACCCAGATGCTCCGCGACTGGCGCCGCCGGCCGGCCGCCGAGAACCTGAGCGGCGCCTCGGACGCCGAGACCATGTTCGCCACCGCGTACCGGCTGCTGCTCTGGCTGGTCCTGCGGGCGGTCCCGGACGTGGTCTTCCGGGCCGCGTTGTCCGGACGCCTACCGGTGATCGGCGGCCGGTACCGCTGGTTCATGCGCCAGCAGTACCTCGCGCCACGACAGAGCGGCACCTTCATCGGCTTCGCCGAACGACTCACCACCGACCTGCGTACCGGGGAACAGCCCGAGCAGGTGCGCAAACTGCTCGTGCACGCCTTCCTGGAGGACCTGCGCGCCGGACATCTGCGCCGCGTCTGGTCACCGAACGGCTGGCAGCGCACCGCCTATCCGGTGCTGCTGCTGCGCGACGTCGCACCGGACAACGCCGGACACGCCCTGCTGCGGCTGGTCAACGATGTCCGCAACGAGACCGGCCGGTGGGACCCCCTGCTGATCCTGGCCACCGCGGCCGAAGGCTACGCCCCGGTACCGGACGCTGCGACCCCGATCCGGCTGACCGAGGTGGACATCGGCCTCGACGAGTGGCGCGACGCCCTGCCGGAGCAGCGGCGGCTACGCCGCGCCGACGCATGGATCCTGCCGCTGGCGGCGACCGCCGACCCCGACGACCGCTACGGGCACCCGACCGCCGCCGACCTCGCACCGCCGGCGCCACCGTGGTGGGCCCGGCGAACCGTCGCCGCCGCCGTGGTCCTGGCCCTGCTCGCCGGTGGACTGTTCTGGGCCGGCGGGCGGTGGGGTCCGGGCTGCCTGCCGCACCCGGGGCAGGGCGAGATCTCGCTGCGGCTGATCGACGGCGAGTGCGTCGGTTACAGCGACAACCTGGCGTACGTGTTCAACCACGACCCGGGCCAGGAGGCGCTGCGCGGGGTACAGGAACGCATCTTCCGGCAGAACGAGGAGGTCATGCAGGTCTGGCGGAGCAGCCAGCGCCGCCGCCCGCTGATGACGCTGGTCTATCTGGGCATCATGACCGGCCAGCGGACCGGTCCCCGAGAGGTCTCCTACGTCTCCGAACGCGAAGAACTCGAAGGGATGGCGGTCGCCCAGTACGCCCGGATGAAGGCGTCGGCGAGCACCGACGGCCAGGCGCTGCTGCGCATCGTGGTGGCCAACGGCGGCAAGCAGATGCGACACGCGGAGCGGACTGTGGAGCTGCTGGCCGGGCTGGCCCGCCGGGATCCGACGGTGGTCGGCGTGGTCGGCCTGGTGGAGAGCCGCACCACCACGGCCCGGGCCCTGCGGCGACTCAACGAGGTGGGGCTGCCGGCGGTCGCGCCGACGCTGTCCGCCGACGGGCTGCACCGCAACTCGCGGCTCTACCTGCAGATGGTCCCGCCCAACGCCGACCAGGCCGAGCTGGTGTCGGCGTACGCCACCCGGGTGCTCGGCCTGTCCGAGGCGCACATCTACTACACCACCGGCGACAACAGCCCGCTCGCCGATGACCTGTACGTCAACACACTGGTCACCGGCCTGACCGAGCGGCTCGGCGAGCAGGCCACCGCGCGGCCGTTCCGGGTCGGCGACTCGCTCGGTCACGAGTGCGGCTACCCCGGTCTGCTCTTCTTCGCCGGCCGGTACTCGGAGTTCGACGAGTTCCTGGAGGCGCTGCGGGGCTGCCGGAACAATCCTCCGCTGCATCTGGTGGCCGACGACTCGGTCAACCGATACCTGGCCAACCACCAGCTGCGGGCGAACGCGCCGGGCAACCTGCCGGTGACGTACGTGTCGAAGGCCGCGTTGGCGATGTGCACCCGGCTGGTGACCGACGCGGTCGCCGACGAGTCACGCCGCCGGTTCCTCGACCTGATCCGGCGCGACGACCTGCTCGGCGAACGGCGGTGCGTGGACGGCTCCGGGCCGCCGGTAGGCGAACGCGTGGCGCTGGCCTACGACGCGACGATGATGCTGATCGCGGCGGTGGAGCAGCTCGCGGCCCGGCTGAACGTCGGCTCCCGGCCGTGGGACGCGCGGGCGGTCAGCCCGGTCGCGGTCTTCACCGAGGTGCTGCGGCAGAACGCCGCAGCGGCGTACCCGGGGGTGACCGGGCCCACCCGGTTCTCGGCGGACACCGGTGAGCCGGTGGAGAAGCGACTGTCGCTGATGTACGTGGCCAGCGTGCCGCAGGTCGACCAGGAACCCACGGAGGTCTTCTACTGTGGCCGGGCACAGCCGGAGGACCCGCCCGGCTGCCATCCGGCCCCGGCGACCCCGACCGGCGACACCGGCTGAGCCGCCCACCGGCCGACGGATGGAACCTTCCGGACCGCCGGGGAGTCGGGCACTGCATGGGAGAATCCCCGCCGGACGCCGACGGCGGCGGCCTGGCGCACCCCGACGACGTCGTCGGCCAGGTGTACGCCGGCAGCTACCGGCGGCTCGTCGTGCAGCTGTACGCCGTCACCGGCGACCTGGGCGAGGCACAGGAGACGGTGCAGGAGGCGTTCGTCCGCGCCCTGCTCGCCCCGCACCGCTTCGCCGAGCTGGACAACCCGGAGGCGTGGCTACGCCGGGTGGCGGTCAACGTCGCCCGCAGCCGGCACCGCCGCCGGGCCGTTCTCGCCCGGCTGCTCCCCCGGCTGGCCGCCCCGGTCGACACCGAACGGCTGATCGCCGACAGCTCGGCCGAGCACGTCGCGCTGATGCGGGCGCTGCGCCAGCTGCCGGCCGGGCAACGACACGCGATCGCCCTGCACTACCTGGCCGACCTGCCGGTCGCCGAGGTCGCCGACGCGCTCGGCGTCACCGAGGGCACCGTCAAGTCGCGACTCTCCCGAGGCCGGACGGCCCTCGCCGGTCTGCTCGTCGACACGTCGACCAGTTACACCCGGAGCAGCCATGCCTGACCTGCGGCTGACCACCTTCGACCGGGAGCGAATCAGCGAAGCGGTGATCCAGCCGGCACTGGACCGGCTCCGGGCACGGGCCCGACGGCGACGGCGGACCATGATCGTCGCCGCCGCGCTCGGCCTGCTGCTGGTGGCGCTGGTCGCCCCGGGCCTGGCCGCCACGGTGGGCCGTCACCGGTCCGACGGCCCCGCGCCACCCGGCCCGCTGCGGATGACCGTGTGGGACGACCGGACCGTGGTGGGCTTCGACGGCCCCGGCGAGGACTGCCGGTTCCGGTTCACCCGCAGCGACGACGCCGGATCGACGTGGCTGCCGCTGAACGGACCGGACACCACCGCGGACTGCCTGCACGACGCGGACGGCCACCCGGTGTCCCGGGCGGTGGCGTTCAGCCTCACCCCGGACGTCTTCCTGGTCGGCGTCGGCGTAACCGACCACGTGTCCACCGACGCCGGCCGGACCTGGCGGGACGCCACCGCGACGACCCGCACCGTCACCGTGTTCCCGCCCGAGGCACAGCCGGTCGACTGTCTGACCCACTGCGCCGACCTGCGCCCGCCGGTCGCGGTCGACCCGGTCGCGGGCACGGTGTACCGGCTGGCCGATCCGCCGACGGTCGGCGGACGGGTGTACGTGGCCCCGGACGGGGCGATCTGGACCGCCGGAGCGGCCGGAGACGGGCCGGGCACCGTGATCGCGGTCAGCACCGACCGGGGCGCCAGCTGGCGGACCACCGCCGGACCGGCCGGCGCCCTGGTCGCCGGCCTCGCGGCCCGCGACGCCCGGCAGGCGTTCGTCCTGTTCGACCCGATCGACGCGGGCGAGACCGGCTCGTCGGCCGCCCGGCCGGTGCTGTGGCGTACCACCGACGGCGCGCGCAGCTGGCAGGACCTGGCCGTCCCGCTGCCCAGGCTGGACCAGAGCGCGCTCACCGTCGGCGACGACGGCCGGCTGCTGGTGGGCGGCCTCGGCCGGCACACGGTGCCGACGTGGACCAGCGACGACGACGGCACGACCTTCACCGCCGGCACCGCCGGCCCGTACGGCGAGCTCGGTGCCCTGCCGGGACGGCTGTGGGTCTCCGCCGGGCAGCCCGGCGCGCCCGGCTCGGTCACCGTCGACGGCACCAGCTGGCAATCCGTACCACTGCCGACACAGTGACCTTCCGACCTGGTCTGAGCTGCGCGGATTCATGATCACGTGACAGCCGCGTCACGGTGCCGACATCAACCGGCCGGAGATTGTGGCCACCGCTTCACCGCCAGGAGGTTCCATGGCCCCCACCCCTCCGACCGACGACGAGTTGAACACCTTCATCGTCGCCCAACTCGCCTCGCTCGGCATCGACCTCGACCAACTGCCGGCCGGCACCACCGCCGACCCGGTCACCGGCTCTCCCGGCCGCGACTCGGTCCTCGCGTCGCTGCGGTCCTTCATGCGCAGTACGGTGCCGGCCCTCGCCGCCTACCAGATGCCGACCCCGGACGCCGGCGACCCGGCGACCGCCATGGCACTGTCCCAGCAGCCCGCACCGGTCCTCTACCCGTCGATCAGCACCGAATGGCGCAAGCCCCGTTGACAATCCTCCCCGCCCTAAGGACGGGGATTCCCTGGGTCGCCCCAGGGGGTTCCTGTTTCACCGACGACCGCCCCGTCCGAGAGGAGGACTCCCGGTGAGGTCTTACACCGCCTCCACAGGCAATCACGGAGAGCCCCTCCGCGAGAATGTTCCGTGCCGCGTTGACATCCCGGTCATGGGCCTGCCCGCACCGGCAGGTCCACGACCGGACCGCCAACGGCATCCGCTCGGCCAGTACGCCACACGCGGAGCACAGTCGGGTCGACGGGAACCAGCGGTCCACGACCACCAGGTCGCGGCCGTACCAGCGCGTCTTGTACTCCAGCATGCTGCGGAACTGCCGCCAGCCCGCGTCGGAGACGGCGCGGGCCAGACGGTGGTTGGCCGTCATGTTGCGGACGGTCAGGTCCTCGATCACGATCGTTTGGGTTTCACGAACGAGCCGAGTGCTGAGTTTGTGCAGGTGGTCGCGGCGGCGGTCGGCGATCCGGGCATGAATCCGGGCCACCGCCAGCCGGGCCTTGGCCCGGTTCGCCGAGCCTTTGGCCTTGCGTGCGAGGTTCCGCTGGGCGCGGGCCAGCCGCCGCCGGTCGCGGCGTTCATGTCTCGGGTTGGGGATCTTCTCCCCGGTGGACAGGGTGAACAGGCTGTCGAGGCCGGCGTCGACCCCCACCACGGCACCCGACGCCGGGGCCGGTTCGATCCGGTCGTCGCAGAGCAGGGAGACGAACCAGCGGCCCGCCGGGTCCTGCGACACCGTCACCGTCGACGGCGCCGCGCCCTCCGGCAACGGTCGGGACCACACGATGTCCAACGGATCGGACATCTTCGCCAGGGTCAGCCGACCGTCGCGCCACCGGAACGCGCTGGCGGTGTACTCCGCCGACCGCCGCGACCTCTTCCTCGACTTGAACGTCGGGTACCGGGCCCGTTTCGCCCAGAAGTTGGTGAACGCGGTCTGCAGGTGCCGCAGCGCCTGCTGCAGAGGGACGCAGGAGACGTCGTTGAGGAACGCCAGGTCGTCGGTCTTCTTCCACGCGGTCAGCATCGCCGACGTGGCGTTGTAGGTGACCCGTTCCCGACGCAGGGTCCACGCCTCGCTGCGGGCGGCCAGCGCCATGTTGTAGACCAGCCGGACACAACCGAACGTCCGGGCAAGCTCGGCGGCCTGCCCGGGGGTGGGGTAGAAGCGGTACCTGAACGCCCGCTTCACGGTCCTGGACACAGTCCACAGTCTAGCGATTCGGTCGTGAGCCATGGGGTCGCGTGTGCGGTGGACGCCGATCCGCCTCGGCACCGGATCGGCTTTCCCTGCCCTGCTCCGCAGGAGTTCCGTTTCCTCCCCGGCCTGAAGGCCGGAGTATCCACGGAAGGAATCCGATGACAACAGAGGACGCCATGACAGACGCTTCGACAGGCGTACAACTGCCGCTCGACCGGCTCCTCGACCGCCGCGCGTTCCTGGCCCGCACCGCCGCGCTGGCAGCCACCGCCGCTGTCGGCACCGTGGCGCTGCCCGGCCTGGCCGGGCTCGCCTCGGCCGCGCCGAGCGACACCAGCGCCCCGGCCGTCACATTCAACCCGGATCTGGACCGGGGAGCCGCGTACAACAAACCACGCGAGTCGGCTATGTCCGATCCGACCGAATGGACCATCTCGGAAGCCGCCTGGATGATCCGGCACAACAAGATCGTGCCGGTCGAGCTGGTGCAGGCCTACCTGGACCGGATCACCGCGTACGAGTCGACGTACCAGGCGTTCAACGTGGTGCTCGCGGAGGCGGCGGTCAAGGCCGCCCGGCAGTGGGCCAACCGGCCGTACCGGGGGCCGCTGCACGGCATCCCGCTGGCCATCAAGGACAACTACTTCACCGAGGGCGTGCCGACCACCGCGAACTCGTACCTGTTCCAGGACTTCGTCCCACCGTACGACGCCACCTCGGTCGCCAAGCTGGTCGTGCAGGGCGGCATCGTGCTGGGCAAGACCCAGATGGGTCCGCTGGCCACCACCCGGGCGACCCTGCCCAACGGTCAGGTCACCACCGTCAACGCCTGGACGCCGACGAACCCGTCGACCAACCCGGGCGGATCGTCGACCGGCACCGCCACCGCCGTCGCCGGCCGGCTGGCCAGCTCGGGGATCGGCACTCAGACCGGCGGCTCGATCACCTCGCCGTCCAACGCCCAGAACCTCACCGGCATAAAACCGACGATGGGCCGGGTGTCGCTGGCCGGGATCGTCCCGCTCACCTACACCCGCGACCATCCCGGCCCGCTCGCCCGCGACGCCAAGGACGCGGCGATCATGCTGATGGCGATGGCCGGGCCGGACCCGGCCGACCCGCGCAGCCAGGGCCTGCCGCCGGTGCCGAACCTGATCAACGCGGCGACGCCCCGCTACGACGGCGACAGCCTGCGGATGCGCTGGAAGACCCGGATCGGGGTGCTGCCCGGCTATGCCGACGGCGGCTCGGAGACGGCGGCGGCCCGCCGGGCGTTCCTCGCCGAGATGGCCGCCATACCGGAGTGCGAGCTGGTCGAGGTGCCGTTCCCGGACGAGTGGAGCCTGCTCACCGGCAGCGCGTTCAACAACGTACGGCTGCCGGAGCGCAGCGAGCCGTTCATGCCGTACCTGCGCAGTGACCTGCGTGGCTTCGGGGTGTCGGTGACCAGTTGGCTGCAGGGCGCGTTGCTGGGCGCCAACGGGTGGGTCACCGGCCAGCGCGCCAAGCTGCTGCTGCTGGACCGGATTCTGGACCAGATCTTCAGTAGCTGCGATGTGGTGGTGCAGACCAGCCCGGTGCCGTTCGACATCGTCGGGCTGCCGGAGATCGCGTTCCCGATCGGCTTCTCCGGCGGCGGGGTACCGATCGGCACCATCCTCGGCGGGCAACCGTACGCCGAGGACCGTCTGCTGTCGGTGGCCGCCGCGTACCAGGCGGTCACCGACTGGCACTGGCGGCGGCCGGCCGACCCACCGGCGGTCGACCCGTCGCCGACCGCGTCCACCGCCGCCGCCCGGTCCGCGGCGGCGACGCCGTCGCGGGGTCGGTTGACCGCCGAGGAGGTCGCCGAGCTCACCCAGTGACCGGACGCGCTTCGGCGCGCTGCGGGCCGTCCACCCGGTGGGTGGGCGGCCCGCGCTCCGTTGCCGTCGGAAGCGGTGCCGCGACGATCCGCTGCGGGTCGACCTTCCGGACACCCGGACGACCAATTAAGGTTAGGCAAACCTGACTTGACCTCCCGGGAGTCCCGTGACCACGCAGCCGCACCGGCCTCCGCCGCTCGGCCGGGCGCGCCCCCGTGCGACAAGGAGAACCATGAGCTTCAAGGATGCCAAGAAGCACACCACGCTGTGTGTGGTGAACGTCGTCGGCACCGAACGGATCAGCCCGAACTTCATCCGGGTCACCCTCGGCGGCGACCAGTTGCAGCGCCTGCCCGACCACGGATTCGACCACTGGTTCCGGCTCTTCCTGCCGCAGGAACACGGCGAGACCACCTTCGACCTGCCCAACCGGGCCGACACCATCGGCTACCTGAAGTACCTGCGGATCCCGTCGGCGACCCGCCCACACCTGCGCAACTACACAGTCCGCGCGTTCCGGCCACAGGACCGCGAACTCGACATCGATTTCGTCGTGCACGGCGACGAGGGGGTCGCCAGCCGCTGGGTGCAACGCACCAAGGCCGGTGACACCGTCGCTCTGCTCGACCAGGGCTGCGGATACGAGTTCGCCCCCGACACCACGTTCCACCTGCTGGCCGGCGACGAGACCGCGCTGCCGGCGATCGTCGGCATCCTGCGGGACCTGCCGCGCGACGCCACCGGCCTGGCCCTGGTCGAGATCCCCGACCCCGCCGACGCCCAGCCGGTCGACGCACCCGCCGGGTTCGAGGTCCGCTGGCTGCCCCGGCCGGCCGGGACCCGGCCGGGCAGCCTCGCGCTCGCCGCGGCGCAGGCCTGGACGACCGACAGTCCGACCACGGTGTCCGCCTACTTCGCCGGCGAGCAGGCCCTGCCTGCCGGGGCCCGCCGCCACCTGGTCGAAATCGGGGTCCCGAAACGCAGGATCGCGTTCACCGGCTACTGGCGACTCGGCAAGACGCACTGAACCGGCCAGTCTGCCGCCGCCACCCGCTGCACGGAGCGGGCGAATTGCAACCGCAGTGGATCGTGTGACGGCGGAACCGGCGGTAGATTACCTCAAGCGTCGCCGCCCCCGGCGGCGCCGATCACGGTTCGTCCGTGCACATTCTACGAAGGGATGATGTGGTGAGCAGACGCTTCACCGCCGGTGCCGTCGCTACCGCGACGACCCTGGCCCTGCTGGGCGCCGTACCGGCCGGACCGGCCGCCGCCGCCCCCGGCGCCTCGGGCGACGTCACCGAGTACACGGTGGTCGCCGAGGCCGGCACCGGCACCGCCGAGGCGACAGCGGCCATCGAGGCCGCCGGCGGCACCGTCACCGGCAGCACCGTCGACGTGGGCATGTACCAGGTCGTCACTGACGACGCCGAGTTCGCCGCCAAGGTCGCCGCCGCTCCCGCGCTGCTCGGCGCCGCGGAGAAGCGGGCCATCGGGTACGCGCCACGCCAGCGCTTCGACACGGTGGAGCAGGAGCACCGCATCGCCGGCGCGACATCCGCCGGGGCGGCCGGGCGACGCGGCACCCGGATGGACCCGCTCGACGACAAGCTCTGGGGCCTGCCGATGATGCGGGCGGACAAGTCACGCCGGGTCGAGCCGGGCGACCGGCGGGTCACCGTCGGCATCCTGGACACCGGGGTCGACGGTCAGCACCCGGACATCAGGCCCAACTTCAGCTACTCGCTGTCGCGCAACTTCGCCCCCGACATCCCCGACATCGACGGGACGTGCGAGGTGGAGTCCTGCCTGGACCCGGTCGACCGCGACGACAGCGGCCACGGCACCCACGTCGCCGGCACCATCGGCGCCGCCGCCAACCGCTTCGGCCTGTCCGGCGTCGCCCCCAACGTCACCCTGGTGGCGCTCAAGGGTGGCCAGGACTCCGGCTACTTCTTCCTCGACTCGGTGGTCAACGCCCTGGTCTACGCCGGTGACGCCGGCATCGACGTGGTCAACATGTCGTTCTACATCGACCCGTGGCTGTACAACTGCCTGGACAACCCGGCCGACTCCGCCGAGGAGCAGGCGTCGCAGCGGGCCACCATCGAGGCGGTCAACCGGGCGCTGCGGTACGCGCACAAGCGGGGCGTCACGCTGGTCGGCTCGCTCGGCAACAACCACGAGGACCTGGGCGACCCCCGCCCGGACTCGTCCAGCCCCAACTACGGCGGCACCCCCCGGCTGCGCACCATCGACAACGACACCTGCTGGGACCTGCCGGTCGAAGGCGCACACGTGATCGGGGTGTCGGCGCTCGGCCCGTCGAAGGCCAAGGCGGACTACTCCAACTACGGCACCGAGGAGATCTCGGTCGCCGCGCCCGGCGGCTGGTTCCGCGACGGGTACGGCACCCCGACCCACCGGACCTACGACAACACCATCCTGTCGTCGTACCCGCTGCACGTACTGCAGGAGGAGGGCGCGGTCGACGCTGACGGCAACATCGTGCCGGACGCCGAGTCGTACGTGTTCAAGGAGTGCACGTCGGCCGGGACCTGCGGCTACTACACGTACCTGCAGGGCACCTCGATGGCGTCGCCGCACGTCTCCGGGGTGGCCGCGCTGATCGTCAGCCGGTACGGCAAGCGCGACGGCCGCCGGGGCGGGCTGACCCTGGACCCGGACAAGGTGGAACGGCACCTGTACCGGACCGCCGCCGACACGGCCTGCCCCGAGCCGCGCCTGGTGTCCTACGCCAACGAGGGCCGGTCCCCCGAATGGGACGCCTACTGCGACGGCGGCACCAGCTTCAACGGCTTCTACGGCCACGGCATCGTCGACGCCTTCGCCGCGGTCACCCGACCGCTGCACCACCACTGAGCACGTCCGGTCCGGACGGCCGGGGTTGGCTGATCACCGCCCACCCCGGCCGCCGGCCGCAGCCGGTCCCGCACCGCCGCCGGTCGACGTCGCGTGACATCGCCGAATCCATCCGACCCTCCTCGTCATACCAGCAGAATCGTCAGGTTCGCAGGGTACGGACCGCAGGCCGGTCCGGTGACCGGTCAAGGTTGCGCCGTCGTTCGGGTGGCCACTGCCCGCCCATCGACCGACTGGCGCCGTCCAGCATATTCAGAAGGACCGCCGGACAGCTTGTTCAGGAGGACCGCCGGCCGGCGGGTCGCGGGTGGACCAGGCCGCTTTCGTACGCCGCGATCACCAGCTGTGCCCGGTCCCGGGCGGACAGCTTGGCCAGCAGGTTGCCGATGTGGGTCTTGACGGTCTTCACCGAAATGGTCAGTACCTGCGCGATGTCGTCATTGGACAAGCCCTCGGCGACCTGGACCAGCACCTGTTTCTCCCGGTCGGTGAGCCCGTCGAGGGTGGGCGCCCGACGCCCGGCGCGCCGGTCGGCACGGTCCACGTAGTGCGCCACGATCCGGGCCAGGACGCTGGGAGCGAACAACGACTCCCCCGCGTGGATCCGCCGGACGGCGTCGAGTAGCCGGTCCGGGTGGGTGTCCTTGAGCAGGAATCCGCTCGCGCCGGCACGCAACGCTCCGTACACGTACTCGTCGAGTTCGAACATGGTGAGCACCACCACCCGCACGTCGCGCAGCGTGCCGTCGCCGGTGATCGCGCGGGTGGCGGCGATGCCGTCCCCGCCGGGCATCCGGATGTCCATCAGGACGACATCCGGACGCAGCAGCCGTGCGAGGGTCACCGCGTCCGCGCCGGTGGCGGCCGAACCGACCACCACCAGGTCGTCGACGCTGTCGATCACGATGGCGAGGCTGTGCCGCAGCAACGGTTGATCGTCGGCGACCAGGACCCGCACGGGTCGGCGCGCCGGTCGCGACGTCACCCCGCCGCCCCAGGCTCGGGTAGCCGCGCCACCAGGTGGAACCCGGGACCGACCGGACCGGCGTGCAGCGACCCGCCGAGGGCGTCCACCCGCTCGCGTAGCCCGGTCAGCCCGTGGCCGGCGCCGGGCTGCGGGCACCATCCGGCAACGGGTCCGCCGTCACGGACGCTGGCGACCACCGCGTCCCCGTCGCGGTGCACCCTGACCCGGACGTCGGTCGGCCCGGCGTGCCGGGCGGTGTTGTGGAGTCCCTCCCGGACCACCGCACACACCGCCAGCTGCACCCCGGACGAGACCGTGCCCAGCTCCGCCAGGTCGAGCGCGGCGGGCAGCCCGCTGTCCCGGGCCGCGCCGACGATCCCCGGCAGGTCGCCCAGCGACGCCGCCGGCAGCACCGGTGCCGGCCCGTCACCCGAGGTACGCAGGACGGTGAGCAGCCGTCGCAGTTCGGTGGTCGTCTCGCGGGCCACCCGCTCGATGTCGGCGAGTGCGGCGGCACGTTCCGCGTCACCGCCCACGCCGGCCACCCGGTTGGCGGCCGCCGCCCGCACCGTGACCAGGCCCAGCCCGTGTGAGACGAGGTCGTGCAGGTCACGGGCGATCCGCAAGCGTTCGGTCTGACCGGCCCGCTCGGCGGCCCAGGCGGTCAGCTGCTCCTCGTAGCGGCGGCGCTGCCGGCGGCTGCGGACCAAGGCCCAGGCCAGCACGACGAACGCCGAGACGATCGCGAGGGCCGGAACGACCAGCGCCGCCGGCCCTTCGGCACCGGTCACGAGGGCCAGCGTGACAAGGACGGCGGCCAGCGCGGCGGCGACCAGCCACACCCGGGAACGCCAGGTCGGACGCCCACTGCTGTCCACCGGCCCGAGTCTAGGTCCGCCGGGTCGGGCCGACAATCGGACCGTGGTCGCACGACCACGGTCGCAGGACCGGTCCGCAGGTCCCGTCCCCGGCCCGACGACACGGCGACGGATCGGCGGTGGGATGGCAGGCATGCTGCTCATCGACGACGTCGTCAAACGGCGAGGTGCCCGACAGGTGCTGCGGGGCGTCAGCTTCGAGGCGGTGCCCGGTCGGGTGACCGGATTCGTCGGCCCCAACGGGGCCGGGAAGTCTTCCGTCCTGCGGATCCTGCTCGGTCTGGACCGCGCCGACGCCGGCCGGGCCCTGGTCGCCGGACGGCCGTACCGAGAGCTGCGCCGGCCGCTGCACACGGTCGGTGCGATGCTCGACGGCTCCGGCGCGCACCGGTCCCGTACCGCCCGCAGCCATCTGACCTGGTTGGCGCGCAGCAACGGGATCCCCCGACGCCGGGTCGACGAGGTCCTCGACCAGGTCGGGCTGGCCGAGGCCGCCCGGCAGCGGGCGGGCCGGTTCTCCCTCGGGATGGGTCGCCGACTCGGGCTCGCCGCCGCGCTGCTCGGTGAGCCGGCGGCGCTGGTGCTGGACGAACCGGTCAACGGACTCGACCCGGACGGCGTCCGGTGGGTCCGGCGGCTGTTGCGGGCCCACGCCGACGCCGGCGGGACGGTGTTGTTGTCCAGTCACCTGATCGGCGAACTCGCCGGCATCGCCGACGACCTGGTGGTCGTCGCCGACGGCCGGACCGTCGCGGCCGGCCCGCTGGCCGAGGTCGTCGCCGGACACGGCACTGCCGAGGCGGCGTTCTTCGCCCTCACCGGCAGCGACGCGCGGCCCGGCGCCCGGTGACGGCGTTCGACACGGTCGCCGCCGAATGGCGCAAGGCCGTCACCCTGCCGGCGACCGCCGTCGCGATGGCCGTCGCGGTCATCGGATCGGTCGCGATCACCCTGGTCAACTCGGTCACGGTACGCGGCGCATTGGCGTCCGGCCGTCCCGAACTGGTCGCGTACACGTCCGCGCCGGAGGCGTTCTTCGCCGCTGTGCCGCTCGGCACCGTCGGCGCGGTCGTCATCGGCGTCGTCGTGGTCGGCAGCGAGTACACCGCCAACAGCAGCGACAGCGGCGGTGGCCGGCAGATCACCACGACGCTGACCGCCGCGCCCCGGCGGCTGCCGGTGCTGGCGGCGAAGGCTTTGGTCGCGGTGGGGCTGGTCGCCGTGACGGCCGGGGTGGCGGTGCCCGCGTCGCTGGCCCTGGCCCATGCTGTCGTCGGCGGGGCGGGCGCCAACGCCGGTGCCGCCACCGTCGCCAGCGCCACCGCGACGGCGGACACCGTGGTCCGGGCGGTCGGCGCGGCCGTCTACTGGGCGCTGACCGCGCTCACCGCACTGGCGGTCACCGTCGTGACCCGCAACGGGATCGTGCCGATGACCGTGCTCATCGTCAACAACTCGCTGGTGTCGCTGTCACTGCTGCTGTCGTACGTCACCCCGCTGGCCCGCTACCTGCCGGATCTCGCCGGCATCCGGCTGTTCGCCCGCGAACACGTCGCTTTCGGCGACGCGCTCGCCCCACTGGCCGGCGGGCTGGTGATGGCCGGCTGGACGTTCGGGCTGCTCGCCGTCGCCGCCGGGGTACTCCATCGGCGCGACGTGTGACCGGCGGTCTCGGCGACGTCGTCGCGGCCGAGCTGGTCAAGCTGCGGACACTGCCGGGTGTCGTCGCCACCCTCGGCGGTACGGTCGGCGCGGCGGTCGCCGTCGTCGCCGTGACGGTCGCCACGGCCCGGTCGACCGGCGAAGGCGGGCCGGCGGGTGTCGACGCCGTGGCCCTGGCCTGCCGGGCGGTTCCCTTCCTGCAGGCGGGCCCGATCATCATCGGGGTCCTCGGCGGCGCGGCCGAGTACGCCGGCGGCCTGCTGCGGACCGCCCTGGTCGCCTGCCCGGACCGGCGGACGGTGCTCGCCGGTCGGGCGGCGGCGTACCTGGTCGTCGCTGCGCTCACCGCCGCAGCGGCGCTGGGTGCCGGCCTGACGACCGGTTGGATCGCCGGTGCCACCGTGCGGCCGGTCGGCTGGGCCGCTGTGCAGGTGTCGGTCGGCGCGGTCGGCTATCTGGTCCTGGTCGGGCTGCTCGGCCACGCCGTCGCGGTCGTGCTGCGCGGAGTCCTACCAGGGTTGGCCGTGACGCTCGGGCTGGTGTTCGTGGTCTGCCCGGTGCTGGCCGGGTTCACCGGCGTCGCCGGTGTCCTGCCGGAGCGGGCCGGTCGGCTGCTGGCCGGAGCGTCGGACGCTGCTGCGGTCGCCGTGCCGGATCTGGTGACCGGGCTGATCGTCCTGCTCGGCTGGATCGGGGTCATCGGCACGGTGGCGGCGACGGTCTTCCTTCGACGCGACGTCTGAGGCCGCACCCAACCTGACCGCACCCAACCTGACCACGCCTGGCCTCGCCGAGGTCGGTTCCGGCACCCCGCCGGCACCATCCGAGCAGACGTAACAAGCTGTTTCGCTGCGATGGCGTTGTGTGCGGCATCCTCAGGTGACACGATCAAGAAAAGCATTCACCTAATCCGATCGAGGAGGTGGACATGCGGACGTTGCGGCACCTGGCGGCCCGGCTGGTGGGCAGGAGGCGGATCAGCGGCCGGTACGAGTGGTGGTACTACCACCAGGCGTAGACAGCCGTCGGACACCGGGAACGAAGGCAGGATCCCGGTAGCGGGGTCCTGCACCTGGTTAGGAGCCGCAGATGGCACCGCTGAAGCAGGGCGACCGGCCACCGGGGCCGCGCGGGCACTGGCTCACCGGCAACACCCCGGCCTACGAGGCCGACCGGATCGGCTTCATCGAGCGCAATCACCGCGAGTACGGCGACGTGTTCACCTTCGACGACCGCACCGTGTTCGTGATCGACCCGGAGCTGGCCCACGACGTGCTCACCCGGCCGGGCAACGCCTTTCTGCCCGAGCTGGCCCCGTTCGACGCCCGCCCCGACCTCGACCGGGCCGCCGAGCGGGCCGAGGCCTGGATGCCGGCCCGTCGGGCCGCGTGGGCCGGTCTCGACCGACAGGCCAGCGCCGCCTTCGACGGGCGTACCGTCGAGATCCTCGACGCGGACCTCGACGCCGCCGCCGGCCGGGAAACCGACGTGCTGGCGATGATGCGACAGTACGCCGCCGCGACGATCGCCGATTACTGCTTCGGAGCCGACTCCGCAGGGGTCCCGGAGCTGCTCGCCGAGGGCGTCGCCGCCACCGCGCCGTTCGAGACCGCGAAGTACGGGTTCGCGGCCTGGCTGCCGATTCGGCGCAACCGTCGGTTCTTCCGCGCACACCGCACGTTCACCGACGCCCTGCTGTCGGTGGTGCGACGCCGTCGGGCCGGGACCGCCCCGACCGGTACGGCCTCGGCCGGTACATCCACCCTGGACCTACTGGACGTGCTGCTGGCGGCCCGGCCGGCACTGCCGGACCGGGCGGTCGTGTCGACGCTGCGCCCGGTCCTGCTCGGCGGACACGGCGTGCCGGCTGCCGCGCTGACCTCGCTGACCTGGGAACTCGCCAGCCGGCCGGAGCTTGTCGCCGCGCTGCGGGCGGAGGCGGGCGGGCCGGCCGGTTCCGGCGACCCGCCGCCGGCGGCCCGGCTACCGCTGGCCGAGGCCGTGGTCAACGAGGCGCTGCGGCTGTATCCGCCGGCGTGGCTGATGACCCGGACCGCCCGTACGGCCACCGGGTTGGGTCCGTGGACGCTGCGGCCCGGCGACGAGGTGCTGATCGGCGCGTACCTGATCCATCGGGATCCACGGTGGTGGCAGCGGCCCGACGAGTTCGACCCCGGCCGGTGGGCCGCCGGCCGGCCGGCACCGGGAGCGGCGTTCCTGCCCTTCGGCGCCGGGCCCCGGGTCTGTATCGGTACGGCGTTGACCATGCGTCAGCTCACCCTCACCGTCTCCCGGCTGGCCCAGCGCGGCTCGGTCGAGTCGTCGAACGCCGCGTCGACCCGGCTGCGGTTCGCCGGCCGGCTCGCACCGGCCGGCCTGCGGGCCCGGTTTGTCGACGGAAAGTTCTGATCACGTCTCGTTGCGTACCCGCAACCGGTGTGCGATGGTCATGAGAATTACTCACCTCGATCGAACGAGGAGGTAGCCATGCGGACACTGCGTCACCTGGCCGCCCGGCTGGCCGGCAGGAAGCGGGTCAGCGGCCGGTACATCTACTGGCCCTACCACTACGAGTAGGCCGACCCGGCGGACGACGTCGACGACTGCAGGACATGGTCCCCGGGGCCCCGCCGATCGGCGGGGCCCCGGGGACCATCCTTGTCTGACTGCCCGGACCGGTGTTCCAGCCTGTCCGGACCGGTGGTTCAGCCGCTGGTCAGCTGATGGTGCAGGCGGCACCGTTGAGGGTGAACGAGCTCGGTGCGCCGGCGTTGCCGGTGTGGGTGGCCTGGAAGCCGATGTCCACCGAGCCGTTGACCGGGATACTGGCGTTGTAGGACATGTTGCGGGCCGTCACCTGCCCCGAATTCGGTGAGTAGGTGGCGTTCCAGCCCCCGGTGATGGTCTGCCCGCCGGGCAGGGTGAAGACCAGCGACCAGCCGTTGACGGCGCTGGAACCGGTGTTGGTGATCCGGAAGTTCCCGGTCAGCCCGTTGTTCCAGGCGTTGATGGTGGCCGCGACCCGGCAGGCACCGGTGGGCGGCGGCGCAGTCGTCGGCGGCGGCACGGTGGTCGGTGGCGGAGCCGTCGTCGGCGGCGGTGCGGTGGTGGGCGGTGGAGCCGTCGTCGGCGGCGGTGCGGTGGTGGGTGGCGGAGCCGTGGTCGGCGGTGGGGTCGAGGTCAACCCGAAGAACTCGATGGCAACGGCGGCCATGCCGCCGCTCGGCAGGCTGTGGCCGGCGCCCTGGATGCTGTACGCCTCGACCTGGACGGTGCCGGAGCTGTCAGCGAACTGGCGGCGGTTCCAGCCGGACCGCGGGGTGTCGGTACGGGTCGGTGTCTGGCTGAGCCCGAACACGTTGGTCCACTGGTCGACCGCCTCCTGCAGCAACGAGTACGGCACCAGGGTGTCGGCGGTGCCGTGCCACAGCTGCGCCCGCGGCCGCGGGCCGGAGTAACCCGGGTACGCCTGACGGACGGCGTCACCCCACTGCTGCGGGGTCCGGTTCATGTTGCCACCGGTGCACTGGCTGCTCCACGGCGGATAGTCGGCCGCGTTGGCGAAACAGTTGTACGGCACTCCCATGAAGGCCGACCCGGCCTTGAACACGTCCGGGTAGACGGCCAGCATGTGGTTGGTCATCATGCCGCCGGACGAACTGCCGGTGGCGTACACCCGGTTGGGGTCGCCGCCGTACTGCTGCTGGGCGTACTGGACCATCGACATGATCGACACCGGGTCGCTGCCGCCGCCCCGCCGCCTCGCCGCCTCGGACCAGACGTCGAAGCAGTTGCCGAAGCCGGCCTGCTGGGTGGCGGTCGGGTAGATCACGATGAAGCCGTACCGGTCGGACAGTGAGGCGAACTCGCTGCCGGAGTAGAAGCCGGGCCCGGATCCGCCGCAGCCGTGCATCGCCACGACGATCGCCGGGTTCGCCGGACGGCTGTCCGGCACGTAGACGTGCATCTGCATTCCGCCCGGGTTGTTACCGAAGTTGGTCACCTGGACCAACGACGCCGCGTACGCCGGCCGGAGCGCCGGGACGACCAGGCCGGCGGCGACCAGCGACATCGCCATGCCGAGCAGCAGTTTTCGTCTGACTCTCATGCACCTGACTCCTTCCTGTCGTGTGCTGTCCCCTGTCGTGTGCCGGCCGGCGGGACGTCCGGCCCTGCCCCGCCCGGCCTTCGCACGGCAATGTGTGGCACTTAGTGTTCCCGCCGGACAGACAAGTGTCAATCGATACAGCTCGATCACAATCCCGGGTCGTTGCCATGAACCCAGGTCACCTGCGCCAACCGGAGATCACGCCGTCTACAGTCGGTACCGCTGCCCCCGAGCCACGCCGGAGTGCCCGTGACGAGCCTGTTCAGCATCGAGGAGATCTATCCGGAGGAGGCGGGCCGGCCGGTGCGGCTGCCCCGACGGCAGACCGGCAACTCGCCGCAGGGCCTCGCGGTGACCCTGCTGGCCGACTACACCCTGCGGACCCGCGCCTGGCTGCCGTCGGCCGCCATCGTCGCGCTGCTCGCCGAATCCGGCGTCACCCCCGCCGGCGCCCGGACCGCCATCAGCCGGCTCGCCCGCCGAGGGGTACTCGAAGGCAGTCGACGCGGTCGGCACAGCTCGTACCGGCTCGCCCACGCCGCCGCCGCCAGCCTGGCGATCGGCGGACACTGGATTCTCACCGCCACCGCGACGGCCCGGCCGTGGGACGGCCAGTGGACCCTGGTCGCGTTCACCTTGCCGCAGGAGCACAGCGCGCAACGGCGGGCGCTGCGGGGCCAGCTCCGGTGGCTGGGGTTCGCGCCGCTGTACGACGGGTTGTGGATCTCCCCCCGCACGCTGCCCGGGCCCGCGATGCGCCATCTCGCCCAGCTCACTCCCGGCACCATCTCGGTCTTCCGTGGCCGGCAGGCCGACCTGGGCGCCACCACCGGTCGCGACCCGCTCGACGCCTGGGACGTCGAGGCCATCGCCGGACAGTACGGCGACTTCGTCGACCGGTGGCAGGCGCTGCTGCCCCAGGTGCACTCCGGTCAGGTGAGCGGACCGGCGGCGGTACGGGCCCGCACCGAAGTGATGGACACCTTCCGGCGGTTCCCCACCCTCGATCCGCAGTTGCCGGTCGAGCTGCTGCCGGCCAACTGGCTACGGGATCCCGCCCGGGAGGTCTTCGCCGCCGTCTACGACGGTCTCGCCGACGTCGCCGAACGACACGTCCGGGCGGTCGTCACCCGCTTCTCCGGTGACGCGGCCCCCGACCACGTACGGGCCCACACCACCGGCGATCTGTTGGCGGGAGTCCAGCCAGCCGGTCCCGGCCCCGGCTACAGCCCCGGCCCGGGCTTCGACCCCGGCCCGGGCTTCGGAACGGGCCTGGGCCTCGGCCTCGGAGCTGGAGCCGGGCACCGGACGGCGCAAGCCGGGTCGGCGGCCCGTACCGTCGGACAGTGACCACGACCGCACCGCAGCACCCCGACGCCCGGGTGGTCGCCGTCGGCGTCGGCGCCTACCAGGCCGGCGACGGCTGGACCCTGACCGGGCCGGTCCACGACGCCGTCCGGATCGCACGGTTCTTCGTCGCCCACGGCGTACCCGCCGGGAACGTGGACCTGCTCACCGACCCGGCGCCGCCCGAGGACGATCTGCCGGCCGGGGTGCGACGGCGACCCGCCGACCGGACCACCGTCCGTCAACTGCTGCTGCGCGAGCTGCCCGACAGCTCCGCCCGGGAACTGTACGTCTACTGGGGCGGTCACGGCTTCGTCGACCCCGGTCGGCGGCGCCGGCTCTACTACGCCGACGCGACCGACGCCGACGCCGTCGACCTCGGCCTGGACTCGCTGCTGGCGACGTACGCCTCGGACCTCGTCACGGCGCTGCACCGGCAGCTGTGGCTGGTCGACGTCTGCCAGACCCACGGCCCGGCCCGGCCACGCCGGATCGACGGACACGAGACCTTCCCAGTCGGTGAACCGGTCGCTGGGCGCAGCCAGGACGTGCTGTTCGCCGCCGCCGTCGGCCAGCCTGCCGCCAACCTGGACCGGCAGCGGACCGGGCTGTTCAGCCGGGAACTGCTGCGGCTACTGGACGCCGACGGCATCGCGGCGCTCGACGACGCACAGTGGCTCGCGGACCGGCTCCGTACCCGGTTCACCGCGTTGCACGCCGAAGGTCTGACCGGGCAGACCCCGACCTACCTGTGGTACCGCAACGCCTACGGCGACGAAGGTCTGCTGCTGGCGGCGGAGCCGGCCGGCTCGCGAGAGACCGCCGGCAGGCCGGCGCGGCCGTCGACGGCGGCGATCGCCGCAGTGGTGGCCGCGCTGTTGGAGATCCCGGAGTTTCTTCGGCCGAACGACCGCGAGGAGATCCTGTCCCTGCTGCCCCCGTCGGTCTACGCCTCGATCCGGCGCAACCCGGCTGCGCGGATCGACGCAGTGAACATCGTCCGCGGCTGTCAGCGGCACGCCACCGGACTGTCCGAACTCGTCGCCGCCGTCCGCTTCTTCGCCGGCGACGATCCGGCCGTCGACCACCTCGCCGAGACGGTCCGGAGGCTCGCCGCGTAGGTGCCGCCGCTGTGACGCATGTGCCTCGGCGCTTCCGTTGCCGTACGGGGATGAGCGATGATGAGGACATCGACCGTCACCTTTCGTGAAGGGCTACCGCTGATGGACAGCACCCCGGCCGGAATCGAGTCCGAGATGCTCGATCTGTCGATGGTGGACGTGGCGACGTTGCGCAGCGTCGACGGTTCCGACATGGCCGCCGCGATGGCCCGGGTTCGGAACTGGATCGCAGACCCCGAAGGCAGTGTCAGCGACTACAACGGCTCATTCTCCAGCGAGGTCCCGTCCGGTGGCCCTCAACCGGAAGACCTGATCGGTTGACCGGCCAGACACCTGCCACGCACACGATAACTGCGGCGGACTTCCAAGCCCTGGCTACCGGCTCCGAGAATGACCGGGGCGTCGCAGCCCTACGCCGGTCAGAGCGGAGCTGGAGGCTGCTGGCGATACGCAGCGTCATGGACATCGCTAGGACACATCCCGAGGCCGCAAGTCCCCTACCGTCGGTCGACGTCGCCTGGCAGTTGCTGATCCGGGCGCACCTGGTCGATCCGGACGCCACCGAAGATGTGCTCGCCCAGCCGCAGGTCGGGGTCTGGGCCGCACACGCCCTGCGCCGGCTGGTCCACCACTCCGCCACCGCCACCGACGCTGGTCGGCTCTGGAAGGACCTCGGCTACCTGCACACCCTAGCCGCCGCTGCGGCAGTGCGCGCCGGGCTCAGCTTCGAGCTCGACGTCCCGGCTCGCTACGGACTCGCGGTGCTGCCCACCGTCGGCGCCGCGTCGTTGCCACCGCGTTGCCACCGGGCCCGGGTGGTGGCCCGCGACGGAGCTGTCACCATGACCGACGATATCGGGCAGCGGACCAGTCCCGGTGACCGTCACTGGCACCATCCGATCCGGCTGACGGTCGCCGCAGGCGGCGTCACCCTACGGATCGAGGTAGTCGACCGTGACGTGTACCGGAACCTGCGCGGAACCGCCGCGCCAGCACCGCTGGACGACGACCAGGTACGCCGCTGGGAGGCGCTGCTGCGGCGCGCCTGGTACCTGCTGGTACGGGAACAGCCAGCCCGCGCCCGGTCGATCGCGGCGACACTGCGGACCATCGCTCCGTTGCCCGCCGGACAGCGGTTCCGCCCATTGTCGGCCTCGGGGACGGAGGCGTTCGGCGGCGTGCTGCTATCCGAGCCGGACGACGCCGTCCAACTAGCGGCGACGTTGGTGCACGAGTCGCAGCACCACAAACTCGGCGCGCTGACACACCTACTCACGCTGGTCCGCGCCGATCCCAACCGGCGGTTCTACGCCCCGTGGCGCGACGACCCGCGACCGATTGGCGGACTGCTGCAGGGGTCGTACGCGTTCGCCGGCGTCACCGAGTTCTGGCGGATTCGTCGCCTACACGCGGTGGCCGGCGACGCCGATCTGGCCGCCTTCGAATTCGCACTGTGGCGTCGGCAGACCAGGTACGCACTGCGGGAGCTACTCGAATCGAGCCAACTGACCGACCATGGACGCCGGTTCGTCGAGATGCTGCACCGCACTGTCTGTGACAGTCAGAAGGAGCCGGTGTCGACCGGGCCTCGGATCCTCGGCGACCGGATGGCGATCGACCACTATGCGCTGTGGAGAGCGCACAATCTGCGGATCGGTGCCGCTGGCCCGGCTTTGGCTGCAGCCTGGGCCAGCGGAGATTCGTTCCCGACCTGGATCCTCGACGAGCCAACCGCCCAGCCGATGGCGCTGCCCGATTCCGGCCCGGCCTGGTTCGACACCCGCGCGGTGCTGGTCCGCCACCGGCTGACTGATGCGGCCGCTTTCGACCAGCTGTGCGCCGAGTCAGACGTCATCGGCACCCGGGTCACCGGAGCCACCGCCGCCGACCTCGCCCTGGTCAGCGGCGACGACGCCCAGGCGCGCACCGGTTACCTGCGGCAGCTGGCCGGCGACTCGCCTGGCGGCAAGACTCTGGCGCACAGCTGCATCGGACTCGGGCTGACCTGGTCCGACGACCCGGCGCACCCTGCGGCCCGTGCCCTGCTGCACCGCCCGGAACTGGTGATGGAGACGCTACGACACACGACACGCGGCGACACCACGCTCGGCGTACCGGACCTGGTCGGACTGGCGGCCTGGGTCGGGGACGGACTGGCCAGGGCGCAGACCAGCCGGTCCGACTGGGCCGGTTGGCCGGTACAGGACCGAGCCAGCTGATTAAATGGCCGGTCCGGTCCCGCTCAGCCGGACCGACGGAGCCCGCTCACAGCGGTAGCGGATCGATGTCGCAGTTGGCCCGCACGCCGGCGGCCGCAGCTGCGGCCGCCGGATGCAGCTCGCCGAACGTCGACCGGTACCGTTCCACCACGTCGTCGAACAGCAGGCTCGCCGCCGACTCCTGACCCAGGCCGCGTAGATCCATCGCAAGGTTCACCCCGCAGGCCAGCGTGGTCGGATGGCTGACGCCGAGCTGATCGGCGCAGTTGGTGAACGTCTCGTCGTCGAGCGCCCGCGCCGCCTCGTGCTCGCCGAGCTCGTACAGTGCGCTGGCCAGGTTGATGCGGGCTGCCAGGACGAGGGGATGTCCGTCCCTGACACGCCGCGTCAGCTGATGCAGGCCTTCCTCGGCCAACTCCCGGGCCTGCTCGTACTCGCCGAGCAGGCGCAGCGTCACAGCCAGATTTACCTGCGCTCCGGCGGTGTGTGGGTGGTCGTCGCCGTACAGCGCACGCATGCCCTGCACGGCTGCCTCTCCGGCCTGCCTCGCGGCCCGCAGATCGCCGGTGACCCGCAGATCAATCGACACTGTCAACCCGGCCAGCACGCTCTCCGGGTGGTCGTCGCCGTAGCGCAGCTGGAACCGCCGCAGCGCATCGCTGGACAGGTCGAGCGCCTCGTGATGCTGGCCGGCCTTGCGCCGGAAGCAGGACAGCCGATGGCTCTGCCGGACCAGGTCCGGATGATCGTCGTACTTGAGCATCCGTCGGGCGGTCGCAACCAGACTTTCCTGGCTCACATGCGCGGCGACGTAGTCACCCAACTCCCGTCGGTCGAGGTTGATGCCCCCGAGGGTGTTCAGGCTGTCCGGATGGTCCGTGCCGTAAATCTGCACCATCCGCTGGTAGGTCTGCTCGTCCAACTGCAATGCTCGGCCAAATAGCCCAGACAGCCGCATACTGACCGCGAGGTTGTGCGCGGCCCGCAGAGTGAACGGCTCCTCGTCGCCAAAGCTGCGTTGTGACTGCTCGTAGACAGCGAGCGAGCGTTCCAGCGCGCTATCGAAGTCACCGGCGACGCGATGGTCGGCGGCGACCGCACCGAGCGCGTGAAGCGTCTCCTCCTCGTCGTCGCCGACGGCCTGCCGGTACAGCTGCAACGTCCGGGCGTTCAGCTTCGCTGCAGCGGCGTACTCCCCCCGCACGAAGTACATGAAGCCCAACCAGGTCGCCATCCGCAGGCTGTCCGGGTGGGTTTCGTCGCCCATCCCGATCCATGAGCTGTACGCGCGCTGCGCCAGGTCCCGGGCACCGATGTGGTCACCCCACCGCCACAGGTACTTCGCCTCGTTGAGCACCATGTCCCGCACCAACTCGTTGCGACACCTCTCCGCCTCGGAGGCGACGATGTGCGGATACAGCTCGGCGTAGCGGGGCCAATGGTCGGCGTCATCGGGCTGGTCCGGATCGTTGCCGGCGAGCAGCAAATGGGCGCTGTGCCGCAGCGTGGCCCGGTCCTGCTCGCTCATTTGGTGGATCAGCACCCGCTGGACCAGGCGGTGCATCTGCAGCGAATTGGTCCGGTGGTCGATGCGGGCCAACGACAATCGGCCGATGGTCCGGATCGCCTGCTTGAGCCGGATCGGACTGCGCATCAACGGGTCCAAATCGGCGTGGATGCGTAGCCGGGGCTTAGACAGCAGCACCCGGCCGATCGGCTCGGGTGCGAAGAACGCGCAGACCTGCAGCAGCCGCAGGGCAGACGGATCCCGCTCCCGCAGCACGTTGAGGGACACGTTCCATGCGGCGGCGACCAGCGGTGGATAGTCCTGCTCCGCATCTGTCACGTCGTCAACGTCGGGCCAGCTGTCGTGCAGCAGCTGCAGGTACTCGTCGGCGGTCATCGTCGTCTCCGCCCGCCAAGCGGCGGCCTGCTCGATGGCCAGCGGCAGATCGCCAAGCGCGTCAGCGAGCCGCTCGGCGTCGCTGACCAGCAGGTCCGGGCCACGGCGGCGGAGCAGCTCGATGCTCTCCTGCCGGTCGAACACGTCGACCGGCAGGCTGTTGGCGAGGTCACCCCACCGGGCGTTGCGCGAGGTGACGACAATGCTGCCAGGTCCGCCCTTCGGGAAGAACCGCTCGACGTCGTCGGGATCCTCGGCGTTGTCGAACACCAGCAACCAGTTGGCGTACGGACGACCGATGCGCAGCGCGTCGAGCACCGCCGGCACGGCAGTGTTCGCCGTCGCCGGCACCTGCAGGTCGAGACGGCTGGCGAGCTCGGCGAGCGCGGACTGGATCTGCGCCGGACGTTCGGCGGGAATCCACCAGATGAGATCGAAGTCCTGCTGGTGTTGGTAGACGTACTCGATGACCAGCTGAGACTTGCCGACGCCGCCGGTACCGTGCACTGCCTCGGGCAGCACTGCGGTAGTGCCAGCACGCAGTCGCTGGTGCAACGCGTCGAGCAGCGCCCGCCGTCCGGTGAAGTTGGCGTTGCGCAGTGGAAGGTTGCCGACAATGGCCGGCTGCGGCTCGCGGCGCTGGCCGTGCAGGACAGCGGTGGTCAACGTTACGACATCGCCGGTCGGAGACACCGCACTCCCTTCTGGGTCGATTCCGGGGTGGGGCGTCGGCTGCCGGGCACCGAACGGGAAGGGCGCTCCAGGCGGCTCCATTATGTCAGACATCGGCCGCTCCATACCTATATGACTCGCTTGCGAATTGGTCGCCGGATAGCGGGGTCTACGGGCTCGCACCGGCGAACCCAACGCCCGTCCGAGCCGCTCAGCGGCGACCAGGTTCGGGCCGCCCAACGCCAGGTGCACCGCCAACTCGACCCGCAGGTACGGCTCGGACGCCGGGGTCACTCGGGGATATGTGGCCTGACGGGGGCTACGGATTCGACGGGTCAGGTTCCGCACCGCCTCGATGTCCCGGCCGAGCTCACTTTCCACCGTGTACTGCACCTCGACGATGCGGTCCCGGTAACTCGACGCCAGCAGCTGGTCCCGGACCCCGTGGCGGAACTCGTACCGCAGCCGGGTGTCCCCGCCGGACGTACCGCCGCCGTGCCGGACCGGCCGCAACAAGTCGCTGGTCAGCACCTCGGTGAGATGCGCCGGGCCGAGCCGCCCGGCGGTCCGCTGCACCGCCCGGATGATCCGCGAGGTCAACGGGGCGGCGGCGAGCCGGGTCGCCAACGCGAACGCCCGGGGCGACGCCTTGGCCCGGAACCGGGCGACCAGCTCCGTCGCCCGCAGCCCCGAGGGCACCAGCCGCGGTACGCGCACCGATCCCGGGACCCGATCGGGTCCCGAATCCGGATCCAGGTCCGGGCCGGTACGCCACGAGCGCACCAGCAGCGCCGGCATCCGCACCGTACCGGCCGTCGACCCGGCCAGCAGTCGGCCCCACCGCGACAGCCAGTCGCCGCCGCGCTCGATCACCGGCACGGCGGTCTGCGCCGGCTCCGTCGCTGACCACGCATCCGGCACGCTGGTCCGCCATGCACGCTCAGCGGTCGGCAGCCGGGCGTCGGCCGGGGTCCACAGCACCTCGGCGGTGTCCATTCCCCGGTCGTACCAGTGCTGCTGCGGCAACACGTTGACCACGGCCAACGCCGCCAGCGCTGCCCAGCCGACCAGCACCGGGAAGATCAGCCCGGTGGTCCAGGCCGACGACCGGCCGTGCGTCACCAGAAAGACCACCGGCGGCCCGCCGTCACCCGGGGGGACGGTCAATGGGGCGTGTGGGTCGTCGCGCCAGCGCACCGCGCCGTCGGCGACCACCATGGACCGGACCGATACCGAGGCGAAACAGTCCTGCTCGCGCAGCATCGCCAGGAAGTGGGCGAACTCGTCGGACCAGAACTCCATCACCGGGTCGTCGTCGATGACGACGAGTACCTCACGCCGACCGACGATCTCCAACTGCCGGGTCGGCTCGGGCAGGGATGGGCGGATGGCGAAGGCCGACCCGCGCGGCGATACAGAATCCATCATGGTGCACCATCAGGGCGAGTGGCGTCGCCGACCGTCCCCCGGTGACCGTCACCGCTCATTCGCGGGCCTCTCCCAAGTCGTCGCCGGCTGAGCCAGTCTGTCCGGGCTGCCGCATCGGATCGTCCCACAAGATCACAAAGCCGTGCCCGACATGCCGGCCCGAGGCAGACGGATCCTCACCCCAGGCCGACTTCCTCAACTTTGCGACATGCATGGGCAGCTGCGCCATCCCCCCAGCGAACCCATTCGCCGACTCGACCATCGATCGCAGCACCCGGCACAGCTCAACGGCCAGCACCGGATCGCGGTGCCAGACGATGGCTGGGACACCGGACCGTACGCCGACGAGCAGTTGCCGCTCGGCCGCGCTGTCCGGCAACGGCGGATCGCTCAACACCAGAACGACCGCCGCCTCGTCACCCGTCAGCAACGCCTCGAGTTGTGCGTCAACCTGATCAGGCGCGGCGCAGAATATCCGAGAAGACCCACCGCCCGCAGCAACGCCACGCCAACGCACCCGCCAACGCCGATGCCACTCGGGCGATCGCAGCCGCTCCAACGAGCGGATCACCAGTGGATACTCCACCACCAACGGGCTCGGCACCGGCGACCGAAGTTCCTTGCGCCAGGTGTCGACCGGCTCGTTGAGCAACTGCCACGGCAGGATGATCTCGATCGCCACCGGACCTGCCTGGTATGCCCAGCGCCGCTCCGTCTCCGACAGCACCTCGTCGACCGCAGCCTCGAGATCACCGTTGCGCACATAGCGGTGCTCACCACGCACCGGCTCCCAAGTCGGCGACGCCCACTGGTACCAGTGCGACATGATGAAGGTGTCGTCGTCGCCGCCGTACTTCTCGAACTGGATGATCAGGTAGGCCGTCGCCGGGCCGGCGGCCTCGTCCGGGGCGACGGTGGAGTCGGAGACGGCCGTCGCGACGAGGGCGTCCTCCAGCACGTCCCACTCCTCGGCCAGGGTCCGCACCAGCTGGCGCAGCCGCTGCCGCGACCCGGCCGGCACACTGTCGTCGAGCCGGCCAAGCAGCCGCAACCAGTGCGGCACCCCGCCGGCCGGCGGTGCCAGCACCAGGTGGGCGAACAGATGCCAAAGCGACGTGCAGTGCTCTGGCGGCGGCAGCTGCCGGCACTCGGCCACGAACCGGCGCCACTGCGCGGTCACTGGCAACAGGGACAGATCGTCACGCAACCAACCCAAGTCATGATCGGTAAACTGCTCGAACACCTGCCACTCGTCGGACAACTGGAACAGCGTCAGGGTCCGCGCGCTGTCCGGCTCCAGCAGGTCGAGACACTCCGCCAGCAGCCGCAGCCCACCTGTACGGTCGATGCAGGCCGTGATCAGCTCCACCAACTGCAGGCGCAACCCCCCCAGCTCACGCAGCCGCAGCGGCCCAGCCAGATCGCGCTCGATCAAACGCAGCAGCGACTGACGGCTGCTCGGATCCCGGACCACCTCCGACTCCTCAAGCAGCTCGGCTACCTTGGTGGTGATCCGGCGATGTTCCTTCCCAGGCAGGGACGGCACACGCCGCTCGCCGTCACTCGGGTCCAACATCGGGCTGGCCACTCCACGGACACCGGGCCGACCCGAACCGGATCAATCGGGCCGTCCCGGTCCGAACGGGTCCAATGTCTCCAGCGCGCGAACCACGTCGTCGGCGTCACCGGCCAGATCCGCCCGCCGCCGCTGACCGTCCTGCTCGAACACGGCGATCACCCGCAGCGGCCCGGAGCGGCTGCGCAACATCGACTGGATCGCGTACCAGCCGGCCGACGACGCGATGCCGACCGCGATCTGCAGCAACGTGTCGCCCACCGGGCCTCGGGCGGACAGGAACTCGGACTCCGCCGCCGGATGCCAGGTACGCGCGGTGACCCCCTGCGCTGTCAAATGGTCGACCAACTGGGTCGTGTGTGCCGGGTAGACCGGTGTGCCGTGATCGAACGCCTGCGGCAGAAACACCACGTCGGTGCCGGCCACCGGTCCCGGACCAGCATCCGCGGGCACGGTGACGACGGATTCCTCGGAGAGCATGTGACGATGGTATGTGGACCACGCGAACCCGGACGTCCCGCCCGACCGGACGGCTTCTGAGGCACCTCCGGGTGACCGCCAGAAGATGGCTGCGGAAGTGGCGATTACGCGCGGTTAGGCCGTCGGAGCGCAGGACCGCCGGTACGATCCCTCCAGCGGTGCAGCACGGAACCTCTTGCCCGATGGCCCGTCGGCGTCAGGCGGTAAGGCATGATTAGCCGTCGCCAAGCGGTGGGTGGAAGGACTGCCCCAGATGACTGAACCCTCGCGAGAGGTTGAGCCCTCGGTCGAGTGCGAGTTGGTCGACCTGTCCCTGGTCGCTCTCGCGGAACTGCACCGAACCCAGCTGACGGAAGCCGAAGCCTGGGTCTCACGTCGTTTACGAGTTTCCGGCGGCAGCATCAGCGGTTACAGCGGCAAGTTCGCCGAACCGGACAACTCAGCGCCAACCACAGCACACGGGTCATGACGATCGGCTTGGCCGCCACCCGGCCTCGACACCGCCTGAGCGTAGACGGCTACCGAGCCCTCTCCGCCGGCCTCGGCGATGAGAAAGCCATTCGGCAGTTGCGGTCCACCGAGCGCAGCTGGCGCATGGTAGTGCTGTCGCTCCTGCTCAACAGGCTGGCCAGCGCTGGCGATCAATCCGGCAATCTGGTCCCGGCCAGTGAAGCCTGGCAACTGGTGGCGGCGGCCGACCGGGCCGATCCTGGTGTCACCGAGGACGTCCTAGCCCAGCCCCAGGTCGGAATCTGGGCCGCCCACCTACTGCGCCGCCTCAATGGCTGGGATCAGGGCAGCGGAACACCTCCGCTGTGGGCCGAGGCCGGGTATCTGCACACGCTGGCAGCAGCCGCCGCGATCCGTGCCGGTCTGACGTTCGAGCTGACGGTCCCGGCGCGTGACGGAATGGTAGTGCTACCCACGATCGGCTCGGCAGCCGTTCCGGACGCCGAGCCCTGGTCCACGGCTCATATCAGCTGCGTGAACGGAGTGTTCGAGGTCCTCGCCGCCGACGAAACCCCGGTGGGGCCGGGCACCGGTGCCTGGCGGCCGCCGATCATCGTGACCGCGACGGCGGACGGACTCGCCCTGTCCGTGGAACTGATGGACCGGGACCACTACCGGGACCTCCGCGGCCCGGCCGCGCCCCGATCACTGTCGCCCACCGAGGTCACCCGGTGGCAGCGGTTACTGGCCGAGGCCTGGTCCATCCTCGTCCGCGAACAGCCGGAACGCGCCCCGGCGATCGCCGCCACCTTGCGGGTGCTCACCCCGGTGCCGTCCCGCGAACGGTTCCGCTACCTGTCCGCCTCGGGCGGCGAGGCCTTCGGCAACGTTCTGCTGTCCGGTCTCGATGACGCCGTCGACCTAGCGGTTACCCTCGTCCACGAGACACAGCATCAGAAGCTGGGCGCTCTTCTCCATCTGCTCACATTCCATGACGAAGATGCGGATCGGCGGTACTACGCGCCGTGGCGTGACGACCCTCGGCCCTTGAGCGGCCTCCTGCAGGGCGTGTACGCCTTCGCCGGCATAACCGAGTTCTGGAGCCGGTACCAGTCGCCCAAACACGCGGATCTCGCCGGGTTCGAGCTGAGCCTGTGGCGTGGACAGACCTTGAGCGCGTTGCAGACCCTGATCGCCAGCGGCAGGCTCACCCTGCGCGGGCGACAGTTCCTCGAACTCCTACACAGCCCCGTTCAAGCGTGCCTCGACAAGCCCGTGCCCGGGCCAGTGGAACGCCTTGCCCGGATGGCCGCGATCGACCACCGCGCGATGTGGCGTGGCCACCACCTGGTCGTGGACCCGGCATCCGCAGAGGCGCTGGCGGATGCGTGGCGGCGAGGCAGGCCGGCCGTCGTCCCGGCAGGCAACTGCCGGGTGACCCCGTCGACCAGTCCCGAGGTCGGGCTGTTCGACACCCGCGCGGTGCTGATCCGGCATCAGCTCACCGACCCGGCCGCAATGAGACTGATGCGGGACAATCCCGATCTGTTAACCGCCACCGTGTCCGGTGCCCGGCCGGCCGACGCCCTGCTGATCTCCGGCGATCGGCGGGCCGCGCAGGCGGCGTACGCGGAAATCATCGCGGCGGACCCCGCGAGCGTCCATGCCTGGGTCGGTCTTGGGCTGGCCCGGTCGGAGCAGACCGGCGACGCGGCCGCCCGCGCCCTCCTGAGCAGACCGGAACTCGTCCGAGCGGTGGCGTCCCTGGTGGAACCCTCACCCGATCCGGTGCGGCTCGCCGCGTGGCTCGGCGCCGGGCTACCAGCGGAGTCGCTGGACATGCCGGTGCCTGCGGTCTGGCAGATCGCCTGAACGGCCGGCTACAGCGGCAACGGGTCGATGTCACAGTTGGCGCGGACCCCATCGGCCGCGCTGACCGTCGCGGGATGCCTCGCACCCAGGACCGCCCGGAATCGGAGGAGTGTGTCCGCCAGCAGCCGTTCACCGTCCTCGGCACGTCCGGTCCGCTGTAGGTCCCGGGCAAGATTCACCGCACAGGCCAGGGTCGTGGGATGGTTGACGCCGAGCAGGTCCCGGCATTGCCGCAGGACGATCGCGCCCAAGTCGCGCGCTTGGGCTACCTCACCGACGGCCTGGTAGGCGCTCGCAAGATTGATGCGGGCGTGCAGAACGTTCTGGTGGTTCGGGCCCAGCCGGTCGGTCAGCCGGGCGATCGACCGCTCGTCCAGCTGCCGTACGGTCTCGCTCTCCCCTTGCAGACGCATCGTGATCGCCAGGTTGACGTCGGCGCTGGCCGTGTGCGGATGGTCCGGGCCGTACAGCTGGCGCAGTTGCTCGGCCGCGAGTTCGCCCGCCTCACGGGCTGCCCCGAGGTTGCCCAGCACCCGCTGATCTATCGAGACGGTCAGTCGCGCCAGCGTGGTGTCCGGATAGCCCTCGCCGTACCGCTGCTGGTAGCGCAGCAGCACCCCTTCTGACATCGTCAGCGCGTTCGCCAGGTCACCGGCCTTCCGGCGGGTGACCGCCAGCTGCTGTGTCTGGCTGAGCAGCAGCGCATGGCGTTCGTCCGGCAGCAGGCTACGCACCAGGGTGACCAGGCTCTCCTGATCGGTACGGGCCGCCACGTGATCCCCGAGCTCGCGCCGGTCCAGATTGATGCCGCCCCGGGTGTTCAGGGTTTCCAGATGGTCCGCACCGAGCACTTGGACAAGCTGGGTGTAGGTCCGCTCGTCTAGCTGAAGTGCCCGGCTGAACAGCCCGGACAGCCGGAGGCTGACGGCGAGGTTGTGCGCGGCCCGGAGGGTGAACGGCTCGCCCTCGCCAAAACTGGCACGGGACCGCTCATAGACAGTCAGCGACCGGTCAAGTGCGCCAGAGAAGTCACCGGCCACCCGTAGATCGGCAGCGACCGAGCCGATAGCGTCCAGGGTCTCCTCACGGTCGTCGCCCAGCGCCTGCCGGTAGAGCTGCAAGGTGTCGGCGTTCAGCTCAGCCGCCGCACGGTAGTCACCGACGGTGAAATGCATGTAGCCCAACCAATTTGCCATCCGCAGCGTGTCGAGATGCGACGAACCCTCGACCCGGACCAGCACGTCGTACGCCTGTCGGGCCAGGTCCCGGGCACCCCGGAAGTCACCCCAGCGGGACAGGTACTTCGCCTCGTTGAGCACCAGGTCACGGACGTAGCCGTTCCGACACTGCGACGCATGCGACGCCAGCACGTGCGGGTACAGCTCCGCGTACCGTGGCCAGTGATCCGTCTCGTCGGGAAGGTTAGGGTCATTGGCGGCGAGCAGCAGATGCGCGCTGTGACGCAGCTCATCACGCTCGTCCGGGTCCATCTGGGCCACCAGCACCCGCTGCACCAAGCGGTGCATGTGCAGGGAGTTGGTGCGGTAGTCCACTCTCGCCAGCGAGTAGCGGCCGATGGTCCTCACCGCCTGGTTGAACCGGGTCGCGTTGCGCAGCACCGGGTCGAGGTCCGGATGGATCCCCAGGCCGCGCGCGTTGGACAGCAGGATGCGGCTGATCGGCTCGGGCGCGAAGAATGCGCACACCTGTAGCAGGCGCAACGCCGCAGGCTCCCGTTCCCGGAGCGCGATCAGCGACATACTCCAGGCGGCGGCGACCGCCTCCGGATAGTCCAGCGGTGCGGAGACCGCCGTGCCATCGGCGGCCGCCGTGGTCAGAGCCGGCCGTCCAGCGTCCAAGCGCCGCAGGTACTCGTCGGTCGTCATGCCGGTCTCGGCGACCCAAGCCGCAGCCAGCTCCACGGCGAGCGGAAGGTCGCCCAACGCCTCGGCCAGCCGGTCAGCGTCTCTCTCGGACAGCGCGCGCCCACGTCGCCGCCGCAACAGTAGGATGCTCTCCGCTCGGCTGAACACGTCGACCGGGATCGGGTTGGCCACCTCGCCCCACTCCGGGTTCCGTGACGTCACCATGATCTTGCCCGACTCTCCCGCCGGGAAGAACGGTTGAACGTCGTCGGGATGTACGGCGTTGTCGAACACCAGGAGCCAGGATGGCGACGGATCACCCTGGGTAAGCGCGTCGATGACAGCCGGGACCGCCGAACCCGCCAGCGGCGCGACCGGCAGGTTGAGGCGTTGTGCCAGCTCGACGAGTGCACTGCGGATCTGCGCAGGCCGCTCGGCGGGAATCCACCAAACGATGTCGTAGTCGTTCTGGTAGCGATGCACGTACTCGTTCGCCAGCTGGGATTTCCCCACCCCGCCGAATCCATGGATCGCCTCCGGCAGCACTGCGGTCGTCCCCGAGCTCAGCCGCGAGTGAAGGATGGCGAGCAGCTCGGCTCGGCCGGTGAAATTCGCGTTTCGCGGGGGAATGTTGCTGATGGTGGCGGCACGACGGCTCTCCCGCTCGGCGGACGACTCCACGCCACGGCCGAGATCGGTGTCCCCAGCGCGGTGCTGGTCGGGCCCGAGTAGCTCGTCGAGACGGGAGGCGGGAACGTCGGACCGATCCGACGGCGCCATGGTTACCAGCGTAGGGCGTGGCCCGGGGGCCGCGGGGCGATCAGCGAGAAGACTCCGCAGCCGGGCGGCCGCGACCAGGTGGGGCCCGCTCAACGCCTCGTTGACGGCCAGCTCGACCCGCAGAAACGGGCGGTTGCCCTCGGTTGGGCCGGGATGCTCGGCGGTGGCCGGCGCGGCGATCCGGCGGCTCAGGCCCTGGACGGCTTCCACCTCGGCGTGGAGTTCCGCCTCGACGATTCTGACAACGTCGATCGTCCGGTCGCGGTGCCCGTACTCCAGCAGCCGCTGCCGGACCCCACGGGTGAAATCGAAGGTCACCCTGGCCGGATCGGTGACCTCCTCGTCCGGCACGACAGCGCGGATCAGCCCACTGGTGAGCACCTCCGCCAGCTCTGCCGGGCCGGCTCGCGGCAGCCTCCGCGCGACGGCGAACATGGTACGGACGTTGAGCGGCGCAGCGGCAAGCGCGATCGCGAGCCGGACCGCAGTGGGCGAGGCCATCGCCCGGAACCGGGCTACCGCGTACTCCGCGGAGTGCTGGCCCACGTCGTCGTCCTGTACTGCGGTCATCCGCGGATGGCTGGCCGAGACGAGAATCGCCGGCATCGCCACCACACCAGGCCCGGTCCCCGCGACCAGGTCCGCCCAGCGGCGCACCCACCGGCCGTCGATCTCCAGCACCGGCACCGCGACCGGGTCGGCCAGCCGGGCCGTGTCCGGGTCCGCGGCATCGATCGCGGACCTGCTCCACGCTACTCGCGCGGTCGTGGCCATCTTGGTCGTGCGCAGCCAGGTCCGCCGCGGGTCGAGCGCGGTCTGCGACCACCGCTGCTGCGGTAACGGGTTCAGCAGTGCGACGACCATGCGCGACGACCAGAGCGCGACGGCCGACTGCGCCGCGCCGGTCCACCAGATCTCCGAGTATCCGTCGGTCAGGATCAACACGACGGTACGACCGGTGGGGTCGACGATGTTGGCTGGCGCCATCGTCGCCCGGCCGGAGACAGAGCCGATCCCGATACCGTCACGCCCGTCGGACGCCATGGTCCGCACGCGGATGTCCCGGAACACACCCTGCCGTTCGAGCAACGCGGAGATCGTGGCGACATAGCCGGACCAGATCCACATCGACGGCCCGGTGTCCACCAACAGCACGACACTCCACCGGCGCTCGACTGCGGGACGCATCACCGGCAGCCAGCGGCGGTCGATCACGCCACGTTCCGCTGTCGCCTCCTCGTCGATGACCATGTCCGTGCTGGACGGCACGTCCTGGCGCAGGCTCGCGAAGAAGTCGGCCCGTCCCTGTGTAACTGGAACGGCCGGCTGGTAACGGGTACGCGCCGAAGGCTCAGGCCGCGCCGCCTCAGCGACCCCGGCGTCGATGCCGGCACCGACGCCGGAGTCCGGCACCGACGGCTCCGGGTCTGCCGGGTCGGGCCCGCCGGGCGATGCCGCCGTGTCGGGAACGCCGCCTTCCGCAGCAGCTGCCTGGTCCGCCTCGTCCGGCCCTGCGGCCACTGTCCGCGTGGCTGCCTCGAAGCCGTCACGGCTGGCCAGCCACAGCGCATCCGCGATGTCTGACCAATGTAGTGAAGTCGGGCGCGGCCACTGCGAAGGTTCCATTACACACCCGTCGCGTACAGGTTGCGCCACACCGTGTCGAGCAGCCGGGTCCACTCCGCCTCGTTGCCGGCCGGGCGTGCCCCGGACGCCGCCAGGAAGACGGCGTTGAGGAGTTGGTCCGCCGCGAGCGTACCTTGTTCGCCACGCCGCTCGATGAAAGCCGTGATCAGCTGCCGCGCGTTCTCATCAGTTCTGGGAAAGTGCGCCGACACCAGATCGGCGAGCCGCTTCTCATCCGGGTCCGGCAGGTCGAGCCGGATACAGCGACGCAGGAACGGGGGCGGAAAGTCCCGCTCACCGTTCGACGTGATCACCACGACGGGGAACGCATGGCAGTGGACAATCCCTTCCCGGATGACGGCGCGGTGGCCAGGGTCGGCCGTGTGCACCTCAACCGCCGGCATCCGGTTCCTGGCCCGGATCAGCTCGGGAATCGAGAACATGCCGTCCTCGAAGACGTTCAGCAGGTCGTTCGGCAGATCGATGTCGCTCTTGTCGAGCTCGTCGATGAGCAGGACGCGGGGACGCCGGTACGGCAGCAACGCGGTGCCGAGCGGGCCGAGATGGATGAAGTCGCCGAGAACCGATTCGGGGCCATCCGGCGGCTGCTCACCGGCGGGCCGCTCCGCGGCGGCCTGCGCCCGGCCGATCGCGTCGTAGTCGTACAGGCCGGACTGCAGATTGGACCGGGACGTGATCGGCCAGTGCAGCACCCGGCCCAGCCGGAGATCCCGGGCAAGCTGATAGGCCAGGCTCGACTTGCCGACACCAGGACGCCCGGTGACCAGGAGCGGCCGGTACAGCCGCAGCGCCGTGTTGATCACGTCCAACTGGTCGCGGTCCGGGCGGGCAACGCCGGGGCTGCCCAGCCGGCGTGCGGTCTCGTCCGGGTCGTCTGGTGGATCCGGTAGGTCGGGACCACCGCTGAAAGCGCGCCACTGCGGCGGATCCGGCCAGGCGCCCTCCTCGGCTCCCAGCCGAGGGTGTCCCGATCCGTCGTACAGCCACCACCCCGCAGCCGGAGGCGGATTTTGCTGGTCCTGGTCAGTCATTACGAGCCTCTTTCGGTGCGCTGTCTGGTGGCCAGATACGTCCGGGCTGCCGATCCGGATCGTCCCACAAGATGGAGAATCCGTGCCCGACGTGCTGCTCCCGGTGCGCGGTGTCCTCGGTCCACGCCCGACGCCTCAGCTGGGCCATCCGCACCGGCAACTGCGCCAGCTCGGACTCCGCAGACGTCCCTACGCCCAGCAGCGCCGCCACCAGCGATCGGAGGCTCGAATCAACCACCTGACTCCGGTGCCAGATGAGAATCGGTAGACCGGCGCGGAGCCCGGCGAGCGCCTGGCTCTCACCGGTGCTCCTCGGCGTCGGCGGCTGGTTGAGGACCATGGCCACGATCCCGGCCTCGTCCTTCAGGATCGCCTCGAGCCGGATGTCGTTCTGATCGGGCTCGGCGTAGTAGATCGGGTGTGGGTGCCCGGAGCCGGCGGTCAACTGTCGCCAGCGGGATCGCCACAGGCGGTGCCACTGCCGGGCGTAGAGACGGTCGAGACTCCGGATCACCACCGGATAGTCCATCGCCAGTGGCGTCGGCGACGGCGACGAGAGCTCCTTACGCCAGGCGTCCACCGGCGTGTTGAGCAACTCCCAGGGTAGGACGAACTCGATCGTCACCGGGCCGTCCTTGTCCGCCCAGTCGCTCTCTGTCCGGAGGACGATGCGGTCGACCGCAGCCTCCAGACCGTCCCGCTCGACCCGCTGGTCCTCACCACGGATCGGCTGCCAGACCGGCGACGCCCATTGCCGCCAGTAGGAGACGATGTACGAGTCGTCGTCTCCGCCGTACTTCTCGAACTGAATCACCAGGTAGGCCATGCTGGGCCCCGGTGACGGCTCGGATCGGCGCGTTCGCAGGGCCGTCAACTGCGCTCCCATGCCCCAGTTGTCGGCCAGCGCTGCGGCCAGCGCCTGCAGCCGCGACGCCGCCTCGGGGGGCAGCAACGGTGCCACAGCGTCGAGAAACCGCAGCCAGGGCGGCATGCCATCGACGGCGTTGAGCCCGGACAGATGGGCGAGGACGTGCCACGCTGACGCGCAGTACGGTGGTGGCTCCGGTGATCTGGCCGCCACGAGCAGATGTCGCAGCACCTCACGCCCGCGCAGACGGTGCAACTCCTCCCGCAGCCACCAGACCTCGTGTCCCTCGAAGACCTCGGTCACATGCCACTCATCCACCAGCCGGTACACCTCGGCGACCCGCCGGGTGTTCGGCTCCAGCGCCTCCAGACACTCGGCCAGTGACCGGAGGGCTCCCGGCTGCTCAGCGCACGACTTCACCAGCTCGACCAACTGCAGATGGAGCACCTCGTGCTCGCGCCTGGACGGCGGACCGCCCAGTACGGTGTCGAGTTCCTGCAGAAAGAGCTGACGTCCTGCGGTACTGCGGATGGTGGGCGACTCCCCGAGGAGAGCAACGAGCCGTCCGCGGAGGCGCCACCGGTCATGCATGGCCGTCTTCGAACCATGATCGAAAGCAGGCGTCTCCGGCATGCGGCTGAGCACCGTCCAAAGCGTTGTAGCCGGCTACCGGCTTGGTCCACTGATGGCATGCTAATTGATCGGCGTACCCGCAACGCAAGCATCGAAGGCCACTCGCATACAGCAGACACGCCAAGCCGATAGGCGATCCACCATGTTCCATGCGATCGTGTCGTTCATGGCCAGTCCTTCTCGTACACACGCCATCGTCGTCGGGATCGACGAGTACCAAATCGGGACAGCGGCACGGCTGACCGGACCCGTTGACGACGCGATCCGGTTCACCCAGTGGTTCCTCAAGAGCGGCGTGCCGGCCACTAGACTGCACCTCGCGGTCACGCCGTGCCCTCCGGAGGCCGACGAGCTCCGAAGCGCCGGCGTCGACGTCCGTAGCGCCAGCAAAGCCGACATCCACCGCCTGCTCACCCGTGACCTGCCGAAGTGGGACGGCGACCTGCTGTGGGTAGTCTGGGGCGGACACGGCGCCGTCGACGAACTACGGCGGCGGCGCCTCTACTACGCTGACTCCACCCACGCCGACCCGGCAACCCTCGACCTCGAATCGGCGATGGCCATGGCTGCGAGCAGCTACATCCCCGCGTTCGATCGACAGATCTGGGTCATTGACGCCTGTCAAACTCACGGCGTCGCAGCCAGACCACGCTGGGTGGCCGGGACCGAGACGTTCCCGCTCGGCACTCCGGAACAAACCCGCGACCAGGACGCGCTGTTCGCAGCCAGCCTGGGACAACCAGCGCTGAACCTGACGGCCGCGCGCACCGGCCTGTTCAGCGCCGAGGTCCTGCGCGAACTCGAAGCCGTCGACCAAGGGCCGTGGCCGCCCGACATCGACGCGCTCACCGCCCGGCTCCGGGAGCACTTCACCCGACTGCGCAACAGCGGCGTCCACGGACAGACACCTACCTACCTGTGGTACCGCAGTCGGCACGGCGACGAGGGACAGCTGCTGCAGTCCGGCCCGGCACCAGCCACGCCCACCCACTCGGCCCGGGTCGACCTGCGGCTGCTGGGCACCGCTGCCGACGCCCTGGTGATGATCGACGAGTTCGTCCGCATGGACACACGCGAGGAAATACTGTCTACGCTGCGCCGCAGCATCTACGCGTCGATCAATCGGCAGGCCAACGCCCGGCTGGAGGCCATTAGCGCGCTTCGGACCTGCAGCCGTTACTCCGGCGGCTTGTCAGAACTGGTGGAAGCGGTCCGCTTCTTCAGCAGCGACACCACCCGCGCCGACAACTTCGCAGCCGCCGCACACCGACTCACCGCCGCCAGCTGATCACCGAACGCACGCCCTCGCCGATCTAGCGGAGAAGACCCGGCCGAACCGGGCCACCGTCGAACTGCCCGGTTGGTAGGGCGACAACGGCAGGCCGTTCCAGCGGACGCGTACCGTTTCGCAGATGAGCGAGGCAGGAAACCGGGTGAGCAGCCCAGATCAGACGAGCGGTACGGACGTACCGCAGCTGCTGACCGCGGCGCGTGCCGGCGACGGCACCGCCTTCGGCCACCTCGTCGGCCCGCTCCGCGACGAACTGCACGCACACTGCTACCGGATGCTCGGCTCGGTGCACGACGCCGACGACGCGGTCCAGGAAACCTTCGGGCCCTGACCATCATCGAGCGTCGCGGACGACGGGAACTCCCCACCGACCTGAGCCCACAGGGGGCACCCCTGGCCGAGACGGTGTGGCTGGGTCCGTACCCGGACCAGCCGGCCGCACCGACGGCGTCGCGCAGCCCGGAAGCGCAGATCATCGCCCAGGAAAGCGTCGAGCTGGCGTTCGTCGCGGCCCTGCAACACCTGTCGGCCACGCAGCGCGCCGTCCTGCTGCTCCGCGACGTACTCGCCTACCCCGCCAGCGACGTCGCCGACCTGCTGGACACGACCGTCCCCGCCGTCAACAGCGCCCTGCAACGCGCCCGCAGAGCCGTCGCCGAGCTGCATCCGACCCCCAGCCAGCAGCGGACCCTGGCCGCGCTCGGCGACGCCGCACAGCGCGAGCTCGCCCGACGGTACGCGGCCGCGTGGCAGGCGAACGACGTCGACACCATCGTGGCGATGCTGACCGAGGACGCGCGCTACTCGATGCCGCCGATGACCACCTGGTACGACGGACGCGACGCGATCCGCCCCTTCCTGGTCGACGTGGTGCTGCGGCACCGCTGGCGGTTCCTGCCGACCCGGGCCAACGGGCAACTCGCCTTCGGCACGTACCTGTGGAACGACGACCGGGACGCGTACGTCCCCGCCGGCCTGGACGTGCTCACGCTGCGCGGACAGCAGGTCGCCGAGGTGGTCGCGTTCCTCGACGCCGACTTCCCGACCTTCGGCCTACCCGCCCTGCTGACCGGCTGACCGGCCGGCCTGTCGGGCCGGTGTGGCGCTGCGCGATGAGTTTGCGGCCCGGCCGGGGTGGTAGTGCCGACGGACACGCCGACCGGAAGGACACCACCGACCATGGCCACCACCGAAGAACAGATCCGTACGCTGATCGGACGTTGGACGGCGGCGGTCCAGCGCCGCGACCTGGCGGCCGTCCTGGCCGACCACGCCGACGACATCGTGATGTTCGACGTCCCACCACCGCAGCAGGGGGTACGCGGCATTGACGCCTACCGGGAGAGCTGGCCGCCGTTCTTCCAGTGGCTGGCCGGCGGAGGTGGGGTGTTCGAGATCGAATCGCTGGAGGTCGCCGCAGGCGACGACGTCGCTTTCGCGTACGCGCTGCTGCGCTGCGGCACCGAGGCGAGCTTCGCCGAGCAGCCGGACGTCCGGCTGCGATTGACCCTCGGCCTGCGGAGGCAGAACGGCCGGTGGATCGTCGCCCACGAGCACCATTCGTTCCCACTGGCCGACACCACCCCGCAGGACCCGGCCCCGGATCAGGGCGCGGCCCAAGCCGAACAGGACCTACGCCAGCTGCACCAGGACTGGTTCGACGCCACCACGGCGAAGGACCTCGACCGGCTGACCGCCCCGATCGCCGACGACGTCGTCTCCTGACGAACACGAGCAACCTCTGCGGTCCTGAACCACGTCCGGTTGGAGCCGGCCGAAGCGACGCCCTCCGGCAGCTGGTCGCGCCGGACCCGCGTCCTCCAACGTCGGGATGGCGCGTGGCGGACGGTCCACCAGCACCTTTCGTACCCTACGACCCGTCGACTGGCGCCAAACTCGGTCCTGAGCTGGTAGCCGTACTTGGGGCCGTCGGCGAAGAGAGCCAACAGCCCCACCGCGCCGCAGTTCGCTACATACCGGACACGCGACCAAGTAGGTAGTTGCCCAGTAAGCATTCCCCCTCGATGCGGCGGTACACGTCTCGTGTCTCCACCCGGTACGGTGGCAAGCCATGCACGCGCTGAAGCCCTGGCATCTGGCCGTACTGCTGCTCACCGGTCTACTGTTCGTCGGCGGTACCACAGCAGTCATCGCCGCTCTTCTCGTGGCCGCCAAACGGGGCAAACGCTAAACCCGCAAAAGCCTCTTCCGCGTACGCTGCGAGCGACCTTGGCCGGTCTCGTCGTAAGCGCAGAGCCGGGGTCAATCCCCGCATTCGCGGGGAGCAAGCCGGACATCCGGGTCCGGCGAGGATCGCAACAGGACCATCCCCGCGCGCGCAGGGAGCAGTTGACGACGGCGGTACTGGACCGGCCGCCGCTGGGACCATCCCTGCGTACGCGGGGAGCAGCCTGGTAGATGTCGACCCGAGACCTGACCGCAGGGACCATCCCCGCGTGCGCGGGGAGCAGACGATGGTGTCGAGGGGATCGACCAACCGCGCGGGACCATCCCCGCGTGCGCGGGGAGCAGTAGATCGTGCCCGTGTCCCCGTTGATGAGCCAGGGACCATCCCCGCGCGGGAAGCAGCAGCAGCTGTTCCGGCTGGTCGGCTGGAATCCGGGACCATCCCCGCGTGCGCGGGGAGCAGGCGACCAGGCCGACGCGCTGCACCACGCTGCGGGGACCATCCCCGCGTGCGCGGGGAGCAGCTGGACGCCGGCGTGTACGGGTCGTCGTTCCGGGGACCATCCCCGCGTGCGCGGGGAGCAGCGAGTCGGCCCCCTGCGACGACCGCTTGATCCGGGACCATCCCCGCGTGCGCGGGGAGCAGGCGAAAGCCCGTGGTGCGGTGCGGAACCAGGTGGGACCATCCCCGCGTGCGCGGGGAGCAGTCGATGGCCGACGTGGCACCCGAGGCGGCCATGGGACCATCCCCGCGTGCGCGGGGAGCAGACCGCGTTGAGCACCATGTCGATGCCCCGGTAGGGACCATCCCCGCGTGCGCGGGGAGCAGTGGCCGTCGCCGGTGCCGTCCTTACGGATGCTGGGACCATCCCCGCGTGCGCGGGGAGCAGACCCCCCTGAGCCGCACGGATAGCCACGTGTCGGGACCATCCCCGCGTGCGCGGGGAGCAGCGAATCGCCGGTCAGGCTCCGCGAGTCGACCAGGGACCATCCCCGCGTGCGCGGGGAGCAGGTGCCATTGGTCTGCTTCGCGGCCCGCGTTGAGGGACCATCCCCGCGTGCGCGGGGAGCAGGTGCCATTGGTCTGCTTCGCGGCCCGCGTTGAGGGACCATCCCCGCGTGCGCGGGGAGCAGGTGCTCGGCAACGCCGGCTTGGACCTAGCGTGGGGACCATCCCCGCGTGCGCGGGGAGCAGCATTCCCCTGAGTCTCGGGAAAGGTGCGCGGGGGACCATCCCCGCGTGCGCGGGGAGCAGGCAAGGGGAATCGAAAGGCCACAGGCGGCTATGGAACCATCCCCGCGTGCGCGGGGAGCAGCGCTCGCGCGGCCGGGCCAGATCGTCAGATCGGGGACCATCCCCGCGTGCGCGGGGAGCAGTCTTCGCCGGGTATTCGGGCGCGTCCTGCTCGAGGACCATCCCCGCGTGCGCGGGGAGCAGTTCCCGGTCGAGCCGTTCCCGGAGCCAGTCCAGGGACCATCCCCGCGTGCGCGGGGAGCAGATCGACCCGATCCGTATCGACGGGCTGCAGCCGGGACCATCCCCGCGTGCGCGGGGAGCAGCACCCCACCAGCTAAGCCGCTCTGAGGCAGAGTGGACCATCCCCGCGTGCGCGGGGAGCAGGGAGCAGACGTAGCTGGGCTGGTCTGGCGTCGGGGACCATCCCCGCGTGCGCGGGGAGCAGACGACACGGCCTCGTGGCCGGCGGCGTCCTGGGGGACCATCCCCGCGTGCGCGGGGAGCAGCCGAGAGCCAGCATCGCTTCGTCGAGATCGACGGGACCATCCCCGCGTGCGCGGGGAGCAGCACTGTGGGTGCAATTCGGGTGGAATAGTCCGCGGACCATCCCCGCGTGCGCGGGGAGCAGCTGCATGTAGCCGTTCGACCAGTCGCTGATCGCGGACCATCCCCGCGTGCGCGGGGAGCAGGATGCGGGGGCGCAGGCCGACTGAACCCCGCTGGGACCATCCCCGCGTGCGCGGGGAGCAGGTCCTGGACCAGGTCAGTCAGGTCCAGGAGAAGGGACCATCCCCGCGTGCGCGGGGAGCAGGGGACCGCCGTACACGCCTGGCTGGCGGACGCGGGACCATCCCCGCGTGCGCGGGGAGCAGCCGGCGGCCGCGGCGATGTTGTCGAGCACCGCGGGACCATCCCCGCGTGCGCGGGGAGCAGATCACGCGCTGCGTAGTGGCCACAGCTGCCGCGGGACCATCCCCGCGTGCGCGGGGAGCAGGTCATCAAGTCCGCTGACCTACCGCCGTTCCCGGGACCATCCCCGCGTGCGCGGGGAGCAGATCGACAACTACCGGCTGATCGCCGCCGAACTGGGACCATCCCCGCGTGCGCGGGGAGCAGGTCGACGATTTCGCGGGCGCAGTTTCCAACAAGGGACCATCCCCGCGTGCGCGGGGAGCAGCAGCGGCTGTTCCGCGCGGAGGTCAGCGGCCTGGGACCATCCCCGCGTGCGCGGGGAGCAGATCGCCGGCCTGGAGTCGGAGGTGCGGGAGCTGGGACCATCCCCGCGTGCGCGGGGAGCAGAGCGAGCACAACCCGCGCGGGTTGCCTGAGCTGGGACCATCCCCGCGTGCGCGGGGAGCAGGCTTGTTGAACTGGGCGTTTAAGGGCTCGGGGCCCGGTTTTCATTCACTTTGGTTTGGCTCCTGTCGATCAGTGGACCGGGTGGAGGCGCGTCGGGCGAATCGGCGCCGCTTGGACGCTTTGCTCCACCCCGTTGGCGGTGCGGCGGCAACGGCGGCGGGTTCGGCCGGCCGGCGCATCAACATGATGCCGTCGAAGTCGACCGGGTGCCAGTGGTGGTCGTGCACCTTGAACGACAGCCGCTGCTCACCGCGTACCTGGTAGACCATCAGGGCACGGCCAGGGCCGGCGAGTTCGACGACTCTGCCCCAGAGCCGGTCGCGTACCCGGGCGGTGACGTGACCGACGTACACGCCGGCCGAGATCTCCAGCAGCCACTGCGTCAGGTGACCGCGTAGGCCCGCCGGGCAGGCGGTGAGGACGATGACGACCATCAGAAGTCGACCTCGTACTCGTCGGCGTAGTTGATGCCGCTGGGCATCTCGACACCGGACTCGTCCCAGAGGTTGACGACGTCCTCACCGAAGGCGTGCCCGTCCGGCTCGTCACCGGCGGACGGCGGCAGAAGCAGTCTGCGGACGTCGTAGGCGCACCGGTCGAGCAGGTTCAGCTCGAACAGCTTGTCGCGGACGGCGCGGCGGGTGTCCGCCGGTACGTCGATCGATCCGCCTGCCACGACGTCGAACGCGACCGGGATGCTCACTTCTGCCTTGTACAGGTCGGCGATGTCGTAGACGAAGGACCGTTCGTGGCCGGTGTGGATGAAGCCGAGGCCGGGTGCCGCGCCGAGGGCGACGATGACGGCGTGGACGACCCCGTACAGGCAAACGTGCGCGGCGGACAGCGCCTGGTTGATCGGGTCGGATCCGGCGAAGTTCTCCGGGTCGTAGTCCCGGTGGGTCCAGGTCACCTTGGTACGCCGGGCGTGTTCCCGGTAGATGCGTCTGACCCGTGCCCCTTCCCTGCCCCGCAACTGCTGCATGGTCAGCTTGTCGGTGTCCTCGTCCGGGAAGCGCATGTCATACATGGCGCGGGCCACGGTGAGCCGCCGGTCCCGGTGGGACACGGCGGCGGCCTGGGCGACGAGCAGCCGGCTGGACCGGGCCAGCGATCGGCCATGGGCGTAGTAGCGCACGCCCTGCTCTCCGACCCAGACGACGGTGGCTCCGTTGTCGGCGAGCAGCATCATCGCCTGGTGGGTGACGGTGGTGCCGGGGCCGAGCAGCAGCACTCCGAGGCTCGCAGCCGCGATGTGCACGGTCCCTTTGGCGTCGGTCGCGGTGATGGCGTTGCTGTCCCGGTGGATGACGCAGCGTTCCTGGTAGATGAAGCTGATCCGGTCCTGGGCGCGGACCAGGTCGGGTAGCTCCGGAGGCCGTACGCCGGGGATCTTCATCGTGCGGCGTCGGCGGGGGCCAGGGTCATCAACCCGCAGCCGTACGCCTTGGCGTGCCCGATGCCGGCGGTGAGCACGCGACGCAGGGCCTGCGGGTCGCGGACGGCGAGGACGCCGTCGTAGGTGACGGTACGGATGACGACCGGGCGGTCTCCCCCGCGTCGCCCGAAGCTCTGGGTGGTCTGGTTGTGCAGGATCAGGTTCAGGTCGTCGTCGGTGCCGCGCAGGATCTCGAACCCGTTGGGTTCGGCGCGTTTGACCAGCCACTGGGTCTGCTGTTGGACGGTGACGTGGCCGTACCGTTTGGTGTCGGCGGTGGGGTCCTTGGGTCGGCCGTCGCGGACCGGGTTGGCGGTGAGGCGGAACGCCCACTGCTGTCCGGCGGCGAGCTGGTCGAGGAAGCCGCCGTACGGTCGGGTCTGCCACCGTTCGCCGGTGGTTGGCCAGCCGGCCTGTTCGACGAGGTGGGTCAGGTCGGGTCGGCCGGGGCTGACGATGTAGAGCACCGGCTGGTTGCCGGTGGTGTCGAGCCGCCACAGGGTGCGACGGCCGTCGCGGGTGTGGTCGGCGTCGTCGGCGAAGCCGGACATGACGGCGGCGTGCATGACCTGTGGCGAGCCGAGGAGTCGTCGGCTGTCCCGACGTGCCTTGTTGAGTCGGAACCGGGTGAGGTACACGTCAGCCTCCGAGGACTTGCATGGGGTCGTGGCTGGGGATGGTGGCCACCTGTGTGTCGGGGTGGGGCAGTTCGACGTGTTCGCGCACGACGAGCCGCCACCCGTGTTGCCGGTGGGTGGGGTCGAAGCTGACCGGCTGGTCGCGGATCGTCTCGGTGAACGGGTCGGTGTCGTCGGCGTCGCGCAGCATCTCCAGGGTCACGGTCGCTGACCGTCTGGTGCGCCGGTGCCAGGCGGACGCTTCCCAGCGGTGTCGGCGCAGCACGTCGACCGGGGTGCCGGGGTGCACGCCGAGGCTGACGGGCAGCACCGGCGGGCAGGATCGGCGGCCGAGGTAGAGCGGGAACTGTGGTCGGCGCAGCGCGTCGTGCAGGCCGGTGAGCAGGTCTTCGTCGCCGCCGACGGCGGCGACGAAGACGGCGTCGCTGAGGTAGTGCCGGTAGGACAGGGGTAGTGCGGAGCCGTCGAGGCGTCGGGCCGTCTGGAAGTCGCGCAGCACGGTGCCGGGCTGGTCGACGCGTACGGCGAAGCTGAGGCGGAGCAGTTCGGTCAGCGGCTCGGTGCGCCGGATGCCCTTGGCGGCGGCGAGCATGCCGATGACGCCGCTTTTCGTCGGCGCGGTTTCGGTGCCTCGGTAGACGAACCGGCTGCTGGCACCCCAGGCTTGCAGCGGTCCGGCGAGCCGCAGCAGCAGGGTGTTCATTCTTCCTTCCCGAGTCGCGCGGCGGCCTCGTCGGCGACTGCGGTGACGAGGTCGGCGAAGGGCAGCGCGTCGCCGAGGGTGTCGAGCGCGGCGGTGTGGTCGCCGACCCGGCTGATCCAGGCGGCGACGGGCTGCTCGCCGTAGGTGGTTTCGACGGAGGTGGCGTAGGAGGCGAGGCGCTCGGCGGCTTCCCGGACCCGGCCGGTCGGCGAGTCGTAGGTGACGACTTCTTCGTACGCGCCGACGAAGTTGATCGGTTGGGTGTCGCGCAGCCGGACGATGACGGCGTCGGGCAGGGTGCGGTTGGCGAAGGTGTTCTGTTTGCCGGTCGGCATGCTCTTGGCGAACGCGGTGACGAAGGCGTGGACGGCGCGTCGGGTGGCTTCCGGGTCGCCGAGGTTGTCGTTGAGCCGGTCGACGTCGAGGGTGGCGTAGCGGTACAGGGTCGACGAGTTGAATTCGACGGTGCCGATCATGCCTGCGCCTTGTTCCTTCGCGTCGTCCTTGCGGTCGTCGACGGCGGTGTAGTAGTCGAATTCGTTGTTGACGGCGTGCACGCTGATCGCGTGGGCGACCTGGACGGCGGCGTCGACGTTGGTGTCGGACAGGTCAGCGAGCATCCGGCCGAACAGTGCGATGTCGACGGAGTGCCGCTGGTTGGCGAGCTTCTTCAGCTCTTTGCCGTCGGGGTCCTTGCCGGCGCGGTGCGCGGCGATGGCGTGTGCGGCGATCGCGTCGAGCTGGTGGTGGCTGAGGAATACCAGATACTCGGACTCTGCTGCGGTGACGCCGTCGTCGGCCTTGTTCTTGGCGGCTTTTGTGGCCTTGGCCGGTTTGGCGAGCCCGAGCGCGGTCAGTGCCTTGTTGGCGAGGTCGATCTTCGCGTCGGCGAGGTCCGGTGCCTGCCCGGCAATCAGTTCGCCGAGGGATTCGCCGAGCCGCTTGGTCCGCTCCCCCAGGTCGGCGCGGTCGAGCAGCGCGTCGAACGAGGTCCGGGTGGCGCGTTTCCACGCCTGGCTGGAGACCCGGGCCCGGCGTTGGCCGCCGTAGACGGCGGTTTTCGGTGAGCCGGTGTCGTCCCGGTTGAGGTTGCTCGGCGGGACGGTCTGCAGGATGTGGATGTCGATCACGGTTCGGCTCATGGCTGGTCCTTCGAGGAGTCGCTGTCGGTGGTGTCGGCGTCGGTGTCAGTGCCGGTGGTGGTGTTCGTGGTGCGGTGGTATTCGCGGCCCCACAGTGAGCGGATCTTGTCCGGGCCGCCGGGTGCCTGGAATTCGCGCAGGTCGTCGGCGAGCAGCCCGTAGTCGAGGGCGATGCGTTTGTCGCGCAGCAGTCGGACCAGGCCCCGGCAGTGGTGCAGCGCCTCGGTGAAGGTGGCGGCGGTGCCCATCGCGACGAACCGCCGCCGCACGGCTTCCTTGCTGGGGCTCTGCGCGGCGAGCAGCGCGACGGCCTGACCGAAGCCGTACCCGTCGCGGTGCATCCCACGGTCGTGTGACGACTGCTGGTGTACGGCGTACAGGGTGAGCGCAGCGTGCCGGGCGTGTTCGACCGGTTCCGGATCGTCGGCGAGCCGGCGGGGCAGGAACTCCGTCGGTACGGCGGTGACGCCGAGGATGTCCAGGCGTGATCCGGCGAGGGTGCCGGCGGCGGCCCGCAGCCGGGCGAGGGTGGCGATGGCGGCGGGCGCGTCGTTGATGAAGGCGCTCTGGAGCTTCGCGACGTCCTTGGCGACGTCGTCGCCGAACGGGCGTCGCCGACGGATCGCCGCCCTGGCCGGGGTGCTTGTCTGGCTCATGTCAGGGCCACTTCCTCCTGCGGACGGTCGGTGGTGTCTGGCTGTGCCGGCCGGAGCGGGCCGGCCAGTGGCAGCGCCTTCGACAGTTGGTTGCGGAACCAGGCGTCGGCCTGGGCGCTGGTGATCAGGGTCTTGTCGATCTCCCGGCCGGCCCAGGCGACCGGTCCGGCTTCCGCGACCATGCGGTCGCCGAGTCCGCGCAGCGACTTCGCGGCGGTGCGGTGCCAGGCGGCGCGGGCCTCGGCGAGGTCGACTCCGTCGACGAGCCCGCGCAGCCAGTCGCGGAACTGCTGGTCGAGGGCGGCGTACGCTTCGGCGGTCGTCTCGTCGCGGGCGCCGTCGACGCGTTTGTCGTCGCGGACGCCGGCGGCGCGTAGCAGGTTGCGGCCGAGGTTGACGAGGGCGCGTACGCCCTGGTCGGCGTCGTCGGCGGCGCGTTGCACCTCGATGGCGGTCTGCGGGTCGGTGATGGCCCGTACCGGCATGGTGACCGCGTCGTCGATGATCTCGTCCAGGACGGACTGTTGGGTGCCGTAGACGGCGCCGACGGCACGGAGCCGGATGACGGGTCGGCGCAGCAGCCGGCGGTTGGCGGCGTACCCGATCCATTCGAGGACGCCGGGGTCGAGGTTGGCTGGTGGTTCGCCGCTGCCGCCGCGTCCGGCGGTGCCGGGCAGCATCGCTTCGAGGCCGCGCCACAGCGCCCGGCCGGGTGCGTGGGTTTTCGGCAGGTACACCGGGGTGGTCTTGAGTGCCTTCTCCTGGGTGGGGCTGCGCCGCCAGGCGGTGAGTGGTTCTCGTTGGTGCAGGTCGCGAGGGCTGAGCGGGTCTCCGTAGGCGAGCACCACGCCGGTGATGCCGTGCTCGTCACCGTGCAGCCGGATCCGCCGCGACTGCCAGGTGTAGAGGCGCAGCACTCCCGACGGTGTCAGGTCGTCCTGCTCGGCGGGGCCGGGCGGGTCGACGTCCCAGATCGGCGCGTCGTTGTCGTCGCGGCGCAGGTACGGCACGTCGTGTGGCACCAGGTTGAGCAGCAGTGTCTCGCGCAGGTTGTCGCCTTCGACGAAGACGCCGCCGAGGGAGCCGGCGTAGCCGGTGCCGAGCGGGTAGACCTTGCCGCCTTTGACCCGGCTGTCGCCGACCGCGCCGGATTTGATCCCGGAGACGTCGTACGCATGGGCGTGCACCAGCCAGCGGGCGGCCTCGGCCGGGGTGATCCGGCGCAGCGCGGGGCCGGACCGGGCGGTGAACAGCGGTGCGCCGCTCGGCACGTCGGCGATGAGCCGTTCGAGCCCGAACACTTCGCCTTTGCTGGTCCGCAGGTCGGCGACCTGGTAAAAGGGCGTGGTCGGGTGCAGCAGGTCGAACCGCTCCCGGCGCTCGTCGAGGTAGTCGAGGATGTCGTCGACCGGCAGGTCGGCGGCGGCCCACAGCTGCTCCCAGTCGTCCTCGCTGGGGCCGCCGACGGTGTCGTGCAGGACGGCGAGCAGCAGGCGCAGGACGGCGAACTCCTGGGTCGGCACGTCACCGGTGATCCGGCGCAGCGTGCCGGCCCGGCGGAAGGCGTCGGCGAGCGACACCTCCTCCACCTGCCCGTCGAGCCGCTGCACGAGCAGCCAGTGCCGATCAACAAGATCAAATGACATTGGGCATTTCCCATCGTGGCCAGACAGGTTGCTCTGACATGGATCGGGACCCTACTGCGGGCCACCGACATTCCAAACTTGATCATCGGGATACGAGGTGACATCGCATTTCGCTAGCAATCCTTGCCCTGAGCAGGAAATTGTCTCCTCAGCTCTGGCCGGGGCAAGGAGCCGGGCGGCCTCGAACAAGACCACAGATGGCAAAAATGCAGTCGCCTTGCCGACAGATCCTCAACCGTTCGGCCACGTTGTCCGGTCGATCACGCTATGGCGACTGGCCAAGCTGGCACTTTGGATCAACAGCCGTGGCTACGCAACAGACGGTTGAGTTGAGCGACGCGGCGTCGTCGGCGTGGGGCAAGACGAGCGAGGATGGCCCCGGCTGGCTACCGCTGTGGCAGCATCTCGCCGACGCGGCGGCCGTCGCGGAACGGCTGTGGCGGCACTGGCTCAACGACGCCGTACGGCAGCGGATCAGCTCGGCGCTGCCCGGCGGTGACGCCGACGGGCGACTCCTGGTCGCCTGGCTGGCGGGGGTGCACGACATCGGCAAGGCGACACCGGCGTTCGCCGTGCAGCGCGACGATCTGATGAGCCGGATGCACGCTCGCGGGCTGACGGTCGACAACCGTGTCAAGGCAGACCGGCGTATCGCGCCGCACGCCCTGGCCGGCCAGATCCTGCTGGAGGACTGGCTGATCGACGGGCACGACTGGGTGCCGCGAGCGGCAGCCACGTTCGCCGTGGTCGTCGGTGGCCATCACGGCGTACCGCCGACGGACAAGGAGCTGCACGCGGCCCGCAGCCTCGACTACCTGCTCGGCACCGGGCCGTGGCCGGCGGTGCAGCGGGAGTTACTGGACTGGATGACCGACCGGTGCGGCGTACGGGACCGACTGTCAGCGTGGCGCGACGTCCGACTCCCCCAGCCGGTGCAGGCGCTGCTGACCGGCATCGTCGTGGTCGCCGACTGGATTGCCAGCAACCAGGAGCTGTTCCCGACGACGTACGCGGCCGACGTGCACCGGGTCGAGCGGGCCTGGGACGATCTGGACCTGCCGTCGCCGTGGCGGGCCGTCGACCTCGGCCTCTCCCCCGACGCGATCATTGCCACCCGGTTCGGGCTGCCGGCCGGCGCGACCGCGTACCCGGTGCAGCGGGCGGTGATCGACCAGGCCCGGCGGATGGCCGAACCCGGCCTGATGATCGTCGAGGCGCCGATGGGCGACGGCAAGACGGAGGCCGCGCTCGCCGCCGTCGAGATCCTCGCCGCCCGGTTCGGGCTGTCCGGCTGTTTCGTCGCGCTGCCGACCCGGGCCACCAGCGACGCCATGCTGTCCCGAGGGCTGTCCTGGATGGAGCGGCTGCCGGACCGCGACGCCGACCGTGGCGCCTACGGGGTGGCGTTGGCGCACGGCAAGTCGAGCTTCAACAACGAGTACGACACGCTGCGCATTGACCGGCGTCCCAGCTCGATCGGCGTCGACGAGGAGGGCGTGCAGCTCGCCGTGCACCGGTGGCTGGCGTCGCGCAAGAAGATCCTGCTGTCCGATTTCGTCGTCGGCACCGTCGACCAGCTGCTGTTCATGGCGTTGAAGGCTCGGTACGTGGTGCTGCGTCACCTCGGGCTCGCCGGCAAGGTCGTCGTTGTCGACGAGGCGCACGCCTACGACGTGCACATGAGCCAGTACCTGGACCGGGCGTTGGAGTGGCTGGCCGCGTACCGCGTACCGGTGATCGTGCTGTCGGCGACGCTGCCGGCGCGGCGTCGCCGGCAGATGATGATGGCGTACGACGACGGCCGGTTCGGGCAGCCGACGCAGCGCCAGCGGCGGCGACGCACGCCGGCATCCGACGCGGCCCCGGGCGCGGACACCGACCCGTACGCCGACCTGGCCGGGGACATCGGCTACCCGGTGATCACCTGCTCGGGCGCGACGGACCGGCAGCCGGCGGTGACGACGACGGCTTCGTCCGGCCGGGCGGTGCAGGTGCGGGTGAGCCGCTTCGACGACGACCCGCAGCGCCTCGCCGACCTGCTCGCGGACGAGATCGGTCGGGGCGGTTGCGCCCTGGTGGTCCGCAACACGGTCCGGCGGGTCCAGGAGACCGCCGCCGTGCTGCGGCGACGGTTCGGCACGGACATTCCGGTGTTCGTGGCGCACTCCCGTTTCCTGGCACCGGACCGGGCCGCGAACGACCGGCGGCTGCTGGACATGTTCGGGCCGCCGAGCCGGGTCGCGGACCGCCCGGAGCGGTATGTCGTGGTCTCCAGCCAGGTGGCGGAGGTGTCGCTGGACGTCGACTTCGACCTGCTGGTCACCGATCTCGCCCCGGTCGATCTGCTGTTGCAGCGGATGGGCCGGCTGCACCGGCACCACCGCAGCCGCCCGGCTCATCTGGCGACGCCGCGCTGCCTGATCACCGGCGCGGACTGGTCGACGGATCCGCCCGAGCCGGTGCAGGGTTCACGGATCGTGTACGGCCGGGCCGGGTTGTGGCGGGCGGCCGGCGTCCTCTGGCCGCATCTCGACGGCGACGTCCCGGTCGAGCTGCCCGCAGACATCCCGACGCTGGTGCAGACCGCGTACGACGTGCCGTTGGTCGGCCCGACCGGCTGGCATCCGGCGATGCGCGAAGCCGACGAGGCGGCGACGAAAAGGCAGCAGGAGCATTGTGTACGGGCGGACGCGTACCGGCTGAACCCGGTCTCGGCGCAGCCGACCGCCCTGCTCGGCTGGTTGGTGGCGCACATCGGCGACGCCGACGCGGGCGGCGACGACGCGCGCGGGCGTGGTCACGTCCGCTCCGACTCCGCCGAGAGCCTGGAGGTGATTCTCCTGGTACGCCGCGACGGCCGGCTGCACCTCCCGGACTGGGTGCCGGACGACCCCGGCCGGGAGGTGCCTACGGAGATGGCACCGGACAACCGGCTGGCCCGGTCGGTGGCCCGGTGCACGCTCGCCCTGCCGCAGCTGATGACCAGCAGACTCGACGAGGTGATCGACGAGCTGGAGGCCCGCAACTGCTTCCCGGCCTGGGATGCGTCGCACTGGCTGGCCGGCGAACTCGTGCTCGACATCGACGACACCGGCCGCACCCAGATCGCCGGCTTCGACCTGCACTACGACAACACCGACGGACTCATCGTCACCAAACTGGATGCCTCACTCATCTGACGGACACCAACCATGTGACCCGCCCGTCTGCGTCCATGGGATTAAAGACTCCAATCCCCGCATACGCGGGGAGCAGAACGAGTTGGCTACAGGTAGAAGGGACCTGACGGGACCATGCCCGCGTGCGCGGGGAGCAGTGCAGGGCCAGCTCCAGGCCCGGGGTCTGGCCGGGACCATCCCCGCGTGCGCGGGGAGCAGCGGCGCGCACTCGCCGGTGTGCGATGGCCGACGGGACCATCCCCGCGTGCGCGGGGAGCAGGCTGATCCGCTGGCGCGTGCGTTCGGCCAGTCGCCCATGGTGCAGAAGAACCGCCGTACCCGTAGGTGCAGCATGGTCTCCCGCCCGGCGACCGGCGCGTCGAGTAGCCGTCGTTCGTACCGGCTGTGCACCCGCCGGGACACGGTCGAGCAGTCCGGGCATCTCGCGCCGACGCTACCTGGTTCGGCGTACACCCGCACCGTCAAGCCCGTGGCCAGCACATTCGTGATGCGTAGCCCGGACAGGTGCGAGAAGATGACAGCAGCAACATCCACTATGGGCACGAATCATGATCTACCATCGACCGTCCGCGATCACCGAGACCGTGCCAGAGCCCGAACCAACTGACCGTTGACAGCAGGACGCGATCGACCAGTTGGACCCGGACCAGGAGGATCCATCCCCGCGTGCGCGGGGAGCAGTCGTCTGACCGGTACTCAGCAATGGCGAGCATGGGACCATCCCCGCGTGCGCGGGGAGCAGCGCCCACCTCGGCGACCGGGTCAGGAGTACGGGGGACCATCCCCGCGTGCGCGGGGAGCAGACGTTCCACGCCGGTTTGGCCAAGGTGAACTCGGGACCATCCCCGCGTGCGCGGGGAGCAGAAGGTAGTTGGCCAGGGCGATGAGGTCGTGCTGGGACCATCCCCGCGTGCGCGGGGAGCAGGTGCCGATCGCGGCCGGCGTCTGGTCGTCCACGGGACCATCCCCGCGTGCGCGGGGAGCAGAGCTCGTCGACGACCGCGATCATCAGTGCCTTGGGACCATCCCCGCGTGCGCGGGGAGCAGAAGCTGCGCGGCACCCGCCAGTGGGGGCAGGCGGGACCATCCCCGCGTGCGCGGGGAGCAGGACCATCCGTCGCGTCGACCAGCTCGGCTGCGGGGACCATCCCCGCGTGCGCGGGGAGCAGAACGATAGCCAGGTGTCGCGGTTCATGGAGCAGGACCATCCCCGCGTGCGCGGGGAGCAGGTGCTGGTGACCGCCAGCAGACCGGACGTCCGGGGACCATCCCCGCGTGCGCGGGGAGCAGACGACGTGGTCGAGCCGCGCCGACCCGCCGCCGGGACCATCCCCGCGTGCGCGGGGAGCAGACCCTGGTCGCGCTGGCGTTGCTGGTGCTCCTGGGACCATCCCCGCGTGCGCGGGGAGCAGGCCCGCCAGGCGCTCGAGCAGGCGCAGGCCGCGGGACCATCCCCGCGTGCGCGGGGAGCAGTCGTCGACGGGCCCGGTCGGCACCAAGCCACGGGGACCATCCCCGCGTGCGCGGGGAGCAGGGACTTACGACGCATTCAAGACACTCCGAATTGGGACCATCCCCGCGTGCGCGGGGAGCAGACGACGGTGCCGGGCTGGTAGCTGATCCGCTCGGGACCATCCCCGCGTGCGCGGGGAGCAGAGGGTGCCCGGTTCCCGCACGTCGACCCGCCGGGGACCATCCCCGCGTGCGCGGGGAGCAGGCGCGGCGAGCCTTCGACAAGCACAAGGACACGGGACCATCCCCGCGTGCGCGGGGAGCAGCAGCTGGCCGAGGGCGTCGCGAGCTGTGGTCAGGGACCATCCCCGCGTGCGCGGGGAGCAGTGACGATCTCCCGCCACCCGTGGTTGTAGACGGGGACCATCCCCGCGTGCGCGGGGAGCAGAGGCCACACCCCGAGATCACAGCCGGCGCCGAGGGACCATCCCCGCGTGCGCGGGGAGCAGCATGACGCGTCCCCGTCGGCGGATGTAGAGCGCGGACCATCCCCGCGTGCGCGGGGAGCAGCTGACCATGGCTTTCGTGCACGGCAAGGACACGGGACCATCCCCGCGTGCGCGGGGAGCAGCGCATCGGCCGCAACGTGCTCGAGTCGCTGCTGGGACCATCCCCGCGTGCGCGGGGAGCAGGTCTGACCCGACAGACGACGGCCGCCCGGCTGGGGACCATCCCCGCGTGCGCGGGGAGCAGGCCGTCGTTGATGCGCAGTTCGCCGTCGGGCAGGGACCATCCCCGCGTGCGCGGGGAGCAGGTCGGCGGCTTGCTCGGCCCATTTGCGGATGCGGGACCATCCCCGCGTGCGCGGGGAGCAGACACCTTTAGACGGGTCGATCTCGCCGCGAGAGGGACCATCCCCGCGTGCGCGGGGAGCAGGACCACCCGTTGGCCAAGGAGCGGCCGGACCTGGGACCATCCCCGCGTGCGCGGGGAGCAGACCATTGTGGGCAATCTGGCTCGCGATCCAGAGGGACCATCCCCGCGTGCGCGGGGAGCAGTCGTTGCCGATGGTCCCAAGGACTTGGATGCCGGGACCATCCCCGCGTGCGCGGGGAGCAGACCCCAGACGAGGACTGAGACCCCATGGATCTGGGACCATTGAGCCATTTTCATCCTGTGTAGGGGTTGGCTTCGACGTGGTGCAGGACGAGGATGGCCTGCACGATCGCGGTGGCGCGGTGTGGGCTGCAGCGCAGCTTGGTCAGGATCTTCCAGGTCTTGAGCGTGGCGATGGCCCGTTCGCCGTGTGCTCGGATCTTCGCGTGCGCCCGGTTGATCGTCTTCTGTCGGCGTGACAGCTTCGGTCGGAAGCGGTGGCGCTTGAACGGGGTGCGGACGGTGCCTCGGGCGCCCTGGTAGCCCTTGTCGGCGAAAGTCATCACCTGGGCGCTGGTCAGCGCGTGGGTGATGCCGTGGACGCGGGCGGCGGTGAGGTCGTGCGCCGAGCCCGGCAGTGTCCGGGAGGCCCAGACGAGCCGGCCGGCGGCGTCGGCGATGACCTGCACGTTCACGCCGTGGCGCTGGTGTTTGCCGGAGTAGTACGGCTTCTGGTCCGCCACTCGGTCGATCGGGATCAGGGTGCCGTCGAGGATCGTGTACGCCAGGTGTCGGATGCGGCGCATCGCCGTGGTCAGGTCCTCGGCGACCGCGGCGAGCAGGGCGATCGCTTCCTGCACGTACCGCCAGGCGGTGGCGACGCCGACGGCGAACCCGGCGGCGAGCCGGGTGTAGGTGTCGCCGTTGCGTAGGTGGGCCAGGGCGAGTAGTGCCTGGCGGCCGGGGTCGAGGCGCCGCCATCGGGATCGATGCTGGTTGCGGTGGGCTCGGATGAGGTCGGTGAGGTGGTTGAGGGTGCGGCTGGACAGCGGGATCGTGGAGGGGTAAGACAGCACGGGCGAGGCTCCCGGTCGGGGCATCGGATCTTGGTCGACTGCTGTCTTACCTGGAGCCTCGCCCTCATCGCTCTCCGGGCTTGCTGCGCCCGCCCTGACCTGCAAGATCAGCTTGGAAAAGGCTCATCGTCAACGCCGCCTCAATCGTGACCACCGTGGTCCGGCTGAAACTGGACCACCCCGGTTTGGTTGATCTTCAGTCGTTGGTCTTGGTCGCTGCCGGGACGCGGCCGAGGTCGCGGTCCTTGAGCCGGTAGCTGTCGCCCTTCATCGAAACGACCTCGGCGTGGTGAACAAGCCGGTCGATCATGGCCGCGGCGACGACGTCATCACCGAAGACCTCTCCCCACCGGCCGAAGGGCTTGTTACTGGTGACGATCAGCGAGGCACGTTCGTAGCGGTTCGAAACCAACTGGAAGAACAGGTTCGCCGCTTCGGCTTCGAAGGGGATGTAGCCGACCTCGTCAACGATCACCAGCGGGATCCGGCCGAGTTTGACGAGCTCGTCCTGCAGCCGGCCGGCGTGGTGGGCGTCAGCGAGACGGGACACCCACTGAGCGGCGGTGGCGAACGCGACCCGGTGTCCGGCCTGGCAGGCCCGGATACCGAGACCGATGGACAGGTGGGTCTTGCCGGTGCCGGGCGGCCCCAGGAACACGACGTTCTCCTTCGACGCCACGAAGTCCAGAGTGCCCAGGTGGGCGATCGTCTCCCGCTTCAACGACCGCTGGTGTTCGAAGTCGAACTCCTCCAGGCTCTTGCGTGCCGGGAACCTCGCCGCCCGGATACGCCCCTCACCGCCGTGGGCCTCCCGGGCCGCCACTTCGCGTTGCAGACAGGCGGCGAGAAACTCCTCGTGCGTCCACGACTCCGCCCGGGCCCGCTCCGCGAGCCGGTCCACCGACGCCGCCAACGAGGGCGCCTTCAACGCACGGGTGAGGAAAGCGATCTCGGAGGAGACGTTGCGGTTGCCGGTCGTTCTGGAGGCCATCACGCGGCCGCCTCGGCATCGACACCGAACATGCGGTCGTAGTCGGCCAACCTGCGGTGCTCCACCTCGGCCGTGACCGCCGGTGCCGGCGCCTGCCGCGCGGCGGTCCGCAGATCGGCGGCGGCCTGACGGTGAGCCGGGTCGGTGATGCTCTGATGCCGCGCCCAGCACCGGTCGTGCCGGGCGACGAGACGGCCCTCGCAGAGCACCTGCACCCGGTCGGCGTCAGCGACCACGTCGACCCGGCGGCCCACCACCATCGGGTGCACCGAGTAGTCGTTGCCGTCCAGCCGGACGTAGTGGTCGCGGGGCAGACGGGTGCTCCGCCGCCAGCCGACCACCGGCGCGACCGGCGGCAGCGTCAACATCGCCGCTCGGTCGGCCTCCCACCGGTCCACCGGCCGGCAGCCCAGCACCCGGTGCCGACGCTGGTTCGCCCGTACCAGCCATTCGGCAAGCTGGGCGTTGAAGTCCCGGGGCGAGCTGAACCGGCGCCCGGGCAGGAACGACGTCTCAAGATAGCCGTTCGCCCGCTCCACCAGGCCTTTGGCTTCCGGATCCGCCGGCCGGCACTGGAGCACGCGGATCCCGAGAGTGCCACGGAAGCCGTTCATCGCCTCGGTCAACTGCGGCCTGCCGGCACGCCACTGGCCAACCGCTGACTCGTTGTCCCATACCAACGTCCTGGGCACCCGACCCCACCCGGAGATCAACGTCCAGTGTCCGACCAGCAGATCCGCCGACTGCCGGGACGGGATCATCACCGCCGTCAGCCACCGCGAGTACCCGGACACCATCACCATCACCGGCGGCCGTCCGACCTGACCGAACCCCAGGGGCACGTCCGCCGGCGGGAACCACAGATCACACTGCGCCAGCTCACCCGGCAGGTACTCGGTGCGCTGCGCCGGGTCAGGCCGGCGGAACAACGGCCGCAGCCGCTGCACCCGGTCACAGAACACCGTCTTCCCACGGGTCCACCCGACCCGTTCCATGATCACCGTCGAGGGCATGTCCGGGAACTCCGCCAACAACGCCCTGATCTGCGGCTCGACCGCGTCCACGATCGAGCCCTTCGCCGCCCGTCGGTACCGCGGCGGCTCATCACTGGCCAACGCCTTCTTCACGGTGTTGCGAGACATCCTCAACCGCCGTGCGATGGCCTGAATCGCCATACCCTCCGACCGCCGCAGCCGCCGGATCTCCGCCCAGTCCTCCACGTTCAGCACCTCCCGATGCTTCAGGAGGTGGTCCCGATTCAGCCGGAACCACGTGGTCAGTTTTCACGCGGAGCTGACAACCATCCCCGCGTGCGCGGGGAGCAGGGTACGTCGGTGGGCCGTTGCATGACCGCGACGGGACCATCCCCGCGTGCGCGGGGAGCAGACGTACGGCAGCTCATCCCAAGCAACCACCCGGGGACCATCCCCGCGTGCGCGGGGAGCAGCTCATGCTCGCCGTAGGCGTCGGCGCCGGCCTGGGACCATCCCCGCGTGCGCGGGGAGCAGGTTCCGTTGGTCTGCTTCGCGGCCCGCGTTGAGGGACCATCCCCGCGTGCGCGGGGAGCAGCAAACGACGGAAGTGGAAATGGCACTACCCGCGGGACCATCCCCGCGTGCGCGGGGAGCAGGCGCAGAAAATCGCGGTGATCTGCCGGTGCCTGGGACCATCCCCGCGTGCGCGGGGAGCAGGCGTGGCCCGGTCGACTCTTATCGCGAGTGTCAGGACCATCCCCGCGTGCGCGGGGAGCAGGCACGCCGGTCGGCGATGTAGTGCGTGACCGCGGGACCATCCCCGCGTGCGCGGGGAGCAGCTGGTGGATCATCTGACCGGCGAGCGGTGGCAGGGACCATCCCCGCGTGCGCGGGGAGCAGGCAGGACTGTCAGCGGCGTCGCCGGCGGGCCGGGGACCATCCCCGCGTGCGCGGGGAGCAGTCGGCGGATGTAGAGCGCTTGGTGGTCACCCAGGGACCATCCCCGCGTGCGCGGGGAGCAGTTTGCAGTTCACCCGGGACCTGTACGACGCCGGGGACCATCCCCGCGTGCGCGGGGAGCAGAGCAGCCCCGCCGCCAGGTGCCGCCGCCGCACGGGACCATCCCCGCGTGCGCGGGGAGCAGTCGTTCGCGTCCGTGACCTCAGGCAACGGCCAGGGACCATCCCCGCGTGCGCGGGGAGCAGATCGTCGAGAAGCCGGGGTCGATGTCGGTCGAGGGACCATCCCCGCGTGCGCGGGGAGCAGCGACAGATCCCCGGCCACACCGGCCCATGTGCGGGACCATCCCCGCGTGCGCGGGGAGCAGGTGTTCGTCCACAACGGGCACGCGGACCTGACGGGACCATCCCCGCGTGCGCGGGGAGCAGCCGAGCGCGAACCCGACTGACCACCGGGCCGCGGGACCATCCCCGCGTGCGCGGGGAGCAGTGCACCAGGAAGAACTCTCCGGTGTGGAAGTAGGGACCATCCCCGCGTGCGCGGGGAGCAGTGAATTGCCAGCAACGGCGAGACAAGATACCCAGGACCATCCCCGCGTGCGCGGGGAGCAGGCAGGCCCAGCGCCGGGGTGATGGCGGCGGCGGGGACCATCCCCGCGTGCGCGGGGAGCAGGTGACCGTCGCGGCGCAACTCGAGTTCTCCCGGGGACCATCCCCGCGTGCGCGGGGAGCAGACTTCCTGACCTGGGCGTTTACGAGGTTACCGGCCGGTTTTCGTTCACTTTCATTCGGAGCTACTCCAGGTCCAACGAGGTGTTGCGGGGGGATGCAGGCAGGGTACCTGCCTGCATCCGCCAGCCGGTGACCTATCGGGTGGGCAGGTGGGTGGTGAAGGTGGCCCACTGGGCGGGGGCGAAGGTCAGGACCGGGCCGGTCGCGTCCTTGCTGTCCCGTACGGCGATGACGTCGGGCAGGTTCGTCGCTACTTCGACGCAGTTGCCCGAGTTGCCACTTCGGCTACTCTTCCGCCACTTCGCGTCGGTCAGGCTGTCCACTAGCGAATTCCTCCAGTATCTGACGGATGAGATCCCTTGACGCCGATTCGTCGAGGGCACGGCTCTCAAGATCCTTCCAGACCAAATCGTAGGCCCTGACTTCGTCGGCCTTGTTCAGGTAGAGCGATCCCGTCAGGGTGTCGACGTAGACCAGCGGCGGCTCAACCGGATCCGGGCTGAGTGGGGCGTTGGGAAAGGTCAGGAAACTGAACGCCGAGTTCATGCCGGCGTGAGCACCGACCGTGTACGGGATCACCTGAACCGAGACACTGTGCCGCTCGGTGACGTCAAGGAGGTGCTGAAGCTGCGCGACCATCACCTCAGGCCCGCCGACCTCCCGACGCAACACAGCCTCGTTCAGCATCACCTTCAGGTGTGGCGGGCGCGGCGAAGCCAGAAGCGCTTGCCGTTCAATACGAACCTTGACTCGGTGTGCGATCTGTTCCTCGGTGAGCAGCCCGACCGGAAGGCGGGTCACCGTCTCGGCATAAGCACGTACTTGCAACAGCCCTGGAACTGACTCCGGCTCGTACTGCCGGATCATGGCGGCGCTGTCTTCGAGGGAGACGTAGAGGCCGAACCAGGCGGGTAGGGCCGATTCGGTGTAGTCGTGCCACCAGGCACGTCTCGGGGCTTCGCGGGTCTCCCTGGTCATGGTGAGCAGGCGGTGGCGGGTCTCCGGGGATACCCGGTAGAGGGTGCACATGGCGTCGACGTCGACGTCGCGGAAGCGGATCCGCGAGTCGCCGGCCTCGATGCGCCAGATGGTGGAGGAGCCGCGTTGCAGTGCCCGAGCTGCGGCGTCCTGGCTGATGCCGGCGGACTCCCGCAAGACGGTGAGCCAGCGGCCGATGTGTCGGCGGAGCAGGGTTGTGCCGATGGAGCCGGACAAATCGCTCGCCCCCTTCATCCTCTGTGGTGAGTGTAGTCACCAACGTGGCGGACAATCAACTGACGAGCGCCTTCATAATCGTGAAGGCGCTCGGCACTGAAATGATTGACCTCGACCAGGGGTTGCCCACGACGATAAGGGCGCATCGCGCCTTGTCTTATGCATGCGGTCCAACTTAGATAACTGATGCCGGTGCTGTCCATAGTCACCCGCCGCAGTCGGAGAACCCCCCGTGACCGGCTGCGGCGGGCCCGGCGCATGCGCTCCTGCCCGCACGATTAATTGATCTTCGCTCGGGAGGAAATGGAATGTCCACCGCCCTCGCGTTCATTGCCGCCGGCTTTGTGCTCGGCATTCCGCCGGGTCTGCTGCTGTGCCGGCTGCGGCGGCGCTGGTGCCCGGCCTGCGGGCAGACGCTGCGCTGCCCCGACTGCGGCTCCCGGCAGTTCGTCACCTTCGACATCCGGCCGACGACCGGGCGGCGCTGGTCGCCCCGGGCGCGGTCGGCGACCCGGGCAGTCGGCTCGTGACCGTCGAGCATGTGGCGGCGCGGCCGTCGTGGCGGTGCCGGGTGTGCCGGGCACCGTGGCCGTGTCAGCCGGCGAAGGCGCAACTTGTCGCCGCGTACGACCGGATCGGCCTGTGCATGTACGTGGCCGAACGGTCCGCGGAGGCAGCCCTCGACCTGCCGGGGCTGACCCCGGCGGCGGCGTACGCCCGGTTCCTCGGCTGGGCGCGGGCCGCCACCCGTTCCGAACCCACTGGAGAGACCACGATGGAATCCGAGATGACCGTCCGGGACGCCGACGTCACCGACATCGCCGAACTGTCGGCGCTGCTCGCCGAGGCGTTCGTGACCAACCCGGTGGCCGGCTGGCTGATCACCGACGTGTCCAACCGGTACACCACGTTCCTGCGGCTGTTCGACGTCGAGTTGACGCACGGGCTGAGGCACGGCGTCGTGCACGTCGCCGGCAACCGCGAAGGGGTGGCCGTTTGGCAGCCGTACCCGATGCGGTTGACGACGGTGACCGACCACGAGCGGGAGGTGCTCGGTGCGGCCGGCATCTACCGGCGGCGGGTCGCGCACCTGCGAGCGGTGCGTGACGAGCACCGGGCGGCGGCGTTGCGGCTGCCGGTCGGGCCGTCGGCCGGCCTGTCCGCGCGGTCGCCGGTGGGGTCGGCCGGGCCGGCTGCCGGGCCGGCCGACGGGTCCGCGCCGGAGCCGGTGGTCGGCCACGAGCTGGTGTACCTGGCGGCGGCACCGTGGCAGCGCCGCCGCCGCATCGGCGCGGCGCTGCTCGACCACCATCAGCGCACGTTGGACGCCGCCGGGCTGGTCGGGCACACCGTCACCGACGAGGAGTACGCCCGTGACCTGCTGGCGGTGCGCGGCTGGCGCACGCCCGGCCCCCGGCACCTCTCCCCCGGCGGGCCGCCGCTGTGGTCGATGCGCCGCGACCCCGGCACCCGGCCGATTCCGCCTACAGCGGGGTACGGACGATGAAGGTGGCGTAGGAGGCGTTGGCGCCTCGGCCGATCTCGGCGAGTTTCAGGTATCTGCCGTCGTGGTGCAGGTAGCGGTCCGGGTAGTTGTAGGAACGCAGTGAGGTGTGCTGCCCGGTCAGTCCGGCGACCGGGCAGAACGTGGCGTCGGCCCGGAACAGGGCGCTGCCGTCGATCCGGTGCAGGAAGAAGCGGAAGTCCTGGTGGCGCAGGTAGTAGCCGGGGAAGTTGACCGACTCCAGGGAGATGCAGTCCGACTTGGCCAGGCCGCGACGGACCACGAACGCGGCGTCGGCCTTGCTGCGCTGGTCGACGACGTCGACGCGGCCCTCGAACTCGAAGTGGCGCACCCGCCGGCCGGGCAGGTTGACCGGCTCCAGCCCGTACGTGCCGCCGACGGTCAGGGTGAGGTGCGCGGGCGCGGTCGGTTTCGGGTCCGGCTTCGGGTCGGTGGCCGGCGGCGGTGGTGCCGGGGCGGCCGGGGTCGGCCCGCCGCCGGGTGCGCCGGTGTCGGGCGTGGCGGTGTGTACGCCGTCGCCGACCGGGCCGGCCTGGTCGGTCGGCTCGCCGGACGGCGGTACGGCCGACGGGTCGGCGGTCGCACCGGGGTCGCCGGCCGGGTCGGTGTCGGCCGGGGAGTTGCCGGGGCCGGCCCCGGTGTCGACGCCGCTCGGGGCTCCGGCGACGAACTCGCCCCGGATCGGCTCCTGCTGGGCGCCCCGGTTGGTGGCCACGGTCGCGGCGATGACAGCGGCGGTGAGCACCGCAACGGCACCGATGGCGGTGCGGCGCTGCGGGATCGCCGGGCGCTCGGCGTGGCTGACCGGTGCGGCGGGCAGGGCGTGGGCACCGGATGCTCTGCCGCCCGGTCCTTTGCTGCCCGGTCCTCTGCCGCCCGGTGCCGTCGTGCCGCCGGTTGCGGTGCCGTCGGTGACCTCGCCGTCGATCGTCGGGGAGGCCGACCAGCTGACCTGGCCGAGCCGGGCGGTGGCCTCAGTGAGTGGGCTCTCCGCCGGTGGCCTGGGCCAACGTGGGTTGGCGCGGGCCCGCCGGGACAACTCGCGGCCGGGTGCCGGCTCGCCCTCGGACGTGAGCCAGCGCCCGACGCGCAGCGGATCCTGCTGGGTGTCCTCGTCGGACATCGCGGTCCTCCCACTTTCCGGATCACAGACTGTTCCGGTTTTGTCACTGCATCGCGGCGCATACATTCTCATTTCGCCCCTGGGCTGCGCCAGTACCCGGAGCCACTGAGTTGATCTCTTTTCGGTGTTCGCCGGGTTCGTTGCCGGGGTCGGTTACCGTTACGAGGGTGACCGGTCGACTCACGGTAGCGAAGTCGATCAGGTCGGTCCCCGCAAGTGAACGGGCGACCACGATCAGTAGAGTGGGGACGTGCCTCTGTGGATCGCAGCGACGTGGGGACTGGTCGGCAGCGTAGTCGCCGAAGCGCTCAATCTCTACGCCATGATGCGCCCGACCACCGAGTCGAAGGGGCGTTGGCAGTGGCCGTGGCGCACCCCGGCGGACCAGCCCATCATCATCTTCGCCGTCACGCTGCGGGCCGTCGCGGGCACCGGCCTGGCCGCCGCTGCGGCGGCTGGTGGGGTGGCCACCACGGCGTTCGCGACGTTCGTCTTCGGCGTCGCCGCGCCGCTGTTCATCGCCCGGATGTTCGACCAGGTCCGGGTGGTGGATCCGCGCACGCCGCCACCGCCGTCGATCACGCACCGCTCTGCCGCAGACCCCGATTCACCTGTACGGGAGCCTGGCGATGAAAGCCCGTGACGGTTTCCTGTCCCGGCTGGTCGCGGCGCTGGCCGCCCGGCCGGCCGAGACCACGACGTCGGTGCCGCTGCCGGCGCGGACCAGGCTGGCGGCGGCACTCGCCGCCCGGCCGGTGGTCGGGCAGCCAATCGACCGCCCCGCCGACGATGCCGTCGTCGGCACGGCGGCCGGGGCGGTGTCCGCCGGGGACAAGCTGACCGGCCAGGTCAAGCTGGTCGTCGCGGAGCTGCTGAAGACCACCGTGGACCAGCTGCTGTTGGACTCCGACGGTGACATCGGCATCCGCGCCGGTTCGGCGATGATCCTGGTACGCGCCCAGGAGGACCCGCCGCTGGTGGAGGTCTTCTCGCCGCTGCTGACCGGGGTGCAGCCGTCCGAGGCGCTGCTGCGGCGGCTGACCGATGTGACCGTGACGATGCCGGTCGGCCGGATCTACTGCACCGGCGACACGGTGTGGGCGTCGATCCCGGTGCTCGGCGTCGACTTCCAGCCCACCCATCTGCTGCTGGCGATCCGGGCGATGCTGCGCCTGGCCGACGACCTCGACGACCGGTTGCAGCAGGAGTTCGGTGGCAGCCGGGCGGCCGGGCCGGAGTCACCGGGCCTGGAGGCGCTGCCCGACCCGACCGGATACCTGCGGGACCTGGCGGCGGCCGGTGAGTCGCCGGCCGGGCGGATCCTGGTCGACCTGCTCGCCGACCGGGGCCACCTGGACCAGCTGCGGACCCTGGCGGCCAGCGGCGACTGGCATGCGGCGTCGCGGCTGGCGACTCTGCTGTACGCGCAGGGCGAGCGGGCCGAGGCGGAGCACTTCTGGCGGCTGGCGGCCGACAAGGGCGAGCCGTCGGCGCGTACCGAGTTGGCGACGGTGCTGGCCGGGCGGGGCGACGTCGACGAGGCGATCGCGTTGCTGCAGGCCGGGGTCGCCGCCGACGACTGGCACGGGGTGGGTCTGCTGGTGACCCTGCTGGCCCGGCAGGGCCGCATCGACGAGGCGGTGGCGTTGCTGCGCGACCGGGCAGGCTGAGCCCGGCCAGCTCGACGTCGAGCCGGCCGGGCGTTACCGGGCCCGCCTGCGCAGCAGCCAGCCGCCGAGCAGCAGCACGAGCAGTCCCCCGCCGCCGGCGGCGACCCCGGCAAGCAGCGGCCCGCTGCCCCGGTCGTCCGGCCCGGCGGCGGCCGTGTCGGCCGTACCGCCGTCGGTGTCGGCGGAGTCGGCCGCCTCGCCGGCGGTGCCCGGTGCCGGCAGCACCGCGCGGGCACAGTCGGCCGGGTCGGCGCTGTCGGTGCCGCCGTCGACGACCTCGAAGTAGAACTTGCCGGTGATCGCGTGCCCGTCGGCGGACGTCGCCTGGTAGGCAAGCGTGTGCACGCCGACGGTCAGCGGGTCGACTGTGGCGCACAGGGTCTTCGCGTTGACCACCACCGCCTCCCCCACCGCGACGGTGGTGTCGTCGGGGCCGGTGACAGTGATCCGCCGTTCACCGGTGCCGGCCAGCGGGCCGAACGTCAACGCGATGGTCGCCACGCCGGGGGCGACCTCGTCGCCCGGCCCGGGGGCGGCGGAGACCAGCTCGGTGTGCGCCCACGCGGGAGCGGCGAACGCGACCGCCGCCACCCCCGCGCAGGCCAGGGCCGTGGCGTGGCTCAGAAGTCGGCGCATGCCAGCCGGTTGTCCATGGCTTCCATCGGGTGGATGACCACCGACTTGGCGGCGTCGCCGACCTGCTGCTCGTTGGTGACGGTCGCGGTGCCGGTGCCGTCGGTGGCGGCGGTGAAGCCGAGGTGGACCTCGTTGGGCGGGGTTTCCGGGCCGCTCTCGTCGAACTTGAAGTGCGGTCCGCCGTTGTCGGCGGCGCACTCCTGGGCGTGCAGGTGGCCCATGTACTGTGCGCCGGGCTCCAGCCCGGTCATGGTGACGGTGACCGTCGTACCGTCGTCGGTCTGCGCCAGCCAGGCGGTCCCGGCGGCGTCGTCGGTGCCGGGTGGCCGGGTGTCGAGCAGGGCGAACGTGGCCTCCACCGCGCCGTCGATCTGGTCGGCCGGGGTGGCGGACGGGTCGTTCATCATCCCGTCCATCCCGTCCATGCCGTCGGAGTCCATGTTGTCGGACATCGCGGAGGCCGTCGCCGACGGCTCCGGGGTCGCGTCGGCGTCGGTGGTGCCGGACGAGTCGTCGCCGCAGCCGGCGAGGACGCCGACGGCGGCGAAGCCGACCACCGCGACAGCGGTACGCCAGCGGTCCGATCCGTTGATCTTCACGTGTCGTGTTCTCCCTGTTCGGATACGAGGGTGGGCCGGCCACCTGGGCGATCCGGTTGCCGGCACATGTCTGACCGTTCGGGCGGTCCGTGCGTTTTTGGGCCGTCCCTGTATTGAGTCGGACGCGGCCGCGCGGAGGTTCCCGCGAGATCGACTCCGTGGCGTGACGCCCGACTCTGCATCCGTACGTGCAGGGCGGTAGCGCTCTCCTCAGCGCTCGTGACCGGTGCCGTCATGGGCGTCCTGCGGCCCAGGCCAGGTCGCCCACTCGTCCGGGGAGTGGTGTTCCGTCCACCGCGCCCTCATGTACGGCTTCACCTGTTGGACTGGCACACGCAGGCTACGCAGGTAGTCGATAGCGCCGTCCACGATCCGGTGCCACGCCGGGCCGGTGACCTCGATGCCACTGATCACCGCGACCGATTCGGCCGCGCCGAGGCAGAAGGCACCCGAGTCCGGGCCCGCCGGGCCGATGGTGGCGGCGAGCATTTCGACGTACTTCTCCGGATCCCGCTGCAGGAAGTCGAGCATGTCCAGGTCGACGTGGAACGACCGGTAGTTGGTCGGCTGTCCAGCCAGATGCTCGCCATACTCCCGCAGGGTCCGCAGGTGCAGCCCCGGGACGGAGGAACGTCCATCGGTTCGCCACCCCGAGGTGGGTACCGCTACCGGTGGTCTGCGGACGAGTTCTGGTCGCCGACGCCGGGGGTGGTCTCGACCGCCGAGGGGTCGGACAGGTTGACCCGCTGCAGCGGAGCCGACGGGTGCGACGTACCGCTGTCGTGGCCGCCGACCTCGGCGCGGACCCGGGGCCGCGACTGCGGGTGCTGCTCCTGCACCCAGGCGACCAACTGCTCCCGGACCAGGCACCTCAGGTCCCACAAGGCGGACGAGTTGGCGGCCGACACGAGCGCGCGGGTGCGGATGTTGCCGTCGGTGGCCCCGGTCACCTGCAGCCCGCAGACCCGGCCGTCCCACAGCGGCGCGGCCGCCTCCGACTCGACGATGCGGCGCAGTTCCTGACGCATCGCCTCGACCGGCAGGCTCCAGTCGACGTCGATCTCGGCGGTGCCGAGCACCGACGACGCGGTCCGGGTCCAGTTCTGGAACGGCGTGGTGGTGAAGTAGTTCGACGGCAGGATCAGCCGGCGCTCGTCCCAGATCTTCACCACCACGTAGCCAAGGGTCATCTCCTCGATGCGGCCCCATTCGCCCTCGACGACGACCACGTCGTCGAGGCGTAGCGCGTCGCCGAAGGCGAGCTGCAGGCCGGCGAAGATGTTACCGAGGGTGCTCTGCGCGGCGAGCGCGGCGACCACGCCGACCAGGCCGGCGGAGGCCAGCACGCTGGCCCCGGCGGCGCGGGCCCCGGGGAAGGTGATCAGCATCGCGCCGACGGTGAGTACGCCGACGACGGCGAACGCGACCCGGCGGATCACGGTGATCTGGGTGTGCGCGCGGCGGGCGGCGAGATTGTCGTTGACGTCGATCGGGAAGCGGCGCAGCGCGGTGTCGGCGGCCAGCCCGAGCAGGGTGGCGACCAGCCAGCCGCCGGTGGCGATGGTGGCCAGCAGGATCACGTGCTGCACCGGCTCGTGCCAGCCGTTGGTGGTGGCGATCGGGATGGTGAAGCGGGCGGCGAGCAGCGCGGCGATGATCGCCGTCGGCCAGAAGGCGCGCCGGGAGATGTCGGTGAGCAGCGTGGAGCGGCGGCCCGCGAAGCGGAGGATGCGGTAGACGACGGTGACGGCAAGGGCCGCCGCAGCCGCCGATCCGATCACGATCGCGGCGCTGACCAGGGCGTCGGACACGTCCGACATCTCCTTCCCATCGGTTTGTCGGCAGCGGCCAGCTAATCACATCGACCGGCGCCGGCCGAGGACCGGTCGACGTCGCGCAGCGTGACCAACGGCGCGGACCAGCCACGCAGACCGGCCAGGAACGGCACGGACCGGGCCAGCACCACCCCGACCAGCCCGTCCCGGCTCGTCTGCTGGTCGTACCGGTCACCCAGCTCGGCGGCGAGCCGTGACTGCAGGCGCCGCAGCATCTGGTCGGCGTCGTCGGAGGGGGCGCCACCGGGGTTGGTGTCGCCCGGGTCGGTGGCACCACCGCCGGTGCGGGGCACCGTGCGGTCCAGGTAGCGGCGGGCGATCGTGTCCTGGGCGCGCAGCAACGTGTACGCCAGCTCTTCGGCCCGTGGCCCGAGACCACGCCAGGTGGCGCAGCGGGCGGTGAGCAGCGCGGCGACCGTCGCCTCGATGACATGTTCCAGGGCCGGTTCGAGGTCGTAGTCCGGCCGCCGCGGCCGGTAGGTGAGCGCCACCAGCGGGTACCGCCGGACGGTGTCCTCGATCGCGCGCAGGTCGGCCGCCCAGTCGGCGCAGCGCTGCCGGGTTGCGTCGACCCCTTCGGCGGTCAGGCTGCGGACGATCAGCCCGACGCCGTCGCTGCCGTGGACCTGGTCGTGCACGGCGAGCGCGAACCGGTTCCGGACCGTCAGCCCGGTGATCAGTTCGATCAGGTACGTCGCCAGCGCGGCGAACAGCGCGAAGCCGAGCGCCGCGATACACACCGCGAGGAGTTTCTGCGCCGGGGTGTCCGGGGTGAGGTCGCCGTAGCCGAGCACCGTGAGGGTGCCGGCGGAAAAGTACAGGGCGTCGGCGAAACCGGTCGGGCCGTAGCCGGCGACCCGGTGGTAGCCGTCCAGGTGCGGCCACACCACCAACGCGACGCCGAACACCAGCGGCACGATCCAGGCCAGGAAGGTGCCGGTCACCAGCACCGGCCCGGCCCAGACCAGCAGCGTACGCTCGGGCCGCCGGCGCCGGTTGGCGGCGAACGACGACAGCCGCCACACCGAGCGCCGGACCGCGCCGGCGACCGGGCCCTCCGCGTCCGGGTGCAGGATCGTCAACCAGACGTCGACCACCACCACGGCGATCAACGCGCCACCCGGTACCGCCCACAGCCACATCATGGGCGCAGGTATACCCCGTTTACCGGCTGGTCGACTGCACCACCTCGAACTCGAGCAGGCTGGCGCCGGTCGCCACCGGCGGGCGGGGACGCTCGCCGTCCCCGCCCGCGTGGGCCTGCCGGGCGGGGCCGGCCGCCCACGCCTGGTAGGCCTCCTCGCTCTCCCACCGGGTGTAGACGAAGTAGCGGCCCTCCCCCGCGACCGGGCGCAGCAGCTCGAACGCCAGGAACCCGGGCGCGTTCTCCACTGCCCCCTGGCGGGCGGCGAACCGTCGCTCCAGTTCGTCGCCGGCGCCGTCGGGGACCTCGATCGCGTTGATCTTCACGACTGCCATGTGGACAGCCTAGTCGGGGGTGGGTGCGGTCAGCCCTGGTTGGCCCAGTCGCCCAGCGACCAGTCCCGTACCTCGGGCATGTCCTCCAGGTGCTCCACCACGTACGCCTCGTGCTTGGCGAGCTGCTGCTCGCACCAGACCTTGAGGTCGGCGGCGCCGCGCGGCAGCCGCCGGGCGTTGTTGATCGCGTCCATCACCAGGTGGTAGCGCGACGCCCGGTTGCGGACCGTCATGTCGAACGGCGTGGTGGTGGTGCCCTCCTCGATGAAGCCCCGCACCCGGAACCGGTCGGCGTCCGGCCGGCCGTGCACCAGTTGGTGGATGGCACCCGGGTAGCCGTGGAAGGCGAACACCACGTCGACCGAGTCGGTGAACAGCTCGGAGAACATCGTCTCGCTCATGCCGTGCGGGTGGTCCTTGGGCCGGGGCAGCCGCATCAGGTTGACCACGTTGACCACCCGGACCTTCATGCCGGGCAGCCGCTGCCGGAGGATCTGCGCGGCGGCGACGGTCTCCATGGTGACCACGTCGCCGGCGCAGGCCAGCACGATGTCCGGCTCGGAGCTGCCGTCGTCGGTGCCGGCCCACTCCCAGATGTCCGCACCCTTGGCACAGTGCTCGACCGCCTCGTCCATGGTCAGCCACTGCAGCTGCGGCTGCTTGTCGATGACGATCAGGTTCACGTACGACTTGGACCGCAGGCAGTGGTCGGCCACCGACAGCAGGCAGTTGGCGTCCGGCGGCAGGTAGACCCGCGACACCGTGCCCCGCTGGTTGAGCACCACCTGGATGAGCCCGGGCCCCTGGTGGGAGAAGCCGTTGTGGTCGTTACGCCAGGCGGTCGAGGTCAACAGGATGTTCAGGCTCGGCACCTTGGCCCGCCACGGCAGGTGTGCCGCCTCCTGCAGCCACTTGCCGTGCTGCACGGTCTGCGAGGCGCTGACCATGGCGAACGCCTCGTAGGTGGCGAACATGCCGTACCGGCCGGTCAGGTTGTAGCCCTCCAGCCAGCCGTGGCAGTTGTGTTCGGACAGCACCTCCATCACCCGGCCGTTGCGGCTGATCGCGGTGTCGGTCGGGTACACCTGCTCCATGAACCCGCGGTCGGAGACGTCGAAGACGGCGCCGAGCCGGTTGCTGTTCGTCTCGTCCGGGCAGAACAGCCGGAACCGGTCCGGGTTGCGGGTGTAGATGTCGCGCATCAGCTCGCCGAGCTTGCGGGTCGACTCGGCGCGTAGCTGCGCCGGCTGCGGCACGTCGACGGCGTACTCCCGGAAGTCGGGCATGTCCAGGTCGCGGGTCAGCAGGCCGCCGTTGGCGTGCGGGCTGGCGCTCATCCGCAGGTCGCCGTCGGGGTTGACGCCGGTCACCGTCGCGGTCGGCGAGCCGTCGGCGTCGAACAGCTCCTCCGGCCGGTACGAGCGCAGCCAGGTCTCCAGGATCGCCAGGTGGTCGGCGTTGTCCCGGACGCCGGACAGCGGCACCTGGTGCGACCGCCAGGTGCCGGTGACGGTGATGCCGTCGACCTTCTCCGGACCGGTCCAGCCCTTCGGCGACCGCAGGATGATCATCGGCCAGCGGGGGCGGGAGCCGTCCCAGTCGCCGGAGCGGGCGGCCTCCTGGATCCTGCGGATCTTGCCCCAGGCGTCGGCGAGGGCGGCGGCGAACCGGTAGTGCATCCCGGGCAGGTCGTCGCCTTCGACCTCGATGACCTCGTACCCGTGGCCTTCCAGCAGCGAACGGACCTCGCCGCGGTCCTTACGCCCCAGCACCGTCGGCCCGGCGATCTTCGCGCCGTTGAGGTGCAGGATCGGCAGTACGGCGCCGTCGTGGGCCGGGTTGATGAACGAGACGCCCTTCCAGGAGCCTTCCAGCGGGCCGGTCTCCGCCTCGCCGTCACCGACCACGGCGATGGCCAGCAGGTCCGGGTTGTCCATCACCGCGCCGAACGCGTGCACCAGGACGTAGCCCAGCTCGCCGCCCTCGTGGATCGAGCCGGGAGTGGTGACCGAGACGTGACTGGGAATGCCACCCGGGCTGGAGAACTGCCGGAACAGCCGCAGCATGCCGGCCTCGTCCCGGGTGACGTCCGGGTAGATCTCGGTGTACGTGCCCTCCAGGTAGCCGGCGGCGACCAGCGCCGGGCCGCCGTGACCCGGGCCGGTGAGGTAGATCGTCTGCTGCCCGGTGTGCCGGATCAGCCGGGACACGTGGGCGTAGATCAGCGACAGGCCGGGGCTGGTGCCCCAGTGGCCGAGCAGTCGCGGCTTGATGTGCTCCGAGGCGAGTGGCTCGCGCAGCAGCGGGTTGCCCCGCAGGTAGATCTGCCCGACGGTCAGGTAGTTGGCGGCCCGCCACCAGGCGTCCAGCTGCGCCAGCTCGACGTCGTCAGGTGCGGCGAGGACCCGCAGCAGCCCGTCGTCCGCGCCGGCACGGCCAGCCAGGGTCGGGGTGCGCTGATCGGTCACGGCAGTCACGAGCGGATTCCTCCTCATCAGGGGTACTTCCACGACCGATCGTAGAGGGACGGCTGAGGTTTTTCGCGGCTCCAGTGCCTGTCGGGCAGGGGCACAACGACCCTTGACATGCCCTTACATGCCCCTGGCCGGGCCGTTGCTGGCCACCGCCGGCGGCCACGGTGAGCTGGAAGGCGACAGTCAGTCGATCGACGTACGGCAGTGTGATTTGTGCGTCCACAGCCAACTCGACCCGGCCCGTAGTGCCCGACACTTTTCTTGTCAGAGGAGTTTTCGAGTAGGAAGTGATCTGCAGTGCGTACCCTCTACGACACCGGGTCGGTCCATCCGTTGGACCGCTACGAGTACTACCGAACCGAAGCAACGGCCGAGGTGGCGCCGGTGGAAATCCGTGGCCGATCGTCGCTGTCCCTCACCGCCGCGATGCGGATCGCCCAGGTCGGCCGATATGAGATCGAGGCGACGAGTTGGCGGTCCGACATCGAAGGCGTGGCGCTCCGGACGCAACGGCTGATCCGGGCCAGTGATCCGGAGTCCTACCGGATCTGCGTCCTCGTCAGCGGTGAGCTCCGGGTCGAGCAGAACGGTAACCAGGGGCGGTTACGCCTACGGGACATCGCGCTCTACGACACGTCACGCCCCTGGGACGCCCGGCATGTGCCCGGGCGTACCCCCATGCGGTTGGCGATGGTGACCTTCCCCCGGGCTCTCGTGCCGGTGTCCGAGGCGGCGGTACGCCCACTCGTCGGCTCGACGCTACCGAGGCGGATGCCGGGACGCGGGCTCGTCGCGGCGTTCCTGGTCGGAATCGCCGAGGCCGCGGATCCGTCGGCGGACCCCCAGCTCGTCGACGCTCTCGGCGAATGCGTGGGCGGCATCATCCGGCAACGACTCGGCCTACGTCCCGGGATCAGCCCGGCCGTGCGCCGGATGCTGCACCGCGCCCACGTCACCGCAGTGATCCGTCGGAAACTCGCCGATCCGCATCTCGACGTGGACGGGATCGCCAGGGCCGCCAGCATTTCGCCACGCTACCTGTACAGGATCTTCGAAGACACCGGGACGACACCGATGCAGCTCGTCAAGAAACTGCGGCTGACGGGATGCCACCGCAGCCTGCGCGACCCGGAACTGTCGTCGACCGCCATCAACGAGATCGTTTCCGCGCACGGCTACTCCCGTCCTGACCAGTTCGCCCGAGACTTCAGGCAACTGTTCGGCATGTCGGCCACCGAGGTACGTCAGTCGGTCCGGGACCGGTCGGCCGGAGATCGGAATCGGTCATGACGACCGGACGAGGGCCGGTCGGAGGCGAAGGCCGACGCGGACCCGGTGACCGCGCGGACGCTGGCGGCGTTGGCAGCGTCGGAGCGAGCCAGGCGGCCCGGCCCTTGCCGCCGGTCGAGTTCCATGTCACCGTCCGGGTCGTGTTGCGCCGCCGAGGAGCCTGGCTACTGCTCGGTGTGGCGATCTGCCGGCTCGCGGACGCCCCGCTCGACGCGGTGACCGCAGTGGCCGGCACCATCCAGGTGCTCCTGTCCGGTTAGCCGCCATGCCTGCCCGGTTAGCCGCCACGCCTGCCGGTTAGCCGCCACGCCTGCCGACAGCGCCGTCAGCACGGTTGTGCATGATCCACTCCCTTCGTGTACAGTCTTGCCCCGTGCGGCCCTCAGCCGCCGGCCCCACGGTGTCGACGTCCGGCTGTCGACCTACCGGATGGGGGCGGTAGAGTGGTCCGGGCAGGTCCGGGTGGCGGAATGGCAGACGCGCTAGCTTGAGGTGCTAGTGCCCGTATAGGGCGTGGGGGTTCAAGTCCCCCCTCGGACACCAGTTCTGGTGGAATTTTACTGATCGTGAGTCGGACTCGACTCCGCAGCTGTGCACGCACGACATACCCGCTGTAACAGGTGATCGTCGGCACCGGCGAGCCGCACATCGCTACCGGCGCGCAGCGGCGTGCTCCCGGTTGGACCGGCCATGACATCACCTCGTCGCCGCGACCGTGAGCAGCTCATCGACGCCTTCATCCCCACCCCGATGCCCAACCGACCGCGACCCCGCCCGGTACCGGGTGAAAGCCGGCAAGCAGCGCGGGCCATGGCCGAGCTTCGTTCCCGTACCCTCGCCGATAGGGAGGAGAACCCGCTTGCGCCAGGCGTTCGGCGTACGCGACGGTATCGGCGCCTGCGGCGAGACACGCGATGTTTCCGGGGTGGCCGTGGCGCGGGATCTGCTCCGTCGTAAACGATCTCGGCGCAACCGCCGCGTGCACTCTGGAGGTTGACGTATGAAGCCCGCCGCCCAGGTGGCATGGTCGGCCACGATCGCGGCGCGGATGATCGAGGCCCTCGCACACGGCTCTGCTGCCGGTGGTGACGCCGACGGGGACCGGCTGGCGAAGACAGTCGCGGCGTACGCCGGGCTCGGTCCCTCCGACGTCGCCGAGATCCGCGGCAGCGTTGCGCGGGGCCGGGAGAGCCGGCAGAACCTCGTCGCGGCAGCCGCCGACTGGGCGACGCCGATCGACGAGGCGCTCACCGCCGGCCGCGACCTGCCACCGGCGCTGGCCGCGCTTGTCGACGGCGTCACGCCGGCGACCCTGGACCCGCTGGCGGGTGAGGTCTACGCCCGGGTATCGGCCGCGCGGGCCGCCGACACCCGCGATGAGGCCCGGTACCGCCGGCTCCACGCACGGTCCGAGCGCGTCGAAGCCGGAGAGCGTGCCGCGGACGCTGCCCGGCAGGCCGATCTCGGCGCGGTCCAATGGCGCTACCGCCCGTTCGTCGGCCCTTTCGTGCTGATCGGCATCCTCCTGACGGCACAAGCGGCCATTCCTGGGCTGGTGCTTTCGTGGTACTTCGGTCTGGGCGCGGTACCCATCGCTGCGGCCGCCGCCTGGGCCGTGGTGTGGATTCGCCGGCACTCGATGCTGCTGCTCCATGACGGCGGCCTCGTGGTGACCGGCGTGACCGGGCGCCTGCGGATGATGGCCACCTGGCACCAGATCGCCGGCATCGACGGGTGGTCGGCAGCCACGTGGGTGTACACGTGGGTCAACTACACCGTGACCCTGCGGTCGGGCCAACGGATCCGTTTCATCGCCGCCGCGAAAAGCGATGATCCGGACCTGGTATACACGGTGAACCGCGTTCTGCACGGATAAGACCTTGGATGGTCAGATTGTGTCGGATTCGAGGGTGAGTTCGGTGTGTGTGAGGGACCCGTCGAGTTGCTGGTGGGCGGCGGCGGCACCCAGCCCTGTTTCACGCCGGTACGGCGAAGTCGGGCACGTTGATCGTGGGATGCTCGGCGAGTACGGCACGTGCCAGCGCGTACTCCTCCTCGCGCAGCACCGGTGTCTCGGTGCGCTGGCGGCTGGCCCGGGACAGCGCCGTGCCCTCCTGGGAGTCGGCCGCGAACGTTTGGTAGGCGGCGTCGATCTCGTCGGCGGGCAGTCCACAGAATGCCAGCACCGCGGCCAGCGTCGCCGACAGATCTGCGGTGAGGTCCTCGTAGCGAACCGGCCGCAGCGGCACGCCGGCCCGGCCCAGCCGCAGGCAGGCCTCCATCGCGGAAAGCCAGGTGAGCAGGTACGCCTCGACCGGGGCGGGTTGGCGCTGGTGCCGGACGGCGAAGGGCATCAGCAGCGGCGCCTGTGCGGTGACGTACCGCAGGAACGTCTGCTGATCCTGGGGACCGGACAGGTGCGGGGTGAAGCCCTCGTGCATCGACTCCAGCCACCGTTCGGCGTGCCGGTAGAGAAAGATGCCACGGGCGTCGGGGAAGACCTGCTGGAACAGGTCGGCGAGTTGGATGCCGCTGGCGCGGAACTTGACGGCCAGCGTCCCGGTTCCCCGCCCGAGCAGCCGGGCGCAGCTGCGGAGCAGCTTCGCGTACTCGTCGTCACGGGTGGGATCCTCGTGCCGCGACACGGCGATCTGGGTGAAGACGTCGGGCTCGGAATAGCTGCGGACGCCGGTCACCGCACCGAGCGCGTGGCTGAGGGCGGTGGAGCCGCAGCGACCCACGGAGTAGACCAGGATCGGCCGCACCGGGTCCGGCACCTCCTCGGCGATCCGGTGCAGCGTCTCGTACGGCACGGTGAACAGTCGCCGCGCGTTCCGGTACTGGGCGAGGTAGACGAATGGCGCCCTGGTCAGGTCGACGTCTGGGGCGGTCTCGACGAAGTACGCCAGCTGGTCGTCGATGTCGAGGCAGTAGAGACTGACGTCCGGTCGGTGCAGCAGGTCCCGCGCCGGGAGCTGCCCGTCCGCGCGTGTCACGAAGTTCTGCGGTACGGCGGGGAAGAACTCGCCCGGAGCCACCTTGTCGACGATCCGTAGCACCTGCGCGATCATGCCGTCTCCCGTGGTCGTTCGACGCGGCCGGCGAGCTCGCGCAACAGGTCCGCCGCGCGCTCCACCCCACCAGCCTTACGGCTCTGCTCGCCCCAGTACCGGCTGCGCTGCCGGAAACCGTCCTCCGACAGCAGCCGGAGCAGCTTGTCGGCGACCTCGTCCGGGTCCACCGTGGGCGGGTCGTCGAGAGCCAGTCCGACGCCCGCGTCGACGGCCCGGGCCGCGATGTCGTAGCAGTCCAGCCAGAACGGGGTGAGCAGCATCGGTTGCCCGAAGTGGACGCCTTCGTGGAAGCCGTTCGCCCCGCCGTGGCAGACGAAGGCCCGTACGTGCGGGTGGGCGAGCACGGCCAGTTGGGACGGAATCCACTCCTCGGTGCGGACGTGCGGGGGCAGTGGCTTGGACAGCGCCGCGCGCTGGTCGGCCGGGAGTTTCCACAGCACCCGGTGTCGCGGGCCGATCCGGTCCAGTGCCTCGGCGAACGCGTCAAGCTGGGCGGTTGAGAGGGTGGCGAGGGTACCCAGGCCGACGTAGACCACGCTGGGATGCTGGTCCAGCCAGGCGGTCAGTTCGTCGACGGGCTGGCCGGGCCGGGTGACGTCGGTGGGCACGATCGCGCCCAACAGGTGCAGGTGGTCCGGCGCGGGAAAGGGATACTCCAGCCCGAACACCGTGTAGCCGAAGACAGCGGCCGCGGCGGCGGCGTGCTTCGCGGGGTCGCCGGACGCGTTGGCCAGCCCCAGGGTCCGGCGCCGCCGGGTCGGTCCGGCCACCGCGCGCAGCAGCGCCAGGTGCAACCGTACGCGGAACAGCGCATTGGTCAACTGCTGTGTCCTGGTCAGCCGGCGCGGCAGCCCGGAGGTGGGCGTCGGATAGTTCCACGGCAGACGGCTCAGGTAGACGGCACTTACCGGATAGGGCACGCTCAGCACGAAGGGCACGCCTGCGGTGGTCGCCGCGTCGAGCGCACCGAGGTTCATTACGTCGATGACCATCAATCGTGGGTTGACCCGATCGATGTGGTCCAGGGTCCGCTGGTAGACCTGCGCGGTGGCATCGGCCGTACGCATGGTCCGGGCGAGTGCGGCCACGCCGGCGGTGCTACGTGGCCCCCGGGCCATCGCGGCGTACAGCCCGCCGTCGATCCGCACGGGGGTGTCTGCGCCGGGAAGGTACCGCAGCGGGCTGCCGATCGTTGCCGACTCGACCCGGTGCCGGGCCTCGGCGTCGACGCTGAACCAGAGGTCGGGTTCCCCCCGTCGGGACATCTCGGCGGCAATGGTCAGCAGCGGGTTGAGCTGTCCAGGGTGGGACGAGCTGGCGAACATGATCGGTCGGGGCGACGGCGCGGGCCCGATCATGACCGCAACCGCACCGGCAGGTGGTCGTAGCCACGTAGGACGCGGGTCGGTCGACGCCGTGGCACGCCGCCGAGCGCCAGGTCGGGGTACCGCTCGAACAGGCTACGCAGCCCGATCTCGCCTTCGAGCCGGGCCAGGCTGGCACCGAGGCAGTAGTGCGCACCGCTGGAGAAGGAGAGGTGGTCGCGCGCGTTGAGCCGGGTCACGTCAAAGCGGTCCGGATCGGCGAAGATGGCCGGGTCCCGGTTGGCCCCGCCCAGCATCGGTATCACGATCTCGCCCCGGCGTAGCCGTACACCGGCCACCTCGGTGTCGGCCCGGCAGTACCGGCCGGTCGTCTGCACCGGGGAGTCGTAGCGCAGGATCTCCTCCACCGCGGTGGGCCACCGGTGCGGCTCGGCACGCAGCAGGGCGAGTTGTTCGGGGTGAGCCAGCAGCAGCGCCGTGCCCGTGCCGAGGAGGTTCACGGTCGTCTCGAAGCCCGCAGCCATGAGCAGTCCGGCGAGAGCGACCAGTTCGTCCTCGGTCAGTCGTTCACCCTCGCTGTTCGGCAGCACCAGTTGGCTCAGCAGGTCATCACCGGGGTCGGCGCGCAGGTTGGCGAAGTGTCCCCGCAGCCAATCGTTCAGCTGCCGGGTTCCCGCCTCGACGCGCCGAAACTGGCCGAGGGACAGTCCCAGGTCCAATGCTGGCGATACGGCGGCGCCCCAGTCCAGAAAGCGTTGCCGCAACTGTGCCGGTACGCCGAGGATCTCCGCGATCATGGTGACCGGTAGCAGGCTGGCGTAGTGCGTGACCAGGTCCACCGGCCGGCCGTCCGGCGCGGCCCGCCCCAGTTCGTCGAGCAGGTCGGCGCAGTGTCGCTCGACCCGGGGTCGGAGGCTCTCGACCGCCCGCGCGGTGAAGACCTTGACGACGAGCCGGCGGTAACGGGTGTGCTCGGGTGGGTCGGTGACGAGCATCGACGGCGGGTCGATCGGCCCGACCGGCATCCGGCGTCGGCCGAGGTCGCGCAGCATCGCGATCGGGGCGGGCAACGGCAACGTGTCCGGATCGACACTGAATGCGTCGCTGCGGAGCACCTCGGTGGCCACGTCGTGCCGTGCGGTGCTCCACGTCAGGTGGCCACCTACGAGCGCACCGGTCTGGCGGACCTGGCGGTAGAACGGGTACGGGTCCTCGCGAATCATCGGGTCCAGGAAGTGGCGGACCTGTGGATCATCCCGGCGTGCTGCGGCGGCGACGCTGAGCCGCAGCAGTCCGTGCCGGGTCGCCCACCGGAGGAAGGTTCCTGGCCCGGCCCTCGGCACTCCCCTCGTCCGGTGCGCGATGCCGGCCCCAGATCGTCGATCCGACGAGTCCACCCGCCCCATTCCCTTCCAAAACCGCTGGTGACCAGAGCCGAACACCGATACGTCAACCCCGGTCAGACATCGATGCTGTTCATTGGGTGTCGAGTGCGCCGACCCGAATACACTTATACAGCAGTCGATGCTCGGCGCGCAACGCCTCCAGATTGGTCGACATCAGGCTCGAGTGGCGAGGATTGACTCATGGCGATGGCATTGCGTAGCCTCTCGGGTAAGCTGACCCAGCGTGATCAACTGGGCGGCTGTGACACAAAGCCACGCTCGAACGAGTTGCGCCGCGTGTGCGCCAGGAACAGGCATCAGGAAACAGCCGAGTACGGTCTTCGCATGGACTCTGCCGTCACGAGGGCGCTCCGTGGTGGCCAAGTTTCGACTGCAGCAGCGTCGCCCGCACATTGACCCGGTTCTTGATCATGACTGATCCGCAAAGGTCCAGGTCAGTGAGCGGCAGCGAGTAGAAGGTGCCCCGTGATGGACTCAGGTCGGACGCCGCCAACCACCTACCAATCAGACATCTGGGTCGCAAGTCGCTTATCTCCTGATCTTCCGCAGTTTAATGTGTGCGGATACGAACAGTTCGTCGGCCCGATCGACCACGAGCTCCTGCTGTCCTGTATGCAACAGGCCCTACAACGGAACGACGCGTTTCAATTACGTTTCGACGAGGAAAACGGGCAGCTCGTCCAATGGGTGGAGCCTGAGTCGGCGGTGGTCGAGGTCCATGATTTCGCCACCGCACCCGACCCCCACCAGGCGTGCCATTCCTGGATGGCGCAGGCGTTCTCCCAGCCGTTCAAGCTGCGCCGCAACCGGCTGTACCGGGTGGCCCTGCTCCGGGAGAGCGAGTCCGTCGCCTACGCGTACCTCAACGCGCACCACCTGGTCACCGACGGCTGGGGCGCCCGGCTGTTGCTGCGGCAGCTCTGCGCCGGGTACGCGGCGGCCGTCACGGGAGCAGAGCCTGCGGCCGACCGTGTCCCCTCCTACCTGGACCTCGCGCGAAGCACTGTCGACTACGCTAGTTCCCCCCAGCGACAACGCGACGTCGAGTACTTCCGCGCCAGCCTCGACGGAGTCACCCCCGCGCTGTTCGCTGGCCGGACCGCCGGTCGCTACCGGACCGCCCGGCACAACTTCCCCCTGCGTCCGGAGGTCGTCGACCGGATTCGGGCCACCGGCCAGTCACCGTTCACCTTCCTCGCGGCGGCTCTCGCGGTCTACCTCGGCCGGATACACCGCACCGATCAGGTCGTACTCGGCGTACCGGTGCTCAACCGGAGCACGTACGCGCAGCGGCAGACAGTCGGACACTTCGCCAACGAGCTACCGGTACCGGTCGCGGTTCCCGGTACGCACACCATGCTCGACCTGGTAGCCGAGCTGCAAGGGACCCTGCGCTCGCTGCGTACCCACCAACGCCTGTCCCGGGGCGAACTGCTGCGCGAGATCATGCCACCGGGCGGGCCCCGGCAGCTCTACGACGTGACCCTCTCCTGGCTGCGTTGGCCACGACCGGAGCCGATTCCCGGCATCACCCACCGGACGGTGGCCGCCAGCCGGCTACACGAACAGGACGCCCTGGCCGTGCTCGTCAACGAGTACGACGACGGCACGCTGACGGTCGACCTCGACTACTCCCTCGACGTGTTCGACGAGAACTTCCCCGTCACGGCGCTGGCCCGGCACCTCGAGACCCTCATCGTCAACGCGCTCGACCGGCCCGGGGAGCCGTTGGCCCGGATCCCGATGCTCACCGACGCCGAACGCGACCTGGTCACCGGGGCGCACGACGGCAGTGACGTCGAGTACCCGACCGAGGCGACGCTGCACGGCCTGTTCGAGGAACAGGCCGCCCGGACACCCGACCGGGTCGCCGTGGTGGCGGACGGCACCGGCGACACACTCAGCTACGCCGAACTCGATGCCCGCGCGAACCAGGTGGCACGAGCGCTGCGCGCCGACGGCGTCGGCCCCGACGACCGGGTGGCCATCCTGGCCGAACGGGGGGTGCCCCTGATCGCCGGGATCCTCGGCTCCCTGAAGGCGGGCGGAGCCTACGTTCCCATCGACCCGGACCAGCCGCCGGCCCGGATCCGGCGGTTGCTCGTCGACAGCGGCGCCAAGGTGTTGCTGACGACCGCGCACGCGGAGCGGGAGCGCGGTGACCACGACGTCGTCGCGGGACTGACCGTGCGCCACCTCGACGCGCTGACGACCGGTCCGAGCGACCCGGTCGGACCAATCGCCCGGGCCACTGACCTCGCCTACGTCATCTACACCTCGGGATCGACCGGCGAGCCCAAGGGGGTGATGGTCGAGCACCGCTCGGTGGTCAACCGGCTCGCCTGGATGCAGCGTCAGTACCCTCTCACCGGCGACGACGTGCTGGTGCAGAAGACGCCGGTCTCGTTCGACGTCTCGGTGTGGGAGCTGTTCTGGTGGGCGCTCGCGGGTGCCCGGCTCGTCCTGCCTCGCCCCGGGGCGCACCGGGATCCCCGTGCGCTGGCGGCCGTCGTGGCGCGGCACGGCGTGACGGTCATCCACTTCGTACCGTCGATGTTGGGGCCGTTTCTCGACCTGCTGGATCAGGCGCCGGACCGGCGTCGGCAGGCCGACACGCTCCGGCTGGTCTTCGCCAGCGGCGAGGAGCTGCCCGCCCGGCGGGTCGACCAGTTCCACCGACTGTGGCACCCGCCGCCAGGCGCCGATCCCGCCGCCAAGCCACGGCTGGTCAACCTGTACGGGCCGACCGAGGCGACGGTCGACGTCTCGCATCACGAGTGCCACCACGATCCGGACCGGCCGACGCGTCGGGTGCCGATCGGCCGCCCGATCGACAACGTCCGGCTCTACGTGCTGGGCCCCGACGACCAGCCGCAGCCGGTGGGCGCGGTCGGCGAGCTGTGCGTCGCCGGGGTCGCCGTCGCCCGAGGCTACCTGGGACGCCCCGGAGCTGATGGGGCGGGAGCCGGCGATGCCGGAGCCGATGGGGCAGTTCCGACCGCACGACGGTTCGTCACCGATCCGGTACGCGGCGAGGGCCGGATGTACCGCACCGGTGACCTCGCGCGCCGGCTCGCCGACGGCAGCCTCGAATACCTTGGCCGCATCGACGGGCAGGTGAAGATCCGGGGAAACCGGGTCGAGCCCGGCGAGGTCCAGCAGGTACTCGCCAGCCACCCGGGGATCCGGGAGGCGGTGGTCGTGGCCCGTACCTCCGCCAGCCGGGACGCCTACCTGGCCGGCTACTACGTGGCGGAGACGGATCTCGATCCGGTACGGCTGCGCGGTCACCTGCTTCGCCAGCTGCCGGACTTCATGGTGCCCGCCCTGTTCGCCCGGCTGGACCGGGTTCCGCTCACCCGCAACGGCAAGCTCGACGTCGAGGCGCTGCCCGACCCCGTGGCTCGGCAGCAGCGGGAACTCGACCAGCAGCCCCGCGACGACCTGGAGCGGACGCTCGCCGCGATCTGGTCGCAGGTACTCGACCTGCCGTCGATCGGCATCCACCAGGACTACTACGCCGTCGGCGGCGACTCGATCCTGGCATTGCGGGTGCATGCCGAGGCGCAGCGGCAGGGCCTGCACTTCACCCTCGCCGACCTGGCCGAGCGGCCGACCGTGGCGGCGCTGGCGAGCAAGGTACGGCACATCGCGCCGGCCGACCAGCCGACCGACCCGGCCGCCCCGTTCGCGCTCGTCTCCCCGCTGGACCGGGCCCGGCTCGGCGAGGCGGCCGACGCCTCCCCGGCCACCGCGCTGCAACTCGGCCTCCTGTACCACAGCAGCGAGCACGAGGCGGCCACCGCCTACCACGACGTCTTCCGCTACTCGGTCCGGATGTCGTGGCACGAGGAGGCGTTCCGCACGGCGTACGACCGGCTCGTCGCCCGGCACCCCGGCCTACGCTCCTCCTTCGACCTGGGCGGCTTCACCGAGCCGCTGCAGATCGTGCACAACCGGATCGCCGGCGGCCTCGAGGTGGTCGATCTGCGCACCCGCGATCCGGAGGTTGCCCGCGCCGAGGTGCTGGCGCACATGCGACAGCGGCGCCGCCACCGGTACGCCTTCGACCGCCCCCCACTGTTCCTGTTCCGGGCGCACCTGCTCCCGTCCGGTGTGGTCGACCTGGTGTTCAGCTTCCACCACGTCCTGCTGGACGGCTGGAGCGTGGCCACCGTCATCGGTGACCTGTTCCGCGACTACCTGCACCTGACCGGCGCCGCAATCGCGGCGGTCAGCGAGACGGCGCTGCCCGGACCGGCCGCGTACGCCGCCGAGGAGCGCCGGGCGCTCGCCTCGGAACCGGCCCGACGGTTCTGGGCCGACCGGCTCGCCGGTGCCGAGCCGACCCAGCTCGACGGCTTCCGGCAGTACGAGCCGCCGGGCGCAGACGAGCCGCCGGTCCACCTGGTCGCCCTGCCGCAACCCCTGGAGCAGCGGGTACGCGCATTCGCCCGCGATCACGGTCTGCCAGTAAAGTCGCTGTTCCTCGCCGCCTACTGCCTGACGGTACGGCTGTACTCCGGTGCCACCGACGTGACCGTAGGGCTGGTCACCCACGGCCGCCCGGAACTGGCCGGGGCGGACCGGATGGCCGGGCTGTTCCTCAACACGGTGCCGTTGCGCCTCGGGCCCGGACCCGAGCCCGCCTCCTGGCTGGCGACCGTTCGGCAGGTGTACCGGCGGGAGCAGGAGTGCCAGCCGTACCGGCGGTATCCGCTGCACGCCATCCAGCACGACCGAGGTGCCGGGCCGGTGTTCGAACTCGCCTTCAACTACGTGCACATGCACGTCCTGGCGCCGCTGCTCGAACTGCCAACGATCGAACCGCTCGGTTTCGACGCCTGGGAGGAGACCAACTTCACGCTGTTGCTGAACGTGTTCGTGCACCCGGCGGAGCAGCGCGTGTCGCTGCGCATCGACGCGGACCGCCGGACGATCACCCGGGCGCAGAGCGGCCTGATCGCCGACACGTACCTGCGGATCCTCGGCCGGATCGTCGACGAGCCGGACGCCGTACCGGACTTCGGATTCCTGGCCGCCCCGGCCGGGGCGCTGGCCACGCCCGGGCCAGGCGGCACAGCCGGGCCGAGCGGCACAGCCGAGCCGGGTGGCACAGCCGAGCCCACCGGCACGCCGGGCGGGGCACGCAGCGACATCGTCCGCCGCCTCGCCGACCACGTACGGCGTACCCCGGAGGCCGTCGCGGTCGCCGCCGGAACCCGGCGGTGGACGTACGCGCGGTTCCACCGCGAGGTCGACCGGATCGCCTCCGCGCTGGCTTACGCCGGCGTACGGCGGGGCGACCTGGTCGGGGTCGCGGTGGGCCGCTCCCCCGAGATGATCGCGGCGATCTACGGCATCGCCCTGGCCGGGGCGGCCTGCGTCCCGCTGGACGTGACCTACCCGCCGGAGCGGATCGCGGCGATGCTCGCCCAGGCGCGACCGGCCCTGGTCGTCGCGGACCGGCAGCACGCCGAACTGATCGGCGAACCGGCCACGGTGCTCGTCGTGGATGACCTCCGTACGCCGTCCCGGGCGATCCTGCCGGCTCCGCTGCCCCCGATCCGGCCGGACGACCTGCTCTACGTGCTGTTCACCTCCGGCTCGACCGGTACCCCGAAAGGGGTGGCGATGTCCCACGCCGCCCTCGACAACTACCAGCAGTGGCAGGTGGCGGCGGCCAGTTCGGCGGCGGGCGGCGTCACCTTGCAGTTCGCCCCGCTCAGCTTCGACGTGTCGTTCCAGGAGATCTACACCACGATCAGCGCCGGCGGCACCCTCCAGATCATCGACGAGCGGCAGCGCCGGGACACCCCGGAGCTGCTGCGGCTACTCGACCGCGAATCCGTCGAACGGATCTTCGTGCCGTACGTGGCCCTCCAGCAGCTCGCCGAGGCCGCGGTGGTGCTCGGTATCTATCCCCGGGCGCTGCGGGTGGTGATCTCGTCGGGCGAGCAGTTGCGGGTGACCGCCGAGATCCGCCGGTTCATCGCCGCGCTGCCGGCCGGCGCGATCCTGGAGAACCAGTACGGACCAACCGAAACCCACCTGGTCACCGCGTACCCGATGGCCGGCGACCCGGAGCGCTTCCCGAACCTGCCCCCGATCGGACCGCCGATTCCCGGGGTCGACGTGTACCTGTTGGACGAACGGCTACGCCCGGTGCCTACCGGGGTCGCCGGAGAGCTCTACTTCGGCGGGGTACAGGTGGCGCAGGGCTACTACCGGCAGCCCGAACTGACCAGCCAGCGGTTTCTGCCCAACCCGTTCGGCCCGCCCGGCGACCGGATCTACCGCACCGGCGACCTGGCCCGGGTGCTGCCCAACGGTGACCTGGTCTGGCTGGCCCGTACCGACACCCAGACCAAGATCCGGGGCTTCCGCGTGGAACCGCTCGAAGCCGAGATAGCGATCATGAAGCTGGCCGCGCAGCATCCGGGCATCCGCGAGGCCGCGGTGGTGGCGCGCCGGCGGGACAGCGTCGATGCCTTCCTGGCCGCCTTCCTCGTCGGCGATCCAGCCCGGGTCGACCTCGCCGACCTGCGTCGACGGCTGCGGGAAACGCTGCCCGAACACCTCGTTCCCACCAATTTCAGCTGGCTGCCCGAGATGCCGCTGACGCCGAGCGGCAAGCGCGACGACCGCCGTCTGCGGGAGCTGCCGCTGCAGGTGGAGACCGCACGACCGGTGGCACCACGGAACCGACGCGAACACGTTCTCGCCGAAATCGTCGCGGACCTGCTGCACCTGCCGCAGATCGGCGTCGACGACAACCTGTTCGAACTGGGCGCGACCTCACTCACCGCGATGCGCCTGGTCACCCTGATCGAGAAGCGGTACGACGTCGCCGTACCGGTCTCCGCCTTCGTCACCGCCCCCACCGTGGCCAGCCTGGCCGAGCTGCTTCGGGTCGGCGGCGCGGACCCGGCGGCGTTCGACCCGCTGGTGCCGATCCGCGCCGGCGGCAGCCGGCCACCGCTGTTCCTCGTGCACCCGATCGGCGGCAACGTCCTGTGTTATCTCCAGCTCGCCCGACAGCTGCCCGGCGAGCAACCCGTCTACGCGCTGCAGGCGGCCGGTGTCGACGCCGGGACCGAGCCGGTGCGGTCCGTGCCGGCGCTGGCCGCCAGCTACGTCGCGGCGATCCGCCGAATCCAGCCCGACGGGCCGTACGTGATCGGCGGCTGGTCGTTCGGCGGCGTGGTGGCCTTCGAGATGGCCCGCCAGCTCGACGCCGCCGGTACTGGCCCGGTCGAGCGGCTCATCCTCATCGACCCGATCGCCCGGCGGCCGGGTGATCCGGTGCCGGTCGCCGACGACGTACTGCTCGACTGGTTTTTCTGGGAGCTGATCCCGCTCGATCAGGACCGGCCGTCGCTGGAGCCGATCCCGGCGAATCTGGTTACGCCCGAGGAGAAGCTCGACTTCGTCGCCCGCCGGGCCGGCGCCGCCGGAGTGGTGCGCCCGGGCGGGTCGCGGGCGGCGGTGCGGCGGCTGTTCGAGGTCTTCAAGGCCAACTGGGAGGCGATCATCACCTACCACCCTGAGGTCGTCGACCAGGACATCACGCTGTTGCGGGCCGGCGACCCACTACCGACGCTGCTGGTACCGATGCACGACATCGCCGGAACGCTGCATCGCGACCCCCGCAACGGATGGGGCGAACTGACCACCGGCCGGATCGACGTGCTCGACGTACCCGGCAACCACCTGGCGCTGATGGAACCGCCGTACGTGGCGGGCGTGGCGGACCGGATCGCCGGGCTGTTGGCTGATTCGTCGGCGTGGTCGGCCGCCCGGGTCGAGTCCAGCCCGGTCGGCGGTGCGCAGTGACCACGCCCAAGGCGTTGATCGTCGGCGCGGGCATCGGCGGGCTGGCGGCGGCGGCGACGCTGCGTCGGGTCGGCATCGACGTCGAAATCTACGAACAGGGCGCTGAACCGCGACCGGCCGGGTCGGCGCTGTCACTGACCGGCAACGCGCGCGTCGCACTGCGCACCCTCGGCATCGATCTCGACGTCGAACGGCGGGGCCGGGTGTACCCGGCACTGCAGCTGCGCACCGCCGCCGGCCGCCTGATCAGGACCGTTCCGTTCGCGCACCTCGGCGACCGGGTCGGCGCGCAGAGCGTCGCCATCCACCGCGCCGAGCTGCATCAGGCCCTGCTCGCGGCGGCCGGCGACCCGCCGGTGCGCCTCGACGCGGCGGCCCGGCGGTTCCAGCTGGCCGGTGACCGGGTCCGGGTCGAGTTCCGCGACGGGCGGACCGCCGAGGGCGACCTGCTCATCGGCGCCGACGGATTCCATTCGGTGGTCCGCCGGCAGATCGCCGGGCCCGAACAGCCCCGCGAGCCCGGGTACGTCTGCTGGCTCGCGACCGTCCCGATGCGGCACCCGAAGATCCGGGACGGCTACGCCGCCCACTACTGGGGACGGGGCCAGCGGTTCGGTCTGGTACAGCTCGACGGCGACCGGGTCTACTGGTGGGCAACGTTGAACATGGCACCGGCCATGGCCCGCGACTGGCGGGGCGGCAAGGCCGACATCGAACGGACGTACACGGGCTGGGCCGAGGAGGTCCGGGCCGCGATCGCCCGGACCCCCGAGTCGGCGATCATCGCCGTGCCGGCACGGGACCGGCCGTTCCTCGAACGCTGGGGCCACGGACCGGTGACGCTGCTCGGTGACGCGGCACATCCGATGTTGCCGAGCCTCGGTCAGGGCGCGGCGGTGGCCGTGGAGGACGCCGTCGTCCTCGCCCACTGCCTGCGTCAGGCGGTCGACCTGCCGCTGGCCCTGCGGCGTTACGAGGCCGCGCGACGCGAGCGGACCCGCTGGATGGTCCACCAGGCGTACGCGCTGAGTCGGGTCGAGCAGCTGGCCCACCCACTCGCCGACCTGGCCCGCCGCGTCTACCTGCGCTGGCTGCCCGGTCGTCTCCTCGACCGACGCAACGAGATCGCGCTCACCTTCCCCGGTGTGCGCGACGAGACGGTGGCACCTGGATGAACGCGCAGCCGAACAGTCATTCACCGACCGAGGTGCGGCGGGCGCTGAGCCCGCTCGAACGCTGGTACTGGATCGCCGATCAGGTCTCGCCGCTCAACGTCATCGCCCGCGTCCAGGTACGCGGGCCGCTACCGGAACCGCTGCTGCGCGCCGCGCTGGACCGACTGCGTCGGCGACACCCGCTGCTGCGGGTGGCGATCGCCACCAAGCCGGACGGGCGTTCCCCCCGGTTCGTGCCGACCGACCGGCCGATCCCGCTGCGCCTGGTCGCCGACGACGAGGCAGGCTGGGAACGGTGGGTCGACGAGCACGAACTCGTCGACCGGGTCGACTGGCGTAGCGGCCCGCTGTGCCGGGCCGTGGCGCTGACCCGCCCCTCGGCCCGCGGGGTGGCCGACGACGAGGTGCACGACCTGCTGCTGACCATGCCGCACTGTGTCGCCGACGGCACGACCGTGCTCTCCCTGCTGCGACAGTGGGTCGACCTCGCCGAGCAGGAGCGTTCCCGTGCCGCGGGCACTGACGGCAGCGGGGACACCGAGCCGGGTGAGCCGGCGCTGCCCGGTTGCGAGGCGATGTTTCCCCGACGGTACCGAGGCCTGGTCGGGAGGCTGCGGCTGCGGTGGCTGCTGGCCCAGGACCTGTTCCGGGTACGCCGGTACCGGCCGGCCCGGGTCGTACCGAGCCGCTTCGTGCCGTTCACCGAGCGACGTACCCGGCTGATCTCCCGGGCCCTCGCCCCGGCGCAGGTCGAGGCGCTGGTAGCGGTCTGCCGTAGAGAGCAGACCACGGTGCACGGCGCGCTCGCGGCGGCGATGGTGCTGGCCGTGGCCGCAGAGGCCGGCTCACCGGCACCGGGACACGTCACGATCGGTTCCCCGATCACCTTCCGGGACGCGCTGGTACCCGCCGTACCCGAGCGGGCCGTCGGCACGTACGTCGCCACCGTGCCCACCTTCGTCGCGTACCGTCCGGACCGCTCCCTCTGGGACGTTGCCCGGTCGATCGGTGCGGATCTCGCGGTCCGCCGCCGGGCGGGTGGCCACTTCGCCATGGTCGACGTGGTCACGATCTCCTGCCCGAGGTCGGTGGCCACCGCCGGGCGGTTCATCGCGATGATGGAACGGACCGGACCGGTCAACCTGTGCCTGTCCAACATCGGTCGGTACGACTTTCCCGACCGGGTCGGGCCGTGGCGGCTCTCCGGTGCCCAGTTCGTCGCCGGACTGTCCGTGGTCGGCTACTTCGTATCCACTGTGAATACCAGCCACGGGCAACTGTCCTGGAACTTCACCTACGTGCCCGACGCGCTGTCACCGGATCGGGCGGCCGCGCTGGTGGCGGCGAGTATCGACGCGGTACTCGCCGCGATCGACTCTCAATCGGAGCGGAGCCGGCCGTGAGCAAGGGAACGCGACGCATCTCCCCGACAGGCCGTACCGTGGTGGTCACGGGCGCGTCGTCCGGCCTCGGCCGGGAAGCGGCGCTGCACCTGGCCCGGATCGGTTTCCGGGTCTTCGCCGGAGTACGCGCCCCGGCCGACGGCGAGCGGCTGCTCGCGGAGTCGTCGGGCGACCGGCTGTATCCGCTGCGCATCGACGTGACGCGCTCTGATCAGATCCGGCAGGCGGTCGACGAGGTGACCGGGCGGCTCGGCGACACCGGACTCTGGGGCCTGGTCAACAACGCCGGTGTCGCCCAACCCGGTCCGTTGGAGTGCCTGCCCACAGCAGCGCTCCGGCGGCAGTTGGAGACGAACGTGATCGGCCAGGTCGAGACGATCCAGGGGTTCCTGCCGCTGCTGCGGGCCGGCCGGGGCCGGATCGTGAACGTCACCTCGGGGCTCGGCCGGGTCGCGCTGCCGTACCTCGGCGCGTACGCGGCGGCGCAGTTCGCGAAGGAGGCGATCAGCGACAGCCTGCGGCGCGAGTTGCGTCCGTCCGGCGTCACGGTGTCGGTGGTGCAGCCGGGCGCGATCCGTACCCCGATCTGGGAGAAGCTCGACCAGGCCGGCGAAGAGGTCATCGACGGCGCGCCGGAGTCGACCGTGGCGTTGTACCGGGGTCCGTTCCGGGCCTTCCTGCGCGACAACGCACGCCAGGTGCTCCGCAGCAGGACCACACCTGCGCGGTACGCCCGGACGGTGGCTCGCGCCCTCACCGCGTCCCGGCCGAAGACCCGCTATCCGGTCGGCCCGGACGTCCGGTTCGCCAGCCTGGCCGCCCGGTTGTTGCCGGACACCCTGATCGACCGCAACCTCGCCGCGCGGGTGCGGCCCCGCGAGGGCTGACCCGCCCGCCCCGCGGTGCCGGGCAGAGACCAGGCCCGGCCCGGCCCCGGAACTTCAGCTCGTGACGACCGACCTCGAAAGGTGGACACCGTGGACATCGACCAGCAGACCCGGGCGCAGGCGCAGGAGGTGTTCGCCCGCAACCTCGAGTACATCACCGCAGGACGCATCCGGGAGTGGGTGGAGCTGTTCGATCCGGCCGGGGTGCTGGAGTTCCCCTATCCGCCGCCGGGCGTGCCGTCCCGGTTCGTCGGGCACCACGAACTGTACGAGCACATGAAGGACTTCCCGAAGCAGTTCGACGTCCGCTTCTCCGGCCTCACCTTCCATGAGACCACCGATCCCGAGCTGGTGATCGCCGAGTTCGTTGGCGAGGGCAGGGGCGTGGTCACCAAACGACCGTTCCACCAGGTCTACATCTCCGTGGTCCGCTTCCGGGACGGCCGCATCGTCCACTTCCGGGACTTCTGGAACCCGCTGGTGACGATCCGCGCCGCCGCCACGGTCGGCCACGTGTGGCGTGGTCTCGTCGATCTGATGCGTCCGGCATCCAAGCGAGGGCCAGCTTGACCTCGCGCCCTACCGTAATCGGGTTGTCCGCCACCACGGTGCTGCGTAGGTTCCTTGGTTGTGTCACTTCTCGGCAAGATCACCGGCCCGGTGTACCCGTGAGCGGCCGTCTTCGCCAGATCGCGCGGCAGACGGTGACGATCACGGAGTCAGGCCGCTACCGCAACGACATCGGTGACGAGGTCGTCATCGCTGACGCGGTACGCGCCGCGGTCGCCGGGACCCGGCATCACCTACCCGATGAGACGATCACCCTCGCGTACCGCCAAGCGGGTACCTGCACAGTGGAGGTGACGGACGAGTCGACGCTGCTGGCGGCACGCCGCCTCGGCCCCGGTGCGGCGGCTCTGGTGTTCGCCTCGGCCAGGAATCCCGGCGGCGGGTTCCTCAACGGCGCCCAAGCGCAGGAAGAGAGCATCGCCCGCTCCTCAGCCCTCTACGCATGTCTGCGGGCCGCACCCGACTTCTACGCCTTCCACCGCGCCCAACAGGACCTGCGCTACAGCGACCGGATCGTCTACTCCCCCGACGTGCCGGTGTTCCGCGACGACCATGGCAACCTGCTCGACCAGCCGTACACCACCTCACTGCTGACCGCGGCCGCGCCGAACCTCGGCGCGATCGTACGCAACCAACCTGACCATGCCGCCGACGTGCCGGCCGTACTCGCCCGGCGAGCCCGGCGGATCCTCGAGGTCGCCGCCACGCACGGGCACCGCAGCCTCGTGCTCGGCGCGTGGGGATGCGGGGTGTTCCGCAACGATCCCGCGACCGTGGCCGACGCGTTCGCCCACGCCTTGAACGCGGTCGCTCATTTCGACCACGTCGTCTTCGCCATCCGCGACAACCTGCCCGGAACACCGGTCCACGCGGCGTTCGCCCAACGTTTCAGCCGCACCACCGACGAACGGACCAGCGGCCACCCTCGCGGCTGACCACCGCCCGGTACGCCGGACACCACCGGCAATCCGCTTCCAGTTCCAGCTACGCCCGCTGGACCAGGTGCACCCCTGCGGTCGGGACGAGCAGACGCTGCACTGGTTCGGACTCACCGACGGCTGGTACTGGCTCGACCTCAACGGACATCGACTGCTGCGCTACTCCGTCGAGACGGCGCGCCGCCGGCAAGCAGACGGCCACGACGACCCACCGGCGGTGAGGCGCGTGAGTCGCAGCGTTGCTGTGCGGCCGGAGTTGGAGACGGCCCGGCTGTTGTTGGAGCGAATGGGCATCGCCCCGTCCGACCTGCTGGAGGTACGGCCGGCCCGTCCACCGGCCCCGACGTTCGCCGAGTACGTGCCGGTCGTGGCCGCCGCAGTGTCGCCGGGGTCCAGTTTTCCTCACAGACCCACGTCGCATGACCAGGTACATCGACCACCGGCATTCCCTTGGTCCTTGATGGCATCCTGGGTTGGATGGGTGGCACGGTGGATCTGAAGGACGGGCACGACGACGTCGTTGGCGTGGTGCGACGACTTCTGACGGGGGACCTGCCCGCTGAGTGCGACTGGGCCGGATTCCCATGGGACGACGCCCGGATCTGGTACCGAGTGACGATCGTCGCCTGGCCGTCCGGCGAGGCCAGTGAATTGGTCAAGGTGGTGATCGGATGCGCGCAGCAGCCTGCGACGTTCGGTGTTCCCAATGGCGCGGCGCCAGCAGTGAGCCGGTACCTGAACTTGAGCGAAACTCAGCGCTCGCAAGAGTGGTCGGTGTATCCAGGCGACCCGGACCATGACCGAAGTGTCTGGATCCATCTCGCGGCAGCGGTACGCCAAGTACAGAACGCGTTCGACACGCGAGCGCTGCACCGCGAACATGACGGGACGTTCGGGCTTGTGGTGCAACGCCCGGTCCCGGCATGACAACGAGCCATTTTCATCCTGTGTAGCGGTTGGCTTCGCCGTGGTGCAGGGCGAGGATGGCCTGCACGATCGTCACCTGTGTGCTGGTCAGTCTTCTCCAGACCGGCCGCAGCTTCGCCCTGGCACAGGCGCTTCTTTCCGGCCGGCACGCTGAACGCAGCGGCTGTTGGTTGCCGTCTGCTCGTGGTGAGACGCCGGGCTGGTGCCGGCGTCTCACGGGTCGCGGCGGATTCGTTTTGTGGTCAGGCCGGGCGCAGGCTGATCAGATCCGGTACTCCGTACCGAGACGAAGGTTGATGTCCAAGCCGGCGTGGGTGTAGTAGTTCAGAATGCTGAACAGGGCGAAGACCAGTCCGCTGCCGAACCAGAGCCACCGCGCGGCGGTGAGCAGCCAGCCCGGACGCAGGCGGCTCAGCGGCGCCAGGATGGCACCGAGGCCGGCAGCCAGGTAGAGCAGCACGAAGAAGGTGTTCTCCACAAGTGGATAGCCGTTGAGCAGCCCGGTGATGGGTTCGGCGGCCGGCGCGCCGCCGACGATCTCGAACCGTGCGATGGCGGCGGCACAGGCGATCAGGACGCCGCCGAGTCCGATGACGACCACGGCGACCGGGGTGAGGTCCACCTGTTGCAGACCGGCGAGGTCGCCTCGCAGGTGCCAGAGGTAGACCGCTGCGGCGAGCAGCAAGACGCCCAGGATCAGGCACGGCTCGCCGAAGATGAAGTTGAGCGGCGGGTTGACGGTCAACGGCCAGGTGGTCGCCATCAGTGCGCCCAGCGGCGCGAGGACCAGGCCGAGCGCGCCGAATACCACCGCCCACAGCCGCGGGTCGAAGGTGCCACCGGCTGGTGCCACCGCCACCGGTCGGTCCTGCACTGGATCGGGATCCGTGTTGTCGAGAGCCGGCGGGGCGGCTGCGGCGGCCCGTCGAAGCAGCAGCGACACCAGGATCAATGCCAGCCCGGCGACCACTCCCATGGACGTGTTGTAGAGAATCACGTGCCCTCCCTCATGTGGTGTCGACCCTTGCCTGGGATCGGTGCCGTGTCGTCGGCAGCCGCCCGTCACCATGACCGCAGCCGCCGCTGCGTGGGCAGCGGCACTGCGCGGTCGGACCCGCCCGGTCGTCCGCAACCGCGACGGCGAGCGACTCCGTGCTGCTCGCGCGGCCGTCGCCGGCTGTCGGCGTGTCGCGGTCCGGGAGTCGCTCGTCGAGTTCGGGAATCTGGCCCCAGGTGGTACCGGCTGGAGCGGATCCGCGTGGCGATTCATCCGTGACCACAGTGGTCGCCGGTCCGCGTCGCATCCAACCAATGGTCAGCTGGGCTGTAACCACATAGACACTTTACGTAGTATCACCCTGTTGGCGCTAGGGTTTGACCGGGCGATCTTGATCATCCATAGTGACGTTTGCCGGAACGCCAGGTGACCTGCCGGCGACTCGACGTCGGGACGGGCGGCACCGACGACATTGGACGCATTGCCTCGCCGCGGGCCGCCTACCGACCGGCCGCCGACCCGCCCGCGCCAGGGCGGGAGCGTGCTGTCCTATCAGTACAGCCCACACCGGACGGCAGGATGACCGCCAGGCGACTTCGAGCGATGATCACTACCGACGCCGCGCTTCTGGCCGCCACTGCGGCGGCCGCCACCGCGGCGGCCGCCACCGTCGGCCAGAGCCAGTCCCCCGGCAGCCTGAGACCTGGCCGGCCACAGTTGGTCCAACTGATGCCAGCCGCCGCTTCCGCGCCTTACCGGTCCCCGGTCCAGGCCGCTTCGAGGATGGCGGTCAGGCTCGCGGTGTCGGTCGGGCCCGGATGGTTCTGGATCAGACGGGTGACGCCACTGGCCATTTCCGCGAAGCGCGGCAGGTCGGCACGGGCCACGCCGATGTCCGCCAAGGTGGGTGGGATGCCGATGTCGGCAAGGAGCCCGTTGAGCCAGGTGAGGAACGCATCTGCGGCCTCGGCCTCCGAGGCGTCGGTCACGTCGAGCCCGCAAACCCCGGCGAGGATGGCCAGCCGGTCTCCGATGGCATTCCTGGCCGCCGCCAGCGCGTAGGGCAGTAGCAGTCCGACGCCCAGGCCGTGCGGCGTGTGGGTGGCTGCGCCGATGGGGTACTGGAGAGCATGCGGGGCCGCGTTGCCTGCGTGGGAAAACGCGAGCCCGGCTAGCACTGACCCGTAGGACATGTCCGCGCGCGCGTCCTTGTCGCCTCCGTTCCGGACCGCACGACGCAAGCTACGGGCGATGCGCTCCGCAGCCAGGAGCGCGTAGTGGTCGGTGACCGGGTTGCGGCCGAGGAAGACCTGCTCCACCGGGTCGCGCGGTCCGTGGGCCCGGGGTCGCGCGGTGTAGCTCTCCACCGCGTGGCAGAACGCGTCGATGCCCGAGTGGGCGGTGACGGTCACGGGGCAGGTGTAGGTGAGTTCGGGGTCGACGATCGCGAAGTCGGGCACGATGTGGACGCTGGAAACCCCCACCTTCAGCTCGCGGTCCGGGTCGGTCAACACCGAGACGGGTGTGAGCTCGGAGCCGGTGCCGGACGTCGTCGGGACCGCGACGAGAGGAATCGTCGGCCCCGGCACCTTCGACTCGCCGTAGAAGTCGCGCGGCGTCCCACCGTGGCGCCGGATCACGCCGACGATCTTGGCGAGGTCGATCACCGTGCCGCCACCGATGGCGAGGATCACGTCGGCATCCACCTCTGCGGCGGCCGAGACGGCCAGGGCGACATCGGCGAGCGGCACGTCCGAAGTGGCGTCGGCGAACACCTCGACGACCTCGACCTTCTCCCGCACAGCGGCGACGATCTCGGCCACGCCCGGCTGTCCCAGTAGAACCTGGTCGGTCACGATGAGGACTCGCGAACCGCTCTCGGCCACCACTCGTGGGATGTTCTGCGCGACCCCTTCGCCCACTATCAGCTGGCGTGGTCCGCGGACGGTCTCAAGCATGTCAGTGTCTCTCCGAACGTCGGCGGCGATTAGCTGGGCGGGACGTCCAGGTCATCTGCGAGACCGGGACGGCGTCGGCAAGGTTGGCCGCCCAGTGGCGCAGGCGCGCGCCGGGCGCCCGAGCTCGATCGGGCCCGGGCACCCGGAGCAGCAGGTCGGTCACGGTAGGTCGATCGCCGCGTAGGTGAGATCGAGGTACTCAAGGATGCCCTCGTGCGACCCCTCCCTGCCGATCCCGGACTGCTTCACGCCTCCGAAGGGAGCTGACGGGTCCGAGATCAGCCCACGGTTGATGCCCAACATCCCCGTCTCCAGCCCTTCGGTGAACCGCAGCGCCCGCTGCAGGTCACGGGTGAAGACGTATCCGACGAGGCCGTGCTCGGTGTCGTTGGACTTCGCCATCACCTCGTCATCGGACGTGAACGGGATGATCGGCGCCACCGGGCCGAAGATCTCCGTCTCCAGGATCCGCGCGTCTTCGGGCACGTCGACAAGGACCGTAGGCGGGTAGAAGTGGCCCGGCCCATCCGGACGCTCGCCGCCCACCAAGACACGGGCACCGCGATCGACCGCGTCGGCGACCAGCTCGTCGATCTTGGCGACCGAGGCCTCGTCGATCAATGCCCCGACGTCCACGCCGTCGTCGAGACCATGGCCCACCGAAAGCGCGCCCATCCGCTCGGCGAAGCGCGCCGTGAACTCCTCGCGCACCGGCTCCTCGACGTAGATCCGGTTGGCCGCGATGCAGGACTCCCCGATGTTGCGCATCTTGGCCACCATGGCACCGTCGAGCGCGACGTCCAGATCCGCGTCGGCACACACGATCAAGGCCGCGTTGCCACCCAGTTCCATGGAGGTGCGCAGCACGTTGTCCGCCGCCTGCCGGAGCAGCACGCGCCCGACCTCGGTCGACCCGGTGAACGAAAGCTTGCGGGTCCGACGGTCGGCTAGCAGTGCGGAGACCACTTCGCCGGCACGCTTGGTTGTCACCACGTTGACGACGCCCGGGGGTACGCCGACCTCCTCCATGATGCGGGCCAGGAACAGCATGGTGAGTGGTGTCTGAGCTGCCGGCTTGGTGATCGTCGTGCAGCCCGCTGCCAGCGCAGGAGCGATTTTGCGGGCACCCATGGCCAACGGAAAGTTCCAGGGCGTCACGAAGACGCACGGTCCGACCGGCTTCGGCACGGTGAGGATGCGATATCCACCTGCGGGAGCGGTGCTGTAACGCCCCTCGACGCGCACCGCCTCCTCGGCGAACCAGCGGAAGAACTCGGCGCCGTAGACCACCTCGGCCCGAGCCTCGGCGAGCGGCTTGCCCATCTCGAGCGTTATCAGCCGGGCGACCTCCTCGGATCGCTCGGTCAGTGCCCGGTACGTCGCGGTCAACAACTCTGACCGTTTCCGCGGCGGGGTCGCCGCCCACTGCGCCATCGCCTTGCTCGCCGCGTCCAGAGCGGCGAGCCCGTCGACGACGTCGGCGTCCGCCACCTCGGCGATGGTCTCGCCGGTGGCCGGGTCCTCGACGGAGAAGGTGGCACCGCTTGCGGCGTCGCGCCAGGCGTCGCCGATCCGGAGCCGCCGGTGCTCGGGGGCCAGGATGTTCATCGGGTCGCTCATTGCGTCGCCTCCTTCGATCTTCTTGCTGATGTCCAGCGGGACCTCGGCGATCGCGTCCGACACGGCTACCGCCCCGCCTCGGACAGTGACAGCCCGGTGCCCGCGTCGAACAGGTGCGCACGGTCCAGGTCGACCGTGACAAGCAGCCGTTCGCCCGGCGTGCCGGTGACGGTGGGCCGTGCCTTGACCTTGAGAATTTCCGTCCCCACTCGAACGTCGACCACCGTGCGGTCACCGAGCGGCTCAAGCCCGTAGAGCTCCCCCGGCAACGACGCGTCCCCACGCCGTTCGACGGACAGGTCCTCGGCGCGCAGGCCCAGCAGCAGCGCACGACCGTCCTCGGCCGTGGTCCAGCGGGGCCTCGGCAGTGTCCAGCCGTCCGCACCGACCAGACGGTCTCCCTCGGCGCGGCAGGCGAGCAGGCTGATCGGCGGGCTCCCGACGAATCCCGCGACCCACTGGTTGGCTGGCCGCTCGTACACCTCGGTCGGCGTTCCGACCTGTTGCACCTTCCCCTCCTTGAGGACCGCGACATGGTCGGCCATGGACAACGCCTCGACCTGGTCGTTGGTCACGTAGACGAAGGTCGCGCCGAGGCTGCGGTGGATGCGGGTGAGCTCGGTGCGCATCTCGACGCGGAGCTTGAGGTCGAGGTTCGTCAGCGGCTCGTCCATGAGAAACGCGCGCGGGTGACGGACCAGTGCCCGGGCCAGGGCGACGCGCTGCATCTCACCGCCCGACAACTGAGCGGGCCGACGCTGCAGCAGCCGTTCGATGTGCAGCAGGCTCGACATCTGTTCGACGGCAGCGGCGATCTCGCTCGAAGAACAGCGGCGTGCCCGCAGCGGCGAAGCGATGTTCTCGTACGCCGTGTGTCGCGGGTAGAGGGCGTAGCTCTGGAACACCATGGCCAGGTCGCGTGCGGCCGGGGTGTCGCCGGTCGCGTCCCTCCCGTCCAGATGAACCGACCCGGCGTCGAGCTTCTCAAGGCCGGCGATCGCTCGCAGGGTCGTCGTCTTGCCTGCCCCGGAGGGTCCGAGCACGACGAAGAACGAGCCGTCCGGCACGTCCAGCGTCACCCCGTCCAGGGCTTGGACTTTGCCGAAGGACTTGCACAGCCCGTTCACTGCCACGGTTCCCATCAGGCCACCAGCTCTTCCGTGCTCACGTCGTAGACCGCCGGGGTCCCGCCGATGTGCCGCAGCCCGACCGGGGCGTCAGCGGCGAAACGGACAGTCGGTGGCATCCGAACCCGTAGGTCACGCTGGCCGCCGTGGTCGACCACGTAGATGATCTCGTCGCCCAGCCACTCCGCCGAGACCACGCGGGCCGGGACCGAACGGTCCGCCCCTGGTTCGGTGACTTCCAGTGCCTCCGGCCGGACGCCTGCGACCAGGCGACGGTCGCGCCGCAGGCCCGGCGGTGGCGGGAGCACCAGTCCGCCCTGACTGCGCAGCTTCCCGTCGACCAGTTCCACCTCGATCAGGTTCATCGGCGGGGAGCCGATGAACGCGGCGCAGAAGAGGCTCGCCGGACGGTCGTAGACTTCCAGCGGCGTGCCGATCTGCTCGACGCGGCCCTTGTTCAGGATGGCGATTCGATGACCGAGCGACATTGCCTCGACCTGGTCGTGGGTGACGTAGACCATCGTCGCCCCCAGCTCCCCCTGCAGGTGCTTGATCTCGGTACGCATGTCCGCCCTCAGCTCCGCGTCCAGGTTGGTGAGAGGTTCGTCCATGAGGAATGCACGCGGCCGTCGGACCAGGGCGCGGGCAAGCGCGACACGCTGCTGCTCCCCGCCGGACAGCTGGCGCGGCCGTCGGTTCAGGAGTGGACCGAGCCGCATCAGCCGGGCGGCCTCGTCGACCCGCTCGCGCACCTCCGGCTTGGGTAGGCCCTCGGCCCGCAGTGGGAACGCCAGGTTGTCGCGGGTTCTCAGATGCGGGTAGAGAGCGTAGAACTGGAACACCATGGCGATGTCGCGCTCGGCGGGCGGCAGGTCGTTGACCAGGGTGTCGCCGATGCGGATGTCGCCCGTCGTCTGCCTCTCCAGGCCGGCTACGGCCCGCAACGTGGTCGTCTTGCCGCAGCCCGAAGGACCGAGCATCACGAACAGCTCGCCGTCGCCGATGGACAGATCCACGTGCTCGACCGCGACCGTCCCGTCCGGGTAGCGCTTGTGCAGCGCGGTCACCTCGATGCCCGCCATCAGCGTCGCACCGCCCCGAGCGTCACACCGGCGACGAGGTGCTTACGCACCAGGTAGGCGAAGACGAGCACCGGCAGGGCGAACACCACGGAGGCAGCAGCCACCAGCCCCCAGTCCACAGTGGTTCCGCCGATGAGGCCCGCGATGGCGGGCGGGGCGGTCCGTACGCCGTCGCTGGAGGTAAGGAAGATGGCGAACACGAACTCGTTCCAGGAGAAGATGAGCGCGAAGACCGCTGTCGCGGCGATGCCGGGCACGAGCAGAGGAAGCGTGAACCGCCAGAACGCTTGCAACCTGGTGTAGCCGTCGAGCATGGCGGCATCCTCGTACTCCGCGGGCACCTCGTCGACGAATCCCTTCATCATCCAGATGGTGAACGGGAGGTTGAACGCGGCGTAGATGAGGATCAGTCCGAGCTTGGTGTCGATGAGTCCGACCTGGCGATACATCAGAAAAATCGGGACAACGACCACCACGGGCGGCATGAAGCGGGTGGACAGGATGAAGAAGAGTTGGTCCTTCTTGGCCTTCACGGCGAAGCGTGAGTAGGCCCAGGCTGCCGGGACGCCCAGGACGGTGGCCAGCACCGTGGAGACCCCGGCGACGACGATGGAGTTGAGGAACGCGACGGACAAGGATGAGCGACCGCCGGCCGAGCCGACGAACACGTCCTTGAAGTGGTCCATGGTGACCGTGAAGCCAAGAAACTTGGCTGGGATCGCGTAGACGTCCCGGTTTTCCTTGATGGACGTCTCGATCATCCACAGCACCGGAAAGAGCATCACGACGGCCAGCACGGCCAGCAGCGCGACCTCCAGCACCGAGCGGCCCCGGCCGCGAAAACGGCGCGCTGGGGGCGGGTTGTCCCGGGCAGGACCTGTGGACACGGCCTCGTCGACGGAGACGGCCATCAGTCCTCCTTGAGCTTGTTTAGGTAGCGCAGGTAGAACTGCGTGAGGACGATGACGACGAGGACCATGAGGATCCCGTACGCCGATGCGGTTCCGGTGTTGAAGCCCAGGAACGCGACCTTGTAGACGTGGAACGACAACGTCTCGGTGGAGACACCCGGACCTCCGCTAGTGAGGATGTAGACGAGGTCGAACAGCCGGAAGGCCTCGATGGCCCGGAACAACACGGCGATGAGGAGCAGCGGCCATACCAGCGGAAGAGTGATGTGGCGAAACCGGAACCACTCGGACGCCCGGTCGATCGAGGCGGCCTCGTACAAGTACTTGGGGACCGCGGTAAGGCCGGCAAGTGCGATGAGCATGATGAACGGCGTCCATTGCCAGGTGTCGACCAGGATCAGGGAGAACAGTGCGGTTCGCTGCTGGGTCAGCCACTCCACCTGCCCCAGACCGACCGAGCCGAGCATGCTGTTGATCACGCCGAACTGCGTGTCGAGCATGAATCGCCAGAACAGCCCGACCACGACCGGCGACAGCATCATCGGAACCAGGAACAGAGTTGTCAGCAGTCCCCGCCCGTGCGTGCGCCGTGAGATCAGGTACGCGATGGCGAAACCGAGCACGGTCTGCAGGGTGACCGCACCGACGACATAGATCAACGTCGTCAAGGCCCGCTGGTGGACCTGCGACGAAGTCAGGACGGCGGTGTAGTTCCCGAACCAGATGAAATGGGCGGGCCCCCCGCGAGTGGCCGAGTAGTCGGTGAACGACAGGTACAACGCCCACAGCAACGGGAACACCGACATCGCGAGCAGCAGCAGCAAGGCGGGTGCGATGAAGGCCACGGCGAGCCCGCGGTCACTCAACCGGCGGGACCACCCCGGTGCAGGTGGCGTCGCAGATGCCACCTGCACCGGGCGGTCGGTCGTCAGAGGGGCGGAGTCACTCACAGTCCGCCGCCACCCTCGCGGCTGCTGGAGTCGAGCACGCTCTGCTGCTCCCTGGCGATGTCGTCGAGCGCCTCCCTCGGCGTCTTCACGCCGTTGAGAGCCGCGTTCACGTTGGTGTTCTCGATGTCGACGAGGCGCGCGTACTCGGGCACGTTCCACATGTCCCGCATCCGTGAAACCGAGTCGGTGTACACCTGGTTGAACGGCTGGGCATCGAGGAACTCGGGCGACTCCAGGGCGTCCGTGCGCGATGGCACACCACCGGCCGAGGCCCACTTCTTCTGAATCTCAGCCTGCTCGAACCACTTCATGAAGTTCAGGGCCTCCGCCTGGTTCGCCTCGGAGGCGTAGGCCGACACGTGCATCCCCATGCCGCCGAGGGGCACCAGGTTCGTCTTCTGGGCCGGCAGGGTGGCAAAACCCAGCTTGTCGAGAATCTCCTCGCGCGAGGTGCCGAGGGTCGACTGCTCCGGGTCAAGCAGGCCGCCGCTCGCGGCGATCCAGTTGAACGCGATGCATGCCTTGCCCTGGGCGACCGCCGCGTTGACCTCGTCGATGAACCAGTTACCGGAACCCTTGGCGGTCAACGGCTTCATCTTGTTGACGAGGACGTCCATCGCCTCGTGCCCCGCCTCGTCGTTGAGGACGCCCTCGATCTTGCGCTCCTTGGCGTTCCAGAGGTTGCCGCCGTAGACGCCGTTGACCGTGTTGTACGTTACGGCTGCGGCGTCGGAGCCGTTGGCCTGGTGGAAAGCCAGCCCGCTGACGCCAGGGTTGTCCGCCTGGCACTTCTCGGCGACCGAGATCATCTCATCCCAGGTCTCCGGTGGCTCGTCGCCGATCAGATCCTTGCGGTAGATCATCGTCCAGGTGTCGCCGAGCAGCGGCAGGCCGTACAGGCTGGCGTTTTCGTCGCGCTGGCCGGTCTCCGCCTGGGGGAACTGGCCGTAGGCCGCCAGGAGGTACGGGTCGTATGCCTCGACGTCGATGTTCTCGTTGACGAAGTCGGTGATGTCGAGGATGTTGCCGTTCGTCACGGCCTCGCCGATGTGTTGCGAATCCAGGATGGCGATGTCGAAGTCGGTCTTGCGCGCGGCGAACTGGGTGAACATCGCGTCGTGCCAGTTCGCGTTCGGTACGGTGTTGACCTTGATGGTCACGTTCGGCCGCTCGTTTGTGTACTCCTCGTTCGCGAAGTCTTCCAGCGCCTGAGCGGGCGGCCAGTCGAACCAGATGAAGCTGAGGGTCAGCGGGTCCTCGGTGAGCGTCGGGATGGTCGCCGGCGCCTTCGGGGCGTTCCCCTGCCCGCCGTCGTCCTGGCCGCCGCAGGCCGCCACCATCGTGGCGACCAGCACGGCTGCCGTCGCCATCCGAGCCTTTCGCCCGGTAAAGGCGAGTCGTCCGGTTTGCTGCTGATATCGCATCTTATTGCCTGCTTTCTAAGAGGGGACTTCTGGAGCCCTGCCGCATGCTTCGCCGAGCAGTCGCTGCGTTGTTCAGGCGTGTTGCCGTGCTGTCGCGGGGGACGACCCGCAGACCGGCGCCACGAGTACGCCGCGACGTACCGGGGTCATGCAGCCGAGAAGTCCTTCGGTCCTGGTGCGGCCCGGTGGCGAACCGAGCAGGGTGCCGAGCATGCTCATGGAAACTTCAGATGATCGAAGTAGGGCGCTGGCAGGCGGTTCGGCGATGATGCAGGATGCCAGCCTCCGTCACCGTTCCTATACGATTTGGGGGACGGCGTCAGCATGCAGGAGCGTCGCGACCGATGTCAACAGGTTCGCGGAGACGCGAGAAGGGACCTCACGTCACGATGGACGACGGAGCGATGACCGCGCGGGGCCGCGGAGCCATGACGGGCGGAGTGCCGCCGGAACGATCTCGCGGCCGGCTTGCCGACGAGGTGTACGACACGCTGCTCGGACAGCTGATGTCACTACGGATCGAGCCTGGCTCCCGCGTCACGATCGACGTCCTGGCGCGAGAGCTGGGGGTCTCGCAGACGCCGATCCGAGACGCGCTGAACCGCATGGAGGCCGAGGGCCTGGTCGTGCGGGTGCCACATGCCGGCTACCGCATTCCACCTCAAATCACCCGGCACCGATTCGAGGACATGCTCGAGATCCGCCTGCTTCTCGAGCCGGCAGCGGCGCGCAGATCCGCTGAACGCGCGACCTCGGAGCAGGTGGTCGGCCTGCAACGGATGCTGGAGGAGATGGCCGAGCTGGAGGGGGGCAACGGGCGCATGGCCTACGGCGCCTTCGGGCTACGCGACGCCGCTTTTCACGATCTCGTCGCCCTGAGCGCGGGGAACCAGGTCATCCGCGAAGCGCTCGCTCGCCTGCACACCCACGTGCACCTGTTCCGACTGCTCCACGACACCCAGGTCACTCACCTGGCCATGGCCGAGCACGAAGAAGTTCTGGCCGCGATCGCCGCGCGTGACCCCGACGCCGCCGCCTACGCCATGCGTCGGCACATCCTGCTGTCCGGCGAGCGGTTCCGACGACTGTTCGACGAGGCCAAGGCCGCGGACGGGATGGCGATGAAGGCTTGACGGGCGGGCCGGGCCGAGGAATGCTAGCTCAAATCGGATCGGATCGGATCGGATTTGATCTGCCTCATGCAGCCCCACGATGCGAGGAGAAGCAGGTGCCCAGAGCACTGCTCCTGACCGGCGACGCCGCCGAGGAGCTCGACACCATGTACCCCTACTACCGCGTACAGGAGGGCGGCTGGGACGTCGACGTCTCGTCACGGACGATGCGTGACATACAGCTGGTCATCCACGAGTTCGACCCCAACTCCGACGCCTACGTGGAGAAGAACGGCCGGAAGCTGCCGGTCGACGTGCCCTGGGCCGAGGTCGACGTCGAACGCTATGACGCCCTCATCATCCCCGGGGGACGTGCCCCCGAGTGGATCCGGGTCGACGCCGACGTCAGGCGCATCACCGAGCACTTCTTCGCGCGTGACCTCCCGATCGCGCTGGTGTGCCACGGCGCGCAGGTGCCAGCGGTGTACGGGCTGCTCAAGGGTCGAAGGACGGCGTGTTTCCCACCCATCACCGGGGACATGGAGAACGCGGGCGCGACGGTCGTCGACGCTCCCGACGTCGTGGACGGCAACCTCGTCTCCTGCCGCGGGTGGCCCGACATGCCGCAATTCGGCAGGGCGATGATGGAGCTCTTCTCGAAGTCCGTCAAGCCCGCATCGGCATGAGCGCACCTGGCCGGCACCGGTGACGGCACCTCGGACCGTCACAGTCGGCGGCTCCCCCGTCCACGTCCTGGAGAGCGGCACCGGGCCCGCAGTGCTGATGCTGCACGGCTCCGGACCCGGCACGACCGGGTCCGGAGCGTGGGCAACGACGGCGCAGGCGCTGGGTGCATCCTGGCACTTTGTGGCTCCTGACCAGGCGGGATTCGGCCGTACCCCCATCCCGGCGGGCTCCCGAGGTGGGCTCCGGCTGTGGACGGAGCAGGCCGCGGGCCTGATGGATGCTCTCGGTATCGAGTCCTATGCCGTGGTGGGTCACTCCATGGGCGGTGCCGTGGCGCTGGCGTTGGCAGCCGCGCGCCCCCAGCAGGTCACCCGTGTCGTGGCGGTCTCGACGATGGGCGCCCCAGGGGCGCCCCTCTCCGCCGACCTCGAGGCTATCTGGGCCGCCCCCGCCGGCCCGCTCGGAGCACGAGACATGCTGAGCCGTCTCGTCCTCGACCAGGCGCTCGTGACCGAGTCGGCCATCGCTGCCCGAGCGGCTGCGATGCGGGCGGGTGCGGCCGCATTCGCGTCGTTGTTCCCTCCGCCTAGGGCGCGGTGGGCCGACGAGCTCGCCCTCTCGGCGCAGGCGCTGGCGGAGGTCCGCGCGCCGGTGCTGCTCGTCCACGGCGCCGAGGACCGAGTCACCCCGCTCGCGACGGCAGCCCTGCCCCTACTCGAACACCTGGCCGATGTCCGTCTGCACGTGCTCGGCCGATGCGGGCACGTGCCGGCGATCGAGCACCCGCTCGAGTTCCGGCAACTACTGTCATCCTTCCTCCGGGATGAACGACATACGGTCCGGGACGTAGCCGGCCGGGTTGGCGGCGTCCAGCGGGAGAGCGCGGATGGCGCAGTGGGCTAGGGAGGTGATCCACCGCCCGATATCTACGAGGCCGGCTCCAGTCTCGCCGCACGGGCACCGGCATGACGGTCGACGGCCCACAGCAGAGGGCCGCTGAGACCGGTGGTGATCAACGCCATGACGATCAACGCCAGGAACAGGCCGGGAGCGAGGATGCCCGCGCTGTAACCGGCCTGGAGAACGGCGATCTCCGTGAGGCCGCGCGTGTTCATCAGTGCCGCGAGCTTGAGACTCGCGAGTCGCGACTGCGCCCCCAGGCGGGCACCCGCATAACTGCCCGCCAGTTTCGAGACGATCGCAAGGACGGTCGCGATGACGATCGCCTGCCAGGAGACGATGTTCGGCACGCCGGCCGCCAGCGCCGCTCCGGTGAGGGTGAACATGACCGGGAGCAGCAGGCGGCCGAGCCGGCCCAGTTGGTGACTCACCCGCCCCCAGGCCCCGTCGCCGGGAAGGGCGAAGCCCACCAGGACAGCCCCGAAGATCTCGGTGAGACCGAGCCCTCCGGTGCTCCGCGAAGCGGCGTAGGCGATGACAGCGACCAAGATCATGGCCGCGTACGGGTAGCGGTTCGCGAGCGTTTGGAGTGCCTTGGTCCGGGCGATCCACCGGACCACCAGCACCGCTGGAATACCGCAGAGGAGTACGGCGACCGCTCTGACGGCGCCGTCCCGTCCGGTGGCGAGACCGATAGCGACGGCCAGCAACACCCAGGTGACCGCGTCGATGGTCACGGCTGAGGTCATCGCGAGCCGGCCGATCTCGGTGTTCTCCATTCGCCGGTCCCGCAGGATGCCTGCGAGCACCGGGACCGCCGTGACCGCCAGCGAGACAGCCAGCATGAGTGTCAACGCGGTGGGCGACGCCTCCCCTCGGAGGTCGGGGCCGCCGACCGTCAACACCCAGGCCGCGAGCAGTACGCCGGACACCATGGCCGGTAGGGTGGACCCCGCCGACAACCAGGCCACGGCTCGACTGGAGAGCCGTCCGCCACCCTGCCGAATGCCATGGGCGGCGCTCACCAGGAACAGGGCGAGACCGAAGTGGCCCAGAAACTCGAGCACCTCCCGCCCGGGAGTCTCCGGCGCGCCCCAGCCCACCTGTGACACCAGCACTCCGCCCAGCAGCAGGCAGCCGGCGATCTCAAGGACGATCTCCGGCTGTCTGAGCCTCCCCGCCAGCCAGCGCCCCACCGCCGCGGTAACCAGCACGCCGGCCAGAACGAGCGCCAGCGTGCCAGCTATGAGCGCGTCCAACCGCGCCTCCCTATCGGAGTGTCCACTGCGGTCGACTTCGTCTGTTCAGCGTCCGGGTGCGAGGGCTGACCGCCACTCCTCGGCCGGGGTGATCGGGACGGGTGTAGGGCGTTCGACCGCCGTCGTCAGCTCGACCCGTCGGCCCTCAGCGGCTGATCGGAGCAGGGCCGTCATGATCTCGAGTACATGCAGCGCCACCTCACCGCTGGCCCGTGGTGGACACATCACGTCGGATCGGACCAGGTCGATCAGGCCGATCCCTCGGGCGGCGGCGACGTAGCCGGCCCGCGGTTCGAGGGTCCGCCACCCGGGGCCGTCGAGCGCCAGGTGGCGGACCTCGCCGTCGAAGGTGTTCGGATCGGGTACGGCGAGGGTGCCGTTCTCCCCGTGCACCTCGATTGGCGCGGCCGTGGTCGCGACACCGTCGAAACTGGTCGTGAGGGTGGTCAGGGCACCGCCCGCGTGTTCCAGCGCACCGGTCACGTGGGTCGGCACCTCGACCGGGATCCGCTGACCCAGGCGGGGGCCCGAGCCGATGACCCGGACGTCGCGCAGCCGGCTGGCCGCCCCGATCACGGCACGGACCGGCCCGAGCAGGTGGACCAGCGCCGAGATGTAGTACGGCCCCATGTCCAGCAGTGGGCCGCCTCCCGGGGCGTAGTAGAAGTCGGGGTCAGGGTGCCAGCGCTCGTGCCCGGGGGTGACCATGACGGCGGACGCGGCGAGCGGACGCCCGATCAGGCCACTGTCGATCGCCGCGCGGGCGGTCTGCGTACCGGTGCCCAGGACGGTGTCCGGCGCGCAACCGACGCGGACGCCGGCCGACGCCGCCCGGTCGATGATCGACCGGCCCTGCGGGAACGTGACGGTGAGCGGCTTCTCGACGTAGACGTTCCGGCCGGCGTCGATCGCCGCGCCGGAGATCTCGGCGTGCGCCGCCGGGATCGTGAGGTTGAGTACCGTCGCCACGTCGGGGTGATGGAGCAGTCGCTCGACGCTCACCGCCTCGGCACCGGGAATCGCGGCGGCGGCAGCGACGGCTCGGGCCGCGTCCAGGTCGGCCAGTGCGACGACCCGCACCGTGGGGTGGTTGGCGAGCGTGTTCAGGTAGGCGCGGGAGATGACTCCGAGACCTACGACGCCGATGCCGTGCGGGTCGCCCACACCATCCCCCTCTCGATGACGGTACGGACGCACTGATGCTCCAGCACATCGAGGCTATGTCCGGGAGTCGTCACGACGATCCGCCCGGCGCCCCAGGTTCGGGTCCAGATCGCCGGCGAGGTGACCGGCCGGTGCCACGGGTGCCACACCTGCGTAGGGTGGGTAGTGGTGGCCAGCACATCGATCAGGTCGTCGTGCAGCACCCAGTACTGCTCGGTGACCAGGTCGAAGTCCTCGATCCCCGCGGTGATCGGATGTTCCCGACCGAGGTCGGTGATGGTGACCGAGTGGGGCAGGAAGTTGTCCTTCTCCGCGCCGCTACGTTCGCACGGTTGGATGCCCGGATGGGTGGCGAACTGGCCGCCCACCAGGTGCAGGTAGTCCGAGCAGGCGCGGAACGAGTCGACGATGCCGCCGTGCCAGCCGGTGAACCCTGTCCCGGCCGCGATCGCCGCGGCCAGACCCGCCACCTGTTCCCCTGTGATCTGCGACATCGTCACGCACTGCACGATGAGGTCGGTACCGGCCAGTTCGGCGGCGTCGGCGTAGATCTCCGTCGACCCTTCCACCCGCACCACGTATCCGCTGCGTTCGAGGAACGGGATGAACAACTCCGTCGCCTCGACCGGCCGGTGCCCCTCCCAGCCGCCTCGGACCACAAGGGCTCTCCGCTGCACCACACCCGCTCCCTCCCCGGTCAGCCGCCCCAAGCGCCACTGCTGCTGCCCAGCCGACGCCCACAGCTTCCGACCATCGACAACCGTACCCGAGCTACCATCTCTCGGCACTCGCCCGACGGGGCCCTGCCGCACCTTCGAGGCGGGCCGGAGCCAGGCCCTTCTACCGGGAGTCGAGGGCGAGAACCGCCTGGGCCGTGGCCCGGGCGGATCGTCGGTCGAGAATCGAGAAGTGGTCGCCGTCCAGCGATCGCCGCCGGAATGTGCCAGAAGTGTGGATGGACCAGCGCGGGTCGAAGTTGCGTGACCGGGTCGCCGTCAGGAGGTCGACCGGGGCGGCCGTCGTCCCGGTGGGTCGATAGGCCCGCCCCGCCTGCAGGACCGAGCGAAACCGGTTGAGGTAGCCGACGAACTCCGCCGGGTTCAGACTGGCCAGGTGCGGGATCACCCGGGCCATCAACGGGAAACGGCGGCTGAGTGCAGCCGCCAGCCGTTCCCTGGCCGGGGCGTCGAGGCGCGCCCGAACCGACCGCCACATGACCTCCACGGTCGCCCCGTCGGGGAAGAGCGGCCTGTCGTCGGCGAGCCAGCCGAACTCGTCGAGCAGCGCCCGCTCGGGCCCGGGAAGGAAGTCCTCGTGCCCGGCGCCATTGGCAGCAGGCAGGTACAGCTCGTACGGCGAATCCACCAGGACCACCCGCTCGACCGGACGTCCCCGCTGGTCGAGTAGTTTCGCCATCTCGAACGCGACGAGCCCGCCCAGGCTCCACCCGAGGATCACCAGCCGCCGGGACTCGTCGAACGTCGACTCGATCGCCGCAACATGGTCGCCCGCCAATCCGGCGATCGTGAGTGCCCGAGGGGCGTCGAACTGCTCGTGAGCCAACTTGACCCCGTACAGGTCCGCCTGGCCGGAGAGCTCCCCGGCCAGGCTCGTGTAGCCGTAGACATCGCCGCTGACATCGTGCACCGCGACCAGGAGAGCGTCCTGTCCGCTCCCGTCGCCGGCCCTGGACAACGGCACGATCACGGTCTGTTCCTCGCGGACCTCAGCCGCCCCTCGCGCGATCCGGTTCCAGACCGCGTCGGACTGCCGGTCGATGGTCCGGCAGTCGACCAGTTCGGCGATCTCGAACTCGGTCGCGAAGGCCTCGTTCAGCTCGGTCAGCAGGATGAGCGACTTGAGCGAGCTACCACCCGCCGCGAAGAAGTCGACGTCCCCCTGCAGTTCGTCGCGCCCGAGCACCTGCAACCAGAGCTGTCTGATCGTGTCCCTCACATCGTCCTTGGTGTGCATATCTCGGTGCCCTTTTCGGTCGGTCGTGGAAGCGGCACTCAGCAGGGTGGAAGCGTCGACAACGGTCTCGACGGGGTCGCCACCAGGTCGAAGACGGCCTGGACGACGTCACCCATCGCTTCCGCCGTCTCACGTTTGAACAGTGAGTTGTCGTAGTTGAGGCTCACGCGCAGGCCGTCCCGCGTCTCGTCGACAAGGAACGTCAGCGGGAACTTGCTGATCCGGGGGCGGTCGACGCGGTAGTGCTCGACGGCGAGTTGCTCCCCTGGGACCAGGTCCTCGACGGGCAGGTAAGGGTAGTACGCGAACATGACCTCGAACAGTGGGTTGTGTCCGCCGTCGTCCTGAATTCCGAGGTCGCGGACCAGGGTCTCGAACGGGTATTCCTGGTGGTCCAGCGCCGCGAACAGATCGATGCCATGTGCCGCCAGCAGCTCCGGAACCGGACTCGTACGGTCGACGTTCACTCGGACGGCCAGCGTGTTGACGAACATCCCGATGGTGGACCGGATTCGCGGATCACGCCGGCACTCCACGGGGATGCCGATCGTGACGGTGTCTTGTCGGCAGATGTGCGCGAGGGCACCGGCAAACAGCGAGAACAGCGCCGAGAACCTGGTGGTCCCCGCTGCTCTGGCCAGCGAGTCCAGTTCCCGCCGCCGCTCGGCCCCGATCCACAGTTCGACGTAGTCGCCGCTGAACCGCTGCACTTTCCCCCTCGAGAAGTCGTACGGCAGGGCGGGTCTGGTCGGCTCGCCACCGAGCTTGTCGAGCCAGTAGGCCCGCTGCCGCGCCCGTTCTTCCGCGCTCTGCTGGTCAGCAAGCTGAGCGTAATCGGCGTAACGCAAACCGGGCGCTTCGTCCGGCGCGGCACCGAGGTACAGACGCATCAGTTCTCCCAGCAGCAAGGGGACGGAGGCGCCGTCGAAGACCACGTGATGGACGTCGATGACGACATGGTGCGCCACGTCTGAGAGGCTCGCGAGTTTGACGCGCATCAGCGGCGCTTTGGTCAGGTCGAACGGCTGCACGAAGCCGCGTAGTACATCGGCCTCCTCACCGGGCTGGATCTGCTGGCGGACGATCGGGACCGCGACGGCCGGTTCGACCAGGCCGACCACTCTTCGATGACGGATGGCGAACCGGGTCCGGAACGCGTCGTGCCGCAGGACGAGTTCGTTGACGGCCTGTTGGAGGCGTGCCGCGTCGAGCGGGCCGCGTACCGCGAAGGAGAGCGGGATGTTGTAGGCCGTACTGCGGGGATCGAGCCGCTGCAGGTAGTAGATGCCGGACTGGGAGGTGGTGATGGGGTACTCGGTGGCGTGGGAGCCGTCCGGGAGGCGGTCCGGCTGAGTGCGCGATCCAACGCCCGGATCGTCCGCCGACAGGTGGCGGATCCGCACCGCCAGCCCTCGTACGGTCGGGTGGTGGTAGAGGTCACTGATCCGCAGTCCGACACCGAACTCCTCGTTGAGCCTGGCGACGATGTTCATGGCTCGGAGGCTGTCGCCGCCCAGGTCGAAGTAGGAGTGGTCGACGCCCGCGTCGGTCGCGTCGACGACCGACCGCCAGACCGCCAGGACCCGCCGTTCGATCTCGTTCTCCGGCGCGGCGGCGAGGCTCCCGACCGTTCGGTCAGGGGCCTGACGCGCGAGCAGCGCCCGCCGGTCCACCTTGCCGTTCGGGGTCGTCGGGAGCTGCCCCAGGCGGACGATTGCAGCCGGGACCAGGTAGCCGGGCAGCGCGGCGGCGAGCTCGCGCCGGACCGTGTCCGGTTCCGGCGACGGTGCGTCCGCCGGCCCGTCGGCAACGTAGTACGCCTCCAGCTCGGCGGTGCCCCCGACTTGCCTGATCAGCGCGGCAACGTGCCGCACGCCGGGAATCCGCTGCATCGCGACCTCGATCTCACCCAGCTCGATACGTCGCCCGCGAACCTTCACCTGCGCGTCACGCCGACCCAGGTAGATCAGGTTGCCGTCCGGTGCCCACCTGGCGTGATCACCGGTCCGGTACAGCCGCTCGCCGGGAAAGTCGGGGTGCTCGGTGAACACTTCCGCGTTGAGGCGGGGACGGTTGAGGTAGCCCCGGCAGAGCCCTCGGCCCGACAGGTAGATCTCCCCGGTCACGTCGATCCCCACGGGCTGCTGGTTGGCGTCCATGACGTAGACCCGGGTGTTGTCGACCGGCCGGCCGATGGGAACGGCCGGCGTGCTGTCGTCGAACCGGTAGACCGTGCTGTAGGTCGTGTCCTCCGAGGGGCCGTACAGGTTCCTGACCTCGATCCTGCGGTGATCCAGCAGATCGCGAAGCGCGGGCGGGGCGGGCTCGCCCGCGACGTTGACCGCCGTGACGTTCGAGAAGTCGTGGCCTGAACGGCACAGTTCGACGACCACCGAGGGCACCGTGTTGACGAGGATGCGCCGGTGCGCCCCGAGCCACTCGCCGATGTGTGCCGGCGACTCGATGAGCCGGACGGTCTTCCCCGTCGACAGCGGGAAGAGGAGCTCGAAGATCGACAGGTCGAAACAGATCGAGGTGGCCGCGATGACCACCCCGACGTCGGTGTCCGCGAACTCGCGCCGGCTCCACTGCAGGAAGGCGGCGAGATTGTCGTGGGTGATCTGCACGCCCTTCGGGTCGCCGGTGGACCCGGACGTGTAGATGAGGTAGGCGACCGCGTCAGGGGGCGACGGCGCCGCCGGAACGGTTGGCCAGGAGCCCAGGCCCGCGCGGAACCGGCCCAGGAGCTGCGGATCGACGAGGAGCCTGCAGTCGCAGTCGTCGAGGATGAACTCGATTCGGCGGGCGGGATACGCGGGGTCGAGCGGCACGAAGGCGGCACCCGCTTTGAGGACGCCGATCAGGCACGCGACGAGCCAGTCGTCGCGCTCGAGGAGGATGCCGACGTAGTCACCCGGGCGCACACCCAGCTCCTGCACGAGGAATCCGGCGAACTGGTCAGATCGGGCATTCAACTCCGCATAGGACAGCTCCTCGTCGTCGACGAGGAGCGCTGTGGCGTCCGCCGAGTCCGCGCACCGGGCGGCGAGCATGGTCAGGAACGGCGTGTAGGCCGGATCGACCCTGCCCCGGCCGAAGTCCAGCACCGTGCCGCGCTCGGCCGGCGGGACACACGGCAACCGGCCCACCGGGCGAGCCGCGTCGTCGCTTGCCGCCGCGAGGAGGGTCTCGAGTGCGCCGACGAACCGGCGGATGGCATCCTCGGCGTACAGGTCGGTGTTGTACTCGACCTCGAGGGCGAGTCCGGCCCCCCGCCCGCGTTCGACGAAGTTGAATGTCGCGTCGAACTTGCTGAACCGCTGGGGAGCCGACCTTCTGGTGAGGCGGAAACCCGGGCCCTCGATGTGGTTCAGCGCCTGGTTCTCGGTCGCGTTCTGCAGGACGACCATCAGGTCGAACACCGGGCTGCGACCCGGATCCCGGCGTAGCCCGAGATCGTCGACCACGGAGTCGAACGGATGGGCCCGGTGTTCCAACGCAGCGGTGACGCCCGCCTTGACCCTGGCCAGCAGCGCGTCGAACGTCTCGTCCGCCGACAGCGTCGTGCGCAGCGGGAGCGTGTTGACGTAGAACCCGATCTGCTGTTCGACGTCGACGTGGTCCCGGCCGGCGACCGGGGTCCCGAGCGTGATGTCCGGCTGACCGGTCTGTCGGAACAGCGTCGCCTTGACCCCGGCCACCAGCACCATGAACAGGGTGCATCCCAGCTTCGCTCCCAGCTCCTCGAGGCGAGAGACGAACGACGCGGAGAAGGTGTGCCCGACGACGGCGCCGCGGTGGGTCTTGACGCTCGGCCGCGCCCGGCAGCCCGGAAGGTTCACCGCAGGGACCGTCTCCAGGCCCGCCAGATGGTCGGACCAGAAGCGGCGGTGGACGTCGTGGTCCCCGGACTCCAGGCGGCTCCGCTGCCACGCCGCGTAGTCCTTGTACTGGATGTCGAGCCGGGCGACCGGCGGTCCGGCAAGGGCGGGGTCGTAGAACTTGAGCAGGTCGCTGACGAACACGCCCAGCGACCAGGCGTCGCAGACGCTGTGGTGGATGGCGAAGGCGAAGGTGTGGCTCCCTCCCCCGGTCGCCGCGAGTGCGGCCCGCAGCAGCGGGCCCCGGCTGAGGTCGAAGGGCCGCCCCACGAACTCGGCCAGCGAGTCCGTCAGGTCCTGGACCGGCGGGATGTGCTCGAGGTTGAAGTCCACCGCCGACACGGGCAGGACCGCCTGCCGCACGTCACCGTCCGGGCCCGTCCGGAACACCGTACGCAGGCTCTCGTGCTTCTCGATGACCTGCCGGAGCGCGTTCTCCAGCCGCCCGGGCTCGACCTCGCCCTGGATGTCGTAGACCGAATGGAGGTTGTACGCCTGGGAGGCGGACTCGAACTGGGATGCGAGCCAGAGCCGCCGCTGCGCGTTGGACAACTCGTAGTCGGCGGCGGGCGCGAGTCGGGGGATCCCAGCGAATCGGCCCGGGTCGGCCGCGCTGATGACGCCGGCCAGATCGTCGAGCCGCGGGTGCTCGAACACGGTGTTGAGCGCGAGCTCGACGCCGAAGTCCTTCGAGACGTGCGACAGCAGGCGGATAGCGGTCAGGCTGTGCCCGCCCAGCGCGAAGAAATCGTCATGTCGTCCCACCCGCCCGACGTCCAGCAGACCCGCCCAGAGCCGGGCGAGCCGCTCCTGTGCCGCGGTAACCGGCGGAAGGAAAACCTCCCGCGCCACCTCGGCATCGGGTGTGGGCAACGCTCGCCTGTCGAGCTTCCCGCTCGGGGTCAGGGGAAAGGACGTTCGCTGGGTGAAGTAGGTCGGTACGGCGAAGGGGGGCAGACTCTGCGCGGCCTGCTCCTTCAGTGCCCGCGGGTCCAGCGGCGTGTCCGCGATGAAGTAGGCCACCAGAACGTTCTCGCCCCGGACCTTTCTGGCGCAGACGACCACGTCGTCGACCCCGTCCAGCCCGCGGATCGCCCGCTCCACCTCCCCGGGCTCGATCCGGAATCCGTTGATCTTCACTTGATCGTCGGCCCGACCGAGGTACTCGAGCCTTCCGTCGCCGTCCCAGCGGACCAGGTCCCCGGTCCGGTAGAGGACGCCGTCGAAACCGATCTCGTCCAGTTTGACGTGGACGAAGCGCCGTGCCTGCTCCTGCGGGTCGTTCAGGTAGCCCTTGGAGAGTCCGGCACCCCCGAGGTGGAGTTCACCGACCATGTGGGGGGCGCACAACCGACGCTGCTGGGTCAGGGCGAACAGCTGGATGCCGTCGATCGGGCGGCCGATAGGGACCGTCCGGCCCCCCGGCCGCAGCTCGTCGGCGACGAGCCGGTGGAACGTGACGACGTCGGTGAACTCGGTGGGTCCGTACGAGTTCATCACCGCGGCCCGGAAGTTGGGCGACTCCGACCAGGTGCTCAGCTTCGACGTGTCGATCGGTTCACCGCCGAGCACGACGTGGCGCAGCGACCGTAGCGCGTGGAACCGGTGCTCAGCACCGAACTCCAGCAGCGGATAGAAGGCGCTCGGCGCGCAGTTCACGACCTCGATCCCGTGCGCGTCGATGTACTCGGCCATGGCCGAGTAGTCGTCGAGCGCCGCACCCAGCAGGTGTAGCTGTCCTCCGCACAGCAGGGGCGCGAAGAGGTTCTTCTGGGCCAGGTCGAAGCTGACGGGGGCGATGAGCAGGAAGCTCGGCTGTCCCGGTCCGCACACCTGCCGGGTGTACCAGGCCAGCAGGTTACGGAAGGCCCCGTGCTCGACCGCGACCCCCTTCGGCGTTCCGGTCGACCCGGAGGTGAAGATCACGTACACGCTGTCGTCCGCGCGGATGGTCACCGGGGGGTCCGTCTTCGGGTGTTCGGCGATCCGGTCCGCGGCCGGCGTCAACGCCACCACGTTCGCGACGGGCGTGGCGAGATCATCGGGCTCCCGCACGATCACGGCGGCGGCGCGGCTCTCCCTGACCAGCAGCGCTTTGCGGTCCGCCGGGTAACGCAGGTCGATCGGCACGTATGCCGCGCCGGTCTTGAGCACAGCCAGGACCGCCACGACCAGGTCCCGGCTGTCGCGCAGCGCGACCCCGACAAAGTCCCCGCGCCGGACGCCACCCACGTCCCGCAGGTAGTGCGCGAGCTGGTTGGCGTTCTCGTCGAGATCACGGTAGGTGAGTGCGCCGGCGCCGTCCACCACCGCTACGGCGGCAGGCGTGGCGGCCGCCTGACGTTTGAAGTCCACGAGCAGGCTCGCGGGCAGGTCTGGATCGGGTGCCGGGCCGTGTAGCGCCGCGGTGAGCTGTTCCAGCTCGGCGGGGGTGAGGACGGGGATCCGCGACAGCGACAGGTCAAGGTGGTCACGCAGCTTGCGCACGAGTTCGACGTAGTGCCGGAGGAACTGGACGGCGAGTTGCTCGTCGCATCCGGGGCCGCAGGAGAGCCGGACCTCCCGGTCGTCCGCCGCGACCGGCACCGTCAGACAGATGGCCGTCCCACCGGCCAGCCACGGGTTCGCGACCGGATCCGCCCCGCACACCAGCCCGAAGCGGACGAGGTGGGAAGTCTGCTCCTGGGCGGTCATCCAGTCACGCAGTTCGTGCCAGCGGTAGTCGCGGTACGCGGCGCCGTCCTGCGTCTCGTTGCGGGTGGCGCCGATCGCGTCGCGCAACGTCCCGTCCTGGTCGAGCGGCGTGGTGTAGAACAGCAACGCCTCGGTGCCGCGTGGGTGCCCGCCCACCGCCACCACACCGGCTTCCTGTCCGAAGTAGAAGGAAAGCAGGATTCGGTACAGGGTGACGTAGATGACCAGCTCGGCCTCCGGGTCACCCCGGCTGGCCTTCTTCAGGAATCGCAGATCCTCCTCGCAGACCGTGACCGACCAGTGTCTTCTGCTGTCAGCGGCGCCGGCCGGGTCCGAGGCTGTCAACGCCACGGGCAGGTCCGACCATTCGCAGCCGCTGACCTTGCGCACCCAGTAGTCAAGGGCGATTCTGGGGTCCAGGGTCTTCCCGGTCATCGTCGCCTCCTAGAAGTCGAACTCGATCTCACGGCCGGCGGCGACCCGTTGCTCTTCCTCGACCTGCCCGCGGTACTCGTGCAGTGGGCGCCCAGGAGTGTCGACGACCTCCGACAGCAGCGCCACGAACCGCCGCCAGAGCAGGGCGACGGAGCCCTCGTCGTACAGCTCGGGGTCGTACTCGACCGTCGCCTCGACGCGCCCGTGACGGGACACCAGGTTGAAGGTGAGGTCGAACTTGGCGACGCATTCGACGCGGTCGCGCAGCGCGATCTCCACGCCGGTCTCCCGGAGCACCCGCTCCTCCAGATCGCCCCAGTCGTGTAGCACCAGGAGGACGTCGAACAGGAATCCGTGTCCCGGCTCCTGGCGTGGGACCACGTCCGCGAGCTGCTCCAGCGGGTACAGCTGGTGTGTGTGGGATTCCAGGAACTCCCGTCTGGCGATCGCCAGCAGCTCACGAAAGCTCGTGTCGGGCGAAAACGTCGTCCTGAGGGCCAGAGTGTTGGCGAGGAAACCGACCTGTGGCCGCAGGTGCCGGGAGAACTCCCGCCCGGTGGTCAACGTACCGAGGCAGAGGTCGGTCTGCCCGGTCCGGTTGTAGAGGGTCAGCACCAGGACGGAGTGCAGAAGGGTGAACAGTGTGACGGCCTCGGTACGGCACAGCTCCCGCGCGTGGCCGGTCAGCGCCTCGTCGACGGCGCCGTGGAAAACCGACCCGGTGAACGACTTCACCGGCCTGCGGCGCCGGTCCGTCCGCAGGTTGAGCACGGGTACGCCGTCCTTCAACTTGTCCGTCCAGTATGCCCGGCCCGGGTCGAGAAGGCCGCGGTCGCCGAGGTCCCGCAACCAGAGGGCGTAGTCGCCGTACTGGATCGCGGGTTTGGGCAACGATTCGCGCCGCGTCGTGTACGCCCTGAGCACCTCCTCGGTGAAGATGGCGATGGAGACCGCATCGCAGACGATGTGGTGCATGGAGAGCATCAGCACGTCCTGCGGACTCGTGCCGGTCACGTACGTCACCTGGAACAGCGGGCCGCCGGCCAGGTCGAAACCGCGGTGCAGCTCCCGCCTCTCCAGCTCGGCCAGCACCTGCTCCTGGTCGGCGGACGAGTCGAGGTGCTCGATCAGGATCTCGGTCGAGATCGCGGGGACGACGCGCTGCACGACCTCGTCGCCTCGCACGACGAACCGGGTACGCAGGATCTCGTGCCGGGCCACCACAGCGTCGACAGCGCGCTCGAGCCGGTCGGGTCGCAGGCCACCGACCACATGGATCGACGCCAGGACGTTGTAGGAGGTGCGCTGGCTCTGCACCCAGATTCTCATCTGACTCGACGTCAGGGGGTACTCGGCGCGTGACGGGCTCCGCGACAGCTCGGGCCACGCCGGGGCCGGGGCCGCCGCCAGCCGCGCGGCGATGGCAGCGACGGTCGGGTCCTCGAAGACGTCCTTGAAGGTGAGTACCAGTCCGGTGGTCCGTTCCAGCCGGTGCAGTAGCTCGATGACGCTGATGGAGTTCCCGCCCAGCGCGAAGAACGACGATGTTGGGCCGGTGGGCGCGACACCCAGGACCCCCGCCATGCAGTCGGCCACGGTGCGTTCCCGCGCGTCCATCGGCCGCGCGGCCGCCGGGCCGGACGCTGCGGGCTCGCCCGGTTGCGGCAGCCCGCCCCGGTCGACCTTGTTGTTGGGCGTGAGGGGGAAGGCACCCAGCACCAGGATGGTGGACGGGACCAGGTAGCCAGGCAGGTTCCGGACCAGCAGGCCGCGCAGTTCCTCGGGGTCGAGGGCGGCACGCCGCCGCTCGTCTGGGACCTCGACGTATGCCGCGAGGGACTCTCCGCCGTCGCCCCGCTGGTGCTTGAGCACCAGCGCCCGAGCGACCGCAGGGTGTCCCATCAGTACTGTCTCGATCTCGGCGGGCTCCACCCGGTAGCCGTTCACCTTGAGCTGGCGGTCCACGCGGCCGACCAGTTCGATCTCCCCGCTGGGCAGGAACCTGCCCGAGTCACCGGTGTGGTAACCGGTCTCGCGGAACCTGTCTGCGGACAGGCTTGGCAGGCCGACGTAGCCCTTCGCGACGTGCGGTGAGCCGACCACGATCTCGCCCACCTCGTACACCTCCGGACTGCCCCCGTGCGCGACGCGCAGGGCCAGTGACGTGCCGTCGCAGGGAACGCCCAGCGTGACGGTACGCGTGACGTTCCCGTGCACGAAGCGCCGAAGCGAGTTGAGGGTACTTTCCGCCTGGCCGTAGAGGTTGTAGAGCTCGACGTCAGGGAACAGCTCGAAGTGCCGTATCCCGTCGGCGGGCAGCACCGGCTCGCCACCCAGTACGACGGCGCGCAGGCGGCCGCTGTCCGAGCCACGTCGGGTGGCCGTGAGCTTGCGGTACAGCGAAGGGGTCGCGTGCAGGACGGTGACCGACTGGTCGACCACCCATTGCCAGAGGTCGCGGTGCGCGTCGTTGTCGTGCAAGGCGAGAACCTGCAACTGGGCACCGGTGACCATCGCGGTGTAGACATCCAGCACCGCCGCGTCGAAGCCGAGCGACGACACCAGGCTGAGCGAGTCCTGCTCGGTGATCGACAGCCGTCGCCGGTACTGTTCGACGAAGTACCGGACGTTGTCCGCCTCCTGGATCACACCTTTGGGGGTGCCGGAGGTACCGGAGGTGTAGAGCAGGTACCCGGACCGGGATTCGTCCCCCCCGTCGCAGGCCTCGTCCGGACCGTCGCCGGCGTCCTCTGGACCGTCGCCGGCGTCCTCCGGACCGATTTGGTCGATCCGCACCACCCTCGGGCGTACGCGGCCGGGCTCGTCGGTGTCGTCCGCTTCTGCCCAGGCGACGGCGCCGTTGGCCAACACCACCCGGACCCCGGCGTCCGAGACGATCCGCCGCAGCCGCGTCGCCGGGTCCCTGGGCTCCAGAACGACGTAGCGGCACCCGGCATCCAACGCGCCGACCATCGCGGAAATCGCCAGCGGGGTGTCCCCGTGACGGAAGTACAGCCCGACCGGACCTGCCACCGAGGTACGCCCCAGGTAGCCGCTGACGCGGCGGCTCCATCCGAGCAACTGCCCGTACGTCGTCGCGCCGCTCGGGGTCACCACCGCCACCCGCTGCGGGATCCGCTCCATGGTCTGCCTCACCATGGCGGCCAGCGGTTGTGGGACGTCCGCCGGCCCGACCTGGGGCGGCCGCCCGAGGCGGGGCGGTACCAGGAGCGGTTGCGCGTCGAGCGGCCGGTCCGGATGCCGGTCGAGACGGCGAAGACAATTCCCGAAGCCGGCCATCCACAGGCGTACCGTCTCCGGATCGAACAGCGCCGAGTCGTAGTCCCACCGCAGCGACCCGCCGCCACCGCTGTCAAGGATCGCGTAAACGTCGAGGTCGAGGCGTGCGGTCTGGCCCCGGTCGCCGAGGAACCCCTTGGCGATCTGCTCACCCGGCCCGAAGGTGAGGCCGTTGAAGTATACCGAGGTGACCGGGACCCTCCCGTCGCTGCGACCGCTGGTGAATTCGCCCGCCACCGCACGCACCGGCAGCGCCCGCAGTCCAAGCGCCTCCGACAGCCTGCTACCGACCGCCGCGATCCGCTGCACGCCGGACTGGTCGCCGGCGAGCTGCAGGCGCAGCGTGACCGGGTTGACACAGGGCCCGAACGTGTCCTTCATGGCGGGAAAGTCGCGATCGAGAAGCGGAACACCGACCGCGATGTCCGAGCGTCGCGTGATTCTGCCGATGACCGTCGCGAACCCGGCCAGCGCCACCGCGAACGGCGTCGTGCCACACTGCCGGGCCAGCCGGGCCAGGGACCGGGACTGCTCGTCGGTCAGGTGCAGCCACTCGGTGGCGATGCGGCCCCGTGCGCCGTCGCCTGGGGGCCAGCGGTCCCGGGGCAGCCGCACCGGTACGAGGCCCGTGAGCTGCCCGCGCCAGTACGCCCCAGCGTCCCCGCCGCCGCGCGCCAGCAGGTCCCGCTGCCGACGCACGTACGTACGGTACGAGGTGTCCCGTTCCTCGTCGGTGCGCCCCGTGCCGTCCCCGCCGGCGCACGCCGACGACAATCGCTGGGCGAAGGCGTTGAGCGAGAACCCGTCGCAAATGATGTGGTGGGCGACGAAGATCAGCGTGTGGGTGCCGTCCGGCAGCCGCGCGAGTGTGGCGCGAAACAACGGGCGCTCGTCGAGGTCGAAGGGCTTGCGGACGAGTGCCTCGACGCACGCGTCCAACTCGGTCACCGCCTGCTCGGTGCTTGATCCGGAAACGTCGAGTACGTCCAGTCGGTGCTCCTCGTCGTCGCACGGGAGCAGGCCCAGGTTTCCGTCCTGCCAGACGAACTGGCAGTGCAGCAGATCCGCGCGGCCCAGCTCGAGCGCGAGCGACTTCTCGATGCGCTCCCGTGGGACCTGCGATGCGAAGTCGATCCGGATCGCGATGTTGTAGCGGCTGTCCGGTGCTCGCGACTGGTGGTCGATCCAGATCGACTCCTGGATCGAGCTGGCCGGTAGGAGACCACCGCCGGTGAGCGCGTCGGGCGCAACGGGCGGCGGATCGGTGTGCGACAGGGCGTCCAGCCGCGCGGCGAGCCCGGCGATCGTCGGATGGTCGAACAGCAGCTCGACGCCGATCAGCTGGCCCACCTCATCGGACAGCGCGGCGGCGAGCTCGGCCATACCGAGGGAATCGAAGCCGATGCTGAAGAACGTGTCGTCCCGCCCCATCCGGACTGGTCCCTTGAGATGTTCGACCGCCCGCATGATCTGCCGCTCCGTGTCGGAGGCCGCCGCAGCCGGGGTCCGTCCCTCGCCGGTTGCGCCGGTCTGCCCGCTGGACTCCGCCTTCCAATGGGCGATGCCGCCGGTCTGCCCCGCGAGGTAGGTCGACCTGCACAGCGCCCGTTGGAGCTTGCCGCTGCTGGTACGAGGCAGGTGGCGAGGGGCGAAGAGGAACACCTCCGACGCCGGGATGCCGAACTCCTCCGACAGCACGGTCCGGACCGACCGGATGACTTCGGCGTGGGCAAGTCCGCCCGTACGGTCGTACTCGCACTGGACAACCAGATCTTCGCCGTGCTCCCGGTCTACGGAGAACACCACGCAGCCGTCCCGGATGACACCCGGTGCGCCCTCGGCGATCGCCCATTCGAGGTCGTACGGGTAGTGGTTGCGGCCGCGGATGATGATCAGTTCCTTGATCCGGCCCGTCACATGCAGCTCGCCGTCGCGCAGGAAGCCAAGGTCGCCCGTGCGGTAGAACGGGCCCTCACCCGAGCGGGTGAAGGCATGCAGCGCTTCGGACGCCCCGGGGTTGTTCCAGTAGCCGCCCGCGACGCTCGACCCGCTCAGCCACACCTCTCCCACTCGGCCGTCGGGGCACTCGGCACCGTTGCCGTCGACGACGAGGCAGCGGAAACCACTGGGGACGCCGCACGACACGACCGGGTCGCCGGGCGACGCGGGCCCGCTGTCGTCCGCCTCGCCCCCGGACGGCTCCGGCGTGCGCGTGGTGAGCCCTTCCGCAGCGGCCACCAGCAACGTGGCCTCGGCCATGCCGTAGCAGGGCCGGAAGGCATCGGACCGGAATCCGGTCGCCGCGAACCGGTCCGCGAACGACGACAGCGTCTGCGCCCGGACCAGCTCGGCCCCGCAGTAGGCCACCCGCCAGCGGCTCAGGTCGAGCCCCGCGACGTCGTCGTCGCTGATCCGGTCGGCGCAGTGCTGGTAGCCGAAGTTGGGTCCGCCACTTCCCGTCGCACGGTAGCGGCTGATCGCCTCCAGCCACGTCACGGGCCTGCGCAGGAACTCGAGCGGCGAGAGGAACACCGCGTGCGCGCCGACGTACACCGCGTGCAGGACGTTCCCGATGAGCCCCATGTCGTGGTAGAAGGGCAGCCAGGACACGACCGTCGATTCGCTGTCCTGGCCGAACGCCGCCCGGATGAGCTCCTGGTTGCGGTACAGGTTCCGGTGCGAGACGACGACACCTTTGGGCGCGCCGGTCGACCCGGACGTGTACTGCAGGAACGCCGGGTCTGCCGGGCGCACGGCCACGGGTTCGACGGCACCCGTCCAGCCGCCCGCTGTCCCGCCGGCCGTGATCTCGTCGACCGTGATCTCATCGGTGACGAGGCAGGGCGCGGTCTCCGTGAACCTGTCGCCGGCCCGGCCGAGTGCCGCCCGGTCGGTCAGGACGACGGAGGCCTGCGCGTCCCGGGCGATGACGAGGAGGCGGTCCACCGAGCGGCTGTTCCTCGGCGGGTAGCACGGAACGGGCACGATCCCGGCGACGAGACACGCCCAGAACGCGCGGATGAACTCCGGCCCGTGGGGGTAGACCAGCAGTGCCCGTGCTGGCCGTGGAAGCCCATCAAGGTGGACCGCCAGGGAGCACACGGCGTCGTACAGTTGCTGGTAGTTGACGGTGTGCGCCTCGTCGAGGCCCTGCCGCAGGAACGTGTACGCCGGTTCCGCCGGTGACCCGGCTGCCCGGTGCCGCAGCACGGCCGCGAAGTTGTGCTCGCTGTGCGGCGAGCCGCCCTCAGTCACCGACCCGCTCCAGCTTCGCATCGCCGAACACCGCTCTGATCTGCTGACGCCGCAGTTTTCTGGTGCCCGTCAACATGCCGTTCTCCACGGTGAACGGCACCGTGCTGTGCGCGAAGAGCGTCACTCTCTCGTGTTCGGCCAGCCTCGGGTTGACCTCGGCGAGGTAGCTCCTCAGCGCTGCCGATCCGCCCCGCTCGACGGGCCAGTACGCGACGGCGGCGATCCGCTTGCCGTCGAAGGAGGTGACGCAGATGGACTCGTCCACCTTCAGCTCGTGGAAGACGGTCTCGACGCTGGCGGGGAACACCTTCTTGCCGTTGTCGAGGACGATGACGTCGTCCTTGCGTCCGCGCAGGAACAGGAAGCCGTCCGCGTCGAGGTAGCCGATGTCTCCCGTGCAGATGTACCCCTCCTGGTCGAAGGTGACGACCGAGGGGTCGGCAAGCTCGCTCCGGTCGATCTTGACCCGGATCTCGCCGTCCGCAGCGATCTTGACGGGAACGCGCGGCCGGCCGACGCTGCCGATGCGGAAGTCCTTCTCGGAACTCATGGAGATGATCCTGGGCAGCTCGCTCTGCCCGTACCCCTCGTAGATCCGCACACCCACGCGGTAGAACGTCATGAGCGTCCGCCGGTCGATCGGGGCACTGCCCGTCACGAAGTAGTCGGCCCGGCCGCCGTAGATCTTGCGCACCTTGCCGAACAGGTAGCGGCCGAACACTCGTTTCACCCAGCTGCGGTTGGGCAGCCGGTTGATCCGAAGGCGGAGGTAGACGTCGAAGACGGCCCGCTGCCGCTTACTCATCTGCCGCAGTTTCTGTTCGATCCGCGCCGCCAGGGCCTCGTATATCATGGGGACGCTCACCATGATGTTCGGCTTCTCGACGATCAGGTCCTGCACGCAGCGCCGGGGATCGGAGAGCACGATGTCGATCCGGCGCATCAGCGCCAGCCGCACGAAGGCCCGCTGCTGCAGGTGGGAGAAGGGCATGAAGACAAACAGTTTGTTCCCTTTGCGGCTCCAGAAGCTGGTCCGGTACCGGTAGTACTGCAGCGCCAGGTCGAGGGCGTGTTTCCAGCCGTTCGACGGCTCCTCTGCCGGGAACATCAAATCGATGCGTTTGGCCTTGCCCGACGTCCCCGACGAGTAGCCGATCGAGTAGTGGTCCAGCATCCGGTCGGCGGTGCAGGTCCACTCGACGCCGGCGAGCTCCTCGAAATCGCTTCCGACCGGGGTGGCACCGCCGGTACCGAAGAACCACACCGGTGCGTCGACCTCGGTGAGCCGGTCCGCCACCGCCCGGTCGGCGAGCACGACGTCGGCCTCGGCCTCCCGCAGCAGGGCACCGATCTCCCGGGCGGTGAGGAACTCCGGCACCGCGACCGATCGGAAGCCCGCCTTGATGCAGGCCAGATCGAGCACCATCCACTGGTACGACGTCGGCCCGACCAACCCCACCTGGAACTCGCGCCCGCGCCCGTGCGGCCGCAGCGACGCCAGCCGGCCGACCGCCCGGTCGATGTCCTGTGCCAGCTCGGCCCACGTCCTGCTGACCCTGCCGCCGTCGCGGTAGACCACCTGGTTGTGGTGGTTGTCCGCGAGCTTTTCCAGAGCCGCGAAGAGCTGCCGCTTCATCCCAGGTTCCTGCGGATGACCGCCGCCACCTCGTCGAAGCGGCTACCCGCGAAAAGCTGGTCCGGCGGTAGCACGTTCTCGCCGAAGGCCTCGTCCACCTCCAGTACCATCCGTACCGACTTGAGTGAGGTGCCGCCGAGGTCGAAGAAGTCGTCCGAGGTCCGGACGGACTCGACCTTCAGCAGCCGGCACCAGATGGCGGCAAGCCTTTCCTCGATCGCGGACATCACGCCCGGCTCTGTGGCGCCCTCCGACGCGATCATGGCGCCGAGCGCAGCCGTGTCGATCTCGCCGCGGGTGTCCCTCGGCAGGGCCGCCACGAACCGGAACCGTTCGACGGCGATGTCGGCGAGTTGCGGGATGCGCTCACGGATGGCCGAGGCCAACGCCCGACGCGTCGACAGCGGCCGCCGCCAGTTCGGGGCGGCGGGGTCCGGCGCCACCGGTCCCCGACGGGCGTAGAGGCCGTACATGTCGGTGCTCAGCAGATCCGGGTTGCGGTCGATCAGCACGCTGAAGCCCTTGTCCTCCAACAACCTGACGCAGGCCGCGACCCGGCCGTCGATGTCGTGGACCTCCATGACCACCTGATCGATCCGTTGCCACAGCCCATCGTCGATACCGTGCAGGACCTGCCACTCCGCTTTCTCGACGTCGATCTTCAGCAGATCGATACGGTCGACGGAATGGCCCTCGAGCGCCTGTCCCAGTGTCTGCACGCCGCACTCGACCGGCTCGCCGACGAGCAGCTCGGCGACCATCGCGTCGAGCCCGGCGGCGGAGGCACCGTCGTGGCCCGCGAGATAGGTCTTGAGAACCTCGCGGTCCGTCTGGTCCGCGAGGAGCCCGGACATCGCTGTGTTCTTCGGGTAGTACGTGATCACCGTCTGACCGCGCGCGTCGCCGACCGCGCCGGCGACGATGACGACATCGATGTCGTGCAGCCTGGCGTTCAGCTCGACGGCCCGACACAGCTGAGGTACGGGTTCGACCGCGAAGATCCGGGCCCCCTGGCCGACAAGTCCGAACAAGACGGAGGCCCCACCGATGTTCGCCCCGACGTCGACCACGGTCGGATGGTCGGGCAGTGTCACCCCGTTGCGCAGGTACTCGTTGTCCCGGAACACCTCACGGAAGATGAAGTCGGCCTCCCGCCGGTTGCGGTGGAAGATCATCAGGTCGTCGTCGGGCTCGTACAGTGCGAGCTCGCCGTCGACGCCTGCCTCCTCGCAGAGGAGCGTCGCTCGCCGGACCACCGGGGCGGCCTCGCCCGGCACGACGAAGACCGCGGCGACCCGCCGGTCACCCGTCCGGTGCCGGACGAGAACGCCTTCCTCGACGAGCCCGCCCAGGTCGTGATCGATCGTCTCGACTTCGAGTGCAGCTATGTCGGTCATCGCCGTCCAGGTGTGCTCAGGTACTGGGCCGCAACGAAGTCGGCGGCCAGTTGGACGAGTCGGGACGAGGTGTCGAAGACGGAGAGGTGGTCGCCGCTGGGCTCCTCGACCAGCCGGGCGCGGACGAGCTCACGCGCCACGCGATGCGAACCTTCCGGGTGCGCGGTCGTGTCGGTCCGACTCGTCACCACCAGCGTCGGATGTGGGATCCGGCCGAGCAGATCAGTGATGTCGAAAGACATGATCGCGAGGTTCAACCTGCAGTAGTGGTGGAACAGCGCCGGCGAGGCGTAGGGGTAGAGCACCAGCGGCGCGAGCCGCTCGGGGATCTTCGCCAGGGCGGCAGGGCGGTGCATGAGTTTCTGGTAGGCGGCCGCCTTCGCCAGCGTGTCCGCGCCCATCTCCATCAACGCCTGGACGTCCCGTTGGTGATCGGTCTTCGTCGAGCCGGCCCCGAAGTCGTAGTCCCCGTGCCACAGGCTGATCGATCCGAGGCGACCGGGATGTCGGTGGGCGGCCTCGACCACGATCACCGCGCCGCCGCAGAGCCCCATCACGTGACAGGCCGGCAGGTCGAGCGCGTCCATGACCGCCAGCAGGTCGTCGGCCTGGTCGGCCACGCCGCTCGCCATACCGGCCTCGGGGCCGTGCGCGGAGAACAGACCGCGGGTCTGCCAGGTCACGACGAAGTGCTCCTCGCCGAGTGCGCGCAGCCACCGCAGCGACAGCTCGACCGGCATGCCGCAGGGTGGGACCAGCACCACCGCGGGACGCGCCCGGTCGCCCGCCGTGAACGCGTCGAGCGTCAGTCCGTCGCGGGTTTCGACCCGCACCAGCCGGGGCGCCCGGTCACGGGCATTGGCAGCGGCGCGTACGATCGGCGCCTCCCCGGCGTCGCGGACCCAGTCGTCGAGCGGTCCGGCGTCGGCCAGCAGGGTGCTGATCCGGCGCTCCACCGCCAACCCGAACGAGCTGCCCGCCGGCTGCGGCGCGGCGCGCACGTGGACCGTCTGCCGCAGACCGACCTCGCGGGCGACGCTGTCGAGTAGCCGTCCGGCGGCGGTGCCGAGACGCTCGTGATCCGCCACGGCCACCTCGAAGTGGCCCTGCGGCAGCCGGTCTGCCAGTGGCTTGACCTCGCCGAACACCTCGACAGCGGCCGCCGCCCACTCCTCGAACCCGGTCACGGTCAGCTCTTGCCGAACGGGACGCCGGTCGTCGTGTGGGTTCGCAGCCGGTTCCGCCCGTACTTGTCCTCACCCGACACCAGCACGCACCCGAAGTCGTCCAGCGAGATGCGCCCGCCGTACTCGTGGATCTCGGTCAGACCCGGATAGACACGTACCGAAGCGGGGACGTAACGGCTGGCGAAGCCAAGGCGCATCTCCTGCGTCCGGCCCGCGTGACCGTGGGAGGCGTGCATCAGCGTCGACCAGAAGACGATGAACTGCCCCGCCTTCATCTGCATCGAAACCGCCTTGCTCTCGTCCGGGGACCAGTCCGGATCGATCTGCAGTTGGCGGTAGTCGTAGCCGAAGAATCCCCGGGCCACGCCGTTCTTGGTCTTGTTACGGTTCGCCTCGGGGTCGTAGTGCATCCCCAGGGTCTCGTCGTAGAACATCTGCCGGTGGGTACCCGGGATGAACTGTAGGCAGGCGGTCTCGATACTCGCCTCGGTGAAGGCCGTCCAGACGGTGATCGTGCCACCGTACTCCCGGTCCTCCTCCCAGACGATCTGCGGCTCTCCCCCGGCGTTCGCGAACGTGTCCGCCTGGTGCCAGTCGGTGCCCTCGTCGCCCGGGTACTTCGGGAAGAACTCGGACCGCCAGCAGATGACGTCCTTGCCGAGAATGCTCGCCACCCGGTGGACGATCTCGGGCCGGGCGATGTGTTCGGCAAGGAAGCTGTTGTCGAGATGGCGGTCGTAATTGGAGATGTTGGTCCCCTGCGAGATCGCCTCGGTGTCCTGGTAGACGGCGTTTGTCCGGTCGAGCAGCTTCAGCCGCTCCTTCCGCCAGCGGTCAGCCATCTCGTCAGGTTCATAGAGCGTGAACGGCCCGGCGTAGCCGTTGCGCTGGAAGTCTGCGAGCTCGGTAGGCGTGAGGCTGAACTTGCTCATGACATCCACTCCCGGATCTGGGGCTAGCTAGGCCCGCGTTCGGCGGTCGCCCGCTTCCTCGACGCGAACTGTTCGCCGACGTGGTCGACGTAGACGTCCAGCGACAGACCGTCGGCGAAGGCACCCAGGTCAACCTCCACCGCGAGCTGCTTCTTGGTCTCCTGCATGATGCGGATGAGGTCGAGCGACGTGCCGCCGGCCTCGAAGAAGTCCTCGTCCGACGCGGCGACGGGCTTTCCTAGCACCTGCTCCCAGATAGCCTTGACCTTTTCTGCGTGACCCACGACCGCCTCCAGTGGCGGTGACGGGTCCGGCGCGTGGTACGTCGCCTGCAGCGAGTCGTGGTCTATCTTGCCGTTGTGATTCCTCGGATACTCGTCGAGCAGGACACACCGGGCCGGGCACATGTATGCGGGAAGCGTCGCACGGATATTCGCCAGCACCAGATCGGCGGCAGCCGCACGCTGCGCCGGCCCGGTCTCGGGATCGTACAGGGCGAACAGCATGAGATGCGCGTCGTCACCGGAGCCCGGCACCTTCGACACCACCGAGTTGGACAGACCGGGGAACGCGTCCGCGACGGCCTCGATCTCCCGGGGATCGATCCGGTACCCGTGCAACTTGATCTGGGTGTCCGCGCGCCCGACGAAGAAGTACTCGACGCCGTCATAGGTGACACCGAGGTCGCCCGTGCGGTAGACGCGGTCCGCGCCCGATCCGGTGAATCGCGCGGCGGTCAGCTCCGCTTCGTGCAGGTACCCCAGGGCGACGCCCGGCCCGCGCACGTGAATCTCCCCGACCGCGCCGTGCGCGACCGGCTGCCCGGCGTCGTCCAGCAGCTGGATGGCCAGATCTGGAATCGGCACACCGATCGGCGAGTGCTCCGACCCGTCGAGTAGTTCGAGTGAAAGTGGTCGGTACGTCACGTGCACGGTCGTCTCCGTGATCCCGTACATGTTCACCAGCTGCGGGGCGGACTCACCGCGCCGCGCCAGCCACGCCGCCGCGACATCGCGGTCGACCGGTTCACCGCCCAGGACGACGTGGCGCAGCGAAAGGTCCGCGTGGTGGCGGGCGTCAACCGCGTCGAAGGCGCGGAACGCCGTCGGCGTCTGACTGAGAACCGTGACCCCTTGGTCAACGACCAGCTGGTAGAAGCGCTCAGACGTACGGGTCGTCACGTACGGCACGACGACCGCCTTGCCGCCGTGCAGCAGCGCGCCCCAGAGCTCCCACACGGAGAAGTCGAACGCGATTGAGTGGAACACCGTCCACACGTCGTCCTTGGAGAACCGGAACCAGCTCTGCGTGCCGCTGAACAGCCGGTCGACGTTCCCGTGCTGGACGACGACACCGTGCGGTTTGCCGGTCGTGCCGGAGGTGTAGATGACGTATGCGGGTGCCTCCGGGGACACCACCACCGGTGCCCAGTCCGGTGCGACGCCGTCCGGCAACGCGCCGCGCTCGTAGGCCACGAGGTTGACACCAGGCCGGTCGAACAGGCCGACCAGCTCGGCAGCGACGACGACGAACCGCGCCCGGCTGTGCTCGATGATGTAGTCGATCCGGGGTGCCGGGTAGTCCGGATCGACGGGCAGGTAGGCCGCCCCCGCCTTGAGTACGCCGAGCATGGCGACGACCATGTCGATTCCCCGGGGCAGACACAGACCGACCACCTCTCCGGGCTGCACACCACGGGTGGTCAGCCCGAAAGCGAGCCGATCGGACAGCCTGTCGAGCTCCTGATACGTCAGGGTTTCCCCGGCAGAAGCGACCGCGATCCGCGACGGCGCCTCCGCCGCCTGCTGACGGAAGATCTCATGAAGTCCACCCCGGAATCCGGAAGTGGCGTGCGCTGTGCCTGACATCCGTTCCTCTTCCCGCCCGAGCGTCACTACGCACCCGTCGTCCGGGTGTACAGCCTCCCGTTGCTCCAGATGTGGTCAACATGACCCCACTCGGCGACGCTGCGGACATCCGGGAAGAACCCGGAGCCGAGGTCGTTCGCGCTGGTGTTACAGAGGATCGGTAGTCCGCTGTACTCCGCGTAGTGGTTGAGCAGCGCGTGTATCTGCGGGTTCTGCCGCTGGTTGACCGTCTGCAGGCGGGCCGTCCCGTCCAGGTGGCAGACCGCAGCCAACCGCCCTGCCGCTTCCGGACGCACCCGGTGGTCGTAGAGCATGTACGGATCGGGCGTACCAGGGTCGAAGAACCGAGCCGCGTCCTCCTCCACGCAGATCGGCGCGACCGGCCGGTACGACTCGCGCCGCTTGATCCGGTTGAGGGTGGTCTTCATCTCCGGCGAGGTCGGCGCCGCCATGATGCTGCGGTTTCCCAATGCCCGCGGCCCGAGCTCGGCCCGGCCGTTGAGCACGATGACCGGCTGCTGCGACTCGTGGATGAGACCCGCCAGCTCCTTGAGTGAGCAGTCGCGCGACGACCAGTCGGCGGCGTCCCAAGCGGTATCACGGATAGCTGGCCCGCTGTAGACGTCCCAATCGACCGACTCGTAGCCATGCTTGGCAACAAGCTCGCTGCAGACGGTGCCGATGGCGCTGCCCGCGTCGTTGGGAAACGGTGGAATCCAGAGCTCCGCCAGGTTGCACGAGCGCCTGATCGCGCTGTTCCACTTGATGTTCAGCGCACACCCACCGGCGTAGCACAGATTCCGGGGTCCCCGCCGGTCCAGTTCGTCCAACCGTGCTGCCAGCGTGCGGACCAGCACCTCCTCGAGGAAGCAGTGGAAGGTGGTGAGGATGTCCTCATCGCCGAGCCCACTGGCTTTGGCCCGGAAGACCAGCTTGAGCAGCAGCGCCCGCTCGAACTCCAGCATCTGGTCGTGGGTCGTGACCGGCCCGGTCCTCGCCACCAGCTTCTCGAAGATCGTGTGGAAGCTCTCGCCGAGCGACTGGACCCTCTTCCCTTTCGCGATGTAGGCCATGTACTTGCCTGCCAGCGACAGGTCATTCGGCCGATAGTCCTGGTACGGCGCGAAATTCACCGCGAAATAGGTGTAGATGAAGCCGCTCATGGGAAACAGGTAGCCCAGGCATTCGAGTCTTCCACCCCGGTCATAGTGGAACAGCTGCGGAAACGACATGCCGTCCCACGAGAGCACGTACGACGACTCGCCCCGCCGAGCCATCGGACTACTGCAGTAAGATGAGAAAATGTGCCCCGCGATGTGATGGTAGCTCGCATACTCCCGCCCAAAGTAGGTACTGAAAGCACCTTTACTCGCCAACGGGTTCGCGCGGATGTCGTAGAGGTGACCGTAGTCCGCCACCTCGAACGGAACCTTTTCGTCGCCCAGGGTCACCTCGAACGGAGTGGTGTGCCAACCATCGATGACGAGGGAGTCCACCTCAGACCAGTCGTAGCCGATATCGTTGAGCAGGCCGAACAACTCACTCCTCGTTAGCCGGAATTCCGAGTAACGCGGGTTGTTGCCAATCTTCTCCATCTCGTGACACTGGACCAGGCGGTTGTCTTCGAAGAGGGCAACGCCGCCGTCGTGGCTCAGCTTGATTCCGACAGAAACGACCCTTTGGTTACGCATGGCGCCCCGCTTCGTAGTCCCATGCTCCATCGTCGGTGACCGATGTTACCGGCAAGATTCCTCGGGTTCAAGAGAGTAAGGTGCAACTCCTCGGCGGACACACCGGATCTCGATACCCCAAAAAAGTTCCACTGTGGCTAATGATCTTTTGTCATGGCTGGCTGGCCCGCACGATGGCAGCTTGAAACAGGCTGCCGGACGGGGTGTCGACCCGGATGTTTTCGCAGATAATGATGATCGAGAAGGCCGCCGCACGGGGCACCGAATCCGGCAGGCATCGGCCCAGCGGACCCGAGACCCAACCGTGGCACCGCGACAGCCCGGAGGTGGCATTGGCCGCGCCGCCCGGCACCGGCCCCGTCCGCAACGGCGGCGCCGCGTTCCCGGGCCGCCTGCCAGAATCGACGTCACCTCGTTCGGGTACAGTCACGCAATCATGAAGTCGCTGGCTTATCTGACGCGACAAGCGGCACCACCGTCGGCCGTCACCGCCGGTCTCGTCGCGGTACTCGTCGGTACCGCGAGTTCCGCGGCGATCGTGTTCACCGCCGCGCGGGCCGCTGGCGCGTCCAGCGATGAACTGGCCTCGTGGATGCTCGCGCTGGGTGTCGGTATGGGAGTGACGTCCATCGGGCTGTCCCTACGCTACCGGGCACCCGTCGTCACCGCGTGGTCCACTCCGGGGGCGGCCGTACTCGCCACTGGACTGCTCGGGGCGAGCATGGGCCAGGCGGTCGGCGCCTTTCTGGTCTCGGCGGCGTTGATCACGCTCAGTGGGATCACCGGGTGGTTCGCCCGTGTCATGAACCGTGTCCCGGTCGCGCTCGCGGCGGGCCTCCTTGCCGGAATTCTCGTCCAGTTCGGTATCGGGCTGTTCAGCGAGATGCACCACAGTTTCGCCGTGGTGTTCCCGATGTTCACGGTCTATCTGCTGTTCCGCAGGTGGTTGCTCCGGTACGCCGTACTGGCGGCACTGACCACTGGCGTCGTCGCTGCCATGCTCACCGGGTCGGTCCGGTTGCGTGACGTGGACCTGACACTGTCCACTCCGGTCTTCACCGTTCCCGAATTCTCCTGGCAGGTCGTCATCGGTGCCGGACTTCCGCTCTTCGTGGTCACCATGGCCTCGCAGAACCTTGCGGGAGTGGCGGTGCTACGCAACGACGGGTATCAACTGCCGGTCTCACCGCTGGTCGGCTGGACGGGTGCGGCCAACCTGGTGCTGGCACCGTTCGGCTGCTTCGGACTCAACCTCGCGGCCATCACCGCGGCGATCTGCACCGGTAGCTCGGCGCACCAGGACCCCGACCGCCGCTACCTGGCCGCTGTCTGGGCCGGAGTGTTCTACCTGTGCCTCGGCGTGTTCGGCGGCACGGTCGGCTCCCTACTCACTGCCCTACCGGTGTCCCTCATCGCCGGGATCGCGGGTCTCGGGCTGCTCGCCACCGTCATCACCTCCCTCACCTCGGCGCTCGCCGACGAGCAGTGGCGGGAGTCTGCCGTGATCACCTTCCTGGCGACCGCGTCCGGGGTGACGCTGCTGGGAATCGGATCGGCGTTCTGGGGTCTGCTCGCCGGCGTCCTTACCGCACTGGTGACCCGCAGCCTGCGGCGGGAGAACCGGCTCGACGGTGACACGGCGCCGCAGGACCGTCCGCCGAGCGTCCGACCTCCGCTCGCAGAGGCTGCACAGCACCGGCGCCGGGCAGGCGCAGACAACCGCATCTGACGGAACACCGGACACCTCGTCGGTCCGGGCAGCCGCAACGGGATGACCGCCCGGCGGTTCTGCGGGGAGAGCCGGTCGCCGGCCGCTATCCCTGGTGCGGGCCGTGCTCGCCGGCCGAGACCGCGTCAACATCACCGGGAGCCGTGCCGATCCAGCGATGGTAGGCGTCCATGTCGACGTTGCCGCCGCAGACGATGGTGGCCACCCGCCTGCCCACGAAACGGTCGCGGTCCTCAAGGATCGCCGCGATACCGAGCGCGGCCGACGGTTCGACGACGAGGCCCGCATGATCCAGGAGCAGCCGCATCCCGGCGACGATCGACGCCTCCCGGACGAGGACGGCGTCATCGACGACCACGAGCAGGTCCTGCAGGGCGTCCGGGTTGGGGATGCGACCCGCGACACCGTCGGCGATGGTGTCGACCGAGTTGGTGGTGACGACGCACCGTGCGTGCCATGAGCGCGTCATCGCTGGTGCTCCCAGCGGCTGGACACAGATCACCTCCACCTCGGGTGCCATGGCCTTCACCGCGAAGCCGACGCCGCTGGCAAGGGCTCCGGTGCCGAGGGCGACCACGACGGCGTCGAGGGGCTGTGGGTCGGAGGCCAGTTCGATGCCGATGGTCGCCGCACCGTCACAGGTCTCGACGTCCACACCGTCTTCGATCTGCCGGATACCCCGGGACCGGGCGATCGCCGCCGCCCGCGCACAGGCGGTGTCGTAGTCACCGTCGACCAACTCCAGACGGGCTCCCAGGGCACGGATCCGCTCGAGCTTGACCACGGGCGCGTAGCGGGACGCCACGACGGTGACGTCGAGCCCACGACCACGGCCGGACCAGGCCAGCGCCTGACCGAGGTTTCCCGCACTGGCGCACACCACAGCGCGCTCGCCGCTGTCGGCAAGGCCGTTGGCGATGATCTCGGTACCCCGGCCCTTGAAACTGCGGACCGGGTTCACCGACTCGACCTTGAGACTGACCGTGCACCCGAGTTCCGACCCCAGCGCCTCGCAGCGGTAGTGCGGGGTGCCGAGGAACACGGGGTCGATCGCCCGGCTGGCCGCCTGGACACGGTCCATGTCGAGGCGCAGTCTCTGCATGGTGGAGAGTCTAGAACCGACACCCGAGCTCTCCCTAGCCCTGACTGCCGCCAAGGGGCTGACCCCGCAGCGGGGCAGGACCGGGCCGGCCGACGGAACCAAAGGTCCAAGCATCTCGATAGTTGCAGACATCGATGGGCGGGTACTGTCCGAGCATGGCACTTTGGCCTTCCTTCGTCCGACGCTGAGGGAGCTGAGCATGACCGGTCAGCCGCTCTACCTCCGGGGTATCGCCTACACGGTGGGAGACGCCGTCCCTCTCGCCGACATCGAGGAAGGCGACCCCGAGCAGGTCGAGGTCTTCACCAAGCTCGGCCTGCACTACTTCCGGAAAAGTCCACTCAGCCTGCCCGACCTCTGCCACCGTTCGGTCGGAGACACCCTGCGGACCGGCGGCGTCGACCCTACCGACATTGGTGCCGTACTGCTGGCCACGACGGTCAACTCGATTCATGCGGTAGGACTGGACTATCCCGAGGTGGCGCAGATTCTCGGTGACTACGGTCTCGTCGACGCCAAGTTGTACGGAGTGAGTCTCGCGAAGTGTTCCAACCTGTCGGCGGCCCTGGAACTGGGGTCCAGTCTACTGCGGGCAAACGACTACTCGGAGGTCCTGGTCATCGTGGGCGACAAGTGCGCGCGCGACCGCGACCGGTTCATGGACTCGGCGGAGTCGATTCTGAGCGACGGAGCCTTGTCGTTCATCCTGTCGCAGACCGGGGGCACCTACGAACTCAGGCACCTGGCGACCAGCAGCGACCTGTCCCATCTCACCAGGACGTTCGGTGTGCTCGAGTTCGTGGACAACTCGGTCAAGAACCTCGGTAGGCTGTGGCGGGCCATCCCGCCGGAGCTTCCGAGAGACCAGATCGAGAAGGTCTTCTGCGGAAACTACAACATGCTGATCCAGCGCAACCTGATGCGCGAGCTCGGAACCGGCCGCCAGGCGTTCTACCTGGACAATCTACGGCGCCTGGGGCACGTTTTCTCGTGCGACGTGCTGATCAATCTCAGCGACTATGCCGCATCGACCAACGTGGCGCCGGCCACCACGTTCGCCTGCCTGACCGTGGGGTACTTCCGGTGGGGTTGTTTCGTCGTACAGAAATGCTGACGAGCTCACAGCTCGGACTCGGCGATGATCTCCCGCATGATCTCGCTACTCCCACCCGCGATCGTGACGAGCCGGGTGTCCCGGAAGACCCGGGAGATCGGCGCCTCCGCGAGGTAGCCGTGCCCGCCGAAGAGCTGAAGGCACTGCCCCGCCACCTCGACGGCGAGCTCGGTGGCCCGCAGTTTGGCCATCGCGCACTGGGACATCGCCTGCTGTCCCTGGCTGTACAGCCAGGCCGCGTGATAGGCGAGCTGGCGCGCCGCCGCTGTGTGACTCATCAACTCGGCCAGCCGGTGCCGCACCACCTGCAGGCCCAGGATCGTGGTGCCGAAGACCTGCCGCTCGTCCGCGTACCGTCTAGCCAGTTCCAGCGTGTAGTCGATCTCCCCGAGCGCCAGGAGTGCGGCCGCGATCCGCTCGAGCTGAAACGCTTTCATGATCCACAGGAATCCCGAGTTCCGCCGACCGAGAAGCTGGTCTTCTCCGACCACGACATCGTCGAACTCCACGCTCGCGGTGTCGGAGCAGTGCCACCCCAGCTTCTCCACCGGAGTCCTCGTCACCCCTGGTGCTCGGGCGTCGACCACGAACAGGGAGATACTGCGGGATCCGTCTCCGTCGCCCGTCCTGACCGCCGTGACCATGAAATCCGCGGTCAACCCGTTGGTCACGAAGGCCTTGCTGCCCCGGATGGTGTACCGGTCCCCCGTAGCCCGTGCTGCGCACCGGATGCCCGCCACATCGGATCCGGCCTGGGGCTCCGTGATCGCCAGTGCGGCGATCATGTCGCCCTGCACGGCCGGCTTCAGGTACTCCGACTTCTGACGGTGGTCGCCCGCCAGGTGCAGGTAGGTCGTCGCCATGTAGCTGTGAACGGACATCGCCCCGCGGAAGCCACCATTACCCAGCCTACCTAGCTCCTCAAGGTAGGCGACCGAGTGGAAGAACGGCAGGTCGCGACCCCCGTACACAACGGGGTAGTGCAGTCCTAGTAGCCCGTGCTCCCCGAACAGCTTCCAGATATCGCGCGGAATCCGGCGCTGCGACTCCCAATCGTTCAGCCGGGGAGCTACGTGCTCCTGCAGAAACCGCCGCGTCCACGCCCGGAACGCGTCCGCATCGGGGGAAAAGTAGATCGAGCTAGCGCTCACAACGTCGTCCTAGGGCTCTGGCGGGTACTGCCTTGCCGGCACGGAAGACGGGCCATCAGGCGTTGGCGCCGTACAGGAACGTGCGGGCGTTCAGCTCGAACAGCTTGCCGGCCTGCGCGTCGGTCAGGAATCCACGCATTTTTCCGATCTTCGCTGTCAGGTCTCCGGAGAAGTCGAACAGCGGTGCGTCCGACCCGAACAGGATCTGGTCTGGCACCTCGGCGCAGAGCATCAGCATCAGCTCCAGGTCGCCGTCCGGGATCTGGTGGAACGACGAGATGTCCGCGTAAAGGTTCCCGGGATACTTCCGCAGCAGCTTGACGGTCCCTTCCGGGTCCCAGACCATGCCGTGCGCCAACGCGATACGCAGGTCAGGAAACCGCCGGACGACCTCCTCGACGCTGTGTGGGTACCGTTGGGCCCGGCCAAGCGTCGGCAGCGACGGCCCTGAGTGGGTCAGTACGGGCACACCGTTGTCGCTGCAGTGGCGCCAGAGCGGTGCCATCCGCTCATCATCCAACTCGAAGCCACACGGCGGGTACAGCTTGACCCCTTCGCAACCAGGCAGGGCAGTCCAACGTTCGACGGTACTGAGCGCCGACGCACCACGCGAAGGATCGAAGCCCGCGAAGAACGTCAGCCGGCCGTCGGACGCCTCGGCCACCTCGGCATGGTGCTGGTGGATCTCCTCAATGGTCAACTCGGGCTCACCGAGCGCCGGGCCGAAATCGGCGATCAGCATCACGGACTTGGCGATCCCGTGGGCGTTCATCTGCGACAGGAGGCGGTTGCCGTGCCGGTCCAGCAGGTAGAGGCGTAGGGCCCGCTCGACGCCGCTCCGACCGAGCCGGCCGTCCTCGAGCATCGAGCCGGCGATGCCCGCGATGAATCCGGGCGAAATGCAGCGGGCGTCGGCCAGATGAACGTGGATGTCAATCATCACTGGTTCGTTCCGTCGACGGCGCGCGTCCGGTTCACCCACCACCTGGTCACTGCGTCGCCGTATGGTGCAGTGTCGGAAAGATGACCGGGTCGCTGTAGTCCGGTAGGCCGTTCGCTGATTTCCGGCAGATCAGGTCGTGGGAATGCTGGAAGACCGGCTTTTCTTTACTCAGAAAGCTCAGGTCGCGGTAACGGTTTTCGCCGTCCTGCAGGTGGACCGACAGGGCCCGCCGCGGCGAATCGGATACGTTGGCGTAGCTGCCGTGGATGGTGTAGCAGTCGTGGAAGCTTACCTGGCCCCGCTTGAGTTCGAGCGGCACCTCGACGAGTTCGTTCCCCTCGGTGTTAATCAGCTCCGACTTGATGAAGTCCATGTTCTTCTCGCCGAAGGTGACCAGCGCGTGGTTGTTCCGCCACCGGTGACTGCCCTTGATCACTACCAGGCAGCCGTTCTCCGTCGAGCAGTCATGCAGCGGGATCCACGCGGTGATCATCCGGTCCGACTTGCAGGTGGGCCAGTAACGCTTGTCCTGGTGGAACCCGGTGACGCCCTCACTTTCCTCGGACGCACGCGCGGGTGGCTTGTAGATGAGTTGGTCCTTCCAGTACCTGATCTCGGTGGCCCCGATCAGGGCGGCCGCGATCGCCGAGATGATCGGAAGCCGGGCCAGCGCACGGAGTCCCAGGCTGTGGAAAGAGGCGTAGCCGTCCGCGCGGCTAAGGCTTCGATCCAGGAAGGGCACGCCGAAGTTGGGGTCCACCCGCGGATTGTCGCTCCACGGAAAGCGCTCGTCGTAGTCGCAGCGGTAGATCCGCTCACTGCCGTCCAGCGCCTCGGCTATCTGCTCGTCGCTCAGAATCCTCTTGGAGATGTAGTAGCCGTTGCGCCGATAGAAGTCGATGTCCTCTTCGGACGGCATCAGTGCCTGTGTTTCGGTCTCGCTGTCGCTCATGACCCGACTCCCGTCAGAGGTCTCGCAGCCGCTCCACCAGCGTGACGAGATCGCCAACCGTGGTGATCTCAGAGAGGTCGATGTACTCGGCAACCTCGTCGAGTTCCTTACCGATGATGTCCTCCAAGCTGAGGAGCAGGTTGATGTATTTCATCGAATCCATGCCCAACGACTGGAGTGACGTGGACCGGGACAGGTCGGCTCGGCGGACCGCGCCCTCCTCGCCGAGCATCGCGACCAGGATCCGGCACACTTCGTCGTACAGGACGATTTGAGTCGACATCGGCACCTTCCACTGGGCGTCCGCAGCGAGAGTAACGTGGACGATCGGCACCGAAAGGCAATCACCCGAGGCGGGGGTGCCGACTTCGTCGCCCCAGCTATCGCCATCGACGCTTATCGTACTCTTGCACCCCGATGGGTTCAAGGCTGTCCATGGATGTTCGACAGACATGATCAGCGATGTGGTCGGATCGACGAGCTGGGCCGTCAGGTCGACGTGGTGATCGGCGAAGTAGCCCTACGCCGCCCACTTCACCAGACCGCGAGCTGATCGGCTTGCGGCTGCGGATCGTTCGGCGGCGCCCCCGGAGAGCGGCCCGGCGTCGCGGAGCACGTCCCGAAAGCCCGCCGACGACAGTGCAACCCGGGAGAGTTTCTCCCGGGTTGCACTGTGATGGCTAGCCCGCCCGCTGCGACCGCGAGCGGTACCACTCATAGATTCAGGCCGACGTGGGCAGCAGCGGGCCCGGCGCGGGGAACCGGGCGCACAGCGCCCGGACCTCACTGCGGATAGCCTCCGCCCCATCGCTGTCGCCCTTGTTCTGCAGCGCACGGACGAACAGGTCCGCGACCGCGGTCATCTCCCCGGCTCCCATGCCGCGGGTCGTCGGCGCGGGGGTCCCGAGCCGCACCCCGCTGGTCCGCTGCGCCGACAGGCTGTCGTCGGGAATGAGCTGCTTGTTGGTGGCGAGCCCGACCTCCTCCAGCAGCTTCTGCGCGTCGCGACCCTCGATGCCGTACGATCCGACCGTATTGACCACCATGAGGTGATTGTCGGTCCCGCCTGAGACGAGCTGGGCGCCGTGCTCGAGCAGCCGACCAGCCAGCACCTGTGCGTTCGACAGAGTACGCGCAGCGTACTCGCGGAACTCCGGCTCGGCCGCCTTCTTGAGGGCGACGGCGATGGCCGCGATCGTGTGCATGTGCGGCCCGCCCTGCAGGCCTGGGAATACGCTTTTGTCGATCTTCTTCGCGAACTCGCCCTTACTGAGAATCAGGCCGCCGCGTGGACCACGCAGACTCTTGTGTGTGGTCGTCGTAACCACGTCGAAACCGTGCTCCAGCGGGTTGGCCAACTGCCCACCCGCGATCAACCCGCCGACGTGGGACACGTCGGCCATGGTCAGGGCACCGACCGCGTCCGCAACCCGCCTAAATCCAGAATAGTCGAGCTCGCGCGGGTACGACGAGTGTCCGCACAGTATCATCTTTGGGCGGACTTGCTCCGCGATGCGCAGGACCTCGTCGAAATCGATGCGACCGTCCGCGCCGGCCTTGTAGCGGTGGAATTGGAAAACCCTGGCCATATGTGAAACGGGCGAGCCGTGCGTCAGATGGCCGCCGTGGGTGAGGTCCATTGCGAGAATAGAGTCCCCCGGTTCCAGGAGCGCGTAGTACACGACCTGGTTCATCGCCGCACCGGAGAGCGCCTGCACATTGGCGTGGTCGGCCCCGAAGAGCTCTCGAGCACGCGCGCAGGCCAGACGCTCGATGACATCGGTGTAGGTCTGACCGCCGTAGTAGCGATTGCCGGGGTATCCCTCCGAGTACTTGTTGGTGAACACCGTCCCCAGTGCGGCGAGCACTTCCGGATAGGTGTAGTTCTCGGAGGGGATGAGCTCCAACTCGCTCTGTTGCCGACGCTCCTCGCCGAGGATCGCGTCAAAGACCTCCGGATCGTACTCCTGCAGTAGGTCTCGCATCGCTCGCTCTCTAGACTCTTCCTCGGAGCCCGGGAGAGTACGCGTACGTGACGGTCACGCCAAGAACGCAGACCCCGGACACAACAACATTCTCAAGCCAGACCGTACCGCACCTCGGCACCAGTCGGGACGAGGCACACTGCCGTCACGGCATCGGGGCTCGGCAGATGGCGCGGCAGGCCGCCGCCAGCTCGTAGCGTCATGGATGGCACCGCTCGCCTCCACCTCACCGCATGGATCTTGATCAGATCGACAGCCTCGCATACTCTGACGGGCGGTAGTCATCACGTAACGACGAGCCAATGGCGACCACCGTCCCTGGGGGCACAGCTTGCCGCACCCATCCTGCTCTGCCGGACACCCCCCACGCCCGAGGTCGACGGCACCTGACGTATCCGCCGGCCGATCGTGACCGTCACGGATCAGGACCCGGGCCGCACCAGCAGCGGGATGCGGCACTTCCGGTTTCTGGTGGTCGGCAACGCGGTCTCGGCATACGGCACCTATCTGGACATGATCGCGCTCAGCCTGTTCGCGTACTCGCTGACCGGCAGTGCCACGCACACCGGGTTGTTCCTGGCACTACGGCTGGCCACCAGTGTACTCACCGGATTCGGTGCCGGGAGCCTGGTGTCCCGGCTCGACCGCAAGCGGATCATGGTGACGTCCGACATCAGTCAGGCGGTCGCCCTGGTCGTGCTGGTTCTCGCACCGACGACGGCCCAGGCCGGCCTGCTGTACGCCGTCGCGGTCGTCACCGGCGCCGGCGCCACGCTCACCAGCGTCGCGCTGCGCAGCAGCATCCCCGAGATCGTCGGGCAGGACCAGCGGGTCCGGGCGAACGCGCTGCTCGCCACCGGCCGGTCGTTGGCGATGGTCGCCGGGTTCGCCTCGGCCGGAGTCCTCATCTCCACGGTCGGCTACACCGGTGCGTTCCTCATCGACGCCGGAGCGTTCCTTTTCTCAGCCGCGGTCCTGGCCCGGCTACCGATCACCACCCGCAGCCGACGGTCGGCAGCCGCAGCGGGCTCCGGGCCGGGCGCAGCAACGGACACCGGGCCGGACTCCGGGCCGGACGAGGCGCGACGGCCGTCCGGAGTCCTCACCGCGCAGTTGACGGCCCTGCGCTACCTGCGGCTCACCCCGGTCCTGCTGGCACTGATCAGTCTGCGCGCCGCCGACGCGTTCGGCTCGGCCTCGCACAACGTCGGCCTGCCGGTGCTGTCCACCATGCTGGACCCGCAGCATCCGGCCGCGTTCATGTCCCAGTTCTGGGCCACCTGGGCGGTCGGCAACATCATCGCGCAGCGCGCCGTCGCCCGCTGGGCCAGACACACCGGCCGGACCATCAACGAGCGCGCGTTCGCCGCTGGCGCGGCGCTCATGTCGGTGGCCTTCATCCTCACCTTCACCGCGCCGCCGCTGCCGCTGGCCGTCCTGGTCGCCACCGTCGCCGGCGTCGCCGACGGCTTCACCGAGATCGCCTACACCACCCGGCTGCAGGCCACTCCGGATGATCAACGCGGCTACGTCTTCGGATTCTCGGCGACCGCGGAGAACCTCGGCTTCGGCGTCGGCATGGTGGCCTGCTCCTTTCTGCTGGAACAGTTCAGTCCGTTGACCGTGGTCACTCTGTTCCACGGGCTGGCGGTGCTGCTGGCAGTGGCTTTCCTGGCCACGCTGTGGGCGTGTCGACGGACGACGACATGAGCACCCCGACGCGCGGTGGCACCGACGACCGGCGGATCGCCATCATCGGCATGGCGTTGCGGCTGCCCGGCGCGGACACCCCGCAGGCGTACTGGCGCAACATCCGCGACGGCGTGACCAGCGTACGCAGGTTCAGCCCCACCGAGTTGGCCAACGCCGGGGTGCCGGCGGAGCTGCGCGAGTCACCCGATTTCGTCGCCGTCAGCGGCGTGCTCGACGACATCGACTCGTTCGACAACGAGTTCTTCGGGATGAGCGTGCAGGAGGCGCGCACCGTCGACCCGCAGCACCGGCTGTTCCTGCAGACCACCTACCACGCGCTGGAGAACGGCGGGTACGCGGGAGCACGACCCGACACCAGGGTGGGCATCTTCGCCGGTGTCGGATACCACCTGTATCCCCTCAACACCTACCTGCGCAACAACCTGGCCGACGCCCGCTGGGACGGTGACTTCGGCCCGGCCTTCCAGGTGGCCCTGGGCAACTTCAACGACTTCGTCGCGACCAGGGTCGCGTACCGGCTCGGCCTGACCGGTCCGGCGGTCACCGTGCAGAGCGGCTGCTCGACGGCCCTGGTGGCGGTGCACCTGGCTGGCCAGGCGTTGCTCGCCGGCGACGCCGACCTGGCCCTGGCCGGCGCGTCGGCGGTGCACATCCCGCAGATCCTGGGTTACCGCCACGTCAAGGGCACCATCCTGTCCCGATCCGGCCGGTGCCGCGCGTTCGACGCGTCGTCCGACGGTACCGTCGGCGGCAACGGGGTCGCGGCGGTGCTGCTCAAGCGGTACGACCGCGCGGTCGCCGACGGGGACACCATCCACGCGGTGATCCTGGGCAGCGGAGTCAACAACGACGGCGCGACGAAGACCAGCTACGCCGCGCCCAGCGCCGCCGGGCAGCGCGACGCCATCCTGCGCGCGCTCGACGTCGCCGGGGTCTCCCCCGAGACGATCGGCTACCTGGAGACCCACGGCACCGGCACCTACAAGGGCGACCCGATCGAGTTCGACGCGATGACCTCGGCCTATCGCCGGCACACCGACCGGACCGGCTACTGCGCGATCGGCTCGGCCAAACCGGCCATCGGGCACCTGGACGCCTGCGCCGGCCTGGCCAGCCTGATCAAGACGGTGCTGGTGCTGCGGCACGCGACGATCCCGCCGTTGGTCGGGTTCGAGCGACCCAACCCGGCGTTGGACCTGGCGGCCAGCCCGTTCGTCATCCCCGCCGAGGCGCGCGCCTGGCCCGATCTGCCCGGGCCGCGCCGGGCGGGGGTGACCGCACTCGCGGTCGGTGGCACCAACGTCCACCTGATCCTGGAGGCACCGCCGGCAACACGACCGGGGCTGCCGGCGACGACGAATCCCACTAGCCCGGTGCCGGCGGTGCCGACGGAACCGGTGCCGGTGCCGGTGCCGCTCTCGGCGTACCACCCGGAGAGTCTGCGTACGCTCGCCCGCCGGATGCGCGACCACCTGCGGGCCGACCCCGGGCTCGACCCGGCCGACCTGGCCACCACCGCCGCGCTCGGCCGGCCGCACCTGCCGTACCGACTCGTCGTGACCGGCGCGACGACGACAACGATCGCGGATGCCCTGGACGACTACCTCGCCGCGCCGGGGCGGCAACGCCCGGCGCGGGTGGCGACCGGATCGGCCCTGGGCGCCGGCGTCGCCTCCGGCGGGCTCGGCGCGGTGGCACCGGTGGTGCTGTACGGCGGGCAGGGCGCCTCGTACCCAGGGATGGCCGGAGCGCTCTACCGGCGGTACCCGCAGGTGCGGGCGGTGCTCGACGCCTGCGAGGCGTACCAGCGCCGCGCCGGCGGGCCCTCGGTGCTGACCCCGCTGCTCACCACCGACGCTGGTGCCGACCGGACCTGGCCGGCCGATGTGGCGCAGCCGGCGCTGTTCGCGTTCCAGGCCGCGCTGACCCGGCTGTGGCGCTCGCTCGGGGTGGCGCCACGACTCGTCGCCGGACACAGCATCGGCGAGTACGCTGCCCTGGCCGCAGCCGGCGCGCTGTCGATCGAGGACGGTCTGCGGCTCACCGGGATACGTGGGCGGCTGATGCGGGAGCACACCGCGCCCGGCGGGATGGTCGCGGTGTTCGCCGCCCGGGCCGCGGTCGACGAGTTACTCGCCACCGACGGGCGGCTCGACCTCGCCGCGGTCAACGCGGCCGAGCAGCATGTCGTCGCCGGGCCGGTCGAGGCACTCGACGCCGCCTGCGGTGTGCTGGACCGTCTCGGGTTGCGCTGGCACCGGCTCACCGTTGACCGCGCCTTCCACTCGGCGCTGCTCGACCCGATCCTCCCTCGGCTGGGCGAGGCATTCGAGGCGGTCGGCTGGGTGCCGTTGGACACGCCGCTGGTCAGCAGCGTGGACGGCACCGTGCTGCCGGTGGGTCACCGCCCCGACCCGGCGTACCTGGTGCGGCAGACCCGGATGCCGGTCCGGTTCGACCTGGTCACGGCCGCGATCGCCGCCGAGACAGCCAAGACGTCGGCCGCCGCGGAGTCGGCCGGCGTGCCGGTGCTGGAGCTCGGACCGCAACCGAGCCTGGCTGGGTTGCTGCGCTCGGCGCTGCCCGGATGGCCGGTGCTCGCCGCACAGCGCCGGGGCACGGAACTCAATCAGCTCATCGACAGCTTCGCCCAGCTGCACGTACACGGGGTCGACCTGGACTGGGCCGCCCTGCTCGGCCCTGGCCACGCACGCCGGGTCCCGCTGCCCGCATATCCGTTCCAGCGCCGAGTCCACTGGACCGGACCGCCGCTGGCACGAACCGAACCTGGAGGGTCGATGGCCGACGTTGACACTGTCCGCGAGGCTGGCTCCGCGGTCGCCGCCGGATCAGCCGCGCCGGACCTCGCGCCGGTGGTCGAGCGGGTACGCGAGATCAGCGCCCGGCACCTCGGCTGCGACCCGGACGACATCGCCGTCGACCGCCCGTTCGTCGAGATGGGTGCCGACTCGCTCGCCATGATCAACGCGCTGCGGGAGTTCGAAGGCGAGTTCGGTGTCCGACTCGCCATGCGCGAACTGTTCGAGGAGGCGGACACCCCGAGCAAACTGTCCCAGCTGATCCTGTCCCGTCGGACCCCGGCACCGCCAGCGCCGCCGGCACCAGCCACACCGGCACCGGCCGAACCGCCGGCGCCGACTGCGGCACCGGCAGCACCGGGCGTTGACGCGCACGGACCCAGGGTGGTCGTGGCACCCGACAGCGGTCAGGCCGGCGCGGTCGCTACCGATCGCGGCCGAGCCCACCTGGACGACCTGCGGCGACGGTTCGTGGCGAAGACTCGGCGGTCGAAGGAAATCACCCAGCGCCACCGTGGCGTGCTGGCCGACAGCCGGGCGGTCGTCGGCTTCCGTAGTGCCACGAAGGAGATGCTGTACCCGATCGCCGGCCAGCGCGCCAAGGGCGCATGGCTGGAGGATGTCGACGGCAACCGGTACGTCGACATCACCATGGGCTTCGGGGTGCTGCTGTTCGGCCACGAGCCGGACTTCGTCGCCGACGCGGTCCGGGAGCATCTGTCCCGAGGCGTTCAACTCGGACCGCGCAGCGTCGACACGGGCGCGGCCGCCGTGCTGTTGAGCGAGCTGACCGGGATGCCCCGGGTGGCGTTCGCCAACTCGGGCACCGAGGCGAACTCGGCGGCGATCCGACTAGCCCGCGCCGCCACCGGACGCGACAAGATCGTCATGTTCCACGGGTCCTACCACGGACATGCCGACAACGTGCTCGGCCGCTCGGTCGGGACCGGAGCGGACCGGACCACCGTCCCGGTCAGCACCGGCATCCCGGCCAGCGCCGTCGCGGACCTGGTCGTGCTCGACTACGGCGTACCGGAAAGCCTGCAGGTGATCGAAGCGCTCGGCGAACGGTTGGCCGCCGTCGTGGTCGAGCCGGTGCAGAGCCGCCACCCGGCGCTGCAACCGGCGGAGTTCCTGCGCCGGCTCCGCGACATCACCCGGCGGTACGGCATCGTGCTGATGTTCGACGAGATGCTCACCGGGTTCCGGCCCCATCCGCGCGGCGCCCAGGGCCTGTTCAACGTGACCCCGGACCTCGCCACGTACGGCAAGCTGCTCGGCGGTGGCTTCCCGATCGGGGCGATCGCCGGACGCGCCGACATCATGGACGGCGTCGACGGCGGTTTCTGGCGCTACGGCGACGACAGCCGCCCGCAGCGGGAGACGACCTTCTTCGGCGGCACCTACATCCAGCATCCGGTGTCCATGGCCGCCGCGCGCGCAGTGTTGACCCGGCTGACCGAGCACAGCCCACGGCTGCAGCAGGAGCTCAACGCTCGGACCGACCGGCTCGTCGGCACACTGAACGACTTCTTCACCGAGGAGGAGTACCCGCTGCGGCTGAATCACGTCGGCTCGCAGTTCCGCTTCGAGCACCGCGCCGACCTCGAGCTTCTCTACCACCACCTGCTACTCAAGGGGGTGTACGTCTGGGAGTGGCGCAACTTCTTCCTCTCCACCGCGCACACCGATGACGACGTCGACCTGGTGATCGACGCGGTGCGCGCCTCGCTACGCGAGATGCGCGGCGGCGGGCTGCTCCCCCGTCCGGCCGGTACCGCCGTGCCCACGGCGAAACCGAACGGCACCGCCCGGGTCGAACCGACGGTACGGACCGGACCGACGATGAGTGTCGCCGCAGCGGGCGGCCCCACACCGGCAGACGCACCGGCGGGCGCACCGGTGCGCCCGGCACCGGACTTCAGCGTGTACTTCTTCGGCGACTATCCGGCCGGCTCGGGGGCTGGCGACCCGTACGAGCTGATCGTCGACACGGCCCGCTTCGCCGACCGGCACGGATTCCACGCGCTGTGGATCCCGGAGCGCCACTTTCACTCCTTCGGCGGGGTGTTCCCCAACCCGGTGGTGCTGGCCGCCGCGCTGGCCCGCGAGACGAGCCGGATCCGGTTGCACGCCGGATCGGTGGTCCTGCCGCTGCACGACCCGATCCGGGTCGCCGAGGACTGGTCCATGGTCGACCGGCTGTCCGGCGGCCGGGTCGGCATCGGCTGCGCACCCGGATGGCACGCGGGCGACTTCGTCCTCGCCCCGGAGCACTTCGGCACCCACCGCGACGTGATGTACCGCCACCTCGACCAGGTACGCCGGCTGTGGCGTGGCGAGGCCGTCGAACGGCGCAGCGGCACCGGCGAACCGGTCGAGATCCGCACCCTGCCCCGCCCGGTGCAGGCGATGCCGCCGATGTTCGTCGCCGTGGTGGGCAATCCGGAGTCGTACCAGCGCGCCGCCGAGCACGACCTCGGCATCGTCACCAACCTGATGAGCCAGTCGGTGGAGCAGTTGGCCGACAACATCCGGCGCTACCGTAAGACCCGCGCCGAGCACGGGCTCGACCCGCACGGCGGACGGGTGGTCGTGCTCGTGCACACCTACCTCGGTGCGGACTCGGCCCGGGCGCGGGCCGAGGCGTTCGCGCCGCTGAAGGCGTACCTGCACTCCTCGCTGTCGCTGTTCGGACAAATGACCAACAGTCTCGGATTCCAGGTGGACCTCGACACCGCCGACGCCGACGACCTGGACTACGTGTTCCAGCGCGCCTACGACCGGTACTGCGAGGCACGGGCGCTGATCGGGTCGCCGGACGACGGCGCCCGGCTGATCGACGCGCTCACCGCCGCCGGCGTCGACGAGGTGGCCGCGCTGGTCGACTTCGGCGCATCCCCCGACCAGGTGCGGGCCGGTTTGCCGCAGCTGGACCGGCTACGGGCCAGCTACCAGGCGCCGGCCGACACGCCACCGATCGACACGTCGGCGGGCAGGCAGGCGGCGACCGGTCACCCGGAGGCCGCCCGCGACGTGGGCCCGGACCGGTCCGGACCGACGTCGCGCGGGCAGGCGCGGATGTGGTTCCTCGAACGGCTGCATCCGGGCCAGGGCACCTACAACGAGGCGGTCACCGTACGGCTCGACGGTCCGCTGGACGTGCCGGCGCTGCGGGCCGCGCTGCACCAGCTGGTGGCCCGGCATGCTGCGCTGCGGACCGTGTTCCGGGAACGCGACGGCGAACCGGTCCAGGTCATCCTCGGTGATGGCGCAGTGGACCTCACCGTCGAGGAGCACGCCGGGCGTGACGAGGACGACACCGTACGGCGGATGCTGGCCGAGGAGAGCCGGCGCGTGTTCGACCTCGCGCAGGGTCCGCTGCTGGTGACCCGGCTGCTGCGCTGGTCGGCCGAGCGGCATGTGCTGATGTTGTCCCTGCACCACATCGTGGTCGACGCCGCGTCGGTGCGGGTGCTGGCCGACGATCTCTCCGCGTTGTACCGGGCCGCACTCGACGGCCGGCCCGCCGACCTGCCGGAGCTGTCGGTGGACTGCCTCGACCTGGCCCGGCGGGAGGCGGACGCCGCCAGCGGTTCGCCCGGCGAGCCGGCCGGTCTGGCCTACTGGCGGCAGCGACTGGCCGGTGAGCTGCCGGTGCTGGACCTGCCGACCGACCGACCACGCCCGACGGTCCGCAGTGGCACCGGCGCGTCGGTCCGGTACCGGCTCGACCCGGAGCTGTCCGGGCTGCTGAGCCGGCTCAGTAGCGCGCACCGGGCCACGCTGTTCATGACGGTGCTCGCCGGGTATGCGGCCACGCTGCGCCGGTTCACCCGCAGCGACCAACTGGTCGTCGGCACACCAGTGTCGGTCCGGCCCACCGGTGCCGAGGCAGTGGTGGGGTTCTTCCTCAACACGGTCGCCCTGCGGCTGGACCTGTCCGGCGACCCGACCTTCGCCAACCTCCTCAAGCAGGTCCGCGACACCGCCCTGGACGCGTACGACCATGCCGACGTGCCGTTCGACGCCGTCGTCGGCGCGGTGAGCCCGGACCGGGACACCAGTCGGACCCCGGTCTTCCAGACCATCGTGGAGTTCGACAACGGCGGCGACCCGCTCCCGCTCGACCTGCCCCGGGTGACCGCCCGCGCGCTGGCACACCGGGCCGAACGGGCGGTGACCGACCTGGTCCTGTACGTGACCAACCACGCCGATGGAATCGACTGCCGGTTGGAGTACGGCACTGACCTGTTCGTGGCGGACAGCGCCGAGCGGCTGCTGTCGTATCTCGTCGCGACCCTCGCCGCCGCCGTCAACCAGCCCGATACGCCGATCTCGAAGCTGGTCGGCGTCCTCGACACCGACCGGGACGCGCTGGCCCGTTGGGGCGTGGGACGGCAGCGCGAGCTGCCGCCCGGTCGCGTGCCCGACGCGGTGCGGCAGTGGGCGCAACGCACGCCGCAGGCGGTCGCGGTGATCGGTGGCGGCACGGTGCTGACCTACCGGCAACTCGACGAGCGGGCCACCGCTCTGGCGCAGCGGCTGGCCCGGCAAGGGATCGCCGCAGGCGACATCGTGGCGCTGTGGCTGCCCCGGTCACCGGAGTTCGTCGTCGCCGCCCTGGCGGTGCTACGCGCCGGAGCCGCGTACCTGCCGTTGGATCCGTCCCTCGGCGGCCGGCAGGTGCGTTTCATGGTCTCGGACAGCGCGGCCCGGGTGGTGCTGGCCACCGGGGGTGACACCGCGCTGGACCTGCCCGACGGGGTCCGCCTGCTGTACGTCGACGAATCCGGCGACGCCGATCCCGTCGGCGGGTCCGGCGACCCCGGCCGTACGCCCATCAGGGACAGCGACCCCGGCCGCGCGGCGAACGATCCGGATACGGCGTGCTACGTCATGTACACCTCCGGTTCCACCGGCCGGCCGAAGGGTGTGACCATCACCCACCGCAGCGTGCTGAACCTGTGCCAGTGGTACCGCGACGAGCTGGAGCTGACCGCCGACGACCGGGGTGCCGTGGTGTGTGGGCAGAGCTTCGACGCCTCGGTGCTGGAGATCTGGCCGCCGCTGCAGGTCGGTGCGAGCCTGACGATCGCCGACGATGCCGTACGGCTGGACTCGATGGCGCTGGCGCGGTGGATGCGTACCGCCGGGGTGAGCGTCGCGATGCTGCCCACGCCGATCGGGGAAGGGTTGCTCTCGCTGCCTGTCTCGGCCCAGCCCCGACTGCGCCACCTCACCGTCGGCGGCCAACAGCTGCGGGTACGCCCACAGCCCGGGGTGCCGTACGTGGTGCGCAACGTGTACGGGCCGACCGAGACGACGGTCATCGCCACGTCCGAGGTGGTGACACCGGCGTCGGCCGGGTCCGACGGTCCGATTCCGATCGGCCGACCGCTGGACAACGTCCGCGTCGAGATCCGCGACGAGTGGGGCAACCTGGCTCCGGTCGGCGCCGTCGGGGAACTGTTCATCGGCGGTGCCGGAGTGGGTCGTGGCTACCTGAACCGGCCCGAGCTGACCGCGCAACGGTTCGTCGACGACCCGGCCGGCGGTGCCGGTTCCCGCCGCTACCGCACCGGCGACCTGGCGCGGTGGACCGCCGACGGGGTGCTGGTGTTCCTCGGCCGTACCGACGACCAGGTCAAGATCCGGGGAAACCGGGTCGAGCCAGGCGAGGCGTCCGCGGTGCTGCGCGGGCTGGATCTGGTCGCCGACGGCATCGTGGTGGCCCGCCGGGACCGGCGCGACGAGGCGTACCTCGCCGGGTACGCGGTACCCGCGCCGGGCGTGGCACCCGACGGACTGGCCGACCGGGTCGTCGCCGCGATGGCCCGCGAGCTACCCGATGTGCTGATCCCCCGGGTGTGGGCGGTGCTGCCGGCGCTGCCGCAGACCGGCAACAACAAGGTCGACCGGGCCGGGCTGCCGGAGCCGACCATCCGTACCGGTGAGCCCACGCCGCCGCTGGCCCGACCGGTCCCCCGGCCACCGGTCGAGCCGCCGACGCCACAACCGGTGGCCCGGAACGACGACCCGACCGGTGACGCGCTGACCGGGACGGTGCGGGCGCTGTGGGCCGCCGAACTCGATCTGGATCCGGAGCGCATCGACCACGGCGCGTCCTTCTTCGCCCTCGGCGGCCATTCGATCAACGCGATGCGCCTGCTGAACCGGGTACGCGAGGCCACCGGAGCGGACTATCCGGCGTTGGAGTTCTTCCGCGCCCCGACCATCGCGGCGATGGTCGGCCGGCTGCGCGGACCCGCCACGTCCGCCGATGACGGGTCCACCCGCCGGGTGCGGGGCACGCTGTGACCTTCGACGAGCTGCTGGAGTACATCGCCGGGCACGATGTACGGCTCACCGGCACCGGCGACACCCTGCACTACGACGCCCCGGCCGCCGCGATGGGTCCGCAACTGGTCACCGCGCTGCGGTCGCACAAGGGTGAACTGATGCGCTGGCTGGCCGCACCGGCGCACGAGCGGGAGGTGACCCGGGCGCCGCTGTCGGCCCAGCAGGAGCGGGTGGTGGAGGTCGCCGGGAGCAGCACGCACCCGGCCAGCTGGAACGTCGGTCTGCGGCTGGAACTGGTCGGCGACCTCGACGTCGCCGCGCTCGACGCCGCGCTCGATGGTCTGGTCGCCCGGCACCATGCGCTGCGGGCCCGGCTGATCCGCGACGGTGGCGCCTGGGTCCAGCGGATCCTCGCTCACCGGCCGGTCCCGCTGCCCGTCGTCGAGCTGGCCGCGCTGCCACCGGAGGCGGCGCGGCGGCGCGCCGAGACCCTCTGCCGGGAGGTGGTGGCACCGGTGTTCGCGCTGGCGGACGAGGCACCGGTGCGATACACGCTGATCCGGCTGGCGCCCGACGAGTCCTGGCTGATGCTGGTCTTGCATCACGTCGCCTGCGACGGCCGGGCGGTCACCGTACTGCTGCGCGAGCTGGCGGACGGGTACCGCACCGCCCGCGACGCAGGTGCGCCGGACTTCGGCCCACCCGCCGCCCAGTGCACCGACTACGCACGCTGGCAGCAGGGCCAGTGGGATGAGCCGACCCGCCGCCGGCGGCTGGCCTACTGGGCGGAGCACCTTGGCGACGGGCCGCTGGCGCTGGAGCTGCCATTCGACCGCCCCGCACCGCAGCGGCCGAGTGGGCAGGCCGCCACCTGCCGGTTCGAGATTCCCGGACAGGTCCGGCTCGCCGCCGAGGTGCTCGCCCGGGAGCTGGGTGCCACGGTGACCGCGGTCGCCGCTGCGGCGTTGGCACTGCTGCTCGCCCGGCTCAGCGGACAGCCCGACGTGACCCTGTCGATGCCGTACGCCAACCGGTCACCCCGGGCGTACGAGGACACCGTCACCGTGCTGGCGACGGCGTTGCCGGTGCGGATCCGCACCGCCGCCGCCACGACGTTCGCCCACCTGGTCGGCCAGGCCGCCGACGCCCTGTTCGCCGGCATCGACAATCTGCTGCCCACGGCCTGGATCTACCAGCAGCTACCCACGCCGGACAAGGGCGCAGCGCCGGCCGGGATGACGGTGAGCTTCGCCTTTCAGAGTACGTTCGACACCCGGATCGAGCTGCCGGCGTTGGCGGTACGGGTGCACGAGGTGCCGACCGGGGTCGGGCGGGCGGCGCTGCTGATCGTCCTGATGCCCGGCCCGGACGGGATCGACGGCTATCTGGAGTACCCGGTGGACCGGCTCGATGACGACACCGTCCGCCGCTGGATGACGAGGTACGTCGATCTGCTCGCCTCGGCGTGTGCCGGCCCGAACCGCCTACTTGCCGACCTCTGACCGCCGGTGTGGTTCACCAAGCCGCCGGTGCCGTTCACCCAAGCTGCCGGAGTCGTCCGACGAGGGCCGCGCCGACGGGCCCAAGTTGAACGATCGTGTTCGATTCCTTGACACTCCAGATGCGCTCGCTAACACTTGTCCGAAACACGCACGTAACGTACCGCAAACGCGGCTCCCTGCCGGCCCGACGCGCCTGATCTGCCCCGCGCGGTGTTAACGCGAACATAGTCAATCCACCGGAGAGACAGCGGGCCGGCGGTAGCCGTCCGGCCCGATGTCCGTTCCCAGGGAGGCCAGATCTTGTCAGAATCATCGTCCGGAACCCGGTCGTTGCGTCGATTGTCGATCACCCTGGTGGCCGCGGTGACGGCGATGGTCGGCACCGCAGTCGTCACATCGTCGCCAGCCACCGCCGCCACCAGCCAGTTCCGCGGCATGAACTGGGCCGTGCTGGGTGACAACTTCAGCACCGGTCCGCTCGTCGTGCACGGACTCAACTCATCCGACAGCAACGCGACGGTGCGGGCGAAGGCCAACGCCATCTACGACGACATGGCTGCCACCATGGGCGTCAACACCGTCCGGCTGCCGATCAACACCCACACGGTCGGGACGGCCTGGTGGGAGGCCTACCGAGGGGCCATCGACGCCGCCACCGAACGCGGGTTCAAGGTCATCCTCGCCTACTGGGAGGACGGTGCCGCCTCCGGCGGCCGGATCACGAACCTCGCCGCGTGGAACGCGATGTGGTCGACGGTCACCAACACCTACGGATCGAACCCCAACGTCTACTTCGAGCCGATGAACGAGCCGCACGGCTACAGCTCGGCGCAGTGGCGCGACGTCGCGGCCAACTGGCTCAGCTACCACTACTCGGCGGCGCCCGGTCGGGTGCTGATCGGCGGCACCGGCCTCAGCCAGGACCTGCGGGACGTGTGCAACGACAGCCGCTTCAACTCGACGCTGTTCTCCTTCCACCACTACGCCTTCTTCTACGGTGAGATGTCCTACGACGCCTTCCGCAGCCACATTCAGACCCGCCTCGGCAACTGCGCCTCCCGGGCGGTCGCCACCGAGTTCGGCGCGCCCATGAACGACGGTCGCAACTACGCCAACCCGAACAGCACCGACAACTTCGTCCGCCACATCCGCGCCATGGCCCAGGTCATGCGCGACAACCAGATGGGCGGCACCTACTGGCCGGCCCTCGGCGGCAAGACCGGCAACATCGGGTACGACTGGTACTCGATGTTCGCACTCAGCGGCAGCGGCACCAGCCTGAACCTGACCGTCCGCAACCCGTCCGGCGCCGACCGGATCCGCTACGGCTGGGGCGACACCGTCAGCGACGACCCCTCGACGCCGCCGACGGGGACGTTCTACCGGGTCACTGCGCGGCACAGCGGCAAGGCCATGGACGTCCAGCAGCCGAACACCGACAACGGTGCCCGGGTCGGCCAGTACGCGTACAACGGCAACGCATGGCAGCAGTGGCAGTTCCAGGATGCCGGCAGCGGCTACTGGCGCCTGATCAGCCGGCACAGCGGAAAGTGCCTCGACGTGGTGAGCGCGTCGACCGCCGACGGGGCCGAGCTCATCCAGTACACCTGCGGCACCGGCGCCAACCAGCAGTTCCAGATGGTCACCAACGGCAGCTACTTCCAGCTGCGGGCGCGGCACAGCGGAAAATGTGTGGACGTGCCGGCTGCGTCGACCGCAGACGGCGTCGTCCTCATGCAGTGGTCGTGCCACACCGGCACCAACCAGCAGTGGTCGCGTACGCCCGTCTGAGGATCGCTAGTCTGCTGGTCATGCGAACATCCCGCGACCGGCTCGACCTGGCCGTCGACCCGGCCAGGTCGACCGGGCGCATGCTGCTCGCCGACGGCGTCGAGCAGTCGTACGTGGATGTCGCCGATCCCGCGTACCTGCGCTTCGAGTACGTGCGCCGGATGGCCGCCGGGGCCGATCTCGCCGCGCCTGCCGGTGCTCCGCTGGACGTGCTGCACCTCGGCGGCGGTGCGCTGACGCTGCCCCGCTACGTCGCCGCCACCCGGCCCGGCTCGGCGCAGACCGTCGTCGAGCGGGATCCCGAAGTGGTCGCGCTGGTGGCGCGGGAGCTGCCGCCCCGGCCGGCCGGCGTCGAGGTCATGGTCGCCGACGCGCGGGAGGCGGTCACCGCCGCGCCCACCGACGCGTACGATCTGGTGCTCGCCGACATCTACCAGGCGGCCCGGATGCCGCCGCATGTCGCCACCGTCGGGTTCGCCGCCGAGGTCGCCCGGGTACTGCGACCGGACGGCATCTACCTGGTCAACGTCACCGACCTGCCACCGCTGGCCGGCACCCGGATGCAGGTGGCCACCCTGCGGGCGGTCTTCGCCGACGTCTGTGCCGTCGCCGACCGACGGATGCTGCGCGGCCGACGGTACGGCAACGTGGTACTCGCCGCGGCACGGGCGCCGGACCGCCTGCCGGTGGCGCGCCTGGTGGTACGGGCGCTGCGCGACCCGGTACCCGGCGGTGTGCTGCACGGACCGGCGCTGGACAGGTTCGTCGCCGGAGCCCGGCCCCGCGCCGACACGGCGTAGCGGCGGGCACCGGCAGCGACGGGCGTGGCTACCAGAATGCGGGCCAGTGCTCCGGCCGTCAGGCCGGGGGTGAAGGCCCGCGCTGGCAGGGCCGCCAAGGCAGAAGCAGTACCCTAGGCCGGCCGGTTCTGCTGCTCGATGTACTGCTGCACGATGCGCAGTGGCGCGCCGCGGTGAAACGGTAACCCACCGAAACACTGCGCGTGTCACGCGCAGCGTGGCTGGAATCGCCGCCGTTTAGCCTTAGGGCGGCGAGGATGTCAATGACGTGCCGAGCACCTAGCTCACGACATCGGCGGCGCTGTAGTCATCGCCGGTACCGATCAGTGCCGGCAGGAACGCCAGATCCTGCCCGAGAGTGAGTAGCGGGGGTTCGCGGTAGCCGTCGGGTCGTCGCTGTGCCAGGCCCACCGAAGCGACGAGACCGTTGCACAGACAGCGGCTCCCGACGGTGTCCTGTACGACGCCGCCCTTGCGGAGGTACTCGTCGACCGGTTCAGCGGGACAGCGGAAGCCGACCTTGCCGTCCGGCCGCTGGTACGGGCTGCGGAGTTGACATCCTCGCCGCCCTAAACGGCGGCGATTCCAGCCACGCCGCGCGTGACACGCGCGGTGTTCTGGTGGGTTACCGTTTCACCGCGCGGTGCCGGGACGGGTCCCGGTCCTACCCGCGCTCCACGGTCGTTGAAGTCCGCCTGCCCGGCGGCCTTGATGTTGATCGCCGCGTTGACGTCCCGATCGTGGTGACTGCCACACGGACAGACCCACGACCGCACGTTCAACGCCATCCTGTCGTTGATCCGGCCGCAGTCCGAGCACATCCGGGTGGACGGGAGCCACCGGTCCACCCGGGCGAACGTGCGTCCGGACCTCGCCGCCTTGTACTCCAGCATGCCGACGAACGACGACCATCCGGCGTCGTGCACCGACTTCGCCAGCCGGGTCCGGCCGAGACCGACGACACACAGGTCCTCGACGTACACCGCTTGATTCTCACGGATGATCGCCGTGGACAGCTTGTGCTGCCAGTCCCGCCGGGTGTCGGCCACCCGGGCGTGCGCCCTGGCGACCTCCACGACAGCCTTCCCACGGCGGCTGCTGCCCCGCTGTTTACGCGACAGGGCCTGCTGCAGCCGCTTGAGCCTGCGGGCCGCGCGGCGCAGGAACCTGGGCGCGGCCACCTTCGTGCCGTCCGACATGACCGCGAAATGCGTCAGCCCCAGATCGATCCCCACCTCGGCGTCCACCTCGGGCAGCGGCTCGCCCGTGGCCCGCACGACGAACGAGGCAAAATACCGCCCGGCCGCGTCCCGGATGACCGTCACGGACGACGGGTCCGACGGCAACATCCGGGACCAACGGACCGTGAGATCGCCGATCCTCGGCAGCCGCAGACGACCGTTGTCCAGCACCGTGAACCGGGAGTTACGGGTGAAACGGATGGCCTGCCGGTTGTCCTTACGGGACCGGAACCTCGGCGGGGCCACCATGCGGCCCTTGCGTCTGCCGGTGATCGAGGCGAAGAAGTTGCGGTACGCGGTGTTCAGGTCCGCGAGGGCCTGCTGCAACACCACCGCCGACACCTCACCCAGCCACGCCCGCTCCGGAGTCGCCTTGGCCCGCGTGATGACCCGCTTCGACAACTCGGCGTCCGACACGTACGGCAGGCCCTGCTCGTAGGCGGTCTGCCGTGCACGCAGCCCGTCGTTGAACACCACCCGGGCGCATCCGAACGCCCGGGCCAGCGCGATCTGCTGGCCGGGTGTCGGATAGACCCGGAACTGGTACCGGAGCTGCACGAACCACACAATATCATATTGGTCTATGGCAGAAGTCGAAGACGTCCGTACCGGCAGGCACCGTGTCTTCGCGATGCATGTTCACTTGGTTTTCGTGACGAAGTTCCGGCACACGGTGTTCGCCGACCGGCACCTGACCCGCATGGAACAGATCATGCGGGACGTATGCACGGACTTCGAGGCCGAACTGGTCGAGTTCAACGGCGGCCACAACCATGTCCACCTGCTGGTCGACCACCCACCCAAAGTCGCCGTGGCCCGCCTGGTCAACTCACTCAAGGGCGTCCCGTCGCGCCGCCCGCGGCAGGAGTTCCCCGACCTCGCACGCCACTACCACCGGGCCAACAAGCTCTGGTCGGGCTCGTACTTCGCCGGCTCCGTCGGCGGCGCACCACCAAGCATCGTGACGCAGTACATCGAGCAGGAAACCGGCCAGGTTAGAGCACTGCTCGGACCCTGGCGGCCCTCCCAGCGCGGGCCTTCACCCCCGGCCTGAAGGCCGGAGCACTGGCCCGCATTCCGGTAGCGGGTCCACCCGATGCCTCGGGCGGCGGCACGTCCCACCTCAGCACGGAGCGTGGGCGATGCTCATCGTCCCCCGGCTCGCCGGCGTCCTGGTGACCGGTCTCCGGTGGCCGCATCTGCCGCTGCTCGGTGCCTGGTGGCCGACTACCTGTGCTGTTACTACCCCCTGCAGGCCGTCAGTTTCGCATCAGTGGCACTGAGGACGTCGGCATCCCGCACATCTGTGGCTCCGCTCCGGTGCTGGCGGCCGCCGTGACCGGTCGACGACTTCGCGGGCGACCACCGCGTACATGGCCGCGACCCTACCCGGTTCGGCTCCCACCTCCTCAGTAGACATGTCGGCGTGAGACAAGCCAACCGGCGCAGGCTCAGGCGGGCCGGCACCTGAGTGCCGGCCCGCCGAGCGGTTGATCCGTCAATGGTGGTGGAATCAGGTCCCGGCGCAGGTGACGGTGGCGCCGCTGCCGTTTCCGCTGCCCTGGAATCCGAAACTGGTGCTCTGGCCGGCGGCCAGCCGGCCGTTGTAGCTCTGGTTGGTGACGGTAACGGTGCCGCTGGTGCCACTGGCGACGCCGTTCCACATCGAACTGACCGACGCTCCGCTCGGCAGGTTGAGGGTGACCCGCCAGCCGGTGAGCGGGGTGCTTGCGGCGGTCACGGTGACGGTCGCGACGAAGCCACTGTTCCACTGGTCCTGCACCGTGTAGGCGGCGGTGCAGGCGGGGGCGCCGGTGGGCGGCGGGGTGGTCGGCGGCACCGTCGGCGGCGCAGTGGTGGGCGCCACGGTCGGCGGCGGAGTGGTGGGTGGCGGGTCGCCGTCGAGCGTCAGGTTCTTCTGCTGGACGCTCCACTGGCTGCGGCACAGGCCGCAGTCGGCACCGACGAAGTTGGCGCCGGCGGTGGTGTCGCCCTTGAGCCGCCACTTGAGGTAGAGCACCGCTACCCGACCGAACTCGCCGCCGTTGGGCTGGTCGTAGGTGCCGCCGTGCCCGACGTTGAGGTTGCCCATGAAGGCGGGCAACCCGGCCGGCAGCTTGCCCCAGTCGTCGATGGCGTTCGGGTACGCGATGTCGCTGGGCCCGCCGATGAAGTAGGCGATCGGCTTGGTCAGTCTCCTGAGCTGGTAGTCGTCGGCGTCGTTCAGCAGACCGCTGCTGAAGATGCCGGTGGTGGTGACGCGCGGGTCGTTGGAGACGGCGTAGGCCTCCAATCCGCCACAGGAGAAGCCCGCCACGGCGACCTTTGTCGTGTCGAGCTTGCCGTAGTACTTGCTGCCCGGCCGGGAGTTCTCCGCGACGGCCCAGTCGATGGACTGGGTGAGCATCTGGGAGGTGGTGGAGCCGGACCCGTTCGGGGCGCCGTTGGCGATGGCGAGGAAGCCGTGGGAGGCGATCTCGCGGAGGAAGTTGCCCTGCGAGAGGCCGTTGGCCGAGCAGCCGCCGTTGCCCCAGACGAGGATCGGAAGGCGCTCGGCCGGGAGGTTCTGGGGTCGGAAGATGGTGTGGTTTGCCAGGCTGGCCGCGGTTTCGTAGTCGGCGGGGTAGGGGCCGGAGCCGCCGACCGCGGCACCGGCCGGTGTCGCGCCGAGCGCGACGGTCACGGCGGCGACCGGGACGATGACGGTCGCCAGGACAGCGGCGATCTTCGGTCTACTTCGCATTGCCCCTCCTGCGGGTGTCGCGACAGGCGCGTGGACCGCCCGGCCGCGTCCCACAGCATTCCGATGCAAGCTGTGCAGTTACTATCACCCTGGCAACGAAATGTGTCAATGGATCGCCCGGTCGGAGTCCCTCGATGCCTGGAAGTGGGTGATCCACGAGGCGGCATCCGGCCAGTACGGCGTCACCACCTCGACGAGCCGGGCCTGCGCGAGCGAACCGAGCGCCGAGTGGATGTCCAGGAAGATCTCCCTGGCCTGCTGCCGGGGCCAGGGATCCGGCAGCAGATGCGCGGGCAGATCCGGATCGGTGTCGGGGAACCTCCGCCAGGAGTCCATGGCGGAGGTCCGGGCCACCAGGGCACTGACCGCATCCACCTGCCCGTTGCGCACGGCGGTGCGCAGCGGCGCGAACCGCGCGATGAAGCTCGAGTACGCGGCGGCCAGCCCGGCCAGGTCGTACGCGCCGGCCGGGCCGTGCGGCCCCGCCTCCTCGTCGAACCGGACATGCATGACCGACCACCGGGCACCGGTCACCTGGCGCAGCAGTTCGCTCAGTGCCCGCTTCACCGGCTCGGCGTCGGATCCCGGCCGGATCCAGACGCTGTCGTACAGGCCCACGAAACGCAGCGCGCTCAACGCCCTGCGTACCGCGTGCCGCGACGCCTGGCCGGAGCTCGGAATCGAGAAGGACACCATCAGCCACTGGCCGGACCACTGGGGCGGACGGGCGCCGAAGCTCAGGAAGTGCCGCATCCGCGAACGGTGCCGGGCGATCGCGGCGGGCGTGAGATGGTAGACCGGTGGCCGCCCGGTCCCCCGGGTCGCGATGAGTCCCCGCTTGACCAGCCGGGACAACGCCGCACGGGCGCTGGACTCGCTGACCCCGAACTCGGCCAGAATGGCAATGACCGCCGCCGACGGCAGATCGGCGTCCGATGAGTCGAGATACTCACCGAGCAGGGTCGCCAGCAGATGCTGTGGGCTCGAGCCGGCCTGTGCGCGGGGGATTCGAAGGTCGTCGGCGGGTTCCTCGGCGTTCACCTCACCAGATTGCACCCGCCGGCATCGCCTCGCCGGTCAGGCCCGTCGTTCGTAGACGACGACCGGGACGCCGCCCGGGTCGACAACCACCGACCGCCGCTCATGCGGGCCCGGCACGGGATCCCCGACCGACGCGCCGGCCGCAGCCAGCTCGGCGAGGCAGCTGTCCAGGTCGTCGACCTCGACGCTGAGCAGGGTGCGGCCGGCGACGGGCTGCTGCGATCCGTCGGCCAGGCCGATGGTCACCGTCCCGTCGGTGAGCGCGACGTACCGGTCACCGTCGCGGAACCGCACCGTCAGTCCGAGCCGGGTGTAGAAGTCGACCTGGGCGGCCAGGTCCCCGGCCGGAACGACAACGTGGCCGATCCTCATCGCCGGAACCTCGGCATCACCTCGTGGGCGAACCGTTCGACAATCTCGACGGACCGCTCGATCGGCAACCCGAGCCACTGGGCACGGAAGACGAAGTGGTTGAAGCCGGCGGCGGCGAAGTCGGAGATCTTCGCGGCGATGTCGTCGGGAGAGCCGAAGAAGAGCGCCTTCTCCTTGATCGCCTCCCACTGGGACTCGAAGTAGTCCATGCCGTACTGGACGTACTCGCCGTAGGACCGCCGGACCGCGTCGCCGGCGATCGCGTGCGCGGCGTCGGCGGAGTCCGCGACGCACAGGTCCCGGTGGATCGGAAACACGGCGTCCTCGTCGTCGAACCCAGCCGCCCGGCGCTGTTCCCGGTACTCGGTCAGGTTTCCGATCGCCCAGTTGCGCCGCACGTTGGACGGGGCGAGCCACGGCAGTCCCTGACGGGCGATCCGGGCGATGCCGGTCGGGCCGTTGGCACCGACCCAGATCGGCGGGTGCGGCCGTTGCCGCGGTAGTACGCTGCACCGCACCCCGTCGAGGGTGAAGTGCCGCCCCTCGTGGTGGACGGGCTCACCGGTCCACAACCGCTGCATCACCGCCAGCGCCTCGTTCATCCGCGACACCCGGGTACGCCGGTCGATGCCGAACGAGGCGAACTCGGCGTCGCGGTAGCCGGAGCCGATGCCCAGGACGAACCGACCACCGGACATCTGGTCGATGGTGGCGATCTCCTCCGCCCAGTGCACCGGATGTCCGAGGGGCAGGATGAGGATGCCGGTGCCGATCTGCATGCTGCCGGAGTGCTCGACGAGCCGGCTCAGCAGCGGCATCGGCTGGGGTGTGGCAAGCGACGACAGGTAGTGGTGGATACCGAACACCGAGTCGTAGCCCAGGTCGCGGATGTGCTGGACGTACTCGACCGTCTCACCGATCCGCCGCTGCAGGTCGTCGCCGAGGTCGTACTGGTGATCCAGGAGGATGCCGAACTTCACGGTTGCGCCTACTTCTCACGCGACCGGGTGTCGCTGAGCCGGAAGTACGGTGCGACCAGCCGGTCCCGGTCGGCCAGCGCCTGGCCGACGCCCTTTTCCCGGCGTTCCTTGAGGAAGTTCCAGTCCCCTTCGTCGAAGCTCACGTTGGTCGCCCAGCCGTGCCCGACCCAGCCGGTCATCGCACCGAGGCCCTTGCCCCGGGCCTCCATCACCAGTTGCATCATCGACTTGCCCATCATCAGCGAGTCCAGCGGCATGACCGCGATCGCGTCGGCGTAGTCGTCGACCCACCGCTGCAGTTCGTCACGCTCGACGACCTTGGTGACCAGGCCCTTGCGTTCGCCCTCCTCGGCGCCGATGGCCCGCATGGTCAGCATGACGTCCTTCATCGTGGTCAGGCCGACCTTTTCGATCCAGTGGTACATGTCCTGTGGGGCGGGACCGAGGTAACGGAACGCCGGATGGGTGAACCGGGCGTCAGGGCTGGCGATGACGATGTCGGCCGACAGCGCGATCTGGAAGTGGCCGCCGTAGCAGTACCCCTGCACCTGGCAGATGGTCGCCTTGAGCGACTCGATGATCGGGCGGGTGAAGCCGGAACTCAGCACGTTTCGGTCGGGCAGGATGCGTTGCCGCTGCGCCGGCCGCCGCCGCGCCGCCTTGTCGGTGCCGGTCCGGTAGCCGATGTAGTGGCCGAGTTCGGCGGCGTCCGCGCCGGTACCGAAGTGTTCGCCTTCGCCGGTGAAGACAATGACCTTGACCCGGTCGTCGGTCTCGGCCTGGCGGACCAGGTCACCGACGCGTTCGAAGGCGGCCACCGGAATGGCGTTGAGCCGCTCGGGACGGTCGAAGGTGATGGTGGCCACCGACCGCTGCTCGTCGACGTCGTACCGGACGTACTTCGCCAGGACCTCGGGGTCGACCTCCATGTTCTCGACGTCCCACTGGTGTTCCAGAAGTTCGGCTTCGGTCTTCTTCACGGCGGGTTCCTTAGGTCAGCTGGTACGGAAGGCGGGGAACACCTCGGCGGCGAACAGCCGCAGCGAGGCGCGCAGTTTCCCGGTCGGCATGCCGAGCCACCCGGGGCGGAAGATGACGTGGTCGAACCCCAGCTCCCGCAGCACGGAGATCCGTTCGATGAGCAGTTCCGGCGAGCCCAGCAGCAGCGTGTTTCGGACCAGTTCGTCGAAGCGGTCCCGCTGCCAGCGCAGCGCCGGGTACTCGGCGTAGGTGGCGTACTCCCGCCGGGCGTGCGGCAGCGCCTCGGCGACGGCCTGCTCGGTGCTCGGCGCGCAGTACAGCTCGACCCCGACCGGGCGCTGCACCGTCGTCGGGTCCCGGCCGTACTCGGCCAGCGCCTCCTCGTAGACGGCCCGATGCTCGGGCAGGAACCGCCGGCTCGGTGAGTTGCCCGGCGCGTACCAGGCGTCGCCGAGACGGGCGGCCCGGCGGACCGCCTTCCGGCCGCCGGCGCCGATCCAGATCGGTGGACCGCCCGGGGTCAGCGGCGCGACGCCGATGGTCGCGGCGGTCTGCGGGTAGAACTCGCCGTCCTGGGTGACCGGTCGTCCGGTCCACAGCGCGCGGATCAGCCGGATGCTCTCGTCGAAGCGCCGGAACCGGCTCTGCGGGTCGATCCCGAAGGCGGCGAGCTCATTGTCCCGGTAGCCGGCACCGACGCCGAGGACCACCCGTCCGCCGGAGAGGTGGTCGAGGGTCGCGAACTCCTCCGCGATGTGTACGGGGTGGAACATCGGCAGCAGCAGAATGCCGGTGCCCAGCAGCATGTCGCCGGAGCGCGGAATGAGGCTGGCCAGCATGGAGATCGGTTGCGGGGTGGCCAGGTTCGACTGGAAGTGGTTGATCGTCCAGACCGAGTCGTAGCCCAGTTCAGCGGCGAGTTCGACGGTGCCGAACAGGTCGGCCAGGTGCGCGCCGAGGTCGTCGCCGTGCGGATACTGGTGCGAGGCCATGATGCCGAACTTCATCCGGACGCACCTGCCTGCGTCGCACCTGCCGGCGTCGTGGCCGGCGTGGCTCGGCTGATCTTGCCGGTGGCGCTGCGTTCCAGCGCGGCGACGAACTCGATCCGTCGGGGCGTCTTGAAGTGGGCGAGCCGGTCCCGGGCGTACGCGACGAGGCGCTGGGAGAGTTCGCCGTCGGTCACCGCGTCGTCCGGCCTGCGCACCACGAGCGCGACCGGAATCTCGCCGAGCCGGTCGTCCGGCCGCCCGAGCACGCGCACGTCGCTGACCAGCGGATGCTTGCGCAGCTCGTCCTCGATCTCCTCGGGCCAGACCTGGAAACCACCGCATTTGATCATGTCCCGTTTCCGGCCGACCAGGAACAGCACCCCGTCGTCGTCGACGTAGCCGATGTCACCGGTGTGCACCCACCCGTCCCGGACCAGCTCGCGGGAGGCGGCGTCGTCGTCGACGTAGCCCCTGGTCAGCTTGGAGCGGACCACCACCTCGCCCTGCCGGCCGCCCGGCAGTGCGGCACCGGTCTCGTCCCGGATCTCCAACTCCACCCCCGGGTAGACCCGCCCGGCGGAGCCGGGCTTCCAGCGGCCGGCCTTCATGTCCCGGCCGGTCCAGCCGGCGATGTGCCCGGCCTCGGTCGATCCGTAGTTGACCAGGATCGGCACCCGGTACCGCTCCTCGAAGGCGCGGCGCAGCGACCACGAGATGGCCTGGCCGGCCACCAGGACGGACTTGACCCCGTCGAACGGCAGGTCCCGTTCGGCGTGCACGATGTCGTAGACCATGGTGGGCAGGAAGAAGAAATTGTCGAACCGGAACCGGTCCATCAGGTCGGCGAGCCGGTCGACGCCGAACCTCTCCCAGACCACCGCCGGACGCCCGACGAAGAACGCGAACAGCAGCGAGTGCTGACCGCCGCTGTGGAACAGCGGCAGGGCGATGAGGTTCGGTTTGGCCGCCGCCGTGGCGGTGCCTTCGGCGTCGGTGCCGGTGGCGACGCGGGCCAGCCGCATCAGCGAGTCACGGGTCCCGCCGTGGGTGACGCTGACCGCCTTCGGCCGGCCGGTCGTCCCGCCGGTGAACAGCACGCAGGCCTCGGCCTGCGGGTCGACGTCGACCGCCGGCAGCCGGACCTGCCGACGCCACGGCAGTGGCTCGAGGTCCGGTTCCCCGACGCCGCTGGGCGCGCAGGACGGCTCCCCGACGCCACCGGGCGCGGCGGGCGGCTGCGCGACGCGGCGGATCGGGACCCCGGTGCCGGTGCTGGCGAGTTCGGCGATCACGTCCGGGCTGCGCCCGTCGACGAGCAGCAGCCGGGGGCTGGTCTTGGCCAGCGACTCGGCGAGTTCGGCCGCGTTGTACAGACTGCTGACGGTGACCGGGACCGCGCCGATCTTCCAGCAGCCGAAGAGGAAGAAGACGATGTCCGGGCCGTTGGTCAGGTAGCAGGCGACCCGGTCGCCGGCGCCCACGCCTTCGTCCCGCAGGGCGACTGCCACCCCACCGGCGAGCAGGTCGATTTCGTCGAACGTCCACGACCGGCCGTCCTCGCCGTACAGGCCGACGACATCGCCGCGGTCGGCGCGGCGGCGTTCCAGCACGCGGGCCAGATTGTCGGCGTCGGACGGCGTGCTCACATGGTCGGTGCTCATCGGGCGGCCTCCGGCACGGATGGCGACGCGGGCGGCGACGCGGGCGGCGACGCGGGTCGTGACGCGGCGAGTCGGGGGACGACCTCCGCGCCGAAGCGGGCGAGCTGCTCCATCGCCTCGGCCTGGCTGGCGCCGACGAACTGGTGCCGCAGCGAGACCTCGGTGATGCCGAGTTCGGTCTCCCAGCGCCGCAGCTTGTCGACGATCTCGTCCGCCGAGCCGACCAGGCAGTCCTGCGCCAGGTACCGGTCGATGTCCAGGGACTGGGCGTCGTCCCAGGACCGGTAACCGGCGTACTGACGCTGCAGGTGCGGTCGGACGGCCTTGACCGCGGCGGGGTAGCTGTCGCCGATGAACGCCTCCCGGCTCATCGGATACTCACGGTCGAGAGAAAAACCGCGGTCAGCGAGTTCGCCCCGGTAGACGCCGAGCAGTCGGGCGAGCTCCGCGTCAGTGCCCTTGGGGCCGATGAGCCACGGCGCATCCAGTCGAGCGGCGCGGCGGACCGCCGGCTCGGCGAACGCGCCGATCCACAGCGGAGGACCGCCGGGCTGCACCGGCCGCAGCGCCAGCGACGCGCCGGGGACCTCGCCCCAGCTGCCGGCGATGTCGATCGTCTCGCCGTTCCACAGCGACCGCAGGATCGGGACGTACTCGCGTAGTCGGCGCAGCCGGTCGGTCCACTCCACGCCGAACGCGGCGGTCTCCCGCTTGCGGTAGCCGGCGCCGATGCCCACGGTCAACCGTCCCCGGCAGAGCACGTCGAGGGAGGCGAGGTCCTCGGCGAGCGCGACCGGGTTCAGCAGCGGTGCGAGCAGCACCCCGAAGCCGATGCGTACCTGGGTGGTCGCCCGGGCGAGGTAGCCGGCCAGCGGCACCGGTTGGACGAACGCCGACTTGGCGAGGAAGTGGTGGCCGAGGTAGACGGCGTGGAAGCCGGCCGCCTCGGCGGCGGCGGCCTGGTCCAGTACCTGGTCGATACCGTCGGAGGCGCTGGTCGACGGATCGAACTGGGCACTGAGGAAACAGCTGACCCTCATCCGATGACCGCCTGGCTGGCGGAGGTCGTCAAGACGTCATCGGCCCGGTCGTGGCCGTCGGTCCGGCCGCCCGCCTGGTCCGCCGCGCGGAAGTGCGGGATCACCTTGGTGGCGAACTCCTCCATTGACTTCAGCGCGCTCCGCCGGTCGAGCGACGGGATCCGCAGCCAACCGATGTAGTGGTTGATGCCGAGCTGCTCACGCAGCATCTCGATGGTCTCGATGACGCGCTGCGCGGAGCCGAAGTTGCCACCGTGGGTCAGGGTCTGCTCCAGGGTCAGCAGTTCGATGTTCTTGGCGACCGCCGCGTAGTAGGACCGCTCCTGCTCGATCGCCTCCTCCGAACCCGGGATCACCTTCCCGACGGACTTGTAGTAGTTCATCGCGGCCCGGGCGGCCTCGCGCAGGCCGTCCTCGCCGTCGCCGCACCACACCTGTTGCATGAAGGGCAGTTCGTAGGCGGCGATGTCGAACCCGTTGGCCTGCATGCTCTGCCGGTAGAGGCTGAAGTTCTTCTGCATGATGCCCAACGGCGTGAAGTTCGGTGAGGTGATGATCGGCTCGCCGACCGCGCCGCGCTCCCGGAAGCTGTCCGGGGAGACCGTGCCCTGCAGGATCGGCGGACCACCGGGGGTGAACGGCCGGGGGTAGGTCGTGACGTCGTCGAAGTGGTAGATCTCGCCGTGGTAGGAGAACTTTTCCTGGGTCAGCGCCAACCGCAGCACGTCCAGGGTCTCCTGGTAGCGCTGCTTCGACTCGGCCAGAGCGATCCCGAAGCCGGCGAACTCGGCCGGCTGGTAGCCGCGGCCGACCCCGATGGTCACCCGACCACCGCTGAGCACGTCGAGCGCCGCGATGTCCTCGGCCAGCCGCAGCGGGTGATGCAGTGGAAGCACCAGCACGGCGGTGCCGATCGTGATCCGCCTGGTCCGCTCGGCGACGGCCATGCCGAAGTTGACCGGGCTGCCGAGGATGCCGTACTTCGAGAAGTGGTGCTCGGCCAGCCAGATCGAGTCGAAGCCGAGTTCGTCGGCCAGCTGGATCTCGTCGAGAGTCTCTCGTAGCACCTGATGGTCCGATGCCCCGTCGGCCACCGGGAACAGGTTCATGATTCCGAACTTCACGACCACTCCTCGTTTATTCCGACCAGCCGGTATGTTACCGCTGCGTTACTGGCACTGCAAGGTCTGCGCAGGTCAGCGCCTTAGTCCGTAGGGTGTCCCGGACCTGCCAGGCGCGCCTCGATCCGTAGCGCGCCGGCCCGGTGCCGGTGCCACCGGCCACGGCCGAGCCGGGCGTCGAGCACCAACGCCCGACGTAGGAACAGATGCGGATCCGCTTCCATGGTGATGCCCATCCCGCCGTGCACCTGGATCCCCCGCTCAGCGGCGAAGACCGCGGCCTTGCCCGCCGCCGCCTTCGCCGCGTGCACCTGGATCCCGGCGTCCGGGCGGCGGTTGTCGACCGCCCAGGCGGCGTAGAGCGTCAGGTCCCACGCCGCCTTGCGCGCGGTGGCGGCCTCGGCCAACTGGAACGCGACCCCCTGGAACGACCCGATCACCCTGCCGAACTGCACCCGGGTACGGGCCTGCTCGGCGGCCAACTCGATCGCGCCCTGCGCGACACCGCACAACTCGGCGGCGACCACCAGCGTCGCCCGCCACAACCCGGTGCCGACCGGGTCGACCCGCTGCGGTGTGGACAGCGACACGTCCGACAGCGGCACCGACGGGTCGAACGACCGCCGCTCGGTGACCCCGGCCCGCTCGGTGACCCCGGCCCGCTCGGTGACCCCGGCCCGCTCGGCGAGTGCGGCAGCGTCGGCGATCCAGACCTCGTCGGGACCGGCGACGACGAACCCGTCCGCCTGAGCGGCGTACGGCACCAGGGTCCGCACCAGCGGATCCGGCACCGACCGGTCCGGCCAACCGGCCATGGACGGCACGTCGACCGCCGGGGTGAGCACTCGCCGGCCGTCGAGAATCTCGTCGGGCAGCGGCACCGACCGTCGGTCGTCGCCGCAGAGCAGCTGTACGGCGCCCGCGTGGGCCGCGAACCGAGTCGGGACCAGCTGCTCACCGAGCACCTCGACGGCGACGAGCAGGTCGATCAGAGCCGACCCGACACCGCCGGCCGACTCCGGCACGCCGAGCAGGCCGAAGTCGCGCAGCAGCGGCCCGTCGGCGGCGCAGGGCCGCCAACCGGCTGACAGCGCGGCCCGCGCCGCGCCGGCCTGCGCCTTGGCGAGGGCCGCGACGGTCCCGCCGATCTCCTGCTGTTCCTGGGTGAATGTCGCGTGCACGCGGCCACTCCGCTCAACGTGAACGGGGCAGGTTCAGCACCCGCTCCGCGAGAATCGACTTCTGGACTTCCTCCGTGCCGCCCTCGATCGTGTGGGCGCGGGCACGCAGGTAGCGGTGCATCCGGGCGGCGGCGCCGGCACCGTCGAGAAGCACTCCGCCGGCGTCGTCGAGCTGCACCGCGAGCCGGTTCGCGTGCTGCACCACGCCGGCCCACAGACTCTTCAGCGCCGACGTCTCCGGGCCGGGGACGCCACCGGCGCGGCTCTCCGCCAGCATCCGCATCGACCCGATCCGGACCGCCTCGGCGTCGCACTGCAACGCACCGATCGTGTCGACGACGGCGCTGTCGTCAGCCAGTCCCCGCGCTATCGCCAGATCGACGACCCGGTCCACCGCCTGTCGGGCCCACACCCACAGGTTCAGCGCCATGCTGCCGCGTTCGAAGGCGAGCGTGGTGAGCGCGACCTTCCAGCCGTTGCCGACCCCGCCGAGCACGTCGGAATCGGGGACGAACACGTCGTCGAGGAACATCTCGTTGAACTCGGTGTCCCCGTTGATCATCACCAGTGGTCGGACGGTGAACCGGTCCATCGGGGCCAGGAAGTAGGTGATGCCCCGGTGCCGGGGCTCCTCGGGGTCGGTCCGCGCCAGCAGCAGACACCGGGAGGCGTTGTGCGCGTTGGAGGTCCAGATCTTGGTGCCGTTGATCAGCCAGCCGCCGTCGACCCGGGTCGCGGCGGTACGCAGACTCGCCAGGTCGGAGCCGGAGCCGGGCTCACTGAAGCCCTGGCACCAGTACTCCTCGCCGCGCAGGATGCCCGGCAGGTACCGGGCCTGCTGCTCGTCGCCGCCGTGCGCGATGATCGTCGGACCGGCCAGCATCATGCCGACACCGTTGAGCGGGTACGGCGCGCCCCGGACCGCCGCCTCCTCGTTGAAGATCGCCTGCGCCAACGAGTCCATTCCCCGACCGCCGTGCTCGACCGGCCAGGACAACCCGGCCCAGTTGCCGGCGCAGAGTCGCTCCTGCCAGACCCGTGACCAGTGCTCACGCTCGCTCTGGGACAGCTCCTCCTGATCGGGCACGTCGCGCAGCGCCTGGTCGAGCCAACTGCCGGCCTCGCGCCGGAACGCGAGGTCGCTGTCGCTGTCATCGAAGTCCACGCCGGGCTCCCCTGTCGTCGGACACCTCACACGTCGTGGTCACGCCGACACCTCCGGGGCACGGGTGAGCCGCGCCTTGTAGAGCTTGCCGTTGGGGTCGCGGGGCAACGCCGCGCGGACGACGTACGAATGCGGACGTTTCGGCTTGGCCAGCCGTTCGGCGAGGTAGGTGCGGATCTGCGCGAGCGCCGTCTCGGCGTCGGGCGCGCTCTCGGTCAGCACGACGTGGGCCTGCGGCACCTCGCCGAACTCAGGATCGGGTACGCCGACGACCCCGGCGTCGGCGATCCAGTCGTGGCCGAGCAACGCGGCCTCGATCTCGGCCGGGTAGACGTTGACCCCGCCGACCAGGATCAGTTCGGCCGCCCGGCCGGTGATGTAGAGGAAGCCGTCGGCGTCGACGTGGCCGACGTCCCAGACGGTCATCAGCCCGTCGCGGCGGGCGCCGTCGGTCTTGCCGGGGTCGTTGTGGTACTCGACCCGGTCGGAGCCCTGACGCATGTAGACGATGCCGGTCTGCCCGACCGGCACCTCGTTGCCGAGCTCGTCGAGGATCCGCAGCGTCGAGATGGAGGCCGGACGACCGACCGTGCCCGGGTGGGCGAGCCACTCGTGCGGGCGGGCGATGGTGGTGCCGACCTCGGTCGAGCCGTAGTACTCGTAGACCACCGGGCCGAACCAGTCGAGGATGCGCTGCTTGACCTCGCGCGGGCACGGCGCGGCACCGTGCAGGACGTAGCGCAGCGAGGAGATGTCGTAGCTGTCGCGAACGCCCTGGGGCAGTTGCAGCAGCCGGTAGAAGTGGGTCGGCACCATGCTGGTCCCGGTGACCCGCCGCTCGTGGACCCGACGCAGGAAACCCTCCGGCGTCCAGCCGTCCATCAGCACCATCGTGCCGCCGGCGTGCAGGGCGCCCATCGCGGGGGTGATGTTCGCCGAGTGGTACAGCGGGGCCGAGACGAGCCAGGACCCGAACGCGGGACGTTCCATCCCGAACTCCTGGAACAACCACCGGTAGGTCGACGCACCGGTGTCGGCGTCGACTCCGGCCAGGGGCCGTTTCACCCCCTTCGGGCGGCCGGTGGTGCCCGAGGTGTACATCATCAGCGACCCGGCCGGGGTCTGCTCCGGGCTGACCGTCGACATACCGTCGGTGAGCTGCGACAACGGACGAACGCGATCGGTGGTGGGGACTCCGTCGACGTACATCTGGATCCCGGGCACGCCGACGGCGGCCGCGGCTGCGACGACCGACTCCACCCGCCCGGAACAGACGACCACCTTGGCGCCGCTGTCGGCGAGGATGTAGGCGATCTCCGGCTCGGTCAGGTGGTAGTTGAGCGTCACCAGGTAGAGCCCTGACTGCATCGCGGCCAGGTAGAGCGCGACCATGCCGGCACTGTTGGTCATCACCGCCGCGACCGTGTCACCGGCACGCAGGCCCGCGCGGGTGCGCAGGCCGTGCGAGATCCGGTTCACCTCGGCGTACAGCTCGCCGTAGGAGATCTGCCGATCGTCGGCAGTCACGATCGCGCACAGGTCCGGCTCGGCGGCTGCCCAGAGCCGGAAGCCGGTCCGCTCGTCGCTCATCGGACTCCTTGAGTTAAATTCCGACCATCCGGTATGTTGTTGTTTCCACAGTAAGGGAGGCGTCTGACGATGTCCAGACCCGTGAACGACACGCATGCCGCCAGCTATCACGCCCGGCAGATACCGGCTCCGACCGAGGTCACCGACGGCGTCTGGGCGATCCCGATCCCGCTGCGCGGCAGCGCACTGCGCTACGTCACCGTCTTCCTGGTCGACATCGGTGACGGTGCCGTTCTGATCGACGCCGGCTACGACCACCCGAGCTGCTGGCAGTCGTTCACCGAATCGGTCGCCGCGATCGGCCACCGGATCGAGACGATCTCCACCGTCCTGCTCACCCACAACCACCCGGACCACATCGGCTTCGCCGCCCGGGTCCGGGCGCTGTCCGGTGCCTCGGTGGTCATGGGGCAGGCCGACGACTTCGCCACCATGCACCGGGGCAGGGGCGGCTTCCTCACCCAGCTGCGGACCGCCCTCACCACGACCGGCGCCCCGCCCGACGTCGTCGAGGCGATGTACGCCGACGCGGTCGCGGTCACCGCGCACCACGAGGACCTGCGGATCGACCTGGCCGTGGCCGACGAGACCGAGTTCCGGTTCGGCGACGTGACCATTCGCGCCGTGCCAGCCCCGGGGCACACCTACGGGCACACCGTCTACTTCGACACCCGCGGCTCGGTCTTCACCGGCGACACGATGATGCCCGAGGGCCCCACCCAGCTCGCGATCGTCAGCCGCGCCGACGACGACCCGGCGGCGGACCTGTTCCGGACGCTGCAGCGCGTCCGCGACCTCGGCGCGACGATCGCCTGCCCGGCCCACCAGTTCCCGTACCGCGACGTCGCGGCCCGCGCCGACGAGCTGGCTGCCTTCCACCGTGACGAGGTCGCCACCGTCAGCGCACTGGCCGGGACCGACGGGCAAACCACCGCCTGGGACGTCGCCCGGCGGATGCGGTGGCGTAAGCCATGGGACGAACTCGGCCGGGGTACCCAACGGTTCTCCCTCGTCCATGCCCAGGCCCTGCTGCGGCACACGGCGGCGTCCACCGGTAGTCGTCAGTCGCGTCGCGGCCGGTCGTAGGTCCAGTCCGGGCGCGCCGACGACCGCAGCTCCCGCAGGCTCCGCTTCAGCACCTTGCCGGACGGATTCGTCGGGAACTCGTCCACTACGTAGATTTCCTTCGGCACCTTGAAGCCGCCGAGACGCTGCCGGGCGTGGGCGATCAGCGACTCGGGTTCCAGGCCGGGTCGGCCGATCACGAACGCCACCGGGACCTCCAGCCACACCGGATGCGGCGCCGCCACCACCGACGCGGCCAGCACCAGCGGGTGGTCGGCCAGTACGTTCTCGATCTCGGCACTGGACATGTTCTCCCCACCGCTGCGGATCATGTCCTTGAGTCGGTCGCGGATGTACAGGTAGCCGTCGGCGTCGAAGCGACCGATGTCGCCGGTGTGGAACCAGCCGTCGCGCCAGGCCGCCCGGGTCGCCTGCGGATCGTCGAGGTAGCCGGGGCTCACCTTTGGGCCCCGCGCGATCACCTCGCCGTCGTCACCGACCAGCACGTCGTTGCCGTCCGCGTCGACGACCCGTACCTGGACCCACGGCACGGGCAGGCCGACCGACCCCTGCTTGGACCGCATGTGCGCCTCGTCCAGGTACGTCAGGGCGCTGCACGTCTCGGTGAGACCGTAACCCTCGATCAGCCGGGCGTCCGGAAAGAGCTCCCGCGCCACGGCGAACAACGCCGACGTGACCTGCGAATAGATGACCCACCGCACCGAGGTCAGATCGGCGACGACGACGTCGGCCGCACGGCGGACCATGTCCAGCATCGTCGCCGCCATCACCATGCCGGTGATCCGCTCGGTCTCGATCGCCCGCAGTACCGCCGCCGGCTCGAACCGCCGGTGCAGCACCATCGTGCCGCCGACATGCCAGATGCCGAAGCCTGGCAGATCGGTGCCGCCGACGTGGTACAGCGGTGCGAAGTTCAGGATCCGGTCGCTCGGCCGCAGCCCGAGCTCGACGATCTGGGCGTGCATGTTCATGTTCACGTTGCCGTGGGTGAGCAGCACGCCCTTGGGCAGCCCGGTCGTGCCGGAGGTGTAGACGATCCGGTGCAGGGCCGCCTCGTCGAGATCGACGTCGGCGACTTGGGCACCCCGGTGGCTCCCGATCAGCGCGCGCACGTCGACCCAGCCGTCGTCGTCGATCGGTTCCAGCGCGAACCGGCGTACGTCGGCCGTCGGGCCGGCGCCGGCCTCGGTCAGCGCGGCGTCGGTCAGCGCGGCGTCGGTCAGCGCGGCGTCGGTCAGCGCGGCGTCGGTCAGCGCGGCGAACTCCGGGACCGTCGCGACCGCCTGGACCCGCGCGTGCCGCAGCAGCTTGGCCAGTTCGCCGGCGGTGAGCCGGTAGTTCAGTGGCACGAAGACCGCGCCGAGCTTCGACAACGCCAGCGACAGCAGCAGGAACTCGGGCACGTTGTTGGCGATGATCGCCACCCGGGCGTCGCGGCGGACTCCCTCGGCGGCCAGACCAGCGGCCAGGGCCTCGACGTCGGCGGCGAGCTGGCGGTGGGTCCACCGCCGGCCCTCGAAGACCAACGCGTCGGCGTCGGCGAACCTCCGGGCGTTACCGGCCAGCATCGCGGCGACGTTCGCCGTACTCATCCGGCCACCGCCGTCTCGCGCAGCTGCTTCTTGAGCACCTTGCCGGAGTCGTTGCGCGGCAGCGACGTCACGATCTGCACGTACTTCGGCACCTTGTACCGGGCCAGTTCGGCCCGGCAGTGCTCGCGGATCCCCTCTGCGGTGGCGGTCGCGCCGGCGCGCAGGATCACGTACGCCTTCGGGACCTCGTCCCAGGTCGGGTCCGGCACCCCGATGACGGCGACCTCGCTGACGTCGGGATGCTTCGCGATGACCCGTTCGATCTCGGCGCTGGCGATGTTCTCCCCACCGGACTTGATCAGGTCGGCGCGGCGGTCGACGAACCACAGGTAGCCGTCGGCGTCGATCCGCCCGACGTCGCCGGTCAGGAACCAACCGTCCCGACGGGTGCGCCGGTTGGCCTCGTCGTCGTTCCAGTAGCCGGGTGAGATCTTCTCGCCCCGGATGATGATCTCCCCCGCCACGCCGGGCGGCACCGGCTGGAAGTGTTCGTCGACGATCCGGATGTGCACCCCGGGGAACGGCGCGCCGAGCGCGCCGAGCTTGCTCTGTTCGTGGGCGGCGTCCAGGTAGCAGACGCCGTTGCACAGCTCGGTCATGCCGAAGGTGTCCACCAGCCGTACGTGCGGCAGCCGGCGTTTCACCTCGCGCCGCACGCTGGGCGCGACCCCGGCGAAGAGCAGGTAGCGCAGCGACCCGAGGTCCGACTGGTCGTCGCGGTCGAGCAGCCCGAAGAGGATCTGTGCCGCCAGGACCATGCCGGTGATCCGCTCCCGGGCCACGGTCCGGGCGATGTCCGCGGCCTTGAACGTCGGGGTCAGCACCATCGTCGCGCCCGCCACGAACGTCGCCAGGCCCGGCGCCTCCAGCCCGCTGACGTGGAACAACGGAGCCGAGACGAGGATCCGGTCGGCTGCGGTGAGCTCCAGTTCGAGCACCTGCGCCAGGTGGTTGGCGGTGAGGTTGCCGCAGGTGTGGATGACGCCCTTCGGGCGTGCGGTGGTGCCGGAGGTGTAGAGCAGCCGGTGTATGTCGGCCGAGGTCTTCTCCGCGTCCGGCACCCGCACCCCCGGCGGCTGCGCGGCGAGCAGATCGGCCAGTCGACGGGCGTCGGCGACGACCCGGGTGCCGTTGGCCACCGTGATCCGCAGGCCGGTCGTGGTCGCCAGGGTGGCGGCGTCCGCAGCGAAGTCGTCGTCGTAGATCAGGGCGGTGACGCCGGCCTGGTCGATGACGTACGCCTGCTCGTTGGGGTGCAGCCGCCAGTTGAGCGGAACGGAGATGGCACCGAGGCGGCTCAGCGCCAGCAGTTCGATGACGTACGTGGCGGTGTTGCGCCCGAGCACCCCGACCAGGTCGCCGACGCCGATGCCGACGGCGCGCAGCGCCGCCGCGTGCCGGTCGACGTCGGCGTCCAGTTCGGCGTAGGTCCAGCGGGACTCTCCGTCGACCAGCGCCTCCCGGTCGGCGCGGCGCAGCGCCTGCCGGCGCAGCGTTTCGGTGAAGTTGCTGGTCGCCATCAGCTGCCGCCTTCCCGCCGCCGGGCCAGGATCTCCTCCCGGGACGGCAGCGCCACGAACTCCAGCAGGTTGCCGTCGAGGTCACGGGCCGCGAAAGCGGTGATCGGCCCGTAGTTGTCCAGCAGAACCTGGTTCGGCGGGCTCAGGCACTGCGCGCCGAGCTCGACCAGCCGGGCGTACAGCTCGTCCATCTCCGCCAGCGGCACCGCGAAGCTGAGCAGGAAGGTACCCAGTTCCAGATGTCCACCGGTCGCCGTCCGGGTCGCGGTGCCGTTCCACTCGATCAGTTCCAACTGGCCGATCTGGCTCGGTCCCTGCAGGTACTGGACCCGGCCGGCGGTGCCGGCGGGCAGGCCCAGCGACACCTCGATGCCGGGGCCGGCGACGTCGGCCCGCAGGGTCCGACGGTAGCCCAGCGCCTTCTCGTAGAAGTCCGCAGCCCGGTCGACGTCGGAGACGGTCACGGCCACATGGTGCACTTCGCTCACCGGCATGGTGGCTCCCTTCCTTGACGGCTCAGACGGTTGGACCGACGGGTCCGGACAGGGCCCGCTGGATCAGCGTGACCTCGTCGGCGCCGCTGTCGGGAACGATGAAGTCGTCGAGCCGGCAGATGTCGTCGATCGACGCGCTGATGTCGTCGGGCGAGACCGGCTCGGCCCCGCCGTACCAGCCGGGGGTGACGCCGAGGAAGATCCGCCCGACCCGGCCGCCGCCGACGGTGAGGATGTGCCGGTTGAGCTGGCACTGCCCGGAGGCGAGGTAGGTCGCCACCGCGGCGACGTGCCGGGGATCGAACCGGTCGGTCAGCTCACCGAGCAGGTTCTCGGTCATCCGGGTCGCGGCGGTCGGCGCGATCGCGTTCACCAGGATGCCCCGGCGGGCTCCTTCCAGCGCGAGCACGTTCATCAGCCCGATCAGACCGGCCTTGGCAGCTCCGTAGTTGGCCTGGCCGAAGTTGCCGAACAGCCCGGACGACGAGCTGGTCAGCACGATCCGCCCGTACCCCCGCTCGGCCATCTGCCCCCACGCGGGCCGCAGCACGTGGAACGCACCGGCGAGATGCACGTCGAGGACCGCGGTGACGTCCTCCTCGTGCATCTTGGCCAGCGTGCCGTCCCGCAGGATGCCGGCGTTGTGGATCACCGCGTCGATCCGGCCGTACTCCTGCACGGCCCGGGCGACGAGGTCGGCGCCGCCGGCGGCGGTGGCGACCGAGTCGGTCGACGCGACCGCGACACCGCCGGCGGCGCGGATCTCGTCGACCACCCGCTGCGCCGCACCGGAGGAACCCGAACCGTCCACCGCCCCGCCGAGGTCGTTGACGACCACGCGGGCACCGCGTTCGGCCAGCAGCAGGGCGTGCGCCCGGCCGATCCCGTTGCCGGCGCCGGTGACGATCGCGACCTGCCCGTCGAGGCGCACCTCGGCGCTCACCGCTGGCTCCCCAGCACCGCGACGAACGCCACGCAGGAACCCGGCTGCCCGCCGAGATTCTGCGCGAGGGCCAACCGGGCGTCGGGCACCTGGCGGGCACCGGCCGCACCCCGCAGCTGGGTGAAGCACTCGAACACCATCCGCAGCCCGGTGGCGCCGATCGGGTGGCCGAACGACTTGAGACCGCCGTCGGTGTTCACCGGCAACGCGCCGCCGAGGTCGTACCGGCCGTCGAGAATGTCCCGCCAGGCCTTGCCCCGCTCGGAGAATCCCAGGTCCTCCATCAGCACCACCTCCGTCGGAGTGAAACAGTCGTGCACCTCGGCCAGCGAGATCTGCGTCGCCGGGTCGGTGACGCCCGCCTGGTCGTAGGCCTGTCGCGCCGCCTGCACCACCTCCGGGAAGGTGGTGAAGTCGTAGCCGTCGGTGGCCAGACCCGCGCCCGACCCCGCGACGAACCCCATCCCCCGCAGGAACACCGGCTTGTCGGTGTAGCGGTAGGCGTCCTCGGCGCGGACCAGGATGGCCGCGGCGGCGCCGTCGGACACCCCCGAGCAGTCCAGCACGCCGAGCTGCCCGGCGACGCGCGGCGCGTTCTCGACGGCCTCGGCGGAGACGGCCCTACGGAACTGGGCGCGCTCGTTCAACGCGCCGTTCTCGTGGTTCTTCATCGCGACCCTGGTCAGGGCGCTGCGCATGTCCCGCGCCGCGACGCCGTACGCCTGCTGGTAGGCGGGGGCGAGCAGGGAGAATCCGGCGGGTGCGGTCCAGTCGACGTCGGTGCCGTCGGCGGGTGGGTAGACGGCGGCCAGACCGGAGTACGCCGAATCCTTCAGCTTCTCCACCCCGGTCGCCATCACCATGTCGTACGCCCCGGACGCGACCGCGAACGCCGCGTTGCGCAACGACTCCGAGCCGGTGGCGCAGTAGTTCTCCACCCGGGTGACCGGCTTGCCGACCAGGCGCAGCGGCCGGGCCAGGGTCTGCCCGGACATACCGGAGCCCTGGGTGCCCACCCAGAACGCGTCGACGTCGTCGAGGGTGGCACCGGGCAGCGACCCGACGCACTCGTGCACCGCGTCGACCAGCAGATCGTCGGCGGAACGGTGCCAGTGGTCACGAAACGGGGTACAGCCCATCGCGACGATCGCGACGTCGTGGGCCATCCGTCTACTGGCCATCGGTGGCCTCCTTCCGTGGCCGGAGTTTCCAGAAGTAGTTGTGGATCGAATCGGTGGTCCACAGCCGCCGGAACGTCGGCGTCATCGCCATGCCCACGGCCACGTCGCCCGGCGCGACGTCGGTCGCGTACATGCTGAGCCGGCCACCGCCGTCGACGTCGGCGACGACGACCGCGACCTCCGGCTCCGGCATGGTGGTCAGATGGTCCGTGGTCACGGACACCACCCGGGCCGTCTTGTCCCGCAGCGGGACCGTCGCTGGCGGCTGTCCCGTCGCGGCGGTGCCGCAGGAGGCGCAGACCTTGGCCGGCGGCGTGGTGACCTTCGCGCAGGCGGCGCAGCGGCTGCCCTCCAGCTGGAACTTCCAGCCGGACCGGCGGACCATCGGCGGTGACGCCGGTGCCGGCGATGCCGGCCGGGCCGGACCCTGTACGTCCAGCAGTCCGCGCCAGCGCAGGTAGCGGCCGTAGCCGACGGGTTGCCGGGCGGCGAGCTGCTGGCGTACGGACGCCCCACCACGCGCCGCCCGCACCCCGTCGCCGACCCGCCAGACGAAGGCGTCGGCGCCCTCGGTCGCCGACAGCAACAGGATCGTCCGGCCGGGCTGCGCCTCGTCGAGCGCGGCGGCGAGCAGCAGCGCGGGGTGGGCGGCACCGGTGAAACCGGTGGCCCGTTCGACCTTCGCGTCGGCCCCCGATCCGCCCAGTGTGCGGCGCAGCGCCGCGGCGGCACGGGTGTTCGACGACGACACGACGACCTCGTCGACGGCGTCCAGGCCGGCGAGGGCGAACGCGCGGCGGGCCGCGTCGAGGCCGGCGGTGACGAGGACGTCGGCGGTGAACCGTTCGTCCCAGACGCGGTCGTGCCGTTCCCCGGGCAGCCGCCACCGTTCCAGGATCTCGGTGGTGTGTCCGGCGCGGGCCAGCAGGGTCGCGGCACGGGTACCGCCGCCGACGAACGCTGCGGCGCCGTCGCCCTGGGCGAGTTCGTCCGGTGCCCCCGGCCGGGTGGTCCGTAGGTCGGCCAGCATCGCCGCGGCGCCGGAGCCCGCGACGAGGTCGAGGGCGGTCGCGCCGCAGCGGTGTCCGTGCAGATCGACCGCGCTGACGGCCGGATCGAGCCCGAGCGCGGCGTGCACGACCCCGGCCGAGGTCTTCGCCTCGTACGGTGCGCTGGTGGTGGCGAGCAGCAGCTGCCGACCGACATGGCCGGTGGCGGTGAGCTGCCGCATCGCCTCGACGGCCATGGTGACGGTGTCCTCGTCGAAGGCGGCGACGCTGCGTACCGGTCCGCCCGGCCTGGGCGGTCCGGACGCGTCGAGCCTGTTGTCGTGCAGGGCGTACGCCGGCAGGTGTACCGCGTAGCCGTCGATGCCGGGCTGGTCAGGCATGTGTCGCGGTTCTCCTTCAACTCCACGAGGGGATGGCGGCGAGCAGTCGCCGGGTGTACTCCTGTTGCGGCTCATCCAGCACCTGCTCGGCCGCACCCTCTTCGACGACCCGGCCGCCGCTCATCACCGCGATCCGGTCACAGAGGTCGCTGGCGAGCATCAGGTCGTGGGTGACGAAGAGCAGGCCGATGCCGAGTTCGTCGACCAGGGTGCGGAACAGCCCGACGACCTTGGTCTGGGTGGTGACGTCGAGGGCGGTGGTGCACTCGTCGGCGATCACCAGCGCCGGGCGGGTGACGACGGCCAGACCGATGGCGACCCGCTGGCGCAGCCCGCCGGAGAGCTGGTGCGGGTAGCTGCCCAGCACCCGCGCCGGGTCGGTGATGCGCATCTGCGCCAGGACCTCCACCGAGCGGCGCTCGACCTCGGCCCGGGAGATGCCCCGGACGTGGCGGCGCAGCACCTCGGCGAGCTGTGTGCCGACCCTCATCAGCGGGTTCAACGACCGGGAGGCGTCCTGGAAGACCATGCCCACGGCGCTGCCCCGGACCCGGTCGGTGCGGTCCACGCCAGGAGCCACCACCTCGTCGCCGGCGAGCGTGACCCGGCCCTGTTCGACATCGACGTTGCGTTCGAGCAGCCCGACGACGGTGCGGGCCAGGGTGGTCTTGCCACTGCCGGATTCGCCGACTACGCCGACGATCCGGCCTCGGTCGACGTCGAGGTCGACGTCGTCGAGCAGCCGCAGGTCGCCGTCGGCGAGTCGGGCGACGACGGACAGGCCGCGAACGCTCAGCAGCGCGGTCATCGGCGCCTCTTCCGTGGGTCGTGGTGGGTGAGCAGCGCGTCGCCCAACAGGTTGACCAGCAGCACCAGCAAGGTGATGGCAAGCCCGGGGAAGAGCGCGATCCACCAGGCCTGGCTCAGCTCGTCCTGGCCGGAGGCGAGCATCGACCCCCAGCTCACACTCGGTGGCGGTACGCCGAGGCCGAGGAAGCTCAACGCGCTCTCGATCAGGATCGCCGTGCCGATCTGGAGGGTGCCGAGCGCGACGACCGTACCGGCGAGGTTGGGCAGGACGTGCCGGAAGACGATCCGCGCCTCCGACGCGCCGGCCGCCCGTAGACCGGTGACGAACTGCCGCTCGCGGATCGCCAGGGTCGCCGACCGGGTGACCCGGGCGCAGACCGCCCAACCGGTCAGCGCCAGCACCAGGAACAGCACCGGCAGGGAGCTGCCCCGGTTCGAGATGATCGCGAGGGCGACCAGGATGAACGGCAGGGCCAGCTGGGCGTCGATGAGCACCGAGATGACCCGGTCGACCCAGCTGCGGAAGTAGCCGGCCAGGACGCCGAGCAGGGTGCCGGGACCGATGGCGACCAGGGCGCCGGCGACGCCGATCAGGATGGTCAGCCGGCCGGCGGAGACGAACTGGGTCAGGACGTCCTGGCCGAGTTTGTCGGTGCCGAGTGGATGCGCCCAGGTTCCGCCGTCGAGGAAGGCGGGCGGTCGCCGGGTCGCGGCCAGGTCCTGCCCGGGCTCCGGCAGCAGTCCGGTCAGCGGCAGTACCAGCACCAGGCCGGCGACGACCACCAGCGGCAGGGACAGCCAGAACACCGAGGTACGGGCCCGCCGTACCGGGCGTCGTGGGGTCTGCGTCGTGGGTGCCGGATGCACATCGGTTCGGCTCATGGCCGTCACCTCACCCTCGGGTCGACGACCGAATGGATCACGTCGACGAGCAGGTTCAGCAGGACGAACGTCAACGCACCGAAGACGACAATCGCCTGGACAAGCGGGAAGTCCCGGAACTGGATGGCCTGCAGCGCCAGCTGACCGAGGCCGGGCCAGGAGTAGACGTACTCGATCGCGACGGCGCCGGAGAGCAGAATGCCGGTCTGCAGCACGACGATGGTCAGGATCGGCATCATCGCGTTCTTGAACGCGTGCCGCCACACCACCCGCCGGCCGCGCAGCCCGCGGGCCCGGGCGGAGTCGATGTACGGCTCGGCCAACGTCTCGCTCATCGACGCCCTGGTGAGCCGGGCGATCTGGGCCATCGGGTACACCGACATGGTGACCGCGGGAAGGACCAGATGCTGCGGGGTGCCGGACTGCCCGGCGGGCAGCCAGCCGAGGTTCACGGCGAACAGCGCCACCAGCATCATGCCGAACCAGAAGACGGGCACCGACTGGCCGAGCAGTGCGACGGTGGAGGCGGCGCGGTCCCACCAGGTGCCCTCCCGGGTCGCGGCCAGCACCCCGAGCGGCACCCCGACCAGTACGGCGAGTGCCATGCCGGCGGCGACCAGTTGCAGGGTGAACGGCAGCCGGTCGGCGATCAGGGTCGTGTTGGCCTGGTAGAACTGCAGCGACTGGCCAAGGTCACCGGTGAGGATGCCCTTGAGGTAGTCGAGATACTGGACGACCAGCGGCAGGTCGAGACCGAGTTCGTGCCGCAGGGCGTCCCGCTGCTCCGGAGTGGCCATCGGTCCGAGGATCGCCACGGTCGGATCGCCGGAGAGCCGCCCGAGGGCGAACGCCAGGCTCAGCGCGATGAGTAGGGACGCCAGCAGCGACGCCAGGCGGCTGCCGACCCGTCGGACGGTGCTGGCCTTCATCGGCGCGACCTCCAGCGGGCACCGGGCATCGCGGCGAGCAGCTCGCGCGTGTAGTCGTTGCGGGGAGTGACGAAGACCGACTCGCACGGACCCGACTCGACGACCCGGCCCTGGTACATGACGTACACGGTGTCGCAGACGGAGCGCACGACGGCGAGGTCGTGGCTGATCATCAGCAGGGCCGCGCCGGTGCTCTGCCGGATCTGGGCCAGCAGCGCCAGCACGTCGGCCTGCACCGAGACGTCGAGGCCGGAGGTCGGTTCGTCCGCCACGATCAGCCGCGGCCGCATCAGCAGTGCCCGGGCGATGCAGACCCGCTGGGCCTGGCCGCCGGAGAGCTGGTGCGGGTAGCGGTCGAGGATCTGCGGCGCGAGCCGGACCCGGTCGAGCAGTTCGGTGTCGCTGATCCAGGAGGTGCGCTCGGGTTGCAGCCGGCGCAGTTCCCGCAGCCCGGAGCGGACCGACTGCCGCGGGTCGAGCGACCCGTGCGGATCCTGGAAGACCACCTGCACCTCGGGGCGCAGCCGCCGCAGCCGCGCCCGACTGATCGAGGAGAGCTGGTGCCCGAGCAGCCGGATGGCTCCGTCGCCACGGGTGCCCAGCCCGGTGGCCGCCATGGCGAGCGTCGTCTTGCCGGATCCGGATTCGCCGACGACGGCGACGCTCTCGCCGGCGCCGATGCGCAGCGACACGTGGTCGACCGCGCGCAGCACCGTCCCCGTGCTCCGGTCGCGGTGCTCGACGACCAGATCGTCGACCACCAGCACGGCGGTGTCGGTGTCCGGGGTGCGGGGGTGCCGGGCGGGTTCGCCCGACACCCCCGTCTGCGCTGCTCCGGTCATCGTCAGCGGGTCGTCTTCGTGAAGTCCACGGTGTTCAGCGGACCGAAGTCGACGCCGGTGACACCGGGGCCGGTCGCGTAGTTGAAGATCTGCCGGTAGAGCGGGACGTAGCAGTGCTTCTCGACCACTCCGATGGTGTTGAGCTGCTCGTAGATCGGGGCAGCCTGCTCGGCGCTGTCCTGTTCGAGCGCCTGCTGGGCAAGCTGGTCGATCTGCGGGTCGGGGCAGTTGCCGGTCAACGACGCGGTCTTCATGAAGCCGCTGACGAAGTAGTCCGGCACGGCGACGTTGGGTACTCCGGCGAAGATGGCGACGCCGGGGACCTGGCGGCCGATGATCCGCTGCACCAGGGTGCCGTAGTCGAGCGGCTCGTAGCTGACCGTGAAGCCGGCCTGTTCGAGGCTGCCGCCCACGGCCTGGGCGACCTCTTCGATGTTGGTGTACTGCGCCGCCGGATAGGTGATCTGCACGGCCGGGGCCGCGTCACCGACGAGTTGCGCGGCCTTTGCCGGGTCTGCGGTGACGCTGTCCTGCGGTTGCTGGCCGGGCCGGACGTTGAGCAGTCCGGCGTCGGCGGCGGCCTGGCCGTCGAAGATGCCGCTGACGATCGCGTCCCGGTCGATGGCCAGGGCAGCGGCCTCGCGCAACTGCGGGTCGTCGAACGGGGCCTTGGTCGAGTCGAGGAAGGCGATGATCTTGATGGCGGTCTCGGTGCGGACCACGTCGACCCCGGCCGCCTCGGCCGCCTGCGCCTGGGCCGGCGGTAGGTCGAAGGAGACGTCCACGGTCCCGCTCTGGATCAACGCGAGCCGCTGCGCGGCCTCGTTTGCCCAGGTGAAGGTGACGCCGTCGTTCGTCGGTTCGTCGCCCCAGTAGTCGGGGTTCTTGGTGACCGAGATGTCGCGGCCGGCGTTGGCGCCGGCCCACACGTACGGGCCGGTGCCGACTGGTGCTGCGGCGAAGCCTTCGGACCCCTGCTCCTGGTAGTAGGCCGGTGGGACCAGGTAGACCGTGGTGAGCAGGTCGGGAATGTTGTACTGCGGCGTGCCGGTGGTGACCACGACGGTGGCGTCGTCGGTTGCCTCGATCGAGGTGACGTTGCTGAAGTAGGACTTCAGCGGTGACCCCTCGGTGTCGCGGGTGAGGGTGATGGTGTTCGCGACGGCGGCCGCGTCGGCCGCTTCCCCGTTGCTGAAGGTGATGTCGGGGCGGACGGTGAACGTCCAGGTCGTGGCGTCGGTACGGGTCCAGTTGGTGATCAGACCGGTGTCGGTGGGCGCGAGGTCTTCGTCGATGTCGATCAGTGGTTCGAGCATTGTCGCCCAGACCACCTGGGCGGAGCGCGCACCGACGATCGGATCGAGGGTGGCGGGCTGGGCCGCGAGCAGCGCACGGATGATGGTCGGGCCGGACGACCCGGTGTCATCGGGTTCGGTGCCACCGCAGGCGGTCAGGCCGACGCTGGCGACAGTGATGGCGGCGGCGGCCACGAGGGGCCGCCGGGAACGCAGGATTTTCATGATCATCAGGGGTGTCCTTCACAGCGATGGACCCGTTCACGTCGCCGCGTTGCGCGCCGGTGACGCTCGCCACAAAGTACCGACCAGCCGGTATCAAGTCAACGGTTCGCGCAGGTATCTCGACTATGACATTCGCGTGACAAAGGCCAGCCAGCCAGCGGCGTTGTGAACATACCGACCGGTATGTATGATGCACCGGTGGCCCCTACCCTCACCCCTCGGCACGACGGACGCCTCATCCGGGTGCGCTACGACAACGCGGCCCGCGGCAACTGCTTCGACGACACCGCGCTGCATGAACTCGTCCACGCGTTGGAGACCGCCGCGGCCGTTGACAGCTGCGCGGTCGTCGAGCTCGCGATGGCCGGCCGGAACTTCTGCGGTGGCTGGGACACCACGGCGTTCACCGAGCTGGCCGGCAGTTCACCCGAGACGGTGGCGGACAGCCTGCGCGCCAGCGACGCCGCACTGCGGCGGATCCGGCGACTCCCGGTGCCAGTGGTCGCCGCGGTCCGGGGCCGGGTGATCGGCTTCGGCGCCGGCCTGCTCGACGCCGTACACCTGCCGATCGCCGCGACCAGCGCCCGCCTGTCGCTACCCGAGGCCCGGTTCGGCTTCGCCCCCGCCGGCGTCGGCTACGCGATCGCCCGGGCGCTACCCCGGCCACAGGCCTACCACCTGCTGACCGGGGCCACGACCGCGTCCGCCGACCAGATGCTCGCCTGGGGGCTGGTCGCCGAGGTCGTCGCCGACGACGATCTCGACCGCGCGACCGCGGCTCTGGTCGAGGCGCTGCTCGCCGTACCCGGCCGCACCCTGCGAGCAGTGGTCGAGGTCGTCGAGTCGAGCCGGGCCACCGGCCGGCCCGATCACGCCTACGACGTCTCGGCGCGCACCATCGTCGCCGGTGTCGCCGCGCGCGGGGCGGACCGATGAGCGGTCGATTCCAGGCTGGCGAGGCCGTCTGGGTGGAGTTGGCCACCCCCGATCCGGACAAGGTCGAACCGTTCTACCGCGCGTTACTCGGCTGGACGGTGCGTGCCGAACGGCTCGGTGCCACCACCTACCGGATGTGTGGCATCGACGGACGCGACGTGGCCGGCATCTCCGACGCCGCCGCGCTGCACGCCGGCCGGCCAAGGGGCTGGATCGTCTACTTCGCGGTCGACGACGTCAGTCGGAGCGCCACCCGGGCGGTCCAGCTCGGCGGCGAGCTGGTCACCCCGCCGCGATATCTGCCGGCCGCCGGCACCGGCGCCGTCGTCATCGACCCGTTCGGCGCCGCGTTCGGCCTCTACCAGGGCGAGTCGCGCACCGGCGTGCAGCTGCTCAACTCGGTCGGCGCACTGTGCTGGAACGAATTGAACACCGGGGAGCCCGCCGCCTCGGTGAGCTACTACCGGTCCCTGTTCGGCTACGTCACCCGGCGGACGACAGACACGCCCACCGCCCGCCCGTACACCCTGCTGATGCTCGGCGACGTCGCGGTCGCCGGCGTGCTGGCACTCGACAACGATTGGCCGAACCTGATCCCGGCGAAGTGGATCACCTACTTCGCCGTGGATTCCCTGGACGACGCGCTGCGGCGGGTCTGCGCGCTCGGCGGGACGCCGACCGTCGGCCCGGTCCGGAGCCCGTACGGACGTCTTCACCTGGTGAAGGATCCCGGCGGCCATTCACTTTGCCTCATCCAGCTCGACGGCGGCCTGCGCCCCGGGCACGACTCCTCCCCCAGGCGGTGACCTCCCGATGACGGCCGAGCCACTGTTCGACTCGACGGAGTTCCGTCAGGTGTGTGGTCACTTCCCCACCGGCGTCACCGCGGTCACCGCGATCACCGCCCAGGGCGGCGTCGCCGCGCTGACCGTGAACTCGTTCACCTCGGTCTCGCTGCAGCCGGCGAAGGTGCTGTTCTGTGTGACCAGCTCCTCGTCCAGCTTCCCGACCCTGGTCGGATCCGAACGGATCGCCATCCACATCCTCAGCCGGGACCAGGAGGACGTGGCGCGCCGGTTCGCCACGTCCGGTCTGACCGGCGCGGAGAAACTCGCCGGGGTGTCCTGGCTGCCCGGTCCGGACGGGGTTCCGCTGCTGCCCGGCACACCGGCGGTGCTCGCCGGACGACGCGACGAGGTGATCACCAGCGGTGACCATGTCATCTTCCTGCTCGACATCGACCACGTGCATCTGAAGCCGACGAGCGTGCCGGCGTTGTCGTTCTACCGGGGACGGTTCGTCAGTCCGTCGGCCACCGCGACCGAGTGAGCGGGATGGGGACGCCGCGCCGTCGCCAAACGCCGACGCGACTCAGCTGTAGTACCGGAACAGGATCTCGGCCACGCAGCAGGGAGTCGACTGGTCGGCGAACTCCACTGTCACCGAGGCCTTGGCCTGCACGCCGTCCCCGGTACCGGGGACGGCGGCGATCGGCTGGGCCGACACCAGCGTTGCGGTGCCCTGGATCGGCACACCGGGCGGCAACGGCCGGACGAACCGGACCCGGTCCAGCCCGTAGTTGACGCCCATGGCGAAGGTCTGCACCTCGAGGATGTCCGCGAGCAGGCGCGGGACGAGCGCCAGGGTCAGGAATCCGTGCACGACGGTGGTGCCGAACGGGCCGGACCGCGCCCGCTCGACGTCGACGTGGATCCACTGGTGGTCCCCGGTGACGTCGGCGAACTGGTCGATCTGCCGCTGGGTAACCACCTGCGGCGCACTGGCCCCCAGCTCCGTGCCGACCAGGTCGAGCAGGTCACCCGGGCTACGCACGATCGTCCGTGATGCGGTTCGCATGGTCACTCCAGTTGGCGAACGGGCCATCGGCGGCCCTCTTCATTCCGACCGGATGGTATCATCAGATTCCGGATCGCTGAGCAGGGAGGTTCCGTGGTGTTCGAGGCGTACCAGCTGCCGGATGAGCACGCCGCCGTACGGGAGGCCGTACGACAGGTGTGCGACGACAAGGTCGCACCGCACGCGGCGGCCGCCGACGAGAACGCCGAGTTCCCGCAGGCCTCCTACGACGCGCTGCGCGCCGCCGACTTCCACGCCCCGCACATCCCCGTCGAGTACGGCGGCGCCGGTGCGGACGCCCTCGCCACCGCGATCGTCATCGAGGAAGTGGCGCGGGCGTGTGCCACCTCGTCACTGATCCCGGCCGGCAACAAGCTCGGGACCATGCCGCTGCTGCTCGCCGCCGGCGAGCACCTCAAGCAGCGGTATCTTCCACCGGTCGCCCGGGGCGAGGCGATGTTCTCGTACTGCCTGTCCGAACCCGACGCCGGCAGCGACGCGGCCGGCATGCGGACCCGCGCCGAACGCGACGGCGACTCCTGGGTGCTCAACGGGGTCAAGCGCTGGATCACCAACGCCGGACTGAGCGAGTACTACACGGTCTTCGCCGTCACCGACCCGGCGGCACGCTCGCGCGGCATCTCCGCCTTCGTGGTGGAGAGGTCCGATCCCGGGGTCAGCTTCGGCGCGCCGGAGCGCAAGCTCGGCATCAAGGGATCCCCGACCCGCGAGGTGTACCTCGACAACGTCCGCGTCCCGGCGGACCGGGTCATCGGTGCGCCGGGAACCGGCTTCGCGACGGCGATGCGGACGCTGGACCACACCCGGGTCACCATCGCCGCTCAGGCCCTGGGCATCGCCCAGGGCGCGCTGGACTACGCCCTGGGTTACGTACGGCAACGACAGCAGTTCGGCCGGGCCATCGCCGATTTCCAGGGGGTCCAGTTTCTCCTCTCGGACATGGGCATGACCCTGGAGGCGGCACGGCAGCTCACCTACGCGGCCGCCGGCAGGTCCGAGCGGGGCGAGCCGGACCTGACCTACTTCGGCGCGGCAGCCAAGTGCTTCGCTTCCGACGCGGCGATGAAGATCACCACCGACGCCGTCCAACTGCTCGGCGGCTACGGGTACACCCGTGACTTCCCGGTGGAACGGATGATGCGCGACGCCAAGATCACCCAGATCTACGAGGGCACCAACCAGGTGCAACGGGTCGTCATGGCCCGCCAGCTGCTCGCCGGCTGACCGGCCCTTCCCGGTTCAGCGAAGACCGTCGAGCACCATCGCGCTGAACTGGCGCGCCACCTCGTCGATGCTGAGCGGACCGTCGACGTTGAGCCACTGGTACGCCCAGGCGCACATGCCCACCAGCCCGAAGGTGACGATCCGCGGGTCCATGTCCGCGCGGAGGACACCACGGGCGATACCGTCGGAGATCATGCCGGCGAAGGCCGCCTCCACCGCGTCCCGCTTGCGCGTCACCTCGGCGAACATGTCTCCGGCGAGGTACCGCCGCTCCTGGTAGAAGATCGTCACGTGTGCCCGGTACTCGGCCACGCTGGTCAGGCTGAACCGGATCAGCTCCGCCACCCGTACCGCTGGGTCGTCGCTGCCGGCCTCGATCTGCTGGATCGCGGCCAGTTGCGCCTCCAGGTACTCCTCCTGGATGTGCCGCAGCAGGTCGTCCTTGCTCTCGAAGTGGTGGTAGAAGGCACCCTTGGTCAGCCCGGCCTGGTCGGCGATCTCCTGTACCGACGTCCGGTCGAAACCCCGACGCCCGAACAGTTCCAGCGCGCTGGCGATCAACGACTTGCGGGTGTTCTCCGGGTCGTAGCCGTCGGCCCAGCGTTGCCTGCGCCGGGTCGCCGCCGGGCGGTTGGACGTCGCACGAGCCATCGGTGGCCTCCGCTTCCCGCTCCACTCGGAGCCCGACAATCCTACCGCCCGGTCGGAAGGTCCGCTGTCACCGCCCCTCCCGTAGCCGGGATTCGATGGTGGCGATGATCCGCGGGCGCAGCTCGGCGGCGCCGATGACGGCATCCACCGAGCCGACCTCGACGGCGCGCCGGATGTCGTGGATCCGGTCGAACTCGGTGGCCACCTCGCCCAGCTTCTCCGCCCGTACCGACGAGCGCAACTCGTCGAGCTCGGCGGCCAACGCGGCGCGATCGGTCCCGGCCGCCGCGGCCACCCGCGCCTCCAGGTCCCGGATTCGCGGGTCGCGCGCGGTACGGGCGTCCACGTCGCCGGAGAACACCACTGCGGCGGCGGGAGCGCCACCGAGCACCGAGGCGAACGAACCTTCCAGCGCGAGCACCGTCATGGCGGGGTTCAACGCCTTCGAGAAGACCACGAACGCGCCACCGTGGTACCGCGAGATCACACAGAACACGATCGGCCCACGGAAGTTCACGATCGCCCGGCCGATCTCGGCGCCGTACTCCAGCTGCAGCTTGCGCATCGACTCGGGCGAGCCGTCGAAGCCCGACAGGTTGGCCAGCACCACCAGCGGCCGGTTACCGCTGGCCGCGTTGATCGCCCGCGCCGCCTTCTTCGACGACTGCGGGAACAGCGTGCCGGCGGTGTAGGTGTCCGGACCGTCGGTGGGCGGGAAGCCACGCCGCGGCACCGTCCGCGACTCGATGCCGAGCAGGCAGACGGGGATGCCGCCGAGATGCACGTCCTGCACGACGGCGGTGTCCGCGTCGGCCATCCCCGCCCAGCGTTCCAGCACCGGGTGGTCCTGGTCGGCCAGCGCCCGCATCACGGTCCGGATGTCGAACGGCTTCTTGCGGTCCGGGTTGGCCTCGGCCGAGAAGATCTCACCGACAGTGGTGAAGTCGCTGCCGGCCACCGTGTGCGGGAAGGTGGAGACGTCGCGGTCGGTGGGGTCGGTGGTGGTCGCCCGCCGGGGCCCGGTTTCGCCCGGTACGACGTACGTGTGGTCGTAGTGGGCCAGCAGCACGTCCCGCGCGGCGGTCAGGCTCGGCGCCCAGTACTGCGCCTGCCCGTTCGGACCCATCACCCGGTCGTAGCCGCCGATGCCGAAGTTGTCCTCGGCGGACACCCCGCCGGAGAAGTCCAGCGACTGCTTGCCGGTGAGTACCATCGCCGAGTCCGGCGTCATCACCAGGATGCCCTTGGTGTGCATGAGCATCGTCGCCTCGGCGTTCCAGTACGGCTGGGCGCCGACGTTGATGCCCGCGACCACGATGTTGATCTCACCACCGGCCTGGGTGAACTCGACGATCCGTTTGAGCGCGGCGGCCACCCAGTCCATGTTCTCGGTGCCCGACTCCATGGAGATCCGGGCCCCGGCGGACAGCGCGTACCACTCCACCGGCACCCGCATCCGCTCGGCCAGGTCCAGGGCCGCGATGATCCGGCGGCACTCCGGCTCGGACAGGGCGCCGAGCGACTTCGTGGGATCGCCGAACAGCACGACCCGGGTGACACCCTCGGGGTGACGGGTGGTGGCCGTGCTGACCACACCGGCGACGATCGCCGCGCTGTTGCCCCCCTTCGGCCGGTCGACCGGCACCAACGCGTTGTCGGCGTCGAGGTCGTGCTCGACGAAGTCGCCGAGCCGGCCGGTCAGTTCGTACGGGTACACCGTGTTGCGGCTGCTCGCCCGCAGCACCTTCAGCCGGTAGTCGTCCAACGGCTCGACCGGCTCGACCGGCGGCTCGCCGACGACCAGTTCGGCGCCGCCGGTGGCGTCGAAGGCGATTCGTACCGCCATCTTCGTCAGCTCGCCGGTCGCCCGGTCGCGTTGGCGCCCGATGAACAGGATCTCCTCCAGTCCGGCGCCCGCGGTCGTCGGGCGCATCCGCCCGGCGATCATCTCCATCTCCTGGCGGGTGAGGTCGTTCGGCGGCCAGACGTAGATCACGATCCGGTTGGTGGTGAAGCGGGTCTTCGACGGTCTACGCGACTGGGCTCGGCGGATCGAGTCGAGGCAGGCCGCGACGGTGTCCTCGGTGGTCGGCAGCGACACCAGGCGTCCATCGTGGTCACGCAGCTGGGTCAGGTCGCGTACCTGCGCGAACGCGACGAGACGCTGGTCCGACGGGTTCTCCCGTGCGACGCACTGGAAAAGGTAGACCTCCTCGTCCAGCGAGGGCAGCCGGGTCAGGTCGAACTTGCGCAGCCGCTCCAGCTGCATGCGCTGCGCGATGTACGGGTGCAGGCCGCGGATCAGCCGTTCCTCGACCATTCCCCGGCTCGATGGGCGGAACGTGAAGTGGTGGTGCATCACCGCGCCGGCGCGGCCCGCGATGGTGGTGGTCACCCGGCGGACCTGGGGCGGCAGCGGGTGCGCGACGACGACCTCGAGCAGCGCCGCCGCCATCGCATCGAAGTCCTCCGGCTGGTTCTCCCAGGCGAGATAGATATCGGCGTCGATGGACTCCCGGCCACCGGCCAGCTCCGCGAGCCCGTCGAGGGCGGTGCCCAGGGCATCGATGGCCACGGCGGCGGTGACCACGCTCGAGTCGGCCCGCTCGGCGACCACGAAGGTGCAGCCGGCGACCTGGTGGGCGTGGACCGCGGTGAGCCCTTTGTTGCCGTAGTACCGGCGGGTCAGCACCTCCAGCATGACCGCGTTGTCGAGGTGGTCACGGACGATCCGCTGGCCGAGGAGCCGGACCAGCGGTTCGGTGCTGCGGACCATGTCGGCGATGCGCTCGGCGCGCTCCGGCGTGTCCGGATGGGCGTCCAGGTGACGCAGGTGCGCGCGGACCCGGGCGTAGACGGTGGCCCGGTTGCGGCGCAGCAACGGCTGGGCGAACCAGGCGAACACCACGCCTCGGGCAAGGTCGGCGATCACCGGGAAGCGGACCTGCGTGGCGGCGACCAGTCGCTCCAGGGCGAGACCGGCGGGCTCGTGCAGCGACTGGCCGGGCGGCGGCTCCCGCAGCCACGCGCGCAGCAGTGTGGCGACGACCGTGGCGTCGGCGGCGGCACGCTGCAGTGCGAGGAAGATCCGGAAAACAGCGGCTTCGAGATCGGCGGAGCGCTCCAGATCGGTGACGCCGTAGTGGCTGAGCGCCTTGGCGAGCTTGGTCTGGAAGGCGTCCGGCAGGCCGGCCCGTTCGACGTCGAGGCTCTGCAGGTAGGTGTGGAAGTACTCGCGGTCGCTGTGGACGTGCCCGTCACCGCCGTCGGCGTCGGTCGGCCGGTTGCGGCTCAGCTCGGCGAGGTCGGCGAAGACCTCGATGAGATCGATCTCAGCGGCCAACGGCCGGTCGCCGTCCTCGGCGGCGGCCCGGCGCGCGACCAGATAGTCGTCGAGGACGCGGCGGTCGTCGTGCGGGTCGACGTCGAAGCCGAGGAGCAGTCCGCGCAGACCCTCCTGACCCCGACGGCACCGTTCGGCCGGTGGGAGCGCCCCGGACGCGGCGGGCATGTCCAGCTCGACGGGCGCGGCCGCCCCGGTCTCCGGACCGGCTGCCGCGTCGTCCGCGACCGGCTCCAACCTCAGCAGCGGTGCACCCGCCTCGACCTGGTTTCCGACCGACACGGCGGATTCCTTCAGCCGGGCCTTGAACGGTGCCCGCAGCACCGTCTCCATCTTCATGGCCTCGAGTACCAGCACCGGTGTGCCCGCTTCGACCTCGGCGCCGACCGGCACCGGGGTGGCGACGACCAGGGCGGGCATCGGTGCGCGGAGCACGCCGCCCTCGTCGCGGCTGACCCGGTGAGTCACCCCGTCGACCTCGATCAGGTGCACCGGCCCGTGCGTTCCGGTGACCAGGCGGTGCCGGCTGCCGTTGACGACGATCTGCCCGGTGTGCCGGTCGAAACGGTCCAGCTCGACGTCGGCGCTGTGCACGACGTCTGCCACCTCGATGCCGACGCGGAACCGGTACGCGCCGGTGCGCGCCACCCGTACCCGGTAGCCGACGCTGCGCAGCTTGAGGTCCACCGGTCGGCCGCTGGCGTGCTGCACCTGCGGACGTCCGCCGGACGCGGTGGCCAGCAGTCGCTGCCGTTCGACGCGCTCGTCGGCCTCGTAGCCCTCGATCGCGGCAGCGGCGAGGGCGACGGCGACGTGCCGGTGCGCGACGAGCCGGCCTTCACCGCGGACCCGGTCGATCCACCCGGTGTCCGCGCTGGCGTCGATCACCTCGGGCTGATCGAGCAGGTCGATCACGAAGCTCTTGTTCGTCGCACCGCCCTCGATGATCACGGTGGTGTTCGCCATCGCCCGGCGCAGCCGGCCGAGCGCCTCGTCACGGTCCCGTCCGTACGCGATGATCTTGGCAATCATGGAGTCGAAGGCGGCGGGAATGGTGTCGCCCTCGCTGACCCCGGTGTCCACCCGGATCCCGGGCCCGGCGGGCAGGTCCAGCCGGGCGATCCGGCCCGGCGAGGGCGCGAAGTCGCGGTCCGGGTCCTCGGCGTTGAGCCGGGCCTCGACGGCGTGCCCACGCTCCACCGGCGGGTCGCCCTCCAGCCGACCGCCCGACGCCACGTGCAGCTGCGCCTTGACCAAGTCGAATCCGGTGGTGGACTCGGTGATCGGGTGCTCCACCTGCAGCCGGGTGTTGACCTCGAGGAACGCGAACATGCAGTCACCGGGGTGGTAGAGGAACTCGACGGTCGCCGCGCCCCGGTAGCCGACCGCGACGGCGAGCCGTTCGGCCGACGCCTTGAGGTCGGCGGCCTGCGCCGGGCTGAGCACCGGCGACGCCGACTCCTCGATCACCTTCTGGTTGCGCCGCTGCACCGAACAGTCCCGTACGCCGAGTGCCCAGGCGGTGCCCTGACCGTCGGCGATCACCTGGACCTCCACGTGCCGGGCACCGGTGACCAGCCGTTCCAGGAACACGACGCCGCTACCGAACGCGCGGGCGGCTTCCTGGCTGGTGCGCTCGTACGCGTCGACAAGCTCGGCCTCGTTGGTGATCACCCGGATGCCGCGCCCGCCGCCACCGGCGGTCGCCTTCAACATCAGCGGGTAGCCGATGCCACCCGCCGCCGCCACGGCGGCCTCCAGGGTCTCGACCGCGCCCCGGCTCCACGGGGCGACCGGCACGCCGACCTCCTCGGCGATCAGCTTCGCGCCGATCTTGTCGCCGAGCTGCCGCATCGCGTGCGCGCTCGGTCCGACGAAGGTGACGCCGGTCTTCTCGCACAGCTCCGCGAACGCCGGGGACTCGGCGACGAAACCCCAGCCGACCCACGCCGCGTCGGCGCCGGTCGCCACCAGGGCGCGTTCCAGGACCGTCAGATCGAGGTACGGCCGGGCGGACGCCGGCCCGAGGTCGTAGGCGATGTCCGCCTCACGGACGAACGTCGCGGTACGGTCGACGTCGGTGTACAGGGCGACGGTCTCGATCCGCGCCCCGGTCTCGGCAGCCAGCTCCCGGACGGCGTGGATGAGCCGCATCGCGGCCTCACCACGGTTGACGATGGCAATGCGGCTGAACACCCGATCGGCCCTCCGGTACGCCTACGATCCACGCGTCGCTGATGCGACTCCGACAGGATCACCTTTACGCCTGCCGGCCGGAAACACCATAGGGCGTCCGACAAAGTAATGACCATGTCACTCAATGCGGTTGCGCCACCGGTGGCGACCGGACGTCTCGCCGGGACCTCAGGCCAGCGTGCTCGGCGCGGCGGTAGGTGCCGGCGCGGTGGGCCCGACCTGGGCGGATGCCGGTGCTGCGGCGACTCCGTCCGGGGTGGCTGCGGCGGCCGGGACGCCGGCGCCGTACGGCGGATGGTGGGGACGGCACGACGCGCGGACCACCAGCTCGGTCGGCAGCCGGATGTGGGTGTCCCGCTCGACGCCGGCGATCAGGTCGACGAGCAGACCCAACGCCTCCGCCCCCATCCGCTGCAAGGGCTGCATGATCGTGGTCAGCGGCGGCTCGACCGACGCCGACTCCGGGATGTTGTCGAACCCGATCACCGACAGGTCGTCGGGCACCGCCAGACCCATCTCCTGGGCGACGTTCAATGTGGAGATCGCCGACAGGTCGTTGCCCGCGAAGATGGCGCTCGGTCGATCCGGCAGGGCCAGCAGTTCGGCCGCGGCGCCGGCGGCGCTCTCGATGCGGAACCCACCGACCCGCACCAGGGTCTCGTCCACCGGGACGCCCGCGTCGGCCATCGCCTGCCGGAAGCCCGCTTCGCGCAGCCGTGCCGACTCCAGGTCGGTCCGGCCGGTGATGTGCCCGATCCGGCGGTGGCCGAGGGAGAGCAGGTAGTTGGTCGCCAGGATGGCGCCGGCGAAGTTGTCGGAGTCGACGGTCGGTAGACCGGACGGGCCGGTGTGCGGGTCGACCGCCACCACGTGGAAACCCTGCTTGGTCTCCACCACGGTCGGCGTGACGATCACGGCACCGTCGATGAGCGTGCCGGAGAGCCGGGCCAGCGACCGGCGTTCCCAGCCGACGGCCGTGCCGGCCCCGTCCCCGCCGGAGTAGGCCAGCAGTTGGTAGCCAGTGCCGGCGACCTGCTTGGAGGCGCCCTTGAGCAGCTCGGTGGAGAAGGGTTCGAACTCGGCCACCAGGATCCCCAGCACGTTGGTGCGATGGCTGCGCAGGCTCTGCGCGCCCAGACTCGCCTCGTATCCCAGCTGGTGGATGACCTGCTGCACCCGCTCGACCGTCGCCTGCGCAACGCCGTAACGACCGTTGACGACCTTCGATACCGTCGCCACGGAGACGCCGGCCGCCCGGGCCACGTCCGACATCTTCACACGCTGCGAGAACTCCACGTCGACGATGATAGGGGTCCGACGGCGGCGCGTCACCGCCGAGTCGAAAACGTTATCGATACCGATTGACACCGCGTTACGCGGCTGTAAAACTCCCCGACAGGCCAAGCACCCGACTGACCAGTCGAGGAGATCATGATGGCAATACCGCGCCGCGCAGGCGCCGTCCTAGCGCTCTTTCTGACCAGCTCCCTGCTAGCCGCCGGATGCAGCAACGGTGACGACAGCACCGAGCCCGCTGGCGAGCTGTACGAGAACCCGGTGACCCTGACCTGGTGGCACAACGCCTCCCAGGACGGGCCCGGCAAGGAGTACTGGGAGAAGGTCGCCAACGACTTCTCCGCGCTCCACCCGACCGTCACGATCGAGATCGAGGCGATCGAGACCAACCAGCTGCAGCGCACCCGGCTGCCCGCCGCCCTGCTGAGCAACGACCCGCCGGACATCTTCCAGGCCTGGGGCGGCGGCGAGCTGCGCGAGCAGGCCGAGGCCGACTACCTCAAGGACATCACCGACCAGGTGCAGGCCGAGGTCGAGAACATCGGCTCCTCGGTGGAGATCTGGCAGGCCGACGGCCGACAGTACGGCCTGCCGTACCGGATGGGCATCGAAGGCATCTGGTACAACAAGGACCTGTTCGACCAGGCCGGCATCGACGCTCCCCCGGCCACCTTCGACGAGCTCAACGACGCGGTCACCAAGCTCAAGGCGATCGACGTCATCCCGATCGCGCTCGGCGCCGGCGACAAGTGGCCGGCCGCGCACTGGTGGTACAACTTCGCCCTGCGCGCCTGCTCGGTGGAGACCCTCCGGTCGGCCACGACCGAGCTGAACTTCGACGACCCGTGCTGGGTGAAGGCCGGCGAGGACCTGCAGGCCTTCATCGCCACCGAGCCGTTCCAGGACAACTTCATCGCCACCCCGGGTCAGAACGACCCGACCAGCGCCAACGGGCTGCTCGCCAACGGACAGGCCGCCATGGAGCTGATGGGCGACTGGAACCGCGGCACGCTGGACACGGTCGCCTCCGACCCGGAGGCGCTCGCCGAGTTCATCGGCTGGTTCCCCGTTCCGGCGATCGCCGGCTCCGCCGGTGACCCGGCCGCGGCCCTCGGTGGCGGTGACGGCTTCGCCTGCGCCAAGAACGCTCCGGCGGAGTGCGTCGAGTTCCTCAAGTACATCGTCAGCCCCGAGGTGCAGACGGGTTACGCCGAGACCGGCACCGGTCTGCCCGTGGCCCCGGAGGCGGCGGCGGCCGTGACCGACCCCGCGCTCCAGTCGATCCTGCAGGCCACGACCGACGCCAGCTACGTCCAGCTCTGGTTGGACACGGCCTTCGGCAGCACCGTCGGCAGCGCGATGAACGACGCGATCGTCGCGATCTTCGCCGGTAACGGCTCGCCCGAGGACGTCGTCACGGCAATGAAGTCGGCCGCAAGCAAGTGACCACGATCAGCCGAAACCCGAGCCCCGCCGGCGGCGCCACCGCGCCCCCGGCGGGGGTCCGGCGTGCCGGGCGCCGTTCGTCCCGCGCGGCCGAGACCCGACGCAAGTGGTACGAGATCATCGGACTGACCACCCCGGCGGTGATCGTCTACGTGATTTTCGTGCTGGTCCCGATGGGCTTCGCGTTCTACTACAGCCTGTTCCGGTGGCGTGGGGTTGGGCCGCCCACCGACTTCGTGGGCCTGAACAACTACGTGCTCGCCTTCCAGGACCCGATCTTCCGCGACGCGCTGCGCAACAACGCGTTCATCGTGATCGGATCGCTGGTGGTGCAGGGTCCCATCGCCCTGGGCATCGCGCTGCTGCTGAACCGGCCGTTCCGCGGCCGTACGGTGTTCCGCCTGCTGGTCTTCGTGCCCTACGTGCTGGCCGAGGTCACCGCCGGCATCATGTGGAAGCTGCTGCTGACCGACGGCGGCACCGCGGACGCGCTGCTGCGATCGGTGGGGCTGGGCGCCCTGGTACGGCCCTGGCTCGCCGACCTCGACCTGGTGATCTGGACCCTGCTGTTCGTCCTCACCTGGAAGTACGTCGGCTTCGCGATCATCCTGCTGCTCGCCGGTCTGTCCAACGTGCCGACCGAGTTGACGGAGGCGGCCGAGATCGACGGGGCCGGCTGGTGGCAGATCCAACGCCACATCACCCTGCCGTTGTTGGGGCCCACGATCCGGATCTGGATGTTCCTGTCGATGATCGGCTCGCTGCAGGTCTTCGACGTGATCTGGGTGACCTCGGTGCCCGCGGTCCGGTCGTTGGGCGCCTCGGCCACGATGGCGACCTACATGGTGGACAATGGCTTCTTCGCCCGGCTGTGGGGCTACGGCAACGCGATCGCCGTGATCCTGTTCGCGATTTCGTTCGTCGCGGCGCTGTTGTTCCAGCGCTTCCTCCTCCGCCGGGACATCGAGGGCGCAGTGACCGGAAGGAGGAACTGACCGTGACCGCAGTCGCCGCTCCCCGCGCCAAGCGCCGCCGGGATTCATCGTGGGGCAGTCCGCTCACCTACGCGTTGGCTCTCGCGGTGGCCGGGGTGTCGATCGTTCCGGTGATCTACGTGATCATCGGTGGCTTCCGTACCACTCCGCAGATCATCGCCGACCCGGCCGCGCTGCCCGATCCATGGGTGGTCGACAACTACGTCCGGGTGATGACCGAGAGCGACTTCTGGCTGCAGACCGTCAACAGTGCGATCGTCGCCTTCGGCACGACGCTCGGCGTCGTGACGCTGGGACTCTGCGCCGCGTTCGTGCTGGCGCGGTACACCTTCCGTGGGCGGGAGGTCCTCTACACCTTCTTCACCCTCGGTCTGCTCTTCCCGGCCGGGGCGGCGATCCTGCCGCTCTACCTGATGCTGCGCGACATGAACCTGATCAACTCGTACTTCGCGGTGATCCTGCCGCAGATCGCCTTCGCGCTGCCGCTCACGATCGTGATCCTGCGTCCGTTCCTGACCGCCGTACCCCGCGAGTTGGAGGACGCGGCGGCCATCGACGGTACGGGGCGGCTCGGCTTCCTCTGGCGCATCATGCTGCCGCTGTCGCGTCCCGCGCTGGTCACCGTCGGGATCCTGGCGTTCGTGACGAGCTGGAACGCGTTCCTGCTGCCGCTGCTCGTCCTCGGTGACGCCGACCAGCACACCCTGCCGCTGGGTGTGCAGAACTTCTCCAGTCAGTACACCTCGGACACCGCCGGGATCCTCGCCTTCACCTCGATGGCGATGCTGCCGGCGCTGCTGTTCTTCACGATCGCCGAGAAACAGATCGTCGGGGGTCTGCAGGGTGCCGTCAAGGGCTGACCGGCCCCCGGTACGTACACGGCCGTGCCCGCGACGACGTGGCACGCGCACGACAAAGGAAGGCACAGGATGACTGAGGTCCGCGCGACGGTGGACGGGGGCGAGCCGGTGCAGACCGGTCCGCACCACGACCGGCCGGAGCGGCCCGACCGGCGGAACGTACCCGACGGCGAGGCCCGCGTCCGGGACCTGCTGGACCGGATGACGGTCCAGGAGAAGGTCGCGCAGCTGGTCGGTTTCTGGGAGAAGGAGGACGGTGAGTCGGTCGCCCCGATGCAGGGTGAGTTCGGCGCGGCCGCCCGGCTCGAGGACTTCTCCCGGCACGGGCTCGGCCACGTCACCCGGGCGTACGGCACCCGTCCCGTCGACCCGGCGGCGCGTGCGGCCTGGCTGTGGAAGTTCCAGTCCGAGCTGGTGACGGGGACCCGGCTCGGCATCCCGGCAATCGTCCACGAGGAGTGCCTGACCGGCCTCTCCGCGTGGCAGGCGGCGACCTTCCCGACACCGCTGGCGTGGGGAGCCGCCTTCGATCCCGACCTGGTCGCCGAGATGGCGGCGGCGATCGGCTCGTCGATGCGGACCCTCGGCGTGCACCAGGGCCTCGCACCGGTGCTCGACGTGATCCGCGACCCCCGTTGGGGCCGGGTCGAGGAGTGCATCGCCGAGGATCCGTACCTGGTCGGCACGATCGGCACCGCGTACATCCGGGGTCTGCAGTCCCAGGGGGTGCACGCCACCCTGAAGCATTTCGTCGGCTACTCCGCATCGCGGGCCGGGCGCAACTTCGCTCCGGTGCACGCCGGTCCGCGGGAGGTCGCCGACGTGCTGCTGCCCCCGTTCGAGATGGCGCTGCTCGACGGTGGCGCCCGCTCGGTCATGCACTCGTACGCCGAGATCGACGGGGTGCCGGTCGCCGCCGACCCGGCCATGCTCACCGGGGTGCTGCGGGACCGGTGGGGGTTCGACGGTGTGGTGGTTGCGGACTACTTCGGGGTGGCGTTCCTCAAGCTGCTGCACCACGTCGCGGGTGACCACACCGAGGCGGCGGTCCAGGCGCTGACCGCCGGCGTCGACCTCGAACTGCCGACCGGCGACGCCTATCTGACCCTGCCGGAGGCGGTCCGCTCCGGCCAGGTCGACGAGGCGCTGCTCGACCGGGCCGTGCTGCGGGTGCTGCGCCAGAAGCAGGAACTGGGGCTGCTCGACGCCACCTTCAGCGAGGATCCGCCCCGGGAGATCGACCTCGACTCGCCCGAGCACCGGGCGATCGCCAGTCGACTCGCGGAGCGGTCCGTCGTTCTGGTCTCCAACCAGGACGTCCTGCCGCTGCCGGCGGGTCGCCGACTGGCGGTGATCGGGCCGAACGCCGACCTGGCCAGTGCCCTGTTCGGGTGCTACTCGTTCGTCAACCACGTACTGCCGCAGCATCCTGGCGTGGCGGCCGGGATCGAGGTGCCGACGGTGCTCGACGCGGTACGGGCCGAGTTCGGCGCCGAACTGGTCAGCTGGGCGCACGGCTGCGACGTCGACGACACCGACCGGTCCGGCTTCGCGCCGGCCGTCGCCGCCGCTACCGCCGCCGACGTCGCCGTACTGGTCGTCGGAGACCGGGCCGGGCTGTTCGGCCGCGGCACGGTCGGCGAGGGCTGCGACACCGACGACCTGGAACTGCCCGGGGTGCAGCGCGACCTGGTCGAGGCCGTGCTGGCCACCGGGACCCCGGTGGTCCTGGTGCTGCTCACCGGGCGGCCGTACGCGATCGGTTGGGCACTGGACCGGTGCGCCGCGGTGGTGCAGGCGTTCTTCCCCGGGGAGGAGGGCGCGGCGGCGGTCGCCGGGGTGCTCTCCGGGCGGGTCAACCCGTCCGGCCGGCTGCCGGTCAGCCTGCCCCGATCGGCGGGGGCGCAGCCGTACTCGTACCTGCACCCGGCGCTCGGTGAGGGCAACGAGGTGACCAACCTGTCGGTGACCCCACCGGCGGTGTTCGGCCACGGGCTGTCCTACACCACGTTCGCCTACTCGGAGCTGACCGTGCCGGCGACGGCGCCCACCGACGGGGCGCTGGTGGTGACGGTACAGGTGACGAACACCGGGGCGGTCGCCGGCGACGAGGTGGTCCAGCTCTACGGCCACGACGTGGTGGCCTCGGTGACCCGGCCGGTGGCGCAGCTGCTCGGCTACCGCAGGGTCCATCTCGAACCGGGTCGGACGGTCACGGTCGAGCTGACCGTGCCCACCGCCAGGCTGGCGTTCGCCGACCGCACCCTGACCCGGGTGGTCGAGCCCGGCGAGGTCGAGATCTGGGTGGGCACCAGCGCACAGCGGTTGGCGCAGGGACGGATCGACCTGGTCGGGCCGACCGTGCCGGTCACCAACGCGTCGCCCCGGTGGACGGCCTCCGAGGTGCGCTGACCATCCATCTGTCGGCGAGCTGAGCTTCCACTGGGTGAAAGCGGGGGTCCCGGGTGCGTTGGGCCATCCGGGACCATACGACCGTCCGGCCGTCGTGAGCCAGGGAGGTCAGTCACATGCCGTTCGCCCGTAATCAGTGGTACGTGGCCGCGTACAGCAACGAGGTCGGACGGGAGCTGCTCGCCCGAACCGTCCTGGGTGAGCCGTTGGTGCTGTACCGCACCACCGCCGGCACGGCGGTGGCGCTCGCCGACCGGTGTGTGCACCGACGCTTCCCACTCTCGCAGAGCCGCCTCGACGGCGACACGATCGTCTGCGGCTACCACGGCTTCACCTACGACGCGACCGGCAGCTGCGTCTTCGTGCCGGGTCAGCAGCGCATCCCACGCACCGCGCGGGTCGCCGGGTACCCTGTGGTCGAACAGGACACGCTGGTGTGGGTGTGGATCGGCGAGGCCGAACCCGACCCGGGGACGATCCCCCGCGCGCCATGGCTGGACGACCCCGGATACACGGTGGTGCGCGGCATGGCACCGCTGAACGCACGGTACGGCCTGCTGGTCGACAACCTGATGGACCTGTCCCACGAGACCTACCTGCACGGCGGCTACATCGGCACACCCGAGGTGGCGAACACGCCGATCACCACGACGGTGGACGAGGAGAAGGGCGTCGTCCACGTCAGTCGGCACATGGACGACGCGGAGTGCCCGCCCTTCTACGCCCGGTCGACCGGCATCCAGGGCCGGATCACCCGGTGGCAGGACATCGAGTACCACCCGCCGTGTCTCTATCTGCTGCACAGCCGGATCGCCCCGCAGGGGGTGTACCCACCGGCAGAGGGCCCGGACAGTGCCGCGTTCCACGCCGAGATCGTCTACGCGATCACCCCGTCGACCGAGCACACCACCTACGACTTCTGGGCGGTGGCTCGGGACTTCGCCGTCGACGACGAGTCGGTCAGCGAGTACCTCTACCAGAGCAACCACACGGTGGTCATGCAGGACGTCACCGCGCTGAACACCCTGGAGCAGGTGATCGCCGCCGAACCGGAGCGGTACCAGGAGCTCAGCATCAACATCGACACCGGTGGCCTCGCCGCTCGACGCCTGATCGAACGGATGATCGGAGCACCGACGGTAGGGGCGTCCCGGTGACCGTCCCCGACGGGCTGCCCACCGGCGACCGGCTGTACCGGATCCACTGGTTGCCCGGCACCGACACCCTGCGGGGCACCTGCCACTGCGGCGCCGAACGGACCGCCGACGATCCGGTCGAGTTGTGGCAGTGGCTGCTCGACCACCCGCGTGACCACCTCGCGCCGCGGGCGGTGCCGGCGGCACGGCGGACCCCGGCGGATGCCGCCCGTCGCACCTCGGTGCCGGCATGAGCGCTGACGGTCCGACCACGATGCAGCTGGTGGTCGCCGGCCGGGAGCAGGTGGCGGCCGGCGTCGTCGTGTTGACCCTGGCCCACCCGACCGGCGGTGAGCTGCCCGGCTGGTCCCCCGGCGCGCACGTGGACCTGCTGCTGGGCCCGGGTCTGGTCCGCCCGTACTCGCTCTGCGGTGAGCCGGACGACCGCGCCGCGCTGCAGCTCGCGGTGCAGCTCGAACCCGACGGACGGGGCGGCTCCCGGCACGTCCACGAGGGGCTCCTTCCCGGCACGCAGGTGCTGGTCCGCAGGCCGCGGAACAACTTCCCGCTGGTCACGGCGGAGCGGTACCTGTTCATCGCCGGCGGCATCGGCATCACCCCGATCCGGCCGATGGTCGCCGCCGCCGACGCCGCCGGAGCCGACTGGCGACTGGTGTACGGCGGACGCAGCCGCGCCACGATGGCGTTCGCCGACGAGTTACGGCAGCGCTACGGCGACCGGGTACGCCTGTACCCGCAGGACGAGGCGGGCCTGCTCGACCTGGCCGGACTGCTCGATGCTCCGGGTGACGAGCTGGTCTACTGCTGCGGGCCGGAGGCGCTGATCGCAGCGGTGGGGCAGCGGTGCCGGGCGTGGCCGGCGGGCAGCCTGCGGGTGGAGCGGTTCACGCCGTCGGGCGGCGGCGGTGTCGACCAGGGTGACGGTGTCGACCAGCGTGACGGCGGCGACCAGGGTGACGGCGACCGGGCGGGCGACCGCGACCGGCCGGACACCGACGGCGTGGTCGAGGTGGAGTTGGCGCTGTCCGGCCGGACGGTGTCCGTGCCGCCCGGGACGTCGATCCTGGCCGCGGTGGAGCAGGCCGGCGTCGCGGTGCTCTCCTCGTGCCGCGAGGGCACCTGCGGCACCTGCGAGGCCACGGTACTGGCCGGGGTGCCCGAACACCGCGACAGTCTGCTCACCGAGGAGGAACGGGCCGCCGGTGACACGATGCTGATCTGTGTCTCCCGGTCACGTACCCCCCGACTCGTACTGGAGCTGTGACCGGCCGACGGCGATGATGGCGGGATGGGTACGCAGCCCGGCCGGTCGGTCACCAGCAAGGTGCTGGCGCTGCTCGCCGCGTTCAGCCCGGCCGACCCGGCGCTGACGCTGAGCGAGCTGGCCAGACGGGCCGGACTGCCGGTACCCACCGCGCACCGGCGGGTCGCGGAGCTGGTCGAGTGGGGCGCGCTGGAACGCGGCGCGGACGGCCGTTACCGGATCGGGCTGCGGTTGTGGGAGGTGGGCTCGCTGGCACCACGCGGACTGGGCCTGCGGGAGCTCGCGCTGCCGGTGATGGAGGACCTGTACGAGGTGACCCACGAGAACGTCCAGCTCGCCGTACGGCAGGACCTGGAGCTCGTCTTCGTCGAACGGATCGCCGGCCGACACGCGGTGCCGGTGCTGACCCGCGTCGGCGGCCGCTTCGCCCTGCACGCCACCGGGGTCGGACTGGTACTCCTCGCGCATGCGCCGGTGCCGGTGCAGGAGCAGGTGCTCGGTGCTGCGCTGGAGCGGTACACCGAGCGGACCGTCACCGATCCGGCGGCGTTGCGCCGGCAACTCGCCGGGGTGCGGCGGGCCGGTTACGCGGTGAGCGACCGGCAGGTGACGATGGACGCCCTGTCGGTCGCCGCGCCGATCACCGGGCCGGAGGGGGTGCTGGCGGCGATCTCGCTGGTGGTGGCCTACGACCGGGCCGACCCGGTGGCACTGGCCCCACTGGTGCAGGCGGCGGGGCGGGCGATCTCCCGGGCGGTCGCCCGGCCCGGGGCCCGGTAGCCGCGGCGACCCCGGCCGCGGTCAGTCGGGAAACGCCAGCAGCCGCAGGATCCGTGCCAGCCGCTGCCGGTCCTCGGGGGTGACGCCGGCCAGCAGGTCGGCCTCGGCCGCCCGCGCGGACTCCTGGGCCCGGGCGAAGAGCGCCCGGCCGGCGTCGGTGGCGACCAGGACGTTGGCCCGCCGGTCGGCGGGGTCGGTGCGCCGCTCGACCAGGTGACGCTTCTCCAGGTCGTCGATGAGGGCTACCACCTGACTCGGGTCGAGGCGGAGGAACTCGGCCAGCTCCCGCTGGGTCGGGCGGGTGTCGTAGACGGCCAGCGCGAGGACGGAGAAGGAGCGGGCCTTCAGACCGTGTTCGGCGAGGGCCGAGTTCGCCGCCGTCAGGCTGAGGGCGTTGGCTCGGGCGAGCAGGAAGCTGAGGTCTTCGCCGAGAAGACTGTGCCGTAGGCCGGCGGTTCCCGCCGGCCGGGGCTTCTCGCTCGCGGTCATGGCGGCCATGGTAGCAAGCTTCGACAATAATTGACTTCCTCAACGGTTCGTGATTCGATCGGCTGCGACGCGAAGGAGTTCCCGATGTCCCTGGACGGCAAAGTCGCCATCGTCACCGGTTCCGGCAAGGGTCTCGGCCTGGCCTACGCCCAGCAGTTGGCCCGACAGGGTGCCGCCGTGGTGGTCAACGACGTCGACGCCGAGGCCGCGGACCAGGCCGTCTCGGCGATCGAGGCGGCCGGCGGACGCGCCGCCGCGCTGGTCGCACCGGTCGGTCCCACCGAGACCGCCGAGGCCCTCGTCGCCACTGCGGTCGAGCGCTTCGGTCGACTCGACATCCTGGTCACCAACGCGGGAATCCTACGCGACACGGTGCTGTGGAAGATGAGCGACGAGGACTTCGACACCGTCGTCAACGTGCACCTGCGGGGCACCTTCACCACCGTCCGGGAGACCGTCCGGCACCTGCGGCAGGCCGGCGAGGGCGGGCGTATCATCTGCATCGGCTCCCCGACCGGCCAGCGCGGCAACTTCGGACAGACCAACTACGCCGCCGCCAAGGCCGGCATCGTCGGGATGGTGCGGACCTGGGCGCTGGAGCTCAAGCGGGCCGGCATCACCGTCAACGCGGTCGTGCCGGTGGCCGCGACCGCGATGACCGCCACCGTCCCCTACTTCGCCGCCGCGGTGCGGGCCGCCGACCAGGGCGAGCCGATGCCCGACTTCTTCCGGCACGATCTCGGGTTCGGTACCGCCGACGACGTGGCCGGGCTCATCGCCTTCCTCGGCTCCGACGCCGCCGCCGGCGTGACCGGCCAGGTCATCGGGGTGGGCGGCGACCGCATCCAGATCTGGACCCACCCGGAGGCCGCGCTGACCGCGTACCACGAAGGTGGCTGGTCCTATGACGCGTTGACCGCCGCGTGGCCGACGCAGTTCGCCGACGCGCTGCAGAGCGTCGGCGAACGCTTCCCGGAACTCCCCGAGGAGTTCCGGACCGACGCCTCCTGACCTGCGGCCGGACGGAGGACGCCCGAGCATGTACCAACCCGCGATCGACCTTGCCGCGATCACCGCGATCGACGTGCACGTGCACATCGAGGTGGACGGCCACGGCCACGCCTCGCTGCCCGAGCCGCTCGTCGCGGCCGCGTCGAAGTACTTCCGGACCGACGGCCCACGGCCGGCCGTCGAAGCCGTGGCGCAGTACTACCGGGAGCGCCAGATGGCCGCGGTGGTGTTCACCGTCGACGCCGGCACCCAGCTGGCCCACCCACCGCTGTCCAGCAGCGAGATCGCCCGAGCCGCCGCCGACCACGCGGACGTGCTCATCCCGTTCGGCTCGGTCGATCCGCGCACCGGCGACGCCGCCCTCGAACTCGCCGCCCGTCTCGTCGAGGACGAGGGAGTACGCGGTTTCAAGTTCCACCCGACAGTGCAGGGCTTCGATCCGAGCCACGACGAGTACGCGCCGCTGTGGAGCCTCATCGAGAAGGCGGGCGTGCCGGCGTTGTTCCACACCGGGCAGACCGGCATCGGCGCCGGCCTGCCCGGTGGCTACGGCCTGCGGCTCGGGCTGTCCAACCCGATCCTGCTCGACGCGGTGGCCGCCGAGTTCCCGGATCTGCAGATCATCATGGCGCACCCGTCGGTACCCTGGCAGGACGAGGCTTTGTCGGTGGCGACACACAAACCCAACACCTGGATCGACCTGTCCGGGTGGAGCCCGAAGTACTTTCCGGCGGAGCTGGTGCGCCACGCCAACTCGATCCTGAAGCGCCGGGTGCTGTTCGGCACCGACTATCCGCTGCTCACCCCCGACCGGTGGCTCCGGGACGTGGCGAACATCGACCTCAAACCCGACGTGCTCCCCGGCATCCTGAAGGACAACGCCGCCCGGCTGCTGCGCCTGACCGGGTGACCAGGACGAGAGGAATCCTGTGACGACGACTGTCGAGTTCCAGCAGCTCGGTGAGCTCACCGGCACCGACCTCGGATACACCGCCTACCGGACGGTCACCCAGGAGCAGGTGAACCTGTTCGCCGACGCCACCGACGACCACCAGTGGATCCACGTCGAACCCGAGCGGGCGAAGGCGGGACCGTTCGGAGCGCCGATCGCCCACGGCTTCCTGACTCTCTCCCTTGCCGTTCCGTTCTGGACGGAGCTGCTCGATGTGACGGGCGTGTCGACGAAGGTGAACTACGGTCTCGACAAGGTGCGTTTCCCCGCGCCGGTGGTGGTCGGGTCGCGAGTACGGATGCGGGCCGTCATTGCCGAGGTCACCGAGGTCTCCGGCGGGTACCAGCTCACCGTCGACCAGACGATCGAGATCGAGGGCGGGGCCAAACCCGCGGTCGTCGCCCGGGGCCTGTACCGCTTCTACGCCTGAGCCCCGCCGTCGGCTCCCACCAGGAGTCCGATCCCCTACCAGGAGTTCGCTCCCTCTCCAGTAGTTCGCTCCCTCACCAGGAGGTCGCCGATGCATCAGCACGGAATCGGCACCTGGCTGTCCAGGCGCCGCCGGACCGCCCCGGACCGGATCGCCCTCGTGTACGGCGAACAGTCGGCCATCACCTACCGGCAGTTCGCCGACGGAGCGGACCGGATCGCGGCAGTGCTGCGGAACCTCGGCGTCGGCAAGGGAGACTCCGTCGCCTACCTCGGCGAGAACAGTCCCGAGTTCCTGCAGACGATGTTCGGCACCGCCCAACTGGGCGCGGTGTTCGTACCCGTCAACACCCGGCTCGCGCCGCCCGAGATCGCTCACGTCCTCACTGACAGCGGTGCCGCGGTGCTCCTGCACGATCCCGAGTTCGCGCCCCGGCTGGCCCCGGTCGTCGGCACCGTACCGACCCGGCATGTCGTCGTCACCGGGGCCGGCACCACGGACCGTCCCGGCCTCGACGTGCTGCCAGGCGACGTCGACCCGGACGACGTCGACCCGGACGTCACCCCGGACGACCCCGCCGCGATCATCTACACCTCGGGCACGACCGGCCGGGCCAAGGGCGCGGTGCTGACCCACGGAAACCTGACCTGGGTGGCGATCAACACCATCGTCGACTACGACGTCGTCTCCACCGACGTCGCGCTGATGATCTCGCCGCTGTTCCACGTCGCGTCGCTGGGTATGGGGGCGCTGCCGGTCGTGCTCAAGGGCGCAACGCTGGTGCTGGAGAAACGGTTCGAACCGGGGCGGGCGCTCGCTCAGATCCAGCGGCACCGGGTGACCATGCTCAGTGGGGTGCCGACCACCTACCAGATGATGGCCGACCATCCGGACTGGGCGTCGACGGACCTGTCGACGCTGACGAAGCTCACCTGCGGCGGGTCGGCCGTCCCGACCCGCATTCTCAACGCCTACGAGGAACGCGGCCTGTCCTTCTCGCAGGGGTACGGGATGACCGAGACGTCACCGGGCGCCACCGCGCTGTCAGCGGCGATGACCCGGGCGAAGCAGGGCAGCGTCGGCCTGCCCCACTTCTTCACCGATGTCCGGGTCACCGACGAACGTGGCGAGCCGGCTGCGGCGGGCACCGTCGGCGAGATCGAGATCACCGGCCCGAACGTCTTCGCCGGCTATCACCGGCTGCCCGAGGAGACGGCCCGGTCGTTCACCGCGGACGGTTGGTTCCGCAGCGGCGACCTGGGCTACCTGGACGCCGACGGTTACCTCTACATCGTCGGCCGGCTCAAGGACATGATCATCTCCGGGGGCGAGAACATCTACCCGCCCGAGATCGAACTCCTGCTCGGTGAACTGGACGGGGTGACCGGGGTCGCGGTCATCGGGGTGCCCGACCCGCAGTGGGGCGAGGTGCCGTGGGCGATCATGACGGTCCGGGAAGGCACCCACGTCGACCTCGACGTGGTACGCGCCCACTTGGACGGCAAGGTCGCCCGCTACAAGCTGCCCAAGAACGTCGTCATCGTGACCGAGCTGCCCCGGACCGCGTCGGGGAAGGTGCGGAAGGCCGACCTGCGGGCCCGGTTCGGCGGCTAGGCCCGGGGCGGGTGGCGAGCGCGGCGAACTCCGCGTCGGACTCGGCGGCCAGCCGCTCGTGCACCTGCCGGTACACCTGCGTCGATCTCGTCGCCGGCCAGTCCTCGTCCATGAACTCGCGGGGCAGTCTCGGGTCGACACGCAGCAACGCGAGCCAGTCCGCGACGAGCATCATCCGCACCGTCAGGGCACTCGGCGCCTGTGTCACCGCACCCGGGTCGTCCCAGACCTCGATGAACGCCAGGTGTTCGCGCCGGATCGCCTCGATGTCCCACGCCGAGCGGACGCTGTCGGCGATCGGGAAATCCGTGAACTCCCGCGCGTGGAAGGCGATCACCGTGTTCGGCGGCAGATCCTGGCGCAGCGGTTCCAGGGAGCCTGCGAGGTCGACCTCGCCGGGCGCCAGCCACAACCCGTCGCGAAGCGGCGCGAAGCCCTCCCAGGTGAGGGTCGACCGCAGCCGGTGACGGAACGTCCGCTGGCCCTCCGGGATGGTGAAGGTGACCAGCGTCCATCCGGTGCCCTGCGGATCGAACGGGTGCGGGCCGCGGACCCGGTCCGTCGCCTCGCGCAGGACCGCTGACCCGTGTCCGGTCAGGGCGAAGGAGATCTCCCGACCGCTTCTGCTCCGCGCGAGGATGCCGCTGTGTACGAGCCGGTCCAGGGTGGCCCGGGTCGCCGGGGCGGCGACGCCGGCTCCTTCGAGCACCCCGATCAACGCGCTGGCCCGGATCGGACCTGGATCGTCGTCGACGACGTACTCACCGAAGAAGGCGAGCAGCAGCTGCTTCGGCTGACGGCTGCGCACGGTCACCCCCGGACGGATCGATCGACGGTACGATCATGGCGCTACGGCCTGCCCCCGTTTGGCCCGTTGAATCTGGTCGTACACGTGCGTGCGCAGCTGCGTGAAGCGGGGCAGCGCCCGGGTGTTGATCTGGTCACGGCCCGGTGGGAGGTCGACGGTCAGATCCTCCTGCACCCAGGTGGGCGACCTGGACAACACGAGGACCCGTTCGCCCAGATAGATCGACTCGTCGATGTCGTGGGTGACGAAGACGATCGACATGTTGCGTGAGGTGTGCAGCTCACGGACGAGATCCTCCAGGTCCGCCCGGGTCTGGGCGTCGACCGCGGCGAACGGCTCGTCCATGATCAGCACCTCTGGTTGGTACGCGACGGCGCGCGCGATCGCCACCCGCTGCTGCATTCCACCCGACAGTTGCCACGGGTGGCTACGGGCGGCGTGCCCCAGACCCACCGCGTCGAGGGCGTCGGCCACCAGCTTTCCCCGTGCCGCGCTGGACAGCCGCTTGTGGCGCAGCGGCAACTCGACGTTGCCGCGGACCGTCAGCCACGGGTAGAGGCTGCGGCCGTACTCCTGAAAGACGACGGCCATCGCCGGGCTCGGGCCGGTCACCGGGGCACCGTGCATCTCGACCCGGCCGCTCGTCGGCCGTAGCAGACCGGCGAGACACTTCAGCAGGGTCGTCTTGCCACAACCCGACGGCCCCACGACGCAGAGCAGTTCACCGGCGTCCATGGTGAAACTGACGTCGCCGATCGCCTCGACGTCGCCGGTGGCCGATTCGTAGACCTTGCGCAGGTGCTCCACCTGCAGCAGAACATCGCGGTCAGGCACGGTTGACCTCCCTGATTCCGTGGTACCAGCGCAGCACCCGCCGCTCGACGACACCGAACGTCACGGCGAGCAGGACACCGACGAGACCGAGCAGCAGGATGCCGCTCCACATCTCGGCGATGAGGTAGTTCCGTTGGAAGTAGGCGATCCGGTACCCGAGACCAGCGGACGAGGCGAACATCTCCGAGATGACCATCAGGATGAGCGCCACCGACAGGCTCTGCCGCACGCCGGCCATGATGCGCGGGCTCGCCGAGGGCAGTACCAGGAACCAGAGCCGCTCCCACCAGGTGACCTGGAACGATTCCGCGGTTTCCGACATGACGCTGTCGATCGCCCGGACCCCGTCGATCGTGTTCAGCAGGACGGGCCACAGCGCGCCGGAGACGATCACCACCACCTTCATGGTGTCGGTGATCCCGAGCAGCAGCATCACGACGGGGATCAGCACCGGCGGCGGGATGGCCCGGAAGAACTCCAGCAGTGGTTCGAGCAGCTCGCGCAGCCAGCCGAACAGACCGATGAGGGTGCCGGCGGCGACACCGAGCACGATCGAGGCGAGGATCCCCAGGGCGAGCCGGTACAGGCTCGGCAGTACGTCCTCGACGAACGCCGCGCCGACCCAGGTGTCGATGAAGGACTCGGCGATCGCGACCGGTCCGGGGAAGAACCTGTTCGTCGACGAGGTGGACAGCACACCCCAGAGCACCAGCAGCAGGAACGGCAGACCTAGGGAGTAGAGGAACCCGCCGACGACGCGGCGCCCGACGCCGCGCCGCCGGCTCGGGCGCGGGCGCCCGGTCCCCGGGACGGTCCGGGCGGTCGCGGAAACGGTCCGGGTGCTCACTAGACCTGCTCCCCTCGCACCGACTGGTGCCACGACAACGATCGGCGCTCGATGTACCGGAAGACCAGGTTGACGCCGAGCCCGAGCAGCCCGGTGACCACGACGAAGGCGTACAGCCCGGTGGCGTCGCCGGCGGACCGGGACAGTTCGATCATCTGGCCCAGGCCCGGGTTTCCGATCACCATCTCGGCGGTGATCGCGAGGATCAGCGCGACCGCGGCGGCCAGCCGGACGCCGGTCATGAGGTACGGCAGCGCGGTCGGCAGGACCAGATACCACAGACGTTCCCGACGGGTCAGGTCGAAGCTGCGGGCGGTGTCCCGGGCGACCGCGTCGACGTCGGCGACGCCGTAGATCATCTGAACGAACACCTGCCAGAACGACGCGTAGATGATGATGACGAGGGCGGCCCGCATCTGGATGCCGAACATCAGGACGGCGAGCGGGATGAGGGCGACCGACGGGATCGGGCGCAGGAACTCGACCATCGTGTGGGTGGCGCGGCGCAGGAACGGCACCAGGCCGACGACCGCGCCCAACGCGACCGCCGCAGCCGTCGCCACCGACAGACCGATCCCCCAGGACGTCATGGTGAGCCCTAGCCGACGCCAGAAGGCGAGGTCACGGAACTCCTCGACGAGCCGCACGAGCACATCGGTGACGTAGGGCAGGTACTGCGAGTTGACCAGTCCCAGGGTGGGGACCAGCTGCCAGATGAGGAGGAACCCGAGCAGGCCGGCGCCGCCCAGCAGAACTTTGCGCGGCGAACGGGGACGCCGGATGGACAACACGTGCATGTCGCTCCCGTGGTGGGCGGTCCCGCCCGCTCGCGGTGGGTGCCGGAGCGGGCGGGACCGTTACGGCTACTGCTGCTGGATGAGGCGGTCGAAGTCCGGCTGCTCGTCCAGTACGCCGTACTCGCCGGCGAGCGTCGCGAGCGTCTCCAGGCTCGCCCGGTCCAGCTCCCAGCCGAACTCCGGCAGCCGGACCGAATCGGCGACCGCCTCGGGGAGCTCGAGGTTGTCCTTGATCGCCTGCCGGACGTCCGCCTCGTTGGCGGGGTCCTGCGCCCACTCGAGCGTCTCCTGCATCGCCGCCGAGAAGTCGGCGATCAGCTCGGCGTCGGACTCGAGGCTGTCCGCGAGGGTGATCGTGGTCAGGGTCGCCAGCCCGGGGATGACCGCCTGGTAGGGCTCGACGACGACGGCATCGCCGCGCTCGCGCAGCTGGGTGACGAACGGCTCCGGCACCCACGCCGCCTCGATGTTGCCGGCTTCGAGCTGGGCCGGGACGTCGGGGAAGGCGACCTCGACGAACTCGATCGTCGTCGGGTCGCCCCCGTCCTGCTCCACCGCCGCCATGATCGTCACGTCGCCGGCCGCGCCGAGGCTGTTCACCGCGACCCGACGCCCGGCGAGTTCGGCGGGACGGGTGATGCCGGACGCCGCGGACGCCACCACGGCGTTGATGTCGTCGCCCTCCGCGTAGGAGGACGCGTAGTTGCCGATGAGCACGACGCCGAGGTCCTGCAGGTCGGCGCGGAACGGGCCGAACGGCTGGCCGATGGCGAAATCGATGTCCCCGTTGATCAGGGCGGGGATCGCCTGGGCGCCGCCCTGCGCGGGCAGCACCTCTACCTCGATCCCCCGCTCGGCGAAGATGCCGGCTTCGATGCCGCCCCACAGCGCGGCGGTTTCCGTGATCGGCAGCGCCGCGACCCGGACCTGACGCAGCTCGCCGTCCGTCTGGTCGTCGGTCGGGGTCGCGTCCGAGTCGGTGCAAGCGGTAAGGGCGAACGCCATGGCGGCGATCAGCCCGAAGGTAAGTGTCTTCTTCACTGACGAGGCCTTCCGGGACGGAGGTCGTGGGGTGCGTCAATCCCGGCAGTAGGCCCACCCCGCGCAAATACGTATCGATGTGAGCGGAGTCACCCTGCCGTGGTGGCCATGCTCGACTACGAGGCCGCCAGATGTCAACAAATTCTGACGACCGTCACGGAAAAGTTGAATATCGCTGCCTGGCCGGTCGCGCCACGCGGCCGCGCCGGACCGGGATTCCCGGTCCGGCGCGGCTGTCGTACTTGGGTCAGCTCAGCGGCTCGACCCAGATGTTGCGGTACTGCACGGCGTTCTGGTGGTCCTGCAGCCGGATGGACCCGGTCGCCGGCCCCTCGGGGATGTTGCCGCCGGTCGGGCCGGTGATGGCGACGTCGTCGTGCACGGTCACACCGTTCCAGACCAGGGTAACCCGGGCGTCGGAGGTCTTCTCACCGGCGCTGTCGTAGCGGGCCGCACGGTAGGTGATGTCGTACGTCTGCCACGTCTCCGGTGGCCTCGCGGCGTTGACGTCCGGCGGCTTCTGCAGGTAGATGGCACCCGCCTCGTTGTTGTCGAGGGTCGGGTCCCCGTACGAGTCGAGGATCTGGATCTCGTAGCGTTCCTGCAGGTAGACGCCGCTGTTGCCACGGTTCTGCCCGGTGACCTCCGGCGGCAACTGCGGCACCTTGAACTCGACGTGCAGCCGGAAGTCGCCGAACGCCTGCCGGGTACGCAGGTCGCCGCAGCAGACCTCCATCGCCCCGTCACCGACCAGTGGCCAGCTCGCCGACCGACCGTCGGTGTGCTGCCACTCGGACAGGTTACCGCCGTCGAACAACACGATCCGTTCACCAGGCTTGCGGACGGTGATCAGATCCAGGTTGACGTGACCGGTGTCGGTCGCGTCCACCCGGTACTGGATCGCGTTGGTGCCCCGACGCAGGGTGAGCAGTTCCGTCTTGGTGGCCCACTCCTTCCAGGTGACGGTGGTCGGCAGGACGGTCTGCCGGACCTTCTCGCCGTTCACGTAGATGCTGACCGTCTTGTCGCCCTGGAACGGGTTCGGGCCGTTGCTGTAACGCAGCCCCACCTCGTACTCGCCGTTGCGCTTGACCTCGACGTGCACGGTGTTGGCGGCGTTCAACTCGCCGAACCCGGCCACGAAGCCGACACCCGAGTGGCCGGCGTGCTCGGTGTCGTACCGGGCACTGCCCTGCTGGTAGCCCTCCTCGGCCTCGTAGAAGATCCGGTCCGGCTGGGCACCCGGAATGGCGTTGAGCGTGTACCAGGCCTCGGTGCTCCACAGCTCCTCACCGTTGGAGGCGGTGAACGAGCGGGGCGAGCGCAGGTGCACCACCCGGCCCTGCTGCAGGCCGTCGACCATCACTCGGACCGTCCGGCGGTCGTTGGAGACGATGACCTCGCGCACGCTCAGCGTCTCCTCGTCGACCTTCGGTCCGCCGTACGTGGGGACCGGCGCGTAGCGCCACTGCTTGATCTGGTAACGCTCGGCGATGTCCTGGATCGTGTCGGTGGACAGCGGCCGGGTGTATTCGATCTTGAAGCCGTTCGGGGTGGCGCTCATCGACTTCATGTCGAACGTCCGGTTGCCGTTCGGGGTCAGCTTCTGCAGCCCGTACCGCAACTTGCCGGCCTGACCCCAGTTGCCGTCGGCACCGAGCCCACCCACGTAGATCGACCCGTCCGGGCCGATCGAGACCTCGTTGACGCCGGCCTCCAGCCCCTGGGTGTGCCGGAACACCGCGCCCTGGTAGTCGCCGTGCACCTCCTCCAGGTACGCGCGCTGCAGCCCACCGTAGGTGACGTCACCGATCAGGAACTGGTCCCGGTACGGACCCTTCTTGATCCGCACCGGAGTGCTCGGCGAGTTGGCGATCTCGTTCTGCGGCAGCCAGAGCGCCGGCTGACTGACCGGGTTGGCGTCGAACGGCCCGTCCGGGTTGGTGTAGTGGTTGAAGAACCGGTCCTGCTCGATGTGCACCAGCTTGGAGGCGGGCAGCCAGCCACCCTGGTTGTCGGTGACGAAGAGCTCTTGGTCCCGACCCCAGCCGATGCCGTTCGGGGTCCGCAGACCACCGGCGATGTAGCTGACCTCGCCGGTGCGCCGGTTCACCTTGATGCTGGTGCCCCGGTTGCCGATCGGCTGCGGGTCGGTGGTGGCGCCGCCGTAGTCGATCGCCACCGAGAGGTTGAGGTAGAAGTGTCCGCCCCGGTAGAGCAGGCCGAAGGCGAACTCGTGGAAGTTGCCCCCGTACGGCCACCTGGCCACCGTCCGGTACTCGTCGGCGACCTCGTCACCGTCGGTGTCGCGCAGCTCGGTGAGTTCGTGCTTCTGCGAGACGTAGATGGTGCCGTCGACCACCGCCAGGCCCATCGGCTCCCGCAGGCCGCTGGCGACCTTCTTGTACGTCACCTGCTCGGCGCTGGTCGTCCCGGTGACGTTCTCGACGATGTAGACCTCGCCGAGAATCTCCTCACTGCCGCCCCAGGTGGCGATGACCAGCCGACCGTCCTCGGTCCAGTCCATCCCCGAGACCTGCGGTTCGAACCCGTCCGGCCGCAGGTCGGTCAGGGTGTAGTCGGGGTGCACCGCGTCCAGCGGAAGCCCGTCGCCCGGGGTGTCGGTAACACCCTGGCACGCCTTGCGGCCGGGCGCGGTCACCCGGACCACTCCGGCGTCGGTGCTCAGTACGGAGTTGGGCACGACGGCGAACTCCTCGGCGCCCGGCGGCTGCCAGGACAGTGTGAGCTCCTGCCCACCGCCGGCCTCGAAGTACTCGATCCGCAACGCGTGGTAACCCTCGGTCAGGGTCACCGCACCGTCCATCGGGGTCGCCCCGTGCAGCCCGTCATGGTCGACCACCACCGCGTCGTCGATGTAGAGACGGGAGCCGTCGTCGCTGACCAGCCGGAACGTGTACGTCCCCGCGGCGGCGACGTGCAGGTTGGCGAGGGCGTGCGTGACGAAGTTGTCCTCCTGCCCGAAGTCGTCCGCCGTGGACCAGTCGACGACCGGCATCAACTTGTCGACGTTCGGGGTCTGTCCGGGCTTGAGGGTGCAGATCTCGGTCAGCGGTACGCCGACATCGTAGGTACGCAGGGTGACACCCGGCTCCTGCGGCGGCAGGTCGGCGATCTGGGCGGCGGCCGGTGACGCCCCGACAGCGGTCAGTGAAGCGAGCATGGCGGTGACGACGACTATGGCCGGGCCACGCGTTCTTGGCGGGCGTGGAGACATTCCTCCCCCTTCGAGGGTGCTGATGAACGCCGCGGTCGCAACCATCGCCGAGGGGGTGCCTGCCCGGTGGACGAGATGATCTCGAAGCACGGCTGCGGCACATCATGAGTCACATTCGCTGAAGTAGCAAGATCTTCTGAGCGATCAAGTCAAACTTTTGCTCATCACAGACGAAAGATTCCCCCGCAGGGGCGGTCGATGTCCGTCGGAGGACTGGCTGTCAAGACGGTTGGCGGACTGTGCGTCCACCCGGCACACCCGCACGAGACGGTAGAGTCGGCGGGCCAACCTGCGCCCATCAGAAGGAGTGCCGATGGCCGCGCGTTTCGAGGAACTTGACTGGCGGCAGACCCCGATGGGCGAGATCAGCCTCCGGCGGCGGCGGGACCCGGTCGTGAACCGCGAGGTGTACGAGGTCAAACTGGGCGACGAGTACCTGATGTCGAGCCTGTTCACCGTCGCCGAGATCGAACTGGCCCGGCTCGCCCTGGCCGAGCTGTCCCGCGAAGACCTCGACGTCGTCGTCGGCGGGCTCGGCCTCGGCTACACCGCCCACGCCGTACTGCGGGATCGTCGGGTCCGGTCGATGATCGTCGTCGAAGCGCTGGCCGACGTCATCGGGTGGCACCAACGCGGTCTGGTGCCGGGTGGAGAGGCGCTGGTCGCGGATCCCCGGTGCCGGTTGGTGGCCGGAGACTTCTTCGCCCTGACCGCCGCGGCCGGCCCCGATCCGGCCGCACCTGGACGACGGTTCGACGCCGTCCTCGTCGACATCGACCACTCCCCCGGGCATGTCCTGCACCCGTCGCACGCCGCCTTCTACCGGCCGGACGGCCTGCGGCACCTGGCCAGCCACCTGCGGCCCGGCGGCGTATTCGCGCTGTGGTCCGACGACCCACCGGAAGCCGGGTTCACCGAAGCGCTCGGCCAGGTGTTCCCGCAGGTCCGCACCGAGGTGGTCACGTTCCGCAACCCGCTGATCGGCAGCGACTCGGCCAACACCGTGTACCTGGCGCAGACCCAGGCACGGCCGCCGGGCGAACCGGGTCAGCCGCCGCCCGGCTGAGCGGCGATCGGCAGAGCCGCCACCGGAATGCGCAGGTCGCGGACCTGCAGGGCGGTCGGTGTGCCGGTCGGGTCGGGATGGGCGCACGGGGTCGACGCAGTGGCCAACGCGGCGCGGTCGTCCGCGCTGCTGATCTCGACCGCGACCTCGACGCACCCCTCGAAGGTCCGCAGGACGTTGCCGTACACGCTGTACACCTGGCTCGGCACCAGATAGGGATAGTCGAACCGACTGACGGCCCCGTCGGACGGACGCCTGATGGACAGCCGGATGGTGACCCCGGTCGGCACCCGCTCCGTGGAGACGAAGAGCGGCCAGGCCGCCTGGCATCGCTGGGAGTAACGCAGGGTGAGGCTGCCGTAGGGCGGCCGGGTCGGATCCCGGTCGGGAACCTGCACGGTGTGCGTGCTCACCGCGTCGAGGTGGCACTGTTCCTGCTGCGGGTCCGCGCCGTCCGCCGCCGGTGACACGGCGGCGGAGGTCGCCACGGGTTCCTGCACCGCCCCGCCGAGCCGGTCGAGCACCGCCGTCGGCACCAGGATCACCGCAGCGACGACAGCCGCGATCCCGCCGGTCGCCGCCAGCGCCCGGCGGGAGACGTGCGGCTCGCGTACGGCGGGCCGGTCGGCTGGTGGCGCGGCACCGTTGATGAGTGCGTCGACCTGGCTCCACCGCTGCCGCCAGTTGTCCTCGTCGCCGTCACAGGCACGGACGAACGCCAAGGTCAGCTCCAGCGAGGGCAGCCGGGTTCCGGACAGCACACCGGACAGCGCGGTGTGCGAGTAGTGGGCCTTCTCCGCCATCTTGCGCAACGAGGGCTGCCCGGCGTCGCGTCGAAGCTGTTCCAGATCGGCGACGAAGGCACCGATCGGGCCGGCGGCGGAACCACGAGTGCCGGCGTGTCCATTTTGATCCGTCATGGCCTCTCCTGAACGCGTAAACCTGGTGTCAACAGCGGTCAAGCCAGTGCTTTACGAGCAGGTCCACGCCAGTATCAGCCTCGACGCAGCTGCCCGTTGGATAGACGCCAGTGAACAGCGTCTCACAGTCCGTACTGGACCACGTGCGCCTTCGTACCCTGACCGGACCGGCGTATCCGGGCGACGGAAGCCGCCTGCGGAGGCGTCCGGCATGGACGCGGTATCGGGTGGACGGGCAGCCCGCTCTACGACAGGAGGACCGCGTGCACCACCGCAAGCAGACTGAACCCGTACCCGCCCGCCGACCGGTGTCCAGAACCCTCCCCCGGATCTTGCGGGGTGTCCTGGCGTCCCTCGCCGCACTGGTGATGGTCCTGGTCGGAGCCGCCGCACCGGCGATCGCCGGGATCACCGGCTACCGGGTGACCGGCACCGGTGGTGCCGGGCTGATCGTGCGGACCAGCCCGCACGATGCCTCGGCACCGGCGGTCACCGTCCTCGCCGACGGCACGTATTTCACCGCCGAGTGCGCGGTACGCGGCCGCAACATCTACGGCAACAATGTCTGGCACCAGATCAGCGCGCCGGTGAACGGCTGGATCAGCGACTACTACACCACCACGCCCGGCTTCAACCAGTACCTGCCGGGCGAGCCGGAGTGCGGCTCCGGCACCCCGCCGCCGACCGGCACCCGGGAGCAGCGCGCCCTCGCCTGGGCCCGGTCGGTCCTCGGACACACGCACACCAACGGCGACCTCGGCGACAGCAACCATCCGTGGGACGGCTGGTGCGACAACTTCGTCGGGCACGCGTACGGACGGGCCGCCAGTGGCTACGCCACCGCACTGGTCCACTACAACGCGTTGTACCAGCGCGGCCTCATCCACACCACCGGCACACCGCCGCCCGGCGCTCTGGTCTTCTTCGCCGGAGCGCAGATCAACGGCTACGCCGGTCACGTGATGCTCTCCGAGGGCAACGGCAGTTACATCACCACCGCCCCCACCATCCGGCAGGTCTCGCTCAGTTGGCCCGGTGCGCCGTACCTCGGCTGGTCGTACGCGGACCCGGAGTGGCCGGGACGTTGACCACCGCGTCACCCGACCGCCGCGTCACCCGTCGGAACTCAGTCACCGCTCGTCGTTTCCAGAAAGGAACATGATGGATCCCGATCATCTCCCGCCCGCCTCCGCCGGCGGCCGGCGGCGCCGCCCTCGGCTGGCGCTGGGCCTCGCCCTGCTCTCCGTCGTCGGCGCGGTCGCTCTCGCGGTGCCCGGCACGGCCAGCGCCGCACCGGACAGCGGTGCCGTTGACGGCACCGTCCCGGCCAGCGTCGGCGAGCCGGCCGCCACGCCGGCACCGGACACCGTCAGCGTCAACGCCGTCGGTATCGACCTGTGCGCCCAGGTGGGGTACGCCGCCGGGTTCCGGGGCAGCCCACTGGTCACCGCGGTCGCGGTGGCCATGGCGGAGTCCTCGTGCAACCCGTCGGCGGTCGGCAGCAACGGCCCCACCGCCGGATGCCCCTACGGATCACTGGACCGCGGACTCTGGCAGATCAACAACTGCTACCACCCCACCGTGACCGACACCTGCGCCTACGATGCCCAGTGCAACGCGAACGCCGCGTACAACATCTCCAGCGGTGGCAGCAACTGGCAGCCGTGGTCGACCTACAACAGCGGCGTGTACGCCAACCACCTGTCCGCCGCGCAGGCGGCGGTGAACCGGCTCGGCGGCGGCGGCACGCCGGGCGGCGTGACCGGGACGATCCTGGCCAGCCCGTGGCTCAACGTCCGGGCCGGTCCCAGCACCACGTCCGCCGTCGTCGGATACACCTACTACGGCAGTACGGTGACCATCTCCTGCTACACCTTCGGTGAGTACGTCGGCGGCGGGTACTGGCCGTCATCGACGTGGGACCGGATCACCGATCCGGCCACCGGTGCCACCGGATTCGCCGCGGACACCTGGATCAACACCACCCACGACGTCAAGAGCATGGTGCCGTCCTGCTGATTCGTCACGTCGGACGGCACCGGTGAGCTGGCCGTGTTGTCCCGTGCCGCCAGCGGCACGGGACAACACGGCCGGCTGCTGGGAGACGCCGAAAGCAGCCCCGCCCGGAACAGGTCACCGCGCGGCAGCGGACTGAACCCGCGCCGACCGACAATTCGGCCCCTTACGTTAGAGTCCGGTCGTCGACCTGCCACCACACGGGCGACGAAAGGAGAAGGACGTCAGGTGTCGGGAACAGCGGAAGCCATACGACCGGTCACGGCGGAGGCGGCGCGGCGGCGTACCTTCGCGGTGATCTCCCACCCGGACGCCGGCAAGTCCACCATCACCGAGGCCCTCGCGTTGCACGCTCGGGCGATCAACTCCGCTGGCGCCGTGCACGGCAAGGGCGACCGCCGTGGCGTGGTTTCCGACTGGATGGCTCTGGAGCAGCAGCGCGGCATCTCGATCACCTCGGCGGCGCTGCAGTTCACCTACCGCGACACGGTGGTGAACCTGCTCGACACGCCCGGGCACGCGGACTTCTCCGAGGACACCTACCGGGTGCTGACCGCGGTCGACTGCGCGGTGATGCTGCTCGACGCCGCCAAAGGACTGGAGCCGCAGACACTGAAGCTGTTCGAGGTGTGCCGCCACCGCCGGGTACCGGTGATCACCTTCATCAACAAGTGGGACCGACCCGGGCTGGAGCCACTCGAGCTGCTCGACGAGATCGAGCAACGGATCGGGTTGCGCTGCACCCCACTGACCTGGCCGGTCGGTGTCGCGGGGCAGTTCCACGGGGTGGCCGACCGGCGCACCGGCCGGATGGTCGCGTTCACCCGCACCCCGGGCGGGGCGAGCGCCGTCATCGAGGAAACCTTCACCGCCGACGAGGCCAGCCGACGGTACGGCGCCGACTGGACCCAGGCGGTCGAAGAGCTGGATCTGCTCGCCGCCACCGGCGCCGAACACGACCGGGCCGCGTTCGTCGCCGCGACCACCACGCCCGTGCTGTTCGGCGCCGCGGTCACCAACGCCGGCGTACGCCAGCTCCTCGACGTGCTGGTGGACACCGCCCCCGCGCCGACGGCCCGACCGGACACCACCGGCACCCCCCGCGAACTGGACGCGCCGTTCGCCGGATTCGTCTTCAAGACCCAGGCCAACATGAACCCGGCCCACCGTGACCAGGTAGCGTTCGTGCGGGTCTGCTCCGGCCGGTTCGAACGCGGCATGGTCGTCACCCACGCCGGCACCGGCCGCCCGTTCGCCACCAAGTACGCCCAGCAGGTCTTCGGCCGCGACCGGGACACCATCGACGAGGCGTACCCGGGCGACGTGGTCGGACTGGTCAACGCCACCGCGCTGAGCATCGGCGACAGCCTCTACGCGCCTGGGCCGGCGGTGACATTCCCGCCGCTGCCGTCGTTCGCCCCCGAGCACTTCGTCGCCATCCGGGCCACCGACGCGTCGAAGTTCAAACGGTTCCGCCGCGGCATCGAACAACTCGACGGCGAAGGCGTGGTCCAGGTGCTGCGATCGGACCGCCGGGGCGAGCAGTCCCCGGTACTCGCCGCCGTCGGGCCGATGCAGTTCGAGGTCGCCACCCACCGGCTGGCGACCGAGTTCGGGGTACCGACCGCGGTCGACCATCTGCCGTACACCCTGGCCCGGCGCACCGACGCGGCGAGCGTGGCCGGGTTGAACGCGGCACCCGGGGTCGAGGTGATGACCCGGGTGCGTGACGGCGAACTGCTCGCCCTGTTCCCCGACAAGTGGCGGCTGTCCACCGTGCGCAACCGCGACCCCGACCTGGTGCTGGAGCCGTTGCTCGCCGACGCCGGGAGCTGACCTCCCGTATCGCGTCAGGCGGCAGGCCGGGCCGGCGACCGCCGCGCGGTGACCAGGTACGTGCGAACCTCGGGGTAGGCCAGAGGCGCGGAGATGACCTCGCACCCGAAGGCACGGGACTCCGGGACGGCGAGCGTCCGGGCCAGCCGGTCCGCCAGGTCCTGCACCTCCAGCACGATGGTGTCGATGCCGGCTCACTGCCGGTCATCGACGCCGGCCAGCACATCCAGCTCGGCGCCCTCTCGTACTGGAACTCGGCCTCGTGCGGGACCGGCGCGTGCAGTTCCAGGCCGTCACCGAGTACGACGAGGTCCGAGGTCGTGGCGAATGGTTGCATGGTCGGTCGCTCCTTCGATCGGATGAGGTGACGAGGGTCGTCGCCGGGGGTGTCCCGGCGTGCCGTCCGGCTCCTCGGCGATGGCCCGGTACGCCCGCTCGTCGAGTTGCCGGTAGGTCAGCGCGCCACCACTTCCGGTCAACGCGACGGCGTCCGGTCTCCGCCGCACCTGCTCCCGGAACAGGTCCACCATCGGCGTCGGCGAGGTGGCGGTGGGTGTGCCGGCCCGGCCCAGCAGTCGCCGACGGTCGGCGGCGCGGGTCATCGGCAGCGCACCGACCGGGGTGTCCGGCGCGGTCCCGATCCCGTCCAGCAGCACCAGGTAGTGCTCCGCCAGCCGGGCGATCGTCGCCGGGCTGAACCGGGCACGCGGGCAGTCGACCAGTCCGACGAGGCCGTCGCCGTCGCGGCCGACGACCAGGGACAGGTCGAACTTGGCGGTGCCGTCAACGGAACCGTCGACCCGACCCTCGGTGGCGACCGAGACCAGCCCCGGTACCACGGACGGGTCAGCGACGGGTGAAGCAGGCAGGTTCTCGTACACGAAAGCAGCCTGGAACAGCGGATTCAGGCCGGTGTCCCGGGCGGCGGCGGTCGCCGCGACGACGTCGGCGAACGGCACCTCGTGCGCGAACACCTGTGCGGTCAGTGACCGCAGTCGGCGGATCAGCCCGGTCACGGTCGGACCGTCGGACAGGTCGCAGCGCAGCACCACGGTGTTGGCCAGGAAACCGACCGTGCCGGCCAACTCGGGACGGTCCCGGCCGCTGGTGACGGTGCCGATCACGATGTCGTCCTGCCCGGTGTGCCGGTGCAGCAGCACCGCCCAGGCCGCGAGCAGGACGACGTACGGCGTGGTGTCCAACTGCCGGGCCAGCGCCCGTAGCTGGTGCAGCAGCCGCGCCGGCACTCGGAAGTGCCATGTCGAGCCGCGCTGGTCGCGATCCCGGGCTGTGCCGTCGCCGTCCCAGGGTAGGTTCAGCGGGACCACGCCGGCCAGGTGCCGGCGCCACCAGTCGAGCCGGTTCCGGTACGGCGGCGCGGCCCGCCGGGCCTTCTCCCAGCGGACGAAGTCCGGGTAGTCGACCGAGTCGACGTCGGACGGCGACGCGGCGGCGGGCCGGCCGCTCATCAGCGCGCCGTAGCTGTGTACCAGCTCGGCCAGGAGCAACCCGACGGACCAGCCGTCGGTGACCAGGTGATGCTGGGTGACGGCGATCAGATGCTCGTCGTCGGCGACGGTGACCACGGCGATCCGGGTAAGCGGTCCGGACGCCAGGTCGAACGGGGTGTGCTGCTGGCCGCGCAGCAGCTCGTCGGCCGCCGCGCCGGACCGGTCGGCGGTGGCGATCTCGACCAGGGACTCCTCGTCCGCCGAGCGGACCACCGCGACCGGTGCCGCCCCGGAGGTACGGAAGACGGTGCGGAGCGCGGCGTGCCGGCGCGCCAGTTCGTGGGCGGCGGCCGACATGAGCGCCGGGTCCAGGCGGCCGCGCCAGCGCAACCGCACGTGTACGTGGTGCAGGGTGCTCGGTCCCACCATCTGCTCGACCAGCCAGAGCCGTTGCTGACCGCTGGACATGCCGGACTCGGCACCGGTGGACCCGGTCGGCACCATCGGCTCAACGGTGTCGGTGCGGCGCAGTACGCCGATGATCTCGTCCCGGTGGTCGACGAGCTGCCCTCGCAGATCGTCGGGCAACCCGCCGGTGGCCCGGTAGCTGAGCCGGTGCCGGACCAGGGCCGAGCCCAGCTCGGTCGGGCTCGCCGTGGCCCGGATCAGCTCGACCGGCACCGGGAAGCCGAGGACCGTGGTCAGCCGGTACCCGAGTTCGGTGAGCCCGATCGAGTCCAGACCCAGCGCCTGCGGCGACGTGTCGGCCGGCACCGCGTCGGCCGCCGGAAAGCCGAGCAGCGCGGCGGTCTCGGCCCGGATCGCGGCGACGACCGACCGCACCGAGTCGGCCCGGGACGTCCCGGGGCCTAGCAGGTTGGCCAGAGTGGCGGCCGCGGCGGGGTCCGTCGACGCCGGTGCGGCGGTGGTCGGTCGCGGCGCGGGCCACCGGTACAGCTCGGCGAGCCCGCCGGCGAGCAGCAGTTCCCGGCTACGTTGGCGGCGTACCTTGCCGCTGGTCGTCTTGGCGAGCTTGCCGGGCCTGACCAGCGCCAGTTCGGCGACGGCCAGAGCGTGCTCGTCCCACACTGCCCGGATGATCGACGCGGCGACGCTGGCGAGGTCGCGGATCCCACCCCGGGCCAGCTCCGCGACGATGCCGACCCCCTCGGCGCCGTCCCTGGGCACGGGGAACGCCGCAGCGCCGGCAGCCCGGACCGCCGGCTGGGCCTCGACGGTCACTTCGAGATCCTGTGGGTAGTGGTTCCGCCCGGCGATGATGATCACGTCTTTGCTCCGGCCGGCGACGTACAGGTCACCGTCGTGCAGGAAGCCGAGATCGCCGGTGCGCAGGAACGCACATCCCGGCTGGTCGGGCAGGGTGCCGGTGGCGGCCGCCGTGGCGGCGGCGTCATCCCAGTAGCCGGCCATCACGTTCGCGCCGGCCACCCAGATCTCGCCGATCTGGCCGTCCGGGCACCGCGCCCCGGACTGCTCGTCGACGATGACGACCCGCTGCCCCGGATCCGCAGGCCCGCAGTTGACCACCACCGTCCGGCGGTGGTGGTGGTCGACACCCGGGTCGGGCACCGGCTCGGGTGGCGGCCGACCGGCGGCACCGTGCAGGTGCCGACCGGCGACGAACAGGGTCGCTTCGGCCAGCCCGTAGCCGAGGTAGAACACCGAGCGACGAAATCCGACCGGGGCGAAGATCTTGCTGAACCGTTCCAGGGTTCCGGCCCGCACTGGCTCGGCCCCGATGATCGCCACCTGCATCGTCGACAGGTCGAGGTCGGACAGGTCGGCATCGGATGCCCGGCGTACGCAGGATTCGTAGCCGAAGTTGGGCGCGGCCGTGTGGGTCGCCCGGTACCGGGTGGCGACCCGCAACCAGGACAGCGGGTCACGGAGGAAGGTCGTGGGCGGCATGAGCACGACCCGGGCACCGGCGGCGAGGGGCGCGAGAATGCCGCCGATCAACCCCATGTCGCGGAACACCGGCAGCCAACTCACCATGGTCGACCCGGAACGGATGGAGAACGCCCGGACGGTCATCGCGAGGTTCACCGTCAGAGCACGGTGGCTGACGGTCACCCCCTTCGGCGTACTCGTCGAGCCCGACGTGTACTGGAGGAACGCGACGCTGTCGGCCTGGTGCCGCAGCCGGCCGGCGACGACCGCCGGCGGGTCCACGGCGACGTCGACCGGCTGCCACGGCACGCCGAGAAACGGTTTGCCGGGGAGCATCCCGAGCAGACGCGCGGTACCGCTGTCGGTGAGCACCCCCGACGCCGTGGCGTCGTCGACGATCGTCCGCAGTCGTGCCGCGCGACGCGAGTCACCGGGCACCGCGACCGGCACCGCGATGATGCCCGCCCACAGGCAGGCCAGATAGGTCACGATGAAGTCCGGACCGCTCGGGAAGCTCAACAGGACCCGGCTGCCCACGGCGAAGGTCCGCGCCAGCCGACTCCCCAGTCCGGTCACCGCCAGGTCGAGCTCCCGGTAACTCAGCAGGGCGGACTCGTGGGTGCCGTCGGCCAGCATCACGACGGCGGTACGGTCCGGCGTCCGCACCGCCCACCGGCGGACCGCGTCGACCACGGTCGTGACATCCGGCGCCCGGTCGGGCCTGGCCATCTCCGCCGCCTCCCACGGGTCTGCACCCCGACCGGCCCGGGGCGCTGGCCGGGTCAGTCAAGCAGCGGGCCGCCCGGGGCGACCAGGAGGATCGACCGGAAAAAATGTTTCCGGTCGGCTGCCGCCGTGGTCGACCTGGGGTGCCCGGCTCACCCGGACGTGCCGGGACGCCCGGACGTGCCGGCGCCGGGTGGATGATCAATGCTCCGCAGCAGGGTGCGGAGCTCGAAGGCATCCCGGTGGCCAAGGTCGTCGAGAGTGTCGAGCGCCGCCCGCCAGGCGGCCTGAGCCGGCCCGACGTCACCGGCCGCCAGGTGAGCGTGCCCGAGATGGGTCAGCGTCGCCGCCTCGAAGAACCGGTTGCCCGAGGCCCGGTACAGCCGCAGGGCCCGCTGGTAGCAGTCGACCGCATCGCTGTGCCGGCCGAGGCGGTGGTTGGCGAATCCGATGCTGTCCCAGGTATCGGCTGCCCCGTCCGGATCGTCGAGCTCCTCGAACAGGATCAATGCCTCGACGCAGTGCAGTCGGGTCTGCTCCGGTTCGCCGAGCAGCGCGTGGTACCAGCCGACCGCGTTGTGGGCGCGGGCCTGCAACCAGGGGTCGGCGGCCTCGCGGGCCAGTCGCAGCGCCACCAGGACCTGTCCCAGTGCCTGATCGGGCAGCTGCTGCCGTTCGAGGGCGTACGCACTGGTCAACGCGACTCGGGCCTGGCCCGCGCGGTCGCCGATCCCGGCGTAGCACCGGTCGGCCCGGCGCAGGTGGTGGTGGGCCTCGTCGAACCGGTCGAGGTTGGCCGCCGCCTCACCGATGTGGTGATCGCTGCGCGCCTGCATGGGCAGGTCCCCCATCCGACGTGCCGCCCGCAGCGCGGTGAGGTGGACCGCCGACATCTCCGGCCAGCGGCCCTGCCGGTGCAGGTAGGTGCGCAGGTTCGCGGCCAGGCGCCAGACGTACCCGTCGAGCCCGAGCTCGGCGGCGATCCGGATGGCGCCGAGGACCGTCTCGAACTCGGCGTCGAACCAGCGCATCGCGGGATCGCTGTCGGAAAACCCGGTGCACACGGCGCCGGGCACCGGCGGCGGCAGGGCCAGCCGGTCCCGGTGTACGCCGAGCGCCCGGTCCGCCGTCGCACTCGTGTGCAGGCAGTGGTCCAGCAGTCGACGCAGCGCGGCCCGGCGGTCTACTGCGGAGTCGACCTGGCCGACCAACTCGGTGGCGTAGCTGCGCCAGAGATCGTGCAGGCCGTAGCGGCCGGGAGCCGGTTCGGTCACCAGGTGCGCGTCGGCGAGCTCCGCCAGTAGCGGCTCGACGTCGCGGACGGTGGTCCCGACCAGGCTGGCGGCGGCTGGCGCGGCGAAGTCCAGACCGGGATGCAGGCCGAGCAGCCGGAAAAGGCGGGCGGCGGTGGGGCGCAGCTGCCGGTACGACCAGGAGAGCACGGTCCGCACGTCGATGGCCGCCTCGGTGCCGTGCAGCGCGTCGAGCCGGTTCTCCGCGCGGTCCATCTGGCCGACGAGCCCAGCCAGGGAGAACGTGGGATTGATCGCCGCCCGGGCGGCGACCACGGCCAGCGCCAGCGGCAACCGGCCGCTCCGCGCGACAAGGGCGTCCACGGCCACCGGCTCGGTCGAGATCCGCCGTGGACCGAGCCGGCGGACCAGCAGTTGTCGGGACTCCTCGACGGTGAGCAGGTCGAGACTCAGCGGGACGGCACCGTCGGCGGCGACCAGGCCGGCCAACTGCCGGCGGCTGGTCACCAGGGTCAGACAGCCTGCGGTTCCGGCGATCAGCGGCCGGACCTGTGCTGCGTCGACGGCGTTGTCGACAACCACCAGAACCCGCTGATCGGCCAGCAGGCGGCGGTACAGGGAGGTGCGGCCGGGCAGGTCCGGGGGCAGTTCGCCGGTCGGTACCCCGAGTGCGCCGAGCAGGTTCCGCAGCGCCTCGGCGGGGCTGACCGCCGACCCGGCCGGGTCGAAGCCGCGAAGGTTGACGTACAGACGCCCGTCGGGAAAGTGGCCGGCCACGGTCCGTCCCCAGTGCACCGCCAGGGTGGTCTTGCCGACACCGGCGGTCCCCGACACGACGACGGTGGCCCCCGCCTGACGGTCCAACAGACCGTTCAGCCGCTCCAGCTCCGCGTGGCGGCCGACGAAGTCCGCCACGACCGGCAGCAGGTCGGGCATTGCACCGGCCGATCGCCCGGCTGCGGGTGGCGCGGTGCTACGCGGTGCCGGTGCCGGCAGCCGCCACGACGCGGCGGACGCGTAGAACCGCTCCCGGTCGGTTCCGGACAGGCCGAACACGTCGGCGAGCAGACCGACGGTGATCCGGCGCGGCGATGGGCTCCGCCCGCTCTCGATCGCCCGGATCGTGCGCGAGCTGATCCCGGTACGCTCCGCCAACTCCTCCTGGGTCAGCCCCGCCTCCTGGCGGTAGGCACGCGTCAACTCGCCGATCACCAGAACTCCTCCAGCCAGGCCCGTCGTCGCCTCGGCGGAGGCGACGACGAAGGCCGGCCGGTGGCCGGGCGACGGCCGGCGGAGGATCGTGTGGACCACCGCTGGGGGTGGTGTTTCACCTGGTCCAGCCGCGGAGAGGATGGCATCGACGACGTCGAACTCCTACCGACGACCGCCAGTATTGGACCGTCGAGATTGGCCTGTCAACGTCTTCCGGAAATGTCCCGGAGACTTCCGGACGCTGTGGGCCCCACCCCGTACCGCTGGTATAGGCTGGTCACCGCCAGTCGGTGGGTGCGAACGAGTCGGGTGTGAAGAACCGGGGTGGGTGCCACCGCGCCGCTGGCGATCGGGCTGATCGAGCAGGTTCCGGAAGTCTCGCGGACCGCCGCTCAGCCCGTGCTCGGGGGGCGCGGCCGCGTCCGACAGCCGTCCACCATGGTCCGCAGCGTCTGCTCGACCCGCTCAGCACCGACCGCGACCGAGAATACCCGGTCGTAATAGGACCGACCAGCCTGCCCGAGCAGCTCGAGCTTCTCGCGGCCCAGGTCGCACGCTTCGCGCAGGGCGGTTCCGATCGAGTCCGGATCCCCCGCCCGGGCGACGAAGCCGGCGCCGCTGTCCTGGGCGACCGTCGCGGCGTCGCCCTCGGCCGCGACGAGCAGTGCCCGACCTGCCGCAAGGATCGCCTGCACCTTGCTCGGCATCGTGTACGCCGACATCCCACCGGGGCGCAGGCTCACGTAGTGCACGTCGCCAGCGGCCATCAGTGCGGGCATCCGGTCGCGGGGCAGCCGGCCGAGAAACCGGATGTTGGAGGCACCTGCCCGCGCCGCCCGGGCACGCAGCCGGTCCTCGGTGGTGCCCGACCCGGCGATGAGACAGACCAGCCTCGGATCGTCGACCCGGGCACACGCGTCGATCAGCGGGTCGAGACCCTGTGCCTCACCGAGCGCCCCGGCGTAGGACAGCACCACCTGATCGGGACGGATCCCGAGCTCGGCGCGCAGATCCCGATGGCGAACCGGCGTCGCCTCGTCGGCCCACATCGGAATGTAGACCAGCTTCTCCGGCGGTACGCCCCGCCCGGCGAGCAGCCCGCCCGCGCCGGGCGAGACGTAGGCCACCCGATCCGCGCTGCGGTACATCGCCTCGCACCAACCGGCCATCCCCCGCGCGAGGCTCCGTGACAATGGACCGCCACCGAGGAATCCGCTGGCCACCGCGCTGTCCGGCCAGATGTCCAGAACGTGCAGCAGGACCGGTACCCGGTGTATGTGCCGGGCGTACCACATCGGCATCGCCACCGAGATCGGCGAGTTGCCGACCCAGAGTGCGTCGAGTCCACGCAGTGCGTCGACGCCGGAGATCAGCGCCGAGCCAGCGAACGAGCCGTAGTTGACCAGTCGCCGTGCGGCGGACCGGTCATGGCTGGGATAGAGCGCCACCCGACGGATCCGCACGTCGCCGTCCATCTCGTCGACCCGGCGCGCCATCCGGTAGCCGGGTGTGAGCCGACCGGTCGGATAGTTCGGGAAGCCGGTGACCACCCGTACCTCATGTCCCCGTCGAGCGAGGGCGTGAGCGAGCCGGCCAGGCAGCGCGGCCGGCCCCGGCTCGGGATCGAACCACTGGGTGAGCAGACCGATCAGCATGCATTACAACTACCAGCCATTAAGGAGTGTTTTGCCCTTTTTACAGTTAATGCTGACCCGGCCCCGCGATCGCGGGCCGCCCGGCTCATCCGAGCCTTCCTCACCTTGCCGGAAATGACCTCTACGCCAGTTATGTAGCTATATCGTCACGTGCGACGACCTCCACCGTCCCCCCAGGGTGGCCCGACGGGAGAAGCAAGACAGGGGCAGATGTGGTTTCCTCGCTATCGGACCGGCGCTTCCTGGTCACCGGTGGCACCGGGTCCTTCGGCCAGACGATGGTTGCCCGGTTGCTCGACGCCGGCGCCGAGGAGGTCCGGGTCTTCAGCCGCGACGAGTCCAAACAGGACGCCATGCGGCACCGACTCGCCGACGAGCGCGTCCGCTACTACGTGGGTGACATCCGAGACTACGACAGTGTGCTCAAAGCCGTACGGGGCATGGAGTTCGTCTTCCACGCCGCCGCGCTCAAGCAGGTGCCGTCGTGTGAGTTCTTCCCACTCGAAGCGGTCCGGACCAACGTCCTCGGCAGCGCGCACCTGGTGGACGCGTGTGAACGGGTCGGGGTCGAGGCACTGGTGCTGCTCAGCACCGACAAGGCCGTCTATCCGGTCAACGCGATGGGCATGACCAAGGCGCTGATGGAGAAGGTGGCACAGGCACACGCCCGGGACAACCTGACGGCCCGGACCCGCGTCTGCTGCGTGCGGTACGGCAACGTCATGTACTCGCGCGGCTCGGTCATCCCGCTGTTCATCGACCAGATCCGCCACGGCAGCCTGCCGACCGTCACCGAGCCGTCGATGACCCGGTTCCTGATGTCCCTGGCCCAGTCGGTCGACCTGGTGGAACACGCGTTCCACCACGGCCGGCAGGGCGATGTCTTCATCCGCAAGGCCGACGCCTGCACCATCGGCGACCTGGCCACCGCACTGTGCAACCTGTTCGGCGTACCGGCCAAGTTCGACGTGCTCGGCATCCGGCACGGCGAGAAGATGTACGAGACGTTGGCCAGCCGCGAGGAGCTGTCCCACGCCGAAGACCTGGGTGAGTTCCTCCGGGTCCCGGTGGACAGCCGCGATCTCAACTACGCCCTCTACGTCGACGAGGGCGACGTCGCCAGCGGCGGGCTCACCGACTTCAATTCGCACAACGCCCGACGGCTGACCGTGCCGGAGGTCGAGTCGCTGCTGCTCACCCTGCCGGAGGTGCGGGCGCACCTCGATGCCGCCGCGACCCCGGTCGGCGCGCCATGAGCGCCCTCGCCGGCGATGGCGGGCACCTGGAGCGGGTGCCGCGGCGGCGGACCGACGGGCCGGTTCCCGCTCGACGGCGGGTCCTCATCGTTGGCGCCACCGGGATGCTCGGCCACGCCCTGTTGCGGGAGCTCAGCGCCGATCCGGAGCTCGACGCCCACGGCACCGCCCGCAACCTGGCCGACCGCGCACACCACTTCCCGGTGCCACTGGTCGACCGGATCACCGGCGACATCGACGCCACCCGGTTCGACCAGGTCCACCGGATCGTCGACGAACTCCGGCCGGACGTGGTCGTCAACTGTGTCGGGGTGATCAAGCAACGCCCCGACGTACGGGACGCCACCCACACCGTCACCCTGAACGCGCTCTTCCCGCATCTGTTGGCGCGGACGTGCGGCCAGTTCGGCAGCCGACTGATCCACGTCAGCACCGACTGTGTCTTCTCCGGACGCCGGGGCGGCTACGTCGAGGACGACCTACCCGACCCACCGGACCTCTACGGACGGTCGAAGCTGCTGGGCGAGGTCACCGGAGAGGGAGCGCTCACGCTGCGTACCTCGATCATCGGTCACGAGCTGACCAGCAACCGGTCGTTGGTGGACTGGTTTCTGTCGCGCCCCGGTGGCGTCCGAGGCTGGACCGGGGCGATCTACACCGGCGTGACGACCGTCGAGTTCGCCCGGCTGCTGCGGACCGTGGTGCTGCCCCGGACCGATCTCACCGGGCTGTACCACCTGGCCGCCGAGCCGATCTCGAAGTACGACCTGCTCCGGTTGATCGCCGAGGTGTACCGGTGGCCGGGTGACATCGTGCCAGACGACGGGTTCGTCTGTGACCGGTCGATGCGCGCCGACCGGCTGGCCGAGGCCACCGGCTACCGTCCGACCTCCTGGCCGGACATGGTCCGGTCGATGCACGCCGCCCGGGCCCGCTGGGCAGGTGCCCTGACCGAGGCGGACCGGCAGCGCCTCGTGGTCTGACGCGCCGGACCGACAGACAGACCGCTAGGGGTGACCCCGGCCGACCGCAAGCCGAAGGACGACACGTGGTAGACCGAATGAGCCGACTGACCGTGCTGGTCGGCGCGGCATTCCTGCTGGGGGTCACGACCATCCTCGCGGTACGGAATCCGCTGGTCGCCTCGGCCGCCGTCGCGCTGCTCGTCATGCTCATCTGCGCATTCCAGATGGATGGCTGGCGATGGCTGCTGGCCCTGACAATGGCGCTGCTGGTCGGCGCGTCGTCCGATGTAGAGGCATTGGCCGACGCCAGCTTCTATCCGCGGTACGTGGCCGTCGGCGGCCTCGTCGTCTGGACGCTGTGCCTCCGCCGATCCGCCGCTGCCGGGCCGACGAAGCCGTGGACCGGTGTCCTCATCGGGTCGCTGTGGGTACTCGCCGGTCTCGCCACGCTCAGTGCGGTCTGGTCGATCGCTCCGTTTGAGTCCTTCCAGCGTGGCCTGGCCCTGCTGCTGCTGGCCGGGCTGGTCCACCTGCTGGCTCAGCGGCGGTGGCCGGACCGGGCGGTCATGATGGCCGACCTGCGGGTGGTCTACCTGGTGCTGGCCGTATCCGTCGTGGTCAGCATCGGCTACGGAGCGACCAACGGCACGTTGGCCACCGCGTTGTCCGGCAGTTCCCGGTTCCAAGGGCTGTTCAGCAACCCCAACATGCTCGGCATGGTCTGTGCGTTGGCCGTGCCGCTCGGCTGGGCGGTCTACCGGGAGACCGGGCGACGTGCCGAACTGCTCGGCATCCTGCCGGTGGCTGGCGCCCTCGTGTTGTCCCAGTCCCGCACCGGACTGGGCGCCGTGCTCGTCGGGGCGCTCTGGGTGGTGCTACGACATGGGATCGGTACCCTGACCCGGTTCGTCGTCGGCGCGACCGCGGCCCTGCTGGCCGGGTACCTGTCCGGCCTGTTGCCGTCCGTCTTCGCCGCGTCCTGGATGCAGCAGTTCGTCAGCCGGTTCACTCAGAGCGACCTGTCCAACGGCCGGATCCGGCTGTGGCACATGACGGTCGACCTGTGGTGGGAGAACCATCCGGCGCTCGGTTACGGGTACGCGTCCCGCGACCACCTCTACGAGCTGGCCAGCTACGACGAACTGCGCGGCTTCAACGTCGGGCTGGTGCACAACAGCTATCTGCAGATGATGCTGGAGCTCGGGCTGGTGGCCGCGGTGCCGCTGCTGCTCACCGTGCTCGCCGCCGGATGGGCCGCCGTCCGGGCTCCGGTCAACGGGGCGAACTCGGGTCTGGTCTGGCTCATCGTCACCGGCCTGCTGATCCAGATCACCGAGTCGGCGATGTTCGGTACCGGGCAGACGTACCCGTACGTGTTCTGGCTCGCCGTGGTCGCCGTCCTGCTGCACCTGCCCGCCCGGCGACGGGCCGGACACCACCGGGCGGCGGCGGACGTCCCACCGCCGTCGCCCCGACCGGACCCGTCGCCACAGCCAGCTGCCTCGCCGCAGCCAGCACCGTCGGCCGAGCCGGGCAGGTCGCCCAACCGGGGGCGGACCCCGGTCCTGCGGTAGTGGTCAGTCCCGGCCCTCGACCGGGACCACGAACGTACTGACCCGCTGCGACCAGGCCCGGTGGTCGAACGAACGGCGGGCCCGCGACCGGGCCGCCTGGCTCATCGCCGTCCACTGCTCGTCGCGCAGCCGCAACGCGCGCTGCACCGCCAGCCGGACGTCGTCCGGACCATTGCCGTCGAGCACCAGCCCTTCGGTACCGTCACGCACGTATTCGGCCAGGTCACTGGTGTGGTTGAGCAGCACCGGGCACCCGGCGGCGAGACTCTCCGGCACCTTGGACGGGAAGCCGTTCGCCGCGTAGCCGCCGGTGGGCCGCACCAGCATGGCGAAGTGCGACTCGGCCAGCAGGTCCAACACGGTCGCCCGGGGTACCCGGCCGAGGAACACCACCTCGGCGTGGACCGCATCGAGCACCGCCGGGTCCAGGTCGGACAGGTTCGCCGCGTCGTCGCGGGTGATCCCGGCAATGGTCAGCCGGACCCGCCGCTGGTCCTGCGGTGCCAGTCGGCCGATCCCCGCGACGATCACGTGGAGCATGTCCTTGCGGCCCGGCGTACCCGCGTACAGCAGACGCAGGCCGGCGTCGAGCGACGGCGGCCGTGGTGGCGCGAACTCGTCGCAGTCCACCTGCGGCGGCACCACCAGCACGGCCCCGCCACGCCGCTCGAAGTGCCCGGCCAGGGTGGTGGAAACCGCAGTGAACCGGTCGACGAGCCTGGTCGCCAGGAACGTCGACCACCGGTGGCGCACGAAGTAGGGATCGGACCAGCCGCGCCGGAACTGTCGCCGGTCGTGGCGTTCGCTGGCGTCGACCACGATCGGGCAGCGCAGCCCGAGACGCAGCACCGCCCAGTTGCCGAGCGTCATCATGGCCATCGGCAGCAGGACCACGGAGACGTCGCCGCGGCCGACGCAACGGCGACGCAACGCCCGCAGCACGCGGACCGGACGGGCCAGCCGGGCCCACATCCGGCTGAAGTGGTTGGCTCCCCTGATCCGCAAGGTGATCAGTTCGACGCCGCTGGCCCGTGGCCCGTCCGGCGGGAACGGCAGTTCGCAAGGCCAGTCGTTGACCACCAGTGTCGGCCCGGCTGCGCCGGCGGCGCAGCGGGCGAGTTGCAGCAGCCGATTCGAGGTGGCGTCGCCGTACGGGAACGCGTACGCGCCGATCAGCAGCGGTCGTGGCCGAGGCCGCCGGTCTGCCGGCCGGTCACCGGGTCGTGGTCCGTGCTCGACCGTCGTGGTCTGCTCGGTCATCGGACTCCTCCGGTGCGGGGCCGGACGCGGGCCGGACGCCGTCGGTAGATCGCCAGGTGGGTTTCGGCCGCAGCGTCGATCGCGAACGCGCTGTGGGCGAAGCGCTCGCCGGCGGCCGCAGGGGTGGTCGCGGCGGTGTACGCGGCCGCGACGAGCGCCGCCTCCGCCCAGTCCGCCGCCGACGCCCCGGGATCGACGATCACGACGCCGGGCAGCCGCTCGTCGATGAACCGCACGCCGGGCAGGTCGCAGGCCACCGTGCCGATACCCAGCGCGACCGGCTCCAGCACCCCGCCGGGCAGCCCTTCCAGATTGGACGGGTGGATGACCAGGTCGGCCTGTGCCAGCAGGCCGCCCACGTCGTCCCGAGGCCCGAGCAGATGCACCCGGTCGGTCACCCCGGCGGCGTCCGCCGCGGCCCGCACCCGGGCGTCGTCGGCAGGGTCACCCGGCCCGACGAGTACGGCGTGCGCGGAGACCCCCCGGTCACGCAACGCAGCCAGGATCGGCGGCAGCAGCCAGCGGCGCTTCTCCACCGAGGCCCGTCCCACGCTGACGCAGACGACATCGGCGACGCCCGCTCCGATGATCGTCCGCAGGTCGTCGACCGACGGTTGACGCAGGCGGTCCAGGTCGAGCCCGTTGAGCACCACCTGGCAGCGTGGATCGTCCCGCCAGGCCCGGTGGAAGCCGAAGGTGAGCGAGCCGGGCGACACGCCCAGGACGTCGGTGGCGAAGGTCCGCAGCAGCCGCCCGCCGAGCCACCGGAGGATCCGACGACGCAGGCTCCTCGGCGCGTTGTCGTCCCCCCGGAAGTGCGCGACCCGGCCGGGCACCCCGGCGACCGCGGCGAGGGCGAGCAGCACGCCGGAGAAGTTGGCGCAGTCGACGTGCACCACGTCGGGCCGCAGCTGGCGCAGCAGATGGTGGAACCGGACCGGGAACCACGCACCGAGCGGTACGGCGGTCACCGAGCCGCCGTACCGCTCGACCGTCCCGGCCAGCGGCCCCGGCCCGATGCGGTGGCTGAGCGTGACCAGATGCATCTCGGTTCCGCCACGGACGAGCCGTGGCAGCAGTTCCGCGGTACGCGTCTCGGTGCCGCCGAAGTTCAGTTCGCCCACCACCCGCAGGACGCGGCGGCGGGCCACGCCCGGCGGTGGGGCGGCCGGCGGTGGGGCGGCCGCCCCACCGCCGGGCGGGTCCGGATGGTCACGGACGTCGCCCTGGTCAACCACCAACTCGGACACCGGTTTCCCTTTCGTCGACTGTCGGCCGGACCGCCGTGCCACCGCCAGCGCCCGGGTCGGGCGCTGCAAGGTCGGGCGCTGCAAGGTCGGGCGCTGCAGGCGACGGGCCGGCGCCCTGGCCGGCCCGGTCCACTGCCCGCCGGTAGCCGATCACCGCAGCGGGCCAGATGGTGAGCAGATACGCCATGCAGGCCGCCAGCGGCACGGCCACCAGACCGAACTGGTGCAGCCCCCAGATCTTCAGGCCGGTCGCCAGGACCAGGAACGCGGCCCAGCCGACCGCCTGCGGCCGGAGCAGACCGGCGCTGTTCTGCACCAGGATCAGCGGCGAGCTGACCGCGACCAGGAAGGACCAGCAGGCGAGTCCGGCGAGGACCGGAACCGGAACCGCGGCCCGGTCGACACCGCCGACCCACAACTCGATCAACGGGTGCCCCCAGCCGACCAGCGCCGCACCCGCCATCCCGACCACCGCTCCGTAGAGCAACACCATCCGTCGGGTGTGCCGCCGTACCCAGGCCACCTCACCACGGGCCAACGCCGCGCCGTTCAGCGGCCAGACGGTCATGCCAACCAGGCCGACGAAGATGGACAGCACGCCGAAGAGCTTCACCACGACGGCGTAGTGCGCCGCCACGGCGAGTCCGAGGATGTTCGCCACCAGCGGGCTGTCGATGTTGATCGCGATCGACGACATCGTGGTGAGCGCGAAGAACCGCAGGCCGAGCCGGAGCAGGCCGGCTGCGGTCGCCCGGTCGACCAGCCTGGGGCCGGGGCGCTTGGCCGGCTGTTGGACACCGAAGTAGACCACGGTGTTGACCAGGTTGACGGCGGGCACCGCCAGCACCGCGCAGGCGATCACCGCCAGCGGATCCCAGCCACCGCCGATGGCGCACAGCACAGCCACCATGGTGGCCAGCGAGCCCGCCGACTGCCAGACGCTGCTCTGCACGACCTGACCGTCGGCGTACTGGATCCGTTGGATCAGCGACAGCGGGATGTTGCCGGCGAACGCCCCGAACGACAGCAGGACCACCGTCGACGTCTCGGCGGCGATGCCCGGATCGGTCACCCCGAGGAGCCGGTCCCAGGGCACCAGCGGATTGACCACCAGCAGGCCGCCGAGCAGGGCGGTGGCGACCGTGCCGACGGTGGCGAACGCGCTGGAGATCTCCCTGGCCTGCTGCCCTACGTCGGTACCGAGCCGGCTGAGCCGGGTGAGCAGCCCGTTGCCCAGGCCCAGGTCGGCGAACCAGGCCATCCCGGTGAGCGCGGTGACCGCCATCCACAGCCCGTACCGCTGGTCGCCGAGGTACTGGAAGCAGGCCGGGGTGATGACCAGCGGGGCCGCCATGCCGGTCGCCTTCGCCGCCATGGCCGCGGCGATGCCGGACCGGACGGCACGGTCACGATCCCGGTCATGGCCGTCCGGTCTGGTCCGGTCGGCGGCCCCGGTCACCGGCTCGCGACGGGCTCGACGGCCAGCCGACGGGCCATCCACTCGACGGTCGCCCGCAGACCGTCCCGACGGTCGACCGGGCTGACGCCGGGGAAGAGCGCCCGCAACGTGGCGGTGTCGGCGAGGGAGTGCGCGACGTCGCCGGGGCGCGGCGGCGCGTGCTCGCGGTCGATGCGCCGGCCGAGCAGTCCGGCGAGGTCGTCGAGGACCTCCAGCAGGCTGGCCCGCGCGCCGAAGGCAAGGTTGACCGGGTGCGGGTGGCACACCCGGCGCCGGAGTGCGTCCAGGATGACCGCGCACACCGTGCCGACGTAGGTGAAGTCCCGGGACTGGGTGCCGTCGCCGTGCACCAGGGCCGGCTCGCCCCGCAGCGCGGCGTGGACGAACCGGGGGATGACCGCTGCGTAGGCGTGGTCGTGCCGCTGCCCGGGGCCGTAGACGTTGAAGAACCGCAACGCCAGCGTCGGCAGCCCGAACGACGCCTGGTGGGCCAGGGCGTACGCCTCGGTGGCGAGTTTGCTGGCCGCGTACGGGCTCATCGGCCGGGTCCAGGTCAGCTCGGTCTTCGGCAGCGTCGGGTTCATGCCGTACACCGATGAGGAGGAGGCGACCAGCAGGTGGGATATGTCGTGCCGGCGGGCCGCCTCCAGCACCAGCAGGGTCCCGGTCGCGTTCGCGTGATGAGAGGCCACCGGGTCGCGTAGCGACCGGGGCACGCTGGGCAGGGCGGCCAGGTGGACCACGGCCTCCCGGCCGGCCATCGCGGCGTCCAGTGCGGCCGGATCCAGGATCGACCCCTCGACCACCTCGACGTCCAGCCCGGTGAGGTTGTCGCGCAGCCCGACCGACAGGTCGTCCAGGACGGTGACCTCCTTCACCGCCGGCTCGACCAGTGCGGCGCGGGCCAGGTTGGAGCCGATGAAGCCGGCACCGCCAGTGATCAGAATGCGCATGGACAACTCCTCGCAGTGCCGCCCGGTCACTTGTACATCGAGCCGACCTAGGGCCGAGTAACGGGTCTATAACATCTTTTATTTGGAAATATCGCTTTAGACCAGCCATGTCGCCCGTGAGTACCGCCGATCGTGCGGCAGGCACCCGCCAGACGGCCGACAGCGCTGTCACGTCACCGACCGGAGAACCGTCCTGGCCAGGGAAAAGGCGCACAGTGACAGCAGGTCGAGCGGCTCGCCGTGGAGGTGCCGAGATGCCCGGACTGACGGTCTACCGGTCGAACGCCCTGATGTCGATCAGGTCGAGGTTCGACGGCACCCGGGACCTGGTGATGCCGGCCAACCTGGCCTACGCCGAGTCGATGGTCGGCATGTGGCATGCGGGCCTGCCCCAGGTCACCCTCGTGCCGTCGACCGCCACCGACGCCCAGGTCTGGCCGGTCATGTCGGCGGTGGGTACCCGGATCCACGACACCTCGGACGACAACTGCCCGATCCACACCGGCTGGTCGTACGTCGGCGGCAACCACGGCTACAACATCGGCACCCAGATCGCGGTCACCAGCCACGGCAAGACCACCGCCGACCTGGGCTCCCGGTGGACCGACGGAATCCGGATCTTCACCCTGCTCGGCGTGCCGAACGGCAACAGCCTGCTGTTCGGCAACCCGTACACGATCGTCGACGGCGTCGCCCAGGGAGTGCGGGTGCGGCCGGCGGCGGCGCTCACTCACGTCGCCGGGGCGACGAACCGGACCACGGTACCGATCACCTGGTTGACCCCGGACGTACAGATCCGCCCGGCCACCCACTCGCACACCGTGGTCGTCGACCTCGACGGTCGGCCACTGCCCGACGGCCGGTCCGCCGGTGACCAGTTACGGATCCGGGAGTCGTACGTCATCCCCTCGTACCGGGGCATGATCGACACCGCCCAGGCCAACATCGGCACACCGCTCGCCACGATCATGACCCGGATCCCGCCGATGTGTCGGATCGACAACGACTACCGCTGGTCGCCGGGGGGCCTGCTGGTCACCCAGCGGGTGACCGCCATGGACCGGTTCTTCCTGAGTACCGGGGTCACCCAGTGCTCGGCGCTGACCGTCCCGGCGGGCGGCAGCCGCCGGCAGTTCATGCCGAACGTCGAAGTCGCCGGGACACTCAACTGGTCGACCTGGGCGCGGATCGACACGATCACCGCGATCACCGACATCACCCCGGCGAGCCTGCGGGACCCGACGATGCCGGCGACCGGCATGACCCAGTGGGCGGTCAGCGGCGGCGGGGCCCAGCTGTGGGGAATCGCCGCCGGGCTGCTCCCGGTCGACGACGGAGAACCGGCGACCAGGGTGCGGCACACCACGGCGAAGAGCTGGTTCGTCTCGTCCAGTCTGAAGAAGAACTACCCGCAGCTGGTGTGGGGCCGCGAGCTCTGGCCGGGGCAGACGGTCACCGGTACCGCGTACCGCCGCTACCTGGCACCGCCGTCGGCCGCCACCGAGCTGGTCGTCTCCGACGGCGACCACGACTTCGTGATCATCGAACGGGTGGGCACCGTCGCCGCCGCCCGGATGGCCGTGCCGGAACTGTTCCACCGCCGGCTGGTCCCGGTCGGACCGACGAACCTCGCCGTAGCCGAACGGGTCGCGGCCGACGGCATCGCCTACCAGGTACCGGTCTCCCCCGGGTACGGCATCTGGCGGGCGGACCCCGACCAGGCCAGCCCGCAGCCGCTGCCCGGAGCCACCTCCGGGATCGGCAGCTATTTCCTGCCGCTGGCCGGCCCGACCGGCACCACCAGCTGCACCGGCGCGTTCCAGCGGCTGCTGCTGCACCCGATCTACCTGGCCGAGGCCGTCCGGGTCGACCGGGTGTGTGTGGAGGTGACGGCGGCCGGCAGCGGATGGTTGCGGCACGGGGTGTACGCCCACGATCCGACGACCGGCCGACCGGCGGCGCAGGGACCGATCGCCGACTTCGGCGCGCTCGGCGTGGCCACCGCCGGAATCCGGGAGTACGTGCTGGCCGCGCAGGTGACGCTGCCCGCCGGCTGGCACTGGTACGCGGTCGTGTGGCAGGGCTCCGCCACCACCCCGCCCACCCTGCGGACCAGTCAGGTCGGTGGTGCCACGGCGTTGAACATCGGCACCGGCCCGGCGGCGATGACCGGTGACCGGTTCGGCTACGACATGCCCGGCGTGGCCGGTCTGCTCGGACCGGTCACCGTCGTCGGCGTGCACCAGTTCCCGCCGCCGCGGATCGCCTACCGACGGGCCTGATCAGCGGGCCGGAACGCCGTAGATCCGCTTCATCTCCGCGTGCTTGGCGGCGACCGGAAGGTGCCCGATGCCCAGCGACTTGGCCTGCAGCCGGCGCAGGTACTCGTCGGTACTGCGCAGTGGCCGGGCCGGCACCCCCGCAGCCACGGTGTTGTCCGGGATGTCGCGGGTGACGACCGAACCCGCGCCGATGACGCACCGGTTGCCGATGGTCACCCCGGCCAGGATCATCGATCGCATCCCGATGTAGACGTCGTCACCGATGACGATCGGAGCCGTCCAGTCCAGCTCGGGATGCTCCTTGCGGAGGATCAGGGTGCCCCCGTCATGGGTGACGAACTGCACCTCGGAGGTGATGTAGACGTTGTCACCGATCGTGATCAGCCACGGCTCCGAGCCGAACATCGCCCGGTTCACGCCGTAGAACCGCACCCGGCCGGTCAGGTTGACCCCCAACGATCTGACGAACGCCTCAGGGTCACGGCTGGCCGCCAGATGGTCCCGCACCCGCCGGACGATGGTACGAAGACGACTGGACACACCCAGTCCAACGAGCCTGGCGCGGCACCGGTTACGGCGGGTCACCGGCAGAAGTGGCGGGCGTGGTCGAGGACGTTGAGTTCGCGGACCTGCCGCCGCCAGAGCCGGTACCGCCGCCCCGCCGTCACCTTCGCCGCAGCCCGCTCACCCGCCGACCGGACAGCCAGCTCGTTCACCACCTCGGCCAGCGCCGACACGGTCATCGGCCGGACCACCGCCCCGCCGGCACTGGAGATCAACTCGCTGAACGGGGTCCGGTCGGAACAGACGACGGGGCAGCCGGCCGCCAGGCTCTCCAGGATGACGTGTCCGAAGTTCTCGCCCAGGGTCGGGAACAGGAATGCGTCGTACCGGGCGAAGGTTGACAGCACCTCGTCGGCCGGCAACTCGCCGTGGTACCGCACCCGGACGTGGTCGGGCATCGTCGCGATGAGCTGGCCGCAGCGCGCCCAGTACGGCTCGTCCTCGTCGGGCCCGAAGATGTCGAAGTCGACCGGCCGGGTCGCCCGGGCCACCGCTGCCAGCGCCGTGACCAGGTTCTTCATCGGTGAGATCCGGCCGATGAAGACCAGCCGCAACGGACCGTCGTGCGCCACGACCGGTGGCGGCGGACGGTCCGGGATCGGGCACTCGTTGCCGTTGACCATCACCCGGGCCCAGGGCAGGGCCGACGTGATCTGATCCGCCTCCAGCTGGCTGCACGCCTGCCACCGCACGCCGAGGCGCCGCAGCACCGGCGCCCACGCCGTCAGGAAGAGCCGCTTCTTGCCGCCTTTGATGGCCAGCGCGGCGGGGGCCAGTTCGCCGCGTGGGGCGATCATGATCGCCGGTATCCGCAGCAGTCGCAGGGCCACTGCCAGGACCGGGACCACCGAGAACATCGACCACAGGCTGTTGACGTACAGCAGATCGACCGGCCGCGACCGGATTTGCCGCAGCAGCCGCAGCCACTGCCGGGGACGCACCGGGTCGAGATAGAACACCGCGGACCGGGCGTCGCGGTGGACCAGTTCGCCGGACAGCCCCGGGTACCGCTCGGTGGCGTGCAGGTCCCGGTCCCGGGTGACCAGGGTCACGGCAAGGTCGTCGGGCAGGGTGTCCAGGATGAAGCGCAGCGACCGGATCGGGCCGCCGCCACGGAATCCCGGCTCGAACACCGCGGCGGTGGCGAGGATCCGGAAGGTGGTGGTCGCCGCGTCGGCGGTGTTCTGCCGGGTCGCCGGCCCGCCGGCGGCGGGCCGGACTGGGGTCGTCGTTTCACGCACTGTCGGCTCGGCCTTCGATTCGTCCGGCTGCCGCGCTCAGCGACGCAGCCCGGCCCACTCGTGGTGGCGCCGCACGGTGGACAGGATGAAGTCGACGACCCGCCGTGAGGTGTCAGGCACCTGGTAGTCCGCCGGGCAGGGCACCCCGGCCGAGGCGACCTGCTCGACGGTCGCCCGGACCGCTTCCACCACGCCGGCCGGGTCCAGCCCGGTCATGATGATGCCGCCGGCGTCCAACGCCTCCGGCCGTTCGATCGACTCCCGCAGCGTCACCGCCGGGAAGCCCAGGATCGCCGCTTCCTCGCTGATCGTGCCGCTGTCGGACAGCGTGCAGCGGGCGGCGCACTGCAGGCGTACGTAGTCGAACAGCCCGAACGGTTCGTGGAAGGTGATCCGGTCGAGGCTGGTCGGGTCGGTGGCCAGCGCCTCCAGCCGTTTGCGGGTACGTGGATGGGTGGAGACCAGCACCGGCAGCGCCCACTCGTCGCGTACCGCCCGCAGGCAGTCGAGCAGCCGGTGCAGCCGGTCCGGCCGGTCGACGTTCTCCTCCCGATGGGCGCTGACCACGAAGTACCCGCCGGCGGTCAGCCCCAGCTGGTCGAGCACGGTGGACCGGGCGATGTCCTGCCGGTAGTGCTCCAGCACCTCGCGCATCGGTGAGCCGGTGTGCAGGATGCGCCGCGGATGCAGACCCTCGGCGATCAGGTTGCGGCGGGCGTGCTCGCTGTAGACCAGGTTGAAGTCGGAGACGTGGTCGACCAGGCGACGGTTGGTCTCCTCGGGCACGTTCAGGTCGAAGCACCGGTTGCCCGCCTCCATGTGGTAGACCGGCACCCGCATCCGGCGGGCCATCAGGGCGGCGATGGCGCTGTTGGTGTCCCCGAGCACCAGCAGGGCGTCCGGCCGGCAGTCGTCGACGGCTGCCTCGATACCGACCAGCACGCCGCCGAGCACCCTGCCGAGCGACGTGGTGTCCACCTCCAACGACCGGTCCGGCGGGCGCAGCCGCAGCTCGGTGAAGAAGACCTCGGAGAGGAACGGATCCCAGTTCTGCCCGGTGTGTACCAGGACATGGTCGACGGTACGGTCCAGTCGGTCCATCACCCGGGACAGCCGGATGATCTCCGGCCGGGTGCCGACGACCGTCATCACGCGGGTCATGACCGACTCCATTCATTGCCGACTCGGGGCGCACACCTACTACCAGCACAAAAACGGGCAATCTCCGCATACCATAGCGGACCATCGGGGCAACGGTGACGGCCCGGCCGAATCCGAACCGTGGCACCCTGGCCCGTTCGTACTGTCATCCACCTGACAGCAGAACCTGTTGGTCAGAGCGGACCGCCGCTCTCCCAGTTGTTGTCCGACAACCGTCGGGCACATCGAGAGGAGCAGCGGACAATGAGATCCGAATCCGTACGCGGCGCGCGAAGCCGCGTACTCGCCGCTCTGGCGGTCGTGGCGACGGCGGCCTCGCTCGCCGGTACGGCGACGACCCCGGCGGCGGCCCACCCGGGTCCACCCTCGGCCGTCTTCGACCCCGACGAGGTGGGCTGGGCGTCGGTACGGGACATGACCCCGGCCGACTTCCAGGTGCGGTTCGACGAGTACGCCGCCGCCGGTTACCTGGTCGTCGACCTGGACGTGGACGTGGCCGACGACGGACGGCGCATCGGCGCCGCCTTCCAACGCAATCTCGACGGGCGGGGCTGGCTGGTACGCACCAGGCTGACCAAGGCCGAGTTCGACACCGAGTTCGTCAAGTCGGCGGACGACGGGATGCGGCTGGTCGACTTCGAGACCTACGTCGAGGGCGGTGACCGCTACTACGCCGCCGCCTGGGTGCGCAACGTGGAGGGCTACGGCTGGTCGATGAAGTACAACCTGACCGCCGCCGAGTTCACCGCGTACTACACGGAGCAGCGACGCACCCGAATGCCGGTCGACGTCGACATCTATCCGACGGGTGCCGGCACCAGGTACGCGCTCGTCTGGGTGGACAACGCCGAGAACCTGGACTGGCGGCTACTCGGCGGCATCACCCGCACCGAGTACCAGGACGCGGTCGACGCCTACCAGATCGTCTACCGGTCGCTGGTGGTCGACTCGGCGCTCACCACCGTCGGCCAGCGGTACGCCGGCATCTGGGTGGAGAACACCAACCACCGCCGCTGGTGGGTACGCAGCGATCTGACCCGACAGGAGTACGTCAACTGGTGGCACCGGTACGCCGACGAGGGATACCGGGTGATCAACTTCGAGCGGTACGAGACCGCCAAGGGCACCCGGTACGCCGGGGTCTGGCGGCAGAACTCCGACCGGCCGGGCTGGAAGCTGCGCCGGTCGGTGGACAACCTGGTCCAGGGCGAGGCGAACAGTCTCAACATGCCGGGCATCGCCGTGGCGGTGATGCAGGACGGTGAGTTCCGCTACCTGCGCGGGTTCGGGCACGCCAACGTCGACGACGACGTGTGGCTGGACTCCGGGCACGTGCTACGGATCGCATCGGTGTCCAAGGGGATCGGCGGGGTGCTCACCATGCGGGCGGTCGAGGACGGGCAGATCGACCCGGCCGACGACGTCCGAGACCACGTCGCCGGGCTGCCCGCCCACCACGCGTACACGGTCGAGCAGGTGGCCAGCAACCGGGCCTGTGTGCGGCACTACGCGGGCACGGAGGCCGCCGACGGCGCCGACCCGGCCGACGTCGCGCAGTGGCAGGCCGAGGACACCGATCTCAGCACCACCTGGTACGCCAACGCCACCGCGGCCGCGGCCGAGTTCTGGGACTCCGACCTGGTCTGCTCGATCGGTGACGGGCACTACAGCACCCACGGCTACACCATCCTGGGCGCGGCGTTGGAGGGCGCGACCGGCACCCCGGTGGCGGAGCTGACCGAGTCGGAGTTGACCGCCGCGTTCGGCCTGGGCACCCTGCGGCCCGAGGACCTGTCGGACACCTCGGTGCGGCGCAGCACCTTCTACGACGGCGCCAACGACGAGTACGGCGGCGACGAGGTGAGCTGGAAGGTCCTCGGCGGCGGGATGGAGTCCTCAATCGCCGACCTGGCCCGGTTCGGCGACAAGCTGATCGACGGCGAGATCGTCGGCCCGGACTCGCTCGACGCCATGTGGGTCGACACCGGGTGGAGCTACGCGTACGGGTGGTCGATCAGCACCGAGGACGGACACCGACGGATCGGCAAGAACGGCGGCGCCGACGGGTCCACCGCGTACCTGCAGATGTACCCGGACGACGGGATCGTCGTGGCGGTGCTGATGAACCGGGCCGACGGGGTCGCCGGCGAGAACCGGGCCGAGGAGCTGGGTTCCGAGATCGGCACGCTGGTGCTGAACACGCTGCCCTGACCGGTGCCGGATCCCCGGTCCGCGAGATGCCCGAGCGGCGTCCGGCGGGCCGGGGATCCGGCGTCGCCGCCGGTACGCCGAGCGGCCGGTGACCGGCGACTTTCCCTCGATCAACGTTTAGGGTAGCCTCACCTAACATGATCGCGACGGCGTTGCACGGCGACGACCTGGTGCTCGGATACCAGCGCACCACGGTCGTCCACGGCGTGTCCGTCGCCATCCACCCCGGCGTGGTGACCGCCCTGATCGGCCCCAACGGCAGTGGCAAGTCCACCGTGCTGCGCTCGCTCGCCCGACTGCACCGGGCATCGTCCGGCCGGATCCTGCTCGGCCGCGAAAGCGGCGACCTGGAGGACGCGGCACCGCTGTCCGCCCGCGACTTCGCCCGCCGGGTGACCCTGCTGTCCCAGTCCCGACCGCACCCGTCTGGCCTGCGGGTCCGCGACGTCGTCGCCTTCGGGCGCCACCCGCACCGACGCCGGTTCAGCCCGCTCACCGACACCGACCAGGCGATGGTCGACCACGCCATGGAGCTGACCGGGACCACGCCGATGGCCCATCGCGCGGTCGACCAGCTCTCCGGCGGTGAGCTGCAACGGGTGTGGCTGGCCGCCTGCCTCGCCCAGGACACCGGCGTGCTGCTGCTCGACGAGCCGACCAACCATCTCGACCTGCGCTACCAGGTCGAGATCCTCGACCTGGTCCGTGACCTCGCGGACCGGCACCAGACGGCGCTCGGCGTCGTCCTGCACGACCTGAACCAGGCCGCCGGCGTGGCCGACCAGATCGTGCTGCTGAGCCAGGGCCGGGTGCGGGCCGCCGGCCCGGCGGCCGAGGTACTGACCACGGAACACCTCTCCGAGGTCTACGGGTTGCCGATCGACACCACAGTGGACCCGACCACCGGTCTGGTGCGGGTCGAGCCCCGAGGGCGACACCACCGGCGCCACTGAGCGCCCGGTCAACCAACGAGTGAGGAATCTGATGAGAACCCGATCGATGACGGCTGCCCTGGCCGCCGTCCTGTTGATCCCGTCGGCGCTGGCCTCCTGCGGCACCAGCGATCCGCAGACCGCGGACGAGACGCCCACGGCCAACGCCTCCGGTGAATGCGCCGACGACACCACCGTGACCTCTACCGGACCGGTGGAGGTCACCGACGCGCTCGGGCGCACCGTGACGTTGGCCGAGCCGGCGCAGCGGGTGGCCGTGCTGGAATGGCAGCAGATCGAGGACGTCCTCACCCTGTGCCTCACCCCGGTGGCGGTGGCCGACCCGGACGGCTACCGCACCTGGGACACCGCCGAGGAGCTGCCGGACGGCGTCGCCGACGTCGGCCTGCGCGGCGAGCCCAACCTCGACGCGCTGTTCGCCGCCGATCCGGACCTGGTGATCGTCGAGGCCACCGCCGAGGACGACCCGGTCATCGCGCAGCTCGCCGAGTACGACGTCCCGGTGCTGGCCACCCGGGGGGCGGATGCCGCCGACCCGGTCCAGAACATGCTGGACACCTTCGCGATGATCGCCGAGACCCTCGGCCGCTCCGAGCGAGCCGACTTCGTCGCCGACGAGTTCCAGGCCAGCCTGGACGAGGCGAAGCAGCAGATCGCCGGTGCTGATCTCACGGGCACCGAGTTCGTCTACTTCGACGGCTGGGTCCAGGGCGGCAACGTCGCCATCCGGCCGTTCGGCCAGGGATCGCTGGTCGGTGAACTCGGCGAGGCGATCGGCCTGACGAACGCCTGGACCGGCGAGGTCGACCCGGCGTACGGCCTCGGCCAGACCGACATCGAGGGGATGACCACCGTCGGCGACGCCACGCTGTTGTACACCGGCACCACCGACCCCGCCGGCAGCGTCCTGACCGAGCTGGAGAAGAACGAGATCTGGGCATCGCTGCCGGCGGTCGAGCAGGGGCGGGCGTACGCCTTCCCGGCCGGCATCTGGACCTTCGGCGGCCCCCGCTCGGCGCAGCAGGTGCTCGACGCCTACGTCGACGTCCTGGCCAGCTGACCATCGTGAACGACGGTCCACGGGTGCCCACGGGGATCCGTCCGACGCCGGGCGCCGTCGCCACCCGACCGGTTGCGGCGTCCGGTGTGGACCGCCGGGCCGTGGTCGGCGGGTTGGGCACCCTGCTGTCGCTCGGGGTGGCCCTGGTGGTCGCCGCCGGCTGGCACCTGACCCAGGGCACCTCGGGGGTGGGGCTCGCCGACCTGCTCGCGGCGGCGGGCGGCGGGGAGACGGGTGCCGACGAGGCGGTCCGGGAGATCCTGCTCGGCTCCCGGCTCCCACGGCTGGCGGCCGGGATCGCGGTCGGCTTCGCCCTCGGCGTCGCCGGCGCGCTGTTCCAGTCGCTGGCCCGCAACACACTCGCCTCACCGGACACCCTCGCGGTGACCGCGGGGGCGTACTTCGCCGTCAGTGCGGTCGCGGCGTTCGGCCTCGGTGTGCCGCTCTGGGCGTCGGGCGTCGTCGCCTTCGTCGGCGGGCTGCTGGCCGCCGGTCTCGTTCTGGGTCTCGCCGGCGGCGCGGGCAGCTCGACGACTCGTCTCGTCCTGGCCGGCTCCGTCGTCGCGATGGCGTTGCAGTCGGCCACGGCCGCGGTGCTGATCGGCTTCCAGCAGGAGACGACCGGGCTGTTCGCCTGGGGCAGCGGATCGCTGAGCCAGCTCGGGCTGACCGCCTTCGGGCAGGCCGCACCGGTCGTGGTCGGCGCCACGGCGGTGGCCGGGCTGCTGGCCCGCCGACTCGACCTGCTGGGTCTCGGTGACGACACGGCCGGGGCGCTGGGCGTACCGGTCCGGGCGACCCGGGCGGTCGGGACGGTGCTCGCGGTGCTGCTCACCGCGGCGGCGGTGACCCTGGCCGGCCCGATCGGGTTCGTCGGTCTCTGCGCGCCGGCGGTGACCCGGATGTCGGCACGGTTCGTACCGGCGCTGCACCGGCACGCCGTACTGGTGCCGGCGGCGGGTCTGGTCGGCGCGCTGACGGTCGTCCTGGCCGACGGGGTGATCCGCGCCCTGCTCGGCGCGGACCGGGCCGGCCAGGTGCCGACCGGGGTGGCCACCACCCTGGTCGGAGCGGTCCTGCTCATCGTGCTGGCCCGCCGGGTACGCGACTCCGGCCCGAGCCGGCAACCGCCGGGCAGCCGGATGGGGCCCCGGAGTCGCCGCCGGTACTGGACGGTCCTGGCGGTCGTCGGCGTGACCGCCGCCGGCGCCGGGCTGCTCGGCCTGCTCGCCGGCAACACCTGGCTGCTCACCGGCGACATCGCGCTCTGGCTGTCCGGTGAGGGACCGCCCGTCATCCGCTTCGCGCTGGACGAACGGGCACCACGGGTGGCGGCGGCGCTGGCCGCCGGGGGTGCCCTCGCGTTGTCCGGCTCCCTGGTCCAGGCGACCTGCCGCAATCCGCTCGCCGAGCCGGGAATCCTCGGCATCACCGGTGGTGCCGGGCTGGCCGCGGTGATCGTGGTGACCGGCGGCGTCGGCGGCAACGCGACGATGATCGCCGCCGCCACCGGCGGCGCGCTGGCCGCCTTCGGTCTGGTCTACTCCGTGGCCTGGCGAGGCGGGCTGCACACCGACCGGCTGGTCCTGATCGGGGTCGGGGTCTGGTACGCGGCGACCGCCCTGACGACCTATCTGCTGGTGCGGTCGAATCCGTGGGACACGCCGATGATCTACACGTGGCTGTCCGGCACGACGTACGGCCGCAGTTGGACCCAGGTCGTCCCGGTGGTGGTCGCCCTGCTGGTGGCGCTGCCGGTCGCCCTGGCCTCCCGCCGCGAGCTGGACCTGATCGCGATCGACGAGGACACGCCCCGGATCGTCGGTGTCGGTCTGGAACGGATCCGTCTCCTGGTGCTGGCGGTCGCCGCCGTGCTGGCCGCGTTGAGCGTGACCGCGATCGGTGTCGTCGGCTTCGTCGGACTGGTCGCGCCGCACGCCGCCCGGGCGCTCGTCGGCGGCCGGCACGCCCGGATCATCCCGGTCGCGGTGCTGCTCGGTGCGGTCCTGCTCGGACTGGCCGACACCGTGGGCCGTACCGTCGTCGCGCCGGCCCAGCTGCCGGCCGGCCTGGCGGTGGCGTTGATCGGTGCCCCGTACTTCGTCTACCTACTGGCCCGTTCCCGGGCCTGATCCCGGCGGCCCGGGAACGGGTTCGTCCACCACTGTGGTCACGGCTGGTCACCCACGGCGTTCCACACCTTCTGTCGACATTGGCAAAAGTCTGGGATGAACCACCGAAAGATGTAGACACCTCGATCCCAAGTCCGCTAGCCTCCAGATCACCGAGGCATTCGGTTAGGTAACCAAACAGTTTGGCTGCCTCGACCGGACGCCGTCGGGCGGGCACGGCACCCGCCCGACGGCGACAACCTCGCCGGGGCCGTGGCACCCCCCGGAAACACTGGACGCATCCGATCGGCGCGGCGGCGCGCGCCTCCACCTCCGTCGCCCTACTCACCCTGGCCCGCCAGGGCAGTCGTCACCTGTCGGACCCGCCCGGACGTTTCCCGTCACCCACCACCCGCACACCCGGTATCACCACGCACCCGCCTGGTATCACCACGCACCCGCCCGGCGTCGGCCGCCGAGCTCGGTTGCCGGTGAACCGTGACCGCCGCGCCCGTTCCCACTGGTGCAGCTACCACGCGCCCGGATCACCCCAACCTCTGACCGACCATGCGTCAACTCTGTCCGAAACAGACCGTTATGTGATGAAAGGTAGCCGGACATGGCAGTCAACCCTGACGATCGCGGCGGGCCCGTCCGCCCGAGCAGACCGCCGACCAGGCCGAGACGATCGCTGACCGCGCTGGCGGCCGTGCTCGCCATGGTCCTCACCAGTACCTTGGCCGCGGCTCCGGTCAACGCCCGCCCGACCCACGGCGGTCCACCGGAGTACCGGGCCGCCCAGGTGCTGACCTGGACCGCCGGCAACGACGTCACCGCGTACACCTCGGCACCGACCATCGCCGAGCCCGGACCGGCGACGCTGGTCTTCGAGAACAGCGCCGCGACCGGCAACACCAGCGGCATGCAGCACACGCTCACCTTCGAGACCGGGGACCCGACCTACAACCAGGACGTGAACGTCAACATCCTGGCCGACCCGTACGACGCCAACGGCGGCCTGTGGACGGTCGACGTGGTACTCACCTCGGGGACGTACCGGTACTTCTGCGCCATCCCCGGCCACGGCCTGATGAACGGGCTGCTGGTGGTCAGCGACGACAGCACCGAGGACACCACCGCGCCCCAGGTGACCGCGGCACTGTCCGGGCCGCGCGACGACGACGGGGCCTACCTCGGTGCCGCCACCGTCACCCTCACCGCCACCGACGACATGTCCGGTGTCGACACCATCGAACACTCCCTCGACGGCGGCGGGTTCAGCGAGTACACCGCACCGGTCACGGTCAACGAGCCGGGCCAGCACACGGTCGCCTACCGGGCGACCGACATCGCCGGCAACACCTCGGACCCGCAGTCGGTCACCTTCACCGTCGCCCCGCCACCGGACCCGGACACCACCGCACCCACGGTGACCGCGGCCGTGTCCGGCGCACAGAGCGCGGACGGCTCCTACCTCGACACCGCAACGGTCACCGTCACCGCCACCGACGACGACTCCGGGGTCGCCAGTGTCGAGTACTCCCTCGACAGCGGCGCCTACACCGACTACACCGCCCCGGTGACGGTGAACAGCCCGGGTACGCACACGGTCAGCTACCGCGCCACCGACGAAGCCGGCAACACCTCCGACCCCGGATCGGTCACCTTCACCGTGGTCGCCGGCGGCGGCGACCCGCAGTGCCCGGTGCTGGACACCCGCCCGACGGTCTGGCTGGGCACCCGCAACAGCGGGGTGACCAACCGGCAGGTGGGTCCGGGCTGCACCATCAACAACCTGATCGCCAGCGAACGGATCTGGCGTAACCACAACGAGTTCATGCAGCACGTCCGGGCGGTGGTGAAGAACCTGCGCGAACAGGGCGTGATCAGCCAGGCCGAACGGGTCACCCTGATCGACACGGCCAAGCTGTCCGCGGTCGGCAAGTCGGACGCCCACACCGGCTACCAGTCGATCCTCAACCGGTCGGGCGCGTCGTTCGATCAATGGGAACAGGTCGGTGCGGGCGGGTTCACCCGCAACGCCGACGGCTCGGTCACCAGCCGGCCGGTCGCCGGACTCGGCCTGCTCTGGTTCCCGATCCGCAGCTACGGCGACTTCTCGATGAAGCTGCAGTGGCGCGACGACGCACCGGGTGACGCCCGGGCCAACAGCGGCGTCTTCGTCCGGTTCCCCGCCGTGCACCAGCACCCGCAGGAACCCCGGCCGGAATGGGTGGCCATCAAGTACGGCCACGAGGTGCAGATCTTCGACAGCCCGGACGGCGACCGCTACAAGACCGGTTCGGTGTACGGGTTCGACGGCGTCGACGTCGACGCCGCCGGGGTCACCCCGAAGGGCACCTGGAACGACTACGAGATCCGGGTGGTCGGCCAGCACTACTCGATCTTCCGCAACGGGGAGCTGGTCAACGAGTTCGTCAACACCCCTGACCTGGTGTTCGACCCGCCCCGGGCCGACGACCCGGGCGGCGCCGGCCGGCAGCGTACCGAAGGCTACCTCGGCCTGCAGGTGCACGGCGCGGACGACATCGTCAGCTTCCGCAACGTCCGGATCGCCCCGCTGACGCCGTGAACGGACCGGGACCCCGACGGACACCCCACACCCGGCCGGCGATGACCGGCCCGACGGACAGGAACGGACGTTGAACGAGACGACACATCTGAGCACCGACCCGATCGACGAACCAGCCAGACCGGGTGGCCGGCGTGGCAACGGCGTGGGCCGGGCCCTGGTGGTCCTGGCGGTCCTGGCGGTCACCTTCGCCAGCGCCGGCACCGCGTACGCCGTCAACCAGCGCGCCACCGACCCGGTGGCCGCAGCCGCGCCGGCCGACGGCGTGGTGCCCGAGGGCTGCGTGGCACCGGACCGGGAGCTGCAGCTGTACGCCGTGGAGCTGCCCCGCGACCCGGTGACCAACCAGATCCGGCTGGGCTACGGCCTGACCCCGGAGACCGCCTCCTACCCGGGCCCGACGATGGAGATGATTGAAGGCGAGTGCCTGGCGATCACCCTGCACAACCAGGTGACCGCCGAGACGCTGGGGCAGCTGCGGACCGATCCGGAGCACCCGCTCGGCGTCTCGTTGCACGCGCACGGGGTGAAGTACACCCAGGACTCCGACGGAACCGTACACAGTGGCTCCTATGTCGGGCCGGGTGAGTCCCGGACCTACACCTGGTACGCGAAGCCGCGCAGCTCCCGGACCGGATCGCCGGGCACCGCCGGCTACTGGTGGTACCACGACCACGTGGTCGGTGGCCCGCACGGCACCCAGGGCATCGGCTCGGGCCTGTTCGGTGGCCTGGTGGTACGCCGGCAGGGCGACCCCCGGCCGGACCGGACCTACGTCACGGTCTTCGGCGACCGCCAGTCGATCAACCTGCGTCGCGGGGCCGCGACCGACGACTGCGACCTGGACAACCCGGTGCCCGGCCCGGCCTGCTTCGTCGCCAAGGTCGGCGAGCGGGTCGAGTTCATCGTGGTCGGCACCGGCGACGACATGCACACCTGGCACGTGCACGGCCACTCCTGGGCGGACACCCGCACCGGCGTGGTGGCTGGCGACAACAAGGCGATCGTCGACTCCATCCCGGTGATCGACAACAAGACCCTCGGTCCCGGCGATTCGTTCGGCGTGACCATCATCGCCGGCGACTCGGTCGGACCCGGCCACTGGATGCTGCACTGCCACATGCAGTTCCACTCCGACCTGGGCATGGCCACCACCCTGCACGTCCTCGACGAGAACGGACAGATGCCGCCCGGCGGTCACCAGCACCGTGCGGTGCTCGCCCAGTCGGGTGTCGACGTCGGCGGCGAGCCGGCCACCGACATCCAGGCCGGTGCCGGACACGACGGCCACCAGAACTGAACCGTCCCAGCCACCCCACCCCGGCGCATCCCGCGCCGGCCGCCCTAAGGAGCAGGAATGGCCGACAGACGCCATTTCAGATTCCCCCGACTGCGCCACCGATCAGCCGCCGCGGCCGCGGCCGTCACCCTGCTGGCCGGTCTGCTGACCGCGCCGGTCTCCCCCGCCCAGGCCGACCCCACGCCACCCACCTGGGGCAACCGGGTTGTCAACGTGCTGGTCTTCCACGGGCCCGAGGCCGAACAGAGCGACCCGGTCCGCCGGGCCACCAACGTCATCCGACGGCTCGGCAACGAGCACGGCTTCTACGTGCACTCGTCCGACGATCCGAGCGTGTTCAACCCCGACAACCTGGCCCGCTACCGCAGCGTGGTCTTCCTCTCCACCGCCGGTGTCACCCTCGACGACGCGCAGGAGGCGGCGTTCCAGGCGTACGTCAAGGGCGGCGGCGGCTTCGTCGGCGTGCACGACGCGGCGTACGCCCAACCCGGATCGGAATGGTTCACCGGCCTGCTCGGCACCCGGCCGGCACCGACCCTGCCACCGGCGGAGACGGTGGTCGAGGCGAGCGCCAGCGGCAACAACCCGCCGAACGAGACCGCCAGCCACGCGTTCGACCGCGCCACCGGCACCAAGTGGCTGACCCGCTCCCCGACCGGCTGGTTGGCCGGCGAGCTGGCCGAGCCGACCGTGGTCAACCGGTACGCGCTGACCTCGGCCAACGACTTCGCCGGCCGGGATCCCCGGGACTGGACGCTGCAGGGCTCCAACGACGGCGAGAACTGGACCGACCTGGACCGCCGGACCGGGCAGAGCTTCCCGCAGCGGTTCCTCACCCGGCAGTTCGCGTTCGACAACACCGAGGCGTACCGGCACTACCGGCTGGACATCACGGCGAACAGCGGCGAGCCGCTGACCCAGCTCGCCGAACTCTGGCTGATCGGCGCCGACGCCGGTGCGGCCCCGGAGACCCAGGTCCAGCAGGCGAAGGTCGACGTCACCGACCGGAACCACCCGGCGACCCGCGACCTGCCGGTGCACTGGACCCGCGACGACCAGTGGATCAGCTGGGATCCGAGCCCGGTGGGCCGGGTGCACGTCGTGGCCCAGGTCGACGAGACCAGCTACGACGCGGGGCTCAGCGGCAACGGTCCGTTCCACCCGGTCGCCTGGTGCCACGACTACGACGGTGGCCGGTCGTTCTACACCGGGATGGGCCGCACCGAGGCGAGCTGGGCCAAGGACCTGCGGTTCCGCGACCACATCCTCGGCGCGATCCGGTGGACCGCCGGCACGGTACGCGGTGACTGCCAGGCGACGATCGCCGCCAACTACCGGGTCGAGCGGCTCACCGGCGCCAACCAGCAGGGCGAGATGGACCAGATCGGTGAACCGCACGGCCTGACCATCGCGCCGGACGGCACGGTCTTCTACATCGGCCGCGCCGCCTGCGCCTCCGGGGCGATCCCCGACTGGTCCAACCCGGACATCGGCAAGGGCTGCGGCACCATCCACCAGTGGGATCCGCAGACCCGGGAGGTGAAGCTGCTCACCACGCTGGAGGTGATGGGCAACCGGGGCAGCGGCAGCGAGCTGGTCAAGAGCGAGGAGGGTCTGCTGGGCATGACCCTGGACCCGGCGTTCGCCGACAACGGCTGGTTCTACGTCTACTGGATGCCGCACGAGTCGATCGACCGGGAGAACCGGATCGGCCAGCGGACCGTGTCCCGGTTCACCTACGACCACGACACCGCCAGCATCGACCAGGCCACCCGTGAAGACCTGCTCAGCTGGGACACCCAGATCCACAGCTGCTGCCACGCCGGCGGCGGGATGACCTTCGACGACGCGGGCAACCTGTACGTCAGCACCGGTGACGCCAACTCGTCCGGTGGCTCCAGCGGCTACTCCGGCAACAACTGGACCCAGGAGTACGCCGGCACGTCGTTCCAGGACGCCCGGCGTACCGCCGGCAACACCAACAACCTCAACGGCAAGATCCTGCGGATCACGCCGGAGCCGGACGGCACGTACAGCATCCCGGACGGCAACCTGTTCACCGGTGACGAGGAAGGGGGCGGCAAGACCCGCCCGGAGATCTACGTGATGGGGGTACGCAACCCGTCGCGGATCGCCTGGGACCCGGTCAACGACTGGCTGACCGCCGCCTGGGTCGGCCCGGACGCCACCAACCCGGACCCGGAGCTGGGTCCGGCGAAGTACGAACACGCCACGATCATCACCTCCGCCGGCAACCAGGGCTGGCCGTACTGCATGGGTAACCGGCAGCCGTACCGGGACCGCAGCAACACCGACGCGTCGGTGCTGACCGGCTGGTACGACTGCGACAACCCGCGGAACACCTCGCCGCGCAACACCGGTCTGGTGGACCTGCCGCCGGTGCGCGACAACATGATCTGGTACTCGCCGCAGGGCGGCGGGCCGGTCTTCCCGACCCGCACCGACGGCAGCGGGCTGCCGACCTACGAGCCGGGCGAGGAGACCTTCACCCGGCCGTACCTGCGCGGCGGCGGCCAGGCCGTGATGAACGGCCCGACCTACCACCGCTCGCAGGTCGACACCGACAGCGGCGTGGCGTGGCCAGCGTACTGGGACGGCAAGTGGTTCATCGGCGACCAGTCCAACTCCGGCAACCGGGTGGCGGTCACCGTCGACCCGGCGGTGGTGCCCGACCAGGGTGCCCCCACCTACGCGGAGGACCTGCGGGCGATCATCCCCGGTGGTGGCGGCGGCTCCCAGCTGCAGTCCTGGATGGATGCCAAGTTCGGCCCGGACGGCGCGCTCTACCTGCTGGACTACGGCGGCGGCTTCTTCACCCTGCACGGCAACCAGAAGCTGATCCGGATCGTCTATGACGGCGGCGCGCCGACCCCGGGACCGGAGTACGCCTCGGCCCGGGTCCCGGACCCGAGCGACCCGCGTACGGTCACCTTCTCCAGCCACCGGGTGGGCGGGGTGGCCTGGGAGTGGACCTTCGGGGAGGGCAACCGGGTGTCGCACCTGCCGCACCCGACCCACACCTACCGCAAGCACGGGCGGTTCGAGGCGACGGTGAAGGTGACCTACGCCGACGGCGAGGTGGCCGAGCACACCGTCGTGGTCGACACCGGCTGCGACGCACCGGACGCCCGGGAGACGGTCTGGCTGCTGGACACCGACACCGGCGTACCGAATCACGACGCCGGTGCCGGGTGCACGGTCAACGATCTGATCGACGACGAGCGGCAGTGGCCGAACCAGGGCTCCTTCACCAGCCACCTCGACGAGGTGCTGGCGCAGCTCACCGACGCCGAGGTGCTCGACGAGCAGGAGGCGGCGACGTTGCGTACCGCCGGTGCCGACTCCCCCGTCGGCCGGACGGCCGGCTACCGGACGTTGTTCGACGGCACCAGTCATTCGCTGTCCGGCTGGCGGCAGGCCCCCGGCGGCACGTTCAAACTGCTACCGGACGGGTCGATCAGCAGCTCCGGCGGGCTGGGCATGCTCTGGTACGGCGAGGAGGAGTTCGCCGACTATTCGCTGCGGCTGCGGTTCAAGGACGTCTCGCCGGGTGACACCCGGGCCAACAGCGGGGTGTTCGTCCGGTTCCCGGATCCCCGGGTGCCCGTGGACGAGCGTCCGGAGGGCAGCTGCGGCACGGTCGGCTCCGCCCGCAGTTCCCAGGCCTGGGTGGCGATCTTCTGCGGCCACGAGATCCAGCTCTACGACGGGGCAAGCGGGGAGCCGCAGAAGACCGGGTCGATCTACAACTTCCAGCCCAACGACCTGGACCAGGCGCTGCCCGCGCCGAAGGGCGAGTGGAACGACTACGAGATCCGGGTGGTCGGGCAGCACTACACGATCATCCGGAACGGGGTGACGATCAGCGAGTTCGACAACGTGCCGGGCAAGCAGTCGTCCCGGGCCGGTGACCCGCCGACCGATCTGCGCCAGTTCGTCAGCGGATTCATCGGTCTGCAGAACCACGGTAACAGCGACGTGATGGAGTTCCGCGACGTACGACTGCGGACGCTCTGACCGGTGACGTGCCGGGCCCGGACGCATCGTCCGGGCCCGGCACGTCAGGTCGTCGGGGCCCGGCAGGTCAGGTCGTCCGGCCGCCGACCTTCGCCCAGAGTTCGGTGACGACGACCCGCCGCAACGACGGCACCAGCACCGTGTAGCCCGACCAGACCAGGCCGATCGCGGCGCACGAGGCGGCTGTGCGGAGCAGTCCGTCACCGGCCAGTGCCCGACCGACAACGGCCGCCACCGCCACCGCCGGGGCCAGCAGCGACAGCAGCCGGACCAGTTGGCGGAGCAGCTGCAGCGACAACGCCGAGCCGACCAGCATCACGAGGCTGGCGACCGTCGCGGCGACACCGATGGTGACCGGACCCCAGTAGCGCCACATGACCAGGTTGACCACGGCGGCGGCGCCGAACGCCAGCCCGTTGACCACCGCCACCCGCCGGTTTCGGCCCCGGGCGTTGAGCACCTTCACGAAGGTGTATCCGAGCACGTGCGCCCAGATGCCGAGGGAGAAGCCGAGCAGCATGACCGACGTCACGTCCACCGCCCGGTCGTCGAACGCACCGCGGGCATAGAGCAGCGAGGTGATGCCGCGGGCGTTCACCGTCAACGCCACGGACAGCGGGATCGTCACCAGCAGCACCGGGGCGATCAGCCGCTCCAGCCCCGCGACGACCTCGTCGCCGCGCATCCTGGCGAAGGCGGCGAGGCTGGCCAGGCCGAGCGGGGCGGCGATCAGCGCCATCAGCGAGTCAACGACGAACCGGGAGTACTCGGTGGCGGCGACCACCTCGATGCCGAGCAGCGAACCCACCGCCCGCTCGACGGCGATCGACCCCTGCAGCAGCACCGGAAGCAGCAGCAACGGGCGGAGCCGACGCCAGAACATGGTCAACGCCACCTCGTACTGCGCCCGCGACGTCGGCGGCAGCGACCCGTCACCGCCGTCGGCACGCAGATACCCCTTGTGCCGGACCCAGAACGCCCCCCAGAGGAAGAGCACCACGTACGGCACGGTGAAACCCCAGGCGAGCAGGACCACGTCGCCGGTGAGATAGGCGAGCAGCGTCGCGCCGATCAGGCCGACGCTCTGCACGCAGGCGCGCAGGTTGACCAGGCTGACGTCGTCGCAGGCCAGGGCAACCAGCGTGTACAGCGCATACTGCACGTAGAACGGCACCGAGAACGCCGCGATGGTCAGCATCGCAACGGCAAGCGTGGCGGCGGCGGCGTCGAGTCCCGGCCCGAGCAGTGCGATCCACAGCTCTCGCAGCAGCAGCAAGGCGACGACCAGCAGCATCGAAAGTCCACCCAGGATCGTCCGGACCGCACGGTAGAGCGCCAACGCCAGCGCCGGGCTGTCCTGCCGGTAGCGCACGTAGATCGGCAGGAATCCAGCGGACAGCGCGTCGGCGGTGAAGAAGTTGACCGGCACCATGGTCGCGGTCTGCGCGACCCGGTTCGCCCCCACCGCCCGGCCGGCGCCGAACAGCGCCGCCAGCAGCACCTCGCGGACGATGCCGAGGAGCTTCCCCGCTATCCCACCAAGTACGAGACGGAGAAAGGTGCTAGCCACGGCTCGTCGCCAGCCCGGTCACACCAGATCCCGGTAGAGTGACTCGAGCTTTGCGGTCTGTCTGCTCAGGTCGAAGCGGTCCTCGACGAGTGTCCGTCCACCGGTCCCGAGCCGCTGGCACAGGTCCGGATCACCGAGCAGCGCGACCAGACGCTCAGCGAGCGCGGCGGGATCGCGCTCCGGCACCAGGTAGCCGGTGACGCCGTCGACGACGGCCTCAGGGATGCCGCCGTGGCGGGTGCCGACGACGGGTCGACCGGTGGCGGCCGCTTCCAACAGCGCCATGCCGAGCCCTTCCTGGTCTCCGTTGGCCGCCGTCACGCTCGGCAGGCACAACACTCGAGACTGCGCCACCGTGGCCAGTACCTCGGCGTGTGGACGGACCCCGAGGAACCGCGCCGTCTCCGCTACGCCCAGTTCAGTGGCGAGCGCACCCAAGGGCCCACGCAACGGGCCGTCGCCGATGATGACGAGTTCTGCCGCCGGCACGGCTCGGCGCACGACGGCGAAGGCGCGCAGCAGGTCAGCGGTGCCCTTCTTCTCGACCAGCCGGGCGACATGCACGATCCGGGGTGTCTCCGGCAGCGGCACCGGGGTGACGACCTCGGTGTCCACCCCGATCGGAAGCATCAGGGTCCGCTCAGCCGGGTAGCCCCACTCGATCGCGCACCGCTGGATGTGCCCGGATACGCAGATGAACTTCACACCGGTGTCGAACAGTGAGTCCCGCCGGGCCACATAGTTGATCCAGGACGGCTTCCGCGATGCCAGGAGTTGCCTTTTGGTGACGGTCACGTCGAAACCGTGCAGTGTCGTCACCAGCGGCACTCCGAGCGTACGGGCCGTTTGGACACTGTAGACGCCCTCGACGCCGAAGTGTGCGTGCAGAATCCGCACGCCCCGGTCACTGATTTCCTTGACCATCCGGTCGGAGCGGCGGGTCAGCAGGTACGAAAACGTCGCCGCCCGGCCGTGGGTGGCGAGACTGACGACGTCAGCGCCGGCCGGCGCCCGCAGCGCCGGGTCCCGACCGACGAAGACCGGATGGTACGTGCGCATCGCCAGCGCCTGCGCCTGGATGAACGTCTCGGACGGTTGGAACAGCTGGTGGCGCACTATCCCGACGCTCGGCCTGCCGGACACGTCGGACCTCCTCGGGAAGCGGATGGACCAAAAAGCACAGGAGCAGGGCGATCACCGGGATCGTATGGATGTCGCCGAAGACGTCGGTGTTCTCCCCCATTGCCTGGATGCAGACCCAGGCGACGGCCGCACCGGTCCAGGCGACGAACATCGCGTTGCGCGGAGAGCCACCGGCCGCTGCGCGGGCGACGAGCCGGAACTCGGCGACGAGGAACCCGATCGTCGCGGCAAGACCCAGCAGGCCGGTGGACGCCCAGGCCGCCAGCAGGATGTTGTGCGGTGGGAAGGTGCCGTCGTAGATGTGGTTGCGGCGCGCGTAGTCGGCGAAGCCTTCGAACCAGCCACCCCAGCCGAGCCCAAGAAACGGACCGTCCCGGAACGCCTCCACGGCGTACCCCCAGATCTCGGTCCGCTGGCCGAACGCCGTGCGGACCGCGCCGAGGAAGCCGCCGCCATCACCGAGGGTGACCAGTAGCACCGCCGGCACCGCCGTGACACCCACCACGACCAGCAGAAGGCGGCGGGCCCGGACGGTCATCCGGGTCTGCCAGTGGTACGCGACGACCACGGCCAGCGGCAGCAGCACCGCGAGCACCCGGCACGCCTTGGAGCCGGTGAACCAGACCCCCAGGTAGCCGACGAGCCCGCAGATCAGCACGATCCGCTGCCGGGTGACCGACCAGATGGCGAACGCCGCCATCGCGCAGACGCCGAGGAACAGCCCGGCGACGTTGCCGTTGACGAACACGCCACCGGCCTTCGCCGGGTCAAGAACGTTGTTCCGGTTCACGTCGAACAGCCCGGCGACGGTGTTCTGCCCGGCGAAGTATCCCGCGATCCAGCGGAGGTAGGCGTCCTCCACATCGGGGAAGAGCTGAAAGACCGCGACCAGGCCGGACTGCGCGACGACGAACGGCCACAGCAGGTAGTGGGCCCGGTAGAGCAGCCACGGATCCTCCCGGGCCGCGTTGTCCATCAGCACCAGCGTGACCAGGAACTGCACCAGCAGCATGGTCGGCAGCCGCCCGTCCGCCGGCTCCGGTGACCAGGCGAACGCCGCCAACCGGGCCAGCAGCAGCACGAGCACGCTGTGCACCAGGGCGGTGCGCAACAGTCGGCTACCGGGGGTGCGGCACGCCCCGGCGGCGACGACCGGCGCCAGCGCCAGCGCGGCGACCGTCGACAACGGGATGTCGATCGTGCCGGCCGGCAGGAGATACAGCTGCGGTACCGCGAGCGCGAAGACGATCATGACGCCGGTCCGTTGCGGTACCTGCGCCGCAGCGGCCGTGATCCGGTTGCGCATTTTCGGGCCTCGATCGGGGGTCGGAGGAGTCGGAGGAGCCGGTGAATTCGGTCATCCGGCGGCGGTCCGCCGGGCGGTGAGCAGCGCGGCCAGCAGCTGACGCAGCAGCTGACCACGCTCGCCCCAGCCCTGCCGCCCGGCGCTGTCGATCCGTTCGGCGATCACCTCGTCGGTGACCGGGGTCAGCAACCGGCCCAGGTGTTCGGTGAATTCGTCGTCCCCGGCGGTGACGACGTGCGGGTTCGACGCCGCCACCCGGCGCACCGATGGCAGCGCGGTGCTGAGCACCGCGAGGCCGGACGACAGGTACTCGAAGCACTTCAACGGGCTGACGCCGACGGTGTACTCGTTCAGCGCGTACGGGACCAGGCCGACCGCGCAGCTGCCGGCCACCTCGGCGAGCTGCGACGGGGTGAGCAGGCCGACGTGGCGGGCACCGAGCCGTTCGAGCCGGCGCAGCTCGGCGGTGAAGCTGCCGCCACCAGCGGCGAGTGGGCCGGCCAGGATCAGCTCACCGCCCAACTCTCCGACGGCGGCGGCGACCCGCTCCAGCAGCGCGACGTCGAGCTTGGCGGTGGTGAGGTTGCCGGAAAAGATCACCGCCGGTCGACGCTCGACCGCCGGACGGCTGCCCCGCTGGAACACCGTGGTGTCCGCGACGTTCTCCAACAGCTCGATCCGGGAGAAACCGGACGACGCCAGGTGTTCGCGTACCGCGTCACTGGTCGCGATCGCCACCACGCCGGGCCGGGCGGCGAGGTCGCGCTCGCCGTTGGCCACGGCCACCGGGTCGACGCCGGGGAACCTGGCCAGCAGGTCGACACAGTGGTAGACGACCACGTCCGCCGCGTCCTCAAGCCCGTAGGTCACCGGGGCGAACGTCCACAGCACCCGGGGCCGGTCACCGGTGAGCCAGTCCGCCGTCGCCCGGCGCAGGACGGCCCGGTTCAGTCGTCGCGTCGGTGCCCGGTGCACCGGTACCACCAGCGGCGAGACGATCGTGGTGTTCGCCGGCCTCACTCTGGCCGGCTGGCGAGGTACCGGACCGGCCGACGCGCCGAAGGCCCGCCGGGCGCGGCCGACCATCCGGGCGATGTCGTCGGGGCGCAGCGTCGGTCGACGTAGACCGAGCGATTCCACGAAGGTGACCCGCGCACCGACCGCCAACTCCCGGGTGACGTAGTGCTGGTTGGTGGCGACGGCCGAATCCCATTCGGCCGTACCCAGGATCAGCACGCTGACCGCAGATTCTCTCGCACCGCCCGGTGTACTCAGCATCGTCCATCCCAACGAGTCCGCCGGGCAGAGGAATCGACAGTTGCCCGACCCACGGTCGGCCTTCGTCGCACCACGGCCCGCCGACTGCGACAATCGCGCCATGGGTGACAGCGATGAGAGCCTCGACCGCGCCTCGGCGAGCGCGGACTTCCTGGAGTGGAGCTTCTCGCTGAAAGGAGAGAGTTCCCCGTGGTCGGTGGAGCAGAGCATGACCCAGTTGCTCGCCCACGAGAGCGCCGAAGGGATCGGCCTGCCACTCGCCGACGCCGTACCGGCCGACGCCGCGGTCATTCACGAACTTGGCCGGCGGCGGACCCCGACCGCGGTCGCCGCGCTACGCGGTTTCCAGGCGATGAGCACCATCGACACCCAACGGGAACTCGCCCGGCTCAACGCCGACCGGCTCGTCGGGCACGGGCTGCCGGAACCGCCCTGGGCCGGCACCATCGGCCGGGTCGACGTCGACTGCTGCCGGTGGACGCACGACCCGTACGGCGAGACGGCGGTACTGCTCTGCGGCTTCTCCTACGGCGGCGCCGACGAACACGGCATCCTCACCGTGATCGACCAGGCGATCGGCGGTGGACGGATCCGGGAGATCCTGCTCGGCACCCGGGTCGACTCGCTACGGCAGCTGCTCGACCGGACCCACGGGGGCGAGGACGGTTTCGTGACCGAACCGCTCGATCCGGCGCTGGCCCGACGACTGCTCGAGGACGCCGTCGCCACGTCGGACGAGCTGATGGAGAACCCGGAATACAAGCTGCGGCCGATGCCCGACGCGTACCGGAAGATGCGGGCGTTGACGCTGGCCCGGGCCCGCGCGCTCAGTGACGTCGCGGCCCCGCCGGAGCCGTTTCCGACCACCGTGGAGATCGAGCTGCTGAAGCGGGCGTTCCTGGCTTCCGAGGCGGCTGCCGGGTTCCCGACCGACGGCACCGCCAGCCGCGCGGTCGACCTGCTCGTCGAGCAGTTCGTCGAGCAGGCCGCCTGCCATCCACTGCAGCTGGGTCCACGCCGGGTGCTCGCCGTACTCGGCCTGCCGGCGCTCGCCGCCGAAGCCGGTGCCGACCCGGTGGCCGGACCGGTCCTGCCCGACGTCGCCGCGGCCTGGGTCGGCTGGACCGCCACCGAGCGCGGGTTGAGCACCGACGCGCGCGAGCGACTCGCGCGTACGGCGGACCAGGCCTGTGCTCAGCTGCGGTCGGCGATCGCCGGTGGCGACCCGCCGGTCTGACCGCCGGTGCGCCCGCACCGGCGGGTCGTTGACAGAGCACACCGCCGCCATCCAGGATGATCAAATCCGTACTGGTCGATCACTCCTCGCCTACCCGTGGCGGTGCCGCACCGTGCGTCGTCGCGGATCGTTGCGGCCTCCGCCCTGCTCCCACCCGTCGATCAGCGGCACCGCGAGTGAAAGGTCCCCACATGGTCCCCACACCTGCATCCCAGTGGCGACGACAGCTCGCGGCGGCCGTGGCCGCCGCCGGTGCCGTCGTCCTGTTGGCCGGGCCGGCCACCGCCGGGCCGGCCACCGCGCCGTCCGCCGACCGTCCGCAGGTTACCGACCGTGCGCGGATCCAGGCCCCGCTCGAACGGCTGGCCGACGAGCAGGCCAGCGTCGTGGAGGTCGTCGTGACCGACCGCGACGAACTCGACGATCTCGTCGCCACCGGAGTCGACCTGGATCACCACGTGTCGCAGACCGCGGCCGGGATCGTCGTCCACGCCGTCGTCACCCCGACCGAGATCGACGGTCTGCGGGCCGGTGGTTTCCGGATCGGCCAACTGCTGCACGAACCGGCCGACACCCGGGCACGCGTCGCCGAGCGGGAGGCGACGATCGCCGACCACCGCGCCGACAATCAGACGTTCACCGCGCGGGTGCGGCAGGACGCCGCCGTTGCCGACATCAGGATCATCCGGGCCGACTACTACACCTCCGGCACCGACCAGGTGCTGTCGGTAGAAGCGAAGTGGGCCCAGGGACAGAGCTCACCGAGCACGTTGACCGTGTCCCGGGACAGTGGCCCGGGCACCGCCATGGGTTCCGGTGGCACGCAGGTCATCACGCGGTTCGTCGACGCCGGCGTCTACCTCTACCACCGGGGCGCGAGCACGGTCGGCGTCCGGCCAAACCGGATCCAGATCGTCAGCCCGACCGGCGACGTGGCGGTGGCCCAGGTCGAGCAGTGGCTGCCGGTCCCGGACGACTCCCCCGAGGGACCCGGGTACCAGAAGGACTTCGTCACCAGCTATCTCACCCCGACCGAGCTGTACGACCGGATCCAGCGGCTGGCCGACGAGTTTCCCCACCTCGCCGAGGTTGTCGAGCTGCCGTATCGGACCAACGGCTACCGACGCAAGGCGCAGGTCGTGCTGGGTGCCACCACGGCGAACCGGGTCGCCGTCGACTCCCACGCATGGGGCCACCGGGGCGGCAACGACATCACCGTGGAACTGGTCGACCCCGGTGCCGGCGACCGGCCCCTGTCGGTCACCGTCGACGGCAGCGCCATCCGGGTCGAGCTGGGCACCGACGGCGGTGGCGTGGTGGTCAGCACCGCCGCGCAGGTCGCCGCCGCGATCAACGCCTCGGCGGGCGACCTGGTCAGTGCCTACACCTACCGGGGCAGCGCCGGCGACGGCGTTGTCACCCCGGCCCCGGTGACCCCGTTGAGCGACAACCTGACCGCGCCGGCCACCGTCTCCCGCGACCCGCACCCGGTGTACGCGCTGCGGATCGGCAAGTACCGGGACGGCTCGCGCACCGGGGTGCTCGCCTACGCGCAGGAGCACGCCCGCGAATGGGTTCCCCCGCTGGTCGCCATCGAGACCGCCGAACGTCTGCTGCGCAACCACCGTACCGACGAGAACACCAAGCAACTGCTCCGTACGCTGGACATCTGGATCGCGCCGTCGATCAACCCCGACGGCGGCCACTACTCCTTCTACGATTACGGATTCCAGCGCCGCAACATGACGAACCACTGCGCCGCCGGTGGCGCGACCGACGCGCTGGCCCGCAACTCGTGGGGTGTGGACAACAACCGCAACTACACCGAGTACAGCCTCTTCGACGGGTACTCCGGCGCGTCGACCAGCTGCACCAGCGACGTGTACGCCGGCCCGAGCGAACTGTCCGAGCCGGAGAACAAGAACCTGGACTGGCTGGCCAGCCGGCCGAACATCAAGTTCTCGATGAACCTGCACTCGTCGGGGAACTACTTCATGTGGTCGCCGGGTTCGTACGTCACCCCGGGCCGGATCACCGCGCCACGGCCGACCCTGGCGCAGGAGTCGTTCTTCTGGGGCGCGTCGTCGCGGATCCTCACCGCGATCAAGCGGCACCGTAACCTGGCGGTGACCCCGGCCAGGACCGGCCCCATCTCCGACGTGCTCTACTCCGCCGCCGGCAACTCCGGGGACATGCTGTGGTACAGGTACGGCATCTACGCGTGGAACTTCGAAGTCGGCACCTCGTTCCAACCGGCCTGGGACGAGGCACACCAGCAGACCATGGAGTACGCCAACGGCCTCGTCGAGCTGATGCGGGTGGCCCGCGACCACGACAAGGACCGCAGACGGCCGACGAGTGCCTTGGTCACCTCGCCGGGGCCGGACGACACCCTGGTCGACGTCCGGTTCGAGGTCAGCGAACCGGCGGCGGTCTTCTACACGTTGGACGGTAGTCAGCCGACCTTCGGGTCGACGCTCTACGCCGCCGGCGGGGTACGGGAGGGCGGCGAGACCCTGACCGTGCCGTACGGGACGAAGGTCTTCTGGTTCTCGGTGGACGCCGCGGGCAACATCGAGAACAACTACCAGCCGGACACCGACGCCAAGAACTGGCGGCGTGGGTTCGCCATCGTATCCGACAGTTGACCTGCCCGGCCGGCGGCGGTCACCAGCGCTTGCGCCGGTAGTGCCCGTGGTAGCCGTGGTGGCCACTGCCGTAGTGACCGTAGTGGCCGCCCCGGTGCCGGCGGTTGAGCCGGTGGTCGACCTCACGGAGCAGGCTGTCGACGGGCGAGCCGTGCCCCCGCCGCCGGGCGTGCCGGCTCAGCTTCGACGCAAGCATCGACAGCAGGAAACGTTTGATGAAGCTGCTCATCGTAGGCTCCTCCAGCCCTGGGTCCCGACGCCCGCCACGGTAGCTCGTGGTGTCCAGGTCCAGCTGGGCGGAAGCTGACGGTCAGCTGGCAGTACGACGGCCCACCTCCCGGCATGGTGCCGACGTCTGCCATGCTCGCAAGGGTGACCACCGGGTTTCCTACCGGCCGCCGCCTTGGCCGACGTCGCGGCCGGACCCTGCGTACCCTGCTGATCCTCGTCGCCGTCGCGACGGTGCCGGCCGTCGTCGCGCTGGGTGTGGTCGTGGTGCCGTGGCTGCGGGAGCCGGGACCGCGGCCATTGTTCCAGCTCCCGGTCGCCTGTGGCGAGACCTGGCAGCTGGGCACCTACCCCGGCCACGACGACTACGACGTCGACCTGTTCCCGACCGAGGGCGACCCGTGGGGTCGACCGGTGCTCGCCTCCTCCGACGGCGTGGTCACCGTGGCCGGCGTCAACGGCTCGGTAGGCGGTCGGAACCCGCAGGATCCGGACGGCCCCCGGGGCCGTGGTGGCGGTTACTGGGTCAAGATCGACCATGGCGGTCGGTGGGAGACGCAGTACCTGCATCTGCTCGAACCGCCGATGGTCCGGGAGGGTCAGCGGGTGGCGCGCGGCGAACCGATCGGGCTGCTCGGCAGCACCGGCAACTCGGGCGCGCCACACCTGCACTACGAGCAACGGCGCGGCTGGCAGAAGGTGGAGACCTACTTCGACGGCCTGCCGTCGGGCATCACCCACGACGACTACGAGTACACCGTGCGGCTGACCAGCAACAACTGTTGACCCATGCCGCTCGGCAGGCCGGAGTCTCTCGACGTACCCGCTCCGCCCGGCTAACATTTCCGCCGTCTGGATCTGCTGGCGCGATTCACCAGGCACCGACCACACGTACGTACGTCCGTGCAGGAGCCTTCATGCGCCTCAGATACCACTCACCCCGTCCCCCTGCGCGACTGGCCGCCCTCGCCGCGGCCTGCGCGGCCGCGCTGGTGGCCACGATCGCGACCGCCCCGGCCGCGACGGCGGACACCACGGTGCTCGCCAACGACTTCGAATCCGGCTCGTACGCACCGTGGGGCCCTCGCGGTGACGTGACGCTGGCGATCGCCGAGGAAGGTCGGGACAGCGCGAGCAGTCTGTCGGTCACCGACCGTACCGCCGACTGGCAGGGCCCCGCGACCAGCGCGACCGACCTGTTCTCGCCCGGCGTCGCCTACTCGGTCACCGCCTGGGTGAAGCTGCCGGCCGGCACCGACGGCACGGCCGGCGTCCACTTCACCGTCGCCGCCACCCCGGCCGACGGCGGCGACGACACGTACACCTGGATCGGCGACGAGGCCGAGACCACCGCCGACAGCTGGGTGCGGATCGGCGGTGAGTACACCATGCCGGCGGGCCTGGCCTCGGCGACGTTGTACGTCGAAGCCGCCGGGACCACCCCCTTCCTGCTCGACGACGTTCTCGTCACCGGCCCCGACGAGACTCCCGGCGTGGTCACGGTGAGCGCGGTCGACTTCGAGGACGGCACCACCGGCACCTGGTCCGCCAGCGGTGGCCCCACCCTGACCGTCGTGGACACCGAGGACGGCCGGGCGCTGCGGGTCAGCGACCGTGTCGAAGGGTTCGACGGGCTGCAGAGCCCGACCGGAATCTTCACCGCCGGCGTCACCCACACCTTCTCGGCGCGCGTCCGGCTGGCCCCGGACGGGCCGGCGTCGTCCGGATTCCGGTTCGTCATGAAGCCGGACTACGACTGGATCGGCGACACCACGGTCACCGCCGACGACTGGACCACGGTGACCGGCGAGTTCACCGTGCCGGCCGACGCCGACCCGGCCACGTACCAGGTCTACCTGGAGGCCGCCGAGGCCACCGCCACGTACCTGGTCGACGACATCCTGATCACCGCGCCGGACACCGGGCCGGGCGGGCCGCCGCCGGGCACCGTCGTCATCGACAGCGACTTCGAGGACGGCCTCGACGGTTGGGGGCCGCGCGACGGTGGCCCGGGAGCACCGACCGTCGAGTTGACCGACGTCGCGCACGGCGGCGCGACGGCCGCGCTCGTCACCGACCGGGTCAACCAGGGCGCCGGAATCGGGCGGGACGTCACCACCGCGTTCGAGCCGGGCGTCGGCTACGAACTGTCCGGCTGGCTGCGGTTCGCGCAGGGTCAGCCGACCGACGCCATCTGGTTGAGCATCGCCGCCACCACCGCCGACGGCAGCGAGTCGTTCAGCACCCTCGCCCAGTTCGACACGGTCACCGACGACGGGTGGACCGAAGTGACCGCGAGCTTCACCGCGCCGACCTTCACCAGCGCGTTCCTCTACTTCGAGACCAGCTGGCAGGGCGCGGACGTCACCGGCAACACCAGCGACTTCCTGCTCGACGACGTCGTGGTGCGGGTGCCCGAGCCACCGGTCGTCGAGGACCTCACCGGGATCCACGAGACCACCGACTTCCCGGTCGGCGTCGCGATCGACAGCCGGGAGACCGTCGGGTCCGCCGCCGAGCTGCTGACCCGGCACTTCACCAACATCACGCCGGAGAACCACATGAAGCCGGAGGCGTGGTACGACGCGGACCGCAACTTCCGGCCGCACGAGCAGGCGATCGCGATGATGGACTTCGCACAGGCCAACGAGCTCGGCGTGTACGGGCACGTGCTGGTCTGGCACAGCCAGACCCCCGAGTGGATGTTCCAGGACGCCGACGGCGAGCCGTTGAGTTCGTCGGCCGCCGACCAGCAGGTGCTGCGCGACCGGCTGCGCGGGCACATCTTCGCGGTGGCCGAGTCGCTGAGCGACCGGTACGGCCGGTTCGGCTCCGACACCAACCCGCTGAACGCGTTCGACGTGGTCAACGAGGTGGTCAGCGACAGCGGCGAGTACGCCGACGGCCTGCGCCGCAGCGAATGGTACCGGATCCTCGGCGAGGAGTTCATCGACCTGTCGTTCCAGTACGCCGACGAGGCGTTCAACGACGTGTACGCGGTGGCCGACACCGATCCGGTCACCCTGTTCATCAACGACTACAACACCGAGCAGAGCGGCAAGCAGACGCGCTACCACGCGCTCGTCGAGCGGCTGCTCGACCGAGGCGTGCCGCTCGACGGGGTGGGGCACCAGTTTCACGTGTCGCTGTCGACACCGGTCGGCAGCCTCGAGACCACGCTGGAAAGGTTCGCCGGTCTGCCGGTGGTCCAGGCGGTCACCGAGCTCGACGTCACGATCGGGACCCCGGTGACCCAGGCCAACCTGATCGAGCAGGGCTACTTTCTGCGGGACGCGTTCCGGATCTTCCGGGCGTACACTGATGAACTGGCCGTCGTCACCGTGTGGGGGTTGACCGACGGTCGGTCGTGGCGCTCCGACAGCGGCGCCCCGCTGCTGTTCGACGACGGATATCAGGCCAAGCCGGCGTACTACGGCGCGGTCGACGCGGAGCTCCCGGCCCGGCTGCGCACCGCGAACGTCTTCGCCGGCGACGTCGCGTTGTCCGCCGGGGTCACCTCGGATCTCACCTGGCGCAAGCTGCCCCTGCACCCGGTGGAGGAGGCGGCGGGGTTCCAGCTGCGCTGGTCGACAGACCGGCTGACCGCGTACGTCTCGGTCACCGACCCCACCCCGTCGTCGGACGACCGGGTCGAGTTCGTGCTCGACGGCGAGACGTACCCGGTGGCCCGGGACGGATCGGGGGACGTACCGGCGGTGGCGACCGAAGGGGACGGCGGTTACGCCGTCGTCGCGCAGCTGCCGCTGACCGATCCGGCCGAAGGCGGCACCGTTTCCTTCGACGTACGGGTCACCGACGACGACACCACGACCGGCTGGGCCACGGCCGGCACCGTCGGCACCCTCACCCTGGTCGAGGAGCTGTCCTACCTGGAGGTGGTGCGGACGCCGAGCGCTCCGGTCATCGATGGTACGGTCGACGCGGGCTGGTCGCACGCGAACCAGGTCACCACCGCCAAGCAGGTGTCCGGCACCGACGGGGCGGTGGCCACCGTCCGAACCCTGTGGCAGGACCAGACGTTGTACGTGCTGGCCGAGGTGGCCGACCCGGTGGTCGACGTCACCGGCTCCGATCCGTGGACGCAGGACTCGGTGGAGATCTACGTCGACGCCGGCAACGCGAAGAACGGCCCCTACCGCTACGACGACACGCAGATCCGGATCAACGCCGACAACGTCGTCTCGTTCGGCACCGGTGACGAGGCGTTCCAGGCCGGGCGGCTGACCAGCGCGGCGGTGCGCACCGACACGGGCTACACCGTCGAGGCGGCGATCAGTCTGCTCGAGTACGGCGGTCTGGACACCTTCCACGGGCTGGACTTCCAGGTCAATGACGCCGCCGACGGTGCCCGTACGGCGATCCGCAACTGGGCCGAGCAGAACGGTGTCGGCTACCAGACGACCGCGCGGTGGGGGGTCGGCCGGCTGGTCGACGGCACCAATGTCGACGTGACGTTCGAGCCGATCACGCAGTGGGACTCGGACAGCGGTGGCGGGTACTGCACGGAGATCGTCGCGAGCAACGCCACCGATCAGCCGGTCGACTGGCGGGCGGTGGTCGAGCTGCCCGGCGACGTCTACACCGCGTGGAACTTCGAGCGGGAGTCGTTCGGCGACGGAACCTGGCGGATCACCGGCGTGGACTGGAACCGGACGTTGAAGCCGGGTGCCCGGACGTTCAGCGTCGGTTACTGCGCCACCTGGTGACCACCGCCCGGGGGTGCGCCGACGGCCGTCGGCGCACCCCCGGGCGCCACCGGGTCGCCCCGGGTCTGCGTCGGCGGGTGGGTTGCCGGGCCGGGGCATTGCCCGGTCGACCGGACCGGGCATACCATCAGGTCAACCAAGCACTTGCTTGGCGGGTTCTCGGGTTCCGCCCGGGCACCCGCCCGCCCGCCGATCCCCCGGGAGCTCCGATGGCCCGCAGCTACCTCGGTCACGTCCTGCCCGACCGCCTCGACCTCAAGATCGAACCGACCCGTACGGCGCTGCTCGTCGTGGACATGCAGAACGATTTCGTGCACGACGACGGATACTGCGCGAAGGCCTTCGGAACGGCGATGGTGGCCGGCTTCCAGGGCGTGGTCGCGCCGATCGCCCGGCTCGTCGCCGCAGCCCGCAGGGCCGGCGTCGCGGTGCTCTACTGCCGGGTGGTACAGCATCCCGACGGGTCCCTGGCCTCACCGGTCTGGCTCGCCGACAACCTGCGGCACGGCTTCGAACCGCTGCACTGCATGCGGGGCACCTGGGGTTGGGAGATCGTGGACGAGCTCGCCCCGCAGCCGGGCGAGGTGGTGTTCGAGAAGCTGCGGCGCAGCGCATTCGTCGGCACCCAACTGGAGAACCTGCTCCGCAGCCGGGACATCCGCAGCCTGGTGGTGACCGGTGTCGCCGGCACCGGATGTGTCGAGTCCACCGTGCGCGACGCGATCGAACGGGACTACTTCACCGTCGTGCCGGCCGACTGCGTCGCCAACAACAATGCCGAGCTCACCGCCGCCTGCGAACCGGCCTTCCGGGCCCTGCTCGCCCCGGAGGACTGGACCACCAGCGATCAGGTCGTCGCGATCTGGTCCGGCTCCTGACCCCGCACCGGCATGCGAGCACGGCGTCACTGTCGCGGGACGGGGTACCGGTCGGGCTTGATGCCACAGGTGCATCAGGATGCACCTGTGGCATCAAGCCCGGGGAGGGACCTCGGGTCTCCCGGGAGCCGACACCGGCCGGTCAGCCGAATCGGTTCGCGGCGTCGGCCCGCAACCGGGCCTTGTCCGCCTTGCCGCCCGCGCTCAGCGGCAGCTCGGCCAGGGTTACCAGCCGTTCCGGCCACTCGTACTTGGAGACTCCCCGGGCGGCCAGCTCGGCCCGCAGCTCGTCGAGGGTCAGCTCGGCTCCGTCGGTGGTCACCACGTACGCGCAGGCCCGCTCGCCGAGCACCTCGTCGGCGGCCGGCACCACCGCCACCTGGGCGACCCGCTCGCAACCGCCGACCGCCTCCTCGACGGCCAGCACACTGATGTTGTGTCCACCCCGGATGATGAAGTCCGCCACCCGGCCGGTGACCGTCAGATACCCGGCCGGGTCGATCCGCACCAGGTCACCGGTGAGCATCCAGCCCTGCGGGTTGACCAGTTGCCGGTTGGCGTCCGGGTCGTCGTAGTACCCGGGGGTCAGCCCGGGCCCCCGGGCGGCGCACTGCCCGGGCCCGCCGGACGCGGTCACATCGGTGCCGTCGGCGTCGAACAGCCGGACCCGCATCTGCGGGATCACCCGGCCGGCGGTGCCGAGCCGGTGCTCCCGGGAGTCGTCGACCCGGGTCACACTGATCGGTCCGGCCTCGTTGGAGCCGTAGAACTGCAGCACGGCGCAGCCGGTCTCCTCCTCGAACCTCGCCGCCCGCTGGGCCGGCACCCGCTCCCCGCCGGTGAACAGCACCCGCAGCGACGACACGTCCCGCCCGGCGTGCCCACCGGCGTTGAGCATCATCACGAACTGGCTGGTCACCGCAGCGAGCACGGTGACCCGGTGCCGTTCGATCAGCTGCCAGGTCTGCTCCGCGTCGAACTCCTCGGCCAGCACCGTCGGGTAGCCGTACATGGTCGGCACCACGTGCCCGCTCCACTGCCCGAAGCCGTACGGGGCGGGCAGCACACTGGCGAACACCTCGTCCGGACCGAACCGGGCGGCCTCGGCCGCGAGCGGCCCGAAGTACTTGCGGGTGTTCATCGTCTGCATCACACACTTGGGCAGCCCGGTCGTGCCCGACGTGGAGTTGAGGAAGAACAGGTCGTTGGCGCCGAGGCCGCGGCCGGCGAGGGCGGCGGCCGCCGTGGCCACGTCGGGCAGTGGGAGTGGTTCACCGTCGCGCAGCAGGCTGACCTCGCCGGCCGGGGTCAGCCGTACGGCCAGGTGCGCCGGCCGGTCCGGCGCCGGGTCTCCGGCGCGCAGTTCGGCGGCCAGGTCGGCGGCGGCGCGGCCCCGGTGCACCGGCCGGGTGAGCAGCGCGGTCGCCCGGGTACGCCGGATGAGGTGCCGTACCTCGGCCGCGCCGGCCCGGGGGCCGATGCCGACCGTCACCAGGCCGGCCTTCTGCGCCGCGAGGTAGGCGACGTGCACCAGCGCGCCGTTGGTGAGCAGGGTGGCGATCCGCTCCCCCGGCCGCAGGCCGGCCAGCGCGTAGCCGCCGGCCAGCCGGGTGCTCAGCGTGTCGTACGCCGACCAGCTCAGGGTGGCGTCGGTGGCGATGAACGCCGGGTCGTCGGGGCGGGCGGCGGCGTGCCGGGCGACCATCGACGCGATGGTGTCGTCGTCCCAGTGCCCGGCCCGGGTGTACTCGTCGATGGTCGCCCGGTCGAAGACGGCCGGTCCGGTGGCTGCGGTCATGCGTTCTCTCCTGCGGGGTGGCCGGCCGATGCCGGGTCGGGCCACAGCGGCGCGAGCCGCTCGGCGACGGAGTCGAGGGCGGCCAGCCGGTCCGCCCGGGTGGCTGCCGGTGGCAGCCGGGTGAACGGCGCGACGACCAGGTGATTGAGTCCTGCGTCGCGGTACGCCTCGACGGCGGCGACGCTGATCTCGCCGGAGAGCCGGACGTGGTGGGTGAAGTCGTCGTCGGCCCGGCCGAGCTGCTCCCGCAGCGCGGTTATCCGACCGCACAGCCGGGCGGAGGTGGCCAGGTCGACGTCCGGCCCGAACCAGCCGGCGCCGTGCCGGGCCGCCCGACGCAGCGCGGCCCGGCTGTGCCCGCCGACCACCACCGGCACCGACGGTTGCGGCGCGGCACCGAAGTGTACGGTCGGAAAGTCGAAGAACCGCCCGTGGTGGGCGACCGGCCGGCCGGACCAGAGCAGGTCGAGCACCCGCAGCATTTCGTCGGTGCGGGCGCCCCGGGTGCCGAAGTCGGCGCCGAGCGCGGCGAACTCCTCGGCCATCCAGCCGACCCCGACGCCGAGCACCGCCCGGCCGGCGGACAACTGCTGCAGGCTGGCCCAGGCACGGGCGATGTGGAACGGGTCCCTTAGCGGAGCGATCAGCACGCCGGTACCGAGCCGGATCCGGGTGGTCCGGGCGGCCAGGTGGCCGAGCGTCACGGTCACGTCGGCCAACGGGGTGCTCGGCCGGATGCCGGGGTCGCCCGAGGACCGGTACGGGTAGGTCGGTGCGTACTGTGCCGGGGTGATCACGTGGTCGGCCAGCCAGACGGTGTGGAAGCCGAGCTGCTCGGCGTGCACCGCGAGCGGCGCGTACTCGGTGGCCGGCAGGCCGAACAGCTGCAGGTCGAACCGCATCAGCCGGCACCGTCCGTCCGCTCGCGCATGCTCCGGGCGTCGTGGCCGGCCAGCGGATCGTCACCGACCTCCGCGTTGTGTGCGTGCGCCACGTGGTGCAGACCGAACACCGAATCCATCCCGGCGCGCAGACCCATCAGGTCCTCGGCCTGGTTGACCGCCTTCTTGGTCAGCGCCAGACCGAGCCGGGGCATGGTGGCGATCCGGCCGGCCAGCTCCATCGTGTACGCCTCCAGCTCGGCCCGGGGCACCACCCGGTTGACCATGCCGAGGGCCAACGCCCGGTCCGCGTCCACCCGCTCGCCGAGGAAGAGGAACTCCTTGGCGAACCGGGGTCCCATCACCCACGGGTGGGCGAAGTACTCGACGCCGGGGATGCCCATCCGTACCACCGGGTCGGCGAACCGGGCGTCGTCGGCGGCGACGATCAGGTCACAGCACCAGGCGAGCATCAGACCGCCGGCGATGCAGGCGCCCTGCACCATGGCGACGGTCGGTTTGGGCAGTTCCCGCCAGCGCCGGCACATGCCGAGGTAGACCTCGGACTCGCGGGCGAACCGGCTCTCCGCGCCGGCCTTGCCGACGTGGTCCCACCACAGCCCGGCCCGGCGCGGGAAGCTGCGGTCGGCGTCGCGCCCGGGTGTGCCGATGTCGTGCCCGGCCGAGAAGTGCTTGCCGGCACCGGCGAGCACCACCACCCGTACGTCGTCGTCGGCGGCGGCCCGGGAGAAGGCGTCGTCGAGGGCGTAGGTCATCGCGGAGTTCTGCGCGTTGGCGTACCGGGGGCGGTTCATGGTGACCACCGCCACCGGCCCGTCGGTGGCGTACCGGACCACCGCCTCGTCGTCGTGGGCCGTAGCGTCGTCGGCGGCGTCGGTCACGGTCGTCCTCCTTGCTCGGCGGTGGCGGCCGGCAGTCCGATCGCGGTGCCGAGCCGGTCGAGGTGGTGGTCGGTGCCGCCGGCCGCGGCCACGATCGCCCACCCCCGCTTGGCGTACAGGTGCAGGTCGTACTCGACGGTGTAGCCGATCGCGCCGTGGCACTGCAGCGCGGCGCGGGCGGTCTGCTCGGCGGCGTCGGCGGCGAGCAGGTAGCCGGCCGACACGTCGGCCGGGCGGCTGTCGGCACCGGTGGCGGCCGCCCAGCCGGCGGCGAGCACCGCTGGGGCGGCGAGTTCCAGCCCGAGCAGGGCGTCGGCGAGCTGGTGCTGCACCGCCTGGAAGCTGCCGACCGGGGCGCCGAACTGGCGGCGGGTGCCGACGTGCGCGACGGTGAGGTCGAGCATCCGCCGGCCGAGCCCGACCAGCTGGGCCGACGCGGCCAGGGTGGCCCGGTCGGCGGTCAGCGCCAGCAGGTCCGCCGGCACGTCGAGCCGGGTGCCGACGGACGGCCCGACGGCGGGGTCGCCGGTGAGCCGCAACGCGGCCCGGCTGCCGTCCATGGTCGGCACCGGCGTGGTCGCGACCTCGTCCGGCCGGACCAGCCGGGGTCCGTCCGGCGAGGTCAGGAGCAGCAGCAGGTCGGCCCGCTGCCCGTACGGGACCAGGCCGCCCGGCCCGGCGACGGCGATCCGGCAGCGGCCCTCGACGAGCGCGGCGAGCTGCCCGCCGGGGTCGCCGGCCGCGGCCAGCAGCGGGCCGGCGACGGCGGCGGTCTCGGCCACCGGCAGTGGCACCGCCGCGTACCCGGCGGCGGTGAGCAGCGGCGCCAGGTCCACCTCGGTCAGTCCGAGTCCGCCAGCGGACTCGGGCACCATCGCGGCGAGCAAACCCATCTCAGCGAGCGCGGTCCACAGCCGGTCCAGCGGCGCGGGATCCCCGCCGGGCCAGCCGGCGCGGACCACCGCCGGTGGGCATTCGGCGGTGAGCAGGTCGTCAACCGCGTCGCGCAGCGTGGCCTGCTCGTCGGTGAGGGCGAACCGCATGCCGTCTCCTCCTCAGCGTCGGGGCAGGCCGAGCAGCCGCTCGGCGACGATGCCGCGTTGGATCTCGTTGGTGCCGGCGTAGATCGGGCCGGCCAGGGAGAACTGGAAGCCCCGGGTCCAGTCGGCGTCGACCTCGGCGTCCGGGCCGAGCAGGTCGAGGGCGGTACGGTGCAGCGCGATGTCCAGCTCGGACCAGTGGATCTTGTTGAGGCTGGCCGCCGCGCCCGGCGGGTCACCGTCGAGCATCCGGGTCACCTGGGCCAGGGTGAACAGCTGGTAGGCGCGGGCGCCGAGCCAGGCCCGTACCACCTGCTCGCGCAGCCGGCCGGTGAGCCGGTCCGGCCGGTCGCCGGCCAGCTGGACCAGCCGGGCGGCGGCCGCGGTGAACCGGCCCGGCGGGCGCAGGGTGAGGCCCCGTTCGGAGCCGGTGGTGGCCATCGCCACCCGCCAGCCGGCCCCGACCTCGCCGATCACGTCGGCGTCGGGGACGAACACGTCGTCGAGGTAGACGTCGGCGAACCCCTCGTCGCCGTCGAACCGGCCGAATCCCCGCACGGTCACCCCGGGGGCGTCCAGCGGCACCAGGAAGTAGGTCAGCCCCCGGTGCCGCTGCTGCTGCGGGTCGGTGCGGAACAGGCCGAACAGGTGGGTGCAGAACGCGCCCCGGGTGGTCCACGTCTTGTGCCCGGTCAGCCGCCACCCGCCGGCCGCGTCGTCGCGGACCGCCCGGCTGGTCAACGCGGCCAGGTCGCTGCCGGCGCCCGGTTCGGACCAGCCCTGGCACCACAGCTGCTCGGCGGCGGCCATCGCCGGGAGGATCCGGTCCCGCTGCTCGTCGGTGCCGAACTCGAACAGGGTCGGCGCGAGCAGGAAGATGCCGTTCTGGGTGACCCGCTGCGGAGCGCCGGCGGCGGCGTACTCCTCCTCGAAGATCAACCACTGCCAGAGCGAGGCGTCCCGGCCGCCGTAGCGGCGCGGCCAGGAGACCACCGACCAGCCGCCGTCGTGCAGCGTGCGCTCCCACTCCAGGTGGGCGGCGAAGCCGGCCCGGGTGTCACCGGAGGGTAGCGGACGGGCTGGCCGGTGGGCGCGCAGCCAGTCGCGGGCCTCGGCGCGGAACTGTTCGTCGGCGGGGTCCGGACGCAGGTCCATCGGTCAGCCCTCCTGGCCGGGGTCGGCTGCCGGGCCAGCACCGTGATGCCGGGCCGGCCCGGGGGCGGGCCGGTCGCCGAAGCCGTCGCGGACCCGGTGCGCGACACCGGACAGGTTCAACTCGAAGGTGAAGCCCTGCTCGTAGCGGTAGCTGCGTTTGACGTCCCACGGGTCGATGCCGTTGAGCGACTCCTTCGCCGCCCGGATCACCGCCGGGTCCTTGGCGGCGATCTGCCGGGCGACCTCCAGCGCGGCGGACCGCAGCGCGGCGGCGGGGACCACGCGCAGCACCGAGCCGTAGGCGTGCAGCTCGGCGGCGGTGGCGGTGGCGGAGGTGTAGAGCATCGCCCGGGCCCGGTGCTGCGGCACCAGCCGGGACAGGTGGGTGGCGGCGCCGAGCGCGCCCCGGTCCACCTCGGGCAGCCCGAACGTGGCGTCGTCGCTGGCGATGACGATGTCGGCGTTGCCCACCAGACCGATGCCACCGCCGAGGCAGAAGCCGTGGACGGCGGCGACCACCGGCACCGGGCAGTCGTAGACGGCGGCGAACGCCGCGAAGCAGCCCCGGTTGGCGCCGATCAGCGCGTCGTTGCCGGGGTCGGCCTGGATCTGCTTGATGTCGACGCCGGCGTTGAAGCCACGGCCCTGCGCCCGCAGCACCACGACCCGGGTGGCCGGGTCGGCGCCGGCGGCGGTGACCGCCTCGGCGAGGCGGTACCAGCCGGCGACCGGCAGGGCGTTGACGGGCGGCCGGTCGACCACGATCTCGGTCACTCCGTCGGTGCCGGTGGTCGCGACGACCATCGCACTGTCCGCTGTGGATGTCATGACTGGGTCCTCACGGGTGTTGGCTGCTGACCGAGAGCACCTCGCCCACCAGGTACGAGGCGTAGTCGCTGGCCAGGAAGACGATCACGTTGGCCACCTCCCAGGGTTCGGCGGCCCGGCCGAACGCCTCCCGGTCGGCCAGCGCGGCCAGCAGGGCGTCGTCGGTGACCTTGGCCAGGTTGGCGTGCATGGCGAGGCTCGGCGCGACGGCGTTCACCCGGACCCCGGCCTCGGCGGCCTCGACGGCGCTGCACCGGGTCAGCGCCATCACCCCGGCCTTCGCCGCGGCGTAGTGTGCCTGACCCTGCTGGGCCCGCCAGCCGAGTACGGAGGCGTTGTTGACGATCACGCCGCTGCCGCGCGGCATCATGTGCCGCAGCGCGGCGCGGGTGCACCGGAAGGTGCCGGTGAGGGTGACGTCCAGCACCCGGTGCCACTGGTCGTCGGTCATCTCGGTGATCCGGGCGGTACCGCCCAGGCCGGCGTTGTTGACCAGCACGTCGAGCTGGCCGTAGCCGGCGACGACCTGGTCGATCATGGCCTGGACCTGGGATTCGACGGTCACGTCGCAGACGACGGCGAGGGGTTCGACACCGGTGGCGGCGGCGAGCTCGGCGGCGGTCGCCCGCAGCCGGGTCTCGTGCCGGTCGCTGATCGCCACCCGGGCGCCCTCCTCGGCGCAGCGTCGGGCGGTCGCCGCGCCGATGCCGGTGCCGGCGGCGGCGGTGACCAGCACGGTCCGGCCGGCGAGCAGGCCGTGCCCGGCCGGCGGGTCAACGGTCGCCATCGGCTCGTCCCTCCTGCAGTCCGTCCAGCACCGCCGTCGCCTCGGTGACGATCCGGTCGATCAGTTCGGCGCAGCTGGGCAGGTCGTCGATCAGCCCGGTCACCTGCCCGGTCGCCATCACCCCGAGGTCGGCCCGGCCGTCGACCATCGCGGCGCGCAGCAGCATCGGGGTGTTCGCGGCGAGCAGCACCTGGCCCCAGGTCAGCTCCCGGTTGCGGCGCATCGCCCGACCTTCGGCGAGCAGGTGCCGCCACGGGGTTCCGGTGAGGTGCCGGAACCGGGCGGCGCTGCGTACCGAGCGGACCAGCCGGCGTGCCGGCCCGGCGCGTTCCAGCCGGTCGATGAAGTCGGTGCGCAGCACCCGCTGTGGTACGCCGTCGAGCGCCCGGGTGACCACGGTCCCGTCCAGCCCGGCGTCGAGGTAGCGCCGCAGTACCTGCGGGCTGACCGTGCTGTCGCTGGTGAGCAGGAACCGGGTGCCCATCGCCACCCCGGCCGCGCCGTAGGCGAGGGCGGCGACCAGACCCCGGCCGTCGAAGAACCCGCCGGCACCGATCACCGGAATGTCGACGGCGTCGGCCACCTGCGGCAGCAGCAGACTGGTCGGGACGGCACCGGTGTGGCCGCCGCCCTCGGCGCCCTGCACGATGACCGCGTCGGCACCCCAGGCGGCCACCTTCTCGGCGTGCCGGCGGGCACCGACCGACGGCACCACCCGTACCCCGGCGTCGCGCAGCCGGGCGATCAGCTCCGGCTTCGGGGCCAGGGCGAACGAGGCGACCCGGACGTTCTCCCGGATCAGCAGATCGATCCGCTGCGCGGCGTCGGCGGCGTCGGCCCGCACGTTCACCCCGAACGGCCGCGTGGTGTTCCGCCGGATCTCGGCTATCGCGGCGGCCAGGTCGGGCAGGTCGAGGGTGGCGCCGGCGAGGATGCCCAGCCCGCCGGCCTCGGCGGTGGCGGCGACCAGCCGGGGGCCGGAGACGAAGCCCATGCCGGTCTGCACGATCGGGTAGCGCACCCCGAACAGCTCGCAGATCGGGGTGCGCAGCGCCGGATGGGTCCGGGCCGGGCCGGCGGCCGGCCGCTCCGGGCGGTCGGTCATCGCCGTACCTCCGTGTCGCGGTGCCCGGCCGGGTCGATGACGGTACGGATGAGGCTCAGCTCCTGCGCCGTCGGCAGCCGGGTCTGCGGCACCTCCCCGCCGGTCCACAGCTCGAACCCGGTCGCCTCGTGGACCTGTTCGACGGTGACGCCGGGATGCGTCGACACCAGTCGCATCCGGTGGTCCGGGCCGGCGAAGTCGAAGACCCCGAGGTCGCTCACCACCCGACACAACTGGTGGAAGCGGGCCGCGGACGGTCCGGCCGACGCGGCCCGGTCGTAGCCGATGCCGCAGACCAGGTCGACCTGTTCGACGAAGGTCCGGCGGCTGTGCCGGGGCACCCAGTAGCTGCACGGGTGGCTGACCGTGTTGCCCGGTGCGCCCCGCACCCCGAGCAGGGCCACCTTCGGCCGGTGGAAGTCGCCGATCGCCGAGATGTTGATGTTGCCGTACCGGTCGATCTGGCCCGGTCCCATCATCACGTGCCGGCGGCCGGACCAGATCAGCTCGAAGATCTGCCGGAACGGCAGGGCCCCCTCGGTCTGTGTCGGGGATCCGCCGACCGGCCAGGTGCCCACGCCGAGTGCGGCCTCACCGTCGGTGAGCAGCAGATCCGGGGAGAAGGTGGCCCTGGCCAGCCGGGCGCCGATCGTCGGCACCAGTCCGATCGGGCTGGCCAGGATCTCCCCGTCGCCGCGCCACGCCTCGGCGCAGGCGACCACACACACCTCGGCGCGGGTCGGTTCGGCCGGTGCGCTCACCGGGCCACCTCCGTCCACTCGTTGCGGTCGGCGACGGCCCGCTGGTAGCCGGCCTCGTCGGTGTCGAGGTAGCGGTCCCGGAACGCGGCCCACCGCTCGGTGCCGGCCGCCGCGGCGTACTCCCGCTGGAAGGGTTCGTCGCGCGGGTAGTCCGGGTCGCACGAGGTGAAGTGGGCCCCGCGCGCGGCCGGGACCACGCCGCGGACCTGGTGGCGGCGCACCAGCACCGCCGACGCCGGGGTGAGCTGCTCGGTCGGCACGACCTGTTCGCAGGAGACGTAGGCGCGGTCGGCGGCCGCGCAGTACAGGTCGTCGAAGTATGGGTCGGGCCCGAGGCAGAGGGCGTTGCCGTGGACGTCGGCACGGTGCAGGTGGACCAGGGCGGCGTCCAGCCGCAGCGCGGGCACGGCGAGCAGTTCCTCGTCGTCGTACGGCGAGCGCACGGTCCGCAGGTCCGGGTTGATCCGCATCAGGTCGGAGCCGAGTCCGACCCGGGTGGGCAGGAACGGCAGCCGGCAGGCGGCGGCGTACAGGCCGAGGTAGAGCATGCCCTCGTCGTATTCGACGGCCTCGACGGCGCCGGCCTGGCGGGCGGCCCGGAAGTGCGGCTCCAGCGGGATCGAGTCGAGCGAGACGAAGCCGTACACCAGCCGGCGGACCTTGCCGGCGGCGAGCAGCAGGCCGGCGTCCGGGCCTCCGTAGGTGACGACGGTCAGGTCGTCGAGGTCCGACCGCAGGATCGCCCGGACCAGGGACATCGGCTTGCGGCGCGAGCCCCAGCCGCCGATGCCGATGGTCATGCCGGAGCGCAGTTCGCTCACCACCTGCTCGGCGGTCATCCGTTTGTCGGTCATCGCCACCTACTCGATCCTGGCTGGTCACGGGTGCGGGTACGCCGGAACCGGCGCACCCGCAATGTACCAAGCGCTTGATTGGTTGGCCAGCCCGGGTTCAGCTCGCCCGCTCGATCACCATCGCCATCCCCTGCCCCCCGGCGGCGCACATGGTGACCAGCCCGAACTGCCGGTCACGTTCGCGCAGCGCCCGGATCAGGGTGGTGGTGATCCGGGCACCGGTCATCCCGAACGGGTGACCCACCGCGATCGCCCCGCCGTTGACGTTCACCCGGTCGGGATCGATGCCGAGCAGCCGCACGCAGGGCAGCACCTGGGCGGCGAAGGCCTCGTTGATCTCCACCAGGTCGATGTCACCGATGGTCAGCCCGGCGTGCCCCAGCGCCCGCCGGGTCGCCTCCACCGGGCCGAGGCCCATGATCTCCGGACTGATCGCGGAGACGCCGGTGGCCACGATCCGGGCCAGCGGGGTGACGTCCAGTTCGGCGGCCCGGGCGGCGCTCATCACCACCAGGGCGGCGGCGCCGTCGTTGAGCGGGCAGCAGTTCCCGGCGGTGACCGTGCCGTCCGGGCGGAACACCGGCTTGAGCGCGGCCACCGACGCCAACCGCACCCCGGGGCGGGGGCCGTCGTCGCGGTCGACGACGGTGCCGTCCGGCAACGTCACCGGGGTGATGTCGCGGGCGTAGAAGCCGTCGGCGATCGCCTGCTCGGCCAGGTTCTGGCTGCGCACCGCGAACTCGTCCTGGTCGGCCCGGCTCACCCCGTAGACCTGCGCGACGTTCTCGGCGGTCTCCCCCATCGCGATGTACGGATCCGGCAACGCCCCGGTGTCCCGGGGGTCCTGCCACCGTCCACCGTCGCCGGCGGCGCGCGCCGCGCTGCGGGCACCGGCGGCCGCGTACCGCTCGTTACGAGTCCCCGGCAGATTGTCCGACTTGCCGGCGTCGTACCGGGAGACCATCTCCACGCCGGCGGAGATGAAGACGTCGCCCTCCCCGGCCTTGATCGCATGGAAGGCCATCCGGGTGGTCTGCACCGACGAGGCGCAGTAGCGCTGCACGGTGGTGCCAGGGGTGCCGTCCAGGCCCAACCCGACGGCGACCATCCGGGCCAGGTTGTGGCCGTGTTCGCCGGCCGGCTGGGCGCAACCGAGCAGGACGTCCTGCACCTGCGCCGGGTCCAGGGCGGGCACCTGCGCCAGCGCGGCCCGAGTGATGTCCACGGCGAGGTCGTCGGGGCGCAGCGTGGCGAGCGAGCCCTTGCGCGCCCGGCCGATCGGCGAGCGGGCGGCGGCGACGATAACGGCCTGCGGGGTGGCGGAGTCTCGGGGCGACATGGCGGGCAGCGTACCCTAACAAGCGCTTGGTACGCCATGGTCGGTATGACCGCAGCCAGCCAACCGGCTGTCGTTCTGCTGACCAGAAACGCCGGTCGACGCAGATTCTTCTGAACAGAAGCGGGGTTAGCGTCGGGCAACCTCGGCCGGCCCCGCGTCCGCAGACCGGTCCCGCCCACACCCACCAGGAGGCACGTTGACGGCCAGCGACGGGCAGACCGATGAGTTCATCGTGGTCGGTGGCGGCATCGGCGGGCTCGGCACCGCTCTCGCCCTGGCCCGCGCCGGGCGGCAGGTCCGGGTGTTGGAACGGGCCGCCGCCTTCGGCGAGGTCGGTGCCGGCATCCAGCTCGCCCCCAACGCCACCCGGCTGCTACGCGAATGGGGCCTGCTCGACCGGTTGATCGCCGCCGGGCTGGCGCCCCGGCACCTGGTCCTCGCCGACGCCCGCACCGGCCGGGAACTGAACCGGCTCGACCTCACCGGGCCGTTCACCGAGCGTTACCTGGCCCCGTACGTCGTCGCGCACCGCCGTGACCTGCTCGACCTGCTGCTCGCCGGGGCCGCCGAGGCCGGCGCGGTACTCGAACCCGACCGCGAGGTGACCGCGATCCGGCCCGGCCCGGACGCCGTCGAGATCGACTGCGCCGGCGGGCAGCGCTACCGCGCCCGAGGGGTCGTCGCCGCCGACGGCCTGCATTCCCGGTTCCGCGCCCTGGTCAGCGACGACGAGCCGGAATGCAGCGGCTACGTCGCCTACCGGGGCGCGATCCCGATCGAACAGGCCAGCCGGACCGCCGACCTGTCCGAGGTGGTCGCCTTCATCGGCCCCGGGATGCACTTCGTGCAGTACGCCCTGCGCGGCGGCAGCTACTACAACCAGGTCGCGGTGTTCCGCAGCGAACGGTACCGGCAGGGCGACCCGGACTGGGGCGGCCCGACTGAGCTGCAGGAGGCGTTCTCCCGGGCCTGCCCGCACGTGCGGACCGCCGTCCAGGCGATCCGGACCGACCAGCGGTGGCCGATGTACGACCGGACGCCGATCGACGACTGGGTGCACGGCGGCCGGGTCGCCCTGCTCGGCGACGCCGCCCATCCGATGCTGCAGTACCTGGCCCAGGGCGCCTGCCAGGCGCTGGAGGACGCCGCCGCGCTCGCCGCCGCCGTCACCCGGCACCTGCCCGCCGGGCCGATCAACGCCGACGCGCCGGTCCACCTCGCGCTGCGGGAGTTCGTCCGCGAACGGGCCCCCCGCACCGCCCGGGTGCAGCGCAACGCCCGCACCTGGGGCGACATCTGGCACGTCGACGGCGTCGCCGCGGCGTTGCGCGACGACGCGCTGGCCCACCGTGGACCCACCGACTACCGGTCCACCGACTGGCTCTTCGGCCACACCGCCGCCCAGCGCGGCTCCTCCCCCACCGCGAACCCCACCGCGAACCTGGCGCCGGACGCGCCGACCGCCACCCCGACGACGAGCCGAGACGAGGCGCGATGATCCCCGACCCCGGACGCGACTGGCGTCTGCTGATCGACGGTCGGCTGGTCCCGGCCGGCGACGGCGGGGCGACCCCGACCCGGTCACCGGCCACCGGCGCGGTGCTCGGCCGGGCACCCGCCGCCACCGTCGCCGACGTCGACCGGGCCGTACGGGCGGCACACGCCGCGCAACCGCAGTGGGCGGCCACCCCGCCCCGGCAACGGGCCGCCGTACTACGGTCGATGGCCGACGTGCTGCGCGCACACCGCGCCGAACTCGGTCACCTCGACGCGGCCGACGGCGGCAACCCGGTCACCGCGATGACCACCGACGTCGACCTCGCCGCCGAGCTGCTGGACCGGTTCGCCGACTGGGCCGACCAGCTGGGCGGCCGGACCCTGCCCGGCGGCGACGACCATCTGCACTACACCACCCGACGGCCGTACGGCGTGGTCGCCCGGATCGTGCCGTACAACCATCCGGTCATGTTCGCCGCCTCCCGGGTCGCGGCGCCGCTGCTGGCCGGCAACTCGGTGGTGCTCAAGGCCCCCGACCAGACACCGCTGTCCGCGCTGCGCTTCGGTGAGCTGGTCGCCGACCTGCTGCCGGCCGGGGTGCTGGCGGTGCTGACCGGCGACGGCGCCACCGTCGGGCCGGCGCTGGTCGGCCACCGGCTGGTGCGGCGGATCGCGTTCACCGGCAGCACCGGTACCGGCCAGGCGGTGCTGCGCACCGCCGCCGCGCACGGCGTCAAACAGGTGTCGTTGGAGCTGGGCGGCAAGAACCCGATGGTGATCCTGGCCGACGCCGACGTGGCCGCCGCCAGCGCCGGCGCGGTCGCCGGGATGAACTTCCACTGGACCGGCGGGCAGTCCTGCGGCTCCACTTCCCGGCTGCTGGTGCACCGCTCGCTCGTCGACGAGGTGGTCGAGCGGGTGGTGGCCGGCACCCGCGCGGTGCGGGTCGGGGATCCGCTGGACCCGGCCACCGAGATGGGCACCATGGTCTCGGCCGCCCACCGGGACCGGATCGCCGGCTTCCTGCGCCAGGGTCGCGACACCGGGCTGACCGTGGCCACCGGCGGTGGCCTGCCGGACGGGCCCGGCGCGTACGTGGAGCCGACCGTCTTCGTCGACGTGCCGCCGGACAACCCGCTGGCCCGCGAGGAGATCTTCGGGCCGGTGCTCTGCGTCACCCCGTTCGACGACGAGCGGGAGGCGCTGCGGATGGTCAACGACTCGCCGTACGGCCTGACCGCAAGCGTCTGGACCGGCGACGTCGGTCGGGCGCACCGCTGGGCCCGGTCGGTCGACGCCGGCTACGTGTGGATCAACACCGCGTCCCGGCACTTCGCCGGCCTGCCGTTCGGCGGGGTCAAGGACTCCGGCCTCGGCAGCGAGGAGAGCGTCGAGGAACTGCACTCGTTCACCCAGCCCAAGTCGGTCACCGTCCACCTGGGACCGACGAACGACCCACGAGGAGGCGACCGTGGCGACCACTGACCACCCGGCCGACACCTACGACGGCATCATCATCGGGGCCGGCCAGCACGGCCTGATCCTCGGCACCTACCTGGCCCGGGCCGGTCTGCGGGTGCTCCTGGTCGAGCGGCGGCTGCGCCACGGCGGCGGGCTGAGCACCGAGGAACGGACCCTGCCCGGCTTCCAGCACAACCTGCACTCGATCAACCACTTCAGCGTCACCTCGACGCCGTGGTTCCGTGACCTGGGGCTGTCCGCCCGGGTGCGCTATCTGACCCCACGGTACGAGTTCGCCCAGCCGCACCGCGACGGCAGCGCGCTGGTCTTCTCCCGCGACCTCGACGAGACGCTGGCCAGCATCGGCCGGTTCAGCAAGGCCGACGCCGACACGTTCCGGGAGTGGAACGCCAAGGCGGAGGAGATGACCCAGCGGATCTTCCTGCGCGAACGGTTCAGTGAGCCGCTGAGCCCGGCCGACCGCGACGAGCTGCTCGGCCGTACCGCGTTGGGCCGTGACTTCCTGGAGCTGACCCGACGGCAACCCGGCGAGGTGGTCGAGGAGCTGTTCACCGACGAGCGGGTCAAGGTGCTGTTCCTGTTCAAGCTGTCACTGTTCGGCACCGTGCTGCACGAGACGCTCGGCACGCACAGCCCGCTCGGCTCGCTGATCCGCGCCTTCGACCTGACCACCGGTTACGAGCTGTGCGCCGGCGGCAGTTGGAATCTGGCCCGCGGGCTGATGGAGGAGTTCATCGCCGCCGGCGGACACTTCGTCAACCAGGCGCACGTCGAGCGGATCGTCGTCGAGGGCGGTCGGGCCACCGGCATCGAACTCGCCGACGGGCGCTCGATGCGGGCCCGGCAGTTCGTGGCCAGCACGCTGGACCTGCACCAGACCCTGGAGACGCTGGTCGGCCGCGACCAACTGCCCGCCGACTACCTGGCCCGGCTGGACAAGTTCCACTACACCGGCTGGACGTTGTTCGGCCTGCACCTGGCGCTCGACGAGCCCCCGGCGTACACCTCGGCGGCCTTCGACCCGCACGTGAACGGGGCGCTGAAGTACAACATCGGCTCGGAGACCATCGCCAGTCTGATGGCCGCGCACGACGACGTGGACAACGGCCGGGTGCCGACCAACGTCCAGTTCGGTGCCGGGGCGCTGAGCGTGCTCGACCCGAGCCAGGCGCCGCCGGGCAAGCACACCGCGTACGCCTGGCACGTGGTGCCGTGGGCGCCCGACGGCGACCACGAGAACCTGCGCCGGATGCAGGGCGACATGGCCGCGTCGATCATGGACAGGTGGCGGGAGTACGCGCCCAACCTGACCGACGCCACCGTGCTGGGCTCGTACACCTACACCGCCTACGAGTACGCGCAGGAACTGATCAACATGCGGCACGGCGACATCTTCATGGGGGCGCTCAGCGCCGACCAGGTGCTGCACAACCACTTCGGCTACCGCACCCCGCTGCCGAACCTCTACCTGGCCGGCTCAGCCTGCCACCCCAACGGGGCGATCAGCGGCGGCGCCGGGTACATCGCCGCCGGGGTGATCGCCCGCGACCTGGGTGTCGAGCCGTGGTGGCAACCGATGGACGCCCGTACCGAACTGTCCCGGCTCGGCGATGGCTGACCGGCTGGCCGGCCGGGTGGCCATCGTCACCGGCGGCGGACAAGGGCTCGGCCGGGCCTTCGCGCACCGGCTGGCGGCCGACGGGGCGCGGGTGGTGGTGGCCGACCGCAACACCGAGGCGGCTGGTGCCGTCGCCGCCGAGATCGGCGACGGCGCGCTCGCCGTCGAGGTCGACGTCGCCGACCCGGACAGCGTGGCGGCGATGGTCCGGCGCGGCACCGACGCGTTCGGTGGGATCGACGTCCTGGTCAACAACGCGGCGATCTTCTCGACCCTGGCGATGCGGCCGTTCGACCAGATCGACCCGGCCGAGTGGGACCAGGTGATGGCGGTCAACGTCCGTGGCCCGTTCCTGTGCACCCGGGCGGTCGCGCCGGTGATGCGCCGGGCCGGCTACGGCAAGGTGGTCAACATCTCGTCGGCCACCGTGTGGATCGGCCGACCGCACTACCTGCACTACGTGACCTCCAAGGCGGCGCTGATCGGGATGACCCGGGCGCTGGCCACCGAGCTGGGCCCGGCCGGAGTACGGGTCAACGCGGTCACCCCGGGCGCCACCCGGACCGAGATCCCGCGGGCCACCGTCACCCCGGAGCAGGAGGCGGCAATCGTCGCCGGCCAGGCGATCAAACGGCGGCAGGTGCCGGACGACCTGGTCGGCGTGGTCGCCTTCCTGGCCGGGCCGGACAGCGACTTCATCACCGGACAGACGGTCAACGTCGACGGCGGCGCGGCGTTCCACTGAGGATGCCCACGTCGCTGCGAGGATTGGAGGCACCATGGCGCACCGGCTGCCGATCAGCCTGGCCTGCTGGGACTACGACCGCACCCGGGCACTGCGGGAGGGCACGGTACGGCCGACCGGCGTGGACCTGACCTACCTGTCGCTGCCGCCCGAGGAGACCTTCTTCCGGATGCTGCGCTGGCAGGAGTTCGACGTCGCGGAGATGTCCCTGTCGTCGTACGTGCTGTCGCTGTTCGCCGACGAACCGCCGTTCGTGGCGATCCCGGTCTTCCCGTCCCGGGTGTTCCGGCACGGCTCGATCTACCTGGCGCCGTCGTCGCCGGTCCGCGACCCGGCCGAGCTGGCCGGCCGTACGGTCGGGATCCCCGAGTACCAGATGACCGCCGCCGTGTGGATCCGCGGCATCCTGGCCGAACACCACGGGCTGCCGGTCGACGGGGTCAGCTACCGCACCGGCGGTCTGCACCACGCCGGCCGGCAGGAGAAGCTGCGGCTGGACCTGCCGGACCGGTTCGACGTACGGCCGATCGGCGCGGGCGAGACGCTCGACGGGCTGTTGCGCAGCGGCGCGATCGACGCCCTGTACACCGCCCGGGCACCCCGGTCGTTCGTGCCGGCCGCCGGCCCGGACCGGGTCCGTCGGCTGTTCGCCGACCCCTCCGCCGCCGAACGGGCGTACCTGCGGGCCACCGGCGTCTTCCCGATCATGCACGCGGTGGTGTTGCGCCGCGACGTCTACCAGCGGCACCGGTGGCTGGCCCGGGCGCTGCTGGACGCGTTCACCGAGGCCAAGGACCAGGTCTACGCCGAACTGCGGGAGGTGACCGCGTTGAAGGTCAGCCTGCCGTGGGTGGTGCCGGCAGCCGAGGAGGCGGCGGCGCTGCTGGGCGACGACTTCTGGCCGTACGGCGTCGAACCCAACCGGACGGTGCTGGAGACGTTTCTGCGCTACTCGCACGAGCAGGGCCTGGCCCGGCGGCGGCTGGACCCGGCGGAGCTGTTCGCCCCGGAGACCCTCGCCGACACCCTGGTCTGAACCCGACACCCGACACACCCTGGGCTCAGTCCGGGCCGGCTAGGACACGGCGGACCGGCGCAGCAGGGCCCGCAGGGCCGGCTCCTCCACCGGCCGGGACAGGCCGAACCCCTGCCCGAACTCGCAGCCCATCGCGGTCAACTCGGCCCGCTGGTCGTCGTTCTCGATCCCCTCGGCCACCGTGCTGAGCCGCAGCCCCCGGCTCATCGCCAGGATCGCCTGGACCACCGGCAGGCAGGTCGGATCCTCGGCGCCGATCTGGCCCACGAACATCTTGTCGATCTTCAACTCGTCGATCGGATATCGGTGCAGGTGGCCGAGGGAGCTGAATCCGGTGCCGAAGTCGTCCAGGGCGATCCGGACGCCGAGTCGACGCAGCGCGGACAGCTGCGACTCGATCGCGTCGTGCTCGGTGGCCAGGACGCTCTCGGTCATCTCCAAGGTCAGCGTGGCCGGCGGCAGACCGGAGCGTTCCAACGCGGCCAGCACGTCCGCGACCACGTCGCCCAGCATGAACTGGCGCACGCTGACATTGACGTTGATCTGCAACGGTCGGCCACTGAGTCGCTGCCATCCGGCACCGGTGACACAGGCCTCGCCGAGGATCCAGCGGCCGAGTGGCACGATCAGGCCACTGCCCTCGACCAGCGGGATGAACTGGTCCGGCCGGACCATGCCGCGCTGCGGGTGACGCCACCGGACCAGCGCCTCCACTCCGCGTACCGCGCCGTCGGACAGCGCGTGGATCGGCTGGTAGTGCAGGACGAACTCGCGCCGCGACAGCGCGTCCTGCGCCTCCACCTGCAGGCGTACCCGGTCGACCGCAGCCTGGTGCAGTTCGGTGCGGTACCGCACCCGACGGGCCCGGGGCGCAGCCTTGGCGATCTGCAACGCGATGTCGGCCTCGCGCATCAGCCGGTCGGCGTCGGCGTCGCCGTCGCTGACCGCGATGCCGACCCGGGCGGCGATCAGCCGCAGGTGGCCGGCCGCCTCGATCGGCCGGTCGAAGACCGCCAACAGGTCGTCGGCGATCCGCTCGGTGTCGCGGGCGGCGGCCCGCTCGGCGGTCAGCAGCACCGCGAACTCGTCACCGCCGAGGGCGGCCAGCAGGTCGGTGGCCGCCAACCGGCGCCGCAGCAGGCCGGCGACCGCGACCAGCAGTTCGTCACCGGCCTGGTGGCCGAGAGCGTCGTTGACCACCTTGAACGAGTCGATGTCGAGCAGCAGCAACGCGACATCGGTGGTGCTGCCGAGCGCCACGGCCAGCCGTTCCCGCAGCAGGGCCCGGTTGGCCAGGCCGGTCAGCGGATCGTGGTACGCCTGATGGCGCAGCCGCTCGGTGAGCCGTACCCGCTCGGTGACGTCACGGACGGCGAACAACAGCCCGCGTACGTTCGGATCGTGCAGCAGGTTCTGCCCGCTGATCTCGACCGTGGCGGGCTGGTCGGCGTCCGGGGCCGTGACCCGGCACTGCAGGGTCGCCGCCGCACCGGAGTCGACGAGCAGCCGGGCGAGCCAGGCGTCGGCCGCCGGCCGGTCCGGCGGGACGATCCAGGACAGCAGCCGGTCACCGGGTAGCCCGTCGGCGAGCCGGAACACGTCCGCCGCCGCCGGACTCAGGTAGCTGACCGTGGTGTCCCGGTCGGTCAGCACGATCACGTCGCGCGACGACCGGACGACCGCCTCGAACCGGGCCGCCGTACCGGCCTCGAACCGGCGGACCGCGAGCAGCACCAGGCGCAGCGCCAACGACGACAGCAGCAGGCCGGGTCCGTACTGGCCGAGCTGCACCTCAGCCAGGGTGCCGCCAGCGGCGAGCACGCCGGTGGTCATCGCAGCGAGGGTGAACCCGACCGAGAGCAACGCCGCGGGCAGCCCACCGTAGAGCGCGCGCAGCGCGGTGCCGACGAACAGCACCCCACCGGCCGGCAGCGCCCCGACCGCCCAGATCACCACACCGACAGCGGCGGCGGCCACCAGATCGTGGGCGATCGTCGGCCGTTCCCGCCGGTACAGCCGCACGGCGAGCACCGCCAGGACGGCGACGGCGGGTAGCACCGGCCAGGACCGGCTCGGCTCGACCACCGGCGAAATCAGCCACTGTGGAATCACAGTGGCCAGGCAGGCCAGCAGGAAGGCCAGGAAGGCCCGGCGCACCACCGGCAGTAACGGCTGGTTCGCCCCGACCTTCACCCAGGAGCGCAGCGCGGTCGACCACTGCCGGCGGCGTCCAGAGGCCATGTCCGCCAGACTACGGCCTGCGATCATGGCCTGGGGGGCCGACACTCCAGCGTTCGGTGTCCCTGGTGGACTGTTTGGTGGATACCGCGGGCCGGGCTGCCGGTGTTAACGACCAGTTCGTCACAACAAGTTGGACCGGTGAAATCCGCCATCGACCGGGATCATCGCCCCGGACAGGTACGACGAGTCCTCCGAACACAAAAAAGCGATGGCCGCGGCGAACTCGTCGTACCCGCCGACCCGGCCCAGGTGCACCGCCCGGTCGAGATGCTGCTGGCGGTCCGGGGTCCGGTTGGGAAACGGCGCGTTGCCGACGACGATCCCGTTCGACGAGATCCCGCGGGACCCGTACTCCTTGGCGATCGAGGCGACCAGGGCACCCATTCCGGCCTTGGCGGCGGCGTAGGCCGCACCGTTGACCTGGCCGTTGGTGCCGGAGATCGAGCCGATGCCGACGATGTGCCCGCGCTCGGCGGCCAGCATGCCGGGCAGTACGGCCCGGGCGCAGAGGAACGCCGAGGTGAGGTTCAACGCGAGGAATCCGCTCCAGTCCTCGAGGCTGGCGTCGGCCACCGCCGCCCAGGCGGCTCCGGGCAGTGCTCCACCGGCGTTGTTGACCAGGATGTCGACCGGGCCGTACCGGTCGGCCACCTCGGCGACCAGGTCGGCCACCTGGTCGGCCGAGGTGACGTCGGCCCGACCGGCGACCGCCCGGCCGGGCAGGTCGGCGGCGGCCGCCCGGGTCTCGGCGATGCCGTCGGGATTGATGTCGTTGACGACGACCGTCGCTGACTCGGCGGCGAACCGCAGCGCGGTGGCCCGGCCGATCCCCCGGCCGGCGCCGGTGACCAGAGCAACCTTTCCGGTGAATCTCCCGGGCATCGCGTCAGCCTTTCTGAAACAGGGGGTTGCGGGCGTTTTCGCTGATCACGACCATGGTGGCGAAGCGCCAGCCGACGTCGGGCTCACGTCGCATGCCGAACAGGTAGGCACCTTCGTGCTCGCCCCGGCGAAACTGCGGGCCGTCGCCGCTGGTCGCGACGAGGCTGTACACGGCGGCGACCGAGGCGGTCCGGCCGTCATCGGCGACCCGGATCACCGGAGGGTGGATGAGGTGACGCAGCTCGTAGGAGTTGATCACGTCGGCGGACGGTGGCCCGTCGGCGTCACCGGAGCGGGGCAGGACCGGGCGGAAGTACAGCTCGCGGAGCTTCTCCTTGCCTTTGACGGTCTCGTTCAGGGTGCCGCGCAACTGCCGCTCGAAGTCCTCGGTGTAGTACTCCAGCAGGTCGTCCCAGCGGCGCCGGTCGCACAGCCAGCCGTAGAGCATCACCAGGTCGGCGATCCGGCGGTGGTCCTCGGCAAGGGCCACCCGCTGCTCGACCGTCTCCGGGGTCCGCTCGGGCAGTTGGACCACGGCGATCAGTTCGTCGAGTTCGTCGTCAGTCATCGGGTCTCCACGTTTCAGGCAGGTAACGGGGTCTCGCTCAAAGTACCAAGCGCTTGTTAGGCTGGCAACGTGCGATCCGATGAACCGGCTCCGTTGCTCGCCGTCGAGAACCTCGCCACGAGCTTCTCGACGCCGCGCGGTGTGCTGCGCGCCGTCGACGGGGTCTCCTTCACCCTCGCGCCCAGCGAGGCGCTCGGCGTCGTCGGCGAATCCGGATCCGGCAAATCGGTGCTGGTCCGCACCGTCATGAACATCCTGCCCCGGCAGGCGCAGGTCGCGGCGGAAAGTCGGATCCTGTTCGAGGGCCAGGAGGTACGCGACCGACGAGGCGCCGCCGCCCGACACTTCTGGGGCGCGGAGGTGGCCATGGTGTTCCAGGATCCGATGACGTCGCTCAACCCGGTCCGCACCATCGGTCGGCAACTCACCGAGCCGATGCGTCACCACCTCGGGCTCAGCAGACGGGCCGCCGACACCCGTGCCGCCGAACTACTCGCCGAGGTCGGCATCAGCGAGCCGGTCCGACGGCTGAGGCAGTACCCGCACGAACTCTCCGGCGGCATGCGGCAACGCGTCATGATCGGCATCGCGCTGTCCTGCTCGCCCAAGCTGCTCATCGCCGACGAGCCGACCACCGCGCTGGACGTGACCGTGCAGAAGGAGATCCTCGACCTGCTCGCCCGGCTGCGTACCGAGCTGCGGATGGCGATGATCCTGATCAGTCACGATCTGGCCGTGGTGTCCGGCCGCACCGACCGGACGATGGTCATGTACGCCGGCCGGGTGGCCGAGATCGGTCCGACCGCCGAGCTGTTCCGGCACACCCGGCACCCGTACACGGCGGCCCTGCTGCGCTCGACCCCCCGGATCGACCAGCCCAGCCACACCCCGCTGGAGGTGATCGCCGGCGGCGCCCCCGACCTGGTGCACCCGCCGCCCGGCTGCCGCTTCGCCCCCCGCTGTCGGCAGGCCCGGCCCCGGTGTCAGCAGGAGGACCCGGCGCTGGCCGACGAACCCGGGCACCGGTACGCCTGCTTCTACCCGGTCGGCACCGAGGCCGGCGACCGCGCGCTCGCCGAGAACCTCGCCGACGGCCGGACCGGGGCCGGACTGGACCTCGCACCGGTCCGCACCGACCGGTCCACCCTCGACGGGGCGGTGAACTGATGGCCGGCACCGGCAAGGCGCACCTGCGCGACACCGACGACGTGGTGCTGCGGGTCGAGGACCTGACCGTACGGTTCCCGGCCGGCCGGGGACGCAGCGTGCAGGCGGTCTCCGGGATCAGCCTCGACGCCCGGGTCCGGGAGACCGTCGGCCTGGTCGGTGAGTCGGGCTGCGGAAAGTCCACCACCGGCCGGGCGATCCTGCAGCTGCCCCCGCCGACCAGTGGATCGGTCCGGTTCGACGGCACCGAGTTGACGGCGCTGCGCGGCGAGCGGCTGCGCCGCACCCGCACCCGACTCCAGATGATCTTCCAGGACCCGATCTCGTCGCTCAACCCCCGCCGTACCGTCCGGGACATCGTCGCCGAAGGTCTGCGGATCTGGCACCGCGAGGGCGGTCCCGCCGCCCGGCGGCGGGTGGACGAGGTCCTCGACGCCGTCGGGCTGGACCCCCGGCTGGTCGGCGACCGACGACCGCACGAACTGTCCGGCGGGCAGTGCCAGCGGGTCTGCATCGCCCGCGCGCTGGTGCTGGAACCGGCCGTGGTGCTCTGCGACGAACCGGTCAGCGCGCTGGACGTCTCGGTGCAGGCCCAGATCCTCAACCTGCTGGAGGAGATGAAACAGCGGTACGGCCTGACGCTGCTGTTCGTCGCCCACGATCTGGCGGTGGTGAAGCGGGTCAGCGACCGAATCGTGGTGATGTACCTGGGCAAGATCTGCGAGGTCGCATCGCCGGATGTGCTGTTCGCCCGTCCCGCCCACCCGTACACGGCGCTGCTGCTGCGCTCGATCCCGGAGCTGGACGACGGCTCCCCGGCACCGGCCCGCACCAGCGGTGAGCTGCCGTCGGCACTCGACCCGCCGAGCGGCTGCCGGTTCCGCACCCGGTGTCCCCGCGCGGCGGATGTCTGCGCCCGCACCGAGCCGCAGCTGCGCCAGACCGGCCCGGACCAGTACGTCGCCTGCCACTTCCCGCAGGACGCGCCGGCCGACGGACCCACCGCCGGCCGGTCGCGGCCGTGACGGCCGGGTCAGTCCGCGGCGGCCGGCGCGACAAGCAACTCGTCGCGGCGCATCCAGTCCAGCACGTGTTCCCGACGGCTGATCAGCCAGCGGCCGTCGACCCGGACCAGTTCGTCGAGGTAGCGCAGACCCCGGGTGCGCATCCGGGGGCCAGTGGCCGGCCGGTCGATCAGGTGGGCCTGGGCGTAGGTCTGCGCCACCGCACGGTCGCCGGTCACCTCGGCGAAGTGGTTGCCGATGAAGTGCATCGACGCCCGCAGGTCGACGATCTCCAGGGGGAACCGAACCGGCGACCGGCCGGTGAAGAACGCCATGATCCGGTCGATCCCGCCGGCCACCCGTACTCCTTCGTAGATTCCCTCCACGTCGTCGGTGAAGCAGCCACGCAGCCGGTCCCAGTCCCGGCTGTCGATCGCCATGAAGTACCGGTTCACCACATCGGCGATGGCCAGCCGGTCGGCGGTCAGCGTTTCCATGACCCGATCTCCCGTTCCTGAGTCGACGGTGCCGCGCAACCGCGGCACCCAATCGAAAGGTGTGCATGATGTCCGGATACGCCGATGACCGAGCGGCCATCGTCGAATTGCTGAACCGGTACGCGCAGTGCTGCGACCGGCGTGAGTTCGAGGCGGTCGGCGGCTGCTTCACCGACGACGCCCAGGCCGAGTACTCCGGCAAGCGGTTGCCGCGCGGGGTGCGCCACATCGTCGCGCACATGGCGCCGCTGGCCCGACTGGCCGCCAGCCAGCACGTGGTCGGCTCGGCCACCATCGAGGTCGACGGCGACTCGGCGGTCGCCAGCTCGTACACGGTGGCCCACCTGGTCCGGCCGGTGCCGGACGGGCACGAGGTGGTGCACCGGGGACTGCACTACGCCGACCGGCTGGTCCGCACCGGCGACGGCTGGCGGATCAGTGAACGGGTGCACCAGGTGCTGTGGAGCACCAGCTCGCCGACCACCTGGCCGGTGCCCCGGTTCACCACCGCCGCCCAGCCGGCCGACTGACCGGCCGTCGCAGGCGGATCCGGGGGTGCAGACAGATCCGGGTGGGTCCGGCATCGCCGGGCTCACCCGGACGCCGTCAGGTCGTCGAAGGCGTCCCCGAGGCGGTCGACCGCGGCCACCAGACCCGCCGGGCCCAGCATGCTGAACGACAGGCGCAGGTGCCGGGGGTAGCCGTCGGCCAGCGAGAACTCGTTACCCGGGACCACCGAGACGGCCCGCCGCATCGCCGCGCGGGCCAGGGCCAACGCGTCGATCCCCGGGGTCTGGACGCTGGCCCAGACGAACATCCCGCCGTCCGGCATCGGGGTGGCCAGCCGACCGGCCAGCCGGTCGGCCACCGCCCCGGTCAGGGCTTCGGCCCGCACCCGGTACAGGTCCCGCAGCCCGGCCAGGTGCCCGGCGAACCAGTCCGGATCGGCCAGCAGCTCGACGAGCAGCCGTTGGCTCAACGCGGCGGAGTTCAGGTCGGTCGCCTGCTTGGCCACCGCCAGCGCCCGGTGCAGCCACCTCGGTGCGGCCAGGTAGCCGACCCGCAGCCCGGGTGCCACCAGCTTGGAGAAGCTGCCGAGGTAGACCACCTGCTCGGCGGCGTCGGCGGCGACCGGCGGCAGGTCGGCCCCGGCGAACCGCAGCTGACCGTACGGGTCGTCCTCGACGATGAGGAAGCCGTACCGGGCCGCGAGCTGCGCCAGTCGGGTACGCCGTCGCGCGGTGAGGGTGCGTCCGCTCGGGTTGGAGAAGTTCGGCACCAGGTAGCACAGCTTCGGCCGTAACCCGGCCCGTAGCCGCCCGGCCAGCAGCTCGGTGTCCATCCCGTCGTCGTCGACCGGCGCCTCGACGATCCTCGGCTGGTAGCCGGCCAACGCCCGCAGCGCCCCGACGTAGGCCGGCGACTCGACCACCGCCACGTCACCGGGGTCCAGCAGCACCTTGCCGATCAGGTCGAGCGCCTGTTGCGAACCGGTGGTGACCAGCAACCGCCCGGTCGGGTCGGGCAGCCGCAGCCGGCCGGCCAAATCGGCACCGACCAGGTCGAGCAGCTCCGGGTCGCCCTCGGTGGCCGAGTACTGCAGGGCGGCGCCGGCGGCGCCGGCCAGCGCCCGCTCGGCCGCCTCGGCCACCGCCCGCGCCGGGAACGCCTCGGCCGGCGGCAGCCCGCCGCCGAGCGACAGCAGCGTCGGCCCGGGTACGTCACCGGCGGACGGCCGGGCCGCCGCCGCGACCAGCTCCCGCAGCTTCGACGGGCGCATCCCGGCGGTACGGGCGGCGAACTCGGGTCGGGACGTCATCGCATTCCTTCCGTTGACGCTGGTCGGCGTCACCCCATCGACCAGCCGCCGTTGGCCCGAATCAGCTGCCCGGTGACGAACCGGGCGGCGTCGGAGACCAGGTAGAGCACCAGCAACGCCTGGTCCTGCGGCTCCCCGACGATGTTCAGCGGCGAGCGGGCCGCCATGCCGGCCAGCCACTGGCTGCGCCGCTCCTCGTCGACGGTGCCGTCGGCGGCGGTGAAGTTGCGGGCACTGAAATTGGTCAGGGTGGCGCCGGGCGCGATCGCGTTGACCCGTACCCCTTTCGGGCCGAGCTCCAGGGCGAGGGTCCGGGTCATCCCGACGACGGCGAGTTTGCCGAGGTGGTACAGCCCGTAGCCGGCGGCGGGCAGGTCGGCGGCGGTCGACGAGATGTTGACGATGGCCCCGTGGCCCTGGCGGGTCATCACCGTCGCGGCGGCCTGGCAGCCGTACAGCACGCCCTTGACGCTGATCGCGAACTCGGCGTCGAGGTCCGCCCCGGTGACCTCGGTCAACTCACGAACCAGGGACGGCACACCGGCGATGTTGCACTGGATGTCGAGGCCGCCGTACCGCTCGACGGCGGCGGTGGCCAGGGCGTCCAGGTCGGCCCGACGGCTGACGTCGGTGTACTGGAAGCTGGCCCGTCCGCCGGCGGCGGTGATGTCGGCGACGGTCGCCGCGCCGCGTTCGGCGTCGATGTCGGCGACCACCACGGCGGCGCCGGACCGGGCGAGGGTCTGTGCGACCGCCTGGCCGATTCCGCTGCCGGCGCCGGTGACCGCGGCGACGCGGCCGTCCAGCCGGAACGCCGACTCGTCCATCCGCATGACGTACCTCCTGCTGCTCGGGTCGAGGGCGGCCCGGTTCCGGACGTTGCCGTCAGACCTGGGAGTCCCGGGGATCCCAGCGGGCCCGGGCACGTTCCCCGACGATGTTCAGGCTGAAGACGGTGAGGAACATGAACACGCCAGGGATCAGCGGTACGTGCGGGTGCCGGCGCAGCTCCCGCAGACCACCCTCGGCGATCATGTTTCCCCAGGACGGGGCGGGCTGCTGCAGCCCGAGGCCGAGGAAGGCCAGCGATCCTTCCGCGACGATCAGCACGGCGGCGACGATGAAGGCGTACGAGACCAGCGGCAGTGCCACGTTGGGCAGCAGTTCGCGGATCAGGATCCGGGTGTGCCGGGCGCCCATCGCCCGGCTGGCGGTGACGAACTCCCGTTGGGCGAACAGCAGCGTGTTGGCCCGGGCCAGCCGGATCATCGTCGGGATGCCGACCACGGCCAGGGCCAGACCGCTCTTGAGTACCGCCTCCGGCACGGTCCGGGGCGGGCCGAGCACCGCGGCGAAGGCGATCAGCAGGACGAGGGCGGGGATCACCAGGGCGGCGTCGGCGAAGACGCCGATCACCACGTCCACCCAGCCACGGAAGTAGCCGGCGACCATACCGACCGCACCGCCGATCAACAGGCTGACCAGCACGGTGCAGCCGACGGTCAGCAGGCTCACCCGGGCTCCGTAGATGGACCGGGCCAGCAGGTCGAGACCGAAGCCGTTGGTGCCCAGCGGGTTGGCCGAGAACAGGTCGGGTCGGGCGTAGCCGGCGATCCCGATCGTCTGGGTGGTGTCGTCGGCGTTGCCCAGCGGCAGCAGGTCGGCGAGCAGGGCGCAGCCGGTGAGGACGACCAGCCAGCCGAGGCTGAACCAGAAGGCGAGGTCGATCCGACGGCGTCGGGTACGGCTGGGCTCAGGCATGCCGCCTCCGGATCCGTGGGTCCAGATAGCCGTACAGCACGTCGACGGTGAGGTTCAGTAGCAGGTAGATGACCGCGATCAGCAGGACGCCGCCCTGCACCAGCTTGTAGTCGTTGCTCTGCGCGGCGTTGATGATCACGTTGCCCACCCCGGGCAGCACGAAGACCGCCTCGACGATGATGGTGCCGCCGAGCAGCCGGCCGGCGCTCACCCCGGCCAGGGTGATCAGCGAGAACGACGAGGGGCGCAGCGCCTCCCGGAGCATGATGTGCCAGCCGGGCATGCCCTTGGCCTTCGCGGCCAGGATGAAGTCCTCCTGCAGGGTGGCGACCAGGTCGCCGCGCAGCAGCCGGGCGAAGACCGGGGCCTCGGCCAACGCCAGGGTGAGCGCGGGCAGGAAGGCGTGCCACAGGTTCTGGCCCAGACCGTCGTCGGACGGCCGGGACCACTGTCCGAGTGGGAACCAGTCCAGGTGGATGGCGAACACCAGCAGCAGGAGCAGGCCGACCAGGAACGGCGGGACCGAGATGACGCCGATGGTGCCGGCCGAGATCCACCGGTCGACCAGCCCACCGGCCCGGTACGCCGACCACATCGCCAACGGGACGGCGATCAGCAGGGCCAGCACGATGGCCATCGCGGCGAGCTGCAGGTTCACCGGGAACGCCCGCAGCAGCCGGTCGGAGACGTTCTCGATCGGCGGGACCAGGTTCTGGCCGAGGTCGCCACGCAGCACACCGCCGAGCCATTCGAGGTAGCGCTGCACGGGCGGCTGGTCCAGCCCCATCTCGGTCCGGATCCGCTGGTAGTCGGCGGGCGTACCGGTGTTGCCGAGCACCTGCGCGGCGGGGTCACCCGGCCCCAGCTGGAGCAGGACGAAGGTGCCCACGCTGACCAGGAACAGCACCGGGACGAGCAGGGCCAGTTTGACGGCCACCGTCCGTAGCATCAGTGCTCCTCCTCTCGTCGTCGCCGGGTCACACCAGCGGGGCCGGGCCGCCGTCGACCTCGATGGTCTGGCCGGTCAGGTACGACGCCGCGTCGCTGGCCAGCCACCGGATCGCCGCGGCGATCTCGGCGGGGTCGCCGATCCGGCCGAGGACCGCGATCCGGCCCATCGCGTCGATCTCGGCGGCGCTGCGGTTGCGCTCCATCAACGGGGTACGGACCGGTCCGGGTGCGACGCAGTTGACCCGGACCCCGGCGGGACCGTGGTCGATGGCCAGCGCCCGGGTCAGTCCGACCACCCCGGCCTTGGCGGCGCAGTACGCCGGGTTGGCGCGCATGCCGCGCAGTCCGGCCCCGGACGAGACGTTGACGATGGCCCCGCCGACCGCCGTCAGCTGCGGCAGCGCGGCCCGGCACATCAGGTAGACCGAGGTGAGGTTGAGCGACAGCCAGCGGTCCCACTCGGCGAGGTCGATGTCGAGCACAGTACGGCCGGGCCGGCTGCCGCCCACCACGTTGATCAACGCGTCCAGCCGCCCGTACCGGGTGGTGGCCGCGTCGACCGCCGTGGCCGCGCCGGCCTCGGTGGTCGCGTCGGCGACCACGGTCGTCACGCGGTCGGCACCGGCCGGGTCGGCACCGGTCAGGTCGGCGGCGGTCAGGTCGGCGGCGGTCGCTGCCAGCCCGGCCGCGTCGACGTCGGCCAGCACCAGCCGGTGTCCGGCCTCGGCGAACGACCGTGCGGTGGCCGCCCCGATTCCGTGGGCGGCCGCGGTGATCAGGGCCACCGGGGGTGCCGGGGTGGCGCCGGCAGCGCCGGCACCACCCCGCCCGGTGACCCGCGCCGACGGGTCAGCGGCGTCGGTCGCGGATCGTCCGGTCATCCTCGCGTCGCCCGACCGAGCAGCACCACGGTGTTGACGCTCTGCAGCACGTCGCCGACCTCGTCGGAGATCAGCACGACCTCCGGCTGGGCGGTCAGTGCGAGGAACGGCACGTCCTCGGCGTACGCCCGGGCGATGGTGCTGATCGCGGCCTTCACCTCGGCCTCGCTGCCGGCGCCCCGCCCGGCGGCGATCGCCTCGTCGACGGTGGGATTGACGTAGCCGGAGAAGTTGCCGCCGCCGGTGGTGACGTAGGTCGAGTTGAAGTCGCGGTTGAGGGCGAAGAACGGCTCGGCGTCGGAGATCGACGAGCCGAAGCAGGCCAGGTCGAAGTCCTTGCGCACGATGACCGCCGAGGTGTTCGCGGCGATCTCCTGCTGGTCGGTGAGGTCGACCTGCATGCCGGCCGCCTCCAGCATGCCCTGCACGGCGGTCCCCCAGGTCGGCAGGCCGGTGTGGCAGCTGACCCGGATGCGCCCGTCCCAGCCGTCGGCCTTGGCCTGCTCGACCAGGTCGCGGGCCCGCTCGATGTCGTAGGCCGGTCCTTCGACACCGTCGTACCAACGGGACTCTTCGGAGATCAGGGCGCTGGACATGAAGCCGGCGCCGCCGTACACCCGCTGTTTGAGCGTCTCCAGGTCGATGGCGGCGGCCACCGCCTGCCGGACCCGCTTGTCGGCGGTGGGTGCGGTGGACTCCAGTTCGGTGCCGTCCGGCTGGCCCTCGCACCGCGGTGCCGGTTCACCTTCCTGGCAGGTGATCGGGAATCCGTTGTTCATGATCAGGGTGTCGTTGGCGGAGTACTGGACCCGGATGCCCTCGGCACCGTCCGCCTCGGCGTCCGCGATCGCCCCGGCGTCACGCAGGAAGGCCAGGTCGACGCTGCCGGCGCGGAACGCCTCGTAGGTCTGCGGCCCGTCACCGGCGTGGATGAACCGCACCCCGTCCAGCGGGATGTCGCCGCCCCAGTAGTCGGGGTTGCGGGTGAGGGTCAGCGACTCGTCGGGGCGGAACTCGTCGAAGACGAACGGCCCGGCACCGGCACCCTGCGGGTTGGTGCCGAACGCGTCGCCCTGGGCGGCCACCGCAGCCGGGTTGACCACCATGCCGGGGGTCCCGGCGAGGGCGAACGGGAAGTTGTTCCACGGGAAGGCGAGGGTGAACACCACCGTCAGGTCGTCGGGGGTGGCGTAGTCGGTGATCGGCGCGACCAGCGAGCTGGCGTTGGACCGTGCCTCGGTGTGCCGTTGCATGTTCGCCACGACGGCCGCCGAGTCGTACGGCGCGCCGTCGCTGAAGGTGATCCCGGACCGCAAGGTGAGGGTCCACTGGGTGAAGTCGTCGTTGGGGGTCAGCGACTCGGCGGTCTGCGGCTCGAAGGCCCCGCTGGCCGGGTCGTACCGCATGATCGTGTCGTAGAGCGCCGCGAGTTCCGCGCCGCCGGAGTTGCCGGTGCCGGCCACCTGGACCGGGTCGAGTGACTGGGTGGCGGACCAGGTGGCCATGGTGATCGTGCCGCCGGTCTCGTTGGTGTCGTTGTCGTCGCCGCAGGCGGCGACGGTGGCGAGCAGCAGCCCGGCCACCGCGACGCGGGCGGGCGCCCCGTTCCACTTGTATTTCCGACCAGTTGCCATCTGCTTCTCCTGGTAGCCGTGAAGCCCGAGGCTTTGTGAATGCCATGTAAACTAGCTGCGTACCGGCCACCAATCAAGCGCTCGCTTGGAGATTGTTACCCGAGCTCGACCTGGGGCGACCAGCCCGGCACCGGCACCCGTCGCACCAAGCGCTTGATTGACTCTGCTATGCTGGCGCCCGCCCGTTGCACCGCAGACCCGAAAGAGGCACCGTGGCAGAGTCGCTGGATCGACGACAGCAGATCATCGCCTGCGCGGCGGCCTTCTTCGCCAGTCGCGGCGTGGCCGCCACCACGGTCCGGCAGATCGCCGACGAGGTAGGCATCCTGTCCGGCAGCCTGTACCACCATTTCGACTCGAAGGAAGCGATCATCGAGGCGATCCTCGGCCCCTACCTGGAGGATCTGCGCCACCGGTACGCCGAGGTGCTGGCCGGAGAGAACGACCCGGCGACCCGGCTGCGCGAGCTGGTCCGCGCGTCGCTGGACACCGCCGCGGCGCACCCGCACGCCACCGAGATCTACCAGAACGACGTCAACTACCTGCGTGGCCTGGCCCGGTTCCACTACCTCAAGGACGTCGCCCGCGAGGTGCAGAGCGCCTGGCTCGGGGTGATCGAAGCGGGCGTCAGCAGCGGAGCGTTCCGCCCCGACATCGACACCCGGGTGTTCTACCGCTTCATCCGCGACGCGGTCTGGCTGTCGGTCCGGTGGTTCCATCCGAGCCCCGACAATCCCACCAGCCGGCTCGCCGACCAGTGCACCGCGATCTTCCTCGACGGCCTGGCCGCGCGCCCGACCGATGCGGACACCTCGACCCCGGCGGCCCCACCAGCCGCGATCGACGCGGTCGATGGGGCGGCACCGGCACCGGCCGGCTGACCGGCCGGTAGCCGGCCGGCTGCTCATCCGGCGGCCAACGAGCGACCGCTCAGGTATCCGTACGTCATCCCGGCGGCGAGCGTCGCGCCGGCACCCGGATAGCCCGGTCCGAACGGGCTGGCCGCCACGTTCCCGCAGGCGTACAGCCCGCCGATCAGCCCACCGTCGACGTCCCGCACCTGGCCGTGCTCGTCGCAGAGCGGGCCGCCCTTGGTGCCCAGACAGCCCAGGTGCAGCCGTACCGCGTAGTAGGGACCGTCACCGAGCGGACGCAGATTGCGGTGCGGGGTCACCGTCGGATCGCCCCGGTACCGGTCGTACACGGTCGTGCCCCGACCGAACTGCGGATCCCGGCCCTGCGCGGCGTGCCGGTTGAACTCGGCGACTTGCTCGGCCAACCCGTCCGGGTCGATGCCGACCGCGCCGGCCAGCTCCGCCAGGGTCGGTGCCGTCGCCATCCACCCCGGGGTCGGCGCGTCCGGGGTCGCCGTGGCGACCGAGTACGACGACCGGAACCGGTCGTCGAACACCAGCCAGCAGGGCAGGTTGGCGTACTCGTAGCGGATCGGGTCGAACGTGGCCATCGCCTTGCCGAGGTCGTTGTAGTTCATCGCCTCGTTGGAGAACCGCCGGCCGTGCCGGTTGACGATGATCCCGCCGGGCAGCGCCCGCAGACCTGACGTGGGCCGGAACAGCGGCGCGCCGTCGTAGGTGTCGCCGACCGCGTACACCATCGGCCCCCACCAGGCCTCGTTCATGTTGCCGAGCGCGGCACCGACCTCCATCACCATGCGCAACCCGTCACCGGCGTTCGCCGGCGGGCTGGCCGGTGCGTCCATCGGTACGCCGAGGAACTGCCCGACCATCGCCGGGTCCCACTCGAACCCGCCGGAGGCGAGCACCACACCCCGCTGCGCGACGATCTCCACCTCGCCGTCGCCGGTGGCCACGGTGATCCCGGCGACCCGTCCGCCGGTGCGCCGCAGCCGGACCGCCCGGGTGTCGGTGTGCACCGTGGCACCGAGCCGCAGGCAGCCGTACAGCAGCTCACCGACCAGGGCGGCACCCATGCCGACCACGCCCTTCGCGGTGCGTTCGGCGATCAGCGCCCAGTCCCACCGGTCCAGGGTGTCCATCCCCCACTGATCCAGTTCGAGCTTGGTCACCGGCACCGTCGAATGCGTCGGCCGCAGCTTGCCGCGCAGCTCGCCGAGGACGGTCGCGTCGAACAGGTCGCTCTGCAGGGTGCGCCCGCCCGGATGCGCCCCGGGCAACTCGGGCTGGTAGTCGGGGTGCTCCAGGTTCGGGGTGAAGCGCAGCCCGGTGCGCGCCACCACCAGGTCCAGCATCGGGTTGACCTGGTCGACGAAGGCCTCGATGACCCGGTCCGGGACCCGGTTTAGGGCGAGCCGTCGCAGGTAGGTCAGCGCGTCGTCGCGGCTGTCCGGCACGCCCGCCTCGGCCAGCCAGCGGTTCGCCGGCGCCCAGATGGAGCCGCCGGAGACCACGGTCGTGCCGCCGATCACCGGCGCCTTCTCCAGGATGGTGACCTGCAGGCCGGCCGCCGCGGCGGTCAACGCGGCGGTCAGCCCGGCGGCGCCGGTGCCGACCACCACCACATCGGTACGGCGTGGCAACTCGTGCATGGCTCGTCTGCTCCCCTCGTCAGGCGCTGGCCCGCCGGGCTTCGAGTGCCTGGCGGATGTTGCGCAGGAAGTCCTCGGCGGTCGGCTCCACCATCGGCCCCATCAACAGCTCGACCATCGGGGCCATCGGCCCGCCCGGGGTGAGCTGCAGATGGAAACGCAGCCGGGATCGGCCGGTCCGGGGCGGCCCGGCCGATGTCGGCCTGCCCGACACGTGATCGCTCGCCTCGGGAGGGTTGGCCGCCGCCGGCGGGTTGGCCGCCGAACCGGCCGACGGGTGGGTCGCCCGGCGGCGGTTCAACCAGCGCAGCAGGCGACCTGCCACGGCGAACCTGATCCGGCGCAACAGGCCGGGTCGGCTCTGCTCGTCGCCTCGCTCGGGCCGTCGCTGGTCTCCCGAGGTTGCGGAACCGTCAGCCGGGAAAACGTCAGCCGAGGAACCGTCGGCCGGGCCGGCCGCGGTGGCGTCGCCCGGTCCCGACGGCACGTCGATCGGCTCGATGTCGAAGCTGCCCTGCCCGGTGATCCGTTCGGTCAGCCCGGTGATGGTGAACTCCGCCCGCCGGCCCGGCTCCCAGACGGTGATGTCGGCCTGCAGGTCCACCTCACGGGCGAGGACCCCGACGTCACCGCGCAGCGTCCAGATCGACCGCCGGTCGTCGACCAGGTCCAGCTTCTGAAAACCGACCAGGAAGTGCGCCCAGTTCGGGATCACCTCGACGAACGACCACACCTCGTCGACGCCGACGTCGATGTCCAGGGTGTAGCTCGCCTCAATCATGATCGGGCCGACCCGGCAGGATGGAGATCGGCTGCTGCCGCATGCTCCAGGTGAATTCGATGTCGATCGCGCCGGCCGGGCACTCCACCCGGCAGACGTCGCAGTAGCTGCACTCGTCCGGGTAGCGGACCATCTCCGCCACGCCCCGGTCGATGTGCAGGATGTCGCCCGGACAGACGTCCTGGCAGATCCCGCAGAGCGTGCAGAGGTTCTCATTGATCCGTGGTGCCATGCCTATCCCACCTTTCCGGCGAGCCGTGCTCCCCGCTCACCGACCAGTTCCACGACCGACCGGTTCTCCAGTTGCGCCGCACGCCAGGACGGGGTCGGCACGGTGTGCTCCAGCACCGGCTGCTCGCCGTCGTGTCCGGCGAGGATCGACACGCCGAGCCACCGCTGGTCGTCGGCGCCCGGCCGGTCGGTGCGGTAGTGACCCATCAGGAAGCTGAACCGGCTCTCGTCGCGCTCCAGCGCGACGGCGGTCATCATCTCGTCGAACAGCCGCAGGTCGAACGCCTCATGGGCGCGCATCAGCTCGTGGCCGTTGCCGGCGTGGACCTCGCCGGCCGCCGCCGCGTACCCGCGCAGGTACTCGGCGGCCTGCCGCAGCCCGATCTCGTTGCGGTCCATCCCCACGTACTTGGTCATCAGGTCCTGCAGCTGGTGCTCGTACTCGCGCCAGCCGATCCCGCTGGTCCGGTTCAGCGGTGCCAGGGTCCGCCGACGTTCGGCGGCCACCGCCGAGGCGTCCAGCATGGGCGCGGCGGCGGACCGGGCGAACTCGGCGGCGGTACGGCCGATGACGTACCCGCTGGCCAGTGAGCCGGCCAGGGCGTACGCCGGGGTGGCCAGGTCACCGGCGGCGAACAGGCCGGGGACCCGGGTCTGCCCGTCCGCGCCGACCACCACGCCCTTGGGCGATCCGGTGGCCGACCAGGCGCCGTTGAACAGTTCGAACTCGACCGGGTGCCGGGACAGGTCGATGCCGGACTGCTCCAGGAACTCCAGGAACAGCGGGGCGTCGTAGGAGATGTAGTCGCTGATCGCGGCGATCTCGGCGGGCGGCAGGTGGGTGCAGTCGATGTACACCGGACCACGGCCGGCGAGCACCTCACCGGCCGCCTTACCGACGATGCCGAAGCCGAACCGCCGCTCCCCCTCGACGTCCGGCAGGTCGGCGATGAGCTGACCGTTGCCGTTGACCAGCCGGCCACCGGCCTCCAGCAGGTTGCCCATCGCGCCGGTGGCGAAGCCACGCGGGAAGAGGAAGGTCCCGAGGAACTCGATGTTGGCGGCCACCGCGCCGGCCCGGGCGGCGAGGGCGAACCCGGTGGTGGCGTGGTAGGGCCGGTGGTAGGTGTGGAACGCGTCGCGGCGGGGCGAGTTGAAGATGACCCGTTCGGCGTTGCCGGTGGCGACGATCACCGCGCCGGCGCGGAAGGTCAGGAACTCGCAGGACCGGATGTCGAAGCCGGTCGCGCCGACCGCCCGGCCGGTGTCGTCGAGCTGCACGCTGGTGGCGTGCACCCCGCCGATGATCCGGACCCGGTCGGTGGCCGCCGCCCGCTCGGCCAGCCGGGGCTTGATGTCGGCGCCGTCGAACTTGAGCACGATCGGACCGGGCGTCCACATCCGGCCGACCCGCTCGTAGTCGCCGTCGGCGTTGCGCAGCGGCACGCCGGACTCCTCCAGGAACCGGCAGACCGCCGGCAGCGGTTCGATGCCCAGCGGCCGGGCCACCTCCATGTCGACCAGCCCGAGGGCTATGTCGCAGTACCACTCAGCAAAGACCTCCGGGGTGTCCCAGGGCTCGCCGAGATCCAGGTAGGTGGTGAGGAAGGCCAGTCCCCGGCCGGCGTCGCCGGAGCGCCGTACCGACCTGGTCTTGTCGACCAGGACCACCGAGGCGCCCGCCTCTGCGGCCCGCACGGCCGCCACGCAGCCGGCGATTCCCCCACCGATGACGAGTACGTCGGACTCGATCACGTTGCCGTCCACCGGTGCCTCCCTCCTATCGTCGGTGACTCGCCGTAACCGGCGGCCACCAGAAATCGATCATGTCATCGTGCCTGGTCAGCGGGGTCCGACGAGCGGACCGGGTCATATCCACGGCGGCGGTGGCGCGACCACGGCACCGGCCGGGCGGACCGTCAAACGGTCGGCCGGCACTCGCCCGATCAGCCAGCCGAGCAGCTGCCAACCGGCTCCGGACAGCTCCACCGGCCGGACCGGTGCGGTATCACCGGACCCGGCCGCACCGGTGGTCGGCACGCCTCCCATGCCGGTGGTCGGCATGCTTGCCGGGCCGGTCCGCCAGACCCGCGACCGGTCGGTCGCCCGCAGCTCGACCGCCGGGCCGGTACCACGGCCGGTGAAGGCGGCGGTCACCTCGTCCAGCAGCGCGTCGATGAGCGGACCGGGCAGATCGGCCAGGGTGCCGCCGAGGTCGAGGTCGGCCTGGTGCACCCAGACCTCCCGGACCCGCAGCCAGAGCACCTGGTCGGCGGGGACCTCGCGGCCCTGACCGGTACGGACGGTGGCCGACCAGGCGTCGTCGGGCATGACCCGGACGGCGTCGGCGAGCCGACCCGCCGCACCGGCCAGGTCGGCGCGCAGCTCGTCGGCGCCGCGCCCGGCGCCGGCGTCGATGTCCGCGCCGCGCTGGGCGGCGCTGGCGTACATCGGGGTCGGCACCCCGGTCCGCGCCCAGGTCAACAGGTTCACCAGGGCGTCGGCGTTGCGGGCCAGGTGGGTGACCAGGTGGGCGCGGGTCCAGCCGGGCAGCCGGCTCGGTGCCGCCGCGTCGGCGTCGGTGAGCTGGTCGACCAGTTCCCGGCACCGCTGTTCCCCGGCGGTCAGCCAGCTCATGGTGGCGTCGGAGCCCGCGCCGGTCACGGTCGCTCCGCCCGGCAGGTGTTGCGGCATTCGCCGACCCCACCGATCCGGGTGACCAGCACGTCACCGTCGGCCAGGTACCGGGGTGGTTTACGGGCGTGGCCCACGCCGCCGGGCGTCCCGGTGGCGATCACGTCGCCGGGCCGCAGGGTGCAGATGGTGGACAGGTACGCCACCAGTGCGGGCGGGTCGAAGACCAGTTCAGTGCTGTCGGAACTCTGCACCACCTCGCCGTTGACCAGGCATTCGACGCTGAGCCCGGCGTCGAGGTCGAGGTCGTCCGGGGTGACCAGACAGGGTCCGAGCGGGGTGGTCGCCTCGAACGTCTTGCCGGCCAGCCACTGCGGGGTGCGGTACTGCCAGTCCCGGGCGGTGACGTCGTTGAGCACGGTGTACCCGGCGATCGCGGCGGCGGCCTGCTCGGGGTCGGCGTGCCGGACCGTGGTGCCGACGACGACCGCGAGTTCGGCCTCCCAGTCCATCGCCGTCGAGGCGGCTGGCAGCACGACCGGGTCGGTGGCCCCGATCAGCGCCGGCGGGTACTTGGCGAAGATCGTCGGATATTCCGGGAGCTGGCGGCCCATCTCCAGGATGTGCCGGCGGTAGTTCAGCCCGACACAGATGATCTTCTCCGGTCGGCTGACCAGCGGAGCGTGGTCGAGTCCGTCGACCGGGTGCCGGGTGCCGTCGGCGGTGGCGGCGCGCTGCGCCCAACCAGGATCGGTGAGCAGCTCGCCGAGGTCGGCGGCGCCGACCTCGATTGCCGCGTCGGCGTCGACCCGGACCGCGGCGGTCCGGTCGCCGGTACGGATGGTGGCCAGCCTCACGCCGGATCACCCACCTGGTGCCGGTCCAGGTGCAGGGCCTGGTAGCTGGGTGCGTCACTGAACCGGAACAGGTCGGCGCCGTCCGGTGACCGCAGGCTCACCGGGCACCAGGACGGTACGGCGAACAAATCGCCGGTGCCGACCTGGTGTTCCCGGCCGTCGAGCAGCACGGTGGCCTGCCCGCTGAAGACCTGCCACACCGAGGAGCCGACCTCCCGGCGGGTCGCCGTGGCGGCACCGGCGGCCAGCCGGTGCATCTCCAGGCGCATCGTCGCCAGGGCGTCGCGGCCGGTGGTCGGGTTGACGAACCGTACCGCCGCGTGGCCTGGCTCGACGAGCGCCGGATGTCCTTCGTCGGCGAGCTCCAGCTGCGCGGTGAGCGCGGCGTCGGTGTGTGCCCAGCGGTACGCCGGCAGCGGCGAGTGGACGGTGTCCGCCCCGGCCGACAGCGGGCGCAGCCCGGGGTGGGCCCAGAGCCGTTCGCCCCGCGAGGCGGCCGGGGTCGACGTGTCGGTGAGCTGGTCCGGGCCGAACTCGAAGAACCCGGCGTCGAGTTGAGCGTTCAACGGGATGTCCAGTCCGTCCAGCCAGACCATCGCGGTGTCGGCGGTGTTGTGGTGTTCGTGCCAGGCCCAGCCCGGGGTCAGCAGCAGGTCGCCCCGGCGCATGGCGACCGGGTCGCCGTCGACCACCGTCCAGACGCCTTCCCCGTCGAGCACGAAGCGGAACGCGTTCTGGCTGTGCCGGTGGGCCGGGGCGACCTCGCGGGGCCCGAGGTACTGCACCGCCGCCCAGAGGGTGGCGGTGGCGAACGGGTCGCCGGGCAGGCCGGGGTTGGCCAGGGCGATGGCCCGTCGTTCGCCGCCACGGCCGACCGGGACGAGGTCACCGGCGCGGGCGGCGAGCGGCAGCAGCCGGTCCCACGGCCAGACGTGGGGCACCGCCCGGGGCGTCGGGGCGACCGGCATCAGACCGTCCCGTACGGTCCACAGCGGTTTGAGTCCAGCGGCGTCGAAGTCGGTGTAGAGCTGCTGCAGAGCGCGGTCCTGCACCGTGCCGGCAGCGGCCTCGGAGTCCAGGTCAACCATGTCGCCAGGTTAGGAACCTTCTTTACGACGGAATGATCACGTGGTCATAATTCTCGGGTGCAGAACGCCGTGCCGTACCCCATCGAGTCCGTCGACAACGCCCTGCGCCTGATCCTGCTGCTGCGGGAGCGGTCCCGGCTCGGCGTGGCCGAGGCCGCCCGCCACCTCGGGGTGGCGCCGTCCACCGCGCACCGGCTGCTCGGCATGTTGAAGCATCACGGCTTCGCCGTCCAGGACGGCCGGCGGGCGTACCTGCCCGGCCCGGTCTTCGCCGACCTGGGGCTGCTCGCCGGCCGGTCGGGCCCGGACCTGCGTACCGTGGTGCGGCCGCATCTGGAGCGGCTCAGCGGTGAGCTGCAGGAGACAGTGCACCTGGCGGTGCTGCAGGGCACCGCGGTCCGGTTCCTCGACGGGGTGGAGGCCACCCACGGTCTGCGGGTCGGTTCCCGGGCCGGGATGTCGATGCCGGCGCACTGCACCTCCGGGGGCAAGGTGCTGCTCGCCCAGCTCAGCCCGGCGGAGCTGGAGGTGCTCTATCCCCGAGGGCTGCCGGCGGTGTACGGCCCCGCGGTCGAGGATCTCGCCACCCTGCGTCGCCAGTTGACCACCGCACGCCGTCTCGGCTACGCGGTGAACCGCGAGGAGAGCGAGCGGGGCATTACCGGGATCGGGGTCTGCCTGCGCGACACGACGGGCCGGGTGCGCGGCGCGCTGGCGGCCGGGATGCCCACCGCGCGTTGCCCGAACACCCGGATCCCCGAGGTCGCGGCGGCGCTGCGAACCGCCGCCGGGCTGATCGCCGCCGAGCTGGGCGGGCACTGACCCCGGCATCGGGCTGCAACATCGGCGCAACATGCCGTTGACGAAGCAAGCGCTTTGTTGGTAGCTTCCTCGCCTACTCTCGCCGGCGCCGTGCCGTGCCGCACCGCTGGTAGAGCAACTGCCGCCTACCGAAGGTGGGACCGAAAAGTGAGATCCCTACACCGCACACTCGCGCCGTTGCTGGCGTTGTCCCTGCTGCCGCTCGCCGCTTGCAGCACCAGTTCCGATACCGACTCCGACACCACCGACGACAACGCCACCGCCGCGCCCGGCTGCCCGCCGGCGACGTCCAGCACGGTGGCCCACGACCCGACCGCGATCCTCAAGTACGGCAGCGTGCCGGCCAGCTCGCTCGACCCGATCCGGATGGTCGAGGCCAACGAGATCACCGTGCTGCAGACGATCTTCGACCCGCTGGTCAAGCTCGACGCCAACGACCAACCCATCCCTGGACTGGCCACCGAGTGGAGCGTCGTCGAGGACAACGTCATGGAGTTCAAGCTCCGCGACGGCGTCGTCTTCTCCGACGGCACCCCGTTCGACGCCGAGGCGGTGCGGTTCAACATCGACCGGGCGATGAACGACGAGGAATCGAACATCAAGGGCGACCTGGCCAACGTCCAGGCCGTCGAGGTGGTCGACGACCTCACCGTACGGTTCGAGCTGGATCCGCCGAACCCGGCCGCCTTCCCGATCGTCCTGTCCGACCGGCCCGGGCTGATGGCCTCGCCCACCGCCGTACAGGCCGCCGGCTCCTCGACGGCGTTCAGCGACGCCCCGGTCGGCGCCGGCCCGTACGCCGTCGAGGGCCCCTGGTACGCCCGGGAGAAGGTCAGTGTCCGGGCCTGGGACGGCTACTGGAACGCGCAGGAGCGGCTGCTCGGCGGGATCGACTTCATCGAGACCTCCACCGACGCCAGCCTCGGCGCGCTGCAGGCCGGTGACCTGGACGTGCAGTACATCGAGGACGACAAGGTCGCTGCGGCCTGCGCCGACGACCGGCTGCGGGTGATGTCCTCGTCGACCAACGAGGTCCGCGCGCTGCTGATCAACCAGGCGATGGAGCCGTTCGACGATGTGCGGGTCCGGCAGGCCCTGCAGTACGCCCTGAACCGCGAGGCGATCACCGAGGCGCTGACCGACGGCCGGTCCGAGGCGGCCACCCAGTGGTTCCCGGAGGGATCGGTGCCGTACTCGCCCGAGTTGGCCGACGCCTACCCGTACGACCCGGACCGGGCCCGGGAGTTGCTGGCCGAGGCCGGCTACCCGGACGGGGTGACCTTCACCGCCGAGATCGGTGGCACCTTCACCGCGTACGTCCGGATGGGTGAGCTGGTGCAGGCGCAGCTGGAGCAGGCCGGGTTCACCATGGACCTGCAGCTGATCGACCCGGCGCAGATGCTGGCCCGGCTGTACGGCACCGCCGACTCGCCGCCGCAGATCGCCGCCGCGCCGCTGGCCATGGCACCGGCCCGGTCACCGTCCAGCCGGTTCCGGGAACGGTTCTTCGAGGACGGCCGGTACAACCCGTCCGGCGAGACCATCCCCGGCCTGCGGGACCTGGTCGTCCAGGCGGACGCCGCGGTCGACCCCGACGAGCGGGCCGACCTGCTGCGCCAGGCGGCCACCCTGGTCTCCGAGGAGGCCGCCGCCGGCGTGCCGCTGTTCTTCGTCGCCGGGCACACCGCGATGGGTGCCCACGTCGGCGGGGTGCAGCGCGGCTCCACCCGGTCGAACATGATCTTCGACGGGTTGTACATCACCGAGGGCCGGGTGCCGGTCGGCTGACCACCCGGACCGCCTCGCGCGGGCGGACGCTCCAGCGGCGCCGTGGGATCCGTCGGACGGATCCCACGGCGCCGTGGCGTGCCGGGTGCCGCCGGCCGGCCAGCAGGAACCACCCCCGCTCGGCGGTGTGCGGATGTGGGTGGATCGAGCGACGGTGGCCGGTCAGGCCAGCGCGCCGCCGTCGGCGCGCAGCACGCTGCCGGCGACGAACGACGCGTCCGGCGAGGCCAGGAACGCGATGGTACGGGCGATCTCAGCCGGTTCGGCCCGCCGACCGGTCGGCCGCACCGGGGCCGGGGCCGGGCCGGTGGCCGCACCGCCGGTTGAGGCGGCATCGCCGCCGGCCAGCGCGGCCCGCATCCCGTCGGCCAGCCGGGTCCGCACCGCCCCGGGGCAGAGCACGTTGATCCGTACCCCGGCCGGGCCGTACTCGGCGGCCAGCGAGCGCATCAGCGCGATCAGCCCGCCCTTGGACGCCGCGTACACCGCGGCTGCCGGACCAGCCGCGCAGCCCGGCCACCGAGGAGACCGCCACGACGGTGCCGCCGGTGGCCACCAGGTGCGGCATCGCGGCCTGGGCCAGCAGGAACGGCGCCCGCAGATTGACGTCGAGCACCCAGTCCCACTCGGCGACGGTGACCGCGTCGGACGGTCCGGCCTGACCCACCCCGGCGACCAGGGCGAGCACGTCGATCCGGCCGTACCGGCGCAGGCAGGTCTCGACGACGGTGGCCGCCGCCGCAGGGTCGGCCAGGTCGGCGGTGAGCGTCCCGACCTGGCCGCCGCCGGCTCCCACCTGCTCGCGCAGCGCGGCCAGACCGTCGGGGTCGACGTCCACCCCGAGTACGGTGTCGCCGAGCGCGGCGAAATGCTCGGCGGTGGCCCGGCCGATGCCGGCGGCGGCCCCGGTGACCACCGCCACCCGTGGCTCAGCCATCCAGCACCGCCCGCAGCACGGCGAACGCCTGCGCGGTCGCGGTCCGACCAGTGTCCAACTGGTGCCACTGGGTGAAGAAGCCGTGCACCACACCGGGATGGCTGGCCAGGGTAACCGCGACCCCGGTGGCCCGCAGCCGGGCCGCGTACGCCTCGTTCTCGCTGCGCAGCGGGCAGTGCTCGGCGGTGACCAGGTAGGTCGGCGGCAGGCCGGCCAGGTCGGCGGCAGGCCGGCCAGGTCGCCGGCCCGCAGCGGGCAGGCCGCCGGCTGGTCCGGGTCGGCGTCGCCCAGGTACTGGTGCCAGTACCAGCGCAGGTGGTCGACGGTGACCGCGTACCCGTGGCCGTTGCTGCGGTAGGAGTCGGTGTCGAACCGGTGGTCGAGCATCGGGTAGACCAGCAGCTGGTACGCCAGGGCCGGACCGCCGCGCGCGACGGCGAGCTGGGCGGTGACCGCGGCGAGGTTGCCGCCGGCGCTGTCGCCAGCCACCGCGATCCGCGCCGGGTCGACACCCAGCGCGGCGGCGTTGCCGGCGGTCCAGGCGGTCGCGGCGTACGCGTCCTCGGCGGCGGCCGGGAACCGGTGTTCGGGGGCGAGCCGGTAGTCGACCGACACCACCACCGCGCCGCTGTCGCGGGCCATCAGCCGGCACAGCCCGTCGTGGGTGTCCAGCGAGCAGAACGTGAAGCCGCCGCCGTGGCAGAACACCACCGCCGGCCGCGGCCGCCCGGTCAGCGCCGGGTGGTAGACCCGTACCCGGGGACCGGCCGGACCGGCACGGTGCTCGGCGACCCGGTGCACCGGCGGACCGGGCGGCGGGTTGCCCGGGCGGGTGGCGAGGATCCGCCGCGCCTCGGCGGCGTCGTGCACCTTGGTGCCGAGCGCCGGCATCCGCCGGGCCGCCGCGACCACTGCGGCGGCGGACTGCGGATCGAGTGCCATGGGTCAGACCACCGGGTCACTGGTCGGCGTCGGGTCGGGTGCCGGGTACGGGTCGGGTGCCGGGTCGTCGAAGCGCAGGCCGGGATAGCCGGCCGCGGCGATCTCGTCGCACCGCCGCCGGTAGCTGCGCGGCCCGTCGGCCCACACCTGGCGCAGCGACCGCCCGCCCGGCCCCGGATATCCATGCGGGTCAGCGCTCCGGTCATCGCGTCGTAGCCGGTGGCGAAGACGACCGCGTCGGCCGGGTACTCCCGGCGGCTGGTCCGCACCCCGCCCGGGGTCAGCTCGACGATCGGCTCGGACCGTACGTCGACCAGGTCGACGTCGGCGCGGTTGAAGGTCTCGAAGTACCCGGTGTCGCGGCAGATCCGCTTCGTCCCGATCGGATGCCCCTGCGGGCAGAGCAGTTCGGCGGTGGCCGGGTCGGTCAGCGTGGCCCGGATCTTCTCCCGGACGAAGTCGGCCACCGCGCGATTGGCGTCGGCGTCGGTCAGCACGTCGGTGAACGCGGTCAGGAAGGACACCTCACCGTCGCGCCAGCGCTGCTCCAGTTCGGCCCGGCGGACCTGCTCGGGGACCTGCAGCACGCCCTTGCCGGTCCGCCGGTGCAGCGCCCGCGGGTTCTCCCGCATCGTCGCCCGGATCTGCGGATACCGGGCCTTGACGTCGGCCTGCTCGCCGGGCAGCAGCGGCCGGTTGCGGGCTGGCAGGCTGAAGTTGGCGGTCCGTTGGAAGACCGTCAGGTGTGCCGCCTGCTCGGCGATCGGCGGGATCACCTGGATGCCGGACGAGCCGGTGCCGACGACCGCGACCCGCTGGCCGGTGAAGTCGACCTCGTGGTGCGGCCACTGTCCGGTGTGGTAGATCGGGCCGGTGAAGTCGCGCTGGCCGGGCCAGTCCGGGGTGCGGGCGGCGGACAGGCAGCCGATGGCGGTGATCAGGAACCGGCCGACGAAGGTACGCCCGCTCTCGGCGCGCAGCCGCCACAGCCCGGCACGATCGTCGAAGTCGGCGGTCCGGATCCGGGTGTCAAGGTGATGTCGCGGCGCAGGTCAAACCGGTCGGCGACGTGGTCGGCGTAGCGCAGGATCTCCGGCTGAGCGGCGAACCGCTCGGTCCACTGCCACTCCTGCTGCAGCGGCTCAGAGAACGAGTAGGAGTACTCCAGGCTCGCCACGTCGCAGCGGGCCCCGGGTTGACATCCTCGCCGCCCTAAACGGCGGCGATTCCAGCCACGCCGCGCGTGACACGCGCAGTGTTCTGGTGGGTTACCGTTTCACCGCGCGGTGCCGGGACGGGTCCCGGTCCTACCCGCGCTCCACGGTCGTTGAAGTCCGCCTGCCCGGCGGCCTTGATGTTGATCGCGGCGTTGACGTCCCGGTCGTGGAGACCGCCACACGGACAGACCCACGACCGCACGTTCAACGCCATCCGCTCGTTGATCCGGCCGCAGTCCGAGCACATCCGGGTGGACGGGAGCCACCGGTCCACCCGGGCGAACGTGCGTCCGGACCTCGCCGCCTTGTACTCCAGCATGGCGACGAACGACGACCATCCGGCGTCGTGGACGGACTTCGCCAGCCGGGTCCGGCCGAGACCGACGACACACAGGTCCTCGACGTACACCGCTTGATTCTCACGGATGATCGTCGTGGACAGCTTGTGCTGCCAGTCCCGCCGGGTGTCGGCCACCCGGGCGTGCGCCCTGGCGACCTTCACGACGGCCTTCCCACGGCGGTTGCTGCCCCGCTGTTTACGCGACAGGGCCTGCTGCAGCCGTTTGAGCTTGCGGGCCGCGCGGCGCAGGAACCTGGGCGCGGCCACCTTCGTGCCGTCCGACATGACCGCGAAGTGCGTCAGCCCCAGATCGATCCCCACCTCAGCATCGGTCGGCGGCAGCGGCTCGTCCTCGCTGGTCCGCACGACGAACGAGGCGAAATACCGTCCGGCGGCGTCCCGGATGACCGTCACGGACGACGGGTCCAACGGCAAAGACCGGGACCAGCGGACCGTGAGGTCGCCGATCCTCGGCAGCCGCAGACGGCCGTTGTCCAGCACCGTGAACCGGGAATTGCGGGTGAAGCGGATGGCCTGCCGGTTGTCCTTACGGGACCGGAACCTCGGCGGGGCCACCTTCGCACCCTTGCGTCTGCCTGAGATCGAGGCGAAGAAGGTGCGGTACGCGGTGTTCAGGTCCGCGAGTGCCTGCTGCAACACCACCGCCGACACCTCACCCAGCCACGCCCGCTCCGGTGTCGTCTTGGCCCGCGTGATGACCCGCTTCGACAGCTCGGCGTCCGAGATGTACGGCAGGCCCTGCTCGTAGGCGGTCTGCCGTGCACGCAGCCCGTCGTTGAACACCACCCGGGCGCATCCGAACGCCCGGGCCAGCGCGATCTGCTGGCCGGGTGTCGGATAGACCCGGAACTGGTACCGGAGCTGCACGAACCACACGATATCATATTGGTCTATGGCAGAACTCGAAGGTATCTGTACCGGCAGGCACCGTGTTTTCGCGATGCATGTTCACTTGGTTTTCGTGACGAAGTTCCGGCACCCGGTGTTCGCCGACCGGCACCTACCCGCATGGAAGCCATCATGCGGGACGTGTGCACGGACTTCGAGGCCGAGCTGGTCGAGTTCAACGGCGGCCACAACCATGTCCACCTGCTGGTCGACCACCCACCCAAAGTCGCCGTGGCCCGCCTGGTCAACTCACTCAAGGGCGTCCCGTCGCGCCGCCCGCGGCAGGAGTTCCCCGACCTGGTGCAGCGCTACTACCGGGCCAACAAGCTCTGGTCGGGCTCGTACTTCGCCGGCTCCGTCGGCGGCGCGCCACTGAGCATCGTGACGCAGCACATCGAGCAGGAAAACCGTCCAGGTTAGAGCACTGCTCGGGCCCTGGCGGCCCTCCCAGCGCGGGCCTTCACCCCCGGGCCTGAAGGCCGGAGCACTGACCCGCATTCCGGTAGCGGTTCCAGTACCAGGTGCCGCCGACGCCACCGGCAGCCTCGACCGCGTGCACGGTGAAGCCGAGCGCGCGCAGCTGGTGGATCAGATACATGCCGGCGAACCCGGCTCCGACGACCAGCACGTGTACCGGTCCGCCGTACCGGCGGGATCGTCGACCGCGGTGTCCGTCGTCATCCCGACCGACGCTAGCCAACCGAGCGCTTGTTCGTCAACGCGGCTGCCTGCGACGATACGCGGGCCGATGCCCGTCCGGGCACCGGTCGGCGCGGGTCGGCACCACCGAGGCGTTGACGAACAAGCGCTCGTTAGGTAGGTTGCCCGGACAGTCAGATGCTGGTCAGCCAGCGTTCCGGCGGCCAAAGGATCACCCACGAATGGTCACCCTCGTCCTCCGGCGCCTCCTGTCGGCGATCCCGCTCCTGCTGATCGTCTCGCTGGGCGCGTTCTCCCTGGTCGCGTTGCTTCCCGGCGACCAGGCGATGGCGATCGCCGGCGAACACGCCACCCCGGAGCAGCTGGCCGCGCTGCGCCAACAGCTACGCCTCGACGACCCCTTCCTGGTCCGCTACGCGCACTGGCTCGGCGGCATCCTGCAGGGCGACCTCGGCGACTCGCTGGTCACCGGCCGGGCGATCAGCGACGAGATCCTGCGCCGCGCACCGCTGACCGCGAGCATCGCCCTGGGCACCCTCGTCGTGGTGCTGCTGATCGGCGTACCGACCGGCATCCTGCAGGGCGTCTACGCCGGCCGCGTCGTCGACCGGCTCGGCCTGCTCGGCAGCGCCGCCGGCCTGGCCGTGCCGAACTTCTGGCTGGCCACCATGCTGATCACCATCTTCGCGGTGCAACTGCGTTGGCTGCCGGCCACCGGTTACACCCCGCTCAGCGAGGGCGTGCTGCCCTGGGCCCAGCACCTGATCATGCCGTCGATCACCCTCGGCGTGTTCACCGCCGCCGAAATGGCCCGCCAGCTGCGCACCGGCTTCCTCCACGCGTACGCCCAGCCCTACATCCGGACCGCCTGGTCCAAGGGGCTGCCGGCGCGCACGGTGATCGGCAAACACGCGCTGAAGAACGCGGCGGCGCCGGCGATCACCGTGCTCGGCATCCGCCTCGGCCACCTGCTGTCCGGCGCGGTGATCGTCGAGTCCATCTTCGGCATGCCGGGGCTCGGCAAGTTCGCCATCGACGCCATCCTCAACCGGGACTTCACCGTCGTACAGGCTGTCGTCCTGGTCTCCGCGGTGGTCGTGCTCACCGCGAACCTGCTCGTCGACATCGCCTACGGACTCCTCAACCCGAAGGTGCGGATCTCTTGAGCCGACCAGTGAGCACCGACGACACCGCGTCCACCGCCGCCCCCTCCGAGACCGGTGCCGGGCCGGAGCCGGACGGACTCGACCGCCGTGACCGCGGCGACACCCTCGTCGCCCGGATCCGCAGTCAGCCGATGACCGTGGTCGCTCTCGGCTACCTGGTGCTGCTCAGCCTGTTGGCGGTCGCCGCACCGCTGGTCAGCCCGTACGACCCGTACGCCCCCGATTTCCGGGCGATCCTCGACCCGCCGTCGGCCGCGCACTGGCTCGGCACCGACGACCTCGGTCGGGACATGCTCAGCCGGCTGCTGTACGCCTCCCGGTCCTCCCTGCTGGCCTGCCTGCAGGCGGTCGGGCTCGGCCTGTTCGGCGGAGTCCTGCTCGGCGTGACCGCCGGCTACTTCGGCGGCTGGGTGGACCGGCTGGTGATGACGCTGATCGACGCCGTGCTCAGCGTCCCCGGCCTGCTGCTGGCGATGTCCATCGTGGGCGTGCTCGGGCCCGGGCTGCGCAACGCCATGTTCGCCCTCGCGGTCATCTTCGTGCCGATCTTCGCCCGGCTGAGCCGCATCCAGGCGCTGGCGGTACGCGAGGAGACCTACCTGGAGGCGGCCCGCTCGATCGGGGTCTCCCACCTGCGGTCGGTGCTGCGGCACGTGCTGCCCAACATCGCCGGTCCACTGGTCGTCCAGGTCTTCATCACGATGGCCGTGGCGATCGTCGCCGAAGGCGCGATGAGCTACCTCGGGCTCAGCATCCAGCCGCCCGAGGCGAGCTGGGGGAATCTGCTGCAACGGGCGTTCTCGTCGGTCGCCTCGGCACCCTGGTTGATCTTCATCCCCGGCCTGACCATCACCCTGACGGTCGTCGCCTTCCAGGTGCTCGGCGACGGACTCAGCCAGGCCCTGTCCGGCGGGCACCCGCAGAAAGCAGGCCGCAGATGAGCGCCGCCACCACGACGACCCGCCCGCTGCTGGAGGTCGACGGCCTGACCGTCAGCGTCGGATCCGGACGGGACACGGTGCACCTGGTCGAACAGGTCGACCTGAGCGTCGCCGGCGGCGAGACCCTCGGCCTGGTCGGCGAGAGCGGCTCCGGCAAGAGCATCACCTGTCTCGCCCTGGCCGGACTGCTGCCGCCCGGCGCCCGGATCACCGGCGGTTCGATCCGCTTCGCCGGGCAGGAGCTCACCGGCCGCTCCCCCGCCGAGCTGACCCGGTTCCGCGGCAACCGGGTCGGCATGGTCTTCCAGGAGGCGTTGAGCAGTCTGAACCCGGCGTTCACCGTCGGCAACCAGATCGTCGAGAGCCTGCTGCGACACACCAGTATGAACCGCCGGCAGGCCCGGGCCCGCGCGGTGGAGCTGCTCGACCTGGTCCGGATCCCGGACCCGCAGCAGCGGGTGGCCAGCTATCCGCACGAGCTGTCCGGCGGGATGGCCCAACGGGCGCTGATCGCGATGGCCATCGCCGGCGAACCGGAGCTGCTGATCGCCGACGAACCGACGACCGCCCTGGACGTGACGGTCCAGCTGCAGATCCTGCAGCTGCTCGGCGATCTGCGTGACGCGCTTGGGATGTCGTTGCTGCTGGTGTCGCACGATCTCGGCGTCATCGCCACGATGGCGCAACGGCTCAGCGTCATGTACGCCGGACAGGTCGTCGAGTCCGGTCCGGTCCGCGACGTCTTCGCCGCGCCACGGCATCCGTACACCTCGGCGCTGATCTCGTCCAGCGCGGAGGTCGCCGAGAAGGCCACCCGGCTGCCGGTCATCCCCGGCCAGGTGCCCCGCCCGGGCCACTTCCCCGCCGCCGGCTGCCGGTTCGCCAACCGGTGCGCCCACGCCCAGCCGCACTGGACCCAGACCGACCCGCCGTGGACGGTGCTGGACGGTGGCGACCGGGGCACCCGGTGCGGCCGGCACGATGAACTCGAACTGCCCGGTACCGGCCCGGCACCGGCCACCGGCGCCGAGGACCCGGCGGCGGGCGAGGACGTGGCCGCGACCGAGGCAGCCGGCGAGGCGGCCGGCACCGGCGGTCCGACCGACGACGGCGACCACGGCGACGCCGGGGACGGGGCCGCCGGGGACGGGGCCGTGCTGCGGCTGCGCGGCCTCGGCAAGCAGTTCCCGGTGCGGCGCGGAGCGCTCGGTCTGCGTCGGGTGGTGGTGCACGCGGTCGACGGCGTCAACCTGACGGTGGCCCGTGGCCGGACGCTCGGCCTGGTCGGCGAGAGCGGCTCCGGCAAGTCGACCGTCGGCCGGCTCGCCCTGCGGCTGATCGAACCCACCAGCGGGGAGGTCTCCTTCCTCGGTCGGGACCTCGCCGCGATGAGCCGGGGCGAGCTGCGGTCACACCGACGCGGCATGCAGATGGTGTTCCAGGACCCGTACGCCTCGCTGGACCCGTCGATGACGGTCGGGCAGAGCATCGCCGAACCGCTGGTGGTGCACTCCCGGTTCACCCCGGCCGAGCGCCGCCGCCGGATCGGCCAGCTGCTGGAACGGGTCGGCCTGGACCCGGCGCTGGCCCGCCGGTCGCCGCGGGCGCTCTCCGGCGGCCAGCGACAGCGCATCTCGTTCGCCCGCGCGCTGGCGCTCGAACCCCAACTGATCATCTGCGATGAACCGGTGAGCGCGCTGGACGTCTCCACCCGGTCGCAGATCGTCAACCTGGTCCAGGACATCCAGGACGCCGAGGGCATCGCCTTCCTGTTCATCGCCCACGACCTCGCGCTGGTCCACCATGTCAGCCACGAGCTGGCGGTGATGTACCTGGGGCGGGTGGTGGAGAGCGGTCCCGCCAGCCGGGTGTACAGCCACCCCGCACACCCGTACACCCGGGCGTTGCTGGCTTCGATGCTGACCCCGGCCAGTCACGGGCTCGCCGGCCGGAGCACCCCGACCGGGGAGATCCCCAGCCCGATCGACCCGCCATCGGGTTGCCGGTTCCGCACCCGCTGCCCGCACGCGATGCCGGTGTGCGCCGAGGTGACCCCCCAGCCGGTGCCGGTCGCCGGCGGTGGCTGGTCCGCCTGTCACCTCACTGGCTGAGCCGACGGACGCACCGGCTGGGGCCGGGCCGCCGCCGCGCCCGGAGTCACCGCGGCCGCCGGGCCGCTTCCTCGCCGGCGACCAGGCCGAAGACCGCCGCCTCGAGCAACCCGCCCGCGTAGCCGGCGCGCGGGCCGCCGTGCAACCCGCCCATGGTCGCGCCGGCCGCGTACAGCCCGCCGATCGGCTGGCCGGCGGCGTCGCACAGCCGGGCCCGGCCGTCGACCCGCAGCCCGCCGAGGGCGAACGTCACCCCGGCCACCAGCGGCACCGCCCGCAGCGGCGGTACGGCCAACCGCAGCCGGCCGGTGCGCGGCGGCACCGCGTCCTCCGGCGCCGCCAGCAGCTGCGCCACCGTGGCGGACAGCCCGGCCGGGTCGATGCCGGCTCGAGCGGCCAGGTCCGCCGGACCGGTTCCGGTCAGCACGGTCGCGCCGCAGTCGAGCAGGTACGGGTTGGGTGCCGGGTCGCCGATCCGGCCCTCGGTGCGCCACCCGTCGTCGTCGACGATCAACCAGCACCCGTCGGGTGCCGGGCCGTGGGCCACCGCGTTGGTCGTGGTCACCCCGTGATGGCTCTCGTCGACCAGCCGCCGACCGTCCGGGCCGACGACGATCCCGACCGCCGCCAACGGATCCAGGATCGGGTACGGCCACAGTCGACTGTCCTGTCTCGCCTCACGGACCAGCAGGTGGCCGTAGAACCCGGCATCGGGGATCAGCGCCGCGCCGGCCGAGCGGCCCATCCGCAGGCCGTCGCCGGTCGCGGTGCCGGCGCCGCGCAGCAGCACCCGGTCGGTACCCAGCAGATCACGGCGCAGGCCCGGGTCGGCCTGGAACCCGCCGTCGGCGAGGACCACGGCCCGGCTGGTGATCCACCCGGTGGCACCGCCCGGCAGGTCCAGCCCGACCTGCCAGGCCGCACCGGGCGCGGGCCGCAGCCGTCGAGCCCGGGCCGGCTGACGCAGGGTGCCGCCGGCGGCGGTGAACTCGTCGGCGAGCCCGCGCAGGAAGGTCCAGACGCCGAAGTTGGCGTACCGCCGGCCGGGCTCGGTACGGCGCACCGGGGCGAACACCCGCGCCCGGTGCGCGGCGTCGCCGTCGGTGACCAGCCGGGCACCGTGCTCGACGAGCCAGTCCAGGGTGGGCCGCAGGCGTTCGCTCCAGGTGCGCAGCACCGCCTCGTCGGCCCGGCCGTCGGTCAACTCCCGCACCTGATCCCGCAACTGCTCCGGCGGGGTTTCCGGATCGCGCAGCGCGGCGTGCAGGGCGCCGCCGGACAGCACCGAGTTGCCCCAGCCGGGGCGCCGACGGGACCGTTCGACGACGACCACCGACGCGCCGGCCTGCTGGGCGCAGACCGCGGCGCACCAGCCGGCCAGGCCGGCACCGACCACCAGTACGTCGACCGGCGGTTCGCCACTATCGCCGGTCGGCGGCGGCCAGTGCGTATCCAAACCGGGCTCCTTCCAGCACGGCGTGCGTCAGCCGACGGGGCGCCAACGCGTCGCCGACCACCTGACATTCGACGTTCGGCGGTAGCGCGGCCGGCAGGCCGTCGTCGGCAGTCCGGCCGTGCGCGAGAACCACCGCGCCGGCGTCGAGGGTCGACCGGTGCCCGGTGAACAACTGCTCCACCTCGACGACCCCGCCGGACCACCGGTGCACCCTGGTCGCCGGGGCGAACCCCACCGCCCGGCCGTACAGCCGACGCAGCACCGCCGGCCGGGTCCGCTGATCGAGGTCGGGTCCGATGTCGACGCATTCGGTGCACACCTGGACCGGCCAGCCCTCCCCGGCCAGCAGGTCGGCGGCGAGTAGCGGCTCCAGATGCCGCTCGGCGCCGCCGACCACCAGCACCGGCACGCCCGGCGTCGGTCGGCGACCGGCCAGCAGATCCATCGTGGTCAGTACCGGTCGGTCGACGGGGAAGCCGACCGGGCCTGGCCGGGCACCGGTGGCCAGCACCACCAGGTCCGCGCCGAGCAGATCAGGATGGTCGGCGGTGGCGGTGGTGCCGGTCCGCAGGACCACCCGCCCGCCGGCGGGAGACGGCCGGTCCAGCAGCGGGGCCAGCCGCCGCTCGAGCCGGTGCAGCAGCGGCGCCCAGTCGGCGAGCAGCGGCGTGCCGACCAGGTGGCGCAGTGCCCCGCCGACCGCGTCGGCTGCCTCGATCAGGGTCACCTCGGCTCCGGCCGCTGCGGCACCGGCCGCCACCTCCACCCCGGCCGGCCCGGCGCCGACGACGGTGATCCGTCGGCGGGCACGCCGGTGGTGGACGGGGGCCGGCCCGCCGGCCGGCGAATCGACTGGCCGTGGACCGGGCTGCGGTGGGTCTGGCGGCAGCGGGTCGAACTCGGCTTCCCGGCCGGCGGCCGGGTTCGCCGGGCAGGAGAACGGCACCCGTACGCACTCGTTGCAGGCGACGCAGCGGACGATCCCGGCGTCGTCCCCGCTGACCGCGCGCTGGGGGAAGGTGGGGTCCGCGATCAGCGCCCGGGCCAGTCCTACCAGGTCGGCCGCGCCGTCGGCGACCAGGCCACGGGCGATCGCCGGGTCGGTGATCCGGCCGGAGACCAGGACCGGCACGTCGACCACGGCGCGGACCTGGCGGGCGGTCGCCGCCGCCGGCGCCGGTGGCACCAGCCAGGATCCGGTGTACGCGGTAACCGGCCGGCCGTCGCGCAGCCCGTCGTGGTTGCCCAGCGACAGGTTGACGTAGTCGACGAGATCGGCGATCCCGGTGGCGATTGCGGTCACCCCGGCGGCGTCGATCCCGCCCGGCACCTCCTCGCCGGCGGTGAGTCGGACACCGAGCAGCGACCGGTCCCCCAGCTCGGCGCGCACCGCGCGCAGGATCCGGCGGATCAGCCGCAGCCGGCCGGCCGGGGAGCCGCCGTACCGGTCGGTGCGCCGGTTGTAGTGCGGGGACAGGAACCGGTTCAGCAGGTACCCGTGGCCGGCGTGCAGTTCGACGCCGTCGAACCCGGCGGCGACGATCGCCGTGGCGGTGGCGAGGTAGCCGGTCACCAGGTCGTCGATCTCGGCGGCGGTGAGCGCGTGCGGGACGGCTCCGGTGTCGTCGCCCCGTACCTGCGACGGAGCAAGGGCCGGCTGGAAGTTGTCCCAGCCGCGCTCCGCGCCGGGGTGGTGGATCTGGCCGACGGCGAGCGCCCCGCCGCCGTGCGCCGCGTCCGCCAGCCCGACCAGGTGCTCGTGCGCCGCCGCGAGCAGCACCTGGCGGTGCCGGGGGTCGCGGACGTGGAACGAGACCGCGTCGGGGTCGACGTAGCCGTCCGGGTCACCGGGGCAGGCCTCCAGCGGGTAGACCGGGTTGGCGTACACCCCCTGGCCGGCCGGCAGCACGATCATCGCCACCCCGCCGGCGGCGCGCTCGGCCACGTAGCGCCGCAGCCGCCGGGGTGGCAGTCGGCCGAGGTGCGGGGTCATCACCATCCGGTTGCGCAACCGGTGCCGGCCGACGGTCAGCGGTGTGGCCAGCGGGTCACCGCCCGGCCGGCCGGTCATGCCGGCAGCAGCGTCTGCAGCGCGACGCCCAGCCCGCCGTCGACGGCGATCACCTGGCCGGTGACGTAGCGGGCGGCGTCGCCGAGCAGGAAGACCACGACCGGGGCGATGTCCGTCGCGGACCCGGTGCGACCAAGCGGTACGGCGCCACCGCGGCGCTGCGCGGCCTGCGGGTCGCGGCTGCTGGCCGAGAAGTTGGTGCCGCTGACGATGCCCGGTGCGACCGCGTTCGCCCGGATGCCGTCCGGACCCCATTCCAGCGCCATCTGCCGGGTCAGGGCGATCACCGCTGCCTTGGCGGCGTTGTAGGCGCCGGCGCCGGGTGCGACGTGGATGCCGCACAGCGACGAGATGTTGACGATCGCGCCGCCCGACGCCATCGCGGGCAGGGCGGTCTGGCTGCAGTAGAGCGCGCTGGCGCAGTCGATCCGCATGATCGCGTCCCAGTCGTCCGGGCTGACCGACCGCAGTGCTCCGCCGCGTACCACACCGACGTTGTTGACCAGGCCGGTGAGCCGGCCGAGCCGGTCGACGGCGGCGGCCACGACGGCTGCGGCGGCCCGTGGGTCGGCCACGTCCCCGGCGACGGGGTAGGCGGTGCCGCCGGCGGCGACGACCGTGTCGGCGGCGGCCTGGGCGGCGGCCGGATCGAGGTCGTTGACGGCGACCGCCGCGCCGGCCGCCGCGACCTGCCGGGCGGTCTCCGCCCCGATCCCCGATCCGGCGCCGGTGACCAGCACCGCTCCGCCCGCCAGTGTTGTCATCCCGACCTCTTTTCTCCGCCGCCCGACGGTCCGCCGGGCGAGCTCATTCGTCGATGGCCAGCAGTACGTTCTTGACCCGGCTGAACTCCAGCAGTCCGGCGAGCCCGCCGACCTTGCCGTAGCCGCTCTGTTTCACCCCGCCGAACGGCGCGAACGGCCCGGCGGGGGCGCCGGCCCCGTTGACCCCGACGTTGCCGACGGCCAGCGCCGAGGCGACCCGCATCGCCCGGTCGACGTCGCGGGTGTGCACGTAGCCGGCAAGCCCGTACCGGCTGGCGTTGGCCGCCTCGACCGCCTCGGCTTCGCCGTCGAACCGGCAGACCGACAGCACCGGGCCGAAGATCTCCTCGGTGGCGAGTTCACTGTGCGGGTCGACGTCGGAGAAGACGGTTGGGGCGACGTAGTAGCCGTCGGCCAGGTCGCCGCCGAGCCGGTGCCCGCCGAGCACCAGGTCACCGGTGTTGTTCTCCCGGGCCCGGCCGATGGTCCCGACAACCCGCTCGCAGGCGGCCGCGTCGATCAGCGGTCCCATCCGGGCCGCCGGGTCGAACGGATCGCCGACGGTGACCGCCCGCAGGCCGTCCAGCAGCCGGCCGAGCACCTCGTCGTACACGTCGTCGTGGACGAACATCCGGGTCGGGATGGTGCAGCCCTGGCCGCTGTTGGCGGTGATCAGCAGCGCGAACCGGCAGGCCCGGTCGAGATCGGCGTCCGGGAAGACCAGCGATGCGCTCTTGCCGCCGAGTTCCAGCAGCAGCGGCTTGAGCGTCGGAGCGGCCGCCGCCTGGATCCGGGCAGCCGTCGCCGGACCGCCGACGAACCCGATCTTGTCCACCTCGGGGTGGCGGACCAGGGCGTCGCCGACCGCCGGGCCGCCGGGCAGGACGTTGACCACGCCGGGCGGCAGTCCGGCCTCGGCGCAGAGTCGACCGAACCGCAACGCCGCGAACGGCGCCTGCTCCGGTGGTTTGACGATCACCGTGCATCCGGCGGCCAGGGCCGGGGCGACGGTGGTCTGGATGTTGGCCAGCGGATGGTTCCAGGTGAGGATCGCGCCGACCACGCCGACCGGCTCCAGCAGGGTCAGGTCCAACGCTCCGGGCATCCGCAGCGCGTCGCCGGCGGCCTTGTCCAGCCAGCCGGCGTAGTAGTCGAAGAAGGTCTGACCGGTGGTGTAGCGGCCGTACGACAGGGCCGCCGGAGTGCCGACCTCGAGCGCGTTGATCGCGGCGAGGTCGGCGGCGTTGGCCCGAATCAGGTCGCCGAGGCGGGACAGCACCTGGCGACGCCGGTCGGTGGGCCAGCTGCGCCAGCCGGGGGCGGCAGCCCGGGCGGCGGCGACCGCCTCGTCGACCTCGACGGTCCCGGCCAGGGCGAAGCTCTGCTGGACACGGCCGGTGCCCGGGTCGACGTGGTCGCGTCGACCGCCGGTGCCGGTGTCGCGCCACCGTCCGTCGATCAGAATGCCGGGGCGTAGCAGGCTGGTCGGGTCCGCCGGTCGGTTGATCACCGTCATCGACGGCCACCGGGGGCCCGGATCGGCGTCGGGTCGGCTGACAGCATCACGATCACCTCACAAGCGCTTGCTTGGTGATCGACACTACCGCATCCCGTGCCGCCGCGAAACCCGTGGTCAGTCCACCGGCCGGTACGCCGTCACGCCGCCCGTCCGGTGCGACACCACCCGACCCTGCTCGGCCAGCAGGTCCAGATGCACCGCCGTCTCGTTGACCGCCAGCATCCGGTGGTACGGCGGCAGATCGTCGAGCGTGCGGCGACGTCGCGTCCAGGGCAGGGTCCGCGCCACCTGGTACGCGGTCCGCGCGCCGGCACCGACCGCAACCACCATCTCGGCCAACCGGTCCCGGTGATGGGCCAGCAGTTCGTCCACCCGTCGATGGACGCTGTCGCCCACCGGCCCGTGCGCCGGCAGCAGCAGCGCGTCCGGCAACGCACGTACCGCCCGCAGCGACTCCAGGTAACGGCCCAGCGGGCGGTGCGCCGCCACCGCCTCGAAGCCGACCGACGGGGTGATGCCCGGCAACACGTGGTCACCGGCGAAGAGCAGCCCGGCCTGCGGGTCGCGGAAGACGTAGTGCCCGGCGGTATGGCCCGGGGTCGGCAACGCCCGCAACCGGCGGCCGGACAACGCCACCTCGCGCTCACCGGACAGCCACTCGTCCGGCGGTTGCCAGTCGAGTTCCGGCTGCTCCGCGTCGGCGGTCAGCCGCTGCACCTGGTCGGCGAGGTCGGCGGCACCGGCGGCACACAACTGGGCCAGTGGGGCGGCGTACGGCTCGTCGGTGCCGGCCGCCATGAACTCCAGGCTGGGCCGCTCGCCCACCCCGAGCGCGATCGGCACCCCGGTCTCCCGCCGGATCGCAACCGCCTGCGAATAGTGGTCCTGGTGGATGTGAGTGACCAGGAAACGGCGGATCGCGGCGAGGTCGTGCCCACGGTCACCGAGCGCCGCATCGAGGGCCTTGCGGGCGGCCGGCACCGCCCAACCGGCGTCGACCAGCACCAGCCCGGCGTCGTCCTCGATCGCGTAGACGTTGACCGCCCGCAGCGCGTCGTCGGGCATCGGCAGCGGAATCCGGTACACCCCGTCCGCGACCGGGTGCGCCCCGGGCGTCATCCAGTCCGACACCGCCGCCATCGGGCACCCCCTCGTGCTGACCAACCAGCCACCGACCATACCGGTCGCTTGCTTGGCTGCCGGTGGTACCGCTCACCCGTCGCCGGTGATCGTCCACACATCAAGCCAACACGGTGGATCAGTAGCCGCGCCACGCCGCCCGGCTGTAGGCGAGCACCCGGGGGTCCAGCAGCGTCGACGGTTCGACCGGCACCGGGCCCCGGTCCGGTGGAAAGATCTGCGCCGCCCGCAGCACCTCGGGCGCCAGGAAGCGCAGCGCGGGCGCCTCCGCCGGCACCTGCGGCGTCGGCACCGGGCCGGCTCCCTCGCCGTCGGCGACCGCGAGCAGGAAACCCCAGTCGCCGAACGACGGAACATCGACGTGGTACGGCCGGGTCGTCCAGCCCGCCTGCCGCACCGACGCCTCGATGCACCAGAAGGCACGTGGCGCGAAGTACGGGGACCCGGCCTGCACCACCATCCTGCCCTGCGGACCGAGGGCCTGCCGGAGGAGCGAGTAGAACTCCACCGAGTAGAGCTTCGCCGTAGCGGTCTGGTCCGGGTCCGGCAGATCGACGACGACCGCGTCGAACACGCCTGGTGCTCCGCGCAGCCAGGCGAACGCGTCGGCGTGCACCAGGCGTACCCGCGGATCGTCGAAGGCCGAATTGTTGAGCGCCCGAATGTCCGGCTCGGCCCGGGCCAACGCGACCACCGCCGGGTCCAGCTCGACGACCGTCACCGAGGTGACGTCCGGGTAGCGCAGCACCTCGCGTAGCGCCAGCCCGTCCCCCCCGCCGAGCAGCAGCACCCGGTCGCGCCGCCCAGACAGCGCCGGATGGACCAACGCCTCGTGGTAGCGGTACTCGTCCACCGAGCTGAACTGCAGATCCCCGTCGAGGTACAGCCGCAGGTCGGAGCCGTCGGCGACCGGCGACACCGCCCGGGTAAGGACAATCTCCTGGTATCGGCTGCGTTCGGCGTGCACCACCGGATCCCGGTAGAGCTGCTGCCGCGCGGTCACCTCGAAGTCCACCGCGACCAGGTAGGCACCGGCCAGCGTCGCCATCACCACCGTGGCGGCGAGCGCGACACCGGCCCGGCCCCGTCGGCCGAGATCGCCCCGGAAGACCGTGCCGACCAGCAGGATTCCGGCCAGCGCGTTCACCGCGCCGACCAGCAACGCCCCTCGCAGTTGGCCGAAGAACGGGATCAGCAGGAACGGAAAGGCCAGGCCGCCGAGCAGGGCACCGACGTAGTCGGCCGCGAACAGGTCGGCGACCGCGCTGCCGGCCGCCTGCGCCCGGATCCGCTGCAGCAGCACCATCAGCAGCGGAATCTCCGCCCCGATCAGCAGCCCCAGCACGAACGCGGTCGCCACCAGCGCGGGCGCATAGAGGTCCAGCCAGGCGAAGGCGGCGTACAGGCCCAGCACCGACAACCCGCCGAGCAGCGCCAGGGTGAGCTCGACCGCGGCGAAGGCGACCACCGCGCGGTGCTGCAGCGGCTTGGCCGCCAACGCGCCGACGCCCATCGCGAAGACCATCACGCCCAGCACGATCGACGCCTGGCCGACCGTGTCACCGATCAGGTAGCTGCCGAGGGCGACCAGCGCCAGCTCGTACACCAGGCCGCAGGCCGCGCAGACGAAGACCGCGGCCAGCACCGCCGGCCGGGCCAGCCGGGCGTACCGGCGGCCGGTGCCGGCACCGTCGCCCGGCGCCGGCACCGCTACCGCCGACATCAACTGACCGCCGACATCAACTGATCGCCGCCGCCACGATGGCGCCGGTGGCAAGGTGAATGGTCGCGCTGACCCAGACCGCCGGGTGCGGCTCCCGGTCCACCAGGATTTCCCCGAGGCGGCCCGGCGTGACCGCGTCCAGCAGCACGAACGACACCGCCATCACCAGCAGGCCGAGCAGCCCGTACCCGGCGGTGCCGACCAGGCCGGTGACGAAGCTGTTCTCCCCGGCGGCGATCGCCGCGACGACGATGGTGCCCACCGCGAGCAAGTTCGAGGCGAGCAGCACGGTCGCGTTGCGGTTGCGCTGCGCCCAGATGAGTTCGTGCAGCTTGCCGGGGGTGACCAGGTCGACCAGCAGGTAGCCGAGCGCCATCAGGACCAGCCCGACCCCGGCGTACGCCAGGGTGAGCAGCAGATCGACGAACAGAGTGCGGAACATGTGCCAACTCCAGGTGGTGGGATGGGGGTGGTTACTTGCCGGTGCCGGGACCGCCGCCCCGGATCGTGCTGCCGCGCTGCCAGTTCCACGAGTTGCCGACGACGGAGCGGTACCGGGGGTACGCGGTCGTCATGCGTTCCAGCAGGATCAGCGAGCCGGCGGCGATCGGCAGGATGACCACCGAGTCGTCGCCGTAGCGCAGGTAGTAGCGGTCACCGACGGTGTACTCGTCGGCCGGGCTGAACGCCCGGGTGAGCTGCTGCGCCACCTGGCGCGGTGGCAGATCGGAGCGGTACCCCTCGGCGTCGGAGCCGATGTCGTCGACCACCGAACGGGCATAGCTGCGCTCGACGTAGCCGCGGGCGGAGAAAGTGCCGACGGCCAGCCCGCAGCACGACACGATCACGCCCACCAGAGCGAGGACCACGCCACCGACGATCCATTTGCGGGAAGTCACCGTACTGTCACCACCGTCTCGGTCTCGACCAACTCGGCTGTCTGCGGGTACGCATGCCAGGTGCGCCAACTGATCCGCGCACCATCGATCCGGGCGTGCAGCGCGGTGAGTGCGTCCGGGCTGCCCGGAAAGACGCCGACCAGGGCGTGCGGGTCACCGGTCAGCTGCCGGCGGAGGCGGTCGGCCCGCCCGGCGAGTTCGCCGGCCGACAGCCGAAGCGCCCGCGCGGCGAACCGGTAGCCGTCATCGGCGTCCACCACCGCCGGCAGGTCGGGCGGGTGACCGGGCAGGCAGGCGAGTGTCTCGACCAGGTCATGGCCGGCGGTACGCAGCACGACCTGATGCGAGGCCCCGAGCAACCGCAGGCGCAGCAGCCCTGCCGGCTGCGAACCGGTCGGCCGCGAACCGGAGCGGGCGCCACCGCCGGCACCCGGCAGGGGCAGCTCGAGCACGTGCAGGGCGGGTCGCTCGGCCAGACCGAGCGCGAAGCTGAGCTCCGCCGCGCTGGTGTCGACGTACGGTGCGTCCAGGGCGACCAGCATGTCAGGCCTTCCCGACGGTCGGTGCCTGACCAGCGGACGGGTAGATCATCACCTCGGCGCGGTGCAGCACCTCGCCGAAGCCGACCTCCCAGCGGCCCGAGTCGCCGAAACCTTCGAAGGACAGCCGGGCGTTGTCCGGGGCGGTGTAGTCGAAGTAGCGCACGTAGCCGCTGGGGGTCAGCCCGGTCGCCCCGACGCTGGTGAACCGGGCCTGGCCGGACTCGTCGAGCCGGTAACGGCGCCCAGCGACGTCCACCACCGCCGGGCCGGGCTGCAGGTGTTGCAGGTCAGGCCCGGCCGCCCGCCACAACACCAGCTCCAGGTCGGGATCGGACTCGACGGAGAGCCACAGCTTGTCGCCCCGCGCGTCGTCGAGGAAGTGCTCGCTCCAGGTCCAGCTGCCCTCGGCGAAGTGCAGGCTGCCGCGGACCGCGTACGACTGTGCCCGGATCTCCACGATGTCACCGGGGCCGAGGCGACGCGGATCGCCACGCAACGCGTCGGTGTCACCGGTGTGGAACGGGTCGACCGGTCCCCCACCGGGCCTCTTCCGAGAGCCACCGGCCCGGGTCCGGGTATGCCACACGGCGATCGCCACCACCACACCAGCCGTCGCGATCAGGCATCCCAGCCCGGTCACCAGGTAAGCAATGGTCCCGTTCATCATCGCCGCGTCCTCCGTACGTCGCACCGGTCGACGACCGTAACAAGTGCGCGCACGTCACTCGCAGCTAGCGCGACTAAGTGACGGGTCAGCGACGGAACGCAGCGACTTTCACCGCAGATGTGTGTCGAACCAGCCGGCGGCGTCGGCGGCGACCCGGTCCAGCGCGCCCGGCTCGGCGAACAGGTGACCGGCGCCCGGCACCACCCGCAGGTCGTGCGGTGCCCGCAGGGCGGCCGCAGCCGCCGCGTTGAGCTCCGCGACCTGCGGATCAAGCTCCCCAACCAGCAGCAGGGTCGGTGCCCGTACCTCGGCCAGGACATTGCCGGCCAGGTCGGGCCGGCCGCCCCGCGACACAACGGCACCGACCCGTTCCGGCCGGGCGGCGGCGGCACTCAGCGCCGCCGCCGCGCCGGTACTGGCGCCGAACAGTCCCACCGGCAGGCCGTCGAGTTCCGGCTGCTCGACGGCCCAGTCCACCACCGCGGTCAACCGCCGGCTGAGCAGGGCGATGTCGAAGCGCAGTTGGGCGGTGGTCGCGTCGATCTGCTCCTCCTCCTTGGTCAGCAGATCGGCCAGGACGGTCGCGAGGCCGGTCGCGTGCAGCCGGCCGGCCACCGTACGGTTGCGTGGACTGAGCCGGGAGCTGCCGCTGCCGTGGGCGAACAGCACCACCGCCCGGGTGCGGGCGGGCACCATCACGTCCGCGTCTAGCGCGACGTCGACGGCGGGGACGCGGGTCGCAGTGTCCTGAGCCACCGGGGCCGGGTACCCGGCCGACGACCGGTCATGCCTGCGGCCTGACGCTCGGCCGTGAGCCGGATCGCCCTGGTTGCCGGGGTCCAGCTCACCCGGTCACCGGACCGACCGGGTGGCCGACCGGTACGCGACGAGCAGCGCCCGCGCCTTGAGCATCGTCTCGGCGTACTCGTCGGCCGGGTCGGAGTCCAGCACGATGGCACCGCCGGTGCCGATGGTGACCCCGTCGCCGGTCAGCACCGCAGTACGGATCACGATGCTGAAGTCGGCACCGCCGCCGAGACCGAAGTAGCCGAGGGCACCGGAGTAGATCCCCCGGGCCCGCTGCTCCAACCGGTCGATGATCTCCATGGTGCGCAGCTTCGGCGCACCGGTCATCGACCCGCCGGGGAAACACGACCGTACGCAGTCGACCGCGCCGGTCGACGGACGCAGCCGCCCTTCGACCGTGGACACCAGCTGGTGCAGGGTCGGGTAGGTCTCGGTGGCCAGGAACCGGGGGACGCGCACCGAGCCGACCTCGCAGACCCGGCCGAGATCGTTGCGGAGCAGGTCGACGATCATCAGGTTCTCGGCCCGGGTCTTGGCTGAGCTGGCCAGCGTACGACGTAGCCGGTCGTCCTCGTCGGCGTCGTCCGCACGGGCCGAGGTGCCCTTCACCGGGCTACTGTCGACCCGGCCGTCCGGGCGGATGCGCAGGAACCGCTCCGGGGAGGAGCTGGCCACGGCGACGTCGCCCAGCCGCAGGTACGCGGCGTAAGGCGCGGGGTTGATCCGACGCAGCGTCCGGTAGTAGGCCAGCGGATCCGCGACCGGCGGTAGCCACAACTGGTTGGTCAGGCAGATCTCGTAGCTCTCGCCGCGTCGCAGCTGGGTGCGGGCCGCGTCGACGTCGGCGAGGTAGCGGCTGCGGTCGCGGGCGGGCGTCACCCAGCGCCACAGGTCCGTCCCGGCGTCCGGTGCCGACGGCTTGTCGGACGGCCCGGGCCGCACCGACGACGGCACCGCGCGCAGCCGGGTCGCCGTCGCCGCCAGCCAGTCCCGGGCAGCGTGCTGCCCGACGTCGTCGATGCTCAGCGCCACCAGGTAGGTGCGCCGGTGCAGGTGGTCGACGGCGACCAGCCGGTCGGCGAAGATCCAGACCGCGTCGGGGGTGTCGGCCCGGCGGGCGGTGGTGGGCGCACAGTCGGCCTTCATCTCGTAGCCGAGATAGCCGACGTAGCCGCCGGCGAAGTCGAACGGCAGCCCAGCTGGGGGCAGCCGCCGCCGCGCCAACCGCTGGCGCAGCACGTCGAGTATGCCGCCGGTCTCCTGCCCGACGGGACGGTCCGGCCGGCGCACCTCGACCCGGCCACTGCCGATCCGGTAGCTGAGCACCTCGGCCAGCGGTCCGTCGGCGTCACCGAGGAAGGAGAACCGGGAACGCCCGGCCGCGACGTCGGCGCCGTCGAGCCAGTACGCGTACCGTGCGTCGGCGTACAGATCCTGGAAGACCGCCTCGGTGTCGATCTCCGCGTCGAGGACCGTCACGTCGCGCCGCCAGCCCGGGCCGGAGGCCGCAGGATCGGGGGCCGCAGGGTCAGGTGCCGGCTGCCGGGTTGTCACCGGTGCGGGGGCGGCACGGCGCGGCCCGGCCGCCACCGGACGGGCGGTGGCGGCGGCGGACCCGGCGGCCCGGGCCAGGGCCAGGAAGTTGCCGACCAGCTGGGCGCCGTGTTCGCTGGCGATCGACTCCGGATGGAACTGCACGCCCCAACGGGGCAACCGACGGTGCGTCAACGCCATCACCGTGCCGTCGGCGGCCCACGCGCTCACCATGAGGTCCGCCGGCACCGGCTCAGCCACCCGCAGCGAGTGGTACCGGACCGCCGCGAAACCCTGAGGTATGCCGGCGAACAGTCCGGCACCGGTGTGCCGCACCCGGTCGATCAGTCCGTGCCGGGCCCGCCGCTGGTCGACCCGCGCGCCAGCGTGCAACGCGATCGCCTGGTGACCGAGGCACACCCCGAGCACCGGCAGGTCGCGACGGCGGTCGAGCAGTTCCCACCCCCAGCCCAGGTCGGTCACCCGGTGCGGCCGACCTGGGCCGGGCGAGATCACCACGCACTGCGCGGCAAGCCGGTCGACGGCGGCAAGCCGGGGGTCGTCGTTGGCCAGCACGGTCGGCTCGCTGCCGGCGACCGCCGCGAGCAGCTGGAAGAGGTTGTACGTGTAGGAGTCGTAGTTGTCGACCAGCAGGATCCGCACCCGCTACCTCCCACCGCGTCACGGCACCGGCCGATTGTCCACCATCGGCCGGGAGCTTGTGGCGCGGTAGCCGACCTCCGCCGGCCCTAGCCCGGACCGGCATGGCTCACCCGTCGGCCCCGGGGGTGGTGTCACCGACTAGTCGTTCGACGGTCGCCGGCGCGTACACCCGGGCGCGGCCGACCAGCGCGACGATCAGTGGAGCGAGAACCGCGGCGAGGCCGAGGACCGCGGCCTGTTGTGCCTCGGTGAGCGGCAGACCGAACGCGGTCACCACGCCCAGCAGCGCGGTGACCGCGGCGGTGATGCCGCCCACCGACCACAGCGGTTCGGAACTGCCCGGATTGGGGGTGACGGTCACGGGAAACCTCCTGGTCGAGCGGACACCACGAAGACGCGGGACCGGGCCGGGAGGTTGACCCAATTGGTCGACGGGGCCGGACGCTCGCCAGGCGGCTCCAGGACGGTGTCCGGCCAAGAGCCGGGGGGGTACCGAACCGCGCTTACCGGATGAGTTACCCGACGCGGGCCATTCCGCCGTAGCCGAGCTGCCGGGACGGGGTCTGTGCGTCCACGTCGAGACCCGGGTCCGGCCGCCAGTCCGCCATCAGGGTCACACCGGGCTCGACCAGCTCCATGCCGTCGAACCAAGAGGTGATGGTGGCCTTGTCCCGGACGTAGAGGTTCGCGCCGACGCCGGCCTGGTAGGCGGCGACCATCCGGTCCACCTGCCCGCGGGTCTCCTCGTCGGCCGTGTCCGCGCTGAGGTGCGACATCGCGATGTAGCTGCCCGGTGCCAGCGCGTCCCGGTAGGCCGCGACGAGCCCGGCCGGATCCTCGTCGTCCTGAACGAAGACGAGCAGCCCGCCGAGGACGATGCCCACCGGCTGCGACAGGTCGATCAGCTCGCGGACCGCCGGGTGCGACCACACCTGGTCGGGGTACTTACCGTCGACCTCGGCCATCGCCACCAGCGGCTCCGTGGCGAGGATGTCCTCACCGTGGACGACAGCCGAGTGGTCGTTGTCCACATAGACCACCCGGGCCTGGGCGTCGAGGGCGTGCGCCACCTCGTGCGTGTTGCCGACCGTCGGCAGTCCTGAGGCGATGTCGATGAACTGCCGCACGCCCTGGCCGACCAGGTAGCGCACCGAACGGCGCAGCCAGTCCCGGTTGCTCCGGGCGAGCAGGTCGACGCTGGGCAGCATCAGCTTGATGCGTTCGGCCCGTTCGCGATCGATCGCGAAGTTGTAGAGTCCACCGAGGTAATAGTCGTAGATCCGGGCGATGTTGGCATTTTCCACATCGGCTCGCACATCGCCCGATTGTCCGATAGTTGCCGTCATTTTAACGAACCTCCAGCAAGATGACGGACACACCGGACAGGCGCGTCCGCGAACACGAACGGTGGCACGGCAACTATAAATGGGATCATCGAGTCCAGACAGTGCCACGGGATGATTGCACTGGTGCACAGCGACGAGATCCATCGGGCCATTTCCGGGTTTCCCAGTCCGTATCACATGTCAGCTGGCCCGGGCCGACGGCGGCCCGACCACTGCCCGGCGTCGATTTTCCGGTCCGCCACCCGCCAACGAACTACCATCACCGCAGGTGAGCAGGCGCACACTGACGGGTCCGGGTTGGTTCGGCCGGACGCAGGCACGGCAAGGCCGCTGCGGAGGCAGGCATGGACGAGACCCGGCCGGCGCGCGGCGGGCTGCGCTCGGTCCGTCCCGGCGCCCGGGTCGACCGGCTGGAGATCTTCTTCGACCTGGTCTTCGTCTTCGCGTTCTACAACATCGCCCGGGTGACCGCCGGCGAGCTCACCGGCCAGGGTCTCGTCGCCGGGATGCTCATCCTGGCGCTGCTGTGGTGGGCGTGGTGTTCACACCTGATGCTCGCCAACCGAATCCGGCTCGGGGAGGGCATCGCCCCGCTGGTGATGTTCGCGGCGATGGCAGCGGTCTTCACCGCCGCGCTGACCATCCCGCAGGCGTTCACCGACAAGCCGAGCGGCCTGCCCGGTCCGCTGCTGATGGCCGGCTGCTACCTGGTCGTCCGGGGCCTGCACCTGCTGCTGTACGGGCTGGCCCCGGACGACGGCCGGGCCGGTGGTCCCCGGCTGGGTCGGCTGGCGGTCCCTCCGCTGCTCGCCACCGCGCTGCTGGTCGGCGCCGGTGTGGTGCCGTACCTGGGTCTGTCGTCGAACGTCGTGTTCGCGCTGCAGGTCGGCTGTTGGCTGGCCGCTCTGACGGTCGAGTACGCCGCCGGATACCTGCTGGCCACCTGGGGATGGGCGGTGCGGGCGGCCAGCCACTGGGTGGAGCGGTTCGAGCTCATCCTGATGATCGCGCTGGGCGAACTGATCGTGTCGGTCGGCGTCGGTAGCGATCTGATCGCCCGGCCGGTCACCTGGCCGGCGGTGGCCGGCGCGACCTTCGCGGTGGCGGTCGCCGCCGCCCTGTGGTGGTCACACTTCGACCTGGTCGCGCCGGCCGCGCTGCAGGCGTTCCACGCCACCGACGAGGCCCGGTCCCGCGCGGCGCTGGCCCGCGACGCGTACGTCTACCTGCACCAGCCGATGATCGCCGGGCTGATCCTGACCGCGCTCGGCATGGAGGAGGCATTGCATCATCTGGGCACCGCCGGGGTCGACCTGTCCACCCCGGCCGCGGCTCCGACCATGCCGTTGGCCTACGGCGGGGCGGCGTTGTTCTTCGTCGCCCAGGTGGGGTTCCAGGCCCGGATGCTCGGCACGGTCACCGTCACCCGGGTCGCGGTCGTCGTCGTGCTGGTCGGGCTCGCTCCGGTCGCCGCCCGGTCGCCGGCGCTGGCCGGCACCGCGCTGCTGGCCGTGGTGTGCGTCGGCCTGGTCCTGGCCGAGATGGTGCTGCTGCGGAAGTCCCGCCGGCGGCTGCGGGAGGCGACGATGCACGAACGGTTGACCCACGAGGCCCGCGAGTCGGCGTGGCGGCAGCGCCGGTACCACTGACCGGCCGGCGCAGGACCGGTCAGCGGGGGTCGCCGGCGGCGAGCACCAGCAGCAGCTCGAACCGTCGGTCCGGGTCGTCCAGGTCGTCGCCGAGCAGCGTCCGCAGCCGCTTGAGCCGGTAGCTGACGGTCTGCGGATGGACGAACAGCTCGGCGGCGACCGCCGACCGGGACCCCCAGTGCCGCAGCCAGCTGTGCAGCGTACGCAGCAGTCCGTCGCGCTGGGTGGGTGGCAGCGCGCCGAAGGGCGCCAGCCGGCGGCCGGTCAGCACCGCCAGCGCGTCGGGGTGGCCGTGCAGCGCCAGCACGGTGAGGTGGTCCTCGGCGAAGACGGCGGTGCGGTCGACGGGACCGCCCTGGTCGGCTCCGCCGGTCCGGGCGACGGTCGCCGCGAGTTCGGCAAGTCGTACCGCCTGGGGCACCTGCGGCCACGGCAACGCCGGGCCCACCGTGGCCCGCCAGCCGTGCAGCGCGTCGGCCAGCACCGGTCGGGTGGCCCGGGGGCCGGCGCGCAGCAGCAGTACGGCGTCGCGGCCCCGGTCGACCACGATGCCGTCGGTACCGAACCGGAACCGTGCGTCGCGGGCCTGCCGGGCCGGCAGCACGACCGGCAGCACGGTGGCCAGGTCCCGCCAGCCGGCCCGGGCGGCGGCCGCCGCCACGGTGGCGGCACCGGCTCCGCCGACCAGCAGCAGTTCGCCCAGCTGCCGGCGGGCCCGGTCGCCCTCGCCGGACTGTTCGCGCAGCTGGCGGGCGAACCCGTCGGTGCCGGCCGCAGCCAGCTCGTCGACGAAACCGGTGACCGCGTCGGCGCAGTCGGCGAGGGCCTCGGCGTCGACCGGGCGCACCGTGGCGAGCGCCTGACCGACCTGACGCAGCAACAGTCGGCCGGCCACCCGCAGGGCGGCGAGCAGCGCCTGGGGGCCACGGTCCTCGCGGGCCTCGGCCGCGCCGAGCGCGACGAAGACCTCCCGTACCCGGGGCGGCAATGCCGGCTCGGTGGTGCCGACCAGGTCCAGAAAACGCTGGAGGGCGACGTCGACCGCAGTCCGGACGTCGGCCCGGAACTTCGGGTCGTCGATGCCGACGAACTCAGGGGTCAGCTCGGTCACCGCGGCGGCCACGGTGTCGACCACCGCCGCCAGCCGGGGCCGCATCGCCGGGGCCAGCTCGGCGGGCAGCCGCTGCCAGGGGGTGACGGTCACTGGGCGGGCTCGCACTCCGCCACTCTGTCACGTGATGACAATTTAGTGAGAATCCGACCCAGGGGAACGGGTCGTTGAGGGCGCACGCTGCCTGAATTTGTCACGTGGTGACAATCCGGTCGCTGTTTTCCGCTGCCGGCGGGACGGTGTCCCAGCGCCGGCCGGCGGCGAGGATAGGTTTCTCGCCGCGTACCCCCGGAGGACCGGAGGACCCGCCATGGACCACCACACTTCCCGCAGGCACGTCGTCGACATGTGTCGAACCATGCTGGACCGGGGCTATCTGAAGGCCACCGAGGGCAACGTGTCGGTCCGGGTTCCGGGGCACCGGCTGTACGCCGTCACGCCGAGCAACTACGACTACGACCGGATGCGGATCGAGGACATCTGCCTGGTCGACTTCGACGGTACGCACATACCCGACGGCACCGGTAGTGACCTCGCGCCGTCGATCGAGGCCGGGATGCACGCCAACATCTACCGGCAGCGGCCCGACGTCAACGCGATCGTGCACACCCACCAGCCGTACGCCTCGGCCCTGGCGTTCCTGCGCCGTCCGATCCCGGCGCTCACCGACGAGCAGGTGCGTTTCCTCGGCCGCCAGGTGGCGATCGTCGACTACGCCCCGTCCGGCACCGGGATGCTGGCCCGCAACGTGCAGAAGAAGGTGGTTAGCGGCGACAACGCGTTCATCATCGCCAACCATGGCGTCGTCGCGCTGGGCACCGACCCGGACCGCGCGGTGTTCAACATGGCCCTGCTGGAGAAGGTGTCGATCGCCTATCTCCTGGCGTTGACCAGCGAAACCGGCAAGGTCTACACCATCCCGACCGCGATCCGGGAGGTCGCGTTCACCAAGCTGCGCGCCGACGAGAAGCGGATCGCCGCGCAGCTCACCGAGGCGGTCCCGCCGGTGCGGGTGCCCGCCGACGAGCAACTGCCCAGCGCGGACGCGGTGGCGGCCGAGATCGCCGCCGCCGGGCCACCGGTCGCCGACACCACCACCGCTCAGACCCCGGGCAGCGAGTCCGCGCGACTCGGCTACGCGATAACCGAGTACCTGGACGTCGACGACACGATGCGCCGGCTCAAGGCCCTGGTCGCCCAGCCGGTACGCGGGCTGCGCCACGACGCGATGCTCGACGTGCTCGGCTACTTCAACGACCGGTGCCGGGCCAGCAAGGAGATCACCGACCGGGCGAAGAAGCGCATCCCGGGCGGGGTACAGCACAACCTGGCCTTCAACTACCCGTTCCCGTTGGCGATCGACGCGGCCGACGGCGCCTACCTGACCGACCGCGACGGCAACACCTACATCGACTTCCTGCAGGCCGGTGGCCCGACGATCCTGGGCAGCAACTACGGCCCGGTCAACGAGCAGGTCGCCGCGGTGGTCAAGGAGTCGGGGCCGGTGACCGGGCTGTTCCACGAGTACGAGCTGAAGCTCGCCGAGATCATCCACCGGTACCTGCCGCACATCGAGATGTACCGGTCGCTCGGCTCCGGCACCGAGGCGGTGATGGCGGCGGTCCGGGGTGCCCGCGCCTTCACCGGCAAACACATGGTGATCAAGGTCGGCGGCGCGTACCACGGCTGGTCCGACACGATGGTGTACGGGCTGCGGGTGCCCGGCACGTACCGGATGAACGCCAAGGGCATCCCGTTCGGCGCCACCGCCAACACCCGGGAGGCGTTCCCGCACGATCTCGGGGCGTTGCGCCGCAAACTGATCGAGAACCGGGTCCGCGGCGGCACCGCTGCGGTGATCGTCGAACCACTCGGCCCGGAGTCCGGCACCCGCCCGGTGCCACGTGACTTCAACGCCAGGGTCCGCGCGTTGTGCGACGAGTTCGGCGCGCTGCTGATCTTCGACGAGGTGGTCACCGGGTTCCGGGTCGGCCTCGGCGGAGCGGCCGGCTACTTCGGCGTCACCCCCGACCTGACCGTGTTCGGCAAGGCGGTCTCCGGCGGCTACCCGATGGCCGGCGGCGTCGGCGGGCGGGCCGACGTGATGGCCGTCTTCGGTGCCGGGCTAGACGGGCGCGGCGGGACGCACATCCAGGTCGGCGGCACCCTGTCGGCGAACCCGCTGTCCTGTGCGGCCGGCTATTTCGCGATCGCCGAGATGGCCCGGACCAACGCCCCGGTGATCGCCGGCCGGGCCGGGGACCGGCTCACCCGGGGACTGCAGCGGCTGATCGACCGGTACGGTCTGCCGTACGTGGCCTACAACCAGGGGTCGATCGTGCATCTGGAGTGCAGTGGCGTCATGCTGCTCGACATGCGCAACCCGATCAAGCTGCTCCGGGAGAACAAGTCCCGCAAGCGGCTGATGGAGCAGATGGGTGCGGCGTACACGGCGCATGGCGTCATCACCCTGGCCGGCTCCCGGATGTACACCTCGATGGCCGACACCGACGAGGTGATCGACACCGCGCTGGACCGGTTCGACCGGGTGTTCGCGCAGGTGGAAGGGGTCTGACCCGGTGTCGGCCGTCCCACCGCAGGTGCTGGCGATCGACCTGGGCACCTCGGGGATGAAGGCCGCGCTGGTCGCCGCCGACGGTACGGTGACCGGCTGGGCGCAGCGCCCGGTGCCGCTGCTGGTGCTGCCCGGCGGCGGCGCCGAACAGGACCCGCAGGCCTGGTGGACGGCGCTCGGCGAAGTGGTCGCCGACCTCGGCCGGGCCCACCCGGAGCACCTGCGCGCGGTCACCACCGTCTGCTCGTCCACCCAGGGCGAGGGGACCATCGCGGTGGACGCCGCCGGGGCGCCACTGACCCGCTGCATCACCTGGTTGGACATGCGCGGCGCGGCGCACCTGCGGCGGCAGTTCGGCGGCTTCCCGGCGTACGGCGGGATGGCGGTCCGCCGGATCGTGCGCTGGCTGCGGCTGACCGGCGGGATGCCCTCCACCACCGGCAAGGACCCGGCCGCGCACATGCTGCTGGTCCGCGACACCATGCCCGAGGTGTACGCGCGGACCGCGACCTTCCTCAACGCGCTGGACTGGATCAACCTCAAGCTGACCGGCCGTACGGTGGCCACGGTCGACTCGATCCTCACCTCCTGGGTGACGGACAACCGCCGACCCGACCGGGTCCGCTACTCTCCCGCCCTGGTCGCCGACTGCGGCATCGACGCGGACAAACTGCCGCCGATCGTGGCCTGCACCGAGGTGATCGGCACGCTGCACCCGGACGCCGCCGCCCACCTCGGTCTGCCGCCGACCGTCCAGGTGGTGGCCGGGGCGATCGACACCACGGCGGCGGCGATCGGTGCCGGCACCACCGCCGACGACGACCCGCACCTGTACCTGGGCACCTCGTCGTGGATCGCGGCGCACGTGCGCCGCAAGAAGACCGACCCGGTCGCGCAGATCGCCGCCGTGCCGTGCGCGATCGGCGACCGGTACCTGATGACCGCGCTGCAGGCCACCGCCGGGGCGAACCTGACCTGGCTGAAGGACAAGATCGTCGAGTACGACGACCCGCTGGTCGGCGCCGGCCGCCTCGCCACCGACGAGACGTCGATCTTCGACGCGTTCGACGCGATCCTGCCGACCGTGCCGGCCGGCGCCAACGGGGTGCTCTACCTGCCGTGGCTGTACGGCGAACGCGCGCCGGTCGACGATCCGGACCTGCGTGCCGCGTTCGTCAACATCTCGCTCGACACCAACCGGTCCGATCTGCTGCGGGCCGTCTTCGAAGGCGTCGCGTTGAACACCCGGTGGCTGTCGGCGGCGGTCGACCGGTTCCTCGGCACCCCGGTGACCTCGTTGACCGTCACCGGTGGCGGTGCCCGGTCGACGGCCTGGTGCCAGATCTTCGCCGACGTGCTCGGCGTCGAGGTGCGTCGGGACCCGGACCCGGTCGCGGTCAACGCCCGTGGCGCCGGCTGGATCGGCGCGGTCGGCACCGGGCAGCTGACGTTCGGGCAGATCCCGGCGTTGCTGCGGAGCGACCAGGTGTTCGCCCCGACGGCGGCGCACCGCGTCCGCTACGACGAACTCTTCGACGTCTACCGGGAGCTGCACCGCCGACTCGCCCCGGTGTACCGGCGGATGCCCGGTGGTGCACATCGGACCGATCAGCGAAGATAGCGGCATGGCCCGATCCGTTTCCGCCGCCCGGCACGCAGTCGTCATCGGTGGCAGTCTCGCCGGGCTGTGCGCGGCCCGCGCACTCGCCGACCACGTCGACCGGGTGACCGTGGTCGACCGGGACCGGTTCCCCGACGCGCCGCAGGTCCGCGCCGGCGTCCCGCAGGCGCACCACCTGCACGTGCTGATCACCGCCGGGCAGCGTGCGCTCGATCAGCTCTTCCCCGGCCTGATCGCCGAACTGCACGCCGCCGGCGCGGTTCGGGTCGACGCGCCGACCGACGTCCTGTACCTGGCGCCGACCGGGTGGCGGGAACGGTTCCCGGCGACCCACCAGCTGGTCGGGACCAGCCGGGAGCTGCTCGACTGGGCGGTCCGCCAACGGCTGGCCGCCGATCCACGGATCCGGTTCGAGCCGTCCCATGACGTGATCGGGCTACTCGGCGCCGACGGCCGCGACGCGGTCACCGGCGTACGGATGCGTCCCCGCGCGGCGGGTGCCGCCGACCGGAGCCTGCCGGCCGACCTGGTGGTGGACGCCAGCGGCCGCGGCTCGCACGCGCCGGACTGGTTGGCCGAGCTCGGCTACGGCCGCCCCGACGAGACCCGGGTCGACGCCGGGCTCGGCTACGCGAGTCGGCGCTACCTGCTGCCGCCGGGGGCCAGTGCCGGGTGGAAGAACATCGTGGTGATGCCGCAGCCGCCCCGGTCTGGTCGGGGCGGGGTGATCTATCCGATCGAGAACGGACGGTGGATGGTGACCCTCGGCGGCCTGGGCGGCGACCACCCGCCGACCGACGAGGCCGGTTTCCTGGAGTTCGCCCGTGGGCTGCGCAGCCCGCTGATCCACCAGGCGATCCGCGACGCCACGCCCGACTCACCGATCCACGGGTTCCGCAACACCGCGAACCATCGCCGCCGATACGAGACGATGCCACGCTGGCCGGACGGGTTCGCGGTGGTCGGCGACGCCTCGTGCACCTTCAACCCGGTCTACGGCCAGGGGATGGCCGTGGCCGCCCGGACGGCGGTGGTGCTGGCCGAGCAGCTGCGCGACAGCGGTGGCACGCTGGGCCGCGCGGCGCAGGCCCGGGTGGCCGGCTGCAGCGAGACCGCCTGGCTGATCGCCACCGGCGCCGACCTGCGGTACCCGACGACCGTCGGGCCACGACCGCGGCGCGGCGGTGTGCTGTCCCGCTGGTACCTGGACCGGGCGGCCGACGTCGCCAACCGCGATCCGTACGTGCAGCGCGTCCTGACCGACGTGTTCCACCTGGTCGCACCGTTGTCTGCGGTGGTCCGCCCGGCCGTCGCGCTGCGGGTGCTGCGCGGTCGGCCCGGCCCGCAGCTGGTCGCACCGCCGTCGAGCTGACGCTGCCGACGCGGATGAGACTCCTACAGAGCCGGTGGGCGGTGCCGGCGACGGTACTGGTGTGGCTGGTCACCCGGGCCGCGCTGATGGCGGTCTACGCACAACTCGTTCCCGGGTTGGACGCCGGTGAGGTGTTCGCCGACGTCGACCTGTACCGACGGTGGAGCGGGCAGCTGCGCGACGGCCGGGTGCCGGGCGCCGACCCGATGTGGCAGTATCCGCCGGGCGCGGCGGCGTTGTTCGTCGCGGTCGGCTGGGTCGCCGAGTCGACGCGGACCGGCTACACCACGGTCTTCGTCCTGTTCGCCCTCGGCGCGGACCTGGTGGTCCTGCTGGCCCTGATCCGGCTGTCCCGGGGCGGAAACCGGATCGCCGGCGCGCTGTGCTGGGCGCTCGCCGTACCGCTGCTGAGCCTGCTGACCTACGCCCGGTACGACATCTTCGTCACCGCGCCGGCGGTGGTCGCGCTGGCCGCCACGGTCCGCCGGCCGGCGCTGGCCGGTGCGACGCTGGCGGTCGGTGCGCTGGCCAAGGTCTGGCCGGCGATGTTGCTGATCACCGCTCGGCCGCTGCGCGGGCTGCGCCCCATGTCGATCGGCTTCGTGACCGCGACGGCCGTGCTGGGCGCCGTGCTGACCGTCTCATATGCCGGCGCCTGGTCCGGCTTCTCGGACAACCAGGTGGACCGTGGGCTCCAGGTCGAGTCGGTCGCCGCCACCCCGCTGGTCCTGGCCCGGGTCGCCGATCCGGCGATCGTGGTGCAGTACAGCTACGGCGCGATGGAGTTCATCCACCCGGTCGCCACCTCGGTCTCCGCCGTGCTGCCCGCTGCGACCCTCGCCGGTCTGGGTCTGCTCGGCTGGTGGTGGCTGTTCCGGGGGCGCCGGATCGACTGGACCCCGACGGTCGGCTTCGACCTGGCGCTGCTGGCCGTCGGGGTGGCGGTGGTCACCAGCCGGGTGCTCTCCCCGCAGTATCTGCTCTGGCTGCTCGGGCTGGCCGCGGTCTGTCTGACCCGCCGGGACACCACCCAACGGGCACCGGCCGTGCTGATCGTCGGGGCGACCGTACTGACCAGCGCCTACTTTCCGTGGTTCTATCCCGATGTGATCGGCACGCCAAGCTGGCCGGGGGCCGTGCTGCTGGCCGCCCGCAACGCGGTCCTGGTCGCCGCCATCGTGATCGGTCTGCACCGGTTGCTGGTCGGGCACCGGGTCGTTCCGCAGGCGACCCCGGCGGCGGTCGGCTACCGGCAGCCGGTCGGCGGAACCGGCGGCCTTGGCAGAATCCGGTCATCCAGTTAGGTTAGGCTCACCTCATCGACGAAGGGAGTGGCATGGGCCTCGACCACACGACGGATGCCGGCGCCGCACGCCACCGGGTGGTGCTGACCGACCGGGTGCAGATCGACGATCTCGCAAAGGTGTACCGCCAGGTGCACGCCAAGGACCTGCACCTGACCGATCACACCGAGCCGTCGGTGGAGCAACGGCTGGAGTGGACGGCGCAGGCACCCGGATTCGCCGCCACCGTCGGCTACGTCGGCGACCAACTGGCCGGAACGGTGATGGGCTGTCCGCTGCCACCGGAGACACTCTGGTGGCGCGACCTGCGGTCGGCCGCCGACCCGGACCTCGCCCGGGAGTGGCCGGGCCGGACCTTCGCCGTCTGTGAGGCGTTCGTGCTGCCCGAGTTCCAACGTCAGCAGGTCGGCGTGGCGTTGTTCTCCCAGTTGCTGGCCAGCCGAACCGAGGAACGGGCCTCACTGGCGGTCGCCGATTCCAACTCCCGGGTGCTGCGCAGCATGCGGGTGCTGGGCTGGCAGCACGTCGGCGACCTGGTGCCCTTCCCCGGCTGGCGCCAGCACGCCATGTTCGTCCGACCGTTGCCCTGGTGATCCGGTCGGTTCCGGGAACGGCTCCGGGCCGGTCGCCGGCCGGTACCGGTGCTGGTGGCGGACGCCGACGGCGACTCCGGCGAGGATCAGCACGATCGCGGCCACCGCGACCGCCGGGTAGCCGACCCGGGCCGCCGCCGTCAGGCCGAGCGCCGCGGCCAGGTAGGAACAGACCAGCCCGAACGACGACAGCACCGTGAAGTCGGTACCCCCGGTGCCCGGCCGGGAGTAGTCCATGTTCACCGTGTACAGCGCGACGTTCGCCACCGTGTACGCGGCCATGAAGCAGCACAACGCGACCTTGGTGAAACCGCCGGCGGCCCGGCCGGTGAGCATCGGCAGCAGCAGCGCCGTGGCGACGGCCAGCGACCCGCCACCGACCACCAGCACCCCGGCCCGGCCGATCCGGTCGACCAGGCCGCCGGCCACCAGCCCGGCGACGACGGCCGGGACGCTGGTGACGATCCCGGTGACGAAACCGATCCGCTGCAACGACCAGCCGGCGTCGACCAGGGCCGGCGACACCAGTCCGTACGCCGCACCGGCTCCCATGTAGAGCAGCGGCACCACGCCGAGGGCCCAGCGGCGGCAGCCGGGCTGGCCGAGGACGGACAGCAGCGCGCCGTACGCCTGACGCGCCCCGGCCGGCCGGGCGATCCGCTCGGGCTCGCGGAACCGCCACACCACCAGCAGACCGGTCGCGGTGAGCGCGGCGAGCAGGCCGACCGCCGCCTGCCAGCCGAACCGGTCGTAGACCACCACGCAGACGCCGCCGCCCAGAATGTTGCCGACGTAGCTCGCCGACACCTGGATCCCGTTTCCGGTGCCCCGGACCGAGTCGGCCAGCATCCGCACCGCGATCGCGTCAGCGGCGATGTCCTGGGTGGCGGACAGGAACACGAACAGCGCGCAGATCAGCACGATCGGGCCGATCCGCCCGGTCGCCGGGTCGGCGGCGAGCAGGGCCAGCAGGGCCAGCACCATGCCGCTCTGCAGCACCAGCAGCCAGGAGCGGTAGTGGCCGCCACGCCGTGGGCCGTACCGGTCCAGGATCGGCGCCCAGAGGAACTTGACCGGCCAGATCAGGCCGATCAGGTTGAGCAGCGCGAGAGTGTCCAGCGAGGTGCCGCCGGACCGCAGGATGCTGGCCAGCCCGACGGTGATGAACCCGAATCCCAGGTACTGGGTGACGTACAGCGCGGTCAGGATCGACATGGTCCGCCCGCGGGCGGCGACGGCAGCGGTCATCCGGCCGCCCTCCCGCCGACGCCGAACGGCCACCCCGGAATCCACCTGGTGGGACGCAGGTCACAAGCGTCCGCTCGGCCTCCGCTGGCGGCATGAATCCGCTGGTCACGACGCACGACAGCGGTCCCGCCGAGGGGCATGGGACGCGCCCGCCGGCCCCGTGCCCCGTGGAGAAGGGGTCCTGCCCAGTTCCGTTTCACCGGCCCTCCCAGTAGCCTCGCCTAAGTTAGGTTAGGTTACCCTTATGGAGGCGGTGTTGGAGAGACCAATGTACCCGCATCTGTTCGGCCGGCACACCGTGGACGCCTACGTGTCCAGCATCGACCGGACCGCGGCGGTCCTCGCCGACCGTGTACGGGCGGTCCGCCAGCCGTACTCCGGCGACGCCGTGGCACCACTGCAGGCCAAGGTCGACAGCGTCGACCTGGACGCACCGCTCGGCACCACCGACGCCGCACTGGACGAGGTCGCCGGCCTGTATCTGGACCACGCGGTGTGGTTCCACGAACCCACCTACCTGGCCCACCTGAACTGCCCGGTGGCGATTCCCGCGCTCAACGCCGAACTGCTGCTCGCCGCCGTCAACACCTCGGTCGACACCTGGGACCAGAGCACCACCGGCACGCTGATCGAGCGGCGGCTGATCGCCTGGACGGCCGAGCGGATCGGATTCGGTCCGACCGCCGACGGCGTCTTCACCAGCGGCGGCACCCAGTCGAACCTGCACGGCCTGCTACTGGCCCGGGAGGACCGTTTGGTCCGCGCCGACGCCGACCGGGCCACGATGCTGCCCCGGCTGCGGGTCCTGGCCACGGCGGAGAGCCACTTCAGCGTCAGCAAGTCCGCCGGTCTACTCGGACTCGCCGCCGACGCGGTCGTCCCGGTCGCCACCGACGGCACCGGCCGGATGGACCCGGTGGCGCTCGACGCCGAGATCGATCGGCTGCTCGACCAGGACCTGGTGCCGATGGCGGTCGTCGCCACCGCCGGCACCACCGACCGCGGCTGCGTCGACCCGCTCGCCGCGATCGGCACCATCTGCCGCGACCGGGCGGTGTGGCTGCACGTCGACGCGGCGTACGGCTGTGGTCTGCTGATCTCCACCCGCCACCGGCACCTGCTCGACGGCATCGCCGCCGCCGACTCGGTCACCGTCGACTTCCACAAGAGCTTCTTCCAACCGATCAGCTCCAGCGCCATCATCGTCCGGAACGCGCCGACCATGCGGCGGGTCGCGGTGCACGCCGACTACCTGAACCCGCGAACGGCGACCGTGCCGAACCAGGTCGACAAGAGCCTGCAGACCACCCGCCGGCTGGACGCCCTGAAGTTGTGGATGACATTGCGGGCGATCGGCGCCGACCAGCTCGGCGAGATGTTCGACCAGGTCGTCTACCTGGCCCAGCAGGCCTACGGTCTGCTCCGCGAAAGCGACGACTTCGAGCTGGTCATGCGACCGGTGCTGAGCACCGTGCTGTTCCGGTACCGACCTGACTGGCTACCGGTGGAGGACTGCGACCGGCTGCTGCCCCGGCTGCGGGCTCGGCTGTTCGCCGACGGCGCCGCGATCATCGCCGGCACCGTCGTCGACGGGCACTACTGGCTCAAGTTCACGCTGCTCAACCCGAACACCACCGTCGACGACCTGCGTACCGTGATCGAGCTGATCCGCCGCACCGGCCAGGAGCTGCTCGACGCCGAATGGGATCCGGCGCTGATCGCCCCGGAGCCGGTCACCCCGGAGGTGTGCGCCAATGCGAACGTATGACTTCGTCGCCGTCGGGCTCGGGCCGTTCAACCTCGGCCTGGCCTGCCTGACCGCGCCGGTCGACGACCTGGACGGGGTGTTCCTGGAGCAGCGCGACGAGTTCGCCTGGCACCCCGGGCTGATGATCGAGGGAGTCACCATCCAGGTACCGTTCCTGGCCGACCTGGTGACAATGGCCGACCCGACGTCGCCGTACTCGTTCCTCAACTATCTGAAGCAGACCGGCCGGCTCTACCGCTTCTACATCCGGGAGAACTTCTACCCGCTACGCGCCGAGTACGACGCGTACTGCCGCTGGGCGGCCGCCCAGCTGCCCAACGTCCGGTTCGGCAGCCGGGTCGACCGGGTCGAGCACGACGCCGCGACCGGCGACTACCTGGTACGGGTCACCGAGGCCGGCACCGGGGCGACGACGACGCTGCGGACCCGGCGGCTGGTGCTCGGCATCGGTACCGTGCCGTACCGCCCGGCGGTGGTCCGGGACCTGCCCGGCCCGGCCGTGCACAGCGCCGACTACCTGCCGGACAAGGCCCGGCTGCAGAGCCTCGGGTCGGTCACCGTGGTCGGCAGCGGGCAGAGCGCCGCGGAGATCTACCTCGACCTGCTGGAGGAGATCGACACCCACGGCTACCAGCTCAACTGGGTCACCCGGTCGCCCCGGTTCTTCCCGATGGAGTACACCAAGCTCACCCTGGAGATGACCTCACCGGAGTACGTCCGCTACTTCCACGGGCTGCCGGCGGCCAGCCGGGACCGGCTCAACCGGGACCAGCGCAGCCTCTACAAGGGCATCAGCGGCGACCTGGTGGACACCATCTTCGACACGCTGTACCGCAAGGACGTCGCCGGCCCGGTGCCGACCACCCTGCTCACCGGGACCGCGTTGACCGGCGCCGACTGGGACCCCGACACCGGACGGTACCGGCTCGCCCTGCACCACCAGGAGCAGGACCGCGATTTCACCATGGACACCGACGGCCTGGTGCTCGCCACCGGCTACCGGCCGGCCGTGCCGGCGTTCCTGGACCCGGTCCGTGACCGAATCCGGTGGGACGAGCGGGGCCGGTTCGACGTGGCGCTCGGCTACACCGTCGACCACGGCGACCGGGAGATCTTCGTGCAGAACGCCGAGGAGCACACCCACAGCCTCACCGCACCCGACCTGGGCATGGGCCCCTACCGCAACTCGGTGATCATCGCCAACATGCTCGGCCGCGAGGTCTACCCGATCGAGCGCAAGATCGCCTTTCAGCACTTCGGCGCACCGTCGGACAGCAACACACCGTCGGCACCGGCGGCCGCTACCGGTCCGGTGGCCACGCAGCGGCAGGAGGCGCTCATCCGGTGACCGCCGCCACGACGACCATGTTCACCATCGACGACCCGCTCGGCCGGATGACCGTCGAACCGCTCGACGTCGCCGGTCACGCCGACCTGCTGCACGCCTGGATCACCCACCCCCGGTCGGTGTTCTGGGGGATGCCCGACGCCGACCTCGACACCGTACGGCGCGAGTACCAGCGCATCGACGCCAACCCGCACCATCACGCGTGGCTCGGCCGACTCGACGGCGTACCGCTGTTCCTCACCGAGACCTACGAACCCGCACACAGCGAACTCGCCGACCACTACCCCGTACAGCCCGGCGACGTCGGGATGCACGTGCTGGTCGCACCGCCGGACGGCGAGCCCCGGCACGGGGTGACGTCGGCGGTGATGCGGACGGTGATGGCCTTCGTCTTCGCCGACCCGGCGCACCACCGGGTCGTCGTCGAGCCCGACGTACGCAACGAGGCGATCGCCGTGAAGAACGCCGAAGCCGGCTTCGTCGTCGACCGGCTGATCCAACTGTCCGACAAGCAGGCCCGGCTCAGCTTCTGTTCCCGGTCCGCGTTCAGTGCCAGCCGGCTGGGCGGTACCGACGGACCAGCCACGGAGAGCCCAATGACACCCCCCGCCCACCTCGCGCCGGGCCCGATCGCGGCCGCCCACCGCCAGCTGGTCGCCAAGGCCATCGCCGAGTTCAGCCACGAACGGCTGATCCAGCCCCGACCCGACGACACGCTCCCGGCCGGCCCCGGCGGCGACGGGTACCAGCTGACGACCGACGACCGGGTCGCGTACCGGTTCCGGGCCCGCCGGTACGCTCTCGACCACTGGCTGATCGACCCCGCGTCGCTGACCCGCGAGGTCGACGGCACCCCAGCGGAGCTGGACGCCCTCGACCTCGTCGTCGAACTGCGGGAGACGCTGGGCATCCCGGCGAAGCTGCTCGGCACCTACCTGGAGGAGATCAGCGCTACCCTGGCCGGTGCCGCCTGGAAGCACCACCACCGCCGGGAACGCGCCGCCGACCTGGTGCACGCCGACTTCCAGACCATCGAGTCGGCGATGACCGAGGGGCACCCGCTGTTCGTCGCCAACAACGGCCGGATCGGCTTCGGCCTGGCCGACCACGAGGCGTACGCGCCGGAGGCCGGCACCCCGGTGCGGCTGGTCTGGCTGGCGGTACGCCGCGACCTCAGCACCTTCACCGCCGGCCACGGCGTCGACGAGCAGAGCCACTACCTCGACGAACTGGGTGCCGAGACGCTGCACCGGTTCGCCGACCAGCTGCGCGGCCTCGGCCTCGACCCGGCCAACTACCGGTACCTGCCGGTGCATCCGTGGCAGTGGGAACACAAGGTCGGCGTCACCTTCGCCGCCGACGTGGCGTCCCGGGCGATCGTCCCGGTCGGCACGAGCCCGGACCGGTACCGGGCGCAGCAGTCGATCCGTACCTTCTTCAACATCGACCACCCGCACCGGCACTACGTCAAGACCGCACTGTCCATCCAGAACATGGGCTTCATGCGCGGGCTGTCCCCGGCCTACATGCGGGCGACCCCGCCGATCAACGACTGGGTCGCCGACCTGGTCGCCGACGACGACACACTGCGCGACTGCGGGTTCGAGGTGCTGCGGGAGCTGGCGTCGGTCGGCTACACCGGGGACGCGTACCACCGCAGCGGGGCGCCGGTCTCGGCGTACCAGCGCATGCTCGCCGCGTTGTGGCGGGAGAGCCCGGTGCCCCGGATCGCGCCCGGGCAGCGGCTGGCCACCATGGCCAGCCTGCTGCACCGCGACCGCGACGGCGCGCACCTGGCCACCGCGCTGATCGCGGCGTCCGGCCTGCCGGCCGCCGACTGGCTGGCCCGGTACCTGCGGGCCTACCTGCGCCCGCTGCTGCACTGCCTGCTCGGCCACGACCTGGCGTTCATGCCACACGGGGAGAACCTGATCCTCGTGCTGGAGAACCACGTACCGGTCCGGGTGTTCATGAAGGACATCGGCGAGGAGGTCGTCGCCATGCACGACCGGGAACTGCCGGCCACGGTCGAACGAATCCGGATGCCGGTCGACGACAACTTCCGGGTCCTGGCCGTGTTCACCGACGTCTTCGACGGGTTCCTGCGTTTCCTCGCCGCGATCCTGGACGCCGACGGTGTGCTGCCGGCGGACCGGTTCTGGCAACTGGTCGCCGAGTGCGTCCGTCAGCACGGCGACGACCACCCGCAGCTGAGGGACCGGTTGGACCTCTTCGCGCCCACCTTCCGGCACTCCTGCCTGAACCGGTTGCAGCTGCGCAACACGCTGCAGATGGTCGACCTGACCGACCAGGCCGGGTCGTTGATCTTCGTCGGAGTGCAGGACAACCCGATCGCCGCCGTCGCGGCGCCGGCCCCGTGACGGCTCCATCCGGCTCCGGCGCCGGGACGGCCCGGTACGGCACCGGCCGGTCCGGGCGGGTGCACCGGGACGGGTACGGCGTACCGCACCTGTGGGCGGCCGACGTCGACGACCTCGCCTACCTGCAGGGGCACACCGCCGCCACCGACCGGGCCTGGCAGATCGAGGTCGAGCGGTGGCGCGCGGAGGGCGCGTTGGCCAGCCGGCTCGGCCCAACCGAGGTCGGCTGGGACCGGTTCGCCCGCCGGGTCCGCCTCGACGACACCGCCGAACGCTGCTTCCATCGGCTGGACCCGGCGACCCGCCGCTGGGTGGGCGCGTACGTCGACGGCGTCAACGACGGTCTCGCCGAGGGCGCCGTCGCGGCACCCGAGTTCGCCGCCACCGCCACCACCGCCGGCACCTGGCGGCCGTGGACCCCACTCGGCGTGTTCCTGGTGCAGCACGTGCTGTTCGGCACCTTCGGCAACAAGCTGTGGCGGGCGCACGTCACCGCCACCCTCGGTCCGGCCGCGGTCGACCTGTTCGCCATGGAGCCGCCCGCGTCGTCGGGCAGCAACGCCTGGGCGTTGACCGGACAGCACAGCGGCACCGGATCCCCGGTCATCGCCGGCGACCCGCACCGGATCCTGGAGCTGCCCAACGTCTACCAGCAGGTGCAGCTGACCTGTCCCGAGTTCGACGTCTTCGGGTTCGCCTTCCCCGGCGTACCGGGGCTGCCGCACTTCGGCCACGCCGGCGACGTCGCCTGGGCGATCACCAACGCCATGGCCGACTACCAGGACCTGTACCGCGAACAGCTGCGCCGGGTCGACGGGCAGGTCCTGGCCCGCCAAACCGACGGCTGGGGCCCGGTGCCGGCGCACACCGAGCTGATCGAGGTACGCGACGCCGACCCGGTGCCGGTCGAGGTGGTCGAAACCCCGCGCGGGCCGGTGATCGACGTGGACCGACGCACCGGTGAGGCGATCAGCCTGCGGACGCCGAGCCGGGTCGGCGGGGCGCTGGGCTTCGACGCGCTGCTGCCGCTGCTGCGGGCCCGCCGGGTCGGCGACGTCGAACGGGCACTGCGGCACTGGGTGGAGCCGGTCAACAGCGTGCTGGTCGCCGACCGCTCCGGCACGGTACGCCGGCTGGTCGCCGGCCGGGTGCCGGTGCGCGACGACCGGTGCCGGCAGGTGCCGGTGCCCGGCTGGGCACCCCGGTACGCCTGGCGACCCGGCTACGCCGCCCTGCCCGCCGCCGAGGTGTCCGATGTGGTGGTCAACGCCAACGACCGGCGCGGCGGCGACACCGCAGACCTCGGCGTCGACTTCGCCGCACCGCACCGGGCCCGGCGGATCCGCCAGCTGGTCGACAGCGGGGCCGCACCCGAGTCGGTGCACATGGACACCCAGGTGCCGCTGGCCGGGCTGCGCCGGCTGCTGCGCGGCCTGGACCTGACCGACCAGCCCGGGACGGTGCGCCGGCTGCGCGACAAGCTGCTCGACTGGGACGGCCGGATGGCGGCCGACAGCGCCGACGCCGGGCTGTTCGCCGCCTGGCGGGCCGCGTTGGTCCACCGGCTGTCCGCCGAGCCCTGCCTGCGGCCGCTGCACGCCGAACCCGGCTTCGACGAACTGTTCGCCCCGTGGACCGACCCGGTGGGCCGGATCGGGCTGGCGCTGGACCGGCTGGTCGACGGGCTGCCCCGGCTGGGTGGCGACCCGGGCCGCTGCGCGGTGGCCGCGCTGGTCGAGTTGGCCGACGGGCCGCCGCCGGGTCGGTGGGGCGACCGGCACCTGCTGCACCCGGTACGGGTGCTGCCCGGCGCCGCCGACCCGGCCACCGACGCGCTCGGCGGCCCGGTCCCGCTCGACGGCGACACTGGCAGCGTCCTGGCCACCTCCAGCGTGCCCGGTGTCTCCGACGTGTGCTGGCGCGGGCCGGTGGCCCGCTACGTCTGGGACCTCGCCGACCCGTCGGCGAGCCGCTGGGTGGTGCCGTTCGGCGCCTCGGGACGGCCCGGTGACCGGCACTTCGCCGACCAGCTGCCACAGTGGGCGGCAGGTCAGCTGGTCCCGGTCGCGCCGGTGCGCTGGACCGCCGGTCCCGGCGGGACGGTACGGCCGAGCGTGTACGTCGAACAACTGCCCGGCATCGGCCGGTTCCGTCTGGTGGTGCTGGACCCCACCGAGGACCTCGACCTGCTGTACGGCTGGGTCACCGCGCAGCGGGCCCGGTTCTGGGGGATGACCGGGCACACCCGGGAACAGGTGGGCGACATCTACCGGTTCCTCGACGGTCTGGACTCGCACCACGCGTACCTGATGACCGTCGACGACGAACCGGTCGGCATCTTCCAGACCTACCTGCCGGCCGAGGACCCGCTCGGCGAGCACTACCCGGTGCGCGACGGTGACATCGGGATCCATCTGTTCCTCGCCCCGGCCCGGCGGCCGGTCGCCGGGTTCACCGGCGCGGTGGCGGACGCGTTCACCCGCTACCTGTTCGCCGATCCGGGCCGGCGACGGATCGTCATCGAGCCGGACGTTCGCAACGACCGGGCGCTGCGCCGCTGGAAGCGGCTGGGCTTCGAGTTCGACGTGGAGCTGGCGTTGTCCGACAAGCGTGCTCAGCTGGCGTTCCTGACCCGGGAGGCGTTCACCGCCAGGCAACCACACGGGCGGCGTACCATCGACCGGTGACCGCCGCTGACCAGCCACGCACCGCTGTGCCGTCCCGGGTGCTGGCCGCCGATCCGCAGCTCGCCGGGTTGCGCCGGTCGCTGGAGTACTACTACGGCGATCCGGACCGGGACGCCGCGATGGACCTGCTCTACCGGCGGTTCATCGCACCGGGCGATCTGGTCTTCGACATCGGTGCGCACGTGGGCGACCGGGTCGGCAGCTTCCGGCGGTTGGGCGCGCGAGTGGTGGCGGTGGAGCCGCAGCCGTTGTGTGCCCGCGCGGTACGGCTGGTCTACGCGGACGATCCGGCGGTGACCGTCCTGCCGGCGGCGTGCGGTGACACCGCCGGGCCGGTACGGATGTACATCAACTCGGCCAACCCCACGGTCTCCACCGCGTCGGCCGACTTCGTGGGTGCCGCCGACGGTGCCGACGGCTGGCAGGGCCAGGTCTGGGACGGCGAGATCGAGGTGCCGGCGACGACTCTCGACCAACTGGTCGCCGAGTACGGCCGGCCCGCGTTCGTCAAGATCGACGTCGAGGGGTTCGAGGAGACCGTGCTCGTCGGATTGTCCCGGCCGTTGCCGGCGCTGTCCTTCGAGTTCACCACGATCCAGCGGGACACGGCGCTGCGCTGTCTGCGGCGGTTGGCCGGGCTCGGCGACTACCGGTTCGACGTCGCGTTGGGTGAGAGCCAGCGGCTGACCTTCGGACGGTGGGTGTCGGAAGCGGAGATGGCCGATCATGTTCGGTCGCTGCCGCACGAGGCCAACTCGGGCGACGTCTACGCGGTGCTGCCGGGCGGGCCGGCGACCGGCGGGCTGTGACGTCGGCCGGTCAGCCGGCGAGCTCCGCCTGCCACCGGTCGACCTGAGGATCGCGGCCGCGCCACAGCCAGTGGACGTCCCGCCCGAACGACCAGAGCAGCGCGGCCAGCACGCCGGCGACCAACGCGGTGACCACGGCCGGCGGCGCGATCCCGGCGGCGGCCAGCACCAGCACGGCACCCTGGGTGGCGGCCACCGTCTTGCGGCTGAACCGGGGCGGTAGCGGTGCCCGCAGCCAGGGCAGCAACCGGGCGGCGGCGCCGAACACGTAGCGGAAGACCCCGATCGCCAGCACCCACCAGCCGACCGACGCGGCAACGAACACGCTGAGCACCAGGACCAGCGCCGAGTCGGTTTCCATGTCGAACCGGGCGCCGAGCCGCGAGCAGGTGCCGGTCCGGCGGGCTACCTGGCCGTCTACGCCGTCGAGCAGCAAAGCCACCGCCGCCAGGGTCACCAGCAGCGCGACCGGAGCCGGACCGACGAACGAGTCGGCCACCAGCGCGGTCACCGCGCCGACCAGGGTGCCCCGGGCCAGGGTGACGCTGTCCGCCGGACCCCAGCCGGCCACCTCGGGCTGCTGCATCGCCCGGATGAGCAGCGCCCAGGTCGCCAGGCCGTAGACCAGTCCGGCCGACCAGCCGGCCACGCCGAGGCCACTGGTCGCCGCCAGGATCAGCAGGACCGTGATCTGGGCGAGCAGCCCGATACTCGGCGCATGTACCGACCGAACAGCTTCACTACGTGCACTTACCGTCACTTTTCCTCCGTCACCGAATGGCCACCGGTGTGGTACGCCCCAGTGCCCATATCCCCACCAACGGCGATTCAGTGCGAAGAGTTCACTGGCCGGGCCGGAATTTCAAGTCGGCATCCGGACACCGTGACGCCGACGCAGCCAACCAGCACTTGGTGACGATCAGTAGCCAGTCCAGACGGCTTTCGCCCCCGAGTCGCCGGCCCGCACCACGAAGTAGAGGCTTACCCCGGCGGCGACGACGACCAAACCCTTCACCACCAGGGCAAGCACCCCGTTACCGCGCGCGCCGGTGGCGGTCGTGCTGTGCGCGGCGGCGGCGACCCGGGGACCGACCAGGTAGACCAGGGCCAAGGTGGCGAGCGCCAGCACGATCGACGCGATCAGGGTCAGGTTCCCCAGTTGTTCGTGCTCCTCGATCACCGGCCGGAAACTCTCGGTGATCCGGCCGGCCGCGTCCATCCGGCTCAGGAACGCGTCGCCGGAAAGCTTGGTGACCAGGGCGGCGATCGGCGTGACAATGGCCAGCACGGCCAGCACCCACCGGGTGTGCGCACGGATGAACGGGACCAGGGCGTACCCGACCGCCAGCAACGCCAGCAGCGGGACGAAGACCACCGCCGCGTGCAGCAGCAGTGGATGGGCGGGGATTCCCGCGACTTCCTCGAACATGTTTACGCCTCCTCGGCGGTTCCACGGCAGTCATGGCGACCAGGGATCGGAGGCTAACCCACCAGGAACCGGTACGGCAGCAGCCACCCGGCGACCGCCGGGCGGTGCGTACCGCAGAGTCGGTCAGGAGTCTTCGTCCTCGTCCGCTGACGGAAGCCGCCATCGTCGTTCCTGCGGACCGCGTTGCGCACCGAGGGTGTCCTCCGGTTCGGTGGTCTGCTCGAAACTGGGCCGGCGGACCTGTTCCGGCCGGGGCACCTGGACGGCCCGGGCACCGGACACCGGGTCCGGTACGAAGGTGGCGACGTCGGTCGGACCCTGCGCCGGACCGCGCGGGACGATCCGGTGGGCGGCCGGATCACGGTGCAGTTCGTCGACGAGGTGCTGCGGCGGCTCGGTGTCCCGTTGCGGCAGGTCCCGGCCGAGATCCGCGACGAACAGGCCGTACTTGGCCTCGAAGGCCGGGCGTTCGGACCTGATCCGGGGCAACCGGTCGAAGTTGCGCAGTGGCGGCGGACAGGTGGTCGCCCACTCCAACGAGTTGCCGAATCCCCACGGGTCGTGCACGCTCACCTGCTCGCCGAACCGGTACGACTTCCACACGTTCCAGAAGAAGAACAGCGTGGACGCCCCGAGGATGAACGATCCAATGGTGGCGATCGTGTTCAGGACGGTGAAGCCGTCGGTCGGCAGATAGTCGGCGTACCGCCGGGGAAAGCCCTCACTGCCGAGCCAGTGCTGGACCAGAAAGGTGGCGTGGAAGCCGATGAACATCGTCCAGAAATGTGCCTTGCCGAGCCCTTCGTCGAGCAGTCGGCCGGTCATTTTCGGGAACCAGAAATAGATTCCAGCAAACGCCGCGAAGACGATCGTACCGAACAGAACGTAGTGGAAGTGGGCCACGACGAAGTAGGTGTCGGTGACATGGAAGTCGATCGGTGGGCTGGCCAGCAGCACCCCGGTCAGCCCTCCGAGCAGGAAGGTCACCAGGAAGCCGACGGCGAAAAGCATCGGCGTCTCGAACGTCAACTGCCCCTTCCACATGGTGCCGATCCAGTTGAAGAACTTGATCCCGGTAGGGACCGCGATCAGGAAGCTGAGCATGGCGAAGAACGGCAGCAGCACCTGCCCGGTGCCGAACATGTGGTGCGCCCAGACGCTCATCGACAACGCGGCGATCGCGATCGTCGCAGCCACCAGGCCCTTGTAGCCGAAGATCGGCTTGCGGGCGAAGACCGGAATGACCTCGCTGATGATGCCGAAGAACGGCAGGGCGACGATGTACACCTCGGGATGGCCGAAGAACCAGAACAGATGCTGCCACAGCATCGGGCCGCCGGTCTGCGGTGCGTACACGTGTGCGCCGAGCAGCCGGTCCGCGAGCAACGCCAGCAGCGCCGCCGCCAGCAGCGGGAACACCAGGACCACCAGCAGGGCGGTGATCAGAATGTTCCAGGTGAAGATCGGCATCCGGAACATCGTCATGCCCGGCGCGCGCAGGGTGATGATGGTGGCGATCAGGTTGACCGAGCCGAGGATGGTGCCAAGGCCGGAGACGACCAGGCCGACGATCCACATGTTGGCGCCGACGCCCGGGGTGTGCTCCATCCGGCTCAACGGGGTGTAGGCGAACCAGCCGAAGTCGGGAGCGCCGCCGGGCGTCAGGAATCCCCCCATGACCAGCAGCCCACCGAGCAGATAGAGCCAGTACGCCAGCGCGTTGAGCCGGGGAAACGACACGTCCGGGGCACCGATCTGCAACGGCACCAGGTAGTTGGCGAACCCGAACACCAGCGGGGTGGCGAACAGCAGCATCATGATCGTGCCGTGCATGGTGAACAGCTGGTTGTACTGCTCCGGCGAGAGAAACTGCATGCCGGGTCGGGCCAACTCGGCACGCATCAGCAGGGCCATGACGCCGCCCGCGATGAAGTAGCCGAAGGACGTGCCGAGGTACAACAGGCCGATCTGCTTGGCGTCGGTGGTCCGCAGCAGCCGGGTCAGCGAGTTGCCCGGCACCGCCGGGCGGACCGGGCCGGGGGTGGCGCCGTCGGTCCCCAGCGCCACCGGGCGCGGCAGGGCCGGCTGTGGCGTACCCACCGTCGTGGTCTGCTCCGTCATGCCTGCCTCTCCCGCCCAGCACGTCAACCGACGGTAACTCGATAAATCGTCCGTTGAGGCGGTAAATCGGGATCAGTCCCGTTAGATTGGCCGGCTCCCTCGCCCGGACATGGCACTGCTGCCTTGGCGCGCCCGGGCAAGCGGACAGACCGCTCTTTCCCCCTGGGTCCGGCTGCGACAGGATGGACCTGTCCACCGAGCATCCGACGGGAGCGGCGTGCCATCGACAAAGATTGACCGATCCGGTGACCCGCCGGTCACGGTCATCGACTCCCACCTGCACCTGTGGGACCCACGACTGCTCGACTACCCGTGGTTGGCGCAGGTCCCCGGGCTACGGCGCAGCTACCTGCCAGCGGATCTGTCGACCGCCACCGCCGGGCTCGGATCGGGCGGATTCCACCTCGAAGCGGTGGTGTTCGTCGAGGCCGGCCGGGCCGAGGCGGACGCCGACGCCGAGGTCGACTGGGTCGAACAGCTCGCCGCCGAATGGCCGATGCTCCGGGCGGTGGTGGCCCACGTGCCGCTGGAGCGGGGCGCCGACACCGGCGCCAGGATCGCCGCGCTACGCCGCCACCGGCTGGTCACCGGAGTACGCCGCAACCTCCAGGACGAAGCCGACGGCTTCACCACCACCGACGACTTCGTCGCCGGGGTCCGGCTGCTGGGCGAGGCCGGGCTCAGCTTCGACCTCTGCGTGCGGCACCACCAACTGCCTGAGGTGACGGCGCTGGCGGCCCGGGTACCGGAGGTCACCTTCGTCCTGGACCATCTCGGCAAACCGCCGGTGGCTGTCGGCGACACCGCCCAGTGGCGCGACGACCTGGCCCGCATGGCGCAGTTGCCGAACGTGGTCTGCAAGCTCTCCGGGCTGGCCACCGAATCGTCCCGTGGCTGGCTCGGTCACGATCTGCTGCCCTACCTCGACCACGCGCTACGCCAGTTCGGGCCGGACCGGTGCCTGTTCGGTGGGGACTGGCCGGTGGCCACGCTAGCCACCGGCTACCGTCGTTGGCTCGGGGTGGTCCGGGCCGCCTGCGCCGAACTGTCCGAACCGCACCGGCAGTCGGTCTTCGCCGACACCGCCCGACGGGTCTACCGGATCGACTGACGGCGCGGGCGGGCGGGCGGACCGCCGCCCGCCGACACATGGCGTGACGTCACCGCACCGCACGACGGGCGAAGGCCCGCAACGCGGCGGCGGTGGCCGCTGCCGCGACCCCCGACAGGACCAGCAGGCACAGACCGATCGGCAGGTGGGTGACGTGCGGCGCCATCGCCGCGCGGAGCGCCTCTGCGGCGTACGTCATCGGGTTCGCCGCGGTCGCCACCTGGAACCACGGCATCTCGGCCAGCCGCTGCCACGGATAGTGCACGCACCCGGTCCAGATGATCGGGGTGACGAACAGCGAGAAGGTGGCCTGGATGCGCTGCAACGGCAGCACCGTCGCCAGGGTCATGCCCAGGGCCGCGCCGACCCAGCCGGCCAGCAGCACCACCACCAGGGACAGTGGCAACGCCGACCAGCCGCCCGGTGCGGACCCGACGACCAGCGCGCCGAGCGGGTAGACCACCACCGCCGCGAACAGGCCACGGAGTGTGGCGACCATCAGCTTGCCAACCGCCACCAGCGCCGTCGGCAGCGGCGACAGCAGCCGGTCCTCGATCTCCCGGGTGAAGCCGAACTCCTTGACCAGTGGTACCGCCACGCTCTGCAGCGCGGTGGTGAAGGTGGCAAGGGCGACCGTACCGGGCAGCAGGATGTCGGCGAACCCGGCGCCGACGATGCCCTGCATGGTCAGCACCTGGGTGAAGATGAACAGCATGAACAGCGGGGTCATCAGCACCTGCGCGAGGACGAACCAGATGTCCTTGCCGGCGACGAACAGGTCCCGCCACAGGATCGCGCCGAAGGCCCGCGCCACCGGTGGTCGCGGTGGCGCGGGCGGTGCCGACGGCGCGGTGGCGTCCGACGACGGTACGGGGGTGACCTCGGCCAGGCTCAACGGATCTCCTTACCGGTCAGGCTCAGGAAGATGTCCTCCAGGCCGGGCTTGCCGATGTGCACGTCGGTCAGCTGGGCCGCGCGGCCGGTCAACACCGTCAACGCCGGACCGAGCACGGCGGCGGGGTCGGCGTCGAGGTGCAGCCGCAGCCGGATCTCGCCCGCCGGTCCGTCGGCCGCAGCCGCCGGTGCGGCGGCGAACAACGCGGCGAACCGTGGATCGTTGCGGGCGGCGGCGAGCTTCGCGGCCTTGCGGGGATCGGCCTTGGCCGCGGCGATCCGGGCCGCGATCCGTGGATCGGCGGCCAGCCCGGCCAGCCCCGGACCGCCGCGACCCGCCGGGCCGGGGACGGCCGCGCCGCCAGTGGTGACCTCCCCGGTACGGACCCCGTCGAGTGCGGTGAGCGCGGCGAGCAGATCAGTCGCACCGTCACCCGGCCCGGGGCGCACGGCAAGGTCCAGCACCGCCCGGCCGGCGACCCCGCGTACCAGGTTCGCCGGGGTGTCCAGGGTGAGCAGCCGGCCGTGGTCGACGATCGCCACCCGGTCGGCCAGCTCCGCCACCTCGGTCATCTCGTGGCTGGTCAGCACGACGGTCACCCCACGCTCGCGCAGCTGCCGGATCCGGGTCCGGATCAGCAGCCGGGCCTGCGGCTCCAGCCCGTTGGTCGGCTCGTCGAGGAAGACCACCCGGGGGTCGTGCATCAGCGCCCGGGCGATCATCAGGCGCTGGGCCATGCCGCCGGAGAAGAAGTCGACCCGCGAGTCGGCCTGCTTGTCCAGCCCGAACTCGGTCAGCAGCCGGTCGGCCCGGCGGCGCCGCTCGGCCCGGGGCACCCCGTGGTACGCGGCGTGGCTGAGCAGGTTCTGCCGGGGCGTCAACGCCCGGTCCAGGTTGTTGTACTGCGGCACCACGGCGAACCGGGTCCGGGCCGCCACCGGGTGCCGGACGACGTCGACGCCGTCCACCCGCGCCGTGCCCGAGCTGGCCCGGATCGTCGTGGTGAGCACGCCCACCGTGGTCGACTTGCCGGCACCGTTGGGCCCGAGCAGACCGAAGACCTCACCAGGTCGGACCGCGAACGACAGCGAATCGATGGCATTGCCGTCCTGGCCCGGGTACCGCTTGACCAGGTCGACGACCTCGACCGCCGGGCCGGAGCCGGGTTGGCCGCCCGGTGCCGGGGCGGCCGGGGCCGCGTCGGCGCCGGGACCGTCGACCAACGGGTGGGTGCCGGTACTGGACATCTGCTCTCCTGCTCAGGCGGGTCTGGGATGCGAGGCGAAGAACTGCCAGCTGGTCGCGGTGGCGTCCAGTTCGGTGGCGGGCGGATCCAGGCCGAGGAGCCGGCCCGCCGCAGTCGTCTCGGAACCGGGCCACTGGTGCCCGGCGCCGTCGATGGTGATCAGGGTGACGCCGCGACCCGCGGCGCAGTCCGCCACCGAGGTGGTGACACTCCCCTCAGTGGCGGTCCGCGCGGCACCGCACTCGTCGACCTGCCGCCACCGGCCGACCAGGTCCGGCGCAGCGGGGCCGTCGGCCTTGTCCGGCACCCGGCCGTTGCCGGCGCCGTCGCGGCGACCCGGGCCGCCGGTGTACGGGATCGTCTCGTCGGCGGTGCCGTGGATGTGCAGCACGGAGATCGGCTCCGGGGCCGGGCAGTCGCCGAGCATGGTCGTCGCCACCCCGGTCACCGCAGCGAACGTCGAACTGTCGCAGGCGATCCGGTAGGCGAGCATGCCACCGTTGGACATGCCGGCCAGGTAGTGACGGTCGGGGTCGAAGGAGAGCTGCTGCCCGAGCGACTCCACCAGGGTGAGGACGAACCCCACGTCGTCGACACCGTCGCGCGCCGCGGCGCCGCAGCACTCCTCGGTCACCGCCCAGGCCCGGTTACGGGAATCCGGGTAGACCACCACGAAGCCGTGCTGGTCGGCGACGGCGTTCCAGCCGTACCAGGATTCGGCCTGCCGGCCGCTGCCGAGCAGGCCGTGCAGCATGACGACGACCGGCACCGGCGTCGTCTCGGCGACGTCGGCCGGGCGGTACACCCGGTAGGTCCGTTCCTGCCCGTCGACGGTGATCGACCCCGCCGACGAGCCGACCGGTGGGGTGTCGACCGGAGCGACCACCCCGCCGTCCGTGGCCGGCGGGGTGGTGCCCGATGTCGGCGGTGCCGGGTCCGGCGCCGACGTGCAGCCTGCGACGAGTGTCCCGAGGACTCCCGTGACAACCAGAACCGCCGACCGGCGTCGGAACCGCGACATCGCTCACCTGCTTCTCTTAGTGGTGGTGGTGTTTCGGAGTCAACTTGATCAACTCCCAGCCGCCCTCAGGGACGTCATCTGTCGGATCTGTCCGCAGATTCATCGGGTTGGCCATACCGAGGTATACCGTGGACCCGTCCACCACCATGCTACGGACGCCGTAATTGAGGTAGTTCCCGAGCCCGGCGTTGTCCACCATTTTGGCCGGCCGGTGCGGCGACTCGAAGACCCAGAGGTCGGCGCCGAAGGCCAGCTCCTCTTCCTCATCGTCGTCGTCACCACCGCGGGCGGCGTCCGCCGGCGGCACCGGCTCGTCCTGCTGCAACTCCTTCGCCAGGTAGCTCCAGTCCATCGTGCCGACATAGAGCCGGCCACCGGCGACGACCATCTTCCAGGTGTAGTTGAGCGTCGGGTTGTCGAACCCGGACGCCCCGTAGAGCGGGGTGTACCCGGTCGACGTGCTGGCCCAGACTCCGGCGCCGTCGCCGGCCGCCGGGTCGTAGGCCGGCAGCTCGCTGGCACCGTAGAGCAGGTCGACCCGGTCGCCGTGGCCGCCACCGCGCTCGCCGTGGCCGTGCTGGTGGCCGTGGCCGAAGCTGCCCCGGAAGACGCCGATGGCGCGCTGGGTGTTGCGCACCGAGTCCCGTACCCCCTGCTCGTCGGTCGGCGGATACACCGCCAGGTGCACCGTCGTCGACTTGAAGGGCACGTGCATGGTCCCCCAGTAGAGGTAGCCACCGTAGGATGCGAGCCCACCCAATCCGTAGGTACGGGCGATGATCGGATCCGGCTCGTACTCCATCACGTGCCACACCCGGGTCCACCCGTCGACGTCCCGGCTGTCCAGGCCCGGTCCGTTCGCGGACAGTTTCGGGCTCATCCAGACCCCGGCGATGTTGAGCGGAACCGGCTCCTCGTCGGTGGGTTCGTCGGCGATGCCGGCGGTCGGTGACACCGGTCCCGGTCCAAACGACTGGGTGTCCTCCGCACCCGGCCAGGTGGTGACGAAGATCCGGCCCTGGTGCACGGTCAGGTCCACCGCCTGGGCCGGCAGGTCCGCCACCGGCAGGAAGCTGAACGGGTCGGACTTGCTGCCGGTCCACCGCAGCACCAGCCCGCGCTGACCACCGTTGGGGCCTACCCCGACGCCGGCGTACATCTCGCCGTCGGCGATGACGAAGTGCCGGATGTTGCCGTACTCGGTGAAGTTTCGCGAGCCAAGGTAGGCACCAGTGTCGGCGTCGAACGCGAACAAATTGATCGTGGCACCGAGCGCCGGGCCACCGAGCAGCACCACGCCGCGGTGGTTACCGGCGGCCCGGAAGCCGACGGTCCGCAGCAGGCGGGCCTCGTCGTCGGGTGAGGCGCCGCGCAGGTCGGCGGTGCGTTCGACCATGCTGCGCCGCTTCAGGTCGTAGGTGTACACCCGAGGGGCACGGTGGTCACCGACGGTCGGCGGCAGGTCCGGGTTGGCGCGGGCGATCTGGCTCTGGCCGTACTCGCAGACCCAGTCGTCGTTGCGCGTCGGCTGCGTGTTGCGCAGGTTGTTTCCGCTGGTCAGGCAGTTGGGGTTGGCGCCGGTGCCGAACCACAACCGGTCCTTGTAGCGGGTCAGTCCCCAGACGTAGGCCTGGTTGACCTTGGGCTGCCCTGTCTCGCAGGGCGGTCCCGGCGGATAGTCGACACCGATGTCGACGAAACACTCGTCGGCCGACGCCTTGGCCAACAGGGTGCTCTGGTAGCGGGTCCCGCCGTGGTGTCCACCGTGCCTTCCGTCGGTGGTGGCTGCCGACTCGGTACCGGCCACCGGTGCGGCGGCGGCCGGGCCGGCGGCCAGAAGCAGCCCGGCGAGCACGGCGGCGGCGACCGACCGGCTCGCGGATGGGCGCAACCTACGCATCAAACACTCTCTCCCTCTACTGTGGTTGATTGGTGCGGGATGGCTCCGGGTCACACGGCGGCGGTCTGCCGTACCGCGCCACCCTTGCCCACCCGGCCGGCGACCTGTCGGGCCCAACCGGACGGGTCGTCGAACTCCAGGAACTCACCGAGCCGGGCCAGCTGCGGCTCCGGGTCGGCGACCAGGTCCTCGTAGGTCATGGTGAGCAGGTGCGCCGGCGGATTGTCGGCGAGCGCCTGCTCGGCCTGCGCCGCCATGAACGCGCAGAGCCCGAGGTAGCGGGTACTGTCCTCGCCACGCTCGCGGAGCAGGTCGGCGGTGATCCGGCCGGGCAGCAGATGCTCGAGTTCGGCCGGCACCTGCTGGTCCGGGTCCATTCGGAAGGGATCCACGCCGCACCGCGAGACGAACTCCAGTCGCAGCTGGATGAGCTGGAACGACGAGTGCCGGCTCATCGACCGCGCGGTGTCCGCCCAGTTGCGGGTCAGGTAGATGATCCGGGTGTCCGGGAACGACCGCAGCAGGTACGGGGCGATCTGACTGGACCCGCCGGACCGCTCCACCCAGCGCCGCCGGCCGGTCAACCGGGTGAGCAGGTCCAGGAACATCCGGTGGTGGTCGACGAACGGCTGCTCAGGGAAGTCCGGCACCTGGCCGGCGAGCTGGTCGAACAGGCCGTCCGGGTCGTCGGTGAGTTTCGGCAGGGTGATCGCCAGCAGCTGCGGCAGCTCGGTCAGGTTGCCGGCCCACCTGCCGTCCGCCGGGTAGCGGACCTCCTTCGGCGGCAGGCCGATGGCGAACAGCGTGGCAAGCTCCGGTTTCGGGCTGCTCAGCACCTGCCAGTACGCCGCCCCGGTGATCGGCTCCCCAGCCTTCGCCCACGACGGGGTGGCCATGAAGAACTCCTGGACCGAAAGGGTCGCCGGCTCCTCGACGATCAGGTCGGACAGCAGGGTGGAACCACACCGCCCACTGCTGATGATGATCGCCCGTCCGGGCGCCTCGAACTGCATCGAAACCTCCTGGTGAAAACGACGACGTCAGCCGCGCAGGGCGGGCTGACCGGTGTCGGCGAGTTGGCGGGCGAGCCAGGGCAACACCTGGCGCCGGACCTGGTCGCGGGCGGTGACCAGCACCGCGTGCCGGTGCCCGGGGACGACCACCAGCTCGGTCTGCGGCAGCAGTTGCACCAGCGCCGGAGCCAGATCGGCGGCGGACGAGTCGCTACCGAAGATTCCGAGCACCGGGCAGGTGATCGCCCGTAGCGCGGCCGGGTCGGCGGGTGTGCTGGCCGGCAGGTCCCGGCCGGCGGTAGTGGTGGCGACGAGCCGGCGGACCGCCGCGGCGTACCGGGCGCCCCGCTCACCCCCGCGGGTAGTCAGCGCCGGCGGCTCGCCGTCGCCGTCCGGCTGCGCGGCCCGCTCCAGCTGACGGCCCACCCGGGCGAGCCACTGGGCGGTGGCCGGCGCCGACTCCACCGCGACCAGCGAGGCGACCCGGTCCGGGTGGCGGGCCGCGTACCCGAAGGCGATGGAACCGCCCAGCGAGTTGCCCAGCAGATGCACCGGCGCGTCGACACCGAGCTGCTCCAGCAGCGCGGCCAGGTCGTCAACCAGGTCGTCCAACCGGTAGCCGGCCGGCGGCCGCTCGGTCCGTCCGTGGCCCCGCAGGTCGTACATGACCACCCGGAATCCGGCGTCGGCCAGTGGATGTGCCAGGCTGAGATACCAGCTGGCCAGGCTGTCCGGCCCGATTCCGTGGATCAGGACCGCGACCGGTCGGCCGGCCGACGATTCGGCCGCTGGGCCGACCGCCGGGCCGGCACCAGGTTCGCCGCCTGGGCCGGCATCCGCAGCGGCGGCCACTCCCCCGGCGGCCACTCCCCCGGCGGCCGGCTCGGCGGCCACCGGTGGGAGTTCCTGGACATGCGTCACCAGGCCGTTGACCTGGATCATCGTCACTGGCCGGCCACCTGCGCCACGCTGGCCGGCGGGCTGTCCAGCGCGGTGGCGATGTGCTCGACCAGTTCGCCGACCCGCAGCGCGCGCAGCGAGTCCACGTCGAGTCCCGCGACGAACTGGGCGAAGTTGACCGAGTCGCCGTACCGGGCCTGCAGCCGCCCGGCGAGCGAGATGACGTCGATGCTCTCCATCTCCAGGTCGTCCCGGAAGCTGGTGTCCATCGTGATTTCCTCGTCCGGATCGATGCCGGGCAGCACCGCGCGCAGCATCTGCGAGATCTCCGTCAGGATGGTGTCGTGGTCGGCGGGCATGATGCGGGTCTCCTTGTCAGGACGTCGATCGGCTTTCTCGGCAGGTCGATCGGGCCGTTTTCGGGGCCTACCGGGTAGGTTCCGGGCCCCAGGTCCAACCAACGACGTAGCGTCGCTGCGGCAGGTCGGGCGGGTTCTCCAGGCTCCGGCAGGTGACCTGGTAGGACCTGCCGGAGGGAGCCTCGACCAGCAGGGTGCCGGCGTCGACGGCGACCACCCGTAGCCGGCGGGGCGCTCCGTCCAGCCCGGTCCCCTCCGCCTTGCCGGCGGCCTCCTTGGCCGCCCAGAAACAGGCGAACCAGAACCACCGGTCGCTGCCGGCGCTGACCTGGTCGAGCAACGCGACCTCCGCACCGGACAGGGCGTAGTCGACCGTGCTGTCCGGCCGGTCGGTGACCTCGACGATGTCGATACCGACGCCGGGGCCGTCCGGCGTCGACCGGGCCGGGCCGGCGATCGCCACGGCGGCTTCGGCGCAGTGCGCCAGGGACAGGTCGCACTCCCGCAGGTCCCGGCCGGGACGCAGGTCGGCACGCGGCCGGCCGTTCGGGTCGTTGGCGATGGTCAATTCGATCGGGTACACGTCGGTGTGCCCGGCGTCCCACTGTCGGAACCGCACCGCGTCCTTCGCCGCGATCCGGCCGAGCAGCCACTGTTTGCGGGTCTTCCCTGGCTGCCGCTCGTAGTCGGCGGACGCGGCGGTACCGAGGATGCCCCGCGCGGCCATCGACTGGGTGACCAGATCGGTCCAGCAGTCGAACACCGCGGTCCACCCTTCCGGCTGACGGACCGACATCGGGTGACGTTCCGGGAATCGTTCAGCCGGACGTGCCTGCGGATGGCTGTCGAACCGACGGTCGACCGCGCCGTCGATCTGCGCCCAGACCCGGCCGCCGACGGACAGCTGGGTGTCCGCGACCAGTTGAGAGTCGTCGATCGATCGAACCCGGGCGACGCACTCGAACGCCGTGCCGGGCTCGGGCGGCGGGCCGAAGAACCGGACGTGGCCGAGACCGACCGGCAGCGCCACGGTGCGCATCGGCTGGGTGGTGATGAGCCAGTTCCCGATCAGCTGCAGGGCATTGTCCAGCAGGGCACCCGGCGGGACGGGCGCGGTGACCACGCCGCGTACGTGCATCTCGCCGAGGGCGTGCACCGTGGTCACCCCGTGGAACTGGGGACCGTGGAACATCAGCCGCTCCGCGTACATCTCCTCGGCGCTGATCCGGGGAGCGGTCTCGGTGGCCGGGTCATGGGTCCACGGTTCGCTCACCGGGGCCGGATAGTCGGCGGCCACGTCGACCGTGGCTCGGGCGAAGCTGCCGAAGTTCACCGCGTACGAGTCCGGGCCGGCCGACCGGACGACGATCTCGACGTCCTGCGCCGGTGCCGCGATGGTCCACCGGTTGAACCGGGCGTCGCGCACACCGACCACTCGCAGACCGGGGACAGCCTGTGCGACAGCGTCCATCATGTGGTGTACGACGGTCGTCGCCGGCACCACCGGCCACCGGTCCTCCGGGTTCGGCCAGTCCTCCGGCTGCACGAAGAAGCAGTGGTCGAGCAGGTACGGCATGGTCTGCACGGAGACCCGCAGGGTGGTCCGGGCGATCTCGGTACGGGGCGGCGGGGCGGCCGTCGGCACCGGCGCCGACCTGGTCGGCCCGGCTGCGGCCGGTACGGTGACCGGCCGGGCGTCAGCCGGCGGTGCGGTGCCCGGCCGGGCCGGCGCGGCCGGAGACACCGGAGCCGCTGACACCGGGGCCGTTGACACCGGGGCCGTTGACACCGCGGCCGGGCCGGCGGGTCGGGTGGCGGCGTCCAGCACGGTCACCGCACCGTCCGCGGTGTCCCGCAGCAGCGCGGCGAGTTCGGCGGCGGCCTTGGACCGGCCGGCGAGCCGGTGCAACGCGGTGAGCGAACCGGCCGACGACTCGGAGGCTGCCGACGGCTGAACAGCGGCCGACGGCTCGGTTTCTGCCGGCGATTCGGCGTGCGCCGGTGGCCGGGGTGAAGCAGGTGGCCGGAGTTCAGCAGGCGGCGCGGGTACCTCCTGTGTGGCGGCGGTGGCGGCGGCCGACGGTTGGGCCCCGGCGACCGGCGGACCGGACGGCCGGTGTGACGGCAGATCGGCCAGGCCGAGCAGGGTGTCGGCACCCGGCCCGAGGCGCACCAACGGGCCACCCAGGTCCAGCTGGATCTTCGGCCCCCGGCGCGGTGGTGCCGCCGGGGCAGCCGGTGCCGGCGTCACCGGGGCGGCGGCCGCAGCGGGTGGCCGCAGCGCCCGCAGGTCCGGTGCCGCGCCCTCCACCCACAGCGCGGTGGCCACCCGGCGCAACTGATCGAGACCGGTACGGTGACCCACGTTGACCGGCATCGCGAGATGGTCCCGACCGCGCAGGTTGTCGCTGACCAACGACGCCAACTGTCCCGCGCCGACCTGCAGGAAGACCCGGAACCCGGCGTCGTACATCGCGGCGGTCAACTGCCGGAACCAGACCGGCTCCATCATGTGCCGGACGAAGATCTGGTTGACCTGCTGCTCGTCGGCGGGGAACGGCGCTGCCAGGGTCGCCGACCAGACCGGGACCGTGGTCGGATGCACCCGCCAGGACTGCAGGGCGACCCCGATCGACCGCAGCCCGTCGGCGAACGCCGGAGTATGGAAGGCCGACCGGAACGGCAGCTTCTGGCACAGCACGTTACGCCGACGTAGCTCGTCAACCAGTCGGTCGACCTGCTCCTCCGGGCCGTTGACCACCGACTGCGCGGGCGCGTTGTCGTGGGACAGGACAACTCCCGGATAGCCGCCGAGCACCGGCGTCACCTGGTCGGCACCGGCACCGACGGCGGCGAAGACATAGCCGGACACCGCCACCGAGTCGGCGTCGAACAGTTTGAGGAAACCGTCCATGTCGGTGGTGCTGACCTGCCCACTCACCGCCGCGGCGGACCATTCACCGATGCTGTGCCCGGCGACCGCGTCCGGCCGGATGCCGATCCGGCCGAGCACCTCGTCGAGGAACTTACCCACTTCGATCAGGCCGGCACCGTGCCGACCCAGGTCGGCCGCGGACCACTCCCGGTCCGCGAGCCCGAAGTGCGCGGCCAGATCCTTGGTACGCGGCGTGAACTCGGCCTCCAGCCCGGGGAACACGAACGCCAGCTTCCCGCCGGCGGTCAGCAGCGGAGCCGTGGTGAACCAGATGTCCCGGGCACCCCGCCAGGGCTCCCCCCGGCTCACCGCGCGCCGGGCGGTGGCCAGCCGCTTGTCGGTCGGGTCCACCACACCGATCCGGCACGGCGGCGCTGCGTGAGCCTGCGGTCCGTCGGCGAACGCGGCACCCTCACGCCGTACCAGCGAATCGTCGCGGTCCAGCAGCGCGGCGAGGCCGGCCGGATCGTCGGCGGCCAGCCACAGCACCTGGTCCGCTTCCTCGACCTCGACGCTGGCCGAGCGGGCCGGCTGCCGGGCCGCGCCGTTCGGCACGGCCGCCCAGGCGGACGGGGCGGACGGCGGCTGCTCGATGATCAGGTGGGCGTTGATCCCACCGAAGCCGAACGCGTTGACCCCGGCGCGGCGCGGTCCGTCGCTCTCCCACGGCTGGGCGGCGGCGATCGGCGCGAACCGGGTCGCGGCCATCTCCTCGCGGGGCTGTCCGCAGTGCAGGGTGGGCGGCAGAACGCCCCGGTGCACGGCGAGGGTCGCCTTGATCAGGCCGGCGATCCCGGCTGCCGGCATGGTGTGCCCGATCATCGACTTGACCGAGCCGATCACCGGCCGTGGCCCGCCCTGGTACCCGCCGAACACCTCGGCGACGGTGACCAGTTCGGCGGCGTCCCCGGTCGGCGTGCCGGTGCCGTGCGCCTCCAGCAGGCCGAGCGCGTCCGGCGCGGTCGGATCCAGCCCGGCGGCCTGCCAGGCCCGCCGGATGGCCAGCGACTGTCCACTGCTCGCCGGGTTGAACATGCTCGCCGACCGGCCGTCGCTGGACACGCCGCTGCCGCGGATCACCGCGTACACCCGGTCACCGGCGTCCAGCGCGTCGGCAAGTCGTTTCAACACCACGATCCCGGTGCCCTCACCGATCAGCAGGCCGTCCGCCGACGAGTCGAACGGACGGATCTCACCCTGCCGGGACAGCGCCCGGAGCTGGCTGAACACCGACCAGAAGCTGATGTCGTGCACGTGGTGCACACCGCCGGCGAGCACCGCGTCCAACCGGCCGGCCCGCAGTTCGGTCATGCCCTGGTCGACCGCGATCAGCGACGAGGCACAGGCGGCGTCGATGGTGTAGGACGGGCCGCGCAGGTTCAACCGGTTCGCCACCCGGGAGGCGGCGAGGTTGGGCACCAGCCCGATCGTGCCTTCGGGCTGCTGCGGCCCGAGCCGTTCGTCGAACTTGCGCCGGACCCGGTCGAGGCTCTCCGGCGGCAGATCCGGGATCAGCTCCTTGAGAATGCCGATGACCTGGCTGGACATCCGGACCCGCTGGGCGTAGCGGGCCTGGGCCGGACTCAGGATCCCGCCCCGGCCGAGCAGGACGCCGATCCGGTCCCGGTCCGGCAGCCGGTCCTGGCCACCGGCGTCGTCGATGGCGGCGGCGGCGACCTGCAGGGTGATCAGCTGGTCCGGCTCGATATCGCCGATCGAAGTCGGCATGATGCCGAAGCGCAGCGGCTCGAAGCTCGCGTGGTCGTCGACGAACCCACCACGCCGGCAGTACATCCGGTCGGGGCGGTGCGCCTGGTCGGGATCGTAGAACTCCTCGTCCCAGCGGTGCGCCGGCACGTCGGTGATGGCGTCGACGCCGTCGACCAGGTTGCGCCAGTAGGCGTCCAGGTCGGGGGCGCCCGGCATCAGCGCCGCCATGCCGACGATGGCGATCGTCTGGTGTGGGTCGTTCAGGTCCGACATCTGGTTCACCATCCCGAGGCGGTGTAGACCACGGAGGTGACCGCCGGGTCACCCCAGGCGAGCTCGCGAAGCAGACTCAGCGCGCCCTCCTCGGGATCGATCAGGTCGATGCCCCGGCGGGCGTACTCCCGGCTCAGCTCGGCGCTGACCATCCCGCCGTGCACCGAGCCCGGCGCCCACGGCCCCCAGTGCACGGTCAGGCAACGCACCCCGGTGCCGGCCGCCCATCGGCCACCGATCCGGTCGAGCGCGTCGTTGGCGGCGGCGTAGTCGCTCTGACCCCGGTTGCCGTACGCGGCCGCGATGCTGCCGAACAGCACCACGAAGCGTGGCTCGGAGCCGTCGCGCAGCGCGTCGAGCACCGTCACCGCACCTTGTACCTTCGTCTGGAACACCCGGTCGAACGACGCCGGATCCTTCTCGGCGATCAGCTTGTCCTCGATCCGGCCGGCCGCGTAGACCAGACCGTCGATCCGTCCGTGCTCGCCCTGGATCTCCTTGAGCAGTTGCCGGGTGGCGTCGGCGTCGGTGACGTCGAGGCTGTGGTAGCGCACCTGGCTGCCGAGTTCCCGCAGCTCGTCCAGGGTCGCGCGGACCTCGCGGGCGGCCAGGATCGCGGTGGCCGTACGGTCGATCTCCGCCGGTGCGCGCATCCCCTGGGCGACCAGCGCGGCCCGCAACGCCGGCTTGTCCGCCGCAGCGGCCAGCGCCGGGGACTCCGCCTCCTGCGGCAGCGGGGTACGGCCGACCAGCTCGATGCGGCATCGGCTGGCGGCGGCCAGGGTACGGGCGAACCACGGGGTGATGCCCCGGGCACCACCGACGAGCACCACCACCGAGTCTTGGTCCAGACCGATCGCCTGGGTCTCGGCGACGCCGTCACCGGCCGGTCCGGCACCGCCTGCGGCGAGCGGGCCGAGATCGACCGCGGCCAGGTCGACGGTCTGCCGGCCGGCCGCCGACCAGGTGACGATCGGGGTCTGTCCGCCACTGAGCAGTTCGGTGACCAGGCCGGTGGCAAGCTGGGTGTGGTCGGCGCCCGCCGGTACCTCCAGATAGGTCACCGAGACCTGCGGGTACTCCCGTTGGATGGTCCGGAACAGGCCGGCGAATCCGTCGGTACGCGGACCGGCGGTGCCCGCGGCGACCAGCCACCGCACGCCCGCCGCGAGGGCCTGCTTGATGAACGGGAAGATGCCGGGCAGCAGCGGCCCGCCGCTGTCGCTCAGCCCGTCCAGGATGATCACGCCGTCGTAGCCGGTCACCTGGTCCGACCCACCGGCGTGGATCGATCCGGTGGCGCCTGCCGCGCCGTGCTGGGCGAGCTGCTCGGCCAGCGGTGCCAGGGCCGGCGACCCGCCGGTGATCAGGAACCGGGTACCGGCGAGCGCCTCCGGCGCGACGACCGCACCGGTGGCGGGAACCGGCCGGGCGACGAGTCGACGTGGGGCCGTACCGCTGTCCGGGCCGGACCCGGCCGGCTGCGCCGGAGATGCCGCCGGTGCCGCCTCGGGTGCCTGATCGGCCGCCATCTTCTCGGCCAACCACGCCACCATCGTGCGCACCGTCCGAGCCCGAACCAGCTCCTCCAACTCCGACTCGTCACCATCCACCGACAACCGCAACCGGGTCGCCACCTCACCAGCAACCTCAGCCCGCTTGATCGAATCGATACTCAGATCCGCCTCAAGATCCAAATCCAACTCGATCAAATCCACCGGATACCCGGTCCGCTCACTCAACACCTCCAGGATCGCCTCCTGGAACTGCGCCACCCCCACCGACACAGCCGCCGGCCCGGCAGCCGAAGGCGACGTGGACACAGCGGGTGCCGAGACGGCCGGCGCGGTGGCCGTGGTCGGGACGACCGCCGGCGCTGCCGCCGGTGCCGCCTCAGGTGCCTGATCGGCCGCCATCTTCTCGGCCAACCACGCCACCATCGTGCGCACCGTCCGAGCCCGAACCAGCTCCTCCAACTCCGACTCGTCACCATCCACCGACAACCGCAACCGGGTCGCCACCTCACCAGCAACCTCAGCCCGCTTGATCGAATCGATACTCAGATCCGCCTCAAGATCCAAATCCAACTCGATCAAATCCACCGGATACCCGGTCCGCTCACTCAACACCTCCAGGATCGCCTCCTGGAACTGCGCCACCCCCACCGACACAGCCGCCGGGGACGACACGGGACCAGCGGCCGGGGAGACAGGTGGCGCGGTAGCAGTGGTCGTGGTGACCGCAGGCGCATGGCTCGGCGCGGTCACCGACGTGACCGGTTCGACGGTCGCGGGTGCGGCCGCCATCTTCTCGGCCAACCACGCCACCATCGTGCGCACCGTCCGAGCCCGAACCAGCTCCTCCAACTCCGACTCGTCACCATCCACCGACAACCGCAACCGGGTCGCCACCTCACCAGCAACCTCAGCCCGCTTGATCGAATCGATACTCAGATCCGCCTCAAGATCCAAATCCAACTCGATCAAATCCACCGGATACCCGGTCCGCTCACTCAACACCTCCAGGATCGCCTCCTGGAACTGCGCCACCCCCACCGACGCGGCCGCCGGCCGTACCGCGACCGTCGCGGTCACCGTCGCTGCCGTCGACACGGGATCCGTGGGGGCCGCCACCGACGTCGCGGCGACAGCCGGTGCGGCGGTCTTGTGGACCGTCGGGGCCGCCGGCACGTCCTCGCGCACCGCTGGAGCGGGCCGGACGGCGGGTGCCGCCGGAGCAGCCTGGGCGGCGGGTGCCGCCGGAGGCGTCGGGTCGGCAGGCGACGCCGGGATGGCCGGCAGATCGGTCACCCGGGGTGCGCTGGTCGGCGCGACCACCTCGGGGTAGCTGCTCGGCGCGGCAATCGCCGGCTGCGCCACGACCGACGGATACGCCGCAGGCCCGACCCACCCGTTGCCGGCCGGCGGCTGCTCCCCGAAGTACGCCAACATCACGTCCCGCTGGGAGGCGATCAGTTCCCGACTCGTCCGCAGAAACTCGCTGATCAGTTCGTCGCGCCCGTCCCGGTAGCCGGCTGCGGGGACGGGCCGGCCCCCGGCATCGGCAGCTGGAAGGTGGCTGATCCCGTTGCCGTGGACATGGCTATGCCCGTTGCCGGACACATGGGCCACGCCGTTGCCGGAGCCATGGGCCACGCCGTTGCCGGGACCATGGCCGTTGCCGGACACATGCGCCACGCCGTTGCCATGGCCGTTGCCGGGACCATGGCCGTTGCCGGACACGTTGCCGAGACCACGACCGTTTCCGGCCTCGGTGGATGCACTCATCGACAGCTCCTTGATTTGTCGGGGAGGCGTCATGCCGCCGGGCAGCGGCCGGCCATGCTGGTCGCGTACCAGCTGCCCGTCGACCGTCCAGACCGGACGCGACGACGGCGGGGCGGGCGCGATCTCGGCGACTCGCCGGCCGCGGTAGAGCCAGTCGGTCTGCACCGGGACCCCGGCGCAGGCCAGTTCGGCGACGGCGGAGAGAAAACCACGTAGTCCGTCCGCCCGCCGACCGTCGCAGGCGACCGCCACGTGTGGGCGCTCACCCAGGACGGCGTCGACCAGCCGGGTGAGTACCTGGCCGGGACCGGCTTCGACGAAGACGCGGGCTCCGGCGGCGTACATCGCTTCGATCTGGTCGACGAACCGCACCGGGGCGCCGATCTGCGCGGCGAGTTCGTCACGGATCTGGTCCGCACCACCCGGGTAGGGCTGGGCGGTGCGGTTCGACCAGACGGGAAGGCTGGGGGCGGCCACCGGATGGCCGTCGAGGGTGGATCTGAAGGCGGTGACACCGTCGGCGACCACCGGGCTGTGAAACGCACAGGCCACCGCGATCGGCCGGGCAGACAGACCCTTCTCCTTGAGTACGGACACCGCGCGGCGCACCGCCGGGGTCGGGCCGGAGATCACCACCTGCCGCGGGCCGTTGTGGTTGGCGAGCACCACCTCACCGGCCAGCCCGGCCCCGGACAGCACCTCACCGATCTGCTCGGCGGTGGCCGCCACTGCGGCCATCGTGCCGGGATCGTTGCCAGCGGCCGCCAGGATCGCGTCGGCGCGCTGGCGGCTCAGCTCGAGCAGTGTCCGGTCCTCGAATGCGCCGGCGACGCACAGCGCCACCAGCTCGCCGTAGCTGTGCCCGCCGGCGAGGTCCGGCCGGATGTTCAGCCGACCGAGCAGGTGGTGCACGGCGAGCCCACCAATGCCGAGCACCGGCTGGGCGATCCGGGTGTCCCGGACCCGGTCCTGTTGACCCCGGTCGTACTCGGGGTCGAACGCGGCCGGTGGGAAGAGCGGTTCGACGTAGTCACGGCCGATGTCCAGGAACCGCCGCAGCTCCGGGAAGCTGACGAACAGATCGGCCAACGCACCCGGGCGTTGGCTGCCCTGGCCCGGGAAGAGGAAGGCGACCTTGCCGTCCGCGCCCGGTGGCTCAGCCGGCTGGAACAGCCCACGCGCCGGATCGTGCTCACCGGCGATCGCCCGGCGCAGCAGTCCGGCCAGGTCGTCAAGGTCACTGGCGACGATGGCGACCTGCACCGGGCCGGACCGGTTCTCAGCCTGGCGGGACTGGGCGGCGGCGAGGTCGCGCAACCGCCAGCGCCGGCCCAGCGCGTCGCGGGTGTCGATGGTGTCCAGCAGCGCCCGCATCGCCTGGTGCGTGCCGGCCCGGTCGCCGGCCCGGAAGCAGAACAGCTCGGCCGGCCATTCGTCGCGGGCGTGTCGCGGTTCGGGTGCGTCGGCGTAGGCGCTGAGCACCGCGTGGAAGTTGGTGCCGCCGAACCCAAAGGCGCTGACCCCGGCGACGCGTTCGCTGGCCGGTGCCGCCCACGGCCGCGCCGAGGTCTCGAAGGCGAACGGGCTCCGATCGGGGTGCCAGGCCGGGTTGGGCCGGGTCACGTGCAGGGTGGGCGGCCGGACCCCGGTGTACAGCGCGAGCGTGGCCTTGATCAGACCGGCCAGACCGGCCACGCACTTGGTGTGCCCGATCTGCGACTTGACCGACCCGAGGGTGCAGCTGCCGGGTGTGGCACCCGCCTCGCTGAACACCGTGGTCAACGTCTCCAGCTCGGTACGGTCGCCGACCACCGTGCCGGTGCCGTGTGCTTCGATCAGGCCGACCTGCGCCGGCGACACCCCGGCCTGCCGGTACGCGCGGTCCAGGGCCCGCCGCTGGCCGGCCGCTCGGGGTGCGGTCAGGCCCAGGGCCCGTCCGTCGCTGGACCCGCCGAGTCCTTTGATCACCGCGTAGACGCGGTCGCCGTCGCGCTGCGCGTCGGACAGTCGCTTGAGCACGACGGCGGCGACGCCCTCGCCGAGCGCGATCCCGTCACCGGCGCTGTCGAACGAACGGCACCGCCCGGTCGGAGACAGCGCGTGCGCCGAGGTGAACATGAGGTAGTCGTTGATGCCGTTGTGCAGGTCGGCACCACCGCAGATCATCAGGTCGCTGCCGCCGCTGGCGAGCTCCTTGCAGGCGGCGTCCATGGCGGCCAGCGACGAGGCGCAGGCCGCGTCGACGGTGTAGTTGGGGCCGCCCAGGTCGAGCCGGTTGGCGACCCGGCCGGCGATGACGTTGGCCAGGATGCCGGGGAACGAGTCCTCGGTGACGGTCGGCAGCTGCTCGTCCAGCTCACCGGGAACCTCCGGCAGGTAGGCCGGCAGCATGGTCCGCAGCGTCTGCGCGTGCCCCATGTCGCTGCCGGCCTCGGCTCCGAAGATCACCCCGGTACGGGAGTGGTCCACCCCGTCGCTGCCGGGGGTGTAGCCGGCGTCGACGAGGGCCCGCTGGGAGACCTCCAGGGCCAGTAGCTGGGTGGGGTCGATGCTGGCCAGGGCGGACGGTGGAATCCCGTACCCGATGGCGTCGAACGGGACCTCGGCGAGGAAGCCACCCCACTTCGAGACGCTGTACCGGCCGGTCTGACCGGGTCCGACCTCGGGCGCGTAGTAGATGTCCGGGTTCCACCGGTGCGGTGGTACCTCGGTGACAGCGTCGGCGCCGTCCAGCACGGTACGCCAGAACGCGGCGAGGTCCGGCGAGTTCGGCAGCATGCACGCCATGCCGACGATGGCGATGTCCAGCGGCTCCGCCGGCACCTCCGGCTCGGCCGGGGTCCAGTCGGCCCGCAGCCGCTGGGACCGGGCGGTGTGGAAGGCGACCGCCTGGTCGGTGACCGTACCGTGCAGCGCCGAGACAGTGGTCTCCTGCTCCCGCAGCACCGCGACCTGGCCGGCCATGAACATGCCCTCGCTGAGCTGGGCCGCCTCGTCGACGTCCACCAGCGCGTCGCCGTCGCGCCGCTTACCCTTGCTGGCGATCCGCAGCCGGCCCACGTTGAGCAGCTCGAGGTGCTCCCACACCTGGCGGTTCTCCAGGCCGGCGGACTCGAGCTCGGCTCGCAGCGCGTGGAAGTCGTCGACGAAGTCGCTCTGCAGGCACCGGGTCACGTGTCCCGGTGCGGTCTCCAGCAACGCGGTCCGGGTCGCTTCCCGGGCCATCCGGGCGAAGGTTGGTTGGATCGCGCCGTGCGCGACGGCCTCCGCGGTGAACAGGTAGGCGGTGCCCATCAGCACCCCTACCCGGACGCCTCGCCGGGTCAGCGGGGCGGCCATCGCGGCGATCATGGCCGCCGACCGGTCATCGTGGATGCCGCCGGCGAAGAAGATCTGGATCTCGGCCGCCTCTTCCGGTGTCGCACCGGCGAGGTGCTCGGCGAGTACGGCGAGCTGCGCCTCCCACAGCGGAAAACTGGCCCGGGGGCCGATGTGGCCGCCGCACTCGGCGCCTTCGAAGATGAACCGGCGGGCACCGGAGCGCAGGAACTGGCGCAGCAGCCCCGGTGACGGCACGTGCAGGAAGGTCCGGATCCCTTCCCGTTCCAGTTCCTTGGCCTGTGGTGGGCGGCCCCCGGCGATGATGGCGAAGTCCGGGCGGATCCGCCGGATCACGTCGAGCTGGGCGGCGCGGATCTCCTCGGGCGCGAAGCCGAGCACACCGACGCCCCAGGGACGTCCGCCGATGCGGGCGGCGGTGTCGGTGAGCATCTCCTCGGTGCGTTCGGCGGTGGCCAGTGCCAGCGCGATGAACGGCAGCGCCCCGTCGGCGGCGACTGCTGCGGCGAAGCCGGCCTCGTCGCTGACCCGGGTCATCGGGCCCTGCGCGACCGGCACCCGCAGGCCGAGGTCCTGGGCCAACGGACCGCCGGGGCGCAGTACCTCGGCCGCAGCGGCGTCGGTCGCCGCGTCGACGATCGACTCGCGGATGCCACGGACCGCGGCCGCGGCGTCGGACCAGCGGCCGGCGAACTCGGCGGCCAGCCAGCCGTCCTGGCCGACCGGCAGCAGGTCGGCGCGGGCCGGGACACCGGCCGCGCCCGGCCGGCGCGGAGCCCGTGGGATCCCCCGGTATCCGTCGACCAGGACGCTCTCCGACCCGTCCATCCGCCGGATCGCGGTCAGTACGTCGGCCGGCAGGTCCGACTCGGGCATCAGGGCCAGCTGGTTGTCCAGCACCACACCGGCGGCCCCGCCCAGCACGCAGGCGGCGGCCGTGTACGGCCCGATCCCGCCCAGCGCCCAGACCGGCACGCCCAGGTCGGCGGCGGTGAGTTGCTGGACGAGGACGAAGGTGCTCAGCTCGCCGACCTCGCCACCGGACTCCATGCCGCGGGCGATCAACCCGTGCACACCCGCCGCCGCTGCGGTCCGGGCCGCGGCGAGGCTGGTCACCTCGGCGAGTACGCGGTAGCGGGTCACCAGTTCGGACAGGTTCCACGGCAGCTCGCCGGTGACGACCACCAGCTCCACCCGGCCAGGCGCGAGCCGTTCGAGGTCGTCCACCGAGGCCGGACAACTCGCCGGGACGCGGACCGCGATCGGCCCGTCCGACCAGGCGGCCAACTGTTCCACGGCGCGCAGGACCTGCGGCCGGGTTCCGGCCAGGTCGAGCACGCCGGTGCCGCCGCCCCGGCGGACCGCGCTGGCGATGCGTGGGCTCGGCTCGATCTCGCCGCAGGGGGTGTAGGCGATCACCAGGTCACGCATGTCGACTGCAATACTCATCAGACTCCCGCTTCGTGAGCAGTGGTCCCGGATTCGATGCTGACCGCCGGAGGATCCACCGTTGCGGCAGCTCAGAGCGAATATTCTGCATCAATCGATGTCACTCTGCGGAGAAACTTAGCGGCAACCAGTTACGACCGTGTGAACTCTGCCGACCAATAACGCCAACCCGGTGCGGGCAAAACCAGGTCAGCTGACCGGCTTCCGACGACAACCGGCAACAATGCCCTTCCGCCAGAAACAATCTGGTGACTCAGGTCACATCGGACGGACAGGCGGTGGATCCGTACGGTTGGATCCGAACTCCCCGACGTTGCCGTTCGGTACCCCGGGGCCGGGTGGACCGACGGCACCCGGCAGCATGGCGAGGTGGCCCAGCCTTCCCTCCTCGTCGGTGTCCGCGACAACGCGGCCGCCATGCGTGCTGGCGGCGACCTCGCCGGCGCGTGCGAGTACCTGCTGCGGGCGCTGGATTCGGCCCGCGACGCCTTCGGCACGGACGAACCAGAGGTCCTGTGGACCGCGCACCTGCTGGCCCGCCTTCGACGTGAGGCCGGCGACCCAACAGCCGCCCGGCGGCTGTTGGAGGAGTCGCTGGCAGCAGGCGAACTACGGCTGGGTGACCGGGAGCCGGTCATGCTGGCCATCGCGTACGAGCTCGGCACGCTCGCCGAAGAACTGGGCAACCGGCATGAGGCCCGCCGCAACTTCGCCCGGGTCGCCGCCGCCGGCCCGGCGCAGCTCGGTGATGACCACTGGCAGGTCCGGGCGGCCCGGGAGTACCTGGCCGGCTCGTCGGTCGCCCCGGTCGATCCGGCTCCCACCGCTGCGCAGCGCGTGCCAGACCTGCCGGCCCGGCCGGTACCGCCCACCCAGCCGACACCACCCACCCAGCCGACACCACCGGCACCGGCACCCCCGGTTTCCGGCCGGGAGGTAACGACCGCCGCCGATCGGCCGCCGCCGTTGTCCACCGCCGTGACCGGACCGGCCGCAGGCGTTGCGGCACCGTCGCGGTCCCTACCGGTCGTCGTCGCGGTCGGCGCCGCGGCCGCAGCGGTCATCGCCGCCGTGGTCGTGGTCATCGTGGGTGTCACCGTCCTGCTCGACGGACGAGCCACCACACCGACCGGACCGGGGCGTCCAGGGTCCGAGCCCTCTGCGGTCGGCGACCCGCCGACCGCCCTGCGGCTGACCGACGACACCACGGCCGTGACGCTGGCCTGGTCCGACCCGACCGCGGGAACGGTGCCGTTCATCGTCGCAAGTGGCCGTAGCGGACAACAACTCGGCGCACTCGCCACGGTCAATCCCGGCCAGACCGTATTCACCGTGAACGGGTTGAATCCCGAACTCGACTACTGTTTCGCGGTGCTCGCCGTCTACTCCGCAGACGACTACGTCCCCTCGGACCAGGTCTGCACCGACCGTCGGACAGCCGATCCGGACTAGTCGACAAACTCGGTGTTGATCAGCGGAAACATGAATTCTCGAGCAGTTCTTCGGTAATCTCGTCCGACGTTGTCCACAGGGGCTGCCAGAGCAGTTTCCGGCCAGCGTGACGGCCCCATAGGATGGCCTCCGGCCGGGTGCCGGGGCGATCCCCGGCCGGCAACGATCGACGATACGGACGACGGACACCAGACGACCGACGGGCGGAAGGCGACCTACTGTGGTCACCACGGGCGACGGCAACACAGCCGACGGCGGCACACACGACGGCGGCACACGGCAGAGCGCCGGACCCGACGGCCGGCGACGACGCGGCCGCGGCACGCTGGTGACTGTCGGCACGGTCACCGCGCTCGTCGTCGGCATGGGGCTCACCGTGCTCGGGCTCGGCGCGGCCGACCACGCGGCGGCCGGCTACGACGCGAGTTCGTGGTTGTGGAGCTCCGCCCGAAGCGAGCTGGCCAGGGTCAACGGGCTCACCGGGCGGGTCGACACCCGGGTCGAGGTCGCCGACGCCCAGGGCCGCCAGACTCAGGTGGTGCAGACGGACCAGTTCCTGATCCTGCGCGAGCTGGCCACCGGCAAGGTGAGCTCGCTCGATCTCGCCACGTTGCAGGTCGGCGCGACAGTCCAGAGCACGACCGGGCTCGGGGTGAGCGTGGCGATGCAAGGCGACGCGGCCTTCGTCATCGACGCCGTCCAGGGCGTGGTTCGTCAGATCGACCCCAGGTCGCTGCAGCCCGTCGGCGACCCGGTGCGCTACCCGCCAGGGATCGCCGGTGGACACTTCGACGGCGCCGGTCGGCTGTGGATCGCAGTGCCGAGCGAGGGCACCGTCTCGGCGATCACCGCCGCGCCGCTGCCGAGCGACCCGGCGCAGGGCGCGGCGGAGGCCGTCTTCGACTCATCGATCCCCCAGCCGGCGGCTACCGAGCCGGATGCGGACGCCACCGACGCCACCGCCGGGCCGACCCGAGTCCGGACCGTGGCGGTCGCCCCGCCCAGCAACGAGTTGACCATCTCCGCACTCGACGACGGCGTCGCGGTGCTCAACCGGACAGCCGGCACGCTGACCCTGCTGCGCGGCGGGGACCGCCGCGAGGTGCCGCTCGACCTGGACGGTCCGGGCGTCCTGCCGGCCCGCACGACCGGCAGCCTGGTCGCGGTCACCGTTCCCGAGCGGCGACGCATCGTCCTGGTCGACGACGACGAGGTCCGGCAGCTGTCGGTGCCGGGCAGCGGATCCGCACTACGTCCCGCCGTCAGCTGGGCGGGCCGGGTCTACTGCGCCGACGAACGCAGCCGGGAGATCTTCGCGTTCGACGGGGCGGGAGCGCTGCTCCCGTCGATCGACGTCACCGAAACCACCGGCCCGCTCGACCTGGAGGTCCGGGAGAACCACCTGTTCATCAACGCGCCCGACGCGGCCACCGCCCGGGTCGTCACCGACGCCCATGAGGTACGGCAGGTGGACAAGTACGCCAACGACATCCTCGGCGGTGACCCACCGCCGGCGCCACCACCACCGCCACCACCACCGGAGCCGACGGTCGGCCGGCCGGGTGCGCCACGCGCGGTCAGCGCGGCGGCCGGCGACTCCACCGTGCGGGTCAGCTGGCAGGCGGCCGCGGACAACGGCTCGAGCATCCAGCGGTACGTGGTCACCGGCGACGGCCGCAGCTTCGAGGTGGGAGCCAACCAACGGTCGTTCGAGGTCACCGAGCTGGTCAACGGCGAGACGTACCGGTTCTCGGTCCATGCGGTCAACGCCGAGGGCGCGGGTCCCGAGCGGGAGTCCAACCCGGTCGTCCCCACCGCCGAGGTGCCCGACGCCCCGGCGAACGTCACCGCGCAGGCCCGCGCGGACGGCTCGGTCGCGGTGAGCTGGCCGGCCGCCGACGGCCAGGGCAACGTCATCGGCGGCTACACGGTCACCGCGGTCTCGGCCGAGGCCACGGCGCCGGTCGGCGACGTCTCCGGCACCGAGCTGGTCCTCGCGCCCGGGTCGCTCGACTACGGCACGCAGTACGCGTTCACCGTCGTCGCGGTCAGCGACCAGGGAGCCAACTCGACGGCGTCACCGTTGAGCAACTCGGTGGTGCCCTTCACGGTCCCGGGCGAGCCGGCGGCGGTCGAGGCGACCACCGTCGCCGACCAGCGGGGAGCCCTCCGGGTCGGCTGGTCCCCAGCGCCGGACAATGGGCGGCCGATCACCGGGTACGTGGTGACCGCCGGCGACCAGCGCACCGAGGTGTCCGACGGCACCGCCGTCACCCTGACCGGGCTGGGCGACGGGGCCGACGTGGCGGTCTCGGTGCATGCGGTCAACGAGGCCGGTGACGGCCCGCCGGTGAGTACCACGGCCCGTACCGTCGCCGAACCGAAGGTCACCGTCACCGGTGCCACCGCCGGCACCAACGCGGTCACCCTGAGCTTCTCGGTGGATGCCGGCGGCGGGAACGTCACCTGCAGCGCGGCGGCCGACGGCGCGGCGGCCGTCACCGGCAGCTGCGACAGCATCCGGGTCGGCGGACTCTACCCGGGACGGTCCTACCGGTTCACCGTCCGGGCCAGCAACGCGGCCGGCACCGGCACCGCCACCCACAGCCGGGCGACCGCGGACCTGTACGGCACCGCCACCTGCGTCAACGGCCCGGACGGCGAGCAACGCACCTACTGCGACGACGACGTTCCCGGGCGCAACGGCAACGAGATCTTCTCCGTGCCGGAGCAGGACAACAGCCGCCAGGTCGGCTGGGTTCCCGACGGCACCCGACTCACCGCGCTGTGCCGCCGCCAGGGTGGGCACGTCGACGCCTGGATCTACAACGGCGGGAAGGCCAGCACCTGGTGGATCCGGGTGGAGTACAGCGGGAAGAACTACATCCCGTGGGCCTGGTTGAACCTGGCCGGCGGCGACGACCTGAACCAGCTGCCCACCTGCTGACACCGCCCACCCGGACAGCCACCGATCCACCCCGGCGAGGAGACCAGCCGCAGTGACCACGACCACCCCGCTGACGTCCCACGAGGTAACCGGCTTCGCCTCGACCGCCGCCCGACTGGCCGGGGAGATCTCCACCGTGGTGCTGGGCAAACCGCAGGTGGTGCGACTGACCCTGACGGCCCTGTTCGCGCAGGGCCACGTCCTGCTGGAGGACGTGCCCGGGGTGGGCAAGACCACGCTGGCACGGGCCGTCGCCGCGACCGTGCACGGCCACTGGCGTCGAATCCAGTTCACCCCCGACCTGTTGCCCGCCGACGTGTCCGGAGTGACCATCTTCAACCAGTCCACCCAGGGGTTCGAGTTCCATCCCGGCCCGGTGTTCGCCAACATCGTCATCGCCGACGAGATCAACCGCGCCTCGCCGAAGACCCAGTCGGCGCTGCTGGAGGTGATGGAGGAACGCACGGTCACCGTGGACGGCGTCCGGCATCCGGTGCCCCGGCCGTTCCTGGTGGTGGCCACCCAGAACCCGGTCGAGATGGACGGCACCTACCGGTTGCCGGAGGCCCAGCTGGACCGGTTCCTGGTCCGGTTGTCGGTCGGCTACCCCGATGAGCAGACCGAGATCGAGGTGCTGCGCGGGGCGACCCTGCGGTCCCCCGAGGCGCTCGACCCGGTGACCGACACAGCCACCGTCGGCCAGCTCATCCAGCTGGCGCAGCGGGTGCACATCGCCGACCCGTTGTACGGGTACGCGGTGCGGCTGGCGGCCGCGACCAGGACACACCCGCAGATCCGGGTCGGGGTCAGTCCACGCGGGGTGATCGCGCTGACCCGGGCGGCCTGCGCGTACGCGCTGATCGGCGGCCGGGGGTTCGTGCTGCCCGAGGATCTGAAGGCCCTGCTGGAGCCGGTCTTCGCGCACCGGCTGCTGCTCACCGCGGACGCCCAACTGCGTGGCGTCACGGCAGCCGAGGTGCTCGCCGACGTGGTCCGGTCGGTCCCGGTGCCGCTGCCGGCCGCCCAGCCGGCAGCGGCCGGGGTCTGAGCCGCCGCCCCATGAACGTCACCGCCCGCTGTCTCGGCCTAGGCGTCACCGCCGCGCTGCTCACCGCCCTCGGGTCCGTGCTCGGCTATCCGGAGCTCGCACTGCTCGGCACCGCCGGGCTGACGGTGGTCGGCTACGCGGCCGGCTACGCGCTGTGGCAGCCCCGGCTGTCGGTACGCCGTACCGTCGAACCCGACCGGGTGAACCGGGGCGATGTCTGCACCGTGACGTTGCAGGTCGGCAACCTGCGGCGGTGGGGCGTGGCGAGCGTCCTCGCCGAGGAGCGGTGCGGCCGGCGGTGGATCCCGGTGCCGCTGGCCCGGTTGCGCTCCGGCGCCACGACCACGGTGCGCTATCCGGTGCCCACCGATCGCCGGGGCGTGCTCCCGGTCGGCCCGTTGCGGGTGCTCCGCCGCGACCCGTTCGGCCTGGTCGCCGTCGCGCGCGCGGACGGCGAACCGGTCCGGGTGTGGGTCCGGCCGCAGGTGCATCCGCTGCGCGCGGTGCCGGCCGGGATCGCCCGGAGCCTGGACGGCCAGATCGACCGGGTGCCGCACGGCAGCATCACCTTCGACTCGTTGCGGGAGTACGTCGTCGGCGACGAACTGCGCCGGGTGCACTGGCGCACCAGCGCCCGGATCGGCCAGCTGATGGTGCGGGAACACGTCGACACCAGTCTGCCCCGGATGGTGGTGCTGCTGGACAACCGGACGGTCGCGTACCACGACCAGGTTGACGGGGCGTCGGCGACGTTCGAGTCGGCCTGTGAGGCGGCGGCGTCGGTGGTCGACGCGGCGACCCGGGCCGACCTTCCGGTGCTGCTGCGGATGGTCGTCGACCAGCCGCCGCCGGACGGCACGCCAAGTCGGCACCCGCTGGACCGGCTGGCCGAGGTCACGCTGGCCGGCGCCGACCGGCTGACCGGCGGGGACCCGGTCCGACAGGTCTGCGACCAGCTGCGCCAGCAACGGCCCGGCGACACGCTGGTCTATCTGGCCGGTGCCGGTGATCCGGACGCCGTCGCCCGCATCGGTGCGCTGCGCGCAGTCTTCGCGACCATCCTGGTAGGCCGGATCACCGGCGCAGCCGACCCGTCGGCAGGCGGGGCACCGGCGGTGGGTGCCCCGACCGGGCTGGCCGGCGTGCTGTTCGTCGAGGCGGACGACGGTGCCGGCTTCGCCGCCGGGTGGGACGCGGCAGGTGACCGGTGACCGGTGACCAAACGACCGGGCTGGCGCGTCTCGGTGCGGTGGCGGCGGCGCTGATCGCGATGACCGGGTCAGCAGCGGTCCTGCTCGGCCGGATCTACGACGGTTCGGCGGCCGGCTGGCTGATCGGCGGCGCCGGCGCGGCGGCGGTGCTGGTCGGCACGTTCGCCCGGCGGCTACCGAACTGGCAGGTGGCGCCGCTGTCGGTCGTGCTGATGGCTGGCTACCTGCTGGCGGCCGGATGGTGGACGGCGGACCGGGCGGAGCTGACCGGCCCGGTGACCCGGCTACTCGCCGACGCCGCCGCGAACGGGGTGCCCCGACTGCTGACCGCGATGATTCCGATGGAGGCGGTGCCGGACACGGTGGTGGTTCCGGTCGTGGCCAGCTGGCTCGCCGGCTTCACCGCGACCGAGCTCGCGGTACGGGCCCGGCGCATGCTGCTCGGCTGCCTACCGCCGCTGCTGCTGTTCGGCGCTGCGGCGTTCGTGGTCGGGCCGAACGCCGAGCCGGCCCGGTGGCCGGCGCTGCTGTTCGTCGCGGCGGCGGCGGTCGGGCTGCTGGTCACCGCGGCACCGGTGCCCGCTGCCCGGCCGAGCGAGCCGGCGGCAACGGTCGACCAGCCGGCCGGGCCGGGCGGTGGTGGCGCGCTGACGGCGGTACGGCTGCGGACGGCGGCGGTGTCGTTGGCCGGCGCGGCCACCGTACTGCTGCTGGTGGCGGTGAGCGCCCCGTGGGTGGTGGCCCGGATCGCGACGACCGACGTCGACCCACGCCGCTACGTCGCACCGCCGCAGGTGGAGATTCTCGACGAGAATCCCCTGATCAGGATCTCCGGTTGGGCGCTCAATCCCGACCAGCCGCTGTTCGACCTGCAGGTCGACGCGTCCCCGGTCTCGACGGTGGAGGGGCAGCGAGCTGCTGGGGCCGACCCGCGTCCGACCGGAGACGGTGCGCTGCGGTTGACCCTGGCTGTGCTGCACGACTACGACGGCGTCACCTGGCGGGTCGGCGGGACCTATCGCAACGCCGGCCGGGTGCTGCCGCCGGTCGAGGACGCTGCGGCGTCGCGGACCGACGCGTCGTCGACGGACGCCGTACGCCAGGAGATCACCGTGGCCGAGCTGTCCGGCCGGCTGCTGCCCGCGATCACCGCCCCGGTACGGGTCGACGGCGTCCGGGTGGCGTACGACCGGGCCAGCAGCACCCTGCTGCACCCCGAGGGTCTCACCCCCGGCGTCACGTACGCCGTCGACTCGGTGCCGCGTCGACCACCGCTGAACGCGCTGACCACCGCAGACGTGCCGGCCGGGGAGTCGGTGGCCCGGACGCTGCGGGTGGCCGACGGGGTGCCCGCGGAGATCCGTCGGCTCGCCCAGCAGCTCGCCCGGGACAACGGTGCGCCGTACCAGCGGGCGCTGGCCGTCGAGCAGTTCCTCGCCGACCACTACCAACTTGTCGCCGACGCGCCGAGCGGGCACGCGTACCCGAATCTGGGTTTCTTCCTCTTCGGGCCACGCGACGCCGGCGGCCAGCGGGGCACCTCCGAGCAGTTCGCCGCCGCCTACGCGCTGCTCGGCCGGCTGATGGGGCTGCCCACCCGGGTGGTCGTCGGGTTCGTGGTGCCGTCCGGTGACGCGACGGTGCACGGCAGGCACGCGGTGGCCTGGCCGGAGGTGCTCTTCTCCGGTGTCGGTTGGGTGCCGTTCGATCCGCTGCCCCGACCGGACAGCACGCCGCGCCCGATCGAGGAGGAGTTCCGGCCGGCACCGGACGAGCCGACGCCGTCGGTGGAGCCGTCCGTGCTACCGACGGTCGACCCGCCGCCGTCGACACCGCCCTCGGCGGCCTCCGCACCGCCGGGCGGTCGGCCGTCCGGCTGGCTGCTCGGCGTCGTCGCGGCAACAGTGGCCGGGCTCGGCGCGGCCGGATGGGCCGGCGTCGTCCTGCTGCTGCGTCGCCGGCTACGCGACCGGCGACTCGACGGTGGCACGCCCGCGCACCGGATCTGCGGGGCCTGGCTCGAGGTGGTCGACGCGCTCCGGCTGGCCGGTCACCCGGCCGGGGTGCACATGTCCGCCAGCGAGGTGGCCGGACACGGTCGGGCGCTGCCGGACGGTGCGGCGCTGCCCCGGCTCGACCCGCTGGCCGAGCTGGTCAACCTCGCCAGCTTCGCACCGGGGCAGACCGACGACGAGCAGGCCCGGCGCGCCGGTGGTTACGCCACCGTCTGGGTGGCGGCGCTACGTGCCCGGCGGCCGTGGTGGCAGCGGCTGGTCTGGTCGCTGCACCCCGGTCCGCTGCGCTGGGACGGTCGCCGGCGGACAGCCGCCACCGCCGACACCACAGGGAGCGGTTAGCCTTACCTAAGGACGGCGGCGGGAGGCGGACGGTGACCGGGACATCGGGCGACACCCAGACGGAGTCACTCGCGCAGCTGCTCGGCGGGCGACGAGGCGCTATCGACGCCACGCTGCCGGCGGTGGCGTACGGCGTCGGATGGGTGGCCGGCGGGGAGTCGATCTGGGTCGGCGTGTGCTGCGCGGTCGCGGTCGGTGTGGTGATCGCCGGGGTACGCCTGTGGCGTCGCGATCGGCCCCGGTCGGTGCTGATCGGGCTGATCGCCGTCTGCGTCGCCGCGGTGATCGCGCTGCGCACCGGTCGGGCGTCCGATTACTTCCTGCTGCAGCTGCTGTCCAACGCGGCGAGCGCACTGGCCTGGGTGCTCAGCATCGTCGTCCGGTGGCCGCTGCTCGGCGTGGTGGTGGGCGCGGTGCTGGGCCAACGCACCCGGTGGCGCCGGGATCCGGCGCTGCTGCGCGCGTACGGCCGGGCCAGCTGGGTCTGGGTGGGGCAGTACGTGACCCGGGTGGCCGTCTTCGTCCCGCTCTATCTCGCCGACCAGGTGATGGCGCTGGCCGCCTTACGGGTCGCGCTGACCTGGCCGCTGGTCGCCGCCTGCCTGGCGGTGAGCTGGTGGGTGCTCCGCCGGTCGCTTCCGGCCGGGCACCCGGGGATACGCCATCCGGTACCGGCCGACCTACGGTGACGAATCGGCCTCCCGTACGACCCGGGCCGGTACGGATGTGACTAGAGTGACACGCTGTCCCGACCGCATCCGCACAAGGAGGCAGGCGTTTCCGTGGCCGAGAAACCTGCTGACTCCGCTCGCGGCACCAGACGCAGCGACTCCGCTGCGGACAGTGCCCTCACGCAGCCGACCGTCGAGCTGAACGCGCTGCCCGGTGGCCGGCCGCCGGGCCCGAGGGTTCCGGACGCACCAACGGTCGAGCAGCCAACGGTCGAGCAGCCAACGGTCGAGCAGCCGGCGATCGAGCAGCCAACGGTCGAGCAGCCGATCGTCCAGCCGTCGAGCGCCACGGCTCGCCGGGGCCGTCGGGCCGCGAACCGCCAGGCCGACGCGTTCGACGAACCGACGGTCGAGCAGCCGGTGGTCCGCCCTGCGGCCGTCCGTCCCGCTGCCGACGCCGCCGACGCGAACCTGCCCGCCGGCCCGGCACAACCACCGGCTGGACCGGCCGGCACCGGGCCGGGACCGACGGGACCACTGCCGGGACCGGTAGCGACCGCGCCAGGGCCGGCCCCGACCGCGCCACCGGACGAGCCGGACCGGTTCATCGCGCTGGCCCGCCGGTACGGCTGGGTGGTGGCCGCCGGTTCGGTCGCCGCGGTGGCGCTGCTGTGCTCGGCACCGTTCGTCTCCGGCAACGGACTGTTGTGGAGCCCGGCGAGTTCGACGGGCTCGCCGACCGCGACGGCGGGCAGCGCCCCAACCGCGACCGTCACGCCGGAGGTCACCGACGCCTCGCCGGCCGCCGGCAACGGCGGGGAGTCACCCGAGGTGCGGCAGGCCGAACCGCCGGCCGTGCCCCCCGAACAGCCGGCGTCCGACCCCGCCCCTCCCCCGCCCCCGTCGGAGGATCCGCCGGCGTCCAGCGCCGCCCCGCCCGGTGGCGGCGAGCCGGAGCTGCTCGGCCCGGACAACAGCGACGATCTCCGGGGCATGCTGGACAGCTACTGCAAACAGGAGCACGGCGGCGAGTGGATGGCGTGGCCGCGCGACTGGCCGGGCAACGGCACCGACTGGGAATGCGTCCGGCCCTGGACCCATCATGACCGGGATCTCGACGTCCGCCGGGCCTGCGCCAGTCGGTACGGCGAGCCGGTCACCGCCGAGGCCGGCAGTCGTCGGGACGCGTACAGCTGGCGGTGCTACCGGGGCTGACGTCAGCCGACGAACACAAGGGTGTGGTGGGCCGACCGGGATCGCTGCGTTGGCCAATCCCGGCCGACCCACCACGGGCGGGCCTGACCGTGGGAATCAGGCCGTCTGCGGTGGTTCGGCACCGTCAGGCGGTGCCGGACCGTTTGGTGGGACGGTGGTACGTCGGTGTCGGTTCAGGTGATGGATCGTGATGAAGGTGTCCGGGCGGGCGGGGCCGGCCGCCCACCCGGACACCGGTCTCAGTTGTCCGGGAACAGGTGACCGAAGTCGGCGTAGGCCATCGCCAGGTCAGCCTGTGCCCAGAACCGGTGGTAGCGGAACTCCGGCTCCGGCCCACCGTTGAGGTACGCCTCGACCTTCGGCCAGTCCGGGTCGTCCAGGTAGAACGACCGGATGTCCAGGAAGCTCGCGCCCGGCTCGATCACGTCGCCGTTGGGCATGGTGCCCGACCAGCCGTTCGGGATGTACAGACCCTGCCCGGTCGAGGCGTCGTAGACGTCGTCGAAGCGACGGTAGTCGCCCCGAGACTCCACCGTGGAGGAGCCCTGCGCGTCGGCGTTGGCGTACAACGCGTCCAGCAGGCCCTTGGCGGTGTCGCGGGCCTCGGTGTTGCCGGAGGCGGCCGCGTACCACATCAGGGTCCGGGCGTAGGCCGAGGCCACGCCGACGTCCTGGCCGGTGCCGACGACCTCGACGTGCAGGTTGTTGTTGGCACCGGGGTTGCTCGGGTTCCAGGTGTCCGGCGCGCCGGTCCACTCCATGGTCGACGGGATCGAGAAGTCCCCGCCGGTGCCGATCTCGGTGTGCGAGATGGCCCACGGCACCCACTTGTCGAGGATCTGCTTGGCCCGGGCGTCACCGGTCACGTAGTAGACCTCGGCCACCCGCTGCAGCGACCAGACCTGCATGCCGAACCACTCGTTGCTGCCCGGGTCGTGGTAGACCGGGTGCTCCGTGTAGTACATGCCGTAGAAGGTCGGGGTTCCCGACGGCGGCTGGGCGTAGGAGCCGTTCCAGCTGTTGGTCGCACCGCCGGCGATGGCGCCTTCAGCGGACTGCAGCCACTGGTAGAACTCCATCTGCCGGTCGAAGCTCTCGGTCCAGTCCTGCACCGCGGTGGCGCCGCGCGGCTGCAGCTCGGGCACGTTGGTCAGCGCCCAGGCGGCGAACGGGTTCTGGTAGCCGAAGTGGTTGTGGCTGGAGCCGATCCGCCACGACCAGGCCGCCGAGGTGTCGGTGGCGCCACCCCAGGCGTAGTACCAGGACATCAGGTAGTGCGCCGAGTCCTTGCCGGTGGCAGCCGGGCAACTGGTCGCGCCGACGCAGTTGCCGATCCGCTTGAAGTACTTGTCGAACATCGCGTACCGCAGGTAGTCACCCATCCGGGCGGCCTTGGCGATGGTCTGCGCGATCTCGGCCTCGTTGCCCTGCTCCTCGGCCCAGACCAGCGCCCAGTAGGCGGCCTGGATGGCGCGGGCGTCGGCGTCCGGCGCGTTGGTGTACTTCCACTGCGACGCCGGCGCGTTGTCCTCGGCCACGAACAGGTCCAGGTAGCCGTTCGGGCCGCCGTGCGCCTTGGTGTCGCAGGACGGCTGCGGGACGGTCTCCCAGACCGACTCCTGCGGGCCCCGCTGGAAGGTGTTGATGTACGCGGGACGGGTGGTGCCGTCACCGCAGTGGCCGTAGCCGTAGACGTTGTCCACGTCGAGCAGCCAGTGCATGCCGTAGATCTCGCCGGTGCCGTACGCCGACTGCAGCTCGTTGCGCAGCGGGTCGGTACCGACCGGGACGTTCTGGTCCAGCCGCGACGGGTACTGGTTGGGCTGCAGGTACTCGGCGGCGTACTGCGGGGTGCCGGCCACACCCGCGGTCGGCTGGTCGGCGGTGCCCGGGATGATGTACTGCTCCATCACGGTCCAGGCGTTGTTGAACGGCGCCCAGTTCTCGGTGACCCGACCGTAGCTGGCCTCCAGCCAGATCCAGAAGCTGAACGCCTCCGAGGTGGTCTCGTGACCGTGGTCCGGGGCCTCGACGATCAGCGTCTCGATGGAGTGGTAGGGCACGCCCTCGGGGCTGAAGTACCCCGAGTTCTTGATCTTGCCGTACTGCTCCAGGAAGCGCTCGGTGTACTCGTTGTCACCGCCGGGTGAGTCGTTGTCCATCTCGGTGACCACGATGGCCAGTGGTGCCAGACCACTCGCCGAGGCGGTGATCGTGGCGGTGCCGCTGACCGTGTCACTGTCCTCGGCGGCGGCGACGGTGACCGTCGCGCCGGTGTTCCAGTTGCTCGGCGTCAGGGTGACCGACGACGGCGACCGGGTGATGCTGGTGTCTCCGGAGATCGCCAGGCTGACCGGCACATTGCTGGTCGGGGCGGAGCTCAACCGCAGGTTGAAGGTGTTGCTGCCGCCTTCTTCGACGCTCACCGATGACGGCGTGGCGACCAGGGCCGGGCCGGGGTTTGCCTGGCCGACGGTGAACGACCGTTCGGCGGTGGCGCTGGCGCCGGCGTTGTCGTACGCCCGGGCCTGCACGGTGTAGCTGCCTGCCGGCAGGTCCTCCATGACGTACTGGTAAGGGCTGGTCGTGTCGGTGTTGACCAGCAGCCCGTTGCGGTAGAACTCGACCCGGTCGACAGTGCCGTCGGGGTCGCTGGCGGTCGCGGTCAACGGAACGTCGGCCGGCGCGATGAACGGCCCCGACGGCACCGTCAGACCAACCGTGGGCGGCTGGTTCTCCGCCGCGCCGTTGCAGGTCACACCGTTGATGGAGAACGAGGTAGGCCGGGGGTTCGAGCCGGTGTGCGAGCCGTTGAAGCCGATGTTGGTGGACTGACCGGTGGCCAGGTTGCCGTTCCAGGCGGCGTTGGTCGCGGTCACCACGTTGCCGGACTGGGTCCAGTTGGCCGACCAGCCCTGGGTGACCCGCTGGCCGCCCGGGAACGTGAAGCGCAGGGTCCACCCGGTGAGCGGATCACCGAGGTTCTCGATGGTCACGTTGGCGGTGAAGCCGTTGTTCCAGTCGTTGGTCGAATAGACGACGTCGCAGGCGGTGGCCGCGTTGGCGACGCCGGGGACGGCGGCGACACCTCCGACGACCATCACGCCAGCGGCGAACATTGCCAGCCGCCGTCTCGTCGCGGTCAATCTCATGTGCGGGGTTCTCCTCGCGAACCAGGCCGAGGCAGTGAGGTACACCTCGGCTTGGCGCCTTGGGCGCGGTGGGCGATGTCGTGGAGCAGCGCGTCGGACGCCAGGCGCCGGATGGGTGCGACCCGTCCCGGACCGGGGTCTGCATACGACGGAGGGCGCCGGACCGGCGGCTCCGGTTCACTGCGTGGCGCCGTACCGACACGGAGTCGGATGCCCTCGGCTGCCGCTGTCGCGTGGTCTGCTGGCTCCCACCTGCGATGGTCGACAGTGTTACATGGGAGCGCTCCCGCAGCAAGTGGCAACCTTCGACAACCCACCACGGACCCGAGACGAACCCACGCTGAGCAGGCGATTCACCGGGGAAGGTCGGGTGCGGACGAACTCACTCACGCCACCAACATGTTTCGATCTCGTTTTGGGTCTTTCACAAACCCGTGACGGAGACTACAGTCCAGAACCAACGTCGATGGGAGCGCTTCCATCGATGGATGTGGCAACACGTGAGAGTACACCGTACCTGCGGTGCTCCGCCGCCCCGGTGGAGCACACCACTACCGGTCGTACAGCTGACGGCGGGCCAGCCCGGACTCCGCCGGCAGCTGCAGACACCACCCGGGAGAGGAGGTGGATCCAGAGCCACTCGCGTGGCCCGGCTCCCGCGCGTCACGCACGACCTGGACGCCAAACCGCTCGTGCGTGAGAGCAACTGATGGTGGGGACGGGGGTTGCCCTCCCCGTCCCCACACTACTTCCCCCCACCCGGCAGGAAATCGGTCGACCCGGCACCCCGTCCGGCCGTCCGGCCGACGCGACCCGGTTCCACCAACGCCGATCCCCCATCCGCGCCACCTGACCGGCGCACCCGCGCGCCCGTGCCGCACCGCAGTGGATCGGACACCACTGTCAGGAGAGCCCGATGGCCGTACTGTCCCGCCGGCACCTGCACCGCCGGGCCGAGCGTTCCGCCGTCCGCGCCGCGAACGGCGATCCGAGCGGCGATCCAGGCCGCGCCACCGGCACCGGCCGCACCACCGGCGCCGAACCCGGCCGAGCCGTCGCCGACCCGGCCGACCCGGCCGACGCAACCGGTGCCGACCCGGCCGGCGCAACCGGAGCCGAACCAGCCGGCGCGACCGGAGCCGACCCGGCCATCCGCCACCGCACCGATCCCGAACGTCCGATCGGTCTGCACTTTCCCAACAACTTCCGCTGGGGCGCGGCGACCTCCGCCTACCAGATCGAAGGTGCCGCCAAAGAGGACGGCCGGGGCGAATCGGTGTGGGACACCTTCAGCCACACCCCCGGTCGGACCCGCGGCGGCGACACCGGCGACGTCGCGGCCGACCACTACCATCGGTACGGCCACGACCTCGACCTGATGCGTAAGCTCGGGCTGCACAGCTACCGGTTCTCCATCTCCTGGCCACGGATCCAGCCCGACGGCACCGGGCAGCCCAACCGGCGCGGGCTGGACTTCTACCGCCGGCTGGTCGCCGGCCTGGTCGAGCGGGGCATCGAGCCGATGGCCACCCTGTTCCACTGGGACCTGCCACAGGCGCTGCAGGACCTCGGCGGTTGGGAACAGCGCGACGTCGCGTACCGCTTCGCCGAGTACGCCCAGATCCTGTTCCACGCCCTCGGTAGCGAGGTCCCGATCTGGCTGACGATCAACGAACCCAAGACCGTGGTACAGAACGGCTATCTCAGCGGGCATCACGCACCGGGCCGACCGGACGCGGACGCAGCGTACCTGGTCGCCCACCACCTCCAACTCGCGCACGGCCTGGCCGTACAGGCGCTGCGCGCCGAGCGGGCCGCGTGCCGGATCGGCCCGGCGCTCAACCTGCATCCCTGCTACCCCGCCGACGGCAGCCCGGCCGCCGCCGCTGCGGCCCGCCTGTACGACGGCTACGAGAACCGGCTGTACCTGGACCCGATCTTCCTCGCCAGCTACCCGGCGGACGTCCTTGCCGATCTCGGCCCGGCCAGCCGGCTGGCCGGTGGGATCCACGACGGTGACCTCGATGTCATCGCCGAGCCGATCGACCTGCTGGCCGTCCAGTACTACACCCCGTTCTACGTCGCCGCAGACGGCAGCACGGTCCGACGCTGGCCGACCTCGGAGGCGGACTGGCAGCAGATCCACCCGGACGGCATGTTCGACGTCCTCACCCGGGTGCACCGGGAGTACGGCACCGTGCCGATCACGATCACCGAGAACGGCCTGCCCACCCCGGACCGGTTGGCGGCGGACGGTTCGGTGGACGACCCTGGCCGGGTCGCCTTCCTCCGTGATCACCTCGCCGCCGTGCATCGGGCGATCAGCACCGGCGTCAACGTGGAGAGCTACCACGTCTGGTCGCTGCTGGACAACTTCGAATGGGCCGAGGGGTACCAGCAGCGCTGGGGGCTGATCTACGTCGACTACCCGACGCAACGGCGGATCTTCAAGCGGAGCGCACACTGGTACCGGCGGGTGATCGCGGAGAACGCCATCTGACAGCGATGAGGCCCCATGGCCGGTCGGGCGGGAGACGGCCGGGATTACATCCTCCGGTGGAACTCACCGTCGGTAACCAGAAAACCGCACCAAACCACACACGCACCAGGACAGACTGTGACCATGGTGTTCGGTCCTGGGTTGCGTCTCGACCGGAGATACGTATTGGTCGACCGGATCGGGCTGGGTGGGATGTCCGAGGTGTGGCGGGCCAGCGACGAACTGCTCGGCCGACCGGTCGCGGTGAAGGCGCTCACGCCGCCGATCGCGCCAGCGGTACGGGCCGCCTGTCGGAAGGAGGCCCAGGCCGCAGCCCGGATCACGCATCCGCACGTCACCCAGGTGTACGACTATGGCGAGGCGGCGATCACCGAAACCGACGTGGTGCCGTTTCTGGTCCTCGAACTGGTCGACGGGGAGAATCTCGCCGCCCGACTGGCCGGCGGGCCACTGCCCTGGCAGGCTGCGGTCTGGTTGACCGCACAGGTGGCCAGCGGCCTGGCCGCCGCCCACCGGATCGGGGTGGTGCATCGGGACATCAAGCCGGGCAACATCATGCTCACCGCAAGTGGCGCCAAGATCCTGGACTTCGGCATCGCCGCGGTGGCCGACGGCCGACCCGCGCCCGACGCCGGCTGGTTGCTCGGCACCCCGGCGTACGCCGCACCGGAACGGCTGCACCACTGGCCGGCCCATCCGGCGGCCGACGTCTACGCCCTCGGCGCGCTCTACTACGAGATGCTGACCGGGGCACCACCCGTGCCCGCCGGCAGTTGGCGGGAGGCGGCCGTCCGACTGCAGCGACCGGACCCGCCGGCGCGGCCCCGCGCCAACGGACTGCCCGCCCCGGCCGCCGACCTCTGCCTCGCCTGCCTGAGCCGGGATCCGGCCCAGCGACCAGCCGCCGGTGAGGTCGCCGACGCCCTGCACACGGTGCTCGGCGTGATGGTCGAGTTCCCGTTGCCCGGCCCGCGCCCGGTCGGCGCTTCGTCCGGCGGCCGGACCTTGGTGGACCGGCTGCCGACGACCCGGCCGGCCGAGCCGGTGCTGCGGCAGGCCGCGATGGTGGCCCAGCCGCACCGGCCGGCACCGCGGCGGGCCGCGATGGTGGCGCGGTCGGCCGTCCCAGCGGGCACGGCGGACCGGGCCGGCGCGCGACCGCCCACCGACCGGGCCCGGTTGTCCCCGACGGCGGTCGGTCTTGCCGGGGCCGGAGCGGCAGCGCTGCTGGCCTTCGCGGTCGTGGCGGCCGCGGTACTCGGCGCACCTCTGCCGGCCGCCGAACACGCGGCAGCGCCCTCGCCGGTTGCGACCGCGCCGGCGGCCGAGGCGACCGGGCCACCGACCGGGTCGGCCGACACGCCGCCGGAGTTGCTGGCCACGGCGGCGCGGGTGGTGGAGCAGTTCGATCTGCTCGTGGCCGACGGCTCCACCGACGGGCGGATCCGTGCGGATGCCGCAGCTGACCTACGCGACGCGGCCGACCAGTTGCGCGTCTCGGTGGCGGAAGGTGCCACGCCTGAGCAGCTACGACACCGGACCGGCGAGCTGAGGTCGAGACTCGCCGGACACCGACGAGAGGGCACAGTGGACACCAATATCTCCATCCAGCTCGACCTCATGCTCACCACGCTCATGGTGGACGTCGCCGACTGAGTTCAGCGCGGCAGCGCCTGCTGCAGTTCGGCGCGCAACGCCGGAGTCAGCATCTCACCAGCCTGCTTGGCCAACCGCGCCATCTCATAGCCGACGACACCGATGTCCGCGTCGCTTGCGGCAAGCGTGGCGAGGATCGAACCGTCCCGGATGTTCATGATCAAGAAGTAGCCGCGGCCCATCTCGACCACGGTCTGCTTCACCACGTCATTGTCGAACATCTGGGCCGCGCCGCTGGTGATGCTCATCAGCCCGGAGGTCACCGCCGACAGCTTGTCGGCGTGGTCCCGGGGCAGATGATCCGAGACCGCGACCAGCAGACCGTCCGACGACACCACGATGGCATGCGCGACACCCGGCACGCGCTCCGCGAACGCGCTCACCAACCAGCTGAGGTCGCGGGCCTCCTTGCTCAAGGTCTTCACTCTTGCTCCTCCTCACCACGGCGGCCGGCCGGCGCCAGGGTCATTTCGCTGGTGTCCTCGGACTCAGCCCGCCGCACACCGCCGTAGAAGCGGGACAGCACGCTGCTGACCGCATCCGGATCCGGCTCGTCGACCGGCGCCGGAACGGGAGCTGCGGGAGATTCGGCGGAAACGGGCAACGACGCCATCGGTACCCGTACCGGCAGTCCCTTGCTGCTGGTCCCGGCGGTCACCGGAACCACCGGCGGCGCTGGTGTCGGTGGCAGCGGAGCGACCGGTCCACGCTGCCGTTCCCACCAGACGCTGCCGCCACCGGCCGAGGCGGTGCCGGACGCAGCACCGCCGGCCGAGGCGAGGATGTCCTCGGCCCGCGCCGGGGTGGGTCGACGGCCGCCGCGCCGGACCGCCACGGCCCGGTCACCGGCGGCCGGTCCGGCCGGCAACGCGGTCATCGGACGCAGCGTCGGTACCGCCCGCGGCTGCTCGATCACAGCTGGTTGCGCCGGCACGACCGGAACCGGTTCGTCCGCCGGGATCGACGGACGAGCGGCCGGCGGGGCGAACGCCGGCCCACGACCAGCCAGTGCGGCCGGGGGCTGGCCGGCCACCGGGTCACCGGCGCTGGCCCGCACCGCCGCTCCGACGGCACGCATCTCCCTGGTCGGGTAGTCGGTGGGACTACGGCCGGCCGACGCGACGTACGGCGAATTTTCGTCCGGGGCGGCCAGCACCGTGCCGGGCAGCCACACGTTGGCCACCAGCCCACGTTCGGCCGGCCGCAACTGCACCCGAACCCCGAGCCGGGCGGCCAGGTGGCTGACCACGAACAGCCCCATCCGCTCGGAGGCGGCGACGTCGGCGGCGGGCGGTTCGGCCAGGGTCACGTTGGCCTGCTCGATCGCCTCGGCGGACATCCCCATCCCCTCGTCGGTGATCTCGATGAGAACCGACTGGGGCGCGTACTCGTGTCCGGTGACGTGGACGTTGGTGTACGGCGGAGAGAAGGCGGTGGCGTTCTCCAGCAACTCGGCGAGCAGGTGCACCAGGTCACCGACGGCGTGTCCGACGATCTGCAGCTTGTCCTCGACGTCGTGGCGGATCCGCGGGTACTGCTCGATCTCGGCGGCGGCGGCCAGGGTCACGGCCGACAGCGCCACCGGGCGGCTCCACCGGCGGCTCGCCTCGGTGCCGGCCAGCACCAGCAGGCTCTCGTCGTTGCGGCGCATCCGGGCGGCCAGGTGGTCGAGTTTGAACAGGTTATCCAGCTGGTCCGGGTCACCCTCGTCGCGTTCCAGCTCGTCAAGCAGCTCCAGTTGCCGTTCGACCAGCACCTGGCTGCGGCGGGCCAGGTTGACGAACATGGCATTGACGTTGCGGCGCATCACCGCCTGCTCCACCGCGACGGTCACCGCGCTACGGTGCACCGCGACGAACGCCTCGGCGACCTCACCGACCTCGTCGCGGGTGCGTACCGCCGCCGGAGGAATCTCGATCTGCGGGACCCCGGACTCCACCGAACGGAGCCGTTGCAGTGTGTCCGGCAGGTCGAGCTGGGCGACCTGCAACGCCTGGCTCCGCAGGACACGCAGCGATCGGGCGATCGACCGCCCGATCGCCACCGAGGTGAACAACGCGATGAACAGCACGCCGAGCACCGCCCCGGCGACCAGCACGGTCCGTTGCAGCTGCTGGTCGCTGCGGGCGTCGGCGAGGCTCACCGCGCTGCCCAGCACGCTCGACTCGACCTGGCGCAGCAGCTGGTGCCGGTCCTGGCTGGCGGCCCACCAGGCGTCCGGTTCCAGCACCGCCGGGCTGGCGGCGCCACCGACGATGGTGGTTTCCTCCAGTTCCACCGCAGCGACGAACCGGGGGTCGGCGGCGGCCTGGCTGTACCGGGCGATCTGGTTGCCGGTCGCGGTCACCCGAAACTCGGCGAGCGCGGTCAGCTGCTGCGCCCGTAGGTCGGTCAGGCTGACCTGGTCCTCGGGGCCGTACCGGCCGGCCCGGGCGGCGGCGTACAGCTGTGCCCGGATCCGGGAGCCGAGTTCCTTGACCCGGGCCAGCTGGACGCTGCGCAGCACCGCCTGGGTCAGCTCCGGTCGGTCCTGACCCGGCGACGGTTCGGCGAGTAGCTCCAGCAGAGCGTCGATGGCCCGGGTGTAGTTGCCGAAGACGGTGTCGGCTCCGACCGCGCCGCCGGAGATGGACTCACGCAGCGGTGGCAGCTGGTCCAGTGATTCGAGCACCCGGCTGTAGGCGGTCTGCCAGGCCGCGTCCCCGCCGGACTGCGGACCGGCGGCGGCCAGGAAGTCGGCGATCCGGCGGTCGACCGCGTCGTAGTGCGGCTGCAGCACCTCGACGCTGCGCTCCGGGTCGAACCCGGCGCCGGCCTGCCGGACCGCGAGCTCGCCGGCGGAGCGGTCGCGTTCCTGCTGCAGCTCGTGTACCAGGGCGGTGACCTGCTCGCCGATCTGCACCTGTCGGGCGAACTCGTTGAGTGCCGTCGCCTGGCCGACCAGTGAGCCGGTCTGTACCGAGGCGACCACCAGGAACGCCACCGACGGGACGATCAGAACCGCGGCGAGCTTCGCGCCCATCCGCCAGTCCCGGGGGCGCAGCCGGAGCCGACGACGGTGTGGCGCCACCCCGTCGTCGTCGGTCAGGCGGCGGCGGGGGTACGGCACCGCGTTGTCGTACGGGCCACCGGGAGCAACCACCACGCCTCCTCGCAGTTTCCCCGACGCCGGCCAAGCCGAGGAGCGGAGTCCATCCAACCAGGCCACGTTCCGCTGTCAACGCGGCGACCTGCGGGAAGACTCACGAAGGATACAGTGGCTGACTGGCGGGTAGCTTACCCGCCGACTCGCCATCGTCCGTCCGGCCGATGTCGCGTGCCGGCCCCGGCCCGTCGAGCCGGCCGAGCGCGACCAGCGCGGCCCCGGTGGCACCGACCTCGGGCTCGGCCATGTAGCGCACCTGACGCGGGGCGAGTGCCGCACCGAACGCTCGACGCCACCAGTTGGACGCGGCGAGTGCGCCACCGCCGAGAACGACCTCGGTCACCGGGCCGGCCATCGTCGACTCGATCTCGTCCAGGTCACCGGCCACCTGCCGGCATACGCCCTCCATCAGCCCGGCGAAGATGTCGACCGCCGTGGTGCCGAACCCCAGTCCGCGTAGCTCGCCGGAGCCGGCCGGGGCTCGGCCTGGCGGGCGGTCGCCGCCGAACCGGGGATCCGCCGGTACGCCCTCACCCGGCTCGATCAGTTCCAGCGCCCGTTCCAGCTCGGCGCCCTGCGGCAGGCGCAGTTCCCGGTTCGCCCAGCTGTAGAGGTTGCCGCCGGCGGAGTAGGCCCGGCCGGTGACGATCCGGGTGTGGTCGACCCGGTAGCGCCACAGGTGCGCCGGCAACGGCGGCAACGGGACCCCCGGCGCGGCCAACTGGACCACTCGTACCGCCGCTGAGGTGCCGACGGTGACCGCGGCCCGACTGGGGTCCAGGCATCCGGAGCCGATGTTGGAGGCGGCGCCGTCGCCGATCGTCGGGGTCCACGGCACGCCGGCCAACGCCGGCCAACGCCGGGCGAACTCGGCCCGCAGCTGCCCACGCCAGTCCGCCGGGGCCAGCTCCGGAAGCTCACCGGGACGCACCGCGGCCAACTGCACGGCCTCGGGGTCCCACTGCATGGTCACCAGGTCGAGCATGCCGGTGCCGGATGCCTGGGACACCGACATCGGCGCAGACCCGAGCAGACCGGTCAGCACATACTCCGGCAGGCCGACGAAGCACGCCGGCCGGCCGCCGCAGTGGCGGCGCAGCCACGGCAGTCGCACCGTCCAGTAGAAGCGGTGCCACCAGGTGCCGGTGCGCTGGTGGAAATCGGCCTCGTCGGCCGGCGCGGCCGCACCGGGCAACGCGGCCGGCCGGGTGTCCAACCAGGTCATCAGGGGGCCGATCGGGGCACCGGCAGGATCCAGCGGCAACACCGAGTGCCACTGGGCCGCCGAGGCAACCAACTCGACACCGTCGAGCCGGCCGGCCGAGTCGAGCTCGTCGACGCAGTCGATGAGAGCGGCCAGGTAGTCGGCCGGGTCGAGGGTCGCGGCGCCGTCCCGGTCGACCGCCAACGCAACCTTGCGGCGGGCCAACGCGTCCTGCTGCGGCGCGGCCGCGTTGTCGAGGATCAGGCCGCGCACCGAGGAGGTGCCGAGATCGAGGGCGAGGATGCTCATCGTCGATCACCGTACCCAGCCATGGGCCTGGACCGGTATGCTGTCGCCATGCTCGCGCTCACTCGTTGCTGGTGGCCCGCCGACCTGGCGGCCCCGCCGCGCGTCTAGCGCGAAACCATCCGGCCGCCCGTCGAGGCGGCCACCGGGTTCCCACCCGGGCAGTTCCTCGCCGGGCCGCCCGAAGCCCGGAGGGACCCGATGACCGACCACCTTTCCAGCCTGCTGCGAGCCGTGCACGACGGCGTCGACCCAGGTCCGTTCGCGCTGCTGCGCCGCGACGGCGCCGACGTCGTCGAACTGCTTCGCGGCACACCGCACCGCGCCGACCGGCTGGCGGACATCCCGCTGCCGCCGGGACCGGCGAACCAGCCGGGGCCGGCGAACCAGCCGGCGACGCTGGCGGTGGTCCCGTACCGGCAGATCGCCGAACGCGGGTTCGCCCACGTCGACGACGGGCTTCCACTGGAGTGCATCCGGGTGTCGACCTACCGGCAGGTGCCGGTCGCGACGGCGATCCGCGACCTGCCCGGCACGCCGGTGGCGACCGAAGGCGGCGGCTTCGACATCGCCGACGACGAGTACGCCGACCTGGTGGCCCAGGTGTTGCGGGACGAGATCGGCAACGGTGCCGGTGCCAACTTCGTGCTGCACCGCACCTACCGGGCCCGGCTGGTGGCACCGGGCGGGTCCGCCGCCGACCGGGTGGGCCGCTCGGCGGCGCTGGTCGCCGGGCTGAGCGCGCTTCGCCGGCTGCTGCGCGACGAACGCGGGGCCTACTGGACGTTCCTGGTCTACACCGGCGAGCGGGTGCTGGTCGGCGCGACGCCGGAACGGCACGTCAGCGTCAGCGACGGACTGGCCATGATGAACCCGATCAGCGGCACTCTGCGGCATCCGCAGGGCGAACCGGAGCTCGCCACCGTGCTGTCGTTCCTCGACGATCGCAAGGAGATCGAGGAGCTCTACATGGTGCTCGACGAGGAGCTCAAGATGATGGCGACGGTCGCCGAGCACGGCGGCCAGGTGATCGGCCCCTACCTGAAGCGGATGTCCCGGCTGAGCCACACCGAGTACCTGCTCGCCGGACGCAACTGCCACGACGTCCGGGAGGTGCTCCGGCAGACGATGTTCGCGCCGACCGTCACCGGCAGCCCAATCGAGAGCGCCTGCCGGGTGATCGCCCGGTACAGCCCCGGTGGACGCCGCTACTACGCCGGGGTGCTCGCACTGCTCGGCCACGACAGCGACGGCGCGCAGACACTGGACGCGCCGATCCTGATCCGGGCCGCCGAGATCGAACTGACCGGGGAGATCCGGGTGCCGGTCGGCGCGACCCTGGTGCGTCACTCCACACCGTCCGGTGAAGTGGCCGAGACGCACGCGAAGGCGTCGGCGGTCCTCGCGTCGCTCGGGCTCGCCTCCGGACCGGTGTCCGGACCAGCCTCCGGAAATGTCTCCGGGCTCGCCTCCGTACCCGCACCCGGACCGGCGGTGCCGGCGGACCGGTCGGCGGCCGACGGTGCCGCCAACTGCGGAATCGGACTGCCGGCCGGGACGCCCGGTACCGGCGTCACCGCCGCGCTCGCCCACCCCGAACACCCCACGGTGGTACGCGCGTTGGCTGCCCGCAACGACCGGCTGGCCCGCTTCTGGTTGGAGCAGCGGGTTCCCGGTGCGGTGGCCGAGTCCCAGTTGACCGGTCTGGACGTGCTGGTGCTGGACGCCGAGGACAGCTTCACCGGCATGCTCGCCCACCTGCTGCGGGCGCTCGGCGCGGCGGTCCGGCAGGTCCGCTGGGACCAGATCGCGACGGTCGACCCGGCCACCGCGGACGTCCTGGTCGCCGGGCCCGGCCCGGGTGACCCGACCGACCCGGCGCAGCCCCGGATGGCGGTGCTGCGCCGGGTCGTGGACGCCGCGCTGCACCGTGGGCAGCCGCTGCTCGGCATCTGTCTGGGCCACCAGGTGCTGGCCGACCGGCTCGGCCTGGCGGTGACCCGCCGGCCACTGCCCAGCCAGGGACTGCAGCGGGAGATCGACTTCTTCGGTGTCCCGCGCCGGGTCGGCTTCTACTCAAGTTTCACCGCCAGCAGCGCCACCGCGAGCCTGCCCACCGCGTACGGGCAGGTCCGGCTCTGCCGGGACGAGACCGACGGCGCGGTGCACGCGCTGGTCGGCCCGCGGTTCGCCGGGGTGCAGTTCCATCCCGAGTCGGTACTCAGCCCGGACGGCCTGGACGTGCTGCGGGACCTGCTGGTCGATCTGGTCGCGGTCAACCGGCGGCCAGACCGCGTTTGACCGCCGCGGCGATGTCGACCACCCGCCGGGCGGTCAGGGCGGTCGCGGTCAGCGCCGCCTCGTCCGGCGGGATTTCGCCGTTGTTGCTGGTATGCGAGGCGCCGTACGGGTTGCCGCCGACGAACTGGCTCGGCTCCACGTAGCCGGGGGTGACCACGATGCCGCCCCAGTGGTAGACGACGTTGTACAGCGACAGCAGCGTCGCCTCCTGTCCGCCGTGCGCGGTGGCGGTGGAGCAGAACCCGGAGAACACCTTGTTGACCAGGACCCCCTTGGCCCACAGCGGCCCACTGCCGTCGATGAACTGTTTCAGCTGCGCGGCCATCACCCCGTACCGGGTCGGGGTGCCGAAGATGACCGCGTCCGACCAGGCCAGGTCGTCGATCTCGGCCTCCATCACGTCCTCGGTCTCCAACCGGTGCGCGTGCCAGCCGGAGTTGGACCGGATCGCCTCCTCCGGGGCGAGTTCGCGGACCTTGCGCAGCCGCACCTGCGCGCCGGCCTTCTCCGCGGCCTCCACGGCGGCCTGCGCCATCTGGTAGGTGGTCCCGGTGGCGCTGTAGTAGATCACCGACAGGTTGATCGGGTCGTCCATCGATAGCTCCTTCGGTTCTGCTCGGGTCTGCCCCGGTACCGCGCTACCCGTTCGTTGCGCCGGCAAACACCGGTGCCCGGCACCGGCCCCGACGGTGCCCGCCGATCCGTCCGCCATCGGGAGTGTGGCGCTCGCGCCGCCGGTCCGCTCACAACGCTGGATCCGGGATTGTGAACGAACGGACCCTGGGCGACGCGTGAACAGGGTAGGTAGTTTTCGTTACGACTCGGTCGCCGCCGCCGCCGACCTGCTCTTCCCGCCGGTACGCCCGCCGGCAGCCCGGCGGGCCCCGCCGTCGATCCTCGAGGAGGTCCTGATGCGTGACCGTCAGGCGCTCGCGTTGGCGTTCGAGGTCCCGGGCCTGCCACCACTGAAGAATCAGACACTGTCCATCTTCACCGCCGGCAATCGGCAGGCAGCGCGGGTCCGTACCCTGCTGACCGCAGCGTGCGACGCGGCGCAGCGCAGCGGTTGGACGCCGCTGACCGAGCCGGTTGCGCTGGAGGTCGTGGTACGCCGACCCAGCGAGCACCAGTTCGGCCATGCGACGAACTTCCTCGGCGGCATCGGCGACGTACTGCAGGACAAGCGCCATGAACCGGCCGGTGCCGTCGCCCACCTCGGCGTCCTCGTCGACGTGGCACTGTTCGTCACCGACCGGCAGATCCAACGGATCTGCTACCGCGAGGAGTACGCCGACGACCCGTCGTACCAGGTGACGGTCGCCGCGCTCGACCAGCCCGACGCCTGAGGCCGGCCCGACGTCTCAGGCCAACACGGCACTGTCACGCCGCTTCGCTGACCAGCGACGCCACCTCGTCGGCACAGCCCCAGCTCAGCGTCACGCCGGCGCCGCCGTGGCCGTAGCAGTGGATCAGCCGGGTGACCCCGGCCGGCGGCGCGGGGTCGGCCTCCACCCGGGCACCGCCGTGCCGCCCGGGCCGCAGCCCGACCCGTTGGGCGAGGACCGCCGCGCCGGCCAGCTCGGGAACGAGGGCGGCGCAACGGGCCCGGATCGCCCGGCTCGTCGCCGGGTCGGGCAGTTCGCTGTCGACGCCCGGCTCGAACGTGCCGCCGAGCACGACGTCGCGCCGCCGGGGGTGCACGTACGTGGAACCGTCGGGGTGGTGCTCGTCGCGTACCGAGGTGGCGATGCCGGGATTGGCCACCAGCACCACCTGGCCACGGATCGGATGCACCGCTGGGTCGGCGGCCAGCCGGCCGGCGGCCAGGCCGGTGGCGTTCACCACCACCGGCGCCAGCTGGCCCGCCTCGGCCAGATTGGACAGGTCACGCTGGCGCAGCACGCCGCCGGCGGCGACGAACCGTCGGGTGAGCCAGTCCAGGTACGGCCGCATCTCCACGGTGGGCACCGTGCACCGCCACTCGGCCACCACGCCACCGGCCGGGCCAGTGCCGGCGGCCGGCATCACCGGGGTGACCGGGCAGTAGCGCAGGTCGGGAACGGCCGCCGCCCACCACGGTGGATCGTTGACCGGGGCACGCAGCAGCATCCGGGTCGGTCGCATCACCACCCCCGGGACCGGCTGCCGAGCCTGGTCGGCCAGTTCGTCGAAGGTGCGACGGGCCCAGTCGAGCACCCGGGACGTGCCGTCGGTCCGGGTCGGGTACCAGACCGCGGCGGCCACCGCCGACACGGTCTGCTCGACGGGGTGGGCGGTGACCACGGTCACCCGTAGTCCCTGTTGCTGCAGCCGGACCGCACAGCTGAGCCCGATGATGCCGGCTCCGACCACCACCGCGTCAGACACCGTCTCTCCTGTCCGTCCCGTCCGCCCGGCCGGCCCGCTCCGGGCGGTACCCGTACCCGCCGGGCCACATCCTGCCGGACCGGGTCACCCTCCCGCGCGACGACCCCAACCGCAGCGGTGCCCGCGCCGGCTCTCAACCGCAGCGGTCGGCGGTCAGTACCCGACATCGACGGCGACGATGAACCGGTCGCCGACGCCGACCTCGGCGACCCGTACCGGCGGCGGCTGGTCCGGCCCGCCGGCCGGGTCGAGACCGAGACCGTAGGTGACCCGGCCCTCGTAGTCGCCGGCGAACCCGTAGCCACGCAGGCTGCCCAGCCGCAGCTGCGGGCCGGGCGATCGCTGGACCGACATCCGGCCGTACGCGTCGTGTGCCTGCGCGGAGACGAACCGGATCTGCAGGAAGCAGTCGCCCGCCAGGTCGACCGGCTCCCCCGTGCCGTCGAAGACGATCCGCGGCTGGTAGCCGACCTCGTAGGACGGAAATCCGGACCGGAACACGAACGAGATCCGGCTGTACGCCGGGTCGGTGTCAGCGTGGTCGGTGGCCTCGATCTCCACCAGATACGGCAGCGGCGGAGCCGGCCGGGGTGCGACCGGCGGACGGACGTCGTTGCGGATGACGACGGTCTGCAACGGCACCGCCCAGCCGTACCGCACCTGGTATTCGCCCGGGCCGGGGCCGGGCGGTCCGTCCGGGCCGCTGCGGCTGAGGCCCACCACTGGCGACTCCCGCTGGCCCGCTGCCGGTCCGGGCGGCGCCAGGGTCCCGGCACCGGTTCCGTCCGGTGGCTGGCCGGCGCCGGCTCCCGCCGGTTCGGCCGTTGTGCAGCCGGCGGCGACCAGCAGTACGGCGAGGCTGACGATCATCGGTACGCGCAGATGGGTCATACCGGACTGACGCGCGGCTCCCGATCGGGGTTTACCAGCGGCCGGATCCGGCCCACACCGACGGTCCGGTCAGGACCGCCACTTGATCGAGCAACCCATGCTCGGCTGGTGCGGCTCGGGCACCGGCTGCCCGGCCAGCACCAGTTCGATCGCGGCCCGCAGCGCCGCCCCGGTGACCGGCTTGCCGTTGCCCGGGGTGGAGTCGTCGAACGCGCCCCGGTAGGCCAGGGTGCGGTCGGCGCCGTACAGGAAGAAGTCCGGAGTGCACACCGCCTGGTAGGCGCGCCCGACCTGCTGGGTGGCGTCGACGAGGTACGGGAACGTCCAGCCGGCCCGCTGGGCCTGCGCGGCGAGCTGCGCGGGGGCGTCGTCGGGGTACGCCTCGGCGTCGTTGGTGCAGATGCCGACGACAGCCAGGGTCGGAAACTCGGCGAGCACCTTGGCCAGTGCGACCTCGACATGTTTCACGTACGGGCAATGGTTGCAGACAAAGGCGACGAGCAGCGCCGGGGCGTCGGCGAAGTCGTCGCGGCGGATCACGTGACCGGAGACGTCCGCCAGCGCGAAGTCGGGCGCGGGGGTGCCCAACGGCACCATCTCTGAGGTGACAGCCATGCCCGCCACCCTACCGGCGCTGCCGACGTCGGGATGCGACCGCTGGCTACCCTCGGCGCCATGCCGTCACGCGTCGTCGCACCGGACCGGCTGTTGACCGGGTTCGGGCTGGCGATGATCGGCGGCACACCGCTGTGGCTGCTCGCCACCGGGCGTACCGAGGTGACGACCTCGGCGGACGTCGAGGCGTCGCCGGTGACGATCCCTGCGGTCGTGGTGCCGTTGGTCGCCGGGATGCTGCTGGCCAGGCTGGTGCCGCCGCGACTGCCGGCGTTGCAGCCAGCGGTTGCCGACGCGCGGGCGGCGCTCACCCGGCAGGTGGTCGGCCTGGGCGCGGTCGCGGTGGCGTTCGCCGGGCTGGCGCTGCTCCTCGGGCCGGGGAGCGTCTGGTACGGCCCGGTGAAGGTCGCGCTGCTACTCGGCGGCGCCTGGTGGGTGCTGCGGACCTGGCCGGCGCCGCCGCCCGGCGGTCGGGAGCATCGACGGGCGGTCCCGGGGCGCTGGTACTGGCTGGGGCCGGTGCCGGCGGTCGTCGGCTGGGCCTGGTTGGCGTACCACAGCCCGCTGACCGGACCGTCCGACCTGTCCGGCTACCGGGCGCACGACCCGATGGTCCTGCTCACGGCGATGCTGCTGACCTTCCTGACCGCGAGTGTGCTGGAGGAGATCTTCTACCGGCTGCTGCTGCAGACGCGGTTGGAGGCGCTGCTCGGCCGCTGGCCGGCGATCACCGCAACCGCACTGCTGTACGCGGCGATGCACACCCACCGGGTCGGCACCGGCCCGCTGGCCGACACGGTCGGGGTGGTGCTGATGTTCAACGGCGGACTCGGCCTGTTCCTCGGCTACCTCTGGTCGCGGTACCGCAACGGGTGGGCGATCGTCGCCGTGCACGGTGCGGTCAACTCACTCACTCTGCTGCCGCTGCTCGTCGGCTGACCCGCCCGCGTTCAGTCGAGCGGTGTCGTTGCCCACACCCGGTCCGGTGGGTCGGACGGATCGCCGTGGTCACGCTATCGTCGATTTATTCAACGCGTGATGAAATCGATGGAGGTGGGCGCGATGGACACTGACACTGCCGACTGTGTGGTCGCCGGTGGTGGACCGGCCGGCATGATGCTCGGCCTGCTGCTGGCCCGAGCCGGGGTGCGGGTCGTCGTCTGTGAGAAGCACGACGACTTCCTACGGGACTTCCGCGGCGACACCGTCCACCCGTCGACGTTGCGGCTGCTCGACGAGCTCGGCCTCGGCGGCCAGTTCGCAGCCCTGCCGCAGACCCGGATCCACCAGGTCGCCTTTCCGACCGGCGAGGACCGGCAGATCGTCGTCGGGGACCTACGCCGGTTGCACACCCCGCACCCGTACATCGCGATGGTGCCGCAGTGGGACCTGCTCAACCTGCTCGCCGGGGCGGCGGCGACCGAACCGACGTTCACCCTGCGGATGGGGACCGAGGTGACCGGCCTGCTGCACGACGGTGACCGGGTCGCCGGGGTGCGCTACCGGACCACGGACGGCGCGACCGGCGAGATCCGCTCGGCGTTGACCGTGGCCTGCGACGGACGCTGGTCGGCGGTACGGCGGGCGGCCGGACTGCGGCCCCGCGAGTACCCGGTGCCGATCGACGCCTGGTGGTTCCGGCTGCCCCGACGGGACACCGACGACCTGTCGGGCCTGGTACCGGCCGCCGGCCACGGCGCGATGGTCGTGGTGTTCCCCCGGGAGGGCCACCTGCAGGTCGCCTACATCGCCCGCAAGGGGACCGACGCCGAGCTGCGCAGCCGCGGGCTGGCGGCGTTCCAGCGCCAGGTGGCCACCGTCGCGCCCCGGCTCGCCGACCGGCTCGACGCGCTGACCAGCATGGACGACGTCAAACATCTGGACGTACGGGTGAACCGGCTGCGCCGCTGGCACCGCGACGGCCTGCTCTGCATCGGCGACGCCGCGCACGCGATGAGCCCGGTGGGCGGGGTCGGCATCAACCTCGCCGTCGCCGACGCCGTCGCGGCGGCGACCCGGCTGGCCGGACCGCTGCGCCGGGGCCGGATCACCCCGGCGGAGCTGGCCACGGTACGGGCCCGCCGGGCCCTGCCGACCGTCGTGGTGCAGACCCTGCAGCAGAATCTGCACCGCACCATCGTCCAGCCGATCCTGGACGGTCGGCGGGTCGGCCCGCCGGCCCCGCTGCTGGCCCTGATGCGCCGGTTCCCACCGGCGTCGCTGCTGCCCGCCTACCTGATCGGCATCGGACCGCGTCCCGAGCACGCACCGGAGTACGCCCGCCGGTGGGTTCAGCCCGGCTGACCCCACCGGTCGGCACCGGACCGGGCCGCCCTGGGCAGGATCAGCGGGTCCGGCCGTCGTCGGGGCGGTCGGCCCGCACGGTCAGGATCAGGTCGGCGACCAGCGCCGTCCAGCCGGTCTGGTGCCAGGCGCCCAGACCGGCGCCGTTGTCGCCGTGGAAGTACTCCGGGAAGGCGATCAGGTCCCGCCAGTCGGGGTGCTGCTGGAACGTCTCGGCGGCGCCGTAGATCGGCCGCCGACCGTACCCGTCGCGCAGGAACAGCGAGATCAGCCGGTGCGACAGGTCGTCGGCGATCGCGTTGAGCGTTCGCTTGGAGCCGGACCGGGTCGGATACTCGATCAGCAGGTCGTCGCCGAAGAAGGTGGCGAAGTCCCGCAGCGCGCAGACCAGCAGATAGTTGGTGGGCATCCAGATCGGGCCCCGCCAGTTGGAGTTACCGCCGAACAGCCCGCTGGCCGACTCGGCCGGCTCGTAGCCGACGGTGAAGTCCTGCCCGCCGAGGGAGACGGTGAACGGTTCGTCGAGGTGCCGCCGGGACAGGGTGCGCAGCCCGTACGGGGAGAGGAACTCGTCCTCGTCGAGCATCGGGGCGAGGATCCGCACGATCTGCTCCGGGCCGACCATGGACAGCAGCCGGTGCTGCCGGCCGTCGCCGGCCAGCCGGCGGGCGCCGATCACGTCGGCGTACTCCGGTTTGTTGGTCAGGAACCAGCGCAGCCGGGCCGCCAGCTCCGGCAGCCTGGCCAGGGTGCCGGAGTGCAGCGTGGTGGTGGCCGCCAACGGCAGCAGGCCGACCACCGACCGCACCTTCAGCGGCAGGGTGTCGCCGTCGGGCAGCCGCAGCTGGTCGTAGAAGAACGAGTCCTCTTCATCCCACAGCCCCTGGTCGTAGGCGGCGGCGGCGATGTAGGCGAAGTGTTCCAGGAACTTGGTGGCGATGTCGGTGTAGGTGTGGTCGTGCACGGCCAGGGTCAACGCCATGTCCAGCATGTTCAGCGCGTACGTCGCCATCCAGCCGGTGCCGTCGGACTGCTCCAGCACCCCGGCCACCGGCAGCGCGGCGGACCGGTCGAACGGCCCGACGTTGTCCAGCCCGAGGAAGCCGCCCTCGAAGACGTTGTTGCCGTTGATGTCCTTGCGGTTGACCCACCAGGTGAAGTTGAGCAGCAGCTTGTGCATGATCCGGGCGAGGAACTCGAAGTCGCGCCGGCCGTCGATGTCGAACACCCGCAGCGCCGCCCAGGCGTGCACCGGCGGGTTGACGTCGGCGAACGCCCACTCGTACGCCGGGATCTGCCCGTTGGGGTGCATGTACCACTCGCGCAGCAGCAACAGCAGCTGGTCCTTGGCGAACTGCGGGTCGACCCGGGCCAGCGTGGAGCAGTGGAACGCCAGGTCCCAAGCGGCGTACCAGGGGTATTCCCACGGGTCCGGCATGGAGATGACGTCGAAGCTGTTCATGTGCCGCCACGCGGCGTTGCGGCCGTGGGCACGCCCGTTCGGCGGCGGCGGGCTGGCCGGGTCGCCGGCCAGCCACTGGGCGACGTCGAAGTGGTAGAACTGCTTGCCCCAGAGCACGCCGGCGAACGCCCGGCGGGCGACGAGGCGTTCGTCGTCGGTGGCGGCGGCCGGGATGACGGTGTCGTAGTAGCGGTCGGCCTCGGCGTGCCGGGCGGCCAGCGTCGCGGCATGGCCGGCGCCGAGGTTGAGCCGGGGCGGCGGGTTGTTGCTCGGCGGCGGCGCGGTCAACGTCAGCCGCAGCCGGATCCGGTCCTCGCCGCCGGCCGGCACGTCCAGCACGTAGTGCAGTGCGCCCTTGGTGCCGGTCAGTTCCGGGTTGACCGTGTCGGCGCCGTCGACGACGTGGTCGTTGATGCCGTCCTTCGGGTACGGGGTACGCGATGGCAGCCCCCAGAGCCGTTCGGCGTTGCTGTCGTTGTCGCACAGCAACGCGGTCGGGTTGCCGTCGCCCTGCAGCACCAGCTGCCCGAGCACCCAGTGGTGGCCGATCAGGCGGTCGCCGTCGCCGGTGAGCACCGGGATCTGGTCGCGGCCGGGCAGCCCCCACGCCCAGGTGTTGCGGAACCACAGGCCGGGTAGGACGTGCAGGCGGGCATCGGTGTCGCCCCGGTTGGCGACGGTGATCTCGATGCACATGTCGGTCGGCCCCGCCTTGGCGTAGTCGACGGTTACCGCCCAGTACCGGTCGTCGTCGAAGATGCCGGTGTCGACCAGTTCATACTCGGTCTCGTCGCGGCCGCGCATACCGTTGACCGCGACGAGATCGTCGTACGGAAAGGCGGCCTGCGGATAGTGGTAGCGCCAACGCATCCAGGAGTGGGTGGGCGTGGAATCCTCGTACCACCAGTAGTCCTTCGCGTCCTCGCCGTGGTTGCCGCCGTCGCCGCCCAGGCCGAACATGCGCTCCTTGAGGATCGGGTCCTCGCCGTTCCACAGCGCCAGGCCGAAGCAGAACGTCTGCCGGTCGTCACAGACGCCGGCCATGCCATCCTCGTTCCAGCGGTACGCCCGGGATCGGGCATGATCATGCGGAAAGTAGTCCCACGCCGTACCGTGCTCGCTGTAGTCCTCCCGTACCGTTCCCCATGCCCGCTCTGACACGTAGGGCCCCCATGCCCGCCACGGCTGCTCACCCGCGTCGGCTTCCGCCAACCGGGTGCGCTCCGGATCACGATACGTCCGCCTGGAGTTGACCATGACGGTCATTCTTCCTGGGACGTGTTTCCGGCACTTGTCGGACCGTCACCTTGCCGGCACACCAGCGCCGTTTCGCCGGCCCGGAACCGCTCCGCCACCGCCCAGCACCGCCTGCCGTACCACCCCGCCACCGCCCAGCCACCGCCCAGCCACCGGCCCGCAGCCCGCTCTCGCCGGTCGACCAGCCATGGAGGAACATTGCTCGACATCAGCTTCGGACCGCAGGTCTGCGGCGACCTGGCCGCCGGAGCCAGCCGGGAGTGGCTGGTCACCGACGGTCGGGGCGGCTACGCGATGGGCACGGTCAGCGGTCTGCGTACCCGGCGTTACCACGGCCTGCTGGTGGTCGCCGGGGCCACCCCGGCGGCCCGGCGGGTCGGGCTGGTCAGCCTCGACCCGGCGGTCACCCTGCCGTCCGGCGCGCAGGTCCGCCTCGGCGTGCACGAATGGGCATCCGGCGTGGTCGACCCGCCCGGCCACACCCTGCTGGAGCGGTTCGACCTGACCGACGGGGTGCCGCGCTGGCGATGGCGGATCGGCGACGTGGTGATCGAACGGGAGATCGCGATGACGCACGGCTCGCCCTGCGTGGCGGTCACCCACCGGCTGGTCAGCGGCGGGCCGGTCACCCTCACCCTGGCCGCCGTCACCACCTGGCGGGACGCGCACGGCGAACGGGACGGGCAGGCTCCCCCGCCGCGGATGGACAACGTCGACGGCGGCACGGTGATCGAGGGCGCGTTCCGGGTGCACGGCCCGGACTGGGTGCCGGCGGGCAACTGGTGGGACGGCGTGTACCACCGCGAGGAGGCGGCGCGCGGGCTGCGGGCCGAGGAGGACCTGTGGTACGCGGGCAGCTTCACCGCCACCCTCGACGGCCCCGGCGCGGTGGCCGAGGTGACCGCGTGGGCGGAGCAGCTGGAACAGGTGCCGGCCCCGGCGGCCACGATCGTCGCCGCCGCCCGGACCCGCAACCGGGCCGTGGTGGCGGCCGCGAAACCGGCCGACGCCGTCGACGCCACGCTGGCCCTGGCCGCCGACGCGTTCGTGGTGCGCACCGGCACCGGGCCGGACGTGGTGGCCGGCTACCCGTGGTTCGGGGCGTGGTCGCGGGACACGATGACGTCGTACGAGGGGTTGTTCCTGGCGACCGGGCGGGCTGACGAGGGCCGGGAGCTGCTGCGCGGCTACGCGGCGACACTGTCCGAGGGGATGCTGGCGAACACCGCCGACACCGGGCACGTGGAGTACAACACCGTCGACGGCACCCTGTGGTTCCTGCACGCGGTGGACCGGCATGTCACCGCGACCAGCGACATCGACCTGGCAGCCGAGTTGCTGCCGGCGCTACGCGAGGTGGTCGCGGCGCACCTGCGCGGCACCCGGTACGGCATCCGGGTGGACGAGGCCGACGGGCTGCTCACCGGCGGTGCCGGCGGTGAGGCACTGACCTGGATGGACGCCCGGGTGTACGGGGTGCCGATCACCTCCCGGGAAGGCAAGCCGGTCGAGGTGAACGCCCTGTGGGTCAACGGGCTGGCGGCGGTGAGCGAGCTGGCGCAGCTGGTGGACGGTGACCCGGGGGCGGCGACGAGCGTGTACCCGAAGGCGCAGGAGTCGTTCCGGGCCCGCTACCCGGCCCCGTCGGGGTGGCTCTACGACGTGCTGGACACCCCGGCGCAGTACCCGTTGGGTGGGGACCCGCACGCCGACGACGACGCGCTGCGCCCGAACCAGTTGCTCGCCTGGTCGCTGCCGTACGCCCCGTTGGAGCCGGACCCGGCACCGCTGCGGGCGATCGGCGCGGCGCTGCTGACCCCGCTGGGTCTGCGCAGCCTGGCCCCGGACTCGGCCGGCTACCTCGGGCAGCACCGGGGCGGCCCGGCCCGCCGCGACGGCGCCTATCACCAGGGCACGGTCTGGCCGTGGCTGATCGGACCGTACGTGTCGGCGGCCCGGCGGGCCGGTCTGGACGTCTCCGACGTGTTCCTCGGGCTGACCGCCCACCTGAGCGAGTACGGACTCGGCTCGGTCAGCGAAACGGCTGACGGGGATCCGCCGCACGGCGCCACCGGCTGCCCGTTCCAGGCGTGGTCGGTGGCCGAACTACTCCGGGTCCGACAAGTCTGATCAGTTGCTGTTACATCAGCGCAACGCGAATGTCTTCCCTGGTTATCCCGTTGCCGGCAGTATCGTCGGCAACCCAAAGACGCGTCAGCACCCGCAATAGGTGTCTGATCGCGCATGTCCGGTGCCGATTTGAATTGAGGGGGGTCTGTCGATGTCACCTGCCGCCGACGTGATCGACATCCGCGCACCACGGTCGCAGCGGATTCTGATGCTGTCCTGGGAGTACCCACCCGTCGTGGTGGGCGGACTGGGCCGACACGTACACGCCCTCTCCGTCGCCCTGGCCAACGCCGGCCACGAGGTCACCGTCGTCACCCGCCACGCCCCCGGCGCCCCCCTCGAGGAATACGCCGACGGCGTCCGCATCATCCGCGCCGCCGAGGACCCACCCCTGTTCCCCCTGGCCACCCCCAGCCTCCTCGCCTGGACCATGGCCTTCAACCACACCCTCACCCGCGCCGCCCTGCGCGCCACCCAGACCGCCGAATACGACGTCATCCACGCCCACGACTGGCTCGTCACCCACACCGCCATCACCCTCAAGGAACACCTCGACATCCCCCTCGTCGCCACCATCCACGCCACCGAGGCCGGCCGCCACCAGGGCTGGCTGCCCGACGAGATGAACAAGTCCATCCACTCCATCGAACACTGGCTCGGCCACGAGTCGTGCCGGGTGATCGCCTGCTCCGGCTACATGCGCTGGGAGGTCAGCCACCTGCTGGAGCTGCCGGCGTCGCGGGTGGACGTGATCGCCAACGGGGTGAACGACCGGGTGTGGCGCTCGTCGACGCGGGCGGTGGCGGCGGCCCGCGAGCGGTACGCCGCCGACGGGCCGCTGATCGGCTTCGCCGGCCGGCTGGTCTACGAGAAGGGCGTCCAGCACCTGATCGCCGCGCTGCCGTGGCTGCGGCAACGCCATCCCGGGCTGCGGGTGATCGTCGCCGGTGACGGGCCGTACCGGGGTGAGCTGCAGGCGCAGGCCGCGCGGCTCGGCGTCGCCGATCTGATCGACTTCGCCGGGTTCATGACCGAGTCGCAGCTGCCGGCGGTGCTGGGCGCGACCGACGCCACCGTGGTGCCGAGCCTCTACGAGCCGTTCGGCATGGTGGCGCTGGAGGCGGCGGCGGCCGGCGCGCCACTGGCCGTGTCGGCCACCGGCGGGCTCGCCGAGATCGTCGAGCACGGCGTGACCGGCACGACGTTCCGGCCGCAGGATCCGCACGGGCTGGCCCAGGCGGTGCACACGCTGCTGTCCGACGAGCTGTTCGCCCGGCGGGTGGCCCGCTCGGCCAGGCAGCTGGTGACCCGGCGGTACGGCTGGGCGACGATCGCGGCGCAGACCGCCGCCACGTACGCCGCCGCGGTCCGCGAGGCGCCGGGCTTCAACACCCGGCGGGCGGCCGCCCAGCTGGCCGGCGGGGCGGGCAAGCTCGTCGTGCCGGACGGCAACCTGCTCGCGGCGGTCGGCGGCGCCGTCTCGTAGGCGCACTCGGCTGTTAGGCCACCCGGGGCAGCGAAACGGTGGATGATGGCCGCTTCTCCAGCTGATCCGGCATCGTCAGCCCGCGACTACTGTATGCAGTCGTGGGCTGACGATGGGAGACGGTGATGGTGCGACCGCAGCTGATCGCGGACCGCTACCGGCTCGTACGTCCGGTCGGCAGCGGCGGGATGGGACGGGTCTGGCTGGCCCGCGACGAGGTCCTGCACCGCGACGTCGCGGTCAAGGAGGTGCTGCCCCCGGACTGGATGAACGACGCCGAACGCGAGGCGCTGCGCCGCCGGACGCTACGGGAGGCGCGCAGCGCCGCCCGGCTCAACCACCCCAACGTGGTCCGCATCTACGACGTGCGACACGTCGCCGGTAGCCCGCTGATCGTGATGGAGTACGTCCGGTCCCGCTCGCTGCACCAGGTCGTCGCCGAGGACGGCCCGCTGCCGCCGGTACGGGTCGCCGCGATCGGCCGGCGGGTGCTGGCCGCCCTGCGGGCCGCGCACGGCCACGGGGTCCTGCACCGCGACGTCAAGCCACACAACGTGCTGATCGGCGACCGGGGCCGGGTGGTACTGACTGATTTCGGACTCGCCACCCTGGACGGCGACGGCTCGATCACCCGGACCGGGATGGTGATCGGTTCGCCGCAGTACATCGCGCCGGAACGCGCCCGGGACGGGGTGTCCACCGTGGCGGCCGACCTGTGGTCACTCGGCGCCACGCTGTACGCCGCCGTCCAGGGCCGTTCCCCGTACGCCCGGTCGACCCCGATGGCGACGCTGACCGCGCTGGCCACCGCGCCACCGGACCCGGCGACCCGGGCCGGGCCGCTGCGGCCGGTGCTCGCCGGGCTGCTGCGCCGTGACCCGAGGCGACGGCTCGACGTGGACGAGACCGACCGGATGCTGCGCCGGGTGACCGCCGGTACCCCACCCGGCACCACCGCCGTGAGCTGGCCCCGGCTGCGCGACGTGGCCGCGCGGTTACGGGTTCCCGGCGCCCTGACCCGGTAGGGTCGGCCGCGACGACCATTCACACCCTGGAGTACGCATGGACGCGTCCGCCCTCGCCAGCGCGCCCGGCCTGGGCATCTACCCGGGCGACCCGACGACGCCCCTGCTGACCTGCTACGACGACGCCACCGGCGAGCGGACCGAACTCTCCGCGACCGCGCTGGGCGCCTGGGCGGCCCGGACCGGGGCGGTGCTGCGCGACGGCTGCGGGCTGGTCGCCGGCGACCGGGCGGCGATCCTGCTGCCGCCGCACTGGCAGACCGCCGCCGTTCTGCTGGGTGCCTGGTCGATCGGGGTGTCGGTGTCGATCCGGCTGGCCGCCACCGCCGGCCTACCGGTGATCGAGCCGGGTGGCGACGAGCCGTTGGACGCGGTGTTCGCCGCCCGTGGTCGGATCGACGACTGGTTGGAGGACGTGCCCGGGGCGCGGTACCGCTTCATGCTCGACGTCGGTGCCCGGGCCGCGGCGGGCACCCCGCCGCCGGAGGGCTACCGCGACTTCCTCGCCGAGGCGTGCCGGTACCCCGGTCAGCCACCGGCGTACGGGCTGGTCCGGCCAGGTGATCTGGCCAGCGTGGACGGGACCAGTTACGCCGAGTGGGGTTCACTGGCGCTGGAGATCGCCGCGCAGCAGGACGTCACCGCCGGCGACCGGGTGCTGGTCGACGGCGGCCAGCACGAGCACCCGCTGTTCTGGCTGCTCGCACCGCTCGCCGTCGGCGCGAGCGTGGTGCTCTGCGTCAACCTGGACCCGGACCGGCTCGATCCCAGGGTGGACAGCGAAGGAGTCACCCGGGTGCTCTGACCGCCGTACCGGTGTGGACGGTGCCACCACCATCTGACAGAGTTGCCTCCGCCGAGAAGTTGACCTTGGAGGAAGCTCTGCCATGATGGGTCCGTCCCACGCGCTGTCCGGTGCCACCGTGTGGCTAGCCGGTTCCTGGGCGCTCGACCAGTTCGCCGGCTACGAGCAGTCGCCACTGATGATCGCGGTCGGCACCGCCGTCTGCGCCGGCGGCGCGCTCTTCCCGGACCTGGACCTGTCCGGCAAGGTCACCCGCAACCAGGGCGGCGCCACCGTCGCCCGGACCTTCGGGGTGGCGTCGCTGTTCGTCGCCGAGGTCATCGAGAAGATCTCCCTCGGCGTCTACCACGCGACCAAGCTCAGCAAGGACCCGCACCGCAACAACGGGCACCGGACCCTCACCCACACCATCCCGTTCACCGTGCTGGTCGGCTGGGGCACCACCGCGCTGTGCGCCGCGTACGGCAAATGGGCGGTGATCGCCATCCTGTTCTTCATGATCGGCCTGGCGTTGCGGGGCCTGTTCGACGAGTGGGCCAAACGCGCCGGCTGGGTGATCGTCACCCTGCTGTCGCTCGGCGCCGCCTACTTCACCTACCTGCACCTGCCCGGTGACCGGGGCTACCCGATGCTCGGCCTGGCGATGGGGGTCGGCTGCTTCGTCCACATCCTCGGTGACCTGATCACCCGGGCCGGCGTACCGATCCTGTGGCCGATCCCGATCGGCCGGCGGATGTGGCGGATGATCGGCCCGTCGGACCGGTTCTCCATCAAGGCCGGCAGCAAGTTCGAGGTGGTCGTGCTCCGTGGCGTGTTCACCGTCGTGTCGGTGCTGGCCATCATCGGGCTGGCCATCCCGGCGGTGCACCGGCACTTCACCGACAGCTGAGCCACCGATCAGGTTAGGGCAAGTCGGCTCGGGGCGGGTCGGCTCGGGGCGGGTCGGCCCGGGTCACGCCGGGGTGCGCTGCACCGGCACCGCCAACCCCCACGCCGCGACCGACTCCGGGGTGTCCACCTGCCCGCCTTCGGCGACCCCGTCGCAGGAGATGTCGATCACCTCACCGGTGTGCGCGAGCAGGTACGGCCGGGCCCCGCCATCGGCGTTGGCCAGGGTCGCGATCGCCGCCCAGTGCCGCCGGCCGAACACCATCGGGTAGCTGCGCGTGCCGGCGTAGGTGGCGCAGACCAGCACCTCCGGGTACGGCAGCGCGGTCACCCGGCGCAGCGCGTCGGCGGTGATCCCCGGCATGTTGACCGGGAACACCACCACAGCCTCGGCGTCGCTGTCCTTCAACGCGTCCAGACCGACCCGCAGCGACGAGCCGAGCCCGGTCCCCCAGGCCCGGTTGACCACCACGGTGGCGCCGGTCAGGTCGGCGGTGTCGCGTACCTGGTCGGCGGCGGCGCCGAGCACCACCACGACCGGATCACAGCCGGTCTCCCCCACGATCCGCAACGCCCGTTCGACCAGCAGTTGGTCGCCGCGGTACAGCAGGGCCTCCGGCCCGCCGATCCGCCGACCCCCACCAGCCGCGATGATCATCCCCGCGATCCGACTCAGCTGAGCCACCCCCGCAACGTCTGCCCGGCCGGTCCAGCCCGGCCGGCGGTCACAGCGCCCGCCAAACGCTGCCCGATCCGATGGAACGCACAACGGTCCCAACGATCAGGTGGCGATCAGGTGGCGTCCGCGTAGCAGGTGACGGTGGACACCTCGAGCGGCACCCGGACCGGGGTGTCGCCGAACAGCACCGTGGTGGCCCGACCGGCGCACTCCCGCACGGCGGCGGCGACCGCCGCCGCCTGCGTCGCCGGGCAGTGCACCACCACCTCGTCGTGTTGGAAGAAGACCAGCTCGGCGGCGGTGCCGGCGATCGCCTGACGGACGGTGGCCAGCAGGATCAGCGCCCACTCGGCGGCGGTCGCCTGGGCGACGAAGTTGCGGGTGAACCGCCCCCGGGCCGGGGTGCCGACGTCGGACGGTGGACAGGTCCGGCCGAGCCAGGAGCGCACCAGGCCACCGGTCTCCCCGGTCCGGGCCGCCGACTCCAGGTACTCGAACGCGACCGGGTAGCTGCGGCGCAGCACGGCGAGGGCCGGCACGGCGGCGCCGCCGGTCTGCCCGTACATGGCGCCGAGCAGCGCGACCTTCGCCCGGGCCCGGTCACCGCCGAACGAGTCGCGGGCCAGCGCGGCGTACAGGTCACCGGCGCCGCCGGCGGCGGCCAGCCGGCGGTCACCGGACATCGCGGCGAGCACCCGTGGCTCCAGCTGCGCGGCGTCGGCCACCACGAAACACCAGCCGGGATCGGCGACCACCGCCCGGCGGACCGCCTTGGGGATCTGCAACGCCCCGCCGCCCCGGGTGGCCCACCGGCCGGACACCACCCCGCCCGGCACGTACTCGGGGCGGAACCGGCCGTCGCGGACCCAGGCCTGCCGCCACGCCCAGCCGTGCGCGGTCCAGATCCGGTGCAGTTCCTTGTACTCGATGAGCAGCGGAACGGCCGGATGGTCCACGCCGCGCAGCACCCAGGCCCGGGTGTTCGGCAGGCTGATCCCGACCCGGGCGAAGGCCCGCAGCACCTCTGCCGGTGAGTCGGCGTGCAGCTGCCGGACCCCGAACGCGGCGGCGATCCGACCGGCGAGCTCGGCCAGCCGGCGCGGCGGCCCACCGACCGGCGACGGTGCGCCGAGCAGCTCGGTGAGCAGCGCGTCGTGCAGGTCGGCCCGTAACGGCAGCCCGGCGGCACCCATCTCGGCGGCGACCAGCGCACCGGCCGACTCGGCGGCGACCAGCAGTCGGAACCGGTCCGGGCGGGCGGTACCCGCGATGCGGCGCTGCTGGTCGGCGTACACCCGGGTGAGTGCGTCGATCGGGTCGGCGACCGTCGCCGGGGCCGGCACGTCGTCGAACAGCGCGGCCTGGCCATGCCCGGGTGGCGCGGCACCCGGCGCGGGCGGGTCGGGTGGCACCGGCGCGCCGGTCAGCCGGGCGTACGCGGCGGCGAGCGACCGCGGCTCGCCCCAGCGTCCGTCGTAGCCGAGCAGCAGCGCCTCGGTCAGCTCGACGTCGTGGCACCGCTCGATCCGCACGCCGGCCCGCAGCAGGGCCGGGTAGATCGCCGCGGTGGTCGCCCACAGCCAGCGCGGCTCGGGCACCGGACGCGCCGCCGGTGGCTGCGATGGTGACGGCCCGGCCGCCGGATGCTGCGACGGTGGTGGCCGGTCGGCATCCGACGCCAGGTCGGGCACGGCCTCGACCGGGCCGGCGGGCCGCCCGTCGGCGTGCAGCAGCCGCCGCGCGCCACCGCCGCCCGGACCCGCCGCCACCGCCACCAGCACCCGACCATTGTCGCCCCGGCGTACGACAACATCCGCCCTGGTCGTGGGTGCTGTCGTACGCCGACCCGGCAGACCCGCGCCCGCCGGGCCGGAGGCAAATGCTCTCCAGGTCTGATGCATGTGTGGCATCGCGATGCCACACATGCATCAGACCCGCGAACACCAGGTGGGCAACCGTGTCGACGGGCAGTGGTCAGGGTCAGGTCAAGAACGCAGAAATGCGTATGCCGAGAAGACGGTGAAACATTTCTCAGGGTCGATCAGCCGGTTAGATTCGAGATCCGCCTCAATCACCGGGAGGACGATTATGAAAGCACTACGCCGTACCCTCGTCGCGTTCAGCGCAATCATCGCCGTCATGTTGCCGGCGAATGCCGCCGAGGCGGCGGTGAGCAACTACATGCGCAATCCGATCGGCGGGGTTCTGTACCAGACGAACTGGTGGTATGCCAGCAGCACGGTGTCCGGCACCGCGCCGACCGGCGCGCTGATCACCACCGTGCACTGGTCGTACAGCCTGAGCAACCACTCAGGGGTCGAGGCGTACCTGTGTATCCCGGTCGGCTGCTCGAAGCTGACCGGAGCGTCCGGCGTCACCACCGCGTTCGTCGGCCAGCCCGCGTCGCAGAGCTGGACGTTCTACTTCGCGGTGCCCGCGTCGACCACCTATCTGTTGTCGCCGCCGCGCACCGGGGGCGCGCACATGGTCGACGTCACCTACGTGTACTGACCGTCGGCGGCTGTCTAGAGACGCCGCCTACTTGGAGACGCTGCCGGTGAGGCCGGACTGCACCTGCCGCTGGAAGACGATGTAGACCAGCAGCACCGGCAGCATCGCCATGGTCACCCCGGCGAACAGTCCCGACCAGTCGGACTTGTAGCCCTGGTTCACCGACAGGTCGATCAGCCCCTGGGCGATCACCTGGTTCTTCGCCTCACCGCCGTTGGGCTGCATCAGCAGGTACGGCAGGTACCACTGGTTCCACTGGCCGATCACGTTGAAGATCCCGATGCTGATCAGCCCGGGTTTCGCCATCGGCAGCATCACCCGGAAGAACAGCGTGCTGTGCGACGCGCCGTCCACCATCGCCGCCTCGGCGACCGTGGTCGGCAGCGTCTTGAAAAACGAATGCATGAAGAAGACCGTGAACGCCAGCGACCAGGCCACGTAGACGAGGATCAGCATCACGTGGCTGTTCGGGCCGAGCAGCGGGATGAACACGCCGGTGTTGTAGACGCCCTTGTACAGCGGCACCGCGGCCATGAACACCGGCAGGGTCAGCCCGGACAGGAACATGTAGTAGATGACCCGGTTGCCGGGGAACTCGTAGCGGGCCAGCACGTAGGCGGCCATCGAGCCGAGCAGCATGGTCAGGAAGACCCCGCCGCCGACGATGAGGATGGTGTTGACGAAGAAATCGCCGATGCCGCCGTCGACCCAGGCCCGGGCGAAGTTCTCCCAGTGCAGCTCGTCCGGGATCAGTGACAGCGGCTCCCGGATGATCTGTGCGTCGTCCTTGAACGACGACATGATCACCCACAGCAGCGGCAGCACCACCATGGCGCCCCAGATCAGCAGGAACAGGTGGGAGAAGCCGTTGAAGAAGGAGTCGCTGACCGCGCCGGCCCGCCGGGGCGGCAGCGACCGGGCGGTACGCCGACCGCCGGCGGACTTCGACGGCGGTGGCGGCGGGCTGGCCGCGCTGGTCGGTGGGTTGGTGACAGTGCTCATCGCGCGGCCCTCCCTAGAATTCGATCCGCTCACGGCGGGTGATCCGCAACTGCACCGCAGCGAGCAGCAGCGTGAAGATGGCCAGCGCGACCCCGATCGCGCAGGCGTAGCCGAACTGGCCCTTGTTGAAGGCGGTGAAGTTGATGACCGACGCGAAGACCTCACTGGCGTGGTCGGGGCCGCCCTGGTTGGGGGTCATCACGAAGACCAGCGCGTACATGTCCAGGGCGATGAAGCCGAGGTAGACCCAGGCGACCGAGATGCTGTCGCGCAGCAGCGGCAGGGTGATCCGCAGGAAGCTGGTCACCCGGCTGGCCCCGTCGAGCATCGCCGCCTCGAAGATGTCCTTCGGGATCGACTGCATGGCGGCGGAGAACAGCACCATGTAGAAGCCGACCCCGCCCCAGACGGCGATCAGCAGCAGCCACCACAGCACCGCCGGTACGCCGAGGAACGGCGTCGGGTCGGAGACGAACTTCAGCGGCTGCTCCGCGTCGACCAGACCGATCCTGATCAGGATGCCGTTGAGCAGCCCCTGGCTGTCGCCCCGGTAGATGGCACCCCACATGATGGCGACCAGCACCAGGGACAGCACCTGTGGGAAGAAGAAGATCACCTTGTAGACGCCGGAGCCGCGTACGCCCCGCACGCCGGCCCTGTCCCCGCGCCCTCCCACGTTGAGCAGGAAGGCGAGGAACAGGGCCAGCGCGATGGTGAACAGCGGCAGGGTGACCAGGAAGAAGACGTTGTGCCAGAACGCCGTACGGATCAGTTCGTCGCCGAACATCTGGACGTAGTTGGCCAGCCCGACGAACTCCTGGGTGTCGGAGTAGCCGCCCCAGTTGGTCAGCGAGTAGCCGGCCGCCTGGGCGTACGGCCAGACGACGTAGAACACGTACAGCGCCACCGGCAGTGCCAGGAAGCCCGTCACGAACCGGGCCTTTCCGTGCTGCATCGTCAGGTCACTTTCTGCTCGGTCGGGTCAGCGGAGCGACGACTCAGGACCGGGTGAACTTGTTCACCGCGTCGTCCGCCGCGATCTCGTCGGCCGCCTGCTGCAGGGTGTCCTGGAACTCCTTGGCGGTCATCCGGCCGGCCATCAGCTCGCCGATCGCGTTCTGCTCCACCTTGTCCAGGTCGGCGTACCAGTCGGGGTGACGGAACGAGACCAGGTCGCCGGGGGCGTTGCTCATCAGCTCGTTGGCAGAGGTCAGCGCGGTGGAGGTGGTGACGTTGTCGCCGGAGCCCTTGACCGAGGCGAGCGAGCTGGTCAGTTCGGCGAACTTGCCGGCGCCCTCCTTGGAGAGCATGGCCCGCAGGAACTCCATGCCGCCGGGGGCGTTGGCGGCCTTCTTCGGCACGATCCAGCCCTCGCCGGAGCCGGCCTGCACGGTGCCGTACGGGGCAGCGTCGTCGGCGCCGACGCTCCACACCGGGGCGATCTTCATCTGGAAGCCGCCCGGGATGGTGGCCCGCATCTCGTTCTCCAGCCAGGTGCCGCAGGGCAGGAACGCCGCCTTGCCGTCCAGCCAGGCCTGCTGCGACTCGGTGTGGGTCAGGGTGTCGCTGCCGGTGAGGGTGTAGCCGTCGGCGACCATCTTCTCGACGGCGCTCATCGCGGCGGTGACCGCGTCGGTCTGCCAGGCACCCGCCTTCAGGTTGTCGATGTCGACGACCGCCTGCCGGCCACCGGCCAGCCAGATCCAGGTCATGATCGGCCAGCGCATGTAGTACGGGTACTTGCCGGCGAAGGCGAACGGCGCGACACCGGCCGCCTTGATCTTCGGGGCGAGGGTGAAGAACTCGTCGAAGCTGGTCGGCACCGCCCACCCGTTGCGGTCGAACAACGCCTGGTCGAACCACAGACCGAACACCGTGTACGCGTAGTTGAGCTGGAAAAACTCGCCGTCGAACGTACCGTCGTCGACGGTGCCGGGCAGCAGCGTGTCGCGGACCTTGACGGCCGGGTCGTCCCAGCTCGGCGCGTCCAGCAGCGGGGTCAGCTCGGTCAGCGCGCCCTCGTTGATCAGGGTGTCGATCGCCATCAGGTCGGCACCCGAGTTGTTGATCAGGTCGGCCGGGGTGGTGGAGAACTTCGGCTGCTGCTCGGTCTTGATCTTCTGGGTGGAGCTGAGGTTGACGGTGACGCTGTCGTGCTTGGCCACGAACAGCGTCTTGTCGAACTCGGGGTACTCGTCGCCGAGGCCGCCGTTGAACACGACGACGTCGACGCTGCTGTCGTCGGCGACACCGAACGGGTTGTCGGCGCTCTTGGTGCCGGTCTCCGTACCCGTGCCGGGGTCGCTGCCGGCGCAGGCGGAGAGCAGGCCGGCCGCCGGACCGGCCAGCAGCCCGGCGGCGGCCGCGCGGCGCAGCAGGGTCCGCCGGCGCACCGAGGCGCCGGCGACGGCGGACGGGATCCGCACGGAGTCGGGGTAGATCGACATGATGTGTGCTCCTCAGCTGGGATTTTCGGCGGGGCGGATGGTGATCCGGTCGATGGCCTTGTGACCGTCGACGGCTCGGGCGGTGCGGCGGAACGCCGCGTGCGCGCGGTCGTGGGTCCGTTGCGCGACGGCGACGTAGAGCAGGTCGAGGACGACGAGCTGCGGGTGCCGGGCGGAGAGCGCGTCCGGCCGGAAGGTGGTCGCCTGGGGGGCGGTGAGCAGGACGATGTCGGCCAGGTCGGCCAGGGTGGAGCGGGGGAAACTGGTCAGCGCGACGGTGGTCGCGCCGTGGCTGCCGGCCTCGGCGACCATCTCGATGGTCTCCCGGGTCTGGCCGGTGTGCGAGATACCGAGGGCCACATCGCCGTCGCGCATCAGCGCCGCGCTGGCCAGACCGTTGTGCAGGTCGGTCCAGGCCCAGGCCGGTACGCCGATACGGTGCAGGCTGAACTGCATCTCCTCGCCGACCAGCGCGCTGCCGCTGGCGCCGAAGATGTTGACCCGGCTGGCGGCGGCGACCGCGTCGGCGGCCTGCTCGACCTGGCTGAGGTCGAGCAGGGCGGCGGTGTCGTGCATGGCCTGGGTGTCGGCGGCCATGATCTGGCCGAGCACCCGGTCGAGCGGGTCACCGGGCTGGATCTCCCGGCCGATGTCGACGGTCCAGCCGGCGGCGCGGGCCCGGCCGGTCTCGGCGGCGATGCCGAGCCGCAGGTCGGCGTAGCCGTCGAAGCCGAGCGCCCGGCAGAACCGGGTGACCGTCGCCGGTGACGTACCGCTGCGTTCGGCCAGCTCGACGATGGTGGCGCGGGCGGCCGCGGCCGGGTCGGTGAGCACCTGGTCGGCGACCCGGCGCAGCGCACCGGTGAACTCGGTGAGCCGGATCCGGGCGAGCACCGTGTCGGCCGGCCCCGGGGCGTCGACCACCGCGGTCCCCGCGGGGATCTCCACCTCGCTGTCAGCCATCGGCGTCGACCTTTCGGGAAGGACTGTTAACTGTTAGTGGTAAAAGTTCTTACTAACACCCCCTCCGTGTCAAGACCGTGGGCGAAGTTTTCAAACCGTTACCGGCTGGGAGCGCTACCACCTGGCCAACCCCCTCGATCATGATCAGGACCGCGGCATCGATGCCGCTATGCTCCGGCGGTGGCACACGCACGACTCTGGTTCGGCCAGTACGAGTTGGACCTGGAACACCGGCAACTACGCCACCGGGGCCAGCAGATCCTGCTGGAGCCGCGAGCCGTCGAGTTGCTGTGCCACCTCGCCGCTCACCGGGACCGGCTGGTCACCAGGCAGGAACTGCTGAACACCCTCTGGTCCGGCCAGCACGTCACCGAGTCCGTCTTCGCCTCGGCCCTGCGCGCCGTCCGTCACTCGGTCCGCGAGACCGGCGGCCATCAGGAGATCATCCGCACCGTCCACCGACGCGGCTACCAGTTCGTCGCCGACGTCACCCCGGTCGCCGAGCCCAAGGACTACGACACCGTCCGGTTCTGCCGGACCAGGGACGGCATCCGACTCGCCTACACCGTCACCGGCGCCGGTCCCCCGCTGATCTCCACCGCCAACTGGCTGACCCATCTCGGCCTCGACCGGCGCGATCCGATGTGGATCCACTGGTACCGCGATCTGATGCGCGAGAGCCGACGCGGGCTGCGCTACGACGAGCGGGGCTGCGGGCTGTCCGACTGGTGCCCGCCATCGGCGTCACCGCAGGTGTGGGTCGAGGACCTCGACACGGTCGCCGACGCCGCCGGATACGACACCTTCGCGATCATCGGTACGGCGCAGGCCGCCGCCACCGCGATCGCCTACGCCGCGCTGCGCCCGGACCGGGTCACCCGGATGGTCCTGATCAGCAGCCACGCCCGGGGCCGGCAGGCCCGCGCCCGCACCGATCTGGACCGCCGGGTCGCCGACGTCGACCTGGACCTGGCCACGGTCGCCTGGCAGTCCGCCGACCCGAGCTTCCTGCGCGCCTACGCCGCCCAGTTCCTGCCCAACGCCGCCCCGGCCGAGTTGGACGCGTACATCGCCTTCACCCGCCGCACCACGTCGCTGGAGAACCTGGTCCGCTTCTTCCAGATGATCACTACAATGGACGTGTTCCCGCTGGCGGGGCAGGTCCGCTGCCCCACGCTGATCCTGCACGCCCGCAACGACCCCCGGGTCCCCGCCTCGAACGCCACGGAACTCGCCGCGCTGATCGACGACAGCCGGTTGGTGCTACTCGACAGCGCCAACCACCTGTTCACCGCGACCGAACCCGCCTGGGCCGAGCTGATCCGCCACGTCGACGACTTCCTCGACGACTGATTCAGCGACGCCGGCCGGCGTACCGTGGATCCGTGCGACTGAACCACCTCGGCCTGCCGGTGCGCGATCCGCAGCGCAGCATCCAGTTTTACCACCACTACTTCGGCTTCGACCTGGCCACGGCGCAGCGGTACCCGGACGGCACGGTCATCATCCGCGACGCCGACGGTTTCGACCTCGCACTCCACCCAGTTGAGGCGGTCGGCGCGTCACCGCCGTTCCTGCACTTCGGCTTCCGCATGCCACGACCCGAGGCGGTCCGCGCACTGCTCGACCAGATGGGAGCCGACGGCGTCGAGATCATCGAGCGGTACGAGGAACCGGCGTACGCCGCCTTCAAGTGCCTGGACCCGGACCGTCACCGGGTAGAGATCTACTGGGAGCCTCCGCCGACGGCCGCAGGCTGAGCAGGGCGGTTCCGGTAGATGGTGGAGCGGCGACGCACCGGCCCACCACCTACCGGACAGTTCACCGCCGGGCTGCCGCGCCGGCTACGAAGGACCGCCACGTGTCCGGGCCGAACGTCAGCACCGGACCAGCCGGATCCTTCGAGTCCCGCACCAACACCCGACCGGGCAGGTTGTCGGCAACCCGGCTAGTAACCGTAGATCATCTTGTAGGCGACCTCGGGCAGGAACTGCCCGGCGCTGGAGCCGCCACCGACTCCACAGTTGCCATCGGACTCGCCCGGTGTCTTGAGCCACAGCAGCATTTCCGCGCCGCCACCCAGCCGGCTCGGGGTCCCGATCCGGCGGCCGCCGGGGTTGCACCATTGACCGTTGGAGCCGTTGCCGTTGCGACTGGTGTCGATCACGTACGGCTTGCGGTATCCGAACCTCTGCAGGGCGGAGGCGACCTGATTGCCGTAGTTGGTGTTCTCACCGGTGGTGATGTAGTTCGAGACGTTCAGCGCGAAGCCGCGCGCGTTGGCAACCCCGGCCATGTTGAGCCGCTGCGCCATCGTCTGGGCGTCGACCCAGCGAGGATTGCCGGCGTCGATGTAGACCCAGGTGTTGGGCGCCTTGGACCGGAACTGGCCGACGGCGCGCGAGAGCATGCCCACCCGGTCGTTGATCTGCGCCTGGCTCATGCAGTTGAAGTCACCCAGGGAGTCCGGTTCGAGGACTACCACGGCAGGACGGCCACCGATGGCGGAGGCGAAGGAGGCGGCCCACGCGTCGTAGGCGGCGATGCTACCGGCGCCGCCACCGGAGTGACCGCCACATGCGTCTCGGCCGGGAAGGTTGTAGGCCACCAGCAGCGGAAGCTTGTCGACAGCGTCTGCGGCTCCCACGTAGCTCCCGACCGCGCTCCAGATGTCGCCGCTCCAGTTGCCGAACCATCTGGCCATCGGCTTCTGCCCGATCTCACTTCGGATGGCGGCGGCGCGTCCGTCACCCGGGTTCGCGGCCGCCCACCGCGCCGGGCTCGAATTGGGGTCGACGTAGAAGCCGCTGGTCTGGCTGATCGGATCCGCGTGCGCAGCAGGTGCCCCGAGCAGGATCGCGGGGATCGCCAACGCCAGGGCGGCGGCAAATCCCCAAGGACGGGTCCGTCGTGTCATGAACTGGTCTCCTCCGGGTAGGACTGGAAGCGCTTCCAGTGATGCCCATCCATGTATTGGCCTCGATCGTCGGAGAACACGAGGCAGATGTCAAGAGTGGCCGCCCCTGTGACGAAGTTGGTGCCGAGGATTTCTGGGACCGCTTCCAGACCACGGAGACCACAAGCTTCCTCGACGCCGTCGATGACGGCCGATACGATCTCAACGACAACGGCACCGGCCGGTGTAGCGGCTGCCCCCAACGTCGGGCGGGAAGGACTCGGCATCGCGATGGCACCGCAGAGGCTCAGGCGGCAACCGACCCTCGACGAGGTAGCCGAGCGCGCTGGCGTGTCACGGTCCGCCGCGTCCCGAGTCATCAACAAGGCGCCGTACGTCAGCCACGCCACGCGCGCCGCCGTGGAGCGCGCCATCAAGGAGCTGGGCTATCTCCCCAACCGCACCGCCCGTGCCCTCGCCACCCAACGGACGGGGATCGTCGCGCTGGCGGTCTCCCATGACGATCCCGAGCTGTTCGCCGACCCGTTCTTTGCCCAAATCATCGTCGGCGTGTCCGCAGCGCTGGAGGAAACCGACCTTCACCTGCTGCTGTGCCTTGCCAGTTCCGTACAGGGCCGGTCCCGGCTGACCAACCTGCTGCACACGCGCGGTGTCGACGGCATCATGCTGATGGCGCTGCACGGCGACGATCCGCTGACGCACATCGTGCGGCGGGCCGGCCTGCCCGCAGTGTACGGCGGCCGGCCATTGAATTTCGAACCACAGTGGTACGTCGACTCGGACAACCTCGGCGGCGCCCGATTGGCCACCGAACATCTCATCGGCCTCGGCCGCACCCGGATCGTCACCATCACCGGCCCCAGGTCCACCGATGTTGGCCGTGCTCGACATCGCGGCTACCAGGAAGCCATGATCATGGCTGGACTGGCCCCGTACGCGACGGCGGAAGGCGACTTCACCGAGGCCGGCGGTGCCGCAGCGATGAAGTCACTGCTCGACAGCCACCCCGACCTCGACGCCGTCTTCGCCGCCAGCGACAACACCGCAGTGGGCGCCCTACACGTCCTCACCGACGCCGGCCGGTCCGTGCCTGCCGACGTGGCGGTGGTGGGCTTCGACAACCTCGGCACAGCCGAACGAACCGATCCGCCGTTGACCACCGTGCACCAGTCGGTCCAGGCCCTGGGCAGTGAAATGGCCCGGATGCTCGTCGAGCTCATCGCGGGACACGAACCCCCGTCCATCATCCTGCCCACGAAGTTGGTGCTACGCGGCTCGGCATGATCCCCGGCCCAGGCCGGCCGATGGGATGCCGACGACGTCATCCGCACCGGCGCTCGACGTCTGGATTCCGTGTTGGCGCGGTACGGATCGCACCTCTGTCGATGGACTACGCTCAAGCCCTTTTTCGTGTTGTCGAAAGTGGGTGAAGGGTCGAGCCGTGTCGTGCCGCTCCCATTCGGGTGCCCCACTATCAGACCGGCCGCGCCGACACCGCGCGGACCAGGGCCACTGTGGATGGTTTACCGTACCCGTTTCCACAGCAGGTCGACCCGGACGGGGTTGACCAACGTTCCGGGTCGGATGGTGTGGTTCCAGGCGCGGCTGGTCGGGTGCGGCTTACCGACGACACTCGGCGTCCCCAGCGCACTGCCGCGCGACACACGACGCGGCCGGGCTGGGCGGTGCCTGATCCACCACCCGACCAGTCGGCATCTGCGAGAGCGAAAGCTCCCGGCGTCCGTTGCCGGGGGCCGGTACCGTTCGGGGTGGCACATACCTGACGTTCCGGAGGTGTCATTCCCATGGGATCAGGGCGCTACGGTCTACCACCTCGCAAGATCGGATTCCGAGAAGCTGCCGGCGAGACTGGAGGAATGGGATACCTGGTCGGAGGAGCCGCCGGCCACATCTTCCTCATTTTCCACATCAAGATCATGGATTGGCCGTTGCTGCCTGGCGTACTCGTGACGATCGGGTTCGTCCTAGGCGGCTTTCTCATCGGTACGTTCATGGGGATGGAACCCGGCGAGGATCACACCGGATGGGGATCGAGTTCGGCGGCGAGCACCTCCGTGTCGTGGTCGAGCCTGCCCCCCACCCAGCCGCAGCCCGAGACATTTGACCTGCCGGAACGCGAGACATTTGACCTGTCGCAGCACGTCGATGACGTGCCGTCGCCGCCTCCTGCGTTGCCGCTGCCTGCGCCGTCCCCATCGTCGACGTCCGCCGACAGCGGCGGGTACGACGGCGGATCGGACGACTGACGACCTCCGGCCTGCACGGCAGCTCATGGGGCTCCGTCCCACCGCATCGTCTCGCCACCTCCGTCGAATTCACCGTTGTCGCGGACCCCGTTTCCCGCTCCGATAAGGCAGAATCCGTCGCATACGCCGACCCCGTCACGAGTGCGACGTGGCGATCCGGCGAGCGGCCCGACCAGATGTTTCATTTTGAAACATTGGCGCGGGTGGTGATTTGTCGCGCGAGAGAGAGGTGAAGGGATGCCGGTGACCGGACCGACTGTGGTGCGCCGCCAACTGGGGCGGCGACTGCGCCGACTACGCGAGGAGGCTTGCCGCACCGAGCAGGAAGTGGAGCGGGCTAAAGTCTGTTCGCGTACGACGTTGTGGCGCATCGAGAACGGCAAGTTCCCGGTCAAGATGAACACCGTACGCGGCCTCTGCTGGTTCTACGGAGCGGACCCGGAGACGACGGACGCACTGACCCGGCTCGCCGCCGCGTGTGACGAGCAGGGCTGGTGGGAGTCGCACGGCGACGCCGTGCCGGACTGGTTCCGCTTGTACCTCGGCCTCGAAGCCGCCGCCACCGAGATCCAGCTTTATGATCCGGAGCTGGTACACGGTTTACTCCAGACTCCTGACTACATGCGAGCCGTGTTCCGGGCCGCCGACCGGCAGGCGTCCGAGCAGCAGATCGAGCGGCTGGTGTCGCTGCGGCTGGACCGGCAAATCTCCTACTACGACCGGGCCGAGCCGGCCCGGATAGTCGCGGTCCTCGGTGCCGGTGCCCTCGCCCGTGAGGTGGGCGGCTCGGCGGTGATGGCCGAGCAACGCGCCCACCTGGCCAGCGTCGGTCGACGGGTGCGGGTGGAGATCCGGGTTTTTCCCTGGTCCGCCGGTGCCCACGCCGCGATGGTCAGCCCGTTCATCCTGCTCGACTTCGCCGACCCGGACGATCCTGACATCGCGTACGTTGAGTCCCATGTGGGCGCTCGCTACCTGGAGCGTCCGGAGGAGCTGTCGGAGTACCGTCGGATTTTCCGAGAGGTCCGCGAGCAGTCGATCCCGATCGAGGAGCACCTGCGATGAAGCCCGACACCCCCTGGTTCACCTCCAGCCGCAGCGGCGGCAACGGCGGAGCGTGCGTCGAGGCCCGCCGGCACGCCGGCCACGCCGAGGTACGCGACAGCAAGGACCGCACCGGTCCCACCCTGACCTTCAGCACCGCCCAGTGGGGCACCTTCACCACCGCCCTGCAGTCCGGCGCACTCCCCCACTGACCCCACCCACGGCGGTGGGGGCCGCCTCGGGTACCGAGGCGGCCCCCACCGCCCTGCCGCACCAGTGAAGGGCAGCTCCCGAGAGAGCTGCGACCAGACGTTCACTGTGGCCTCAACGCCAGTGAACAGCGTCAGCCTCAATGAAGGGCAGCTCCCGAGAGAGCTGCGACCGGCCCAGAACGGCCGCGATCTCATCCGGTGCCCACGGGCCTCAATGAAGGGCAGCTCCCGAGAGAGCTGCGACGGTCGAACGCGGTCTCCCCGCGCAGGCGACGCGAGACGCCTCAATGAAGGGCAGCTCCCGAGAGAGCTGCGACTGCAGCAGGTCGGGATCGGACACGTCCGGGACGTGGTCGCCTCAATGAAGGGCAGCTCCCGAGAGAGCTGCGACAGTTATCGAACAACCACCAAACATCAACATGCTAATGCCTCAATGAAGGGCAGCTCCCGAGAGAGCTGCGACCGCCGCGTGTTCGGGCGCGTCCTGCTCGATTCGCCTCAATGAAGGGCAGCTCCCGAGAGAGCTGCGACCGAGCAGGTTCGGCGCGGCAACCATCCGGCGCTGAAGCCTCAATGAAGGGCAGCTCCCGAGAGAGCTGCGACTGTTCGCCATCGACGCAGACGACCCGCGTCACAGCGAGCCTCAATGAAGGGCAGCTCCCGAGAGAGCTGCGACGAGCTTGACGCCCTTCTGGCCGGGTGCTGCCCGCCAGCCTCAATGAAGGGCAGCTCCCGAGAGAGCTGCGACCCGCGTACGGGCTGCGCATGATCCGCAGGGCCGACCTGCCTCAATGAAGGGCAGCTCCCGAGAGAGCTGCGACGGTCGGGTGGTTCACCCTCAGTGTCGGACTGGGCCTCAATGAAGGGCAGCTCCCGAGAGAGCTGCGACTCGCGTGCCAGAAGGCGCGGACCTTGGGGCCGCGCCTCAATGAAGGGCAGCTCCCGAGAGAGCTGCGACAGGGTCAAAATTTTACCCCTCCTGACCTGCGCCGGAGCGACCGGTCCGCGAAGGGTCCGCCGGCAGCGGGTCTCGCGACGGCCCCACAGCCATCATCGTCCACTACAGAACAGGTGCTGAACAGGGAAAACAGCTCCGCGAAGGGTCCGCGCTCACGGCCGTCATGACGGACCCTTCGCGGCGGGCGGCGATTGGGCTTCCGGATTTGCCAGAGCACGGCTGGCGATCGAGCGACTACAGCCGATCACGTCGAGAGACCGGCTGATGCTGTCCCGAGCGTACCGAGGTTGCCGACAAGGATGGTCCCTACCGCTCCCTGTCGTCAGCCCTCGCCACTGCCGAGGTACGGCAGCCGTTGGTCGGGGTCGCGTACATGCGGCAACGCCCATCCCTCGACGACTGCCTTCTTCTCCAGCCGTTCGTTCGCGACGAACCACTCGTAGCTTTCGGCCTGCGGCTGGCGGGTCATCCGGGGGTAGTGCACCTCCTCGGTGACGGGCTTGGCGGCGGCCAGGTACGATTCGGTGGCCTCGCGCAGCACCTCGTTGCCCTTGGCGGTGGCGGCGAAGCGGTCGGCGAGGGTGGTCAGCCGGTCCGGGTCGACCGGGGCGGGGCGGGTCAGCCGTGACCAGCCTGCCCGGACGCCAGCAGCGTCCCACAGCCGGGTCCGGTCCCGGTCGAGCTGGACGGTCACGACGCCGAAGCCGTACGGCTTGCCGGCGCCAAGCCGCAAAGGCGTGTCGCCGCCACGGGTGACCAGCCACAGCAGGGCACCGAGTTCGACCTCCGGCACAGCGTCGAGGAACAGCTCGACCTGGAAGGTCGCACCGGGTCGCACCCAACCTCGGTGGCGGGCCAGCTGTGTGGCGTGGTCCGTGCGCTGCTTGGGCAGGGCCAGGTAGCCAGGGCCGGGAACGGTGCGGTCGCGGCCGGGCTCCCAGTGGTCCGGGGCTTCCGCCCGCCAGCGGTACATCTTGCGGCCGCGCAGCCCGCCGTCGGCGGCGTACCCGTCGGCTTTGCGCACCCCACGCCGCAGAGGTGTCCCGGCGTTGTCGGACGCGGCGTAGAAGCGGGACTGGGTGGGTTTGGGAGTGCTCAGCGGAGCGAGGACGACGCCGTCCGGGGGAAAATCCGTGGGTTTCCAGTCGGGGGTGACGCAGGTGACCGACCGTACCCGCAGCCGGCCACGGTAGCCCGAGGCCCCGTCGTTGGCCTCGGAAACGTCGTCGCCGCCACCGGACGGCACCCACCCGAACAGCCGGTCCGCCGGGGAGAGCTGGTCGCGATCCTGCGCGGGGCGAAGGCTGGGCGGCAGCAGATCGTCGGGCGCGGCGGCGAACGGCAGCCGGCCGACCATGACCGGGTGGACCTCGGTGATCTCGTCGCGGGACCTGTCGTACCTGAGGTAGACGAGGGTGCCCACCGGCAGTTCCCGCAACTCGCGGGTGCTGGGCACGTGTTTGGACCGGACGATTCCCTTGGCTGTCGCGGGATCCCGGCGGTAGGTGGCCTGGGGGTCGTTGTATCCGTGGGCTAGGTCGTAGGCCCGAAGCACCGACTGCCAGTAGCGTTTGTGGTCGTCGGTGACCGGCACGTCCCGGCCGGCGGTCTCCACGAACAGCCGTTCGTAGCGCTTGGATTCGATGGTTTTCCCGCTCGCGGAGAGCCAGCCCCACACGATCCGGTGCCGCTCCTCGGTGGCACGATCCGACGTGAGGCCCTGCTCTGCCAGGCCCGCGTGCAGCTCCTTCTCGGTGCGGGCCAGGTGGGTGACCTGCCAGGCGCGGCCGCCGTCGCGCCGGAGGACGACCCGGGCATGGACCAGCGTGCCATGGTGGTCCGACAGCGGCGTCCCGTCGAGTTCGCCAAGGAGGCGTACGGCTGGCTCGGCTCCGTAGGCGGGCACCAAGGCGGCGTACTGGGTCTGGTTGCCGTTGGTCCGTGGCCAGCCGGCGTCTCCCTGGCACAGCCGGAAGGCGGTGCTGCCGTCGGCGAGCTGGTGGACCCGCGCCGGGATGAGATTCAACGCGGCGTCGGTGGTGGCCCGGTGGGCGAGCCGCTCGTGGTGGTCGAAGAAGACGCCGTACCGGCTGGCGGTGATTGTCTCGTAGGCGCTGCGCAGGGCACCTTTGACGGAGGCGCCGTGCATCAGCGGCAGTCCGTTCGGGTCGACCCGGACATCGAACGTGCGGATGCCGTCGGCAGGCTGCGTCGCTGCGCGCACCGGCAGCAGCAGCGGGGAGACGGTCGTCAAGGTCAGGGCCAGGGTGCCGCTGAACTGTCCGCCCGTGTGAAAGGCGTGGCTGGTCGGCGCGGCGTCGTCGAGGCCGGTGTCGGCCAGGCGGGTGCCGTCCCGGTCCGTCCGGGGCAGGGTCGGCACGAACGTGTACGGGTTGACGAAGCCGCCTCCGGAGTCGAGCCGCTTTGTCCGGTCCGGGTCGGTGGTGACCTTCGCCAGCGGGGCGACACCGACAAGCTGGGCGGTCCGCTTCCCGTTGGCGGCCAGGTCGGTGACGACGGTGACGGTGACGGTGCCGCCCTCGGCCATGGTGTCGACGTGTTCGGTCAGGGCACTGTCCCACTCGGACGGCTTAAGGGGTTTCAGCCTTGCCGCCTTGCCTCTGCCGCTGCCGTCGATCACCCCTTCGAGGTGGCCGTCCCGCTTGGTCAGCTCGGCCTGGACCCTGCGCTTCAGCTTGTCGTTCGACGTACTCATGCCGTCGTCCTTTCCGGCTCACGCGCGGCCCCGGTGTCCGCGACCGTGGCCCGCAGCGCGACCGTACGGACGTCGGCCACATCGAGGTTGCCGTGGATGTCCTCGACGAGGTACTCGACGGTCTCCACGGTGAGCGCCCTGGCACCGACCGCCGTCACCGGCAGGTGCGCGGCGGCGTACCGGTCGCTGGCCAGCGAGGTCCAGCCTGCTCTGGGATGCTGCTGCGGGGTTCCGGCCAGCAGCCGCCGGTGGGTGTCACCGCGTCGCGGTGCCGGCTCAGCGGTGACCGGCCGGCCGGGCGGCAGGTCGGCCGGGTCCTCGCCGAGGGCGACCGCAGTGCCGCGTCCGTCGGGTTCGCGCAGCCAGCGCAGTTCCCGTTCACCGTCGAACAGCAGCAGCTCGTACGCTTCGGCGAGGACGTTGTCGGCATCGCTGACATGCTCGACAGCACCGTCGGGGCCGATCGACAGCCAGGTGGCGGCACCAGCGGAGAAGGTATAGCCGAGGGTTTGGCCCGCCCCTGCCGGGCGGGCGGTGAACCAGCTGACCGCGTCGGCGGCGGTGAGCGGGGTGGCGGCACGAACGGCGTGCAAGGTCGCGCCGAGGGCGATTTCTCTCACGCTGGATTCTCCTGGAACTGGTTCTCCCACCTGGCCATCGCGTCGACGATGTCCGTGGGTGAGTCGGCGAGGATGGTGTCGAGGGTGCGGCCGGCCAGCGACTGCCACGCACCGGCCAGACCGGCACCCTCGAAGGTCACATCGGTGACCTCGATCTGACCCCGGCCCCGGGTGCTGCCGTAGCCGAGGGTCAACCAGCCGTCCCGCAGGTCCCGCAGGACGAGCAGCAGCAACGGCAGCGCGGCCGTGGCCGACGCGTGCCGGGGGTCGGACCGGTCGGGCCCGGCGAAGCGAGCGAGCCGGGCGACGTCGATCTCGATGCGGATCGGCTCCCACCGGACGGTGGGGCTCGGCTCCAGGACGCTGAACAGTCGGTGGTCGCTGGCTCCTCCGGTCCACCGGTCGATGGCGACATGGTCACTGATCTGGAAGGGCAGCTCCGACGAGATGTCGTCGAGCTGGCCGTACAGCCGGGTGCGGGCCTGGTCGCGGTCGCTGTTGCGGTCCGCCCGTTCCTGGCGGGGCGCGGCGCCCGGGGTCGTCCGGGCGGTCGGTGTCGTCCGGGCGGTCGGTGTCGTCTGCGCGGTCGCGGCCCGCGCCTTCGGACTGACGGTGACCACGCTGTTCCAGCTCTGCGCGCTGAGCTGACCGAGGCTGTGGCAGTCGGCCACGCTCACCGCGCCCCGCCAGCCGGTGGTGTCCTGGCTGGCGGGGCGGCCCTGCCGGTGCCCGACCGGTGCCGCCCCGAACAGCACGTCGACGCCGACCGGTGGTCGGCGCAGATTTTCACCGAAGCCGTCGCCGTCAGCGTGGTCGGGGGCGTCCTGCCGCAGCAGGGTACGCACGATCCGTTCGGCGTGGGACCGCATGACACCGCGGATCGACGAGCCGGGCAGCAGTAGCCGCACGATACCGTCCACATCGGTCGCGGTCAGCGGCAGCGTGTCGACCACCGTGCCGCTGAGTGAATCGCGTACCAGGACCGGGGTGATCGGCCGCCAGGAGACGGTGATCCGCAGCCGGCCGTCCTGCGGCGGCAGGTCCGCCACCGGTGGCCGGGTGGGTTCGGCGGTTCCGGTCAGCCAGGTGACCAGGCCGGCCGGTTCGGACAGGTCGGCGCGTCGGACGGTGACGTCGCGCAGCTGCACCCGCCCGTGGCCACGGCCCCGGCCGGCGCCGATCGGGACTCGGCCGTGGCACAGGCCGGCGATGATGGTCTCGACGGCGTCGTGGATCAGTGCCGGCCACCCGCCGGGGTACCTGGGTTCGGGCGCGGCGGTCGGGATGTCCGCGACCAGACGCAGCGCGAAGGCGGTGCCGGCCGGGAGCACTTCCCGTGTGTAGAGGTAGGCGGCTGCGGCACTTGCCGACCGGCGGTCGATACCCACACCGTCGCGGACCGCAGGGGCGACCGTTTCGCCGGTCAGCGGGGCGTCGTCGATCCGGATCCAGGACGGTGATCCACTGTGCGAGTACGGCGTGACGTGCCCGAAGAGCGCATCCAGCGGTGCGGTTGGTCCCTCGCCGAGCGTCCGGTCGCCGCCGAACCGGTCGGTGCTGGCGAGGTAGGCCCGGAGGGCTCCGGCGATGGAGGATCCGGGGAGGAAGGGCCGGTCGGTGCCGTCCCGGGCGACACTCAAATCCGCCAGGGCGGTGGTGTCCCAGCCGCCGACATGGACCGGGCCGAGGCAGGTCAGGGTCCCGCGCACCTCGATGCGGGTGCCGATCGACTGTCCCATCAGGAGGTCTCCTTCCCAGTGGTGGCGCGGGTGCCGGCGGCCGCTGTGGACGTGGTCCGACCGAGGGAACGCAGTGCGGCGGTGACCGCAGTCAGCAGCGCCTCGGTGTGCAACTGTTCCCGCAGCGTGTCCTCCCGCCCGGGGGCGAGGACCAGGGTGGGTTGGGCACCGGCCAGCCCGAACCGCTCCCAGACGAGTCTCCGGTCGGTGAGCAGCAGCGCGGACAGGTCATCCAGGACGGGCTCGGTCCAGGTCTCCCGGCGGGCCCGGACCGCCCGGGTGCCCGCCAGCCAGTCGCGGACCATGTCCGCCCCGCCGGGCAGGGTCAGCCGCTCCAGTTGGGCGCGCAGCGACCCGAGCTGTGCCCGTTGGCCGGCCAGCCGGTCAATGCCCTTGATGACCTCTTCTGGCCGCAGCTCGGCGCTGGCCCGTCGGATCGCCCGCCGCCACGCCTGGAGTTCGATCGGGTGGACCGGCTCGGCCAACCCGGTCGGTCCGTCGGACCCGGTCGGCGCGGCCCGCGTGGTCGTGGCCCGCGTCGTCGACGGGGTGGAACAGGTTGTGAAGTCGAAGTCGGGTTCGGCGGTGGACAGCTCCGACGGGTTGAACCGGATTCGGCCGTACCCCTCGACGGTGCGTTCGCCGATGCCGTCGCGTTCCAGCCGGCTGAGCACGGCCGGGTCCAGCTGGCCGGTCACGGTGAGGCGCACGACGCTACCGGCCCGCAACGCCACCTGGCTGGACCGGGGCCGCCCCCAGGCGACGCCGAATCCTTCCCGCCGGACCGCGGCGGCGGTCAGCCGGCCGATCGCCTCGACCGACACCGGTGCCAATGCCGCAGACAACGCCCGGGCCAGCCCTTGTGGTGACGGATCGGGGGCCAGCCGTTCGTCGCGCAGCAGGACATCGGAGACGCACCACACCAGCAGCTGCCCCTCGGTGAGGGTCGGCGGTGGTGGCGTCGGCAGCGGGTCGATCACCCGGACGACCTCGACCAGGCCGAAGTCGTCCTTACGGGAGCGGCCGAACCGCAACTGTTCTCCCGGGTCCAGCCGCAGCCGGGCCTGCTCCGGCAGCACGATGTCGCTGCAGAGCACGGTCCCGGCGGCGATGCCGAGATTGGTGAACAGGCCACCGCTGGCGACAGTCGGGCGGCGCTGCACGTCGTCGACGACGGCGTGAGTGGACACCGTCTTCGCCGGGTCGGCCGGCCGCCATCCGGTCCCGTTGGGCACCACCCAGCCGGACATGGGTTTGGCCTGTTCCTCAGCTGGCGCGTCACCGCCGAGGATGTTGCGGACGGTGCCGCCCCGGCCTTTCCCGCTGCGGTGCCACACCATCGGCACCGGGCGGGCGGGGACCACCGAGGCAGGATCACGGGGGTCCTCGATCGCCGGTACCGCGTCGCCGACCCGCACGTCGGCCAGGCCGATCCGGGCACGCCCACCACCGTCAGCCGATGGTCCGGGCTGCGTCCGGCGCAGGACAGTGCCGAGCAGCATCGTGCCGGGAATGCTGTCATGGCCGCTGATGACGTTTCCCAGCACATCGGCGACGGCCACCACCGGGGTACGGACCCGCAGCACCACCCGCACGACACGGTGCCGGTCCGGGTGCAGCCGGTCGTACGGGTGCACCTCGACCCGCGGACCGGCCGGCGGTGGCGCTGGCGGGTCGGCGGGCACCCCGCCGGCCAGCAGCTCGACCAGCTGGCTGTCGGTCACCGTCGCGTGCGGACCGTCGCCGTCCACCTGGGCACCGGGCAGTAGGAAGGCCGCCCGCCCACCGCCACGGTTGCGTCTGCCGCCGACCGCCTCCACGAGCCGGGCGCCGGCGCGCAACAGCAGCTCCGCCGGTGCGGGAAGCCGGTCGGGATCACCTGGGATCGCGGCGGCGACGCTGACCCGGGCGTGTAGCAGCATGCCGCGCAGCGCCCGTTCCTCGACCCGGAGGAACCGGTCGGCGGCCGTACCGGTCTCGTCGTCGATCTTCACGCCGGGGCGGAGAACGACAGCGGCCTGCGCCAGCGTCGGCTGCCCCCTGACCCCGTCGCGCAGCCAGGCCGGAGCCCGGGCGGGGGTGACCCGCAGGACCGCCGGCGTCGGTTCCTTCCCGGTACGGGCAGAGTCCCCTTCCTCGGCCGGTGGATGGGTACCGAACAGCCAGTCCACCCATGCCCGCCAGGCCGCCGGCCGGTCGCCGCCCCGGTCGAAGGTGTCCGCCGCCGTCTCGCAGGCGTCCCGCCAGATTCCGACGATGGTCTTGGCCGGCACGAACGGCAGGTGGTCGCTGTCGCGGCGGACCTCGGCGTCGACACTGCCCAACCGGCCCTGGCCGGTGCCGATGTGCCAGTCGCTGAGGAACTTCAGGGTGATCTCGAATGTCGTGGGCAGCGTCATCGGATGTCCTTCTTGGATGCGGACCGGTCGGTCGACGGGGCCGGAGCGAAGGTGTCCAGGCGCAGGCCGTGCAAGTGCATCGCGTCGAACAGCCGCAGGAACGGCGCGTCGGTGCCGTCCGCCGGAGGCTGCCGCCCGCTGTCGGTGCCCGGGGTGGGCAGCTGGACGTCGAGAAGGGCGCGGGCCCGGTCCGGGTCGGGGGCGCGGGGCACCGTCAGGCGCAACTGGTGGCGGTATTCGGCAAAGCTGCGGTCTGCGGCCTCGCGGAGGGCGTGGGCCTGGGCGGCCGACAACCACCCCGTACGGTCGAGCCAGCTGGTGATCTCGTCGAGCAGTTCCACACTGCGGTGACGCAACTCGACGGGCAGGTCCTCGACGGCACCGAGCAGGTAGGGCCCGGCGTAGCGGGCCACCCGTGGGCCGCACTTCGCGGCCGGTTCGGTGTGCTCCCGCAGCAGTGTCAGGTCCCGCAGCGTGGCGGCGTGCGCCACGTGCAGGTCGAACGCGGCCGCTGACCGGAACCGTTTGGCTGACACGGTGAGCGCCTCGGCCAGCTCGTACGCGGCCCCGAAGGGGTGATGGGGCTTGATCACCGCGATCCCGGCGGAGGCGGTGAGACTACCGCGACCGGTGGCCTTCCGGGCGATGGCCGACAGCCTCGGCTGGACGGCGGTATGCCGGGCGAACCCCTCGGCGAAGGCCCGCACGAACGGCACGGCGAGCGCCGCGTCGCAGATCAGTGTCACGTCGTCTCCGCCGACGACGATCGGCAGCAGCCGCCCGGTCAGTTCCTCCCCCGCCCGCTGGTCCCGCAGGGCGGCGATGGCATCCCGTACGGCGTCCCAGGTCGCCTTCTCCAGCTCCGCGGACACCAGCCGCTGGTAGCGCAGATGGGTGGCCAGGTCGACCGAGCTGGTGCCCTCGACCGCCATGACATGGTCGATGAAGCGACGGAACGGGCCACCGACGCCGTTGCCGTCGGCGTGCACGACCGCCGCCCACCCGCTCTGCCGCAGGACGTCGGTGTTGGCCGGTACGACATCACCGAGGTCGCCGGGCAGCTGCTCCAGTAGCCGCTGGCTGGCCCGATGTCTGGCATCGGATCGGGCCAGCACTCCGGCCGAGGCTGCCACGAGTTCGTCCTCGCCGTACCGTTCCTCGTCGGCGGCCGGTTGGCCGCTGTCCCGGCAGAGTCGGTGCCAGGGGAACACCCGGTCGCGCAGCAGCGGATCCCGGCGGGCCGCCCGCACCTCGACGTGCAGCCTGTACGTCTTGTCTCGCGCCGGCTCGTGCGCGGCGGGGTCGGTTGCGTCGAACGGCGGGCCGACCACCCCGGTCACCTGTAGACCGGGAGCCTCCCGCAGCGCCCGGCCGCTGACCTCCCGGATGACGGCCCTGCCGGCCTCGACCGAACCCACCAGCAGCAGGGCCTTGCCGGAGGCGGTCATCACCACGGTGGCGTCGGGATCGTCGAGTCGCCCGACCGCGGTCGGCACCCACTCGGTGCCGATCTCGTGGACGAGCTGCGACGCCCCGACGACGTGCCGCAGCCGGTTGCTGCCGAAGATGTACCGCTGGTTGCCGCCCGTCTCAATCAGCACCCAGTGCCTGCGCCCGATGTGCTCAGTCGGTGGTGGTACGCCATTCATGTCCACGGTCTCGCCGTTCGTCCGGTGGAGGGCTGGGAAGGTGCGGGTCGCTACCCGCCGATGGTGTGGTCGGCGACGGCCGAGAGTGTCGTGTGCCAGTCGTGCCACTGGGTGAGCGGCAACCCGCCCACCCACTGATTGCTCGGCGTCCGGTCCGCCGACGCCGTGGCGCTGGCGGTGACGCGGTCGAGCAGCGCCACCGCCGCAGCGGCGTCGCGGGGATCCACGGTGATGCCGTTGGCGGCGGCCACGCACAGCGCCCGCGCCACCACCTGCGCGGTCGAGGCGGACGCCTGCGGCGAGTCACGCCGCACCGTCAGGTCGGACAGCACCGTCCGGGCGTGCCGGACCGCCGTGGCGCAGGCCCGCGCCCGGGCGGCGTGTTCCCGGTCGGGCGTGGCCAGGGCGAGGTCGGTGGCGATCCGGGCCGCGAGCTGGTGGCTGGAGCGGGCGGCGACGGCCTTGGCGGCGTATCCGGCTGTTTCCCGGCGGACGACCTCCGTACGCACCGCCGCCACCCGTTCCTGCACCGCGAGGGCCTGACGAAGGTCGCCACGCCGGCCGGTGCGGGACCGCCAGTCGGCGTAGTGGTGCAGGTGGAACACCTGGGCGTCGCTGAGAGAGTCGATCACGGTTGCCAGATCGGTGTCAGGGTCGATTCCCCGTGCTGTCAGCGTGGCCGACCACCACGACTTCATCATCGACGCGGGGACCTGGGCTACGGACGCCTCGGTCGGGTCCACCGGGGAGTCCGGGTCGGGCAGCGCCGCAGGCAGGGAGGTAGCGTCGAGCAACGCGGTGATGCCGATCTCCAGCAGGTACGCCGCCGCGCCGGGGTCCATCCGACCGGACCGCCAGGACTCCACGACGTGCTGCTGCGACGCGATCAGCCGCCGCACGGAGGACACCCGGTGGGGATCCGGGTCGGCGTCAGGGCCGGGCAGCTCGCGGGTCGAGTCCCACACGTCGAGGTAGGCACCGTACGCGCGAAGCAGCAACGCCACCGGGTCCGTGGGATCGAGCACCTCGCCACTGCGCACGACGGCGAGGGCGACCAGCTCCCGGGTCTGGTGACGCAGGTCCGGCCGGGTCGTCAGGAGTTCGTCGCGGTAGCGGAGGTAGTTGGTGGCGACGTGGGCGACCAGCAGGTGGGCGCGGCGGTGCAACAGCGGAAGGCCTGCCAGTTCACCGGCGTCGGGCAACGTCGGCAGCGTCGGTGTCGGGGCGTGGCCGACGCGGGTCACACCGCCGAGGCTGGCTGCCACGAACGGAGCCACGACGGCACCGACCCGCACCATGGCCTGGACGTGACGGGAGCCCCGGTCGTCCTCGGTCAGCCACACCACACCCCTGCCGGGACGCCCGACGTCAAGCAGCCGGTGACACCAGGCCGAGGCGATGTCGTCGAGCGCCTCCGGGGACACCACTCCAACGCCACCGGCCGGGTCGCCGGACTTGTCCACGGCGAGCCCGATCGCGGGAAGTGTCGCGTCGACCAGATCGAACGACGTCGGCCGCCAGCGGGCGTCGGCCCGCTCCGCGCCGGTGTCGTCGGGGGGCTGCGGTGCCCACGGACGGATCTCTGACGGGGCGTCGTCACCTGCGACCACCCGTGCCCGGTCGACCTGTCTGCCCCACCGGGCCGACAGCGACCGCTGCACCTGGCGGGCCTGAACGGCCGCGACGACCAGGGCCGGCTGTGCCCGGTAGACCTCAAGGACCAGCCCTGCCCACACCGCCAAGCGGATCTCGCGATCACAGTCGCCGGAGGCGAGCCACTGGGCGGCGGCAGCGACGGCGGCCGTCGCGTCACGCAGCAGCCGGTTGGCGGCGGCCAACACCGCTGCTGCCTTTGTGTCAGGGCCGTACCGGTTCAGCGTGGCGTTGCTCAAGCCGCCAGGCAGGGGTGCCTGCGGACCCGCCCAGACCGCGCGGCCCACCCACGACCAGTCCCGGTCGCCGTCGGTGGCCGGCACGGCGAACGTGGCGGCGTCCAGACCGGACCGTTGTGCCTTGTCCGGGGCAGGCGCCCCGCGCCCTATCTCGGCCAGCGACAGGGTGGTGTAGTCGCACACCCAGGACCGGTGGAACGGGGGGAGGTCGCCGTCCACCCCGAACAGCGAGGCGACCTTGCGGGCCACCCGCACCTCCACCACGTCGGCGCGGCGGGCCTCGGCTGCCGGGATCTCGGCGGGGAAGACGTGCACGGCCGACACCGTACACACAACTACTCCGATCGATCAACTACTAAAGTTGCCGAAGATTCGGTACGGATAGGCTGTTCGAGGCGGGGCCCGGACGGCATTCCGACACTCCGTGGCTACCCGACCCGTCGTCTTCCACAATGGCCCCCATGCGCCTGCTGGTTCACATCACCGGGGAAGCGGATCTCCTGCTTCGCGCGGACGGCCCCACCCCCAAGACCGTCCGCGCCGACCGGGTCCAAGCCCGCTGCCGACAACTCGCCGCGACAGCCGCCGGCCCCGCCGGGTCGTCCGCAGCCCGGCGACTACTCATCGACGGCACCTGGGAGGACGACCACCCCCGTACTGCCGCACCCAGCCCGCTGCTCGGTGCCCTGACCAGACTCACCGAGACCTCGGACCTCGACGTACTGGTGATCGGCACCCGCCAGCAGCCACCCGATGACCTGGACACGGCGCCGATCGCCCAGACCCTCGCCGAGGCGCTGCGCACCGGGACCGGCGACGCGGCGACCATCCACACCATCGCGGCGGCGACGATCGAAGGTCTGGCGGAAGTGGACGTCATCCACGCCGTCGCCGCCCACCTCGACCGCTCCCCGCGCTACACCGAGGCGATGGTGACCTGGGGCTCCGGCTCCACCACCCTGGCCATGGGCGTGCTCACCGCGCTGTCTCAGGCGGGGCTCCCCTGGCGGCTGATCGTCACCAACGGCCGGACCGCGTACGAAATCGTCGACCCACAGGACAGACTCGACCGTGACCCGGTCGCCGGCGTCCTGGTCCGCTGGCGCATGTTCCAGGCCCTCGCCGACCTCGCCCTCACCGACCCGCCCATGGTCGGGCTCACCGACGACGGACACGACCTCGTCCGCCGAGCCGCCGAGCGCCACGACCGAGGGTTCGCCGCGTACGACACCGCGTCGTTGCGCGCGGTACTCGCCGACGCCGTCGTCCGCCGCGACGGCACCGCCAGCCTCGCCGTCCGCCGCTATGTTGTCAGCCGCTACGAGGAACTGCTGGAACTCGACCAGATCGACCACCCGTGGGCCGAAGACCTCCTCCGCAGGTACGAGCAGCCCAGCGGCGGCCCGCCGCTCGGCGCGAAGCTTGGCATGATCGCGCACGACCGCCACGACGACCCGATGATCTGCGCCTCCGTCGACCTGCCGTCCTACCGATGGCTGTACGGATCCGAGGTCGCTTCACTGCAGAACATCGGAAAGGGCAGTCACAACCTCCGCCCGCCCACCGCCTGCGACGCCAGCTTCATCGGTGACTACCTCACCCGATTCGCGGTCGACGGCGACGGCTGGAGCAACGCCGGCCTGCCCGAGCCGCGGGTCGCACCGGCAGACACCGTGCTGGCGGTCTGGCCAGCTGGAACCGCACGCCGTGGCGCCGCCGAGAAATTCATCGGGGACCAATTGAGTAGCGACATCCCCGCAGCGGTGCGGGACTTCCTCGACGTCGGGGACACCCGGTTGCGCGCCGTCATCTTCGCCGTCGACGACGGCCAGGGCAGCCTCGACATCGCCACGGCCGACGCCGCATCGATCGCCACGATCACGCACAACGTCACCGGAGCGGCCAGAGGCGAAAGCTGGGTCGAGCCGATCACTTTGACCGACATCGACGAAACCGCCATCGAACGCGCGATCGAGGCCCGACTCACCCGCGAGACCGGGGCGCTGCTGCTCATCCCGACCGGGCACAAGCCGGTGGTCCTCGCCCTGATCCGCGCCATGCGCCTCATCGGCGCCCGACACGGCATCCCCCTGTTCGTCCGGGAAAACGCCACCCCTGCAAATGGCACCGGCTATCGCGACGTCCACCTGTGGCCCGCCATCACCGGCGGGGACCTGCCGCTACTCATCGCCGCAGAACGGGCACTGCGCTCGTTGGAACTGGACGTAGCCTGGCGCCTGCTGGCCGCCTCGGCAATCGGCAAGACCGTGACCGACCAGGCACGACGACTGGCTGACGCCTTCGCCAGCCGACAGCCACCTGACGGCCGCCGGCAAACGGCGGCCAGCGCCACCGACACCAGCTGGACCAAGGGACTGGCCGTACAGCGGTTGGAGCTCGTCCACGCGGCCCTCGACCAGGCGACCACGCAGGCTGCCCGCATCCGTCTGCTGGTCCTCGCCGCCGACGCCCTGGAGGCATCCATCGCCGCCACCAACCCGAAGGACACCAAGGGCGGGACGTACCGAAAGTTCCGCGACGATCTGCGAGACAGCAAGATCAAGGACCGGGGGATGACGCAGGCATGGCCAGCGCACATCCTTCTGTTGCTCAACAGAGCCCGTGATCGCGCTCCGATCACCCACGGCACCGGGACCACCGCGGACGCGGTCATCGCCGAAGCTGCCGACGCGCACGCCCAGAAGCGCAAGCTGAGTACGGCCGACGCCGCGCTACTCCCCCGTACCCTCCCCGAGCTGCTACACAGATCGGTCGAGGCAGCCGCCGCCCTGGGTGGATTGGGCAAGGCGGGTCAAGCCGGCAGCCTGCTGCACCGTCATCGCCAACTCCTTGGCGAGGTCAGCGGTTGCATCCGCGGCCGGCCGCAGCCCACCCGCTGACCATCCACTACCGTTCGGGGCGTTCAGTCGTGGCGGTGAACCAGTCCTTGCGGCTGCTGACGTCCAGCTGCGCGACGCGCAGCCCCACCTTGCCGCACAGCACCGCGAAATCCGCCGGGTCGTAGTAGGTGAACCAGCGCGGGGCCGGAAAATCGTCGGTGCTGCGCCACCCGTCGCGACCCCCGTACTTCATGCTGATCAACGCCATACCGCCGGGCAGCAGAATCCGACGGATGTTCTCCAGCGCAGTGACCGTGTACTGCCGGGGCAGGTGCAACAGGACCCCGCTGGCGATCACACCGGCGAAGGTCGCGGAACGCAGCGGCAGGGCGAGCACGTCGCAGCAGACAGCAGCGCCCACGGCGATGCGTGCCGTCGTGGCGCGCAGCAGCTCCGGGGTGACGTCGGCGAGGACAACGGTCCGGCCGGCGGCGGCGGCCAGGTCGGCGTCGCGACCCGCGCCGCAGCCGAGGTCAAGCACCGGCCCCGGCCCGAGCTCGGTGAGGAAGGCCGTCAACTCCTGCCGCAGCCCGGGAAACCGACGGTAGTCGGCAGTCATCGCCGTGTAATGCTCGACCAGGGCCGCGTAGGAGCGGCGTACCTGGACGGTGCCGGGCCAGCCGGCGGCCACGGCGGTCACCGCGTCGGGGTCCCGGGAGTGCCGCCCCCGGTGACGAGGGTGCTGATGTCGGTGCTCTGATGTTTCCAGGCGACGCCGGGCAGGCCGGTTCTGCTGCCGTCGCGGGTGAGGAGGGTGACACCGTCCTCGGGTGGGGTGGCGCGGCCGATGACGTCGAAGGTAAGGCCGTTACGGTCGAAGGCGTCGCGGCAGGCGTCGAGCCGGTCCGGCGGGACGGTGAAGGCGAGCTGGAAGTCGGCTGACGCGCTCATAGCCAAGGTGACGTCGTCGGTGCCGGCGAGTTTGGCGACGGCGCTGACGGCGGGGTGGACGGCGATGTCGTCGGCGGTGACAGTGAAGCCGACACCGCTGGCGGCGGCGAGTTGTTCGATGGTGGCGCGCAGGCCGTCGGAGGTGTCCTGGCAGGCGGTGGCGTAGCCGCCGGTGGAGAGCAACCGGCCTTCGGCGACCCGGGCGCGGGGCCGGCGCCAACTGTCGAGCAGGTCGGCTTCGATGCTGTCGGGCAGGGCCCAGCCGTTGACGGCACGCTTCGGGAAGTAGGCGACGGCCGCGCCGAGGACGCCGCAAGGGCCGGTGACGCAGAGGTGGTCGCCCGGTCGCGCGCCGCGGCGGGTCAGGGCGGTGCCGGTACGGCAGATGCCGATCGCGGACGCGGAGAGCACGATACGTTCGGCGTTGCCGATGTCGCCACCGACATTGACGGTGCCGAAGTCGGTGCAGGCCTGGTGGATGCCGGCCATGACGTCGAGGAATCCGGTGTCGTCGAGGTCGTTGGGGTAGCGCACGACGGTCAGTACGCCGATCGGCGCGGCACCCATTGCCGCGATGTCGCTGACGTTGGCGGCCACCAGGTAGTAGCCGATGTCGAAGTTGGTGAGCAGGCCGTGTTCGTAGAGGGCGAACTTCGGGCCGCGTACGTAATCGGATCCGACGACGAGGGTGACCGGCCCGTCGAGGTCGTAGACGGCGCAGTCGTCGCGGGCGTCCGCACCGGCGGTGAGGGTGGCGTACGGGCCGTGGCCGTCGCCGAGGATCGAGTCGGACTGGCCGCTGAGGAAGGCGCTGACGAGCGCGGCGACCCGGGTCGGTTCGTCGGAAAAGCTGGCGTGCAAGGTCATCGGGGCGCTCCCAGATGGTGTACGACTGCCCGCAGCACGGCAACTGCCGGCAGAAACGTGGTGTCCAGTACCAGGCCGTGTGGCCGGCAGGCGACATATTCACGAATGGTGTCGTCGAGCCGAGTAGGCGGTCCGACGTGGACGGCACGTCCCGGCTGCGCCCGGTGCTGGGCGCGGCGGCGTTCCCGCCGAACCGCGTCGGCGGCGGTGAGGAAGATGTGGCAGTCGGCGTCGGTCATGATCGTCGTGGCGCAGTCGCGGCCGACCGCGATCATCCGCTCATGGCCGTCAACGATCGTGCGGTGATATTGGGTGATGACGTGGCGCCATGCCGGGTCGGCCGACACGGCCCGTAGGTGCTGTTCCACTTCCGACGACCAGAGATCGTCGATGATGCTCTCCTGGTGGTAAACGACCGTCGGGGTGACCGGTCGCGTCCCCGGCGTGGCCGGCTCGTGCCGCAGCGCGTCGAACAGTTGCCGGCCGGGCGGCACCGGCCCACGCGAGGCGACGTAGGCGACGGCGCGGTACGTGAGCCCGGTGTCGAGTACGCGCATGTCCAGCTGCGCCGCGAGCGCGTACGCAAGACTTGTTTTGCCGCTGGCGGTCGGGCCGTCAATGGAGATCGCGAGTTGCTTGCGCATCGGCGAGGGTGGCCTTCTGTCGAAGCGGGACTGTCGTCACCGTAGGTCATTCACGCGAGCAGGCCGGGGTACGTTGGGCCCGGCGCGGTGATCAGGGGGGTGAGTTGTTCCTGCCAGCCAGCAGTAGCGGTCATCGTCGCCCGCAGCAGGTGCTTGCGGACCACCAGCGACCAGTCCCACTCGGGTTCCACGATGCCGAGCAGCGCGCCAGCCACCGAACGCAGATACTGTGGCCGGATGCGGCGCTGCGCGTCGAATGCGACGTGAGTGGTGTCGCCGTCGGCGCAGTAGAAGTAGGGTCGGTCGGACTCGGCGAAGCGCTGCAGCGCGGTGAAATCGGGCAGTCGGATGGCCGACAGCCCGTCGCCGACGATCATTTCCGCCAGCCGTGATCCATTGACCGGCAGAACATGCCAGTGGGCGTGGGTGATACACCCGGAAGGCGTTGTCGTGGAAGATCCATGCTCCATGATGGCCATCTGGCCAAAGGTGGCGACATAGCGCGGCCGCAGCCACCCGACGACGTCCCGGACCTGACCGATCAGCCCGGCGTCAAGATGACCGAAGCTGAGATGGTGGCGCTCCGGAAGCAGGAGCAGATGCCCCACGACCAGCGGCGACAGGTCGGCGACGAGCCGCAGGCCCGACATAGATACGATCGTCCGACTCGGCGGATCTCCCCGGTACACGGCGGCGAAGCTGGCGCCGCCACCCGGGCGGAACTCGTCGCACAGCTCGTCACCATCACACACCGACAACCGGGGCATACCGACCTCCACGCTGGATGGTGAAGCGTAGACGTTCACGGTATCAGAGATTCAACAGACATCACTGCCGACAAATTGATCGACACGGCGGAGGTGGCATTACGGCTTACCGTTGAGGCATGCGGCCGCTCACGGCAAAGTTCCTTGATCGCACCATCATGCTGACCGCAACTTGCGTACTCGTTGCGGAACAGTATTCGGTGCCGTCTGCGACGTTCTGGGACGGAATCGCGGGCGGTCGCGGTCACATCGTCGGCGTTGCCGTCACGGCCATCGCGACGTTCGGCGCGCTCACGCCGACCCAGCTGTGGGCGGAACGGTCCCAGGTGGCCCGCCGCACCGCCGTACGACAGCAGGTTCTGCACCACCTCGGGCGGCTGCTGGCGATAGCCGCCCGGACGGCGCCGACGCTACCCGCAGCCGACCTTGGCCTGCACGTCTGGCGGGTCTCCTGGTCGCTACGGCGCCCGCACCGCCGGCTGGTCCGGGTGGCCACGTACCGACTGGGCAGCACACCGACCACCCGGGCGTTCGCGCCAGCATACGGCGTCGGAGTCGTCGGGCTCTGCTGGAAACGCAACGAGGAGGTCGCCGTTGACGTCGAGGCGCTCGCCGCGAAACTGACGACACAGGCCACGTACGAGGCGCACGTCGCGTCCCACGGTGGCGACGCCGTCATGAACCTGAGCTGGCCGGACTTCCTCCGGGTCCGCCACCGGGGCGCCGTTTTCGCCAGCCCGATCCGCGACGGCGAGGGCGAGTTCATCGGCTGCGTCAGCGTGGACAGCAGCCGGGGCTTCGCCGCCCTGGTCGGTGACGACCTGTGGCACGAGATCAACTCACTCTGCGTCCTGCTCGGCGACGACGGATTGGCCCACGTCTGACCCGGCACGACGCTGATCCGGTCCGGCGCACGCCGCGCCGCTCAGCGCAGCAACGGACCGGGCCGGCCGAGCGCTTCCGCCGTCGCGGCCGCCCACGTCTGCGGATCGCAGTTCGGCAATATCTGTCGGATGCCGCCGGCCGGGTCCTCGACGTCGCCGAACCTGCGCGGGATCACATGGATGTGCAGGTGGTCGATGCTGCGCCCGGCCGCGCGACCTTCGTTGACCCCGATCGTGTACCCATCCGGCCGCAGCCTCCCGGTCAAATCGTCGCGCACTACCAAGATCAGTTCGTACGCGTCCCGCACCTCCTGCGGGGTCAGGTCGAAGAACGACTCCACATGGCGCTTCGGCACGATCTCGGTGTGCCCCTCCACCGCCGGGAAGTTGTCCAGCCGGGCGAAGCAGGTCGAGTTCTCGTGCGAGATGCGGTTGACCTGCTCATCATCACGCCGGCAGAACAGGCAGTCCGCCGACAAGTCTTCATGAAGTTCCATCTTGCAGCCTTCCGTTGGCCCTACATGCCAACGCCGGCCTGCTGCCGACGCCTCAATGAAGGGCAGCTCCAGGAGGAGCTGCGACTGCTGAACGCAGCCTACGTGTGCCCTCCTGGCCACGGCCTGCGGCACCCGACCTGCCGCAGCACACGGCAGCCGTCCGGCTCATCCATCCCATCACGACCTCCGCCGAATTCACCATTGAGCCCTTTTCATGCTGCGTAGCGGTCGGTCTCGACGTGGTGCAGAACGAGGATGGCCTGCACGATCGCGGTCGCTCGCCGTGGACAGCAGCGCAGCTTGGCCAGGATCTTCCAGGCCTTGAGGGTGGCGATTGCGCGTTCACCGCGGGCGCGGATCTTCGCGTGGGCGCGGTTGATGGCCTTCTGCCGGCGTGACAGCTTCGGGCGGAAGCGGCGTCGCTTGAACGGAGTGCGCACGCTGCCGCGGGCTCCTTGGTAGCCCTTATCGGCGAAGGTCATCACGTCCGCCCTGGTCAGCGCATCGATAATGCCGTAGGTCCTGGCTGCGGTCAGGTCATGAACCGAACCGGGCAGCGCCGGTGAAGCCCAGACGAGCCGGCCAGCGGCATCGGCGATGACCTGCACATTCACGCCGTGGTGCTTGTGTTTCCCAGAGTAGTAGGGTCGCTGGTCGGCGACCCGATCGATCGGAATCAGGGTGCCGTCCAGGATCGCGTACGCCAGTCGGCGGATCCGTACCATGGCGGTGGCCAGGTCATCGGCGGCCGTCGCGAGCAGGGCTATCGCTTCCTGGACGTAGCGCCAGGCGGTGGCGACGCCGATCTCGAAGCCGGCCGCGAGTCGGGTGTAGGTGTCGCCGTTGCGCAGATGGGCCAGGGCGAGCAGCGCCTGCCGGCCGGGTTCGAGGCGCCGCCACCGCGATCGGCGCTGCTTACGGTGGCTGCGGATGCGTTCGGCCAGGTGGTTCAGGGTGCGGCTGGACAACGAGATCGTGGCGGGGTAGGACAGCATGGCGAGGCTCCCGGTCGGGGCTTCGAGTCTTGGTCGACAGCTGTCCTACCTGGAGCCTCGCACCCATCGATCAGCGGGCCTACCGCATCCGCCCTGAGCTGCAAGATCAGCTTGGAAAAGGCTCATTGTCGCGGCCCGCGTTTCCCTTCCCGATAAGGCAGAATCGATCGCGTACGCCGGTCCGTCTCCACTGTGATGTGGCGACGATCCGGCGTACGGCCCGGCCTGGTGTTTCATTTTGAAACATTGGCGCGGGTGCTGGGTGTGTAGGATTAGAGGAAGGTGAAGCGATGCCGGTCACCGGACCGACTGTGGTACGCCGCCAACTGGGGCGACGGCTGCGCCGGCTGCGGGAGGAGGCGGCCCGCACCGAGCAGGAGGTGGAGCGGGCGAAGGTCTGTTCCCGTACGACGTTGTGGCGCATCGAGAACGGCAAGTTCCCGGTCAAGATGAACACCGTACGAGGTCTCTGCTGGTTCTACGGTACGGACCCGGAGACGACGGACGCGCTGACCCGACTCGCCGCCGCCTGTGACGAGCAGGGCTGGTGGGAGTCGCACGGCAACGCCGTACCGGACTGGTTCCGCTTGTACATCGGCCTCGAAGCCGCCGCGACGGAGATCCAGCTTTATGATCCAGAGTTGATCCACGGTCTGTTGCAGACGCCGGACTACATGCGGGCGGTGTTCCGGGCCGCCGACCGGCAGGCGTCCGAGCAGCAGATCGAGCGGCTGGTGTCGCTGCGGCTGGATCGGCAGATTTCTTACTACGACCGAGCCGAGCCGGCCCGGATCGTCGCGGTCCTCGGAGCCGGCGCGCTTGCGCGTGAAGTCGGCGGACCTGCGGTGATGGCCGAGCAGCGCGCCCACCTGGCCAACGTGGGCCGACGGGTACGGGTCGAGATCCGCGTCCTACCCTGGTCCGCCGGTGCCCACGCCGCCATGGTCAGCCCGTTCACCCTGCTCGACTTCGCCGACCCCGACGACCCCGACATCGCCTACGTCGAAACTCATCTCGGCTCCCGCTACCTGGAGCGCCCGGAAGAGTTGGCCGAGTACCGTCGGATTTTCCGAGAGGTCCGCGAGCAGTCGATCCCGATCGAGGAGCACCTGGCATGAAGCCTGACACCCCCTGGTTCAAGTCCAGCCGCAGCGGCGGCAACGGCGGTCAATGCGTCGAGGCCCGCCGGCATGCCGGCCAAGCCGAGGTACGCGACAGCAAGGACCGCACCGGTCCCACCCTCACCTTCACCACCCGGCAGTGGGGCACCTTCACCACAGCCCTGCAGTCCGGCGCTCTCCCCCACTGACAACCCAACCCACGACGGTGGGGGCTGCCTCGTACCCGAGGCAGCCCCCACCGCCCTGCCGCACCAATGAAGGGCAGCTCCCGAGAGAGCCGCGACTGGTGAAGCGTCCGCCGATCTTCACCGCGCACGAGCCTCAATGAAGGGCACTCCCGAGAGAGCCGCGACGCCTTCCTCCGCCGCAACCCGTCGCGCGCCGAGCCTCAATGAAGGGCAGCTCCCGAGAGAGCTGCGACGGGTCGATGGTCTGGGCGGCCTGTTCGCCGCGGCGCCTCAATGAAGGGCAGCTCCCGAGAGAGCTGCGACACCTCGGCGCCGGACTCACCGTCCGCCGCCGTCAGGCCTCAATGAAGGGCAGCTCCCGAGAGAGCTGCGACGGAGTGGCGAGCATCCGGGTCGATGAGAGTGGGATGCCTCAATGAAGGGCAGCTCCCGAGAGAGCTGCGACGTCCCCGCCGGACCCGGTCGACGACGCCCGCGCCGCGCCTCAATGAAGGGCAGCTCCCGAGAGAGCTGCGACTGATCAAGGGGTTGCGAGACGACTGGCGAGACGCCCAGCCTCAATGAAGGGCAGCTCCCGAGAGAGCTGCGACCGAGGTGTTCGCCGAATGCCAACGCCACCTGAGTAAGCCTCAATGAAGGGCAGCTCCCGAGAGAGCTGCGACCGAGCACTTCGCCTGGGCGCGCGATCGCGCCCTCGAGCCTCAATGAAGGGCAGCTCCCGAGAGAGCTGCGACTGGCGCGGGCCAAGCAGATCGACGCCATCGCCGTGCCTCAATGAAGGGCAGCTCCCGAGAGAGCTGCGACGGCGTGCGGCAATCGCTCGCGGCGAGTCGCGGGGCCTCAATGAAGGGCAGCTCCCGAGAGAGCTGCGACTTGGACGATGGTCCGGTCGTCGAGCAGGGCACCGCCTCAATGAAGGGCAGCTCCCGAGAGAGCTGCGACTCTCGTCGTCGCTGGACAGCACCAGGCCGGCGGTCTTGCCTCAATGAAGGGCAGCTCCCGAGAGAGCTGCGACCAGGTAGAGCAGTTTCTACTGTTGCGCGGGCAAACGCCTCAATGAAGGGCAGCTCCCGAGAGAGCTGCGACCCGGAGACGGCCGCACCGAGTGCGATCTCTGCGGTAAGCCTCAATGAAGGGCAGCTCCCGAGAGAGCTGCGACCCATTCCCGAGATCAAGGAATGGGAAGCGGGAACGAGCCTCAATGAAGGGCAGCTCCCGAGAGAGCTGCGACTGCCAGTGCTGGTCTGCCCGTCGCCCCAGTCGACGAAGCCTCAATGAAGGGCAGCTCCCGAGAGAGCTGCGACTGCCTGGTACGTGAAGAAGGACAGCATTCCTTCGCCTCAATGAAGGGCAGCTCCCGAGAGAGCTGCGACAGGGTCCAAAGCTTACCCCTCCTGGCCTGCGGCGGAACCACCGCCCCGCGAGAGGTCCCTCAACAGAGGGCCCCACGACCACCAAATAACCGCGATCGTCCACTATCGAATGGCACTTGAACAGGCAAAACAGCTCCGCGAAGGGTCCGCGCTCACGGCCGTCACGACGGACCCCTCGCGGAGGGCAGCGGTAGGGCGGGCGACGGGGCTACAAGATCGCCGGACCGTGCCCGGTGATCGGGCGGCCCTGGCCGATCACGTCGAGCGACCGGCTGGCGCGCTCCCGCAGCGTACCCAGGTCGCAGAACAGGATGGAATCCGTACCCTGGTTGATCATGTCGGTGAGCGCGGCCCGCAGCCGCAGGATCTTCGCCGGACGGGCATCCACGACGAACACGCTGTACTGGACGCGATCGCCGTACGATTCGAGCTTCTTCGCCACCCGCGTACGCCGTACGTCGTCCGAGACGTCGTACGCGACGATGTAGCGCCGTACGTCGTCGAGGCTCATCGGATCTTGATCCCCTCGTAGCGGGGCTGTGTCCCGTCGATCACGCCGAGCACCAGGCGCGCCTGGATCTCCATCGCGCGCCGCCAGTTCACCTCGTAGCCGAAGATCGGATGCCGGAACGTGCTGGTGACCCGGCGTTCGTAGCCGGCGATGAGTGCTTTGCGGCCACGGTCGCCGATCCGGGTGGTGCCGAGCGCAGTGGAGAAATCGCGGGCGCGGAGCTCGCCGTTGTTGAAAGCGGTGATGACGACCGAGTCGGCGACGGCTGCCCGAAACTCCTCGACCAGGTCGAGGGCGAGCGCGGGTTTGTTGCGTCCGCTGCTGTGCAGGAAGCCGGCGTGCGGGTCGAGCCCGCAGGCGACGACGGCCCGGAGCGCGTCGGCGGTCAGCAGCCCGTAGCAGAGGTTCAATGCGGCGTTGATCGGGTCGCGGGCCGGGCGTCGGGTCCGTACGGAGAAGGCCAGCCCTTCGGTGTCGACGACCTTCGACCGGAACATGGTGAGGAACTGGGCGAAGTAGCCGGCGGCGGCCTCACCTTCGATGCCGAACAGGTCAGCCACTGACGGCGCGTCGAGGGCGTGCCGTTGCAGCTCACGCAGCCGGGTCACCGTGTCCGGTGTGTCGCCGAGCCGGCGCAGCAACGTCGCCTGGTTGGCGATCTTCGCGGCGACGAACTGTCGGGCCAGGTCGATCCGCCCGTTGTGGGAGGCGACGTGTTGCAGCAGCCGAGGGCCGCCGTTGGGCCCCTGCGCCGGCCTGGCCCATCCGGTGACCCGGCCGGTGCTGGTGCACCACACCACGGACAGGCTGCGCCACAGCACCTCCCGGATCAGGCCGCTGGACAGGTCGACGTTGCCGTGCACCACCAGGCCCTGCACGCGTTCGATCGGGAACGACCCGAGCTTATCGCCGCTCTTGCTGACCTCGATCCGTCCTCGCTCGACGTAGGCGCGTGAGCCGGGTGTGGTCAGGTGCAACACCTGGGTGTCCGGGTCGGCGACGACGATCCGGCGGGTCACCGGCGCGAGCGGGCGTTCGTCGGGCAGGCAGACGCTGATGTGCGAGCAGCGGGAGCAGCGCCGGTCGTTCTCCAGCGGCGGCGGGGCCTGCTCGGCGTCGAGCGTACGCAGGGTGGCCGCCACCATCTCCCGGGCGGCCGCCACGTCGGCCGGCGACAGGGTGATGTCGACCCGTACCCGGTGGTTGGTGAAGTAGACCGCCTGCCCGGCCACCGGGTAGCCCATGTCGGCCAGCGCCCGAGCCTGGAGGGCGACCTGGATCCGCATCGGTTCGGTGACTTCCGGGCGGCGGCGCACCGGGGTGGCTTTGTGTTCGACTACGGTCATCGCGGCGTCGTCGTCGAGCTCGACGGTGTCGCAGCGCCCGTACACCCCGAGGTCGTGGCTGACCACGTCGACCGCCCGGTAGCGCCGGGACCGGGAACCGGTCGGGTCGTCGACCGGGGTGTGGGCCTGGACGCCGACCTGCACCTGGTGGGTGTCGGTCGACTCGCCGGCTGCTTCCAGCCAGGCCCGGCGTGGGCAGAAGGCCTGGTGCGCCACCAGGCTGATCGGGAGCAGTTCCGGCGTCGTCATCGTCAGCGTCTTACGACGAGTGGCTTGTCGGTCTTGAGTAGTTCGCCGCGCATGGCACGGCGTTCGGGGGCGCTGTCACTGCCGAACCGCTGCACCGGGAAGCGGATGACGGCGGTGACGCCACGAGCTACCAACCATCCTCGGGCGGGCTCGCCGTCGACCGGTGTGCTGTCCGACGGCTTCCCGAGCGCCTTGGGTGGCAGTCCGGCCGCTGCGAACCGGGCCAGCTGCCCGCTGGCGAGGACCGTCCGGTGCCGGGCCGTGCGCCACCGCCCGGCCCACACGGGTACGCAGAACCAGCCGCCCGTTGCCCGTCCGATGTGGCCGCTGGTGGTGGCGGTCGCGTTGACCCGCTGCGCGATCGGGAACTGGGAGATGCCCCACAGCGCACACCAGGCGAGGGCGTTGTCGGTCGGGCCGGGGACGGCGAAGCCGGTCGGCGTACGGCTGTCGGGTTTGTCCTTGGCGATCTCGTCGCGGACCCGGCGGCCGGCCAGACCGTCCGCGACCTCTTCGGCAGTACGGGCGGCGACGGCTGCGGCGAGGGGCCGGAGCCGGTTGCCGACGAACTCGGAGCCCTGGTTGCGGGGCTGCATTTCCAGCCGGCTCGCGCCGTCGTCCTGCAGCCGGTCGCCTTTGCCGTTGTGGCTCCAGTAGGCCGGTTCGCCGAGCGCGGCGATCAGCCGCAGGTCGAGCATCGCCCGTGCGTCGGTGAGTTGGTCGAGCACCTGATGCCGGCGTTGCTGCAGGTCATGCCAGCCGTCCCCGGTGGTGATGACGCTGATCCGGGGGCTCATCAGCGCTCGCTGCTCGCCGGCGCGCAGCTGCCGGCTGGGCCAGGCCTCCGGGTCGTCGTGGCGGGCGGCGTGCCGGCGGACGATCTCGCCGATCGCCTCCGGGGTGGCCTGGGGGGCGCTGAGCACCGGGCGGCTGTTCATTCCGGGTGTCCAGGACAGCCGGACGTCGTCGAGACCGGCGTCCTCGGCGATGGCGGCGAGCCCGTAGAGCGCCATGTGCGACAACATCGTGTACGGGTCGGCGTGTGGCAGTACGAAGTCGGTCATGATCCCTCCGCGGAGACCTGCCCGTCGGCGGCACGGAGCAGCGCTTCCAGGTAGGCGCAGCCCCACACCCCCCACCGGCGGTGGGTGCGTTCGATCAGTTCGTCCCACCGGCCCTCGTCGAACAGGTCCACGGCGGTCGCGTCTGTGTCGCCGACGAGCTGCCCAGCGGTGTGCGGGAAGCCGTGCCGGCCGTGCCCGTGGCTGGTGCCGACCAGCCGGACGATCAGCTCCAGGCTGGCGTCGTCTTGGACGGCGGAGTCCTGGCTGGACAGCGCGCACCAGGCAGAGACCACGGAGAGCTGTTCGTGGCGCCACCCGGTCGGCAGTCCGGATTTCTGCCGCAGCCGCCGGATGATCCGCGCGTCCCGCACACCGCTCTTGGCCAGCGGCTCGGGCTGCTTCGGGTCAGCGTTCAGCCACCGCTGGAACCACTCGTCGGCTTTGCCGTCGTCGTGGTGCAGGCCGGCCAGTCGCAGCACCTGCACCAACTCGGGGGCCAGGCCGAGCCGGCCGGCGACCGTTTCGGCGCGTTGCGCGACGGCGTGGGCGTGCTGGCTCAGCAGCACCTTGCGGCGGCGCGGAGTCCACGTCTGGCGCAACTCGTCGTCGACGGTCGCTTTCCGCAGGTCGACGACGATCAGCCGGGCGAGTTCCGGCTTGCCGTCGTCGGACTCCTGCCAGTGCGGAATCACCTCGGCCCCGGCCCGTTCGCTCTCCGGCCGGTCGAGCAGGGCGGCCGCCGCGACCACCATCGGACGCGGGGTCACCGCGTCGCGGTGCACCCGCAGCAGCTGGGCGGCCTCCATAGGCTCCAGTTCGGCGGCCTCCGGAGTGTCCGGGTCGTCCTGGTCGACGACGGTGGCGGCGACGGCGTCCAGGAACCGGCGGTGTGCGGCCGTGTCGCGTTCGATCCGCAGCACCACCTGGCCGGGTTTCGGGTCGGCGAGGGCGTCGAGCACGTCGTCGACCCGTTCGGTGCCGTCCGGGTCGACGACCTTGGAGGTGAACAGCGCAGTGGCGTCGTCGAGGACGAGCAGGTCACCAGGGCGGATCCGCTCTCCGTCGGTCAGCGGGCGCGGCGCGGGATCCGTGGGTCGGACCAGCATCGGTACGGGCACCGGGTCCGGACCGGCCTTGGCCGCTGCCTCCGCCAGTTCCTTCAGCCGGTCCCGGATCCTGGTCGCCGCTTTGATCGACACCGGGAAGACCTCGTACGGGCGGGGCGGCAGGGCCTCGATCAGCTTGACGGCGTCGGAGATGTCGGCCGGCAGCGCCCGCCGCACCACGACGCCGAACTCGTGGTCGGCTGCGTCGAGGTCGTCGGAGAGCCACAGGTCGAGGTCGTCCTGCGCGGCGGCCAGGTCGTCGCTGGTCCGGGCCAGCTGCCACGCCTGCGCCAATTCCAGCCGTTGAAGCAGGTCGCGCCGCAGCTCCGGGGCGGGTGGCCGGGGGTCGCGCAGCGCCCACGGGGCGAGGCCGGCCGGGTCGACGGCCCGCCCGGCCAGCCAGGTGAGGGCCGCCGCCAGGTCGTCCCGCTGGTACGGCCCGGACTGGGCCGCGTCGGGCAGCTCGTCGGCCGGCACCAGCACGCTGATCTCGGTGACGGGACGGACGCCGAGCCGGTTGACCCGGCCGGCCCGCTGGGCGAGCGCCCCGCCGGGGGCCAGCTCGGTCACGGCCGCCGCCAGATCCAGGTCTACCCCGACTTCGAGACTCTGGGTGCTGACCAGGACGTCGACCGTCGGATCTCCGGCGAGGCTGAGCAGCGTTGACGCGGGCGGCCGCAACCGGTCCACGTCGTACGGCCGCAGCCGCCCACAGATCAACTCGACCTTGAGGTCACGCGCCCGTAGTTCAGTGGCGACGGCAGCGGCCACCGCGACACTGTTGACGAAACAGCCGACCGTCGTGCCGTGCGCGTCACCCGACCGTACCGCCTCACGCAACCGTACCGCCTCGTCGGCCAGCGCCGCGACGCCCGCCTTGAACGCCGGGCCGGTCTTCGGGATCGGCCAGTTCGGGATCGGCCGCAGGGTGACCGGCTTCGGGGTGGTCAGCCGCTGCCGCAGCGGCGCGTCCACGGCCAGGTCGTCGGCTTCGACGCCGACGGCCACCCCGGCGTCGGCGTGTGGCGTGGCGGTGGTCTCGACGACCTGCAGCACCGGTACGCCGAGCGGCTCGTCGGCGACGGCGGCCAGTTCGGCGACCCGGCGGGCGGTGGTCACCAGCTGCCGGGACAGGTGCGCCTCGTCGACGACGGCGACGGTGTCGTAGGCGAGCAGCCCGGCTTCCCGAGGCCGGGCCTGCGTCCGCGACCCGTAGCCGGCGAGCAGCAGCCGCGACCCCCACATGTCCGGGGTGGCACAGAGCACCGCCGCACCGGTCGGTTCGTCCAGCCAGGACCGGGACGGCGGCGCGCCGCCGCGCAGCAGGGCCACCGTCAGCGGACTCGCGGTCGGTTCCGCCTGCCCGGTACGCAGCGAGTCGAGCGCGGCGGCGACCCGGGCCAGCACGGTCCGGTCGTCTCGGGCCGTCGCCAACAGGTCGGCGATCGCCGTCGCGTGTTCGTGCTGGTCGTCGACGAGGGCCCGGCGGTCGACGACGAGGGCGAGCCGGCGCGGTACCCGTACGGGGTGGCCGGCGGCCATCAGCGCCACCGCGAACACGTGCACGTCGATGACGCTGGTCTTGCCGGCCCCGGTCGGCGCGACCAGCTGGTCCGGCCAGCGGCCGGTGGCCAGCAGATGGTCGACCAGCCGTTCCTGCCAGCGGAACGGCTGCTGCCCGGCTCGGACGGCGGCGAAGAAGGCGCCGAAGTCGGCGCGGTCGACGCTCACCGGGCCAGCCGGCGGGCGATGGCTTCCGGCAGGTCCCGGGGCACCAGCAGGCCGCCGCCGAGGTGCCGGCTCTGCCCGATCGCGGCGATCGTCCGTGGGCCGGTCAGGTCGCCAAGGTTGAGCACCGCCCGGTACGGCTGGATGATCGTGTCCTGGTGGACCTTGTGTACGTACCGGCCGACGTCGCCGTCCATCACCCGTACCGCTGATTCGACCCGGACCCCGCGCGCGGACGCCGCCCTCGCCAACGCCTCGTAGCGGGCTTCTCCCCGCTCCGGCACCTTCTCGAACTGGTCGCGCCAGACCAGGGCGACCGACAACGCGGCGGCGTCGGTGAGGGACCAGGCGCGGACGCGTCCGCGCGGCGGCCGACTCTCCGGTACGGCGACCGGCTCGGTCTGCCACCATCGCTGCGTGCCGGCGGCCGGCTGCGGCCAGAACTCGTCGGCCGCGACCTCGACCGGCGGCTTGACCCCGAACGGGCCGGCGGCGACCTTGACCTGCCGCAGGTGGTGCGCCGCCATCCGGATCAGGGTCAGGTCGATGTCGTCGGCGTCGCGGGGCAGCAGCAACGCCAGCGCGGTGCCGCCGACGTGCGGCGCGTCCGGGCCGACGAACTGGATCGCGCACCGGTTCGCCGGCTGTCGCGCGTCGTCGGCGTACGCACCGGTGAGGATCGCGGGGGCGCCGTCGCCGACGAGCGAGACCAACGCCCGGTGTACGGCGACCGCGTACCGCACCCGCAGCTGTGGCGGGACCGGCTGGTCCATGCCGAACAGCAGCACCGACGTCCACGGCGTCAGCGGTGGCGGCTGCTCCTTAGCGGTGTAGCGGCCGAGTTCGACGCCGGCGGTCACACTCGGCGGCGCGACCGTCCTCTCACTCGACCTGTGCGCATCGGACTTGAGCGTTGGCGCGGCTGTCGTCTCCCGGTGCGCCGCTTCGAGGGCGTCCGACCTGCCGGCGACCGCTACCGCCAGGTCGAGCCCGTCGCCGGTGAACAGGTCGGCGTTGCGGTCGAGGCGGTGCGTCGGCTCGGCCTCGGCGACGACGAGGCGCACCGGTGACTCGGTCGTGCCGAGATAGGGCACCTCCGGGCAGAGCGCGGCCAGCGCGGCGGCCACCGGCTCAGGTGGTGGCTGCTCCCAGGTCCACGCGTACCCTCCGGTCACCGCGACACCGGTCACCGCCGGCTTACCGACCAGCTTCTCCGCCAGCGGGCCGCGGCCTTCCTTGACGATCAAACCCTCCTGCCGGTACGCCGTCGCCGCCCCGCCGTTGGGCAGCGTCTGTGGCACGGCGATGCCATCCGGCGGGTTGGCCTCCAGCCAACGCAGCGCCTCCCGGTCGGTGTCGCAGGGCTGGAGGCTGTCGCCGTCGGGGACCGCCCGCACCCCTTGGGCGGCAGCGCAGAGCAGGGCGGCGTGCAGCCGGGCCGGCGACGGCAGCGGGTCGAGCTCGCCGCTGCCGACGTGCCCCTTGTAGACGCCGAGGACCGGCTCGGCGACGATCGCGAAGCTCACTGGTCGTCACCCGTTTCGAGCGCGCCGGAGACGATGTCCGGGTTGCCGTCGACCCGCATCGCCAGACCCGACCAGGTCACGTCGGCGACCTTCTCGGCGTGTGCGAGGGCCTCGCCGAGCAGCAGGTCGGCGGCGTCGATGCTCAGCGGCTCGACGTCGGCGAACGATCCGCCGCGCTGGTCGAGCCGGACCTTCGGCTGCTCGGCCTCGACCAGGTCGCAGTTGGCCCGCAGGCACAGCTCGGCGTCGGAACGGGCGAGCGCGTTGAGCGCCAACGCGGCCAGCAGCGCCCGGCAGGCGGCGTCACCGTCGACGCCGGCACCGAAGCGCATCTGCCGCAGCGTCGCGAACGACAACACGTGCGTACGGATGATGGTGTCGCAGGCGACGCCGGCCAGCTGGTCGAGGGTGGGCGGGATGCCGCCGAGGCCGAGCGCGGATGCCGATTCCGCGGTGCCGACCTTGATCGCGTTGGCTGCCTTGAGGATCTTGCTGTGCGTGACTGGGCTCAGCTCGGCCTGCTGCCGGTTCGCCGTCTCGGTCATCGTCTTCTTGTCGAGGTTGATCTGCATGCCGACCGGGTCGACCCGCGCCCCGCCCCGACGGCCGGGCTTGGGCTCCATCAGGGCGCCGGTCTCGTCCCGGCTCGCCGCGACGAAGCCGACGATCTCGCCGACCAGGGCGCTGCGCCAGCGACCCTGCCGGCTGCGTCGGCTCGAATCCCAGCCACCGAAGACCAGCGTGATCGGGCTGGTCTCCAGCAGCGCCCGCGCGTTCGCCGGGCTAGCGTCCCGCACCGCCCGGTACTCGGGAGTCTGCGTGGTCGGCACCCCGTCGATCGTGCCGGCGCGAATGTGACCGTCGAAGACCCGGTGCGGCAACGTCAGGTCGTAGTAACGCTCGACCGCGCCGTCCCGCTCATAGGTGACCTGCACGTGCGGCACCCGCGACAGCAGCGAGTGTCCGTCCTCGATGGCCTGAGCGAGGGCCTGCTCGGCCCGGTTCAGCTGCGATTGTTTGCTGTCGATGATCGCCGCGTACCGGCTCTCGTCACCAAGGAAGCGCTGCTCGTACGCGTACACCGACCCCTTCCCGCGCTCGGGTGCGAACTTGGCCGGCGCGACCGAGGTGTGCCGGCCGCCGGCCGGCTCCAACGTGGTCGTTGACGTCAGACAGCTCGACCCACCGGGCGACCCGGCGGCCAGCAACACATCAAGATCCAACGAACGCACTCAGAATTCCTTTCTCATTTGCATCGGCGCGGGGGCAGCACTCACCGAGGACGGATGTACTGAAGCGCCGATAGGGGATTACTCGGCGGGCGACACCCTATCGTCCGGTGGCGACATTCTTTGGCTGGGTGCGGACGAGGACGTCTTCGGCGGTGAGTGGGCTCGCCGGATGGTGGGTGAGGCAGAGCGGCGTACGGGCCTTGCGGAACGGCTGGCCTTCGACCGCGACGTAGAACTGTCCGCTGGTCAGCTGCGAGATGTCCGGCACGTCGCCGCCCTTGAACCGGGCCATCTCGCGGGCCGCTTCGATGTGCACCGGCGCGTTGAGCAGCCCGAAGAACTGCGTCGCCGCGTTGCCGGGGATCTGACTGTGCAGGCCCTTCGGCGCCTGGGTGGCGAAGACCAGGCCGAGGCCGTACTTGCGGGCCTGGGAGGCGAGCATCAACGTGCTGCGGGTGCAGGGCGTGATCGGCCCGGACGGGGCTAGGGTCTGCGCCTCGTCCATCACCAGCAGCCCGCCCAGCGGCCGGTCACCGGCCGGGTTCCGCTTGACCCAGGCGAAGAGGGCAAGCTGAAGCTGATTGACGAAGCCCTGCCGTTTCTCCTCCCCCGGCAGGCCGACGAAACTGATCACCGAGACGCGGGCGCGTTTGCCCGGGGCCGGGGTCAGCAGCGTGCCCGGGTCGGCCGACTCACCCGTACCGCCGAACAGCGGGTCGTTGATCCGCGCCGCCTCCAGATTCTCGGCCAGGTCGGCGGCGATCGCCGCCGCGCCGGCCAGCTCGCTCACCCCGTCGGGCAGATCGCGGAGCAGGGCGATCAGCCCGGCGAGGGTCGCCGTCGCACCGTGCCGGCCGTAATGGCGCAACGCCTGCCGCAGGACGGCCTGCCCACGCATCGCCTTGGCGGTGTTGGCGGCCACCTTGGCGCGCGGGGCCAGCGCGTCGACGGCGCTGTCCACCGCCTGGGTGAACTCGTCCGGATCATCACGTACGCCAGAGAAGTCCGGCAGCGGCTGGAACGTCAACGGCCGGCCGCCCTCCCGACCCGGCGTCCACACCACGACCTCGGTCGCGGCGAGATAGTCGGCGGCGGCCCGCGCGTCGCCGTCACCCCACGCGGCCGGCGGCTCCGGCCACGGGTCACCGAGCCGGGCCAGGTCGTTGTTGGGGTCCAGGACGATCGCGGACACGCCAAGCAGCGCGCACTCCTCGACCAGTCGCCGGATCAGGACGGTCTTGCCGGATCCCGAGCCGGCGAAGATCGCGACGTGTTTGCGCAGCGCGGCCAGCTCCACCCGTACCGGGTCGCCGTTGTCGAAGTCTGCGCCGACGCGCAGCCGCACTCCGGCCGGTTCAGCCTCGGCATCGGCGGCCGGCTCAGCCGCCGGTTGCTCAGCAGCCGGTTCGGATGCGACGGCGGTGCCGGGTCCGTCGGATGCGGCCGGTTCGCGGGACGCGTCGGCGAGCGCGGTCGACAACAACGCGGTACGCGAGGCGGGCCGCCGGTCGGCCAGCCAGGTCTGCAGTCCGTCCGGTTCCTCGGCGAGGAGTGTCCGCAGCGCGACCAGGCTGCGCAGGTCGTCCTCGGTGACCGGCAGCGTCCGCCCACCGGCGGCGACGAAATCGTCCGCCGCCTTGCGCACGGCAGGAGTTTGCGGCCACTCGTCGTTACGCAGGATGAACAGTCGACGGTCGGCGACGCCGTGTGCCAACCCGGCGGCGACGCAGGCGTTGCGCAGCCGGGCCAGCTCGGCGTTGTAGTGCTGCGCGGCGATGGCCCGGAACGCCCAGTGGGCCTCGTCGCCGGTCGAGTCGTCGAGGGTGCGCCGTAGCCGGGCGTGCAGCACCGGCCGGCGGGCCGGGATGGTGTCCTGCTCGAAGTCGGTGTCCGCGCTTTCCCAAGTCCAGGCGCGCAGGCCGGCGGCGAGCAGCTGCGGCACCTGGGTGTCCTCATTGGCCGGGTCGAGCAGTCCGGCTACCTGCGCGTTCGCGCGAAGTTCGGCGTACCGCTGATCGAGCGTGCCCAACGACGAGCCGTCAGCGGCCGGTGTCGTCGGCCTCGTCGGCGTCGGTTTCGCCTCGGCGGTCGGCTTCTCGGCGGCGGCCGGGGTGAGCGTGGTCAGCGTGGTCATCTCGGTGACCTGGCCGTCGCGAACGCACGCGCGGATGTGTTTCTCGACGTTGATGAGCAGCTGCCGTGGGGTGAAATCCGGGGCGTCGGCGAACGCTTCGGGTCGCACCGGCCAGCTCGGGTACGGCGGCACGAACCCGACGTCGGCGTAGTGTGCGGCGAGCCGGCGTTCGACCAGGGTCCGGCCGAGGTCTGCGTCCGGGATCGATTCGAGCGGGGCGGTTTCCCGGAACCGGTCCTGGGCGGTGTCGACCGCGTTGCTTTTGATCAACGCCCAGGAGACGGGTAGCAGCGACAGCACGGTCAGCGTCCGGTGGGTCAGCTCCCGCAGCTCCATCAGGCCGCTGGCTACCTGGTCGATCGAGACCGCCGCCCGCCAGCCGTCCTCCTCCGCGCCGGTGCTGGGCGGCCCGGAAGCGTGGCTGCGGTTGGCCACCTGCGCGATCAGGCCGTCGACCTGGTCCACCGCGATGACCGACGGTCCGGTCAGCGCCAGCAGGCGTGACACATCGGAGACGATCTCCTGCGGCAGCCGCCGGGCCGGCCGGATGCCCCAGGCGAGGCGTTCGCCGGGCTCGGCCTCATCGCCGGCGAGCAGGTACGAGTTGGCGACGTCCTGGGCTCGCGGGTCGATGCCGGCGAGCAGGGTCAGCGCGCGGGCGGTGTCCCGGCAGCCGATCCCGATCCGACGATTCGACCAGCTCAGCGCGGCCACGAACTCGTTGAGCCGGTCCACGGTCATCGGGGCCCGGCCGGTCACCGCCATCCGGGTCACCACGGACAGTTCGAGGCCGTCGACGAGCCGGTGCAGAAACATCTGCAGCTGGGTGGTGCCGTCGTCGTCCACCGGCTGGTGCAGACCGTCGACCATCGACACGGCGGCGCTGCGCCAGAAGGCGCTGGCGTCGAGCAGGTTGATCAGGAAGAAGTAGCCGCCGTCGAGCTGGGTCAACTCGCGGACCCGGCTGAGCAGGTGGGTCTTGCCCGCGCCGCGTTGGCCCTGCACAGCGACACCGATCGGGCTGGTGTCCGGGCTCCTCTTGGCCAGCGCCAGTCCGTCGAGGATGGTCCGGAGCACGTCCGGGTGCAGCCCGTCCACGTGGGACGCCGCCGGCCGCCAGACGTCGTTCATCGCCGGCGTGTAGTTGAACTGCAGATGGGTGAGTGCTTTCAGCGCTGCTTCGGTCATGACGCCGCCATGGTGATCATGTGCTTGGGCTGATCGCCGACCACGACGGCGGCGGCCCGGGTCCGGGCGTCGAGGGCCTTCTGGTTGGCTTCCGGCACCAGGGTGACGCCGGGTCGGCGGTGCAGCCGGCGCAGGGCGGCGTCGATGTCGGCCCGGTCGAGGTCGTCGACCAGGTCGCGCAGGTCGGCAAGATTGACCAGGTCGCCGGCCCGGCTGGCAACCTTGTGGTACGCGGACAGTACGCGCTCCTCGACGGTTGGCTCGTCCGCGGCTGACTCGTTCGCTTTCGGCGCGTCGGGCACGGCCGGTAGGTCCTCGGCGACCGGCAGGTCCTTGGCGGCGGGGGCGTTCGAGGCGGTCACGAACTCGCCGAGGCTGAGTCGCTGCGCGGTCAGAAAACGATCCAATCGCAGGAGTACGGCGTAGAGTGCACCGCCGATGGCACCCGAACCGGGTGGCGGCGAGCCCGCAGCAAGTTCGGTGCGGCAACGCCGCCAACCCGCTTCACTCAACGTCAGGACGAGCCGGCGGGGCGTACCGCCGACTTCGATCAGTTTCAACCGCGCCAGCTTTTCCCGGGAGGGCTTCTTCAGCTCACAGCGATGATCATTGGTGAGGCTCGCATTGGGCACCGGGCCTGCCTCGGCCAGGAGAATCAGCAGCGCCGACGTCTCGACCATGGTCAACTTTTCGTCCGACATGTCAGGGTCCTTTTCCGGTACGTCGACGGTTGGTGAGGAACTGTTGCAGGAGTACGAGCACGTTGTCGATGTCGTCGAGCACCTGCGCGTTGGTGAAGCGAAGTACGGCGTACCCGTTGAGCTGGAGCAGCACGTCGCGGTGCCGGTCCTCGGTGAACTTCCCGGGCGTACGGTGGTCGTCTCCGTCGATCTCGACGACGCACCGTTCCCGTTTCCACAGCAGGTCGACCCGGACGGGGTTGACCAGCGGACCGGGCCGGATGGTGTGGTTCCAGGCGCGGCCGGCGGCCCATGCCCGGCGGGCCAGAGCGGCTTCGAGCACTACTTCGGCGCGGCTGGTCGGGTGCGGCTTGCCGACGACGCTCGGCGTCCGTCGGGTGCTGACCCGCGGCGCACGACGCGTCCGGGCCACCGGCGGCATCGGGACCTGCGGAGGCTCCGTCGCTCGCGGCCGGCTCTCGATGCCGTACGGCGAATCGCTGTCGATCCAGACGGTCAGCCGGCCGTGGTCGACCAGCCACTGTGCCGCCTGGGCCAGCGCCAGCGTCGCCGATTCGTCGAGGTGATCGGGCGGGCGTAGCACCAGCGCACACGCCGGTCGACCGAAGCTGGCCGCGATGACCCGGGCCAGCCCACGCGCCCGCACCTCGGGCGGATGCCGGCGAGTGTGTGCGGTCGACCCGGTCAGGGCGGCGGCGGCCAGGTCTGCGAGGAACGGGCCGGACTGGGCGGTCGCGGCGGCGTGGGCGACGGCGAGCCTGCGTACGGCGACCGGCGCGGCACCGGCCGACGTCGTGATCCCTTCGGCCCCGGGCAGCCAGGCAGGGAACAACTGGCCGGCGGTCGTTTCCATCTCGTCGAGGACGGCGGCGACCGTCGTCTGCTGGCTGGATGACCCGGCGGTACGCTGAACGACGACGGCCGGTGCGTCCGGCGAATTCGCTACCACGCGGTCCCAGTCGCCCATGCGAAGGTGCCTGATCCACACCACCTGACCAGTCGGCATCTCCGAGAGCGAAAGGACCAATGACCCGCCTAACGTGAGAAGTCGGCACCCATAGTGGCGAAGCGTTGATCGAATCGGCAATCATCCGAACGTCGGTGTATCGCCGCCGCCCGGCACCGGCCAGAAGCTGATCAACGGGCGTCACGTCAGCCCACCGGCGGGCTCAGCTGCACGGTGCGGAGGATCGGCCAGGTCGGCGACCACCGGACCGCAATGATCAACTTTCTCGCGAATCCCGTCGATTTCCTCCTGGTGGCGGGCCACATTTTCCGCCCACATACGGCAGACTCGATCGTGGACGCCGATCTGTCACGGGTCTGACGTGCGAATTCGGCGGCCAACCCAGCCCGGTGTTTCATTGTGAAACATCGACGCGGGTGGTGAGTGCGTCGGATGAGAGGAAGGTGAAGCGATGCCGGTCACCGGACCGACTGTGGTGCGCCGCCAACTGGGGCGGCGACTGCGCCGGCTACGGGAGGAGGCGGCCCGCACCGAGCAGGAGGTGGAGCGGGCCAAGGTCTGTTCCCGTACGACGTTGTGGCGCATCGAGAACGGCAAGTTCCCGGTCAAGATGAACATTGTACGAGGTCTCTGCTGGTTCTACGGTGCGGACCCGGAGACGACGGACGCGTTGACCCGGCTCGCCGCCGCGTGCGACGAGCACGGCTGGTGGGAGTCGCACGGCGACGCCGTACCGGACTGGTTCCGCTTGTACCTCGGCCTCGAAGCCGCCGCCACCGAGATCCATCTTTACGATCCTGAGCTGATCCACGGTCTACTCCAGACCCCGGACTACATGCGCGCGGTGTTCCGCGCCGCCGACCGGCAGGCATCCGAGCAGCAGATCGAGCGCCTGGTGTCGCTGCGGCTGGATCGGCAGATCTCCTACTACGACCGTGCCGAGCCGGCGAGGATCGTCGCGGTCCTTGGTGCCGGTGCACTGGCCCGTGAGGTCGGCGGCCCGGCGGTGATGGCCGAGCAACGCGCCCATCTGGTCAGCGTGGGTCGGCGGGTGCGGGTGGAGGTGCGGGTTCTCCCCTGGTCCGCCGGTGCCCACGCGGCGATGGTCAGCCCGTTCATTCTGCTCGACTTCGCCGACCCCGACGACCCCGACATCGCCTACGTCGAGTCCCATGTGGGCGCTCGCTATCTGGAGCGTCCGGAGGAGTTGGCGGAGTACCGTCGGATTTTCCGAGAGGTCCGCGAGCAGTCGATCCCGATCGAGGAGCACCTGGCATGAAGCCTGACACCCCCTGGTTCACCTCCAGCCGCAGCGGCGGCAACGGCGGAGCGTGCGTCGAGGCCCGCCGACACGCCGGCCACGCCGAGGTACGCGACAGCAAGGACCGCACCGGCCCCACCTTGACGTTCAGCACCGCCCAGTGGGGCACCTTCACCACCGCCCTGCAGTCCGGCGCCCTCCCCCACTGACCCAAACCCAGGGCGGTGGGGCACCTCGGGTACCGAGGTGCCCCACCGCCCTGCCTGCATCTCAACGAAGGGCAGCTCCCGAGGAAGCTGCGACAAATCAACCTCGACGACGCCGACCCGGCCGACACCAAGCAGCCTCAGTGAAGGGCAGCTCCCGAGAGAGCTGCGACGACGTCTACCCATGTACGGCGAGGTACCGCGTCCGGCCTCAATGAAGGGCAGCTCCCGAGAGAGCTGCGACCCAGCACGTGATCATCGCGCTGGTCGACTGCGAGAAGCCTCAATGAAGGGCAGCTCCCGAGAGAGCTGCGACCTGAGCGTTGAGTGTGATGCGTTGGCCGGGCGTGCCTCAATGAAGGGCAGCTCCCGAGAGAGCTGCGACGCGAAGAGCGCCGCCGGGAACCGTGCGGTCACGCCTCAATGAAGGGCAGCTCCCGAGAGAGCTGCGACGTTTGCGATGCTCCGGTAAAGCGAACTCAATATCGCCTCAATGAAGGGCAGCTCCCGAGAGCTGCGACCGCTCATCCCGGACGGTGGCGACATGGAGAACGGCATGCCTCAATGAAGGGCAACTCCCGAGAGAGCTGCGACAAGAGCTGCACGGGCCGGAGGGCGACGAGTAGCCGTGCCTCAATGAAGGGCAACTCCCGAGAGAGCTGCGACAAGGGCTCAACCCCGGCCTGCACACGTTCACCGCCAAGCCTCAATGAAGGGCAGCTCCTGAGAGAGCTGCGACATCCCCGACGCCGAGCACGCCGCTGCCGTCGCAGGGGCCTCAATGAAGGGCAGCTCCTGAGAGAGCTGCGACCGACGCTGCCGTACCCGGCGAAACCCTCGACGCCAGCGTGCCTCAATGAAGGGCAGCTCCTGAGAGAGCTGCGACAGGGTCCAAATCTTACCTCTCCTGACCTGCGGCGGAACCACCGGCTCGCGAGAGGTCCTCCGATAGATGGCTCCTCGACCACCCAAAACCCGCGTTCATCCACAAGCGAATGGCGTCTGATCAGGGAAAACAGCTCCGCGAGAGGTCCACGCTCACGGCCGTCACGACGGACCTCTCGCGGCGGACAGCGGTAGCGCGGACGGCGGGGCTACAGATGGCCGGACCGTGACCGGTGATCGGGCGACCCTGACCGGTCACATCAAGCGGCCGGCGGCACGCTTCGGCAGCTTACCCAGGTCGCGAAGCAGGATCGAGTCCGTACCCTGGTTGATCATCTCGGTGAGCGCGGCCCGCTGCCGCAGGATCTCCGCCGGACTGGCCCCACGCGAGACAAGGACGCTACCAAGAGGGACGGCCGCCTCGACCGCCGTCAGCTGATTACGCAGCGGCTGGTCGTGCACGTCAAGAAGCCCCGGACGGCGTACCTTGCAGTCATGAGTTCGGAGGCGGTCGGCAGGCACATGCCCACGGTCGTGACGCTGGACGACCTCACCGCGATGATGACTGCGGACGAATCTCATCGATACGAGATCAGCCCCGAGGGAATGCTCTCGATCGCGCCGCCCCCTGGACACGCTCATGCGATCATCGCGACCCGACTCACGGTGTGGCTTGCCGCCGCCGGTGTCCCGGCGGAGCGGATCACCCAAGCGGTTGGACTCCGCATCCCTGGTCGCGGTGGTGCGGTCGGTGGCCGAATCCCGGACCTGGTCGTGTGGAGCAAGCCGTCGACCAGGATCCGGCCCGGACCGTCACAATGCATCGCCTGACCGGTGATCACTTCACGGTGCACGCGACGATGCCGCTTGCCTGGGTGCTCAACACGAGACCGGGCGAGCAGGACCTCGGCTGATCGTCAACGATCGAAGTATGCCGCCGTTGCCAGGCGGGCCAGGACCAGTCACATCTCGCCGAGATCGACCTCGACGGGGAAGGGCACGGTCAGCTTTACGAGGCCCGTGGAGATCTCGTCGTCGCGGTAGCGGCCCGTTGCCGGGTCGAGCACGTACGTGTAGACGATAGGAGCGCCAGTGACTGCCTGCTCTACGCGCCAGTAGAACTGGATACCGGCGCGCGCGTACTGATCAGCTTTGACGATCCGATCGGTCGTCTCCGAACCGGGAGAGACCACCTCGACGACAAGAAGAACATGTTCAGGGCGGGTCGGCGTGACGTCGATGGCATCCGCCCGGTAGACCGCCACGTCAGGCCGACGGTTGTTCAGCGGCACGTCCTGGAGCCGGACATCGAAATCTGTGTCAGCGTTCCATTCCGACCCAGCCGCCCCGTCCAGGGCGTTCGCCAGGATCCTGGCCTGGCGGTTGTGTCGCTTTGAGGCGCGCGGACTCACCTGGACCATCCCATCCACGATCTCGATGCCCGCGCACTGTTCTTCTGTCCACGCCGCGTACTGCTCGGCCGTGACCTGCTCGCGCATCCAGGCTGGCACGACCATCTCGACAGTCACACCCACCTCCAGGTCGCGGCTAGCACCCGAAAACACTGTAGCGACGCGGACAGTCCGCCACCCCGGACCTTTTGCCCAATTCGGTAGATCGTCCGGCAGCGACCACCAAGCAGACCTCGCGTCAGAGCACACCGACTGTCACCAGTGGCAGCGACTGCCATAACCGCCGTACGCTGTAGCGGCAGCTCGGTTGGGGTGTGCAGGCTCGCGACGTGGGGGCGGTGCGAAACGTGCTAGACCAGGACAGACCACGCTCGTCAACGGGCGCTGCGCGCGAGGAGATCGTGCAGCGCGTTCGCGGGATGATCAAGCGCGAGCAGCTCCGCCCCGGCGAGCGCCTCGGCTCGGAGCGAGGGCTGTGCGCGGCGTTGGGGGTCGACCGCTCACCGCTGCGTGCCGCCTTGGAGGTGCTTGAGCGGCGCGGTGAGATCCGGCGCACGATGGGCCGCCTCGGCGGCGTCTTCGTCAGCGACGGCAAGGTGACCCGACACCTGAACACGATCCAGGGTGTCCCGGACATGCTCCGACAGCAGGGCCTGCGGCACGACACCAGCCTGCTCCGGGCGGAAGTGGGCACCCCTGACCGCCTGGAGTGTCGCCAGCTGCGCCTGGCCGAGCGGGACCCGGTGATCCGGCTGACCCGAAGACGCGACGCCGCCGGCGTCCCGCTGTCCCTGGACAGCATGGCCATTCCCGCCCGGCTGCTGCCCGGGTGGACCCGACTCGATTTTTCGGTGAGTGTCTACGAGATCCTTCGCCGGGAGTACGGGATCGAACCGGCGCGGGCGGCGGAGACGATCGAGCTGGGCGCCGCGACCGACGCGCAGGCCCGGATCCTGCAGGTGCCGGCCGGTGCTCCGCTGTTCGACATCCGTCGCCTCACCGTCGATACGGCCGATCGCCCGATAGAGCTGTCGCGTGACCTGTTCCGCGCCGACCGGACCCGGATCTCACTCGAACGCCTGGGTACGAACTGGAAGCGCGCGGTCCGCCCGAAGTGACCGGTCCGGTCGTACGCCCGGAAGCGCCCAGACGCACGGCAGGGCGGGGCTCGCACCTGACGAAAGCCCCGCCCGCGCCGCTCCTCGTCAGGCGAAGAAATTGACGAACGCGGTCGTGTCGGCGTAGTACTCGGTCAGTGTCGCGATCTTCCCGTCGGCGAAGTCGTACCGTTCGATGATGGAGGTACGCCAGCCGTCCGGGTAGCCCTCGCGGGGCGAGAACTCGATGTCGTAGTAGTGCAGCACCGTGTCCCCGTTCTGGAAGTACTGGGAGTTGCTCGCCGCGAACTGGATGCCCGTACGGACAGCCATGTCGGCGGCACCGCGACGCCACGTGTTCCACCCGTCGATTCCGACGAGGCGGCCGAAGAGGCTGTCGGGTTCGGCGAGGACCGACTCATCGGTGATGTAGTCCGGCAGCTTGGCCAGGAACGTCGGCTCATCGAGAATCGTGGACTCGATGAACTCGCTGTACTCCTTGATGAACTCGACGTACGTACTACTCATGGTCTTTCTTCCTTCTGTCGCGAATGGTTGGCGAAGTTGGTGGGTTACAGGGACAAGGTCAGGCGCCGGAGGCGGTCAGCGCGCCGTCGAGCGCTTCGATCAGCTGTGGGATGTCAGCGGCGGCGAACGGCAGCGGCGGGCGCAGTTTCAGCACGTTGTTCGCCGGGCCGCACACGCTGGTCAGCACCCGCCGGGCGCGCAGCTCCTCGATGACGTCCAGCGCCAGGCCGGTCGCCGGCTCGCGGGTGGTGCCGTCGGGGACGAGTTCGACCCCGGTGTACAGGCCGACTCCGCGTACGTCGCCGATCGCGGGGTGCGTACCGGCAAGTTCCCGCAGGCCGGCGCGCAGTGACTCACCGGTGGCCAGGGCGTGTGACTGCAGTTCGTCGTCCCGGATGACGTCGAGTACGGCCTGCGCCGCGGCGATCGCGACCGGGTTGCCGCCGAAGGTGTTGAAGTAGGGGCGGGTGCCGGCGAACGGGGCGAGGACCTCGGACCGGGCCGCGACGGCGGCGATCGGGAAGCCGTTGCCCATCGGTTTGCCGGTGGTGACGATGTCTGGGTCGAGCCCGTGCCGCTGGTAGCCCCAGAACGACTCGCCGGTCCGGGCGAAACCGGGCTGGACCTCGTCGGCGATGACGACGCCGCCGCGCCCACGGACCAACTTGACCGCCGCCCTGATCATGCCCGGGTCGCCGGGGTAGATGCCGTCGGACGAGAACGACGTGTCGAGGATCAGGCCGGCGAGGCGGTCACCGGACGTTTCGATGTCGTCGATCGCCGCCCGGACGGAGGCGAGGAAGGCAGCGCCGGCGGCGTCCGACGAGCCGTACCGGTAGGTGTCGGGCGGATCGACCACCCGCAACGCCGGGTCCATCGGCTCGCAGTCCGACAACGCCGGCGAGTGGGCCGACACCAGGGCGGTGTTGCCGTGGTACGCCTCGCTCGTCGCGATGTAGGCCTGCCCGCCGGTGTACGCCCGGCCGACGCGCAGCGCCAGGTCGTTCGCCTCGGACCCGGTGCAGACGAACATCACCTGGTCGATCGGTCCGGCAAAGGTCGTCAGCAGGTCGTCGGCGTACCGCAGGATCGCTTCGTGCAGGTAGCGCGTGTGGGTGTTCAACAGCGACATCTGCCGCTGCACGGCGGCGACGACCGCCGGGTGGGCGTGCCCGACCGACGGGACGTTGTTGTAGAGGTCGAGGTACTCCACGCCGTCCGCGTCCCACACCCGCGCCCCTCGGCCCCGGACCACCTCGACCGGGTTGCGGTAGAAGAGTCGGTACGCGGGGCCGAGAACCCTCCGGCGGCGCTGCACGAGCGAATCCGTACGGGCGGTCAACGACGGGGCGTTCTCGGCACGGAAGCTGTTTCCGTCGAGGATCGATGCCTTACCGGTCAGGCCGTGCCGTGACCCGTTTCGAAGCTCCGTAGACGCCATTCTTCGATCGTTTTCCTTCGCTGACATCGAGACAACTGGCTTTGTCACGGGCGGGTGCGTCCGGCCGGGTGACTGGTGATGTCATCGAGCGTACGGAGCTGATCTGCCCGATGGGAGGGCCACTTTTTCCGGCGTGTAACAGATCCCCCGGTATCCGTGAATGGCGTGTTACCTGCACCCCGGCCGTATCGCCATTCGCACCACCGGCGGATATTCTCGACCTGCGTCCGGCCCTCACGGAGGGTCTCCTGATGTTCGAAGTCGTTGACGGAACCGGCACCGCCGCGCAGCCGACCGGGCTCGCGTCCTTCGCGTCCCTGCGGCGCGGCGACGACGCGCCCGACTGGGTACGCGATGGTGTCGTCGCCGCCTGGGGCCTCGCTTCCGACACCGTCGTCCGTCTCATCGTGCTGTCGGAGAACGTCACGTTCCGGGTGGACGTGGCCGGCCGCCCGGCGCTGGTGGTCCGCCTGGCCCGGCCCGGCTACGCCACCAGCACCGTGCACCTGCGCTCGGAGCTGCGGTGGATCGAGGCGCTGCGCCGCGACGTCGGTCTGTCGACGCCGACGCCGGTGCCCGGGGCCGACGGCGACCTGCTGCAGCTCGTCCGGGACGAGGCAGGGGGCACGTGGAGCGCGGTGGCGTTCGAGTTCGTCGCCGGGACGGTGCTGGAGGACCGGGACGACATTCCCCGCTGGTTCCAGGAGATCGGGGCGGTCACCGCGGTCCTGCACCGGCATGCCCGGCAGTGGACCCCACCGGCCGGTTTCGGCCGGTTCACCTGGGGGCTCGCCGACCTCGTCGGCCCGACGGCCCGGTGGGGTGACTGGCGTCGCGCCGACCTGTCCGCGACGCAGCGGAGCGTTCTCGAACGGGCCGAGGCGCGGGCCTGCGACATTCTCGCCGACCGGACCGGCTCACGCGATCCGGCCGAGAGCGTCGGGCTCATCCACGCCGATCTGCGTCCCTCGAACGCCATGACGCACTCGGACGCCATGACCAACGCGGATGCGCTGACCGTCATCGATTTCGACGACTGCGGGTACGGCTACTACCTCTACGATTTCGGGGCCGCGTTGACGTTCTACGAGCATCGTGCGGAGGCCCGCGAGATGGCGGCGCGGTGGCTGGCCGGCTATCAGGAGCACGTACCGCTGCGCACCGCCGACCTCGACGTGGCCTGCGCCCTGTCGATGCTGCGCCGGCTCACCATGCTGGGCTGGGCCACCACCCATCGCGAGGACGCGTTGCCGGCGGATCTGTGGGCGGAGAACCAGCCCGGCACGGTGGAGGTGGCTGCCCGCTATCTCGCCGACCCGCTGTGGCTGGTACGCCCCTGACGACGGCCCGTTCCGCGTGCAGCGTGGGCCGCCCGGTCCGGTGACCCCGGCGGGCGGCCCACAAACTGGCTACGGCTTGCGGCTCAGCCGATCGCCACGGCGTCACCGAGGATGACGGTCTTGGTCTCCAGGTACGCCCGGATGCCTTCCCGGACGCCTTCGCGCCCGATACCGGACTGCTTGAAGCCGCCGAAGGCGATGCCGAAGTCGGGCTTGAAGCCGTTCTGCCCGACGGTGCCGCTGCGCAACTGCCGGGCCACGGCGAGGGCCCGGTCGGTGTCCGGGGTGAACACGGCGGCGTTGAGGCCGTAGATGGAGTCGTTCGCCAGCCGTACGGCGTCCTTCTCGTCCTGCGCCGGGATCACGCTCAGGACCGGCCCGAAGATCTCCTCCTGGGCGATCACCGACGAGTTGTCGACGTTGCCGAACACCGTCGGCTCGACGAACCAGCCCCGGTCGAGTTCCTTCGGCCGGCCGCCGCCAGCGGCGAGGGTGGCCCCGCTCGCGACGCCCTTGGCGACGTACCCCTCGACCCGCTCCCGCTGCGCGGCGGACGCCAGCGGCCCCATCTGCGTCTGCGGGTCGAACGGTGAGCCGACCCGGACCTCCCGGAACACGGCGGCGATGGCCTCGACCATCTCGTCGTGCCGGCTGCGCGGCACGATGATCCGGGTGAGTGAGGCGCACACCTGGCCGGACTGGAAGCACTCGATGCCGGCGAGCGAGCGGGCGGCGCCCGCGACGTCGGCGTCGTCGAGGATGACGGCGGCCGACTTGCCGCCGAGTTCCAGGGTCACCCGGGCGACCCGCTGGCCGCCGAGCGCGGCGATCCGCCGGCCCGCTGCGGTCGAGCCGGTGAAGGTGATCTTGTCGACCCGGGGGTCGGTGACGAGTTGCTCGCCGACGGTCCGGTCCGCCGTCACGATGTTGAGGACTCCCGGTGGCAGGCCGATCTCGTCGGCGATCTCGGCGACGAGGTACGCCTCGCCCGGGGCCTGGGAAGGTGACTTCAGCACGACCGTGCAGCCGGCGAGCAGCGCCGGCCCGGCCTTGTGCACGATGTACTCGAGCGCGCCGTTCCACGGGTAGATCGCCCCGACCACGCCGACCGGCTCCCGGATCAGCATCCCGGAGCCGCCCCACATGCTGGGCAGGCCCGGTTCCTCGAAGGCGAACGTCTCGGCGAGGTCCGCGTAGCCGTTCAGGCTGTGCTCGGCCATCGCGCCGATCCGTACGGCGAAGTTGTAGAGCACGCCCGTCTCCCGTGCCCACACGCCGGCGAAGTCCTCGGTCCGGGCCTTGATGCCGGTGGCGAGTTTGCGGAGGTAGTCCGCCCGCTCCCGGTGTGACAGGCGGGGCCAGGGGCCCTCGTCGAACGCCCGGCGGGCGGCGGCGATCGCCCGGTCCATGTCCGGTGGCTGCGCCGCCGCGACCCGGAGGAACGGCTCCTCGGTCGCCGAGTCGATCACCTCGATCATGGCGTCCGAGCTGGGTTCGACCCACCTGCCGTCGATGTAGAAGCGGTCGTGGACCCGGACGGTCTCTGCTGGTTCGGCCATCACACTCTCCCTGGGTTGCCGATCTCTCGTCAGCTAGCGCCATGTGTGTCAGCTGCTGACAAGGGCTACAGTACATGACAGCTCCAGGTAGGTGCTCTGGTCGACGTGCCACGGCGGCCCAAGGCCCGTGCGTCCCAGCGTTGGGCCCGCCCGTTCGGTTGCTGTGGCCCAGCTGCCGCCGATGGGAGCTACAGCCGGGCACTCGACCGCGCCGGAGGCAACCCCCGAGGGAGTTACGACTGGGGCGAAACTTCGCCCCTTCTGACCTGCGGCCGAGCGACCAGCCCGCAAAGGGCCCCGAGAGAGGGCCCGGCGACGCGCTCAAAGAGCCGCAATCATCCACCATCGAATTCCTGTTGATCAGGGAAAATTGCTCTGTGAGGGTCCGCGCTCACGGCCGTCATGACGCAGCCTCTGCGGCGGGCAACGGCAACGCCGCAAGCTACCTAGCCGCGCTCAAAGGTGGTCGAAGTAGCGCGCGAACCACGTGGCCGGGTATGTCGGGCATGCGTGGCGCAACGCATCGCTCGTGCCGTCGTAGGGACGCGACAAGGCGTCCTCCAACAGGACTACATAGCCATGATTGGTCAGCACCTCCAGAACCTTCCGCCAGTCTGCATACGCGATGAGAATCCGCGTCTCCTCATCGTCGTAGACCCCGGGACGCTCGGCACCGAGCAGAGCCAGCCCACCGAAGTTGCTCACCCGAACGAAGATCTCGGTTTCCGTGGCCGTCGCGGACGCCGGGATCTCAAACTGCCCGAGATAGCTGGCGTCCTGGACGTTCATGCCAGCGTCGACCGTGCAGACACAACCGAGGCGAGCCTCCACAGCGGCGACGAGCGCCGCGAACCGAGCCTGCTCAGCCGCGTAGTCGAACCCGGCCGGCCGCTCCAGGTGCACCGGATCATCCAGCTGCCGTAGCAGCGAATCGATCTCGTTGCGACCGCTCAACGTCATGTCCTTACCCTGCCGGGCCGTCACCGTTGCCCCAACCCGCTTGACACCAGGCCCATCCTTCATTTCTCGCCATTTATCAACTAGCAGGAAATAGGTCGGGGCACCCACGACCGCCCGGAACAGATAGAGTGCAACCATAAACAGTAGGACAAACCCAAATGCCCTACCAAGCATACCAAGAATTCCATAGAGAAGTTCAAATATACGAGAAACCGGCTTACCGTAACCGCATTCTGTTCTATCCGGGTCACGGCACGCCTCGTTGAGGGTGACGACTTTCCCTATCTGCCCTGGGCCGACTATGGAATGACCCACGACAGCCTCTAGGCTTTTCTCGCCCTCTCGCTCGACAATGATCCGGCAGACCCACCAGTAGCCCAGCCCATGGGTGCTGACCGGCCCTATCCGACGACACTCCTCGACCGTCGCTTGGACCGGCCGCCCGGTTGGGCCGTACGGACGAATTGAACCGGTGCCCGGGTAGAAGGAAACAGCCGTGAGGTAAATGAGCGAAAACACGTACGCCACAGCCAGGGTGACGACCGCGAAGAACAGCAGGCGGAGCCGGTAAAGCACCGGTCCGTACCGCTGCCAGATCAAGATCTCGCGCGATCGAGCGTCACGTTCGATCTTGTCGAGATCCTGTCTGTTGCTCAGTGAACTCCCCCCTGTCCGGTCTACTGTCCACGGTTCCGGAGTTGGTCCTGGCTTCGTAGGTGCTCCGCGAACGCTTCCTGGCTGCCCAATGCGAGGTAGATCGCGTTGCGGTAGGCGACCGAAGCCCACAGGTGCAGCTCGACGTCGTCGATGCGGCCGAACGGCTCCGCCAGCGCCTTGCGTTGCCGCCGGTTGAGCACCCGCTCCGGGCGGTCGAGCAGCTCGCCGGTGTGGCGCAGCTTGGCGAGGAAGACGTTCACCGCCGCCTCGTACCCGCCACCAAGGGCGCTGAGCAGGCCGAACTCGAAGACGTGCAGTGCCGCTTCGGACTGCCAGTAGCCGGGAGGCTTTCCGGGGCCGACGGGTACGGCGTGGACGTTCATCGTGTGGCGGACCTCGAACAGCAGCAGGACGCCCCGGCCGCGACGGCTCAACGGTGCGCTCCCGGTCGGCAGCCGCAGCGTACGGATCGGTTCGCCGGACGCCACGTCGAAGGACCCGCCGGAGGTCGGAAACCGGCCCGTCGTCGGCTCGGGGAGCAGGCACGCGAAGCGGTGATACCGCTGCCCGGCCAGGCTGGCACCGCCCAGCTTTCCACCTGCGGCACCCAGCAGGTCGAGCAGCGTGCTGGTGCTGCTGAGCTCGCCGGGCCGCAACGCGAGGACCATCGCGTCCGACAGCGGCAGGGCGAGTGGGCAGCGGTCCAGGAACGCCCGGGTCGCCTCGGTCTCGGCCCGCCCGCCGGTGACCTCCTCGGCGGCGTCGCGCCAGTCCCGGGCCACGGCGAGCCGGGCCGCGACGTCGCGGACGGCCGCCTCCGGTTCGGGATACCGCTGCTGTACGGCCAGCGGCAGCGGGTCGGCCATCGTGAGCGGGTCGCCGCAGTCGACGGGGTCGGTTGACCGGTGGGCGGCGCAGTCGGCCGGCGTGTGCGGGTCACCGTCGGCGGCGTGGCAGTCGCCGGCCCAGCTGGTCGACGGGTCCCACGAGCGCCGGCCGAACGCCAGCGACGGCAGCCGTCCGGTGGACAGCACCGCCTCGTACTGGGGTCGCGACCGCCCGAGGCGCAGCGCGTCGAGCGGCAGCACCGGTGCCAGCTGTGCGACGCCTTCGAGGATCGTGCAGTGCGGGCAGGCCGGCCCGGTCGGGTCGACGATCCGGTAGCGGCGGGGGTGGTCGATGCCCGGCTGCTCCCACTGCACCCAGATCCGGCCGCCGGCTTCCAGGTTGAGATAGAGATAGGTCGACGCGTCGCGCTGCCAGGTTACCGCGACAAGCTCGTCGAGGAACTCCGCAGTGGTAACGGTGCGCGCCTCGCCGTCGGCCATCCGGATCGCCTCTCGCACCGACTCCTGTGTGCAGCCCAGATGCTATCGGCGATCGTCAACCTTGGACGGCACCGGCGGCTCGGTCAGGTCTGGGTGGGAAAGCCCAGGTTGACGCCGCCGTGGCTAGGGTCGAGCCAGCGGCTGGTCACCACCTTGCCCCGGGTGAAGAAGTGCACCCCGTCGCGGCCGTGAGCGTGGCTGTCGCCGAACAGCGACGCCTTCCAGCCGCCGAACGAGTAGTACGCCATCGGCACCGGGATCGGCACGTTGATGCCGACCATGCCGACCTCCACCTCGTGCTGGAAGCGCCGGGCGGCACCGCCGTCGTTGGTGAAGATCGCCGTACCGTTGCCGTAGGGGTTGGCGTTGACCAGCTCCAGCGCGGCGTCGTACGAGTCGACCCGCAGCACCGACAGCACCGGGCCGAAGATCTCGTCGGTGTAGACCGACATCTGCGGCGTCACCTGGTCCAGCAGGGTCGGGCCGAGCCAGAAACCGGCGGCGGCGCCGTCGACCGGCACGCCCCGGCCGTCGACCACGATCTTCGCGCCGTCGGCGGCGCCGGCGGCCACGTACCCGGCGACCCGGTCGCGGTGCGCGGCGGTGATCAGCGGCCCCATGTCGCAGCCGGGCCGGCGGCCGTCCCCGGTACGGATCTTCCCGAGCCGTTCGACGATCCGGGCGACCAGGTCGTCGCCGACCGGCTCGACCGCCACCAGGGCGGAGATCGCCATGCACCGCTCCCCCGCCGAGCCGAAGCCGGCGTTGACCGCCGCGTCGGCGGCCAGGTCGAGGTCGGCGTCGGGCAGCACCACCATGTGGTTCTTCGCCCCGCCGAGGGCCTGCACGCGTTTGCCGGCGGCGGTGCCCCGGGTGTAGACGTGCCGGGCCACCGGGGTGGAGCCGACGAACGACACCGCCCGTACGCCCGGGTGGTCCAACAGCGCGTCGACGGCTTCGCGGTCGCCGTGCACCACGTTGCAGACCCCGGGCGGCAGGCCGGCCTCGGTGAACCACTGGGCGAGCAGCACCGCCGCCGACGGATCCTTCTCGGACGGTTTGACCACGACGGCGTTGCCGCAGGCGACGGCGATCGGCACGAACCACAGCGGCACCATCGCCGGGAAGTTGAACGGCGAGATCACCGCGACCACGCCGAGCGGCTGACGCAGACTGTACGAGTCGACCTCGGTGGAGACGTTCTCACTGAAGCCGCCGGTGAGCAGCGAGGGGATGCCGCAGGCGTACTCGACGACCTCCAGGCCGCGTTGCACCTCGCCGGCGGCGTCGGCGAGGACCTTGCCGTGTTCGGCGGTGATCACGGCGGCGAGTTCGTCGCGCCGGGCGTTGATGATCTCCCGGAAGGCGAACAGCACGCTGGTGCGCCGCGCCAGCGACACGTCCCGCCAGTCGCGGGCGGCCCGCGCCGCGACCTGCACGACGGCGTCGACCTGCGCGGCCGAGGCGAACCCGACGGTGGCGGCGACCTGCCCGGTCGCCGGGTCGAAGACCTCACCGTGGCGACCGTCGCCGCCGGCTTCCACCACAGTGGTACGGGCACCGTCGACGAAATGCGGGATCCGGTTCACGCCACACTTCCTTCCACAGTGGTCGACACCGAGGCTGACACCGACGCGATCGCGTCGACCAGGATCGCCAGCCCTTCCCGGGCCTCGTCGTCGGTGAGCGTCAACGGTGGACCCATCCGTAGCACGTTGCCGTACAGTCCGCCCTTGCCGACCAGCAGCCCGCCGGCCCGGCAGGCCTCGAACACGGCGGTGGTCGCGGCCGGGTCCGGGTCGCGGGTGCCGGGCCGGACGAACTCGACGGCCAGCATCAGGCCCTTGCCACGCACCTCGCCGACGATCGGATGCCGAGCCGCCGCCTCCACCAGTCCGGTACGCAGCAGCTCGCCGGTGCGGGCGGCGTTGGCCTGCAGATCATGGTCGCGCAGGTAGTCGAGCACGGCGACGCCGGCGGCGGTGCTGACCGGGTTTCCGCCGAACGTGGAGAACGAGATCGCCGGTACGCAGTTGAGCACGTCGGCGCGGCCGACGACGCCGGCCAGGGCGAAGCCGTTGCCGATGCCCTTGGCGAAGGTGAGCAGGTCCGGCACGACGCCGTGCGCCTGATAGCCCCAGAAGTGCTCGCCGGTACGCCCCCAGCCGGTCTGCACCTCGTCGGAGATCAGCAGGATGCCGGACTCGTCGAGGACCTTCTTCCACTCGCCGAACAGCCCGTCGGGGCCGTGTACGAAGCCGCCAACGCCCTGGATCGGTTCGGCGATCAGGCAGGCGACGTCACCGGCGGTCTGGGTGGCCAGGACCTCGCGCAGATCTTCGACGGCGGCGTCGAGCTGGGCGTCCGGGCCGAGCCGGGCCAGCAGGCCGCGCAGCCGGTCACCGGAGTGCAGCCAGCTCACCTGCAGCGGGTTGAGGGCGCTCGCCGACCAGCTGCGGTGCCCGGTGATGCCCATCGTGGCGTACGACCGGCCGTGGTAGCTGTTGCGCACGGCGAGGATCTGATGCGACCGGCGGTAGTTGGTGGCGGCCAGCAGCGCCGCCTCGTTGGCTTCGGTGCCGGAGTTGGTGAAGAAGACCCGGGCGTCGGCGATGCCGGACAGCGCGGCGATCCGTTCGGCCAGCTCCACCTGGTGGCGGATCAGGTAGAGGGTGGAGGTGTGCACCACGCCGGTGGCGAGCTGACGCTGTACCGCTTCGCGGATCTCCGGGATGTCGTAGCCGATCATGTTGGTCAGGACGCCGCCGAAGAAGTCCAGGTAGCTGCGTCCGTCGGCGACGGTGACCCGCCGGCCGGAGCCGGCGACGATCTCCAGTGGTTCGGCGTAGTAGAGCGGCATCCAGTCGGGCATCACGGCCCGGTGCCGGGTGAGCAGGTCGTCGGCGGTCATCTGCGGCACCACGCTCCCTGGGTCGTCGATGGGAGCACCTTCCCACCGTGACCGGATGAGGAGCAACTGGCATCGTGTAGCGGCTGGCCCGGCCCGACCTGACACTGCGTCGCCTGACCGGCCGGACCGGCGGCCCGAGGCCTACCCTCAGTCGTTCCTCGGCCTCGGTCGTTCCTCTCCGGTCTCAGTCGCCCGAGCCGCCCGCATCTGCCCCCGCCTCGGATCCTGACTCCGATCCCGCGTCGGACTCTGCCTCCCCGTCCGGGTCGGTGCCCCCGGAGCGTCGCCGCGTCGAACGTGTCCACAGCCAGACACCGACCAGGGCGCTTACCACGGCGGCGAACATGACCACTGACCGCGTCACAAACGGTATCTCGATGAACGGGTCGACCCGCTGCATCACCAACCCGGCGAGAGCGACGACAAACAGCAGGCAGGCGATTAACCGGTCGCGAAACATGCCGTCCTATATAGCACCCGACGCGTGGTTCAGCCCATCCGGCCCAGGCTATCGCCGGGCGTAAGGTCAGCTGACGCTCAGCTGTTGCGTGCCGCGGCCGCCAGGAACTCGGCCACCGCCCCGTCGGTCAGTTCGTCGCGCATCAACTCGTCGGCGAGCGCTGGCCCGATGGTGAACGACGGCACCCCGGCCGCCGCCAACCGCACCAGGTCGTCGACCGATTTGATGCTCGCCACCAGGGTCTGCGTCGGGCCACCGGCGAGGATCCGGTGCATGGTCTGGATCTGCGCCAGTCCGTCGCGGCCGGCGGCGGTCATCCGCCCCAGGTACGGCGCGATGTACCGGGCACCCGCCGCTGCGGCGAGCACCGCCTGCGCGGCGTGGTAGACGGCGGTGACCAGCACCGGCACCTGCTGGTCGGCGAGCCGGCGGGTGGCGGTGAGGCCGGACCGGGTGGCCGGCACCTTCACCACCACCCGGTCGCTGAGCTCGCGCAGCCGCAGTCCTTCGGTGACGATGCCGTCCGGGTCCTCGGCGAGGGTCTGCAGGAAAACGGTGCCGGCGCCGGCGGCGACCGCCCAGTCGTGCAGGGCGGGCAGCTCGGCCTGGCCCAGCCCGGCCCGGTCCAGCAGCAACGGGTTGGTGGTCACCCCGGCGAACAGCCCGGTGGCGAGCAGCGGGGCCAGTGCGGCCCGGTCGGCGGAGTCGAGATACAGCACGGTCACACGAAGTCCTCAGTGGATAGGCTGATGGGTGGATCTGCGGGTGAGTCGAGGCCGTCCCAGTCGGCCAGCCGCGCGTACCGCTCGCTGACGTCCGGCCGGGCCGGGGTCCGGGGTTCGGTGACGGTCAAGGTTGCCGGCCGCCAGGCGTCGCGGACCTGACGTATGTCGGCACCGGCCAGCACCGCCGACGCCTGCAGGCAGGCGCCCCGGGCGGTCGCCTCCGGCGCGTCACAGGTACGCACCGGTGTGCGCAGCAGGTCGGCGAGGAGCTGCCGGTACGCCGCCGAGCGGGCGGCCCCACCGGTGACCAGCACGTCGCCGTCGGCCGGGGCACCGGCGACGCGGAGCCGCTCGTGCCCGCGTACCAGGGCCAGCAGCACGCCCTCGACGGCGGCCGACGCCAGCTCCTCGCGGGTGGTGGCGGTGGTCAGCCCGGCGAGCACGCCGCGCGCCCGGGGCCGGTCCGGGGAGCGTTCGCCGTCGAGGAACGCGGCGAGCACCGGACGGTCCGGGTTCGCCGGAGCGGCCAGGGCGAGCCGGGCCAGCTCGTCGTGGTCGACGCCGAGCAGCCGGGCGAACGTGTCGGTCACCTTGGCGCAGTTGAGCACCGACACCAGCGGCAGGTAGCCGCCGGCCGCGTCGGCGACGCCGTTGACCCAGCCGCTGGCGTCGTGCACCGGATCGTCGGTGGTGGTCAGCACCACCCCGGAGGTGCCGAGGCTGTAGACCACCTCGCCGGAGCGGATGCCCAGGCCGAGGGCACCCGCGTGCTGGTCGCCGGCGCCTGGCCCGACGACCACGTCCGGCCGCAGCCCGAGCTGGCGTGCCACGTCCGGGATCAGCGTGCCGGCCGGTTCGGCGGGGCCGAGCACGGTGGGCAGCATGGTGGCCCAGTCGAGGTCCGCGTCGACGAACCGGGTCAGCAGATCGGTCCGCCACCGCTGTTCGTGTGCGGCGTAGTAGCCGGTGCCGGTCGCCTCCGAGCGGTCGGTCACCGTCCGGCCGGTGAGCCGGTAGGTCAGGTAGTCGTGTGGCAGCAGTACGGTGGCCAGCCGGCGCAGCAGCTGCGGTTCGTGCTCGGCGACCCAGGCCAGTTTGGTGATGGTGAACGCGGCCGTCGGCACCGATCCGACCGCCTCCGCCCAGCCGGCCGCGCCCAGCTCGGTCACCAGCGCCGCCGCCTGCGGCGCCGACGTGGTGTCGTTCCACAGTTTGACGTCGCGCAGCACCTGTCCGGCGGCGTCCAGCATGACCAGCCCGTGGCACTGCCCGGCCACGCTGATCGCGCCGATCGACTGCGGGGTCACCGCGGTGCCGCGCGTCGCCGCGTCGGCGATGGCGGCCGGCAGCGCCGTGGTGAACGCCGACCACCAGGTGGTGGCCGGCTGCTCGGACACCGGCGGGAAGGTGGGCGGGTGCGGGGCCCGGCCGCTGCCCAGCAGCGTGCCGTCGACGGCGTCACGCAGCTCGACGGTGCATGACTGGGTGGAGCTGTCCACTCCGGCGACGACCGGCATGTCAGCTGTCCCCAGCCGGGGCGTCGCCGTCGGCGGTACCGCGACGGCCGGTATCGGCGGTGGCGGTCAGGCCGGGCAGGGCTGCCGGCAGTTCGGTGATCTTGCCGACGGCACCGGCCGGATGGGTCTCCAGCACCTGGTCCCAGCCGTAGCCACGGCGGCGCATCAGTACGTACGCCAGGGCGTCACCCCACACCGACACCGCCAGGGTGCTGCCCATCGCGATCACCCCGCCCGGGTCGGCCTGCTCGTCGTCGGCCAGCACCACGGCCAGGTCGGCGAGCCGGCCCAGGGTGGAGTCCGGCGCAGAGGTGAGCACCACGATCGGTACGTCGCGGCGGCGTACCCGTTCGGCCAGGTCGCTCAGCTCGGCGGTCTCGCCGCCGTGTGAGATCGCAATGAAGATGTCACCGGCGACGATCGCCCCCATCGAGCCGTGCAGGGCGTCCATCGGTGACAGGTACAGCGCCGGGGTGCCGCAGACCGACAGCAGGTGGGCCATCCGGCGGGCCACCGAGCCCGAGGTGCCGGATCCGGTGACGAACACCTTGCCGGTGCAGTCGGCCAGCAGGTCGACCGCGCGCAGGAACGTCTCGCCGAGCTGGTCGGCGACGGCGAGTACCCCCGCTGCCTCCCGTCGGATGGCGGCCTGGCCGGCCAGCAGCGTCTCGGCCGGGGCGTCGACTGTCATCGTGTCCTCATCTTCTCGTTCTGGCGATTCATCAGGCGGCCTCCCACGCCGCCTGGCGCAGTGCCCGTGGGGTGAGGTCCCGGGCCGGCAACAGTTCGCCGGTGGACCGGCCGTGGACGATCACCGCGACGTCGTCGGCGATCTCGCAGATCTCGTCCTCCTCGCTGGACACCACGATCACGGTGAGCCCGTCGCGGTGTGCGAGGTCGCGCACCATGCGGTGGATCTCCGCCTTGACGCCCAGGTCGACGCCCTTGGTCGGTTCGTCGAGCAGCAGCACCTGCGGGCGTTGCGCCAACGCCCGGGCTAGCAGCACCTTCTGCTGGTTGCCGCCGGACAGCCGCACCACCGGCGCCGACCGGTCCCCCCGTACGTGCAGCTTCTCCAGCAGGGCGGTGGCGTCGCGGCGCATCCGCTGGTGGTCGAGCAGCCCGAACCGGCGGTAGCGGGACAGCACCGGCAGGGCGACGTTCATCACCGAGTCGAGTTCCGGGACGATCCCGTCGCTCTTGCGTTCCTCGGTCACGTACACCACGCCGGCCCGCTGCGCCGGGCCTGGGCCGCGCGGCCGGTAGCGTCGTCCGTGCAGGGTGATGGTGCCGGCCCGGACCGGGTCCAGCCCGACGAGGGTACGCAGCAGTTCGGTGCGCCCGGAGCCGACCAGCCCGTAGATGCCGAGCACCCGGCCCTTGCCGGCCTGCAGGGTGACGTCGTCCAGCACCGCGGTACGCAGGTTGCGTACCGCGAGACCGACGTCGTCGCCTGCCCCGTCACCGGGCCGACGGCGGTCGCCGCCGGCACCGGTTCGGTTCTCGGCCCCGGTCTCGGTGCCGGTCCCGGCGTCGGAGCCGGCGATGGCCCTGACCACCTCTTCGCGGGGGATCTCGTCCACCGCGCCGTCGATGCGGACCCGACCGTCGACCAGGGCGACCACCCGGTTGGCGACCGCGTAGAGCTCCTCCAGCTTGTGGTCGACCAGCAGCACGCCGACCCGCTGGTCACGAACCAGGTCGCGGACCGTGTCGAGGAACTTCTCGACCTGCCCGCCTTCCAGGCTGGTGGTCGGCTCGTCGAGCAGCAGGTAGCTGACGTCGCGGTGGATCGCGATGGCGATCTCCAGCAGTTGCCGGGTGGCGACCGGGTAGTCGCCGAGGCGGCGGTCCACGTCGACCGCCAACCCGAACCGGTCGACCAGGTTCTGGGCCTCCTGCCGCATCGCTCTGCGCCGCAGCAGCCCGGCGGTGGCCCGTTCGTCGCCGAGGAACGCGTTCTGCGTGACGGTGAGGTTGGGCAGCAGGGACAGTTCCTGGTAGACGGCGGCCACCCCGGCCCGGCGGGCGTCGGCCGGCGAGCCGAAGTGCTGCACCCGCCCGTCGACCCGGATGGTGCCGCCGTCCGGGCGGATCGCCCCGGCGATGCTTCTCAGCAACGTCGACTTGCCGGCCCCGTTGTGACCGACCAGCCCGACCACGTCGCCGGGCCGCACGGCGACGGTGACCCCGTGCAGCACCGGCACGTTGGCGAATCGTTTGACGATGCCCCGTGCCTCGATGCCTGGTGCCGGGGTCACCGCCGTCGTCGGCGAGCTGGTCATCTCAGCCGACCTCGCCCGGGGCCGGGGTCTCGCCGGTGGTGAACATCTTCAGCGGGCGCAGGATTTGCGCCTGCGGCGTGCCGCCGTCGACCCAGTCGCGGACCTGCTGCACGACCCGGCGGCCGTAGTCCTCGGGCTCCTGGGCGACGCAGCCGGCGTACTGCTCGGTCAGCGGCTCCTCGGCGGCGCAGAACCCGTACACCTTGACGTCCTTGCCCTGCACGGCCTGCAACGCGCCGTACGCGGCCGGACCGGTGTTGGCGTAGATCACGTCGAGGTCCGGGTTGCCGGAGAGCATCTCGGTGGCGGCCTTGAGGCTGTCGTCGGGCTTGACGTTGCCGTCGACCTTCGCCACCACCTCGGCGTTGGGGTTGGCGGCGATGGCTTCCTCGAAGCCCTCGTCGCGCAGCAGGGTCGGCACCTCGTCGGGTTCGGTGACGAAGCCGATCTTCAGCTCGGCGTCCGCGCCGAAGTCCGCCAGGACCTGCTCGGCGATCTGGGTGCCGCCGGCGACGTTGTCCGCGCCGAGGTACTGCACGATGCTCGCGCCCTGGTCGGTGAGGGCCTCCTCGGAGACGGTGACGTTGACGGTGAACACCGGCACCCCGGCGTCGTTGGCGGCCTTGACGATCGCCGCCGCCGGCTCGGACTTCACCGCGTTGAGCGCCAGGGCACAGGGGTTCTTCTGCAGCATGGCCTGGACCTGGGCGAGCTGGGCGGCGTCGTCGTCGTTGGCGATCTGCACCTCGACGTCGAAGCCCTGCGCCTCGCCTTCCTCCTCGAAGCCGCGCTTCATCGCCACGTAGTACGGGTTGGTCAGGTTCGGCAGCGCGACGGCGAGGTAGGGGTTCTCCTCGTCGCAGGCGGCCGGACGGGCGTCGCCGTCGGTCTGGTCGGCCGACTGGCCGGTTCCGGTGTCGACGGCCCCGCCGCAGGCGGACAGCGCCAGGGCGGTGCCGAGGGCACCGACGGACAGCATCATCTTGCGGTGCATCGAAATTCCTTCCATTGGTGACGGGTGCGTGAGTGCGGGTGAGGCATCAGGTGGCGGTGGTGGCGGGCGTGGCCCCGGTGGCGGTGCCGCGCTGCCCGGCCGGAGCCGGCCCGCCGGTCGGCTGCCCCGGCCCGCCGCCCGGGTCGGGTGCGTCGGGGGCGTTGCCACGTCGCAGCAGGCTGCGGCGGATCAGTTCGCCGAGTGTGGTGTTCCGCCGGTAGGTGTCGACGGTGACGCCGGCCAGGATGATCAGCCCGATGACCAGTGGCTGCCAGTAGCTCTGCACGCCGACGACGTTCATGCCGTTGGACACCGTGGCGATCAGGACCGCGCCGAACAGGGCCCCGGGCATGCTGCCGATGCCGCCGAACAGGCTGACCCCGCCGACGACGGCAGCGGCGATGGAGTAGAACAGCTCGTTGCCGGATCCGGCGCTGGGGTAGCCGACCATCAGCCGACTGGTGGTGATCAGCCCGCCCATGGCCGCGCAGACACCGCTGATCGCGTACACGAAGATCGTCACCCGACCGATCCGCACGCCGGCGAGCCGGCTGGTGGCGGCGTTGCCGCCGACGGCGTAGACATGCACGCCGGTCGCGGTGAGCCGCAGCAGCGCGGTGAACAGCAGGGCGGCGACGGCGACCAGCACGACCGGCATCGGTACGCCGAACAGCCCGCCCCGGCCGATGATGGCGAACAGCGGGTCCTTGACGGAGACGGAGCTGGCGCCGGTGAGGATGAGCGGAATGCTGGCCGCGACACCGAAGGTGGCGAAGGTCACGATGAACGGCGGCAGGTGGAGAAAGTGCACGCAGGCACCGTTGAACACGCCGACGAGCGCACCGACCACGATCGCGGCCAGGGCGGCGAGCCACCAGGGCAGGCCGTTGCTCATCAGCAGGGCGGCGGTCATCCCGGTCAACGCCACGTTGGAGCCGGTGGACAGGTCGATCCCGCCGGTGAGCAGGACGAACGCCTGCCCCATGGCGAGGAAGGCGATCACGGCGCCGTTGAGCAACAACAGTTGCGCGTTGTCGAATGTCCGGAATGTGGGCGAAAGCGCGCTGAAGGCGAGCCCGACCAGCACCACCACAGCCAAAATGCCGGCTTCATCAGGTATGCGCCGTTTCACGACGGGCCTCCTTGCAAACACTGCGTGGGGTGGATTGGCAATTCTGCTCATACGAGCACTAGACTGCGCTCATACGTGAACACTAGGTCACGTGACGAGCAATCGACAAGAGGAAGAAACAAAATGAGCGCTGGCGATGCTCAAACGAGCGCCGATAGCTTGACGTCCACCGAGCGGTGGCTCCTCGTGACGGTCGCCCGTCGCTTCTACCTTGAGGACCGCAGCAAGGTGGAGATCGCGAAGGAGCTGGGCCTGTCCCGTTTCAAGGTGGCCCGACTGCTGGAACAGGCCGTCGCCACCGGTGTCGTGACCATCACCCTGCACGACAGCGGCACCGTCGACCCTGCCCTGTCCGCCCGTCTCGCCGAGCACCTCGGCCTGCGTGAGGCGCTCGTCGTCGAGGCCGCCGGCGGTGAGGCCGAGGTCCGCAAGCAGATCGGCCTGACCGCGGCCGGCCTGCTCAGCGACAGCGTCGGTGCCGGCGAGGTGCTCGGCCTGGCCTGGGGCCGCACGCTGAGCGCGATGACCCAGTCGCTGCCGGCCCTTCCCCCGGTGTCGGTGGTGCAGCTGACCGGCGCCATCGGCAGCAACCTCGACGAGTCCCCGGTGGAGATCGTCCGCAAGGTGGCGGTCAGCTCCGGCGGCTCCGCCCACCCGATCTTCGCCCCGCTGGTCGTCGACGACCCGGCCGCCGCCACGGTGCTGCGCCGCCAACCCGACGTCGCCCGCGCGCTGCGCATGTTCGACGACGTCACCACCGCGGTCGTCTCCGTCGGCTCGTGGGACCCGCCGAACACCCAGCTCATCCCGGCGATCTCCGCCGAGGAGGTGACCAGCCTGCGGGCCCAGGGCGTCCGTGCCGACATCGCCTCGATCCTGGTGACCGAGGACGGCACGATCGTCACCTCCGACTTCGCCGCCCGGTGCATCTCGGTCACCCCCGAACAGATGCGCCGCTTCCCCCGGGTCATCGCGGTGGCCGGCGGTGCCGACAAGGCGGGCGCGGTGGCCGCGGTGGCCCGCGCCGGTCTGATCACCGGCCTGGTCACCGAACGGGCGTTGGCCGAGGCGGTGCTCGGCGCCGAGGGCGTCGCGCCGACTGTGCCGGCACAGACCACCCAGTCGGACCGACCGGCGCAGCAGGCAAAGGGGGTTCGGGCGTGACGAGGGTGCCACGGGTGGCCGGCTCGCTCTGGTCGGCCGACCGCGCCCGGGTCGGCGAGGAGGCCGCCCGGCTGGCCGACGCCGGCCTGCGGCATGTGCACTGGGACGTCACCGACGGGGACTTCGCCGTGGCCGGCGGGTTCGAACCGGCCCAGGCCGAGGCGCTGACCGCGTCGACGGGGGTGGTGGCCGAGGCACACCTGATGGTGCGCCGACCGCTGCGCCACGTCGACGCCTGGACCGAGTTCTGCGACGTGGTCACCGTGCACGTCGAGGCGGACGGCTGGCAGGCGGCCGTCGACCGCATCGCGCGACGGGGCCGTACCCCCGCCGTAGCCGTGTCACCGGACACCGGACTGTCCACCATCGACGCTCTGCCGGCGTCGGTCGGGGTGCTGGTGATGTGCGTCGAGCCGGGCAACGCCGGCGGCGCCTTCCGGCCCCGCTCGGTGCAGCGGGTCCGCGCCCAGCGCGGCCGGCCGCTGCTCGGGGTGGACGGCGCGGTCACCGCCGCCCGCGCCGCTGAACTGGCCGGCGCCGGCGCGACCTGGGTGGTCAGCGGCACCGACCTGCTGCACGCCCCCGACCCGGCGGCCTGGCTGACAGCGGTGCGAGCCGGCGACGGACGGCCGACCGGGTGAGGGCCGCACCAGGCGACCCCACCGCCGGCCGGCGGGGTCATCGGGCCCCGGATCAAGGGCACAGGCTGGGGCTAGTATGTCTGGTCGGTGAGCTGTGGAGGAGGTACGGGTGGAAAGCGACGAATTGCGACGTTACACCGCGTTTACCTTCCCTAGTCTGGAATTCGACCCGGTGACCGGGGTGGCCGAGCTGGGCTACGCGCTCACCGGCGACGACGGCGCGGAGCTGACCTTCGTCGAGCGGATCACCTTCCCCATGCCGCAGGACGGCACCCCGCCACCGAACGGGCCCGGGTCGACGTTCCGTCGGGTCCTGGAGCTGCTGCACCTGGTCGCCGGGGTCAGCTACTACAAGGCGGCGGCTCCGCCGTCGCTGGTGGCGCCGGCACCGCTGGGGCCCGAGGCGGTCGCGCTGGTCACCGCCGTCTACACCAAGGGCCTGGCCGAGTACGCGTACCGCAACGGTCTGCCGCACGTGCTCGACCTCGCACCGGTCGTGCCGGACGGGGAGCCGGCACCGCCGGAGCCGGTGGACACCGCCGACCGGCGACCGCTGTCGGCGGTCGGCGGCGGCAAGGACTCGATCGTCACCCTGGAGGCGCTGCGCCGAGCCGGGTTCGACCCGGTGCCGTTCTCGGTCAACCCGAACCCGGTGATCGTCGCGGTCAACGCGGCCTCCGGGCTGCCGGCGCTGGCCGCCCGCCGGGCGTTGGACCCGCGGCTGTTCGACCTCAACGCGGCCGGTGCGTACAACGGCCATGTTCCGGTGACCGCGATCAACTCGCTGATCGCGGTCGGTACGGCGGTGCTGCACGGCCTCGGGCCGGTGGTGATGTCCAACGAACGGTCCGCCTCGGACCCGAACCTGATCTGGAACGGACACGAAATCAACCACCAGTGGTCCAAAGGTGTCGAGGCCGAAGGGATGCTGCGGGCCGCGCTGCACGGCCACGCCGGGCTGACCGAGCCGTACTTCTCGCTGCTGCGCACCCTGTCCGAGCTGCACATCGCCAAGCTGTACGCCCGATCGACCGGCTACGACCCGGTGGTGACCAGCTGCAACGCGGCGTTCAAGCTGCGGGACCGCAGTGAACGCTGGTGCGGGGCGTGCCCGAAGTGCCGGTTCGTGTTCCTGGCGTTCGCGCCGTTCATGGACCGGGACCGGCTGGTCGGCATCTTCGGCGTCGACCTGCTCGCCGACCCGGCCCAGCTGGCCGGCTACCGGGAGCTGCTCGGCCTCGACGGGCACAAGCCGTTCGAGTGTGTCGGTGAGGTCGAGGAGTCCCTCGTCGCGTTGCGGATGCTCGCCGGGTCGCCGCAGTGGCGCGACGCCCCGCTGGTGCGGGAGCTGATGGCGGTGGTGCCGGAACAGGCCTGGCCGGCGGTCGACGCCTCCGACGTACTGCTGCCCGGCGGGCCGCACCACGTGCCGGCGGCGTACGCGAAGGTCCTCACCGCGCTGGCCTGAGATCCGGCTCGCTGCGGAGCCGTACGTGCGATGGACAACCGCTCCCGGAACATAAAGGATGTCGCATTTCGCGGACGGCTGCCGATCCACGCTCTTCTTCTTTATCCTCAACGACAGCCGAGCATTGCTCCAGAAGGGACCGGGCATGATCAGGTTCATCCGGAACGCTGTTGTCGTCATGGTGCTGGCCGTCTCCACCAGTCTCGTCGCCGCCGCACCGGCCCAGGCTTATTTCCCCGCCCCACCGGTCGGTTCGATGATCGACGTCACCTTCTGGACGAACTCCGGTCATACCACCGAGGTCGGCCGCTGGCTCTATGGAATTTGTGACGGCACCTACACGGATGAGCTGTGGGGCCAACGGACCAAGTACTACAGCTGGCGAGAGTATCCCTGCCTCTGATCACGCAGAGACGGCCTACGGGCACGCATACCGGCGAACACGCTCTACAGAGCATGCCCTGTGGGCCGATCCCATCGGTTGCCGATACCGCCTACGTGTGGCGGTCGTCGACCAGGTGCGGCTGCCAGCAGCCGGCTCCACAGCTGCCGGTGTGTACGGCGAGGATCCGCAGGCCGGGCAGCCGGGCAGCGAGCCGGTCGGCGGCGTGGCGCAGCTGATCGTGGTGCTCGGCCTCGCTGACCGGGTTGCCGGCGCAGTCGGCGTGCCCGGCCAGCACCAGGGTGCCGCTGCCGTGCGCGGTCCGGGAGACGCCCACCGCGTCCAGCAGCCGGGTCAGGTCCGCCGGGTCGGCGGTGGCCAGCACCCGGTCGGCGCCTGGTTCGGTGATCAGGTCGAGGTGGTCGACGCCGAGCCGGTCGCGGACCCACTGCCCGAGCGGCCCGTGAATCCGGCCGTCGATGCAGGTCACCACGGTGGCGAACCGGTCCGGCACGTCAGTACACCTCCTGCGGCAGGCGGGGCGTTGAGCCAGTATCCGCGGTCCCGTCACCGCCGGTCGCCCCGCCTTCGCCGGTGGCGGCGTCGACCGCGCCGACCACCTCCGGATGCAGCTGCCCGGCCTCCCGCATCGTCGGCCACAGGCCGGAGCGGGTGAGCAGGTCCCGCACCGGTCCCCGGACGGTGGCCAGGTGCAGCGCGACGCCCCGGCTGGCCAGCCGATCCCTGGCCTGGGCCAGGGCGTGCGCGCCGTCGGCGTCGGCGTCGCCGATCGCGCTGGCGTCGACCACCACCGCCCGTAGCGCTTCGCGGGTTTCGGCCAGCGTCAGCAGCCGGTCGGCGAGGTACTGCGCGTTGGCGAAGTACAGCGGCCCGTCGATGCGCAGCACCACCACCTGCGGATCGGTGACCAGGCCCTGGTAGCGGGCCACGTTGCGGAAGGTGGCGGTGCCGGGCACCCGGCCCAGTTCGGCGGTGTGCGGGCGGGCCGACCGGCGCAGGAACACCGCGAGGCTGAACACCACCCCGGCGGCCAGGCCCGGCTCCACCCCGGCGACCAGGGTGACCGCGAAGGTCAGCGCCAGGGTGAACCCGTCGACCCGGCGAAGACGCCAGGCCGTCCGGGCGCCCCGGTAGTCGACCAGCCCGAGTACGGCGACCACGACGATCGCCCCGAGCACCGCCTTGGGCAGGTGGTAGAAGGCCGGGGTGAGCAGCAACGCGGTCAGCCCCACCACGCCTGCGGTGACCACCGACGCCACCGGTGTGCGGGCTCCGGCGGAGAAGTTGACCGCGCTGCGGGAGAAGCCGCCGGCGACCGGGAAGGCGTGGAAGGCACCGGCGGCGGCGTTCGCCGCGCCGACCGCGACGAGTTCGGCGTTCGGGTCGACGTGCTGGCGGGACCGGGCGGCCAGCGACTTGGCCACCGCGATGCCCTCCATGTAGGCGACCAGGGCGATCGCGATCGCGGCCGGCAGCAGGGACCGCAGGTCGGCCAGGGCGAGCGCCGGCAGGTCCGGGGTGGGCAGCCCACTCGGCACATCCCGCAGGATGGGTACGCCCCGGTTGCCGAGGGCCAGTACGGCGCTGACCGCCGTGACGGCGGCGACGACCAGCAGCGCCGCCGGCACCTTCGGGGCGTACCGACGCAGCAGGACCAGCCCGGCGATGCTGGCCGCGGCGACCGCCACGGTCAGCGGGTGGATCGTGGCGACGCCCTGCCACAGGCTGGCCATGATGCCGGGCAGGTTCTCGGCCCGCTCGACGCGCATCCCGAGCAGGTCCTTGACCTGGCTGGCGGCGATGACGAGCGCGGCGGCCGAGGTGAACCCGGACAGCACCGAGTGGGACAGGAAGTTCACCAGAGCGCCGAGGCGCAGCACCCCCATCAGGATCTGGATGGCACCGACCAGCAGGGCGAGCAGGCCGGCGAGGGCGGCGTACCGACCGGGGTCGCCGGCGGCGAGGGGGGCGAGCGCGGTGGCGGTCATCAGCGCGGTGATCGCCACCGGGCCGACGGCGAGCGAGCCGGAGGTGCCGAGCAGGGCGTACACCAGCACCGGCACGATCGCTGCGTACAGGCCGGTGACCGGTGGCATGCCGGCGAGGGCGGCGTACGCCATGCTCTGCGGCACCAGCATCACCGCGACGGTGAGGCCGGCGATCAGGTCGTGGCGCAGCACGTGCCGGTCGTATCCGCGCCGCCAACCGAGGATGGGCAGGACCCGCGCCGGACCGGTGCGCTCCTGGCGGGGGTACGCGGTAGTGGTCATTTCGTCGCGCCGGCCCGGCTGATCCGGGTCAGTGAGGCGTCGACGTCACACCCGGTGCCCTGGTTGTACGGCAGGCGGGCCAGCAGCATGCCCATGGCGCAGGTGTTGGTCAACGCGGCGACGGTCAGCCCGGCCCCGATGAGTCCGGCGACGTACCGGGCCGGCGGGTACCAGATGCTGGCCAGCACCGAGACCAGCACGATCGCGCCGGCGACCAGGCGTACCTGACGTTCCAGGCTCCACCGCTGGCGGCCCCGGTTGACCGGGGCGCCGGCGGAGATCCAGGCGTTCATCCCACCGTCGAGTACGGTCGCGCCGTCCAGCCCGGCGCCGGCGAGTTTCGCGCAGGCCTGGTTGGCCCGGTTGCCGGACTGGCAGATCAGCAGGATGCGGCCGCCGGCGTCGGCGACGATCCGGTTGAGGTGGGCGTCGACCTGGTCCAGCGGCAGGTTGATCGCCCCGTCGATGTGGGCGGTCTCGAACTCGGCCGGGGTGCGCACGTCGACGACCAGGGTGTCGGGGTTGTCGGCCAGCAGGGCACGGGCGGCGGGCACCTGGATGTTCGGGTTGATGGTGGGGGGCATGTCGTTCCTCCGTGCGGTGATGGTCAGGCTTCGGTGGCCAGGTCGGCGACGCCGGCCCCGCTGAGCACGGCGGGCCGGTGGCCGGCGCGGACCAGCAGACTGGCGGCGATGGCGGCCCGCCGACCGCTGCCGCAGGCGACGAGGACCGGTCGCTGCGGGTCGAGTTCGGCGGGGATGCCGTCGGTGACCAGGTCGGCGAGGAAGCGTTCGACCGACCCAGGCCAGCTGACCCGCGCCCGCTCGCTCGGCATCCGTACGTCGAGCAGCTGCGCGTCGGGCTGGGCCAGCCGCTGCCGGAAGCTGTCCAGGTCGAGCAGTTCGTAGCCAGGGCCGAGCTGGTCGGCGGGGGCCGGCCGGTGGACGCCCTGGACGGTGTCGAGCCCGATGCGGGCCAGCTGGACGACGGCTTCGGTGACGTCCTGGCCGGGTTCGGCGATCAGCACGACGGGTGCGCCGTACGGCAGCAGCCAGCCGGCCCAGCTGCCGAAGTCGTCGGTGAGCTCGATGCCGACGGAGCCGGGCAGCAGGCCGGCGGCCTGGGCGGGCCGGGGCCGGATGTCCAGCAACTGGGTGTCGTCGGTGGTCGGCAGGTCGGCGGCGGTGATCTCCGGGATCTCGACGGCCGGCATCGGCTCGCCGCCACGCAGATTGGCCGGGCCCATGTACTGGTAGAAGGCCGGGATCGGCATCGGCTCGGCGAGCAGCCGGTCGGCGAACGTCTCCGGGTCGCCGATGCCGAGCAGCGGGTTGGTGTCGACCTCGTCGCCGATGGTGGAGGTGAACCGGCCGGCGCCGGTGGCGGTGCAGAATGAGCCTTCACCGTGGGTCGGGTAGAGCTCGACGGCCCGGGGGAGACCGGCGAGACGGTGCAGCGAGCCGTGCTGCAGCCGGGCCAGGGTGCGGGCCCGGTCGGGGCCGAGCAGGTCGGGTCGGCCGGCGGAGGCGACGAGCAGGCTGCCGCCGGAGAAGACGGCGACCGGCTCACCGTCGATCAGCACCAAGTAGCTGGTGTGTTCCGGGGTGTGACCGGGGGTGTGGACGGGGCGCAGGGTGAGGTTGTCGGCCTTGATGTCCTCAAGGTGGAAGGCGGGGGTGTGCCGGTAGGTCGGTGCCGCGCCGGCCGGCAGAACCAGCTCGGCGCCGGTCCGTCGGGCGAGCTGCGGCCCGCCGGAGACGTAGTCGTTGTGCAGGTGGGTCTCCAGGACGAACCGCAGGTCGACATCGCGTTCGGCGGCGGCGTCGAGGAACCGGTCGATGTCGCGCTGCGGGTCGACGAGCACCCCCTTGCCCTCGTGGACCAGCAGGTAGGACTGGTCGCCGAGGCCGGGGGTACGGAATGAGATGAGTTCCATGGGTGCTCCTCCGCTCTCGCGTATACCCCTGGGGGTATCTACGGACCCAGTATGTTCGAATGAACGGACATCTGCAAGTGATACCCCCGGGTGTATCGTGTAAACCCAGCTGGGCAGGCCCGAAGCACCAGCGGGAGACCCCGGACCAGGAGGAACTCGCCATGCAGGTCGAGGAGAACACCACGGCGGACGTGGTCAAGCGGCTACGCCGGGCCGAAGGGCAGATCCGCGGCATCATCGCGATGCTGGAGTCCGGCCGGGACTGCGCCGAGGTGGTCACCCAGCTCGCCGCCGTCTCCCGGGCACTCGACCGGGCCGGCTTCAAGGTCATCGCCAGTGGGCTCGAACAGTGCATGGGCCCCGACAGCGACGCCACCGAGCGCAAGGCCAGCCTGGAGCAGATGGAGAAGCTCTTCCTCTCCCTGGCCTGACACCGGGCCCGACGGACCGGCCTGACACCGGGGCCCGGTGGGTCGTCGGGCCCCGGGCAGGGTCGCCGGGTCAGCCCCGGTCCGGCCGGGTGGCCAGGTACCAGTCGGTCAGCTTGACCGTGTCGTCGGTCAGCCGCGCATCCAGATCGGCCTCGGTACGCGGCGCACCGAGCACCACGTCGTCACCGGGTCGCCAGTTCGCCGGGCAGGACACCCCGTCACGGTCCGCGGTCTGCAGCGCGTCGACCAGCCGCAGGATCTCCGGGATCATCCGGCCGGCGTTCATCGGGTAGTACAGCACCGCCCGGACGATCTGCTCGGCGTCGATGACGAACACGGCCCGTACCGCCGCCGTACCGGACGTGTTCGGGTGCAGCATCCCGTACGCGTGCGACACCACCATGTCCAGGTCGGCGATGATCGGAAACGGGATTCGCACGCCGAGCTTGTCGTGGATCGACCGGGTCCAGGCCAGGTGGCTGAAGACCGAGTCCACCGAGTTGCCCAGCAGCGCCACGTCGCGGGCGGCGAACTCGTCGGCCAGTTCGGCGAAGCCGACGAACTCGGTGGTGCAGACCGGGGTGAAATCGGCCGGGTGGCTGAACAGCACCAGCCAGCGGCCGGCGTAGTCGGCCAGCCGGACCGGGCCGTGGGTGCTCTCCGCCGTGAAGTCGGGTGCCCGGTCGCCGATCAGCGGCAGTCGCGGTGCCGGAGCCGGTACGGAGACGGTGTCGCTCATGATCGTTGATACTCCTTCACTGGTAGGTAGATGGCCGAGGGCTCAGACGGTGCCGACCGGCTGGCGCAGTGCCCGCCAGGCCTGGTAGCCGCCGAGCAGGTCGGAGACGTCCGGGTGGCCGTTGGCCCGCAGCAGGCTGGCCGCGACCGACGAGCGGTATCCGCCGGCGCAGTGCACCACCACCGGCCGATCGGTCGGCACCTCGGCGATCCGCCGGGACAGTTCGGCCAGCGGGATGTGCAGCGCGCCGTCGATGACCCCGGACTCGCGCGTGCCGTCGGTCACCCCGGCGGCCCGCTCGCCGGCGTTGCGCACGTCGAGCACCACCGGTGGCTGCTCGCCGTCGAGTGCGGCGGCCAGCTGCGCCACGGTCAGCCGGCTGGCCCGGGTCAGCTGGTCGACCATCTGCAGGAACGCCTGCTCCGGCTCGCGCAGGTAGCCGGCGACGGTGTCGAAGCCGATCCGGGCCAGCCGGGTGACGATCTCCTCCTCGCGGTCCTGCGGGGCGACCACCAGGATCTGCGTGCCGGGGGCCAGCACGCTGCCGGCGGTCTCGGCGAACCGGCCGTCGGCGGGGACGTTCAGCGCCCCACGCAGGTGGCCAGCGGCGTACTCCTGCGGGTCGCGGGCGTCGACCACGACGGCGCCGGCGGCCTGCCGGGCGACGAACTCCGCCGGGTTCAGTGGCGTGGGTGCGGCGGTGACGTCGAACAGGGCGTGGTCGCGGCGGTTGAGCACCGCGTCGTAGCCGAAGTACGCCGGGGCGGCCGGCTGGCCGGCGGTGACGATCGCCAGGAACTGCTCGGCGTCCATCGGGGCGCAGGCGTAGTTGGTGGCCCGCTGCTCGCCGATGGTCGACGAGCGCTCGGTGGACAGGTTCTTGCCGCAGGCCGATCCGGCGCCGTGGGCCGGGAAGACCCGCACCGGGTCGGGCAGCGTCATCAGCTTGTGCTGCACGCTGTCGTAGAGCATCCGGCCGAGTTCGTCGGCGGTGACGCCGAGCGAGGCCAGCAGGTCGGGCCGGCCGACGTCGCCGATGAACAGCGCGTCGCCGGTGAGTACGCCGTACGCGACCGGGTCGTCGGCGTGTTCGTACACCAGGATGCTGATCGACTCCGGGGTGTGCCCGGGGGTCTCCATGATCTCCAGGGTCACGTCGCCGAGGCTGATCCGGTCCCCGTCGGCCAGCTTGCGGATCGGGTAGTCGGCCTCGGCCTGCCGGCCGTAGCCGATCCAGGCGCCGGTGCGCGCGGCCAGTTCCAGGTGGCCGGCGATGAAGTCGGCGTGGAAGTGGGTGTTGACGACGCCTTCGATGGTGAGGCCGTGCGCCTGGGCGTCGGCCAGGTATTCGGTGACGTCGCGACGCGGGTCGACCACGACGGCGCGCTTCGTGGTCTCGTCTGCGATCAGGTAGGACGCCTGGGACAGGCAGTCCAGGTAGTACTGGGCGAAGAACATGCCCGGGACCTCCTTCGGCGGGTGGTTCACGGTTGCCGGATTCAGTCCGAACATACCCCCGGGGGTATATGGGAGGCGGTAGCTCAAGGTCCCGAAGATTCAGGACCTTCGACCCGGTACGACGCGAGCCCCGCAGGCCAGGCGGGCGGTCAGCACCGCGACCGGTCAGGCCGGTGGGCGGGCCCGTACCTCGTCCAGCGCCAGCACCGCGACGTGCAGCGACAGGCACGCCTGCACCGAGTCCAGGTCGACGCCGAGAATTTGCCCCAGCCGGGTCAACCGCTCGTAGAACGCCGGCCGGGACAGGTGAACCGCGGCAGCCGCCGCCGACTTGTTGCGGCCATGATCCAGGTACGCCCGCAGCGTGGCCAGCATCCGCTGCCGGGGATGACGGGCCTCGTACGCCAGCAGCGCGCCCAGCTCACGTTCGACGAAGACCTGCAACCGGGGTTCCTCCCGCAGCAGGTGCAGCAGCCCGGCCAGGCCGACGTCCGGCAGCCGCAGCACCTGGTCCGCGCGGCGGTCCCGGCGACCGGCCTCGGCCACCTGGCGGGCCTCGACCAGGGTCCGCCGGGCCTCCCGGACGCTGTCCACCCCGCTGCCGGCGGCGACCACCACCGGCACCGGCTCGGACCGGCGCAACCGGTGCAGCGCGGCCAGCAGACCGTCCAGCGCCGGGTCCGCCGCCGTGGCGTCGCGGACCGCCAGCAGTACGCCGACCGCATGCTCGTCCAACGGGCTGGCCAGGCCGGTCAGCCCGGCTTCCCGCAACGCCAGGCCGACCGTCTCGGCGAGGTCGCGCAGCCGGGCCTGGACCGTCTCGGCGCTGTCGGCCGACGGCACCGCCACCGCCGGCCCGACCCCGCCGACCCCGGTGGCCGCAGCGGGCTCGGCACCGGAACCGGCGTCGCGGAACCGGACCGCAACGCCGACCAGATGCCGCCGGTCCAGGCCGACACCGAGCGCCCGGGCCCGCATCGCCACCTCGTCGACCGGCTGCGACCCGTCCAGCAGCGCGGTCAGCAGCGTCCGGTGAATCTGCCGCTCCAGCCCTTCGGCGTCGCGGCGGATCAGCCGGCCCAACGCCAGGGTCGACGCGGCCCGTTCGAGCAGGATCGACCACCGCAGCGGCGGCCCGCCCGACCCGCTGAACCCACCCGACCCACCCGACCCGCCCGAGACACCCGGCCCGGCAGCCGGGCAGCGCAGCAGCAGCCGACCCCAGTCCTGGCCTCGGGCGCCGACCATGGTCACCAGCCAACCGGTGTCCGCGTGGTACGCGGTACGCCCGGTCGGCTGGATCCGGCGCGAATGCTGCTCCCAGCCGTCCAGCAGCAGCCGGGGGTTCTCCCCGGCGGTGTGGTAGGCCAGCACCCGGCGGGACAGGTTCTCCAGCACCACCGGTGCACCGGCCAGCTCGGCCGCCTGGCGTACCACCTCGGTGGCCTCCGCGCCCTCCACGGACAGCTCGGTGAACCGCTGGTGGATCTCCTCGGTGGCCCGCAGCTCGGCCAGCTGGGCGTCCACGATCAGGGCGTGCACCGCCTCGGTGATCAGCACGAACGGGGTCTCCCGGCGCAGCTCCACCAGCGGCAGCCCGTGCCGGTGCGCCGCCGCGGCCATCACCTTCGGCACCCCGCCGTGGTAGCGGCGGCCGAGCTCCACCACCAGACCGGCGACACCTACCTCGGCCAGGTCGGCGATGAAGGCCCGCACGCCGGCGTCGTCGGCGGGCAGCCCGATCCCGGTGGTCAGCACCAGCTCACCGCCGCGCAGCAGGCTGGCGATGTCCGGCACCTCGGTGACGTGCACCCAGCGCACCGGTCGGTCCAGGCCCTCCTCGGCGGCGACCACCCGGGGCCCGCCGTTCCGCACCGGGTCGAGCGCCAGCACCTCACGGACGGTCGGGAACACCCGCAGAACGCTACCCGGGCGACCGGCACAATGCCCGGTGTGCCAACAACGGAGATCATGGACCCGGACGACGAGCGGATCGCCGACTACCGGGCGCTGACCGACGTCGAGCTGCGGACCCGGTGGGAGCCGCCGAACGGCCTGTTCATCGCCGAGGGCGAGCTGGTCATCGGGCGGGCCCTGCGGGCCGGCTACCGGCTACGGTCGGTGCTGGTCGACGCCAAGCGCGTCGACCAGCTCGCCGACCTGCCGGCGGAGGCGACGGTCTACGCGGCGACCCCGGCGGTGCTGGAGTCGATCACCGGATTCCACGTACACCGAGGGGTGCTCGCCTCGTTCCACCGCCGGGCGCTGCCCAGCCTGAACGAGGTGCTCGACCGGGCCCGCCGGCTGGTCGTCTGCGAAGGGATCAACACGCACACCAACCTGGGTGCGCTGTTCCGCAGCGCGGCGGCGCTCGGCATGGACGCCGTGGTCCTCTCCCCCACCTGCGCGGATCCGCTGTACCGGCGGTCGGTGCGGGTCAGCATGGGCGAGGTGTTCGCGGTGCCGTACGCCCGGGCGGCGGCCTGGCCGGCGGCGCTGGCCACCATCCGTACCGCCGGGTTCCGGCTGCTCGCGATGACCCCGGCACCGGACGCGGTGCCGGTCCAGCGGCTGGACGCCGCGGCCCGGGCCCGGCCGGCGCTGCTGCTCGGCGCGGAAGGGCCGGGGTTGAGCACCGCGGCGGTCCAGGCCGCCGACGTACGGGTGGCGGTGCCGATGCGGCGCGGTGTCGACTCGCTCAACGTGGCGACGGCGGCGGCGGTCGCCTTCTGGGAGCTGTGCCGCGCCGACCCGGCCTAGCGGGAGCTGGCCGGGGTGCGGCCGGCGGACTGGCAGGGCCGGCTGTCAGGCGCGGGCCGGGGCGGTCGCCGGCACCTGGACGCTGGGCACCATCCGGCCGGCGGACCAGGCCAGACCGATCCCGGCGGTCAGGGTGAGGACCGCGCCGACGGTCTGCAGCGGCCCGGAGAGCAGCCCGACGAGCCCGAGCAGCGGGGACGCGACGATCAGCAGCCAGCCGTCGAGCCGGTTGAACAGCTCCGAACGCAGCACCGCGGCACCGGCGAGCAGCCAGCCGAGGCTGTACAGCGCGGCGCCGACCAGGGCGATCGACCGGGCCGACGTGCCGTAGACGGCGGTGCCGTCGGGCAGCCCGACGAACGGCACCGTCGACGCCGTACCGGCCAGGCCGACCAGCAGCGCGGAAACGGCGGTGCCCCGGCTGCGGGCGGCGGCGTGGATCCCGGCGATCGCCACCAGCGCGACCAGCCCCAGCCAGCTGGCGATCACCCAGGAGACCAGGTACGCCGGCCGGCCGTCGACCAGGTCGGGCGCCGGGCCGCCGCCGCGCAGTCCGCTCAGGCTGCCGATCCCGAACGCGATCGCGTATGCCGGCAACGTCCAGATGGCGACCCGGCTGAACCGACGGATCGACCACGCCCAGGCGGCGTTGGTGGCCGGGCCGGCCGGGGTGTTCTCCGGTGCGGCGGCGGCCACCACGGCGACCCCGGCGTCGCTGCGGGAGACCACCCGAACCGGGCCGGACCGGCCGGCGTTGGACGCGGTGGTCCGGGGCCGGGTGTTCCTGACGGCGCGCGTCACGGTGTCGCCTCCCCCGCGCTGCGGGGCCGCACCGGGCCCCGTCGGCTGTGCTCACTGACCGACCGATCGTGGCAGCCGACGGCGGCGGTACGCGGGGGTTCCTCGGATTTCAGCCGGTCGGGTCAGCCCGGCCCGGCCTCGATCGGCTCGGGCCGGGCCCCGGCTGTGGGTCAGCCGCGTTCGGCCTGCGGGCGCTGCTGCTCGGCGCTCAGCTCGCCGAGCAGCTCGGACGCGGGCACCGGCTCGGGCGCGGGCAGCCCGGCCGGCCGGGCCTTGGCGCCGCCGGTCGCCGTACCGCCGCTGGTGACCTGCTCGGCGGCCCGCACCTCGTCGTTGACCCGCTGCGCCTCGGCGGCGGCGGCCTCGGCCGCCTCGGCCGCCTCCCGCTCCACGGCGCTGGAGTCGACCTCCTGCGACGGCGCGTCACCGACCATCTGGCTGAGCCCGCCGAGCGCCCCGCCCAGACCTTCGAGGGCCTTGGTCAGCTCGGCCGGGACGATCCACATCTTGTTGGACTGGCCGTTGGCGATCTGCGGCAGCGCCTGCAGGTACTGGTAGGCGAGCACCTTCTGGCTCGGATTGGCCTGGTGGATGGCGTCGAATACGGTCCGGATCGCCTTCGCCTGGCCTTCGGCCTGCAGGATCCGGGCCTGCCGGTCACCGTCGGCGCGCAGCACCGCGGCCTGCTTCTCGCCCTCGGCACCGAGGATCTGCGACTGCTTGTGCCCCTCGGCGGTGAGGATCGCGGCGCGGCGGTCCCGCTCGGCGCGCATCTGCTTCTCCATCGAGTCGCGGATGCTCGGCGGCGGCTCGATCGCCTTGATCTCCACCCGGGTCACCTTGATGCCCCACCGGCCGGTGGTCTCGTCCAGCACACCGGACAGGTGCTGGTTGATCTCCTCACGGCTGGTCAGCGCCCGCTCCAGGTCGAGCGAGCCGATGACGTTACGCAGCGTGGTGACGGTGAGCTGCTCGATCGCCTGCAGGAAGTTGGCGATCTCGTAGGTGGCGGCCCGGGGGTCGACGACCTTGAAGTACAGGACGGTGTCGATCGACACCACCAGGTTGTCCGAGGTGATCACCGGTTGGGGCGGGAAGCTGACCACCTGTTCCCGCATGTCGACCTTGGCCCGTACGGTGTCGACGAACGGGACGAGCAAGTTGAGACCGGGAGTCATGGTGCGCTGGTACCGGCCGAGCCGTTCGACCAGGTCCATCCGCTGCTGCGGAACGATCCGCACCGCCCGGATCAGGGTTATCACCGTGATCAGGGCGACCGCCCCGACCAGCACCGCGATCACTAAGTCCATCGTCGTTCACCTTCTCGGCTCGGGATGTTGATGCCGGCCCGGGGTGTTCATGCCGGTCCGCCGCCGGTGACGTCGTCCCGCCAGACGAGCGCGGTGACGCCCTTGACCTGGATCACCTGTACCCGTTCGCCGGGGGCGAAGACCTGGGTGCCGTCGTACGAGCGGGCGCTCCACAACTCGCCGTCGATCTTGACCTGGCCGCCGTCGGCGTCCACCCGCTCCAGCACCAACGCCGACGCGCCCTCGATCGCCTGCACGCCGAACGGTTCCTCGCCACCGCTGAGCGCGGACTGCCGGTGCCGCTGAATGACCGGCCGGACGGCGACCACGGTCAGCGCCGAGACGGCGGCGAAGACCAGGGCCTGGGCGGCGACCGGGGCACCGAGGGCGGCGGCGATCGCCGCGGCGAACGCGCCGGCGGCGAACATGACGAGGAACAGCGTCGCGGTGAATAATTCCGCGACCGCGAGTACGACGCCCAATACGATCCACAGGACGGGTTCCACACACCGATCGTGACATGTCCGCGCACCACCGGCGACCCGGGAACCGACAAATCGGGCACTTATCGGCGCGCCGTGCCCGACCCTTCCACCCTGAGTCACGCACCAGTCGCATCTGAGTCAACGAGCAAGGAGCAGGTACGCGTGTCCGCACCCCTGTCCCCCGACACCATCAGCATGATCGACACCGCGGTCGCCGAGACCCAGTCGTACGGTCGGGCGCCCTCCGTCGTCCTCGGCGTGCTCCGGGACCGGCGGCTGGTGCACGTCGCGTCCGCCGGTGACCACCCGCCGCCCCACCCCGACCTGCAGTACCGGATCGGCTCGATCACCAAGACCTTCACCGCCACCCTGGTGCTGCGGCTGCGCGACGCCGGCCGGCTCGACCTCGACGACCGGCTCCGCGACCATTTGCCCGACGTCCCGTTCGAGCGGATCACCCTGCGTCAGCTCCTCGGCCACGCCGCCGGACTGCAACGCGAACCGGACAGTGACGGCTGGTGGGAACGCGTCACCGGCACCGACGTCGCCACCCTGCTGGCCGGGCTCGGGCCGGACAAGGTGGCCTTCCCGCCACACCGCACGTACCACTACTCGAACCTGGCGTACGGGCTGCTCGGCGCCGCCCTGCACCGGATCACCGGCACGCCGTGGGCCGAACTGGTCGCCACCGACCTCCTCGGCCCGCTCGGCATGACCCGCACCACCTACCACCCCACCGACCCGTACGCCGCCGGCTACGTGGTGCACCCGTGGCACGGCACGCTGCGCGAGGAGCCGCGTACCGACACCGGCGCGATGGCCCCCGCCGGCCAACTCTGGTCCACCGTCACCGACCTGAGCCGGTGGGCGGCGTTCCTCGCCGACCCGGACCCGGCGGTACTGGACCCCGACACGATGGCGGAGATGTGCCTGCCGGTGGCGATCAACGACCCGCAACGGTGGACCGGCGGCCACGGGCTCGGCCCCGAGCTGTACCGGGTCGGCGAGCGGGTCTTCGCCGGCCACGGCGGCTCGATGCCCGGCTACGTCGCGCTGCTCGCCGTGCACCGCGACACCGGCAGCGCGGTCGTCGCCTTTGCCAACTCCTACGGCTTCACCCGGGGCAGCATCCGTGAGCTGGGGCTGCGGGTGCTGGTCGAGGTGCTCGACCGGGAACCGGTCGCGCCACGACCGTGGCGGCCGGGCACCCTGCCGCCGCCGGAGATCGACGCCATCTGCGGCCGGTGGTGGTGGATGGGACGGGAGATGCAGGTCTCCTGGGACGCCGACGCCGCCGAACTGGTCCTCACCCTGCTCGGGCCGGTGCAGCCGGTGACGTCGCGGTTCGTCGCGGCGGGTACGGACCGCTGGCAGGGCCGCAGCGGCGCCCAGCAGGGCGAGATCCTCACCGTACGGCGTGGACCGACCGGCATCCCGACGGCGCTGGACCTGGCCACCTTCGTCCTCACCCGCGACCCGGACGACCTCGGCTGACCGGCCGCCGGCACACCACTGCGGCGGCACGGTCGGCTCGCTGTCACCGCACGCCGGCTCACTGCGGCGGTACGGTGACGAAGTCGATCAGCCGCTCCATCGCGTTGATCAGCGGCGTCTCCACGTCCTGATAACTGTGCACACTGGACAAGATGCGGCGCCACAGCTGTGCCGGATCGGATACGCCGACCGCCGCGCAGACGCCTTCCTTCCACGGCTGTCCGGGCGGGATCCGGGGCCACTGCCGCAACCCGATCCGGTCCGGTCTGACCGCCTGCCACACGTCCACGTACGGATGCCCGGTGACCAGCACGTACGGCGAGGTGACCGTGGCGACGACCCGGCTCTCCTTGGACCCGGGGACCAGGTGGTCGACCAGCACGCCGAGCCGGCGCTGCGGGCCGGGCGCGAACCCGGCCACCGCTGCGGCGAGGCCGTCGATGCCGTCCAACGGTTCGACGACGACGCCCTCGACCCGCAGGTCGTCGCCCCAGATCCGCTCGATGAGCGCGGCGTCGTGCACCCCCTCCACCCAGATCCGGCTGGCCTGGGCGACCCGGGCCGGCCGGTGGCCGACCGCGACCGACCCGGACGCGGTGCGCTGCCGCTGCCGGGGCGCCGTCGGCTCGCGGGGCGGCCGGCGCAGCGTCACCGGCTGGCCGTCGAGCAGGAAACCGGCCGGGACCAGTGGGAAATGTCGTCGGCGGCCGTGCCGGTCCTCCAGCGTCACCGCGCCGGACTCGAAGCCGACGACCGCGCCGCAGAACCCGGAGTCGGCGTCCTCCACCACGAGGTCGGGCTCGGCGTCGACCTCCGGCACCACCCGGCGGCGGCGCCAGTTGCCCGCCAACACGTCGTCGCCGTACCGCCGGTCACCGCCCACGTCCGGCAGGCTAACCGCACCGGCCGGCGATGGCCCGCCGACGCGCCGACCGGACACCCCCGACGGTGACCTGCCGCCCGGTGTCGAGACAACCGGCAGCGCGGCACGTACCCTAGCGTGCATGTCCCCCGCAGCAGGCGCGGCGACCCTCGCGACGCGCCGCTCCAGCCGGTTCGTGGCCTGGGTGCGCGCGTGGCGCGCCGGCCTGGTGCCGTACGACGAGATAGCCGACGAGATAGCCGGCGACGAGGAGCATCTGGTCGCCGACGCACCCGGTGCCTGGACCGACCTGCCGTTGCGCGACGCACTGTCCTGCTTCGCGAAGCTGCCGCCGGACGAGATCCGGCTGGCGTTGCCGGCGCCCGGCGACCCGCGTGGCCTGCCCGGTCCGGGCGAGTTCACCGGCGCGGCGCTGCTGGCCGGCGAAGCGGTGGTGGCGCGCGGGCTGGGCGTCATCCCCGAAGTACGCTCGCACACGTCCGGGTCCGGGGTCACCTTCGAGACGGTGCTGTGGCGGATCTACCCGCTGCCGCAGGAGCTGCCCGCCGCCGGGCACGCCGGGCCGAGCGCTGCCGAGGCCGAGGCCGAGTTGTCCACCGCGCTGGCCGAGACGACCACGGCGCTGACCCGACTGGACGTCGCCCACTGGCGGCCGGAGCTGGCCGGGGCGCTGGCCGCGCTGCGCCGCCCGGACGGCGGGATGGACCTGCCGCCCGGATTCGATCCGCGGGCCCGCCGGCTGTTCGCCCGGGCCAGCGTGCTGGACCAGGTCCTGGCGCTCGCCGAGCACGTCGCTCCCGGCGGTGCCGTCAACGGCTACGAGGCCCAGCAGCGCGACGCCGCGCTGCGACCGCTGACCACCGCCTGCCGCCGGGCGCTGGTCGCCGCCTGCAACGCCCCGCTGCGACCCTGACTGCCGATCGCGGTCGGACGGGGCGGTGGCGTCAGATCTCGTCGATCAGGTCGGCCACCGACGGGACGATCCGCGACGGCCGGTACGGGTAGCGGTCGATGTCGGTGCGGCTGCTGATCCCGGTGAGCACCAGGATCGTCTGCAGTCCTGCCTCCAGCCCGCACAGCACGTCGGTGTCCATCCGGTCGCCGATCATCGCGGTGCTCTCCGAGTGCGCGTCGATCGTGTTCAACGCCGACCGCATCATCATCGGGTTCGGCTTGCCGACGAAGTACGGCTCCACCCCGGTCGCCTTCGAGATCATCGCCGCGACCGAACCGGCCGCCGGCAGCGCACCCTCGGTCGACGGCCCGGTCGGGTCCGGGTTGGTGCAGATGAACCGGGCCCCGCCGTTGATCAGCCGGACCGCCTTGGTGATCGCCTCGAAGCTGTAGGTGCGGGTCTCCCCCAGCACCACGTAGTCCGGCGCGTAGTCGGACAGGATGTAGCCGACCGCGTGCATCGCCGTGGTCAGCCCGGCCTCACCGATGACGTACGCGGTGCCCCCCGGCCGCTGGTCGGCGAGAAACTGCGCGGTGGCCAGCGCCGCCGTCCAGATCGCCTGCTCCGGCACGTCGAACCCCATCCGGGTGAGCCGGGCCTGCAGGTCGCGGGGGGTGTAGATGGAGTTGTTGGTCAGCACCAGGAACGGTTTGCCGGAGGCGCGCAGCCGGTTGATGAACTCCGGCGCACCGGGGACCGGTTGGCCCTCGTGCACCAGCACACCGTCCATGTCGGTCAGCCAACTCTCGACGGGCTTACGGTCGGTCACGAGGATCTCCGGGGGGTGGAAGAGGCAATGCAGCAGTTCACCGGGCAGGTGTCCCAGACCGGCAGCGTACCGAGCCGCGCCCGGGTGACCGCGCCGTCCGGGCGCAGCCGCTCCGACACCAGATCCCGGACCATCGACACGAAGGCCGGGTGGGTGCCGGGGCTGGCCGCCCGGGCGTACGCCAGACCGAGCTCCTTGGCGGTCGCCGCCGCCTCGGTGTCCAGGTCCCAGACCACCTCCAGGTGGTCGGAGACGAAGCCGATCGGGCTGACCACCACCGCGGCGACCCCCTGACCGGCGAGTTCGCGCAGGTGGTCGTTGACGTCCGGCTCCAGCCAGGGCACCTGCGGCGGGCCGGACCGGCTCTGCCAGACCAGGTCGTACGGCAGGTCCGGGGCGGCGTCGGCGGCGACCAACCGGGCGGTCTCGGCCAGTTGGGCCTGGTAGCGCCCGCCCTCCGGGCCGGCGGCGGCAGCCGCGCTGGTCGGGACCGAGTGGGCGGTGAACACCAGCCGGGTACGCCGACGCAGCGCCGGGTCGACGGTGCCCAGCGCGGCCCGGACCGCTTCGACGTGCGGGCCGACGAACCCGGGATGGTCGTGGAACTGCCGTAGCTTGTCGATCACCGGGGCGTCCGAACCGACCGCCGCCCGCGCCGCGGCGATGTCCTCCTGGTACTGCCGGCACGACGAGTAGCCGCCGTAGGCGCTGGTGGCGAAGGCGAGGGCGCGGCGGACCCCGTCGTCGCGCATCCGGGCCACCGTGTCGGCCAGCATCGGATGCCAGTTGCGGTTGCCCCAGTACACCGGCAGGTCGATCCCGTGGGCGGCGAAGTCGGCGCGGATCGCGGCCAGCAGCTCCCGGCACTGCTGGTTGATCGGCGACACGCCGCCGAAGTGCTGGTAGTGCTCGGCGACCTCGGCCAGCCGCTCCGGCGGCACGTTGCGCCCTCGGGTCACGTTGCGCAGGAAGGGCAGCACGTCCTGCGAACCTTCCGGGCCGCCGAACGACAGCAGAACCAGTGCGTCGTACGCCATGGGCCCTATTGTTCCTGGTCGGGCGGGGCCGGGCGGCGGCGCATCCCGAAGATCAGGCGCCGATGGCGTGGAAGCCGCCGTCGACGTGCACGATCTCGCCGGTGGTCGCCGGGAACCAGTCCGACAGCAGCGCCAGGCAGGCCCGCGCCGCCGGCTCCTGGTCGGTCAGCTGCCAGCCCAGCGGCGCCCGCTCGGTCCAGGCCTGCTCGAAGGCCTCGAAGCCGGGGATCGACTTGGCCGCCATGGTGCGCAGCGGGCCGGCGGAGACCAGGTTGCTGCGGATGCCCTTCGGTCCCAGGTGCAGCGCCAGGTAGCGGGACGCGGACTCCAGACCGGCCTTGGCGACGCCCATCCAGTCGTAGACCGGCCAGGCCAGGGTGGCGTCGAAGGTCAGCCCGACGACCGCGCCGCCGGGACGCATCAGCGGCAGCGCCGCCATCGCCAGTGACTTGTACGAGAAGGTGGAGATGTGCAGCGCGGTGGCCACGTCGTCCCAGGGCGCGTCGAGGAACCCGCCACCGAGGCAGCTCTGCGGGGCGAACCCGATCGAGTGCACCACCCCGTCGAGGCCGTCGACGTGACCGCCGACCTTGTCGGCCAACCCGGCCAGGTGCTCCGGGTTGGTCACGTCGAGCTCGATCACCGGCGCCTCGGCCGGCAGCCGCTTGGCGATCCGCTCCACCAGCGACATCCGGCCGAACCCGGTGAGCACCACGGTGGCGCCGTTCTCCTGAGCGAGCTTCGCCACCGAGAAGGCGATCGACTGGTCGGTGATGACGCCGGTGACGAGCAGCCGCTTACCGGCCAGCAGTGCGGACACAGGTTTCTCCGTTCGGTGTTCGGTAGCCAGGTCGGGTCGGTGCGGTATCGCGGTCGGTACGGCTTCGCAGGTCGGTACGGCGCGAGGTCAGTGCCCCATGCCGAGGCCGCCGTCGACGGGAATGACCGCCCCGCAGATGTAACCGGCGGAGTCGCCGGCAAGCCACGTCACCGCGGCGGCCACCTCGTCGGCGGTGGCGAACCGGCCGGCCGGGATCGACTTGCGGTACTCGGCCTTGCGCTCCTCGGGCAGCGCCGCCGTCATGTCGGTCTCCACGTAGCCGGGGGCGACGACGTTGGCGGTGATGTTGCGTCCGCCGAGTTCGCGAGTGATCGACCGGGCCATGCCGACCAGGCCGGCCTTGCTCGCCGCGTAGTTGACCTGACCGGGCGAGCCGAGCAGGCCGACCACCGACGAGATGAAGATCAGCCGGCCCCAGCGGGCCCGCAGCATCTTCGTCGAAGCGCGCTTGGCGCAGCGGTACGCACCGGTCAGGTTGGTGTCCAGCACCGAGGTGAACTGCTCCTCGGACATTCGCAGCAGGAGCGTGTCGTCGGTGACGCCGGCGTTGGCGACCAGCACCTCGACCGGTCCGAGCTCGGCTTCGACCGCGCTGAAGGCCTGGTCGACCGAGTCGGCGTCGGTGACGTCACAGCGTACGCCGAACAGGCCGGCCTGCTCGTCGAAGCCGGACCGGTAGGTGACCGCGACCCGGTCGCCCTGCTTCGCGAACGCCTGCGCGATCGCCAGGCCGATGCCCCGGTTACCGCCGGTGACCAGTACGGTGCGGGCCACGTTCCCCCCTCGTCATTGATGATCCGGCTTTGGAGACTAGGTGCTACCGCCGGGTAAGCAGTAACCCGGGGGTGCTAGCTCCCCGGTGTCATGACACCAGGTCGGTCCGGTCGTAGCCTCGCGGTGGTGGCAGCGGTGAGCAGCAGTGTGATCGAGCAGGTCCGGCAGACGTGGCGTCAGCTGATCTCCGGGCCGGACTATCCGCCGCGGCCCGCCACCGCCCCACCCGACCGGCGGCGGACCATCGGACGGTGGCTGGCGTTCGCCCTGTTCCTGCTCCTCAGCGCGGTGGCGGCGTACGACCTGCACGAGATCAGCCACCTGCCGGGACCGCTCGGGCCGGTCCTCGGCTTCGTCAGCGTCGCACCGGCGGCGCTTGCCTACCTCCGGCCGTTGCGGGCCTGGCAGATCTCGTTCCTGCTGCTGTTCCCCGGCATGGTCCTCTATCCGTACGGGGTCCCGTGGAGTCCGTTCCAGCTCCTCGCCCTGCTGTCCGTGCTGGCCACCCTCGCCCTGCGGGCCGAGCTACGGGTCTCGGCGACGGCCGGGGCGGTAACCGCGTTGCCCGTACTCGTGTTCACCGGCTCGGACGTCATGTACGTGCTGGTCGGACTGATCGCGCTGGTCATCGCCGTCGCTGACCAGGTACGCCGACGTCGGGCCAGCCAGCACGCGCTGGCCAGCCAGACCGTCGTCACCCAGCAGGAGCAGCAGCGCCGGGCGGTGCTGGAGGAACGGGCCCGGATCGCCCGGGAAATGCACGATGTCGTCGCGCATCACATGTCGATGATCGCCGTGCAGGCGGAGACCGCGCCGTACCGGCTGTCCGGGATGACCGCGCCGACCCACGACGAGTTCACCGCGATCGCCGGTGCCGCCCGTGCCGCGCTCGCCGACATGCGCCGGCTGCTCGGCGTGCTGCGCAGCGAGACGGAACGGGCCCAGCGCAGCCCGCAGCCCGGCCTGGCCGACGTCGCCGAGATGGTCGACTCCGCCCGCCGGGCCGGGCTCGACGTCGACCTGCGGGCGGACCCGCGCCTGGCCACACACGCCGTGGCCGAACCGGTCGGGTTGGCGGCCTACCGGATCGTGCAGGAGGCGTTGACCAACGCCGGCCGGCATGCACCCGGGGCGAAGGTCCAGGTCGAGCTGCAGACCACGGTCGCGCGCCTGGTGGTACGGGTCAGCAACGGGCCGGGCCGGCTGGCCGCCGATCGCGACCGCTCCACCGGGGGGCACGGGCTGGTCGGGATGCGGGAACGGGCCGAGCTGCTGGGCGGCACCTTCACCGCCGGTCCGGACGACCGGTCCGGCTTCGTGGTCACCGCCTGGTTGCCGTACCGCCCGACCGGGTAGCGTGCCCGACGACGACCGAAGGATGACATGATCAAAGTGCTGATCGCCGACGACCAGGCGATGGTCCGGCAGGGTTTCGGTGCCCTGCTCGGCGCCCAACCGGATCTTGTGGTGGTCGGTGACGCCGCCAACGGTGCCGACGCGGTCAGCGCGGCCCGCCGGCTCGACCCCGACGTGGTGCTGATGGACGTACGGATGCCGGTGCTGGACGGAATCGCCGCCACCCGGCAACTGCTCGACGGGCGGTCCCGTGACGAACCGCCCCGGGTGCTCATCCTGACCACGTTCGACCTCGACGACTACGTCTATGAAGCACTACGGGCCGGGGCCAGCGGGTTTCTGCTCAAGGACGCACCCGCGGCCGACCTGGTCAACGCCGTACGGGTGGTGGCCGCAGGCGACGGGCTGCTGTCCCCGTCGGTCACCCGCCGACTGATCGCCGAGTTCGCCACCCGCCCGGGGCAGCACCGTCCCCGACCGGTGTCGCTGGCCTCGCTCACCGACCGGGAGACCGAGGTGCTGCGGTTGATCGCCCGCGGCCGGTCCAACAGCGAGATCGCCGCCGACCTGGTCGTGGCCGAGCAGACGGTCAAGACCCACGTCGGACGGATCCTCAGTAAACTCGGCGTCCGCGATCGGGCACAGGCGGTCGTCGTCGCCTACGAGTCCGGTCTGGTCACCGCCGGCGAATAGCCCACGGGTACGACGCCGAAGCTGGCTCTGTGGCCCGACGCGGGTGGGTACACCGGCGTCGCAGGCTCACCGGTATGCGTATCCGACTGATCGCCCTCGCGACGTTGTGCGGCGTCACCCTGGGCACCGCGCCGACCGGGCCCGGCGGACCGTGGCCGGACACCACCGGCCGGCGGTTCCTGGCCTTCGACACCAGCGGCGACGGCACCGCCGTCGAAGTGGTCGGCGACCTGTCGACCGCCCGTCGGATCGCAGTGCTGGTGCCCGGAACGGACAACACCCTGGCCACCTTCGACCGTGGCCTCGACGGGGTCACCCACCGCGCCCCGGCGGTGCAGGCCCGGGTGCTGTACGGGGCGGCGCAGCGCCGCGAACCGCGTACCGCCGTCGTCGCCTGGCTCGGCTACGACCCGCCGGAGGGGTTCGGGCCGGCGGCGCTGCGTTGGGACCGGGCCGAGGACGGCGCGGCCGCCCTGGTCGGGTTCGTCGCCGGCCTGTGCCGGCGGCGACCGGCCGCCTCCGTCGTGGTGATCGGGCACAGCTACGGCGCGCTCGTGACTGGGCTGGCCGCGGCGCGGCTCGACGGCTGCGTCACCGACCTGGTCGCGCTCGGCGCGCCCGGGATGGGCGCGTCGCACGTCGACGGTCTGGGCACCTCGGCCCGGGTCTGGCAGGCCACCGCCGCCGACGACTGGATCCGGCGGGTGCCGGCGGTACGGCTGGCCGGGTTCGGCCACGGGACGGCACCGTCGACGCCGTCGTTCGGCGCCCGGCCGCTGCCCACCGACGGTGTCGACGGACACGACGGCTATCTGCGGGCAGGCAGCGGCACCCTGGCCGCGCTCGCCGAACTCGTCGCGGGCGACCCGGCTGACCTGGTCGCCGCCGACCCGGCCGGTTCCGTCCCGCAGGCGATGGCGGTGACGCGGTGAACGGGGTGCATACAGAGGCGGCGGCGACGTCCCAGCGGGACCCGGTCGTCGACCTGATCCGGGCGTTCGCCATCGTCGGCGTCGTCGCCGGCCACTGGTGGGTGACCGCCGTGGTACTGACCGACGACGGGGTGCTGCAGGCCGCCAGCCCGCTGACCGACCTGCCCTGGCTGAGGCCGCTGAGCTGGCTGGCGCAGACCCTCGGCCTGCTGTTCTTCGCCGCCGGGTTCGCCGCCGCGCGCAGCGGTCGGTCGGGCCGGTCGACCGGGTCCCGTCCCGGTGAACTCCGGACGCCCGGTGGGCGGCAGACGCCCGGCGAACTCCGAGCGCTTCGTGGACCGCTGACCGGGCTGGCCGGGGGCCTGGCGCTGGCGCTGGTCGTCGGCTACCTCGCCGGCGCGCCGACCGGCAGCCTGGTGACCGTCGCGACGCTCACCGTCAGTCCGTTGTGGTTCCTCGTGGTGCTGCTGGTCCTGCGGGCGGTCAGCGGCCCGCTGCTGCGCGGCGTTCGGCAGGGCCCGGAACGGGCGCTGGTGATCGTGACGCCGCTGGTGACGGCGGCGCTCACCGTGGTCACCGCCGCCGATGTCGGTCATCTGCCGCCGGTGCTCGCCGTCTTCGCCGCCTGGCTGATGCCGTTCCTCGCCGGGCTGCTGATGGCCGAGTACGGTCCACCGCCGGCACGCTGCGCGGTTGGCCTGCTGGTCGGCGGCGTGGCGGTGCTGGCCGTGCTGACCATCGTCGGCGGGTACCCCGCCAGCGCGGTCGGCGTACCGGGGCAGGTCCGGTCGAACCTGAACCCGCCGTCGCTGGCGACGCTGGCGTTGGTGGCCGCGCAGGTCGGTGCGGCCGGGCTGGCGATCCGGTGGTGGCGAGGGCGGATCGACACCACCGCCCGGTGGTGGTCGGTGGTCGCGGCGGTGAACCGGCACGCGCTCGGCGTCTACCTGTGGCACCAGCCGGTACTGGTCGGGCTGACGGTCGCCGCGCTGTGGCTCGCCGGCGGGACCGCCGTCGCCGGGGTGCACACCGCACCGGAGCATCCCGGGTGGCTTCTCGACCGGGCCGTCTACCTGCCGGTTCTCGCCGTCGGGCTGATCACGTTGCTGCGGATTGTGCCGACCCGCCGGCCCGGGTGTACGCTCTTGCCCGGTTCAACGGCCGGACGACCTGTGGAGGTGATCGCTGTGCGAGATAGCGATCCTCCTAGTCGTCGCCGGGCCACCGGTCGAGCGCGCTGAGGTCGGCGCGGCTCCCGGTGCGCCCGCGCGATCTGCCCGTGTCGCCCCGTCAGCCCGCCCGCCGGTCACCCTGATCCACAGGTGGCCGGCCCGTCGCCGGAGTCCACCCTCGATGAACCGTTACGTCGCACCGCTGGGGTTCACCCTGGCCGCCGTCTGGATCGCCGTCATCTTCGTACTGGCCAGCGGCGCACGGTGACGGGGCCCGGCCGGCGGGTGTCCGTCACCCGCCGGCCGGGCCCCGTCACCGTGTCGACCGTCGCCCACTGCCCGGCCTGTCACCCACCGTTGCGGCCGGGCCGTCTCACGGCAACCGCGAAGTCCACAGCAGACTGAGCACCGCCGCGCCCAACGCCAGCAGCAACGCCAGGGCCGCGTACCACTGGGTTATCTCGCGCGGCACGGTCCGCTGCCCGATCGACGAACCCATGTCCTCGTACACCTGGTTCAGCTCGCCCACCGACGCCGCCTCGTAGAAGAAGCCGTTGGTCGCCTCAGCCAACTCGGCCAGCGCGAACCGGTCCACCGGCACCCGCTGCACCTGGTTGCCGATCTGCACCTGGCCGTCGTCGGTGCCGAACGCGATCGTCGACACCGGTACGTTGGCCGCCGACGCCGCCGCAGCGGCCTCCTCGACCGACCGGCCCGAGGTGCGGTAGCCGTCCGACAGCAGCACGATCCGGGCCGGCGGCGGGCCCTGCGCGCCGTCGGTCGGCACCAGCCGGATCGCCTCCAACGAGGTGAACACCGCCTCGCCGGTGGCGGTGGCCTCGGCCAGCACCAGACCGTCGATCGCCTGGGACACCGCAGCCCGGTCCTTGGTCGGCGAGACCAGCACGTTCGCCGACTTGGCAAACGCGACCAGCCCGATGTTGTAGCCCTCCGGCAGCTCCGCGACGAACTCCTTCGCCGCCTGCTGGGCCGCCTCGATCCGGCTGGGAGTGACGTCGTCGGCCTCCATCGACAGCGACACGTCGATGGCGAGCATGACGGTGGCCCGCTCCAGCGACTCCTCGGTGTCGATCGACGGCCGGGCCAGCGCCGACGCCAGCACCAGCAGGCTGAGCAGGAACGCCCCGGCGGCCAGGTGACGGCGCCAGCCGAGACCACGCGGAGCCAGCGTACGCAGCAGGTCCACGTTGGTGAACCGGACCGCGTACGCCTTGCGGCGGAACTGACGCCACACGTACATCCCGGCGATCGCCAGAACCGGCAGCAGGGCGAGCAGCCACCAGGGCTGCAGGAAACGGATCATCGAGCTTCGCTTTCCGGGCGCGGGGTGGGGGCCGGGCGGGCGATGCCACGGGTGCGGGCGTGCCGCTGCCCGGCGACGAACCGGACGATGTCCAGCAGCCAGTCCGAGTCGGTCCGCAGCCGCAGGTGGGCCGCGCCGGCACCGCGCAGAGTCTGCGCGATCGCCGTCCGCTGGGCCCCGGCCGCCTCGGCGTACCGCCGGCGCAGCCGTGGATCTGCGGTCTGCACCTCGTGCAGCGTGCCGGTCTCCGGGTCGGCCAGGGTCAGCACGCCGGCGTCGGGCAGCTCCAGCTCACGCGGATCGACCACCTCGACGGCGAGGACGTCGTGCCGGACGGCGAGTTTGCGGACCGGCCGGCCCCACTGCTGCGGCGGGGCCAGGAAATCGGAGATCACCACGGCGACACCACGGCGACGCGGCGGCCGGTTCAGCATGTCGATCAGGGCGCCGAGGTCACTGCGGCCGGGCCGGGACGGGGTGCCGGCGATCGCCCGCAGCAGCCCGTGCGCCTCCTTGCGGCCGGTCCGCGCCGGCAGCCGGGTGAGGACGCCGCCGAGCGCCGGATCACCGGTGCCGATCACCGCGCCGACCCGGTTGCCGCCCCGCGCGGTCAGGTGCACCATCGCCGCCGCCGCCGAGACGGCCAGGTCCCGTTTGAGGCACCGGGCGGTGCCGAAGTCCAGGCTGGCCGACAGGTCCACCGCCACCCAGGCTTCCAGCTCCCGGTCGGCGACCGTACGCCGTACGTGTGGCACGGTGGTCCGGGCCGTCACCGGCCAGTCCATCCGGCGTACGTCGTCACCGGGCCGGTACTCGGTCGACTCACCGGCCTCGCTGCCCGGACCGGGCAGCAGCCCCACGTAGTCGCCCTGCAGGAGGCCGTCGAGCTTGCGGGTGACGGTCAGATAGAGCCGGGACAGCACCGCCTCCGCGCGGCCCGAACTCGGCACCGCAGCGGTCACTGCGACTGCCCGGGCCAGGCAGCGCCACCGGGCGGGCCGGGCACCGCGGCGGCTGGCGCGGCATGTCCCATCGGTCCCACCGGCTGCGGCGTCGCGTTCTGCCGGGGGGCGACCGACGGCAGCGGCACCATCTGCATGATCCGCCCGACGACGTGGTCGGCGGGCACGTCGTCGGCGAGCGCGTCGTAGCTGAGCACCAGCCGGTGGCGCAGGATGTCCGGGGCGATGTCCTGCACGTCCTGCGGCAACGCGTAGTCGCGGCCGCGCAGCAGCGCCAACGCCCGGGTGGCCCGCACGATGCCCAGCGAGGCACGCGGGCTGGCCCCGTACTGGATCAGCTGCGCGACGTCCGGCATGCCGTGCTCGGCCGGCGCCCGGGTGGCCAGCACCAGGCGTACGGTGTAGTCGACCAGCGCGTTGTGCACGAACACCTTGTCCGCCTTGCGCTGCAGGTCGACCAGGTCGGTGGGGTTGAATACGACGCTCGGCTGCGGCGCCTCCACCCCCATCCGGTAGACGATCTCCCGCTCCTCCGCGTCGGTCGGATAGCCCACCACGATCTTCATCAGGAACCGGTCGCGCTGCGCCTCCGGCAGCGGGTAGACGCCCTCCTGCTCGATCGGGTTCTGGGTGGCCATCACCAGGAACGGATCCGGTACGGGGTGCGTCTGCCCGCCCAGCGACACCTGCCGCTCGCTCATCACCTCGAGCAGCGCCGACTGCACCTTGGCCGGCGCGCGGTTGATCTCGTCGGCGAGTAGAAAGTTGACGAACACCGGCCCGAGCTCGATGTCGAACTTCTCGCTGGACTGCCGGTAGATCCGGGTGCCGACCAGGTCGGCGGGGACCAGATCGGGGGTGAACTGGATCCGGGCGAACGAACCACCGACGACGGTGGCCAGGGTCTCCACGGCGAGGGTCTTCGCCACCCCCGGGACGCCTTCGAGTAGGCAGTGTCCTCGGGCGAGCAGCGCGACGAACATCCGCTCGACCATCCGGTCCTGGCCGACGATGACCCGTTTGACCTCGAACATCGCCCGCTCGAGCAGGGTCGCGTCGATGGCCGGTGTCGCCTCGGGGGGCGATGGCGGCGCAGCGGTCGGTGTCGAAGATTCGGGCGTGGTCGGCTGGGCCACCGGTCCTCCACAGCGTGTTCTGGCGTCGTCAGGGTTCTGGCGTCGTCGGTCGAAAAGGTCGTGCCGCACTAAGCGTCGCACGCCGGTCCGAACCGGCGGGCAGGGGCTGAGAAAGCACCGCCCGGTGGGTAGACACGAGGGGGATCGGCGTGTGTACGATTCAGCCGTCGCCGGGCGGCTTCCCCCGTGGCCGCCCGGCGCTCACTCCTTCCAGGCGCGTACCGCCTCTGGCCTGGTCCCGACCTAGACTCGTGCCGTGGCCGCCTCCCCCGATCCTGCCGACCCCGCACCGGGCGAGCAGTTGACTTGCTCCGCCAAGGGCTGCCGTGCCCCGGCGATCTGGGCGCTCAACTGGAACAATCCCCGGCTGCACCAGCCCGAACGCCGCAAAACCTGGCTGGCCTGCGCCGACCACCGGGACCGGCTCGGCGACTTCCTGCACGTACGCGGATTTCTCCGCGACGTGGCACCGCTTGGCTGATCGCCTACGCTCGTAAGGGTGACCGAACAGTCCGCCGCACCGGCAGCCCCGCTCAGCCCGTTGGAGCCCTGGCCGGAGACGGTGCAGTGGCAGCCCGTCTCCCGCGACCTGGTCTGGGTGGAGCTGATCCGGCTCGCCATCGGGATGAGTTTCCTGCTCGTCGGGCTCGGCGTCGGTTGGGCGATCACCGGTTTCTGGTTCGTCGGCGTCGGCTTCGCCGCCGCCGTGCTGCTCACCGTGCTGCGGGTGGTGGCGACGGTGCGGGCCGTCTACGCCTGGGGGTACGCCGAGCGCGACGACGACCTGCTGGTGCGGCATGGGCTGCTGGTACGCCGGCTGTCGATCGTCCCGTACGCCCGGATGCAGTTCGTCGACGTCTCCGCCGGCCCGCTGGAGCGGGCCTTCGACCTGGCGACCGTGCAGTTGCACACGGCTGCGGCGGCCAGCGACGCTCGAGTGCCCGGGCTGCGGCCCGCCGAGGCGTCCCGGCTACGGGACCGGCTCACCGCGCTCGGCGAGATCCGGGCGGAGGGCCTGTGAGCCAGCCGCACGAACCGGTCCCACCGCCGCAGCCGCTGCCCGGTGAGCCGCACCCGCTGCCTGGCCAGCCGCCGCCCGGGGCCCCGGTGCCGTACCCGCCGCCCGGCCAGGCCTACCCACTGCCCGGCCAGCCGTACCCGCCGTACCCGCCGCACGGCCCAGTCGAGGAGCCCCGCCAGCGGCTGCATCCGCTGAGCCCGATCCTCAAGGGCAGCAGGGCCCTCGTGGTGATCATCGCCGGCCTGTCCTGGCAGACGCTCGGCCGGGTCGGTTTCGGCCGCTTCGCGCTGCTGGTCGTGCTGTGCCTGCTCGGCTACCTGGCGGTGGCGGTGATCAGCTGGTACAACACCGGCTACCACGTCGTCGGCCGTGAGCTGCGAATTCACGAAGGTCTGCTGTGGCGGCGGACCCGTGCCATCCCGCTGGAGCGGTTGCAGGCCGTCGAAGTGGTCCGGCCACTGCTCGCCCAACTGACCGGCCTGGCCGAGCTGCGGCTCGAAGTGGTCGGCGGTGGCCAGACCGAGGCACCACTGGCGTTCCTGACCGTCGCCGACGCCGCCACGCTGCGGGCCCGGCTGCTGGCGCTCGCCGGCCGCGCCGGCCGCACCGCGCCGGCACCGGACGCGGCAGCCCTCGACGGGACGGCACCGCCGCCGGACGGTACCCCGGCCGGTCTGCCCGACCCGTCCGCGCCGCCACCCGGCCGGCTGCTGCACACCGTGGTCAACCGGGACCTGCTGATCAGCCAGCTACTCACCCCGCAGACCATGTTCCTGCCGTTCGGTGTCGCGTTCGTGATCGCCCAGTTCGCGATGGACGCCACCTGGTCGTTCGTGGCGGTCGCCAGCACCCTGACCGCCACCGCCGGTGTGATCCTGCAGCCGATCCGGCGGGTGCTCAGCGACTGGAACTTCCGGCTGGCCCGCGACGAGGTGGGTCTGCGGGTCCGGCACGGGCTGACCGAGACCCGGTCGCAGACCGTACCGCTGCACCGGATTCAGGCGATCGGGGCGACCTGGCCGCTGCTGTGGCGGGGGAAGAAGTGGCTGCGGATGCGGTTGCACGTCGCCGGCTACGCCGCACCGGACGGGCAGGGTGGCAGCACCCAGTCCGACCAGTTGCTGCCGGTCGGCGTACTGCCCACCGCCAACCACATCCTCGCCGACGTGCTGCCCGGCATCGCGCTCGACGCGCTGCCGATGACGCCGCCGCCGCGCCGTGCCCGCTGGCTCAACCCGCTGGTGCAGCCGAAGCTCGGTGCCGGGCTCGCCGACGACGTGTTCAGCGTCCGTAGCGGGTTGCTGACCCGGCAGATGCTGGTCGTACCCTACGCGCGGATGCAGAGCGTACGGGTGGTGCGCGGGCCGCTACAGCGGCTGCTCGGGTTGGCTACTGTGTACGCCGACACCGCCGGCGGGCCGAGCGCCGCCGCCAAGGACCGCGACGTCGCCGAGGCGTGGTGGCTGGCGGCGGAGCTCAGCGACCGGGCCCGCGCCGCCCGCAGCACAGCCGATCCGCCCTCGCCGCGACCGTCGATCTAGAAGGATTATGGTCGATATACCGGCCAGATCCTTCTAGATCAACTGATGGACGAGGGCGGGCAGCACCGTACCGATGGGTTCGCGCAGCACCGCGTCGGCGATCGGGTCGTACGGCGTCGCCGCCGCGTTGACGATCACCACCCGGGCACCGGCTTCGGCAGCGACCTCCACCAGGCCGGCGGCGGGCTGCACGGTCAGCGACGTCCCGACGGCGAGCAGCAGGTCGCAGCGTTCGGCGGCACGCACCGCCCGGCGCAGCGTGGGTCCGTGCAACGACTGGCCGAACGAGATCGTCGCCGCCTTCAGGATGCCGCCGCACAGGCGGCAGTCCGGATCGTCCTCACCGGCGGCGACCCGGGCCAGCGCCTCGTCCATGCCGGTCCGGTCGTCGCAGCTCAGGCACTCGACCTCGGACATGGTGCCGTGGATCTCGATCACCTTGTCCGGGCTGTTGCCGGCGCGTTGGTGCAGGCCGTCGATGTTCTGGGTGACGATCGCGGCGAGCCGGCCGGACCGCTCCAACTCCACCAGACTCGCGTGGCCGCCGTTCGGCTGCGCGGACCAGGCCGGATGGTCCCGGCGGCCGATCCAGGACCGACGCCGCACCGCCGGGTCGGCGACGTACGCGTCGAGGGTGAACAGCTTGGCCGCCTCCGGGTCCCGGGTCCAGACGCCGTTGGGGCCCCGGAAGTCGGGAATCCCGGAGTCGGTGGAGATGCCGGCTCCGGTCAACGCCAGGACCCCTCGGGCGGCGGCGACCCAACCGGTGACCTGTCGGATGTCGACGTCGTCGCGTACACCACTCATCACGCGACGGTAGCCCGCGGCACCGCCGGACGACGACTCCCGTCGGGGCGGCCGGACCTTCGACGACCGAGTACGCGCCCGTGCGGGTGTGGGCCCCTGCCCCGGCGTACTCCGGACGGGGCGTGCTCTACAGGTCCTGGCCCAGGATACTAAGGGCTCCCGGTCACCTGATCGGTGACCGGGAGCTCGTCCTGTTTCGCCTGGTCTCATCAGGGGAACAGCGTCACACACCCGGGGGCCGCACCGGTGAGGGATGCCACCCCACCTTCGGAATCAGCAGATACTGTACAGCCACCACACGGTCGCCAGTTTCCCCGAAGGACCCTTTTCCATCCTGCGACGGTCGCACTCGCGCCGCATCATCGGCGTCTGGCCAGCCAATGATCAAATCCCCACCTTGTCCACCGGAAACGTTCCGGCGTGATGGATCAGGTTTACCATGGGCACCGCGCGGCAACTCGGGATCACCATCGTCACCGCGCGACAAGTCATCATTGGAGTATTCGATATAGAGAAGCTTCTTGCGATATTTGATCGACGGCCGGCCGCCTGGCCGGCGACGCTCGATGGCATCCGCCGCGACCGCGAAGGCGCTCACGAGCCAATCGACCGCAGCACCCTCCCTCTCGGCCTCAATGAAGGCCTCAACTTCGATGACACCCTCGATGGCGTCACTGGAGGTTGAAACATCTGCGACACTGGCCGAGTTCTCAACCGCGAGGATCTCTTCCAAGAGGCGTTCCGCATCGGCATGCAACTCGGCTGCGACTGGCCGTGGCCCTGCACCCCATCCTCGGGGCACGGCTCGTAAGACGATCCTCGCCTCCATCCGTTCAGCTCCTTATACGATTCTAGCCTCCGATCCCCCTTCCGCCGGCCCCCGGTTGGACGCCGTCGACACCTGAGCGAGTTTGCCCATGCCCTGAGGCGATCCGCATACCTCATGGCATCTTCCGGACTCCACTTCAAACTCTTTGAGTGATTGCCACAACTGCAGAAGATTCGACCTTCCGGTCGGCTCACCCGACCCGTAAATCCACGGCAGTACAGTTCCTCCAGGACCCTCCGGATCTCCATCTCAGGATGCCACGGAAAGCCGTAAATCGGTCCCAAGTCGTCTCCCATCATCAGGCTACCGACCGTACGTAAACGACGGCGAGCCGGGTGGGTGACGCATAGACACAAGACAGACTTCAAGATGGTGAAGTTTTTCAATGTCAAGCTATTTTGAGACATCAAGTCGATCACCATGTGCACTCATGAGGGATTGTCACCTTCATAGTGTGCCTCAATTTGATGAACTACCCAACCCCACAGCGGCGCACGTCGCACTAACTGTGCGACTTCCCGTGATGTGGACTAGACACCAAAGATCTTCCCTCTCCGGAGTCGGCCCTATCCCGGTGGCAGCCCAGTCGCCCGACCGCACCGGCATCGAGCCTGGAGAGCGGCTGGGAGTCGATCCGGCAGTACGCTCTACCCTGCGCGCACTCGCTCGAACTGATCACGAAGGCGGGAGAGACATGGACCTGACCAAGCCTCGTTGGCGCAAGAGCACCAAGTCCGACACCGGGGCCTGCGTCGAGGTGGCCGACAACATCACCGGGCGCGTCCTCGTCCGGGACACCAAGGACCGTGACGGTGGCACCCTGGCCTTCGGGCCGGCCGCGTGGCAGTCCTTCGTGTCGACCGCCGCCGACCTGAAGCCCTGAGCTGGCCGTAGGTCGGATCACCCTGCCTCGGCTCCACCTGTGCGGTTGGAGCCGAGGCAGCGCCACAACCTCCCCGGAGCCTCATCGACACCTGAGGACCGAGCACACGGAGGAGGCATCCGAGCATGGTGACGCGGCCGTCGTATGTGGTCACTGGAGGTGCCCGGGGCATCGGTCGCGCGATCGCAGAACGCCTCGCCGACGAGGGTCAGCACCGCGGTCTTCGGTGATGCGGGTATGGATGACGTGTCTGCGGCTCAGATCCTGGACCTGATCTCCACCAACCTGGCTTTAGCGGTCACCGGCTGCCATGTCGCGGTCAACCACTTCCTGGCACACCGGCGAGGCGGGGCCATCGTCAACGTCTCGTCCCACCAAGCGCAGCGCCCGGTCCGTGGAGCGCTGCCCTATGCGACCGCGAAGGCTGCTGTCGAGGGTCTGACCCGGGCAATGGCGGTGGATCACGGGCCAGCCGGCATCCGTACCAATGCTGTCGCGCTCGGCTCGATCGCCACCGACCGGTTCGAGCGGTACCGTGCCCGGCACCCCGAAGTGGACACCGAGATGGCCGCACTGCATCCACTCGGCCGGGTCGGTACCGCGCAGGAGGTGGCCGACGCTGTCGCCTTCCTGTTGTCTCCCGCCGCCGGATTCGTCAACGGCGTCGTCCTCGCCGTCGACGGCGGACGGGCAGTCAACGGGCCCGACCCCGAAGCCACCCGACTCGAGCCCTGATCATTGCGACGGCGACGGCGGCGCAACGGCGTCGAAGGCCGGTCGCAGCGGCGTCAACGCGGCCCGGACCAGGTCCGGCAGCGACCCGGACGGCACCACGAATCCGGGCATCGACGGCGGCACCGCGCTTGACTGCAGCCACTGCTGAACCGCGACCTTGGCTGCTGCGCTGGCGCTTGCGGCCAGTACCTGGCCGGTCAGACCGTCCACGTCCGGGCACCGGCTGGTGATGGCCTGGGCGAGCGGGCCTTCGATCGCGGTGACGGCGTCGACGTAGCAGGCACGTAGTGCGGCGCTGCTCGTGATCATCAGAAGGGTGCCCTGGGCGTGGTCGTCGGGGTCGGCGTACTGCCCGACGACAGCCTCGGTGACAGCGTCGGCCAGACCGACGTCCGCAGGGCGGTCGGCGATGGCTGCCGCCAGCCGGGACCCGCGCTCAGCCGTGACCGCCGCCACGATCGCCTGCTCCCGGCTAGAGAAGTAGTTGTTGTAGGTCCTCGGTGACACGCCTGCGGCCTCGGCGATGTCGTCGACGCGCACGTTGTCCGGCCCATGCTCCAGCGCCAGTCGCAGCGCCGCCGCCCGAAGCGCCTCCCGGGTGGCCTGCTTCTTCCGCTCACGCAAGGGTGGCCGACCTGCTGTCACTCCCCCACTATCGCACGACAACTGCGCGCACGCTTAATTGCGCATGCGCAAACTTGCGTGCCCGCACTTTTATGCTAGCGTCGACCCGTCCGACCCCCCGACAGCTGCCCAGGAAGGACCATGAGGACATGCGAGCCAGAGGCATCGCCTACGACACCGGCTTCGTCCGGGACGGCCGGAACTCACTGGAACACTTCGATCCGGAGCGGGTCCGGCGGGAGCTGACCGTCATCCGCGACGACCTGCACTGCAACGCCGTCCACGTCATCGGCGGCGACCCGCAGCGCTTGGAGCTCACCGCCCGCGCCGCCGCCGACTTTGGACTGGAGGTCTGGTTCTCGCCGTACCCGCTGGACCTGGCGACCGACGGGATCCTCGCGCTGCTGCTCGACTGCGCCGAGCGGGCCGAACGCCTGCGCGCCACCGGCGCCGAGGTGGTGTTCGTCGCCGGGGTCGAGCTGAGCGTCATGAACCGAGGGTTCATCGACGGCGACCGCATCGAGCAACGGCTCAACCAGCTGATGGCGGACCCGGCTCGCCGGATGGCCGATGCACGCTCCCGGCTCGGGCGCTTCCTGCCCACCGCCGTGGCGGCGATCCGCGAGCGATTCCACGGGAAGGTCACCTACGCCGCGATACCGTTCGAGGGCGTCGAGTGGGACCTGTTCGACTTCGTCACCCTCGAACTGATCAGATCCGCCGAGGTCGCCGACCAGTTCCGGGACGGCGTACGCGGTCTCGTCGCTGCGTCGAAACCGGTCGCCGTCACCGGCTTCGGCACCGCCACCTGGCGGGGCGCGGGCGACGTCGCGCCCCGCAGCATGGAGATCATCGAGTACGACGAGGCCACCGGGGAGCCGCTGCGGCTCAACGGGCGGTACCAACGCGACGAGGCCGGCCAGGCGGCGTACCTCAGCGACCTGCTCGAAATCTTCGACTCCGCCGGGGTCGACAGCACATTCGTACACCTCTTCGCGCTTGACAACCTGCCGCACCGCCCCGACGGTGACCCCCGCGACGACCTCGATCTCGCCAGCCCCGGGATCGTCAAGGTCCTCGACGGCCGTAGCGGCGGTGCCTACGCCGGCCTTCCGTGGGAGCCCAAAGCAGCCTTCGCGGCGGTCGCCGACCGTTACCGCGTCGGCGCGGTCACGGAACCCAGGCAGGGCTGAGCTCCCAGGTCGCGTCAGCCGCCCAGCTGGTCGGCGAGTTCCAGCTGTGGCCGCCCGCGCCGTCGCTGAGCCAGATCTCGGCGGCGTAGTGCCGCAGGAACGAGCCCGGGTAGTTGTACGACTCCAGCGACACCCCGGCACCGGTCAGCCCGCGCCGGGCGCACCAGGTGGCGTCGGCGCGCAGCAGCGCGGTGCCGTCGTCGGGCGAGTTGCGGACCCGGGAGTTGGCGTGCCGCAGGTACTGGCCGGGGAAGTTCACCGACTCGAACGAGAAGCAGTTTGGGTCGGCCAGACCGGGCCGGATCACGTACGTCGCATCGTCCTTTAGCAGTTGCGGGCTGTCGGCGGTGACCACGTCGGTGTAGGCCAGGCTGTCGCGGTGCCGCAGGTAGCGGTCGGTGAAGCCGGGTGTGGTGACCCGCAGCGACCGGCGGGCGTCCAGCGGCAGGGCGACCGGGGTACGCGACGGCAGCGCCCGGGAGGTGGCGATCAGCGCCAGGTTGGCCGCCCGGACCCGGGCCTCGTCCATCTTGACCACCTGCCGGTCGTAGGTGAGGAAGCCGTTCAGCTCGCCTTCGACGTCGGTGATCTCGGTGTAGACGGCGGCGCTGAGGCCCCGGCCGATCATCAGGTTGGTGGTGCCCTGGATCAGGCCCACGTAGCGGTCGGTCAACGCGGCCGGGGTCGGCTGCCACTCGTACGCCTGGAAGTTGCCGTTCGGACTGTATTCGTGGCCCGGCACCCGCAGGCCGGGGCCGCCGAACTCGCCGAGCACGGAGATCCGCCCGCCGGTCGGCGCGGGCGCGCCGGGTCCGACGTAGACGTGCCAGTCGTCCATGTCGCCGTTGCCGGGGTTGCCCAGCGACTGGCAGCAGTTGTACCCGCTGTGGGTGTTGACCAGCCGGGTCGGGTCGAGGTCCTTGACGGCCTGGCCGACCCGGATCGTGTCGGCCAGGGCCCGCTCGCCCCAGCCTTCGTTGTAGACGACGTAGCTGACCACCGACGGTGAATTGCGGTGTTCGGTGACGATCTGGCGCGCCTCCGCCTCGAACTGGGCCTGCTGGGCGTCGGTCGGGTCGATGTCCTGGGCGGTCATCGACGGGATGTCCTGCCACACCAGCAGACCGAGCCGGTCGGCGTGGTAGAACCAGCGCTGCGGTTCGACCTTGATGTGCTTGCGCACCGTGTTGAACCCGAGGTCCTTGTGTTTGCGCAGGTCGAAGGCGAGCGCCTCGTCGGTCGGCGCGGTGTAGCCGCCGTCGGGCCAGTAGCCCTGGTCGAGGGTGCCGAGCTGGAAGACGAACTCGCCGTTGAGGGTCGGTCGCGGCACCCCGTCGATGATCCGTACGCCGATCTCCCGCATGCCGAAGTAGTGGGTGGTCCGGTCGACGACCCGGCCGTGCCGGTCACGCAGGGTGACACGCAGGTCGTAGAGGTACGGGTCGTCCGGGGACCAGCGGCGGGCGTTGGGCACCGGCACGGCGAACTCGGTGAAGCCGCCGGTGGCGGTGCCGACGACGGTGGCTCCGGCGAGGGCTTCGGCGCGGACGGTGTGGCCGGTGGTGTCGCCTCGGGTGGCCACCCGTACCCGGATGGTGTCGCTGGCCAGGTCGGGGCGCAGGTCGACGTCGCTGATCGAGGTGGTCGGGGTGGGTTCCAGCCAGACGGTCTGCCAGATGCCCGACGCCGGGGTGTAGAAGATGCCGCCGGGGGTGCGGGTCTGTTTGCCGATCGGTGGCAGGCTGCCGTGCTGCCGGCTGTCGGTCGGGTCCCAGACCGTGACGATCAGTTCGTTCGGGCCGCCGCGCAGCGCGCTGGTGATGTCGAAGCTGAAGGCGTCGTAGCCGCCGGTGTGGCCGCCGACCCGCCGGCCGTTGACCCAGACGGTGGTCTGCCAGTCGACGGCACCGAAGTGCAGCTGCACCCGCCGCCCGGTCCAGCTACGCGGAACGGTGAAGGTGCGCCGGTAGGTCAGGTGGTGCCGGTCGTCGTCTGCGGCCCGGCCGATGCCGGACAGCGCCGACTCGACCGGGAACGGCACGTTGACCCGTTCGGGCAGGTCGACGCCGAACTGTGGGGCGTCGTCGGTGGTGGACTGCCGCAGTTGCCATTCGCCGTTGAGGTTGCGCCAGTCGGGTCGGGTCATCTGCGGCCTGGGGTACTCGGGCAGCGGGGTGCCGGTGAGCGCCTGGGCGGTCCACGGGGTGGTCAGCGGTGCAGGGCGGGCGGGCACCGCGACGGCGGCCGGGGGCGCGACGAGCAGGCCGGCGGCCGCGGTCACGGTCGCTGCCGCGACAGCGGTCCAACGGGTACGGGGTGATCGCATGTCGTCTCCATCGGTGGACGGGCCGGGGACGGGATCGGATCAGAAAGTGCATCGAGGTGCGTCGAGGTTGTCTATAACGTTATAGACGCCCAGTCGACCGCCGTCAATCTCCGCCCGTCGATGTATGCCAGGATCGACGGATGGGTGCCAGTCTGCGGAGCATCGCCGAGCGCGCGGGCGTCTCACTGGCCACGGTCTCCAACGTGGTCAACGGCTACCGGCCGGTGGCCGAACCCACCCGACGCCGGGTGCAGCAGGCCATCGACGAACTCGGCTACACCCCGAACCTCAGCGCCCGGCACCTGCGGCGCGGCCGAACCGGACTGATCGCGCTGGCCATCCCCGAGCTGACCAACCCGTACTTCGCCGAGCTGGCCGAGATGGCGATCCGGGAGGCTGCAGGGCTCGGCTACACCTTGGTGATGGAGAGCACCGACGCCGACCCCGACACGGAGCTGGCGCTACTCGGCGGCTCCCGCCGGCACGTCGTCGACGGGCTGATCCTCAGCCCGGTGCGGATCGGCCGCGCCGAGGTGCTCGCCCGCCGCGACGCACTGCCACTGGTCCTCATCGGCGAGGGCGTCTCCGACGTACCGCACGACCACATCGCCATCGACAACGTCGCGGCCAGCCGCGCGGCGGTGGCGCACCTGGTCGCGCTCGGCCGCCGCCGAATCGCCTTCATCGGGGCCCGTGGCCACGACGACCGGCAGTCGGCGCAGCTGCGGCTGCGCGGTTTCCGGGCGGGCATCGCCGCCGCCGGGCTGCCCGACCGACCGGAACTGACCGTGGTCACCGACCGGTTCGGCCGGGCCGACGGCTCGGCCGCGATGCGACGACTGCTCGCCCTCGCCGAGCCACCGGACGCGGTCTTCGCGTACAACGACCTGATCGCGCTCGGCGCGATGCGCGCCGCCGTCGACGCCGGCCGGCGGATCCCGCAGGACGTCGCGGTCGTCGGGATCGACGACATCGAGGAGGGACGGTACGCCAACCCGAGCCTGACCAGCATCTCCCCGGACAAGGCGGCGATCGCCCGGCTGGCGGTCCGACGGCTGGTCGACCGGATCGAAGGACGCCCGCCCCGGCCGCCGTACGACGTGCAGACCCCGTTCACCATGGCGGTCCGGCAGAGCACCGCCGGCGCGCGGTCGGGCTTTCGTGGTCCGACGCAGGTCGAGCACCTAGGCTGAACGGTCATGGGACAGACGCCGGAGAACAGTTTCCGCCCGGGTGCCACCGCCCGGGTCGAGCTGACCGTGACCGATTCCGACACCGCCCAGGCGGTCGGCTCGGGCGATGTACCGGTCCTCGGTACCCCGCGGCTGCTCGCGCTGGCCGAGGCGGCGACGGTCGCCGCCACCGCCACCGGGCTGCCACCCGGCATGACCACCGTCGGCACCCGGGTCGAGCTGGACCACCGGGCTGCGACCCCGGTCGGCCGCACGGTGGCCGCGCTGGCCCGGCTGAGCGAGGTCGACGGGCGGCGGCTGGTCTTCGAGGTGGTGGTGTTCGAGGCGGGCACGACCGTCGCGCAGGGCCGTATCGAGCGGGCCCTGGTCGACCGGCACCGGTTCGTCGAGCGGGCCTTCGACCGCACGCCGGCGCCGCGCGTCGGCGACGACCCCACCGGTGAGCGGACAGTCTCCGGATGAGCGCCCGGTTCGTCGAGGTCGGCGACCGGGTGTACGTACTGCGCCGGCCCCGGCTCGACGTCAACTCGACGCTGGTCGTCGGCGCGGCCGCCGCCGTGCTCGTCGACACCGGCAGTACGCCGGCCGAGGCCGCCGAGCTGGTCGAGGCGGCCCGACGGATCACCCACCTGCCGTGGTCGGTGGTGAACACCCACCACCACTTCGACCACTGCTTCGGCAACCAGGTGGCCGCCGGGGACCCGCCCGCGCCGGTGTGGGCCCATCAGGAGGCGGCCCGCCTGCTGGCCCGCCCGGTCGAGGTGGTCCGCGACGAGGCGTACCGCGAGATGATCGGCCACGATCCGCAGCTGGCCGAGCAGCTCAGCCACGCGGTGGTTCACCCACCGGACCGTACGGTGACCCGCGCCGCGACGCTCGACCTGGGCGGCCGGGCGGTCGAGCTGTGGCATCCCGGGCGCGGGCACACCATCGGCGACCTGGTGGTGCACGTTCCGGACGCGGACCTGCTGGTCGCCGGTGACCTGGTCGAGCAGGGCGCCCCACCGTCGTTCGACGACGCCTACCCGCTGGAGTGGCCGGACACCCTCGCGGCGGTGCTGCGGCGGCTAGGGCCGGCCAGTGTCGTGGTGCCCGGCCACGGCGCGTGCGTCGGCGTCGACTTCGTCCGGGCCCAGCACGCCGACCTGGTGGCGTTGGAGTGGCTGATCCGAGACGGGCACGCCGACGGCGCACCGCCGGAACGGGTAGCCGCGCGGGCGCCGTTCGGGCCGCAGGCGGCGGGCGTCGCGGTCGTCCGAGGCTACGCCGAACTGTCCAACCGGGCCTGACTGACCTCGGCGCGCCTGTCGAGGGCCGGCGACGGTTCTCCGAGGTCAATGGTGAGCAGTGCAGGCAGTGGACCGGTGTCGGCGTCGACGAGGTCCCCAAGACAGACCTTGTCGAGCGCGGTAAGGAAGGCCGCCTGGGCCCGGCGCAGCTCGACCCGCAACCGGCAGCCGGCGCGCAGCGGGCAGGCCGGCTGTTCGCAGGAGACCACCTCACCGTCGCCTTCGAAGGCCCGTACCACCTGGGCCACGGTCATCTCGGCGGCGTCCGGGGCGAACGCGGTGCCGCCTGCCCGGCCCCGGACCGTGACCAGGACGCCGAGCCGCTGCAGCCGTTGCACGACCTTGGCGACGTGGCTGCGTGGCAGGGCGAGCCGGTCGGCCAGGTCGTCCACCGTGGTACGGGTGCGAGACGCGGCGGCGAGCATGGCGATCCGTAACGCCATGTCCGTGGACCGGTTGAGCTTCACGTCCCGACCTTAATCAGCCACGGCAGGCAGGTACGGCTTGGTACGGCCCGGCGCGGCGTGAACGAGCTCGGGACCAATGGCCCTAAAAGAAGATTCATAGATTCCTGTTTAGTGGCGTCGTACCCGTCCGATCCCCAAAGGAGTGACCGTGCTCTCGAAGTCCTCAGCAGCGGTGGTGACCGCGACCCTGCCCGCCGTACAGGCCCACGGCGAGGCCATCACCAGCCGGTTCTACCAGCGCATGTTCGCCGCCCATCCGGAGCTGCTGGAGCTGTTCAACCGGGGTAACCAGGCGACCGGCCGCCAGCAGGCGGCGCTGGCCGCCGCGGTGGTCGCCTACGCCGAGCACCTGACCGGGCGCAGCACAGTGTCCTGGGCGCCGATCCTGGACCGGATCGCGCACAAGCACGCCTCGCTCGGCATCGCCGCCACCCAGTATCCGATCGTCGGACGGCATCTGCTCGCCGCCGTCGGCGAGGTGCTCGGCGACGCGGTGACGCCCGAGGTCGCGGCGGCGTGGGACGAGGTCTACTGGCTGCTGGCCTGCGAGCTGGTCGCCCGGGAGGCCCGGCTGTACACCGTCGCCGGCCTCCCCCTGCAGGCCGATGCCGGTTGGCGGCCGTGGCGGATCGTCGAGAAGATTCCGGAGACCGCCGACGTCGTGTCGCTGATCCTGGCCCCGGCCGACGGCGACCCGGCACCCACCTTCGCCCCCGGCCAGTACGTCTCGGTCGCGGTTGATCTGGGAGGCGGCCAGGGCCGGCAGATCCGCCAGTACAGTCTGTCCGGTCGGCCCGGCGCCGCCACCTGGCGGATCACCGTCAAACGGCTCCGGGGCGGGGCCGGCGCGGCGGGCGGGTCAGCCGGATCGCCGGTGCCGGACGGGGCGGTCTCCAGCCAACTGCACGGCCGGACCGCCGTCGGTGACGTCCTGCGGCTGAGCCCGGCGTTCGGCGAGGTCAGCTCCATCGGCGAGCTCGGCGTGCCGCTGCTGCTGGTCAGTGCCGGGATCGGCGTCACCCCGGCGATGGCCGCCCTCGCCCAGCTGAGCACGGTCGCGCCGGCCCGCGAGGTGGTGCTGGTGCACGCCGACCGGTCGGCGGCCGCGCACCCGTTGCGCCACGAGTTGCCGGAGCTTCAGCAGCGGATGCCCAACCTGTCGGTACACCTGTGGTACGAAGACGCCACCGACGGCGAACTCCCCGATCTGAAGGCGACGATCCACTCCGGATGGATTGATCCGGCACGGATCCCGTTCGCGCCGGACACGTACGCGCACCTGTGCGGGCCGGTGCCGTTCATGGCCCAGGTCCGTGGCGAGCTGCTGCTCCGAGGCCTGCCGGCCGAGCGGATCGTCTACGAGGTGTTCGGGCCAGGGATGCTGGCAGGCTGAGCCGCCGACACCGCCGTCAGCGGGCGACGGTCAACAGCACCGCCGAGTCCTCGTCGGCGTACAGCGCGTGCCGGGCGTCCGGGATGACCAGCAGGTCGCCCGTCTCGCCCGGCCAGGATCGGTCTCCGGCGACGAGCCGGATCCGGCCGCGCAGCACCAGCAGGGTCGCCTCACCCGGGCTGGCGTGTTCGGCGAGCGCGTGTCCGCCGGTCAGCGCGAGCAGCGTGTGTCGCAGGGCCGTGTCAGGCCCACCGTGTACGGTCTTGGCGCTGCGCCCGTTGTCGGCGGCCTGGGCCACGGTGAGTTGCTCGTCGGCCAGCGCACGCAGCGAGGACACCGACATGAGACACCTCCGGGACGGTCGGATGAGGCGGTCGATGCGGATACCTGTCCCGCCTCTCACTCAGCGTCGCCGCTTCGCGACCCGGTCACCAGGGACGTTGGTCCCGACCCGACCGGGTCACGCCGCTCACCCCGAGAGCCATTCACTTCGAGGCGAGTGCCGGCAGGACCGTACCGATCGGTTCACGCACCACCGCGTCGGCGATCGCGTCGTACGGTGTCGGCGCGGCGTTGATGATCACGACGCGGGCGCCGGACTCGGCGGCGACCTCGACGTCCAGGCGGCGTGGTCGCGGCGTCCCTGCCAGGCCCTGCGGCGGATGGCCGGATCGGCGACGTACGCGTCGAGGGTGAACAGTTTGGCTGCCTCGGGGTCGCGGGCGCACACACCAAGCGCCCCACGACCACCGCCGACTGGGTAAGACCGATGGGCGGTACTCCGCAGGGGGAGATGCCAATCAGACATGTCACGGGCGACGGTAAAGGGCGGCCCGGAAGACTGGGCCGCCCCGTACCGCAGAGAAACAGACGTCAGGTCAAACCGCAGGAATGTGCCTCGTACGGCACGTCAAGGGTCACCGACACCAGGGCACCGTCGACCTTCGCCGAGGCGGTCACCGTCGCCACACCAGCCGGTACGGTCGCCGTCCCGGTCGGGAACGTCCGCGCCTTGCTCGTCCCCGGCTGGACGCCGTACTCCTTGGTCCCGTAGTCCGTCGCCACCGACCCGGTGATCCGGGCCGAGGCGTCGTTGGTGACGTCGACGACCAGCTGGGCGTTACGCCCGAAGCACCGGACGCTGCCGGTCGCCGAGACCGCCAGGTCCCGCGCGAACGCCCAGGTGTCCAGCTCGAACAGGTCCTCCCCGGCCGGGCCGGCGTAGGTGAAGTACACGTCGTGCACCCCGGTGACGCCGTCGAGGGACGCGGTCAGCTCGGTCCACTCGCCCAGCGGCGCGTCGACCGGGATCGTCGCCACCACCGGCGCGGTCACGTCGCCGAGCCGCACCTCGATCGTCCCGCCGGCCACCAGCGGACGGACCTTCGCCGTCAGGCTCGCCGCCCCGGCACCGAAGTCCACCGACGACAGCGCCGTCCAGTCGCCGTTGTCGACGTCGCGCACCACCAGGTTGGGTGCCGCGTCGCCGAACTGCGGGGATCCGCCGTCGACCTTCGCGGTCGCGACCCCCTTGCTCCAGCCGAACGTCTCGGCCTCGAAGACGCGGTACGGGTCGAAGTCGCGGACCTGCTCCACGCCGGCGTAGGTGCCGACGACCTGCTGGATGGTGCCGTCGGAGTTGAAGGTGAGTTCCTGGATGTGCGGGCTACGGTAGCCCTGGGTGGTGTTGCCGTTGATCCGCTTGTTCAGCGTCGGGGCGTGGTGGGTGAAGTAGTACTTGCCCTCGTACTCGAACACGGACTGGTGGTTGTTGCCGCCGGTGCCGGCCCCGAAGAACTGCGACTGATTCGGGAACAGCACACCCGCATACGTCTCCTTCGGCCACGACATCGGGTCGTCGGAGATCAGGTAGCCGATCTGGCCGCCGCCGGGGTAACCGGGCAGCGGCGTCTGGTTGCCGCCGAAGTCCGGCCCGCCGAAGTGCGACGAGTACGACAGGTAGTACTTGCCGTCACGCTTGAACACCTGGGCCGCTTCGAAGGCCACCGGCGCGTCCACCACCGCGGCCGTACCCTCGGTCGACACCATGTCCGCGCCGAGTTCGATCGCCCGCAGGTTCTTGGGGTTGTTGAACCGCTCTTCCGGCGGCATGCTGGTCGACGCGGGACCGCCACCGAAGTAGAGGTACTCCTCGCCGTCGTCGTCGACGAACGGCGCCGGGTCGAACTTCCAGGCGACGTCCTCGGCGCCGGGCGTACGGCCGTCGATCAGCGTGCTCGTCCGCTCGCTGACCCACGGCCCGAGCGGCGACGCGCCGGTGATCACGTTGCTCGATCCCCCGCCGTTGGCGTAGTAGAGGAAGAACTTTTCCTCGCCGTCGACCACCTTGCGGGCCATGCCGGGTGCCCACGAGTTGTTGGTGAACGGCGCGACACCGTTCGGACCGGCGACCTGGATCTCGCCGTGGTCGGTCCAGTTGACCATGTCGGTCGTCGAGATCACCGTGATCTGGTTGATGTCGCCGTAGTTGATGCCGGGCGAGACGCCGGTGTTCGGGTCGGGGGCGTACCCCTGAGTGTCGTTGGTCATGTACAGGTAGACCCGGCCGTCGTGGACGAAGCCGTACCCGTCGGCGCCGAACTTGTGCCCGATCAACGGGTTGTGCTCGCCGGGCAGCTTGCCGACGACCTCGATGGTCTTCGACGGTGCCGGCGGCGGCGCAGCGCCGACCACCGACACGTCGTCCAGGGTGAAGTCCATCAGGTGCAGGTCCGGGTCCGCCGACGGGTTCGACGTCCACGGCGTCTCGAAGAACAGCCGTGCCGTCGCGACGTTCTGGCTGGCCGGGATGGTGAACTGCCCGGAGAACTGCGCCCACTGGCCCTTGGTCGCGGTCACGCTGACCAGGTTGGTGTACGTCGCCCCGCCGTAGTGCATCGTGGCGAAGAACTGCTTGGTCGCCGGCGAGGCCGCGTTGTCGTACTTGATCCGGGCGGTCAGGGCGTAGGTCTGCCCGGCCTGTACCTTGCCGGACAGGTTCTGCATCGGACCGGATCCGGTGGTCGTCCGATCGGTGACGAGGACCGCGCTCGCCCCCGAGTAGGCGTCGTCGGTCGGCGTCAGCGTCGCGCTGTCGGTGGCGTTGCCGTTGTTGGCGAACCAGCCGTCGAGTCCAGCTTCGAACCCGCCGTTGACGATGAGGTCGGCGTCGGCGGCGTACACCGGCGACGTCGGGGCGACGAGCCCGGCGGCCACCAGGGCGCCGACCGCCGCGAGCGCGCCGACCCGTCGTCGGGCCGCCGTTGTCACGTGTCGTCTCACGAGCATCCTCTCTGAGTGGTTCCGGTTGGTGGGTGGACGTTCGGTCACTGGCAGACGTGGGCGTCGTACGGGACCGTCACCGTCGTGCTGACCGGGGTGCCGTCGACACGTGCCGTGGCGGTCACCGTCACCTCGCCGGCCGGCATCGACGCCGCGCCGGTCGGGAAGGTGCGCACCTTGCCGGCGTCCGGCTGTATTCCGTACTCCTTGGTCCCGTACGGCGAGGTCACGGTGCCGGTCACCCGCGACGACGCCGCACCGGTCAGGTGCACGACCAGCTGGACCTTCTTGGCCAGGCAGCGGCTCGACGTGTCGACCGACACCAGCGCCGGCGTGTCGAGCTTGAGCACGCCGAGCCGGGCCAACTGGTAGCTGAGCGCCCGTTCCGGGGCGTCGATCTGGTTCTGGGTGCCGAACTGGCCGGCTCGCGCGGCCACCGCGTCGTCGAGGGCGGCCCGCATCGCGGCCCAGGCGTCCGCCGGGTAGTCGGCTTCGCGCAGCGTCGCCGCGTGCGCGATGGCGGCGTCGAGGTCGGCGGTACGCAGCGGCTGGGCCTGCGCGGTCAGGGTGTCGCTGAGCAGGTAGTGGTCGAAGTCGACGTACCCGCCGGTGGTCTCAGTGGCGTAGGTGAACAGGCCGACCCGGTGACCCATGAAGTGGGCCAGGGAACCGTCGAGGGTCTGCGGGCCGACCCGGTCCCCGAGTGGGGTCCAGCTGAGCCCGTCGAGGCTGTAGTGGAAGGTGGTCCAGAGCTGCCCGGTCGGCGAGGCGAAGTCGAGGTCGGCTTTGAGGTGCACCTCGGTGGCGTCGCCGAGGGCCACGGTCGTACCCGGCAGGAAGGTCTCCAGCGTGGTCTGGTCGAGGTCGCCGGCGAACGGTTGTCCCCGGTTGACCACGCCGAGGGTGTTGACCCCGTCGACGCGCTTGACCGCCGCGTACGAGAAGCCCCGGTTGTAGGCGGCGAGACCGGCGACGTCGCCGTCGCGCATCGCCGAGATGTCCATCTTGGTCTCGGCCGACTGTCGCGGGCCGAACGTGCGCTGCGACAGGGTGTTGCGGGCCTCCTCGAACCAGGCGAGCTCGGCCCGGTTGGACAACTTCGTGTAGACGTACCCGCCGGTGACGACCTTGCCGTTGGTCAGGCGCAGCCAGCCGTCGCGGTCGGTGAGCGACCAGTAGCGGTTGTCCGGGGCGTGGTTCCACTCCCAGGCCATGTCGAGCCGGGAGCCGTTGGGGGCGATCTCGGCCTCGGTCGGGTGTTCGATGGTCGACGGCTGCCCGACGATCGACACGTCGTCGAGCAGGTACTCGACGCTCGACGACGGTGGCTGCGGGTTGGCCCAGGGCGTCTCGACGGCGAACTTGAAGTTGCCCAGGTTGGCCGAGGCCGGCACGGTGTAGCGGCCGGTGACGGTGGTCCACTGGCCGGCCGGCACGTCACCGGCGGCCATCACCTGCACACCGCCGCCCCAGTCGGCGACCAGGTGGAACCGCACGCTGGCCGGACCCGACAGGTATTTGACTTTCGCGGACACGGTGTAGGTGACCCCGTGCTGCATCTTGCCGTTGACGAACTGGTGCGGGCCGGAGCCGTTGAGGGTCCGGTTGCTCACCCGCAGCGCCGCCGACCCGCTGGCCGGGTCGGTGGAGTCCAGGCTGAGCGTGGCGCCGTACTGCGCGCCCCACGGGGTGAGCGCGCCGGATTCGAAGCCGGCGTTGTCGAGCAGTTCGATGCCGATCAGCGAGTCGTCGATGGCGGGCGGCGTCGGGATCGTCCACTGTTCGTCCTGGTACGCCTTGTGCGGGGCGTCGTTGGCGAAGTCGTCGGAGACGACGATGCTTTTCTGCCGTTGGAACAGCTCATCGGCCGCGCTGAGCCGGATCGGCTTGTCGAACACGCCACCGACCGGCACGACGCCGTCGGTGCCGAAGACCGGCCAGCCGTCCGACCAGGTGGCCGGGATCAGCGCCGGGATGCGGCCGATCGGGAACGTGTCGCGGAAGAACATGCCGTGCCAGTCGGTGCCGCCGTCAGCGGCGGCGATCGGCACCAGGCTGCCCTGGGCGAAGCCGTTGGAGTTGAGCACTCCACGGGCAACGTAGGTGTTGACGCCGCCGGCCGAGGTGTAGCGGCCGAGCAGTTCGGTCGAGCGGAACATGACGACCTGCCGGCCCTGCCCGGACGGCCAGGTGATGATCACGGCGTAGTAGTAGCCGTCGATGTAGTAGAACTGGGCGCCTTCGAACAGTCCGCCGATGAACGGCTGGCCGGCGTAGTCGGCGGCGGTGAAGATGTTCGGGTAGTCCTGTTCGATCGTGGTCAGGTCGGCGTTGAGCCGTACCGCGCTGGTGCCGCCGGACCCGTAGAAGATGTACGGGGTGCCGTCGACGTCGAAGAACAGCGACGGGTCGTGCAGGCCCCGGCCGAGCGGGGTCCGCTGCCAGGCACCGTTTTCGACGTCATCGGTACGGTAGATGTACGCGCCGCCGAGGTTGTTGGTGTTGAACGCGACGTAGAACATGCCGTCGTGGTAGCGCAGCGACGACGCCCACTGGCCCTGGCCGTACGAGTTCCCTCCGTTGCGCAGCGAGAACGAGTCGCCGATGCTCGCCCGGTCGAACACGTAGTTGACGATCTCCCAGTTGACCAGGTCGTAGGACTTCATGATCGGCGCACCAGGGCTGAGGTGCATCGTGGTGCTGATCATGTAGTAGGTGTCCCGGCCTTCGTCGTTCTCGGCGGCCGGGACCCGCTCGACGCTGATGTCCGGCACGTCGGAGCGCAGCAGCGGTACGGAGTATGTGCCGTCGCCGTTGTCGGTCGACGTGTACGACGAGCGCGGGGACCAGGTCTCGGCGGCGTGCGCCGTCCCGCCGACCGGTGACAGTACGCCACAGAGGAGAACGCCGGCCGAGATGTACGCGAGGCGGCGTCGAAGGCTGGCCCAGTGAGCGCTAACCATCGCAGGGATCCGGGCGATCGCCGCAACGCACCGTCTGACAATTCTGGCGAGGCGGACCGGTACGAGCTCGGTCCGGACAGGATTGGGCCTGCGTGTCGATGAGCTACGGGGAACGTGGCGGCCGATGGACGCTTGCATGGAGCTCCAGACGCGAACGTGACGGGAGCCTCATCCTGTTAGCGCTCACATCCACCGGTCAAGGTTTCCAGCGATACTCGTCTGAAATGTCCGCGAAACCTGGGTCCCACGTGGATTCCCACCTGGATGGAGCCGACCGTCACCGAGGTCGCCGACCGGGTGCACGTGCTGCGCCAACCCGGTCTCGACGCCAACGTCAGCGACGACCAGGTCAGCCGGGCGCAAAAGGTCAGCCGAAACGTTCGGCGACGGCCGCCCGGGTGGGCATCGACACCGCGCCGCCCGGTGACTCGCACACCAGCCCCGCCACCTGTAGGGCGAACCCGACCCGGGCGGCCCAGCCGGCGGCGTCGGCCGGCAGCCCGGTGCCGAGCAGTTCGGCGATCAGTGCGGCCATCACCGAGTCGCCGGCGCCGGTGGCGTCGACCGCAGCCACCGTCGGGGCGGCCACGGTCAGCACCTCGCGGCCGGCGCTGACCAGGGCGCCGTCCGCACCCCGGGTGACCACCACCGCACCGGCGCCGAGATCGTGCAGCAGCGCGGCGGCGGTCACCGGGTCGGCGCCGTCGTAGAGCGCCTCGGCGTCGGCGGCGCTGAGCTTGACCAGGTCGGCGGTTGCCGCGAAGCCGGCGACGACCTGCCGGTACGCGGCCAGCGAAGCGGCGTCGGGCAGCAGCCGGGGCCGGACGTTGGGGTCGAAGACCCGCAGCCCGCCGGTGTCCGCCCAGGCCTGCCGGGCAGCGGTCAGGGTCGGCTCGCACAGCAGCGCGATGGAGCCGCAGTAAAGCACAGCGGCGCCGCCGACGAGTTTCCCGTCGAGGCTGGCCGGTTCGAGCAGTCCATACGAGGGCGGGTCGCCGTAGAAGCGGAAGTCCGGCTCGGCGCCGGTGAAGGTGGCCACCGCCAGGGTGGTGGGCGCGGGCACGGTGGCCAGGGCCCGGTCGCCGACCCCGGCGGTACGCAGGAAGTCGCGGATCCGGTCGGCGAGCGGATCGTCGCCGAGGGTCCCGGCGAACTCGACCGCGCCGCCGAGCCGGGCGACGCCGACCGCGACGTTCAGCGGTGCCCCGCCGATCACCTGGCGGTAGACCGGTTGGCCGGCACATTCGCCGTCGAGCAGGTCGATCAGTGCCTCGCCGAGCACCACCGCGTACCGCATGGATCTCCTCCCACCTGCAGTTTCGCCGCTCCGAAGTCTGCCAGGTCGGCGCCCGGGCACCGGTCGCCACCCCGCACCTCGCGCCGCACATCGAGCAGCGACTATTGCACTTCCGATCGATGTATGGTGGGATATCGATTACCAGGACAGCGTGGGGGCAACTCGCTGTCTTTCGGACTCGCCGGGAGCTGCGCGAGCGCGCTAGACGTCCATCGGACGGCACGTCGGTCAACCGCGTCCGCGGCACGGCCGGCCCTCGCCGTTCCTCCTCATGTTTCCTGACGTTCCGTTATGTCGGAACCCATCGCCCTGTCCGCCGGCCCGGGTCTGTCCCGCGCCGTGGACTGGTTCACGAAGGAGTCTCGGTGAAAGCTCTACGCAGAGTGGCGGTAGTTGCCGCCGCTTCCGCGCTCACCGCCGGCCTGCTCACGGTGGTGACCCCCAACGCGGCTTCCGCGCACGGTGCCGCCATGACGCCGGGCAGCCGCACCTACCTCTGCTGGGTCGACGGTCTGACGCAGACCGGCCAGATCATCCCGCAGAACCCGGCCTGCTCGGCCGCCGTCGCCCAGAGCGGCGCCAACTCGCTGTACAACTGGTTCAGCGTGCTGCGCTCCGACGCGGGTGGCCGCACCACCGGTTTCATCCCCGACGGACAGCTGTGCAGCGGTGGTAACTCCGGCTTCTCCGGCTACAACCTGGCCCGCAACGACTGGCCACTGACCCACCTGACCGCCGGTGCCCGGATGGAGTTCAAGTACAGCAACTGGGCCCACCACCCTGGCACGTTCTACTTCTACGTGACCAAGGACAGCTGGAGCCCGAACCGCGCGCTGGCCTGGAGCGACCTGGAGGCGACGCCGTTCCTGACGGTGACCAACCCGCCGCAGCGCGGCGCGGTCGGCACCAACGACGGCCACTACTACTTCAGCGGCAACCTGCCCAGCAACAAGAGCGGCCGGCACATCATCTACTCGCGGTGGGTCCGCTCGGACAGCCAGGAGAACTTCTTCGGTTGCTCGGACGTCACGTTCGACGGTGGCAACGGTGAGGTCACCGGGATCGGGGGCAACCCGAACCCGACCCCGCCGCCGACCACCGCTCCGCCGCCCACCACGGCCCCGCCGACCACCGCGCCCCCGACCACCGCGCCGCCGACCAGCAACCCGCCCACCGGCGGCTGCTCGGCGACCTACCGGACCACCAGCTCCTGGTCCGGTGGATTCCAGGGTGAGGTGACGGTCACCAACAACAGTTCCGCGAGCATCGGCGGATGGACCACGACCCTGAACTTCGGCAGCGGGGTCACCATCAACAGCCTGTGGAGCGGCACCCACACGGTGAGCGGATCGAGTGTCACCGTCCGCAACGCGGCCTGGAACGGGTCACTGTCGCCGAGCGGGTCGACCACGTTCGGCTTCGTCGCCAACGGCAGCCCCGGCACACCGTCGACGGCCTGCTCCGCGAGCTGATCCACCGCCGCACACGACAGATTCCCACCTGACCGGGCCCGGCAGCGCGAAACGCTGCCGGGCCCGCTCGGCGCGTGGCCTCGCAGACCCAGTCGACGCGTGACCTCGGTAGTCCCGGCGGTGCGTGACCGCGATGGGTCAGGCCACCATCGACCCGACCACCGGCTTGGTGAGCAGCGCCGACTGGTTGCGCCGGATGCCGGGGTCGAGCGAACGCTCCACGAAGATCGCGTGCCAGATGCAGAACACCAGCACCGTCCACACCTTGCGGGAGTGGTCGGCCTCCTCACGCTTGTGCTCGTCGAGCAGCCGCATCGCGTACGACAGGTCGAGCAGGTCACCGGCGCCCGAGGTGGCGAAGATGTGCCGGGCCCACTCGTACATCTCGCCGCGCAACCACACCCGGGTCGGGGTCGGGAAGCCGAGCTTGCGGCGGTTCACGATGGCCGGCGGTACCACGCCCTGCAAGGCCTGACGCATCGCGTACTTGGTGGCGTCGGAGCGGGGCGGCAGCCGTAGCTCCACCGGGATCTTCGCGGCTACGTCGAAGACCTCCTTGTCCAGGAACGGCACCCGCACCTCCAGCGAATGCGCCATCGAGATCCGGTCCGCCTTGACCAGGATGTCGCCGCGCAGCCAGGTGTACAGGTCGACGTACTGCATCTTGGTGACGTCGTCGAGCTCGGCGCACTCGGCGTAAATCGGCGCGGTCACGTCGGTGTAGCGCACCGACGGGTCGTAGCGACGCAGCAGGTGCCGCTTCTCCTCCTCGGTGAACATCCGCGCGTTGCCGTAGTAGCGCTCCTCGATCGGGGTGGTGCCCCGCTCCAGGAAACTCTTGCCCTTGACCCCCTGTGGGATCACCTTCGAGACGGCTCGCAGCCCTTTCTGCATCGGATCCGGCAGTCCGTGCACCGCGCCCAGCGACAGCGGCTCGCGGTAGATGGTGTAGCCGCCGAAGAACTCGTCCGCGCCTTCGCCGGAGAGCACCACAGTCACGTGTTCGGCGGCCTTCTGCGCCACGAAGTACAGCGGCACCAGCGCCGGGTCGGCCACCGGGTCGTCCAGGTGCCAGACGATGCGCGGCAGCGCCTCCATCATGTCCTGCGGCCCGATCTTCGTCGGGATGGTGGTCACGTTCAGGTGCCGGGCCGAGTCCTGGGCGACCTCGATCTCCGAGTAGCCCGACACGTCGTACCCGACGGTGAAGGTCAGGATGTTCGGGTTGAACTCGCGGGCCAGCGCCACCACCGCGGTCGAGTCGATGCCGCTGGACAGGAACGCTCCGACCGGCACGTCGGCCCGCATGTGCATGCGTACGCTCTCCCGCAGCGTCTCGCGGATCTCGTCGTACAGCCGCTGCGGGTCCGGCGTCGGCGTCGGCCGGAAGATCGGCTGGTACCAGCGGCGGACCTGCACCCCGCCGGCCGGGTCCGGCGCCGGCCCACCGGTCGTCGGGTCCAGCGCCGGCGGCGACCAGGTCAGGCACTCCCCGGAGCCGATCCGGCTGATTCCGGAGTGCAGGGTGCGCGGCTCGGGCACGTACTGCAGGGTCAGATAGTGCGACAGATTCGCGGTGTCCACCCCGGCGTCCCCGGCACCCGCGGCGGCGGAGAACGGCAGTAGCGCCTTCTTCTCCGAGGCCAGGTAGATGCCGTCCGGGGTCTGCAGGTAGTGCAGCGGCTTGATGCCGAAGTAGTCCCGGGCGCCGAAGGCGCGACGCCGCTGCCGGTCCCAGATCACGAAGGCGAACATGCCGCGCAGCTTGTGCAGCACCTTCTCGCCCCAGTAGTGGTACCCGGCGACGATCACCTCACCGTCGCCGGCGGTGGCGAACTGCGCGCCGAACTCCCGGACCAGCTGGTCCCGCAGCTCGATGTAGTTGTAGATCTCGCCGTTGAAGGTGAGCAGGTAGCGGCCGTCGGCGTAGGCGAGCGGCTCCTGGCTGGACGCCACGTCGATGATGGCCAGCCGCTTGTGCGCGAACACCGCGTCCGCCCACCGGCCGGTCGGGTCGCCGATCACCTCCACGCCGGTCTCGTCCGGGCCACGGTGGTGCAGGCATTCCAACGCGTGGGCGATCGCGTCGCGGTGTGCGCCGGCGTCGCCGCGGGCGCTGAAAAAGGCCAGGAGTCCGCACATGGCAGACATCTTTTCACGTGCCGGTCACGCGGTACCGTCGAGTACGCCCAACCGTGGGGAGGACGCAAATGACACAAGATCAGACCGAGGGCACGGCACCGGACCGGGCCGGAGCCACCGGCACCGAGATGACCGCCGAAGGCACCGAGACGACCGCCGAGGTCGTCGCCGAGCAGCCGCGCACCGAGTCGCACGACCCGGACTTCCCGGAGAAGCTCCTGGAGTTCATGCGCACCGGCTGGCGCGACGACACGTTGCCGCTCGCCCCGCGCGCCGAGGCGCCGAACCACGCCCGCCGTCGCGCCGCCCTCGCCGACGCCTTCCCCGGCGAGACCCTGGTGGTGCCCACCGGCACCGAGAAGACCCGGGCCAACGACACCGATTACCCGTTCCGGCCGGGCAGCGACTTCGTCTACCTGACCGGTGACCACGATCCGGACAGCGTGCTGGTGCTGTACCCGACCGGGGACGGACACGACGCGGTGCTCTACACCCGGCAGCGGTCGTCGCGGGACAACGACGAGTTCTTCCGCAGCCGCGACGGCGAGCTGTGGGTGGGCCGGCGGCGCACCCTGGCGGAGAAGTCGACCGAGCTGGGTCTGCGTACAGCGCCGCTCAGTGAGCTGCCGCAGGCGCTGGCCGGGTGCGCGCCGGCCCGGACCCGGGTGCTGCGCGGCTTCGACCCGCGGGTGGACGCGGCGGTGCTGCCGTACGACAGCGGCGACGACGCCGGGGCCCGCGACCGCGAGCTGGCCACGGCGATCGCCGAGGCGAAGCTGGTCAAGGACGAGTGGGAGGTCGCCCAGCTGCAGGCGGCGATCGACGCGACGGTCCGCGGCTTCGAGGACGTGGCCCGGGTGCTGCCGGCCGACCGGCCGGTCGCCGAGCGGCTGCTGGAAGGGGTCTTCGCGCTGCGGGCCCGGCACGACGGCAACGACGTCGGTTACGGTTCGATCGTCGGCGCGGGCGCGCACGCGACGATCCTGCACTGGGTACGCAACGACGGCGTCACCCGTCCGGGTGAACTGCTGCTGATGGACATGGGTGTGGAGGGGCACCATCTCTACACCGCCGACGTGACCCGGACCCTGCCGGTGTCCGGCCGGTTCACCGCCCTGCAGCGCCAGGTCTACGACATCGTGTACGCCGCGCAGCAGGCCGGCATGGACTACATCAAGCCGGGGGTGAAGTTCAGCGACGTGCACCAGACCTGCATGCGGGTGCTCGCCGAAGGCCTGGCCGAGCTGGGCGTGCTGCCGGTCAGCGTGGACGAGGCAATGGACAAGGAGTCGACCGTCTACCGCCGGTGGACGCTGCACGGCTTCGGCCACATGCTCGGCATCGACGTGCACGACTGCTCGTACGCCCGTAAGGAACGTTACCGTGACGGCGAGCTCGGCGAGGGGTACGTGCTGACCGTCGAGCCCGGCCTGTACTTTCAGCCGGAGGACGAGCTGGTGCCCGAGGAGCTGCGCGGCGTCGGCATCCGGATCGAGGACGACGTGCTGGTCACCGCCGCCGGTGCGGTGAACCTGTCGGCCGGGCTGCCTCGGCAGGCCGACGAGGTCGAGGCCTGGTTGGCGGCGCAGCGCGACGCCGGCCCCCGACTGCCCTGACCCCGACGGCCCGGCGCGGGTTCACCTGACCCCGGTGCCGATCCGGTGGGCCGTCAGGTCGGCTGGACGAAGACCGCCACGGTACGCGGCGGCACGGTGAACGTGCCGGTGGCGGTGTCGAAGCCAGCCTGCCGGCTCACCGGGTCGGCCGAGTCGCGCAGCACCGGGTGCAGCTCGACGGTGGCCCGGCGCAGCTCGGGCAGCCGCTGCCGGGCGGTCTGCGGAGTCGCGTTGAAGATCACCGTCACCGACCGCCACCGCCGGTCCAGGCCGGCGGAGCGCAGCCGCATGGTGATCACGCCGGGAGTCTCGGCCGGCCCGGCCAGCGGAAAGCTGACCCGCTGCTGCACCTCGCGGGCGGTGGACAGGGCGAACACCGGTGACGAGGCACGGATCCGCAGCAGTTCGGCGTACCGGGCGGCGGTCGCCTCGATCGTGGCGCAGTCCGGCACCAGGGCCGGGTCGGCGAGCAGCGGCCCGGCGTACGGCCACTTGTCGGCGTTGTCGGCGGCCGGCGGCAGCCCGGCACCGAATCCGTTGCCGGCTTCGCAGTCCCAGCGGATCTGGTTGAACCAGTCCCCCGAGTTGTACGAGTTGCGGTCCAACGACTTGGAGCGCAGCCGTTCACTGCCGGCGGTGACGAACCCGGTGCCCTGGGCGAAGATCACCGTCGACAGGGCGAGCAGCTGGGCGCGGGACCGGTCGGCGGCCGACGTGCCGGCCGGCAGCTTGTACGCCAGCGCGTCGTAGAGGATCTCGTTGTCGTGGGCGTCGACGTAGCTGACCGCCTCCCCGGGTGCGGCCGTGTAGCCGGCCGGTGAGCCGTTGTAGTCGATGTCGGCGCCGGTCACCCGGTCGCCGCTGGCGGCGGTGAACGTGTAGCCGGCCAGGTTGCCGGTCAGCCCGACCTTGATCAGGTCCTGCTGGTGGCGCAGCCGGGTCTGCTGCTCGGCGCGGCTGCCGTTGACCGGGTCACCGTTCGGATCGGTGAACAGGCCGGTGGCGAAGCCCTGCACCCGGGGGTTGACGTCGAACGGGCCACCGCCGCGCACCGCGTCACGCAGCCGGTCGGTGAACGTGCCGACGCCGGTGCCGGCCATGTTGGCCTGGGTGGCCTGGACGAACCGGGCGTCGCCGGCGACCTCGCCGAAGTCCCAGCCCTCGCCGTAGAGCAGGATCGACCGGCCGTCCACCCCGTCCCGGGCCACGGTCAGCCGGTCCAGCGCCTGACGTACCGCCAGGATGTTGGCCTTCGGGTGGTGGCCCATCAGGTCGAACCGGAAACCGTCCACCTTGTACGCCTTGGCCCAGGTGACCACCGAGTCGACGACCAGCCGGCCCATCATGGCGTGTTCCGGGGCGGTGTTGGCGCAGCAGGTGGAGGTGGCGACGGTGCCGTCGTCGAGCAGCCGGTGGTAGTAGCCGGGCACGATCTGGTCCAGCACCGAGTGCCGGTCCACGCCGGCCGCCGACGTGTGGTTGTAGACCACGTCGAGCACCACCCGCAGCCCGGCGGCGTTGAGCCCGGCGACCATCTGGCGGAACTCGCCGGTCCGGGCGGCACCGTCCGGGTCGGTGGCGTAGCCGCCCTCCGGCACCGTGTAGTGCAGCGGGTCGTAGCCCCAGTTGTAGCCGTCACGGTCGGCCACAGCGGCGACGCACTCCTGCTGGCGGGGTGAGTCGGCCGGCAGCGCGGCCAGGTCGCAGTCCGGCTCGGCCTGCGCGGCACGGCGTTCCGGGATGGTGGCGAAGTCGAAGGTCGGCAACAGGTGCAGGTGGGTGACGCCGGCGTCGGCCAGCGAGGTCAGATGCCGCATCCCGGTGCTGTCCGGCTCGGTGAACGCCAGGTAGGTGCCGCGCCGCTCGGCGGGGACGCTGTGGTCCGCGATGGAGAAGTCGCGGACCGACACCTCCTGGATCTGGGTCCGCCCGGCCGGCACCGCCGCCGGTTTACGCAGCCGCGTCCAGCCGTCCGGGCTCAGCGCCGGGTCGTCGAGGTCGACGATCAGGCTGTGCGTGGAGTCGGCGGCCAGCGCCACCGCGTACGGGTCGGTGACCGAGGCGGTCACCATCCGCCCGGCGGCCGGCTGCCAGGCGTCGACCCGGTAGCGGTAGTAGCGGCCGGACCAGGACGGTTCACCGCGTACCGACCAGACGCCGGTGCGGTCGTCGCGGCGCATCGCCACGGTCTGCGGCTCGGCGGTCGGCGTGTCGAACAACTCCAGCGCCACGGTGCGGGCGGTCGGCGCCCAGACCGACAGGGTGGGCCGCCGGCCGGTGAAGGTGACCCCGAGCGGGGCTTTCGTCGCGGCGGCGTACAGGTCGTCGAGCACGCCCGGCGTCTGCACGCCGGTGACGGCCAGCAGGTTGCCCTCGTGGTCGCGTTCGGTGACCGCGACCTGGCCGCGCAGCGCGGCGGCGACCGTCGCCCGGTCCCGGACTTCGACGGTGAACGCGTGGTGCGCCCACAGGTGCGGGAACGCGGCCCGCTGGTCCTCGGTGAGCCCGTTGCGCCGCGCGGTCAGCGGGATCGACCGGTGGTCGCCGACGAGGTCGTCGCCGTCGACCCGCAGCCCGCCGTCGGGCGCCCAGACCAGGTCGTAGCGTCTGCCGTCGGTCGGTCCGGTGGCCCAGGCCACGGTGGACCGGTCGATCCAGTGGGCCCGCCGCGCGGTCAGGTCGAGGTCGCGGCCGGCGCCGCCGGGCGCCGGTGGCAGCAGCCGCTGCGGATCACCGGCGAGCAGCCACACCTCGCGGCCGGCGGCGGCGAAGTCGAGCCGCTGGTCGGTCGGCAGATCCTTGTCGTCACCCCGGTGGACGATGTAGCTCAGCCCGGTGGCGCCGTCGGCCAGCGGCACCCGGAAGGTGACGCCGTAGTCGTCGCGGTCGGCGGGCGGCAGCGGGTCGGCCCAGTCGGTGGGGGTGGCGGCGCCGTCCCAGACGTGCAGCCCCCAGCCGGTGTAGTCGCCGTCGGCGCGACGGTAGTGCAGCACCGCCACGCCGTCGTCGACCGGTGGATCGTCCTCGCCGGTGGCGTCGCGGCGGGTCGGGTAGAGCGCCGGGTCGCCCTGCTTGACCCACACCTCGCCGGTGGCGCTCACGTCGACGGTCCGGTCGACGTCGATGTCCTTCGTGCCGTCGGCGTCGACGACGAGGAATCCTACCGACTTCGCGCCGGGGGCGAGCTTCACCCAGGCGAACCGGCCGTAGCTGTCCTCACCGACGAACGGCTGGCCGACCGGCCAGGGGGTCTGCCAGTCGGGGTCGATGTCGCCCCAGGTGTACAGGCCCCAGTCGGCGTAGTCGCCGTCGGGTCGCTGGTAGTGCACGACCAGCCAGTCGCGGGCGTCACCGGACGGCGGGGTGCCGACCACGGCGGTGGTCCTGGTGGTGGCGGTCCGGTGTCTGCTGTCGCGCACCACCGCCTTGTACTCGATCCGGGTGCCGCCGGCCAACCCGGCGAGGTCGTGGTGCACCTGGTACGGCGCGTGCCGGGCCCGGCCGAGCACGGTCCACGTGCCGTCGCCGACCCGGGCGGCGACGGTGACCTCGGCCAGCGGGTCACCGGTCACCTCGGCGGTGACGGCGGCCCGGGTGGCGACGGCGGCACCGTCGGCCGGGGCGGTGATCGAGATCGACGGTACGCCGGTCGGCGTCGGGATCGGGGTGCCGGCCCGGTGCACCAGCGAGGACAGCGCCGGCACGGTGACCGTGATCCGCCCGGCGGCGTCGGCGTGGACCGGCCGGTGCCCGCCGTACACGTTGGTGAATGTGGCACCGGGTGACCAGGTGTCGACGGTGACCTGCTGGGCGGTGGTGGCGTTGTTGACCGCGACGACGTACTCGACGCGCTCGGCCGGGTCGACGCGGGAGAAGGCGAAAACCCCGGGGCCGTCGGCGGCGTACCGGGTGACCTGGATGCCGTCGCGCAACGCCGGGTGGCCGGCGCGCAGCGCGCCGAGCTCGGCGATGCCGCGGTAGAGCGGGTGCTCGCGGTCGAACTGGTCGTCGGCGTGGGTGCGGTCGGTGCCGAGCAGGTCGTCGTCGAGGTAGTCGGCGACCCGGGAGCCGAACATGGTCTGCCGCGCGTCCTTGTCACCGCCGGCGCCGGTGAAGCCCTGTTCGTCGCCGGAGTAGATCACCGGCTGGCCCCGGGTGAGGAACATCAGTTCGTGGGCGAGCAGGTCGCGACGCAGGTGGCTGGCCGGGTCGGTGCCACCGTCGACGACGAAGGTGCCGATCCGGCCCATGTCGTGGTTGCCGAGGAAGGTCGGCAGCCGGCCGGCGTCGGTGTCCCGGGCGGTGTAGAGCGGGTCGGCGGCGTACAGCTCGGCCAGGACGGTCGCGGGCCCGCCGTCCGCGACGTACGACCGGGCGGCCTCCTGGAAGCCGAAGTCGAGGGTGGCCGGTAGTCCACCCCGGCGGACGTAGGTCGAGGTGACCTCGGGGTCGGCGGAGTAGACCTCGCCGAACGTGAAGAAGTCGGGGCGCCCGGCGCGCCGGGCGGCGTCGTCGATGCCCCGGCTGAACTGCGGCCAGAAGTCGAGGTTGACGTGTTTGACGGTGTCCAGCCGGTAGCCGTCCACTCCGGTGTCGCGAATCCAGTCGGCGAAGATCTTCGTCATGCCGCGGACCACCTCCGGACGTTCGGTCCACAGGTCGTCGAGGCCGAAGAAGTCACCGTACTCGCTGTTCTCGCCGACGAAGGTGCTGTCGCCCCGGTTGTGGTACATGGTCGGGTCGTTCAGCCAGGCCGGGACCTTGACCCGCGCGTCGGCCGGGTCGACAACCGGGGTGTACGGGAAGGAGTCGGTGTCGACGTCCGGGAACGCGCGGCTGCCGTCGGCGTGGTTGCGGTCCTCGAACGGGCGGCCGGCGGCGTCGCGGTACGGCTCGGTGGCCTTGTCGACGTAGCTGTAGCTGTCCTCGGCGTAGGAGATGACGTCGGCGGTGTGGTTGACGATGACGTCCAGATAGATCTTGATGCCGCGTCGGTGGGCGAGGTCGACGAGCCGTTTGAGGTCAGCGGTGCTGCCGAAGTGCGGATCGACCTGGGTGAAGTCGGTGATCCAGTATCCATGGTAGCCGGCCGACACGTCGTCGCCGCTGCCCTGCACCGGTCGGTTGACGAAGACCGGGGCGAGCCAGATGGCGGTGGTGCCCAGGCCCTGGATGTAGTCCAGGTTGTCGATCACACCCTGTAGGTCGCCGCCCTGGTAGAAGCCCTTGTCGGTGGGGTCGTGACCGGTGACGAGCCGGTCGCCGGTCAGCCCGCCCCAGTCGTTGCCCGGCTCGCCGTTGGCGAACCGGTCCGGCAGCAGGAAGTAGAACTGTTCGGTGCGGCTGACGGTCCCGGTGGGTACGGTCCCCGTGGGTACGGTCCCGGTGGGCGCGGCACCGGCGACCGGCGCCGGGACGCCGGCCAAGGTGGCGGCGAGGACGGCGGCGAGAGCGTACGGCGCCAGGCGGGACGCACGGGTGCGGACGGGTGCGGCTTCCATCGACAGCCTTCCGTTGACGATGAGCGCACGCTAACCTTTGCTGCAAGATTCTGCAATATCTTGCAGTCGTGGTCAGTCCAGATCGCAGGGCGCGCCGTTGGCCAGGCAGCGCTGCGGGGTGGTGCCGCGACCGTGGCGTTCGAAGTGGAACCGCAACGGCACGGACGAACGGGCCCCGACCGGCACCGAACCGGTGAAGACATACTCCCGGCCGGACCGGCGCACAGTCGCCTGCGGCGCGCCTTCCACCCAGGCCGCGTACAGCCGGCCGACGTTGTCCGGGAACCGCACGGTGACGGTCCAGTCACGATCGCGCCGTGAGGTGTTCACCACCAGCACCTCGGCGATAAACCCGTCGCCGAACTGCTGGAGCACCCGGTAGCGGCCGACCACGTCGGGATCGGCCGGCGGCGCCGGGGTGCGGGGCGGGGCAGGCTTCGTGGCGCGCGGCGGCTCGACCGGCCGGCGGGTCGGACCGGCCGGCGACGGCGGCATGGCAGCCGAAGTGGATGGTGCCGGCGAGGAGGGTGCGGGTCGCAGGACCGCCTCACCGGACGGCGGCGGGGCGGCGGCGACAAGCTGGCCGCCGGTGTTCACCGCCGGCGGGCTCGCGGCGACCCGCGGTTCAGGCTCGGGCTCGGGCTCGGACTCGGGGACCACGGTCGGCGGTGGCTCACCGATCGCCCGGGTCTGCATGGGTACGCAACCGGCAGCCACCAGAAAGATGACCACCATGACAGCAAGTCCACTAAGGACGACTACCCACGGTGCCAGGACGATCACGGTGGAGGGGGTCCAGGCGGTGCGCGCGGCGTGTCTGCCGTCCACGTTGGCCCCCTTTTTCGCACCGGCGTCCCGCGGAAGAGTAGCGATTCCGACCCGCAGTGCAAAAGGCCCAGTTACTGACTAGTTAGTCGAGTGGGGTAACAGTACAGATACGCACCGCGTCGCGACCAAGCCGCAACAGATAGTGGAATCGCTGGCCAGGCACCGACCGCCCGTCGGCGTCGAGGTACTCCCACTCCACCTCGACCGCCACCAACGTCATGCTCACCTGCTGGACCTGGTGGAAGCGGGCGTGCGACGCGACGATCCGCCGTTGGGCGTAGTCGGGCGCGGCGCCGACGAAGGACAGTGCCACCGCCGCCGGCGAGGAGAACGCGAAGCTGTAGGCATCGGCGACGACCATCGCCGGCGACGCGAAGCAGTCCGCGATACCGGGCACATCGCCGGCGGTGATCGCCGCGCCGTACCGGTCGAAGAAGCCGGCGAGCGTGTCGAGGTCGGTCGAGGTGTCCACGAGACCGCAGTGCCCGGTGGGACCGGTCGACAAACCCGTCCCGGAAGCCGACACCGGGTTGCGACAATAGCAAGACGGACGTACGGTTTTGTTGCGAGCCGCGCTCCGGGTAAGTGTTACCTCACCCCAACGCTGCGGTAATCCGTACGAAAGACTGCCAGGACGACCAGGGACACAGCGGTAAGGAGTCCGACGTGGCGAGCCTCGACACCTTCGGTGCGAAGAGCCAGCTGCGCGTCGCCGACGCGAGCTACGAGATTTTCAAGATCAACACAGTGGCGGGTCACGAACACCTGCCGTACAGCCTGAAGATCCTGCTGGAGAACCTGCTCCGCACCGAGGACGGGGCCAACGTCACCGCCGAGCAGATCCGGGCACTCGGCTCCTGGGACCCGACCGCCGAGCCGAGCGTCGAGATCCAGTTCACCCCGGCCCGGGTCCTCATGCAGGACTTCACCGGCGTACCGTGCGTGGTCGACCTGGCCACCATGCGGGAGGCCGTCCGCGAGCTCGGCGGCGACCCGACCAAGGTCAACCCGCTCGCGCCGGCCGAACTGGTCATCGACCACTCGGTCATCGCCGACCTGTTCGGCCGCGAGGACGCCTTCGCCCGCAACGTCGAGCTGGAGTACGGCCGCAACAAGGAGCGCTACCAGTTCCTGCGCTGGGGGCAGACCGCGTTCAACGAGTTCAAGGTCGTCCCGCCCGGCACCGGCATCGTCCACCAGGTCAACATCGAGTATCTGGCCCGAACGATCATGGAACGCAACGGGCAGGCCTACCCGGACACCGTCGTCGGCACTGACTCGCACACCACGATGGTCAACGGGCTGGGCGTCGTGGGCTGGGGCGTCGGCGGCATCGAGGCGGAAGCCGCCATGCTCGGCCAGCCGGTCAGCATGCTGATCCCCCGGGTCGTCGGGTTCAAGCTGTCCGGCGAGGCACCCGCCGGCACCACCGCCACCGACCTGGTGCTCACCATCACCGAGATGCTGCGCCAGCACGGCGTGGTCGGTAAGTTCGTCGAGTTCTACGGACCTGGCGTCAGCGCCGTACCGTTGGCCAACCGGGCCACCATCGGCAACATGTCGCCCGAGTACGGCTCCACCGTCGCGATCTTCCCGATCGACGCGGAGACCATCAACTACCTGCGGCTCACCGGTCGCGACGACGCCCAGGTCGCGCTGGTCGAGGCGTACGCCAAGGAACAGGGCCTGTGGCACGACCCGGCCGCCGAACCGCACTACTCGGAGCGGCTCGAACTCGACCTGTCGACCATCGAGCCGTCGCTGGCCGGGCCGAAGCGCCCGCAGGACCGGGTGCCGCTGGGCAGCGCCAAGACCATGTTCCGCTCGGCGCTGACCGACTACGTCGCCGACGACCACACCCCGTCCGTGGCCGGCCCGGCCGACGAGGCCAGCGTCGAGTCCTTCCCGGCCAGCGACCCGCCGGCCAGCGACGGCGCCGACGACCCGGCCGACAAGCCGCACGAGCTGATCAGCGCCTCGGTCGGTGCCGGCGGGCGGGCCAGCAAGCCGGTTCAGGTGACCGGCGCCGACGGCGCCCGGTTCGAACTGGACCACGGGGCCGTGGTGATCGCGGCGATCACCTCCTGCACCAACACCTCCAACCCGCAGGTGATGCTCGGTGCCGCGTTGCTGGCCCGCAACGCCGTCGACCGGGGGTTGACCCGCAAGCCGTGGGTGAAGACCACCCTGGCACCGGGTTCCAAGGTCGTCATGGACTACTACGAGCGGGCCGGCCTCACCCCGTACCTGGAGAAGCTCGGCTTCCACCTGGTCGGCTACGGCTGCACCACCTGCATCGGCAACTCCGGCCCGCTGCCCGAGGAGATCTCCGCCGCAGTCAACGAACACGACCTGACCGTGGTGTCGGTGCTGTCCGGCAACCGCAACTTCGAGGGCCGGATCAACCCGGACGTCAAGATGAACTACCTGGCCTCACCGCCGCTGGTGGTCGCGTACGCCCTCGCCGGCACGATGGACATCGACCTGGCCAACGAGCCGCTGGGCACCGGGTCCGACGGCCAGCCGGTGTTCCTGCGCGACATCTGGCCCAGCAACGCCGAGATCGAACAGGTGCGGGCCAGTGCGATCGGTGCCGCCGGGTTCGGTGCGGCGTACGCCGACGTGTTCGCCGGCGACGACCGCTGGCAGTCGCTGCCCACCCCGACCGGCGACACGTTCACCTGGGCCGACGAGTCGACCTACGTGCGCAAGCCCCCGTACTTCGAGGGCATGGCACCGACGCCGCGGCCGGTGACCGACATCGCCGGCGCCCGGGTGCTGGCCAAGCTCGGCGACTCGGTGACCACCGACCACATCTCGCCGGCCGGGGCGATCAAGCCGGACTCCCCCGCCGGGCGCTACCTCAGCGAGCACGGCGTCCCCCGGCATGAGTTCAACTCGTACGGGTCGCGGCGCGGCAACCACGAGGTGATGATCCGTGGCACCTTCGCCAACATCCGGCTGCGCAACCAGCTGGTGCCGGGCGTCGAGGGCGGCTTCACGGTCAACCATCTGACCGGTGAGCAGACCAGCATCTACGACGCGTCGGTGGGGTACGCGCAGGCCGGCGTCCCGTTGGTGGTGCTGGCCGGCAAGGAGTACGGCTCCGGTTCGTCGCGGGACTGGGCGGCCAAGGGCACCATGCTGCTCGGCGTACGGGCCGTCATCGCCGAATCGTACGAGCGGATCCACCGCTCCAACCTGATCGGCATGGGGGTGCTGCCGCTGCAGTACCCGGCCGGGCAGGACGCCGCCTCCCTCGGGCTCACCGGCACCGAGACGATCGACATCGTCGGGGTGACCGCGCTCAACGACGGCACCACTCCGCGTACGGTGACCGTGCGCACCGACACCGGTGTCGAGTTCGAGGCTGTGGTCCGGATCGACACGCCGGGCGAGGCCGACTACTACCGGCACGGCGGCATCCTGCAGTTCGTGCTGCGCAAGATGCTGGCCGGCTGACCCGGTCACGGATGAACGGCGGCGGTGGGTGGTGACCGGTCCGGTCACCACCCACCGCCGTGTTGTGCCAAGCTCGGACCATGGACGACAGGACCTTGCTGGCCCGGATCCAGGAACTGGTCGACGAGGAGCACCAGCTGCGTGGCAGGTTCGCCGCCGGGCAGCTCTCCGCGGACGAGGAGCACGCCCGACTGGGCGCGCTAGAAGAGGCGCTCGACCAGTGCTGGGACCTGCTGCGTCGCCGCCGGGCCGCCCGGAACGTCGGCGGCGACCCGGACGCCGTCCAGCCACGGCCCACCGGTGAGGTGGAGGGTTACCTGCAGTAGTACCCGAGGCCGCAGGTAGCCGCAGATCAGCCGGCCAGCACCGCAGCCACGGCCGGGATCACGCCGGACGCTTCCCGGGTCGGCGCGTACCGCTCGTCCAGCCAGTTGCGGCCCCGGTGCAGCCAGACGCTGGGCAGTCCGGTCGCGGCGGCCCCGCCGATGTCGGCCTCCGGGCTGTCACCCACCATCCAGGCGCCGCGTAGCCGCATCCGGACGCTCTGCGCGGCCAGTGCGAAGATCCTCGGGTTGGGTTTGCTGACCCCGGCGGCCTCCGAGATCACCCAGTCGGCCACGTACCGGTCCAGGCCGGTCCGGCGAATCTTCGCCTCCTGCTGGCGGGCCGTCCCGTTGGTGACTATCACCGGCACCCAGCCGGCGTCCCGGGCGATCGCCAACGAACAGGCGACCAGCGGATCCAGCCGAGTGTGCCGCACGACGCCGTCGTGCAGCTCCTCGACCAGGTCGACCGACGACGACCGGAGTCGATACCGCTCCCGGAGCGCGTCGGCCAGATCCCACCGGTCGGTCAGCCCGTCGGCATCGACGGAGACCAGCCAGTCGATGTCGTCTCGTGGGGCACCGACCGAGTCCAGGAATTCCTGACCCCACACACGGAACGCCCCGGCCCGGTCGAGCAGGGTGTTGTCCAAATCCAGGAGCAGGAGTGGCACGGGCGCACCTTACGCGACACCGTATGGCGGGGAACAGTCCCAGAATGTAAACGAGTGCCGGTAGCAAGCCGTACGTACGGCTTGCTACCGCTCTGCCCACCTGACACGATCACATCATGCCCCGGGTGAGCCAGATCCAGCTCGACGCACGCCGCCAGGAGATCCTCGCCGCCGCCCGGGTCTGCTTCGCCCGGCACGGGTACGAAGGTGCCACCGTCCGCCGGCTGGAGGAGGCCACCGGGCTGTCCCGAGGAGCGATCTTCCACCACTTCCGGGACAAGGACTCACTGTTCCTGGCGGTCGCCGAGGACGACGCGGCCGCGATGGTCGAGACGGTGGCCCGCAACGGCCTGGTCCAGGTGATGCGCGATCTGCTCACCCGGGCCGACTCCCCGGACACCGCCGGCTGGCTGGGCAGCCAGCTCGAAGTGTCCCGGCGGCTACGTACCGACCCGGACTTCGCCCGGCGCTGGGCCGCCCGGTCGGCGGCGATCGCCGAGGCGACCCGGGAGCGGCTCGGCCGCCAACGCGACGCCGGCGTGCTGCGCGACGACGTACCGATCGACGTCCTGGCGCGGTTCCTGGAGCTGGCCTACGACGGGCTGGTGCTGCAGCTCGCGATGGGACGGCCGGGCAGCGACCTCGGCGCCGTGCTCGACATCGTCGAGGAGGCGGTACGACGCCCGACGCCGCGCTGACGGGTGGCACGCCCGTCCCACAATAGGGACCACCGTCAGCGCGGAAGCGTCGGCGACCCGACGCCCGCCCGGCAATAGGAGACCCCATGACGCCCGGTGAAACCTGGGGCATCCCCGGACCCACCTTCCTCGCCGTCTTCGGACTGACCGCACTGGTGCTCCTCCTCGCCAACCTCGGCTACCGGCGGATCGCGCTCGCCGGGCACGACGGCCGCACCGGATCGCTCGGCGGCGCCGAGGTCGCGTACCTCAACGGCGGGGGCCGGTTGGCTGTGTACGCCAGCCTGGCGGCGTTGCGCTCGGCGGGCAGCGTCGACGTCGGCACCCGCGGCGCGTTGCGGGCCGCCGGCCCGCTGCCGGCCGGGGCAGGGCAACTCGACCAGGCGGTGCACCACGCCGCGCAGCGTCAGGTGCGCGTCCGCGACCTGCAGACCGACCAGTGGGTCACCGACGCGCTGCACCGGATGCGCGACGGCCTGGTCTCTGCCGGGCTGGCCATCGGCGACGGCCAACGCCGTACCGCCCGGCTGCTCGCCGGCACGGTCGGGATCCTCGCCGCCGTCGGTGTGCTGCGGGTGTTCGCCGGCGCCGCGAACAACCGGCCGGTCGGCTACCTGGTGCTGATGCTCGCGGTCACCGTGCCGGTGGCGCTGGTGCTGTTCTTCTCGGTGCCGCGCCGCACCCGGGCCGCGAATCGCCTCCTCACCAAACTGCGCAGCCAGTACCGTCACCTGTCGCCGACCCTGCGGCCGGCCCCCGCGACGTACGGTGTCGCCGGCGCGGCGATGGGGGTCGGCGTTTTCGGGGCGGCGTCGTTGTGGGCCATGGACCCGGCGTTTGCGGGGACCGCGGAGATCCAGCGGGTGAGCGCCGGCACCGGGTCCTCCGGTTGGGGCGGTGACAGCGGCGGTGACGGAGGCGGCGGCTGCGGTGGTGGCGGCTGCGGTGGCGGCTGCGGCGGATGAGCCCGATGTCCGCCACCGCCTGGCCGGTCAACCCCGACAGCGGGCTCGGGGTCGGCCTCGGCTGGCGGCCGGAGATCTCGGGATTCGTCGATGAATTGCCCGGATTGCGCTTCTGCGAGGTGATCGCCGAGTCCGTCAACCCCGGCCGGCCACTGGACGACGGGCTGCGCCGGCTACGTGAGCGGGGGGTGACCGTCGTGGCGCACGGCGTACGGCTGTCCCTCGGCGGCGCCGAACCGGTCGAGCAGCACCGAGTCGACCGGCTCGCGGGCGTCGCCGAGCTGCTCGGCGCGCCACTGGTCAGCGAACACATCGCCTTCGTCCGGGCCGGCGGGGTCGAGGCCGGGCATCTGCTGCCGCTGCCCCGCACCTGGGCGGCGGTCGACACGGTCGTCGGCAACGTCCGGCGGGTGGCCGCCGAGCTGCCGGTGCCGGTCGCGCTCGAACCGATCGCCGCGGTGTTCGACTGGCCCGACGACGAACTCGACGAAGCCGACTTCGTCAGCGAGATCCTCGAACGCTCCGGTGCGCTGCTGCTGTTGGACGTCGCGAACGTCTACGCCAACGCCCGCAACCGGGGCGACGACCCGGTCGCCCTGCTCGACCGGCTGCCGCTGGAACGCATCGCGTACGTGCACGTCGCCGGCGGTGCCGCCGACCGGGACGGGATCTACCACGACACGCACACCGACCCGGTCCCGGCCGAGGTGCTGCAGCTGCTCGCCGAGCTGTGCGCCCGGCGGCGGCCACCAGCGGTGCTGCTGGAGCGGGACGGGCACTATCCGCCGGGCGAGGTGCTGCGCGCCGAGCTGGACGCGATCGCGGCGGCCGCCGGGCTGGGCCGGATCACGTGACCGGGCGGGTGTCGTCCGGCGTCGGCTCCGACCCCCGAGCCGAGCGCGCCGCCGCCCGACGGGCGGAGCTCGCCGCTGCCCAGCGTGCGCTGATCGCATCCCTCGTCGACGGCACCGATCCGCCGCCCGGCTTCGACCCGCACCGGTTGTCGGTCGCCCGTGCCGCGTTGGCCCGCAAGCGGGCCGGTGAGGTGGCCCGGCACTGGCCGGTACTGGCCGCCTCACTCGGTGCTGCCTGGCCGGCCGCGTTCGTCCGCTGGGCAACGGGCCGACGGCCGGCGGGTGGGCTGCGCGACGGCTGGGACTTCGCCCGTGCGCTGGCCGCCGATGACCGTCTGCCGGATCTGGCCGTGGCGGAGCTGGCCGGCTGGGAGGTCGGCTGGCGCTACGACGGGTCGTCGGTTCCCCGCCGACGCCGTTCCCCGGCGGTCCGCCGGCTGCCCGGCGGGTGGACGGTCCAGGTCGCCGGTCGGGTACGGACGTTCGGCCGCCGCTGGTAGCCGGCGGGGGTCACCACCGGCGGACCCACGGCATGCGGCAGGATCGGGCCATGGATCTAGGCCTCGAAAACCGGGTGTACGTGCTCACCGGCGCGTCCCGTGGACTCGGCTACGCCACCGCCGCCTGTCTGGTCGCCGACGGGGCGCGGGTGGTACTCGCCGCCCGGGACACCGCCAGAGTGACGGCGGCGGCGCAACGTCTCGGCGGCCCACAGCACGCGATCGCGGTCAGCGCCGACCTGGGCGAGCCGGACTGCGCGGCACACCTGGTCGCGACGGCCCATGAGCACTTCGGCCGGCTCGACGGAGCGTTGATCTCGGTCGGCGGGCCGAAACCCGGTCCCAGCCACGCGGTCAGCGACGAACAGTGGCGGGCGGCGTTCGACACGGTATTCGTCGGCACGGTACGGGCGGTGCGGACCGTCGCCGACGCGCTACCCGCCGGCGGGGCGGTCGCCGTGGTGCTGTCGACGTCGGCCCGGATGCCGCTGCCCGGACTGGGCATCTCCAACGGCCTGCGGCCCGGGCTCGCAGCGGTCGCCAAGGAGCTCGCCGACGGCTACGCCGGCCGGGGCGTGCGAGTGGTCAGTCTGCTGCCCGGCCGGATCATGACCGACCGCAACGTGGAACTCTTCGCCGCGACCGACGATCCGCAGCAGGCCCGGGCCGAGGCCGAGGCCGACATCCCGCTCGGCCGGCTGGGCGAGCCGGCGGAGTTCGGCCGAGTGGCGGCGTTCGTCCTGTCCCCGGCGGCGAGCTACCTGACCGGCATCACGCTGCCCGTCGACGGCGGCGCGCTGCCCTGTCCCTGAACGGCTTCCCGGCGTGTCCACCGACCGGGTCACGATCGCGCAGCTCCTGGCCGACGCTGTCGGCCGTACCCTGCCCGACGTCGTCGGACCCGACCTCGACGTGTTGTTCTGTGGGATCAACCCGAGCCTGTACTCCGCTGCCGTCGGCCACCACTTCGCCCGCCCGGGCAACCGGTTCTGGCCGACACTGCACCGGTCCGGCTTCACGCCCCGACGGCTCGACCCCAGCGAGGACCATCTGCTGCCGGGGTTCGGGCTGGGCGTGACGAACCTGGTCGCCAGGGCGACGGCGCGGGCCGACGAACTCTCGGCGCCGGAGCTGGTCGCCGGAGGCGCCCGGCTCGTCAGGTTGGCCGCCGCGTGCCGACCCCGGTGGATCGCCGTGGTCGGGGTGACCGCGTACCGGCTGGCGTTCGACAAGCGACGGGCACTCGTCGGACCCCGACCCGAGGACCTCGGCGGCGCGAGGCTCTGGGTGCTGCCCAACCCGAGCGGGCTCAATGCCCACTACCAGCTCGACCGGCTCGTCGCCGAGTTCGACCGGCTGCGGCAGGCGGTGGCGGCCGAACCGCCACGGTAGGCGACTACTGGTGGCGGGCCATCCGCTCGCGGATCAGCTGACCGAACAGGCCGGCCGGTTGTCCGCAGTCGAGACACTGAAGACCTTCGTCGAGACGTGGCCCCCCGCACTGGGCGCACCGGCCCCGGTCGCGGGGATCGTGGTACGACCGCAGGGCGGCGCAGAGCGCCGCAGCCACCGACTCGGTCAGTACGACAGGGTCGGCGTCGCCGACGCGAACCGCCACGCCAGCCGACCGCGCCGGTGCCGGTGCCGGATCGAGCGGGGCCAGCCGCTGCGTGAACTCGCGCAGTGCCGCCGCGACCTCAGCCTCCAACTCCACCGGCCCAGCCTAGTCCACGGCGGGCCGCTATCCGGCGGCACCGCCGGGCGGCGGGGGCAGGTCCTGTTCGGTCGGGAAGGCGCGACCCGACCCGGCCGTCACTGGATCCAGCCCGGTGTCGTCGAGGTACGGGGTCGGCGAGTCGGCCACCGCGAACTGGGTGCGGTACAGCTCGGCGTACAGCCCGCCGGCGGCGATCAGCTCGGCGTGTCGGCCGCGCTCGACGATCCGGCCCTCGTCGAGGACGAGGATCTGGTCCGCGTCGCGCACCGTCGACAGCCGGTGCGCGATGACCAGGGCGGTACGGCCGGTCAGCGCGACCGACAGAGCGCGCTGCACCGCCGCCTCGGACTCCGAGTCGAGGTGGGCGGTGGCCTCGTCGAGGATGACGATCGACGGCGCCTTGAGCAGCAGCCGGGCGATCGCGATCCGCTGTTTCTCGCCGCCGGAGAAGCGGTAGCCGCGCTCCCCGACCACTGTGTCCAGCCCGTCCGGCAGGGCCCGGACCAGCTCCTCGACCTGCGCGCCGCGCAGCGCCGCCCACAGCTCGTCGTCGGTGGCGTCCGGCCGGGCATACCGCAGGTTCTCCGCGATGGTCTCGTGGAACAGGTGGGAGTCCTGGGTGACCACCCCGATGGTGTCGCGCAGCGAGTCGAATGTCGCGTCGCGCACGTCCACCCCGCCAACCCGGATCTCGCCGTCGGTCACGTCGTACACCCGGGAGACCAGCATCGCGGTGGTGCTCTTGCCCGCGCCGGACGGGCCGACCAGGGCGACCAGCTGCCCCGGCTCCACGGCGAACGACACCCCGCGCAGCACCGGCTCGGAGACGGTGCGGTCGAGCGTCGCGACGTCCTCCAGCGAGGCCAGGGAGATCTCGGCGGCGCTGGGGTACCGGAACCGGACGTCGCGGAACTCCAGCCGGCTGGAGCCCGGCGGCACGACAACGGCGTCCGGGCGCTCGGCGATCGACGGGGCGAGATCGAGCACCTCGAACACCCGGTCGAAGGAGACCAACGCGCTCATGACGTCGACCCGCACGTTGCTCAACGCGGTCAGCGGCCCGTAGAGGCGGGTCAGCAGCAGGGCCAGGGTCACCACGGTGCCGGCGCTGACCGCGCCGGTGACCGCCAGCCAGCCGCCGAGTCCGTAGGTGAGCGCCTGGGCGAGCGAGGCGACGAGCAGCATCGCCACGAAGAAGGTGCGCGAGTACATCGCCGACTGGATGCCGATCTCCCGGACCCGGTCGGCCCGCTCGGCGAACCGGCGTGCCTCGACCTCGGGCTGGCCGAAGAGCTTGACCAGCAGCGCGCCGGCTACCCCGAACCGCTCGGTCATCGTGGCGTTCATCTTGGCGTCAAGGTCGTACGACTCCCGGGTGATCTCCGCGAGCCGCTTGCCGACCCGGCGGGCCGGCACGATGAAGATCGGCAGCAGCACCAGGGACAGTGCGGTGATCTGCCAGGACAAGGTGAACATCACCGCGGCGGTGAGCACCAGCTGGATGACGTTGCTGACCACACCGGACAACGTCGAGGTGAAGGCCCGCTGGGCACCGATCACGTCGTTGTTGAGCCGGCTGACCAGCGCGCCGGTCTGGGTCCGAGTGAAGAACTGCAACGGCATCCGTTGCACATGGTCGAAGACCCGGGTCCGCAGGTCCAGGATGATGCCCTCACCGATCCGGGCGGCGTACCAGCGTTGGGCCAGGGAGAGCAGCGCGTCCACCACGGCGAGCACGGCGATCAGCAGGGCCAGCCGGACCACGGTCGCGCCGGCGTCGGCGCGACCGGCGGTGATCGCGTTCACCACGTCGCCGGCGAGGACTGGGGTGGCGACACCGATACCGGCCGCCAGTACGACGGTGATCAGGAAGACGGTGATGTCCCGCCGGTACGGGCGGGCGAAGGCGACGATCCGCCGGGTGGTTCCCCGGCTGACCCGGTGAGAACGCAGCTCGTCGCCGTCGCGCATCGAACGCAGCATGCCCCAGCCTGCCCCCATGCCACCCATCCCACCGGATCCAGCCATCGGCACCCGCCACCTTCGTCTCGCCACCGTCGCGGGTACCAGTGTCCCGGACACCTACGACAACAGTTCAGGTAACTGGCGTCTTCCCGTTGAGGCCTTACCGCCCGACCTGGCGACTACTCACCGACTCCGGTCAGGTCCCGGATCCGTCGGGTCTGCGCCTCCCGCTCGGCGCGCAGCTGGGCGGCGGGGGTGCGGTCGGTGGCTCCGGTGAGCAGGGCCTTGATCTCGACGACCGCGTCGCGGGGCCCGGCCAGCACGGCCGCGACCAGGTCGGCGACGGCCGGGGCCAGCTCCGCAGCGGGCACCACCAGGTTGGCCAGCCCGAGCCGATCGGCCTCGGCCGCGTCGAGCCAGCGACCGGTGACACAGATCTCCAGGGCCCTGGCGTAGCCGACCAGCTCGACGAGTCGCCGGGTGCCGCCGAGGTCCGGCACCAAACCGAGGGTCACCTCGGCCATCCGCAGCCGGGCATCGTCGGCCAGGACGCGCAGGTCGCAGCCGAGGGCAAGCTGGAATCCGGCGCCGACGGCCGGGCCGTGCACGGCGGCGACGCTGATCACGTCGGGGCGGGCCAGCCAGGTGAAGGCCTCCTGGTACTCGGCGATCCGGGCGGCGCACTCGTCCGGCGACAGGGCGGCCAACGGCGGCGGGGTCGGATCATCACCGGGCGGACCGTCACCAGGCGAGTCGGCTCGCGGATGGTCGGTCGCGGCGAGATCCGCGTCGGTGCCACCCGCAACGCTGGGATCGAGCAGTGCCTGGATCGCGCCCCGGTCGAGGCCTGCGGAGAAGGCCCGACCGGCGCCGCGGACCACCACGACGCGAACGTCGCCGCGCAGCTCCCGGCCGATGCCGCGCAGCGCCCGCCACATCTGCGGGGTTTGAGCGTTGAGCACGTCGGGCCGGTCCAACGTCACCGTCGCGACCGGCCCGTCGTAGTCGAGTCGTACGCCACCGGACACGGTCAACGAGGGCCCTGACCGTGGCAGCGGGGTACGGGGCGCGACCGGATGGTCACCCCTTCTTGCGACGCCGAGCGCCGCCACGCTGGCGTAGTTGCACGCCGGACTCGGTGAGCACCCGGTGGACGAACCCGTACGAGCGGCCGGTCGAGGCCGCAAGGGCGCGGATGCTCTCGCCGGATGTGTACCGCTTGACCAGGTCCTTGGCCAGGGTCTGACGCTCGGCTCCGACGATCCGGCGACCCTTCTCGGTGGTGGCGGCTGTGCCGGTGGCTGCCATGTTGATTCCTCACGTCCCAGACTGTGCGGTTCGATGCGGTCCCACCTATTAGACCGCCTCCAACGATCATGCGCCAGATATCAACTGTTCGCCAACCGACACGCACAGCCCTGTCAGTTACCCGATACGGCGCCGCCGAGGAATCCCAGCGGCATGCCGGCAGCCCTTCGTCGACCTCAACCCGGTACCCCTTGTTCATACAATTCACGCTATCCGATAATGACGTTCACCGATGCGGCATCGACCCGGGCTGGCATGTCGAGCGGGCCACGTCCTCATGCAAGTTCCACGAGTTCGAGCAGGTCGTCGCTCCACGCATCCTCGTCTCCGTCGGGCAGGAGAATCGCCCGGTCCGGTTTGAGAGCCAGCACTGCACCCGGATCATGGGTCACCAGGACGATGGCTCCGGGATACCGGGCGATGGCATCGAGAACCTGTTCACGGCTGACCGGATCCAGGTTGTTGGTCGGCTCGTCGAGCAGCAATACGTTCGCCCCCGAACAGACCAGCGTGGCCAACGCGAGCCGGGTCTTCTCCCCGCCCGAGAGCACCCCGGCCGGCTTGTTCACGTCCTCACCGCTGAACAGGAACGCACCGAGAATTTTTCGCAGGTCGGTGTCCGCCTGGTCGATCGCCGCACTGCGCATGTGGTCGAGCACCGAACGCTCCACGTCCAGGGTCTCGTGCTCCTGCGCGTAGTAGCCGATCCGCAGCCCGTGCCCGGGCCGCACCGCCCCGGAATCCGGCTCGACCAGGCCACCGAGAATCCGCAGCAACGTCGTCTTACCGGCACCGTTCAGCCCGAGGATCGCCACCCGGGAGCCACGGTCGACCGCCACGTCGACCCCGGAGAAGATCTCCAACGATCCGTACGACTTCGACAGCCCCGCCGCCGTCAACGGCGTCTTGCCGCACGGGGCCGGGCTGGGGAACCGGACCTTGGCCACCTTGTCGGCGACCCGCTCGTCCTCCAGACCGGCGAGCAGTTTCTCCGCCCGCCGGGCCATGTTCTGCGCGGCCACCGTCTTGGTGGCCTTGGCCCGCATCTTGTCGGCCTGGGCGAGTAGCGCCCCGGCCTTCTTCTCCGCGTTCGCCCGTTCCCGGCGGCGGCGCCGCTCGTCGGTCTCCCGCTGCTGCTGGTACGCCGCCCAGCCGACGTTGTAGACGTCCACCACCGAGCGGGTGGCGTCGAGGAACCAGACCTTGTTGACCACCGCGTCCAGCAGATCCACGTCGTGGCTGATCACCACCAGCCCGCCCTTGTGCCCGGCGAGGAAGCCACGCAGCCAGGTGATCGAGTCGGCGTCCAGGTGGTTGGTCGGCTCGTCGAGCAGCAGGATGCCGCCGCCGTTCTCGGCCGCGTCCCGGAACAGGATCCTGGCCAGCTCGATACGGCGGCGCTGACCGCCGGAGAGCGTCCCGATCGGCTGGCCCAGCACCCGGTCCGGCAGACCCAGGTTGGCGCAGATCCGGGCTGCCTCCGCCTCCGCGGCGTACCCGCCGAGGGAGGCGAACTGGTCCTCCAGCGTGCCGTAGCGGCGGACCAGGCGCTCATCGGTGCCGCCCTGCGCCAACTGCTGCTCGAGTTCGTTCATCTGGGACATCAGCCGGTCCAGGCCGCGGGCCGACAGCACCCGGTCGCGGGCGGTCACGTTCAAATCGCCGGTACGCGGATCCTGCGGAAGATAACCGACCGCGCTGCGCCGGTCGATCTGTCCGGTGTACGGCAGGCCCTCGCCGGCCAGCACCTTCAGGGTGGTGGTCTTGCCGGCACCGTTGCGGCCGACCAGACCGATCCGGTCGCCGGGCTGCACCCGCAGGGTGGTGTCGGACAGCAGGATCCGCGAGCCCGCACGCAGTTCCAGGCCGGTAGCGGTGATCATTGGTAGCTCACTCCTGAGATCGGAAGCTGACTCGCGGACACGACAAAACGCCGACCGGACGTCCTGTCCGTCGGCGTGGGGCGGTTCAGCCTTCGCAGAGCAGCACGGACCCATACTACCGGCGGCCGGCACCGGCACCCAGCCGGTTACCGGGGCCAAGATCATCGACGGTGATGGGTGGATCCGACGGCATCCGGTGATCCATCCCCGACGGTGTCGCGGGACGCCGGCTGACCAAGCGGTACGCGGCGCACCGCCGGCCCGGTGGACCGGCCTGACCGAATCGGGGAACTTGTCCGCCGACGGGGTGATGCAACGCGCCGACCAGGGATGTTAGGCACATCAGGCGCGCGTAACGATCACTTGACTCCCTGGAGACGACACTCATGCTGCCCGGTGGGATGATGCCCATAACCCAGCTGATCGCGATGGTCCGCAGCACTCCGCCGCGACAGGCTGTCGGGCTGCTGGCAGCCATGCCGGCCGACCGTATCCCGGTGGCAGTCGCCGAGCTGACGACCTCCGACCTGGTCCGGCTGCTCCCGGCCGCCGGCGACGATCTGCGCTCCCGGTTGATGGGTCTGCTCAGCACCGATCAGCTGGCCGACCTGGCCCGAGCCATGCCGACCGCCGAGGCGGTGGCCATGCTCAATCGGCTTCCGGCCGAGCAGGTGCACGCGGTGGCCGACCGGCTGCCGCAACCCACCGTCGCTGCCCTGCTCACCGCGATGCCTGCGGACCGGCAGGCCGACCTGCTGTCGGTGATGCGTCCGCAACAGGCGCAGGCGGCCTGGGCCGGTACCTACCAACGGGAGGTGGCCGAGGCGCTCGCCCGGGCCAATGCCGAGGTGAGCATCCCGGCGAACGCCCCGCCCGGAATCGTGCTGGTCCAGATCTTCGGCTGGCAGATCACCGTGGCCGCCCGCCGCGACGACGACGGACGGGTGGCGGTACGCGACGCCGAGGACGCGGCGTACCGCATGCGCGCCAACGCGGCGCTCGCGGTGACCGACTACCAGCCGGCCACCGACGTGCTGGACTACTGCGACGAGGCCCGCCGGCAGGGGCGCCCGATCAGTGCGGTCAGCTGGGTCGACGACCGGCACGACGGTTTCCTCAAACGGGCCCTGGTCAGCCTGGTGCACTGACCCGCCGCGCGCCGCCGGCCGGACTGGACGGTCGGCGGCGGCGCGGGTGCCGTCAGACGTTGAAGCCGAGCGCCCGCAACTGGTCCCGGCCCTCGTCAGTGATCTTGTCGGGCCCCCACGGCGGCATCCACACCCAGTTGATCCGGATGTCGGACACCAGTCCGCCACCGGGTCCAGTGGTCAACGCGGTACGGGCCTGCTCCTCGATCACGTCGGTCAGCGGGCAGGCCGCGCTGGTCAACGTCATGTCCAGGGTGGCGATGTTGTCATCGTCGACGTGTACGCCGTACACCAGGCCGAGATCGACCACGTTGATGCCCAGCTCCGGGTCGACGACGTCCTTCATCGCCTCCTCGATGTCGGCGATCGCCGGCTGGCCAACGGTCGCCGCCGCGGCGGTACCGCCGTCGGTGGGCTCCGTCGCCTGTGTCGCCCCGGTCATGGTCTCTTCGGCACTCACTGCTTCACCTCCGGGCTCGCACCCACACCGGCGCGCGCCGCGGCGTCCTTGAAGGCCATCCACGGCAGCAACGCACACTTCACCCGGGCCGGATAGCGCGCCACACCGGCGAACGCCACCCCGTCACCCAGCACATCCTCGTCCGGCTCGACCTCGCCGCGGCCGGACACCAGCGCGACGAAGGCGCCGTGCACCGCGAACGCCTCGTCCACCGGCCGACCGTCGACCAGCTCGTACAGCACACTCGCCGAGGCCTGGCTGATCGAACAGCCCTGGCCGTCGTGCGACACCCCGAGCCGGGTGTCCGCACCCAGATTCACCCGTACGGTGATCTCGTCGCCGCAGGTCGGGTTGACGTGGTGCGCCTCCGCCGCGTACGGCTCGCGTAGACCACGCCCCTGCGGACGCTTGTAGTGGTCCAGGATGATCTCCTGGTACAGCTGGTCGAGCTCCATCAGCCGAAGACCTTCCGCGCCTTCTCCAGACCATGCACCAGCGCGTCGACCTCGCCGGTCGTGGTGTAGAGGTAGAACGAGGCCCGGGTGGTCGCCGGGACGCCGTAGCGCACGCAGACCGGCCGGGCGCAGTGGTGGCCGACCCGTACCTGCACCCCCTGGGCGTCGAGGATCTGACCCACGTCGTGCGGGTGGATCCCGTCCACCGCGAACGAGACCGTGCCACCTCGCCCGTGTGGGCCGGGCGGGCCGACGATCCGCAGCCCCGGCACGGTGGCCAGCGCCTCCAGGGCGTACCCGGTGATCCGCTGCTCGTGCGCGGCGACCGCCGGCATGCCCAGCCCGGCGAGGTAGTCGACGGCGGCACCGAGGCCGACCGCCTGGGCGATCGGCGGGGTGCCGGCCTCGAACCGGGCCGGCGGGGCGGCGAACGTGGACCCGCTCATCGCCACCGTCTCGATCATCGAGCCGCCACCGAGCACCGGTGGCATCGCGGCGAGCAGCGCGGCGCGGCCCCACAGCACCCCGATCCCGGTCGGTCCGCACATCTTGTGCCCGGTGAAGACGATGAAGTCGGCATCCAGCGCGGCGACGTCGACCGGGCGGTGCGGCACCGACTGCGAGCAGTCCAGCAGCAGCAGCGCACCGACTTCGCGGACCCGCCGGGTGATCGCGGTGAGGTCGTTGACCGTGCCGAGGATGTTCGACATGTGCACCAGCGAGACCAGTTTGGTCCGCTCGGTGACCAGTTCGTCCAGCTGCGACTCGTCCAGCCGACCGTCCTCGGTCAGCCCGAACCAGCGCAGCGTGGCACCGGTGCGTTCGCAGAGCAGCTGCCACGGCACGATGTTCGAGTGGTGCTCCATCTCGGAGATCACCACCTCGTCGCCGGGGCCGAGCCGGAACCGGGGGTCGGCCCCGATCGCGGCGCCCGTCGAGGCGTTGGAGAACGCGTACGCGACCAGGTTGATCGCCTCGGTGGAGTTCTTGGTGAAGACCACCTCGTCCGGGCTGCCCGCGTTGACGAACGCGGCCAGCTTGGCCCGGGCGCCCTCGTACGCCTCGGTGGACTCGGTGCCGAGCGTGTGCACCGAGCGGGCGACGTTGGCATTGTGCGACTGGTAGTAGTCGGTCAGCGCGTCGAGCACCTGGCGCGGCTTGTGCGAGGTGTTGGCGCTGTCCAGGTAGACCAGCGGATGCCCGTTGACCTCCCGACCGAGGATCGGGAAGTCGGCCCGGACGGCGTCGACGTCCAGAGCGGACGGACCGCCCGGCGCCGGCGTGTCCCGGGGGATGGCTATGGTGCTCATCGGCTCGACGCCGCCCTTCTGCACACAGGGTGATAGTGAGTCTCAGGCCGAGGCCGCGCCGGCACCCGCGACGTACCGCTCGTAGCCTTCGGCTTCCAGCTTCTCCGCCAGCTCCGGGCCGCCCTCCTCGACGATGCGTCCGCCGACGAAGACATGCACGAAGTCGGGCTTGATGTAGCGCAGGATCCGGGTGTAGTGGGTGATCAGCAGCAGGCCGGTCTCCCCGGTGGAGCGGACCCGGTTGACCCCTTCGCTGACCACTCGCAGGGCGTCGATGTCGAGCCCGGAGTCGGTCTCGTCGAGGATGGCCATCTTCGGCTTGAGCAGCTCCAGCTGCACGATCTCGTGCCGCTTCTTCTCCCCACCGGAGAAGCCCTCGTTGACGTTGCGCTGCGCGAACGCCGGGTCCATCTGCAGCCGCTCCATGGCCCCGCGCAGCTCACCGGCCCAGGTGCGCAGCTTCGGCGCGGCGCCGTCGACAGCGGTCTTGGCCGTACGCAGGAAGTTCGCCACCGAGACGCCGGGCACCTCCACCGGGTACTGCATGGCGAGGAACAGCCCGGCGCGGGCCCGCTCGTCGACCGACATGGCCAGCACGTCCGCACCGTCGAGCAGCACCTCCCCGCCGGTGATCTCGTACTTGGGGTGCCCGGCGATCGAGTACGCCAGCGTCGACTTGCCGGAGCCGTTCGGGCCCATGATGGCGTGTGTCTCCCCCGACCGGATGGTCAGCGTCACCCCGGCCAGGATCGGCTTGAGCTCGCCTTCCGGCAGCTTGACCGATACCTGCAGGTCACGGATCTCCAGAACGCTCATGGTGCGGTCACTCCATTGCTCGGCGTCAGACTGACGTAGATGTCGCCGTCGCGGATCTCGACGGGGAAGACGGGTACAGGTTCGGTGGCGGGCAGCCCGGTCGGCTCACCGGTGCGCAGATCGAAGCGCGAACCGTGCAGCCAGCACTCCAACGTGCAGCCGTCCACCTCGCCTTCGGAGAGGGCGACCGCGGCGTGCGAGCACTCGTCGTACACCGCGTGGAAGGAGTCCTCGTCGGTGTGCACCAGGGCGATCTGCGTACCGTCGATGTCGGCGCTGACCGCCGTCCCCTTCGGGATCTCGGCGGTGGCGCAGACCCGGATCAGGTCGGACATGCTCAGCGGGTCCCCTCGGTGACCGCACCGGGCTGGCCGGGCTGGCCGGGCACGGTCGGTGGTGCCGCCACGTCGGCGGTGCGCGGCGCGGCCGCGCCGGCCTCGACACGCCGCAGCCGCTGCTCGATCGCGTCGCCGAGCCGGTCGCGCAGCTCGGCCACCGGGATCTTGTCGACCAGCTCGGCGAAGAACCCGCGGACCACCAGCTTGCGCGCCTCGGCCTCCGGGATGCCCCGGGCCATCAGGTAGAACAGCTGCTCGTCGTCGAACCGGCCGGTGGCGCTGGCGTGCCCGGCCCCGGCCACCTCGCCGGTCTCGATCTCCAGGTTGGGCACCGAGTCGGCCCGGGCGCCGTCGGTCAGCACCAGGTTCCGGTTGATCTCGTACGTGTCGGTGCCGGTGGCCTCGGCGCGGATCAGTACGTCGCCGACCCAGACGGTGTGCGCGCCGTCGCCCTGCAGCGCCCCCCGGTAGCCGACGTTGCTGCGGCAGTCCGGCACGGTGTGGTCCACCAGTTGCCGGTGCTCCAGGTGCTGGTCGGCGTCGGCGAAGTAGAGCCCGAACAGCTCGGCGTCGCCGCCCCGGCCGGTGTACTCGACGCTGGTGAACTGGCGCACCAGGTCACCGCCGAGGGTGACCTGGATGTGCGTGACCCGGGCGTCGCGGCCGAGCCGGAACTTCAGATGCTGCGCCTGCACCGCGTCGGGTGCCCAGTCGGCGACGGTGACCAGGGTCAGCGTCGCACCGTCACCGACGAGCACCTCGACGTTGTCGGCCAAAGTGGTCGAACCGACCTGGTCGAACACCAGGGTCACCTCGGCGAACCGGCCGACGTCGACCAGGGTGTGCCCGTACGCGATCTGGTCCGCCCCGGTGCCGAGCACCCGGACCACCGCCGGCTCGGCCGGGGTGGCCTCCGGTGCGACCTCCACCAGCAGGACCTCGGAGCACCCGGTGTAGGCCAGGGCACTGATCCGGTCGAACGGGGTCAGCACACCGCCCATCCGTCGGTCGGTGCGGTCGACCTGGCCCGCCGTCACTCCGGCGGGCAGGTCGGCGTACTCGTACCGGACCGAGCCGCTGGCCGCCGGAGTCCCGGTGGCCAGTCCCCGCATCCGCTTGAGCGGGGTGAAGCGCCACTCCTCCTCCAGGCCGGTCAGGGCCGGGAAGTCGGCGACATCGTACGAGCGCAACGCCTGCGACTTGGTCTTGGGCGGCGCGGAGGCCTGAATAGTCATCTCTTCCTGTTCTCGGCGGTGTCGGTGGGGCGGTGTCTCGGGCGGGTCAGCCGACCGCGCCCTCCATCTGCAGCTCGATCAGCCGGTTCAGCTCGAGGGCGTACTCCATCGGGAGTTCCTTGGCGATCGGCTCGATGAAGCCCCGGACGATCATGGCCATCGCCTCGTCCTCGCTCAGACCCCGGCTCATCAGGTAGAACAGCTGGTCGTCGCTGACCTTGGAGACGGTCGCCTCGTGCCCCATGGCGACGTCGTCCTCGCGGATGTCGACGTAGGGGTAGGTGTCCGACCGGGAGACCGCGTCGACCAGCAGCGCGTCGCACTTCACCGTCGACCGGCTGTGCTGCGAGCCCTCCAGCACCTGGACCAGCCCGCGATAGGAGGTCCGGCCGCCGCCGCGGGCGATCGACTTGGAGACGATCGTCGAGGAGGTGTGCGGTGCCGCGTGCACCATCTTCGCGCCGGCGTCCTGGTGCTGCCCCTCGCCGGCCATCGCCACCGAGAGCACCTCGCCCTTGGCGTGCTCACCGGTCATGAACACGGCCGGGTACTTCATGGTGACCTTGGAACCGATGTTGCCGTCGATCCACTCCATGGTCGCGCCGGCGTGGCAGACGGCCCGCTTGGTGACCAGGTTGTAGACGTTGTTCGACCAGTTCTGGATGGTCGTGTAGCGGCAGCGGGCGTTCTTCTTCACCACGATCTCGACCACCGCGCTGTGCAGCGAGTCGGAGGAGTAGATCGGCGCGGTGCAGCCCTCGACGTAGTGCACGTAGGCGCCCTCGTCGACGATGATCAGGGTCCGCTCGAACTGGCCCATGTTTTCCGTGTTGATCCGGAAGTAGGCCTGCAGCGGGATCTCCACGTGCACACCCTTCGGCACGTAGATGAACGATCCACCGGACCAGACCGCGGTGTTCAGCGCGGCGAACTTGTTGTCGCCGACCGGGATCACGGTGCCGAAGTACTCCTTGAAGATGTCCTCGTGCTCGCGCAGCGCGGTGTCGGTGTCGAGGAACACCACGCCCTGCTCCTCCAGGTCCTCACGGATCTTGTGGTAGACCACCTCGGACTCGTACTGGGCGGCGACGCCGGCGATCAGCCGCTGCTTCTCCGCCTCCGGGATGCCCAGCTTGTCGTAGGTGTTCTTGATCTCCTCGGGCAGGTCCTCCCAGCTGGCGGCCTGCTTCTCGGTGGAGCGGACGAAGTACTTGATGTTGTCGAAGTCGATCCCGGTGAGGTCGGCACCCCAGGCCGGCATGGGCTTGCGGCCGAACAGCCGCAGCCCTTTGAGCCGCAGGTCGAGCATCCACTGCGGCTCGTTCTTCTTGGCGGAGATGTCACGCACCACCGCCTCGTTGAGCCCGCGCTGGGCGGCAGCGCCGGCCACGTCGCGGTCGGCCCAGCCGTACTCGTACCGGCCGAGGGCCGCGAGGTGCTCCTCCTGGGAGATGGGCGCGACGGTCTGCTCGGTCATCTATCTGTCCTCACAGTGCTGGTGACGTGGTCGGTGGAAACTTTGGTGGCAACGGTCCGGGTGCCGCCGGTCGCGACAGCACCGAGCGGATCGGAACCGGATGGGTCGGCACCGGATGGGTCGGAACCGGATGGGTCGGAACCGGGTGCCGGGGCGGCGTCGGCCCGTCTCGGGTCTGGAATGTGCGTGGTGCACACCCCGTCGCCGTGGGCGATGGTGGCCAGCCGCTGGACGTGGGTGCCGATCAGCCGGGAGATCACCGCAGTCTCAGCCTCGCACAACTGCGGAAACTCGGCAGCCACATGGGCCACGGGACAGTGATGCTGGCACAACTGCCCCCCGGACGCGATGGTGGACGCGTTGGCAGCGTAGCCCTCGGCGCTGAGTGCGGCGGCGAGGGCCTCGGCGCGGGCGATCGGGTCCGCACCGGCACCGTCGATCGCCGCCCGGCACCGCGTCTCCAACCCGGCGACCTGAGCCGCCGCGAACGCCTCCAGCTCCGCCTCGCCGCCGTGGCCGGCGATCCAGCGCAGAGCGGCGGCGGCCATGCTGTCGTAGCGGTAGCGCCCGTGCCGGGACCGGGCGTCGTCGCTGAGCCGGAAGACCTTGGCCGGCCGGCCGCGTCGCCGACGGGCCCGAGTGACCGCGTCCCGGGTCACCACGTCGCCGTCGGCGAGCATCGCGTCCAGGTGGCGGCGGATCGCCGCCGGGCTCAGCCCGAGCTCGTCACCGAGCTGAGCGGCGGTCGCCGCCCCCCGCTCCAGCAGCAGCGCGACCAGGCGGTCTCGGGTACGCCCGTCCGGGCCGGCGGCGACCGCACCGGTCGCCGACCCGCCCTCTGTAAGGCCCACCCTGTTTTTCACTACGCCAACGTTACGTATTTCAGCGGTCGGCCGCAAACGCGCCCCCAGGTGATCCACCGCACCGAGCGTGACCGCCACCGGGACCAGCACGGCGCGGCCTTGCCGCAGTCGGCCGGCGGCACCGTGGGGCTGTGGTACCGGCGGCACCGCACGGCTGTGGTATCCGCCATATCGGTACGATTGCCGCCGTGCCCGTCTCCCCGTCCGGTCGGCTGACCGCCGGCCCCGCCCTGCTCCGGCGGCTCACGCTCGCCTCCTTGGTGGCCAACGTCGCGATCGTGCTGACCGGGGGCGGCGTGCGGCTCACCGGGTCCGGGCTCGGCTGCCCGACCTGGCCGCGCTGCACCGACGATTCCTACGTCACCACGCCGGAGATGGGCGTGCTCGGCATCATCGAGTTCGGCAACCGGGTCCTCGGCATCCTGGTCGGCATGATCGCGCTCGCCACCCTGCTGGCGGTGCTGCGGTCCCGACCACGCCGGTTGGACCTGCGCGGACCAGCTCTCGGCGTACTGGGTCTGGTGATCCTGCAGGGCCTGATCGGCGGGGTCAGCGTCCGAGTGCAGCTCAACCCCTGGGTGGTGGCGCTGCACTTCATGCTGTCGATGGTCGCCCTCGCGATGGCGTACGGGTTGTGGCGACGGGTACGCGCCGGCGGCCGCGCCACCCGCGACGTGGTGGCCCGGCCACTGCGCCAGTTGGCCTTCGTGATCACCGCCGTGAGCTTCGGGGTGCTGGTACTCGGCACCGTGGTGACCGGCAGCGGCCCGCACGCCGGCGACCCGGACGCCGGGCGCACCGGGCTGGACCCGCAGGCCATGTCCCAGCTGCACGCCGACTCGGTCGCCCTGCTGATCGGGCTGTCGGTCGCCTGGTGGTTCGCGTTGCGTGCGGTCGGCGCACCCCGACCTGCGGTACGCGCGGCGGCCGGGCTCATCGCCGTGGAGCTCGCCCAGGGACTGATCGGCGTGGTCCAGTACCTCACCGACCTGCCGGTCGCGCTGGTCAGCGCGCACATGCTCGGCGCCTGCCTGGTGTGGCTGGCCACCCTCGGCGTGCTCTGGTCCACCCGGACCCGGGACCCGGCCGGGCCGGAACCAGGCGCCACCGGGCCGGAATCAGGCGCCACCGGGCCGGAATCAGCCGCTACCGGGCCGGGATCAGCCGCTACCGGGCCGGAGTCGGGCGCGGCCGGGTTGGTTTCCGGTGACGCAAACAAGCGCCCCCTGGTCAGAGCGCAACCGTAAGGTCGCCAACCGTTGAAGACGGTTGAAAACGGCAGACCTATCCCCATAGCGGAGAGTACCGGTGAGGCTACGCCTGTGCCGGGGCACAACCACCGGCACGACGAACCGGGCGCGGCAGTGACGGTCCCCCCGTGCCGTGGCTGCCGCGCCCCTGGTCGGTCCCCTGCCTGGACCAGACCCGCGTAGCGGCACCCCGGACGATCCTCCGTCACCGCACGCGCACTCCCGCGTTTTCCTGACTGACCCACTTTCGGAGCTCCCGCGTGTCTACCTTCCGTACGAGCCGGTCCGGCACCGTCGCCGCGACGTTGGCCCGGTCCCGCCTGGGCGTACCCCAGGTGTTGTTCTTCGTTCTCGCCGCCGCCGCGCCGCTGACCGTGGTGGCCGGCGGCGCCAGCACCGGCTACGCCGTCACCGGCACCACCGCGGTGCCGGTCGCCTACCTGCTCATCGCGGTGGTGATGGCGGTCTTCGCCGTCGGCTACGTGGCGATGAGCCGGCACGTCGTCAACGCCGGCGCGATGTACAGCTACGTCGCGCACGGTCTCGGCCGGATCCCCGGCATCGCGGCGGCGTTCGTCGCCGTCGTCGCGTACAACGCGATGCAGATCGGGCTGTACGGCGCCTTCGGCGTGGTTGCCGCCGAGGTACTCGCCGTCGCCGGTGCCACCGTGCCGTGGTGGCTCTGCGCGCTGGCCGGCTGGGCCCTGGTGACCGTGCTCGGCCTGGCCCGCGTCGACCTCAACGGCCGGATCCTGGCCGGCCTGCTGCTGGCCGAGCTCGCGGTCATCATCGGCTACAGCATCGTCATGGTCGGCCACCCCGCCGACGGTGCCGCCGTGGCGGGTCTCGACCCCCGCCAGCTGCTCACCCCGGGGGTGGCGGCGATGCTGGTCGGCGGCATAGCCGGTTTCGTCGGTGTCGAGGCCGGCACGGTGTTCGCCGAGGAGACCCGGGATCCGCGTCGTACGGTCGCCCGGGCCACCTACTTCGCGGTGACGATCGCCGGAGTGTGCTACGCGGGTTCCGCCTGGGCGATGGCGGTGGCGGCCGGCCCGAACGACGTCGTCGCCCAGGCCCGCGAGCACGGCACCGAACTGATGTTCGTGCTGGTCGACCCGCACATCGGCACGACGCTCGTGGACGCCGGCCGGTTGTTGTTCCTGACCAGCCTGTTCGCCGCGCTGCTCGCGTTCCACAACACCGTTGCCCGCTACCTGTTCGCCCTCGGGCGGGAACGGGTGCTGCCGGCGGCGCTCGGCCGGACAAACCGGCGGACCGGCGCGCCGAAGCTGGGCTCGCTGGTGCAGAGCGGGCTGGCCGTCGCGGTGATCGTGGCGTACGCGGCGACCGGCCTGGATCCCATCACCCACCTGTTCTTCTGGGTGACCGTCACCGGTGGGCTCGGCGTGCTGATCCTGATGACCGTGACCTCGCTCGCGGTGATCGGCTACTTCCGCCGCGACCCGCGTGGCGAGTCGGCCTGGCGGCGACTGGTCGCGCCGGGCGCGGCCACCGGCGCGCTCGGGCTGATCCTCGTCGGCACCGTCACCAGCTTCGGTGACCTGCTCGGCATCGGCGCGTCCCCGCTGCGCTGGTGGTTCCCGGCCGGGTACGCCCTGGCCGCGCTGGCTGGCGTCGGCTGGGCGCTCTGGCTGCGCGCCAGGCGTCCGCAGACGTATCGGACGATCGGCTGGGGCGCCGACAGCGGCACCGCGCTACCGGTGCCACCGGCACCCGTCCGGCCGCCGGCCCACGTCTAGCCGCGGCTAGCCGCCGAACAGCCGGACGTGCAGCCGCGGTTACGGCGGCGGACAACGAGCGAGACCCGGGCGTAACCGCCCGGGTCTCGCTCGGCTCTATTCCTCCAGCTGACGGACCGCTCGTCCAGTCACGCAACTGGTCGTCGTTCGTTGTGCAGGACGGGAACGGGCTGGTCAGCGCGCCAGACTGCGACGCGACATCGACCGCCACAGGTCGTTGCTGGGCCGCATCTGATCCATCAGCTCCCGCTCCCACTCGTTCTCGATCTCGACCCCCGCCTTGAGGCAGGCGGCGCGGGCCACGTCGGTGCCGTCAGCGAACTGGTCGCCCCAGGCGCCGTCCTCCCCCACCAGGACGATCCGTGCGCCACGCTTGCCGACATACTCGATGACCGCCTTCGCACCGCCGTGGCCAGCGGCGAAGGACCGGATGCCGGCGACCAGACCAGAGGGGGCGTCCCCCGGGACGGATTCGGTCGCCAGCGTCGTATCGGAACCATCTGCCATACGCGAAGCGTAAGCAGAGCGACGACGTTTCGCCGATCGGATGTCGGCTTTTTGTGACTCCAATCATCCGTGAGTTTAAGAAGTCCCACAGGTGATTGATGGTGATTTCAGCCTACAAAAAGGGACAAATTTCAGCACGAAAAACGGCAAACACGACAGAAGTTCGGGGCCTGGACGGGGCGGGACCCGGCGTCAGATCAGCGCGTCCAACGCCACGGCGACGAAGAGCACCGTGAGGTAGGTCGTCGACCAGTGGAACAGCCGCATCGGCTGGACCGGCAGACCACGCCCGGACCGGCGCTGCAGCCGGTGGGCCTCCAGCAGGAAGACGACCCCGACCACGACCGCCGGCACCGCGTAGATCAACGACATGCCCAACGGCCAGACCAGCACCGACGACCCGACCGTCAACCAGCTGAACAGCACGATCTCCACGCCCACCCGACGTTCGGAGGCCACCACCGGCAGCATCGGGATCCCGGCCCGCGCGTAGTCCACCTTGTACTTGATCGCCAACGCGTAGAAGTGCGGCAGCTGCCAGAAGAACACCACGGCGAACAGCGCCCAGGCCACCGGCGCCAGGCCACCGGTCACCGCTGCCCAGCCGATCAGCACCGGGGCAGCGCCGCAGATGCCACCCCAGAACGTGTTCTGCGGCGTCGTGCGCTTCAACCACAGCGTGTAGACGAGGTCGTAGTAGGCGATCGCCGCGAGGGTCAGCCCGGTGGCGATCCAGTTGGTGAAGACCGCCATCAGGGCCACCGAGCCCACCGCGAGCACCAACCCGAAGATCAGCGCGTGCCTGGGGCTGACCACGTGGTTCGGCAGCGGCCGGCGCTTCGTCCGGCGCATCAGCTGGTCGATGTCCCGGTCGATGAAGCAGTTCAACGCGTTCGCCGCACCGGCGGCCAGGGTACCGCCGACCAGCACCACCGCCACCAGCCCCAGCGACGGCAGCCCACCGGCCGCGACCATCATCGTCGGTACGGTCGTGACCAGCAGCAGCTCGATGATCCGCGGTTTGGTGAGCGACACGTACGCCCGGACCACGGCCAGCCAGTCGGGGGCGGCCACCGGTCCCGGATCCACCGCCGCTGTGCCGGGCACCCGGTCCGCTTCGGCGACGGACCTGACCCGCGCCCGGTCATGGGCGGGGCGCTCGGTGACCATGCTCACGGGCTGCACCTTCCGGCGTCGGCGGCGGGTGACCTTCAACTGGCGGCGACCTGCGGGCCGACGCGCCTCCGACAGCGTACGCGCAGGTATTTTGCCTGCCCGGCCGACCCGTCACCGGTGCTCGTCGTCACACCCGACAGGCTTTCCACCGGCCACGATGCGTATCCCCCGGTGGTCGGTCGGAGGGTCCGACGGCCGACCACGACCCAGGACGACCATCCGGTTGTCGAGATCGGCGGGCGCGCGTTCAACCCTGCTCGATAGGGTCGTGACGAGGGTTCCGCCTACCTGCTGGACGAGGAGCACACCCACCGTGGCTGCAACACCAACCGATGCCCCCCTGAACTGGTCCGACCTCGACCGCCGCGCGGTCGACACCGCACGCGTGCTGGCCGCCGACGCCGTGGAGAAATCCGGCAACGGCCATCCGGGCACCGCGATGAGCCTCGCTCCCGCGGCGTACCTGCTGTTCAACCGGGTCATGCGGCACGACCCGAGCGACCCGGACTGGGCCGGCCGGGACCGGTTCGTCCTCTCCGCCGGGCACTCCAGTCTCACCCTGTACATCCAACTCTTCTTCTCCGGTTACGGACTGAGCCTGGACGACCTCAAAGTGTTGCGGCAATGGGGATCGCTGACCCCCGGGCACCCGGAGCACGGACACACCCGGGGCGTCGAGACCACCACCGGGCCGCTCGGCCAGGGGCTGGCCAACGGGGTCGGCATGGCGATGGCCGCCCGCCGGGAGCGCGGCCTGCTCGACCCGGACGCCGCGCCCGGCGAGTCGGTCTTCGACCACAACATCTGGGTGATCGCCTCCGACGGTGACATTGAGGAAGGCATCACCCACGAGGCCAGCGCCCTGGCCGGGCACCAGAAGCTCGGCAACCTGACCGTCGTCTACGACGACAATCAGATCTCCATCGAGGACGACACCCGGATCGCGCTCAGCGAGGACGTCGCCGCCCGCTACGCCGCGTACGGCTGGCACGTGCAGACCGTCGACTGGCGGGCCGGCGCGGCCGGCGACGGCGAGTACCACGAGGACGTCGAGGCGCTGTACGCGGCGCTGACCGCCGCCCGCGCCGAGACCGACCGCCCGTCGTTCATCGCGCTGCGCACCATCATCGGCTGGCCGGCGCCGAAGAAGCAGAACACCGGCAAGATCCACGGCTCGGCGCTCGGCGCCGACGAGGTCGCCGCCACCAAGGAGATCCTCGGTTTCGACCCCAACCAGCACTTCGCGGTCGACGACAAGGTCCTCGCCCACATCCGCGAGGTGCTCGACCGGGGCCGGCAGGCACACGCGAAGTGGACCGAGAAGTACGACGCCTGGGCGCAGGCCAACCCGGAGCGCAAGGCGCTGCACGACCGGCTCGTCACCCGTACCCTGCCGACCAGCTGGACCGACGCGCTGCCGGACTGGCCGGCGGACCCCAAGGGGGTCGCCACCCGGGCCGCCTCCGGCAAGGTGCTGACCGCCCTCGCTTCCGAGCTGCCGGAGCTGTGGGGCGGCTCGGCGGACCTGGCGGAGAGCAACAACACCACGATGAAGGGCGAGCCGTCGTTCGTCCCGGCCGAGTACGCCACCAAGGAGTTCCCCGGCCACGAGTACGGCCGCACCCTGCACTTCGGCATCCGCGAACACGCGATGGGGGCGATCCTCAACGGCATCGCGCTGCACGGCGGCACCCGTCCGTACGGCGGCACGTTCCTGGTGTTCAGCGACTACATGCGCCCGGCGGTGCGGCTGGCCGCGCTGATGAAACTCCCGGTGATCTACGTCTGGACGCACGACTCGATCGGTCTCGGCGAGGACGGCCCCACCCACCAACCGATCGAGCACCTGTCGGCGCTGCGGGCCATCCCCGGCCTGGACGTGGTCCGCCCGGCCGACGCCAACGAGACCGCCTGGGCGTGGCGGGTCGCCCTGGAGCACACCGACCGGCCGACCGCGCTGGCGCTGACCCGGCAGGCGGTGCCGGTCATCGACCGGGACACCTACGCCTCGGCCGAAGGGGTCCGCAAGGGCGGCTACGTGCTGGCCGACGCCGGCAACGCCCAGCCGCAGGTGATCCTGATGGGCTCCGGCTCCGAGGTGCAGCTGCTGCTCACCGCCCGGGAACGCCTCGAAGCCGAGGGCGTCGCCACCCGGGTGGTCTCGATGCCGTGTCAGGAATGGTTCACCGAGCAGGACGAGGCGTACCGCGAGTCGGTGCTGCCGCGCGGGGTCAAGGCCCGGGTCAGCGTCGAGGCCGGCATCGGCATGTCCTGGCGTGGCCTGGTCGGCGACTGTGGCGAATCGGTCAGCATTGAACACTACGGGGCCAGCGCCCCGTACCAGGTGCTGTTCGAGCAGTTCGGCTTCACCGCCGACGCCGTGGTCGCGGCGGCGCACGCGTCGCTGACCCGGGTCGGCGCCATCACCGGCACCACCACCGGAAACTGAGGAGGCACCAGATGACGGACCGATTGGGTGAGCTCACCGCCGCAGGCGTGGCGGTCTGGCTCGACGACCTGTCCCGGCAACGGCTCAGCACCGGCAACCTGGACCAGCTGCGCCGCGAGAAGCACGTCGCCGGCGTGACCACCAACCCGACCATCTTCGCCGCCGCGCTCGCCGACGCCGACGAGTACAACTGGCAGCTGCGTGACCTGGCCGCCCGAGGTGTCAGCGTGGACGAGGCGGTCCGGATGCTCACCACCTACGACGTGCGGTGGGGCTGCGACGTGATGCGCCCGGCGTACGAGACCAGCGGCGGCGTCGACGGCCGGGTGTCGATCGAGGTCGACCCGCGGCTGGCGTACCGCACCGCGGAGACCGTCGCCGAGGCGAAGGCGCTGTGGTGGCTGGTCGACCGGCCGAACCTGTTCATCAAGATCCCGGCGACCGAGGCCGGGCTGCCGGCGATCACCGCCACCCTGGCCGAGGGGATCAGCGTCAACGTGACCCTGATCTTCTCGCTGGACCGCTACAGCGCGGTGATGGACGCCTTCCTCGCCGGCCTGGAGCAGGCGAAGGCCAACGGCCACGACCTGACCACCATCGGCTCGGTCGCGTCGTTCTTCGTCTCCCGGGTGGACACCGAGATCGACAAGCGCCTCGACAAGATCGGCAGCGACCAGGCCAAGGCGCTCAAGGGCAAGGCCGCCGTGGCGAACGCGCAGCTGGCGTACGAGCGGTACGCGGAGGTCTTCTCCTCGGACCGCTGGCAGGCCCTGGCCGACGCCGGCGCCCACCCGCAACGCCCGCTGTGGGCCTCCACCTCGACGAAGAACCCGGCCTACCGCGACGTGATCTACGTCGAGGAGCTGATCGCCCCCGGCACGGTCAACACCATGCCGGAGTCGGTGGTGCACGCCTACGCCGACCACGGCGAGACCCGGGGCGACACGGTCACCGGCTCCTACCCGGCCGCCCGGCAGGTGCTCGACGACCTGATCGCCGTCGGCGTCGACCTCGACGACGTGGTCAAGACCTTGGAGTCTGAGGGGGTGAGCAAGTTCGAGGCCAGCTGGCAGGAGCTGCTCGACGGGGTCCGCTCGTCGCTGGACGCAGCGGCGGCCGGCGCCGGTGAGCCGAACGCGGCCGCGAGCGGGCACGCCGCCGCAGCCAAACAGGCCGGAGGTAACGCATGAGCGACTTCTTCGACGGCGGGGTCGAGGCCGCAGCCGGGCTGAGCGTGTACGGGGCCGACGCGGTCGACGCCTCGGCCGCCTCGTCGACCCGGGGCGCGCTGGTCGGCGACGGGGTGCCCGGCTCGCTCGCCCGCAAGGACCCGACGCTGTGGGGCCCGGACGCCGAGGCCGAGGCGAAGATCCGGCTCGGCTGGCTGGACACCTTCACCCGCAGCCGGGAACTGCTGCCGCAGCTCGCCGAACTGCAGGCCGAGCTGGGCGACCTGGACCACGTGGTGCTGGCCGGAATGGGTGGCTCGTCGCTGGCGCCCGAGGTCATCTCGCTCACCGTCGGCAAGCCGGTGACCGTGCTGGACACCACCGACCCGCACCAGGTGCGGGCGGCGCTCGGCGACCGACTGGACCGGACCGTCGTGGTCGTGGCCAGCAAGTCCGGCGGCACCGTGGAGACCGACAGCCACCGTCGCGCGTATTGGCAGGCGTTCCTCGACGCGGGGCTGAGCGAGGCCGAGGCCGGGCGGCGGTTCGTCATCGTCACCGACCCCGGCTCGCCGCTGGCCACCACCGCCGAGGAGATGGGTGCCACCGTGGTGCTCGCCGACCCGGAGGTCGGCGGACGGTATTCGGCGCTGACCGCGTTCGGCCTGGTCCCGTCGGCGCTGGCCGGCGTGGACGTGGTCGAGCTGCTCGACCAGGCCGAGCAGCTGTCCGCCGCGCTCGGCGGCGACCGGGACAACCCGGGGCTGGCGCTCGGCGCAGCGCTCGGCGCGGCGGCGACCACCGGCCGGGACAAGGTCGCGCTGGTCTCCGACGGCACCGGGATCGAAGGGCTCGGCGACTGGATCGAGCAGCTGATCGCCGAGTCGACCGGCAAGGACGGCATCGGCATCCTGCCGGTGGTCGTCGAGGCACCGGACGCCCCCGGCGCCGCCGGCCCGGACGTGCTCACCGTCACCTACGGCGGTGCCGGCCAGCCGGGCGGGGTGCCCGGCGGCGGGGTCCGCCCCGACCTGGCGGTCAACGGACCGCTCGGCGCGCAGTTCCTGGTCTGGGAGTACGCGACGGCGGTCGCCGGCCGGGTGCTCGGCATCGACCCGTTCAACCAGCCCAACGTCACCGAGTCGAAGGAGAACACCAACCGGATCCTGGCGTCCGGGCCGCCGACCGAGGCACCGTCGTTCGTCGACGGATCCATCGAGGTGTACGGGCCGGACGGCGTACCGGGTGACCTGGTCGGCGCGCTGCGCTGGCTGATCGACGGCGTCGGCACCGACGGCTACCTCGCAGTGATGGCCTACCTGGACCGGTTCGGCGACGCCGACGCCGCCGGGGTACGCCCGCTGCTGGCGGCCGCCGCCGACCGGCCGGTCACCTTCGGCTGGGGGCCACGGTTCCTGCACTCCACCGGGCAGTACCACAAGGGCGGGCCGCAGGTCGGCGCGTTCCTGCAGATCACCGGCGCGGTCACCGACGACCTGCCGGTGCCCGGTCGCCCGTACAGCTTCGGTGAGCTGCAGGCGGCGCAGGCCGCCGGTGACCGCGAGGCGCTCGCCGGACGGGGCCGGCCGCTGCTGCGGCTGCACCTGACCGATCGGGCCGCCGGCGTCGCCCAACTCCTGGACACGATTCGAAACCTGCCCAGCTGACAATTGGTCCGGAGGAAAACGGACTGAGGAGGCGACGTGAACCCCCTGCGCGACCCGCAGGACCGGCGGCTGCCGCGCATCCCGGAGCCCTGCGCTCTGGTGATCTTCGGTGTCACCGGTGATCTGGCTCGCAAGAAACTACTCCCCGGCATCTACGACCTGGCCAACCGAGGGCTGCTGCCGCCCGGCTTCGTGGTGCTCGGCTTCGCCCGGCGGGACTGGACCGACGGCGACTTCGAGTCACTGGCCCACGACTCGGCCAAGGAGTACGCGCGTACCCCGTGGCGTGAGGAGGTCTGGTCCCGCCTGGCCGGCAACATCAAGTTCGTCGGCGGCTCGTTCGACGACGACGCCGCGTTCGACAAGCTGTCGGCCTGCCTGGACGGGCTGCGCGAATCGCACGGCATCCACGGCAACGCCGCGTTCTACTTCTCCATCCCCCCGTCGGCGTTCCCGCAGGTGCTCAAGCAGCTGGCCCGCACCGGCATGGCCGACAACGAGCGGTGCGGCGGCTGGCGCCGGGTGGTGGTGGAGAAGCCGTTCGGCTACGACCTGCCGTCGGCGAAGTCGCTCAACGACCTGGTCGACGACGTGTTCACCCGCGACGACGTGTTCCGCATCGACCACTACCTGGGCAAGGAGACCGTCCAGAACATCATGGCGCTGCGGTTCGCCAACAACCTGTTCGAGCCGCTGTGGAACTCCAAGTACGTCGACTCGGTGCAGATCACCATGGCCGAGGACGTCGGCATCGGCAGCCGGGCCGGCTTCTACGACGCCACCGGCGCCGCCCGTGACGTGGTGCAGAACCATCTGCTGCAGCTGCTGGCCCTGGTCACCATGGAGGAGCCGACCAGCTTCGACGCCACCGAGATCCGGGCGGAGAAGCTGAAGGTGCTGCGGGCGATCAGCCTGCCCGACGACGTGGCCGCCGGCACCGTACGCGGTCAGTACCTGAAGGGCTGGGTGGCCGGGCAGCGGGCCGTCGGCTACCTGGAGGAGCCGAACGTGCCGGCCGACTCGACCACCGAGACGTACGTGGCGATGCGGCTGGGCATCCAGAACCGCCGGTGGGCCGGTGTGCCGTTCTATCTGCGCGCCGGTAAGCGGTTGCCGCGCCGGGTGACCGAGGTGGCGGTGATGTTCAAGGCCGCACCACACCTGCCGTTCAACGGCACCGACGTGGAGATGCTCAGCAACAACCAGCTGGTCATCCGGGTGCAGCCCGACGAGGGCGTGGTGCTCAAGTTCGGCGCCAAGGTGCCGGGCACCACCATGGAGGTCCGTGACATCGCGATGGACTTCCAGTACGGCGAGGCGTTCACCGAGGCCAGCCCGGAGGCGTACGAGCGGTTGGTGCTCGACGTGCTGATCGGTGACCGCACCCTGTTCCCCGACGCCGCCGAGGTGGAGCAGAGCTGGCGGGTGATCGACCCTCTCGAAGAGGCCTGGGAGGGCACCCGGCCGGAGCCGTACCGGTCCGGCGAGTGGGGTCCACGGGCCGCCGACGAGATGCTGGCCCGCGAGGGCCGGTCCTGGAGGAGAGCATGATCAGCCTGTGGGACACCACCGGCAACGAGGTGGTCAAGGCCCTGGCCGCGGAGCGGCGCAGCGCCGGCGGCGTGGCCAGCGGGATGGCGCTGACCCTGATCGTGGTGGTCGACGAGAAGCGGGTACGCGAGGCGGAGGCGGCGGCCACCATCGCCGCCGCCGCCCACCCGTGCCGGCTGCTCGTGGTGGTCCGCTCCGACATCGACCGCAAGGTCAGCCGGCTCGACGCCGAAGTGGTCGTCGGCGGCCGGCTCGGGCCGTGCGAGGCGGTCGTCATGCGTACCTCCGGCCGGCTGGCGCTGCACGCCGAGTCGGTGGTGATGCCGCTGCTGGTGCCGGACGTACCGGTGGTGACCTGGTGGCACGGCGAGCCGCCGGAGCAGATCGCCAACGACTACCTGGGGGTGGTCGCCGACCGGCGGATCACCGACTCGGCGCAGGCCCCCAACCCGGTGCAGGCGCTGCTGCAACGGGCGGTCGACTACGCGTCGGGCGACACCGATCTGGCGTGGACCCGGATCACCCCGTGGCGCACCCTGGTCGCCGGGGCGTTCGACACCACCGACGCGCAGATCACCGGCGCCACGGTGACCGCGCCCCGGGCCGACCCGACCGCCGCCTTGATGATCAGCTGGCTGGCGGCCCGGCTCGGCATCACGCCGCGCTGGGAGGAGACCAGCGAGTTCCCCCGGATGCGGTCGGTGGAGCTGCGCTGCGCCAACGGCGACGGGCTGAGCCTGGTCCGCGAGGACAGTTCGGCGATGTTCACCCGGACCGGCCAGCCGGAGCGACAGATGCCGCTGGTCCGCCGGCCGCTCGGCGAGGAGCTCGCCGAGGAACTGCGCCGGCTCGACGCCGACCAGGTCTACTCCGAGGCGCTGGGCACCCTCGCCGGACTGCCGGATCTGTCGGCCCGGCCCGCCAAACGGGTACACATCTGGAAGGACCCGGCGGAGGCCACGGGGCCGGCCGCCGGCACGGACCCGGCGGTCGTCGCGGCCGGTCCGGCTCGGAGTGGCTCGTGAGCGGCCCCGGCATGCTCGTCGTGCACCCGGACGCCACCGTGCTGGCCAGCGCGGTGGCGTCCCGGCTCGTCGTCCGGCTGATCGACGCCCAGGCCGAGCGGGGCGAAGCGTCTGTGGTGCTGACCGGCGGGCGGGTCGCGGCGGCCGTGCTGCGCGCGGTCGGCGAACTGCCGGCCCGGCACGCGGTCGACTGGTCCCGGGTGGACGTCTGGTGGGGTGACGAGCGGTTCCTGCCCGCCGGCGACCCGGACCGCAACGAGACCCAGGCCCGCGAGGCGCTGCTCGACGTACTGCCGCTGGATCCGCAGCGGGTGCACGCGATGCCCGCGTCGGACGGGCCGGACGGCGACGACCCGGAGGCGGCCGCCGCCCGGTACGCCGCCGCCCTCGACCGGGTCGCCGGCCCGGGCACGGCCCCGCTGCCCCGGTTCGACGTGCTGATGCTCGGCGTCGGCGAGGACGGGCACGTGGCGTCGGTGTTCCCGGGGCATCCGGTCACCGGCGAGACCCGCCCGGTGGCGGCGGTACGGGACAGCCCGAAGCCGCCGCCGACCCGGATCACGCTGACCCTGTCCACCATCAACACCGCCGACGAGGTGTGGCTGGTCGCCGCCGGGGCGGACAAGGCGGCGGCGGTCGGCGGGGCGTACGGCGGCAGCGACCCGGTCGCGGTGCCGGCCTGCGGCGTACGCGGGGTGCGCCGTACCTGGTGGCTGCTCGATCAGGCGGCCGCAGCCGAGGTGGCGATGGCGGCAGCAGCGGCCGACTGACCGGGCCTACGCGTTTCAGTGGCCGCCGGACGTCGCCGTCCGGCGGCCACTTCAGTCCGACGGCCACTTCAGTCCGACGGCCACTTCAGTCCGACGGCCGCTTCAGTCCGGTCTGACGAAGGCAAGCAGCCGGTCGAGAGGTCGTGGCAGGGTGTCGCGGGCAACGGCCGCCTCGACGAGCAGCCGGGCGTAGCGTGACTTGCGGCGCGAGCCGCTGCCCATGAACCGGCGCAGCTGCGCTGCGGGTCGCCGGTCGCGCCAGGCGGGCTGGCCCTGCAGCGTACGGAACGATCCGAGGTCGCCCTGCGAGTCCAGGACGGTCTCCACCGTCTGGACGCCCAGGGCACGGATCAGTTCGTCCTCCAGGTCGTCGACGCAGACGAAGAATCCGAGATCCGCCAGATCGGTCCGGGTGCGGGGCGTACCGACACCGGCGGCGGCCAGTCCGCGCCGGACGATGTCCGCCTCAGCCAGGTCGCACAGCCCGGCGAGCCGCACCCGCGACCGCAGCGGGCCGAGGCCGGTCAGGAACCGGCCGGTGGCATGTGCTCCACCGATCGGCACGACCGCCACCCGTTCGGCGTCGAAGTCCCAGCCACGGCCGGCCGCCGCCGTCTCCACCGCGATCTGGTCGCTCACGCCTTCGACGAGCACCAGGGCGACGGCGCGGTCGATCTTCACCAGCGCGTCGGCGGTCGCCTGGACCGGTGCGTCGGGACCGCTGGCATAGCCGTCGAGCACCCGGCGGGCAAGCTCACGGCGACGAGCGGCGTCCATCGGCTGTTCGCCCGTCGCCATGACGGTCATCGTCGGTGACGCCCGGCCCCGCCGGCAACCGGATAACGGACGTCGAACCCCCCGGGTCACTACATCGCCGCACATCTATTGACAAACAGTGTTAACAGTAAGACTCTTCTCGGAGAGCGCTCTCTCACCGTCCTGCCACCGACCGATCCCGACCGGAGGAGTCCCTCATGGTTGTCCGAAGAAAGCTGCTGGCCGTCGCGGCCGCCCTGCTCACCGCCGTCCCGACCGGCCTCGTCGCCGCCGCGCCCGCCCAGGCCGTCGGCCCGGCGCTGCTGCCGGTCACCGTCACCAACAACACCGGCCGAGCCGGCCCCGTCCACCTGTACGTCATCGGCGTTCAGCTCTCCTCCGGCCGCCTCGGCTACGTCAACCAGGCCGGCACGTTCATCCCCTGGTCCGGTGGACAGATCCCGCCGTCGCCGGCCCCGGACGCGTCGATCGCCGGACCGGCCAACGGTGGCAGCACGACGGTCCGCTTCCCGCGCGGCTTCTCCGGCCGGGTCTACTTCTCCCTCGGTGAGAAGCTGAAGTTCTTCCTCACCCCGACCGGCCTGGTCCAGCCCGCCCCCTGGGCAGCCGGCGACCCCAACCGCGACATCCTGTTCGACTGGAGCGAGTTCACCTACAACGACGCCGGGCTGTGGCTCAACAGCTCCCAGGTGGACATGTTCGCCGTGCCGCACGCGGTCACCGTGACCGGCGCCAACGGCGTCACCAAGCGCACCGGCGACGTCGTCGCGGGCGGCCGAAACGCGATCATCAACGGGATCCGCGCCCAGTCCGGCTGGGCCAACACGGTGCAGACCCGCAGCGACGGTACGGTGCTACGGGTGCTGGCACCCGGCAAGGCCACCGGCGCCGGCCTGTTCAGCCCCACCTACCTGGACTCGTACATCACCTCGGCATGGAACACCTACACCAGCCGGACGCTGACCGTCGTACCGTTCGGCGACCGCCCCGACATCCGCTACCACGGGCGGACCTCGGGCCGGGTGATGACCTTCACCAACGGTGCCGGCCAGGTCGTCGCCTCGTTCAACCGGCCCTCGTCGGCGAGCGTGTGGGGCTGCGACGGTGACCTGCCCGCCCCCAACGACCAGGTGGTCGGGCCGATCTCCCGGACGCTGTGCGCCGCACTGAACCGGGGCACCCTCGGCACCATCCACACCCAGCCCAGCACCAACGCCGCCGAGTTCTACCGCAACAACCCGACCAACCAGTACGCCCGGATCATCCACGCCAACATGCGCGACGGAAAGGCGTACGCGTTCGCCTTCGACGACGTCGGCGCGTTCGAGTCCCTCGTGCACGACGGCGAGCCCCGCTCCGCAGGAGTGGTCCTCAGCCCATTCTGACCGGGCCGGTCGCCGCCGATCCACCGTGCGACCGGCGCGTACTGACGCGGCGGCGGGTCGCCTTTCTGGGCCCGCATCGGCGCCGCGCCCAGCTCAGCGCGCCGGTCGCACATCGACATAGGTGTCATGGAACGCGGATCCGCCGGCGTCGGTGAGGCTGTCCGGGGTGAGTAGGTTCACCGCCGGGCCCGAGGCGGCGGTGTGCGTGACGCTCCAGGCGCCGAACACGACCGCCACCACCCCTGGCCGGGTCCGGGCTCCGACCCGCGCGTGAAGGGTGATGGTGGCGTGCTGGTTGTGCACCTCGATCAGGTCCCCGTCGACGATGGCTCGTGCGGCCGCGTCGTCGGGGTGCAGGTCGAGCCACGGGCCGCCGTCGCGGGCGCACTGGGTCGTGTCCGCATAGGTGGAGTTCATCGACCGTAGGCCCTTGACGCTGAGCAGTTGCAGCGGCCACCGGGCATCCGGCGGGCGTGGAAGCGCGGTCGTGGCGGCGCGGGCGGCGGCGGCCAGGCGCGCCCGGCCGTCCGGGGTGGCGAACTCGGCCGCGTACGGGGTGCGCGGGGTGGGAATGTTGAGGCGTTGCCAGCCGTGTTCGCGCAGCTGCTCCAGAGTGATTCCAGCCAGGTGGGGGTGGGTGGAGCTCAACGCGGTGGCGAGCAGATCGTCGTCGCTGTCGGTGAAGCAGGGTTCGGGGAAACCCATCCGCGCGGCAAGCGCCCGGAACAGGTCGGTGACACTGATCGCGTCGCCGGGCGGATCGATGGCTGGCAGGTTGAGCATGAGGTCGGTGTGACCCCACGATTTCATCAGGTCGAGGTGTTCGAGCTGGGTGGTGGCGGGCAGGACGATGTCGGCGTAGCGCGCGCTGTCAGTGAGGACATGCTCGTGGACGACAGTGAACAGGTCGTCGCGAGTCATACCGCGGCGGACGAGAGGCTGGCGGGGCACGATGACGGCGGGGTTGCTGCCGTGCACGACCAACGCGCGGGCGGGCGGGTCGGCGTCCGGGTCGGCGAGGGCCTGGCCGAGTTGCACCATGTTGATGCGGCGGCGCGGTCCGGGTGCCAGGTGCGCCATTCGCAGACCGTCGAGGTTGAGGGACCGGTTGAACAGGGGCGAGGTGTGGTAAGCGATCCCGCCACCAGGATGGCGCCACATTCCGGTCAACACGGGCAGCGCGGCGATGGCGGCGTACAGGGCGGCTCCGTTGGTGTGGTGCTCCATACCGACCATGAGCCGGATCAGCGCCGGTCGGGCCGCAGCGTACTCGGCGGCGAGGGCACGGAGGTCGGACTCGGCGATGCCGGTGACGTCGGCGGTACGGCCGGGGGTGAAGTCCGCAGCGGCGGCGGCAAGCTCGTCGAAGCCGGTGGTGCGGGTGGCGATGAAGTCGTGGTCGACGAAGTCCCCGGCGATGACCAGGTGAGCGAGGCCGAGGGCGAGCGCGGCGTCCGACCCGGGCCGGGGCATCAGGTGCCAGTCGGCCGCACGGGCGGTACGGGTAGCCACCGGATCGATGACGATGATGCGGGCCCCGCGAGATCGGGCGGCGAGCATCGCCGGCCACAGGTGCTGATTGGTCACTACCGGGTTGGCGCCCCAGACGATGATCAGTTCGGCATGGACGGCGTCTTCGGGCAGCGCACCGACGGTGAACCCGTTGACCGCCGACAGGCCGGCAGCGCCGGTCGGTCCGCAGATGGTGTGGCTGACCTCGGCGGCGCCCAGACGGGCGAAGAACCGCTCGCTCATCGACTTGGACTGCAGGAGCCCTTGGGTGCCCTCGTAGCTGAACGGGATGATCGTCGCAGGTCCTTCGGTGGCGGCGATCCTAGTCAGCCGAGTGGCGACTTCGTCAAGTGCTTCGTCCAGGTCGATCGGGGTGAACTGTCCGGAACCTTTGGGGCCGACCCTGCGCAGCGCCCGAGTGATCCGGTGTGGGCTGTAGACCCGGTCCTGGAGATAGCCGTTGACCTTGGTGCACAGTCGGCCGGCGGTGAGCGGGTGGTCGGTGTTGCCGTTGAGGGCCACGGCGGTGCCGGCGTCGTCGACGGTGACGACCCAGCTGCACCGGTCGGGGCAGTCGTGCGGGCAGGCTCCACGTACCTTTCTGTTCGCCAAGTCAGAACCCGCAGTCCGTCAGGTCGTTGCTGCCGGCGGCCAGGTCGTCGGCGAGATCGAGGAGCAGACGCAGCCGTGGGTCGCCAATCCGGTAGAGCACTCGTCGGCCCTGCCGTTCGGCTACGACCAGGCGGCAGGTTCGCAGGCAGGCCAGGTGGTTGGAGATTCGACTCTGCGGCAACCTGGTCGCGGCGACGATCTGTCCGACATGGTGCGGGCCGGTCAGCAGCAGCGTCAAGATCGCCATGCGGGTCGGGTCGGCCAGCATCTGGAACCAGCGGGTACGGGCGTTCGGGCCCGCCGGGCCGCACTCGGCTGGTCCGCAGCTCGCAGCTGCCTCGACTTGAAGGGCTGCTGGCGCCATCACGACCACGACTCCGTCATGACGGCACCGGCTGGGCTGATCGACGCGCGTGGCCCGAGCCGTCGTTGCAGTGCCGGTGTGGGTTGCAGACCGAGTTCGGCATGCAGGACGACGGCGAACGCCTGATACTGGCGGACTGCCTCGCTGACGTTGCCCTCGGTCAAGTAGGCGTCGATGAGCACCCGGCGGGCCGACTCCCGTAACGGGTCAGCCCGTACGGCTTCCAGTCCCGTGTCCACCGCGTCGCCGTGCCTGCCGACCAGGCTGAAATGGGTGCACAGTGCTTCGAGTGCGTGCAGCCGGAGCTGGTGGAAGCGTTCGCGCTCGTGGACCAGCCACGGCTCCGGCCAGCCCGGCAGCAGGTCTTCGCGTAGCTGTGCGACGACCTCCGGGACGGGCTGCGCCGTGGTGGCGGGTGGGGTCAGCAGGCGTCGGGCGGTGGCGACGGCGATCAGGTAGTCGACTCGGACCTGGGGCGCGAGTCTCAGGTCGGTCGCGGAGGTGCGCAGCAGTGCGGGGCAATGCCGTTGCAGCCGCCACAGCAGGGCCCGCAGGTTCGCCGCTGCGTTCGCGTCCACCGTCGTCGGGTACAGCGCCTGGGCCGCCTGCCACCGGGCGAGCACTCCACCGTTGACCGCGATAAGCGCCAACAGTCGCTGCCCGGCTGCACCCAGTGCACTGGCCGGTACCCCGGTCACCTCGAAGCGGCCCAGCAACCGCAGTGTCAGTGCCTCCCCATCGTCCGACGGTAGGACTTGGTCGTGCGGTGCCGTCACCGTCATCCGCGACCTCCGCTGCGCGTCATCCTTGTCGATACAACAGGATAGCCTGATATTTTTTCATGTCTATGTTCTGGCTTTTCGGGATGAACCCCCCTGATCGTCATGGCGACATCACGCCGCCGTCACGGTTCAGTCGCGGCCGATGGGTGACAGTACTGCCAACCACTGGACGCCCAACGCGGCGAAAGGCAGGCATGAGCGGTTTGGCGACACCACTGGGTCACAACGGACTCTCGCGTCCCCGGCTGTGCTGTTCCGGCGAAGGTGAAGGCGGGTGTGCCGATGTTCGGTGACCACGGTCGACGCATGCTCGACGACCCACGGGCCGAGCTGTTTCCCCGCACCGTGCGGCCCCGGTTCCTCGCGCTGCTGTGGGCCGTGCTGGTCGCGCTCGCCGCCGTGGCCGGCGTGCTTCTCACGACGGTGACCGGACGGTTGCCGTGACCCGGCTCCGGGTGCCGCTGGTGCTGCAGGGCAGCGACACCGAGTGCGCCCCCGCCTGCCTGGCCATGGTCGCGACCGCCCACGGTCACCACCTGTCCCTACGAGAGGCCGCGCAACTGTGTCCCGCCGGACGTGACGGCGCCACCGCCGCCGCCCTGGCCCGGGCTGCCCGCAACGTGGGTCTGACCGTCAGCGCCTACCGGACCGCGCCGGGGCTACTTCCCCGGCTACCGCTACCTGTCGTGGCGCACTGGGGCAGCGACCACTTCGTCGTCGTCGACCGGGTTCGCCGGGGCCGGGTGCACCTGGCCGATCCCGCTCGTGGACGTCGCCGAATCACCATGAACGAGTTCGACGCCGGCCGCGGTCAGGTCCTGCTGGCCGTCAGCCCCGGGCCCGACTTCACCAGCCGGCCACCATCAACCGCACCATTCTGGCGCCGTTACCTACAGGCGCTGTTCCGGTTGCCGGGCAGCAGGCTGGCCGCCGGGCAACTGCTCGCGGTCAGCGCGGTGCTACAACTGCTTGGCTTGGCGTTGCCGCTGCTGGCGGGTGTCGTCGTCGATCGGCTGGCCCCAGCCCCGACCTCATCGGTGCTCACCCTGCTCGGCATCGGTGTGGTCGTGGTCTTCGCCGCTCATCTCGTCAGCAGCTATCTGCGCTCCGCCCTGATCATCTACCTGCAAGGACGCCTCGACACCCATGCGATGGTCAGCTTCAGCGCCCATCTGCTCGCCCTGCCACTGTCCTACTTTCAGCGCCGTAGCGCCGCCGACATCATGTTGCGAGCCTCCAGCATCGGCATCCTGCGCGACGTTCTCACCGCCCAGACCCTGACCGCAGCTCTCGACCTCGCCGTAATCGGGATCTACCTGGCTGTCATGGCCACCATCGACCTGCCGGTCACCGGCGTGGTCACGATCGTCATCGCCGCTCAGGTCGCCCTGCTGGCCGTCACCTTGCCGCTGGCCCGAGACCGGATGTCCGCCGAACTGTCTGCGCAGGCGCAGAGCTACGGTCGGATGACCGAAACGGTCGAGGGCGTCACCACCATCAAGGCCGCCGCGGCTGAGGACCGGGCGCAGGCACGCTGGTCGGAGTTGTTCCTAACCTGGATCCGCACGGTCATCTCCCGCAACCACCTCACCGCAGCCCTCGATACCGCCTCCACCGCACTGCGGACCTTGACACCTCTGCTGGTCCTCTGGCTCGGGGCCACCCGCCTGGCCTCAGGTCAGTTGTCCGCCGGCACCGCGATCGCCCTCACCTGGCTGGCCGCCGCAGTCGTCGTGCCACTCGCGGTCCTGGCAGCGAACGGTCAACGGCTGCAACACGCAGGCGCGCAACTGCAACGCCTCGCCGACGTCTTCGACACGCCGGCGGAGCTCTCCGAAAGCTCGCCGACAAACGTCGCCCCCAACGCCGCGGGCCGTATCGAGCTACGCGACGTCGCCTTCCGCTACGACACCAACAGCCCGCCGGTCCTGCGCGGCATCGACCTCGTCATCGCCCCTGGCAGCCGTGTCGCGATCGTCGGGCCGTCCGGCACGGGCAAGTCCACCCTGGCACTTCTGCTTCTCGGCCTCCATCAGCCGACCGCCGGTACGGTCACCATCGACGGCACCGACCTGACGGCCCTCGACGTGCGTGCGTTGCGCCGACAGGTCGGCACGGTCCTGCAGGAGCCGGCTCTGTTCGCCGGCACCATCAGTGAGAACATCGCTTTCCACGACAGCGCCGTCGGCCACGCCGATATCGAGCGTGCCGCCCGGCTCGCCTGTCTGCACGACGAGATCACCGCGATGCAGCTCGGCTACCGTACCCGACTGACCGAACGGGGCGGCGGCCTGTCGGGCGGGCAACGGCAGCGGCTCGCCATCGCCCGCGCGTTGGTGCGGCGGCCCCGGCTGCTGCTGCTCGACGAGGCCACCAGCCACCTCGACGCCGTCACCGAGGCCGCCATCCATCGCAACCTCGCCACCCTGGACTGTAGCCAGATCATCATCGCGCACCGGCTCAGCACCGTCCGCGACGCTGACCTCATCGTCGTTCTGGATCAAGGCAAGGTGAGCGAGCAGGGCAGCCACACTGATCTCCTCGACCGTGCTGGCCGCTACGCCGATCTGGTCGCCGCGCAGCTGGGTGAGCCACCATCCGCCGTCACCGCCGCTCCATCGCCCACCGACCCCGGCGGCGCGACGGCACGGATCCGCCCACGAGCAGCGGGAAGGAGGTGACAACTATGGAGACCAGCGACGAGACTGACGTGGAGGTCATCGAGGTCAGCGACGAGGAGCTCGAGACCGTCGCCGGCGGCCTCATCGAGCCGCCATGCGCATGCGTCGGCGCCTGCGACGCCCGGTAAGGGGCACCGTCCGGTAGACGGCCCACCTGGGGCCGTCTACCGGATCGCCGGTGGAACGACAGGCTCAGCCAGCACTCGCGCGCGGATCGCCGCAGGCTCTAGACGTCGGTCGACGGCTCGATACTGAGCAGGGTCGCGAGCTGGCGCACGATGCCCGGCCGGGCCCGGTAGTAGACCCAGGTCCGTCGACGCTCGGCCGTAACGAGGCCGGCCTCACGCAGGGTCTTGAGGTGGTGGGAGATCGTCGGCCCGGACAGGTCGAACGCCGGAGTGAGGTCGCAGACGCAGATCTCGCCGCCGGGCGCGGAGGCGATCATCGACATCAGCCGCAGCCGCACTGGATCACCGAGCGCCTTGAAGGCCGGTGCGAGTATCACGGCGGTCTCGGCGGGTATCGACCGTTCACTCATCGGCACGCAGCAGGGCGCACCCGCACCGACGTCTGCCGGGCCGAGCCAACCAGACTGCTTAGACACGTATCTATGTTGACAGAAGTCAGTGCAATCGCCAACACGGGTTGCCGACGGCCACACAGCCCGGGATGGGAAAACCACTGCCGCGACCGCCGCTGGCGACCACGGGAGGTTCGCTGCAACAAGCGCCGCCCTACCCTGTCGCCGACCCGCAGCGGATCCCTCAGGTCGCTGCCTACCTGACGTGAAATTAGGGTATTCAATGCCGAATCCGGATTTCGCGCTATTCGAGCCCGAGGCAGCGATGGCGGCGCAGGTGGCGATGGCGCTTGGGTGACGCCATGCCGCCACCGGGTCAACGATCACGAGCGCAGCGACGAGCCGGACCGGACTCGAGCAGACGCACTCGTGTCGGATCGCCGACTGTCGACCCAAGGCAGGGCGCGACCACCGAGTGCCACGTCGCGACACCGCCCGATATATCAGAACATAGCCGGCAGTCAATCAGCTCTCTCCCGTTCAGATCTTTTATATACGCACCCGGAGCAGCTAACCAAAACGGGTCACTGAAGGCGGCCTCTTGCCCGGCTTCACGCGCACCGATAGCATCGCAGATGCCATTGAAATCAGTAACTTTTGATGATGGCGATGATCTTGAGTTGATTGTGGGTAGTGGGAGACGGGGAGGCCGGCCATGCCTTTCGATCGAGCGGCTCTCGAGCCGGAGCTGGAGTACCTCGTGCGCCGCCAGCTCCTCTCCCGACGCGAGCCCGACCAACTGCTGATACTCCTCGACCGAGGGTTCGACTTCACCGAGGCCGTGTCCAGCGCCGAGTCCATCCACATCCACGTCAAGCTCGACGATCTCTCTGACCTGCCGCATCATGAACTGCACGCCAGGGGCCAGTTGGAACGATGGAAGGCCCCCGGTTACGTGAAGTACCGGCTGCCTGGCGACATGAACGTCATCTTTTCGTCCTTCCCCATCGCCCAGGACGACCTGATCAAGGGTGCGGTCACCCTGCCGAGACCCTTCGTCGACCACTTCGGGGTCGACATGCGCACCGAGGACACCCGGACACGGCGCAGGTTCGACGACATTCCGACGGTCGCTGCGCACAACCGATGGCGCAGCGTCCGGCAGGGCGGACCTGGGCGACCCGTCCACGGGGCGCACACCCAGGTGGCCGAGAAGTACTGGGTGTACGGGCCGGGTGGGGCCGAGGACTGGTTGCGGCCGACCGAGTTCGCCTACGGCCAGCTACGCATCGACGAAAATTACCTGGGTTGCGACCACCGGCCCATCGACCCTGCCCATCCGATGGCGACGATGGCGCTGCCGTGGGAGGAGAGCCGTCGCGCGAGCCTCAGCGAGGACATGGCGGGCATAATCGTCTACGTCAAGTCCGACGAGGAAGCACGAGCCGCCCAGGCGATCTTCGACCAACTCGACGAACCACCGCAGGACCGGCTTCGGATCCGCCTGCTGTCCAACGATCGTCCGGACGAGTTCCCGGACGTCGTCGTGGCCCTCTGGCGGCTCAAGGAGTCCTGCCCGCTGCCGTTGACCGTGGTCGACGGATATCCGGTTGTCACCCAGCGGGTCCCGACAAAACCCGAAGCTGTTCGGATCACCACCGAGGAGACCACCGCGCCGGCGCCCGGTGTCTTCCAGTAGATACGGAACGGGCACGTCCGAAGGTGCCACCTGGTCGCTGGGTCCGATCGGTCCGGCTTTCGCGGGCCGGATCGGCCGTCACCGTTGCCCACCACCGCAGAAGCGATCTATCGCAGCAGCGCTACCCGGCCACCACCCGGCATCGCCACGACAAGGGAGATTCCACAGTGCCTACATGGACCACCAGGAGACGGCGGTTGCTGGCCGCCGTAACCGTGACGGCTCTCGCCGCAACCGGCTGCGGCGGCGACTCCGATGAGACGGGCACGGATACGAACGGCTGGCCGGAGAAGATCGTCTTCGCGGCGACGCCGAGTGGTGAGGCCCGCACGTTCGACGACGACTACGGACCCTTCGTCGACGCGCTGTCCCGGGACGTCGGCATCAAGATCGAGACCTTCCAGGCTGCGGACTACGCCGGGGTCATCGAGGGCATGATCGCCGGCACCGTCGACGTCGCGCAGCTCGGCGCGTTCTCCTACGCCCTCGCCGTGCAGAACGGGGCGCGAATCGAGCCGTCCGGTGTCCGTATCCACGCCAAGGGCGACCAGGCCGGCTACGTTATCTACGGCATGGTGCCGTCGTCGAGCGCCATCAGCGGCTTCCCCGACTTCCGCGGCAAGACCGTCTGCTTTCCCGACCCGGCCTCCACCACGACCCTCATCCCGCTGTTCGAGTTCCACAAGGCGGGCATGACCGTCGACAAGGACTTCCGTCGGCTCACCGTACCGGCCGGCGCGACCATCCCCCGCACCGTCAAACGCGGCGACTGCCAAGTCGGCCTCGCCTCTCAGGCCCAACTCGAATCCGCCATCCGGCAGGGCGATGTCGGGCCGGACGACCTCGAGGTCGTCTGGGAGGTTCGGGCGCCTGGTTCCCCGCTGGCGACCCGCAGCGAGCTCCCGCAGGACCTGCGGGACAGGATCCGGGAGGCCACCAACCGCATCAACGCCGAGTACCTGGAGCAGCAGGGCTTCTGCTCCGGTGGTGACGCCTGCCTGATCAGCGCCAGCGGCGACTACGGCTACATCCCGATCGACGGCACCTACTACCAGGTGATCTGGGATGCTTGTGAAGCCACCCGGATCGATGCCTGCGGCCCAATCGGCAGCTAGCGGTCCGTTCGATGACCAGCCCGACGGACCGCACCGAACGCCCGGACCGCGCCGCCACCGGTCGTGCGGGGACGACGTCGACAGATGCGGCGATCGACGAGCGCGCGCTGCGGCCGCCGTGGAGCCGCAACCGCATCGTGGGCATCGCGGCGGCCATCGGTGCCGTTCTCGCGATAGTGGTCAGTGCCCGTGAGGTGGGTGTCGATCCGCAACGGCTCGTCGACGGCTGGGCAGACCTGGGCAACCTGCTCGGCCGGATGCTGCCGGTCGAGATACCGCAGCCGTCCCGCGTCGTCGGCCCCATCCTCGACACGCTGATGATGGCGGTCGCCGGCACTGCCCTGGCGCTGCTGCTGTCCCTGCCCCTGTCGTTTCTCGCCGCCGCCAACACGGCCCCGTCCCCCGCCGTGCGAGCCGTCGCACGGGCGATCATCCTCGGCGCCCGGTCGATCCCCGACCTGGTGTACGCCCTGATCTTCGTCCGAGTCCTCGGCGTCGGTGTGCTGCCGGGTGTGCTCGCCGTCGCGATCTATTCCACCGGCATGATCGGGAAGCTGTTTGCCGACGCCATCGAGGAAGTCGACGACGAAATCCACCAGGCCGTGGCGACGGTTGGGGCGACCCGCCTGCAGGCGATCATGACCGGGATCATCCCGCAGGTGCTGCCGTCGTTCGTCTCCACCACTCTGTACCGGCTGGACATGAACGTGGCCGCCTCCGCCGTCCTCGGGTTCGTAGGCGCCGGCGGCATCGGCTTCGAGCTCTACAACACCTTGCGCACCCTCCAGTACCAGCGCGGCCTCGGCCTCGCACTGATCATCATCGCCCTGGTCGTGATCGTCGAACGGATCTCGGCCGCGATCCGGGCCAGCATCCTCGCCCACGAACAGCCCGCCCGGGCACGACCTCGCCCCCGCCGGCCTAGCCAGGCCCGGCCGGCCACTGCCAGGGGTCCACGGCTCAGTCCGCCGTGGACCAGGGACCGGCTGGCCCGACAGATCGCCGTGGTGACGGCCGCCGGGCTGGCCATGGTCAGCTTCGCAGGCCTCGGCATCAGTCCCGGCGCGCTGCTACGGGCCATTCCCGAGCTCGTCGCGAGCGTCGGAACGTTCCTGCCTCCGGACTTCGCCTCCGTCCGGGAAGACCTGGGACCAGCGATCGTGGAGACGCTCACCATCGCCGTATGCGCCACCGCGTTGGCGACGGCACTGAGTCTGCCGATCGCGTTCCTCGCCGCCCGTACCGTTGCGCCACATCCCGCCGTCTATCACGCTGCCCGCCTGGTCATCGTCCTGTCCCGAGGTCTGCCGCCGCTGGTCCTCGCACTGATCTTCGTCTCCGCGTTCGGCCTCGGACCGTTCGCCGGCGTGATCGCGCTCGGCCTGGGATCGATCGGTCTGACCGCGAAGCTGATGGCCGATGCGATCGAGCATCTCGACCCGGGGCCGCGGGCCGCGCTCCGGTCGGTCGGTGCGACCCGGCTCCAGCAGGCGGCTGCCGGCGTCGTGCCACAGGTCGCGCCGTCCTTCGTGGCCACGACGCTGTTCACCCTGGACAGCACGATCCGATCGTCGACGATCGTCGGGATCGTCGGTGCCGGCGGTATCGGGTTCATCACCTACCAGTCCGTGCACACGCTGCAGTTCCGCACCACCGCCGCAGTGCTGATCGTCATTTTCGGCACCGTTTTCATCGTCGAGCGCTTCTCCGACATGATCAGAAAGAGGATTCTGTGAAACGGCCGACAGCTGCATCGCCTGACCGCCAGCCGGCGCCGGCTGTCCGCGTCGCCCACCTTACGAAGCGATTCGGCGACCACACCGCCCTCGACGACGTCTCCTTCGACCTGCCCAGCGGGCAGTTCCTCGCCGTCATCGGCCTGTCCGGATCGGGAAAGTCGACCCTGCTCCGGCTGCTCAACGGACTGCACACACCCAGCGACGGCACGGTCGAGGTGCTCGGCGTCGATGTGGTGCGCGCCCGCGCCCGCGCGATCCGTCACCTGCGCTGCCAGGTCGGCTTCATCTTTCAGCAGTTCAACCTGGTCGGCCGGCTCAGCTGCATGGAGAATGTCCTGTCCGGGGCACTCGGCGGACTGCGCGGCCCGCGGCTCGGCGTGTCGACCTACTCCAAGGCGCTACGCCGTACCGCCCTCGACCACCTCGACCGGGTCGGTCTCGGCCACAAGGCATTCCAACGCGCCGACACCCTCTCCGGTGGGGAACAGCAGCGGGTCGCGATTGCGAGGAGCCTCATGCAGCGACCGCAACTGCTGCTTGCCGACGAACCTGTCGCCTCCCTCGACCCGGAGTCGTCCGGCCAGGTGATGGACGTCCTACGCCGCATCTGCGTCGAGGAACACCTCACCGTCATCTGCAGCCTGCACCAGGTCGACATGGCACTCGGTTGGGCACACCGGGTCATCGGCCTGTGCGCAGGCAGCACCGTGCTGGACCGGCCGACCGGGGACCTGACCCGACAGCAGCTGATGCAGGTCTACCAACGTGACGGCGTGCCCGTCACGTTGGAGGCTCCGGACGGCGACGAGCCGGACGACGACCTCGCCGACCTCTCCCCCACCCCACAACGGCTGGTCCCCTAGAGCATCAACGAGGAGAGCTCATCATGAAACAGAATCGGCGGATCGCGACGGCTGCGATCGCCCTTGTGCTGGGGGCCGCCACCAGCGGCTGCGGCGCCGGCGACGGTGACGGTGGTGGCCGATCGCAGACGGGCTGGCCGGACAAGATCGTGTTCGCGGCCGTACCGGCCGGTGAAGCGAGCACTTTCAAGGACCACTACGGACTGTTCATCAGGGCCCTGTCCGAGGAGGTCGGCATCGAGGTCGAGACGTTCCAGGCCGCCGACTACGCGGGAGTCATCGAGGCCCTCATCGCCGGCAGCGTCGACATGGCGCAGCTCGGTGCGTTCTCCTACGCCCTCGCTGTGCAGAACGGGGCAGAGATCGAGCCGACCGGGCTGCTGCAGCACCGCAAGGGCGACCAACCGGGCTACGTCGTCCTCGGGGTGACCAGAGCATCGAGCACGCTGTCGTCGGTGGAGGACTTCCGTGGCAGGACCGTCTGCTTCCCGGACCCGGCGTCGACCTCCACGCTGCTGCCGCTGTTCGAGTTCTCCAAGGCCGGCCTCGCCCCTGACCGGGACTTCAAACGCCTCGTCGTACCAGCTGGCAACACCATCCCGCGCGCGGTCAAACGGGGTGACTGCGAAATCGGGCTGGTCGCAGACGCTCAACTGGAAAACGCCATCCGGACCGGTGACGTCACCGAGGGCGAGCTGAAGTCGTTCTGGCAGGTCCGGGCACCACACTCGCCGGTGGTCACCCGATCCGCGCTGCCCGACGACCTACGAGCCAAGATCCGCACCGCCACGCTGAAGATCAATTCGGAGTATCTGGAGGGACGCGGCTGGTGCACGGGCGACGCCTGTCTGGTCAGCTCCAACCGTGACTACGGCTACCTGCCAGTGGAGCACTCCTATTACCAAATCATCTGGGACGCGTGCGAGGCGACCCGCATCGAGGCATGCGGACCGATCGGCAGCTGATGTCGGAGGTCGCCCTATCTGACACCGCGCGCCGGTCAGCAGCCACACCCACCACCTGGCTGGGCGCAACTGGCCGGTTCGGAAACGGGCCGGTACCGGGTTCGCCCAGCGGCGGCGCTGGGACCGGCCCCCGGAGCCGTACCTGTTGGCAGCGCAGCTTCCGATGGCGACGACGTCGAATCGACCGGCTCGGCTTCCAGGATGAAGGTGTGCTCCGCGAACGGGCCGGCGAGAATCGACCGGAGGTCCTCCGCATCGATCGGTACGACTCGGCCTCGGATCATCTGCAGGCCGGAATCGATCGTAACGGCGGCGAACGGACCCCGGTAGACGACGGCGTGTCCTGTCAATGCGTTCTCGCGGCTCGGCGGCTTGTAAGCAGCGACGGTGACACTGCGAAACTCGACCTCGCCGACCGTTTCCCAGGGACGGGTCTCGCGTTTGAGAATCGTCAGTCCGGTCAGTCCGGCCTGGTTGAACCCGTCGAGGAAGCGCTCCTCCTGCAGTGCGCCGCTGTAGCAGCCCGACCATAGCTGCGGATCGGCTCGCATTGCGGTCGGCACGTCGATGTCGCTGACGATGTCGCTGATCACCGCCCGGCCACCCGGCCGCAGTACGCGGGCGATCTCAGCGAACATGTCCTGCTTGCGCTGTGGCGCCACCAGGTTGAGTACGCAGTTGGAGATGACGACGTCGATACTGCCGTCGGGGACAAGCGGCGAGTCGCGGCGCAGCCGGCCGGCCAGCTCGTCGAGTCGGACGAGATCGTCGTGGGAGCGGACCGGGTGGCGGTCCAGGTGGCGGTCGAGGAACTCGAGGTCGAGCGCAAGGTCCTCGATCCGGGCTTTGGCAAAGGTGACGTTGCCGTATCCGAGTCGCCGGGTCACCTCGGGCTGCGCTCGCCGGGCCACGGCGAGCATGTCGTCATTGAGGTCGACGCCGATGACGGCACCGGAGGGGCCGACGATCTGCGCGGCGATGAAACAGACCTTGCCGGCCCCGCTGCCGAGGTCCAGGGCGCGTTCTCCTGGTTGTAGATAGCTGACCGGGTCGCCGCATCCGTAGTCCTTCTCCAGCACGTCGGCCGGAATGGCCTTGAGGTACTGGGGGTCGTAGTCGACCGGGCAGCACAGACCCGGCTCTACGACCTCTGCGGCGGCGCTGTATCGCTGCTGGACGGCACGGTCGATACTCACGGTGCTACCCGACCTTTCCCGGACCCGTGACGGGTCGACGACGACAACGGCGCAGGGGGCAGATGGTGCCACTGGCCGGTGGTGTCACCGGCGAGCATGCGGTGCGTCGGACGCGGCTGCCCCGGCTTGAACGAGCGCTGACCGGCCGGGGTGGACCGTACGTCCTGGTCCTGGTCCGCCACAGCCGTCGAGGCGTCGGCGAGGCGTTCGAGCTGTTCCGGTTCGCAGGCGACCCGGGCGTTGAGGACCAGCCGCCCTCCGCTGCTGGTCGTGGCACCCGCGAGGTCGACGACGCCGGACTGACTGCTGTCGATGAGGCTGGCTTTCGTCAACAGGCCGGAGGCGGTGTCCTGGAACATCAGCTTCACATGGCCGATCAGGTGTGCCTTGTCTCGGCTCGCGCGGGCCATCGCCGTCAGAAACGTCCGGGCCCATGCGGCCGGATCGAACGGACCGCGCACCGCCTGCAGGTCAAGGGTCCGGTCGAGCCAGGCGAGCCGGGCCTCGGCTGTTCCGTACCGCTGGTAGTCGAGGTCGAGGTTCCCGTCGTCGGCGGTATGCCGTCCGGCCCACGCGTCGAGCAACCGGGTGAGATGGCCGGTGGCGGCCGAGTAGGTGACCACTTCCGCACGCGGGAACCGGCGCGTGAGCGACTCGACGACCAGCTGGATCTCGTCGGCTGCCAGTAGATCGGCCTTGTTGACGCCGATCACGGCGGCGTCCTCGAGTTGCTTCCGATACAGGTACGCGATGTCAGTGCCGTCGTCTCCTCGGTCCAGGTCGGGCAGCATGCGCAGGTAGCGGATCGGATCGACGACGGTGGTCATCGGGGCGGTGACGAACTCGTCGCCGTGCAGTGCGGTCAACGGGCGGACGACGGTGGCGGTCAGGTCGGTGCAGCTGCCGACGGATTCGGCGATGATGACGTCGGGGCTGGTGCGGTGAATCAGCTGCGACATGACGGCAAGCAGATCCTCGAACCGGCAGCAGAAGCAGCCGCCTGTGACCTCACCGACGTCGGCCGACCCGTTGGCGGCGAAGGCGGTGTCGACCAGGTCGACGCCCTGGTCGTTGGTGATCACGGCGACCCGTTGGCCGGCGGCCCGCAGCTGATCGGCCGCCACGGTCATCGTGGTCGTCTTGCCCGCGCCGAGAAACCCACTCAGCACAACGAACTTGGTACTCATCGGCTCTCCCGGTTGCAGGCGTGGTCAGGACTTTTCGGCACGGACGATCGCGCTCGCGAATCGGGCCAGGATCTGCTCGACGACCGGTGTGGGTTCCAGCGCCGCGTACTCTGGTAGCCCGCTCGGGAACAGATCGGTGGCGTCGTGCTGGCGCAGGATGTCGATCCGCGCTTCGGTGAAGCCCTGGTCACGCAGCAGCCGCAGATACTCGTCGTCACTGAGCGCGCCGCCGACGCAGCTGCCCCACGCGTACAGGTCGGCGCGCAGCGCGTCGGCGAACGGGGACCCGGCCGGCAGACCACCCTGGATCACGACGTCGGCGACAGCGAGCCGCCCGCCGGGTCGCAGCACCCGCCAGGTCTCGGCGACGACCTTCCGCTTGTCGACCGCAAGGTTGATCACGCAGTTGGAGATGACCACGTCGACGCTGGCGTCGGGCATCGGCAGGTTGGCGATGTCGCCCTTGAGGAACGACACGTTGCCGACTCCGGCAGCGGCGGCGTTCTGCCAGGCAAGTCCGAGCATCTCGTCTGTCATGTCGATGCCGTACACCTGGCCGGCCTCGCCGACCCGCCGGGCAGCGAGGATCGCATCGAGGCCGCCGCCGGAGCCGAGGTCGAGTACGACGTCGCCGGGGCGCAGCGCCGCGACGGCGGTCGGATTCGCGCAGCCGAGACGGGCCAGCGCCGCGCGCAGCGGCACCTCGTCCATCTCGTCGAGGGCGTAGATGTCGGCGGAGAACTCATTGACGCCGACGGTCGGGGTGTCTCCACAGCAGCTGGAGTCGGTGCCGCAGCAGGAGGCCGCAGCGCTGGCACCCAGGTCCACCGCAGCGGCGGCGCGGCCGCCGTACCGTTTCCGGATCGTCTCCTGGATCGTGTCCGCGGTGTGCGGCGTGGTGCTGGTCATCGGCATTCCCTGTTCGCCTGGTCGGGGGCTCACGCCGAAACCGGCATCTTCGACGACACGCCGACGCTCACCCGACTGGGCGCGATCTCGGCGTAGCAGGCGCAGTCCGGTCCACAGCCCTCGTCGGCGTCGGCCTCGGTGACGACGTAGACCTCCCAACGGTTCCCGTCGGGGTCGCCTACCCACACTTTGGTCTGCACCGCGTAGCAGCAGGGGGTGGCGACCTCCTCGTCGGTGAGGAACCCGGCGGCAGCGAACCGCTCCTTCATCGCCATCACGATGTCGGTGCTCTTGACCTGCACACCGAGGTGGTTGACGGCGCCCCCGGAGGCGGGTTTGCGGTCCGGGTTGAACGAAATCACCAGGGGTGGCTCCGCGACCTCGAACTTGGCGTAGTCGGCGAGGTGCTTCGTCGGCGGTTGGCCGAAGAAGACCTGGTAGAACTTGACGCTCTCCTCGAGGTTGTTGACGAACATGCTGATGTGCATCCGGCTGGCGGTGGCGAACTCGACCGCCGAGTCGGCGCGATCGACGAGGCCGGCCGCAGCCTCGACGCCGTCAGTGATGTACCCGGTCAGTTGATCGACGGTCGGCAGCTCACCGGAGAGCACCGGCTTGCCGTCGACGACGGTGAGCGGCATGGTGCCCGACCGCTTGATCCGCATTACCTGCAGGACGACCGCCGGAACCCCGTCGAGGGTCGAGCCGTACAGGTTCGTGGCGACGAGTGTAACGGTGTCGGGAACGTCGGGTACCGCGTCCAACGTCTGCTGAGCGGTGAGTTGGTCGTCGTCGCTGCTGACGAACACTTCGATCTTCATGGGCTGTTCCTGTCTCCTATGACGTCGAGTGATGCTGATTCGAATTCGACGGGCGGACGTGGTGGCTGCGGCTGGCGATCGGGCGAGGGTGGTCAGCAGCAGGCGTCGGTGGTGCAGCAGGCGTCAGCGGCGCTCGCCGGGCGGCGCAGCGGCGCCGACGCATGGTCGGGGTCGTCGATGAGCTCCGCTGCGGCGTCCGGCGTAGGCAGCCAGCCCTGTGTCCGGACCTTTCCGTCGACCACCAGCGCGGGCAGGCACCGCGAGCCCTCGGTCTGCAAGGCCAGGAACAACGCCGGCGGCAGGGGAACCATCCCGGTCGGCTTGGCCATGTCGAACGCCTTGATGTCGGCCGAGGGGTACCGCTCCTGCAACACGTCGAGAAGCGGCTGCGACGGTGTGGTGTTGCAGGAGCACTCCTCGAAGACGTAGATCTTCACCGGAGTCGACACCGGCCGGGTCGCGACGGCGGTCACGGCCGGCGCCGCAGACGGTCCACAGTCCGCAAGCAACTCACCCGCCTTGGCGGCGAGCGGGTGTGCCGGGTCGATCGGCCGGTAGTCGCAGCCCAGGTACTCGTCGGACGAGTGCAGGTCCCCGAACGCGAACTCGATCGGCCGACGAGATCCCTGCGCCCCTTCCGGCGGGTAGACCCAGTGCTTCGGCCCCATCATCGTGTGGCAGCAGCGCACCGGTCCGGCCTGGTAGACGTGCCGCCATCCGGCACTGCTCGCGGCGTCCGGGATCGCATCGAAGATCCGTTGCGTCGCCGCGTTCTCCTCGCGCAGGTCCACCCCGAGATGGTCGACGTATGGCTTCACCGGTGGGGCCGCGCCGGGGATGAACTCGTCCTGGGCAGTCGGCTCGGAGGCGAAGATGACGTTGAGGCCGCTAGGGAAGGAGAACTTCCGCTCCTGGGCGGAGTTGGAGGTCTCCTGGCATGCGTCCGCCAGCCGCTGTCCCACCGGCAGGTTCGCCACGTCGTCTGCGTTGACGTGCACATGAATTGACTCGGCATTGTCCATCGCCTGAGCGAATGGGAAGGCATCGCTGATCACCTCGAGGACCTGCTCGGCCTCTTGTGCGGCGAGCAGACCGGCTTCGGTGAACAGGCGAAGATCGTTTTGAACCGTGGAGACGTTGAAGGCCATACCGATACCTCCTGGCGGATGATAGATGTACAAGATCGGGGTATCCGAATGCCGCCGGAATAGGCGCAGCCGAGGGGTGGCCGCAGAGCTGACAAGCCACCCGTCGACTTTCATCATCGTCTAACCAGCCCTCACCCATGTCAAGGACGATCCACCCACCCAATCTAAGATCGACATGCGTCACGCGCATCGGCGCACACCGCTTCAGCTGGCACTTCCCCGCTATCGCCGAGATCGCTATATGCCGAAAATGATCAGCAAGGATGTTTCACGATGTGAACAAACAAGCACACCATCGCATGCCACTCACACGGTTGACCGCAGTGATTAACGTTGGGAAGACTGGCGGCCAGGACCCCAACCTACCGCCTCGATCATCTTTCTGCATCGCATTGATCAAAGCTGCTCCTCGTCGCACGACTCCATCGAGAAGCGGCCCGCCCGCCTGCCCGCGGCATGTCCTGTCGCGCCAGCGAGCCGATTCTTGCGACACGGATCCGGCGAACAGTGCCCGGTCCAAAGTCCACGGCGTCGCAACCGTCATCGACCGTGGAGCCCAACGACGACGGGAGCTTCCTCATGCCGCGACCGGGTGAGCCGGAATCGAATTCGGCCGACACGCCCACCGAGGCGAGTCTCCTGTCGAAGACCCATCCGCACGGTGGAGGTCGGCATGGCCGGAGCCGTCGCTCCCGCAAGGCATTCCACCCGGCTCACCTCGTCGGCGGTGATCTCGACGGCCCTCGGCACCAAGTGATCGCCGCGATGTGCAGGGCGCTCGGGGACCCGGCCCGGCTAAGGATGCTCACCACGATGGCGACCCGCGGTCAGGTTTGCGTATGCGATCTCGTCAGCGCCTCCGACCTGAGCGGACCCACCGTCTCCTACCACTTGAAGGTGTTGCGCGAGGCAGGTCTGGTCAACTGCCAGCGTCGTGGTACCTGGGTGTACTACTGGCTCGTACCGACAGCGGTTGACCAGCTGGCCCAATGCCTCGCCGCCGTCTCGGCCCGCAGCGCTCGATAATCAGGAGACTCCCTGCCCTTGCGGTTTGTTGCAGTCACAGGCGACGATGGAGCGTGGCCAAGCAGAGTTCCGCTCCGCCGATCCCGATCTCCCGCTGGTCTCCCCTGCTGTCCGAGCCGATCGCCCCCGACGACGCGGTGGATTACGCGCAGGTGTTCAAGGCCCTCAGCGACCCGGTGAGGCTACGGCTGTTCTCGTTGATCGCCTCTCGCGATGGCGGTGAGGTGTGTGTCTGTGAGCTGACCAAGCAGTTCGAGGTCACCGGGCCCACCATTTCCCACCACCTGAAAGTGCTCCGCGAGACCGGCCTGGTGGGTTCACAGCGACGCGGCACCTGGGTCTACTACTGGGTCTATCCACAGACCCTCACCCGGCTCGGCCGGGTTTTTTCGCCGGCCTGACGAACGCCCCACCGCTGCCACAGCCCGTCTGGCACTCCGGATGGCCCCAGCCGTACGCCTGTCATCCAGCACCACGACACAGTGCTGCCCTTTTGCGACGGATCTGGACGAACCCAACATTCGCCGCGCAGCCCACACGACGCCGGCCGCCCCCTACACCGAATCCCACACCCGCCAGTCTTCAATTTTTTCGATACACGCAGGTCTGTCGCGTGCCCCAACCCGACAGACAAACGAAAGGTGAATTGTTTATTGACAGACGGTGAACCGCGCTACAAACTTGAGCAAAGACCTGCGCCGAACACAGGGGGCGGAAATGACGGTTGCCATCCTTGTCACGCTGCTCTTCCTCGCCGCCGCCAACGGCGCAAACGATGTCTCCAAAGGCGTTTCCACCCTGGCTGGAGCCGGTGTTACCGCATACCGGACCGCCGTTGCCTGGGGCGCTGTCACCACGCTCTTCGGCGCCCTGCTCTCGATCGAAGTCGGACGAAGCATGGGGAAATTGTTTTCCAAAGGAATCGTCGACGGAGCACCAACGGCGGCCTTCGCCCTCGCGGTCCTCGTCGGCGCCACCAGCTGGGTGGCGTTCGCGAGTCTCGCCAGGCTCCCGGTGTCCACCACGCAGGCGATCATCGGCGCGCTGGTCGGTGCCGGGCTCGTACTGGCACCGACCAGCGTGCAGTGGTCCGGCGTGCTGCAACGATTCGTGCTGCCGCTACTGCTGAGTATCGTCGTCGCGTACGGCATCTCAGCCGCACTCGCCATCGGCGTGCAGCTCATCCGACGCCGCCGCGCCGCCGGCAACCCCGAGATCGTCACCGTGGGCGCGTCACCCATCGGCGGAAAAGGAACGTCGGCCAAGGAACGGCAGGCCGGGCAGTCCACCGACGGCGCTGGCGACCACCCGAACCGGGCCAGGCTCATCACGGTCCTACACTGGGTCTCCAGTGGAGCAACGGGATGCGCCCGAGGACTCAACGACACTCCGAAGATCGCCGCCGTCGGTGGATTTGCGCTGCTGCCAGCGGGATTCTCCGCCACGTCGGTGAGTCTGATGGTCGCCACCGCCATGGCGGTTGGCTCGCTGTTCGGCATCCGAGTGGCCCGCACCCTCGGCGAAAGGGTCGTCCGGATGAGTCACACCGAAGGCTTCACCGCCAACGCGACGACTGCCTGCCTGGTCGGAGCCGGCGCCGTCCTCGCCCTGCCGATGTCCACCACCCAGGTCTCCACCGGAGCAATCGTCGGCTCCGCCGGCGGGCAACTCAGCCGGATCTCCGGCAGGACCCTCCGGGACTTCGCGATCGCCTGGACGGCCACGCCCGTCTGTGCCGGACTGGTGGCCGCCGTCGTCCTCGGCTTCGCCGCCTGACCCGGCAGCTGTCAGTGCCCCGTCCTGCTGCCCTCGCCGTGAGGCCCCGTGGTCAACCCACGAGGTCGACCTCGACGAAGGTGTGGTGGAACGCCGCACCTCCCGCGTCCGTGAGGGTGTCGTCGGTCAGCAGGTTGGCCGGGCCTGCTGGGCGCCCGGCACTGGTCGTTGTCCCTCGGCCGAACTCGGTTGCGACGACCCCGGGTCGCACCCGCCGGCCGACCCGAGCCACGAGGTGGATCTCTCCTCGGTCGTTGTGCACCCGCACCACGCTGTTGTCGCCGATACCGCGCCGGGCAGCGTCGTCCGGGTGGATGTCCAGCCAGAACCTGCCGCCTCTGGTGGCGCGGGAAGTCTCCGCGTACGTCGAATTCATTGAATGCAGCGCCTTGACGGTCAGCAGTTGCAGTGGCCGTGTCGGAGAGCCATGGGGCGCGGGGCCGCCGTCGAGATCAGCCGCGACCCTCGCCACCGGGGAAAGCCTGGCCTTGCGGTCGGGAGTCGGGAAACCGTCGGCGAATGGCAGGTACGGCACCGGAAGGGCCAGCCGCTGCCAGCCGGTGGCGCGCAGTTCGTCCTCGTTGATGCCGGCCAGCCATGGATGGTCGCTGTCGACAGCGGTCGTGATCAGGTCAGCGTCGGTGTCGCCAAAACAGCGTTCGGTGAAGCCCATGCGGGCGGCGAGAGAGCGGAACAGGTCGGTGACGCTGATGGCGTCGCCGGGTGGGGTGAGCGCGGGGGTGTTGAGCATGAGGTCGGTGTGCCCCCACGACCACATGAGGTCGAGGTGTTCGGGCTGGGCGGTAGCCGGAATCACGATGTCGGCGAACCGGGCGGTGTCGGTGAGCACGTGGTCGTGCACGACGGTGAACAGGTCCTCGCGGCCGAGGCCGGCCTGGACGAGACCTGCCGAAGGCACGGTGACTGCCGGATTGCTGCCGTGCACGAACAGAGCGCGGACAGGTGGGTCCTGGTCCGGGTCGGTGAGCAGGTGGCCGAGCCGCACCATGTTGATCCGTCTCCGGGGGCCGGCCGCCAGGTGCGGCATCTTCAGTCCGGCCATGTTGAGTGCGCTCATGAAGTGGGCGGCGGTGTGGAAGGAGAGGCCACCGCCGTGGTGTGCCCAAGCGCCGGTGAGTACCGGAAGGCCGGCGATCGCCGTGTAGGCGGCAGCGCCACCGGGATGGTGCTCCATGCCGATCATGAGGCGGATGAGGGCGGGTCTCGCCCCGGCGTAGGCGCGGGCCAGGTCGACGACCTCGGCGGCAGGGATGCCGACGATTCCCGCGACGTGTTCCGGGGTGAATCGCTCGAGGCACACGACGAGCTCGTCGAGGCCGGTGGCGTGGGCACCGAGCCAGTCCCGGTCGGTGTGCCCGTCACCGACGATGACGTGTGCGATGCCCAGAGCCAGAACCGCGTCGGTTCCAGGGCGGGGCTGTACGTGCCAGTCGGCGGCGGCTGCCGTCCGGGTACGGACCGGATCGATGACGACGATCCGTCCGCCGTTCGCCCGGGCGGCAAGCACCGCGGGCCAGAGGTGCTGGTTGGTGACGACCGGGTTGGCTCCCCAGACCAACACCAGTTGGGCGTGTCGGGCGTCCTCGGGCAGTACGCCGTTGGTGCTGCCGTTGACTGCGGAGACGCCAGCGCCTGCGGTGGCTCCGCAGATGGTGTGCAGGACTTCGGTGGCACCGAGCCGGGCGAAGAACCGTTCGCTCATCGACTTGGACTGCAGCAGCCCCTGGGTGCCCTCGTAGCTGAACGGGACGATGGCGGCGGGCCCGTCGGTGTCGGCGGTCTCGCGGAGCCGGTCGGCGATCTCGTCAAGAGCCTGGTCGAGGCCGATCTCGATGAAGCGTCCCTGCCCCTTGCGGCCGACGCGGCGCAGTGCCCGGGTCAGTCTGTCGGGGTGGTAGACGCGGTCGTCGAGGTAGCCGGCCAGCTTCCCGCACAACCGCCCGGCGGTCAGCGGGTGGGTGCTGGATCCCCGGAGCGACACCGCCACGCCCGTCCCGTCGACGGTGACCTCCCAGCCGCAGCGGTCGGGGCAGTCGTGTGGACAGGCGCCCCGCACCGTACGCGACATCGCGTCGCCTCCGCTCAGGTCGTGCTCGGGAGCAGGTCCGGTGCGTGTCCTACGGTCTTGCCGGTGGTGAAGCGGACGAGTTCGTCGAATGTCGGCAGCCGGCGGGCGACCACCGCGTTGCCGTCGACCACGGTCAGCGGCAGTGGCCAGCCGCCGGTGTGGGCCGCGACGTCGCTGACGATTCGCGGGTGATTGGCCGGCGCGCCTTCGGTGAGCTGGCGGGTGCGCAGTCGGCAGCAGTCCGGCGGATTGTCGAGTCGGTCGAATACCTCGGTGACCTCGCGACTCTCGGCCTCGTCACGGACGTAGACGATGAGGCCCTTGCTCTCGTCCTGCGGAGCGCCGCCGCAGGTGGACGAGGCGGGTACTTGCGGCAGGGTGATCCGGTCGGCCGACATGCTCGTACTCCCCCTGTGCGCACAGCCACCTAACGACATATCCCGACATCATCAGGAGCTGCTGATGATAGAAACAAGCGCCAGGCTAACGGCGGGACCATCACGCGAGCAAGACTCGGGTAGTGACCGGGACCGATGACTGAGTGTCGGATTTCCGCGGTCAGGAGGCCGACGGCGGACAGGCGCAGTCCGGGTCAGTGGGGCTGACCATCGAGGTCAGGCACTGCGCGAGACAGGCCAGTGGGTCAATCTGGATCTCGTAGACGTTGCTGCGCCCGCGCGGGTTGCAGGTGACGACGCCCTGGTCACGCAACGTGCGGAGGTGATGACTGACCAGGGCCTGGTTATGCCCGAGGGCTTCCTGGAGCTCCTTGACGGTACGGGGGCGTGCCGCCAGGAGGAGGGTGATCTCGAGCCGGACCGGGTCGCCCAAAGCCTTGAACACCGGAGCCCACTGCTCCGCCGTCTCCGACGGGGAGTCCAGTGGTGCGACCTGCAGCGACTGCGCCATGGGACCATTCAACCAGATCCGACCGACAGCTAACAACAGTGTTTGTTGATGATATTGGTCTGCCGTAGTGAAATCGAGTCTCGCTGTTGCAAGCAGGGAACATGAGTGCCAAGATGGCGGCATGGGCACTCCGCAGCAGCTCGCCTCGACCTTCGACGTCGCCACGGTCCGCGGTGACTTCCCGACGCTGTCGGGCTCGTTGGCCTACTTCGACAGCGTCGCGTCATCCCTGACGCCACGACCGGTCATCGACGCGATGACCGAGTACTACACCAGCTACCGCGCCAACGTGCACCGCGGCTCCTACGACCTGTCGATGCGCGCCTCGCAACGCTTCGACGACGCGTTGACCACGATCGCCCGGTTCCTCAACGCCTCGACCGAGGAGATCGTGCTCACCTCCAACACCACCACGGCGATCAACCTGGTCGCCGCCACTCTGGACTTCGAACCGGGCGACGAGATCGTGCTGTCGAACCTCGAGCACACGTCGAACATGGCCCCGTGGATGCGGATCGCGAACAAGCAGGGCGTCAACGTGCGGTGGTACAACGCCGACCGCGACGGCAGCTTCGATCTCGACACCTTCCGAGGACTGCTCAGCGATCGCACCAAGCTCGTCACGCTGGCGCACGTCACCAACATCCTCGGCAACCGGCTGCCGGTGGAGGAGATCGGGGCGATCTGCCGCGAACGCGGCGTGCTGTTCCTGATCGATGCCGCCCAGTCCGCCCCGCACCTGCCGCTGGACGTGAGCAAGCTCAACTGCGACTTCCTCGCCTTCTCCGGCCACAAGATGCTCGGCCCGACCGGCATCGGAGTGCTCTACATCCGCCGCCAGTACGCCGTCTCACTCACCCCCGGCGTCCTGGGCGGCGGCACCATCGACACGACGGCCTGCGCCGCACCGACCCTGGACGGCTGTGTCCTGTCGGATTGTTCGTTCACCTCGTTGCCCGACAAGTGGCAGGCAGGCACCCCGCCGATCGCAGAGGCACTCGGACTGGCCGCCGCGATCGACTACCTCACCGCCCTGGGCCTGGACAACCTCGCCGCCCACGAGCGGCAACTCATGCACCAGCTCTGCACCGGCCTGTCCAGGATCGACGGCGTGGAACTGTACGGACCACCGGACCCCGCCGACCGGGTCGCCGTCGTCTCGTTCAACATCGCCGGCCGCGACTTCACCGAAGTGGGACAGCTCCTCAACGACAGCTACGGCGTCGCCGTACGCGCCGGACAACACTGCGCGCTCAACTACTTCTTCAACGAACTGCACGAGGAGGACAGCCGCGCCGGCAACGTCCGAGCCAGCCTCTACCTCTACAACACCGCCGACGAGGTCGACCGACTCGTCGCCGCCGTCGCAGACATCGCCGCCCAGGGAGCGTGACCGATGCCCGAGCAGTCCTCCGCCGCCGCCACCCTTCGGTTCTTCACCGAGCTGGGCCTGATCAGCGCCGACGAGGCCGCCCTCGTCGACGAGCTGTTCGCTGCCGATTTCCCGTTCGCCGCCGCGATCGGCATCGCCGAGTCGGTGCACGTTCAGGTGAAGGTCGCCGACGTCCACGCGCTGCCCCACGACAAGATCCTGGCCCGGGACCTCTCCGCGCAACGCGACGCCCCCAACTTCCGCAAGTACGGCTTCCCCAGCGGCATCGCGGTCATCTTCACCAGCGGTGCCATCGCCGAGGAGGACCTCATTCCCGGCGCGGTGACCCACCCACTGCCGTTCGTCGACCACCTCGGCATCGACCTGCGCGAAGACAGCCCCGACAGCCGCGCGGTCTACGCCGACATCCGTGACCGGGCCGTCGCCGCCGGTTGGCGACACGTGCGTCAGGGCGGTCCGCAGGCCCCAGTCCGCGGCTGCCAGTGCGAGGTCTCCGAGAAGAGCTGGGTCTACCCGCCGGACAGCCCGCATGGGCGCGGCCGGCCGATTGAGTTCGCGTTCGGCGAGCTCGAACTACTGTCCAGCACCGACACCAACTGCGACTACCGCCCTATCGACCCGGCTCACCCGCTGGCCCGTCTGGTGCCGAAGACCAACCAGGTACGCGCCCCTCAGACAGTGACCCTGTCGATCCGCCGGTAGAACCCACCCGTCGTCCCTGCCCACGGCTGTCACCAGTGACGCGTTGCGTCACTGGTGACAGCCCTGCCCCGGAGCCGCTCGTGCGATTCAGCGTCTACGACATCACCTCGTCCACCTCCGACGGCGCGTCAGCCTGGCGCCCCGTCGACAACAAGTTCCCCCACTCCGCCGCCTACCAGCACTCCCTCGAACAGGCCCGCATCGCCGACGAGGTGGGCATCGACATCTACTTCTTCACCGAGCACCACTCCAACGCAGGGTTCCAGATCGTCCCTTCTCCCCACCTGATGATCGCCGCCCTGTCCCAGACCACCAGCAAGGTCCGGCTCGGGGCCATGACCCTCAACCTGCCGCTGTACCACCCCGTACGGGCCGCCGAAGAGATCCGCATGCTCGACCTGCTCACCAACGGTCGTCTGGAGATCGGCCTCGGCCGTGGACTCGCCGGTCACGAACAGGCCGGGTTCGGTGTCCAACGCGCCGACAGCGAAAGCCTGTTCGACGCGGCGTTCCCCTTGATCAAGCAGCTCCTCACCGACGGCGGCGCGGCGTCCTACGCCGCGGGCCCCTGGCAGGGCGAAGGTGTCGCCCTCGTCCCAGAGGCCACCCAGACGCCGCACCCGCCGATCTGGATGGCCGGGATCAGCGAGAAATCCATCCGCAAAGCCGCCCGTCTCGGCGTCAACCTGTGCACCGCGTTCCTCGACGCCGACGACACCGCCCGTACCGCCGCCATCTACCGTGACGAATGGCAGGCCGCTCATCCGGGCACCCCGACCGGCAGCTACGCCACCATGCAGCACATCTTCGTGGCCGAGACCGAGGCTGAGGCCCGCAAACTCGCTCAACCCCACCTCGCAGCCTGGCTCGGCGCTGGACACGAAGCCTCAGTGATGATCAGCCAAAGCACCACAGTCGACAAGGGCTACGAGGACCACAAGGCCTGGTTTGACAAGATCACCAGCCTTCCCTTCCAGGAAGCCGTCGAGAATCACCGGATCATTTTCGGCACCCCCGACCAGTGCGTGGCACAACTGCTGGAGAAGGCCAAGGCCGGAGTTGACATGTTCCAGGGCTGGTTCCAGTTCGGCGGCCTCGACTTCGAAGCCAGCAACCGCTCCATGCGCCTGTTCGGCGAACACGTCGCACCAGCGGTAAAGGCCGCCCTCGGCACCGACACCACCCCAGCCCAACCAGCCGCCATCTGAAGGAGTACCCGTGACCCTGGTCAAGTTCTGGTCCGATCCTGCCTGCTTCTGGTCCTGGCGTACCGGCCGCTGGCTGGTCGCCGCCGCCGAACAGCGGACCTTCGACATCGACTGGCGGCCATTCAGCCTCAAGGTCCTCTACGGCGCGGAGATGAACCCCGACTGGGCCGCCATGCTCGGTGCCTCCCACGCCGCCCTACGCGTCGGCGAGGCGCTACGCGACGCCGGGCGCCCCGCCGACGCCGCTGACTTCTACACCGCCGTCGGCACCGCCGCCCACGACAACGGCGAAGGGTTCACCGAAGACCTCGTCCGTCAAGCCAGCAAGTCCACCGGCGTCGAGGATGCCTTCGACGCCTTCCACGACCCACGCTGGGACGCCCAGATCGAAGCGGAGACACACGCCGCCATCGCCTCGGCCGGTCCGGACGTGGGCAGCCCGGTCATCGAGTTTCCCGACGCCCCCCGCGGAATCCACGGCCCGGTCTTCGAAACGATCCCGCCGACCGGCAACGCCGGCGAGCTCTACGACGCGATCACGACGCTCGCGAAGACCCCCTACTTCTATGAAGTCAAGCGCGGCCGCCCAAGCTGAGTCAAGGAGACGCCAGCCGTGACACGTGCTGAAGGACCGGCGACCACGGACGACTTTCGCCTACTGCTCGGGCACTTCCCCACCGGCGTCGTCGCAGTCACCGCCATCCACGCCACCCGCCCCGTCGGACTGGTCGTCGGTTCCTTCTTCTCCATCTCACTGCGGCCACCCCTCATCGGCTTCGGCATCAACAACACCTCCACCAGTTGGCCGCTGATCAGTGCGGGCCGCACTTTCTGCGTCAACGTCCTCGCCGCCGATCAGGACCACGTCAGCCGGGCACTGGCTGCCACCGGGCCCGACAAGTTCACCGACCTGAGCTGGCACGCGTCCGAGGCCGGCTCCCCCGTCATCGACGGTTCCCTCGCCTACCTCGACTGTGACCTCCACGCCAGCCACAACGCCGGGGACCACCTGCTGATCATCGGTCTCGTACGCCGTTTCCGTCATCTGCGCAGCGCCGCACCGCTGGTATTCTTCCGCCGCGGATACTGGTCGCTGAGCAGCACGCCGGACTCCACACAAAGCACGTAGGGAGCCCGGCCACCCGGCTCCTTACGGAGATCTGCAGGACGTGGTCGCAGCGGATGAAGCGGAGGATGCCGTGACCGACGCCGTAGGGCAATCCCCCCAAGGGTGCTGGCGGTCTCGTGGGGTCGGATGGAGGTCGAAGGCCTTGGGACCGGCAAGGACTTCATGCTCCACCCGGGCGGCGGCAGGCCCTGGGACTGGTCCGAGCCCGGAACCCGGCACAGCCCGGGGATTCAACCCGAGGACGTCGAGGAGCTGCTGCGCCACGGCGCGACCGCGATCGTGCTGTCACGCGGCATGCAGCTCCAGCTCCAGGTCGACCCACGCACCCTCGAACACCTCGACCGGCACGGCATCACGCCGTACATCGCCGAGACGACGCAAGCCGTGGAGCGCTACAACGAACTGGTCGCGACCCAGCCGGTGGGCGGCCTGTTCCACTCGACCTGCTGACCAACGACGGGGCGAGAACCCGGCCGGGCGTGATCCACTACGCGCCATCGACCCGACACGCCGACGCCATGTCAGACCACGCGCATCCGATCGGCCACCGACAGATGGAGCCATCACGCAGAAGTGCCAGCACCGCTTTCGCGGTCGTCCCTTCGGCCTTCTCGTCCGCGTCCCGGGCTGCCCGCCTGGCGTCCAGAGCCACAGAAACCGGTTCGATGCCCAACAGCAACGCGATCGCTTCCCGAGCCATCGCAGCGACCTGGTCTAGTCGCCGGGCCTGGGTGTGCACGCCCTTGAGTTCAGGCACGCTGATGGCCCACCAGTTGCCGACCCGTCGGCAGACCACGGAGTAGGTCGTCACTTCCACCAGTCCTTCTGACCGCCATACCGAAAGACTAAACACCAACTCGGATCACCGCTGCGTCCTGTCATCCAAGTCCTGCGGCGACTGCCTGAGATCAGCAAATCGATCCGTGCGGCTACTGTTACTCGCCGTGGACCATGTCGAGGTCGAGGTCACCGCGGAGCTGGTCCGGTGTCTGCTCCGCGATCAGTGTCCCGACCTCGCCGACCGGCCGGTCCGGCTGGGCGCGCGCGGCTGGGACAACCAGATGTGGCGCCTCGGTGAGGATCTCGCCGTCCGGCTGCCCGGGGCGACCGGGTCGGCGGACGCGCTGCTGGTCAAGGAGTACGCCTGGCTGCCCGCGCTGGCACCGTATCTGCCGCTGCCGGTCCCCGTACCGCAGCGCCTCGGCGAGCCGTCCGTGCGGTTCCCCCGACCCTGGCTCGTCACCACCTGGGTCCCGGGTACCCCCGCCGACCGCGCCCCGGTCACCCGCGCCCGCGCGGCAGCTGAATCCCTGGCAGCGTTCCTGACCGCGCTGCACCGACCCGCTCCCAACAACGCACCCACAGGCAGCGGCAGCGGCCGGGGCGGGCCGTTGACCGACCACACCGCCCAGTTCACTCGCGGCCTCGCCGAAGTCACCGCACGCGGGCTGATCGACGACCCGGACGCCGTCCACGCTGTATGGCAGGACGCGGTCACCGCACCTGGATGGACGGGACCAGCGGTGTGGCTGCACGCCGACCTGCATCCGGCCAACGTCCTGACCGCCGACGGCACCATCTGCGGCGTCATCGACTTCGGGGACCTCTGCATGGGCGACCCGGCGTACGACCTCGCCGCCGGGTGGATCCTGCTCCCGGACGACAGCATCGACCACTTCTACGCGGCGTACCAGCCGGCCCCCGACGCCGCCACCATGCGCCGCGCCCGTGGCTGGGCGATGGCCCGCGCCCTCGGCGGCGTCCTGATCGGCGACGCCGGGGTCCATGGTCGCCCTGGCGGCAAGCCGACCTGGGGTCCACCGGCGCACGCCGCGCTGCGACGTCTCATCGCCACGATCGACTGACCGCAGGTCAGTCCTGGCGCAGCAGGGCGTGCGCGATGGCGCGATCCGGCGCGCTGTGCCATGCCGGGCCGCCGGCTCCGGACTCCCAGAGCAGGTTCTGCAGTACGCGGCCGAGCGTCCAGCCGATCGCCCGTTCCCGGTCGACGCCCAGCACCTCGGTCATCAGGTCGAAGCGCCGCCGGACCGCACGCGGCACGTCGCCAGTGGCGACCACGTCGTCCCACCGGTTGTGCAGGGCGGGAAGCAGCTCGAACGCAGGGTCTCCGGCGAGTGGTTTCGGGTCGATCGCCAGCCACGGCTCCCGAGCGCCGGACACGGTCGAATCGGACCTGGCCGAGTCGGCCCGGGACGCGAGGACGTTGTCGTAGTGCAGATCCCAGTGCAGCAGTCGGTCACCGGCCTCCGGCAGCAACTCCCGGACGGCTGCCGCGCACCGCCGGACCAGCGGACGGTCGGCGGCGGGTAGCCATACCAGCGCCTGTGGCACCCGGTCGAGCATCCCGGCGGCCACATCGGCGAGGCGGCGTACGTCGGGCGGGGCGGCCACCGAGGTCAGCCGGGCGAGCAGCTGGCTGAGGATGCGCAGCGCGGCCAGGTCGTCGGGGACGACTGCCAGGGTACGGTCGGCGTCGAGCCGTTCCAGCAGCATCGTGCCAGAGTGCCCGTCGTGCCGCAGGAGGCGTACCGCGCCGTCGCCGCGCCAGGCCCGCAGCGCCGCCGGCTCACCGACGGTCTCCTCGTCGATCGGCTGCACCTTCAGCATCGCCGGTGACCCGTCGGCCTGCGTGACGGGCAGCACCAGGGCGATCGCTCCCCAGCTCGGCGGCCCGTCGCGACGCAGCCCCCAGCTGTCCATGAGGGCCGCAGTCAGCTGCGGCAGCGCCGCGATCCAGGCGCGGCCGGCGTCGCCGAAGTACCTAGTGTGGGATGCCGCCAGCTCCGTCGGGATTTCCAGGCCAGCGCCGCCGGCGGTCACGCTCACCGCCGGTCAGCTGGGGTCGACGGCCTTGATGGTGGTGAGGAAGCCGGTCCAGGCAGCCGGGTCGAAGGCGAGCGCTGGGCCGCCGCGGTCCTTGGAGTCGCGTACGCCGATAGTGTCGGCACTGAGGCGGACCTCGACGCAGGCGGCGTTGTTCGCGCTGCGGGAGGACGTGAACCAGCCGCGTGCGGGGGTGTGCTCGGTCATGTCATCTCCTGGGCCACCTGGCGGATCAGGGCGAGGGACTCGTCGAAGCTTAACGCCCGCTCCAGCGTCTCACCGAAGGTGATCGTGTAGTCGGCGACCCGGGTGGACTGGTCGATGATGTCGCTGGAGGTGAGGACCTCCTGCCAGACCAGGTCCGGCACCCGGGTCGACGGGAACGACAGAATCTGGAACGGCGCACCGAGCGCCGGGTAGGCACCTGCCGAGTACGGAACGATGTGGATCTGGAACTGCTCCGGGTGCCGGGTCATCAGGTCGGCCAGGTGGGCGAGCTGGGCGCGCATCACCGCCGGGCCGCCGACCTGCTGGCGGATCGCACCCTCGCCAAAGATCGCGGTGATCCGCAGCGGCGGGTCCTCGGCGAGCCGGCGTTGGCGGGCCAGTCGTACCTCGATGCGCTGTTCGGTCTCGGTGAGCCGGACGTAGGTGTTGCCGCCACGCAGGATCGCGCGGGCGTACGCCTCGGTCTGCAACAGGCCGTCAATCAGTTCGCTCTGGTAGGTGCGGACGTGGTCGGCACCGGCCTCGTAGCCGAGGAAGCGCAGGAACTCGGCGGGAAAGAGCTGCTTGTACGTGTGCCACCAGGCGCGGGCCATCGCACCGACCCGCAGCGCCTCCAGCTCGGTGGCCTCCTGGTCGTCGATCTCGTAGATCTTGACGAGCTGGGCGAGTCGGTCGGCGGGGAGTTTGACCTTGCCGATCTCCACTCCGGAGACGTACGCCTGGGTGATGCCGCTGCTGCGGCCGACGCCGACGGCGGTCATGCCGAGCTCTTCGCGGCGCTCGCGGAGCCGGATGCCGAGCTCCATGGCCTGCACGGTCGGCGACATTGCGGGGTTGGCGGGTGCCTTGCGGGTCCTCGGTGCACGTGCCATCGGTGGCCTCCCTCGCGATTGGATGGTGACCACGACATCACACCAGGTGATCATGAACAACACAAGGGGTTGATATAAGCGCGTTTTAGCGCGATGCTTCGTTCACCGCAGCATCCAAACAATGATCATGGAGGACACAGTGGCCGGACAACTGGCGTGGGTGGACGGTGAGCAGCGTGAACGGTACGGATTCTCGCTGTGCCGGGTGTTCGACCCCGGCGGCGCGGACGAACGCTACGACCTGCTCGGCGTCATCGAGGTCCCGTTCGACCAGCGCCACCCGGAGCGCGTCGCTGACCAGCTTCACCCGTGGGCCGTCGCCACCCTGCGGGCCGGCGGGTACGGCTTCGGCCACTACCTCGCCGAGCTGACCGGCCTCGACGAGAACGGCGAACCGTGGCACCACATCCGCAACGAGAACATCAGCTGGTCCGGCACCACCGTGCTGGTGCCCGCCGCCGACTGACCCCCACGCTGCAGTGGCGACGCAACCCTCTGCCTGACGGACGGCAGCGGGATACTGGAGTCCGACCAAGGAATTCGCCCGGTCGACGCCGATCCCGGGCATGATGAGCCGGGTCAGCCTCCGGTGCGTCGGGAGTGGGGTTAGGCGCCGGTCAGGACTCGCCGCGTCGGGCGCGGACCGCCGCGAGCGCCTCGGCGAGGATCGCCTCGGCGTCGGCGTCGCTGCGGCGCTCCTTCACGTACGCCAGGTGCGACTTGTACGGCTCGGTCCGCGGCCGGGCCGGCGGATTGTGCCGGTCCTGCCCGGCGGGCAGCCCACAGCGCGGGCACTCCCAGGTTTCCGGAGCCGCCGCGTCGACGGCGAGGCTGATCTCCACCGCGTGTCCGTTGGCGCACCAGTAAGTGGTCTGCCGGCGCGGTGCGGGTTCGGCCCGCTCGGTGGGCCGGGCCGGGCTGGCACCGATCCGGCTGCCCCGGATCGTGTTGGCACTCGCCATGTTGTCGCTCCTGTCGTCGGGGAGGAGGTGTCACCACGGCACGAGGCGGTGGTGCGACGCCGGTGAAGCGGGCGTACCGAAAAAGAATGCGCGGCCCGAATCAACGGGCCGCGCGAAATCTTACGACGGAAAGCGACGGATCACACACCCGCACTCATCGCGACCTTCAGCCACAGGCCGAGGCCGACGATGCAGGCGAACCACACGATGCCGGTCAGCACGGTGTAGCGGTCGAGGTTCTTCTCGGCCACCGAGGATCCGGCCAGGCTGGTGCTCACGCCACCGCCGAACATGCTGGACATGCCGCCGCCCTTGCCCTTGTGCAGCAGGATCAGCATGGTGAGCATGACGCTCGTGATCACCAGCAAGACGATCAATACGTAGGCGAACTCGATCGGCATGGCAGTGGTCAGTCCTCTCATCACGGTCGCCGGCTCGCGAAGCGGGGCGAACCGGACAAACCCGAGTGGGCCGACACCCGGGCCACCCCAGGATAGCGGGCCGGCTCGATCCATGCCGACCGGCTCCGACGGTCTCCGCGACCACCCACCCGTGTGGTCGGCAGGAAGGAGGGTAGCCGACCGGATGAGACGACAGGGACAGCCCGCCGAGCGGCTCCGGGGACGCCCCATCGGCATCGGCCGGACGTCGGACCGGGCAGCCGAACGGGTCAGCGACGAGCTGCGCCTGGCCGACACGCCGACGCTGCGTCGACGACGGTGGTCCGCCGGGCTGACGCTGCTGGCGGCCGGCGCCTACGCGGTGGTCGCGACCTACCAGTACGGCCTGGTGCGGCACCTGTCGGAGCCGGCGCTGCCCTGGCTGGACGCCGACCGGGTGGACGCCAGCGGCGAGGCGTACGCCGCCGGACACACCCCGGACACCGCGCTCGCGCTGGCCAACGCCGGCGTCACCCTCGCCCTGATCGGGACGGGCGACGCCGACCGGGCGACCCGCCAGCCGTGGCGGCCGCTGCTCGCTGCCGGCAAGGCGGCCGGTGACGCGGCCGCCGGGGCCTGGCTGTTCGCCGAGCAGCTCAGCCGGCACCGCCGGATCTGCGGCTGGTGCACCCTGGCCGCCGCCACCACGGTCGTGGCGGCGGCGCTCACCGTGCCGGAAGCCACCCGGGCGTGGCGCCACCTCCGTGGTCGCCCGGCATGACGGCCCGGCAGCGGCGTACCCGCCGGGTCGTGGTGGTCGGTGGCGGCCACAACGGCCTGGTCGCCGCCTGCTACCTGGCCCGTAGCGGCTGGCAGACGCAGGTGCTGGAGCAGTCCGACAAGCTGGGCGGCGGCGCCCGGACCGAGGAACTGCTGCCGGGCCACCGCTTCAACACCCACTCCGCCGCGCACAACATCATCAACGCCACCGGTATCGTCGAGGACCTGCGGCTGCGGGACGCCGGGCTGGTCTACCGCGAGATGGACCCGTTCTCCATCGCGGCGTTCCGCGACGGCACGATCGTCCGGTTCCACCGCAGCGTCGCGGCCACCGTCGAGTCGATCGCCGAGGTCGACCGGCGTGCCGCGCGGCGGTACGCGGCCTGGATGCGCCAGGCGTGGCCGGTCGTCACCGCGATGCGGACCATGCTGGACCCCGGCACCAGCACGATGCAGCGTCTGCGGCGGATGCCGGGCCTGGTCGCGGCAGGTGGCCGGGCGGTGGCCCGCAACGGCGGGCCGATCGGGCTGGCCCGGACCCTACTGGCGCCGTACGGGCGGGTGCTGCGGGAACGGTTCGACACCGAGCTGGTCCGGGCACCAGTGGCGGCGTTCGCCGCGCACGCCTCCGCGTCACCGCAGCAGGTCGGCGGGGCCACCTTCGCGTTGTGGCAGGCGTTCTACCACCAGGTCGGGCAGTGGCATCCGGTCGGCGGGTCGCAGGCGTTGACCGACGCGCTCGCCACCCGGCTGGCCAGCTACGGCGGCAGTTGGCGGGTGAACGCGCCGGTGGCCCGGATCCGGCGCACCGGTACCGGCACCGACCGGGTCACCGGGGTCGAGTTGGCCGACGGTACGCGGATCACCGCCGACGCCGTCCTCACCGCCATCGACCCACGCAGCGCGCTGCTCGACCTGCTGGATCCGCCGCTGACCGGCCCGGTTGCCGACCGGCTGCGGGCCGCCGGGCGCGGCAACGCCGTACAGAGCCTGGTGCTGCTGGCCACCACCGGGTTGCCCGGCTACCCGCAGGCCCGGCCCGGCGACTGGAACGGATTGCAGTCGTACGTGGACAGCCTTGACTCGCTGTCCGCCGGGTTCGCCCAGGCCGAAGCCGGTCATCTGCCGGACGACCCGGTGCCGACGTACGCGTTCACGCCGACCGCGCTCGACGACAGCCTCGCCCCGCCCGGCCGGCACACCGTCTACCTGGCCTGCCCCTGCGCTCCGTACGAGGTGCGGGGCGGATGGGACGCCGCCCGGGAGGAGTTCGCCGACCGGATGATCGCCACCGTCGAGGCCCGGGCACCCGGGTTCGCCGCCAGTGTCGTCGACCGGGTGACGCACACCCCGGCCGACATGGCCCGGCAACTGCGCTGGCCGGGCGCGCACCCGATGCACCTGGACATCAGCCTGGACCAGCTGGCGATGCTGCGCCCGACGCCGGACCTGGCCGGCCACCGCACCCCGCTGCCCGGGCTGGTGGTGTCCGGGGCGGGCACCGCACCGGTCGGCGGCATCGCCGGCCTGCCCGGCCGCGACGCGGCGTACGCGCTGATCACCCGGCCGCCCGCGCGGGGCGGGCCCGCCGGCCGCCGATGGCCGTGACGAACTGGGCGGCGGCCAGCTGGATCCCGTACGACCAGGTGGGGTAGGCATGGGTCGCCTGGGCGAGACGGCCAGCGAACATGCCGGTGGCCATCGCCAGCGCCGGTTCGTGGATCATCTCGCCGGCCCGGCCGGCGACGACGGTGGCCCCGAGGATCCGGCCGCCGCCGAGGTTGCCCAGCAGCCGGCGCGGCCCGGCGACCAGGGTGACGAACCCGTCGGTGGCGTCGGCGGTGACCGCCCGGTCCATCTCCGTCATCGGCAGGTACGCCACCCGGCCGCCCCGGCCGACCGACTGCGCCTCGGTCAGCCCGACCCGGGCCACCTCCGGGTCGGTGAAGACCACCCACGGCGTGGCGGCTGGGTCGTAGCGCTGCCGCCGACGCGACAGCGCGTTGCCGGCGGCGATCCGCCCCATGGCGAACGCGGCATGGGTGAACGGCATCCGGCCGGTGACGTCGCCGGCGGCGTACCCGCCGGGTGCGGTCGTGGCGAGGTGGGCGTCGGTGATTACGTGCCCCCGGTCGTCGACGGCGATCCCGGCGGCCGGCAGGTCGAGGCCGTCGGTGGTCGGCCGTCGGCCGGTCGCGACCAGCAGCCGGTCGGCGTGGACCTGGCTGCCGTCGGCCAGCCGCAGCGTCACGCCGCCGACGGTGGTGCCCGCTTCGACGACCTGCGCACCGAGGCGCAGCGTGATCCCTTCGCGGGCGAACACGTCGGCGATCACCGCCGACACCGCCGGCTCGTGGCCGGGCAACAGGCGGTCGGCGGTCTCGACGACGGTCACCCGGGTGCCGAACCGGGCGTACGCCTGGGCGAGTTCGCAGCCGACCGGGCCGCCGCCGAGCACGATCAGCGACCCGGGTGCCGACGCGAGGTCGAAGACCGTCTCGGTGGTCAGGTACGGGACGTCGGCCAGCCCCGGCACCGACGGGACCGCCGGGACGGCACCGGTGGCGACGACGTAGCGGCGGGCGGCCAGCACGGTGCCGTCGACGTCGACCCGGCCCGGCGCGACGAACCGGGCCCGACCGCGGCGTACCTCGATGCCCTCGGCCCGCAGCGCGGCGTCGTCCTCGGTGGCGGCGATCCGCGCGATCACCGCCCGCATCCGTCGTACGGCGTCGTCGAACGCCAGCCCTCGGGCGGCCGCCTCGATCAGGGTCTTCGACGGGACGCAGCCGGTGAACGTGCAGTCGCCGCCGGGCGGTCCGTCGGTGACCAGCAGCACCCGGGCGCCGGCTCCGGCGGCGGCGCGGGCCGCACCGAGACCGGCCGCCCCGCCGCCGATCACCACCAGGTCGTGTCCGCCGGTCACGGTCTGACTGCCACCAGCAGGCCGTACCCGATGATCTGTTCGGCGATCGCCGCGCGGGCGGCGGCCAGCACCGCCGGGGCCCGGGTGAAGTCCAGCCCGGCCGCCTCGGCCCGGTCCCGGGCGGTCATCCGGACCAGCGTCAGCCGGGCCTCGATCTGCTCCAGCATGGCGGCGACCGCGGCGTCGTGGCGTTGCGTGTACGTCACCCGCAGCCCGGCGGCGGCCAGCAGGTCGGCGTACTCGGCCAGCGGGCGGGCGTCGGCGACGCAGGCGATCCAGCCGCCGAGCCCGGCGAGTTCGGCCGGCAGCCGAGCCTGGTCGACGGTGACGTCGGTGAGGCCGAGGCGCCCGCCCGGCCGCAGCACCCGGGCGAACTCTGCGGCGGCGGTGGCCTTGTCGGGGAACGTGCAGAAGGCGCATTCGCAGACCACCGCGTCGAACGCCGCGTCCGGCACCGGCAGCCGCTCGGCGTCGCCGAGCTGGAACCGCACCGATCCCCGGGCACCGGCCGTCCCGGTCGCGGCAGCCGCCTGCGTCGCGGCGGAGACGTTGGCCGCCGACAGGTCGACGCCGGTGACGTCGGCCTTGTACGACTGGGCCAGCAGCAACGCGGTGGCGCCGCGCCCGCTGGCCACGTCGAGCACGGCCGCGCCGGGACGCAACGCGAGCCGGTCGGCGAGCCGCCGGGTCAACGCCAGACCGCCCGGATGGTACGACTCACCGAGCAGCAACGCGACGACGTCGGAGCCGTACGCGGCGGCGCAGCACGCCTTCGCGTCAGGCGTTGCGTCAGTCTTCGCGTCGGCGGAGACAGTGGGACCGTCCACCGGCCAGGCCCGGCCGGTCACCGGACCCGCCGGCCGACGTTGGTGGTGTCCGGGGCGATCCGGCCGTTGCCGGTACGTCCACCGGGCCGGGCCACCTTCGATCCGTACGGCGAATCGGTCAGGACCGGCTGCAGCGGCAGCGCGTTGGGCACCACGTCGGCCACCGCGACACCGGACAGCTGCTCGCGGACCTGTTCCCGGTAGCCGACCGAGTTGTACGCGCAGAACGGAATCATCCGTCCGTCCGGGGTGATCTCCTCGACGCAGCATTTCATCAGCTGTTTGACGTTGAGCGTGTACGGGTCCTGGAAGTCCTGAATGACGATCATGAAGGCCCGGTCGGTGATGTCGGCGATCGCCGCCGGCAGGTTGATCCCGCAGGCGTCGGCGCAGTCCAGCGCCGTCGCGGCGGCCGCCAACTGCTCACTGGTGGTCCCGGTGCCCATGAACGCCGACGCCGACCACAACTTCTCCAACGCCTCGCGGATCGCCAGGTCCGGCAGCACCCGGTTGGCGACGTAGTCGAGGTAGTCGGCGACGTTGAGCAGCCGCGGAATCGGCACCACCCCGAAGCCGGGTTCGCCAGGGGTGCCCTCGCTCAGCAGGTAGGTGATGGACCGGCAGGTCGGAAAGCAGCACGGCACCGGGAAGAAGTCCGACGCGGTGAACCAGTCGGGACGCTGCGCCACGATGCCGTGGATGATGTCGGAGTTGGTCAGCCGGTGCAACGGGTCGAACTCGACGTGCCGTCCGGCGTGGGTGACCGGCTGGAACGACACCGACCGTACGGCGGGATGCGTCAGCCCGTACTCGATGATCGCGCCGAGTTCGTGGTCGTTGAGCCCGCGCTCCACGGCGGCGACCAGGGTGACGGTCAGCCCGGCGTCGGCGCAGTTGTCCAGCGCCCGCCGCTTGATCTCGCGCAGGTCGCGGCCACGGATCGCCCAGTGGGTACGCTCGTCGAAGCCGTCGAACTGCAGGTAGATGTTGATCGCCCGGTCCGGGCTGTGCCGCCGGCCGAGTTCGGCGACGAACCGCTTGTCGGAGGCGAGCCGGATGCCGTTGGTGTTGAGGTTGACCGCCTTGATCGGGCGGGCCTGGGCGGCGTCGACGAACTCCAGGATCTGCTTGTGGATGGTGGGTTCCCCGCCGGAGAACATCACCACCTCGGGCTCGCCTTCGGCAGCGACGAACGTGTCGAGCATCCGTTCGCACTGGTCGAGGGTGATCGAGTAGCCGTCGGGTTGGTGGCCGGAGTCGGCGAAGCAGATCGGGCAGTCCAGGTTGCAGCCGGTGTTGACCTCGATGATGCCGAGGCAGGCATGCTGTTTGTGCTCGGGGCAGAGCCCGCAGTCGCTGGGGCAGCCGTCGACCACGTCGGTCTGGAACGCCAGCGGGATCGTGCCGGGCTTGTTGAACCGGGCCGAGTCCAGGTACATCTGCGCGTCGCCGTAGACCAACGCCTCGAACTGCCCGTGCTCGCGGCAGCGTTTGCGCAGGAAGACCTTGTCGTCGCGGATGTTGACCTGAGCGTCGACGACGACCTTGCACACCGGGCAGATCGACTTGGTGTACTCGATGAAGATTTCGTCGCGATCCTGTTTGGCGGTCATCCAGCTCCTCGGCGGCGCGGTGGAACCCCAGGGCGACCAGTCCACCATCACCGACCGTGGCCCGGCAAGCACCCGATGCCGTCGGCCGTAGCCGGCTACCAGTGACAGCCCGATGCCGCAGAGACATGATCATGTCTCTGCGGCATCGGGCCCGCGACGGTATGTGTGGGTGCGGTCGACCTTGACGGTGTCGACCGGTCAGCGCTTGACGTGCTCCGGGAAGCGGGCTATCTGGGCGAACTCGTCGGCGTCCAGGCTGGCGCCGCCGATCAACGCGCCGTCGACGTCGACCTCGGCCATGATCGCGGCGATGTTCGCCGCCTTGACCGAACCGCCGTACAGGATCCGGGTCTGGTCGGCGGTGGCCTGGTCGTACGACTCGGCCAGCCGGGCCCGGATCGCCCCGCACACCTCCTGCGCGTCGGCCGGGGTGGCGGTCTTGCCGGTGCCGATCGCCCAGACCGGCTCGTACGCGATGACAACCTTGACCACCTGCTCGGCGGTCAGCCCGGCCAGGGCGGCGTCGACCTGGTCGCGGCAGTGCGCGACGTGGCCGCCGGCCTCCCGCACGTCCAGGCCCTCACCGACGCACAGGATCGGGGTGATCCCGTTGGCCAGCGCGGCGGCCACCTTGGCCTTGACCACCGCGTCGTCCTCGTTGTGGTACGCCCGCCGCTCGGAGTGGCCGACGGTGACGTACTGGCAGCCCAGCTTCGCCAGCATCGCCCCGGAGATGTCACCGGTGTAGGCACCGGAGGCGTGCGGCGACAGGTCCTGCGCGCCGTAGCCGATGGCCAGCTTGTCGCCGTCGATCAGCGTCTGCACGCTGCGCAGCGCGGTGAACGGCGGCAGCACCGCCACCTCGACGTCGGTCAGCTGCTGCTCGTTCAGGCTGAACGCCAGCTTCTGGACCAGCGCGATGGCTTCCAGGTGGTTGAGGTTCATCTTCCAGTTGCCGGCCATCAGCGGCCGGCGGGCAACGGTCTCAGGCACTGCTCTCACTTCTCCAGGGCGGCGATGCCGGGCAGGGTCTTGCCCTCCAGGTACTCCAGCGAGGCGCCCCCGCCGGTCGAGATGTGCCCGAAGGCGGACTCGTCGAGGCCGAGGGTGCGCACCGCGGCCGCCGAGTCGCCGCCGCCGACGACGGTGAAGCCGTCGACCTTGGTGATCGCCTCGGCGACGCCCCGGGTGCCGGCGGCGAACGGCGCCAGCTCGAACACGCCCATCGGGCCGTTCCAGAACACCGTCCGGGCCCCGGCGAGGGCCTCGGCGAACGCGGCGACGCTGCGCGGGCCGATGTCCAGGCCGAGCCGGTCGGCCGGGATCGCGGCGGCGTCGACCACGTCGTGGTCGGCGTCGGCGGCGAACGCGGTGGCGGCCACCACGTCCACCGGCAGCACGATCTTGCCGGCACCCCGCTCCAGCAGGTCGCGGCAGGTGTCGACCATCTCGGCCTCCAGCAGCGACTTGCCGACCTCGTGGCCCTGGGCCTTGAGGAAGGTGAAACACATGCCGCCGCCGACCAGCAGCTTGTCGACGGTCGGCAGCAGCGCCTCGATGACGGCGAGCTTGTCGGAGACCTTTGACCCGCCGAGCACCACCACGTACGGCCGCTCCGGTGCGCCGGTCAGCTTGCCGAGCACCTCGACCTCACGGTGCACCAACTTGCCGGCGACGTGCGGCAGCCGCGCCGGTACGTCGTACACGCTGGCGTGCTTGCGGTGCACGGCGCCGAACGCGTCGTCGACGTACGCGTCGGCGAACGCCGCCAGCTGGTCGGCGAAGGCGCCCCGCTCGTCGGCGTCCTTGCTGGTCTCCCCCGGGTTGAACCGCAGGTTCTCCAACAGTGCGACCTGTCCGCCGGTCAGGCCGGCGACGGTGGCCTGCGCCGAGGTACCGACGGTGTCGGTGGCGAACGCGACCGGCGCGCCGAGCAGCTCACCGAGCCGGGCGGCGACCGGGGCCAGGGTGTACTTCGGATCCGGGGCGCCCTTGGGCCGACCCAGGTGGGAGCAGACCACCACAGCCGCGCCGGCGTCACGCAGCGCGGTCAGGGTGGGCAGCACCGCCCGAATCCGGCCGTCGTCGGCGATGACCCCCGGGTTGTCCTTCTCGAACGGGACGTTCAGGTCGGCGCGCAGCAGCACGCGCCGACCCGACACACCCTCGGCGAGAAGGTCGTCGAGAGTGGTTACCTGGCTCACAGGGACGCGCCCACCAGCTTGACCAGGTCCACCAGGCGGTTGGAGTAGCCCCACTCGTTGTCGTACCAGCCGACGACCTTGACCTGGTCGCCGATCACCTTGGTCAGGCCGGCGTCGAAGATGCACGACGCCGGGTCGGTGACGATGTCGGCCGACACGATCGGGTCCTCGGTGTAGGTGAGGATGCCGGCCAGCGGGCCCTGCGCGGCGGCCTTGACCGCGGCGTTGACCTCTTCGACGGTGGTCTCGCGGCCGACGGTGACGGTCAGGTCGGTGGCCGAGCCGGTCGGGATCGGCACCCGCAGCGCGTAGCCGTCCAGCTTGCCCTTGAGCTCCGGCAGCACCAGGCCGATCGCCTTGGCGGCGCCGGTCGAGGTCGGCACGATGTTCAGCGCGGCGGCGCGGGCCCGGCGCAGGTCCTTGTGCGGGCCGTCCTGCAGGTTCTGGTCCTGGGTGTACGCGTGGATGGTGGTCATCAGGCCGCGCTCGATGCCGAACGTGTCCTGCAGCACCTTGGCCATCGGGGCGAGGCAGTTGGTGGTGCAGGAGGCGTTCGAGATGATCGTGTGCTTGGCCGGGTCGTACTGGCCGTCGTTGACGCCGAGCACGACGGTGAAGTCCTCGTTCTTGGCCGGGGCCGAGATGATCACCTTCTTGGCGCCGCCGTCGACGTGCGCCTTGGCCTTGGTGGCGTCGGTGAAGAAGCCGGTCGACTCGATCACCACGTCGGCGCCGAGCTCACCCCAGGGCAGCTTGGCCGGGTCGCGCTCGGCGAGGGCCTTGATGGTCTGCCCGCCGACGGTGATCTCGTCGCCGCTGGCCTTCACCTCGTGCGGCAGCCGGCCCAGGATGCTGTCGTACTTGAGCAGGTGCGCGGTGGTCGCGGTGTCGCCCAGGTCGTTGAAGGCGACGATCTGGATGTCCGCGCCGGAGGCGAGCACCGCCCGCGTGAAGTTACGGCCGATACGGCCGAAGCCGTTGATGCCAACCCGGATGGTCACAGGTCCCATCTCCTTGCTTCTCGCCCGTCCGGGCCGGAGCCGGACGGATTGGTGTGCGCCGACCGCGTGGCGGGCCGGGCGCCGATCAGATGATCCGGCTGGTCACGCCGCAGCCGTACGTGGCTCGGGCGGGACACCCGAGGCGGTGGTCGCGGCGGGAGAGCCGGGTGCCGGCCCCGTCGCCGTACACTGCGACCCTATCCGAGAAGCCCGTGCCGTGTTGCGCCGGGGCGTCCGGTCACCCTGGTTCACAACTGGTGTTCACCCGACGAGCATCTCCGCCGTCACCGCGTCCTCGGTGTCCGGAATGCCGAGATCGCGGGCCCGTTTGTCGGCCAGCGCCAGCAGCCGCCGGATCCGCCCTGCGATCGCGTCCTTGGTCAGCGGCGGGTCGGCCAGGGCGCCCAGCTCCTCCAGCGACGCCTGGCGGTGCTCCAGCCGCAGCCGGCCCGCCGACGTCAGATGCCGCGGGGCGTCGTCGGCGAGGATCTCCAACGCCCGGGTCACCCGGGCGGCGGCGGCCACCGCCGCCCGGGCCGAGCGGCGCAGGTTGGCGTCGTCGAAGTTGGCCAACCGGTTCGCGGTGGCCCGCACCTCCCGGCGTACCCGCCGCTCCTCCCAGGTCAGCACGCTGGAGTGCGCGCCGATCCGGGTGAGCAGCGCGGCGATCGCGTCACCGTCCTTGACCACCACCCGGTCGACGCCGCGCACCTCGCGTGCCTTGGCGGCGATCCCCAGCCGCCGGGCGGCACCGACCAGCGCCAGCGCCGACTCCGGCCCCGGGCAGGTGATCTCCAACGCGCTGGACCGACCCGGCTCGGTCAACGACCCGTGCGACATGAACGCGCCCCGCCAGGCCGACACGGCGCAGCAGACGTTCGCCGACACCAGGTGCGGGGGCAGGCCACGCACCGGCCGGCCCCGCACGTCCAGCAGGCCGGTCTGCCGGGCCAACGCCTCGCCGTCCTTGACCACCCGGATGATGAAGTGGTTGCCCTTGCGCAGCCCACTCGGGCTCAGCACGTGAATCTCGCTCGAGTAGCCGTAGACGTCGGCCACCTCCCGGCGCAGCCGCCGGGCGACCGCGTTGGTGTCCAGCTCGGCTTCGACGACGACCCGGCCGGCGACGATGTGCAGTCCGCCGGAGAAGCGCAGCAACGCGGCCATCTCGGCGCGACGGCAGCACGGCTTGGGCACGTCGACCCGGCTCAGCTCGTCCTTGACGGCAGCGGTCATCGCCATAGTCATTCACCTCACGGGGGCCGGTTAGACGGCGGGTACCGATACGTACGTGCTTAACGAGCGGACCCCAGGACAGGCACCAGGGCGGCACCCAACGCGACCGGATCGTGCCGGGGGCTGCCGTCGGCGACCGCCAACGGGGCGAGCGTCAAACGCGCACCCAGCGATTCTGCCGCACGGGCCGCCGGCTCGGGATCGCCGACCGCCGTACCGTCGGCGAGCACCGTGTCGACCTGCAGCTGCGGCAGGTACCAGCTGAGCGCGGCGAGGTGGTCGGCGACCGACAGCCCGAGGGTCTCCTTCTCCGCCGCCAGGTTCAGCGTGACCAGCCGCCGGGCCGGGCTGGCCACGATCGCGGCGGCCAGGTCCGGCACCAGCAGATGCGGGATGACGCTGGTGTACCAACTGCCCGGCCCGAAGATCAGCCAGTCGGCGTCGCGTACCGCCGCCAGCACCGGCCGGCAGGCGGCCGGTGCCTTCGGCTGCAGCCGCACCGACTCGACCCGGCCCCGGGTGACCGCCACCGCGTGCTGGCCCCGGACCGTGACCACGTCAGTCGGCCGGCGCGGGTCACCGCCGCGCACGTCGGCTTCGATCGACACCGGCTCGCAGGACATCGGCAGCACCCGGCCGGTCGCGCCGAGCAGCCGGCCGACGTGGTCGAGGGCGGCGACCGGGTCACCGAGCAGCTCCATCAGCCCGCACAGCACCAGGTTGCCGACCGCGTGCCCGGTGAGTGGGTCGGGACGGTCGGTGGCCGGTGCCTCCCCCGGCACCGGCACGAACCGGTGCTGGAACAGCTCGGCGGTCAACTGGTCGGCCGACGCCGGCCCGGCCAGCGCGGCGAGCGCCTGGCGCAGGTCGCCGGGGGGCAGCGCGCCCCGGTCGGCCCGCAGCCGACCGCTCGACCCACCGTCGTCACCGACCGTGACCACCGCGGTGAGGTCCAGCGCCAGCTCGGCACCGGCGTGACGCAGGCCACGCAGCGAGGCGGCCAGCCCGTGCCCGCCGCCGAAGGCCACCACCCGCAGTACGCTCACTCGCGCCCCAGGTCACGGTGCTGGGCGTTGACCGACAGCCGGGCCTGACGCAGCCGTACGGCGAGCTCCTCGGCGATCGCCACGGAGCGGTGCTTGCCGCCGGTGCAGCCGACCGCCACGGTCAGATAGCGTTTGCCCTCCCGCTCGAACCCGGCGGTGGTGGCGTTGACCAGCTCGGCGTAGTTGCGGACGAAGTCGTCGGCGCCTTCCTGGCTGAGCACATACCCGCTGACCGACGCCTCCCGGCCGGTGTACTCGCGCAGATCCGGGACCCAGTACGGGTTGGGCAGGAACCGCGCGTCGATGACGAAGTCGGCGTCCGGCGGCAGCCCGTACTTGAAGCCGAACGACAGCACGGTGATCCGCAGCCGGCGGGCGTCCTCGCCGCCGAACAGCTCCTCGACCCGGCGCCGGAGCTGGTTCTCGTTCAGATGGCTGGTGTCGATGATCACATCGGCCTGGTCGCGGGCCTCGGCGAGCAGGTCCCGCTCGGCGGCGATGCCGTCGGCCAGCCGGCCGTCGCCCTGCAGCGGATGCGAGCGCCGGACACTTTCGAACCGGCGGATCAGCACGTCGGCGGCGGCGTCGACAAAGACCACCCGGGGCTGGTAGCCGCGTTCCTTGAGCGCCCGGATCGCGCCGACCAGGTCGGTGGAGAAGGCGCGGCTGCGCACGTCCAGCACCATCGCGGTACGCCGGGCCGCCCCACCGGCCCGCATCGCCAGCTCGGCCATGTCGAGCAGCAGCGCCTGCGGCAGGTTGTCCACCACGTAGTAGCCGACGTTCTCCAGGGCCCGGGCCACCGTGCTGCGTCCGCCACCGGACACCCCGGTCACCACGACCAGCCGGGCCTCGTTCTGGTCGGCCACGGTACCGGCCGGTTCGCCGTCGTGCACGGCGCTGCTGGCCAGGTCGTCGACCGCCGCGACGCTGGCCGGTGTGTCGTCGGCCGGCCGGGTGATGTCGTCGCCCGGGTTCAGGCTGTTCTGCCTCACGGTCCTCCTGCCTCGGGTACGCGGCGCGCCAGGTGCGCGCAGGTCGGCACCACAGATGGGATTCTAGGTGCGATCCGCGCCGTCATCCGGCGACCCGGCGAGCGCAGCGACGATCGTCTCCGCGATCCGCCGGCCGATGCCGGGCACCTCGGTGATCTCGTCGACGGTCGCCGAGGCGATCCGCCGGACCGAGCCGAAGTGCCGCAGCAGCGCCTTGCGCCGGGTCTCGCCGAGCCCGGGCACCTGGTCCAGCCCGGAGGCCGTCATCCGCTTCGACCGGCGCTGCCGGTGGTAGGTGATCGCGAACCGGTGCGCCTCGTCGCGGATGCGTTGCAGCAGGTAGAGCCCTTCGGAGGTGCGCGGCAGGATCACCGGGTAGTCGTCGCCGGGCAGCCACACCTCCTCCAGCCGCTTGGCCAGCCCGCACAGCGCCACGTCGTCGACGCCGAGCTCGGCCAGCGCCGTCGCGGCGGCCTGCACCTGCGGCGCACCGCCGTCGACCACGACCAACTGCGGCGGGTACGCGAACCGGCGTGGCCGTCCGGTCTGCGGGTCGACACCCGGCGGTGGCTGGGCCACGTCCGCCGCCGGCGGCGCCGGCACGTCGTCAGCAGGCACCGTCGCCTGCGACGGCGGTTCGTCGGCGGGCTGGCGGTGGCGGGCGAAGCGTCTGCGCAGCACCTCGCTCATCGCGGACAGGTCGTCGGTCGCCCCCCGGACTGCGAACCGGCGGTACTCGGCCTTGCGGGGCAGCCCGTCCTCGAACACCACCAGGCTGGCCACCACGTCGGTGCCCTGGATCTGCGACACGTCGAAACACTCGATACGCAGCGGCGCGGCGGCCAGCCCCAGCGCCTCGGCGATCTCCTCCAACGCCTGGCTGCGGGTGGTCAGGTCACTGGCCCGGCGCAGCTTGTGCCGGGTCAACGCCTCGCCGGCGTTGCGGGCCACCGTCTCCATCAGGGCGCGCTTGTCGCCGCGTTGCGGCACCCGCAGCGTCACCCGGCTGCCTCGGCGGGCGGTCAGCCAGTCGGCGAGCGCCGGCGCGTCCGCCGGCAGCTCGGGCACCAGCAGCTCCCGGGGCACGTCGGTCTCGCCCTGCTCGGGGCCGTACACCTGGGTGCAGAAGTGATGCACCAGGTCGGCGGTGGTCAGCTGCTCGACCTTCTCCACCACCCAGCCGCGCTGACCGCGCACCCGGCCGCCGCGGACGTGGAACACCTGCACCGCGGCTTCGAGCGGGTCCTCGGCGAAGGCGACCACGTCGGCGTCGGTGCCGTCCCCGAGCACCACGGTCTGCTTCTCCATCGCCTTGCGCAGCGCGGCGACGTCGTCACGCAGCCGGGCGGCCCGCTCGAACTCCAACGCCTCGGCGGCGTCGTGCATGTCCCGCTCCAACCGGCGCACCATGGTGTCGGTGCGCCCGGCCATGAAGTCGCAGAACTCGTCGACGATCGCCCGGTGCCCGGCGGCGTCGACCCGGCCGACGCACGGCGCCGAGCACTTGCCGATGTCACCGAGCAGACACGGCCGCCCGACCTGGCCGGCCTGCCGGAACACGCCGGCCGAGCAGGTCCGCGCCGGGAAGACCCGCAGCAGCAGGTCGAGGGTCTCGCGGATCGCCCAGGCGTGCGAGTACGGCCCGAAGTAGCGCACCCCTTTGCGTTTCGCCCCGCGCATCACCTGCAGCCGGGGAAACTCCTCGTCCAGCGTCACCGCCAGGTACGGGTAGGACTTGTCGTCCCGGTAGCGGACGTTGAACCGGGGGTCGTACTCCTTGATCCAGAGGTACTCCAGCTGCAGCGCCTCGACCTCGCTGCCGACGGTCACCCAGTCGACCGACGCGGCGGTGGTGACCATCTGCTGGGTCCGCTGGTGCAGTTGCCACAGGTCGCCGAAGTAGGAGTTGAGTCGGCTGCGCAGGCTCTTGGCCTTGCCGACGTAGATGACCCGCCCGGTGGGATCACGGAACCGGTAGACCCCCGGCGAGTCCGGGATGGTGCCGGGGGCGGGGCGGTAGCTGGACGGATCTGGCATCGCCGTCAGCGTAGTCCAGGGCTGTGACAGCTCCGGGCGTCCGCGTCCGCGTGGGCGGCCTCGCACCCGGCGGACGCGGACGACCGGGTCGTCAGGCTACCGAGATGGTCTCGCCGTCGACGGTGACGGTCTTCTCCTCCAGCGGCGCCGACGCCGGGCCGGAGAGCACCGAGCCGTCGGAGATGGAGAAACTGCTGAAGTGGCAGGTGCAGTTGATGGTGCCGCCGTCGAGGTTGGCCACCGGGCAGCCCTGGTGGGTGCAGACGTTGCTGAACGCTTTGAACTCGCCCTCGGCGGGCTGGGTGACCACGACGCCCTGGGCGGCAAGGATGACGCCGCTGCCGACCGGCACCTGGCTGGTGGTGAGCCCGTCACCGCCGGACCCGGTGTCGCCGCCGTCGTCGGTACCGCCGTCCGTGCCGGCGGACTGGCCCGCGTCGGCCGGTGCGTTGGCACCGTCGCCCAGGCTGTCGTCGGTACCGGTGCCGCAGGCGGCGAGCGCCACGGTCGCTCCGACCCCGCCCGCGCCGATCAGCAGCGCCCGGCGGCTGGTCGGACCGGCGTCGGTGGTCGTCTGGTGCTCAGTCATTCAGCTTGCCTCCTGTCAGTTGCCACGGCTGGTCGTCCATGGCCACGCCAGTAGAAACGGCGAGGCGTCACGAACGGTTCATCCCGATATGACGGCAGGACCATGATCCATGCGCAGCCGTAGACGCCGCTGTACGGTCGCTGTGTCAATGCTGTGCGACCGCTTCGGCCGCCCGTCGCGCGCCGGAGCCACGCTTCGCCCGGGTCGACGCGGTGTTCGTCCGGCCGGGTACGCCGTTGGCCTTCGCGGCCCGCGCGGACGCGGCGGCGGCTCCACCGGCGGCGCCGGTACGGCCCAGGACCGGGCGCAGGAACGCCCCGGTGTGGCTCTCGGCGACCTCGGCGACCTCCTCCGGCGTGCCGGCGGCGACCACGGTGCCGCCCCGGTGCCCGCCCTCCGGCCCCATGTCGATCAGCCAGTCAGCGGTCTTGATCACGTCGAGGTTGTGCTCGATGACCACCACCGTGTTGCCCTTGTCGACCAGGCCGGCCAGCACGGTCAGCAGCTTGCGGATGTCCTCGAAGTGCAGCCCGGTGGTCGGCTCGTCGAGCACGTAGACCGTCCGGCCCGTGGAGCGCTTCTGCAACTCGGAGGCGAGCTTGACGCGCTGCGCCTCGCCGCCGGACAGGGTCGGCGCCGGCTGGCCGAGCCGCACGTAGCCCAGCCCCACGTCGACCAGGGTCTTCAGGTGGCGGTGGATCGCCGGGATGGCCTCGAAGAAGTCGGCCGCCTCCTCGATCGGCATCTGCAGGATCTCGGCGATGGTCCGGCCCTTGTAGTGGACCTCGAGGGTCTCCCGGTTGTACCGGTCACCCTTGCAGACCTCGCACGGCACGTAGACGTCCGGCAGGAAGTTCATCTCGATCTTGATCGTGCCGTCGCCCGAGCACGCCTCGCACCGGCCGCCCTTGACGTTGAACGAGAACCGCCCCGGACCGTAGCCGCGCACCTTGGCCTCGGTCGTCTCGGCGAACAACCGGCGGACGTGGTCGAACACCCCGGTGTACGTCGCCGGATTCGACCGTGGGGTACGGCCGATCGGCGACTGGTCGACCCCGACGACCTTGTCCACGTGGTCCAGCCCGGTGATCCGGGTGTGCCGGCCGGGCACCAGCCGGGCGTTGTTGATCTGGTTGGCCAGCACGGTGTAGAGGATGTCGTTGACCAGCGTCGACTTGCCGGAGCCGCTGACCCCGGTGACCGCGATCAGCTGGCCGAGCGGGAACGTGACGGTCAGGTTGCGCAGGTTGTGCTCGCGGGCGCCGTGCACCACCAGCTCGCGGCCGGCCGTCGCCGGCCGCCGGGTGGCCGGCACCGGGATCGCCCTGCGGCCGGACAGGTACGCCCCGGTCAGCGACTCCTCGCTGGTCAGCAGCTCGTCGACCGGCCCGCTGTGCACGATCCGGCCGCCGTGCTCACCGGCGCCGGGCCCGATGTCGACGATCCAGTCGGCGGTCCGGATGGTGTCCTCGTCGTGCTCGACCACGATCAGCGTGTTGCCCAGGCCGCGCAGCCGCACCAGGGTCTCGATCAGCCGGTGGTTGTCCCGCTGGTGCAGCCCGATCGACGGCTCGTCCAGCACGTACAGCACCCCGACCAGGCCGGAGCCGATCTGGGTGGCGAGCCGGATCCGCTGCGCCTCGCCGCCGGAGAGGGTGCCGGCCGGGCGGTCCAGTGACAGGTAGTCCAGGCCGACGTCGACCAGGAACCGCAGCCGGGCGTTGATCTCCTTGAGCACCCGCTCGGCGATCATCTTCTGCCGGTCGGTGAGCACCAGCCCACCCAGCAGGTCGGCGCACTCACCGACGGACAGCCCGGTCACCTCGGCGATGTTGCGTCCGGCCACGGTGACCGCGAGCACCTCGGGCTTGAGCCGGGCGCCGCCGCACGACCCGCACGGCACATCCCGCATGTAGCCCTCGTACTTCTCCCGGGACCACTCCGACTCGGTGTCGGTGTGCCGCCGCTCGATCCACTGCACCACGCCCTCGAAGCCGGTGTAGTAGGACCGCTCCCGGCCGTACTTGTTGCGGTAGCGGACGTGCACCTGGTCGTCGGAGCCGTACAGGATGGTCTTCTGCGCCCGGCTGGGCAGCTTGCGCCACGGGGTGTCCAGGTCGAAGTGCTCCGCCTCGCCGAGCGCGGCCAGCAGCCGGGCGAAGTACTCCTGGGTCTGCCCGCCGGACCAGGGCTGGATGGCGCCGTCGCGCAGCGACCGCTCCACGTCCGGGACGACCAGCTCCGCGTCGACCTCCTTCTTCGTCCCCAGACCGACGCACTCCGGACAGGCACCGTACGGCGCGTTGAATGAGAAGACCCGCGGCTCCAGGTCCTCGATCGCCAGCGGATGGTCGTTCGGGCAGGCCAGGTGCTCGGAGAAGCGCCGCTCACGGGCCGGGTCGTCCTCGGCGAGGTCGACGAAGTCGAGCAGCACGATGCCGCCGGTGAGGCCGAGCGCCGACTCCACCGAGTCGGTCAGCCGCCGCCGGGCGCTCTGCTTGACGGTGAGCCGGTCGACGACCACCTCGATGGTGTGCTTCTCCTGCTTCTTGAGCTTCGGCGGCTCGGTCAACGGGTGCACCACCCCGTCGACCCGGGCCCGGGCGTACCCCTTGGCCTGCAGATCGGCGAAGAGGTCGAGGTACTCGCCCTTACGGCCGCGCACCACCGGGGCGAGCACCATGAACCGGGTGCCCTCGGGCATGGCCAGCACCCGGTCGACGATCTGCTGCGGGGTCTGCCGGGAGATCCGCTCGCCGCAGACCGGGCAGTGCGGCTCGCCGACCCGGGCGAAGAGCAGCCGCAGGTAGTCGTAGACCTCGGTGATCGTGCCGACGGTCGACCGCGGGTTGCGCGAGGTGGACTTCTGGTCGATGGAGACCGCCGGGGACAGCCCTTCGATGAAGTCGACGTCCGGCTTGTCCATCTGGCCGAGGAACTGCCGGGCGTACGACGACAGCGACTCCACGTACCGCCGCTGTCCCTCGGCGAAGATGGTGTCGAACGCGAGGCTCGACTTGCCCGAGCCGGACAGCCCGGTGAACACGATGAGCGCGTCACGCGGCAGGTCGAGGCTGACGTCGCGGAGGTTGTGCTCACGCGCGCCACGGATGATCAATCGGTCGGCCACGGTCCGCCTGCTCCCGTAGAGGCGCACAAAGGTGCGTGTTTGTCAGGTGTCTGAATCGTCACGTTTGACGGTGCCGGGTCAGTTGGGTCTGCGCCGACCCGGCCGATGCCTCGGCAACTGTAGCCCCGGGCTCCGACAACTCTGCCCGACACACGTCGTCACCCGATCGGGGTATCCCGGCACCGGTCCCGCCAATACCGCCCGGACGAGCCGGATCTCCCGGCATACTGCACATACTGGTCAAGTCACCCATTGACCTGGCGTGGAGCAGGGGGTTCCTCCACGTGTCAGCGGGCCGGCCCGTCCGATCGGGGGGTGGGACGGGTCGGCCCCCGCTGCCATCCGGCCGGCAGGACCGACCAAGCCGGCAATGTCGGGCCGGGCAGCGGCGACGTAGCCTCTGATCCCATGTCCGACGCGGTCTCCGACCCCATGGTCGAAGCGAACGCCACGCCCGAAGCGCCCACCCCCGACACCGCGTCGCCACCCGACGCGACCGAGGCGTCACCCGAAGCGACCGGGCGGCCGACCACCCGCCGGCGCGGTGGCCGCTGGCTGCGTCTCGCCCTGCTCGTGGCGGGGCTGTCGCTACTCCTGGTGGTCGGTGGTACCGCCACCGCCGGATGGCTGTACGCCCGCTCCGTCGAGTCGCACGTCGACAAGGTGGAGATCTTCACCGCACTGCCCGAGGCGCAACGCCCGGTCAAGGCCGTCGAGCAGGCGAGGAACTTCCTGATCGTCGGCAGCGACTCCCGGGATCCGGACACCTCCGGTTCCCGCACCGACACGATCATCCTGGCGCACCTGCCGGCCGACCGCAGTGGCGTACAGATGATCTCCATCCCCCGGGACACCTGGGTCCAGGTTCCGGACCCGGACGGCGGCGGCCGCCAGGACAAGATCAATTCCGCGTACGCGACCGGCGGGACGCCGCTGCTGGTGCAGACCGTGGAGGCGTTCACCGGAGTCCGGATCGACCACGTGGTGCTCATCGACTTCGCCGGCTTCGCCGAGATCATCGACGCCGTCGGCGGCATCGAACTCGCCGTCGACGAATCGTTCACCTCGGTCCACCCGCCGTACCGGCAGTTCACCGCCGGACTGCAGCAGATGGACGGCGACACGGCGCTGGACTACGCCCGGCAGCGCAAACAGTTCGCCGACGGCGACTTCACCCGGGTACGGCACCAGCAGGAGATCATCGCGGCGGTGCTGGACCAGGCCAGCGGCAGCGGGCTGCTCACCAGCCCGGGCCGGCTGGACGACTTCCTGCGCGCCACCGCCGACGCGGTCACCGTGGACGAGGGCACCTCGGTGTTCGACACGGTGTGGGCGCTGCGGCAGCTGCGCAGCACCGACCTGACCATGCTCACCTCGCCGTCGGCGGGCACCGGCCAGCAGGCCGGGCAGAGTGTCGTCTTCCCCGACGAGGCGGCCGCGGCGGACCTGTACGCGGCGGTCCGTGGCGACACCGTCGACGACTGGCTGCGCGAACACCCGACCGGCAGCTGACCCACGCCGCCGCCACCCGGACCGCCCCGCGACCGGTGGGCCCGGTGACGACGACCGTCACCGGAGCCCACCGAACGGCGTCACCGCTGCCGGTAACGTGCCCGGTTGTCCTTCGTGATCCGCTTCCACTTGGCCCGCTCGGCGGCGGCCAGCCGCGCGTCCCGGCGACGCATCTCGTGCGCGACCTCCCGCTGCAGGCGCTGCCAACTCTCCCAGCGGCGCACCGGCAGGTCGCCCGACTCGATCGCGGCACGCACCGCGCAGCCCGGCTCACCGCTGTGCGCGCAGTCGGCGAACCGGCAGGCGGCGGCGAACTCGGCCACGTCGGAGAACGCCTCGTCCAAGCCGTCGGCGGAGTCCAGCAGACCCACCGCCCGTACCCCTGGGGTGTCCAGCACCGCCCCGCCGCCGGGGATCGGGATCAGCGCCCGGTAGGTGGTGGTGTGCCGGCCCTTGCCGTCGACCCGGCGGATGGCCTGCACCCCCATCACCTCGGTGCCGGCAAGGGCGTTGACCAGCGTCGACTTGCCCGCCCCGGACGGCCCCAACAGCCCCAGGGTGCGGCCAGGGGCCACGAGCCGGGACACCTCGTCGATGCCGTCACCGCGTTGCGCGCTGACCGTGATCACCGGTACGCCCGGTGCCACGGCAGACACCTGGTCGGCCACCGCCGCCGGGTCGGCCACCGCGTCGCACTTGGTCAGCAGGACCACCGGCTCGGCGCCGGACTCCCAGGCCAACGCCAGGAAGCGTTCGATGCGGCTCAGGTCGGGTGCCGGGTGCATCGGTTCGACGACGGCGGCCGTGTCGACGTTGGCGGCGAGCACCTGCCCGGTGGAGTCCTTGTCGGCGGTACGGCGCACCAGCGCGGTCCGCCGGGGCAGCACCTGCTCGACGGTGGTCCGCTCGTCCGGCCAGGTCCGCACCAGCACCCAGTCACCGGCGCAGGGCAGGGCCACCGGGTCGGACGCGGCGGCGGTGAGGACCGCGCCGGCGACACTGGCCCGCATCGGTCCGTCGGCCACCAGTACGGTGCACACCCCGCGGTCCACCCGGGCCACCCGGCCGGGCTGGTGGTCGGTGTCGGGAGCCGGCAGGGCACGGTCGTGGAAGGCGTCCCAGCCGAGGGACACGAGATCGAACGTCATGAGAACCCTTGTCAGGTCGTGGGGTGCCCGCCGGCCGGACCGGCCGGACGACCCCGGTGGGAAGGAGAGGCGGACGGACCGCAGGGGACAGTCACGGTCACCACCACCTCCCTCCGGAGAGCTCTGCCTGACGCGTCACGGCAACGGTAGCCTTCTGACGGCAGCCCGGGAAAGCCAATTCCGCCCAGCCACGACCAGCAGGAGGTTCCGGTGCCCTACCAGGGAGACGTCACCGTCGGCGGCGCGCCGGACGTCCGGGAGCTGACCGAGCTCACCATCACCAAGATCGCGGTCGGGCCGATGGACAACAACGCCTACCTGCTGCGCTGCACCAGTACCGGCGAGCAGGTGCTGATCGACGCGGCGAACGAGGCACCCCGGCTGCTGGAGCTGATCGGTCCGGCCGGGCTCGCCGCCGTCGTCACCACCCACCAGCACATGGACCACTGGGTGGCGCTGGAGGAGGTGGCCGCCGCCACCGGGGCCGCCTCGCTCGCCCACCCGGCCGACGCCGACGGGCTGCCGCTGGTCACCGCCACCATCACCGACGGCGACCGGGTCGCGGTCGGCGACTGTGAACTGGAGGTCGTCCACCTGGTCGGGCACACGCCCGGCTCGGTCGCCCTGCTCTACCGGGACCCGCACGGGGTGGCGCACCTGTTCACCGGCGACGCCTTGTTCCCCGGCGGGGTCGGCAACACCCGCAGCAACCGCCGCAACTTCTTGTCCCTGATCGACGACGTCGAGCACAAGCTGTTCGACCGGCTACCCGACGACACGTGGTTCTACCCCGGTCACGGCAGGGACTCCACACTCGGTGCCGAACGCCCGGCGCTGCCGCAGTGGCGGGCCCGCGGCTGGTGACCCGTCAGGGACGAGGTGGCGACGGTCAGATCGTCCGGCGACCGCCGGTCACGGCGAGCACCTCACCCGTGGTGTAGCTGGACTCCTGCGAGGCGAAGAAGACGAACGACGGGGCCAGCTCCGCCGGCTGCGCCGGCCGGCCGATCGGCGACGTGGTGCCGAACTCCCCCACCGCCTTCGGCGGCATGGTCGCCGGGATCAGCGGTGTCCAGACCGGCCCGGGCGCCACCGAGTTGACCCGGATCCCCTGGTCGACCAGGTTCGCCGCCAACCCTTTGGTGAAGTTGACGATGCCCGCCTTGGTGGTGGCGTAGTCCAGCAACGACGGCGACGGATCGAACGCCTGGATCGACGACGTGTTGATGATGCTGGACCCCGGCGGCATGTGCGGCACGGCCGCCTTGCAGATCCAGAACAACGCGTACAGGTTGGTCTTCAGCACCCGGTCGAACTGCTCGGTGGAGATCTCCGCGATCCCCTTCTCCTGCGCCATCTGGTACCCGGCGTTGTTGACCAGAATGTCGATGCCGCCGAGCTCCTCGACGGCGCGTCGCACCAGCTCGACGCACTGATGCTCGGTGGTGATGTCGCCGGGCACCGGCACCGCCCGCCGGCCGGCCGACTCGACCAGCCGGACCGTCTCCCGGGCGTCGCGCTCCTCCTGCGGCAGGTACGACAGGACGACGTCGGCGCCCTCCCGGGCGAACGCGAGCGCCACCGCACGGCCGATCCCCGAGTCCCCGCCGGTGATCACCGCCCGACGGTCGGTCAACCTGCCGGAGCCGCGGTAACTCTCCTCGCCGTGGTCCGGCGGCGGATCCATCCTGGCGCCGGTGCCCGGCGGTGGCTGCTTCTGCACCGGCTGCCCCCGCTGCTGACCGTACTGCTCCGTCGGATCTTGCCGGATGTGCTGGTCGGCCATGATCGTTCGCTCCTCACGGTACGGGCGCAACGGGTGTGAACACCGCAGCCGTACCCACACCGCCCCGGACCGAAACCGTCCGCCGGTCCCCCGCACCGGCGTCCATCGCCGGGCAGGTTTGAGCCACCCGCCGGCGGGCAGCCGTCGTTCGGCATCACCAGACCCGGCTCTCCACGGCCGGCCGGGACAGGACGGGCGGCGTGACCGGATGGGCACACGGGACGGAACGGACACCGCCGGCGCGAGCCGGGCGGCACCGACCCTCGGACCGCCCCGGCTCTGGCCGCTGGCTGTGCTGACCGTCGGGGCGACCCTGCTGGCTGCCACCGGCGCGCTGCCCCACTGGCCCGGCCTCGCGCACCTGGTCGCCCTGCCCCCGGTCGACCTGTACACCGACCTGCGGCTGCTGCTGACCAGAGCGCCGTCCCGGCCGTGGTTCGCCGCCGGGCTGATCGGGGCGCTGGCGGTACGGGTGAGCGTACTTGCGCTGATGCTCGGCGGGCTGGACCGGCAACGATTACGCTTGGCCGCCACCGTCTACCTCACGGCGCTGCCGGTCCTGCTGTTCGCCGCCGAGGCCACCTACATCGCCGCCGCCGTCCTCTACTCCCGGCTGTTCTGGGCCGGCGTCGGGCTGATGGCGCTGGTCGTGGTCGTCGTCATCACGCTGCCGTGGCAGGGCACGACCCGGCTGCGCCGGGCCTGGCGGCGCGCCTGGCGCCACGGGCTGCGGGTCGAGGTGACCGTTCCGTACGCGGCCGCCGTGATCGGCCTCGGCGTGCTCGCCGAACAGTTCCCGGCGCTGCTGCTGGTCGCCGTGCCGGTCTCCGGGGCGTTGTCCGCGGTCACGGTCCGGCTGCTCGCCCGCCCGGCCCCGGCGTTCCCCCGGCTGCGGCTCGTCGGCGCCACCGCGCTGTTCCTGGTCGCGACCGCCGGGTTCATCGCCACCAGGTCGGTGCCGGTCACCGATCCGGCCGCCCCGCGCGCCGGCTCCATTCTGCTGATGAGCGGAATCAACTCCGCCTCCGGCCGGGGCACCATCTTCGGCACCCGCACCGACGTCCTCGGCTACACCTGCGCGCAGACGTTCTACTTCTCCTACGCCGGCCCTGGCGACGGCCAGCCGCAGGGCCGGGCCCGTTGCCCGATCCGCACCGGTGCCCCGTACGACCGGACGGACACCCAGCGGCCGTTCGCCGAGCAGGTGGCCATCTTCGCCGACCAGGTCCGGGACCTGCCCCGCCCGCTGGTCGTCGCCGCCCACTCGCACGCGGTGTGGGTGGCCTGGGAGGCGGTGACCGACGGAGCCACGGCGCAGGTCGACGAGCTGATCCTGGTCGGGCCGTTCCCGGACAGCCCGGCCGGCTACCTCCCACCGGGTCGCGACGGGCCCGGTCGGGTCGGCAGCGACCTGTTCCGGCTGCTGGTGCCGATCTCCGACTGGGTGGACTTCCACTTCGAGCCGGACGCCCCGGCCGCCCGGGAACTACTCGCCCCGGCCAACGGCGGGGCCACCGTGCTGACCGATCCGCTGCCACCGCCGGTGCGGGCGGCGGCGGTCACCTCGGCGACCGATCTGCCGCTGATGCCGCATGGCTGGCGGCTGCCGGTCGCCCGCAACGTCTGTCCGGTCCGCGAGGCGCACCCTTTCCTGCCGGACACCCCGGCGTTCTACCACGAGGTCAACCGGTTCCTCGACGACGAACCGCCACTGCCCTGCCCACCGTGGCGGGACTGGGGCCGACCGATGGCGCTGCCGTTCGGCGTACCCCCGATGGACTGACCCCTGCCCACCGAGACCGGGAGGAACCCATGGCCAGACATCTCGACGACCGGGTCGTCGTCGTCACCGGCGCGTCCAGTGGAACCGGCCGGGCCTGCGCCCACCGCTTCGCCGCCGCCGGCGCCACTCTGGTGCTGCTGGCCCGCCGCCGGGACGCGCTGGAGACGGTGGCGACCGAATGCCGTGGGCGGGGCGGACAGGTGCTGGTGGTTCCGCTCGACGTGACCGACGCCGACGCCGTCGCCGACGCCGCCCGGCAGGCCGTCGCCCAGTTCGGCCGGATCGACGTCTGGGTCAACAACGCGGGGGTCAACCTGTACGGCGCGGTCGAGGAAACTCCCGCACACCTGTGGCATCAGGTGGTGCGAACCAACCTGTTTGGCACGTACCACGGCATCCGTGCCGCGCTGCCGTGGTTGCGGGACCAGGGACACGGGACCCTGATCACCGTCTCGTCGGTGCACGGCTGGGTGCCGACGCCGCAGCAGAGCGCGTACGCGGCGAGCGCGCACGCCGTCCGGGCGCTGAGCGACTGCACCCGGCAGGAGGTTCGTGACGTGCCCGGGATCGCGGTGTGCACGGTGCTGGCGGGGCCGGTGGACACCCCGATGTCGCGCAGCGCCGCGAACTGGACCGGTCGGCGGATGGTGCCGCCGGCCCGCCCCTGCCACCCCGACGAGGTGGCCATGACCGTCGTCAAGCTGGTCCGCAGCCCTCGCCGGGAGGTTCACGTCGGGCCCGGTGCCCGGCGCGGGGTGCTCGCCGCCCGGCTGCTGCCGGCGCTGACCGAGCGGGCCCGCGCCCGGGCGGCGCGGCGGTCCCAGGCCGCCGACGTTCCGGTCGGCTACACCGCCGGCAACCTGCTGCGACCCATGCCGCTCGGTGCCCGGGTCGACAGCGGCCGGAGTACGGCGTACCCCGCCTCGCGTGGTGCCCGATGAGTCCGCTGCTGACGCCGTCGCCGCCCGGCTCGCCGACGCCGCAGCCGGTCACCCGGCAGGTCGAGGTGCCGGCCCCGCCGAGCTGGCGGGTCCGGGCCGGCGCACCCTCGGACATCATGTGGACGATCACCAGCCTGTGCTGGGACCGACCGGCGGCGCCGACGACGCAGGGCCCGGACCGGCCGCCGGCACCGGCCAACCGCCGGCCGCCGATCGTGCTGGTGCACGGGCTCGGAGTCGCCGCCGGACTCGGCGTACCGGTGGCGGGCCGGCTCGCCGCCACCGGCACCGTACTGGCCCCGGACCTGCCCGGCTGCGGCCACAGCAGCAAGCCGGAGCCGGTGCCCGACGTCGCCGAACTCGGCACCGCCGTGGCCAGCTGGCTGCCCGCCGTGGTCACCGCCCCGGCCGTACTGGTCGGCGTGTCACTCGGTTGTCAGGTGGTGCTGGAGGCGGCCGCCCAGGCCCCCGACTGGGTGTCGGCGGTGGTGCTGGCCAGCCCCACGGTGGATCCGGGTCGCCGCACGTGGCGCAGCCAGCTGTGGCGCTGGCAGGCCGAGCAGACCACCCAGTCCGTCCGGCTCAAACGGATCCAGCTGACCGACTACCGCCGGGCGGGGGTGCGGCGGGTGCTGCGGACCTTCTCTGCGGCGCTGGCGGACCGGCCCGAGGACAGGATCCGCCGGGTCGGCGCGCCGGTGCTGGTGTGCCGGGGCACCCGCGACCCGCTGGTGTCCGACCAGTGGGTCGCCGACCTGCGCCGGCAGGCCCCCGATGCCCGGCTGTGCCGACTGCCCGGCGTGGTGCACGCGATGAGCCACGACAACCCGGCCGAGTTCGCCCGGGTGATCCACGGCTTCCTCGACGAGCTCGCGACGACCGGCGGAGGTGTCGACGGTGCCCGCGCCCGCGTTCCTGGCTAGCTTCGACTCGGCCTCGGCGATGCTGCTGGCCACCGCCGCGTACCTACGGGGTGAGTCGTTTCCCGCCCTCGGCCAGTCGAGACTGTTGAAACCGCTGGTGAAGGCGACCGACCTGCTGCCGGGCCGGGCCAGGGAGAAGGCGTTCATCGTCGGCGGGCTGACCGAGGCGGTACGGGCCGCGAAGATGGGCCGCATCGACGTGGCGGAGGTTTCCCGGTGGGTGACCCGGGAGTACCCACGGCGCCGCTATCCGGCGGTGGCGGTCGGCTCGTCCAGCGGCGCGCTGGTGCACCTGTGGGCGGCGCTGGGGGTGCCGTGGCTGCCGCAGACCTTCTTCATCCCGGTCGCCCAGCGGGTGCATCCGGACGATCCGACGACCGCGTTGCGCAAAGGTCTGCAGCCGGGTCGGGCGCTGCTCGACGCCAACCCGGACATCCAGCTGCACCACATGCACGACGCCAACCAGGACCGGTTGATGGTGCGGGCGCTGACCTACTTCCGGTTCAAGCGCCGCACCCTGGGCGCGGAGTACGAGGCGTTTCTCCGGGAACGGCTGGCTCCCGGCGGGACGATCATCATCGCCGACTGCCGCAAGCAGTGGCGGACCACCGCGGTCGGTGAGCGCCATGTGTTCCAGCACGGTGCGGTCGGCGGTGCCACCCAGAACGAGTTCCACCGGGGTGGCCCCCGGGTGGCCGCCTACCTGCACCGCTACGACTCCCCGGTACGCCGGTGGGTCGGCCCGGAACCGGACAGCGTCAGCCCGGAGGCGGAGTGGGGTTTCGCCCCGGAACTGGCCGAGGACGTCGACCGGTTCGCCGCCGAGAACGGCTACCAGGTCCGCCGGATCGGGTTCGACCGGCCGTCAGCACCCTCGCCGATGGTCGCCGACCTCTACCAGTGGTGGTACCGGCAGCGGCGCATCCCGGCGCGCCGGCTGCTGATCGAGTCGTTCATCGTGCTCGACCCGTGGTGGACGTTGCGGACCGGCTCGGTGCCCTACTGGATGACGTTCACCATGGATCCGAGCCTGCACGACGTCGAACGCTACCTGGACGAGCGGGATCCGTACGCCGACATCCACCTGGCGCTGTTCCAGAACGGTGTGCCGGACGCGGTGGGCTGGCCGCCGCCCGAGCGGTGGCAGGCGGTGCTCGACCGGGCCACCCGTAGCGGGCGCTACCTCGGCCGGAACCTGGCGGACTTCCCCTGTGAGATGTCGCTGTACGCACGGTACGACGAGGCGCTGCGGGCGATCCCGGCCCGGTATCCGATGCCGGGTCAGCTGACCCTCGCCCAGTTCGACGACTTCTGGCGGCGGTCCGGCGGGTACCCGGGCGTCAGCTGGGAGTCCCTGACACCGGACGGGTGAGGCCCGGGCCGCACCGGACCGCTCAGTTCTGCAGGAAGCCCTGGGCGACCCGGGCCTCGGCCAGCAACCGCGAGCAGGCGGCCGGGTCGGACTCGGTGATGGTGGGCACCTCGTCCTCGCCGCCGAGGCTGCGCAGGTACGCGAGTTCGGCGGGCCCGATGTGCCGGACCTTGCCGCTGTCGTGCACGACGTAGATCGGGTTCGGGGTCTGGATGGTGCACTGCACGAGGTACATGACGGTGTCTCCCGGGTCGTCGAGGTCGTCGATAATCCATCGCGGTCGGGGTGGTACCGGCGGTCGGATCGCGGTGACGATCTGCGCCGCCCGGGCGACGATCGTCGGCTTCTGAGCGACGATCGCCGGACCGGGACACTGGCTGTGTCCCCAGTCGAAGCCGTTCTCGGCCCCCATGCTGTGGTGGCCGAGTCCGCGTTCGAGCGGGCTGTTCGCGTTGCGGACCGGCACGCCGTGTTCGAGGTGTGATCGGGCCAGCAGTTGGGCGTTCGCCTCCAGCTGCGGTGCGGTGAGCCGGTCCGGCAGGAACCCTTCGTTCTCGATACTGAGCCAGGTGCGGTTGCCGGCCCGCTGTGTCCATGCCCGGATCTCGGTGTCGACCATCTGTGCGATGCGCCCGTCCTTGGCCACGACGAAGTGCGACGACACCCGCGACGCGGGGTTACGCTGCCAGGCGATGGTGCCCTCGAAGTAGCCGGCGGCGATGTGCACCACGATGCCGTGGTGCGCGTCGAGGCGGTCCTCCGGCTCGTTCAACGCACCGGTGCCGTTGCCGCTGTTCACGGTGGGACCCCGCCAGGTAGCGAGATCGGTCCAGATTCCCATGTGGTGGTGCCTCCTTTCCCAGCCGGCGGATGGGGTGGGTGGATCGATTCCAGTCGGCGTCGGAGGAACGTGGGACCGTGAACCGGCTCGGCCGCCGCCTGCCGGGTGGCCCCGCTCACCGGTGCGGTTCCGCTCGCCGGTGCGGGCGCCGCCGCGCCATCAGGTCCACTGTGTGCACCGGCTGGCCCGGCCGGTGACTCACCTCGATCGGCACGTCCGGCGACAACTCGACTCCGGTCCTCCCGGTGTCGTCAGTCTTGGTGACCGACGCCTCCCGACGGTGCCATGTATCGAGAATAGCGTGACCAACAAGCTCCTGACCAGGGCAAATAACTCTGAGTATTGGCAGCAATGGGTAAAGTTGTGGACCGCTGCTGGTTCGGATCGGTTGGCACCGGCCCGCCGCCGGAGGCCGGGTGGTGGCCGGCGGCGGCAGGGATCGTCAGTCCTGTGTGACCGGCAACCAGACCACCGACGGCCGCTGCGGGTCATGGAAGATCCACCGTTGGCTGCTCAGCAGCCGGGCGGCGGTACCCAGCGGCTCGCCGGAGCCCGGGTTTCTCGCCCACCGCGGATGCGCGCCACCGCTGACCTGCACCCGCAACCGTTCCCCCGCCGACAGCCGGCAGGCGGTCGGCCAGAGGGTCACCGGCACCCGGACCGCCTCGCCGTTCGTCGCCCCATCCACCCGGGACAGTCCATCACAGATGTTCCAGGACCTGCCGCGCCGGTCGACCCGGCACAGCCGAACGAACACGTCGAAGTACGCGACGGTGCAGCGGACGTACACCTCGGCCGTCACCGGGCCGATCAGCTCCACCGGCCCGGCCAGCGGCCCGCTCGTGTAGGTCAGCACGTCCGGGCGGGCCTCCAGCTCCCGGTTGTCGCGCACCCCGGCGTGCTGGGCGATCAGCATCGGCCCGCCCACCGCCGGAGTCGGTGCGGCCGGGTCGTAGCGGTGCCGGTCCGGTGCCGACCGGGGCGGCATCGCCCGGCCCAGCCGACCGCCCGGCCACAGGTACCACCCGGTGGTCGTCGCCGGCGGCGGCCAGTCGGCGAGGTCACGCCACCCGGCCCCGGCGACGTGCACCCGCACCGGCCGGTGCCCGGACGCGGCGGGCCCTTCGCCGAAATAGGTCGCGAAGAACTCCGCCGCCTCCCGGTACGCCGTGACGAACAGCCCGGGACTGCCGTGCGTCCACGGCCCGACGGTGAGCCGGGGCCGCCGGCCCGCCGCCCGCAACGCCGCGTAGTCGGCCAGCTGAGCCGGCAGGAAGATGTCGTGCCAACCGGTCACCATCGACACCGGAGCGCGGACCTGGGCGACCTCCCGGTGGAAGGTACGGGGCAGCCAGTACGGTGCCGCCGGACGGTGCTGGGTGAGCCACTCCTGGAAGAACGGCACGGTGACCCCGGTCGCGACCCGGTCGGCCTCGGCCAGTGGCAGATGCGCCAGGCCGGCGGTCAGCCGGGGCAGGCCACGACGTAGCTCACGCTGGCGGGTCAGCCACGGCACCTGCTGCGCCGACATCAGCTCCGCCCAGGTCAGCACCGTGTCCAGGGAGAACGCCCCGCCGGCGTACGTGGAGTCGCGGGTCTGCGCGGCGGTGACCACCGCGACCATCGCCCGCAGGTCGTCGCCGGCATGGGCGGCCGTGGCCCACTGCCCGAGGCCCTGGTAGGAGATGCCGAAGGTGCCAAGCCGTCCGTCGTACCAGGGTTGCCGGCGCAACCACTCCAACGTGTCCAGCCCGTCGGCCCGCTCGTGCAGCAACGGCTCGAACAGGCCGTCGGACCCGAACGTGCCCCGGCACGACTGGACGACGCAGTGCCAGCCACGGCGGGCGAACAGCAGACCGAGCAGCCGGACCGGACCGCCCCGACCGTACGGGGTCCGGATCAGCACGGCCGGCGCGGCGCCCGCACCCACCGGCCGATAGTGGTCGGTCCGCAGCCGCAGCCCGTCGCGGGTCCGCACGGCGAGGTCGCGCCGGATCCGGACCCGCCACGGACCCCCGGCACCGAACCGACGAAGGCCCGGGACCCCGAACCGCCGCAGGCCCGCAAGACCGTGCCGCCGCAGGCCCGCAAGACCGTGCCGCCGCAGGCCCGCAAGACCGTGCCGCCGCAGGCCCGCAAGACCGTGCCGCCGCAGGCCCGCAAGACCGTGCCGCCGATCGGGCCGGCCGTCAGCGCCCACGGCCGCCGTCCCGGGCAGCGGCGCGCACCTCGTCGCGGTGCGCCCGGGTGGACTCGCCCATCGCCGCCAGGAACCGGCGGACCGTCTCCAACTCGTCGTCGGTGAAGTCGGCCATCACGGCGTCGGTACGCCGGCCCAGCGGGGCGAAGAACTCGCGGGCCAGGGCGGCGCCCTCGGCCGCGTACCGCAGCCGCACCTTGCGCCGGTCGTCCGGGTCCCGGTCGCGGTACAGGTGTCCGGCCCGCTCCAGCCGGTCCACCAGGGCGGTGACCGAACCGGAGGTCAGGTTGAGGTGCACGCCCAGGCCGCCCGGGGTGATCGGGCTCCCGGTCTGCTCGGCGTCCATCACGGCGATCAGCGCCTGCAGGTCGGTGGCGTGCAGGTCGTGCAGTGCGGCGAAAGCATGGCCGACATGGCCGGCGTCGACGGTGTAGCTGCGCAACCGGCGGATGATCTCCGCCACCACCGCTGACCGACCACTCGGCCGGGTCCCCCATACACCGGCGCCCACCGTGTGCCCTCCGATCCATGTCCTGACATGACCCTATCCCAGCCCGGCTATAGTCTTGATGAACGAGATACTGGATGGCCGTGAGATTTTGCCCCCGCCCAACCGGCGACGAACGAGGTGCACACATGCCCACACCGCTCGGCACCCGGCTGACCGCGATCATCTGCGGCCGGTGGACCGCCTGGCTGGTTCTGCTCACCGCAGCCGCATTTTCCGCGCTGGTGATCGACTTCGCCGGCGATCCCCGCACCGGCGACGACCCCACCGGGGCGCTGCCCGACTCCGCCGAGTCCGTCCAGGTCGCCGAACTGCGCCGGCAACTGCCCGGCGGGCAGCTCAACCCGGCCCTCGTCGTCTACTCCCGCGACGGACAGCCGCTGACCGCCGACGACGACGCCGCCATCGCCACCGACCGTGAAGCCTTCGCCCGCGACGCCGTCGGCGAGGTCGGCCCACCGGTGTACGCCCCCGACCGCACCGCCGCCCTGGTCGCCGTCCCACTCCCCGCCGAAATCGACATCGAACGCCTCGGCGAGATCGTCGACCGGCTCCGCGCCGAGGCCCGCGCTGGACTTCCCGTCGGCGCCGAAGCGGAACTCACCGGCGGTGCCGGCTTCACCGCCGACGTCGCCGCCGCCTTCGACGGCGCCAACGTCACTCTGCTCGCCGCCACCGTCGCCGTCGTCGCCGCCCTGCTGCTGATCACCTACCGCAGCCCCTGGCTGTGGCTGGTGCCGCTCGCCGTGGTCGGCACCGCCGACGTGGTCAGCAACGGACTCATCGCCATCGTCAGCCGCGCCGTCGACCTGCGGATCGACCCCTCCACCACCGGCATCGTCGACGTGCTCGTCTTCGGTGCCGGCACCAACTACGCCCTGCTGCTGATCGCCCGCTACCGCGAGGAACTGCGCCGCGAACCCGACCGCCGCCGAGCCCTGCGCCGGGCGCTGAGCTCCGCCGGCCCAGCGATCACCGCCAGCGCCCTGACCGTTGTGCTCAGCCTGCTCACCCTGCTCGCCGCCGTACTCGCCAACGACCGCGCCATCGGCGTCGCCGGCGCCGTCGGCATCACCACCGCCATGCTGTACGGCCTGATCGTGCTGCCCGCCGCCCTGTCCGTCTGTGGACGTGGCCTGTTCTGGCCGTTCGTCCCCCGCCCGGGACAGGCCGACCCCACCCGCAGCGGCATCTGGGCCCGGGCGGGCGCGCTGGTCAGCCGGCGACCGCGCACCGTGCTCGCCGGCTCCCTGCTGCTACTTGCCGTGCTGGCCACCGGCCTGCTCGACGCCCGGATCGGGCTGAGCAAGACCGAACAGTTCCGGGTCAGCGCCGAATCCATCGACGGGCTGGCCACCCTGTCCCGGTCCTTCCCACCCGGCGCCGCCGACCCGGTGATCGTCGTCGCCGACGCCGCCCAGACGCCGGCGGTGCTCGCCGCCGTCGAAACGGTCGACGGGGTCGCCAGCGCCCGACCAGCCGGCGGCACCACCGACCTCGCCGTCGTCGAGGTGGTGCTGCGCGCCGAACCGGACAGCGCGGAAAGCTACCAGGTCATCCGGAACCTACGCGCCGCGCTCGACTCGGTACCGGCCGCCGACGCCCTCGTCGGCGGCTCCGTCGCCGCGAACCTCGACACCCGCGAGGCCGCCCTGCGTGACCTGCGGGTCGTCGTCCCACTGGTGCTCGTGGTGGTGCTGGCGGTGCTGATCGTGCTGCTCCGGTCGATCGTCGCACCGCTGATCCTGGTCGGTACGGTCGTCGCCACCTTCTTCGCCGCCCTCGGCGCGGCCACCACCCTGTTCACCCAGGTGCTCGGCTACCCGGCGCTGGACACCAGCGTGCCGCTGCTGGCGTTCCTGTTCCTGGTCGCCCTCGGCGTCGACTACAACATCTTCCTCACCACCCGGGCCCGGGAGGAGGCGGCCGTCGACGGCACCCGGCAGGGCGTGCGGACCGCGCTCGCCGTCACCGGCGGAGTGATCACCAGCGCCGGTGTCCTGCTCGCCGCGGTCTTCACCGTCCTGGGGGTGCTGCCGCTGGTCACCCTGACCGAGATCGGGGTGATCGTCGGGTTCGGCGTACTGCTCGACACGTTGCTGGTCCGGACGCTGCTGGTGCCGGCGATCGCGATGGTGCTCGGCCGACGGTTCTGGTGGCCGAGCGCGCTCGCCCGCCACCGCGTCCCGCAGCCGGTGCCGGTCAGGGCCGACCCCACGCCGAAGCCGGTCGGGGCCGACCCGATGCCGGGCCGGCGCGCCGATGCCGGAGGATAGGAGCATGCAGACCCGCTCCGATCTCCGTAACGTGGCCATCATCGCGCATGTCGACCACGGCAAGACCACGCTGGTTGACGCGATGCTGCGCCAAGGCGGCCAGCTGCACGCCCGCGCCGAACTGCCCGACCGGGCGCTGGACTCCATGGACCTGGAGCGCGAAAAGGGCATCACCATCCTGGCCAAGAACACCGCGATCAGCTACGTGCCCGACCAGGGCGACCCGGTCGTCATCAACATCATCGACACCCCGGGGCACGCCGACTTCGGCGGCGAGGTGGAACGCGGCCTCACCATGGTCGACGGCGTGGTGCTGCTGGTCGACGCCAGCGAGGGTCCGCTGCCGCAGACCCGGTTCGTGCTGCGCAAGGCGCTGCAGGCCCGGCTACCGATCATCCTGGTGATCAACAAGGTGGACCGGCCGGACGCGCGGATCAAAGAGGTCGTCGACGACACGTACGAGCTCTTCCTCGACCTCGACGCCGACGAGACCCAGATCGACTTCCCGATCGTGTACGCCTGCGCCCGCGACGGCGTCGCCTCGCTGACCCAGCCGGCCGGCGGCGCGGTGCCGGACGACAGCGACAACCTGGAACCGCTGTTCCGCACGCTGCTGGAGACGATCCCGGCACCGGCCTTCGACCCGGACGCGCCGCTGCAGGCGCACGTGACGAACCTCGACGCCTCCCCGTTCCTGGGCCGGCTGGCGCTGTGCCGGGTCCGGCAGGGCACCATCCGCAAGGGCCAGACCGTCGCCTGGTGCCGCACCGACGGCAGTCTGCAGAAGGTCCGCATCTCCGAGCTGCTGATGACCGAGGGACTGGAACGCAAGCCCGCCGAGGCCGCCGGCCCGGGCGACATCATGGCGGTGGCCGGCATCCCGGACATCATGATCGGCGAGACCCTGGCCGACGCGGACGACCCCCGCCCGCTGCCGTTGATCACCGTCGACGAGCCGGCGATCTCGATGACGCTGGGCACCAACACCTCACCGTTGGCCGGCAAGGTCAAGGGGTCGAAGGTGACCGCCCGGCTGGTCAAGGACCGGCTGGACCGCGAACTGATCGGCAACGTGTCGCTGCGGGTGCTGCCCACCGAACGTCCGGACGCCTGGGAGGTGCAGGGCCGTGGTGAGCTGGCGCTGGCCATCCTGGTCGAGCAGATGCGCCGCGAGCAGTACGAGCTGACCGTCGGCAAGCCGCAGGTGGTCACCCGGGAGATCGACGGACGGGTCTGCGAGCCGGTGGAGCGGTTGACCATCGACGCCCCCGATGAGTACCTGGGCGCGATCACCCAACTGCTGGCCACCCGCAAGGGCCGGATGGAGCAGCTGGTCAACCACGGCACCGGCTGGATCCGGATGGAGTGGCTGGTACCGGCCCGCGCGCTGATCGGGTTCCGGACCGAGTTCCTCACCGAGACCCGCGGCACCGGCATCCTGCACCACGTCTTCGAGTCCTACGAGCCGTGGTTCGGCGAGCTGCGGACCCGGCCCACCGGGTCGCTGGTCGCCGACCGGACCGGCGTGGCGACCAGCTTCGCCATGTTCAACCTGCAGGAACGCGGCTCGCTCTTCGTCGAACCGGGCACCCCGGTGTACGAGGGCATGCTGGTCGGCGAGAACTCCCGCGCCGACGACATGGACGTCAACATCACCAAAGAGAAGAAGCTGACGAACATGCGCTCGTCGACCGCCGACGAGTTGGAGCGGCTGGTGCCGCCCCGCAAGCTCTCCCTGGAGCAGGCGCTGGAGTTCTGCCGCGAAGACGAGTGCGTCGAGGTCACCCCCGAGGCGGTACGGCTGCGCAAGGTGATCCTCGACCAGACCGCCCGGGCCCGGGCGGCGGCCCGCCGCAAGCACCAGAGCTGAACCGCACCGCCGGTGGGAGCCCTCGGACGGGGTCCCACCGGCGGTGCCGGTCACTTGACGATGTCGGCGAGCTCCCGCTTACGGTCCCGGGACGACTTGACCAGGCTGGCTACCGTGGTGACCAGCAGGGTCACGAAGATGACGGCCAGCGACAGCCAGATCGGGATGTGCGGTGCCCAGCCGACCGGATCGCCACCGTTGACGAAGAACAGGGTGTTGTCGGCCAACGCCTCCAGCACCAGCTTGACGCCGATGAAGCCCAGCACCACCGCCAGGCCGTAGCTGAGGTAGACCAGCCGGTCCAGCAGGCCGCCGAGCAGGAAGTAGAGCTGCCGCAGCCCCATCAACGCGAAGACGTTGGCGGTGAAGACCAGGTACGGCTCCTGGGTGATGCCGAAGATCGCCGGGATCGAGTCCAGCGCGAAGATCAGGTCGGTGACGCCGATCGCGATCATGACGATCAGCATCGGCGTGAACATCCGCCGGCCAGCCTCGGTCACCGTGGTCAGCCGCCCACTGTCGTAGGCGCCGGAGACCGGCAGCACCCGCCGGCTCCACCGGATCAGCGCGTTCTCGGAGAACTCGTCGGTCGTCTCAGGCTGGCGCAGCTGGCCGATGGCGGTGTAGATGAGGAAGGCGCCGAAGATGTAGAACACCCAGGAGAACTGGGAGATCAGCACGGCGCCCGCCGCGATGAACCCGCCGCGCAGCACCAGCGCCAGCACGACGCCGACCAGCAGCACCTTCTGCTGGTACTTCCGGGGCACCACGAACCGGCCCATGATGATCACGAACACGAAGAGGTTGTCGACGGAGAGGCTCTTCTCCGTGACGTAGCCGGCGAAGAACTCGCCGGCGTACCGCCCGCCGGACGTGGCCCACACCCCAAGCCCGAAGATCACCGCGAGCACGATGTAGAAGACGGTCCAGCCGGCCGACTCGCGCATGCTCGGTTCATGCGGCCGCCGGACGATGATCAACAGGTCGGCGATCAGCACTGCGGTCAGTACGACCAGGCTGACCAGCCAAACCCAGGCAGGGATGTTCACTCGGACCTCCGGCAGACACAGGGCACCGCCGACCGGAACCGGGACAGGATGCCCCGGTCTTCGTGGAGATGCGCACAGCAGTGACTGACGGAGGTCTCTTCCGCCATCATCCACCGAACTTGTCTGCCTTCGGGGACGATGACCGCAGGTGCCGGGTCGGTCCACCATGCGGGCCAACCGTGCTGACGACACCAGCGCGAGGGAATACTCCCCTCCTCCTGCGTCATTGTTGCGCAACTACCGGGCAAACGACACACCGGGGCGGGTTACCGGTGACGACAAGCACAACTTCTCAGCCATCCTAGGAGGCTAGATAGTCCTCGAAGCGGCAGCCATACCCGCCGGAGACGGCCCCTCGGGCCGGTCCGGGCGCAGCCGTGTGGCAGGCTTCCCGCCATGGTGCTTGAGATCGCGCTGGTCGATGTCCAGCCCGGCCGGGAAGCCGACTTCGCCGCAGCGTACGCCGCCGGCCGCCACCTGCTGGCCACCACTGACGGCTGCCGGTCGGTGCGGATGACCCGGGGGGTGGAGAGTCCCAGCCGGTTCGTACTGCTGGTCGAGTGGGACTCTGTCGACGCGCACGAGCAGAACTTCCGCGCCACCGACCGGTACCTGCGGTGGCGGGAACTGATTGGTCCGTACTTCGCCGCGCCGCCGGTGGTCGAACACTTCGTCGACCTGCCGGCGTGACCCGGACCCTGCCGATGTCCGGCCGGTCCGGACCAGGTCGGAGCCCGCGGTGCGGATAGAGATCGTGACCGCCGGCAGCCGGGGCGACGTCGCACCGTACACCGGTCTGGGGCAGGCCCTGCGGGCCGCCGGCCACCGGGTCACCGTGACGACCCACGGCGCCTTCGACGCGCTGGTGACCGGCGGCGGCCTCGACTTCCGGTCGCTGCCCGGTGACCCGTACGCCGCCCAACTCACCCCCGGCGGGCGGCGGCTGCACCGGCTCGGCGGTGGGCTGCGCGGCACCGCCGAGTTCGTCCGGCAGGGCCGGCGCTACCTCGACGATCTCGCAACCGGGCTGGTCGACGTCGGTGCCGACGCCGACGTGCTGCTGCTGGCCACCACGACCGCTCCGCTGGGCTACTCGGTGGCACAGCGACGCGGGATCCCGAGCATCGGGGTCTTCCTGCAACCGGTCGCACCGACCGGCGACTTCCCGCCGGTGCTGCTCGGCGACCGGTCCTTCGGGTCGGCCGGCAACCGGGCGCTGGGGCGCGGAGCCGAGGCGGCCAGCGCTCGGGCGTACGACCACTCCTCCCGGCGGCTGCGCCACCGGCTCGGCCTGCCGCCGGTCCCGCTGGCCGCCCTGCTGCGGCAGGCCAGGCGCTCAGGCTGGCCGGTGCTGCACGGGTTCAGCCCGAGCGTGCTGCCCCGACCGGCCGACTGGCGCCCCGGGCTGGAGGTCGTCGGCTACTGGTGGCCGGCCGCCGACCCACACTGGACTCCCCCACCGGAGCTGACCGGGTTCCTGCGCGACGGTCCGCCGCCGGTGCTGATCACCTTCGGCAGCATGGCGGTGCTCGACGCGGCACTGCCGACACTGCTCGGTACGGCGTTGCGCCGGGCCGGCGTCCGCGCGATCGTGCAGGCCGGCTGGGGTGGGCTGCGGGTCGGCGGCGACGACGTCCTCGCGGTCGGCGACGTACCGCACGACCGGCTGCTGCCCCGGGTCGCGGCGGTGATCCACCACGCGGGGGCCGGCACCACCGCCGCCGGGCTGCGGGCCGGGGTGCCGGCGGTGACCGTACCGCTCATCGCCGACCAGCCGTTCTGGGCCGCCCGGCTGGCGCGGCTCGGGGTCGCCGCCGAGCCGCTGCCGGCCCGGCGGCTCACCGCCGACCGGCTGGCCGACGCCGTCCGCACGGTGCTCGACCGGCCCACGTACGCCGAACGGGCCCGGCACCTCGCGACCCGGATCGCCGCCGAGGACGGGTACGCCGCAGTGCTGCGCGCCGTCGACCGGGTCACCCGCCGCTGACCGGATCCGCAGCAGCGGCCGGACCGGCCACCGCTGCGACCTCAGACGCCGTATCGGGGAAGGCGTGCGGGATGCGTTCCAGGACGCCGCCGGCGAAGACGTCGTACAGCGGCAGCTCCCGCAGATGCACGTAGCCGATGTGGCAGTCGCACGAGTCCAGTGGGCAGGGGCGCGGGCGCAGCGCGGCCCGGTAGGAGCCGTCGTAGAGGTTGCCCAGCGGTTCGGCGACGAAGTGGCACCGGCGTACCGTGCCGTCCCCGTCGACCGAGACCACCGACTCCCCGGTGCGGCACGACCGCCCGGCCGACTGGTGCGGGTGGACGCTGTAGCCGAACAGCGGGTCGAGCTCGGTCCACGCCCGCTGCTGGGCGGCGTCGTAGCGGTGCCCGTCGGCGGCGTTGACCCAGAGGTAAACCTCGGCCGGTAGCGCGGCCCGCAGCGACCGGGCGGCCGCCAGGTGCTCCGGCAGGCCGACGACCCCTACCGAGAACCGCACCCCGGCGGTACGCAGCGTGCCGCAGCGGCGCAGGAAGACCTCCCGGTCGACCTGGCCCGGGTGGTACGTGGCCCAGAACGCCAGCCGGCGACGCTGGTCGGTGTCGGCGTCGGCCAGGAAGTCCAGCCGGGCGGCCAGGTTGGTCTGGATCGCCACCCGGCCAACCTGCGGCAGCCCGGCCAGCCGCAGCAGCGCCCGCCGGTACCAGGACCGGGTCAACGCCTCGCCCCACGGGGTGAACAGCACCGAGATCCGGTCGTCGTGCGGATTACGCACGGCCCAGTCGACGAACCGGTCGAGCGCCACCCGGTCGGTGCGCAGCGTTGCCGGGTCGTCGCGGCGCTTGGCGAACGGACAGTACGGGCAGTCGTAGTTGCAGCTGGCCAGCGGACCCCGGTAGAGGATGCTCAGGTCCATCCGGCTCACCGGGCCGGCAGGTCGGCCATCGCCGCCCGGACCCCGGTCGAGACCAGCCACGGGCCGATCGCGTCGCTGCGGGCCAGGCCGGCGCCGGTCAGCGCCAGCCGGTCCGGGGTGACCGTCAGCCACCCCTGGTCGACCAGCGTCGCCAGCTGCGGGAAGTCGTCGACGGCCCGGGTGGCGAACCGCGCCGCGTACGCCGCCTGGTCGCATCCGTCGGCCCGCAGCAGCGAGGTGATCAGCCAGCGTCGGCGCTGTTCGTCGCGGTCCAGCCGGAAACCCACCTCGGCGACGTCGAAGTCGGACTCCGGCCGGCGCAGGTAGTCGTCGATGATCGCCCGCACCTGACCGACGGAGACCGCGTAGTCGAACGAGTAGTGCAGGTCGCTGGTGTAGGACCGGGCGCCGCAGCCGAGTCCGATCATCCCGTCCTCCTGGCAGGAGTACGCCGGGGCGTCGACGACCGGCAGCGACGCGCGGCGGAAGTGCCGCATCGACAGTTGCCGGTAGCCGGCGGCGCGCAGCCGGTCGACACCGTGCCGGTACAGCGTCTGCCGTTGGGCGTCCCACTGTGGATCAGGCAGGTCGGCCGGGGCACGGCGGGCCAGGCCGGTCAGTGGGCGGACGTAGAGCGGGTAGAGGTAGATCTCCTCCGGCTCCCAGCGCAGCGCCGCGTCGAGCGACTGCGCCCAGGTGGCGTCGGTCTGGCCGGGGATGCCGTAGATCAGGTCGATGTTCAGCTCCGGGATCGGCTGGTCCCGAATAGCGGCCAGGGCGCGCTCGACCTCGACGCGACGCTGTGGCCGGCCGGCGGCCCGCGCCTCGGCGTCGAGGAAGCTCTGCACCCCGATGCTGATCCGGGTGGTGCCGCGGGCGGCGAGCACCGCCAGCCGGTCCGGGGTGGCGGTGGCCGGCGACGTCTCCACCGCAGTCGGCACGCCCGCCGGCCGGAACCTGTCGACCAGGTCGAACATCGTCGACAGCTCGTCGGCGTCCAGGTAGGTCGGCGTACCGCCGCCGACGGCGACCCGGGCGAACCGGGCGTCGTCGCCGAGCGCGGCGGCCACCCGTACCGCCTGGCGGCGCAGCTGGTCGAGGTAGGCGGCCACCTGCCCGGCCGGCGGGTTGGCTCGGGTGAACAGGTTGCAGAAGCCGCAGCGCATCTCGCAGAACGGCAGGTGCAGGTAGAGGAACAGCTCCGTGCGGCGCTGCCCGGACCAGACGTCGGCCAGCGCGGGACGCGGCCGCAGCGGCCGGTACGCCGTCTTGTGCGGATACCCGTACAGGTAACCCTGGTACGGCGAGCCGTCCAGGTCCGCGACGGTCACGCCGGGTCCGGCGGCGCGGCGTCGGACCAGTCGCCGGGGGCGATCACGAAATCGGCGTACGGCACCGTCCACACCACCTCGTGCCCGACCCGGTGCCCGCTGTGCCCGTCCTCGCCGTACGCGGTGCCGTGGTCGGCGCAGATGATCGTCAGGCAGGGCCGGCCCCGGGAGCTGGCCATGGCGAACAACCGGCCGATGTGCCGGTCGACGTACTCCAGTGCGGCGGCGTGGCTGTCCCGGTTGTCGCGTTCGGTGCCCGGCAGGTAGTGCCGGTTCGGCTGGTGCATCGCGGCCACGTTGACGAACAGGAACAGCGGCTGGTCGGCGGGTACGGCCGGGACGACCTCGGCGATCCGGTCCAGCTGGGCCTCGAAGCAGCCCGGCGCGGTCACCCCGAACGCCGGCTCCCAGTGCGCCTCGGCGAACAGTCCCGGCAGGGTCGCGCCCAGCGGCGAGGACCGGTTGAAGAACCCGACCCCGCCGACGCACACCGTGTGGTAGCCCTCCTTGCGCAGCGCGGTGACCAGGTCGGGTGCGTCGAAGACCCAGGTGTGCTCGTCGGTGGTGGCGCTGCCCGGGAAGGCGGCGGCGAACATCCGGGGGTGGCTGCCCGGTTCGGCCGGGGTGGGCAGGAAACCGGTGAAGAACGCCTGATGCGCGGCGTAGGTGAAGCTGGCCGGGCTGTGCCGGCGCTGCCACTGCCCGTCCGGTAGCGCGCGGGCCAGCTGCGGTGTCCGACCGGCGGCGAGCAGCTCGGCCGCCACGTCGTAACGCAACGTGTCGAGCGTGACGAACAGCAGGTCGTGGCTGCCGATCAGGTCCTTCATGCCGACCTCCCCATCGCGGCCGTGGTCCGCCAGGCGGCGAACCGGCCGGTACGTATGGCATGCAGTTGGGCAGCGTAGCTGTCCCGCCCGGCGGCGTCGCACACGCCGGGAAGCAGATCGCCGAAGGCGTTCACCTCCGCCACGGCGTGCCGCCGCCAGTCACTGCCGATCATCAGGTCCACTCCGACGTGCAGGCTGCCGGTGAAGCAGCGGGCCGTGCGTACACAGTCGGCCAGCGCCGCCGCCCACCGGCGGGGACCGAACGCCGCCCGCACCGCCGCCGGGTCACCGCGCCGGTTGCCCAGGTGCAGGTTGGTCAACGGACCGTCGCTGCTGCGTACCACGAGGTGGCCCGGTACGCCGGCGATCACCAGCACCCGCAGGTCGACGACCCGGCCGTGTAGACCGGCCTTCGGGAACCAGCGCTGCACCAGCAACCCGTCCGGGGCCAACCGGTCCACGATAGAGGCGACCTCCCGCTCGGTGCGGTAGGTCCGCACCCGCAGCGAGTTGAACAGCCGCCCGTCGTCGGCCAGCTCGACCGAGGTGACCGCCTGCACCCGCCGGCCGTGTGTGTGCAGGGCGAGCACCCCGGACGCCGACGACCCGTGCACCGGCTTGACGAAGACCCGGGCCCAGCCGACGTCGGACAGAGCGGTACGCAGCTGCGCCCAGTCGCCGGGTGCGGTGTCCAGGATGGCCGGTTGCGCCACCCCGGCGGCGGCCAGCCGCCGGTGCCCGGCCCGTTTGTCGAACAGTACGGCGATGTCGGCCGGGTCGTTGAGCAGGGTCGCGCCGGCCCGCCGGGCGGCGTCGGTGAGCCGGCCCAGGGCGGCGCGCAGCCCGACGTACCAGGCGGCGCCGCCGCTGATCTCGCCGTGGTCGAGTGGCCGGCCGGCGCCGCGCAGCAGCCGGTCCACCTCGGAGTCCTCGCCGGGCGAGTCGATCCGTACCGTCGCCCCGCCGGGCAGGGCGATGTCCTCCCCGGCGGCGAGCTTCCGCCAGGGCAGCACCCGAACCCGCAGGCCAGCGGCGTGCGCGGCGGTGCGGAACGCCCCGACCCGCCGGTTGCCCGGGTTGCCGACCACGACCAGCGGCGTGGTGTGGCTCATCGGGTGAGGTTAACAACCGGTCATTCGCCGACCGAGACGTACCGCCCCCGGTGCGGGTCGACCTCCTGCTGATCACTCAGGTCGACGTCGACGCCGGGCAGTGCGGCCGGCAACCGGACCATCATCGCGTCGGACAGGTAGTGCCGGTGCAGGTCGAGACGGCGCAGATGGGTCAACGGCTGCCCGGCGAGCAGGGCGGTGGCCCCATCGTCACCGAGGGTGCCCAACGACAGGTCGATGGTTTCCAGGCGGGGCACCACCGGCGCGGCGGTCAGCGCGGCGGCGACCGCGTCGGCGATCTCGGCGTTACGCAACCCGAGGGTACGCAGCGCGGGCAGCCGGGTGCCGTCGAGGATCGGCGCCAGGTCGTCCACTGAGGTGTCACCTTCGTAGTCGGGGGTGCCCAGCCACAGTTCCAGATGGGTGCAGGCCGGCAGATCGCTGGCGGCCACGGCGCGGGTGAGGGCGGCCGGCAGCCCGCCGGACTCGATGGCGAACTCCCGCAGCCCGGTGTGCCGCACCGGCTGCAACAGCAGCGACATCGCACCGCGTACCCGCAGCACCTGCAGCGCCGGGTAGGCGGCCAGCAGCGGGGTGACGTCGGGCTGCAGGATCCAGGAGATCTCGCACTCGTCGAAGGTCATCTCGCCGAGGAAGACGGCCCGCAGGTTGGTCAGCCGGGGCGCGGCGTCGACCAGCAGCTCCAGCGGGAACGCCACGTCCCACGGTTCGCCCCAGTCACCGGTCACCAGCGCGTCGACGCTCGCCGGGTCGACGGTGTCCAGCCAGGTGGCGAAGAGTTGGGCGAATTCGACCTCGTCCTCCTCCGACGCGCTGAGTCGCCAGGCGACCGGGGTGCCGGTGTGCTCCGCCGCGGTCTGCGGATCGAAGTCGACCACCGGCAGTCCGGCGAAATGGGTGATGTGCTCGTTGATGGTCATCGACGGCGCTCCGGGGAGGGCGTGGGGCTGCGGACCCGGCACGATAGCAACCCGGTGCGACGCGGCGCTGCCCGTACGGCCTACTGCGGCGACCGCAGTTCAGTTGATTGCCCGGAGTCGGCCATTGAGGGAAGGGCTGCGGCGATGCAGTCGAAAACCCGCTGGAGTCCGTCTCGGAACTGGTCGTCGCGGCTCAGGTGTGGCTGACGCGCCCGAGTTACGATCTTGGTGAAGATCGGGTACTCGCCGCTTCTCACCAGTTGGTCGATGTACGGGTGGCTCCGCGCCATCCACTCCGACTCGCTGAGCCCGCTGCGGCGCAGCTCCTTGGCTGAGCCGATCTCCTCGCGGACGGTGCCCTCGATGTAGCCGCTCAGCATGGCTATGAGGCCGAGGTTCTCGTCGATGGGGATGACGTCATCGAGCACGCCCATCAACCGTTCGATCAGGAGCAGCTGGTTAGGGCCGAAGCTGGGCAGTGACCGCTGCACGGTGGCCATCCAGGGATGCCTCAGCCACATGGCCCGAAGCCCGTCGGCGTAGCGCGTCAGGTCCGTGCGCCAGTCGCCCGAGGGCATCCCCGCGACGTCGATCTCGCCCATCACCTGGTCGGCCATGAGATCGACAAGATTGTCGCGACTCGGGACGTACCGGTAGAGGGACATCGCACCGGCGCCGATCTCGGCGGCGATCCGTCGCATGGTGGCGGCCTCCAGCCCTTCGGCGTCGGCGATCCGGATCGCCGCCTCGGTGATCTGGGCACGGCTGTAACCCGGTTTCGGCCCGTAGGCCGGGCGCTCGGGTCGCATCCAGATGTTCACGTACTCGCCGTCGGTCACCGTATCCACCCCTCCGTTGCGTACATGGTACCCAGTCTCTTAGAGTGGCCACCATGACCGCGTACAACGTACCCAGTAAGGAGACAGGGGCGGATCCGATCGTCGTCGCCGACGGGCTGCGAAAGTCCTTCGGCACCGTCCCTGCGCTGCGAGGTCTGGACCTGAGCATCCCGAGGGGAACGGTGTGCGGCGTGCTGGGGCCCAACGGGGCAGGGAAGACGACCGCGGTACGCATCCTGGCGACCTTGTCCGATCCCGATGCCGGACACGCCCGGATAGCCGGATACGACGTCGTCCGCGAGGCCGGCAGGGTACGCGAGCGGATCGGGCTCGCAGGCCAGTACGCCGCCGTGGACGAGAAGCTCACCGGCCGTGGCAACCTGCGCATGTTCGGACGCCTCTACCACCTGTCCCACCGCGAGGCGCACCGGCGGGCCGACGAACTGCTCGACCGCTTCGACCTGACGCACGCCGCCGACCGCCCGGTCGCCGGCTACTCCGGTGGCATGCGCCGCCGGCTGGACCTGATCACCAGCATCATCCTGCGCCCCGAGGTGCTCTTCCTGGACGAGCCGACCACCGGCCTGGACCCGCACAGCCGCGTCGAGATCTGGGACAGCATCCGCGAGCTGGTGGCCGAAGGCACCACCGTGCTGCTCACCACGCAGTACCTGGATGAGGCCGATCAGCTGGCCGACGACATCGCCGTCATCGACCACGGACAGGTGATCGCCACCGGCACGCCGGACGAGCTGAAGGCCACGATCGGGGACCGTCTCGACGTCACCGTCGAAGACCCCGCCGCGTTGGCGACGGCGGCGACGGTTCTGACCGTCCTGACCGGCGCCGAACCCACGACGACCGGAGCCGACCGGCTCAGCGTCGCGCTGCCCGTCACCGGCATGCGCCTCGCCGACATCGTGCGCGAGCTCGACCACGCCGGAGTCGCCGCCGCCGACGTGAGCCTGCGCCGCCCCACCCTCGACGAGGTGTTCCTGCGCCTCACCGGTCGCAGTGAGCCCGTCCGATGACCGCCAACAGCACACCACTGGGTCGCCTGGGCTGGACACTCACCGACGGGCTGACCCTGATCGGCCGCGAGCTCGCACGGCTGCGGCAGGAGCCCGGGCAGATTGTCGCCGCGCTGGTCTTCCCCGCCGTCATGGTGGTGCTGTTCGGCTACGTCTTCGGCAGCGCGATCCAGGTGCCGGGTGGCGGTGACTACCGCGAGTACCTCATGCCTGGGCTGTTCGCGATGGTGACCTTCTCCGCGTGGTTGGGGGTCCTGACGCGGACGGCCAGCGACGCCGCCCGCGGCGTGATGGACCGATTCCGCTCCATGCCGATGGCGCGCTTGGCGGTGCCGTTCGGGCAGACCGGCGCAGACCTGCTGACCGGCCTGTTGATGCTGACCATCATGGTGGGTGCGGGACTGCTGGTGGGCTGGCAGCCACACCGCGGCCTGATCCCCACGATTCAGGCGTTCCTGTTGATGATCGTGCTGCGGTATGCGCTGAGCTGGGTGGGCGTCTATGTGGGCCTGGCGGTCAAGAACGACCAGGTCGCCGACGCGATGGTGCCGCTTGGCCTGCCGTTCACGATGCTGTCGAACGCGTTCGTCCCGACCGACGGCATGCCGGGCTGGTTGCGCCTCCTGGCGGACTGGAACCCGGTGAGCGCGCTCACCATCGCCTTGCGGGAGCTGTTCGGCAATCCGGGCGCCCCCTCGGGAAACGCGGCCTGGCCACTCGCGCATCCGGTGACCGCCGTCCTGCTCTGGACGGCCGCCCTGCTGGTGACCTTCGTCCCGCTGTCGTTGCGCGCCTACACGCGCCGAGGACGCTGAAGGCTCCTGGTTTCCTTACTCTTTCTGACGCAAGGCGTGGCGGCTCGTCAGAGTGCGCGGCACACAGCCTCGTCCAATGCCGGGGAACGGTTCGGCTGTCAGGGCTTCGGCAAGGAACGCCGGCTTCCCGTGCAACGCCCCAGGCCGAGGTCAGGCTGACCCCGACCCTTTTGGGGTGTGAGGCTCGGCGGCACCCCGGAGTCGTGACCGGGCACTCGACCGTCTACCCGGTCGGCGGGTCAGACGATCGGTTGGCGGCGCCACGCTGCCGCCCTTTACGGTAGGGCTTCGCCCCGCACGACGTCAGCCGCGCAGGCTGTCCACGAAGGATCGCCAGCCGGTGGCCGGGAAGGCGAGCTGCGGACCGGTCGGATCGGTGGAGTCGCGGACCGCCACCACCCCGCCGGCCGGCGCGACCTCGACGCAGTTCCCGTTCGCGTTGCTGCGGCTGCTCTTGCGCCAACACAGCGGCTCGGTTGGGGTCGACTCCACGGCGCACCCCCTTCCGGCGGGCAATCCACTCAACTCTCTGCCACCAGCTTAGCCAGCAGATCCCGGCTTTCATCGGCCGGCAGCGCAGCCTTCTGAAGCCAGCGGCCGATCCGGGCGTACAGGATCACGTCCTCGTCGTCGGTGAGGTGGATGTCGCTGGTCAGCGTCTCCAGCACCACGGTGCGAGGATCGGCCGGGTCGGGGAACGAGTAGAGCGAGAAGCTGGTGTGCGGCATGAACGAATCGTGCACGACCGCTTCGAGCGGCAGCACCTGGATGGTGACGTTGTCCAGCTCGCTGAGCGCGGTCAGGTGGCGCAGCTGGCCGCGCCGGGTCTCGGGTGGCACGCTGGCCCGCAGCAGCGCACTCTCGTCGATGACCGCCTCGTAGTGCGGCGGATGTTCGCGACGCAGCACTTCCTGTCGGGCGGTACGCGCCAAGGTGTCAGCGTTGATGTCGAGGTCACCGTAGACGTCGCGACCGGAGCGGACCCGCAGCCGGGCGTACTCCGGGGTCTGCAGCAGCCCAGGCACCAGCAGTTGCTGGTACTCGAAGATCGTGGCAGCGCTGGCTTCGAGCTCGGTGTAGCCACGCTGGCGCTGACCCATCGAGCCGAGCGCCTTCCACCAGCCACGGGTGGCGGCGGCGTCGCGGGCGATGATGACCAGCTTCTCCCGCTCGGCCGGCACGACGTGGTAGACGTCGAGCAGGTCCAGAATGTCGGCCAGGTCTGGTCTGCTCTGGCCCAGTTCGAGCCGGGACAGCTTCGATGTCGACGCCCAGCCGAGCTGGTCGCAGACCTGCTCCAGGGTAGAGTTTCCGGCCGTCGGGTGGGGTCTGGAGTACGCCGACGAGGCACTGGTCTACTTCCGGCACCCGCAGCGGGAGATCCGCGAGGTCGGCATCCTCCGCACCGTCGAGGACGCCTGGACGTTCTACCTGCAATGGGGTGAGCTGGAGCTGGTCCGCCCCGGCGAGCCGGGCTGGCCTGCCACGCCTGCCCAGCCGACACCACCACCCGGCCAAGTCACAACCGACCGGCAAGGCGACGACGAGGCGAATCTCGACGACACGTGGGGGCTGCTCTGGCGGGCCAGCCAGCGCCCCGGTGCCGAGCTGGCCCAGCTCTACCCCGGCGATCGGCTCAGCTGACGCCGGCGACGTCCATCGCCCGCAGCTCCTTCTTCAGCTCGGAGATCTCGTCGCGGATCCGGGCGGCCAGCTCGAACTGCAGCTCGCGGGCGGCATTGAGCATCTGGTCGTTGAGCTCCTGGATCAGCTGGGCCAGGTCGGCGCGCGCCATGCCGGCGCTGGACGGGGTGGTGGTGCCCCGGCCCTTGCTGCGGGTCTCCGGCACCGGGCCCTTGCCGCGCGACATCTGCCGGCCGGAGCCGCCGGCCGACCGACCGGCGAGCGCGCCGTCGGTGTCGTCGGCCTCCCGGTAGATGTCGTCGAGGATGTCGTGGATCTTCTTGCGCAGCGGCTCCGGGGAGATGCCGTTGGCCTCGTTGTACGCCACCTGCTTGGCCCGACGCCGGTTGGTCTCGTCGATCGCGTCCGCCATCGACGGGGTCATCTTGTCGGCGTACATGTGGACCTCGCCGGAGACGTTACGGGCGGCCCGACCGATGGTCTGGATCAGCGACCGGCCGCTGCGCAGGAAGCCCTCCTTGTCGGCGTCGAGGATCGCCACCAGGGACACCTCGGGCAGGTCCAGGCCCTCGCGGAGCAGGTTGATGCCGACCAGTACGTCGTAGTCGCCCTTGCGCAGCTCACGCAGCAGCTCGACCCGGCGCAGCGTGTCGACCTCGGAGTGCAGGTAGCGCACCCGGATGCCGTGCTCCAGCAGGTAGTCGGTGAGGTCCTCGGCCATCTTCTTGGTCAACGTGGTGACCAGCACCCGCTCGTCGCGGTCGGTGCGCAGCCTGATCTCGTGCATCAGGTCGTCGATCTGGCCCTTGGTCGGCTTGACCTTGACCTGTGGGTCGACCAGGCCGGTGGGGCGGATCACCTGCTCGACGAACTCGCCGGCCGCCTGCTCCAGCTCCCACGGCCCGGGGGTGGCGGACAGGAACACCATCTGGCCGACCCGCTCCAGGAACTCATCGAAGCGCAGCGGCCGGTTGTCGGCCGCACTGGGCAGCCGGAACCCGTGGTCGATCAGCATCCGCTTGCGGGAGGCGTCGCCCTCGAACATGCCGCCGATCTGCGGGATCGTCACGTGCGACTCGTCGACGACGGTGACGAAGTCGTCCGGGAAGTAGTCGAGCAGGGTGTGCGGCGGACTGCCGTAGTCGCGGCCGTCGATGTGCATCGAGTAGTTCTCAATGCCGGAGCAGAAGCCGACCTGACGCATCATCTCAATGTCGTACGTGGTGCGCATCCGCAGCCGCTGCGCTTCGAGGAGCTTGCCCTGCCGGTCCAGCTCGGCGAGCCGGTCGGTCAGCTCGGCCTCGATGTCGCGGATCGCCCGCTCCATCCGCGCCGGCCCGGCGGCGTAGTGCGTGGCCGGGAAGATCAGCAACTGGTCGACCTCGCGCACCACGTCACCGGTCAACGGGTGCAGGTAGTAGAGCCGCTCGATCTCGTCACCGAAGAACTCGATCCGGACCGCCAGCTCCTCGTACGCCGGAATGATCTCCAGGGTGTCGCCGCGGACCCGGAACGTGCCCCGGCTGAACGACAGGTCGTTGCGGGCGTACTGGATGTCGACCAGGCGGCGCAGCAGCGAGTCACGGTCCTGCTCGGCGCCGGCGGTCACCTTGACCGCGCGTTCGAGATATTCCTGCGGGGTGCCCAGGCCGTAGATCGCCGAGACGGTGGCGACCACGATCACGTCGCGGCGGGTCAGCAGCGACATGGTCGCCGAGTGCCGCAGCCGCTCCACCTCCTCGTTGATCGAGGAGTCCTTCTCGATGTAGGTGTCGGTCTGCGGGATGTACGCCTCGGGCTGGTAGTAGTCGTAGTAGGAGACGAAGTACTCCACCGCGTTGTGCGGCATCAACTCGCGGAACTCCTTGGCCAGCTGGGCGCAGAGCGTCTTGTTGGGGGCCATCACCAGGGTGGGCCGCTGCAACCGCTCGACGAGCCAGGCGGTGGTGGCGCTCTTACCGGTGCCGGTCGCGCCGAGCAGCACCGAATGCCGGTCTCCGCGACGCACCCGGCGCTCAAGCTCGTCAATGGCTGCCGGCTGGTCGCCGGCCGGCGAGTAGTCGCTGACGACCTGGAAGCGGCCGTCGAGTCGCGGGATGTCGAGCGCCATGGCCCAAACCTACGCCGTGGGTCCGACAGAGTGCCGCCGGTCGCGGATCGGCATCGATATTGTCATTGTGTGGGTTGCCTCACCCGCGATACCGTGACAGGGTAGGCCGCTCGCGGCGGCCGCGCGGACCACCGGCAGCGCCCATCACGGCGCGCCACGGGTCCGGACGTTCGGGTAGCTGCCCTGGCGCGAGCCGGTGAGCGCACCCGGAGTTGTCACGCCCCGCGTGACCCGGCCGCCGCGAGCGCCCCACCTACCCGCCCCACGCTGGCCGCTCCCGTCGTCACGGCTGCCAGCCGGTCTCCTCGATCCACCGCAGCAGGCGCGGCCAGACCTGGTCGAACCACGGCTCCTTGGCTTCGGCATACTCCCGGGTGGTCGGCGCGGTCGCCGCGATCCGCCGCTTGACGGCCAGGTAGTCGGCCCGCTCACCCGGATCGGCGCGCAGCAGGTCGCGGAACGCCAACGCGTACCGCCAGCCCGGCGAGTCGGCGACCCGCACGTGCAGGTTGACCGGCCGGCCGGGGTCGGCGTTGCCGTGCAGCCGCTTCGGCCAGCGTTCACCCGGCCGGCCGGTCGCCGGATCGGGGCGCGGGTTGTCCCACCAGTCGCCGGGAAACCGGGGGAACCCGGCGGCGGCGAGCGCGTCCGCGCAACCGTCGGCATCGTCCAGCGACTCGACGGTGAGCTGGATGTCGATGACGTCCTTGGCCGGCAGACCGGGCACCGAGGTGGAGCCGATGTGGTCGACCCGCCGGCCGGCGCCGACCGTCTGCCGCACCCGGGCGGCCAGCCGGTCGAACTGCTCCGGCCAGGTCGGGTCAGGCTCGGTGAGGACCGCCAGCGGCGGACGCGGCGCGGGCCGGGCGGCCCGCAGGTTCGCCTCGTACGGCACCAGCCGGTCGTGCCAGAGCCGGTCGACGGCGTCGGCGAGGTCGTCGCGACTACCGTCGTTGGACAGCAGCACGTCAGCGGCGGCGCGGCGTTGCGCGTCGTCGGCCTGGGCGCGGATCCGGGCCCGCGCGTCGTCGGGCGCCATCCCCCGGTCGCGGGTCAGCCGTTCGACGCGCAGTGCCTCGGCCGCCGACACCACGACCACCAGGTGGTACGTGGCGGCCAGCCCGGTCTCCACCAGCAGCGGTACGTCGTTGACCACGACCGCGTCGGTCGGTGCGGCGGCGGTGAGTTCGGCGGTACGGGCCCGGACCAGCGGGTGCACGATTTCCTCCAGCCGACGCCGGGCGGCCGGATCGGCGAAGACCCGGGCACCCAGGGCCGGCCGATCCAGGGCACCGTCGGCGGCGACGACGTCCGGCCCGAAGGCCGCGACGACCCTGGCCAGCCCGTCGGTGCCCGGTGCCACCACCTCCCGGGCCAGCCGGTCGGCGTCGACGATCACCGCGCCGTTGGTGGCGAGCCGGTTGGCGACGGCGCTCTTGCCGGCGCCGATGCCGCCGGTGAGACCTACCCTCAGCATGCCGCCCAGTGAACCGGATCGGCTGCCCGGCCGGTCCGCCGGGGGGCTCGTGTCCGCCGGATCGGGTCAGTGGGTGGTCCCCCAGGGGCCGGCCGCACGGTGGGCACGGCAGACAGTGGTACGCCACGACAGACAGCGGTCCCGCCGGGCATCCTGCCCGGCGGGACCGCTGTCTGTGTCAGCCGATGTTGCTATGGGGCCTCAGCTCTTGCCGCCGGCCAGCTTCTCCCGCAGCGCGGCGAGCGCCTCGTCGGTGGCGAGGGTGCCGGCCGGCTCCTCGCTGGCCCGCGACGGGGTCGAGCTGGAGGTCGCCCCACCACCGCCGCCGCCACCGCCGCCCGCGGGGGCGGCGACCGGCGGAGCCGGGTTGGCTGCGGCGTCCGCGTCGGCGGCCCGGGCGGTCTGCACCTGCCGGGTGTGCGCTTCCCAGCGGTTGCGGGCCTCGGCGTACTGCTGCTCCCAGGTCTCCCGCTGCTTGTCGAAGCCTTCCAGCCACTCCCCGGTCTCCGGGTCGAAGCCTTCGGGGTAGATGTAGTTGCCCTCGTTGTCGTACGTGGCGGCCATGCCGTAGAGGGTCGGGTCGAAGTGCTCCTCGCCCTCGACGAAGCCCTCGTTGGCCTGCTTGAGCGACAGCGAGATCCGGCGACGCTCCAGGTCGATGTCGATGACCTTGACCATGACGTCCGAGCCGACCTGGACGACCTGCTCGGGGATCTCGACGTGCCGCTCGGCGAGCTCGGAGATGTGCACCAGGCCCTCGATGCCGTCGTCGACGCGGACGAACGCACCGAACGGCACCAGCTTGGTCACCTTGCCGGGCACGATCTGCTGGATCGCGTGGGTCCGGGCGAACTGACGCCACGGGTCTTCCTGGGTGGCCTTGAGCGACAGCGAGACCCGCTCGCGGTCCAGGTCGACGTCGAGCACCTCGACCTCGACCTCCTGGCCGACCTCGACCACCTCGGACGGGTGGTCGATGTGCTTCCAGGACAGCTCGGAGACGTGCACCAGGCCGTCCACGCCGCCGAGGTCGACGAAGGCGCCGAAGTTGACGATCGAGGAGACGACGCCCTTGCGGACCTGCCCCTTCTGCAGCTTGTTGAGGAACTCGGTGCGCACCTCGGACTGCGTCTGCTCCAGCCAGGCCCGGCGGGACAGGACCACGTTGTTACGGTTCTTGTCCAGCTCGATGATCTTGGCTTCGAGCTCGCGGCCGACGTACGGCTGCAGGTCACGGACCCGGCGCATCTCCACCAGCGACGCGGGCAGGAAGCCACGCAGCCCGATGTCCAGGATCAGGCCACCCTTGACCACCTCGATGACCGAGCCACGGACGACCCCGTCCTCGTCCTTGATCTTCTCGATCGTGCCCCACGCGCGCTCGTACTGGGCGCGCTTCTTCGACAGGATCAGCCGGCCTTCCTTGTCCTCCTTCTGCAGGACAAGGGCTTCGATGTGGTCGCCCACCGAGACAACGTCGGCTGGGTCCACGTCGTGCTTGATCGACAACTCGCGCGAGGGGATGACACCCTCGGTCTTGTAGCCGATGTCGAGCAGGACCTCGTCCCGGTCGACCTTGACGACGGTACCTTCCACGATGTCGCCGTCGTTGAAGTACTTGATGGTCTCGTCGATCGCCGCGAGGAAGGCTTCCTCGGTGCCGAGGTCGTCGACGGTGACCTTGGGGGCGCTCGAGGTGGCCTCGATGCTGCTCGTCATGTGGGCGGTTGCTCCGGATCGGATGGGTGTCACTGCTGGCTTGTCGTTGCGGTGACCTGGCGTGGCTCACGGATCCGCCGGCGGGCACACCGCGACGATGACGTCTTCGTCACCGACCGTGACCGAGGGGATCATCGACCGCCGCTGCCATCATCGGATGTAACCGCCGACCGCGGACCTGCTCCCTGCCGAGGCACACGATCCGCGAGCGCATCGACTAGCCTACCGGTTGCATTACCACAGCGTGCAAGCCCTCCCGGGAGCTATCCGGGCGCACATGTCGGTGGTTGGGAAAAATCGGACCCACAGGCGGGGATTCCCGCACTTTCGTGGACTCGCTGTGACCGAGATCACACCCGTTTCGCGGGCCGTCAAGCGTAGCACGCCGGGCCGGTAACGCTCCCACGCGACGCTGCCCGTACCGTCTGCGCCGTGACCACCGCACCGCCCACACCCGCCGACCGGCCCGACGTCGACCCGGATCCCGACCGGCTCCCGGATCCCGACCAACTCAGAGTGACCAGGCACGAAGTCACCGATCAGCAGGCCCGGCAGGCCAACCGACGCTGGTGGGACGCCGACGCCGACGCCTACCAGACCGAGCACGGCGAGTTCCTCGGCGACGCCGACCTGCGCTGGTGCCCAGAAGGGCTGCGGGAGGCCGACGCCGGGCTGCTCGGCGACGTCGCCGGGCGGCGGGTGCTCGAACTGGGCTGCGGAGCCGCCGCCGGCAGCCGGTGGCTCGCCCGGCAGGGTGCCGAGAGCATCGCGCTGGACCTGTCGGCGGGCATGCTGCGCCAGGCCGTCGCCGGCGCCGACCGCACCGGCGTCGCGGTGCCGCTGGTGCAGGCCGACGCGCTGACGCTGCCGTTCGTCGACGCCGCGTTCGACACCGTCTGGACCGCGTTCGGCGCGGTGCCGTTCGTCGCCGACTCGGCGGCCGTGATGCGCGAGGTGCACCGGGTGCTGCGCCCCGGCGGACGCTGGGTCTTCGCCGTCACCCACCCGATGCGCTGGATCTTCCTCGACGACCCCGGCGAGCGCGGCCTGGTCGCGGTGCACTCCTACTTCGACCGGCGGCCGTACGTGGAGACCGACGACGACGGCACCCCCAGCTACGTCGAGCAGCACCGTACGCTCGGCGACCGGGTCCGGGAACTCGTCGCCGCCGGGTTCCGGCTGCTCGACGTCGTCGAACCGCCGTGGCCGGACGGGCACGAGCAGATCTGGGGGCAGTGGAGTCCGCTGCGCGGGCGGCTCTTCCCCGGCACCGCGATCTTCGTCGCCGACCGGCCGCCCACGGCTGGCTGAGACGGCCACCGCGCACCGCGCCGACCCACCGCGCGCCGCCGGCCCTCGCCGGCACCCCGGCGGCGGTACGCTGACCGGGTGAGCGCCGAGCCGATCCATCCTGCCGCAGCGTCCGGCAGGGCGTGGACCGCACCGTGGCAGCCGGACCCGGTCCGGCAGCAGCTGGCTGACTACAGCATCGAAGACGTCCTCGCCCTGCCCGCCGACGCCCCCCGCGTCGAACTCCTCGACGGAGTCCTCACCGTGGTTCCCTCCCCCACTCTCGGTCACCAGAGCATCACGAGCCTGCTGTGGTTGTGGCTGCACCGGCACGCGCCGGACGGCTACCGGGCCACCCAAGCGGTCGGGGTCGCCGTCGGGCCACGCAACACCTACGAGCCCGACGTGCTGCTGCACCGCGCCGAGGGCAGCCGCGACCGGCACTACCTGACCCCCGACGAGGTGCTGCTGGTCGTCGAGGTGGTTTCCCCGGCGACCCGCCGCCGGGACCGGTTCGACAAGCCCGCCGGGTACGCCGCCGTCGGCATCGGCCACTACTGGCGGGTCGAGCAGGACCCGGTGCGGATCTACGCCTACCAGCTCGGCGACCGGCCGGGCGCCAGCGGCGAGCGGGAGTACGCCCTCGTCGCCGAGTCCGCCGACCTGCTCGAACTCGACGCCCCGTTCCCGGTGAAGCTGCCGATCTCCGAGATCACCCCGTAGGCCCCGGCCCAGCGGGATTGCCGGCCCGGCCGGCGGGTACCCGGCCGCCATGGCGAGGAACAAACGCCCCCGCGAGGGCGACCGACCCGACCAACGGCCCGGCCGACCGGTCGAGCACCCCCGACCTGGTGACCGGGTCAACTGGCGCAGCCACGGGGTGACCGTGCCGGGCACCGTCGAAGAGGAGATCACCACCCGGCGGAAGTCCGCCGGACGTACCGTGGTCGCCGATTCGGAACATCCGCAGTACCGGGTCCGTAGCGACAAGTCCGGCCGCGACGCGGTACACAAGCCGGAGGCGTTGCGCCGTGCCGAGTGACCGCACCCGCACCGCCGGGCACCGCCCGACCCGGACCGACGCCTCCGATGGCGCGGCGGCGTACCGGGCGTTCGTCGAAGCGGTCAACATGAGCCCGGGTGAGCTGGAGAAGTGGCTGCGCACCCCGGAGTCGACCGCTGCCGGGCAGCACCACGACGGCGGCGAGTCGGTCGGGCACGCCTCCGGCCGCCGGATCGTCGACCTGCTGCGGACCAAGCGGGAGGCGTTGTCCGACGACGACTACGCCCACATGCGCAAGGTGGTCGGGTACGTGCACCGGCACCTGGCCCAACGCCCGTCCGGCGACGTCAGCGACACCCGGTGGCGTCACTCGCTGATGAACTGGGGCCACGACCCGCTGAAGGCGTGATCAACGGCTGGCCGTCATCGGTGCGGCGGCCCGTCCGCGATCAGGTCGCCGGGCGGTCAGTGCCCGGCGGTGTGCCAGTCGGTGCCGACCCCGACGGAGACCTCCAGCGGCACCGACAGCGGGTGGGCGCCGCCCATCTCGCGGCGGACCAGGCTCTCCAGCTCGGCCCGCTCCCCCGGCGCCACCTCGAAGACCAGCTCGTCGTGCACCTGCAGCAGCATCCGCGAGCGCAGCGACGAGGTGCGCAACGCGGTGTCGACGTGCAGCATCGCGACCTTGATCAGGTCGGCGGCGGAGCCCTGAATCGGGGCGTTGAGCGCCATCCGCTCGGCCATCTCCCGACGCTGCCGGTTGTCGCTGACCAGGTCAGGGAGGTAACGGCGGCGGCCGAGGATCGTGGAGGTGTAGCCGTCCTGGCGGGCCTGGCCGACCAGCGCCTGCAGGTAGTCACGGACCCCGCCGAACCGGCGGAAGTACTCCTCCATCAGCGCCTTCGCCTCGTCGGTGGCGATGCCGAGCTGCTGGGACAGGCCGAAGGCGCTCAGCCCGTACGCCAGACCGTAGTTCATCGCCTTGATCCGGCGGCGCTGCTCGGCATCGACCGACTCCAACGACACCTGGAACACCGATGCCGCGGTGACGGCGTGGAAGTCCTCGCCGGAGTTGAACGCGTCGATCAGGGCCTCGTCGCCGGACAGGTGCGCCATGATCCGCATCTCGATCTGGCTGTAGTCGGCGGTCAGTAGCGACTCGTAGCCGGCTCCGACGACGAACGCCCGCCGGATCCGGCGGCCCTCCTCGGTGCGGATCGGGATGTTCTGCAGGTTGGGGTCGGTGGAGGAGAGCCGGCCGGTGGCGGCCACCGTCTGGTTGAAGGTGGTGTGGATCCGGCCGTCGTCGGAGATCGACTTGAGCAGCCCGTCGACGGTCGACTTGAGCCGGGCCACGTCGCGGTGGCGCAGCAGGTGGGCCAGCAGCGGATGCTCGGTCTGGGCGAACAGCCACTGCAGCGCGTCGGCGTCGGTGGTGTAACCGGTCTTGATCTTCTTCGTCTTGGGCAGCCCCAGGTCGGTGAAGAGGATCTCCTGCAGCTGCTTGGGCGAGCCGAGGTTGAACTCACGCCCGATCACCCGGTACGCGGCCTGGGCGGCGGCCTTGACCTCGGCGGCGAACTGAGCCTCCAGCTCGGTCAGGTACTCGGTGTCGGCGCCGATGCCGGCCTGCTCCATGCCGGCGAGGACCTCGACCAGCGGCAGCTCGACGTCGGCGAGCAGCCGGGTCGAGGCGTCGCCGTCGCGGGCCAGCTCGGCGTCGATCGCCGCCGCCAGGTCGAGGGTGGCCCGGGCGCGCAGCATCAGGTTCTGCTCGACCTCGCTCTGCGGGCCGAGCCCGTCGAGGGTGAGCTGGCCGTCGTCGGGGGCGTCGACCCGCAGCTCCCGGTGCAGGTAGCGCAGGGCCAGATCGACCAGGTCGTAGGAGCGCTGGTCCGGGCGGGCCAGGTAGGCGGCGAGCGCGGTGTCCCGGTCGATGCCGTCCAGCGACCAACCGTGCGCGGCGAACGCCAGCCGGGCCGGTTTGCTGTCGTGCAGCACCTTGCGCCGACCGTCGTCGGCGAGCCAGCCGGCGACCGCCGCCTCGTCGGCCGGGTCCAGGGCGGAAGGGTCGAACCATCCGGCGGCCCCGTCCGCGGTGGCCACCGCAATCGCGCTGAGGTTGCCGGTGCCCCGGCCGAAGATGCCGGCGACCGCGACGCCGACGCTGGCCCCGGCCGTGGTGTGCCCGGCCAGCCAGGGGGCGACCGCTCCGGCACCGAGCACCTCCCCGGCCAGGTCGAAGCCGGCTTCGGCCTCCGGCTCGACGGCGTCGAGGTACTGGTAGAGCCGGTCGCGCAGGATCCGGAACTGCAGCGTGTCGAAGACCTGGTGGACGGCTTCCCGGTCCCAGCCGGTCCACCGGGCGTCGGCCGGAGTCAGCGGCAGCTGCAGATCAGCCACCAGACAGTTGAGCTCGTAGTTGCGGATCACGTCGGCGAGCCGCTCCCGCAGGCTCTCCCCCGCCTTGCCCTTGATCTTGTCCGCCTGGGCGATCACCCCGTCCAGACCACCGTACTGGCTGATCCACTTGGCGGCGGTCTTCGGACCGACGCCGGGCACCCCGGGCAGGTTGTCACTGGACTCGCCGACCAGCGCCGCCAGGTCGCGGTAGTGGCCCGGCCCGACGCCGTAGCGGGCGGTGACCGCCGACGGGTCCATCCGGGCCAGGTCGGACACGCCCTTGCGCGGGTACAGCACGGTGGTCCGGTCGTCGACCAGCTGGAAGGCGTCCCGGTCGCCGGTACAGATCAGCACCTGCATGCCGGCGTCGCGCCCCTGCCCGGCCAGGGTGGCGATGACGTCGTCGGCCTCGTAGTTGTCCTTCGTGACGTACGGGATGCGCAGCGCGGTCAGCACTTCCTGGACCAGGCTCACCTGACCGGCGAAGTCGGCCGGGCTCTCCGAACGGCCGGCCTTGTACTCGGCGTACCGCTCGGTGCGAAACGACCGGCGGGAGACGTCGAAGGCGACCACGATGTGGGTCGGCCGCTCGTCGCGCAGCACGTTGATCAGCATCGAGGTGAAGCCGTAGACCGCGTTGGTCGGCTGGCCGGTGCTGGTGGAGAAGTTCTCCACGGGCAGCGCGAAGAACGCCCGGTAGGCCAGCGAATGGCCGTCGAGCAGCAACAGGCGGGGCGCGTCGTCGGTCACGTCAAGCGACTCTAGTCGTGGGGTACGACACCGTGCCGGGCGGCTCGCGCCGGGCGCGGCGCCGGGGTCACAGCACCTTGCTGAGGAAGGCCCGGGTCCGGTCGTGCCGTGGATCGGCCAGGACCTGCCGGGGTACGCCCGACTCGACCACCACCCCGCCGTCCATGAATACCAGCGAGTCACCGACCTCCCGGGCGAAACCGATCTCGTGGGTCACCACGATCATCGTCATCCCGTCCCGGGCCAGGTCCCGCATCACGTCCAGCACCTCGCCGACGAGTTCCGGGTCCAGCGCGCTGGTCGGCTCGTCGAACAGCATCAGCTTGGGCCGCATGGCCAGCGCGCGGGCGATCGCCACCCGCTGCTGCTGCCCGCCGGACAGCTGCCCCGGGTAGGCGCCCGCCCGGTCCGCCAGACCCACCCGGTCCAGCAACGCCGCCGCCAGCTCACGGACCGCCGGCCGGGGCTGACGGCGGACCCGCAGCGGCGCCTCCATCACGTTGTCCAGCGCGGTCATGTGCGGGAACAGGTTGAACCGTTGGAACACCATGCCGATCTGCTGGCGCTGCGCGGCCACCTCCCGGGCCGGCAGCTCGTGCAGTTTGCCGCGCCGCTGCCGGTAGCCGACCAGTTCCCCGTCCACCCGGATCCGCCCGGCGTCGATCTTCTCCAGGTGGTTGATGCAGCGCAGAAAGGTCGACTTGCCGGAGCCGGACGGCCCGATCACGCAGCACACCTCACCGGGCCGGACCGCCAGGTCCACCCCGGTGAGCACGTCGACCGGGCCGAACGACTTGTGCACGTTCTCGGCGTGCACCATCAGGGTGTCCGACCCGGCGGGTGGCGCGGTCATCGGGCCCCTTTCGCAGCAACGGTGCCGAAGCCGCGGGAGAACCGCCGTTCGACGAAGGACTGGCCGACCATCAGCACACTGGTCAGCGCCAGATACCACAGGCAGGCGGCGACCAGCATCGGGAAGACCTGGAAGGTCCGCGAGCCGACCGCCGACAGTTGGAAGAACAGCTCGTTGGTGACCGGTACGAAGGCCAGCAGCGAGGTGTCCTTGAGCATCGCGATGGTCTCGTTGCCGGTCGGCGGCACGATCACCCGCATCGCCTGGGGCAGCACCACCCGGCGCAGAGTCAGGCCCTGGCTCATGCCGAGCGCGGCGCAGGCCTCGGCCTGGCCGGGGTCGACCGAGCCGATGCCGGCGCGGACGATCTCCGCCATGTAGGCGGCCTCGGACAGCGCCAACCCGAGCAGGCCGGCGACGAAACCACTGATCGCGGTCCGGGCGTCGAAGCCCCAGATCCGGGCCTCGAAGTCGGTGACGCCGAACAGCGCGCCGAGCTGCCGGTCGAACGGCAGCCCGAACTCCAGCCGCTCCCAGAGGATGCCGAGGTTGCCGAAGAGCACCAGCAGCACCACCCGGGGCACCGCCCGGAAGAACCAGGTGTAGAGCCAGGCGACGCCGGCCAGGACCGGGTTGCCGGACAGCCGCATCACCGCGACCAGCACCCCGAGCGCGACGCCGATCACCATCGCGAGCAGGGTCATCGTGATGGTGGTCCGCACGCCCTCGACGATCGGCGGCCGGAACATGTTGTCGATCATGAAAGTCCACTGGAACCGGTCGTTGGTGACCAGCAGGTGGACGAACATCGCGGCGAGTACGGCGAGCACGCCGACCGCCAGCCAACGGCCCGGCCGGCGTACCGGCACCGCCCGGATCGGCTCGGGTCGGCCACGCGCCGGCTCCGGCGAACCGGACTCGGGCGCAGGCGGCCCGGGTGAGGGTGCCTCCCCGGACGGCGTCACGCCGTCCGGGGAGGAAGGGTTGTCCGCGGACATCGGCAGCCGGGGACTCAGGGGTTGACGGCCGGGTCGGTGATCCCGCCCGCCTCGACGCCCCAGTTGCTCAGCGCCTGCTCGTAGCCGCCGTCGGCGATGATCGCGTCAAGCGCCTCGGCCAACGCCTCGGCGAACCCGGCCTGGTCCTGGGCCACCACGTAGCCGTACGGCGCCGAGTCGTAGATGTCGCCGGACAGTTCCAGCTCGCCGTTGGTCTGCTGGACCGCGTACGCGCAGACCGGCGAGTCGGCCAGCATCGCGTCGTTCTTGCCGGAGACCACCGAGGTGGTCGCCTGGTCCTGCCCCTGGAACTGTTCGATGACGATCTCCGGGTCGCCGGCCTCGACGCACGCCGCCGAGCGGGCCTCGATGTCCTCCACCTGCACGGTGCCGGCCTGGACCGCCACCCGCTTGCCGCAGGCGTCGTCCGGGTCGACCGGCTCCCCGGCCCGCGACGCCCACTGGGTGCCGGCCGAGAAGTAGGACACCATGTCGACCTGGGCCTTGCGCTCGTCGTTGATGGTGAACGAGGAGACCCCGATCTCGTACTTGCCGGACATCACCCCGGGGATGATGTCGTCGAACTGGCTGGGCACGTACTCGGTGGTCAGGCCGAGCTTGCCCGCGACGGTGTTGAACAGGTCGACGTCGAACCCGATGACCGTGCTGCCGTCGGTGTCGAGGAACTCCGCCGGAGCGTAGGTCGCGTCGACACCGACCAGGATCTTGCCGTCGGCCTTGATCTCGTCCGGGACGAGCGCGGCCAGCTCGTCGTCGGCCGACGCGCTCGGCGCGTCGCCGCCCGGCTGTTCGACGCTGTCCTGCTCCCCGCAGCTGGCGACGGCCAGCAGCAGAGCGAACGCTCCGGCGGCGCCGGCGACGGCCCGCCGGATCCGGTGATGTGAGGTGGTCACGTTTCCTCCGAGGGGGTGGTCGGGTCGTACCGGTGCCGGGTCAGGCGACACCGAGGTACGCCTCCTTGACGGCCGGGTCGTGCAGCAGGTCGGCGCCGGTGCCGGACTTGACGATCCGGCCGGTTTCCAGCACGTACGCGCGGTGCGCCCGGGACAGCGCCTGTTGGGCGTTCTGCTCGACCAGCAGGACCGTGGTGCCCTGCTGGTTGATCTCCACGATGATGTCGAAGATCTGCTGGATCAGCATCGGGGCGAGCCCCATCGACGGCTCGTCGAGCAGCAGCAGCTTCGGCCGGCTCATCAGCGCGCGGCCCACGGCGAGCATCTGCTGCTCGCCGCCGGACAGCGTGCCGCCGGGCTGCCTGCGACGCTCGGCCAGCCGGGGGAACAGGCCCAGCACCCGGTCCAGGTCGGCGGCGATACCGGCGCGGTCGCGCCGGGTGTACGCCCCCATGTCGAGGTTCTCCAGCACCGTCATGCCGGGGAAGATGCCCCGGCCCTCCGGTGCCTGGCACAGTCCGCGCCGGACCCGCAGGTCGGCCCGGAGCTTGGAGATGTCCTCGCCGTCGAAGGTGATCCGCCCGGCGGCGATCGGCCGGATGCCGGAGATCGCCCGCATGGTGGTGGACTTGCCGGCGCCGTTGGCGCCGATCAGGGCGACGATCTCGCCCTCGTTCACCGTCAGGCTGATGCCGTGCAGCGCCTGGATCCGCCCGTACAGCAGGCTGACGTCGTCGATCTCAAGCAGCATCGTCCGGCACTCCCAGGTAGGCGGCGATCACCCGGTGGTCGTCCCGCACCTCGGCGGGGAGCCCTTCGGCGATCTTCTTTCCGAACTCCAGCACCACGATCCGGTCGGTGACCCCCATCACCAGACGCATGTCGTGCTCGATCAGCAGCACGGTGACGCCCCGGTCGCGGATCTGCCGGATCAGTTGGAGCAGCTCCTCCTTCTCCGCCGGGTTGAACCCGGCCGCCGGCTCGTCGAGGCAGAGCAGCACCGGGCTGGTGGCCAGCGCCCGGGCGATCTCCAGCCGCCGCTGTTCGCCGTACGACAGGTTGCGGGCCATCTCGTCGATCCGGTGGCCGATGCCGACGAAGTCCAGCAGCTCGCGGGCCTTCTCCCGGCCGTCACGTTCCTCGCGCCAGTGCCGTGGCAGCCGCAGCATCGCCGAGATGACGCTGGTCTTGTGGTGGGCGTCCGCGCCGACCTGGACGTTCTCCAGGGCGGTCATCTCGGGGAACAGCCGGATGTTCTGGAACGTCCGGGCCATGCCCATCTTGGTGATCTGGTGGCGTTTCTTGCCGGTGATCCGCTCGCCCCGGAACCGGATCTCGCCCTCGGTGGGCCGGTAGATGCCGGTCATCGCGTTGAAGCAGGTCGTCTTGCCGGCCCCGTTCGGGCCGATCAGGCCGAGGATCTCGCCCTTGTAGAGGGTGAAGTCCACGTCGTCCAGGGCGACCACACCGCCGAAGCGCAGCGTGACGTGGTCGACCTCGAGCAGGGGTTCGCGGGTCGCGGCGCTCGGGCCGGCCCCGGTCGCTTCGGTGTCAGCCACCGACGGCCACCTCCTTACGGCGGTCCTTGAACTCGGCGGATCGTCGCCGGTTGGCGATCAGGCCCTGCGGCCGGAAGATCATCATGATCACGAGAGTCAGGCCGAAGACCAGGAACCGGTACTCGTAGAGTTCGATGCCGAACAGCTCGATGCCCCGGAAGCGTTCGATCAGGTACGCCACCAGGCCGCCGCCGACGATCGCGCCGACGATGTTGCCGGAGCCGCCGAGGATCACCGCCGCCAGGATGATGATCGAGTTGAGTAGCTCGAAGTTCTGCGAGCTGACGAAGTTCTGCTTGCCGGCGAACAACGCGCCGGCCAGCCCACCGATCGCCGCGCCCATGGCGAACGCCCACAGCTTGAACTTGAAGGTGGGCACCCCCATCAGCTGGGCGGCGTCCTCGTCCTCCCGGATCGAGACCCAGGCCCGGCCGACCCGGCTGCGGTTGAGGTTGCTGACCAGGATCACCACCACGATGATCAGGGTGAGCACCAGCCAGTAGTACGGGCGGGCGTCGAGTACGCCGAAGACCGGTTTGCCGTCGGCGTACTCGCCGGGCGGGTGCGGGATCTGGTTGAGCCCGCGCTGGCCCTTGAGGAACTCGGAGCTGACCGCGGCGATCCGGATCATCTCGGCGAAGCCGAGGGTGACGATCGCCAGGTAGTCGCCGCGCAGCCGCAGGGTCGGGGTGCCGAGCATCAGGCCGGAGATCATCGTGATGCCGATCGCCAGCGGAAGCGCCATCTCCCACTGCCAGAGCGTCTTCAGGTCGCTGCTGGGTGAGGTGAGCACCGCGACCGTGTACGCCCCGACGGCGAAGAAGCCGAAGTAGCCGAGGTCGAGCAGGCCGGCGAAACCGACCACGATGTTCAGCCCGACCGCCAGCAGCACGTAGATGGAGACGGTGAACAGCACCTGACCGAAGTTGGACTCGGTGGTCGGGATCGGCCCGAGGTGCTGGTAGAAACCTTCGTTGGGCAGGGCGTAGAAGAACACCACCACGGCAGCGATCAGCACCCAGCGGGTCCACTTGGGCATGTGGTGCCAGCGGTCGGAGAGCTGGCCGCGTGCGTCGTGCAGCTTGGTCCGCAGACTGGTCATACCCGCGCCCTCCCCAGGGATTCGCCGAGCAGGCCGGTCGGCCGGAACATCAGCAGGACGACCAGCACGGCGAAGGCCACGAAGTCCTTCCACTGCGTACCGAACAGGCCGGAGGCGTAGTTCTCGACCACGCCGAGCAGAAAGCCGCCGAGCAGCGCGCCGCGCAGGTTGCCGATCCCGCCGAGCACGGCTGCGGTGAACGCCTTGAGCCCGAGCAGGAAGCCGACACTGTAGGTGAGCACCCCGATGCGGACGTTGTAGAGCAGGCCGGCGACGCCGGCCATCAGGCCGCCCATCACGAAGATGATCATGATGATCCGGTCCTTGTTGACCCCCATCAGCGCGGCGGTGTTCGGGTCCTGGGCAACCGCCCGCACGCCCCGGCCCATTCGGCTGCGGTTGATGAAGAAGTCAAGGCCGATCATCATGCCCAGCGCCGCGACGACGGTCAGCACCTGCACGATGCTGACCGGCACGCCGGCGACGGTGAACCACGGCTCGTTGCTGACGATGGTCGGCAGGCCCTGCGGCAACCGCCGGGTGTAGATCCCGAACGCCTCGGCCATCACGATGGACGCGCCGATCGCGGTGATCAGGAAGGCCAGCGGCGGCGCGTTGCGCTTGCGCAACGGCCGGTACGCGACCCGTTCGACCAGGGTCGCGGTCGCTGCCGACGCCAGCGCCGCGGCGACCATCGCGATCAGGAAGTAGAAGACGATCTGGCCCACTCCGCTGACCACCGAGTCCTGGGTCAGGCCGAGCGCGCCCCAGGTCCACAGCGCGGCGAACGCGCCGGCGATGAAGACCTCGGAGTGGGCGAAGTTGATGAGTCTGAGCACGCCGTAGACCAGCGTGTAGCCCAGCGCGACCAGGGCATAGATGGCGCCCTGTGTCAAGCCGGTCGTGGTGAGCTCTCCGAAGTTCGAGAGCAGTCCGTTGACGTCCAAGGAGGGTGCTCCATCGAGGGCTGGGAAAAGAGTCGGGTGCGGCCGGGAGCGTGCTCCCGGCCGCACCCGCTAGACAGCTGATCTCGCCGATCGGGCGGATCAGGGCTTGGGGATCTCCTGGTCCGCCACGACCTCGCCGTCGACGACCTTGAACGCCCAGACGACAACCTGGTTGACGTCCATCTCGCCCTTCTCGTCGAACTTGTAGCTGGCCGCGACGCCTTCGCCCTCGTAGTTCTTCACCCACTCGAGCAGCGCCTCGCGGGTGGTGTTGCCCTCCTTGATGCCCTCGAGCATGATGTTCGCCGCGTCGTAGGCGGTGTCGCTGTAGGTGCCCGGCGGGCTACCGTGCAGCGCCTCGTAGTCGGCGGCGAAGCTACCGCGCGCCTCGGTGGCCGGCTGGCAGGGGCAGGTGAGAATGGTGCCCTCGGCGGCGGCCGCACCAGCCGACTCGACGAACGCCGGGTCGTTGACGCCGTCACCGGCAACCATCGTCGCGGTGATGCCCGCGTCGGTGAGCTGCTTACGGATCAGGCCGGCCTCCTGGTAGTAGCCACCGAAGAAGACCGCGTCCGCCTCCGAGGAACGCACCTTGGTGACGGTCGCGGAGAAGTCGACCTGCTTGCCCTCGCCCTGAACCTTGTCGGAGTCGACAACCAGGTCACCGAGGACGTTCTTGACCTCGTCGGCCAGCCCGGCGCCGTACGCCGACTGGTCGTCGATGACGAAGACCTTCTCCGCGTTCAGCACGTCGCGGATGTAGACACCGGCGGCCGGGCCCTGGCTCAGGTCGTTGCCGACGCCCCGGAAGAAGGTCGGCCAGCCCTGGTCGGCCAGGCTCGGCCGGGTCGCCGACGGAGTGATGGTGACCAGACCGGCCTCGGCGAACAGCGGGCCGGCCGCCTCCGACTCACCGGAGTACGCCGGACCGACGATGCCGAGCATCTTCTCGTCGTCGATGGCCCGCTGGGCCAGACCCGGCGCCTGGTCCGGGCTGCCCTGCGAGTCCAGGCCAACCAGCTCGACCTTGCAGTCCGGGTTCGCCTCGTTGTACTGCTCGACCGCGAGCGCGGCACCGTTGTTCTCGTTGATGCCGAGCGCCGCAGAGGGGCCGGTCAGCGCCCCGAAAAAGGCGATCTTGTAACCACACGCATCGCCGCCAGCTTCCGTAGTGTCGCCGTCGCCGCCGCCGCAGGCGGCGCCGCCCGCGACGAGCGCCATCATGGCGACGCCGCCGAGCACGCGGACAAGATTACGCTTCAAGGCTCGAAACCCTCCTAGATCCAATTGGCCCGAACCACCCACTGCCGATTGGCTCTTGCGGGAAGCACGCACCCAGCCGTTATCCCGGCCTTGGGGCGGGACGCTATCCCACCTGCCGGGCACGCCGTAAGGTTCAGGAAGGGCCGTTGACAAAAACGTTACGTAGCGTGGCCTGACTGCCCGTATGGCTGTAACACGAGACGACCGTCATCCCCCGACGTCGATGCCGGGGCAGCGGCTCACTGCTGCTGGCTGGCGGCCTCGGTTCACTGCTGCTGGCTGGCGGCCTCACCGGGCGTCTCGGCCAGGATCCGGTCGGCGACGTCGCGCATGGTCATCCGGTGGTCCATCGCCATCCGCTGGATCCACTTGAACGCCTGCGGCTCCGTCATGCCGTACGAGGTCATCAACATGCCCTTGGCCCGCTCGACGACCTTGCGGGTCTCCAGCCGGTCGGTCAGGCCAGCGACCTCGGACTCCAGCGCGGCCACCTCGGAGTAGCGGGACAGCGCGATCTCGATCGCCGGCACCAGGTCACTCTTCTGGAACGGCTTCACCAGGTACGCCATCGCACCCGCCGCCCGGGCCCGCTCCACCAGGTCCCGCTGGCTGAAGGCGGTGAGGATGACCACCGGGGCGATCCGGCCACCGGCGATCCGCTCGGCCGCCGCCAACCCGTCCATGATCGGCATCTTGATGTCAAGGATGACCAGGTCGGGCTTGAGCTCCTCGGCGAGCCGGACGGCCGTCTCGCCGTCCCCGGCCTCGCCGACCACGTCGTAGCCCTCCTCCAGGAGCATCTCCGCCAGATCGAGGCGGATCAACGCCTCGTCTTCCGCGATCAGCACCCGCCTGCGCTCGGCACCCGCCTGCGTGTCGGCCACGTACCCCTACCCCCAACGCTTGCCACCCGACACCCACCGGGTTGGGTGTCGCCGCCTTCAGCGTAGTAGGTAGGCTTGCCGTAGCCGGGCCCCAGACCCGACAAAGGTCCCCGTACTCCAACCGGTAGAGAGACGGAGCTCAAACCTCCGACAGTGTGGGTTCGAATCCCACCGGGGGCACCACCCGACCGGCCGGCACGCCGTCGTCGACCCGCCAGCCGCTGCGGATGTCCAAGACCAGGGTCACCGAGCACGCCGAGGGCGTAGGCTCGGCTGGTTATGGAGCTGGTCATTGCACTCTTTTGCATAATCTCGCTGGTGGTGCTGGTCTTCGCCGGGTACGGCGTGGCGGTGTACAACGGACTGGTCACCGCCCGTAACGCGTTCCGGAACGCGTTCGCCCAGATCGACGTACAGCTGACCCGACGCCACGATCTCATCCCCAACCTCGTCGAGGTCGCCAAGGGGTACATGAGACACGAACGTGAGGCGCTCGAAGCGGTGATCGCCGCTCGCGGCGGCGCGGTCGACGCGCAGGCCGCCGCGACCGGCAGGCCCGGCGACCCGGCCGCCATGCAGCAGCTCGCCGGTGCCGAGAACATGCTGACCCAGAGCCTGGGCCGGCTGTTCGCGCTCTCCGAGGCGTACCCGGACCTCAAGGCCAACCAGAACATGATGCAGCTGACCGAGGAGCTGACCTCCACCGAGAACCGGGTCGCGTTCGCCCGGCAGGCCTACAACGACGCGGTGATGGGCTACAACAACAAGCGGGAACGGTTCCCCGGCAGCATGATCGCGAACATGTTCTCGTTCGGCCCGGCCGCCCCGTTCGAGGTCGACGATCCGCAGCAGCGGCAGGCTCCCCGGGTCACCTTCTGATCGATGAACTTCTTCGAGCGCCAGCGTCAGGTCCGGCGGGTCTCCGCCCGGCTGGTCGTGCTGTTCGTGGCCGCCGTCGTCGGCATCGTGGCCGTGGTCGACCTCGCCGTCTTCGTCGTCTTCGACGGCGCGTCCCGGCAACCGGCCGCGCTCCTCGGCATGCTGGTGGTGACCAGCCTGGCGACCGTCGCTGTGATCGGCCTGGCGGCGCTGGTCCGCACCGTCACGCTGCGCGGTGGCGGCGGGCGGGTCGCCCGGGAGCTCGGCGGCGTACCGGTGCCGCCGGACACCACCGACCCGCAGCTGCGCCGGCTGCGCAACGTGGTGGAGGAGATCGCCATCGCCTCCAGCGTGCCGGTGCCGGAGATCTACCTGCTGGCGCGCGAGGAGGGGATCAACGCGTTCGCCGCCGGCTGGTCGACCTCGGACGCGGCCATCGCGGTCACCCGGGGCACCCTGGAACGGCTCAACCGCGACGAACTGCAGGGCGTCATCGCCCACGAGTTCAGCCACGTGGTCAACGGCGACATGCGGCTGAACATCCGGCTGATGGGGCTGCTGTTCGGCATCCTGTTCCTGGCGGTGATCGGGCGCGGGCTACTGCGCACCGGATTCGTCAGCGGTGGCCGCTCCCGCAGCGACAACCGGGGCGGCAACCCGCTACCACTGATCGGGCTGGCGATGATCGCCGCCGGGTACGTCGGTGTGCTGGTCGGCCGGCTGATCAAAGCGTCGGTGTCCCGGCAGCGCGAGTACCTGGCCGACGCGTCGGCGGTGCAGTTCACCCGGCAGACCGCCGGGCTGGCCGGTGCGCTCAAGAAGATCGCCGGGCTGCCCGCCGGGTCACAGCTGAAGAGTCCGAAGTCCGAAGAGGTCGGCCACATGCTGTTCGGGCCGGGTGGCAGGCTGACCGCGCTGTTCTCGACGCATCCACCGATCGCCGACCGGATCAAGGCACTCGATCCCAGCTTCGACCCGGCCGAGTTGACCACGCTGTCCCGGCGGTGGGCGGCGGCCCCGCCGTCCGGGCTCGCCGAGGACCGCGCGCTCGGGCTGACCGGCGGCGCCCCGGGCGGCGCCGCGTTGCCCGCCGACGACACCCGGGTGCCGATGGACCCGGCCCAGGTCGTCGACCGAATCGGCGCGCCGCCGGCGAGCGCCTACCAACACGCCGCCGACCTGCTCTCCCGGATCCCGCACGAGCTGACGGAGCGGGCCCGTCGACCGGACACAGTGGCACCGTTGATCCTCGGCCTGCTGCTGTCGGCCGACCCGCAGGTCCGCGCCGGCCAGCATGCCGCCATCACCCAGCGGTACGGCACCCCGTTAGCTGACGCCGCCTGGCAGGCCGGTGCGCGGACCGCCGGCCTGCACCCGATGCTGCGGCTGCCGCTGGCCGAGATCGCCTTCCCCGCGTTGGCGCAGCGGTCACCGGCCGAACGCGACACGCTCGCCGACGCGATGGCCACCCTGGTCCGGGCCGACGGGCGGATCAGCGTCTTCGAATACTGCCTGTCCCGGCTCGTCGGCGATGAGCTGCGCGAATCGCTGCGGCCATCGTCGCAGCCGGGCCACGGCCGGGGTACGCTGCGCGCCAGCCAACCAGCCGTACAGACGCTGCTCAGCATGCTCGCCCAGGCCGGGCACCCGGATCCGGCCGCCGCGCAGCGGGCCTTCGCCGCCGGTGCGGCGCACGCCCTGCCCCAGGCATCCGTCCGGTTCACCCCGCCTGCGGGCGGCGTGCTGGAGCTGGAATCGGTCTGGCCGCTCCTCGACGAACTGCGCCCGGTGGAGAAGTCCCGGCTGGTGGCGGCGGCTGTCGCGGTGATCGGACACGACGGGGTGATGACCGTGCCGGAGGTCGAGTTGCTGCGGACCATCTGCCTGATCCTGCACAGCCCACTACCACCACTGCCGGTGCCGGCCTGATCGCTCACAGCCTGCCCCTGAAGCCGCGCTCGTGACGACGTCCTCGCTGACCGACCTCGTACAGCCGTGATCCACAGCGTCTCTTCGACCCGACACGCCGGCGTGTGGTCAGCTGGAGCGCAGTGGATCACGGCACATGCGTCTGAAGATGGGCGGCTACCTCGTTACTCTGGCGAGAACGAGGAAGGCATCCCATCCGTGGGACGTGAAGAGCAACGTCGCCCCTTCCCGATCTTTGCTGTCTCGGACGGCGACGATTCCTGGGTAGTTGATTGCAACCTCGACACAGTTTCCTTGTGAGCTGCTTCGGCTGCTCTTCCGCCACTCCGCACCGGTCAGATCAGACATGATTCCTCTCCGGTTGACTTCCGCCTATCTCCTACCTACCAGGGTAGTAGCTTGCGGTTGTAGAAGAGGTCGCCGGTGGGTCCATCGTCGGGGAGCGTGGCCAGCCAGGTGAAGGTGTCGGCTGCTTCGCCGGGAGTGTGGTTGGCTTTTCCGTAGGCGAGGCGGGTGTCGACCTTTCCCGGCGACGCCGCGTTGACGAGGATGTTGTGCTCGTGTAGCTCTGCGGCGAGGATCTGGGTGAACGCGTTGACGCCTGCTTTGGAGACTCGGTAGGAGACGCTGCCGGTGCCCATTTCGGCGGACGTACCCATGTGGCTGGTGACGTTGACGATCCGGCCGTACCCGTTTCGCTTCATCTCGGGGATGGCGGCGGTGCAGCAGCGCCAGGTGCCGATGAGGTTCGCGTCGAGGGTCGCAGCGACCTTCTCCATGTCGGCCGCGCTGGCGGCCTGGCCTCGGTCGATGGCGATGGCAGCGTTGTTGACCAGGACGTCGAGCCGGCCGTACTGGTAGCCGACGTCGGCCATGGCGCGCGCGACGCTGGCGGGGTCGGTGATGTCGAGCTGGTGGCCGGAGGCAGGCAGGCCGAGGCCGGTCAGCTCTGTGGCGGTGCGCTCTGCGGCTTCGTCGCTTCTGGCGGTGACCACGACGTGGAGGCCGGCCTGTGCGAGCTGCTGGGCGATTGCTCGGCCGAGCCCTCGGTTGGCTCCGGTGACGACGGCTACCCGCTGGACGTCCGATGTCATGGTGCTATGCGACCAGACCCCGTACGCGTTCGTCCAACTCGCGGGTGGCGGGGGTGTCGTACTTGGTAAGGCGGCTGTGGATGCCCATCAGCCGGTGATGGTTCCGGAGCGAGCGGGTCTTCATGACCTCGGGCGCTGCGCGGTGCACGTACGCGCAGGCTTGTTCGACGTCGCCGAGGCTGGCGGTGACGCCCGCCCGCCAGATCAGATAGGTGGCGCGGTCCCGGCTGCGGGTCGTGGGTTGCAGGTCCAATGCTTGGGCGAGCCAGCGGTCGGCGTTCCGGTGGCGTTCGAGCATGAGGTAGCAGGCCGCGACCTGTGCGCAGTACTCGGCCTGGTCGAAGTAGCCGGCCCAGGTCGGGCCGGGCTCGTCATCAGCTCGGGCCATGTGCGTTTCCGCGCTGGTGAGACAGCGTTCCGCTGCACTGGCGTCGTTAAGGGCGGCGTGGGCTCGGGCCTTGCGGGTGGCGAACATCGCCAGCACCCGCGCGGGAGCATCCCCGGCTCCATCGACGGCGGCGGTGGCCAGTGCGAGTGCTTCCTCTGCCCGGTCGCTGTCGACCCGCTGCAGGCTCATGCACTTCAGAATGTTCGCGCCGGCGGTCCGATCGTCGGCGAGGTGCGCGGTGTGCAGCGCGGAAACCCAGTAGCGCTCGGCTGCGGCCTGGTGGCCGGCGTCGAAGCTGGCCCAGCCGGCGATCCTGCCGAGTTCGGTGGCGACCGCGAACATCCGTCGGCCGATGCTGTCGGCGTAGGAGCTGTTGCTCAACAGGTCGGTGACGAGTCGCAGCTCCGCGTCCACGACGTCACGGACGCTTCCGCCGCCGAGGAGCGCGTCGATCTGCCGGAGAGTGGGGAGGCGTTGCTCGAAGCAGTCGACGAGCGAGGCGTCGAGTGGGCCGCCGTCCAGCGCCGAACGCAGCGGTGGCGGATCAAGCGTGAGCCACTGCTGTGCGAGTGTCGCCGCCGCGCCGACACCGAGGATCATGAACCCGCGCCGATCCATCACTGCTGCTCCCGCCGTCTCTCTCAACAGCGTCAATCCGCCGTCGATCGTCCAAGGGGTGTCGGTGTCGATCCGCTGACCGACCGGTAGCCAATGGGGCCAGCCCAGCTCGCGGACCGCCTGTCGCGGTACGCCCAACTCGTCGGCGAGCGCGCACTGAGTTGCGAGGTCGGGCACGACGCCCCAACGCTCCCAGCGCCACGCTTTCTCGCGTCGGGCAGCGGTGTTCAGCCGCCGGGCGATCTTGTCGACCAGATCCTGCTGACTCCAATTTCGATCATGCCGAACGTAGGCGAGCGGGTGCACCAAGATTCGAGACTGGTTCTGGAAAGGATCGCTTCTCACGGTTCCCCTCTCGTCTCGGATCAACCTACCGGAGATCGTGACGATCGAGCCGCACTAAAAGGACGTTTCATGTTCGGTCGGGTGTGGAGACAACACCAAGACAACAGCTGACGGGTGGAACGTCGGTCCGTAGCAGCGCTTTGCTGAGTGAGCGTCAAGGCGCCCTACCAATAGCTGATCATGACATGAGGGCGAAGGCGCACCATCTTCACGATCTGACGGAAGGGCGTCCAGTGCCTCAGCTTCTCCTCTCCCTACTTGCGGGGATCATCGTTGGCTTCGTCGCGGGGTTCCTACTCAACGTTGCACGTCGCCGCTGGTGTCCGAGGTGTGGGGCGACGTTGCGGTGTCCGGAATGTATGCCTCGGCATTCGATGCGGTTCAGCCCCACCGGGCTGTCCGGCGCGGCCGGTGCCGGTCGGTCCGGGGCTGTCGGTCGGGCTGCGGTGGACGCGGCTCGGGTCAACCAGGGCCGGTGGTCGCGGTGAAGGGGCGGTTGCGGGACCTGGCCGCCGCCGGTGGTGGGGTGCTGGTCGTCCGGCACGACGGGCAACCTGGGGTCGGCCGGGTCGCGGGTATGGCGTACCGCGATGTGACCGGTGCGGCCCCGGCGGCCGACAGCGGCGGCGGTGGTCATATGGCGGTGCGGCCGTCGTGGTCGTGCGCCGGCTGCGGCGAATCATGGCCGTGTCTGGTGGCGCGGGTCGAGCTGGCGGGCGGGTTCGGGCCGGTCGCGTTGGCGACGTACATGGTGGAGCGGATGACCGAGGCGGCGATCGACCTGCCCGACGTCACGGCGGCCGAGCTGTTCGACCGGTTCCTGGTGTGGACGTGGCGGCCATGCTGACCGTACGGACCGCCACAGCCGTCGACGTCGAGCCGCTGGGAGAGCTGTTGGCGCAGGCATGCGTGCTGGACCCGGTGGTGGCGTGGCTGATCAGCGACCACGCACTGCGGTACCTGACGATGCACCAGTTCTTCACCGCCGAGCTGGAGTTCGGCGTACGGCACGGCATCGTCGACGTCGTCGGCCACTGCGACGGAGTCGCGATCTGGTACCCGCACCCGTTCGACCGGCTGCTCGCGGCGGAGCATCAACGGCGCAGGTTGCGGGCCTGCGGCGACCGGCACGGCCCGTACGCGCACTACACGTTCACCGCCGGCCGAGTGGAGCCGACAGGCCGGCACAACCATCTGGCGTTCCTGGCGGCGGCACCCTGGCTGAGACGGCGAGGCATCGGGTCGGCGCTGCTGGCCGTGCACCACGCCCGGCTCGACCGGATCGGCATGCCGGCCGTGGTCGAGGCGAGCAGCCCACGGTCCCAGGCGTTCTACCTGCGCCACGGCTACCGAATCGTCCGGGTGGCGCACCTGCCGGCCGGCGGCCCGCCGCTGTGGGCAATGCGTCGGGGCGGCGCACCACTCGACCAACCGCCCATGGCCGCAGCACTGCGTGTCGGCTGAGCCGGAAGAGCCGCACCGCTTCGTCGATGTGAGGCTGAGATACCTCACATCTGCGTCGTAGGGTGTCTCAGCCTCACATCGATGTGCGCTGGCGAGAACCGAACGGCCCGGTCGGGTCACCAGTTGTGCATCGACCCGTCGGTGAGCCGGTTGACCGGCAGCGACGCCGGCGCGTACGGGTAGCGCGCCGCCGCTGACTCGTCGATGTCGACGCCGAGCCCGGGTTCCTCGCCGGGGTGCAGGTAGCCGTCGGCGAAGTGGTACGAGTGCGGGAACACCTCGTCGGTGGCCTCGGTGTGCCGCATGTACTCCTGCAGGCCGAAGTTGGGGATGCTCAGGTCGACGTGCAGCGCGGCGGCCATACACACCGGGGACAGGTCGGTGGCGCCGTGCGAACCGCTGCGGACGTGGTGCAGCGCGGCCAGATCGAAGATCCGCCGCAGGTGGCTGATGCCGCCGGCCCGGACCACCGTGGTGCGGACGTAGTCGATCAACTGCTCGGTGATCAGCTGCTGGCAGTCGAAGATGGTGTTGAAGACCTCCCCGACGGCGATCGGCGTGGTGGTGTGCTGGCGGATCAGCCGGAAGCCCTCCTGCAGCTCGGCGGGGACCGGGTCCTCCAGCCAGGTCAGCCGGTACGGTTCGAGGTCCTTGCCGAGCCGGGCCGCCTCGATCGGGGTCAGCCGGTGGTGGGCGTCGTGCAGCAGCTTCAGGTGCGGGCCGAACTCGTCGCGTACCGCCGCGAAGACCTGCGGGGTGTGCACCAGGTAGCGCTCGGTGGACCAGGTGGTCTCGGTGGGGATCGCGGCGTCGGCCGGCTCGTAGAACATCCGGTCCTTGCCGACCCCGTACGTCGCCGGCAGGCCGGGTACGGCGGTCTGCACCCGCACCGCCCGGTAGCCGAGGTCGACGTAACGGGCCACCTCGGCGAGCACCTCGGGGACCGTCTCGGCGTTGGCGTGGCCGTAGACGGTGACCCCGTCGCGGCACCGGCCGCCGAGCAGCTGGTAGACCGGCAGCCCGGCGACCTTGCCCTTGATGTCCCACAACGCGGTGTCGACTGCCGCGATGGCGCTCATCGTGACCGGGCCGCGCCGCCAGTAGGCACCCCGGTACAGGTACTGCCAGGTGTCCTCGATCCGGCTCGCGTCCCGACCGATCAGCGTCGGTACCACGTGGTCACGCAGGTAGCTGGCGACGGCCAGTTCACGGCCGTTGAGGGTGGCGTCGCCGACGCCGGTCACACCGTCCGAGGTGACGATCTTCAAGGTGACGAAGTTGCGGCCCGGGCAGGTCACGATCACCCGGGCGTCCACGATCCGCATCGACCAGTCTCCTCGTCTGCGCGGCGGCCGGCTGCCGCTCGCCGCCGAGGTTAGCCGAACTGGCGATGCCGGAAGATCCGGGCGGCGGGAAGATCCGGGCGCGGCACCGGGTTGGGCACAGGTGTGATCGACGTACCGCTCTCCGTCCTCGACGTGGCCCCAGTCGCCGCCGGCAGATCCGCCGGTGAGGCGCTGCGGCACACCACCGAGCTGGCCCGCCGAGTCGAGCAGCTCGGCTACCACCGGTTGTGGGTGGCCGAACACCACAACATGCCCGCCATCGCCAGCTCGGCCCCGGCGGTGCTGCTCGCCCACCTGGCCGCGGCCACCTCAACGATCCGGGTCGGCTCCGGCGGGGTGATGCTGCCCAACCATCCGCCGCTGGTGGTCGCCGAGCAGTTCGGCACGTTGGAGGCGCTGCACCCGGGCCGGGTCGATCTCGGCATCGGCCGGGCCCCGGGCACCGACCAGGCCACCGCACTGGCGCTGCGGCGCACCATGGCCGGGCTGGGCGCCGAGACGTTCCCGCAGGAGCTGGCGACCCTGATCGGCTATCTGCGCGGCGACGCCGGACCGATCGCCGCGACCCCGCACGCCGGGCAGTCACCGGCGATCTGGCTGCTCGGTTCCAGCGGATTCAGCGCCCAACTCGCCGGCACCCTGGGTCTGCCGTTCTCCTTCGCACACCATTTCAGTGCGGCCAACACGCTGCCGGCGCTCGCGCTGTACCGGCAGCATTTCCGCCCGTCGGTGTGGTTGGACCGGCCGTACGCGATGGTCGCGGTCAACGTCGTCTGCGCCGAGTCGGACGAGCGGGCCGAGTGGCTGTCCGGCCCGGCCGCCCTGGCGTTCCTGCGGCTGCGCGCCGGGCGGCCGGAGGCACTGGTCAGCCCGGAGGAAGCGGCCGCCTATCCGTACACGGATCTCGAGCGGCAGTTCATCCGCCAACGCAACGAGGAGCAGGCGGTCGGCTCCCCCGACACGGTCCGGCGGGCGCTGCACGATTTGCGCGAGCGCACCGGTGCCGACGAGCTGATGTTGACCACGATGGTGTACGACGTCGCCGACCGGGTGCGCTCGTTCGAGCTGGTGGCCGGTGACCCGGGTCACCCCACGGACGGCGATCAATAGCCGGAAACAGGAGCTTCATCAGCTGGTCACCGCCGCGCGACGGTCCGCTGGCTATCGTCTTTGGCAGGTGATGGTTCGACGCACGAGATCACGCGTGGGGTGGATGTCGTCGCGTCCGCCGACGGGGGACCGGGTTCCGGTCCCCCGTCGGCGCGTCTACGGCCGCCGGCTCACTCAGTCGGCCGCCGGATTCCCCAGAATGTAGACATTCACCGCAAGTAGACGTTCGGCGTCGGTGGTGCCGGCATGTTGGCGCCAATGAAGAACGACGGGTGTGGCGGCTGGTTGTAGGCGGTGTTCTGCCAGGCGACCGCCACCCGGTACTGCGGGTCGTGCATCAGGGTGTGGATCCGTCGGTCGGTGGTGTGCGGGGTGGCGTAGATCCGCAACGCGCGGGAGTCGCTGGTCCGCCAGATGACCTCCTCCCGCCAGTCGCCGAACAGGTCGGCCGACAAAGCGGGGGTCGCCTTGGTGCCGTTGTTCGATGCCACCCCGGAGCCGGTCAACAGCCGGGTGTCGCCGGAGGTGCCGTACTTGTCGATCCGGGTCTGGTCGAGCAACTCCCGGACCGGGTCGCCGTCCCACCAGCTGAGGAAGTTGGCCGACGACGGCTTGCGTCCGACGTTGCCGCCGGTCGGCGAGCGCAGCCCGTCCACCGCCGACGACCAGGACTCGGCACCGGCGCTGCCGGCCCAGATGTCCGCCGACACGCCCCGGCCGTTGTCCCCGCCGGTCGGGGTCTGCCAGATGATCTGCCCGGTGCGGGCGTCGATCAGCGCCGACGACGGCTTCGAGCCGTCCTCCTGGACCTTGAAGTACTCCAGCCCGGACCGCCCCGGGTCTAGGTCACCGACGTGGCCGGCGTCGCCGTGGTTCAGGCTGGTGTTCCACAGCCCGCGACCGTTGTCGTCGATGGTGGCGCCGCCGAAGACGATCTCGTCACGGCCGTCGCGGTCGACGTCGGCGATGGACAGCGAATGGTTGCCCTGCCCGGCGTAGCTGCCGTTGCCCGACGAGTTGGAGTCGAAGACCCACCGCTGGGTGAGGTTGCCGTTGCGGAAGTCCCAGGCGGCGATGACGGTGCGGGTGTAGTAGCCGCGTGACATGATCAACGACGGTCGCTGGCCGTCCAGGTAGGCGGTGCCGGCGAGGAACCGGTCCACCCGGTTGCCGTACGAGTCGCCCCAGGACGACACGTTGCCCCGGGCCGGCACGTAGTTGACGGTGGAGATCGCCGCACCGGTCTGGCCGTCGAACATGGTCAGGAACTCCGGACCGGACAGCACGTAACCGGACGAGTTGCGGTAGTCGGCGCCGGAGTTGCCGATGACGCTGCCCCGACCGTCCCGGGTGCCGTCGGCGGTCTTCATCGCCACCTCGGCCCGGCCGTCGCCGTCGTAGTCGTACACCTGGAACTGGGTGTAGTGGGCGCCGGCCCGGATGTTGCGGCCCAGGTCGACGCGCCACAGCCGGGTCCCGTCGAGCCGGTACGCGTCGACATAGACGTTACCGGTGTAGCCGGACTGGGAGTTGTCCTTGGCGTTGGACGGATCCCACTTGAGCACGATCTCGTACTGCCCGTCACCGTCGAGGTCACCGACGCTGGCGTCGTTCGCCGAGTAGCTGTACCACTCCCCGGACGGGGTGGTGCCGCCCGGCGGCACCTGCAGCGGTACGTCGAGGTAGCCGTCGGCGAAGGTGAGCGACGCCGGGGACGCGGGCTGCTCGACGCCGCCGACCACCGCCCGGACCGTGTAGCTGGCGTTGGACGCGGCACCGGCGTCGTAGTAGTTGGTCGACGCGGTGACCGGCGACGAGGTGACCCGGGTGGAGCCACGGTAGACGTGGAAGCCGGTGCCGGCGGCCTCGGTGCCGAGCAGCCGCCAGGAAACCAGGTTGCCGGATCCGGAGCGGACGCTGATCAGCCCTCGGTCGAGGTCCTCCATCTGCTTGGCGCCGGGCCCCGGCGTCGGCGGCGGGGTGGTGGGCGGTGGCGCCGTGGTCGGTGGGGCGGTCGTCGGCGGGGCGGTCGTCGGGGGTGCCGTGGTCGGGGGTGCCGTGGTCGGGGGTGCCGTGGTCGGCGGGGGTGCCGTCGTCGGCGGGGGTGCGGTGGTCGGCGCGACGCCGCCGGTGCAGGTGGTCCCGTTGAGCGCGAAGGTCGTCGGGACCGGATTGCTGCTGTTGTTCCAGGATCCGTTGAAGCCAAACTCGGTGCTGGCGTTGGTGGCCAGGTTCCCGTTGTAGCCGACGTTGTCCGCGGTGACCTGGGCACCGTTCTGCGTCACCGCCGCGTTCCACGCCTGGGTGATCGTCTGCCCGGCGCCGAACGACCAGGTCAGCTGCCAGGAGGTGACGGGGTCACCGAGGTTGGTCACGGACACGCTGGCGCCGAAGCCACCGGGCCATTGGCTGGTGACGCGGTAGTCGACCGCGCAGCCGGCGGCTGCGGCGGCCGGCGACGCGAGGATCGTGGTGGCCACGCCGGCACCGGCCGCGGTGGCCACCGCGGTCGCGACGGCGAGCAGGGCTCGGCGGGGATTCCCGGGCTGGGACCGGGAACTGTTGGGAGGGACATTGCGCATGAGAGTCTCCGGGAGCAGAGGGCGGGCGGCAACGGACGGACGCCCGGCTGCCCGGCCGGGGCGTACGCCCGGTGGCGCTGCGCTGGATCGGTCGACCGCAGTGCGGCGGTCGTCGGTCGGCTCCCGTGCAGGCCAATGCTAGGGCAATCGCTTTCCTCGATCAATGTCGATGTCCATCGGAGCCCGGCGGGGTCCGTGTCGGCGGCCGCGGTCACCCACCGGTTGGTCCGGCTCCCGCAGCACCAGCAGCCCGCCCGCTGGCACCCGGACCCGACGAGCGCCCCGGCCGCGACCCGGTGTGCCGGTGACACCGGCCGAGCCGACCGGCCATCGGCCGGTCGACCGGCCGGAATCAGCCGAGCCGGCACCGACCGCCAGCAGGACCTCACCGGCGGGCAGGACGTCGCTGGCCACCATGATCTCCCCGGACGGCAGGACGCAGCCGGAGACCAGCACCTCACCGGTGGCCGCCACCACCGCTTCCTCCCGGCCATGGTTGAACAGAAACAGCCACCGGGTGGTGCCGTCCACCCGGCGTACCGCCTCCACCCCGGCGGGCGCGGCGGGCAGCACCGGTGCCACCCCGGCCTCGGCGGCGACCACCGCCAGCAGTTCCCGGTAGCCGTCGTCGTCCAGCCTGGTGGACAGGTACCAGGCGGCCCCGGCACCGACCGAGCGGCGGGTCACCGCCGGCTGACCGGCCAGCACGCCATCGACGTAGTTGAGCACCGGTTCGGCCCCGCGGGCCTCGACCCGTTCCCGCCACAGCCGTCCGATACGCCCGCCGGACAGCGGCGCGGTGCCGTCCGGACCGAGCGGCAGGAACTCCTCGCTGCGGACGCCGAGCAGCTCACGCAGGGCACCCGGATACCCGCCCAGCCGGACCCGGGCGTCGGGGTCGGCGACCCCGGACAGGTAGCTGACCACCAGTTGACCGCCGGCCCGTACCCAGTCGGCGAGGGTGTCCGCGACGGCGTCGTCCATCAGGTACAGCGCAGGCAGCACCAGCATCCGGTAGCCGGTCAGGTCCAGTGGTCCGGCCGCCGGGCAGACGAAGTCGGTGGTGATGCCGCACCGCCACAGCGCCCGGTGCGCGGCGGCCACCTCGTCGGCGTACGAGATGTGCCCCGACGGCAGCCCGGGATGCTGCAGCGCCCACCCGCTGGCGGCGTCCCAGCCGATCGCGGCCCGGGCCGTCACCGCGGCGGTGTCGGTCGCGGCAAGCAGCCGCAGCGCCTCGCCGAGCTGTACCGCCGACCGGAAGGTCCGGGAGTCGGCACCGGCGTGCGGCACCATCGCCGAGTGGAACAGCTCGGCACCGCCGCGCGGCGCCCGCCACTGGAAGAACATCGCGCCCCGGGAGCCGCGTGCGACGTGGGCGATGCTGTGCCGCAGCATCCGGCCGGGCTCCTTGGCGTAGGCGGTCCCCTCGGCGTACCGGTAGATCAGGTTGGGCGCGCTCTCCATCAGCAGCCAGGGCCGGTGCCGGCCGGCCGATGGCGGTGACCCGTCCCCGGTGACCGGGCGTGACCAGGACCGGGCGAGGTCGGCGGCGAGCGCGGTCTGTTCCTCGGCCCGGCCGTCGGTCTCGGTCGGATAGTGATCGACGGCGATCAGGTCGACCTCCCGCGCCCACCGGGCGTGGTCCACCGGGACCCAGTCACCGAACACATAGTTGGTGGTGACCGGCACGTCCGGCGTGTGTTCGCGGAGCAGGTCGCGCTGGTCACGATAGGCAGCGAGCAGTTCGTCGGACCAGAACCGGCGGAAGTCCAGCACCTGCGTCGGGTTGGTCAGGTACTGGGTGGCGCGCGGCGGGTCGATCTGCGTCCAGTCGGAGTAGCACTGGCTCCAGAACGCACCGGTCCACGCCTCGTTGAGCCGGTCCAGGTCACCGTAGCGCTGTCGCAGCCACCGCCGGAACGCGTCGGCCGCGTGCGGGCAGTGGCAGACCGTGCCGTACTCGTTGTGCACGTGCCACATCGCCAGCGCCGGGTGGTCGCGGTAGCGTTCGGCGAGCATCGCGGCGATGCGCCGGGCCGCGACGCGGTACGCGGGGGCGGCCGCGCAGTACGTGTCCCGGCTGCCGTGCCGCAGCCGCACCCCGTCGGCGGTGACCGGCAGCGCGTCGGGGTGGGCGAGGGAGAACCACGGCGGCGGCGAGGCGGTCGGGGTGGCCAGGACGACCCGGATCCCGCCCTGGTGCAGCAGGTCGAGTGCCCGGTCGAGCCAGTCGACGGTGTACTCGCCGGGGTGCGGTTCCAGCCGGGACCAGGCGAACACCCCGACGGTGACCAGGTTGACCCGGGCGCGACGCATCAGCTCGACGTCCTCGACCCAGGTCGTCTCCGGCCACTGCTCGGGGTTGTAGTCCCCGCCGTAGCAGAGCCCGTCGAGTCCTTTCGGCCAGCGCATCGGCGCTCCCTCCGACGTTGACAGTTTGTTGGATTACCAAAGAAACTAATTTAGTCGCCCCCAGGCCACTGGTTCCACCAGGGAGCGTCGAGCCCCGGACCGACGAGGAGAGCCCATGCCGTACCGTCCGCCCCTGGTCCCCCATGAGACATTCGTGGCCGACCCGCCCGACCTGCCGGTCCGCGCGCCCGGCGAGGAGGGCTTGTCCGCGCTGGTCCGGGCCGAGTTGCTGGGCACCGATGCGGCCGGGATCACCTGCAAGGGCAGCACCGCCGACGGTGAGACGCTGACGGTCGCGGTCAGCGCCGCCGGGGAGGGGGTGATCCGGGTCCGGCTGAGCGCGACGCCCGACGCCCGCAGCCGGTCGGCCCGGGCGCTGCCGCTGGTCGATCCGCGCCCGTACCCGGCCACGGTCACGGTGGCCGGCGACACGGTACGCGTCGACGCCGGAACGGTCGTCGCCGAACTGCGGCTCGACCCGTGGCATCTGCGGTTCCTCGACCGGCAGGGTCGGGTGCTGCTCAACCAGAACCGGGGCGAGCGCGACATCAGCGGCCGACTGCGCACCCTGCCGTTCGGCCGGTCCCTGGTCGACGGCTCCGTCGCCGCGTACCACGAGAGCTTCGACGCGCCCGGCGACGAACGCTTCGTCGGGCTCGGCGAGAAGTTCACCCGGCTGGACAAGCGCGGCCAGCGGGCGCTGATGTGGAACTACGACGCCTTCGGCAGCGAGTCGGACCGGTCGCACAAGAACGTCCCGCTGTACCTGTCCGACCGTGGCTACGGGGTGCTGGTCGACAGCGGCATGCCGGTGGAGTTCGACATCTGCTCCTCCACGCACAGCTGCGTGCAGATCCTGGTGCCGGACGACCTGATCGACTACTACGTGATCGCCGGCCCCACCCCCGCCGAGATCCTGGACCGCTACGACCGGCTGACCGGCCGACCGGTGCTGCCGCCGAAGTGGGCGTTCGGCACCTGGATCTCGTCCGGCTTCTTTGTGGACAGCCAGGAGAAGGTCCTGGAGCGGGCCCGGCGGATCCGTGCCGACGGCATCCCGTGCGACGTGCTGCACCTGGACTGCTACTGGCAGGCCGACGGCGCCTGGTCCGACCTGGCCTGGGACGCCACCAACTTCCCCGACCCGGCCGGCATGCTGGCCACCCTCGCCGAGCAGGGGTTCAAGGTGAGCCTCTGGATGAACCCCTACATCATGACCGGCAGCCCGGTCTTCGGGCAGGCCGACGCGGCCGGCTACTTCCTGCGCCGCCCGGACGGCTCCACCTACATCGCCGACGTCTGGCACGGCTCCTACCCGGTCTGCGGGATCGTCGACTTCACCAACCCGGCGGCCACCGAGTGGTTCACCGGTCTGCTGCGCGACCTGCTGCGGCAGGGCGCGATGGTGTTCAAGACCGACTTCGCCGAAGGGGTGCCGGCCGACGCGGTGGCACACAACGGGATGACCGGCGTCGAGCTGCACAACGTCTACACGCTGCTGTTCAACGACGCGGTCGCGGCGGTCACCCGGGAGGTCGCCGGGCACGGCATGGTGTGGGCCCGGTCGTCGTTCCTCGGCGGGCAGCGGCATCCGGCCCAGTGGAGCGGCGACGTCAACGCCACGTACCCGGGGATGGCCAGCACACTGCGCGGCGGGCTGTCGCACGGCCTGTCCGGCGTACCGTTCTGGAGTCACGACGCCGGCGGCTTCCACGGCACCCCGACCCCCGACCTGTACGTGCGGTGGGCGCAGTTCGGGGCGTTCTCGCCGCTGGTGCGCTTCCACGGCACCACCAGCCGGCTGCCGTGGGACTTTCCCGACGACGCCGCGCGGGACGCGGTCGAGGCGATCCGGCTGCGCTACCGGTTGATGCCCTACCTCTACTCGGCGGCGGTCACGGCCGCCCGCACCGGTGCCCCGATGATGCGGGCGCTGCTGGTCGACTCGCCGGACGACCCGGCCGCGTGGGGTGCCGAACTGGAGTACCGGCTCGGCACCGACCTGCTGGTCGCGCCGATGATCAATCCGGACGGGCGGCGGCACGTCTACCTGCCGGCCGGTGACTGGGTCGACCACTGGACCGGGCGGACCCACCCCGGCGGACGCCACCTGCCGGTCGAGACTCCGCTGGAGCGGATCCCGTTGTTCGTCCGGCACGGCGCGCTGATCCCGACGACCGAACCAGGAGACACCGTCGGCGACGGCCCGTTCACCGACGTGACCCTGGTCAGTTGGGGTGGCGTCAGCGCCGAGACGGTCGTCTGCGACGTCGACGGCGACACCACGGTCCGGGCGGTACGCGACGGCGACACGTTGCGGGTCGACGTCGACGGGCCGCTGCCGGTCCGCCGGGTCGAGGTCGTCGCGGTGACCGGCACCGAGCCACCCGCCACGGTGCTGCTCGACGGCGTACCGCTGTGAACAGCGCGGTGTCGGCCCGCCGCGACCGGGCGGGCCGGCGCCGCCGCAGACCGGGCCGGCGCCGCCGCGCGACGGGCCGGTCAACCCTTGATCGCGCCGGTGATGACGCCCTTGGTGAAGTGCCGCTGCACGAACGGGAAGATCACCACCGCCGGCAGTACGGTGATCACCACCACCGCCATCTTGACCGCCAGGGTCGGCGGGTACGCGGTGACCCCGGGTATGTTCACCGGCGCGCCAGTGACCGACGGCGACTGGCCGGCCAGGATGTAGCTCTGCAGCACCCGCTGGATCGGCCACTTGTCGTTGTCGTCAATGTAGAGCACCGCGTTGAAGTACGCGTTCCAGTAGCCGACGGCGTAGAACAGGCCGACGACGGCGATCACCGCCCGGGACAGCGGCAGCATGATCCGCCACAGGATCCGGAACTCCCCGGCGCCGTCGATGCGGGCCGCGTCGATCAGCTCGGCCGGCACGTTCATGAAGAACGCCCGGATCACCACCAGGTTGAACACACTGATCGCGGTGGGCAGGATCAGCGCCCACAGACTGTTCTTCAGACCCAGCCCGGTCACCACCAGGTAGCTCGGCACCATGCCGGGATAGATCAGGAAGGTGAGCAGGAACAGGAACAGCAACGGACGGTGCGCGACCGAGTCCTTACGGGACAGCCCGTACGCCGCCAGCACCGTCAGCACCAGGCTGAACGTCGTGCCGACGACGGTGACCAGGGTGCTGACCCACACCGCCCGGCTGATCTGACCGCCGGAGAAGATGTTCACGTACGCCGACAGGTCGATCTCGCGGGGGATCACCACCATGCCGCCGGTGGCGTTGATGGTCTCCCGCGACGCGAGGCTGGTCACCAGGACCGACCACAGCGGGAAGATCACGGCCAGCACCATCGCGGCGAGGACGAGCCCTTTGACGCCCTGGCCGACCGGGCTCGGCGGCTCCTCCCAGACCGGCCGGCCGACGCCGGGGCGCCGCCGGCGGGGCGGCTGGTTCACCGGGTCGAGCCTGGGTCGCCGCCCGGCGGTCAGGGTACGTGCGATGCTCACCTGGAATACACTCCCTGCTCGCCGAGGCGGTGGGCGAACTTGTTCGCGGCGATGATCAGCACCAGCCCGATGACGCCCTTGAACAGGCCGGCGGCGGCGCCCATCCCCCACTGCTGCGGGATGATCGCCTGGTAGTAGACGTAGGTGTCGAGCACTTCGGCGGCCTGCCGGCCGACCGCCTCACGCTGCAGGATGAACTGCTCGAAGCCGACGGTGAGCGCGTCACCGAGCCGCAGAATCAGCAGCAGGACGATCACCGGACGCAGCCCGGGCAGGGTGATGTGCCACAGCCGCCGCCAGCGCCCGGCACCGTCGGCCGCCGCCGCCTCGTAGAGGTTCTGGTCGATGGCGCTGAGCGCGGCCAGGAAGATGATCGCCCCCCAGCCGACGTCCTTCCACACCGACTCTGCGGTGACCAGCACGATGAACGTGTCCGGGTTGCCCATCACGTTGAGCGGGTCGAGCCCGGCGTCGCGCATCCGCTGGGCGAGCAGGCCGGCCCCGCCGAGCATCTGCATGAAGAAGGTGACCACCAGCACCCAGCTGAAGAAGTGCGGCAGGTAGACGACGCTCTGGATGAACCCGCGCACCCGGGTCGACAGGATGCTGTGCAGCAGGATCGCCAACAGGATCGGCAGCGGGAAGAAGAAGACCAGCTGAAACGCGGTGATGGTCAGGGTGTTGACCACCGCGTCCCAGAACGCCGGGTCACGGAACAGGGTCTCGAAGTTGCCGAACCCGATCCACTCGCTGTAGACGAACGCCTCGAACGCGTTGTCACCGACCCAGGGGTTGTAGTCCTGGAAGGCGATCACGTTGCCCAGGGTGGGCAGGTAGTGGAAGACCAGCAGCAGCAGCGCGGCCGGCGCGGCCATGAGCAGCAGCGGCCAGTCGCGGCGCAGCCGGGCCCGCAGCGGCACCGTCCGTCGGCGGGTGCGCCGACCATCCGGGGTACGGCGTGACCGGCGGTTGCCGTCCGGGGTGGGCTGGTCCGGCGACCGCCGGCTCCGGTCGTCGCCGGATCCGGCGGTCACGGACGTCTCGACCGAGGTCATCGATCGTTGTCTTCGAGCGCCTTGCGGAAGAAGTCGCGGCCCTCGTCACCGCCGCCGCTGCGCCACTCCTGCGTGATCTGCTCGAGGTCGCTGGTCGGCCGCCGACCACGCAGCACGTCGAGGATCTTGTCCTCGGTCGGCTGCTGCACCCGCGACAGGTTGGCCGGCAGCTCGAACTTGATCCCGGCCCACGGGTTCGGCTCCAGGTACTTCACCGTCTCGTTGGAGTAGCTGAGCAGGGCCTCGACGAAGCCGGGGACGTCGGCGGTCTGCACGATGGTCGGGTAACGCCCGACGATGAAGGTGTACTGGTCGGCGATCTCCTGCCGGCCCAGCTCGGTCAGCTCCGGGCTGCCGTCGGCGCTGACCGTGTGGTGCTGGTCGACGACGCCGTACTGGCGCAGGTGGTACTCCTCGGTGCCGAGCGGCGCGGCGCACCAGTTGAGCACCCGCAGGATCTCCTCGACGCGCTCCTTGCCCAGCCCCTTCTTGATGAACGTGTAGAAGATCGGCTTTTCCTCGCCCCAGGCGACCGGGGTGCTCTGCCCGTCGGCGGAGAAGACCGGCACCGGCCGCATGTCGAACGTCGGGGTGATCTGCCGCTGCTCCGAGTACATGCCGCGCCAGGCGCCGACGCCGTCCTCGTAGCAGACCATCTTGCCGCTGTTGAACAGCTGCTTGGCGTCGGCGGCGCCGCTGCTCTCCACGATGTCCGGGTGCACCAGCCCTTCGGCGAACAGTCTGGTGGTGAACTCCAGGGCCTCGCGGTACTCCTCGGTCTCGTACTTGAATTCCAGGCCGCCGCCGTCGGTGCGCCGCCAGCCGCCCTGCGAGCCGGGCACACCGTAGAACATCTGCACCATGTTGAAGATCGAGCCGAAGGCCCAGACGCCGTTGGCCGGATCGGTCATCGCCTTGCCGAACTCGTAGAGCTCCTCGATGTTCTTCGGGGCCTGCACGCCGGCGGCGTCGGTGAGGTCCTTGCGGTAGAACAGCGCGTACGGGAACGGGCCGTCGGTCGGCCACGGGACGGCGGCCAGCCGGCCGCCCCAGACGGCGTACTGCCAGGCCCCGGTCGGGAAGCTGGCCAGGTGCGGGTAGGCCAGCGCGGCGTCACCGGCGAGGTGGTCGGTCAGGTCCTCGAACAGCGCCGACACCGCGTCGGAGAACCGCGGGATCTTGTCGATCTCCCAGTTCGGGGCGCAGAGCAGGTCCGGCACGTCGCGGGCACCGAGGATGGCGCTCAGCTTGTCGGCGTAGGTGTTGCCGTCCTGGACGCTGAAGTCGATCGGCACGCCGAGCCGCTCGTTGACCGCCTGCAGGTAGGCGTTGCGGTCGATGCCGGGCGGGGTCGGCCCCCACCAGGGAGTCATCGCGGTGAGCGGTTCACCGCTGCTGCCGGGCGTCTCGGTGACCGCCCTGACCAGGTCGGTCGGGTACGTCAGGTAGCCGTCGGCGATCGGGCGTACCCCGGCGATGTCCGGGGTGATCAGCTCGACCGGCTGGTATCTGGGCAGAACCGCGCTGACCGCGTCGACGTCGGTCGCCGTGCCCTGGGTGCCGGCCGGCCGGCTGCAGCCGGAGAGAAAACCGCCACCGGCCATCGCGGTGGCACCCAGGCCGACCAGGCCCAGGAATCGACGTCGGTTGGTGGCCGCGCCCGCGAGGGATCGATCCACGGCGCGCTCCCTTCATATCGGCGAGCCAGGCATCCCGGCGACGGTGGGACGAACCAGCTCGAAATGGGGGTGTGGGGGTACGGTTTGCACGCTAGAGTTAGTTCGTCTGCTGACTAAACAAAGTAGCCGACGGTGACAGGTGCCACAAGGGAGGCCGACATGACGCGAACCGCCGGTGGCGGCCCACCCCGCGGTGACCGCCGCGACACGCCGGCCCGCCGGGCATCCGGCCCGAGCCACCCGGCCGGGACCCGGGGCGTAACGTGATCACCATGCGGAGCGGCCCGCAGCCAGCGGACCTGACCGACGTACGCGCCACCAACCTCGCGGTCGTGCTGCGCTACGTCCGGGCCAACGCGCCCTGCTCCCGGGCGGACATCGCCGGTGCCACCGGGCTCAACAAGGCCACCGTCTCCAGCCTGGTCGCCGATCTGATCGACCGCCGCCTGGTCCGGGAGATCGGCCTCACCGAACACCGCATCGGACGCCCGGCCACCATGCTGGTCGTCGACGGTGACGCGTACGCCGCGATCGGCATCGAGATCAGCGCCGACCACCTGACCGCGGTCGCGCTCGACCTGGCCGGCGGTGAGCTGCTGTCCTGGCGACGCGCCTTCACCGGGCTGGCCGCCACCCCGGGCAAGGCGGCCAGCACGGTGGCCGCACTGGCCGGCCGGGCGGTGAACCGGGTGACCCGGCAGGGGCGGCAGGTGCTCGGGCTCACCGTCGGGGTACCCGGCCTGGTCGACCAGCAGGGCCGGGTCAGCCTCTCCCCCGAACTGGGCTGGCGCGACGTCGACCTGCACGCCGATCTGGTCCGGGCGCTGCGCGGGCCGGCGTACGAGGTGGTGGTGGACAACGACGCCCAGCTGGCCGCGCTCGCCGAGCACCGGCACGGGCCGTACGCCGGCACCGCGAACCTGGTGCACCTGACCGGCGGTGCCGGCATCGGCGCGGGGCTGGTGGTGGACGGGCGGCTGCTGCACGGCGCGCGGGGGTTCACCGGCGAGGTCGGTCATATTCAACTGGATCCGCAGGGTCCGCCGTGCCGCTGCGGGGCGAACGGCTGTCTGGAGGCGTTGGCCGCCGTACCCGCGCTGATCCGCCGGGTGCTGCCGGACGCCGAGGTCGACGGGCCGGTCACCGACTTCGCGCCGGAGATCGACCGGGTACGGGCGGCGGCGCGCGCCGGCGATCCGGCGGCTCTCGACGCGCTCGCCGAGGTCGGCCGGCACCTCGGCACCGGGGTGTCCATCCTGGCCAACCTGATCAACCCCGAGGTGGTGCTGCTCGGCGGTTACTACGTCCCGCTCGCCCAGTGGCTGCTGCCGGCGGCCCGGCAGCAGCTCGCTGACCGTACGGTGGCTCCGGCGGCCGGTGGCACCCAGCTGGCAGCCTCCGATCTGGCCGGCGGCGCGGCGGCGATCGGCGGCGCGGCCCGGGCGATCGCCGCGATCGACAACGGCCGGATGCCGGTACGCCCGGCCGGCTGACCGCACCGGCGGCCGCCGCCCGGCTGACCAGCGGCCCACTGCGGTGGCCCGGGGCGGCGGCCGGGGCCGGCGACGGCGGCTGACATCAATTTGTGGCGGGCAGCCCCTTGACCGTCCGTACTGATGGATGTCAACCTCAAAGGGCTCCACGGTTAACACGGCTGAAATCGTGTCGACAGTGGAGCGTTTTTGGGACGGTCGTCGAAGCGCTTCGAGCCAGCGCTTCCCGGGCTGGCGGCCAACCTCCACCGCGTACCGACGCCTGCCCGTGATCCGGTGACCGCGGCGGTGCCCGCACCGCCGCGGCGACCCACACGGGTGCCCTTGCCGATCCCGGAAGGCGATCCACGTTATGAGCGACAGCACGTTCCGCGACCCCGACCAACCCGTGGCCGCCCGGGTCACCGACCTGCTCCGCCGGCTCACCCTCGACGAGAAGATCGCCCTGCTGCACCAGCATCAGCCCTCGGTGCCCCGACTCGGCCTGCCCGGCTTCCGCACCGGGACCGAGGCGCTGCACGGGGTGGCCTGGCTCGGCCCGGCGACCGTCTTCCCGCAGGCGATCGGGCTGGGTTCCAGCTGGGACCCGGACCTGCTGCGGCGGATCGGCGAAGCGGTCGGCGACGAGGTACGCGCGTTCCACCACAAAGACCCCGTCGGCGTCGGACTGAACGTGTGGGCGCCGGTGGTCAACCCGCTGCGGGATCCACGGTGGGGCCGCAACGAGGAGGGCTACGCCGAGGACCCGTGGCTGACCGGGGTGCTGGCCACCGGTTACGCCAGCGGACTGCGCGGCGACCATCCCTACTACCTGCGGACCGCGCCGACCCTGAAACACTTCCTCGGTTACAACAACGAGACCGACCGGGCCACCACCAGCAGCAACCTGCCGCCCCGGGTGCTGCACGAGTACGAACTACCGGCGTTTCGCGCCCCGATCGCCGCCGGTGCCGCGGTCGCGGTGATGGCCGCGTACAACCTGGTCAACGGCCGGCCGGCGCATCTGAGCCCGCTGATCGACGAGCAGCTGCGCCGGTGGACCGACGACGACGTCCTGGTCGTCGGCGACGCGGGAGCGGCCACCAACATCGCCGGCGCCCAGGGCTACCACCCGGACCACGTCACCGGCTACGCGGCGGCGCTGCGCGCCGGGATCGACAGCTTCACCGAGGACGACACCGACTCGCTGCCGACCGTCGCGCGGATCACCGAGGCGGTGGCGCGCGGACTGCTCGCCGAACCGGACATCGACCGCGCGGTCCGCCGGATCCTCTCCGTCCGGATCCGGCTCGGTGAGCTGGATCCACCCGAACGCAACCCGTTCGCGACGACCGGCACCGATGTGATCAACTGCCCGGCCCACCAGGACCTGGCCCGGATCGCGGTACGCGAGTCGGTGGTCCTGCTGCGCAACGCACCGACGGAGTCCGGATCCGACCCGGTGCTGCCGCTGGACCCGGACCGGATCCGGCGGGTCGCGGTGGTCGGCCCGCTCGCCGACACACTCCACACCGACTGGTACGCCGGATCGATGCCGTACGCGGTCACCGCCCGCGCCGGGCTGACCGCGCGGCTGCCGATGGCGACCGTGACCCACCACGAGGGAGTGGACCGGATCGCGGTGCGGCTCGGCACCTCGGCGACCTACCTGCAGGCCAGCGGCGCGGCCGCCGGTGGACCGCTGCGGGCCGACAGCACGGCGGGCGGACCGCCGCGCGCCGCCGCGCCGGAGGCGGCGCCGCAGTGCTGCTTCGACGTGTTCGACTGGGGCGACGGGGTGGTCGCGCTGCGCAGCGTCGCCAACGGCCGCTACCTGGCCGCCGGCGACGACGGGGTGCTGGTCAACGACCGGTCCGGGCCGGGCGGGTGGGTGGTCAACGAGACCTTCCGGCTGGTCCGCGCCGCCGACGGCCGCACGGCACTGCACCACCTGGCCCGGGACCGCTACGTCACCGTCGGCCCGGACGGGCTGGCGCGGGCCGAGGCCGCCAGCGTCGACACCGCCACCAGGTTCACCGTCGAACTGGTCACCGATGGCGCCCGGGAGGCGGCAGCACTGGCCCGCGACGCCGACGTGGCGGTGGTGGTGCTCGGCAACCATCCGATGGTGTGCGGGCGGGAGACCGAGGACCGGGTCGACCTGGCGCTACCCGCCGCCCAGGCGGCGCTGCTGCGGGCGGTCCGGGCCGCGAATCCGCGCACCGTGCTGGTGCTGGCCAGCAGCTACCCGTACGCGGTGGAGTGGGCCGACCGGCACGTCCCGGCGATCGTCTGGTCCGCACACGGCGGTCAGGAGTACGGCACCGGGCTGGCCGAGGTGCTCTGCGGGGACACCGATCCGGGCGGCCGGCTCACCCAGACCTGGTACCGGCGTACCGCGGACCTGCCCGACCTGTTCGACTACGACGTGATCGCCTCGGACGCGACCTACCTCTACTTCCGGGGGGAACCGCTGTACCCGTTCGGCCACGGCCTGAGCTACACCTCCTTCGACTACCGCGACCTGCGGTTGTCGGCCACCGAGGTAGGTGCCGACGGCACGGTCGAGGTCAGCGTCACGGTGTGCAACAGCGGAGCGCGGGCCGGGACCGAGGTGGTGCAGCTCTACACCCGCCAGCGGCACTCCCGGGTCAAGCAGCCGCTGCGCCAACTACGTGCCTTCCGCAAGATCAGCCTCGCGGCGGGGGCGCAGACCACGCTCCGGTTCCGCCTCGCCGCCGCCGACCTGGCGACCTGGGACGTCACCCGGGACCGGCCGGTGGTGGAGAGCGCCCGGCACACGGTGTCGGTCGGCCGGTCCAGCGCCGACCTGGTGGCGACCACCACCCTGACCGTACGGGGTGAACGGATCGGGCCCCGCGACCCGCTGGCCGGCCCGTTGTGGGCCGCTGACAACGACGACTACGCCGGCACGGCACCGGCCGACCATCCCGAGGGTCGGGACGCGGTGGGCGCGGCGGAGGACGGCGGTTGGATCGCGTTCACCGACGTCGACTTCGGCTCCGGGCCCACCGCGGTCACCGCCCGCGTCGCGCACCGGCCGCCCCGGGAGGGGGCCGGGGCCGACCCCGGTGCCGTCGGCCGGGCGGCGGACGGGTCGACGGTCACCCTGCGGCTGGACGATCCGCTGGCCGGCCCGGTCGCCGGTACGCTTCCGGTACCGGCGACCGGCGGCCGCGACGACTGGGCCGAGGTACGGACGGAGCTGCACGGACTGTCCGGAACCCGAGACCTGTATCTGCTTTTCAGTACGGCAGGCGCTACGGTGAGCTACCTGAGTTTTGCCGGGACCGCCACTGACGGTCCGGCCAGGGACATGGATGGAGGAGCCTAGTGTCAACTCCGTCACAGCCGACCGGCGCCGGGCCGGACCCCGCCGGGCCCGGCCCGGCGCGGGACCGGGCCGGGAAGCGGGCCGACATGGTGACGATCGCCGACGTGGCCCGGCACGCCGGCGTCGCGGTCAGCACGGTGTCCTATGTGCTCAGCGGCAAGCGGGCGATCTCGGCGACCACCCGGGAACGCGTACTGGCCAGCATCCACGCCCTCGGCTACCACCCGCATGCCGGCGCCCGAGCGCTGGCCAGCCGCCGGGCGAACGTGATCGCGCTGGTGCTGCCGCTGCGCTCCGGGATGCACCTGCCGGTACTGATGCAGTTCGCCACCAGCGTGGTCACCACCGCCCGGCAGTTCGACCATGACGTACTGCTGGTCACCGCCGACGAAGGGCCGGCCGGGCTGCGCCGGATCGCGGTCAGCGCCATGGTCGACGGCATCGTGGTGATGGACGTGGAGATGCACGACCCACGCGTACCCCTGCTGCGTGAACTCGAACGGCCCAGCGTGCTGATCGGTTTCCCGGCCGAGTCCGCCGGTCTGACCTGCGTCGACCTGGACTTCTACCGGGCCGGCGAGGCCTGCGTCGAGCATCTCGTCACGCTCGGCCACCGGCAGCTCGCCCTGCTCGGAGCCCCGGCGGTGGTCTACGAACGGGAAACCGGCTTCGCCCACCGGACCAGGGCCGGCTTCACCGAGACGTCGGCCCGCTGCGGCGTCACGGCGGTCGCCCAGCCGTGCGAGGAGAACTACGACGCGGTACGCCGCGAACTGGCCGGGCTACTGCACCGGCACCCAGGGCTCACCGCGCTGGTGGTGCACAACGAGGCGGCGGTCGGGCACGTGCTGGCCGCGTTGCCGACCCTGGGTCGACGGGTCCCCGACGACATCTCGGTGGTGGCGATCTGCCCGGACGAGGTCGCCGAGCGGTCCGGTCCGGCGCTGACCTCGGTGCTGATTCCGGCCGAGGAGGTCGGCCGGCAGGCGGTCAGCCTGCTGATGCGCAAGGTCCAGGGCGACGCGGTGCCGGCCGCCACGCTGCTCGACCCACGGTTGACCGTCCGGGCCAGCACCGGCCCCGGCCCCGCCGCCGCGCTGCCGGGCGCCGAGGCCGGAGACACCGCCGTCGCAGGCACCGGGCCGGAGACAATGGTGGCGCTTGCCCGCCGTACCGATTCCTGATCAACTCGACCGCATGGCAGGCGACGCATCCGCTCCGGGCACCACGCCGGGCGCAGAAACCCCGGCCGGCGGGCACATGTCGGCGGACGAGTTCCGCCGGGCCGGGCACGCGGTGGTCGACTGGATCGCCGACTACTGGCAGACCCTGGAGAAACATCCGGTACGGCCGTCGGATCCGCCCGGTACGGTGGCCCGGGCGCTGCCGGTGACGCCGCCGGAGCACGGCGAGCCGTTCGACCGGATCCTCACCGACCTGGACCGGGTGGTCGTCGGCGGACTCACCCACTGGCAGCACCCTGGCTTCTTCGGCTACTTCCCGGCCAACACCTCGGCCCCGAGCGTGCTCGGCGACCTGGTCAGCGCCGGCCTCGGCGTCCAGGGCATGCTCTGGGCCACCAGTCCGGCCTGCACCGAGGTGGAGACCGTGCTGCTCGACTGGCTGGCCCAGCTGCTCGACCTGCCGCAACGGTTCCGGTCGGGGTCCACCGGTGGTGGCGTCATCCAGGACTCGGCGTCGTCGGCGACGCTGGTGGCCACCCTGGTGGCGCTGCACCGGGCCAGCGGCGGCACCTGGCGCACGGCGGGCACCGCAGCCGGCTACACCGTCTACACCTCGACCGAGGGCCATTCGTCGATCGAGAAGGCGGCCCGGATCGCCGGGGTCGGTGATCAGGGCGTACGGCTGATCGACGTCGATCCGGTGACGCTGGCGATGCGGCCGGACGCGTTGCGCCGGGCCCTCGACGACGATCTGGCCGCCGGGCGGCGACCGGCGATCGTGGTCGCCACCGTGGGCACCACCTCGACCACCGCCGTCGACCCCGTCGAAGAGATCGGCGCGATCTGCGCCGAGTACGGGGTGTGGCTGCACGTGGACGCCGCGTACGCCGGCGCGGCGGCGGTCTGCCCGGAGCTGCGCTGGACGCACGCCGGGCTGGAGCGGGCCGACTCGTACTGCTTCGACCCGCACAAGTGGCTGCTGACCGGGTTCGACTGCGACGCGTTCTGGGTGGCGGACCGGGCCGAGCTGGTCGAGGCGTTGACGGTGATGCCGGAGTACCTGCGCAATGCGCTCAGCGACGCGGGCACGGTGATCGACTACCGGGACTGGCAGGTGCCGCTCGGTCGTCGGTTCCGGGCGTTGAAGCTGTGGTTTGTGCTGCGCTGGTACGGCGCGCAGGGGCTGCGGGCGCACATCCGTTCGGCGGTGGCGCACGCGGCCTGGTTCGCCGACCAGGTACGCGCCGACGACCGGTTCGAACTTGTCACGCCGGGGCCGTTCTCACTGGTCTGTTTCCGGTTGCGCGGCCAGCCCGACGAGGTCAACTCCGCCCTGCTGGCCGGGGTGAACGCCAGCGGCTCGGTGCTGCTGACCCACACCCGGGTGGCGGGCCGGTTCACCTTGCGGCTGGCCGTCGGCGCGCCGCGTACCGAGCGACGGCACGTCGCCGCCGCCTGGGAGCTGATCTCGGACACCGCCACCGGGCTGCTCACCGACCAGCGCTGACCGTCGCTGGTCACGACGGGCCGCGCGCAGCACCCGGACGGCCAGCCCGAGGGCCAGCGCCCAGCCGACGACGATCACCGCGTACCCGGTGAACCTCGGGGCCGGGGGCAGCTCGACGGCGCGCATCAGCGACCGGGCGTTGGTCAGCACGATGAGACCGCCGACCGCGGCGCCGAGCAGTTGTGCCGGCACGATCCGCACGAGGTAGGCAGCCAGCGGGGCGGCGAGCAGGCCACCGGCCAGCAACGCCGCGACGACGGGTAGGACGAAACCCTGGCCGCCGAGCCCGATCAGGAAGCCGGCGCTGGCCGCCGCCGCGACGAGGAACTCCGAGGTGTCCACCGAGCCGATCACCTTGCGTGGCTCCATCCGCCCGGAGACCAGCAGCGACGGTGTGGCGACCGGGCCCCACCCGCCGCCTCCGGTGGCGTCGATGAAGCCGGCGGTCAGCCCGAGCGGGGTGAGGAACCGGCTGCGCAGGGGTCGGCTGACCCGCCGGGACGGGATCGGCCGGGCGAAGCGGATCAGCAGGTACACCCCGAGGGCCAGCAGGATCCCGGCCATCCACGGCCCGGCGGCCTCGGTCGAGACGGAGCTGAGGACGGTGGCACCGGCGAAGGCACCGACCGCGCCAGGTACGGCGATCCGGCCGACGACCCGCCAGTCGACGTTGCCGAACCGCCAGTGCGCGGTGCCGGAGGCGAGCGTGGTGCCGATCTCCGCCAGGTGCACCGAGGCGCTCGCCGAGGCCGGGGCGATTCCGGCGAGCAGCAGCAGGGTGGTCGAGGTGACTCCGTACGCCATTCCCAGCGCGCCGTCCACCAGTTGAGCGAGCAGCCCGACGAGGGCGAGGACCAGCAGCTTTCGCACAGCACACCTACTTGGGATAGCAAACCTATCGGCTTAGTAGAGAATGCGGGCGGCCGGTGCTGTTGTCAAGCACGCGAACGAAGCCAGCCGCAGCCGGTCAGGTCCAGGCGCGTGGGTTGGCCGCGAGATCCCGGATCCGCTCGGGGAGTTTGCCGGTGGCGACGTCGGCCACGGTGACCGACTCGAGGATCTCCCGCTCGCTGGCCCGCAACGCGATCCAGACGTCCTGCAGCGCGACCGCCGCACCCTGGTAGCCGAGCTCCTCCGGCCGGTGCCCCCGCACGTGGGCGAGCGGGCCGTCGATGACCCGGATGAGCTCCGCGAGGCTGATCTGCTCGGCGGGACGGGCCAGCCAGTAGCCGCCGTCCGGGCCGCGCTGGGCCTGCACCACGCCGGCCCGGCGCAACTGCAGCAGGATGCCCTCGAGGAACTTCGGCGGGATGCCCTGGGCCCGGGCGACCTGCTCGGCAGTCAACACGACCCGCGCCGACGCCGCAGCCGCGACCGCCAGCTCGGCGGCGGCCCGCAGCGCGTAGTCGACCCGGGCAGAGAGACGCATACCTCTCAGGTTACGGCACTGTTTCCATTATCGGACCGGCCGACCGCGACGTCGGTCATCTACCCTGGTCACGGTCGCCCGAGCGCCGGGTCAGGCTGGCGGCCCGGTCACCCGCCGACCCGCCGGACCAGTCCTTCCTGCACAGCGCTGGCGATGTGCCGGCCGTCGCGGGTGAACATCCGACCAGTGGCCAGCCCTCGCCCGCCGGCGGCCGACGGACTCCAGCAGTCGTAGAGGAACCATTCGTCGGCCCGGAACGGCCGGTGGAACCACAACGCGTGGTCCAGGCTGGCCCCGATCACCCCGCCCGGACCCCAGACCTCGCCGTGCACGGACAGCACCGAGTCGAGCAAGGTCAGGTCGGAGGCGTAGGTGAGTACGCAGGCGTGCAGCAGCGGATCGTCGGGCAGCTTGCCGTCGGCGCGGATCCAGACCCGCTGGTACGGGTCGGCCGGCCGGTCCCCGGGGGCGACCAGACCCGGTTCGCCGACGTACCGCACGTCCATCGGCCGGGGGATCACCGCCCAGACACCGAGCCGCTCCGGATAGCGGGCCAGCCGCTCCACCATGGTCGGCACCGCCTCCGGCGGCGGCACGTCCGGTGGCTGCGGGGCCTGGTGGTCCAGCCCGTCCTCGGGCCGGTGGAACGACGCCGACATGAAGAAGATCGGTTTGCCGTGCTGGTACGCCACCGAGCGGCGGACCGAGAAGGACCGGCCGTCGCGGATGTTCTCCACCTCGTAGTCGATCGGCTCGGCACCGTCGCCGGGGCGGACGAAGTAGCCGTGCAGCGAGTGCACCAGCCGCTGCGGGTCGACGGTCCGCCCGGCGGCGACCAGCGCCTGACCGGCGACCTGGCCGCCGAAGACCCGCTGCGGCCCCACCTTGGGGCTCGTCCCGCGAAACGCCGACGGCCCGGTCCGGGTCAGGTCGAGCACCTCGAGCAGCTGGTCGACGGCGGCCTGCCCGCCAACCGGATCACCGGTCACTGCAACGCCCGGGCCGCCGCGGCGTCGACGAGGCTACCAAGCTGGTGCACCCGCAGCGTGTTGGTGGAGCCGGGGGTGCCGACCGGGCTGCCGGCGACGATCACCACGTACTCGCCGGGATTGGCCCGGCCGAGGCCGAGCAGTGCCTGGTCGACCTGGCGGAACATGTCGTCGGTGTGCTGCACGAACGGCATCAGGAAGGTCTCCACCCCCCAGGAGAGGGCAAGCTGGTCGCGCACCTCGGCGACCGGGGTGAAAGCCAGCAGCGGCAGCTCGCACTGCAGCCGGGAGAGCCGACGTACGGTGTCACCCGTCTGGGTGAAGGCGACCATCGCCTTGGCGCCGATCGCCCGCGCGATCTGCGACGCGGCCGAGGTGAGCGCACCGCCGTGGGTACGGGGGTCGTGCTGCAGCCGGGGAACCGAGATCGAGCCGTGCTCGGTCGTCGTGACGATCTTGGCCATGGTGCTGACCGTGAGCACCGGGTACTTGCCGACGCTGGTTTCGCCGGAGAGCATCACCGCGTCGGTGCCGTCGAGCACCGCGTTGGCCACGTCGGAGGCCTCCGCGCGGGTCGGCCGCGAATTCTCGATCATCGAGTCGAGCATCTGGGTGGCGACGATGACCGGCTTGGCGTTCTCCCGGCACAGCTGCACCGCGCGCTTCTGCACCAGCGGCACCTCGTCGAGCGGCAACTCGACGCCCAGGTCGCCCCGGGCCACCATCACCCCGTCGAACGCGTCGACGATCGCCTCCAGGTGGGTGACCGCCTCCGGCTTCTCGACCTTGGCCAGGACGGGTCGGCGAACCCCCTCCTCGTCCATGATCGCGTGGACCAGCTTGATGTCCTCGGGCGACCGGACGAACGACAGGGCGATGAAGTCGGCGCCCAGGCCGAGCGCGAACCGCAGGTCGTCGGTGTCCTTGTCCGACAGGGCCGGCACGCTGACCGCGACGTTCGGCAGCGAGATGCCCTTGTTGTTGGAGACCGGCCCGCCCTCGACGACCAGCACCCGGATGTCGTTGCCGTCCACCGCGCTGACCTCGACGGCCACCTTGCCGTCGTCGATCAGCAGCCGGTCCCCGGGGCGAACCTCCTGGGGCAGCTTGCGGTAGGTGCAGGAGACCCGCTCCCGGCTGCCGATAATGTCGTCGCTGGTGATGACGACCGAGTCGCCGGTGCGCCACTCGTGCGGCCCGTCGGCGAACCGGCCGAGGCGGATCTTGGGGCCCTGCAGGTCGGCCAGCACGGCGACCGCCCGGCCGGCGGCCTGGGCCGCCTCCCGGACCAGCTGGTACACCTGCTGGTGGTCCTCGTGGCTGCCGTGGCTGAAGTTCAGCCGGGCCACGTCCATGCCCGCTTCGACGAGCCCACGGATACGCTCCGGGGACGCGGTCGCGGGGCCAAGCGTACAAACGATCTTTGCGCGGCGTGTCACGCCCATGAGGCTAGTCTCTCCCCTGAACCGGCCGATCGGCCGACCCTGTCTGATGTCCGAACGGAAGTGCCCACCAGCGCTCGGCGCTCCGCGAGACATCGTACTGGTGGGTGGAACCGCGACGGTGGACCGGCGGGCATCGACGACCGCGCTCTCAGGGTAGCGCGGTAGTTGACCATCGCGGTACGGCCGGACGGCCGACGCCCGGACGTTCGGAGATCATTCGCCGAACCGTCACATAGATCCGGTTAACTGGTCACCACACGACCGGAGGGTGGCACGGTGACACAGCGGGTACGGACACGAACGGTGACCGCTCTGATGGCGATGATCGCCACCGGTCTGGCGGCAGGACTGGCGCCCGGGACGGCGACGGCAGCCGGTACACCGGCCGGTGGGCACGACGGCATCCGGTTCGCCACCTTCAACGCATCGCTCAACCGGGGCGTCGACGGCGGCCTGGTGGCCGACCTGTCCACTCTGGGCGATCGGCAGGCCGCCAACGTCGCCGAGGTGATTCAGCGGGTCCGCCCCGACGTGCTGCTGATCAACGAGTTCGACCACGACGCCGAGGGGCGGGCCGTCGAGCTGTTCCAGCGCAACTACCTGTCCCGCGGCCAGGGCGGGGCCAGGCCGATCCACTACCCGTACCGGTTCAGCGCCCCGTCGAACACCGGCGTACCGTCCGGGCACGACCTCAACCGCGACGGTACGGTCGGCGGCCCGGACGACGCGTACGGCTTCGGGCTGTTCCCCGGCCAGTACGGCATGGCGGTCTACTCGCGTCACCCGATCGACCGGCAGTCGCTGCGCACCTTCCAGACGTTCCGCTGGCGCGACATGCCGGGGGCGCTGCTGCCGGACGACCCGGACACCCCGGAGCCCGCCGACTGGTACTCCCCCGAGGCCCTCGCGGACGTCCGGCTGTCGTCGAAGAGCCACTGGGACGTGCCGGTGCGGATCGGCCGGCACACCGTGCATCTGCTGGCCAGCCACCCCACGCCGCCGGTGTTCGACGGCCCGGAGGACCGCAACGGCCGGCGCAACCACGACGAAATCCGGTTCTGGGCCGACTACGTCACCCCGGCCCGGTCCGGCTACATCTACGACGACCGGGGCCGCCGCGGTGGGCTGCGTCCGGGTACCCGGTTCGTCATCGCCGGTGACCTCAACTCCGACCCGTACGACGGCGACAGCATCCCGGGATCGGCCCAGCAGGTCACCGGGCATCCGCTGGTCGACGACCGGCGACCGCCGACCAGCGCGGGCGGGCCGGCGGCCAGCCAGCGCCAGGGCGGGGCGAACCTGACCCACGAGGGCGACTCCCGCTACGACACCGCCGACTTCGCCGACGGTACGCCGGGCAACCTTCGGGTCGACTACCTGCTGCCCAGCCGCCGGCTGCGGACGGCGGGCGGCGGGGTTTTCTGGCCGACGCCGGACGATCCGCTGTTCCGGCTGGTCGGCGACTACGACCCGGCGCTGCCCGGCGGGTTCCCGACCTCGGACCACCGGCTCGTCTGGCTCGACCTGCGCTGCTGAGCGGCGGTTCCGCGCGGTCAGTCGGTGCCGGTGGCGGCGAGCGATCCCGGTGGGCGGGCGTCGCGGGAGGCGATCGCGTTCATCGGGATCTGCGCCGCGCGCACCCCCATGTCGAGCCGGGCCCGCTGGTAGAACTGCGCCCGGGCACGGCGGTAGTCGGCGAACCCGGTACGCCAGGTCTGTTCGTCGACCGGTTCGTCACCGGTGGCAAAGGCCTCCAGCCGCCACAGCGTATCCGTGAGTGCCTGCGCGGCGGCGATGGTCGGCCCGTCGGCGAGCAGCAGGATCGACTCGAAGCACACGGACCGGTCCGACTCAGCCTGTCCGAGCCGGGCCAGCCCTTCCTCGCGGTCGATCGGGCTGATCGCGGTGACCAGACCGCGGCTGGCCAGCACCCGTGAGGAGAGCAGGGCGATCTGCTTGGCGGTGGCGGCGAATTCGACGTACCCGGCGAGCCGCCGCTCGTCCCACCGCACGGACTGTTCCCGGCGCCACCGGCTGCGCTCGGTGATCCCGGTGCCGACGTAGGTGAGCACCCCGCCGACGACCACCGCGAGGATGGTCGGCAGATGTTCCTGCAGCGACATCGCACTCTCCGTCACATGTGGCCCGGGCTTCAGGGTAGGAAGCCGGCACAAGCCCGCGTGCCGGCCGCACATGCCGGTCCCCCGACGATCTCCGCTTGCCCCAGCCTTACGCCGTAAGTTAGCCTGCCTTACAGCGTAAGACCGACCGGTCGCGGCTACCGACGCCCGGAGGACGAGAGGGGAATACTCATGAGCGATCTGGTTCGCACGGCGCGGCTGACCGGCGTGTTCTATTTAGGCCTCGGCATAACCGCCATGCTCGGCTTTCTGATCGTCCGACCCCAGCTGTTCATCGCCGGCGACCCCGCAGCGACGCTGGGCAACCTGGTCGGGCACGAGACGCTCGCCCGCGTCGGCGTCGCGCTCGAGCTGGGCGTCGTCGTCACCCAGGCGCTCGCCGCCGTCTGGTTCTACCGCCTCTTCCGCACCGCCGACCCGGTCGCCGCCGGCAGCATCGGCGCGTTCGGTCTGGTCAACGCGGTGGCGATCATGGGCAGCGCGGCCATGCTCGCCACGGCCGGCGAGCTCGCGGGCGAGCCGATCGGCGACGCCGCAACCACCGTCCAGACCCTCTACCTGGTCAGCGACAACCTGTGGGGGGTCGGCAACCTGTTCTTCGGGCTCTGGCTCATCCCGATGGGCACCTGTGTGCTCCGGTCACGCTGGATGCCGCGACCGCTCGGCTGGGTGCTCGTCGTCGGCGGAATCTGCTACCTCACGAGCGGATTCCTGCTCTACCTCGCGCCCGACGCCCGGATCGTCGCCGACCTGCTCGTGGCGCCGGCCACCGTCGGGGAAATCTGGATGATCGGCTACCTGCTGACCGTCGGCGTCCGGCGACAGGTGCCGTCGCGGGTGTTACCGCACCGTCAGGGCGGGTAGGCGAAGGTTGCGGCGGATCACGTGCGACGCCGCGATCGGGCCCGACGACGTACGGAGAGCTGGCGATGATGAACCGGAGCTACCTGCGGCTGGGCGTCGCGTTGACGCTGAGTTTCGTGGTGATGCTGCTGCTGACGTACTCGATGATCTGGACCATCGACGACTTCTACCTCAACCTCAGCAACACCTACATGGCGTTGATGATGGTCGCCCCGATGGGGGTGATCATGCTCGGGGTGATGTGGATGATGTTCGGCAACCGTACGCTGAACGTGATCCTGGCGGTCGGGTTCGTCGTCCTGTTCGGGGTGGCGTTCTACTTCGGTCGACAGGAGAGCTTCATCGGCAACGAGCAGTTCCTCAAGTCGATGATCCCGCACCACTCGCGGGCGATCCTGGTCTGCGAGCGGTCGGACATCACCGACCCGGAGATCATCGAGCTGTGTGGACAGATCGTCGAGACGCAGCAGGAGGAGATCGACCAGATGAAACAGATCCTGCAGCGGTACGAGTGAGTCACGTCCGCGCGACGCTCGGCGTCGTACTCACCGTCGTCGCCATCGGGGCAGGCACCGCAGCCTGCACCGCCGACCCGTCGGAAGCCGACACCGGCCCGCCCGCCACCAGCGCCGACCCGGTCGATCAGCGGTCAGCGGCACAGCCGCCGCCGGTCGCGCCCGCACCGACGATCGCGCCGCTGCCCGACCCGATGGCCGACGCCCGGCCCGTCGCCTCGGTGGCCGCCACCAGCGGCCCGGTCTCGGTCGGCACGGTTGAGATCCCGCCCGGCCGACTGTCGGTCAGCCTCGACTGCGTCAGCGGCGGCCATGGGGATGCCGCCGCCACCAGCGGAGCTGCCGACCTCGCGGTGTTCCTCGACCCGGGGATGCGGTTCGAGCTGCAGTGCCCCGCCGACGAGGTGACGAAGACCCGCAACGTCGACCAGGACCACCCGGGCGGTCCGGTCACCATCCGGGTCGAGGCCGGCGCGGACGTGCGGTGGAACCTGCTGGTCGAGCACCAGCCGGGCTAGGCTGCGCCGGTGAACGGGTGCGTGTTCTGCCGGATCATCGCCGGGGAGTCCCCCGCGTGGCGGGTCGCCCACTCCCCCGCCGGGGTGGCGTTCCTGGACACCCGGCCGGTGTTCCCGGGCCACGTGCTGATCAGCCCGCGCCCGCACGTGGTCACCCTGACCGACCTGCCGCCGGCCGATCTGGCCGGGTACTTCTCACTGGTGCAGCGGGTCGCGGCGGCGGTCGAGGCTGGCCTGGACGCGGGCGGCACCTTCGTCGCGATCAACAACCGGGTGTCCCAGTCGGTGCCGCACCTGCACACCCACGTGGTGCCCCGGACCAGGGGCGACGGGCTGCGCGGCTTCTTCTGGCCGCGCCGCCGCTACGCCGACGACGTCGAGGCCCGACGGTACGCCGAACGGGTCGCCGCCGCGTTACCTCCCGAGCCCGATCTGCCATGAAAACAAATTGATAGACAAAAGTCAGTGACAAGATAGCTACTGTCGGCATCAGCAGCTACCGTCAGCAACGATGGCTCGACTGAATGGTCCCTACCGGCTGGCGCCGGTGGCGCTCGCACTCGCCGTACTTGTCGGCGGGTGCGGCGGTGGATCGTCCCTGCCGGAGCTGTCACCCCCGGCGTTCCGGACGACAACGGCCGAGCCGACGCCGACGCCGACCGGTCCCCGGTACGGCGCCGACGGCCTGGACCTGTGCCAACTCGTCGATCTCGACCCGCTGGCGGCCCTCGCCGTCACCGTGGAGTCCACGGATCCCACGCCACCACGGGCGACACCCGGCGCGGCGTGCCTGTTCAAGCTCGTCACCCGCAGTGGGCACCTCGGCAGCCTGCGGGTGGAGGCGGCGACGCCGGCGACAGTGGCCGATGCCGAGAGGCTGTACCGCGACCGGGGTGAGTTCACCGTCATGCTGCCGGAGGGCGGTGTGCCGGGCCTCGGCGACCAGGCGGCGGCGTTCGCCCGGCGGACGGAGCCGGGCTTCAAGTACGCCGAGTACATGATCCACGTGCGGCTCGCCAACCTGATGCTCCTGGTCTGGCTGGCCGTCGGTGGAAACGAGTTCGTCCCCACCGCCCAGCTCGCGGCCCCGGCCAGGACCATCGCCGAGGCGGCATTGGCCCTGGTACCGCACACCTGACCAGCTGCCGCCCGTCCGCCGACGGCTAACTGTTGCGTACCGCCTGCGGCCACGAGCCGTTCGGCAGCCGCGAATGGTCACCGGCCTGGGCGGCGAGGTCGCGTTTCTCGCTGATCGATCCGACGAACCGCTCCCCGATCGCCAGCAGGTTGTCCAGGCTGGCGGTCACCAGGTCGCCGACCGCCCCGGCGAGCGCGTCGATCGCCCACGGGATATTGATGACAGCCGCCGTGTCGACCGCAGCCTGGGCCAGATGGCCGGCGAGTTCCGTAACGACCCGCGCCAGCTCGACGGCGTACTCGATGTTCGACCGCGCCACGCCGAACAGCCACTGGCTGACGAACTCGGTCTTGACCACCGTCTCGTCGACAGCCCGCTGCTGGTGGCCGAGCTTGGACTGGTAGGCGGTCGCCGCCTCACCCGTCCAGCGGTGCAGGTTCTGGTCGAGCGGATCGACCACCTGGAAGGACAGCTCGGACACCGGGGTCCGGACCTCGTCGAGCCACCGGAAACTGGTGGAGATGAGCGACAGTACCGGCAGTTGATGGTCGACGGCGTGATCAACTCTGTCGAGGACCGTCTCGAGGTGTCCCCGGACCTGCTGCGACCGGTCGTGGATCCACCACTGCGCGGCGGCGCCGAGCATCCACTGCCAGCGGTTGATGTTGTCCATCGTCTCGTTGAACTTCTCCACCGCGATCTCGACGCCGGAGTGGATCTGCTCGAACGCCTCGTTGAACGGTGGGCCGTACTCCTGGTCCGGCGGTGGCATGGCCGGCTCTCCTCCCTGGCCGGCTACCGGCGGTAGACGTCGTTGAGGTCGAGTGCGATGACCGCGTCGGCCTCGTCGTAGCGGTCGGCCAAATCGCGCAGCACCGCGCCGATCTCATCGAACTCGGTAGCGGCTTCGCCGAGCACCTTGGTCAGGAAGGCATGGAATTCGTCGTACGCGACGGAGTGCACGTCGCCGCTGACCTGGCCGATGTAGAACGCGGTCGGAGCGAGGGTCAACCGCTCGGCGGCGAGCTTGACACTCATCATGCTGTCGGACAGACGGTGCCACTTGCTGCTCTCGGCCCGCAGCGCGTCGGTGACAACGTCCAGTTCGTCGGCCATTTCGCTCTCCTCATCGGCCGAGCTGATGGGGATGCCCGGCGAGACCGGCTGCCCGCATCGCGGCCAGGGCGTCACCGCGCAGTTGTGCGGCGTCGGCACCGGCGACGCGTCGCACGTCGCCGATGACGCCGACGAGGCCACGGCCACGCAGCCGCAGGTTCAGATAGCCGTGCGGGCTCGGCACGCCATGTTCGTCCACGGCGGGCGGCGTTTGCCTGCGGGACAGCCGCCGCAGTGTCGCGCCGTTGCGGTCCAGGGTCGCCCGCAGCCCGCCGGACCAGCCGGGATCGTCGGAAGCCGGCGTCGGCTCGTCCGATGCCGGTATTGGATCGTCCGGCGCTGGCTCGTTCCGTCTACGGTGGCCGGCGTCGACACGCAACGCGGCGAGCGCGGCGGATTCGAACGACGCCCGCACCGCACTGACGTACGCCTCGTACAACGCCTCCGCGAAGGCCGATGGCGGCAGGCGTTCGCGCCAACGGCGGGCGACCGTGACGTCGAGGACCCGGGCACGGTCGTCAACCGTCACGCTGACCGTGCCGGTGGTGTCCGTGGCGTGGTGCGGCCCGGTGGACCGGTGGTCGTGGTCGTCGTGGTCGGCGGTGAGTGCGAACGCCTCGGCGCGCTCGCGCAGCCCGTCGGGGTCCGCGACGCCGACGAGGTGGGCAAGCCGGCGTCGGCCAGGTCCGCTGGGGGCCATCGGCACCCTCCTTGGCCCGGACCACGTAGGGCGCGGTCCGTACTCGGGTAGTCGCCGCCATCAACGACGATACGCAGAGTCAGCCAGATTGGGTGTCAGATAACATACAGCAGCATCAATTACTTCGGGTCGGTGCACGGACCTGCGGCTCAGCCGCGGACCTGTGGTGGGATCCAGTCGGACCGTCCGGCCCCCGCACCCGTGGTGTGGGGGCCGGACGGCGGATCGTCACCAGCGAGCGGTTATCCGGACCACCGTGTACGGCAGCACCGGGTCGGTCGCCCCGTACTGGAAGTTGACCACCAGCAGGTCGCGGCCGTCGAACGCGGCCGTCGACGGGCCGTGCAGCCGGGGGTCGGTGACCCGGGCCAGCAGCGTGGCCCGGGTGGCGTGGCGGTGCAGCCGCAGCACATTGACCGTGTCCCCGTTACCGTCGACGTTGCTGACCGCGTACAGCAGGCCGCCCCGGATCAGCAGGCCGTCGCCGTGTACCGCCGCGCCGCCCAGGTCGATCGCGGAGACGGTACGCCGCCGCAGGTCGACGCGGTGCAGCGCGCCGTCGTTGTAGTCCGCGACGATCAGATACCGCTGGTCCGGGGTGACCACCAGTCCGTTGAGGTTGAACCCGTCGCCGTAGTCGATGCTGGTGCCCCGCAGGTCGGCGAACGGCCGCAGCGGTGCGGTCGCCCCGACGCCGCCACACAGCTGCCCGGCAGGGATCCGGTACAGAGTTGGCTGGAACGAGTCGGTCACGTAGACGTCGCCATTGGCGGCCAGCGCGACGTCGTTGAGCATCGAGTTCGGGATGCCGGTGGCGAAGCGGTGCAGCAGGTCGCCGCTGCGGGTGTCGTACACCCAGACGTAGCCGGTGCCGCCGCCGGCGACGATCAGCCGGCCCGCCCGGTCGACCTTCATGCCACCGGCGGTGGTCCGGCCGTCGGCGGCGTTGCCGGCCAGCCAGACGGTGGTCCGTGGGGAGCGGACGTCGCCCCGGTAGATCCGCCCGTCGGTGAGGCTACTGACGTAGAAGTACGGGCCGCGCGGGTCGCGGGCGATGCCTTCCGGGTAGGCATCGTCGCCGGCCAGCACGTAGCTGCCCGGCCGCTGGTGGTGCTGGTGCTGGTGCTGGTGGTTAGCCTGCGCCGAGCCGGCGTGAAATGCGATCGGTGCGGCCGCAGCGGGAGCTGCGGGTGCCGCCGGCCCAGCGGCGAGTACGCCGGACGTCGCGGCGACGGTGGCCGCGACGAGCAGTCGAGATGTGTGCACTGTGTCCCTTCCGGTGGTCGGTCGATTCGAGACTGACCGGCGGGAACGACCCGCAACAAGATCACCTGGGTATGTCGGGATACCGTGCCGGTATGTCGGTCGATCTGCGCGTCATGCGGTACGTCGTCGCCGTCGCCGAGGAAGGCAGCTTCGAGAGCGCGGCGCGCCGGCTACACATGGCGCAGCCGCCACTGAGCCGGCAGATCCGCGACCTGGAGCGGCAGCTCGGCGTACCGCTGTTCGAGCGGCGGCCGACCCGGCTGACCGACGCGGGCGCGGCGTTCGTGGCGTCCGCCCGGCGGCTACTCGACGACGCCGACTCGGTGGTCCGGGTGACCCGGGCCGCCGGGCAGGGTCAGACCGGGACGGTACGCATCGGGTTGGTCGCCAGCGCCACGTCGCAGGTGCTGCCGCGCTTGCTGGCGGCGGTACGGGCGGCCCATCCGCAGATCACCGTACGGACGCGGGAGGCGTGGCCGGCCGAGCTGGACGTCGGCCTGCGGGCCGGCCGGTTCGACCTGGTGCTGTCCCGGGGGATGCCGGGCCACCAGGACCTGGACCGCCAGACAGTACGCCGGGAGCCGCTGATGGCGGTGGTCGACGCCGGGCATCCGCTGGCCGGGCGTACCGCTATCGGATCGGACGCGGTCAGGTCGGACGCGGTCAGGTTGGCCGACTTGGCCGACCGCCGGCTGAGTCTGCCACCGGAGGAGCTGACGCCCGGCTACCGGTCGGCGATCCTGGCCGCCAGCGCCCGCGCCGGTGTAGCCGTCGAGGTGGTCGACTGCGAGCAGCTGGGGTGGCGCCGGATCGGGCTGGCAGACGTTGACGGTTTCGCCCTGGTGCCCCGCTCACTCGCCGAGCTACCCACAGTGGACGGGGTGGTGCTCCAGCTGACCGACGAGCTGCCCGCCCCCGATCTGGAGCTGGTGTGGCGGCGGGACGCGACGTCACCGGCCGGGCTGGCCGTCGCCCGGGTCGTGCGGCGGCTCGCCCACGACCGGCACCGGTGAGCTCCCGCCGAAAATACGCGCGGTGGTCACCGGGTCAGCGGCGGAAGATGGTGATCGAGTGACCGACCTGGTCGATCGGTTCGCTGCTGTCGATCAGCTCGCGCAACTCACCGCCGGTGGTCGCCACCCAGGTGTTCGACACGACCAGCAGACCGCGTACCTCCTCGGGCGGCACCTCGCGCGGATCAGTGGCGGTGATGCCGTAGTACTCCGGCACCCCGGCGCCCTTGTAGGCCAGCCACACCCGCTCGTCCGGGTACCGCTGCCGCAGCCGGTCGGCCAGCCGGCTCAGGTCCTGTCCCCAGTCCACGTTCGAGTCGTGCAGATGGTGGTAGGTGCGCGCCGGGCCGCCGAACGCCTCGTTGGCGTACGGCAGGTAGAACGGGAACGCGCGGGCCGAGCTGACCGCGACCAGCGCGACCAGCACCACTGCGGCCGGCCGGGCATACCGGGCGGCAGCGGCCGGCCACCGCACGGCGGTCACGGCCGCCGCCGCCACGGCCAGGAAGATCGGGACGACGATCGCGTACCGGACGCCGAGGTCGCGGGAGCCGGTCATCGCGACGGCCAGCAGTACGCCGGCCGGCACCAGCAGGTACCCGGCGGCCGGGCGCAGCCGGGGCACCGACAGCATCGCCGCCGCACCGACCAGCCACAGCACCAGCGCCCCGAGCGGCGTCTTCACCAGCAGCGCGGCCGGCAGGTAGTACCACCGGTGGCCGGAGTAGGTCTCACCGAACAGGTACCCGCCCCATTTCCAGTCCTCGAAGCCGAACTGGATCCGCATGCCGTCGCGGAACGACTCCGGAAACGGCAGCCAGTCGACCATGGTTCCGCGCAACCCGCCGATCGCCGGCACCGAGCCGGACGGCACCGTCTGCAGCCGTGGGTCGACGACGAGGTAGCTGGCCCACACGGTCAGCAACGCGAGGAGTCCTATCGCGGTCGCGGCCGCACCGGCGACGACGTACCGCCGGGCCCGGGGTGAGGACGGGCGGGGTGGCCAGGCCGGCCGGGCGTGCCGGACCGACCAGGCGGCCAGCGCCAGCAGCACCGGGACCGCCGCCAACGCGCTCATCTTGGTGGCCAGTGCCGCGCCGAGCGCCAGGCCGGCCAACGGCAGGTAGAGCCACGGTCGCCGCCGCGCCCGCCACAGCAGCCAGACCGAGGTCAGCAGGAACCCGGCGGTGGGCATGTCGAGGGTGGCCAGCGAGCCGTGCGCGATCACGTCAGGCGTGAACGCGTACACCGCCAGAGCGAGCAGGGCACCGGCCCGGCCGGTGATGTCGCGGGCGAACGCGAAGACCACCAACCCGAACGCGAGGGTCAGCCCGATCATCGGCAACCGGGCCAGCAACAGCAGCCGGTCGGCGTCGTTGCCCGCTTCGTAGAGCACGTGCCGCCCGAGGTCCGTCTGGTTGCCCTGGAAGGACGGCTCGATGTACGGGTCGACGAACGCCAGGCCGACCCCGATGATCAGTTTGCCCAGCGGCGGATGCTCCGGGTTGACCTGCAGACCGCCGCCCTGCAGGTAGAGCGCGGCCGCACCGACGTACACCGGCTCGTCGATGGTCGGCGCCTGCGCCACCGCGGTGGTGACCATCGCGAACGCCATCTGCCCCAGCAGCAGCGCCACGACCAGCGGATACCACCAACCTCGGTGCCGTCGCAGCCAGCCGGGCCGATCCGATTTCTCCGTCACCGTGCTCGGATGGTCATCCGAGGTAACAGGTACATCCCGGTCGAGGACTCCCGACTTGCGCAAAAGGCTCACGGGCCGGCAGCCTACCGGGCTACTCGATCGCGACCGGCACTTCGCCTGGGTGATACCGCCGTAGATTCCGGTCACGGGGCGTCGTCGATGGTGCTCGGTTCCCCGCCCGGCTCAGTTCGACATCGCCCCGATCGGCCAGCGCAGGAACATGCGCTCCTCACCGTCGATGGACCGGCGGTCCAGCAGCTCGGCGCCCAGCAGCAGGTACGGGCGTAGCCGACGACGGGTGCAGGTGGCGTAGGCGAGGTCGTAGCCGCGCGCCACCAGGTCGCGGTAGCCGAAGTCACGGATGAAACCGGTGTACGTGACGCGCGTCCAGACATGCCCGCCGCCGGCGCTCATCACGTTGAGGATCTCGCAGACCCGGCCGCCGCCCCGATCGGCGCCCGCTGATGCGGGTGGCCGGAATCCGAAGGACGCGGACTGCAACTCGCGGTCGGCGACGACGCTGACCGCCATGGCCCCGATGAGCCGGCCGGTGCCCTCCCGCCAGCAGTAGACGATCTGGTCCTGGTACGGAATCCGGGTCCGCAGCCGCCGTGCGGTGTCGTCCCACTCCCAGATCAGCCGGACCAACCGGTTGTCCGTCAGGCCGGCGTAGGCACGGTAGAAGTCCTGTTCGTACTCCGACACCTGCGCCGGGTCGGCCGGGTCGAGCACGCCGTAGAAAGTGCCGTCCTCCGTGGTGTCCCCGTTCATGCCGGGCCAACCGGTTCGACATGCATGAGCAGCCCGTACCGGGGATACTGGGTGACCGCCGGTGCCACCTCGACCGGATGCCCGTCGACCGGGGTCAGCCGCACCCGCTGCCCGGCGACCGCCAGCACCGTGAGCATCTCGGTGATGGCGAAGTTCGTACCGATGCACTTGCGCTGCCCGGCGGCGAACGGCAGATAGGCGCGCCGCTGCTGCGTGGTCATCCGACCCGGTGCGAAACGGTGCGGGCAGAAGGAGTCCGGTTCCGGCCAGTACTGCGGCATCCGGTGCATCGCGTGCACCGGGATCACGAGGTTGTCACCCCGGTGAATCCGGTGGCCGTCGACCTCGTCGTCGGCGGCCGCCCGGCGGGTGAGGGTGTAGACCGGCGGGTAGAGCCGCATCGACTCCTGGATCACCTGCCGGGTGTAGCCCAGGGCGCCCAGGGCGTCGTAGCTCGGTGCCCGTCCACCGAGCACCCGGGCCAGCTCCTCGCGGAACCGGCTCGCGCTCTCGTCGTGTTGGCCGAGCAGGTGCCAGGTCCAGGCCAGCGCCGTCCCGGTCGTCTCAAAGCCGGCAAAGAACAGGGTGACGACCTGGTCGCGCAGTTCCCGACGGTGCTGACCGGCCTGCGGACCGTAGGCGCGGATCAGGTCACCGAGGATGTCGGTGTACCGGTCGTTGTCGGCCAGCCGTTCCTCGATCCGATCCGCCACGAAGTCGTCCACCGCCCGCAGATGGCGGGCGAACCTGCGGTGCAGCCGGGTGGGAAACCACAGGGGCACCGTCACCGGGCTGATGTTGCGCCGGACCACCACTTCCAACCCGACCCGTACGGTGTCGACGAAGTCGTTGGCGGTCGTCTTCGGGTCGTGGCTGAACAGCGCCACGGCCATGACCCGCATGGTCAGGGTCTGCATGTCGCTGAAGACGTCAACCGGTTCGCCCCGCTCGCGGGCGCTTTCCCAGCCGTCGACGACCTCGGTCATCAGGGTGGCGGTGATCTCGACGACGCGTTCGAGCAGCGCCCGGTTGAACACCGGCTGGGTCAGCGTCCGCTGCCGCCGCCACGTCTCACCGTCGCTGCAGATGAGGCCCTGGCCGATGATCAGCGACAGGTTGTCGTGCTGCAGGCTGCGACCGTAGCCGGGCAGGTTTCCGATGAATACCCGCTGGTTGGCGTCCGCGTCGGCCAGCAGTGTGAAGACCCGGTGCAGTACGCGGTACCGGACGAACCCACGGTGGTCGGCGACCAGCCGCTTCTGCACGCCCAGCAGGTCGGTGCGGAGCGCTCTGAGCCGCAGCCGCAGCGGCGGGTGATCAGTTCGGCGCACTGTCGGCTCCCTGCAACGCGAGGCTCTCGGTGACGAACTCGTCATCCAGACCGGCGGCGTTCTCGATCAGCCCGGCCAACGTCTCGCCGAACCGGGCTCCGGGTGCACCGTCGACGATGTCGTGGTCGACCGTGACGGTGGCGCTGAGGGTCTTGCGGGGTGCGGCGGCACCGTCGATCCACCGCACCTTGTCGAACATTCCGCCGACGATGAGCGTGCTGGTCAGGAACGAGATCGAGATCCCCCAGGACGGGCGCGGGCTGATGAAGGAGCCCACATTGGACAGCCCGACGGTGCCCCACTGACGTTTGACCCGGGCCGGGTCGCGCCGCATCCACCACCAGACTGCCCGCCGGGCCGGGCGCGGCAGCCGCAGGAGCTGGCGGCGCCGGCGGACCCCCTCGTCGTCGTACAGGTCGGTACGGGCGGCGGCGCGCATCTCGTGGTTGATCTGCGCCAGGCTCTTGCGGTTCGCGGCCCGGACCACGTAGATGACCGGTACCAGCGATCCGTCAGGCTTGCGCTTCTCCAGCAGTGTGTTGACGTCCACGTCGTCGAAGACGACCAGCTTGCGACGGCCCTTGCGGAAGGCGTGCAGCATCTTGTGTTCGTCGACCGCGTGACCGAGGCAGTAGACCAGGAAGGCGGTGAACGACAGCCCGTCGGGCACCTGGGCACGGTAGCGCGCGATCAACTCCATCGGGCGGGAGACGTCGAACTCCACCATGCCATGCGCCATGTGGGTTCGGTGGCCGACGCTCAGCGCGTCGACCACGAGTTCACGGATACGCGGCCAGGGCAGTTCCTGGAACGGAGCAGCACTCATCAGTGACTTGTCTCTATCGTTCGGTGGACGGATCGGGTGGCAGGTCCGTCGTCCGGTTGCGGCGCTCGAAAGTGTGCAGGAAGTCGACCAGCCGTTCGACCGACTCGACGGTCACGGCGTTGAACAGGCTGGCCCGGCAGCCACCCACCGAGCGGTGCCCGGCCAGCCCGGCGATACCGGCCTGCTGCGCCTCGGCCAGAAACCCCGCGAGCAGCTGCGGGGTGGGCAGATCGAACACCACGTTCATCAGCGAACGTGACGCGGGGTCGACGGTGGTGCGGTAGAACGGGACGCTGTCCAGGTAGTCGTAGAGGATCCCGGCCTTGCGCCGGTTGATCCCGCCCATGCTGGCCAGCCCGCCGATCTCGTCGGCCAACCAGCCCAGCATCAGCCAGGTGACGTAGATGGCGAAGGTCGGCGGGGTGTGGAAGTTCGACCCGTGCTGTCGGTGCACCCGGTAGTCGAGCACCGCCGGCAGCTCATTGACGATGTCGTCCAGCATGCGCCGACGCGCGACCACGACGGTCACTCCGGCGACGCCGATGTTCTTCTGCGCGTGGGCGTAGACGACGTCGTACGCCGCCGGGTCGAAGGTGTCGGACATCAGGTCGGAGCTCATGTCGGCGATCACCGGCACCGCGACGGCGGGTGCCTGGTGGAACTGGGTGCCCTCCACCGTGTTGTTGGTGACCAGGTGCACGTACCGGGCGTCCGGCCGGGGCCGGATCGAGCCGGCCGGCGGAACGTAGGTGTGGTCCCGGTCGGCGGAGGAGGCCACCACCGCGACGTCCCGTCCGAGGGTCCGGGGCTCCCGGATCGCCTTGGCGGCCCAGTACCCGGTGTCGATGTAGTCGACCGGGTCACCGGGTGCCGAGAAGTTCATCGGGACCATCGCGAACTGCAGCGATCCGCCGCCCTGCAGCAGCAGAACGTCGGACTCGTCGCCGAGGCCCAGCAGGTGACGGACCCGCTCGGTCGTGTCGGCCAGCAGGAACTCGACCTCAGGTGCCCGGTGACTGATCTCCATCACACTCATCCCGGTGCCCTGGAAGTCGCCGAGTTCGACGCGGATGCGTTCCATGACGCTGCGGGGCAGGCCGGTCGGTCCCGCGTAGAAGTTGAGAACCTCGCGGTTCGCTGACACCGTCTCCACCTCACCGCCGCCCTCGACGTGTCGGGAGGCGCCAAGATCGTCGCACGGTCGACCTGCTGATATCTGAGGCGGTACTGAGGAAAACATGAGGGATCCCTGGTGGGCCGCAGGGTGGCGGATGCCCCCTGCGGCCCATCGGTTCTCACTGTGCGGCTGATCGGGTCCTCCGGCCCGGGATCACCGTCGCCGCCGGTGTCAGGCGCAGATCGCCTGGATCGCCAGACCGTCGGTGGGTACTCCGGTCAGTGACAGGCGAACCGAGGTGAGGCCGGCGTCCATGTAGAGCGAGCTCAGGAAGGTCTGCCCGGAGGCACCCGCTCCCGTCGCCCCGCCGACCGAGTGCACCTGCTCACCGGCCGGGCAGGAGTCGCTGGCCGAGGCGACCCCGGTCTGGACCGATCCTTCGGCCGCCGCCCCCACCGGGTTGGCGCAGATGGCGTACGCGGTAACCCGCCAGTTGCCCGAGTAGGCGCCGTCCTCGGCGGCGGCGGCCCGGGCGATGTCCAGTGGTCCGGAGGCCCGGGACATCTGCAGGCCGACGTTGCCGAAGCCGCCACCGGTGATACCCGCCCCGGTGCCGATCACCCGCTGGCCACCGGAGCAGCCAGCGGCGGTGCTGCGAGTCGACGCCGACGAGTAGGTGGAGTCCTGCGGGACGATGGTGTAGCCGGGCACCGAGGCCGACGGTGCGCAGATGGCGTACCCCTCCAACGCCCAGTTGCCGCTGACGCCGCCCGGCGGTTCGTCCGCCCAGACCTCGTAGCTGTCGCTCTGGCCAGGGCCACTGACCGGCCGCAGCACGCTCAGCCGGATCGACCCGGCGGCTGGGCCGCTGACCCGGGCACCGCCGCCGATCACCCGCGTCCCGGTCGGGCACTCGGCCGCCCGGTACTTCGGCGACAGCGAATCCGGCACGGAGGCCGGGTGGGTGCTCCGGAACAGCCCGCTGACTGCGGCTGCCGGGGTGGTCGAGACGAGTTGGGCTGCCGCACCGATCGCCACGGTGGCGAGCAGCGCCGCCACCCGGCGACCTGTCCGACGCTGTTTCGTGTTCATCGCTCCTCTTTTCTGATTGATCGGGATGACTGGCGTGCGCCGTCGATCCAGACAGTGACCGGTGGACCTTCGGAGATGTTTCGGCAGTCGTTAAATAGGCTGCTCAGCCGCGAAACGCGGAGCATCCTGCGGAGGTGGACAGTGCGCGGGCCGACGTCGAGCTACGGATCCTCGGGGAGGTGACGGTGCGGGTCGGCGGCCGTGACCTCGACCTGGGGCACGCCCGGCAACGCTGCGTCCTGGCCGTGCTGCTGGTCGACGCGAACCGGCTGGTGCCCACCGACCGGCTGCTGGACCGGGTCTGGGGCGACCGGCAACCGCAGCGGGCCCGCAACGCGCTCGCCGGCTACCTGTCCCGGCTGCGGCAGGTGCTGGCCCCGGCCGACCCGGTACGGATCGTCCGCCGGTCCGGCGGCTACCTGCTGCAGGTCAACCCGGCCCTGGTCGACCTGCAGCTGTTCGGCCAGCTGGTCCGGCGGGCCCGGGCCGGCACGACCGCCGCGCGGACCGGCGGGACGCCGGCGACCGTCGACGAACCGACGGCGCTGCTGGCCCGGGCGTTGTCGCTGTGGCGCGGTACGCCGTTCGGCACCCTGGAGTCGGCCTGGCTCGACACGGTACGCACCGCGCTGGCCGCTGACCGGCTCGCCGCCCGGCTGGACCTGGTGGACCTGCGGTTGGCCGCCGGTGGGCACGCCGATTTGCTCGGCGAGTTGACCGCGCTGGCCGCCGAGCATCCACTCGACGAGCGGATCGCCGGTCAGTTGATGCGGGCGCTGTACGGGGCCGGCCGGCAGGCCGAGGCGCTGCGCCACTACCAGGTGGTCCGTACTCGACTCGCCGATGAACTGGGCACCGACCCGGCGGCGGCGCTGCGGCAGACGTACCACCGGATCCTGACCGCGGACCCGGCACTGGGGACGGCGGCCGCACCCCCGGAGGCGGCCGCACCCCCGGAGGCGGCTCTGACTCCGGCCCCGCGCGCCGCGCCGGAGGCGGCCGACGTACCGCGTCAACTGCCGGCCGCGCCGTCGGCCTTCACCGGCCGGGTCGCCGCGCTGGTCGAGTTGGACGCGCTGCCGATCGACGACCCGGGTCAGCCGCCGCTGGCGGTGGTCACCGGCACCCCCGGGGTCGGCAAGAGCAGCCTGGTGCTGCACTGGGCGCGCCGCAGCGTCGACCGGTTCCCGGATGGACAATTGTACGTGAACCTGCGTGGATTCGATCCGGCCGGTGCGGCGCTGGACCCCGCCGAGGTGGTGCGCGGGTTCCTGGCCGCGCTCGGGGTCGCCCCGCAGCGGGTGCCGATCGGGCTGGCCGCGCAGACCGCCCGCTACCGCAGCCTGGTCGCCGGCCGGCGGATGCTGATCGTGCTGGACAACGCCCGCGACGCCGAACAGGTCCGCCCGCTGCTGCCCGGCGCGCCGGGCTGTGTCACCGTGGTGACCAGTCGAGGTCAGCTGGGCGGTCTGGTCGCCGTGGACGGGGCTCGGCCGATCGCCCTCGATTTGTTCACCGACGCCGAGGCGCGGCGGTTCCTCGCCCGGCGGCTGGGGCCGGCAAGGGTGCGGGCAGAGCCGGCCGCCGCACAGCGGATCGTCGACCGGTGTGCCCGGCTGCCGCTGGCGCTCGCCGTCGCGTCGGCGCGGGTGGTGGTGAACCGGGCGGTCACTCTCACCGACCTGGCCGCCGAGCTGACCGAGGCCGGTGCCGGCCTGGACGTGTTCGACGCTGGCGATCCGGCGGCCGACGTACGGGCGGTGTTCTCCTGGTCGTACCGGGCGCTCGACCCGGCCGCCGCCGGGCTGTTCCGGCTGATCGGGCTGCATCCCGGGCCGGAGCTGACCGTGTCGGCGGTGGCCAGTCTGGCCGGTGAAACGGTGCCCGCCGCCCGTCGGCTGCTGGCCGTGCTGACCCGCGCCAGCCTGATAGCCGAGCACTCGCCTGGACGGTACGTGCTGCACGACCTGCTGCGGGCGTACGCCGCCGAGCTGGCCGAGGCGCAGGAGCCGGCGACGCGGCGGCGGGCCGCGACCCGGCGGCTGCTCGACCACCTGCTGCACACCGCGTACGCCGCCGACCGGCTGCTCTATCCGCACCGGGACCCGATCCTGCTGGACTGCCCGGCGCCCGGGGTGGTGGTGCCGGCGTTGGCCGACGGCGCGGCGGCGATGCGCTGGCTGGTGGCCGAGCACCGGGTGCTGCTCGGTGCGGTCGATCTGGCGGCCAGCGAGCGCTGGGACCGGCACGCCTGGGAGCTGGCCTGGAGCCTGACCAGCTACGTCAACCTGCGGGCGCTGTGGCACGACCAGGTGACCGTGCAGGGTGCCGCGTTGCCGGCGGCGGTGCGGCTGGGCGACCAGGCGGCGCAGGCGAATCTGCACCGCAACCTGGGTCGGGCGTTGACCCAGCTGGACCGTACCGACGAGGCCGCCCGGCACCTGACGCAGGCGCTTGAGCTGTTCGTCGCCGTCGGGGACCGGGCGAACCAGGCACAGACCAATGTCAACTTCGCCCGGGTGTGCGAGCGGCAGGGCCGCGACGCCGACGCCCTCGACTACGACCTGCGGTCGCTGGAGCTGTACCGGCAGGCCGGGCACCTGACCGGTCAGGCGCGGGCGATGAACAACATCGCCTGGACCCGGATCCGCCTCGGCGAACCCGAACAGGCCCGTGAGCTGTGCCGGCATGCCCTGGCGCTCAACACCGAGCTCGGCAACCGGCACGGGGCGGCCACCAACTGGCGTACCGCCGGTTGTGCCGAGGCGGCGGCCGGTGACCATCGCGCGGCGGTCGACTGCCACGAGCGGGCGTTGCGGCTGTTCCGCGCGATCGGTGACCGGGGCGGTGAGGCGGAGACTCTGGTCGACCTCGGCGACGCGCGGTACGCCTGCGGCCAGGTCGACCCGGCCCGGGGCGACTGGGCGGCGGCGCTGGTGCTGCTGGAGCGGGCCGGCCACCCGGACGCCGCCGCCGTACGCGCCCGGCTGGCGCGTCCGGCAACGTCGCTGCGCTGAAGCGCCGAGGGCGTACGCCCGTCACTGCACGGCGCCGGGCAGGTCGTTGACACGTGAGCGACCCGATCGTTAACGTTAACAACGATCAGTTTCGATACATAACCTGGTGGCCGGGTCGACGTGCCTGCGGCCAACCGCCGGTACGGATCCTGGAGAACCGCTATGTCTGAAGTGACCCGACGAAAACTCCTCACCGCCGGGGCGGCCGGGGCGGGTGCCGTTCTGCTGCCAGCCGGGTGGACCGCGATCGCCCGCGCGCAGCCGGCGACGCCACCGCAGGTCCTCGCGGCCGGCGACATGGCGCTCTGGTACGACGAACCGGCCGGGAGCGACTGGCTGCGCGCGTTGCCCGTCGGCAACGGCCGACTCGGCGCCATGGTCTTCGGCAACGTCGACACCGACCGACTCCAGCTCAACGAGGACACCGTCTGGGCCGGCGGCCCCTACGACTCCGCCAACCCACGCGGCGCCGGCGCGCTGGCCGAGATCCGCCGGCTGGTCTTCGCCGAGCAGTGGACCCAGGCGCAGAACCTGATCAACCAGACCATGATGGGCTCGCCCGGTGGGCAGCTTGCCTACCAACCGGTCGGCAACCTGCGACTCGCCTTCGGCTCCGCCAGCGGCATGTCCCAGTACGACCGCACACTCGACCTCACCACGGCCACCGTCACCACCACGTACACGCTGGGGGGCGTGCGGTACCGGCGCGAGGTGTTCGCCAGCGCGCCGGACCAGGTGATCGTCGTGCGGCTGACCGCGGACCGGTCGAACGCGATCACCTTCACCGCCACCTTCGACAGCCCGCAGCGCAGCTCCGTCTCCAGCCCGAACGCGACGACGATCGCGCTCGACGGCACCTCCGGGAGCATGGAAGGCGTCACCGGTTCGGTGCGCTTCCTCGCCCTGACCACCGCCATCGCCACCGGCGGGACGGTCAGCAGCTCCGGCGGGAGCCTGCGGGTGTCCGGCGCGACCAGCGTCACGCTGCTGATCTCGGTCGGATCCAGTTACGTCGACTTCCGCACCGTCAACGGCGACTACCAGGGCATCGCCCGCAACCACCTCGACGCCGCCCGTACGGTCGGTTTCGACCAGCTGCGCAGCCGGCACCTGGCCGACTACCAGGCGCTGTTCAACCGGGTGTCGATCGACCTGGGGCGCACGGCGGCGGCCGACCAGCCGACCGACGTGCGGATCGCCCAGCACGCGAGCGTCGATGACCCGCAGTTCTCCGCGCTGCTGTTCCAGTACGGCCGCTACCTGCTGATCTCGTCGTCACGACCGGGCAGCCAGCCGGCCAACCTGCAGGGCGTCTGGAACGACTCGATGACCCCGCCGTGGGACTCGAAGTACACGATCAACGCCAACCTGCCGATGAACTACTGGCCGGCCGACACGACCAACCTCTCCGAGTGCTTCCTGCCGGTCTTCGACATGGTCCGGGACCTGGCGGTCAGCGGCGCGCGGACCGCGCAGGCGCAGTACGGCGCCGGCGGCTGGGTGACCCACCACAACACCGACGGGTGGCGGGGCTCCTCTGTGGTCGACGGCGCGTTCTGGGGCATGTGGCAGACCGGTGGAGCGTGGCTGGCCACCCTGATCTGGGAGCACTACCAGTTCACCGGCGACGTCACCTTCCTGCAGACCAACTATCCGGCGATGAAGGGTGCGGCCCAGTTCTTCCTCGACACCCTGGTCACCCATCCGAACCTGGGATACCTGGTCACCAACCCGTCGAACTCCCCCGAGATCGCCCACCACGGCGACGCCAGCGTCTGCGCCGGACCCACGATGGACAACCAGATCCTGCGGGACCTGTTCGAGGGGGTCGCCCGGGCCAGCGAGGTCCTCGGCGTGGATCCGACGTTGCGGACCCAGGTCCGGGCGGCCCGCGACCGGCTGGCGCCGATGCGGATCGGCTCCCGGGGCAACGTCCAGGAGTGGCTGGCCGACTGGGTCGAGCCGGAACGCAACCACCGGCACGTCTCCCACCTCTACGGGCTGCACCCCAGCAACCAGATCACCCGGCGCGGCACCCCCCAGCTGTTCGAGGCCGCGCGCCGGACCCTGGAGATCCGGGGCGACGACGGCACCGGCTGGTCGCTGGCCTGGAAAATCAACTTCTGGGCCCGGTTGGAGGACGCCGCCCGCGCCCACAAGCTGCTGCGTGACCTGGTGCGCACCGACCGGCTGGCACCGAACATGTTCGACCTGCACCCGCCGTTCCAGATCGACGGGAACTTCGGCGCCACCTCCGGGATCGCCGAGATGCTGCTGCAGAGCCACAACGGGGAGCTGCACCTGCTGCCGGCGCTGCCCGCCGCCTGGCCGACCGGGCAGGTCGCCGGGCTGCGGGGCCGGGGCGGCTACACCGTCGCGATGGTGTGGCGCGACGGCCAGGCCGACGAGTTCCACGTCCGCGCCGACCGCGACGGCACCGTACGGCTGCGGGCCCGGCTGTTCACCGGCAGCTTCACCCTCACCGACGTCACCGACGGCGGTACGCCGAGCGCCACCCGGCCGGAGACCGACGTGGTCCAGTTCGCCGGCCGCGCCGGACGCACCTACCGCCTCGCCCGCCCCGGCGTGTCGCCGACACCGACGCCGACCCTGTCGGCGAGCCCGTCCCCGTCGGTCTCGCCGACCCCGACCCTGTCCCCGACCCCGAGTCCGAGCAGCTCTCCCCCGCCGTCCGGGGCTCGGGCGACGTACGCGGTCACCGGGTCGTGGCCCGGCGGTTTCCAGGGCGAGGTGACCGTGACCGCCGGCGCCGCACCGATCCAGGGCTGGGCCGTCACCTGGACCTTCCCCAACGGGCAGGTCATCAACCAGATGTGGAGCGGCGCCCACACGCAGAGCGGCGCGACCGTACGGGTCACCAACGTGTCCTACAACGGGTCGCTGCCGGCCGGCGGCTCGACCACCTTCGGGTTCCTCGCCAGCGTCGGTGGCACGAACAACCCACCGACCGACCTGGTCTGCACGACCACCTGACAGCATCCGCCCGCCGCGTCGTCAGGCGCGGCGGGCGGCCACGCCGGTCAGCGCAGCGGCTGGGCGCCGATGACGGACAGCAGGTGCAGCTTGTCGTGGCTTTCGCTGCCGGGGACGGCCGTGTAGACCAGCAGGGAGTGGGCCTGGCCGGGGTCGACCAGTTGTTGACAGGTCAGCTCCAAGGCGCCGACCTGCGGGTGGACGAAGTGTTTGACGTCGTGCGGGCGGACGCCGATCTCGTAGTTGTCCCACGCCCGGCGGAACTCCTCACTACTGGCGAGGAGCAGGTCGGCCAGGCGAGCGGCCCGGGAGTCGGGGCCGCGCAGGGTGACGATCTGCCGCAGACCGGAGGCGTACATCCGGGTGAGAAACGGATGTTCCTGCGGGGCGTACCGGTCCCGGGCGCTCGGGTCGGTGAACCAGCGGTAGCCGGAGCTGCGGGCCGGCCCGGTGAACCGGGTGGTGTCGCCGGTCAGCGCGACCCCCATCGGGGTCTGCCGTAGCGTCTCGCCGAGTTCGGTGACAATCTCCGCCGGGGTGTCGGTCAGCCGGTCGAGGACCCGCAGCAGGCCGGGGCTGATGTGTTCGGTGGTCCCGCCGCCGCCACGGGTCGGCGGCTGGTGCCCGGCGAGGCGGAACAGGTGGTCCCGTTCGTCGAGTGACAGGTGCAGGCCCTGGGCGATCGAGGCGAGCATCTGGCTCGACGGCTGCGGCCCGCGTTCGCGCTCCAGCCGCGAGTAGTAGTCGGTCGACATGTGGCACAGGGCCGCTACCTCCTCACGCCGCAGCCCGCTGGTGCGTCGGCGGGGGCCGCGCGGCAGGCCGACGTCCTCCGGTTGCAGCGCCTCGCGGCGGCTGCGGAGGAACTCGGCCAGCCCGGCGCGGTCGATCATCGGGGTGCCTCCTTCGCGGTCCTGCCTTGTTTCTACCGTCCGTGGCCGGCGGTAACCACGGATCGCCGATCCACCCCTGCGACGGACCGGCGGGGATGCCGCCGGACCGATGGGGGGCGGCCGGAGCCGGGGATCGGCAGGCCGTGGTTACGGTGCCGTCGACGTTCCAGGATCGGTGGGTACCCGACGGAGGAGACGCACCATGGCACGGCGAACGATCGACAGCACGATTCCCGATCTGTCCGGAAAGCGGGCGCTGGTCACCGGCGCGAGCGACGGGATGGGCCTGGTGATCGCCACCCGACTGGCCGCCGCCGGCGCGGAGGTGATCATGCCGGTACGTAACCGGCGCAAGGGCGAGGCGGCCGTGGCCGGAATCCGGGCGAAGGTCCCGGACGCCACGGTCTCGCTGCGCGATCTCGACCTGTCGAGCCTGGCGTCGGTCGCCGCGCTCGGCGAGACGCTGCGCGCGGAGGACCGGCCGCTGCACATCCTGATCAACAACGCCGGGGTGATGACCCCGCCGCAGCGGCAGACCACGGCGGACGGGCACGAGCTGCAGTTCGGCACCAACCATCTCGGACACTTCGCGCTCGTCGGCGGGCTCCTGCCGCTGCTGCGCGCGGGGCGGGCCCGGGTGACCTCGCAGGTCAGCATCGCGGCCCGCAGCGGCACGATCAACTGGGACGACCTGGGCTGGGAACGCGGCTACCACGGGCAGCGCGCCTACAGCCAATCCAAGATCGCGTTCGGGTTGTTCGGACTGGAGCTGGACCGCCGCAGTCGGGCCGAGGGCTGGGGCATCACCAGCAACCTGTCCCACCCCGGGGTGGCCCCGACCAGCCTGCTCGCCGCCCGACCGGAGGTCGGCCGCAGCAAGGACACCCCGCAGGTACGGCTGATCCGTGCCCTGTCGGCCCGGGGCATCCTGCTCGGCACCGTCGAGACGGCGGCCCTGCCGGCGCTGCTCGCCGCGACGGCCCCGGACGCGAAAGGCGGTGTGCTGTACGGGCCCGCCGGCCTCGGCAATCTGGGCGGCCCGCCGGTCGAGCACCGGACCTTCTCCCCGCTGCTCACCGAGGACGCCGTACGCGTCTGGCAGGTCTCGCAGCGGCTCACCAGGACCACGATCCCGGCCGACAGTCTGACGTGATCCTCAGATCAAAGCTGGTCGGTCAGAGTTCGTCGGTGGTGATCAGCCCGTCCTGCAGGGCACGAGCCACCAGGGCGGCCTTGGTGGGTGCCTCCCGGCCGACGTTGGCGTACTTGACCCGGACCCGTTCCAGGCAGGAGTTGACCCGGTGCACGGTCAGGCGCAGCCGGTGGGCGACCATCTCCTTCGACTCGGAGTGGAACCACTCGATCAGCACCTGATGCTCACGGGGCGACAACCGGGGACGCTGCGGGCGTTCGTCGGTGCCGAACGCGCCGGCGAGCGCCGGTGGGGTGTACGGCGTACCGGCCGCTGCGGCAGTGATCGCGGCGACCAGGTGGTCCGCGCCCTCGGCCTTGGTCAGGTAGGTGAAGGCGCCGATGTCGAGGGCGGTGAGGGCGCTGTCCCGGTCGTCGCGCATGCTGTAGACGACGACCTGACGGCCGGCGTCGACGAGACGTTTCAGGTCGCCGTACGCCGGGCCGGTGACGTCGAGCTGCAGGTCGAGGACGACCACGTCGGCGCTCGCCCCCGGGTCGAGCCAGGCGACGGCGACGGTGGGGCCGGCGGCGACGACCTCGATCGGTGGGTCGGCCAGTGCGCACCAGGCACGCACCCCGGCGACGACGACGGGATGGTCGTCCACGACTACCGCAGTGATCATTGTTCTCCCTGCCAGGTGGCCTGAATCCAGCATCGACCGCCGGTGACGGTGGTGGACCGGTGGACTCCGTCGCCGTCGGGTGTCGGCGGCGGGGGCTGGCAGGCGGCGACGACGCTGACGGTCACCGACCGGCCGGTGCTGGCCACGGTGAGCCGGGCCGCCGTGCCGCCCCGGGCGGTGGCGAGGGCGGCGATCGCCGGCTCGACGAGCCGGCGGCGCACCGGCGGCGGCAACTCGGGGCGGGTGCCCCGGTCGGCGAAGGAGACCGTGACCCCGTTGCGTTCGGCCAGTTCGATGCAGGCCCGCAGCTCGTGGGCGAGGGAGTCGGCGGTGCCGGTGTCCTCGGCGATGAGCCGGCGCATCCGGGCGGCCTCGGCGGCGCACGACCGACGGACGGCCTCGTCGCCGGGGTCCAGCTCGTCGCGGGCCAGGCCGTCGAGCAGCGGTACGGTGGTGGTCGCCAGCGCCGACATCCGGTCGGCCCGGTCGGTGTGCAGGTGCCGGGCGACGGCCTCTGCGGTACGGACCCGTTCGGCGGCAGCCAGCGCCTTCGCCGACGACCCCGCCATGGCGCGCAGCACGGTGGCGATCATCGCGATCGCGAGTTGGAAGGCGAGCACCGCCCAGGTGGCGCTGACCGCACCGGCGATGCTCAACGCCGCCTCGCAGGCGAGGGCAGCCTGCCCGAACGTCATCAGGTACTGGGCGGCGAGGACGGCCGCGAAGGCGGCGATCCGGGTGTCCATCATGAGCAGCACGACCTGCCAGCCGGCGTCGCCTTCGGACCAGTGTGCCGGGCCGAGCAGGTACTCCGGCCGTACCGACGAGGTCGCCAGCGCGGACAGCCCGAAGACCAGCGCCAGCAGTGGCAGCCGCCACCGGCCGAGCGGTCGGTCGCGCCAGGTGGCGACGCCCACGGCCAGGGTCACCGCCGTCAGGCCGGCCCAGGTGAGCAGCTGCGGCCAGAGCGAGACGTACGCCTCCCGGCTGGTCAGCAGCCGGGCCAGGTCGAGCAGCAGCAGGATCGCCAGGCTCAGGACGACGACGGCCCAGCGCAGTCCCCGCTGGAACGAGGCGGCGATGACATCTCGGTCGGTACCGCCGCTGTCGGTGACGACCCGGGGGCAGGTCAGGGTGACGGTGGTGCCGTGGCCGGGGCGGCTGTCGATCCGGGCCTGACCGCCGATGCGGGTCATCCGCTCGACCAGGGAGCGGGTCACCCCGTACCGGTCGGGGCCGACCCGGGCCGGGTCGAAGCCGACGCCCCGGTCGATGATCGACACGGTGACCTGGTCGGGGTCGTGGTCGACCCGGATGTCGACCCGGTCGGTCCCGGCGTGGCGGGCCACGTTGGTCACCGCCTCGCGGACGCCGCGACCCAGCGCCACGGCATCGGCGGCCGGCAGCGGTAGCCGGTCGGGGGTGTGCCAGGTGACGTGGACGGCAGCGGTGCCGGCGGCGTCGCGCAGCAGCGGGACCAGGTCGGTCTCGCCCTGGGCGGCGTCTGCGGAGCGTTGCAGTTCCCGCAGGTCGCGACGGGCCTGTGCGGCGAGCCACGGTGTGTTGTGGGCCAGGACGCCGCTGCCGACCATCAGCAGGGTCGCGGCGGCGGTGTCGTGCAGCGCCGCGAGGTACTCCCGTTCGTCGCGCCGTCTGGCCGCTGCGATCGCCGCCGCCCGCCGCAGCTGCGCGGCCCCGTCGACGGCCCGGTCGGCGGCGCGGGCACCGCGCCGGACGAACCGGTACAGCCCCCAGGACAGGGCTGCCTGCGCCGCCGTCCAGGGCCCGATCGCCGGGTCGGCGAGCCAGCCGCCCGGGTCGGCCAGGGTCGCGCCGACGAAGTACGCGGTCACGATGGCGGCGGTGGCGCCGGCGAGCTGCGGCCAGTCGACCTGCCACGGGTAGGTGACGACGACCAGGTTCACGACGACGAGGATCCAGGTCGAACCCCCGCTCGGGTCGGACACGACGGTCCAGGTCTGGGTCAGGCAGGCGCCGCACACCACCGCGACGTCGGCCAGCGGCAGCCATCGACGGGTACGGCGGGAGCCGCGCACCAGCGCGACGGCGTAGCCGATGCTCCAGGCGTTGAGCGTCAGCACCACGGCAACGGCGATCACGCGGTCGGGCGCGGTGCCGAGGACGAGGTAGACCGTGCTGGACAGTCCGATGACGACGGTCCGCAGGCCGAGCGCGTACCGCAGCCCGTTACGGAGAAGCCGCTGTTCCACCGCGCCCGGCACGGTCCTGATCGTATCGGCGCCGTGCCACGTCCCGGCGTCGATGGGGGTCGAACGACCATCACCGCCCCTGGACCGACGCAGATACCGTCGATGACACAGGCGGGACGGAGAGTAGTTTCATGGGGGTGTCATGGCAACGCGCGTGCTGCGCTGGGCCGCCGCGACAGGGGTCACGGCCGTACTGATCGCGCTCACGGTGACCGTCGCCGTCCAGGCGGGGCAGATCGATCAGCTGCGGGACGATCTGGCCGGGGCGCAGCGGACCGCGCAGGACACCGCCGACGGCACCGACCAGCGGCTGGACAGCCTGGACGGCCGGCTCGCCGCAGTCGAGGACGACAATCAACAGGCCTTCGACCCGCCGGCCGTCGCCGCCGCCGTGCTGCCCAGCGTCTTCCAGGTGATCGCCGACGACTTCTCCGGCAGCGCGTTCGCCGTCACGATGTCCGGCGACAGCACATCCGCCGGGACCGGCCGCACCAACGTGCTGACCGCCTTCCACGTGGTCGAGGCGGTGTGGACGGCCGGCGACCGGTCGGTGCAACTGGAACGCGACGGCAAGCGGTACACGGCGGTGATCACCGACGTGGACCAGTCGCGGGACATCGCCCTGCTGAAGGTCGACACCGGGTTCGCTGGCCTGCCCGCCGCAGCCGATCCCCCCGGTGCCGGCGAGAGCGTCCTGGTCGTCGGCGCGCCGCTCGGGCTCACCCAGACCATCACGACCGGCGTGGTCAGCGCGGTGCGGGACCGGACCGACGGACCCGGGTCGGTGATCCAGTTCGACGCGCCCGTCAACCCCGGCAACTCCGGTGGACCCGTCATCAACACCCGTAAGGAGGTCGTGGGGATCGCCAACGCGAAGGCGCGGGACGCGGAGGGCATCGGCCTCGCCGTACCGATTCAGACCGCCTGCGAGACCTTCCACGTCTGCTGATCGACACCATCGGAGGAACCATGTCGTACCCGTACGGGTCGGAGGATGCCCAGTACCGTGCCCCGGCGACCCCCGCGCCGACCTACCCGACCAACGCCTATCCACCGGCGCCTCCGCCGCCGACACCCGCACCGCCGACCGCCACCTCACCGGCGTACGGGCCGCCGACCCCCGCACCGCCGACCTCCGGGCCGCCGACCTCCGGGCCGCCCGGGTACGGGCCGCCGACCTACCCGCAGGTGCCGCCGCCCGCACCGAAAGGACGTGCCACCCTGGTTCTCGCGGTCCTGTCGGTGCTGCTTCTCGCCCTCGGCGCCGTCGGCTTCGGCCTGTACTTCAACGAACGCGGTGAACTGCGCGACACCAGGTCCGACCTCACCACCCAACTGCAGGAACAACGTGACATCGTCGCCGAGCGGGACGAGAGAATCACCGAGACCGAGACGCGAGTCGGCGAACTGACCAGCGAGCTCGACACCACCAAGGAGAACCTGGCCGGCGTGACCGAGGAACGTGACGTCCTCCTGCCGTGCATGCGGCGGGCGCAGGAGATGTTCGACGCCGCCCGCGCGGGCGACGAGGACAAGCTGGACGCCGCACTGCGCCAGGCCGACACCGCCTGCAGCAGGGCCCAGGCCGGAGTGGACTCCTGATGACTGCCACGGATGAACGCCGTCGCTCCCCCGTCGCAGGGTTGGCCGTAGTCGGCGCGGTGATCGTAATGCTGGCCGTGGTCACGGTCGTGGTGGTGGTGGCGTTGACCAGGGGCAGCGGACCCGCCGACGAGTTCGAGCAGGCCGCCGAGCGGTTCCACAGCCAGTACGAGCCGTTGGCGCGGCAACTCGCCGCCAACGTGGACCGGGCCGGCGACGGTCTGCTGGATGCCGGGCTGCTGACCGCCCAGCAGGACGCGCGGGCGTTGGCGGATCTGTTCGTCACCTACGGCGAAGCACTGGCAGCCATCGAGTTCCCGGCGGAAGCCGAACAGGCCGCGACGCAGCTGGCGAACGCTGTTGCGGCTGGCAGGGTTCTGATGGTGAACGCGGCCGGCTTCTTCTCGAAGGGCCCGATGGAGTCCGCCCTCGATGAGCTGCAGCCGCAGACCGAGGCGATAATCGCCGAACGCGAGCAGGCGTTGCGCCAGGCGCTGGGCGGTTCCTAGCGGTCGACGGTGTCCGGCTGCTGCTGGGAAACGCCCCACGAGGCGAGCAGGCGTAGTGCGTCCGCCGACGGGCTACCCGGCTCGGCCGCGTAGATCGTCAGGGTCAGTCCGGGCTCGGCGGCCATCTCCAGCCCTTCGTAGGCGAGGGTCAACTCACCGACGACGTGGTGCCGGTACGTCTTCGTGCCGGTGCCGTGGTGGCGGACATCGTGCGCGCCCCACCGGGTGCGGAACTGGGCGCTGCGGGTGGACAGCTCCCCGACCAGGTCGTGCAGGTCCTTGTCGTGCGGGTCGCGGCCGGCTTCGGTCCGCAGGATGGCGACCACGATGTCGGCTGCCGTCTCCCAGTCGGGGTAGAAGTCCCGGGCGGCGGGGTCGAGGAACGTGAACCGGGCAAGGTTCGGCGGCCGCTGCGGCTGCGCGTACACCTGGTCGTAGAAGGCGCGGGCCAGCTGGTTGGCGGCGAGCAGGTCCATCCGGCCGTTGCGCACGAACGCCGGCCCGTCGGTGACGGCGTCGAGGGTCCACTGCAGGCTCGGGTGCGGGCTCCACTGCCGGGTGCGGCGACGCCGGGGCCGCATCAGGGTGCTGCTGCCCTCGGCGGCGCGGGCCAGGTCGAACAGGTGGGCCCGTTCGGCGTCGTCGAGCTGCAGGGCGCGGGCGATCGCGTCGAGCACGCTGGTCGACACCCCGGCCAACGCGCCGCGTTCGAGCTTGGCGTAGTACTCGATGCTCACCCCGGACAACGCGGCGACCTCGGCGCGGCGCAGCCCGGGGACGCGGCGGTTGGTGCCGGCGGGCAGCCCGGCCCGCTCCGGGCTGATCTTGGCGCGGCGCGAGACGAGGAACTCGCGGACCTCGGTGCGGTTGTCCACGTCACCGACGGTACGTCGCACCGCCGGGCGGTGGGGTGCCCTGCTGGTACACCTTTCGGCAGAAACTCCCCGACCGGTTGGAAACCGGGTTAGCTGGGCAGCGCCCGGCCTCGAGCGGCGGACGCCACGCGGGGATCGGCCTGATCATCTGTGTTCGTTGAAGGAGTACCCATCATGCTCGGAACCGTCCTCTACGCCCCCGGTGACGTACGGGTGGAGCAGCGGGAACAGCCGACGATCGCCGCCCCGACCGACGCGATCATCCGGTTGGCCGCGACCTGCGTCTGCGGGTCCGACCTGTGGCCGTACCGGGGCATCGAGAAGATCAACCGTCCGCAGCCGATGGGCCACGAGTACGTCGGCTACGTCGAGGAGGTCGGCGACGAGGTCCGCACCCTACGGCCGGGGCAGTTCGTCGTCGGCTCGTTCTTCGCCTCCGACAACACCTGCGAGATCTGCCGGGCCGGCTACCACACGCACTGCGTCAACCGGGAGTTCGCCACCCCCACCGGCTCGCAGGCCCAGTACGCGCGTATCCCGCTGGCCGACGGCACGCTCGTCGCCACCGCCGACGCCCCGGACGCCGACCTGATCCCGAGCCTGCTCGCCGCCTCCGACGTGCTGGGCACCGGCTGGTTCGGCGCGGTCGCCGCCCAGGCCGGGCCGGGGAAAACGGTGGCCGTCGTCGGTGACGGCGCCGTCGGCCTGCTCGGCGTCCTGGCCGCCAAGCAGCTCGGCGCGGAGCGAATCATCGCGATGAGCCGGCACACCTCCCGGCAGAAGCTCGCCCTGGAGTACGGCGCGACCGACATCGTCACCGAACGCAGCGACGAGGGTGTCGCCCGGGTCAAGGAACTCACCGGCGGCCTCGGCGCGCACTCGGTCATCGAGGCGGTCGGCACCCAGGAGTCGATGCTCCAGGCGATCCGCTCCACCCGGGCCGGCGGGCACGTCGGCTACGTCGGCGTCGCCCACGGCGTGCAGCTGCCCGGTGAGGAACTGTTCTTCTCCGGCGTACACCTGCACGGCGGTCCCGCCCCCGTACGCCACTTCCTACCCGACCTGATCGACCTGATCCAGCGCCGGGAGATCGACCCGGGCAGGGTCTTCGACCTGACCCTGCCCCTCGACCGGGCCGCCGACGCCTACCGGGCGATGGACGAACGCAGCGCCATCAAAGTGCTGCTCCAGCCCTGACCCGGCTGACGCTGCGGCGGCGGGCAGGCAGCCGCAGGGTCGGGTTGGCGACGCCCCAGGCGGCGCCTTTGCAGACCAGCTCCTTGTAGCCGGCGGCGAGCCGTCCGGTCAGCACCGCCGGCTTGGCGCGGTCGTCGGCGGTGACGTACTGGATCAGGCCCTCCCGGCGGCCCAGCGAGATGCACTGGTTGACGTAGCGCAGGGGCGCGTTCGGCAGTTTCCCGCCGGTCATCCGGGCCGCGATCGAGTCGGCGGCCTGCCACGCCATCGGGGTGCCCGAGGCGCACGACATCCGCAGCGGTTTGCCGCCGGATCCGATTGCCCAGGCCGCGTCGCCGACGGCGTACACGTCCGGATGCGACACCGAGCGCATGGTGCCGTCGACGACGATCTGGCCGCTGTCGGCCAGCTGCAATCCGGTCGTACGGGCGATCGGGTGGACGGCGAAGCCGGCGGTCCAGACGGTGACGGCGGCCGGGATGGTGCCGCCGTCGGCGGTGGTGACCCGGTCGGCGGCGACGCCGGTGACGGCGGTGTGCTCGTACACAGTGATGGTGAGCCCGGCGAGGACCTTGCGCAGATGCGCCCGGCCCTTCGGCGACAGGGTGTCGCCGAGGCCGCCACGCACGGCGAGGGCGACGTCGAGATCCGGGCGGGCCTCGGCGATCTCGGTCGCGGCCTCCAGGCCGGTCAGGCCACCGCCGACCACGACGACCGGCCGACCGGCGGCGAGGCCGGCCAGCCGGGCCCGCAGCCGCAGCGCGCCGGGCCGGCTGGCGATCTCGGCGGCGTGTTCGGCGACGCCGGGGACGGCTCCGGGGTTCCAGCCGCTGCCGAGGGCGTAGACGAGCGTGTCGTAGCCCAGTTCGTTGGCCCCGCTGCCGTCGGAGCCGTCGCTGGCCGCGACCGTGACGGTCCTGGCGTCGACGTCGACGCCGGTGACCGTGGCGACCCGCAGCTCGATGCCGGTACCGGCGAACATCTCCCGCAACGGTCGGGGCTTGAGGTCCTGGCCGGTCGCCAACTGGTGCATCCGTACGCGTTCGACGAAGTCGGGTTCGGCGTTGACAACGGTGATGGCGACGTCTGCGGGGTCGAGCCGCCGGGCGAGGCGGCCGGCGGCGATGGCTCCGGCGTAGCCGGCGCCGAGGACGACGATGCGGTGCCGCATGTCCTGCTCCTGTCTGTCTGCACGGGGTGTGACAGCACCTGAACCGGGCAGCCCCGCGATTGCTGACGCGACCGCGGCGTGAAGCACCTCACACTGTGTGCTCAGAAGGCGGTGAACAGCGGTTCCCCGTGGTCGGCCGCAGCCCAGGACACGGTGGCCCGGTGCAGCTTGTCGGGGTTGACCTGGCTGCGGACCACGGCCACACCGTCGGCGGTGACCTGCAGGCACATGACGCCGATGACCCGTCCGTCAACGACGACCACGACCGCCGGATCACCGTTGGCGGTCCAGGCGTACACCGCTGGCGAGCCGCCGAGCAGGGCCCGCTTGGCCGCCCCCGGGGTGAACAGGCCGCGCAGGAACTTCGCGACCGCGACGGCACCGACAACCGGCACAGCGCGGGCCGGGATGTGTCCGCCGCCGTCGCCGATCGAGACGGCGTCGCCGGCGAGAAGGCGTAGCAGCGGCTCGATGCGACCGCTGGTGGCGGCGGCCAGGAACTCTTCGACGACCCGCCGGGCGGCGCCCCGGTCGACCTCGGTGCGGGCCCGGCCGTCGGCGAGGTGCCGCCGGGCCCGGTGCAGGATCTGCTGGCTGGCGGCCTCGGAGACGCCGAGGATGCCGGCGATGTCGCGGTGCGGGTAGTCGAACGCCTCCCGCAGGACGTACACGGCCCGCTCGTGCGGGGTCAGGCGTTCCATCAGGGCGAGGACGGCGTACGAGACGGATTCGCGCTGCTCGGCGGTGTCGGCCGGGCCGAGCATCGGGTCGCCGGCGAGCAGCGGCTCGGGCAGCCACTGGCCGACGTAGGTTTCGCGGCGGGCCCGCGCGGAGGTCAACTGGCTGAGACACAGGTTGGTGAGGACCTTGGTCAGCCACGCTTCGGGGACGTCGATCCGGTCGACGTCGGCGGCCTGCCAGCGCAGGAACGTCTCCTGTACGGCGTCCTCGGCCTCACTGGCGGAGCCGAGCAGGCGGTAGGCGATCGCCGCCAGGCGCGGCCGGGCCGCTTCGAACCGGTCGACGTCGTCCGCCGTCAGTGCCATGACCCCGATGGTAGGCGCGGCCTTCGACCCGGCCGTGCCGCCATGCACGACGACCCGGGGCACGGGACGGGGGTCAGTTCAGCTGCTCGACCTCGCGGTCACCCAGCGGCGCGGCCAGGCGTACCAGGACGGCCGATTCCAGGGCGATCGCCGGGCATTCCTCGTCGGCCGCTTCAGGCAGCCGGCCCACCCGGATCTGGACGCGCACCGCTGTCTCGCTCTCCTGCACCTGCGGCTCGGCGCCGTAGCAGTCGGCGGGACCGGCGGTCACGGTAAATTCGAGGGTACGGTCGTCGACGGCTCGCCAGCTGCGCCAAGCGACGACCTGCGGGTCGACCAGGTCGTCGCGGACCGGCAGCGCTCCCGGGCTCGTTGCGGCGTCCGGCGCCCGGGTGGCGGTGGTGCCGTCGCCGTCGTCGCCCGGCTCGGCCGCCGGGCCGCAGGCACTCAGCGCGACGACCGCCCCGACCAGCAGTACGGCTGTCAGTCGAGGCGGTCGTCGCGTCAGCATCGACTCAGATTACCAGTCGCCGTTGGCGGCGTTCGTGCCGTCGAGGACCGCCGTGTCGAAATACGGCCCCCGGTTCACTCCGCTGCCGTCAACGGTGGACATAACCGATCGGACATGGCCGAGACCGTTGGCGTTGCTGTAATTCCAGATCCACGGACCACCCGAGGAACCGCCACCGAAGTTGCAGGTGATCTTCGAACGGTTGTCGAGAATGCTGTTGTCGACGGCGGTGCCCCAGCAGGCCCACATCCTGTCCCCGCCGTCGCGGTTGCTCGGGTAACCGAAAATCGACACATCGAACTCGGTGCCACCGTTGTAGGCGAGGCCGTGCCCGCCGACGGTGTCGACGACCGTCGTGTTCCAGTCACCACCGGAGAACGTGGTCACCCAGCCGACGTCCCGGTTGAGGTTGCTGTTGTTCATCCATTCGTTGAACGTCCGCAACCGGTACGCCTGGAACCGGCCGACCGGGTCGTGGTCGGCGTTGAAGGCGTTGTATTTCGGCACGAAGACCAGGTTGCTCAACCAGTCACCGCCCTGGCCGCTGTGGACACAGTGGCCGGCGGTGATCAACACCCGCTTGGACGAGGTGGCGACCGCCGACGCGGAGCACCACGAGCCGCTCTCGTAGCCGCCGATGAACAGTTTGCCGTTGGTGATCGAGAAGTTCGTCACCGGATCCGGGGCAGCGATCTCTTTCGTCGCGACGGTGGCGGCCACCGGCTTGGTCACGACCGTGGGCGTCTTGCTGGCGATGGCCCGCGCGGTGTTCTCGACCCACACGGCGTCGCCGGGTGCGTCCAGCGGCTTGGCCGCCTTCATCCGCTCCGGTGTCCAGTACGCCAGCACGTCGGGGTCTCCGCCGGTGCGCTCGAACGCCTTGAGCTGCGCGGGCGAATAGGTGCGGGCGGTCTTGTCACCCGGCAGCCGCACCGGCGCGAGCGAGCTGCTGGTGCTCAGATCGGAGCCGGCGACCCGGGTCGGCTTGGTCTCCACCTCGGCCGGACCCGCAGTGGCCCCGGTGGCGGACAGGACTGGCGCGACGGCCACGGCCAGCGCGATGACGCCGAGGCGTCGAACACCCCGGGTAATACGGGTTCTGCCAGGCATACCCATGCGGCTAACTCCTCTTTGTCGAGCAACCATCCAGGTCGCTTTCGAATCCACGCGTCATTTCCGGGTTTTGAAATGGCGAGGACGGAGGCTGGTGCTGCGGGAACGGCAGCAATGACAACGGCGACTCGGCGCGGCCGGTTGGCCCACACCCTGCTTGTTGAACCGCCCTTGCCATAGTCAACGACCTATTTAGCTTCGTCAACCCTGGGCCACTAGGCCACTACCGGATGATGTTGGAGTCAGCTGTGGACGCGCAGGTGACACCCTTGTAAGGCCCCCACTTACCACCCCAGATTTGTGACCGCCGTCACAGTCCTCTATAGATCATCAAGACATATCTGGAAGCTGTCGTTCAGCTCTTCGTGAGATTCGTGACGAGGGTGCGTAGCCAGGGCTGCCCGACTACGTCAGTACGCCACCAGCGCGGCAGCTTCGGTCAGCCACCGGTCGGTCGGGGGTACAGCGAGCAGGTCAGCTTCACCTGTATAACGGACCCGGCCAGTTAGCAGCTCCAGCGGACGGGGGCCACGAACTCGAAGGGTGCACGTTTGATTTCCGCCACGCGACTCAGCCAGGGCTATCGACGCCGTACCGTGTTTGAGGGACTTGACCTGGAGCTTCGTCCTGGGGTGACCGCACTGCTCGGGCCGAACGGTGCCGGCAAGACGACCCTGCTGCGGACCCTGGCGACCGTGCAGCCGCCGCGCGCCGGCAGCCTGACGGTCAACGGCAGCCCGGTACGGTCCGAAGCCGAGGCCAGAGCGGCCAGACGCCACATCGGCTATCTGCCGCAGCGGTCCGGGTTCGAACCCGGCATCCGGGTCGGCGACTTCGTCCGGTACGGGGCGTGGCTGCGCGGTCTGCGCTGTGGCTGCAATTGCGGACCAGCGTCGCCCGGTGGGGCTTCGCTCCACTGCTCGTCCTGGGGCTCGCCATCCTGTTCGGACGCAGCAGATTCTGGATCGGGATCTGGCCGGAGACTGGTGCCGCTGCGCAGATCAGTGCCTTCTTCGTCAGCGTCTTCGCCGCCGGGCTCGCGGCCTGGATCGCCGCTGCCGTCGAGCTGCGCGGGCTGCACGAGCAGGAGGCCGCCGCCGCGATCCGACCGGTAACCATCGAGCTGACCCGGTTCGCGGCGGCCCTGTCCTGGCTGGTCGCGCCCTACCTGCTGGTTGCGGCGGTCGCGTTCGCGACGACTGCGGCCACGATCTTCCCACCGGGCGTAAGTACGTTCTTCCAGTACGTCCTCCTCGGCCTTACCACGATCATCTTCGGTACGGCGTGGGGTTGGCTGGTCGGCAAGCTACTCGCCCCACTGGTCGCCGCCATCTGCGCCGCGCTCAGCTGGTTCATCGCCACCTCGCTGCTGGAAGCGTCCACGCAGCTGACCCGCGTGTCCGGGCCGCCCTGGTTCGAGCTGCATCTCGACTCGATCGCCGTACGGTTGGCGGCCGTGGCCCTGTTCGCGGTGGCCGTCTGCGCGCTACCGGCCAGGACGGTCCGGCCGGCGTTGTTCGGTCGGCGGGTCGCGGTGGCGGTGCTGGCGCTCGCCGGGATCGTCGCCGCGCATCTGACTACCACGGTGGTCAGTTACCGCGCTCCGGTGGCGGAACCGTTGTGCATCCAACGCACGATCGAATACTGCCTGTGGCCTGAGCACGAAAAGTACGTACCGATGATTGAGGAGCTGGACCGGGAGGTGGCCGCGCTTCCGGTCGAACTGGAACTGCCGGACCGGGTCGTCGACTACGCGCTGTCCGGCTCCACCCAGTGGATCGACGAATACACCGCTCGGGAGCTTCCGGGACGGTTCGATCCGGAGTTCGACATCTCCGAAGGGAGCAGGTGGGGGCTGGCCCGCGGCGTCGCGTCGGCGATCCTCGGTACGGTGTTCGCCGATTGTGAGCCACAAGCCGAGCCGGACCCTGAGCGGCGGTGGAATCAGCTGTTCGCCTGGCTCGAATGGCGGCTGGCCGGTGGGGGCGCGCCAGACTACCGGACGAACGCTCCGGCCGACCTGCAGGCAGCCTGGGCCGTCGGTCGCGACGTCGCCGACGCCTCATCCGGGCAGGATCAGGCGGCCTGGGCGTCGACTCTCATCGCCGAGGTGAAGGAACACCACCGCTGTGCCGGATGAGCATGACCGTTGGTCGCGGCTGCAGGTGGTCGCCGTCTTCTTGCAGGTACGCAAGGCGTGGTGGCTGCTGGCCGTGATGGTGCTGATCGCCGCCGTCGCCGTCGGCTGGGGCGCGTACGCGACCGTCGTCCCGGCCGCCACCGACAGCGGCGGCGCGAACGTCGAGTTTTGGCGGCTGCTGGGGGTCGGTTCGGGCACGCTGCCCGTGCTCACCCTGGCCAGCCCGATGCACGCGCTGGAGGCGGCCGGCGGGGCGGCGTACCACCGGCTGCGCGGCTGGGTGCTCGGCGGCGCCTTCGCGGTGTCGGCCGCCAGCGTTCTCACCGCTATGACGGTCGCTGTCGACCCGGCGCTGACGCCGCTGGTCGCCCGAGCACTGCTGGCCTGGTTTGGGCTGGCGCTGCTGGGCGGGCGGGTGCTCGGCTGGGCGTACTCCTGGATCCCGCCCTGGGTAGCGGTCTGCGCGATCCTCTACTGGGGGCACGGTACCAGCGGCGGCTACCGCTGGTGGGAGTTCACCGTCCAGCCGGCCGGCCATCTGCCGAGCCTGCTGCTGGCGGTCGGGCTGTGCGTGGCCGGTCTCGCCGCGTACGCGCTGACGCCGTGGCGGATCCGGCACCTCGCCGGGACGGTGGCCTCGAATCCCTGACCAGGCGGGACCCGAGTCGGGTCCCGCCTGGTCAGCTCCTCCCGCCTGGACTATCGACCTGCGTCGACCAGGAACAGGCTCGCCGGGTCGACGCCGGGTGCGGTGCGGAGAGTCAGCAGCTCCGCGTCGGGAAACCCGCTCATCTCAAGACCGATTCTGGACAGCGCCAGAGCGCTGGCGACCGACTGGCCTTCGGCCAGGGCGGCGTAGAAGCGGGCGGCGAACGCGATCGCTGCTTTGTCGCTGATCCGATCACTCATCCCGACGGCGGCGGCGACCACCGTCGTCAGCACCTCCAGTTGTGCCGCCGAGTGGCACGAGTTCAGCACCACCAGGCGGGGCGGCCGGTCGACGGCGTTCAGCGCGTTCACGAACGTCCTGGCGCTCATCGCCGAGCTGGAGGCAGGTGAGCCGCTGCCGCCGTCGAATTCCAGCATGGATCTGCTGCCATGCCCGGAGAAGTGGACGACGTGCGGGCGACAGCGCGCCAGGCCGTCCAGCAGATCGGTGTCGGTGGCGGCGGCCATCGGTTCGACGGCGACCAGCTCCCGGTACGTGGCCGCCCGCACCGCTTCCCGGACGATCCGGAGGTCCTGGTCGACCCGCAGGTCACCGTGCGGGGCAGCGGTCAGGTACAGGATTCGCAGCGATCCGGCCGCTTGCGGGGAACCGGCCGTGGGCACCGCGTCGATCGGCGCGGACGGCGCCTGGCCTACGCCGGTCGGCGCGTTCCTTTCGGCCTTCGCCGCGCTTCTTTCGGCCTTCGCGTTGTTGCCGATGGCCACCGCCGACTCGTCGACGTTCATGTTGCTGATGTTGAAGTTGTCACCGCCCATTGTTCGGCCACACCTCTCAGTTGCTTGCCGACGAATGGGAGCCGACGGCCACGGCACTGTTGACGAACGTGCTCTCCGAGATCGTCGTACTGTTGTTCTGGATGTAGGTCATCCGGGTCCGGTACTCGGAGGTGTCGACGTGGTGTTCCTCGAGGTAGTCGATCAGCGCCTCGGACACCGCCTTCTCGACCAGCTTCAAGTACTTCTCGGCGTCCAGGGACTGAAGGAACTTCTGCGGCGTCTCCTCGCTCGCCAGTTCTCGCACGCTGATCCGCGCACCGTAGTCGTGGATGAGGTTCTGCTGACTGTCCTCACGTGCCCGGTCCATCCGGTTCGACAGCGTCATGATCTGCCAGAGTGACCGCGCCGCGTGCAGTGGCGCCTTGATCGTTTCGGGCCACAATCGCACCGCGCTCGACACCGCCTCACCGAGCCGCAGCGCCGCCGACTTCCGCAGGCGGTCGGCGACGTGGTACTCCTCAAGGATCGGCGGCAACATCATGCCGAGGAATTCGGCGTACAGCCGGCCACCTTCGACCGCCACATGAACGAAGGCGGATATGACGACTTCCTGGTTCTGCGCCGGCAGCACCAGGCGTCCGTCGCCGGCAACGACCGGTTTGCCCTCGACGCCGATGGTGATCCGCTGGTAGTAGCGCAGTCCGCCCTGCGGGTGGCGGATGATCGCGGCGATGGCTTCGGGTGAGGCCACCGAGTGCGGCCGGCGGGCCGGGTCCAGGAGCGGGTCGCCCTCGCGGCGCTCGCCGTCGGCGACGATGTGGTCCGCTACCCGTACGCCGGGCACCCGCTGGTGCTCGGGCAGCGCAGGATCGGTGAGCGCCCAGACCCGCTTGCGGATCGCGACGTGGATCTCGTACGGATCGACCGAGTCGTGAACGCTCACCCGGGGCTGGGGCGTCGAATCCGTGGGGGGCAGCAGGGTCGGGTCGGTCCGCAGGCTCAGGGCCATCGTCCACGAGGCATTGCCGACCGCGGCGCCCGCTCCGAGTAGCGGGTTACGGGCGTGCACGGTGACGTTGCCGTTCTGGGTCCCGCGTACCCAGTGCAGCCGCTGGGCGATCCGCTCGTTCGGCAGCTGCGGAGCGCTGCCCGGCACATCCGCGCCGAACGCTTGCAGAATCGTCCGGAAGGCCATCATCCGGTGCACGGCGAGGGCGGCCAGGGTGCCGATGGCGAACGTCAGCGGCAGGGCCAGCGCGAACGTGAAGAACGCGTCGATCACCGGCAGGGCACCACTTAACGGGTCATCGCCGGCCAGCCCCGTCGGATCGTTGTTCTCGGGCGCCAGACTGGCGAACAGGAGCAGGAGCGGCGAGTAGATGCCGAGGCAGCAGAAGACGATGGCCGCTGCGACGAAGTACGCCGTGCCACGAGGCCCCCTCGTGTACTTGGGGGCTCCGCGGTACTTGCTCCGGTGGAGGAGCCCCGCCGCCACCAAAATCCAGGCGAGCGTCACGAACGGGAAGGTAATGAGGCCGACCAACAGCAGCCCGGTCAGGACGGAATCCCTGATGAACAACATCTTCCGGGCCTGGAAGGAGTGCCGGACCACCGGGTCGAGGTCGAAATCGACAGAGTTCGCGACGGCGCGTTGCTCGTCTCCGACCACCTCGTCGATCACAGTACGCGCGAAGTCGTTGTTGAGATAGGCCGCGCTGCACAGCATCCGGGTGATCGTGCTGAACGTGGGCGGAGGCTGGGGAGGCGTTGGCGTGTAGAAGAACGGGACAGGCTGCTCTCCCGGCTTCGATCCATCGGTCTCCGTACTATCGATCATGAAAGCGTCCCAAGGTCGGTGACTACACGAAGGACGGCCAGATTAGAGCCGGACGAGACGTTCCAGGATCAAGAGATCAGGCTCAGTTGCCGTCCACCCGGGAAGATCGACTTGACCGAAGGTACCAGGATGTCAGGCTCCGGTCCGAGCCACTTCGATCTCGATCACGGGCACTTCGAGGTCCAACCTGCCAGCCATCAGGCATGATCGCCGATCATCGATTAATTCTGGTTTCGACAACATGGCGACGATCTATCAGGTTGCCGACAAGAGCAATTCAGGTTGGTTCCCTGACACACTGGAGACCGGAACGTGCGGCCGCTGCACCGAGAACGCTGATCTACGGTGGTCCCATGCAGGCGGAGGCGACCCAGCGGGCAACGCAGGCAGCCGCAGGTGGCACCGGCCCCCGGTGGCCGCGCTGGAAGCGCTCGGACGTCTGCATGCCGGAATGCGCCGGTCGACCTGCCCACCCCGACCAGTTCGACGGCCACCGACTCGGTGTCGAGTGGCTACGTCAACTCCGGAAGTCCTGACACCCGCCTGGGCGTCTGTCGGATCAACTGCAACCGTCCGCAGCCCTCGATGTGGGGCACGTCCCGTCGCACGAGCGATGGTTCCAGCGTCCTCCAGTTGCATCCCGTGGTCAGAATCGCAGGGCGCGACACTGTCGTGGCGTTAGACTCGCCGGCCATGGGACTGCTCACCTTCAGCCTCAACGTCACCCTGGACGGTTGCGTCGACCACCGGGAGGGGATTGCTGACGATGAGACGCACGCCCTCTTCACCCGCCTCATGGACGAGGCCGGGGCGATGCTGTGGGGTCGCGTCACCTACGAGTTGATGGAGAGCTACTGGCCGGCCGTCGCCCGCGGCGACCAGGAGGCGCCACCAGCCATCCGCGAGTGGGCGGTCAAGCTGGAGGCCAAACCCAAGTACGTGGTGTCGTCGACGCGTACCGACTTCCCGTGGACCAACAGCCACCACATCCCCGGCGATCTGCGCGAGGGCGTGCAGAAACTCAAGGACGCGACCCCGGCCGGGGTCCTCCTCGGCAGCGGCACGCTCGCGACCGAGCTCGACCGGCTGGACCTGATCGACGAGTACCAGCTGCTCGTCCATCCCAGGATCGCCGGCCACGGCCCGACGCTGTTCCAGGGTGGGCTGCCCGGCACCCGCCAGCTCGAACTGCTGTCGGCGCAGCCGCTGCGCAACGGCGCGGTGGCCATGCACTACCGCCGCGCGCGCTGAAGCACGGGTACGGGTACGGGTACGGTCAGCATGTCCCGCCACAGGCGCGGGTTCTTGGCGCTGGCCACCTTGCCGGTGGCACAGTCGAGCACCGCGAAGGCCCGGTCACCGGCGATGCCAGCCTCGTCCACGTACGCCCTGGTCCAGGTCCTCTCCGAGCATCGACTTCACCGGGTAGCGCGACAGCTGCCGCACCCTGCCCACCTGACGATCGTGGCTCGTGCCAAGGAAACCTAGCGGAACATCTGGCACTGTCGGTCAGCTCCTCGTGAGGTTGGTGACGAGGGTGCGCAGCCAGGGTTGCCCGAGTGCGTGGTCGCGTCCCACGGCGCGGGCGACGGCGAGGCGGCCAGCTCGACTGCGGCCGTACACGACCAGCGCGGCGGCCTCGGCGAGGGCCTGCCGGGTGCGCTCGTCGCGGTCGGGTCCGGTGTCTTCGGCCAGCCACCGGTCGGGGTACAACGAGCGGGTCAGCTTCACCTGGTGGTCACCGAAGTACGACCAGACTGACGGATCCAGCGACACGTTGGTCACGGCGGCGGCGGGCAGCGTCCGGGTCCAGTCGGCGTGCTGCTGCCACCGGTACGTCTTCGGGCTGGTCGAGGTCCGCCTGGTGACGCCGACGAAGCGCAGCTTGCGGCGGATGACCGGCCACGGCTCGCGGTCGGCGTCGATCCAGTCGCGCAGCAGGGTGAACAGTTCGGTGAACGTCCCACCACCGTCCACGACGTCGACCAGGACCGCCGGCCGGTCCCGTCGGGCCAGCGTGTGTGGCGTCAGCCCGACCGCGTCGAGGAACCGTCGCCCCTGGGTCACCTCGGCGCGGGTCAACGGACGCCGCCGCCACTGCCTACCGGACCTGACCGCCGGGCGCTGGAACGACAGCGGCAGCCGATGAAGTCGCTGGACGCCGACGGGTCCGGCGAGAACTCCGCCGAGCAGGTCGAACATCGAGTCCAACGATCTGCCGACGAAGTACAGGTCACCGTTTCCGCTGCGGGCCAGCACCTTCCCTGAGCAGGTGACGAGGTCGTCGAGGAACCACAGGTCCGGCGGCGCGGCGCCGGCGAGCAACGTTCCGAGTTGGTCCGGTGTGACCAGGTCCCACCGGAACGGCACACTTTCCTCGACCGGCACCACTCGCCCATGGCGACAGCTTGCGCTGAGTTACGGTGGTCCGGTGCAGGCGGAGGCGGCCCAGCGGGCGACGCAGGCGGCCGTGTCGATCGCCTCATCGCTCGGCTTGACCGTCGACGACGCCGCCGTCCTGCACAACTCGAACAAGCTCACCCTGCGGCTGCGGCCCTGCGACGTGCTGGCGCAGGTGGCGCCGGCGGCGCACCAGTGCGCCCAGCGTGAAGTGGACATCGCTCAGCGACTGTTCGAGGTCGGCAGCCCGGTGGCCGCGCTGGAAGCTCCCGAGGTCTTCGCCCGGGACGACTACGTGGTCACTCTGTGGACCTACTACGAACCGCTGAATCGAGCGATCCCACCTGCGGACTACGCCAACGCGCTCGGACGTCTGCACGCCGGAATGCGCCGGGTCGACCTGCCCACCCCGCACTTCACCGACCGGGTTTCCGAGGCTCAAACGCTCGTGGCGGACCGCGACCGGACCCCGAGGCTGGCCGACACCGACCGCAACTTCCTGGCGGGCACGCTGGACCGGCTGCGCCGGGTGGTCAGCGACAGTGGCCGGCCCGAACAGCTCCTGCACGGCGAACCCCACCCGGGCAACCTGCTCTCGACCCCGGTCGGCCTGCTCTTCGTCGACTTCGAGACGTGCTGCCGGGGACCGGTCGAGTTCGACCTGGCCCACGCACCCGACGAGGTCGCAGACCGGTACCCGGGCGTCGATCACCACCTGCTCCGAGATTGCCGGACCCTCGTGCTGGCGATGATCACCACCTGGCGCTGGGATCGCGACGACCAGTTCCCCGACGGCCACCGGCTCGGCATCGAGTGGCTGAGCCAACTCCGGAAATCCTGACGCCCGCCGGTTGTCTGCGCGCCTTGCCCTACCAGGTGAAGCCGACCATGAACGGGGTGTTGACCGGGCTGCCGGCGCTGTTCACGCAGGTCACGCCGACCTTCATGTCGGTGGTGCCAACCGGGTGCCAGTACTGCACGTGGCAGTGCGCCTCCTGATAGCCGAGCGCGTACGCCACGGCGTGCCCGGAGTAGTCGATGATCTGCGGGAAGAACATCTCGTAGCGTCCGGTGCCGGTCCGGGTGACGGCGTAGTCGCCGCTCACCGAGCTGTCGTTGGTCCAGGTGATCTCCGGTGCCGGCCCACCCGACGGGTACGTGTCGTCGACCGTCGCCAACGCCGTCGGGGCGATCTGCTGCAACAGGTTGTGCACGGTCCAGGTGATGGTGAACCGGGAGTCGACGAAGGCCCCGGAGGCGTTGCGGCACCGTACCCGGGCGATCCCGTCGGCGACGTACGAGTCCACCTTGCACTTCACGGCCGCCGACGTGTAAGCGGTGACCTGGTAGAACGTGGTCTGCGTCTGGGCGGCCGAGGCGGGCAGCTCCACCGCGTACGAGCCGGGCGCGTCCCTGGCGACCCACGGTGAGCCGCCGCTGGCGTCGTAGCGGTACCAGGCGCTCGGGGTGTACATCGGCGAGGTCGGGTTGTTCGACCAGAGGTAGGACACGCCGTCGGCGGCGAGCGTGGAGCCGCTGGCCTCGACGAAGTTCGCCACGAAGTACGCGTCCTGCCGGGCACCGCTGGCCCCGAAGCAGTAGACGTTGACCAGCAGATCGGTGCCGGACGGGTACCAGGAGCCGACGGTGCAGAACCGGACCGCCGCGCCGTACGCCTGCGCGTGCACCACTCCCCCGCCGCCGGTCACCAGCGACCCGAGCCCACCGAAACGCACCAGGTAGCTACCGGCACCGGACCGGGTCACGGTGATCGGCCCGCCGCCGGGATTCTTCGCGTACGAGTAGTAGGTATGGCCGCCGGAGGTCCACGTCGGCACCGTGTAGCTCGTGGCGGTGGGGCTGCTGGCCCACACGTAGCTGGTGACGGCCGGGGTGACGTCCGCCGCAGCCGGCGCTGCCGCCGTGACGGTGGCGGCCACACCGACCGCCGCAGCACCGAGGACGGTCGCGATTCGTCGGAGAAGCCCACTGATCATGGCTCCGACGCTAACCACCGCCGTCAACCGTTCGCGCCGATCACGTCGCGTCCTGAGCGACCAGCTGTCCCAGGGGACCGGATCCGATCAGCCGACTCTGTTGACGATGTCGGCGACCTGCTGGGGCAGGGACAGGAAAGGCGAGTGGGAAGCGTCGAGCGCCTCGATGGATGTCAGGTTGTCGGGGAACGCGGCGTCCGCGTCGGCGATGAACCTCTGCTGGAGCGCAGGCCTGACCGCCATGTCCTGGGCGCAGGTGACGTAGGTGCGGGGGATGGAACCCCAGCCGGACCGGGTCAGGGTGGTAGCACCGAGAGCGATACCGGTGGGGGCGTCGGGTGTCAGCAGTGCGATGGCCGCATCGGCAACGACCGGGGCGACGTCGCCGAAGAACGCATTTCGAAGCTGCTGACGGTAGTCGGGCTCGACGGACGCGACATCCAGTCGAAGCGCCCCGATCGTGGCGGGGTCTGCGCACAGTGACGGCCCGATCAGTTCGCCAGCGTTCTCCGGCATGTCGATGTAGGTGATCGCGGGTAGGTTCGACGCCGGCATGAACGCCGTCAGGTACACCGCATGGGCGATCAGCTCGGGTGTCTGCTCGGCCGCCCGGGTCAGCACCGTGCCGCCCATGCTGTGCGCCACCACCGTCACCGGGCCACCGCGGCCGACCTGCTTGATCTGCGAGACGAGCAGGTCCCCGGCCTGGTCGAGGTCGACGTCGGCCACCGGTGAGACCTCGGTGGCGATCGCCTTCGGGTCGAACGGGCGCGCGTAGACCGAGCGGGGACGCCGGGCCCGTAGGCCATGCCCGGCCATGTCCACTGCGACACTGTCCCGGCCGGCTGCCGCGACGCGGGTGGTGACTTCGCTCCAGCACCAGGAGCCGTGCCAGTATCCGTGCAGAAACAACAGGCGTGTGGACGAGCTCATAGGGATCCCCTTGTGAAACGGGCTCAGCTGATCCGTGAAGCCGTAGGGCCAGGGGCGCCGGCGATGTAACAGCGAACTCTTCGCTCCGAGAGGCGCCTGCGTGGTTTCTACAAGCCTGTACCGACACCGATTGTCGAAGCCGCAACGACCTGCCGTAACTTTACCTTCCGATCGATACCTCCGCACACGAACCGGGGCCCAGGAACCACCGGCGTCGTCCGTGCGTGCCACGTCGCGTCCCGCCAAACCGATCGGTCTGTCGCGCAACGACTACAACGCCGGCTCGTCGAGGATGCGGCGCATGGACCCGAGGGGAAGCTGCGGGTTGGCGGCGGCTTCGTCGACGACCTCGGGATCAGCATCGGCGAGCAACTGCTCCAACAGGGCCGGGGTGGCATGGGCGTGCCGCGCCGCTCCGCGCCGGATGAACGCCTCGGAGTCGGCGGCAAGCCGTTCCAGCACCGCTGTCGGCAGGTCAGGATCCTCAAGGGCGATGTACCGGATATGAGGGTCCGGATCGTCTGCGAAGGCCCGCAGCCGGTGGCGTGGAAAGTTCGGGTGCTCGACGATCGGCGGCCGGATATGGAACATCGCGCCACCCGTACGCACGAGTCGTTCAAGGACGGCGGCGGGGGCGTCCGGCCGGGCGGCGGCGTACCGGCGCACCCGCAGGTCCGGGTCGTTGTCGAGCCGTTCCCAGGCGGCGTCCGGCAGGTCACGGCAGCTCGCCAGCACCCGACGAAACGGCGGATGCGGGCAGTCCAGGTACGCCAGCCGCTCGGTAATCGGCACCGCACGAAGCCAGCCCGGTTCGTCGAAGTTCCAGCTCAACGCGACGTAGGCGGCGATGCTGCCAGCGGCGGCCTCGGCCACCACCAGCGCGAACAGCCGGTCTCTCGTGTCGGCGTCGATGTGCCGGCTGTACGCGACCGCCACCCGCACCTGCGGATCGTCCGACTCGAGCAGCAGCTCGACCGCCTCAGCAGGCAGCTCAGGATTGGCTGCCACCGCCCGACACGCTTCGAGATCCCCGCTGCTGATCAGCTCGGTCGCCTGCTTGACGGTCAACGGCACATAGCGCGCGACGTTGACCCGGGTAGCCGGGTCGGTGAGGCACCTCTCCCGCCACTCGGCGGGTACCCCTGGGTGGCCGTGCAGGGTCGCCGCAGCACGTACCGATGGGTCGGGGTCGGCGAGCAACCGCAGCTGCACCGCGAGTGGTCGGTCAGCCCAGGTGTCCGCGACCGCCGCCCGGAGTTTCGGATCCGGCGAGTCGACCAAGCTGGACCGGCGCTCCCCGAAGGTCTCCTCAAGCGACTCGATGCCCAGCGACGAGTTCAGGTCCACCAGGTCCCGGACGAAGTTGGCGTACGCGTACCGGATGGCAGGATCAGGATGCTCGGCGATCACGTTCCGCATCCGGGTGAAAATGCGCTCGCCGTTGAGGTGGATGGCCGACTCGCCGCCGCCGTGCGCCAGCAGAGCTTCCACGACGGGGTCCGCGAGCCGGCCTCGCCGCAGCGATATCCCGTGGCGGCCGGCAGCATGGGCTGCCAGGCGTACCAGGAGATCGTCGGGCGTCGCCGGGTTCCTCCCCAGCCCGGACAGCTGGGGATACTCCAGGTGCGTCACGCCGCTACGGTAGTCGCGCATCTCCGTCCCATCCGGCCTGGCGTCAGGCGGGGTTGGGGCAGCTGCGTCGACGCCACGGTTCAAGTTCGCCGGTGCGCTGATGCCGGATGGCGTGGGCGTGATGGTCGACCATCGGAGGCTCATGACGCATTCGTTACTGGCATGCCTTTCCCTGTGGGGTTCCCATCACCATCGAGCGCACCCAGCAGGCGCAGCCCGTCTTCGCTGGGGCTCCCGGGTGCCGCAGACAGCACCAGCAGCTCCATGCCAGATTCATCCGACAATGCGAAATTCTCCTGATGCAGTTCCAGCAGGCCGACCAGCGGGTGCCGGTACGCCTTGCGTCCGTGTGTGCGGGCGCGCACGTCAGCGCGGGCCCAGAGGCGGCGAAAGCGTTCGCTTCCCATCGCCAACTCGCCGATAAGCGACGCCAGGCGCGGGTCGTCGGGGTATTTGCCGACGGCCAGGCGCAGGTGCCCGACCACGTCGAGGGTGCATTTCTCCCAGTCGGCGTACAGGCCGCGCTCGGCCTCCTCGAGAAAGATGTGCCGGGCGGTGTTCAAGCCCGGCATCTCCCGGCCGTAGAGAAGCCCGGCGAGGCGGTTGCCGGCGGCCACGTCCAGCCGGTGGTCCATGATCAGGGCGGGCGCGCCGGTGACCAGTTCGAGTACGCGCAGCAGCTCCGGCCGCAGGCGTCCGCTGGGCGACTTCGCACGGCGGCGGCGCTGCCGGGCGAGCCGGTACAGGTGCCCGCGTTCGGTCTCGTCGAGGCCGAGGACGCGGGCGAGCGCGTCGAGGACCTGTGCGGAGGGCTGGGTGGCGCGGCCCTGCTCCAGGCGCACGTAGTAGTCGACGCTGACCCCGGACAGGTGCGCGACCTCTTCGCGGCGCAGCCCTTCGACGCGGCGGCGGCTGTCGGTGGGGATTCCGACGGCGGAAGGGCCTACCCGGGAGCGCCGGGTACGCAGGAAGCCCGCAAGATCGTCCATGCCCCCAGTATCGCTCCGGTAACACACGTGAAGGTGGTACTGCCGTTACCAGGAAGTCCCGGCCGACGGAAGAGTTGCCCCTGAACGACGCGGCATCGGCGGCCGAGCATCTATGGCGACACACTTCGTTGAAGGAGAACAGCCATGAAGACGCTCATCGTCTACGCCCACCCCGAGCCGCGTTCGCTGAACGGCTCGCTTAAGGACCTCGCCGTGTCCACGCTCGAAGCCGCCGGGCACGAGGTGCGGGTGAGCGACCTGTACGCCATGAACTGGAAGGCCGTGGTGGACGCGGCGGATTTCGGCGAGCACGCCACGAGCCCGCTGCAGGTGGCGCCGAGTTCGGGCGGGGCGTACGACGCTGGCGCGCTCACTCCCGACGTGGCGGCCGAGCAGGAGAAGCTGCTGTGGGCCGACACGGTGGTCTTCCAGTTCCCGATGTGGTGGTACACGATGCCGGCGATCCTCAAAGGCTGGGTGGACCGGGTGTTCTCCTACCACTTCGCGTACGGCGTCGGAGTCCACGACGAGACCCGGTACGGCGAGCGTTTCGGTGAGGGGACGCTGCAGGGGCGGCGGGCGATCCTGTCGGTGACCGTCGGGGGCCCGGAGTCCCACTACACCGATCGCGGGATCAACGGCCCGATCGAGGACCTGCTGTTTCCGATCCACCACGGGATCCTGTACTACCCGGGCGTGGAGGTGCTGCCACCGTTCGTCCTGTACGGCACCGACAAGATCACCGGCGGCGACTTCGAGGACGCCGCAAAGGCGTGGAAGGAGCGGCTGCTGTCGCTGGAGACGACCGAGCCGATCGCGTTCCGGCGCCAGAATTTCGGTGACTACGAAATCCCTTCACTGCGGTTGAAGGAGGGCCTGGAAGTGCCGGGCCGCAAGGGTTTCGGCCTGCACGTGCGAGGTTAGCTTCCGGGGACAGGAGAAGCTGCCCCAGATGCGTCCCGACGCCACGTGTAGTTGCACGCCTCCAGCGGGGTGCACTCTCGACTGTCGGCCGGTCGGCCCATACCGGGCCGTGCTGTCTGCCGAGCAAGATGACCGGGTGAAGGCGTTCGTGGGGGTCACCGACGGCGAGTGGCGCAGCTTCCTCGCCGCCCGGCCGCAGATCAACGAGGTCAACTTCTGGCGGCCGGGCGGCGGCAGCTTCAAGGTCCTGACCCCCGGCGAGCCGTTCTTCTTCAAGAGCCGCTACCCGCACAACCGGATCGTCGGCGGCGGCTTCTTCAGTGGGTTCGCGAAGCTGCGGCTCTCGGAAGCGTGGGGGCTGTTCGGCGAGGCCAACGGCGCGGGTTCCCTCGCCGACATGGCCCGCGACATCGGCAAGTACCGCAAAGACCCGATCGGCCCCGGCGAGGACCCGGTGATCGGCTGCATCTTCATCCGCGACACCGTCTTCTTCCCCGACGGCCGTCAGCCGGAGCCGCCGCCGGAGTTCCCGCCGAACCTCACCCAGGGCAAGACGTACGACCTGTCGTCGGGCACGCACTTCGACTACTTCGAGCACCTGACGAAACTCCTGCTCGGCGGCGAGGTGCGGGTCGACCCGGAGGGCTCCTGGCACCGGCCGGGTCCGGTGTTCGGCGACCCCCGGCTCCGGCCGCAGCGCCTCGGGCAGCAGTCGTTCAAAGCGGTCGTGCTCGACACGTACTCCCGGCGCTGCGCGATCACCGACAGCAAGCTGCGGCCGGCGCTGCAGGCCGCGCATATTCGCCCGGTAGCCGCCGGCGGCGAGCACCGCATCGACAACGGCATGCTGCTGCGGGCCGACGTGCACATCCTCTTCGACCAGGGCTACCTGGGCGTCGACCCGAAGTATCGGCTGCTGGTCAGCCGACGCCTGCGCGACGACTTCGGCAACGGCGAACAGTTCTACGCCCGCGCCGGCACCCAGATCGCCATCCCCGAGCAGAAGGCCCGCCGCCCCGATCACGAACTGCTCGAATGGCACACTGACACGGTCTTCCAGCACTGAAGCCCAGGCCCGGAGGCCAGTCGTGGTGCCGCGTACCGTTGCCGTCGGTCTCGCCGTCGGTGCCGTCCTTGTCGGCGGGGCGCTCTTCGTGGCCGCCAGCGTCGGCTTCGACTCGGACCCGGCCGCCGAGACGGACGCGACCCCGGCCGCCGCCGGGGTCACCCTGCCGCCAGTCGACGCCCGGTTCGACTACCAGATCGGCCAGCCGTACGCCCCACCGAGCGGCGTCACCGTCGTCAGCCGCGACCGGGAGGCGTCCCCGGCCGCCGGCGTCTACACCATCTGCTACGTCAACGCCTTCCAGGTCCAGCCCCACGAGGTCACCTGGTGGCAGCGCAACCACGACGACCTGCTGCTACGCGACGCCGACGGCGAGTACGTCGTCGACGGCGACTGGAACGAGATCCTGCTCGACATCTCCACCGCCGCGAAACGCACCGCGATCGCCGACATCGTCAACACCTGGATCGACGGCTGCGCCGCCGACGGCTTCCAGGCCGTCGAGCCGGACAACATCGACTCGTACGACCGCTCCGACGACCTGCTCACCCTCGACGACGCCGTCGAATACCTGAAACTGCTGGCCCCGCACGCCCACGCCGCCGGCCTGGCCATCGGCCAGAAGAACACCACCGAACTCGGCACCCGTGGCAGAGCCGCCGGCCTCGACTTCGCGATCGCCGAGGAATGCGGCCGCTACGACGAGTGCGGCGACTACACCACGGTGTACGGCGACCACGTCATCGACATCGAGTACACCGATGATGCCTACACCACCGCGTGCGCCACGGTCGGCGCGAACGTGTCCGTGGTCCGCCGCGACCTCGACGTCACCGCACCCGGCAGCCCGACCTACGTCTACCGGGCCTGCTGAGCACCGGCAGACACGCGTTGCTGAGCTCTACGCCACGGCAAACCTTCGGGTGGCGTGTTGCCCTGGTCATGGTGCTCCGTTCGTCAGGTCAGGGGTGAGGGTGCCGCGTTGCCGGCGGGTGCGGCGGAGCGCGACGACCACGACAGTGGCCAGCAGGATTGCCGGCACCCCCGCGACCGACCAGCTCAACGCCAGCGGTGGCCCGGGCTGGGCGAGGACCGGAAGACCCGCGAGCGAGCCCTTCCCTTCACCTGCGGGACCGTTCACGGTGAAGTGGAAGGTCCAGGTGCCCTCGGCCGGCAGGGCCTGGATGTTGAGACCCCAGACGTCGAGTTTGCGAGGGTGCCGGGCGAGGTCCCAGCGCTCGTCGTCGGACCTGGGCCGCCCAGGCAGTTCCGCGGCGACGTGTCCGGACTTTCCCTCGTACCCGCCGTCGATGTCGAAGGTGAAGTCGAGCGACTGCATGGCCCGCATCGGCCATCGGCTGAAGCCGACCGTCATCGCGTACGGCCCGATCGTCACCCGCTCGGTGTGCACGATCGTCACCGGCTCGTACGCGACCGCCGGGGCCATGGTGACGACCTGCACGACGCCTATCGTCAGCAGCAGTGCCAACAGCCGCCTCATGCCGCCACCCCCAGAGCCGACGTGTCCAGCAACCTCAGCATCTGCCCGACGCGCCGGGCGAGGATCCCGGTGGCCGCCCCCACCGCTGCGGCCACCAGGACGGTCGGGGCGATGTAGACGACGATCTCCACGAAGCCCGGCAGCTGCACTCCGAAGAGAACCGCCTGTTGCAAGGGGATCAGGACGGCCAGTAGACCGGCCCCGACCGCCGCGAAGAGCGGGAGCACCGGCTTGGCCGACACCCTGCGGGCCCGGGCGATCAGCCACGCCAGCTCCACCAGCAGCGCCGCGCCCACGGTGCTCAGCGGTATCCAGCTGGGCATGACCGGCTGCGGCGACGTGAAGTCGCGCATCGGCAGTCCGACCGCGTCGGCGTAGGTGCTCGTCGCCCACGGAGTGATCAACCACAGCAACAGCTGGATCGCGGCCAGGGTCACCGCGACCGACAGGGCCGCCCCCGGTCGCCGTACCAGGACCGTGGCCGTGACCAGCGTCAGCACGGTGAGGCAGGCGATGCACACCGCCACCAGGTCGACCGGGCCGCCGGCCTGCTGGAAGGCATCGGCCAGTACGGGTGCGAAGGCGACCAGCATCGCCAGTGAGATGTACACACCGGCCCGGCCCCAACGCTCGTGCCGGGCGGCGGCGAACGTCACCATCGAGCCGATGATGGTCGCGAAGTTGCCCTGCAACAGCCCGATGTGCGGCGGCGAGTTGAGTTGGGCGTCGAACCCGTACAGGCTGTGCCACCACTGGTCCCAGAGCCCGTAGAGCAGGAACGTTGCGGTGGCCAGCCCGACGATCAGGTATCCGAGGGGTGCCGCGAACGCGCCGTGGAGCACCCGGACGGATCGGCCGCCGATGGCCGGATCGATCGGTCGGCCGGATCGCTGGGCCGCGGTGGTGCGAAGAACGACGACCAGCGCGGTGATACCGCACAGCGCGCTGCCGCTGTACAGCAGAAGATGCGGCATGGTGAAGAAGGTGTCCGGGCCGACGTCGGTGTGCCACTGGATGTCCCAGCTCCAGCCGACCAGGGACAGCATCGCTCCGGCCAGGACCAGCGCGGCGGGTAACAACGCCGCCGATCCGGCTCGCGGTTCCTCGGTATGTGTCCGGGTCATCGTCCGTCCCTTCGGGGTCATGTCGCTCACGGTGTTACGGAGAACGGGAGTACGGCCCGTTCCGTCCCGGCGTCGTCGTCGACGACGACGGTCAGCTCCCAGCGGCCGGCCATGTCGAAGTGCGTCTCGGCGCGATACCGGCCGGTCCCTCGGTCGACGGCGGTGGCGGTCAGCGGCGGGTACGCGTGGCCCATTTCGGTCATCGCGGGTTCCAGCCGCACCTCGGTCACCCCGGCCGGATCGCTCAGCTGGATCTCCACGCTCCGGTCGCCGACCGCTGCGGTGACGACGACGTCGACGTCGCGGTGCCCTGCCGTCCCCCGCAAGGCGGTCTGCTCGTCCGACCCGGTGGTGCGGGCGAACCAGACGGTGGAGATGATCACCACTGCGGCGACGGCCAATGTGACCAGTGCTTGCCGTCGGGGGCTCATCGGGGTGCTCCGACATCGAGCACCACAGGCACGGTGATCAGCGCGTAGTTGCGCTGGACCTGCATCCACAGCTGGTAGCGGCCGGGTAACGGAAAGGTGTGGGTGAAGGACACTTCGGGCCCCAGGTCGGCCACCGACTCGTCCGGCGGCTGGGCGCCGATGTCCGGTCGCGGCCCCATCGCGTGGACGTGGGCCCACACCTGCGCGTCCTGCACCGCTGTTGCCGGGGCGTCGGGCGGGAGCGGGCCGACGGCGATGAGGTGCCCCACCATGCCCAGCCACGGTTGCAGGTCGGCCTCGCCGAAGTTCGCGACGATCGTGGTCGGTTCGCCGGCCTTCCGGCCGGAGATCGTCACCGGCACCCGGGCATGCGCGGTGTCCGACCCCTGGGCCTGCGCGGTGTCCGGGACAGTCGTCGCGGTGGACCCGGCGACCTTGAAGCCGACCGATGATCGGAGGAGCTGTGGACCTCCTCCGCTGCGGGCGACCTCGGCGGTGAGCGTGTAGTGACCGGGCTGGGGCGTGGCGAGGTGGACCTCGTACTCGCCGGGTCGGGTCCGCACCGGATGGACGTGGCGCAGGGCCCGGTCAGGCGTGACCACCAGCAGATGCACGAAGGCCGCGTCGTGGACGGCCAGGTCGTCGACGGGCCGGCCGCTGGCACTGTCGGTGAAGGAGAGCCGTACGAGGGTCACGCCGTCACCGGCGGGCTCGGAGGAGGTCAGCAGGGTGACCGGTGGCCTGGGGACCGGCGCCGGTGCCGGGACCGGCGTGGAGAGCGTGGCCGCGGTGACGGCGACCCCGAGTGCCGCTGCGAGGCCGGACGTCGCGACGTGGGCCGGCCAGGTCCGGCGGGCGAGCAGGCTCGCGCCCAGCGCGCCGAGAAGCAGGAGGCCGGCCGCCGCGAAGCCGTAGTAGGTGAGGGTCTCGGCCGTGGTGAGCACGACCGCCGGCACGACGAACGGGATCGAGGCGACGGTCGAGCCGTCGTCGAGCAGCAGTTCCTGCGTACCGGGGCGATCGACCCGTAGGGTGGCTCCGTAGGTCCCCGGGGTGGCGCCGAGCCGGACGGCAGCCACGCCCGCCCCCAGGCGGAGGGTCAGGGTGCCCGCAGGGCTGCCGGCGTGCGTCACCACGTCCACCCGCAGGGGCCCCGGGACGACGTCGACCCGGCGCAGCACCACGGTGAGCTCCCGCTCGCCGAGGCTCTGGGAGACGTGGATGTCGGTGCCGGCCGGAGCGCCGTCCGCGTGCGCAGGGGAGGCACCCAGAGCCAGCAGCGTCACCACGGCGGCGAGAAGCGTCGCGATCCACCTGATGTCCCGCACTGGAAGCCCCCGTCCCGTCAGTCGTATACAACGTACTCGACTGGTCGAGTACACCGTACACGACACATATGATCTGACCAACGAGAGGAACTCAGTGACACAGTCAGAACCCCGGCCGGTGATCTGGGCCCGTCTCTCCGGACAGGGCCGGGGACCGGCACGCACCCTGGACCACGAGACGATCACCAACGCCGCGATCGCGATCGCCGACGCGGACGGCCTCGACGCGGTGACCATGCGCGCCGTCGCCGGCAAGGTCGGGCACAGCCCGATGGCGCTCTACCGGCACGTCGGCGGACGGGACGACCTGACCGAGCTCATGTACGACGCGGTTCTCGGCGAGCTCGAACTGACCCGCGCGCCCTCCGGTGACTGGCGCGCCGGCCTGGCCGGGCTCGCCCGCAGCACCCGTCGCCTACAGCACCGTCATCCGTGGGTGATCCACCTCGGCCACCGGCCGACGCTGGGTCCCAACTACATCCGGATGATGGAGTACGCGATGGCCTGCGTGGACGCTCCCGGCCGGCCGATCGACGAGATGCTCGACATGGTGGGCACGGTTCTGCAGTTCACGAACGGATTCGTCCGCGAGGAGCTGGGCGTCGCCGAAGCGCACCGGCGCACCGGGCTGGACCGGGCCGGCTGGCAGCAGCACATGACGCCGTTCGTCACCGAGTTGCTCGGCACCGGCGATCATCCGTACCTGGCCAAGATAATCCTCGACGCGGACGACTCTCCCGACCACGACACCGTCTTCGAACGACGACTCGGCATGGTCCTGGCCGGGCTGACGACGGCGATGGATCGGGAAGGTAACGCCTGACCTGCCTGCGGTGCATACCCCCTCCGTCGGTCACCGCCGCCTCGGACGAGAGGTGGCTCGCGGTTGGCTTCCTGACTGATTGATAGTCCGGATCGCGGGGCTCGGGTACCGTCGAGCCGCCAAGCTGGTCCGATGGGGAGGATGCCGGCGTGAGTTCGGTTGAAGACGTCAAGGCGGGCGTCGCCCGCTTCGGTGACGAGGTCGGCCAGCAGGTCGGCGCGATCCGGGCCAGCGCGGAAGCCCTCGACCGCAGTACGGCGGCGCTGCGCGGCATCACCAGCGGGTCCAGCCATTCGCAGGTGTCCGAGACGATCGCCAGGGTCGAGCAGGGCGCTGACGCAGAGCGCGATCGAGTCCAGCCGTGGCTACGCGGCGAGCTTCTGACCGGCTGGGAGGATCACCTGATGTCGACTGTGATCGTGCCCGCCGGGCTGAGCATGGGTCCCCGCTACCGGTACGTCCGCCCGCCGGACCCGACGCCGGAGTGCTACGAGGTGCATCTCGGTGACGACCTGGTCGAGCTGACCGAAACCGAGGCCGCCGTCTGGGCCGCTGCCTTCCTCTACCCGGACCAGCACGCGAAGCTCACGGTCAACCGCGATTCCCTGGTACGCATGCTGGAAACCGCGCCGAAGCCGGAGCCGCACGCCGCACGCTACGTCGACGACCTGATCGCCCGTGGCCTGCTCGTCGAGTTCGACCCCGACGGCGACCTGCAACCGGTCTTCAGCCGCTACAAGCTGCTCCCCCTGGCCCAAGGGCTTGGCTCCACGCCCGAGGAACCCGACCTGCACCGCATCGGCGTCGGCGACACGGCGGCGGTCGCGGTACCCATCCAGGTCTACACCCAATGGTCGTACGCCTTCCTACACGCCAACTTGTGGGACGCGTGCGCCTTCTACGCCGACCAGTCGGAGGAGGAAGCCGCCGGCGAGAAGCTCCTCGACCTGACGGCGGCCGGGGTAGCCCGCGACGTCGCGATCAACCTCCCGATGATGGTCGTCACCGGATGCGCCTTCTTTGACCCGGTCGTCCAGACATGAGGTACGGCCGGAAGCAGCGCAAGGGCCAGCAGCAGGCTGAGACCTTCGGCCAGCAGTTCCGCCGGGAGCTGTCGAAGGAGTCACTCGGCAAGTTGGCCGAGCTGGGTGGCGCTGCCGTCGGCATGCTGCTGGGGTTGGCCTCGACGAAGGCCGGTCTTCCCGTGCCGCCGTCGACAGCAGCGACCGGGGGCGCGATCGCGGGCGCAATGCTCGGGGTGCTGGGCAAGTCCGCTGCCGGTACGGCCGTCGACCGCTTGATGAGCCGGAAGACCGAAGAGGGCAAGCAAGAGACATCGGGCGGCAAGCCGCCAACAGCGATTCCGAGTATGGGTGAGCCGAAGCAGGTCCTTCGAGCCGTCGATCCGGCGAGACGGGAGCCGCGACGCGCACCACCACACCGGCCACGTCGGTTGACTCAGCCCCGGGCCGGGTCGGAGCCCGGGTCGGCCGGCGGGTACATCGGACGACTCCGGCAGACCCTCGACGAGATCGAGACCCAGCAGGCCAAGCTGGCCAACGTGGCGAGCGCGATGCGGGCCAGCCAGCTCGGCTTGGCGCAACTGCTTGCCGGCGGCCGGCAGGACCGACCGTACGCAGGAGATCTACACCTGGGCCGAGCTATCTCGCGCCAACGTCGAAGACGCCGCCGTCACCACCCCAGGCCACGCAAAGCCTCAAGGCATACCTGTCCGCTCTATTGACTAAGACTGAAGGGGGTCAAGAATAATTGACCTGACCACTTTGCCCGCCAACCTCAGGAAGGGACGGCCGAACGGCCGGTAAGTGCAACAGTAAGCAACGACGAGTGATTGAGTGAGTAAAAGTTGAGCCAATCGACATACTGGCCACCCAGTCCAGTGCGACAAATCTAGATACGCTCACCTACAGACAACTTCAGGTCGATCGTCACCGCCAAACCTGCGGTATCGCTATATTCTTGACCAGTCGATTACCAAAGGAACCGCAATGCAGGAATTTGACAGAAAATCACCCCATCGAGGCGTATTGAATGGAGCGCAAGCACATGCCCAACAGTCAGTCTCACGACACGTGATTGTCGATCATCTAAAAGACTTACTCGAAGTCGGTCAATACGCTAAGGGCGACACTTCCTTTCTGTCAGACGAGAACAGTCAGCCAAAAAATCTCAATTCCGAGGTAGATTTTTGGGACACTGTGTTGCACTCCCGACCCGCTGCCGGATTTAGAGTCACAATAGAAACGGTATGTATCACGGAATGGCTCCCGTACTCCCCGGGCCAGTATCACACGGAACGGGCGCGACGCCAGCGACTTTTGGCCCTGAGGCAGATCGACTCGATCACAGATCGTCCCGATGGAACAAAACTTGTTGAGTTCAACCCGTACGGAAAGGCCTCGATGGTGAGTGGAGGCATCGGTTCCCTTCGTCTTGCACCCAAGGACACTGGCATGGGTCTCGTACACTTTTTGGGAGCCTCCTCATCCGGATATTCCTATAAAGGTTTTCCGGTAGCCTTCGACGCAAACTGCTACGACAGGCTCGAGTCTGATATTCGCGCTCGTGGATATTCTTGGGGTCGTCTTGTAGGTGAATTGAGGATCCTTCCATCCACTGACGACCGCATCCAGTATCCAAGGCGGATGCCTCGATACTACCTTCTAGCATCCGATTTCACCCGGTCAGCGGAGGTCGACACCAGACCTACGGCTAGCGCTCAGATAATCTATGGCACCACGCAATCCGCAGCCAATAGGAAGAGCTGGTGCTTTACACACTTCAAGCCCAGCCGACACGATAGCGAACTGTATGCAGGAATCGAGTGGATGGAGGATTATGCGCGGCGGAACTCACGGAAGGCAGGCGGCGATATCTCAATAATATCCGACTTCGATGAACTGCACAACCACTTTGCGGATGTCGAATTTCCCCTTCGGGATGCCGTGCATTACAAACTCAATATGCCCCGACTCAGGCATTATGTAGGAACATACATCAATATAGATAGGCTGAACATGGAGAACTACTCGGTCGGAAATGTTGAAAACTCAACCGTAGTTATCAAAAGCTCCGTGAAGGGATCATTCAACTCGCTACCAGGCAACCTCCACCAAGCAGCACTGGATGCAATGAAAAAAATCGGTGAGCACATCAACGAAAACGGAAATATGGAGGCCGCCGAGTTATACGAGCAAATCAGCGAAGAGTTGAGGCGCGAGCAGCCGCGGAGGTCGATAATTCGATCACTCTGGACCGGAATTAAGGAGGTTCTGCCCACAGTAGCGACGATCATTGGGGTTGCTGAAGGCATGGAAAAACTTACGTCCTAAGGATCTTACGGCTGAGATAAACCAAGGCGGGACGTATTTGTCACTGATTGAGGAGGTAAACGCAGGGCCCGAGTTGTGGCTCTAATCGAGGACCTTGCGACACGATGTCGGACTATACGAGGCCGTGATGATCCGTTGATACGGACAACGGATCATCACGGCCTCGTATGCAGGAGTGAAAAACAAAAAGCGAAAGGTCATTCCATACATGTGCAACACTCACTCCTGCGACGAACTCTCGTCCTAAATCCAGGCTCTCAACCTACGCACCAATAGCGAAGTCGGCCATGCCTGAACGGACACTCCTACGCAAGTCCGAAGCCAATACATCAATCAACAATCTCACTTCTTCATCGACTGAAGCGCTGCAGTTTTCACGGATGGCCTGGGCGAAAACGCGTCGGACACGGTAGTCCCCATCTTGGGCCAACTGGACAGCCCTCGCCACCGGGAACGCGGCCCTGTTCCTCGTCCAACACAATGCAGCAAGCGCCCTCAAAACTGGGCTCGGATGCACAACAAGGTAGTCAGAAACGAGCCCAGAAGGCGCGGCAGGCAACAGCGCAAGAGCTCGTCCGATACACCACTGACTCGACTCATCAGCAGTTCGGAATAGCGAAGTTCCCATCTTCCATATTTCTCTCTGATCAGACTCCGTTAGATCAAGAGACGCCACACACTGAAGCGCAAGATCTGCGATACCCTGGGGTCCTAGATCAATTCTCACCATATCGAAGGGGCCACCCATGCCATCAGCGCCATCAGGTGATCCGTCGATCTCTTCGCGGCGGATCACCTCCAGAACCGGGCGAAGTAGGGCAGCTCTGGTCGCGCCGTCAATATACGAAGATATCCGCATTAAGCCCCTCAGACTGTCGCGACGACTCGAAGGAGTCTCCCCACCGTCCAAAACGCGATCGAGCATCGCAAGGGCAACGCGGTTACGAGTTTCGAGATCGAACACCGATGCGAAGATCGCGATATCGGATGCGCCTGAGTAATCTGTAATAGACCCGGGTTGCTGATCTCGTGGCAACAGATATCGATCAACCCTACTCCTCGCAAAAGCGCGTCCTTGCGATACGTCCGCGCCCATGAGGATGAGCGCTAGGCATGCGTATTCGTTGGCTGCGGCGGCCGGCGCAAGGAGCTTGGTGACGATCTCTCGATGCACCTTAAAAGTCTCTATCGCCCGAGCTAGAATTACATCGGCCATCCGCCGGTCAGCGAGCAACGCACGGATAAGCAACGACACTACATTCGAACGTCTAGCAGCAACTGCTATAAGGATTTTCGCGATTGCCTCGCCCTTGTATCGCTGGCCGTTTGTGGATCCATCGACCATCACCTCGAGAAAAGGAATTAGCTGATCGATCTGATCGTCCGTCATGACATCGCAGAGTGCCGCAAGGGCATCTAGGGCGTGGACACTAGCTGCCGAGCTAGCACGGCTCCGCTCGTCACCACGCATGACTTCGGTAATGGCAGCATCTAGCCAGTCTTTGCCGTCATCGTCGCTGATAAGATCAGCGGCAGCGGCAACCGCCGCGTAGGCTGAGGCTCGAATCCCCTCGACAGGCGCAAGCATCCCGAGGTCAAAGTGCGCAACAGCATCAGGAAGACGGCACGCCGCTGCAGCAGCGTCTCTTATGGCAGCAGAACGGACGAAACACTCAATTGCAGCCAGCGTTTCATTATGCCGAAGGAAAAGCGAACCCAACGACTTCACCGCCTCGATTTCTTCGGTCAACTGAGCACGAACGGTTGACTGCCACCGCCATCGATATATTTTCTGAAGAGCTTCACCCGGCCTCTTCTCATCTGCGAGTGCGCGCAGTGCCTGCTCTGCGCTGTGCGGTGATCCAGGCAATTGGCTGGGTTTTGCGTTGGCACGCAAGGCCTGCGCCAGCGGGTGCTGCTCATCCGGACCAAGATCCGTGTACCAATGTCGGACTGTTCGGAGTGCGTAAAGCCAGTCGGCTGCTTCATCGAACATCTCTGCCACACATGCGCGTTCGATAGCCTGGAGATATTGCGTCATGGCACCAGGACCATCACCTGATAGAGCGAGGTAACGACCCCAACGCGCGTGGGCCCACGCCACAATCTGCCGAGGGTACTCCCGGTGTATCTCTGGAAGGAGGGTGGCCCAGCGACCGGCAGCATCAGCAATACACATCTTAATACGTGCACCACACCGTTGAGTCGCCAGCTCCGTGCGCCCGGAAGCCAGGCGAGCAATTTTCTCCAAGCGCATAGTGCGATCTAGAACGACCTCGGTTCTTGCGCTAGCGATGGCCTCCTCGCACAGGAACGCTGCCACCCGCTCCTCACACGGATCACCATCCTCAAGTGCATCGAACGCGCTGATTAGGTCGTCTAGGCTAGAACCTTTAGCAACCCAGACTGCAGCATTCGCGGCCCTGGTGATGCGGCAGGCTGATGGCGAAGGCGGTTTAGCCGCCCTGATCTGACGTCCGTCGCGCAGAGCGAATCCCGCCTCCCACGGTTGGACAAGCTCGAGGTGCATCCAGGCAAGGCTCACCCTGCTAATGACTGCGTCATCCGCCTGGCCAGTCTGCTGACGCGCGTCGGCCTCGCGACGGCGCATTATCGCAGCGTGCGGCCCAAAATTCCTTTCCTCGAGCTGCCGGGCAGCCTCGGCGAAAAGGCTCGCCGCTAATGGATCACCAGCGTCTAAAAGCCGCTCGGCTTTTTCGATGGCGCTGTCTAGCTCCAATGCCGCGACAGGTCCACGTACGACGGCGTCAGCGTCGATCTGCCGTGTGCCGGCTATCGCACCGACTTCCGTTCGCTTCAACCCTAGTCCGCGCCTCCGGAGTTGGCGGCGGATGCTGTCTGCGTTCACGACACCAGCAACCACACCCCAGCCCTCTGCCAATGCTGCGAGATGCCCGAATACCTCGATGGCGTTTACTCCGAAAGAAGTCGCAATCGGAGTTAGCCGGTCGAGGGCTGCTAGAAAGTCAGGGCCGTCGTCACCGTCGGCAACACGCCACACATGAAGCGCTGAAAGAAATGCGTGGGTGGTGACGTCTACACCTCCGAGGTCAGGTGCACCTTCTACAATTGCGACTCGAACCGCCATCCGCACCTGATCCAGGCGAGTTCGCAATGGAAGCTCTACAACACCGGGCGAGAATACTGCTGCGAAAGTCCGCTCGACCGTGTGTGCACGCGCAAAGACAGCCAACTCGGCAAGTTGATCTAGCGCCTGCGGATCGCCCCGTGCTATAAGGCCAATATCGAGGTCGCCGCGAGCAACTTCGAGAGGCCGTTCGTGAAGTACATGCAGGGCCTGGATGACTACGGAAACGAACTGGGCGTCTTTGCCGCTTACGGTGAGGGTCCGCTTCACTTGGTACTCAGTACAAAGGGGGTTTGGACTAGACTCGGCGGTCACTACAAGGTCGTCGAGCAAATGGCCTTGGACGCGCTGTTGCAGTCCTATACCTGCGACGGGTACGGTGAGACCAGGAGGATGCATGCCAGACAGTAGATAGCTGTATGCAATCGCAGCGACACGATATTCATATATCGTACCCGCCCCTCCTGTCGCGGCCGGCGATACCGCGTTCTTTTTGGTCATCGAATCCTACCCCCATTTGTTGAGGCGCTAGATCCTTGCTCGCACGAAAATGCCTTGCACACCAAGGCGACGATGCCGCGCCGGTCCTCCCTGATCAGCGCTGCTGCCAACTCGGCTGGTAGCGGCCGACCCGTCAGGCCACCGTCAATACCGACGCGCCGCAAGATGCCCGAGACCCGGCTTATCGACCGGCAGGGGTCAGCCCTGCGACTCGTTCGGGTCGGCGACGAAGACGCCGACTCCGGGCACGCCTTCGACGACGCGCTCGGCCTTCAGCGTGTTGATCGCCTGTCGCACGACGATGGCCGAGACGCCGTGCTCACGGCCAAGCTCGCTGGTCGATGGCAGCTTGTCGCCTGGAGCAAGCTCTCCGGTGGCGACCTTGGCGCGGATGCCGTCGGCAATCTGCGCCCACTTCGGTTTGGCGGGCATCGTCTACTCCCAGATCTGCACCTCACATTCGACCATGAATCGGTTGGTATGGCAAGCGATGACCTGCGGACTTGCTCGTACATCACTTGTTATATACGATGACGGAGCAACCCGCTCCCAGGTCTGCAAACCGGAGTGGTTGCCCCGCAAGGAGCCCGGTCGGCCGGCGTCGCCTGTCGGTCGGCCGGGTGCGCCAACCTGCCCGCCACCTGCGACAACAGTCGACCAGCGGCGGGTGCCATCTCCACCCGTACGGGAGGCAACGTCCGGTGACACCCGACCCCCGCCCCACCCCGACCGTCCCACCACCACCCACCCGGCAGCGCCCGGCCGGCGACCAGCGATCCGCGACCTCCTACACCCGGTACGCCCGCAGCCGGGTCGTCGAGGCGCAACGCACCATCGACAGTCACACCACCTCGGCGTACACCGGGTGTTGTCTCGGCTGTGGACGGCCCGGACCGTGCGCGGACCTGACCGAAGCCGAAGCGACGATGCACCGCTACCACCGGCTGCCGTTCCGCCGCCCCGGCGCAACCCTGCTCGACCCCAGCCGGGTCGCCGACACCCCCGACCGCCCGCGCTTCTCCTGGCTGAGCAGGTCGGCATGAGCACCCGGGAGTACGCCGCCGACGCCGCAGCCCTGCAGGTCGCCGCCGACACGATCGGCTCGCTACGGGCGGTCTGCCTGGCCCTGGAGACCGCCGTCACCCACGTCACCGAGCAGCTCGGCGACGCCCACACGCTCGCCCCGGACGCCCGGCTCGCCGTCGACCGCTACGAGGAAGCCCTACACCAGGCGTGGGAGGCGTACGGCGAAGTCTTCGACGCCGTCACCGTCGCCCGGCCGCAGCTGCCGGGCAGCCGCCCGGTCGGCGTCGCCGCCATCATGCGCGGCCTGCGGACCGCCCGCGAGCACGCCGGACATGCCGCCGGCACCACCGGCGACGCCCGACCCCGGGTGCTGGCCGCCGCCGACCGGCTGGCCCGCAGCGACGACCCGTACGCCCAGGCCGCCGCCGCCCGGCTGCGCACCGCCCTGGCCCGCCTCGACCAGCTCGACGGCAGCCTCGGCGTCGGCACCGGTGCCCTCGACCGCTACTTCAACGCCCTCGCCAACGGCTACGACCCGCCGCAGCAGCGGCTGCGCCGGCTGGCCGCACGCCGCCCGCTCACCAGCACCCCACCCGCCACCACCGACGCCGACGGCGATCCGCCCGACGACGGTGCCGACTCCGCCGCACGGCAGCCACCCGCCGAGGTACGCGGACTCGCCGCCCGTACCGCCGCGTCGCTGGTCGCCGCCGGCCGCCACCACGTCAGGTTCCGCACCTTCTGGCAACTCGTCCGCCACCACATCTGGGAAGACGCCTTCCGCACCTGGAGGAGCCGGTGACCAGCGCACCCACCGCCGCCCTGACCTACCTGGTCGCCGGACAGACCGGCGCCCACGAACGCCAACTCGCCCGCTTCGACGACGACCAGTGGCAGGAATACCTCGACCTGCTCAGCGGGCTGTTCGTCCTCACCGTGGACCGACGCTTCCGGCCCGGCGAGCCGGCCGCGGTGATCCGCTTCGTGGCCAGCGTCCGGGAACGCTTCGACCCGGCCGGCACCGCCATCGACCCGACCGTGGCCGAAACCCTGCTGTACGCCGCCCTCGGCCAGCACGACACCCTGCCCGCCACCGCCGAAACCATCACCGCGCAGACACTGCTCGTCGTCGCCCTCGTCACCGACGAAGGACTCAGCCCGGCCGGCCTGGCCAACCTGATCGACGACACCACCACGATGATCGCCGCCGAGCCGGACCAGCCGGCCGCCGTCACCCCGGACGGGCCGGCCGCTGTCACCCCCGACGGGCAGCCGGCCGACCAGCAGCAGCCCGACGACCACGAGCAGCAGCCGGCTGATCCACCCTGATCAGAGCGGCGATCGACGACTCGACGGCGGCGGTGTCCAGCGGCTCACCGATGGCGAAGTGTTGCAGCAGGACACCGTCGACGAAGACGGCGACCGCGTACGCCGCGCGGTCGCCGGTCAGCGGCGTCAGGATCTCGCAGAGACGGTCCCGCCAGGCGCGGGCCAGTGGCCGCAGCTCGGGGCTACGGGCTGCGGCCAGGTACAGCTCCAGCTCGGTCAGCGCCCGGCCCCGGTCGGCCAGGTACTCGCCGATCAGCCCGGTGAGCCGGGCCGGCAGGTCGGTGCCGTCGCCGAGCTGATCGGCCCAGCGGTGCAACTCGGCCTCGACGTCCGTCTGGGCCTGCCGCAGCCCGGCCACGATCAGATCGGCCAGAGTCGGAAAGTAGTAGGTGGTCGCCCCGAGCGGGACACCGGCGCGGGCGGCGACCGCCCGGTGCGTGGTCCGCCCGATGCCGACCTCGGCGACCACCTCCAGGGTGGCGGCGGCCAGCGCCCGGCGGCGGCCCTCCGGATCCCGGGGCCGCGCCGGACGCCGGCTGGCCGCGCTGCCCGGGTCGGCGGTCAATGGGCACCGCCCAGGTTGAGCACCACCACACCGGCGATGACCAGCCCGATCCCGGTCACCTTCGCCAGGGTCAACGGCTCGCCCAGGAACGTCGCGCCGATCGCGGCGATGGCCGCCGTGCCGAGCCCGGCCCACAGCGCGTACGCGACACCGACCGGGATCGTCTTCACCGCCTGGGCGAGGCAGGCGAACGCGGCGACGTACGCCGCGACCAGGGCGAGCGTCGGCCACAGCCGGGTGAACCCGTGGGTCGACTTGAGCAGACTCGTCCCGATCACCTCGGCGGTGATCGCGGCGGCGAGGAACACGTACGCCATGATCGTCTCCGTTCTTGTACAAAAGTACATGTACAAGCGTACAAGAAACGGGGTGGACCGGCAGCGGACATCCCCGGCCGACCACCGGGTGAGTAGCTGCCGCACGGATTTGAGCGGCGCGCTACTCACGCCAACCTCCGGAATCCGGTGCTGGACTGTGCCTGGTTTCGCCACCCTCTGCCCCACGAGGATGATCGATGTTCACCACAGCGTTAGCCCGAGTCCGGAGCCTGCTGGCCGCCGGGATCGTCACCGGAGTGATCGCAACGGCGGGTGCGGTGACCCTCGCGGCACCACCGGCCACCGCCGGCGGCCCCACCCTGGTCCCGCTCGTCACCTTCTACAGCCCTGCCCGGGGCGACCACTTCACCACCAGCCAGTCGGCTTGGACCTGCAAGTACTTCCGCCTCGCCGGCTGCGCGCCCGACCCGCTCTACCACAGCGTCGGCATCCAGGGGCATGTCTTCAACCCCGACAACCCCCGACCGGCCGGCACCACCCCGCTCTACCACTGGTGGAGCCCCGACCGCGCGGACAACTTCCTCACCACCGACCCCAACTGGGCCGGCAATGTCGGCGACCGGAAGACGTCCGGCCACGAGTACACGCTGTTCCGGATCGAGGGGTACGTGCCGATCGCGCTGCCGGTCGGCGGCGGGATGGCCTTCTACAGCTACTGGAACCCGGCGACCGAGGACAACGCTGCCCTGGCGACGTGGAACCGGGTCACGGGTTACAGCTCGCCCGCACCCGGTTGGGGCCTGTACCGCCGCGAGACCGGCTACCTGCTGCCCCCGGAGTCGTCGACCCTGCAGAGATGCCAGCCGCCCATGACCACGCCCAACCACACCTCCGACCCCTGGTCCGCCCCCGGCAACCACGTGACCCCCTGGTTGGCGGAGCATGGCCTGGAGGACGGCGACGCTCTGCGCGTCGACGCGACCGGGGAGATCAGGACCGACTTCTGGGGCAGCGTCAAGCCGGTGCACGGCTACTCCTGGCAGCACGCCGTACCCGGCTACCCGGCTCCCGGTGAGCCTCCCTACTCGCTGATCGGCTCGGTGACGGCCGGCGCGACCTTCGTCAGCGGACGCGGATGGTACGAGGCCGGCAGCTGGTTCCCGATCGTCGGCACCCGGGACACCGGTACCCCGTCGACCTCGCCGTGCCTGCTCTACGAGGCCGCCGGGCTGGCCGGCGGCAGGTTCCAGGTCACGATCAACGACAACAACCTCAGCGACAACGGCGGAGCAGCGACCGTGACCGTACGCCAATGGTGGTGAGCTGACCTCGGCCCGGCCACGCGCCGGTAGGTAACCACCGGCAGGACGCCCGGCAGGAGTCATCCTGCCGGGCGTCCTGCCTGTCACCCCACATCGGACGTTGCTTGACTCAGCGTCATGGCATCAATTCGAAAAGCGATCACCGTTACGGTGGTCGTCGGGGCGATGGTCGGCGCGACCGCGCTCACCAGCCCCGCCTCCGCCATCGCGGAAGCCCACCAGCCGGAGCCGGCCGAGGCCGTCGAGTCCATCCTCGACGTCATCCCGGCGCAGACCCTGGACCGGATGGTCGCCCAGGCGCCGCTGGTCGACGCGGCCAACGTCATCCGTACCGCGGTGGAACGTGCGCCGGACCGCGGCTACGCCGGCATCGGCCTCGTTGACGACCACGTCACCCTGTGGTGGAAGGGAGTTCTACCGGCCGACATCGCCGCCGTCGCCGCCGCCGCCCGACGCACCGCGCCCGTCGAAGTCGCCAACGCCACCTACTCCCGCGCCGAACTGCGCACGGCCGCCGCGAGACTCACCCCGGTGGTGGACGCCGACCCGACCGACGCCAGCCACGCGGTCCGGCTGCGCACCGACGGCTCCGGAATCGACATCGCCGTCGACTACACCGTGGGCGCCACGCTGCCGAAGCTGCCGGCCACCGGCGTCCGTACCAGGTTCGTCGAACGCGACCGGATGGTCGAACGGTCGCGGGCCGACGACGCCGCGCCGTTCGACGGCGGGTCCGGCATCGGGTTCACCACCCCCGGGTGTACGGCCGGCTTCGGCGTACGCGACGCGGACACCGGTGCCGGTTACATCCTCACCGCCGAACACTGCGGAGCCATCGGCTCCCCCTGGCACGTCGGCTGGGACACCAGCACCGGCACCGGCACGCTGATCGGCTACGCGGTCGACAGCAACGACGACCACGACACGATGATCATCTCGACGTCGGCGCCCGGCGACCACATCTACGTCGGCGGCCAGCATGACGAGGTCCGCGCCGAAGTGGTCGGCTGGACCGAGGTCGTCCCCGGCCAGCTGCTGTGCCAGTCCGGATACACCTCGGCGGGTGTGCTCGGCGGCCCCATCTGCAACCTGCGGGTCGACTACCACTACACCGACATCGAGGACCTCGTCGAAGCCACCCAACTCGACGGCGACGAATCCGCCCGGGGCGGCGACAGTGGCGGCCCGGTCTACTTCGTCAACGCCGACGGCACCGTGCTCGCCGCCGGCACCACCACCCGGTCGGCCGGTCCGGGCTTCGGGTTCCAGGACTTCGCCACCGCCCGCGACGACTACGGCAACCTCGTGCCGGCGACGGCGATCGCCAGCACCTGCCGGGTCTCCTTCGTCGTCACCGACTCGTGGGGCACCGGCTACACCGCCAGCGTCACCGTCTACAACGACGGCCCGGCCATCAACGGCTGGTCGCTGGGCTGGACCTTCCCCGGTGGGCAGCTCATCCAAGGCCACTGGAACGGCATCTTCCAGCAGACCGGCCCGGCGGTGGCCGTCACCAACGAAAGCTACAACGCCACCATTCCGACCGGCGGAGCCGTCAACGTCGGCTTCACCGCTGACGGCTCCCCCGCCACCCCGACACCGTTCACCCTCAACGGGACCACCTGCACCTGACCCCGCCCCGCCCACCGGCACCGGGCCCCGCCGAAATCGCCGGCGGGGCCCGGTGTGTGTCCGCGCTCAGGCTTCGGCCAGTTCGCGGCGCAGGGTGGCGCGCAGGGCCCGCACCTGCGGGGCGTCCAGTTCGCCACACCGGTCGAGCGCCCGCTCGCGCAACAGGCGGGCGGCGGCCCGGTCCGAGGCCGCGCCGGCCAGCGCCGCGAGCGCGTCCAGAGTCTGTGCCTCCCACCACGGGCAGGACAGTGCCGCGTACAGGGCCAGCGCCGCCCGCAGCGCCTCGGCCGCCGCGTCGGCCTCACCCAACGCCGCGAGCGCGAGCCCGTACCGGTGGACGGCGCTGGCTTCGCTGAACGTCGCGCCGCACCGGTTGAACACCCGCCGGGCGCGGGCGTACTCGTCAGCGGCCTCCCGCAGCCGGCCCATCCCGGCCAGGTACGCCCCGAGACTCACCATCGCGCTGGCCTGGGCCACCGCCGCGCCGGTCCGGCTGAGACCACTGCCCCGGCGGTAGAACGCCAGCACCTCGCGGTGCAGCTCGGCCGCTTCGGCGAACCGGCCGAGCGCGGCAAGCGACCCCGCCTGTGCACTCGCCGCACTCTGCTCGCCGAGGGCGTACCCGATCTCGCGGAACAGGCCCACCGCCCGGCGGCTGTGGTCGACGGCCGACCCGGCGCGGCCGGTGCGGATCAGGACCGCGGCGGTGTAGGTCAGTGCCCACGCCTGCTCCCGGCGGTCCCCGATCCGCCGGGCCAGGTCCAGCGCCCGGTCCAGGGTGGCCAGCCCGTCGAGGTTACGGTCCTGGCAGAAGTACTGGGCCCAACCCAGGAAGTTCAGCAGTACGGCTTCGTCGCGACAGCTGCCGACGGCCCGGGCCGCGGCGACCGCCAGCGAGAAGATCTCTTCCCAGGGGTGCCGGTGACTGTTGGCGTCGGAGTACCAGTGCAACGCCCTGGCGACCGCGACCACATCGGCGTGTCGACCACACCGGGCCGCGTCGCGCAGCGCCGCCAGCCAGTTGCCGGACTCCCGGTCCAGCCAGTACGCCGCCGCCCGATCGTCGTCGAACGGGGAGTCGGCCCGACCCGCGTCCAACGGGGAATCGGCCCGACCAGCGTCCGGTTCGAACATCACCCCGGCCTGCCGGGTACGCCGCAGCAGCCAGCCGATCATCCGATCGTGCGCCTCCGTCCGCCGGGCCTGCGGTTCCTCGACGTCGAGGCGTTCCCGGGCGTAGAGCCGGACCAGGTCGTGGAACTGGTACCGGTCGGCGAGGGTCAGGAGAAGACCCGCCTCGACCAGCTCCTCCAGGGCCGCCGCCGCGGTTTCCTCGTCGATGCCGGCTACGACGGCGACCAGCGCGGATGCGAAGTCGGTGCCGGGGATCAGCGAGGCCCGCCGGAACACTCGCGCGGTCACCGGGTCCAGTTGCCGGTACGAGACCTCGAACGCCGACCGTACGCCCAAATCCCCGGCGGTCAGTACGGTCAGCCTCCGACGTTCGTCGCGGAGCAGGTCCACCAGCCACGCGACTGACCACTGCGGCCGGCTGGCGAGCCTGTTGCCGGCGATCCGCACGGCCAGCGGCAGCTGTCCGCAGAGTGTGACGAGCTGGTCGGCGGCGGCCGGCTCGGCGGCGATCCGGTCGACACCGACGATCGCCGCGAGCAGCGCTCGACCGGCCGCCGGGGCGAGCAGGTCGAGCGGCTGGCGGACCGCGCCGGCGAGGCCGGCCAGCGGACGCCGGCAGGTCACCAGCGCCAGGCATCCCCGCCCGGCCGGCAACAGTGGACGTACCTGTGCCTCGTCTGCGGCGTTGTCCAGGATCACCAGCAGCGGCCGGTCCCGGGTCAGGGTGCGGAACAGGCCGCCCCGCTCGGCCGGCGACACCGGCACCCTGCTGTCCGGCACCCCGAGCGACCGCAGCAGCCCGGCCAGCGCCTCGGCCGGGTCGAGCGGTCCGTCCGGCGAGGCGCCCTGCAGGTCGACGAAGAGCTGTCCGCTGGCAAACGCCCAGCTGAGTCGATGTCCGGCCGCGACCGCGAGGCTGGTCTTGCCGATCCCCGGCGGCCCGTGCAGCACCACCACCGAGGAGGTGTCCGGCCGGCCGGCGGCGACCTCGGCGGCGAGAGTCGACAGCCGTTGCAGGATCTCCGCCCGGCCGGCCAGGTCCGGGACGGCGGACGGCAGTTCCCCGGGTACGACCACCGCCGGGCCGTCGTGCGGCACCGTGCCGCTGTTGTACTGCCCGTGCGGCACCGTGCCGCCCTCGCGCGGCTGCCGCTCGGCCCGGGCCAGCGCGACGAAGCGGTCGCGGTCCGCCCCGGCCAGCCGCAGGGCATCGGCGAGCAGCACCACCGTCCGTCGTTGCGGGCTGCGCACCCGGCCGCGCTCCATTTCCCGGATGCCGCGGACGCTGGAACCCGCCGCCTCGGCAAGCTCCTCCTGGGTCAGCCTCCGCTCCAGGCGGAGGGTCCTGAGCAGGTCTCCGAACTGGTCATGCTGCACCTGACCGGTAGGCATGGCTTCCCCAACCACTCAACGCCCTGGCGCACATGACGTGCGCCGATGCCCGCATGTACATAACTAGAATCGACGACAATGCGCACAGAGTGTGATCGAAGCCATGACAAATCAGTGACGAGTCACCGGAGTCCGGCACGCGCCGGCACGGGCTTCCCGCCGCTCGATCAGGCGATCAGCGGCGGCTGACCGGTGGCCTCCAGGACCGACAGCCACAAATCGCCGTACGGATCGACCTGGTTACGGGCACTCACCGCCAGTGGCATCGGCACGTGCACGAACCGGCCCCGCCACCGACCCACCACCAGGTCGGTCCGACCGGCCATCGCCGCGTGCACCGCCGCGTGCGCCAGCCGGATACAGTAGACACTGTCGTACGGGTTCGCCGGCACCCCACGGATCGTGTAACTCGGGTCGATGTACTTCACACTCGCCTCGCGTCCGGCCCCGGCGAAGTCCTCGACGATCCGCTGCCGCAGGTACCGGCCGAAATCGTGCAGCCGCAGATTGCCGGACGCATCGTGGCCGACAGGTTCGCCAGCCAGATGCTCCTGGCCGGCGCCCTCGGCGGCGACGACCGTCGCGTGCCCCCGGTCGGCGACCCGGCGACGCAGGTGCGCCAGGAAACCACCCGGGCCGTCCAGGGCGAACGGCACCTCGGGCACCAGGACGAAATCGGCGTCGTGGGTGGCCAGGGCCGCGTAGCAGGCGATGAAACCCGAATGCCGACCCATCAGCTGTACGAGCCCGATCCCGCCCGGGAACGCGGTGGCCTCCACATGCGCGGCCCGGATCACCTCGGTGGCGTGCGCGACCGCCGTCTGAAAACCAAAACTCTGATCGATGTACGGAATGTCGTTGTCAATCGTCTTCGGCACCCCGACGACGGCGACCGGCCGGCCCCGCCGGGCGAGCACCTCGGTGATCCTCGACGCGCCGCGCATCGAACCGTCGCCACCGATCACGAACAGGATGTCGATGCCGAGCTCGTCGAGGGTGTCGGCGATCTCCTCCGGATCCTGGTTGCCCCGCGACGTACCGAGGATCGTGCCGCCGTACTCGTCGATCCGGTCGACGACGGCCGGGGTCAACGGCACCACCGGATGGCCGTGCCGGGCGACCAGCCCCTGATAGCCGTTGCGGAAGCCGACGATCTGCCGCACCCCGTAGCCGGTGGTCAACTCCAGCACCAGCGCCCGGATGACGTTGTTCAGGCCAGGGCAGAGCCCGCCGCAGGTGACGATCCCGACCCGGGTCCGCGCCGGTTCGAAGAAGATCTTCTGTCGCGGTCCGCCCGGCTCCAGGCTGGGCAGCTCGTCGATGGGCAGACCCCGGCCGGTGAGCATCCCGACGGTGTCGTCGAGCAGCACCCGGTCGGACTCGTCGACGTAGTGCCAGCTGGTGTTGCGCCCGAGCAGCAGTCGGGCGAGCGGTGAGTCGAACAGGCACCCGCCCAGCGTCCGGATCTCCAGTCGCACCGGCTCGTCGGCCATCCACCCATGGTCCCGGCCGTAGTTTTCAGCAGCGTTACCGAACGGTGCCCTTGGCTGGTCGCACCACGGCGATCCGCACAGCTGGCGGGCGGGGCGATCCGGTCGCAGCGGGCCAGCTCGCTTTGTCGATCAGCTCCACGCGGCGGTCGGACGCCCCGCTTCGCAGGCGCGCAGTGACTCGCTCCGACTCCATCGGTCGGCGATGACGTACGATTGAAGTCGGTATCCGATCACGTTACGCCATAGGGGATGCGATGACCCCGCCAGAGAGTGATCAATACTTCTTCATCAGCTACGCCGCATCGGATCGCTCCTGGGCTGAGTGGATCGCGGCCAGCCTGGAGCAGCGAGGTTACTCGACACTGTTGCAGGCATGGGACTTCAGACCGGGTGCCGATTTCGTTCAAAAAATGCATGACGCGACACGGTCTGCCAAACAGACAATCGCAGTGCTGTCGAACGCCTATTTCGACTCGAAGTTCGGTGAAGCGGAATGGCGGGCAGCGTTCGCCAAGGATCCCAGCGGAGATCTGGGCTTGCTGATACCGGTACGAGTCGAGGACTGTCAACCGTCCGGCCTGCTGGCATCGCGTGTCTACCTAGACCTGGTTGGCCTTGACGAGACCAGCGCTCGGAGGCGCCTACTACAAGCAGTCGAACAGAACCCGGATCGACCAACTTCCGCTCGATTCCCCGGCTCACCCATCACTTCCACCCACCCACCGAACGAACCATTTCGATTCCCCGGATCAGCGCCTCGGATAAGCAACCTTCCAGCACGGCATCGATACTTCTCCGGTCGACAGGAAATTCTCGCCCGAATGCTTGACGATCTGACACGAGCGTCTCCATTTTCGCCAAGAGTCGGCGCCATTCACGGTTTAGGCGGAACCGGAAAGACCGAGTTGGCACTGGAGTTCGCGCACCGCTTCTCCGCCAACTACGACCTGATCTGGTGGCTTGACGCTCAACAACCGACGTCCGTAGTCATGCAGTTGGCGCAACTCGGTCGGCGGTTAGGAGTGCCTCGATCCAGGCATCGGCAACAGATGGCGACTGCCGCCCTCGAAGCACTACGCGATCGCACTCGTTGGCTGGTGATATACGACAACGCAGAGGAACCCCGGCTCCTTGAGAGCCTGATGCCGACAGGTGGAGACGGCACGGTGCTGATAACGTCCCAGTGGTCAGCTTGGGCGGCGCAGGCCTTGCCGTGGCGACTGGGCGTTTGGCAACGGACGGAGTCAAAATCATTCCTCCGTCTTCGTTGCAATGCCCAGGATGCGGACGAATCGTCGCTGGACGCACTAGCCGATCTGCTCGGAGATCTACCGTTGGCCCTGACGGAGGCAGCGGCCTATCTAGAGCAAACGCAGGAGAGCCTGGGCGAGTACCTCCAACTGGTCCAGGGGCGAGTACGTGAGGTATTTGATCTGCACCTCGCCGGACCGGTTACCGACACCGGTGGCGATATCAAGCGAGTCGCCACCGTCTGGTCGGTATCCCTGGACCGCGTGCACAGTCTGGCACCGGCCGCCGAAGATCTGCTGAACTTACTCGCATTCCTGGCTCCCGAGGTACCTCGGGAGTTACCTGGGGAGTTCCCCCAGGCATTGCCACCGCGACTTGCTACGATCATTCTTGATCGGTTGTCTTACAACAGGTTGCTGGCGATGGTCGGCCGATATTCGCTCGCAACACTCCAGCCCACCGAGATCAGCTTACACCGGCTGGTGCAGGCCGTGATCCGAGCCCGGCTCGGCCAATCCGGCGAATGTGAATGGGCTACCGCCGCAATTCGTCTCATCAGGGCAAAATTCCCTAGCGAAAGCGACTTGATAGAGACCTGGCCACAGTGCCAGAGGCTTCTACCGCACCTCCTGTCCGCCGTTGATCACGCTCAGAGACTAGGCGTTTGCCTCGAAGAAGTTGGCTGGTTGCTGGACCGGGCTTCGACATATCTGCGGGAACAAGGGCAGTACCGGCAGGCTAAGCCCCTGGCCGAGCAGGCCTTCGACGCGACGACCGCCGCACTTGGCCCCGATCATCTTGATGTCGGCTGGCGACGCGACACTCTCGGGCAGGTACTGCTCGCGTTGGGCGACTACGCCGGCGCCCGAAAACAGTTTGAGGAGGCACTTAGGCGGGGCGAAGCGGCATACGGTCCTGTCCACCCCGATATCGCCATCTGGCGCAACAATCTGGGTGGCGCACTCTGGAGTCTAAAGGATTTGAATGGAGCCCGTGAACAACTCGAGAAGGCCCTTCATATCAGCGAAGCAACCCTTGGCCCCAGTCATCCAGACATCGGTATAAGGCGAAGCAATCTGGGGGTTACGCTACTGGAGATGAAAGATCCCGGCGGCGCCCGAGCCCAATTCGAGGAGGCGGTGCGAATCGGCGAGGAAATTCTGGGGTCCAACCACCCGCAGCTCGGAATCGCGCGAAACAACCTCGGACGAGCACTACTTGAACTGGGGGACTTGAGCGGCGCGCGTGACCAGCTCGAGAAATCCATCCGGATCGGCGAAGCTGCGCTCGGTCCCGAGCACCCGGACCTGAGCATCCGCTACAGTAACCTGAGTCAGGTACTGCGGAAGCTGGGCGATCTTGTCGGTGCCCGCGATCAACTGAGGAGAGCTGTTTCGATCGGCGAGGCTGCTCTTGGCCCACATCATCCGCAGGTACGGCGATTCCGCGGTGATCTCCTCACCCTCACCGAGGAAACTGGCGTTCCTCCGACAGGCCCGAGCCAACCTGACTAGCCCTGCGGCCCAGCCGGTCAGAACTCGTCGAGCTGGAGGAAGACCAGCAGCAGGAGCATCGAGGCGGCGGCACCGGCGAAGCTGATCAGGAACCCCAGCTTCGGGAACCGGGGGCCGCCGTCGGTCTCCAGCCGGGACGTGCCCCACTTGCTGATCACGAAGTACGCGGCGAAGAAGCCGGTCGCCGGGAAGCCGGCGCAGGACCAGATCCACTTGGTGCTGTAGTCGACGCCGGCGGTCACCGGGTTCAGGAAGAACCCGAACTGCAGGACGGCGACGGCGGCGGCGAACCCCAGGTAGACGGTGACCGCCCGGGCCAGCGGTGACCAGCCGGGCAGCAGCGGCGGGCGGCCGGCGGCCTGCTCCGCCTCGGTGGCGGCGGCGTCGGCCTCGTCGAGTTGCCGGCGGGCCGCCTCCAGCTCCTGCTCCGGATCCGGTGGGAACCCGCCCGCCGCTGCCGGGTCGCCGGAGACCGGGGCGGCCGAGACCGGGCCGGCCGCGCCCATGCCGCCGTACGGCTGTACCGACCCGGCGGCCGGGGAAGGCGGACCGGAAGCCCCGGTGGGCAGCGGCACCCGCTGCTCGCCGGTGGCCAGCTCGGGGCGGCGCGGCGGCGGTGGAAGCCCGGCCGGCCCGGCCCCCGACTGACCCGGCATCGCCCGGCCCGGTGGGGGCGGTGGGGGCGGTGGCCACGGGACACCGGCCGGCGAGGCGCCGTACCCGCCGGACTGTTGCTGGCCGGGCACGGTGCCGGCGGCCGGGTTCGCCGCGATCGGCGGCGGCGCGGGCGGTGCCGGCACGCCGGCGGCCTGGGCGATCGCCGCCAGCCGCTGCCACTGGGCGGACAGCCGCTGGCCGAGCTGATCGGCGTACCCGGTGAGCCGCTGCCGGCGCGTCTGGTGCTGCGCCGAGCCGGCCTGGCCGGTGCGGTGCAGGTCGTGCAGGTGCCGGGCCAGGGCGGCGTACTCGTCGAACCCGTCGCTCACCGCGCTCAGCCCTCCTCGTCCAGCTCGCGGCCGGGCAACGCGAACGGCACGATCAGCCGGGTCCGCTGGTCGTGCCGGTCGATCAGCAGCGCCCGGTTCGGCCGCGGCCGGTACGCCAGGTCGTGGGTGCCCAGGTAGGAGCCCAGCTCGCCGCCGGGCACGTTCATCGCCACCAGGCAGGCCAGGTCGTCGCGGTTGTGCGAGCCGCCCAGGTCGTCGGCGAGCCGGCGCAGCCCACGCCACCAACCCAGCAGGTGTACGCCCTGGCCGGGCCCCTGACGCAGCACCACCTGCAGGTCGTCCAGCCCGGATTTGAACATGTCGTCCTTCGCGCCGAGCACCCCGGCGGCGGCATCCATCCCGAACACCACCAGGTACGTCCGCCCACCGTCGGCCGGCGTAGCAGCGGCCGGGGTGGCCAGTCGGCGCAGCTCCTCCCGCAGCTCGGCGGCGGTCAACCGGATGATCGAATGCCCGAAGGCGTGCAACGCGTCGGCGGTGGAATCGGCGACCTCGTCGGCGGAGGCGACCAGCGGGGCGAACAGGAACCGGGCGTGGCCGGGCGGCTCCTGCCGGGCCAGGCTGACCGTGGCGGCGTGCAGCACGTCGGCGGCGTGGCCGGTGGTGCCGACCACCGCGATGTGCCGGCCCGGGGTGGCGTCCAGCGGGAACACCGCCGACGTCAGATCCACGTCGACCTGCCGGCCGACCAGCGCCAGCGGGCGCCGCCCGCCGGGGGCCAACGAACGGTACGTCGGGTCGCCGTCGAGGTGCGCCGCCTCGTACCCCTTGAAGATCGCCGGTGGCCGGGAGCCGGCGGCGCGGGCCTGCCACAGCTCGTGGCGCAGCGCGGCGATCCGTCGGGCCCCGCTGTGCGCGTCCGGGAACCGGACGACCGTGTTGGCGCCGGCGATGCCGGCCGAGGCGTTGACGATCGCCTGCCCGACCGGCAGCCCGCCGGCGGTGTGGTTGAGCGGGTCGAGGACGCCGTTGCCGCCGGGCAGCGCCACCCGCAGCGGGAACTGGCCGAAGATCGAGTCGGTCTTGCCGTACAGGGCTTCGATGCCGGACATGCTCTGGCTGGCCAGGACCAGGTGTACGCCGTACGACCGGCCTTTGCGGGCCAGCTCCTCCAGCAGCGCGGCGGCCTCCCGGGCGACCGAGTCGTTGCCGTCGAACAGCACGTGGAACTCGTCGATCACGGCGACGGTACGCGGCGTCGGTGCGCCGTCGCGGGGCAGGTCGGCCAGTTTCGTCACGCCGTGGCGTTTCATCGCCGCCGCCCGCCGGTTCAGCTCGCGGCGCAGCTCACGCAGCACGGCGACGCCGTACTCCCGGTCGGATTCGATGCCGACGGCGCGGGCGTGCGGGATCCACGACGGGTCGCGGCCGGTCGGCACGAACTCGGTGAAGCTGACGCCTTCCTTGAAGTCGAGCAGGTAGAGCGCCAGCTCGTCGGGTGGGTAGCGGGCGGCCAGGCCGTACAGCAGGTCGAGCAGGAAGACGGTCTTGCCGGAGCCGGTGCGCCCACCGACCAGCCAGTGCGGGGTGACGTCGTCGAAGGCGAGGATCGCCGGCTCCCGGCCGGCGCGGCCGACGACGGTGTGCAGGCCGGTGCCGGCGGTCTCGGTCCAGATCCGGGGCGGCAGCAGGTCGGCGAAGTCGAGTGCGGAGCCGCGCCGGTGGATCTCGCCGAGCCGGTCGGCGAGGGCCTGCACGACCCGGGCCGGTGGGTCGCCGTCGAGGGCGACCGGTGCGGCCAGCCCGCTGCCGTCGGAGCTGAACGGCTGGCCGGGCGGGTCGCCGACCCAGCCCCGGTTGCCGTCGAGTCGCAGCTGGGTGGTCGGGCCGAGCGTCGGCGGCTGCGCGCCGGTGCCGGTCGGCGGGTAGCCGGCGACGATCACGCAGACCCGGGCGGCGGTGCCGGCGTGGGTGAGCGCGGCGAGGCGCATCAGCTCGGCGCGGCTGTCCGGCAGCGCCGCCGCGACCACCACCAGCAGCTCCCCCGGCTGCCCGCCGGTGCGGGCCTGGGCTGCACGTACGTGCTGGTCGGCGTCGTCGAGGCGTTCCTTGGCTTCGGCGTCGGTGGCGGCCGGTGCCGCCAGCACGCCGGCTTCGACCAGCGGGCGCAGCGGCAGGAAGGTGGCGCCCATCGAGGTGGTGTCCAGCGCGGTCACCCGTACCGTGCCGGGTGGGGCGGCGGCGAGCAGCCGCACGACGAGGCTGCGCAGCAGGGCGGCGGTCCGGGGCTGGCGGGCGTCGGCGTCGATGGCCAGGTGGGTGCCGGCGCCGAGCGGCACCAGCGCGGGGAACTCGACCGGGCCACCGGTGCCGGCGAGCCCGACCGGCCGGGCCATGCCGACCCGCACCGGGGCCGGGCCGGCGGACAGGTCCTGGGTGGCGCTGGTCGCGCCGGTGGTGAGGGTCTCGCCGACGTGGCGCAGCCGTTCGGTGACGTCGCCGAGGTCCGGCGGCGGCGGTGCCGGGCTGTCCGCTATGGCCGATCGGGCGGTGGTCAGATGGGTCACGGCCTGCCGGTGGGCGGCGACCGCCCGACGGTACGCGGCACCGAAGCTCATCCCACCCCCACCTGCCACTCGGGTAGCCACCGGAACACTATCCGAATCGGGCAGCACCTGTTAACCCGGCCGGCACGGCCCGGCACCGCCGTCGCGGGCTGGCCGAGACAGCTGGCACGGCCCGGCCGACACTCCGGACCGGGCGATAGTGGCGACTGGACACCCGAAATGCACCTAATATTCGTAATCGGAGTGTCCCGACCACCGTCGGAAGTGCGATCGATGCGACCTGGCGACAACGACGGCACCGACGACGGCACCGACGGCCGCGCGACCGGGCACCAAGACCGCGACGGGACCGAGCACGACGAGACCGAACGCGACGAGACCGAACGCGACGAGATGTTGCGCCGGTTCGCCGATCGCCTCGACAAGCCGCTCGGTGTCCTCGGTGTGCTGTTCCTGCTGCTGGTGATCGGCCAGTTCGTCACCACCCATCCGCCGACGGCCGCCGTGCTGGGCGCGGCCAGCTGGGCGCTGTGGGTGGTCTTCGTCGCCGAGTTCTCGCTGCGGGCCTGGTTGGGCCGGCACCACCCGGGCCGGTTCTGGCGGCGCAACTGGTGGCAGCTGCTCTTCCTGGCCGTACCGGTGCTGCGGTTCGCCCGAGTGGCGTTGGCGCTGCGCACGGCCCGCGCCGGTGCGGCGATCACCGCCGCCGTACGGGGTTCGCGCTCCGCCGGCCGGCTGCTCACCGACCGGCTCGCCTGGCTCTTCGCGGTGACGGTGAGCCTCATCCTCGCCGCCGGCCAATTGCTCGTGGTCTCCGGCTCCTATTCGAGCTACGCGCAGGCGTTGCACGACGTCACGCTCACCACGATCACCGGTCAGCGGATGGCCGCGCGGGATCCGTTCGCCCAGGGTCTGGAGCTGATTCTGGCCGCGTACTCGGTCGTCGTCTTCGGCACCCTGGCCGGCGCGCTCGGTGCCTACTTCCTCAGCAACCGGCCGACTCCAGGGGACGACGAGGACCGGGACCAGGCGGCACGTGACAGCTGACGGCCCGGTGACCTGACGGGCGGCCCGGTCCCCGTGGTGCGGGCGGGGACCGGACCGCCAGGTACTCGGCTCCGTCAGGTACGCGGAGCCATCAGCCGGTGACCGTGTTGAGCGCGGCCAGGTATCCGTCGCGGTAGCCGGCGGCGTTCGGGTGGTACGCGGCGATCAGCGCGGAGAAGTCGTTGATCCACGGGCTGCCGGCGCAGACGCCGTGTCCGGCGAACTGCCCCCGGGTGTCCACGAAGGTGGCGCCGGCGGCCGACGCGCGGGCGGCGGTGACGTCGGCGAGCAGGTCCGCCGCGTCGTTGATGATGGACCGTTTGGTCAGGCTCATGCTGAACAGGCCGCAGTAGCGGGTCTCGTCGAACAGTCGCGGGTAGCCGAGCACGATCAGCTGCGCGTTCGGTGCCCGTTGCCGGATCGCGGCGTAGGTGGCGTCGAGTCGGCCGGGCAGTTCGGTGGTGGCGTACCGCTCGGCCCGGTCGACCGCGCTGGCACAGGCGGATTCGCCGCCCAGCCGGCAGTTGAGCACGACGTCGACGAATCCGGCGTCGTTGCCACCGATGGTGATGGTGACCATCGTGGTGCCGGCGTCGAGTGCGGACAGTTGGTCGTCGAGCACGTCGTCGGTGACCGCGCCGCCGCAGGCGACGAAGCGGAAGCTGGCCGGTGAGTTGGCCGCCGCCCACAGCGGCGCGTACGAGCGGTCGCTGCGCAGGCAGGTCGTCTCGTAGGGGCCGGCGCCGACGCCGGACGAGAACGAGTCGCCGAGGGCGACGTAGTGCACGGCAGGGGCGGCCTGCGCCGGGGCGGTGGCCGCGACGACGCCGACGCCGGTGGCGCCGAGGGTGACGGCCAGCGCGAGGGCGGCGCGGGCCAGGGGACGGAGGGGCATGGACGGACCTCACAAGGATGGGGGGATCCTCGTGGCCGCGCGCGTGGCCGTGGGGAGTAACGGTTGTTACTAGCCGGTAATGCTATCGAAACATCTGCATCCCCGAAAGAGGTACACAGCGGCGACCCCGATCCCTCCGGTGGGGCCCCGGGCACCTGTGCCGTTCAGCCTTGATGCCACAGGTGCATCTTGATGCACCTGTGGCATCAAGGCTGCCGAGTGAGTCTCACCCGGGCAGGCTACTCAGAGTCACCGAGATCACCGCAGGCTTGAACGCGTCGACGAAGTCCACGCCAGCAACGGGCAGCGCTGGGTCAGCGGGCGGCGAGCGGTTGCGCCGTCGGCACCACCGGTGCCGGCAACTCCCCCACCCCACCGAGGTACGAGTGGATGGCGGCAGCCGCCGCTCGTCCCTCGGCGATCGCCCACACGATCAGCGACGCCCCCCGGTGCATGTCACCGGCGACGAAGACCCCCTTGGTGGCGGTCTGCCAGTCACCGTCGGAGTCGATCGCCCCGCGCCGGTTACGGACCAGCCGCAGCTGCTCCAGCAGCGGCTGCTGCTCGGTGCCCTCGAACCCGATCGCCAGCAGCACCAGGTCCGCCGGCAGTTCCCGCTCGGTGCCCGGCACCACGGTCAGGATCCGCTCGCCGTCACGCTTGGTAACCGTCACCTCGGCGATCCGCACCGCACGTACCGCACCGGTGCCGTCGTCGACGAACTCCTGCACCGCGACGGCGAAGACCCGCTCGCCGCCCTCCTCGTGCGCCGGGTACTCGCGCAGCACCCACGGCCAGGTTGGCCACGGATCCCGGGCCTCGTCGCGGGCGCTCGGCGGCTCCGGGTAGAGGTCCAGCTGGTACACCCCGGCCGCACCCTGCCGGTGCGCCACCCCGAGGCAGTCGGCGGCGGTGTCACCACCGCCGATGATCACCACATGCCGGCCGGCCGCGTCGATCGCCGGCCGGTCCACCGGTACGCCGTCCACGTGCGACGACCCGGCGTCGGATGGCGGCTCGACGGCCACCACCCCGGCCGCCTCGGCCGTGCGGGCGTGCGCCGCCGCGGCCGCCACCACCCGGTTCGACTCGACCAGGTGCTCCATCGCCAGGTGCACCCCGCGCAGCGCCCGGCCCGGCGTCGCCGGGGTGTCCCGGCCGGCCAGCGCCCCGCAGGCCAGCAGCACCGCGTCGTGGTCGGCGCGCAGCTGCTCGGCGGTCACGTCGACGCCGACGTTCACCCCGGTGCGGAACTGCACGCCCTCGGCCGCCAACTGGGCCAACCGCAGGTCGATGTGCTCCTTCTCCAACTTGAAGTCGGGGATGCCGTACCGCATCAGGCCACCGATGGCGTCGTCGCGCTCGAAGACGGTGACCGCGTGCCCGGCGCGGGCCAGCTGCTGGGCGGCGGCCAGCCCGGCCGGGCCGGAGCCGACCACCGCGACCCGCCGGCCGGACGGCTCCGGCACCGGATGCGGGGTGACCAGGCCGGCGCCGACCGCCCGGTTGATGATCTCCACCTCGACCTGCTTGATGGTGACCGGCGCGCCGCCGGCGATACCCAGCACGCAGGCCGCCTCGCAGGGCGCCGGGCAGAGCCGGCCGGTGAACTCCGGGAAGTTGTTGGTGGCGTGCAGCGACTCGATCGCCGCCGCCCAGCCACCGGTACGGACCAGGTCGTTCCAGTCCGGGATCCGGTTGCCCAGCGGGCAGCCGTCGTGGCAGAACGGGATGCCGCAGTCCATGCAGCGGGTCGCCTGCTCGCGGATCAGCTCGTCGGTGGCCGGCGGGTAGACCTCCCGCCAGTCCATGATCCGCACCGGCACGGGTCGGCGTTGCGGCAGCCGCCGGTCGATCCGCAGGAATCCGGTCGGGTCAGGCACGAGCCACCTCCATGACGGCCTCATCCACGTCACGGCCGGCGGCTTCGGCGGCCCTCATCGTCTCCAGCACCCGTCGGTAGTCGCGCGGGACCACCACGGTGAACTCCTCCACCGCCTCCGGCCAGCGCTTGAGCAGCGCCTCGGCCACCGCCGAGTCGGTCTCGGCGAAGTGCCGCTCGACCAGCTCACGCAGCATCGGCTCGGCGTCGGCGGCCACCGGCTCCAGATCCACCAGCTCCCGGTTGACCAGGTTCTCGTCGAGGCGCCACAGGTACGCCGTACCGCCGGACATGCCGGCGGCGAAGTTACGCCCGGTCGGGCCGAGCACGACGACCGTACCGCCGGTCATGTACTCGCAGCCGTGGTCGCCGACGCCCTCGACGACGGTGACCGCACCGGAGTTGCGCACCGCGAACCGTTCGCCGACCCGCCCGCGCAGGAACAGCTCACCGGCGGTCGCTCCGTACAGGATGGTGTTGCCAGCGATGATCTGCTCCTCGGCGCCGGCGCCACCGGGCGCGGCGAACGGGGCCGCCGGGTCCGGGCGGACGATCAGCCGGCCGCCGGACAGGCCCTTGCCGACGTAGTCGTTGGCGTCGCCGACCAGCCGCAGCGTCACCCCGCGCGGCAGGAACGCACCGAACGACTGCCCGGCGGTACCGGTCAGGGTGAACTCGATGGTGTCGTCGGGCAGCCCGGCCCCGCCGACCCGGCGGGTCACCTCGCCGCCGAGCATCGCGCCGACGCTGCGGTGCTCGTTGCGTACCGCCACCGACGCCCGCACCGGGGTCCGCTCGGTCAACGCCGGCCCGGCCAGGGTGATCAGCTCGTTGTCCAGCGCCTTGTCCAGACCGTGGTCCTGGGCGCGGACGCCGCGCAGCGCCGCACCGGCCGGCAGCGCCGGCACGTGCAGCACCGCGGACAGGTCCAGGCCCTTGGCCTTCCAGTGCTCCACGGCCGGCGCGGTGTCCAGCAGGTCGGCCCGGCCGATCGCCTCGTCGATCGACCGGAAGCCCAGCTCGGCCAGGTAGCCGCGGACCTCCTCGGCGAGGAACAGGAAGAAGTTCTCCACGAACTCCGGCTTGCCGGTGAAGCGTTCCCGCAGCACCGGGTTCTGGGTGGCGATGCCGACCGGGCAGGTGTCCAGGTGGCAGACGCGCATCATCACGCAGCCGGAGACGATCAGCGGAGCGGTGGCGAAGCCGTACTCCTCGGCGCCGAGCAGCGCCGCGATCAGCACGTCCCGGCCGGTCTTGAGCTGGCCGTCGACCTGGACGGTGACCCGGTCGCGCAGCTTGTTCAGCAGCAGCGTCTGCTGGGTCTCGGCCAGGCCCAGCTCCCACGGGGTGCCGGCGTGCTTGAGCGAGTTCAGCGGGGACGCACCGGTGCCGCCGTCGTGCCCGGAGATCAGGATGACGTCGGCCTTGAGCTTGGCGACGCCGGCGGCGACGGTGCCGACGCCGATCTCGCTGACCAGCTTGACGTGCACCCGGGCGGCCGGGTTGACGCACTTGAGGTCGTGCACCAGCTGGGCGAGGTCCTCGATCGAGTAGATGTCGTGGTGCGGCGGCGGGGAGATCAGCCCGACGCCGGGGGTGGCGTGGCGGGTCTTGGCGATCCACGGCCACACCTTGTTGCCGGGCAGCTGGCCGCCCTCACCCGGCTTGGCCCCCTGCGCCATCTTGATCTGCAGGTCGTCGGCGTTGACCAGGTATTCGCTGGTCACGCCGAACCGGCCGGAGGCGATCTGCTTGACCGCCGAGCGGCGGGCCGGGTCGTAGAGCCGGTCGACGTCCTCGCCGCCCTCGCCGGTGTTGGACCGCCCGCCGAGGCGGTTCATCGCGATGGCGAGGGTCTCGTGCGACTCGGCGGAGATCGACCCGTAGCTCATGGCGCCGGTGGAGAACCGCTTGACGATCTCGCTGGCCGGTTCGACCTCGTCGATCGGCACCGGCTCGCGGACCCCGTCGCGCAGGGTGAACAGCCCGCGCAGCGAGCCGGCCTCGGCGGCCAGGCCGTCGACGGTGGCGGTGTAGCGGCGGAACACGTCGTACTGCCCGGAGCGGGTGGCGTGCTGCAGCAGGAACACAGTCTCCGGGTTGAACAGGTGCAGCTCACCTTCACGCCGCCACTGGTACTCGCCGCCGACGTCGAGGCGGCGGTGCGAGCGTTCGGCGCTGTTCGACGGGTACGCGCGGTCGTGCCGGGCGGCGACCTCGGCGTGGATGCCGGACAGCCCGACCCCGCCGACGGTGCCCGGGGTGCCGGCGAAGTAGCGCTCGACCAGCCGGGGGTCCAGGCCGACCGCTTCGAAGACCTGGGCCCCGCAGTACGAGGAGACCGTCGAGATGCCCATCTTCGACATGATCTTGAGCACGCCCTTGCCGAGCGCCTTGACGTAGTTGCGGATCGCCTCGGTGGAGGTGATGCCGGGCAGCGCGCCGGTGGCGATCAGGTCCTCGACCGACTCGAAGGCCAGGTACGGGTTGACCGCGGCGGCACCGTAGCCGATCAGCACGGCGGCGTGGTGCACCTCGCGGCAGTCGCCGGACTCGACGAGCAGCGCCACCTGGGTGCGGGTCTGCTCGCGCACCAGGTGCTGGTGCACGGCGGCGGTGAGCAGCAGCGACGGGATCGGCGCCAGGTCGACGGTCGAGTCCCGGTCCGACAGGACGAAGATCCGTACGCCGTCCTCGATCGCCTCGGACACGTGCCGGCAGATCTCGGTCAGCCGGGCCTTGATCCCGTCGGCGCCGTCACGCAGCGGGTACAGGCCGGAGACCCGGACCGCCTTGAAGCCGGGCAGATCGCCGTCCTCGTCGATGGACAGGATCTTGGCCAGCTCGTCGTTGTCGATGATCGGGTACGGCAGCACGATCTGCCGGCAGGACGCCGGACCCGGGTCGAGCAGGTTGGCCTCCGGGCCGATGGTCGACTGCAGGCTGGTCACCATCTCCTCCCGGATGGCGTCCAACGGCGGGTTGGTGACCTGGGCGAACAGCTGGTGGAAGTAGTCGAACAGCAGCCGGGGCCGGGTGGACAGCGGCGAGATCGGGGTGTCGGTGCCCATCGACCCGATCGGCTCGATGCCCTTGCGGGCCATCGGCGCGATCAGGATCTTCAGCTCCTCCTCGGTGTAGCCGAAGGTCTGCTGGCGGCGCTGCACCGAGTCGTGCGCGTAGACGATGTGGTCCCGCTCCGGCAGATCCCGCAGGTCGATCAGGCCGGCGTGCAGCCAGTCCCCGTACGGGTGGGCGGCGGCCAGCTCGGCCTTGATCTCCTCGTCTTCGACGATGCGCCCGGCGGCGGTGTCGACCAGGAACATCCGGCCCGGCCGCAGCCGGCCCTTGGCGACCACGGTCGCCGGGTCGAGGTCGAGCACGCCGGCTTCGCTGCCCAGCACCACCAGGCCGTCGCTGGTGCGCCACCAGCGGCCCGGCCGCAGCCCGTTGCGGTCCAGCACCGCACCGACCAGCTCACCGTCGGTGAAGGCGACCGAGGCCGGGCCGTCCCACGGCTCCATCAGGCTGGCGTGGAAGCGGTAGAAGTCACGCTTCGCCGGCTCCATCCCGGGGTCGTTCTCCCAGGCCTCCGGGATCATCATCAGGACGGCGTGCGGCAGGCTGCGTCCGGCCAGGTGCAGCAGTTCGAGGACCTCGTCGAAGTTGGCCGAGTCGGACGCCTGCGGGGTGCAGACCGGGAACAGCCGGCGGATGTTGCCGGGGATGTCCGGGGTGGCGAGCAGCGCCTCGCGGGCGTTCATCCAGTTCTTGTTGCCCCGGATCGTGTTGATCTCGCCGTTGTGCGCGATGAACCGGTACGGGTGCGACAGCGGCCAGGACGGGAACGTGTTGGTGGAGAACCGGGAGTGCACCAGGGCGATCGCGCTGGCCACCCGCTCGTCGCGCAGGTCGGGGTAGAACTCGGGCAGCTGGTCGGGGGTGAGCATGCCCTTGTAGACCATGGTCCGGCCGGACAGCGACGGGAAGTAGGCGGTCACGCCGCGCTCGGCGCTCTCCCGCTCGGCCTGCTTGCGTACGCAGAACGCCACCCGGTCCAGGTCCAGCCCGGCCAACGGGGTGCCGGCCGGGCCGGCAGCCGAGTCGGTCAGCCGCTGCGCGGACAGGAAGAGCTGCGCGATCCGGGGGCGGGCGGCGTCGGCGGTCTCGCCGAGCCCGTCCGGCTGCACCGGCACGTCCCGCCAGCCGAGCACGTCGGCGCCCTCGACCAGGGCGTACTTTTCGACGATCCGGCGGACCCGGGCCTCGTCGGCCGGGTCGGCGGGCAGGAACACCAGGCCGGTGGCGTACTGCCCGGCCGGCGGCAGGTCGAAGTCGACGACGGCCCGCAGGAACGCGTCCGGGACCTGGATCATGATGCCGGCGCCATCACCGGTGTTCTGCTCCGCACCCCGCGCACCACGGTGGTCGAGCCGGCACAGCGCGGCCAGGCCCTTGGCCACCACGTCGTGCGAGCGGCGGCCGTTGAGGTCCGCCACGAAAGAGACACCACACGCGTCGTGCTCGTGGGCGGGGTCGTAGAGACCCTGCGCCGGCGGCTGGGATGCCTGCGGCGGGCAGGGGTGCGGTCCCTGCGGGTACGGAAGAACCACCGGGCCTCCTGTCGTCACTCGCGCATGAACAGATTTCGGGACGACGTCGGCCCTGGAGAGTTTTCTGAGTCTACGTGAGGGGCCACCGGACATCACCAGTGCGAATTGATCACACGTCCATTGTATGGGACGTGTAGTCTCACAAGGTGGCCAACCAGGAGAACGAACTCCTCGGCCGGCTGGACCGGTTCTGCGATGCCGTACCGCGTGCTGCCGCCCGCCCCGAAGAGCTGGGTGACTATGTACTTTTCGTGCGGAATGGGGAGGCGGGTTGGCCGTTCTACGCCCGCCCCCGGGTAGGCGTGACCGCGCCGCCGGCCGCCGCCGACATCACCACCGTACGCGCCCGACAACGCGAACTGGGCCTTCCCGAGTCCTTCGAATGGATCCACGAGATCAACCCGGACCTGCTGGCGGTGGCCCGGTCGGCCGGGCTCGGCGTGCGGCAGGCACCGCTGATGGTGCTCGACCCGACCGCTCTGCCCCCGGTTGACCGGTTCGCCGACCGGCCGGTACGGCTGCTCGACCCGGACTCACCCGACTTCGCGGCCGATCTCACCACCTGGTTCACCATCGCCCAGGCCGCGTTCGCCCCGTCCGACGGCACCGGCACCGGACTGCCGACCGTCGGCGCCGACACCCCCGAGATTGTTACAGTGACATTTCCCACTGTCGACAATGGCGGTCCCGGCGGCGGTGCGCCGGACCTGACCGGGCAGCCCGCGCCGGCATCCGGCGGGCTCGCCACCGCCGCCCCGGCAGCCCCACCGGACAGCATCGAACCGCTGGCCACGACGGCCCCGGCGGCCTCACCTGTCGCGGCGGCGGCCGCCGACCCGGTCCTGCCGGACACCCTGGTCGACCACGAACGGTCGGCGATCGCCGCCGGCAGCCACACCATCGCCCTGGCCGGGCTGCCCTCGGCTGAGCTGCCCGCTGGCGGGCAGCCGGCCGCCGTCGGATCGCTCAACCGGGTCGACGACGTCGCCGAGATCGTCGGCGTCGGCACCGTGGCGCCGGCCCGCCGCCAGGGCCTGGCGTCTGCTATCACCGCCGCGCTGGCCCGGCACGCGCTCGCCGCCGGCGTCGACCTGATCTTCCTGGCCGCCGGCGACGACGACGTGGCGATGCTCTACCACCGACTCGGCTTCCGCCGAGTGGGCACCTCCTGCATCGCCGAGCCCACCGCCCACCCCGGCGGCTGACCGGCCCACTCGCCGCCGACGACCGGCCCGGTCAGCCGGGCGACAGTCAGGACGGCGGCGGCTGCCACTGCGCTGCGGTGGCGGCCACACTGCCCATCAGGCGAGGGCTGATCGTGCCGAGCGTGGCGTCCCGGGCCCGCAGCGCCAGCCGGCCCCGCGCCGACAGCACCGCCGCCATCCGCCGGGTCTGGCGCACCATCGCCACCGCCCGCGGCCGGCGCAACCGGCTGTACGAGTCGACCGCCGCGGCCAGCGCCGGCCCCGGCACGGTGTCCCGGACCAGGGCGCACAGCGTCGCCGCGTCCTCGAACGCCAGGCACGCGCCCTGCCCGAGATGATGCGGCATCGCGTGCGCCGCGTCACCGAGCAGCACCACACCGCCCGGCCCGACCGGAAACCCGTACGCCGGGGGCAGCGGCCGCAGCTCGCGGACCTCCTGCTGGACCAGGTCGGCCGGCTCGGTGGCGGCGAGCAGCTCGCCCACCGGGGCCGGCCAGCCGGCGAACCAGCGGCGCAGCAGGGTCAGCTGGGTCGCCGGCGGCTCCGGGCGGGAGGCCCCGGCGGCGGTCGCCACCCAGTAGATGCCGCCCCGACTGGAGCCGCCGGCCGAACCCCGTTCACCCAACGACGCCGAGACGAACCGGTAGCCGGCGCCGAGTATCTCGCCGCCGACCTGGCCGGCGGCCAGCTGCGGTGCCCGGTACCAGGGAATCACCGCCCGCCAGGCCGAGCACCCGGAGCTGACCACCGAACTGCCCGGGGCCAACGCCGGACGCAGCGCGCTGTGCACGCCGTCCGCCGCCACCACCAGATCGGCCTCGACGACGCCCCGGCCGATGGTCACCGCCGGCCGGTCCACCGCCGGTCGCAGGCCCTTCACGGTCACCCCGGTGCGGATCTCGGCCTGCTCGCCGAGACCGGCGATCAACGCGTCGTGCAGATCCTCCCGGTGCACCACCACCGGGGCCCGATCCTCCGGCTGCGGCCGGGGCTGCACCAGCCACTGCCCGTCGGGGCGGCGTACCCCGGTGTGCGACACCGGGGTGGCGATCGCCTCCAGCCCGGCGCCGAGGCCCAACGCCCGCAACGCGCGGACACCGTTGGGCCAGAGCACCAGGGCGGTGCCGTCGGACCGGACCCGGTCCTCACGTTCCAGCAAGGTGACCCGCCAACCGGTGCGGGCCAGGGCACCGGCGACCGCCAGACCGCCGATGCCCGCCCCCACCACGACCGCAGTACGCATCCCGCCCCCTCTTCCCCCGGTCGGTCGGCGCCCGCCGACCGGCGGTCAGCTTCCGGTCTTGCCGGTGCCGGTGCCGGCTCCGGTCTCGGCGTCGGTCTTGGCGTCGGTCTTGGCGTCGGCGTCGGCTCCGGTCTCGGTGCCGGTCTTGGCGTCGGCGTCGGTCTCGGCGACATCGTCGTCGGCAGCGTCCGCGCCGGGATCGGTGGTGCTGCCGGTGTCGGTGGTGCTGCCGGTGTCGGTTCCGGCGGTGGTCTCGGCCGGCAGCTCACCGGTGCTCTCGTACCGCCGGAACTGTTCCTCGGTGACCACTCGGTAGCCGGCGGCCAACTCGGCGGTGGGTTTCTTGCCCGAGACGTCGACCTGGGACACCCCACCGGTTGCCCCGGACCCGGCCGCCCCGCTTTCGGTCGGCTCGGCGGTGCCCGACCCGGCGTCGGTCGAACCGCCGTCGGCCGGGGTCGACGCGCCGACAGGCGGCAACGGCCGGCCCTCGGCGTCCAACGGGACGAGGAACTGCTGCGGGCCGCGTACCCGGACGAGATAGACCAGCGCGCCGAGGAAGATCAGCACCGAGGTGAACACGTTGACCCGCACGCCGAAGAACTCGTTCGCGGGATCGGTACGCATGATCTCGATCCAGAACCGGCCGGCGGTGTAGCCCGCCACGTACACCGCGAAGGCCCGACCGGCACCGAGCTTCCAGCGGCGTTCGGCGAGCAGCACCAGCGCGGCGACACCGACGTTCCAGATCGCCTCGTACAGGAAGGTCGGATGGTAGAGCCCCGGCTCCAGCACCGGGTTGCCCTCCGGGTCGCGCAGCGCCTGACCGGGGTTGCTGCGGTCCATCTGGTGCACCTGCAGGCCCCACGGCAACGTGGTCGGGCCGCCGTACAGCTCGTTGTTGAACCAGTTGCCGAACCGGCCGACGGCCTGGGCGAGCGGCAGGCCGGGGGCGAGCGCGTCGGCGACCACGCTGAGCGGGATGCCCAGTTGGCGGGCGGCCAGCCAGGCACCGACCGCGCCACCGGCGACGGCGCCCCAGATACCGAGACCGCCCTGCCAGATGTAGAACGCCTCGATCGGGTTGCCGTTGGCGCCGAAGTACGCCTGCGGCGAGGAGATGACGTGATAGAGCCGGGCACCGAGGATGCCGAACGGCACCGCCCAGATGGCGATGTCCAGCACCGCCCACGGCCGGACCCCGCGCTGGCGGAGCCGGTACTCGGTGACCGCGCTGGCCACCACGATGCCGAGGACTATGCAGAGCGCGTACGCCCGGATGGGAATTGGACCAAGTTGCCAGACAGCGGTGGCCGGGCTGGGGATCGCGGCGAGTGTCACGGGTGCACACGCTACCGTCGTGACCCCCGAACCAGGGACCCCCGGTCGCCAGCGTCAGGCGTGTCGCCGGCTCACCGGGACACCGCACCGGGTCGCCCGACCCGCTTCACCGGGTCACCGCGCGTACGCCGGCGGCGAGCTCACCGCTGAGCGAACGCAGTGCGGCCAGCCCGGCGGGCAGATCGGCCGCGTCCAGCAGGCACCGGATCAACGCGCTGCCGACGATCACTCCGTCGGCGAACGAACCGACCTCGGCCGCCTGGGTGCCGTTGCCCACCCCGAGACCGACGCCGACCGGCAGGTCGGTGACCTGGCGCAGCCGGCCGACCAGGGTCGGTGCCGCGCCGGAGGACTGCTCGCGGGCCCCGGTGACACCCATCAGCGCGGTGGCGTAGACGAAACCCCGGCAGTGCCGCACGGTCATCGCCAGCCGGGCGTCGGTCGACGACGGCGAGACGAGGAAGGTCCGGTCCAGGCCGTACGCGTCCGAGGCGGCCAGCCACTCGTCCGCCTCGTCCGGGATCAGGTCCGGGGTGATCAGCCCGGTGCCGCCGGCCGCTGCCAGGTCGCGGGCGAAGGCGTCCACGCCGTACCGCTCGATCGGGTTCCAGTAGGTCATGGTGACCACCGGCGCGCCGGTCGCGGCGACCGCCTCGATGATCCGCAGCGCGTCGGCGGTGCGGACCCCGCCGGCCAGGGCGATGTCGCTGGCCCGCTGGATCACCGGGCCGTCCATCACCGGGTCGGAGTAGGGCAGCTCGACCTCGATGACGTCGACTCCGGCGTCGACCATCGCCCGCATCGCGACGATGCTGTCGTCGACGCTGGGGAAGCCGGCCGGCATGCAGCCGACCAGCACGGCGCGGCCCTCGGCCCGGGCCTTGTCGAACGCCACCGAGATGCTCATCGGTCCTGCCCGTCGAGTCGGTCCTGCCCGTCGAGGATGCCGAAGTAGGCGCCGGCGGTGTGCACGTCCTTGTCGCCGCGGCCGGAGAGGTTGACCACGATGGTCGGCTCGCGCCCCAGCTCGGCGGTGAGTTCCGGGATGATCCGCAGGGTGCCGGCGAGCGCGTGTGCGCTCTCGATCGCCGGGATGATCCCCTCGGTGCGGCAGAGCAGCTGGAACGCCGCCATCGCCTCGGCGTCGGTGACCGGCTGGTAGCGGGCCCGGCCGACGTCGTGCAGCCAGGCGTGCTCCGGACCGACCGCCGGGTAGTCCAGGCCGGCCGAGATCGAGTGCGAGTCCAGGGTCTGCCCGTCGGCGTCCTGCAGCAGGTAGGTGCGGGCCCCGTGCAGCACCCCGGACGCCCCGCCGGTGATGCTGGCCGCGTGCCGGCCGGTGGCCACCCCGTCGCCGCCGGCCTCGAAGCCGTACAGCCGGACCTGGTCGTCGCCGACGAAGGCGTGGAAGATGCCGATGGCGTTGGAGCCGCCGCCGACGCAGGCGGTGACCGCGTCCGGGAGCGCGCCGAGGCTGTCCAGGCACTGCTGGCGGGCCTCGTCGCCGATGCCGCGCACGAAGTCACGGACCATCGCCGGGAACGGGTGCGGCCCGGCGGCGGTGCCGATCAGGTAGTGGGTGTGGTCGACGCTGGCCACCCAGTCGCGCAGCGCCTCGTTGAGCGCGTCCTTGAGGGTGCGCGACCCGTTGGTCACCGGCACCACGGTGGCGCCGAGCATCCGCATCCGGGCCACGTTGAGCGCCTGCCGTTCGGTGTCCACCTCGCCCATGTAGACCACGCATTCGAGGTCCAGCAGGGCGGCGGCGGTGGCGCTGGCCACCCCGTGCTGCCCGGCGCCGGTCTCGGCGATGATCCGGGGCTTGCCCATCCGCCGGGTCAGCAACGCCTGGCCGAGCACGTTGCGCACCTTGTGCGCGCCGGTGTGGTTGAGGTCCTCCCGCTTGAGCAGCACCGTCGCGCCGACCTGCGCGGACAGCCGCTCGGCCCGGTAGAGCAGCGACGGGGTGCCGGCGTAGTCGCGCAGCAGCCGGTCGAAGTCGGCCCGGAAGCCGTCGTCGGCCATCGCCTGCCGGTACGCGACGTCCAGCTCGTCGAGGGCGGCGATCAGCGCTTCGGGCACGAACCGCCCGCCGTACCGGCCGAAGTGGCCGGTGTCGTCGGGCAGCGCGGCGGGCCGCGCACCGGTGCCGGGCGCGTCGACGCCGGTGGCGTTCGGGGCGCTCATCGGACCGGCCTCGGCGTCGCCGGATGGTTGCCGGCGTTGACCAGCTCGGCGACCGCGTCCCGGGGGCTCTTCTGGGTCACCAGGCCCTCACCGACCAGGACGGCGTCGGCGCCGGCCGACGCGTACCGGATCAGGTCGTGCGGCCCGCGCACCCCCGACTCGGCGATCTTGACGACGCTGTTCGGCAGCCCTGGCGCGATCCGCTCGAACACCGACCGGTCCACCTCCAGGGTGCGCAGGTCACGGGCGTTGACCCCGATGACCTGGGCACCGGCTTCGAGGGCCCGGTCGGCCTCCTCCTCGGTGTGCACCTCGACCAGCGCGGTCATGCCCAGCGACTCGATCCGCTCCAGCAGACCGACCAGCACGTTCTGCTCCAACGCGACCACCATCAGCAGGACCAGGTCGGCGCCGTAGGCGCGGGCCTCGTGCACCTGGTAGCTGGAGACGATGAAGTCCTTGCGCAGCACCGGCACGTCGACGGCGGCCCGTACGGCGGTGAGGTCGTCCAGTGAGCCGCCGAACCAGCGCTGCTCGGTCAGCACGCTGATGCAGCGGGCGCCACCGGCGGCGTACTCCGAGGCAAGGTCGGCCGGGTCCGGGATGTCGGCCAGCGCACCCTTCGACGGCGAGGCCCGCTTGACCTCGGCGATCACCCCGACCCCGGGCTTGCGCAGCGCTGCGCAGGCGTCGATCGGTGGTGGCGCGGCGGCGGCGAGCTCACGGATCCGGCTCAGCGGGACCAGCCCTTCGCGGCGTTGAACCTCGGCTCGGACGCCGGCGATGATCTCGTCGAGCACTCCGAGCGCCGGCGCCGACGGTCCGGCGCTGTCCTCCTGGTCAGCAGTCACCAACGGACTCCCCTCTCCGGGTGTCATGCGCCCGATGCTAGGTGGCGGCGCAGGTGAGCTGGAGTCGGGGGTATGGCGCGCCTCACCATCTGGGCTGGGGCATAATGCCCATCTTTTGTGAGAAGAGCATCACCCACCGTGCCAACGGCTCCCAGCGGGCCGGGCCACCCGGGCAGCACCGGATCCCATCGACGCTGATCATATCGTGTCGGCGGTGCCGGCTCCGCTGTGGTGCAGATCAACACCGGCGGTACGGGTGCCACCCGCCCCGTTGGGCGATAGTTGACCTGCGGGTCACCGCCGTGAAACAGCCTCCGGTCAGCATGGGGTTCGGGCAGACTGGTCGGCGGTAGCCGCCGGCCGCGCAACCACCTGGGGGACGCCATGAGCAGCACACCACGGGACGCCAACGTCGACCTGATCGCCATCCCCCGGGCCGTGGTCTCGCTGGCCGCCGAGGTCGTGCATACCATGGAACGCGCCGTGATCGGCGATCACCGGGTACGTACCGCCAAGGGCAATGCCTGGGAGGCGATCTGCGCCGACCGGGCCCGTGCCCACCAGCGGGACGAGATCCGCCGGCTGGTGGCCACGCTCACCGCCGCCCGGTCCGTCGAGGTATCCGACGCCGCTGATGAGCCAACCGCCATCGCTGAAGCCGCCACCGCTACCGCAGCCGTCACCGGTCGGCGCCCGGGTCGTCGTCGGTCGGGTCCTCGCCCCGGTCCAGAGCGTTCCACGCGTCCAGCGTCGACCGGCTAGACCGGCCGCCCAGACCGGCCGCCCGGCCGTCGGCGCCCGGACCGGACCCGTCAGCACCGGACCCGCCGCCACCGGGCCGGCTTCGCTCGTACCGGGCGCCCATCGCCGGCCAGTGCCGGGAGCGCAGCGCGGCGACCGACCCACCGGCGGCGAGCAGCACCGCACCGACCACCGTCGCCGCCGGCCACTGCGGAGCCGACACGGTGCTGTCCGTCGTCGGACCGGCCGGACCGGCGCCAGTGAGCAGCACCATCAGCCCACCGGCCGCCATCGCCACGCCGAGGGCCGCGAGCAGCGCGCCGACCAGCCGCCGGGCCAGCCCTCGGGTGGCCAGCACCGCGCCGGTGCCGGCCAGTCCGACCAGAGCGACCGCCGGCAGCCACGGCAGCACGTCGGCACCGGTGCGGGCCACCTCGACGGCCGGCAGCGGCGCCGGGCGCCCGGTCACCTCGACCGCCCAGTCCCGCCCGGCGGCGTACAGCACCAGGCCGGCACCGGCCAGACAGGTGACGACGGCGCCGGCCAACGCCCGCCCCGGCGCGGCCGACAGGCCGGGGCCGGTCACCGGGCCGGACGCAGCGTCTCGGCGGCGGCGATCGCCACCAGCACCGCCGCCGCCTTGCTCTGCGTCTCCCGTTCCTCGGCGGCCGGGTCCGAGTCCGCCACGATCCCCGCACCGGCCTGCACGTAGGCGCGGCCGCCACGGATCAGCGCGGTCCGGATCGCGATCGCCATGTCCAGGTCGCCGCCGAACCCGAAGTAGCCGACGGTGCCGCCGTACAGGCCACGGCGGGTCGGCTCCAGCTCCTCGATGATCTCCATCGCCCGGACCTTCGGCGCACCGGACAGGGTGCCGGCCGGAAAGGTAGCCGCCAGGGCGTCGAACGCGGTCCGGTCCTCGCGCAGCTCGCCCACCACCGTCGACACGATGTGCATCACGTGGCTGTACCGCTCGACGGTGGCGAACTCGGGCACCTCGACGGTGCCCGGCCGGCAGACCCGGCCGAGGTCGTTGCGGCCCAGGTCGACCAGCATCACATGCTCGGCCCGTTCCTTCGGGTCGTTGAGCAGCTCGGTGGCGAGGGCGGCGTCGGCCTGCGGGGTGGCCCCCCGCCGCCGGGTGCCGGCGATCGGGTGCAGCATCGCCCGCCGGGTGCCGCCGGTGGTGACGGTGACCTTGAGGTGCGCCTCCGGTGACGAGCCCACCACGTCGAAGTCGTCGAACCGCAACAGGTACATGTACGGGCTGGGGTTGGTCGCCCGCAGCACCCGGTAGACGTCCAGCGGGTCGGCGGAGGTGTCCCGCTCGAACCGCTGGGCCAGCACGATCTGGAAGCACTCGCCGGCCCGGATCGCCTCCTTGGCCTCCTCGACGGCCTTGGGGTACGCGCCCGCGGCGGTGCGGCTACGGGCCGCCGGCCCGGGCGCACCGGGCGCGTCCATCATCGACACCATCGGTGGGTTGGGCCGGGACAGGGCGGTGGTCATCGCGTCGAGCCGGCCGATCGCGTGGTGGTAGGCGGCTGCCGCGGTGACCGGGTCGGCCGCCGCCGGCAGGACCGCGTTGGCGACCAGGATCGCCGTACCGTCGAAGTGGTCGAGCACCACCAGGTCGGTGGCGAGCAGCAACCCGAACTCGGGCAGCGCGAGATCGTCCTCGGTGTGCTCGGGGATCCGTTCCAGCCGGCGGACGAAGTCGTAGCTGAGGTAGCCGACCAGGCCGCCGGTCAGCGGCGGCAGGCCGCCGACCGGGTCGGTGTCCGGGGGCGGCCCGGTCAACGCGGCGACGGTCGCCCGCAGCACCTCGACCGGGTCACCTTCGGTGGGCACCCCGTCGGGCGGCTCACCGAGCCAGTGCGCACCGCCACCGGACTCGGTCAGCGTCGCCGCGCTGCGTACCCCGATGAACGAGTAGCGCGACCAGGCGGTACCGGCCGACCCGGCGCCCTGTTCGGCGGACTCCAGCAGGAAGGTGCCGGGTCCGCCGGCGAGCTTGCGGTACACCCCGACCGGGGTCTCGCCGTCGGCCAGCAGCCGCCGGGTCACCGGCACCACCCGGCGCTGCCCGGCCAGGGTCTGAAAGGTCGGCTCGTCCGGGCTGACCGTACCGGTGATCATCGATCCTCCTGGGGGTCGGTGATGGTGCCGGTCACCGGCAGCTCGTCGAAGAAACAGTTGGCGGCCCCGGTGTGGCAGGCGGCACCGACCTGCTCGACCGTGACCAGCACCGCGTCGCCGTCGCAGTCCAGCCGCACCGACCGCACGTACTGGTGGTGCCCGGAGGTGGCACCCTTGACCCAGTATTCCTGCCGGCTGCGCGACCAGTAGGTGGCCCGCCCGGTGGTGAGGGTGCGGTGCAGCGCCTCGTCGTCCATCCACGCCATCATCAGCACCTCGCCGGTGCCGTGCCGCTGCACGACGGCGGCGATCAGCCCGTCGGCGGAGCGGCGCAGCCGGGCCGCGACGGCCGGATCGAGCGCGGAGCGCCGTGGCGGGTCGCCGGGCGTGGGCCGCCGGGCGGTGGTCGGTGGGCCGGCTGCCGGTTCATCTGGTACGGACACAGTGCCCGATTGTTCCGTACGCCCGGACCGCCGTGGCGCGGCGTCCGGCATGCGGTGTCGTGAGCCCGACAGCGGTCGGCCGGAATCGACGGTTCGGGGGCTGTGCCGGTGCGGCATCAGGAGTACCTTGGCGGTGCGCCGCCACGGTCCAGGTCTGCGGGCACACCCACTGCTCGGCGGACCCCGGCCCCGGTGCCCGCCGATCGCACCTTCCGCTCAGGTTCCATGCCTGAGCCGGTGATGTGTGTCCGCCGGGCCTGTCGGCCGCGGCCGGCGCAGCGAGTCGGCGCACCACCCAGCACCACGCCCGTGCGGACGGCTCCGGTCACCCCGGGACCGGGTCGCCCCGCCGAAGCGGACGGAGGATCAGCAATGCAGCCCACCCCCACCCCTGCGCACGCCGGGCCGGTGAAGCCGGACGAGACCGGCACAGGTCCGGGTCCCGTGCACGGCACTCCCGTACCGACGCCCCGACCCGCCCTCGACGACAATCCGATCAACGAGGCGACGACGGAGATCCCGATGATCGTGCCGAAGCCGGCCCACCGCAACGGCCCGAGCCCGTTGCCGCCGATCGCCACGCAACTGCTCGGCGGCGACGGCGAGGCGGCCGGCGACTCGACTGACGACGACCGGGACGGGCCGGCTGCCGCAACGGCGCCGGCCCAGGGCGTCCCGCCGACACCGGCGGCCGGCCAGGCGCAAGGCCAGGCGGACGACGGCCAGTCGGCAGGGCAACGGGCGGAGACCGACGCCGAACCGGCCGGGGAGGATTCCGGGCCGGTCGACCAGGACGCCGCAGCCGACGACCAAGACGCCGCAGCCGACGACCAGGACGTCACAGCCGACGACCAGGACGGGAACGGCGACGGGGATCCGACCGCTGGCCCGGCCGTCGCGGCCGACAAGCCGGTCGACACCGATGTTCCGGCGGACCAGACGGTCGAGCCCGATGAGACGGCCCAGCCGGACAAGACGGTCGAGCCGGATGAGACGGTCGAGGCGGACCGGCCGGCCGCCGCGGCGACGGACCCGGATGACGACGAGCGGTCGGGACCGACAGCCGAGACGGACGACGACCCGGCCGAGGACGAGGAGACCGTCACCGCGCACGGCGACGCCGGTGATCTGTTCTACGCCGCAGACGACGGCTTCGACGACGAGGACGAGGACGACGAGTTCGACGACGATGAGGACGACGAGGACTTCGGCGAAGATCCGGAGGCCGACGAGGAGGAGCGGGCTGCCATGCTGACCACAGTGGAGGAGTCGACCGGGCCGGCGGCCGGGCACGACGACCAGCCGGCAGTGGCCCGGCCGGCGAGACCGGGCGACGTGACGCTGCCACCGATCACCATCTGGACCGAGGACGCCGCCGACGAGCTGCGCGACGAGTGGCACGAGATCAAGGCCCGGTTCGTCGACGAACCGGAGGTCGCCCTGGCGCAGGCTCAGTCGCTGGTCGGGCACACCGTCCGTACGCTGGCCGAGCGGCTGCTGGCCGAGCAGGTCGAACTCGACCCGCACCGGCACAGCGAGACGCCGGACACCGAGTCGATGCGGATGGCGTTGCGGCAGTACCGGGAGTTCCTGGACCGGCTGCTGGCGATCTGACCGCTGCGGGCGGGGCGGTCCGTTCCCGCCCCGCCCGGCCAGTCGACCTGCCGAGATAATTCATCTATCGTTGAGTTCTACAGCTGATGAGTTATCCGGAGGCAGCCATGGACCCTGTCGTCGAGGTCACCGACCTCGTGGTCGACCGCGGCCGGCGCCGCGTGCTGCACGGCATCTCGTGCACCGTGGGCAGCGGCAGCGTCACCGGCCTACTCGGCCCGAGCGGCAGCGGTAAGAGCACCCTGATGCGGGCGGTCGTCGGCGTGCAGACCGTCCGGTCCGGACAGGTCCGGGTGTTCGGCCGACCGGCCGGGGCACCGCAGCTGCGGCGTACCGTCGGGTATCTGACCCAGGCGCCCAGCGTCTACGCCGACCTCACGGTCCGGGAGAACGCCCGGTACTTCGCCGCGCTGTACGGCCTGCCGGCGGCCGACGCCGACCGGGCCGTGGCGGACGTCGGCCTGGCGGCCGCCGCCGGGCAGCTGGTCGCCGACCTGTCCGGCGGACAGCGCAGCCGCGCCTCGCTGGCCTGCGCGCTGGTCGGCCGCCCCGAACTGGTCGTGCTCGACGAGCCGACCGTCGGCCAGGACCCGGTGCTGCGGGCCGAGCTGTGGGCCCGGTTCCACGCCCTCGCCGCCGCCGGCACCACCCTGCTGGTCTCCAGCCACGTGATGGACGAGGCCGGCCGGTGCGACCGGCTGCTGCTGATCCGCGACGGGCGGCTGGTCGCCGACGACACCCCGGCGGCGGTGCGCGCCGCCGCCGGCACCGACGACCTGGACGAGGCCTTCCTGCGGCTGATCCGGGACCGCCAGCCGACCGAACCGAGCCGAGGAGCAGACCGGTGAACCCGAGAATCCTGGCCGCCACCGTCGGCCGCGTGCTGCGCCAGCTGCGCCACGACCGGCGCACCGTCGCGCTGCTGGTCGTCGTACCGGCGCTGCTGCTGACCCTGCTCTACTACATGTACGGCGACCAGCCGGCCACCGGCGGGCAGCCGGCGCTGTTCGACCGGGTCGCCCTGGTCATGCTCGGCGTCTTCCCGTTCGTGATCATGTTCCTGGTGACCAGCATCGCGATGCTGCGCGAACGCACCAGCGGCACCCTGGAACGGCTGCTCACCACCCCGCTGGGCAAGCTGGATCTACTGTTCGGCTACGGCATCGCGTTCGGGCTCGCGGCGGCTGTGCAGGCCACCGTGGCCAGCGCTGTGGCGTACTGGCTGTTCGACCTGTCCACCGCCGGCAGCCCGGCGCTGGTGATCGCGATAGCGGTGCTCGACGCGCTGCTCGGGGTGGCGCTCGGCCTACTGTGCAGCGCCTTCGCCCGCACCGAGTTCCAGGCCGTACAGTTCATGCCGGTGGTGGTGATCCCACAGCTGCTGCTCTGCGGCCTGTTCGTCGCCCGCGACGAGATGGCCGGCTGGCTGGAGGCGGTCAGCAACGTCCTGCCGCTGTCCTACGCCGTGTCGGCGTTGACCGAGGTCGGGGCGAGTCCGGAGCCGACCGCGACGCTCTGGCGTGACCTGACCGTGGTCGCCGGGGCGGTGGTGGCCGCGTTGGTGCTCGCCGCCGCGACGCTGCGCCGCCGCAGCGGCTGAACCCGACGCGACAGGAGTAGCGCGACCGATGGCACGACGCACCGGCCGGCGACCGGGCAACCCGGACACCCGCGAGGCGATCCTGACCGCCGCCCGGCAGGTCTTCGGTGAACGCGGCTTCGACCAGGCGTCGGTACGCGCCATCGCGGCGGCGGCCGGCGTGGACCCGGCGCTGGTGCACCACTACTTCGGCACCAAGGACAACCTGTTCCTGGCCGCGATGGACGCGCCGGTGGATCCGGGCGAGCTGCTGCCGCAGGCGCTCGCGGGCGGGCCCGAGGAGGTCGGCGAACGGCTGGTCCGACTGGTGCTGGGGGTCTGGGACTCGCCGGCCGGAGTGGCTGCCCTGGCGCTGCTGCGGTCGGCGTTGACCAACGACTGGACCGCCCGGCTGATGCGCGAGTTCGTCACCACCCAGATCATCCGACGGGTGCTCGGTCAACTCGACCTGGACCAGGCGGAGCTGCCGGTCCGGTCCGCCCTGGTGGCCTCGCAGATGGCCGGCCTGCTGGTGGTCCGGTACATCCTGCGGTTGGCACCGCTGTCCACCATGGCGGCCGACGAGGTCGCCGCAGCGGTCGGTCCGACGATCCAGCGCTACCTGACGGGGCCGCTGACCGCAGCGGCCGGGGCGGCCGAGACGACGTCGGGCTGAGCCCTCGCCGCCCGCGTCAGGCGGCGGCCGGTGGAGCGCAGCGCCGGCAGAGCACCGGGTGCAGCAGACGGGCGAGTTCGGCGCGGTCACGTACCGGGGCCGGGAAGGCCAACCGGGCGCGCGGTCCGTGCGGGCCGAGCGCGACCACGAACCCGTACCGGTCCATCCGGACGACCTGCGGATCCCCGGCCAGCGACCGGTGACCGGCGTCGCGCAACTGCCGGCGGATGAACGCGGTCATCTCGGCCCGGTGGTGGTCGGCGAGGTCGACGAGCAGCTCTGACTCGATGGCGCCGATCGGGTCGGGCTCGGCGGCGGCGTACTCGTCCGGGTCGACGTCGATGGTGACGCCGCAGCGTTCCAGCCGGACCTCGGCCACCTCCATCCGGTACAGGGTGGCACCCCGGCCGACGTCGAGCAGGTCGGGGCAGGCGTGCACGTCGGCGAAGTCCAGCGCGGCCATCCGGGCGGGGGCACCGTCGAGCGGGCCGACCCAGCCGGACACCCAGACCCGGCCATGGGTCGGCGAACCGGCCACCGGCGGCACGTCGGCCACTTCCAGCACCACGGCGGTGTCATCGGTGCCGGCGACCGGCCGCAGCGCGCCGTCGAGCAGGTCGGACCCGGTGGCGAGCAGCAGGATCCGCCCCATCGGGTCGGTCGCGTGCCGTACGGCGTGCGGTCCGGGGCGGCAGGCGACATGCGCCATGCCGGGCAGCCGGCCGGATGCCATCGTCCGGGCGATCTCCGCGGGACTGGGCTGCATGACACGGACCTCCGAGATCAGTTAGGCTCACCTTAGTGAGGGCAGGCTAACCTACTGAACCCGGAGACGTCCACGTGAACCACCCACGACCCAAGGCGCGAATCTCCCGCGCCCTCGGCATCCCGCTGACCCGCAAGTGCACCCGGTACTTCGAGCGGCGCCCGTACCCGCCCGGCGTGCACGGCCGCGCCCGCCGCAAGCCCTCCGACTACCAGGTACGGCTGCTGGAGAAGCAGCGCCTGCGGCACCAGTACAACGTCAGCGAGACCCAACTGCGGCGCGCCTTCGACGACGCGGTACGCGGCACCGGCAAGACCGGCGAGGCCCTGGTCACGTTGCTGGAGCGACGCCTCGACGCGATCGTGCACCGGGCCGGCCTGGCCCGCACCATCTACCAGGCGCGGCAGCTCGTCGCCCACGGCCACTTCACCGTGGACGGCCACAAGGTGGACCGGCCGTCGTACCGGCTGCGCCCGGGTCAGGTGGTCCAGGTCCGGGAACGCAGCCGGACCAAACCGCCGTTCCAGATCGCCGCCGCAGGGGCGCACGTCGGCGAGGGGCCGGGTGCGCCGTACCTGTCGGTCAGCCTCACCGAACTGACCGCGACCCTGGTCCGCGAGCCCGCCCGCCGCGAGGTGCCGGTCATCTGCGACGAGCAGCTGGTCGTCGAGTTCTACTCCCGCTGACCCCGGCCGCCGCTCCCGCCGGACCCGGTGACCTGCCCCGGCGGGTACGGCGCGGAGCCGGCGGTCACCGAATCCGCTCCAGCACGGGTCACCGGGTCTGCTCCGGTACCGGTCACCGGGTCTGCTCCAGCCAGGAGGCGAAGAGCCGACCGTAGACCGACTCCGGATCGGCGAGCAGTTCCTCGTGCGGGCCGCGCTGCACCACCCGGCCACGGTCCACGACGATCACCTCGTCGGCGGCCTGGGCGGTGGACAGCCGGTGCGCGATCGCCACCGTGGTCCGCCCCCGGGTCACCGCCTCCAGGGTCCGCTGCAGCCGTACCTCGGTCGCCGGGTCCACCGCGCTGGTCGCCTCGTCGAGCACCAGCAGATCCGGATCCGCCACGTAGGCCCGGACCAGCGCCACCAGTTGCCGCTCACCGACGCTGAGCGCCTCGCCGCGCTCACCAACCGGGGTGTGCACCCCGTCCGGCAGGCCGGTCACCCAGTCGGCCAGCCCCAGCTCCACGAAGGCGGCGGACAACTGCCCGTCGGTGAGCTCCGGGCGGGCAAACCGGACATTCTCGGCGACCGTCGCGTCGAACAGGAAACCGTCCTGCGGAACCATCACCACCCGGGACCGCAGCGACTCGAACCGGACCCGGTCGAGCGGTACGCCGGAGAGCTTCACCTGCCCGGACACCGGGTCCATCAGCCGGGTGAGCAGCTTCGCGAAGGTCGTCTTGCCGCTGCCGGTCTCGCCGACCACCGCCACCCGGGTCTTCGCCGGGATCTCCAGGGTCACCTCGGAAAGCACCTGCGGCCCGCCCGGGTAGGCAAAGCAGACCTGCTCGAACCGCACGTCCAGCGGCCCGCCCGGCAGTTGCACCCCGTCGTCGCCCGGGTCGGCCACATCCGGGGCGACGTCCAGCACGTCGAGCACCCGCCGCCAGCCGGCGATCGCGTTCTGCGCCTCGTTGAGCACCTCGGTGGCGATCTGGACCGGCTGGATGAACAGGGTGACCAGGAACAGGAACGCGGTGAGCTGGCCGACGGTCAGCCCGCCGTCCACCCCCATCCGGACGCCGACCACCACCACCCCGGCCAACGCCAGACCGGCGGCGATCTCCCCGGTGGAGAAGCTGACGACGCTGGTCCGCAACGCCCGCTGCTGGGCGCGGCGCTGCCCCTCGATCGCCTCGTCCAGCCGACCGGCGGTACGCCGCGACACGCCGTACGCCCGGATCACCGCCGCGCCGACCACGCTCTCCGCGACCGCGGCGAGCAGCGCGCCGGTGCGCTGACGAACCACGCCGTACGCGGCCGCGAGCCGACGCTGGAACGCCCGGATGATCAGCAGCGCGGGGACGAACGCGGCGAGGACCACCAGGGTCAGCTGCCACGAGTAGACCGCCATCACGACCGCGGTCACCACCACCTGCCCCATGCTGATCAGCAGGATGACCCCGCCCCACTGCAGGAACTGGGTGATCTGGTCGACGTCGCTGGTGACCCGGCTGACCAGCGAACCGCGCCGCTCGGACTGCTGGTGCAGCATGGACAGGTCGTGCACGTGCCGGAACGCACGGGTCCGCACGGCGGCGAGAGCGGTCTCGCTGACCGTGAACAGCCGGCGCACCATGAAGTAGCCGCAGACGGTCGTCACGACCAGCACGGCGGCGGTGGCCGCGACGATCGTGCCCACCACTTCGAGATCGGGGCCGCCCGGCGCGCGCAGGCCGTTGTCGATCGCCTGCTGGACCGCGACCGGAATGGCTGCCCGGCCGATCATCGACACCAGCGCCAGCAGCAGGGTGCCGGCCAGCCCGGTCCGCAGCTCCGGGGAGAGCGCCAGCCCGCGGCGCATCGTCTGCCAGGTCGACTCGGCTCTGCCCGCCAGTGGGCCGGCGGCGGGCCCGCCCGACTGGTCGACGGGGTCGGGTCGACGCTCGCCGCCGGCGCGGTCGACGGTGGGCGCGCTCACGCGACCACCTCCGCCGCCCGCGCCGGACCGCCACCGGGATCGCCGTCGCCGCCGTCGCCGCCGTCGGTGCCGGACCGGGTCCGCTCCCGCTCCGCCTCCGCCTGCTCGTACGCGGTCACCAGGTCGTTGTAGCCGGGGCAGCGGGCCAGCAGCTGCTGATGCGTGCCGTGGTCCACTACCCGACCCTGGTCTAGGTAGACCACCTCGTCGGCGAGGGCGATGGTGGCCCGCCGGTACGCGACGATCAGGATCGACGTGGCGATCTCGGAGTTGCGCAGCGCGGCCAGGATCGCCGCCTCCACCCGGGGGTCGACGGCGCTGGTCGCGTCGTCGAGCACCAGCAGCCGGGGCTGCCCGGCCAACGCGCGGGCCAGGGTGAGCCGCTGCCGCTGGCCGCCGGAGAGTGTGGTGCCGCGCTCACCGACGACGGTGTCCAGCCCGTCGTCGAGCGCCGCGACGAACCCGTCCGCCTCGGCCAGCCGCAGCGCCGACCAGGCCACCTCGTCGGTCAGCCCGGGCCGGTCCAGGGTGACGTTCGCCCGGACCGTGTCGTCGAAGGCGAACGGCACCTGGGCGACCAGGGAGACCGTGCGGGCCAGCGAGCCGGCGGTCAGCCGGGGCAGTTCGACGTCGTCCAGCACGACCCGGCCGCCGGTCGGATCGACCAGCCGGGCGGCCAACGCGGCGACAGTCGACTTGCCGGCTCCGGTCGGCCCGACCAGGGCCACGGTCCGCCCGGCGGGCACGGTGAACGACACGTCACGCAGCACCGGCGGCAGCGCGGCGTCGGTGCCAGGCGCGGTGACCGCGGTCGGGTCGACGGACTGGTCGGCCGGGGCCGGCGCGGCGGGCTGATCGGTGCCGGCCGGCCGGTCGGCCGTGGCCGGCGCGGCGGGCTCGCCGACCGGGGGCCGGTAACTGAACCAGACCCGGTCGAAGACCAGGCTCGCCGGGGTGGCGGCGGCGGGCAGTTCGGTGTCGCCGTACGGCATCTCGCCGGTGGCGGTGAGCACATGCCGCACCCGGTCCCAGCCGGCGACGCTGCGCGGCAGCTCGGCCAGCACCCAGCCGATCGCCCGGACCGGGAAGGCCAGCACGGTGAACAGGAACGCGACACTGACCAGGTCGGCCACGCTGACCGCGCCCTGCCGCAGCCGGGCGGCACCGACCAGCAGTACGGCGAGGGTGCCGAGGCTGGGCAGGGTCTCCAGCAACGGGTCGAACAGCCCGCGCAGCCGGCCCACGGAGATCAGCGCGTCGCGCAGTTCGACCGCCCGCCCGGCGAACCGGGCGGTCTCCTGGGCCTCCCGCCCCATGGTCTTGACCACCAGGGCCCCGTCGAAGCTCTCGTGCGCGATCCCGCTGACCTCGGCCCGCAGCTGCTGTGCCCGAACCTGCCGGGGGGCCATCCGGCGCGAGTAGACCACGTTGAGGGCGAACAGCGCCGGGAACACCGCAAGCCCGACCAGTGCGAGCACCCAGTCGGTGGCGAACAGCGCGGCGATCGCCGTGACCAGCATCACCACCGTGCCGACGGCGAACGGCAGCGGGGCGACCGGGAACCAGGTCGCCTCGACGTCGGAGTTCGCGTTCGACAGCAGGGTGCCGGTGGGGTGCCGCTGGTGCCAGGACATCGGCAGGTCGAGGTAGCGGCGGGTGACCCGGCGGCGGTAGCTGGCCTGCAGACGGTACTGCATGAAGCCGGCGCCGAGCCGGCGGCCGAAGATGCCCACCACCTTGACCACGCTCACCGCCAGCAGGGCCGCCGCGCCGGCTCCGAGCAGGCCGGTCTCCACCTGCCCGGACTCGATCGACGGGACCACCACCTCGCCCACGATCGCCCCGACCACGTACGCGCTGGCGATGGTGAGCAGCCCGAACACGACGCTGCCGCCGACGCCGACGGTGAACAGCCCCGGCTGCTCGCGGATGCCCTGGCCGAGCACCCACAGGCCGCGGAGCAGGACGTCACGGCTTGTTCGATTGGCCACGCTACCCCCGACTGTAAGTCCTGATCATCAAATCTCGTCCTTACCGACCCACGATGCCAGCGGGGTACGACGACTGTGGCCACCGCCACAGCACGCCCCCGGTCCCGGCACCCGACCCGGTGCCACGACGTCGACTCGCTCGGCGCGCCGTCCGTCGCCCGCCTAGGATCGGTTCATGGCGCGGTTCGCACAGATGGAACGTCATGCCCTGGCCGACCTGTTCCTTGCCGTTGGTCCGGATGCCCCGACGGTGAACGACGGGTGGACCACCCGGGACCTCGCCGCGCACCTGGTCGTCCGGGAGCAGCGGCCCGACGCGGCTGCGGGCATCTGGTTGCCGGTGCTGCGCGGCTACAGCGAACGGGTCCGGCTCGAACTCGCCGCCCGCCCCTTCCCCGACCTGGTCCGGATGGTCCGGCAGCCACCGGCGTGGAGTCCGGTGAGCAACCGGATCACCGACGAGGTGGCCAACCTGATGGAGTTCTTCATCCATCACGAGGACGTCCGACGGGCCCAGCCGGACTGGCAACCCCGGGACCTGCCGCCCGGCGAGCAGGCCGCGCTGTGGAAACGCGTCTCGGCGCTGACCAGGCTGCGGCTGCGCCGGTTCCCCGGCACGGTCACCGTCGTCGCCGACGGCTACGGGGACGTGGCGACCGGGACCGGTGGGGACCGGGTGTCGATCAGCGCCCCGCCCGGAGAGCTGGTGCTCTTCCTGACCGGCCGGCAGCGGGTGGCCCGGGTCCAGATGGACTGCGCCGCTGCGGTCGAAGAACGATTGCGTAACGCCCGCTTCGGCTTCTAGCGGTGATCCTCGTCGCGGCCCGGCCGGACCGCGATGATGATCATACCGGTACGCCATCCCTCCCCTTGGCGGCCGGCTGGAGGCCGTATGCGCGCGTTCGCACCGACGTCCGTGGTCGCCCCACCGTTCCGGCCCCGCGCCAACCCGTACCGGTCGACCCTCGCCAGGGCGTCGGCGAGCTGGGCGGACCGGCACGGGCTGACGGCTGATCCGCAGCGTGCCGCCCGGCTGCGCCGCGCCAACGCCGCCGAGTTGGCCGCCCGGGTCGCGCCCGACGCCGACGTCGTCCGCGTGCAACTGCTCAGCGACCTGATCACCTGGCTGTTCGCGCTCGACGACCGCTGCGACGAGGACGGGCTCGGCACCGACCCGGGCCGGGTCGCGCCGGTGATCAGCCAGCTGATGCGGACACTCGACGGACCCGGTGCCACGCCACCGACTGACCTGGGCGACCGGTCGCCACTGGCGCTGACCCTCGCGGATCTGTGCCACCGGGTCCGCCGGCTGGGCCGGCCCGGGGTCCTGCTGCGGTTCACCGCTTCGCTGCACCAGTACCTCTTCGCGCTGCTCTGGGAGGCCGGCAACCGCCAGCAGGGCCGGGTGCCGGCGGTCGCCGAGTACATCCAGATGCGCCGGCACGCCGGCGCGGTACTGCCCAGTTTCGCGCTCACCGACCTCGCCGAAAGCGGACTGCCGCATTCCCGTCACCGAGTTGACCCGACGCTCGCCAGACTGAACACTGTGGCGGCGGATCTGGTCTGCTGGTGCAACGACCTGTTCTCGTACGGCAAGGAACATGGCCAGGATCCCCACAACCTGGCCACCGTGATCGCCCACGAGACCGGCCACGGTCCGGCGGCGGCCCTGGCCACCGCCGCCGAACGGTTCAACGACGGTCTCGCGCTGTTCCTCCGGCTGCAGGCCGAGGTGCTGACCGACGCGCCGCCGTCGGTGGCCCGCCTGGTCGCGACGCGACGAAACTGGATCCGTGGCACCTACGACTGGTCGGTGAACTCCAGCCGGTACCAGTGACCGGGCGTCGCGCCGCCGGGGTCGCCGGGGATTCAGCCGCGATTCAGTCGTCCAGCTCCCAGCCGATCTCCGGCTGGTCACCGAAACACACCGCGTCGACCTCGTACTCCCCCGCCGGTCCCACGAAACTCACCTCGACGTCGTCGTCCGGCCCCCGGTCCACGTCGGTCGCCCTGTAGCCCTGCGCCGGGGCCCAGGACACCAGCCGGGCCCGGCCCCCGGCGCACTCGGCGACCACCGTCCCGCCGGGGGTGGCGGCCGCCCGGCGTACGGCGTCGGGCCCGCCGGTCGGGTCCGGACTCGGCGTCGCCGGACTGGACGTCACCGGACTCGGCGTCGCCGGACCGATCACGGTGGGACCGGACGTGGCCGCCAGCTCGCGGGCGATCTCGTCCTGGCTCAGCACCTCACCGCCCGGCCCGCCGGTGAGGCCCTCGCCGACCACCCGGACCGCGGCCACCGCGATCAGCGTGGCCAGGCCGGCGGCAAGACCCCAACCGGCGGCGGTCAGCAGTACCCGGCGGTTGACGGTCACGATCCGACTATGCCCGCCGCCGGGTTAACGGCGACGCCGGGGCACCCTAAGGCGCGGTTAACGCCGACGGTCCGGCCTGCCGGAGCGGGTAACGTGCGTGGGCGTGGCCCGGCTGCTGCTGATCGAGGACGACCTGGCGATCCGTACCCCGTTGATCCGGGCGTTGCGGGAACGCGGGCACGCGGTGGCCGCCGCGCACACCGCGATGAACGGACTCCAGCACGCCCTGGACGACCGCCCCGACCTGGTGGTGCTGGACCTCGGGCTGCCCGATCTGGACGGACTGGAGATGCTGCGGATGCTACGGGCGGTGAGCCGCGTACCGGTGATCATCGCCACGGCACGCGACGACGAGGCCGAGATCGTCCGCGGGTTGGACGCCGGCGCGGACGACTACGTGGTCAAACCGTTCACCGCCGCGCAGCTCGACGCGCGGATCCGCGCGGTGCTGCGGCGCGGTGCCGGCGAGCCGGTGGACAGCGCGGTGACCGTCGGGGCACTGCACATCGACGTACGGGCCCGGCAGGTCAGCCTCGCCGGGACCGGGCTGGAGCTCACCCCGCGCGAGTTCGACCTGCTGCACTACCTGGCGGCCCGGGCCGGGCAGGTGGTGACCAAGCGGGAGCTGCTCACCGAGGTCTGGCAGGTGCCCTACGGCGGCGCGGACAAGACCGTCGACGTGCATCTGTCCTGGCTGCGCCGAAAGCTCGGGGAGACCGCCGGGGCGCCGCGCTACCTGCACACGGTGCGCGGCGTCGGCGTACGGCTGGACGACCCGGACGCCGTGCCGTGAGACGACGGTTGACCACGCTGGTCGCTGCCACCACGACGCTGGTGCTGGTGGCGTTCCTGGTGCCGCTGGCGCTGCTGCTGCGGACCATCGCCCAGGACCGGGCGATCACTGCGGCGACCGCCGACGTGCAGTCGATCGTGGCGCTGGTCGGCACCGCCGACGCCGACAGCCTGCGGCTGACCGTCGACCAGCTGTCCGCCACCGCCGACCGGCCGGTCACCGTCTACCTGCCGGACGGCACCGTACTCGGCGACCAGGTCGACGTCACCCCGGCGGTACGGCTGGCCAGCACCGGCCGTAGCCTCACCGCCACCGACGGGCAGGGGCGGGAGATCCTCGTCGCGGTGCAGGGTCGCGACGACGGCACCGCGGTGATCCGCACCTTCGTGCCCGCTGCCGAACTCGACCGGGGCGTCGCACGCGCCTGGGCGGTGCTCGCCGGGCTCGGAGTGGTGCTGATCCTGCTCGGCGTGCTCGTCGCCGATCGGCTGGCCCGGCGGTTGACGGCACCGGTCGCCGAGCTGTCGGCGGTGTCGCACCGACTCGCGAACGCCGAACTGTCGGCCCGGGCACGGCCCAGCGGTCCGGCCGAGTTCCGCGAGGTCGCCGGTGCGCTCAACCACCTGGCCGGCCGGATCCAGGAGCTGTTGCGCGAGGAGCGGGAGCAGGTCGCGGATCTGTCCCACCGGCTGCGTACGCCGCTGACAGCGCTGCGGCTGGAGGCCGAGACGCTGTCCGATCCGGCCGACGCGGCCCGGGTGACCGCCGGCGTCGACTCGCTGGAGCGGGCGGTGACCGGGCTGATCGAGCAGGCCCGGCGACGCAGCGCCGCGCCGGTCCGGTCGGCCGGACCGGTGGCGGCCGACGCCACGGCGGTGGTACGCGACCGGGTCGAGTTCTGGTCGGTGCTGGCCGAGGACACCGCCCGGGTGGTGCGGCTCGACCTGCCGGACGGTCCGCTGGCGGCGGGGATCGACGCCGATGAGCTGGCCGCCGCCGTCGACGCGGTGCTGGGCAACGTCTTCGCGCACACCCCGGACGGCACCGGATTCACCGTCACGCTCACTTGCGCGCCGGGCGGCGGCGCGGTGCTGTCCGTCGCCGACGACGGCCCCGGCATGCCGCACGGGCTGGTCCTACGTGGCGTCTCAGGGGCCGGCTCCACCGGTCTGGGTCTGGACATCGCCCGCCGGGCGGCGCAGGCCAGCGGTGGTCGGCTCGAGCTGGCTGACGGCTCCCCCGGCGCGGTGGTGACGCTGTGGTTCGGGCCGCCCACCGGCGGCTGCATCAGCCCGGCCCGTTCGGTTTAACCCCGCTTTATCGATGACGCAGCGCGCCGCTATCCGCCGCCGGGCGAACCTTCGGTCGTACCACGACGACAGGAGGTTCGACATGGCCAGCAGACCGGTGATCGTGATGATCGGGGTGGGTGCGGTCGCCGCGCTCGCCGTCGCGGGCACCGCGCTCGGCGCGGCGGCGCAGGACGTGACCGACGGTGCCGGGTCACCCAGCCCGGCCGTGGTCGCCAGCGAGTCGGGACAGCAAACGACGTCGGTACCGCGTACCGGCACGGACGGGGCCGCCGACGACGGGCCGAGCGGTGCGGCCGCCACTGGCAGTGGGCCCGCCGACCAGGTCACCCTGGACCGGGCGGCCCGGATCGCTGTCGACGAGGTGGGCGGCGGTCGGGTCACTGAGATCGAGCGGGACCACACGGACGGCCGGCCGATCTGGGAGGTCGAGGTCGTAGCCGACGGCGTCGAGTGGGACCTCGACATCGACCGGGTGACTGGAGACATCGTCAAGGTCGACCGCGACGACGATGACGACGACCGCTGGGACGACGACGACCGGGACGACGACCGCCGGGATCGCTGAGCGGCGGTGCGGGCCGGTCGTGCCGGCCGCCGGGACGAGGTGACGCCCGTCCCGGCGGCCGGACGGATCAGCCGATCGGTGCGGGCAGCAGCGGCGGACGCTGGGTCAGCGTCGGCACCGCGGTCAACGTCGGGCGTGGGGTCAGCGTCGGCACTGCGGTCAACGTCGGGCGTGGGGTGAGGGTCGGGCGTGGGGTGAGGGTCGGGATCACGGTCGGGTTGACGGTCAGCGTCGGTGCCGGAGTGATGACGTTCCGGAACAGTACGTAGAGCAGCAGGTTCGGCGAGCCGGGCCCGGGGTTGACCACCACGTTCGGCGTGGCGAGCCGCAGGATGAAGGTGGTCACCTGCGCCGGGGTGTAGTTCGGGTACGCCTGCAGCACCATGGCGGCCGCGCCGGCCACGTGCGGTGCGGCCATCGAGGTGCCGCTGATCGTGTTGGTCGCGGTCGGGCTGGTGTGCCAGGCCGAGGTGATCTGCGATCCGGGCGCGAACAGGTCCAGGCAGCGTCCCCAGTTGGAGTACGGTGCCCGGTTGTCGTTGCGGTCGGTGGCCCCGACGGTCATCGCGGTGGGCACCCGGGCCGGCGAGAAGTTGCAGGCGTCGGCGTTCGAGTTGCCGGCCGCCACCGCGTAGCTGACGCCGGAGGCGATCGAGGCGGTCACGGCGCTGTCCAGCGTGGCGCTGGCCCCGCCGCCGAGGCTCATGTTCGCCACCGCCGGCCGGCCGGCGGCGTTGGTGGTGACCCAGTTGACGCCGGCGAGGACCCCGGCGACGGTCCCGCTGCCGGAGCAGTTGAGCACCCGGACGGCGACCAGCCGGACCTGCTTGGCCACGCCGAACCTGGTGCCGCCGACCGTACCGGCGACGTGGGTGCCGTGCCCGTTGCAGTCCGCCGACGTGCCGCCGAACGCGTCGTACCCGGGGACGGCCCGGGGGCTGAGGTCGGTGTGGTCGAACCGGATTCCGGTGTCGATGATGTACGCGGTGACCGTCGAACCGGTGTTCGGGTAGGTGTAGGAGCGGTCCAGCGGCAGGTAGCGCTGGTCGATCCGGTCCAGGCCCCAGGACGGCGGGTTGACCTGGGTGCCGGCCAGCGAGACGGTGTGGTTCTGCTCCACGTACGCCACGGACGAGTGCGCCGCCAGGCGACGGGCGGCGGCCTCGGAGAGTTTGATCTCGAAGCCGGTGAAGGCGGTCTCGTACAGCCGGTTGACCACACCACCGTAGGTGCTGGCGAGGTCGGCGGCGCGGGTCGCGATCCGGGCGGTCCGCATGGTGCGGGAGCCGCTCACCGCGCTGGCCTTCAACGCGACGATGTAGCTGCCCGCCACCGCGGTGGCGCCACCCGCCTGGCGGATCTCGCCGGTGGGTGCGGCCGCGGCCGGCGGGGTGACCGTGGTGGTGGCGACGGCCGCCGCCACGACCAGTACCAGGGCCCGCCGGACGTGCGTGCGCAAGGGTGTCATCTCCGTCCTTCCTTCGATCTTTGATCCACAGCGGAGCGCCCACTGCGGACAGATGGACGATCGACGATGCCGATCGGACCGATCGTAGGTCGGAGCTGATTGACAGTTTCCTATATCTCTTGGGTCATACTACTTGCAGTATGCATACGACTACCCTCCGCACCATCGCCATCCGGTCGGTAGCAACGGGTGCGGCCCCCGGGCGCTGGGGTGCCCGGGGGCCGCGCGCGCTGCTCGACTCGTCGGATCGGTCAGCTGATCACCGAATCAGTTGACCACGAAGAGCAGGCGGTTCGGCGAGCCGGAGCCCGCGCTGGACACGACGCCGGTGGTGGCGTTGCTGACCAGATAGCTGGCCACCTGCGACGGGCTGTAGGAGGGGAACCGGCCGAGCACCAGAGCGGCGGCACCCGCAGCGTGCGGGGAAGCCATCGAGGTGCCGCTGATGGTGTTGGTCGCGGTGTTGCTGTTGTACCACGGCGCGGTGATCGACGAGCCTGGCGCGAAGATGTCCAGGCAGGAGCCGTAGTTGGAGTACGACGCACGGGCGTCGCTGCTGGTGGTGGCGCCGACGGTGATCGCGCTGGAGACCCGGGCCGGCGAGTAGTTGCAGGCGTTGGCGTTCGAGTTGCCGGCCGCCACCGCGTAGCTGACGCCGGAGGAGATGGAGTTCGCCACCGCGCTGTCCAGCGTGCTGCTGGCCCCGCCACCGAGGCTCATGTTCGCCACCGCCGGCTTGACCGCGTTGGCGGTGACCCAGTTGACCCCGGCGACGACCCCGGCGATGGTGCCGCTGCCGGAGCAGTTCAGCACCCGGACGGCGACCAGCCGGACGCCCTTCGCCACCCCGTACGAGCTGCCGCCGACCGTACCGGCGACGTGGGTGCCGTGCCCGTTGCAGTCCGCCGACGTGCCGCCGAACGCGTCGTAGCCGGCGCGGGCCCGCCCGCCGAAGTCGTTGTGCGTGGTGCGGATGCCGGTGTCGATGATGTATGCGGTGACGTTGCTGGCCGTCGTGGGGTAGGTGTAGGCGTTGTTCAACGGCCGGTTGCGCTGGTCGATGCGGTCCAGACCCCAGGACGGCGGGTTGGTCTGGGTGGCGGCGAGCGACACGGTGTGGTTCTGCTCCACGTACGCCACGGACGAGTGCGCGGCGAGCCGGCGGGCGGCCGACGCCGACAGCCGCGCCTCGAAGCCGTTGACTGCGGCGCCGAAGACACGGTTGACGGCACCGCCGTACTGTGCGGCGAGGCGGTCGGCCCGGTCGGCGACGGCGGCCGCGCGGGCCGCGTCACCCCGGGCCGCGACGGCGGCGTCGGTGAACACCACGATGTAGCTGCCCGCGACCGCGGTGGCCCCGCCGGCGAGCTTGATCTCCCCGGCCGGAGCGGCGGCCGCCGGGTTGCCGACCAGCGCGGTGGCGACCGCGGCGGCGCAGCCGGCCAGCAGCAGCCGGCGGCCGGTGGTACGGAGAACGGTCATCCCTGTTCCTTCCTGGATGCGGACACCCGCGTCGGCTTGTGGCCGTTTCGGTCGCGGGCGGGCGATCGGGATATCGATCGATGGGATCGTATGCGGGAGCGTTGGCAGGTTTATATATCGATATCCCTATACCGCCGACCCATGGTTTCCGGTGCCCGGCGCCGGGCGCGGGCCGCCTACCCGGAGCCGGGCACCCCCGCCGGGCACCGGCGAACCAGCCCTTGACGAGGAACGGCACCGCGAGACCTGGCCGGGTTTGCCACGCTGGGCGATGCTTGGGGCTAGCCGAAAGCCGACCCTGGCACTACTGTTCGGTAACACAGAATTTACGTGACGGCGCTCACTATCACATATGCGGAGGCGACGGACCCGATGGCTCTCGACGTCCCATACCGGTCGATTCCCGACATGTTTCTGCAGCGGGTGGCTGCCACGCCGGACCGGAACGCGATCGCCGGACCGGCCCCCGGCGACTCCGGCCTGACCTGGATGACCTGGGCCGAGGTCGCCGGCCGGACCAGGGCGATCGCCGCCGGCCTGTACGCGCTGGGCGTCGGCAACGAGGACCGGGTGGCCATCCTGGCCAACACCCGGATCGAATGGGTGCTGGCCGATCTGGGCATCATGTGCGCCGCCGGCGCGACGACCACGGTCTACCCCACCACCGAGCCGGCCGACGCGGCGTTCATCGTCGGCGACTCCGGCTCGAAGATCCTGATCGCCGAGAACCGCACCCAGGCCGACAAGATGGCCGGCGCGGACCTGCCCGCGCTGACCCACGTGGTGCTCATCGACGGAGCGGCCGACCCCGCCGCGACGGTCCCCCAGCTCACCCTGGCCGAGCTGGAGGAACGCGGCGCCCAGGCCCTCGCCGAGGAACCCGGCCTGGTCGAACGGATCGCCACCACCATCGAGCCGGAGCACCTGGCCACCCTGATCTACACCTCCGGCACCACCGGGCGACCCAAGGGCGTCGAGCTGCTGCACCGGGGCTGGTGCTGGGAGGCCGTCGCCCAGTCCCAGCTGGGCATCATGAACCCCGACGACCTGCAGTACCTCTGGCTGCCGCTGTCGCACTCGTTCGGCAAGACCCTGCTCTGCAGCATCATCCACGTCGGACTTCCGACCTACGTGGACGGCCGGGTGGACAAGCTGGTCGACATGCTGTCGGTGGTCCGGCCCACGCTGATGTGCGCCGCCCCGCGGATCTTCGAAAAGGTCTACAACAAGGCGGTCACCACGGCGCAGGAGGCCGGCGGCGCCAAGGCCCGAATCTTCGACTGGGCGGTCGGCGTCGGTCGCCAGCGGGTCGCCCGGCAACAGGCCGGCCGGCCGGTGCCGGGTGGGCTGAAGCTCAAGTACGCGATCGCCGAGAAGCTGGTCTTCAGCAAGCTCCAGGCCCGCCTCGGCGGGCACATCAACGCGCTGGTCTCCGGTTCGGCACCGCTGAGCCCGGACATCGCCGAGTTCTTCGCCGCCGCCAACCTGCCGATCTGTGAGGGCTACGGGCTGACCGAGGCGAGCGCGGCCAACTTCGTCAACCGGCCGGTCCAGATCAAGATCGGCACCGTCGGGCAGGCGCTGGGCGATCTGGAGTGCCGCATCGACGAGGACGGCGAGGTGCTGCTGCGCGGCGCACCGGTGATGCGTGGCTACCACAACCTGCCGGCGGAGACCGCCGAGGCGTTCACCGCCGACGGGTTCTTCCGCACCGGCGACATCGGCAACCTCGACGACGAGGGCTTCCTGACCATCACCGACCGCAAGAAGGACCTGGTCAAGACGTCCGGCGGCAAGTACGTGGCACCGTCGCACATCGAGGGCCTGTTCAAGGCGGTCTGCCCGTACACCTCGCAGGCGGTGGTGATCGGCCAGGCCCGCAACTACTGCACCATGCTGGTCACCCTGGACCCGGACGCCATCACCAGCTGGGCCGCCGACGGGCCGTTGGCCGGCCGCCCGTACGCCGAGATCGTCGCCTCCCCCGAGGTGCAGACTCTGGTGGCGGGCTACGTCGCCGAACTCAACGGCAAGCTCAACCGGTGGGAGACAATCAAGAAGTTCGCTATCCTCAGTCGGGACCTGACCATCGAGGACGGCGAGATGACGCCGTCGCTCAAGATCAAACGCCGGATCGTGGAGAACAACTTCGCCGCCGAGATCGACCGGATGTACGCCGGTCAGCTCGCCGAGATCTGACCGTGGGGTCGGGCACCAGCCGCCGTCAGGCGATCATGGCGGGCTCCCGCCACTGGCGGCGGCTGGTGCGGTCAAGGTCGTAGCGCACGGCGGCGATCCGCCGTACCGCGTCGGTCAGCACCGGCACCGGCAGGGTGAACGGCAACCGCAGGAACCGCTCCAGGGTGCCGTCGATGCCGAACCTGGGGCCGGGGGCCAGCCGTACCCCGGACTCCTCGGCCGCTCGGGCGAGCGCGCTGGAGATCGGGCCGTCCAGCTCCGCCCAGAGGGTCACCCCGCCGTGCGGCACGCTGACCCGCCACTCGGGCAGCACGTTGGCCAGCTCGGCGAGCAGCGCGTCCCGCTGGGCGGTGAGCTGCGCCAACCGGGCCGGCACGATGGTGTCCGCCGCGGCCAGCAGGTGGACCCCGACCAGCTGGTCGAGCACCGGACCGGCCATGTCCACCCCGACCCGCAGGGCGGCGAGCCGCTGCACCAACGGCGCCGAGGCCCGTACCCAGCCGATCCGCAACCCACCCCAGTAGGGCTTGCTCATCCCCCCGATGGAGATCACCCGGGAGTGCCGATCGAAGACCGCGGTCGGCGGCGGCACCGGGGTGCCGTCCAGCGGCAGGTCCACGAACGACTCGTCGACCACCAGGTCGGTGCCGCTGGCGTGGGCCGCCGCGACCACTCGTTCCCGCAGCTCGGCCGACATCAGGTGACCGGTCGGATTCTGGAACTCGGGGATCAGGTAGGCCAGCCGGGGCCGGTCCTGCCGGATCGCGCCGAGCAGCAGGTCGGCGTCCCACCCGCCGCCGGCGGTGGTCGCCAGTCCGTGGGTGGCGATCCGGGCCCGACGGGCGGCGAGCGCGGCGAGCGCGTTCGGGTAGGTGGGCGACTCGACCAGCACCGGCGCACCGGCCGGCAGCAGCAGCCGCAGCACCAGGTCGAGGGCGTGCTGGGTGCCGCTGGTCACCATGATCTGCTCCGCGCTGGTAGGCAGGCCACGCCGGGTGTAGCCGTGCGCGACCGCGGCCCGCAGCTCGGCCAGCCCGGTCGGGTAGTAGCCGGCGTGCTGCAGGAAGCGGGGCAGGTCCTCGGCTGCGGCCCGGGCCGCCGGTACCAGCTCGGGTGGGGCGGCCAGCGCCGCGTACCCCAGGTCGATCATGTCGGGAGCGGTCTCCGCGGTCCACAGCCCGGAGCTGGCCACCTGGTGTCCGGTGGGCAGCGTGGTCCAGCTGCCGGCCCCCCGGCGGCTGGTCAGGTGGCCGGTCTCCCGCAGACTGCGGTACGCGGCGGTGACGGTGGTCCGGCTGACCCGCAGCGCCTCGGCCAGTTCCCGCTCGGCCGGCAGCCGTACGCCGAGCGCCAGCCGCCCGTCGGCGAGCAGGCCGCGGACCGCCCCGGCCAACGCGGCGTAGTCCGGGTTGCGCCGCCGGCCGGGCAGGGCATGCCACTGGCCGAGCAGCCGGGCCAATTGGCTGCCACGCACAATCACCGCCATAACCAGTTGCCTCCGATTGGTCGTTTCGCGATCGCCGATTGGCCTTCAGAGTGGCATGCATGACCAAAATTGGCAATGGCGGTGGCCTCCTCCGCAGATCGGACCCCGACCCCGGTCACCACCCCGGTGGCCGCCCCGGCCGACACCCGGGTCGGCGGCTGCCCCGGCGGCTCGGGCAGCTCTACGCCGGCCTCGCCCTGTACGGCGTCAGCATGGCGCTGATGATCGAGTCGGATCTCGGGCTGAACCCGTGGGACGTCTTCCACCAGGGGTTGACCCAGCTGACCGGGCTGAGCTTCGGGACCGTCACGGTGCTCGTCGGCGGCGCCGTGCTGCTGCTGTGGATACCGCTGCGGCAGCGGCCCGGCCTCGGCACGGTCAGCAACGTGGTGGTGATCGGCGTCGCGGTGGACGCCGGCCTCGCGCTACTGCCCGCACCGACGCAGCTGCCGGTCCGGGGTACGTTCCTGGTCGCCGGAATCGTGCTCAACGGACTGGCCACCGGCCTGTACATCGGGGCGCGGATGGGCCCCGGCCCCCGGGACGGGCTGATGACCGGCTGGGTCGCCCGGCACCCGCGCAGCTCGGTCCGGCTGGTCCGCACCGTGATCGAGCTGACCGTGCTGGCATGCGGCTGGCTGCTCGGCGGCACCGCCGGGGTGGGCACCGTACTCTACGCGGTCGGCATCGGGCCGTTGGCGCAGTTCTTCCTGCCGCTGTGCACCGTACCCACCGGCGCGACCGCGCCCGACCACACCGCGCCCGACCACACCACACCGGACCTCACCGTGTCTGACCCGGCCGCGCCTGACGCCACCGCGCCCGAGCCGGTCCCGGCGGTCAGTCGTCCGGCGGACGGTAGCTGACGCCGACCCGGTCCAGCCGGCGCAGCTGCCCGGTCAGCCGACCACGGAACTCCGCCCACACTCCGGGCGGCACCGCGCCGGTGTCGTCGGTCGGCACCGGTCCGGACCAGCCCACCTCCGCCAACGCGGCCAGCCGGGGGAAGGCCCGCCACCACACCCGCTGCTCGGTGGGCAGGTACTCGCTCCACAACTGCCCCTGCACCCCGAGCACGTCGCCGGGCTGGAACCCGTACACCGTCCGCAGCGGCAGCACCCCGGCGATGGCCAACGGCTCGGCCGGATCGTCGGACTCGGCCCAGTCGAAGTACGTGTGGCTGTACGGCGCGGCGACCACCGGAAGACCGGCGGACCGGGCCAGGTCGATCCGGTCGATGCCCCGCCACGCGAAGACGGTGGACCCGCCCGGAACTCCCCGGTCGAGCAGTTCGTCCCAGACCGCGGTCCGCCGGCCGTGACCGGCCAGATGCTCGGCCAGCCGCCCGGTCCACCAGCCCTGCAGGTCGGCCACCCGGGGCAGGCCGAGCTCGGTGGCCCGGGCGACGGCCGCCGGGTTCGCCGCCCACTCGGCGGTCGGCACCTCGTCGCCGCCGACGTGCACGTACTCGAACGGGAAGACCTCGACCACCTCGTCGAGGATGTGGTGCACGGCGGCCAGGGTGGCCGGTTCCAGGTTGAGTACGTGGGTGGAGATCCCCCAGGTCGTCCCGACGGCCAACTGGCGGGTCGGATCGTTGCCGAACTCGGGATAGGCCGCGATCGCCGCCTGAGCGTGCCCGGGCAGGTCGATCTCCGGCATGATCCGCACGCCGCGCCGGGCCGCGTAGGCCACCAGGTCACGCAGCTCTGCCTGCCGGTACCAGCCGCCGTGCGGCACCCCGTCGCTGCGGCCGTCCCGAAGATGACCGGCCGGCGACGCCGCCCGGAACCCGCCCACCTCGGTCAACCGGGGGTACCGCCGCACCTCGAACCGCCAACCCTGGTCGTCGGTCAGATGCAGGTGCAGGGTGTTGAGCTTGTGCATGGCCAGCACATCGACATAGCGGTAGAGCAGCGGCAGCGGGTGGCACCAGCGGGCCACGTCGAGCAGCGAACCCCGCCACGGGTACGCCGGCACGTCGACGATCTCCACCGTCGGCAGCCGCCACGGCACGCCGCGGATTGGCCCGGCCGCGTACACCTGGTCGGGCAGCAACTGACGCAGCGTCTGCACCGCCCAGCGCAGCCCGGCCTCGGCGGCGGCCACCGCCCGAACCCCGGACGGGTCGACCCGCAGCCGGTAGCCCTCGGCGCCGAGCTCGGGATCGTCGCGCACCAGCAGGCCGATCACGCCGTCGCCGGGCGCCCCGGCCGTCGGCAGCGGCAGCCCGGTCGCCGGGGTGAGCAGTTCGCGTAGCAGGTCGGCGACGCCGGCCGGCGCGAACACACCGGTCGTCGCATCGAGGGCGAAATGCCCGGCCTCACGGATCAGCCGGGTGGGACGCGGCAAAAGCATGTCCACAGCCAAGCACAGGAGTTCCGCCCGCGCGCCCGGCGCGGCATCATGGGCAGATGATGGACGAGGGGTGGGCTTGGTCGGACGCGTGGATCTTCGTCTCGACGGTCATCGCGGGCAAGGTGGGTCGGCACCGCAGGTCGCCGCTGAGCCGCCGACCCGAAGGGGTACGCCTGGTCGACGTGCTCACCACCGCCGAACACCTCAACCAGGCGATCCCCACCCGGGAAGAGATCGAGACCGGGGTACGCCGACTGCTCGGTGCCGGGCTGGTCTCGGTCAGCGACGGCTGGTTCCAGGTGACCGAGGCCGGTGAACAGCTGTGGCGGGACCGGCCACGTAGCGGTCTGACCACCACCGTGGACAGTGTGCACGGGGTGCTCGACCAGCGGTACACCACCGCCGAGGCCGAGTGGCAGCTGGACGACCAGGACCATGCTGCCGCGATGCTCGAATACACCGGGCGTTTCCTACCGCCGGCGCCCCGGCGTTCGGTGGAGAACTCCGCCGCCGCCCGGCAGGGCCGGGCCTGACCTCGGGCGGGTCGACAGGGCCGGCTACGGCGGTCAGCGCACCGGGTGGCCGGCGTCGCGCAGCTCCTGTTTGACCGCGCCGATGGTCAGCTCGCCGAAGTGGAACACGCTAGCGGCGAGAACCGCGTCGGCACCGGCGGCCACCGCCGGTGGGAAGTGCGCGGTGGCACCGGCCCCGCCACTGGCGATCACCGGGATGTCGACCACCGCCCGTACCGCGGCGATGAGTTCGACGTCGAAGCCCGCCTTGGTGCCGTCGGCGTCCATCGAGTTGAGCAGGATCTCCCCGGCACCCAGTTCGGCGCCGCGCCGCGCCCAGGCCACCGCGTCGATCGCGGTCCCCCGCCGACCGCCGTGCGTGGTCACCTCGAACCCGCTGGGCGTGTCACCGCTGGCCACCGTCTGCGGCCCGGCGCGGCGCACGTCCAGGGACAGCACCAGCACCTGCCGGCCGAACCGGTCGGCGATCTCGGCGATCAGATCGGGTCGGGCGATCGCCGCGGTGTTCACCCCGACCTTGTCCGCCCCGGCGCGCAGCAGCGTGTCCACGTTCTCCACCGACCGCACCCCGCCGCCGACGGTGAGCGGGATGAAGACCGACTCGGCGGTCCGGCGGACCACGTCCAGCATGGTGCCGCGGGCGTCGGAGGAGGCGGTGACGTCGAGGAAGGTCAACTCGTCCGCGCCGGCCGCGTCGTAGGCCGCGGCCAACTCGACCGGGTCCCCGGCGTCGCGCAGGTCGACGAAGTTGACCCCCTTGACCACCCGGCCCGCGTCCACGTCGAGGCAGGGGATCACCCGGACCGCGACGGTCACGCGGAAACCTCCGATCGGCCGGCGTCGCGCAGCGCGGCGAGCGCCTGCGCGACGCTGAACGCGCCGGCGTACAACGCCTTGCCGGCGATCACTCCCTCCACGCCGGCCGATTCCAGAGTGGCAAGCGCCCGTAGATCATCCAGGGTGGACACGCCGCCGGAGGCGATCACCGGTGCGTCGGTCCGCGAGCACACCTCACGGAGCAGGTCCAGGTTCGGTCCCCGCATGGTGCCGTCCTTGGTGATGTCGGTGACCACGTACCGCGCGGCACCGGCCTTGTCCAGCCGTTCGAGGATCTCGAACAGGTCGCCACCGTCGCGGGTCCAGCCCCGGGCGGCCAGGGTGCGGCCGCGCACGTCCAGGCCGATCGCGACCCGGTCGCCGTACTCCGCGACGATCCGGTCACACCAGACCGGGTCCTCCAACGCGGCGGTGCCGATGTTGACCCGGGCCGCGCCGGTGCCCAGCGCGGCGGCGAGCGACTCGTCGTCGCGGATCCCGCCGGACAACTCCACCGCCACGTCGATCTGCCGGACCACCTCGGCGAGCAGGTGGGCGTTGCTGCCCCGGCCGAAGGCGGCGTCGAGGTCGACCAGGTGGATCCACTCCGCCCCGTCACGCTGCCAGGCGAGCGCCGCCTCCAGCGGATCGCCGTAGGAGGTTTCGCTACCGGCCGCGCCCTGGACCAGGCGGACAGCCTGGCCGTCGGCGACGTCGACAGCGGGAAGCAGGGTCAGGGTCACGGATCGTCTCCTCGAAGATGGTGGGTCTCAGGTCCGTCGGCCGAGCGCGATCACCACGACGGCGGGTGCCACGAGCAGCAGTACGGCGATCAGCAGCAGGCGCAGCGCCATGTCCGGCACGGCCAGCCAGACGACCGCCAGCGCCGCCACGGTCAGCACCGCGATCCCGGCACGTTCGGCGCGGCTACGCCGGATGAACAGCCGCCCGGTGCGCCCGCCCGGCCGACGCGGGGTGAGCCGGCGCAGCGCGGACCGGCGCCGCTGCCGGCGGGCGCTGGTCCGGGCGCGGGCGGCCCGCTCGCGTTCCGCCTCGGCCAGCCGGGCGGCCCGGCGGCGGGCCCGTTCCTTGCTCACCGGTCCTCCCCTCCCGGCATGGTCGGTGGAGTCAACGTGGCCAGCCAGTTGCCCAGCAGGATCGCCCCGGTCTGGGCAGACTTCTCCGGATGGAACTGCGTCGCCGACAACGCACCACGTTCGGCGGCGGCCACGAAACCGGCCCCATGGTCGGTGGTGGTGACCAGGACGTCGGCGGCGGTCAGCTGGTCGACGGCGAGCGCCGCGTACGAGTGCACGAAGTAGAACCGGGCATCGTCGGGCAGGCCGCCGAACAGCGTGCTGCCGGCCGGCGCGGCCACGGTGTTCCAGCCCATGTGCGGCACCCGCTCGGCGGGCAGCCGACGAACCCCGCCGGGCAGCAGGCCGAGCCCTTTGGTGACCACCCCGTGCTCCTCGCCGTACTCGAAGAGGATCTGCATGCCGACGCAGATGCCGAGCACCGGGCGACCCTCGGCGACCCGCCGCGCGATCACCGGCGCCGCACCCAGCTCGTCGATACCGGACATGCAGGCCGCGTACGCGCCGACGCCCGGCACCACCAGCCCGGCGGCGGCGTCGGCCACGGCCAGGTCGGCGGTCACGGTCACCTCGGCACCGGCCCGGGCCAGAGCCCGTTCGGCGGAGCGCAGATTGCCGGAGCCGTAGTCGAGCACCACGACGGCCGGCGGTGGCGTGGCCATCAGTCACCTCCGGGTAGCAGCCAGAACACGCCGGCGGCGACCGCCAGCAGGGCGAGACCGGCGGCGAGGCCGACGGCACCGCGCCCGGCACCCTGACGACGCAGCGACCAGGCACCACCGACCAGCACCCCGGCCAGCGCGAACAGCGCCACCGGCAGGAAGCTGTCCACGTTACAGCGCGCCTTTGGTGCTGGGCACCGAGCCGGCCGACCGAGGGTCGATCGCCACCGCCTCGCGCAGCGCCCGGGACACCGCCTTGAACTGGGCCTCGACCACGTGGTGCGCGTCCGGGTGGCCGCCGTCGCGGGCGGCCCGCAGCACCGACACGTGCAGCGTGATCATGGCCGAGTGGCCGAGCGACTCCCAGATGTGCCGGGTCATGCTGGTCGGGTAGACCGGCCCGATGTACGGCGCCAGCGCCGGCTCGTCGTGCACCACGTACGGCCGGCCGGACAGGTCGACCGCCGCCCGTACCAGTACCTCGTCCATCGGGATGGTGGCCGAGCCGTACCGGCGGATGCCCGCCTTGTCGCCCAGCGCCTGGCGCAGCGCCGTGCCCAGTGCGATCGCCGTGTCCTCCATCGTGTGATGTGCGTCGATCTCCAGATCACCGACCGTCTGGACGGTCAGGTCGAAGCCGCCGTGCCGGGCGATCTGGTGCAGCATGTGGTCGTAGAAGCCGACACCGGTGCCGATGTCGGCGGTGCCGGTGCCATCGAGGTCCAGCTCCACCAGCACCTTGGTCTCGGCCGTGGTGCGTTCGACCCGCGCGGTGCGGTTCATCACTTCACTCCGTTCCGCCGGCGCGCGCCGGACGCAGGCCGGCGCGCGACTCGGTCATCGCGGCTGTCTCGGACTTGGTAGCTCGTTCGGACCCGGCGACCGGCTCGGACCTGGCGACCAGTTCGGTCATCGCGCCGAGGAACGCGTCGGTCTCCTGCGGCGTCCCGGCCGTCACCCGCAGCCAGCCGGCCAGCCCGACGTCACGGACCAGCACCCCACGTTCCAGCAACGCCTGCCAGACGGCCCGCTGGTCGCCGCCGCCACCGACGCCACCGCCGTCGTCGTCACCGACGCCGTTGACGCCGAACAGCACGAAGTTGGCGTCGCTGTCCGCCACGGCGAGCCCGAGCCGACGCAGCTCGGCGACGATCCGGTCCCGCTGTTGCATGATCACCCGTACCGTACCGAGCAGGGTGTCCCGGTGCGCCAGCGCCGCCCGGGCCGCCGCCTGGGTCAGCGCCGACAGATGGTAGGGCAGACGGACCAGTTGGACCGCGTCGACCACCGCGGGATGCGCGGCCAGGTAGCCCAGTCGACCGCCGGCGAACCCGAACGCCTTGCTCATCGTCCGGGTCACCACCAGCCGTGGATGCGTCGACAGCAGCCGCACCGCGCTGGCCGTACCCGGACGGGCGAACTCGGCGTACGCCTCGTCGACGACGACCATGCCCGGCGCGGCGGCCAGCACCGCCCGCACCACCGCCGGGTCCAGAGCGGTCCCGGTCGGGTTGTTCGGGGAGCAGAGGAAGACCAGGTCCGGCTGGTGTTCGACCACCTGGCCGGCAGCGTCGTCGGCGGACAGGTCGAAATCGGGTCCGCGTCGGCCGTCCACCCACCGGGTGCCGGTGCCCACCGCCAGCAACGGATGCATCGAGTACGCCGGGGTGAAGCCGAGCGCCACCCGGCCGGGACCGGCGAACGCCTGCAGCAACTGCTGCTGGATCTCGTTGGAGCCGTTGGCCGCCCACACCCCGGCGGTGGTCAGCCCGTGGCCGAGATAGCCGGCCAGGTCGGCCCGCAGTGCGACCGCGTCGCGGTCCGGGTAGCGGTTGAGTTGCCGCAGCTCGGCGGTGACCGCCTCGGCGATCGCCTCGACCACGACGTCCGGCAGCGGGTAGGAGTTCTCGTTGGTGTTGAGCCGCACCGCAACGTCCAACTGCGGTGCCCCGTACGGGCTGCGACCGCGCAGATCGTCGCGGATCGGCAGGTCGTCCAGGGTGATCGGGCCGGTCATCTGGCCACCGCCGATCGACCCGCGGCCGGGGAGACGGCCGGTGAGTTCGCCGCCGGGCCGGCGATGCCGGTCGGGTCGGTGAACCGGGCCCGGACCGCCTGCCCGTGCGCCGGCAGGTCCTCCGCCTCGGCCAGGGTGACCACGTGGTCGGCGACGTCACGCAACGCGTCCGCGTCGTACTCGACGAGGTGGACGCCGCGCAGGAAGGACTGCACCGACAGGCCCGAGGAGTGCCGGGCGCAACCGCCGGTGGGCAGTACGTGGTTGGAGCCGGCGCAGTAGTCACCCAGCGACACCGGGGCGTACGCGCCGACGAAGACCGCCCCGGCGTTGCGGACCCGCAGCGCCCACTGCCGGGCGTCCCGGGTCTGGATCTCCAGGTGCTCGGCGGCGTACGCGTCGACCACGGCCAGACCGGCTTCGAGGTCGTCGACCAGGACCGTGCCGGACTGCTCGCCGCCGAGCGCGGTCGCGATCCGGTCGGCGTGCCGGGTGGCCGGCACCTGCCGGGCCAGTTCCTGGTCGACCGCGTCGGCCAGCCCGGTCGACGGGGTGACCAGCACGCTGGCCGCCAACGGGTCGTGCTCGGCCTGGCTGATCAGGTCGGCGGCGACGTGCACCGGGTCCGCGGTGTCGTCGGCGAGGATGGCGATCTCGGTCGGGCCGGCCTCGGCGTCGATACCGACCACCCCGCGCAGCAGCCGCTTGGCGGCGGTGACCCAGATGTTGCCCGGCCCGGTGATCACGTCGACCGGGGCGCACCGGTCGGTCCCGTCCGGGTCGACCGCAGCACCGTAGCCGAGCATCGCGACGGCCTGGGCGCCGCCGACCGCGTACACCTCGTCGACGCCGAGCAGGGCGCAGGCGGCCAGTACCCGCGAATCGGGCAACCCGTCGTTGTCGCGCTGCGGCGGGCTGGTCACCACCAGCGATGCCACCCCGGCGACCTGGGCGGGGACCACGTTCATCACCACGGTCGACGGGTACACCGCCAACCCGCCGGGCACGTACAGCCCGACCCGGCCGACCGGCACCCAGCGTTCGGTGACGGTGCCGCCGGGCACCACCTGGGTGGTGACGTCGGTCCGGCGCTGGTCGGCGTGCACCCGCCGGGCCCGGTCGATGGATTCCAGCAGGGCTGCCCGGACCCCGGGATCGAGGTCGCGCTCGGCCGCGGCGAGCGCCTCGGCGGGCACCCGCAGCCGGTGCGGGCTGACCTCGTCGAACCGCTCGGCCGCCTCCCGGATCGCCGGGTAGCCATGGTCACGGACCGCCTCCACCAGCGGGCGGATCCGCTCGACCGCCACGGAGACGTCGAGCTGGGCACGGGGCAGCAGGCCACGCGGGTCAGGTGACCCGCCTCGCAGGTCGATCCGGTTCAGCACGCTTGCGAGTCTAGGCGTCCTCCCACTGGCCGGACGCCGGCCGTCCAGCGGACGGGACAGTGAGCGTGACCACGCTAGGCTCGACCGGTGGGTCAGCGGCTACCGGTCTTTCCGCTCGGGACGGTGCTCTTCCCCGGGTTGGTGCTGCCTCTGCACATCTTCGAGGAGCGTTACCGGGCACTGGTCCGGCATCTGACCAGCCTGCCCGAGGGCGTCACCCGGGAGTTCGGGGTGGTGGCGATCCGGCGTGGCTGGGAGGTGCTGCCGAGCGCCGGGCCGCCGGGCGCGCCGGCACCGACCTCGGTGAGCCTGCACGAGATCGGCTGCACGGCTCAGCTGCGGCAGGTCACCGAGCTGCCGAACGGGCGGTACGACATCGTGACGGTGGGCCGGCGCCGGTTCCGGATCACCGACCTGGCCACCGAAGGTACGCCGTACCTCACCGCGTCGGTGCAGTGGCTGCCCGAGCCGACCGGGTCCGAGGAGCTGGCCGACCTGCTGGCCCCGCAGGTACTCGCGGTGTTCCGGCAGTATCTCGACCTGGTCCGGACCGACTCGGCCGAGATCACCGAGCAGCTGCCGGAGACGCCGACCGTGCTCTCCCACCTGGTGGCGGCGACCGCCGCGTTGCACATCAGCGAGCGGCAGGCGCTGCTGGCGGAGCTGGACACCGCCCGACGGCTGCGGGCCGAGCTGCGGATGCTCAATCGGGAGGTGGCGCTGCTGCGCCGGGTGCGGGCGGTGCCGGTCCCGTTGCCCGAGTTGGCGGTTCCGGCGAGTCCGAACTGATCCGCGGATCGGCGGCGACGTCCGGGGCCGGACGCACGTCCGGGGCCGCTGGGAGGATCGGAAGGTCAGGCCCGGCTTCGCCCCGGTCCGGCCCGGGACGCAGGTCCGGGTGGCTGGACCAGCCGGCCAGCATGGTGTACGCCAGCACTGCGCCGAGCGCCGGAGCGCCGAACGCGCCGGTGACCGTCGGCAGCACGCCGAACCACAGGTCGAAGTCGCCGGCCTGCAGGTCCGGTGGCCGCTCCAACTGGGCACCGAGCGCCGCCGCCTCGATCGCCCGCTGGTAGCCGGCCAGGCCGATCTGCCGGCCGAGGGCCCAGGCCAGCGCCGCCGCGCCGAGCCCACCGGCGGTGACGGCGACCAGCCCGTACGGGCCACGGGACCGGGGCAGCGACGCCCAGACGACGATCCCGGCGAGGATCCCGTAGCCGACGCCGAGCATCGCGAACCAGCCGTCGGCGGCGACGAAGACCTCCGGGTCGCCGCCCCGTACCGCCGCGCCCTGCTCGGTCTTGACCACCGGGATCCAGGGGGCCAGCAGCGACCAGGCGACGCCGAGCGGAGCACCGCCCACGGTGATCGCGGCGGCGACGTACAGCCCTGGCCGTCGCCAGATCCGGCGCCGGCCGGCGGCTGGGTTGGACGCCGCCGCGCCGACGTCGGGCGGGGGTGCCGGCGACGCGCCGATGTCGGGCGGGGGTGCCGGCGACGCCCCGGACGGGCCGGTCGGGTCGCCGGGTGGGCCGGCGTCGGCGGTGGAACTCACCCGTCGATCCTCTCGCAGATCTCAGCCGGCCACGGCGGTAGGGCCGAGGAGCGCCTTGAGGTCGGCCATCAACGCGGTCGTCGGGGCGACCCGGTGCGGGCCGAGACGCAGCAGGGTGGCGCGGCCACCGTTGACGAGTTTGACGTGCACCTCGGCCGAACCGGGGTGGCTGGTCAGCACGTCGCGGAGGCTGTCGACCAGCGGCGGGGTGCAGCGGGCCGGGGACAGCGCGATCACGATGGGCTTGATCTCGTCCGCCGCGGTGATCTCTGGTACGGACAGGTCCATCGCCATCAGTCGGGGCTGGTCGTCGCGTCGGTCGACCCGGCCCTTCACCACGACGATCGCGTCCTCGGCGATGTACTGGCCGACGAGTTCGTAGGTGTTCGGGAAGAACAGCACCTCGACTGCGCCGCCCAGGTCCTCCAGGGTGGCCGAGGCCCACGCCCGGCCCTGCTTGGTGATCCGCCGCTGCACCCCGGAGAGGATGCCGGCCAGGTTGACCACGGTGCCGTCGGCGACCGCGCCGTCCTCGGCCAGGGCGGCGATGGACATGTCCGCAGCGTTGGCGAGGACGTGCTCGACACCGAACAGCGGGTGGTCGGAGACGTACAGGCCGAGCATCTCCCGTTCGAAAGTGAGCAGGTCGGTCTTGTCCCACTCGCCGTCCGGGATCGGCGGGGTGACCACCATCGGGCCCGCGCCGCCGCCGGCCGGGTCGGCGGCACCGAACGCGTCACCGAACAAGTCGTACTGGCCGACCGCCTCGTTGCGTTTCAGATCCATGAACGAGTCGATCGCGTCGGCGTGCACGGTCAGCAGACCCCGGCGGGTGTGCCCCAACGAGTCGAACGCGCCCGCCTTGATCAACGACTCGACGGTACGTTTGTTGCAGGCCACCGCGTCGACCTTGCGCAGGAAGTCGTAGAAGTCGGTGTAGGCGCCCTTGTCCTTGCGGCACCGGGCGATCGCGTCGACCACGTTCGTGCCCACGTTACGCACGGCGGCCAGGCCGAACCGGATGTCGGCGCCGACGGCGGTGAACCGGGCCCCGGAGGCGTTGACGTCCGGCGGCAGCACCTTGATCTTCATCCGCCGGCACTCGGCCAGGTAGACGGCGGCCTTGTCCTTGTCGTCGCCGACGCTGGTCAGCAGCGCGGCCATGTACTCGGCCGGGTAGTTGGCCTTCAGGTACGCCGTCCAGTAGGACACCAGTCCGTAGCCGGCGGTGTGCGCCTTGTTGAACGCGTAGTCGGAGAACGGGACCAGGATGTCCCACAGCGTCTTGATCGCCTCGTCGGAGTAGCCGTTGTCCCGCATGCCCTGCGAGAACGGCACGTACTCCTTGTCCAGGATCTCCTTCTTCTTCTTACCCATCGCCCGACGCAGCAGGTCCGCGGCGCCGAGCGTGTAGCCGGCCAGCTGCTGGGCGATCGCCATGACCTGCTCCTGGTAGACGATCAACCCGTAGGTGTCGCCCAGGATGTCGGCGAGCGGTTCGGCCAGCTCGGGGTGGATCGGCACCACCGGTTTGCGGTTGTTCTTGCGGTCGGCGTACTCGTTGTGCGCGTTGGCGCCCATCGGACCCGGCCGGTACAGGGCGAGGACGGCGGAGATGTCCTCGAAGTTGTCCGGCACCATCGAGCGCAGCAGTGACCGCATCGGCCCACCGTCGAGCTGGAACACCCCGAGCGTGTCACCCCGGGCGAGCAGCTCGTAGGCGCGTTTGTCGTCCAGCGGCAGATCCTCCAGGACCAGGTTCAGGTTCTGGTTGTCGGCGATCCCGGCCAGACAGTCGTCCATCACGGTCAGGTTGCGCAGCCCGAGGAAGTCCATCTTCAGCAGGCCGATGGACTCACACGCGCCCATGTCCCACTGGGTGATGATCGCCCCGTCCTGCTCCCGCTTCTGGATCGGCAGCACGTCCACCAAGGGGTCGCGGGACAGGATCACCCCGGCCGCGTGCACCCCCCACTGCCGTTTCAGCCCCTCCAGGCCCTTGGCCGTGTCGACGATCTTGCGGACCTCGCCGTCGGACTCGTACAGCGCCCGGAACTCCACCGCCTCCGGGTAGCGCGGGTGCTTCGGGTCGAAGATGCCGGTCAGCGGGATGTCCTTGCCCATCACCGGCGGCGGCATCGCCTTGGTGATCCGGTCACCCATCGCGAACGGATAGCCGAGCACCCGCGCCGCGTCCTTGATCGCGGCCTTCGCCTTGATCGTGCCGTAGGTGATGATCTGGGCGACCCGTTCCTCGCCGTACCGCTCGGTCGCGTAGCGAATCATGTCACCGCGGCGACGCTCGTCGAAGTCCATGTCGATATCCGGCATCGACACCCGGTCCGGATTCAGGAACCGCTCGAACAGCAGGCCGTGCGGGATCGGGTCCAGCTCCGTGATACCCAGGGCGTACGCGATCAGCGCCCCGGCCGCCGAACCACGGCCCGGACCGACCCGGATCCCCTCCCGCTTGGCGTAGTGCACCAGGTCCGCGGTCACCAGGAAGTAGCCCGGGAACCCCATCTTGAGGATCACGTCGAGCTCGTACTCGGCCTGCCGGCGGTGCCCGTCGGGCACCCCGCCGGGGAAGCGGCGCTCCAGCCCACGCAGCACCTCGGCCCGCAGGAACGACTCCTCGGTCTCCCCGGCCGGCACCGGGAACTGCGGCATCAGGTCCCGGGACGCGAACAACGCCGAATAGTCGCCGATCTTCTCGGCGATCTCTAGGGTGTTGTCACATGCTCCCGGCACCTCCGCGTCCCACAGTTTCCGCATGTCCGCCGCGGATTTCAGATAGAAGTCCCGCGCGTCGAACTTGAACCGCTTCGGGTCCGCCATCGTCGAACCGGACTGGACACACAGCAGCACCTCGTGCGCGTCCGCGTCCCGTTCATGCGTGTAGTGCAGATCATTGGTCGCGACCGGTTTGAGATTCAACCGCTTTCCGAGCCGGATCAGATCATCCCGGACCCGGGTTTCGATACCCAGTCCGTGATCCATCAGCTCCAGGTAGAAATTGTCAGCGCCGAAGATGTCGCGGAATTCGGCCGCCGACGCGCACGCCTTCTCGAAGTCACCGATCCGCAACCAGGTCTGGACCTCACCGGACGGACACCCCGTGGTCGCGATGATCCCCTTACCGTACTCGTTCAGCAGTTCCCGGTCCGCACGCGGCTTGTAGAAGTACCCCTCCAGGCTCGCCCGCGAGCCCAGCCGGAACAGGTTGCGCAGGCCGTCCGCGTCCGCCGCCAGCATCGTCATGTGCGTGTACGCGCCACCACCGGAGACGTCGTTCTCCCCGCCGTCGGCCCACCGTACCCTCGTCCGGTCCCGCCGGTCCGTCCCGGGTGTGAGATACGCCTCCAGGCCGATGATCGGTTTCACCCCGGCACCGGTCGCCTGCTTGAAGAAATCGTACGCGCCGAAAAGATTGCCGTGGTCGGTCATCGCCAGGGCCGGCATTTCCAGACGGTTGGCCTCGGCGAACAGTTCCTTCAACCGGGCCGCTCCATCGAGCATCGAATACTCTGTGTGCACGTGCAGGTGCACAAAACTATCGGACACCGACCCGGCCCCCTTCTCCCGTCCCGGCACGACCAGCGAACCCTATCGTGTCGCCACCGACGCCGCACCGAGGCGCGCGGGTCCACAGCCGCACGGCGGGCACCACTTTCACTCACCCCGACTCGCGACACTCCCGGGAGAGTACGAGCTCCACCCGACAACACCGTCAGTGAGGGTTTACCGTCTCTGTGTGAGCACAGCCAGACAGAGACCCACATTTCGCTCCAGGCTGGCCGGCATCGGCGTCGAGGCGCTGGTCAGCATCGGCGCCGCGTTCGGGTTCCTGGCCTGGAGCAAAGACATAAATGTCGATCCACTGGACCGAAAGGGCCAGGTGAGCGGCCTGGCAGCACTCCAGCTCCGGTTCGCGGTGCTGGCCGGCGTGCTGGTTGTCGCGATGGTGCTGACCCACCGGCTGCTCGCCCCGGCGCACCGCCCGTACGTCGTCCGGGCCGGCTGCGCCGCGGTCGCCGGGCTCGCCACCGGGCTCGTCGCCGGTGGGATCGCGGTGGCGCTGCGCGGCACCCAGCTGCCGCTGTGGGCCGGCGGCGGCGACTACCAGTGGATCCTCGAATGGACCGCCGCGTTGTGGTCCGGGCAGGAGATATCCGACCACTACCCACCGGTCGTCTTCTGGGTGATCGGGGCCTGGGCCGGGCTGACCGACCAGCCGCACGTCCTCGCCCTCAAGGACCTCCAACTGGCCGGTACCGCCCTGTTCGGCCCGGCCGCCTACCTGGCCTGGCGACTGGTGCTGCGTCCGCTCTGGGCGGTGGCCGTCGGTGTGCTGGCGATGCTGCCGATGATCGAACCGGTCAAGCCGTACCCGCAGATCACCCTGGTGATGCTGATCCCGGTGCTGGTGAAGTTCCTGTCGACGGTCCGCCGGGCGGATCGGATGACCGCCCGGCGGGCGCTGCTGGCCGGCGCGCTGGCCGGGGTCGGCCTCGGGCTGCTCTTCCTGCTCTATTCCGGATGGTTCGTCTGGTGCGCGGGCGGCATGCTGGTGGCCGTCGCGCTGACCGCCCCGTGGCGGACCGGTTGGCGGTCGGTCCTGCTACTCGGCGGCGCGACCGTGGTCAGCTTCGTGCTGGTCGGCTGGGTACATCTACGCGGCCTGCTCGCCCCGACCGGCGGCACCTCCGACGACTACTTCTACTTCGACACCGACACCGAGCCGGCGTACATCGCGATGTGGCGCAACGACCGGCCGGCCGACGTCGGCCCGGTCTGGCCGCCGGTCGGCGAACTCGGCGGAGTCGGGCTGTTCACCCTGCTGCTCGCGGCCGGGCTCGGGCTGGCCCTCACGCTGGCCTGGCGGCGTAGCATCGTGATCGCCCTCGGCGCGTGCGCGGCCAGCGCCTGGTTCCTGCGGATGTGGCTGGCCAGCGAACAGTGGGAGACCCAGACCGTACGGCTGTATCCGCGGACCACCGCCGTGGTGCTCTACTGCCTGCTGATCCTCACCGGATTCGGGGTGCTGCTCGCCGTCCAACGCTGGCGCGGCCGCACCGGCCCCGGCGCCACCGGCCCAGCCGGCCGGGAGTCGACCGCTCCGGTCGGGCTGCTGCTCGTGCCGCTGCTGTTCGTGCTCGCCTCCGCCGGGTCGGCCACCGTCGACCGGTACCTGCCCGACGAGCGGACCAACCACGCCGGCTACTTCGCCTGGATCGCGCACACGACGCCCTACCCGGACGGCCGGTGCTCCCGCTGGGGGGTGGCGCACGGCTGCCAGCCGACGGCCGACCGGGTGCCAGCCGACTGACCGGGCCCAGCCGACTGACCGGCTCAGTCAACCGACCGGGCTCAGCGGACGAACGGCTCCAGCATCATCGAGGCCGCCTGCAGCCACGCCTGCCGCGTCTCCGGCTGCAACTGCACGTACTCGATCGACGACCCGGTCTCCAGGGCCGGGTCGTAGGGCACCACGGCGACCGCCCGGGTCCGGGTGGCGAAGTGCCGACGCAGGTCGTCGAGCAGCGGCATCGGCCCCGGGCTCGGGCAGGACAGCAAGGTCACCGCGTTGCGCACCAGGTCGCCCATGCCGACGTCGTCCAGCAGGTCCAGCATCCAGTCCGCGGTGAACGCCGCGTCCTCGCGGGGCACGCAGGTGACCACCAGCTGATCGGCGGCCTGCAGGACGGTCTGCCAGTTGGCGCTCTCCACGTTGTTGCCGGTGTCCACGCAGATCACGTCGTGGGTTCGGCGGAGCAGCTCCAGCACCCGCCGAACGGTGTGCGGGTCGAGACGCTGCGCGAACCGAGGGCTCTCCTCACCGGCGAGCACATCGTACGAGCCGTCGGAGGCGTGCCGGAGGTAGTCGTCGAGCCGGTCGGTCAGCTCGTAGCCGTGCGAGCCCTCGATCTCCACCAGATCGGAGATCAGATGGCGGATTGTCCGGGCGTGACGGGCGCTGCCGGCCCGCAGCCCGAGCGTGCCGCGCAGCTCGTTGTCGTCCCAGGCGAGCACGCCACGGCCACGGACGCTACCGATCGTCGCCGCGGCGAGGACGGTCGCCGTCGTCTTGTGCACCCCGCCCTTCGGATTGGCGAACGCCAGCACCCGCGGTATGCCGAGGTTGCGGCGCAGGATGCCGGTGGCCCGGTCGACCTCCGCGTCGGGCCGACTCTCCCGCCACTCGATCCGCGCCGGGTATCCGCCGCCGCCGTCCGGACCCGGCGGGTATCCCGGCCCCGGCCCGCCCCGGCGGGGCGGCTCGGCGACCGGCGGATAGCCGCCGACCTCGGGGCCGGACGGGAAGCCCTGCTCCGGAGGTGGCGGCACGCTCGGACGCACCGGGCGACCGCCTCGGTCCGGCGGGTGGCCGGGCATCACCGGATAGCTGGGTGCGTAGCCGCCGGGGGCGACCGGACCCGGCGGCGGTGCCAGGGCGGCGTACCGACCGGCGGCCCGCGCCGGCGGCCCCGGGTCGGCCGGATAGCCGGGATCGGCCGGATGGCCGGAGTCGCCCATCCAACTGGAACCGGTGGAATGCCCCGGCTCCGGGTGGTGACCCGGCACCTGTGCGATGCCGTTGGGCACCTGGGCGGTGCCGCGACCGTTCTCCCGCGGCCGGGGCGCCGCCCCGTTGCGGTCCGCCACCTCGGGATGCTCACCGGTACGGCCACCGAGTCGAGCCCGGTCGAGCAGCGCACGCCAGCGCGGCGCTGGTTCGGCAGGCCGGCCCCAGCCGGACTCGGTGCCCTCCACGGCTCGCCCTCCCAGCGCTATCGGTCCCCGCCTGACAGGCTACGAAGCTAGACCTGTTCAGGCCACACCGCCAAAGGCCCGTTGTTCGGCCCGACCGGCCATCTCTACCGGACTCCCCGGTCCGGTCACCGCAGCCGTCACCTGACGAGGATCGTGGCGGCACCGGGGGTAGCGTACGGAACCGAGACACCGGTGGTCGATACCGGCCCGCTACTAAGGTTCACCGGGGGTGCTCCGGGCAGACCGGCGGTCCCACGGTGGCCGGCGACGCGCCGGTCCGTGACGGGGTACAGCCAGCCGGCGTGGCCGGACGGCCCGCCCCGCTGGTCGACCGGCCCGACGGAGCCGTGGTCGGGCTCCCCGACCCGGCCGACGGATTGGCCCGACCCGCCGGATTTCCAGAAGCTGCCGGATTTCCAGAAGCTGCCGAGTTTCCAGGACCGGCCGGCGACGTGTCGGCGCCGTCTCGGGTGCCGTCCTCGGCGTCCGGGGCGGAATCGGCGCTGTCCGGGGCGGAATCGTGGTCGGGCGCGGACCCGGTCTGCGTGCCTGGCCCCACGTGCGGGGCGCCGTCGGTCGCCGGAGCGACGCCGGTCGGACCACCGCCGACCGCGCTGTCGGCCGCACCGCTCGGCTCGGCGGCCGGAACATCGAACGGCAACCCGCTGCTGGTGAGCGCGGCGTCGCCAACCGGCACCACCCCGTCGTACTCCGGTAGCGGAGGCAGGAACACCGCCCGGTCCAGGCGGCGGACCTCGGGCGCGGGATCGACGGCCCGGATCTCGGCCAGCCGGGCCAGCCTGCGCAGGTCTACCGGGACGCCCTGGACCACCGCCGCGAACACGCAGGCACAGTGGTCGCGATAGGCGGCGGCCTCGGCGGTGGCCACCCGGGCACCCTTGTCGTAGACCAGCCACTGGTCCAGGTCGGCTGCCCGGCCGAGTTCGGCGACCCGGCGGCGGTAGTCGGTCGCCTGCCTGCTCTTGCGCTCGGTGACCTGATCCATCCCGGTCAGCACGTCCTCGGGCAGCTGGAAGGCCGGCATCCGGATCACCTGGGTCTTCTCCCGCCCCAGCGGGACCCGGGTGTACACCTCCACGGCGGACACTCCGGACAGGACAGCGGCGAGCCGGTCGGGTGCCAGATATCCGTTGAAAGTCACCAGTGCGTAGCTGTCGCCGGTCGACCCGGCCGGGGCCGGTTCCTCCGGTAGGGTGGCCAGCTCACCACGTACCGCCCGGAGGTAGTCCGGTATGGACTCGCCCTCGGCTACTCCCACCTGCACGATGTCGTCCACCGCGCGGACGGCGCCGTCGTCGTGGTCCACCGCCCAGACGGCGGCGACCAGCACCGCGCTGATCGACACCCCGGCCACCCCGACGAGCAGCTGGGGACGGACCGGTCGCTGCGCGAGCCGGACGGCGGCGTCCACCAGGATCGGCAGCAGCCGTCGGTCGATTCGCCGCAACAGGTCGCCGGCACGCACGGGCGACTCCCCTTCCCCGATGGCGGGTGGACGCTGAGTGACCGCGTGTTCGCCGGCTCTCAATCGCCGAGCACGGCCAGGGCACGCTTCAAGTCGTCAGGGTAGTCGCTGTGGAAGCGAACTTCCTCCGCCGTACGGGGGTGTAGGAAACTGAGCGCACGGGCATGCAGCCACTGGCGGGTCAGTCCGAGTCGGGCGGCGAGTGTCGGATCCGCACCGTACGTCAGGTCACCTACGCACGGGTGACGCAGCGCGGAGAAGTGCACCCGGATCTGGTGGGTACGGCCGGTTTCCAGGCGGATGTCGACCAGGCTGGCGGCGGGGAAGGCCTCCACCGTCTCGTAGTGGGTGACGCTGGGTTTGCCGCCCGAGACGACCGCCCACCGGTAGTCATGGGTGGGATGACGGTCGATCGGGGCGTCGATGGTCCCGCGCAACGGGTCGAGATGCCCCTGCACGACGGCGTGGTACCGCTTGTCCACCTCGCGTTCCTTGAACGCACGCTTGAGTACCGAGTACGCGTGCTCGCTCTTGGCCACCACCATCAGCCCGCTGGTGCCGACGTCGAGCCGGTGCACGATGCCCTGGCGTTCGGCCGCGCCACTGGTCGCGATGGTGTGACCGGCAGCCGCCAGACCGGCCAGCACGGTCGGGCCGGTCCATCCGGGGCTCGGGTGTGCCGCCACGCCGACCGGCTTGTCCACCACCACGATGTCCTCGTCGGCGTACTCGACCCGCAGTCCGTCGACCGGTTGGGCGATCACCACCGGAGCCGCGACGGGCGCCGGCAGGACCACCTCCAGCCAGGCGCCGGCGGTCACCCGGTCGGACTTGTGCCGGGTCACCCCGTCCACCGCGGCGTCGCCGGACTCCACCAACGCGGCGGCCGCGGTGCGGGACAGTCCGAACAGCCGGGAGACGGCCTGATCGAGCCGGGTGCCGTCGAGCCCGTCGGGCACCGGCAGCGACCGTCGCTCCCCATGGCGGGCAGGTGTGGTCAACGGTCCACCTTTCCGGACAGCCGGCGGCCGTCACGCTGTCGGCCGGTCAGTTCCAGCAGTACGGCGAGGAGTACGCCGACGACCAACGCGCTGTCGGCCACGTTGAAGATCGGGAAAACCTGGCCGTACGGGTGGAAGACGCTGAACATGTCCACCACGTGGCCGAGAAGGGGCCCGGGGGCGCGGAACACCCGGTCCAGGAAGTTGCCGAGCGCCCCACCGAGGATCAGCCCGAGCGCCACCGCCCAGGGCAGCGACCGCAGCCCTCTGGTCAACCAGCCGATCCAGCCGACGACCGCCACGGTTACGAGCGGGAATATCCAGGTGTAGTCGGATCCGAGGCTGAACGCCGCACCGCTGTTGCGGATCAGCGTCAGGTAGAGGGCGCCGCCCAGCAGGCGGACCGGTTCCCGGTCGGTCAGGGCGCTGATCGCCCACTGCTTCGCGCCGAGGTCGACGAGCAGTGCCGCCGCCGCGACCAGGGCGAAGACCCACAGCGCACGTCGGCCGGTGCCCGTCACCGGCTCGCCGGTGACGGGCACGCCAGGGCCCGCTTCAGGTGCTGGCGGGGCGTCGTCACCGGCGTTCGGAACGTCCGGACGCGGATCGCCGTCGGCGGACAGACGCCTCTCCCTTCTCAGTGGAGCGGCTCGCCCGCGTCGGGCCCGTCACCGCCCGGCTAGCGCCGCTCCTCGATCTGCTTGCAGGACACACAGAGCGTGGCCGAGGGGAAGGCGGCGAGCCGCTCGACCGGAATGTCCGTGCCGCACCGCTCACACCAGCCGTAGTTTCCCTCGTCCAGCCGCTCCAGCGCCCGCTCAACCTGGTTGATGCGGTCCAGGATGCTCTTGGCGAGGGAGATCTCCTGCTCCCGCTCGAACGTCTTGGTGCCGGTGTCGGCCTGGTCGTCGCCGGCCGAGTCGGTCAGCCGTTCCCGCTGCAGCTCGGTGATCTCACTCAGCGTCTGATCATACTCGGCTCGCAGCTCGTCCCGACGGGCCTGCAGGGCAATCTGGATCTTGGTGGTCTCGGCCGCGCTGCGCGGTGCCCGGGCCGCTCGCCCGCGGGCGGCGGTCTTCGTGTCGGCTGGCTTCGCCATCGTCGCTCCCTCGGCCGCGTCACCCGCGGCGATCGGCAGTGCCTGTACGGGATCCTCCGGCGTCGGCAGGCCGGACGGTACGCGGCGCGGCGCGGCGGACGGGGTCACCCGACCCGTCCGGCACCTCGCTCCCGTCAGCTCGGCCATGCTGCCCCCAAAGCACAAAACGGGCGTACAACGGGTCCGTTGCACACTCCGGAGATTCGCAAGGATACGGAACGTGAAGACATCCGACAACAATGGCACAGCTTTCGTCCGGTGATGCACCGATTTGACTGGCCAGATCGAGCCGAAGGACACGGCGGCGCGGCGCGGGCCGACATATCACCCAAGAAGGACAGTCGCCGCGCCTTGTCGAGGAGTGTGACGTGTGGTCGGGGTGTCGTCAGCCGACCGTTCACCCGTCCCGCAGCCGCCGCAGCCGGGCGTCCAACGCCTCGGCCTCGTCGGTGGACACGGTGTCCACCCTGAACAGCTTGTCCCGACTGGCGGCACCGGACCGTAGCGTGACCCGCCGGGTCGGCACCTCGAGCGCTGTCGCGAGCGCATGCCGGGCCGCCTCCGTCGCACGGCCGTCCACCGCCGGGGCAGTGACCGCGACGATCAGCGCCGGTCCCTGAGGGCCGGGGTGACAACCACCGATCCGGGCGCGGGACGCACCGGGCTTGACCCGGACGGCGACCACCAGGTCGGTCTCCGGACGCCCGCTGGCACCGGCGGCCGGCCGGGTGGGCCGGCGGCTGCTCGCACGGGACACGAAAGACGCCGCCTGTTCAGACGCGGCCGGACTCGGCCAGCAGGGTCCGGTTCGGCTGGCAGAGCCCACACGGGGTGAATCCGAGTTCCAGGGCCTCGCGCACCGGCAGTGGCTCACCGTCCCTGGCCACCAGGTGCAGGCAGCTCGCCCGGTGGTAGCGGGGCCGTCCGTCGACCACGATCACCTCGGCATCGAGCCCGGCGAGCCGGGCGTGATCGGTCTCACCCATCTGCTCGACCGCCGGTTCGTCGGGCGGGTCGTCGTCGGCTGCCCCACCGCCGAGATGGTCGTCGGCCGGGTCGGTCGGCTGCCGACCGACCGGCGCGGCGGATGACCGTTGACCGGCCCACTGGTCCGGATCGGGGTCGACGCCGAACTCCGGACGGGAGTCCGGCTCCGGGTCGAACGGGCCGGTGCGCAGGTTGCCGGCTCGGGCCGCAGCGGCCTGCCGAGCACCGACCACGAGAGCCACCGCCGCGAGCAGACTGGCGACGATCGAGCCGACCAGCAGCAGGCTGGACCCGCTCGCCAGGCCGAGCACGAGCAGAGTGACGGCGACGAGGATGAGCACCAGACTTGCCACTATCACGGCTCACCCCCGCCGCCTCGTTGCTGACGTACCCCCCGCGAGAGGCTCGGCCTCAGCGGCCGGCCTCCAGCGCGCCGGACCGCCCACCGCCGTAGGAGCTGGCCAGGCCGGCGGTCGCCAGACCACCACCGCCCGACGCGGAGCGGCCGCCCTCGACCCGCCCCATCTCGGCCTCGAGGCCCTGACCGCGACCGTCCAGGTCGCGCAGCTGGCTCTCCAGGTACGCCTTGAGCCGGGTGCGGTACTCCCGCTCGAACTGCTTGAGCTCCTCGATGTGCTTCTGCAGGGCGGTCCGCTTGGCGTCCAGGCCACCCATCGCCTCCTGGTGGCGCTGCCGCGCGTCCCGCTCCAGCGCGTCGGCCTTGGCCCGCGCCTCGCGGGTGACCTCCTCGGCCTTGGTGCGGGCGTCGGTAAGCAGCTTGTCCGCTTCCCGGCGGGCGTCGGAGACGTGGTCGTCCGCCGTCCGCTGGGCCATCATCAGCACCCGCAGCGCCTGCTGCTCGCCGTCACCGCCGCCGCCGACGACCGGGCCACCGGCCGACCTGACCTGCTCCAGCTCGGCCTGCATGGCACGGGCGGCCTGCTCGGCGGCGGCCTTGTCCCGCTGTACGCGGTCGAGCTGGGCCTTCATGTCGTTGAGCTCCGCCGCGAGACGCGGGTCGGCGCCCGGGCCCGCCGGCCCGCCACGACCTCCGCGCTCCACCTGGGCGCGCAGCTCGTTGTTCTCCTCGATCAGACGGGCGAGCTCACGCTCGACCTCGTCCAGGAAGGCGTCGACCTCCTCCTCGTCGTACCCCCGCTTGCCGATCGGAGGCTTTTTGAAGGCGACGTTGTGGACGTCGGCCGGGGTTAGCGGCATCGAAACTCCTCGGGTCAGTTGCGGCCGCGTAGCGCGCCGGTCAGTTGGTTGCCCTGATCAGCGGCTCCACCACGAACGTGATCAGCACGAACAGGATAACCAGGAGCACAAGGGAGGCCAGGTCGAAGCTCACGGTACCAATTCGCAGTGGTGGGATCACCCGCCTCAACGCCTTAAGGGGGGGATCAGTGACGCTCCACACCGATTCCAATCCGGCTGCGGCACCCCGACCGGGTTGCCAGCGTCGACCGTACTGAAGCACCGCACTCAGGACAAACCTCGCCAACAGGGTGAGCAGAAAGACGTACAGCAGCAGATACAGGACTTGAAACAAGATCGACAACACGGCAGGCGAGGTCCTCAGGTCAGGCTAGCCCAGGCTGAAAAATCCACCCTCGGCTATCTTGGCCTTGTCCTCCGCGGTGACCTGGACGTTGGCCGGTGAGAGCAGAAACACCCGGTTGGTGACGCGTTCGATCGTACCGCGCAGACCGAACGCCAGACCGGCAGCGAAATCAACCAGACGGCGGGCGTCGGCCTCATCCATCTCGGTGAGGTTGATGATCACCGGCGTGCCGTCGCGGAAGTGCTCCCCGATCGTCCGGGCCTCCCGGTAGGTGGTCGGGTGCAGCGTGGTGATCTGGTACCGCTGCTCCTCCTCGGCGACGACCATCCGCTCCCGCACCACAGGCTGTGGCGCCAGAGCCAGATTGTCCCTGGTCGGGTAGCTGGCCGGCGCGGCCTCGGCACCGGCCCGGGTGATCGATCGCACACTGGCACGCTCACCCCGGTCGGGATCCGGACCCCGGTGCTCCCGCTCGGCAGCCCGGTGCTCCCGCTCGGCAGCCCGGGCCTGCAGCCGCTCCGACGGGCGCAGCCGCTCCACCGGTGGCCGCGCGCGTGGTGGCGGGTCGTCCGGCTCCTCGTCGTCGGCGAACTCGTCGGCGTACCTATTGTCGCGGTATCGCGACTCTCGGTAGCCACCCTTGTCGTAGCCATCGTCGTAGCCCTGGTCGTCGTCCTCCTCGACCAGACCTAGCCAGACCCCCGCTTTGCGCAGTGCACCCATGCCGCGCCCCTCCGTCCGCCGTGCGGCACGCGCCCCCGCCGTGCCACTGTCGCGCGTGAACACTGCAGTGCCCACCGGTCCGAGCCGGCTCCCCGCCATGACCGGTGCGCGGTCACGGACGTCGACCCCCGACGACGGGGAGTCCGGCTCAAACAACACTGATGTAGTTTGGTATCCGCCGCCAGGCTACCGTAGCGTTGGGCGCTTTCCGAGCAACGCACTTCCGACACGGACATGTGTCGCGCCGGCGTCCACCGCCGCCTCCAGGTCGGCGCTCATCCCGGCCGAAACCATCCACGCCCCCGGCACGGCGGCTCTGAGCTGGGCAGACACCTCCGCCAGCCGGGCGAACGCCGGCTCCGGCGGCTGGTCGAGCGGAGCCACCGCCATCACCCCGGCGAGTCGCAGATCGGACTGGCCCAGGATGCACTCGACCACCGGCCAGAAGCCGGTCACCGCATCCGCCGAGTCCGGCAACGCGCCGCCGCGCCCCGTCACGCCGTCCAGACTGACCTGGACCAGCACGTCGAGCGGTCGACCACGCCGACCGGCAGCGGCGGCCAGGGCGCGGGCCAGGGGCACCCGGTCGACCGAGTGCACCAGGTCCGCGTAGCCGACCACCGACCGGCACTTGTTGCGCTGCAGCTGGCCGACGAAGTGCCAGCGCAGCCCTGGCCCGCCGGACGGTCCGGGGGCCAGCTCGGCAGCCTTGGCCGCCGCCTCCTGGTCCCGGTTCTCGCCGACGTCGGTGACCCCGAGCTCGGCCAGCAGCCGCACGTCGGCGGCCGGATAGGTCTTGGTCACCGCGATCAGCGTGACGCTGTCCGCCGGCCGACCCGCCGCCGCCGTGGCGGCGGCAAGCCGGGACCGTACGGCGGTCAGCCGGTCGGCCAGTTCCGCACGTCGCCGTTCGGTGTCGACCGTCATGATCCGTTTTTGAGGAAGTCCGGTACGTCGACGTCGTCGAAGAGCACCCGGCGGGTCTGCTGGGTCGGCGTCTGGGGCGCCGGGGCGACAGCCGGGCTGGTCGGCGCGGCCGGCGAGACCGGTGCCGCCGGGACCTTACGCGGACCCTCGGCCGGCTTGTACGCGGGAGCCCCACCGTCGAAGCCGGCGGCGATGACGGTGACCCGCACCTCGTCGCCCAGCGCGTCGTCGATGACCGCCCCGAAGATGATGTTTGCGTCGGCGTGCGCGGCGTCGGTGACCAGCTGCGCCGCGTCGTTGATCTCGAACAGGCCGAGATCGGATCCACCGGCGATGGAGAGCAGCACCCCTCGGGCACCGTCCATGCTCTGCTCCAGCAGCGGGCTGGAGATCGCCGCCTCGGCCGCCTCGACCGCCCGGTTCTCGCCCCGCGCGCTGCCGATCCCCATCAACGCGCTACCGGCCCCGCTCATCACGCTCTTGACGTCGGCGAAGTCCAGATTGATCAGGCCGGGCGTGGTGATCAGGTCGGTGATGCCCTGGACACCGGAGAGCAGCACCTGGTCGGCCTGCCGGAAGGCGTCCATCATGCTGATCCCCCGGTCGCCGAGGGCCAGCAGCCGATCGTTCGGGATGACGATCAGCGTGTCGCACTGGTTGCGCAACTCCTCGATACCGGCCTCGGCCTGCACCTGGCGTCGCTTGCCCTCGAAGGAGAACGGCCGGGTGACCACACCGATCGTCAGGGCGCCGAGCTTGCGGGCGATGTTGGCCACCACCGGCGCCCCGCCGGTGCCGGTACCACCGCCCTCACCGCAGGTGACGAAGACCATGTCGGCGCCCTTGAGCACCTCCTCGATCTCGTCGCGGTGGTCCTCCGCGGCGTTCTTGCCGACGTCCGGGTTCGCCCCGGCGCCGAGGCCCCGGGTCAGCTCCCGGCCGACGTCGAGCTTGACGTCCGCGTCGCTCATCAGCAACGCCTGGGCGTCGGTGTTGATCGCGATGAACTCGACGCCCTTGAGGCCAACCTCGATCATCCGGTTGACGGCGTTGACTCCGCCTCCGCCGATGCCGACGACCTTGATGACCGCCAGGTAGTTGTGCGGAGGTGTCATCGGGGTGCCTTCCCTTCGAGAGTGGCGGGCGCCGGCCTGACCCGGCCCACTGGGACCACGGAGGACAGACCCGTCGGTACACGAGAGCGGGACGAACCCTCACCCTCTACTAGAGGCTTAGGGTTATGTCAACCACTGAACCTCTCCGGGCAACGTATGCGCACGTACCGCGTGATCCAAGGACCATGCTGGGCGTGTCGCAGGCCGCACCGGGCCGAGTCATTCTCGGCAGACCGTAATGTACCTTCTACACCGAGCCGTCCTGAAATCACCCAGACGACATGCCGGATCAGCGGATGGTCACCACGTCCGGCGCGCTGACGTCGATCACACTGCCGTCCTGGACCAGCAACGCGTCGGCGACCCTGGCCTTGACCGCATTCTCCGTGGCGTCACCCCAGATCACCACCCGGTCGTCGGCGATCCGCAGCTCGATCCCGGCCGGGCCGCTGACCACGACCTCCACCAGCACCTCACGCAGCTGGGCGGTCAGCGAGTCGAGTACCGCGACCGCGTCACGGACCAACGCCTGATCGAACTCGACCGTTTCCAGCCGGACGACCGCCAGGTCGTCCGGGCGCGCAGCCAGTGTCCGGAAGGCCACCCCGGCCCCGTCGACCACCACGAACGCGTCGCCCTGGGGCACCACGGCGGCCGGCACCCGCTCCACCACGGTGATCACCACCGTACCCGGCCAGTCCCGGCTCGCCACCACCCGCTCCACCGCAGCCAGGCCGGAGACCCGGCCGGCCACTGCGGCCAGATCCACCCGCGCCAGTGGGGTCCCCGGCGGAATCTGCGCGGCCTGCCGTACGTCCGACTCGGTCACCAGCGCCGCCCCCGCGACCCGGACCTGGTCCACGCCGAACACCGAGGTCGCCGAGACCACCCACCAGCCGACCGCGGCCAGGGCCGCCAGGCAACCGGCCACCGCCCAGGGCAGCGCGGCCCGCAACCGTCGTCGCCGGGCCCGGCGCATGAACCGCCGGACCGACGGTGGCACCGCCTCCCGGCTCGCCCGGACCAGCCGCCAGCGGCCCGTCGACCCGTCCGGGCGTCCCGGCTGGCGCCGGGTGTGCCCGGTCTCCGCTCCCGCCGGACCGGACCGGGCGGCGGGCACCCCGGCCCGACCGGTCCGACCGGCCGGCCGGACATCGCCCAGCCGACCAGCGCCGGAGCGGCTGGAACCGGTGCGCCCCGAGCCGGGCCTCGGCGAGCGACCAGGCGGGGTCATCCTGAGCCAGCCGCCGGATCGGCGAGCGCGGACAGCAGTTCGTCACCCAGCAACGAGATCGGTGGAGCGCCCATCGTGACCACCAGGTCACCCGGCCGGCAGCGGCGGGCCACCTCCGGTGGGACGTCCTCCCAGGACGGTACGAACACCTTACGATCGTCCGGCAACGGGACGTCCGCCGTCAGCGCCACCCCGCCCTCGCCCGGCTCCCGCAGCTCACCCGGCCCGAACACCTCCATCACGATCACCTCGTCGGCGATCGCCAGGGCGGCGGCCAGCTCGGCCTGCAGGTCCCGGGTCCGGTAGACCCGGTAGGGCTGGAACACCACCACCAGCCGGCCGGCACCGGCGACCTCCCGCATGGTGTGCAGCGCCGCGGTCATCGACGTCGGGTGGTAGGCGTACTCGTCGTAGACGGTGACGCCGCCGGCCGAGCCTTTGCGTTCGAACCGGCGCCGAACTCCGGGGAACGCGCCCAGCGCGGCGACCGCGTCACTCAACGGCAGCCCGAGGCGCAGTGCGGCAAGCACCGCGGCGGCGCTGTTCAGCCCGAGATGCCGGCCGGGTACCGGCAGGGCGATCTCGCCCAGCGGCGCGCCGTCCAGGGTGGCCAGGTAGCGGACCCCGGCCGCGGACGACGTGATCTCGGACAGCCGCAGATCGGCGTCGGCGGACTCACCGTAGGTGTGGACGGTCCGGCCCTCGTCGCGCAACGCCTCGGTCAGCTGCCGGGTCCCGGGGTTGTCCGCGCAGGTCACCACGAACCCGTCCGGATCGGTCAATCCGGCGAACTCGGCGAAACCCGCAGCGAGCCCGGCCAGGTCGCCGTACGTGTTCAGGTGGTCCGCGTCGATGTTGGTGATGATCGACACGAACGGGCGGTAGAGCAGGAACGAACGGTCACTCTCGTCGGCCTCGACGACGAAGTACTCGCCCGTACCGTGGTGGGCGTTCGAACCCACCTCGGAGATCTCGCCACCGATGACGAACGACGGGTCCTCGCCGGCCCGCTGCAGGGTCAGGGTCACCATCGAAGTGGTCGTGGTCTTGCCGTGGGTGCCGGCGACCGCGATGGTCCGCCGACCGGTCATCGCCGCCGCCAGGGCCTCCGACCGGTGCAGCACCCGCAGCCCACGCCGACGGGCGGCCGCCAGCTCCACGTGGTCGGCCGGGATGGCGGTGGAGTAGACCACCGTGTCCACCCCGTCGAGGTTGGCCTCCTCGTGGCTCATGTGGATGGTGCCGCCGAGTGCCCGCAGCACCGCCAGCGACGGCCAGTCCCGCAGCTCGCTGCCGGTCACCGGAATCCCCCGGGTCAGCAGCAGGCGGGCCAGGCCACTCATCCCGACCCCACCGATACCGATCAGGTGTACGGTCCCCAGCTCCTCGGCGGCGAGCGTGCCGGTGGGGGCGAACTCGGTGATGTTCACGTGGTCACCTTCCCGTGCGGGTCATCGGGACACCGCCTCGTAGACGAAGTCGAGCAGCGCCTCGTCGCCGTCGCGGCGACCGTACCCCGCCGCCGCCGAGCCCATCGCGGCCAGCCGCTGCGGGTCGCGAGCCAACGGAACCACGACCTGCTCCACCCAGGCCGGAGTCAGTTCGGCGTCGTCGACGAGCAGACCGCCACCGGCCTCGACCACCGGCAGCGCGTTGCGCTTCTGCTCCTGGTTGCTGTGCGGATAGGGCACGTAGACCGCGGGCAGTCCGATCGCGGCGACCTCGGCGCAGGTCATCGCACCCCCCCGGCAGACCATCAGGTCGGCTGCGGCGTACCCGAGCTCCATCTCCGACAGGTACGGCAACGTCACGTACGGCACCGGCAGATCACTGGGCACCGAGACCGGCTCGTTGCGGGCACCGATCGCGTGCAGCACCTGGACACCGGCCCGGGCCAGCTCCTTCGCCGCCCCGGAGACCGCCAGGTTGATCGACCGGGCGCCCTGGGATCCACCGGAGACGAAGACCGTCGGCAGATCCGGCCGCAGCCCGAAGTGCGCTCGGGCGGCTTCCCGGGTGGCCGCCCGGTCCAGCCCGGTGATGGACCGGCGCAGCGGCACCCCGACCACCCGGGCGTCGCGCAGCGACTCGGCCTGGACCGGCTGGTGTGGGAAGCCCACCGCGACGTGCTTGGTGAACTTCATGCCCATCCGGTTGGCCACGCCCGGCGGCACGTTCACCTCGTGCACCACGATCGGCATCTCGCGACGCCATGCCGCCAGGTAGGCCGGAACGGACACGTACCCGCCGAAGCCCACCACCACGTCGGCCCGCACCTCGTCGATGACCTTGCCGGCGGCGCGGGCGGCCTTGAACATCCGGTCTGGCGTACGCACGAGGTCCATGTTGACCGACCGGGGCAGCTGATGTGCGGGGATCAACCGCAGATCGTACCCTTTCGGCGGAATCAGCTCGTTTTCCAGCCCTTTCGGGGTACCGAGACAGGTGATCTGCACGCTCGGGTCGTGCCGGCGCAGACAGTCGGCGAACGCCAACAGCGGGTAGATGTGCCCACCGGTCCCCCCACCTGCCAGCACCACCGATCGCAGCGGACCCATCAGCAACTCCTCTCGCTCGACTCGGTGGCCGCGCGGCGGACCCGGCGGACCGCCGACGGCCCACGCGGCACGCCGGGCGGTGCGTACGGGGCCCGCCGGCCCGGATGCGCGCTTCGCGGGGGTACGTTAACGCCCGTCCCGTCGCCTCGGCACACGGGGCGTCGCCGACCCGCCCTGGCCGCCCGACCGTGACGCACCGCGACCACCCGAGCCTGACGTACCGCGACCACCCGAGCCTGACGTACCGCGACCACCCGAGCCTGACGCACCGCGACCACCCGAGCGCGACGAAGCGGACCCGGCCGACCGGCCGCCGCCGTCGGGGGCGGTCGATCGGCTGGGCTGCCCGGTGCCGGCCGGTCTGGGTCCGACACCGGTCATCCGCGGCTTGGCCGGGTGGCGCTTGCGGGGCATCGGCGGCAGCGGAGCCCAGACCAGCCGTACCCAGCGGGCCGGCGGACGGGCGTTGAGCGCCCGGGCGGCGTCGGGTTCGGCCCGGGCGAACGACGCCAGCATGCCGATCGCGGCGAGCGTCACCACCAGCGCACTGCCACCGGCCGAGATGAACGGCAGCGGAATACCGGTGATCGGCAGCAGCCCGATCACCCCAGAAATGTTGATCACCGCCTGGCTGATCAGCCAGCTGGCCGCCGCTGCGGCGGCGAGTCGCCGGAACGGGTCGTCGACCCGACGGGCGATCCGCAACGCGGTGTACGCGAGGACCGCGAACAGGGCGAGCACCACGACGCAGCCGACCACCCCGAGTTCCTCGGCGACGATGGCGAAGATGAAGTCGTCCTCGGCCTGCGGCAGGTATCCCCACTTCAACCGGCTGGAGCCGAGCCCTTCACCGAACCATCCGCCGTTGGCGATCGCGTACCTCGCCTGCAGCGCCTGGTAGCAGTCGTCGACGCACTGGTCCGGTGGAGTGAAGAACGACGTCAGCCTTGCCAGCCGGTAGTTGTCCGCGTCCTGCGCACCGGAACCGGCGCCCTGCCAGGCGGCGGCGATCAGCAGACCGATGCCGACCAGCCCGACCGCGCCCAACGTGGCGAAGATTCGCAGCGGTACGCCGGCCGCCCAGAGCAGCCCGACGACCAGGGCCAGGATGCACAGCATGGTGCCCAGGTCGTTGTAGCCGACCAGGAGGAACAGCAGGCCGACGGCGGGGAACAGCGGGATGGCCAGCTCCCGCCAGTGGCCCAGCTCGGCACCCTTGCGGGCGATGACGTCGGCACCCCACAACACCAGGCCGAGCTTGGCCAGCTCGGAGGGTTGCAGCTGGAAGGAGCCGAAGTAGAGCCAGAGCAGCTCCGCCTCGACCGGACCGACCCGGGCGGCCGGCCAGCCCGCCAGCGTGGACACCAGCAGCAGGCCGTTGAGCAGCAGCAGCAGGGCGACCGCCGCGCCGAGCACCACGATGCCCAGAGTGCGGAACGTCGCCGCCGGCAGCCGTTGACAGATCCAGAACGCGACCAGGCCGATCACCGCGAAGGTCGCCTGCCGGCTCAGCACGCTGAACGCGCTGCCGTCGTCGATGTACGCCTTGATGCTGGTCGCGGAGAAGACCATGGTCAGGCCGATCATCAGCAGCAGTCCGCTGCTGAAGATCAGCAGATAGTACGAGGCGAGCGGCCGGGCCAGCAGACCACGCAACGCGGCCAGTCCGCCGATCGGATCCAGCCGGGCCGCGGGGCCGGGCCGATTTGGGACAGGCTGCCCCGGGGCCGGCCGGTCCGAAGCCGGGCGGTCTGGGACAGGCCGGTCCGGAGCCGGGCGATCCGGGGCAGGCCGGTCCGAATCCGGCCGATCCGCAGCGGTGACAGGCCGATCAGTGACGGGCCGGCCCGGGTCAGCGTTCATCCGGGCCGCCACCTGTCGTCGCCATCGGTCCATCATCGGCGCTGCCGCCCTCGGCGGCCGGACATCGACACCGCACCGGCGTGTCGGGCCGGCCGCCGCCCACCGGGCGCGGGCTGGTCCGGGCGCTAGCCCATCACCGCGAGGAACTCGCTGTAGAACAGGCCGAGGCCGATCGCCACGCCGATCCCGGCGATGATCCAGAACCGGACGACGATGTTGACCTCGCTCCACCCGGCCAGTTCGAAGTGGTGCTGCAGCGGCGACATCCGGAACACCCGCTTGCCGGTGGTCCGGAACGAGATGATCTGGATCACCACCGACATGGTGATGATGACGAAGAGCCCGCCGATGATCAGCAGCAGCAGCATGGTCCGGGTGGCCATCGCCATCCCGGCGATCAGCCCGCCGAGCCCGAGCGCGCCGGTGTCGCCCATGAAGATCCGCGCCGGCGAGGTGTTCCACCAGAGGAAGCCAACACAGGCTCCGGCGGCCGCCCCGGCGATCAGGGCGATCTCCAACGGGTCGCGGACCTGGTAGCAGTACTCGGCGGTGTAGTTCGGGTCGGCGCACCAGTGCCGGTACTGCCAGAACGCGATCAACGCGTAGGTGGCGAGAACCATCACCGACGCGCCGGTGGCCAGACCGTCCAGCCCGTCGGTCAGGTTGACGCCGTTGGTCGTGGCCATCACCACCAGGATGAAGATCACCACCGACGCGGCCTTACCGACGTCGAGGGCGTCGATGTCGCGGATGAACGACAGCGTGGTGCTACCGACCGTCTCGGTGTTGGTCGCATCGCCGGTGGTGTCCACCATCGTGCTCGGGAAGTACAGGGCGATCACCCCGAACACCGCGCCGACCAGGATCTGGCCGAGCAGCTTGCCCCGCTTGTTCAACCCGGCGCTGTTGCGCTTGCGGACCTTGAGGAAGTCGTCGACGAAGCCGACCGCCCCGGAGAAGACCAGCAGACCGAGCAGGACGAGTGCGGTGATGGTCGGCCCGACCTGGGCGATCTGCTGGGCGGGCAGGGTGGTCAGGGCGAGGTGACCCGCGACGTACGCGATCACCGTCGCCACGATGAAGACCACGCCACCCATCGTCGGCGTGCCCTTCTTGCCCTGGTGCATGACCGGGCCTTCGGCCCGGATCGGCTGGCCGGCCTTGAGCCGGGTGAAGACCTTGATCGCCACCGGGGTGCCGAACAGTGACACCAGGAAGGCCACGGCCGCCGCGACGATGACCGCTCTCACGCCGTCGCCTCCCCGGCCCCGGTGACCGGCGTACCGTCCGAGGCCGAACCGTCACGCAGCGCGTCAGCGACCTCCCAGGTGCGGTACCGCGAGCCCTTCACCAGCACCACGTCCCCGTCGGCGAGCTCCCGCCGGAGCAGGTCGATCGCCGCCTGTTGATCGGTGACCAGCACCGACTCCCCTTCCCACGTCGCAACCGCCGCCGCCGCGTGCCGGATCGGCGCGGCCTGTTCACCCACCACCAGCACCCGGTGCACGCCGAGCTCGGCGGCCAACCGGCCGACCTCGGCGTGTCCCTGCTCCTCGTACTCGCCGAGCTCGGCGAGGTAGCCGAGCACTGCGAAGGTCCGCCGACCCGCGCCGAGATCGACCAACGCCCGCAGCGCCGCCGCCGTGGAGGCGGGGTTGGCGTTGTAGGAGTCGTCGATGACGGTGATCCCGTCCGCCCGGTCGAACACGTCCATCCGACGGGTCGAGACCAGCCGGAGCCGGCCGAGCGCGGCGGCCAGCTCCGCCGGGTCGGTCAGCCCCAGTTCGACCGCCACGGCCGCGGCGAGCAGGCTGTTGCCCACCTGGTGCCGGCCGCTGACCGCGAGCCGCACCGGCGCCGACCCGGCCGGGGTGACCAGCTGGTACGCCGCGCGTCCCCGGGCGTCCACGGTGACCTGCTCGGCACGCACCGTCGCCGCAGGATCCTCCCCGGCCAGCACCACCCGCCCGGCGGTGCGGTCGGCCATCCGCCGTACCCGGGGGTCATCGGCGTTGAGCACCGCCACGCCGTCGGCCGGCAACGCCTCGACCAGCTCACCCTTTGCGGTGGCGATGGCGTCGACCGAACCGAACTCCCCGATGTGCGCGACCCCGACGTTGATCACCACGCCGATCCGGGGCGGCGCGATCTCGCACAGATGCCGGATGTGGCCGATTCCCCGGGCGCCCATCTCCAGCACCAGAAACCGGGTCTCGGCGTCGGCCTGCAGCACGGTGTACGGGTGGCCGAGCTCGTTGTTGAACGAGCCGGCCGGCGCCACCGTCGGGCCGAGCCCGGCGGCGAGCTGCGCGATCAAGTCCTTGGTCGTGGTCTTACCCGACGATCCGGTCAGGCCGATCACGGTCAGCTGGGGCAGTCGGTCCAGGACCGCCCGGGCCAGCCGGGCCATCGCGTCGAGCGGGTCGTCGACAAGCACCATCGGCACCGGGGTGGCACCGCCGTCGACGGCGATCGGGCGGGTGCCGAGCACCGCGACGGCTCCGGCGGCGAGCGCCGCGCCGGCGAAGTCGTGCCCGTCGACCCGCTCGCCGGCGAAGGCGACGAACAACCCACCGGGCCCGATCTTGCGGGAGTCGAACTCCACCCCGCCGGTGACCCGGCTGGCCGGGTCGGCGTCCCGCAGCCGCCCACCGACCGCCTCGGCCACCTCGGCCAGCGTCATCGTGATCATGCCTGCCTCACCAGTGCCGGGAACCGGGCGGTCAGTGACGCCGCGAGCTCCACCCGGTCGTCGAACGGCTGGACGTCGCCGTCGATCTCCTGTCCCTGCTCGTGGCCCTTGCCGAGCAGCGCGACCACGTCGGTGGGCCCGGCCAGGCGGACCGCCTCGTCGATCGCCGCCCGCCGGCCGGCGACCTCCACCACCTCGGCTCCGGCGACGCCGTCGGCCCCGTGGCGTACCTCGGCCCGGATCGCCGCCGGGTCCTCGGTCCGCGGGTTGTCGTCGGTGACGATCACCAGGTCGGCGCCGCGGGCGGCGGCGGCGCCCATCGTCGGACGTTTGCCCCGGTCCCGGTCGCCGCCGGCGCCGATCACACAGATCAGCCGGCCCCGCCGGGAGTCGGCGAGGCCGCGCAGCGCGGTCAGCACGGCGACGATAGCGTCCGGCTTGTGCGCGTAGTCCACCACGCCGAGCACCGGGCCGGGGGCGGTGACCTGTTCCAACCGGCCGGGTACGCCGGGGCAGTCGGCCACTCCGGCGGCGGCCGTGGCCGGATCGACGCCGAGCGCGACCAGGGTCGCGATGGCCAGCAGCGCGTTCGCCACGTTGTGCCGCCCCGGCAGCCCGACGGCGGCCTCGATGGAGATCCCGTCCGGGCCCAGGGCGATGAAGTGTTGCCGGTAGCCGTCGTCGCTGACCGCCGCAGCCCGCCAGGTGGCGGCGGCGTCCCCGGCGGCCGAGTAGGTGACCGTGTGCGGACGACGCAGCGGTTCCAGGGCCGGGTCGTCGTGGTTGAGCACCTCGACCGCGCAGCGGCCGTCGAAGAGCCGGGCCTTGGCGGCGAAGTAATCGGCGGCGTCGGCGTGAAAGTCGAGGTGGTCCGACCCGAAGTTGGTGTAGCCGCCGACGGCGAACCGCACACCACCGACCCGGTCCAGGGCCAGCGCGTGGCTCGACACCTCCATCACCACGCTGGCCACGCCGTGCTCGCGGGCCACGGCCAACATCGCGTGCAGGTCGGTCGCCTCGGGGGTGGTCCGCACGCTGGGCACGACCAGTTCGCCGAGGCGGGTCTCGACCGTGCCGATCAACCCGGTCGACTGGCCGGCGGCCCGCAGTCCCGACTCGACCAGGTACGCGGTGGAGGTCTTGCCGGCGGTGCCGGTCAACCCGATCATGGCCAGGTGCCGGGTCGGCTCGCCGTAGACGACCGCCGCGACCCGGCCCAGTACGGTCCTCGGCTCGGGGACCACCAGGGCGGGCAGTCCGGCTTCCGCAGCCGCCGGGGCGCCGGCCGGATCGGTGAGCACGGCCACCGCGCCTCGGGCACCGGCGTCGGCGACGAACTCGGCGCCGTGCCGGCGGGCCCCGGGCAGCGCGGCGTACAGGTCACCGGGCCGGACGTCGCCGCTGGCGTGGGTGATTCCGCTGATCAGCGGGGCTGCGGCGGTCGGTGGCGGCACCGCCAGCGACGCGGCGAGCTCCGCGAACGGAATCGGACGATTGGTGCGGGGTCGTGGATTGCCGGGCACGGCGCTAGACCCTACCCGGTCCGCGGTCCGGGCCCGCGCAGCGGCGTACCGGTCGCTCCGCATCGCGCGGCGTTTCGTCCGTACGGATGAGTCCCGAACGTTGGTCGGGACGGACCGTCACGGGTGCACCACGAACTCGGGTGGCTCGGTGCCGGTCGGCGGAACCCGGTAGTGCAGCAGGGTGAAGCGCATCATGTCGCGGAACGCCGGGGCGGCGACGTCCCCGCAGCCACCACCGGGGGTGTGCGACACCACGGCGATCACGTAGCGCGGGTCGTCGGCCGGCGCCATGCCGATGAACGACGTCACCTCACCGGGGGCGACGGAGCCGTTGACGATCCGCCGACCGGTGCCGGTCTTGCCGGCCACCCGGTAGCCGGGGACCGCCGCCGCGGTGCCGGTGGCACCGGGGATGGTGGTGACGCCTTCCATGATCCTGCGCAGCGCGGCGGCGTTGTCGGCGCCGAGCACCCGGCGGGCGGTCGGCTCCTCGGTCGGGGTGCGCTGCCCGTGCTCGTCGACGATCTCCCGGACCAGACGGGGCGGTACGTAGACGCCGTCGTTGGCGATCGCCGCGTACGCGGCGGCCATCTGCAGCGGGGTGGCGTCGACGCTGTGCCCGAGCGGCACCGACCCGTACGACGAGGCGCTCCACTCGTCCAGCGGCAGCACCCGGCCGCTGGCCTCGCCGGGCAGTCCGACACCGGTCGGGCTGCCCAGACCGAACGCCTGCTGGTACGCATGCAGCCGCTCCGGCCCGAGCTGGTCGGCGATCTTGATCGTGCCGACGTTCGACGAGTAGGCCAGCATGCCGGCCAGGCTGGTCGCGACACCCGCCTCGATCGGGCGGGTGTCACGGAAGGTGGTGTCGCCCTTGCGGATCGTCGGACCGAGGTCGAGTGTGGTGTCCGGCTCGATCAGCCCTTCCTCCAAGGCCGCGGCGAGCACCAGCGGCTTGTGCACCGAGCCGGGTTCGGCGGTGAAGGTGGTGGCGATGTCCTGCCGGTCGGACGGGTCGCTGGACCATGCGTCGGCGGCGTTGTAGGTGGGCTCGCTGGCCTGGGCGAGCACCTCCCCGGTACGCGGGTCCAGTACCACCGCGGCGGCCACGCTGGCGGTGCACTGCTCCAGCGTCGCGCTGAGGATGCGTTGCACCTCGTACTGCAGGTCCCGGTCGATGGTGAGCACCAGCGAACTGCCGGGCTGCGGCTCGGTCTCCTGCCGGTAGCCGCCGGGAATCTCGGCCAACCGCAGGTCACGGTTGCCCTGCTCGGCGATCCGCTGCCCGTTCACCCCGCGCAGCACCTCGTCGTAGCGCGCCTCGAGGCCTTCCAGCCCGTTCATGTCCAGGCCGACGAAGCCGAGCAGGTTCGCGGCCAGGTCGTTGCCGGGCACCTCGCGCCGTTCGTCGTAGTCCACCCCGATGCCGGCCAGTTCGAGATTCATCACCTGTTCGGCGAGTTCGACGTCCACCCCGCGGGCCAGGAACTCGAACCGCGACTCCTGCCCGTCCGGGCGGGTCTGCGGGACCAGCCGCTCCAGCAGTGTGGAGCGGGGGATGCCGAGCAGCGGTGACAGCGCCTCCGCCGTCGCCTGCGGATCCTCGACCAGGACCGGGTCCGAGTAGACGAACCGGGCGGCGACGCTGTGTGCCAGCACCGCCCCGGTGCGGTCGTAGATGCTGCCCCGGGGGGCGGGCACGACGACCGGTGCGCCGACCCGGTCCCAGACGCCGCCGTCGGCGTACGCCGGGGCGTCGACGACCTGCAGCACGATCAGCCGGATCCCGATCACCACGAACATGGTCAGGGTGAGGAAGGTGCCCAGCCGCAGCCGGCGCCGGGGGTCGGCCAGCCGGGGCAGGGTGGCGGGCCGCCGTGGGCGGCCCCGGGTGCCCTGTCGGGCCGGGCCCGGGGCACGCCGGGCGGAGCCGGACGACGCCTGCCGGGACTTGCCGGCCGACCCGGCACGGCCGGTGGTCGACCGGCGGCGGTCGGAGTCGGCTCCGCGCCGCGCTGCCCGGTCCGGGTCGACGTCGCGGCGTGCCCTCCGGTCCGGGTCGACGTCGCGGCGCGACGTGCTCCGCCGGTCGGCGTCGCGACGTGGTCCGGTACCCGGTTCGGTGCCCCGGTCGCCGGGGTCCGCCGAGCCGGTCCGGGCCGGCGACCGACCGCTGGTGGCCCGACCCCCGTCGAGCACCTGCAGCGCGGGCCGGAACGGATCCCGGCTGCGTTCGGCACGGCCGGTACGGCGTTGCTCGGCCGACTCGCGCACCGTCCGACCCCGGGGGGTGTAGGCACGGGCGTCGGCGATCCCGCCGATCGGGCCGGGTTCACCGACGCCGCCGCGCCGGGATCCACGTGGATCCCGGCGCGGCGGATCGGAACGGTCAGCCACCCGGCTTACTCCCCCGCCCCCTGCTGCGAGCTGGTGATGGCCGGCTCACCGGTGGCCGGCTGCGGTACGCCGATGATCCGTCCGTCCGGCAGCCGGATGAACGCCGGCGGACCGGACTCGACCAGGCCGAGCTTGCGTGCCTGAGCGGCCAGGTTGTTCGGCGCCTCGTACTGCGCGATCTCCTTCTCCAGCTGCTGCTCCTGCAGATCCAGGTTCGACTGCTGCTGCTGCAGGGTGCCGATCCGCACCGCGTTCTCGTTGATCTTGGTGTTGACCAGCAGCACACCGAGCACCCCACCGACGACGACCACCAGGATCATCGCGATGAACGGTGCCCGGGGCACCGACACCGGTGCCGGCGGTGCGACCCGCAGTCGCGGCGGCGCCGGCTCCGCCGAGCTGTCCCAGACCCGGACCGAGTCCTGAGTCGTGGGCTGCTCCTGCAGCGCCGCGCTGCCCTGGGTCACGTAGCCCCCTGACGGGTTGCTGCGCCGCGCCGCGGTCCGGCCCCCCGACCGCGGTGCGCCCACCCGGGCGCCGCGCTGACCGACCTGCCCCGAGCGGTCGCGCTTCTCGACGTTCATCTCCCCTCCCCCTACTCCTTCTCGTCACGACCCCGATCGTGACGTCTCCGCCGGCCGGCTATCCCGTCCGGTGTGGATGGCCCGGACGCCGCCGCGTCGGGCCGGTGTGGTGCTGTCCCCGGGTGGGGCCGTTCGCGGGCGGCCCCACCCTTTCCCCGCCCGGCGGTGCCGGCACTGCGCACCGCCGCCTGTCCGATGTGCTCCGCCGCGCGCAGCCGTACCGACGCCGCCCGCGGGTTGGCCGCGATCTCCGCCTCGCCAGCCTGCTCGGCACCCCGGCCGAGCAGCCGCAGCGTCGGGCCGGTGCCCGGCAGCTCGACCGGCAGCTCCACCGGCGCGGTGCTGCGCGCCCGGCCAGCCAACGTCTGCTTGGTGATCCGGTCCTCCAGCGAGTGGTAGGACAGCACCACCATGCGGCCGCCGACGTGCAACGCGTCCAGCGCGGCCGGCAGCGCCCTGCGGAGCACCGCCAGCTCCTCGTTTACCTCGATACGCAACGCCTGAAACGTCCTCTTCGCGGGGTTTCCCCCAGTTCTTCGAGTAGCCGCCGGCACCGCCGACTCGACCAGTTCGGCCAAGCGCGTCGACGAGGTGATCGGCTGCCGCTGCCGCTCCCGCACGATCGCCGAGACGATCCGGCTGGCGAACCGCTCCTCGCCGTACTCCCGCAGCACCCGGACCAGGTCCCCCGGGGGGTAGCCGTTCACGATCTCCTCGGCCGTGGTCCCCCGCCCCTGGTCCATCCGCATGTCCAGGGCGACGTCCCGGGAGTAGGCGAACCCGCGCTCGGGCGCGTCGAGCTGCAGTGAGGACACCCCCAGATCGAACAACACGCTGTCCACCCCGGACAGCTCGAGCTGGTCAAGGACCTCGGGCAACTCGTCGTAGACCGCGTGGACCAGATGGACCCGGTCGGCGAACCCGGCCAGCCTCGCCCGGGCGTGTGCCAACGCCTCCCGGTCCCGGTCCAGCCCTACCAGGGTGACCAGCGGGAACGCCGCCAGCACCGCATGGGCGTGACCGCCCAGGCCGAGAGTCGCGTCGACATGCACGGTCGGCCGGTCACCGCGGTCCAGCGCGGGGGCGAGCAGCTCGAGACACCGCTCGAGCAGCACCGGTACGTGCGTACCGCGAAGCTCCCCCATGTCGACCCCCAGTGGCCTGCCTGCCGTGTCGTGCCCGGTTGCTGCGTTGCCGCTCGTCGTACCGCCAGATCCCCATCCGCTCTACTCCCGCCCACCGCCCGTGCCGGACCGGTGCTCGAAACACGCGCCTGGCGCCGGGGAAGTGGCGCCAGGTGCGGGAGCGGCTGGAGATCTCGCAGTACGTCGGACGACCGGTGCCGACCGGCGGCTCTCGCGTCAGCCACCGACACCCGACGAGACGTCGGGCGGTCGACCATCCGTTGCCCTACAGTCCGCCGGGCAGCACCCCCTCTTCGATGTCCGCGAAGTCGTCCTCGCTATCGGAGAGGTATGTCTCCCATGCCTGCTTGTCCCAGATCTCCACCCGGCTGCTCGCCCCGATCACCACGAGGTCGCGGCCGAGCCCGGCGTACTCCCGCAGATGTGCCGGGATCGTCACCCGGCCCTGCTTGTCGGGCACCTCGTCATGCGCACTGGCGAAGAAGACCCGGCTGTAGGCCCGCGCCGCCTTGTGCGTCATCGGTTGCTCGCGCAACTGCTCGGCGATCCGCTGGAACTCCGGCGTCGGGAACACGTACAGACAGCGTTCCTGTCCCTTGGTGATCACGACACCTCCCGCCAGCTCGTCCCGAAACTTGGCTGGAAGGATCAACCGGCCCTTTTCGTCCAGGCGCGGAGTATGGGTGCCGAGAAACACGGCCCAACCCCCCTTGCCCTTGTACGGCATTCGCGGTGCCGCATCCCCCGGGGCCGGCGGGCCCTCCCGGCCCCGCCATCGCGCCCCACTCTACTCCACTTCCCTCCACCTGCAACCAGAATCGCGACCGAAACACGCCCAATTCACCGACAAAACCGCACGTCAGCGGGGGTGGTGCCGAGTGGAGGGCGGGCGGGCGCCGGTCCGCTTTCCGACAGCGCGACATCGTTCTCTCCCGTCCGGCTCCCGTCCGGCGCGGACACCGACACCGCCCGCAGCGACGATGGCAAGGGCTGTCCGCTCCCGATGGCGGCAGCGGCTGTCGCTTCCGATGGCGGCCCGCTACCCGGCGAGGATCTCCAGCGCCGCCCGCACCGGATCACCGTTCCAGCGGGAGGCGAAAGCGTCGACCAACGCCCAACCGGCCCGGCGCAACGCCCGCTGCCGCGCCAGGTGCGCTTGCGGACCATCCGGATGGACTACACAGTTGAGACCGACGGCGTCGGCGCCGACACCGAGACAGATGTCCACCGTCCACCGTCCGACCGGGTAGTCGAACCGCACCACGCCGCCGATCTCGGTCAGCCGGGCACCGAGCTGTTCAGTCCAACCGCTGACCCCGGCGGTGGTCACCACACCCCCGGACGGCACCGCTGGCGGCGGTTGGCGCGCGTACCGCAGAAACTCCCCCACCAGACCGTCGGCGGCGGTCAGCGAGGTCACCACCACCAACTGCCGCCGTGCCCGCGTGATCAGGACGTTGAACAGGTGCGGATCGGCCAGGAAACGTAGCCTGGCCGGCGGATCGTCGTCGGTCACCGCGAACGACGCCACCACCGTCTCGGCCTCGCCGCCCTGGATCGCGTGCACGGTGCCGACCCGCAGCCCCAGCTCCTCGATCCGCTCCACCGGAAACTCCGCGACCAGCGCCGCCTCCAGCGCGTCGGCCTGCGCGCGGAACGGAGTGACCACGCTGATCTGCGACTGGCCGGAAGTGGCGAGTTCCCGCACCACTTCGACGGTGGCGGTCACCTCCGCCTGATTCACCCCGTCCACGGTGGCCGCCGACACCACCTGTCGCACCGCGATCACGTCGATCGACTCGTTCGCCGGGTGGCGGGTGGTGACCGCGAACCGGTCGGCGTAGAACCGCCGGGCCGAGAACTCGATCAGCTGCGGTACGCAGCGGAAGTGCTCGTCGAGCCAGGTTACCGGTGCGCTGGCGGCGGCGAGATCGAAGGCGCTGACCCGGCGGACGTCGAGCCGGTCGTCCAGACCGTGTCGGTCGAGCGTGTCGGCCACGTCCACGTCCGCGACGAAGGAGACGAAGCGCAACTGTCGTGGGTCACCGACGACCAGCGCCCGCCGGGCCCGGGCCAGCGCCGGGGCAGCCCGGATCTGGTCGCTGTGCGAGGCCTCATCGAGGATGACCAGGTCGAACAGACCGGGCGACGGCGGCAACAGCTCGGCTACGTCGGTCACCGTGCCGATCCACAACGGCAACGCCCGGACCAGGGCCGGACCGTCCAAGGCGGTCAGCAGCTCGCGGCGCCGGTTGCGCCCGGCCCGCAACGCGCTCGCCAACGCCCCGGCGTTGCGCCGGGCCGGCGGATCCCATCGACGCTCGCTGCCGGCGCGGTCCCGCATCGCGGTCGCGACCCGTTCGGCGAGCTCCCGGTCGGCCTCATCGAGCCGGTCCCAGTACGCCGCCAGATCAGTGCCGCCCGCAGCGGCGAGCCGAGCCCGAGCCGCCACCGCCCGGGCCGCCTCGACCGCGTCGGCGACCTGGTCCAGCGCACCGTCGGTGTCCCCGGCGAGGTCGACGGCGACACCGAGCCGACGCCGCAGCCAGCGACGGGCGGCCCGCCGACGCCACCTCGTCCACCAGTTCCCGCCACCCGGGGTACGCGCCAGCCGGACCGCACGCGTGGCACCGGACAGGTCGGCCCCGGGTACGAACGCGCCCGGTGCGGTCAGTGACAGCGCACCGAGCAGCGGCTCCCACTCGGTCGCGGCGGCGGCCAGCCGCTCGGTCTCCAGGGCGAGCCGGATCAGTCCGGTCTCCCGAGTGACCCGGCGGCGGGCCACCGCCACCGCGTCCTCGGCGGCGGACACCCGCACGGCCGGGACCCCCGAACCGGCACCGGCGGCGAGAGTGGCGGCGACCTCCGCCCGTCGTCGGGCGTCGCCGAACAGCACCGGGGTCGGCCCCCGGTAGCGGGCCAGGAGATCAACCAGTACGTCTGCGGCATGCGGCGACTGGGTCACCACCAGGACGCTGCCGCCCCGATCGACTGTGTCCAGGGCCGCGGCCACCACGGCGTGGCTCTTGCCGTTGCCCGGCGGACCAGACACGACGGTGAGCCGTTCCCGCCGGACCCGCCGGACCACGTCCGACTGGGCGGCGGTCAGCGGCAACGGCGACTCGACCGCAGCGGCGTCGAACCGGGCGCCGGGCGTGGCGGCGTCCCCCGCCACTGTTTCGCCGGCACCGCCGCCAGCGCCGTCAGCGCCGGTCGGCGTCGGCTGGTAGACCGCCGCCAGCGCGGTGCCGGTCAGGTCCCGGCCGGCCCAGGCCCGTAGTCCGTCGGCGAGCGCCACCCCGTAGACATCCCGGACGGTGAACAGCACCGCAGCCAGATAGCCGGTCAGCCCGCTCGCCGGCAGCCGGGGCCGCCGACCGGTCGGTGCCGGCCGTACCTCGGTCAACGGCAGCCCGGCTGCCGCGGCGGCGGTCCGCAGCCATGCCTGCGTCCCGGTCGCCGTCAGCCAACCCGGCCCGCCCAGACCCGGCACCGATTCCAGGTTCGCCGCCACGGCGCGATCCGTGACCAGGGAGGTCAGCTCCAACTCCCCGGCCGACACCACCCGGTAACCACGCAGCGCACGCTCCAACCGGACCGGTTCGGACAGCAACGGCAGCCGGACCCGGCGGCGGACCCCGTCCCGTTCGACGGTGCCGACGACCAGACCCAGGCCGCGTCGCAGGATCCGCTCGTCGCGGTGCAACAGGTCGACCGCAGCCAACCGGTCGGTGGCGGCATCACGCTGGTGCCGGTCCGGATCGGCGAGCCAGAGCAGCGGCTGGCCACCCCGGGTCACGTCCAACATCCGCTCGGGTGCGGCGGGCGCCAGCTCGGCCAACGCCCGCAGCGCGGTAGCGACCATTGAGCTACTCATCGGTCGTCGACCGTACCAACGCGTCCGTGCGGCGATCGGCACCGGACAGGGTCCGGTAACCTCGCTCGGGTGACGGACGCGAAGATGCCCTTGCGGGCAAAGGTGGCCAGCTCGGTGTCGCGCACCGCCGCGGCGCTGTCGCGGGCCGCCGGACGGGGCGACGGGTCGGTGATCGGCGGTTGGATCGGCCTCAAGATCGATCCGGAGCTGCTGGCGCATCTCGCCGCCGGGCGGGCCGTCGCGCTGGTCTCCGGCACCAACGGCAAGACCACCACCACCCGGCTCGCCGCGGCGGCGGTCGGCGTGCTCGGCCGGGTCGCGACGAACTCGTACGGCGCGAACATGCCGACCGGGCACACCTCCGCGCTGGCCAAGGCCGGCACCACGCCGTACGCGGTGCTCGAAGTGGACGAACACTACCTGGCTCAGGTGCTGGAGGCCACCAGTCCCCGGGTGGTCGCCCTGCTCAACCTCTCCCGCGACCAGCTGGACCGGGCCAAGGAGGTGGCGATGATGGCCCAGCTGTGGCAGGTGGCGCTGGCCGAGCACCCCGAGGTCAAGGTGGTGGCCAACGCCGACGACCCGATGGTGGTGTGGGCGGCCGCGACCGCCGGCGCGGTCTCCTGGTTCAGCGCCGGGCAGCGGTGGCACGACGACTCCTGGGTCTGCCCGGAATGCGGCTCGGCGATCGAACGCTCCGACGACCAGTGGTGGTGCGCCGGCTGCCCGCTGCGCCGACCCGAGCCGGAGTGGGTGGTCGACGAGGACGGCGTCATCGACCCGACCGGCGCCTGGCACAAGGTGACGCTGCAGCTGCCCGGCCAGGTCAACATCGGCAACGCGGCCACCGCGCTGGCGGTGGCCGCCGAGTTCGGCGTACGCCCGGTGGACGCGGTGTCCCGGCTGGCGGTGGTCACCTCGGTGGCCGGCCGGTACGCGCAGGTGGTCCGCAACGGGCGGACCATCCGGCTGCTGCTGGCCAAGAACCCGGCCAGTTGGCTGGAGGCGTTCGACATGGCCGAACAGGCACCGACGCTGCTGTCGATCAACGCCCGCGACCCCGACGGGTTGGACACCTCCTGGCTGTTCGACGTCGACTTCTCGCCGTTGCGCGGCCGCCAGGTGCTGATCACCGGGGACCGCGCCTTCGACCTCGCCGTCCGGCTGGAGGTCAACGACGTGCCGTTCCTGCACGTCCCGTCGCTCAACGCGGCGATCTCCTCGGTGCCGCCCGGCCGGCTAGAGGTCATCGCGAACTACACCGCATTCCAGGACATCCGAGCGGAGCTGGACCGTGTCAACTGAGTCGTTCCCGGCCATCGGCCCGTCGATCGGCGGCCCAAGCGTGCTCCGCCTGGTCTGGATCTACCCTGACCTGCTGTCCACCTACGGCGACCGGGGCAACCTGCTGATCCTGGCCCGGCGGGCCCAGCAGCGCGGCATCCCGGTGGAGCTCACCGAGATCCGTTCCGACCAGCCGGTGCCGCAGTCGGCCGACATCTACCTGATCGGCGGCGGCGAGGACGGCCCGCAGGCGCTGGCCGCCCAGCGGCTACGGGCCGACACCGGGCTGCACCGCGCGGTCGGCCAGGGTTCGGTGATCTTCGCGGTGTGCGCCGGCTACCAGTTGCTGGGCACCTCGTTCTTTGCCAAGGGCACCCAGTGCACCGGCCTGGAGCTGCTGGACCTGTACTCCGACCGGGGACCGAGCCGGGCGGTCGGCGAACTCGCCGGCGACATCGACCCGCGGCTCGGCGTACCGCCGCTGAGCGGTTTCGAGAACCACGGCGGGCGCACCCATCTCGGCAACGGCGTCTCGCCGCTGGCCCGGGTCACCGCCGGGGTCGGCAACGACGGGGCCAGCGAGGGCGCCTGGCGGGGCAACATCCTCGGCACCTACGCGCACGGCCCGGCGCTGGCCCGCAACCCGGCGTTGGCCGATCTGCTGCTGCGCTGGGCGATCGGCGCGGCCAGCCTGCCACCGCTCAACGACCTGTGGGCCGACCGGCTGCGGGCCGAACGGATGGCCGCGATCCGCACGTGAGGCGGCTGGGCCGGGCACTGCGCGAGCCGGCGGTGGCCCGGTTCGCGGCCCTGCTCACGCTGATCGGTGGCTGCGCCCTGCTGGTGCTGCTGGTCCCCCGGCCCGATCTGGCGGCCCTGACCGGGCTGCCCGACCGGCTCGGAGCGGCCGGGCCGGTGCTGGCCGTGGTCGGCGGCGCGCTGCTGCTGACCGTGCTGGTCCCCCGCACGTTCATCACCCTGACCTGGGGAGCACTGTTCGGCCCGGTGGCGGGTGCCGGCTACAGCCTCGCCGCGGCCGCGCTGGCGGCGCTGATCGGCTTCGGCGTCGGACGGTGGCTCGGCCGGGAGTACGTCGTCAGCCGGACCTCGATGGCGGCCCCGCCGGCCGGCCTGGCCGGGCGGACCGACCGGATCCGGTTGCGGCTGGCCCGGCTGGACCGCTGGTTCGCCACCCAGAGCGTGCTGGGCGTGGTCATGGTCCGGCTGCTGCCGATCAGCGGGTTCGGCATGGTCAGCTACGGCTACGGCACCACCGGCGCCCGGCCGGCCCCGTTCCTGATCGGCAGTGTGCTGGCGTCGGCGCCGACCGCGGTCGGCTACGCGGTGATCGGCGCGGCGGTGGTCGCCCCCGGTGAGGTCAACTGGCTGGCCGCCGCGCCCGCCGGGCTGGGTGCGGCGGCCACCGTCGTCCTGCTGCTGCGCTGGCGCCGCGCGGTCCGGGCGGACCGCGCGGCGCTGCGGGTCACGGGACCACGCTGACCATCCGGCCCGGGACCACGATCACCTTGCGCGGCGTACGGCCGGCCAGGTGCTCGGCGACGGCGGCCAGCGCGGCGGCCCGTACCTCGTCCTCGGCGGCCTCGGCCGGCACCTCGACGCGGCCCCGGACCTTGCCGGCCACCTGCACCGGGTAGGTCACCGACGCGGCCCGCAGCAGCGCCGGGTCGGCCGCCGGGAAGTCGGCGTAGGTCAGCGAACCGGTGTGGCCGAGCCGCTGCCACAGCTCCTCGGCGACGTGCGGGGCGAACGGGGCCAGCATCAGCACCAGCGGTTCGGCCACCTCGCGGGGGGTGGCCGGCAGCCGGGTCAACGCGTTGGTCAGCTCGATCAGTTTGGCGATCGCGGTGTTGAACCGCAGCCCGTCCATGTCCGACCGGACGCCGTCGATCACCCGGTGGGTCAGCCGGCGCAGCTCGTCGCCGGCCGGGTCGTCGGTCACCCGGGACGCCCCGGAGTGCTCGTCGACCAGGGCCCGCCAGACCCGTTGCAGGAACCGGTACGAGCCGACCACCGCCCGGGTCTCCCAGGGGCGGGACACCTCCAGCGGGCCCATCGACATCTCGTACACCCGGAACGTGTCGGCGCCGTACGCCTCGCACATCTCGTCCGGGGTGACCACGTTGCGCAGGCTCTTGCCCATCTTGCCGTACTCGCGGTTGACCGCGACGTCGCCGTGGAACCAGCCGCCGTCGCGCTCGGTCACCGCCGCCGCGTCGACGTACGCGCCGCGCGCGTCGGTGTACGCGTACGCCTGGATGTAGCCCTGGTTGAACAGCCGGCGGAACGGCTCGACGCTGGACACGTGCCCCAGGTCGAACAGCACCTTGTGCCAGAACCGGGCGTACAGCAGGTGCAGCACGGCGTGCTCGACCCCGCCGACGTACAGGTCGACACCGCCGCAGTCGGCCGACGACGCCGGACCCATCCAGTACCGCTCGTTGGCCGGGTCGACGAAGGCGTCGCTGTTGGCCGGGTCGGCGTAGCGCAGCTCGTACCAGCAGGAGCCGGCCCACTGCGGCATCGTGTTGGTCTCCCGGCGGTAGCGCCGCCGGCCGGCCGGCGCACCCGGCACCCCGGTCAGGTCCAGCTCCACCTCGACCCAGTCGGTGGCCCGCGACAGCGGGGTCTCCGGGTCGGATGCGGCGTCGTCGGGGTCGAAGGTACGCGGCGAGAAGTCGTCGATCTCGGGCAGCTCCAGCGGCAGCATCTCCTCCGGCAGCGGGATCGGCAGCCCGGTTTCGTCGTACACGATCGGGAACGGCTCGCCCCAGTAGCGCTGCCGGCTGAACAGCCAGTCCCGCAGCCGGTAGGTGACCGCGCCCCGGCCGTGACCGCCGGCCTCCAGCCAGGCGATGATCCGTTCCTTGGCCTCGGTCACGCCCAGGCCGTTCAGGAAGTCGCTGTTCATCGCCGGTCCGTCGCCGGTGTACGCCTTGCCGGTGAAGTCCTCCGGCGGCGTCACGGTCCGCACGATCGGCAGGTCGAACACCTCGGCGAAGTCCCAGTCCCGCTCGTCCTGCGCCGGCACCGCCATGATCGCCCCGGTGCCGTAGCCGGCCAGCACGTAGTCGGCGATGAAGATCGGCAGCCGGGCGCCGTTGACCGGGTTGGTGGCGTACGCGCCGACGAAGACGCCGGACTTGTCGCGGGTCTCGGCCTGCCGCTCGGCGTCGGTGCGGCCGGCCGCCTGCTTGCGGTACGCCTCGACCGCCTCGGCCGGCGTGGCGTGCCCGCCGGTCCACGCCGGCCGGGTGCCGTCCGGCCAGGCGGTCGGCACCAGCTCGTCGACCAGGGCGTGCTCGGGGGCCAGCACCATGTAGGTGGCGCCGAAGACGGTGTCCGGTCGGGTGGTGAAGACCTCGATCGGGGCGGCGTCGGTCGGGAAGGTGATGTGCGCGCCGGTGGACCGGCCGATCCAGTTGCGCTGCATCAGCTTGATCGGCTCGGGCCAGTCCAGCAGGTCCAGGTCGGTCAGCAGCCGGTCGGCGTAGGTGGTGATCCGCATCATCCACTGCCGCAGGTTGCGCTTGAAGACCGGGAAGTTGCCCCGCTCGGACCGGCCGTCGGCGGTGACCTCCTCGTTGGCCAGCACGGTGCCCAGACCGGGGCACCAGTTGACCGGCGCCTCGGAGACGTACGCCAGCCGGTGCGCGTCGACCAGCTCGCGGCGTTCCCGGTCGGTCAGCTCGGACCAGGCGCGCCCGTCCGGGGTGGCGCGCCGACCCGACTCGTACGCGGCGATCAGTTCACTGACCGGCCGGGCCTTGCCGGCCTCGGTGTCGTACCACGAGTTGAAGACCTGCAGGAAGATCCACTGGGTCCAGCGGTAGAACTCCACGTCGGTGGTGGCCACCGACCGCCGGTCGTCGTGGGCCAGCCCCAGCATCCGCAGCTGGGCCCGGTACCGTTCGATGTTGGCCTCGGTGGTGGTCCGCGGGTGCTGGCCGGTCTGCACCGCGTACTGCTCGGCGGGCAGGCCGAAGGCGTCGAAGCCCATCGCGTGCAGCACGTTGCGGCCGGCCATCCGCTGGTAGCGGCCGTAGCAGTCGGTGCCGATGAAGCCCAGCGGGTGGCCGACGTGCAGGCCTGCGCCGGACGGGTACGGGAACATGTCCAGCAGGAAGAGCTTCTCGGCGTCGGCGCGCGGGTGGGCCGGGTCGGCCAGCGGGCCGACCGGGTTGGGCGCGTGGAAGGTGCCGTCACGTTCCCACCGCTGCTGCCACCGTCGCTCGATCTCGCCGGCCATCGCGGCGGTGTACCGGAACGGTGGGGTGTCCGCCGCGGTCTCGACTGCCTCGCTCATCGTCGGTCGCCACCTCAGGGTCGGTTGTGGGCTGTGATGTGTTGGTCGTGGGCATGAAAAAACCCCTCCACAGGAGGGGTCGCCGTGCCGCCGCCGCCGGACGGCCGCTGCGCCGGTCAGGCGGCCTGGTGGGTCAGCACGGCCGGAGAAGGAGCAGGAAGGCGCCGGCCATGGCGCCAGTGTACTCCGGGTCGGAAAACCAGGTGGACCGCCCTCACCGCCGCCCTCACCGCCGCCTCGGCGACGGCTCCGGCTCCGGCGACGGCTACGGCGACGGCTACGGTCGGCTGGCCTCCCCCGGTCCCTCCGGCACCGCGCCCGGCCGTGTCTCGCCCTGCTCGGCGAGGGCGTCGAACCTGCTCTGCGGGCTCATCGGCGCACCGGACAGGTAGGCCGCCCGGGCCAGCGCGTACCCGCCGACCGGCGCGGTGACCACCTGCAGCAGTACGGCCAGGGTCACCACCGCCGCGGTCCGTGGGCTGGGCAGCAGGGTCAGCACGCCGAGCAGGATGAGCACCAGGCCCAGGCTGGCCGCCTTCGCCACCGCGTTCATCCGGTTGTAGACGTCGGGCAGCCGTAGCATGCCGAGCCCGGTGATCCCGATCAGCAGGGTGCCCGCACCGAGCAGTACCCCGGCGAGCACGTTCCAGCCGGTCACCGGCTCCTCCGATGTACCAGGCGGGCGAGCGCGACCGTGGCGAGGAACCCGACCAGGGTCGCGGTCAGCACGATGTCGAGCAGTTCGGCGATCCGCAGCCGGGCGGCGAGGACCGCCACTCCGGCGATGAAGACGAAGAAGCCGAAGTCGACGGCGGCGGCGCGGTCGGCGTCGGTCGGGCCGATCACCAGGCGGATGATCGCCGTCGCCATCGCCAGGGCCAGGACGGCGAGAACGAGGTCGAGTCCGGTCACCGGCGGGCTCCCCCCGGCTGGTCGGCCGGGTCGTCCCGGATATCCCGGATGTCCCGGACGGCTGGGCGCGCGGCGGGCAGCAGGTGGTCCTGTAGCCGGGCGAGTTCGGTGCGGAACCGCTGCGGGTCCTCGGCGTGCATGCCGTGCACGAACAGGGTCGGCGGTTGTGGCCGGACCGCCACGGTGAGCGTGCCCGGGGTCAGCCCGACGGCCAGCGCCATCAGCACCATCTCGGTGCTGGTCCGGGTCCGCAGCGGGAACTCGACGATCCCCGGCGACAGCCCGCTGCCCGGCGTGACGATCTCCCGGGCGACAACGACGTTCGCCACCACCAGGCGACCGGTGAAGTAGCCGACAAAGCTCAGCACCCGGCCGGCCCGGCGCAGCGTCCGGACCGACCAGTGCAGCAGCGTCCGGACCGACCAGTGCAGCAGCGTCCGGACCGGCCAGTGCAGCAGCGTCCGGGCCGGCCCCCGGCGCGGCCTGCCGACCCGGCCACCGCCGGCTCGCCGGCCGGTGCGGCTCTCCACCTGGCCGGTACGGGGCTCTTCCGTCCGTCGCGTTCGTCTGGTCACCGTCCGGTCACCGCCTCCACATAGGCACTCGGGTTGATCAGTCCGTCGGCCGCGGTGGCCGCCAGACCGAGCAGGGGCTGCGCGGCCGGCCCCAGCAGCAGGGTGAGGGCCGCGAGCAGCACCGCCGGCCCGGTCAGCCAGGTGGCGATCCGCGGCGGTACGTCGTCGGCGGTACGGGCGGGCGGGTGGCCGGCCGGGTCCGCGGGTGCGGGCGCGGGTTCGCCCCAGAACGCCAGATCCCAGATCTTGATCATCGAGATGAGTGTCCCGAGGCTGACCAGCACCGCGACCGCGAAGATCAGATAGTTGCCGTCGGCGACCGCGGCCCGCAGCAGCAGGAACTTGGCCAGGAATCCGGAGAACGGCGGCATCCCGGCCAGCGACAGCCCCGCGCCGATGAAGGCCAGGGCGAGCAGCCGGTGCGCCGTGGCCAGCCCGCCGAGCCGGTCCAGCCGATCGGTGCCGTAGCCGACCACCACCGCCCCGGCGCAGAGGAACAACGCCGCCTTGACCAGGATGTACTGCACCAGGAAGAAGATCGCCGCGGTGAGTGCGGCCGGGCTGAACACCACCAGCCCGATCAGCAGGTAGCCGATCTGGCTGACCATGTGGAACGCGAGCACCGAACGCATCGTGGTCTCGCCGAGCGCCCCGAGGACGCCGATCACCATGGTCACGGCGGCGGCCAGCCCGATCACCCACCGGTAGTCGACCGCGCCGTCGTAGACCACCGCCACGATCCGGACGATCGCGTACCCGCCGACCTTGGTGAGGATGCCGGAGAACAGCGCGGTGACCACCGGTGGCGCGTACGGGTAACTGCGCGGCAGCCAGCCGTGCAGCGGCACCACCGCGGCCTTCACCGCCAGGGCGAGCAGCACCACGGTGCCGGCCAGGGCCAACGCGCCGTCGCGGCCGGCCGCCCCGGCCAGTTCGCCGAGATCGACGGTGCCGGCGACGGCGTAGACCAGCCCCACCCCGGCCAGCAGGATCGTGGACGCCAGCAGGTTGACGGTCACGTAGATCCGCCCGGCCACCGTCCGCTCCCGGCCGGCGCCGGCGGTCAGCAGCACGTACGACGGCACCAGCATGACCTCGATCAGCACGAACAGGTTGAACAGGTCGGCGGTCAGGAAGGCCCCGAACGCGCCAGCGCTCGTCATCAGCGCCAGTGGGACCAGGTACGGCCGTCGGTCGTCCCCGGAACCGATGGCGAAGACCCCGCACAGCAGCACGACCAGCGCCACGACCGTGACCATCAGCGCGCTGAAGGTGTCCGCCGCCAGGGTGATCGCGAAGCCGGCCGGCCCGCCACCGATCCGTTCGGTCAGCACCTCACCACGGCGGGTCGCGGCCAGCAGCGTACCGCCCTGGGCGAGCACAGCCGCGCCGGTGCCCAGCCAGCCGATCCGGTGCAGCGTCAACCGATGCGGTACGGCCAGCAGTAGTCCGGCCACGACCAGTGGCAGCACGATCGGACCGACCAGCGGCAGCGGTGCATTCATCGGGGCAGCTCCCCGGTGTCGCCGCCGGCCGCCGTCCGACCGTGTTCGGCGACCTGGTCGGACATCGACCGTGGCTCGGTCAGCACCGGCTCCGGGCCGGGTTCCGGCTCCGGTCCCGCCGCGCCGTCCGGACCGTCCCTGCCGTCCGGGCCGGCCTCGCCCAGCTCCAAGTCGGGTCGGCCCGGTCGCGGCCGGTCGACCACCGCGAGCGCGAGCAGGAAGATCGTGATGCCGAAGGTGATCACGATGGCGGTGAGCGCGAAGGCCTGGGGCAGCGGATCGGCCGTCGCCGCCGGGTCGATGTCGCCGAACGGCGGCTGCCGGCGCCACAGCCCGCCCGAGGCGAGCAGCAGGATGTTGACGGCATGGCCGAGCAGGACGAAGCCGATGACGACCCGGATCAGGCCGCGGTGCAGGATCAGATAGACGCCGGCCGCGGTGAGCAGGCCGATCACCAACGCGACGGTCACGGTGCCCGCACCCCCGCCGCGTCCGGCGGGACCGGCGCGTCCGATGCGACGCCAGCGTCCGACGGAATCCCAGCGGCCGACGGGACCACCGCGCCGAGCCGCCGTACCGCCGCCGTGATCAGGCCCAGCACCATCAGATAGACGCCGAGGTCGAAGAAGGTCACCGGCGACACCGAGAAGCCGAGCACCGACAGTTTCAGTCCGGGCGACGGCGTCAGGAACGGCTCACCGGCCAGCAGCGCGGACAGGCCGATCCCGAGACAGGTCAGCAGCCCTGCGGCGAGCAGCGGCCGGGGCCGCAGCCGGCCGGCCGCCGTCGGTGGGCGGCCGGCGTACGCCAGTTGGCCGAGCCCGGCCGCGATCCCGGCCACCAGCGCGGCGACGAAGCCGCCGCCGGGCTCGTCGTGGCCGCGCAGGAACAGCCACGCCGAGACCACCAGCATCACCGGGGTGAGCAGTCGGTGCGCGAACCGGAGCACCGGATCCGGTACGGCCGGGCCGGATCCGGTGCGGCCGCGCCCAGCGGTGCCGCCAGGCCCGCCAGCGACGCCAGGCCCGCCGGTATCACCAGGCCCGCCGACGACGCCGCGTCCGGTGGTCCGGAACAGCCCGACCAGCCCGAGCGCCACGGCGACGAGGACGGTCGCCTCACCGAGGGTGTCGAACGCCCGGAACTCGACCAGGATCACGTTGACCACGTTGCCGCCCCCGGTCGCCGGTTGCGCAGTCCGCAGGAAGTAGTCCCCCGGGGCGGACAGGTCACGACGACCGGTCAGTCCGACCGTCGCGGCCACCGCGACGACACCGGCGGCGACCGCGAGGGCGGCGGCGAAGAAGCTGACCGGCTGGCGCCCGGCGCCCGGCAGCCGGGCCGGCAGCCGGCGCAGGACGAGCATCGCGACGACTGCGGTCAATACCTCGACGAGCATCAGGGTCAGCGCCACGTCCGGCGCGCCGGCGAGCAGGAACCAGGTGGCGACCATCAGACCGACCAGGCTCAGCAGCCCGACCGCCGCGAGTGCCGACCTGGCCAGCACGATCCCGGCCAGGGCCACCGCCAGCAGCACCAGCAGCGGCCAGTCGCCGGCCGCCGCGCCTGCGGCCGGCCAGGGCGGCATCGACCCCAGCGCGGCGCTGCCGGCCGCCCCGATCAGCACCAGCAGCAGCACCGGCCGGAACAGATGGGCGGCCGGCGAGTCGTAGCGGGTCGGCCGGCCGGCGATCCCGCCCAGTCTCAGCAGCGCGCCGTAGCAACGGTCGAAGGTGACCGCCCCGGCCGGTGGCAGCCGGACCGACTGCACCAGCTGGTCGACCCGGCTGCGGGCGATGAACAGGGCCGTACCAGCCAGCACGGTGAGCGCCGACAGCGCCAGCGCCGGGGTGAAGCCGTGCCAGAACGCCACGTACGGCGGATCGCCGCCGGGGGACGCGTCCTCGGTCGCCTGGTCGATCAACGGGCCGAGCAGCGCGGCCGCCGGGCCGAGCAGCAGGCTCAGCAGCGCGGCGATCGCCGCCGGGGTGAGAAACGTCCATGCTGGCTCGTACAGCTCCGGCTGTCGCGGCGGTCCGGCGAAGGTCTCATAGACGATCCGGGCGCCGTACGCGAAGGTGAGGGCGGACGCGGAAACGGCCAGCACCTCGGCTGACGGGCTGAGCCACGGATCGACCCCGGTCTTGATCAACGCGTCGAAGATCGCCTCCTTGCTGACGAACCCGAGCAGCGGCGGCAGGCCGGCCATCGACATCGCGGCCAGCCCGGTCAGGGTGGCGGTCACCGGCATCACGTGGCGCAGGCCGGAGAGCTGTCGGATGTCCCGGCTGCCGGCTTCCCGGTCGATGATGCCGACGAGCATGAACAGGGTGGCCTTGAACAACGCGTGCGCGACGGTGTGCAGCACCGCGGCGGCCAGCGCCGCCGGGGTGCCGACCCCGATCACCCCGACCAGCAGCCCGAGCTGGCTGACCGTCGAGTACGCCAGCATGGCCTTCAGGTCGTGCTGGCGCAGCGCGAGGAACGCGCCCGCCAGCGCGGTGCCGAGCCCGCCGAGGACCAGCACGACGGTCCAGGCGGCGTGGTGGGCGTAGATCGGCGAGAACCGGATCAGCAGGTAGATCCCGGCCTTGACCATCGTCGCCGCGTGCAGGTAGGCGCTGACCGGGGTGATCGCCACCATCGCGCTGGGCAGCCAGAAATGGAACGGGAACTGCGCGGACTTGGTGAACGCCGCGAGGATCAGCAGACCGCCGACCACCCAGGCGACCGGCGAGTCGAGCAGCCGGTCGGGGTAGGCCAGGATGGTGGTCAGGTCGCTGGTGCCCAGCTGGACCGTCATCACCACGACCGCCGCCAGCAGCGCCAGGCCGCCACCGGCGGTGACCAGCAACGCCCGGGTGGCGGGGCGGGCCGCCGCCGGACTGGCCTGGCCGATCAGGAAGAACGAGCAGACCGTGGTCAGCTCCCAGAACAGGAACAGCAGTACGGTGTCGGCGGCGAAGACCAAGCCGAGCATCGCCACGGTGAACAGGGTCAGCAGCGTGTAGAGCGCGGCGCACGGGCGGTGCGGGGCGAGGTAGCGCGGGCAGTACATCATGATCAGCGCGCCGACCCCGAGCACCAGCAGCCCGAAGACCATCGCCAGTCCGTCGAGCCGCAGCGCGAACGCGATGTCCAGCGACGGCAGCCAGCGGGCGGAGACCCCGACCGCGCCGTTGTCCAGCACCACCGGCAGCCGGGAGGCGAGCAGCCCGCAACCCAACAGGTAGCCGACCGCGAGCGGGTAGCCGGCGTCGCGGCCGAGCGAGCGGGTGAGCAGTGGTACGGCGGCGGCGAGCCCGGTCAACAGGGCCAGCACCGCGACCATCGTCAACGGGCACCCCTCGGCGCGGCGGTGATCCGGGCGTACGGACCGGCCCGGCACCGGTCGACGGTCGCCGGGCGCACCTCAACCGTCCTCGCTGGCGGCCAGCAGCACCGGCCGGGTGGCGTCCCGGACCACCTGGTCGGCGACGCTGCCGAGCAGCCGGTTGGACAGTCCACGGCCCCGCCGCCCGACCACGATCATGTCCACGTCGCGGGCCTGCGCGACGTCCAGCAGGGCCCGGGCGGGCCGGCCGGTGACGATCTCGATGCTGCTCGGCAGGGGCGGTCCGTCGGCGTGGCGCAGTCGGGCTGCCCGGTCGGTGAGCAGGTCCCGTGCCCGGTCCAGCTGGTCGGCCTCCTCGGCGGTGCGTTCGCCCCGCTCGACGGCGGCGACGTCGACCACGGTGGTCAGGATCAGCTCGCCGACGCGACCGGCGAGCACCCGGTGTGCCGTACGCAGGGCGTGCTCGGAGTCGGCGGAGCCGTCCAGGCCGACCAGCACCCGGGGTCCGGGGCCGGGTGCGCTCGGCCCGGTGCCGGCCGGCGCCGGACGGGCTTCCAACCGTCCCGTCGGTCGCGATCCGCGCTCCACCGCGATCGGGACGAAGAGCAGGCCGAGCACGGCGCCCAACGGATACCAGTACCAGGCGCGTTGGCCGTGCCGGGCGATGAACACCGCTACCGCTACGATCCCGGAGAGCACCCAGACGGCGACGACGGCCACGATGTATCCGGCTGTGGACATCCAGCTCCCTCCGGTTGCACGTACCGGTCGACCCGGCCCGACTATCTGGCCTGGTCACCGCTGGTGTCGCCGACTACCCGGGAAACGCCCGGCGTACCAGCTCACCCGGCGGTTCACCCCGCCGGGTGGTGTCGGTCGGGGGCGGGGCGATCGGTCCGGCAGGGCACTTGAACCGGACCGGTCACCGGCCCGTACTCCCGGTGGGGAGCGGGTGCCGCCCGGCCCGCTCCCGCGCGGCGCCCGGACCGTCCGTCTACGACCGGGTCGCCCACGGTGAGCAGGGCGGGTGAGCAGACCACGCCATCCCGTGGATGGCGGACATGCGAAAGATGGATAGCCTGAGAGGCATGTGGGGTCCCTGCGGCGGGAGACGACGGTCCCCCACCTGACCGACGGCGGGCGGCCGGACCGACCGACCCGCGTGACGCCGTACGACGAGGAGGAGGATCGTGACCCAAGACAGCTGGGACGATCTGGGTGCTCCGATGCCCCATGACGAGTTCCGCGCCGTGTCCGACGCCATCGTGGCCAACATAGAGCAGGTCATAGAGGGCAAGACCGCCACGGTTCGGCTGGCACTCGCCGTCCTACTCGCGGAGGGACACCTCCTGATCGAGGACGTTCCCGGAGTCGGCAAGACCAAACTCGCCAAGACGCTGGCCAGGTCGATCGACTGCTCCGTACGCCGGATCCAGTTCACCCCGGACCTGCTGCCCAGCGACGTGACCGGAGTCAGCGTCTACAACCAGGACAACCACGACTTCGAGTTCAAGCCGGGCGCGGTCTTCGCCAACCTGGTGGTCGGCGACGAGATCAACCGGGCATCCCCGAAGACCCAGGCCGCGCTGCTCGAATGCATGGAGGAGCGGCAGGTCACCGTCGACGGCACCACCTACGAGCTGCGGACGCCGTTCATGGTGATCGCCACCCAGAACCCGATCGAGATGGAGGGCACCTACCCGCTGCCGGAGGCGCAGCGGGACCGGTTCACCGCCCGGATCGCGATGGGCTACCCCGACCCGAGCGCCGAGCTGGCCATGCTCGACGGGCACGGCGCGGCAGATCCGGTGCACCAGTTGCAGCCGGTCTCCGACGCGGCCGGGGTACGGCGGTTGATCGCCACCGTCCGGGAGGTGCACGTCGCCGACCCGGTCAAGCAGTACGCGGTGGACCTGGTGACCGCCACCCGGGAGTCCCCGGAGCTGCGGCTCGGCGCCTCGCCCCGGTCGACGCTGCAGCTGCTGCGTACCGCCCGCGCGGTCGCCGCGCTGGAGGGCCGCGACTACGTGCTCCCGGACGACCTGCAGGCGCTCGCCGTTCCGGTGCTGGCCCACCGGCTGATCCCGACCGCCGAGGCCCAACTCGCCCGGCGGACCACCGACGCGATCATCGCCGAGCTGGTGCACCGGATGCCGTTGCCCCACGAACGGCAACGCCCGGCCGCTGCGGCGTACGACGGTCGCCAGTTCGGCCCGGCGGACGGCACGGTGGCGGCGGTCCCCTTCGAGCCGCGAGGGCGCTGACCGATGCGGGCGGCGCTGCGCGGCCTGACCACCCGCGGCCGGTCGTTCCTGGCCGCCGGCGCGGCGGCGGTCGTCTCGGCGCTGATCCTCGGCGAGAAGGACCTGCTGCGGGTCGCCATCCTGCTGGCCGTCCTGCCGCTGCTGGCCGCCCTGTACGTGGGCCGCAGCCGGTACAAGCTGGCCTGCACCCGCTCGCTGGAGCCGCACCGGGTGCCGGTCGGCTCCAACGCCCGGGTGGTGCTGCGGCTGCAGAACCTGTCCCGGCTGCCCACCGGCACCCTGCTGCTGGAGGACCGGCTGCCGTACGCCCTGGGCAGCCGGCCCCGGGTGGTGCTGGAGCGGCTCGGTGCCCAGCAGGCCAGCTCGGTGGCGTACACGGTGCGGGCCGAGGTCCGCGGCCGCTACGAGGTCGGGCCGCTGGTGGTCCGGCTCACCGACCCGTTCGGCCTGTGCGAGCTGACCCGGGCCTTCCCCAGCGTCGACCGGCTCACGGTCATCCCGCAGGTCACCGCGTTGCCGACGGTCCAGCTCGCCGGCGAGTACGCCGGATCCGGTGACAGCCGGGCCCGGTCGGTGGCGGTGCACGGCGACGACGACTCCGCCACCCGCGAGTACCGCCGCGGTGACGACCTGCGCCGGGTGCACTGGAAGTCGACCGCCCGCACCGGTGAGCTGATGGTGCGCCGGGAAGAACAGCCGTGGGAGACCCGGGCGACCGTGGTGCTCGACACCCGGGCGTACGCGCACCGTGGCGAGGGCCCGACGGCGAGCTTCGAGTGGGCGGTGGCGGCGGCGGCGAGCATCGCCGTGCACTTCCGGTCGAACGGCTACCGGCTGCGGCTGGTCACCGACACCGGCATCGACGCCGACGCCACCGAAGCCGACGGGGACGGACTGCTGCTCGACCGGCTGGCCGACGTCACCGCCAGCCAGCGCAGCGACATCGCCACCCTGGTCGATCAGGTACGCCGCCGCTCGGACAGTTCACTGGTGGTGGCGTTGTTCGGGGCGCTCACCCCGACCGAGGCGGAGCTGCTGGCCGGGCTGCGGGGCAACCGGTCGACCTGCGTCGGCCTGCTGATCGACAGCTCGACCTGGATGAATCTGAGCCCGGACGAGCGGGCCGAGGCCGACCGGGCGCACGGTGCCGCCGCGCTGTCGCTGCTGCAGAGCGGCTGGCGGGTGATCGGCGTGAACCACGGTGACCAGTTGCCGTCGCTGTGGCCGCAGCTCGCCCGGGGTTCCCAGGGCTTCGCCTGGCGGGCCGCGCTGGCCGAGACGATAGCCGGAGGAGTGAATTGACCACCCGCAGACACCTCGGTCTGGTCGCGGCGGCAGCCACCCTGATGGCGGCCGCGCCGATGGCCACCATCTTCCAGGACTGGACCTGGCTGGTGCAGTGCGCGATCACCGTGACCATGATCGGTGGCGCCGGGATGCTGGTCCGCTCGGTGCGGGCTCCCGGATGGCTGCACCCGGTGGCCATGATCGGCGCGCTGTTCCTCGCCCTGACCTGGCTGTTCCCCAGCGGCGACGAGTTCCTCGCGGTGCTGCCGTCGCCGGCGACGATCGGCCATTTCGGCGCGCTGCTGGCCCAGTCGGCGCAGGACGTGCACGCGTACGGCGTACCGGTGCCCGACGGCGACGCGCTGCTGTTCATCACCGCGCTGGGGATCGGTTCGGTCGCGGTCGTCGTCGACGTGCTCACGGTGACCCTGCGCCGGCCGGCGCTGGCCGGCCTGCCGATGCTGGCGATCTACTCGGTGCCGGTGGCGATCTACGTCGACAGCGTCCCGGCGGCGCCGTTCGTGGTCGGCGCGGTCGGCTACCTGTGGCTGCTGATGGCCGACAACGTCGACCGGGTCCGCCGGTTCGGCCGCCGGTTCACCGGCGACGGCCGGGACGTCGACGTCTGGGAGCCGTCGCCGCTGGCCGCCGCCGGACGGCGACTCGCCGTGCTCGGGGTGGTCGTCGCGGTGCTGATCCCGCTGACCATCCCGGGCATGACCTCGGGCCTGCTGACCAACCTCAGCGGCGGCGGGACCGGCGGCAACGGGCTGGGCAACGGGCCCGGCCAGGTGAACCTGTTCGCGGCGTTGAGCGGCCAGCTCAACCAGAGCGAGGTCACCGAGATGATCCGGGTGACGACCAACGACCCGGCCCCGGCGTACCTGCGGATCGGCATCGCCGATGAGCTGCGCGAGGACGGTTTCGCCAGTCGCCCGCCACGCGGGCGGCCGGACTCGGCCCGGTCGCTGCCCGACCCGCGGACCGACCCGAACATCCGCAACACCGGGGTCAGCCACCAGGCGTACGAGGCGACCGTCGAGGTCACCGGGAACTTCAACATGGCGCTGCTGCCGACCTACGCGGTGCCGGTGCAGATGCGCGACGTGGATGGCAGCTGGGCGTACGACCGCACCGCGCAGATCGTCTTCTCCGGTCGGTCCCGGGCCCGCAACATGACCTACGGATTCGAGTACGTCCGCACCAGCTACACCCCGGGGGCACTGCGCCGGTCCCAACCGCTGCCGGCCGACAACGACCTGCGGCAGGCGTTCACCACGGTGCCGCAGGTGCCGCAGGTGACCGAGCTGGTCGGGGAGCTGACCGCCGGCGCGCGCAGCGACTACGACCGCGTGCTGGCCATCTACGAGCACTTCTCCCGGGACAACGGTTTCACCTACAGCCTGGCCACCGAGGGCGGCACGGCCAGCCAGGACATCGTCAACTTCCTGGACAACAAGGTCGGTTTCTGCCAGCAGTACGCCGCCGCGATGGCGTGGCTGGTCCGCGCCGCGGACGTGCCGGCCCGGGTGGCGTTCGGTTTCACCAACGGCTCCCGGCGGCTGGAGAACACGTACACGCTGACCAACCTCAACCTGCACGCGTGGACCGAGGTCTACTTCGACGGGCTCGGCTGGGTGCCGTTCGACCCGACCCCGGCGGCGAGCATCCCCGGCTCGGTGCGCTCCGAGTGGGCGCCGGACGTGGACGCCCCGCCGGACGCCGGCCCGAGCGCCGGACCGAGCGCGGCCCCGTCCGCCGCGCCGTCGACGACGGCGCTGCCGGAGGCCGGGCCCGGCCAGCTCGACCCGGGTGCGCTGGGTGCCGGATCCGCCGCCGATTCCACCGCCGGTCCCCGTTGGCCGTGGTGGACCCTCGCCGGGGTGGTCGCGGTGCTCGTGTTGGCGGCCCTGCCGGCGGCCCGACGCGCGACGGTACGCCGTCGGCGGCTGGTCCGTGTCCGGGCTGCGGTGACCCCGGCGGGCACCGACCCGACGGACGCTCGGGACACCGACTCCCCCGCCGTGAGCGGGGCCGCCGCCGGTGCCGCTCCGCTGATGACGGTCACCGGCGCCGACGCCGGGGCCGCCCGGCAGCACGCGCACGCCGTCTGGAGCGAACTGGTCGACACCCTGGTCGACCTGCGGATGCCGGTCGACCGGTCGGAGACGCCACGGGCGACGGCGGCGCGGCTGGCCGGTCTGGAGTCGGTCCACGGTGCGGCGGCCGACGCGGTCCAGCTGCTCAGCCAGGCGGAGGAGCGGGCCCGGTACGCCCGTCAGCCGGTGCCGGGCGAGCCGCTGGTCGAGGCGTTGGGGCGGGTACGGGCGGCGTTGGCGGCCGGGGTGGGTCGGCGTACCCGGTTGGCGGCCCGGCTGCTGCCGCTGTCGGTACTGCTGCGCTGGCGGGACGCGGTTGTCGAGGCGTACAGCCGGGTGTTCTCGGTCGTCGGCCGGTGGCGCGACGCGGCGGCGCGGTTGAGCCCGCGCCGGCTGTTGGCCAACCGGGCGGGGCGCTGACCCGTCCCGGGGTTTCGCGAAACCGCCACCTCGGGTCGGCGCACCGGGCATAATCGCCCACGTGCCGAGACGCTCGATCGCAACGCGGTCAGTCAAGCAGCACGGTCAGTCGACGGGATCCGTGGCCGACCGCCGCTGCCCGGCGTGGGGGGCCGGCAGGTGGGCACGACGCGGCCGCCCGGTCACGCCGGACCGGGCGGCTGATACCCACCGGCTAGGTCAGCGGTGGCCCTCCGGCCGCTGGCGCCAGCGCTCGTCCAGCCGGTCGATCAACGATGACCGTCGCCCACTGCGGGTCTTCCGGCGCGTGGTCCCGCCGACCACCCGCAGATCGGGCGAGTTCGACTTGCGCTGGGACTGCATGGCGAACGCCGCTGCCCCGAGCATGACCACGAAGCCGGCCACACCGAGCAGCGGCACTTTGCTCACTGTGCCGTAAACGACCAGGGCAAGGCCAATGATGATCACACCGGCAGCGACGAGCAGGCGACGCCGCGCGTGGAAACGCGGGTCGCTGGCGCGCACGGCCGAGGCGAATTTGGGGTCCTCGGCAAGCGACCGCTCGATCTGCTCGAACAGCCGCTGCTCGTGCTCCGAGAGCGGCACGGCACTCCTCCCCGGTCACGTTGGTCAGCCCGGTCGGACCGACAGACCGTGGCAGCCAACCGGCTGCTTACCCGCAAGTCTACGAGGGGGGTCGCGGGTCGGAAAGCCGGACGACGGACCGCCTAGGTTGATTTTCCGTCCGGCGGACGTCATCACCTGGTAACAGAGTAGCCGCCCAACCGGACAGTGCACCGCTACCCGGCCCTCGTCACACCAGGAACTCGATCTTTCTCGCCCGCCGCACCGCGAGTTTCACTCCTATAGCACGCCCAACCGGGCAAATCACTCGGGACCCGCGCCGGTGGCGATCAGCAGTGGAACGGCCATCTCGACCTCGGTCACTCCACCGTGGAAGCCGACCAGCGCGGAGCCGACCGGGTCGGTCCGGGTGGCCACCACGACGGACCGGTCCCGGCAGATCACCACGACGTCACCGATCCGGCCCAGATGATCCGGTGGCACCGGGCCGAACCAGCCTTCGGCGATCAGCTCGTCCCGCTCGGCCACCCGGGCCGCCGGGCCGAGGACGGCCCGCCACCCGGCGATGACGTCGCCCACCGCACCCGGCACCGGGTGCAGGTAGCGGGCGCGAGGCTCCCCGGCGACCACCCGCACGCCGGCCCGCAGCCGGGGGTCGGTGTCCAGGTCGAACCGGTGTCGCGGGTCGGCCGGCACGTTCAGCTGACCGTGGTCGGCGGTCACCAGCAGCGCCGCGTCCCGGGGCAGCCCGGCCAGCACCCGGTCCAGCAGCCGGTCCAGGTCGGCGGCGGCGGCCCGCCAGGGCGGGGAACCGACCCCGGACAGGTGGCCGTGCCGGTCCAGGTCGGGGTGGTAGCCGGAGACCAGCACCGGAGCGTCGCCGGCGGTGACCGCGTCGAGCAGCCCGGTGGCGAGAGCGTCGGCGTCGGCCGCGCCCCGGTACCCGCCGCCCCGGTTGGCGGCGACCGTCAGCCCGCTGCCGGCGAACTCGGGCCGGCTGACCACGGTGACCGTCACCCCGGCGGCCGCCGCCCGTTCCAGCTGGGTCGGCACCGGCTGCCACTGCCGCGGGTCCGGGTCGTCGCGCCAGTCGACGTGGTTGAGCACCCGGTCGGTGCCGGGCACCAGACTGCGGAAGCCGAGCACCCCGTGCGCCCCCGGCGCGGCACCGGTGCCGAAGCTGACCAGGCTGGTCGGCGTGGTGGACGGGAAGCCGGTGGTGAGCCGCCGCGCGTACCGGCCGGCGACGAGCGCGGCCAGCGTCGGGGCGTGTTCGCCGGCTGCCGGCAACTGGTGCCAGCCGAGCCCGTCGACCAGCAGCACGACGACGCGCCGCACCCCGGTGAGCGGCCCGGTGAGGCCGAGTACGTCACTCGCGCCGGGCACCCCGAGCACCGCCAGCACGCTGGGCAGCACGTCGGCGAGGCTGGCCGCGCCGTACTCCGGACGCACCGGGCGCAGCAGCTCCGCGGCCGGCGGTTCCGGCGCTGTCACAGCGGTCGCCGGGCGAACAGGTGCAGCTGGGTGGCGAGGTCCCGGTACGGCGGCTGGGCGGCGACGGCCAGTTCCAGGGCGAGCAGGGCCTGCGGGTCACCCTCGGCGACGGCCGCCGGCAGCAGGTCGGACAGCACGCGTACCCCGTGGATCTGCTCGACCCGCAGCCCGGCGGCGGCGAGCAGATCCACGGCGCGGTCGGCGTCGTAGCGGCGGCGTAGCGTGTCCCGCGCGCCGGCGGCGCCCTGCGGGTCGGCGAGCAGCGCGGCGGCGAGGTCGAGATGCCCGTTGACCGCGCGGGCCAGCACCGCCGCGGCGCGGCCGGCGACCAGTACGCTGGCCGCCCCGCCCGGCCGCAGCACCGTGGCCAACGACTCCACCACCCGGGCCGGCTCGTCGACCACCTCCAGCACCGCGTGGCAGAGCACCAGATCGGCGCTGGCCGGCGCGATCAGCTCGCCGAGCGCGTCGCCGTCGCCCTGAGCAGCGGTGATCCGGTCGGCGACCCCGGCGTCGGCGGCCCGTCGGGTGAGCGCGGCCAGCGCGTCGGGGCTGGCGTCGACCACGGTCACCTGGTGTCCGGCCTCGGCCAACGGCACCGCGAAGCCACCGGTGCCGCCGCCGACGTCGACGACGGTGAGGCTGCGGTCGGGCTGTCGGTCCAGTTCGTGACGCAGTACGGACCAGACCACGGCGGTTCGCGGGCCGGCCGCCTGGCCGGCCGGAATGTGTGTCAGTTCCACCCGCGCGAGCCTATCGGCCCGGCCCGGTCCCACTCGGTCCGGTGCGGCCCGGGCCGGTCCGGGGCGGCCGGATCCGGGGCGGCGCTCGTCGCCGGGCGGCGGTACTCCGCGATTGACGGTATATCGCACTGCGAAGTAGTCTGCGAAGCGTGGATACCACCCAGCTTCTCAAAGGGGTGCTCGACCTGGCCGTCCTCGCGGTGCTGCAGCACGAGGACGGCTACGGCTACGACATCCTGCGGCGACTACGCACCGCCGGGCTGACCGAGGTCGGCGACGCCTCGGTGTACGGCACGCTGCGCCGACTGTTCCAGGCCGGTCTGCTCACCACCTACGTGGTCCCGTCCGAGGAGGGCCCGCACCGCAAGTACTACTCGCTCAACGGCGCCGGGCGCGACCAGCTGACCCGCTCCGGCAAGACCTGGCGCAGCTTCGCCGCCACGATGGACAACCTACTTGACGATCGGGGGGTGGCGGCGTGAACGCCGCGACGCAGGCTGAGATCACGCACTACGTCGAGCAGGTACGGGCCGCGCTGGCCGACCTGCCCGGCCCGGTCCGCGACGAACTACTCGAGGATCTGCCCGAGCACCTCGCCGAGGTGCTCGCCGAAGGCGACGGCACGCTGGTCGACCGGCTCGGCGACCCGACGGAGTACGCCGCCGAACTGCGTACCAGCGCCGCACTGGACGCGCCGGCAGCGGCGCCGGGGATCGGCCACCGGGCGGCCGTCGCCTGGCGGGCCACCCGCGACCGGCTGGGCCGGATCGACCGCCGGATCGGCCCGGTCCTCGGCTACGGCACCGCCAGCGAGTTCCTACGGCTGCTACGCCCCGGCTGGTGGGTGCTCCGCGGCTACCTGGCCGCAATGCTCTTCAGCTACCTCACCTCGGGCAACCCGCCGGGGATCTTTCCGCGTCCCGGCGGCAGCGTCGTCATCGGGCTGCTGGCGCTCGGCGGGTTCGTGGCCGGCTCGATCTGGCTGGGGCGTCGCCGGCCCAGGCTGACCAGCTGGCCCCGCTGGACACTCACCGTGACCACCGCCATCGCAGTGTTGTTCGGCATGGTCGCTGTGGTCGACATCGACCGCCGGTCCCGCAGCAGCACCCCGGGACCGGTCTACTACCAGAACGATCCGTACTTGCAGGTGCAGGACGTGTACATCTACGACGGACAGGGCCGGCTGGTCGAAGGTGCCCGGCTGTTCGACGAGAACGGCCAGCCGATCTCGCTCGGGGACCCGTACCGGTGCGAGCAACTTGACTACTCCCGGCAGGGGGTCGAGGAGATGTCACCACGGTTCGACACCCCGCGGTACGTCTACCCGTTCTGCCCCGAGCAGGCGCCGTTCACGCTGCCCGCCTCCACCCCGACACCGCCGCCGGTGCAGCTGGCACCGAGCGGACTGCCGTTGACCCCGCTGACCCCGACGCCCGGCCCGTCGGCGCCGGCGGCGGAGCCGGCGGTCAGCGGAAGTCCCGGGACGCCGGACTGACCGGGGTGGTCACCGCGTCCAGCCGGTCGGCGACCAGGTTGATCACCCCTTCGGCCTTCTCCAGCCGGCCCCGCACCAGCAGGGCGGCGCTGGACCGGGCCACCGTCCGGTAGCGCTGCCACAGCCCGGGTGAGCAGGTCACGTTGAGCATCCCGGTCTCGTCCTCCAGATTGACGAACGTCACCCCACCGGCGGTCGCCGGGCGCTGCCGGTGGGTGACGATGCCGCCGACCCGGACCCGGGTGCCGGCGTCGACCCGACCCAGGGCGGCGATCGGCACCGCCCCGGCGGCGGCCAGCCGGTCCCGGACGAACCGCACCGGGTGGGTGTCCGGTGACAGCCCGGTGGCCCACACGTCGGCCATCAGCGCGTCGACCTCGTCCAGGCCGGGCAGGGTCGGCGCGGCGACCCCGACGGCGACACCCGGCAGCCGGTCGGCGCGTTCCTGCGCGGCGGCCCCGGCTGCCCACAGCGCCTGCCGACGGGTCAGCCCGAAACAGGCGAACGCGTCGGCGGTGGCCAGCGCCTCCAGCTGGGCGGCGGTCAGCCCGACCCGGCGGACCAGGTCCGGCATGTCCCGGTACGGCCCGTGCGCGGCCCGTTCGGCCTCGATCCGCTCGGCCAGGTCGTCGCCGATGCCCCGTACCGCCGACAGGCCGAGGCGCACCTGCGGGCCGCCGACCCCCCACTGGTGCGGCGGCTCCCCCGGCGCGCCACCCCACCGGGTGCGGGCGTCGACGACCAGGGTGGCCGCCGCACCGCTGGCGTTGACGTCCGGCCGGTGCACCCGTACCCCGTGCCGGCGGGCGTCGTCGACCAGGGTCTGCGGCGAGTAGAACCCCATCGGCTGGGCGTTGAGCAACGCGGCCAGGAACGGCGCCGGGTGGTAACGCTTGAGCCAGGCACTGGCGTACACCAGGTAGGCGAAGCTCATCGCGTGGCTCTCCGGGAAGCCGAAGCTGGCGAACGCGCTCAGCTTCACGTACAGGTCATCGGCCAGCTCACCGGTGATGCCCCGGCCGGCCATCCCGGCGTACAGCCGGTCGCGGATGGCGGCCATCCGCTGTGCCGACCGTTTCGACCCCATCGCCTGGCGCAGCTGGTCGGCGCCGGCGGCGTCGAAGCCGGCCAGGTCGATCGCCAGCTGCATCAGCTGCTCCTGGAACAGCGGCACCCCGAGGGTCTTCTCCAGCGCGTTGCGCATCAGCGGATGCGGGTAGGTCACCGGGTCCTGGCCGTTGCGCCGACGGATGTACGGGTGCACCGAGCCGCCCTGGATCGGGCCGGGCCGGATCAACGCCACCTCGACGACCAGGTCGTAGAAGCAGGTCGGTTTCAGCCGGGGCAGGGTGGCCATCTGGGCGCGGCTCTCCACCTGGAACACCCCGACCGAGTCGGCCCGGCACAGCATCGCGTACACCTCGGGGTCGTCCAGCGACATGGCACCGAGGTCCAGTTCGGAGCCGATCAGGTCGTGCGCGTCGTGCAGCGCGGTCAGCATGCCCAGCCCGAGCAGGTCGAACTTGACCAGGCCGACGCTGGCGCAGTCGTCCTTGTCCCACTGCAGCACGGTGCGCCCCGGCATCCGGGCCCACTCCACCGGGCAGACCTCGATCACCGGCCGGTCGCAGATCACCATCCCGCCGGAGTGGACGCCCAGGTGCCGGGGGAAGGTCTGCAGCTCGTCGGCGTACGCCACCACCTGCGCCGGGATGTCCTCGCCGGCCGCCGCGACCGCGCCGTAGTGGTCGATCTGTTTGCTCCAGGCGTCCTGCTGGCCGGGTGAGAACCCGAACGCGCGGGCCACGTCGCGCACCGCCGACCGGGGCCGGTACGAGATCACGTTGGCCACCTGGGCGGCGTGTTCCCGGCCGTAGCGGCGGTACACGTACTGGATGACCTCCTCGCGGCGGCCGGACTCGATGTCGACGTCGATGTCGGGTGGCCCGTCGCGTTCGGGGGCGAGGAACCGCTCGAACAGCAGCTGGTGGCGGACCGCGTCGACGTTGGTGATCCGCAGCGCGTAGCAGACCGCCGAGTTGGCCGCCGACCCCCGCCCCTGGCAGTAGATGTCCTGCTCGCGGCAGAACGCCACGATGTCGTGCACGACCAGGAAGTAGCCGGGGAAGTCCAGCTTCTCGATCATGTCGAGCTCGTGGTCGAGCTGCTGGTACGCCTCCGGGTGGGCCTCGCGGGGGCCGTACCGGTCCAGCGCGCCCCGCCAGGTCAGCTCCCGCAGCCAGCTCATCTCGGTGTGCCCCGCCGGCACCGGATGGTCGGGCAGCCGGGGGGCGACCAGCTGCAGGTCGAAGGCCAGCTCGGTGCCGTAGCCGGCGGCCCGGGCCACCGCGCCCGGGTAGCCGGCGAACCGGGCCGCCATCTCGGCGCCGGAACGCAGGTGGGCGGCGCCGGCGGCGGGCAGCCAGCCGTCGATGTCGTCCAGACCGCGGCGGGCCCGGATCGCGGCCAGCACGGCGGCCATCCGGTGCCGGGCCGGCGCGGCGTAGTGCACGTTGCCGCTGGCCACCGTCGGCAGCCGCCGGGCGCGGGCCAGCTCTGCGAGGGCGTCGTTGCGGTCGCCGTCGTCCGGATGCCCGTGGTCGGTCAGCTCGACCGCGACGCCGTCCGCGCCGAACAGCGCCACCAGCCGGTCCAGCTCCGCGTCGGCGGCGGCCACCCCGCCGGTACGCAGTGCCGCCGGCACCGCCCCCTTGCGGCAGCCGGTGAGCACCAGTACGTGGTCACGCAGCTCGGCGGCGACCTGTTCCAGGCTGCCGTAGTCGGGGCGGCCCTTCTCCCCGCCGCGCAGCTGCGCCCGGGAGATGACGCGGGCCAGCCGGGCGTACCCGGCCGGGCCACGGGCCAGCGCCAGCAGATGCCGCCCGGCCGGATCCGGCTCCCCGGTGCGCGGTGCCGCCCGCCGGTCTGCGGCGTCCACGGCGCTGGTGAGGGTCAGTTCGGCACCGAACACGGTCGGCAGCCCGTACGCGGCGGCCGCCTCGGCGAAGCGGACCACCCCGTAGCAGCCGTCGTGGTCGGTGACGGCCAGCGCGGTCAACCCCAGCCGGACCGCCTCCTCGACGAGTTCCTCCGGGTGGCTGGCCCCATCGAGGAAACTGAAGTTGCTGTGGCAGTGCAGTTCGGCGTACGGCGTGACCGGCCCGCCCCCGGCGGTGACCAGCGGCGCGGCCGACGGTGCGGCCAGTGCCGGCGGCGGGGTGTACGGTGCCCGCTTGCGGGTCCAGCCCGGCGCGTCGCCGCCGTCGCCGTCGACCGCGAGTGGGTCGACCACGATCGGGTCGTCAGTCATAGACGGCCTCCACCACCCAGCGCCCGTCGGTGCGGGCGATCAGCAGGGCGCTGCCGTCGGCGAGCGCGACCTGGAACCGGGCCCGGCGGCGCGCCTCGGCCGGTGCCCACCAGCGTTCGTCGAGCGGCCACGGGCCGGCCCAGCCGGTGACGTCGACCGCAGGGCCCGTACCGACGGCGAGCCGGGCCGGCGCGGCGCTGACCACCAGCCGGGCGCTGACGGTGACCGGTTCGCCTGCCGCGTCGTACACCTCGGCCGGCAGTGGGGCGGGCAGCACGACCGCCGGTGCCGGTGGCGGCAGCCGGCCGGGCCACGGCGGCTGACCGGGCCGGGACGGTGCCCGTTCGTCGCCCCACGGCACCAGCCGGACCTGGTCGACCGGGGACCGGCCGCCACCGAGCACGGCGGTGACCACCGCGTCCGGCCCGAGTAGCCCCTGCACCCGGGTCAACGCCCGGCGGGCCCGGGCGTCCTCCGCGCCGATCTCCCCCCACAGGCCGGGTTGCAGGGCGACCCGGGCGAGCACCCCGTCCGGGACGAGCCGCAGCCGGACGATCCCGGCAGTGGGTGGTGGCGGTGACGCGGCGTCACCGGCACCCGGGCGGCGGGCGGCGGCGCCGGTGAGCCAGCCGTCGAGCTGCCAGCGCAGCCGGTCGGTGATCGCCGCGGCGGTGAGCATGCCGTCGTGTCGCCAGACGCGGTGCAGTTCCTGGCCGTGTGCGGTGACCGCTTCGATGCCGACCCGGGTGCAGGCCAGTCCGTGCCCGCTGAGCTGGTCGTGCAGTTGCTCGGCCAGGGCGCGGGCGGCGAACGCGGCCGCGTCGACCCGGTCGAGCGGTTCGTCGTAGTCGGCGGTGACGGACAGTTCGGGCGGCGGCTGTCGGGGGGTGAACGGCTGTTCGTCGCGCCCGTCGGCGAGCCGGTGGGCCAGCGCCGCGTCGGGGCCGAACCGGGCGAGCACGTCGCGGGCCGGCAGCGCGGCGAAATCCCCGAGGGTACGCAGACCGAGCCGGCGCAGCAGGCCGGCCAGGTCGGGTCGGCCGAGCACCCGCAGCGGCAGCCCGGCCAGGAACGTGCGGCTGTCGCCGGGCGGGACGATCCGGCCGGTACGGGCGGCCAGCCCGGCGGCGAAGAACCCGTCGGCGACACCTACCTGGCTTTCGACCTCGCAGACCTGCGCGACGTGTTCGACGATCTGCTCGGCGGCGGCCTCCTCGCCGCCGAAGTAGCGGGCCGGGCCTCGGGCGGCGACGGCGCACGCCCCGGGACGGTGCACCTCGACCCCGGCGACGACCTGTTCGATCGCGGCGACGACCGGCTCGAACGCGCGGGCGTCGCGGGCCGGGTCGTGGTCGAGCACGGTAAGCCCCGGGCAGCGACTCTGCGCCTCCCGTCGGCGCAACCCGGGGTGTACGCCGTCGGCGCGGGCGGCGGCGGAGCAGGCGACCACCCGGTTGGCGTGCAGGACGGCGACCGGCCCGGTGGCCGGCACGCCGTCGATGATCTCGGCGGCGGTCACCGGCCAGTCGGGGCACCAGACAACCAGCGCCCGGGTGGGCGGGCCGGGCCGGCCGGCCGGGGTGACCGCGTTCATCCGGGCCGCACCAGGGTCAGCCGCACCAAAGTCAGCTCAGTGCGGCTCATCCCCGCCGCACCAAAGTCAGCTCGGCGCGGCGGGCCCGGCGGGTGATGCCGCCGGTCGGCGCGGCGGCTGCCGGCGGCGGGCCACCGGGCAGCCAGATCCGGATCTCCCGGGGCCGGGTCAGTGTCCCCCGGCCCCGGGCGGAGACGACCATCTCCCGCCGGCGGAGCCGGCCCCGGCCCGCCCCGAGCCCTTCCCAGCGGCCGTTCACCACCTGCAGGGTGACGTCGGGGGCGTCCCACCGGCCGCAGGGCACCAGCACGCAGCCCCGCTGCCGGGCCCGGGCGGCGAGCCGGCCGGTCACCTGCGCTGTCACGGCGGCGGGGGCGGCGACGACCACCACGTCCACCCCGTCGATCAGCGCGGCGACCACCGCCGGCCAGTCCGGTCCGGGGTTGGGCACCAGGGCCAGCCGGTCCAGGGCGATGCCCAGCTCGGCGGCGGCGGTCACGCCCAGCGCCGGCACTCCGACGACGGCGCACCACAGGCCGGCCCGGGACGCCTCGGCGAGCAGGGCGAGCAGCAGCGAGGTGGCGCCGAGCCGGGCCGACCGGTGGGGCAGCACGTTGACGGTGGAGCCGCGGCGCAGCCCTCGCCCGGGTAGCAGGCCGGTGAGCATGGTCGGGACGGGAAGCACCTGGTCGATGCCGGCCGAACCGGGCAGGCCGGTCGGGTCCGGCGTACCGGCCGTCGCCGCTGAGCCGGCACCGCCGGCGAGCGCGCTGGCCGGGCGGACCAGGTTGGCGGCGGCGACCGCGGACAGTGCCGCCGTGCCGGCCACCATTCGCCCCGCCATCCTGCTTCTCTCCCCCGGGTTTCGCTCACTGGTGTTGGTCTCGGTGTTGGTGCGCGCGTGGTCGCCGCCGGCACCACGAGTGCCGGCGGCGACAGAGGTCACGCCGGTGCGGGGGTTGGTTGGTCAGGCAGCGGCCAGGCCGTCGAGAGCCGGGTCGAGAGCCGGTTGGTGGGCCAGCCCGAGGGTGTCCTCGACCAGGGAGACGAACTGCCCGGCGGAGCGCAGCAGGTCGTCGGCTTCCCGGGCGGTGACCACCCGGGGGATGCCGGCTTCGGCGGCGGCCCGTTTGCTGGCACCGGCGGCGAAGAAGGTGGCCCACTCGGCCATCTCGGGAGCGACCATCATCAGCAGGGCCCAGACGCTGGTGACCCGGTTGCGGCGGGTCGGGGCGGGCCGGGCGCGGGCGGCGAGCATCGCGGCGGCGGCGCGCAGAGCGGACAGGTGGGCCGCCGCGTACCGCAGCCCGTCGGGGCGGGTGCTGCCCGCTTCGGTCAGCCCGTGCCGGGCGAGGACGAGCAACTGGGCCGGGGTGCGGTTGGGCAGCAGGTGCGCCGGCACCGTGGGTGCCTGGGCCGGGACTGCAGTCGTGGCCTGGGCCGGTGCCGAATGAGCCGGTGCCGAAGTGGTCGGCATGGATCCTCCTCCGCGCGTTTCACCTGTTCGGGTGCCCGCCCACGGAGGAAGACGTCGGCGGGGCGTCGTCGGTGCGGATGCGGATGCTTCCCCACACCGCATCCGCACCGACGATGCTGGCGGGGTCCGCTGCCCGCCGCCCGGGGGTCGGGGGCGGCGGGCAGCGGTCCTGCCTGGTGGCGCTGGACCCGCGAAAGCCCAGTGCCGGGGCGTGCGGCTCGCGGCGCCGCACTGCCGGGACTCGCGCCGCGAATCGCTCCTCCCGGCGGCCAGTACGGGTGTCGACTCCGGTGGTGCCGTTGCTGACCGGCGGACCCAACCAGCAGAGCTACCTGTTATCGAACACCCGTTCTAACCTCTGCTTCACAGTACACCCTGCCACCGACGAAAATGCAACGTCAGGCACGCCAAACGCCGCTGGCCGGGTCCCGGCGTACGGGACCCGGCCAGCGGACCGGTCAAGCAACCTCATCGGTTCGACCTGGGCAGAGCTCGGGGACGTGGCTCAGGGACGGCTCAGGCGGAGTAGCCGCGCTTGGCGGTCCAGTCGGCCAACGCGTCGAGGTCCATCCAGTACTCCTGGCCCTCGTAGTACGGGTCGGCGATCTTCACCGTGTCACCACCATCGCGGTAACCGGTCACCGTCAGGTAGTGCCCACCCTCGTACGAATGCGCCACCCCGTCGACATCCGACGCCGTACCCATGATGTTCGCCACCACGGCCCGGTCGTCGTCCACCGCCTCCCGCACATCCGCCTTCAGCTTCTCCACATGCTCCGGCTTCGCCGCAGCCGCACCAATCGACACCGTCTCGTACTCGTCGCCACCGGTCACCTCGTTCAGCACCCGGGTCGTCTCCTCAGCCGAATCCGTACCGGCCTCCGTCGTCCCCAACTTGCCCGCCACCTCATCCTGCGACGGAGCATGACCCTGCGCCGTCAACGCGATCCGCGTCGCCGCCGGCCCGCAGTAGTAGAAATTCGGCTGCGCCTCGTACCGCACCGCCACCTCACGCGCACCACCATCGGCACCCGGACCAGCCGCCTGCGCCACCGCGGGAGCGGCCACCACACCACCAGCGGTCAACACACCAGCAACCGACAGAACAGACTTACGGAAGATCGTGTTCATAGCAGAATCTCCGTTCCGAGGGGAATGAACCGGACACCAGACCACACCGGGTCGATGACCGGTCACGAACGGGACAGAACAGAACACGCACAAGAAAGTCGAACTCAAACGATGCGCTCCGACCTGCGCACACCCGCCGATCCAGGCGGGAGGGCGGTCCCACCGGCGCACCGGATACAACCACCCGGGGGTGCCCGGCATTCCGCACCGGGCGGGGCCGCAGACCCGGCCGTACCCGCACCGGGCGACAGACCAGGCGGACCAGACCCGGCAGATCAGCCGGGCCGCTCGCCTACTCGGTCCAACGCCGGGATCCAACGCCGCCCGGCCGGCCGATGTTCCCCCGCGCCCGGCACCTCAGCCACCTACCCGCTGCGCCGCGCCGAACCTCGCAAACGGGACGCCACCGACCCCGGTCAGTCGCCCGGCTTCTTCCACAGCACGTACTCCAGTTGCAGCGGGCCTTCCTCGCCGTCGACCGAGGTGCGCTGGGTGAGCGTGCCGTACCGGCCGTCGCTGGTCCGAATGCAGTAGACCGGAAACAGCCGCCGCCACCGGTTGCCGCTGAACATGCCCTGGACGACCTCCTCGTCGTTCCAGGCCGAGTCGGGCAGTGACGAGCAGCCGCCGAGGGTGGGCGTGCCTTCGTCCCAGTCTGCGGCCTGTGCGCCGTTACGCAGGGCGGCCTGGCCGCCGGTCAGCGAGCTCCACGTGCCGGCGGACCGGGGCTCCACCAGATCCACCGCCGCGGCGAACTCCGGATCCTGCTCCGGGTCGCCGAACCGCCCGGTGTCGAGGTCGTAGTGCAGGTCGTCGCCGGTGAAGACGAGCCGGTCGCCGGCGTACACCGGTTCGCTGTCCAGCGCATCGGTGATCACGAGCGTGGAGTCGACGGTGGGGTCGGCGGTGATGGTGATCCGGTTCTGTTCGATCTCGGTGACGAACCGCCCGTCCATGTCGATCCGCAACTTGCGGGTGGTGTCGATCCGGAAGACGCTGACCCGCTGCGTACCGTCGATCGTCTGGTTGATCAACAGGTAGGTGGCGTCCTGGTCGGCCGCCTGCTCGTGGGCCGCCTCCTCGGTGGCGTAGATGCCGACCTCGGCGACGATCCGGTACGGCGCCGGCAGGGCCGCCACCGACTCCTTGGCGATCTCGACGACGATCGGCATGATCGCCTCCTCGAAGGCGGCCATCCGCTCGTCGTCACCGCAGCCGGCGACGGCGGTCAGGGTGACGGCGGCCGCGACGAGCCCGGCCACCGCCCGGGCCCATCGGCCCGACCCGTTACCTCCGTACGGCCGTGATCGTCCCGTTCGCTGCACGCGCACCTACCGCCTCTCCGACCACACCGGCACCGACCTGCCGGTTTGCTGATCATGGTGAGGTGGTCGGGCAAGGTCAACGCCCGGTCGGGCTCAGCCGGACGCCATCGCGATGTCGAGGGCCGCCGACCGGACATCGGGCACCGGATGGCGGCGCAGCCGGTGCAGCGACGACCGCCACGGCGGCGACCAGCCGTACCGGTCGCCGGCCCGGACCAGCGCCACCGCGAACAGCCCGGCGGCCAGGTCACCTCGGTCGGCCAGCGCCCCGGCAACGGTCGTCAGCACCGCCGGGTCCCACCTGCCGTCGGCGCGGCGGACCTCGTCGGCCAGCGTCTCGGCGAGCCGGCCGGCCAGCACCGGCCGGTCGGCGACCAGGTCGGCGAGCGCGGCCAGCTCTGCCACGACCGGGGTCGCGGTCGGTGCGGCCAGCGGCACCAGGTGGGCGAGCAGCCGGGCCGCCTGCGGGGTCAGGTCGGCAAACCCGACGAGGGTACGCGCGGCGGCCCGCACCGCCGCCCGGTCGGTGTCCGGGTCGGCGTCGCGGCACCAGCGCACCGCCGCGTCGACGAGCCGGTCGAGGCGGCGGCGGGCCGGCCGGTCCCCTGCCGGGTCGCCCGGCCGGTCGTCGGCCCGGTCCAGCCGGGCCAGCGCGTCCACCGCGACCACCAGCGGCGACCGGTCGACGGCCGGCGGCGACCCGTCAGCTGCCGACAGCGATCCATCGGCTGCCGCCGCCGGTTCGTCGAGCAGCCGGGTCACCACCCGCATCGCCGACGCCCACCGGTACGGGTCGTCCAGGTCGGTCAGGGCGGCGACGGTCAACCCGGTCAGCTCGGGTACCCAGCGGGCCCAGGCCGGCAACGCCATCCAGGCCAGCCGGGCCGCTTCCGGATCCGGGTTGCCGGTGGCGGCCACGACCAGTGCGGCGTACCGGGGGCGGTCCGGCTCGGCGATGGTCGACGGTGGTGCGTCCAGCAGCGCCGTCACCTCGGCCCGCGACGGTCTCGGCGAATCGGCTCCGCCAGCGCGGCCAGCGGTACCAGCCGCGTCAGCGGTGCCGGCCGCCCCGGCCAGGATCGTCCAACTGGCCGGCACGTCGGGTCGCTGCCGGGCGGCGGCGACGGCGGCGGCCCGCACGTCGGGGTGCTGGTCCACCCGCCGGTACGCCGCGGTGACCACGTCGAACGCCTCCGGCGGGCCGTACCGGGCGAGCAACCGCAGCGCCTGCTTGCGGCTGGTCACCTTGCCGGCGCCGAGCGCCACGTCGGTGAGCGTGGCAACCAGCGTCGACGGTGCGACGAGCCGGGCGGTACGGCCGGCCACGTAGACGGCGACGCGGGCCCGGTCGTCGTCGACGTGCCGCAGCAGCACCGGCAGCGCCTCGTCTGGCCGGTCGGTCCAGGCCAGCGCGGCCAGTGCCGCCTCGGCGAGGGTGACGTCCGCCGCGTCGAGATACCGGGCGACGACCGCCCAGCCGGCACCGGGTACCGGGGCGGCGCAGCTGATCGCCCGTACCCGATGGTGTCTGGCCATGCTCCGGTCGGCGGCGATCGACATCAGCAGGTCGGCGTACGCCCGCTGGTGGCGGGGCAGCCACCGGTCGACCCGGTGCGCCGGGCCGGGCACCCAGCCGGCACCGGCGGACAGAAACTTGCCGGCCCGCTTACCGGGCGGCGTGGTGAACACCTCATCGAGCAGGTCGGTGCGGCGGGCGCAGATCGTCTGCCACACCTCGTGGATCTCTACCGTGGACGCATCGACGGCGAGGACCTCGCCGACCCGGTCGGCCCGGGTCGCCGGGTCGGCCAGCCACAGCGTCACCGCCCGGCGGAACACCGACGACACCACGCCAGGATGGATCGCCTTGCGCAGCAGCCGCTGCAGGTGCGGCAGCCGCCAGGCCCGCCGGCCCAGCGACCAGGCGACGGCGAACAGCGGCTCGTACCGGTCCCGGGTCGCCGCGCCCTCGATCCACGGCGCGATCCGGGTGAACAGGTCGTGCTCCTGACCCCGGCGCAGCACCTGGTCGAGTCGGCCGAGGAACGGCAACTGCCGGCCGTCGTACAGCGTCTCGAAGGTCTGCATCGCCCAGCCGACCAGCGCCGGGTCGGCTGTGTGCCGGCGCAGCACCTGCCCGGCCAGCCCACCGATCGCCGTCAGGCTGGCCGGCGAGGTGTCCCGGGCGGCCACCGCCTGGGTGACGACGTCGGTCAGCGCCGGCACCGTCGCCGGGGTGAGCAGGCCGACCACCTGCGACAACGCGGTGAACGCGCGGGCCCGTACCGGATCCTGGTCGTTGCGCAGCCGGCGCAGTTGCTCGACGGCGGCGACGACGGCCGCCGGGTCGCCGCTGCGCCCGGCGGCGGCCAGCAGCAGCGTGTAGCCGGTGCCCCGGGCGGTGGCGTCGGCGCGCCGGGCCGCCGCGACCAGCGTCGACTCCGCTTCGGCCCAGGGCAGGAACGCGGTGTACGTCAGGGTCGAGTCCTCGCTGGCCCGGACCCGGTCGATGTGGAGCATCCGACGGGCCTCCCGGTGCCGACAGCGGCGGGGCAGCACGGCCAGCAGCTGCTCCGACAGCAGCAGCTCGGTGGTGTCCACATCAGCCGTCACCGCGTCGTACAGCTCACCGCGGCGGGCCGGTGCCAGGGCGGCGAGCAGCCGGGCGAAGGTGTGGTCGGTGCCGCGCAGCCGTACCCCGAGCGGGGTCAGGTCGGCCAGGTCGGCGTCGCGCAACCGGTACAGCAACCCGGACGGCAACGGCTGGCGGCGCAGCCAGCCGGCCCGGGCCGGGGCGGTGAGCAGCCGCAGGGTCCGCGTCGGATCGGCACCGGCCAGCACGCCGTACGCGGTCAGCTCGCCGGGCAGGCGGGTCGTCGGGGCGTACCGCTCCAGCAGGTCGAACACCCGCGTCGGATGCTGCTGCGCGGTGTGCAGCACCGCGCGGCCCCACTCGGACCACCAGTCCTCGCGGGCGACGCCGGACCGGCCGGCGAGCTGCGTGTCGGCGAAGTCGAGCAGTACGGTGGGGTGCCGGCGGGCCAGCCCGGCGCCGCCGGCGACGGTGTACGACAGCGGTGGCAGCAGCCGGGCGACGGTCTCCGGGCCGCAGGCGGGCAGCAGGACCGCGGCCTCGGTGTCGCCGAACCGGGCGCGGACCGGGTCGATCAGCGCGTCGGCGAGGTCGGCGCGGCGGGCGGCGCGCAGCGTCCGGTACGCGGTGCGCCGCAGGTCGGCCGGGGCGTCGTGCAGCAGCGCCGCCGCCTCGTCGGGGTCCGCCCAGCCGGAGCGCAGGTACGCGGTGACCGCGACCGCCCGCAACCGCCGGTCCGGGTCGGCGAAGCCGGCGCGCACCGTCGCCTGGTCGCCGACGATCACCGCCATGGTGAGGCCGAGGAACCGCTGGTGGGAGTCGCCGGCCGCCAACTCGGCCAATACGGCGGGCAGGTCTGCGGTGGCGGCCAGCCGGCGGGCGTGCCCGGCCAGGGCGGACATCCGGGCCCGGTGGGTCAGCGGGTCTCCGGCGGCGAGCAATTCGGCGGTGGGGTGCGGCACCGGATGATCGTCTCAGCCGCCGGCAACCGAATACCCGTCAGCGACACGTGGGCGGCACGTCCGTGAAGTGACGTCGTCAGCGGCTCGGTCAACGACGGCAAGCTGGACCCTATGTAGATGTCCGAGTATGCTGCCGGCATGACGCGACCGGTCCAGATCACCACCGGAGTGGCCCGGGTGCTGGCGGCGCTGCTCGACGACCCCGGCAACGGGCGCTACGGCCTGGAGCTGATGCGGACCACCGGGCAGCCCAGCGGCACCCTCTACCCGATCCTCAACCGGCTGCTGGCCGCCGGCTGGGTGCACGCGCAGTGGGAGCAGATCGACCCGGTGGACGAAGGCCGCCCGGCCCGGCGCTACTACCAGCTCACCCCGGACGGCCTGGTCGCCGCCCGCACTGAGCTGGCCGCGCTCTACGCCGCGCTGCGCCCGCACGCACCCGGGCACGCCGACCCGGCCACCGGCCGACCCGGCGCAGTCTCCCCCGAACCCACGTGACCAGCATGCTGAGCCGGCTGGTCCACCGGGCGTTCGTCGTCGCGGCCCGCCACTGGCCGGCCGCCGACCGCGACGAACTGATCCGCGAATGGCTCGCCGAGTCGTACACGCTCGGCCACGAGCCGGGAGTTCCCGTGCCGGTGCGCGCCTGGCGGCAGATCCGGTTCGCGGCGAGTCTCGCCTGTGCCAGGCAATCTCCGATCGGCGCCGTCGGCACGGTCCCGGTCGACCGCGTCGAGCGGACCGCGCTGCACGTCGTCGCACTGTTCCTCGCCCCGCTGGCGGCGGCCGTCCTGGCCATCCTCGCCAATGGACCACTGTGGATGGCCACTAGCACCGGCGACGACCTGCCGTCGGTCCTGACCCTGCTCCACCGCGCCGGGCACGTCGCCGCCGGGATCGGCTGCGGCGTACTGCTCGCCGACCGGATGCGCCGACGGCGGGGAGCACCGGTCAGCTGGCCGTGGTGCGTCGCCGCGACGGTCCCGGTGCTGGCCGGGCTGGTCGTCGCCGAATCGGCCGTACGCCACCTGGCGATCATCGTCGCCGGTCCGACGTTCACCATCGCTGTCACCGGTCCGGCAGGCACCGTCGCGGGCCCGGCCGTCGTCGCCGGGACGCTGATCCCGTTGACCATCCTGGTGGCGGCCCTCGCCCGCCGCGCCACCCGGTGGGCGCTCGCCGCCGCCGTACCGGGCACCGCCGCCATCACGCTGGCCGCGACCACGACCGCAGCCGCGCTCGTCGCCGGGCCTGATGGGGCACAGATACCGCTGCCGATCCCGCCCGGGATTCTGCTCGGTGCCGTCGCGCTGTCCCTGGCGTACACGGTGCGGGCGGTCCGGCCCCGACCGCCAGCGCCACCGCGACCTCGACCGGCACCGGCACCGCGCCTGCTGGTGGCCACGACGGCGGTGACCGGCGGCGGACTGCTCGTCGCCTACCTGTTCACCCCGTACGCCTGGTGGGCGACCCTGCCCACACCGGTCGTCACGGTCGCCACCCTCGCCACGAACGCGTTCTGTTTCGCCGTGGCGCGCTGGGTGGTCGTCCGGATCCCGGCGAGCCGGCCCGACCCGATCTGGCCGGAGGTCGTTCCCGGTCAGCCGGCCGTCGCACCGAATCAGGCGGCCGTACCAGCCGGTCAGCCGGAGTCCGTCCCGCTACGCCGATCCTGGCGGGAGGTCCTCGCCTGGGGCGGGGCGGCGGGCGCGGCGATCGGCTGGGCGGTCACGCTCGCCTACCTGACCCCGAACATCGGGCTGCAGACGCCGTGGCCGCACACCGACGCGGTGCCGGCGGGCTGGGCCGAGTGGGACACCTCGACCGGCCGGGTCTGGATGCAGGACCTGCAGATGTACGCCATCTGCTGCGTTGCGGTGTGCCTGGCGGCCGCCGCCGCGTACCGTCGCGCGTCGCTGCTGCCCGCACTGGCCAGCCCGGTCGTGCTGCTCGCCGCCACCGTCGGGGTGATCCAGTCCGGCTGGCACACCCCGGTCGCGCTGCCCTGGCTGGCCGCCGGGGCGCTACTGCTCACGATCGCGGCATGGTGGGCGACCGCTCGCCTCGCACCCACCCGTCGACGCACCCCGGAACGCGACAGGTTGCTGATCGCGCGGCTCGCCGTGCTGGCCGCGTTCCTGGTCCCGGGCATGTACGTTTACGGCGTCTTCCTCAGCGACGAGCCGTCGGTCCCGCCGGTCGCGCTCACCGTGACCGTCGGCCTGTCGACCGTACTGGCGATCGTCGCCAGTGCCGCGGTGACCGCGTCCTCGGCGCGGACGTCGATCAGGACGCTACCCGAGACAACTGCGGCGGCCTGGTCGCTCACGGTCGGTGCCGGCGTGGCGGTGTTCGGTACGGCGGTGTTCGGTACGGCGGTGCTCAGCGGCGACGGCACGTCGTCGCCGGTCAGCTATCCCCTAGCGGCCGTCGCGCCGGCGCTGGCAGTGCCGGCCGCCGCGCTGACCATCGCGGCGGTCCGCGCCTCAGGAGCACGTCGCACGCCGGAGGCGGGCCGCGCTACGAAAGCGGGCCGAGTGTCCGGGCCTGCCGGCAACGGCCGTTACCGCGTCGGTTCCGTGCGCCGCCTCGCTGTCGTGCGCCGCGTCGGCGGCGGCATCGGGCTCGGCGTAGCGCTGCTGACCACTGGATACGTGGCCCTGATCTGCGGCATGATCCTCGCGTTCGGGTTCGGCCAGCTGATTCCCTGGCTGGAGTACCAACAGAGCTACGACCCGATCGGCTATCTGCCCGGTGGGGTCGCGCTCGGTCTGCTGCTGGCCTTTCTCACGCCGTACCTGGTCGAACCGTGGGGAACGTATCCGGCCCGGCCGGCGGTGCCGATGCCACTGCGGGCCGTCACTGATTGACCGGTCTCGTGATCCACTTCGCGCTGTCGATCGGCGTCTCGGTGTGTCGCGTCGATCAGCCGAAGTGGATCAATGCCGCCAGCAAAGGAGTCGGCGGCCGGTGATCGGCTCACCCGCTGGTGAGTCGAGCGACCAGCCGGCGCGACACCGTCCAGCGGGCGAGCAGATGAAAGCTGGAAATCGTTGTGAAGGCCACCAGGAGGCCGGACATCGCCACCGTCATCGCCCAGCGGCCTGCGCTGCGGTCGGCCGGTAACGGGCCGTACCAGCCGTTCGGGTCCACCCACATGGTCAACTGGTCACCGTCGCGGCGTACCCCGATGTCGTGCCGGTACTGCCAGCCGAGGTCCGCTCCGGTATCCAACCGCGCCAGCCGGTACCGCTCGGTTTCACTGCCGCGCCAGGTGTCGGTCACGACGACCGGTGTCCGTTCACCCGCAAGGTGCAGATAGACCGGGCCGAGCCCGACGAAGACCGCCCAGCCGAGCAGTACGACAGCGACGAGCGCGACCCGTGACGGCACCGAAGCCCGAGGGCGGATGGCCCGGACGATGAGCAGTCCCAGTCCGAGACTGCCGCCGACGAGAGCGGCACCGAGATAGATTCCCCAGTACTGGCCATTGTGGTACAGCGAGCCGCTGTAGACGCAGAGGAGCAACCAGCCGAGCACAGCGGCAACGGCACTCATCCGCTGGGCGACAGTCCGCCATCCGATCGCTCGTATCCGGGACACCCGGCCGACGGTAACGCCCGCCCGCATCCCTGCCGGGCGCACCGCACCACGGGACCGGTCCGACAGATTACGGCTTGATCCACTTCGCGTCAGCAGACAGTGGTACGGCATGTCGCGTCGATCAGCCGAAGTGGATCAACCGCTGGCTGTCCGGCGTCGGCGGCGAACCATTGGCCGTACCCGGGCGGTTGTCTGAAATCTGTCTACCGGTTGGGTGCGGCTGGCCAGTCGGGTCGGATATGTTTGCCGGCTGCCCTCGGCGCAGCGGTGGGCCGGCATCCACGGTCCGCCTGTCCGTCCGTGTCTTAAGTACAGGCACCGGAACGACAGAGGGGAACGGATGAGCAGCCAGTCTCCAGCGAGCGGCAAGAGCCGGCACTGGGTGGTGATAGAGACCGGCGCCAATCAGGCGTACGTGTTCGCCAGCAACAAACAGGCGGTGAACGTCGGAGCCAGCGAATTGATCTTCCGGAGCGGCACCGAGTGGGTGACCGAGGCGGTCAGAAAGATCAACGAGAGGTCCGGGCGGGATGCTGTCGAGATCGTGGTAGCTGCCTCCGGCAAAGCACTGCTGCTGGCCCCGAACGCCGCCGATGGGAGGGCAGTCATCAGGGCGGTGACCCGCCGGGCACTGCATCAGGCGCCAGGGCTGGAAATCTGGGGCACCGTTGACCCGAAGGCGGTCGACAACGACGCCGACCTGGCGGATGGGCTGAGCCGGGCGTACCAGTTGCAGGCGGCGTGGCGCAGCCGCCGCCCGTCGCCGCTGCTGCGGCACCCGACGCTGCCGTTCACCCGGCCCTGCCACTACTCGGGGCAGCCGTCGACCGCGTTCGGCGACGAAGGCGGCACACCGTACCCGAGGGCGGCGAAGGTCGACGCGGCCTGGCGGCGGCGCAACGTCGGCCGGGACCGGATGGCCGATCGACTGGTCGACTCGGCAGTGGTCCAGGCCGACAAGTTGAACGACGGGGTCAGCAACGCCGGCTGGGTCGCGGTGATGCACGCCGACGGCAACGGCATCGGCGACGTATTCCGCAAGATCAGCACGACGTACAGCGGTCAAGATTTCCTCACCAAGCTGGGTGCCTTCAGCCGGGCGCTCGACGAGGTGACGGTCACCGCCCTGCGGTACGCCGTCGAGCAGGTCAACGACCGGACCGGTTGGCTGCTGCCGCTGGTCGTCGGCGGCGACGACGTGACCGTGGTGATGGACGCCCGGCCGGCGTTCGAAGTGACCGCGACCTTCGTGGAACGGTTCGCCGAGCAGGCCGCCGGCAACGAAACCATCTCGCAGGTGCTGACCGACGCGCGGTTGCCGGGTCTGACCGCCTGCGCCGGGATCGCGTACGTCAAACCGCATTACCCGTTCAGCCAGGCGTACGAGTTGGCCGAGGAATTGTGCAGTTCCGCCAAACAGATCAAGCGGATCGATCCCAGCTACGGTGCGCTGGACTTCCACGTGCTGCACGACTCGATCGGGCAGAGCCTGGGACGGATCCGCGCACCGCTGACCGTGACCGATGGCGACGAGGCCGAGTTGCGGCTGTGGCCCGGTCCGGTGGTCATCGGCGAGCCGACGAAAGGCGGCTGGGCGGCGGCGCACGACGTCACACTGTTGCGCGAAGTGGCCAAGGAACTGGGCCGCAAGCCGAGTGAGACCGACCCGCCGGTGCTGCCCCGCAGTGCCCTGCACCGGCTGCGGCAGGCGCTGCTCGCCGGCCGGACCGAAACAAACCGGGCTCGTGACCAGGTCACCGTATGGGCGCCCAACAGGGAGAAGGCGGACGCGTTCCTGCGGGACCATCTGCTGGTCGACGAACCGCCATCGGATTCCGGCGTCACGTTCAGCCGGATTCTCGGCGCGATCGACCTGATCGACATGGCGACCGGCACCGCCCCACACACCGCTGCGGAACGCGACAACATCCGCGCGGCGCAGCCGTCCAGGGAGGCGGCCTGATGACCAACACCAAGTCAGCGGCGGGCAACGCCGGGCTGCGTAACGGTCAGCCATTCACCGTCGACGTGGAGTTCCTCAGCGACTGGGCCTGCGGCACCGGCACCGGCCGGCACGGCGCGGTGGACCGCGAGGTGCAGCGCGATGCCGACGGGCTGCCGATGCTGCGCGGCAAGGCACTCGCGGCGGTGCTGCGTGACGCGGCGGAGACCGTCGCCACCGGTTTGGACGAAGGCGTCACCGGCACCTGGCACGCCTGGGTGGAGGCGGTTTTCGGCAGCCAGCCCGGTGCGTCGTCCCTGCAACGACTCGGCCCCGACGCGGCTGGCGAGCCACGACCGCAGCCACGCTCGATGCCGGTTCCGGCAGCGCTGCAGGCCCGGCCGCTACGCCTGCACACCGATGTACGGGAGGCGGTCGCGGCGTTCGGCGACCGGGACCGTGTCCTGGCCCGGGAGGCGGCTGTGTTGCTGCGTCCCGGGGTGCAGATCGACCAGTATCGGCACACCGCAGCAGACGACATGTTCCGCGTCGAGGAACGGGCTGCGGTCGGGTTGACGGTGACCGCCGACTGGCAGCTGGACTTTCCAGGGCTCGCCGTCGGCGACCCGGTGCCGTGGGAGGCCGAACTGCTGCTGCTGGCCGCCGCCCGGCTGGTCGACGCCGTCGGCGGCAAGCGGCGGCGCGGCGCGGGGCGGTGCCGGGTCACCATCGCCGGCCACGGCACCGACGGCGGTGCCGGTCCCCGGCTGACCGCTCTGCTGCACAAGATCGATCAGGCGAAGACCCCGGCCAAGTCGGTGGCGACAGCTGGCACGGAAACGGCCGGTACGACGCTCGGCGCCAAGGCCAAGACTTCGCCGGAGCACCGTCAGGATCTGCGGATCACCGCGCTGACTCCGTTGATGGTGGCCCGTGGCGTGCTCGGCAACCTGGTGTTGTCTGAACGGTTCGTGCCCGGCACGTCGCTGCTGCCGATGGTGGCCAAGGCGCTCGGCGACCGCGCCACCGAGCTGATCACCAGCGGTCAGGTGGTGGTCACCAACGCCACCGTCGAGGTCGGCAACGAACGGTCGCTGCCGCTGCCCCGCTCCCTGCACGAGTTCAAGGACGCCGACCCCAACCGGTCGGACGAACCACCGGTCCTGGTGAATCTGCTGAAGCCCCGTAGCGACGACGGCAAACGACTGCGGACCATGGTCGGCTTTTGCGTCCGCGACACCGTTGACGGCGGCATCCGCATCGCCGAGGTGGACCTGGTGACGCAGGCGCACGCCGTCATCGACGACACGTCGCAGCGGCCGACCGAGGAGTCCGGTGGCCTGTTCGTCTACGAGGCGATCGCCGCCGGCACAGTGCTGCGTTGCGAGCTGTGGCTCCCCGCCGACGCGGAGTTGGACACCGACTGGATCAACGGCGAACACGCGATCGGACGGTCCCGCAAGGACGATTACGGCCACATCAGGGTCGAGGTCATCGACCAGCCCACCAAGTCGGCGTTGACCAGCCGCGACGAAGATCCAATCGAGGGCGAGCTGGTCGTGTGGTTGCTGTCGGATCTGCTGCTGCGCGGCCCGGCCGGTGCGCCGGTGACCAGTCCGAACCTGCTGGGCACCGTGCTCGGCGAGGCGCTGGGCGTCGACCTGAAACTGCCGCCGCTGAAGCCGGGACAACCACCGGCGGAGTTCGTCACCACCCGGCGGGTCGAGTCATGGCAGCGCCGTTGGTCGATGCCGCGCCCGTCACTGACCGGAATCGCCGCCGGCAGCGTCGTGCGGTTCCAGATGAGTGGGGTGCCCACCGACGAAGCGCTGCACCGGATCGAGGCCGCCGGGCTCGGGGAGCGGACCGCCGAAGGCTACGGCCGGCTGGCGTTGCAGCCCTGGCTACTCGGCCAGGAGACGGTCCAGCTACCCAAACCCGACAAGAACAAGGACGGCAGCAGGGGCGGTGAGGGCACGGCCCGACGGTGGCTTCCGGATGACGTACCGGAGTTGGCGGTCGATCTGCTGGAGCGTGGCTGGCGGCGGGAACTGCACCGTACGGCAGCGGTCCGGGCAGCCGACGACACCCTGCGCGACCTTCTCGTGCCGGGCAACGCGACCGCGGCGCAGCTTGGGATCCTGCGCACGTTGGCCGACCGGCTCACCGCTGGTGACGGCTCAGCGCAGCTGCGGAGCTGGATCGCGGCGACCCGGCGCAACCCGCCACGCATGCAGGTGTGGGGCGAGCAGCGGCTCGATCAGTTGGCGCTGCTGGCCGGCGGCGACGAGAAGCTGTGGACCCATCTGGGCGTTCGTCCGCCGGAACCCATCGCGGGCGAGCTGTACCAGCAGGCAGCCGGCTGGCTGCTCACCGAGGTGGCGCGGGCCGAGGTCGAACGACGCCGCAACCCGGGGACAGACGACGACCAGCAGGCCGGTCCAGAAGCCGACCGCAACGAGGAGGTGCCGGTATGAGCCGCCAGGTGGCAATCAGGTGGGAGCTGACCGGCATCCTCGTCGCTAAGGCTGCGGTGCACATCGGTGGTCTCGACGCCGGGCCGGCGCAGCTGGTCCAGGCCCGCGACGGTGCCGGCCGGCCGCTGCTGCCCGGCACCGCGCTGGCCGGGGTGATCCGCTCCGCGCTACGCGGGGCAGGGAGCCCCGACAGTGTCCTGTGGGGCCTGCCGTCCGATGCGGACGGCGACGGCGGGCAGGCTTCCTGGGTACGGGTCGACGACGCCCCCGCGCTCGGCAGCCCGCACGTCGAGGTACGTGACCATGTGTCGATTGACCGGTTCCACGGTGCGGCGGCCAAGGGGCACCTGTTCAGCCGGGAGGTGCTGGCCGCCGGCACCCGATTCGCCTTCCGCATGGTGGTCGACGCCCCCGCAGACGGCGACGCGGCAGCGGCGCAGACTCTGGTCGAAGCGGTCGCGGCTCAGCTACGCGGCCCCGGCATCAGCGTCGGCGCGGCCACCACCCGTGGGCTCGGCCTGGTCCGGCTGACGGACGCCGTACGGCGCAAATCGGATCTGGCCACCCGGGCCGGCATGCTCGCCGCGCTGCGCAGCGGTGGGGAGCCGGTCGGCCTGCCCTCTGCGGATCCGGATCAAGTGCCGGCCGGTGTGCTGCGGATTCGGGTGCCGTGGCGTCCGCACGGTCCGCTGGCGGTGCAGGTCAGCGCGGACGGTGACGTGGTCAGCGCGTTTCCGTTGACCGGCCGCGACGAGGCTGGCATCCACCTGGAGCTGCCGGGCAGCTCGATCAAAGGTGTGCTGCGCAGTCACGCCGAGCGGATCACCCGTACGGTGACCGGCAAGTCCGCTCCCGAGGACTTCCTGGACCAGATGCGGGCCGACGGGCTCGACTCGGTGGCGGCCCTGTTCGGCACCGCCGCCGCCCGCGACAGCAGGGACCGGGATCAACCGACGGGTCGGCGCGGCGCGTTGCAGGTGGCCACCTGTACCAGCGAGGCCACCTTGCCGGCGGCTCAGTGGGACGCCGTGCGCCTGCTGCAGCAACGCCTCGGTGACAGTGCACGTGGTGGTGGTGTCGAGATCGATAAGAAGCCCGACAACAGACGATCGAGAAGAAGAAGGGAGAAGAATAAACCGCAGGCGGCCGGCAACACCGCGAACACGGCCAGCAAGGATGGCACCCAGCAGGAAGCAGACGTGCACCGGGTCGCGTTGGGCCAGCTGCAGCTCGCCGTCGACGAGCTGAACCGTGGCGTCAAGGACATCAAGTTCATGATCGCGCACCATGTGGCGGTGGACCGGTGGACCGGCGGCGCTGCGGACGCGCTGCTGTTCGCCACCTTGGAGCCGCACGCCACTGGCGACAAGGCGTGGCAGCCGATCACCCTCGATCTGCGGGTCAACGAACTCGGGCCGGCGCCGTCGAAGCCGGACCCCGGATCCGAGCAGGACGGGCAGTGCGCCCCGCCAGAACAGCTTGCCGCGCTGGCGTTGCTGCTGCTGGTGCTGCGGGACCTGTGCGACGGCTGGCTCGGCTTCGGCCACGGCACCACCCGTGGTGCCGGTGGCGTACGGGTCGACGCCGACAAGGTCCGCTTCACTGCCGGCTCGATGACCGGCTGGTTCAGCTGCCTCGACGGCCGGTCGCTGGCCCAGGTGCTGGCCGACCAGGAGCTGACGGCGTCGCTGACCACCGCCTGGCTGGCCACAGCTGAAGGAGCACCGGCATGAGCAAGACCATCCGTACCGTTAGTCCGGTCGACGCGGGCCCGGCCGGCGCGGCGCTGGCTGCGTTCGCCGCCGGCACGTCGGGAGTGGGTTTCTGCTACCGGCCGGCGGATGTCCGCTGGTTCCGGTTCGCCTCCGACGGGGTGGCTCGGGGCGATGACGGGTCGGCGCTCGACCTGACCGGTGTGTTCGAGCTCCGGGCGTTCACCGGTGAGGCCGAGTTGCGCTGGTTGCATGACAGCGGCGGAACGGGCACCGCTCACTGGGTCGGCGAGTCCGACACCGGCCGCAGCCGGCCAGGCGTGCCATGGCGGCTGCAGCACAAGCCGTACGAGCGGCTGCTGTGGGGCGCCGTGGTCGGCGAACGCAACGACCACGGCTGGGTGACGCTGCACGACGGGCGGATCGGCACGCTGCCGGTGCCGGTCGACGGGCCGGCACCGGAAGGCTCCCTGGTGTGGCTGCAGGCGGTCGAGTACGCCGAGAACGACGAGCACGGCAACGTAGCCGTCGTGGATGAACGTCTGGTCGGGCTGGTGGCCCGACCGTTTCCGACGCCGAAGGACAAGGGGGCCGCACGATGACGATCGACCAGGTTCCGAGCGAGGCGCCCGAGCCGTTGCCGATCGGCAACGGGTTCCTCAACCCGTACGCCTTCGTCTCGATCCCGGACCGGGCAGAGCTGCCGAAGTCGCTGTCGGACTGCGGGTTGGACAGCAGATTGGCAGGCAAGCTGGCCGGCCATGACCGTTACCACGCCGACCGGTGGACCGGGACGATCGGCGTCACCATCACCACCCGTACCCCGATGTTGATCCCCGACCACGGGCGACGTGCGGCCACCAGCACGAACGCCGATGAGCCGCTGGAGGTGCGGGTGGACCACAAGGGCCGTCCGATGCTGGCCGGGTCGGCGGTCAAAGGCGCGCTGCGCTCGGCGTACGAAATGATCACAAACTCGCGGTTCGGGGTATTCCAGCAGGACAGGCAGATGGCCATCCGGTCGACTGTTGACGAGAGCCTCGCCGACCTGCGACCGGCGGTGGTGCTGGAGGTCGGCGACGACACCGCCACCCTGCAGGTGGTCGAGTCCCTCACGCCGCACCATCTGCAGGGCAAGAAGCTGGAGCGGCCGGTGCAGACGGCGGTGTGGTCGAAGATGACGCTGCGATGCGAGTGCACCGGCGGCTGCAGTGGCAAGATCGGGCACGGCACGGACGGTGCCGAGGACCCACCGCGCAGCCCTGACCTGGAAGCGTGGATCTACTTCGCCAGGCTCGGCAAGTTCCCGCTGTGGCGGGTCGCCGCCCTTGCCGAGCCGGGCAAGTTGTGCGACAAGTCGACGGCGCGACAACGGCGGAGCGAGGACATCGAGCGTGAGAAGAAGCGCACCCGCGGGCTGACGATCGATGCGCAACATGACCTGGTCAAGGTTCGGGGACGGCTGCACCGTACCGGCAGCACCTTCCCGGCCGGCGGTGAACGGAAACGGTACGAGCGTTTCGTGGTCACCCAGGTGCTCGGCGGCCCCGCCGATGCGAAGCTGACCAAGGTCACCGTCGACAAGCAACTGCTCGACGGCTGGCAGGCCACGATCGACTCGTACCACCAGGCGCATCACCGGGAGAAGGACACGCACACCCGCTACGGCCAGTACGTGTGGCAGCCGCAGCGGTGGAGGCAACTGCGCCCGCACGACACCCTCTACGTCAGGATCGAGGAGGTCGACTCGGCGAAGGGCCGCACGATCCAGGCCAACCGGCTGTTCCCGGCGATGGTCGGTCGGGTGCCGTTTGCCGGCACGCCGGAGCAGAGCCTGCCGGAAGCACACCGTCCGGCGAAGAATCATTCGGAGCTGTCGCCAGCCGACCGGGTATTCGGCTGGGTGGGGCAGGATGGCCGCCGAGGTGACGAAGGCCCCGCCTATCGGGGGCATCTGCGGGTGCTGCCGCCACACGAGTCACAGGCACCGGACCCGAGCAGCGTGCACCGGATCGGTGGAGGGCTGCAGCTGGTCGCCCTCAACTCCCCCAAGCCGTCACAGTTCCGTTTCTACCTGGGTGACCGCGACGGAAAACCGCTCAACGGAGTGGCGAAGGACGCCGACGAGGGCTACCCGGCCGAGCCGGGCCGGCGCCGATTGCGCGGGCGCAAGGTCTATCTGACCCACGCGGAGGTGCTCTACGGCCAGCACTCCCCCGCGTACTGGAATCCGCCGGCTGCCGACGGCACCGGCCCGCTGAAGCCGGACCTCGTGCACGTCAAAGCCGGCCCGCGCTACCGCGAGTACGCCCGGACGCCGGTCCGCGACGGTGACAAGGACAACGTGGACGTCATCACGTCGGTGTCGCAGTGGGTGAAGCAGGGCACGAAGTTCCGGCTGACGCTGCAGGTCGACAACCTCACCGACACCGAACTCGGCGCGCTGCTGTGGCTGCTGTGGCTACCCGAAGGTGCCTGCCTCAAGCTCGGGCTGGGCAAGCCGCTCGGGTTCGGCGCGGTGCGGGCCGAGGTGAACTGGGACGACACCAGACTGTTCCATGGCGACCGGCTGCGGGAGCGCTACCGACTGTTGTCGCGCTCGCCGGAGCCGGTCGAAGTGTCGGCCGTCCGGCAGCTGATCGACGACTACGACGCACTACTGCGCGAACATCTCCCAACGGTACGGACGGAGTTCCTGAACGCCGCCTACGGTTTCCTCAATGCCCCGGTGCACTACCCCCGGGCGGCGGACACCGACAAGGAGCACACGCCGCCGCAGCCAGGCCAGCCGTCGACGCCACGCAACACCACCTACGACTGGTGGGTGACCAACGACGCCATCGGCGAGAAGGACAACCGGCCGAAGGACCGACGGCTGGCGTTGGGTGAGCTGTCCAACCCAGAAAACCTCGTCCTGCCGTACCACCCGATGAAGAAGGAACGCAACGCTGGCGGCAAGGGTGGCGGTAACGGGGGCAACGGCAAGAACGGCGGTGGCGGTGGAAAGAACGGCGGTGAAAAGAAGTAACTCTGCGCGCCGGTGAGCCGGCCGGGCTCCGGTGGAGGTCCCGCCACCGGAGCCCGGCGCCGGCCCGGCGGACGTGTCAGGTGTCGCGCAGTCGGCGTACGTCGTCGCGTAGCTCGGCGAGCACGTCGGCCAGCCGAGGGCCGCCGCCGACTCGGTCACCGAACGCGGTACGGGCGGCGGTGGCCATCGCGGTGAGCAGGCCGCTGACGGTGTGCTGCGCTCCCCCGGTGCGCTCCAGGATCAGGTCGTCGAGGGCGCGGGCGTCGAACGGCCCGTGCCCATGGGTGACCGGCAACTGGTTGCGGGTGTCGAACATCCAAGTCAGCTCGTTGCGGATCTTCGTCTTGGTCTGTGCGTGGTTGTCAGCTGAGCGTTCGGCGCAGGCGCAGGCACCGATGATCGCCCGCATCCCGGTTGCCGGGTCCGTGTCGACGCCGGGCAGCGCGGCCCACACCCCGATCCGTTCGGCGACCATGCGGACGGCGCGGTCCTCGGCGTCTACGGTGGTCATCGGCCAGTCCTCCGGCTCGCCGGCGAGGCGCAACGCGTTTGACAGACACTGCGCTTTGTCGCGCAACTGTTTGCCGGTGGCGAGGGTGCCGAGTAGCCGGGCGGCGGTGTCGAGTTCGGCGACGTCCAGGGCGTGGCTGGCGGCGGCGAGGATGGCCCGGTCGGTGCCGAACCGCAGCGGCAGCCGGTGGGTGCCGGCGTCGAGCACAGTCTGGGTCTTGGTGACGAGCTGGCGCAGGAACAGCGGGATGCCCCGTACGGCGGCGATCTGTTGCCCGGCGTCGAGCAGGGTCAGCACGTGCTCCTTCGGCCCGGTCGGGATCAGCACGATCGCCCCGGTGTCCGGGCCGACGTGTTGGCTCAGCAGCTCGACCGCGGCCTTCTCGGTGAACGCGTCCGGATGGTCGGGGTCGAGCCCGACGGCAGCGACCGAAGCGGTGACGACGGTGTGTCCAGCGGCGCGCAGCTGCTCGCCGACCCGCTGCGCGTGGGTGAACGTCCCGGAGGCGGTGCCGAGGATGATCATTTTCACCGGTACCTCGACCGGACCGCCGAGGTAGGTCTGGACGTCTTTCTCGATCCGCCGCCACCGGTTCTGTTGGACAGCATCGGCGATCTCCTCGACGACGTAGTCACCGCCTTTGCTGTCCGGCCAGCCGAGGATGGTGAGGTAGCAGACGGTGTCGCCGGGCACCAGGGGCAGCGGCCCGAGTCCGGACAGGGTGGGCAGGTCGGCCGCCGGGGCGGTGTCGTGTTCGGCGAGGTGCCGGCGCAGGGCGTCGAGCATCGCCGGCTGCGGCGGCGCGAGTTCGTGAGAGCTGTCCTTGCCCATCTCGTTGAGCTGCCGCACGATCGGCGAGAGGAGCCACTCGCCGCTGGCCGTGCGCTTCGCGTCGAGCACGGCGGCATCCTGATGCTCCCGGTCGATCGTGCCTATCAGCTTGCCGAGGGTGGCGGTCCGTCGCCCGTTGCGCTGCTGCGCCCAGGTGAGCAGATCGAGCGTGCTGCCGTCGTGTTCCCGCAGCTCCTGGTAGCGGTGGACGATGTAGGCGCGGACGGCGAAGCCGCTGCTGCCGTCGCCGCGCATCAACGCGGCGGCCATCACGGCCCGCATCCGGTCGGCGTTCGGCACGACGTACGCCCGCCCGAAGTGATCAGCCTCCGCGTCGACGACCCGCCGCTGCTCGACCGTCAGGCTCAGCTGGCCCGTGTCGGCGAGAACCCGCAGCAGATCGTGGTAACGCCAGCGACGCAGCAACGGCACCACCGGGTCGACCGGCAACCCGGCCGTCGGGTCGTAGACGGCGTGCCGGGGCACCACGGTCGGCCCGATCCGGATCAACGACCACGGCAACCCGGACGTGATCACCGCGTCGAGCGCGCCGAGGATGACCTGGGTGGAGCCGCTGCCCCATACCGTGTAGACCCGCCCCGCAATGGAGTCGGCGCGGCTGCGCAGGAAGCGGGCGACACCGCAGGCGATGTCGGGTTCGGTGACGCTCACGCCGTGGACGATGGTGACGGCGGTGACCGGTACGCCGTACAGGTCGGGTTGGCGGTCGAGGGCGTGCGCGATGACGTCGGCGATCGGCGCGACGACCGGGGTGCACAGGAGCACCAGGTGGATGGTGGTGGCGCCGGTATCGGTCGGCAGGGCGCCCAGTGCGGCGGCGAGCGGCGCGACCTGGCCGGTTGTCTGCTCGGGGGTGCGTAGCAGCAGGATCTGCCGGGTTTGGGGGTCGTCGTCGGGCCGCTGTTCGAGCCGGGCGAGGAGCTCACCGGCGTCGGCCTGCCCGGCCGAAAGGCGGGCGCGGCCCGCCGGTGCACCGAGGTCGGAGTTTCCGACGGCGTGGAGCAGGTAGGTGACGTGTCGGGTCACATTCGTCCTATTCGGGTCGGGTGTCGATGATGGTGCCGAGCCTGTTGTCGCCCAGGCCGCCCAGGCCGGGCAGTCCGGGTCGACCCGCCTGGCCGGCCCGTTCGGCGCGCCAGGCCAGCTCGGTGTGTTCGGTGTCGCGCAGCCGGCGTACGTCGGCGCGCAGCTCGGCGAGCAGGTCGGCCAGTCGGGGGCCGGTGCCGGGGCGGTCGCCGAAGGTGGTGCGGGCGGCGGCGGCCATCGCGGTGAGCAGCCCGCTGACGGTGTGCTGCGCTCCCCCGGTGCGCTCCACGATCAGCGGCTCCAGGTTGAGCGGCTCAGGGTTGAGCGGCTCCGGGGTGTCGCCGTCGGCGCGGCCGTGGCCGTGGGTGATCGGCAGCCGGTTGCGGATCTCGTACAGCGGTCGCAGCACCTGCCGCCGGGTGGCTTCCTTGAGCCGGTTGGCGTCGATGGAGTGTTCGGTGCTGGCGCAGGCGCCGATGATGGCGCGCATCCCGGTGGCGGCGTCCCGGTCGACGTCGGGCAGCGCGGCCCACACGTCGATCCGTTCGCCGATCATCCGGAAGGTGCAGTCCTCGGTGGTGGTGACGCCGGCCTGCACCGGTACCGGCCAGCGGCGCAGCCGCGGGGTGGCGCAGCGCAGCGCGTCGGACAGGCTCACCGCGCGGGCGCTCAGCGGCTGTCCGGTGGCGAGGGTGCCGAGCAGTCGGGCGGCGGTGTCGAGTTCGGCCACGTCCAGGGCGTGGCTGGCGGCGGCGAGGATGGCCAGGTCGGTGCCGAAGCGCAGCGGCAGCCGGTGGGTGCCGGCGTCGAGCACGCTCCGATCGCGGGTGACGAGTTGCCGTAGGAACAGCGGGATGCCCCGTACGGCTGCGGTCTGCTGCCCAGCGGCCAGCAGGGTCAGCACGTGTTCCTTCGGCCCGGTCGGGATGAGCACGATCGCCCCGGTGTCCGGGCCGACGTGCTGGCGCAGCAGTTCGGCGGCGGCCGGCTCGGTGAACGCGGCCGGGTCGTCTGCGGCGACACCGAGGTCGGCGATCGGGGCGGCGACGGCGGTGTGCCCGGCGGCCCGCAGCCGGTCGGCGGCCTGGCGGGCGTGCGGGTAGGTGCCGGCGGCGGTGCCGAGGATCAACGCCTTGACCGGCACCGGCTGGCCGGCCGGCAGCCCGAGGTAGGTGCGGACCGCCGGGTCGAGGTCGTCGCGCCGGTCGGGGTCGGCGGCGGCCTGGACGATCTGTTCGACGATGTACGGGCTGCCGTCGCGCGACGGGTTGCCGACGACGCTGAGGTACCAGACGGTGTCGCCGGGCACCAGGGTCAGCGGCCCGAGCCCGGCCGGCGCGTCGTCACCGGCTGCCGGCACGCCAAGGCCATCGCCAGCGGTGGCGGTGGCGGTCGGGGTTCTGTCGTGTTGGCGCAGGTGTCGGCGCAGCGCGTCGAGCATCAGCGGGTCCGGTGGTCTGAGTTCGTGGGCGCTGGCTTTGCCCATCTCGTTGAGCTGGTGCACGATCTGCGAGGCGAGCCACCGGCCGCTGGGTGCGGCTTTCGCAGCCCGTACCGCCGGGTCGGCGTGCCCGGCGCGTTGCTCGCGGATGACCCGCAGCATCGCCCCGAGGGTGACCGGGGTTCGTTTGGCGTGCTGTTCGGCCCAGGTGAGCAGGTCCAGCGGGGAGCCGTCGGCGGCGCGTAGTTCGTGGTAGCGCTGGGCGACGTAGGCGCGGACGGTGAAGCCGCTGCTGCCGTCGCCGCGCATCAACGCGGCGGCCATCACGGCCCGCATCCGGTCGGCGTTCGGCACGACGTACGCCTGCCCGAAGTGATCAGCCTCAGCGTCCACGACCCGCCGCTGCTCAACCGTCAGGCTCAGCTGACCCGCGTCGGCGAGAACCCGCAGCAGATCGTGGTAGCGCCAGCGACGCAACAACGGCACCACCGGGTCGACCGGCAACCCGGCCGTCGGGTCGTAGACGGCGTGCCGGGGCGCCACGGTCGGCCCGATCCGGATCAACGACCACGGCAGGCCGGACGTGATCACCGCGTCGAGCGCGCCGAGGACGGTCTGGGTGGAGCCGCTGCCCCAGACGACGTACGCCCGGTCGGTGCCCGGGTCGGCGTGGGTGTCGAGGGTGCGGGTGACGCCGGTGGCGATGTCGGTCTCGTCGAGGCTGTCGCCGTGCATGACGGTGACAGCGGCGATGGTGCCGCCGTACAGGTCGGGCAGGCGACGGACGGCGCGGTCGATCGCGGCGGCGATGGCGGCGACCCGGGCGGTGGTCGCGAGGATCAGGTGTACGGCGGTGCCGGCGGTGTCGGGGTCGGCGTGCAGGGCGGCGAGGGCGGCGGCCAGCGGCGCGGTGTCGCCGGTGGTCTGCGCCGGGGTGCGTAGCCGCAGGATCCGCCGGGTCTGGTCATCGTCGTCGGGCCGCTCGTCGAGCAGCCGCAGCAGGTCGGTGGCGCCGGCGCTGTCGGGTGGGGGTACGCCGAGGTCGGCGTGCCCGACGGCGTGCAGCACGAAGGAGACGCGAGGGGACACGGCCCGTCCAATCGAGGGGGTGGTCGCGGGGGATGGTGCCGAGCCGATCAACGTTACTCAGTGGATCTGTCGCGGAGCCGGCGGTGTCGGGTATCCGATGGCGACCTTGCCCCGGCGGCGGGTTCCACAGTGGCGCGGTCGGCGTCGATGATGGCACGGTGACGGACGATCGGTGGGACGGACCGGGGCTGACGGTGTTCGGCTCGGCCACCGGTGGCGGCCGGGCTGGCCGGGCCGGCGGCGGGTCGGGCGGTGACCGGGGCGGCTGGGCGGGCGGGCTGCGGGCGGCGTTGTCGGACGGGACGGCGGCGGTGGCGGTCGGCGGCGCGCTGGCTGGCGGGTTCGGTGTCGAGGCGGCCAAGTCGGTGATGGTCGGTGAGGCGGCCGGCCGGTGGTGGTTCGTGGTGGGTTGCCTGGCCGGGGTGGCGCTGCTGGTGGCCGGGTTCGGGCTGCGGGAGCGGGCGCACCGGCAGGTGCAGGTGGGGATCGTGGTGACCGCGCGCGACGTCGGGCGTGGGCTGGCCAGGGCCCGGCAGTACGAGCAGCAGGCCGAGGAGTTCAGCCGGTCGACGTGTGCGGTGACGGTGGCGACGGCGGTCACCTTGTCCGGTGATCCGGCGGTGGACAAAACTCGGGTCGAGGAGTTGGCGGATGAGACGTTCAACGCGTTGATGCTGGCGCAGCGGCTGACGCCGGAGGCGACCCGGGTCAATCTGATCCCGACGATGCCGCTGCATCTGGCGTTCTGGTTCGGGGCCCGGCTGGGTCACACCCATTCGCGTGAGGTGCGGGTCCACGCCGTCCGCCAGGCCGACGGGTCTCCCCCGTATTTCGCGGCGACGGCGTTGCGGGCCACCGAGTCGGCGGTGGCACCGTTGTCGGCGAGCCTGGAGGTCGTGGCGGGCGGGGATCCGTCGCGGGCGGCGCTCGCGTTGGATCTGCAAGGCTTCGGGCGCCAGTTCGCCGATCCGGTACGGGAGACCTGCCGACAACATGGAATCGGTCACCTGCTGGTGCTGCGCAGCGCGGGTGCGTTGTTGACCGAGGACGCGGCCACCTACACCGGGGTGGTGGAGCAGGCCCGCCGGGAGTGGCTGGCCGCCGCGTTGCCGAGTGCGGCCCGCACCGGCCGGTACGCGGTGTTCCTCAGCGGCTCGGTGGCGATCTCGCTGGCGTTGGGTGCCCGCCTGGCGGCACCGGATCCGGGGCGGTGGACGGTCTTTTCGTTCGACCGGGACACCCACTCGTACCAACCGTTTCCCTTGCCGGAGCCGACCCGGTGAGCGACAATTTCCACATCGGCCTGTCGGCGACTACCGGGCGGGAGGTGAGACAGCCACGCCGGGCACAGCGGCCTCCATCGAGGACGGACAAGCCATCGATGTACGCAAGATTAGGTGCCGGAGTTGTGGCGAAATGTCGATTGCGACAACCTCCGACACGCCCGGGATCCGGGGGAGGTTGGCGGAAAGATCCCAAAGTACGCCTGAGCTGCGAAAACTCACCTTACGGAGATCATCTAAGCCGGCATCAAGATCATGATGATCATGAGGTTGCCCTCGGAGCCACCTGTTTGCGCAGCTCAGACCGCCCAACATTTCGGACACGGTCTCCGGACACACGAAAACCGCACCGGATTGAAACCCGATGCAACCTCCGCCCCGCCTGTTGCCTGTCAGGGTCTCCGGACACACGAAAACCGCACCGGATTGAAACCCGATGCAACCTCCGCCCCGCCTGTTGCCTGTCAGGGTCTCCGGACACACGAAAACCGCACCGGATTGAAACGTCAGCAACCCCAGTAGGCTGCGCCGCAGCCATTGGAGTCTCCGGACACACGAAAACCGCACCGGATTGAAACTTGAACCGCCCAACCACCATTCTGCTGACCTGTGTCTCGGTCTCCGGACACACGAAAACCGCACCGGATTGAAACGCGCATCAGACATCCCTGAGTTTTGCACTCAGCGGATGTAGTCTCCGGACACACGAAAACCGCACCGGATTGAAACCGGCCCCAAAACGTCAGGGATGGGTAGACCCGAGCCGATTTCGGGGCTGAGTGTCAGCGCGGTGGTGGTGGGGTGGTGGTAAGTTCGCCGCATTTGGGGCACCAGCGGCTCTTGACTCGGAATGAGAACAGGCCGGCGAGGTAGCCGATTAGCGCGGTGCTCGTCAACGCGCAGATGTCCATTATCCTCTGCCTTCTCTACGAATGAGGATGGTTGGGGTCGGGCCGGTGGTTGCCGCCACCGGCCCGACCCCTGAAGCTCCACCGGGTCACCCCAGCGGAGTACGAGCCCGGGGCGCTTGTCCTGCCGCTGCGACACCCTGACTGTGTAGGCAGCGATGGACACCGGGCCGAGCGGCCGTCCGCGTGCTCGGAGGCGGACGTGGGGGCGTCACCGCTCGTCGGGTGCCTGGTGCCCGGCCGCCCACCAGGGCTGCAGCGGGTACGCGCCCCGGGGGTCTACGGCCGCTCGGTGGCGGGGAAGTCGACGCCGTTGGGTGGCTGCCGGCGCTGCACCACACCGGGGCGGGTCAAGGCACTCTTGTAGACGCCGATCGCGGCCATCCGCCCGTCCCGCCCGGCCGAGGTAATAGTGGCGAGGATGCCCACCACCGGGGAATCGACATCGTCGAGGCCGTACCGGATGTCAGAGACCCGTACCGTCATCGATCGGTCACCGAACACCCAGTCGGCCTTACCGAGATACAGCGTGTCGCCTACCCGGATCAGATCGCGGTCGGTCATCAGTCGTCCCGCCCGTCGTGGACGTACCCGTCCGGCCAGAGCCCGGCGTATCGCAACACCGCCCGCACCCGACGCGCCTTGACCTGATCCCACCGGTCCAACACGGCCAACGCGCTGGTAAACGGCGGGCAGAACGCCGGCACGTCACACACCCGGCACTCGGCCAACCGACTCGGCATGTGCCCGGCGACCGTCTCCCGCGCCTGGGCCAACACCTCCGCGTCCGGCCGGTTCCGCATCGCCGCCGCCACCGCATCCAAGGGCGTCCCCTGCGGGTCTTCGCCAGGTGCCGCCGCCCCACGAGCGGCCAGCAACCGGAAACGCGGATCACGCCCGATGTCCGTCTGTCCCGGCGCCCGTCGCGGCAACGGCGGCCGGTCCGGCGTCGGACCCGCGCTAACCACTGGCTGTCGGGTCCGTTGATACCTGTTGTCGGGAACCTGGTTCCTGTACACGGCTCTCTCCATCGCGGGTCAAAATGCGTTTGAAGGATCTTTTGTGGACTCTTCCTGTGTGGAGGGGATGCCGGGACCTCTGCGTCAGGTAGCCTAGGGACGTTCACAAACGTCCCGGGAGTGATCAACCATGAACACAGCGCTGCACGTGGCGATGAGCCGAACCGGCATGACACCCGCGACCCTGGCCGGCAAGGTGGGCGTCGACCCGAAGACTGTCGCCCGGTGGCTCGGCGGTCGCGTTCCTCACCCCCGCCACCGCTCGCAGGTCGCCCAGGTGCTGAGAGAAGATGAAGACGTGATCTGGTCCGGCTTGGTCAAACGCGGATACGACCGGGAGATCCGCGCCGCATGGCCGACACGCTCAGCCGTCCCCCGGGAACTCTGGAACGACCTCCTCCACCGCGCCACGTCCCGCATCTGGTGCGCCGGCTACACCTCATACTTCCTCTGGACCGAGGTCCCCGGCATCACACCCACCCTGCGCAACAAGGCCGCATCCGGGCTCGACCTACGCTTCCTCCTCGGACACAAGGACTCACCCGTCACCCGCGACCGCGAACGCGTCGAGGACGCCGCCCTGTCGATCTCCACCCGCATCGACATCACCACCGCCGAACTCACCAAAATCGAACCCACCCCACAGGTACGCCACACCGACCGCCACATCAGCCTGTCCGTCTGGATCTTCGACGACGAAGCCCTCGTCAGCACCCACCTCGCCGACCAACTCGGACACGCCTCCCCCACCCTGCACATCCGCCGACGCGGATCCAGCGGACTCTTCGACCAATACGCCAACCACGTCGAACACCTCTGGGATGCAGCCGCCGCACCAGCAACAACCACCTGACAGCAGGTTGAGGCGAGCCAATTAGGCTTTGGTGCTTATGCTCGCCGCGTACGTGATCCGGCACTGCCCCCTGGAGGATCGACCCCGAGCGATTACAGCGTCGCAGACAGCGGCACGAGCTGCCCCCCGGCACGGGAGCGGGCGATCACCGCAGCGTCCTTGCTGTCCCGGAAAGCTTCGAGCTCTTCCCACTCGTCGATTTGGTGACCCCACTAGATCGGCGGCCACGTTCAGTGGGCGGTCCAGCCGGGTTGGCGGGTGAGGCGGTGTGGCTGGCGGGCCGGCAGCCACCTGGCCCGGCGGGCGCAGTCGGGGCACGGGGCGTGGCCGTGGATCCGGTCCGCCGGGCCGGCGACCGCGGCCAGGTCGGCGACGACCCGCGCCGCGGTCAGGTTGACCTCCGGTGGCACCAGCCACCCGCTGTACTGGAAGCGGTCGGCGATCGGGCCGAGCCGGGCACGTACCTCGGCGCGGCGGCGGTCGTTCACGATGTCGTAGACGACGAGCACCGGCCGGTTCACCAGCCGGCCCAGCCCTGCTCGGGGAGGACTTCCAGCGGTACGCCGTACCCGGCGGTTTCGCAGTCCGGGCAGGACGGCAGGGCCAGCAGGTGCCCGCCGCCGGTGAACCGTTCGGCGCTGGCGGCGAGCAGCCGGTCCAGGTGCGCGTCACCGATGTGGATGGTGAAGACGCTGTACAGCACCCGTACGCCGTGGCGGCGCAGCAGCGTCGTCAGCTGCCGGCGGTCGCGGTCGTCGGGCAGGTCGAAGGTGACGGTCCACCAGCTGGGCCTCATGACGGTCACCTCCAGCGGAACGGCCGGTACTGCGCCTGCTCGTCGAGCAGCCAGCCGCGCAGCCGCAGCGCCTGGCGGCGTACCAGTTGGTGGTAGGTCGGCTGGTCGGCGGGGGCCGGCCATTCGCGGGCCGGCATGGCAAGCCGGGCCTGATACCGCGAGATCAGCGCGGACGTCGCGCCGGGTGTCAGGTGGGTGCCGTCGAAGTCGGCGTCGGTCACGGTACGCAGACCGAGCATCGCCAGTACGGTGCTCTCCAGCAGCGCCGGCCGCCACTCCTCCATCAGGTCGAAGGCGAGCGTGGGCCGGCCCCGGCTCGGGGTGTGCAGGAACGACAGGTACGGGTCGAGCCCGGCGGCGAGGATCGCCCCGTGTACGGTTTCCCGCAGCAGCGCCGAGCAGTAGTTGATCAACGCGTTGATCACGTCGCGGCGGCTGCGGTCGCGGGCGGCGAAGCCGTACTCGGCCGGTGTCATCACCCGGACGGCGCGGAAGTACGCCCCAGCCGCCGCGCCTTCGATGCCGATCAGTTGTGCCAGGTCGGTCGCGGCGCTGGCGGCCTGCTCGAACTCGGCGAGCCGGGTGACCGCCGCCCACACCGTCGCCGGGTCGCCACTGCGTTTGGCGCGGCGGCGCAGCAGCGTCGCCTGGTTGGCGATCTTGGCGGGGATGACGGCGCGGGCCAGGTCGAGCCGGGCGGCCGGGTCGCGGTGCCGGTCGAGTTGACGCAGCCGGGCGGCGATGTGCCCGGCGGTGGGCGGTTCGAGCCGACCCAGCGGTCGGCCGGTGCGGCTGAGCAGGATCAGCGGGATGTCGTGGGCGAGCATGCTGTGCATGGCGTGCGGGGTGACGGTCACCCGGCCGGTGGCGACGACCTCGCCGACCATGGTCAGTGGCGCGGAGGCGCGCAGCACACCGTCGCGGTGCACGACGAGCCGGCCGTCGCGCCGGCCGAGGACGCAGTCCGGGCCGATCACGTGGAACGCCTTGCCGATCATCGCCGGCTCCCGTTGCTGGCCGGCAGCTTGCCCCGCTGCGGCGTGTTGAGCAGCGGATGGGTCCAGTCCGCGTTGGGCTGCTCGGGCCGGCCGTGCTCGCCGTCGAACACCCAGCCGAGCATGCTGAACCCGGCGTCGAACGTGGTGATCTGCGTCTTGTCCGGGTGCAGCCGCAGGTTGAGCGCGGCCAGCTCGGCGCCGATCTGCCGGGCGCCGCTGATCGCCGCATCGAGGTCGAGGCAGAACAGCGCCAGGTCGTCGGCGTAGCGCACCAGTCGGCCGTGCCGGCCGTCGACCCGGGCGTCGAATTCACGCAGGTAGAGATTGGCCAGGGTCGGGCTGATCGGCGCGCCTTCGGGAATACCCCGGACCCGGGTACGCAGACCGGCGGCGGTCAGCATCGGCGCGGCGAACCAGCCGCGTACGATCCGGCTGACCGCCGGGTCGGCGAGACTGCCGCTGACCATCTCGTGCAGGAGCTGGTGGTCGACGCTGGCGAAGAAATCCGCGATGTCCGCGCGGACCACATAGCGCAACCCCTTGTCCCGGTACGCGAGAGCCATCGTCAACGCGTCCACCCAGGAACGACCCCGCTGGTACGCGAAACTGACCTCGGCGCGGCGGGTCTCCCACCGGTCGCCGGCGACGTGCAGGAAAGCGCGCTGGGCGACCCGGTCGGCGACGGTCGGAATGCCCCGGTCGCGGCGCTCGCCACCACGGTTGACGGTCATCAGTCGAAGGGGTTGTGGGGTGTATTCGCCGCTGCGCAGCAGCGTGGACAGCGACTCCAGTCGTGGGCCGAGGTGATGGGCGAACTCGGCGACGGTCACACCGTCCGCTCCGGCGAGTGCGGTGCCGGCGGCGACCCGCGACCACGCGGCCCACAACGTCGGCTGGTCAGACATCCGACTCAACAGCCGGGAAGGAGAGGTATTCATGCCGAGATCGGACGGACGAACTCCGATAGAATCGGTGGCATCGACGTCACCGCCGAGATCAACAGGAGCTTATGTCCGGAAATGCCCATTGCGACAACCCCCGACACGCCCGGGATCCCGGGTAGGTTGGCGGAAAGATCCCAAAGTGAACCTGAGCTGCAAAAACATGCCCCATGGAGATCACTTGAGGCTCCCCCAAGATCATGATCAACAAGAGGTTGCCCCCGGAGCACCATGTTTGCCCAGCTCAGACCGCCCGACATTTCGGACACGGTCCCCGGACACACGAAAACCGCACCGGATTGAAACCTGAACCCCGCGGGGCAGGTTGATCTTCTTGATCGTCCCCGGACACACGAAAACCGCACCGGATTGAAACTCATGTCCATGGTGGGGTCTGCCCGGGGGGGCTCAGTCCCCGGACACACGAAAACCGCACCGGATTGAAACTGGGGGAGCTCCCTCTCGAGCAGGTGCCGTTCCGCTAGTCCCCGGACACACGAAAACCGCACCGGATTGAAACGGGTTGGGAGGAGGCCCTTCAGCCTTCTTCCCTCCAGTCCCCGGACACACGAAAAACGCGCCCGTATTTGGGCAGGCAAGAATGCCCGTCGGGGTGTCCGCGAGTGGCGTACCACGACGGTGCAGCATTGATCCCCGATGCACCGTCGCGCGTGATCCCGTCAGGGGAGAAAATCCCGTGGCGGGATCACGCGAAATCGCATCAGGTCTACCGAGAGCCGGCGTCAGCTGGGCTGGGATCAGGTGTCGTGGTGGCGGGACTCGTTGCGTGGGCCTGGCTCGCCGGGTGACGAATATCGGGATGGCTGGGTGTTCGGGCTCGGTGATGCTCCGGCAGCGTCGTGCGCCGCTGGAGGCGCGGTCGTCCGGGCCACGGACGGTGGGCCGGCGGCGTCGCTGAGCCCGCGTGGCGAGTCCGGCCCGCAGGCCAGGCACTCCGGGTCGCGGTCGGCGTCCAGCACCGTCGTTTCGTTCGCCGTCGCGTCCATCAGCAGATACCGCACCGGTGGCCGCCACGGTGAGACATAGTTCAGCAGCTCGCCGACGGCGTACCCGGCGATGATCTGGTTGAGGAAAACCACGCTGGGCGTCGGCTCGGCCGGATCGTCGACCCGGTAGCCGGCCGCCCGGCGAGCAGCTGCCAACCCCGGGTCAAGCTCGGCGTCCACCAGCCGCGGGTCGTAGCCGGACAGGCAGAGCAGGCACGGGCCACCGGGGCGGACCACCGCCAGATGCCCGCCGGCTTCCAGCCGTACCCGGGAATTGGCTTCTTGGTTGTGGTCGTCGGGCGGCTCCGGCCGGGGTGCCGGTCCCAGCTCGACCCCGACGTCGAGATAGCAGCGGGCGTACTGCACGGCCAGCCGGTTCAACGCCCAGCGTGGCGCGTGCCCGTCGACCGCGCCGAGGATCACCTCGGCCGGGCGCACCTGCTGCCAGACGACCGGGTCGAGGATGCTGCCGGCGATGCCGCGTACCCGTACCTGCGGGTTGATGGTCCGGACCGTGCGGGACGCGACAGTGACCTTGGTCGCCGCCCGCGCCACGTCGGCCGGCTTGGCGCCGACCAGACGGTTCAGGTTGGTGGCGGTGACCGTGTCCGGGTCGACCAGCAGCAGCCCACCCACGCCCAGGTGGGCCAGTGACTGGACGACCTGGCTGCCGACGCCGCCGAGGCCGACCACGGCGACGGTCAGCTCGGCGAGCCGACGCTGCGTGTGCGGACCGAACGCCCGGACCTGCCGGTCGTAGCGGTCCGCCGGGGTCGGCCCGTTGGAATCGGCCTGCGGGTCCGGCCCACGGGCCGGTGTGGTCAGGGTCGGCGTGGTCAGAATCGGCACAGTTTCACCTCGGTCAGGTCGTCGTCGCCGAGCAGCACCAACCGGTCGAGCATCCGCAGCGTCCCGTCGTCCGGGTCGGTGTACGCGCCGGCCACCGACGCCTGCCCGAGCACCAGCGACGCCACCCCGACCGGCGGCGCGGCCGGCATCCGGTCGAGGAACTCGGTGTGCGTCTGGCGCATGTTCTCCACGTCGAGGCCGGAGAATCTGACCGTGTCGTCGGCGAACGGGTGGCTGTGCACGTCGACCAGGGACAGACCGGTCTCGAAGCAGGCGATCAGCACCTCCCGGGTCAGCCAGGCGGCGACTTCGATCCGTACGCCGTTCTGCACCGACAGCGCGTCGTCCGGGATCGGGATGGCCCGGGTGACCAGCAGGTCGGTGACGGCCCCGGTGCCCCACGGGTCGGTCCACCGGCCGGCGCGGGCCAGCAGGTAGGCGCCGCGTTCGTCGTCGCTGTCGCGCAGATGCCGCCGTACGGTGTCCCAGGTGTCGTGGCTGATCCGCAGCACGCAGGTCATCAGTCGACCGTGCCGAGGTAGGTGCGGATCGCCTCGACGTAGCTGACCAGCGAGTCGAAGCGCGGATCCCAGTTGCGTTCGGGGTCTTCCAGGCAGTACCAGCGGTAGCCCAGCTCGGCGTAACGGTTCTTGTAGGCCGAGAAGTAGTGGGCGGGTTGCACGAGCGTGCGGCCGTCGCGGCGGCGCAGGTGGTCGCCGAGGAAGAAGCCGTCCGGGGCGGTCTCCGGGTAGGTGGCCGGCGGCACGATCAGCACGGTGGTGCGGTCCGGCTCCCAGTGTGGCGGCAGCCGGAACTCGGGGATGTGCAGCCAGGACTCGTCGTCGGCGACGGTCAGCCCCGGGTACGCGTACGCGAGCTGGGCGGCTTCGTGGCGGATGCGCAGCCGCCTCGGGTCGAGCGTGTTCATCGCCTTGGAGTGCCGGGCGTGGTGGGTGAACTGCTGCTGATCGGCGACGCGGATCCGCTGGTCGTCGGGGACGATGACGTTGCGGTCGTCGTCCTGGCGGACCAGGACCCGCTCCTGCGGCAGGCCGGCCGCCCGCTTGATGTCGCGGCCGGACAGCATGTCGTCGATCACCGGTACGTCGACCCCGTTGATCCTGATCGTCTTGCCCATGTCGTCCTCCGGTTGCCGGGGTTGCTCCTACCTGGAGCAGATGGACGAAGTGGCAGCGCAGTCCACCAGGTGGACGTGTGTGGACGGTCACCGGCCTCGGATCGGCCTCCAGTTGCTACCATCGAGTAACCACACGTATGGTATTCACATGAACACCAGGAGTTAGTCTCACTGGTTGCCTCGCTCCCCGTCCACGGTCCTTGGGCCGGCGCCCTGGGCGGTCGCTCCCCACCACATCACGACACCGGTGTCGTCCGGCGGGCACCCAGCCCGCCCGCTCATCCACCCCGCTGTTCTCCTGCGTCGCAACGGGAGGCACCTCGATGGACACTGCACTGCGTTCACCGGAACCCGCAAGACACGTACACCTTCTTCTTCCTCGCCGTCGTCCGCGCCATGACCCACCACCTGGGGATGGTCATCGCCCGCACCGTGCACGGCACCAGCCACTGCGTCGACAGCCCGCGCGCCGCCAACCGGTGGCTGCACCTGTGCGCCAACTGCGCCGACGTACGCGACGAGCACATCCGCCGCCAGTTCGACCGGCTCCGGCGCAACGCCACCGACCACGGCACCGCCAGCGGCAACGCCGGCAGCGGCTCCGGCGGCACCAGCGTCGGCGGCCCGACCCGGATCGAGGAGATCAACCAGGTGGTGTCCTTCCTATACGGGCCACAGGCGTCGACGGTCGACCCGGACGCTGCCGGTGCGGACCTGCTCCGCTACGCGCACCACCCGGATCGGGCCAACGCTGACATCGCTCCGTGGCTACGCGCCGTCTACTGGCAGTTCGTGCACCAGGACCAGCGCCAGGCCATCGCCGAACTGCGCCGCCGGTCGGCGACGGCGCGCGGCATGCACGCCCGCCCCGAACGCGACCTCACCACTGCCCGCTGGGCGGCGCCGCTGGCCGCCGACCCGGTCGGCCTCGACCTGCTGATCAGCTTCGTGATCGGGCTGCGCGACCAGGTCGCCGACCCGTGGCGGATCCCGCACGCGGCGGCCAAGCACGGACTCACCGACCAGCAGGTACGCCTGCGTCTGACGGCGGCCGTCGACCTGCTCCGGCGGATCAACCCGGCCTTCTACGAAGCGAACGTCGCCGCCGCGCTGCACCGCCGCGCTGACCGACTCGACCCGTGCGACGACCTGCCAGGTGCCCGGCCGATCCGCGGCACCGCCCCGGGCGACCCGGCCGAGCGGTACGCCGACCCCGGCGACACTCCCCAACGGCGTCGTCGCCGCCAGGTGCTGCTGCGGCTGCTGGCCAACCCGGCCGTACGCCGCAGCGGGCTGCCGAAGCTGCTCGCCGAGATGTGCGATGTCGCGCTCGAACGATCCGCCGTCGATCTGGAAAAGTCCTGCGCACGACGACTGCGGCTGCCGGCCGGCATCGCCCGTCGGCGACTGGAAATCCTCGCGGTCCTCGTCGCCGGTGCCGGTGTCGAGTGGCTGGACGATCTCCTATCGGAACCACCCGGATAGTCCGGGTATCCGGGGAGTGGGTGGGGCGGCGGAAACCCACCGCCGCCCCACCTACTCCCCTATTCCATCACTGAGCCTTTTTCATCCTGTGTAGCGGTTGGCTTCGACGTGCTGCAGAACGAGGATGGCCTGCACGATGGGGGTCGCTCGTCGTGGACAACAGCGCAGCTTGTTCAGGATCTTCCAGGTCTTGACGGTGGCGATCGCGCGTTCGCCGCGAGCGCGGATTTTCGCGTGGGCACGGTTCACGGCCTTCTGCCGGCGTGACAGCTTCGGGCGGAAGCGGCGTCGCTTGAACGGTGTGCGCACGCTGCCGTGGGCTCCTTGGTAGCCCTTATCGGCGAAGGTCATCACGTCTTCCCTGGTCAGTGCGTCGATGATGCCGTGGGTTCGGGCTGCGGTCAGGTCGTGGACCGAACCGGGCAGCGCCCGTGAAGCCCATACGAGCCGGCCAGCGGCATCGGCGATGACCTGCACGTTCACCCCGTGTTGCTTGTGTTTCCCGGAGTAGTACGGTCGTTGGTCGGCGACCCGGTCGATCGGAATCAGGGCGCCGTCCAGGATTGCGTACGCCAGCAGCCGGATGCGTCGCATCGCGGTGTCCAGGTCGTCGGCTGCCGAACTGAGCAGGGCTATCGCCTCCTGCACGTACCGCCAGGCGGTGGCGACACCGATCTTGAAGCCGGCGGCGAGGCGGGTGTAGGTGTCGCCGTTTCGCAGATGAGCCAGAACGAGCAGCGCCTGCCGGGCGGGGTCGAGTCGCCGCCACCGGGAGCGGCGCTGCTTGCGGTGGCCGCGGATACGTTCGGCGAGGTGGTTCAGGGTGCGGCTGGACAACGGAATCGTGGCGGGGTAGGACAGCACGGCGAGGCTCCCGGTTGGGGCTTCGAGTCTTGGTCGACAGCTGTCCTACCTGGAGCCTCGCACCCATCGATCACCGGGCCTGCCACACCCCTCCTGAGCTGCAACATCAGCTTGGAAAAGGCTCACTGTGGACGAGCGAATAGACTGGAGCCTGGCAGACCCGCCAGGATCCCCCAGGGAGGTGATTCGTCCGGAATGCCCGTTGCGACAACCCCCGACACGCCCGGGATCCGGGGTAGGTTGGCGGAAAGATCCCAAAGTAGACCTGAGCTGCGAAAACATGCCCGTCAAAGATCGTCTAGCAGCTTCCCAAGATCATGATCAACAGGAGGTTGCCCCCGAGGGCCCCTGTTTCCGCAGGTCAGACCGCCCGACATTTCGGACACGGTCCCCGAGCACACGAAAACCGCGCCGGATTGAAACAAGTCGTACCGCGCGCATGCTTCGTCGATAGTTGTGAACTCCCCGAGCACACGAAAACCGCACCGGATTGAAACTCGCGCAGCTCGTACACCTCCTTCATAAGATGGTACTGTCCCCGAGCACACGAAAACCGCACCGGACTGAAACCTGGTCACCAGATGTCAATTGACATGCGCCTCTACATGCTGGACACAAGGCGGAGATCGCTTATCTGATTGTTGCGACGCTGGCCGGCCTTGTCGGTGCCGTATTCGGTTCATGGCTGGGCTGGCAGACGGCAGGGCCGACCACCGACACGGTGGCAGCCCGACAGGCGGTCGCTGTCGCGTTTCCCGGCGTCGAGGCGGGTGAGCCGACCCGAAACGGTGACCGGCACGGATTTCCGCCGGCTGTCGACGGTGCCTGGAACCTGCTTGTCGGAGGACGGCTACGTCGCCGGGACCGTCAGGGTCCCGTTGCCGTTCGGTCCGGCGTCAACCTCCGACGGCCGCATGGTCAGCGAGGCGGTCGACCGGCTCACGGCTGCCGGTTGGGATGCCAAACGATTCCGCGCCAGAGGCGACTACGACGCTTTCACGGCGACCCGGGACGGTGTCGCCGTGCGCCTGTCCGCGCGGGACGCCACGAGCTTCGTGCTCGACGTTGGCCGCGCGCAGCCGTCGTGGGTCTGGCCGCTGGCGGTCACCGGATTCCTCGTCGCCCTGATCACCACGTTGCTTGCCCTCCGGCAACTCGATGCTCACACCAGAAGACGCGCCCGGGTCCGGGCCGTCACCGTCTCCTTGCTCGGAGCTGCCGCCGTCTTGATCCTGCCCGCTCTGGCGGTGGGCGGGCTGGCCGCCAACCATGCCGCGATCAGCGGCGGCGACCCGTGGGCGCCGCCGTGGCTCGGCTTCACGATGGTCGGCCTGCCCCATGGCGTGGCTGGCCGGGCTGCTCACGGTCACCGCGACCCTCATCGCCACCGCACCACCGACGCGAACGCCGGCGACCGGCTGTGAGCGAGGTGCCGCGTACCCGAGCCAGGAAACCCATGATGCTTCCGTGGCTTGATGCCTCAGGTGCATCTTGATGCACCTGAGGCATCAAGCTCGACCAGTGATCCCGACCCGGTGAGGTGACACGGCGTCCGCCGGCCAGAGCGCAACGTCACCGGCGGGCACGGCGGGCGACGACGGCACCGCTCACCACCAGCACCAGCAGATTGAAGGCGAACGTGCCGACGTACGCCTGCCGGGCGGCCACGGCGGTCACCGCGCGGGCCTCGGCCTCGACCGCCGTGCGTGTCGTCGGCGGCGCGTCGGGGCAGCTGACGCGGGTGCCGGCGGTGAAGTCGGTCAAGCCCTCGTCGGCGCAGGCGGCGACGGCCGGCCGCGTGGCACCCTCGCCGTCGCCGTCGGCGGGCAGCGCCTGATCCAGGCTGGCCTGCGCCAACGCCGCGAAGATGATGGTGACGATCACGACGCTCAGCGACTGGGCGACCAGTTGCACGGTGGTGAACACGGCTGACGCCGTCGAGGCGATCTCTCGGCGGACGTTGCGCAGCAGCATCTCGTACAGCGGCGTGGTGACCAGAGCCTGGCCGGTGCCGAGCAGCAGCACCGGCAGGATGAGGGCGGCCAGCGTGATCTGTTCCCCGGTGGTGTGCACGACGGTGGCGAGTCCGGCGAGCGCGACGGCCATCACACCGCAGCCGAGGACGATCGTCCAATCGCCGAGGCGGCGTTTGATCGGGTTGATGAACTGCGAGGTCAGCACGAAGGTGACGCCGAACGGCAGCAGGCTCAGGCTGGCCTGCAACGCGGTGAATCCTGCGACAACCTGCAGATACAGCGTGGTGAGCAGGAAGAATCCGGGCGGGCCGAGGAAGAACACCACGATGACGGTCAGGCCCAGCCGGAAGGTGCGGTCGCGGAACAGGTCCGGCGAGAGGACCGGATCGTCGCCGCGGCGCAGGACGCGCCGTTCCACGGCCACGAAGACCACGGTGGCCACCGCGGAGAGGGCGAACCCGGCGATGCTCCAGGCCGGCCAGCCGGCCTGACGGCCGAGAATCAGCGGGACGATGAGCAGGCCGAGAAGCACGGCCAGGGTCGCCATGCCGAGCAGGTCCGGCCGTGGGGCGGCGGGGCGGCGTGACTCGGTGAGCGTCAGCGCGGCGCCGGTGAGGGCGACGGCGGCGAGCGGCACGTTGATCAGGAAGATCGCGCGCCAGCCGAGCCCGGCGATGTCGGCGCTGAGCAGGAGGCCACCGAGCACGATGCCGCTGACCCAGGCCATTCCCATGGAGACGCCGAAGACGGCGAATGCGCGTTCCCGGGCCTGGCCGGCGAACATCGCGTGCAGCGAGCCGATCGCCTGTGGCATCAGCAGCGCGGCCGCCGCTCCCTGGACGACCCGGGCGCCGATGAGCACCCAGGCGTCGGTGGCGGTGCCGCACAGCAGGGACGCGACGGCGAAGCCGGTGACGCCGATCATGAAGATGCGTTTGCGGCCGTACAGGTCGCCGAGCCGGCCGCCGGTGATGACCGCGACGGCGTAGGCGGCGCCGTAGCTGACCGCGATCAGCTGCACCTGCGACAGGGTCGCGCCGAGGTCGGCCTGCACGCTCGGGATCGCGACGTTGACGATGAAGAAGTCCACCTGGGCCACGAATGTGCCGGTCAGCAGCACGGCGAGGCCCAGCCAGGCGCGTGTCGATGTCTGCTGCTGGGCGGTCGACCCGGTCTCTGCGGTGGTCACGGAGCTGGCTCCTCCTCGATGTTCAGCAGTTGGGCGACGCGGCGCAGCGCAGCGTCGCCGACCATGTCGAAGTGGTCGCCGGGGATCTCAACCACTTCGACGTCCCGTCCGGTGAGTTGCTGCCATGCCCGGACCTGCGCGCGTCGTACGTCCGGGGCACGGTCGGTGGCGGTGACCAGCAGCAGCGGCAGGTCGGCGGGTTCCGGCCGGTACGCCTGGCCGAGCCGGACGTGGGCGCGGAACGTGTCGTAGGTGGCCCGCAGCTCCTGCTCGGCGACCTCCGCATCGATCCATCCGAGACGTCGGGCGGCGCTCACCAGCTCGGGCCAGCTGCCCGGCGGTTCACCGGTGTCGACCGCGCCGGCCCGGCGGCGTAGCTGCAGCGTGAACTCCCGCAGCATGGCCTCCTCGTCGGTGATCACGTCGCCGGTCAGCGGCTCGGCGTCGAGCAGCACGACCCGCCGCACCGGCGTGCCGGCCGCGACGGACTGTCGCGCCATCTCGTAAGCCAGCAGCCCGCCGAACGACCAGCCCAGCAGGTCGACGGGGCCGAGCACGCCTGCGGTGCGCAGTTCGTCGAGGTACGCGGCCGCCATCTCGGTCAGCGACCGGTGCCCGCCCGGCGGCACGGGGTCGGCCTGCACGCCCCAGACCGGCTGGTCCGGCCCGCAGAAGCCGGTCAGCGGCGCGTACGGCAGTACCGTGCCGTCCGAGGTGTGTACGCAGATCAGCGGCGTACGACCGTCGCCGGCCTGCAGCTGGATCAGATGCCGACGGGTGTCCTGCTCGGCGGTGAGCGCCCGGGCGATGTCGCGGACGGTCGGGGCCTGGAAGAGCAGCGGCAGCCGGATGTGGTGGCCGGTCTCGCGGCGGATCACCGACGCCAGACGCATGGCGTTGAGCGAGTGGCCGCCGTGTTCGAAGAACGAGTCGGTGACGCCGATCTGCTCGGTGCCCAGCACCCGTCGCCACAGCGGCAGCAGCTCAGCTTCCAGTGGCGTGGCCGGCTCGGTGACGGTGTGGGCGGGTCCGTCGTCCGCCTGCGCCCGCAGCCGCCGGCGGTCGACCTTGCCGTTGTGGGTCAACGGCAGGCTGTCCAGCACGGTGGTCACGCTGGGCACCATGTAGCCGGGCAGGGTGCGGCGCAGGTGCTCGCCGACCGTGCTGGCGGACCCGACGGCGCCGGTGACGAAGGCAGTCAGCCGGCGGCCGGTGCCGGTGCCGGTGACGACCACGGCCGCGTCGGCGACTGCGGGGATCTGCCGCAGTGCCGCCTCGATCTCGCCGAGTTCGATGCGGAATCCACGGATCTTGACCTGGTCGTCGACCCGGCCGACGAAGTCGATCTGCCCGTCGGCGCGCTGGCGTACGCGGTCACCGGTCCGGTAGAGCCGCCCGCCGGGTGGGCCGAACGGGTCGGGCAGGAAACGGTCGCGGGTCAGCTCGTCCTGGTTCAGGTAGCCGCGGGCGACCTGTACTCCGCCGACGTAGAGCTCGCCCTCGACGCCGGGCGGCACCGGCCGGTGCCGGTCGTCCAATATGTACGCGGTGGTGCCCGGCACCGGTCGCCCGATCGGCGGCTGCCGGTCGTACGGGTCGTCCGGCTGCACGACGGCGACCGTCGACAGGATCGTGTTCTCCGTCGGGCCGTACCCGTTGATCAGTGTGAAGCCGCACCCGCCCAGCGCGGGCTGCCGATGCAGCCGGTCCCCGCCGGTGATGACGGTCCGCAGGGCCAGGCCGTCGGGCACCGGCTCGGCCAGCATCGTCTCGACCAGCGGGGTGACCAGGAAGCTCACGGTCGCGGCGATGTCCCGCAGCCAGTTCCACATGCCGGCCGGGTCGGTCAGGACAGCGGCGGGGGCGAAGTGCAGCGTCGCGCCGGCGGCGAGGCACGGCCACAGCTCCATCACGCAGGCGTCGAAGCCGGCGTTGACTGTCTGCGTGCACTGGTCCTGCGGCCCGAGTCCGTACGCCTCGGTGAACCAGGCCACGAAGTTGTCGAGCGCGGCGTGCTCGACCAGCACGCCCTTCGGCTGCCCGGTCGAGCCGGACGTGTAGATGACGTAGGCCAAGTCGGCCGGCTCAATGTCCCGCTTTCGGGCCGGCGCCTCCGGTCCCCCGGGTGACTGCGGTCCGTCGATGACCAGGGTGGCGACGTCGTCCGGTACCAGGTCGGCCGTGGCCGTGGTGACCAGCGCAGCGGCGGCGCCGCTGTCGCGGAGCATGAACCGGATGCGCTCCGCCGGGGTGCCGGCGTCGATCGGCAGGTACGCCGCGCCGGTCTTTATCACCGCCAGGCAGGCGGCCACGAACATCGGGGTGCGACCGGTCAGCACGGCGACGATCGTCTCCGCGCCGATGCCCTGCTCGATGAGTTGGCCGGCCCAACGGTCGGACAGCGCGTCGAGGTCGGCGTAGGTGAGCGTCGTGTCGTCGTCGCGGGCGGCGACGGAGTCCGGGCGCTCCTGGGCGTGCCGGCGTACGGCTGCTTCGACGGGCAGTGGGCGTCGCGGCTGCGCCGGGCCGGCGCCGGCGCGTAGCAGCTCGGCGGTCTGGGCGTCGTCGAGCAGCTGGTAGTCGCCGAGCGGCCGGCCGGCGTCGCGCACGACCTGGCGCAGCAGCCGTACGAAGTGCCGGGCCATGCCCTGGACCTGGTCCTCGTCCCACAGGTCCGCGTCGTACTCCCACCAGCCGCCGAGCGCCTCGTCGGCGGTGATCAGGCTGACCGTGAGGTCGTACTTCGCGGTACGCCACTGCACGTCCAGGCGTTCGGCCTGCACCCCGGCGAGCCGGAGCTGCTGTGCCTCCGGCGGCTCCGAGGTGAACAGCACCTGCACCAGCGGCGAGTATCCGGGATCGCGTGGCACGCCGAGCTCCCGGACGATGTCCTCGAACGACATCCGGTGGTGCTCGAACGCCTCCAGGCAGGTTTCCCGTACGGTGGCGAGGAAGTCGGCGAACGTGGGGTCACCGGCGAGCCGGGTGTAGAGCGGCAGGTTGCCGGTGAACATGCCGACGACCTGGCTGCCTCTGTCCTCGTCCTCGGGGCGTTGCACGAAGGCGGTGCCCACGCCGATCCCCGGCGAGTCGGCGCTGTTGACGTAGCGCAGCAGCAACGTCTTGAAGACCGCCAGCAGGACGATGAACCGCGTCGCGCCGTGGCGGCGGGCGAACTCGCCGACCCGCTGCCACTCCGGGCCGTCGAACGACACCGGCACCCGGCGGCCGCGGTACGCCTTGCGGGCCGGCCGGGGCCGTTCGGTGGGCAGCGGCAGCAGCGCCGGCGCGCCGTCGAGCGTGTGGCGCCAGTAGGCCACGTCCGCCGGGTCGGGGCCGGGTCCGGCCGGGTCCGGCAGCACGTCGATGAAGTGTGCCGGCGGTGCCGGGGTGGGCGCGCGGGCGGCCAGGACTCCGGCGTACTCGGCGGAGATGTCGCGCAGCACGGCGGCCAGCGACGACCCGTCGACCATCGCGTGGTGCACGAGCAGCCCGAACGCCCACTCGCCAGGGCCGAGCCCGATGAGCACCGCGCGCAGCACCAGCCCGGTTTCGAGGTCGAGGGTCTGCGCGGCGAACTCCTCCAGCGCGGCCCGCAGGCCGTCGGGTCCGGCAGTGGCCGGCAGCCGCCGCTGGGTGAACGACGCCGCCACGTCGGTGCGCACCCGCTGCGTCGGCGTGCCGTCCACATCGGTCACGGCGGTACGCAGCGCCTCGTGCCGGTCGACGACGCGCTGCACGGCGGCGCGCAGCATGGCCGGGTCGAGGTCACCGGCGAGTCGCCACGCCTTGCAGATGTTGTAGAGCGTACGCACACCGCTGATCTGTTCGTGGAGGTAGATGCCGCGCTGGTGGGTGCTCAGCGGCGCGGTCCGCGACTCGGCGGGCCGGTCCTCACGCCGGTACCCCAGGGCACGGGCCAGTGCCGTCGTGGCCGGTGACAGCGTCGCGGGGTCGAACGCGTGCCGCCAGCGCTCGGCGGCGGTGGCGTCGACGCCGCGGTCCGGGTCGAACGTCGGGTCGCCGTGCATGCGCGACTGCGGGTGCAAACCGCTGGTCATCCGGCCGTCGGCGCCGACGGCCGGGTCCAGCATGGCCGGTTCGAGGGGTACGCCGAGGAAGCCGGCGAGCCGGGTCAGCACCTCCTGCGGGTCGGCGACGAGGTCCTCGTAGCGGATGAGGATGCGGCGGTCGGCCGGCACGTCGGCGAGTGCGGCGGTGACGTTGTCGTTGGCGGTCAGCCAGGTCAGCTCGGCCAGCTCACGCGGGGTGAACGCGTGTGGGTGGCGGAACACCTGCTCCATCCGGGCCCGCAGGAACGAGTCGATCATGCCGCCCGGATGCCGGACGAGGTGGATGTAGTACGGCTGGTCGAAGAGCGTCTCGGCGCGGCGGATCGCTGCGGCGTCCACGGCGTAGGTGGAGGTCTTGTCGACCAGCAGCCTGCCCCGCGCGCTGGACTGCAGGTAGTCGTAGGTGTCCCGGACCGGCCGGTCGGCCAGCTCGGCGAGGCGTTCGGCCGCCTGGGCGGCGGTGCCGCCGTCGAGGTCCATGGCGGCGCGTAGCAGACCCTCCGTGGCGTACCGGTGGCTGCCGCCGAGCGCGGCCGCGCGCTGGGCCATCGTGTCGAAACCGAGCAGCTCCAGCTCCGGCGGGGCGAAGAGCCGGCTGCTGCCGGCCAACAGCACGCGCAGCAGGGTGGACCCGGACCGTGGGGCGGACAGGATGAAGGCCGCGCGGGGCAGCTTCGGACCGGCGGCCGGCGCCGGCTCGACGCCGGTGACGATGGCGCGGAACCGTCGCAGATCGGCACCGGTGATCGCCGTGTCGGGGCGGCGGCTGGCGGTGGTCTGCGGCGCGCCGGTGAGGTGGGTCGCCAACGCCGGGTACTGCGTGGCCAGGTAGGTGCAGAAGGCGCGCAGGGTCGGAGCGTCGAACAGGGCGCGGACGTAGAGCACGTCGCCGGCGGGGTTCATCCGCTGGAGGCGGTTGATCAGCTCGCCCGCGCGCAGGGACGAGCCGCCGATGCCGAAGAAGTCGTCGTCCACGTCGACCGTGTCGACGGCCAGCACGTCGGCCCAGATCGCGGCCATCGCGGTGCGCAGAGCCTCGCCGTGGGGGCGCGCATCGGATCGCGCGGCGAGGTGCGCCGCCGACCTCTCGGCCTCCGTCGAGGGCCGCCCTTGCGCCGGGGACGCGGTGACTGGGGGTTCCGCCTGCGCCGGGGACGCGGTGGTCAGCGGCGTACGGCGCAGTGCCGGACGGTCGATCTTGCCGTTGGGCAGCAGCGGCAGGCTTGCGCTGAGGGTCAGGCGGGACGGCACCAGGTACGGCGGCAGGACCCGCGCCAGCCGAACCCGGATGTCGGCGACCGTGACGGTGTCGTCGGCGGGCACGACCCAGGCGGCCAGCTCCTTCGCGCCGTCCGGCCCGGCCACGGCGGCGACCACCGCGCGTTCGACGCCGGACAGCCCGGCGAGCGCCGCCTCCACCTCCCCGGGCTCCACCCGGAATCCAGCGATCTTGATCTGCTGGTCGTCCCGGCCGAGGATTTCCAGTCGGCCGTCCGGCAGCCGGCGGGCCAGGTCACCGGTTCGGTAGAGCCGGCGGCCGGCCGCGTCGACGGGAAACCGCTCCGCGGTCAGTTCGGGGCGGTTCCAGTACCCGCGGGCGAGCCCGGCGCCGCCGATGCACAGCTCGCCGACCCAGCCGACCGGGACCGGCCGGAGGTGGGCGTCGGTGACGTAGACGCTCTGGTTCGGCAGCGGGCGGCCGATCGTCGGGCGGTCGGCGTCCTGGATCCCGATACGCGCCGCCGTCGACCAGACCGTCGTTTCTGTCGGTCCGTACATGTTCCACACCGCACGCGACCGTGCCACCAGCCGACGGGCCAGCGCCGGCGGCATGGGCTCGCCGCCGCAGAGCGCGATCAGCGGCGGCAGGTCGGGGGTCGCGGCCAGCAGCATCTGCCAGGTCGTCGGGGTGGCCTGCATGACGCCGGCCCCGCTGCGGCGCAGCAGCTGCCCGAGCCGGGCGCCATCGCGCACGTCGTCCGGTCCGGCGATGACCACCCGTCCGCCGGTCAGCAGAGGCGCCAGCAGTTCGAGCGTGGCGATGTCGAAGGACAGCGAGGTCACCGACAGCAGCGCGTCGGCCGGGCCGAGGCCGATCAGGTCCGCGGCCCCGTACAGCAGGTTGAGCAGCGCCGAGTGCGGCACGTCGACGCCCTTCGGCGTGCCCGTCGACCCGGAGGTGTAGATCAGGTACGCGGTGCCGCCCGGGGCGGCGTCGCACTCGTGGCCCGCCGCCGGGTCGCGGTCCGGTTCGCGGTCCGGTTCGCTGTGCAGCAGATCGTGGTGGAGAGGCAGCAGCACCCGGCCGGCGTGCAGCCCGGCGGGCGGGGTGGCGGCCTCGGCGTCGGTGAGCACGATCATGGCGCCGCTGTCGGTGAGCATGAACTCCAGGCGCCGGTGGGGGTAGGCGGGGTCGAGGGGCAGCCAGGCCGCGCCGGCCCTCCAGACCGCCAACATGGCCACCACCTGCAGCATCCCGCGTTGCAGGTGTACGCCGACGATGTCGCCGGGTCCCGCGCCGGTACGGCGCAGCCGGGCCGCGAGCCGGTGGGCGGCGGCGTCGAGCTGCCGGTAGGTCAGCGTCTCGTCGCCGCAGATCAGCGCGACGGAGGCCGGTGTGCGCCGCGCCTGCGCCGCGATCAGGTGCGACGCCGTGGTACCGCTCGGGTACGGGCGCGCCGTGTCGTTCCACCTGTCCTCGATGAGCGCGCGTTCGTCGTCGTCGAGCAGGCTCAGCGAGTCGATCGGGGCGTCGGGGCTCGTCGCGCAGCCGCGCATCAGCACCGGCAGCCGCCCCAGCCAGCCCGGCACCGGCCCGCTCGTGCCGGCGGTGGCGTACAGCAGGTCGCCGTCGTCATGCACCTCGACGACGATCGGCACCGCGTCGTCGTCGGCGGCGATGCGCGTGCCGCGCTGTGCCAGCAGCGCCCGCGGCGAGGGCGCGCCGGTCAACCGGTAGCGGTGCTGATGGGTCAGGCCACCGGTGATGACGGTCGCCTCGACCGTGGTCGTCTCGGTGCCCTGCTCGGTGCGGACCGCGATGGCGGCGACGGCGCCGAGCACGCATTCGACGGGGCAGCCGGTGTGGTGGCTGAGGCCGGCCGTTGCGGCGATGTCGGTGCGTGGGACGGCGACGCTCATCCGCGCTCGACCTGGGCCGGCACGGTGTTGGTGGCTCGCCACTGCTCACCGGTACGCGCCACGATGGTGTCGCCGGTCGAGACCGCCAGCGGCGCCGCCAGGGGGCTGTACGTCTCGGTGGTCCAGACCGGCTGTCCGTCGTAGAGCAGCTCCTGCGTCCACAGCAGGCCCGACACCCGCCCTGGTACCGCTGCCCGCAGTCGCGTCTCGCCGGGGAAGCCGATGAACGACGGTGCCGAGTAGTCGATCATGTGGAAGGTGTCGGTCTCGCTGAGCAGCCGCACGTGACGTCGGTCGAAGCGGACCGATGCCATCGAGGTGGGTGGCCGCCAGGCCGTCGCGGCCGGGTCGGTGGGCCGGCTCCGCTTGATCGGCAGCTCCTGCTTGGTGCGGTCGATCAACGGCTGGTAGTCCAACCCGTACACGCTGCGGAGCACGTCAGCGGAGGCGTCCAGGTCGGCCCGCTCGGTGAACAGGTCCCAGTCCAGCCGCTCGCACGCGGCGACGCTGTAGCGCACCGCTCCCGGCACGATGCGGCACTCGGGCACGCAGAAGCGGTCCCGCAGCTCGAACACCATGCGGGAGCGGGCCTCGTCGATCAACGGATGGTTGGTGTAGATGAAGGCCAGCAGCAGGTCGAACCGAGCCTCGAGGACGGCCGGCGGCAGGTCCAGGTCCATCAGGTCTGCCTGCAGGAAGGTCATCCGATCGGCCAGGCCGTTCTTCTCCGCCACCGCCTGGGCCAACTCCAGGTGCTGGCGGTCGACGCCCACCGCGCTGACCGCCCCGGCCCGCAGGGCGACGAACGACAGCAGGCCACTGCCGGTTCCGGCATCGAGGACACGGTCGCCGGGGCGGGTGGCCGCCCGCACCGCGCGCTGCACGTTGTGACCACGGTCGAGACTCAGCAGCAGGCGCAGGTGCAGATCGGTGGTGAACGGTACGTCGACAAGGCGGCTCATTGGCCCTCCGTGGGCTCGGATCTGAACACGGAGACGCGAAGCCGCACCGCAGCCGCCGGTCCTCCGTGCAGGACCGTTTCAGCATCGACGGCGGTAACATCGACGCTACACTGTTATGTCACAGGCCTGAGCATTGACTCGTTCACAGAGGACGGATACCGTGTCGCCGCTTTGGCGCTTCGGGGGGATGCCAAGTGGAGTACCGGATCCTTGGCGCGCTTCAGGTATGCGCCGATCAGGGAGACGTACCGGTGGGTGGGCCGCGGTCGCAGCGACTACTGGCCGCGATGCTGCTCAACGCCAACCGCCCGGTATCGGTTGACGCGCTGATCGCGGCCGCCTGGGACGGCGATCCACCGAGGACGGCCCGCCGGCAGGTCCTCAACCGTATCGCCGGCCTCCGGGCCACGCTCACCCGCGCCGGGGGCGCCGTCGACACCCGCACCGCTGGCTACCTGCTGCGGGTCGCGCCGGAGCAGGTCGACGCCCTCGCGTTCGACAGCCTCGTCCGGCAGGCCGCCACGGCACCCGACGACGCGAGGTCCGTCTCGATGTACCGGCAGGCGCTCGCACTGTGGCGAGGTCCCGCGCTCGCCGGTCTACGGGGCGGGTTCCTCGAAGCGGAGGCGGCCGGACTCGACGAGCGGCGCCTTTGCGTACACGCCGACTGCATCGAGCGCGAACTGGCCCGTGGCGAGGCCGACCGGCTCGTCCCGGAGCTGCGCCGGCTGGTCGCCGAGCACCCGTTCCGGGAGCGGTTCGCCGGGCTGCTGATCACCACCCTGACTCACGCCGGCCGGCGGGCCGAGGCCCTGGATGCCTACCGGGAGCTTCGCGAACGCCTCGTCTCCGAGCTCGGCTTCGAGCCGAGCGCGGCCCTGCAGGCGCTGCACCAGGCCGCCCTGCGGGACGCGCCGGCGTCGACCGCCGCCGCGTCACAGCCAGCACCACGACAGCAGCCGCGCGACGTGCCCACCTTCACCGGCCGCCACCAGGAGCTCGCCACGATACGGCGGCTGTTCGGCACCGGCACCACCGGACCCGTGGCGGTGGTCGCGGTGCAAGGAGTGGGCGGCATCGGCAAGTCGGCTCTGGCCGTACACGCCGCCCACCGGTTCGCCGACCGGTTCCCCGACGGTGTCCTCTACGCCGATCTACGCGGCGCTACCGCCGGTCTCGCCCCGGTGAGCCCACTCGACGCCCTGCACCGGTTCCTGCGGGCGCTCGACGCCGCACCGGTCCGCCTGCCGATGGACGTCGACGAGGCTGCGGCGATGTTCCGCTCGGCAGTCGCCGACCTGTGCCTGCTTGTCGTGCTCGACAACGCACGCGACGCCGCCCAGGTCGCGCCCCTGCTACCCGGCGGCGGCGGATGCGGCGTGATCGTGACCAGCCGCCGGATGCTGAGCACTCTCGACGGTGCACACCACATCCAGCTGGAACCCCTCACCGAGCAGGAGGGCCTAGCCCAGCTGACCGGGACCGTCGGGAACGAGCGCATCGCCGCCGATCCGCAGGCCGCGCGTGAGCTGGTCCGTTGGTGTGGCCGGTTCCCGCTGGCGCTGCGGATCGCGGGCGCGCGACTGGCGGCCCACTCCGGGTGGACGGTGCGGGACTTCGCCGCGCGGCTCGCCGACGAGCAGCGCCGCCTCGACGAACTTGAGGTGGCCGACCTCAGCGTCCGCGCGAGCATCGCCCTGTCCCACCGGAAGCTGCGCGGCAGTGCCGACCCCATCGACCGGGACGCCGCGACCGCGATCGCGACCCTCAGCATCTGGGACGGGCCGGACGTCAGCGACCTGTTCGCCGCCCGGCTGATGGACCGGCCCCCGACCGCGGCCGCCCGGGCGTTGGAACGGCTCGTCGCCGCGAGCCTGCTCGACAGCGAGGTGCCCGGCCGCTACCACCACCACGACCTCATCCGCCTGTACGGCCGTGAGCAGGCCACCATCTCCTTGCGTGGCGCGGAGCGGGCCGCCGCACTCACCCGGGCCATCGGTTGGTACGTCGGTACGGTCTGGGGGACGTACCCCCTGCTGCGCCCCGGCGACCGCCGCCCGCAGACCGTGGGAGACCAGTGGACAGGCGACGCCACCGCGTTCCCGGACCCCGACTCGGCGCTGCGCTGGCTCGACGACGAGCGCAGCAACCACCTGGTGGCGCTGCACCAGGCCGCGGCGAATCCGGCTGTACCGGCCAGCCTGGTCGTCCAGCTCGGTCAGGGCCTGTATGCCTTCCACCGGGTTCGCAACTCCTGGGGCGACGTGTCGGCCATCAACAGCCTGGTGCTCGAGGTGGCCGCCCGCAGCGACGACAATTCCGCACTGGCCGTCGCCCACACCGACATGGGCGCGGCACTGTGCCAGCTGGAACGGTTCGACGAGGCCGCCGAACACCTGCGTACCGCGATCGCCCGGCACCGCGCCATCGGCGACCGGCACGGCCATGCCCAGGCGCTGGCGCTGATGGGCAACGTCCACCAGGCCGAGGGACGCAGCCAGGAGGCGCTGATGTGCTACCAGGCGTGTCTGGCCGTCAACGAGGAGCTGGGTGACCTGCGCGGCCAGGCCATGAACCTGGGCAACCTGGGCCTGGTGTGGCGTCTGCTCGGCCGTTACGACGAGGCTCAGCGCGCCCACGAGCGGGGCATGGCACTCTTCCGGGAGCTCGGCGACCGTTACGGGCAGGCCATCGGGCTCACCAACCTGGCCAGCCTCTACCGGGACACCGAGCGCTACGACGCGGCGGTCACCGTCCTGCAGGAATGTCTGGAGACGTACCGCAGCGTCGGCGATCGCTTCGGCCAGGCCAAGGTCCACCTGGAGCGGGGCATGGTGCGCCGGCTCCAGCAGCGCTACCAGGAGGCGCTGGCCGACCAACGCACCGCAGCCGCTGCCCTGCGTGAACTGGGCCGGCGGCAGAGCCTGGCTGAAAGCCTCCGCGAATCCGGCCTGATCCTGCACCTGCTCGGCCAGTTCTCGGCTGCCCGGCACGACTGGCAGGAGGCGCTGGGCCTGTTCCTGAGCCTCGGGATACGGTCCGAGGCCGCCCAGGTTCGGCGGCTGCTCGCACCACTTGACGCGACGACCCGCCCAGCTTGACCGGTCGGTCGGCCGACCGACCGGCCAGGGGTCAGGGCTCGCGGTCGAACAGTCGTTTCGACCAGAGGTATCCGCCGAGCGCGATGGCCGCGCACCAGGCGAGCGCGATCCACCCGTTGTCGCCGACCGGCTCGTCCATCAGCAGGCCGCGCAGGGTTTCGATGATCGGGGTGAACGGCTGGTACTCGGCGAACCAGCGCAGCCCGGCCGGCATCGAGTCGGTGGGGACGAACCCGCTGCCGAGCAACGGCAGCAGGATCAGCGGCATCGGCAGGTTGCTGGCCGTCTCGACGCTGCGGCTCACCTGGCCGAGCGCGACGGACAGCCAGACGAGCGCGAAGGTCACCACCAGCAGGAATCCGGCGGCGGCCAGCCACTCGACCGGCCCGGCCGTGGGCCGGAAGCCGACCAGCAGCGCCACGCCGATGACGACCGCCAGGCTGACCACCGCCTGGATCATGCTGCCCAGGACGTGTCCGGTCAGCACCGAGCCGCGGGCGATGTGCATCGTACGGAATCGGCTGATGATGCCTTCGGTCATGTCCATGGCGATCGAGATCGCCGTCCCCTGGACGGTGGCCGTCACGGTCATCAGGATGATCGCCGGTGCCACGTAGTTGACGTACGCGGCGCGCCCACCGGCCCCGCCGCCGGGAAGCGTCCCGCCGGACATCGTCGCGCCGAGTTCGCCGAGCCCGGCGCCGAGGGTGCCGCCGAACACGTAGACGAACAGCAGCAGGAAGACGACGGGCATCCCGACGAGGGTCACGGTCATCGACGGGTAGCGCAGCATGCGTCTGAGGTTGCGGCGCAGCATCGTCACCGAGTCGCGCAGCGGGTGGTTACGCAGGCCGGCGACGGCGGCGGCCGGGCCGGCCAGGGCGTGGGCGCTCATCGGGTGGTCACCTTGTCGTCGGAGGGGTCGCCGGTCAGGGCGAGGAAGACGTCGTCGAGGTCGGGTGTGTGTACGGACAATTCGTCGACTTCGACGGCCTGGGCGTCGAGCCGGCCGATCAGGGTCTTCAGCGCCTGCAGGCTGCCGTCGCTGGGCACCCGCAGGGCGAGCGGGTCGTGGTCGCGGGTGGCCTGGCCGAGTGAGTGGGCTGCCTGGCCGAGCGCTGCTGGTGTCTGGTCGAGTACGCGGGTGGCCGCGTCGAGGCGTCGCTGGTCGGCGAAGCGCAGCCGGATGTGCCCGCCGGGGATGCGGCGTTTGAGCTCCTCGGCGGTCCCTTCGGCGACCACCCGCCCGTGGTCGAGCAGCGCGATCCGGTCGGCCAGTTCGTCGGCTTCGGCCAGGTACTGGGTGGTCAGGAAGATGGTGACGCCGTCGGCGACCAGGCCCCGGACGATCTGCCACATGGTGCGTCGGCTGCGCGGGTCGAGCCCGGTGGTCGGCTCGTCGAGGAAGATCACCCGGGGGTCGCCGACCAGGGTCATCGCCAGGTCGAGTCGCCGCCGCATGCCGCCGGAGTAGGTCGACGCCGGTTTGCCGGCCGCCTCGGTCAGGTCGAACTGGTCGAGCAGTCCGGCGACGCGCCGCTGCCGGTCGGCCCGGCCGAGGTGGTGCAGGTCGGCCATCAGTCGCAGGTTCTCCGCGCCGGTGAGCAGGTTGTCCACCGCCGAGAACTGGCCGGTGACGCCGATCGCGGCGCGTACCGCGTCGGGGTCGCGGGTGAGGTCGTGCCCGGCGACCCGGGCGTCCCCGGCGTCCGGTCGGATCAGCGTGGACAGGATCTTGACCGTGGTGGTCTTCCCGGCGCCGTTCGCGCCGAGCAGCGAGAAGACCGTTCCCGCCGGTACGTGCAGGTCGATGCCGTCGAGCACGACGTGATCGCCGTACGCCTTGCGGAGCCCGGTGGCGGCGATCGCCGGCTGGGGCTGCGTGGAGGTCATGGTGTCCCTCTCTTCGAGCAAGGAGTGGGTCAGGAGCGGTGGATGGTGATGTCGCCGTAGGAGACGCGGGCGCGTACCTCGACGGTCTCGTCGGCGTCGTCGGGCCGGGTGGCGGTCTCCAGCAGGTTGTGGACCTGCCCGAAGTCGGTCTTCACTTCCAGCCAGGCGGCGGTGCCCTCGGCGATGCCGACGTCCAGGTTGCCCATGGCGGTGCCGAGCACGACCGAGCCGCGCACCACCTCGCCGAGGCGGATGCTGCCGTTGGACGTCTTCGCGTCGACGCCGGCGCCGGCCCGTTCGACGCGGATGTCGCCGTTGGCCGCCCGCACCCGTACGTCGCCGGTGACCGCGTCGATCGTGGTCTCGCCGTTGGAGTTCTTGACCACGGCGGTGCCGTCGATCTCGCCGAGCTGGACCTTGCCGGAGCCGGTGGCGATCCGGGCGTCGCCGGTGACGCCGTCGACGGTGACGTGGCCGGCTGCGGTGTCCACCCGCAGCGGGCCGGTCAGCTCCAGCCAGGCGTTTCCGGCGGCGGTCTTGACCCGGCACTGCCCGAGCCGTCCGGTGCAGCGGACGTCGCCCAGCTGCAGTTCGGCGGAGACCTGGGAGCCGCTGGGCAGTTCGATGGACACCTCGGCCGATCGGGTCCGGCGGGAGAAGTCGAAGGCGGGTGACTTCGGGCCGGTGATCCGCAGGGTGCCGTTGGCGTAGTCGACGCGTACCCGGGCGGCGGCGGCCACGTCGGAGTCGTCGGCTGCGTCGCTGGGGCGGACCTCGACGACGGTGTCGGTGCGGTCGCTCGCGGCGATCCGTACGTCGCCGCTGCCGAGTTCGAGGGTGACGGAGATCGGTTCGGGTGTGTCGAAAGTAGGCATGGTTGTCCCCGCATCTTGGGTTGGTGGGCCGTCCCCGCAGGTCGGGGACGTGAGGTGTGGAAGGTGGACGGTGGACCGCGGGGGGCGGTGTGGCTAGCGCACCCAGCCGGTGAAGGTCTGCGTGCTCCGTTTCCCGGTGCCGCGTTCGTCGCGACGCCGGTCCCGGCCGCCCTGCTGGACGGTGGTGGCCGCAGCTCGGACCAGCCAGGCGTTGACCGAGCGCCCCTCCTTGGCGGCGGCCTCCTCGATGGCGGCCTTGAGCTGCTCGGGCAGGCGTACGTTGATCCGCGCGACCGGGCCGTCCTCGGCGGTCAGCAGGTCGCTGTCCGGTGTGCCGTCGTCCGTCGCTGGGGCGTCCCCGCCGGCGGGTCCGGTCGGACCGGTCGGATCGGCGGGTGGCGCGGTGACGACGAACTGCGGGTCGCGTCCTCGCAGCCGCAGTTCCACCGAGCCGGGTGCCAGGTCGCGGGTGATCTCGTCGGCGGCGGCCGACAGCGCGTCCAGCAGGGTCATCCGGATGGCTGACTCGAGCGACCCGGTCAGGCGCTCGACCAGTGCCCGTGCCTCGTCTCCGCCGGTTTCGGCGAGGGTGGCGAACTCCCGCCCGAGGTTGCTCACGTACGACGTCAGGTCCATGACGCCATCATGGCACACGATGGCACCACTAGCAAGCCGCAATGGCATCACAGTGATGCCCTTCTGGCACCTCGTGGCACCCTGATCCGAAGGAGTGACGCTGCGGCCGAAAGACAGAACTGCGCGGCACCCACCAGCCGATGGGTGCCGCGCAGTTCCTCGTTGATCAGCTTGCGGTGCAGCTCAGCGAAGACACGTTGGCTCCGCTGTTGCCCGAGCCGATGAAGCCGAACGTCGTACTGGCTCCGGCGCCGAGCGACCCGTTGTAGGAAACGTTGCGGGCGGTCACGTTGGCACCGCTCGACGTGACAGTGGCGCTCCAGGACTGGCTGACGGTCTGCCCGCCGTTGAACGTCCAGGTGACCGTCCAGCCGCTGATCGACGTTGATCCGGCGGTGACCCGCACCTCACCTTGGAAGCCACCCTGCCACTGCCCGATCACCGAGTACGTCGCCGAACACGACGGCCCGGTGGGCGGCGGCGTGGTCGGTGGTGCGGTCGTCGGCGGGGCCGTGGTCGGTGGTGCGGTGGTCGGTGGAGCGGTCGTTGGCGGGGCCGTGGTGGGCGGCGCCGTGGTCGGTGGCGCCGTCGTCGGCGGTGGGGTCGTGCCGCCGCCACGGAAGGTGAACTCGTCGACGTCGAACAGGTAGCTGGAGCCGCCGGTGAAGACGAGGAACAGGTTCTGCGTACCGCTGGGTGGGGTGAGCGTGCCGGTGACGGTGGTCCAGGTCTCCCAGTCGCCGGTCGGACTCACGGTGGCCGTACCGATGACGGGTCCCGACGCCGAGCCGGTCCGCAGCGAGATGGTGCCGCCGGAGCCGGCGGAGGCGACCCGGGCGGTGAACGACGTGGCCCCGGCCAGGTTGTACGGGGTGAACGAGATCCAGTCGCCGTTCTCGATGTAGCCGACCGCGCTCCCGCCGTGTGCGGAGGCCTTCTCCACCAGCGTGGTGCCCTGCTGGTCGCCGTAGTGCTCGGCCTGGCGGGTCCGGGGCTGCAGCACCGTCTGCGCCGAGGTCACCGGGATGGTCTCGCCCGCCGGGGTGTACTCGGCGATCATGACTCCGAAGATGTTCGCGTTCGGGTCGTGTTCGCCGTCCTCGGTGGTCTGCAGGGTGCCCGAGCAGCCGGTGGCGCTGGAGATGCCGTGGGCGTGGCTGTCGTGCCCGAGCAGATAGTTGACCTTCACCCGGCTGCAGTCGATCGTCGACGCGTCCGGGTCGGTGACCGTCACCTCGAACGGGATGGCGTCACCGAACTCGAACAGCCGGCCGTTGCGCGGTAGGTCGAGGGTGACCGTCGGCCGGCCCACCCCGATCACCACGCTCGCGGTGGCGCTGCGGCCGGTGCTGTCGCGCACTGTGAGCGTCGCCGTGAACTCGCCGTTGCTGGTGTACGTGTACGACGGGTTCGGCTGCGTCGAGTCGGTGCTGCCGTCCGTGGTGAAGTCCCACGCGTACGTGATGGCGTCACCGTCCGGGTCGCTGGTCCCGGCCGAACTGAACTGCACGGTCAGCGGCGCGTTACCGGTGGTCGGGTCGGCGGACGCGGCGGCGATCGGCGATCGGCCACCGCCGGAGCTGTACTCGATGCGGTACACCGCCGAGCTGGCGTCACCGCTGCCCCAGCCGGTGCCGTAGTCGAGCACGTAGAGGGCGCCGTCCGGGCCGAACTCCAGGTCCATCACCTGGGTGCCGGTGTAGTCCGGGAACGGGTCGATCGAGCCCACCCCGCCGGAGCCGGTGACCGTGACCGTCTTGATCCACCGTCGGCCGAACTCGCCGATGAACACCTTGCCGTTCATCGACGCCGGGAACTTCACGTCGGAGGCGAGCGAGGGGTCGTAGTTGTAGACCACGGCGTCCATCGGTGACAGGCCGCCGCAGCACAGCTCCGGCGGGTTCTGCTCGCCACCGTACGGCAGCCAGGCCCGCTGCGACGGGGGCAGCTGGGTGATGCCGGAGTTGTTCGGGGAGTTGTTCACCGGCCCGCCGGAGCAGTTGAACGGGGCACCGGAGGGGCCGGACGGGAACGTGAAGTCGATGTACGGCGTGTTGTAGTTCGAGCAGTACGGCCAGCCGTAGAAGCCGGGCTGGGCGATGCGTTCGAACGCGACGTGGTTTGCCGGCCCGCGGTTGGGGTTGGCGGTGCTGGCGTCCGGCCCGTACTCGCCGAGGTAGACGATGCCGGTCGCCTTGTCCACGGACATCCGGAACGGGTTGCGGAAGCCCATCGCGTAGATCTCCGGCTTGGTGTTCGCCGTGCCGGCCGGGAACATGTTGCCGGCCGGGATGGTGTAGCCGCCGTTTGCGCTCGGCCGGATCCGCAGCACCTTGCCCCGCAGGTCGTTGCTGTTGCCGGCGGTACGCTGCGCGTCGTACGCCGGGTTGCGGTTGGACCGTTCGTCGATCGGCGTGTAGCCGCTGGAGTCGAACGGGTTCGTGTCGTCTCCGGTCGACAGGTAGAGGTTGCCGTCCGCGTCGAAGTCGATGTCACCGCCGACGTGGCAGCACATGCCCCGGCTGGTCGGGACCTGCAGGACCGTCACCTCCGACGACCGGTCCAGGGTGTGGTCGGCGTTGACCGTGAAGCGGGACAGCCGGTTGTAGCCGTTGAACGGTGCGAACTGCGACGCCGAGCCGGTCGACGGCGCGTCGCCGCCCGGGGTGTTCAGTGGCGGCGAGTAGTACACGTACACCCAGCGGTTGGTGGCGAAGTTCGGGTCCGCCTCGATGCTCTGCAGCCCTTCCTCGTCGTGGGTGTACACCGGGATGGTCAGCGCCACCTTGGTGTTGCCGGCCGCGTCGGTGTAGCGGATGGTGCCTTCGCGGGAGGTGTGCAGCACGCCCCGGTTCGGCAGCACCGTCATGCCCATCGGCTCGCCGACCTCGGCCACGCCCTTGGCCAGGGTGACCTCGCTGTAGCCGGGGGGTGTCTGGCTGGTCGAGCAGTTGCCGGCGCCCTGTGCGGCGTACTGGATGCCGCCCAGCACGTGGCTGCGGAAGTTCGCGTCGCTGAAGCTCTCGTTGGTGTGGCCCATGCCGGTGTACCAGGAGCGGCCACCGTCGTAGCCTCGGCACCACGCGATCGGGTGGTCGCTGCCCATCGTGCCGCCGGTGTACGTGCTCTCGTCCACGGTGGCCAGGATGTGGTTGTCCGAGCGTGGGTTGGTCCGGTAGTTGTACCACTCGTCGTAGCGGTTCCACGCGGTCGGCAGCCCGGCCGTCGACGGGTGCGAGCTGTCCTCGATCCGTACGGTGGCGTTCTGGTTCGCCGGGTGGCTGGCGAAGTACGCGCCGACCAGGTTGCCGTACCACTGCCAGTTGTATTCGGTGTCGGCCGCCGCGTGGATGCCGGCGTAGCCACCGCCGCCTCGGATGAAGCTCTCGAACGCCGACTGCTGGCTGGCGTTGAGGACGTCTCCGGTGGTCGACAGCCAGATGACCGCCTGGAACCGGGACAGGTTGGCGGTGGTGAACTGGCCGGCGTCCTCGGTGGTCTCGACGGTGAAGTTGTGCTGCGCGCCGAGCTGCTCGATGGCGGCGATGCCGGCCGGGATCGAGTCGTGCCGGAACCCGGCGGTCTTGCTGAAGACCAGGACGGTGAAGTCCGCCTGGGCCTGGGCCGGCACGGCGCTGAAGCTGATCGTGACCAGCACCATGACCAGGCAGAGGGCCAATCTTCGGAACATGATTCGGGAGCTCGCTTTCTGTCGTGACAGGTGCGGACAGGCGTGCGCCGAATCACGCCGCAGGGGGATCGACTGGAGCGGGGACGCTGGCCGGCGAGGCTCGAGCCACGCGCGCACAACGGGCGGGCCCGCCAGGGCGGCCCTGCTCACCTTCGCCCGGAGCGACACACGATGCCGGCTCCAGGTCACCGCATCGCTATCGAAGGCCGTCGTTGCGACCCTACGGGAGCCACAAAATGGAAGTCAATGGATCTGTCGCAGCCAGACACGCCCCGGCGGTACGCCCGCCGGGACCACGTCCTTCCATTACGACCTTGGTACGTCGTAACCTCTGTCGATGGAAGCGCTCCCACGACTGCCCAACCCACGACAGGAGAACCGCTAAATGCCGTCGATACGGACACGGTGGGTCGCCACAGCGGCGGCCGGCCTGCTACTCGGGGCGGTCGCCGCCGTCCCGACCGCCCCCGCCACGGCAGCCGCCGCCCCACCGGCTGCCCGCACCGGCACGTCGGCCACCGCATCAGCGCCAGCCACCGCATCAGCCGCGGCCGCGGCCGCAGCCGCGCAGGCCGTGCCGGCGAACGACTGGCTGCACACCGACGGCAACACGATCGTCGACGAGGCCGGCAACCAGGTGTGGCTCACCGGGGCCAACTGGTTCGGCTACAACGCCACCGAGCGGGTCTTCCACGGCCTGTGGTCGGCCAACATCGAGGCGGTCACCCGCGCGATGGCACAGCGCGGCATCAACATCGTCCGGGTGCCGATCTCGACCCAGCTGCTGCTGGAGTGGAAGGCCGGCCAGCCGCTGGCCCGGCCCAACATCAACGCGTACGTCAACCCGGAGCTGGACGGGCTGAACAACCTGCAGATCTTCGACTACTGGCTCGACCTGTGCGAAAAGTACGGCCTGAAGGTCATGCTGGATGTGCACAGCGCCGAAGCCGACAACTCCGGCCACCTCTACCCGATGTGGTTCAAAGGCTCGATCACCCCGGAGGACTTCTACCAGGGCTGGGAGTGGGTGGCCGAGCGCTACCGCGACAACGACACGATCGTCGCGATGGACATCGAGAACGAGCCGCACGGCACCCCGAACGACCCGCAGCGGGCCAAGTGGGACTCGTCGACCGACCAGGACAACTTCAAGCACGCCTGCGAAACCGCCGGTCGGCGGATCCTGGCGATCAACCCCGACCTGCTGATCCTCTGCGAAGGCATCGAGGTCTACCCGCGCCCGCACGCCGACTGGGACTCCCCCAACACCAACCCGGACCTCAGCCCGAACTACTTCTACAACTGGTGGGGCGGCAACCTGCGGGGCGTCGCCGAGCACCCGGTCGACCTGGGCACCAACCAGGACCAGCTGGTCTACTCCCCGCACGACTACGGCCCGCTGGTCTACGAGCAGCCGTGGTTCCAGGGCGAGTTCGACAAGGCGTCGCTGACCGAGGACGTGTGGCGGCCCAACTGGCTCTACATCCACGAGGACGACACCGCGCCGCTGCTGATCGGCGAGTGGGGCGGCCGGTACGGCCAGGACGCCCGGCAGGACAAGTGGCTGCACGCCCTGCGCGACCTGATGATCGACTACGGCATCCACCACACGTTCTGGTCGTTGAACCCCAACTCCGGTGACACCGGCGGCCTGCTGCTCGACGACTGGACCAGTTGGGACGAGGTCAAGTACAACCAGGTGCTCAAGCCGGCGCTGTGGCAGCACGACGGCAAGTTCGTCAGCCTCGACCACCAGGTGCCGCTCGGCGGGGCCGGCTCCACCACCGGGATCAGCCTCGCGCAGCGCTACAGCGACGGCGGCGGGGACGACGACGTGACCGCGCCGACCGCCCCCGGCCAGCCGACCGCCAGCGACGTCACCGCCGACTCGGTGACGTTGACCTGGGCGGCGTCGACCGACAACGTCGGCGTCACCTCGTACCAGGTGCTGCGGTCGACCGGCGGTGCGCCGGCCACCCTGGTCGCCACGGTCTCCGGCACCACGTACACCGTCTCCGGCCTGACCGCCGAGACCAGCTACACGTTCACGGTGCGGGCCCGCGACGCCGCCGGCAACGTCTCGCCGGCCTCACCGGCGCGGACGGTCACCACCGCGGCCGACGACGGTGGCCCCGGCGACGACGGCTGCACCGCGACGTACACGGTGACCAGCAGCTGGCAGGGCGGCTTCCAGGGCGGCATCGAGGTGCGCAACACCGGCACCTCGGCGATCTCCGGCTGGACGCTCACCTGGACCAACCCGAGCGGTACGTCGATCGGGTCGCTGTGGAACGGCCGGTTGACCACGTCCGGCGGAGTCAACACGGTACGCAACGAGCCGTACAACGGGGCCCTCGCGCCGGACGCCGCCACCACGGTCGGCTTCGTCGGCTCCGGGCCCAGCACCACACCGACCGACCTGAGCTGCACCGCGTCCTGATCCTGCACCGGTACCGCCTACGGAGCGGACCGAATCCGGATCCGATCCGCTGCCCGACTCCGACCGGGTCGGGCAGCGGATCCCCCGGCCCGCTGGCGCCGGTCTGCTTGAGTGGGGGGCACTCACCGACCACACCAGACCGAGAGGGTACGCCGGCCCGATGCCCACCCAGATCGTCGTCTCCCTGGTGCCGACCGCCGCCACGGCGGTCCCGCCACCGCACACCGGCCCGGCCGTCTACGCCGCGTTCCTCAAAGCGGTCCGCGCCGTCGACCCGGAGCTGTCCACGATGCTGCACGACAGTGCCCGGTACAAGCCGTTCACCCTCAGCCCGGTCCTCGACGAGCAGGGCCGGCCACCGTCGACACCGGGGCAGCCGGCCCGGATCGTGGTCGGCCTGCTGATCGACGCGTACGCCGCCCCGGTGCTCGCCGCGCTGCACCACGCCGCCGGGCATCAGATCGCGCAGACCCGTTACCGCACCGTCGACGTCGCCGTGCACGCCGTGTCGTACGCCGAGCTGGCCACCGGCGCCGACCCGGCCGCCACCACCTGGGCGTACGACCTGCTGACCCCGGTCGGGTTCGCCACCGGACGCGGGGACGGTGCCCGCCGCCAGCGCCCCTGGCCGGACGCGGAGCGGGTGTTCACCAACCTGACCCGGCGCTGGGACGCGTTCGCCGGGGAGGTGGCGTTGCCGACGTCGGCGGAGCCGGCGGTCGTCGACCATCTGGAGGTGGTCGACGCTCAACTGCGGATGGCCACGCACCTGGTGGAGCCGGGGCAGCGTAACCCGGAGCACCGGTTCCGTCGGGGCACGGTCGGCTCGGTGACCTTCCAGTTGGCGGAGGCATCGGGGGTGCCCGGCGACGCGCGACGCGCGGTCGACGCCCTGGCGGCGTTCGCCAGCTACGCCGGTTTCGGGGACCGGACCGCGATGGGCATGGGTCACGTCCGGCGCAGGCTCAGCCCGCCACCGCAGCAGTGATCCACTTCGGCTCATCGGACTGCCGACCGGCGTGTCGGGTCGATGAACCGCAGCGGATCAAGGCCAGCCGGTGACGACCGTTGGCCGGGTCTGCCGGGTACCCGGCAGACCCGGCCAACATGGTCAGGGCGAGGTCAGGACGTCAGTGCGAGTAGCCGCGGGTGGCGATCCAGTGCGCAAGGGTCTCGGTGCTCACCCAGTAGTGTTCGGCGCCCAGGAAGGCCGGGTCGGCGATCTTGACGGCGTCGCCGCCCTCGCCGTAGCCGACCACGGTCACGTAGTGCCCGCCCGGGTACGAGTGGGTCCGGCCGTCGACGTCGCTCACCGTACCGATGATGTTGGCCACCACGGCCCGGCCGTCGTCCACGGTCGCCCGCACGTCGTCGCGCAGCTGGTCGATCTGCGCCTGGCTCGCCTTGGACGCCTCGATCGCGGTGGTCCGGTACTTGTCGTCGCCGGTGAGCTCGTTGAGCACCCGGGTGGTGTCCTCGGCCGAGTCGGTGCCGGCGACCGTGGTGCCCAGCCTGCTGGCCACCTCGTCCTGCGACAGTTCGCGGCCCTGCGCGGTCAGCGCGATCCGGGTCGCCGCCGGCCCGCAGTAGTAGAAGTTCGGCTGCCGCTCGTAGCGGGTGTTCAGCAGCCGGCCCTCGCTGGACCACTCGCCGCTGCCGGAACTGGCGGAGGCAGTGGTGGACCTGGCGGTGTCCGAGGCCGGGGCGGCCTGGGCTGCGGCAGCCGGACCGGCCACCACACCGCCGGCTACCAGCAGACCGGCGACGGACAGTGCGGATCTGTGAAGAACGGTGGTCATCTGCGGATCTCCGTTCCGGGAGGGTGCGGAAGATCCGGGCACTGATCGTCTGGCAGAGGCCCGGACCCCGCGAACGGGACATACGGTCAGTCGGTGCCCAGCACGGCGGTCAGGGCTGATGCGACGCCCATTCCCGACCGCGCGGAACGCCCCGCGTGCGGAAATCACAACGACGCGTACGCACGGGACGCACCGGGTAACAACCGCAGCAGGGCGGCCGACATTCCGTCGTCCCGCCAATCAACCGGAGATCAACCGCCGATTGCCGGTCGCTCGGCGACGTCGTTGAAGATCTGGTCCTCGAACGCGAGCAGCGTCGAGCCGACGGCCTTGATGAATGCGAAGTTCAGCCCTCCGCCGACCACCGCTCCGACGATCGGCACCGCCTTGCCCAGAGTGCGCGCCGTGAGCCGTTTGAGCAGTTCCTGCGCGACCCGTAGGGCGAGGAACTCGACACCCTTGATGCCCAGTGCCAGCGTCACTCCGCCGCCGAGCCCGGCAGCGGCGCCGGTGCCGGCGGCCAGACCGGCGCAGTAGTTGATGTAACCGTTCATCCATCGGATGCCAACGAATTGTTTGGCAACGCGACGGTATTCGACGACGAAGCCCAACCGCGAGAGTGGTACGTACAAGCACGACAGTCAGCCACACCGTCGGCACCGCCGGGCCGGGCGGGTCAGCCCGGCGAAGGACCATTGTCGACGAGCCGGAAGTATGTCGTGAGCGTCGCGTCGCCCAGCTCTTCGAGGATCAGGCCCCGGGTGGCGGAGTGCTGCAGGTACGCCGAGGCGCTGCTGATCGCGTACGACGGTTCCCCGCCGGCCCGTTCCACGACGCTGATCGCGAAGTGCTGCCGCGGCTCAGATGCCACGCAGTCCGCCGCGACGACGGTCAACGGGTCCGAGCCCGACGACCTGACCTGCCAGCACGCGTCGGAGCCGTCCGGGTTCGGTTCGGCGGCGCGGATCCGGAAGGTGTCCGCCCCGGCCGGTTCGATGACGAACAGCCGTCGGCCCTCGGTCCCGTCGACCTCGCCCAGCGGGCCGTCGTCGAGCAGCGACACCGCCGACTCGAACGCGTCGGTACGCACGATCGCGACCTGGCGGTCCCCGGACAGCAGCGGATCGTCCCCGACGGAGGCCGGCGCCCCGGTCGGGACCCCAGTCGGGGTGCCAGTCGGTGATCCGGTCGGCGATCCGGACGGCGATCCGGACGGCACGCTCACCGTCGGGCCGGCCGGTCCGACCGGCAGCTGCGGTGCGGCGGTCACCAGCTGGATCGCAGCGACGCCCGCGCCGACGGCTCCGACCAGCGTCACCGCCAGCGCGGCGGTGGTGGCCCGTCGGCGTCGGCGCAGCGTCTCGCCGCGCCGCCGGATGTCCGCCGCCGGGGCGAGCCGGCCGGTCTGCCCGGCCCGCCGGGCCACGTCGCGTAGCGTCTCGTCGAATCGGTCGTCAGACGGCACGGCTCCGCCCTTCGTCGCCGCTGGTGGTCAGGTGTACAGCCAACGCCTTGCGGCCCCGGGCCAGCCAGGTCTTGATCGTGTTCGGGCTGGTGCCGGTCTCCGCGGCGATCTCAGCGACGCTCAGGCCGACCAGGTGGTGCAGCACGACGGCCCGGCGCTGGTCGACACCGAGCCGCCGCAACGCGGCGACGATCGCGACGTGGTCGGCCGACACCTCGTCGACCTGTTGGCCGTTGGCGTCGCGGCGGTGGGCGCGCAGCCGGTTCACCGCCTTACGCCAGGAGCTCACCGCGATCCGGTACGCGACCGTGCGTACCCAGGCTTCCGGGCTGTCACAGTCGCGCACGGACCGCCACCGGTCCCACGCGCGGGCGTACGCCTCCGCGACCGCGTCCTCGGCGTCGGCCCGGTTGCCGAGCACCACGGACAGGTGTCCGAGCACCCGTTGGGCGGACGCGGCGTAAAAGGCGTCGAACTCGTCGGCGTCACGCATCCGTCGTGCTCCACCCGTCACCTGGTCGTGCCTCACCCGTCACCTGATCGTTCCTCCGCCGGTCACCGGGTCGGCGCCGGCCCATTGTCGGTGAACCGGAACCCGTCCGGGGTCGGCGAACCGTCGCCCTGCTCCTCCAGGATCAGCCCGGAGCGGGCCGAGGTGCGCAGGTACGCCGACCTGTTGCTGATCATGAAGGTGTCGTCGGCGCCGGTGTCGGCCGCGACGATCGCGAACCGCTGCCGGGGGTCACCGGCGTCGCAGGCCGCACCCTCGACCGACAACGATCCCCCGTCTCCAGGGTTGTGCACCCGCCAGCAGACCGGGTCACCGGCGCCGGGGCCGCCGCCGCCGGTCCCCTGGTACGACTCGATCAGAAACAGCCGCCCCTGCAACGGGACCGCGACGAACAACTGCCGGCCCTCGTCTCCGTCGACCTCGGCCAACCGTCCGTCGTCGGTGACCGACAGCCCGGACTCGAACGCCTCGGCCCGCACGATGGTGACCTGCCGGGTGCCGGACAGCACCTGCGGCAGACCGCCCGTCGGTGCCGTCGGCTCCGGCGGCGGCGCCAGGCTGCCGGTCGGGGTCCCGGTCACCGTCGTCGGGTCCGGGTCGGACGTCGGCGTCGCGTCACCGGCCGGTGCGGTCGTGCCGCACGCCGCCACCGCGCCGGCCAGCACGGCGATTCCCAGACCCGTGATCCATCGGCTCGTCACCACGTTTCACCCTCATCCGACTGTCGGTGACCCGGCGGCGACGGCTACCCGCCCACCGCCGGGGTCCCGGTCGATGTTCCCAATTCGACCGACATCCCCCAGACGTGTGGCGGAGGCGCGCGGTTTCAGCCGTGCCGGGAAACTTCCCGGCAGGCGTGGTCGGCCAGGCGGGTCGTCTCCGGCAGCCGGTAGTGAGGCGTCAGGCGCAGGGTGACCTCGGTCGCCTGGGCGATGTCGATGAGATGCCCGGCCGACACGTACACCGGTTTGACGCCGGTGCGGGTGCGCAGCGCCCGGCCGACCACCTCACCGCCGTCGACCAGGTCGGCCCAGCCGCCGCGCTCGGGCGGCACCTCGCCGTGGGTGCTGACGAACGCCGTCTTGGCCACGCCGAACGCCGGGATGCCGGTGACCACGCCCAGGTGGCTGGCCAGGCCGCAGCGGCGCGGATGCGCGACGCCGTACCCGTCGCAGACCAGCAGGTCCGGGCGGACGGTGAGCTGGTCGAGGACGGTGAGCAGGACCGGAACCTCGCGGAACGCGAGCAGGCCGGGAACGTACGGGAAGTCGCAGACGCCGGTCGCGGTCGCGCTGGCCACGACGGACAGGTCGTCGGCCAGGTCGAGCACGACGACGGCACCGGCGAGTCGGCCCGCCGCCGACGAGTCCGATTCGTACGCGACGTCGACGCCGGCGACGAACCTCGGCGGGTCGGCCATCGGCTGGTCGACCCGTACCCGGCGGGCCAGCTCGCGCTGGATCTCGACGGCCTCCCGCTCGGTACGCGGTGTCGCCGCCGTCATCGCGGCCCCGTCCCGTGCGTGGCCGGCGGAGACGGCAGCGTCGCACCGAGCGCCCCGGTCGTGTCGACGTCGTCAGACGGCCGCAGCCCGCTGCCGTCCTGGTGGGTGCCGCGTCCCCACTCGTCGCGGGCGTCGAGCCATGACGCGTACAGCTCGATGGTGGGTGCGATCAGCTCAGGCACGTCGGCAGACTACGCGGCATGGCAATCCGTATCCGCCCCGTCGATCGGCACGACACGGCCCGGCTCGGCGTCCTGCTGGATCAGCTCGGCTACCCCACCGATGACGCCGATGTCCACGAACGTCTGACCTACTGGCTGCACGACCAGGCCAGCGTGCTGCTCGGCGCCGATGACGCCGGCGAGCTGATCGGAGTCGCCGCCCTGCATGTGTGTCCGATATTGGAGAGGACCGGCAGGTTCGGCCGGGTCGTCGCCTTGGTCGTCGACGACCGATACCGGGGGCAGGGCGTCGGGCATTCGTTGCTGACCGAGATCGAGCGCCGGGCCTGGGCCGCCGGTTGCATCATGATGGAGGTGACCAGCAGCGTTCACCGGGACGCGGCGCACCGGTTCTACGCGGGTCTTGGGTACGAGGACACGGTGGACAGGTCTCGACGATTTATCAAGCCCTTACCACCTGACGGGGAGAGCCCGCGCAGGTAGCCCGTCCGGCGCCCCGGAAACAGTGCCAGGCCGAGGGCACCGAGCAGCAGGTACGCGGTCGTCGGCTCGCCCACCGCCTCTCCTGCCTTGTCGTTGTGCCACCCGACCAGCTTGACCGCAGGGCTCAGACGCTCGGCGGTGGCGGGGTGGTGGTGAGTTCGCCGCACTTGGGGCACCAGCGGCTCTTGACCCGGAACGAGAACAGCCCGGCCAGGTAGCCGAGCACCGCAGCGCTGGTCAACGCGCAGACGTCCATAACCTGTTCCTTCTCTCCAGGGCGGGCAAGACATGACTTCGTCTCGGCGGCGACGGCTCGGCTCACCCGGCCGGAGGCGGCGTCGGGCCGGCAGCCCGTCGCCGACGGTCGATCCAGGAGGCACGCAGCGACAGCCAGCTCGACGGGCCTCGGGCGTACACCTCGGTCAGCAGGGATGCGAAGACCTCGCTCCGCCGGTCGGCCGGCAGGTGCGGTCGGGCCAGTCTGTGGTTGTCGGGCGGCGGCCCGGTCCCACATCAGGGTTTCGGCGTGCAGGGCGTCGATCTCGTTGCGGCACGCACCGGTGCACCGGTAGACGCGGGTGGCGGCACGGACGGCCGGGGTCATCGGGGTCCGGCAGTCCGCGCAGTGGATCAGTGCGGCCAGTGGGTATCCGGCCGGGTCGGGGTAGTCGACCATCATCAGCCGCCGCCGGTCAGCCACGGTGGGCGGCGACGGTACGGCCGAGTGCCGCGCGGGTCTGCCGGGCCAGGTCGACGATCGGCGGCCAGCCGTGGTCGACGAGGGTGCGCAGGTCGTCGTAGGCGTGCGGCGGCGCACCGTTGAGGATGTGCCGGTCGAGGCCACAGGCCCAGGTCAACGCCGCCAGACCCTGATCGGTGACGTGGAGGCGGCGGCGGGCGCGCAGCGCGGTGGCCAGCCGGACGGCGGGCCAGCCGGCGGTGTTCATGTCGGTGGGCACCCACCGTTCGCCGCGACCGACGAGGCGACGGCGGGTCACTTCCCGGCGTACGTGGCCGGCGCGGGCCAGTCGGGTGGCGACCTGCCGGACCGCGGTCTCGCTGAGCAGACCGACCCAGGTCTTCACCGGTTGCGGGGTCGGCGCGGCGCTGATCTGGGCGAGGATGCCGTGCACCAGGTCGTCGGGCGGGGCGACGGTCGCGCCGACGACGACCAGGCCGCGGCGCACGGCGATCCGCTGCGGGTAGAGCAGTTCGGCCAGCAACGCGGCGGCCAGTCCGTGGCTGAGCGCGCGGGGGTGCAGCAACGGTCGGCCGTGCAACCGGTGGTGGGCCATCCGGAACAGGTCGTCGGCCAGCGGGTACGTGGACATTCGGCAGACTCCTCGGCAGAGTGCGCAGACAAGGGCGTGGAACGCCGCCCGCCGCCACGCCCACCTCGGCAGCGACGACGGGCGGCGGCTCAGGTGCGCCAGACGATCAGCAGGTCGTCGGCGTCGGCACCGACGTACACCTGATCGATGGCCTCGCCGATCACGTCGGCGTCGGTGCGCGGCGGCGACACAGCGGCCAGGTCGGGGCGGCGGCGGGCGATGGACAGGCCGACGAGCCGCTCGATCCGGCCCGCGTCGGCCGGGCCCAGCCGGCAACCACACGGTCCCCGGTACGCCCGCCCACCGTCAGTGGTCCGCAACGGCTGCAGCCGCCGCCCACACGCCGCGCACATCAGGACCCCACGTAGCGGCCACTGGTCGGACGTGTCGCCGCGCTCGGGTTCCCCGACCGGTGGGCCGTCTTTGGGCAGGTCAGAGCGCAGCGAAGGCATCGAAGGACTCCTACGGGTGCACGAGGTTGGCCGGCGACGGAACGGGTGCCACCGGCACAGAGGACTGAAGATCACAGATCGTCGCGATCCAGTAACTCGCTTGGATCGACAGTGGCACGCCGAATCTGGTCCGTCAATTCTTCCATGGAAAAATCTTGAGACCATCTCGATCGGTCGGCCTTAATGATCAAGATGGATCACGCTAGCCTGGTTGCGCTGACAGGCATGGATGGTCCAAGATGGCGGAATCCACCTCACCCACTGTGGAGGCAGACGTGCCCAAGGTCGTCGGTCCAACCATCCCGCGCTGGCAGCTCGGCGAGGAGCTCACCCGCCTACGCCGCGCCGCCAACCTCACCGAGGCAGTCGTCGCCGACAAACTCGGCTGCTCCGAGTCGAAGATCAAGAAGGTCGAGGCGGGCTACGTCGGCACCAACCGCGCCGAGCTCATGGTCATGCTCGACATGTACGGCGTCACCGACGAGACCGCCCGCAACGACATGATCGAGCTGCAGAAGCGCGGCAAGGAACGCGGCTGGTGGTCCAAGTTCGGCATGGTGCCCCAGCAGTTCGCGACCTTCCTCAGCCTGGAGTCCTCGGCCACCAACATCCGCGTCTTCGAACCGCTGATGGTCCACGGACTCCTGCAGACCGAGGACTACACCCGCGCGATCGTCTCGACGCACCTGCCGAACGCGCCCGCCGAGGAAGTCGAACGGCAGGTGCAGATCCGCCGCGCCCGTCAGGAACGGCTCTTCGCGGACCCGCCGCAGACCTGGATCATCCTCGACGAGGCGGTCCTGCACCGCCGGGTTGGCGGCACCGACGTGATGCGCGCCCAGCTCACCCACATCCTCGACACCGTCAAGGCTGCTCCGTGGCTCACTCTCCAGGTCGTCCCGTACAGCCACGGCAGCTACCCCGGCGAGCTCGGCGCGTTCACGATCTTCGACTTCGAGGAGGACATCCACTCACCCGTCGTCTACGTCGAAGGCCAGGCCGGCGGCCTCTATCTCGAACGCGAGGCAGACCTGCGTCGGTGTAACCTGGCGTACAACCACATCACCGCCGCCGCGCTCAGCCCACCCGAGAGCGCCAAGCTGATCACCGCCCTGACCCGCGCCACGGGTTGACCGACGAGGAGCAGCACGTGACCCCCGACCTCGACCTCAGCACTGCCGTCTGGCGCAAGAGCAGGAAGTCATCCGCGAACGGTGGCTGCGTCGAGGTCGCCAACCTGGGTCAGGCGTACGCGCTCCGCGACTCCAAGAACCCGGACGGTCCGGTCCTGATCTTCACCCCCGAGGAGTGGGACTGCTTCCTCGACGGCGCAGAAAAGGGCGAGTTCCGCCAACTCTGACCGGACCTGCGACCCGCAGGCTCCGACAGCAACCAGCCACTGACCTCCGGTGACCCGTGTCCACTGCGGATCTCCGAGAATTCATCATCGCAACCGTTTGGACTTCAGCGATCAGTCGGAAAATCCACCGATCCACTGAGATCGTCAAGTTCGATTGCGACGGCATCCGCCTCATCTCGACCAGTCACCCCGATCATGGTCAACAGATACGCAGCCCGGCCATAGCAGTACTCATCCAGCCTGCCAAACATGGACAGGAAGTCAATACACTGCATCCTTTCCGGACGCGATCCGCACTCCGCTATTTCGGCGACCGCCGGCAGGCAGTTGATGACCTCACGGCGCACAATCCCCGCCTCGGGATGTCGCACCACCCCTCCTGCGAGCTGAAAGGCCAGGTAAAGCAGCTCAATTCGACCAGCTCCAGCAGCTCGGACAAGACCTTGGGCAACACAGGCAGCAACGGCAGCCGCCATCGCTTGACGCATCGGCCCGTTGGCAGGAACGGCTTCGGCCTCAACGAGTGCCATCAGCTCACTCGCCCGATCCCCATCTTCCGTGGCCACAAGCTCTTCGATCCACATACCGACACGAGCGTTGCCCAAGCCCAACCAGTCATGTCTGGAGATTTCCCACCGCATTCAGCCAACCCCAACACAACAAGCATCAGGCGCTACCGCTGCCATAGTACGACGATCTCGGCGGAGTCACAGCTAGACTATTGACGGCCTGCCCGGATCCAACAGATCAGGATCCGCCGACACCAACAGGCGCTCGAATGCATCCCAACCCTCGCTCGACACGAACTCAGCCTCGGCGACGCTAATGGGGACCATCCACACTATAGCGACACCGCAGCCATCCTCGAGCTCAACTGAATCAAATCCTTCGTCGAAATAGCCCGGAGCTGCAGCGTACAACACTGCCATTTTACTGCCCTCCGCCACCGACCACGGCAGCGCGAACGTTTGACCACGCAGGATCGGAACGTGGCGCGCAAGTAGTTCACCTGCGACCAGTTGAAGGGCCTGAGGGAATCGAGAAGGAGCCAAAGCGGAGTGCGTCGTCATCACGAGCTCCAGCGAGATGCCCTGCTGGCCAGCCGGAGACGGAAGAGAATGTCTACTGACTCCGATGGTCGCGTATGAGGTGGATCCCACGAGCTGCCCGCCACCGCCGAACTCAGCAACTTGAAAAGGGAGTTCGACCCCACTCGGATCACGCGTCCAACCGGACCTAAGGGGCCCAAGCCGAGTTTCCAGGTGATCGACAATCACCGGCGTCAGCTTATCCACTAAGTCACCCCCTCGTCGATCTTCACGCACTCCCATACCAACTCCTGCAGCTCATAGGAAACAGCAAGGACTTTAGCGCCCAACTCCCCGGAATACAATTGGGAGTTTGATTCGGTGGCCGGAACTATATCGACCAAAATACCGACACCGAGCCGGGGAATAGTATCACAATTCACCCATGCAAGAGCACACTTTTGGAGCGCATCTTTGAGCGCAATCAGCGCCGGCTCATTTATCCCACGATTCTCCCGAAGCGCCAGGTCGAATTCTTTCCAGGACCCAGCCAGAAGCGAAAGCTCCGGTGACATTACCGCCCCCCCCCACGGCACGTAGATCGGCACGAATTTCGGGCAGAGAAGACGATCAGTGATCGATCCGACCCCCAGCTCGTAGTAGCCACAACCGGATTCCCGATATTTCTTAACGTCGGCATCGTTGATGTAAACGATACTCTATTCCAAATTGTCGTCAATCAACTTGCCACCTATCCCGGAATGCCGCGACGCGCGCACGGTCAAGATCGACTACATCCAGGACGTCTAACATGAAATCAGCGTTGATCTTCGATAGCTTAGAGTACATCACCCAGATGCCCTCCCTTGCTCGCTCCACACAGCGCTCGACGAGGTCGTAGTTACCCATTTCCAACTCGGACGCATGTGGCTCTCCCGTAATGATATTGTGCAGCACATTCATCAGCTCCATCTCGGCCGCAACCGGAAGATTCTCTGCATATGCCGCCACAATGACCCCAACAGCCGGCAATGCTACCTCGTACACCATCGACTGAACCTCGAGGCGGTATTCAAGGGTGCAACCAAGTAGGTCCGAATCCGAATCAGCTTCGAGTATCCGCATGAAGATATCGGGAATGCCGAACCCATTGCCAGTGGGCGCTCGATACGTCGACCAGTCATATCGGGCGAGTTCCACTTTCGCAGCCGTCACCTGCACGGACTCACGCCCTGCACCTATCCAGTCGTGCACGTTCAGCCCGCCATCATTCCACTAATCCGATCATTTGAGGAATGTTGCGAATGAACCGCGCCTCATGCTCGTCGAGCGAATCACTGGCGACCACTTCGACGAGCTCAATAAACTTGAAGCGATCAACTTCCGCGAATTTTAGAAGTTCGTGCGCGATGCTCTCCATTCCACGCACGGCAGCATCGGGATCAACCTCGTCAGAACTCGATTCTTCCAGGAAGATCATCGCAGCCACGATAGCCCTAACCAACGGCTTCTTGTTCATCTACGGAGCCAATCTTACGGTAATTGTGGACACTCCGGCGAAGTCCATGAATCTATTTGCGGCTGCGACAGCCCCCGGTGTTGGCATTTCCCACACAGCCTGAAATCCATTATACGCGGCGGTTGCTGCCTGGCGTCGCGCCTGATCGACCGCCTTATCAGTAAACATCGGGTTCAGCTTGCGATCGATAACCTCGTTTCCATCGATGCCGTCAAACTTCGCCGTAATAGTCGTTCCATCTACAGCTGGCATTTCCAATTGCGGCGCCATTCCACGCCTTGTCGCAAGGTTTGAACGGGCACCAATAACTCCAGATTGGTAATCGTATGCACCAGAAGGCATACCGCGTCGACCAGTGGCTAGATCACCACCTTCATCAACCCAGCAAACGGCACCGTTGTTGTTGTGGACGAGGACGGGGTGGTCGTCTGCGAGTACATGGTACGTGTGGGTGTGGGCGACTGTCAGGTCGCGCATCTCCCGCTCGTCCCGGCGTGTCTCGACCGACACCACCGTGACCTCGCCGCGACCGGCCACCCGCAGCCGGGTGCCCGGTGTGAGGTCGCCGGCGTTGACCCATGCCTGCCGGTCCTCGTCCCAGAAGGGGTGGTTCGGAGTGGTCTCGACGACGACCGTCGCACCGCCACCGCCGCGGTTGTGGTTGTCTCTGGTGCGGACCTGGACGTCGGTGAGTTCGTGGTCGGTGTTGCGGTGTAGTTGGGTGACGGGTTTCGGCGACGATGTGCCGGACACCGGGTCGGTGGCTATGACCTGGTCGCCGATGTTGATGTCGGTGATGGGGCGGGTGGTGCCGTCGGCCATCAGGACGCGGGTGTCGGGGGCGAAGCTGTGCGTACGGCATCCCGGTCCTGACCCGCCACGACCACTTGAGGCGGATGGGCTGGCGGTGCTGCCGCCGCGTCCGGGTGGGGCGCGGGCGGGGCCTGCTCCGCCCCCTTTGCGGCCGATGAGGTTGAGTCCCGGCACCGTCCCGAGTGCGGCGGCTTTGAGGTCGACGCGTCCGGTGGTGGCGGCCTGGGAGATGACGTCGGAGATGCCGTTCTCGACGGCGTCGCTGGCCAACCGGGCGGTCACCCCGGAGCCGGCCTTGGCGGCGATCGCCGTGCCGACCTTCGCCGCGATCGCCCCACCGGCCCCGCCGGCCAGGCCCATGATCGCCCCCGTACCGAGGGAGCCGAGGGCGTCACCGACGGAGTGGATGTCGCCCTGCGCCACGTCCTTCGCCAGGTTGATCAACGCACCCGCGCCGACCATGCAGGCGACCGCGCCCGCGCCGGCGGTGACCGCCGTGCACGCCAGCCCGGCGACGACGGCGCCGGCGATCGCGGCGACCTCCAGGATGGTGTCCTTGTGCTCCACCACCCACTTCTTGGTGGCGTTCGCCGCGTCCTTCACCACGGTGACGGTCTTCTTCACCACCCGGGTCGCTTTCGCGGCGACCTTCTTCGCCGCCTGCTTCACCTGGGCGACTTTCTGTTTCACCTTCTGTTTCGCCTTGGCGACCTTCTTCGCCACGTACTTCTTGGCCTGGTTGACTTTCTTCTTGACCGCCTTCTTCGCCTTGGCGTACGTCTTCTTGACCTTGTTCTTGACCTTCGCGGCCTTGGCCTTGACCTGGTCGACCTTCTTCTTCGCGGCGGTGGTGACCTTCCTCGCCGCGGTCTTCGTGACCTTCTTCGCCTTCTGGTAGGCGGCGCTGCCGTAACTCGACACGCTGGACACCGCCCGGCGGGTGACGCTGGACACCTTCGACGTCGCTTTCGACGCCAGCTTCGCCGCCGCCTTCAACGGGTTGCCCCAGTGCCCGGTCGGGTCGATCGTCGTCAACGGGGTGCCGTCGCCGTACTGGTAGCGGTTCGCCGCGATCGAGTCCGGCACCGGGCTGTTCGCCGCCGTGTCGCGGGTGTCGAACTGCCCGGTGTCGGTGTTGTACCAGCGGGCGTGCATGTTCACCCGCGACGTGGCCGCGTCGGTCCACTCCGACTGGTAACCCAGACTCCCCACGATTCCGGTGCTCGCAACCACCTTGCCCAGCGGGTCGTACGTCGTCGCCCCGGCGAGGGTGGTGCCGGTCGTCGTGAACTGGCCGACCACGTCGGTGTGCAGATCCGTCCACACCAGCCGCTGCGTGCCACCCGCCGTCCCGGCCACGACCTCACCCGACGGCCCCCGCACGTACGTCGCCGTGTCGTCGGCCGCCAGGTCGTTACCGACCCCGGTGTACGCGAACCCCGGCCGCACCGCCCGACCCAACCCGTCGTAGTCGTAGGTACGGGCCGGCCCACCACCGCCGGTCTGCTGGCTGTGCACCTGACCGAACGCGTCGGCGGTCGTGGCGACGGTGCCGGCGGCGGCGAGGGTGCCACGGGCGGTGTACGTGTACGCCGTCCCGTCGGCGGTCAGCAGCCGGTTCCGCTGGTCGTAGGTGAACAGCTTGGCGCCGTTCTGCACCCGGTTACCGGCCTTGTCGTACGCGTACACCACGGTCGCCGAACCGTTGTTCCACGACGTCAACCGGTCGGCCAGGTCGTAGCTGTAGGTGTTGGTGACGGCGGCACCACCGAACCCGGTGGCCGTCTTCGAGACCAGGTTGTCGTTTTCGTCCCAGCCGTAGCCGATCGCCGCGATCTGCGTACCACCGGAGGTCTTCAACGTGTCGCCGGTGAGCCGGTGCAGGTCGTCGAAGGTGAACTCCCGGCGGTTGCCGGTGCCGCCGTAGGTGATCTGCGAGACCTGGGACAGGTTGTTGTACGCGTAGCCCATCGTCACGCCGGCCGTCGGGTTGGTCAGGCTGGCCAGCCGCCCGGCGGTGTCGTAGCCGTAGCTGGTGGTGCCGGCCGCGTCCTGCCGGCTGGCCAGCTGCCCGCTGCCGTTGTACGTGAACGTCGAGTTGCCGACCGGGCCGCTGATCGACAGCGGCAGGTCCCGGTCGTCGTAGCTGATCGTGTTGGTGCCACCGCCGCCGGAGAACTCGGTCATCCGGCCGCCGAGGTCGTAGTCGAAGACCCGGTCGACGGTGGTCGCCTCCGCGCCAGAGCCTTCCTGACGCAGCAGCTGGCCCATCTCGTCGTACTCACTGCTGATGGTGACCCCGCCGGGCAGGAACTGGGTCACCGGTCGGCCGGCGGCGTCGTAGGCGACGCTGAACGTCCGGTCGGCCGCCGCCGGGTGCGCGGTGGTCGACGGCTCGATCTGCTTCTCCGGCAGATGCCACGGGTTGTACCCGGTCCAGAAGGCGTTGCCGCGCCCGTCGGTGAACCGGGTCCGGTTGCCGGACAGGTCGTAGCCGAACGTGGTGACGATGTCGTCGGAGCCGGAGATCGGCTGGGTGTGCTTGGTGAGCGCACCGGTGGCGTCGTACTCGAAGGTGGTGGTAGTGCCGCGCCCGTCGGTCGCGGCGGTCACGTTGCCGGCCCGGTCGTAGCTGGTGGTCTCCCGCACCAGCTGCACGCCGGCCGCGTCGTACATGGCGGTCGCCAGGACCCGGCCGGTCAGATCGTGCTCGACGTTGGTGTAGCTGTCGTCGGGCAGCGTGGTCCGGGTCATCCGGCCGGCACCGTCGTAGGTGTACTCGGTGGTGTTGCCGGCCCCGTCGGTGACGGTCAGCGGCTGCCCGACCGCGTTGTACGTCGCGGCGGTGGTCACCCCGGTCGGGTCGGTCACCTGGGCGAGCCGGCCCCCCGGGCCGTAGCTGTACGTGGTGGTGTGGTTGGTGCCGGTCTGCCGGACCACGTCGGTGCTGGTTTCCTGCCGGCCCAGGTAGTCGTAGGTGGATCTGGCCACCGCGCCGGTCGGGTCGGTGGTGGTCAGCAGGTCCCCGGCCAGGTTGTACGCGTACCGGGTGGTGCCGTCGTTCGGGGTGACCACCTTGGTCAGCCGGCCCAGCTGGTCGTAGGTGTACTCGGTGGTCTCGTCGAACGGGTCGGTGACCGAGGCCACCTGCCCCGACGCGTCGTAGCTGTAGGTGATCTCCGGGGTGATCGGGGTGGCCGACCCCGGCGGGGTGTACGCCGGCAACTGCTCACCGGCCACCCGGCCGTCGGCGTCGTAGCTGGTCACCGACCAGTTGCCGGACGGGTCGAGGGTGTCGGTGACCTCGTCGAACGTGTTGTAGCCGACCCAGGAGGCGGCGTTGGCCAGCACCGGCGACGGGCTGTCGACCGACTGGGCGTACGCCGCCGGGGCGGTGGTCTTGACCGCGTTGCCGCCCTCGTCGTACGTGATGTAGGTGGTGTCGCCGTTGGCGTCGGTGGCCGCGACGACCTCGCCGTTGGCGTCGACCTGGTAGCTCTCCCGCACCACGTGGGCGTCGGCCGCCGGTGCGGTGCCGCCGTGCACGGCGGCGACCTCGGTCGGGCTGAGCGCCTTCTGGTACGCCTGCACGTCGCTGATCTCACCGGGCCAGAAGTTGCCCCGGGATCCGTTCCACATGCCGGCGCCGACGACGAACGTGCCGCGGGCGGTGAACGGCTTCGCGCCGCTCTGGCTGCCTTCCAGTGCACCGTTGACGTAGATGCTGATGGTGCCGGTGGCCGCGTCGTACGTCCCGGCCAGGTGGGTCCAGGTGTTCAGCGCCGGGGTGCTGGTGGACACGACGGTGACCGGTTGCGTCACGTCCGGCGCGTCGAGGGTGCTGGTCCGCAGCCGCCAACGGTCGGCGGCCTTGTCGTAGGCCAGGTCGAACGGGGTCTGCTGCTCACCGTTGGCGGCGACCGCCTTGCGCAGGTCACCCTTGTCGGTCAGGTACACCCAGGCGGCCACGGTGAAGCTGCGTCCGGTGTCGATGACCGGGCCGTCGCTTTCGATGACCGAGCTGATGCCGTTGAATCCGGCGGCTCCGCCGTTGCCGGTGGTCCACCACATGCCGGGGACGGCCGTGCCGGGGCTGTTGCCGGCGGAGTCGGCGGCGGCGACCCCGGCGGTCTCGTCGAGCCGCCAGCGCAGCACCGGGGTGGGGTCGGCGATCGACGGGTATTCGGTTTCGGCGAGCACCTCGCCGGCCGGGTCGTACAGGGTTTCGCTGAAGCCGACCGTGGCGCCGCCGGCGTCGGTCTGTCGTTCGGTGACCACGTTGTCGTCGGCGTCGTAGCCGTAGTGGGTGGTGCGCTTCAGCCCGTCCGGGTCGACGGTGGTCGACGTCTGCCGGCCGGCGGCGTCGTAGGCGTACGTGACGACGGTCGCGCCGTCGTCGGTGACCTCGCGGACCAGGTTGCCGGCCGCGTCGTACTCGTTCGACTCGACGACGAACGACGAGCTGCCGTTGGTGCGGGTGACGTCGGCGATCAGCCCGTTGTCGGTGTACGTGTACTCGGTGATCCAGCCCATCGGGTCGGTCTCGGCGGCCAGCCGCCCGGCCGGGTCGTACGACTTCGCCGAGATCAGCACGTCGGTGGCGGGCTGCGGGTCGTCCGGGTCGCCGGTGAAGCCGAGCACCTTCGTGGTCAGCAGGTTGCCTTCGTCGTCGTACTCATTGGTGGTGACGCCGCCGTCGTGGTCGGTCTCGGTGACCACCCGGCCGTACGCGTCGTAGCCGAGGGTGGTGACCGTGCCGCCGGGGGTGGTCGAGGTCTCCTGCTGGCCGTACTGGTTGTAGGTGTGCTGTTCGGTGCGCGACGCGTCGCCGCCGGTCAGGTCGGCGACGGTTTCGGTGAGCACGTTGCCGTCGTCGTCGTAGGTGTAGGTGGTGCGGGCGGTGTGCACCGCGCCGGTGACCCGGTTGGTCACCGGAGGCCCGGTCTCGGTCGCCACCCGCCCGGCCGCGTCGTACGTGTAGGTGGTGGTCAGCCCGGCCGGGAAGGTGTCGCTGAGCTCCGTCTCGGTCAGGGTGCGACCCAACCCGTCGTACGTGAACCGGTCGATCTTGCCGCTCGGGTCGGTGACCTGGGCTACGTCGCCGTTGGCGTAGTACTCGACGGTCTGCACCGCGCCGCCCGGGGTGGTGACCCGGGTCGGCAGGCCGGCCGGGGCGATCCCACCGCCGTACGCGGCGGTGCTGGTGCCGTCGGTGTAGCCGGTGGTGGTGACCCGGCCCAGCGGGTCGGTGATGGTGGTCTGGTTGCCGCTGGTGTCGTAGCCGTACGACGTACGGTAGGTGTCGTCGGTCTCCGACGCCGACCGTCCGTCGCGGACGGTGAGCAGCAGGTCGTTGCGGGCGTCCGGAGTCAGCGTCGTGGTCGTCGCGTCCGGGTAGTAGGTGTAGTAGACCGACGAGCACTTGTCGGCGGACTGGTCCTGGCAGCTGACGCTCTGCTTGGTGTTGCCGCGCACGTCCTGGAACGTCTGCGTCCACACCCCGCGCGGGTCGTAGACGAGGCTGCTGTAGCCGCCGACGTCGTAGCCGAACTTGGTGACGTTGCCGAGCGCGTCGGTCTGCGCCACCGGCCGCCCGCCGTTGACCAGGTCGTAGCTGTAGGAGAGGGTCTCGCCGGTGGGGCCGGTGACGGCGACCTGGGACACCGGCATCGGGATCGCGGTGGCCACCCCGGAGATCATCGTGACGGCGACCGGGGCGGTCTGCTGCGACGCGGCGTAGTGGGCGGTGACCTGCGTCTGGCTGAGTTCGCTGGTGAAGAACGCCGCCTCGGCGATCTGCCCCGGGAAGTAGCTGATGTCCCCGGAGGTCGACGGCCAGGTGCTCGGGGTGAAACCGGTACCGAGGTACGCGTAGGCGGCCGGGGTGGTCTGGCCGCCGTAGTTGAGCGTGCCGACGAGGTTCCCGTCGAGGTAGAGCCGCTGGGTGTTGGCGGACAGGGTCATCGCGACGTGGTGCCAGTTACCGTCACGGACACTGCCGGTGGTGGTGATCGGCGGATGGGTGTTGCCGCACCAGCACCACTTGCCGCGCAGTTTGCCGTCGGCACCGACGTACAGCGCGGGAATCCGCTCGTTGGCGACGAGACCGCTGGTGATCGAGTTGGTCTGGAAGCTGTAGAGAACACCGCTGGAGGTGCCGCCGGTGGGCATCCTGAACCACATCGACACCGACGCCGGATCGGTGCCGCCGATGCGCTCCGGTGGCAACTCGACGTACGAGCTGGTGCCGTTGAAGGAGGCGGCGGTGGCACCGGCGAACGGGCCGTCCGCGCCGAGAGTCACCTGGTTGTAGGTGGCGACACCACCGTCGACCTGGTTGACCGCCTCGGTCACCGCCACCTCGCCGAGACGCCAGTAGTCGGCCGGCTTCGCGCCGAGCACCGACGCGGCGTACACGTCGGCGCTGCCGGCGACGGTCGGGGTGCCCATCGTCCAGACGCCGCCGTTCTCGTCGGTGACGGTGGCGACCCGGCCGGTGGTGCCCTGGTAGGTGACCTGCGCGGTGACGCCGCCGGTCGGCCGGGTCACCGTCGACAGCACCGGATGGGTACGGGTGCCGGCGGCGTGCAGGGCGGCGACGGTGGCCGCCGGCAACGCCTGGTTGTGGAACGCCACGTCGGAGATCGAGCCGGAGAAGTAGCTCGCCGCCGCCGGGCTGACCCCGCTGTTCTGGTGGCCGGGCCAGTTGCCGCCGATGAAGCCGGCGCCGACGTGGATGTTGTCGGCGTTGTCGGGCAGCTGCATGATGATGCCGCCGAGGCTGCCCTGGGCGACGCCGTCGAGGTAGAGGGTCTGCGTGCTGCCGGCCCCGGCGAGCGCCACGTGGTGCCAGTCGCCGTCGTTGACCGGCGCGGCGGTGGTGATCGCGGCGGCGGCGTTGCCCTGCCAGAACTGGCCGCGCAGTTTGCCGTCACTGCCGACGTACAGGGCCGGGACGTAGGTGGTGGGTGTGGTGCCGGCGGTGACCGGCGCGGCGCTGTAGCCGAACAGCACGCCGTTGACGGCAGTGGTGCGGAACCACATGCTGACCGTCTGGTACTGGCCGTCGGCGACCAGGTCGCCCGGCAGCTGCAGGTACGACGAGGCGCCGTCGAAGGCGGCGACGGTGGCGGTCGAGCCGGGGCGGGCCGCCGGCTGGCCGAGGGTCACTGCGGCGTACCGGGCGTTGTCGATGCCGGCGTTGGTGAGCACCGCGCTGCGGGCCACCGTCTCACCGGACGACTCCGACAGCGGCCAGTACGAGTACGGCCCGGTGTCCAGCACCGTGTTGGCGTACGGGGAGATGGTGGTGTGGCTGTAGCCGTGGCAGGCGCTCGGGCCGGTCGGCGGGCAGACCTGCGTCAGGGTGTCGTCCGGGCCGTACGCGTACTGCCAGGTCTCGGCGCTGGCCGGGGTGCCCGGATCGGCCGGGTCGGTGGCGACGGTGGTGACGTGCGGGTGGGCCGACCCGGTCGGGGTGTCCCAGGTCAGCCACAGCGACCGGCCGGCGGCGCTGGTGATCCGGCTGGCCAGCCCGCCCGTGTAGTCGACGGTCAGGGTGCGGCCGTTGGCGTCGGTGACCGCGGTCAGCCGGAACACGCCGCCGCCGGCGGACTGCCCGAACGTGTAGACGGAGGCGTCCTTGTCGGTCAGCGTGTAGCCGGTCAGGGTGGTGCCGCTGCGGGTCTCGGTGAAGGTGGCGAACCGGCCGGACGGTGCGGTGAAGGTGCCGTCGGCGTTGCGGCCGAACGCGATGTCCTGCCCGGTCGGATAGGTGACCAGCACCGACTGGACGCTGCCGGTGGCGTCCGGCACGGCGGTGGCCCGCACGTCGAGCAGGCTCGACCAGCCGGTGCCGAACGCCGACGTACGCCGGGTGTCCAGGCTGTTGTAGCTGCGGGTGATGGTCAGTGACGGGCCGACGGTGGCGACCGTCGCGTCGGTCGCCGAGGTGGTGTAGTTGCCGATACCCGGGTCGTAGCCCTTGCCGGCGTTCTGGCTGAGGTTGCCGGCCAGGGTCGGTTGCGGCACGCCGGTGGTGAACGCGTACGCCGGGTATACGGCGCTGTAGCTCACCTGGTCGTGCACCCGGACCGTGTAGAGGTAGGTCTTGTTCCAGGCCAGCGTGCCGGTCGGTACCCGCCACGACGGGCTGGTCACCCAGCCGGAGTTGGCCACCACGGTGGTGCCGGTGCTGTCGTAGACGACGTACTGGTGGCGCAGCCCTTGGTTGGGCCAGGCGTCCGGGTCCTTGGACCGGACCAGCAGTTCCGGGGTCAGCGTCGGAGTCACCGCGTTGTTCGCCGGGTAGCGGACGTTGACCTGCGGCGCGACGTTGTCGGTGTAGGTCAGCTCGACGTACGGCTTGTAGGCGCCGCCGCCGTAGTTGGCCGAGGTGAACCGCTTCCAGCCGTTGGAGTCGGTCTCCGAGGCGGTCAGCGCCAGGCCGTGGTTGGTCCCGCCGGTGGACCAGTCGTTGAAGGTGGCGACGTTCAGCGGCACGGTCACCCATTTGCCGACACTGCGGTCGCCGGAGGTGTTCTGGCAGGACGGATAGTTGTCGGTGACGGTCAGCGAACCGATCGAGCTGGAGATCGCCGGGCCGGGGTGGCTGGCGGTGGACAGATTCGCCACCGTCCACGCCTGGTTGACCCGGTGCACGGCGAAGGCCCGATGCTCGGAGCAGCTGTAGGCCCAGGTCAGGTAGAGCTTCAGTTTGGCGGCGGTGATCCGCTTGCCGATGAACCCGTCGTCGTCGAACTCGTCGAAGTGGATGAACGAGCGGGCCTTGACGCCGCCGCCGTCGTAGGTGCCGACCGGCAGGTTGTCACCGTTGTGGTTGGTGGTCTGGTTGTCGCTGTCGACGTACACGTCGCCGGTGGTGCCGGTGGTGGCGGTCGGGTCCACCCGGACGGGGTAGACCCGGGCCGGGTCGTCCAGCCAGGCCCGGTCGGCGGTGACCTTCAGCGCCTGGCCGCCGCCGGGCTGGTCGACCAGCTCGAAGTCGACGTCGGGCGACTGGGCCGGCGCGCCGGAGTGCGGGTCGACGTTGCTGTCCTCCATGAACCCGCGCGGGAACCAGACCCTGGCGTCGCCGTCGGCGTCGACCAGCTCCACCCAGCCTTCGGCGGTGAGCCGGGGCGTCAGCCCGGTCAGGTCGAGCGGGAACATCCAGGTCGACGGGGCCTGCGGTGAGTGCAGGATCAACGTCTCCTTGAGCCCGGCGTCGAAAGTGATCAGCTCCAGGTCGGTGTGCGGAAGGATGTCCCGGTAGGTCGCGGTGTTGCCGTCGGTCTCGGCGGCGACGTCGGCGGCACCGTCCAGCTCGTAGGCGACCCGTTTGCCGTCGGGCAGTGCCAGCACCCCGAGGTCGGTGTCGCCGGTGCTGCCGGCGACGCTCACCTGCAGGCTGTTCGCCCGCATGTGCAGCCGCCCGTCGCGGCGCTCGACCAGGTCGGTGTCGATCGGGCGCCAACTGCCGTCGGCGGCCCGGTAGTTGACCGGCCGGCTGTAGGTGCGCACCGTCGTCGAACCGTCGGCGTTGTCGTAGACGTCGGTCCGGGCGGTGGCCTCGTCGGCGTCCCGGCGGCTGGTCGCCGCGTCGAATCCGGGCTCGGCGACACCGGTCGGGGTGGTCGGCACCGTCGGGTCGTGCGGCTGGTACGGCGGCAGCGTGTCGGCTACCTGGCTGGCCCGGCGGCCCGCGCCGCCGGCCGCAGTGGTCTCCCCGGCCGGCACGTGGTGCTCGCCGGTGAACGGTGCCGGGCCGGCCATCACCGGCGCGCCGAGGGCGGCTGCCGCTGCCGACCACAACGGACGGTTGACCGCCCACGACCACAGCCACGACGTCGGCCAGGAGTCGGCCGGTACGGCACCGGCCGGCACCACCACGGTCAGTCCGAAGATCAGCAGCGTCAGGGTCGCGATCCGGCGGGACGCACGACTGATGGCACGGCGCATGGCCGCCCTCCCCCGTGTACAAAGACTGTCCGACGTTGATCACGCCGACATCGGACAGTCTCCGACCGCACTAGCGGAGCGCACAAGCGTCCGTACGGAGGGTTGACTTAGATCAACCCTCGGCGATTTAATCCCGGGCTCAGTCGTCGGCCGGGTCACCGACCGCTGCGGCGACCAGGTCGCGTACCCGCTGCTGGACAGCGGCCGGATCGGCGTCTGACACCACGGTCACGTTGCCGGCGTCGCCCGCCGGCTGGCCCTCGGCGATGAGTACGAAGTCGACCTGCGGGTAACGGCTGGCGTCCCCGGCCGTCGCGGCGGTCGGCGCCTCGCCGACGGCCAGGACCAGTTGACACTGGCTGCCGGCCAGACTGGCGAGGTATCCGGCGGCGTTGTCGGCGGTCTGCGGCCCGTTGACTTCGAGGAACTGCACCCTGGCCCGGGTCTGCAACGAGGCGTCCTGCATCCCGGCCCAGACCGGCGCGGCGGCCGGGTCGGTCACCCCGCCGGATCCGGTGAGCAGGCACGCGGTGACGTCACGGTACTCGCGGGCGCGGGGCTCCTCGGGATCGTCCGGCCACAGCACCACCGTCAGCAGCACCGCCACGACGACGACCAGCCCGGCACCGCCGGCCAGCAGGGCGATCCGCTTGCGCCGCTGTCCATCCTGGTGGTCCTGCGTCCGCTGCCCGTCCCGACCGCCCTTGCGCTTCGTCACGCTCGCACCCTACCCGCCGGCACGGTCGCCACGACCGCCGACGCGTTCGGCCAGGTGCACAGCCAGCAGGTCAGCGGTGGTGGGCCGGCGCGTACCTACGACTACGACGGGTTGGGTCGGGCGGTGCGGCCGAGCCGGAACGGCTCGACCGAATGCGCGCAGACCCCATGTTCAGTACATGTCGTACTCGGCCCGCGACAGCCGGAACCCATGACCACTGTGCTCGCTGTAGCATTCGACACCGGACGGCTCGCTGATACAGACGACCGGGCCGGTCCGCAGCCCGTGGCCGTACTCCAGTACGAAGTCGTACTGACCGCCGGGGCCGTCGCCAGCGCAGAGGAAGTAGGAGTCACCGTCGGATTCGACCTGGACGGCGTGGCCATAGTCGAGTTCGCAGTCCGGCGGGGTCTGCACCGCCCATTCCTTGTCGACGATGTCACAGCGGGCTGCTTCGCCGTCGTACGCGGTGGCGGGGTCGAGCCGACAGATGATGTTGTGTGACGGGGCGGCGAAGATGACCGGATCGGTGATGACGGCGACGACCGGACCGGGGGGCGACGGCGACGGAAGCAGGGACGGCGGTTGCGACCCGACCGCTGGCGGCGGTGTCGGGCCGTACGCCCCCGGTTGGAACGCGGTCGGCGGAAGCGCGGTGCAGTAGCGTGCCATCGTCACCAGCGCGGTACTGGCGCGGGTCATGTCGCCGGCGCGCAGCCCGGCTTCGGCTTCGCGTGACATGCTCCCCAGCACCAGATCGGGGGTTGCCCGCGCGGCCATCGTCACGTCGGCTTCCCGGACGCCGTAGCTGCCGTCCATCACCTCGCTGAGACTTCGGGTGCGGGTCGCGTCGACCAGCGCGAGGCATGCCTCGGTCATCGCCACCGGCTCGGTGCCGGGGTCCGCCAGCCGGTCCAGTACGGCCTGTGGGACGGGCGTCGCCGCCGACGTGAACATGGCGGTGAACCAGACCGGAGTCCCGGCATACGCAAAGAACCCCATCGCGGTCAGGACGGGCAGGAACATCGCGAGGACCGCTGCTCGACGACGGGCCGGTGGTTCCTGACGCCGTTTGTTGGACATCCGATCGGTGACCGCCCGCAGCGACGATCCGGCCAGGACCGCCGTGCCGGTGCCGAGCGCCAGCACGGCGAACGCGAGCATCGACATGCCGCCGTTGGTCACCTCCGGCAGGTCTGATGACAAGATGCAATCGACCCCGGACGAGTCGACTCCGCACAGCGCCAGACCCACGTGCAGGTAGACGAGCGGGACCGCTGCCAACGCCGGAATGACCATCCCCAGCAGACTCGCTGCCAGGACGACACCGGTGCGGCGGCGGCCACCAGCCGTCCAGCCGACGGTCGCGCCGGCGACGACAGCGACGGCACCGGCAACGGCGCTCAGCAGCAACAGCGCACCGATCAGGGCCGACTGCTCGCCGGTGACGTACGACTCGATCAGACTCCGTCTCAGCATCGGATAGACCGGCCATCCGGCGACGGCGAATCCGGCGGTGACCACGCCGCTCAGCACGAGCGCCGACAACAGCGGGGTACGGGGACCACGCCACACCACGACAAGGTAGGCACACGCCCACAGAATCGTCAGCTGCAGCGCCGGGTTCAACGCAATGGTGAACATGACCAGGGTCAGCGACCGCAGGCTCGGCACGCCGACGACGACCATCTCATTGACGAGGAACCAGAACGCCAGCCACAGCGCGACGAGGATCGCCGACTGGAGCACCCCGATCCAGTAGGCACGGCGGCCGGCGTCGTGCCGCATCCGGGTCCACGCACCGAGCACCGTCCAGCGCAGGTAGACCAGGGTCATCAGCAACAGCAGCAGGGCGGTGGCCACACCGATCAGCGGCGCGGACCCGACGATCGGGCGCCAGCTGCCGACGAGCGGGAACGGCGGGGCAAGATACTGTGCGGCCAGGACACCACCGGTGAAGGCGACCGCGAACCGGCCGGTACGCGGCGGCGGTTCGCCGAGCACGACGCTGCCCTGCACCGCCCGCCACACCGCGCCGGTCACCACGGCGGCCACCAGACCACCGAACAGCAGGGCGACCAGCCAGCCCCGCACATGCACACTGCTGCTCGCGTCCACCAGCGTGAGGACGTAGTAGGCGGGTGGGTAGCCGAAGCCAAGGAGCAGGCCGACGGCTGCCCCCAACGCCGGGCTCAGCCGGTACACCCTGGGTGCTCCGTGCAGTACGGCGATCCGGTTACGGATGCGCGGGTGGTGCACCGACCGCAGTTGCCAGCGCAGCCAGCCGAGTGGTGTGCGGCTGACGGGACGGTCGGGGATGGTCCGCAGCACCGCCACCAGGTCGTCGGGCGGGGCCGACCGGGCGACGTGCAGATCGGCGTAGTACTCACGGGTCCTCAGCACCGCGACACGGATCAGCCACATCATCACGATCAGCACGGTCATCGGCCAGACCAGGCCGATCAGATCGGCTGGTCGTAGGGCGACGGCGACAGCCGACGGGACGCCGACCACGGCCAGGAAGGCCCACCAGACCGCGATGGTCATCGACGTCAGGTCGACGTCCCGGTTCGCCAGGTGGCCCAGTTCGTGATCGAGCACCGCCCGCAGCGTGCGTTGCGTCTGGGGGGTGGCGCGCAGCAGACGTGCGTCGAGCAGGATTCGGTAGTGCCGGAGCCGCCCGAAGGTCCGGGCGAGACCGACCAGTGGTGCGACGCTCACATGGACCCGTACCCGATGTCCTGATGCGGCGACGGCCTCGCGGACCAGTGCCGCAGCAGACGTGGCGGCCATCGTGTCGAGTGGCAGGACTCCCCGGCGGAGCACCCACCAGGGGGTGGCCAGGTAGATGATGGCGGTGACGACCGCCAGGAGCACCCCGGGCACCACCAGGTACGCGGCGATACGCAGGTTCACGCCGTACTGGCAGCGGTCGAACGCGGCGACCAACGCCGCCGGCTCCACCGCTTCCACCGTCTCGTAGGCGCGGGCGCCGCACTGGAAGAGACTCGCCCCGAGGTCGGGCTGGTAGGCGACGCCGATCCAGTAGTAGGCATAGCCGGAGCTGACCAGTGCGGTCAGGATCAGCAGCAGGAACCGGCCGGCGGTGGCAGGTGGCAGCCGGAACGCGTCGGCGGCGGTGAGCGCCCGGCCGGGCTGGTTCCCGGTCATTTCCCGGTTGGATCTTCCATCAGTTTGGCTGCCAGGGTGATGGACAGCCGGGTGCCGGTGTCGGTGGACAGACCGCAGCTGTGGGCCAGCTGCCTGGCAAGTTCGCCGACCGCCGCCGCCTCACCTGGGGTGAGCTTCGGCAACGGCGTGGCCTCGGCGGCCGGGGCCGCTGAGGTCAGCTGACGGGCGAGCCGACGGCTGGCCAGCCAGCGGCCCAGGTCGTTGATCTGGTGTTCGGCGTAGCCACTGAGGACATTAGTCGCTACCCCGTTGAGGATGATGAGGGCAAGGGACGCCACGAGCTGGCCTGCTTCGACGGCGCCGAACCCGAGGGCGGCGTCGCGGCCCTTGCCGAGCAGGATGCCGCGCACGGTGGCCCGACGGGAAACGTCGCTGCCGTAGAAGCTGTGGGTCACGGCTGCCAAAAGATCCAGTTCGTCGGATGCCACATCGGCCACGACGTCCTGTAGAGCATCTGCGATTGTCGCCACCGGACCAGCGTATTCCGACGGTCCACGGAGGATAATTAGCCGATCATACGTGCCGTGCCACCCTGTCGACGGCATCGGGGTGACCTGTGCCGCCGATGGTCGGGCCGGTCGGCCAGAGTGCCGCCAGGTCGGCCGGGGCCAGCGGGCCCTGGTACGCGGCCCGCAGCACCGCCGCGCCGGTCTCGACGCCGCCCCGGTCGGCGAGCGCCACGAACCAGTCGACGCCGGCCGGGTACGCCCACAGGTACGACCGCAGCTGCGGGTCGACGCCACGGTCGGTCAGCGCGTCGCCGATCTCCTCGTCGGACCAGAACGGCACCCGCTGCCGGGCCCACGCCACACAGTCGGCGACCGGCACGCCGTCGTCGATCGCCCGGTGCAGCCCGGCCCGGACCAACTGGGTGTAGTGCGTCAGCCGCACCCGCGCCACCGCCGCCGCGTCGTCGCCGATGACGAACAGCGGCAGCGCCTGCGCTAGCCCTTCCAGCAGCACCTGGGTGTTCGTGTGCACCGACAGCAGGCGTACTACACCATCGTCCACGGTAGACCATTCGGCGTACCAGCTGGCCGACTGCAGGGCGTGGCCGAGCACCTCGTGCAGCGCGAACACCCGGGCCTGCGTCTCGGTGAACTCGGCGCGCTGCCGGTTCAGCCGCAGCCGGGCGGCGGAGCCGGCCCCGTCCAGCCAGTACGACCAGTAGGCGTCGACGTCGACCCGTTCGATCGTCAACTGGTACGGCGCGGACGTGCCGGTCGCCGCCCGTACCTGGGGTTCCAGCTCGGCGGCCGCCTGCTCGATGGCGTCCGGGACGTCCTGGCGGCGCAGGATGCCTTCGGCGCGGGCCAACCGGCCGGGGAGCCGGTCGTCCCAGTCCACCCCGAGGCCGGCCAGGCTGGTCCGGGCCCGGTCGCCGACCTCCGCCAGGTGGTCGTCCGGCCAGCCCGCCGCGCCGCAGCCCTGGGTTCGCCGGATGTAGTCGGTCAGCGGCAGCCGCTCGCCGAGCATGGCCCGCAGGTAGGCGATGTCCGCGTCGACCCGGGCCCGCAGCCGGTCGTCGGCCCGGCAGTCCGGCCCGTCGGCGACGGCGGCCAGTTCGTCGGCGACGGCGGTCAGTTCGGCCAGTACGGCGAACCTGCTGGTCGCGGGTGCGGGTGACGGGGCGGCCGGGTCGAGCGGCGCGCAGTCGTAGTCGATCACCGGGGTGGCGCCACGTCGGCGCTCGTAACCGTCCCACCCCCGCAGCGTCGCCTCGACCCTGTCCCGTACCGGCATCGTCGTCACGGTCCCATCCTGGCGTACCGGCTGGCACAGCCAACTCCCAGCTGGGATCCAGCGGGCAGCGGGCAACGGTGGTGAGGGTTGGTCGCAGATACGCACGACACCCGACAGTGAGCCATCTTCACGAACGGAGAAACGGATGCGACGCGACTCCCGCCGGGACACCACCCCGCGCTACCAGGGACGTCCGCTGGCCCGTCCCGACGAGGAAATCGTCGACCAGGGCCTCGGCTTCGACCTCGGCACCCTGCTGGGCCGCCGGCAGGTGCTGCGGGCGTTCGGCCTGGGTGCCGCGACCCTCGGCCTCGCCGCCTGCAGCGCGAACACGGGCGCCAGGGGCGGCACCTCGGCGGCGGCCGCGACCGCTGCGGCGACCGGCGAGATCCCGGACGAGACCGCCGGACCGTACCCCGGTGACGGCTCCAACGGGCCCGACGTCCTCGAACAGAGCGGTGTCGTCCGCAGCGACATCCGCTCCAGCTTCGGCGAGTCCAGCGGTACGGCCGACGGCGTACCACTGACCCTGGAACTCACCGTCACCGACCTGGCCAACGGCGGCACCCCGTTCGCCGGCGTCGCCGTCTACGTCTGGCACTGCGACCGCGAAGGCCGCTACTCCATGTACTCCGAAGGCGTCACCGACCAGAACTACCTCCGCGGCGTCCAGATCACCGACACCGACGGCAAGGTCACCTTCACCACCATCTTCCCCGCCTGCTACACCGGCCGCTGGCCGCACATCCACTTCGAGGTCTACCCCGACGAGGCCAGCATCACCGACGCCGGCAACGCCATCGCCACCTCCCAGGTCGCCCTTCCCCAAAATGTCTGCGACACCGTGTACGCCGAACCCGGCTACGAATCATCGGTCACCAACCTCGCCCAGCTCAGCCTCGACACCGACAACGTCTTCGGCGACGACGGCGGGGCGAGCCAGCTGGCCACCGTGACCGGGGACGTCTCGGCCGGCTACGCGGCGACGTTGGTGGTGCCGGTCGACACGACGACGGAGCCGACCGGCGGCGGCGCGGCTCCAGGCGGTGGCGGCCCGTCCGGTGGGCCGGCGGGTGGTGGACCGGCCGGAGGCGGTCCCGGCGGGGCGCCGCCGAGCGGCATGCCGTCCTGACCTGCCACGTGCTGCCGCCGGGTCAGCCGCCCCCGCCACCTCCGTCGCCCCCGCCGGAGCCACCGGTGCCACCGCCACCGCCACCGTCACCGCCGCCGTCGCTCCCACCGGCACCGTCGCCACCACCGCTACCGTCACCGGTTCCGCCGCTGCCCTCCGCCGCGCACCAGTCGGTGAAGTGCAGGGTCGGTCGGTCCACCTCGGTGAGCCCCCAGGTGGCCGGGTCGAACAGGTCGGTGTCGATCTCACGGTCCCGTACGGTCCGTCGGCCGGCGCTGATCGCGAGCAGCTCGGCCCGGGGTGGGGCGAGCGCCCGGCCGAGAACGGTGAACGCCGCCCGCAGCGCGGCGGCGACCGGCTCGGGGTCCGGCCGGTGGTCGTGCCACCACCCGGGACGGGTCACCGGCGCGCTGGGCAGGTCCCGCTGAGAGCCGGCGAGCCAGAGCAGTTCGTAGGGCAGGCCGGCGGCGGCCGGGGGGCGGCCCCGGCGGTGGCGACCGTACCAGCGGTAGTGGCTATGGGCCCGGCGCTGGCGCGCCGAGGCGGCGCGGCCGGTCCTGGTGCGGATGACCTGCTTCGGCAGCGCGTAGCGCACCAGGCCGAGCAGGCTCCCGGTGAGCACCATGACCAGGACGGAGAACATCAGCGCGGCGAAGTTGCCGGTGCCTTCGAAGACCTGGACGAGGACGAACAGGCACAACAGCAGGTAGCCGACCTGCAGGAGGCGGAAGATCTCGTGGGGCTTGACCGCCGACAGGTATCCGGTCTCGGTGAGTCGGGCCCGCGTGGTCGCCACGATCAACGGCGCAACCGGCCGGTCCCCCGGTTGGTCCAGGGTCAGTTCCCGGCCGGCACCGTCGAGTTGTCCGAACAGGGCGGTCAGGATGTCGCGCTGCCCGGTGGGCAGCCCGTCGCCGGGCCTGGGCGAGCGGACCAGGGTGACCGACTCGCCGGACCGGCCGGCGTGAACGTCGAGGTAGCCGGCCTCGGCCAGCTCCACGACGGCTGCGGCCAGCGCCGTACCGCTGTGCAGCACGGTTCCGTCGGTCAGGACGTAGATGTCCAGCAGCGTCGGCGGTCCGGACGGATCCGTTTCGATGCCGGCGCCGCCGGCTCGCTTCGTCACGTCGGCCATGGCACCGAGTGTGACGACCCCGCGCCACCGGGTGGCGACTGAGACAGCTCGGTGGCAGGTCGCCCTGCCCCGTCGACGTCGGACCGGCGTTGCGGGCACCGGTCCGACGTCGGCGGCGGCCAGGGTCAGCTACGCAGGGTCCACTGCTGGTTGGTGCCGGTGTGGCAGGTCCAGAGGATCATCTTCGTGCCGTTGGCGGTTGCGGCGCCGTTGGCGTCGAGGCAGAGCCCGGACTGTACGCCCCGGATGGTCCCGTTGGCGTCGACGGTCCACTGCTGGTTGGTCTGCCCGTTGCAGTCCCAGATGATGACCGTGGTGCCGTTGGTGGTGCCCTGGCCGTTCGCGTCCAGGCACTTGCTGCCGTACACCATGAGCTGCCCGGCGGAGGTGTGGGTCCACCGTTGGCCAGTGGCACCGTTGCAGTCCCACAGCTGGGTCTGGGTGCCGTTGGTGGTGCTCGAGTTCGGCACCTCCAGGCAGCGTCCGGACTGGACTCCGACGATCTGTACGGTCTGTTCGTCACCGCCGCCGGTGCGGGGTCCGGCGGCGGCCATCACCGCGCGGGCACCCGCCGGCCAGTTGCCGTTGGTGACGGTGGTGTTGTTGTTGACGACGTTACCCCGGTCGCCGTTCGTCACGTTGGTACTGCCGTTTGTCGACCAGTTGTTGGTGACGGTGAAGTTGCCCATGTTCTCGGCGAACCAGTAGTTGGCGGTGGCCCACGTGCCGGTGTTCGAGAAGACGTTGTTCCTGGCGGTCCAGTACCGGGATCCTTCGTCGAAGTAGACCCCGAAGTAGCCGTTGGTCCGTAGGCAGTAGTTGTCGCTGATCAGCCCGCCCTGGTTCGCCGACAGCGTGTAGATGCATCCGCCGTCGTTCATCTGCTGCATCACGTCGTGCACGTAGTTGCCGATGAGCCGGTTGTTCGACGCGGTGGTGGGCGTCGAGTAGCGCGGCTGGTAGTTGTACAGGCCGCGGTCCGCGTAGTGGTTGCTGCCGCCCGCGTCGTTGGCGCCCCAGCCGTACCCCATGGACATGCCGGTGTACGGCATGTTGTAGACCTCGTTGTAGGAGACAGTGGCGTTGGTGACGTAGGTGGTCAGGACCGAGACGATGCCCCGGTGTTCGATCCCGATGTCGTGGATCCGGTTGTCGCTGATGGTGATGTCCCGGTTCACCATCCGCTGGTCGCTGGGGTGGTGCGCGTCGGCCCGCACCCCGCCGACCACGATGCCACCGGCCGACGTACGGGCGATCTCGGACTTTTCGATCGTGATGTTGCTGGCGCCGAGTCCGACGCCGCTGGCGTGGGCGTTGGCGTCGTTGCCGATACCGAGCGCCGTCTGGCCCAGGTTGACGAACCGCGAGTCGGTGATCGTGATGTCGTTGGCGGCGGATATCTGCACGGCGGCGGGTGACTGGTACCAGTTCGGGCGGGCGGCCTCGAACTGCGGGCAGCCGTTGTGGCAGGAGGAGAAGCCGGGCCAGTTCCAGTTGCCGGCGATGTAGGCGCCGGTCTGCTGGTCCACGTAGCCCTGGTTGCTGCTGGGCCCGAGCCAACTGGTGCCGGTGAACGTGATTCCGCTGAATGTGACGTGGTGCACGGGGGCGTCGTAGGTGCCGCCGAGGTTCACCAGCGACTGCAACGTCGGCAGTTCGACGCTGATGCCGGTCATGTTCCGGCCGGCGGGTGGGATGTAGTACAGGTCGCCGGTGGTCCGGTTGAGATACCACTCCCCCGCCGCGTCGAGGAACTCGTACGCGTTGGTCAGATAGAGCGGGCCGGCGCGGTGCGGGCTGGTGAAGGTGTCGTACCCGAAGTTGTTGTTGTTCCACGCCGGTTGCGCCATGGTGATGAGGTTGCCGGCGATGCTCTGCACCGGGGAGTACCGGTCCGTGAAGGAGCCGACGCTTTCCATTTCGATCCGGTTCTGGTTGGCCAGATTGTTCAGGTAGCCGAGCGCGGGGTTGCTGAACCTCATGCCGGTGCTGCTGGGGGTGAAGTCGGCGCGGTTGACCTGGGTGCGCGCCCTGGTGGCGATGGCACCGTCGACGTACAGCTGCCGGGTTTCGGTCCCGGCTCCCACGTTCGCGCGCCAGATGTTGCGTCCGGAGTCGGCCAGCGACCAGCCGGTGACCGCCCGCGCGCCGCTGATCACCGGGTTCGCCGACGGTGCCGCCTGCCAGAGCACCCGGTAGCCGTTGTTGCCCGAGTCCGCCGCGGTGAACCGCAGCGGTGCCGACAGCCGGTACACCCCGTCGGCCAGTTGCACGACGATGTCACCGGACATTGCACCGTTGAGTGAGCGCACCGCCGACTGGGCGGAGGTCAGCGAGCAGGGCTGGGCGAGAGAGCAACTGGCGCCGGTGCCGGACGGGGACGCGTACAGGGTGGTGGTGGCCGCCATCGCGGGAGCCGCCCCGACGACGGTCACTGCGGCTACGGCGGTCAACGCCGCGACTCCTCCGGCCAACACCCGGCTTCGCGCCGAGGAGGATGCGGATCTGGACACGGTGGATCTCCTTACCCTTGGGACGGGACGGTGCGGTGCGCGAACAGGACGGTTGTTAGCGCTAACAGAAGCCTTGCCCGGGAGGCCTGTGAAGAATAGAGCATACGTCATACGTTGATTAACGTCAATGCAGTTGAACTGTTTCGCGGTTTGCTACGAATCGGATGAAGATGGTTCCGGTCGCTCCGTCGCAAACAGCACCGGCACCCGGTCGGAAATCGTCATCGGTCGTCACCGGCGCCCTGACCGGTGCCGGTCAGGCCAGCCGCCCGCAACGCCAACCAGAGTTCGCCCGGAACCTCGATGTCCGCCCGCCGCAGGGTCTCGGTCACCTGGTGGCTGTTGCGCATGCCGACCACCGTCGAGACCACCGTGGGATGCGATCGGGCGAAGGCGAGTGCCGCCTGCGGAAGCGTGACACCGTGCCGCTCGCAGATCGCCGCGATCCGCCGGGCCCGCTCGATCAGCTCCGGCGCCGCCCGGCGGTAGTCGTATAGCGCGTCGTCCGGTGGCCGCTCACGCGACAACAGCCCCGAGTTGTAGACACCGGCGATCACCACACCGACCGCGCGCTCCTGCGCCGCGGGCATCAGATCGGCCAACGCGGCCTGGTCGAGCAGAGTGTACCGGCCGGCACACATCACCAGGTCGACGTCGGACTCCCGGACGAACCGGGCAAGCAGCCGCGACTGGTTCATGCCGACCCCGACCGCGCGCAGGACGCCCTGGTCACGGAGCTCGGTCAGGGCGGGCAACGCCTCGGCCACGGCCTGCTCCCAGTGGTCGTCGGGGTCGTGCAGGTAGGCGACGTCGATCCGGTCCAGACCCATCCGCTCCAGACTCGCCTCCAGACAACGGCGCACACCGTCGCGGCTGAAGTCCCAGACCCGGCGGTGGCTCGCGGCGACGTCGAACCCCTCCGGGTCGCGCGAACCCGCGGTCTCCGGCGACGGTACGAGAATCCGTCCGACCTTCGTCGACACCACGTACTCGTCGCGCGGTCTGGACCGCAGGGCGGCCCCGAGCCGCCGCTCGGACAGCCCCAGCCCGTAGTGCGGCGCGGTGTCGAAGTACCGGACACCACCGTCCCACGCGGTGTCGATGGCGGCGGCGAACTCCTCGTCGGTCGTCACCCGGTGCAGATTGCCGCCCTGGGACGCGCCGAAGCCGATACCGGTCAGGCGTACCGCCGGTCGACGCGGCAGCGACCGGTCCGACGTCAGGTGCTCCGTACCGCCCGTCATCAGAGTCCTTCCGTGGATACTCCGGCCTTCAGGCCGGGGAGGAAACGGAACCCCTGCGGAGCAGGGCAGGGAAAGCCGGTTCGCCGCCAAGGCGGATCGGCGTCCACCCCACACGCGACCCCACGGCTCACGACCGAATCGCTAGACTGTGGACTGTGTCCAGGACCGTGAAGCGGGCGTTCAAGTACCGCTTCCACCCCACCCCGGAGCAGGCCGCCGAGCTCGCCCGGACGTTCGGCTGTGTCCGGCTGGTCTACAACATGGCCCTGGCCGCCCGCAGCGAGGCGTGGACCCTGCGTCGGGAGCGGGTCACCTACAACGCCACCTCGGCGATGCTGACCGGGTGGAAGAAGACCGACGACCTCGCCTTCCTCGGCGAGGTGTCGTCGGTGCCGTTGCAGCAGGCGCTGCGGCACCTGCAGACCGCGTTCACGAACTTCTTCGCCAGACGCGCCCGGTACCCGACGTTCAAGTCGAGGAAGAGGTCGCGGCGGTCGGCGGAGTACACCGCCAGCGCGTTCCGCTGGCGCGACGGTCGGCTGACCCTGGCGAAGATGTCCGATCCGTTGGACATCGTGTGGTCCCGACCGTTGCCGGAGGGCGCGGCGCCGTCGACGGTGACCGTGTCGCAGGACCCGGCGGGCCGCTGGTTCGTCTCCCTGCTCTGCGACGACCGGATCGAACCGGCCCCGGCGTCGGGTGCCGTGGTGGGGGTCGACGCCGGCCTCGACAGCCTGTTCACCCTGTCCACCGGGGAGAAGATCCCCAACCCGAGACATGAACGCCGCGACCGGCGGCGGCTGGCCCGCGCCCAGCGGAACCTCGCACGCAAGGCCAAAGGCTCGGCGAACCGGGCCAAGGCCCGGCTGGCGGTGGCCCGGATTCATGCCCGGATCGCCGACCGCCGCCGCGACCACCTGCACAAACTCAGCACTCGGCTCGTTCGTGAAACCCAAACGATCGTGATCGAGGACCTGACCGTCCGCAACATGACGGCCAACCACCGTCTGGCCCGCGCCGTCTCCGACGCGGGCTGGCGGCAGTTCCGCAGCATGCTGGAGTACAAGACGCGCTGGTACGGCCGCGACCTGGTGGTCGTGGACCGCTGGTTCCCGTCGACCCGACTGTGCTCGGGCTGTGGCGTACTGGCTGAACACCTGCCGTTGCAGGTGCGGTCGTGGACCTGCCGGTGCGGGCAGGCCCATGACCGGGATGTCAACGCGGCCCGCAACATTCTCGCGGAGGGGCTCTCCGTGATTGCCTGTGGAGGCGGTGTAAGACCTCACCGGGAGTCCTCCTCTCGGACGGGGCGGTCGTCGGTGAAGCAGGAACCCCCTGGGGCGACCCAGGGAATCCCCGTTCCTTCAGGGCGGGGAGGAAGTCAACGGCCCAGCCAACCGCCGTCGACCGGCAGGACGATCCCGTCGACGTAGTCCGAGGCGGACGACGCCAGGAAGACGGTGGCCCCGCCGATGTCGTCAGCCCGCCCCCAGCGGCCCGCCGGGATCCGCGTCAGGATGGCCTGGTTCCGGTCCGGGTCGTCGCGCAGCGCCCGGGTGTTGTCCGTGGCGATGTAGCCCGGCGCGATCGCGTTGACGTTCACCCCGTGCGGCGCCCACTCGTTCGCCAGCGCCCTGGTGAGCCCGGCCAGGCCGGACTTCGACGCCGCGTAGCCCGGGACGTTGACGCCGCCCTGGAAGCTCAACAGCGAGGCGGTGAAGATGATTTTCCCGTACCCCCGGGCGACCATTTTCCGACCGATCTCGCGGCTCAGCACGAACTGGCTGGTCAGGTTCACCTCGATGACGTGGTCCCAGCTCTCGTCGGGATGCTCGGCAGCCGGGGCGCGGGCGATCGTGCCGCCGTTGTTCACCAGGATGTCCGGCGGACCGGCAGCGGTGAGATCGTCCGCCAGCTGACGCACGGCCGCCCGGTCGGCCAGGTCGGCCCGCAGCGCGGTGAACCGGCGGCCGGCGGCGCGTACCCGCCGCTCGACCTCGCTGCCGCGCGCCTCGAGACGGGCGGAGACACCGACGATGTCGGCGCCGGCCCGGGCGAGCGCCTCGGCCATGGCCAGGCCGATACCGCGCCGCGCGCCGGTGACGACCGCGGTCCGCCCGGTCAGATCGAACGCGGCGGTCACCGGGCCGCCGCCTGCCAGTCGAGCAGCACCTTCAGCACCCCGTCGCCGTTCTCCAACGCCGCGAAGGCGGCGTCGACCGATGCGAAGGGCATGACCCGCGAGATGAGCGCGCGCGCCGGGATGTCCCCCGCGGCCACCAGCCGAATCGCCTCCACCATGTCGTCGCGCCGGTACAGGCGGGCACCGAGCAGTTCCAGCTCACGCCAGAAGAACCGGTGCAGGTCGACGGTCCGCGGCTGGGCGTGGATCGCCACCATCACCAGCCGGCCGTGGGTGGTCAGGACGTCGACCGCGGTGGCGACGCCGCCGGCTGAGCCGGACACCTCGAAGGCGATGTCCGCGCCCGCGCCGTCGGTCCACTCGTTCACCACCGTCACCGGATCCGTCGCCTGCGGATCGACCACCGCGAACCCGATCTCACCGGCGACGGCCCGCCGGAACGGATCCGGTTCGACGAGCAGGACCCGCGCGCCGTGCAGCTGGGCGACGGTGGCGATGAGGACACCGACCGGTCCGCCGCCGATCACCACGACCTGGTCGCCAGGGGTCACGCCGGCCCGCCGGACGTCGTGCACGGCGACCGCGACCGGCTCGACCAGCGCCGCGTGGTCGAGTGGCACCCCTTCCGGCAGCGGCAGGACCAGCTCCGCCGGCACCGTCCAGTACGACTGCATGGCACCCGGCGAGTCGATGCCGAGGAAGTCCATCGCGTGGCAGACGTGGGAACTTCCGCGCCGGCAGGCGACACACCGCCCGCACGACCGGGTGGGCATGACCGTGACGGCCTGGCCGACGGACCAGCCGTCGACGCCCGGTCCGACGTCGGCGACCCGTCCGGACATCTCGTGCCCGATCACGGCCGGCGCGCCGACCCGGGCGTCCATGTCCCCGTGGTAGATGTGCAGATCGGTGCCGCAGATCCCGGTGTAGGCCACCGCGATGCTCAGCTCGCCGGGACCCGGCGGCCGCGCGGCACGTGCCTCGACCTCGAGGTGACGAGCGGTACGGTAGACCACTGCCTGCATCGGTCCTCCCTCTCAAATGGTCGGTGCTCCGAAGTGCGCGGGACGGTCAGCTCGCGGCGGTGGGGAACACCTCGTTGCGGCTGGGTGGAGGTCCGACCGGTAGCTGGTCGGCGAGGTGCCGCGGTCCGGCCGGGGTACCGTCGACCGCCCCCAGCAGCTGTCGTCCGGCGCGCTCCGGCCGGATGTGCGGACCGTCGGTGGTCGGCGGGCTCGGGTGCGGGCCCGAGGACGTGATCGCGTGCTCATCGAGCCGGACCCCCAGCCCCGGGGCGTCGCCCAGGACGAACGCCCCGCCCTCGACGTGCAGGTCGAGGGCGATCCCGAGCGGCGGACGCAGATCCTGCAGCTCACTGGCCATGTGGTTGGGCACCGACGTCGCGGCGTGCAGCAGCCCGACCGGGCTGTTGCCGATCGGGCTGACCGGCAGGTCGTTGGCGTGCGCCAGAGCACTGACCCGGAGGAAGTGGGTCACTCCCCAGACCGCGGACGTCTGGACCACGTCGACCGCTCCCGCCGCGATCAGCGGCCGGAACTGTTCGAGGCCGGTGAGGTTCTCCCCGGTGGCGACCGACGCGCGGATCCCCCGACCGACGGCGGCGAGACCTTCCGCGTCCCACCGTCGGACCGGCTCCTCGATCCAGATGAGATCGAGGGTGCGCTCGAGCTCGCAGACGTGCCGGACGGCCTGCTTGCGGGTCCACGCCTCGTTCACGTCGAGCATCAGCCCCGGCCGCAGCCCGTGCGCCGCCTCGGTCAGGACGTCCCGGACCAGACACAGGCGGTGCCGGTCCCGCTCGATGTCGAGGCCGCCCTTGAGCTTGGCCGCCCGCAGGCCGTGGGTGGCGTAGACCCCGTACTCCGCGACGAGCTGGTCGTCGGTCAGGCCGATGTCCAGGCCGGAGGCGTACGCCGGAACCCGCCGGTCGCGCCCACCGAGCAGTCGCCAGAGTGGCTCGCCGGCCGCTTGGGCCTTGATGTCCCACAGCGCGGTGTCGAGAGCACCGATGGTGCCGAAGACCGGGCCGGCGTGGCCCGCCTTGAACGCTTGGCGCAGCATCCGGTCGTACAGGGCTGTCACCGCGCGTGGGTCCTCGTTGTCGATGGCCGGGAAGATCCGCTCGATGTCGACGTGCGGCCCCATGCCCACCCCGGAGATTCCCTCGTCGGTCTCCACGACGACGATCGGCACCGAGGTGACGCCGTCGGCGAAGACGCCGTTGGCATCGCCGACCGGTCGGCCCCATTGCTGGACCGTCGTCAGGGTCCGATACCCGGTGATCCGCATGTCAACCCTTCGTGGAACCGGCGGCGACGCCGTCGGCGATCTGACGCTGGAGAAAGAGATAGACGACCAGAACGGGAACGGCAGCGATCAGCACCCCCGAGGCGAAGGTCGGGATGTCGTCGGAGTACTGGCCACGCAGCGAGGTGACGCCCACCATGAGGGTCCGGTGCTCGGCCGACGGCATCATCAGCAGTGCAATGAGCACGTCGTTCCAGCAGAACAGTGCGTCGAGGATGCCGACCGACAACAGCGCCGGTGTGCCGAGCGGCAGCATGATCCTCCGGTACACGCCGTACACGCTGTTTCCGTCGATCCGGGCGGCGTCCACGATCTCCGGTGGGATCGTCCGGTAGTAGCTCGTCATGAGAAAGACGGTGAACGGAAGGAACTGCGCGACATAGGCGAGAATCAGACCCGGGTAGGTGTCGATCAGGCCACTGTCCGCCATGGTCCGGGCGAGCGGCACCATGATCACCTGGAACGGGACGAAGAGCGCCGCCAGACAGCCCAGGAAGATCATCGAAGACCCGCGGAACCGCAGCTGACTCAGCGCGAACCCGGCCATCGACCCGATCAGCAGGAGCAGCACCACCGAGAACGTCACGACGACGAGCGAGTTGACGAAGTACCGGCCCATTCCGACCGAGCCCCACGCTGTCTGGAGATTCTCCACGCGCACCGCGTCAGCCAGCGAGAACCGGTCCAGGATGTACTCGCGCCGGGTCTTCGAGGCGACGTTCGCGGTGAAGACGAGTGGGTAGATCGTCGCCAGGGCGAGCAGTGCCATCGGTACGGCGACCACCCATCTGGCCAGCCGGAAGCGGGACATCAGTCCTCCCTCCCCGCCCGCCGGAGCAGGCTGATCTGCAGCATCCCCACCACGAGCATGATGAGGAAGAGAACCGTCGACGCGGCCGACGCGAGTGCCGGTCGGTTCATCTGTCCCTGCTGAATCCAGATGTAGTACTCCGGCAGATACGTCGAGCCCTCCGGGCCACCGCTGGTCATCACGTACAGCAGTCCGAACATGGAGGTCAGCATCCCGGCCATCGTGGTCACGAAGACGAACTGGATGGTACGGATGAGACTGGGGACGATCACGTGCCAGATGGTCTGGGGAAGCGACGCCCCGTCGACCCGGGCCGCGTCCAGCAGCGATCCGTCCAGGGTGGCGAACCCGGCGAGGAACACCACCAGGGCCATTCCGAAGGTCGCCCAGACGTGCACCCCGACGACCGTGAACATGGCGACGTCCGGGTCACCGAGCCAGTCGATCCGGCCGATGCTGACCGCCGACAGGGCCGCGTTGACCGGGCCGTCGAACGCGAGCAGAAGATTGAAGATCGCGCCGACGATGACCGGGGAGAGCACCGCTGGGAAGAAGTAGACGCTGCGGTAGAGCCGGTGCCCGGGCACCCGCAGGTAGATGAACGTCGCGATCAGGCCGGGAATCGCCACGGCGACCGGAAGGAGCAGCACCAGCAGCGCCACGTTGCCGAGCGATGTCTGGAACAGCGGATCACCGAACAACTCGAGGTAGTTGTCGACGCCGACCGCGGTCCCGTCGCGCTCGCCGTCGCCGGTGAAGGAGAAGTTGACCCCGAGCAGCAGTGGCCACAGCCGCAGTACGACGATGGTCAGGACAGCCGGCGCCACCAGGACGTACGGGGCGAGCCGCTCGCCCCGACGCGCGGCGGAGGTCGCCACGGGCTCAGCCCGCTTGGTCGGAGTCAGCCAACTGCCGCACCGCCTCGTCGACGGTGACCGAGCCGCTGAGGAGTTGCTGGGACAGTCGGCCCATCAGTTCCAGGGTCTGCGAGGAGAGCGCCACGTGCAGGGCGGGTTTGCCGGAACTGAGCTGCGGCACCATCGCGGCGACGGCCGGCCCGGCCTGCGACACGTCGATGGTGGTGTCCGAGGCGATCGCACCGGCCTCGGCGTAGAAGGCGTTCAGCGCTTCGGTCGAGGTCAGGGACCGGACCAGGGCTGCGGCGGCATCCGGATCCGTCGTCCACTTCGCCACCCCGTAGCCGATACCACCGTCGTACGGCAGGCTCGGGACGGCTCCGGCGGTGGCCGCCGGGGCGGCCATGACGCCGAGCTCGTCGGCCGCCAGGAACTCGCCGAAGTCCTTCCAGTGCCCGACGTCGGACATCAGCCCGATCACGTGGGCGGCCTTGCCGGACTGGAAGAGCGCGAAGGAGTCGTTGAACATCGCCGTCGAATTTGCGCCCTCGTTGTTGAGCCCCTTGTCGCCGGCTTCCTTCCACAGTTGGAAGATCCGCTTGACGTTGGGCGACTCCCAGTCGCGCTTGCCGTCGATCCAGGCGTCGTACTCGTCGGGGGTGAGGATTCCGGACGCCAGGCCCGACATGAAGAACTGGATGCCGTAACCTTCCTTGTTTCCGAGTGCGAGGCAGTCGGCACCGGTGGACTCGATGATCGCCGCGCAGTCGTTGACGAACTCGTCCCAGGTCGTGGCCGGACTGTCCGGGTCGAGCCCCGCTTTCTCGTAGAGCGCCTTGTTGTAGTAGATCGGATGCCCCTGCAGAGTCACCGGTGCGGCGTAGGTCCGGCCGTCGCTGGTGAACGCCTCCCACCCGGCCAGCCGCTGCCGGTCATCGGCCACGTACTCGTCGAGCGGTAGCAGCGCGTCGACCCGGTCGCGGATCTGGCCGCCACCGTTGAACAGAACGACGTCGGGCCCCTTGCCGGCCTGGATGGCCGCACCGAGCAGGGTGTAGTACTGGTCGAAAGGTTGGGCGACGAACTCGACGGTGACGTCCGGGTGTTTCCTGGCGAAGTCCGCTTTCGCCTTGTCGATGTAGGCGGCGGCACTCGCGTCGCCGGACTTCCAGTCCCAGACCACCAGTTTGCCGTCCGACTCGCCGGACGAGGATTGCGATCCGGTGGCGCTCCCGCAGCCCGCCAGGGCCAGGCCCGCGACGAGAATGGCCGACACCACTACTCGGTGCTTCATCGCTGCTCGCTTTCGAAGAGGGGGGCCGGCGGAACCGGTCATCGGGACGCGAAACACGAACGTAACTCGTATGACGTCTGACGTCAAGAGCGAGACGTACACTGACCACGGAGGTCGTGGCACGGCGGCCACCCCGGAGGGAACGATGACGGCAACGCAGCACACCGCCTTGAACGCTTCGACGCCTCCGGCCTGGACACGACGGCCGGCCAACCTCGCCACGGCGGTGACCGCGGAGCTCGTGCAGAGAATCGTGCGCGGGGTGCACCCTTCGGGCACGACGCTGCCGGCCGAACCGGTCCTCTGCGAGACCTTCTCGGTGAGCCGGACGGTCGTCCGGGAAGCCGTGAAGATCCTCCAGGAGAAAGGGCTGGTACAGATCCGCCAGGGCAGCGGAACCATCGTCACGCCGACGTCGATGTGGGACATGCTCGACGAGCATGTCCTCGGGGCGACCATCGCCGAGGACGACAGCCTGGCGATACTCGACGACCTCGTCGTGACCCGGCGGGTGCTGGAGTCGGACATGGCCAATGTCGCCGCCCGGCTGGCCGACCAGGACACCATCGACCGGCTGCACACCCTGGTCGAGCGGATGGACGAACTCGTCGACGACCACGTCACGTACCACGAGCATGACCGGGCCTTTCACGACACGGTCATGCAGGCATCCGGGAACCGCATCGCCCGCGGCGTCATCCGGGCGTTGGAGAGTCAGGTCGTCAACACCGCCCGGTACATGGGACGGACCGAGCGTGCCCTGTGCGTGGCGTCCAACCGCGGCCACCGACGGATCTACGAACGCATCGCCGCACACGACCCGGAAGGCGCTGCGGCGGCGATGTTCACGCACATCACCGAAGCCTGGCTCGTCCGCCGCAGCGGCCCCGGCGAGCCCGCCCGGCTGCAACGGTAGGGCCGGTCCCCCGACACGCCGGTGGCCGGGTCCCCGTACGGGAACCCGGCCACCAGGGATGTCACCGGTCAGGCGGAGTAGCCGCGCTTGGCGGTCCAGTCCGCCAGCACCTCAAGATCCATCCAGTACTCCTGACCCTCGAAGTACGGGTCGGCGATCTTCACCGTGTCACCACCATCGCGGTAACCGGTCACCGTCAGGTAGTGCCCACCCTCGTACGAGTGCGCCACCCCGTCGACATCCGACGCCGTACCCATGATGTTCGCCACCACGGCCCGGTCGTCGTCCACGGCCTCCCGCACATCAGCCTTCAGCTTCTCCACATGCTCCGGCTTCGCCGCGGCCGCACCGATCGACACCGTCTCGTACTCGTCGCCACCGGTCACCTCGTTCAGCACCCGGGTCGTCTCCTCAGCCGAATCCGTACCGGCCTCGGTCGTCCCCAACTTGCCCGCCACCTCATCCTGCGACGGAGCATGACCCTGCGCCGTCAACGCGATCCGCGTCGCCGCCGGCCCGCAGTAGTAGAAATTCGGCTGCGCCTCGTACTGCACCGCCACCTCACGCGCACCACCATCGGCACCCGGACCAGCCGCCTGCGCCACCGCAGGAGCGGCCACCACACCACCAGCGGTCAGCAGACCAGCAACCGACAGAGCAGACTTACGGAAGATCGTGTTCATAGCAGAATCTCCGTTCCGAGGGGAATGAACCGGACACCAGACCCACAGGCGATGACCGGTCACGAACGGGACAGAACAGAACACGCACAAGAAAGTCGAACTCAAATGATGCGCTCCGACCTGCGCACACCCGCCGGTCCAGGCGGGAGGGCGGTCTCACCGGCGCACCGGATACAACCATCCGGGGGTGCCCGGCATTCCGCACCGGGCGGACCGGGCGACCCCGCACCACGGGCGCTCGCCTACTCGGTCCAACGCCGGGATCCAACGCCGCCCGGCCGGCCGATGTTCCCCCGGCGCCCGGTGCCTCAGCCACCCGCCCACCCCGCCGCGCCGAACCTCGCAAACGGTGCCTGATGCCCCATCGGTGTCCTGCGTCCACACGAAAACCGATGGCGACCATGGCGGCGGGTTGCGTACCGTCCGGCGGCATGAGCGCCGAGTTGAGCCCGTTCATCCGCGAGGGGCGTCTCGTCTCGTTGCCGGCCCGGCAGGCGCGCCGCCGCGTGGTGCTGGCGCACATCGCGCAGGCGTGTTTCGAACGCGACGTGGTCTACGACGAGTCGACGGTCGACGAACGGTTACGCCGCTGGTGTGATGGCGGGGCGGTGGACCACGTCACGGTCCGCCGATACCTGATCGAAGCCGAGCTGATGGCTCGGGCCGACGGCCGGTACTGCCGCAACGCGCTGGCGTTGCCGTACCCGAACAGCGCCGAGCGGTACGTGGAGTCGATGGGCCTGAGCTGAGCCGACCGGCCGGTCAGTTGCCGGCGGACTCGTAACGGCGCAGACCGGATCGGAAGATCAGCGCCGCCACGGCGACACAGTAGGCGGCGACCAGCGGGGTGAGCCAGCCCAGCCAGGTCGGACCGACCCCGGCGCGGACGGCATCGTCGCCACCGGCACCGAGCACCGCGCTGGCCGGGAAGAATCCGACGAAGGCGAACGGCAGCCCGACCACCAGCACCAGCCGCACCCCGAACGTATAAACCGATACCGGGTAACGGGCCAGGTCACCGATCTGGTGCACCGCGTACGCGAAGATCGAATGCGGACTCTGCAGCCAGAACGCCGACGAGTTGGTGGCCAGGCTGATCGACAGCTTGACCGCCATGCCGCTGGCGAACAGCCCCAGCCCGCCGACGACCAGCGCCGGGGTCCAGGCGACGTCGACCCGCCACAGCGCCCAGCCGAACATCGCCCCACCGGTGACCAGGTTGCCCAGCCCGTTGATGCCGACGTCGTCACTGAGCACCTGCAGCACCACCGGGTACGGCCGGACCAGTTTGTAGTCCAGCTCCCCCTTGTTCACCAGCCACGGCAGCCGCCACACGCCCTCGAACAGCAGCGGCCCGACCGCGTCGGAGAGCACCACGACCGAGTAGATCAGCACCACCTCGGCGAACGTCCAGCCGTTGACGTGCGGCACCCGGGAGAAGACCGCGCCGAGAAATGCCAGGCCGACGAGCTGGGTCAGCGCCGATCCGGCGACCAGGATCCAGAAGTCCGCCTCGTACTCCAGGGTGGACCGCAGGTGGGCGCCGAGGCTGCGCCGGTAGAGCCGTACCCCCCGGCGTAGGCCGGTCTGACGCGGGCCGCTGCGCGTTCGCATGATCATCCCCCGTGTACGGTCAGTTGGCGCACCGCCGAGCGCCAGGCCAGCCGGGCTCCCCACCACAACGCCACCGTCCACACCGCCTGGATGCCGATCAGCAGCCAGGCGTCGGATCCGGTCGCCTGCCCCAGGTAGATCGTCGCCGGGGTGAACGTCATCCCGGCGAACGGCAGCACCGCGGCGATCGCCTGCAGCCAGCCGGGCAGCAGCGTCAACGGCACCAACGCCCCGGAGAACAGGTTGGTGATCGCTCCCCGGGCCAACGACACGCCGAAGATGTTCTGCGTCCAGAAGCACAGTAGGGCCGTTAGGTAGACGGTGGTGAACCGTAGCGGCAGCACCAGCAGGGCGCTGACCGCGAACAGCGCCGCCTGGCCGGGCGGCGGCACCGGGACCGGCCCGGTGACCGCCAGCACCACGGCACAGACCGCCAACGCGAAGGCGACCTCGACGACGGCGACGCCGAGCGTCTCGGCGAACCGGGCCCGCTGGTAGTCGACCGGGCGGGTCAGATCGACCGCGACCATGCCGTCACGGATCCGGGCGGCCATCTCCCAGTCACCGAACGACATCAATGACCCAGTGACATAGGCGATCAGCAGGTACGCCTTCATCTGCGGCCAGCTGAACCCGCCGACGCTGGTCCCGGAGCCGAGCAGCACCGCCCAGATGGACAGCATGGCGAGCAGCTGCAGCAGCACCCCGGCCATGCCGAGGACGAAGCTCAACGGGTACGCGACGGCGCTGCGGGCCGCCACCCGGGCCAGCGCCCGGTACGGCCGGACACCGGTGGACGGTGTGGCCCGAGCCGGAGCGCCCGTGTCGGCGGCGACCGTGGTCACGGTGCCGGCACCAGCCGCAGCTCACCGGCGTACACCTTGCGGACCACGTCCTCGATGGCCGGCTCGTCGATGCGCAGGTCGCGTACCTCGGACACCGCCGACACGGCCGCGATCACCTGGCCGGCGGTGACCGCGAACCGGTCGAACCGGACGGTGAACTCACCCGGCGTCGCGCCGGCGGCGACCTGCGCGCTGCCGACGGCGGCGGCGACCGTGTCCAGCGGCACCGGATCGGCCAGGTGCAGGTGCATCGACCGGTGCCGGGCGAACTGGTCCTTCACCCCGGCCAACGGGCCGTCGTAGATGATCCGCCCCTGGTCGATGATCACGATCCGCTGGCAGACGTCCTCGATGTCGCCGAGGTCGTGGGTGGTCAGGATCAGCGTGGTGCCGTCGGCGCGCAGCTCCCGCAGGAACGCCCGGACCCGGTCCTTGACCGCGATGTCCAGCCCGATGGTCGGCTCGTCGAGGTAGACCACCCGGGGGCGGTGCAGCAGCGCGGCGGCCAGGTCGGCGCGCATCCGCTGACCGAGGGAGAGCTTGCGGGCCACCACCGGCAGCAGCTCACCGAGCCCGAGTACGTCGTCGAAGCGCTCCAACTGCTCCCGGTAGGTAGCGGTGTCGACGTCGTACAGGTCACGCAGCAGGGCGAGGGACTCGCGGACCGGCAGGTCCCACCACAACTGGGTACGTTGGCCGAACAGCACACCGATCTGCCGGGCGTTGGCGACCCGCTGCCGGTGCGGCACCACCCCGCCGACCCGGACCTGCCCGGCGGTCGGCACCAGGATGCCGGCCAGCAGTTTCACCGTGGTCGACTTGCCGGCGCCGTTCGGCCCGACGTACGCCACCGCCTCGCCCGCCTCGACCCGCAGATCGACGCCGTCGACCGCGACATGGTCGGCGAACCGGCGTACCACCAGGTGTTTCAACGCGCCGCGCAGACCCGGGCCCTTCACCGGTCGGCGGAACCGTTTGGTCAAGCCATCAGCTTCGATGAAGGCCATGCCCGGATGGTGCCGTAGTCGGGGCGTTGCCGCCCACCGAATTTCCGGCCGGCGGACCACCATGCTTTCCGGCCGGCGGACCACCATGCGGTAAGGGCCGATATCGGGTACGGCACTGACAGCGGTGAGGGTAGCCTCACCGCCGTGACGACTGTGTTCGCCCGTCGACCGGTGCTCGGCCTGGCCATGGTGGTCGGGGCCAGCGCCCTGTTCGCGATCAACGGCACCGTTTCCAAGCTGGTGCTGCGGGCCGGGCTGGACGCCCCGCAACTGACCGTGCTGCGGGCGGTCGGCGCCTTCACCGGGCTGCTGGTGCTCAGCGTCGTGCTGCGGCCCGGTGCCCGCCGGGTGCGGCTGCGCCGCCGCGAGGTTCCGCTGCTCGTCGCGTACGGGCTGACCGGTTTCTTCCTGGTCCCGATGCTCTACTTCGTGGCCATCTCCCGGCTGCCGGTCGGCATCGCGCTGCTGTTCGAGTACACCGCGCCGCTGATGGTGGCGGTCTGGGCCTGGGCCGTGCAACGCCAGCAGGTGCGGTCCCGGCTGTGGGCCGGGCTGGCGCTGAGCCTGCTCGGGCTGGCCTGTGTGGCGCAGGTGTGGGGCGGGCTGACCCTCGACCCGCTGGGGGTAGCCGCCGGGCTGGGCGCGGCAGTGATGCTCGCCGCGTACTTCCTGATCGGTGCCCGGGGCGTCCAGGACCGCGACACCCTGTCCCTGACCACCTGGGCGTTCGGCGCGTCGGCGATCGCCGGGCTGATCGTCCGCGCCGCCACCGCCGGCCTGGACGGCTGGCAGCCGCTGCTCACCCGTACCGAGAATGGGGTACCGGTCGCGTTGCTCTGCTGCTACGTGGTGGTCCTCGGCTCGATCGTGCCGTACCTGATGATCACCGGCGCGTTGCGGCACCTGCCGGCGACCAGCGTCGGCATCGTCGGCATGGTCGAGCCGGTGTTCGCCGCCACGGTGGCCTGGGTGGTGCTGGGCGCGAGCGAGGCGTTGACCCCGGTGCAGCTGGCCGGCGGCGCGTTGGTGCTGACCGGGGTGGCGCTGGCCGAGACAGCCCGGACCGGCACCGGCGCGCCGCCCGCCGTACCGCCGGCACCCGACGGGCCGCTGCCACCGGGACCGCCGCTGCCGGACGGCCGGCCGGCACCGGGACCGTCACAGCCGGACGGCCGGCCGCCGTCGGCCGGCGTAGTGGCCGGTGCCGGCGGGTAAGACCGGCGGTATGAGTGCACCGAAACGGGTCGCCGTCGTCGCGCACCGCAAGAAGACCCTCGGCGGCGGCCTCGACGAGTTGCGCGCGGCGATCGCCGGGCACGGCGCCGAGGACATCGACTGGTACGAGGTGCCGAAGAGCCGCAAGGCACCGAAGAAGGCCCGCCGGGCCGTCGAGCGGGGCGCCGAGCTGGTCTTCGTGTGGGGCGGCGACGGGATGGTGCAACGCTGCCTGGACGCGCTGGCCGGCCGCGACGCCACCGTGGCGATCGTCCCCGCCGGCACGGCGAACCTGCTGGCGGGCAACCTCGGTGTGCCCGAGGACCTCGGCGAGGCGGTGCGGATCGGTTTCCAGGGCGAACGTCGCCGGCTCGACCTGGGCAGGGTCAACGGCGAGCATTTCGCGGTGATGGCCGGGGCCGGTTTTGACGGGCGGCTGATCCGCGACGCCGACCGAGACCTGAAGGACCGGGCCGGCAAACTCGCGTACGTCTGGACCGGTCTGCGCCACGTCGGCGGCGTCACGCCCCGGACCCGGATCAAGGTCGACGGCACGACCTGGTTCGACGAGCCGGCCAGCTGCGTCCTGGTCGGCAACGTCGGCCGGATCACCGGCGGCATCCACGCCTTCGACGATGCCCGGCCTGACGACGGCTGGCTGGAGGTCGGGGTGACCACCGCGCAGGGGGCGGCAGAGTGGGCGCGCACGCTGGGTCGGATGGCGGTCGGGCGCTCGGAGCGCTCCCCGTTCGTCCGAATGACCCGGGCCCGGCGGGTCGACATCCGGCTGGCCGAGCCGATGACGTACGAACTCGACGGCGGCGCCCGGGGTCAGGCCAAGAAGCTGAAGGTACGGGTGGTGCCCGCCGCGATCACGGTCTGCGTCCCGGCCTGATCCGGAAGAGTGCGTGGCGGCGCACCGGGCCGTCGGGCACGTTCGGGTGGTCGAAGTCGCCGTCCGGGTCACGGGTCATCCCGATCCGCCGCATCACCGCCTGCGAGCGCAGGTTGCCGACGGCGGTCAACGCGACGATCTCCGGCAGGCCGAGGGTGTCGAAGCCGTACGCCAGGCAGGCGCGGGCGGCTTCGGTCGCGTACCCGTTGCCCCAGGCGTCGCGGCGCAGCCGCCAGCCGACCTCGACCCCGTCGAACGGCATGTTGGCCTCCACCGGGCTCAGGCCGGTCATGCCGATGAACTCGCCGGTCTCCGTCACCTCGACCGCCCACCAGCCCCAGCCACGCTGGTCCAGGCCAGCCTGGCAGCGGGACATGGTGGTGGCACTCTGCTCGCGGGTCGCCAGGCCCGGGAAGAACTCCCGCACCTGAGGGTCGGCGTTCATCGCCACCCACGGCTCCAGGTCGGACCCGCGCCAGTGCCGCAGCACCAGCCGCGGCGTGGTCAACTCCGCCATGGCGGCACTGTAGCGCCAGTGCCGCACGCCGAGATCGTCGAGCCCGGTCACCGGCCGGGCAGGAGGATCACCGTACGGCCGGCGTCGGTGGTCGCCGAGAACCGCATCGGCAGTGGTGTCGCCAACCTGTGCATGATCGTGTCGCAGTCGAAGCTGACCCGTACGTCGACGGATCCCACTCCTCCAGGCCGTACGCGGGTCTGCCCGCCCGTATCGGCCACTGCCAGGCCGGGGGACTCCGTGTCGAGGACCCGTACGGTGACCTGCTGCGTTCCGGTGTTGACCACGGTCACCTTGGCGTTCAGCTGCCCGTCGCCCATGCCCACGCCGGCCAGCAGTACGCCGACGAGCCGGCCCGGTCCGCGAAAGCGTCGCCGCGCCGCGTCGCCAGCCGGTGCCGCGGGCGCCGTCGCGCCGGTCGGCCGGTCGAGATCGATGAGCCGCCCCTCCGCCGTCACCGGACCAGGTTAGTCGCAACGCCGATCAGTCAAAGACAACGGTGGCTGCGTGCAGCGGACGCATCGTCACCTTCATCGGCCCTGGGTGCCGGTCGGGCTTGATGCCACAGGTGCATCAAGATGCACCTGTGGCATCAAGCCTGCGGCGGCACCTTGGATCCCCGGGAGCCGGCACGGGGCACTCCGCTCGCGCGGGCCGGCCGGCCGCGCGCATCCGCCTGATTGACCGGCGCCGAGATTCATCGCAGCACGAGCCGAACACCAGATACCTGTTCCGGCGGCGATGAGGTATCTGACGTTCGGCTCGTGCCGAAGCGCGCAGGCGTGCAGGCGTGCAGACGGAGCAGGGCGAGCGGGGAAGGCCGGAGCGGGGCGGGTGAGCCGGTGCGCGGGGCGGGTACGCGGGTGCGCGGGTGCGCGGGTGCGCGGCTGGGTTCAGTGGCGGAGCAGGCCGCGTACCGGAACCGGGGTGACGTGGCCGCTCGGCGGGCGGGTGCGGTCGAGCTCCAGACCGACGTCGACGATCACCGCCCGGGTCAGCTGCGGCACCTGCGACAGCGGCACCCACTGTGCCAGGTCGGTGGAGCCGCCGACCTCGGGCCGCAGCGCTCCGCCGACGACCCGTACCCGGTAGAAGACCCCCAGGTTGTGCCGTTCGCCGCGGCCGGGCAGCCGGCGCTGCGCGGGCACGGTACGGGAGTCGACGCCGAGCAGCGACTCCACCTCGACCTGGTAGCCGGTCTCCTCGGCCGCCTCGCGGACCACCGCGTCGACCGGGTCCTCGGCGTGTTCGACCTTGCCGCCGGGCAGCGTCCAGTGCCGCCGCGAGCCGCCCGGCGAGACGAAGCGGGCCAGCAGCAGCTGCTCCTGGTCGACACAGACCGCATAGGCGGCCACCCGAAGCCGGTGGGCAGTCATGCTCGTAATTCCTCCGCGCTAGATCCGCCACAAGGAGCATAACTCTCCCAAATAGGGTGTAAATGATCCGGGCGGCGGCACGATCCGGGCCACGAGCAAGATAGAGGCCATGCAGACACATCCGAACGTGCAGGCGGTGCAGGACGCGTTGAACACCGCCGACGCCCGGGACGGCTCCGGTGCCAACTGCCGGGTCCGGCTACTGCCGGACGCGGTGCACACCGCCGCCGCGGCGGCCGCCGCCCTCGACATCGAGGTGGGGCAGATCGCCAACTCGTTGATCTTCGACGCCGACGGTGAGCCGCTGCTGGTGCTCACCTCGGGTGCACACCGGGTGGACACCGCGAAGGTCGCCGCCGACCTCGGCGTCTACGCGCTGCGCCGAGCCACCCCCGAGTTCGTCCGGGAACACACCGGGCAGCCGATCGGCGGGGTCGCGCCGCTGGGCCACCCCAAGCCGGTCCGCACCCTGGTCGACGTCGCCCTGGAGCAGTACCCGGAGATCTGGGCGGCCGGCGGCGTACCCCGGGCGGTCTTCCCGACCACCTACGCCGAGCTGCTGCGGATCACCGCCGGCACCGCCGCCGAGGTGGCGTGAACGACCCGGTCGACCACGCGGCCCCGGTTCCCGACCACGCGGCCCCGGGTTCCGGGCTGGTCACGCTGCACGTCTGGCGGGTCCCCCGGCGACGGTTGCCGCGCGTGCTGGCCCGGATGGCCGTCGACGCCCGCCGGCTGCGGCGCGTCGACGGCGTACGGTTCGCCAAACTGCTCGGCACCGGAACCGGCACCGGATTCGGGCCCACCGACGTCGACCCGACCCGGTGGGCGGCGCTGGTGGTGTGGGACGACCCGGCGGCGGCGGCCGGGTTCGACACCTCGCCGGTCGGGCAGTCGTGGCGACGGATCGCCGACGCGCGGGTCCGCGTCGACCTGCGGCCGTTGCACAGCCGGGGCCGCTGGTCCGGCATCGCGCCGTTCGGCGAGCCGAGCGGTGGGCCGGGCGGCGAGCCGGGCGGTGGGCAGCCCGGCGCCGGGCGACCGGTGTTGGCGTTGACCCGGGCGCGGCTGCGGCCGGCGAAGGCGGTCACCTTCTGGCGGGCGGTGCCGCCGGTCGCCGCCGCCCTGGCCGACGCCGACGGGCTGCACTGCCGATTCGGCGTCGGCGAGGCACCGCTCGGCTGGCAGGGCACCGTCAGCGTGTGGCGGGACACGGCGGATCTGACCCGGTTCGCGTACCGTCACCCGCAGCACCGGGCGGCCATCACCCGGACCCCGGTGACACAGTGGTACGCCGAGGAGCTCTTCGCCCGGTTCGAGGTGCTCGGTGTCACCGGCGACCGGGCCGTGCTGGGCTGGGCCGGAGAGGACGAGGATGGGACATGCGGTGCTGGCGGCGGATGAGAGGCGGACCCCGATGAGGCTGGTGCCGTGGCTGCCGGACGACCTGCTGCGGCGGCTCGACGACGTGGTCACCGTGTACGGCGAGGCGATGAACTACCGGGCCGAGCTGCTGGAGGTACGCCGCGGCTACATCGCCACCCACGTGCGGCGCCCCGGGTTCCGGGCGGTCGCCACCCTCACCGCCGAAGGCGCGCTCGCCGGGTTCGGCTACGGCTACCGGTCGGCCGCCGGGCAGTGGTGGCACGACCAGGTACGCGGTGCGCTGTCGAAAACCGCCCGCAGCACCTGGCTCACCGACTGCTTCGAAGTGGTGGAGCTGCACGTGCACCCGCAGGCGCAGGGGCACGGGCTCGGCGCCCACCAGCTGCGTACCCTGCTCGGGATGGCCGCCGGCGCGACCACCCTGCTGTCCACCCCGGAGGCCGACGAGCAGCGGTCCCGGGCCTGGCGGTTGTACCGGCGATTCGGCTACGTCGACGTGCTGCGCAACTTTCACTTTCCCGGCGACGAGCGGGCCTTCGCGGTCCTCGGCCGTACCCTGCCGCTGCCCCACCCGCAGGCCGCACCGGCTGCGGGGGCCGGGCCGTCGACGGACCCGGCGCCGCAGCGGTCATGAGCGCCCGACGGGTGCTGCCCTGGGCATTGCTGGCGCTGCTGGTGCTGGCCCAGATCGGCTACCCGCTGACCGGCGGCGGCACCCGGGCCGGATTGACCGTCGCCACCGTGGTGATCGGCTTCGTCCTGTCGGTCGGCCACGCGTGGCTGACCCGGGGGCCGGCCGCCGCCGCCGCGCTGCTGCTGGTCACCACCGGCGGTGGGCTGGCGGTCGAAGCCTGTGGGGTGGCGACCGGGGTCCCGTTCGGCGGCTACGACTACGCCGGCACGCTCGGGCCGAAGCTGCTCGGCGTACCGGTGGTGATCCCGCTGGCCTGGACCTGGATGGCCTGGCCGGCGTGGTTGGTCGCGGTGCGGCTGGTCCGCCCGACGGCGGCCCGGATCGCCGTCGGCGCGGCCGCGCTGGCCTCCTGGGACCTCTTCCTCGACCCGCAGATGGTCACCGAGGGCCACTGGACCTGGCTGGACACCGACCCGGCGCTGCCCGGGGTGCCGGACGTCCCGATCGGCAACTACCTGGGCTGGCTGGCCGTGGCAGCGGTGATGATGACGCTGCTGCGGCTCACCGCCGGGGTCGACGCCCGCCGGGCCGACGGGCCGGCGGACGCCCCGATGTACGCGCTGTACCTGTGGACGTACGCGTCGAGTCTGCTCGCCCACGCGGTGTTCCTCGGGCTGCCCGCCTCGGCCGGCTGGGGCGGGCTCGGCATGGGGCTGGTGGCGGTGCCGTTCGCGGTGATGCTGATCCGGACGCGGCGGGCGACACGACCTGGTGGACGACGGCCGCGACGGGTGACATGACCAGGTGGACGGCATGACCAGGTGGACGGCATGACCAGGTGGACGGCATGACCGGGTGGACGGCGGCCGCGACGGGTGCGCTCGGCATCGTCGCGGTGCTGCTGGCGCTGACCGCGGCGACGCTGGTCAACACGCTGCGCTGGCTGCGCCGGCCCGGCCCGGCGGCACCGGTGACCGAACCGGTGTCGATCCTGCTGCCGCTGCGCGACGAGGCCGACCGGGTGGCACCGTGCCTGCGGGCGCTGCTCGCCCAACGGCAGCTGACCGACTGGTGGATCGTGGTGCTCGACGACGGGTCGACCGACGGCACCGCCGAGGTGGTCGCCGAGGTGGCCGGCGACGACCCCCGGGTACGGCTGATCACCGGTGCCCCGCTGCCGCCCGGCTGGCTGGGCAAGCCGCACGCCTGCCAGCAGCTCGCGGACGCGGTCTCCTTCATGCCGGACGGGGTACTGGTCTTCGTCGACGCCGATGTGGTCCTCGCCCCTGATGCGGTGGCCGCCGCCGTCGGCACCCTGCGGTCGGTGCCGGCGCAGCTGCTCAGCCCGTACCCGCGGATCGTCGCCGGGTCGGTCGGCGAGCGGCTGGTGCAGCCGCTGCTGCAGTGGAGCTGGCTGACGTTCCTGCCGCTGCGCGCGATGGAACGTTCGCCGCGTACCTCGCTGGCCGCCGCCGGCGGCCAGTTCCTACTGGTCGACCACGACGCGTACCGGCGGGCCGGCGGGCACGCCGCCGTGCGGGACCAGGTGCTGGAGGACATCGGGCTGGCCCGTGCGGTGAAGCGGGTCGGTGGGCGGATCGCCCTGGCCGACGGTTCGGCGTTGGCGACCTGCCGGATGTACGGGTCCTGGCGGGAGCTGTCCGCCGGCTACACCAAGTCGCTGTGGGCGTCGCTGCCGTCGCCGGCCGGCGCGGCCGCCGTCGTGGCCGGACTGTTGACGTTGTACGCGGCCCCGCCGGTGCTCGGCGTTGTCGGGCTGGCCGGGCTGGCCGCCGGGGCCGGTCCGGCGGCGGCGGCGCTGGTCGCGGCCGGTGCCGTCGGGTACGGGCTCGGGGTGGCCGGGCGGACGCTCGCCGCCCGGGCCACCGGCGGCCGGGCGATGCCGGACGGATTGGCACATCCGGTCTCGGTCGCGCTGCTCGGCTGGCTCGTGATCCGGTCCTACTATCTGCGCAAGCGACGGCGCCTCGCCTGGCGCGGTCGCCCGGTGGCCCTGCCCTGACCGAAACTGCTGCGAGGAGGAGCACCGATGAGCCGGGTGGTGGTGATCGGCGCCGGGGTCGGCGGGTTGGCCGCCGCGATCCGGCTGGCACACGGCGGGCACGACGTCACCGTCATCGAACAGGCCGACACCGTCGGCGGGAAACTGGCCCGCTGGACCCGGCAGACCCCCGCCGGTGCGTTCACCTTCGACACCGGGCCGAGCCTGCTGACCCTGCCGCAGGTCTTCGCCGACCTGTTCGACGGCACCGGCGAACCACTGGAGAAGGTGCTGGATCTGGTCGAGCTGGATCCGATCGTGCGGCACCGGTTCCCGGCCGGGCCCGGTGGGCCGGTAGGACGGCTCGACCCGTGCTGGCTCGACTCGTGCGCCGACCCGGCGACGTTCGCCGAACGGATCGCGGTGGCCTTCGGCGACGGAGCCGCCGACGACTGGCAGCGGGTGTGGCGGCGGGCCCGACGGATCTGGGACGCCTCCTGGCGGGACGTGCTGCGCCGGGAGGTCAGCTCGCCGCTGGCGATGGCGCGGATGGCGTACCGGCTCGGCGACCTGACCGCGGTCGCCCCAGGCCGCAGCCTGCGCGGGGTGCTGCGCCGCGAGGTCCGCGACCCGCGACTGCGGACCCTGCTGGAGCGGTACGCCACCTACACCGGCGCGGACCCACGGCGGGCCCCGGCGGCGCTGCTCGCCGTGCCGTACGCCGAGTTGACCTTCGGCGGCTGGTACGTGCGGGGCGGGCTGGGGGCGCTCGCCGACGCGCTGCTGTCCCGCTGCCTGGACCTGGGCGTGGTGGTGCGCACCGGGTCGACGGTCACCGCGATCGACGCGGCCGGTGGCCGGGTGCACGGCGTCCGGGTGGCCGGTGAGGCCCGTCCGGTGCCGGCCGACGTGGTGGTGGCCAACGTGGACGCGTCGCGGGTCTACCGGGAGTTGCTGCCGCACGCCCGGCGGCTGACCCGACTGGCCGACCGCAGCCTCGGCGGTTTCGTACTGCTGCTCGGGGTGCGCGGCCGGACCCCGGAGCTGGCCCACCACACGGTGTTCTTCCCGCGCGACTACGACGCCGAGTTCGACGCGGTGTTCGGTGATCCGGGGCGGGGTCGGCCGGCCCGGCCGGTCACCGACCCGACGATCTTCGTGACGGTCGCCGACGACCCGGCGGCCCGGCCGGACGGTCACGAGGCGTGGTTCGTGCTGGTCAACGCGGCCCGCCAGGACCTGTCGCTGGCCGGGGTGGACTGGCGCCGGCCGGGTCTGGCCGACGCGTACGCCGATCAGGTGCTGCGGGTGCTGGCCGACCGGGGGGTGGACGTGCGGGACCGGCTGCTGTTCCGCGAGGTGCGGACACCGGCGGACCTGGCCGCGTCGACCGGCACGCCGGGCGGGTCTATCTACGGTACGGCCGGCGGGCTGCTGCGCCCGGCGAACCGGGCACCGGCGGCCGGACTGTTCCTGGTCGGCGGGTCGGTGCACCCCGGTGGCGGGCTGCCGATGGTGACCCTGTCAGCGCAGATCGTCGCCGACCGGATCGGCCCGGCCGGCCGCTGAGTCAACGCCCAGCACCGTCAGGCCAGGGCGCGGCGGACGGCGGTGAACAGTTGGCTGAGCCCGAACAGGCCGAGCAGCACCCAGACCGAGGTGGCCAGGGTGAGCACCCCGGCGGCGAGATCCGGCGCAATCAGCGCGGCGGCACCGGCCAGCAGCAGGCCGACCAGGGCGATGCTGACCCGGGTCGGTCGCTCCCCGACCGTCACCGCGCCGATCTCCCGCATGCCGGCCGCCGCTGCCCGGGCCCGCAGGTACTCGTGCAGCCAGGACAGCGTGCCGGCGGCGACGACCAGCGGGCCGGGGGCGCCGGCCAGCCAGAAACCGAGCAGCCAGAACGCCTCACCCGCCCGGTCGGCGAGCGAGTCGTAGACGTAGCCGAGCCGGGTGGTCCGGCCGGTGACCACGGCCAGCGCACCGTCGACGGTGTCGGCGACCGCGGCCAGCAGCACCAGGCCGGCGGCGGCGAGCAGACCGGGACCGCCGCGCGGGGCGAGCACCGGCACCCCGAGGCAGAGCAGCACTCCGGCGGCGGTGACCGCGGTCGGGCCGACCTTGGCCCGGCCGAGCAGGTCGGCGACGGCGTGCGCGGCGCGCAGCCAGTAGCGCACCACCGGGGTGGCGGTGCGGGGGTCGAAACCGCCGTGCAGCCGTGCCCAGGTGACGGCGTAGTCCTGCCAGTTGAGCCGGGTCTCCACGACAGCTCAACCGCTGCGGGACGGCTCGGGTGGCGGGCCGGTCACGCCCGGGTGCCGGCGGCGACGTTGAGCCACACCTCACGGGTGGCCGTCGACCGGTTCATGGTGATGAAGTGCAGACCCGGCACGCCCTCGTCGATCAGCCGCTGGCAGAGCTGGTTGGCCTGGTCGATGCCGAGCCGGCGGACCGCGTCGGCGTCGTCGGCGACCTGGGCGAACTGGGCGGCCAGCGCCGGCGGGAACGGGGCACCGGACAGCTGCTCGGAGCGCTCAATGGTGGCCAGTTTGGTGACCGGCATCACGCCGGGCAGGATCGGGGTGTCGCAGCCCGCCGCTGCGACCCGGTCCCGCAGCCGCAGGTAGTCGTCGGCGTCGAAGACCATCTGGGTGATCGCGAAGTCCGCGCCGGCCCGGCACTTGCGGATGAAGTACCGGGTGTCGGTGGCGATGTCCGGCGAGCGCGGATGTTTGTACGGGAAGGCGGCCACGCCGACGCTGAAGTCACCCGACTCGCGGACCAGCCGGACCAGGTCCTCGGCGTAGTGCACGCCCTGCGGGTGGGCGACCCACTCCCCGGTCGGGTCGCCGGGCGGGTCACCGCGCACGGCGAGCACGTTGCGGACCCCGGCACCGGCCAGCCGGCCGATGACGTTGCGCAGCTCGGCGACCGAATGGTCGACGGCGGTCAGGTGCGCCATCGGCAGCAGGGTCGTCTCGGTGGCGATCCGTTCGGTGAGGTCGACCGTGGTGTCCCGGGTGGTGCCGCCGGCGCCGTAGGTGATCGACACGAACGACGGCCGCAGCGGCTCCAGCTCGCGGATCGCCTGCCAGAGCAGCTGCTCGCCGGCGGGGGTCTTCGGTGGGAAGAACTCGAACGAGAAGGTCGGCTGGCCGGCGCGGATCAGCTCCCCGATCGACGGCTGCGAGCCGGGGAGTACGGACGGTAGACCGAGAGCCACGCAGCCGACTGTACCGGGTGGCCTGCGGGCGGCGCATCGACCAGCCGATAGCGTCAGGGAGTGGCAGACAGCATCACGGTGGCGCCGACCGATCGGGCCGACCTGCGTCGACGTGTCGACCGGGCGTTGGCCGACTTCCTCCAGGGCCGGCGACGCTGGCTGGGCGACGTCGACGAGGCGCTGCTGCCGGTGGCCGCGGCGATCGAGGACTTCGTGCTCGGCGGCGGCAAACGGCTGCGGCCGGCGTTCGGCTACTGGGGTTACCGGGGAGCCGGCGGCGGCGACTCACCCGAGGTGGTCGCGGCCCTGGCTGCACTGGAGTTCGTGCAGGCCAGCGCCCTGATTCACGACGATCTGGTGGACGGTTCGGACACCCGGCGCGGCGAGCCGTCGATCCACCGGCGGTTCGCCGCGCACCACCGGCGCAGCGGGTGGCGCGGGCCGGCGGACGGCTTCGGTGCCTCGGCGGCGGTGCTGCTGGGCGACCTGTGCCTGGTCTGGTCCGACGAGCTGCTGCACGGTGCCGGGCTGACCGACGGGATGCTGCGCCGGGCCCGGCCGGTCTTCGACGAGATGCGCACCGAGGTCACCGTCGGGCAGTACCTGGACGTGCTCACCCAGTTCACCGGCGACACCTCGGTGCACCGGGCCACCCAGGTGGCCCGGCTCAAGTCGGCGAAGTACACCGTGGAGCGGCCGCTGCTGCTGGGCGCGGCGTTGGCCGACGCGCCGGCCGCCGTCGCCGCCGGCTACTCCGGGTACGGGCTGCCGCTCGGTGAGGCGTTCCAGCTGCGCGACGACGTACTCGGGGTGTTCGGTGACCCGGCGCTCACCGGCAAGCCGGCCGGTGACGACCTGCGGGAGGGCAAACGCACCTTCCTGGTGGCGTCGGCGTACCGGACGACGTCGCCGGCCGGCCGGGCGTTGCTGGACGACCGGCTCGGTGACCCGGCGCTCGACGCCGACGGGATCGAGCGGCTGCGCGAGGTGATCGTGGCCAGTGGTGCGTTGGCCGTCACCGAGGCGCGGATCACCGAGCTGACCGAGCGGGCGTTGACCGCGTTGGCGCCGGTGCCGGTCGAGCCCGAGGCCGGGCAGGTGCTCCGGGAGCTGGCGGTGGCGGCGACCACCCGTACCGGCTGACCGCCGCCCACCCCAGACCGGCTCAGCTCAGCCGGTAACTGTTGGCGAAGTTGTTCGGGCTGCAGACGTTGAGCTGGCTGCGTACCTGGTCGTAGCTGAACCCGGTCGGCACCCGGCAGGCCCACATCCCGACCACCGGCACCCGGATCCGGTAGCTGTTGGCGAAGTTGTTCGGGCTGCACGTGTTGAGCCGGTTGGTCACCAGGTCGTAGGTGTACCCGGACGGGACGGTGCAGGTGGAGATGTTGTCCCTGGGCAACCGCAGCCGGTAGCTGTTGGCAAAGTTGTTCGGGCTGCATTCGTTGAGCCGGCTGACCACCAGATCGTAGGTGTAGCCGGACGGCACCGAGCAGGCGTAGGTGCCGTCCAGGTTCTGCCCGACCGTCCAGCTGAAGGCGGTCGCGGCGGTCCGGTTGGCGGCGTCGCGGGCGGTCACCGTCACGCTGTACGTCCGGACGGTCGTCGGCGTTCCCGAGATCAGCCCGGTCGAGGAGTTGATCGACAGCCCGGCCGGCAGCCCGGTCGCCGACCAGGTGTACGGCGCGGTCCCGCCGGAGGCGGTCATCCGCAGGCTGACCGCGACGCCCCGCAGGGTGTTCTGGGCGCCCGGGTTGTCGACGGCCGGCATGCCCGGCGTACCGCCGCCGGTGTTGACGAACAGCAGCCGGTTCGGCGAGCCGCTTCCCGCGTTGGTGATCTTGTTGGGGGTGGCGATGGTGGACATCGCGGTGGCGACCTGGGCGGGGGTCAGGTTCGGGCTGGCTGCAAGGATCAGCGCCGCGCCGCCGGCGACGTGCGGTGCCGCCATCGAGGTGCCGCTGATCGTGTTGGTGGCGGTGTTGCCGGTGTGCCAGGCCGAGGTGATGCCGACCCCGGGGGCGAAGATGTCGGTGCAGCTTCCGTAGTTGGAGAAGGAGGCACGGGCGTCGTTGCTGGCGCTGGCGTTGACGGTGATTGCCTGGCTGACCCGGGCCGGGGTGAAGTTGCAGGCGTTGGAGTTGGAGTTGCCGGAGGCGATCGCGTAGACCACGCCGTCGGCGATGGAGTTGCGTACCGCGTTCTCCAGGGTGGTGTTGCTGCCCTGGCCGCCCAGGCTCATGTTGGCCACCGCCGGACCGGAGGCGTGGTTGCCGGTCACCCAGTCGACCCCGGCCGTCACCGCGGCGAACGAGCCGCTGCCGGCGCAGTCGAGCACCTTCACGGCGACCAGGCGGACCGCCTTGGCCACCCCGTACGAGGTGCCGCCGACCGTGCCGGCGACGTGGGTGCCGTGCCCGTTGCAGTCGGAGTTGCTGCCGCCCACGGTGTTGACCCCCCACACCGCCCGGCCACCGAAGTCGCTGTGCGTGGTACGGATGCCGGTGTCGATGATGTACGCGGTGACGCCGGACGCGGTGTTCGGGTAGGTGTAGGCGTTGTCCAGTGGCAGATTCCGCTGGTCGATCCGGTTCAGGCCCCAGGACGGCGGGTTGGTCTGGGTGGCGGTGGTCCGCACCTCGCCGTTCTGCTCGACGTAGGCCACGTCGGGGTGGGCGGCCAGCCGGCGGGCGGCCCGCTCGCTGAACCGGCCGGCGAAGCCGCGCAGCGCGTGTCGGTAGGTGTAGTCGACGCGGGCACCGTACCGGCCGGCCAACGTGCTGGTGAGCGCGTCCACCCGGTGGGGAGACGCGTCACGGTCGGCGAAGACGACCAGGTAGCTGTCCTTGATGGCGGTCGGGTTGGCGGTGCCGAGGATCTCACCTGCGGCCTGCGCGGGTGCGGCGGCGACGGTGCTGAACGCCAGCAGCGCCGCCAGGGCCGCACCGACGGCGGCGAGCCGCCTGCCGCGAACATGTCGAACCTTTCCCATGACAGATTTCTCCCCTTCGGGCAGAACAGAACGGGGTATAGGTAGGTTCGCGCGACCGTGGTACGGACACTAAACGATCAGATGACGCAGATCAATGCATCACATCGCGACGAATTTTGCCGTAAACAAATCGGTGCGAATTCGTAGCAGTTTCTGGTCAATGCTCGTCTCCGGGGGCTGCTGCGGACTGGCGCGCCCGGCGCCGCCGCCGCAGCCGGGCGAGCAGCCAGTCGCCCTCGCCGGCCGCCGGGGTGCGCTGCACGCCGCGCCGCCCCAGCCACACCCACACCGACAGGGTGAACAGCACCATCGCGAAGCCGAACAGCAGATCCTCGACCGGCGCGTACGCGATCCGCAGCCCGACGATAGCGGCCGGGTCGTAGCGCACGATGGCACGGCCGGTCAGGATCCCGTTGGAGAGCAACTGGAAGCCGACGATGATCGGGTAGGTCGCCCAGAAGACCGCCCGCAGCACCAGCCGGGTACGCAGCACCACGAGGTCGACCAGCACGGCGGCCACCACCCCGAGCAGCGCGGCGACGGTGTAGCTCACCGGACTCGCCGCCGGCCGGCATCGGCCCCGTCGCCGGCCCGACTGCGGTCGGCCTCGTCGCCCGCCGGCCGGTGATCGGCCTCGTCGCCGGCCGACCAGCGGTCGTCGGGCCGGCGTGGGCGGCCGGGCGGGGTGCGCACCGCGCGGACCGCCTCGAACCCCAGCACCGTGCAGATCGGCACGACCACGAAGAACAGCAGCTCGTCCAGTGGCAGCTGGCCGGGCAGCAGCACCCCGGTCGTCTGGGCGGGGTCGAAACTCCAGTGCCCGGCGGCGATCGCGGCCAGGTCCCAGGCCACGAAGACCACCACCACCGCCAGCAGGGTCAGGGACAGCCGACGCCAGCGGCGGAGCACGTTGACCCGCAGCACCGGCTCCAGCCAGATCGCGGCGAACAGGCAGCCGGCCAGCACCGCCAGGTAGCTGAGCTGACCCATGCCGGTCAGAAACCCTCGGCCTGTGCCCGACGTTTCACCTCGCGGGCGCGGTCCCCGCCGAGCGCAGTCGCGGGCGTGCCGGGCAGCGAATCGTCCGGCCGGTACAGCCAGCCCAGCATCTCCTCGTCGGAGAAGCCGGCGTCGTGCAGCAGGGTCAGGATGCCGGGCAGGTGCTTGCGTACGGTGTGGTTGGCCACCAGTTCGGCCGGCACCCGGCGGACCCCGTCACGCCGGACCGCGAGCAGTTCCCGGTCCCGGATCATCTGGTGGACCTTGCTGATCGTCACGTCGAGGCGTTCGGCGACATCGGGCAAGGTCAGCCAACCGGCCGGCTCGCCGACGGTCACCGGCCCGGTCCCACCGGAGGCCGGCTGCGCTGAGGTCGAGGCGGGATCTGTCACGTCACCACCCTGCCACGCACCGGCCCCGCCGGCACCACTGACCCCGTCCTGACGCGCCAGGTGAGCCCGTCCGGTTGCGCCGCGACGGGTCGCCGTTCGGCGGGTCGGGGCGGGTTGCCAGTTGGTTGCCGTACGCTGCCGGCAGGTAACGGTTTGGCCCGGTTCGGCGGACCCGGCCTGATCGGAGTTCTGCCCTCCCCCTGCGGCCGCATAGACTGCCTGCCGATGGACACACAGGTCGCCGACTCGCTGCTGGGCTCGTTGATCGACGGGCGGTACCGGATCCGTGCCCGGGTGGCGCGGGGTGGCATGGCGACCGTGTACACGGCGACCGACGAACGGCTCGAACGCACCGTCGCGCTGAAGATCATCCATCCGACGCAGCTCAACGACGTGCAGGGCCGCGACGCCGGGTTCCTCGACCGGTTCACCGACGAGGCCAAGACCATCGCCCGGCTGACCCACCCCAACGTGGTCGCCGTCTACGACCAGGGCACCCACCTCGGGCTGCCGTACCTGGTGATGGAGTACGTCCGGGGCCGGACGCTGCGCGACGTGCTGGCCGAGCGACGGCGGCTCAACCCGGGCGAGGCGCTGGCGATCCTGGAGCAGATGCTGGCGGCGATCGGTGCCGCCCACCGGGCCGGACTGGTGCACCGCGACGTCAAACCCGAGAACGTGCTGGTCGCCGAGGCGCCGACCGGCGGCGCCGGGAACCTGATCGACAGCGTCGTGAAGGTCGCCGATTTCGGCCTGGCCCAGGCCGTGCAGGCCAGCGCCGAGGCCGGCGGCGGACAGTTGATGGCCACCGTGGCGTACGTGGCGCCGGAGCTCGTCACCCAGGGCCGGGCCGATCCGCGTACCGACGTCTACTCGGCGGGCATCGTGCTGTTCGAGATGCTCACCGGCCGGGTGCCCTACGACGGCGACCGCCCGGCGGAGGTCGCCTGGCAGCACGTCGACCAGGACGTGCCCCCGCCGTCGCAGTCGGTGCCGGGTGTCCCGGCGATGGTCGACGACCTGGTCGTCCGGGCCACCCGCCGGGATCCGGGTGAACGCCCCACCGACGCCGGGGCGCTGCTGTCCGACGTCCAGGTGGTCCGCGACGATCTCGGCAACGCGAGCGCCAACACGGCGGTGCTGCGCCAACTGGCGCAGCCGACGATGGCGGTCTCGCCGGTGCCGGAGGCCGAGCGCCCGTCCTGGGCCCGGCTGCCGGAGCCGAAGGACCGACGGGACCGGTCGGCACCGCGCCGACGGGCCGCCTCCAGCACCGTGGTCCGCTCGGCCGCCGCCGGTGGGCCTCCAGTGATCGCCAGCGGCGGGGCCGACCCGGCGCCCGGCCGGCGGCGCGGCGCCGAGCGGAGTCGGGCGAAGAGCACCGAACAGCCCGGCGGCGCAGGTGCCGGCGGGCTGCGGGACCGGCTGGCGGAGGATCCGCGGGCCCGGCTGGCGGCGATCGCCGGGGCGCTGGTGTTCCTGCTGCTACTCGGGGTCGGCGGCTGGTGGCTCGGGGCCGGCCGGTACACCGTCGCGCCCAGCATGGTCGGCCTCGACCAGGCACAGGCGCAGGCACTGGCCGCGCAGCGCGGCCTCACGATCAGCGTCGCCGACCCCCGGCACGACGAGACCGTCGCCCGCGATCTGGTGCTGGCCCAGGATCCGCCCGGCAACGGCCGGATCGTCCGCGGCGGCGAGATCACCCTGACCTTCTCCCTCGGCCCCGAGCGCTACGCGGTGCCGGACGTGGTCGGCAAGACGCTCGACCTGGCCCGGGTCGACCTGGAGAAGGCGCAGCTGGTGTTGGAGCAGGCGGCCGACCGGTACGACGACAACCTGCCCGCCGGCGTGGTGGCCGCCGTCGACCCGCCGGTCGGCACCGAGGTGCAGGCCGGCGACGTGGTGAAGGTGACGGTCAGCAAGGGCCGGGCCCCGATCACCGTGCCCAACGTGGTGGGGCTCAACGTCGACGAGGCACGCCGGATGTTGGAGGAGCTCAAGCTCGAGCCGCTGGTCGCCTCCGAGGAGTCGGACAAGCCGAAGGACCAGGTCATCGGTCAGGAGCCGGCGGACGGCGCCGGGGTGGAAGAGGGTACGGAGATCAGGCTCAGGGTGAGCGAGGGCCCGCCAGCGGTCGTCGTGCCGAGGATGATCGACCGACCCTGCCAGGAGGCGCTGGCCGAACTGCAGGGCCTGGGCTTCCCGGTCCGGGTCGACTTCAACCCCAACGGCACGGTCCGCTATCAGAGCCCCAACGACGGTTCCGAGGTGCCGCCGGGCACCGAGATCGTGATCGGCTGTCTCTGAGATGCCGGTCGACGGTTCCGCCGGGCACCGGCCGGTCGGCTCGCACACGCCCACCTCGGGCGGGCTGGCCCGAGCCGCACTGCCGTACGCCGACGCGGCCGCCTCCGAGGTGGTGCAGGTGTACGTCGGCAACTCGCGCGGCTGGGCGATGCCCGACGGCGACCCGGCCCAGGACGTGGCGTTCCGCGACGGCTGCGCCGAGCGTGGGCTGCGCGCGTACATCCACGCCTCGCTGCTGGTGAACCTCGGCTCGCCGACGACCGCCACGGTGGAACGCTCCGCCGCGACCCTGGCGCACGCGCTGCGCCGGGGCCGGGCGATCGGCGCCGAGGCGGTCGTCTTCCACGCCGGCAGCGCCGTCGACGACGGCTACGCCGACACCGCGATGCGTCAGGTACGGGAGGCGCTGCTGCCGTTGCTGGACGCCGCCGAGGCCGCCGGCGGACCGATGCTGCTGGTGGAGCCGAGCGCTGGCGGTGGCCGGTCGCTGGCGTCCCGGGTCGAGCACCTGCGGCCGTACCTCGCCGCGGTGGACTGGCATCCCCGGATGGGGGTCTGCTTCGACACCTGCCACGCGTGGGCCGCCGGGCACGACGTGGCCGGCCCGGGTGGCATGACGGCGACGATCGACGCGCTGGTCGACGCCGTCGGGGCGGACCGGTTGCGGCTGGTGCACGCCAACGACTCCCGCGACGGTTGCGGGTCCACCCGGGACCGGCACGAGACGATCGGCGCGGGCATGATCGGCGAGGCGGCGTTCGCCGAGTTGATGCGGCATCCGGCCACCGCCGGCGTGCCGGTGCTGGTCGAGACGCCGAGCGAGAAGCACGTCGGGCACGCCGCCGACATCGCGACGCTGCGTCGCCTGGCCGAGGTGGCGGACGGCCCGGCCGGGCTGGTGGCCGTCCGCCAACCGTCGTCAGCGCGCTGACCCGAGGTCAGGTGCGAAGCTTGCGGTATGCCCGCGCGGCGAGCGGGGCGAAGATCGCGGTGATCAGCAGCGGCCAGCACGGCGAAGCGCAGCCGCAGCAGCCCGACGCAGCGGTCCTTCCGCTTCGGCCTGGACCGGATCGTCGACGGGCTGCAGCGCCTACTTGAGCGCTAGCGACGCAGAATGGTGCCCAGCACCTCGCCCGCCCGGTCCACCGCCGCGTCGTCGACGTCCAGGTGGGTGACCAGCCGGGCGGCGGTCGGCCCGACCACCGACACCAGCACCCCGTCGGCCCGGGCCGCCTCGGCCAGCGCCGGGGCGGCCAGCGGGGTCTTGGCCAGGTCGAGACCGACGATGTTGCTGCGCACCTGGTCCGGGCGCACCACACCGTACGGCTCCAACGTCCGCGCGAGTCGGGCCGCCCGCACATGGTCGTCGGCGAGCCGGTCCACGTGGTGTGCCAGGGCGTACCGCCCGGCGGCGGCGAGCACCCCGGCCTGACGCATCCCGCCGCCCATCCGTTTACGCAGGACGCGAGCGGCCGCGACCCGTTCGGCGCTGCCGACCAGCACCGAGCCGGCCGGCGCGCCGAGCCCTTTGGACAGGCACACCGACAGGGTGTCGAACATCGCGCCGTAGTCGGCCAACGGCACACCGTCGGCGACGTGCGCGTGCCAGATCCGGGCACCGTCGCAGTGCAGCGCCACCCCGGCGTCGGCGGTGACCGCCCGCAGCCCACGCAGCACGTCCAGCCCGATGATCTGTCCGCCGGAACGGTTGTGGGTCTGTTCGACGGCGACCGCCCGGGTCGGCACCGCGCCGTACCCGGCCGGCCGGATCATCGCCGCGACCAGGTCGGGGTCGAGGTCGCCACCGACCGGCGGCCAGGTCCGTGAGGAGATCCCGCCGTACGCGGCGGCAGCACCGACCTCGTAGGTGACCACGTGTGCGTCGGCGTCGCAGAGCAACTCGCCGCCGGGCGGCACCAGGGTCTGCAGGGCGACCTGATTGGCCATCGAACCGGTCGGAGCGAACAGCGCCGCCTCGTGGCCGAACATCGCGGCGACCTCGGACTCCAACGCGTTGACCGTCGGGTCCTCGCCGTACACGTCGTCGCCGACCTCGGCCGCGGCCATCGCCGCCCGCATCCCCGGCGTCGGCCGGGTGACGGTGTCCGACCGCAGGTCGACCACCGGCCGGACGGCGCTGCCGGACGGGGTCGGCTCAGCCACGGAGCATCTCCGCGACCAGGAAGGCCAGCTCCAGGGACTGCTGGGTGTTGAGCCGCGGGTCGCAGGCGGTCTCGTACCGGTCCGGCAGGTGGATGTCCTCGATCGCCTGGGCGCCGCCGAGGCACTCGGTGACGTCCTCGCCGGTCAGCTCAACGTGCAGACCACCGGGGTGGGTCTGCAGACCCCGGTGCACCTCGAAGTAGCCGAGCACCTCGTCGACGATGCGGTCGAAGTGGCGGGTCTTGTAGCCGTTGGACGACTCGTGGGTGTTGCCGTGCATCGGGTCGCACTGCCACACCACCCGGGCGCCAGCGGCGGTGACCTTCTCGACGATCGGCGGCAGCGCGTCGCGGACCTTGTGGTTGCCCATCCGGCTGATCAGCGTGAGCCGGCCGGGAATGTTGTCCGGGTTGAGCTTCTCGCACAGCTCGAGGGCCTGCTCGGGACTGGTGCCGGGGCCGAGCTTGACGCCGATCGGGTTGGCGATGCGGGAGATGAAGTCGATGTGCGCGCCGTCAATCTGCCGGGTCCGCTCGCCTACCCACAGGAAGTGTCCGGACAGTCCGTAGGGGCGGTCGCCGGAGATCCGGGTCAACGCCCGGTCGTACTCCAGCGCGAGCGCCTCGTGTGAGCAGTAGAGGGTGACGGTCCGCAACGCCTCGTCGTCGGTCATCCCGCAGGCCTGGATGAACGCCAGCGCCCGGTCGATCTCCCGGGCGATCGCCTCGTAGCGTTCGCCGGCCGGGGACCGCTTGACGAAGCCCTTGTTCCAGTCGTGCACCGCGTGCAGGTCGGCCAGCCCACCGGCGAGGTAGGCGCGGAGCATGTTCATCGCGGCGGCGGAGTTGGCGTACGCCCGGATCATCCGCTGCGGGTCGGCGACCCGGGCCTGCGCCGTGGTGTCCAGCGAGTTGATCATGTCGCCGCGGTACGCGGGCAACCCGAGCGCGTCGGTCGGCGACGAGCGGGGCTTGGTGTACTGACCGGCGACCCGGGCCACCTTGACCACCGGTAGCGACGCGCCGTACGTCAGCACCACCGCCATCTGCAGGATGGTGCGGGCGTTGGCCAGCAGATGGCTCTCGGTGTTGTCGGTGAAGGTCTCGGCGCAGTCGCCGCCCTGCAGCAGGAAGGCCTTGCCGTCACAGACCAGCGCCAGCCGCTCCCGCAACTGGTCGACCTCGTACGGGGCGACCACCGACGGGACGTTGCCCAGCACCTGGCACACCTCGTCGACCGCGGCCGGATCCGGCCAGGGCGGTGTCTGTGCCCGGGGCAGGCCGCGCCACCGGTCCAGCCCGAACGCCTCGTCCTCGACCGAGTCGGCGGCGGGACGGCTGGTCTGCAGGCTCGGGTGCCCGACCGACGGATAGCTCAACTGATGCCATTCTTGGCCCATGGCCAAAAGCCTAGTCCGGCGGCGCGGCGGCGGACCCGCCGGCCGGGGCGGTACCCGGCGCACCTGCCGGAGCGGCATCGACGTCGACGTCGACGTCACCTGGACCGGTGTCGCCGGGCTGGTCTGGCGTCGCGGTCTCATCGTGGATGCACCAGCCGCCGTCGCCGCTGCCGGCCGGCGTCACGGTGAACACGAGACTGACCCGGAGCGTCTCCGACCCGGCCCGGAGCGTGGTGGATCCGACGGCAGCGGTGACGGTGGCGGTGACCTCGTGGCCGACCGGGACCGGCCGGGAGGCCACGATCTCCGCCCGCTCCACCATCAACGACTCGGCGAAGTCGCCGTTGGGGCCGGTGGCGCTCGCGTCGAAGATCTCCTGCGTCGCGGCGCAGAGCTGGGCGCGCCCTTTGTCGAGGTCCTTGGCGACCATCGCGTCGAGGTAGTCCTGCACCAGCCGCCGGGACTCTTCGGCACCGACGGGCACGTCCGTCCCGGTCGGTCCCGGTTGTGGTTGCGGGCTGACGGTGCAGCCGGTGGCCGTCGATGTCAGCAGGGCCAGGGCGCCGACGGCCATGCCGCGGGCTGGTAGCGCCCGGGTCCGCATCCGCAGCGCGCTGGTCCGCATCCCGTTCCTCCCGTACCGCTGGCCGCCGTCGCCGCAGGCCACCACCAGCCGCCGAGTCTACGACCGGGCTGGCAGTAACTGATCCGTCGAGGGATTGACATGCCGTCGACACAGTCGTAGCTTCCTTGTCGAATCGCTTCGTCGAAGCGTTTCGACAACCGAATTCGTCTCCCCCTCCACCGATCAGCCGCGTTCGAGACCCCGCCGTCAGCGGGCAGCCTCACCGCGGTCCGTGACCTTCACCCGACCCCTGTCCCCGTGGCGGCGCCTGCACCGCGCCGCCCCTGCGGCACACCCGCGAGGAGGCTGGAAGTGTTCCGTCAACCGAGAACAAGCACCCGCACCCTGATAGCCGCCGTACTCACCGCCACCGCCCTGACCCTGTCGGCCTGCGGCGCCGATGCCGACGACAGCGGCGACGGCAGCACCCTGCGCCTGTGGCACTACGAAGGCGCCAACAGCGCCATGGGCATCGCCTGGGCCGAAGCCATCAAGCAGTTCGAGGCCAGCCATCCCGGCGTCACCGTGGTCTACGAGGAGAAGGGCTTCGAGCAGATCCGGCAGAACGCCGGCATGATCCTCAACTCCGACCAGGGACCGGACATCCTGGAGTACAACAAGGGCAACGCCACCGCCGGCCTGCTGTCCAAGCAAGGGCTGCTCACCGACCTCAGCGACGTGGTGGCCGAACGCGGCTGGGACGAGATGATCTCGCCGAGCGTCGCCACCACCTGCCGGTACGACGCCAACGGGGTGATGGGTGGCGACACCTGGTACGGCATCCCCAACTACGGCGAATTCGTGATGGTCTACTACAACAAGGACATGTTCGCCGAGTACGACCTGTCGGTGCCCACCACCTTCGCCGAGTTCGAGGGCGTCCTGGACACCTTCGTCGACAACGGCGTCACCCCGATCTCGGTCGGCGGCGCCGAGTACCCGGCCCAGCAGATCCTCTACGAGTTGGCGTTGACCCAGGCCGACCGGTCCTTCGTCGACGACTTCCAGCTCTACGCCAACCCGGTCGACTTCCACGGTCCGGAGTTCAGCTACGCGGCCACCACGTTCGCCGAGTGGGTCGACAAGGGCTACATCGGCGCCGACTCCGCCGGCATCAAGGCCGAGGACATGGGCGTCGCCTTCACCCAGGGCAGCTTCCCGATCATGATCTCCGGCAGCTGGTGGTACGGCCGGATGAGCGACGAGATCACCGACTTCGAGTGGGGCACCTTCCTCTTCCCCGGCAGCGACCTGCACCCCGGCTCCGGCGGAAACATCTGGGTGGTGCCGAGCAACGCCAAGAACAAGGACCTCGCCTACGACTTCATCGACATCACCATGCAGCCGGACATCCAGAACCTGCTCGGCGAGTCCGGCGGGGTGCCGCTGGCCGCGGACCCGGCCGCGATCACCAACCCGAAGGCCAAGGAGCTGATCGAGAACTTCAACACGCTCAACGACTCCGACGGGCTGGCCTTCTACCCGGACTGGCCGGCACCGGGCTACTACGACGTCCTGGTCGCCGGGGTCCAGCAGCTGATCAACGGCAGCAAGTCGCCGGACGAGGTGCTCGACGAGATCGCCAAGCCGTACAACGACAACCTGGCCAGCATCGGCGAGTGAGCGACGACCGTGCGCCGGGGACGCCGGTCCCCCGGCGCACGGTCCGCTCCGGGAGGTTCCATGGCTAAGCCGCTCACCCGCCCTCACCCCCGTACCCGCGCCGGCGCGGGCGCCCGGAAAACGGACTACGGATACGTAGCCTTCCTGCTCCCCGGGATCGTGCTGTTCCTCGCCGTGATCGTCGTGCCGCTGCTGATGAACATCGGGATCAGCTTCACCCGGTGGTCCGGCGTCGGGACGCCGGAGTGGATCGGGTTCGACAACTACGACCGGTTGCTGCACGACACCAACTTCTGGATCTCGTTTCGCAACATCGGCTTCATCATCCTCGCGATGGCGGTGCTGCCGACGCTGCTCGGCCTGTTTCTCGCCGCGGTCCTGTTCGACTACGTGGCCAAGCGGATCGGCCCGCGTACGGCGAGCGTGTTCCGCTCCGGGCTGTACCTGCCGCAGGTGCTGCCGGTCGCGGTGACCGGCATCGTCTGGGGCTGGATCCTGCACCCCAGTTACGGTGCGCTGAACTCGATCCTGGACCGCGTCGGTCTGGGTGCCCTCGCCCAGAACTGGCTCGGTGACCCGGCGTACGCCCTGCTCAGCGTCATGGCGGTGATGGTCTGGTTCCAGCTCGGCTACCCGGTCGTGATGTTCATGGCAGGTCTGCAACGGGTCGATCCGGAACTCTACGAGGCGGCCGACCTCGACGGCGCCGGCTGGTTCCAGCGGTTCACCCGCATCGCGGTGCACCAGATCAGGCCGGAGATCTACGTCGTACTGGTCACCACGACCATCGCCGCGCTGAAGATCTTCGGGCAGATCTTCGTGCTGACCCGGGGCGGCCCGGGCAACGCCACCCTGGTGCCGTCGTACTTCGCCTACCAGAACTTCTTCGAGAAGGCCGACGCCGGATACGGCTCGGCGATCGCCACCGTACTGACCGCCATCATCGTCGTGCTGACCTACCTGTTCCTGCGGATCCAGACCCGCGACGAGCGCCTGGAAGGGAGCTGAGATGGTCGCCGCCACAACTGCCCGGCGCGGCCGGCCCGGCCGGCTGACCGCCTCGACCGTCCTGATCGGCCTGACCGTACTCACCCTGCTGGTGCTGGCACCGTTCCTGGTCGTGGCGCTCAACGCGGTGAAGGCGCCGGCCGAGTACGCCGCCAACGGTCCGCTCTCCCTGCCCGGCGAGCTCTACCTGCGCGGTATCGTCGACTTCTGGTTCCGGGTCGACTTCGGCGAGAAGCTGTGGAACAGCTTCCTGATCAGCGCCACGGTCGCCGTCGGCGCGGTGGTGATCTCGGTGCTCAACGCGTACGCGATCGGCATCGGTCGGATGCGCGGACGACTCGCCTTCCTGATGTTCTTCCTACTGGCCAACCTGCTGCCGCAGGAGGCGCTGGTCTACCCGCTCTATTATCTGTCCAAACAGGTCGGACTCTACAACAGCCGGATCGCGGTCATCATCATCTTCACCGCGATCCAGGCGGCGTTCGGCACCTATCTGCTCTCCTCGGTGTTCCGCGACTTTCCGCGACAGTTGCTGGAGGCCGCCGCGATGGACGGGGCGGGCAAGTGGCGGGTGCTGTGGAAAGTAGTCGTTCCGACCAGCTGGCCGACCCTGTCGGTGCTGTTCACCTTCTTCTTCATCTGGACCTGGAACGAGTTCTTCCTGCCGCTGATCTTCCTGATCTCCAACGACAAGCAGACGGTGCCGGTGGCGCTCGGCGTACTGCAGGGAGACCGGATGATGGACGCCACCACCACCAGCGCGTCGGCGCTGCTCGGCATCGTGCCGGCGGTGCTGTTCTTCCTCATCTTCCAGCGCACCCTGACCCGGGGTGTGCTGGCCGGCGCGGTCAAGTAGGACCTGACCCGAGAGAGGGTTCGATGAAATTCAGCAACGGATACTGGCGGATGCGTGACGGCGTACGGCCGCTCTATCCCGCGCAGGTGCACGACGTCGAGGTCGAGCCGGCGGCGTTGACCGTGTACGCCCCGACCCGGCGGATCACCGGTCGCGGCGACACCCTCAACCAGCCGCTGCTCACCGTACGCTGCACCTCCCCCGCCCCAGACGTGATCTCCGTCCAGGTGGGGCACTTCCTCGGCCGGCGGCCCCGGCATCCGGACTTCGCCCTGGCCACCGAGCCGGACACCGACGTCCAGGTGACCGACGGCGCCGAGCACGCCAGCATCACCTCGGGTGAGCTGACCGCCCGGTTCGCCCGGGGCGACGGCTGGCGGCTGGAGTTCGTGGCCGCCGACCGGGTGCTCACCGGCAGCGGCTACAAGAGCATGGCCGCGCTGGACACCGACGACGGGTCGTACGTGCGGGAACAGCTCAGCCTCGGCGTCGGCGAGACGGTGTACGGACTCGGTGAGCGGTTCGGCCCGCTGGTCCGCAACGGCCAGGTGGTCGACATCTGGCAGGAGGACGGCGGCACCAGCAGCGAGCAGGCGTACAAGAACGTTCCGTTCTACCTCACCACCGGCGGGTACGGGGTGTTCGTCAACCACCCCGGGCTGGTCTCGTTCGAGGTCGGCTCCGAGGTGGTCTCCCGGGTGTCGTTCAGCGTCGCCGGGCAGAGCCTGGAGTACCTGGTCATCTACGGCCCGACGCCGCACGAGATCCTGCGCAAGTACACCGCCCTGACCGGCCGTCCGGCCCTGCCGCCGGCCTGGTCGTTCGGGCTGTGGTTGAGCACCTCGTTCACCACCTCCTACGACGAGCAGACGGTGAGCTCGTTCATCGACACCATGGCGGAGCTGGAGCTGCCGCTGTCGGTGTTCCACTTCGACTGTTTCTGGATGCGCGAGTTCCACTGGTCGAACTTCGAATGGGATCCGCGGGTCTTTCCCGAACCCGAGCTGATGTTGGAGCGGCTACGCAAGCGGGACCTGAAGATCTGCGTGTGGATCAACCCGTACATCGCGCAGCGGTCGGCGCTGTTCGCCGAAGGGGCGGCGCGGGGCTACCTGGTCCGGACCGCCGACGACGACGTCTGGCAGTGTGACCTCTGGCAGGCCGGGATGGGTCTGGTCGACTTCACCAACCCGGACGCCCGACGCTGGTACGCCGACAAGTTGCGGGCGTTGCTGGACATGGGCGTCGACGCGTTCAAGACCGATTTCGGGGAGCGGATCCCGACCGACGTCATCTGGCACGACGGCGCCGACCCGGAACGGATGCACAACTACTACACGCACCTGTACAACCAGACGGTGTTCGACCTGCTCCGGGAGCACCGCGGCGAGGGCGAGGCGGTGCTGTTCGCCCGGTCGGCGACCGCTGGCGGGCAGCAGTTCCCGGTGCACTGGGGCGGTGACTGCGAATCCACCTTCGAGTCGATGGCGGAGAGCCTGCGCGGCGGCTTGTCGCTGGCGATGTCCGGGTTCGGCTTCTGGAGCCACGACATCGGCGGTTTCGAGGGCCGGCCGGCACCGGAGGTGTTCAAGCGCTGGATCCCGTTCGGGCTGCTCTCCTCGCACAGCCGGTTGCACGGCAGCCAGACCTACCGGGTGCCGTGGACGTTCGACGAGGAGGCGGTCGACGTACTGCGGATCTTCACCCGGCTCAAGGCGCGGCTGATGCCGTACCTGTTCGGTCAGGCGGTACTGGCCCACGCCGAGGGGATCCCGGTGATGCGTCCGCTGGTCGCCGACTTCCCGGACGACCCGGCGGTGACCCACCTGGAGCGGCAGTACCTGCTCGGGGACAGCCTGCTGGTGGCGCCGGTGTTCCGGGCCGACGGGCAGGTGGATTTCTACCTTCCGGCCGGCACCTGGACCCACCTGCAGACCGGCGAGGAGATCACCGGCCCGGGCTGGGTGCGCCGGACGGTCGGGTTCGACCAGGTGCCGGTGCTGGTGCGCCCCGGCACGGTGCTGCCGCTCGGGGCGAACGCGGACCGACCGGACTACTCGTACGCCGACGGGGTGACCCTGGCGGTGTACCAGCTCGCCGACGGGCAGCAGGTGCAGGTGTCGGTGCCGGCGCTGGACGGGTCCGAGGCCGCCAGGTTCGTGGTCGCCCGGCACGGCACGGCGGTCACCGCGGACCGGGTCGCCGGGCCGGCCCTGCCGTGGCGGGTGCAGCTGGTCGGCCACGGCGAGGTCCGAGAGGTGGCCGCCGACATCAGCCGGTGGCAGGGGGAGCTGACGGACCGGTAGCCGGGTTGGCTGCCCGGCTGCCCGCCGGGTCGGCCGCCGGGTCGGTTGCCGCCCCGGCGGTGAGGGCGGCGGCGACCGAGGCGGCCAGCCGGGCGACGTAGCCGCGCGGCAGCGGGGTACGGGCCACCGCGAGCCGCCAGTAGAGCGGGCCGACCATCAGGTCGACGACGAAGTCGGGATCGGTGTCGGCGGGCAGTTCGCCCCGCCGCACCGCCCGGTTCGTCACCAGGGTGCCGATCCCCCGCTGGTTGTCGCGCAGGGCTGCCTGCAGGGTCTGCGCGATCGCCGGGTTGCGGGCCGCCTCGGCGAGCAGGTCCGGCACGATCTGCCCGGCCAACGGATGACGCAACGCCCGGGCCGCGATGGTCAGCACCAGCTCGAGGTCACCGCGCAAGGTGCCGGTGTCCGGCACGGCGGTCACCCCGAGGGCGACCTCGGAGACGATCCCGATGACCATCTCCAGTTTCGAACCCCACCGCCGGTAGACGGCGGTCTTGCCGACCCCGGCCCGGCGGGCCACCGCTTCGATCGACATCCTGCCGTAGCCGACTGCGGCCAGTTCCTGCAACGCGGCAGCCCGGATCGCCTGCGTCACATCCTCCCGCAGTACCGCCGCGCCCGCCGGCGGTCGCTTTCCGTCGCCCTGCATTCGAGCCAGTGTAACCGCACGACGATACGGTTGCGTATCGTCGTTGCCTCCCCTACCGTTTCCGTCAGGACGCGACGGTATCGTTCCGTGCCATCGGACATGAAGATGAGAAGCCGGACATGAACCGGCCTCACCGGTCCGGCACCACCCGTGCCAGCGGGTCGCGCGGCACCGTCGTCGCGGCGTCCGGGACGAGAGGTACCCGTCGGAGAGGGGCGCGGGTGTGCACGAGCGGCAGCGTTGGCTGATGGAAGGACAGATCGGATGCGGCAGCCAACCAGTGGCACGACCGTGACGCTGGAACCGGATAGCGGGCCTACCCTCGCCGAGCTGGCCCGACAACACGGCCTGGCGGTGAGCGGTGCCCGCCCGTCGCTGGGTGCCTACGTCAAGCAGTTGTGGTCGCGGCGGCATTTCATCTGGGCGTACTCCAACGCCCGGCTGATCGCCATGTACACCAACGCCCGGCTGGGCCAGATCTGGCAGGTGATCACCCCGCTGGCCAACGCCGGGGTGTACTTCCTGGTCTTCGGGCTGCTGCTGGGCACCGACCGCGGCATCGACAACTACATCGCGTACCTCTGCACCGGGATCTTCATCTTCACCTTCACCCAGCAGGCGGTGACCACCTCGGCCCGGTCGATCGGCGACAACATGAACCTGATCCGGGCGGTGCACTTCCCCCGGGCCAGCCTGCCGTTGACCTCGGTGCTGGTGCAGTTGCAGCAACTCGCCCCGTCGATGACCGTGCTTGCGGTCATCATGCTGGCCACCGGTGAGGGGATCGACTTCAGCTGGCTGCTGCTGATCCCGGCGCTGCTGCTGCAGACGCTGTTCAGCGGCGGGCTGGCCATGATGGTGGCCCGCTGGGCGGCGCGCACCAGTGACCTCTCCCAACTGCTGCCGTTCGTGATGCGGACCTGGCTGTACTCGTCCGGCGTGTTCTACAGCATCGACCGGTTCACCGGCGACCTGCCCGGCTGGGTGGTCACCGTGCTGCAGTTCAACCCGATGGCGGTCTACATCGACCTGGTCCGCTACGCGTTGATGGACTCGATGGGCAGCCCGCCCGGGTACCTGTGGCCGGCGGCCGGCGGTTGGGCCGTGCTGATGGGTGTGGTGGGCTTCATCTACTTCTGGCGTGCCGAGGAGGAGTACGGCCGTGGCTGACCTGCTGGACGCACCGGCTTCCGGGGCCGACACCCGGGTGCCCACCGTGATCGTCGACAACCTGCACGTCGTCTACCGGATCAACACCGGCGGCGGTGGGCGCAACAGCCCGGTCGCGGCGCTGCGGCGGATCGCGACCCGCAAGCAGGCCCCGACGGTACGCGAGGTGCACGCCATTCGCGGCGTCAGCTTCGTGGCGCACCGTGGCGAGGCGATCGGGCTGATCGGCAGCAACGGCTCCGGCAAGTCGACCCTGCTGCGTGCGGTGGCCGGCCTGCTGCCGCCGCGCCGGGGCAAGGTCTACACCCAGGGTCAGCCGTCCCTGCTCGGGGTGAACGCCGCCCTGATGAACGACCTGACCGGCGAGCGTAACGTCGTGCTCGGTTGCCTGGCGATGGGAATGAGCCCGGCGGAGGTGCGGGCGAAGTACGACGGGATCGTACAGTTCTCTGGCATCAACGAACGGGACGATTTCGCGTCGCTGCCGATGCGGACCTACTCGTCGGGTATGGCGGCCCGACTGCGGTTCTCGATCGCCGCGGCGAAGAGCCACGATGTGCTGATGATCGACGAGGCGCTGGCCACCGGCGACGCCGCGTTCCAGCGGCGCAGCGAGGAACGGGTCCGTGAGCTGCGGGCCGAGGCCGGGACCGTCTTCCTGGTCAGTCACAGCAACAAGTCGATTCTGGACACCTGTGAGCGCAGTATCTGGCTGGAGTCCGGCGTGATCCGCATGGACGGGCCGAGCACCGAGGTGGTCAAGGCCTACCAGGAGTACGCCAACCGCAGGTGACCCGAGCCGGGTGTCCGGGGGCGGCGTACCCGCCGCCCCCGGACACCCGTGCGGGTGGTGGTTTCAGCCTCAGCCGAGACCGTTGCGGATCGCGGTGACCAGTTCACCGTTGCCGGTGTCGCCGGACAACTCCCAGAAGAACGCCCCGCCGAGGCCCTGGCCCCTGGCGTAGTTCATCTTGCCGCCGATGGTCGCCGGGGTGTCGTAGCTCCACCAGTTGTTGCCGCACTTGGCGTACGCGGTGCCGCCGACGGTGCCGGTCGCCGGGCAGGTGTTCTTCAGCACCTTGTAGTCCTCGATGCCCTGCTCGTAGGTGCCCGGTGCCGGACCGGTGGCGGTGCCACCCGGAGCGCTCTGGCTGACGCCGGTCCAGCCCCGACCGTAGAAGCCGATGCCGAGCAGCAGCTTGTTCGCCGGGATGCCCTTGCTCTTCAGCTTCTGGATCGCCGCGTCCGACCAGAAGCCCTGCTGCGGGATTCCCGGGTACGAGGTCAGTGGCGAGTGTGGGGCGGTCGGTCCCTGCGCGTTGAAGGCGCCGAAGTAGTCGTACGTCATCGGCATGATCCAGTTCAGGTCGCCGACCGCTCCGGCGTAGTCGGCCGCATCGATCTTGCCGCCGTTGCTGCCGTCCGCGGTGATCGCCGCGGTCACCAGCGCGCTCGACCCGAACCGGTCACGCAGTGCCGAGATCAGGTTCCGGAACGCCGCAGGACCGCTGGAGTCGCAGGTCAGGCCACAGGCGTTGGGGTACTCCCAGTCGATGTCGATACCGTCGAACACGTCCGCCCAGCGTGGGTCCTCGACCAGGTTGTAGCAGGACTCGGCGAACGCGGCCGGGTTCTGCGCGGCCTGGGTGAAGCCGCCGGACCAGGTCCAGCCGCCGAACGACCAGATCACCTTCAGGTGCGGGTACATCGCCTTGAGCTTGCGCAGCTGGTTGAAGTTGCCCCGCAACGGCTGGTCCCAGGTGTCGGCGACCCCGTCGACGCTGTCCGCGGCGGTGTACGCCTTCTCGTAATCGGCGTAGCTGTCCCCGATGGCGCAGCGCCCACCGGCGGTGTTGCCGAAGGCGTACATGATGTGGGTCATCTTCGCCGCCGACCCGCTCGTGTGGATGTTGCGCACGTGGTAGTTGCGGGCGTAGACCCCCCACTGGGTGAAGTAGCCGACCACCTTCTGCCCACCGGGCGGCGGTGGCGGAGTCGTCGGCGGTGGCGTGGTGGGCGGCGCGGTGGTGGGCGGCGCCGTCGTCGGGGGCGGCGCGGTGGTCGGTGCCGGGCCACCGGCACAGGAGACCCCGTTGATGGTGCAGTTCTGCGGTGCCCGGAATGCGCCGGTGCCGATGTAGCCCCAGCTGAACGATGCTCCCGGCGCGAGGCCACCGGCCCAGCTCTTCTTCACCGCGGTGTACCGGTTGCCGCTGCGCGTCACGTCGGCGTCCCAGAAGCTGCTGATGGTGGTGCCGGCCGGCAGGTCGAACTCGATCCGCCAGGTGCCGACGGTGGCGTCGGAGCCGTTGGCGACCGTCACCCGGACCTCGTGTCCGGTACCCCAGTCGGAGCTGGCGACGAAGCTGGCGGAGATGGTGCCGGCGCCGAACGCCGCGGTGACCGGCACCGCCGCCGCGGCCGTCACCACGGCCAGCGCCCCGGCCCAGACGGCGCGGCGCAGTGATCTTCTCATCAGGCGTCTCCCCATTTAGTTAGGAAACTTTCCATAAAGTGCCTGAGACGCTACTCACACATCGACCAGTTCGTCAAGATGTCGATATCTCGATGGCTGCGCGACCCCGGCCAGGCGTCGTCCGACAGCACCGGGGAACCGCGCGGACGAAGCCGGGCTCAGATCCGGCGTCGGCCGGAGAACCCACACTCCAGGCGGTGGTACCAGCGGATCTCGCCGTCGCCTTCCAGCCAGCACCACAGGACCGGACGGTCGTCCAGCTCGCCCGGGAAGTCGAGCAGCACCGGGGCGACGCCCTTGACCTGGATCTCCTGCTCGTTCAGCTCGTCGAGAATCCCGTAGATCCGCGCTTCCAGCCCTTTCACCTCGGCCAGACCGCCGTGCGGGCTGTCCGATCCGGCCGCCAGATCCGCCCGCAACTCAGCCAGGTCCGCGCGGAGTAGGACCAACTCGTCGATCCGTGGACGGAGGGTTGCCATCAGGTGGCGGGCCTGGGCGAGGGTGAACACGTTCGCCAGTATGGTCCATCACCACCCGTCGTGGGTCGACCGGTCGCCGGAGGACTGCGGCCGACCGTCACGCGAGGCCGCTGGGCTGCGGCCGACCGCCCGGCGCGGCCACTGACCCGGACGGCTGCCCCGGGCCGCCGCCGGTCGCCGTGCGCCGGCGGCGGCACTGGGCGCGTCGGCGGAACGCGCCCGTCAGCCGGCCGCAGGGGGGCAGCCAGGGCCGGCTGTCGACGTCGCCGCAGGGGAAGTCACGATACGACGCCGGTACGGCGGTCGCCCAGTGCCGGCGGACCTCGTTCCCGTCGAGCCACCTACGACCACCTATGTCGCAAACGGTAGCCACACCGACACGTTCGGCGGAAGAGGGTGAGCGTGAATGAATACCTCAGCCGTGCTGCGCGGCCAGCTCCCGGGCGCGGTCGCGGGCCGCTTCCAGGGCGGCGAGCAGCGCCGCCCGGACCCCGTGGTTCTCCAGCTCGCGGATGGCCGAGATGGTGGTGCCGGCCGGCGAGGTGACGGCCTCACGCAGCTTGACCGGATGCTCGCCGGAGTCCCGCAGCATCACCGCCGAACCGATCGCCGTCTGCACGATCAGGTCGTGCGCCACCTGGCGGGGCAGCCCGAGCAGGATTCCGGCGTCGATCATCGCCTCGACCAGCAGGTAGAAGTAGGCCGGGCCGGAGCCGGACAACGCGGTGACCGCGTCCTGCTGGGTCTCCGGCACCCGGATCGTGACACCGAGCGGCTGGAACATCTCCTCGGCGAGGGCCAGATGCTCGGCGGTGGCGTGCCGGCCGGCGGAGATGGCGGTCATCGCCTGATCCACCAGCGCCGGGGTGTTGGTCATCACCCGTACCACCGGGGTGCCGTCCGGTAGGCGGCGGGCGAAGAACTCGGTCGGTAGTCCCGCGCAGAGCGAGACGACCAGCTTGTCCGCCGGCACCTTGGGGCCGATCTGGTCCAGCAGGGTGGCGGCGTCCTGCGGCTTGACCGCCACGGCCAGCACCTCCGCCTCGGCCACCGCGGTGTGGTTGTCCACCACCGACACGCCGTAGCGCACCGCGATGTCCTCGGCCCGCTCCCGCCGCCGAGTCGTCGCCAGCAGTTGATCGGCCGGCCAGCCGGCCCGCAACAGGCCGGAGAGGACCAGCTCGCCGATCTTGCCGGCGCCGATCACGGCCACCTTGTGCGCGCCGGGAGGCATCCGTACGTCATCCTCTCTCGAACCGAACCGAACCGAACCGAACCGGTGACCGACCGGGACCGAATCGCGCCGGACCGGACCGTGACGGACCGGGCGGAGCGGCGCCCTGGCGGGAGCCGCTCATCCCGGCCCGGAACGGGTGGTCAGCTGCCGAAGAAGACCTCGGCCTCGGTGTAGCGCTCCAGCGGGACGGTCTTGAGCTCCCGGGTCGCCTCGGCCAGCGGCACCCGGACGATGTCGGTGCCCCGGATACCGACCATCTTGCCCCAGTCGCCGTCGTTGGCGGCGTCGATCGCGTGCAGGCCGAGCCGGGTGGCGAGCACCCGGTCGAAGGCGGTGGGGGTGCCGCCGCGCTGGATGTGCCCCAGCACGACGGTCCGGGCCTCCTTGCCCGTCTTGGCCTCCAGCTGCTCGGCGAGCCACTGGCCGATGCCGCCGAGCCGGACGTGGCCGAAGGAGTCGAGCTCCTTGTTCTGCAGGACCATCTGGCCCTCCATCGGGTGGGCCCCCTCGGCGACCACCACGATCGGGGCGTACTGCTTCTGGAACCGCTTCTCGACGTAGGTGGCGACCTGCTCCACGTCGAACTCGCGCTCCGGCAGCAGGATCACGTTCGCCCCACCGGCGAGGCCGGCGTGCAGCGCGATCCAGCCGGCGTGCCGGCCCATCACCTCGACCACCAGGGTGCGGTGGTGGCTCTCGGCGGTGGTGTGCAGCCGGTCGATGGCCTCCATCGCGATGTTGACCGCGGTGTCGAAGCCGAAGGTGTAGTCGGTGGCGCCGAGGTCGTTGTCGATCGTCTTCGGCACGCCGACCACCTGCACGCCGAGTTCGTGCAGCTTGGTGGCGACGCCGAGAGTGTCCTCGCCGCCGATCGCGACCAGGGCGTCCACGCCCTGGGACGCCAGGTTCTCCTTGATCCGCTCGACCCCGCCGTCGATCTTGAACGGGTTGGTCCGGGACGAACCGAGGATGGTGCCGCCGCGGGGCAGGATGCCCCGGACCTCGTCGATACCGAGAGGCCGGCTCAGCCCCTCCAGCGGTCCGCGCCAGCCGTCGCGGAATCCGATGAACTCGTGACCGTAGCTGGCGACGCCCTTGCGCACCACCGCCCTGATCACTGCGTTCAGGCCGGGGCAGTCGCCGCCGCCGGTGAGCACGCCGATACGCATGATCCGCTCATCCTCCAGGAAACTGTGCGGTAGACCCACTCGAGCCCCAGGAACGAAGTCCGGTCAGACCGTCGGCATCGTTGCCGGCCCGGGGCGGGCCGTCAGTGCGCACTTTATCGGCCCGACCGGCGACCGGGCGAGCAGACCCCGAGGATCACCGGACCGTCGCTGGCCCGGTCACCGCCGGTAGGCCCGGCTGATCACCTGCCAGCGGGCAAGGTTGTGGCGTGCGTCGACGAGCGCGTCGTGCCGGTCGGCGGCCGACGCCGGCAGCTCCGGCCGACCGGCGTCGTCCCACCGCTGCCGCAGGTCCTTGGTGAACCGGGGAATCTCCCGGGGCAGGGCCGGCATGGCCCCCCACAACTGGGCCAGCGCCACATGATCGTACGCGGCGTACCAGGCCCACAGCTCCAACTCGGTGGCCGAACCGTCGCGCAGCGGCGCGACCAGGAACGCGTACAGCTCGTCGCGGATCCGCGCCCGGGACCGCCAGGCCGGATCGGCCGGTGACGGCAGCTTGTCGAGCACGTGGCGACGCACCCACGGCACCGCCCGGGCACCGTCGAACTCCGTGGAGACCGCGTAGAACTCCCGGCCGTGCTCGTCGACGACACCGATCGAAACCAGATCGACGAGGCGCCCGTCCTCGATGAACTCGCAGTCGTAGAAGTAGCGGTAGATCATTACCGCCATCCTCGCCGATACCGGAGATAGACCCCCATCGGGGTACCGGCCGGAGCGTCGCCGTCGACCGGCTCGCTCCGACCGGTACCGCATCCCCACGGCCGGATCCGCCGGGCCCCGTGTCGGCCCCCACCCGCCGGTGGATCTGGCCGCTAGCCTGCCGGTTTGTCGGGCACAGGACTGTCACAGAAATGATTGTGGGGGTGTACACCACGCGACACGGCAGCCATGATCTGATGTTGACACCGTTCTCCGAACGGTATCTATTTCATGTTCGCCTGGGTCGGGTGATGCACCCCGGACGGGCACGATGGTGCCCCCAGTGGGATGGTGCCCTTGGTGGGGAGGGGTTGGACCGTGGAGATGCGCCTGCCGGAGCCGGGTGACGCGCTCACCGGCGTGGACATGTTCGCCGGGCTCGAACCCGAGGTCCGGCAACGGGTCATCGCTGCCGCCGTGCCCCGCACCTACCGCAGGGGTCAGTTGCTCTTCGTCGAGAACGACCCGGGCGAGTCGCTCATCGTGCTCAAAAGGGGCGCCGTCGCGGTCTTCCGCACCGCGCCGACCGGCGAACGGGCGGTGTTGTCCGTCGTCCGCCCGCCCGACGTGCTGGGCGAGGTGTCGCTGCTGGACGCGTCGACCCGGTCGGCGTCCGCCGAGGCCATCGAGGACTGCACCGCGCTGGCGTTGTCCCGGGGCGCGTTCATGGATCTGGTGCACTCCAACCCGCGCATTCTCGACGCGGTGATGCGCTCACTCGGTGCGCTGATCCGCCGGCTCACCGAGCAGAACGCCGATCACGTCTTCCTCGATCTGCCCGGTCGGGTGGCCAAGACGCTGGTCCGGCTGGCCGGGGAGAGCCAGGCCCCGATGATCACCATCGAGCTGAACCAGAGCCAGCTGGCGGAGATGGCCGGTGGCTCCCGGCAGAGCGTCAACCAGGCGATCGGATCGTTCAGCAACCGGGGTTGGCTGCGTACCGAAGGTCGGCGGATCGTGGTGACCGACGTGGCCGCGCTGCGCCGCCGGGCCGGAATGGCCGACCGATGAGGACGATACCGGCGGTACGCGCGTGGCGCGCGTACCGCCGGGCCTGACGTCTGCCGCTGTCAGGGCTGGGTGCTGGTCGGGCCGATCCAGTTGGTGCCGACCTTCTCCCCGGTCGGGCCGATCCACTCCTCGGCCACGACCCCCTCCTCCTGCAACTTCGCCAGCGTGCCGGCGTCGAGATCGATCATCTCCCCCGCGCCGTGGCTGGCCCCGGACGGGTCCGTCCAGTCCTTCTCCAACTTGACGTACACCATGTCAGGACTCCCCTGCTCGGTCTGATCTGGCCAGATGAATGTATCCCGGTACCACCGGTAGATGGACTGTCCATTAGCCAACAGCCCGGTTATGGACAGTTGACCGCACCGGCGATACTCGGGCTGACGCACCCGCCGTGACCTGCGAGTCCGGCCACCCCGGCAGGTCGGGTCCGGCACCGCCACGCCCGGCCGGGCATAGCCGCTGGCCAGGGCAGGTGGCCAGATGCGACAGTAGGCTCCCGACTCGACGTTCCCGCGAGGAGGCTGGCATCGCTGCCCCGTGCGAAAAGTGTGGCCGGACCGCGGCCGACGACGACCGCTACTGCGGCGGCTGCGGTACGGCGCTCATCCCTGTCTGCGCGCACTGCGACCGCCCGCTGGCGGCCGACGCGAGCTTCTGCACCTCCTGCGGCCAGCCGCAGGGTGGCCGACGGCCGACCGAGCCGAGTCAGGAGGACCGACGTCGGGTCAGCGTCCTGTTCATCGACCTGATCAACTTCACGCCGTACGTGGAACGGGTCGACCCCGAGCAGGTCCGGCGGATGCAGACGAACTTCTTCTCCATCGCGCGCCGGGTCGTCGGCCAGTACGGCGGGGTGGTGGAGAAGTACATCGGCGACGCGGTGATGGCGCTGTTCGGTGCACCGGTGGCCACCGAGAACGACGCCCTGCGCTGCGTCCGGGCCGGGCTCGACCTGCGCCGCGCCCTGACCGAGTTCACCGCGACGGCCGGCGAGGGACTCCGGTTCCGCATCGGCGTGGCCACCGGCGAGGCACTGGTCGACACCGGCGCGGCCCGCGACGGCGGCCAGGCGTTCCTGGCCGGCGACGTGGTCAACACCGCGTCCCGGATGCAGGCGGTGGCACCGGCCGACGGGTTGCTGGTGTGCGGCGTCACGCACGGGCTGACCAAGGAGGCGATCCGCTACGACCCGCAGCCGGCGGTGACGCTGCGCGGCCGGTCGTCGCCGACCGAGGTGTGGCTGGCACTGGCCCCGCTGCGTCCGGTGCCGGCCGACCGGCAGACCGACGCGACCCCGCTGATCGACCGCGAACACGAGCTGGGGTTGCTGGTCAACGCGCTGTACCGGTCGATCCGCGACCAGCGCCCCCAGGTGCTCACCGTGCTCGGCCAGGCCGGCATCGGCAAGAGCCGACTGGTCCGGGAGCTGCTGCGGCACACCGAACGGCTGGTCGACCAGCCGGTCACCTGGCGGATCGGACGGTGCCCGCCGTTCGGGGAGAACGTCACGTTCGCCGCGCTCGCCGACATCGTCAAGGCCGAGGCCGGCATCCTCGACACCGACCTGGCCACCGTCGCCGAGCAGAAGTTGGCCGCCGGGGTCCAGGCCCTGGTGGGGCCGGAGGCGGACCGGCTGGTCGACGCGTTGCGCCCACTGGTCGGGCTGCCGCACCGCAACCTGCCGGCCGAGGAGACCGAGTCGGCGTGGCGGCGGTTCCTGCTCGCCCTGGCCGCCCGGCAGCCGACCGTGCTGGTCTTCGAGGACCTGCACTGGGCCGACGAGGCGATGCTGCGCTTCGTCGAGCTGCTCGGCGCCTCCGCCCGCCAGGTGCCGCTGCTGCTGCTGTGCACCGCCCGACCCGAGCTGATCAGCCGTGAGCCGGCCTGGGCGGGCACCACTCCGGGCGCGCTGACCGTCACCCTGCCGCCGCTGCGCGACACCGGGGTGGCCGCGCTGTACGCGCACATGTTCGGCGCGGCGCCGTTCTCGGCCGACCTGCTCGGCCCGTTGATCGAGGTGGCCGACGGCAACCCGCTCTATGCCCATGAGTACGTGCGGATGCTGATGGAGCAGGGGGCGTTGCGGCGCAGCGGCCGTGGTTGGGCGTTGACCCGCAGCGGCCAGCTGCCGATCCCGGACAGTGTGCACGGGGTGATCGCCAACCGGATGGATCTGCTGGACGTCACCGACCGGGCGGTGCTGCTCGCCGCAGCCGTGGTCGGCGTGCAGTTCTGGCCCGGCGCGGTCGCCGCCGCCCTCGGCCAGCCGGTGGAGCTGGTCGACCGGGCGCTGCGCCGGTTGGAGCAGCGCGACTTCGTCCACGAACAGCCGGATTCGGCGATGGCGCAGCAACCCGAGTTCCGGTTCCGCCACGTGCTGGTCCGCGACGTCTGCTACCAGCGGCTGCCCCGCAACGAACGGGTCGCCCGGCACGCCCGGACCGCCGACTGGCTGGACACCCTCGCCGGCGACCGGGACACCGACCTGGCCGAGGTGCTGGCCCACCACCGGTGGGCAGCGCACGAGATCGCGCACACGCTGGGTCTGGAGACCCACGGGTACGCCGATGCTGCCCGGGACGCCCTGCACCGTGCGGCCCGCCGGGCGTACGCCCTGCACGCGCTGGACGTGGCGAGCGGGCACGTGGAACGCGCGCTGCGCCTGGTGACCGTCGCCGGCACCGACGGACTGGGTGAGCGGTTGCAGCTCGAACTGCTCGGCGCCGAGCTCGCGTTTCTGCGCGACGGCCCGGGCTTCCTCGCCGAGGGTGGCACCGACCGGCTGGGTGCGCTCGCCGACCAGCTGGCCGAGGTCAACGACCAGGGGTGCGCGGCCCGGGCCTGGACCCTGCTCGGGCGGGCCGCCTGGCTGCGGACCGACCGGGACGAGGCGCTGCGCTGCCTCGACCGGGCGGTGGAACTGTTCGACGCGCTGCCGGACACCGACCAGAAGGCCGACGCGTACGCCGAACTGGGGCGGCTGCACATGCTCAACCTGGAACGGGACCCGGCGGTCGCGGCGGCCGGGGCGGCGGCCGAGATCGCCGACCGGCTGGGGCTGACCGAGGCGCTGGCCAACGCCCGGATCACCGTCGCCATGGCCCGGTACCAGGCCGGTGACCGATCCGGGCTGGACGAGCTGCGGGCGGCCACCGCGATGTGTCGCGAGCACCAGTTGCTCGCGCTGCCCCGGGCGCTGCAGAACCTGTCGTACGCGTTGTGCGAGGAGGGCGACTGGTCCGGTGCCCAGGAGCTGATGTCCGGTGCCGCGTCCGGCTCCGGGCTGAGCACCGGATACTCCGGCGAAGCCATGCGTGCCTACTTCGCCGGGGACTTCGCCGCTTTCCTCGCCGCGGCCGACGCGTTCGTCGCGACGCCCAGCGGCCGGTGGGACATCCAGGTACGGGGCCTACGGGCGTGTCTGCGGGTGCTGCGCGGCGATCCGGTGCCCATGGCCGACCAGAGCGGGGTCGACGACGTCGCCGACGCGGTCCGCGCGGCCCGGGACAGCGGCTTCCGCCGGCCGTACTGGAACAGCCTCGGGTTGGGCGCGTTGTGCCGCGCGCTGCAGGGGCGGGGTGCGGAGGCCGCGGCGCTGCTCGACGAGCTGGACCGGTCCTGGTCGAAGGTGCCCGCGCTGGCCAGCGGCGAGTGGATCGCGGCTGCCGCGTTCGCCGCCGCGATCGCCGGCCGTGGCCCGGCGGTGCAGGTACGGGCGATGCTCGACCGGGTGCAGCATCGGACCCCGTGGGCCGAGGCCGCGCTGCGGACGGTGACCGGGGCGGTGGCGGCGGCCGACGGCGAAGACCGCCGGGCAGGCGAGCTGTACGCCGCCGCGGCGGCCGGGTTCGCCGACATCGACGCGACCACCGACCGGATGATCGCGTTGGCGCTGGCCGTCGCGGCGTGGCGGCGTGGCGGCGACCGCGACGCCGACGCGGCGGCGCTGGCCGAGGTGCGAAGCTTCGCGCTGCGTAACAAGGCACCCGGGTTGCTGCACCTCGGCGACCAGGGCACGGGCGGCTACCGCTGGTCTCCGACGCTGGCGTCGTGACCACCGGCGGCGGGATCGACGGGCACGGCACCGCACAACGCACTCCCACAACCACCTACCGGCGTGTCACGATTCAAGGGCACGGCACGCCCCCGGCCGGGGGCCCGCCGGCGGACAGGGCGCGACGGCGGCCGGTGAGGAGTTGATTCGGTGTCTGCGGGTGGCGCGCGTCGGGGGCGGCGGGACAACGGCCTCGACGCATCCGAGTACGCCGTGGCCGGCGACGTCGACCCGCGGGTCGGCGAACACCTGCTCGACGTACTCGCCGCCGGTGGGATCGCGGCCTACCTGCAGCCGTCGTCGGACGTCAATCCGGTCACCCGCACGACAACCGTGCCGGCCCGACCGGTGGACCGGCTCTTCGTCGACCGGGCGCACCTGGACACCGCCCGGGGCTACCTGGTGCAGTTGGCCGAGGACGGTCCGGTCGCACCGGGCAGCCGCCCCGGTACGCCGGCCACCGGGTCCGGGCAGATCACGTCGCCGGCGACGGACCCGACCGTTCCGGCCGGCGCGGGGCAGCCGGCCGGTCGGGACGCAGATGTCGACGCCGTCTGGGCCGGCATCATCGCCAACTATCACGCTCCGGCTCCGGCGGACCCCACCGCCGCCCCCTGGCCGGCCGCCGAGAACCTGCCGCCGGTCGAGAACCTGCCGGTCGAGGGCCGGTCGACCAGGCGGGATCCGCTCGCCGGCGGTCCGCGCCGGGACGGGACCGGAGGCGAGGGCGACGGCCGTGAGCCGGCCAGCCGGGACGCCACCGGCCGGGACGCCACCGAGCGAGGCCCGGCCGATCGGGACAGCGACAGCCGGGACAGCGACAGCCGGGCCGGCGACGACGCTCACGGCCGCGCCGAGCCGGAGTCCACGGCCACCGCCTCGCCGGACCCGTTGCCGTGGGCGGTCGGCTACACCAACATCTCCGTCGGACGGCGGGACGACGAACCGTCCCTGCTGGACGGACTGGACACCTTCGGTGCCCGGCTGCCGGACGAGCCGGAGGAGGGTTACACGCCTCCCCTGCCGCCCCCGTTGCCCCGGTTGTCGTCGGCTGCGGTCCTCGGAGTACTGGCGATCATCGCCGGCTTCATCCTCTTCGTCTTCCCGACGGTGCTTCCGGTGGATCGTGGACTGGCCATCCTGCTCGGTTTCGCTGGCGTGGTCGGTGGGTTTGTCACGCTGATCTGGCGGCTGCGGCCGGATCACGACGAGGATGACGATCTGGACGACGGCGCGGTCGTCTGAAACTGACCAACGGATGGCGAAAATCCGGATTCATTGACGGCTGTGGTCACTCTGTAACACTCGCGTAACTTGGTCTCAGTAGGAATAATTCTCGTAGCCGATCCCCCACGAGTTCGTGATCACTCGCCATGCGCGGCATCCGCCGCAGCGAAACGAGGTCCCCTCATGCGTCAGAGTTCTCTCGTCGTGGTGGCGAACCGGCTGCCGGTGGATGACAGCGTCGCGCGCGACGGCGCGTGCGAATGGCGTCGCAGCCCCGGTGGTCTGGTCAGCGCCCTGCACCCGATCCTGCAGCACACCCCGGCCACCTGGGTCGGCTGGGCCGGTGGCACCGGCCCGGCACCGAGCCTGCCCGACATCGACGGCGTACGGATGCACACCGTCGCTCTGTCCCAGGAGGACATCAGAGACCACTACGAGGGATTCGCCAACGCCACGCTCTGGCCGCTGTATCACGACTCGGTGGAGCAACCCGCGTACCACCGCAGGTGGTGGGAGGCGTACCAGCGGGTGAACCAGCGCTTCGCCGAGGCGGCGGCGGCCGCCGCCGAGCCGGGCGCGCTGGTCTGGGTGCAGGACTACCACCTGCAGCTGGTGCCCGGGATGCTCCGGGCGCTGCGGCCCGACCTGCTGATCGGATTCTTTCTGCACGTTCCGTTCCCGCCGCCGGAGCTGTTCATGCAGCTGCCGCGCCGGGCCGAGCTGATGCTCGGCATGCTCGGCGCCGACCTGGTGGGGTTCCAACGCGCCCAGGCCGCGCACAACTTCGCCCAGCTGGCGACGAAAGTGCTCAAGGTGCCGGCCACCGACCGGCGAATCGCCATCGACGACCGGGTGGTGCGCATCGGCGCCTTCCCGGTGTCGATCAACATGTCCGAGATGGAGTCCCTCGCCGGCCGGCCGGATGTGCTGGAACGGGCCCGTCAGCTGCGGTCCGACCTCGGGGACCCGCAGCACGTCATCCTCAGTGTGGACCGGATGGACTACACCAAGGGCATCGAGCAACGACTCAAGGCGTACAGCGAACTGATCGCCGATGGGCACATCAAGGTCCGCGACACGGTGATGGTTCAGGTCGCGGTGCCCAGTCGGGAACGGGTCGAGCAGTACCGCATCCTGCGCGACCGGGTGGAACGCGAGGTCGGACGGATCAACGGCGAGTTCGGCCGGGTCGGCGAACCGGCGATCCACTACCTCAACCAGTCGTTCAGCCGGGCCGACCTGGCGGCGCTGTACCGGGTCGCCGACATCATGGCGGTAACCCCGCTACGGGACGGGATGAACCTGGTCGCCAAGGAGTACGTCGCCGCCCGGGTCGACGACGACGGTGCGCTGCTGCTCAGCGAGTTCGCCGGTGCCGCCGCCGAGTTCCAGCAGGCGTACCTGGTCAACCCGCACGATCTCGACGGACTCAAATTGACACTGATGCACGCGCTGGAGGCGTCACCGACCGACGTGGCGGACCGGATGCGCTCCATGCGCGAGCATCTGCGCACCCACGACATCCGAGCCTGGGTGCACGGCTACCTCACCGCGCTGGACCGCACCGGTTCCCTGGCCGCCCGGCTCACCGCCTGATCGCACCGGCCGATCGCCAGCGGTCAGCCGGCACCCTTGTCCAGCCAGTCGAGGATCGCGTCGACCGGCTCCGTCCAGCGTGCGTCGAGCATCAGATCGTGGCCCATCCCCGGGAACAGCAACGGAGCGCCCCCGTACCGCCGGGCCGCGCGGTCCAGCACCGCAGCCGGCACCACCCGGTCGTCGGGGCTGCCGAGGACCAGCACCGGTGGGTCGCCCACCGGCGGCTCGACCCGCTGGCGGAGCAGCAGCTGCCACTGGGCCCGGGCCGACGCGCGCCCCAACCGATCCACGTAGGACAGTGCGACGGCCTCCGGAAGCTCCCGGCTGAACAGTTGACCGGCGCGCAGCCGCAACGCCCCGCCGAAGACGGCCGGCAGGGTGCCGAACGGATTGCGCCGCAGCGCCGCGCCGAGCAGCGGCCAGCCACCGAGCACGGGGGCGGCCAGCACCGCGGCCCGCGCCGGATAGCGGGCCAACGCGTGACCGACCACCAACGCCCCGGCGCCGTGCCCGATCAGCACCGCCTGCCGGGGCAGGCCGGCCGCGGCCTGCACCACGTCGTGCACGTACGCCCGCAGGTCGGCCCGTGGCGCCGCCCCGCTGTCCCCGTGCCCGCGCAGACTGACCGCGTACGCCGGGAACCCGCGCTCGGCGGCCCGCTCCAGCCAGTGCTCGGCGAACACCCACGCGCCGTGCCCGAACCCGGGCACGAACAGCAGCGGCGATCGGCCCTCGTCGCGCGACACGTCGGCGTGCAGCACCTCGCGGCGCACCGCCGGGACCGGTCTGGCCCACTCCCGGGTACGGACGATGCGGGGGGCCGCAAGGGTACGGCTCATCGGGCCGCCACCTCCAGACTGTCCAGGGTCTCCTGCAGCGCGCGCAGGTAGGTGACGTGGCTGACCTCGAACCAGCGCCGGGCCGGGTCGGTCACCTTGGCGTCGTGCCAGGGCCGTCCCGCGCCGGCCTCGATCCGGGCGGCGAGGGCCGCGGTGGCCGCCGGGTCCGCCGACCGGGCGCGCAGCCACCGGGCGACCATCACGCTCTGCCAGTGGACCAGCGGGAAGACCCCGAACTCCGCCTGCACCAGCCCGACCACCGACAGCGTCGGATGTCCCGGGGCGAAGGTGTGCAGGTGCAGGCGAGGCCGGCCGTCCGCGTCGACGCCGAGCACCCGAGGGTCGAGAAAGTCGAACTGGGGCTGGTAACCGGTGGCGAGCACGACGAGGTCGGGATCCACCTCGGTGCCGTCGGCGAGCTGCACGGTGTGCCGGCGGAACCTGGCCACGTCGGGCACCGGGCGGACCGTGCCGTGCCCGATGTGCAGGACGAGTTGGCTGTTGACCACCGGATGGGCGTCGAACACCCGGTGCTCCGGAGCCGGTAGCCCGAACCGGGTCTGGTCACCGACGACCAACCGGAGCAGCCGGTGAAGAACTCCCTGGCGCAGCCAGCGCGGCAGACGCCGGGCGAGCAGCCCTGCGTTGACCTGGTCACTCGGCCGGCCGAACAGGTACTTCGGGGTGTACCAGTAGCCCCGACGGGTGGAGTGCCAGCAGCGGGCCGCCTGTTGCCCGGCCTCGACCGCGATGTCGCATCCGGTGTTGCCGCCACCCACCACCAGTACCCGACGGCCGCGCAGCTGGGTCGCGTCGTGGTAGGCCGACGCGTGGATCACCTGGCCGGTGAAATCGGACAGTCCTTCGTAGTCGGGCAGCCGGGGTGCCCAGTTGTGTCCGTTGGCGACGACCACGGCGGCGTAGCGTTGGGTGCGTTGGGCACCGTTGCCGCCGGCGCTGCGGGTCGTCACGTCCCAGCGGTCCCCCGGCGCCGGTTCGACCCGTACCACCTCGGTGCCGAACCAGATGTGCCGGCGCAGATCGAAATGGTCGGCGTAGCGTTCCAGATAGGCCAGCAACTGGCTGTGGTGCGGGTAGTCGGGCCAACTGTCCGGCAGCGGGAAGTCAGGGTACTGGCTGAACGGCTTCGACGAGATCAGATGGGTGCTGGCGTAGACCGGACTGCGGTCGTGGCGCCAGTTCCAGGCACCCCCGACGCCCGTCTCCCGTTCGTAACAGTCGACCCCGAACCCCTGTTCGCGCAGGTTCTTGACCGCGCACAACCCGCTCGCCCCGGCACCGATGACGCAGACGTTCTCACCCTGTTCGGAGATCGGGCGGTCGTCCCGCCACCGGTCGTCACCGGTGGTGGGGCTGTCGTAGTCAGCGGAAGTAGACACCGGCAATCTCCTTCGTACGGCTGCGAAATCGTGCCGGCTAGCCGCCCCGCTTGTCCAGTCCTGGTGCCGGTTCGGTGAGCACCAGATCGGCAACGACCGGAAGATGGTCACTCGCCCGCCGCGCCGCCGGGGTGTCCACCACTTGGCAGCCGACCACCTCGATGCGCGGATCGACGAAGATCGCGTCGATCCGTCGGCGCGGGTCGCGGCCCGGGAACGTGCCGGCCCGGCCCGCCCCGGCGGCGGCAGCGGCGTCGGTGAACCCGGCGGCGGCCAACCGCCACGCCGCACCGGTGTCGCCCGGCGGCGGGGCGTCGGTGCCGGACGCAAACCGGGCGTCGGTGCCGGACGTCGGCGGGTCGTCGGGGTCCGCCGGCTGGTCGTTGACGTCCAGCCCGAGGATCACCGGCCCGTCGACGTCGGCGCAGGCCTGGCGGAGCAGCCGGGCCTGCGCCGGCCGCTCCGTCGGATCAGTGGACAGATGCGATCCGACCACCACGAAGCGGGCCGGGCCGACCGCGCAGCGGGCGAACACCGCGCCGCGCAGGTGCCGGCCGGGCGTCAGCGGGAACCGGACCGACCAGGTGCTCCCCACCCGTACCCGCAGCGTGGTCAGCACCAGGTTGCCCAACGGCGGTGGCCCACCGGATCCGACGACCATGTCGAACGCGTTCGCCAGCGCGGCTGACCTGGTCCGCCACCGCCACCGACGCGGCGCCTCCTGCAGGATCGCCACATCCGGGGCGATCTGGCGGACCACCTCGGCCAGCGCGGCCCGGTCGTCACGCTGGCCGTGGATGTTGTACGTGAGCACCCGCAGCCGCACACCGGGCCGCTGCGGCGCGGTCGTCTGGTCAGCCGTCACAGTCTCCTCCTCGGCACGATGTGAAGGGGCCGGAATCCGGTGGGCGGGTCGGCTCAGATCCGGTGGACGGGTCGGCTCAGATCCGCCGGGCGAGGTCGGCCGCACCGACCACACCGGCGGCGTTGCCGAGTTCGGCCGGCCGCACCTCGGCCACCGGAATGCGGACCCGCTGGGCCAGCGCGTCGGTGTACGCCCGTTGAGCGGGGCCGAGCAGCAGCTCACCCGCGTCGACCACGCCGCCGCCGATCACCATCACCTCGGGATCGAGAATCTGCGCCAGGTCGGCCAGGCCGATGCCGAGCCAACGCCCGATCTGCGCGAACGCCTCGCAGGAGACCGGATCACCGGAGCGGGCCGCGGTGGTGACCATCGGCCCGGTGACCGCCTCGGCGTCGCCGCCGGCCAGGGCGAGCAGTTTGGTCGCCCGGTCCGGTTCCTGCCGGGCGCCGGCACGGGCGAACCGGACCAGGGCGTTGCCGCTGGCGTACTGCTCGATACAGCCCTGCCGGCCGCAACCGCACTGATGTCCGTCCGGGACCGCCAGCATGTGGCCGAGTTCCGCGGCGATGCCGTGCGCGCCACGGACGAGTTCGCCGCCGTACACGATCCCGCCGCCGATGCCGGTGCCCACGGTGAACATCACCATCGAGTCGGCGGCGTCCCGGCCGGCGCCGTGCCGGAACTCTGCCCAGGCCGCGACGTTGGCGTCGTTCTCGACGATCACCGGCAGGTCGACCGCCGCGCTCACGTACTCCCGCAGCGGTTCGTCCCGCCAGGCGAGGTTCGGGGCGAACAGCACAGTTGAACGACGTGCGTCGATCCATCCGGCGGCCCCGATACCGACCGCGCCGACCGGGTGGTTCGCCGCCAGCTCGAGCACCACCTCGATGATCACGTCCCGGGTCTTGGCCACGTCGTCGGCCGGCGTCTCGTGCCGGGTCCGGGCCAGGACCTTTCCGTCCGGATCGACGACCCCGCCGGCGACCTTGGTGCCACCGATGTCGACTCCGATGGTCAGCGTCACCGCTGCCGCTCCCCTCTGCTGTGCTCTTCGCGCGCCGGTGTCCGCACCGGTCCGGTCCGGCGGCTGTCCACCGCCGGGGCAGTCGTCCGGCCGGACGGTGCCGGATCAGGCCGGATCAGGTCCCGGCCGGCCGTGGTCCGGCCGGGTGGCACCCGACCGGTCCGGCTCCGCCCCGGCGGCATCCGCGCCGGGTGTCGCCGGGGCGGTCACCGCCGGACCGCCGGAGCGGCCCTGGGCTGGTGGTGCGCCTGTCCCGGCGACGTCGACGGGGGCGTTCGTCGCGGCCGACCAGACGTCCCGATCACCCGCTGAGTCCGAATCATCCATGGTCCAGGTGGCCTGGCGCCAGACCTCGTCGTCCGAGGTCATCCGGCCGGTCGGCGGATCGTGCCGGTCCGGCGGCGGGCCGGCGGGATCCGCAGCCGGCGAACCGGCCGCCGGCTCCGGCGGCGCGGCGGGGTCAGCCGGACGCTCCGATTGCCCGGCGGAGTCGGCCGGACGCTCCGGGGCCAGGGCACGCAGCAGGCTGGCGACTCCGGCGGCGAAGTCCCCGGCACCGGCGGCCAGCCGGTCGGCCAGCTCCGGGCTGGGGTCACGCAGTGCCGTGATGGCCCGGCAGACCGGGCAGACGCAGCAGGCCGGGTCGCCGGTGGCGACCGGCCCGGTGCCGCCCAGCAGGTCACGCAGCAGGCCGAGGCCGCCGGCGGCACCGGCGCCGAGCCGCTGGCCGCGCGCCGCCAGCTGCGCCATCGCCAACGCGGTCGCCACCAACCGTTCCGCCTCCGCCCGCGCGGAGCGAGGATCTGTGCCCACCGTCGGCCCGCCCCCTAGCCTGTCTCCGTCGCACCGAGCTGTTCCACTCGGTGCTTGAGCTGTGTCAGGGCAGCATCCATGATCATTTTTTCGGCCTTGCGGCGGAACATCCCGAGCATCCCGACGGAGAGCTCCACCTCCAGCGTGTAGGTCACCGTGGTGGTTCCGTCCCCGTTGTCCTCGATGTCGTACGCACCGTCCTGCCGGCGCTGCATCCGGGACGGCTCAGCCAGCCGCCACTCGATCCGGGACAGGTCCTCGGAGTACTCGTAGATCAACGTGTACTCGTCTGCGAGCACTCCGGCGTCCAGCACGAAGCGGACCTCACGGGCGTATCCATCCTCGTACTCCTGGCGCACCTCGACTCGGTCCAGCGCCTCGGTCCACTCGGGGTAGCGCACGAAGTCGCAGATCACCGCCGTCACCCGGGACGCGGGCGCGGCGACGACGATCGACTTGGTGGAGGACTCCGCCATGTGGGGCAGGCTACCCGGTGCCGGGCCAAGATCAAGCCAGTGGCCGACAACCGTCCGGCCGCCACCGGCAGCGGGCTGACCGCGCAGGTCATCGGTCGCCCGGTAGGTTGCGGGTAGCCGGACGTGCACCGCCGGTCCGGTCCGCCTCAGCCCGCGAGCACAAGGAGTGCAGGTGCGCGAGTTCTCCGTACCACCGGTCGTCACGGTCGGTGATGCCGCCAACCTGACCGATCCGGTCTGGGACAACGCCGAGACCGCACCGGACGCGGTCCAGTTCACCCGGCCCGGACCGGACGGGCCGCAGGAGGTGACCTGCCGGGAGTTCCGCGACGAGGTGGTGGCGGTCGCCTGCGGCCTGATCGGCGCGGGAATCAACGCCGGCGACCGGGTCGGTCTGATGAGCCGGACGCGGTACGAGTGGACGCTGCTCGACTACGCGATCTGGTCGATCGGCGCGGTGACCGTGCCGGTGTACGAGACGTCCAGCGCCGAGCAGGTCAGCTGGATCCTGGCCGACTCCGGGGCGGTCGCCTGCGTGCTGGAGACCAACGGGCACGCGATCACCCTGGCCTCGGTCCGCGACCGGCTGCCCGCGCTACGCGAGGTGTGGCAGCTGGAAACCGGCGGTCTCGACGAGATCCTGGCCCGGGGCGGGACCGTCGACGCCGCCCAGGTGCAGCACCGCCGCCAGCAGCTGACCTCGAACGACATCGCCACGATCATCTACACCAGTGGAACCACCGGACGGCCGAAGGGCTGCGTGCTCAGCCACCGGAACATGTACGCCGACATCGCCAACGCGATCCCCGGTCTGCCGAACCTGTTCCACGAGGGTGCCGCCACTCTGCTGTTCCTGCCGCTGGCGCACTCGTTCGCCCGACTGATCCAGATCGGCGCGGTGCACGCCCGGGCCACGATGACCCACGCCGCCGACCCGAAGAACCTGGTCGACGACCTGGCCAGCGTCCGCCCGACATTCGTGTTGTCCGTACCCCGGGTCTTCGAGAAGGTCTACAACGCGGCCCGGCAGCGTGCCTACGACGGCGGCAAGGGCGCCATCTTCGACCGGGCCGACCAGGTGGCCGTCGCCTACAGCGAGGCGCTGGACACCCCCGGCGGGCCGGGGCTCGGGCTGCGCGCCCGGCACGCGGTGTTCGACCGGCTGGTCTACCGGAAGCTGCGGGCCGCGCTCGGCGGCCGGTGCCGCACCGCGATCTCCGGCGGCGCCCCGCTGGGCGCCCGGTTGGCGCACTTCTTCCGCGGCGTCGGGGTGACCGTCTACGAGGGGTACGGGCTGACCGAGACCTCCCCGGCGGTGTCGGTCAACCTGCAGCACGCGATCCGGATCGGCACCGTCGGCCGGCCGCTGCCCGGCGTCAGCGTCCGGATCGCCGACGACGGCGAGGTGCTGATCAGCGGCGACCTGGTGTTCCAGGGGTACTGGAACAACCGGCAGCAGACCGATGAGGTGCTCACCGACGACGGCTGGTTCCGCAGTGGCGACCTCGGCCAGCTCGACGACGACGGATTCCTCACCATCACCGGGCGTAAGAAGGAGCTGATCGTCACCGCCGGCGGCAAGAACGTCGCGCCCGCCGTGCTGGAGGACCAGTTGCGGGCCCACCCGCTGGTCAGCCAGTGCGTGGTGGTCGGCGACCGACGGCCGTTCATCGCCGCGCTGCTCACCGTCGACGAGGACGCCTGGCCGGGCTGGCTGGAACGCAACGGTCACCCGGCCGGTCGCACCGTCGCCGATCTGCGCGACGATCCGACGCTGCTGGCCGAACTCCAGCAGGCCGTGGACGAGGCGAACCGCGCCGTCTCGGCCGCCGAGTCAATCCGGCGGTTCCGGGTGCTGGCCCGCGACTTCACTGAGGCGAGCGGCGAGTTGACCCCGTCGCTGAAGGTGAAACGGGCGGTGGTGCACGCCAACTACGAAGCCGAGATCGCCGAAATCTACGGGGGCTGACTACCATCCGTCACGTGTCCGCACCGACATCCGACGCGCCCCGTCCGCATCCACTCGCCGCGGTGGCGCGCCTGGTCATGCTCGCGCTCGTCGCGGTACTGACCCTGGTCACCACCCGGGACCTCGGCGAACTGCGCTGGGTGGCGCTGCTGGCGGTCGCCGGCGCCCCGGCGGTACTCGTCCCCCGTCACCCGGTCATCGCCATGCTCGGCCGCCTCGCCGAGGTCGTCATCGTCGGCCTGGCCACGAGCGAGGTGGCCGCCGCCGCCAACCTGCGCGGCTCCATCGGTGCCGGGCTGGGCGCGTCGGCGATGCTGCCGTACCTGTCGGTGCCGTTGACGGTGGCGGTGCTGCAACGGCGGACCCGCGAGGCGACCGCGCTGCTCGGCGTCACCGCGCTCACCCTGGCCCTCAGCGGGTTGTTCACCACGATCGACGGCCGACCGCAGCTGGCCCAGCTCGGCTACGTCGCGGTCTGCACGCAGTGGCTGATCCTGGCCAGCCTCGGCATCGTGGCCGCCGGCACGCTGCAGCAGGTGATGCAGGCCCGTGGGGAGAGCAAGCCGGCCCCGTACGCGGAGGCCACCCGGCTGCTCACCCAGCTGCGCAGCGTCGCGCGGCAGCTGCCCGGTGCCACGCTCGACCCCGGCAGCATCTCCGAGCATCTGATCGAGGAGCTGCGGGCGGTGGCGCCGACCGGTCGCACCGCGGTGCTCTCCGGCAGCGGTGGGGGGCGGCTGGTGGTGCTCGCCCAGGCCGGTCTGGATCGGGTCGACTGGGAGACGACTCTGGACGCCGATTCGGCCATCGCCGACGCCTGGGCCAGCCAACTGCCGCAGACGGCGGCCCGCTCGCAGGCCCGGTCGCATCCCGGCGGTGACGTGTCGGCGCTGGTGGTGCCGCTGGTCGCCGGGGTGCGCACGGTCGGTCTGGTGATCCTGGAGACGGACAGCGCCAACGCCTACCCGCCGCCGGTGGTCGGCCGGATCACCGCGTTGACCCGCCCGGCGGCGCTGCGGCTGGAGGCCGCGCTGCTGTTCGACGAGGTCCGGTCGCTGGCCACCAACGAGGAACGGCAACGGCTGGCCCGGGAGATCCACGACGGGGTGGCCCAGGAGCTGGTGATGGTCGGCTACGGCATCGACAACGCCCTGGCCACCCTGCCGGAGGGCAGTGACGAGACCGCCGAGGACCTGCGGACGCTGCGCGGTGAGGTCACCCGGGTGATCACCGAGCTGCGGCTGAGCCTGTTCGAGCTGCGCAGTGAGGTGGACCGGCACGGCGGGCTGGCGGCCGCGATCGCCGAGTACGCCCGTACCGTCGGATCGTCCGGCCGGTTGCGGGTGCACCTGTCGCTGGACGAGTCCGGGGCCCGGCTGCCGGCGGCCACCGAGGCGGAACTGCTGCGCATCGCACAGGAGGCGATTACCAATGCGCGCAAGCATGCCGGTGCCGCGAATCTGTGGGTCACGTGCGACATTGACCCGCCGTACGCGCAAATAGAAGTGTCGGATGACGGTCAGGGGATCGCCGACCAGCGTCCGGACGGGCGGTACGGTCTTGCGATCATGGCAGAGAGAGCGGAACGTATCCGGGGCCGGTTGGAGATCAGGCCACGACACCCGAGCGGAACGACCGTGGCAGTGGTGCTCGGAACCTCGCCCCGGCGCGATAGCGTGCGCGATAGCGTGACAGCACCAGAAGGGGAGTAGCCACAGCATGACCACCAGCCCCACACCGACCACCCGGACCAAGGTCCTGCTTGTCGATGATCACGACCTCATCCGGAAGGGCCTGCGGCACGCTTTCGAGCGCGACCGCCAGTTCGAGGTCGTCGGTGAGGCCGCAACGGCGGCCGAGGGTGTACGCCAGGCGGGCGCCCTGCAACCAGATGTTGTGATCATGGACCTGCGGCTGCCGGACGGCAGCGGCCTCGAAGCGACCCGGGCGCTGCGCAAGTCCAGCTCCACGATGGGCATCGTGGTGTTGACCATGTACGCCGGCGACGACCAACTGTTCGGCGCGCTGGAGGCCGGGGCCAGCGCGTTCGTGCCGAAGACCGCACCGGCGGACGAGGTGGTCGCGGCGGCCCGGCACGCGGCCTCCTCGCCGAGCGCGTTCACCGCGGCTGACCTGGCCGAGGCGATGAAACGCCGGCTCGCGCCGTCCGGGCCGCAACTGTCCCCCCGGGAGGGCCAGGTGCTGCGCCTGCTCGCCGACGGGATGAGCGTGGCCGGGATCGCCAAGCAGTTGTTCGTCAGCGAGTCGACGGCCAAGACGCACATTTCCAAGTTGTACGAGAAGCTCGGCGCGGCGAACCGGGCCCAGGCGCTGATGACGGCGCTGCGGCTCGGTCTGCTCGAGGCGCCGGACGCTCCGAAGTTCTGACCTGGTCACGTGGTGCCGGCGACGGGTGGGCCGGCCCACGTCGACCGTGGCGACTCTGATCGGCGCGGCGGGAACCTCGCGGTTCGGACGCTCTGGATGCCCGGGCACGCAGCGGGCACAATGGCTAGCGCCACCAGCCAGCCAGCAAACGGCCAGACAGGGACAAAAGGGGCGAAAATGGATCGGCCGCACTGGGCACCGGAGAACATCGACGTCGAGCGGCCGAGCGTCGCCCGGATGTACGACTACTACCTCGGCGGCTCACACAACTTCGCCGCCGATCGGGCCGCCGCCCAGGCGATGATCACGGCCGTTCCCGATGCCCCGTTGATGGCCCAGGCGAACCGGGCCTTCATGCGCCGCGTCGTGCAATTCCTCGTCGAGTCGGGAATCCGGCAGTTCCTTGACATCGGCTCCGGGATCCCCACTGTGGGCAACGTGCACGAGATCGCCCAACGGCTGGCACCGGAATCGAAGGTCGCCTACGTGGACGTCGATCCGGTCGCCGTCGCACACAGCCGGGAGATCCTCGCCGGCAACGACCGGACCACGATCCTGCATGAGGACCTGCGCAACCCGGAACGGATCCTGCACGATCCTCAGGTGCGCAAGCTACTCGACTTCGACCAGCCGGTCGCGGTGCTGATCGTCGCGGTCCTGCATTTCGTGCCGGACTCCGACGACCCCACCGGGATCCTGGCCGAGCTGCGCGCCGCCCTCGCGCCCGGCAGCTATCTGGTCCTGTCCCAGGCCAGCGACGACGGTCGCAGCGACGAGGAACGCCGCGAGGCGGACCAGATCTACCGGCGCACCGACAACCCGCTCAACATCCGGTCCCGGGCCGCGCTGACCAACTTCTTCGACGGGTTCGACCTGCTACCGCCGGGCGTGGTCTGGGTGCCGCAGTGGCGCCCCGAGTCGCCCGAGGCGGCCGAGGACGCCGAGCGTGCCGTCTTCATGGGCGGGGTAGGCCGACTCGGTGGCTGAGCAGTCCGAGCCGGCCGCCGATCCGCCCGGTGGACGGCCACCGGGCGTCGCCGCCGTCGCCCGGGCCTGGGCCAAGGCGGTAACCGGGACCAGCTACCTGCCGCTGACCCAGGAGCAGTTGGAGGCGTTTCTCGGCGACCTGACCGTACGGCTCGTCACGGCGCTGCGCGCCGAGCCGTTCACCATCCGGGTCGGCTACCAGGTCGGGTCGGACCTGGTCGCCGCGCACATCGCCTCGGCGGAAGGGCTCGGCCGCACCATCGAGGTACTCGACCTGCGGCTACTGCGCGACCTGGACATCGACGACCCGGACATGCCGGACCGGATGGCACGGCTGCTCGGCGGTATCGCCACCGGCTACACCCGGGCGCTGCGCGACCGCACCCTGGACGAGCAGGAGACCATCCGCCGCGCGGCGTTGGTCGCCCGGGAGCAGGCCGAGATCGCGCTGCGGGAGAGCGAGGCCCGGTACCGGCACCGGGCCACCCACGACCCGCTCACCGATCTGCCCAACCGGAGCCTGTTCACCCAGCGGCTGGACGACGTGTTCAGCACGACCGGGCGTACCGGCGGGGACGGACGCCGACTCGGCGTCTGCTTCGTCGACCTCGACGGTTTCAAGATCGTCAACGACACCCTCGGCCACCACATCGGGGACCTGCTGCTGGTCTCCGTCGCCGAGCGGCTGCGCCGGGGCGTCGGCGAACACCTGGTGGCCCGCATCGGTGGCGACGAGTTCGTCATCCTGGTCGCCGACACCACCTGCACCGACGACGTGCTCAAGGTCGCCGAGGCCGCGCTCGCCGCGATCGGCGAACCGGTCGTCGTCGACGGCCACGAGCTGACCGTGACCGCCAGCATCGGCATCGTGGAGCGCACGGTCGCCGGCACCACCCCGAGCGAGGTGATGCGGGCCGCCGACGTCACCCTGCACTGGGCGAAATCGGCGGGCAAGGGCCGGTGGGCGCTGTTCGATCCGGTGCGCAACGACCACCAGCTGGCCCGGTACGCGCTGTCCGCGGCGATGCCCGCCGCTCTCGACCGGGGCGAGTTCTTCCTGGACTACCAGCCGCTGGTCGCGCTCGCCGGCGGCGCGCTGCTCGGCGTCGAGGCGCTGGTCCGCTGGCGGCACCCGACGATGGGGGTACTCGGGCCGGACCGGTTCATCTCCCTCGCCGAGGACTCCGGGCTGATCGTCCGGCTCGGATCGTGGGTGCTGGCGGAAGCCTGCCGGGAGGCCCGGCGCTGGCTGGACCGCAGCGCGAACGCCCCGTTCGTCAGTGTCAACCTGGCTGTCCGGCAGGTCAACGACCTCGGTCTGGTGCGGTACGTGACCGAGGTGCTCGCCGACACCCGGCTACCAGCCGACCGGCTGCAGCTGGAGATCACCGAGAGCGCCCTGATGAGCACCGCCGACGGACCGGTCCGCACCCTGCGAGAACTGGCCGACCTGGGCGTACGGATCGCCATCGACGACTTCGGGACGGGCTACTCCAACCTGTCCTACCTCCGCTCGCTGCCGGTGCAGGAGCTGAAGCTGGCCGGGAAGTTCGTCGAAGGGCTCCGTGCCCCGGCGGGCACCGACCGGACCGACGAGAGCATCCTGCTCACCCTGGTGACGTTGGCCCACACGCTGCGGCTGACGGTCACCGCCGAAGGAGTGGAGACCGCCGGGCAGGCCGAGCGGCTCCGGGCGATCGGCTGCGACGCCGCCCAGGGCTGGCATTTCGGCCGGCCCGGACCAGCCGACGGGATCACCGAACGACTCGGCTGACGCCGCAAGCAGCCGCCCACCGCAGGAGGGCCGGGCGACGCCGCCGGGAGTCACGCCGCCGAGGGTCACGCCGCTCAGCCGGCCAGCAGCGACGCCATCCGCTGCGCCTGGGTGTCCCAGCGCCATTCACGCTCCACCCAGGCCCGACCGGCGGCCCCCATCCGCCGGGCCAGCTCCCGGTCGGCCAGCAGGCCCGCCAGCCGTTCGGCCAGCTGGCTCGAGTCTCGACCGTTCACGACGTACCCGGTCTCGCCGTCGCGGACCGCATCCGGCGCGCCGCCGGAATCCCCGGCCACCACTGGCAGCCCGGTCGCCGATCCTTCCAGGTAGACGATGCCCAGGCCTTCCACGTCGAGCCCGCCGCGACGGGTGCGGCAGGGCATCGCGTACACGTCCCCGGCGGCGTAGTGCGCCGGCAGTTCCGCCCAGGGCACCGCCCCGGTGAAGGTGACGTCGTCGGCCACCCCGGCGCGCCCGGCGAGTCGTTGCAACCGGCTGCGGTCCGGGCCGCCGCCGACGATCAGCAACGCGGCGCCCGGCACCCGACGCCGTACCAGCGGCCAGGCCCGGATCAACGTGTCCTGACCCTTGCGCGGCACCAGCCGGGACACGCAGACCACCACCGGCCGGTCCGACAACCGGTGCCGGCGGCGCACCTCGCCGCCGTCGACGCCCGGATGGTAGGCATCGGTGTCCACACCCGGGGCGAGCCGACGCAGCTCGGTCAGCCCGCCGATCGCGCGGTCCAGCCGGACCCGGGTGTACTCCCCCAGGTAGGTCACCACGTCGGTGGCGCGGGCGATCCGGCGGAGCATCGACCTCGCGCCGGGCAGCGCGGCCCACCCCACCTCGTGCCCATGGGTCAGGGCCACCGCCCGGCTGATCCCGACCCGCCGGCGCAGGCCGTCGGCGAGCAGGCCGAGCGGCGCGGCCGCCCCGAACCAGACGGTGTCGCAGCCCCGGGCCCGCGCCAGGGCGGCGGTCTGCCGGGCCACCGCCGGCGTGGGCAGCAGCATGCCGGTCGGGTTACGGATCACCTCGAACGGCTGGTCGGCGTCGAACCGCTCGGCACCGTCGTAGCTCGACGCGTAGACCACGATGGTCTGCGCGGGCTGCCGCAGCGCCAGATTGTGCACGAACGACTGGATGCCGCCGGGCCGCGGCGGAAAGTCGTTGGTGACCAGCAGGGTGCGGTTCATCGGCCCGCCCGGTCGGCGTACCTGCGGGCCGCCGCGATTCGTTCCACGGTCGACGGGTGCGTGGCGGAGTAGAGGTACTCCCAGCGGGGCGGGTCCGGATCGGCGAGATTGATCGCGGACAGCCGGCGGTGCACCGCCGCGTACGCCGCCGGGTCACCGTGCAGCGCCAGCGCGTGCGCGTCGGCGCGGGCCTCGATCCGGCGCGACACCAGCGCCTGCGCCGGTGTCGCCACCAGACCGACCAGCGTGACCACGGCCAGCAGCAGGGCGATCGCCCGCGGCTCGGCGATGTCGGCGACGCCGGCCGCCCGCAGCACCGGCCGCCAACTGCCGAGCAGGTACAGCCCGACGACGGCCGCGGCGGCGCCGAGCGCGCCCAACCCGGTGCCGGTCAGCACGTCCCGCGCGCGGGCGTGGCCCAGCTCGTGGGCGACCACGGCGGCCAGCTCCGCCGGAGGCGCCTCGCGCAGCAGGTTGTCGTAGACGACGATCCGCCGGGTGGGGCCGAACCCGGACACGTAGGCGTTGACCGCGCGGGTACGCCGGGACGCGTCGGCGACCAGCACGTCCCGCACCGGGACGCCGTCGCGCTCGGCCAGCTCCAGCAGCTGCGTGCGCACCGGACCGTCCGGCATCGGGGTGAACTTGTTGAACACCGGCTCGACCAGCACCGGCAGAACGAACGACAGCAGCACCACCAGGGCGGCCGCGCCGGTCGCGGCCAGCGCCCACCACCAGCGGGGGGCCAGCCGAACGACGGTGTAGAAGCCGAGCAGGGCCACCGTCGCGATGACCGCGCCGACCGCGTACGACCGGGCCAGGTCCAGGCCCCAGCCGGCCCAGCCCTGGGTGGCCAGCCCGTGCTCGGTCAGGATCCGGTGCCGCAAGGCGGCGAACGGCAGGGTCAGCAGGTCGGCCAGGAACACCACGAGCAGCCCGCCGAGCAACGCCTGGGCGGCCCAGTGGCCGCCGAACGGCCGGCCGGCGACCTCCACCAGCCGGGCACCGACCGGGGTGAACCCGAGCAGCAGCGCCACGAGCAGGCCGGCCAGCATCGCGCCGTAGCGACCCGGTCGCAACGCCGCCCGCAGGGCCCGCCCCCGCTCGACCTGATCGACGGGCAGCTCACGCAGGGCGGCGAGCTGGTCGGCGCGGGGCACCGGCGGCCGCTGCCACGGCACCAGCACGGCCGCCGCGACGACGACCGCCACCACCAGGACGGCGAAGGTGACCAACGCCCATGCGCGAGGCGTCATCGGGCTCCTTCCGCCGGCCGGTCGCCCGACCATCCTAGGTGTGCCGGCGCGGTCCCGGTCCGCGCTCGGCGACAGACCGGATCCTGTCAGCTCGACCGGTCGATCGCTCAGGCGACCTGTCTTCGGGACCGGGGCCGGCGCTGCCGGCGGCCACGCGGCGCGGCCGTCGACCCGCCGAGCACCTCGACGTCGAACCCGGCACGCGCGAACACCTCGATCGCGTACCGCTCGCCGGCGTCCAGGTTGGCCACCGCGTCCGGGCTGTCGATCAGGGCACTGACCAGGCAACCCCGGCAACTCGGGCCGCGCTCGACGGCGCAGGTGTCACAGTCGATCAGCATGGTCGTCTCCTCACGTGACGGTGCGATCGGACAGTGGCCGGCGGTGACCGGCCCCCGTACGACGCAGCATCGCCGACCGACCACCGCCAGTGACATCGACGATAGGCATCAGGTACGACAGTTCCGCGCGACCGGGTGTCGGCTCAGGACCGGGCCAGTCGACGCAGCAGCGAATCGGCGCCCATCGGGTACGCGCCGTGCCGCCGGACCCCGTCGGCCACCTCCCGGTCGGAGGAGACCACCACGATCACCCGGCCGGACGGCTCGGCCCGGACCAGCCGACGGATGAGTTCGTCGGCTGTTTCCCCTTTGCGGGAGAACAGCACCCGTACGCCGCGTGGAGCCGGCGGCAACCCGTGCATCCGCTCGGCGCCGTCGAAGACCACGGTCACCTCGTCCCCGGTCTGCGCGGCGATCCCACCGAGCCCGGTGATCAACCGCTTGCGTTGCTGCTCCAGCGGCATCTCACCGAAGCCCCGCTTGGTCACGTTGTAGCCGTCGACGACGAGGTGGGCCCGGGGCAGGGCGAGCAGGTCGTCCAGCCGGGCCGGGTCGTCGGTGTCGCGGGCCCGGGTCGACGTCGCCGCCGCCGGTCGGTCGGTGAACGCGTCGGCGACGTAGTCGGCCGGCAACCGGTCGGCCGGGTCCAGGGCGAGCTCCCGCCGCAGCCCCTGGGCCGCCTGCCCGATCGTCTCCAGCAGCAGCCACAGCCGGGCGTCGTCGACCGCCCGGGCCTCCTTCGCCGACTGCCGGGCGGCGCCGGCGGTCAGCTCCGCGTCGGCGAGCTTGGCGCGCAGCCGCCGCAGCTCCGCGTCGTGGTCGGCGGCGGCCCGCCCGGCGCGGCCGCGTTCGGTGGCGAGCAGCTCGTTGGCCCGCCGCTGCTGCGCCTGCGCCTCGCGCAGCGTGCGGGACAGCTGCCGGGACTCCTCGCGGAGCTGGCCCAGCTCCTCGCGTACCCGGGCCAGCTCGTCGCGGAGCTTCTCCACCTCGACCCGGGCGACGGTGCGGTCGTGTTCGGCCCGGTTGGCGCGGGCCTCGGCATCGCGGATCAGTTCGGCGACGGCGGCCCGGTCGGCCTCGGCCCGGACCGCCGCACCGGCGGCGTCGACCAGCTCACGCCAGCCCGCCGGCCGCATCAGGTACGCCAGGGCGGCGACCTCGACCGGGTCCGCCGCCGCGGGTGAGACCCCTTCGCTGACCGCTGTGCCCAGCTCACCGGCCTCGGTCAGCGCGCGGGCAGCCACCCGTTGCCGCAGCGACGGATCGTTGGTCAGCGCCGCCGCGATCGCCGCGCCGCCGTAGCGGGCCCGCCGGTTCGGCGCGAACTTGGCGACCTTGCGCAGCTGGGGTGGCATCTCGTCGGTCGGGATCTCGGGCAGCGCGGCGGCGGCGAGCACGACGATGCGCGACCGCACCGGCTCCGGCAGCACCGGCTCGGCGGGTGGACCACCGGCCGGCTGGTCGGCGGACAGGGGCAGGGCGCCGGTCGTCGGCGCCGCCCCCTCGGGACGAGCGTCGGTCGGATCCGGTGCGGCCATGCACCCCAGTCTCCCACCGGGTGGCCGCCGCGTGCCCGACAGGAAGAATGATCTCGCAGAGTCGATCGGATCGTTACCGATGGTACCCATGGGACGGCTGTGTCGTACCCACGTCCTATCGTCTGCGCCGTGGCACCGCCTGACCCCGCACCTCGACCGGCCTACACCCAGGGCTCGATCGACTCGCTGCTGTCAGCCGGGCCGGGCCAGTCGCTGTCGACCGGCGCGGACCGGTCGCTGCGGGAGACCACCTTCGTCGTGCTGGATCTGGAGACCACCGGCGGCGCGCCGGACGGCGGCGGCATCACCGAGATCGGCGCGGTCAAGGTGCGCGGCGGGGAGGAGCTCGGCGTCTTCGCCACGCTGGTCAACCCGGGCCGACCGGTGCCGCCGTTCATCACCGTGCTCACCGGCATCACCGAGGCGATGCTCGTTCCCGCGCCGCCGATCGAGCAGGTGCTGCCCAGCCTGCTGGAATTTCTCGGCGGCGCGGTGCTGGTGGCGCACAACGCGCCGTACGACGTGGGTTTTCTCAAGGCCGCGTGCGCCCGGCACGGCTATTCCTGGCCGGCGCCGACGGTGTTGGACACCGCGGCCCTCGCCCGCCGGGTGCTGACCCGCGACGAGGTGCCCAACCGCAAGCTCGGCACCCTCGCCGGCTACTTCCGCACCCCTCGCCGGCCCACCCACCGGGCACTTGCCGACGCCCAGGCGACCGTGGACGTGCTGCACGGGCTGATCGCCCGGCTCGGCGGGCACCAGGTGACGAGCATCGGCGACGCGGTCGAGTTCAGCCGGGCGGTCAGCGACGTCCAGCGACGCAAGCGGCACCTCGCCGACGGGTTGCCCCGCTCCCCCGGGGTGTACATCTTCCGGGCGGCCGACGACCGGCCGCTGTACGTCGGCACCTCGGGCGACGTCGCGACCCGGGTACGCAGCTACTTCACCGCCGCCGAGCGGCGGGCGCGGATGTCCGAGATGCTGGCCGCAGCGGTGCGGGTCGACGCGGTCGAGTGCGCCCACCGGCTGGAGGCCGAGGTACGTGAGCTGCGGCTGATCGCCGCCCACGCGCCGCCGTACAACCGCAGGTCGAAGTTCCCGGAGCGGATGGTCTGGTTGAAGGTCACCGACGAGGTCTATCCACGGCTGTCCACGGTCCGGGCGATCTCACCGGCCGACACCACCGTGCTCGGGCCGTTCGCCTCCCGCCGGGCGGCCGAGCTGGCCGCCGCCGGCATCCACGACGCGCTGCCGCTGCGTCAGTGCACCCACCGGTTGTCCACCCGGACCCGGACCCCGGCCTGCGCGCTGGCCGAGCTGGGTCGTTGTCCGGCACCGTGCGAACACCGGATCGACCCGCTGCAGTACGCCGAGCTGGCCGTCACCCCGCTGCGTACGGCCCTCGAAACCGACCCGCAGCCACTGGTCGACACGTTGCTCGCCCGGATCGACCGGCTCGCCGCCGGGCAGCGGTTCGAGGAGGCGGCGGTGGTCCGGGGCCGGTTGGCCGCGTTCCTGCGGGCGACCGTCCGGATGCAGCGGTTGACCGCGCTGACCCGCATCACCGAGCTGGTCGCGGCACGACGGGCCGGGCACGGTGGCTGGGAGCTGGCGATCGTCCGGCACGGTCGGCTCGCCGCCGCCGGCGTGTCGCCCCCACGGCAGCACCCTCGGGCCACCATCGAGCTGCTGTGCGCCACCGCCGAGACAGTGCCGGCCGGGCACGGTCCGGTGCCCCGGGCGAGCGCGGCCGAGAGCGAGCGGATTCTGTCCTGGTTGGAGCCGGAACAGACCCGACTGGTCAGGGTGAGCGGGGACTGGTCCTCGCCGGTCCGCGGCGCCGGCCGATTCCACCATCTGCTGGTCAAGGCCGAGGAAGCCGCCCGGACGACGGCCGGCGTCGACGAAGCGGACCAAAGACTCGACCGATCGATCACCCGCAAGTAGCCGATCGTACTACGCTCGCTCGCTTAGGCTGTTAGAGAAGTGCAGTCCTGTCAGCCAACGCCCGATTCGTGGCGTGCGTCCGGGCGGTCGACCGGCCGGGCGATGGGTGAGGAGGTGTCTCCGCGTGGACGTCGACGCCGGTCCCGGCGCCGCCATCGGACGTTTCCTGCCCACCGCGACACCCCTGTCCGCCCGCCTGCGGGCCTGGCTGTCCTGGTCGCCCGGCGCGCCGGAACCGGTCGCCGAGCTGATCCGGGTCCACCGGTCGATCCACCCGTCGGCGGACCCGGCGGTGCTGCGCCGCGGCTACCAGATCGCCGACAGCATGCACGCCGGCCAGTACCGCAAGAGCGGCGAGCCGTACATCACCCACCCGTTGGCCGTCGCGGAGATCTGCGCCGGGCTCGGCATGGACACCACCACCCTGGTGGCCGCACTGCTGCACGACACCGTCGAGGACACCACGTACGACCTGCCGACACTGGCCGCAGACTTCGGCGACGAGGTCGCCCACCTGGTCGACGGGGTGACCAAGTTCGACAAGGCGTTCTACGGCAAGGCCGCCGAGGCCGAGACCATCCGAAAGATGATCATCGCTGCGGCGAAGGACGTTCGGGTGCTGGTCATCAAGCTCGCCGACCGGCTGCACAACATGCGGACCCTCGGTGTGCGCTCCCCTGCCTCCCGGGCCCGGATCGCCAAGGCGACCCTGGACGTGCTGGTCCCGCTCTGTGATCGGCTCGGCATCCAGAAGCTCAAACGGGAACTCGACGACATCGTCCTGTTCCACCTGGAGCCGGAGGCCTACCAGCAGATCGAGGAACACCTGGCCAACCGACCGGGCTGGGCGACGTACCTGGACACCGTCTGCGGACAGGCGCGGGTGACGTTACGCCGGGAGAAGGTCACCGCCCGGGTCGCGGCCCGGCCCCGGCACCGCTACTCGATCTGGAAGGACACCGTCGCCGGCGGCCACCGTGCCCCGTTCGACCTGCCCCGCATCGAGGTCGTGGTCACCGGGCCGGACACCGACTGCTACGCGGCGCTCGGCGCGATCCACTGCCGCTGGCGACCGGTACCGGGCAGGTTCAAGGACTTCATCGCGGCACCGAAGAACAACCTCTACCGTTCGCTGCACACCACGGTCATCGGTCCGGACGAGCGTCCACTCGAGGTGCTGATCCGGACCGAGGCGATGCACCGCTCCGCCGAGTTCGGCATCGCCGCGCCGTACCACTTCCCCAAGCCCGGCCGCAGTCGTGCCGCCGCCCGCGCCGACGAGCTGGCCTGGCTGCGCAGGGCAATCGACTGGTCACAGGAAAACATCGACGCCGACCAGTTCGTCCACTCGCTGCGCTGCGACCTGGTGGACGCGCAGATCCAGGTCTTCACCGACGGCCGGCCGATCGTGCTGCCGGCCGGGTCGACGCCGGTCGACCTCGCGTACGAGCTGGATCCACGCAAAGGCGCGCACTGTCTCGCCGTCCGGATCAACGGCCGACTGGCACCGCTGGCCTCCGAGTTGACCGACGGCGACGTGGTCGAGATCTTCACCGAGAGCGACGACCAGCCGACCGGGACGGCACCGACGTCAGCCGGGCCGCGAAAGGAGTGGCTGGGTTTCGTCAAGTCGCCGCAGGCCCAGATGCAGATCAACCGCTGGTTCGCCGAACACTCCGAACCGGGCATCAGCATCAGCGACAAGGTACGCCTCGGCCGCGCCACCGTCAGCCTGATCCTGCGCAAACACGACCGGGCGTTGTCCAACGACAAACCACTGCGCCAGCTCGCGGAGAACCTCAAGTACCCGGACATGGAGACCCTGCTGGTCGCGGTGGTGGACCGGACCATCGAGCCCGAGGCCGTCGTCGATCAGCTCATCGCCCTGGTCGACCAGCCGGGCTGACCTGACCCGGCGCCGGCGACCGGCTACCTCTAGCCTGAACCATATGATCACCCGCCGATCCCCCGCACGCGCCCTGTTGTACGGCGTGTTCTACCGGTTGCCGCACCCGGTCCGTCGGCGGTTGGTCCGGCTCGCTGTGCAGAAGTACATCGTCGGCGCCGTGACGCTGGTGACCGATGCCGAAGTCGATCCGTCGGCACCCGCCCGACTACTGCTGCTGCGCCAGCCACCCGGCCGGGGCTGGACGCTGCCCGCCGGTCTGCTGCGACACCGCGAGGCGCCGGTGGTCGGCGCGGCCCGGGAGCTCGCCGAGGAGACCGGCATCCGGCTGGCCCCGGACCAGCTACGCCCGGCGGTACCGAACGCCGTGGTGCACGCCAAGGGCTGGGTGGACGTCGTCTTCGAAGCCGCCGTGGCAGCGTCGCGAACCCAACTGGTGGTCGACGGGGCCGAGGTGTACGAAGCCGCCTGGCACCGGCTCGACGACCTGCCCCGGCTGACCCCGGCGACCGCCCGGCTGCTGGCGCATTACGGCATCGGGCCGCTCGTCGTGCCAGCGGAGACCGACGTACCAGTGGAGACCGGCCCGCCAGCGGCCGGGCAGCCGCCGGCGGGCCAGGAGCCGGGGTGAGCGCACCGGCGGTCGGACCGGACCGGATCTGCGCAGTGATCCTCGCCGCCGGTGAGGGCCGCCGGCTGCGGCCGTTGACCGGTCTCGTCCCGAAGGCGCTCTGCCCGGTCGGGAACGTACCGCTGCTGGACCGGGCACTCGCCCGGGTCGGCGCCCTCGGCTTCACCGGGCCGGCGGCGGTCGCGGTCAACGCCTGCTACCTCGGCCGGCAGGTGGTGGCGCATGTCGGAGACCGGGCACAGCTGTCCGTGGAGCCAGGAGACCCGTTGGGCACCGCCGGCGGCATCGGCCGGCTACGGGACTGGATCGATGGCCGGGGCGTACTGGTCGGCAACGTCGACGGCTACCTCGCCCATCCGGATCTGGCTCCCGGGCCGGACATCGCTGCGCTGCTCCACGGCTGGGACGGTGAGACGGTCCGGCTGCTGGGCAAGCGGTTCACCGACCCGGCCGCTCAGGGCGGCTTCGACGGGCACCGGTTCGCCGGCTTCTCGCTGCTGCCGTGGCGCTACGTCAGCGAACTACCGGCCGCCCCCGGCGAACTGGTCCGTACCGTCTGGCGGCCGGCGGAGGCCGTCGGCGCGCTGCAGGTGATCAACTATCCGGGTACCTACCTGGACACCGGGACACCACCGGACTACCTCGCGGCCAATCTGCACGCGGCAGGTGGTCGGAGCCTGCTCGACCCGTCGGCCACGGTGACCGGCCCGGTCGACCATTCCGTGGTCGGCGCCGGGGCGGTGGTACGGGGGACGTTGGTCCGCTCGGTGGTGTGGCCCGGCGCGCGGGTGCCGGCCGGGGAACAGCTGACCGACGCGATCCGGGTGGGCAGCGATCTGACGGTGTCCGCCGGTTGACCGTTCACTATTGAGTAACATCGGCGGCGGACGCCGATGAGGGACGGAGGACCTGCGTGATCACTGCGATCGTGTTGATCGACTGCGCCACGGACTCGATCCCGGAGGTGGCCGAGGCGCTTGCCGGTCTCGACGGGGTGAGCGAGGTCTACTCGGTGGCCGGGCACGTGGACCTGATCGCGATCGTCCGGGTGCGGCAGTTCGACCAGATCGCCGACGTGATCGCCGGACGGATCTCGAAGGTTCCGGGTGTACTCAACACCGAGTCGCACATCGCCTTCCGCGCCTACTCGCAGCACGATCTGGAGGCGGCCTTCGCGATCGGGCTGGCCGACGCCGACTGACCAGCGCTGCTGACTTTCCAGCGCGGACTGACCGGCGGCGCTGATCCTCCGGACGCGGGCACGGACAGTTGTCCGCGCCCACCGGCGAGGCGGCGGGCGCGGACAACTGTCGTGGTACGGGACGATCAGCGGCTGCCGCTGCTGATCTCCTCCCGGTCGGCCGTCTTCCTGTCCTTGTCGGCCGGCGGCAGATCAGCCGGCTGTTCCTCGGCCGGGTCGATTGCCACATGCGCCGGCGGCGGGACCTGCACCGGCTTCTCGATCGGGAAGAAGAAGCCCTTGACGGCCGGGCCGAGCGCGCCGAGCCGGTTCATCTTCTTCGGCACCACCCAGCCGACGTACTCCAGCTTGCCGTGGCCGTGCTCGTCGGTCGGTCCCAGCGGCTGGTGCACTTCGACGAAGCGGCCGTCAGGCAGCCGTCGGATGATGCCGGTCTCGACACCGTGCGCCAGCACTTCCCGGTCGTGCTGCTGCAGACCGAGACAGATCCGGTAGGTGACGTAGTAGGCCAACGGCGGGAGCAGGATCAATCCGATCCGGCCGGCCCAGGTCATCGCGTTCAGGCTGATGAAGAACTTGTCGGCGAACACGTCGTTGCCGCCGGAGATGGTCAGCACGATGAAGAAGGTGACGGCCATCGCGCCGACGGCGGTCCGGGCCGGCACGTCCCGGGGCCGCTGCAGCAGGTTGTGGCTGGCCTTGTCCTTCGTGTACCGCGCTTCGAGGAACGGGTACGCCAGGGAGAGCATGACCAGGATGCCGGGCAGCACCACGGTCGGCCAGAACAGCGGCGGGATCACGTACCCGTCGCCGATCGGGATGGTCAACTCCCAGGCTGGCATCAACCGGGTGGAGCCGTCCAGGAACATGACGTACCAGTCGGGCTGGCTCGCCGCCGAGACGACGGCGGCCTCGTACGGGCCGAACAGCCACACCGGGTTGATCTGGAAGACCCCCGCCATCAGGGCGACCACCCCGAAGACGATCATGAAGAAGCCGCCCTGTTTGATCGCGTAGCGGGGGAACATCCGCTCACCGACCACGTTGTCGTTGGTCCGTCCCGGGCCGGGCCACTGGGTGTGCTTCTGCTTGAAGACCAGGCCGAGGTGGGCGCTGATCAGCGCCACCAGCAGCCCGGGGATCAGCAGCACGTGGGCTATGTAGAACCGGCTGATGATGATCGTGCCCGGGAACTCGCCGCCGAAGATCGACGAGGTGACCCAGGACCCGATCACCGGGATGGACAGCATGATCGCCGACGCGATCCGCAGCCCGGTGCCGGACAGGCCGTCGTCGGGCAGCGAGTAGCCGGTGAAGCCGGCGAGGAAGCCGACCCAGAACAGCAGCGAGCCGATGATCCAGTTGGCCTCACGCGGCTTGCGGAACGCGCCGGTGAAGAACACCCGCAGCATGTGCACCACGATCGACGCCATGAACAGCAGCGCCCCCCAGTGGTGCATCTGCCGCATGATCAGGCCGCCCCGGACGTCGAACGAGATGTCCAGCGTCGACGCGTACGCCGCCGACATCGGGATCCCGCGCAGCGGGGCGTAACTGCCGTCGTAGACGACCTCCTCCATCGACGGGTCGAAGAAGAAGGTCAGGTAGACACCGGTGAGCAGGACGACGACGAACGAGAAGAGCGCGATCTCGCCGAGCAGGAACGACCAGTGGTCCGGGAAGACCTTGTTCAGCAGCTTGCGCAGCGGGGTGGCGGCCTGGAACCGGTCGTCGAGCTGCCCGGCGGCCTGGCCGGGCAGCGCCCGGGCGTCGAACTTACGGCGTTTCATGGCCGCTCCCAGAAGTCGGGTCCGACGATCTCGGTGTAGTCGGAGGTGGCGACGAAGAAGCCCTCGTCGTCGACGGAGATGGGCAGCTGCGGCAGCCGACGGCTGGCCGGGCCGAAGACCGGCTTGGCGTTGTCGGTGATCAGGAACTGCGACTGGTGGCAGGGGCAGAGCAGCCGGTTGGTCTGCTGCTCGTACAGGCTCGCCGGGCAGCCCGCGTGGGTGCAGATCTTCGAGTACGCGATGTAGTTGCCCCACATGTAGTCAGGCTTGCCCACCGCCTCGTTGTTCTCCCGGGCGGTCCGGGCGTCGTCCAGCCGCAGATGGATCAGCAGGGTCGGCGAGTCGGCGTACCGGTTGGTGTGCCCGCCGGGAATCCCCGGGAAGACCGTCATCTGACCACCGACGCTGACGTCCGCGGGCCGGATCGGCGAGCCGTCCTCCCTGGTCAGCCGGACCAGCTCGGTGCCGCCACCGACCGTCTCGACCGGCTCCCAGCCGGTGGTGGCCATCTGGTTGTCGGTGTGCGGATCCCGGATCAGGCCGCCGACCAGCGGAGCGGCCGCGACCGCGGCCACCGGAGCCAACCCGGCCAGCAGCGACACCCCGAGCAGCGGACGGCGCTTCACCCCGAGCTCGTCCACCATGTAGGTGAGCGTGCCGCCGGTGATCTTGCGGTCGTCCGGGCTGGACGGGCCGTCGTGCCGGTCCTGGATCGCCACCTCGTGGGGCAGCAGCTTCTTGCCCCAGGTGAGGATGCCGACGCCGATGGCCAGCAAGGTCAGCCCGAGGCTGACGCCGAGCAGCGGGGTGTAGAACTTACTGATCCCGGTGCCGAGTTCGTACTCCCAGGGCCACCAGATGTACACCACCAGGAACGCGGTCGCGGTGAGCCCGGCGAGCAGGAACAGCCCGGCGACGAACCGGCTGATCCGCCGTTCCGCCCTGGTGCCGGGCACCGGAAATGGCGGCTCGTAGTGGACGATCTCGATGTCGTCGCGCCGGGCGCCCTCGCGCAGCACGTCGAACGACGTCAGCCGAGGGTCGTCCAGGCTCACCGGCGCCGGCTGGCGGTGCTGCTGAGTGGTGTCGATGTCGGTGCTCATGACTTCCCCGCAATCCACAGGCTGGCGAAGACCAGCGCGGTGATGCCGACCAGGAAGATGGCGATGCCCTCGGTCACCGGACCGTACCGGCCGAGGTTGGCCAGCCCGCCGGGGTCACCGTCGGTCTTCAGCCCTTCCTGCACGAAGGCGATGATGTCGCGCTTCTGCTCGGGGGTGAGCTGGTTGTCCCCGAAGACCGGCATGTTCTGCGGGCCGGTCAGCATGGCGGCGTACAGCTGCCGGTCGGTGGCCGGATCCAGGCTCGGTGCGTACTTGCCGGAGGACAACGCTCCGCCGCCGCCGCTGAAGGCGTGGCAGGACGAGCAGTTGATCCGGTAGAGGTGACCGCCGACGGCGATGTCACCGCCGGTACGCAGCATCTCGCCGTCCGGCAGCTGCGGGCCGCCGCCCAGCTCCTGGATGTACTGGCCGAGCTGGCGGATCTCCTCCTCGGTGAAGACCACCGGCTTGCGCTCGGCCTGGGCCTCCTGCCGGGCCATCGGCATCCGGCCCGTGCCGACCTGGAACTCCACCGACGCCGATCCGACACCGATCAGGCTGGGGCCGCGTCCCTCGACGCCCTGGGCGTTGCGCCCGTGGCAGGAGATGCAGCTCTGGTCGAACAGCGCCTTGCCGTCCTCGGCCGCCTGGGACAGCTGCGGGGTGTCCTGCGCCTGCAGGCCCGGGGCGAAGACGGTGTACGCACCGCCGGCCAGGAACAGCGCGGCGAGCAACCGGACCGCGGTGCCCAGCCGACGGCGGCCCCGGCCTCGCGGCGTGGCCCGCCCGCTGCGCAGCCGGGCGAGGAGACCACGTCCGCGGTCGGCTCGCCGGTCGGCGGGGGTGTCAGATGTCATTGACCTGAATCCTTGTCGGTTTTGCGACCTGCCTGGTCGGCACGACGCCGCACCATCACGGTGAGTGACCGCTTGATGATCATTGCAGCCAGTAGATCATGAAGTAGAGGCCGATCCAGACCACGTCGACGAAGTGCCAGTAGTACGACACGACGATGGCCGAGGTGGCCTGGGCCGGGGTGAACCGCCCCATCGTGGTGCGGACCATGTAGATCAGGAAGGCGACCAGGCCACCCGCCACGTGCAGCCCGTGGAAGCCGGTGGTGAGGTAGAACACCGAGCCGTAGCCGTCACCGTTGATCTTGATGCCGTGGTGGACCAGCTCCCGGTACTCGTTGACCTGGCCGAGCAGGAAGATCAGGCCCATCACGAAGGTGATCGTGAACCACCGCCGCAGCGCGTGCACGTCTCCCCGCTCTGCGGCGAACACCCCGATCTGGCAGGTGACCGAGGAGGCCACCAGGATCGCGGTGAAGACCGTCGCGTACGGGATGTTCAGCTCTGGGGTGTGCTCCTCCCACATGCTGTAGTCCGCCGCGCGGATGGAGAAGTACATCGCGAACAGCGCCGCGAAGAACATCAGTTCGCTGGAGAGCCACACGATCGTCCCGACGCTGACCATGTTCGGTCGGGTCAGCGAGTGGATCCGGCTCTTGTCAATCGCTGGGGCCGCAGTCACGCGGTCATTATTGCTGCCGGTCAGTGCCCACGGACGGCGGGGTGGCAAACCCGACCCGCCGGTGGGCCGGATAACGTCGACCGAGGCCGCTGGCCTAGCCTCGTCGTGTGGCAGATGTCGCTGCGATGGCCGTCCCGCCGTTCACGGTCTCGGCCCTGTTCACCGAGATCCAGCTGACCAACTGGCTGGCGCTGGCACTCGTCGTGGCCGCCGGCCTCTACCTGTACGGGGTGCACCGGCTGCGGCTACGCGGCGACCGCTGGCCGGTGTCACGCACCGTACTGTTCCTCGGCCCCGGACTGGGTGGCATCGCCGCCGTCACGGTGAGCGGAATCGGCGCCTACGACACCACGCTGCTGTCGGTGCACATGGTCCAGCACATGGTGCTGTCGATGATCGCGCCGATCTTCCTCGCGCTGGGTGCACCGGTCACCCTGGCGCTGCGCACCCTGCCCGGCAACCCGCGGCGCCGCCTGCTCGCCGTCCTGCACAGCAGGTACGCCCGAGTGGTCACCTTCCCGCTGGTCGCCTTCGGCCTGTTTGTCATAAACCCGTTTGTGCTGTATTTCACTGATTTGTACCGGTTGACCCTGGAGAGCAGCCTCGCCCACGAGTTCGTCCACGCCCACTTCATCATGACCGGCTGCCTGTTCTTCTGGCCGCTGGTCGGGCTCGACCCGCTGCCCGGCCGCTGGCCGTACCCGGCCCGGGCGCTGCTGATGGTGCTCTCCGTGCCGTTCCACACCGTGCTCGGGCTCACCGTCATGCAGAGCAGCACCCTGTTCGGCGGCGACTGGTACCCGTCGCTCGGGCTGACCTGGGCCGACCCGTGGGCCGACCAGGAGGTGGCCGGCGGCGTCCTGTGGGCCGGCGGGGAGTTCGTCAGCGTCACCATGCTCGCCGTGCTGGTGGTGCAGTGGATGCGCCAGTCCGAGCGGGAAGCCCGACGCATCGACCGGGAACTCGACCGTCAGGAGGCGCGACAGGCCCGCGCGGCGGTCGCCGCCGACTGACCCGCTCGCCGGACGCGACCCGGACGGACGGTACGATCAGCGCGCAGCTACGAGGTGGGAGTCGAGCGAGAAGATGACCGAGCGCGTGCACACCGTCCTGCTCTACAGCGACGACCCGCAGGTACGGGACCGGATGCGGCTGGCCGTCGGCACCCGCCCCGCCACCGACCTGACCGTCGAGTTCGTCGAGGCGTCCGACTACGCCGGGTGCGTCCGGCTGGTTGACGAGTACGAGATCGACCTGATGCTGCTCGACGGTGAGGCCACCCCCGGCGGCGGGCTCGGTATCGCCCGGCAGATCAAGGACGACCGCGCCGACGCGCCGCCGACCTGCGTGGTGATCGCCCGCGCCGCCGATCGCTGGCTGGCCTCGTTCGCCGAGGTCGACGCCACCCTGATGCACCCGCTCGACCCGGTGACCACCGGCCAGACCGTCGCCGGCATGCTGCGCGGCCGGTCCGGCAAGCTGCCCGCCGCCTGACCCGCGCACCACGGCACCGGCACCGGCTACACCGCACCGCATCACGGCACCACCCACGCCCCCACCGCACCGCCCCATCGCATCTGGGAGAGGCCCCATGGGTGAACGGTCCTGGCCGAATCTGCTCAACGCGCTGCTCGCCGGCGAGCAGCTCTCCACCGCCGACACCACCTGGGCGATGGGCGAGATCATGACGGGCTCCGCCACACCCGCGCAGATCGCCGGCTTCGCCGTCGCCCTGCGGGCCAAGGGTGAGACGTCGGCCGAACTGGTCGGGCTGGTGGAGTCGATGCTCGCCAACGCGGTGCCGGTCGGTCTGCCGGACGGACTGCGCGCGGAGACGGTGGACGTCGTCGGCACCGGCGGGGACCGGGCCCACACGGTGAACATCTCCACCATGGCCGCGATCGTCACGGCGGCCGCCGGTGCCCGGGTGGTCAAGCACGGCAACCGGGCGGCCTCGTCCTCGTGCGGCGCGGCCGACCTGCTGGAGCACTTCGGTATCCCGCTCGACCTGGGGCCCGAAGGGGTGGCCCGGTGCGTGGCCGAGGTCGGCATCGGTTTCTGCTTCGCCGCCCGGTACCACCCGGGGATGCGGCACACCGGGACGACCCGGCGGGAGATCGGCGTACCGACCGTGTTCAACTTCCTCGGCCCGCTGACCAACCCGGCCCGGCCCCGGGCCGGGGCGATCGGCTGTTTCGACACCCGGATGGCGCCGGTGATGGCGCAGGTGTTCGCCAGCCGGGGCGACACCGCGCTGGTGATGCGGGGTGAGGACGGGCTGGACGAGCTCAGCACCGCCGCCCCGACCAGGGTCTGGTTCGCCGCCGACGGCGGGGTCCGGGAAATGGTCGTGGACGCCGCCGAGGACCTGGGGGTCGCCCGCAGCGCCCCCGGCGATCTCCGTGGCGGGGACGCCGCCTTCAACGCCGATGTCACCCGGCGGCTACTCGCCGGCCAGACCGGTCCGGTCCGGGACGCGGTGCTGGCCAACGCCGCAGCGGCGCTGACCGCTCAGGCGGTACAGACCGGCGCCGCGCCGGTTGACGAGCCGCTGGAGACGATGCGGGCACAGTTGGGCCGGGCCGCCGAGGCGGTGGACAGCGGCGCGGCCGCCGCGCTGCTGGACCGGTGGGTCCAGGTGGCCCAGTCGGCTGCGGGTACCACCACCGGCTGAGTCGCGACGCCCAGCGGCTGAGCCGGATGTGGTCGCCGGGACCGGTGAGCAAACAGTGACATTCTCCCAGCAATTTACCTTAATATTCCCAGCTTTGCCCCTTTTATCCGCAGATTCGATGACGTAGCGTAATCACTGACCGCAAGGGTGCGGCGCCCCCCGCCCCCTCCCCCCTTGAGGTCAGCGATGCTGCGGATCTTCCTCACCGCACTGGTCGTCCTCGGCGGTCTCTTCCTCGTCTCCCTGCTGGTCGCCTTCGGCTACGGCCTGCTGCGCCCGGAGCGGGTCCACCGCGCCGCCCGGGCACGCCGCGCCAACCACCCCCGGTACGGCCCGGTACGCCACGATCAGGTGGCTATCCTCGTCGCCTGCCGCAACGGCGCCGGCACCATCGCCGCCGCAGTGGCGGCGGCCCGCCGTACCGGGGCACCGGTCTTCGTCGTCTCCGACGCCTCGACCGACGACACTGCCCGCCGCGCGGCCCAGGCCGGCGCCGAGGTGCTGGACCTGGCCACCAACGTCGGCAAACCGGCCGCGCTGCACGCCGGATACCGGCACTTCCAGCTCGGCGCACGGTTCCGGGCGGTGGCGATCCTCGACGACGATGTGATCATCGCCGAGAACTTCGTCACCGAGGCGCTGGCCACCATGACCGACCAGGTGGCGATCGCGGTCGGGCACAACGTCACCTGGTGGCCGCGCGAGCACCGGTGGAATCCATGGCTGGCCAAGCGGGCCTACAGCTACTGGAACTACCAGCTGTTTCTGCGCCGGATCCAGAGCCACTTCAACGTGATGAACTGCATCTCCGGCTCCAACTCGCTGTACCGGGTGGAACTGCTCGACCGGGTGTTGCCGCAGCAGCCGCCGTACATCGTCGACGACACCTACTGGGTGCTGGAGACCCACCGCCGCGACCTGGGCCGGGTCGTCTACGCACCCCGGGCCACCGCGCTGTTGCAGGACCCGACCTCACTACGCGACTGGTACAAGCAGAATCTGCGCTGGCTCTGGGGCACTTTCCAGGGCATCCTCGGTCACCGGGTGGGGCGGCAGGTCAGCACCTTCGACTACGCGTACCTGCTGCTGATCCTGCACTGGGTGCTGTACGTGGCGGGCGCCCCGCTCACCGTGTGGGTGCTGGCCACCGCCGGACCGGGGTTGCTGCCCGGACTGCTGCTACTCGCTGCCGGTCAGGGTGTCTGGGTGGCACTGGCCGCCTGGCGGCTACGGCACCCGCAACTGCTGCTCATGCTGCCGCTGATCATGGTCGCCGACGTGATCTACCGGGTGATCTTCGTCCACGCGGCGGTCAAGGCCGTACGCCGACCCACCGTTGACCGCTGCGTCTGGTCCTCGCCGGAGCGAATCGGCACCCCGGCAGCCGCCGCCACAGCCGCCACCCCGGCAGCCGTCACACCGTGAAAGCCGTCGACAGAAGACCCTGAACCCGTCCAGCAGGACCCTGAACCAGTCAGCACGCCCTGAACCACCTCGAACGCCTCAGGAGGCAAAATGTCCGCGAGTCAGGACCTTCCAGTCACCGGAGCACCGGCCGCAGCCGTCGGGCTGGTCGGCGCGATCTCCCTCGCCATCGGTACGGCGCTGGTCGCCGTCGCCGGCTGGGGCGCGAAGCTGCGCCGCCGCAACAACCGGTGACTACCGGCTCAGCCGGAGCGGGCGACGGTCAGCTCAGTGCTCGGCGGTACGCCGGGTGCCGGTGTAGTACTCGAACAGCAACCCGGCCGCAGTGGCGATCACCGAGAGCAGCCCGAAGATGAGCAGCCACCACTGCCAGAAGACCAGGCCGAGACCGGCGATGGTAGCGGCCAGTGCCACCCCGAACGGCCAGTAGCTGCCCGGGCTGAAGAAGCCGACCTCGCCCGCTCCGTCGGAGATCTCAGCGTCCGGCCGGTCCTCGGGGCGCAGATCGATCCGGCGCGACACGAACCAGAAAAAGCCGCCACACATCGTGCAGAGCAGGAAGGACAGGATCAGCGCCGTGGTGCCGATCCACTCGACGTGCCCGAGCTGCCCGTAGGTCCACGCCGGGTAGACACCGGACACGACGAGCAGGAACGCCGCGACGATGCCGAACAGTCGCCACTCGGTCTTCATGACCGGCCCTCAGCTTCCCGCGCCCTGGGCGCTCGCGTTCCCGAAGTTCTGCGCGTCACGCTTGGTATCGAACGGGAAGGTCGTCACCGCGTACGGATCCTCCCCGATCGCGGCCAGCGCGTCCGGCGTCGAACTACCGGCCTGCTTCGCCGCGATGAACTGGTCGTACTGCTCCGGGTCGACCACCCGCATTTCGAAGTTCATCATCGAGTGGTACGTGCCACACAGCTCGGCGCACCGGCCGACGTAGGCGCCGTTCTGTTCGATGGTCACCTCGAACTGGTTGCGGATGCTGCCCGGGAAGACGTCCCGCTTGAACAGCAGCTCCGGTACCCAGAACGAGTGGATCACGTCGGTGCTGGTCTCCTCGAACCGGATGGTCCGCTCCGACGGCACCACCAGCACCGGGATGATGTCGGACGAACCGACCGTCGACGCCACCGTGTTGGCGTCCTCGCCTACCCCGTCACGGTAGTTGAACTGCCAGTTCCACTTGAACGCGACGACCTCGACGGTGACGTCCGGGTCCTCGCTGAGCCGGTCGACGTCGGTCTGCACCACAGCCGTGTAGTAGAACAGCACCGACACGACCAGGATCGGCGCGATGGTGTAGAGGAACTCCATCGGCATGTTGAACCGGGTCTGCACCGGCAACTGGTCACCGCGCTTGCGGTACCGGATGATGCACCAGAAGATCAGGCCCCAGACGAAGACGCCGACCGCGAGCGCCGCGATCACCGAGGCGATCCACAGGTCGTACATCCGGTGGGCCTGCGGGGTGATGCCCTGCGGCCAGCCGAAGCCGCCGAACGCAGCCCCGACGTCGCAGCCAGTAAGCAGGGTGAGCAGTGCCGCGCCGCCGAGACCGAGCTCGACGGCCCGCAACCGGAGCTGCCGCCGGCCGGGCCCGCGCCGTGCGCGCGTCGGCTGCCGGCCGTCGGCCGACGGCTGCCCTGCTGAATCGCTTGCGACCACCTGGTCCTGCCTCCCTCGCGGTGCCACCGATGCCACCTGTGGCAACCGGAACGACCTGGCCACGCGTGACGACATCGGCGATCAAAGGCGTCACCGACGGTCGCAGATTACTCGACCCGACAGGTCACCATCGGCGTGGGGTCTGGTTTGTCACCCGCCACGACCACCGGCGGGCCAGCCCACGGCCGGTACCGTCGACGGCTGTGGACTATCTCGACGCCGCGACCGCCGCACCGCTGCACCCGGTCGCCCGGGAGGCGCTGTCGGCGGCGCTGACCGACGGCTGGGCCGACCCGGCCAAGCTGTACACCCGGGCCCGCCGGGCCGGTCAGCTCCTCGACGCGGCCCGGGAGGTCACCGCCGACGTGCTGCGGGTTCGCACCGACGAGATCTCCTTCACACCCAGCGGTACGGTCGCCGCGCACGCCGCCGTCCTCGGCGGTCTCGCCGGGCGACGGCGGGTCGGGCACACCCTGGTGCACTCGGCGGTCGAACATTCGGCGGTGCTGCACGCCGGGCAGCGGCACACCGCCGACGGCGGCGAGGCGGTGTCGGTGCCGGTGGACCGGCTCGGCCGGATCGACCTGGCCGTCTGGTCGGCGGCGGTGTGCCGGCCGGGTGTGGCGTTCGCCGCACTGATCAGCGCCAGCCACGAGGTGGGTACGGTCCAACCGGTCGCCGAGGCGGCCCGGGTGTGCGCCGCGCACGGGGTGCCGCTGTACGTCGACGCCGCCCAGTCGGTGGGTCGGGTGCCGGTGCCCGACGGCTGGTCGGTGCTGACGGCCAGCGCCCACAAGTGGGGCGGGCTGCCGGGCGTCGGGGTGCTGGTGGTCCGCAAGGGCACCCGGTGGGAGTCGCCCTACCCGGCCGATGAGCGGGAGTTCGGCCGTACGCCCGGAGCGGTGAACCTGCCGGCGGTGGTCGCGTCGGCGGCGGCGCTGCGCGCGGCGGCCGCCGAGGCGCACGCGCAGGCCGCCCGGTTGTCGGCGCTGGTGGACCGGATCCGCGCGACGGTGGCCGCGACGGTGCCGGACGTGGAGGTGGTCGGCGACCCGACCGACCGGCTGCCGCACCTGGTCACCTTCTCCTGCCTTTACGTCGACGGTGAGGCGCTGCTGCACGCACTGGACCGGCGCGGCTTCGCAGTCTCCTCCGGCTCGTCGTGTACGTCGTCGACGCTGCGCCCGTCACACGTGCTGGAGGCGATGGGGGTGCTGTCGCACGGCAACGTCCGGGTCTCGCTGCACCGGGACACCACCGAGGCCGAGGTGGACCGGTTCCTGGCCGAGTTGCCGCAGGTGGTGGCCGACCTGCGGGCCGAGGCCGGAGTGGTCGGCCTGTGACCGGCGACGGCGCGGCACCGCAGCCCTCCGGCTGCGAGACGGCGCAGCCACCTGGTAGCGAGGTGGCGGAGACTCTCGACTGTCTGGGGCAGCGCTGCCCGCTGCCGGTGATCGCGCTGGCCCGGCGGCTGCCACAGCTGCCGGTCGGGTCGGTGGTCCGGGTGCTGGCCGACGATCCGGCGGCCGCCCTGGACATCCCGGCCTGGTGCCGGATCCGCAATCAGGAGTTCGTCGCCGCGTCGACCGTCGCCGGCTCCCCCGCCTTCGACGTCCGCCGCACCAGCTGAGCTGTCCGCCGCACCCACTGCGCGGACGGTGGCGCCACCGATGTGAGGCTGAGATACCTTACGACGCGGGCGGATTCAACCGGTCGTCGCAACAGTGGGTGTTTATGCTGCTGACGGGGCTGATAGTAGCTCGGCGAGGGCCTCGGCGGGGGTGCGGATGCCGAGTGTCTTGCGGGGGCGTCCGTTCAACTCGGCGGCGACAGCGGCGAGATGCTCGGCACTGTGGACAGAAAGGTCGGTGCCCTTCGGGAAGTACTGCCGCAGCAACCCGTTGGTGTTCTCGTTGCTGCCCCGCTGCCACGGCGAGTGCGGATCGCAGAAGTAGATGTCGATCCCGGCAGCGATCGACACCTCGACGTGGCGGGCCAACTCCCGGCCCTGGTCCCACGTCACCGACCGCCGCAACTGCTCGGGCATTGTCCGGATCGCCGCGATCAACGCATCCCGCACCTGCACCGCGTCGCGCCCGTCGGGCAGGTGCAGCAGCATGCAGAACCGGGTCGACCGCTCCACCAACGTCCCGATCGCCGACGCCCCGTTACGGCCGATGATCAGGTCGCCCTCCCAATGTCCGGGCACCGCCCGGTCAGCGACCTCCGCCGGCCGGTCCCGAATGTTGACCATGTCCGACAACCGGCCCCGCCGCTCACGCTCACGCCGACGCGGCCGCCGCAACGCCCGCCCCGTGCGCAGACACGCCGCCAGTTCCCGCCGCAACGCGCCCCGGCCCTGCACGTACAACGACTGGTAGATCGTCTCCGGTGAAACCCGCATGCTCTCATCGTCGGGGAACGCGGCCACCAGCCGCAGACTGATCTGCTCCGGTGACCACCGCAACGTCAACCAGTGCTGCACCACCATGTGTAGCCGCTCGTCGGCGGCCAGCTTCGCGACCTTCGGCCGTCTTGCCCGTTGCCTGGTCATCTTCTCGGCAGGTCCGGCCCGATAGGGGCCCCGCCAACCCTTGTTGCGGGTGACCTCCCGACAGATCGTCGACGGCGAGCGACCCAACCGGGTCGCGATCGACCGCTGCGACTCGCCCCGCGCCAAGGCCAGGGCGATCTCCTCCCGCTCATCGAACGACAGGTAGCGGCCCGACGCCGCCCGAGGTCCGTTGCTCTTCACCCCACCAGCCTCGGCGAACCACCGCAGCTCAGTGGGATGAGTGACCCCGGCGTGTCGTCCCGCCTCCTCGTTCGACATACCCGCCCGGACCGCGTCCCAGAACGCGACCCGCCGGAACCGGGGCAGTGATCTAGACATCGCAACTCCCTTGATCAACTCAGGTGTTGCGACGACCCCTTGAACCCGAGGCGCAGGTTAGGTATCTCAGCCTCACATCGGCGTGTCCAGAGGGTCGGCCGCCCGCGCACGCTACAGGTAACGAACGTCATGCTCGGGTCGAAGAGGTGCGTGCGAGGATGGCGGGCGTGAGCGCGCAGAACGGGTGGAGCAAGCTGCTGGAGTCCAACCCTGGGCACTCACAGTGGTACGTCGACCGGTTCCGGTCACTGGCCCGCGACGGTGCCGACCTCGACGGCGAGGCCCGGCTGGTCGACGCGATGCTGCCGCGTACGGCACGGGTGCTGGACGCCGGCTGCGGTCCCGGCCGGGTCGGCGCGGCTCTGGCCGCCGCTGGTCACGACGTCGTCGGCGTCGACCTGGACCCGGTGCTGATCGACGCCGCCCGGCAGGACCACCCGGGCCCGCGGTGGCTGGTCGGCGACCTGGCCGGGTTGGACCTGCCCGCACAGGGCATCACCGACGGCTTCGACGCGATCGTCAGCGCCGGCAACGTCATGACGTTCCTGGCTCCGGACACCCGCCGGGAGGTGCTGCGCCGGATGCGGCTGCACCTGCGCGACGGTGGCCGGATCGCGGTCGGGTTCGGCACCGACCGGGGCTATCCGGTCACCGACTTCCTGGCCGACACGCACGCCGCCGATCTGGTCGAGGATCTGCTGCTGGCGACCTGGGACCTGCGCCCGTACCGCGACGACTCCGATTTCCTGGTCGCGGTGCTGCGACCGGCCTGACCCCGCCGGTCAGGTCAGCTGGCGACCGTCGGGCGGGTCGACCCACACCAGCTGTACGGGGCGGACCATCCCGTACATCCGCAGTGCTGCCTTGACACCGCTGAACGGGTTGGGCAGGCCGCCGTTGGTCGGTACGACCACGGCTTCGTCGTCGAACGCCAGTCCCCAGCCGAGCACTCCACCGTCCTCGCCGGCCTCGGTCTCCGCACAGATCGCGAAGCGCGCCGGCACCTGCTCGGACGCCTGCTCTGTCATCATCTGCCGGACACTCACAGGCGTCTCCGACTGACGTCCTACCTCGTCGAGCCCCATAGCAGCCTCCTTCAGTTGCTGCGGCCCGAGGACGGCCCGCATCAGGCCAGCGCCATTGGGCAGTTCGCACTACTCGAGTTCGGTCACGGCATCCGGCCGGTGGCATACACGGAGCTTCTCGACGACGCCGTATTCGTACATGACCTCGATCGGGTCCGCACGTACCAGTGGGTCGCCGACAACCTTCGCGAGCTCGCGCTCCCGCCCGCCGAGACGCTCAACTGTCTTCAGACAGAGCTGAACCGGTGGTCGAAGGCGGGGTGAGCTGAGCAGAGATCAAGATCAGGTGAGCGCTGTGGACGTCTCAACCGCGAGGTGAGGTCCATGGCGCTCACCTGATCTTGGCCACCGACGCTGTCGTGAGTGCGCGGGCCAACGCTGTTGCGAGGCGAGCGGGCGGGTGGGCGAGCCGGTAGACGGCGCGGCCGGCGGTGCAAGCAGTTTGTCAGGCCGGCAGGTGGGCGCGGACGTCGTCGGCGACGGTGTCGCCGTACGAGTCGGCGAGCCGCTTGAGGAAGAGGTCCGGCTTGACGGCGTACTCCTGCGGTCCGGTGGTCTCCAGCACCAGCGCGGCGAGCAGGCAGCCGACCTGCGCGGCGCGTTCCAGGCCGAGGCCCCAGCCGAGGGCGGCGAAGAAGCCGGCGCGGAAGCCGTCACCGACACCGGTCGGGTCGTCGGCGACCACGTCGCGGGCCACCGGTACGTGGATCCGCTCGATGCCCCGGCCGGTGATCTCCACCCCGTCGGCGCCGAGCGTGGTGACCCGTACCGACACCAGGTCGAGCACCTGGTCGCCGGTGAGGCCGACCTTGCTCTCCAGCAGCGACCGCTCGTACTCGTTGGTCAGCAGGTACTCGGCGCCGTCGATCAGCTGCCGGACGTCCTCGCCGCTCATCCGGGCCAGCTGCTGCGACGGGTCGGCAGCGAACCGGTAGCCCCGGGCCCGGCACTCGGCGGAGTGCCGCAGCATCGCCTCGGGGTCGTTGGCGCTGACCAGCACCAGTTCAAGGCCACCCACCCGGGCGGCGACCGGCGCCAACTCGATGTTGCGGGCCTCGCTCATCGCACCGGCGTAGAAGGACGCGATCTGGCACAGGTCGTCGTCGGTGGTGCAGACGAAGCGCGCCGTGTGCGCCAACTCGCTGACATGCACCGAGTCGCAGTCGACGCCGTGGCGCTCCAGCCAGGAACGGTAGTCGGCGAAGTCGGCGCCGACCGCGCCGAGCAGCACCGGGCGCAGACCGAGCTGGGCCATCCCGAAGGCGATGTTCGCCGCCACCCCGCCCCGGCGGACGACCAGGTCGTCGACGAGGAACGACAGGGACACCTTGTCCAGCTGATCGGCGATCAGCTGGCCGGCGAACCGGCCGGGAAAGTGCATCAGATGGTCGGTGGCGATCGAGCCGGTGACGGCGATCTTCATGAGGGCCCTCGGGTGTCGGGGGTACGGAAATCGTGCGCGGGCCAGCTTACCGGGACGGGAGCCACCGGAACCCGTACCTGTCTCAACTATGCACGTTCAGCGCACAACCGACCGACTGCCGCCCAGGGCCGGACTGACGTCTGCCCCGGACGGCACCGAAAGGACCGATCGGATCAGTGGAAGGAGTCGCCGCAGGCGCAGGAGTTCTGCGCGTTCGGGTTGTCGATGGTGAAACCCTGCGCGTCGATCCGGTCCGCGAAGTCGATCTTCGCGCCGGTCAGGTACGGGGCGCTCATCCGGTCCACCACGACCTCGACGCCACCGAAGTCGTCGACGATGTCCCCGTCGAGCGACCGCTCGTCGAAGAACAGCTGGTACCGCAGGCCGGAGCAGCCGCCGGGCTGTACGGCGACCCGCAGCCGCAGGTCGTCGCGGCCTTCCTGGTCGAGCAGTGCCTTGACCTTCTCGGCCGCCACGTCGGTGAGGACGACGGTGGTCGAGGCGGCGGTCTCGGCCGTTTCGGACTGCGCTGATGTGCTCACGTGAAGGTCTCCCCTGCGACGGTGCGAATTCGTCCGTATCAGGTAACGCTAACCGGCCGGGCCACGATTCCCAATCCGGGTGGCCACAATCCGTACGTGATCCGCCGCGCATCCCACCATCCGGAAGATCACCAGGAACTCACCGTCCCACAGCCGCCGGCACGCCGTCAGCGGCTCCACTGGCCGGCCAGCCGGGCGGCGATCCCGCGCAGCCCGTCCGCCGGCCGGGCCAGTGCCTGCGCCAGCCCACCGCCGGTCTCGCCGCCGAAGTGGTCCACGAGGGCGTACGCCTCGGTGACGCCGGCCGCGGCCGACTCCCGCCGGCCGGTGGACACCTGGCCGGCGAGCACTACGCAGGGCAGTCCCCGGTCCCGGGCCGCGCCGGCCACCCCGGCGACCACCTTGCCGCGCAGTGACTGGTGGTCGAACGACCCTTCCCCGGTGATCACCAGGTCGGCGGCGTCCAGCGCGGCGGGCAGCCCGATCAGCGCGGTGACGAGGTCGATGCCGGACTCGCACCGCCCGCCGAGGGCGAGCAGCGCGGCACCGATGCCACCGGCGGCGCCGGCCCCGGGTAGCGCGGCCAGCTCCGGCGGGCAGCCGGGCAGCTCCGCGACCAGGGTGCCGGCGAACCGTTGCAGCGCGGCGTCGAGCAGCAGTACGTCGGCCCGGTCGGCACCCTTCTGCGGCCCGTACACGTTGCTGGCCCCGTGCAGCCCGGTCAGCGGGTTGTCGACGTCGGTCGCGGCGACCAGCTCGACTCCGCGCAGCCGGGGTGCGCCGTCGAGGCGGTCGACCCCGGCGAGGGCCGCGCCGCCGAACGGCAGCGCGTAGCCGGCGGCGTCGAGCGGGGTGACCCCCAGCGCGGTGAGCATGCCGGCACCGGCGTCGTTGGTGGCCGACCCGCCGAGCCCGACGACCACCCGACGGGCACCGTGTTCGACCGCCGCGACCAGCAGCAGCCCGAGGCCGTACGAGGTGGTGTGTTTCGGGTCACGTTCGGCTTCGGCGAGCAGGTGCAGCCCGCACGCCTGGGCGCTCTCCACGTACGCGGTCGGGCCGGCGGTCGCGGTCCCCCCGGCCCCCGGGCCGTCGACCAGCAGGATCTCGCCCGGCACCGGTCGGCCGAGTGGGTCGACCGTCGGTACCGGGACCCGCCGGCCGGCGGTCGACTCGGCCAGCACCTCGACGAATCCCGGACCGCCGTCGGACAACGGACGCAGCACCAGTTCGTCGGTCGGCGCCCGGTCCCGCCACCCGGTGGCGACGGCGGCGGCCACCTCGGCGGCGGGCAGGGTGCCGGCGAACTTGTCCGGACAGATCAGGACCCGCATGGTTTGGCAGTGTGGCAGGCCACACTTGGGCTGGTCGCAGGCGGGCGGACCTGTGCGAGCATGGATCTCGTGACTTCGACGTGGGTTGAGCCTTCCAGCACCGCGACCGCCCTGTTGCTGCTCGGTCGGGGCAGCGACCCGGCCAGCGAGCGCGGCGTCGACTGTCCGGGTGAGCTCCCGGCACCCAGCGATCCGGATCTGGTCGCCCGGGCCACCGCCGCCAAGGCGGCGCTCGGCGACCGGGTCTTCGTGCTCGGTCACCACTACCAGCGCGACGAGGTCATCCAGTTCGCCGATGTCACCGGCGACTCGTTCAAGCTGGCCAGGGAGGCCGCCGCACGGCCGTCGGCCGAGTTCATCGTCTTCTGCGGTGTGCACTTCATGGCGGAGAGCGCGGACATCCTGACCGGCGACGCGCAGCGGGTGGTGCTGCCGGATCTGGCCGCCGGCTGTTCGATGGCGGACATGGCGGCCCTCGGCCAGGTGGAGACCGCCTGGGAGGCGCTGGCCGACGCGGGCGCGGCCGACTCGACGGTGCCGGTGACGTACATGAACTCGTCGGCGGACATCAAGGGCTTCGTCGGCCGCAACGGCGGGGTGGTCTGCACCTCGTCGAACGCCAAGCGGGCCCTGACCTGGGCGTTCGAGCGCGGCCAGCGGGTGCTGTTCCTGCCGGACCAGCATCTGGGCCGCAACACGGCGGTGCTGGAGATGGGCCTCGACGCCGACGACTGCGTGCTCTACGACCCGCACAAGCCCGGTGGTGGGCTGACTGCGCAGCAGTTGCGCGAGGCGAAGATGGTGCTCTGGCGGGGGCACTGCTCGGTGCACGGCCGGTTCACCCGCAGCAGCGTCGACGAGGTGCGGATGCGGGTGCCCGGGGTCAACGTGCTGGTCCACCCGGAGTGCCGCTACGAGGTGGTCACTGCCGCCGACCAGATCGGCTCGACGGAGTACATCATCCGGACCATCGAGGCCGCCCCGGCCGGATCGGCGTGGGCCGTGGGCACGGAGCTGAACCTGGTCCGCCGGTTGGCGCTGGCCCACCCGGACAAGCAGGTCATGTTCCTGGACCGGACGGTCTGCTACTGCTCGACGATGAACCGGATCGACCTGCCGCACCTGGTGTGGGCGTTGGAGGAGCTGGTCGCCGGCCGGGTGCCGAACCAGATCACGGTCGAGGCGCGTACGGCGCATTTCGCCCGGGTCGCGTTGGACCAGATGCTGGCACTGCCCTGATCGGACAGGCTCCCTGGATCGGATAGCAGACACCGCATCACCGGGTCACTCAACGTAATCTAAGTCCTACGTATACGTGCCGTCGTTCCCGAATTCGTGCCAATCGCAGCCGCTGCGGGATCCCACTTTCATCACGGAGCGCTATGCTGCCTCAGGCGACGAACGGGCAGCGCGGATCTTCGATGCTCCCCGGTGACAACCGGTAACCGGATGTCACCCGAGGTCCACCGACCGCCGGCTCCGTACGTGGGTCGTCCGGTTTCACCCACCGCCGGCTGGGACATGTTCATCCCATCTCGCCGGGCCAGCTCCACCCCACAAGACGGCAGCATCGACGCGCTGGAGGTTCCCTTGACCGACGACGTCCTGATCGTGCACGGCGGCACCCCCCTGCACGGGCAGATCCGGGTCCGAGGCGCCAAGAATCTCGTCTCCAAGGCGATGGTGGCCGCCCTCCTCGGCGACGAGCCGAGCAGGTTGTACGACGTACCGCGGATCCGCGACGTCGAGATCGTCCGAGGCCTGCTCGAACTGCACGGGGTCAAGGTCAGCGACGGCGTTGAGGACGGCGAGCTGGTGCTCGATCCGGCCAATGTGGAAAGCGCCTCGTTCGACCAGATCAACGTGCATGCCGGCTCCAGCCGGATCCCGATCCTGTTCTGCGGCCCGCTGCTGCACCGGCTCGGTCACGCCTTCATCCCGGACCTCGGCGGTTGCCACATCGGTCCCCGGCCGATCGACTTCCACATGCAGGCGCTGCGCGAGTTCGGCGCGGTCGTCGAGAAGACCCCGCAAGGGCTGCACCTGACCGCGCCCAACGGTCTGCACGGCACCAAGTTCGAGCTGCCGTACCCGAGCGTCGGCGCCACCGAGCAGGTGCTGCTGACCGCCGTACTCGCCGACGGGGTGACCGAGCTGCGCAACGCCGCGGTCGAGCCGGAGATCGTCGACCTGATCTGCGTCATGCAGAAGATGGGCGCGATCATCAAGGTGCACACCGACCGGGTGATCGAGATCCACGGCGTTTCCCGGCTCGGCGGCTACTCGCACCGGCCGATCCCGGACCGGATTGAGGCGGCCAGCTGGGCGGCGGCGGCGCTGGCCACCGGCGGCGACGTCAACGTGCTCGGCGCGCAGCAGGCCGACATGATGACCTTCCTGAACGTGTTCCGGTCGGTCGGCGGCGCGTACCAGGTCACCGACGCCCGCCCACCGCGCGTCGGCAGCGCCGGCCAGGAGGGCGGAATCCGGTTCTGGCACCCGGGCAACGAGCTGCGCGCGGTCGCCCTGGAGACCGACGTGCACCCGGGCTTCATGACCGACTGGCAGCAGCCGCTGGTCGTCGCGTTGACCCAGGCCCGTGGGCTGTCGATCGTCCACGAGACGGTGTACGAGCAGCGGCTGGGCTACACCGAGGCGCTCAACACGATGGGCGCGACGATCCAGGTCTACCGGGAGTGCCTGGGCGGGACCCCGTGCCGGTTCGGTCGGCGCAACTTCAAGCACTCGGCGGTGATCGCCGGGCCCAGCAAGCTGCACGCCGCCGACCTGGTCATCCCGGACCTGCGGGCCGGGTTCAGCCACCTGATCGCGGCGCTCGCCGCCGAGGGCACCTCCCGGGTGTACGGCGTCGACCTGATCAACCGCGGGTACGAGGACTTCGAGGCCAAGCTGGCCGACCTCGGCGCCCACGTGGAACGTCCCTGATCCGACGCGACCCGACTCTGATCCGACGCGTCCGCGCCGGATCCGACGTACCCGCGCCCGGTTCGTGCCCTCGTGGACCGGACCGGGCCGGGGCGTCCGGTGCCCTCGTTCGCCGGCCGGCGAGCGACGACCGGGTGCGAGGTGCGGGTGACGCACCTGGTTGGCTACCCTTCACGCGTGCCGTCGCTGTTTCGCCGCAAGTCCGCCGATGTCGTGGAAGCCGACCTGCCGGAGGACGATGTTCCCCCGTCGCAGGACGAGGCCGGGTCCGTCCGTGCCCGCCGGCACACGCCGAGCAAGAAGGAACTCGGTGTGGTCACCCCGAAGCGGCCGGCTGCCGGCCGCCGGCCGGCGGCAAACGCCAAGCCGCTGACCAAGCAGGAGGCCCGCGAGCAGCGACGGGCCCGACGGGCGGCGATCTCGGAGGAGTTCCGGCGCGAGGGCGGGCCACGTGACCGTGCCCCGGAGCGCGGGCTCGCCCGCGACGTGGTGGATTCCCGGCGTACGGTCGGCACCTGGTTCTTCGGTGGCGCGCTGCTCGTGCTGATCGGGTCCGGCCCGACGATGCCGCCAGCGGTGCAGTTGGCGTCGAACCTGCTCTGGGTGACCCTGGCGGTGCTGGTGGTCGTCGACTCTTTGTTGATCTCCCGCCGGATCCGCAAACTGGTGCGGGAGCGGTTCCCCAAGTCGGACCAGCGGATGGGCGGCCTGTACTTCTACGCCATCATGCGCGCGATGACGTTCCGCCGGATGCGCACCCCGATCCCCCGGGTGCAGCTCGGCGACAAGATCTGACCTGCCCGGCAGGCGCTGGACGGGCTACGGCACCCGAGAGCCCGGGCACCTCGGCGGGGCGGAAAAGACACTGTTTCGATTCAGTACGGGCGGTTCGGTGGCGTCGACCGAGCCCGCGCGGCTACCCTCCATCCGCAACCACGCCGCCACTGGGCCGGGGGGACCCGATCGGGTTGCCACGGTCGCTCAGCGAGTATTCGACGAGGTGACACGCCGTGAGCGAGCCACACGGACCGCTGACACGGTTCTCGCCTGCCCGGCGGGCCGCCCGTAACGACACCCGCGGCGAGGTGCCGGCGTGACCGAGGGGTACTTCGACCGCCGTTGGCAATCTTGGCAGTGGGAGGACGACGGCGCACCGGACCGTTCGGCCGACGGACATCGCGACGTCGGCTGGGACGACGACGACCGGTGGGAAGCGATGCGCCGGGCGCGGGACCATCGGCCGCAGGAACCGGGCTGGGTCACCGATCCGACCAACGAATGGGTGCCGCTACCGGGCCAGCGGTACCCCGGCGACAACGGCGCGGGTCGGTCGGCCCGGCGGGAACCGACCAGCCGCGGTGTCAGCCGTGGGCGAGCCAACGTCTACCAGTCCGGTTCCGGAACCGGGCGGGCACCTGTCGGCGACCGGACAGACCAGCCCTCGGCCCGCAGGCCGCAGATTGACGCCGACCGGGCCCGGCGGGACGGTCGCCGCGAGGCACCACGCCCGAACGAACCGGCGCCGGAAGCCGCCGGGGCCGCCGGCTGGTTCGCCGAGGGCGGCCAGCAACAGCCGTCCCACACCGACGGGACCGGCCGTCGGCAGCATCCCGACGACGTGTTCCACCACCGCCGCCGGCATCCGGACGATGTCTTCCACGAGCGCCCGTACCCACCGGAGCGACGCCGTGGTGGTCCACCCGCCGATCGGGACCGGCCCCCGTGGCAGCCGGCTGAGCCGTTCGACCGGGACCGGCCGCAGCCTCGTGACCAACGGCCGCCGGTGCGGCCGGACGGCCCGGCGTCCCGGTGGGACCAGCACCATCGGGCAGGCCCACCGGACGGCCCTCGCCGGGACGGACAGCAGCCCTCGGACGCCGACCCGCGCCGCACACCGCAGCGCTGGCATACGCCACCGCCGACGGCACCGCCACCGCCACCGGCACCGCCGCCACAGACTGCGCAGACGGCACCGCCACCGGCACCGGATCGCCGGGTGGCTGGCCGGCCGGCAGCCCGGCAGCCGGGACCGGATGAGGTGTACCGGGTCAAGCCCGCCGCCCAGGCGCCCCCGCCGGCACCTCCGGAGCATCCGGCGCGTCCGATCTCCGGCGCGGTCCCGCCACCGCCGGGTCGGATGCCCACGGCAGGGGCGGGCCCCGACGGCCGGCTCCACCGACCGGACCCGGGTCAGACCGGCGAGCAACTGCCAATTCCGGTCTCCGCCCCGGCCGGGCCGCCCCCGGAGTTCCGGGTACAGACGCCGACCGGCGAGCACCCGCAGATCCGGCCGGTCCCCCGAGGGGAGGATGTCGCCGAACCGGAGTACGTGGTGCGGGCCAAGGCCGAGCCGCGGCACGCCCCGCCGCCGTACATCGTGCGCCCGCAGCCGGACCAGCCAGCACCGCCGCGACCAGTGCAGGCCTCCCCGGCGGGACCCGTGGCTGAGCCGCCGGCGCCGGTCTCCCCCACCGCCGCACCGTCCGGTCGGGTCCCGTCGCAGGCGCCGGTCCCGGCCGAGGCCCCAGTTCCGGCCGAGGCCCCGGTCCCGGCCGAGGCCCCAGTTCCGACCGAGGCCCCGGTCCAGTCGGACGTCCCGGCGCCACCAGCCACCGCGTTGGTCCGGCCGGACACAGCGCCCGCTGCGGAAACCGCCGCTGCCGCTGCCACGGACCGCGACGGCGGACCGTCTCCGCTGCCCGACCAACTCGATATTGACCCGGCTGGCACCGAGCCGGCCGGCACCGACCCGCCTGCCACCGACCCGGCCGGCACCGAGCCGGCTGCCGGACTCACCGACGATCCGATCGGTACCGCCCCGGACGACAACGATGGCGGGTCCGGCTCCGGCCCTGCCGGGCCGCCGGCCAGTCCGGACACTGTCCTACCGGTCACCGGGACCGCCGCCGGCTCGGCCACGGCGCTCGGCGCACCCACCATGCTGGCCCCGCTCGTACAGCCGGACCTGCCAACCGACGAACCCGACCCGGCGCAGGATCCCGAGACCGCACCGGACGAGACCGAGCCCCAGCTCAGCGATCCCGAACAGATGCTGTCGTCGTACCACTGGCGTTTCCACCACGAGACGCTACGTGAGCTGGTGGACAATCCCGACGAGTTCCGGGCCATCCGGGACCGGCTCACCGAGAAGATCGAACCGGCGACTGACAACGCCACCCGGGCCCGGCTGTTGAGCCTGCGGGCGGTCGTCTCCCGCATCCTCGGCGACCTCGGCAAGGCACTGGCCGACGCCAAACTGGCGCTAGCGCACGCCGAGGCGACCGGGGAACTACGCCGGGTCGCGATCGCCCAGGCGCGGCTGGCGCACGTGCTGCAGTGGCGGGGTGACTTCGCTGAAGCGGACCGGTTGTTCGAGGAGGCCAACTCGGCCGAACTACCGGACCGGCTGCGGGCGACGATGCATGAACACGCCGGTCGGTCCTGCTACGACCAGGGCCGCTACATGGAGGCGTGCAACCACTTCGAACGTGCGCTGGAGCTGCGCAAGGTCGAGGATCCGGACCTGATCGCGCGTACCGAGCTGGCGCTGGACGCGGTGTTCGCCAAGGTCGCCGAGAACGGTTGGGGGCCGTACCCCCGGGACCGGGAGGAGATCCTGCGGCTGCACCGTCCGCCGCGACCGACCTTCAGTGACCAGGCCCAGCAATGGGGGTACGCGGGGGTCGACGGTGAGCTGGTGATCGCTCCCGGCTACGCCGACGTCCAGCCGTTCCACGAGGGGGTGGCCTGGGTCCGCCGGCCGGAGGCCAAATGGTGGGAGCTGATCGACGAGTCGGGGACAACGGTGATCGCGCCGACCGCCGGCTACATCGGGGTCGGCTCGTTCTCCGACGGACTCGCCTGGGTCACCGCCGACGGCACCGGCAGCTGGATCGCCATCGACCGGAACAACACCGTGGTGATCGGGACCGGCTTCGAGGACGTACGCCCGTTCCGGCGCGGCGTCGCGGTGGTCCGGCGCGGCGGCTGGGGCGCGGTCGACAAGACCGGCCGGATGCTGCTCCCGCCCCGGTTCGGCGGCTTCCCGACCGCGCTCACCGACGGCCGCTACATCGACGGCTTCACCGACGAGGGTTTGGCGATCATCGACTCGGGTGGGCGCAAGGGCGTGGTCGACCGGTCCGGACGGATGGTCGTACCACCGGTGCATCCGGCGATGGCGATCCACCCCGTGGCGTTCCTGGTCGCGGCCCCCGACGGACACTGGGGGGCGTTGGACCGGCGCGGGGAACCGCTGATCGACCCGGTGCTGCCCAGCCGCGCGGACGTGATGGACGAGATCGACCGGCTGCTGGCCGACACCAAACCGCTGCTGTGACGCCGCGGTACTCGGCGCCCGTACCGGACAACCGGTCCGTCGGCACCATCGCGAGATCGATTTACCGCTGTACGCAAGCTCATGCCGAACGTCCCGGCGGGCCGACGGCCGACTAGGGTTGAGGCATGGAATTCCGACACCTAGGCCGCTCCGGCATGCTCGTCAGCGAGATCTCCTACGGAAACTGGATCACCCACGGATCGCAGGTGGAGGAAGAAGCAGCCAACGCCTGCGTACGCGCCGCGCTGGACGTCGGCATCACCACCTTCGACACCGCCGACACGTACGCCGGCACCCGGGCCGAGGAGGTGCTCGGCCGGGCGCTGCGTGGCGAACGCCGGGAAGGGCTGGAGATCCTGACCAAGGTCTTCTGGCCGACCGGCGAGGGGCGCAACGACCGGGGATTGTCCCGCAAGCACATCATGGAGTCGATCAACGGCTCGCTGCGCCGGCTGCAGACCGACTACGTCGACCTCTACCAGGCGCACCGGTTCGACTACGCCACTCCGCTGGAGGAGACGATGGAGGCCTTCGCCGACATCGTGCATTCCGGCAAGGCCCACTACATCGGGGTCTCGGAGTGGAACGCCTCGCAGATCCGTCAGGGCCACGCCCTGGCCCGTGAGCTGAAGATCCCGCTGGTGTCCAACCAGCCGCAGTACTCGATGCTGTGGCGGGTCATCGAGGCCGAGGTGATCCCGGCCAGCGAGGAACTCGGCGTCGGGCAGATCGTCTTCTCGCCGCTGGGTCAGGGTGTGCTCACCGGCAAGTACCAGCCTGGTCAGCCACCGCCGGCCGGCTCGCGGGCCACCGACCAGTCCGGGGGCGCGACGTTCATCGCCCGGTTCATGACCGACCAGACGCTGAGCACCGTGGCGCAGCTCAAGCCGCTGGCCGAGCAGGCCGGCCTGTCGATGGCCCAGCTGGCCCTCGCCTGGGTGCTGCAGAACCCCAACGTGTCGTCGGCCATCATCGGTGCCACCCGGCCCGAGCAGGTGCGCGACAACGTCAAGGCCAGCGGGGTCCAGCTGGACGGCGGTCTGATGAAGGCCATCGACGAGATCCTGGAGCCGATCGTCGAGCGGGACCCGGGCCGGACCGTCAGCCCGGCCAGTCGGCCGTAGCCGGCACCGTGCCAGGTCCGTCATGCCGCTGCGGCACACCGCAGCGGCATGACACACCGGCCGACGCGTTCGGCCCGGCACGGGTACCCCGCCGCCGGACCAGACAGCCGTCAGGACCAGAACCGGATCAGCGCCAGACCGTAGCTGTAGAGCGGGGCGGGCAGCCCGAGCAGGTCGCCGAGCCGGAACACGGCCTGGAAGAACGCGCCGCCGATCTGGTCGTCCCACAGCAACGCGAACAGGCCGATGAAGCCGAACGGCGCGAGCACCTGGTAACCGCGCTGCCAGGCCGGCGGCAGCCACGGTTGGATCATGTTGCCGCCGTCCAGTCCGGGGACCGGCAGCAGGTTGAGCACACTGGCGGTCAACTGCAGGAAGCCCAGCAGGGCGAGGCCCGCCCAGAACTCCTGTCGGCCGCCCGGATCCACGCCGACGAGGAACGGCACCGCGAGTGCCACCGCGAGGGACACGTTGACCGCCGGGCCGGCGAGGCTGACCAGGGTGTGCCGGAGCCGGCCCGGAATCCGGTGCCGGTCCACCCAGACCGCGCCCCCGGGCAGGCCGATCCCGCCGAGCAGGACCACCAGCACCGGCAGCGCGACGGACAGCAGCGGATGGGTGTACCTGAACGGGTTGAGCGTCAGGTAGCCCCGGTGCGCCACGCTGCGGTCACCGAACCGGTAGGCGACCAGCGCGTGCGCGTACTCGTGCAGGCAGAGTGAGACCAGCCAGCCGCTGACCACCAGCGCGAAGACGGCCAACCGGGCGTACCGCTCACTTGACCAGGCGAGTGCGCCGCTGCCGGCCACCAGGGCGACCAGGACGAGGAAGACCGGGCTGGGCCGCCAGCTCGTCGCCGGCCGACCGGCCAGCGGGCCACCCGACGGTCCGTCGGACGGCACCGGCCGCATCTCACTTGCCTGCCGGCAGCAGACTCATCCGGTACTCGGTGCGGTCGTCCTCCAGCAGCTCGACCGAGGCGACGCCCGCTGCGGCCAACTCCCGCCAGGCCTGGCCGATCCAGGACTCGGCGTCGGCCTGGGTGCCGAACGTCTCGGTCGGCCCCTGCGCGGGCTGACCTTCCGCGTCCACGTACCGCCAACTCCATGGCATATCGCTGCTCCCGTTAGCTTTCAGTGCGCTTCGACCCAGTGCGCTTCAACCCTCGGCGATGGATGCATGCAAGCCTAGCCGCGACCGGTGACATCCCACCGCACCGGAGCACCGCCGGCACCGCCCCGGCAGGTCACGGCCGGCCGCGCCCGCCGTAAGGTACGGGCATGTCCGTTGGCGGGTGGCAGTCCATTCTCGTGCTCGGTGGGATCCGGTCCGGCAAGTCCGACTACGCCGAGTCCCTGGTCACCGGGGATCCGGTGGTGCGTTACGTGGCGACGGGAGCGGCGGATCCGTCCGACGCCGAGTGGCTCGCCCGGATCGAGGAGCACCGGGCACGCCGGCCGACCGACTGGCACACCGACGAGGCCACCGGGGATCCGGGCCGGCTGATCGAGGCGATCTCGTCGGCCCGCGCGGAGGAGACGCTGCTCGTCGACGACGTGGGCGGCTGGGTCGCCGCGCTGCTCGATCCGGCTCGGCAACCAGCCGACGACCGGGCCGCCATCGCTGAGCTCGCCGCCGCGGTGCGGTCCTGTCCGGCCCGGTTGGTGCTGGTCAGCCCGGAGGTGGGGCTGGCGCTGATGCCGTCCACACCGGTCGGCCGGGCGTTCGCGGATGCGCTCGGCCTGACCAACCAACTGCTGGCCGAGGTGGCCGACACGGTGGTGCTGGTCGTGGCCGGACAGCCGGTGCAGCTGAAGTCGACCGGGCCGACCGTGACCGGGCCGACCGTGACCGGGCCGACCGAGCAGGCCAGGCCGGAGCAGACCGAGCAGGCCGGGCTGGCGAGCGGCCCGGAGCAGGCCGGCCCGGAGCTGGCGGCGGCCGATGGTTCCGGCACGGCGGCGCAGATCACCCCCGGGATGACCCTGCCGATGCCGGCGGAGAAGACCCGGACCGCCGGCGTCGCCCGGCTGGGCCGGCTGGACCTGCCCGGCGCCGGGTTCGGTGCGCTCGAAAACGTCATCGGGTTCGCCGCCGGTACGCAGGACGCGGTCAGCCCACGACCGTGGGACCCGGTCCAGGTGGTGCTGATCCACGGCGACCACGAAGGTGGAGTCGCCGCCGGCGACAGCCCGCAGGACTCGGCGCGCCGGGCCGACCAGGCCCGCGCCGGCCACGGGGCGCTGGCGCGGCTGGCCGCCACCGCCGGTGCGGTCGTCGACGTCGTCGCCGCCCCCGTCGCCGCCCCGATCGAACACCGATCGGCGCTCACCCCCGACGAGGTGGACAGCGCGTTGGCGACCGGGTGGGAGGTGGCGCAGCGGGCCGGCCGGGCCGGCGTGGCGGCGATCGTCATCGCCGCCTGCGGCGCGGGCGGTGCCGCCGCAGCGGCCGCCGTCGTCGCGGCGACCACCGGCGCGGAGCCGGCGGCGCTGCTCGGCCGGGTGCCTGCGGCGGGCGGAAAGGTCGACGACGCCGCGTGGATGTCACGGTGCGCCGCGGTACGTGACGCGCTGCACCGCACTCGGCGCGGCACCCGTGGTGCCCGGGAGGTACTGGCGGAGTACGCCGGCGGGGAGATCGCGGTGGCCACCGGGGTGCTGCTCGGTGCGACCGCCAACCGGATCCCGGTGCTGTTGGACGGCCCGGTCGGGGTGGCCGCCGCGCTGGTCAGCCGGGATCTCGCCGGCCAGGCCCGGCACTGGTGCCTGCTGCCCGACCATGGTCGGCAGCCCACCGTGCGGCACGCGGCGGACGTACTCGGCCTGACCCCGCTGCTGGACCTGCGGCTCGACCTGGGTGAGGGCGCCACCGCGCTGGCCGCGTTGCCGCTGCTGCGTTCGGCGCTCGCCCTGGCCGACACGCTCGACGAGCACCCGACGTTCGCCGAACCGGAGCCGGCCGGCCCCGGTCCGGCCGCTGCCGACCCGGTGCGGTGACCAGCGAGCGGCCCACCGGTGCGGTGCGCACCGTCTCCGCCGGCGTCCGGCTCGCCGTCACCACCTTCACCGTGTTTCCGCTGCGGCCCGGCGCGGTGCACCGGGCGGCGGCGGCCGTGGCGATGTCGGTCGCCCCGGTGGTCGGCCTCGGGCTGGGCGTGCTCCTCGCAATGGCCCTGCTCGCGCTCTCGGCCGCCGGGACCCCGGCGCTGGTCGCCGCAGCGCTCGTGACGGGCCTGGCCGCAGCGTCGACCCGGGGACTGCACCTGGATGGACTGGCCGACACCGTCGACGCGCTCGGCTCACACCGGCCCGCTGACGGCGCGCTGGCGGTGATGCGCCGGCCGGACATCGGTCCGTTCGGCGTGGTTGCCCTGGTCGTCGTACTGCTGGCGCAGACGGCGTCGCTCGGGTCGCTACCGGCCGGCCGGTCGTGGCCGGCGGTCCTGGCGACGGTCGCCGCCGCAGTCGCGGCAGGCCGGCTCGCGGTCACGTGGGCCTGCCGCCAGACCGTGCCGGCAGCCCGACCGGACGGGCTCGGCGCGCTGGTGGCCGGCACCCAGCGGTGGCCGGCGGTGGCGGCCGGCACGGTCCTGGTCGCCGCCGTGGCGGTCGCCGCCGTACCCGACCGCCCCTGGCAGGGGCCACTGGTCGTGCTGGGCGCGGTGCTGCTGTGGCTGATCTGGCTGCGCCATCTGGTACGCCGGTTCGGCGGGATCACCGGCGACGTGCTGGGTGCCGGCGTCGAGTTCACCAGCACCGCCGTCTACCTCGGCCTGGTGACCGTGCGGTAACCCGGTGCCCGAAGCCGCCGTGACCTGGTGACCGTGCGGTGCCGGCCGCGCCCCGACCAGCCGCGCCCCGACCAGCCGGCGGCGGGCCACGGCGATCGGCAACCTCGGCCGCCACGGGTCCGGAGCGCGGTAGCGTTCACCTCGCCAGCGACGCACGACCCGGGGAGCAGTGAGCACCTATGGCCGCCAGTTCGGACGACCTGCTGCTGCCGGTTCCGGTGCCGGAGTCGCTGGCCGCCACCTACCTGGTCCCGGTAATACCGCCGGACGCGGCCGTACCGGATGCGCTGGACGCGGTGGACCGGCTCGGTGACCGGCTGTCCCGGCCGGTACGTGACCTGACCCGGCAGATGCTCGGCAGCCCGCTGATGACCGTGCAGACCCGCCCGGTCGACCGGCTGCCGGAGCTGCCGCCGGATCTGCTGGCCGCGTTCGGGGCCACCGGTGGCCAGCTCGCCCGGCTGCGCACCGCGCAGCGTTGCGTGGTGGTGCAGGCCAGCTACCGGCCGGGTTGGCCGCCGGCGCACGAGTGGGCCGCGCGGGCGGTCGGCGCGGCGCTGGCCGACGCGCTCGACGTCGACCTGATCGACCTGTTCGGGCTGCAGTTCCTCGACCCGGCCGGCGCGTTGCGGTCGCTGCCCGACGCCGACGGACGGATCCGCCTGGTCGACTGGGTCCTGGTGCCCTACTCCCCCGACGACGACGGGCTCTGGTTCACCACGAAAGGGCTACGTCGGTTCGGGCTGCTGGAGCTGCAGGCGCAGCAGGTGCCGCCGAGATTCGTCCGGGCCTGGGGGGCGATCATGACCGGGACCGCCCGACGGCTGCTGCGGATCTGGACCGAGGCCCTGGCTGAACCGGAGCCGCCGGCCTTCGTCCAGCTGCCGGTGAACCTGCCGGTGTCCGGCCACGACATCGCCGTCGCGTACGGCAACCAGGACCGGCACGATTCGGCGGGTTCTGCGCTGCTGCGGATCGTGCTGGACCCGTCGACCGATCCGGAGGCCGACTCCTTCCTCACCCTCCGTCCGCCGCCGCAGGTGGCCGACAGCGACGCCGGGGACTATTTCGCCCAGGTCTGCGGCGAGCTCTTCGGCGCCGGGCAGCCGGAGATCCACTACGCTCGACAGAGCGACGCGATGGCGCAGGCGATCACCACCGCCCGCCGGTCGCTGGGCGGGGTCCGGGCCCGGTTCCTCGCCCGCGCGCTCGGCGGCCAACTGCTGGTCAAGTACGGTCTCACCGCGCCGGACGGCCACGAGTACGTGTGGGCCAGCGTCACCGGCTGGCCGCATCCCGGCCGGATTCACGCCGCCAGCACGGTCGACGCGGTCTGCGACCCGACCGTACGGGTCGGCAGCCCGGTCGAGGTGGACGCCGCGGACGTGGTCGACTGGGCGCTGATCAGCGGGGACCGGATGGTGGAGGGTGGTTGGACCGAGTCGGTGCTCGATCAGGGCGACCGAGGTGCGACCGGGCGCTGAGCCGGGACGCCGGCAGCGCAGCTGGCAGTCAGCGCACCGACGACGGCACGAACGGCGGGGTCACCACCCGCATCGGCGCGTGCCGGCCGCGTACGTCGACCTGCACCTCGACACCGTCGGTCGGCACTGCGGCGGTGTCCAGCAGAGCCAGGCCGACGCCTGCCTTGCGGGTCGGCGAGAACGTACCGCTGGTCACCGCACCGACCTGCGCTCCGTCGAGCAGCACCGCCATGCCGGGTCGCGGGATGGCCCGCTGTACGGCCTGCAGACCGCGCAGCAGCCGGGCCGGCCCGGCCGTCTTCTCCGCCAGCAGTACGGTCCGACCCCAGAAGTCCGGTTTGCGCCAGCCGACCGCCCAACCGAGCCGGGCCTGCACCGGGGTGACCGCCACCGTCAGGTCCTGACCGTGCAGCGCATACCCCATCTCGGTGCGCAGCGTGTCCCGCGCGCCCAGCCCACAGGCCCGCGCGGCGACCGGCGTCTCGGCGGCCAGCAGCAGGTCCCACACCCGGCCCGCCGCCTCGGCCGGCACCACCAGTTCGTAGCCGTGCTCGCCGGTGTACCCGGTCCGGCAGACGACCAGGTCGGTGCCGGCCAGCCGACCGGCGGCGAAGCTCATGTACGGATGCCCGGTGGGCAGTCCCAGCCCGGCGAGCAGTCCAGCCGAGGCCGGTCCCTGCACCGCCAGTACGGCGTACCCGGTGTGCTCGTCGGTCACCGTGACCCCGCCCGGCGCCGCCGCCCGCAGGCGGCCGACCACCTCGCCGGTGTTGGCCGCGTTGGGCACCAGGAACACGTGGTCGTCGGCGTACCGGTAGGCGATGATGTCGTCGACGACGCCGCCGGTGGCGTCGTCGCAGCAGAGCGTGTACTGGGCCGAGCCGGCGGTGATCCGGTCCAGGTCGTTGCTGAGGCAGGAGTTGACGAACGCCGCCGCGCCGGGTCCGGTGACCCGGGCCTTGCCGAGGTGCGACACGTCGAACACGCCGACGGCGTTGCGCACCGACTCGTGCTCGCGCAGCACGCCGCCGCCGGCGTACTCCAGCGGCATCTGCCAGCCACCGAAGGCCGCGAACTTCGCGCCGAGCGCGACGTGCCGGTCGTGCAGCGGGGATTTGCGCGGCGCGCCGTCCCCGGTCATGGTCACCTCGGTCATGGGAGGCAACTTACCGGCGGACCCGCAGGTGGCTAGCATCGGCGGGGCACCACCCCGTCCGGCGGAGCAAGTTGCGCCGGAGACCAACCTGCCGGTCGCCCACAAGGCAACCGGCCCAGCTGCCGGAGACGCCGAGTGACATCAACCACCACAACCCTGGACCTGGTCGACACCGACCCCGCTGAGCTGGCCGTGGACGCGCTGGTGATCGGTGTACATAGTCAGGACCAGCCGGACGCAGACCAGGCGGCGGACGGCGCGCCGGGCACGACGCGCGCCCTGTTGCTGGCGACCGGGGCGGAGAGCATCGCGGTCGCGTTCGAGGGTCGACTGACCGAGGCCCTCAGTCTGCTCGGCGCCACCGGCGCCGCCGGCGAAGTGATCAAGCTGGCCACGCTCGGTACGGTCGGGCCGCCGCTTCTGGTCGCAGTCGGGCTGGGTCCGGAGCCGACCGGCGCGGCGCCCGCCCCGGAAACGCTGCGCCGAGCGACCGGCGCGGCGGTACGGGCACTCGCCGGCACCTCGCGGGTCGCCGTGGCGTTGCCGGTCCCGGATGACGCGGACGGACCGGCGGCACTGCGCGCGGTCGCCGAGGGCGCGCTGCTCGGTAGCTACCGGTTCGCCGGCTACAAGACCCGGCCGCAGCCGGGCCGACGGGCACCGGTCGCCTCGATCGCCCTGCACGTGACCGACGCCGCCGACCCCGCGGTGCAGGCCGAGGTGGCCCGAGCGGAGGCGGTCGCCGCGGCGGTGATCGCCTGCCGGGACTGGGTGAACACCCCGCCGAACGAGCTGCGGCCGCCGGCGTTCGCCGATTCGGTACGGGACGCGGTGGTCGCCGCCGGGCTGACCGTGCAGGTGCTGGACGAGCAGGCGCTGGTCGACGGGGGCTACGGCGGGATCCTCGCCGTGGGCGGCGGCTCGGCCGCCCCGCCCCGGCTGGTGATCGTCTCCTACACGCCGCCGGAGGCGGCCCCGGACGCCCCACGGGTCGCGTTGGTCGGCAAGGGCATCACCTTCGACACCGGCGGCGTGTCGATCAAGCCGGCGCAGGGCATGTGGGAGATGAAGTCGGACATGGCCGGCGCGGCCGCCGTCGGGGCGGCCATGCTGGCGATCGCGGCGCTGCGGCCGTCGGTGCCGGTCACCGCGTACCTGCCGATGGCGGAGAACATGCCGTCGGGTACCGCGTACCGGCCCGGCGATGTGGTGACCATGTTCGACGGCAAGCGGGTGGAGGTGCTCAACACCGACGCCGAGGGCCGGATGGTGCTCGCCGACGCGATGGCCCGGGCCTGCGCGGACGGCTGCGACTACCTGCTGGAGACCTCGACGCTGACCGGCGGTCAGGTGGTCGCGCTGGGCAAGCGGATGGCCGGGGTGATGGGCAGCGACGAGCTGTGCGCCCGGGTACGGGCCGGCGGGGACGCGGTGGGCGAGCCGGCCTGGCCGATGCCGCTGCCCGACGACGTCCGCAAGGGCATGGAGTCGGAGGTGGCGGACATCTGCCAGGTGAACTCGGCGATGGACCGGGCCGGCCACATGCTGCAGGGCGGGGTGTTCCTCCGCGAGTTCGTCAGCGAGGGGGTCGCCTGGGCGCACCTCGACGTCGCCGGCCCGGCTTACCACTCCGGCGAGCCGTTCGGCTACTGGAGCAAGGGCGGCACTGGCGTACCGGTGCGCACGCTGGTGCACCTGGTGCAGGACATCGCGGCCAACGGCTGACCCGTCACAGCCCGACGTGGGTCGGGTGCCGGCCGGCACCCGACCCACGCGGGGACGTCAGCCCCGGTCGGCCCGGTCGGCCCGCTTGCGCCGTTCGTTGAAGTCCCGCATCCGCTGCGGGTAGCCGACCAGCGCCACGTCGTAGATCGGGATGGCCATCTTGTGCGCGAAGCGACGGGCGGTGTCCGGGCCGTCGACCCGACGACGGGTCCACTCACCGTCGTACGCGATGAGCATCACCGTCGTCTCGGTAACCGTGGTCCGGGGCTCGATGAACGCCTCGACCCCGCGGCGGCTGCGGACGAACTCCTCGAGATGGTCGAGATCAGCCCGGTTCGCCGGCCGTCCTCCCGGTGCCCCGCTCGACTGCTTGCGCCGACGAAACCACGCCACCGGCGTTCCCCTCCCCCAGCTGACAAGACCGCGCAGGTGCCGGCCGGGCGGCCTGGTGCGGTCGGGCCGGGCCCGGCTGTCCGACGCCCGCGCGCATAGACGGACAGGGCAAGCCTACGTTGCGACCACGTGTCCTTGGGCACCTCGTTGAGCGTTCAGACACTACAAGTGACAAGATGACCGGGGAAAGTCTGCCCGTTCCATGGGACGACGCAGGGGACGGCCCTCCTGTGCAGCGACGTGACCTGGGAGTGAACTGTGAGTGAGCCGAACGGCGGGACCTTCGACCTGGTCATCCTCGGCGGCGGTAGTGGAGGCTACGCGGCTGCCCTGCGCGCCGTACAACTCGATCTGTCGGTAGCCCTGATCGAGAAGGACAAGGTCGGTGGCACCTGCCTGCACCGTGGCTGCATCCCCACCAAGGCGCTGCTGCACGCCGCCGAAGTGGCCGACAACGCGCGCGAGTCCGAGCAGTTCGGTGTCAAGGCGGACCTGGTCGGCATCGACATGGCCGGGGTGAACAGTTACAAGGACGGCGTGGTCGGCCGGCTGTACAAGGGCCTGCAGGGCATGATCAAGTCTTCGAAGATCACCTACGTGGCGGGCACCGGCCGGCTGGTCGGCCCGGACACCGTCGAGGTCGACGGGGCCCGGTACACCGGCCGCAACGTGATCCTGGCCACCGGGTCCTACTCGCGTAGCCTGCCCGGCATCGAGGTCGACGGCGAGCGGATTCTGACCAGCGAGCACGCGCTGGAGCTGGACCGGGTGCCGTCGTCGGCGATCGTGCTCGGCGGCGGGGTGATCGGTGTCGAGTTCGCCAGCGTCTGGCGCTCCTTCGGCGTCGACGTGACCATCGTCGAGGCGCTGCCCCGGCTGGTCGCCGCCGAGGACGAGGAGTCGTCCAAGGCGCTGGAGCGGGCGTTCCGCAAGCGCGGTATCGGGTTCAAGACCGGCAAGCCGTTCGAGAAGGTCGAACGTACCGAGTCCGGCGTCCGGATGACGATCGCCGGCGGCGAGACCCTGGAGGCCGAGCTGCTGCTGGTCGCCGTCGGGCGCGGGCCGGTGACCGCCAACCTCGGGTACGAAGAGCAGGGTCTGAAGATGGACCGTGGCTTCGTGCTGACCGACGAGCGGCTGCGGACCAACCTGCCGAACGTCTACGCCGTGGGCGACATCGTGCCCGGCCTGCAGCTGGCCCACCGCGGCTTCCAGCAGGGCATCTTCGTCGCCGAGGAGATCGCCGGCCGCAGCCCAGCGGTGATCGACGAGAGCGGCATCCCCCGGGTCACCTACTCGGACCCGGAGCTCGCGTCGGTCGGGCTGACCGAGGCGAAGGCCAAGGAGCAGTACGGGGCCGACAAGGTCAAGACCTACAACTACAACCTCGGCGGCAACGGCAAGAGCCAGATCCTCAAGACCACCGGCTTCGTCAAGCTCGTCCGGGTCGTCGACGGCCCGGTCGTGGGACTGCACCTGGTCGGTGCCCGGGTCGGCGAGCTGATCGGCGAGGCGCAGTTGATCTACAACTGGGAGGCCGACCCGGCCGACGTCGCACCACTCGTGCACGCCCACCCGACCCAGGGCGAGGCGCTGGGCGAGGCCCACCTGGCCCTGGCCGGCAAGCCGCTGCACGCACACGCCTGACTAGAGGAGTCTTGTAGATATGCCGGTATCGGTCACCATGCCCCGGCTCGGCGAGAGCGTCACCGAGGGCACCGTCACCCGCTGGTTGAAGCAGGAAGGCGACCGGGTCGAGGTCGACGAACCGCTGCTGGAGGTCTCCACCGACAAGGTCGACACCGAGATCCCGTCGCCTGCGGCCGGGGTGCTCACCCGGATCGTGGTGAGTGAGGACGAGACCGCCGAGGTGGGCAGCGAACTCGCGGTCATCTCCGGCGGGCAGGACGACGGCGGACAGCAGGAGGACGGCGGACAGGACGACGGTGGGCAGACCGCCCCCGCCGAGCCCGCCGCGACCACGCCGCAGGAACAGCCCGCCGAGCCGGAGCCGGCCGCAGCGCCGGCCCAGCCAGCGGCCGACAGCGCCCCACCGGCGACCGGTGGCGACGCCACCGCGGTCCGGATGCCGGCCCTCGGCGAGAGCGTCACCGAGGGCACCGTCACCCGCTGGCTCAAGCAGGTCGGTGATTCCGTCGAGGTCGACGAACCGCTGCTGGAGGTCTCCACCGACAAGGTCGACACCGAGATCCCGTCGCCGGTCGCGGGGACGCTGCTGGAGATCAAGGTGCCGGAGGACGACACCGCCGACGTCGGTGCCGAGCTGGCCCTGGTCGGCAGCCCCGGTGGGGCCTCGGCTCCGGCGGCACCGGAGCCGGCCGCCGCACCGCAGGCCGAACCCGCCCAGCCGCAGCCGGCGGCACAACCGGAGCCGGCCGCCCCCGCACCGGCCCAGCCGGGCGCCTCGTACGCCAGCCCGGCCCCGGCCACCGAGTCCGCCGCACCGACGCAGGCCGCACCGCCGGCACCGGCACAGCAGACCGCTCCGGCGGCCCCGCCGGCCAGCGCCAACGGTGACGGCGGTTACGTCACCCCGCTGGTCCGCAAGCTCGCCGCCGAGCAGGGGGTCGACCTGGCCTCGGTGCGCGGCACCGGGGTCGGCGGGCGGATCCGCAAGCAGGACGTGCTGACCGCGGCCGAGCAGGCGCGGGCCGCCGCCGAGCGGGCCAAGGCCGAACAGGCCAAGCCGGCGGCACCGGCTGCGGCACCGGCTGCGGCACCGACGGCGGCCAAGGCGCAACCCAGCCCGCTGCGCGGCCGGACCGAGAAGATGAGCCGGACCCGGACCGTCATCGCCAAGCGGATGCACGAGTCGCTGCAGAGCTCGGCCCAGCTGACCACGGTCGTCGAGGTCGACGTGACCAAGATCGCCCGGTTGCGGGCCCGGGTCAAGGGCGACTTCCAGGCCAAGCACGGCGTCAAACTGTCGTTCCTGCCGTTCTTCGCGCTGGCGGCGGTGGAGGCACTGCGCACCTACCCGGTGGTCAACGCCTCCATCGACATGCAGGCCGGCACGATCACCTATCCCGACGGGGAGCACCTCGGCGTGGCGGTGGACACCGAGCGGGGTCTGCTGGTGCCGGTGATCCGCGACGCCGGCGATCTCAACCTCGGTGGACTGGCACGGCGGATCGCCGACGTGGCCGAGCGGACCCGGACCAACAAGATCGGCCCCGACGAGCTGTCCGGTGCCACCTTCACGCTGACCAACACCGGCAGCCGGGGGGCGCTGTTCGACACCCCGATCGTGCCGTTGCCGCAGGCCGCCATCCTCGGCACCGGAGCGGTGGTGAAACGCGCCGCCGTGGTCGACGACCCGGAGCTCGGCGAGATCATCGCACCACGGTCGATGGTCTTCCTGGCGCTGTCCTACGACCACCGGCTGGTCGACGGCGCGGACGCCGCCCGGTTCCTCAGCGCGGTCAAGGAGCGGCTGGAGGCCGGCGCGTTCGAAGGCGAGCTCGGCCTGTCCTGACGGCGTTCGACGACAGAGCGACCCCGGTTGCCGTAGCGGTGGGTGCCGGCCGATCCCGGCCGGCACCCACCGCCGTTCTGCACCGGATGGTGGTGGTCCGCATCCGGCATCACCACGATCAGCGAAGATGTCGGCATGCGCATCCTGCTGGCCGGCGCGTCCGGCTTCCTCGGCACCAGACTGACCGACCACCTGCACAGCTGCGGACACGAGACCGTACAGCTGGTCCGCCGACCGGCGCGCGGGCCGGCTGAGTTCAGCTGGTCACCGTCGGCCGGGCAGCTCGACCCGGCGGTGTTCACCGGCATCGACGCGGTGATCAACCTGGCCGGCGCCGGGGTCGGCGACAAGCGCTGGACCGACGGCTACAAGGCGTTGATCCGGTCCAGCCGGGTGGACAGCACCACCACGCTGGCCACCGCGATGGCCGGGCTCGCGGCGGCGGACCGGCCGGCGGTGCTGCTGAACTCGTCGGCGGTCGGCTGGTACGGCGACACCGGCGACCAGCCGGTCGAGGAGAACGCCCCGGCCGGTGAGGGTTTCCTGGCCGACGTGGCCCGGGTCTGGGAGGCGGCCACCGGGCCGGCCGAGACCGCTGGCGTACGGGTGGTCCGGCTGCGCACCGGTCTGCCGTTGCACCGCGACGGCGGCCTGCTCAAGCCGCAGCTGCTGCCGTTCCGGCTCGGCCTGGGCGGCAAGCTCGGCAGCGGGCGGCAGTGGGTGCCGTGGATCGCCATGCAGGACTGGCTGCGGGCGGCGACCTTCCTGCTCGACCACGACGACATCTCCGGGCCGGTCAACGTGGTCGGGCCGGCACCGGTGACCAACGCGGCGTTCGGCAAGGCGCTCGGGGCGGCGGTGCACCGACCGGCGGTGCTGCCGATCCCGGCGTTCGCGTTGCACGTGGCGCTGGGCGAGTTCGCCACCGAGGCGCTGCGCTCCTCCCGGGTGCTGCCCGGGGCGCTGACCGAGGCCGGCTTCACGTACCGGTATCCGGAGCTGCCGGACGCGCTGCACGCCGCCCTGACGCAGGGGTGACCCGGCACCGGGTGGCGTCCAGACCGGTCAGAGCTCCGAACCGGTCAGGGCAGGGCCGGGAGCAGATCGGTGCCGATGGCGCTGATCAGCTCGCCGGTGGCGGCCGGGCCGACGCCCTCGACCATCAGCACCAGCCGGTGGGCGCCGACGGTCGCCGCGCTGGCGGCGAGCCGCGCGGCGCACTCGGCCGCGCTGCCCAGTGGGTGGATTCGCAGCAGGTGCTCGGCGTAGGCGTCGAGGTCCCGGTGGGCCGGCGACGAGCCGTCGATCCGGACGTACTCCCGGGTGGTGGCCAGCCAGGGTGGCAGGGTCCGGCGGAGCTGACGCTCGGCGGCGGCCCGGGAGTCGGCGAGCCCGATCAGATGCACCGAGGCGTGCGGCACGACGGCCGGATCGTGTCCGTGGTCGGCGGCGACGTCGGCGTACCGGGCCAGCGTGGCGGCCTTCGCCGCGTCGTCGTCGTGCACCCCGAGCAGCAGCGGATGGCCTCGGGCGGCCGCGAGGTCGACCGTGGCCGGCGAGGTCGCCGCCACCCAGACCGGGATCGGGCGGGCCGGTCGGGGCACCACCGGCACGTCCCGGAACGCGAAGAACCCGCCGTCGGCGCCGACCGTCGCCGCGCCGGAGAGCCAGCGGCCCAGCAGATCCAGCGACTCGGCGAAGCCGTCCCGGTACCGGTCCAGGCCGGTGCCGAAGACCTCCAGGTCCACCCAGGGACCGCCACGGGCGACACCGAGCCGGAACCGGCCGGCGGAGACCGTGTCGAGCAGGACCGTCTCCTCGGCGAGCGCGACCGGATGCCGGTTGGACAGCACGGCCGCCGCGGTGCCGACGGCGATCCGACGGGTGGCCCCGAGCAGGTAGCCGGCCAGGGTGGTGGCGGACGGGCACTGCCCGTACGAGACGAAGTGGTGTTCGGCCAGCCACACGCCGCCGAGGCCGGCTGCCTCGGCGGCGCGCGCGTAGTCGACGGTGGCCGGCAGACCATGTGCCGCCAGCAGGAACAGGTCCACTGCTGGCTGGTTCAGGTCGCCGGCCACCGGTGCGGTGATCGGCTCAGCAGTCACGCAGCTCGGGTGACTGGTTGCGCAGCTGGGCCACCGGGGAGATGAACTCCTGGTAGGTCACTCCGCCGACGGCGGAGAGTTTGAAGGCGGCCACCCGGTGGCAGTTCTGGAAGGCGAACTTGACGCCGAAGTGCCGCTCCAGGCCACCCCGGATCGCGTCGCTGGCCAGCGCCCGCAGCAGCTGGCCACGCTCGGCCTCGCTGGGCGGCGGCACCGCGTGGTCGGCGAACTCGGCCGGGCCGTCCTGGGCCTCGGCGGCCACCTGGGACACCACCGACCAGGCGTACGGCAGGGACTGGCGTACGCAGTCGACGAACTCGGCGTCGTCGACCCGGCCGGCCTCGGCCTGCTCCAGCAGAGCGGCGGGTACGTCGAGGGACATGCTTTCTCCTCACGCTGACGGTCAGCGGACCAGGAGGTCTGGTCCGAGTACGAACTCCGGGTCGACCTGGTCGGCGAGGTTCTCGCCGACCCGGTCGTTGGCCCAGGCGGCGGCGTTGCGCAGGTGGAACTCCACCGCCTGCCGGGTGTAGCTGGCCCAGTCCTTCACACAAGCATCGACGGCTGTACGCATCGTGTCCAGTGCGTCACGGTTCGCCGGCTCCATCGCGGTGATCGGTTGGTGTCGACCTCGTTCGGCGGCCTTGACGAAGGCCGACCGGCCGACCCAGGTAAGCAGGTCGGCGCCGACGTGCTCGCGCAGGAAGTCCACGTCCGACTCGTCGTCGATCTTGTTGCCGATCACGTGCACCCGTACGCCGTAGTCGCGGGCGTACCCGACGTACTGCCGGTAGACCCCGACGCTGCGCACCGTGGGCTCGCAGACCAGAAACGTCGTGTCGAATCGGGTGAACAGCCCGGATGCGAACGAGTCGGCCCCTGCGGTCATGTCGACCACCACGTACTCGCCGGCACCGTCGACCAGGTGGTTGAGCAGCAGTTCCACCGCACCGACCTTGGAGTGGTAGCAGGCGACGCCGAGATCGTCGGTGGCGAACGGCCCGGTCACGGCGAGCCGGATGCCGGCCACCTCGCGGACCAACGCGTCGTAGATCGGGTTGGCCCCGGCGACGGTGAGCAGCCGCGAGCCACGCCCGGGCGGGGTGGTCTTGACCATCGCCGCAGCCGAGCTGATCCGGGGATTGTCGCCGCGCAGGTACTCCTTGATGTCGGCCAGGTGGTCGCCCAGCGCCGGTAGCAGCACCGCCTCGTCGTCGCTGGCACCGAGGGCCGCGGCGAGATGCTGGTTGATGTCGGCGTCGACCGCGAGCAGCGGCGGCGGGCCGCCGTCGGGGCCGACCGGGGTGGCTGCGAGGTGGCGGGCGAACAGGGCCGCCAGGGTGGTCTTGCCACTGCCACCCTTACCGACAAAACAGATCTTCACCGTGGATCTCTCCCAAACAACTCAACAGGTACGCGTACATTGGAAGTCATTTCCAATAACTTCGTCAAGCCTAGGTACGGCACGGGCGTGTCGGGCGAAATTGGTACTCTCCGCCGGTGCCGACCGCTCCGTCCCCACTGCCCGACAGCGCCGCGACCACCCGGCCGGTGACCAGCGGCCGTCCGGGGGGCCGGGCCGGCGGCCCGACCCGGTGGCGCGCCGACCTGGTCGTCGCGGTCGTCGCGGTGGCCCTCGCCGGCTGGGTCACCAGCGGACTCTGGGCCGGACCGGGCAGCCGGGCGATCACCGTCAACTCCAGCGACCAGGCGCTGTTCGAGTGGCTGCTCGGCTACGGGGCGTACGCGCTGACCCACGGCGAGAACCCGTTGTTCACGTACCTGCTCAACGCCCCCGACGGGGTGAATCTCGCGGTCAACACCTCGATCACCGTGTACGCGGTGCTGTTCGCGCCGCTGACCTTCCTGATCGGGCCACCGGCGACCTTCCTGGTGATCCTCACCCTCAACCTGGCCGGCACCGGTTTCGCCTGGTACTGGCTGCTGTCCCGGCTACCCACCGGCGACAACGGCGCTCCGTTCGTGCCGTCCCGGCTGGCCGCCGCCGTCGGCGGACTGTTCTGCGGCTTCGCGCCGGCCATGGTGTCGCACGCCAACGCCCACCTCAACTGGACCGCCGGCTGGCTGGTGCCGATCATCGTCTGGCGGGTCCTCGCGCTGCGTGGGCGCCCCGGAGCGCGGCCGCTGGACCGGGGCGGCTGGGCACGCAACGGCCTGATCCTCGGCGTAGCCGTCGCGGCGGCCTTCTCGATCGCCGCCGAGGGCCTGTTCTTCACCGCTCTGGCCTGCGGCGTGTTCCTCGGCGTCTGGGCGCTGGACCGCAGCCGCCGGGCCGAGGTCCGCGACGCGCTCCCCCGACTGCTACGCGGACTGGCGGTGACCGCGGTGGTCGCCATCACGCTGTTGGCGTACCCGTTGTGGTTGCACTTCTTCGGCCCGCAGGTGTTCCACGGCACCGGGTTCGACGCCCGGGTGCACAGCGAGGACCTCCTCGCCTACGGGGCGTTCCCGGAACGCTCGCTGGCCGGTGTCGCCGGGCTGGGTACCGGGCTGGCGCCGAACGAGACCGAGGAGAACAGCTTCTTCGGCGTACCGCTGCTGGTGTTGACCGTCGGCTGCCTGGTGCTGCTCTGGCGGGCCGCCGATCCCGGCCGGCGAGCGACGCTGCGAGCCCTCGCCGTCACCGCCGCCGTGTTCGCGCTGCTCTCCCTCGGCCCCCGACTGAAGATCGGCGGGACGATCACCGACATCCCGCTGCCGTACGCCCCGTTGGCCGGCGCACCGGTGTTCAACGCCGCGCTGCCGGCCCGGCTGGCCATGGTGGTCACCCCGGTCATCGGCATCCTGCTGGCGCTGACGCTGACGCTGCTACTCACCCGTCGGGCCGCCGGGCAGGCGCGGTACGGCCGGTGGTGGGCCGCGGCGTTCGTCGCGGCGCTGCTGCCGCTGACCCCGGCCAGTCTGCTCACCATCGAACGGGAGCCGATCCCGGACTTCATCACCTCGGGTGCCTGGCGCGACCACGTCAGCCAGGGCGGGGTGCTCGCCCCGGTACCGTTCACCCTCGACGTGCTCCCCGACGGTCAACGCTGGCAGGCGTACGCGTTCGCGAACCGGCAGGGCGAGTTCGCCATCCCGTCCGGCTTCTTCCTCGGCCCCGGCGGACCGGACGGCCGGGGCCGGATCGGACCGGTCCCCCGGGCCACCGACGGGCTGCTGCACGAGGTCGCCCGCTCCGGCGTGGTGCCGCCGATCACCGACGCCGACCGGGCCGCCGCCCGCGCCGACCTGCGGTACTGGGACGCCGAGGCAGTGGTGCTCGCCGATCAGGTGCACGGCGCGAAGTTCCCGGTCGACGCCGAGGCCCTGCTGACCGCGACCACCGAGCTGCTCGGCCCGCCGCAACGGATCACCGACGTCTGGCTCTGGCCGGCGCCCGAGGGCGGCTGGTGAGCCGGACCACGGACCGGACCGGCCCGACCGACCGGTAACGGACTAGGCTGGACGGCGTGACCAGCACCCTTCCCCGCGCGCGCGGGGTCCGAGCCGGAGTCGTCGACTACCAGACCGCCTGGCAGGAGCAGCGTCGACTGCACGCCGCCGTGGTCGCCGGTGAGGAGCCGGACACCGTGCTCCTGCTGGAGCACCCGAGCGTGTACACGGCCGGCAAGCGCACCGAACCGTGGGACCGCCCGGTGGACGGCACCCCGGTGGTGGACGTCGACCGGGGCGGCAAGATCACCTGGCACGGCCCGGGGCAGCTGGTCGGCTACCCCATCGTCCGGTTGCCGGAACCGATCGACGTGGTCGCCTACGTACGCCGGGTCGAGCAACTGCTGATCGACGTCTGCGCCGAGTTCGGGCTGGCCGCCACCCGCCTCGACGGGCCGAACCACAGCGGGGTCTGGGTGCCGGCCGACGACCGTGGACCGGCCCGCAAGGTGGCGGCGATCGGCATCCGGGTCGCCCGCGGGGTCACCCAGCACGGCTTCGCGATCAACTGCGATCCGGACCTGACGGCGTACGACCGGATCGTGCCGTGCGGTCTGCGCGACGTCGGCGTCACCTCGCTGAGCGCCGAGCTCGGCCGGCCGGTGACCGTCGCCGAGGTGCTGCCGGTCGTCGAACGGCACCTGCCCACGCTCGGCTGAGCCGACCGCTCTCCGGCCAGCCGGCCGATCTCGGGTCAGCCGGCCGATCGATGCCTCGGGTGAGCCAACTCACCCGGTGAGCGGCGGCCGCGCGGTCGCCTGGCCGCCCGAGCGGGCACCGGCCGGCGTAGGCTGGCAAGGGTGACCATTGCTCCGGAGGGACGACGCCTGCTGCGCCTGGAGGTCCGCAACGCCGAGACCCCGATCGAGCGCAAACCCCCGTGGATCAAGGTCAAGGCCAGGATGGGGCCGGAGTTCACCGAGCTGCGCGGGCTGGTGCAACGGGAAGGGCTGCACACCGTCTGTCAGGAGGCCGGCTGCCCCAACATCTACGAGTGTTGGGAAGACCGGGAGGCCACCTTCCTCATCGGTGGGGACCAGTGCACCCGGCGCTGCGACTTCTGTCAGATCGACACCGGCAAGCCGGCCGAGTTCGACGCCGACGAGCCCCGCCGGGTCGGCGAGTCGGTCGCGGCGATGGGTCTGCGCTACGCCACGGTCACCGGGGTGGCCCGCGACGACCTGCCCGACGGGGGTGCCTGGCTGTACGCCGAGACCGTCCGGCAGATCCACGCGCTGCAGCCCGGCTGCGGGGTCGAGTTGCTGATCCCGGATTTCAACGGCGACGCCGGCCAGCTCGACGAGGTGTTCGCCGCCCGACCGGAGGTGCTCGCCCACAACGTCGAGACGGTGCCCCGGATCTTCAAGCGGATCCGGCCGGCCTTCCGGTACGAGCGCTCGCTCGACGTGCTCACCCGGGCCCGCACGGCCGGTCTGGTGGCCAAGTCCAATCTGATCCTCGGCCTCGGCGAGGAGCGCTCCGAGGTGTCGCAGGCGCTGCGCGATCTGCACGCCGCCGGGTGCGAGCTGATCACCATCACCCAGTATCTGCGCCCGACGCCGCGGCATCACCCGGTGCAGCGCTGGGTCAAGCCGGAGGAGTTCGTCGAGCTGCGCGAGGAGGCCGAGCAGATCGGCTTTTCCGGGGTGATGAGCGGCCCGCTGGTGCGTTCGTCGTACCGCGCCGGCCGGCTCTACCAGCAGGCGCTGCGCCAGCGCGAGGCCCAGCCGCTGGCCGGCTGACCGCCCGGTGAACGGCTTCGCCCCCGGCAACTAGACTCCCTCGCATGGCGAAACCCCAGGAGAAGGTGTCGTTCGGCCAGCGGCTGAAGCAGATCGGCATGGTGTTCTCGTTCACCGCCAAGCGCGACAAGTGGTTCGTCCCGCTGGCGGTGGCCGCCGTCGTGCTGCCGCTGGCGATCACTGTGCCGGTGACGCTGGCCTGGGGCTGGATGTGGCTGCCGGTCGGCATCCTGCTGGCGCTGCTCGCCGTACTGATCGTGCTGAACCTGCGGTCGAACACGGCCATGATGAACGTCGCCGAGGGCCAGCCGGGTGCGGCGGCCTCGCTGCTGGAGAACATGCGCGGTGACTGGCGGGTGACGCCGGCGGTCAGTTCGACCACCCAGATGGACATGGTCCATCTGGTGATCGGGCGGCCGGGGGTGATCCTGCTCGCCGAGGGCAACCCGCAGCGGGTCCGAGGGTTGCTCGGTCAGGAGAAGCGGCGGCTGGCGAAGGTGATCGGCAGCGCGCCGCTGTACGACTACGTGATCGGCACCGACGAGGGCGAGTTGTCGATCCGCAAGATGCGTACGACGTTGATGCGCTTGCCGCGCAACCTGACCGGCAAGGACGTCAACGCGTTGGACAAGCGGCTGACCGCGTTGTCGGCCCGGCCGCAAATACCCAAGGGCGCCATTCCGAAGAACATGCGCCCGCCGAAGGGCGCCTTCCGGCAGACCCGCGGCCGCTGACCGCCGGTCGCCGCCATTGCGGTCCGGGTCGGGTCGGTCGGTCCGGTCGGGTAGCGGCGGGCCGGGCAGTCCGGCTAGGGGTGGCGGTGCGGTCGTGGGTCAGCGGGGGGCGGCGACGACGACCGATCCGGCGGCCCGGTCGTGCAGGCCGCGCCGCCGCCCGTCCATCACCAGGGGCGGGATCACCAGGGCCAGCAGCAGTCCGCGCAGCAGTGCCCGGGGTACGCCGATCCGGCCGCCGTCGGCGTCCGAGACGCACCGGATCCTGGCCAGCCACATTCCCGGGGTCTGGGCGAACAAGCCCAGGAAGAAGCCGTACTCGGCGATCAGCACCACCACCGGTGGCCAGCCGGAGCGGGCCGGGTCGGCGAAGAGGCTGGAGATCAGCACACAGAGTAGCCAATCAATCACCAGGGCGCCGGTTCGTCGTAGCAGACTCGGCACCTCGTCACCCGGCCCCGCCGGGCCACCGGTCGCTCCACCCGCAGCCGCGTTTGCGCTTGCCGCCACGCTGCCCCCTCCCGATACCCACGAACGGCCAGACTAGTCTGGGCCGTCTGCCGTATCCTGCGGGGGACGATTGGTCGGGATCACGCTCCGCACCGGACGTAACACGGCGGAAACATTAGAGACATGGTGGGGCAACCCTGCGGCCATAGCGTCGCGACCAGCATAGCCATCAGTGCGACGTGCCAGGAGGACGTGTGTTCGCCAATCCCGAGGAACTACTGCGGTACCTCAAAGACGAGGGCGTGAAATTCGTCGACGTACGCTTCTGTGACCTGCCCGGCGTGATGCAGCACTTCAACTTGCCGGTCGAGTCGGTCGACGAGGACATTTTCACCACCGGCCTCGCCTTCGACGGGTCTTCGATCCGTGGTTTCCAGGCGATCCACGAGTCGGACATGCTGCTGCTGCCGGATGTCGCCACCGCCTTCATCGACCCGTTCCGGATCGAGAAGACGCTGGCGCTCAACTTCTTCATCCACGACCCGTTCACCCGGGAGCCGTACTCCCGGGACCCGCGCAACGTGGCCAAGAAGGCGGAGGCCTACCTGGCGGCGAGCGGCATCGCCGACACCGCCTACTTCGGGCCCGAGGCGGAGTTCTACATCTTCGACTCGATCCGCCACGAGACCTCCGCGAACCAGGCCTACTACTACATCGACTCGATCGAGGGCTGGTGGAACAGCGGTCGCGAGGAAGAGGGCGGCAACCGCGGGTACAAGACCAACTACAAGGGCGGCTACTTCCCGGTGCCGCCGGTCGACCACTACGCCGACCTGCGTGACAAGATCGTCCGCAAGCTGATCGACACCGGCTTCACCGTGGAGCGGTCGCACCACGAGGTCGGCACCGCCGGCCAGGCCGAGATCAACTACAAGTTCTCCACCCTGCTGCACGCCGGCGACCAGCTGCAGCTGTTCAAGTACATCGTGAAGAACACCGCCTGGGCCAGCGGCAAGACGGCGACCTTCATGCCGAAGCCGCTGTTCGGCGACAACGGCTCCGGCATGCACACCCACCAGAGCCTGTGGCTCAACGGTGAGCCGCTGTTCTACGACGAGACCGGCTACGCCGGCCTGTCGGACACCGCCCGCTGGTACATCGGCGGTCTGCTGCACCACGCGCCGTCGCTGCTGGCCTTCACCAACCCGACGGTCAACTCGTACCGCCGGCTGGTGCCCGGCTTCGAGGCGCCGGTCAACCTGGTGTACTCGCAGCGCAACCGGTCCGCCTGCACCCGTATCCCGGTCACCGGCAGCAACGCCAAGGCCAAGCGGGTCGAGTTCCGGGTGCCGGACCCGTCGGCCAACGTCTACCTGGCCTTCTCCGCCATGCTGATGGCCGGTCTGGACGGCATCAAGAGCAAGATCGAGCCGCCGGAGCCGATCGACAAGGACCTGTACGACCTGCCGCCGGAGGAGTGGGGCAACGTCAAGCAGGTGCCGGGTTCGCTGCCGGCCGTGCTGGACTCGCTGGAGGCCGACCACGACTTCCTGCTCGAGGGTGGGGTCTTCACGCCGGACCTCATCTCCACCTGGATCGACTGGAAGCGGTCCAACGAGGTCGACCCGGTCCGCCTGCGGCCGACCCCGCACGAGTTCGCGATGTACTTCGACTGCTGATTCCGGCCGCGCCGGTCCAGCAGTGGACGACGGCGGTGGGGGCGGGCCTCGGCTCGCCCCCACCGCCGTTTCGCTGCCCGCCCCGGTCTCGTCCGACGTCCGTCAGCTCGCGTCGGGGCGCCGGGCGGACCGGACCGCCCGCACCACCAGCACCACGATCAGCGCGCACATGGCCACCGTGCCCGGCGCCTTGGTGAGCGCGGCGACCCCCGAACCGTCCGGCAGGACCAGGAAACCGGCGACCGCCACCGGCAGCAGGAACCACCCGGTGCGGTACGCGGCGGCGGCCAGCAACGCCAACGGCCAGCTCAGGTACCACGGGTAGACGACCGGCGCGGCGAGCACCGTGGCGGCCAGCGCCAGCCCTGCCCCGAACACCACGGTCCCCCGGTCCCAGGTCGCCGGTGGGCCGACGGAGTCCGCCACCGGCACGGCACGACCGTCCGGGCCCCGCCAGCCGGCGAACGGTCCGCCGCCGCGCCACACCCGCCACCACAGCCACACCAGGAAACCGGCGAGCACCGCCAGGCCCACCACGCGGGCCGCCCCGACCGCGTCCAGTCGCACCCCGACCAGTCGCCCCAGATAGTCGATCAGCAGCCCGACGGCGGTCGGCGGTGAGGTCCACTGCCGCGAGTCGCCGCTGCGAAACAGCCCGTCCACCCAGCCCAGGCCGAGCCCGGACAGCGCCGTGGTGGCCGCGACCGCGCCGACCACCCCCGCCACCACCAGCGCACCGGCCCGGACCAGGGCGGCCGGTCGGCGCGGCCCGGCCACCGCGAGCACCGCCGCGAACGGTACGACCACCAGGGCCGTCGCCTTCACCGCGACGGCCAGCCCGAGCAGCAGCCCACCGGCGACGGCCGCCACCGACGCACCACCGACGCCGCCGGTCCCTGGATCGGTCCCGCGGGCCGAGCCGGCGGCGATCACCCATAGCGCCGCGACCAGCAGACCGACCATCAACGCGTCGTTGTGCGCCCCCGACACCAGGTGGATCAGCACCACCGGGCAGCCCAAGGTCAGCCAGAGCGCCCGGCCGGCCGGCAGGCCGCACCTGGCGGCCAGACCGGGCAGCGCCACCGCCACCAGCACCAGCCCGGCCACGGCGGTCAGCCGCAGCGCCAGCAGGGTGCCGATCAGACCGGCACCGACCGCGACCGCCAGCCCGGCTAGCCAGACGAACAGTGGCCCGTACGGGGCCGGGGTGTCGCGCCACAGCGGGGCGACCGCGTCGACCCAGGGACAGCCCTGACCGGCCACTCCGGAGTACGGGTCGCCACCGTCGCGCAGAATCCAGCCCTGGCAGGCGTACGAGTAGATGTCCCGGCTGCCCAACGGCGGCGCCACCAGCAGCGGCACCGCCCAGAGGCCGACGGTGGTCGACGCCCACCGTACCGACGGCACACCGTGCCGGGCCGACCACCAGGCCCACACCATCGCACCGGTGCCGGCGGCCCAGGCGAGCACGCTGAGTACGCCGGTTCCGCTGGTGAAGACCGCCCAGCCGGCGGCCGGTGGTTCGGGCAGCGCGCCGCCCAGGCCGGCGGCGACCGCGAGGGCGACCGCGCCGGCCAGACCGACGTAGCGGATGAGGTGGTACCGCGTCCCGGGCTCGCCGCCGCGGTCAGGCACCGAGGACCCGCTCCGCCGCGGCCCGGCAGCGGCGGGCGGTCCGCAGGTAGTCGTCCAGGAACTGGCCGGGGTCGGTGCCGCCGAGCAACCGGACCACCCCGGCCAGCTCGGCACCGTGCCGGGGCAGTTGGTCGGTGGCCCGGCCCCGGACCAGCATCAGCGCGTCGCGGACCCGGGAGGCGAGGACCCATCCGGCGCGCAGCGCGGTCGCGTCGGCCCGGTCGACCAGGCCGGCATCGCGGGCCGCGGCCAAGGCGACCAGGGTACGGGTGTCGCGCAGCGCCGGCACCGCGTGCCCGTGCCGCAGCTGGGTCAGCTGCACCGCCCATTCGACGTCGGCGAGCCCGCCCCGGCCGAGCTTGGTGTGGGTGGCCGGGTCGGCGCCGCGCGGCAGTCGTTCGGTCTCCACCCGGGCCTTGATCCGGCGGATCTCGACGACCTGCTCCCGGCTCAACCCGCCGGCCGGGTAGCGGACCGGGTCGGCGACGGCGACGAACTCCTCGCCCAGCGACGGGTCGCCGCAGACGAACCGGGCCCGCAGCAGCGCCTGCGCCTCCCACACCTTCGCCCACCGGGCGTAGTACTGGGCGTACGCCGCGAGGCTGCGCACCAGCGGCCCCTGCCGGCCTTCGGGGCGCAGGTCGGCGTCCACCCCGAGCGGCGGGTCGGGGGCCGGCATGCCGAGCAGCCGGCGCAGCTCCTCGGCGACCGCCCGGGCGGCGGCGCTGGCCTCGTCGTCGGCGAGGCCGGGCGGTGGGTCGTAGACGAAGAGCACGTCGGCGTCGGAGGAGTAGCTCATCTCGTACCCGCCGAGGCGGCCCATGCCGATGATCGCGAACCGCAGACCGTCCGGTGGCGGCACGGTCTCGACCGCGACCCGCAGCGCGGCGGCGAGCGTGGCGTCGGCCACCGCGGACAGCCCGGCGCCGACGGCGGCCACGTCCAGCCGGCCCCGGGCCTCGCGGGCCGGGGCCAGCGCGCCGGCCCGGTTGAGTACGTCGGCGCAGGCCAGCCGGAGCAGTTCGCGCCGGCGCAGGGCCCGTACCGCGCGGACCGCCTGGACCGGGTCGGGCGGCTCGCCGCCGCCGCTGCCGAGGTGGCGGGCCGCAGCGGCGTCGAAGCCGGCGCGCAGCACCGCCGCGTCGCGTGGGGTGAGTTCGACGTCGGAGGCCAGCATCCGCAGTGCCTCGGGCTCGCGGGCCAGCAGGTCGGCGGCGTACCGGGACAGCCCGAGGGTCCGGGCGAGCCGGCCGGCGACCAGACCTTCGTCGCGCAGCAGCCGCAGGTACCAGGGGGTGCTGCCGAGCTTGTCGGACACCTGCCGGTAGCTCAGCAGCCCCCGGTCCGGCTCGGGGGCGTCGGCGAACTCCTGCAGCAGCACCGGTAGCAACGTGCGCTGGATGGCGGCGGTCCGGGAGACGCCGCCGGTGAGGGCTTCCAGGTGCCGCAGCGCCCCGGCCGGGTCGGCGAAGCCCAGCACCTCGAGCCGGCGCCGGGCGGCCTGTGGGGTCATCCGCAGCGACTCGGCCGGCACCCGGGCGACGGATTCGAGCAGCGGCCGGTAGAGCAGTTTGGCGTGCAGCCGGCGTACCTCGGTGGCGTGACTGACCCAGTCGGCCCGGAACGCGTCGACGACGTCGGTTTCGGGGGTCGAGGCGTAGCCGAGGGCCTGGGCCAGCCAGCGCAGCGCCACCGGGTCGGCCGGCACGGTGTGGGTGCGGCGCAGCCCCTGCAGTTGCAGCCGGTGCTCGACGCCGCGCAGGAACCGGTAGCCGCGCAGCAGCGCCTCGCCGTCGGCGCGGCCGACGTACCCGCCGGCGACCAGGGCCCGCAGGGTGGGCAGCGTGCCGGGGGCCCGCAGCGTCTCGTCGACCCGACCGTGCACCAACTGCAGCAGCTGGACGGCGAACTCGATGTCGCGCAGCCCGCCGGGGCCGCGTTTGATCTCGCGTTCCAGCTCGCGGGGTGGGACGTTCTCGATGATCCGGCGCCGCATGGCGCGCACGTCCTCGACCGCCTCCGGGCGCTCGGCGGCGTGCCAGACCAGCGGCGACAGCAGCCGGATCCACTCCTGCGCGAGGTCGCGGTCGCCGGCCGCCGGCCGGGCCTTGAGCAGCGCCTGGAACTCCCAGGTCCGGGCCCACCGCTGGTAGTAGGCGAGGTGGCTGGTGAGGGTACGGACCAGTGGCCCGCGGTTGCCTTCCGGGCGCAGCGCGGCGTCCACCGGCCAGGCCACCAACCCGCAGATGTGGATCAGGCGGGTGGCGACGGTAGTGGCGACCGTCAGGTCGGCGTCGTCGGCGGCGACGAAAATGACGTCCACGTCGGAGACGTAGTTCAGCTCGTTGCCGCCGCACTTGCCCATCGCCACCACGGCGAGCCCGGGCGGGCCGCTGCCGTCGGGCAGCTCGGCGACGGCGATGTCGTACGCGGCGGACAGGGTCGCGTCGGCCAGCGCGGACAACGCCGCCATGGTCTGTTCCAGGCACCGTCCCCCGGTCAGGTCGGCCGCCGCGATCCGCAGCAGGGCCAACCGGTACGCCCGGCGCAGCGCGGTGATCGCCGCCGCGCCGACCAGCGGGGTCGGCGCGGCGTCGGCATTTCCGTCGGCAGCGGCGGGGGGCGGGTCGACGTCGAGGGCACCGTCGGCGGTGGGGGCCACCCCGTTCTCGGTGGCGAGCACCGACCACTGGTCCGGGTTGGCGACCAGATGGTCGCCGAGGCTGGATGAGGCACCGAGGACGGCGATCAGCCGCCGACGCAGCCCCGGGTCGGCGTGCAGGGCGTCGAGCACCGGCGACCCGCCGGCACCGTTTCCACCGCCAACCCCGCTACCGCTACCGCCGGTGCCGGCGTCGCGCCGCTGCGCCTCGACGAGCCGGTGCAGCTGGCGCAGCGCCAGATCGGGGTCGGCGGCCCGGGACAGCGCGGTCAGCAGTTCGGCGGCCGGCGGGTCGACGGGCTGCTGCGCCTGCACCTGCCACAGCCCGAGCCCGTCGGGGCCGAGCAGGTCGGCGGCCCGGACGGTGTCCGTACCGCTGACGTCGAAGCCGTATCGGGCGAGCCGGCCGGTGGCACTGGTCGGTCTGGTCATCGGGGGCCTAACTGCCGAGCAGTGGAAGGGTCCGGGGGAGGTCCGAGTCGGGCAGCTGGCCGAGGGCGAGCGCGGCGAACCGGACGGCGAACGGTTGCCAGACCTCCTCGATGTCACCGAGCACCTCGACGCAGGCGTCGACGACCACGTCGGCGGGCAGGCGCAGCTCGGTCAGGAGGGTCGACCCGGCCGCCCAGCTGCTGACCATGTCCCGGTCGCACTCGATGTGGAACTGCAGCCCCCAGGCCCGGTCACCGAGGCGGAACGCCTGGTGGGGGTAGTGCGTGGAGGCGGCCAGCAGCACCGCGCCGTGCGGCAGCTCGGTGATCTCGTCGACGTGCCACTGCAGCACGTCCGGCGCGAGCGGCACGTACCGGAACAGCGGGTCGGTGGCGGCGGCGTCCCGCTTGCCGACCAGCGCAGGCCCGATCTCCGGCCCGGCGGCGCTGCGTTCGACGGTGCCGGCGTGCGCGGTGGCGAGCAGGTGCGCGCCGAGCCCGATGCCGAGGGTCGGGATCCGGTGGCGGACGGCCTTGCGCAGCAGCCCTTCGACCGCGGGCAGCCAGCCGGCGGCCGGGTCGGGACCGACGGCGGACGGCCGGCCGCCGAGGACGATCACCGCCGGTCGGCCGGCCGGGTCGGCCGGGACCGGGTCATCGGCGTACGGGCGACACACCTCGATCGGCAGGCCGGCTTCGGCGAGCCACTCCCCCAGCCGTCGCAGGTCGTCGGTCGGGTCGTTCTCGATCACCAGAGCGCTGCCCACGTGTCGAGGCTATCCAATCGGCCGGGGCGGTGACCGTAGGTGGTGCCTGCGTGCTCGCGGTTGCGTACTCGTAAAATCTGCTCGCTCGGACCGGAACCAAATCTGCTCGTTCGGACCGGTAACCTCGCGTAGTCTCGCGCCGGTGACCGACCCGCGACCGGCCGACCGCCGAGGCGGCGAGCCGCTTTCCCGAGCCGGTGAGACGGTTCCACCTGGTGCTCTGACGCTGCACCCGCCCGCGCTGCGACCCGGTGACGAGGTCCGGGTCGTGGCCCCGGGTGGGCCGGTGGCCGCCGAGCCGGTCGAGCGGGGGATGGCCGTGCTGGCCGGCTGGGGGCTGCGGCCCCGGTTGGGCCGGCACGCGCTGGGCCGGCGCGGTTTCCTGGCCGGCACCGACGAGCAGCGGGCCGCCGACCTCGCCGAGGCGTTCGCCGACCCGGCGGTACGGGGCATCGTCTGCGCCCGGGGCGGCTACGGCACCCAGCGGGTGGTGGACCTGCTGGACATCGCGGCGGTACGCCGGGATCCGAAGGTCGTCTGCGGCTACTCGGACATCACCGCGCTGCACCTGGCGCTGTGGCGGGGCGCCCGGTTGGCGACGGTGCACGGGCCGGTGGCGGCCTGGGACGACGAGCGGACCCCGGCGGTGTCCGCCGGGTCGCTGCGCCGGGCGCTGATGGAGCCGGTGCCGACGGTGCTCACCCGGTCGCCGAACGAGGCCGGCGCGGCGGTGCTGGTGCCGGGTCAGGCCGACGGCACCCTGCTCGGCGGCAACCTGACCGTGCTCGCGGCCTCGGTGGGCACCGCCGACCTGCCGGACCTGACCGGGGCGATCCTGCTGATCGAGGAGATCGGTGAGCCGCCGTACCGGGTGGACCGGCTGCTCACCCAGTTGCGCCGGGCCGGCGCGCTGGATGGCCTGGCCGGGGTCGCCCTCGGCCAGTTCACCGGCTGCGCCGACCGGCACGGGGTGGACGTCGCCGAGGTGCTCACTGAACGGCTGGGTGATCTCGGCGTGCCGGTACTGGGTGGGCTGCCGCTCGGGCACGGGCAGACCCCACGCAGCGTCGGCCTCGGCGTACCAGCCAACGTCGACGCCGCCGCCGGCACCCTCCTGGTCTCTCCCGCCGTGCGCTGACCTGAGCTGGCCGGATTCTCAGCCCGTTGACAGCTTCGGCATGGGTTGCGTTGAGGGCGGCCGGGCACCGTCGGTCAGGTCACCGCACCACACCGAGACGACATCCGGAGGTTCGACTTGTCCAGACGGATCACAAGGAAGCGGGCGCTCGCGGGCCTGGCTGCGGCGGGCGTGCTCAGCGTCGGGATCGCGGCGCCGACCATCGCCTTCGCGCAGGAGGGCGCCGAGCCGAGCGCCAGTGCCAGCGCCGACGGATCGACCGGCGAGGAGCGCCGGGCGGCGAAGATGACCGACCTGGCCGAGGCGCTGGCCGCAGAACTCGGCGTCTCCGCCGACGACGTCACCGCCGCCCTGGAGAAAGTCCATGATGAGCGGGCCGGTGACCGGCCCGAACGTGGAGAGCGGCCGGAGGGGACGGCCGACCGGCAGGCGGCGCTGCAGGAGCGGCTCGACGCGGCGGTCGCCGACGGAAAGCTCACCCAGGCCGAGGCAGACGCGGTGCTCAAGGCGTACGAGGAAGGGGTGCTCGCCGGCCCCGGACGCGGCGGTGGTCCGGGCCGTGGCAGCCCGATGGGCGGTACGGACGAGGAGCCGGATGCCGCCCAGTCGCCGGACGGCACCTGATCCGCTCCCGCCCCCGAAAGGTCCTGGCGCCGGAACACCCCTCGCGGGGTTGCTCCGGCGCCAGGATCGTCTTCGCGCCGGCCGGTAGCGGTACCCGGGCCGGCGGCGGCCGGGGACGACGAGCCGGCTCAGGCGATGCAGGCGCAGACGATCAGGGCGGCGCCGAAGTGCGACGCGGCGCTGACCCGGGCGGCGGGGTGCGGCTCGTCGGAGCAGATCACCGCGCCGAGCCGGCCGGGGGTCAGCCAGTCGAGCACGGCGAAGGCCAACGCCATGATGCCGAGCCCGATCAGTCCGAAGAGGATCGTCGAGGCGAGCCCTTTGGTGAACGACGGGTAGCTCGTCAGGATCGCGGTGAAGACGATGCCGGCGACGCCGAGCTGGTTGGCGGCGAGCAGCAGCGCCGCGTTGCCGTTGCGCTGCACCCAGATCAGCTCGCGCAACTTCCCAGGGGTGAGCCAGTCGACCACCACGAAGCCGGCCGCCATCAGAGCGACGCCGACCGCTCCGAAGACGATGCTCTGCCAAGCTCCGGTGAGCAGATCCTCCAGCACGCACGTTCCTCCCGATCGGGTCGCCGCGGGGGCGGCGAGTGTCGGGAGGGACGATAGCGTGGCGGCGCCAGCCCGCTCAGAGCGCGCCGAGGTAGCGGCGACGCTCGTACGGGGTGACCTCGCGGCGGTACTGCTCCCACTCGGAGCGCTTGTTGCGCAGGAAGAAGTCGAAGACGTGCTCACCGAGCACCTCGGCGATCAGCTCCGAGCTGGCCATCACCTCGATGGCCTCGGAGAGGTTCTCCGGCAGCGACTCGTACCCCATCGCCTTGCGCTCGGCGGCGGACAGCGCCGACACGTCGTCCTCGGAGCCCGGCGGCAGCTCGTAGCCCTCCTCGATGCCCTTGAGACCGGCGCCGAGCATCACCGCGAAAGCCAGGTACGGGTTGGTCGCCGAGTCCAGCGAGCGGACCTCGACCCGGGCCGAGTTCGGCTTGCCGTACGCGGGGACCCGCACCAGCGCGGACCGGTTCAGGTGCCCCCAGCACACGTACGCCGGGGACTCGGTGATCCGGTCCGGCAGCGCCTGCGGGAACAGCCGCTTGTAGGAGTTGACCCACTGGTTGGTGACCGCGGTGTACTCGCGGGCGTGCACCAGGAGCCCGGCGATGAACGCCTTGGCGACCTTGGAGATCTTCATCGGGTCACCGGCGTCGTGGAAGGCGTTGCGCTCGCCCTCGAACAGCGACAGGTGGGTGTGCATCCCGCTGCCCGGCTGGTCGGTGAAGGGCTTGGGCATGAAGGTCGCCGCGACGCCGTGCGACAGGGCGACCTCCTTGACCACGTGCCGGAAGGTCATGATGTTGTCGGCGGTGGTCAACGCGTCGGCGTAGCGCAGGTCGATCTCCTGCTGACCGGGGGCCACCTCGTGGTGGCTGAACTCGACCGAGATGCCGATCCGCTCCAGGGCGAGCACCGCCTGGCGGCGGAAGTCACGGGCCACCGCGTGGGTGGTGTGGTCGAAGTAGCCGCCGGAGTCGACCGGCACCGGGGTGGACCCGTCGGCCGGGCTGTTCTCCAGCAGGAAGAACTCGATCTCGGGATGGGTGTAGAAGGTGAAGCCCTTGTCCGCGGCCCGGGACAACGCCCGGCGCAGCACGTGCCGGGGATCGGCCCAGGACGGCGTACCGTCGGGCAGCAGGATGTCGCAGAACATCCGGGCGCTCTCGCCGCTGACGCCGCCCTCGAACGGGAAAACCTGAAATGTGGTGGGATCCGGCATGGCGACCATGTCGGACTCGAAGACCCGGGCGAACCCTTCGATGGCGGAGCCATCGAAGCCGATGCCTTCTTCGAATGCTGCCTCAAGCTCAGCCGGCGCGACCGAGACGCTCTTGAGCGTGCCGAGCACGTCGGTGAACCACAACCGAACGAAACGGATGTCGCGCTCTTCCAGAGTACGGAGCACGAACTCCTGCTGACGGTCCACGTCTACCCCTCGTGACACTGGTCTGCCCGGACCGGTTCCATTCTCCGCGCTGCTGCCCTCCAGCGCAGGACCAGGTGCTATCGGCTCCCACCTGAGCTGCCCAGTCTTTACCGACCTCGTTACACCGACGTTACGGGACCGCTCCGGTCGCGCACCTGGCGGGGCTAGCCGACAGTCCACACCATTCCGGCACTTTACTACCAACCATCACGAAGGGGATATTAGACCACGATCACCGGAGCACACCGGAGCATGTCCGCACAGTCACCTGACCGGTCCCCGCCGCGAGGCGTCGGCGACCGGCGGGTTGGTCGGGGTCGCGCTGGGGGAAGATAGCGACATGCCGACGCTGCGCATCGCCCTCGCCCAGGTCAACCCCACCGTTGGCGATCTACCGGGCAACGCCCGGCTGGTCCGCGACTACACCCGTACGGCGGTGGACGCCGGCGGGCAACTGGTCGTGTTCCCGGAGATGATGCTCACCGGCTACCCGGTGGAGGACCTGGTGTTCCGGGAGTCGTTCGTCGCCGCCGCCCGGTCCGGCGTCGGGCAACTCGCCGCCGACCTGGCCGCCGACGGGTTCGGCGACGTACCTGTGCTGGTCGGCTACCTCGACGCCGACGGGCCGGCCGCGATCAGCGCCGAGGCCGACCCGGGCCGGGGTCCGCGCAACGCCCTCGCCGTGTTGCACGGCGGCACCGTGGCGGCCACCTACTTCAAACACCACCTGCCCAACTACGGCGTCTTCGACGAGGACCGCTACTTCGTGCCGGGCACCGCGTTGACCGTCGTACGCGTCGGCGGGGTCGACGTGGCGTTGACCATCTGCGAGGACCTGTGGCAGGCCGGCGGGCCGTTCACCGCCGCCCGCCGCGCCGGCGTCGGCCTGGTCGTCACGGTCAACGGGTCGCCGTACGAGTTGGACAAGGACGACGCCCGGCTGCCACTGGTGCGGCGGCGGGCCGCCGAGGCCGGTGCCACCGTGGCGTACGTCAACCTGGTCGGCGGGCAGGACGAGCTGGTCTTCGACGGCGACTCGATGATCGTCGCCGCAGACGGCACGCTGCTGGCCCGCGCGCCGCAGTTCGTCGAGCATCTGCTGCTGCACGACCTGACGCTGCCGGACGCGGACGCCCCGGCGCAGGACCCCGCCGCGACCCCGGAAGCCGCCGACGCGACGGCCACCCCGGAGACCCCGGACGGCCCGGACCGGATGACCGTCGACCGGGTGGTGGTCGGTGACCGGTCGGCCGACCCGACGGGCGGGCCGGTCAGCGGCGGGGTCGCCGAGCCGCTGCCGGCCGAGGCGGAGATCTGGTCGGCGCTGGTGCTCGGGCTGCGCGACTACGTCCGCAAGAACGGCTTCTCCTCGGTGGTGCTGGGGCTGTCCGGCGGGATCGACTCGGCGGTGGTGGCCGCGATCGCGGTGGACGCGCTCGGCCCGGACCGGGTCGTCGGCGTCTCGCTGCCCAGTCAGTTCTCCTCCGAACACTCCCGGTCCGACGCCGCCGAGCTGGCCAAACGGACCGGCCTGGACTACCGGATCGAGCCGATCCAACCGATGGTCGACCCGTTCCTGGCCAACATCTCGCTCTCCGGGCTGGCCGTGGAGAACCTGCAGGCCCGGGTGCGCGGGGTGATCCTGATGGCGCTGTCCAACCAGGAGGGCCACCTGGTGCTGACCACCGGCAACAAGAGCGAACTGGCGGTCGGCTACTCCACCCTGTACGGCGACTCGGTCGGCGGCTTCAACCCGATCAAGGACGTCTGGAAGTCGCTGGTGTGGACGCTGGCCCGGTGGCGCAACGACGACGCCGTGCGGCGCGGCGAGGAGCCGCCGATCCCGGAAAACTCGATCGCCAAGCCACCCAGCGCGGAGCTGCGACCCGGCCAGCTCGACACCGACTCGCTGCCCGACTACGCACTGCTCGACGGGGTGCTCACCGGCTACATCGACGGCGATGCCGGCCGCGACGACCTGGTCGCCGCCGGGCACGATCCGGCGCTGGTCGACCGGGTGCTGCGAATGGTGGACCTGGCCGAGTACAAGCGGCGGCAGTCGGCGCCCGGCACCAAGATATCGATCAAGGCGTTCGGCCGTGATCGACGGCTGCCGATCACCAACCGGTGGCGGGAGCCCGGCGACGGATGAGACCACCGGGTGCCCGGGTGAGGTGTGAATTCCTGCACTGAAGCCTCTCCGCGCCGGTGCCGCCGGTGGCACCATCGGGGACGTACCCCGGGGACCGCGACCGCGGCCACGAGGGTGAGAGGAGACGACGATGTCCCGATCCACGCCGGGCGCCGGGCCCAGCCAGTCAGCCACACCCACCGAGCCGGCCGAGTCAGCCACGCCGGCCGAGGCCGTCGCACTGTACGGCGGACCGGTCAGCCGCCGGGTCCGCGCCCGGGATCTGATCGCCGCCAAGGAACGCGGCGAACGGTGGGCCATGCTCACCTCGTACGACCAGTACACCGCCGCGATCTTCGACCAGGCCGGTATACCGGTGCTGCTGGTCGGCGACTCCGCGGCGAACAACGTGTTCGGCCACGAGACCACCGTCCCGGTCACCGTCGACGAACTGCTGCCGCTGGTCCGGGCCGTGGTCCGGGCCACCCGGGGTGCCCTGGTCGTCGGTGACCTGCCGTTCGGCTCCTACGAGGAGGGGCCGACGCAGGCGCTGCGGACCGCCGTACGGTTCATGAAGGAAGGCGGCTGCGGCGCGGTCAAACTCGAAGGCGGCCGGCGGGTCGCCGACCAGATCGCCGCGCTGACCGGGGCCGGCATCCCGGTGATGGCGCACGTCGGCTTCACCCCGCAGCGGGAGCACACCATCGGCGGCTACCGGGTGCAGGGCCGTGGCGACGCCGCCGACGAGGTGATCGCCGACGCCCACGCGGTCGCCGAGGCCGGCGCGTTCGCCGTGGTGCTGGAGATGGTGCCGGGGGTGGTCGCCAAGCGGATCACCCACGACCTGCCGGTGCCGACGGTCGGCATCGGCGCCGGCCCGGAGACCGACGCGCAGGTGCTGGTCTGGCAGGACATGTCCGGCATGCGGTCCGGCCCGACCCCACGGTTCGTGAAGACCTACGCCGACCTCGCCGGGATGCTCGCCGACGCGACCCGCCGGTACGCCGACGACGTCCGTGCCGGCCGGTTCCCGACCGCTGCACACACCTTCTGACCGACCGCCGTCACCGTCCGGTCCCGGCGGATCGCAAGATCCCCCGGGACCGGGCGATCTCACAGATCGGTGACCCGTACCCCGGAATGTGCCTTGTACCGGCGGTTGATGGCGATCAGGTTGGCGGTGAACGCCTCGATCTGGTGCGCGTTGCGCAGCCGGCCGGCGTAGATTCCCCGCATGTCCGGGATCCGCGCGGCGAGCGCGGCGACGACCGCCGCCGCCTCCCGGTCCTCGGCGCAGATCAGTACGTCCAGGTCGATCCGCTCGATCTTCGGGTCGGCCAGCAACGGCGCGCTCAGGTGGTTGAAGGCGGCGCAGACCCGTGAGTCGGGCAGCAGCGCCGCGGCCTGCTGCGCGGCGCTGCCCTGCGCCACCGGCAACGGGTACGGGCCCTGCTTGTCGAAGCCGAGCGGGTTCACGCAGTCGACCACGATCTTGCCGGCGAGCGGGCCGCGCAGTGCGGCGACGGTCGCCTCGTGACCCTCCCACGGCACCGCGACGATCACCAGGTCGGACCCGCCGGCCACCTCGTCGTTGCCGTCGCCGCTGATCACCCCGGCCGCGACCCCGGGCAACGCGGCGATCTCCTCGGCGGCGGCGGCGGCCCGGGCACCGTCGCGGGACCCGATGCGGACCGGCTGGCCGGCGCGGGCGAGCCGGTACGCCAGGCCCCGTCCCTGGTCGCCGGTGCCGCCGATGATGCCGACCGTCAGGCCGGAGACGTCGGGCAGTGTGCTGGCGTCATATCCCATCCGCTCATCCTCACCCACCAGACGGCCGCACGGGACCGGACCGTGACGTCGACCACCACCCGGTTCCGCACCGGCCACCACCTGCTCCGACCTGCGGTCAGCCGCTGCTCGCGGCGGGGACCGGCCCGGGCTCGTCGGCCGGGTACCGGAAGATCACCCGCCGGCTGGCCGGGTCGGCGGTGACCAGCCGGACCCGGACCCGTTCGCCGACCGGTGGAGCGCCGGTGCAGCGGGCGATCACCGCCGGCTCGTCGAGGGCGACGGTGCCGCGCGGCGCCCGCTTCGCGGTGCCCGGGTCGGCGTCCAGCACCGCGACGTCGAACTCCGCACCGACCCGGTTCGCCAGCAGCACCGCCTCGGTCAGGTCGATCGCGGCGCGGGCCGCCGCGCTGGCGGTCCGGTCGGTGCCGGCCATCACCTCCGGCAGCCGGGGCAGCGCCTCGGCGACCGGCGGCGGTACCTCCCGGCCAGCGGTCACCGCCAGGCACACCTCCGTGGCGTACCGGTCGGCCAGCCGCCGCAACGGCGCGGTGACGTGCGCGTACGGGGCACCGACCCCGCCGTGGCCGGATTCTGCCGGTGCCTCGTCGGCGAACGCGGTGTACCGGGCACCGCGCAGCAGCTCGGCGGCGTGGTCCAGGAACGCGGCGCCGCGCGGCTGTGCCGCGTCGACGCCGGCGGTGACCTCACCGACGGCCGCGCCCGGCGGCCACCAGACGCCCAGGGCACGGGCCGCCGCCCGCAGCCGGGTCACCGCCGCCGGTTGCGGTGCCGGCATGGTACGCAGCAGACCGACGCCGGCCCGCAGCATGATCTCGGCGGCGGCCATCCCGGTGAGCAGCGAGATCTGGGCGTTGTGCTCCTCGATCGGCAGCGGTGGACGCAGCACCAGTCGCCAGCCGTCGCCGGCTGGTTCGACGTCCTGGTCGGGCAGCGGGAGCGCGACCGCGCCCCGCGCCGCCGCCCGCGCGCTCAGCAGCCCGCCGATGCGCGGCAGCCGGGCGATCGGCTCGGCGAGTTCGGCGAGCCGACCGGCGGTCAGTGCGGCGTGCACGGTCGGGTAGTCGAGCTGCGCCCGGCTGCGGACCCGGGCGCGTTCCAGCCGGGTGTCGACCAGCGCGCCGTCGGCGGCCAGGTCGAGCGTCCACACGACGGCCGGTCGGACGGCGTCGGGCAGCAGACTGGCGGCGTTCTCGCTGAGGCTGGGTGGGTGCAGCGGGATGGTTCCGTCGGGCAGGTAGATGGTCTGGCCACGGCGCCAGGTCTCGGCCTGCAGCGGGCCGCCGTCGGCGACGAACCGGGCGACGTCGGCGATCGCGTACCGGATCCGGAAGCCGCCGCCGGGCCGGTCGGTCAGGCACATCGCCTGGTCCAGGTCGCGTGACCCGGGCGGGTCGAGGGTGACGAACGGGATGTCGGTGAGGTCGGTGAGGTCGGCCTCCGGCGGCGGTACGCGCGACGCCGCCTCGTCCGCCTCACGTTGCGCCGCGGGCGGGAACGCGGTGGGCAGTTCCAGCTCGCGGCGCAACGCGCCGAAGTCGATCCGGGGCGCGGTCAGGCGTGGCAACGGCACGGATCATTCCTAGCAGCCGGCCGCCACGCCGACGCGCCGGTGGTGCGTCGGCGGCCGGCCGGACACGGTGTGCAGATGCGGTGGCCGGTGTGCGCCCCGGGTCAGCGGCCGGCCTTGCGGGCGGTCTGGGTCCCGGCCTTCTTGGTGGTCTTCTTCGCGGTCTTGCGGGTGGCCGCCGCCTTCTTGGCGGTACCCCGCTGGGCGGGGGTGGCGTTCTTCGGTGAGGTGGCCCGCTGCACCCGGCCGGCGGTGCGCTTCGTCGCGGCGGCGACCTTCTTCCCGGCCCGGCCGGTGGTGCCCTTGGCCGGCGTGGACCTGGTCGCGGTCGTCGTCGCCGTGGTTTTCGCGGCCGTGCTCTTGCCTGCGGTCGCGGTCTTCTTCGCCGGGCTGGTCTTCCTCGCTGGGCTGGTCTTCGCCGCCGGACTGGTCTTGCGGGCGGTGGCCGTCGCCTTCTTGGCTGGAGTGGTCTTGCGCGCCGTGGCCGTCGTCCTGCGCGCCGCCGGGCTGGTCTTCTTGGCCGCTGCCTTCTTCGCCGTCGGGCTGGTCTTGCGCGCCGTCGGGCTGGTCTTCTTCGTAGCGGGTTTCTTTGCCGCCGTCGCGGACGTCTTCCGCGCGGACGTCTTCTTCGCCGCCGTACTCGTCTTCTTCGCCGCCGTCTTCGTGGTGGCGGTGCTCGACGCCCGCCGGGTGGCGGGACGGGTCGCGGCTTTGGTGCCAGCAACCATGACTTTTTCCTCCTTGCGGACTTTCAATGGATTTGTCCCCTACGGAGACAATGGAGTCTCCGGTCCCCGACCCACGTACGGCCGGACCGGCCTAGCCCTGCTCCCCGGTCCAGCGGGCGTCCTCGGTCTCCCACTCCTCGTTGCGTTCCGACACGCGCTGCAGCGCCTGCTCAGCTTCGGCCTTCGAGGTGTAGGGACCGAGCCGGTACTTGGCGGCACACAGGTCCGCCCCGGACTCCACGCGCTGATGACGAAGACACCAGAAGTACTCGCCACCAGGTCCGCTGTCGCTCATGAGAACACTGTGCACGGAAAAACGGCATAGCGCTACCGTTTCGCCCAAAATGTCGCCGCTTTTCCATAATAGACGAGCGCCATTGCAGCCGGCTCCCATGCCGGCAATTGACGGCTCGATACGAAAGGCCGGCAACGCCCCGCGCCAAGGCGAGTCGAGTCGAGTCCATCCTGGGCGGAGCGGACCGGGTGCCGTCGCGGAAACCGAGCCAGGTCAACCGGTCGCGAACGCTGTCTCGATCAGCCGCCGCAGCCCGTGGCCGTCATCGACGGTCACGTCCGGCACCCCGTCGGGCTGGCCCCGTTCCCGACCGGTGCGGGCCGAGACCATCAGCACCGCCGCACCGGCACCGGCCCGCCGGGCGCACGGGACGTCCCGGGCCGGGCTGTCTCCGACGAACCAGCAGTCCGCAACCGGTACGCCGAGTGCCCGCGCCGCGAGCCAGGCGACCTCAGGGTTGGGCTTACGCACCCCGGCCTCGTCGCTGTAGATCTGCACGGCGAACCGGTCACCGAGACCGACGGCGTCCAGGAAGTCGCGGTGGGCCGCACCGCACAACGTGTTGCTGACGATCGCCAGCGGCAGACCGGCGTCGGCGGCGACGTCCAACGCGGCACGGATACCGGGGCGTACCGTCCAGTCCGCGCGCCGGGTCCACGCGTAGCTCAACGCGGTCGCCTCGCGCAGCACCGCGTCGCGGGCCGGGGCCGGCCAGCCGGTCGTGATGAACTCCCGCCAGACCTGCTCGTGGCCGTACTCCCGGGGGCGGTCCTGCTCGCCGATCCGGTCCCGCCAGGCGGCGTACTCGCGTTGCCCGTCGACCAGTGACCGGGTGATCCGTTCGGCGGACAACGCGTCGCCGACCAGCCCGCACAGCCGGTCGACCAGGTGGACCGGCCGCGGTGACATGGACGGGGCGTCGACGAGGACGCCGCCGAAATCGAGCAGCAGGGCGCGAGGGGTGGGCAGCATCCGACCATCATCCCCGGTGGCTGGGCGCGCCGGCGACCCTGGGACTCGCCATGTTTACGCAAACACGGCGAGCACTGCTAGTGTCAGCGCGGCTACCGGCGTACCCCCGACACCGGGCGTCGCCGACGCCAGGAGAGGAAGGTCTCGGCGCCCGATGAGCTCGACCGCACCCGACCCGCCGGGGCGTCGCCGACGCCGGGTGTCGATGGCCGACGTGGCCCGGCTCGCCGGGGTCTCCACCCAGACCGTCTCCCGGGTGTCCACCGGGCACCCAGGTGTCATCCCCAGCACCCGCGAGCAGGTCGTCGCCGCGATGCAGCAGCTCGGCTACCGGCCCAACAGCGCCGCCCGGGCACTCAAGTACGGCGAGTTCCGCACCATCGGCGTGATCACCTTCACCCTGTCCACCACCGGCAACAGCAACACCGTGGAGGCGATCGCCACCCACGCCGCGGCCGAGGGTTACGTGATCACGCTGATCCCGGTCGCCGCTCCCACCCAGGACCGGGTGCTCGGTGCCTTCACCCGGCTCGGCGAACTCGCGGTCGACGCGGTCATCGTGATCATGGAGGTGCACCTGCTCGACGCCAGCACCGTGCTGCTGCCTCCCGACGTGCATCTCGTCGTGGTCGACTCGGACGCCGGTGACCGCTACCGGGTGGTCGACACCAACCAGGCCGACGGTGCCCGGCAGGCCGTCCGACACCTGCTCGACCTCGGCCACCGTACGGTGTGGCACGTCGCCGGACCGCCGGAGTCGTACGCCGCAGAGCGGCGGGCGACCGCCTGGCGTACCACCTTGTCGCAGGCCGGCCGGGAGGTGCCGGCGCTGCGCCGCGGCGACTGGTCGGCCGAGGCCGGCTACCGGGCCGGCCTCGAACTGGCCGACGAACCGGCCTGCACCGCGATCTTCGTCGCCAACGACCAGATGGCGCTCGGGGTGCTGCGGGCCATGCACGAACGCGGCCGAGTGGTGCCGCGTGACGTCAGTGTGGTGGGCTTCGACGACATCGCCGAGGCCGGGTCGTTCATCCCGCCGCTGACCACCGTCCACCAGGACTTCGCCGAGGTCGGGCGGCGCTGCGTGGAGGCGGTGCTGCATCAGGTCCGGACCGGCACCGCGCAGACCGGCACCACCCTGGTGCCGACCCGCCTGGTGGTCCGGGCCAGTACCGCCGCCCCGCCGACGGCACGCTGACCCAGCAGTGCCGACGGCACGCTGACCGGATCCCACGGCCGGTCAGTGCGCCGTCGGCACCGCCCGTACCGAGACCCCCCGGGGCGGCAGCGTCTCGGCCGGCCCGACCAGCGGTACGCCCGCAACGTCGGCCAACGACACCGGCTCGTCGGTCCGGTTGATCAGGAACCAGTGCTCGCCCCGGACGGCCAACTCGACCCGGCCCCGCAGCCGCTCCGGCAGGTCGCTGGTCACCCCGGCCGCCGTCGCGAAGCTGGCCAGCACACCGGCCAGATCGGACACTCCGAGCCGGGTGGAGACGTAGCCGGCGGAACCGGCACCGACCGTACGGCGGGTGACCGCCGGCCGGCCGGCGTACTCGCCGGTGCGGTAGGACGCCAGCACCTCGACCTGCGGATCGGTCACCGTGACACGGTCGGTCCACAGCTGGCCGGTCGCGCCGGTGTCCAGCAGCACCTGGGCGCCGTCGGGCAGCGGGCCGAACTCCTCGATCCGCAGGCCGAGCAGATCCCGCAGCGCCCCCGGGTAGCCGCCGAGCCAGATGTGGTCGTGCTCGTCGACGATCCCGGAGAAGTAGGTGGTCACCAGGTGGCCGCCGGCGGTGACGTGCTCCCTCAGCCGGCCGGCGAGCGCCGCCGGCACCAGATGCAGGATCGGGGCGACCACCAGGCGATACCCGGAGAGGTCGGCGGCGACCGGCAGCACGTCGGCCCGGATGCCGAGGGCGAGGAACGCCGAGTACCAGTCGAGCGCCTCCTGCTTGTAGCGCAGCCGCGACGTCGGATGGGAGTCCTGCTCGCAGGCCCACCAAGACTCCCAGTCGAACAGGATCGCCGCCGGTGCCGGCGTGCGCGGGCTGCCGGCGACACCGGCCAGGTCGGACAGCGTACGGCCGAGCGCGGCGACCGAATGGAACAGGTCGCTGTCGGCCCCGGCGTGCGGCAGCATCGCCGAGTGGTACTTCTCGGCGCCGGCCGCCGACTGGCGCCACTGGAAGAAGCAGACCGCGTCGGCGCCGTGCGCCACGTGCGTCAACGAGTCGCGGGCCAATTCCCCGGCACGTTTGGGCAGGTTGACCGGCTGCCAGTTGACGGCGCTGGTGGAGTGCTCCATCAGGAACCAGGGTCGCCCGCCGGCCAGGTTGCCGGTCAGGTTCGCCGAGAAGGACAGTTCGTCGAGGGCCTGCGGTCCGGGGTGCACGTAGTGGTCGTTGGCGACGAAGTCGACCTCACTCGCCCAGTCGGCGTAGTTCATCCCGGACGACTCCCCCATCACCATGAAGTTGGTGGTGACCGGTACGTCCGGGGTGACCTCGCGCAGCAGGTCGCGTTCGGCGCGCAGATGCGCGCGCAGCGCGTCGGAGGAGAACCGCTTGAAGTCCAGCTGCTGGGTCGGGTTCGGGTAGGAGGCGGCCTGCCGGGGCGGCAGGATCTGGGCGAAGTCGGTGTACCGCTGCGACCAGAACGCCGTACCCCAGGCGTGGTTGAGCGTGTCGATGTCGCCGTAGCGGTCCCGCAGCCAGGCGCGGAACGCGGCGGCGGCGTCGTCGGAGAAGTCGTAGACGTTGTGGCAGCCGAGTTCGTTGGAGACGTGCCAGGCGGCCAACGCCGGATGGTCCCGGTAGCGCTCGGCGATCGCCCGGACCAGACGCAACGCGTACGCCCGGAAGATCGGTGAGGTGGGCCGCCAGTGTTGCCGGGCGCCGGGCCAGACGGTGGCGCCGCGCCGGTCGACCGGCAGGATCTGCGGGTGCGCGGCGGTCAGCCACGGCGGCGGCGAAGCGGTCGCGGTGGCCAGGTCGACGGCGATCCCGTTGGCGTGCAGCAGGTCCATCACGTCGTCGAGCCAGGCGAAGTCGAACTCGTCCGGGCCGGGCTGCAGCCGCGCCCAGGAGAAGATGGCCAGCGAGACGATGTTCACCCCGGCGGCGCGCATGGCCGCCACGTCGTCGTCCCAGACCGACCGGGGCCACTGTTCGGGGTTGTAATCGGCACCGTAGCCGATCCGGGGGCCGCCGTTGCCCGGCCAGCGCAGCCAGCGGTAGTCGCCACCGAATGCCACGTACGTCTCCTCGCTCCTGAGGGGGTGGGCGTGGGCCCGGCACCGGCCGTCGCGGCGGTGCCGGGCTGCGCCGGGTCAGCTGACGGTGAAGCCCTGGTCGGTGCCGTAGCTGACGCAGGTGTCCCGCCAGGCGTTCAGCGCGTCGGTCAGCGGGGTGTCCGACACGTACGCCTGACCGACGGTGTCGTTGAACACACTGTTGGCGTACACCTGGAACGGCAGGTAGGACCAGCCGTCGACGACGTTGCCGGCCGACTCGGCGAAGATCTCGTTGGCCTGCTGCCCGCCGAAGTACGCGAACTCGGCGCCGAGGAACTCCGGCGACTGCAGCTGCGCGGTGGTGGCCGGGAAGGCGCCGCCGTCGACCCGGATCTGCACCCCGTCGCCGGCGTTGGCGTACTCGATGAACCCGTACGCGAGGGCCTTGTTCGCCGCCGCCGACGGGACGGCCAGTGAGCTGCCGCCGTTCTCGGCGCTGGCGGTGCCACCGGCGTCCCACTGCGGCAGCGGGGCGACCCGCCACTTGCCGGCACCGTCGGCGACGCCGGAGATCAGGTTGGCCGGCATCCAGGCGCCGGTGGCGAGGCTGGCGATGGTCCCGTCGGCCAGCCCCTGGTACCACTGGTCGCTCCACGAGCTGACCGGGGCGAGCAGGTCCTCACTGATCAGCTGCTCCCAGGTGTCGGCGAACCGGGCCGAGCCGTCGTCGGTGAAGTCGATGCGCACCTCGGTGCCGTCGACCTGGAACGGCTGACCGCCGGACTGCCAGATCAGGCTGGTGGTGAAGCCGGCGTCGCCGACGTCGTTGGTGATGTACACCTGCGGGTCGGCCCGGTGCAGTTCACGGGCGGCGTCGACGTACTCGTCCCAGGTGGCCGGCACGTCGATGCCGTGCTCGTCGAAGACCTCCTGGTTGTAGAACAGCGCCATCGGGCCGGAGTCCATCGGCAGGCCGTGGACGCCGCCGCCGGTGTTCACCGACGACCAGGGTCCGGGGGTGAAGGTGTCGGCCAGGTCGCCGGCCCCGTAACCGGTGAGGTCGGTGACCGACCCGGCGAGGGCGAACTGCGGCAGCGCGTAGTACTCGATCTGGGCGACGTCGGGCAGCCCGTCACCGGCGGCGATCGCGTTCTGCAGGGCGGTGTACTGGTCGTCGCCGGTGCCGGCGTTGACCAGTTCCACCGTGACGTTCGGGTAGGCGGCCTGGAAGCCGGTGACGACCTCGGCGAGGGTCGGTTCCCAGGCCCAGACGGTCAACTCGCCGCCGGCCTCCAGGGCGGCCTGCACGTCGGCGGCGGAGACCTGCTCGTCACCGGCGGAGTCGGTCGGGTCGTCGCCGGAGCCGCAGCCGGTTAGCGCCAGGGTGGCCGCCGCGGCGACCGCGACCGCCCGCACAGTGGTGCCGTTCATGGGGTGTCCCTTCGGTGATGGGTGGTCACTCCTTGACGCCGCCGGCGGCCAGCCCCGACTGCCAGTAGCGCTGCAGGAGCAGGAAGGCCGCCAGCAGCGGCAGGATGGTCAGCAGCGACCCGGTGATGACCAGGTGGAACACCGGCTGGCCGCCGGCGGTGGCGGCCTGGGCGTTCCAGGCGTCCAGGCCGAGGGTCAGCGGGTACCAGTCCGGGTCCTTCAGCATGATCAGCGGCAGGAAGTAGTTGTTCCAGGTGGCGACCATGCTGAACAGCAGCACCGTGACGATGCCGGGAGCCAGCAGCGGCAGACAGATCTGGAACAGGGTGCGCAGTTCGCTCGCCCCGTCGCACCGCGCCGCCTCCAGCAGTTCGTCGGGGATCGCCTCGGCGGCGAACACCCACATCAGATAGAGCCCGAACGGTGTGATCAGCGACGGGACGATCACCGCCCATGGCGTGTTGGTCAGCCCGAGACGGCTGAACATCAAAAAGGTCGGCACGGCCAGCGCCGTGCCGGGCACGGCGACCGCGCCGATGACGATCGCGAAGACCGCCCAGCGGCCGACGAAGTCGAACTTGGCCAGGCCGTACCCGCCGAGGGTGGCGAGCAGGGTGGCACCGCCGGCACCGGCGAGCACGTACAGCAGGGTGTTGCCCAGCCAGCGCAGGAAGATCCCGTCGTCGTAGCGCAGCGTCTCGACGACGTTGTCCCACAGCGCGAAGTCGTCGGCGAACCACAGCCCGAACGAGGAGAACAGGCCCGGCTGCGACTTGGTGGCGTTGACCAGCAGCCAGATCAGCGGGACGAGGCTGTAGACGAGGACGATCCCGGTCAGCGCGGTCAGGGTCAGACTGCGGCCGGGCCGACGCACCCGGGTGGTGGCGGGCCGACGCACCCGGGTGAGGGCCGGCGTCATCGTCCCTCCCGGATACCGCGCAGCTGGACGAGGTACGCGATCGCCATGGTCACCAGGCCCATCACGATGGCGACGGTGGCCGAGTAGTTGTACTGCTGCCCCGAGAACGACAGCGAGTACGCGTACAGGTTGGGGGTGAAGTAGGTGGTGATCGCGTTGGGTGCCAGGTGCTGCAGGATGCTCGGTTCGTTGAACAGCTGGAAGCTGCCGATGATGGAGAAGATGGTGGCGATGACCAGCGCGCCCCGGATGGCCGGCAGTTTGATGGCGCGGATGACCCGCAGCTGACCGGCACCGTCGACCTCGGCCGCCTCGTACAGCGACGTCGGCACCACGCGCAGCGCCGAATAGAAGATGACCATGTTGTAGCCGACGAACTCCCAGGTGACGATGTTGCCGATGGACAGCAGCACCAGGTCGGGGTGCAGCGGGTCGGGCAGCGTCACGCCGAGCGCGTCGTTGATGTTGCCGACCAGCCCGAACCGGGTGCCGTACATGAAGCCCCACATCAGCGTGGCGACGACGGCCGGGACCGCGTACGGCAGGAAGATCGCGACCCGGAAGAAGCTCCTGCCGTACAGCCGACCGCTGTCGATGGCCAGCGCCACCAGCAGCGCGAGGAACAGCATGATCGGCACCTGGACGGCGAGGAAGACGGCCACCCGGCCGAGCGCCGACCAGAACTGCGGGTCGGTCAGCGCCCGCTGGTAGTTGTCCAGCCCGACGAAGGAGTTGCCGCCGATCAGCTGCCGTCGGTAGAGGCTGAGGTGGATCGCGTAGCCGATCGGCGCGATGAAGACGAGCGCGAAGACCAGCATGAACGGCGCGACGAACTGCCAGCCGGCCAGCGAGCGCCGGCGCGGCAGCCGGCGAGGTCGCGCCTGCGGAGTGGTCATCACGCCCAACCTTCGGTAGCTGAGGGGCCGCGGAGCGGCGAAGTCGATGTTTGCGCAAACATCGACCGCAGCCAGGTGATGTTTGCGCAAACATCGGGGTCCCGATGTTTGCACCGGCCCGGCCCCGCGTCAACCCCGGCCGGTCAACCCGTTCAGTTGGGCGCGGACCGGTTCGGCGTCCGGATGCCGCAGACTGTCCAGGATGCGCACCGCCGCGCCCCAGCACGCCTCGGCCGCCGCCAGATCCCCGGTGTCGTGCCCGACCTCACCCAGGCTGCTCAACACCAGCGCCTCCAGATGCCGGTCACCGAGCCGACGGAACAGCTCCAGCGCCTCCTGGTAACAGACCGCGGCCTCGTCCGGATCACCGAGATGCTGGTACGCGTACCCCAGGCTGTGCCAGGTGGTCGCCTGCCCGGGCCCGTCCCCGAGCTCGCGCAGCAGGCGCAACGCCCGACCGCACCAGTCCAGCGTCTCGGCGTACTCGCCGAGCTGGGCGTGCTGCCAGCCGACCACGTTGAGCGCCTTGCCCTCCCCCCGTCGGTCACCGGCCGCCGCGTAGAGCTCGTACGCCGTCCGCCCGTGCGCCAACGCCTCGCGATGACGCTCCTGCCTCTCTCGCAGCAACGACAGGTTCAGGTGGGTGAGCCCCTGCCGTGCCAGGTCGCCTCGGCCCTGCTCCAGCTTCAACGCGGCACCGAGATGCCCCTCGGCCTCGGCGTACCGGCTGGTCCGGGTGTACGCACGGGCGAGGTGGCGATGCGCCACCGCCGCCGCGGCGACATCACCGACCTGCCGGGCCAACTGCAAGGCGGACCGCTGCATGACGGTCAACGCCGACCAGTGCCCGCGTCGGTCCAGATAGGTGTACGTCACCTGAGTGAGATGCAGCGCTTCAGCCCTCAGCCCGGCGGCGACGGCCGCGTCGAACACCGCCTCCAGCACGGTGTGCTCGGCGGCGAACCAGGTCAGCGCCGCCTGGCTGTCCATCGGCAGTTCGGCGACGACACCGGGGCGGGCCGGACCGGGCACCGTCGGCGCCGGGTTCGGCTGCAAGGTCTGGTCGGCCTGATACGCGCTGCGGACATAGTGGTCGACCAACCGGCGCAGAGCGGCGTCAAGCGCCGACCCGGTCTCCAGCTCCCGGGCCCGTTCCGCAGCGTAGACCCGCAGCAGGTCGTGCAGACCGTGCCGCCCACCGGGGTACGCGTTCAACAGGTTCGCCCGGACCAGCTCGGCGAGCAGCGGCCGTACCCGCGCCACCGGCAGACCGGCGAGACTCGCCGCCGCCGGGGCCGACACGGTAGGACCGGGGTGGACACCGAGCAGCCGGAACAGCTGCGCCGCCGACGGGCTCAGCGCCTGGTAGGACCAGGAGAAGACGGCGCGTACCCCGAGCTGCGGATCGTCCGGCGCCAGCGCGTCGAGGCGGTGCCGGGCGACCCGCAGCTCGGTGGCGAGCGCCATCAACGGCATCTGCGGCGCGATGACGGCACGCGCCGCGACCACCGCCAACGCCAACGGCAGGCCGACGCACCGGGCGACGATCTCGTCCACCGCTGCCGGCTCGGCGGCGCACCGCCGCTGGCCGACCCGCCGCCGCAGCAGTTCCGCCGCGTCCGCCGGGTGCAGCAGGTCGAGGGTCAACGGCTGGGCGCCGTGCGCGGCGACCAGCCCGGTGAGCTGGTTCCGGCTGGTCACCACCACCAGGCACTGCGGCGAGCTGGGCAGCAGCATCCGTACGTGACCACTGTCGCGGGCGTTGTCCAGCACGATCAGCAGCCGACGACTGGCCAATGTGGTGCGGTACAGCGCGGCCTGAGCGTCCAGGTCGGTCGGCACCTGGACCGGCGGTACGCCGAGCGCGTCGAGCAGCAGCCGCAGCGCGGTGGCCGGCTCGGTCACCGAACCGTCCGGGTCGAAACCGCGCAGGTTCAGGTAGAGCTGTCCGTCGGGGAACCGGTCGGCGACCTGGTGCGCCCATTGCACGACGAGGGTCGTCTTGCCGACCCCGGCGGTGCCGCTGACCGCCACGATCCGGACCGTACCGGCCGGGGTGATCTGCCGCGCCGGGTCGGTGGCCGGCGCGAGCCGGGCGAGCTGCGCCAACTCGGTACGGCGGCCGCTGAAGTGCCCGAGCGCCGGTGGCAGCTGCCGGGGCACCGCCCGGACGACCTGGTCGACGGGCCCGACCGCCGGGTCCGTCGGCACGGTGACGCGACGCTGCTCGTCGACCCGGTCCCGGGCGCTGGCCAGCACACCACGCTCGACCGGACTGGCGCCGAGCAACCCGACCAGCACGTCGAACCGGTCCGTCGGCGGCAGCGTCTTACCGGTGAGGTACTCCGCCACCGCCGTGTGCGACCAGCCGGCGCGGGTGGCCAGCACCCGGTAGGACAGCACCCGCTGACCCTCGCGGCGGGCGTGCCGCCGCCGCAGCGCCCTCAGCAACGCGGCAAGGTCGTCCACTGTCCGCGCCCCGGCGGCGTCGCGCACCAGCCGGTCGGGCGGCCGCGTGTCCACTCCGTGCACCATCGCGACTCTCACGACCTTCACCGGTCAGACGTCACTGTGGCGACCCGCCGTGCGACGAACCGCTCCACAGCGGATGTTAGTCGATGTACGCCGATGTACGGAGATGATCGTGATCACTGTCCCGACTCCGGTCGACACCGCACCCTGGACACGCACCAAATGCACACCGGACAGAGAGGATGCCGGCCGATGTACTGGTCCACGCGGGTTCGCGGGTAGCGAAGACGCACTACGGTCAGGCGGCGGGTGACCGGACGGGACCCCGGTCACCCGCGTGTTCGTTCCCGGCGTACCGCCCACCGCAGGGTCCGCCGGCCGGCAGACTGTCCTGGTGAACGACGAGCCGACCGCCGGACGCCGGTCGCCGCGCTGGCGGACCTGGGCGCCGCTGGCGGCGCTGACCGCCGTGGTGCTGGCCGGCGGCGTGCTGCGCCTCGCCGGTGCCGGCTCCGTCGCCGACGGGGTGTGGGCGGTCGCCACGGTCGCGGCGCTGCTGCCGGCGCTGCGCTGGATGGGTCAGTCGCTGCGCCGGCGACGGATCGGCGTCGACGTCATCGCCGTACTCGCCCTGGTCGGCGCGCTGCTGGCCGCCGAGTACCTGGCCGGCGCGGTGGTGGCGCTGATGCTGGCCAGCGGGCACACCCTGGAGACGTACGCGCAGCGGCGAGCCAGCCGGGACCTGCAGGCGCTCGTCGCACACGCACCGCGTACCGCCCGGCGGCGGGCCGCCGACGGCACCGTCGCCGCCGTCGACGTGGGTGAGGTCGTCGCCGGGGACCGGCTGGTCGTCGGCCCCGGCGACGTGGTGCCGGTCGACGGCGTCGTCGAGGAGCCGGCCACCCTCGACGAGTCGGTGGTGACCGGTGAGTCACGGCCGGTGGAGCGGGCCGCCGGGGAGCGCGTCGCCAGCGGGGTGGTCAACGCCGGGGCGGCGGTGGGGCTGCGTGCCGTCGAGACCGCGCAGGGCAGCACGTACGCCGGGATCGTCCGGCTGGCCGCCGAGGCCGGTGCCGGCAAGGCACCGACGGTACGCCTGGCCGACCGGTACGCCGCCGCGTTCGTCCCGTTCACCCTGGTGCTGGCCGGAGCCGGCTGGATCGTCTCCGGCGAGTTCGTCCGCGCGGTCGCCGTGCTGGTCGTCGCCACCCCCTGCCCGTTGCTGCTGGCCACCCCGGTCGCCATCGTCGCCGGGCTGTCCCGCGCCGCACGCCGCGGCGTGCTGGTCCGCGACGGCGGTGCGCTGGAGCAGCTCGGCCACGCCCGTACCCTGCTGGTCGACAAGACCGGGACGTTGACCACGGGTCGGCCGGAGACCGCCGACGTGGTCACCGGCGACGGAGCCGACCCGACCGAACTGCTGCGGCTGGCCGCCTCGGTGGAACAGCTCTCCCCGCACGTACTGGCTGGCGCGGTGGTCCGGGCCGCCGGCGACCGGGGCCTGCGGTTGACCGCCCCGGCCGAGGTCACCGAGGATCCCGGCCGGGGTGTCCGTGGCCGGGTCGACGGCCGTACGGTGCGGGTCGGCCAGCCGGACGGGCCGCTGCCGGACTGGGCGGTCCGGGTCCGGGACCGGGCCGAAGCCGACGGGCTGTCGGCGGTGTGGGTCGGCGTGGACGGCGTCCCCGCCGGGGCGATCCTGCTGCGCGACCCGGTGCGGCCCGACGCCGCCGGCACGGTGCGGCGGCTGCGGCAGGCCGGGTTCACCCGGCTGGTCATGCTGACCGGCGACCGGCGGGAGGTGGCCGAGCGGGTCGCCGCGCAGGTCGAGGTGGACGACATCGTGGCGCGCTGCCCACCACAGGAGAAGACCGCCCGGGTACGCGACGAGTCGGCCCGCGCGGTGACGGTGATGGTCGGCGACGGGGTGAACGACGCCCCGGCGTTGGCCGCCGCCCACGTGGGCGTGGCAGTCGGCGGCACCGGAACCAGCGCCGCGGCCGGGGTCGCCGACGCGGTACTCACCGGCGACCGGCTGGACCGGCTCGCCGACGCGGTCGACATCGCTCACCGGTCCCGGCGGATCGCGGTGCAGAGCGCCTCGGTCGGCATGGGCCTGGCGGTGGTGGCGATGGCGGTCGCCGCGTTCGGCCTGCTGCCGCCGGTGGCCGGCGCGTTCACTCAGGAGGGCATCGACGTCGCGGTGATCCTCAACGCGCTGCGCGCCCTGCGCCCCGGCCGCCGCCGACCCGCCACGTCGTCACCCGGCACGCCGTGACCCAGGTCGGGCAGTGACCCTGGTTCAGGCCGCCAACAGGTCCGACAGCGCCGCCATGTGCGGCACCTGGCCACGGTGTTGCCGAGCCTGCAGCACCAGGTTGGCCACGACGAGCGACGGGTCGACCTGCGGCACACTGATTCCGAGGTGCCGGCTGACCCAGGGGACGACCTCGCTCCACCGGTAGAACAGCGCGCCGTCGCGGGCCGGATTGACCGGCGGCGGGAAACCACCGGGACCACGCTCACCGGTGACGTACCGACGGATCGACTCCCGGCTCTGGCCAACTCGCTGCGCGATGTCCGCCAGCGTCACCAGGTCCTGGTCGATCAGCCGCAGCGCGGTGAGGCCGACCGACTCGACGGCTCGGACCGCTGTCGCGATCGCGTCCGCGATGGTGTCCCCCTGCCGGTCGAACTCCGCGACGGGGAGTCCGCCCTCGACACCAAAGGCCGCGTCGTCACATCCGGCGGCGAACAGGGCATCGACCTCGTCGTTTGTCGGACTTCGATCGAGCACGAGAGTAAAGGTGTGTGTGGTCATCGTCGCACTACGCATCCCGGGTATGCCGTGCCTACAACATACCCGGGGGCGGTGCACTTGTGCACCACTTTGGGCGATCGGTCGGTGGCGGGGCGGCGGTAGCCTCGGGGCGCGTGGACCAAGGCGAGATCATCGGGTTGCTGGGCAGGGTGTACGCCGCCGCGAACAGCCACTTCGACAGTGCCGGGCGACACGTGCACCGCGTACCGTCGACGATCCCCGCCACCGACCTGGCCGCACTCGCCGCGCACGGATTCGCCCCGAACACCTTCCGCCGGTTCGAGCACGACGACGCGGTCTCCGGACTGCGCCGGCTCGCTGCCGCCGTACCGGAACGGGTCGCCGCCGACGCCTTCGTCGCCGGGCTGGGTAGCGCGTCGCGCAGCTGGCGGGCGGTGCTGCCGGCGTGGGCGCTCGGCACCACCATGCCGGCGCATCCGGGTCAGATCGGCGACCGATGCTGCGACGTCTGCTTCCTGACCGCCGAGACGACCCTCGACACCACGCTCGCCTGGTGGCAGCGGTCCAGGTCCGGGTCACCGCTGCCCGGCGACGTCTGCGGCTACCTGCTGGCGCTGGAGTCGGCGACCCCGCCGCTGCCGGCACCGCAGCCGTACGACGTGTGGGTGCTGCACGAGATCCTCGACGTGATCCGGTCGCTGCCGCCGACCACTCGGGCCGGCGGGGCGGTGCAGGCGCTCCGGGCCGCCGGGCTGCTACCCGGAGCCGACAAGTGGACGTACCGGTCGCTGTTGGAGGACCTCGCCTTCGTCGGCGTCCTGCAGACGGCGGACCATCCGGGGATGCTGACCGCGTTCACCACGGCCAGCGAGCGGGACCGGCGCCCGAGCACCCGGGTCGAGGTGGACGCGCCGCTGTCGTTCTGGCGGGCCGCCGACGGGGTGACCGAGTCGCTGGTGCGGCGACTGTTCGGGCACCTCCCCCGGCCAGCCGACCGGCCGCCGACGCCGACCTCAGCGTCGGCGAAGCCGGTGTCAGCGCGGCGTGGTGCCCGGTCGGCACCGCTGCCGGTGGCGCTGCGCGGCGAGGCCCGCGCCGGCGACCTGTACGCCGTACGCTGCCGAGAGGACGCCTGGGTGCTGGCCTACTGCCATCGGGTGGACGACCGCGGCGGGCGCCGCTACGGCCTGGTCGAGTATCTCGACGGGGTGTTCGCTGCCCAGCCGACCGCCGCCGATGTGGACGCCACGGTCGACCGGCGGTTGCGCGGCCGTGGGTCGGACCGCTGGCAGATGTGGGCGTCGCGGTTGGACGCCACCACCGGGGTACGCCGGATCGCCCGCGACATCGCTGCGCCTGTCGACGACCGGCCCGCGCCGGAGCGGGTGTCCACCGGCGGAGCGAAGGACCTGGCACACATGGCATCGTGGTGCTACCCGGACATGTGAGCAGGAATGAGCCCTCCATGCGTGTTGCCCGTACCGCCGCCGTGGCCTGTCTGATCCCCGCCGCGCTGACCCTCGCCGCCTGCGGTGACTCCGCACCCGACGCGGAGCCGACCACCGACACGTCGCCGACCGCCAGCGCAGCGCCGACCACCGCTGCCGACCCGACGGGCGACGGATCCGACGCCCCAGGCGATGGCGGTACGGCCGCCTGTGCCAGTACCGACCTGGCTGTCGACGTGATCTTTCAGCAGGCCGGCGTAGCGATGCTGGCGCTGACCAACGACTCAGCGGCACCGTGTCAGCTCGACGGTTGGGTGACACTGGCCTTCGAGCGCGCCGACCGCAGCCCAGTCGACGTGGCGCAGCGACAGGTGGAGCAGCCGGGGCCGCCGGTCGCCACTGACCTGGATCCGGGCGAGTCCGCGTTCGCCGGAGTCAAGTGGGCCGCCTGCGACCCGGCGTCGACCGACTGCGCGGTGGCGACCACGGTCCGGGTCGGCGCGCCCGGTGACAGCACGACGGTGGTCGCCCGGACCGTCGGCCTGGACGGCGAAGAGGCAGTCGGCGAGCTGCCGATCGCCGACGTGCAGATCGGCTCGATCCAGCCGTCCACCCAGGGCGTCGTCGCCTGGTAGACCGGGTTCAGGTCCCCGCTACCCGTCGACGCTTGCGCGGATCGACTCACGGGAGGCGGTCACCGTACGGCGCAGTTCGTCGACGTCGACGTCGACCAGCCTCCCGGCCGCTTTACGGATCCGGCCCCCGACCACGACCGTGTCGATGTTGCGGGCGTCGGCACCGAGCACCAGCGTGCCGACCGCGTCGTTGAGCGGCATCGTGTTGACCTCGTCGGCCCGGACCACCAGCAGGTCCGCCTGCTTGCCGGGGCTGAGTGAGCCGGTGACGTCGCCGAGCCCGTTGGTCCGCGCGCCCTGCGCGGTGGCGAAGTCCAGCACGTCGCGGGTGGTGATCCGCTGCCCCACCGGGTGATCCGTGCCGTAGGTGGCGTGCACCGCGCGCATCCGTTGGATCGCGTGCAGCGCCCGCATCTGGGTGAACATGTCGCTGGCCAGCGCCACTTCGACGTCGATGCTGAGCCCGGGTCGCACGCCGACGGCGAGCGCCTCGTCGATCGCCGGCACCGCCGTCTCCAGCCCGATCTGCGCCTCGGAGGTGGGTGCCAGCGCCACGGTGGTCCCGGTGTCGCCGATCACCTTCCATGCCTGCCCGGTGAGCCCGGTGGCGTGGATCAGGGTCACGTCCGGGCCGAGCAGGCCGGCGGTCGTCCAGCTCTCGATGGCCGCCGACGACGACTCGCCGAACACGGCGTCGACGCTGACGCCGATGCCGAGATCGCGGGCGAGCGCCGCCAGCTCCGGCCCGTAGGCCAGCGCCGGTCCGGCGATCTCGTCGGTGGCCAGCGCCGCCAACCGTACGGTCACCAGGCCGTCGTTGGCGCCGTGGAACGTCTCCCGCAGCCGGACCAGGTCGGCGGGCCACTGCTTGTCCCAGTCGCCAAAGTGCGGACCCATCGAGGCGTGCACGCCCCGGATCCCGGTGTCGATCAGGGCCTGCACCGCTGCGTCGGAGTGCGCCGCCGAGCGGGAGTTGTGCGAGAAGTCGAGCATCGTGGTGATGCCGGCGTCGAGGGCGGTGAGTGCGGCGAGCCGGGTGCCGACGTACATGTCGTGCGGGGTGTACGCGGGTGCGACGCCGGCCAGCGTCGACATCACGTACTCGCCGAGGTCGTTGACGTCCGGGATGCCTCGGCGCAGCTGCGCCTGCCAGGCGTGCCGGTGGGTGTCGACGAAGCCGGGGCAGACGATGCCACCGGTGGTGTCGACGACGGTCGCGCCGGCCGCGTCCGGGTGCGACCGCAGGTCCGGGCCGACGGCGACGATCCGGTCGTCGCGGACCAGCACGTCGCCGGAGTCGAGGTCGCCGATCGTCGGGTCCATGGTGACGACCGCGCCTCCGCTGAACAGCGTCTTCATCTTCTTCTCCTACTCTTCGTCGAGGTTCACTGGCTCTCTGTCGGGTTCACCTGCGGTGGAACACGTAGCCGGCGTGGTGCAGCACGTCGTCGCTGAACCGGCCGTACGCCCAGAAACCCAGGTCGTCGCGGTAGACGATCCGGTCGCCGTGGATCCAGAACGACCCCTGGTACGCGTGCGGCCGACCGCCGCGCGTCTCGTCGTAGCGGCCGTCGGCGGTGAGTTCCTGGTGGATGAAGCCGGTCTCGTCGATCCACATGCCGAGGTACGGGCTGTCGACGACCCGGGGGCTGCCGTCGTCGGAGCCGGTCGGGGTGGTCTCGTCGACCGTTCCCGGCGTCAGTCGGCGGCCGTTGAACAGGGCGATCTCGCCGTCGACGACGATCGCGGCGGCCTGCTCCGGCCGCCAGATGACCATCTCCACGGCGGAGTCATCGGCGCCTGCACCGGCGATCACGGCGAAGGTGGCGGGATTGCCGGGGGTCAGGGTGCCGACCCGGTCGGCGGGGCCGGTACGCAGGCCGGCGACAGCGACGCCGTCGACGACCGCCGGCACGATGGTCAGACCGGTGCAGTCGACGACGATTGCCCCGTCGTCCTCTGCCGCAGTGCGCAGGCCGGGGCCGACTGCGACGATCACGTCGCCGCCGAGCAGCAGGTCGGCGGTGGCGAAGTCGCCGATCACCGGGTCCAGGGTGTGGACGGTGGCGTCGACGAACATCAGCGGCCGACGATGATCTGTTGTGGTGTCCCCACCTGCGGTGTCGGCGGTGATCTCCGCGAGGACTGCCTCGTCGAGTGTGCGGGTGGTCACGAGAACCTCCAGTAGTCGTTCTGCTGGGTCCCCTCCACCATCGGCGCGGCGGTTCCGGCCAACCAGGCCGGCCGTTACCAGGGTGTGGCGCACCCTGGTTGGCCGGCGCCGGTGCTGGCTACCGTGGGCGGCATGCCCTCCACCGCACTCGGGGCGTTCCTCGTCGCCCGCCGGGCCCGGCTCACACCGGGCAACGTCGGGCTGACGTCCAGCGGCACCCGGCGGGTCGCCGGGCTGCGCCGCGAAGAGGTCGCGGTGCTGGCCGGGGTGAGCGTCGACTACTACACCCGGCTGGAGCAGGGCCGGGAACGCCACCCGTCGGCGTCAGTGCTGGATGCCGTGGCCAGCGCCCTCGACCTGGACGCCGACGCCCGGGAACATCTGTTCCGGCTGGCCGATGTCGCCCCCGGGTCGACCCCGACGCCGGCCCGCCCCCGGGTCGACCCGGCGCTGCGGGAGCTGCTCGACGCCTGGCCGGACACCCCGGCGATCGTGATCGACCGCCGCCTCGACCTGCTGGCCGGCAACGCGCTGGCCGACGCGTTCTACGCCGATTTCACCGAGCCGGACAACATCGTCCGGATGACGTTCCTCGACCCGGCCGGTGCCACCTTCTTCGTCGACTGGCAACGTGCCGCGCAGGCGTGCGTGGCGAATCTGCGGCTCGCGCTCGGTCACGATCCACACGACCGGCGGGTGCACGAGCTGGTCGAGGAGGTGAGCGCAGCCAGCCCGGAGTTCCGCCGGCTGTGGCAGCGCAACGACGTACGGGGCAAGACCCACGAGGCGAAGACGTTCCGACACGGCAGGGTCGGCGAGTTGACGTTGACGTACCACGCGTTCGACGTGCGGGGTGCCGCTGGCCAGCAGCTGATTGTCTACCGCGCATCGGATGGTCGCAGCGCCGAGGCGTTGCGACTGCTCGGCACCCTGGCCGTGAGCAACTGGCTGTCCTGACCGGCCGGCGACATGTGCCACTTTACCGACGGCGGTAACCCGTACTGGCAAATGTCGTTCCTGGACATCAATTGATGGCCAGCCCGCAGGGTGGGTAATGTGATCGATAACATCGATGACCATCGGTTCGATGGCCCACCCCACGACGGGCAAGGAGACACCCGATGCCAGGAACTGCGACGACACATCCACCACCCGCGGACTCCCGTCCCGGCCGGCGGCCGGCCCGACGACGCCCACTCAAGCTGCTCGCCACGGCAGCGGCGGCCACTCTCGGGCTGGCTGTCGGGATCGTGGCAGCCGGTCCGGCGGCGGTCGCGGCGGACAACCCGTACCAGCGGGGTCCGGACCCGACCCCCGCGAGCGTCGCCGCTCCGAACGGACCGTTCGCCACCGCGCAGGTCAGCGTCCCGCCCGGGTACGGCTTCAACGGCGGCATGATCTACTACCCGACCGACACCAGCCAGGGCACCTTCGGCGCGATCGCCATCTCCCCCGGCTACACCGCGCTGTTCTCCGTCGAACTCGCCTGGATGGGGCCCCGGCTCGCCTCGCAGGGCTTCGTCGTCATCGGCATCGAGACCAACGACCGCAACGACTTCGACACCGCCCGGGGCACCCAACTGCTGGCCGCGCTGGACTACCTCACCGGGCAGAGCTCGGTGCGCAGCCGGGTCGACCCGAACCGGCTCGCCGTCGCGGGTCACTCGATGGGCGGCGGCGGCGCGTTCAGCGCGGCGCTGCGGCGGCCAGCGCTGAAGGCCGCGGTCGGCTTCACGCCGTTCTCGCCTTCGCAGAACCTGACCAACATGCAGGTTCCGGCGTTGCTCTACTCCGGACAAAACGACACGGTGACCACCCCGTCGTCGGTCAGCAACCTCTACAACGGGCTGCCGTCGACGACCGAAGGTGCGTACATCGAGGCCGCCGGGCTGGACCACAGCTTCCCGACCCGGCCGAACACGCTGCTGATGCGCACGATGATCCCCTGGGTCAAGATCTTCCTCGACAACGACCTGCGGTACACCCAGTTCCTCTGCCCACTGATGGACTCCTCCGGGGTACTGCAGTACCGCAACACCTGCCCGCTCGTCCCGCCGGGCCTCCCGTCCCCGTCCCCGTCGACCGCACCGCCGACCACGGCACCGCCCACCACCGCTCCCCCGACCACGGCACCGCCCACCACCGCTCCCCCGACCACCGCACCGCCCACCACCGCTCCCCCGACCACCGCACCGCCCACGACCGCGCCGCCCACGACGGCCCCGCCGTCGGGTGCCTGCACGGCCACCTACCAGACCATCGGGTCGTGGCCGGGTGGTTTCCAGGGTGAGGTGACCGTCCGGGCCGGCAACTCGGCGATCAACGGCTGGACCGTCGGGTGGAGCCTCGGCAGCGGCCAGAGCATCACCCAGATCTGGAACGGCACCCTGAGCACCAGCGGCTCCAGCGTCTCGGTACGCAACGTGTCGTACAACGGGTCACTGCCGGCCGCCGGCACCGCGACCTTCGGCTTCCTCGGCTCCGGATCGCCGTCGACGCCGTCGTCGTTGACCTGCACCAGTCCCTGATCCCACTGAACGGTCCGGGGGCGACTGAACGGTCCGGGGCGACGACAACAACTGGGCGTCGTCGCCCCGGACCGGCGCTCACCGCTGCCGCCGGTAGAGTAGGCGCAGTCCGTCCCGCTGCACGAAGATCTCCCGCCGTTCGACGGCCGTGCCGTCGCGGTCGAGCACGTAGCCGGTGAGCCACACCCAATCGGCGTAGGTCCAGCGTTTGTCGACGGCGGTGATCCGGAAGCGGAAGCCCCGGTCACCAGCGAACTGGACGCTGGCGGCGGCCCCGATCGCCAGCACGTCACCCGGCTCAGGTGCCGGGGTCGATGTCGAGTTCACCGACGTACGGCAGCCGAGCCTGATCGCTCTGCCAGTCCCGCAGCGACTGCTTGAGCAGCGACAACTCGTCGACGAGTTGGGCGATGCTCTGGTCGCGGCGGCGTAGCTCGGCGGCGACCTGGGCGACGTACGCCGCGACGTGCCGTGGGTCGAGGCCCCGCCAGCGGGTACGGAAGCGCACCCGGGCCACCTGCTCGGCGGTCAGCGGGACCGGCGCGGCGTCCCCCTCGTACGTCTCGCCGTTGACGCTGACCACCGGCGGCCGGTGCCGGCCGAATGACTTGGTCACAGTGCTTCTCCCTCCGGTGGCGGCGGTCCGGGCCAGGTCGTCCGGCCGCACCAGGGACACCATCTGACTTTCACCTTGAAGGCGAACAGTCCAGCCAGGAATCCCAGCAGGACCGCGCCGACTAACGCACCGACTTCCACGAGGACCTACCCCCTCTTCGGTCGGGGCGCCGGCCGGCCGCCTTGCCGCGACGCCGGCCGGCGCCCAGGTGGGTGGGGATGTGCGAGGCGACGAGGCGGTACGCCGACTTCGGGTCTGCCGGCCCGACTCTCGCAGCCAGAGACAGATTGACATCTCTGTCGTACGGCTACAAGACTTCAGTGTAAGTTTTCTCCAGATGGCCGACTGGATGGAGTCAGGTCTTGAAAGTTGCGGGAATGAAGGGAAGACTGCCTATCGGCAGGTCCGAAGAGGATCCGGAGGAGGTCTACATGTCAAGAGCAAGCGGACCCACGATCGCCCGATGGCAGCTCGGCAGGCAGCTCAAGGCCGCCCGCGAGGCGGCCGGCATCACCCAGATCGCCATCGCCGAGGTGCTCGCCTGCAGCGAATCGAAGATCTACAAGATCGAGGCTGGTGACGTCGGCGTCGGCCGTGGCGACCTGATCGTCATGCTCGACCGCTACGGCGTCACCGACGAAGATCGCCGCACCACCATCTTCGACCTGCAGAAGCAGGGCAAGCAGCGCGGCTGGTGGTCCAAGTACGGCACCATCCCGATGAACTACAGCATGTACGTCGGCCTCGAAAGCGCCGCCCGCGAGGTGCGCAACTTCGAGCTGGCCATCGTCCCCGGCCTGCTCCAGACCGAGGAGTACGCCCGAGCCGTCGCCTCCACGGCGTGGCCGGACGATCCCGGCGAGGTGGACCGGCGGGTCGAGCTACGGATGGCGCGGCAAGCGTGCCTCGCCGAGGACCCGCCGCTGAAGTTCTGGGCCATTGTTGACGAGGCTGTGCTGCACCGGCGGCCCGGTGGCGACGCGGTGATGCGTCGCCAGCTCGACCACCTGACCGAGGTAAGCACCCGACCGAACGTCATGCTGCAGGTGCTGCCGTTCAGCGAGGGCTGGCATCCCGGCACCAGCGGATCGTTCTCGATCCTGGACTTCGACGAGACCGTGCACAGCCCGGTCGCGTACATCGAGAGCCAGGCCGGCGACGTGTATCTGGAACGTCCCGAGGACATGAACCGGGTTACCCTTACCTACACCCACCTGCAGACGGCAGCGCTCAGTGCCAGGAAGTCCCGGGACCTGATCGCCGCGATCGCCAAGGACTTGGCGTAGACCAGAAGGAGGGGCGCGATGGATCTCACCCGCGCCATGTGGATCAAAAGCAGCCGCAGCAACGCCAACAGCCAGTGCGTCGAGGTCGCCCGCAACCTGCCGGGAGTCGTCGCCACCCGCGACAGCAAGGACCCGACCGGCCCGGCGCTGACCTTCGCCCCCTCCGCCTGGACCACCTTCACCACCGCGCTCAAGTCGTCCCAGCTCTCCGCGTAACCGCTCCTCCCCCACTCCAAAGAGGCACCGCGAATGCGAGACACCGACCTGACCGACGCCACCTGGCGTACCAGCAGCTACTCCGGCGGCAACGGTAACTGCGTCGAAGTCGCCGACAACCTGCCCGCCGTCGTCGCCGTACGCGACAGCAAGGACCGTTCCGGTCCCCTGCTCGCCTTCTCCTCTGCGGCGTGGACGTCCTTCACCGCGTCGCTCGGGGCGCAGACGCGCCAGCGGTAGCGGATCCGTGACCGCGTTGCGAGTGCGGGCGCGGTCACGCCAACCGCTTCGGAAGCGGACCGCGATCGCCCGCGAGCACGCCTCATGACCGCTGAACTCGCCGCCGTCATCGGCCGCGCCCGGTTCCTGCTGCTCGACTTCGACGGACCCGTCTGCAAGGTCTTCGCCAACCACCCCGCGCCCCAGGTCGCCGCCACCCTGCGCCGCCTGCTCGTCGACCAGGGCGTCACCGTCCCGCCCGATCTGCTCGATGAACCCGACCCGCTCGCCGTGCTGCGCTGGAGTGCCACCCTTGACCGGCTCGCCATCGTGCGCCAAGTCGACGACGCCCTGCGCGCTGCCGAGTTGGACGCCGTCGCCGTCGCCGACCCCACCCCGTACGCCCGGGAAGTCATCGTGACCGCCCACCGCGCCCAGCGCGGCATCGCGATCGTCTCCAACAACAGCGCCGGCGCCGTCAACCGGTACCTGATCGCGCGCCGTCTCGCCGGCTACATCCACCCCGTCATCGGCCGCCCGTACGCCGGCCCAGCCGGAATGAAACCGAACCCGGCACCGGTGCTCGCCGCCATCTGCGAACTGCACGCCCACCCCGAGGACTGCGTGCTCATTGGCGACTCACCTACCGACATCGAGGCCGCCCAGGCGGTCGGCGTACCCACCATCGGCTACGCCAACAAACCCCGCAAATACCACAGACTCAGCGAATCAGACGCCATCATCGGCAGCATGGCCGAAGTCGTCACCGCCCTCACCGGTCGCCGGGTGCAAGGCGGTAGACCCGCGAGTCACGGAGACTGAAGCCGAGTCGTTCGTAGAGCCGGTTCGCGGCAGCACGAGACGGGCGGGACGTCAGGTCAACGGTCCGAGCGCCAGCCTCCCGAGCCAGCCTGACGGCCTCCTGGGTCAGCGCCGCCCCGACCCCGAGGCCGCGCGCCGACTCGTCGACCACCACATCCTCGATCCACGCCCGCCTACCGGTCGGGATCGGGAACATCACCAGGGTCAACGCGCCGACGATCTCGCCCTCGCAGCGAGCGATCAGCAAAGTGCTTGCGTCCGACGCCACCAGCTCGTTCAACGCCGTCAGATCGAGTGGCTTGGCGGAACGGGACAGCTGCGGGAGGAGCCGGCCGAACGCTTTCACGACCTCGTCGGTGGCGACTCGTACGGCCTCGATCTCGACGCTCATACTCGCGACTCTATCGACCGGACACGCCACGCGAGGCGGTCCAGCGAGTACGACAAGTCAGCCAGGGTCACCACACTCTGATGAGTACCGTCGGGTCCGGCAGCGGACTTGCCGGCCTACGTCGTCGTTGCCGACCGCGTCCGCATCGGGTAATTGCCTCGCCGCGTCGGCGGGAATTCCGGTGTAATCCCTGCCATGCGCATCACCTCGGAAACCGTCGGTGACGGCATCCGCGAGCAGCTCTTCAGCGTCGGGGACATCCCCGGGGTGCTCTGGACGCCTGCTGAGGGCTCCGGTCCCCGTCCGTTGGTCTTGATCGGGCACGGCGGCGGCCAGCACAAGAAGGGGTGGGAGGTCGTCTCCAGAGCCTTTCCCTACGTCACCTCCGGTGGCTTCGCGGTCGCCGCGATCGACGCGCCGGGTACCGGTGACAGGCCGGAGCACCCGGAGATCCGGCGGCTTGTCGCGCTCATCGAGGAACGGGAGGCCGCAGGCGAGCCCTTCGGCCCGGCGTGGCCCGCCCTGAACGAAACCGTGGCGGCGCAGCTCATACCCGACTGGCGGACCACTCTGGACGCGCTGCAGAACCTGGACTCCGTCGGCGACAGCCAGCCCGTCGGGTACTACGGTCTGTCCGAGGCCGGTGAGATGGGTATCCGCCTGGTCGCGGCCGAGCCTCGGATCACGGCTGCGGTCCTCGGCCTCGTTGGAAGCGAGTGGCTCACCGGCATCGCAGCGCGGATCACGATCCCGGTCGAGTTCCTGCTGCAGTGGGACGACGAAGGCAATCCACGGGACTCCGTCCTGAAGCTGTACGACGCCCTCGGCTCCGCAGAGAAGACATTGCACGCCAACCCCGGCAGCCACTTTCGAGTCCCGTCGTTCGAAATCGAGAGCTCGATCCGGTTCTTCGCCCGGCACCTGGGTAGCCCTGGCACCGCAATCAGTTCCTGACACCACCGAGCGATCACCGATCTGGCTCCGCGCGCCCTACGGTCCCCCCACCTGATTCCCGCCCTCAAGGTAGACAGTCCCGCTGTCCGTCGCTGCTTACACAGCGGCAGCGGCCCGCCGGGCCAGCAGCGGCGACAGCCGCTGCTGCGCCTGCGGCAGGGTCGACCACGCCCAGCTGCGCAACTCCTGCGGCGGAAGCCGGATCGCGTCGGCCTGCGACGCGTCAAGGATGCCGCCGTCGTACACGAACATCACTCCTTCGGTGCGGCCGGCGCGAGGCGGCACCCAGTCGACTACCAGCAGCCGTCCGGGAGTAACCGCCAAGCCGAGTTCTTCGGTTAGCTCACGGACCGCCGCGTCGTACGGCGACTCGTCGGCCTCCACCGCCCAACCTGGTAGTTCCCAGTAGTCCTTGTACGTCGGCTCGACGAGCAGGATTCGTCCGTCACGGTCCCGCAGCAGCACGGCCGAGCCCATCCGCTTGCGCGGCAACGTCGCTGTGTAATCGTCAGGCGGGGAGCTCACCACCGGAGGTTAACCGCCCGAATGTCCAGTTGTCGGAAGCTTCCGCCGGTCAGGGCTCGTGGCGGCGGGCCACCTGTACCGATCAGGAATCGAGAAGCACCGGCCGCTGCGGCACGGCTACCGTCGTGGTGGCAAGGCAGCCACCGAGGAGCTCGACGTGCTGTCGAAGATCGCCCAGATGGAACCGTCGGACCGCGCACTGGCCGAACGCGTCCACGCCATCGTCACCACCAACGCCCCCGACCTGTCCCCGAAGCTCTGGTACGGCCAGCCGGCGTACGCGAGGAAGGGCAAGGTCGTGTGCTTCTTCCGCAGCGGACACGCGGACAAGGAGCCGTACTCCACCTTCGGCTTCACCGCTGCGGCCAACCTCGCCGACGACAGCGGCCTGTGGCCGACGTCCTTCGCCGTCGCCCAGCTCAGCGAGCAGGCCGCAGAGACCATCGCCGCCCTCGTCAAGAAGGCCATGAGCTGACCTACTGGTACGCCTTCGACCGACAAGTGAGCACCGAAAGCTGGGTGGGTTGCGCTACGATCGCTGCGCCGTGCACGACTGCTGCCCGAGGAGGTGAGTCCGATCAACGCTGTGACAGGTCGGGACTCCCTCCCCCGCATGGTCTAGGGAGCGCCCGCAAAGGGACTCTCGAAAGGCGCGTACGCGCATGCACAACATCCAGGAAGAACACTTCGCCGTCGACGGCGTACCCGCTGTGCTCTGGACCTCAGCCGGCAGCGGAGCCGACCGCCCGCCGCTGATCGTCATCGGCCACGGCGGCGGCCAGCACAAGACCGCTCCCGGCGTCCTGCACCGCGCCCACCGTTTCGTGTCCAGCGGATTCGCGGCCGTCTGCGTGGACGTGCCGAACCACGGCGAGCGCCCGACCGACGAGCGCTACCAGGACATCGCCACCGAGATCCAGTCCGCTGTCAGCTCCGGAGGTGACCTGGCCGCGCTGCTCGCCGACTTCCACGCCCTGGTCGCCGAGCAGACCGTTGCGGAGTGGCGGGCCGTCCTCGACCATCTCGATGCCGGGCCGGTCGGCTACTGGGGAGTCTCGCTGGGCTGCGGGCTCGGCGTACCGTTCGTCGCCGCCGAGCCGCGCGTCCGCGCGGCGGTCCTCGGACTGGGCGGAGCCAGCGCCGCTGCCACGCTGGAGGCTGCGGCACGGATCGCCGTGCCCGTCGAGTTCCTGATCCAGTGGGACGACGAACGGGTGCCCCGGGAGCAGAGCCTGGCCCTGTTCGACGCGTTCGGCTCGACCGAGAAGACGCTGCACGCCAACCCGGGCCGGCACGCCGACCGGCTCCCGGAATACGAACTGGACAGCACGGTCCGGTTCTTCACCCGGCACCTCATGCCGCACTGACCAGCACTGATCGAAGCTGGCATCCGTCCGGATCGGCTCGGGCTCAGCAGATCCGGTTGCCGTCCTCGAGATAGCGAGTCCCGCCGTCCTCGACTGCCTCGGCGGCGGCGGTGGCCCGCCGGGCCAGCAGCGGTGACAACCGCTGCTGCGCCTGAGCCAGGGTCGACCACGCCCAGCTGCGCAACTCCTGCGGCGGCAGCCGGATCGCGTCGGTCCGCGCGGTGTCCAGGACCCCGCCGTCGTAGACGAACATGACGCCTTCGGCGCGACCGGAGCGCGGCGGCACCCAGTCCACGACCAGCAGCCGGCCCGGAGCAACGGTCAGGCCGAGTTCTTCCGTCAGCTCGCGGACCGACGCGTCGTACGGCGACTCGTCGGCCTCCACCACCCCGCCCGGCAGCTCCCAGTAATCCTTGTACGTAGGCTCGACGATCAGGATCCGTCCGATGTGGTCCCGGAAGAGCACCCCCGAACCCATCCGCTTGCGCGGCAACGTCGCGGTGTAGTCGTTCGCCGATGCAGTCATCCGGGGACGCTAACGGCACCCCACGTTTCACAACGGCTACGACACGTCAACGAGTTCGAGTCCGTCGTACTCGGCGAAGTCGATAAAATCCTTCGTGTTGAAGGTGGCGAGCGGAAGACCTTGCACCAGGCAGCAAGCGGCGATCCAGGTGTCGTTGACCGGCCGAGGACGACCACGGAGCTGAGCGTGGGCTTGAAGTTGGCCCCAGGTCGTTGCGACTCGTTCGTCAAACCCGAGCACAAGAATTCGCCGACGCCAAGTCTCCAGGCTCGCGCGTCGTCGCGGACCCCAACTACGGATAGCGGTCCACTTGGTCAGCTCGCCGAGCGTCACGAAGCTGATGCAGGCCGAACTCGCGACGAGTCGAGCACTGAAAGTAGCCGGCAGCCGACCCAGGAAACTGGCAGAGGCAACATCAGTGTCGAGGACGATGAAGCTCACGCAAGACCTGCCCGCCGTGAGGCGTAAAGGTCGGCGAGGAACTCGTCCAGCTCCTCGTCAGATTCGAACATGCCAGGCTGCAGCAAGTCATCGGCTGAACGAAGTGGGCGAACCCCCTGCTGTCGCGCCAACTCTTCCACCGTTACGTGCTGGTCGGACTGCGACCAGTCAGATAGGTCCTCAGCATTGCTTGACACGGATGCGCTCCCTTCACAGGCAAGGCTCCGCCAAGCCTACCTTCCTTGCCGTGATCGACTTCGTACTCCCCGTCGACCAGGAACGTGTCAGCCACGGTCAGTGCTGGTGGCTGCGGTGGGCGGGGCAGCGACGACGGTCCCGGGCCGTGGTCAGGCATGGCAGGCATCGGCCGTACGAGGGGTTCGCGTCCGGTCAGCCGTACCGGATCGCCCTGATGGGTAAGATCGACGGTGGCCGACAGGTCAGCGTCGAGCGACTCGTAGCGCACCTCGTCGGCGGTCAGGGGACCCGTCGATGGTCCGATCGCCGAGATCCGCCAGGTCGTGCAGGGCGGCCTCGGCGAACAGGTCGTACGCGAGGTCCGGTGCATCGCCTGCACCAGATCGGCCTGTTTGACCAACTGCTTGCGGTAGAGCTTGAGGTACGGAAAGCCCAGCAGCAGCGGACAGTCGTCGGATTCCATCGCGGCGAATCCGGTCAAGGTCCGCCCGGTACGTCGCACCAGCCAGTCCTGATCTATCTGCCTGCACGGGCCACCGATACCCAGCCGCCTCGCACGGCAACCGCAGCGCCCACTCGCTGATGGCGCTTCGACACCGCCGACCCGTCTTACCCTCACCGCATGAGCCCCAGCGACGAGCCGAGCCCATTCGCGACTTTCGAGGGCTCGGTTCTGACGACGAATGTCCGTGCCCTAGTCGGAGCCGCTCGCCGACCTGGTCGGCTACGAGGCCGACGACTGGGACTGGGACGCCGTTGCCAACGAGCCCGGCGCCACCATCACCTCGGTCCGGCTCCACCACCGGGCGGACGAAGCTCTGACCGCTCGCGTCGAAACCGTCGTGTCGATGCTGGCCCGCTATCAGGTCACCCCGTGATGGGACGGACGAGTCGACCTGTACGCCGGATTCTGTCCCGTACGCGCCGGTTACCCGGGTCGCGCAGCGGGGGCGGCCATCCATCTAGACCTACCGTCGCCGGCAGGCTCCAGCGGCCTACCCGCAGACTCGGGCGGGCAGCCCTCGAACGCCTGCGCAGGTCGGCGTCTCACGACACCGGCCCTCTTGGCCTTGCTCCGGGTGGGGTTTACCGAGCCATCCCGGTCACCCGGGATGCTGGTGGGCTCTTACCCCACCGTTTCACCCTTACCGGGCGTTTCACCGCCCGGCGGTCTGTTTTCTGTGGCACTGTCCCGCGGGTCACCCCGGGTTGCCGTTAGCAACCACCCTGCCCTGTGGAGTCCGGACGTTCCTCGGCAGCAGGGGACGTATCCCCCGCTGACGCGGCCGCCCGGTCGACTCGTCCGTCCGAGCATCAATCGTACGCAGCCCACGATCATTCCCGCCCGCAGGCCCGGCAGGCCACCACGACCAGCCTAGAACAGTGATCTAGAAGGATTATGGTCGATATACCGGCCAAATCCTTCTAGATCCACCGCATGACCTACGCCCGCAGCCAGGCAACAGACAGGCAACAGCCAGGCGGCTCAGGTCAGCAACTCCATCGGTGGCTGGCCCCGCTCGCCCGGCGGCAGGTGGCCGATGTCGTTGAAGCTCACCAGGGTCGGCGGAGCATCGCTGCGCCACTGCACGATCGTCAACCCGCAGTTGAACTGGTTCAGCCCGAGCCACCGCCAGTACGGCGCGTCCAGCGCGTGCCGGACCGCCCAGCCGATCACGAAGTTGTGCGTCACCACCAGTTCGTGCCGGTCGACGTCGCCGACCCGCCCCCAGTGGTTCACCGCTGCCTGTGCCCGTACCGCGCCGGGGTCGCGCTCCTGTTCCGGGACCGCGTCGACGAAATCGGCATACCGCTGCGGCACCGCCTGGTCGGCGCGCCCGGGAGCCGGCACCGGCGTCACGTCGGCGGCGAACCGACACTCGTGCACCGCGATCCCGGGCAGGAAAGCCGCGATCTCCTCGGCGGTCTGCGCGGCCCGCGCCGCCGGACCGTGGTGGACGGCGTCGAACGGCACAGCACGCAGACGCTGACCGAGCCGGCGCGCCTGGCGCCGGCCGAGCTCCGACAGGCCTGGGTCGGACCCGGTCTCGTCGCTGTCCTGCTCGCCGTGCCGGACCAGGTACAACAGCGTCCGCGCCATCCGATCATCATCCCGGCCAACCGTCGCCGTCAGTGGGCCCGGGCGCTCGAGTTGAAGGTCAGCGACCTTATTGGCGGCAGATAGGGTATCTGGCCTTCAACTCGAGCGCGGACCCTGCGGAGTGGCGGTCAGCGCCGGCAGGAGAAAGCAGGCTCGGCGGTCAGCGCGGGCAGGCTCTGCGGTGAGCGCGCCGAGAGCGGGTCAGCGTAGGGCGCGGGCCAGCAGCAGGACGCCGATACCGACGCCGAAGGCGACTATGCCGAAGCGCAGCACGGTCGGCGGCAGCTTGCGCACCACCCGCGCGCCGACGTAGCCGCCGACGATGGTGGCCGGGGCGACTGTCACCGCCGCGACCCAGTCGACCGGGCCGAAGATGGCGAACACGGCGACGGTGGTCACCCCGACCGCCGCCGACAGCAGGTTCTTCAACGCGACGACGCCGTTGAGCGCCTCGTCGAGCACCAGGGCCAGGCCGGCGACCAGCATCACCCCGAGCGCGGCACCGAAATATCCGCCGTACGCGGCGCAGAAAAAGGTCATCGCCTGCAGTGACAGCTGTTCACGCCCGGCTGGCAGATCCTTGGGCTCCCCGACGATACGCCGCAGCTGGTTCTGGAAGCCGAGCACCGCCGCCGCGCTGATCACCAGGAACGGCACGATCAGCTCGAAGGCCCGGGGCGGGGTGATCAGCAGCAGGACGCAGCCGAGGACCGCCCCGGCGACGGCGGTCGGGACGAGGCGCCACAGTCCGCGTCGGCGCGGCAGGTCGTCGCGGCTGCCGACGGTGCTGGCCACATAGCCGGGGCAGACCGCGATCGCGTTGGTGACGTTCGCCGACACCGGCGGCAGGCCGACGGCGATCAACGCCGGGAAGGTGATCAACGAGCCGCCGCCGGCCGCCGCGTTGACGGTGCCGGCCGCCAACCCGGCCCCGACCAGCAACGCGAACGCGGGAAGATCCATCCTGCGAGGCTAGCGGCGCACCGGCCACACCACGCCCCGGTGTGGCCAGGCCAACGCCAGCAGCGGCGGCCCCGGCGTCAGGGCGTGGCGATGCCGGCGAGGTGGGCGGTGTCGTTGACGGTACGTACCGCCACGCCGCCGTCCGGCCAGGTGTCGATCACCGAGATGCCGGTCGGGTCGAGGTAGAGCCGGTGCAGCAGCGCGTCCCCGGCACCCAGCGCGTCCCGCAGCATGATCTTCAGCGGGGAGACGTGCGAGACCACCACCACGGTCTTTCCCCGGTACGCGGTGAGCAGTTCCCGCACCACCCGGCGGACCCGGCCGGCGACCTGGGCGAACGACTCCCCGCCCGGCGGGGACAGTTCGGTGGAGGCCAGCCAGGCGGTCAGCTCGGCCGGCCAGCGTTCCCGCACCTCAGCGAAGGTGCGGCCCTCCCATTCGCCGAAGTCGCACTCGATCAGGTCGGCTTCGGCGCGTACCGGCGGGTCGCCGACCTCGGCGGCGATCGACCGCGCCGTGTCGACGCAGCGCGACAGCGGCGAGCAGACGATGACGTCGACCTTGGCCCGGATCACCGCGATCCGCGCGGCGGCGGCGGTGGCCTGCGCCGCGCCCTGCTCGGACAGCGGTACGTCGCCGCGCCCGGAGTAGCGGCTCTGCTTGTTCAGCCCGGTCTCGCCGTGCCGGACCAGGATGAGCCGGGTGGCGGTGGCGGTGGTCGGCGGCTCCCAGGAGGCGGCCGGGGCGTCGCCGGCCCCGGCGACGGCGAACATCGACGGCTGGACCTCGACGACCGATCCGACAGAGGCCGCCGGGGCCGCAGCGGCAGCCGACGCGACCGACGCCGCAGACGCAGCAGGTGCCGGCGGAGCCTTGGTGGCCTTGGCCGGTTTGCCGGCGGCCTGGTCCATCGCCTGGTTGGCCAGGGTGTCGGCGCGCTTGTTCTGCTCCCGGGGGATCCAGCTGAACCTGACCAAGTCGAACTCGCGGACCAGTGTAGCGGCCTGCGCGGCGAGCGGCCGCAGCCCCGGGTTCTTGATCTGCCACCGGCCGCACATCTGCTCGACGACCAGCTTCGAGTCCATCCGTACGTCGACCGAGGTGGCGCCGATCTCGGCGGCGGCCCGCAGCCCGGCGATCAGCCCCTGGTACTCGGCGACGTTGTTGGTGGCGACGCCGAGCGCCTCGCCCCGTTCGGCGAGCACCGTCCCGGTGTCGGCGTCGAGCACCACCGCCCCGTACCCGGCGGGCCCGGGGTTGCCCCGGGCACCCCCGTCGGCTTCGACGACGACCCGCATCGCGGCGCTCACAGGCCCGACTCGGCAGTCCGTACCATGATCCGACGGCAGTCCTCGCAGCGAACCACCTCGGCCGGGTCGGCCGCTTTGATCCGGCCCCGTTCGGTGGCGGACAGTTCGAGGCGGCAGCCGCCGCAGCGGCCGGCGCGCAGCAGCGCGGCGGCCAGCCCACCCGAGTTTTCCCGGATCTTGTCGTAGAGGGCGACCAGGTCGGCCGGGAGGTCGCCGGCCAGCGGGGCGCGGGCGGACGTCTTGAACTGTTCCTCGCTGGCGATCTCTGCGAGGTTGCGTTCCCGGGTCTGCTCGACCTCGGCACGCCGTTGCCGGGCGCTGTCGATGCGTCCGGTGACCTGGTCGAGCGCGGCCTGGGCGGTCTCCCGCTGTTCCATCAGCTCCAGTTCGGCGTCCTCCAGCTCGGTCTGCCGGCGGGTCAGTGACGCGAGTTCGTGCTGCAGCGCCTCCAACTCCCGGGCCGGGCCGGAGCCGGCGGTGAGCCGGGCCTGGTCCTTGTCCTTGCGGGCGCGGACCTGGTCGACGTCGCGTTCCAGCCGGGCGATGTCGCGGTCCAGGTCGTCGACGGCGACCTGGGCGCGGACCCGCTCGTCTTCCAACGCCGACAGTTCCCGCGCCAGGGCGTCCAGCTCAGCGTGCTCGGGCAGGGTCCGTCGCCGGTGGGCGAGTTGGGCGAGCGCGGTGTCGATCGCCTGCAGGTCGAGCAGGCGGCGCTGGGCTTGCGGGTCTGCCTTCACGGATGGGGCTCCTCATGGATGGATGCGGCGGGCGCGGAACGGGTGGGGGTGGCGCTGGTTGCCACGCGGGGGCGGCCGGCGGACGGTGTGTGCAGCGTCCACGGGTCGGTGTCGAGGTCGGAGACGGTGGCGTCGACCCCGAGTTCGCCGGTGAGGTACGCGGCGAGGTCGTCCAGCCAGGGGCGTTCGGTGGCCCAGTGGGCGGCGTCGAGCAGCGTCGGGCCGCCGCTGGCGATCTGTTCGCTGACCGGGTGATGGCGCAGGTCGGCGGTCAGGAAGGCGTCAACTCCGGCGGCGGTCGCGGCGGCCAGGTAGGCGTCACCGGCACCGCCGCAGACCGCCACCGTGGTGACGAGGCGTCCCGGGTCGCCGGCGGCCCGCACCCCCCAGGCGGTGGCCGGCAGCACCTCCGCGGCGTGCCGGGTGAGCGCGGCGAGGGTGAGCGGCTGGCGCAGCGTGCCGATCCGGCCGGCGCCCTGGCCGGCGACGGCGGCGGCCGGGCTGCCGGGTGCCGCCGGCACCAGGGGCCGCAGGTCGGTCAGGCCGAGCCGGTCGGCGAGTGCGTCGGAGACCCCGGGTCGGGCCACGTCGGCGTTGGTGTGCGCGACGTACAGCGCGACGCCGGCCCGGATCAGGTCGTGGACGATCCGCCCCTTGTACGTGGTGGGGGCGACCGAGGAGACGCCGCGCAGCAGCAGCGGGTGGTGGGCGATGATCATGTCGGCGCCGGCGCCGACCGCCTCGGCGACGGTTTCCGGTACGCAGTCGACGACGCACCACACGTGCCGTACCAGGGCATCCGGTTCGCCGAGGACCAGGCCGACACGGTCCCACTGCTCAGCCCAGGCCGGCGGGTAGCGCCGCTCGACGGCGGCGGCCACGTCGGCGACCCGTACCGGTGATGCTGCAGTTGTGTCCACGGCGGCCCAGCTTACCCATCCGCCCGCCGCGCTCCGGACGTTCAGGCGCGGCGGCGTCCCGGTCAGCCGTGGGTGGTGCCGGCGGGCAACTGCTCGTCGAGGGCCTCGAGGGTGAGGTGCCAGGGGATCCGGTCGATGATCTGGTCCCCCTCACCGGGCGGCCGCAACGGCAGCACGTCGTCACCGAGCAGCACCCGCACCCCCCAGTCGCGCAGCCGGGCGACGCTTGCCTGGAACGCCGGATGCCGGGCGAGCGCGGTGTTCGTGAACGGCAGTGTGACGATCGGCAGGCCCTTGCCCTGTGCTTCGACGACCAGTCCGAGGGCGAGGGTGTCGGTGATCCCGGCGGCCCACTTGTTGATCGTGTTGGCGGTGGCCGGAGCGATGATCATCGCGTCGGCGGGGGGTAGCACATCCGGGTCGCCGGGGTTCTTGTAGTCGACCCGCACCGGGTGGCCGGTCTGTGCGGCCAGCGCCGGCAGGTCGACGAACTTGCGTCCGTCCGGGGTGACCACCACGCAGACCGACCAGCCGCGTTGTCGGGCCAGCGTGACCAGCCTCCCGACATGACGGGAGGCTGGACTGCCGCAAGCGATCACGTAGAGAATCCGGGCACCGGCCGGGGTCACACCGTCACCTCTCCGTCGATGGGTACGTGGCTGTCGCGGGGTGTCGGGTCACACGCCGACCCCCATCTGTTCGGCGAGTTCGGCGACCGGCGCCGACGGCGTACCCCGGGTGCGGCGCAGCACGTCGGACATGACGGCGTGGGCCACCGGTCGGCAACGGATCTCCGCCGGGGCGAGCCGGTCGCCCTCCAGCAGCATCTCGGTGGCCTTCTCCAGCTCGCCGGACTGAGCGTAGCCGCGGGCGATGTCGAGCAGATGGTGCGCCCGCCGTTCCGGCAGCAGGGCGCTGAATCCCGGATCTTCCATGATCGCCTGGTGGGTCTCGACCGCCGCCCGGCCCTCACCGAGCTCGACGGCGGCCGCCGCCCGGTGCAGTTGCACGTTGGTCGGGCCGAAGCAGGTCCAGTAATGGTTGCGGTTCTCGCCAAGCGCCCGCGCCGCATCGTCGGCGCCGTTGACCAGGTCCCGGACGGTGGCGCTGTCGCCCAGCCGGGCGGCGGCCATCGCACCCTGCAGTAGCAGCAGGCCGTAGACGGACAGCTGCTCCGGAGTGCTGCTGCGACTGTCCGCCGGGGCCAGCCGGTTGGCGATGTTCACGTTCACTTCGAGGGCCGCACGGGACCGGCCGAGGGCCAGCAGCGCGTTGCCGACCCGACAGGTCGCCACCCCGGTCAGCAGCCGGTCGCCGGCCCGGTGCGACACCGCGATCGACCGGTCGGCGGCCAGCCAGGCGAGATCGTACTCACCGAGCTTGCGCAGGGTGGACGAGGCGATCTGGTAGAGCTGGCCGAGCAGACTCGCCGCCTGCTGCGCGTCGTCGTCGTCACCGGTGTAGTGGGCGTCGGCGGCCTGCGCGTCACGCAGCAGCCGGGGCAGTGCCCGGGCCAGCACCCCGTACTTGGCGTGCTGGAAGGTCAGCCAGGCGTGGTTGGTCGCCTTGTGCATCTCGGCGAGCGGCGGCAGGCTGTTCGTGGGTCGGAAGAACGTACTGATCGAGTCGTAGCGTTCCAGTGCGGCCCGAATCTCCTCCACCTCCACCTGGTCTATGCAGGTGACGCTCTCCGGCCGCCGCTCCGGGTCCTTGCCGAGCAGCAGTTGCGCGTCGAGCTGTAGCACGTCGGCGATCTCGTGGATCACCGAAAACTTGTCCAGTCGGCGCACCCCCCGTTCGACCTTGTCCACCCAACTCTTGGATTTGCCGAGCCGGTCGGCGAACACCTGTTGGGACATCTTGCGTCGGCCACGCCAGTAGGCGACCCGTCGACCGATGGGTAACTCTTCCACGCTCATGTTCCCCCTCGCGGTGCCGGGCACCTAGGAGCCGGCAAACGTGCTGGTCGATGCGGCATCCCCCCGGACACCGGGACCACTGACCGTGCTCATCGCACAGGCAGTGCGTTAGGTCCATCACAGATCGTCGTAGTTTTCGATGCAACTTGCAAAGGGTTGGCAGTCGAAAAGTTCCGGCGTGTCGCCGGGGGCGTACCCGTCCCGGCCACGCCGGATCCGGCTGCCCTGATCCGACCGGCCGGACCCGGCGAGTGGTCCGGCCGGCACCCAGATGTCTTGGAGGAATCTCGATCATGCGGTGGACGGTCCAACCGCCTTTCGTCCGTCTGCGGCTACGCCGCGGCGCGCTGCGCTACGCCAGGCACGGCTGGCCGGTGACGCCAGGGGCATACCTGCACCAGGGGCGCTTCCGGTGCGACCGCCCCGGCTGTCCCACCACAGGCTGCCATCCGGCGTTGCAGCACTGGGAACGGGACGCCAGCGATCAGCGCGACCGGGTCGGCTCGTGGTGGCGCCAGCAGCCGCATACCGTCCTGCTGACTACCGGACAGGCGTTCGACGTACTCGACGTGCCGGCCCGGCTCGGCCTGCGGACGCTGTGCACGCTGCGGCTGCGTGGCGGTGCCGCAGCACCCGGCCGGGGCCAGCTGCGCGGGCCGGTCGCGGTCACCCCGACCGGGCGGTGGATGTTCCTGGTACGCCCGGGTGACGCGCTGCGCCCGGAGCTGGCCGATTCGCTGGACGTCATCCAGCACGGCCCGGGTTCCTGGATCCCCGCCCCACCGACGGTACTGCCGCAGGGGCCGGTCCGCTGGGCGGTCGATCCGGACGAGGTCGGCTGGCGGCTACCTGACTCGTACGCCGTACAGCGGATCATCGTCGCCGCCCGGGAAACCGCCGCCGCGCCACCACGGCTGCCGCAGCCCCGCAGCGCGCCGGTCGGGCCGCTGCCGGGCGCCGTACCGCTCGCCGTACCGCTCGCTCCGGCGGCCGCGGTTTTCGTTCCCCGGCAGACGTCCACCCTGCGCCGGGCGTTGTGACCTTCCCAGCGGTCACCTGCGGGTGACTCCACCGGCCCGGGTACTCACCCGGGTAGGCGGATCTTCCCGGCGGCCGCCGGCCCGGGACCGCGCGGTCCCGGGCCGGCGGCCGTCCTGTTTGCCGGTTGAGGCGGAAGCTGCAGGACCGGGCTGCGTGAGCGGCGGGCGATTGGGTAATGCCCCGATGGCCGTTCGGTACGCATCGTTCGGTACGCATCGTTCGATAGGCACAGCGCGCTACCGCACCACGCCACCGAAGCCACCACGCCACGGCCGTTTGGGACGTTCGGAGGGAAGGCACACCATGCTCAGCAGGGAGGATCAACGCCGGTTCGACCAGATCGCCCGCCATCTGCGGACGACCGATCCGGACTTCGTCGCCCGCCTGGGTGATCAGGCCGCCGACCGGCGGAACCGGGCGGCGATCATCGCCAGTGTGCTGCTCTGGGCGGTGGTGCCGCTGCTCGCCCTGTTCGGCGGCTGGATCGCCGCGTCGATCTGCACGGTGGCACTCACCGCCGCCGGTCTGCTCGCGCTGCGGGCCCGCCGCTGGTAGCCAGGGCATGCCGCTGGTAGCCAGAGCCCGCCGCTGGTAGCCGGGTCAGTCGTCGGCCGGTGCGGGTTCGGCGAACCGCCGGTAGGCCCGGCCCAGCACCGTCGCCAGGCCCGGACCGCCGATCGCCGGTGACGGCGCGCCGAGCTGGCGCAGCAGCAGGTCGGCGCGGGCCGGCAGGACCGGCTCGCGGTCCGGCAGCGGCACCGGCGCACGCCAGAATCCGGCGTCCGACGTGGCGACGGGTTCGGACAGGCCGGCCAGCGCCGGGCCGGCACCGACCGGGGACCTCACCGGCAGCTCACCGGAGTCGGTGGACGGCGGGGCAGTCTCGACGGAGGGCGCACCGGCGGAGGGCGCACCGTCGACGGACGGCGCACCGTCACCACCGCCCCGGGCGAGCCGCAGCTGACGCAGCAGGGTGGCCCGGTCCCGTCCCCGCCAGTGCAGGATCTGGAACGGGTCGGTGTCGAACTCCTCGGCGAGCAGATAGCAGGTGGCGGCCAGATGCTTGCACGGCACCGCCGCGTCCGGGCAGCTGCAGCTCATCGCCAGCTCGTCGACCCCGGCCGGGAACAGGGGTGCCCCGGCGGCGACGAACACCTGCTCCAGCTCCGGCGGCAGGTCGCCGGCGAGCAGCCGGGCACTGTACAGCGCCTGGCCGGCCAGAGTGTGCTCGATCCGCCGCCACACCGTGTCGCCGTAGCGCCGCAGCCCGATCCGTGCCTGGTACGGGCGGGGCCGGGAACCCTGTACCTGGGCGGTCACCACGCCAGGTGCCACGGTCAGGGCGAGCACCTGCCCGGCCCGGGCGTAGGAGCGGCCCCGGGTCAGCCGGGTGCCGAGCGCGAACGACTCCAGCACGTCGACGAAGCGGCGCGACCACCAGGACTGACCGATCGCACCCCGGGTGCTGCGGGCCCGCAGCCCGCCGTCGACCCTCCGGGGCCGGCCGAAATCGGCGAACGAGCTCATTCGACCACCGCCCCGGCCTCCAATGTGAACAGCTCCCGCAGCTGCGCGGTCGACAGCTCGGTCAGCCACTGCTCGCCGCTGCCGACGACGGTCGCGGCGAGGCCACGCTTGTCCGTCACCATCGCCGCGATCTTCTCCTCCACGGTGCCGGCGCAGACGAACTTGCGGACCTGCACCGCCCGCCGCTGGCCGATCCGGAACGCCCGGTCGGTGGCCTGGTCCTCCACCGCCGGGTTCCACCACCGGTCCACATGCACCACGTGGTTGGCGGCGGTCAGGGTCAGCCCGGTGCCGCCGGCCTTCAACGACAGAACGAACAGCGGCGGACCGGCGCGCCCGTCGCCGTCGGCGTCGCCACCGGCCTGGAACCGGGCCACCAGGTCGTCACGGTCCGCCTTGGCCAGACCGCCGTGCAGGAACAGCACCTCCCGACCGGTGTACGCCGACAGGTACCCGCGCAGCATCGCGCCGAACTCGGCGTACTGGGTGAACAGCAGCGCCTTCTCCCCCGCCGCCAACACTTCGTCGAGGATCCCGGTGAGCCGGGCCAGCTTGCCGGAGCGTCCGGCCAGGTGCGAGCCGTCGCGCAGGAACTGCGCCGGGTGGTTGCAGATCTGCTTGAGCTTGGTCATGGTGGCCAGCACCAGGCCGCGACGCTCGACGCCGTCGCTGGACTCGATCCGCCCCATCATGTCGTCGACCACGGCCTGGTAGAGCGACGCCTGCTCGGCGGTGAGGTTGCACACCACCTCCATCTCCAACTTGGCCGGCAGGTCGGAGATGATCGAGGTGTCGGTCTTGAGCCGGCGCAGCACGAACGGGCTGGTGATCCGGCGCAGCCGCTGGGCGGCCTCGGCGTCGCCGTGGCGTTCCACCGGTTCGGCGTACCGGCGGCGGAAACTGGCCGCGCCGCCGAGCAGGCCCGGATTCGCGAACTCCATGATCGACCACAGGTCGGCGAGGCGGTTCTCCACCGGCGTACCGGTGATCGCTACCCGGTGCCGGGCGGGCAGTGACCGGACCGCGACGGCCTGCCGGGTCGCCGCGTTCTTGATCGCCTGCGCCTCGTCGACCATGATCCGGTGCCAGCCGACCCCGGCCAGGTCGGCGGCGTCCCGGGCGGCCACCGCGTAGGTGGTGACCACCAGCCGAGCGCCGGTCACCGCCGCGACGAATTCCGGGCCACGGGGTCGGTCGGCGCCGTGGTGCACGTGCACCGTCAGGTCCGGCACGAACCGGGCGGCCTCCCGCTGCCAGTTGCCGACCAGCGACATCGGACAGATCAGCAGCGTCGGTCCGGCGCCGGGTTCGTCGGCGGCGAGCAGCGCCAGCAGCTGTACGGTCTTGCCGAGTCCCATGTCGTCGGCGAGCACCCCGCCGAGTCCCAACGAGTCCAGGAACCGCAGCCAGGCCAGACCCCGCTGCTGGTACGGGCGCAGCCGGCCCCGGAAACCGGCCGGCTCGGCCACCGGGGTGAGCCGGCGCTCCACCTCTCCGCTGAGCAGGTCACCGAGCGCCCCGTCGGCGTCGATGCCGAGCACTGGCAGCGGCAGCGCGGCACCGTCGCCGTCGCCGTCGAGAGCGACCCGCAGCAGGTCGGTGACGGTCAGCTCACCGCCGGAGCGCAGCAGTTTCAGTCCGGCGGCGAGCCGGGTCGGGTCGACCTCGACCCATTCGCCGCGCAGCCGTACCAGCGGGCTCTTGGCCCGGGCCAGGTCGCGCAGCTCCTGTTCGGTCAGCGGCTGGTCGCCGAGGGCGACCTCCCAGCGGTAGTCGACCAGGGCGGACGTGCCGAAGTCGCGGTCGACGGCGACGGTGCCCGGGGCGGTACGGCTGCTCGCCCGCAGCCGGGCACCGAGTCGGGCGGTGGGCCGCCGCCACCACGACGGCAGCAGGACGCCGAACCCGGCGGCGTGCAGGGCCGGCGCGCCGTCGCGCAGGAACCGGTGGGCGGCGGCGACGTCCAGGTCCATCCCGTCGGGGGTGGCGGTGCGCAGCGCGTCGTCGATGGCCGGCCACAGCCGGCTGGCCCGGCCGAGCTCGGCCAGCAGCGTCTCCTGCGGGTCGGCGGTGTGCCGGGTGAGCGGCTGGAGCTGCCGGCCGCCGCGCCAGATCGCAGCGGCGTCGACCAGCAGGCTCGGCTCGGCGGTGGCCTGCAACGCGAACTCCAACCGCCATCCGACGGTGCCGTCGCCGTCGGTGCCGTCACCGTCGGTGGCGGGATCGGGGTCGCGTTCGGGTTCGCGCAGCCGGAACAGGGCCCGCACCGGGCCGCCAGCCGCGTCGCGCTGCCAGTGCTCCAGCTCGGCGACGAGCGTGTCGAGTGCCGCGACCGGGGCGGTGAAGTCCCGCCGGGGCCCGGTCAACGCGGTCAGCCAGGCGTCGCGGGCGCCCAACGGCCCGGACCGGGCCCGGCCCTCGGCCAGCCGTACACCGTGCAGCGCGGCGCGGGCGGCGGCGTCGGTCAGCGCGTCCAGCGCCTCGGCGACCCGCCGGTGTCCGGTGCCGGGCGCCCCGGCGGCCAGCGCCGCCGCCGGAGTGGCCAACGCCAGCGACCGGGCCCACCGCTGGTCGACACCGGTCAGCAGCGGCAGCCAGCAGGCGGTGGCCGACCCGGGTGCCGCGCCGGGCCGGACGGCGGGTAGCACCCGGCCCCGGGCGACCAGTTCGGCGGCGAACCCGGCGAACAGCGCCAGGTGGCGCACCCCGGCGCCGATCACCAACCCGCCCGGCAGACCGTCGCCCGGCGCGATGTCGCCAGGCAGCCCGTCGCCAGGCGCGATGTCGGCTGCCGGATCGACGTCGTGCAGAGTGCAGAGCACCGGCAACGCCTCGTCGGCGTCGAACTCCAGGGTGGACACCAGCCAGTCGGCGTGGCCGCCGTCGCGGGCCAGCCCGGTGGTCGGCGCGTCGGACTGGGTACGGACCAGCTCCGGTGACTCGACCGGAGCACCGGCGACGGTCGGCAGCCGGACCGCCGTACTGCCGGTGACCGCCTTCACCGCCACCGGCCCGAGCAGTGGGCTCAGCGCGGCGACCAGGGTCTCGTGTCCGGCGGCGAACGGATGCGGTCGGCGGCGCGGCGGCCGCCCCGGCCGCCGGGGCGGCGCCGACGGCAACGTCGAGTCCTCAGCCCAGACGGCGAGCCGACCGGCGGGGCCGAGTAGCCCCTGCACCACCAGCACACTCACTCCTTCGCCGTCGCACCTGCGCCGATGGTACGGGTGGTTCGGCTGGTACGGCCGACGCCACCGCCGGGGGGGCGGTCAGCCGTGCCAGGAGCGCCACAAGGCGGCGTATGCGCCGTCGGCGGCGATCAACTCGTCGTGGCTGCCCTGCTCGGTGATCCGACCCTGGTCCAGTACCGCCACCCGGTCGGCGTCGTGGGCCGAGTTCAACCGGTGCGCGATGGCGATGACGGTCCGCCCGGCCAGTACCGCCGCCAACGCCTGCTCGGTCCGGCGGGCGGTGGTCGGGTCCAGTGCGGCGGTCGCCTCGTCCAGGATCAGGATGTCCGGATCGGCGACCACCAGCCGGGCGAGCGCCACCTGCTGGGCGTGCGCGGCCGGCAGGTCGAGCGCGCCGTCGCCGAGCAACGTGTCCAGGCCGGCGGGCAGGTCGGCGTACCAGTCGGCACCGACGGTGACCAACGCGGACCGCAACGCCTGGTCGGACGCCTCGGGGGCGGCGAACCGCAGGTTGTCGCGCAGCGTACCGATGAAAACGTGGTGTTCCTGGGTGACCAGGGCGATCCGGCGGCGCCGCTGCGCCGGGTCAAGGTCGGTGACCGGGCAGCCGCCGAGGAGCACCGCGCCGTCGCGGGGCGCCTCGATGCCGGCGATCAGCCGGGCCAGGGTGGACTTGCCCGCCCCGGACGGGCCGACGATCGCCAGCCGTTGCCCGGCGGCCACCGTCAGGTCGATGCCGCGCAGCACGTCGACGCCGCCGCCGTAGCCGAAGGTCAGACCGGTCACCCGCACCTCACGGCCGGTCGGCGTGGCGTTCCGGCCACGCGGCTCTGGCGGCACCTGCCCGACGCCGAGCACCCGGGCGTACGACGTCAGCCCACGCTGGGCCTGTTCGATCCACTGCAGGATGGTGTCCAACGGCTCGACGGCCTGCTGCAGGTAGAGCGCGGCGGCGACCACCGCGCCGAGGGTGACGGTCTCCCGGTGCAGCAGCAGCCCGCCGACCAGCAACGCGGCACCGATCGGCAGCGCGACACTGGCCTCGGCCACCGGAAAGTACACCGAACGCAGAGCGAGGGTGGCCCGCCGGGCGGCCCACAGGTCGGCGATCCGGGTCCGGCCGGCGCGGATCCGTTCGTCGCCCAGCCGCAGCGCCTCCACCGTACGGGCACCGTCGGCGGTGGTGGTCAACGCGTCGGTCAACGCGGCCATCGCCGCGCCCTCGGTCAGGTAGGCCGGGCGCGCCCGACGCAGGTACCACCGGGTCACCGCCACGATCGACGGCAGGCCGATCAGGCCGGCCAGCCCCAGCAGCGGATGCAGCCAGAACACCGCACCGAACAGCAGGACCAGCTGCGCGGTGGCGATCACCACCACCGGCACCACATCGCGGACCATGGTGCCGACCGTGGCGACGTCACTGGAGCTGCGGGTGGCGAGGTCGCCGGTGCCGGCTCGTTCGACCACCGACACCGGTAGTCCGAGGACGCGGTGCACGAAGTCCTCGCGGAGCCGGGCGACCGCCCGTTCGCCGAAGCGCAGCCCGACGTACCGGGCGAAGCGGGTGAGCAGCCCTTGCAGCAGGACGAACCCGATCAGCGCCGCCGCCAGCCGATCGACCGCGGCCACCGACGCGCCGGCGGTGACCACGTCGACGATCCGGCCGAGCAGCCACGGCCCGGCCAGGCCGGCCAGGGCCGCGCCGACGTGCAGCACCAGGATGCCGACGACCACCCAGCGTTGCTGACCGAGTAGTTCACCGGTCGCCCGCCGGACGGTACGCGGATCGGCCACCGGCAACCGACCGGAGGCGGTCACGGTTGCCCCGCCCCGGGCGACGCCCCTGCAGTCGGCCCCACGATCGGCCCCAGCGTCGGTCCGGCCGCGTCGGTCAGTTCGCCGCCCCGGGCGACCAGCGCTCGGTAGTCCGGGTCGCCGGCCAGCAGCTCCGGGTGGCCGCCGATCCCGACGACCCGACCGCCGCGCAGGTACGCCACCGTGTCGGTGGCCGCGAGCAGCAGCGGGGACGTGGTGACCAGCACCGTGGTCCGGCCTGCCCGCGCCACGCGCAGCCGGTCGGCGACCCGTGCCTCGGTATGCGCGTCAACCGCCGAGGTCGGCTCGATCAGGATCAGCACCTCCGGCTCCACCAGCAGCGCCCGGGCCAGCCGGACCCGCTGGCGCTGGCCGCCGGAGAGGGTACGGGCGCGACTGCCGATCGGGGTAGCCAGGCCGTCCGGCAGCGACGTCACCACGTCGTCGGCGGACGCGACCCGGACCGCCGCCCGCACCCGTCGGTCACCGGCCGCGTCCGGCTCGTCCGCCCGCGCACCCTGCAGGATCTGCCGCAGCGTGCCGGCGAACAGGTACGCGTCGTGGTCAGCGACCAGGATCCGGGCCCGCACCTCGTCGAGCGCGACCGCGCCCAGCGGCACCGCGCCCCAGGTCACCCCGGACCGGCGGAACCGGCCCAGCCGGTCGGCCAGGGCCTGCCCGTCGCCCGGGTCGTCGGCCGCCACTCCGATCATCCGTCCGGCCGGCACGGTCAACCCGCTGTCGGGGTCGTGCAGGTCGGCCGGCTGCCGTGGGGCGGCGGCGGTGTGCCCCTCCGCCAGGTCCGTCACCGGGTCGGGAGTGAGCCGCAGCAGGGCCACGATCCGGCGGGCCGCGACCCGGCCCCGGATGAACTGGTAGCTGCCCTCCTGCAGGAACCAGACCGGGACGGTCAGCGCGGCCACGTACCCGTAGACGGCGACCAGCTCCCCGATGGTGATCTCGTCGGCGACCGCCATCCGGGCGGAGATCCACACCACGGCGGCGAGGAACAGGCCGGGGACGGTGACGGTGAGCGCCTCGATCCAGCTGTTCACCGCCGCGACCCGGTAGCCGTGCCCACGCAGCCGCTGGGAGTGGTCGACATAGCGGTCGGCGAACAGGGACCGACCGCCGACCCCGGCCAGCACCCGCAGCCCGGCGACGATGTCACCGGCGCGGGCGGTGAGCTGGCCCTGTTCCCGCCGGTAGGTCTGCTCGGCCCGGTCCAACCGGCGCAGCAGCGGGCCGAGCAGCGCCGCGACGACCGGCACGCCGATCAGGATGACCGCCGCCAGCACCGGCGAGACCGTCCAGAGCAGGACCGCGACCACCAGGTACGCCAGCACCGCGCCGACGCCCGGCCCGGTCAGGGTGAGCACGTGCGAGGTGTGGGTGATGTCGGTGCCGCCGACGGTGGCCACCTCGCCGGTGGCGAGCCGGCTCGGCAGCACCGCGCCGATGCGGGCCAACTGCCGCGACAGCACCCCGGCGGACCGGGCGGTGGCGTCCTCGCGGATGTAGGTCATCGTGCGGTGCCGGAACACACCGACCACGGAGATCAGCACCCCGGCGACCAGGACGGCACCGACCCACCACGCCAGTACGGCCCACCGGCCAGGGCGCAGTCCGTCGTCGATCGCCCGGGCCACCAGATACGGCCGACCGGCCAGGCCGACCATCCACACCGTACTGAGCAACGCGCCGCGCAGCACCCGCCACGGTTGGCGACACACCAGCCACCACAGGTAGCGCACCGGCCCCCGGATATCGGGACTGCCCGGATCGGGGTGCGGGATCAGCGGCGGCACCCGCCCAGGCTAAAACGTCCCAACTCACGTCGCCGACGCATTTTCCCCCATCGGCCGGCTGTGTCGTCGGTCACCGGGCACCGCTGAGCTGGGCCGCGCCGCGACCGGGCAGCTGGCACCGGTCGTGCAGAATCGGCGGCAGTCCGACGATTCGATCATGGGGGTGGGTCGACCATGGGATGGTCCTGGCTGGTGTGGCCGGTCGGGGCTGCCGTGCTGGTGGCCGCCGGATACGTCACGGCGACGCTGCCCCGACGTCGGGCGCACCAGAACGCCCGGCGCGTCTCCTGGTCGACGGCGAGATCCGCGATCGACGCGGCCACGGTCAGCCGCGACGCCGCGCCCCGGCCGGTCGCCGAGGCGGAGCAGCTGCTCACCCGGGCGCAGACCCTCGCCGCCGACCGGGGTGGACCGGCGGCAGCCCGCGCCGCCACCGACTACGCCCGGCGCGCCGACAAGCTGTGGCGTACCGCCGCCGGATCGCAGGACCGGGCATGAGACGCGCCGTCGGCACCGAGGTGGTGCGCTGGGGCGCCCTGACAGCGGCCGTCGCAGTCCTGGTGGTCTTCCTGCTGGCACAGCGGCAGCACATCGACGTCAGCTACGGGCAGTCGCCAGCCCGTGCGACGATCGCCGAGGGCAGCGCCGGCGAGTTGAGCGACGCCAGCGTGCCGTCGGTCGAGGAGATGACCGCGCTGGTCGCGGCCGACCCGGTGGTCCGCCTTCCCGGGGCGGTCGCCGAGTGGGACGACGACCGGGTGGCCGCCGTCATCGGCGACGCCGACGTGCGGATTCTGGTCGCCCCGCCCGGCCTGGACGAGGCGGAACGCGATCGGGTCCGCGAGGTCGACAACGCCACCGTACGGATCATCGGCACCCAGGTCAGCGGCGGCTTCTACCAGGCGTACTCCACCGATCTGGACAGCTGGCGCGGGCAGTTCGCCACCGGCGACGTCACCGGCCTGCTGACCGTCCTGATCGCCGCGCTCACCGACCAGCCGAAACCGGCCGACGAGGAGGGTTTCGCCTGGCGGGACCCGACCCCGGCGGAACTCGGCGTGGTCGTCGGCGACCTGCGTACCGCCGAACGGCACGTCGCCGACGGCGCGACCCTGGCCGACGCGCCGCGGCCGGGTGCGGCGGACGCCTTCCCCGACGGCACGGTGCGATACGTCGCTCTGCCGCGACAGCCGTTCGGCGAACCGGTGCCGAACTACGGTCCCGCGCTGGCCGAGGTCTTCCCCGGCGACCCGATCGTGGTGCAGTACGGCAACTGGGTCGAGTACCACGGGCCGGCCGCCGACGAGTTCGCCGAGGTGGCCGCGGCCAGCTTCTACGGCCAGTTCAGCGACCGGCTGAGCCGCTACGACTACCCGCAGACCAACGTGCTCGACGCGTACCTGAACCGGGTCACCGACGTGCGGTACGCCGGACTGTTCGACCGGCCGTTGCCGTACCAGCCGGTCGATCCGCTCCGGGTGGCGTTGCCGGCCCTGCCGTGGCTGTTCGCCGGCTGCGTGGTGCTGTTCCTCGTGTTGTCGGTGCGGTCGGTGCTGCGCGCCGACAACCCGGCCGGGCAGCGGCGCAGCGTGCGTGGCCACAGCACGGTCCCGGCCCGGCTGGCCGGGTTGACCGCGCTGGCCGTGGAGATGTCCGCGGTGCCCGGCGGCGCCAGCGACGCGCCGCTGACCCGAGGCATCGGCAGGCTGGGCGCGGCCCGCGCCGCGCTCGACGACGACCTGCCCGACCGGCATGTGCACACCCTGCTCGACGAGGCGGAGGACGAGTTGGACGGCACCGCCCGGCTGCTGGGCTTCGACGGTTACCGCCCGGACGTCTACCTGCGGAGCAGGCTCGGATGATCCGGTTGACGCGGTTCATCGGTACGCCGTTCGGCCTGGCCACGCTGGCCTGCCTGGCGCTGGCCGGCTGGGCGTTGTGGTCCGGTGGTGTCCTCGACGGCCCGATCGCCCGCGAGGTCCGGGGTTCCTCGGTGTACGCCGCCCCCGGGGTGGAGCTCGACGAGCCGGCGGCCGAGCAGGTGATCGGCAACCGGCGGCTGGTCGTGCTCTTCCTGGAGCCCGGTGCCGATCTGCGCGACGGCTGCCGGGCGACGGAACGGGCGGCGGACGGGACGCTGGTGCTGGCGTTGAGCCGGGAGGTCGACGACGAGGGCTACGACACGTACGGCTGCGCCTGGCTGCCCGGCCGCGACGACGCGAACTTCGGCCGGGCGGCGGTCGCCGAGACGACCATCGGCCGGGGCGCCGACCAGTTCCCGGACGAGCCGGTCGAGGCGGTCAAGGTGATGGTGGTCAACTACGACCTGCTGGTACGGGCCGACATCGTCCCCGACGGTGCCCGCACCATCAGCCCGTCGCTGCCGCGCTTCCTGGTCGCGGCCGCTGCGGTCGCGGCGGTCGGCGTCGGCGCGGCGAGCATCTGGCTGGCCGCCCGGCGGGCCGGGCGGCTAGCGGACCGGCGGCGGGCCCGCCGGCAGCAGCTGGCGGACAGCCGCAGCCGGTTGTCGGCCGCCGCTGCCGTGCTCGGCCAGCAGATCATCGACCTGGACCGCCGGTACGCGCGGGCGGAACGAGGTACGGCCGGCGGCAAACAAGACGCGGTCGGTGGCACCGGGGAGCGAGGTGACTTCGTCCGACGGTACCGTCGACTCACCATGGACTACACCGACCTGCTTGCCGACATCGTCGCCGCCGACCGGGCCGACGGGCCGGATGTCGACCGGCTCACCGCCCGGCTGGAGCAGTTGATCGGACGTGGCCGCGAGCTGGCCGACTCGCCCGCCGTACCGGGGAGCTGAGCGGATGCGCGGCGCGCGGCCGGCGGCCGGCGGCGGCCGGTGGGTGGAAATCTCCCCGGAGCGCCTGCGGGGCTGGCTGGACGGCTTCTACGGCCGGCACGACGGCGCCGCCGAGGACGGTCTGACCCTGACCGGGGCCAGCAACGGCGACACGGCGACCCTGCATCCGCCGCCCGGAGTCGACGGGATCACCGACGTCGACGGTCTGCTCACCGCACTGATCCGGCCGCCGCGCATCGGCCTGCTGCTGGCCCGCAAGGGCGCGGTGGCGGTCGGTGTCGTCGACGGCACCAATGTTGCGGTGTCCAAGGTGGAGCGCCACTACGTGCAGGGACGCACCGCCGCCGGCGGGCAGTCACAGCAGCGGTACGCCCGCCGACGCGACAACCAGGCGACGGCGGCGGCCGGCCGGGCCGCCGACATCGTGGCCCGGGTGCTGCTGCCATACTGTCCCGCCGACGCTGAGGAGCCGATCCGCGCGCTGGTCTGCGGCGGCGACCGGTTGATGGTCGACGCGGTCCTCGCCGACCGGCGGCTGGCACCGTTGCTGCCGATGCGCCACCCGCACCTGCTGGACTGCCCCGAGCCACGGCTCGCCGTGCTGCAGGACGCCGCAGTCGCCGCCCGCCGCGTCCGCATCCACCTGGTGCCGTAGGCCGCACGCCGTCGGCTCAGGAACGGACGAACGTCGCGGTGCCGGTGTTGCTCGGCGAGCCCGCATCCACCCAGTGCATGTCCGCCCGGTCCGGCTCCTGCAGGATCAGCGTCCACTGCGCCGCGCCGACGCACAGGGACCGCGAGTTGACCGTCGTACGCTGACGGAGGTGAATCTCCCGGCTCGTCGGACGCGGTTCGATGATCGTAAGAGTGCCCTCGCAGCCGAGACTGGTCGACCGGAAGGTCCCGCCGTCGGCGCCGGCCGCGAACGTCGCCGTCAGACTCCACGAGGTGACCGTGCCGGTGGGCTGGTCGACGATCCCGCTCCACTGGCCGGCGAACGAGGTAGGCACGCCGGTCGGGGTCGGCAGCGCCACAGCCAGCGGGCTGGCCGACTCCGATGGGTCGGTCGAGGGCTGCCGGGTCTGGTCCTGCCCGGTCTGCGGCGACCCGCCGTCAGGGTCGTCGTCCCGCTGCTCCATGACCAGGTATCCGACCCCGGCTGTCACCGCGAGTACGACGGTCACCGCGACGGCCAGCATCCGCCGGGTGCCACGCACCGACAGCGACCTTCCGACCAGCGGTGGGCTCACGGCCGGAGGCGGATTCACGGCCGGCACCGGACTCACGGCCGGAGGCGGACTCACCGGCCGGGGCGGCGCGGCGACGCTGCCGTACGCCACGGCAAGCTCCGGCTGGTCGAGCACCACCGGCGGACGGCCGTACGCCTGGTGCAGCAACGTGCCGACCAGCGGGATCCGGGTCGAGCCGCCGACCAGGAAGATCTCGGCAAGGTCCGATTCGGCGAGCTGAGCGTCCCGCAGGGTCGCCCGGCTCGCCGCGATCGTCCGGTCCAGCACCGGACGGGCCAGCGTCTCGAACTGCTCCCGGCCCAGCGGCACCTCCGTCTCCAGCATCGGGACGTGGACCGACGTCGCCGCCGCTCGGGACAGCACCTGCTTGGCGACCCGGACGCCGTCGAGGAACATCCGCCTGGCCCGCAACTCCGTCGGTGTGCTGGGACTGCGCAGACAGCGCCAGGCGGCATCGTCGGGTCGCAGGTTCGCGCTGATCGACGCCGCGACCGCCTCGTCGATGTACAGCCCACCGGCGTCGGACAGGCCCTGGCTGGCGATCACCTCGAATCCGGCCGCCGAGCGCCGGATCACGGTCGCGTCGAAGGTGCCCGCGCCGAGGTCGTACACCAGCGCCAGTTGTCCCTCGGCCAGCCGGACGTCCGGCAGCCCCACGAAGTGCGCGGCGGCGGCCACCGGCTCGTGCACCGTCGCCGGTTCCGGCAGGCCGGCCAGCCGTGCCGCCGCGGTGAGCGTCGCCAGCCGGCGCTGCCCCCAGGCCACCGGGTAGGCGATGGTCACCGCGTCCACCCGGCCGGCCGCCTGCTCGGCGGCGACCCGCACCCGTCGCAGCAGCGCGGCGAGCAGCGTCTCCACCGGCACCTCCTGCGCACCGAGCAGGACGTACCGGTCGTCGATGCATCTTTTGGGGTTGGGCTCCAGTTGCGCCGGCCGGGTCATCGCGGCGTGCCAGGCGTCGGGTCCGACGAGCGTCGTGTCACCGTCGACGAACACGGCGGACGGCAGCAGCGGCGCCCCGTCGAACAGCACCGGCTGAACGCGACCGTCCCGGCCCCGCAGTGCAGCAGCCGTGTTGTAGGTGCCGATGTCGACGCCGAGGTGCACCTCGCCGGAGCCGGCCGGGCTTGTTCCCATCGGTCTGAAGTCTAGGCCGGCGACGCTCGTCGGCCACAGTGGCCGTTGCGCCGAACGTACCTTGCCGACCGCCACGTCGGGCGGCAACCTGGGACATTTACCAGGGTCTACATCCATTGGTCCCGTCCGGTAACACTTCTCCACCAGGATCGGGTGACGACCCGACTACAGAAGGCGTGCCCGACGATGACTGTGACGAGCCGACCGATCACCGACCCGCCGGTCGGGGAACGCGCCGACCAGACCGGCCGGACCGACTGGCACGGGTTCATCCGGCTGGCCCGGCTGCGCTTCCTGCTCTACAACCTGCTCCCGGTGGGGCTCGCGGTGGCGGTCTCGGTGCACCAGGGCTATCCGCTGCACCTCGGCTGGTACGTCCTGGCGCAGCTGTTCGCCTGGACGGTCCACCTGATGACGCACTACTGCAACGAGTACTTCGATCTGGCGGCCGACCGGGCCAACGTCTATTTCACCCCGTGGACCGGCGGCAGCCGGGCCCTCGTCGACGGTCTGGTGCCGCCGGTGGTGGCGCTGGGCACCGCGTTCGTGCTGGCCGCCGTGGCGCAACTGATGATCGTCGCGATGCCGGACTGGCCGACCCGGTTGGCCGCCACAGCCGCCATCGTGCTGGCCTGGTTCTACACCGCGCCGCCCGGCCGGTTCAACTACCGCGGCCTCGGTGAGGTGACCGTCGCGGCGATCCTCAACGGGCTGTGGCCAGTGGTCGCGGTGCTGCTGCAGACCGGCACCGTGCCGGTCCTGCTGCTGGCGATCCTCGCCCCGACCGCGCTGCTGCAGACCGTACGGATGATGGTGATGAACCTCGGCGACCGTCGCTCCGACGAGCAGGTCGGCAAGCGCACCGTCCCGGTCATCATCGGCTACGACCGGGCGGTACGCGTCATCGTCACCGCCCAGCCGGTCGCGTACGCCGCGCTGACCGGATTCGCCCTGGCCGGCTGGGTGCCCTGGCTGGTCTGGGCGCCGATGACGGCGACCGCGGCGATCTCCGGCTGGCTGGTGCTGCGGCTGCGCCGGGGCGACATGCGCGACCTCGACCAGCGGCGGATGACCCCGGTGGTCTTCTGGGCCTCCAACCACGTCTCGCTGATCGTCGGCGCGGCGATGCTCGGCGTCCTGCTCGACGCGGCCCGCACCGGCGCCGACGGCGGCGCGCTCACCCTGCTCGGCGCGGTGCTCGCCGGCTACCTGGGCCTGTTCGCCCACCGGCTGTGGCTGGCCGGGCGGACCCGCCCGACCAGCGCACCGGTCGACCGCCGCTGATCAGAGCGGCTGGGGCACCAACTGGTCCGGCACCGCCGTCGGTGCCGGACCGGCGCCGTCGGCCGCCCGCCGGTCGGCGTCGGCGACCGCCGGCCCGGTGTGCGGCTCGGCGGCCAGGAGTTCGTTGAGCACCTGAATGGCGCCGGTGATCCGCAACAGGGTCTGCTGGATGTCGGCCCGCCTGGCCTCCACCTCGGCGAGCATCTGCTGGCCGGCGCGCAGCTCGGCCTCCAACTCGGCGACCCGCTGCGCCAATTGCTCCCGCATGTCTTGATCCATCCCGTCGAGGGTCGGCTGTCACTGGTCGGAGATCTCGAACTGCCAGAACGTTTTCGTGTGCGAGGCCGCAGGCTGCCCCGGAATCCACGTCAACGCGTGGAAGTAGGGGCCGCCGTCGAACTTCCTGGCGCCGTCCCAGATGTAGCTGTCGTAGTAGGTGTTCCGCAGCTTGCAGACCAACTCGTTGTCGGCCAGCTTCTTCAGGATCTTCAGCTCGCGCTCACCGATGACGACGTCACCGATCCGCACCGTCTTCGCGGTCACCTGCCCGGCGTGGATACCGCGATATTCGCCATCGCCCGCTCTGAAGTGGAACCCGGCCGGGTCCACTTCGAGCTGGTACGCGTACCGGCCACCGTGGTGGAACCGGATGGCGAGCGGCGTGGGCGGCACGGTGTGCGCGGCCGTGTCAGCCTGTAGCAACTCCAGGAAGACGAGTTTCTGTCCCGGCTCGACGTCGCGCGCGTCCCGGCGCAACAGCAGATGCCGGTGCTCGGCCCGGACAGCCAACTGGTACCCACCGGTGGCGTCGGTGCCGACCCCGACCTGGCCGGCCGGGTTGACGGTGAGCCGGGCGGCCTGGTTGGTGACCAGCGTCAGCGGGCTCGCCGTCCCGGTGCCCACGATCATCCCGGCCGGCGCACCGAACATCCCGGTGTCGTGCGCCATCACCCGGCCGTCCACCTTCGCTGTGCGGACCGACAGCTTGGTGGTCGCCGTGCCGACCACGTCGACGACCCGACCCCAGCCGTCGGCACCCGACAGGTCGGTGGTGCCGATGCCGACGTGGCCGTTCGCGTCGACGAAGAGCCGGGTCGTTCCGGCCGGGTCCGAGTCGTGGGTCCGCACGTGCAGGCCATGCCCGGCGGCCGACCGTCCGTCGTACTCGATGGAGAAGCCCTGGTTGGCCGCGCCGGCCCAGAACCGGATCCCGCCGCGACGCTGATCGTCGTCGGCGAACCGGAACGTCAGATGCCGGTCCTGCGGGTCGAAGTCGCCCACGTCCAGGCCGCCACCGACGGCGTCGGTGCCGATCCCGATACCGCCCGCCATCGACAGGCTGGACCGGTGGGCGGCGGTCGGGTCCACCGTGACGTCGCCGTTGGCGGCCACCGTGAGCCGGCCGAGCAGCACCGTCGGTCCCTCCAGCTCGGGCGGGGCCTCGGCGGGGGCGACCGCCGTCGTTCCGTTCGGGGCGACCGCCACGACCTTCGGCCGCTCCTCCCAGCGCCGGGCACCTACCCCGCCGTCCCCGGTCTGTCCCACGTCCGTCGGGGACTCCTGGTAGGCCAGACGCACCTCGACGTTCTGCTGGTTGGCGAATCCCGAACCCAGCGCAATATCGGTGCCGACGGCCAGGACGAGGTGCCGGCCCAGGGCGTCGACCGCCATCCCGGCGGAGACGGTGACCGTGGACGGCTCGTCCGCAGCAGTCAGGGTCAGGCCGTCGCTGACGCCGGTGAGCCGCAGCAGCCGGCTCTGCCGGCGCTCGCGGTCCAGGTGGAACTTCTGCTCGTCGATGAAGTCCTGGTCCTCCAGGAACTGCCCGTCGAAGAAGCGGACACGCTTCGATACGACGTCAGGTTGGGTGTAGTCCGCCATCGGACCTCCTCCGGTTTCAGGTCGAGTCGCGCGTGCCGAGCAACGTGTTGCGGCCGAGGACGAGCCGCTCCGGCTTGCCGCCCTCGCTTTCCTTCAACTCCTCGGAGACCAGCCGCATCGTGGGCACCACGACCTTGAGCGCGTAGAACGTGTGGGCCGGCTTCTCCCGGTCGATGATCGCCCGGGCGGTCTCCTGCACCCTGCGCAGCTCGTCGCGGTCGGCGGCGCCGAGAGTCAGCTGGACCTGGAAGTAGTGTGCGGGAGTGTCGTAGTCGTCGAGGATCACCACGTCCTCCCGGGTCACCTGGTCGGCCAGGGGCCGCAGGTAGATCTCCAGCATGCGGCGCATCCCGGCCAGGGTCCCCCGCTGCCGGTACAGCGGCACGATCTCCCGGATGAAGCCACGCTTGGTGGCCGTGTCCCAGTCCGCGCGCAGACTCAGCGCCACCCACCCGGCCAGCCACGGCAGGAAGTCCTCACCGGTGTGCACCGGGTCGATGTAGTCGGCGGACCCTTCGATGGCCTGTTCCAGACCCTCGACGTCGTCGCGGCCGGTCAGGATCGCCTCGAAGGCCAGCAGGAAGCGCCCGGCGAACGGGTCCTCCCGGAACATCGCCGGCAGGTGGTCGAGGTACCGGCTCATGGCGCACCCGCCCCACTCGGCAGGTGGGTGCGGCCGTACGTGTCGTAGCCGACCAGGTCCAGCCGGGCCAGCCGGGGCAGCTGGTGCACGTCCAACTCGATACTGGCCGCCACACCGTCGGCGCTGGTGGCGGCACCATCTGCGTCGACCAGGGTGAGCCGCACGTTCTCGATGTAGTCGAGCAGCGGTGACTGTTCGAGTACGGAGTACACCTCGGACGGGTGGATCCCCTGCCCGAAGGGCCAGCCGGTGCCGGCGGCGCCGCCGGTGAGCGGGTCGTAGAACCGGTGCAGCCGGGCCTGTGCGTCGGCGAGGGCGTCGGCCGGCGGGGCGTCCTCGCGCAGCGCCAGGTCGGCGGAGACGCCGATGTCGACGTACTGCGGGCCGACGACATGGTGGCGTACGGTCAGCAGCCGGCGCGGCTCGAGAAAGTCGTGCAGCTCGGTGGTCAGCGCATCGGTGGGCACCGGATGGGTGTCGGTCGCCGCGCCCGGCTCAGGGACGACGACGACGCTGACGTGCGCCGGGGCGACCGCAGCCGGATCGGGGCCGGCAAGGTCACGACCCGCGACGCACCGGACCCGCCGGACCGGGGCCGGCCCGGCGGACTCGCGTTGCGCCGGCCAGAGGGTGCCGACCAGGTACTCGTAGTCGTCGGCGGTCGCGGCCCGGTAGCGCTCATGCAGGTCGGCCAGGCTCTGCCGGACGGCGGCGTCGAGCCCGCCGGTGGCTGGCGGGGTCCACTCCGGGCCGTTGAGCAGCTGCAGGAAGTTGCGGGTGTGGCTCTGTGGGATCTGGTTGACCTGATACAGCTGCATCTCGGTCAGCCAGGCCAGCATCTCGACCAGGACGATGCCGGGGTCGCTCGGGTTGTGGTCGGTCCACTCCGGCAGCAGGACCGGGATCAGCGACCGCGCCTCGCCGACGAGGTCGTCGTAGTCGCGGTCGTCGAGGTTCGGCAACGGAATCGGCACGGCGGTCCTCACGCTGGAAGGGTCACGGTGATCTGGTGCCGCCCGGAGTAGACCAGCGCGCGCGCCAGCCACCGGGCCAGGTCCGGAGCCACCGGCTCGGCCGCGCCCTGGGCGAGCGAACGGTCGAGGACGGCCGCCAGCCGCTCGCCGAGCACGTCGGACTCGGCCACCTGCGCCACGTCGAGCTCGCGGACGTGGTCGACTCCGTCGATCGCGGTGACCGCCGCGTACAGGTCCGAACGGTGTGGCTTGCGGCCGAACGCCCAGCCGGTGCCGTCCGGTCCGCCGGTCAGCGGGTGCAGGAAGCGGTCCAGGGTCTGCACGACCCGCGCCTGGATCAGCCCGGCGGCCTCGGGTGTGGTGGCCACCACCGTGGCGGCGACGGTTACCTCGATCCATTCCGGTCCGGCGACCCAGAGGCCGACGGTCGGCGCACACCGGGCCCGCAGGTGCTGATCCACCTGCCGCAGCAGTCCCAGGCTGGGCACCGGTCGGGCGGCGTTGGAGACCGGGACCACGATGACCCCGACCCCGCCGACGTCGGCCTGCTGATGCTCGTCACCCGGCTGCTCGTCCGGATCGAGCCACAGGTTGAACGGGTCGAACCCGCTCGGCGGCACCGCCTGGGCCCGAGCCACCTCCGTCGAGGACTCGAACGCGAGGTCCACGTAGTCGTCGACCGTGACTGCCCGGTCGCGGTGGCGCAGCGCCTTCGGTCCCCGGTCCCGTACCCGCTCCAGCGGCTCCCAGCCCGCACCACCGGAAGCCGGCTCGTGGTTGGTCACCGAGTCCAGGTAGGGCACGGCAGATTTCAAGGTGGTGATGGTGCCCGCCGGTCGGTTGCCCTGCTCACCGCCGCCGGTGCGGTAGGTGATCCGCACGTTGTTCTGCCCAAGCGGCACCACCCGCCCCGCCTGGCCGTCGCCGAATCCGATCTCGCCGGTCGCGGCGTCGATGGTGTAGTGCCGGTCGCCCGGCCCGGAACGGTGGAAATCCGTCACCTCGTGCCAGCGTACCCAGATCTGCTCGGCGTCGTCGGTGACCGTGACCGCGCCCGGGCCGTCGGCCTCGACGAGCGCGGCCTCCTCCGGCGGTGACGGCCGCTGCGGCTCGCGCACGACGAGCCGCTGGCCGGCCAGTACCGGCGTCTGCGCGGTGGTCAGCCGTTGGCCGGCCTCGGCGACGCCGGACCCGAGGATCTCCTCGGCGATGGTGGTCGTCTGCGTCGCCCAGGTCGTGTTGGGAGAGACCCGGCGCAGGCGGGGCGGGATCGCGAAGCTGCCGCGCCGATGCCGCAGGCGCAGCCAGCACCGGTGCTGCCCGAAACGTTCCCCGGCGGTCAGGTCCGGCGGGCCGACGAAGCGGACCACACCACGGTCGCCCAGCGTCCCGGTCTCGTCGATCGCGGCCAATGGCCGCCAGCCGTCGACGCCGCTGTACTCCCACACCAGGTCGGCCCGGTCGGTCAGGTCGGCCCCGGCGAGCCGGTCGGCGGCCACCTCCTCCGGCGCCGGTGGCTCGACCTGCAGGTAGAGCGTGACCGGGCGGTTGCCGAACGGCTGGTCGAAGCCGAGGTAGAGGGCGGGGTCCCGGTGCGGATTGGGGACGAACGGGGTGACCTCCCACGGCTCGTCGCCGACACGGTGATGGGTGACGAGGCGGAAGTCGTTCTCGGTCACGCAGGCCTGCGCCGGGACTGCGGCTGCCAGCCCGGCCCGGGACTGCCAGGACAACGTGGTGACGACCGGCGGCGCGAAGGTCGCGTCGACGAGTTCGTAGCCGCCGTCGTCGTCGTCGCGCGTGTAGTGGGCCGCGACGCCGTAGTCGCCGCCGATCAGCCGGACCCGGACCCAGTACTCCTCCACCCCGTTGACCTCGGTGGGGGCGAAACCGACCGGCGGGGTGAGCGTCACGGTGCCGCTGTCGGTGAAGGCGTACTCCGGATCGTCGACGGTCACCGTACGCCAGGCCGCGCCGTCCCAGGCCTCCCAGACGAGCCGTGGGTGACCCTCGGTGCGTACCGGCGGCACCGCGGGACCGGCCGGGTCGTCCGGGCCCGCCGGGTCGGTCGGCCCGTTGGTCAGCGTCACCTCGACGACGAGCTCCGCGCCCGGCCAGACCAGGTTCGCCGGACAGGCCAGGTAGCAGGTGTCGTTGAACCGGGGCTGCTCGCCGAAGGGACGGAAGTCCTTGGTCACGTCGATCGGGCTGGTGTTGCTGAAGGCGTGCGGCAGCGCCACCGGGTCCGGTGCCGTCTGCATCGATACGTCGATGGCGGTGATGACGGGCAGCTCCGAGTCATATCCCACGGTCACCGCCGCCAGCTGGGGCAGGGTGGCGTACGTCGCACCGTCGTCGACGATCTCGGCCCGCAGCCAGTGGCCGGACCGTCCCTGGAACAGCTCGGCCGGCCACTCGGCCGGCACCCGGAAGCTGATGTCGCCGTCGCGGGTCAGCGCCTGCGTACCGTCGCGCAGCCTGGCCGGAGTGTCGAACCCGGACGCCACCTGCGCCGTGCTGGACCGGCCCAGCGGCTGCCATTCGTCGCCGACCTTGTACGACCACACCACCTGCACCCTGGTGTCCGGGACGGCCGTTGCCGGTCGGGCGAGGGTGACGGTCAGTCGGACGACGGCACCGGGAAAAGCCGTCGCCGTCGGGACGCTGAGGTAGCACCGCCGGACCTGGCTGCTCTCGCCGAACGGGAAGACCCCCGCGACGTCAACCTGCGGGGTGCGCTGACCGGCCGCGACGGCGTCGAGGGCCAGCCCGGTAACCGGGTGTGGCAGCGGCATGTCGAGCTGTGCGCGTAACCATCCGGCGGTGGTGCCGTTCACGTCGTACGCGGGCAGGGGCGGCAGGCCGGCGAGGGTCACCACCAACGCGGTGTCCGCCAGCACCGTGTCGGCGTCGACCGGCTGCCACCGGGCGCCGTCCCAGTACGCCCAGGAAACCGGCCAACCGCCGAGCATCGCGACGTCCGTGGTGGTCAACCGCACGGTGACGGTCTTGATCCCTTCGGTGGCGAGGACCGGGTCGCAGGCCAGGTAGAACCGGTGCGGCACCGGCTGGTCACCGGTGAAGGCAGCGAACGACTCGTCGCGCTGGCCGGTGCCCGCGGCGCTGCGGTCGGCGTAACTGTCCGTCAGCGCGTCGTCCACGAGCACGGCCTGCAGCTGGGCCGGGGTGACCACCAGGTCGGCCGCGGTCTCGAAGACGACCTCGTCGTCCTCGCCGTCGCGCGGGGTGGCCGCGACCTGGGTGCCGGCCGGGACCACCGCTTCGGTGCGGCTGCCCGCGGCAAGGACGAAGGTGAGCGGTACGCGGGCCGGTCGCGGCGGCACCGGTCGGGTCCCGATCAGGTTGAGGAACGCGAGGTAGTCGCGTTCGGGCACCTGGTTCAGCCGCTGCACCACCAACTCGGCGTAGCGGGCGAAGATGCCGATCAGTGCCTGGCCGGCGTCGGGCCGTCCGTCGGCGCGCGGCCGCCAGTCGCTGTACCGGGTCGCCAGCGCGGTGGTCTGCGCGGCGAGCGCCGCCCGGTCGCGGGGATCGATGGGTGGGGGCTGTCCGGTCATGTCAGGTAGAAGGGGTAGACGAGGTTGAACCGGCTGTTGGTCGAGCGCACCTGGTAGTTGATCTCGATGAGCAGTCGGCGCCGGTCGGCGGGGTCAGGTGCGGCGTAGACGTCCAGCACGTCGATCCGGGGTTCCCAGCGGGCCAGTGCCTCGCGCACCGACCGGCTGACCCGACCGGCGGTGCCGATGTCGTTGACGTCGAACACGATGTCGTGGATGCCGCAGCCGAATTCCGGCCGCATCACCCGCTCGCCGGGTGCGGTGCCGAGGATGAGTCCGATCGACTGACGGATCAGTGCCTCGCCGTCGTCGCTGAGCCGGATGCCCTGCGCCGGCTCGTGGCCGACCGGGAACGCCCAGCCGGTGCCGAGAAAGCCGTGTTTCACCGTGCCGGTCACCCGACCGTCACCGTGCCCGTGGCCAGCACCGTGCCGCTCGGCAGGTCCTGCGGATCGTTGCAGGTCGAGGCCAGGTCGCCGGACCTGATCGCCGGCTTACCGTTGATCTTCACGGTCGTACTGCCGCCTTCGAGGGTGGCCGTGTTCGACGGCTGCTTCTGGAACGACGTACCGGGCGCGGTGGGTACGTGCGCCGGGGTGTTCTCGGCGGTGGAGCCGGCCACCGCCGCCGGCTTGCCCATGATCTTGACATCGGCGCTCAGCCCGCCGTTGATGATCCCGGTGAAGGGATGCGGCAACGGTGTCGGTGTCGGCGCGGGTGCCCCGGGCACCATGACGATGTGGATGTCGGTCGCGTTGACCCGGTCACCCTGCTTCGCCGCGAACTGCCCCATGAGAACTCACCCCCCATTCAGTTGATGTTGACTTGGCTGCCCTTGATGTCCAACTGCCCACTGGACTTCACCGCGAGCGCGGACTTCGCCTCGACCTTGACGTCGGCAGTGGAGGTGATCTCGACGCCGGCACCGGCCAGCCGCAGCCGCCCGCCGGCGGAGATCACCACGTCCGCGTCCGCGGTGACGGTGATCTGGTTGTCCTTCGTACTGATCACGATGCTGTTCCTACCGCTGCCGTCGACGATCTCGATGCGCTCGTCCTGCTTGGTGTCGACCAGGCGGATCACGTGCTTGCTGCGGGAGACCATCACCCGTACGTCGTTGCGGCCGTCGGCGTTGGTGACCGGTGGGGCGTCCTTGCCGTTCCACAGCGCACCGACGACGTAGGGGACCTCCGGATTGCCGTGCTCGAAGGCGACCAGGACCTCGTCGCCGACCTCCGGTAGGAAGTAGCAGCCACGGCCAGGGCCGGCCATCGGCGAGGCCACCCGCGCCCAGTCGGTCTCGACATCGTCGGCCAGCCAGGGCAGCGCCACCTTGACCCTGGCCAGACCGTCCGGGTCGTTGTTGTTGGTGACGATGCCGATCACCACCCCGTGGTACCGCCCGTCCGGGTGGGCCGGCTCGCCACCCGCCAACTGGTGGTAGACGTCCGTCACGCCGCGTTCCTCCGTACTTCGAAGCTGGACCGGTAACCGGCCGCTGCGGTCACCGAGTGTTCGACGGAGACGACGTAGTACTCACCGCTGAAGGTCTCACCCGCTCCCTCGATCCGCACCACCTCGCCGGCGTGCAGGCGAGGCTGCCCGCCGCACTCGGCCTCGCCGGTGATGTAGCTCAACGCCAGGTCGTCGAACTGTCCCCGGGCAAGCTGGTCGGCACGGTCCTGGTTCGGCACCGGCAGGTCCACCCTGGTCGATCTGGTTCGGCCGAAGACCCGGCCGACCTCGCGGGGCCCGGTGACGGCACCCATCGCCGTGGACTCGGATCCGGAGCCGAACGTGGCGACGACGGCCTTCTTGGCGGCCACGTCCCAGCCCCGTACGGAGTGTTCGGCAGCCTGGCCCATGGTCCGCAGCCGGGGGGTGAACTGGGAGATGTCGTCGCCGACGCGCAGCTTCGCCGCCGGCACCCGGCCGTGCTGCGGCGGCCGGAAGGACAGCACCTTGTCCCGTACGTGAATCTCGTACCCGAGCAGCCCCGCCCTCCGCTGCAGGAACTCCAGATCGGTCTGGTTGTTCTGCAGTACGTAGTCGAGGTCGGTGCGGGTGTCGGGTACGTCGGCGCGCAGACCCGCTTCCTTGGCCAACTGCCGAGCGATGGTGCTGTCCCTGGTGCGGGTGAAGGTCCTGGTCCGCTGCCGGCGGGCCAACCGGTGTCGCAGGTCGTAGCCGCGGATGGTCAGCGTCGGCGGCCGGCCTTCCGCGAACGACGGCTCCAGGCTGGTGATCTCCCCGGTGATCGCCAGGTGCAGGTCCTTCACGTACCCGAGCGAGATCCGCACCTCGGTGCCGACCGCGAACAGCGTGGAGTCCGACCAGGTGACCGCGAGCCGCTCCGCGTCCCAGTTCTTCAACGTCACGGTGAACATGCTCAGCGCGTTCAGGTCCTCCAGCACGGTCACCGACTCCACGTCCTTGTGGGCGTTCGGCGGCAGGCGCCGGCCACCACACCGGATCTCGAAGTCCGGCCCCGACTCGGCGGTTTCCATCGTCTGACTCTCCGCTCAGCTCAGCCGCGGGATGGTCAGGACCGTGCCGGGACGCAGGTCACGGGGGTTGACGATGCCGTTGGCCGAGGCGATGTGCCGCCACAGCCGCGGATCCCGGTACTCGGCGGCGGCGATGCTGTGCAGCGTGTCGTTGCGCCGCACCACCCACGTCTTGTGCACGTCGGAGGAGTGCAGCTCACGCTCCTTGAGCTGCGCGTCGGTGAGCGACTCCACGAAGCTGCAGGAAACCGTCGCCCGGACCGGTGTGCCGTCGGGCAGGAACATGGTGAACCGTTCGCTGATCTGGGTGAGCACGCCGGTGAAGATGTCGGCGAAGGCACCCCAGGACAGGGTGCACAGCGGAGGTCGGTGCAGTTCCTTGTCGAACTCGGCCAGCCGGGCCACCCGGCCGGTCAGCGCGGTGACGTCGGTCGCGTCGCCGGTCTGGAACGGATTGGGTGGCGTCACCAGCGAGGTGGCCCGGGCCCACATGGACGCCTCCGCCCTCGACTCGTAGGTGTCGAAGAACAGCTCGAGCGACAACGTCGCGGGCTGCATGGCCGCGAACTCCTGCTGCAACCCGCTCCACGTCCAGGCACTGCCCTTGCCGGCGCTCTCGTGCGCGTGCCAGTTGACCGACCGCGACCGGGTGATCTCGTGCGGATTGAACAGCGCCTCGATCGGGCCGTTGCGATCGAAGTCCGTGCCGTCGTGGGCGATGGTCAGTTTCTGCAACCCACCGCCGCCGGGGCCGAACCCGAGCGCGGCGCTGGCCAGGCCCGCCTTGTTGAGACTCACCGCCGCACCCCCCGACGCTCGGCCTCGACCGCCAGCCGGCGCATGATCCGGCCGTGCACCTGCTCGGTGACCTGCCCGACGTCGACCTGCGGGGCCGGCTGAGCAGGCGGCTGCGGCACACCACGGTCGGCCCGGGTCGGCCCGGACCCGAAACTGCCGGGCAGGGGGCCGGCGCCGTCGCGCGAGCCGACTCCACGGCCGCCGAGGAAGGTCGCACCATGCCCGGTCGCACCATGCCCCGGGCCGCCGGAAGCCGCCCGCATCGGGCCCGCACCGGCCGGGTGCTGTGGTACGCCGGCCGCCGACGGTGCGGCCAGCGGAAGCTGCGGCGCCGGTCGGGCCGCCGGAGGCCGCGCCGTGACCACCTGGGACGGGGTCGCGGCGGGCGAGCGCTGCCCGCCGGTGGACGGCACACCGGCGGCGGGCCAGCCGGCCTGATCTGCCGTGGGTGGCGTGCGGAAGACCAGGTGGGGTCCGCTGGCCATCCGGCCCGGGTCGCCGATCAGCCCGGCCCAGTCGGCAGGGCCGGCTGCCGTCGGAGCCGTAGCCGTGGGAGTCCACGGCCCGGCGTCGGCGGCCGGGGCACCCGTCGGCACCGCCGGCCCGGTGGCCGACGGTCCGATGGACGCCGGCCGTTTGGCCTGGTCGGCCGGCGATGGCGCGGAACCCGGTTCGGCAGACACGGCCGCCTTGCGTTGGATGGTCAGCGGCCGGCCGGCGGCCGGCCGGGGCGGCACCGGCTGCGTGGAGCGGCCGGCGACCCCGGGACCGGTGGCGGCCCACACCGGGCTCGACTCGGCAACGGGGCGGGCCGGGCGCGCCGGCACCACCGGGCCGGACGCGGCGGCCGGCGATCCGCCGGCCGGGTCGGCGGCCGAACGGCGGGCGGACGCGACCGGCCTACGGTGCGCCGGGGCTGGTGGCCCGGCGCTCGCCGGGTCGGCGGCCGGGCTGGTCGGCAGAGCAGCGGCCGGGGCAGCGTGTCCGGCGGACGGCGGCGGTGCGGGTCGCGCGTACACGATGGGTGTCGTCGGCCCGGTGTGCTGCTGCGTGGCCAGGTTGACGTAGCGCGAAGCGACCTCGGCCAGCGGCAGACCCGCCGGCATGGTGTGGTGGCGGGTGAGCGCGGACCGGGCCTGGCCCAGGTCGATCAGGCCGGGTCGCCGGGCCGGCCGGGACAGCCGGTGGACCAGCGCCGGGTCGAAGGTCGTGTCGTCGTTCATCCGAGGCTCCCGGTCAGCCGACCATGCCGGCCACGCCGTGCGCCAGCGCGGCGGCCTGGCCCAGCAGCGGCTTGGTCAGACCCTCGTGCACCAGCTCCAGCGACTCGAAGCCGACATCGTCGCCGCTCGCGCTGAACGTCGGGCCGGTCCAGCGCACCGGCAACGCGTTGCGGAAGTTCCACCACATCACCGGGATCTGCCGCCGGTCGAGCAGCACGATCGTGCCGCTGCGGCGCTGGATGACGCCCCGGGTGGTGTTGTCGTACCAGCCCCACAGACCGCTGAGCGGGCTCAGCCCCTGCCGCAGCACCAGGTGCGCGGGAGTGGCCGCGCCGGGCAGCTGGTGAACGAAGCCGTTGACCCCGCCCTCCCGGTAGGACTCCATCTCGATCTGACTTTCCAGGCCGCTGACCTCGTTGAACCCGGCCAGCAGCAGGCCCTCGATCTCCACCGCGAAGTTGAAGGTCTGGAACGGGTCCGGCAGCCGCAGGCCGGTCCAGTTGCCCACGGCGGCAGGTGCCCAGCTGAGCCCGAGCGGAATCCCGGTCGACATCATCTCCGTGCCCCTCCCTGTTCATTGAGTCGCTCGTTGATCCGCGCGACCTCCGCGACCCAGCGCTGCCGTTCCCGGTGGTCCAGCTGCATGATCTCGTGATAAGGCCAGTGAAAGTGATAGGCCAGGTACGCTACTTCCTCGTGCAGCCGGTCCGGGGAGTAGCGCGTCATCCCCCCAGGCTGGGCGGCTCCACTTCGAACGATCCACTGCAGTGTGGGCAGTCGACCTGCAGCCGGGCGTGCCCGTTGAGGTTGATCCGCTGGTAGAAGTCCTGCAGGTAGGCGAGATCGGCGGAGTAGAGGTTCTCCACCACGTTGGTGTTGATGTACTCCAGTCCGCCCAGCCTGGTGATCACCCGGGCCAGCAGGATGATCACCAGGTAGCCCGGGTTCGACCGTACCCGGGGATCCTTGATCGGCTCGATCTCGTCGAGCGCGGTGGCCATCCGCATGGCTCCCTCGCGGTGCACCGTGCCGTCCGGCGCGACCAGTCCGTGCGGCAGGGTGAACGGGAACTCGGTACGGCGGGCCTCGACGACGCCGGTCAGCTCCACTGGTCGACCTCGATGCGTTCACAGGCGAGGATGAGTTGCTCCACGGCGATCTCGTCGCTGGTCGCGCTGAGGCTGGGTCCGCTCCACGACTTGGGCCAGCAGTCGAACAGGTTCCAGGTCACCTTCGGATTGCCCTGCTGGTCGAGCAGGGTGATCGACACGTTGTGCCGTTCCACGGTGCCCTTCATCACCTTCTGCCGCCACTCCCACAGCTTGCTGTCGCTGGTGAGGCCACGGCTGAGCGTGATGTCACCGTAGCTGTTCAGCCCGGGAATCTTGCGCGGCGCCAGGTTCCGGTCCGTACCCTCCCGGTACTCGGCGACGTTCTGGCTGGTCTCCAGCCCGGAAGCCTCCCGGAATCCGGCCCGGGTGATGCCGTCGAGCTCCACCGCGAAGTTGTACCCGAAGTATGGGTCGAGTCTGTCCACAACCGCACCTCACTGTTTGTCCGCACCGACTGTTGTCCGCACCGGTCACGCCACGCCGACCGTCACCCCGCTCGCGCCGTGGATGACGCGGACGGTGATGAACTCGGCCGGCGCGGTCGGTGCCACTCCGATGTGTGTCACTACCACCCCGGCCTCGATGACCGCGGGTGGGTTCGTCTCGTGGTCGCACTTGACGTAGAACGCCTCGGCGGGCGTGCGGCCCTGCAGGGCACCGCGCTGGAACAGCCCGTCGAGGTACGCGGTGAGTTCCCGCATGATCCGCACCCACAGCCGGACGTCGTTGGGCTCGTGCACCAGGCCGGTCATGAACCGTTCGATCCACCGGCCGATCGTGCTCACCAGGCGGCGGGCGGTCACGTCCTGCCAGGCCGGGTCGGCGCCGAGGGTACGCGCGCCCCAGACCCGTACGCCCCGGCCGGGCAACGCCCGCAGGCAGTTGACCCGCTGCCCGTACAGCGTGCCGACCTCGGCAGCGGTGAGCTGCACCTGCAGGTCGACAATGCCCTCGACCACGGTGTTGGCCGGTGCCTTGTGGACGCCGACCCGTTGGTCGGCGGTGGAGTACACGCCGGCCACGTGCCCGGACGGCGGCAGGTGACGCAGCCGCCCGTCGGCGCCGGACGCGCCCAACCAGGGGTAGTACAGCGCGCCGAACGCACCGTCGGCCCCGGTCAGCGCCGCGCACTGCTCGGCGACCTTCGCCGGGTCGACGGCCGGGACGCCGTCGAGCAGCGCGAACCGGTCACCGTGCTGCCGGCAGTGCCGCAGCATCGCCTGCTGTGCCTGCACGACCGGGGCGAGATCCTTGTCGACCGGCCACGGCGCGGCGGCCACGATGCCGGGGGCACAAATCAGGTCGACATCGTCCAGGTCGTCCAGCGTCGCCAGTGCTTCCTGCACCTCCTCGACGGGCGTCAGCCCTCTGGGCACCCGGACGACGTGACACAGCGTCCCGCCGTTGTCGAAGAACCCCCGGACCGCGTCGGCCAGGAAGCCGTCCGGGGCGTCGCCGGAGGTCGCACCACCGAAGACCGCCTCGAACTGCGGCCACAGGGTCAGCCGCTGCGGGGTGTACGGGCCGGTGGCGGCCCGGCCGAGGAAGGCGGGCACCCCGGTGAGCTGGGTCGGTGGCGGCGGCGGGAACACGTCCTGCCGGTGCACACCGGGTGTCAGCGGGTAGGTCACGGTTTCGTCCGGGCGTCCGCTACTGGACCCCGCCGGCCCACTGGCTGATCCGGAACACCACGAACTCGGCCGGGCGTACCATCGCCACCCCGATCTCGACCACCAGTTGGCCGGCGTCGCGGACCGCGGCCGGGTTGACGGTCTCGTCACAGCGTACGTAGAACGCCTGCTCCGGGGTGTTGCCCAGCAGCGCACCGGAGGCCCACACAGTGGTCAGGAAGGCACTGACGTTACGCCGGATCTTCGACCACAGCTCCGGCGCGTTCGGCTCGAAGACCACCCACTGGGTGCCTTCGTCGATCGATTCGCGCAGGAAGTTGAACAGCCGCCGGGAGGAGATGTAGCGCCACTCAGCCTGATCCTTGCCGGCGAGGGTACGGGCACCCCAGATCGTGATGTTGCCGCCGAACTTGCGGATCACGTTGATGTCGTCCGGGTTGAGCCCGGCCTGCTGCTGCTTGCTGACCAACGCCTCGACGCCCAGCGCACCCCGAATCACCTCGTTGGCCGGCGCTTTGTGCACACCCCGCTCGGTGTCCACGCGGGCGTACACCCCGGCGATGTGCCCGCTCGGCGGCTGGTACACCTTGTTGCCGTCGGCGTCGGTGACGCCCACGTCGATCCACGGGTAGTAGATCGCGCCGTAGCTGCTGTCCCGGACGTCGCCCTGGATCGCTGCCTTGGTCAACGTGGTGGTCTGCCGACCGTCGAGGATCGCGAACCGGTCCTGCAGGTACTGGTTCTCGCAGTGGTCGAGCAGCGCGGTCTGCACCGCGTCGCTCACCGCGCCGGGGATCGCGACCAGGGCGATCTCGTCGATCGCGGCGAAGGTCGCCAACGCGTCGATCAGGTCGTCGTCCGAGGATCCGGCGGCGGCAGCGGGGGCAGAGGCGGCATCGTCGGCGTCGTCATCGTCGGCGTCGGCGGGTGCGGGTGCGGGTGCGGGTGCGGAGGGGGCGGCGACGCGGGTGATCCAGCAGCGGCCGCCACCGTTGTTGAAGAAGCCGTACACGGCGTGGGCGAGGGTGCGGTTGCCGGGCTGGATGTCGCCGAAGAGGTTCTTGAACGTCTCCCAGCCGTCGACGAGCTGAGCCTCGCCGGCAGGCGCCACCACGTGGAAGTCGGCCGGCACGGGGGTGCCGTCCGCCGTCACACCGGCACGACCGGGCAGCAGCGGCATTGTGACGTCGTCGGCGACGACACCGATGAAGCCGGCGGTGCTGGTCCCCACACCGGCGATCGGCTTGATCGCCGAGGGGACCTCCTCGACGTACACGCCCGGCGCTAGATACTGCGGCATCTGTGGGTACTCCCCCTCGTCAGGACTCGTGGCCCACGCCCTGGCCGACACGAATGACCGTCCCGGTCACCTCGGGCCCGACCGGCATGGATTCGAACACGTCGACGCTGAGCGTGACGCTGTAGTGCAGAACCGCTTTGGGTCGACCGCCCATGGCCTGCCAGAACTCGCCGATGCCCTGCAGTTGGCTCTCGGCGGTGACCATCGCGCGCAGCGGTGGCTGCTGCCCGGCCAGGTCACCGCGCAGGTAGTCGGCGGGAATCTCCCGGTGGCGCAGCAGCACCCGCAGTACGTCGCCGAGCAGCCGGTGCTCGTCCTGCGCCGGGTTGGGCGCGCTGTCGTTGGGCCAGGCGGTGACCAGGTAGGAGCAGTCGACCCGGGCCGGCACCCGCCGACGGGTGATCATCCCGGACTCCTGCCGGGTGTTCTCCCACTGGTTGGTCCGCAGCTCGTGGTTCTCCCGTACGTCGTAGAGGAAGAACGCGATCGCGGGCAGGGTGACGCCGGAGGGCGGAAACTGGTCGTCCGGTGTGGCGAAGCTGACGGTGATGCCGGGCAGCGCCAGCTCGCCCTGCACGAGGGCGGCGAGCGACGCGTCCAGATCATGAAACACTGCCCTGTCCCGCCCCCAATTGCGTCCTTCGCGCCGGTCGACAGGTCTACCGGACGGGCGTCCCACGAGCGTCTGCGCCGGCGTCTACCGGACCGCCTCGGCGGATCCTGGGCGACGAACCAAAGGGCTTGACGTGGCAAGTCACATGTCAATGTGATGCGCGCCACATAGGCATCACGCTGTCCCGACCACCACAGTCACGAGATGAACAGCCCCCTGAAGATCTCTCCTGCCCTGGAGACCTCCCCCGGCGCGTACCCCCGTCTGGCGCGCAGGTTGTTGCGGACCCGGACCGCCATGTCCGCCCACTCGTTGGGCTGGTAGGTATGCCGGTAGGTGTGTAGCCACGCCTGTTGCGCTCCAGCAGTTCATCAACGAGGTCGTCCTCCGCGAAGAGCGCTTCGAGTTCCGGATGCGTTTCGACCATATGCACGTCGAACCCTCCACAGTCTCGTCAGAAGCGCCGATCAGCGGCGACCTGCCCGTTCGGCGGGTCGGCGCCGAATTCCCCCGCCGAGAGGATCTTGCCCATCTTCTGATACTCACGCCGGGTGGCGTGGAGCAGATGCGCCATGGTCACCTTGCCCTCGTCGGCGGCGGCGAGGAAGGCGCTGGCGAGGGCGATGTTTCGGATGTTTCCGCCGGGCAGATCGACCTGCCGGGCCAGCAGGTCCAGATCGACTGTCGGGTCCAGCGGCGCCTGCTCGGGCCAGACCTGCGTCCAGATGCGGCGACGGTCCGCCACCTCGGGGACCGGGAAGTCGACGGTGGCGTGCAGCCGGCGGGTGAACGCGTCATCGAGGTTCTTGCGCAGGTTCGTCGCCAGGATGACCATGCCCTCGTGCTGCTCCATCCGCTGCAGCAGGTAGCTGACCTCCAGATTGGCGTACCGGTCGTGTGCGTCACGGACCTGGGAACGTTTCCCGAACATCGCGTCGGCCTCGTCGAAGAACAGCACCGCGTTGCTGGTGGCCGCCTCTTCGAAGATCCGGGACAGGTTCTTCTCCGTCTCGCCGATGTACTTGCTCACCACCGTCGACAGGTCGATCCGGTAGAGGTCCAGGCCGAGTTCGTGGGCCAGCACGTCGGCGGCCATCGTCTTGCCGGTGCCCGACGGGCCGGCGAACAGCACCGCCAGGCCGCGCCCGTTGGCCAGCTTGCGCTCGAACCCCCAGGACTCGTAGACCAGGGCCCGGTAACGGGCCTGGTCGGCGATCTCCCGCAACTGCTGCATCCGGTCGGCGGGCAGCACGATGTCCGACCAGCCGTAGTGCGGCGTGATCCGCTGCGCCAGGTCGGTCAGCTTACGGTTGGACTGCAGGCGGCACGCCGCGTACAGGTCGTCCTGGGTGATCCCGGGCGCGTCGGGCGTCCGGGCGTACGCCAGGTTGCGGGCCGTCGCCGCGGCGTCGCGGATCTGGCCACCGGTGAGTCGGAACTTGCCGGCGACGGCGGCCGGGTCCAGGTCACCCTGGTCCCCCCCGACCAGCGCGTCGTCCCAGATGCGCAGCCGCTCGGCGTAGCCGGGCGCGGGGAACTCCAGCCGGACGAAGGTCAGGCCCGCCGGCAGGTCGACCGGCTCCCAGGTGGTGCCACCGGCCAGGAACGACGGAGCAGGGTACGCCGCCAGGGCGGACATCAGCAGCGACAGCCGTGGCCGGGCCTGCTCGACCAGCAGGGAGTCGGCGTTCACCCAGCACATGACCGCGCCCTGCAGCCTGGCTTCCCGCTCGACCAGGCCAACCAGGGTCGCGAACTCCTCGGCCGGGCGGTCGGCCAGCAGATCGGCGGACACCACCAGCAGCGGCGCGCTCCAGTGACGGGCGCACGCCGCCGCGAGGCTGCGCCGGCCGACGCCGTACGGCCCCTGGCAGTAGACCAACAGGTCGTCGCCAGCGTGCTCCCGCAGCCGGGCCAGGGTCGCCGCGAACTCCGCCGGAAAGTGCAGGTCGTCGAGGGTCCCGGTCGGTGCGACGATCCGGGCGTACGGCTGAAGCTGCTCGGCGAGGTCGTCGTCTTCCAGCAGGAAGCCGACGACCCGTGGGTCCAACCGGAGGTTGTTACCCAGCAGTGAGTGCACCGGTGCGGTCGGGTCCTCTGTCGACGTGACGAGCCGATGGCGGAGCAACGGTGCCGACGGCGCGAACCGGGCTCGCGCGGCCATCCGTGACTGACGGTCGGCGCACAACATGGTGAGAACGAGATCGACCGTCGGCAGCCGGCGGGTCAGATCGTCGTGCAGGTAGCCGTACAGCCGCTCGTAGCTCCGGTCGATCTCGGGCGCGAGGCAGGCCACGATCACTTCGACGTCGAACGGGGCGAGGTCGAACATTCCGGCCAGTGCCACCAGCCGCAGACCCACACCGTCCCGCAGGCTCTGTGCCACCCGCTCGCCGATCTCGTGGGACAACCTGTCCAGCTCGGCGGCGGTCCCCGGGTCGTCGTCGCCCGGCGGCGCCCAGTCGGGTACACCGTCCAGCAACGCGTCGGCTTCGGCCTCGGAAACATAGAAGGTGGAAAGCTCGCCGCCGGGCCGGGGTCGGGCCTTCCGGACCCGACTGACCTGCCTACCCAGCACCAGGTCGAGCCGGGCGAGTTCGGCCAGCAGGTGTTCCGTCGAGTTGGCGTACCCCGAACCGTCCATGGATCCCAGCACCTCGTCCCGGTTGTCCCCGACCGGTAGATCATCGCCGCCGGAAGGGGCCGGCACGATCGTTGATACGCCGACCGTCAGCACCGATCGGCCGTTCCCCGGTCGGATGTCCGCCGTCCGGTCCGCCCGGATCTGCTCGTAGAGGACCGTGGTGTCCACCGACGGGCGCACCCCGAACTCCTGGTCCACCACCGACGTACACAGATCGTACTGGCGAAGCGCGGCGATCCGGTCACCGGCGGCGTAGTGCAGCCGCATCAGCTGGCGGTGGGTCCGCTCGCGCGCCGCGTCGTGGCGCAGCACGGTCTGACCGAGGTCCACGCCCCTGGCGTAGAGACCACGGGCCTCGCAGTAGCCCATGAGCTGTTCCTGCATCAACAGGTAGGTGTCGCGTAGCCGGTCCCGTTCGGCACCGCACCAGTCGTGGTACCAGGTGGCGAGAAGATCTCCACGGTAGAGCTTCAGCGCATGCTCCACCGCCTGCGCCTGGTCGTCGGAGAGCGCTTCGCCGGGCACGTCGCGGACCGCCGCGTAGCTCTGCTCGAACGCGTCCACATCCAACCAGCAGGACGCATCCGGGTTGATCCGTACCCAGCCGGGGTCGATGACGACGAGGTCGCTCGCCGGCCGCCGGTCGTTCGGCTGGTCCTGCATGCTCGTGTTGAGCCGCCACAGTGCCTGGCGCAGGTACTTGCGGGCAACGCCGGGCTCGGCCCCCGGCCACAGCAGTTCCGAGATGGATTCGCGGGCGTGGGTCCGGTCCCGGTGGACGAGCAGGTAGCCGAACAGCTCGAGGGCCTTGCCGGGCGGAGCGTTCAGTGGCTGGCCACGTCGGAGGATCGAGACGTCATCGAAGAGTCTCACCTGCACGACGCGTCTCCTTCGTACCGCAACGGCCCGCCCGGCCGGCCACCGCCGGCACGGATGCGGGCGCCGCTCGCCGCCTCGTCGCCGCACGTCGTCCCCGGCTCCGGTGCCAATCGGACATACGGGCGCCACGCTACTCCACGGTGGTTCGACTGGTCACCGTGACTGTCGTCGACCGGCCACCGTCACCCGCGACAACGGGCGCCCCGCCACCCGCGTGGCCCGCAGATGAGACAGAACAGGTTCGGTCCGGCATGGCGACATCTGCCGACGTACATCGATGCCATATGCCATGCGGCTCCCTGCCGTCCCCTGCCCAACCAACCTCCGGAGGGCAACGATGGTGCTGGCGCAGGCTGCTCGCGCTCTCAGCCGCAGCGGCAGCCACCGGCACCACGGTGCTCGCCTGGTACGCGTTCGACGGAGGTCACACGCCGACGACGCCACCGGCCAGCCAGACACCTCCGCCGAAGGCCGGTGCCTGCACCGCCAGCTACCGGATCATCAGCCAGTGGACCGGCGGTTTCCAGGGCGAGGTGACCGTACGCAACGGCACCTCGACCCGCGACCACGGGATGGACGGTGACCGCCCGCAACGCGAGCTGGAACGGCAACCTACCCGGCAGCGGCAGCACCACGTTCGACTTCCTCGCCTCCTGGAACGACACCAAACCGGCACCCACGTCGAGCTGCACACTCGGCTGACCGCCCGGGTGCCCGACACTGGAAACGCGTACCCCGCCGGCGCGGTTATGGCTCACGGGCTATTTCCGGCAAAAGCAGGGTATGCCTCTCACTGGGCGGCGAGCTCCGCCGTAAGACGGCGCGCGATCGCCCTCTTACGCCGGTTCACCACACCGGCAAAGTTGACCAGGAAACCAAGATAGACAATGGTATCGGATGCCCACATGTCGACCTGAGAACCACCATCCGAGCGACGTCCGACGGTGATTGACATGGTGATTCCACCACGGAATCCCCGCCGACGCATGTTGATCGTTCCCGGCCCGCTGGCTGCCGTCCACAGCACGGCACGCGGGCCGGCGAACGACTCTCGGACGATGCGAGCGACCTCCGCTGGATCGTAGGTCGTCTCTATTGTCGTCGTCTCGACCGCATTCCGCGTCTCGATGAGCTGCCAGACAAGTACGGCGATCGGGCCGACAACCAGCATGATACACAGAAGACTTTCCACAGCGTTCTCCTTCTTCAGCGCGCGCACGGATCGATCCAGCGGAGCATTTACGAAAGACGCAGCAGATTCAGCCGCGCCCCTCCCTGATCTGCGCAATTCGTTCCATCTCGAAACCCGTCAGCATGGCGGACGACAGCCCGCGCGACCGCTTGAATTCGATGCCTGCGTCGATCAATGGCAACGCGAGGGGGATGCGAAGTGCGTCACTCCCGTACATTTCCCAGACGAGGCGGGCGGCGCCGAAGGTCGCGAATCCACCGCGATCGTCCGCCACGACGGCCTGAAGTCCGGCGAGGAAGCCTTCCCGGTCGCCGGTCGCGTGACCGTAGAGTCCCCCGACGCGGCGCCACAGGTCCCCGCCGTCGATGCCGCTGTGCTGAGCGTCGAGCGAGTAGCGGCCGAACAGCCCCAACCACCGCAACATGTCGTCGGGGAACGGCGACCGACGCTTCCTACCGAACAGTCCCATGTCCCGTCTCTGACGGACCTAGGTCTGTCAGAAGGCAACCGGGAACTGCGGAGGAGGGACCCCCGTGTCATCCAGCAGGACAGCAGGCGGACGGTGTCCGCGATGAGCCGATGGCCGGCATCTCCAAGAGCCGTGGACACACCGAGGAGACAGGAGCTGCCCGCTCGGGACCGGGCAGCTCCTGATGGAAATCGGTGGGCGCGGCAGGTTTCGAACCTGCGACCCCTCGCTTGTAAGGCGAGTGCTCTCCCACTGAGCTACGCGCCCGGGCATCACAAGAATCGCCGGCCCGGCGGCGGCCAGTTTACCCTGCCGTCTCCGGCGCGGCGCGACCGAGTTCCCGGCGGTCGGCGACCGTACGGCCGGCAAGCGGACCGCCCCGGCCCGCGGGGCCCGCTGGACGGTAGCGGGTCCCGCAGGGTCGGACGCTGGTCAATCGGCCCGGAGGCTGGTCAGTTGTCCGTGACGCTGGTCAATCGGCCAGGTCGGCCAGCGCCTTGCGCCACACGGCCTGGTCGCGGGCCTGGCCCGGCCCGTTCATTTCGGCGAAGCGGACCACGCCGGCCTTGTCGATCACGAACGTGCCCCGGTTGGCGATCCCGGCGGCGTCGTTGAACACCCCGTACGCCTGGGCGACCGCGCCGTGCGGCCAGAAGTCGGCGAGCAGCGGGAACTGGAAACCTTCCTGCTCCGCCCAGATCTTGTGGGTGTAGACGGAGTCCACGCTGACGGTGAGCGTCTGCACGTCGTCGTTGACGTAGGCGTCGATGTTGTCCCGGACCTCCTGCAGCTCGCCCTGGCAGGTGCCGGTGAACGCGAGCGGGTAGAAGATCAGCAGGACCGCCTGCCGACCCCGGAAGTCGGCCAGCCGCACCTCCTGGTTGTTCTGGTTCTTGAGGGTGAACTCCGGTGCCGGCGTGCCGACCTCGACGGGCATGTGCGCTCCTTCACTCACTTCTTGGCCTTGGCCCCACGGCGCAGTACCAGCCGGGCGGCACTCCAGTCCTTGCCGGCGTTGACCATGGAAGTCTGTTGCAGTCCGGCGCTGGGCGCGGACTCGCTGATGTCACTCGGCTCGACGTGGCCGTCACGCCCGGCCTTGGGCGTCAGCAGCCACACCACCCCGTTGTCGGCCAGCGGGCCGAGCGAGTCGACGAGCAACTCGAACAGGTCTCCGTCACCGTCGCGGTACCACAGCAGCACCGCGTCGACGACCTCGTCGGTGTCCTCGTCGACCAACTCGCCGCAGCGGTCGGTCAGGGCGTCGCGGAGATCCTGGTCGACGTCGTCGTCGTAACCCATCTCCATGACCACCATGCCCGGCTCGATGCCGAACCGGTCCGCCAGGCTCCGTACGCCGTCGGCGGCCTGACCAGCGGTCGCGCTCACTGTTACTTGCCTCCTCGTCTTGAGCTGCCGGTATCCGTCGGACACCGATAGCGGGTAGTTCACACAGTTGTGCCGCCCGGCGCAAGTGGCGCACCGAGTTCACCGGAATTTACCGTGCCAGCAGCGCTCGGGCACCCTGGGTGATGGCATCTTCGCCGACCAGCACCTGGTTGGCGACCGGGCCGAGGGGGACGTAGGTGTCCAATGCCGCGATCCGGGCAGCAGCTCCGACGTACCCGGCTTCGACCAGCGCTGCCAGCACCCCCTCACCGACCCCGCCGGAGCGGCGGGTCTCGTCGACCACCAGCACCCGACCGGTCGCCGTCGCCTCGCGGATGATGTCGGCCACCGGCAGCGGTGCGAGCCAGCGCAGGTCGACGACCCGACAGCCGGCCCCTTCGGCGGCCAGCCGGGCCGCGACCCGCAACGACATCCGTACGCCGTTGCCGAACGTGATCACCGTCAGGTCCTCGCCGCTGCCGACGGAGTAGCTGCGGGCCCGGCCGACCGGGATGTGCCGGGCGCCCCACTCCCCTGGCGGGGTGTACGGCGCCAGCCACAGTCCGTCGTCCGGACTGTGCAGGTCACGGGTGTCGTAGAGGGCGACGGGCTCCAGGAAGACGCACACACTGCCGTCGACCGCCGCGCTGGCCAGGCAGGACCGCAGCAGCCCGGCGGCGTCGTCGGCCCGGGCCGGCACGGCCAGGACCAGGCCGGGTACGTCCCGCAGCACCGCCAGCGAGTTGTCGTTGTAGAGATGTCCGCCGAGGCTCTCCTGGTAGGCCAGACCGGACACCCGCAGCACCATCGGGTTGCGGTAGCCGCCCCGGGAGAGGAACTGCAGCGCGGCGGCCTCGCCGCGCAGCTGGTCCTCGGCGCTGTGCAGGTGGCTCAGGTACTGGATCTCCGGTACCGGCAGCTGACCGGCCAGTCCGGCGCCGAGTCCGATGCCGAGGACTGTGGTGCCGTCGCCGGTGGTGTCGAAGACGCGGTGGTCGCCGAACCGGTCCTGCAGCCCGGCGGTGACGCCGTGCACCCCGCCTTTGGCGGCAACGTCGGCACCGAACACGGTCATTGCCGGGTACGCCAGCAGACCGTCGGCGAGCGCCGCAGTGATCGTCTGGGCCAGGGTCATCGGCCCGCGTTCCTCGGGCAGCCGGGTGCCGAGGGTGGTGGCGCGGGTGGTGGCGGCCGCTCCGGCCGCGCGGGCGCCGGTGTCGGCGACCACCCGGGCGACCCGGATCGGCCGGCGCGGGGCGATGGTGGCCACGACCTGCCCGGCGGTTTCGAGCTTGGCCTCCCCGATGACCTCCTCGGCGACCTTGCGCACCTGCCAGCCGACTTCGTCGTACCGGGAAATGATCTCGTCGGGGCTGGCCAGGCCGGCGGCGACCAGCAGCCGCGCGGTGCCGACCAGTGGGTCGCGGGCGACGTCGCGGTCGATCTCCTCAGCCGACCGGTACGCCGATTCGACGTCGGCGCCGCTGTGCCCCATCAGCCGGACGGTGGACAGGTGCAGCACCGCCGGCCGGCGGTGCTCGCGGACCCAGGCGGCAGCCTCAGCGGCGACGTCGTAGGTGGCCGCCAGGTCGCACCCGTCGGCGGCGAAGTACCGCAGCCCTGGTCGGGAGCGCAGCGTCTCGGCGACCCAGCCATCCGGCGACCGTACGCTGCCACCCAGGCCGTTGTCCTCGCAGACGAACAGCACCGGCGTGGACAGCCCTGCGTGATCGGCCCAGCCGGCGGTGTTGAAGGCCGCCGCAGCAGCGGCATGGTTGACCGCCGCGTCGCCGAAGCTGCAGACCACGATGGCGTCGTCCGGCCAGGGCAGCCGGGGTTCCAGGTACGCCCGGCCGACTGCGGCGGACCGGGTCAGCCCTGGTTGACGTTGCCGGACGGTCGGCACCATCCGGCGCATCCGGTCGATGCCGAGCGCGGTCCCGACCGCCCGGGGCAGGTGCCCGCCGACGGTGCCGGAGGTGGGCACGATGTTGATCGCGGTGTTGCCGAACACCTTGCCCCGGCCGCCGGTGGTCGGGTCGGAGGCGGAGGCGACGGCGCCGCGCAACACGTCCCAGGCGGCGTCGGTGACCGGGTCGGTTCCGGCTTCGCCAGCGTCGGTGCCGGCCGCGGGGTCGGCCACGCCGGGGCGGAGGCCCGACTCGACGCCGGGCTCGTGGCCGGCGGCGAGGCCGGCCTGGGCGAGCCGGGCGCAGTAGAAGCCACCGGACCGGTAGTGCAGTAGCGCCGGGTCGGTCACCCGGACGGCGGCCGCCAGCGCCGCGTTGCCCTCGTGGCCGGACGAGCCGAGCGTGTAGAAACCTTCTCCGAAGCTGCGCAGCCAGCGTTTGGCCAGGTCGAGATGGCGGCTGGTGAGTTGGGCGTCGAACAGCGCCAGCGCGGACTGCCCGGTGAGCAGGGTGCCGTCGCGTACCGGCTGTTCGGGTGCCCGTCGGTCCGGCGCGGTGTCCATCGCGGCGACCGCGGTGCGGAACCGTTCGTCGAGGTCCTGCGGGGTGGTCACGTCGGACAGCATTACCGACGCCCGCCAGGCGCGGCCACCGGGCGGCGAGCGGGCCGCCACTGGGCCGGGTCGGGGCAGACTGCAGCGCCGCTGGTGGCCGGGGAGGTCATGGTCGCGATGCTACGCGGCAGCCCGGCAAACGGCAGCGCAGCCGCGCCGCCGGGAGCGGCTTGGACACGGCAGCGCAGCCGCGCCGCCAGCGGGGTCACTTGCGGGCGGCGGATAGCATAAGGTTCAGTACGTTCTGAACGTTCGTAACAGCCGTTGATCGTCACAGCCGTTGATCGTCAAACGCTTCGAGGCGCAGCGTCGACAACCCAAGTCAAGGAGGCGAGGTCCGATGGCTGACCCGGCCATCCGTACCGAGCAGTTGATCAAGACGTACGGCCGCAACCGCGGCCTCACCGGCCTCGACCTTCAGGTCGAGACCGCCGAGGTGTACGGGTTCCTCGGCCCCAACGGGGCCGGCAAGTCCACCACAATCCGGCTGCTACTGGATCTGATCCGCCCGACCAGCGGCACCGTCCGGGTGCTGGGGCTCGACCCGCGCGCCGACGGCATTCCGCTCCGCCGACGGATCGGCTACCTGGCCGGCGACTTCATCGTGGACGGCCGGCAGACCGGCCACGAACTCCTCACCTATCTGGGCAACCTGCGCGGCGGGGTGCCCAAGGCGCGGATCACCGAACTGGCCGACCGGCTCGACCTCGACCTCGGCCGGCGGATCAAAGGGCTGTCCAAGGGCAACCGGCAGAAGGTCGGGGTCGTGCAGGCCTTCATGCACTCCCCCGAGCTGCTCATCCTCGACGAACCGACCAGCGGCCTGGACCCCTTCCTGCAGCAGGAGTTCGTCGCGATGGTCCGCGAGGCAAAGGCCGCCGGGCAGACCGTCTTCATGTCCTCGCACGTGATGAGCGAGGTGCAGCAGACCGCCGACCGGGTCGGCATCATCCGCGACGGCCGGCTGGTCACCGTCGAACGGGTCGAGGAGCTGCGGGAACGGGCGGTACGCCGGATCGAGATCGTCTTCGACGCACCGGTGCCGGCCGACGAGTTCGCGACGGTTCCCGGGCTCAGCGACGTCGTGGTGCGCGACAACCGGCTCAGTTGCCGGCTCGACGGACGGGCCGATCCGCTGATCAAGGCGGCGAGCCGGTACACCGTCGTCAGCTTCCTCGCCGAGGAGCCCGACCTGGAGGACCTCTTCTTCACCTACTACGAGCGGACGGAGACCGACGGTGTTGCTGCGTAACCCGTTCACCAAGGCGCTGCGCGACAACCGCCGGTCCATGCTGGGCTGGGCGGTGTCGATCGCAGCCGTCGGCACCATGTACGCGGCGTTCTGGCCGACCATGCAGACACCGGAGATGGCAGACGCACTGGCTGCATATCCGGAAGGGATGCTGGAGGCGCTCAACTTCGAAGACGTCACCAGTCCCGCCGGCTATCTCGGCAGCGCCGTCTACGGACTGCTCATCCCCCTGCTCGTGGCGGTGTTCGGGATCGGCGCCGGGGCCCGGACGATCGCCGGTGACGAGGAGACCGGTTCGTTGGACCTGCTGCTCGCCCACCCGGTCGGCCGGGCCCGGGCCGCGCTGCAGCGGTTCGCCGCGCTGCTGGTCGGGCTGGTGGTCACCGGGGCGCTGCTCTGGCTGGCCCTGGTGGCGATCCGTGGTCCGGCCGAGTTCACCGCCGTCGGGGTCGGTGCGCTGGCCGCGATGACCCTGCATCTGGTGCTGTTCGGCACCGCGTTCGCCGCCCTGGCGTACGGCGTGGGGGCCGCCACCGGCAGCCGCGCGACGGCGCTCGGCGTCGGCGCGGCGGTCGCCGTGCTCGGCTACCTCGCCAATGCCGTCCTGCCCCAGGTCGACGCATTGGCGTGGGCCCGCGACGTCTCCCCGTTCCACTGGTACCTCGACGGCGACCCGTTGGTGAACGGGGTGCAGGTCGGCGGCGTACTGCTGCTCGCCGGCTTCGCCGCGGTCTGCGTCGCCGCCGGCACCTGGCGCTTCACCCGCCGCGACATCGCCGTGTGACGAATCCGCCGCGCGGCCGGGTTGGTGGGTGCCGCGCCGGCCGGGCCCGCCCAGCCGGGCGGGCCCGGCTGCCACACTGGCAGGCATGGACTCCGACGTGATCTCCATCCGGACCGGCTCCCGACCCGTGGTGCGTGACATCACCGCCGAGGCGGGACGGTTCGTCGCCGGACGTGGCGACGGGCTGCTGCACGTGTTCGTACCGCACGCCACCGCCGGTATCGCGATCATCGAGACCGGTGCCGGCTCCGACGACGATCTGCTCACCGCCCTGGACCAACTGCTGCCCACCGACGACCGCTGGCAGCACCGGCACGGCTCCCCCGGGCACGGCCGGGACCATGTGCTGCCGGCGTTCGTCGCCCCGTACGCCACCCTGCCCGTGCTCGACGGCCGGCTCGCCCTCGGCACCTGGCAGTCGGTCTGCCTGGTCGACCCGAACGGGGACAACGCCGACCGCAAGGTCCGGTTCTCCTTCCTCGCCGGTTGACGGCGGCCGACTCGCTGGTCGAGACGGCCGGCCGGGGCGGTCGGAGCCGGGGCCGGAGCCGGCCGGAAGTTACCGTCTGGTACCTGTGTCCCAGATCGCCTCTATGGCGACCGCGCGTGACGCAACCGGCCTCCAGGGGGCAGGATGGTCAGTAGAGACCTATCCCACACACAACTGAGGGAACGCCTGTGGCCACGGAACGCAAGCGCCCGGTGATCAGCGACGGCCTGCCGAGCCAGCTTCCGGACATCGACCCTGAAGAAACCAGCGAATGGGTCGAGTCACTCGACGGAGTGATCGACGAACGCGGCGCCAAACGCGCCCGCTACGTCATGCTGCGCCTGCTCGAACGGGCTCGGGAGCGTCAGGTCGGGGTGCCGCCACTGACCACCACCGACTACATCAACACGATTCCGCCGGAACGCGAACCCTGGTTCCCCGGCGACGAGATGATCGAGCGGCGGATCCGCGCGTACATCCGGTGGAACGCCGCGGTGCTGGTGCACCGCGCGCAGCGGCCGGAGATCGGCGTCGGTGGCCACATCTCCACCTACGCCAGCGCCGCGTCCCTCTACGAAGTGGGGATGAATCACTTCTTCCGTGGCAAGCAGCACCCCGGCGGTGGTGACCACATCTTCTTCCAGGGGCACGCCTCCCCCGGCATGTACGCCCGCGCCTTCGTCGAGGGCCGGCTGTCGGAGCAGCGCCTCGACGGCTTCCGGCAGGAGCTGTCGCACGCCGGGCTCGGCGGCGGCCTGCCGTCGTACCCGCACCCGCGACTGATGCCGGACTTCTGGGAGTTCCCCACCGTCTCGATGGGCCTCGGCGCGATCAACGCGATCTACCAGGCCCGGTTCAACCGGTACCTGCAGCACCGGGGCATCAAGGACACCTCCGACCAGCACGTGTGGGCGTTCCTCGGCGACGGTGAGATGGACGAGCCGGAGTCGCTCGGCGCGATCGGGGTGGCCGCCCGCGAGGAGCTGGACAACCTCACCTTCGTGATCAACTGCAACCTGCAGCGGCTGGACGGCCCGGTGCGCGGCAACGGCAAGGTCATGCAGGAGCTGGAGGCGTTCTTCCGGGGCGCCGGCTGGAACGTGATCAAGGTCGTCTGGGGCCGGGAGTGGGATCCGCTGCTCGCCGCGGACACCGACGGCGCGCTGGTCAACCTGATGAACACCACGCCGGACGGCGACTACCAGACCTACAAGGCCGAGTCCGGCGCGTACGTGCGGGAGCACTTCTTCGGTCGCGACCCGCGTACCCGCAAGATGGTCGAAGGGCTGTCCGACGACGAGATCTGGAACCTCAAGCGCGGCGGACACGACTACCGCAAGCTGTACGCGGCGTACAAGGCGGCCACCGAGCACACCGGCCAGCCGACGGTGATCCTGGCCAAGACGATCAAGGGCTGGACGCTCGGGGAGCACTTCGAGGGCCGCAACGCAACCCACCAGATGAAGAAGCTGACCCTGGACGACCTGAAGACCTTCCGGGACCGGCTCTACCTGGACGTGCCGGACGAGCAGTTGGAAGCCAACCCGTACCTCCCGCCGTACCTGCGCCCGGCCGACGATTCCCCGGAGATGACCTACCTGCAGGAGCGCCGCAAGGCCCTCGGCGGGTACGTGCCGACCCGGCGGACCGCCGCCCGTCCGCTGGCGGTGCCGGGCAGCGAGCGGTTCGGTGACGTCAAACGCGGCTCCGGCAAGCAGAAGGTCGCCACCACGATGGCCTTCGTCCGGCTGCTCAAGGACATCATGAAGGACCGCGAGTTCGGCAAGCGGTGGGTGCCGATCATCCCGGACGAGGCGCGGACCTTCGGCATGGACTCGCTGTTCCCGACGCAGAAGATCTACTCACCGCACGGGCAGAAGTACACTGCGGTGGACCGGGAGCTGTTCCTGTCGTACAAGGAGTCCACCGCCGGGCAGATCCTGCACGAGGGGATCAACGAGGCCGGCTCGGTCGCGTCGTTCACCGCCGCCGGCACGTCGTACGCCACTCACGACGAGCCGATGATCCCGCTGTACATCTTCTACTCGATGTTCGGCTTCCAGCGCACCGGTGACGCGTTCTGGGCGGCGGCCGACCAGATGGCCCGCGGCTTCGTCCTCGGGGCCACCGCCGGGCGGACCACGCTCAACGGCGAGGGCCTGCAGCACGAGGACGGGCATTCGCAGCTGCTCGCCGCGACCAACCCGGCGGTGGTCGCCTATGACCCGGCGTTCGCGTTCGAGATCGCCCACATCGTGGAGAACGGCCTGCACCGGATGTACGGCGAGTCGCCGGAGAACATCTTCTACTACCTGACGGTGTACAACGAGCCGATCCTGCAGCCGGCGCAGCCGGACGGGCTCGACGTCGAAGGACTACTCAAGGGCCTCTACCGGTACGCGGCGGCACCACAGGTGAGCCGGGCCGACGGCGCCGAGGTGCCGCGCGCGACGATCCTCGCCTCCGGCACCGGGATGCAGTGGGCGCTCAAGGCCCAGCAGCTGCTCGCCGAGGACTGGCAGGTGGCCGCCGAGGTGTGGTCGGTGACCTCCTGGACGGAGCTGCGTCGCGACGCGGTCGCCTGTGAGGAGCACAACCTGCTCAACCCGGGCGGTGACCTGCGGGTTCCGCATGTACGCACGGCGCTGGCCGACGCGCCCGGCTCGGTGGTCGCGGTCAGCGACTGGATGCGGGCGGTGCCGGACCTGATCGCCCGTTGGGTGCCGGGGGACTACACCTCACTCGGCACCGACGGTTTCGGGCTGTCGGACACCCGGCACGCGCTGCGTCGGCACTTCCACGTCGACGCCGAGTCGGTGGCGGTCGCGGCATTGCGCCAGTTGGCGCTGCGCGGCGAGATCCCGGCCGAGGTGCCCGCTGGCGCCGCCAAGAAGTACGCGATCGACGATGTCGGGGCTGCCCCGGTCGGGGAGACCGGCGGCGAGTCCTGATCCGCGGCGACCGCTGTCGACGGGCCCTGGCGGGTGACCGCCGGGGCCCGTCGCGTCCGGGGGCCGCACCGTCTGCGGACCTGCCGTAGCTGGGGTCGGCCACGGTCAGCAGACGTAGGTCCGGTCGGCCACAGTCAGCAGACGTTGGTCCGGTCGCCGACGTTGGTCCGGTCGCCGGCGTTGGCGGCGTGCCGGGCGGCGGCCAGGTCGGACAGGCGGCCCAGGGAGGTCTCCAGATCGGCACCGACCCGGTGCTTGCCGAGTCGCAGCAGGGTCGCGCTGACCTGGCCGGCCGGCCACCGCACGATGGTCAGCCGTACTGCGGTGCCGTCGCCCTCCGGGGTGAGTTCGACCTGCACCTCGGTACGGGCCTCGGCCCGCAGGCCGGGACCGGCGGCCCGCTCCCGCCAGGCGATCAGCTTGGGCGGCTGGAACTCGATTACCTCGGCGTCCGCGGCCGCGCCGTCCGCCGTGTGCACCCGCATCCGGCGGATGTCGCCGCCGATCACCTCGGCCTGGCGGACACCGGCGAGCCAGTCGGGCAGCAACGCGGCCTGCCCGACCACCTCCCAGACGGTGTCGATCGGGGCCTCCGCCCGTCCGCTGCGTTCGATGAGGATCATCTGCCCGCCTGTCTCTGCCTGCTCGTCCTGACAGGCGCAGCCTAAATCACATTTTCCACAAAAGGTGCAGACTTCGCTGTTCGCCCGACGCCACCGCGACCGCCGCACGCCGACCGGTCCGGTCGGTCGCCCCCGAGCCGACGACGGTGACCGGACCTGGCCGTCGGGCGGGGATCGGCCGCCCGTAGGCTGGGGCCGTGACGGTACGCGTACGCTTCGCCCCATCCCCCACCGGTATGTTCCATGTCGGCGGTGCCCGTTCAGCACTGCAGAACTGGATCTACGCCAAGCAGCACGGGGGCGTGTTCGTACTGCGGGTGGAGGACACCGACGCGGCCCGCAACCGCCCCGAGTGGATCGAGGGGATCCTCAGCGCGCTGGACTGGATCGGCATCCGTCGTGGTTCGTACGAGGGGCCGTACTTCCAGTCGACCAACGCCGGCGAGCACCGCGCGGCGGCCGACCGGCTGCACCAGTCCGGGCGTGCCTACTACTGCGACTGCGCCCGCGCCGACGTGCAGGCCCGCACCGGCAGCGAGTACCGGGGGTACGACGGGTTCTGCCGCGACCGGGGTCTCGACGCTGGTGCTGGACGGGCACTGCGGTTCCGCACTCCGGACACCGGCAGCACCACGGTCGTCGACCTGATCCGCGGCGAGCCGACGTTCGAGAACCAGTTGATCGAGGACTTCGTCATCGCCCGGGGCGACGGCTCACCGGTCTTCCTGCTGGCCAACGTGGTCGACGACATCTCCCAGGGGATCACCCACGTGATCCGCGCCGAGGAACACCTGCCGAACACCCCGAAACAGCAACTGCTCTGGGCAGCACTCGGGGTCAAGCCACCGGTGTGGGCGCACGTGCCGGTGGTCGTCAACGAGAAACGCCAGAAGCTGTCCAAGCGCCGCGACAAGGTGGCGCTGGAGGCGTACCGCGACGAGGGGTACCTCGCCGACGCGATGCGCAACTATCTGATGCTGCTCGGCTGGGCGCCGAGCAACGACCGGGAGATCGTGCCCTGGTCGGTGATCGAGGAGGAGTTCCGGCTGGAGGGGGTGAACCCGTCACCGGCGTTCTTCGACGAGCGCAAGCTACGCGCCTTCAACGGCGAGTACATCCGGGCGCTGCCGGTCGAGGACTTCATCGCCGCCTGCCAGCCCTGGCTGACCGGGACTCCGTCGGCGCCGGCGCCGACCGGCAGCGGTATCGCGCCGCCGCCGTGGCGGGCGACCGACTACGACCCGACGACGTTCGCGGCGGTCGCCCCGCTCGCTCAGACCAGGATCGCCGTACTCAGCGAGATCGTCGCCAACGTCGATTTCCTCTTCCTCGACGTCCCGGTGATCGACGACGCCGCGTGGGCAAAGGCGATGAAGGACGGCTCGGCCGACCTGCTGGACGCGACGATCGCCGCGTTCGCGGCGCTGCCGGACTGGTCCGCCGAGCCGTTGAAGGCGGCGCTGGAGCAGGTCGGCGCCGAGCGTGGCCTCAAGCTCGGCAGGGCCCAGGCACCGGTACGGGTCGCGGTGACCGGCCGGTCCGTCGGGCTGCCGCTGTTCGAGTCACTGGAAGTCCTCGGGCCGGAGCGCACGTTGCGTCGGCTGCGCGACGCCCGCGCCCGGCTCGGCTGACGCCGCGACGCCCGCGCCCGGCTGGACGCCGCGACGGTCCGGCCGGATCGCCTGGACGCTGCGACGGTCAGGTCAGGTGCTACGGCGGCGGACGAAGAACGCTCCGGCCGCCACCGCGACCAGCAGGACGACGGCACCGACCAGCCACGGCCACCAGGGCGTCGACTCGGTGGAGCTGGTCGCCTGCGGCGTCGGCGGCGCCGGGGTCGCCTCCGGTGTCGGTTCGGCGGCGGTGGGACTGGGCGCCCCGGTCGGTGACGGATCAGCGGTCGGCTCGACACCGACCGTCAAAGTGAAGGCGAGTGTGCCCTTGACCCAGTGCCCATCAGTAGACAACACATTGTAGTCCACTGTGTATTCGCCGGCGGGTCCGGGACGGAACGGCACGCTCACCGCCTTGCCGTCCACTACGGGCGCCCCGGTGGACGCCGCAGCGCCGTCCGGACCGGTCACACTCAGTTCGGTCTGCTCCTGGTTGAGATTGGCCAGAAAGGTGAGGCGGACCGTCTCGGGGGCCTGCGCAAGCTCCGCGCCGTCAGCCGGATCGCTCCCAGTCAGCACGTTGTGTGCCTGGGCCGGTGATGCTCCGAACAGCACCGCGAGCATCCCGACGAACACCGCGAGCAACACCCCTGGTACGCGTACCACCCTGTCCCCCACCTGTTGCGATCGCCGGATACGATCGGTCGCCAGACAACGTACCGGGCCGTCATCGGCCGACCTCCCTGGTTGGTCGGTCACCGGTCGTCGATGGTTCCCGAAAAATCCGTCCAGCGGGTGCAACCGTCCAGGGTCATGCGGAGTCTCTCACAGTGAGGGTCCGCGACCCCGCCCGCCGCTGATTACGTCGGGCAGCCATCGGGTAGTGAGCACATCGACTAGGGACCTGACCTCCGCGGGGCGAGGGAGTTGACCATGGGACAGCGGGCAGCCAGCCGTCTCTTAGCGGCCGGTGCGCTGCTCCTGGCATTCGGCACGTCCATTTTGTCGGCGAACCGGGTGTACGCGGCACCACCTGCACCAACGACCGTCACCATCGAAGGTGACGACCTGCCGGAGCCGCTCGCCGTGCACGCCGACGCCGACGCCGAGTTGTTCGCGGCCGTGCTGAGCCAGGTCAGCTGGCTCACCGGACCGGGCCAGACCAGTTCCCCGGAGCCGGGCGACCTCGGCCCGAAGTACCTGGTCGTGGTCATGGTGGCGGACGAGCCACATCGCACCTACGAGCTGTATCCACTGGCCGAGGGTGGCCCGCGCGCGTTCCGACCGGCGGAGCAGCCCGGTGACGGCAAGACCACGGCCGGCTGGTTCTTCGGCCGGCTGACGATGTCCGAGACGCTGCGGGCGGCCGGCGCACCGCTGCCGGCCCGCCCGGACAGCATCAGCGGTGGCATCGGCGGCGGCGAACGGGTGATCCCGGAGGACGCGCTCAACCCGGGTGAGGACATCGACAAGATGCTCACCGACCTGCGACAGGTCATGATGCTCAACGCCGCCGTGGTGGTCGGCATCACCCTGGGTATCGCGGGGATCGCCCTGCTGGTGCGCCGCCGGACCCGGTGACCGGCTGGGCCGTGCAGGTGACCGGCCGGGGCGTGTCAGCACCAGCGGTGCGGCGGGCGTTCCCGACGTACCACCCGGGAGCTCGGCCGGACCCCGAGGTGACGGTGCGCGCCCGCCCATCCCCGTTGCCCCGCGCAGCAGGTCGACGGCGGCCGCGGGTCGGCCGGGCCGCCCCGGCCGGTTCCCTGCCCGGTCAACGTCCGACCGGGTGACGGTTGGTCCCGCTCCCCCGGATGGTCCCGTTCGACGCCGCCGCTGTGGCCAGCCCCCAGGTACGCCATCACGAACTCCTCACCTCGCACGAGCCGTCCCGAGACGACACCTTGCCAGGTACCGGGCCGGCCGCCGCCGGCCCCCCCGCCCGTGATGACCAGAGGCGGGCGGCCAGCGCCACCACCGTCACCGCCACCAGGACGCCGCCGATCACGTCGACCGGCCAGTGGGCGAGCAGCACCAGCCGGGTCGCCGCGATGAACAGCGCACCGGCTCCGGCGAGCACCACCACCAGCAACCGCCCGGTACGCCGTACCCGGGGCCAGACCAGCAGGACGACCGCGAACGCCGCAGCGGCGGCGTTGGTGGTGTGCCCGCTGGGGAAGCCGTTGGCGGCGATGGTCACGAAGCCGTCCGCCGGGCGGGGCCGGTGCAGCAGCCACTGCCCCAGTTGCCAGCTGACCGGGGCCGCGACGGTCACCGTCGCGCAGAACCAGGCCCGGGGCCGGTCCCGGCGCAGGGCGAACAGGATGGTCGCGGCGGCTCCGACGGCCAGGAACGACAGCGTCGCCGCCAGATCGGTGGCGGTCCGCAGGACCGCCACCAGCGTCGGCCGGTCCGCGGCGTAGGCCCGCAGCCCGTCGGTCACCGGGGCGTCCAGCCGGGCGACCAACGCGGGATCCACCACCAGACCGGTGGTCAGCGCCGCGAGGGCGAGCAGGGCCAGCAGCGGGACGACCAGCGGCGGGCGGGCGATCATCAGCACATGTTGGCACGGTCGGCGCGGTCGTGCCCGCTGGCCGTGACACCCTGACGGGGTGGCGACCAAGCGCAACGACGCCGGGCTCACCGCGACCCTGCGTCGTATCGAGCGGTCGGCCGGGGCGCTGGCGACCGCGAGCGTGGCCCGGATGGACGAGACCCTGCCCTGGTTCCGTGAGCTGCCCGCCGACCAGCGTTCCTGGGTGATGGTGATCGCCCAGGCCGGGGTGCGGTCCCTGGTGGAGTGGCTGCGCGACGGTGGCGGCGCGAACGGGAGCCCGCAGGAGGTCTCCGACGAGGTCTTCGCCGCGGCGCCGCGGGCGCTGGCCCGGTCGATCAGCCTGCAGCACACGGTCGCCCTGATCAAGGTCACCATCGACGTGGTCGAGGCGCAGGTGCCGCACCTGGCCGCGACCGGCGAGGAGTCGCTGCTGCGCGAGGCGGTGCTGCGGTTCTCCCGGGAGATCGCCTTCGCCGCCGCCCGGGTGTACGCGCGGGCGGCGGAGTCGCGCGGCGCGTGGGACGCCCGGCTGCAGGCGCTGCTGGTCGACGCGCTGCTGCGCGGCGACTCGTCGGACGTGCTGGCCAGCCGGGCCGCCGCGCTGGGCTGGACCGACGCCTCGCCGGTGTCGGTGGTGGTGGGGCGGTCACCGGGCGGCGAGGTCAGCGCGGTCCTACAGATCGTCTACCGGGCCGCCCGGCGGATCGGGGTGGAGACGATCGGCGGGGTGCACAACGACCGGCTGGTGGTGGTGCTGGGCGGGGCGGCCGATCCGGCGGCGGCGACCGGCAAGCTGCTGGACGCGTTCGGCGCCGGCCCGGTGGTGGTCGGACCGATGGTGGCCAGCCTGGACGAGGCGACCGAGTCGGCTCGGGCGGCGCTGGCCGGATACCGGGCGGCGCCGGCCTGGCCGGCGGCGCCCCGCCCGGTCGCGGCGACCGATCTGCTGCCGGAGCGGGCCCTCGCCGGTGATCCCGAGGCCCGCCGTCGGCTGCGCCGCGACGTGTACGGAACCCTGGTCCGGGCCGGCGGGGAACTGCTGGAGACCCTGGACGCGTTCTTCGCCGCCGGGGCCGTGCTGGAGGCGACAGCGCGGGCGCTGTTCGTACATCCGAACACGGTGCGTTACCGACTGCGGCGCATCGGTGAGGTGACCGGACTGTCGCCGTTCGCTGCCCGCGACGCGTACGCGCTGCAGATGGCCCTGGCGATCGGCCGGCTGGATCCCCCGCCGCTGCTGCGCACCTCACCTGACTGAACGCACTTCCGAGCAACATTTGCGGGCAAAAGACGTGCACATCCGACGATCTTTGTAGGAATCCTCCAACGACGGTAGTGCGGATTGGTATCTCAGCGCACCCAAGTGACCCGTGGGTATCAGGAAGAGTCATAGCCGTGCTCGCCGTACTCTCCCCCGGCCAGGGGTCCCAGAAGCCCGGCTTCCTCACCCCGTGGCTCGACCTGCCCGGCGCCGAGGCCCGCCTGCGGTGGTGGTCCGCGCTCGCCGGGGTCGACCTGGTGCACCTCGGCACCACCGCCGACGCCGACGAGATCAAGGACACCGCTCGCACCCAGCCACTGCTGGTCGCCGCGGCCCTGCTCGCCGCCGAGCACCTGCCTGGCGGATCACCGGCCGGGCACCGCCGGGGCGGGCTCTACGACGTCGCCGTCGTCGCCGGTCACAGCGTCGGCGAACTCGCCGCCGCGTCGCTGGCCGGGGTTCTGCCCGCCGAGTCGGCCATCACGCTGGCCGCGGTCCGGGGCCGGGAGATGGCCGCCGCCTGCGCGCTGGAACCCTCCGGGATGGCCGCCGTGCTCGGCGGCGACCGGGACGAGGTGCTGGCCGCGATCGACCGTCACGGACTGCACCCGGCGAACCACAACGGAGCCGGTCAGATCGTGGTGGCCGGAGCCACCGGCCGACTGGAGAAGTTCGCTGCCGAGCCGCCGGCCCGGGCCCGGGTGGCGGTGCTGCAGGTAGCCGGGGCGTTCCACACCCCGTACATGGCCCCGGCCGAGCAGGCGCTCGCGAGCGTCGCCGCCGGGATCATTCCGGCCGATCCCAACCGAATCCTGCTGTCCAATCTGGATGGCGATGCCGTCGACCACGGCCGGGAGCTGCTGCAACGCCTCGTCCGGCAGGTGACCGCACCGGTGCGCTGGGACCTGTGCATGCACACCCTGGCGGACCTCGGTGTCACCGGAGTACTGGAGCTGCCACCGGCCGGCACCCTCGCCGGTCTGGTCAAGCGGGAGTTCAAGGACCGCGGCGTGCCGGAGATCGTCACCCTGAAGACCCCGGACGACCTGCCTGCGGCGCGGGCCCTGATCGCCCGGCACGGAATGGCCCCCAGCCACGAGCCGACCAGGCAGTTCCGGGTCGTCGTGTCGGCCAGCGCCGGCACCTTCGAACCAGCTGCCGGACTCGCCGAGGGCGACCCGCTGACCGCCGGTCAGATCATCGGACACGTCACCACCCGGCAGGGCCCGGTCGAGGTCGCCGCGCACGACGCCGGCCTGCTCACCGAATGGCTCGCCCACCACGACGACCCGGTCGCACCGGGCCAGCCGCTGGCCCGGATCAGCGGTTCCGCACTGTGAGCGCGCACCCCGACAGCGCGCCGGGAAAGGCAGCAACATGACCGGATCACAGATCGTGGCACTCGGGCACTACCAGCCCTCCCGGGTGGTCACCAACGACGAGCTCGCCCAACTGGTGGATACCAACGACGCCTGGATCCGGGACCGTGTCGGTGTCGTCACCCGCCGGATCGCCGACTCGGAGACCGTCGCCGACATGGCCTCGGCGGCGGCCGAGAAGGCACTGGCCAACGCCGGCCTCACCGCGGCCGACATCGACCTGGTGGTGGTGGCGACCTGCACCGCCATCGACCGCAGCCCGAACGTCGCCTGCCGGGTCGCGTCCCGCCTCGGCATCGCCGCCCCGGGTGCGTACGACATCAACACCGCCTGCTCGGGCTTCAGCTACGCGCTCGGCACCGTCGACCACGCCGTACGGGCCGGTGCCGCACGCAACGCCCTCGTCATCGGCGCGGAGAAGCTCTCCGACTTCACCAACTGGACCGACCGCTCCACCTGCATCATCTTCGGTGACGGCGCCGGTGCCGCCGTGGTCACCGCCACCGGCGGCAACGAGCCGGCCGGGATCGGACCGGTGGTCTGGGGCTCGGTTCCGGACAAGAGCGACGCGGTACGCATCGAGGGTTGGCGGCCGTACGTCGAGCAGGAGGGCCAGTCGGTGTTCCGGTGGGCGACCACCGCGCTCGCCCCGTTGGCCCTGCAGGCCTGCGAGCGCGCCGGGGTCGACCCGGCGGAAATCGCCGCCTTCGTCCCCCACCAGGCGAACGCCCGGATCATCGACGGCATCGCCAAGCGGCTCGGGATGCCCGACGCGATCGTCGCCAAGGACATCGTCGAGTCCGGCAACACCTCGGCGGCCAGTGTGCCGTTGGCGCTGTCGAAGCTGGTCGAGCGGCGGGAAATCCCGTCCGGCGCCCCGGTGCTGCTGTTCGGCTTCGGCGGTGGACTCACCTACGCCGGGCAGGTCGTCCGCTGCCCGTAAGCTCCTACCGCCCGCTCCGAGGTGGAGCGGGCCGCCCGCCGATCCGGCAGGCATCATTGTTTCAACCGAGAGGAAAGTAGAAACCCATGACCCGTGACGAGATCACCGCCGGCCTCGCCGAGATCCTCGAAGAGGTCGCCGGGGTCAACCCGGACGACGTGGCCGGCGACAAGTCGTTCACCGATGACCTGGACGTCGATTCGCTCTCCATGGTCGAGGTCGTGGTGGCCGCCGAGGAGAAGTTCGGCGTGAAGATCCCGGACAACGAGGTGCAGAACCTCAAGACCGTCGGCGACGCGGTCGCCTACATCGAGACGCAGGCGTGACGATGGTCGACGTCGTCGTCACCGGGCTCGGCGCGACGACCCCGCTCGGCGGGGACGTCGCGGCGACCTGGGATGCCATGCTCAACGGCAAGTCCGGAGTCGACAAGCTCACCCACGACTGGGCCGCGCAGCTGCCGGTCCGGATCGCCGCCGAGTTGGCGTCCGAACCCGCCGAACGGTTGGACCGGGTCAAGCTGCGCCGGCTGGACCGATCCGAGGCGATCGCGCTGATCGCCGCAGGTGAGGCGTGGACGGACGCTGGGCTGGGCGACGCCGGCGTCGACCGGGAACGGCTCGGCGTCAGCATCGGTTCCGGCATCGGCGGCGCGCTCACCCTGCTCGCTCAGGACGACATCCTGGAAGCCTCCGGGCCCCGACGGGTGTCGCCGCACACCGTACCGATGCTGATGCCCAACGGCCCGGCCGCCTGGGTCGGGTTGGAGTTCGGCGCGCAGGCCGGCGTCCACTCGGTCGCCAGCGCCTGCGCGACCGGCGCGGAGGCGATCGCGCTCGGCCTGGACATGATCCGGGCCGGCCGGGCCGACGTGGTGATGGCCGGCGGCACCGAGGCCGTGGTGCACGGCCTGCCGATCGCCGGTTTCGCCGCGATGCGGGCCATGTCCACCCGCAACGACGACCCGGAACGGGCGTCGCGGCCATGGGACAAGGCCCGCGACGGGTTCGTCCTCGGTGAGGGCGCCGGGGTCGTGGTGCTGGAACGGGCCGAGCACGCGGCGGCCCGCGGCGCCCGGGTGTACGCCCGGCTCGCCGGGGCCGGGCTCACCTCCGACGGGTACGACATGGTGCAGCCGCACCCCGAAGGGCTCGGCGCGGCCCGGGCGATCCGGCTGGCCCTCGCCGACGCCGGAGTGTCCGGCGGCGACATCGTGCACGTCAACGCGCACGCCACCTCGACCCCGGCCGGCGACCTCGCCGAACTGGTGGCGCTACGCGAAGCGATCGGCGACCACCCGGTGCTGACCGCGACCAAGTCGATGTCCGGCCATCTGCTGGGTGCGGCCGGCGCGCTGGAGTCGATCGCCACCATCCTGGCGATCCGCGACAGCGTCGTCCCGCCGACGATCAACCTGGACGACCCGGACGACCAGCTCGACCTCGACGTGGCAGCGCAGAAGGCCCGATCGATGGACGTACCCGCCGCGTTGAACAACTCGTTCGGCTTCGGCGGACACAACGTCGCGCTCGTCTTCACCCGGGTCTGACAGCCGACCGGGTCACGACGACAGCAGACAGGGCTCCGGCCCTGCCGACGGCGCTCCGGCCCTGGCGGGCCGGAGCGCCGTCGGCGTCTGGTCGACGCGTGTGGTCAACCGGTGCAGCTGGTGGCGGGCAGGCCGGACACTGGCACCGGCAACCGGCCGGGCGCCGGTGCGGCACCCCGCAGGACGTCGGCCAGCGCGGACATCGACGCCGGGCTCGACGAGTAGGTGGCCAGCAACGTCGCGGACCGGGCCTCGGCAAGCAGGTGCGGGGTGTCCATGGCAACGGTCACCGCCGCGTCGACGTTCAGGTCGGACGGGCCGTCGCCGTAGCCGACCAGGTGCACGACCGTACCGCCCTGGCCGACCACCTCGACGCCGGCGGCGCGCAACTCCTCGATCAACAGCGCCCGGGTACGCTCCCGGCCACCCGAGGCGGTGACGGTCACCGGCCCGTCGACCCCGGCGCAGTCCCCCCGCACCTGGGTGACGGCGGCGGCGGCCAACCGCCGGGCGGCGGCGTAGTGGTCTTCGGCGCCGAGCACCGTCATCGGCGGGGTGGGCTCCCCGGCGAGCCGCTGTTTGAGGGTCAGCACCCGGGTGACCGCCTGCACGAGTCGCGTCCGGGGCAGTGACCCGTCGCGCAGCGCGGCGAGCAGACCCTCGTACGCGGCCGTCACGTCCGGCGGCATGAGAATCAGGTCGTTACCCGCGTTGATCGCCGCGACGGCCGCGTCGCCGGGCGACAACGCGCGGGCCGGAGCCATGTTCATCCCGTCGGTGACCACCACCCCGTCGAAGCCGAGTTCGCCGCGGAGCAGGTCGGTGAGGACCTTGCGGGAGAACGTCGCCGCCACCCCCGGGTCGACCGCGGCGACGTCCAGGTGTCCGGACATCACCAGGCCGGCGCCGGCGTCGATGCCGGCCACGAACGGCGGCAGGTCGGCGGCGGCGAGAGCGGTCCGGTCCTGGTCGAGCACGGGCAGGTCGCCGTGGGAGTCGACAGCGGTGTGGCCATGCCCCGGGAAGTGCTTGAGGGTGGCCGCGACGCCGGCCGTCTGCAGGCCACGGACGGCGGCGGCGACCTGTCCGGCCGCCGCGTCCGGGTCGGCGCCGTACGACCGGGAGCCGATCACCGTGCTGTTCACCCCGAGGACGTCGGCGACCGGCGCGAAGTCGACGTTGACGCCGAGCGCCGCGAGTTCGGTACCGGCCGCCCGCCAGGCCGCCTCGGTCAGCTCCGGCTGCCCGGCCGCACCGGCCGCCATCGCGCTGGGCAGCAACGTCACCCCCTGGTTGATCCGGGTGACGATGCCGAACTCCTGGTCGGTGCCGATCAGCAGCGGCAGCTCGCCGACGCCGTCGGGCAGCGCGGCGGCGGGCAACCGCCCGGCGGCGTCCTGCAACCCGGTGGTCAGCTCCCGCACCTGGGTGGTGCTGTCGACGTTGGTGGTGGGTTGGTTGCTGCCGGTCGGGTCGTCGGCCGAGAAGCCGACCAGGATCAGGCCGCCGACCCGGTAACGGTCGATCATCTCGGCCGGGGTGTCGACTCCGGCGAGCTGCTGGTTACCGGCCGCCGACCCCGGCGAGACCTCGGTCGCGGACGCCCCGTACGCGTACGGCATCAGCACCTGACCGACCAGGTCCTCGTCACTGAGCGTCGCGGCCAGCTGGGCGGCCGGCGACGCTGCAGGGCTGGCTTTCGGTTCGCTGGAAGGGCCTTCCGGGCTGCTGGGAGTGCTGGCTTCAGGCCGGTCGCCGGGTCCGGCGCAGCCGCTGGTGACACCGAGGATGGCCAGCAGAACGGAAGCGATGGTTACGCGGGGTGAGGGGAGCACACCGGCCATCCCATCAGGCTACGGTCGCGGCGGCAACCCGTGCCCGGCTGGGGTAGGTTCCGTGCCCGGCTCACCCGGCCGGGTCTGCTCACCCGGTGACCGGATCAGCCCACCCGGGTGAGCAAGGTCACCGGCGCTCCTTCACCGGCGTGCCGGTACGGCTCGAGTTCGGTGTCCCAGGCGGTGCCCATCGCCTTGTCGAGGGCGTGCGCGATCGCTTCGGGAGCCGGCGACGCCGCGATGATCGCCCGGATCCGGTCCTCGCCGAGCTGGATGTCCCCGGCCGCCCCGATGGTGGCCCGGAACAGGCCGCGACCGGGTACATGCATGAACCGCTCCCCGTCGGCGCCCGGGCTGGGTTCCTCGGTGACTTCGAAACGGGTCATCGGCCACTGCCGTAGGGCAGCGGCCAGCTCGGCCCCGGTCCCCGCCCGGCCGGTCCAACTGCACTCGGCACGCCGGCCGTTCGGATCGAGCGGCTGAGCGGTCCAGTGCAGGTTTACCGGCGCGACGAGGACGCGCGATATCGCCCATTCGACGTGAGGGCACACGGCGAGCGGGGTCGAGTGGACGTATACGACGCCACGCGTTGGCACGGTGACCTCCCGGAGAGCGAGGTGCGTCTTCCCCTACGACCTCGACCACCGGGCGGTGTGACCAATGATGACTGTTGTGACGGGTGGTGCGCCAGTGAATCGGCAAACTGGTCGCGGAAATTGTCGCCGCCCGGCTCGTCGGGTCCGCTCCGCCGCTGGGAATGACAGCCACGGGTGCGTCGTTGTCCCTGCTGGCCGGCCGGAAACCGGGGCCGAGAGCGAGGTGGCCAGCCGGTCTGCGGCCAGCCGTCCGGTAAGATGAGGTCGGCGTATGCCCGACACCCGGCGGACCCGTTCGTGTGATCCGCCGTACCGCCAGTTTTGCCAGTACCACCAGTCTTGCCAGTACCACCAGTCCTGTCCGTACCGTCAGTCCTGCAAGGGAGTCCCCCCGTGGCGAGCAACACCTCCAAGACCGCGCGCGCGTCAGTCCGCGCCGGCCAGGCCGGTCAGGGTGGTGCCCTGAGCGTCCTCGGCGAGTTCAAGTACCTGATCCCGCTCAACGGCGGCAAGCACGCCTATGTCCGCAACCTCACCAACGGGAAGACCGCTCACCTGCGTACCGACTCGGACGCGTTCGTGGAGGAGATCCGGTCGCTCGCCGGTGCCGGCCACGCCGCGAAGATCCGGTTGGAGATCAACGCACTGGCGGCCGCCCACCCGGGTCACGGCTGGGAGCTGACCGAGAAGCGGCTCGTCGAGGCCGGGGTCTTCGAGGCCTGAGCATGATCTGACGGGTCGGCGACGACCCGGACCTTGGACGGCCCCGCCGGGCGACACGCCCGGCGGGGCCGTTTCCGTCGCTGGTGTTGGCGACTGCTCAGTTGAGCAGTTCCACCTGACCGTTTCCGAGGTCGTAGACCCCGCCGGTGACGTCGATCCGCCCGTCCGCGAGCGCCGCGGCGAGCAACTCCACCTGCCGCAGCCGCTGCACGGTCCGCCGCACATGGGCCCGTACCGCGAGGGGCTGCACATCCGGGTGCCCGACACCGACCTCGGTCACCGCCGGAGCGATCTGCTCCACCAGGTACCCGATGCTGCCGGCCGGGCGGCTGCCGGTGCGTTGCGCGCTGATCGTCGACGCCACCGCCCCGCACCGCTCGTGTCCGAGCACGATGACCAACGGCACACCCAACGCGCCGACGGCAAACTCGATCGACCCGACGATCGCCTGGTCCAGCACCTGGGCGCCGGACCGCCCGACGCAGATCGAGCCGAAGTTCTGGTCGAAGATCGCCTCCAGCGGCACCCGCGAGTCGATGCAGCCGAGCACGAACGCGATCGGATACTGCTCGCCGAGCGCCGCGCTGGCCGCAGCCGCCGACACGTCGTGACCGTGCCGTGGTCGTCCGGTGACGAAGCGCTGGTTACCGGCCAGCAGCTCGGCCAGCGCCTCGGCCGGGCCGGGGTGATCGGGTGGTGGCGGGCCGGACGGACGCGGTGCCCGGGAATCCGGCATCGGGAACGACGGTGACGACATGGTTGCAGCGTGGCGTGCTACTGGCCGGTCGGGAAGGCAGTTGCGAGTCTTCTCACCGTGCTGGTTCCAGATCCGGCCTACCGGGGTACGTACGTCCGAGCCGGGACCGCCAGCGACATGGGCGGAGGTGACGACGGTGGGCAGGCATCAGGAGTTCAGCGTCCGGCTGCCGGACGGAGCGGTGCTGCGCGGGCGGTCGAGCGGCCCGCGCGCTGCGGAACTGACCCTCGTCCTGTTGCACGGCTGGACGCTCGACCAGCACACCTGGCACCGTCAGGTCGGTGAGCTGGCCGGGACGTCCGGACAGCGGGTCCGGGTGGTCACCTACGACGCCCGCGGTCATGGCCGGTCCACGGCCGCCGGGCTGGCCACGATGACTCTCGGGCAGTTGGGCGACGACCTCGCCGCAGTGTTGCGCCAGGTGGACGCCGCCGGCCCGGTGGTCCTGGCCGGGCATTCGATGGGTGGCATGGCGATCATGGAGTACGCGCACCGGCACCCGGTGGATTTCGCCGCCCGGGTCGCCGGCCTGGCGTTCGTGGCCACCACGGCGGAGGGACACACCCATACCGCGTACGGGCTGGCACCCCCGGTCGCCCGGCTGGTCCGGCTCTGCGAGGTGGCCGGAGCCGGCGTGCTGGCCAGGTGTGGCGCCTGGCGACCGCATCCGGGTCTGCTGCAGCCGCTGCGGCCGACCCTGCGGTGGCTGCTGTTCGGCGACACCTGCGACCCGCAGGACCTCGAACTGGCGACCACCGCCGTCGGTCGGACGACGCTACGGGCGATCGGCGGCTACCGTGCTTCGATCGGCGCGCAACGCCGGCTCCGCACGCTGGCGGCGCTCGACGAGGTCCCAGCGGCGGTGCTGGTGGGAGATCGCGACCGGCTGACGCCGCCGATCTGTGCCGAATCGATCGTCGACGCGTTGCCCGGAACCGACCTGACGGTCTGCCACGGGGCCGGACACATGCTGATGCTGGAACGACCGGACCGGGTGACGGCCGCCCTCGTCGAGGTGCTCGGCAGGGCGGCGCGCTGAAACAGGCTCGGCAGGGCGAACGCGGTCGTCGGGTGCCCTGGGAGCCAGCGCCGGGCTGGCGCGCGGACGGTAACGTCGTAAGGCTGCCGGGTCCGATCACGTGACGGGGTCACCACGCTCTGCCGTCGCCACCCGGCGCCGTGACCGTCCGCCGGCGGACCGGCCGCCCTACCCCGGCCGGCCCGCCCTCGCCCAGGAGCCGCAGCGTTGACCGACGCCACCACGTTGGACCAGGAGATCGCCGCCGAGCAGCGGCACGTCGACCGGGTGTACGCCCGGTTGGCGCAGCTACGCCAGGACGCGGTACGCGCCGAGCGGGACGGCTACCGCCTTGCCCGGGTGGGCAACGTCGGCGCCCTGGTGGAGCGCGACGCGATGGTCTTCCACGCGGCCCGGCGGCGGCATCTGCTCGACGCCGAGCACGAAGGGCTGGTGTTCGGCCGGCTCGATCTACGCGACGGCGCGGTGCTGTACGTGGGTCGGCTCGGGGTGCGCGGCGAGCGGGCCGAGCCGCTGCTGATCGACTGGCGTGCCCCGGCTGCCGCCGCGTTCTACCAGGCGACGCCGGCCCGACCGCGGGGCGTGGTGCGGCGGCGAACCATCCAGTCCCGGGGCGAGCGGGTCACCGGTGTCTCCGACGACCTGCTCGATCCGGCGGCCGCGCCGGCCGGGATGCGGGTGGTCGGCGACGGTGCGCTGCTGGCCACCCTGGCCCGGGCCAAGGGACGTGGGATGCGCGACATCGTGGCCACCATCCAGCAGGAGCAGGACCAGGCGATCCGGTCGCCCGCCGCCGGGGTGACGATCGTCTCGGGCGGCCCCGGCACCGGCAAGACCGCGGTCGCGCTGCACCGGGCGGCGTACCTGCTCTATTCGGACCGGAGCCGGTTCGCCGGCGGCGGCATCCTGGTCGTCGGCCCGACCGGTGTCTTCGTCGAGTACATCGCCGCTGTGCTGCCGGCCCTGGGTGAGGAGAGCGCCACCCTGAGGTCGTTGGGGTCGCTGCCGCCGGGAGTGTCGGCGACCCGGACGGATCCAGCGTCGGTCGCCGTGCTGAAGGGGTCGCTACGGATGCGGCGGGTGCTGGAACGGGCGGTACGTGACGCGGTACCGGACGGGCCGACCGAGCTACGGCTGCTCTACCGGGGGCAGTTGCTGCGGCTACGCGGCCCGGAACTGGACGGCATCCGGGCCCGCGCGCTGCCCCGGGGGGCGCGGCGCAACGAGGTCCGGCGGGCCGGTATCGACGGGTTGTTCGAGGCGTTGTGGGCGCAGGCCCGGCAGTTGGTGGCCCCGGCCCGGCTGCCCGGACAGGCCGAGTTCGAGGACGAGTTGTCGGACCGGGACGATTTCCGGGACTTCCTGCGGGCCTGGTGGCCCCGCCTGCTGCCGCGACACGTGCTGGGCTGGCTGGCCCGGCCGGACCGGCTGCGTCGGTACGCGCGGGGAGTGCTCGACCCGGCCGAGATCACGGTGCTCGCCGACGCGTTCGGTGGCCTGGCGGACAACGGGCCGACGATCGCGGACGTGGCGCTGCTGGACGAGTTGGACGAACTGCTCGGCCGGCCACCGCAGCCCCGCCGCCGGCACCGGGATCCGTTCCAGGTGACCGGCGGGGTGCGTGAGGTGACGACCTTCGCCGATCGGGACCGGGCGGCCCGGGCCGCCGCCCGGGAGCGGCCGGCCGACTACCGGGAGTACGCCCACGTGGTGGTCGACGAGGCGCAGGACGTGTCGCCGATGCAGTGGCGGATGATCGGGCGCCGGGGCCGACTCGCCTCCTGGACGGTGGTCGGGGATCCGGCGCAGACCGCGTGGACCGGGGATCCGGCCGAGCTCGCCCAGGCCCGGGACCGGGCGTTGGGGCGGCGGCCGCGGCGGGAATTCCAGCTGACCACGAACTACCGCAACCCGGCGGAGATCTTCGAACTGGCCGCCGAGGTGATCCGCGAGGTCGCTCCGGACGCCCCGTTGCCGACGGCGGTCCGATCGACCGGGGTGGCGCCACGCCGGGACCGGATAGCTGCGGCGGTGCTGCCGGCTGCCGTCCGTACCGCGACCGCCGAGATGCTGGCCGCAGTGGAGGGGACGGTCGGCGTCATCGCCGCGGTGGCCCGGCGGGACGAGGTCGCCGGCTGGCTCGGCGAGCTGGCGACCTCTCGGCTGCAGGTGGTGTCGAGCCTGCAGGCGAAGGGCATGGAGTACGACGCGGTGGTGCTGGTGGCCGGCGAGGAGATCCGTGCCGAGTCCGAGGCCGGGGTGCGCACCCTCTACGTCGCGCTCTCCCGGGCGACGCAGCGGCTGGTCACCATCGACCTCGACCCGGAGTCGATTGCACATATTGCTATGTGAGCATTAGTCTACTGACGAGACGCCGGGCGACGGAGGGTGGCAGGCGTGGGAGTCGGACACGATCACGGCGCCGGGAGCACCGGCCAGCGACACTACGGGCGTCTCTGGGCCGCCTTCGCCCTGCTGGCGGGCTTCATGGTCGTCGAGGCGGTCACCGCGCTGGCCACCGGCTCCCTGGCACTGCTGTCCGACGCCGGGCACATGTTCACCGACGTACTCGGCATCGGCATGGCGCTCGCGGCGATAGCCGCGACCCGGCGACCGACCGGGGAGCCGCAGCGCACCTTCGGCCTCTACCGCCTCGAGGTGCTGGCCGCGCTGGCGAACGCCGTACTGCTCGCCGGGGTCGCGCTCTACGTCCTGGTTGAGGCGGCCCGCCGGTTCGCCGATCCGGAGCCGGTGACGGTCGGCCCGATGCTGGTGGTGGCGGTCGCCGGACTGCTCGCCAACATCGTCGCCTTCGCCCTGCTGCGCCAGGGGGCCAGGGAGAGCCTCAACGTACGGGGCGCCTACCTGGAGGTACTCGGCGACCTGCTCGGCTCGGTGGGAGTGCTGGTGGCCGCCACGGTGATCGCCACCACCGGCTGGTGGTACGCCGACCCGCTGGTCGCCGTCGGTGTCGGGGTGTTCATCCTGCCGCGCACCTGGCGGCTGGCCCGGGCCGCGCTGCGCATCCTGGTGCAGGCGGCGCCGGAGCATGTGGAGGTCGCCCGGGTCCGCAGCCGGCTGGCCACCGTGCCGGGCGTCTGCGACGTGCACGACCTCCACGTCTGGACGCTCACCCCGGGCATGGAGGTGGCCTCGGCACACCTGGCCGTGACCCCGTCAGCCGATATCGGCACGGTGCTGCGGGACGCCCGGACGGCCCTGCACGACGAGTTCGGTATCGAGCACGCGACGCTGCAGATCGAGCCGCTGGCCCCCGCCGACTCCTGTGGACCGGCCGACTGGTGATTAGCAGATGCTTAAGTTTCGTGACCTTACCGCGACGTTGACAGCTACGATATACGTATATTTCTGATTTTTCCAGACATAACATGGCTATCGATACCGGGACGGCAACCCGGGGAACCGGTAGTCTCGGCCCCGGTCTCCGCTCGGGCGGCGCCCCTCCGGCGCCCGCGGAGGCCGTCGCCTAATCGCCGTACGGCGAGCCGGGGAACCACGTACCTGGGGTGCATCCGCGTCACGCGGTAGGGATCTTCCGTCCCGAACCCGTCAGCTAACCCGGTCGGCGGCTGACGGAAGGAACGCACAGTGTCACGCACAGTCCACAGGAAAACCCGATTCGCGTTGTTGGCGGCGTTGACCGCCGCCCTGATGGCCGTCACCGGCACCCCGATCGGCTCGCCGGCCGGAGCCGCCCTGCCCACGAACCGACCCGACCGGGTCGACGACGAGGGCGGCACCGACAGCCTGCGCAAGGAGCTCGATGCGGCCTCGAAGGGCTGGATCGACGCCAAGGCGGCGCTCAACCATTCGAAGGACCGGCAGAAGAAGCTGTCCGAGCAGCTCGACACGGTCGGTGCTGAGCTGGAGCAACGGAACAGGAACGTCGGGCACATCGTCGACCGCGCGTACCGCAACGGCCGGCTCGGCCCGGTCTCCGCGCTGCTCAACAGCACCTCGCCGGAAGGGTTCATCGACCGGGCGGCGGCGCTGAGCGCGGTGACCGCCAACGAGGAGAAGCAGCTCCGCGAGCTGTACCGCACCCGTGACCAGGTGACCAGGTCCAAGGCTGCGATCGAGCATGAGATCCGGGAGCAGCAGAAGCAGGTCACCATCATGGACCAGCGCCGGAACCAGGCGGAGCGGGCCCTGGCCGTCGCGGTCGCCGCCGAGAAGGAGGCGGAGGAACGGGCGAGGCAGCAGGCGGCGGAGGAGGCCGAGCGGGCCGCCGCCAGCGGATCCTCCGGCTCAGGATCCTCCGGCTCCGGCTCGTCGGGATCCGGGTCGTCCAGCGCGTCGGCGACCCCGGCCCCACGCAACGCCAACGGCTCCTGGCCGGCCGAGTCGTGCAACGTCGACGACCCCACCACCTCCGGCTGCATCACGCCGCGTACGCTGCACGCCCTGAACCAGGCGAAGGCTGCCGGCTTCACCCGCTACGTGTCCTGCTTCCGCAACGGCAGCTCCGGCGAGCACCCCAAGGGCCGGGCGTGTGACTTCGCCGCCCAGCCCAACGGCTTCGGTGGAGTGGCGACCGGCGGCGACAAGAGCTATGGCGACAACCTCGCGAACTACTACATCAACAACGCCGACCGGCTCGGCGTGCTCTATGTGATCTGGTACAAGCGGATCTGGCTGCCCAGCAGCGGCTGGAAGACGTACAGCGGCGCAGGCGGCGACCCGTCCAGCGACCACACCAACCACGTGCACCTGTCGGTGTACTGACGTCGCGCGTACGGGGGCGGACGGCCACGTCGGTGGCCGTCCGCCCCCGTACTGCTATGAACCGACGCCCCCGCCGGCTCGACGGTGATCCCCCGAATCGCCGTAGCGCATTCCCGGAGGACGATTCCTGTCAGCATCGATAATAGATGTGCAGGAGCCTCGGGCAGCACCGAAAGACCGATCGGCATATCGACCGACGGCCACCGGCATCCACACGAGAGCGCTCTACCACCACGCAGTCACACCCGGCTCACGCTGGGCACATTGCCGCCCGCGAGGCCGAGAGAGCGCTCTCACAGTTAGATATATAGCAGCAGCGGCACGGCTGTCAACAGACCGCGACGACCCCGTACCGGATGAACGAAACTTCATGTCGGGATATTGACAGGAGCCCGTATGTCTGATGACCTCCTGGCAATAACTCATTAATGGGCGTGAAATTTTTCGCGATCGTGGACTGCGCCCGACCCAACCCGGAGGCACCATGAACCTGTCGATCCGTGGCGCGCGAACAGGTCGTACGCCGCGCCGGATCCTGGCAGCCACCACCGTGACGGCGCTGGCCGCCACCGGACTGATCTTCGGCGTACTGCGCACCGCCGACGCCGCCACCGTCGGCGCCGGCAGCTACACCACCACCCGCCCGGCGGGCGCGGCCGCCCCGACCGCCTGCGGCAACATCTCCGCCAACCCCCGGCAGTACGTCACGGGCAACGCCCCAGCCGGCGCGGTGCCGACCAACGACTGGTGGTCGTCGCTGCTGTTCAAGCGGTACAACTGCGCCTACTCCGACCCGCTGCACGCCCACCCGATGTCGTTCCAGCCGACCGCCGGCGGACTCGGCGTCTCCTACACCACCGAGGCGGCGATCTCCGGCACGTCGACCGGCGTCGGCGAATACCACTACCCGTACACCCGGGAGTTCACCCTCGGCGTCGCCGGACTCAACGCCCCGGACGTCAAGGTCGACGGCTGGACCGACTGGACGGTCAGCCCGTACTGGTCCGACGGGGCCCGTACCCTGCGCGCGACCGTCGGCCACGGTCTGCCGTTCGTGTACGCCCAGGTCACCGGCGGCAACGCGGAACTGTCGTTTCCCGGCACCCCGACGGTCTGGCACCACGGCGGCACCCGGGTCGGCTTCTCCATGCGCGGCCACGACTACGTCGCCTACGCCCCCAGCGGCGCGACCTGGACCGTCAACGGGACCACCATCAGCTCCACCCTCGCCGGCCGCGGCTACTTCTCCGTCGCGCTGCTGCCGACCGGCGCCGGCACCAGCGCCGCGCGGCGCACCGCCCTGATGGACAGCTACGGCCGGTACGCCCACGCGCACGTCACCGGCACCCGGGTCAGCTGGAGCTACGATCAGGCCAGCAGCACGGTCGACGCCACCTACAGCTTCACCACCACGGCCCGGGAGGGCTCCGTCACCGGCACGGTCGTCTCCCTCTATCCCCACCAGTGGAAGCACCTCGACGGCGGCAGCCCGATCGCCGAGACCTACGTGTCGGCCCGGGGCCCGATGCGCAACCTGATCGGCGCGACATCGTTCCGGACCGCGATGCGCTTCCACGGCGTACTGCCGGAGGTCCCGGCGGTGGCCACCAGCGTCGGTGCCGACCTCGCCACGCTCACCGCGCACCTGGACCAGGCCGCGTCCGGCGACCCGCTCGCCGGCTTCGACAACGACACCTACTGGACCGGCAAGGCGCTCGGCCGGGCCGCCCGGCTGGCCGAGATCGCCGACCAGCTCGGCCGCACCGCCCAGCGCGACCACCTGCTCACCGCGATCCGGAACCGGCTGACCGACTGGTTCACCGCCAGCCCCGGCAAGACCCAACGGGTGTTCTTCTACGACCAGGCCTGGGGCACTCTGGTCGGCTACCCCGCCTCGTACGGCTCCGACACCGATCTCAACGACCACCACTTCCACTACGGCTACTACATCGCCGCCGCCGCGACGCTGGCCAAGTTCGACCCCACCTGGGCGGCGACCAGCCAGTACGGCGGAATGGTCAACCTGCTGATCCGCGACGCCAACAGCTGGGACCGCAACGACCCGATGTTCCCGTTCCTGCGCGACTTCGACATCTACGCCGGCCATGACTGGGCCGCCGGACACGGAGCGTTCTTCGCCGGCAACAACCAGGAGTCGTCCTCGGAGGGAATGAACTTCGCCAACGCCCTGATCCAGTGGGGCCTGGCCACCGGCAACACCGCGATCCGCGACGCCGGGCTGTACATCTACACCACCCAGTCGGCGGCCATCCAGGAATACTGGTTCGACTCCTCGGACACCAACTTCCCGGCCTCCTTCGGCCACCGGTCGGTCGGGATGGTCTGGGGCGACGGCGGGGCGTACGCCACCTGGTTCAGCGCCGAGCCGGAGATGATCCAGGGCATCAACATGCTGCCGGTCACCGGCGGTTCGCTCTATCTCGGCTACCGGCCGGACTACATCGCCACCAACTGGAACGCGCTGGTCACCAACAACGGCGGCCCGCCGACGGTCTGGCAGGACATCCTCTGGTCGTTCCAGGCGCTCGGCGACGCCAACGGCGCCCTGGCCAACCTGCGGGCGAACCCCAACTACCCGGTCGAGGAGGGCGAGAGCCGGGCGCACACCTTCCACTGGGTACGCAACCTGGCAGCGTTGGGCCGGGTCGACACCGGCGTCACCGCGAACACTGCCCTGTACGCGGTGTTCAACCGCAACGGTGCCCGCACCTATGTGGCGAGCAACATCACCGCATCGCCGGTCACGGTCACCTTCTCCGACGGCACCCGGATGACCGTGCCGGCCGGCCGGACCGCCACCACCGGGGCGCATACCTGGAGCGGCGGCAACGCCACCGGCGCCCCGACCACCCCCAACCCGTCACCGAGCCTGTCCCCAACGCCGCCGACCTCGCCCACGCCGGATCCGACCACCCCGCCGGTCACCACGGACCTGTTCCATCTGCGGTCCGCCGGGGTGCTGAGCAACACCGCCGGAACGAACGCGACGACGGTCACGGTGCCGTCGGCCGGCGGGGCGAACCACGACGGTACGCCGCACAATCCGGTCACCTTCCGGGCCTGCGGGTTGACCGGTGCGTACCGGTCGGCGGCCAGCACGTTCGACCTCCAGGTGGACGCAGGCACCTCGGTCGGTGCGGGCATCCAGGCCCGGGTGTCGTACGACTTCACCGGCTCCGGCAGCTACGGCCGTACGGAGACCTACCACTACTTCGCCACCGACCCGGTGCCCGGCACGGAGTCCTACCGGCAGAGCGCCGGACTGAAATCCGCCTCGGGTGAGTTCCGGGCGATGAGCAACGGGTGCGTCCGGCTGGAGTTGTGGAACGCGATCGGTAACGCACCGACCACGGTTCGGGTCGACGCGGCGAGCGCCGACGCCGGTCGGTCAACCCTGCGGGTGCCGTTCCGGATCGGCTGATCCGACCGGCACCTCCGACCGGTACCGAAGGAGGAAACCCTTTCCCGACGCGCGGCGCCGGGAAAGGGTCCTCGCCGTTGACGATGCCGGACGTGCCGCGACGGCGGAGCCACTTCCCGGACATCTGCTACATATTGCACAATCCCCCAGAATGACCGATAATTCTTGATTCAGGGCAGAACGTCGTGACTCGCCCTGGCAACGCCGATCCCGCTGTGTGGGCCGATCCCGCTGTGTGGGCCGATCCCGCTGTGTGGGCCGATGCCGACGCCGCTGCCGCTGCCGCTGTCGACGCCGACGCCGCTGTCGCCGAGCAGGTCCCAGAGCGCGAACGCCGCCTCGACGCTGGTCGGTCGGTTCTCCGGACGCTTGCTCATGCAGGCCCGGCAGAGATCGGCCACGGGACGCGGCAACCCGGCGACCGCCAGCACCGGGGTGGGAGCCAGGGCCCCTGTCCGCACACCGGTCACCGGCGACCCCGGGCTGATCCCCGGGTACGGCAACCGCCCGGTCAGCATGTGGTAGAGCAAGACGCCGAGGGAGTAGACGTCGTCGCCCGGTCGACCGGAGCCGGCCACCGTCCCCGGCGGCCGGCCGGCCGCCGGCGGGCCCGCCAACCGAGCCAGCCCGAAATCAATGATCTTGGCACCGGACCGGGTCAACATCACGTTGCCGGCGGTGAGGTCCCGGTGCACCACACCCCGCCGGTGGGCCACCGCCAGCACGTCTGCGGCGGTGCCCGCCGTGCGCACCGCGGTCGGCCACGGCAACGGACCGCCGGTCAGCCGGTCAGCCAGCGACTCGCCGCAGATCAGCTCCATGACGACGTACGACGACGTGCCGCCCCCGGGTAGCGGCAGTTCGCCGACGTCGTAGACGCGGGGCACACTCGGATGCCGCAACCGCTGGGTGATCGACGCCTCCCGGCGGATGTCGTCCCTGGCGCGTCGGTCGTCGGCGGCGGCCGGTGCCAGCAACTTGATCGCGAACGGTCGGGCCGAGTCGACGTCGATCGCCTGGTAGACGAGCGACACCCCACCGCGACCGATCGGACGAAGAAGGACATAGCGCCGGAGAATGGTGGTACCCACCAGCAACCATGTCACGATGGACCATTTTCCGGCAGGACAGCGCTACCGACAAGATCTACCGCCGGGTGTTAACACGGCCCTAATCAGCCGTTCGAGCTGCGGCCGGACGCCACCGACCGCCGCGAGGTCAGGAGAGCGGCACCTCGCGCTCGGCGCTGTCGCCGACATACGGCTCAGGCGCGCCGAACAGACCGAGCAGCCCGGTCACCCACAACTGACGGTGCACGAACCGGCTCGGCTCGGTCACCACCAGCTTGATGCCGCTCACCTCGGCCGCCTGGAAACCGGCAACCATCGCGCTGATGCCCACCGAGTCGATGAACGTCACCAGCCGCATGTTCAGCTGGATCCGGGTCGGACGGCCGTTGGTCAGCACCGCCTGCACCGCTTCACGCACCTCATGCGCGGTATCCACGTCGATCTCACCCTGTGGTGAAATCTCGACCACTGCACCAGGCAGCGTCGATGTGACAACCGACAGGCTCACGCGAGCACCTCCACTCGCCCATCCGGGCGTCTCGTCAGTACGCGGGCCGCGACCGAGAGTATTCCGGTGCGGGCTTCACCGCCAGCTTTCGCCGGGCCGGATCCGCATCCGACGGGCACAATAATCGCTAACAATCAGACATCCCGCATCATAGCCCCCTGCGCGCTGAGCTACGGCACGGACACCCGGGGCACGATTCGTAGAGGCTTGGGGCGCCTGGGTGCCAACCACGAACCTCCGGTGCCCCACCGGCCTCCGGCTCCGCGCCGGCTGTCGTCCCAACAGTAGCGGCCCGGTACGACAGAAGACAGCCGTAACGGCGCGACGACGAGGGGGTTTGCCGTCGACCAGGGCTGGGCACGTGGAGGCAACCGCAGCGCGCCACGGCCGCCGGGCGCTACCGGCAGCCGTGGCGCTGGAGGAGGTAGCAGCATGTTCGCGACCAACCTGATGGAACGCCGCCGCAAGCCGCAACGCGTCACCGACCAGGCCTGGGCGCATCTGGTCTCGGCGGTCGACTCCGCCGGCGACGCCGCTCGCCTGGCCCGCCGGCACACCTCGAACCTCGCCACCGAGACCGGATCACGGATGGGCCCGGCCAGCGCGGAGGCGCGGCACCGGGCGCGAGCGGCCGTCGACGCGCTCGCTGGCCGTCGTCGGGCCATGCCGTGGGCGTTGCTCGCCGGTGCGGCGGCGGCCGGGGTGGCCCTCGGCTGGCTGGCCGGGGCGATGACCCGGTCGGTGCTCCGGCCCGGCGAGCGGTCCGACGAGGCGCGGATCGAGTTCGTCGACGTGGACGAGCCGACCGGCAGTACCCCGCGGCGGTGATCGGCACCGACCGCAGCACGACCGCCGGGGCGGCGTCGACCGAGGTCGACGCCGCCCCGGGCCATGAACCCGCCACCCGGCTCAGTCCGCTGCGCAGCTCACGCCCGCTGGAACTCCGTTACCAGCTGTCCAGTCGGCCAGGAAACCCAGTGTGGTGCTGCCCCCGGGACCGAGGTCACCGTTCCACGAGACGTTTCGGACCGTGACATCGTCACCGCTCTGCGCGTGCTGCCCACCCCAGAGCTGGGTGATCCGCTGACCGTCAGGGAAAGTCCAGGTCACCGTCCAGCCGGTGATCCCGGCGCTGCCGGTGTTGGTCACCCGAACCTCACCCTGGAAGCCGCCCTGCCAGGAGCCGACCACCTGGTAGACCGCCGTGCATCCGCCCGGCGGCGGGGTGGTCGGACCGGGGGTGGGGCTGCCACTCGGACTCACCGACGGACTCGGACTCACCGAGGGACTCACCGACGGGCTCGGACTGGCCGACGGGCTGCCGGACGGGGTCGGGCCGACCGTCGGTGACGGCGGCGCACCGAGCCGGTCCGCCATCAGAATGCCGCGGCCGTTGGTGCCGAGGTACACCCGGCCGTACACCCGGGGATCGCCGGTGATCGCGTCGCCCATGTTGCCGTACTGATGCTGGTCGTCGTTGATCCGCACCCAGCTGGCACCGGTGTCGTCGGAGCGGAACACCCCGGTGACCCCGTCGATCGTGCCGACCAGGAAGACGGCGTGGTAACCGGCCCCGGGTGCGGCCTTGCCGAACCCGACGTTGCGGCCAGCGGTGACGCCGGCCACCCGGCTGAACGTGGCACCGGAGTCGGTGGAACGGAACAGGCCGGAGTCGCCGGCCAGCCAGATGTGACCTTCGTGGCCGGCGACCGTGGCGAACCGGCCCTGCTCGGCCGGCAGACCGGTGGCCGCCGAAACGACGAAGCTGCGACCCCCGTCGGTGCTCACGTAGAACTGCCCGTCCGCGTAGGCGTAGAACGTCTCGCCGTCGACCCGGTCGGCCTCCACCCGTGCCCCGGCCGGCACCCCGGTGGACGGGCTGAACCCGCCGCCGAAGCTGGTCGCATGGTGCACGCCGACCCCGCCCGGGCTCCACACCACCGCGCCACCGTCGGCCGCGACGGCGACCGTACCGCCGGAGGTGACGCCAGCAGGCTCGCTGCCGGCGTACCAGTTGGCCCCGGAGCTGTACGAGTAGGCGATGTGGCTGACACCGGAGTCGCCGTTGCCGACCCGGACCATCTGCTGCGGGTTCAGCTCGGCGTAGTCGATGCTGGTGTTTCCGGAGAGGTTGGGCTGGTCATGCATCATGGCCGGCACGGTGTCCGGGTCGGTGTGCCGGAAGCCACCGATGTCGCCGAGCCCGGAGATCAGGAAGGCGTCGCCGGTCGGCGGGCTGACCAGGTCGAGCACCGCGGTCTCCTCCAGGCCCTCGACCATGGTACGGATGGCGACCGTGCCGCCGTCGTCCAGCGCGGTGAGGTTGGTGGAGCCGTAGATGGTGGCACCGGTGCCGTACATGAACCGGTCCGGGTCGTGCGGGTCGATCGCCAGGGCCTCGGTCATCCAGCCGAGCTTCGGGGTGACCTCCGGCGGCTGCGGGTTGGCCCCCCAGGACAGCCACGGCGAGTCGCTGATGTCCATGGTGTAGTGGTTGGTTCGGTTCGGGTAGGTGATGTCGTAGAACGACGTCCAGGAAGCGCCGCCGTCGGTGCTGCGGTAGATGAACGTGTCCGGCCACCACGAGCTGTAGCCGGTCACCATCACCGTGCCCGGGTTGCTCCGGTCCACGCTCAACCCGGAGTAGCCGTACCAGTTGTTCGCGGTGTCGTCCGACGGCGTCGGGCTGATCCGGGTCCACTCGCCGGTCGCGGTGGCGTACTTCCAGACGTCGCCGTGGTCGCCGGCGTACGGCCCGCCGTTGTCGCTGGTGGCGATGTAGAGGGTGCCGGTCGCATGGTCGATCTTGCCCTGGTGGGCGATGAAGCCGGTCGGCTGACCGGCGAGCCGCTGCCAGGTCACCCCGGCGTCGGTGCTGCGGTAGACCGTGTTCTGCAGGTCCGCCACCCCGACGTAGATGTGCGGCGTACGGCTGCCGACGCTGCCCGTCGACTCGTCGAAGGTCACCCAGACCACCCCCGGCTGATGGTCGAGGTACCCGTTCGGGTCGGCCGGATCCTCGGCCCAGTTGCCGGGGTTCGGGAAGCTGGTCACCTCGGCCCAGGTCTGGCCGTGGTCGGTGCTGCGCCACAGGCCGTTGCCGTTCTCGGCGCCGAAGTAGACGACGCGGTTGTCGTTCGGGTCGACTGCCAGCCGCTCCCCCATGCCCCGGCCGGGCATGTTGCCGCCGACCTTGAATGGCAACTCGGTCGCCTGCCAGGTGTCGCCCCTGTCGGTGGAGCGCAAGATCGCGCCGTTGTTCGGGTCCCAGTCGTTGGTGTACATGCCGACCGCCGCGTACACCCGGTCGGTCTGCACCGGGTCGGTGGCCAGGCTGAGCACACCGTTCCAGCCCCAGCGGTCCCAGCCCACCCAGTCCAGCAGCGGGGTCCACGACTGGTCGGCCTGGTTCCAGCGGTAGGCCCCGCCGATGTCGGTCCGGGCGTAGATGAGGTCAGGTTCGGTCTCGTTGAAGACGATGCCCGGCACGAAGCCGCCGCCGTCGATCCGGACGTTGCGCCAGGAGTACGGGTCAGCGGCGACGGCGCGGGCGGGCGAGGCGGCTCCATCGACCATCACCTGGGTGGCGACGGCCGCGACGCCGGCGAGCACCACCGCCGCGAGTGAGCCGGCAAGGGTTCTGCGCATGTAACGGGCTTCCTCTCTGCACAGGCAGACGAATCCTGCGTCGGGTTTGCCGGGGGTGCCCAGGCCCCACTTCCGGCTTGCCGACTCCCGCAACCGGCCGATGTCCAGACGTTCACACACACCGCGACGAGGTGTCAATAGTTTGGTTGGCCAACAAAGAAACCCCGCACCACCAACCTCGTCCGACGGTGCGCGGCGACGGTACGAGCGCACCGGACGGCGGCGTCGACAGTAGGCTGGTCGGGTGGGGCAACGGGACCAGCAGGACTGGGCGCGGCAGCGCCGGCAGGCAATCGCCGCCCATGCGGCCGACCAGCAGCGCCGTCGGGCCGACGAGGCCCAGCAGGCCGCGGATCTGCTCGCCGATTTCGTCGCGACCGCCCGGCGTCACGGAATCGCCGCGCAGCACCTGTCCGCCCAGCCACACCACGGCCGGGGCCGGTACCGGACCGGGCTGCACGGCTGGTACCTGAAATCGGACCGCACCCTGGCCGTCGGTACCGACGGAAACCTTTACCTGTTGACCGTCCCAGCCGACCTGCGGTCCAGATTGACCGGCGCACGCGTCTCCCCCATGGAGCCACGGCTGGTGATCGGTGCCGGCGGTCGCGACGGCGAGTCCATCCCACTCGCCACCCTGCTCGACCGGCGGCTCGCCGCAGGCCCCGGGCGGTCCGGCTGACCGGAGCCGCGCCCTGTCCTCGATTGGACATCACCGGGCTCTAGTTACTCTCCGCTGTCAAACATAAACTTCAAGTCACTTGCCGTTCTGCTCGGGCCCAGCGGACGGCACCGGTTCCATCCCTTTTCGGCATCTCGCGTCCACGCCGCGGAATGCCAATCTGCGAGGAGTTTCACCATGTCCGAGTCATTCAGCGCGGAACGCGACGCCGGCATCACCGAACAGCCGCCGGTGTCCAAGACAGAACGGGAGCAGGCCAGTATCGCGCTGGTCCCCGCCACCACGTCCGGAATGCCGCCGACCGCCCAGAGCTTCTTCGCGGTCGTCAACGCGAACGGCACCCTGGCCCGTGGCTTCGGCGCGGTCTCCGCGACCCGTCTCGCCACCGGCACCTACCAGGTGGTCTTCAGCCACAACCTGACCGGGTCGGCCTACGTCGGCAGCATCGGCCTGTCCGGCAGCGTCGGCGCGTCGGCCCCGGGTGAGATCACCGTCGTGGGTCGGGCCGGCATCCCCAACGGGGTGTTCATCCAGACCTTCACCAGCGCCGGAGTGCTGGCCGACCGCGGCTTCCACCTGGCGATCCTCTCCTGACCGGCCGGTTCTGTTGATCAGCCCAGAACCGTCGTACGACCGGAACGGCTGCGGGCCCGGACTCGTTCGAGTCCGGGCCCGCAGCTGTGGTGATCGTTGCGCTAGAGCGCTGGTCAGTTCACGGTGATCCGGACCGAGTCGAAGGCCGGGGTCTGGTTGGCCCGCTCCGACATCGGCAGCCGGTGCGAACCGTCACCGGCCCAGACCGAGCACTGCGCGGTACCGGACTGCGGCATGCCCGAGACCTGGATGGTGACCTGGTCCGGCTCGCGACCGCCACCGCCGTCCTCGGTCGCCACGAAGAACTCCGGAGCCGGAGCCGGGTCGGGCGCGACCTCGGTCGAGTCCAGCATCCGACACGCGGTGTGGAAGTGACCGCGGGTCAGGCCCTGCTCGTTGAGCAGCGAGCTCTCGACGTAGTAGCCACCCTGAGCCGCCGGGAGGAATCGGTCCCGAACCAGGTTACGGGTGCTGACCCGGATGGTGAACGGCTCTTCCACGCCGACCTCGTCCGGGAACTCGGTGATCAGCAGCGACGGGTTGTTGGCGGCCGCGCCGACCTCACCGAACTGCGTGTCGACACAGCGGTTGCCGACCTGGAAGCCGTCGTGGTCGTCCAGATTGCTGTCGTCACAGCTGTTGGCCAGGATCTCCAGCCCGTTTCCGCCGTCGTTGTTCCCGCCACCGTCGTTGCCGCCGTTGTTGCCGCCGCCGTCGTTGTTCCCGCCACCGTCGTTGTTGCCGGGGCGGTTGACGAGCTCGCAGGTGGCCAACTCGTCGAGCCCACGCGGACGCGGCGCGACCCGGCCGATGGCGATCGCGATCCGGTCCAGGGTGGCGACCCGCTTACTGGCCAGCGGGCCGAGGATGGCGTTGTTGATGAAGTTCGGCCCGCCCTCGCCGACACTGTTGGCGAGCCGGTTGTTGGCCTCTTCGATCTGCTTCTCCAGCAGGCCGAGGTTGCGCTCCACCTCGGTACGCGCCGCAGCGGGAACCTCCGGCAGTTTGTCCGCTACGGACGGGCACTCGATGGTCGGGGCCGCGACGACGGTCCCGCCGCTCTCGCACTCCTCGAGCGTGGTCTGTCCGTCACCCCAGTGGTGCCGCACCTCGCGACCGTTCTCCCGGGTCACGGTGGTGGTCACGCCGCCTTCAGCCGTGGAACCAGGGCTAGGCGCGACACATTCCGTGGCGGTACGCAGCTGGTCGTTGGCGGAGGAGACCTGGGTGACCGCGACGATGCCCGCGAACACCGTGACCGTGCCGAGGACAGCGATGATGCGTTTGTTGCGGCCACTGACAGTGCGCTGGTTTCGGCCACGCGGGGTCGAACTGCGCCGTTGTGCCGACCTGTACATGGGGGGTTACCTACTCCTTCTCGTCGAGGGCGGCGCGGTTGACAGGCGTCGTCCGGTGGGGCAGCCGTGTTCTGCTAGCTGGTCAAACGGGTGCCTTCAAACGCCCACTTCCATTGCCGGAACGAGTTCGCACCACGTTTACGAGAAGCCACGCTAAAAGTGGGTTCTCTGGGCTGTCAAGCAGCCCGATCCCGTATCCGGGGTGTCTCACGGTTAGTGGAAAATTGGCGGGCGTCCCTCAACCCGCCGACATCATACTTTCGGTCAATGGGCCGGGTTCAACATCGGCTCAAAAATCTTGTTTCGGCAGCTCAGAGCCGCCCAGCGGGCACGGGCCGTATTCACCTCGTTCGACCAACAAGACGGATCACGTACCGCAAGCGACCACCTGGGAACTCAGTGGAATCGCGCCGGGTCGAGCCGATCCCGCAGTGAGAAAATCCACCCGCCGGGCGGATCCGGCAGGCGGCGGGCGGCCCGGTGGCGACGACGGGTGACCGGGGGCCATGAGCAGAGGCACCACAGGGCGATCGCAGGGGTGCGCCGCACCGGCTGACCGGTGCGGCGCACGAGACGGGCAGGGAATCAGGCTGGCACGGGTCAGGCAGGCAAGCCACCGACCTGGGTGTTGATCCAGGAGCGGATCGACGGCAGATCGCCGTAGATCGACGGACCGGTGGCGCAGGTGGAGTTGTTGTTGCCGGCACGGCTGGTGGCCCCGATCAGGTACCACCGGCCGGAGACCATCCGGACCTGCGGACCACCGGAGTCGCCGTAGCAGGCACCGGCGTTTCCGTTGGTGTTGTTGGTACAGATCTCATAGCCGGCATCGATGCCGAGACACCGACTGTCCGCCACGATCGAAGTGTCCAACTCGTGGGCGATGGTCGGGGCCGAGCCGCAGCCACGGGGAGCGCAGGTCTGGCCCCAGCCGATGATCCGGGTGGCGGTGCCGACCGCACCGGAGGTGGTCGGGATCGGTGCCGGGGCGTAGCTCACCGAGTTGGCCAGCTGCATCAGTTTGACGTCGATCCGCGGGTGGTTGACCGCGCGGATCACCCGGACCACCGTGCCGCCACTGGTCCGGTTGACGCTGCCCACCCGTACCGAGATCGGGGTCGGGCAGTGCCGGGCGGTGACCACCCAGTTCGACTTGATCAGCGAACCGGTGCAGCCGGACGTGTAGACCATGAACGGGTAGTTCTCGGTGGCCGGACGGCCGTTCACCACCAGGGTGCCGATCTCGTCGGCGGTGCTGGACGGCGGCGCGGCCTGCGCCGTGGTGGCCGGCATCGCGAGGCTGGCGGCGGCGAGCCCGGTGGCCAGCAGCATCCGGGACAGGAGCGGGAGTGCCTTCATCGTGCAGTGTCCTCATCGTCAGGGGGTACGCGCCGACTGATGGGCGGCGCGGCGATAGAACAGGTTGTTCGGCCTTGTCAGACAGGCGCTGCTGGGTACCCGATGCGAACACTATCGACAAACCACGATACTTCAATGCTTCTGGGGATACCGGTCCTGCCCTATTACCGGGTGATGGGGTGCCGGCTGTTGGAAGGACTCACGCTCGAGCCGCTGCGGCTGGTGACCCCCCGCGCCGAGGTCACCGTGCACGGCGTTTCCGAGGCGAACTTCCCGGCGATCGGGATCGGACTGCTCGCCGTCGCGCTGAGCGCGGTCCTGCTCTGGGGCTGGACGAAGCCGTGGCCGGCTCTCGCCGCGATCATCGGCACCGGCATAGTGGTCGAAACCTCCGCGCACCTGCTGTGTCCCGGCCGGATCACCAGCGGTCAGTTGACCGTGCTGCTCGTCGTCTGGGCGTCCTGCATGGCGGTGGTCACCGTCTTCCTACCTGTTACCGAGCAGTCCCCCGATCGGGTCTGACGCCGCCCGGTCACCGTCCGCCCGGCGCTCACCGGTCAGGGTCCGCCGGACGAACTCCAGCAGCAGTGCCCATTTGAACGCCTGCTGCGCATTGTCCGCGGCTGCGGAATGCCCACCCTCGACGTTCTCGTGGTAGGTGACGTCGTGGCCGTACTCGCGCAGCCGGGCGACCATCTTGCGGGCATGACCGGGATGGACCCGGTCGTCGCGGGTCGAGGTGAGAAAGAGCGACGGCGGGTACGCCGTACCCCGTCGGATGTTCTGGTACGGCGAGTACTCCCGCAGAAACGCCCAGTCCGCCGGATCGTCGGGGTCACCGTACTCGGCCATCCAGGAGGCTCCAGCCAGCAGCTTGTGATACCGGCGCATGTCCAGCAGCGGCACCTGCCCGACGACCGCGCCGAACAGCTCCGGGCAGCGGGTCAACATCACGCCCATCAGCAGCCCGCCGTTGCTGCCGCCGTAGGCGCCGAGCCGGTCCGGACTGGACAGTCCACGGGCGACCAGGTCGGTGGCGACGGCGGCGAAGTCCTCGTACGCGCGGAGCCGGTTCTCCCGCAGGGCGGCGGTGTGCCAGCGCGGTCCGTACTCACCGCCGCCCCGGATGTTGGCGACCACGAAGCTGCCGCCCCGGGCCAGCCAGCCGGCACCGACGACGCCGCTGTAGGTCGGAGTCCAGGCGATCTCGAAACCCCCGTACCCGGTCATCAGGGTGAGCCCGGCCGCCGGTCCGGGCGGGCTGGTCTCGCCCGGTGTGACCAGGAAGTACGGCACCTCGGTGCCGTCGGCGGAGACGGCGAAGAACTGCCGGACGGTCATCTGTTCGGCGTCGAAGAAGGCCGGACCGGTCTTGACCGGCCGCGTCGGGCCGTCGACGGTGCCGTGCAGCAGCGTCGGTGGCCGGATGAACCCGGCGGTGTGCAGCAGGAACTCGTCACCCCGGTCCGGCTCGGTGTCGGCCACGTCGGTGTGGTCGAATCCGCCGGCTTCGGGCAGCGTGCGCCGCCGCCAGCCGTCATCGCCGGGGGTCAGTACGGTGATCTCGCTACGGACGTCGGTCAGGGTGACCAGCAGCAGATGGTTGCGGGTCCAGGCGTGGTAGCTGTAGGCGGAGCGCTCGGTCGGCTCGAAGATCGTGGTCAACTCCCGTTTGCCGGCCAGCAACTCGTCGACCGGGGTGACCAGCACCGCGCCGGCCGGGTAGGTGACGTCACCGGCCAGCCAGTCGCTGCGCAGCTCGATCAGCAGCCACTGCCGGTGCAGGTCGATCTCGGCGTCCGAGGGCACGTCGACCAGGCCCCAACCGCCGTCGGGCCGCAGCAGGTAGGTCCGGTTACGGAAGAACTCGGTACGCCGTACCGCCAGGTCGCGCTCGTAGCCGGCGGTCGGGTCGTGCACCACGTAGACGGTGACGTCGTCGACCTCGCCGGCGAACGCCAGCGGGGCGTCAGCCAGTGCGGTGCCGCGCTGCCAGCGCCGGATGGTCCGCGGATAGCCGGAGTTGGTGACGGTGCCGGGCCCGAAGTCGGTGCCCACGTAGATGTGGTCGCGGTCGATCCAGCAGACGGTGCTCTTCGCCTCCGCGACGATGAAACCATCGGGCACGAAGTCGCGGGTGGTCAGGTCGAACTCGCGGACCACCGCGGCGTCCGATCCGCCCCGGGACAGCACCACCAGGCACCGGTCGTACCCGGGCCGCAGCACGTGGGCACCCTTCCAGACCCAGTTCTCCCCTTCGACCCGGGCGAGTTCGTCGAGGTCGAGCAGGATCTCCCAGCTCGGCTGCGGCCGACGGAACTCGTCGAGGGTGGCCCGCCGCCACACTCCCCGGGGATGTCCGGCGTCCTGCCAGAAGTTGTAGAGGTGGTCCCCGCGCCAGGTCGGGTCGGGGATCTTGTCGGCGGAGTCGAGCACCTGCTTGATCTGGTCCCGCAGCTGGGTGAACCCCGGCTCGGCGGTCCAGCCGGCGGTGGTCTCCGCGTTGCGGTCGCGGACCCAGTCCAGGGCAGCGTCACCGAGCACCTCCTCCAACCAGAGGTACGGATCGCCGCCGTGCGACACCCGGCCGTCCATCACCATCCGTCTGTCCTCCCCCGCCCCCGGCCCGCTCTGCGGGGGTACGCACCAGGATAGGCAAACTCGTCGTACCGCACCGCCCAGCAGAGGGTGCCGTCCCAAGGCCGGCCGCGAACGTCGCCGCCGGAAGCTGGACACTGGACGCTACCGTGACGGTCGGACAAGATTGACGCACGTCCAACGTGCAGACGTGCGACCGGTGATCCGTCCGGGCCGGGTGGCGCGGACGGTTGGGGCGGGAGTGGACCGGCGACGATCGGGGCTGACAGATGAGCAGCATGCAGGAGGCGCAGCGGGCACATGCCCAGCAGGTGCACGCCCAGCACCGGGCCCAGGCCTTCGCGTACCGTCAGCATCAGCAGATGGTCTGGGAGGCGGAGAACGCCCGGCAGGCCGCCGAGCAGGCCGCCGCCGAGGACGAACGCCAACGCAAGCGTCTCTACACCGAGGCCCGTGCGGCGAAGGTCGCGGCGGCCAACGCGAACCTGCGGTCGCGGGTGGCCGAGCTGGAGGAGCTGCTCGCCGACACCCTGGCCGTCGACGACCACATCGACCTCGAACGGCTCAAGCGCAGCAGCACTCCACCGCCGTTCGACCCCGGTGACCTCGCCGTACCGCTGGCCGCACCGCAGTGGTCCGATTTCGCCCCGCCGGAGCCGGCCGGTCTGGGCCGGATGTTCGGCGGCGAGGTCCGCCACCAGCAGCAGGTCGCCGAGGCGCGACAGGTGTTCGAGCAGGCCACCGCGAAACACGAGGCGGCGGAGGCGCAGCGGCGCCGCCGGCTGGCCGCAGCCGAGGAGAAGTACCGTCAGCAGTGCGAGAAGCTGGCCGCCAAGATCGCCGCGCACAACGCGGCGATCGACCGGTTCTCCGCCGTCTTCGCCGCCGCCGACCCGAAGGCCGTCGTCGAGTACTTCGGACTGGTGCTCGGAAATTCCGTCTACCCGGACGACTTTCCGCAGCGTTACCGGCTGGCCTACCTGCCCGAGTCCCGTCAGTTGGTGGTCGAGTACCACCTGCCGGCGGTGGAGGTCGTCCCCCGGATCCGGGAATACCGTTACCAGCCGGCCGACGACGAGGTGACGGCGGTCGGCCGGTCGGCGACCGAAATCGCCGATCGGTACGCCGACCTCATCACCCAGATCACCCTGCGTACGGTGCACGAGCTGTACGAGGCGGACCGTACCAGGCTGCTGGAGACCGTCTGTATCAACGGCATCGTCGAACGGATCGACCCGGCCACCGGCCGACCGGCCCGGCCCTGCCTGGTCAGTCTGCGTACCACCCGGGACGAGTTCGTCGCGATCAACCTGGCCAACGTCGACCCGGCCGCCTGCCTGCGCCGGCTCGGCGCACGGATCTCCGCCCATCCGGTGGATCTGGCGTCGGTGCCTGCCGTCGTCGATTTCGACCAGGTCGACAAGCGGTTCGCCGACGAGATCGACGTCCTCGCCGACCTGGACCAGCGACCGGACCTGCTGACCATACCGGCTGACCAGTTCGAGCAGCTGATCGCCGACCTGTTCACCAAGCTCGGGCTGCAGATGCGCCAGGTGCGCACGACGGCCGACGGCACGGTGGAGTGCATGGCGCACGATCCCCGCCCGTTGTTCGGCGGCACGGTCGTCGTGCTGGCTCGGCGCGGCGGCGGCACCATGGACGTGTCGGCGGTCCGTGACCTGTTCGGCGTCGTCCAGGCGGAGAACGCCTCGAACGGCATCCTGGTGACCACCGCCGGCTACACCTCGGCGGCCTTCGACTTCGCTTCCGGAAAGCCGTTGGAGCTGATCGACGGCTCGGCGCTGCTGCACATGCTCGCCGAGACCGGCGGGGTCAAGGCCCGCATCGACCGCCGGGCCTGAACCGCGACCGTCGCGGGTCAGCGGGTCAGCGGGTCAGCGGGTCAGCGGGTCAGCGGGTCAGCGGGGAAAGTACCGGTCCAGGAAGTCGTTGTGGAACACCCCGGCCGGGTCGTAGCGGGCCAGCAGGTCGGCGAAGTCGTCCCACCGCGAATACCTGCCGGCGAGTTCGTCCCGGCCAATGCCGAACAGCTTGCCCCAGTGCGGTCGGGGGGCGTACGGCGTCAGCGCCTGCTCGACCGCGGCGATCACCGGCGTCACCGCCGTAGCATCCGCGACCCAGGTGAAGTGGATCGCGACGCTGTCCCGCGAATGGTTCATGCTCAGCCACAGTTCGTCGGCGGCGACGGTACGGATCTCGCAGACCTGCAGCACGGGCGCGACCCGGTCGCGGATCCGGGCCACCGCGTCGAGGGCGTCTCCCACGTCGCCGGCCGCTACCAGGTATTCCGACTGTAGTTCGGCACCGCTGCTCGGGGTGAAGTCGAGCCGGAAGTGCGGCAACCTGGTGTGCCACGGACCGGCCACCCCCAGCTGGCTGGTGCAGTTCTCCACCGGCATTCCGGGCACCGGGTGGCGGGGGCCGTCGGCGGCGGCGAGCCCCAACCCGTCGGCGTCAACCGGCGGATGGTCGTGGTCGGTGCGCCGTTTCACCCACACCTGGTCGATACCGGTCCCGGTCCAGTCGGTGAACATGCTGACGCTGTAGCCGCTGGCCTGGAGTCGGTCCCATCCGGCGGCGAGCGCGTCGCGGGACAGCCCGTGATAGACGTACTGCGCCACATCGAAGGTCGGCTCGATCGTCAAGGTAACGCTGGTGACCACGCCGAGCCCGCCGAGACCGACCACCGCGCCGGCGAAATCGGGATGGGACTGGTCCAGCCGGACCAGGTCTCCGTTGGCGGTCACCAACTCCACCGCCCGTACGGCGGTGGCCAGGTTGCCGTTGCCGCGCCCGGAGCCATGGGTAGCGGTCGCGCAGGCACCGGCGACCGAGATGTGCGGCAGCGAGGCCAGGTTGTGCAGCGCGTACCCGTGGGCGTGCAGGTGTTCGGCAAGCTCGCCGTAGCGGACACCACCGCCGGCGGTGACCGTCAACGTCTCGGCGTCGACCGTCACCTCGGCGGGCAGGCCGGCGAGCGAGACGAGGTCTCCGTCGGTGTCGGCGATCCGGTTGAACGAGTGCCCGGTGCCGAGCACCCGCAGCCGGGCCGATCCGCCCACGACCTGTCGCAGTTCGTCGACGGTGGTCGGGCGGTGGACGTGACGCGCGGCGAAGGTGACGTTACGCGCCCAGTTGGTGACCGCAGCGGTCATCAGCCCGTTCTCCTCTCGCCGACCCGCCTCACCGTACCCTGGACCGGCGGAAGCTACGGTCGCGCCGGAGGAGGTCCCATGCGGGTGGCAGTGTTCAGCACCAAGCCGTACGACAAGCGGTTCCTGGCCGCCGCGAACGCCGAGGCCGGTCACGACCTGGTGTTCCTGGAGCCGAGGTTGTCGGCGGACACCGCGCCGTTGGCCGACGGTTGCGACGCGGTCTGCGCGTTCGTCAACGACGACCTCAGCGCCCCGGTGCTGGAGACGCTGGCCGGCGGCGGGGTCCGGCTGGTCGCGCTGCGCTCGGCCGGGTTCAACCATGTCGATCTGGCCACCGCGCGCCGGCTCGGGCTGACCGTCACCCGGGTGCCGGGCTACTCGCCGCACGCGGTCGCGGAGCACTGCGTCGGGCTGATCCTGGCGCTCAACCGCAAGATCCATCGCGCCTACAACCGGGTCCGGGAGCACAACTTCGCCCTCAACGGGCTGCTCGGCTTCGACCTGCACGGCCGGACCGTCGGTGTCGTCGGCACCGGCAAGATCGGCGTCCGGTTCATTCGGATCATGGCCGGGTTCGGCTGCCGGGTGCTCGCCGCCGACCCGTACCCGTCGGACGAGGCCGTCGCCGCCGGCGCCAGCTACGTCCCGCTGCCGACGCTGCTCGCCGAGTCGGACATCGTCACCCTGCACTGTCCACTCACCCCCGACACTCATCACCTGATCGACGAGGAACGGATCGCGCAGATGCGCGACGGCGTGATGTTGATCAACACCAGCCGGGGCGCGCTGGTCGACACCGCCGCCGTGATCCGCGGTCTGAAGAGCGGCAAGATCGGCTACCTGGGGTTGGACGTGTACGAGGAGGAGGCCGACCTGTTCTTCGAGGACCTGTCCGACCAGATGCTGCGCGACGACCTGTTCTCCCGGCTGGTCACCTTCCCCAACGTGCTGATCACCGGCCATCAGGCGTTCTTCACCGAGGAGGCGCTGCACAACATCGCCACCACCACCGTCGGCAGCCTGACCGCGTACGAGCGGGAGGGCACCCCGGCGGACATCCAGCCCGACGCCCTGGTGCGCTGACCGACGAACCCGTGCGCGGGCGTCCGGGCCCAGCGCCGGTCGCAAGTCCGGTCCGATCCGGCCGGGAGCAGACAGTGTCAAAGTCATGGCTGGAGGTCGGCCGGCCGGTTCCCCGTTCCCGCCGGTTCACACCGGTTATCTTCCCACGTCTGCGGAGACTCTTCACCCTGACGGATGCTCAGCCCGGGCCGGCCCGGCAGCGCGGCCCAGCCGGCCGACCAAGGGGCAGAACCAGGAGCGCACCGAGAGTCAGGAGTGACGCCATGGGGTACCTCACCACGCAGGACGGCACCCAGCTCTACTACAAGGACTGGGGTTCCGGCCCCGCCATCGTGTTCTCACACGGCTGGCCGCTGAACGCCGACGCCTGGGACGGCCAACTACTGTTCCTCGCCCAGCAGGGGTTCCGGGTCATCGCGCACGACCGGCGTGGGCACGGCCGGTCCAGCCAGTCGCCCGAGGGCAACGACATGAACGGCTACGCCGACGACCTCGCCGCGGTGATCGAGGCGTTCGGCCTGACCGACGCCACGCTGATCGGGCACTCCACCGGTGGCGGTGAGGTTGCCCGGTACATCGGCCGGTACGGCACCGGTCGGGTGGCGAAGGTGGTGCTCATCTCCGCCGTACCGCCGATCATGGTGCAGACGCCGGACAACCCGGACGGGCTGCCGCTGGCCGTGTTCGACGAGATGCGGGCCAGCCTGGCCCACGACCGGGCGCAGTTCTACCAGGATCTGGCGATCAAGTTCTACGGCGTGAACCGGCCAGGTGCCGAGGTTTCCGACGGCATCCTGCACCAGTTCTGGTCGTGGAGCATGCAGGCCGGGCTGTGGAACGCGTACCAGAGTGTGGCGGCGTTCTCGGAGACCGACTTCCGGGACGACCTCGCCGCGTTCGACGTCCCCACCCTGGTCATGCAGGGCGACGACGACCAGATCGTGCCGATCGGGAACGCTTCGATGAAGACCGCCCAACTGGTGTCCGGCGCCCAGGAGGTCTACTATCCGGGCGCCCCGCACGGTATCACCGCGACCCACCAGGACCAGGTCAACCAGGATCTGCTCACGTTCCTGAAGAGCTGAGCCCGGCACCGGCCGCGTTCGTCGGCCTGAACCGACTCCATCGCAAGTAGCCGAGCGGTCCGTTCCGTCAGGACCGCTCGGTCCCCCCCAATTCGTCTCGCACCTCACGCCGCACACTGCATACGTCACGCCGCACCGGACCGAACGCGACGAGTTCCGGACGTCGATGTGTGGCGCAAGACCTTTAGCGGACGGTGGTGGAAAATCCACCAGATGAAGAACCGACCTGGCATCGGTGCGGACGGCGGACTGGCCGAACGCCCCGCCGCCAATTCTCCGGCCACCCGACACTCCCTCCGTGCGGAGCTTGTCGCGTTGGGTCTGCCGGCCGGCGGTATCGTCCTGGTGCACAGCTCGTTGCGGGCGATGGGTTACGTGTGCGGTGGGCCGGTCGCCGTGGTCCAGGCGCTGCTCGACGTCCTGACGCCCGACGGAACGCTGGTGGTGCCGAGCCAGACGCCGCAGAACCGGGACCCGGCGCGGTGGGTACGGCAGGTGCCGGCAGACTGGTGGCCGACAATCCGCGAGCACCTGCCGGCCTTTGATCCGGCGGTTCATGACTGCCGGGCCATGGGCATGGTCGCCGAGACCGTACGGACGTGGCCGGGGGCGGTCCGTAGTCAGCATCCCCAGACGTCGTTCGCGGCGGTCGGTCCCCGAGCGGCGGAGCTGATGGCCCGCCACGACCTGGACAGCGAGCTGGGCGAACGATCACCGCTCGCGGCACTCGACGCGACCGACGCACACACGTTGCTGCTCGGCGTGGGTTACGACCGGTGTACGGCGTTCCACCTTGCCGAGTACCGTCTTCCGCGGCCGCCGGAGCCGCACCGCAACGCCTGCGTGGTCCTCGGCGCGGACGGCCAACGGCAGTGGCGGACGTACGTCGGTGCCCGGCTCGACGCGGGACCGTTCAGCGAACTCGGCCGCGACTTCGAGCGGGACAGCTCGTCGGTCGCCACCGGCCCGGTGGGGCGGGCCGTCGCCCGGCTCCTACCGATCCGACCGGCGGTGGCCTACGCACGCGCCTGGCTGACGCTACGCTGTCCGGATGGCGACAGTTCCAGCGGTCCCGGGAATTGACCGCCAAGGGAGCAGGTGGCGTGCCCGAAGGTGGCGTCACTAGATCATTAGGCGCAATGATCTTCAAAAAGACTCTTCCCTGAAGAAGACCTGGGAGATATATACTCCTTACACTCGGTGTCACCCTGCGGACATTTTGTGCGTGGTGTCGACGTCTCACTTGACACACGTACCGCCGCCCGCGACGGCGCACCGTCGACAGGCGGGAGGGCGGTTGTCGGATAACGATCGCGGCCCGCGGTGCTACTTCTTTCTCAGCTACGCTCGCGAAGACGAAGACGAGTGGGTTCGACGCTTCTACCATGACCTGAGCAACGAAGTCCGGGCTTATGCCGGGCTTTCACCCGGCACCGAGGTCGGCTTCCTCGACACGCAGAGCCTGGATCTGGGCGCACGATGGTCTGACCGGCTGGCCCGGGAACTCGCCCGCTGTTGCACCTTCGTCGCGTTGATCTCCCCCCGCTACGTGAAGAGTCCCTGGTGCGGTCGTGAGTGGGCGGTGTTCGCCGACCGGCTCGCCCAGCACACGTCGTCGGACGGACCACCCTCCGCACTGCTACCGGTGAACTGGCTGTCCACCCCCACCCTGCCGGCGGTGGTGGGCGACCACCAGTTGACCGACAGCAGTCTTCCGCCGCAGTACCTTGAGAAAGGACTGCGCAGACTTTCCCGGCTCAACAACTACGAGGACCCGTACCTCGACGTCGTCGAGGTACTCGCCAAGAAGATCGTGCGCAACGCGCACGCGGACGAGGTGCCACGACTCGTCACGCCGCCGGCCTTCACGCAGGTGCCGAGCGTCTTCCACCCGCCGGTGCCGGCCAATCGGCCGACCCGGTCGCCAGCGACCTGGCCGCCGGACCCGGGTCAGCCGGTGGCGCCCGGTCCGGTGGCGCCCGGACCGGCGATGTCCGCCGGACCGGCCGACCAACGGATCTGTTTCGTGGTCGCCGCGCCTGTCGACGACGACGTACGGGGCTTTCTGGCGTCGACCGGCCGGGACCGTCGCTACTACGGCCCGACCCCCGCCGACTGGTCCCCGTACCTGCCGGAACTCGACATGCCGCTGGTCGAGTACGCGCGGCAGGTCGCGGAGCAGGAGCAGTTCACGGCGGTCGTCACCGATCTGGCCGGGCTGCACTCCGCGGTGGGCGCCGCCCAGGCCGGCGGCTCGCCGGTGGTCCTGCTGGTCGACCTGTGGGTGGTCTACGTCGACGGGCCCCGGCGGCTCCTCAGCCAGCACAGCGGAGACACCTTCGACGATTGGCCGGTGACCGCCGTGCTGGTACCGGCCAACGGCACCGACGCACAGACCCGGTCCCGGCACAACGAGCTCATGGCGGCACTGCGCCAGGTCATCGGCGACCGGATGCGCAACTCCGGTGCGGTGATCTCCCGTACCCGGATCTCCAGCCATCAGGAGTTCCGCAGCGACCTCCAGGCGGTCCTGGAAAAGGTCCGCAACGACGGGTTCCGAACCCGCCACCCGTACCACCGTCCGCCCGGCCGTCCCAACCCTCGACCGATCCTGCGGGGGCCCTGACGCGCCCACGGCTGAAGGAGCACACGATGCCCGGTCCCCTGTCGTCCCGAGGTCAGATCGTCACGTTCTACTCGTTCAAGGGCGGCACCGGCCGCACCATGGCACTGGCCAACGTGGCCTGGATCCTGGCCGCCAACGGCAAGCGGGTGCTCGCCGTGGACTGGGATCTGGAGTCCCCCGGCCTGCACCACTACTTCCGGCCGTTCCTGACCGATCCGAAGCTGCGCCACTCGCGGGGCGTCATCGACGTGATGCGCGACTTCGCCGCCCGAGTCGTCGACCCCGGTACGCCGATCGACGGCCCGAACTGGTTCCGGCACGTCGCGGACGTAGAACGTGAGGCTGTCTCACTGAACTGGCGTTTCCCCAACGGCGGAAGTCTCGACCTGCTCCCAGCCGGGGTGCAGGACCCGGCGTACTCGCAACGGGTGAGCGGCTTTGACTGGCGCAACTTCTACGACCGGCTCAACGGTGAGGCGTTCCTGCACGCGATCCGCGACAGCATGCGGCAGCAGTACGACTGGGTACTCATCGACAGCCGCACCGGCCTCAGCGACTCGGCCGGGATCTGCACGGTCGTCATGCCCGACACCGTGGTCGACTGCTTCACCCTCAACGACCAGAGCATCGACGGCGCGGCCGCAGTAGCGGAGGCGATCCGCAGCCAGCGCCGCGACGAAGCGGTACGGATTCTGCCGGTGCCGATGCGGGTGGAGGCCGCCGAGCAGTTCAAGCTGGAAGCTGGCCGGGACTACGCCCGGTACCGCTTCGGATCCTATCTGGATGCCACCGACGACGAGGCCGACGCCTACTGGGGCGACGTGGAGATCCCGTACAAACCATTCTTCGCGTACGAGGAGATCCTTGCGGTCTTTGGCGAGCGCTCCCGCCAGGAGTACTCACTGCTCTCCTCGTATGAACGACTCAGTGGAATCATCACCAGTGACACGGTCCGCGAGTTCCCGGCCATCGACGAACGCGAACGCCGACGACGACTCGCCCAGTACGAACGACAGAAGTCGCTGCTGCCCAACGACGTCGTGGTCAGCTACGCCTCGGTGAACCGGTCCTGGACCGACTGGATCGCCAACGAGTTGGAGAGCATCGGCCTGCGGGTCACCTTGCGGGAGGTGGACCTGACCACCGGCGAGACGTCGACCGGCGACGTCGGACTCGACTCGTGGCTCGACTCGTGGCTCGACCCCACCACCCGGGTATTGGCTCTGCTGTCGCGCGACTACGTCGTCTCGGCCAACGCGGCGTCGCTCTGGCGGGCCGCCACAGCCAAGGACCCGACCGGCGCCATGCTGGTCCCGGTGCGGCTGGACAACACCCGGCTGCCGGCCCCGTTCACCGACCGGGTCGCGGCGCTCGACCTGGTCAACAGCACCGAAGAACGGGCCCGGCAGGCGCTGCTGGGCATCTTCGACGGCGTCGCCCCGGCCGGCCGCCGGCCGGCCGGCCGGCACACTCCACGCTTTCCGGCCGGTCAGCCCCCGGTCTGGGAGGTCCCACAGCGCAACACCACCTTCACCGGCCGCAGCGACCTCCTCGAAGGACTGCGCGACCGGCTCTCCGCCGACGCCACCTCGGTCATGCCGCAGGCGCTGCACGGTCTGGGCGGCGTGGGCAAGACGCAGATCGCGCTGGAGTACGCGCACCGGTTCGCGGTGGATTACGACATCGTCTGGTGGATGTCGGCCGAACAGCCGGAACTGGTCCGCAGTTCCCTCGCCGAGCTGTCCGAACGCCTCGACCTGCCGACCGGTGGGGACCTGAGCGAGCAGGTGGACACTGTGCTCGACGCGCTGCGCCTGGGCGAGCCGTACCAGCGCTGGCTGTTGATCTTCGACAACGCGGGCGACCCCGCCGAGCTCGAACGCTATCTGCCGCAGGGGCCGGGGCACATCGTCATCACCACCCGCGACGCCGGCTGGTCCCGTCGGGCGACCACGACCGAGGTGGGGGTGTTCAGCCGGGCGGAGAGTGTGGCGCTGCTGCGTCGCCGGGTTCCCGCGCTGACCCCGCCACAGGCGGACGCCCTGGCGGAGAAGCTGGGCGACCTGCCGCTGGTGATCGAGCAGGCCGGCGCCTGGCTGGCAGTGACCGGAATGCCGGTGCAGACCTACACCGAACTGCTGGACACCCAGCTGTCCCGGGTGCTGAGCGAAAACCCGCCGCCCAGCTACGGGGTGCCGGCCGCCGCGACCTGGCGGCTGTCCCTGGACCGGCTGCGCCGGCAGATGCCGGCCGCCGCGAAGCTGCTGGAGGTGTGCGCGTTCTTCGCGGCCGAGCCGATCCCGATCTCCTTTTTCTACAACGAGCGGTTCATCGCCGTACTACTCCCGATGGACCCGCTGCTCAGCGAGCCACTGGTCCAAGGGCGACTGGTCCAGGAGATCGGCCGGTACGCGCTGGCCCGGATCGACTCCGGGCAGTCGACGCTCCAGCTGCACCGGCTGGTGCAGGCGGTCATCCGCGACGGGCTACCTGAGGTCGAGCAGCAGGCCAACCGCCAGCACGTCCATGAGATCCTCGCCTCGATCAATCCGAAGGATCCCGACGACGTCAACCTGTGGCGCGCCTACCAGCAGCTCCATCGCCACCTCGGTGCCTCCGGCGCGCTGGAGTCGACCATACCGGCGGTACGCCAGCTGGTCATCGACATGGTCCGGTATCTCTGGAAACGTGGCGACCATCAGGCCAGCCAGCAGCTGGGTGAGAGCGCGTTGGCCGGCTGGCAGGCCCGGCCCGATGCGTCCACCGAGGACGTCACCACGTTGTCCCTGCGGCTGCACCTGGCCAACGCCACCCGCTCACTCGCCCGGTACGACGAGGCGTACGCGGCGGACACCGAGATCCGTGACGCGCTGGCCCGTCAGCTCGACTGGAACCATCCGTACACGATCATGGCGACCTCGTCGCTCGCCGCCGATCTGCGGGCCAAGGGCCGGTACGCCGAGGCCAAGGAACTCGACGAGCAGGGACTGACGTTGTCCACCGAGGTACTCGGACAGGAGCACTACCGGACGACCAACGCGATGAACAACCTTGCGTTGTCGCTGGCCCTGGTCGGCGATTTCCAGTCCGCCGCCGCTCTTGACGAGCAGGCCCTGGAGATCCGCCGCCGCACGCTGGGGCACCGCCACCAGGTGACCCTCTCCTCGGTCGCCGCGCTCGGCCGCGACTACCGGGACCTGGGTCGCTTCTCGGAGGCCCAGGAGTTGCTCGGCAGCCACCTCCCGATAGCCCAGGAGGAGCTCGGCGAGACCCATCCGCTCACGCTGCGGATCACCCGCACCCTGGCGGTCACCCTGCGCAAGGCGGGCGAGATCGACGCCGCCTACCGGATGAGCGCCGAGTCGCTGCCCAGGCACGAACGCAAGCTCGGCGCGCTGCACCCGGACACCATCGCCTGCGCCAGCAACCTGGCGTGCGACCAGTCGGCGATCGGCGACGACCGGACCGCCCGGGAGACCGCAGAGGACGTGCTCGTCCGCTGCCGGGCCAAGGTCGGCGAAGATCATCCGTTCCTGCTGTCCGGGGAGAACAACCTTGCGATCTTCCTGCGCCGGCTGGGTGAGCTCGACGCCGCGCACCCGATCGCCGAGCGGGTGGTCGACCGGTTGTCGGCCACCCTCGGTCCGGACCATCCGTACACGCTGGCCTGCCGGATCAACTATGCGAACCAGCTGTACGACCTGCGGGAGTACCCCGCCGCGTTGCAGGTCGACCTCGACGTACGGGATCGGATCAACCGGTCACTCGGTCCGGACCATCCGGACACCCTCGCGGCCGAGAACAATCTGGCCGTCAGCCTGCGCCGGACCGGATCAACGGATCAGGCAGACGGGCTCGCCGGCAGCGTGCTGCACCGCGCCTACCGGGTACTCGGCCTGGAACACCCCAACTCCACGGCCGTCCGCAACGGGGTCCGGCTCAACTGCGATATCGACCCTCCGCAGTTCTGACCGGGCCTGCCGCCGACAGCCAGCGGACGAGCGCCGACGGCCGGACGTCAGCCGCGCCGGCCCGCCGGAGTTCGCCCAGCAACGCGCGGACGAGCTCCGGTCGGGCGGCGGGCGCGTCGTCGGCCGACGACTGGGCGGCGGGCGTCAGCTCCAACGCCAGCATCGCCCAGGCCTCCGCGTCGTCCGGATCGTCGAACAGCCGACGGTCCAGCACACTGACCCGGTCCGCGGTCCGGTCGTCCCGGATGCCGGGCGCCGGCGGAGCCGCGACCACCGACGCCCGGCCGGTGATCGTCTCCTGCCGGATCCGGCGCACCAGGCTCGCGGCCATCGCGGCGCCGCCGGCCGGCCTCGCGACGGCGAGCTCGACCTCGACGGCCTGCGTCGACGCGTCGAGCCCGGCGCGGAAGGCGGCGGCCAGCGGCGAGAGCTGCTCCGCCGGCACCTGGAGGTTGCGGAGCCGCCACTGGACGTCGGCGACCGTCATACAGGCCGACACCCCGGCCTGCACCTCGGCGTCGGCGGCACCGGGCCAGCCGTGCAGGGTGTCGGCGAGCCGTTCGACGAAGGTCTCCCCGAGAGGGGTCAGCGCCGACGAACCGGCGAACGCGTCGATCGCCCGCCGGCACTGGTCCCGCCAGAGCACGTACTCGAAATCGGCCCCCCGCCGCGCCGGACCGGTCAGCCGCGAGCGACGAGCCCGCCAGAAGTCAGCGACCGCGACGTGCGCGTAGATGCCCTGCAGCAGTGCGCTGGCCGGGCGGGGATCGGTACGCCAGGGAGCGTGGAAGACGTCCGGGCAGTCGGGGTCGGTCAGCGCGAACAGATCAAGTACGGCGCTCAGCTTGGTGTGCTGCGTCTCGTGCACCATCAACAGTGCCAGCTCCGCCGCGTCGGCTGGCACCGAGATCGCCACCGCGCCGTAGGTCCGCTGGTGCGAGGCGCTGACCGAGCCGCCGGGCGACCCGGCCGGCACCAGCGAGCGGAGGCAGCCGGCCACCGTCGGGGCGTACTGGACAAGGTCCGTGCCGATCAACGTCCACGCCTGCGGCAGGTGCGCCCGCAGCCGGCTCAGCGGCCGACCGCGCAGCCGGTCGGTGACCGGTAGCCCGAAGCAGCTCCGGTGCGGGTCGAGGTCGTCGATCTCGATAGCGAGATCACCGGCCGGACCGCGACAGTGGACCACCCGGTACGCCTGCCGGGCGTCACCGGTACGCAGCACGGTGCCGTCGTACCGGAGAACCCGGTGCCGGGGGCCGAGGCCGCCGACCCGACCGAGCCCCGGAATCAGCACCGTCTCGACGCCGACGGGCAGGCTCAGCTCGAACGCGGTCCCGGTGGCCATCGCGGCGGCGGCGGCGAGCCCGGTCAGATACTCCGGACCGGGTGGCCCGGGCGGGCTCCGGTCCGGCTGCGGATCGCCGTCCCGCCGGCTGCCGGGCACCGGCTGCCGGCCATGCAGCAGCCGATGCGCCCACAGGTCGACGAACGGACGGGAGAGCACCGTCGCGGCCGCCGTCGACGACTGCGTCACAGCGGTGTCCAGCACGGCCCACGCCTGCTGCCCGGTCTCACCGAGTCTGGTACGCAGCCGCAGCTCCCGCAGCAGCAGCAGCCGCTTGCTCAACTGTGCGCGGCCCAGCGCGGACAACGTCCCGGTGTCGCCACCGCCAGCGGCGAGCGCATCGAACTGAGCCCGGGTGAGGCCGTGCCGCCGGCCGGGGTCGGTCGGCGGCGCACCCGTGGTCACCGGAGAGCTCCGACGTCGTGCTGGCGGTCCCCAGCGGCCGCCAGTCGCCGCAGATCGGTCCGCATCCGACCGTGTACGTGACCGATCAGCCGGGCCAGATCCGGACAGTAGACCGACGGGTTGCCGAACCCGGTCGAACCGTCGTACCGGTGTGCGTAGTGCCCGCCGCCGCAGACGTTCACCAGGCTGCAACGTCGGCAGGTCGTACCGAGCGCGGCCAGGCCGATCTGGCGTTGACGCAGCCCGGGAAGCAGCAGCAGATCGTCGAATCCGGAACGCTCGACGTGCAGCCCGGTTGCGGTCGCGCCAGCTGTGGTGGTCTTCAGCGCGTCGCCGTGTTCGATGCTGCCGTCGGTCTCCACCACGACGAAGTCGACGGGTGCCAACCCGACCGATTCGCTCCGGCCGGGACCGCCGAGCAGCAGCGACATGATCACACTGAACAGACGGATGTCCGTCTCCCGCTGTGGCGCGTCGTACCACCGGTCGAACACGGCGATCAGCCAGTCCGCGTACGGTGTGTGCGTGGTTCCCGGGCCACGACCGGCCGGCGGGGAACTCCAGTTCCCGTGCGGCAGCAGCAGGTCCAGCCGCGGCGGGGCGAACCGCAGCAGGCCGGCGTACACCTCGATCGGATCGTTGCGCAGGTTGATCGTACATAGTAGACCGCCGAACAGGTGCCGGAACCGGTCCTGCCGCAGCCGGTCCAGCCCTGCCGACACGTCGGTGTAGCTGCCTCCGCCATGTGGGAAACGCCGGTGCAGATCGTTGGCGTGACGGTCGCCGTCCAAGCTGACGCCAACCCGCACCGAGAGCCGACTAAACGTCTCCAGAAAGGCCTCGTCGAGAAGGACTCCGTTTGTTTGCACCGTGAAAGTGACCACGATGTCCGGTGACATCCGCCGCCGGACAGCGGCCACCGCGTATTCAAAGAAATCGACGCCGGCCAGCAGCGGCTCGCCACCGTGAAAGGTGACCGTCACCCGTGACAGCCGCCACCGGCGGGCATGTTCGGCGAGACGGTCGGCGGCAGCGTCGATCACCGACGGTGACATGATCAAAGGCTGTCGACGCCAAGACTGATCGACATGCTGGTAGACATAGCAGTAGCTGCACGAGAGGTTGCAGCGACTGTGCACCTTCAGTAACATGTGCCTTAGCGGCGTCAGCCCAGCGGGCGGCGAGGTGGCCGGATCAGATATAGTTGTTGAATGCACTGACGGCCTCCGCAAGGCGGTCAGCGGCTGTGGAATGGTCCGCCGATTCAACCTCGTAGCGATTGCGGATGGCATGGCCGAGTGCATTGTCGCCCGGTGACATCAGGGTCGACCACGGCAAGTCGGTGACATCTACGATAGCGCCTTCAATGCCGCGCTCCGGTGAAGCCGTCATGGAGGCCTCTTGTCTCAAAGTCATCTCAAATTTGTTTCGGACAGGTTAGACAGCAGGCGCGACTACCCGACGCCGTGCCCAACGTGGATAACCGGAACAGTGTACGACACGTCACAGGCAGAGCCACGGTAAACCCCGACGAAAGTCGAACGCGGCGTGGGATCAGGTCGCTGCCGGCTCGATGTCGCTGCTGATCCGCGTCCCGTCGTGCAACGCAGCCACATATGGGTGTCCCGGGCCGAGCCGCAGCGTGGCCGCCCGCAGCGCATCCGCGTACAGCTGGGCGGCGCTCTCCGGCAGGCCCGCCGCCACCCGGGTCGTCGCCAGATTCGCCGCCGCCGCGACCACCGCCGGACATTCCTCGCCCAACCTTGCTCGCAGTCCGGCGTAGCAGCGCTCGTCCACCTCCCGGGCGCGGTCGTGGTCTCCTACGGCGAACAACACGTTGGCGTGGTTGGCGGCGCACAGCAGGGCGTACGGGTGCTCCTCGCCGAGGACCTCGGCGAACCGGCCCGCAGTCTCCGCCAGCAGCGGTCCGGCCTGGGTGAAACCTCCATCCCGCACCAGAAAAATCCCGAGGTTGTTCGCAGCGGCCAACGAATGGGGGTGGTCGACGCCCATCAACTCGCCGTACCGGTCGCACAGCCTGCCCGCCGCGACGGCGGCGTCGGAATGCTCGCCGCGGGCCGACCGTACGCAGGCCAGCTCCAGCTCGGCGGCGAGAGTGTTCGGATGATCCGCCCCGAGCTGCTGCTCGTACGACCGGCGGACCACCTCGCTGAGCTCCCGGGACCGGTCCAGGTGGCCCAACCGGCGCAGCGTCACCGCGAGGTTCTTCGTCGCGGCCAGCGTGTGGCCGTGCAGGTCGCCGAACTCTCGACGGCAGGTGGACACCACAGTCTCCAGCGTCTCCCGGGAACGGACCAGGTCACCGGTCTCCCGCAGTACCCTCCCGTGGTTGATCCGGTAGATGACGGTCCACTGGTTGGTCTGCCCGAGCAGGCGGCCGGCAATCTCCACCACCTCCTCGGCCAGCAGGAGCGAGCTGCGGAAGTCACCGGTCAGCAGGTACGACAACGACAGGTTGTTGATCGCCTTGTGGGTCTCATCGTGATCGCGCCCCATGGCGGCCTGCCACTTGGCGACCGCGTCCTCGTCGAGGTCGCGGGCCTGCCGGTATCGACCCAGTCCGCGCAGGTCCGCCGCGACGCCCCGGAGACTCACCAACGAGTACGGGTGCACCCCGCCGAACACCCGCTCCATCCGTTCGCGTACATCGATGTCGATGTCCAGCGCCGCCTGGTAGTCCCCGAGCTGTCGCAGCACGTTCGCCAGTTCGGCACGCAGTCGCAGGACCGAAGCGTCGTCGGCGCCCGAGGTCACGGTCCAGCCGTGCAACGCGCGGACCGCCAGGTCGTGACTGCTGGTGAGGTCGCCCCGGTAGCGCAACGCCCGCACCATGTCGATGACGAGGTTGTGCACGTCGCGGTCGTCGGACTCCAGCGCGCCAGTGGGCTCCAGATGGGGCAGCATCCGCCGGTAGCTGTCCCAGTTCAGCCGGTCGTCGGGAACACCACGGCGCTCGGCGGCCAGGATCGAATGCACCTGCCGCCGACGTTCCTGCCGTACCTCCGGATCGAGGTCGTTGCGGATCACCTGCTGGACCAGGCGATGCATCCGCAGTGCCCGCACCGTCGGATCCAGGCGGGCCAGACCGAACCGGGTGATCTCGCGGACCAGTGCGCCGTACAGCAGCGGGTCCCGCATCGCCGGATCGTCCTGGCTCAGCACCTGTAGCATCCCCGGACTGGACAGCAGGTCCGTCGGGATCGGCTCGGGCGCGAGGCAGGCACAGAGCTCCACCAGGTGCGCCGCGGCTGGGTTCGACATCCGTAGCCGCTGCTGCGAGATGCGCCAGATCTCCGCCGCCGGATGCGGGTAGTCCGACGCGGGCGGCGTCTCCAGGATCCGGGGCAGGTGTTCGTCCAGAATCGCCAGGTAGCGGTCCGGGCTCATCGCGGTCGCCGCCAGCCAGCCCGCCGCCTGCTCCACCGCCAGCGGCAGATCCCCCAGCTTGTCGGCGATCACGTCGGCGGAGGCCCGGTCGATACTCGGCACCCACCGGGCGATGAGGTCGATACTCTCCGTACGGCTGAAAGTGTTGACCTCGATGGTCCACCCGCTGCCCGACCAGTCACCGCCGCGCGTGGTGACGATGACGTCGCCCTGCCCGGCCGGCACGTACGGCAGCAGCTGTTTCGGATCCTCGATGTTGTCGAACACCACCGCCCACCGGCGGGACGGCCGGCCGAGGCGCAACGCTTCCAGGACCGCCCCGACCTGACCGGCCACGTCCGCCGCCGACAGATCCAGCGCGTTCGCCAGATCGGCCAACGCGGACGGCACCAGTCTCGGCTGCTCGGCCGAGATCCACCAGACGATGTCGTAGTCGGCGGCGAATCGGTGCAGGTACTCGGTGACGATTTGCGTCTTGCCCACCCCGCCGATCCCCTGCAACACGGTCGGACCGTTCATCGCGGTGCTGGCGTTGAGGCGTTCGCGCAACTGCTCGAGGATCGCGTCGCGGCCGGTGAACGTGGCGTTGCGCGACGGTGCCCGCCAGACCCGCGCCGGCTCGAACGGGAACCGGGGACGCGGAATGGCCCCGAGCATCGCCTCGCTGGCCGGTGCCACGTCGCGCAGGTCGAACTGCGCCAGCAGGGCGTCGCGGGAGTGCTGCCGGGAGACGTTGAACATGTCGACCGGTTCCTGAGAGTCGTACGGCTGCGGTAGCCGGAAGCCGTCCAGCCGGATCGGCACCAGGAACGGCCCTGAGCCGGACGGTTCACGCCGCTGGGCCGCCGACCAGAACGCATGCGCGTGCGGGGTCCGGACCGACTCCTGCGACAGCAGCAGCAATGCCCGGTCCGAGTCCCCCACCACCGTCACCGCGTCGTCAGCGGTGATGTCCTGCAACACGCCCCGGTGTCCCACCGTGCGCAGTTGCAGGGCGATCCACTCGGCCCAGATCCGGTCACGTGGCAGGTAGCCGATCAGCACGGTCCCCTGCTCGACCGGATGAGGTCGCTCGAACTCACCGAGCCAGCTGCGTCGGACCGCCTCGGTCGGCCCTTCGTACCGACACGGCTCCCCGATCAGCTCTCCGGCGAGCCGCTGGTACGCGGCCAACAGGGTGTTCTCCAGGTGCGGGCGGTCACCCAGGGTCGCCAACGTCTCCTCGTAGGCGTAGGAAACCTTGTACGGGATCTCGATCGCTCCCCAGTACAGGGTGTCGTCGGAGTAGCCGAGGTCGGCCACCACGTCGCTGAACCGCTGCTGCGCGTTTGCCCGCCACCGGTCGAGCTTGGCCGCTTCGCCGTCCTCCACCCGGGTCGGCACCGGAAACACCCGCACCGGCTCGCCGTACTGGTTGCGCCGTTCGCGGATGCTGTTGGCGGCCGCCACCGCCCCGTCGAGATTCTGGTGATTGAAGGTGAAGCAGTTGACCACCACGTCGGGTATCTCCAACGTGCACATGGCCGCGTTGGTGCCGAGCCCGGTGCTGCTGTCGACCAGGGTGACGTCGTACTCCGCCCGCATGCCCGCCGCCCAGGACCAGAGGAAGGACCCGGCGTCGAACTGGTCCCAGAACTCGGACCAGTCGAACGCGGTCAGCCGGACCGCGTACTCCGGGTCCTGCTGTCCGCAGGGGATGAAGTCGATCGACCCGCCGTTGGGAAATTCGTAGCGCTCCAACGGAATCGCGTGCTGCTGAACCCTGGCGACCCGGGCCAGTCTGGCCGCTGACAGCGGCCCGTACTGGTCGACCTCCTGGCGGTAGCGCGCCATGGCGTCGATCACTCCCGGCGACCGACGCAGCTTACGGTCGGCCAGGAACGGCCGGAAGTACAGGTGCAGGCCGGGCGAGTCGAAGTCACAGTCGACAGTCAGCACCCGGCGGCCGGTACTGGCGAGGATCCAGGCGACGTTGGCCAGCGCCATCGTCCGGCCGACACCGCCCTTGTACGAGTAGAAGGTAAAAATCTGACCGTTTCGCGGGGTGGCTGATTCCATCGCTCGGCAACCTCGTCCCTGCCCCGTCGGGCCCGCCCCCGGACGGCAGCAGGCCGATCGACCAACGGCACTGTCTGTAACCAGAATATGAAGCTGCGTCCACGATCTGAAGCGGTCCGATGCCAACGGCCGTACGCTGTTCGACGTACCGCTGGCGCTGTTCGACGTACCGCTGGCGACCGCCTCTGCCTGCCGGTCTACCGCCGGGTCGACGTACGCGGCGGTCTACCGCCGGGCCGCGCCCGGCGGCCAGATCACCCGCACCGTGATTCCCCGCCGGTTGGCCTCCGCGACCATCTCGGCGGTGCCACCGACGCCGCCCTCGGTCCCGTCCCAGACCGCGAAAAGAAGATCGCAGCGGTCGAGAACGAGCCGGCCCGCCTCGGCATAGGTCCGACTACCGGAAACCGTTCCGGCGTACGAGACCGATCGCGCGAGGGCGAGCAGATCGTCGAACGCCGGCCGTCGCACCGGTCGGATACACCTGGACCGGTAGTCCGGCGCGGGCAACACCACATCGAAGGTCGCGCCGGCAGCGACGATCTCCTCGGCGAACAACTGGTCGGCGCCTTCCGCGAGGCAGGTCAGCCCGTGGATCGGTCGGCACCCGGCCTGTCGGTGAACCTCACGCAACGCCGCTCGCAGTGCCAGCCGGACCAGCCGGTCGGACCCGGCGGCCAGCCCGATGTGACCGGAGACTCCGATCCGCAGTTCACGATGCCCCGACGCGGCGCCGGGTCCGGTGCCGCCGGCGGCGCCGGAGGTGTCAGCAGACCTGGTCGCTGTACCGCCCCTCACCGCCGATGCTCCCGGGTCGCTGACCACCGCGTGACCGGCTCCGGCGCGCCGGTACCGACCCGCACGATCTCCAGCCCGACATCGGCCAGCACACCGGGGATCTGCCGCATCTCGTCGCGGTTCTTCTCCTTGACCTGCTCCGGAAGCTCGCGCCAGGGACGCAGGTCCGGATGGGTACGGGCGGCTCTGTCCCGCCGCGGGCCGTGCACCCAGCCGGTCGACCTGCGTTCCCGGGACCACCGTTGGTGTTCCAGCACGGCGAGCCGTTCGATCTGCTCCCGGGTCAACCGCACCGCCACGTTCGTCCGGGTCCGTGGCGCCAACGCCAGCCCGAGGACCCGCAACTTCCGACCGATGTCGGCGGCCTGAGCACGGTTCGTCCGACGCAGATCCTCCGGTAGCGAGGCCCAGGGCAGCAACGCCGGATCGGCGACCGACCCGACCGCCCCGACCCGCGACGCCAGCAGGTACCGGTCGTGGATCGACCGGCCGAGCCGCTCGACCAGGTCGTCGCCGATCCGATCGGGGTCGCTGGCCGCGTCGACCGTCGGGTAGCAGCGCACCGTGCCGGAAATCGCGTCGAGCAGGCCCGAGTGGCCGTCGCCGTCGGCGAACGCGCCGGCCAGGCCGGCGAGCCGGGTGACCGGTACGGTGACCGATCCCGGCCCGCCCCGCCACAACGACGGTGTGGTCAACGCGATCTTCAACGCCTGCTCCTCGTCGTCGAGGCAGAGCAGGACCCGGTCGTGCGGGACGCGGAAGGCCGGGCCGGGCAGCAACGCGTCCGGCTCGCGCTCGTAGCACACGACGTCGCAGACGCCGCCGAGGAACGGGTACCGGTGCACCAGATCGTCGACCACCGACCGGGCGTCCGCAGCAATGAGATCGACACGGAGCCGGCCGGCGGTGTCCGGCTGGTGGATCCGCCAGTGCCGGGCCGCTTCGACCAGCACCGCGCGGCCGAACGACGACATCCCGATCACCAGCAGCCGACTGAGCCGTACGGTCGGCAACGGGTCCTGCCGGAACAACCAGCGGGCGGCGAGCTCGTCGACGTTGAAGAAGTCGAGCCGCAGATCGACGCCGGCCGAATGGCTCAACCGGCGGGCCTGCATCGCCAGACAGAGTTCCGGATCGTGGAGTTGGGCGTAGACCCGCATGCCGCCGTTGTGTTCGTCGCGCAGCATCCCGGCGGTGGTGGCGGCGAGGATGTTGTCCGTGCTGTCATCGGTGCAGGCGTACACCAGCGCGGCGCGTCCTACGCCGGCCGCCCGCAGCACTTCGGCGGCGGTGGGGTCCCCGGGTACGGAGTACCACCGACGACGGGACGGGACCGGCGTGCCCGACGGCAGGCCCACCACGACCACCTTCCTGCCGGCGGCGTGCAACCGGGCCGCGAGGTTGCGGGCCATGGCCGAGTCACCGCACACCACGACGTGCCCGCTGGCCCGCCGGGCACGCAACCGGTGCAGTTCACCGGTCAGCAGTACCCGGGCAGTCTCGACGAGAGCGAACACGGTCGCCGCCGGCGCGGTGAACCGGGCGACCTGCAACTGCCAGGGCAGGTCGGCCCGGTCCGCGAGCTGGTCTGCATCGAGGACGAAGAGCTGCAACGTGTAGTAGAGAACGTCGACCGGCGTGGTCGTGCCGCCGCGCTCGCCCACGAGCAGCTCGGCGTAACCGACGAATCCCAGGATCGCCGACACCCCCGCCAGCAGCACGAAAGTGATGCGGAGCAGGGTGATTGTCGTTCTGTTCCGGTCCTGGTCCAGGGAAGCCTCCCACCGTCCGGTCTGACGGTCGATGTAACGAGTATCACCCATAGACGCCAGTCGGCTACCCAACGCTTGACCATCACATTTCATGGTGAAGTAGGAAAATTCGCCTTGGTGCCACGGGTCCGTCACCGCGCACACCGACCGGATAAGATTCCTTCGCCGGGGCGGTAGCTCAGCCGGTCAGAGCAGGGGACTCATAATCCCTCGGTCGCGGGTTCGAGCCCCGCCCGCCCCACCAGGTGCAGCGTTTCGCGAACCGGATCCAATTCTCAGGGGTTGCCGCCGGTTGTCGTCGTGGTGGCATCCGCGCCCACGGGGAGCTGCGCGCCCGGCGACAGCACCACGGCGACGAACAGGACGACGGCCGGGTACCGGAGAGAGGTATGAAGGCGCTCGGGGCGCCGATCCTTGTTCTCGGAGCTATCGGTGACTCGTCGGGGCGGCTGGATTTGGCACCGGTGTGACGGCCACCGAGCCGAGCAGGGCTAGCTTGTCTGCGTCGGCGCTGCCGGGTTGAGGGTGGTAGACGACCAGAACCATGCCGTCAGTGCCACTGATGTGCAGTTTCTCGCGGTTGAGGCGGATCTCGCCGAGCTGCGGATGCAGCAGGGGCACCACCGCGCCTTCGCGGGGCCGGACGTCGTGGCGGGCCCACAATTGGCGAAAGAGCGGGCTGACGAGGGCAAGCTCACCGACAAGCTCGATGAAGCGCGGGTCGTCGGTGTCGGTGCCGACCGCCCCGCGGAACGACGCGACGAGGGCGGTGGCGGCTGCCTCCCAATCGGGCCACATGGCCTGCTCCTCCGTGTCGAGAAGCACGTCACGCAGCCGGTTGGCGCCAGCGACCAGGCGCGGTGACAGGGCGGTCGCCGACGGATTGGCGGCAAGAACATCCAAGTAACGGCCTTCGATGAAGGCGGGAAAGGGCAACATCGCCAAGAATTGAGCCGTACGCGCTGGAACGATCTCCTTGCGCGGACGGCGCACCCGGCGGCGCGGCTTGTCGGCGGCGAGGCTCAGCAGGTACTGCCTGGCGTGGTCGTCGAGGTGCAGAACCCGGGCGATTGACTCCAGTACCTGGCTTGACGGGCTCCGGTCACGGCCGCGTTCCAGCCGCAGGTAGTAGTCGGCGCTGATTCCGGCAAGTATCGCCACCTCCTCACGGCGCAGGCCGGGTACCCGCCGGACACCCACCACGGGGATGCCCACCTGTTCGGGGGTGACCAGCTCCCGGCGGGCCCGCAGGAAGCCGCCGAGCGGATTCGATTCGTCGCTCACCGGCCCCACGGTAAACGTGATCGCGCCCGGCTGAGGGGTCTTGCTGGGCCCCTGGCTGACCGGGGCCATGGCTGGCTGCGCACGGTCGTCGGATCGTGGTGTCACGGCACCGGGGACGTCAGGCGCCGGGCCGAATCCACCCACCACGGGAGTGCTTTCATGTCTGCGCAGCGAGTTCTGGTCACCGGAGGCTCCGGCTTCATCGCCGGCCACGTCATTCTTCATCTGCTCCAGCAGGGTTTTCGGGTACGCGCCACGGTCCGGTCACTGCAGCGCGAGACTGCCGTTCGCGGCGCGTTGGCGGACGCCGGGATGGTCAACGGCGACGCATTGAGCTTCGCCGCCGCGGACCTGCTGGAGGACGAGGGGTGGGCACAGGCTGCGACCGGCTGCGACTACGTGCTGCACGTGGCGTCGCCGGTGCACACCGGCAACTCCGGGGACGAGAACGCGGTGATCCTCCCGGCCAGGGAGGGCACTCTGCGAGTGCTCCGCGCCGCCCGGGACGCCGGCGTCCGGCGAGTCGTGCTGACCTCCGCGTTCCATGCGATCAGCTGGGGTCACCCGCACCGCGACCAGGCGTTCACCGAGAACGACTGGACCGTGCTGGACGGGCCCGGCGTTGACGCGTACGCGAAGAGCAAGACCCTCGCCGAGCGTGACGCGTGGGATTTCGCGTCCGCCGAGGACTCCGGCATGGAACTGGTGACCCTGTGTCCGGTCGCCGTGGTCGGCCCGGTGATGGGCAAGGAGATCTCCGGCGCCAACCACATCGTGCAGCGCAGCCTGGACGGCAGCATGCGGGGTTACCCGCACCTGTACATCCCGTTCGTCGACGTGCGCGACGTCGCCGCCGCCCACGTGCTGGCCATGACCACGCCCGGTGCCGCCGGTCAGCGGTTCCTGCTCTCCGGCGGCCCGGCGATCGCGATGAAGCAGGTCGGCGCCCTGCTGAAGGCCAACCTCGGCGACGCGGCCAAGCGGGTGCCCACCCGGACCATCCCCAATCCCGTCGTGCGGGTGGCGGCCCTGTTCAGCAAGGAGTTCCGGCCCATCGTCCCGGACCTCGGCTACGCCAAGAAGGTTTCCAACGAGAAGGCTCGCCGCGTGCTGGGGTTCCAGCCGCGCCAGACCGACGAGGCGATCCTCGCCGCCGCAACCACGATGCTCGACAAGGGCCTGGTCAACAAGTAAGGGGTGCCGACAGTGACCCGCCTACGGGTCACCGCCAGCTTTCCCGGCTCCGCTGCAGACCGTCGAGGATCAGGTCGAGTCCGACGTCGAACTCGGCCGCGTAGGAGTAGCCGGGTGCCAGCGCCCGATGAACGATCATCTCGGCGAGATGCGGCAACTCGTCACGGGGCAGTTGCTCCAGGATCGCGCCCGCCACCTCGGTGACCTCGGCGGACGAGGTGAACGGCAGGCTGAGTTCCTGCAGGGTGAACCCGTAGACGTAGCTGTCCAGCATGGAGAGCGCGTGCGCCGCGCCGGCGACGGAGAATCCACCTGCACGCAGGCAGCCCAGCACCGCGTCGTGGTGGCGCAGGGTCGCCGGGCCGGGGTTGGTCCGGGAGTCCATCAAACCGATGGCCCACGGGTGCCGGATCAGCGCCGCCCGCATCGAAGCCGCCCGGTCCCGCATCGCGGCACACCAGTCGACCCCGTCCGCCGGTAGGTCGATCTCACCGAACACGACATCGACCATTCCGTCGAGGATCAGGTCCTTGTTGCGGAAGTGGTGGTAGAGCGACATCGCCTCGACGCCGAGCCGCTGCGCGAGCCGGCGCATGCTCGGCACCCCCGAACCGGCCTCGTCGGCCAGCGCGACCGCTTCGCGCAGCACCAGGTCCCTGGTGAGCGCGGTGCGCCGGTTCCCGGGCGTACCGGCTGGCTCTGTGACCACGTGATCCTCCTGCCGTCATCCGCTCGGACCGCTTGACAACCTTACACCGCAAGGCTGTACCTTACGGCGTAAGCCAATCGTGGTGCGGGGAATTCGAGAGACAGGAGCGGGACCATGGAACCGATCGGGACCGACGGAGTCGGCCAGCCAGGTGCGGGCCGGCGGATCTGCGTCGTCGGCGCGTCCGGGAAGCTCGGGCGGTACATGGTGCGGCACGCGCTGGAGCGCGGGTACGAGGTCGTCGCCGTGTGCCGCGAGAAGAGCGTGCCCAAACTGTCCGAATTCGACGGACGGATCACCGTGGTCGCAGGTCCGACCAACTCCCGTACGGTCATCGCCCAGGCGGTGCGCGGTTGCGACGCCGTGCTCACGGTGCTGGTGCCGTGGGGGGTGCAAAGTTACGCTTCGGGCACCGCGCAGGCGGTGCTCGACTACGCCGAGCCCGGTGCCCGGCTGATCTTCTCCTGTGGTTGGCACATCACCCGCGACGGCCGGGACGTCTACCCCCGGGGGTTCAAGCTCTACACGACGGTCTTCGGCTGGCTGGCAAAGCTGCTGCGGGTGGTAGACGTCGACGACCAGGTGCAGGCCTGCCAACGGGTCTTCGCCAGCGGCACCGACTGGACCGTCGTACGCGGCAGCGACCTCGAGGAGGGCGACAGCCAGGGCCTGCCGGTGTGGAGCCGACACGTGGGTGACCCGGTGCTGGCCAGCAACCTGACCCGGCGCATCGACTACGCCCGGTTCATGGTCGAGGCCGTGGACGACGACACCCTCATCCGGGAGGCCCCGGCCATCGTCGGTCGGCTGACCCCGTCCGCCCTCGCCCATGCCGGTCGGCCGCAGTGACAGGCGCGGCCCAGCCGGTGCGCCGATGTACCGGCTCGCCGGCCCGGTGTCCGAGGTCGGACAGGCTGCGACGGCGGTCTCAGGATCCCTGTCCTACCTGGTCAGCGGCGTGGTGGTCGGGATAGCGTCCGGATTGCCCGGCGGGGACGCCCGCAGGTATCCATCGTCACCGACGGTCGTCGCGACCACCCCTCGGTCCGGCGACGCGTACCGGACGGCGCCCCGGTGACCGCGCGGTGACTCCCGTACGCCAGTGGGAGGACAGATGCATCCGTCGTTTCCTGAGTCCGAAGACCCGGCGCCGGCAGCCCGGCATTCCGCAGCTCCGCTCAGCCGTGATTGCGCACATCCGCCCGCCCGGCGCTCCACGCACCGGACCGCGCACCGGATTGCGCACCGGACCGCGCGGCCGGATCGCAGCCGGCGTCGAATTCGAGGTGTGCTCGCCGCGGCGACGGCCGCGCTGCTGGCGGTCGCCGGGCTCACGTTGATCCCGAACGCGAGCGCCGCCGAGAACCCGTTCGAACGGGGTCCGGCACCGAGCGCGTCCAGTCTCGCCGCTGCCCGGGGCCCGTTCGCGACGTCCCAGGTGACGGTGTCGTCGCGCGATGCCAGTGGGTTCGGCGGCGGCACGATCTACTTCCCGACCAGTGGCGACGACGGCACCTTCGGTGCAGTGGCGGTCGCCCCCGGCTTCACCGCGTCCCGGTCGAGCATGGCCTGGCTGGGACCCCGGCTGGCATCACAGGGGTTCATTGTATTCAATATCGACACCATTACCCGCTCCGACCAGCCGGCGAGCCGCGGCCGGCAACTTCTCGCCGCGCTGGACTTCCTGGTAGAGCGCAGCCCGATTCGGGACCGGGTGGACCCGGACCGGCTCGCGGTGATGGGTCACTCGATGGGCGGTGGCGGTGCGCTCGAGGCGGCCGAGTCGCGCCCGACCTTGCGGGCCGCGATTCCGCTCACCCCGTGGAATCTCAACAAGAACTGGTCGCGGGTGCAGGTTCCAACGATGGTGATCGGCGCCGAACGAGACACGATCGCCTCGGTACGATTTCATTCCGAGCCATTCTTCGACAGCCTTCCCTCCGATTTGGACAAGGCATATCTGGAGCTCAACAACGCCAGCCATTTCGCACCGAACATTCCGAACGCTACCATCTCGTCGTTCAGCGTGGCATGGCTGAAGCGCTTCGTCGACGACGACACCCGCTACGAGCAGTTTCTCTGCCCACCGCCCCGACCCGACGGAGAGATCTCCGAATATCAGGACACCTGCGCCCGCGTGTCCTGATCACGCGGTGAGCCCGGCCGGCGCGGACCGCCGGCCGGGCTCACCGTGGGCTCACCGCGCCCCGCAGAGCAGGGACCGCAGCGCCTGTTCGGTCAGGTCGAGGTCCGGCTGCCGGCCGGCGAGCAACTCCGCGTAGATGGCGGACTCGACGATCCGGATGTAGAGGTACGCCAGCGCCTCCGGTGCGGCGTGGATGGCCGTATCCGGGCCGAGCACGTCGACAAAGATGTCCGCCTGGGCACGGATGAACCGCCGGTGCACCCAGCCCGGCTCGGCGAACAGGACCCGGGCCGCCGTCTCGGGTTCGTCGGCGAGGAACTGCCGGAACGGCGCGGACCGGCGCACCGCGGCGGCGTAGCGCATGGTCACCTCGATCACGCCGTCCACCCCGGTCCGTCGACGTGCGCCACGCGCTTCGGCCAGTTGACGGCTGCCGAGCCACCACAGGACTTCACCGAGCAGCCGGTCCCGACTGCCGGTGACCCGGTAGAGCGTCGCCCGGCTGACCGCCAATGCGTCGGCGAGCCCGCCCATGTCGATGGTGCCGTGGCTGAGGAAGTACCGGCCGCCACCGCGTACCACCGTCTCCTCGCTTACCACCCGACGGGGTACCGGACTTCGGGCGACCGGTATCTGTGCGGTCTTGCCGTTGCCGTGTCGCGTGCTGCTGGCCGGGCGGACCCGGTAGGCCATTGACCCCATACTCTGGGCACGTTCCGTGATCGCCAATGGTTCAAGGCATCGCCGTGATCGATCCGGCCAGCGGATACTCCGCCAACAGTTGGTGACTCACCGCAATCTGCCCGACTCGGCGGACGGGTGGAACCGCGCCGCTCAGGATGGCGGCCGCCATAGATCAAGCAACCAGGAAGAAGCAGCCGACCGGTCGGCAATGTAAAGATCCATGCACTTCATTCCAATCGGAAGGCAGGCTTGCCATGAGCAACGATACGGTGGTCCTCCTATTTCCCATCGCCGTGGCGATCATCATGCTCGGACTCGGGCTCACCCTGACAATGGAGGACTTCCGCCGGGTCCTGCGATACCCGCGGGCCATGGTGGTCTGCCTGGTCAGCCAGATGCTGGTGCTGCCAGCGCTCTGCCTCGGTCTGGTCTTCGTGCTCGGTCTGCGCCCCGAACTGGCGGTCGGCATGATGCTGCTCGCCGCCTCACCGGGCGGCAGTACGGCGAGCCTTTACAGCCACCTGTTCAAAGGTGACCTGGCGCTGAACATCTCGCTCACCGCAGTCAACTCGGTGCTGGCGCTGTTCACCCTGCCGGTGATCGTCAACCTGTCCGTCGCCGGGTTCATGGGGTCGGACAGCTCGATCGGGCTCCAGTTCGACAAGGTGATTCAGGTGTTCGCCCTCGTGCTGATCCCGATCTCCATCGGCATGGCGGTCCGGCGGCGGTTCACCAGCCTCGCGATCCGGTTGGAGCGCGCGGTCAAGGTGCTGTCCGTCCTCGTGCTGCTGATGATGATCGCCAGCGTGATCGCTGGTCTCGGCGAAGAGGTGTTCGACGTCCTTGGGGAGATCATCCTCGCCGTCGTGCTGTTCAACCTGCTCAGCATGACGATCGGCTACTTCGGCCCCCGGCTGTTCCGGGTCGGCGAACGCGAGTCGATCGCCTCCGCCTTCGAGATCGGCCTGCACAACGCCAGCCTGTCGATCACCATCGCGATGACCCCGACGCTGCTCGGCAACACGGAGATGGCGATGCCCTCGGTGACGTACGGATTCGTCATGTTCTTCACCGCCGCTGTCTTCGGCTTCATCGTCGCCCGGCGGGTCCCGGCGGCAAGCGCGACCGCCGAGCGGGCGGCGCCGTCCAGCCGGGTCTGACCCCCGCTGACCCCTGATGTGACCCAGGGCCCGAAGGTCGGCGCCGACACCGCAGCGACAGCCCGGTGCCGGCGCCGACCTCTGGTCAGGAACCGGCAGCCATCGTCTGGTCCGGAATCGGCACCGGCCTCTGGTCAGGACCGACGACGCAGCACCGCGCCCGCGACCCGCCAGCCGCTGGCGAGTGCACCCTGGATAGACGGGCTGTCGCGATGGTCGCCGGCGACGAAGATGCCACTGCTGACCTGCGCCGGTGCGCGCAGCGTGCCACGCGGCGGCACCGCCGCCGGCAGCGCGCCGACGACCGCCACCGTCCGCAGGTGACACCAACCGGTGGTCGAGGTCTGGTACAGCCGTGCCAACTCGGCCCGGACGACCGTCTCTGGCGGTGTCTCTCGGCCGACAACGGAGGTGGCGATCAGGTGCTGACCGGGCGGTGCGTAGTCCGGTGCCGCCTGACTGACCACGACGGTGTTCGCGACCGGCCCGCTGCGGTGCCCGTCGAGCAGCAGGATCGGCTCGGCCACCGGCGGCTGCTCGGCGGCATGATAATAGGTAGTCAACTGGCGCATCCGTACCGGCGCGACCGACGGGATCAGCCGGGCGGCCGCCGGTGGATCGGTCGCCACGACGATCCACCGGCAGCGCAGGTCGGTGTCCCGGGTGCGCACCAGGCCAGGCTCGATCGCCGTCACGTCGGTCGCCAGCCGGATCCGATCGGGTGGCAACGGCCCGGCGAGGGCACGGGGCAGGTCGGCCATTCCGGCAGCCGGTACCCCGATCCGACCCCGGGCGAAGGATCGCAGAATCATCGCGACGACATGATTCGACGTTTCCAGGTCGGGGTCGGCGAGCACTCCGGACAGGAATGGTCGCAGCAGTTCGTCGATGATCCGGGTGGAGAGTCCAGCTCGCCGCAACTCGTCCACAGCGCTCGTCTCCGCTCGGGTGAGCAGCCGGGCGGGGCTGGTCAGGGCGTACCGCATCAGCAGCCGACCGAGTCGGAGCCGGTCCGGCAGGGTGCCGACGCCGGCGAGCAGCGTCGCCGGCGCGGCGAACGGCATCCGTAACGGGTGCACCAGCCGTACCGTGTCATCGGCCCGCCGGACCAGCACAGCCGGAGTGAAGAAGCGCAGGTCGAGGCGGTCCAAGTCGATCAGATCGGCCAGCCGCGGGTAGGCGGTGTTGAGCACCTGGAAGCCACGGTCGAGCCGGAAGCCGTCGACGACATCGGTGGCTACCCGGCCGCCGATCCGATCGGCCCGGTCGATGAGTAGGTGATCGACGCCGGCTGCGGAGAGTCGGCGGGCTGCCGCCAGCCCAGCGAGCCCGGCACCGACGATGACAACTTCCGCCGCGACGGCCATCCGTGGAAGCTCCCCCGTTTGGACTCGAACCAAAAACCTGCCGGTTAACAGCCGGCTGCTCTGCCAATTGAGCTACGGGGGACCGCTGCGTAGCCGGCACCGGATCTCTCCGACCGCCTGGCGACGGGACAAGAGTACAGGACGCCACCGCCGGATGGGCGACCGGGTTCGCCGCCCCGGACCGGCCGGGTCCGCCGCCCCGGACCGGCCGGGTCCACGGCACGGCCCGGCCGGCCGAGCTCCGATAAGAAGCCTATCGAAACGGACAAAAGACCGAGTTGTCTGCGCTGACGCGTGAGAAGGGAGCAGGATGGGTAGACAGCACCGGACAGATGACGAAGGCACGACCGGGTCACTCATCGGCCAGCCGGCACCGAACCGGACCGCCGGCCGACGGGTACACCGGGTCAGGTACGGAAGGAGCCGCCATGCGCGGAAAACTTTGGTTCATCGGCGGGGTGGCCGTGGGTTTCGTCCTGGGCGCCCGCGCCGGCCGGGAGAAGTACGACGAGCTGGTACTCAACGCACGCAAGGTGATGGACCACCCGACGGTGCAGGAGGCCGCCGGGGTGGCGCAGGCTCAGGCCAACCGGATCTACGCGGAGGGCCGGGAGCGGCTCAGCCACACCCGGCTGGGCGAACGCCTCAACGGCCACGACCACCTCACCACCCCCGACAGCAGTCTCGCCGACGCCGGGATGGGCACGGCCTCCTCGCCCGGGTCCACCGGTGCGACGACGGCCGGGAGCAAGCCAGGCAAGGGCACCGGGCCCGGCGGCAGCGCCAGCTGACGCCGGCACGCACCGTCGGGAACGCGGCGTACGCGTGGGCCGGTCACCCCCCGTTGACGGGGGGTGACCGGCCCACGGTCGTCCAGGTGTGTTCGCCGCCGCTGGTCCGGCGGCGGCCAGGTCAGTCCCGGCTGCTGGAGAACGCCGCGTCGAACGCCGCCGTCGGGGCGTCGAACGCCTGCTGACGGACGAACCGCAACGCCTCGGGGGCGCCGACCAACCGGTCCATTCCGGCGTCCTCCCACTCGACGGAGATCGGTCCGTCGTAACCGATTGCGTTGAGTGCCCGGAAACAGTCCTCCCACGGCACGTCGCCGTGCCCGGTGGAGACGAAGTCCCAGCCCCGCCGCAGATCCGCCCAGGGCAGGTGGGAGGCGAGCCGGCCACGCCGACCGTCGCCGGTACGGACCTTCGCGTCCTTGCAGTCGACGTGATAGATCCGGTCGGCGAATTCGAGGATGAAGTTGACCGGGTCCAGTTCCTGCCAGACGAAGTGCGACGGGTCCCAGTTGAGGCCGAACGCCGGGCGGTTGCCGATCGCCTCCAGGGTGCGGCGGGTCGTCCAGTAGTCGTAGGCGATCTCGCTTGGGTGCACCTCGTGGGCGAACCTGACGCCGACCTCGTCGAACACGTCGAGGATCGGGTTGAACCGGTCGGCGAAGTCCTGGTAGCCGCGTTCAATCATCTCCGGCGGCACCGGTGGGAACATGGCCAGGGTGTGCCAGATCGACGAGCCGGTGAAGCCGATGACGGTGTTGACGCCGAGCTTCGCGGCGGCCCGGGCGGTGTCCTTGATCTCCTCGGCGGCGCGCTGACGGACGCCTTCGGGTTCCCCGTCGCCCCAGATCCGGGCGGGCAGGATCCCCTGGTGCCGCTCGTCGATCGGATGGTCGCAGACCGCCTGGCCGACCAGGTGGTTGGAGATCGCGTACACCTTGAGGTTGTACTTGGCCAAGGTCTGTAGCTTGCGTTCGACGTAGTCGTCCTCGGCCAGCGCCCGGTCCACCTCGAAGTGATCGCCCCAGCAGGCGATCTCCAGGCCGTCGTAGCCCCACTCCGAGGTCAGCCGACACACTTCCTCGAACGGCAGGTCGGCCCACTGGCCGGTGAAGAGCGTGATGGGTCGCGCCATGGTCCTTCTCCCGTTGTCGTCACTGGGATTCCAGCCCGCGCCGCAGGTGCGGCGCCTGGTTGGACCGGCGCGAGGTGACGGCCCGATGAGCTACCGGCGTGGAACTGTACGGTCGTGGTACACCGACCGGTGGTGCAGGCAGCGAACACCGGCCGGCTGGTCACGACGGCACCCGGCACGGTCACCGTGCCGGCGCGGCGCTTCCCGACCGGGCGGGTTGCGCCTCCCGCCCGGACACCGGCCCGGGTACGGGCCTGCCCGCACCACTCTAGGCCGGTTGCCGGCCTGCGCGATAGAGGCAGCCGAGGTACGACGCCAGCGGAGTACGAGCCTGGCTGGTCAGTAACCCCACTCGGCGAGCGGCTTCTCCAGCACCCGGTCAACCGCAGCCAACTGCTCCGGGCTGAGTTCCCGGTGGTACGCCGCCCCGCGACCGCTGTGGAACTCGTACCGGCGGAAGCCACGCTCGAACGCGGGCGACCAGTCGAGGCCGAGAAAGTCCAGCATCCGGGCTACTTCGTCGCGCGGTGCGACCAGCAGGTCCTCGTACCGTACGTCCAGCCATTGGCCGGCCGGGTGGCTGGCCCGAGCCTCGGCGAACGCGGCCATCAGCATCTTCCAGCCGAGCGCGGCCAGCACCGGAAACGACCGGTCGGCTTCTTCCCACTCGGCCCGCAGGTCGGCTGGCAGCGGGCCGAGGAACCAGTTGTCCGGGCCACGCCAGCCGTCCCACCAGCCCATCTGCAGCCACGAGTTGGCCACCGCCCGTCCGTCGCGGACCACGTTGACCACCCGCAGTTCCGGGTACGCGGCATGCAGCCAACCGGTGCGGGGCCAGCCAGTGACGTGTTGCAGCAGCACCTGGCAGCCCTGCCGCTCGACCCGGCGGTCGAAGAAGGCGCGCAGCCGCTGGCCCACGTACGGGGTGAGGTCGTCGGCCCGCAGATCCCGGCACGGCCTGGAGTAGCCGGCCATCACCTGCCGGTCGATCAGCCGGTACGCCTCGGACGGCGCCACCCGCAGCCGGCCGCGTTCCAGCAGGCGACGGCTGTGCCCGAGCGAGGTCATGCCGGCCGGCCGGGGCGTCGAGCGGCGGTAAAGCCGGCCGTTGCGGCGACCGGCCAGGTTGAGCCGGGGCAGCTTGTCGTCCAGCCCGGACACGAAACCGACGGCCGGGTGCCGGGCCAGGATCTCCTGGACGAGGGTCGATCCGCACCGTCCGGTGCCCACGACGACGGACAGCATCGGGTCAGCCTTCCTTGCTCGGTGTCGTGGCGGGGACCGGCCCGCCCGGTACCCCGGCCGGCCCGCCCTGGACCGGCCCGCCCTGGGTCCTGGCCGGGGGCACAGCCGGGGCCGGGGGCGCTGCGGGTCGCCGTACCGGGTAGCCGAAGCGGCGCAGCAGCGGCAGCGTCACCGCGGTGACCACCGCGAACGACCGGCCGGGCAACGCCCGGACCCATTCGGCGTCGTCGCTGACCGGGACCGCTCCGGTACGGTGCCGCGCCGGGTTGCCCGCCACCGAATGGGTGGGGGCCAGAGTGACCCGGCCTTCGGCGTCCACCGGCAACCCGGCCGGATCCAGCCCGGCGAACAGCGCGATCCGGCGCAGCTGACCGGCCGGGTCGGCAACTACGTCCTCGTAGCGGATCCGCAGGTAGCGGTCGGGTCCGGCGGCTTCGAAGAACCGCGCGGTGGCGGCGTTCCACACCCGCCACAGCAGCGCCGCCTTCCACACCGGCGGGCGGCTCATCAGCTTGCGGTCCGCCGCGCCGTCCAGTCCACGCCGACGGCGCCAGGAGAAGGCGGTGCCGCGCGGGTCCCGGACCAGGTGCAGCACCCGCAGGTCGATGCCGGGCAGGTCACGCAGCAACGCACCGTACGGTGGCAGCTTCGACGAGTCGACCACCACCACCGGTCCGTCGCCGCCGCGGCTCACCTGGCGGGCGACCGCCGGATAGACCGCTGCGATCGCGGCATCGTCGGCGTGGTGCGGCACGGCCCGCCGTCCGGCGCCGGCCCGGCGCAGCATGGCTGGCAGGTCCCGCATCCGCAGCCTGGTCCGCAGTCGTCGGGCGATGCCGGCGGCAACCGAGCCGGCGGCAAATGCCGGGTCGGCGGCAGCCGGGTCGGCGGCGGCAAATGCCGGACCAGCAGCAGTTGCCAGCTCGGCGGTGACCGCCCGCCAGACCGGACACGCGTTGAACGGCGCGCCGCAGCCGCAGGGACGGTTGTCGACCATCCCGCGCTGCCAGAGGTAGCGCAGCTCGCCGGCGGCGAAACAGCCGTCCAGCTGCCCCAGGACGGTGGTGATCAGGGTGCTGCCGCTGCGACCACTGCCGGCCAGGTAGAGCACCCGGACCGGAGGACTCGACGGGCCGGACGTGCCAGCGGCAGAGGGCGTACCGGCAGCAGAGGGCGTACCGGTCATCGTCGGGTTCCGGCCGGGGCGGTCAACGCCGCGGCCAAATAGGCGTCGCGGAGCCGGTTCAGGTGCAGGTCGGGCGTGAAGTCACGGTCGATCTTGTCCCGGGCGGCCCGGCCCATCGCGTACGCCCGGTCCGGGTCGGCGACCAGCCTGCCCAGCGCGTCGCCGAGAGCCGCCGGGTCGTCGGCCGGGACGGTCTCGCCATCGACGCCGGGACTGATCAGCTCCGGCAGCCCACCAAGGTCGGTGCCGACCACCGGCACGCCGCAGGCGAACGCCTCGAGCACCGCCATCGGCTGGTTCTCGTGCCAACGGGACGGCACCGTGACCGCCGCCGAGGACCTGATCAGGTCGTGTAGCCGGGACTTGTCCAGCCGGCCGTGGAACCGCACCCGACCGGGTGCCACCCGGTCGGCGAGGGCCCGGACCGCAGGCAGCGCGGGGCCGTCGCCGGCCACGTGGACGGGCACCTGCCGGGGCAGCCGGGCGACCGCCTCGACCAGCGTGTCCACTCCCTTCTCGGCGGAGATCCGGCCGGCGAAGACCACTCCCCCGCCCGGCGAGTCCTTCACCGCCACGGCAGCCGTGTCCACGAAGTGGTTGATCACCCGTAGCCGGTCCGGGTAGACGCCGGCCCGGCGCATCACGTCGGCGAGGAACCGGCTGGGGCTGACGAACACCCCGACCGAACCATAGGCCTGTGACTTTCTGTGTATCCACGACTCCACAGCGAGTAGCGTACTGGCGGATGCCGATCCGTCCTTGCACCTGCGCCGCGCGGCGTGTAGCGGACCTCCATCGACGCACGCCTCACAGACCTTGCCCCGGTCCAGCAGCTGGTAGCTGGGGCAGGCGAGCTTGTAGTCGTGCATGGTCAGCACGCACGGCACCCCGACGTCGCGGGCGGCGGCGAGCACCGACGGAGACAGCTGGTGGTAGATGTTGTGCAGGTGGATGACGTCCGGCCCAAAGTCTTCGATCACCCGGGTCAGGCCGCGGCGGCTCGCCGGCGACCAGATCATCCGACCAGCGACGGCCAGCCGGGGGCGCAGTCCGCGCGGTGCCGGTTCCAGCTCGACGTGCGGCGGGAAGTGCCGGGCGTACGGCAGCGGCCCGTCGTTGTCCGGGTGGGTCATCCCGAAGTACGCAACCTCGTCCCCGGCGGCGCGCTGCAGATCGGCGAGGTCGATCAGATACCCCTCAGCGCCACCCCGACGGTACAAAAACTTGTTCACATGGAGGACACGCATCAGTCCGGCCCGCTCGCTCGATACCGGGGTGTGGCCACCCGGTTATGGTGGCGCAGGGCTCCCGCCCTGGCTGCTGCCTCACGCTATGCACCCACGCCGGGTTAGTCCAGTACCGAATCGCCAACTAGCTGATCGGATGATCTTGTGTGGCTGACCAGCCTGCGTTCTGGCGTTTCGCCCCGATCCGTGGGTAGCCTGACCGCGGCCCGACCTCGCCCCAGCCTGGCCACAGCGGCTGGTGACGTGCCCGAGGAGGACCGGTGAACGACGACGAGCCTTCCACCCTGGCCTGGACCGCGCGGCGAATCGCCCGGCACGCCCGGTGGATCCGCACCGAAGGACTCCGCCGCCTCGTCGAGGAGGACCGGCTCAACCCGGTCGACCGGGCCACCACGGCGTGGACCAAGCTGCGCTGGCGACACCAGCACGGCGTACCCCGTGGTCAGGCCACCCCGGTCTACCTGGTCGGCCTGCAGCGGTCCGGCACCAACATGCTGGTCCGCGGGCTGGAGAACGCCGGCGAGTTCGAGGTCCGCAACGAAAGCGACCGACGGGTCTTCCATCGTTTTCAACTCCGCGACGACGCGGTGCTGACCACTGTGGTGAACCGGAGCCGACACGCGTACGTCCTGGTCAAACCGCTGTGTGAGAGCCACCGGGTGGACGAGTTGCTCGCCCTGCCCGGGATGGCGCCGGGGCGGGCGGTCTGGGCGTGGCGCGACGTCGACGACCGGGCCCGCTCCGAGGTGGCCAAGTTCGGCGACGCCAACCTGCGGGCACTCGCCGCCATCGCCGACGGCACCATCGGCCGCCGCTGGCAGGGCCAGCGCCTCGACGCGGACACCTACGAGCTGATCCACGGCTTCGACTACCGACGGATGGACCGGCACACCGCCGCCGCTCTTTTCTGGTACGTCCGGAACACCCTCTACTTCCGCCTCGGCCTGGACCGCCGCGACGACGTGCTGCTCAGCTCGTACGACGCGTTGATCGCCGATCCGGCCGGGCAGATCAGCCGGCTGTGCGACTTCCTCGGGATCGCCTACCGCCCCGACCTGTCCGCGCACATCGCCCCTCGCACCCCCGCCCGCCAGCCGCTGCCGATCGACCCGGCGGTCCGTACGCTCTGCGACGAACTCACCACCCGACTGACCGCCAGCGGCCGCCCACACTCCCCCACCACCCCACCTCAACAAGCCGACACCGACCGGCGTACCCCGGTGAGCGTGGAAAGGACCGACCATGGCTGAAGCCCCCGCGCCGGCCGCCGCCGAAGTGGCGCAGTCGCCGACGGCGCCCATCTTCCTGGTGGGCTGCCAGCGCTCCGGCACCACCTTCCTGCGGCTGGTGCTCGACTCGCACTCCCGGATCTCCTGCGGTCCGGAGACCCGGTTCCTGCCGGACCTGCGACGCATCGTCGGCTCCGACTGGGAGCGGCTGGCCCGCTTCGGCTTCACCCGGGAGGACTGGCTGCGCCGCATCGCCGACTTCTTCGGCGGCGTGCACGCCGACTACGCCGCCGGTCGGGGCAAGGCCCGGTGGGCAGACAAGACCCCGCTGTACGCGATCTCGCTCGACTTCGTCACCGAGGTTTTCCCGGACGCGCAGATCGTGCACGTGATCCGGGACGGCCGCGACGTGGTGGTCTCGCACCGCAAGCGGTTCGGGTACTGGTCGGCGGTGAAATGCGTGGTCAAGTGGCCGCGCTACATTCGTACCGCCCGCGCGATGGGCGCCACCCTGCCAGCTGACCGCTACCACGAGCTGCGCTACGAGGACGCGGTACGTGAGCCGGAGAAGTCGATGCGCGCGCTGTTCGAGTTCCTCGGCGAACCGTGGGAGGAAGGCGTGCTCGACTACGTCGACAAGCCGCATGACGTGGCCGGAAAGTACACCAGTGAGGCGGACCGACGCCGCGCCTCCGCCGGCACCGACTCGGCCATCTACCGGTCCCGCGTCGGCAGCTACCGCCGGGAGCTGGATCCGTTCCTGCGGTTGCTCGTCGCGGTCTTCTCCGGTCGGATGCTGCGCGAGCTGGGCTACCGATGAACGCCGCGACCCGGCCGGACACTGCGACCCGGCCGAACACCGCGGCCCGCCGCTGCGTGGCGGCGGTCCTCGGCGGGCTGTTGCTGCTGGCCGGCTGCACCAGCGCCGACGAGGACACCACCCCGCCACCGGTGCCGCCAACCGGCGCGCCGCTGCCGAGCCTGCCGCCGTACCCCGAGGACACCCACCCGTTCGGCGCGCACTGGGACTGGAACCGGTACGACGAGTTCCTGCCGTACCTGCGCAAACTGTCCGGGTCCGCCACCTACCACGAGATCAGCTGGTGCAGCATCGAGCCGACCCAGGGGCAACAGGACTGGTCGGCCCTGGACCAGATCGCCCAGCGCAGCCGGGAACTCGGCATCGTGCTGAACATCAAGATCCGGACCGAGATGTGCTGGGCCACCGGTGGCACCCCGGAACACGTCCGCGGCCAGGCCAACAAGACCGAGTCGACGATGCCGCTGGACATGGCCGCCTACCGGCAGTTCGTCGGTGACGTGGTGCGCCGCTACACGCCCTACGGCGTCCGCCAGTATGCGATCGAGAACGAGGTCAACGCCCCGCAGTACTGGCGCGGCACCCCCGAGGAGTACATCGAGCTGGCCACCGCCGCCGCTGAGGCGGTGCACGCCGCGAACCCGGACGCGGTGGTCGTCGACTCCGGCATCAGCAGTGTCGCGTACGGCTTCGGGGTGGTCGACCGGCTGGTCCAAGCCGGCCGCAACGACGAGGCGATCGCCGCCTACAACGCGTACTTCCAGCGGCGGATCGGCACCCGGGGCCGCAAGATCCCCGAGGTGGACACGATCGAGACGCTGCGGACCGCGCTCGACAACGAGACCAACGTACGCAACGTCGCCTTCCTGGCCGCGACCGAGCAGCTGATCGACGACGGGGTGGTGCAGCTACGTCAGGTGCACTACTACGAGCACTTCGACGGCGTACCGGCGCTGCTGGACTACCTGGCGGCACAGACCCCGGTCGACGTGCCGATCGAGGCGTGGGAGGTCGGGCAGTTCTGGCGCGACGGTGACGGTGACGACGTCAGCCGGGCCGAGGAGGTCGTCAAGGTCTCCACCATGCTGCTGGCCGGCGGTGTCCGGCAGGTGATGTGGCTGCCGCTGGGCTACAACCCGAACAACCGGGCCGGCAGCGAGGTTCGCTACGGCCTGCTCGACCCGGACGGTACGGAACGTGAGGCCGGCCGGATGTTCGAGAGCCTGGCGGTGGCGGCCCGTGGCGCGACCGTCACTCCGGTCCGCCGGGACGGACTGATCGGCGTCGCGTTCCAGCAGGGCGGGGAGAGCACCCTGGTCGTCTGGTCCGGCGAGGTCAACGACGCGGTACGGGTGTCCGCGGTGCCGAGCCTGCACGCCGGGCCGGCCGGCGCCTCGCCGACCAAGACAGCGGCCGAGGTGACCGTCACCGATCGGCCGGTGCTGTTGCACGCCACCGGCACCCCGGAGTCGATCCTCGCCGAGGTCGACTGATCAGCCGTACCCCCGGCGGTGGAGGATGGTCAGGATCTCGCGGCGGACCTGCCGCGGCTCGGTCACCAGCCGGCGGTGTGCGAACCGCACAACCTGGATGCCGACGGTGGCCAGCAGCGCGTCACGCCGCAGATCGATCTCACGCTGGGCAGGGCTGCCGTGCGAGGCGGCTCCGTCGAGCTCGAAGTCGATCCGTTCCCGCTCGGCGTACACGTCCAGGTAGATGGTGCGTCCACCGACCCGGACCGGATATTGCCGCTGGAAGTCGGGCATGCCAGCGCCGACGAAGACCTGATCGTGGCCCCAGATCTCCAACTGGCTGCGGCAGCCGGCGGCGAGCTTCGCCAGCAGCGTCCGCAACGCGGCCCGGTCGGTGAGCCGCGGCAGCTCATCGAGAGTTGCCCAGATCCGGTCCGCATTCGTCCACCTGTCATTGACAGCCCGGATCAGCGGAGCCGGCCGGTCGGCGGCCGACAGCAGCGGCCAGGACTCGACAAGACTCCGTTCCAGCCGCGTCACCGGCGCCTCGTCGCGTACCACCACCTGCGGCGGACCGACGGCGAACGCCGGTCGGTGGTGCACGGTCAGGCCGGCCTGGCTGCGAATTCCCACGCCGACCGGCACCGTCAGGTGCAGTGCCTCGTCAGTGGGTTGCTGGCGCAGCCCCCAGAGACCGAGTGCGGTGGTGTGGCTGAACGCGACCCGACCGTCGGCGTGGGCCAGCACCGCACGCCGACGCAGCTGCGGTGCGAGCGACTGGATCGACGACACTCCGCCACGGTTGTCGTCGATCAACTCGGTGGTGACGTAGACGCCCGGCAGAACGCGCCGCAGTCGACCGGCGCGTACCGCGTCGTCCAGCACCCAGCGCGGCACCATCTGAAGGGCCTGGCGACGGGTCACCACACCGCCGCTGCGCCGGCACAGCTCCTCGATCACCTCGTTCATGCTCGGCTACGCTGCCGCGACCTCGGCCGCTGGACGGCCCAGCTGCGGTCGCACTGTGGACAGCTTCCTGACTGTGGACAGGCTGCTGTCTGCCTCGGTAATGCGCTATCGACGTGTGATCACTTGACGGTCTGCTGGGCGCCCGTCGGCGTGTCGGCCGAATTTTCATCATCTGATCATGAGGGCAGCCACTGATCATGAGGTGGCGGGCTGCTGCTCCGGATCGGGCCGGCGGTCGTAGGCGGCCAGGGTCGCCTTGTTCGTGCTGGCATCCTGGAACACCAGCTCCCACGGGCCGGTGTTGACGTCCATCTCCTTGCCGAACCCGATCCACTTTCCGGTCAGCCGGCGCCCGGTGGGCTCGGCCAGCAGTTGGATCGCGCCGAGGTAACGGGCGCCCCGGTAGTAGCCCTGCGGCGCGGTCTGCTCGACCCAGGTTCCGGTGACCACGTTGCCGTCGACGGTCAGGTCCATGGTGAGCGGCGCGTCGGAGGAACCGGGCAGACTGCGTACGGTGAGCCGGTCACCGTGCTGCAGCAGCACGACGTAGTGCCGACCGGTGAACGTGGCACCACGACCCGAGCTGTAGTACTCGTACCTGGACAGCCACACCCCGGAGTAGTTGCCGGTCGGCGCGGTCCGCAGGGCAGGGCCACCGCGCGGCACCGGAGTGGACGCCTGCCCGGTCGCCGGCACCTGAGCACCCCGCGCTTCGTCACCGCCCTCGCCACTCCGGCCGCCGGCTCCATCCTCGCTGGCGTCGGCGCTGCGAGCATGCGGGACCGCCACGGTGAAGCCGAGCGAGCTGATCGGCAGGCCGGTGACCGACTCCAGGGCGCGCGCGTACGCCGGACGGGGCGAAATGATCGCCCCGGCCTCCCAGCGTTGCACGAGGCGCTTGTTCGCATCGTTGGGCATTCCGGCGCGATCCCCTGCCTGCCGCAGTGCGCGGGCGAAGTCGTCCTGACTCATCAGCAGGCCCATCCGCACGGCCTGCAACGTCGCGTTCGGAGTGGTCGTCATGCCAGCGATCGTTGCCCTCGTGTCGCCGGAATGTCGCCCTGCAGACAGCCGAACTGGACAGTGGATCAGGCAGTTCGGCTGTCTACGTGCTCCGCCCCCGTGGCTGATGCGACAGGCGTGGGGCCTCGCCAGCGAGTGAGCGGGTCAGCCGCGCGACTGGAGGAGGAAAACCGGGTGGCAGTCCGCTTCGGCGAGGAACCCGGACGGACCGTCGCCGGGGGTGGCGTCGAAGGCCTGCCGGACGAACGGGATGAACCCGAACGCGCGGCGGTAGCGATACAGAACGTCCAGCTTGGTTTCGCCGTCGACCTCGACGATGCCGACAGTGCGGAACCGGTGTCCGCGACCGAGTTCGGCGCGGCCGTTGGCGCGGATGTTGCGCACCCACTGTGTGACACCGAACGGTGAGACGAGCCAGTCGAGGTCGGCGTGCCGCAGCGTGACGACCGGCACGGTACGCGGCAGGCCGCTGCGCCGGCCCTGGGTACGCAGCAGGGTCAGCGGCCCCATCGGCACCCCCCAGCTGAGCAACCGGTACGGGATACGGCTGACCCGCTCCACCCCGGCGGGCAGGGCAGCGGCGTTCACGACGGGGCCACCGTGGTGGTGGCTTCCCGTTCGGCGAGGCGGCGGGCGGCCTGGCCGAGCATCCGGCCGTTGAGGCGGATCGACCGGGTCCGGGGCAGCAGCCGGGTCATGATCCGCATCGACCGACCCGGGATGTGGGTGGGCCGACCGCGCAGGAACGCGGCCACGCTCTCGCGTACGGCGGTCTGGACCGGCTGGGGTCGGATCGGCATCGCCGCACGGTCGATGCCGTAGGCGTCGATGATCGGGGTGTCGACGTTGCCCGGCAACAGCACGGTGACGTCGACGCCGCCGGCGGCGAGCTCGTGGTGCAGGGCCTCGCCGAGGTTGAGCACGTAGGCCTTGGCCGCGCTCTCGTGGGCCATGTTCGGCAGCCCGTGCACCGCGCCCAGTGCCGACACGAGGATGATGCCGCCCCGGCCACGGGTGACGAACCGCCGCCCGAAGGCGTGGGCCAGATCCAGGTGCGTGGTGGCGTTGATGGTGAACCGGCGGTGCAGGTCGGCGAGGTCCTGGTCGAGGAGCGGGCCGGGGCGGCCGGTGCCGGCGTTGGAGACCAGCAGGCCGACGTCGAGATCCGCGGTCGCGTCGACGAGCTCGGCGGCGGCCTCGGTCCTGCCGAAGTCGACGGTGACCACCCGGCAACTGATGCCGTGGGCACGGGTCAGCGCGGTGGCGAGGGTTTCGAGCCGGTCGGTGGATCGGGCCGCCAGGACAAGGTGCAGCCCGGCAGCGGCGAGGTACTCGGCGAACGCCTCACCGATGCCGGACGAGGCACCGGTGATCAGCGCCCACGGACCGTAGGATCTGATTTCAACCATGATTTAGACTGTAATCTGGATTCTGGTCCAGGGCAAGCCGGATAGGCTGTATCGACGTGAAGACCCCTCCGGCTGACCTCGCGCGACGCCTGCTCGACGTCAGCGAGCAGGTGCTCCACGGCGACCCTGCGCCCCGTCTGGAAGACATCGCCGGCATGGTCGGGGCATCGCGAGCGACGTTGTACTACTACTTCGCCGGCCGTGACGACCTGCTCACGTACCTCCTGACCGCGCACGCCCACGACGGAGCCCAGGCGGTGCAGGCCTCGATAGACCCCACCGACCCACCCGAGCGGCGACTACGGGCGATGGTGACGGCTCTCGCCACCTACTTGTCGCAGCACCCCGGGATCTGCGCCGGCCTGCTCAGCGCCCTCGGTTCCACCGGCCGGATGACCGACGTCATGGCCGCCAACGACAGATGGATCGCCGGCCCGCTCCGGGAACTCCTCGCCGAAACAAAGACCGACACCGACGGCGCAGTCACCGTCGCAGACATCGCCAACGCCATCCTCGGCGCGTTGCTGCTCGCCGTGCTCGGCCGGTCCGTCGCCGGAGCCGACCCCACCGACGCCCGGTTCCGCGACCAACTCACCGACCAGGTACTGCACGGCGTACTCACCCGTGCACCAGCCAACGGATCCTGAGCCATGACCTTGCCGCCGGATCATGATCACTTGATGCTCTGCTGGGGGCCGGTCGGCGTGTCGGCCGAATTTTCGTCATGTGATCATGACGCGGCGGGATGTGATCATGAGGCGGTGGGCGGCTGCTCCGAGGCCGCTACGGGCAGGACACCGCCCTGGCGGTGATGTCCGAGTAGACGGTGGACTTCCGGTGGAGGTCCCACCTGACGCACACGGTCACCTCGCCCTCCGCATAGAACCAGCCGCCGCCGGACGACACGTCCTCGGTGAACATTGCCTCCACCCGACCATGGTCGCCGTGCACGTCGACCAGGTAGACCCGGCCGGTGAGCCCGAGTTCCGTCCGTTCCCGGCCCTCGACGGTGGCGACGATCCGGATGACGTGCCCGGCCGGTGGGTCGTCCGCCGGCAACAGGCTCACCTCCCGGCTGAGCCGCTGCGCCCGATCGGCGAACACCCGCGCCCCCGATTGCTGCAGCGGATCCTTGCGGAACTCCAGCACGGCGGCCGTCAGACACAGGGTGCAGGAAATCGCCACTACCCCGCAGAACACGAGCAGCAGGGAGGCAGCGGCACCCAGCGGCTTACGGGGTCGAGACGGCAACGGACAACCGCCATTCTGGCCGGAGACACCCAGTGTCTCAGCCGACGGCAAGCCCCGGCCGGCATCAGCGGAGCCGCGACCGAGCGTCGGTCAACTCCGGGGCGACCAGGTGTGCGGCCAGCCGAGCAGGTCGGCGAGGTCGGCGTTGTACGGGGCGAAATAGCCGCCGAGCTGGGCTCGCAGCGTGTCGGTCAGCTCCCCCGGCCCCCGGTCGGTACGCCGGGTGTGCTGGGCGAACCCCGCCGGTGTGAACGGATCCAGGTCTAGGAAGCGCAGCACCCGGTCGTAGACGCCGGCCGGGTCGGCGTACATGTCCTCACTGCGCAGCACCAGCAGCCGGTCCGCCGGCAGGACGGCGTACCAGCGCCGCAGCTGCTCGGCGTAGCGCCCCCGGGCGAGGTAGGAGTAGTTGCGCAGGGCGGTGTGCGCGGTCGGGCTGTCCGGGCCGTCGCGCAACGCGTCGGCCAGCCGCTGATCTTCGGCGTCGACCGCGTCGGCGAACGACAGCGGTTCGGCACCGTACGAGCGGGTGTGCAGGTAGTGCGAGTAGGCCCGTTCGACCGGGTCGCGCAGCAGGGCGATGCAGCGGGCCTGCGGCAGGCCGGCGGCGACCCGGGCCGGCACGCTCGGGTGAAACAGGTAGTACGGACTGGCCTCGAAGCTGCGGACACCGGCCGGGCGGGCCGGGAAGTGCGCCTGGTACCAGCGTTCGCCACGTCCATGGTGGATGCTGAAGTACTGCAGCTCCTTACCGGTGGCCGGGCGGACCTGCGGATGGGCGGCGAGATAGTGGTGCAACGAGGTGGTACCGCAGCGCTGCCCGCCGATGATCAGGAAGTCCGGCAGGGCGCCGAGCTGGCCGGGGACCATCGTGCGTGCCCAGGCCCGGGCCCCGCGTACCGTGCGGCGCAGTCGGTCGGTGGTTCCCCGGTTGCCGGTCAACGCGTCACCTCCTGCAGATCCGCCGCCGACTCACCGGAACGGCCCTGGCCGGCCGCACCGCCGGGACGGCCGGCCCCGCCGCGCCGGCCACCCCTGCGCAGGGTACGCAGCACCATGATGTCCTCCCGGCTCAGGCCGAGCGCCAGCACCACGCCAACGTAGACGGTCACCACCACCGGCAGCCCGACCAGCAGCTGCTCCGGCCAGCCGGGCAGCAGCAGCCGAATGACCAGCCCGGCGGCCAGCGCGGCCAGCCCGGCACCGAGGCCTTTGATCATGCCCACGGTCACCGGGACCGCCCGGATCAGGGCCCGGACCTGCAACACCCGGGCGACGTTGACCACCGCGAGGGAGATCGCCCAGGCGATCGCCGCGCCGATGATCCCGTACGCCGGGATCAGCCAGAGGTTGAGCAGGATGTTCAGCAGCAGGGCGGCGATGTTGTCGTACATGTTGATCGCCACCCGGCCGGACATGTTCAGCACCGTGCCGCACGGTCCGGTGGCGGCGTTGACCAGCTGCCCGACCGCGAGGACCAGGGTGACCGCCGCCCCGGCGGCGAACCCGCCGCCGAAGACCGTCAGCAGGCTCTCCGGGAAGACCAGCAGCGCCACGAACGCCGGCAGCGACAGTCGCACCACCCAGCCGGTGGCGGCACCGTAGATCCGCCGTACCTCGTCGGCCCGCCCCTGGTGGTGCAGGTACGCCAGGTACGGCCCGAACGCGGCGTTGATCGGCGCCAGCACGAAGATCGCCACGGTGACCAGTCGGGTGGCGACGTTGTAGACGCCGATCTCGTCGTTGGCGAAGAAGCCGAGCATCAGGGTGTCGACCCAGATCAGGCCGGTCGACGACAGCGACGACACCCAGCTGACCGTGGAAAAGCTGAACAGTTGCCGGGGCCGGTAGACGACCGGGCCCGGCGCCACCCGGCGCATCAGCCGGGCCAGCGCGCCGAGGGCCAGCAGCGCGGCCGACCAGCCGGCCACGACCAGCGCCCAGTAGCTGCCGGTGACCCCGACGCCGGTGATCAGGGCCAGCGCGGTGAGCAGCAGCCGGGTGCCGGGCTCGTAGATCTGCCCGATCAAAGTGAACGGCCGCTGGGTGCGCCAGCCCCGGGTGGCGGCGAGCGCCGCCTCGCAGACGGTCAGCGCAGGCAGGGTCAACGCGACCAGGCGCAGCCCGGTGACCAGGCCGGGGTCGTGGAGCGCGGCGGCCAGCGCGGGGGCGGCCAGGGCCAGCGCGATCGCGATCACGGTCGCCGAGCCGGCGGAGATGGCCAGGCCGAGTCGGATGGTGCCGCGGATCGCGGCCGGGTCGTCGTCGGCGAGGTGTACGGCGACGAACCGGGTCAGCCCGGCCCGGAACCCGGACAGCGACAGCAGGCTGAGCAGGGCCAGTACGGCGTAGCACTGGGCGTACTGGCCGACTTCGCTGATCCCGAGGAAGCGGGCCAGCAGCAGCATGACCAGAAAGACCGCGCCCTGGTTGAGGACCGCCCCGACCAGGTTGAGCCCGCCGCCGCGAGCCATGCCGCGAATGTGCTGGTCGCCGGAGTCAGGGGCCGACAAGGTGCCGGCGGCGGGGGCCGGGGGCGGCTCGGCCGTCACGTCACCGCCCCGGGTGCGGTTCGAGCGAGCCGCCCGCGCCGTAGACCCGACCGGCGGTCCGGGACACCTGCCCGACCGGGGTGGCCCGGCCGACCCGGGCAGCCGGGATCTCCCGGGTCTCGTCGCCGCCGGTCGGACCGGGCCCCGGGGGCGGTGTGGGGTCGCCGCTGGGCGACGCCGGTGGTTCGCCGGCCCGGTTGCGGGCGAGCAGCTCCAGCATGGCGACCAGGACCACGGCGAGCAGCAGCCCGGCACCGGCGACCGGCACCGTGGTGTTGACCAGGCTCCTGGTGCGGGACACGGCCCGGACCGCTCCGACGCTGGTCACCTCGGTCGGATCGGCCGCCTGGGCCTGCGCCCGGGCGGCCTGCAGGCCCTGCCGGGCCGAGGAGAGCGCGCTGGTCGCGGCATCCCGCTGGGCGAGCAGCGCCTCGTAGTCGGGCAGCTTCGGGCCGATGGTGTCGAGTCGGCGCTGCCCGGCCTCGATCGCCTCGGTGGCGGCGTCGACGCCCCGGCCGTTGCCGACCGCCTGCATCTGCAGTCGCTGCTGGCGCAGGCTGGCCAACTCGTTCAGCGTCGCCTGGTAGATCTTGTCCGGCTGGGTGACCTCGTTCTCGTCCTCCCAGGCGGTGATCGCGGCGGTCGCCTCGTCGACGTCGGTGCTGGCTGCGGTGACCTGCTCGGTGGCGATCGCGACCTGGGAGGAGAAGAGGAAGGCGAGGGCCCGTTCGGCGGTGGCGGCGAGCACCGGGCTCACCATCGACCGGTCCGCCGACGCGAAGGTGATCTCCATCTGGCTGCTCGCCCCGACCTGGCTGACCACCAGCCCGGACCGCAGCCGGTTGGCGGCGACGCCGGTCTCGGCGGTCACCTCGTCCACGACCCGGGGCGAGGTGGCGGCGGCGCTGAACGCGGCGGCGAACTGGTTGGCCGCCTGGTTGCCGGTGTACTGCTGGGCGGCCGCCCCGCCGACCAGCGCCGGTGCCGCCACGTACGCGGTCGCGGTGTACTGCTGCGGGGCGATCAGCACCAGGGTCGCGGCCGCACCGGCGGCCAGCACCGGCACACCGACCAGCAGCCACAGCCGCCGGCGCGCGATGCGCAGGTAGTCGACGATCTCCACGCTATGGGCTCCTACTCGTACCGAAGTTGTGGTGCCGGGGTGGTCACCGACCCGGTGCCGGCCCGGCCGTGGGTGATGGCGTCCGCGACTCGGCCGTGGGTCGTCGCGCTGGTCGTGCGACCGTGCGCGATGGCGCTGGTCGTCCGGCCGTGCGCGATGGCGCTGGCCGCGGCGGCGAACGCGACGAAGTACCACAGCGTCACCACGTTGGAGATGACGTTGGAGCCGAGGCTGACCGCGATGAACACCACCGCGCAGCCGGCGAAGCCGACCGCGACGCCGCGTTCCAGGCTGTCCGGCGGGGCGCGGCGCAACGCCGTACGGGCGGTGTACAGCAACAGCACCAGCATCGCCAGGTAGGCCAGCAGCCCGGCCAGACCGGTCTCCACGTACGCCCGCAGCAGGTCGTTGTGCGGCTTCTTCGCCTCTGAGGTCTCGTGCTGGGTCATGTTCGGCCCGATCCCGGTGACCGGGTTGCGGTTGGCCAGGGTGACGATCTCCGCCCAGTAGTCGACCCGCCACTGCAGGGTGTTTCCGGTCGGCCCGCCGCCGGTGGGCCGGTCCTCGGCGAGCTGGGCGAACCTGTCCCCGACCGAGGGCAGCAGACTGACTCCGGCGACCGCGACGACCAGCAGGGTGGCGAGCATCCGACCGCTACGGTGCAGCACCGCGACGACGACCAGCCCGAGCGCCGCACCGAGGATCGCCGAACGGGTGTTGGTCAGCATCAGGAAAACCAGGGAAAGCCCGAGCAGTACGGCGAGGACCAACTGGGCGCGCCGGGCCAGGAACCGGTAGATCGCGAACCCGAAGACGATCATGAACATCAGGTACCGGCCGAAGGTGGTCGACTGGCTGAACGGGCCGCTGACCCTGATGAACTGGCCTTTGACCTCGGACGGCACCTGCCCGAATGCGCTGACCAGCACGGTGTAGAGCAGCGCCAGGGCCAGCGAGCCGTAGCAGGCGATCAGGATCCGCCGGACCGCCGCCCGGTCGGGCATCAACTGTTCGAGTACCACGAACATGACCACCACGGTCAGAATCCGCATCGCCTCGAGCAGGCTCGGCGTCGGCCGGTTCGCGCCGAGCGCGCTGACCAGCGCGGTCGCGCCGACCAGCAGCATCGCCCAGCCCAGCGGGGTGCCGCGCAACCGGCCGCTGCGGCGTAACTGGGCGGCGAGCCAGAGCCCGGCGGCGAGCAGGAAGAGCACCGCGACCATGGTCGACGGGTCGCTCAGCCGGGACGCCTGGTCGGTGTCCGCCCGGCCGGCGGTCGGTCCGCTCAGCTTGACCACGTCCAGCAGCGGACGCACGGCGAGCATCAGGATCACGTACCCGGAGAACCGGGTGATGGCCAGCACCCCGACGGCGGCTCCGGCGACGAGGGCGATCGGCAGCACCACGCCGCGCCGGTCACCGGCGGCGAGCGCCAGGCCGGCGGTGACGGCGACGGCCGCAGCGGCGACCGCAGCGAGCACGCTGAGCAGCCGGCCCGCTGGCCGGTACTCCCGCTGTTGTCTGGTCACCGCACGCCGATCCGCTGTTCCGCTTCGCCCGTGGTCCCGCTGCGCCCGTTGTCGGGTCGAGCCGCGCCGCATACCCGGACCGCCGCCGACCCCGGGTCGGGGGCGGGCGGAGGTCGATCTGCCGTCCCGGTGGGCCGGCCCGGCCCACCGCCGTTCGCCGGTGGGCCGGCCTAATCTAGCTGGATCCTCGACGAGGCAGTATGGGCCGACACGCCGGGGCCGGCCATCAGCCGTCCGGTTCGCTGCGGGGCCGGCGGCGGGGCCGGATCAGCTGCGGCTTGCGGGCCGGCAGCAGATCCAGGTACAGCGCTTCCAGTTCGGCGGTGGCCGCGTCCCAGGTGTACTCGGCACCGACCCGGTCACGCAGGGCTTTGGCTCCGGTGCGCTCCGCGTCGGGATCGGCGGCCACCTGGCGCAGCGCGCGGACCAGATCGTCGGCGTCGCCGTCGCGGAAGATCCGGTGACCGGGCCCGTCGGTGGCGAGCACCTCGACGTGCGGGGTGATGTCGCTGGCCACCACCGGCAGACCGTAGGAGGCCGCTTCCAGCAGGGTCAGCGGCAGCCCTTCCAGCCGGGACGGCTGGACGAAACCGGCGGCGTGCGAGTAGAGCTCGGCCAGCAGATCGCCGTACGCGAACCCGGTGAAGACGACCCGGGGGTCGTCGACGGCCTCGGCGCGTACCCGGGCCACGAAGTCGTCGCTGAACGACGATCCGCCGACGATGGCCAACCGCAGATCGGTGTCGACCTGGCGGAAGGCGCGGACCAGCAGATCCGCCGATTTCTCCGGCACGAGACGGCCGACCATCAGCAGGTACCGGCCGGGGGTGAGGCCGAAGCGGGGGCCGATCTGTCGGGCCGGGACCTGGCGTGGGGTGCCGACCCCGTTCGGGATGTAGCTGGCCGAACTGCCGAACCTGGTCTGGTAGTGGTTGGCCAGGCCGCGGGAGACGGCGACCCGGGCGTCGGGCACGTACCCGCTGAGCCAGTGGGCGGTGCCGAGCACCGTCTGGGCGAGCCGGCTCCACTTGGCCCGCTGCTGGTCCAGGCCGTGCACGGTGAGCACCACCTTGCTGCGGGCCAGGTAGCGAGGCAGCGGCGCGACCAGGCCGGGGCCGAGACCGTGGTAATGGACGATGTCCGGCCGGTCACGCATGGCGGCCAGGGTCGAGGTGGTGGAGTGCACGATGGCGTCGAGGTGTTTGCTGGCCACGGTTCGCACCTGGCGCAGCCGTACGCCGCGGTACCGGTCCATCGGCACCGACCCGTAGCTGGGCCGGCAGTACACGGTGACGTCGTGTCCCCGAGCGGCCAGCCGGCTGGCCAGCTCCTCGACGTGGCGTTCGATCCCGCCGTACGTCGCGGGCATCCCCTTCTGGCCGATCATGGCTATCCGCAGCCGCCGGTGCTCCGTTCCCGGTTCGACACCATGCTGGTCGACCGGGTGTGAACCACCGGTCACCTGATGGGGTACGGCCACGATGCCTCCTTGGGGTCCTGCGGGTCAGCTCTGCCGCTCGGCCACCGATTCAGCCAGGGCGGTCAATTCCGTGCGCGTCTCGGGGGTCAACGACGCATCGACGAGAATGGTCACCGCTTCCTGGGTACGAATCCGGATCATCTGCTCGATCGCCTCGAGAGCTCCCGTGTCGACGATGATGCCGCGCAGCTCGTCGGCCCCGGTCGGGTCCAGCTCCGGATTGCCGAACAGCTCTCGCAACCGGGCTGCCTGGCTGCGGTCCGCCAGGTTGCGGGCCTGCGCCATCATCACCGTCGACTTGCCCTCTCGCAGATCGTCGAGCACCGACTTGCCGGTGACCGCCGGGTCGCCGAACACTCCGAGTACGTCGTCCCGGAGCTGGAACGCGTCACCCAGTGGATCACCGAAGGCAGCGTACGCGTCCAGCAGTTCGGGCCCGGCCCCGGCAAGGGCCGCACCGATCTGCAATGGTCGGGTAACTGTGTATCTAGCGGCTTTCATCCGGATTACCGTCAACGCACTGGCCACCGAACCGTCGCCGACGCCGGACACCAGGTCCAGGTACTGCCCGGCGATCACCTCGGTACGCATCCCGGCGAAGACCGCGTAGCCGCGCCGGATCTGCGCGGCGTCGAGCCCGCACTCGTGGAACATCTGGTCCGCCCAGGCGGCGCAGAGGTCCCCGCAGAGCAGCGCCGCGTTGCGCCCGTACCGGCCGGAGTCGCCCCGCCAGGACGAGCGGGTGTGCAGGTCGGCGAAGATCCGGTGCACCGACGGCTCGCCCCGGCGACGGTCGCTTCCGTCCATGATGTCGTCGTGGATCAGCGCGAACGCGTGGAAGATCTCCAGCGCGGCGGCGGCCGCGACGATCTCCCGGCAGTCCGCTCCCCCGGCACCGCGCCACCCCCAGTAGCAGAAGACCGGACGCAGCCGCTTGCCGCCGACCAGGACGAACCGGCGCAGTGTGTCGTACACCCCGCGCGGTGCCCCGTCCGGCCAGTGCGGATCCTGCCGGTCGAGGAACGCCGTCAGTTCGGCGTCGCACCGCTCGCGCAGCGACCAGCCCACCGCACCGGCACCGGCACCGGCCGGGGCGTCCGGACCCGGGCTGTCGCCGGGGCGGGCCGGCGCCACGGTCACCGGGACACCTCAGGCGACGGCGCCTGAGCCGGTGCCGGTGCATCGGCGTCGAGCCCGGCCAATTCCAGCAGCAGCGACTTGACCTCGGTGGCGGCGAACCGGTCCCGGGCCGGCGCCGGGTCCGAGCAGAGCAGCACCGGACCGTCGGCGGGGTCGTCCGGCAGCCGGCCGTGCGATCCGTGTACCGCCCGCGCGCCGGCGTCCAGCCCGACCACGTTCATCGTGTACCGCAGGCCGATCTTCTTGCGGGCCAGGGCGATCGCCGCGCGTGCCTTGGCGGCACCCGGGTTGGTCGGGTCGAACAGCAGCTCCGCCGGGTCGTAGCCGGGCTTGCGGTGAATCTCCACCAACCGGGCGAAGTCCGGCGCGGCGGTGTCGTCGCGCCAGTAGTAGTAGGTGAACCAGGCCTGCGGCTGCGCCACCAGCACCAGCTCACCGGAGCGCGGATGGTCCAGGCCGGCGGCCGCCTTGCCGTCGGCGTCGAGGACCTGCGCCACCCCGGGCAGGCCGGCGCAGAGCTTGGCCACCGTCGCGACGTCGGCCGGATCCCGGACGTACACGTGGGCGATCTGGTGATCGGCGACGGCGAACGCCCGCGACGTCCACGGATCCAGGTACTCCATCCCGGCCTGGGTGTAGACCCGCAGCAGCCCTTCGGCGCGCAGCAGCCGGTTGACGTGCACCGGCTGCGACACGTCGGTGATGCCGTACTCGGACAGCGCCACCACGGTCGCGCCGCGCGCCGCCGCCGCGTCCAGCAGCGGAGCCAGCACCGCGTCGAGTTCGGCCGCCGCCCGCTGCGCGTGCGGGCCGGCGCCACCGTAGCGTTGCAGGTCGTAGTCGAGATGCGGCAGGTACGCCAGGGTCAGATCCGGCGAATGGTCGGCCATGATCTGCCGGGTCGCCTTCGCGATCCACTCCGACGACACCAGCCCGGCACCCGGCCCCCAGTAGTTGAACAGCGGGAACGTGCCGAGCCGACCAGTCAGCTCGTCGTGCAGCTGCGGCGGATCGGTGTAGCAGTCCGGGTCCTTGCGCCCGTCGGCGTGGTAGATCGGCCGGGGGGTGACCGTCCAGTTGACGTCCGCACCCATCGCGTACCACCAGCAGATGTTCGCCACCGTGTAGTCGGGGCGGACCCGGCGCGCGGCCTGCCACAGTTTCTCCCCGCCGACCAGGGCGTTGTGCTGCCGCCAGAGGAACACCTCGCCGAGGTCGCGGAAGTACCAGCCGTTACCGACGATGCCGTGGCCGGACGGCGGCTCACCGGTCAGGAAGGTGGACTGCACCGAGCAGGTGACCGCCGGCAGCACGGTGCCGAGTTCGGCCTGGAAGCCGGTGTCGGCGACCGCCGCCAGCCGGGGCATGTGGCGCAGCAGCCGGGGGGTCAGGCCGACCACGTCGAGCACCAGCAACGGGTTCATGCGGCGGCCTCCGATCCGGCGGCGGTACGGGTGGCGGTGGTACGGGTGCGGGCGCTCATGCCGAGCCCGACCAGTTCGTCGCGGGCCTGGGCCAGCTCGGCGGCGATCCCGGCGGCGAGCTGGTCGGGTCCGGTAGGACGTTGTCCGGCCGGCAGCACCCCCCAGGTGTAGGTCTCCACGTCGAAGTGGTCACAGCCGTCGCCGTCGATGATCGCGGCGAGACCGGCCCGCAGCTGCGGCATCGTCGAGGCCAGCGGCGCGACCGGCGCGGCGTGCAGCGGCACGTGGTAGTGCACCCGCCACGGGCCGGGCAGCCCGGCGTCGAGCGCGGCGTCGAGATCGTCGGTCGCCCCGGCAACCCCGGACCGGGTCTGGTGCAGGAACCGAGGTTCGACGTACCCGGCGATCGCGGACCGGTCCCGCACCGGGTCGGTGACCTCCAACGCGGCCGACACCTGGACCTTGACCACCGGTAGCCCGGCGGACCGCAGCCGACCGACCGCGGCGACCGGCTCCTCCCAGGCACAGGCGAGATGGGCCAGGTCGACGCAGACGCCGAGCCGGTCGGTGTCCACCCGGCCCAGCTGTTCGGCGGCCTGGGCGGTGGTCTCCACGACGCAGCCCGGTTCAGGTTCGAAGCCGACCCGGATCGTCCGACCGGTGTCCCGTTCGACCTCGGCCAGGCCGACGGCCAGCCGGTCCAGCATCCGGGCGCAGGCGTCGGCCCGCTCGGCGTCCCACGGCTCCCGCCAGGCCAGCGGCAGCGTGGAGATGGAGCCGCGCTCGGCGTCGTCGGGCAGCAGGTCGGCGAGGATCCGGGCCAGCGCCAGGGTGTAGTCCAGCCGGCGCGGGTCGGCCCAGTCCGGGTGGTACACGGCGTGTTTGACCACCGGCGCCTGGAACGCCTCGTACGGGAACCCGTTGAGGGTGACCACTTCCAGGCCACGGTCGGTGAGCGCGGTGCGCAGCCGGCGACGGGCGGCCGGGTCGGCGGCGAGCGCGGCGGCGGCCGGCGCGGCCAGCCACAGACCCAGGCCGAGCGGGTCAGCGGCGAGCCGGTCGCGGACCGGCACCGCGTACGTGTCGAGCTGGCCGAGCACTCCGTCGAGGTCCTCGGCCGGGTGCACGTTGGTGCAGTAGCTGAGGTGGACGGTGCGCCGCCGCCGGTCGTGCAGGCGCATCAGCCACCGCCCCGCATGATCGAGCTGCCTTCGAAGGTCGGTGCGGTGGCGGCGACGTCGCTCAGGTCGAGCCGGCCGGACTGGCCGTAGAACTCCACCGGGTTGCGCCACAGCACCCGGTCGACGTCGTCGGCGCTGAATCCGGCGGCCAGCATCGCCTCGCCGGTGGTCCGGGTCAGCAACGGATCGGACCGGCCCCAGTCGGCGGCCGAGTTGACCAGGATCCGCTCCGGGCCGTACTGCTTGAGGATCTCCACCATCCGCGGCGGCGACATCTTGGTCTCCGGATAGATGGAGAAGCCCATCCAGCAGCCGGACTCCTTGACCAGCCCGACCGTCACCTCGTTGAGGTGGTCGACGACGACGCGGCCGGCGTCGATGCCGGACTCGGCGACCACCGCCAGGGTCCGTTCGGTGCCCCGGGCCTTGTCCCGGTGCGGGGTGTGCACCAGGGCCGGCAACTCGTGCGCGCGGGCCAGCGCCAGCTGGGCGGCGAACGCCTCGTCCTCGGCCGGGGTCATCGAGTCGTAGCCGATCTCGCCGACCGCCACCACCCCGTCCTTGACCAGGTAGCGGGGCAGTACGTCGAGCACACCGGCGCAGCGGGGGTCGTTGGCCTCCTTCGGGTTCAGCGCGATCGTGGCGTGGTGCCGGATGCCGAACTGGCTGGCCCGGAACGGCTCCCAGCCGAGCAGCGAGTCGAAGTAGTCGACGAACGAGCCGACGTTGGTGCGCGGCTGGCCGAGCCAGAACGCCGGTTCGACCAGGGCCCGGACCCCGGCGTCGGCCATCGCCTGGTAGTCGTCGGTGGTCCGCGAGGTCATGTGGATGTGCGGGTCGAAGATGCGCATTCACCCCTCCTGTCGGGTGGTGGTGTCCGCTGCGGCGGAGCGCAGCCGCTGCAGCAGGGCGAGCGCGTCGTCCGGCAGGGTCCGGCCGGCGGCGACCCGCTCGTCGTGCAGCCCAGCGAGCATGATCAGCAGTTCGGCGTCGGCGCGGGCGTCGAGGTCGTGCACGGCGGCCAGCGGTACGCCGGTGAAGACGCACTTGAGCACCGCCTGACGCCACGCCGGCTGGTCGAGGTGGCGGGCGTACCGGCCGAGCGCGGCGGCCAGCAGCCGGGTGTCGTTGGTCCGGATCGCGTCGTCGAGCAGCGGCACCGCCCGGTCGCCGACCGGCAGCAGCGGCAGCGCCTTGAGCACCGCCCGACGCTCCGCGGCGTCGCCGTGGTGGTAGCAGTCGGCGACCGCGGCGGCCAACTCCGCTTCGGTGGTGACGGTGGCCAGGTCGACGAGGAGCAGCACCCGGGCGGCCTCGTCGGCCGACCATCCCGGTACGGCAGCCAGCTCGGCCCGGCCGCAGCGGCGGCCCGCGCTGGCGAACAGCATCGGCAGGCTGGCCGGGTCGGTGACGATCCGGCTCCGCGCCTGCGCGAGCCAGTCCGGATCGGGTACGCCGGACAGCGCGGCGGCGAGTCGGCCGGCGACGTCGGCGGGGTCCTCGTGGGGGTCGTCGGCGGGCTGGGCGGGTCGGTTCACGGCTGGCCTCCTTCAGCGACGGTGCGGGCCGAATCCGTACCGGCTGATGCCGTACCGGCCGGTCCCGTGCGGGCCTGGAGTTCGGCGGACCGAAGGAACTCGATGGACCGGGCGGCGACCGCCGGGGCGGCATGCGAATGCCGGGGCAGCTCGACGGCGACCAGGCCCCGGTAACCGGCGGCGTCGAGGGCGGCCAGCACCGGCGGGAAGTCGATCTCCCCGGTGCCGAACTCGAGGTGCTCGTGCACGCCCCGGCGCATGTCGTCGATCTGGACGTTGACCAGGTGCGCGGCCACGTCGGTCACGCACTGCGGCACCGGCACCGGCTCCAGGCAGCGGCAGTGTCCGATGTCGAGAGTGATGCCGAACCGGTCCGGTCGGCCCAGCGCGTCGCGCAGCCGCCACCAGCCGGCGATGTCGGCCACCAGCATCCCGGGCTCGGGTTCGAAGCCGAGGGTGACGCCGGCGGCGTCGGCCGCCTCGACGACCGTCGCGCAGCCGGCGACCAGCCGGTCCCAGGCGATGGCGTCGTCGACGTCGGCCGGGCGCACCCCGGACCAGAAGGAGACCGCCTCCGCGCCCAGGTCGGCGCCGATCGCCACCGCCCGGCGCAGGAAGTCGACCCGACGGGACGCGGTGTCGTGCAGCAGGGTCGGGGCGTGTTTGTGCCACGGGTCGAGCAGGTACCGGGCGCCGGTCTCGACCACGACCGCGAGGTCGAGGTCCCGCAACTGGTCGGCGACCCGGGCCACCTTGCCGGGCAGACCGGCGGCGTACGGGTCGAGGTGATCGTGGTCGAGGGTGAGCGCGACACCCTGGTAGCCGAGGTCGGCGAGCAGCGCCAGCGCGTCACCGAGCCGATGGTTGGCGAAGCCGTTGGTGCCGTACCCGAACCGCAGCCCGGCTGCTGCGGCCGGGCCGGACCCGCCGGTTGCCGGTTCCCGCTCGCCGGCCGGGTCGGCGTTCATGTCGGGGACACCTTGCGGGCCAGCCGCCGACCGATCGGCGCGGCGGCGGAGACGGCGAGCCCGACGGCGGTGGCCAGGCCGGTGCCGGTCGCCGCCGCCCGGGCGGTGAGCGCGCCCTGCAGGGCGGGCAGACCGACGATGCCGGCGCCGACCGCCGCGCGTACCTGCTCGGGCCGGGGGTCGCGGGCGACCGCGGTCTGCGCGGCACCGTATCGGGCGGCGTACCAGCCGGCGAGTCCGGCGGTGACCCCGGCCCGCCACCAGCGGGCGGAGGTGGCCTGGCGGGTCGTCGTGGCACGGACCGCCGTAGCCCGGCCGGTCGGCGTCGCCGCGCGGACCGACATGGCCCGGCCGGCCGCCGGCGCGACGCTGGCCAGTGCGATGGCGGCGGTCCCGGCCAAGGTGGCCGCCGGCAGCCGGGGATCGGCGCCGCTGACCTCGCTGCGGGACAGTTCGGTCACGGTGTAGGTGTGCGCGGCGACGGCCAGCGCGGCAGGCAGCGCGGCCCGGGTCCGGCCGGTGCCGGCCGAGCCGAGCAGGACGTCGAGCCCTCGGCAGGCGGCCATCACCGCCGGGCCGGCCGGGGTGTTCTTGGCCCACAGGTCGTACGCCCAGATGGCGGCGGTCAGCGGCACGCCGACGGCGAGCGCCCGGCGGCCGCCGGTCACGGCGGTGAGCGCCAGGCCGGCGGTGGTCAGCCCGGCGGCGACAGCGAGCGCGGCACCGGGGGTGACCCGGCCGGACGGGATGGGTCGCTGTGGCCGCTCGACCGCGTCGAGCTCCCGGTCGGCCCAGTCGTTGGCGGCCATCCCGGCCCAGTAGAGGCAGACCGACGCGCCGGCCAGTCCGGCGGTACGCGGGCCGAGCCCGCCGGCGGCAGCCGCCCCGGCGACCACGTCACCTGGTACGGACAGCGCTGCCGGTGCCCGGACCAGCTCGGCCAGGTCCGACAGCCGTGGCGGTGTCATGCGGCACCGCCCGGCTCGGCCGTCTGACCGTGCAGGTACCCGGCGAACTCGACCAGGGCGCGCCACTGGTCGCCGAGGGCGTGCGGGCCCGACCCGATCGGGTCCTTGAAGAAGAACGCCAGTTCCGGCAGCGGCCCGGAGCGACCGGCGCGGGCGGCGGCGGCGGTCAGTCGGGCCAGGTCCAGCACCAACGGGGCGGCCAGTGCCGAGTCGCACCCGTGCCAGGTGAACTCCATCCGCATCCCGGTGCCGAGGAAGCCGGAGAAGGTGATCAGATCCCAGGCGGTCTTGAAGTCGCCGATGTCGTCGACGTACTCGATCCGGGTGTGTCCCTGCGGCTGGTAACCGAGGATCTCACCGAGCACCCGCTGTTTGCTGGCCGCCTTGGCCGCGTTGGCCGCCGGCTCGGCCAGGTTGGCCCCGTCGCCGCCACCCAGCAGGTTGCTGCCGGACCAGCTGCGGACCCGCAGGTTACGCAGCGCGAACATGGGGGCCAGCACCGCTTTCACCAGCGTCTCGCCGGTCTTGCCGTCGTGCCCCGCGTACGGTGCCCCCCGCTGCCGGGCGAGCTCGTCGAGGGCCGGCAACCGGGCCCCCACCGACGGGGTGAAATCGACGTAGCCGCAGCCGGCGCCGAGCGCGGCGTACGCCACCAACGCGCTCGGCGGCAGCACCGGCGCGCCGCTGGGCGCCTCGGTGAGCGCGGCTGCGAGCGCGGCGAGGTCGTCGTGTGCCGGATGCGGCGGCGGCGCCGGTTCAGTGGTCGAGACGTTGACCACCACCACCTGGTCGAGGTCGTGCCGGCGGCGGAAAGCGACCAGGTCCGCCGCGATCGCCGCCGCGGTCTCGGCCTGGGTGGCCCCGGCCGGCAGCGGACGCAACTGCGGTTCCAGGCCGGCCAGCTCGGTGTGCAGCGCGGCGACCAGCCGCCCCGGGACCACACCGGCGCTGGCCAACGCGTCGGCCTTCTTCACCAGGGGCGTCGCGGCGATGTCGTGTCCGCCGAAAACGAGATCGGCGAAGCTGGGCAGGGCCGGGCCGCGCAGCGGCGGTAGTTCGGTGACGCAGCCGGTGGTGTCGGCCAGGCCGGCGCGCACGGCCAGCGCGCCGACGATGCTGGTGACCGCGACCGAGCCACGCGCCCCGATCAGCCAGACTCCGGTACGCATTCGTGCCTCCAAACGCCCGCCGCTGGCGGTGGTCGTACTGCTGCCGGTTGTCGCCTTGCCGGTCTGGCAAGGCCCCGTCCGTCCGGGCGCGCCAGGGTGGCACCACCGTCGACGGCGCCGAGGTCGGCGTCAACGACGCCGTCGTTGGGCCCGGTCGACCGGACGGACGGGGCTGTGGCAGGCAGGGACGTTCGGCGTTCGGCCCTGCCTCCCCCGATTCGGTTGTCCCCGGCCGGGTCACCCCGGCCGTGGTCCTGCTGGTCGGTCCCGCCGGGGCGGACGGTACGCCCGCCCCGGCGGTCACCGGTTGTCGTCCGTGGGCCGGTGGCCGGCCGGCCACCGGCCCACGGACCGGGTCAGCTCGCCGGAACGAACTGCACCCAGTTGAGGTTGAACAGGTTGAACGTTGCTCCGCCTTCGACGGTTCGGAAGACCAGGTACAGCTGGTGGGTGCCGGCCGGGTGGTCGACCGCCACGTCGGTGCTGGCCCAGTCGTTGGAGCCGGTGGTGGCGGTCAGCGTGGTGCTGGCCACCAGCGGTCCGTCCGGCGCGTCGACCCGCAGCTCCACGGCGGCCCGCGGGGTGCCCGCGGTCGACGAGGAGCCACCGGCGTGGCGCAGTGTCACCGTGTCGATCCCGCCGAGGTTGATCGGGTCGAACGCGATGTAGTCGCCCTCGTTGATGCCGGAGACGTGCTGGCCGCCGCCGGTGTCCGAGGTGTTGGAGATCGACACGCCCTGCTGGATCGGGGCGAACTCGGCCTGCTGCTGGTAGAGCTGGATGGTGGCCTGGCCGATCGTGGTCAGCGCCGGCTGGCCGCCGCCGCCCAGGTCGGTGTAGCTGGCGCTGATCCCGCCGAACAGGTAGCTGCCGGCGTGGTCGGCCCCGTCGGCCGGGGTCGGCAGGTTACCGGTGCACCCGGTGGTGGTGGTCTGCGGATGGCCGTGCTCGTCGTGGCCGAGCACGAAGCTGACCTCTACCCGCTCACAGTCGATGGCGCCGTCCTCGGGGTCGGTGACGGTGACGGTGTACGGCACCGAGTCGCCCCAGTTGAAGAAGGAACCGGACAGCGGGGCGGTGACCTCCACCGTCGGTGCGGTGTTGCCGACCGTGATGGTCCGACTCAACGTCGCCTGCTTGCCGTTGGAGTCGGTCACCGTCAGCTGGGCGTAGTAGACGCCGTTGCTGGTGTAGGTGTACGACGGGTTGGCCTCGGTGGAGTCGGTTGTGCCGTCCCCGTCGAAGTCCCAGGCGATGTCGATGCTGGCGCCCGGCTCCGGGGTGTTGGTGCCCTCGCTGGAGAACTGCACGGTCAGCGGGGCCTGGCCGGAGGTGGGCGACGCGTCGAGTTCGGCGACCGGTCCACGGGTGCCCTTGACGTACCGGATCTGGTAAAGCGACGCGTCCGGGTTTGGCCGGAAGAAGCCGTCACCGTAGTCCAGCACGTAGAGGGTGCCGTCCGGGCCGATCTCCATGTCCATCGGGTTGTCGAAGGTGAAGGTGGACAGGAACCGCTCGACGCCGAACAGCTTGCCGCTGCCGTTGGTCCGCATGGTGAACATCCGGTCCCGGCTGAACTCACCGAAGAAGACGGCGTCGTGGAAGTACTGCGGCAGCTTGTAGTCCGACTCCAGCGACTCGTCGAACTTGTAGATCGGCCCGCCCATCGGGCCGACGCCACCGGTGCCGACGACCGGCCACTGGAAGTCGCAGGTGCCGGCCGGGTCGACCAGGTAGCTGTCCCGGCAGGTGGTGGTGGCGTTGAACGTGTACCAGAACTGCGGCTGCTCGACCGGCGGCAACAGGCTGCGACCGGTGTTGCGGGGCGAGTCGTTGATCGGCGCCGCGCAGTTGAACGGCTCACCCGAGGTCTGCGTCTCGAAGTCGTAGTCGATGTACGGCAGGGTCGGCGAGTAGCAGTACGGCCAGCCGTAGTTGCCGGCCCGCTTGGCGGCGAACCACCGTCCGGTGCCCTCCGGCCCGCGGGTCGCGCTCGGGTTGCGCGAGTCCGGCGAGTAGTCGCCGATGTAGACCCAGCCGCGCTCGTCGACGTCGAACCGGAAGGGGTTACGCAGACCCATCAGGAAGATCTCCGGGCGGGTCTGGTCGTCGAGGTCCTGCGACTCGGGGAACAGGTTGCCGGCCGGGATGGCGTAGCTGCCGTCCGGCTTGACCCGGATGCGCAGCACCTTGCCGCGCAGGTCGTTGGTGTTGGCCGAGGAACGGGCGGCGTCGTAGGCCGGGCCACGGGTCAGCGAGCGGTTGATCGGCGTGTAACCGTCCGAGCCGCTGGCGTTGGTGTCGTCGCCGGTGACCAGGTAGAGCAGGCCCTTGCCGTCGAACTTGACTTCACCGGCGACGTGGCAGCAGGCACCCCGGTCGGTGCCGACCTTGAGGATCTCCTGCTCGGTCGACAGGTCCAGGTGCGGGGTCGGCTCCTCGACGAACTTGACCCGGGACAGCAGGTTATAGCCCTTGAACGCCTCCCAGACGCTGGGGTCCTCGCTGTTGGCCGGCGCGTCGCCCTCGTTGACGCCCGGGGTGGCCGGGTCGTCGACCGGGGTGTCCAGCGGCGGCGCGTAGTAGAGGTAGACCCACTTGTTCTCGGCGAAGTTAGGGTCGAGGGTGACCGACTGCAGGCCGTCCTCGTCGTGCTGGTAGACGTCGATGTTGCTGATGACCGGGCTGGCGCCGCTGGCCGGGTCGTAGAGCCGGACCTCTCCGCTGCGGGTGTTGTGCAGCACCCGGCCGTCGGGCAGCACGGCGAGGCTCATCGGTTCACCGGGCTGGTCGTTGAGGACCACCCGCTCGTAGTTGGACTCGACGGTCGCGCCGCAGTCGCCCTCGGCGACGCCGGCGGCCCACTGGATGCCGCCGAGCAGGTGCTTGCGGAACGCGCCGATGGTGAACGTCTCCGGGGCGGAGCCGAGACCGGTGTACCAGGAGCGGCCGCCCTGGTAGTCCTGGCACCAGGAGACCGGGTGGTCGTAGCCCATGCTGCTGTCGCTGACCGTGTCGGTGTCGACGGTGGCCAGCACGTGCTGGATGCCGCGGACGTTCTCCGCGAAGTTGAGGTAGTTCTCGTCGATGGTCAGCTGGCGGGGGACGGTGCTGGTCGACGGGTGGTAGCGGTCCGCGACGTCGATCACGCCCGCGCCGCTGGCGGTGGTGCCGGTCGAGGTGGTGCCGACCAGGTCACGGTAGAACGCCCAGTCCGGTTCGGCGTCGACGGCGGCGTGCACGCCGATGTACCCGTTGCCGGCCTTGACGTAGTTCTCGAACGCCTCCTGCTGCGCGTCGTCGAGCACGTCGCCGTTGTTGTTCAGGAAGACCACGGCGGCGTAGTTCGCCAGGTTCTCCTCGGTGAACACGGTTCCGTTGCGGGACACGTCGACGGTGAACCCGTTGTTCCTGCCGAGGCTGCGGACCGCGTTGACACCCTTGGCGGTCGAGGGGTGGGCTACTCCCTCGGTGCTGGTGAAGACCAGCACCTGGTAGTTCTCGTCGTGTTCGTGGCCATCGTGGGCGACCGCTGGCGCGGTGGTGATCATGGGTGCGGCGAGTGCCGCGCCCGCGGCGACGGCAAGCCATCGCCGGGCGGATCTGCTCATCAGTCGTTCCTCCGGGGGTTGGGGAGGCTAGCGCCTCACCGTGGGCACTGATTCCGTTGTGTACGGCCAGTTACGGTTGGTGCCTCACCCCTGGCGCGGTGCCACGTCCGCCAGAGTCTCTTCTGGTACGCCCTGCTGGCCGTCCGGCGTGACCGGGGAATCCCGATCCGGTCACGCCGGACGAGCCGTCCTCGTACCCGCGGATCACCCGGCGCGGGGCGCAACCGCGCCGGGCGACCCTCGCCCACGGGACGAGGAGTCTCGGTTCCAGGCGTCTCGACGAGGTCGAGCCGCTCAGGCCGGTGCCGTGGGCTTCGCCGAGTCCACGGTGACCCATTCGCCGAGCTCGGCCGACTGCTCCACCGCGGCCAGCGCCTGCTGGACCTGGAGGGCGTCGTCGAAGGACGGTGTCGGGTCGTCTCCGGCCGCCAGCGCCGCGACGAAGTCACGTGCCTGGTGGGTGAAGGAGTGCTCGTACCCGATGCCGTGGCCGGGCGGCCACCAGGCGGACAGGTACGGGTGCTCCGGTTCGGTCACGATGATGCGGGTGAAGCCCTGCTCGGCCGCGGGCCGGGTGGCGTCGAAGAACTCCAGCTCGTTCATCCGCTCGAAGTCGAACGCGACCGACCCGAGCGAGCCGTTGATCTCGATCCGCAACCCGTTCTTGCGTCCGGTGGCGAAGCGGGTCGCCTCGTAGTTGGCCACCGCCCCGCCGTCGAGCCGGGCCATGAACAGCGCGGCGTCGTCGACGGTGACCTCGCCGGTGGCTGGTTCGGCGCCGTCTGCGGACCCGCCGCCGGCCGCAGCGGTCAACCCGCTGGAACCGGCCGGCAGCGGCCGCCGCTTGACGAACGTCTCGGTCAGCCCGCTCACCTGGGCGATCCGTTGGCCCGTGACGAACTGGGTGGCGTCGATGATGTGCGCACCGATGTCACCCAGCGCCCCGGAACCCGCCTTGTCCTTTTGCAACCGCCAGACCAGTGGAAAGTCCGGATCGAGGATCCAGTCCTGCAGGTACACCGCCCGCACGTGCCGGATCGTTCCGATCCGGCCGTCGGCGACGAGTTGACGCATCAACGTCACCGCCGGCACCCGCCGGTAGTTGAACCCGCACATCGACCGGACGCCGCTGGCCCGGGCGGCCCGGGCCGCGTCGGCCATCTGCTGCGCCTCGGCCACGGTGTTGGCCAGTGGCTTTTCGCACAGCACGTGCTTGCCGGCTGCGAGTGCCGCGATGGCGATCTCGGCGTGGCTGTCACCCGGCGTACAGATGTCGACCACGTCGATGTCATCCCGAGCGATCAGCGCCCGCCAGTCGGTGGTGTGCGACTCCCAGCCGAGTCGGTCGGCGGCCTCGGCCACCTTGGACTCGTCCCGGCCGCACACTGCGGTCATCCGGACCCGCGCCGGCAGATCGTAGACCCGGTTCACGGTTCGCCAGGCCTGCGAGTGCGCGGCGCCCATGAACGCGTAGCCGACCATGCCGACCCGCAGTTCGTTGTGTTCAGCGGACAAGGTAAGCCTCCCCGAAAAGGTCAGAACCCGAGCGGCAGGTACTCGCTCGCGTTCTCCTTGGTGATGGTCTCCGAGGCCAGGATGATCTCCTTGGGCACCTGCAGCTCGACCAGATCGGACATGCCCCGGCCCTGCGCGATCAGGCGGGCGAGCGAGATCGCCGAGGAGGCCATCGACGGGCTGTAGGTGACGGTCGCCTTCAGCACGCTGTCGTCGGCCTGGATCGCCTCCATCGCCGCCCGCGAACCGGCGCCACCGACCATGATGAACTCCGACCGGTTGGCCTGGCTGATCGCGGCCAGTACCCCGATGCCCTGGTCGTCATCGTGGTTCCAGATGGCGTCGATCTTCGGCAGGGCCTGCAGCAGGTTGGCCGCCTCGCGCTGGCCGGAGTCCGCGGTGAACTCGGCCGCCCGCCGGTTGGCGATGGTGAAGCCGTGCACCTCGAGGGCGTCCTTGAAACCGGCGGACCGCTCCTGGGTCAGCTCCAACGCGTCGATCCCGGCGATCTCGGCGATCACCGGGTTGGCGATGCCCTTCTCCTGCATCTGGGCGGCGATGAAGTTGCCCGCCGACACGCCCATGCCGTAGTTGTCGCCCTTGATCTGGGTACGGTAGGCGAGCGCCTGGGTGAACGCCCGGTCCAGGTTGACCACCGGGATGCCGGCCTCCATGGCCTGCAGGCCGCTGGCGGTCAGCTCGGCTCCGTCGTGCGGCAGCATCACGATGACGTCCGGGCTCTGCGAGATCAGGGTGTCCAGCGCGGCCCGTTGAGCGGCGGCGTCGGCGCCCGCCTCGACGGTGAGGAACTCCACGTCCGAGTACGCCTCGGCCTGGGCCCGGGCGTTGTTGGTGATCGCCGCGAGCCAGCCGTGGTCGGCCGCCGGGGCGGAGAAGCCGATGGTGACGGTCTCACCGGGCTCGGAGTTGGGGTTGCCCTGGTTGGCGGCCTGCGTCTGGGTGTTGGTCGGGGCGGCTTCGTTGCTGGTGCACGCGCTCAGCAGTACACCGGCACCGACTGCGGCACCACCGGCGAGCAGCCGACGGCGGGACATGTCACCGGCGGCGGCGCCGCGCGCGCCGAACAGTGTCCGACGGGAGAAAGCGGTCATGACGACCTCCTGGATCGCAATGGCGAGGGGTTATCGGGGTGTGCGGGGCCTGGCGACCGTCGGAGTCGACGGCCACCGGGCGGTGGATGGGTGTGTCAGGTGGGACTCAGGCGGTTCTTCGGTTGAAGAGCTGGCTGAGGGAGTTGAACCGGAACTGCTGGATGAGAACGGCCACCACGATGATCCCGCCCTTGATCATGTTCTGGGATTCGGTGGAGAGTCCGTTGATGGCGAACAGGTTGGTGATGGTGGAGAAGACCAGCACCCCGAACAGGGCGCCGATGATGGTGCCGCGACCGCCGGTGAGCAGCGTGCCGCCGATGATCGCCGCGGCGATCGCGTCAAGCTCGTACAGGTTTGCCATGGCTGCCTGGGCCGAGTTGGCCTGCGCGGTCAGCATGATCGCGCCGATGCCGCAGCACAGCCCGGACAGGCCGTAGATGAGCAGCGTGTGCCACCGGACGTTGATCCCGGCGAGTCGGGCCGCTTCGGCGTTGCCGCCGATGGCGACGGTGCGTCGGCCGAAGGTGGTGCGGTTGAGCAGCACCCAGCCGGCGGCGACCACCGCGGCGAGGATGACGACCAGCAACGGGATTCCGAGGATCCGCTGGGTGGCCATTCCGTTGATCACCGACGAGGTGGAGACCTGGGTCTGCTTGCCGGAGATGAGCGCGGCCAACCCTCGCGCGGCCACCATCATCGCCAGGGTGGCGATGAACGGCACCAGCCGGCCGTACGAGATCAGCACTCCGTTGACCAGCCCGACGCACATCCCGACCACGACGGCGGTGAAGATCATGCCGCCGGGGCCGAAACTCTGGGTCGCCACCGTGGTGGCCCATACCCCGGCCAGCGCCATGATCGCGCCGACCGACAGGTCGATGCCGCCGGCGATGATCACGAATGTCATGCCGACGGTGACCACGCCGATCGCGGAGGCCTGCTGCAAGATGGTGAAGATGTTGTTGCGGACCCAGGTCGGGTCGCTGTATAGGTCGGGCCGGGTGGCGGCACCGATGATGACCAGAATGACGAGGACGCCGACCAGCCACAGGTTGCGTCGGGCATACTCGCTGGCGTCGGAACGCCACCAGCTCTGCCGGGGTGGTTCGTCCGCGCCGTGCGCCGGCGGCGCTGCCGGCTTCTCCTTACCGGGTACGGTCGCCGTGGCCTCTTCCGCGGTCACAGTCCTACTCCTTCGTTTACCGGCTGGCCGCTGGCCAACCGGTCGGGTCGCCCGGTCACGCCGCGGCACTTTCCTTCGCCGACCCCGACATGACGAGGTCGAGCACGGTCTCCTCATCGATCTCACCGGCCGGGGCCTGGTGGACGACGCGTCCTTCCCGCATCACCAGCACCCGGTCGGCCAGCCCCAGTACCTCGGGCACCTCGCTGGAGACCAGCAGGACGCCCACGCCCTGCGCGGCGAGGTCGTGGATCACCTGGTACAGCTCGGCCCGGGCACCGACGTCGACGCCCCGGGTCGGCTCGTCGAGCAGCAGCAGCCGGGTGTCACCGAGCAGCCACCGGCCGACCACCACCTTCTGCTGGTTGCCGCCGGAGAGCTGGCGCACCGGACGGTGCACACCCCGGGGACGCAGCTCCAGCGAGCCGGCCACCCGTTCGGCGGCGCTGACCTCTCGGCCGGCGTCGGTGAACCCGGCCCGGGCGAGGCGACCGAAGGTGGCCAGCGTGATGTTCCGGAAGATCGGTTCACCCAGCAGCAGCGCCTGGCTCTTGCGTTCCTCCGGCGCCATGCCCATGCCGGCCCGCACTGCGGCACCGACGCTGCCGGCCCGTACCGGTTTGCCGGCCATCGTGACCCTGCCGGTGTCGGCGGTCCGGGCTCCGAAGATCGTCTCCAGCAGTTCCGAACGACCGGCACCGACCAGACCGGCGATGCCGACGATCTCCCCCCGCGCGACGGTAAGTGAGACGTCGCTGAACTCCCCCGCGCGGCTGAGCCGGGACACCTCCAGTAGCTGCTCCCCGTGCGGGTTGGGCTCCCGCTGTGGGAACACGTACTCGATCGACCGGCCGGTCATCCGGCTGACCAGTTCCTTGGTCGGGGTGGTCTGCGCCGACAGGTTCTGCGCGGTGGTCCGGCCGTCCTTGAGTACGGTGACCCGGTCACCGATCTCGCGGATCTCCTCCAACCGGTGCGAAATGTAGATGACCGCGATGCCCTGAGCGGTCAGTTCGCGAATGATCCGGAACAGGTTCTCGACCTCGTCGTGGGCGAGCACCGCGCTCGGCTCGTCCATGATGATCAGCTTGGCCTGGTGGGACAGTGCCCGGGCCATGCTGACCACCTGCTTGCCGGCCGCCGGCAGCGACCGGACCAGCCCGCGGGGTCGGATCTCGGCGTGGCCGAGTCGGCCCAGGATGTCGCGGGTGCGCCGGGCCATCGCCGCCCGACGGACGAAGCCCGCGGTCCGCGGCTCGTGGCCGAGGAAGGCGTTCTCCGCCACGGAGAGGTCGTCGACCAGGTCGAGTTCCTGGTAGATGGTGGCGATGCCGGCCCTCATCGCGGCCTGCGGATTGGCGAACCGGACCGGTCGGCCCTGCCATTCGACCCGCCCGGAGTCGGGGCGGTGCACGCCGGCCAGCACCTTGATCAGGGTCGACTTGCCGGCCCCGTTCTGGCCGAGCAGGCAGTGCACCTCCCCGGCGCGCACCTCGAGCTGCACCCCGTCCAGCGCGCGTACCCCGGGGAAGGTCTTCACGACGTCGGTCAGCCGCAGCACCACGTCGCCGCCGGCAGCCACGGCCGGGGTGCCGCCGGGCTCGTCGACCGGCGCGGCGCCGGTGGCCTCGGGGGCGCTCACGACGCCTGCTCGAAGGCGACGTCGCTGGCCAGCACGGAGGCACCGGTCACGCCGGCCCGCGAGCCCAGCTCGGAGAGCACGACCGGCAGGTTGCCGGTGGCCAGCGGCAGCGACCGCCGGTAGACCACGCTGCGGATCTCGGCCAGCAGGATGTGCCCGAGGTGGGCCAGACCACCGCCGATCACGATCATCGACGGGTTGGCGAAGCTGACCAGACCGGCGAGGACGCCGCCGAGCCGTCGGCCGCCGTCGCGGATCAGCCGGATGCAGGTGACGTCGCCTTCCATGGCGCACTCGGCGACGTCGCGCGCGGTGAGCTCGGCCCGCTGGGTGAGCCGCTCGGCCAGCGCCGGAGAGGTGCCGGCCCGGGCGGTGGCGGCCGCCTCCTTGGCCAGCGCCGCACCGCTGAACAGCGCCTCCAGGCATCCCGCGTTGCCGCAGGAGCACATCGGACCGTGCGAGTCGACCTGGATGTGGCCGATGTCGCCGGCGCAGCCGTCGATCCCCCGGTAGACCTGGCCCGCGAGGTAGATGCCGCAGCCGACGCCGGTGCCGAGCTTGACGAACAGGAAGTCGTCGACCGAGTGGGCCACGCCGCCGTGCCGTTCCCCGATGGCCATGATGTTCACGTCGTTGTCCACCACCGCCGGGCAGCCGTGCTCCCGGGCGAGCAGCTCACGGACCGGGAACCGGTCCCAGCCCGGCATGATCGGCGGGGAGACCGGCACTCCGTCGCGGTAGCTGACCGGCCCGGGCACCCCGATACCGATACCGTCGAGGCGCTCGTGCACCCCTTCGACCCGGGCCTTGGCGAGCAGCTCGTTGATCCGGTGCAGGATGACCTTCGGCCCCTGCCGGATGTCGGCGGGCTCGGTGTACGCGGCCACCGGCTCCAGCCGGCCGTTGGTGATCTCCACGTCGACCGAGCTGGCACCCAGGTCGATCGCGGCGAACCGCAGGTCCGGGTTGAGCTCAACCAGGGTCGAGCGGCGGCCGCCCCGTGAGGCGGCCATTCCTGCTTCGGTCACGAAGCCGGAGGCGACCAGCCGCTCCAACTCGGACAGCAGGCGAGGGCGGGGAATCTCCAGCTGGTCGGCGAGCTCGGCCCGGGAGACCGGTCCGTTGTCCCGCAGCAGTCGCAGCAGCTGGAGGTGCAGAGGATCCGCCGTACGCATGGGTCCACCTCCGACCGTGAGTTAACACCGAGGCGACCTCGGCGTGTCGTGACCGAAACACTAAGAGTCTTCTCAGCCTCGTGTCCAGAGTTTCGGTCTGCTGAAGCAAAACTTTTTCTGTTCGTGACAGAAGTTGGGGAAGCATGCTCGAACAGGGGTTGACCTGGCCCGATGAATCTGGTTCAGGGCACGAGGGATCGACAGACCGGCCCGCTACGACGAGGGCGGAACGGGCACGCGGAACCGGGGTGTCGACCGCCGCCGTGACGGCGGTCGGCACCCCGGACGGGCACCCGCGGTTGGATCAGTGGCCGCCGCGCCGGGTGGCTCGGCGGCCAGTGGATCACTCGCTCTGGCTGTAGACGGTCAGCTCCGACATGTGCTGGTAGCTGCGCTCGGCGAACTCCAGCGACTGGCCCGGGTTCGCCGAGCCACCGGGAGCGGTGTCCTGCTCCCAGTTGGCGTGGTGGAAGTCGTAGTGCCCGATGGTCTGGAAGAACTGCTGGAAGTTGATGTCGCCGTCGCCCATCGGCGTCATCTCGTAGCCGTTGCTCAGCTCGGGGTTCTTGTCGCCGTCCTTGGCATGGAACAGCGGGAACCGCCGGGGCCGACGGGCCACGGTCAGCAGCGGGTCGAACACCCGGGTCCGCTCCTGACCGGCCGAGTTGACGAAGGTGTGGTGCTTGTGCCGGGCGACGTAGCCCCAGTAGATGTCCATCTCGAAGTAGACGTACTTCGCGTCGGTCTTGGCCATGAAGTACTCGAGCTTGCGGACGCCGGACGACCGGGTCGGCCGTCCCTGGTCGTCCAGCGGACCGGCGTCAAGCAGGAAGTTGTACGCCGCGTCGTGGTTGTGCGTGTAGAGCCGCATCTTGCGGTCCCGGGCCTGACGGCCGAGCTCGTTCCACAGGTCAGCAGCCGCGTCCCAGTCCGACTGATAGTCGCTGCGGGTCGGGTCGCTGCCGGTGCCGATGTTCTTCATGCCGAGTTCTTCGGCGATGTCCAGTTGCTCCTGGAAGGTGTCCGGCCGGATCGACACGTGGCAGCCGTTGGCGACCAGCCCGTTGTCGTCCAGGATCTTGCGGATCTCGGTCGGCGTGATCTGCCGGCCGAGGATGTCGGGGTGCTGGTTGTAGCCGGCGAACTCGATCTCCTTGTAGCCCATCTCGGCGAGGCGGGCCAGGACCCGCTCGAAGCCGTACGGCACGCCGCTGTCGTCCGGGGCCGCACCGATCCGGTCGCGGACCGAGTAGAGGATGATGCCCCGGTTCTGCTCGGGGATCAGCGGGTCCACGGACCAGCCGCCGCCGGCCCGGGCCGGCCGGCTGGTCTGCAGCACCGGCAGCCCGGCCGCGCCGAGTACGGCGGCGGCGCCGGCCGACGCGGCGAGGATGTTGCGGCGGGTGAGCGCGGGGTTGGGCGGAGTGAGCTGACCGTTGCGGCGTAGCACCTCGTCCATTCTTGTCCACCTTTCTGCAGCGGCTCGCAGAGCCGCCGATGACGAGTGAGGAGGGTCGGGGTGTACGGAGTCGCACGCCGCCGAAACGCACGACCCCGGGGGCGGAGGGGGTTCGGATGGGTGGGGGTTCGGGTCGGTGCCGCGGTGGCGGCACCGACCCGAACCGCGGCTGTCTCCGCCACGCCCCTGGCGGGAGACAGCTCGGGCCTGGTGGCCCTGGTCGCGACCGGCGTTTACGACGCTGTGTCGCTGGTGTTACGTCTGGGGCAGACATTAACCCCAGAGACCAGGGGAAAGAAAGACCCCGACGAACCAAACTTTCAGGTGAACTACCGATGGCTTTGTCTTCTACCAGCCAGAAGTCTCTACCACAAGACCCAGATAGATCGATGGCTGTCGCAGAAGGGTGCTCCTAGGACGTCAGTTGCAGAGCAGCCGACCGACCCGACGCCCGGCGACGGTCAGCCCGAGCACCGTCACCGCGACGAGATAGCCGACGTCGACCAACTGCATCCACCCGACAGTGTCCACGGCGATCGCCCGGATCAGATGGACCGACCGGTACAGCGGGGTCAGCTCAACCAGCCAGCGCAGCACCGACGGGTACGCCTCGGCCGGCACGAACGTCCCGGAGAACAGGAAGACCGCGAACTGGGCCGAGCCCATCAGGTCGAAGTCCTGCCAGCTGCGCATGTAGGTGGACAGCGCCATGCCGAGCCCGCCGAAGGCGAACCCGACCAGGATCGCGGCCGGGAACGCCAGCAGCGCCCGGGGACCGTCGTCAGCCCCATCACGACCATCACCAGCAGGAAGGTCGCCGAATAGATACTGCCCCGCGCCATCGCCCAGCCGAGTTCACCGAAGGCCAGCTCGGTCGGGCGGACCGGGGTGGCCAGGATCCCGTCGTAGAGCTTGACGAACTTCATCTTGGCGAAGAAGTTGAACGTCGTCTCCGACAACGCGCCGGTCATCGCCGAGGCGGCGAGCATCGCCGGCGCGACGAACGCGGCGTACCCGATGACGGCCCCACTGCCCGGCAGGGTGATGTCCCCGATCAGCCGGCCCACGCCGACACCGATCGAGAACAGGTAGAGCAACGGCTCGACCACCCCGGAGATCATCACCACCCAGTACGCGGACTTCAGGGCGGCCGCGTTGCGCTCCATCACCGACCCGGCCCGCCGCACTGCCGCGCCGACCCCGAGCATCTGCGGCAGGACGAGGGTCACCACTGTTGCCTCCTCTAGTGGATCAGACGCTCTCTAGTGGATCAGACGCTTGCGGAACCGGGTAACGGCCAGCCACCACCCGGCCGCCACCCAGAGGCTCAGGTAGCCGAGATGCCCGGGGACGGACCAGGCGGGCGTGGTGCCGAGCGAGGCCGCCCGACACAGGTCGACCCCGTGCCAGAGCGGCGACAGGTACGCCAGCCAGCGCACTGTCACCGGCAGCGACTCCACCGGAAAGAACACTCCGGCGAACAGGGTCATCGGGATGACCGCGAACCGGAACACGATGACCATGTAGCTGTCGCTACGGATGGTGGCCGCGAAGGCGGCCACCGGCAGGGCGACGGCCGCTGCCAGCAGCACGGCCACCGGCAGGGTCAGCACCGCCCAACCCGAATGCAGCGCACCGAACGCGGCGGCCACCGCGAGGAAGGCCACGGCGCTGGCCAGCACCCGCAGCAGGACGAAGGCGAGCAGCCCACCGACGATGTCGGCGATCCGTAACGGAGCGGCTATCTGTGAGTAGTAGATCCGTTGCCAGGTGAACCCGCCCAGCACTGGCCAGGAGGACTCCCCGATGGCCACCTGCAACGCGGTGGAAGCGATCAGACCGGGGACGATCCAGTCGAGATAGCTGAACCCACCGACCCCCTGGTCGACGTAGGCTCCCACCCCCACACCGAAGCTGAGCACCGTCAACAGCGGCAGCAGGAACGACGAGAAGACCGACGACCGCCAGGTCCGCCGGTAGGCGGTCAGGTTGGCTTCCAGGACGCTCGACGCCGGCCCGAACCAGCTCCGGGCCCGCGCCCCGGTCGATCGCGCGGTTGTCGTGGCCGTCGGCGTCGCGCCAGTGTCTGTCCCGGACATCCGTCGTCGCCCTCCCCCGTACCCGGTCCCCGGCCGATGTTGTACCGCCCGGGTACGACATCGTGGAAACGACGCCCCGGAACGATCGCCCGGGATCCGCCGGCCCGGCGTACTCTACGGCGACGACGGGACATCCTCACCGGGATTTCCGTCTCCCGGGTCCGCCGACCGGGCTACGGTGCAGAGCACCTCGGCCAGCGGGCGTCGCGGCGTGGCCGGGGCGGGCTGACCGTAGCCGACCCGGACGACCATCTGCGCCACGGTCCCCCGCCGCTGGCTGGCCAGCAGTTGCCGGATCCCGGGTATCTCCAACGGCTGACTGATCGGGGTGGTCGCCAGGTTCTCGACGGTGGCCAGCAACAGCACCCGTTGCAGCGCCTGCCCGGCGGCCAACCACTGCCGCTCGGTGTCGCCCGTGGTGGACAGCACGAGGATGGTGGGGTACGGCTCGAAGCGTTCGGTGGACCGGGTCAGACGCGGCGCCACCAGGCCGAAGTCACGGATCGGCAGGGTTTCCAGGGCGTCCCACGGACCGATCGCCGAGCGGGGAATCCCCTCCCGCCGCCCGTGCCTGGGCATCGTCCATCGGGACAGTTCCGCGCGGTAGGCGCCGTCGGCCCGCTGCCGCTGTTCGGCGCTGCGGGCGAGGGTGAGAATCGCCCCTCGGGCGACGGCACCGGCGACGGCGAGCTCTGCTCCCTCTCGACGTGCCGCGACGACCAGACCCTCGATCACGTCGGCCGGAACGACCGCCGGAGTGAACGGCCAGCGGTTGGTGTGTCGCCGGGGGATGGCATCGGCCAGCGCCGCGAGCTGTGGGTACGGTGCGGCGGTGCGCCCGGGGACGACCCGGGCCACCAGGTCCGGTTCGGCCGGGTCGGGAAACGGATGGACCTCGGGCAGCCAGCCCTGCTGCCGCAGGGCCACCCGCAGGTTGAACAGGGCCGCCCCGACACTGATCAGCAGTTCCCGGCCCGCAGGATCGATGACGTCCAGCTGACGGTGCCGATCGGCGAGGACCTCGATGGCCGGCGCGGGCACGCCGTCGGGTCCGTCCGTCGCCGGGTGGGTGCCGCCCTCGCCAGGGCCGGCCCGGCCACCGGGCCGGATCCGGAACCGCCACGGCTGGCTGTTGTGCAGTGACGGCGCGGCGACGGCAGCCCGTACGCAGGCGACGGGATCGTACGAGGAGCCAGCCCCGCCGGGCACGGCGGCGGTGTCGGGCGCGGGTGCTGGTACGCGTTCCTCGGTCACAACCCCAGCCTGATCCGCCGATGCCCGGCCGGCCCAGAGGCTTCCGCCCGTCCGGGCAGGGTCCAACGGGCCTGGTCGAAGACCGCCGGGCGAGGGCCCGCCCGGATGGCGACCCAGCTGTCAGTGCGGACGGTTGCCCTCGATCGCCGGCGGCATCCGGGCTACCGACATCGTCCGGGTGCCGCTGGCCGCCGCAGCGTGCGCCGCCCAGTCGACCCGGCGCACCTCGTATTCGACCTCGCCGTGCTCGACGCCCTCGATCGGATCGTCCCACTGCAGGTGGAAGCAGCGGGCCAGGCGTAATCCGGCCGCCTCCATCACCCGCCGCGAGGCGACGTTGACCGCCATCGTCTCGGCGAAGACCCGGTCGACGGTCGGGTGGTCGAACGCCATCCGCAGCAGCGCTCGGGCACCCTCCGAGGCGTACCCCCGGCCCCAGGAGGCGCGCCGCAGTCGGTACCCGAGCTCCACCTCGGTGATCGCCAGCCGACCACCCCGGCCGTTGACCACACCGCTGGCGGGACCGACACCGGCCGGCCCGGCGGCGGCCGGCTTCAGCGCGAACCAGCCGATGAAGGCACCGCTGGAGCGCTCGATGGCGGCCCACTTGCCGAAGCCCGGAAAGCGCAGATAGTCACGCAGGATCGCGGGCAGGACCTCGCGGCGTACGGTTTCGGCCGGGGTCGGTCTGCCCCCGGTGAGGTACCGCATCACCTCGGGGTCACTGTCCAGCTCGACGAGCAGTGGCAGGTCGTCGATGGTGAAGCGGCGTAGTGACAGCCGGTCGGTCTGCGCGATCATGCCCGGCCGATTCTAGTCGATCAGGGTCCGGCCGGTGAGATGCAGGAAGACGTCCTCCAGACCGCTGCGCCGGATCAACGCGCTGGTCGGCGCCAGCCCACGGCGGTGCACCTCGTTGAGCGCCCCGTCGCCGTCGCCGGTGTAGAGCAGGATCCGGTCCGGCAGCACCTCGGTCCGTTCGGCGATTCCGTCCAGTTTGCCGGCGAAGCTGTACTGGTCGTCGGTCGGGAACCGGAGTTCGACCACCTCCCGGGTGGAGTAGCGGGTGATCAGGTCCCGTGGCGAGCCCTCGGCCACGATCCGACCGCCGTCCATCACCACCAGTCGGTCGCAGAGCTGCTCGGCCTCGTCCATGTAGTGCGTGGTCAGCACCAGGGTGACACCCCGTTGCTTGAGCCGGAACAGCCGCTCCCACACCAGGTGCCGGGCCTGCGGGTCCAGCCCGGTGGTCGGCTCGTCGAGCAGCACGATGTCCGGCTCGTTGACCAGGGCACGGGCGATGGTGAGCCGGCGTTTCATGCCGCCGGACAGCGGCTCCACCTTGCTGCCCGCCCGGTCGCGCAACTGCACGAAATCGAGCAGTTCGTCGGCGCGTCGCCGGGCGACCGGTCGCGAGATCTGAAAGTAGCGGGCGTAACTGACCAGGTTCTCCCGTACCGTCAGTTCCTGGTCGAGGTTGTCCAGCTGCGGGCAGACGCCGAGCCGGGCCCGGATCGCCGGGCCGTCCCGCTGCGGATCCATCCCGAGGATGCGCAGGGTGCCGCCGCTGGGCGGGGAGACGCAGCCCACCATCCGCATGGTGGAGCTCTTGCCGGCGCCGTTCGGCCCCAGGAAGCCGAACGCCTCACCGGGCGCGACATCGACGTCGATGCCGGCGACCGCGGTGAACGCCCCGAACCGCTTGACCAGACCGCGTGCGTGGATGAGTGGCCCGCTACCCCGTTCAGTCACGGCCACGACGCTACCGCGCGGCCCCGACAGGGACGCCAGCGAGTTTCGCGAGCAGGCGTCTTTCGTCAGATCGAGGACAAAGTACGGTACGAACATCTTGAAGTTTTAGCTTCAATGCACTAAGTTTGCCATCCTGACTCGCTACTCCCGGGTCGGCGGGCGAGTTCGTCACCTCGCCCGGTCCCTGCCCACGCCGGTCCGCTTCGCCCGCGTGTCCACCGGCCCTCCACGTCGGACGACGCCACGTGCCGGACCCAGGTAAAGGACAATGACCAACGTGTTGGGAGTGTGGCCGGAGAACACGCATCAGGCGCAGATTCTGCGCCTGCTCCGCGACGGCCCGTGCTCGCGCGCCGAACTCGGCGACGCGGTCGGCCTCTCCAGGTCGAAGGTGGCCACCGAGCTCGACCGGATGATCGACCGGGGTCTGGTGGAGACCGCCGGTCCGGCCGCGTCCCGGGGCGGTCGTCCGTCGTCGATCGTCCGGATCGCCGCCGCCACCCGCTTCCTCAGCATCGACATCGGCGCGAGCACCCTGGACGTGGCGCTCACCGACGGCGAGCTGCAGGTCGTGGCCCGGCTGACCGAGCGCACCGAGCTACGTCAGGGTCCGACAGCGGTGATCGCGCAGGCCCTCGAACTGGTCACCAAACTGGCCGCCGACTCGGGAACCACGCGGTTCACCGGCGCCGGCATCGGGGTGCCCGGTCCGGTCAGTTTCCACGAAGGCGTGCCGGTCTCGCCGCCGTTCATGCCGGGTTGGCACCGCTTTCCGGTACGGGAGATGTTCAGCACCGAACTCGGCTGCCCGGTGCTGGTCGACAACGACGTCAACATCATGGCGCTCGGTGAGAAACACGCCGGCATCGCCCGTTCGTTCGACGATTTCCTGTTCGTCAAGATCGGCGCCGGGATCGGCGCCGGGATAGTGGTCGGCGGGGACGTCTACCGGGGAGCCAACGGTTGCGCCGGCGACATCGGCCACACCGCTGTCGACGAGAACGGGCCGCAGTGCCTCTGCGGCAACGTCGGCTGCCTGGAGGCGTACTTCGGCGGTGCGGCGCTGACCCGCGACGCGGTCGCCGCCGCCCGAGCCGGGCGTTCCGACCAGCTCGCCGAACAACTCGCCCGGATCGGCACGCTCACCGCGCTGGACGTCACCCGGGCGGCCGCCGCCGGCGACCCGGTCGCGGTCGGCATGGTTCGCGACGGCGGACGACGCGTCGGCCAGGTGCTGGCCCGGCTGGTGAGCTTCTTCAACCCGGGGATGGTGGTGATCGGCGGCGGGCTCGCCGGGATGGGGCACGCGTTACTGGCCGAGATCCGAGGCGTCGTCTACCGCAGCTCACTGCCGCTGGCCACCGGCGACATGCCGATCGTCCTGTCCGAGCTGGGTGACCAGACCGGTCTGATCGGCGCTACCCGGATGATCAGCGACCACGTCTTCACCGCCAGCTGAGCCGACCTGCCCGGCCCGGGCGCATCCGCTACCGGGCGCATCCGCTACCGGACGGCTCCACCACGGCGGCTGGTCACGGCTGTTGCTCGACCGACGCCCGGGCCGCGGCCACCAGTTCGGCGGTACGCTCGGGCAGCCAGGCCGCGTCGGTGTCGACGCCGGCGTCGTAGCGCACCGTCCAGCTCAGGCCGTCGATGCCGGACACCCTCCGGCCCACCACCCGAGCCCCGCCACCGTCCAGCTGGTGGTGCATGCTGTAGCCGACCGACCGGGTCACCCTGGTCCGGACCTGGTCCGGGACGTCTCCCGGGTCCGAGAGGTCGAACGAGATTGCCGGTCCGTCGGCGACCACGGTGTAGCCGTCGTGCTCCGACACCGTCTCGGCCGGCGTGACGACCAGCGTCTCGCCCGACCAGACCGCCTTGTGCACCTGGTGCCAGCCGAGCCGGGTGTCCCGGCCCGGCAACCACAGGCCCCGGTTGGTGACGACCAGCGCGCCGGTCGCGGTCCCACTCCAGGCCAGCACCCGCTCGTCACGGTCCAGCGGCGGCCGCTGGGCGGCCGGCAGCCGGGCGCTGGGCCGAAACAATCTCCACACCATCACAACCCTCCCACGGCTTGTTCGCGCAACGCACGCGCATGCTGTTCCAGGGAGAACAGCTCTCCGGCCAGGGTCAGATACTCGTCCTGGTTGGTCACCGGATTGATCCGCTGCACCTTCGACTTCAGCTCCCGGATCCGGGTGGTGACCGCTCCCCACTGCAGGCGGGCCAGGGTCACCGAGACGTAGTACGGGTCCGCGTCCCGGTCGACGTGCAGCGGTTCGACCGCCAGCTCGGCGACCAACGCCCGGGCCGCGAGGTCGGCGCAGTTGTCCCGGACCCGCTCGATCCACACCGCTCCGGTGGTGGCGGCCGCGGCCCCACCGGCCTGCGCCATCGCGTCCCGCAGCACGGCGTGTACCGGATGCTGGTAGACCTCCGCGCCGAGGTTGTCGAACATCGGACCGGCGAGCACCGGCACCTGGAGTCCGAGCTTCAACGCCTCCCGTTCGACCAGCGCCTGAGGATCGTCCGGCTCGTTGCGCGGCTTCGGCGCCGCCGGCTCGGGCACCGCCGCCCGGCCGCCAGCGGTCCGCTGCGGCCCGGCCGCCGCCGCGAGCACCGCCCGCTGCACCGGTTCGATCTCCATTCCGAGATCACCGGCGAGCTTGCGCACGTACTCCGGGCGTTTGTCCCGGTCCTTGAGCTTCGCCACCAGCGGTGCGGCCCGCCGCATCGCCTCCACCCGGCCGTCGACGGTGTCCAGGTCGAACCGGCTCAGGACCTGCCGCAGCGCGAAGTCGACCAGCGGTTCCCGGCGCGCGACCAGGTCGCGCACCGCGAGGTCGCCCTTTGCCAGCCGCAGATCGCACGGATCCATGTTGTCCGGGCTGACCGCGATGAAGGTACGCCCGACGAAACGCTGATCCTCCTCGAACGCGCGCAGCGCCGCCTTCTGCCCGGCCGCGTCCCCGTCGAAGGTGAAGATGATCTCCCCAGCGACCGCCTCGGTGTCCATCAGCAGCCGGCGCAGTACGCCGATGTGGTCCGCGCCGAACGCGGTGCCGCAGGTGGCGACGGCGGTCGGCACCCCGGCCAGGTGGCAGGCCATCACGTCGGTGTAGCCCTCCACGATCACCGCCCGGCCCTGCCGGGCGATCTCCCGCTTCGCCTGGTCGATCCCGTACAGCACGTGGGACTTCTTGTAGATCGGGGTCTCCGGGGTGTTCAGGTACTTGGGTCCGTCGTCGTCGTCGAAGAGCTTGCGCGCGCCGAAGCCGATGACGTCGCCGCCGAGCTCCCGGATCGGCCACAACAGGCGGCGCCGGAAGCGGTCGATCAACGAGCCGGACCGGGCCTGGCGGGCCAGCCCCGCGGTGATCAACTCCTGGGCGGTGTAGCCCCGCTGGCGCAGGTGCCGGGTCAGTTCGTCCCACGCGTCCGGGGCGAAGCCGCACGCGTACCGCTCGGCGGTCGCCCGGTCGAACCCCCGGCGGGCGAGGAACTCGCGGGCCGGCCGGGCCGCCGGGTCGGTCAGCCGGTCGACGTAGAACTCGACTGCGGCGGCGTGTGCCGCGGTCAGCCGTTGCCGCTGACCGGTCTGCTGGCGGACCGGCGCGGGACCGGCCTCGATGTAGCGCAGCTGGATCCCGGCGCGGGCGGCGAGCCGCTCCACCGACTCGACGAAGGTGAGGTGCTCGGCCTCCATCAGGAAGGTGATCGCGTCCCCGCCCTTGCCACAACCGTGACAGAAGTACACGTTCCGGCCGGGTGCCACGGTGAACGACGGCGTCTTCTCGTCGTGGAAGGGGCAGAGCCCTTTGAGGTTGCCACCACCGGCCGACTTGAGCGTGACGCTCTCCGAGATGATGTCGGCGATCGACGTACGCTCCCGCACCAGCGAGATGTCCTCGTCCCGGATCCGACCAGCCATGCTCTGCCGCCCCCCTTCGAGGTACATCCTGCCCTGCCGCCACCATCACCGACGGTGCGGGTGCCGGGAGCCGGGTCCCGGCACCTCACCGGCTGCGGCGAACCTCCCGAACCCCGCCCTGACCAGGCAGGCTCCTGTCAATACGCACTTTCCACGCCTCGCCGAAGAACAGACCTTGTCCTTCCCTGTGACCACGGCAATACTGTCTGTGTCGTACCTAGTGAACCGTTCGCTGGCTTGTTTCTCTTTCTTCACGATTCACTGTGTCTTGTCTACATTGCCGGATCCCCAGCCCGAAGGAGGAGGCACCCCCATGCCCCAGCTGCTGCCCGAGACCAGCGCCACCGACCACCTGGACGTGATCGCCCTCGACGAAGCGCCCCGACTGTGTGCCCTCTACCGCAGCCAGGACGCCGAGCTGGCACCGGAGGACGAGCTACCGCACATCGCCGGCTGGGTGCTGGCCTGGCCGGACGGCTCGGCCCTGACCCTGCTCACCGAGGGCGACCAGCCACGGATCATCTCCGGATCGCTGTCGAACGTCGAGACCTGGTGGTCGGCGCTGCTCGCCGCAGACCTGGTCGCGGTCCGCCCGCCGGCCGAGAGCTGAGTGAGCCACCGGCCGTGAACCGGATCAGACGCGGGTCGGACCCGGCCGCCCCGCCGGCCGGGTCAGCCGCCGGTGCCAGGAGATCGCCGCCAGATCGGTGAGTGACGCGACCTGGTCGATGATCACCCGGGCCCGGTCCCGGTCATCCGACGCGTCCGACCACAATGGGAGGAAGACCGGGTCCAGACCGGCCGGGGCGTACGCGGTCAACGCCTCGACGAGTTCGGCGAGGATCTCCCGCTGCCGCAGGTAGCCGGCGGCGGCACCCGGCCGACGCATCACGTAGCGCAACGTCAGCCCCTTCAACAGCGCGCAGCGGGCGCGCACCACCCGGGGCACCACCAGATCGGCCGCGTACCGCCGCACCGGCAGCCCGCCGGAGCGCTCCCGGGTAGCGGACACCGCGGCGGCGACGAACGCCCCGGTGAGCATGCTGGTCGTGCCCTTCAGCGCCGCCTGCGCCGGGTGGCTGCCGTCGTAGCCGACCAGCAGCCGCAACTCCGGTCGGGCCAGCAGTTCGGCCAGGATGCCGGCCAGGTCGTCGGCGGACTCGGTGGAGTACACCGCAGCGACGTCGGCCGCCAGCGCGGCCTGTTCGTCGGGGTCCGCGATCAGCCGACCGAGGTCGATGTAGCCGCCATGGATACCGTCCTCCAGGTCGTGCACCGAGTACGCGACGTCGTCGGCCCAGTCCATCACCTGCGCTTCCAGGCAGCGCCGCCGGCCGTCAGGAGCGCCGTCGCGCAGCCAGGCGAACACCGGCTGGTCGTCGGCGTACACCCCGAACTTGCGCTCGCCGGGCCCGCGTGGCCAGGGGTACTTGCAGGTAGCGTCGAGCGAGGCCCGGGTGAGGTTGAGCCCGACGGAGTCGCCGGACGGACCGATCACCTTGGCTTCCAGGCGGGTGAGCACCCGCAGCGTCTGCGCGTTGCCTTCGAAGCCGCCGTAGCCGGCGGCGACCTCGTCCAGTGCCCGCTCACCGTTGTGTCCGAAGGGCGGGTGTCCGAGGTCGTGGGCCAGGCCCGCGACGTCCACCACGTCCGGGTCACAGCCGAGCCGGGCACCCATCTCACGGGCGATCTGCGCGACCTCCAGCGAATGGGTCAGCCGGGTCCGGGGTACGCCGTCCGCACCGCTCGGATCCGCCAGATGCACCTGGGTCTTGGCCGCCAGCCGCCGAAACCCGGCCGAGTGCAGCACCCGGGCCCGGTCCCGCTCGTACGGGCTGCGCCCGTAGCCGGTGTCCTTGGCCGGCTCCGGCACCAGACGGTGGGCGTCGGCGGCGCGACCAACCGCCGGGCCGTCCGGAGAGGCACTCACCTTCAGCAGCCTAACCGCCCTGGCGGGGCGGCGAACCGGCAGCCCGACCAGGCCGGCGGGGCGGCGAACCGGACCCCTCGTGCGGCGGTGCCGTCACCCGATCGGGGTAACGATTTCGGGGTGGTTTCCAGTTTGTGTCGTGATGTTGACGTCGACCCTGCGGGACCGCACCGACCAGCCCACAATCGGGGCGTGGCTGACCAGGGGTGGACCCGTACCAGCCGGCTCGTACACATCTGCGATGTCGCCGAACCGATGCGGTACGCCGTCGAGGAGCACTGCGCCGGCCAGCTCATGGGAGAGCTGGCCGGCGCCAGCGCCTGCTGTCTGACCAGTTCGACCGGGCCGACCGGATCGGCGCGACCACCGCGCCGTCATCATCGGGTCGACATCCTGCTCGGGCGGCACCTGGTCACGGCCGGGGACGATCCGCCGCACCGCTACGCCCGGTCGGCCCGACTGGCCACGCTGGCGCTGGCCCTGCCGGCCACGGACGGCATCCTGGTCACCGCCCGCTGGCAGACCCACGGCCGGCCCGAGTCCTGCTGGCTGGGATTCGGCGACGGGCCGGACGGCCGGACGTTCCTACTGCTGCTGCAGGCCGCGGTCGAGCGGGCCACTCAGCCACGTCCGCTGAGCACGCAGAACTCGTTGCCCTCCGGATCCGCCAGCACCATCCAGGTGACGTCGCCCTGGTCGATGTCGACCCGGCGGGCGCCCATGTCGACCAGCCGTTCGACCTCCGCTGCCTGATCCGTCGGACGCAGGTCGATGTGCAGCCGGTTCTTCAACTGCTTGCTCTCCGGCACCGGGACGAAGATCAGACCGGGCAGTTGGTCCGGCGAACGCCGGATCTCCACCTCGTCCGGCGCCTCGTGCACGATCTGGTAGCCGAGCGCCTGCGCCCACCATCTGGCCAGCCGGGCCGGGTCGTGGGCGTCGACCACCAGGTTTTCCCACTGACTTGCCACCGGCCACCTCCTGAGGTCGTACGGAACCCGGTTCCAGGCCTACCGTACGGCGACCATCACCGACCCGGCAGGGTGACGGGCCAAACACCCGAAGTCAGTTTGATGATCGTTCGCAATAGCCGATCAGTTATCAGTTGCTGTCCGATTGCCGATGGTTACGGGTCCACAAAGAAACATCGCCTGCGGTAACGTGCCAGGAGCACATCGTCACTGCCGCCTCGACCGGACGATTGGACAATCCGCTGGTGTCGATCATCGACCGACCGAGGCCCGCCGGCACCCCACCCGGCCCGGTGGCGGAACCCTGCGCCCCACCGTCGCGCGACGCGCAACGTCGCCGACGCCGCGCCGACCGCAGTCGCCCTCCCCACCCGGCCACCACCCGCCCGTACGCCTGCGGCGGGTCGGTCGGGACGAGGTCGGCGACCAGCCAACCGGACGATCGAGTGAAGGAGACCGCCGGTGGACACTGACACCGCTATCGTTGCCGAGCTGAACGGGCTGCGCCACCGGGTGCCCGACGTGACCGGCTCCGTACTGACCGGGGTGGACGGCCTGCTGATCACCCACGACCTCGCCAACGCCGAGGCGGAGAGCATCGCCGCACTGGCCGCCGCCAGCGTCGGCCTGGGGCGGCGGTTCGCGATGACCGCCGGCCACGGTGACCTGCGGGAGACCGTCATCCACGGCAACCGTGGCCAGGTCGCCCTCTACCCGGTGGGCGACCGGGCGCTGCTCGCCGTGCTCGCCGGACCGGGCACCGATCCCGGCCTGCTGCACGCGCATGGCCGTCGGGCCGCCCGGTCGATCGGCGAACTGCTGCGGAGCAGGCCGGCCGGCAACGTCGCGGCACCGGTGCCGGGCCTGCTGGACAACCACGCGCCGCTGGCGGTCCGCACCCCGATGGCGACCCTGCCGTACAACCCGGCGCTACCTCGCCGCCGGTTCTGACCGACGCCGGCCGGCGGGAACCGAAGCGGCGGCCGGGCACCCTCCCGCCCCCCAGGGTGCCCGGCCGCTCTTCGCCAGCGGCCACTCTTCGCCAGCGGTCGGTCAGCGACTGTCCGAGCCCGGTCAGCGCCAGCGGTCGGTCAGCGACTGTCCGAGCCGGTCGACTCGACCGTCGCCCGGCCGGCCTCCAGCCGGGCCACCGGCACCCGGAACGGCGAGCAGGACACGTAGTCCAGACCCGCCTCGTGGAAGAAGTGCACCGAGTCGGGGTCGCCGCCGTGCTCGCCGCAGACCCCGATCTTCAGGCCGGGCCGGGCGGCGCGGCCCTCCTCGACGGCGATCCGCACCAGCCGGCCCACGCCGTCCCGGTCGATCGACTCGAACGGCGAGATGCCGAAGATGCCAAGCTCCAGGTAACGCCAGAAGAACGCACCCTCCACGTCGTCACGGGAGAATCCCCAGCCCATCTGGGTCAGGTCGTTGGTGCCGAAGGAGAAGAACTGCGCCGATCCGGCGAGCTGACCGGCGGTCAACGCGGCCCGGGGCACCTCGATCATGGTGCCGATCAGGATCTCGACTGACCGGTCGCCGAGCACCTCGGCGATGATCCGGTCGGCTTCCGCGCGTACCGTCTCCAGTTCCTGGACCGCACCGACCAGCGGGACCATGATCTCCGGGCGCGGATCGCGCCCGGCGGCGGCCAACTCGACGGCAGCCTCGGTGATCGCCCGCACCTGCATCGCGAACAACCCCGGGATGACCAGGCCGAGCCGCACGCCGCGCAGGCCGAGCATCGGATTCTGCTCGTGCATCCGGCGCACCGCGGCGAGCAGCGCCGTGTCGCGGCCGGCGTCCTGACCCCGGGCCTGCGCCAGGGCGACCGAGACGGCCAGCTCCTCAAGCGACGGCAGGAACTCGTGCAGCGGCGGGTCGATCAGCCGTACGGTGACCGGCAGGCCGTCCATCTCCTGGAAGATCTCCCGGAAGTCGGCCCGCTGCAGGGGCAGCAGTTCGGCCAGCGCAGCCGCACGCTCCGCCTCGTCACGGGCCAGGATCAACCGCTCCACCAGTTCCCGGCGGTCGCCGAGGAACATGTGCTCGGTTCGGCACAGCCCGATCCCCTCAGCGCCGAACCGCCGGGCCCGCGCGGCGTCTGCGCCGGTGTCGGCGTTCGTGCGCACCGCCAGCCGTCGCCGGTCGTCGGCGTGGGACAGAATCCGGTGTACGGCGAGCACCAGCGGGTCGGTGGTGCTCGCCGGGTCGACGGTGCCTTCGAAGTACTGCACCACCTCGGACGGGCGCACCGGCACCGCACCGAGGTACAGGCAGCCGCTGGTGCCGTCGATCGACACCACGTCACCTTCGGAGACGGTGAGATCGCCGACGATGAACCGCCCGGCCCCGGCGTCGATGTCGAGGGCGTCGGCCCCGCACAGGCAGGTCTTGCCCATCCCCCGGGCCACCACGGCGGCGTGGCTGGTCTTGCCGCCCCGGCTGGTCAGGATGCCCTGCGCGGCGATCATGCCGGGCAGGTCGTCGGGGTTGGTCTCCCGCCGGACCAGGATCACCTGCTCTCCCTGCCTGGCCAGCTCGACCGCCCGCGCCGAGTCGAAGACGACCCTGCCGACCGCGGCACCCGGCGAGGCACCCACCCCGGTGGCGATCGTCGGCGGCGCGCCGGACAGGTCGAAGCAGGGGAACATCAGCTGCGCCAGCTGTGCCCCGCTGACCCGGTGCAGCGCCTCGTCCAGATCGATGATCCCCTCGTCGACCAGCTGGCTGGCGATGATGAACGCGGCGGCGGCGGTCCGCTTGCCGACCCGGGTCTGCAGCATCCACAGCTTGCCGCGTTCGATGGTGAACTCGATGTCGCACAGGTCCCGGTAGTGGTTCTCCAGCCGGGCCATGATGGCCAGCAACTCGTCGTACGAGCGGGGGTCGAGCCGGGCCAGCTCCTGCAGCGGCAGCGTGTTGCGGATCCCGGCGACCACGTCCTCGCCCTGCGCGTTGGCCAGGTAGTCGCCGTAAACCCCCTGGTCACCGCTGGCCGGGTCGCGGGTGAAGGCGACGCCGGTGCCGGAGTCCGGCCCCAGGTTGCCGAAGACCATCGCGACCACGTTGACCGCGGTGCCGAGTTCGGCGGGGATCCGCTCCTGACGCCGGTAGATCACCGCCCGTTCGGCGTTCCACGAGTCGAAGACCGCCCGGATCGCCAGGTCGAGCTGCTCGCGGGGGTCCTGCGGGAAGTCCCGGCCGGTGTGCGCGAAAAAGATCTTCTGGTACGCCCGGACCAGTCCACGCAGCGCGGCGGCGTCCAGCGCGAGATCGTCGTCGGAGCCGGTGGCCCGCTTGGCCGCCTCCAGCGCCTGGTCGAACTCCTCCCCCGGCACCCCGCAGACCGTTCGGCCGAACATCTGGACCAGCCGACGGTAGGAGTCCCAGGCGAACCGTTCGTCACCGCCGGCCTGGGCGGCGAGCCCCGCCACGCACTCGTCGTTGAGGCCCACGTTGAGCACCGTCTCCATCATTCCCGGCATGGAGAACCTGGCCCCGGAGCGGACCGAGACCAGCAGCGGGTCGGCGGGGTCACCGAGCCGTTTGCCGCGCTGGCGTTCCAGCCGGGCCAGGGCGGCGGCGATCTGGTCGGGCAGATCCGGCGGTACCGCGCCGGTCGTCAGGTAGGCCCGGCACGCCTCGGTGGTGATGGTGAAGCCGGGTGGGACCGGCAGGCCGAGATTGGTCATCTCGGCCAGGTTCGCCCCCTTGCCGCCGAGCAGATCCCGCTGGGAGCGGTTCCCTTCGGTGAAGTCGTAGACGTACCTGTGGTGATCGGTTGTCTGCCGGGACGGGTCGCCCGGTCCGCCGGATTCCGCCATTGTTGGCCTCCCATGTGCCGTTCGGCGCTGAACGATGGTTCACCAATGGCCATTGGTTGGCGCAGGTTAAGCGACCAGGGAGGCCAGCCGACAGTAGTGGGTGACCAGCCGCACAGGAAACGACACGGGTGGCGATCGGATACCGTTCTGGGAGCGCTTCCGTGCGCAGTTCTGCGCATTCACCGGTGTGCTGGATCACGCCGGCCGAGCGGTGTGAAGTACGGGATCCGCCAGCGCGGATTCAGCCGCCGGAATCGGCGATCTCCGCCCCCGCCGGGACGGAATCGTCGTCCCGGCTGGCCAGCCATCCGTACGGAAGGAAGACCTTGCCCGGCGAGTTCGTCCGGCCCCGCGGCTGGCCCAACGTGTGCCGGGGGAACGGCTCGGCCGGGTCGAGCCTGGACAGCAGCGCGTCGAGCTCCGCCAGGCTGGACACCATGGCGAGGGCCCGGCGCAGCTCACCGCCGACCGGGAAGCCCTTCAGATACCAGGCCACGTGCTTGCGGAAGTCGGTGCAGCCGTCCCGCTCGGCGTCGGCTCGCCCGTCCCGTCCGGTGCCGAACCAGTCGACCAGCAGCTCGGCGTGCCGGCGCATGGTGGCGGCGACCGCGCCCAGGGTCGGCAACGTCCGCCCGGACCCGCCCTCGAACGCCGCCGACAGGTCGGCGAACAGCCACGGCCGGCCCAGACAGCCCCGGCCGACGACGACCCCGTCGGCGGCGGTGTGCGCCACCATCCGCACCGCGTCGTCGGCCTCCCAGATGTCACCGTTGCCGAGCACCGGCACGCTCAGGGCCTGCTTGAGCCGGCCGATCGCGTCCCAGTCGGCGGTGCCCGAGTACCGCTGGGCGGCGGTACGGGCGTGCAGCGCCACCGCCGCGACCCCCGCCTCCTGGGCGGCCAGCCCGGCGTCCAGATACGTCAGGTGATCGTCGTCGATACCCTTGCGCATCTTCACCGTCACCGGCACCCCGGCGGGCGCGGCCGCCCGGACCGCGCCGGCGACGATCCGGCTGAACAGCCGGTGCCGCCACGGCAACGCCGCACCACCGCCCTTGCGGGTGACCTTGGGCACCGGGCAGCCGAAGTTCAGGTCGATGTGATCGGCCAGGTCACGTTCCACCACGATCCGCACGGCGGCTGCGGTGACCTGCGGATCGACTCCGTACAGCTGCAGGCTCCGGGGCCGTTCGGACGGCGCGAACGCGATCATCCGCAGCGTCTTCGGGTTGCGCTCGACCAACGCCTGCGTGGTGATCATCTCGCAGACGTACAGCCCGCCGCCCTGCTCGCGGCACAACCGGCGGAAGGCGACATTGGTGATCCCGGCCATCGGCGCCAGGACCACCGGGGGCCACACCTGGTGACGGCCGAGCGGCAACGGCGGCAGGACCGGCGCGGACCCACCGGCCGGCCGGGACACGGTGACAGACACGCCGTCCAGGATTCCACGGGCCCACCCGGCCCCGGCCCCGGCCCCGGGTTGGGGTCAGCCGGCCGGCCCCGGGTCGGGTCCGGTGGTCAGCCGGTCGGCAACCGCTCCAGCAGGTACCGCTCGACCTGGTCCAGCGACACCCGCTGCTGCGCCATGGTGTCCCGGTCCCGCACGGTCACCGCGTCGTCGGTCAGCGTCTCGAAGTCGACCGTGACGCAGTACGGGGTACCGATCTCGTCCTGCCGCCGGTAGCGGCGACCGATGGCCTGCGAATCGTCGAATTCGACCATCCACCGGCGGCGCAGCGCGGCACCAAGGTCACGGGCCTTCGGCGAGAGGTCGGCGTTGCGCGACAGCGGCAGCACCGCGACCTTGACCGGCGCGATCCGCGGGTCGAGACGCAGCACGGTCCGCTTGTCGACGCCGCCCTTGGTGTTCGGTGCCTCGTCCTCGTCGTACGCCGCCAGCAGCAGAGCGAAGACCGTCGCGGTGAGGTCCGCCGCCGGCTCGATCGCGTACGGCACCCACCGCTCGCCCCGGTCCTGGTCGAAATAGGAAAGGTCGGCACCGGAATGCTTGGCGTGCGCGGTCAGATCGTAGTCGGCGCGGTTCGTGATCCCTTCCAGCACCACGAATTCCTGATAGGCGCCACCGAGCCGGAATTCGATCTCGACGATCCGCTTGGCGTGCTGCGGCAGGCCGGCGAGGGGCACCTCGGTACGGCGCAACTGCTGTGGCGCGAGACCCAGGTCGACGTACCAGTCCCACCGCTGCTGCGCCCAGTACTCCAGCCAGTCGTCGTCGGTTCCGGGCTCGACGAAGTACTCCAGCTCCATCCGCTCCCGCTCGTGACTGCGCAGCAGGAACTCGCCGGGGCCGACGACGTTGCGGAAGACCCGGCCGACCTGGGCGATGCCGAACGGCGGCTTCTTGCGGGCGGCGATCATCACGTTGGCGAAGTTCACGAAGGTGCCCGGTGCCGCCTCCGGCCGCAGGTAGTACCGATCCGGTGGTGGCCCCGGACGGTCCGGCGAGACCTCGAGCAGCCCGCTGACCTGCTGCGGGTCGGTGAGGCTGCCCCGGCTGCCGCAGCTCGGACAGGCGAGCTCGGCGAGTGCGGCAGCCGGCTGTTCCCGGCGTACGGTGAACGCCTCGACGATCCGGTCCAGCGGCTGGGTGAGGTCGCAGGCCCGGCACCGGACCCGGGTCTGGGTGTAGGTGTCGAGCAGGCCGGACGCGGTGAACACCGGCCTCGCCTGGATGACCGCCGCGTCGAGGCCGACGACGTCGTCGCGGTGCTGCACCACCGTGCGCCACCACTGCCGGCGGACATGCTCCTTGAGCTCCACGCCGAGTGGCCCGTAGTCCCAGGCGACCGGCTGGCCACCGTAGACCTCACCAGACGGGAACGCGAAACCACGCCGGTGGGCGAGACTGGCCACGGCGTCGATGCGGTCGGCTGGCATGCGCTGCTCCTACACCGGCTGGCGGCCGGCGGGGATGTGCGGACGGGCTGATCCTGACGGATGTTCGGAGGCTACCCTTCGACGCCGCAGACCTCTAGCTCACCGGTGCCGGTGTCCTGGTTGAGCGACACCCGCAGGGTGTCCCCGCCGCCTTGGGCGTAGTCGACCTCCACCGGTACGACGATCCGGCTGGTGACCGAGACCTGACCGACCTCGTAGGCGGTGATCTCCGGCTCCGTGGCGAGGCGCCGGGCGAACTCGCTGGCCGATTCACGGCTCTGCGCCTCGGCGCAGAGCATGTCGTACGCAGCGCCGAAGTCCTGCTGGCTCACCGCTTCGAAGTAGTCGCCGACCGCGATCCGGGCCTGTTCGTCGATCGCTTCGGCGCCAGTGACGATGAGTCCGACCAGGGCGACGGTGCCACCACCGCAGCACAGCAGTAGCGCGAGCGCCGCGACCCCGAGCCCGATCCAGACCCGCGCGGTACGGCCCTCGGCCGGCGGAGCGGCGAACGGCGGCGCGACTCCTGGACCAGCCGGCACCGGGTAGGTCGGGCCGGGCACCGGAGTCACCGGGCCGGCAGCCGAGGTCACCGGGCCGGGCACCGGAGTCACCGAGCCGGGCACCGGGATCACCGGGCCGGCAGCCGGCGTGGTGTCCGGTGCGGCCTCAGGCTGTCCGGTCGCAGCAGGCTGCGGCGGCTGGCGGTCCGGCGGAGCCCACGGCGAGGGTGCCTGCCACGGGGACGCCTCGTCGGGCACGGCGGACGGCGGGCGCGGTTGCGCCGGTCCGGGATCGGTCATGGGGCAAAGGGTAGTGCCCGCCGGCTCACCGTCCCGGCTCCGCCGCCCGGTCACTGCTGTGGGCTGCGGGTTCTTCTCCGGGCCCGGCGGTGACCAGTTCCTCGTACGCGGACGGCTCGTCGAGCGATTCGGCGAGCAGCGGCGTCGCGTCCACCTTCACCTCGAAGGAGCCGAGCGCCCGCCGGTAGGTGCCCACCGACTCCCATTCGGTGACCAGGCACCAGCGGTGCGGGTCCTCCAGCGCCCGGGTCAGTGCGCCGCGCCGGTACCCCGGGCGGCCGGCCAGGGCCCGCAACGCGGCCCGGGCGCGATCGACGAAGCCGGGCGTGTCCGCCTCCGGCACGGCGAACCGGTTGACCACCAGCACGTCGAGTCCCCTCCTGACTAGAGTCGGTCGGATGCAGCCTACGCAACCGTCGCCGCCGGTCCGCCCCGGGCCGATCAGCCCGACCGGGGCGTTCCTCGCCGCCCTGGTGCTCGTCCTGGTCGGGCTCTTCGCGCCGGGCGTCGTCGGCGCGACGGCGCTGCTGGTGCTGGCCGCCGGGCTGGTCTGGTTGCTGCGTCGCAGCTGGCCGGCGGTGCCGGCCGCCGGGCGCATGTTTCGCCTGGTGGCGCTCACCCTGCTGGTGGCGGTCGCCCTCGCCAAGATCTTCTAGCCCGCTTCCGGGCCACTCGTCGCGGCCGGTACCGAATCATGCAACCATGCGTTTTTGACAATCATTATCGTCGCCACGGACAGTTGCCCGATGCACAGCCACCTCTTCCGCCGTACCGTCGCCACCACCGCAGGTGCCCTGCTGGTCCTGGGCGGCACCGCCGCCTGCGCCCAGGACGGCGGCGACGGGTCCGCCGACGACGCAACGGTCGGCGTGGTAGCCGCCTTCTACCCCTTGCAGTTCCTGGCCGAACGGATCGGCGGCGACGCCGTCACGGTGACCGGTCTCGCGCCCCCCGGAGCGGAGCCGCACGACCTGGAGCTCAGCCCTCGGCAGGTCGGTGAGGTCAGCGACGCCGACCTGGTCGTCTATCTGAGTGGCTTCCAGCCCGCCGTCGATGCCGCGGTGGAGCAGGAGGCCGGTGACCACTCCTTCGACGTGGTGGAGGTCGAGCCGCTGCTGGACGCCACCGACGGTGGGCACAGCCACGACCACGACGGCACCGACGAGCACCCCGAAGAGGACGGGCACGGCTCCGAGGAGGAACCGGGCCACGAAGACGAGGCCGACCACGCCAACGAGGCGGAGCACACCGAGGAACCCGCCGACGACCACACCGACGAGGCGGACGACCACGCCGACGAGACCGGCGCGAAGGACCCGCACCTGTGGCTGGACCCCACCCGGTTCGCCACCGTCGGTGACGCGCTGGCCGAGCGACTCGCCGCCGTCGCCCCCGACCACGCCGCCGATTTCACCGCCCGCGCCGCCGCGCTGCGCACCGAGTTGGAGGCCCTGGACACCGAGTTCGCCGAGCGGCTGGCCGACTGCGAGCGCCGGGAGATCATCACCAGTCACGCCGCCTTCGGCTACCTGGCCGTCCGCTACCAACTCGACCAGATCGCGATCACCGGGTTGAGCCCGGAGGACGAGCCGACGCCGCAGCGCCTCGCCGAGGTGATCGAGGAGGCCCGGGAGCACCAGGCGACGACGATCTTCTTCGAGACCCTGGTCAGCCCGAGCGTCGCCGAGACCATCGCCGACGAGACCGGCACCGAGACCGCGGTGCTCGATCCGATCGAGGGACTGCAGCCGGACGCCGATGACGACTATTTTTCGGTGATGCGCAACAATCTGAACAATCTGACCGCCGCCCTGGGATGTTCGTGACCGCCAGCGTCGTCCAGGTATCGCGCGGAGCGGTCGGCTACGACAACCGCTCCGTACTGCGCTCCGTCGACCTCACCGTGACCAGCGGTGAGGTCGTCGCGCTGCTGGGTGCCAACGGTTCCGGCAAGTCGACCCTGATCCGCGCCGCGCTCGGGCTGGTGCCGCTGCGCGGCGGCTCGGTGCACCTGTTCGGGGTGCCGGCCGGGCGGTTCCGGCAGTGGCACCGGATCGGCTACGTCCCGCAACGGCTCGGTGCCGGCAGCGGCGTACCGGCCACCGTCGGCGAGGTGGTCGCCTCCGGCCGACTGGCCCGTCGCGGCGTACTGCGGCCGCCCGGCGCCGCCGACCGCACCGCTGTCGCTGCGGCGCTGACCGCCGTCGGCCTCGCCGACCGGGCCCGGGACCCGGTGGCCACGCTCTCCGGCGGCCAGCAGCAGCGGACGCTGATCGCCCGCGCGCTGGCCGGCGAACCGGAGCTGCTGGTGCTCGACGAACCCACCGCCGGGGTCGACGCGGCCAGCCAGGAGGCGTTCGCCCGGGCGCTCGGCGCGTTCGTGGCCGGCAACGGTACGGTGCTCCTCGTCGCCCACGAGCTCGGTCCGCTGCAACCGCTGATCGACCGGGCCGTGGTGCTGCACCACGGCGAGGTGGTGCACGACGGCCCGGTGCCCGCGCCGGCCGGCCACCACGCGGACCCGGGACACGACCACGTCCATCCGCATGCTTCGGTGGAGCCGTCCCGGATGTGGAGCGCATGAGCATCTTCCAGTACGAGTTCATGATCCGGGCCCTGATCGGGGCCCTGGTCATCGGTCTGGCCGCCCCGGCCCTCGGCATCTATCTGGTGCAGCGTCGGATGTCGTTGATCGGCGACGGCGTCGGCCACGTGGCGCTGACCGGCGTCGGCGTCGGTCTGCTGCTGGACCGCTCCCCGGTGCTCACCGCCGTGATCGCCGCCGCGGTCGGGGCGGTCGCCATCGAGCTGCTGCGCGAACGCGGGCGTACCTCCGGTGACATGGCGCTGGCCCTGCTCTTCTACGGCGGCATCGCCGGTGGGGTGATGCTGGTCGGGCTGGCCGGCGACCGCAGCAACGCCAACCTGATGGCGTACCTGTTCGGCTCGCTCACCACCGCCTCCGTCGAGGACCTGTGGGTGATCGTGGTGCTGGCCGCAGTCGTGCTGACCGCGATGCTGCTGCTGCGGCCGGCGCTGTTCGCCATCTGCCACGACGAGGAGTACGCCCGGGTCTCCGGCCTGCCGGTGCGCACCCTCAACCTGCTGATCGCGGTGACCACCGCGGTGACCGTCACCATCGCCATGCGGGCGGTCGGTCTGCTGCTGGTCAGTGCGCTGATGGTGGTCCCGGTGGCGACCGCCCAGCAGATCACCCGGGGCTTCCGCAGCACCATGGCGATGGCGATGATCATCGGTACGGCCTCCGCCGGCGGCGGGGTGTGGCTGGCCGGTACCGCCGACACCGCGATGGGCGCGACCATCGTGATCCTGGCCATCGCCGCCTTCGCGGCCACCGCCGTCGGTGCCGGGACGTGGCGGCTGCTGCGCCGCCGGGCCGGCACGCTGGCCGTTCACCGCCGGCAGCCCCGGGAGGTCGAGCCACCCGAGGTGGTCCTGGACAGTCCCGCCGAGATGGTCCCGGAACGTCCTGCCTAGGTGTCCCGGATCGTCCCGTCTGGCGTGGTCCTGAACCGTCGGCGAGCACCGCTGAGCCGCCTGCCTGCCGATCCGGCTCCGGTATTGGTTACCGTTGCGGGGTGACGATGGCCAACGGCTACGACGGGTACGAGAGCGCCAGCGAGTTGCTGCGCGCGCTCTCGGCCCCGCTGCGGGTGGCGATCGTGACCGAGCTCGCCCAGGGCGAGCGGTGTGTCCACGAACTCGTGCAGAAGCTCGGCGCGCCGCAGCCACTGGTGTCCCAGCATCTGCGGGTGCTGCGGGGCGCGGGGGTGGTGCACGGCTCCCGACGTGGCCGGGAGATCGCGTACGCGCTGGTCGACGAACACGTCGCGCACATCGTCGCGGACGCTGTCAGCCATGCCCGGGAGGTCCGGTGAGCAGCCGCCGGCCCCGTCCCGGGCAGAACACGTCCCGGAGGCCCTGATGAGGACTGGAGACACCACGCCCGGCACCGCGGAGCCCTCGACGGTGCGCAACACCCGGCAACGCAGCGCGGTCAGCGCCATCCTCGACGAGCTCGCCGGCTTCCACAGCGCCCAGGAGCTGCACGCCATGCTGCGCCAGCGGGGCGACCGGGTCGGTCTGACCACGGTCTACCGGACGTTGCAGGGGCTGGCCGACTCCGGCGAGGTCGACGTGATGCGTCCGCCCGGCGGCGAGCACCTGTACCGGCGGTGCAGTCAGGGCCACCACCACCATCTGGTCTGCCGCTCGTGCGGCAGCGCGGTCGAGGTGGCCGGGCCGGCGGTGGAGAGTTGGGCGGAACGGATCGCGGCCCAGCACGGCTATGTCGGGGTCAGCCACACGATGGAGATCTTCGGGACCTGCCCGAAATGCGCCGCCCGGCGTACCCCGACGACGTGACCGGGCAGGCCGCCGGCTGCCGGCACTCCACGGGCCCGGCTGGCGGGACTGCGCACGCGCGATTCCGGTCCTCGTACGGCACGCTGTGCGCATGCAGATCTACGCCGACCGCTTTCCGCGCGCCGCCCGGCAACTCGCCACCGACCTGATCGTCGTCGTCTGGGTCTACCTGTGGATCCGTGCCGCCAGCTGGCTACATGACCGGGTCAGTGGGCTGGCCGACGCTGGTCGGACACTGGAGAACGCCGGCACCGGGCTGGCCGACAACCTCGCCGACGTCGGCGGCCGGGTCGGCCGGGTGCCACTGGTCGGCGACGAGCTGACCGGGCCGTTCGAGCAGGCCGCCGGGGCGGCCCGTTCGGTCGCCGCCGCCGGGCAGGAGCAGCAGGACCTGGTCGGTGAGCTGGCCCTGGTGCTGGCCGCTACGGTGCTGGTCTTCCCGCTGGGTCTGGTGCTGTTCGGCTGGTTGCCGTTGCGGGTGCGCTGGATCCGGCGGGCGAGCGCGGCGGCCCGACTGCGCGACGTACCAGCCGGGTCGGATCTGCTGGCGTTGCGGGCGCTGGCCACCCGCCCGATCGGCACCATCGCCGCGCTGGGCCCGGACGTCGCCGCCGGGTGGCGGCGGGGCGACCCGGCGGTCACCGACGCGTTGGCGGAGCTGGAGCTGCGGGCGTTGGGCCTACGTGGCCGGCGCTGACCGGCCGCCGCGCCCGGCACCACCGTCGGCACCACCGTCGCCACCCTCGTCCTCGTCGTCCTCCTCGTCGCCGTCCAGCCAGCCACGGTGCACGAACGGCAGGGCGGCCCAGAAGATCAGGAACCACACCCCGGTGAGGCCGCTGAGCACGAACGCGACCGGTCGGGGCAGGATGAAGTCGGTGACCAGCAGCACCGAGCTGACCATGGCGACCAGCATCAGGCTGAGGCCGCCGCTGGCCATCCGGTGGGCGAACCGGACCAGCTCCGGCTTACGGCCACGCCGGAAGAGCACCCGGTGGAACGCCACCGGGGAGATGATCAACGCTGCGGCGGCCGCCGCCGCCAGCAGCGCCACCACGTACACGTCCCGTTGAAACCCGTTCGTGTCGGGGAACCCGCTGCTGAACGGCAAGGTCAGCAGGAACGCGAAGAGGATCTGCACCCCGGTCTGGGCGACCCTGAGCTCCTGCAGCAGATCGGAGAAGTTGCGCTGCCAGCGTTCCTTCTCGGTCTCCCGGTCCACGTCCGCTCGTCCTCCTGCCGGACCGCCCACGCTCAACTGGCGGTCAGCAATGTGCCCCGGACGCCACGGCGGAAAACCTCTACTCGTACTGCTGCCGGGGTGCGTCGATCTGCTGCCACGACTCGACCGCCAGGTAGGGGATGCTGGCCCCGTTCACCGGGTCGGTGCCGATCCGGTCGCTGTACCGGCCGACCACCTCGATCCAGGTGTCCGCCGGCAGCCCGGTCGGAGCGCTGCCGTCCATCCCGACCTTGATCGGCCGGCCGTCGGCGGCGCAGCAGGACAACACGATCCGGGCCAGCATCGGCTCACCGTCCGGGCCGTCGGTGACAAAGCCGGTGAGCCGTACGTTGCGCCCGTCCAGCGACCGGCCCTCGTCGAAGATCGCCCGGGAGGCATAGTCGAGCACGCTGATCTCGGCCGGATCGCCGTCCGGCAGCGGCGGATAGTCCGACGATGCCTGCTCGCTGCTCAACGCGGTGCCGGCCTGCGCGACGGCGTACGAACCCAGCGCCGGCGGGGCGACCAGCAGCAGCCCGAGCACCGGCAGGATCAGCAGCCAGCCCACCCTCGGCTCGTGATGGGCGTGGCCGTGGCCGTCGTCGGCGGTGCCACCGTGCCCGTCGTCGGCGGCGTGGCCGTGCCCGGCGGGTACGCCGACGGCCGGGGCCGGTGTCGACCGCCGCCGCAGGTCGTGCCAGAGCGTCATGACCGCTGCGGCGATCAGCAGCAGGCCGGCGACGATCAGGAATGGCTGCAGCGCTTCCTTGACGTACCGCAGGTACATGTCGGTGACACTGGCCCGGACCACCGCGCCGCCGAGGAGCAGCAGTACCACGCCTTGAGCCTGCTTGTTCACAACAGCACCGTCCCCACCGCGACCGCCACCACGACGGCGATCAGGAATGTCGCCGGAGCGAACCGGTACGCGAATCTGCGCCCGAACGTGCCGGCCTGCATCGAGACAAGTTTCAGGTCGACCATCGGGCCGACGACCAGGAAGACCAGCCGTGAGGTGAGCGAGAACTGCGACAGCGAGGCCGCGACGAAGGCGTCCGCCTCGGAGCAGATCGACAACAGCACGGCGAGTACGGCGAGCGCCAGGATGGACAGCACCGGGTTGTCGGCGAGGGTCTGCAGCCAGCGCTCCGGCACCAGCACGTTGATGCTGGCGGCGGCCATCGCCCCGATCACCAGGAACCCGCCGGCGTGCATGATGTCGTGCCGGACCGCCGCCCAGAACGCCCGCGCCCGGGACAGGTCGTCCAGGTCGGGCCGGTGCGGCAGGCGGATCCAGTCGGTGCGCCCCAGCCGCAGCCACAGCCAGCCCATCACGACCGCGACGAGCAGACTGGCGACGCCCCGGCCGACGACCATCTCGGGGTTGTTCGGGAAGGCGACCGCCGTGGCCACCAGCACGATCGGGTTGATCGCCGGGGCGGCGAGCAGGAATGCCAGCGCGGCGGCCGGTGTCACGCCCCGACGGATCAGCGACCCGGCGATCGGCACCGAGCCGCACTCGCAGCCGGGCAGCACCACCCCTGCGGCGCTGGCCACCGGCACCGCCAGCGCCGGGTGTTTCGGCAGCGCCTTCGCCCAGAACGACCGGGGTACGAAGACCGCGATCACCGCGGAGAGCACCACCCCGAAGACGAGGAACGGCATCGCCTGGACCATCACCGAGACGAAGACCGTGGTCCAGGTCTGCAGCCGGGGGTCGGAGATCAGGTTGGCCAACGGCTCGCGGAAGATCACCAGCCCGATCAGCAGGAAGGCGAGCACCTCCACCGAGCCGACCCGGTCACCGAACAGCCGGCGTCGGGGTGGTCGTGGGCCACCGGGCGGCCCGGCGCCGCCGCCGGGCCCGGGCAGGTCGTCGTCGGCCGGTGCGGCCCAGTCGATCTCGTCGCCTGGGCGCGTCCGACGCGTCACGGTGCGATCGGCAGCGGTCACGGCGGGCTGGTCCCCTCGCTGGTGTGAAGGCGGGCAGTTCACGATAACCCGCGCAGGGGTGCCGGCCACCACACCGAGACGCGCCCACTGTCCCTGAGGTGCCACCGGTGCTAGCGTCGGTGGCACAACCTGATGTCCCACAGGGGAGCGCACGTAGCGCTGAGAGTGCGGGGAGTCCCGCAGACCCTCGAACCTGATCTGGGTAATGCCAGCGCAGGGAGTTGGAGCGAGCTATGCCGCAGCAATCTTTGCCCGCCGACCGTAGCTGGCGGACCGTCGACATCGTGGTCGCCTCGGTGATCGCCGTCGCGTTCGGGGTGGTCTTCTGGCTGTGGGGGTTGATCTGGACCGCCACCGAGGCCGCGTTCACCTTCTTCCCGCCCGCTCAGGCGGTGCTGTACGGGGTGTGGCTGGTGCCGGCCGTGCTCGGCGCACTGGTGATCCGCAAACCGGGGGCCGCGCTGTTCTGCGAGCTGGTCGCCGCGATCGTCTCGGCCGCGTTGGGCAGCCAGTGGGGCGCCGTGGTGATCGTGCAGGGGCTGGCCCAGGGGGTCGGTGCCGAACTGGTCTTCCTGGCGGTGGCGTACCGCTCGTTCCGGCTGCCGGTGGCGCTGGCCGCCGGTGCGGCCGCCGGGCTCGGCGCGGCGATCTTCGACCAGATCCGCTACTACGCGCCGTACGACCTGGTCAGTTTCCGGATTCCGATCTTCATCGTCACCGTGGTCAGCGCGATCGTGCTGGCCGGTGCCGGCAGCGTGGCGCTGACCCGGGCGCTGGCGCGCACCGGGGTGCTCGACCGGTTCCCCGCCGGCCGCGACCGCGCCACGGTGTGAGCCGGCCGGGGCCGCACCACCGGATGAGCCGGCCGGGGCCGGCCGGGGCCGTGGCGATCGAGCTGGGGTTGACCAGGTCGTGAGCCGGCTGGAGCTGCGCGGGTTCGGCTGGCGGCACGCCGGCCGTCGGGCCTGGGCGGTCCGCGACGTCGACCTGAGCGTCGATGCCGGCGAGCGGGTCCTGCTGCTCGGGCCGTCGGGGGCCGGCAAGAGCACGCTGCTGGCGGCGATCGCCGGGCTGCTGCCCGCCGACTCGGGCGAGCAGGCCGGCACGGTCACCGTCGACGGGCTCGACCCGCGCAAGGCCCGCGAGCGGGTCGGCATCGTCTTCCAGGACCCGCAGAGCCAGCTGGTGATGGCGCGCAGCGGCGACGACGTCGCCTTCGGGCTGGAAAACCGGGGAGTGCCGGCCGAGCAGATCTGGCCACGGGTGGACGCCGCGCTGGCCCGGGTCGGTTTCCGGTACGGCCGGGACCGGCCGACGGCCGCGCTGTCCGGCGGCGAGCAGCAGCGACTGGCCCTGGCCGGGGCGCTCGCCCTGCGGCCGGGTCTGCTGCTGCTGGACGAGCCGACCGCGAACCTGGACCCGGCCGGTGCCGACCTGGTCCGCGACGCCGTCGCCGGGGCGCTCGACGGGGACCGGGACACCACGCTGGTGATCGTCGAACACCGGGTGGCGCAGGCGCTGCCGCTGGTCGACCGGGTGGTGGTGCTGTCCGCCGGTGGCGGCGTGCGGGCCGACGGCAAGCCGGACGAGATCTTCGACCGGTACGGCGGGCAACTGGCCGCCGACGGTGTCTGGGTGCCCGATCAGCCGTTGCCGCAGCGCGGTGGTTCCGCCGCCCCGGCCGGTGAGCCGTTGCTGATCGCCGACCGGGTCGGGCTGGTGCCCCGGCTCGCCCCGCTCTCCGACGACGTGCCGGTACGCGCTGGCGAGGCGCTGGCCGTGCTGGGGCCCAACGGTGCCGGCAAGACCACGCTGGCCCTGCTGCTCGGCGGGCTGGTCGCGGCCACCGACGGAGCGGTCCGGGCCACCGCCGCGTTGACCGGCGACGGCCGGGTCGGTCCGGCCCCGCACCGGTGGCGGGCGCCGGAGCTGGTCCGCCGGATCGGCAACGTGTTCCAGAACCCGGAGCACCAGTTCGTCGCCACCACGGTGGCCGACGAGCTGGCTCTCGGCCCGCGCCGCTGCGGGCTGCCGGAGTCGGCCGTCGCGCCGGTGGTCGACGAGCTGCTGCACCGGCTGCGACTGGACCGGCTGGCGGCGGCCAACCCGTACACCCTCTCCGGTGGTGAGGCGCGGCGGCTGAGTGTGGCGACCGCCCTGGCCACCGCGCCCCGCCTGCTGGTGCTCGACGAGCCGACGTTCGGCCAGGACCGGCGCACCTGGCTCGAATTGGTCGCGCTGCTCGGTGAGCTGCGCGACGCCGGGCACGGGATCGTGACGGTGACCCACGACGTCGACCTCGTCGCCGCGCTCGCCGACCGGCGGCTGACCCTGTGAGCCGACCGACGGCTGACCCTGTGACCGGCGGCGCGTTGGCCCGCCGTAACCCGGTGGCGAAGCTCGCCGCCGCGCTGGTCTTCTCGGTGCTGCTGCTGGCCACCCTGGACCCGCTGGCGCCGGCCGTCGCGATCGCCGTCGAGCTGGCCGTGGTCCCACTGTTCGGGTTGGGCTACCGTGCCCTGCTGCGCCGGATGGCGCCGCTGCTGCTGAGCGCCGCCGGCGTGCTGGTCACCCTGACGCTGTTCGCCGCCGAACGGACCGGCCCGGTGCTGCTCGCCGCCGGGCCGGTGCTGGTGACCAGCGGCGTGCTGGTCACCGCGCTCGGACTGGCGTTGCGGCTGCTGGCCGTGGCGCTGCCCGGGGTGCTGGTCTTCGCCACCACCGACCCGACCGACCTGGCCGACGCCCTGGTGCAGAACGTCAAGGCCCCGCCCCGGTTCGCGATCGGGGCGCTCGCCGCGTTCCGCCTGGTGCCGATGCTGACCGCCGAGTGGCAGTTGCTGGCGATGGCCCGCCGGGCCCGGGGCATCGACGCGGGCCGCAACCCGGTGCGCCGGCTCCGGTTGTTCGCGGCGACCGCCTTCGGGTTGCTGGTGCTGGCGATCCGTCGGGGCACCCGGCTGGCCACCGCGATGGATGCCCGGGGGTTCGACGCGGGTATCCCCCGGACCAGCGCCCGGCGGCAACGGTTCGGGGCGGCCGACGCGGCTCTGGTCGTCGGTGCCGCGATCGCCGCCGGCGGGTCGCTGGCGGTCAGTTTCGCCGCCGGGGTCTTCCGCCCGGTGATCGGCTGAGCCTGCCGGCAGACCGCGCCGCAGGTCAACAGTGGTGTGACTGATGCATACATGGCTACACCTTCACGGCACGTGCGCCGCGACGACGGCGGTACGTCGCCTGTTGTTTCCCCTCCTCCACGAGATTGACCGCGACAAAGTTGATCTGGGAGGCGAAGCAGGGATGGGAAACCACCACCACCATCACCACCACGACCACGCGGCGACCGGTGCCGACGTACCGGCACCACTCGACCTGTCGGTGCCGGACGCCGAACTGTCGCCGACCGAGGCGTCCCGGCGTACCTTCCTGCGTAACGCCGGGCTGCTCGGAGCCGGCGCGGCCGCGTCGTCGGTGCTGGCCGGCGGGCACGCCGCGCACGCCGCACCGGCCAACGACCACGCCGGCGGCGGCACCGGCGGTGGCCAGGCCAACGACGGCGAGTTTGTCTGGCTGGCCGGCGACCACCACATCCACACCCAGTACAGCTCGGACGCCATGTACCGGGTGGTCGACCAGGCCAAGCACGCCCGCGCGTACGGTCTGGACTGGATCGTCATCACCGACCACGGCAACGCCACCCACTCCCGCATCGGGGTGGAGAAGGTCAACCCGGACATCGTCGAGACCCGCAAGGAAATCAAGGACCTGCTGATCTACCAGGGCCTGGAGTGGAACATCCCGTCCGCCGAGCACGGCACGGTCTTCGTCCAGCCGGGGCCGAACGAGGTCGCCGTACTCAAGCAGTTCGAGACCGATTACGACGGCTCGGTGAACGGCACCAGCAGCCCGAGCCCGGAGAACGAGGCGCTCGCCATCGCCGGCATCAAGTTCCTCGGTGACGAGGTCCGCCGGCGCCGGATCGGCGGTGCGCTGTTCCTGGCCAACCACCCGTCCCGGCGGGGCGTCGACTCGCCGCACGAGGTGCGGGCCTGGCGCGACGCCGACCCGACCGTGGCGGTCGGCATGGAGGGCGCGCCCGGTCACCAGGCGTCCAGCCTGCCGGCACCGAACGGCCCGGGTCGCGGTCGCGGCTACTACGAGGGCAGCCCGTCGGCGGCGTCGTTCCCCGGCTACCCGCTGGAGAGCTACCGCACCTGGGGCGGGTTCGACTGGATGACCTCCACCGTGGGCGGGCTGTGGGACAGCCTGCTCGCCGAGGGCAAGCCGTGGTGGATCAGCGCCAACTCCGACTCGCACATCAACTACCTGGGTACGTCGATGCGCGGGCCGGACAGCGACTTCAACGCCAACGGCAAGTACAACGACCCGGTGTACGGGCCGCTGATCACCACCGCCGGTGACTTCTGGCCGGGCCAGTACAGCCGTACCCACGTCGGCGCGCAGGCGTTCGGTTACCGCGCGGTGATGGACGCCATCCGGGCCGGCCGGGTCTGGGTGGACCACGGCGGCCTGATCGGTGGCCTGGACATGCGGGTCCGCCGGCTCAACGACCAGCGTCCCGGTGCCGGTGCCACGCTCGGCGGGACGCTGAAGATCAAGAGTGGTACGTCGGTCGTGGTGACCCTGGACATCGATCTGGCGACCGTGCCGAACTGGGCGCAGTTCGTGCCGAAGCTGGCCCGGGTGGACCTGATCGTCGGCGACGTCACCGGACCGGTCACCGACCAGGACACCTTCACCGCCCCGACCACCCGGGTCGCCGCCTCGTTCGAGGTGCAGCCGGGCCGCAAGCGGGTGTCGTTCAGCTACCCGCTGGGCCGGGTGGACCGACCGATGTACGTCCGGGTCCGGGGCACCGACGGCAACCGCAGCGCGCCCGGTCTGATGGGTGCCTCGGTCGACCCGCACGGTCCGGCGATGGACGTCCTCGGCGACGCCGACCCGTGGCTGGACCTGTGGTTCTACGGCAACCCGATCTGGGTCCTGCCATCCTGACCGCCACCGCCACCGCCATGATCATTACTGGAGTGAGCCTCGGGCACGCCGACGACGCCGCCGCCGAACACTGGCTGCACGACGTCGTCGGCGTGGCCGACCTGCCCGACCTCGTCGCCTGCACCCATCTGGTGCGGACGCCGAGGCCACACGTGGCGATCAGTCTGGCCGCCCCCGACGGGCTGCCCGACCTGCCTGCCACCCCGGCCGATCTGGTCCCGGCGGCGGAGCTCGCCGCCGCCGAGCACCGGGCCGGCCGGTCCGGGCGGGCGGTCCGCTACCCCGGGGTCGACCGTCTGGTCGGCACACTCACCGTCGCGGAGCTGCTCGAGTTCAGTGCGATCGAGCAGGTCATCATGCTCGGTGGCGCGCAGCCGGATGAGGACACTCCGCTGGTGACCCGGGACTTCGTCCGGCCGCAGTGGATCAACGGGGTGCTGACGTTGATCACCACTCCGGTCGGGCCGGGGCGGATCGGGCCGTTCGAGCTGCCCGACCCGACCCCGTGCTGCGCCGACAAACACTGACCGTACGCCTCACCTGTTTAGCCTCGCCTATTTAGCCTCCGGCGCTGGTCACATCCTGTGGCCAGCGCCGGAGGCGTTCAACGCTCAACGGCCTTCCCTTGCCGGAGCCGCGAGGTGAGGCTGGCGCACGTCATTTCGCGTTTTGAGGTGCGTCAGCCTCACCTCGTAGACGGTGGGGTGGTGGTCAGCTCGCCGCACCGAGGGCACCAGCGACTCTTGACTCGGAATGAGAATAACCCGGCGAGGAAACCGAGTAACGCGGCGCTCGTCAACGCGCAGATGTCCATGATCCTCTTTGACTTCTCTACGAGTGTGGATGGTCGACGCCGTTGAGTGGCTGCCGGCGTTGCACCACGCCGGAGCGGGTCAGGGCACTCTTGTAGACGCCGATCGCGGCCATCCGCCCGTCCCGCCCGGCCAAGGTGATCGTGGCGAGGATGCCCACCACGGGGGAATCGGCGTCGTCGAGGCCGTACCGGATGTCGGATACCCGAACCGTCATCGACCGGTCACCGAACACCCAGTCCGCCTTGCCGAGATGCAGCGTGTCACCCACCCGCAGGAGATCACCCTCGGCCATCAGTCGTCCCGGCCGTCGTGGACGTACCCGTCCGGCCAGAGTCCGGCGTACTGCAACACCGCCCGCACCCGACGCGCCCGACTGTGGTCCCAGCGGTCCAGCACCGCCAACGCGTTGGCGAACGGCGGGCAGAACGCCGCCACGTCACACACCCGGCATTCGGCCAACCGACTCGGCATGTGCTCAGCCACCGTCTCCCGCGCACGGTCCAACACGTCCACGCCCGGCCGGTTCCTCATCGCCGCCGCCACCTCGCCCAGCACCGCCCGCTCGGCGTCGACAGCCGGCCGCCCGGCATCCGGCGCAGGCGATACGCCGCGCGCGGCCAGCAGCCGGAACCGTGGGTCCCGCCCGATGTCCGTCTGCCCCGGCGTTCGGCGCGCCAACGGCGGCCGGTCCGGCGTCGGACCTTCATTACCGCTGAAGTACGGCGACGAGCAGTACCCGCTGCTCGGCGGGTTGTTTCCGGCCATGCGCTTTCCTCCGTGGAGACATGTCAAGGGATTCAGTAGATGAACGTCAACGCCGTTTATTGCCACTCATAGAACTCCGCTACATCCACGTTCGCCTACGTCACACGCACGCCACTACCCGCCTGCGTCCGGAGATTCGGAGAGACCCATTCCCCGTACCACGGGGAAGTTCACAAGATTGGAGCAGTCGCGTAAGGTCTATCCAAATAGGTCTGCGGATCTTTTTGATCATGAGCGGGTGACGGCATGGGCGAATCAAGATCGGAAAGTCTTCGGCGGCAGCAGGCTCGCCTCGCGGCCGAGTTGCGGTCGGAGGGAAAGACGTGGGTCGAGGTGGCCGAGGTCTTCCGGCAGCGGTTTCGGCTCAACCCCCGGGTCGCGCTGCGCGCCGTCCGGGGCTGGAGTCAGGCTCAGGCGGCCGAGGAGTGGAACCGGCGCTGGCCCGACGAACCCAAGACCCACAAGAGCTTCTCGTACTGGGAGATCTGGCCCGGCAAGGGCGGCTACACGCCCTCGCAGGACAACCTGGTCCGCCTGGCCGAAATCTACGAGTGCGCCGTCGCCGACCTGCTGGCCGACCTGCCCAGCTTCCGCCACCTCGACACCGCGACCCGAACAACTTTCACCGTCGCACGGGGTACTTCCGTCGCCCTCACCGGTGAGACCATGGTGCCGAGAGAAGCAGAGATCCTGCTTCGCGACCTGCTCGGCCGGCGGCCCGGTGCCGAGGCGGGTGCCCCGCCACGAGCGGACCTCACCGGCCCGCACCGCCTGCCCGAGGAGGTCGACTTCGGAGAGTTGGCGCAGGTCATCGTCATGTGGATGCAACGGATACCGGACCCGCAGACCCGCCGGGCCATGCTCGGCAAACTGACCGCCGCGCTCGCGGTCGCCACCACCGCGCCGCTGACCGAGCTGGCCGGCGCGGCCGAGCCGGCCACCGCGGCACCACCGTCCGCCGCACCGGGCACCTTCGACCCGGCAACCCTGGCCCACTGCGAAGAGATGATGCCCCACCTGCGGAAGCAGGGCGACGTCCTCGGCGCGGGTGCCACCCTACCCAGCGCATTGGCTTACCGACGTACCGCCGAGCAGCAGGCCAAGGCCGCCCCCGCCGGGCCACACCGGGACCGGGCGATCGCCGCATACGCCGAGCTGACCCAGCTGGCCGGCTGGTTGTGCTTCAACATGGGCGACTACGGTTCCGCGCAGCGACTCTACGACGATGCCCGCTCCGCCGCCCACGAAGCACGCGCCGTGGAGCTGGTCACCTACATCCTGTGCACCATGAGCCACCTGGCGACCTGGCAGGGCAAGCCCCGGATCGGCATCGACCACGCCGCCGCCGCTGCCGCCTGGGCCGAGCAGAGCGGCAGCCCGTACGCCCGAGCCTATGCCGCCGATGTCGCGGTGCGTGCGCTCACCGCCGACGGCCAGGCCGACCGGTCGCAGGCGAATCTCGACCGCGAGTACGCCGCCCTGCAAGAGGCGCAGGCCGACGACGGCCCCCGGCAGTCGTGGTGGTACTTCTACGACGAGTCGTTCTACTGGAGCACCACCGCGCAGCAGGCACTGGGCTTCCACGACGCCGACCGGGTGCTCGCCGCCACCGACAAGACGTTGAGCCTGATCGACCCGGGCAACCTGCACAACCGCGCGTTCGGCCTGCTGTACCGTGCCGAAGCGTTCGCCCAGCAACGCAACATCGACCAGGCCTGCCGGACCGCCACCGAGGCGGTGGAGCTGACCTCGGTCAACTCCAGCAAGCGGATCACCCAGCAGGTGCAGAAGCTACGCCGTGGGCTCGACCCGTGGAAACGCACCCGCCCCGTCAAAGAGCTCGACCAGGCGGTACGCAGCTACCGGTCAACGCCCTTCGGCTGACCGTAACGGCCGCACGAAGACGGCGTACTCGCGGTAGTAGGCACCCGGCGGTCCGGGCTTCGTGCCGACCCGCACCCACCCCCACCGCTCGTAGAGCGCGTGGGTGGCGGTCGCGACCGGGTTGGCCGACAGCGTCGCCCGCTCCTCGCGTCGACCACCGAGGAACGTGTCGTGCAGGCCACGGCCGATGCCCTTGCCCTGCCACGCCTTGCGTACCTCGATCTCGGCCAGGACCACGGTGCGCTCGCCACCACGCTCGTCGGTGAAACCCGGCTCCGGCGCCGGATCGAGCCCGCCGAACCAGTCCCGCTCCTGCCGCAGGCTGTACCCGAAGACGAAACCCACCAGCTCGCCGCCGACCCGGGCCGTCACCAGCTCGTAGTTACGGGCACCCAACGCGGCCGTCGCCCGATCACGGAAGGCATCCGACTTGACGCCGGTGTCCTCGCCGGGGACCTGGCCGTAGGCGTCGGCGTACGCGTCGGCCAGCTGGTCCAGCATCGCTGCGGCAGCGGCGGCGTCGAGACGAGCGAACGAAACCTCAGTCACACCAACCACCGTACGGACGAGCAGACCACCAACCTTCCCCGCGCCACGGGGAAAATGGGCCCCAGCAGTCACTGCTTCCCTTGCCGAAGCCGACCGAAGTAGGCGACGATATCCACATCGGCCTGTCGGTTACCACGGACGGAGGTGAGACGGCCACGCCATATCGCGATCCATCCATCGAGGACGGACGACGCATCGATGCATGCAAGATTAGGTGCCAGAGTTGTGGCGAAATGTCGATTGCGACAACCTCCGACACGCCCGGGATCCGGGGGAGGTTGGCGGAAAGATCCCAAACCGCACCCGAGCTGCGTAAACCAGCCCCACAGAGATCATCTAAGCCGCCACCAAGATCATGATCAACAGGAGGTTGCCCTCCGGACCCCCTGTTTGCCCAGGTCAGACCGCCCGACATTTCGGACACGGTCCCCGAGCACACGAAAACCGCGCCGGATTGAAACCTGCCGCTGTTCCCATCCAATCTCCACTGAGGGTCCCCGAGCACACGAAAACCGCGCCGGATTGAAACCGGGAGAGGGCAAGCCCCTTCCCGAAGGAGACACTCGCTGGTCCCCGAGCACACGAAAACCGCGCCGGATTGAAACTGGGGGCGCTTCCTCAACCTTGTTGTTCTGAGATTCTTGTCCCCGAGCACACGAAAACCGCGCCGGATTGAAACCTGTCGCCAGCACATCTGTTCCAAGCATCTGACCCGGAAGTCCCCGAGCACACGAAAACCGCGCCGGATTGAAACCGAACCAGAGCACGTCAAACAAGACTTTGTCCTCGGTCCCCGAGCACACGAAAACCGCGCCGGATTGAAACTGTCGGCCGCGCCCTCTCGGCTCAGCGTCGAGCTGTGTCCCCGAGCACACGAAAACCGCGCCGGATTGAAACAGGAGCGTCTTCCACTCCCGGATCGCCTCCGGGTTCGCGGGTCCCCGAGCACACGAAACCCGCGCCGGATTGAAACCACGGGAGTTGGCCTTCGGCGCGGCGGAAGTTCCGGTCCCCGAGCACACGAAACCCGCGCCGGATTGAAACCGGTTGTAGTCAGCTGCAACTGCCCGACCAGTCGTTCTCAGTCCCCGAGCACACGAAACCCGCGCCGGATTGAAACGGCGAGAGCTTGAGAGCCCTCGACCGCCACAGTGGTAAATCATCGAGCACATAAAAAACATCGGCGCAGGTCGGCCGTAGGCTGAGTTTGGTCTGTGACGGCGCTGCCGCTATGCGGAGCGAAGGCGAGGCTTCCCGGGGCAGCCGACGAGATCGACCGAATCATGGCCGCGTTCGCATCAGGCGCAACGGCCGCGAGTGGTGGTGCTGATCCCGGCTGAGGATCCTGAGTCGCTGGAGGCGACCCTCGAGCTGCTTCCTTTTGGAACGGGCCGGATGAGGGGACGGACTCCGCTGGCCCGTCACCCCACCGCGAGCCGCGACCGTCAGCGACGGCCGGTGACGATGTACTGCAGCTTGAGCTCGTGGTCCGGTGCCACGCCGAACCGTTGATCGAGTTCGTAGATCGAGGTCAGCGGTACGGCCGCGACATCACGCAGTCCAGCCCGCTCCAGCACCGCCACGGTCTGGTCGATCGACTTCGCGGTGGCCAGCGGCAGCGCCGACCGGACCGCGCTGTCGTAGTGGTCGGCGAAGTTCTCCGAGGCGTTGTCCAGCCCGTCCGGAAACCAGGTGCTGTCGACCACGGCGACCGTGCCACCGGGGCGCAGCAGCCGGACCCAGTTGGCCACCGCGACCTGCGGCTCCCGCAGCGTCCACATCAGGTAGCGGCTGGTCACCGCGTCGAAGCTGCAGGCCGGGAAATCCGGAGACACGGCGTCGCCGTACGCGATGACCGGGCCGTCGGGCATCGCGGCGGCGTGGTGGCGGGCCCGCTCCAGCGTCCCCTCGGACAGGTCGATGCCGGTGACCCGGTGGCCGAGGCCGGCCAGCACGATGGCCGCCTGCCCGGTGCCGGTGCCGACGTCGAGCACGTCCAGCGGGGCCGGCGGCAGCGCCGCCGCCCAGACCTGCGACCAGGCCTGCTGGTCGGCGGCGAACCGCTCAGGGCGCTGCACGTACTCGTCGTACCCGGGTGCCCGGCCGGTCCAGTACGCGTTGATCCGATCTTGTACGGCCGTCATGCCGCAGTCCTTTCCTGGGTGACCTCGTGTGGGCGGAACAGCAGGTGGATGGCACCGTCGAGGTCCAGCCGCCGGATGCCGATCCCGTAGACCGGTTCGAGCACCGCCGGGTCGAGCACCTCGTCCGTGCTGCCGGCTGCCGCCACCTGGCCATCGCCGAGCAGCACCAGGTCGTCGCAGTAGCGGGCGGCCAGGTTCAGGTCGTGCAGCACGACGATGGAGCAGGTGCCGAGGTCCCGCACCAGCTGCAGGACCTCGTGCTGGTAACGGATGTCCAGATGGTTGGTCGGCTCGTCGAGCAGCAGGTGGGTGGCCTGCTGGGCAAGAGCGCGGGCGATCAGCACCCGTTGGCGTTCGCCGCCGGACAGCCCGGCGAACGCGCGGGCACCCAGGTGGGCGGCACCGACCCGGGCCAGGCACCGGGCCACGATCTCGTGGTCGGCCCGGCTGGTCCGCTGGAACGTCGACAGGTGCGGACCCCGGCCCAGCAGCACCAGCTCGGCTACGGTCAGCGCGGTGTCCGCGCCGCCGGTCTCCTGCACCACCACGGCCAGCCGGCGGGCGACCTCCCGCGACGGCAGGCCGGCCAGCTCGTCGCCATCCACCACGACCCGCCCGGCCTCACCGCTCCGACCAGGACCGCTACTGCGCCCGGCGCCGCCGCTGCGCAGGGCACCGTGGAGCAGCCGGAGCAGGGTGGTCTTGCCGCTGCCGTTCGGGCCGATCAAACCGAGGACCCGGCCCGGTCGGGCGGTCACGCTGACCCCGTCGATCACCGGGTTGGCGCCGTAGCGCCACGAGACCTCGGTCGCGGTGATCACGACTCGGCCTGGAAGTGCTGCACGATCCGCTCAAGTCCGTCGATGGACAGCGGCGTCGGCGGCTCGGTGAAGTTGAACAACTGGGTCAGCACGTCGCCGTTGCGTACGGCGGCCAGGTTCTCCGCCCCGGGCAGCCCGGTCAGGCCCTGTTCGACGGCGGCCGGGTCGCCGTCGCTGTACAGCAGGACCAGCACGTCCGGGTCGCGGCCCAGCAGCTCCTCCACCGTGACTTCGAAGACCCGTTCCGGTACGTCGTCGAAGACGTTGCGCAAGCCGGCCGCCTCCAACTGAGGGTGCGCCATGCTGGCGGTGCCGTACGCGTAGGTGACACCGCCGCCGACGGTCGGGTACAGCACCGCCGCCGTACGACCGGAGCTCGCCCCGGCCTGGGCCTGCACCTGCGCCATCCGCTCTTCCAGCGCGGTGACCGCCGCTGCCGCCTCGTCGGCCCGGTCGAACACCTCGCCGTAGGTCCGCATCTGGGCGTAGATGTCGTCGAAGGTCGGCACCGTCGTGCTTCCCGGGCACATCGCCGGCTCCTCCAGCAGCGGGATGTCCACCGCCGACAGCGTGTCCCGGGAGAGGTTGTCCACCTCGCCGAGCACTAGGTCCGGCTGTTGGCTGATCACCACTTCCTTGGAGATCTGCAGGTGGCCGCTGGTGTCGGTCTTGTCGGTCAGCAGCGGGATCCGGTCCAGTTCGGCGAGGGTCGCCTCGTCGTAGTACTCCGCCGGGTACTGCCCGGCCCGGGCGGTGACCCGGTCCAGCACGCCGAGCGCATGCAGGTACGGCACGGCAGCGCTCTTGAGCAGCACGACCCGCTGCGGCGCAGCATCGAAGGTGACGTCGACGCCGCAGTTGGTGACGGTGACCGGGTAGCCATCGGCGGCGTCCGGCGCGGGGTCGGCACCGGCTTCACCGCATCCGGCGGCGAGCAGCACGGCGGTGGAGACCGCCGCGACGGCGGCGGTACGGCTTGTCCTCATGGTGCTCCTCGACTGTTCGGAAAGCTCGGGGGCCCAGTTGGACCCGGTGCTCGGGCAGGCCCGGTGGTCACCCGGTCGTGGCGTGCAGGCGGCGGATCAGAACCAGCAGGAAAGGTGCGCCCAGCAGCGCGGTGATGATCCCGATCGGGATCTCCTGGGGAGCAAGCAGGACCCGGGCGAGCACGTCGGCCCAGACCAGCAGGATCGCGCCGAGTAGGGCGGCCACCGGCACCACCCGTACGTGTGGTGCGCCGACCAGCCGCCGGGCCAGGTGGGGCACGACGAGGCCGACGAAGCCGATGCTGCCGGCGGCGGAGACCAGCACGCCGACGCTGAGCGAGACCAGTACCAGCAGGCGCAGCCGGAACCGGTCCGGTGACACTCCAAGGGTCTGCGCGGTCTCGTCGCCGATGGCGAGCACGTCCAGTCGCCGGCCGACGATGGTCAGGTACCCGGTCATCCCGACCAGCACGACGGCGGCCACCGCCAGCAGGGCGTCCCAGCGGGCCAGGCTCAGCGACCCGAGCAGCCAGAACATCACCGACCGGGCGCCTTCGGCCGACCCGGAGGCGAAGATCAGGAAACTGGTGGTGGCGTACAGGGCGTAGCCGACGGCGACGCCGGACAGCAGCAGCCGGATCGAGGTGACCCGGCCGCCGCTGCGGGCGATCAGGAAGACCAGCAGCGAGGCGGCGAGGGCGCCGAGGAAGGCGCTGGTGGAGAGGGCGTGCTGGCCGAAGCCGGCGCCGGCCCCGAACAGGATGGCCGCCGCCGCGCCGCTGGACGCTCCGGAGTTGATGCCCAGCAGGTACGGGTCGGCGAGAACGTTACGGACCATCGCCTGCAACGCCACTCCGCACACGGCCAGCCCGGCACCGACGAGCATGCCGAGCAGCACCCGGGGCAGCCGGACCTGCCAGACGATGGCCTGCTCCGGCAGGCTCCAGGTCGCCTCACCGGGCAGTCCGACCAACTGGTGGCCGATGATGGCGGCGACGGTCGTCGGGGCGATTCCGATGGCACCGGAGCCGACCGCCACCACGGCGGTGGCCACCAGCCCGACGGTCAGCGCGACCAGCCAGATCCCGGTCCGGCGGCGCTGTGCGGCGACGCCGAGCAGGTCGCTGCGGACTGCCGACAGGGTGGCCGCCGCCATCGCCCCACCCCCATACGCCGATCATTTGCTCTTGCAAAGCTATGGCAAAAAACTAGCAGCAAGATCAAGGGATCGGAAGGTGGTGTCTCACTGTTCACCTCGGCGGCGGTCAGCTACGCCGGAACTGGTAGTTGCGGCCCTTGCCGGCGCGCTGACCGCGACCGGCGAGCCGGTCCGGGCGGGCGCCCCTGGCCTGCGGGCCGGAGCCCGGCGCGACGGCGCGGGCACGGCGCCGGCCCTCGGCGGGCAGCGCGACCTCGGGCAGGTCGATCTCGGACAGAGCGACCTCGGGCAGCGCGAGTTCACTCGGGGCGACGTCGGGCACGGTGAACCCGGGCGTCGTCGTGTCTTGTTCTGGTCGTTGCGCCATGCGAGAAGACCTCCTGGCTACGAACCGCCACGCGAACCCGCGGCGGTGACGGGTGAGATGCGGGAGGCGGGCGCCGCAGACACCGACGACGGTCCACGATGACGGGACCAGACAGCCGGAAACGCCGTGACGCCTGCAGTGCCGACCGGCGGCGGGAACCCGCACGGCACGGATCGACGGCGACCGCCGAGCGGTCGCGACACTGCGAAAAGAGGGGCGTCAGAAGCGCATGTCCACACGGTAACCGGGTGCGGTCCCCCGGCGCACCCGGTTTTCCAGACAGCCCGGCGGCGGCGCCGGGCCGGTACGCAGCTCAGCCCTGCGGGGCGACCGGGTTGGGCAGAGCACCGCCGAACCGGCGGTCCCGCTGCGCGTACAGCTCGCAGGCGTACCACAGGTGCCGCCGGTCGAAGTCGGGCCAGAGGGTGTCCAAAAAGACCAGCTCGGCGTAAGCCGACTGCCAGAGCATGAAGTTCGACGTCCGCTGCTCGCCGGACGGCCGCAGGAACAGGTCCACCTCGGGCACTTCCGGGTGGTAGAGGTAGCGGGCCAGCATCTTCTCGTTGACCCGGGCCGGGTCGACCTTGCCGGCCGCGACGTCGCGGGCGATCGCCGCCGCCGCGTCGGCGATCTCCGCCTGGCCGCCGTAGTTGACGCAGAACTGCAGGGTGAGTGTGCTGTTGTGGCGGGACATCTGCTCGGCGGTCTGCAGCTCGGAGATCACGCTCTTCCACAGCCGGCCGGCCCGACCGGACCACACCACCCGTACCCCCAGGTCGACCAGCTGGTCGCGGCGGCGGCGGATGACGTCGCGGTTGAAGCCCATCAGGAAGCGGACCTCGTCCGGCGAGCGCCGCCAGTTCTCCGTCGAGAAGGCGTACGCCGACAGGTACGGGATGCCCAGCTCGATCGCGCCTTCGACGGTGTCGAACAGCGAGAACTCGCCCTGCTCGTGCCCCTTGGTCCGGGGCAGACCGCGATCCTTGGCCCACCGGCCGTTGCCGTCCATCACGATCGCCACGTGGTCGGGCAGCGCCTGCTTCGGCAGCGCCGGTGGCCGGGCACCGGACGGGTGCGGAGTGGGTGCCACCGGCGGGCGCAGGCCCCTGCCCTTGGTCATGATCAGTCTCCTGGGGAACGGTCGACCAGCGGCAGCGAGCGTAACCCGCGCTCAAGATGCCACTGCAGGTGCGCCGCCACCAGTCCGCTGCACTCCCGGCGGGTGGCCGGCTCCGAGGTGTCCGCCACCTGCCAGTCGCCGGTGGCCAGGGCGGCCATCAGGTCGATGGTGGCCGGCGCCGGATGGGCCGCGCCGGGCGGTCGGCAGTCCGGGCAGACACACCCCCCTGCCGGTACGGAGAACGCCCGGTGCCGGCCCTGGGTGCCGCACACCGCGCAGTCGCGCAGCGCCGGCGCCCAGCCGGCGAGGGCCATCCCACGCAGCAGGTACGCGTCGAGCACCAGGGTGCCGGCGTGGTCGCCCTCGGCCAGTGCCCGCAGCGCGCCGAGGGTGAGCTGGAACAGCCGCAGCGACGGCTCCCGCTCCACCGGAGTGAGCCGCTCGGCGGTTTCGACGATCGCGCTGGCGGCCGTGTAGCGCGGGTAGTCGGCCAGGAACCGTTTGCCGTACAGGTGCAGCCCTTCGACCTGGCTGACCGTGTGCAGTGAGCTGCCGGGCCCGTCGGGGTTCCCGGCGATCTGCAGGTCGACGTGGCCGAACGGCTCCAGCCGGGCACCGAACCGGGAGGTGGTCCGGCGTACCCCCCGGGCCACCGCCCGCAGCCGGCCGTGCCGGCGGGTCAGCAGGGTGATGATCCGGTCGGATTCGCCCAGCTTCTGTACGCGCAGCACCACCGCGTCGTCGCGGTAGAGCTGGCGGCGGTATCCGGGCACCTGGTCATTGTCCCGTGCCGACCGGGCGTGCCGGCGGCCGGCCCTGATACGGACTCAGGGTCGCGATCCGGGACAGATCGGTGGCCGTGCCGGATGTGCCCCGCCGGTGGCGCTCGTAGCGTCACCGGTATGACTTCCACCCGTACCACGAGCACCGCATTCGCCGCCGCGTCGACCGTCGCGCTGCTGGCCGTCGCCTCGGCCGCGTGCGCCCCGCTTGACTGGCACCAGCTGGACTTCCGGGACACCGAGACGGTCCCGATCACCACAGTACGGATCGTGGAATCCGGCGACGGCGACGTGCTGGTGCGGACCCGGCCCGGTGACACGGTCGAGATTCAGCGGGTTGTCCGCTACCAGCGCTCCGAGCCGGGTCGGACCTACCGGATCGACGGGACGGTGCTCGAGCTGGACACGTCGTGCGGCTGGCGGTGCGACGTGTCGTACGACATCGTCGCGCCCCCGGGCGTCTCGGTCGAGGGTGAGAACGGCTCCGGCCAGCTGATGCTGTTCGACGTGTCGGACGTGTCGGTGCGGGTCGGATCGGGCAGTATCACCATCGACCGAGCTACTGGTCGGGTGGACGCGCGGACCGGTTCCGGCGGCATCACCGCGTACCGGCTGTCCGGTCCGGCGGAGCTGCACACCGGTTCCGGCTCGATCGATGGCCGCGGTCTCAGCGGCGATGGCGTGGTCGCGACCACCGGCTCCGGGAAGGTGGAACTCACCCTTGACGACCCTGGTCCGGTGCGTGCCGAGACGTCCAGTGGGTCGGTGCACGTCACCGTGCCCGCGGGTAGCTACCGGATCCGTACCGAGACCGGATCCGGATCGGCCGACGTACGGGTGCCGGACGATCCGGACGGCGAGCATCTGATCGACGCGCGGACCGGCAGCGGGAGCATCGTCATCGATCGCAACCGGCCCGAACCAGTGTGACGTCCCGCAGATGCCGGGTCAGAAGCCCAGCTTGCGCAGCTGCCGGGGGTCGCGCTGCCAGTCCTTGGCGACCCGCACGTGCAGATCGAGGTAGACCCGGCTGCCGAGCAGTTCCTCGATCTCCTTGCGGGAGCGGGTGCCGACGTCGCGCAGCCGGCTGCCGCCGGCGCCGATGACGATCGCCTTCTGACTCGGCCGCTCAACGTAGATGTCGGCATATATCCGGATCAGCGAATCCTCCGGGAGCATCTCCTCGACGATCACCGCGATCGAGTGCGGCAGCTCGTCCCGTACGCCTTCCAGCGCGGCCTCCCGGATCAGCTCGCCGATCAGCACCTGCTCGGGCTCGTCGGTGAGCATGTCGTCCGGGTAGAGCCGGGGAGATTCGGGCAGGTGGCCGGTCATCACCTCGACCAGGGTCTGCACCTGGTGGCCGGTGGCGGCGCTGACCGGCACCACGTCGGCGAAGTCGCCCAGCTCGCTGACCGCGAGCAGCTGCTCGGCGAGTCGGCCCCGGTCGACCAGGTCGGTCTTGGTGACCACCGCCAGCACCGTCGCTTTGAGCTCGGCGATCTCCCCGGTGATGAACCGGTCGCCCCGGCCGATCGGCTCGTTGGCCGGTATGCACAGCCCGATCACGTCGACCTCACTCCAGGTCTGGCGGACCAGGTCGTTGAGGCGTTCGCCGAGCAGCGTCCGCGGCCGGTGCAGCCCCGGGGTGTCGACCAGGACAAGTTGCGACTGCGGCTGGTGCAGTACGCCCCGGATCACGTGCCGGGTGGTCTGCGGCTTACTGGAGGTGATCGCGATTTTCTGCCCGACGATCGCGTTGGTCAGGGTCGACTTTCCGGCGTTCGGGCGGCCGACGAAACAGGCGAAGCCCGCCCGGAAGGTCTCCGGCGGAGCCGACCCGCGCCGGCTCACTGGCGTACCGTGCCGCCTCACTGGCGTACCGTGCCGAGCAGTTTGCCGTCCGGGGCCGCGACGTGGACCGGCGCGTCGGTGGCCAGGTCACGCACCACCGCGTGGCCAGCACCGTCCAAGGTGGAGGCTTCGGTGACCACCGCGGCAGCCTCCAGCCGGGTGGCCCCGGACGCGACGGCCGACGCGACCGCCAGCTGCAACGCGGTCAGCGTCAACGACGGCAACGCGACGTTCGCCCCGGCGTAGGTGCGACCGTCCTGGTCCCGCACGGCGGCGCCCTCGGCCGCCCCGATCCGGGCCCGGGCGCTGCGGGCCAGCACGACCAGCTTGCTGTCCTCGGCGCTGATCTGCGGCTCCGGCTCCGACCCGGCCGGCGTGGCCGACGGCGACTCAGGCATCTGCGTGCTGCCTTTCCTCTGCTCTGGCATGACGGTGGTCCTTGCCGGCGGCGGTGCGCTCGGCCGACGGCTCGGCCGGCCGGTCCACGGTCCGGGTGACCAGGACGGTGTCCACCCGGTTACGCCGGCCGGTGGTGCCCTCGGCGACCAGCCGGAGACCGGCGACGGTGACCTCCGCACCGGGGATCGGCACCCGGCCGAGCAGGTGGGCCATCAACCCGCCGACCGTCTCGACCTCGTCGTCGGAGATCTCCACGTCGAACAGCTCGCCGAGGTCCTCGACCGGCAGCCGGGCGGTCACCCGTACCCGATCGTCGTCGAGTCGTTCGACCGGTGGCCGCTCGACATCGTACTCGTCGGTGATCTCGCCGACGATCTCCTCCAGGATGTCCTCGATGGTGACCAGTCCCCCGGTGCCACCGTACTCGTCGACCACGATCACCAGGTGGGTGCGGGCGGCCTGCATCTCGGAGAGCAGGTCGTCCACCGGCTTGGACTCCGGCACGAACGTCGCCGGACGCATCAGCTCGACCACCGGGACCTCGTCGCTGCCCGGCCCGACCGCGTGGGCCCGACGGACCACGTCCTTGAGGTAGATGATGCCCACCACGTCGTCGACGTTCCCGCCGATCACCGGAATCCGGGAGAAGCCGGACCGCAGGAACAGCGCCAGCGCCTGGCGCAGCGTCTTGTGCCGTTCGATCCACACCATCTCGGTCCGCGGCACCATCACCTCACGGGCGATGGTGTCGCCGAGCGCGAACACCGAATGGATCATCTGGCGCTCGCCGTGCTCCACGACGCCGCGCTGCTCGGCCAGGTCGACCAGCTCCCGCAGCTCGATCTGAGTGGCGAAGGGGCCTTCCCGGAAGCCCTTGCCCGGGGTCACCGCGTTACCGATCAGGATCAGCAGCGAGGCCAGCGGGTTCAGGGCGCGGCCCAGACCGCGCACCAGCGGCGCGGTCGCCCGCGCCACGACGAAGGCGTGCTGGCGGCCGATCGTGCGCGGGCCGACCCCGACCACCACGAAGCTGACCACGGTCATCGCCCCGGCGGTGACCAGCGCCGCCGTCCAGCCGGCACCGAAGGTGTCCACGGCGACCAGCGCGACCAGGGTGGTGGCGGTCAGCTCGCAGAGCAGGCGGAGCAGCAGCAGCAGATTGACGTGCCGGACCGCGTCCGCGGCGACGATCTGCAAAGCCCGGGCGGAACGGCTGCCGTCGCGGGCCAGCTCGGCGGCCCGGGCCGGGGAGACGACGACCAGCGCCGCCTCGGTCATCGCGATGATTCCGGCCAGCACCACCAGACCGGCGGCGATGACCAACAGTTGCAGGTCCGGCAGCCCGGTGGCTGCCGCAGCGGCGGCCAGCGGGGTGCCGGTGGTATGGCCAGAGTTCACGTGGCCCGGGCTTCCTTCCAGCTGTAGAGCAGGCGAGCCTGCAACTCGAACATCTCACGTTCCTCGTCCGGCTCGGCGTGGTCGTAGCCGAGCAGGTGCAGCACCCCGTGCACGGTGAGCAGGTGCAGCTCGTCGGCGGCGGCGTGCCCGGCGGTGGCCGCCTGCTTGGCGGCCACCTCCGGGCAGAGCACGATGTCGCCGAGCAGCCCCGGCTCGTCCGGGCTCGACTCCCCCGGGCCGTGGTCGACGCTGCCCTCGTCCATCGGGAAGGCGAGTACGTCGGTCGGTCCGTCGCTGCCCATCCAGCGGTGGTTGAGCTCGGCCATGTAGTCCTGGTCGACAAGCAGCACCGACAGCTCCGCGAGCGGGTTGACGCCCATCTCGTCCAGCGCGTGACGGGCGACGGCGAGCACCGCGTCGGTGTCGACGTCGATTCCGGACTCGTTGGCGATCTCGATGGACACGTGTCTCTCCCGAAGCTCTATCGGCGCCGGTTCGCCCGGCCACCGTGGGCGGTCCGGCCCTGGACCGCGTGGACGCCCTGATTCTGCTGTGCCTCGCGGTCGGCGTCCCACCGGGCGTACGCGTCGACGATGTCACTGACCAGCCGGTGGCGCACCACGTCGGTGCTGGACAGCTGCGCGAAGTGCACATCGTCCAGGCCGGTGAGGATGTCCCGAACGGTACGCAGCCCGCTGGAGGTGCCACCGGGCAGGTCGACCTGGGTGATGTCGCCGGTGACCACGATCCGGGAGCCGAAGCCGAGCCGGGTCAGGAACATCTTCATCTGCTCGGCCGTGGTGTTCTGCGCCTCGTCGAGGATGATGAAGGCGTCGTTGAGGGTGCGACCCCGCATGTAGGCCAGCGGCGCGACCTCGATGGTGCCGGCCGCCATCAGCTTCGGGATGGAGTCGGGGTCGAGCATGTCGTGCAGCGCGTCGTAGAGCGGACGCAGGTAGGGGTCGATCTTCTCGTAGAGCGTCCCGGGCAGGAAGCCGAGCCGCTCACCGGCCTCGACCGCCGGCCGGGTGAGGATGATCCGGTTGACCTGCTTGGCCTGCAGGGCCTGCACCGCCTTGGCCATCGCGAGGTAGGTCTTGCCGGTACCGGCGGGGCCGATGCCGAAGACGATGGTGTGCGCGTCGATCGCGTCCACGTACCGCTTCTGGCCCAGGGTCTTGGGCCGGATGGTCCGCCCGCGCCGGGAGAGGATGTTGAGGGTGAGCACGTCGGCGGGGCGCTCGCTGCCGCCCTGCGCCAGCATGCCGACGGTACGCCGGACCGCGTCGGTGGTCAGCGTCTCGCCCTTGGCGATGAGCTCGAGCAGCTCGCTGAACAGCCGCTCGGCCACCGCGTTGTCCGACGGCACACCGGTGATGGTGATCTCGTTGCCGCGTACGTGGACATCGCTGGCGAGGGACTGCTCGACCAGCCGCAGGATCTCGTCGCCTGCGCCGAGCAGGTTGACCATGATCTGCGGGTCCGGGACGGTGATCCTGGTCTGCACCCGGGCCTGCCCGGGAGGTGGAGTGCCGGTCATGGGTCGGCCTGACGGCCTTTCGCACCTGCTTCCATTTCAGCGCCCCGACCCGGTCGGCCGTGGCGGGCGGACTTGCTGCCATCGTATCCGCTCAACGCCCGGCGCAGCGGCTCCATTTCCGCCGGTTGTCAACGGGACAGCAGCGGACCGAGTGGTGCCCCACCCAGCACGTGAGCGTGCACGTGGAACACCTCCTGACCGGCGTACCGGCCGGTGTTGAAGATCAACCGGAACCCGTCGGCGGCCAGCCCTTCGGCCTGCGCCACCGCGGCCGCCGTGGTCAACAGCTCGCCCGCGACGGCGGGGTCGGCCGCGGCAAGCGCGGCGACGTCGGGGTGGTGCTGCTTCGGTATCACCAGCACGTGGGTGGGTGCCTGCGGGTGGAGGTCCCGGAACGCGACCGTGTTGGCCCCGTCGTACAGCAGGGTGGTCGGCAGTTCCCCGGCGGCGATCCGGCAGAAGACACAGTTGTCGCTCACCCGACGGATGGTAGCGGTGACCGGGGTCCGGCCGGTCCACCGCCGCGCCACCGGCGCCCCAACCACGGCGCCACCAGCGCCCCAACCACGGCGTTACCAGCGCCCCAGCCGACCGGAGAGCAGGGCGAGTGCCGCGACACCGGCGGTCGACGTCCGCAGCACCGCCGGGCCGAGCCGCACCGGCCGGGCCCCGGCGTCGACGAAGGTGGCCAGCTCGGCGTCGTCGATCCCGCCTTCCGGCCCCACTACCAGCAGCACCGACCCGGTGGTCGGCAGATCGGCGACGGCCAGCCGCTGCTGCGCCGACTCGTGCAGGACGAAGCTGGCGGCCGACGCCGCGCACCGGGCGGCGACCGCGTCGGTCGGCTCGGCCGGCTGCTGGTCGGAGCCGCCGATCGTCGGCAGCCACGGCCGGCGGGCCTGTTTGGTGGCCTCCCGCGCGGTGCCGACCCATCGTTGCCGGGCCCGGGCACCACGGTCGTCGCGCCAGCGGGTCACCGAGCGGGCGGCCGCCCACGGAACGATCTCGTCCACCCCGACCTCGGTCATCGCCTGCACCGCCAGCTCGCCCCGGTCGCCCTTGGCGACGCCCTGCGCCACCACCAGCCGGGGGTCGGTGGCGCTGACGTACCCGGTGTCGAGGACCCGCAGGTCGAGCTGGTGCCGGCCGACGGCCTCGACCACCGCGTCGGCGACGCCGCCGCGCCCGTCGGCGAGCCGCAACTGCTCACCCGGGCGCAGCCGGACCACGGTCGCGGCGTGGTGGCCCTCCGGCCCGTCGAGGGTGTGGGTCGGCCCGGTCGGCAGGCGCTCGACGAGAAACAGTGGGGCGCTCACGTCGGATCGGTTCTCCGCTGCTGCTCGCTGGCCGGACCGGGCGGCGGGTCAGCCGTGGCCGTTGAACGCGTCGCGCATCCGGGAGAAGAACCCGCCCTGCTTGGTCAGCTCGGCGACCTCCTCGCCCCGGGCCTTGGCGAACTCCCGCAGCGTCCGCTCCTGCTCGGCGTCGAGCTTGGTCGGGGTACGCACGTCGAGGTGCACGTAGAGGTCACCGCGGCCGGTGCCGCGCAGGTGCGGCACGCCGCGCCCGCGCAACCGCAGGGTGGCACCCGGCTGGGTGCCCGGCTTGACGTCCACCGGCTCGTCGCTGTCCAGGGTCCGGATGGTCAGCCGGGTGCCGAGCGCCGCGGCGGTCATCGGCACGGTGACCCGGCAGTGCAGGTCGTCGCCCTTGCGGGAGTAGACGTCGTGCGGCCGCTCGTGGATCTCGACGTACAGGTCACCGGCGGTGCCCCCGCCCGGCCCGACCTCGCCCTGCTGGGCCAGCCGGATCCGCATCCCGTCCTCCACCCCGGCGGGGATCTTGACGGTCAGCGAACGTCGGGTCCGCACCCGGCCGTCGCCGGAACAGGTGGCGCAGGGGTGCGGGATGACGGTGCCGTAGCCCTGGCAGGCGACGCAGGGCCGGGACGAGACCACCTGGCCGAGGAAGGTCCGTTGCACGGACTGGACCTCGCCGCGCCCGCCGCACGCCTCGCAGGTCGCCAGGTGGGTGCCGGCCGCAGTGCCCGCGCCGGAGCATGTGGTGCAGATCACCGCGGTGTCGACGGTGATCGGCGCTTCCACGCCGAACGCGGTGTCGGTCAGATCGAGCTCCAGGCGCAGGATCGCGTCGGCGCCGGGGCGGGTCCGCGACCTCGGCCCACGGGAGCCGGCCGCCGCCCCGAAGAAGGCGTCCATGATGTCCTGGAAGCCGACGAAGGGCCCGGCCCCGCCGGGGCCGCCGCCGGGCGCGCCGCCGGGCGCCAACGGGTCGCCACCAAGATCGACGATCTGCCGCTTCTGGTCGTCGGAGAGCACCTCGTACGCGGCGTTGATGTCCTTGAACTTGTCAGCCGCCACCGGATCCGGATTGACGTCCGGATGGTACTGCCGGGCCAACTTGCGGTAGGCCCGCTTGATGTCGTCAGCGGAGGCGTCCCGGCTCACGCCGAGAATCCCGTAGTAGTCCTTGGCCACTGCGTCTGGTGTCCTCATGTGTCAGTCTCGCATGTGCAGTTCGCCGGGTCGGTTATCCTGCCCGCCGGTCAGTTCTGCGCCAGCAGATCGCCGACGTAGCGTGCCACGGCGCGAACCGTGGCGATGGTGCCGGGGTAGTCCATCCGGGTGGGCCCCAGCACGCCGAGGCCACCGACGATGACGGTGCCCGGACCGTAACCGGTGCTGACCACGGATGCGGCCCGCAGGTTGTCGATCTCGTTCTCGTCGCCGATGCGGACCCGCAGGGTGCTCGGCTCCACCTCGCCGATCAGTTTGAGCAGGACGACCTCCTCCTCCAGTGCCTCCAGTATCGGACGCAGGGAGCCCTGGAAGTCGAGTAGTCCCCCTCTGGTCAGGTTAGCGGTCCCGGCCAGCGCGATGCGTTCCTCGTGCCGCTCGACCAGCGTCTCCAGCAGGACCGTCGAAAGCGTGGTCATCGCCGGTCGCAGGTCCGATGGCGCCTCGTCGACCAACGCCTGGACCAACGGCGGGGTGTCGGAGAGCCGACAGCCGTCGAGCTTCTCGTTGGCCAGCCGACGCAGGTCGGTCACGTCGTCGGCACTGATCGGGGCCGGCAGCTCCACCAGTCGCTGCTCGACCCGGCCGGTGTCGACGATCAGAACCAGCATCAGCCGGGTGGTCGAGATCGGCACCAGCTCAAGGTGCCGCACCGACGACCGGGACAGGCTCGGGTACTGCACCACCGCGACCTGGCGGGTGAGCTGGGCGAGCAGCCGGACGGTGCGGTGCACGACGTCGTCGAGGTCGACGGCGCCGGCGAGGAAGCGTTCGATCGCCCTGCGCTCCGCCGGGCTGAGCGGTTTCACCCGGGACAGCCGGTCGACGAACAACCGGTAGCCACGGTCGGTCGGGACCCGCCCGGCGCTGGTGTGCGGCTGCCGGATGTAGCCCTCCTCCTCCAGCACCGCCATGTCGTTACGGACGGTCGCCGGTGACACCCCGAGCTGGTGCCGCTCGACCAGCGCCTTGCTGCCGACCGGCTCCTGAGTGGCGACGTAGTCCTCGACGATCGCCCGAAGCACGTCGAGTTTGCGGTCGTCGAGACCCATCTGCACCTCCTCCGCTGGCACCGGTCGGACCGGTCCGAGGCTACGGCCCCGGCCGTCGCGGCGGCCGGTGGGTGGCCGGACCGACGACGGACGCCCCTGCTGGCACTCGCCGGTTGTGAGTGCCAGCATACGTCGATCGGGCCGGGCCGGCGATGATCAGTTCGCCGGGCGGGGGCGTACCGGGCGATATGTCACCAAGCGCACTCACCCGGGTCGGATCGGTCGGCCGGCGGGGCTCCGCAAGCCGGCCGGCGGGCCAGAGAAGCCGGCCGGCGGGCCCCACGCAAGCCGACCGACCAGCGGAGACGGCCTGCCCGGACGGGAAAATCGTCGGCGGGGCTAACTGGCGCGGCTTGATCCGTCCCCCTACCGTGTCGGGCATGACTGAACCACCTCGCCCACCAGGGGAGAACGGTCCCGGCGGCATGCCGCAGGACCCCAACTCCCCGCCGCCACCTCCAGCGTCCTACTCGATGCCGGGCGAGGCCTCCTCTCCCGGATACCCGCCGCCGCCCGGCGGCGCCGGCGGATATCCCCCGCCCGGCGGTTACCCGCCCGGCGGTCCGGCGTACGGAGGTCAACCCCCGTCCGGCTACGCCACCAACGACGACAAGACCTGGGCCCTGATCGCCCACTTCGGTGGCGCCCTGGGCGCGTTCATCAGCTTCGGACCGCTCGGCTTCGTCGGCCCGCTGATCGCCTACCTGGTCAAGGGTCAGCAGTCACCGGCCGTACGGGCGCACGCGCTGGCCGCGCTCAACTTCCAGATCCTCTGGTCGGCGATCGCCTTCGTGCTGCTCTTCGTCAGCTGGTGCCTGTTGTTCATCCCCAGCCTGGTGGTGTTCGCGATCCAGATCATCTTCGGCATCATCGCGGGCGTTAAGGCCAACGAGGGGACGCTGTACAAGTACCCGATGTCCGCCAACTTCATCAAGTGACACCGCTCGCCCCCGGATCCGTACCGGCTCCGGGGGCGTCACCGGTGGCGGGCAATGCGGGCCACGCCACGCAAGGCAGCCCGGCAGCGGGTCTCACGGGAGCAGGTCCCGGACGACCGCGTCGGCCAGCAGCCGGCCGCGCAGGGTCAGCACCGCCTGCCCGGCGGCGAGCGCGCCGGGGTCGAGCAGCCCGTCGTCGCCGGCTTGGCGGGCCGCGAGCCGGCCGGCCGGGGCCAGTCGCGCCAGCGGCAGCCCACTGGCCAGCCGCAGCCCCAGCATCACCTCTTCGACCTGCTGCTCGGTGCCGGTGAGTAGTTCCCGGCCGTGGCCGGGCGACCGTCCGGCGGCCAGCCGCTCGGCGTACGACCGGGGATGCCGCACGTTCCACCAGCGGACCCCGCCGACGTGGCTGTGCGCCCCCGGCCCGAGCCCCCACCAGTCACCGCCGGTCCAGTACAACAGGTTGTGCCGGCACCGGCCGGCGGCCGACCGGGCCCAGTTCGACACCTCGTACCAGTCGAATCCGGCGTCGCTCAGCGCCGATTCGGCGGCGAGGTAGCGGTCGGCGGCGACGTCGTCGTCGGGATACGGCAGTTCGCCGCGCCGCATCCGGGCCGCCAACCGGGTGCCGTCCTCGACGATCAGCGCGTACGCGCTGACGTGGTCCACCCCGGCCGCCACCACCGCCGCCAGCGACTCGTCGAAGTCCGCTGCGCTCTCCCCCGGCGTACCGTAGATCAGATCGAGATTGACGTGCTCGAATCCGGCCTCCCGGGCCTCCCGGGCGGCGGTGACCGCGCGGCCCGGCGCGTGCCGGCGGTCCAGCACGGCGAGCACCGTCGCTGCGGTCGACTGCATGCCGAGCGACACCCTGGTGTAGCCGGCGGCCCGCAGCGCCCGCAGCGACGCCGGGGTCACCGACTCCGGGTTGGCCTCGGTGGTGACCTCCGCGTCGACGGCCAGCCCCCAGGTGGCGTCGATCGCGTCGAGCAGCCGGGCCAACGCGTCGGCGGGCAGCAGGCTCGGCGTGCCGCCGCCGACGAAGACCGTGTCCACCTGCCGTGGCGGGCGGTCGGCCAGGACCTTCGCGGCCAGTTCCAGCTCGGCCAGTACGGCGTCCAGGTACTCCCCGACCGGTGCGCTGCCGCCAAGTTCGGCGGGCGTGTACGTGTTGAAGTCGCAGTAGCCGCAGCGGGTGGCGCAGAACGGCACGTGCAGATAGACCCCGAAGCCGCGCTGGCCGCTGCGGGCGAGCGCGGACGGCGGCAGCGCCCCGTCGGCGGGCACCGGCGTACCGGCGGGTGGTGCTCCTGGCATGGGACTAGTGTGCCGGCATGGATGAGCCCCGACCCACCAGGTCCGCGCAGCCACTGATCCGTACGGCCACCGCCGCCGGGATCACCACCCTGACCCTGGACAGCCCGGGCAACCGCAACGCGCTGTCCACCCCGCTGATGACCGAACTGCTCGCCGGCCTGGCCGAGGCGGTCGCCGACCCGCAGGTCCGGGTGGTGGTGTTGAGCCACACCGGGCCGGTCTTCTGCTCCGGCGCCGACCTGAAGGAGACCGCCGAGGCGTACGCGACCCGACAGGTGCCGGTCGGGATGCTCGGCGACGTACTGGCGGCGCTCTGGGAGTGCCCCAAGCCGGTGGTGGCCCGGGTCGGCGGCCCGGCCCGGGCCGGCGGGCTGGGGCTGATCGCCGCGGCGGACATCGCGATCTGCGACGCGGCGGCCACCTTCGCCTTCACCGAGGTACGACTCGGAGTGGTCCCGGCGGTGATCTCCGCCACTGTGCTGCGCCGGCTGCAGCCGCGGGCAGCGGCGCAGCTGTACCTCACCGGTGAGCTGTTCGACGGTGCCCGGGCGGCGCAGATCGGTCTGGTCAGCGCCGCCGTACCGGCCGGGGAGCTGGACGCCGCGGTGACGGCGAGCTGCGCCGCGCTGGTCCGGGGCGCCCCGGGCGCCCTGGCCGGCACCAAGCAGCTGCTCCGCCGCACCCCGGCGGCGGACGTCCGGGCCGAGACGGCCGAGCTGCGTGAGCTCTCCACCGGATACTTCCTCTCCGACGAGGGCCGCGAGGGCGTACGGGCGTTCCGCGACAAACGCGACCCGAGCTGGCTGCCGGGGCGGTGACCACGGATAGTCGCCCCGAAACGGGGTATCTCCGACGTAAGGGGTCGAGGCGTACGGCGTAAGGGCCGGCGTACGACAAGCGCGGGACCCGCTCCCGCTGGACGACACAACCGTCCCTGGTGTACCAAAGGTCCCAGCAACACGCGTGGGGGTGACGGTGCGGGCTCGGACGGTGCTGGTGCTGGTCGCCGTGCTGGCGGCAATCGCCCTGTTGGGCGGGGTCGGCCTGGGCCGGTGGATCGGCGATTTCGCGTTGCCCGGTGGCTGGCGGGGCTGCACGGTCGAACTGCCCGACTCCATGCCCGGGGCTGGCGACGGCCAACTGCGTCGGGTGTCGCTCGATCCGGAGCAGATGGCGAACGCCGCCACGATCGCGGCGATCGGGGTGCAGCGTGGGCTGCCGCCCCGTGCCGTGGTGGTGGCACTGGCGACCGGGTTCCAGGAGTCCAAGCTGCGCAACCTGACCGGCGGCGACCGGGATTCGGTCGGGTTGTTCCAGCAGCGGCCCAGCCAGGGGTGGGGCACGGTCGAGCAGATCAGCGACACCAGGTACGCGACGAACGCGTTCTACGCCGGCCTGGAACGGGTCCGGGGTTGGCAGGACATGCGGGTCACCGATGCCGCCCAGGCGGTCCAGCGGTCGGCCTTCCCCGAGGCGTACGAAAAGTGGACCGACGAGTCGCAGGTGCTCACCGCGGCGCTGCTCGGCGAGGCCACCGGCGCGGTCGCCTGCACGGTGACCCGGGATCCGGTGATGCGCGGTGCCGAGGCGACGGCGGCGCTCACCGACAATCTGCGGTTGGACTGGGGCGGCCTGGAGTCGCTGCTGCCGGTGCCCACCACGCCGTCACTGAGCGTCCCAGTGGAGAACACGCAGGCCGGGTGGCGATATGCGCACTGGCTCGTTTCCCATGCCACTGATCATGGCGTCAAAAGGGTCACGTTCGGCGATCAGGAATGGACTGCGGAAGGCGGCAGTTGGTCGTCGATTTCCGGCGGGGACATCGAGACCGGGCGGGTGATGGCGGAGGTCTTCGCCTGACGTCGACAACCGGCACCCCGGTTGCATATCTTAACCGACAGTTAGCGCAACATACGGCAAACTATGCAATCCAGACATTTTGCACGATGGACCTGTACCGAAAGTGCGTGCCCCGACACCTCACGTGCAATCAGCTGTGGCCAACCACACGGCCCGCGAATTGCTGACAATCGGCCCGGGCGGGCCGGCCGAGAGGCGGGCTAGGATCGGCATCCGCCAGGCCCGAAAGGGCGCACCACCGACAGGACGGGAAAGCTGTGTTCGATTACGGCGGGCGGACCGGTTACGAAGCGATCAGCGACATCGACCGCAAGGAGTTCCACGAGCAGGGCTTCCTCCTGCTGCGCAACGTGCTGACCGAGGACCACCGGGCAGCGCTCGAGGCCGCGGTCGACCGGGTGTACGCCGAGGAGAAGGCCGCCGGCAAGACCACCGCCGACGGCACCCTGCACCTGCTGGGCTTCCTGGACCGCGACGAACTCTTCGGCGACCTGCTCACCCATCCGATCGCGTTCCCCTACATGTGGGGGCTGGCCGGTTGGAACATCTACACCCACCACAACCACCTCGACGTCACCCCACCGGCGCTGGAGCCGGAGAAGCCGTACTGGGGGTGGCACCAGGACGGCTACCGGCAGAACTCCGACCCGGAGACGATGGACCCGAACCTGCCCCGGCCGATGTTCTCGCTGAAGGTGGCCTACGTCCTGTCCGACCTGTCGGAGACCGGCCGCGGCGCCACCAAGGTGATCCCCGGCAGCCACCTGCGCAACTCGCTGCCCCGCCCGGCCGACCTCACCGTGCAGAACCCGGATCCCGAAGGCACGGTCGAGATCACCGCGAACCCGGGCGACGCGTTCATCTTCGACCGCCGGCAATGGCACTCCCGGTCGACAAACCTGTCGACGATCACCCGCAAGATGCTGTTCATCGGGTACACCTACCGCTGGATCCGCCCGTTGGACGAGCTGCATGTCGACAAGGACGGCCAGTGGTGGGCGAACCGGACGCCGGTGCAGCGACAGCTGCTCGGCGAAGGCACCCATACCGCCAACTACTGGGGCATCAACTGGGACGGCTACATCGACGACGAGATCCCGCTGCGTAAGGAACTCAAGGAGCGTGGGCTGCTCGACCGCAGCATCCCCTGGCTGCGCTGACCTGCGGCAACCGGGTCCGTCGTCGGCGTCCACCCGGCCTGTGCCGGGGATGGGCGCCGACGACGGACCCGGTGCCGTCAGCTGTCGAGTGGTCAGTCCGTCGGCCCGACCGCTCGGTCAGTCGACCCGGCCAGTCAGTACCGGCTCATGCTGCGCCGGCCACCGACCCCGACGACCAGCGCCACACCGACCGCGGCCAGGATCACCTGCACGAAGAACTCCCGCCAGTCGAAGCCGGCGGTGCTGGCGAAGCCGCCGGCACGGGCGATGACGGTGCCCAGCAGGGCGGCGCCGACGCCGATCAGCATGGTCAACCAGATCGGGATGTTCTGCTTGCCCGGCACGACCAGACGGCCGAGCGCACCGATGATGAGGCCGACGATGAGAGCGGTGATGATGCCCATGACGGTCATTGTTCATCCTCCTTGTCGGAGATGTCGTGTTGTCCTTGGTGACCGCTAAGTTCCCGGCCATCGCGACAACCAAACCGATTCATCTCCGCCGGACGAGCAACCGCGTCAACGTCCGAAGGATGCCGCCACGTCCCGTACCGCCGCGTCCATGGTCGCGAAGGCCAACGGCGGCGGCTCGGCGAGGGCGAACCAACCGCACTCGGTGGCCTCGGCCGAGTCGAGTCGGACCCGGTCGCCGGCCAGGGTGGCCAGGAAGAAGCACTCCAGCACGCTCAACGTCTCGTCCTGGAACTCGTACTCACCCAGGTAGAGGCCGACCAGCGCACCGAGCTCGACCTCGACGCCCAACTCCTCCCGGCACTCGCGCAGCGCCGCCGACCGGGGGTGTTCCGCCCCGTCGCAGAACCCGCCAGGAGTTTCCCACTGACCGGCCCGGGGCGGCTTGGCCCGCCGGATGGCCAGGAACCGGGTCCGGGCCGGGTCGGTCACCACCACGTTGACGGTCGGCCGGGAATTCTGGAACAGCTGGTAGTCGCAGCCACCGCAGCGCACCGGCGGCGGACCGGGAAGCCCGGCCCCGCACCGCGGGCAGTACGCCGCGCTCGGTCCGTACCCACGGGGGATCACCGCTTGCCACCGGACTTCCCGTCCGAACCACCGCCGTCCGAGGTGGACAAGGCCGCGATGAACGCCTCCTGCGGCACCTCCACCCGGCCGACCATCTTCATCCGCTTCTTGCCCTCTTTCTGCTTCTCCAGCAGCTTGCGCTTACGGCTGATGTCGCCGCCATAGCACTTGGCCAGCACGTCCTTGCGGATCGCCCGGATCGTCTCCCGGGCGATCACCCGGCTGCCGATCGCCGCCTGGATCGGCACCTCGAACTGCTGGCGCGGGATGAGGTTGCGCAGCTTGGCGGCGATCGTCGTGCCGTAGCTGTACGCCTTGTCCTTGTGCACGATCGCGCTGAACGCGTCCACCGGCTCACCGTGCAGCAGGATATCCACCTTGACCAGGTCCGACGGCTGCTCGCCGGAGGGCTCGTAATCGAGCGAGGCGTAGCCCTTGGTGCGGCTCTTCAGCTGGTCGAAGAAGTCGAAGATGATCTCGGCGAGCGGCAGCGTGTAGCGCAGCTCGACCCGGTCGGCGGAGAGGTAGTCCATGCCCTGCAACGAGCCGCGCCGCCCCTGGCACAGCTCCATCACCGCGCCGACGTAGTCGTTCGGGGTCAGTACGGTGGCCCGGACCACCGGCTCGTGCACCTCGGCGATCTTGCCGGTCGGGTACTCGCTCGGGTTGGTGACGGTGGCCGTCTCGCCGTCCTCCATCACCACCCGGTAGACCACGTTCGGGGCGGTCGAGATCAGGTCGAGGTTGAACTCCCGCTCCAGCCGCTCCCGGATGATCTCCAGGTGCAGCAGGCCGAGGAAGCCGCAGCGGAACCCGAAGCCGAGCGCGCCGGAGGTCTCCGGCTCGTAGGTCAACGCCGCGTCGTTGAGTTTCAGTTTGTCCAGCGCCTCGCGCAGCGCCGGGTAGTCGGAACCGTCGATCGGATACAGCCCGGAGTACACCATCGGCCGCGGGTCCTTGTAGCCGCCGAGCGGCTCGGTCGCCGGCCGGCCGTTGATGGTGACGGTGTCCCCCACCCGGGACTGCCGGACGTCCTTCACCCCGGTGATCAGGTAACCGACCTCGCCGACACCGAGCCCGGTCGCCTTGATCATCTCGGGTGAGATCACCCCGATCTCCAACAGCTCGTGGGTCGCGCCGGTGGACATCATCTTGATCCGGTCGCGGGCCTCGATCCGCCCGTCGATCACCCGGACGTAGGTCACCACCCCCCGGTAGACGTCGTACACCGAGTCGAAGATCATGGCCCGCGCCGGTGCCGCCGCGTCACCGACCGGCGGGGTGAACTGGCGGACGATCTCATCGAGCAGGTACGGAACGCCTTCGCCGGTCTTGCCGGAGACCCGGATGCAGTCGGCCGGATCGCCGCCGATCAGATGCGCCAACTCCTCGGCGTACTTCTCCGGCTGCGCCGCCGGCAGGTCGATCTTGTTGAGCACCGGGATGATGTGCAGATCGTTCTCCAGCGCCAGGTAGAGATTGGCCAGCGTCTGGGCTTCGATCCCCTGCGCCGCGTCGACCAGCAGCACCGCGCCCTCGCACGCGGCGAGTGAGCGGGACACCTCGTAGGTGAAGTCGACGTGCCCCGGGGTATCGATCATGTTGAGCACGGCCGACTCGCCCTGGCGTTCACCGGCGCGGATCGTCCAGGGCATCCGTACCGCCTGGCTCTTGATCGTGATGCCGCGTTCCCGTTCGATGTCCATCCGGTCCAGGTACTGGGCCCGCATCTGGCGCGGGTCGACCACCTCGGTGAGCTGGAGCATCCGGTCGGCGAGGGTCGACTTGCCGTGGTCGATGTGCGCGATGATGCAGAAGTTCCGGATGCTGCCGGGTTCGGTGGCACCGGGGGCGTTCACGCCGGAATCGGGCGTCGGAGGCACGGTGGTCCGTTCTGCTGGGCTGGAGTCCGTCGTCTCAGCCGGCGTCGCCGGCCGCAACCTATGTTCCCACGCCCCGATCGTCGGGGTGCCCATGCCCACCACTGGGCCACCACCTAGCGCGGCGACCGACGCCGGATGCCGGCCGGGTGCCGCTGCCGGGGTTCGTGGCGGCGGCGCGGCAGGATGGAGGGGTGGCTACAGTGCGGTTGCCCGCTATCCGGTACGACGCGACATCGGTTCGACCTGCCTGGGCGGACCTTCCACCCGATCTGCGCGCGGCGATCTGCGGTCGGCTCGGCAGCCCGGTGACCTGGGCGACCAGCGCCGGCGGCGGCTTCACCCGGGGCTTCGCCGCGACCCTGACCACCTCCGCTGGCGAGCGGGTGTTCGTCAAGGCCGCGTCGTTGGTCGAGCAGCGGCACCTCAGCGACTGGTACGCCCGCGAGGCGGCGCTGACGGCGGAACTGCCGGCCCAGGTGGCGGCGGCCAGGCCGCGGTGGACACTCACCACCGCCGGCTACTTCGTACTCTGTCTCGACGCGGTCGACGGCCGGATGCCGGCGCTGCCCTGGGCTCCGGCCGAGCTCGACGCGGCCCTGGCCAGTTGGGCTGGCGCGGCCCGCGCCCTGCGCCGGCCGCCGGCCGGACTGGTCAACATCGGTCTGCCCCGGCTGGCCGACCTGGCCAGCGCCGACCTGGCCTGGTGGCAGGAGATAGCTGCCGGCCGGGAAGCCATGCCGGTGTTCGACACCGACACCGACGGCGACGGGCTGCTCCGGCGGCACCTGCCAGAGCTGGCGTCGCTGGAGGCGGACCTGCCCCGCCTGGTGTCCGACGACGCGGTCATCCACGGCGACCTGCGCCTCGACAACCTGCTGATCGACCGGACCGGGATGGCGTGGATCTGCGACTGGACCTGGGTGTGTCACGGTCCCGCCTGGTTCGACACGACGAGCCTGCTGGTCACCGCGTACGCCAGTGGTCTCGACGCGGACACGCTGTTCGCCCGGCACCCGACCGCGGTCGACGCGCCACCCGGTGGGCTGGACGCGGCGCTGGCGGCGCTCTCCGGCTACTGGTTGACCCGGGCGTCCGCCGGACCCACCGGCGCCTCCCCGCACGTCCGCGCCCACCAGCGGTTCAGCGGGGAGACGGCGCTGGCCTGGCTGGCCGCCCGGCGCGGTTGGCCCGGCCCGTTTTGGCCGGCGCACCGGTGAACTGGTAACCTTGCCCTTCGCGCGTGGCGACACGCGCCGCCAGCATGCATCCCGGTTGTCGGGCCCGGCCATCCGTCGGACTCCCGATATCTGTCCGGACCGGCCACTGCGCCGGACCCGGTCACCGGGATGACTCGGGCGGCCGCGTACGCCGCAGGCGGATTGTCATTTTGGTCGTTTCGATTTCGGATGAGCAGGGCGAGGCTGTCGCGTGGCGAACATCAAGTCCCAGATCAAGCGCAACCGGCAGAACGAGAAGCGTCGGCTGCGGAACAAGTCGGTCAAGTCGGCGCTGAAGACCGCCGTCCGCAAGTTCAACGAGGCCAACGCGAACGGCGACACCGAGCAGGCCGCCGCGCTGATGCGGGAGGCCAGCCGCAAGCTCGACAAGGCCGTCAGCAAGGGCGTGATCCACAAGAACCAGGCGGCGAACCGCAAGTCCGCGATCGCCAAGCGCCTGCAGTCGATCGGCTCCTGACGAGCCCGTTCCCACCGACCAGCCGACCTCGCGGATCAGCCGACCCGCGAGGTCGGCTGATCCGCGTCGGGTGACCGATGCCACCAGCTGGCTCCGATCCAGCTGAGCTGCGTCAGTCCCGACCCAACTGGTTTACGTCACTCGGGTACCGGTGGTTGGTGCTCGCTGAGCTGACCGGCGTGGAGCACGTCCAGTAGCACTGTCGGCGCGGCAAGCGCAGCAGCGGTCGCGGTCGCAGGGCTGGGCGGGACGGTCTGCAGGAGTACCGTCGGCGCCGCGAGGGCCGCACAGGTCGCCGCTGACGCAGTAGCCGTCGCCGCGGTCGCCTCGACGTGGGCACCACCGATCCGCCTGATCCGGATACCGGGACCAATCTGGACACCGGAGCCGGTCTGGACACCGGAGCCGGTCTGGATGCCGGGGGCGGCGCCGCCGGCCGGAAACGCCGGTCCGGTCCGAGTCCCGATCACCGGCCATACATGCTGCCCGGCCGCTGGGACCACCTCGCGACGGAACATCTCCTGTTCCCGCTCGGGGACCAGCTCCGCCGACCGCTCGACCGCACCGGCGACCAGATCGTTGATCTTCACCATGACAGCCACCGCGACTGGCAGGACCAGCATGCCCCACCAGGGGATCAGTTCTGCCAGGGCGAGCAGCCCACCCAGTACGAAGCTGCCCTCGAAGAAGGCCAGACAGGTCAACCCGCTGGGCTGCACGTACCGGAGCCGCAGCGCCCGGGCGTAGAGCGGTGGCAACTCGTCCTCGACGGCGTCCTGCTCGTCGGCCGGGTCCTGATGGTCACGCGGCTCCCGATGGTCGCGGCCGCTCACCGCTGATCACCACCGCTGCGGCGGGCCTGCGCGACCGCCACGACGGCCCGCTCCAGTGCGTAGTCCCGGTCGTCCGAGCCGCCCTTGACATCGGCGTTGCACCGCGCCGCCGCGTGCATGGCATCGACCAGGCCTTCCGCGCTCCAGCCCCGGCTCTGCCGTTGCGCACGCTCGATCTTCCACGCGGGCATGCCGAGACTGCTCGCCAGCTGGTACGGGCTCCCCCGGCCGGCGGACGCGACCCGGGCCACGGTACGGATGCCGTCGGCGAGCGCGTCGGCGATCGGCACCGGATCTACTCCGACGTGCAGGGCCCACCGCAGTGCTTCCAGGGCTCCCGGCACGTCGCCGATGATCGCCGCGTCGGCCACGGTGAATCCGCTCACCTCGGCACGACCTCGGTAGTACCGGGCCACGGTCGCCGCGTCGACCCGGCCGCCCGTGTCGGCCAACAGTTGGGCGCAGGCCGCGGACAGCTCCCGCAGGTCGTTGCCGACGGCGGCGAGTAGCGCCTCGGCGGCGTCGTCGGTGCACCTGCCGCCGGCGCGCCGGAACTCGTCGCGGACGAAGGCGACCCGTTCCCGGTGCCCCTTGAGCTTGGCCGCCGGCACCACGGTCGCCCCGGCCGACCGCAGCCCGTCGGCGAAGGCCTTCCCTTTGGCACCGCCCGCGTGGGTGACCAGCAGTGTCACGTCCGGATCGGGTTGCTTCGCATATCCGAGCAACGCGGCGGTCAGGTCCTTGCGGGCGTCCTGGCCACTGCGCAGGACGAGCAGTCGCCGACCGCCGAACAGGGACGGGCTGAGCATCTCGGCGACCTCGCCGGCGCTGACCGCGCCCGCCTCGTACTCCCGGACGTCGGCGTCGGGATCGGTGGCCCGGGCAGCCTGGACGGCTTCCGTCACAGCCCGAGTGACCAGAAGTTCCTCGTCACCGAGCACGAGTACCACGGCGGGCGGGGCGGCAATTTTCACGCCCGCCATAGTCGCACGGGTCGTAGCACCGAGATCAACCCCCAATTTCTCGCTGAGTAGCTGTTCGATCACGCTCCGATAATAGGGACATTTGTCGGCGAGCTGTCACGAACGACACCGGAACACCGCAGTTGACTGCGGTGTTCCGTCCCACCCGGATCAGCCGCTACGGGCGTTCGCGTCAGCTCTCTGGTGGGAGACCGCGAGCCCGCCGTCACGCCGTACCACCGCGAGATCACCGTCGACATCGGTCCGCAGCACCCGCGCTCCCCGCGCCGACAACCGGGCGAGCACTCCCGGATCCGGATGTCCGTACCGGTTGTCGGCACCGACCGGCACCACCGCTACCCTGGGTGCCACTGCGTCCAGGAAGCCGACGTCCTGGAAGGCCGACCCGTGGTGGGCGACTTTGAGCACGTCCGCCCGCAGCCCCGCCGCCCCGAACCGGTCCAGTAGCGCTTCCTGCGAGTCGTGCTCGGCGTCACCGGTCAGCAAAATCCGTACACCGTCCACGACGGCCAGCAGCATCAGGGAGTTGTTGTTCGGATCGGACCTGGTCCCGATGAACGGCTCGGTCGGACCGAGCACCGTCAACTCGACCGGGCCACGACGGTAGCTCCAGCCAGGCGGAACCGGTCCGACCGCGACGCCCCGGGCTGCCGCCGCCAACTGCACCGCGGCCCGGCCGGCAGCCGGCTCCGGCCACCCGGTGGTCGCCACCGCCGAGACCAGACGGTGCCGCAGGACACCGTCGACGCCAGCTACATGGTCGGCGTGGAAATGACTGATCACCAACAGCGGCACCCGGCTGATGCCGAGACGACGCAGGCACCGGTCGGCCGCAGCCGGGTCCGGGCCGGCGTCGACGACCACAGCGGACCGGGCACCGGCGGGTAGCACCACCACGTCCCCCTGACCCACCGCGCAGACCGCGACCACCCAGCCATCCGGTGGCCAGCCCGACGCGGCGAGCCGCACCGGCAGCGCCCCGACCACGGCTCCGACCGCCACCACCGCCAGCACTCGACGGGTGAACCCGTGGCGGGCCAGGACCAGCACGACGACCGTCAACGCGGCGAGGGACAGCGCACCGAACGCCCCGTCCGGCCACGGCAGCGACCCCGCCGGAACCCGCGCCCCGTATCGGGCCACCGTCACCAGCCACCAGGCCGGCCAGTGACCGAGCCAGGCGAGCAGTTCGGCACCGCCCGGCCAGACCGGTGAGACGACGGCTGTCGCCACCCCGAGCACCGTCGCCGGGGCGATCGCTGGCACCACGAGTAGGTTGGCGGGGACCGCGACCAGGCTGATCAGCCCGGACAGGCCGGCGACGACCGGGGTGCAGGCCAGCTGCGCCGCCGCCGGGATCGCCAAAGCGTCCGCCAGCGGAGCGGGAACGCCACGATCCACCATCGCGTCCCGCCAGCCGGGTGCGAACAGCAGCAGACCACCGGTCGCCAGTACAGACAGGGCGAACCCCGCGTCCGAAGCCAGCTCCGGATCGACCACGACCAGGACGGCCACGGTCGCGCCGAGCGCCGGCAACGCCGCCCGCCGACGTCCGGTCGCCAGCGCGAGCAGCCCGACCGCACCCATCACCCCGGCCCGTACCACACTGGGCGAGGGACGGGCCAGGACCACGAAGCCGACCAGCGCCACGGCGCACGCGACCGCTGTCAGGCCGGGACCGGCCCGGCACCAGCGCATCCCGAGCAGGACGAACCCGACGACGACCGCGACGTTGGAACCACTCACCGCGACGAGATGGGTCAGCCCGGTCGCCCGGAAGTCCTCCTCCACCGCAGGATCCAGCCGGCTGGTGTCGCCGACGACGAGACCGGGCAGCAGGCCACCGGGCTGGTCTGGCAACGGCTCGCAGGCGCGCTGCAGGCCCGACCGCAGAACACCGGCCGCCCGCTGCGCCCAGCTCGAGGACCCGACCGGCGTCGGATCTTCCCCGGTGGACAGCACGGCTGCAGTCAGATCACCACCGCGCGGTGGCGCCAACCGGCCGGCGACCCGCACCCGCTGCCCGGGCAGCAGCCCGTCCCAGCCGTTGCTGGTGCCGAGAACGAGCAACCGCACCGGACCGACCAGTCGACCCGCGACGCCGTGGTCGGGCCGGACGGCCGGCGAGCCGGACAGGCCAGCCAGCCGGACCGGCACCAGCCACAGCGGCGGTCCCGCCACCGCCGACCTGACCCGTCGAGGATCGTCGCGGATCACCAGCTCCGCGGTGACCGCCGCACGGTCGTCGACCAGTGCCGCGAGCGGCCCGGCGTCACGCGCCGCCACCCGTGCGCCGGCAGCGGCGGCACCGCAGACGACCCCGAGTACCACCGCCATGGCCAGCCAGCCGTACGCGTGCATCCACCTGGTCAGCCGGGGCAGGTCGGAGTCGTTGCCGGGCGGCCCGGCAGGCCGGCTGCGGCCGGTGCCCGTACCCCTGGTCAGGTAGACGCCGAGCAGGCCGACCAGCGTCACGCCACCGATGACCAGTGCCACCGCCAGCACGGCCGTGCCGCACACCACGGCGAAGGCGGCCAGCCAGCAGGCCACCGCGAATCCGGCCAGCCGCAGGTCCGGCGGCCCGGCCCGGTTGTCATCGGATGTCTTCACACCGTCACCAGCTCGCGTAGCTGGTCGAATCGCGCGTCGCCGATACCGCTGACCTTGCGCAGGTCGTTGACGGACGCGAACCCGCCCACCCGCTCACGATGATCGATGATCCGCTGGGCGAGCACCGGGCCGACCCCCGGCAGCGTCTCCAACTGCTGCTGGCTGGCGGCGTTCAGGTCGACCTTGCCGGTCCCGCCCGGCTGGCCGGCGGCAGGGGCAGGCCCGGTCACGGCTCCCGGCGGCGGGGTGACCCCGACCACGACGAGCTCGCCGTCCTGGACCGGGCGGGCCAGATTGAGCCAGGCAATGTCGGTGTCGGGCAGTGCACCACCGGCTGCTTCCAGGGCGTCGGCCACCCGGGAACCTGCCGGCAGGGTCACCAGACCTGGCCGGTGGACCCGACCGGTCACCGCGACGATCAGCTGTGTCGGTCCACCGGTGCCGGTCGTCCCGGGTCCAGCCGCAGCGGGCCGGCCCTCAGGACTCGGGCCACCGGCCGCAGTCGGCACCGGGGCGGTCTGGGCCGGGACGCCGTCGGCGGACGGCACCGGCTCGACCCGGGGTCGCGCCCGCCAGGCGAGCAGCGCGGCGACGGCGACCACCACGACAGCCACGGCGGCGAGCGCCCGTACCCCCCGCCGGCCAGGGTCGAAGGCGGGCAGCCGGGCGGTCGCCCCGGAGAAGGCCGGGTCGTCGAGGTCGAGCGGGTCGCCTGATCCGGCCGGATCTGCCCGCTCGCGGTCGGTCGGACCGCTGCGGCCGGTCGGGTCCCCGCGGTCGCGGCCGGTCGGGCGGTCGGGGTCTACCGGCGCCCGTAGGCCGCCACCGGCGTGGGTCAGTAGGCCGCCACCGGCGTGGGCCAGCAGGGCCAGCCGCCGCTGGACGGTGTCGTCGTCGGTCACGTGCAGAAGCTAGGCCGCCGGCCAGGACGGCGGACCGGGCTGCCGGCCGGGCTGTGGACGACCGGCGCGTTGTGGACAATGCCCCGTACCGGACCCGGATCTTGCTATGGGCCGGCGGTCAGGAGCCCGCCCGCCGGTGCACCACGACCGAGAGCAGACCGGGGCCGGCGTGTGCCGTCACCACCGCCCCGATCTGCGCCACGTGCACGTCCTGCAGCCGGTCACCCAGCCGGGAGGTCAGTTCCGCACACAGGGCGGCGGCCCGGTCTGGATCGTCGAGGTGGTGCACGGCGACATCGACCCGCGACGCGTCGCCGGCCGCGAGACAGGCGAGGTCGACCAGCTTGGCCAGGGCCCGGGCGGCGGTACGTACCTTGTCGCGCAGCACGATGTGACCGTCCTGCACGTGCAGGATCGGCTTGACCGCCAGCGCCGTACCGAGCAGCGCGGACGCTGCCGTGATCCGACCACCGCGCCGCAGATGCTCCAACGTGTCGACGTAGAAGAAGGTCCGGGTACGGGCCGCTGCGGCGGTCGCGGCGGCGCTGACCTCGGCCAGGTCACCCCCGGTAGCCGCCACCGTCGCCGCAGCGAGCGCCGGGAAGCCCAGCCCCATGCCGGTCGAGCCGCTGTCCACCACCGCGACCCGGTCCGGGCCGGTCTGCCGGGCGGCCAGTTCGGCGGCCGCGACCGTGCCGGACAGCCCGGCCGACAGGTGCACCGACACGACCCCGGAGCTACCGGCGCCCAGCAGTCGCCGGTACGTCTCGGCGAACTGCTCGGGCGCGGGTCGCGAGGTGCTGACCGTCGACCGCCGCACGGTCAACGCGTGGGCAACCTCGGTCGGGGTCAGATCGAGGCCTTCCCGGCGTTCGACGCCGTCGACCAGCACGGTCAGCGGCACCACCGTGAGGTGGTGCCGCTGCGCCAGATCGGCCGGCAGGTAGGCGGTGGAGTCGGTCACGACCGCGACGGACATGCCGGCACGCTAGCTGATCATCGGCAATCGTGCCGGGCCAGGCCACCGGTGGGGTCAGACCGGCTGTCGGGTCAGACCGGGGCGGGGATGTCCCGGGTGCTGCTCACCCCGACGTTGTGTGCCCGCAGTTGCCAGCCACGCGACTCGTCGTACCGCAGCTCGGTCCAGTGGCAGTTCTGCAGCGGCGCGACGGTACGCAGCACCGCGACCCCCCAGCCGAGCAGATGGCCACAGCCCTGCCGGGCCGCCCCGCCGTGGGTGGCGACCACCACGGTCCCGCCCGGCGCCGCGTCAGCCGCGTCCTGCAACGCCTCCCCGACCCGTTTGCCAAGGTCGTCAAGGCTCTCCACGGCACAGCCGGGCGACGGATCGCCGGCCCGCCAGCGGGCGTGCTCGGCGGGGAACCGTTCCGCGATGGTCGGCATGGTGAGCCCTTGCCAGAGCCCGTACTGCCGCTCCCGCAACCGGGGATCGGAACGGACCGGAAGGCCGGTGAGCGCCGCCAGGGCCGCCGCGGTGTCGGCGGCCCGCTGCAGGTCGCTGGCGACGATCGCGTCCGGTCGTAGCGCCGCGATCAGCGGCGCGGCGGCGGTGGCCTGGGCCCGGCCGAGGTCGTTGAGCGCGGTGTCGGTCTGGCCCTGCACCCGGTCGCCGGCGTTCCAGTCGGTGTTGCCGTGCCGCCAGACGATCAATCGGGTCACTCGGTGGCCCCGGCTTCGGCCTCGACCAGGTCGCGGTCGACGAACGGGATGACCGGGCAGTCCTTCCAGAGCCGGTCGAGGGCGTAGAACTCGCGTTCCTCGGTGTGCTGGACATGCACCACGATGTCGTTGAAGTCGAGCAGCACCCACCGGCCGGCACGGTCGCCTTCACGCCGGATCGGCTTGGCCTTGTCCGGCAGCCGGACCAGGCTCTCCTCGATGGCATCGACGACGGCCAGCACCTGGCGCTCGTTGGGCGCCGAGGCGAGCACGAAGGCGTCGGTAATCGCCATCCGGTCGGCCACGTCGATGACGACGATGTCCTGCGCCTTCTTGTCGGCGGCGGCCTGGGCGGCCGTCAGGGCCAGCTCCCGCGCGCGCTCTGAGGCGCTCATCGGATCACCTCGACAACACTCCTTCAGCTAGACAGCTTCGCTGCTCTAGCCTCTCACACTCGACCAGCCAGGAAATGCGGATATAACACCCAAAATATGACACTGAGGAGTCATTCCCCCGAAGATTCCGTCTCATACAGCCGACGTTTGGCGATGTACTGCACCACCCCGTCCGGCACGAGGTACCACAGCGGTTTGCCGGCAGCCACCCGCGCCCGGCACTCGGTCGACGAGATCGCCATCGCCGGCACCTCGACCAGGGAAACCGTGTCGGCCGGCAGGTGTGCGGCGGACAACTCGAACCCCGGCCGGGTCACCCCGATGAAGTGGGCCAGCTCGAACATCGTATCCGTGTCCTTCCAGGACAGGATCTTCTCCAGGGCGTCCGCGCCGGTGATGAAGAACAGCTGCGCCTTCGGCCCGTACACCGAGTGCAGGTCGCGCAACGTGTCGACGGTGTACGTCGGGCCGGGCCGGTCGATGTCCGCCCGGCTCACCTGGAACGTCGGGTTCGACGCGGTCGCGATCACGGTCATCAGATACCGGTCCTCGGCCGGGGTGACAGTCAGCCCGGCCTTCTCCCACGGATCCCCGGTCGGCACGAAGACCACCTCGTCGAGCGCGAAACGCTCGGCCACCTCGCTCGCCGCGACCAGGTGACCCTGGTGGATCGGATCGAAGGTGCCGCCCATGATGCCGACCCGACGGATGCCATCGTCCATCGACGAATCGTATGCCGATGATCTACCCAGCCGGGCTGTCGCGTGGCGTAGGCAACACTATCGGGTGCCAGCTCCCGCTCTGTACCTGCGATCAATTCTGCCTACAGCGATCCCCGCCTACGCCGGTCCGGCTCCGGCCGCAGCTGGGTACCGACGCCGAGCGGTCAACGCCCGGTCCAGTTCGTCGGTGGCGTCGGTGACCACCCGGCGCAGCCCGGCGGTGAGATCGTCGCGGGCCAGCATCGCGGTCGCCGCCGCCCGGGTCCGCTCGCTCACCGCGAACTGTGGAAAGGCCGATTCCGCCACCCGGTCGGCGAGCCACGCCGTGCGGCGCCGGGTCGCCGCCGGCAGATCGACGAAGTACCGGTCGACGTACGACGCCGTCAGCTCGATCTGTTCCGGCTGCCAGAACCCTTCCGCGTATGCCTCGACGAGACGGTTGGACAGCCTGGTGTCGGTCACGATCGTCTGCCAGGCACGCTCCTTGGCGGCCGGGTCCGGCACCGCCGCACGGCACTTCGCGGCCCACTGCTCACCGGCCGCGCTACGGTCCCGGCCGGCCTCGTCGTCGATCTCGGTCGCGCCGACACCGCCGCACGCTGCCAGCCGGTAGAGCAGCAGCCAGCGCAGGTCGGCGTCGACCGTCAACCCGGCCGGCACCACCCGCCCCGTCAACCACCCGCGCAACCAGTCCGCGTCCCCGCTGGCGGTGATCGCCCCCCGGGCGGCGGCCAACTGGACCGACGTGCCGGGCCCGGCCACGGCCAGCAGCCGGGTGCAGGCAGCGCCGAGCCGGGACCGCAGCACCGGACGGTCCACCGGGTGGGCGTACCGGTCGATCACCGACCGACTCAGCCGCAGCACGTCCTCGACGACCACCACCACGGTCTCGGCCGGCAGGGCAAGCTCGATCAGCGCCGCCAGGTCGGCCACCGGCTGCTGCGCGTCACGTACCGCGTCCAGGGTCGCCGTCCACGACACCGCCCGGGCCAGCGGATCGGTCATTCCGGGCAGCATCGCCGGCAGCGCGGCCGCCGACGCCGGGTCGAACCGCACCTTGGCGTACGTAAGGTCACCGTCGTTGACCAGCAGCAGGTCGGCCGCCGGCTCGCCGACCAGCGCCGGCACCAGGGTCCGCCCGCCGTCGACGTCCGGGGCCAGGTCCACCGCCAGCCAGCGCCGCCGCACCGACATCCGCCGGTCCCCGGTCGCCTCGGCGTCGAACAACCCCAGCCCGATCCGGTGCGGACGCAGCACCGGATGGCGCTGCGGCGCGGTCTGCACCAGGACGACCTCCCGGTATCGACCGGCCTCGTCGACGACCGTCTCGGCCCGGATCGTGTTCACCTGCGCCTGCCGCAGCCACCGCTCCGCCCAGCCGGACAGGTCCCGGCCGCTCGCCGCGGTCAACGCGTCGAGCAGGTCGGCCAGCGTGGCGTTGCCGAACCGGTGGGCGGCGAAATGCGCCCGTAGCCCGGCCAGAAACGGCTCGTCGCCCAGCCAGGCCACCAACTGGCGCAGCACCGACGCGCCCTTGGCGTACGAGATGCCGTCGAAGTTGAGCAACGCCCGCTCTGCGTCGGCGACCTCCTCCGGCGCCACCGGATGGGTCGACGGGCGCTGGTCCGCGGCGTACCCCCAGGATTTGTAGAGGATGCCGAAAGTCGTCCAGGCGTCGGTGAACCGGGTTGCCTCGGCGGTCACCCGCACCCCGAGGTACTCGGCGAACGACTCGTTGAGCCACAGGTCGTCCCACCACCGCATGGTGACCAGGTCGCCGAACCACATGTGGGCCATCTCGTGAGCGATGGTGGTGGCCCGCCGCTCGCGTTCGCTGTCGGTGACCGCCGACCGGAAGATGTGGTCGTCGCGGAAGGTCACCAGGCCCGGGTTCTCCATCGCGCCGGCGTTGAACTCGGGCACGAACGCCTGACCGTAGCCGCCGAACGGGTACCGGACGTCGAACAGCTCGTGGAACCGGTCCAGGCACTGCCGGGTGATCGTGAAGATCTCCTCGGCATCGGCGTCCAGGTACGCGGCGAGCGAACGCCGGCAGTACAGCGACAGCGGGACGCCGTCGTGCTCGGCGTGGCGGGCGTGGTACGGCCCGGCGATCAGGGTCACGAGGTACGTCGCCAGCGGCACCGTCGGCGCGAACTCCCAGCGCCCGTCCACCGGCGCGCCGACCGGCTGGCCGTTGCCGGCCACCGTCCACTGCGGCGGCGCGGTGACCCGTAGCCGTACCGGTGCCTTCAGGTCTGGCTGGTCGAAGCAGGCGAAGACGCGCGGCGCGTCGTCCAGAAACGACATGGCATACAGGTACGTCTCACCGTCGGCCGGGTCGACGAAGCGGTGCAGCCCTTGCCCGGAGTTGGAGTACGCCATCCGCGCCTCGACGGTCAGCGTGTTACGCCCGGCGAGCCCGGTCAGCGGCACCCGGTTGTCGTCGAGGCTCGCCGGGTCGAGGTCGACGTCGTTGAGCCGTACCCGGGTCAGTTTCGCCGGGGCGACCTCGACGAACGTCGCGGCTCCCGGCGCGGCCCGGAACTCGATCACGCTGGTCGAACCGAACTCGGTGTCGCCGATGGTCAGGTCGAGGTCGATCGTGTACGACTCGACGGTGATCGTCTCGGCGCGCTCGGCCGCCTCGACGCGGGTCAGGCTCGGCATCCGACCATCCTGCCGCACCCGCCCGGGGCGGCGGGCGTTAGCCTGTGCCGGTAACCGGGCGTGTACCGCCCGACATGTCCCGCGCGTGTTACCAGTATCTGTTTCCAGTATCGAAGGAGTCGACGATGGCGCAGCACCCCAAGGGCGATTTCGACCTGTCGCGGGCGGTGTGGCAGCGGGCCGAGGGCGACGCGTCCGAGGGCGCGGTCGAGATCGCGTTCGTCGACGATCTGATCGGGATGCGCAACTCGGCCGAGCCGGACGGTCCGATCCTGGTCTTCACCCAGGCCGAGTGGGACGCGTTCGTCGCCGGCGCCCAGGACGGCGAGTTCGACCTGGACTGACTCGGCGGTCGCGGCGGCCCGGGCCAGCGCGACCTGACCACTCGGCTGGCCGGAGGTGCGTGACAGTGGACCGCACAGGGCTGGTCAAGGCCCAAGCGTGGTCGGCGTTGCTCGACGCACTCCCCGCACACCAACGCTGAACAGCAGTGTCGGCCAACCCGTGGAAGTGGGACGAAACCCTGTACGCCGATAGCGACCCGCACCACCGCACCTGTTCGCCGATCGGCTGCCGGCGTGTCGTCCGGTTCTACATCAACTGATCTTGGCTGCCGAACGGGTCCCGGCCACCGAAGTCGATGCCGTACGAATGCCTGAGCTCGCCCGCCCTTGGCCTTGAGCTCGGCGTAGGTCTTGCGGGCGTCGTCGGTGGTGGAGCCGACGGTGAATGCACTCGTCCCCTTGGCGATCAGTTCGCGCACCTGCTCGGCGGTGCCGGCGTCCATCGCCGGTGGGCTGGGCTTCTCCAGGGAATGATCCGGTCCGGATCGTCGCCGGGCACCCGGACGGTCAGCCAGCGCATGACGACACGTGCGGGGCGGCCCGACGACGGTACGCCGTCGGCGACTCGCCGACGACATCGTGGACGTGCGACTGAAGGTGCCAAGGCTGGTGAACCCGACCCGGCCGACGGTTGGACTCCTCGACCGCCATGGCTCACGGCGCCGTTACATCAGCCGCCCGGACAGGATTCGCGTTCGCCGGAGAGCCACCGCTGTGCAGGTACGCGCACAACCCGAAGAATGTGCACGTACGTGCACAGCAGACATGCTGAGCGCGAACGCGCACAACAGCTCGGCCTGGGTCATCTCACCGTTGGCGAACCGTAGGGCCCGGATCGAATTGGTCACCCTGGTCGGTCTGCCCACCTGTCACCACCCCCGGCGGTACGCGACGATCTTGACGATCGCGCCGACCGACATCGACACCACGAACACCGCGTAGATGGCGTTGACGATCCAGAAATGGTCGAGCTCGGCCAGGGTCAGCCCGAGCGGCAGTACCATCCCGACCGACAGGATCAGCCCGGCGACGTAGTCGCCCCGGCGGTTGATGTCCTTGTCGCGGACGTCGATCTGGTACGTCTCGCTGGGTGCCGCCATCTCCACCACGATCCGTACCACCATCGCCGCGACGATGGCGACAATCTTTGACACTCCTGGACCGAGAGACACCGGTTACAGCAGGCGGGTCGGACCAGGACTACAGCGCGTCGTCGAGCAGGATGCGCCGCTGGTCGGTCGGTGTCACCAGGTGTACGCCGAGCAGCCGCACGCCGGCCTGCCCGCACACGTGGTACGCGGTGTGGAACCAGAGCCGGTCCGGGTCGCTGACCGCGCTCGAACCGGACCGGGTGAGCACCACCAGCATCGAGCCGTCACCCGCCCGTTCCGCGAGCGCGTTGGCGAAGATCCCGACCGCCTGGGCGCAGTCGTCCGGGTCGAGCCGCGCCGGCAGGTCGTCGACCGGACAGTGGACCTGCACGCGGTCCTCCGCGTCACAGAGAACGAACCGCACCCCGCGCCGACCCCGCTCCCACCGCTCTATCGCCGCAGCGAGATGAGCATCGATAGCCTCGGGGCTGTCCAGAACCGGCGAATCGCTCATGACCCGACATCGTCCACCATTCGCCCGGGATCGGCCACCCCGTCCGCCTCGCCGGGCACCATGAGCCAGGACGGTCAGGCCGCGGCGACCGGAACCCGCTTTTCAAAGCAGACGCTGTACGGATTGCCGACGTACTCGCCGTAGACCGGGATCCGGGCGTAGCCCGCCGACGCGTACAGGTGCAGCGCCACCGGCAGGTAGCTGCCGGTCTCCAGTCGGAAGACGGTGTGCCCGGCCGCGTACGCCGACTCCTCCAGCGCGGTCAGCAGGTGCCGTGCGATCCCCCGGCCCCGGTAGGCCGGTCGTACGTACATTTGTCTGATCTCGGCGGTCTGCGCGTCCAGCGCCTGGACGGCGCCACAGGCGACCGCCCGCCCGTCCAGCACGCACACCAGGTACCGGGCGTCGTCGTGCACCGGGTACCCGACCGGGTCGACCGGTCGGCCGGCACGCTCCGCCTCAGCCAGCTCGCGCTGCTGGGTCATGATCAGGGCGGCGACCTCCGGGTCGGTAGGCAGACGGCGCTCGATCAACACTCAGTCACGATAGACAAAGCGCGTTTCCCGAAGGTTTCGTCCAGTTGGCCGGGATCAGGCCTGATTCCGACAACCCGACGTTCAACTGCCACCAACCCGCTTGGTAACAGCCAGTTACCTCGATCCGTCCGGGTCGTCCTCGGTTGGCCGCTGCCGGCGGGCCTTGCGGTCCGCCAGCCGCTGCGCGGCGCTGGCCCGGCTCGACTGCTCCTCCAGCCGGACATCGGTGCCACGGGAGCTCGGCACATACTCGACGTCAGCGAAGTGGCTCGGCTGCCAGTCGAACTCCCACGAGCCGATCCGCACCAACGCACCCGGCTCGGCGCCCGCCTTGGCCAGCGCGTCCTCCACGCCCAGCCGGGCCAGCCGATCGGCGAGGAAGCCGACCGCCTCGTCGTTGTCGAAGTTGGTCTGCCGTACCCAGCGTTCCGGGCGGGATCCCCGGACCCGGTACCCGCCGTCGGCGACCGGCTCGACGGTGAATCCGGCGTCGTCGACGGCCGCCGGCCGCAGCACGATCCGAGTCGGCTCCAGCTCCGGGGCGGCCGCACGGGCGGCGGCGACCAGTTCCGCCAGGGCGTAGGTCAGCTCCCGCAGCCCTTCCCGGGTCGCCGTACTGACCTCGAACGCCCGCAGCCCGCGCGCCGCCAGGTCGTCCCGGACCAGCTCGGCCATTGCCCTGCCGTCCGGTACGTCGATCTTGTTCAGCACCACCAGCCGTGGACGGTCCGCCAGACCGCCGTACGCGGCCAGCTCCGCCTCGATCGCGTCGATGTCGGCCAGCGGGTCCCGCCCCGGTTCCAGGGTCGCCGTGTCCACCACATGGGCCAGCACGGCACACCGCTCGATGTGCCGCAGGAACTCCAGACCGAGGCCCTTGCCGGTGGCCGCACCGGGAATGAGCCCGGGTACGTCGGCGACGGTGAAGGTGTGCTCGTCGGCCCGGACCACCCCGAGATTGGGCACCAGTGTGGTGAACGGGTAGTCAGCGATCCTCGGCCGCGCCGCCGAGATCACCGAGATCAGCGACGACTTGCCGGCCGAGGGGAAACCGACCAGACCCACGTCGGCGACGCTCTTGAGCTCCAGTACGACATCGAGCTGCTCGCCCGGCTCGCCCAACTCGGCAAAGCCAGGGGCCTTGCGCCGGGCGCTGGCCAACGCGGCGTTGCCCCGGCCGCCCCGGCCACCCCGGGCGATCTCCAGGCTGGTGCCGGCGCCGACCAGATCGGCCAGCACCTCGCCGTCGAGACTCTGCACACTCGTCCCGTTCGGGACCTTGAGCACCAGGTCGGCGCCTTTGGCACCGTCCCGGTTGCCGCCCGCCCCGCCCTTGCCGTTCTCCGCCTTGGCGTGCGGCCGGAAGTGGAAGTCGAGCAGGGTGTGCACCTGCGGGTCGACGACCAGGGTGACGCTGCCGCCGTGCCCGCCGTTGCCCCCGTCCGGTCCACCGAACGGCTTGAACTTCTCGCGGTGGATCGAGACGCAGCCGTGCCCACCGTTCCCCGCCAGCACATGCAGTACAACCCGGTCGACGAAGGTCGTCACGGCCCTATCCTCTCCACTGCCGCCGGAGGGACCGGCGGACACGACAAAGCGGGCTGGGACCTCTGGTCCGCAGCCCGCTCGTCAGGTTGCTCGACAAGCGTCAGCCAGCAACGCCAGGGCGCCTGCCTGCGGCGGCGCTGTACGGCAGATGCTACTGCGCCGCCGGCACGATGTTGACCGTCTTGCGACCGCGCTTGGTGCCGAACTGCACCGAGCCGGCGGCCAGCGCGAACAGCGTGTCGTCGCCGCCCCGGCCAACCAGGTCACCCGGGTGGAACTTGGTGCCACGCTGACGGATCAGGATCTCGCCGGCGCTGACGACCTGACCACCGAACCGCTTCACGCCGAGACGCTTGGCCTCGGAGTCACGGCCGTTCCGCGAGCTGGACGCGCCCTTTTTGTGAGCCATGGCTGGTGCCTACTTCCCGTTCGAGATGCCGGTCACCTTGACCTGGGTCAGCGGCTGACGGTGACCCTGGCGCTTGTGGTAGCCGGTCTTGTTCTTGAACTTGTGGATCCGGATCTTCGGACCCTTGGTCTGCGCGGCGATCTCGCCGGTCACAGCGACCTGGGCAAGCTTGGTCGCGTCGGTCACCAGGTCGTCGCCATCGACGAGGAGCACCGCGGGAAGCGTCACCGCGTCACCGGGGACACCGGTGATCTTCTCGACCTCGATCACGTCGCCCTCGGCGACCTTGTACTGCTTGCCGCCGGTCTTGACGATCGCGTACATCGGACGCGGACTCCTGTCGTTTGTCGCTGGCGGATGGTGTTCGTGGCAGCTCGGTGGACCGTCGGCTACGCCGTGGGGAACGGACGCGGCGGTCTCGGACTGAGCAGTCACGGGCACGCGGGAACCTGGCGCACCGGGTGCGCCACCGGCAAGGGTACGCCATGCCGGTGGCAACCCTCAAATCGACCCCGGTCAGGGACGGGTCCGGCGGCGGGTGCCCCCGCTGCGACGGACCCGCCGCCGACCGCCGGCGGCGTGATCGGCCGCGGACGTGTCCTGGTCATCGTCGTCATCGGCGAGGTCGGGATCGTCCGCCCCGGCCAGGCGGACCGGTGCCGCGCCGTTGCCGTTCTCGACCACCGGATCCACCTCGTAGCGGGACAGGTCGTAGCCCATCGTCTCGTCCTCGTCCTCCGCGGTCGGATCGACCAGCGGTTGCGCTGCCGCGACGGGAACTTTGATCACGCCGGTGGTGGTCGGGGCAGCCTCGGCCGGACCGGTCGTCGGCTCCGTCACCGCCGGCTCCCGTACCGCAGGCTGCGCCACCGCCGCGTCGGCTTCGGCGACGCCGGCGACCACCACCACGTCGGCCGGCTCATCTGGCTGGTCCGCCCCGGTCACAGCCGTGACGTCAGGTGGATCGGTGACGTCGGGCGCAGAGGTGACATCAGGCTCAGAGGTGACATCAGGCGCCGGGGAGGTATCGTCCGCCGGTTGGTTGGCCTTGCGGCCCCGGCGGCGACCGCCGCCGGCCGTCGCACCACCCGTACCGCCCGTACCGCCACCGCTGGCCGGAGCTGCGGCGACCGCCTTCGCCCGGTCCCCGGCCCCAGTACCGCCCGACGAGCGCGGCTTCTCCGGCACCGGCTCGGTGTGGATGATCAGCCCGCGGCCCTTGCAGCAGTCACAGGTCTCGCTGAACGCCTCCAGCAGCCCGGCACCGATCCGCTTACGGGTCATCTGCACCAGACCCAGCGACGTGATCTCGGTGACCTGGTGCTTGGTGCGGTCCCGGCCCAGGCACTCGGTCAGCCGGCGCAGCACCAGCTCCCGGTTCGACTCCAGCACCATGTCGATGAAGTCGATCACCACGATGCCGCCGATGTCGCGCAGCCGTAGCTGGCGGACGATTTCCTCGGCGGCCTCCAGGTTGTTACGGGTGACCGTCTCCTCCAGGTTTCCGCCGGCGCCGGTGTACTTGCCGGTGTTCACGTCGATGACGGTCATCGCCTCGGTCCGGTCGATCACCAGGTGACCACCGGACGGCAGGAACACCTTGCGGTCCAGGCCCTTGAGGATCTGCTCGTCGATGCGCCGCTCGGCGAACACGTCCGCCACCGCGGCGTGCCGGCGCAGCCGGGCCAGCAGGTCCGGCGAGACGTGCGCGAGGTAGGACTCCACCATCTCGTACGCGGTGTCGCCCTGCACGACCAGTTCGCGGAAGTCTTCGTTGAACAGGTCCCGGACCACCCTGATGACCAGGTCCGGCTCCTCGTAGAGCAGCGTCGGCGCGCCGCCGGAACCCGCCTTGGCCTGGATGTCCTCCCACTGTGCCTGCAGTCGCTTGACGTCGCGGGACAGCTCGTCCTCGCTGGCGCCTTCGGCCGCGGTCCGCACGATGACCCCGGCACCGTCGGGCACCAACTTCTTGAGGATGTCCCGGAGCCGCTTGCGTTCGGTGTCCGGCAGTTTGCGGCTGATCCCGGAGGCGTTGCCGTTCGGCACGTACACCAGATGCCGGCCGGAGAGCGCGACGTGACTGGTGAGCCGAGCGCCCTTGTGCCCGATCGGGTCCTTGGTGACCTGCACCAGCACCGAGTCACCGGAACGCAGCGCCTGCTCGATGGACCGGGACCGACCTTCCAGGCCGGTGGCGTCCCAGTTGACCTCACCGGCGTACAGCACCGCGTTGCGGCCACGCCCCACGTCGACGAAGGCGGCTTCCATGCTCGGCAGCACGTTCTGCACCTTGCCGAGGTAGACGTTGCCGGCCATGGTGCCCGACGAGGCCCGGGTGACGTAGTGCTCGACCAGGACGCCGTCCTCCAGCACGGCGATCTGGGTCCGGTCACCGCGCTGGCGCACCACCATGTCCCGGTCGACGGCCTCCCGCCGGGCCAGGAACTCCGACTCGCTGAGGATCGGCGGACGGGTCCGCCGCTGCTCACGGCCGTCCCGACGGCGCTGCCGCTTCGCTTCCAACCGGGTCGACCCGGTGACGCCCTGCACCTCGTCGACGGTCTTGCGCGGTTCACGGATCTTGACGACGGTCGGCACGCCGTCCTCGGCGCCGGACTCGGCGTCGCCGGAGCCACGGCGGCGCCGCCGACGCCGCCGGCGGGTCGTGGAGTCGCCATCACCGTCGGCGTCGGCGTCGTCGGCCGACCCACTGTCAGCGGACGCCTCGGTCTCGTCGCCGGTGTCGGCGTCGTCCTCCTCCGCGCCGCCCTTGCCGCGGCCCCGGCCCCGGCGACCACGCCGCCGACGGCGCCGGCCGGCCGGCGTGTCGTCGTCATCGTCGTCCGTGTCGGTGTCGGTGGTCGCCGCAGCGGGCTGCTCCTGCGGCGCCTCGGCTGCTTCGGTGACGGCCTCGGCCGTCGGCTCGCTGTCGGCGCTACGCCGGCCCCGCCGACGCCGCCGCACCGGCTCGTCCTCGCCGGCCGCCTCGGCACCGTCGACGGCCCGGACAGCGGCCTCCGCTGGCGCCGGTTGACCGGCGTCGGTGGCGACCGGCGGGCTTTTCGGATCGGGCGCCATGAACAGTACGACCGGTGGGCCGGCTGCCGCTCTGCGGCGGCGGGACGGCGGCGCGGCGTCCGGCGTCGCAGCGGCGTCGTCGGTCGCCGGGCCGGGCTGGTCCACGGCGGCTCCCGGTTCCGCGTCGGAGGCGGCGGTGGCCGAGCCGGATTTCGCCGCCGAGCCGGACTTCGCCGACCGCCTGGTTGCCCGGGTCGGCGCCGGTTCGGTGGCCAGCGGCTCGGCGGCCGGGGATGGCTCGGCGGCCGGCGTCGCGGGACCGGCCGGCGGCGATGTGGCCAGTTGGGCAGCGGCTGCTCCCGGGGCGGGTTCGCTCTCCTCGACCGGCACCACGACGGCCGGCTCGGCCGCCTTCTTCCGCCGGGTCCGAGTGGTCTTCTTGACGGCCGGCTCGGCCGGCTCCGCTGCGGAGTCGGCCGGCGGGCCGGCGTTGTCGGCCGGGCCACCCGTACCGGTGGTATCCGCGCCGGTGGTGTCCGCTGCCGTCGAACGGCGACGGCGGGTCCGCGACACCGCAGCCGGTTCACCGGTGGCTGGTGCCGGATCGGCCGAACCACCGGTCGCGGCCGCATCGCCGCCGGTGGCCTCCGCCGGCTCGGCGGCCGCCGCCGCAGCCTTGCTGGTCCGCCGCCGCGTCGTACGGGCGGTTGTGGATCGGGTCACATCAGCGGTAGCGCCGGCCGGTTCGGTACCGGTCCGGTCCCCGCCCTCGGGCTCGTTTTCGAGCATTGGACGTTCTCCAGTTCTGGCCGCCCCGGGCGCGGGTGAGCGCTGCCACGCAGGGTTGCCGCAAAAAGTGATCCGGCGGACGCGCCGCTGAGCTTCCGGCCCGGTGGGGCGAAAGACCCGGAGGCAGACCGCCGAAGTCTGGCTTACTGAGCGCCGGCCGGAACACGGCTGGCGTTCACCGATGGCTGCCCAGCTCGATCCGCCTCCAACGGATCGACGATCTCCCCCTGCGCGGTCAGTGTTCCCTGCGCTAGCCGGGTCACTCGGGGCGGCACCGGCGGCTCCAGGTCGGCCATGACGCGCAGGCCGGAGAGGACGTCATCGGGTCGTACCGACGGGGTGACCTGCCGGACGACTAGGTCGAGTATCGCACACGGCACCGAGCTGACCTCGGAAGGTAGGCCGCTGCCCGGACCGGCACCCGGTCCGTCGGTGTTGTCGGGCCGGTCGGCGACCACGATCCGCACCACTGCGGCACGGGCGTCGAAGGTCCGTCGGCCCTGCTTGGTCAACCGCTCCACCAGCACCTCCTCGGCGGCGGCGAACGTCGCCACCGCCCGGCCGGCCGACTCCGGATCGACCTCGGGCAGCTCGATCCGCCACCGCGACGCGTCGATCCGGTCGGCCAGGCTGCCGCCGGTCGCCTCGACCGCCTCCAGAACGTCGAGACCGGGCGACAGCGCGGCGTCGAGCGCCACCCGCAGCCGGTCGGGATCGACCTGCTGCTGCAGACCGATCTCCAAGTACTCGGCCTCGCTGGCGACACCGGTCGGGGCCGCGCTCGCGTAGGAGATCTTGGGGTGCGGGGTGAATCCCTGAGAGAAGGCGACCGGGACACCGCCCCGACGCAGTGCCCGTTCGAACGCCCGGGCGAAGTCGCGGTGCGAGGTGAACCGCAGCGGGCCGCGCTTGGCGTACCGGATCCGGATCCGTTGCACGACCGGTGCCTGGCCGCCTGCCGGTTGTGGCTTCCTGCTGATCGTGATGCTCCTCGGAAGGGGTAGGGAACGTCGTTCATCCTCACCCGGATGGGTGCGGCGCGCCAGTCAGCCCGCCGCCGGGGTCCGCAGGCCGGTGTTGACCGGCGTCAGCGGCAGCAGCTTCTGCCCGGTCGGACCGATCTGGATCTCAGTATCCATTGACGGACAGACACCGCAGTCGAAACAGGGCGTCCACCGGCAGTCATCCTGCTCGTACTCGCCCAACGCGTCCTGCCAGTCCTGCCAGAGCCAGTCCTTGTCCAGCCCCGAGTCCAGGTGATCCCAGGGCAGCACCTCGGTGGCGTCCCGGTCGCGGACCGTGAACCAGTCCAGGTCGATCCCGTACGCCGGCAGCGTGTCAGCGGCCGCGTCGACCCACCGCTGGTACGAGAAGTGCTCGCTCCAGCCGTCGAACCGGCCGCCGGACTCCCAGACCCGGCGGATCACCGCGCCGACCCGCCGGTCACCGCGCGACAGCAGCCCTTCGATCAGTGACGGCTCACCGTCGTGGTAGCGGTAGCCGATCGCCCGGCCGAGCGACCGGTCGGCGTTGATCGCCTGTTTGAGCAGCCGCAACCGGTTGTCGATCACCTCCGGGCGCTGCATTGACGCCCACTGGAACGGGGTGTGCGGTTTGGGCACGAACCCGCCGATCGACACCGTGCAGCGGATGTCCTTGGAGCCGGTCGCCGCCCGGCCCGCCTTGATCACCTCGTGGGCGAGTCGGGCGATCTGCAGCACGTCCTCGTCGGTCTCGGTGGGCAGCCCGCACATGAAGTAGAGCTTCACCTGACGCCAGCCGTTGGTGTACGCGGTCACCACCGTGCGGATCAGGTCCTCCTCCGAGACCATCTTGTTGATCACCCGGCGGATCCGCTCCGAGCCGCCCTCCGGGGCGAAGGTCAGCCCGGTACGCCGACCGTTGCGGGACAGCTCCTGCGCGAGCTCGATGTTGAACGCGTCGACCCGCGTCGACGGCAGCGACAGCGACACGTTCGTGCCCGCGTACTGCTCGGCCAGGCCGGAGCACATGTCGCCGATCTCCGAGTGGTCGGCCGAGGACAGCGACAACAGACCGACCTCGTGGAAACCGGAGTACTCCAGGCCGTCGGCGACCATCTGGCCGACCGTGGTGATGGACCGCTCCCGCACCGGACGGGTGATCATGCCAGCCTGGCAGAACCGGCAGCCGCGCGTACAGCCGCGGAAGATCTCCACCGCGTAGCGTTCGTGGACCGTCTCGGCCAGCGGCACGATCGGCTTCTTCGGGTACGGCCAGGCGTCCAGGTCCATGGTGGTGCGCTTGTGCACCCGGAACGGCACGTCCGCCCGGTTCGGCACCACCCGCTGGATCCGGCCGTCCGGCAGGTAGTCCACGTCGTAGAAGCGCGGCACGTAGATGCTCTCCGTACGAGCCAGCCGCAGCAGCAGCTCGTCGCGCCCGCCCGGCGACCCTTCGGCCTTCCACTGCCGGACGATGCCGGTGATCTCCAGGACGGCTTCCTCGCCGTCGCCGAGCACCGCCGCGTCGATGAAGTCGGCGATCGGCTCCGGGTTGAACGCGGCGTGCCCACCGGCCAGCACCACCGGGTGTGAGTCGTCCCGGTCGGCGGCGGACAGCGGGATCCCGGCCAGGTCGATCGCGGTCAGCAGGTTCGTGTAACCCAGCTCGGTGGCGAACGAGACACCGAAAACGTCGAAGTCGCCGACCGGCCGGTGTGCGTCGACGGTGAACTGCGGCACCCCGTGCGCCCGCATCAGCCGTTCCAGGTCCGGCCAGACCGCGTAGGTCCGTTCGGCCAGCACGTCGGGCTGCTCGTTGAGCACCTCGTACAGGATCTGCACGCCCTGGTTCGGCAGGCCGACCTCGTAGGCGTCCGGGTACATCAGGGCCCAACGCACCGTCGCGGCGTCCCAGTCCTTGGCCACCGCGCCGAGCTCGCCGCCGACGTACTGGATCGGCTTGCTGACCTGAGGCAGCAGCGGCTCCAACCGGGGCCAGACCGACCTGGCCGTCGGGCCACCCACGGTCGCCGTCGGGGCAGTGCCTGCCGGGACACCCATCAAACCTCCTCCAAACCGCACCGGACACCGGATCAACCACCCAGAGTACGCGGGCGGAGCGGGCGGGCTGGCCGCACGGTACTAACCTCGAACGGGTCCGAGAGGAGATGCATCTGCGATGCGGCAGCCGCAACCGGATGAAGGTCCGACCACGGACCAGCCGGCCGGGGCGGGCGGGTCCGACCCGGCCACGTCACCGGCAACGTCACCGGCCCCGTGGCGGGGCTCGGCAGCGGTGCCGCCACCGCGGCCGCGCCAGCGCTGGTGGCAGCGGGACGCCCCCCGGACGGAGCAGCCGCCACCCCGTGACCCCACCCTGCAGCTACCACCCGACGGGTTCACCGAGGACGATCCGGCGACCCGCACCCCGGTCGACCCGTGGGCCGCCGCCGACCCCTGGCCGGCCGGTCAATCGACCGACCCACCCGACGAATGGCCCGGTGCCGGCCCGCCGACGCCGGAACCGATGGCCTTCCCCCCGCCGGTGTCCCCACCCGCGCCCACCTCGCCCCCGGACCCGCCACCACCGGTCGCCGGCCCGCACCCGCCGAACCCGAGCCGGCTCCCGGTGACCCGACCGCCGGTCACCGGGCCACCGGTCACCGGGCCACCGGCGCCGACCGGAAAGGCGGCCCGTCGGCAGCGCCGACAACAACGCCGACGACGGCGCTGGCCCTGGAAGACGACGCTGTTCACCCTGCTCACCGTCGCCTGCTGCTGTGGCTGCCCGGCCTACTACGGCAAGCCGCTGTGGGACCAGTACCCGGCGAACGCCGCACTCCCCGGGCAGGTCGCCGACCTGCGGCTCAGCGACGACGGTTCCAGCCAGGAGACGGTCGCCCGGTTGGAAGGTGAGATGCGCACCGCCCATCTGCTGGCCGAGGACACCTTCGCCGGGGTGTACCGGGACGGCAACGGCAAGCTCGTGGTGCTGTACGGCATCACCGGCTTCCGGATGACGCCGGGCAGCGACCTGGACAGCGAGGTCGGCCGGATCAGCGACGCGTACCAGATGGATGCCGTCGAGACGTTCGAGACCGGCGCCCGGGGCACCCACCTGAGCTGCGGAACCGGCGTCTCCGACGGCGACGACGTGGTGGTCTGCGCCTGGGCCGACCACGGCAGCCTCGGCACCGCGCTGTTCACCCGCCGGTCGGTCGAGGAGAGCGCGACGTTGACCGGGCAACTACGCGCCCAGGTGATCAGCCGGGAGTGACCCGGGAGCGGCTCAGCCGGCGGCGTCGCCGTTGCCGTTGCCGTTGCCCGGCTGGCCGTCGCCGGTCCTGGCCCCACCAGCGGTACGCGGTGGCGCGTACCGGGGCACGTACTCCTGGCCGGTGAGCTGCTGGATCTCGCTCATCACCTCGTCGGTGATCCGGCGCATCTCGGAGCGGTCGTCGCCGCGCCCGGTGAAGTCGAGCGGCTTGCCGAACCGGACCGTGACCGTGCCCCGGCTCAGCTTCGGCCAGAGCGACCCGATCGGCTGGATCTGCGCGGTGCCGACGAATCCGACCGGGACGACCGGCACCCCGGCGGCCAGCGCCAGCCGGGCCACCCCGGTCCGGCCCCGGTACAGCCGCCCGTCCGGCGAGCGGGTGCCCTCCGGGAAGACGGCCACCTGCCGGCCGGCCCGCAGCAGCGGGATCGCGCCGTCGAAGGCGCTCAGCGCCGCCCGCCCGCCGCCGCGTTCCACCCGGATCGCGCCGAGCCCGGTCACCAGGCCCTTGGTCAGCAGCCCACGGAATCCGGTGCCGTCGAAGTACTCGGCCTTGGCCCAGAACGCCACGTGCCGGGGCAGCACCGCGCCGAGGAAGTACTCGTCGGCGACGGACAGGTGGTTCGCGGCCAGGATCACCCCGCCGGTGGTGGGGACGTTCTCCCGCCCTTCCACCTTGGGTCGCCAGCCCAGCAGCAACGCTGGTCCGACAGTGACTTTGCCGATCGAATACAGCGGCGGCACGGATCCTCCGGCGACGGGACAGGCATGGGTGGGTCGGACAGACACCGTAGCGGACGGGATCCCGCCCGGACCGGTCAGACCCGCTGCACCCGCACCGACACCGGCTCACCGTCGCCCACCTCACCGGCGAATCCCCCCGCCGGACCGGCGGCCGACGCCCCGGACGGGTCGAACGTCACCTCGTCGGCGAGCACCTCACCGGCGACGAAGTCCTGGTACGCCCGTACCGCCGCCGCCACCTCGGCACCAGCCGCCACCGTGACCCGGACCCGGTCGGTGATCCGCAGATCCGCCTCCCGCCGGGCCTGCTGGATCACCCGGACCAGGTCCCGGGCCAGCCCTTCGGCGGCCAGCTCCGGCGTGACGGTGGTGTCCAGCACCACCACCCCCTGCCCGGCCGGCAACGGTGCGGAATGCTCCGGGTCGGCGGCGACCAGCTTCAACTCGTACTCCCCGTCGGCCAGCCGGACCCCGGCGGCGACCGGCGCACCGTCGTCGCCCAGCGCCCAGTCGCCGGACTTCACCGCCCGGATCACCGCCTGCACCTGGCCACCGACCCGGGGGCCGAGCACCCGGGGCACCACGGTCAGCACCTGCTGGCAGTGGTCGGCGACCGCGTCGGTGAACTCCACCGACTTGACGTTGACCTCGTCGGCGACCAGGTCGGCGAACGGCCGCAGCCGCGGCGCGGCGGCGCTGGCCACGGTCAGCGCCGGCAGCGGCAGCCGGACCCGCAGATTGCGGGCCTTGCGCAGCGACAGCCCGGCCGAGCAGACCTCCCGGACCGCGTCCATCGACGCGACCAGGTCGTGGTCGGCGGGGAACTCGCCAGCGGCCGGCCAGTCGGTCAGGTGCACCGACCGGTCACCGGTCAGCCCGCGCCAGATCTCCTCGCTGGTCAACGGCGCCAACGGCGCCACCACCCGGGTGAGCGTCTCCAGCACCGTGTACAGCGTGTCGAACGCGTCGGTGTCACCGGACCAGAACCGGTCCCGGGACCGGCGGACGTACCAGTTGGTCAACGCGTCGAGATAGGTGCGCACACTGGCGCAGGCACCGGAGACGTCGTAGCCGTCCATCTGCCGGGTGGCCTCGTCGACCAGTTCACCGGTCTTGGCCAGCACGTACCGGTCGAGCAGGTGGGTGCTGTCGGTACGCCGGGTCGCGGTGTAGCCCTCCGCGTTGGCGTACAACGCGAAGAAGTACCAGACGTTCCACAGCGGCAGCAGCACCTGCCGGACGGCGTCGCGGACGCCGCTCTCCACCACCGCCATGTCGCCGCCGCGCAGCACCGGCGAGGCCATCAGCATCCAGCGCATCGCGTCCGAGCCGTAGGTGTCGAACACCTCGTACACGTCCGGGTAGTTGCGCAGGCTCTTGCTCATCTTGCGCCCGTCGGCGCCGAGCAGGATGCCGTGGCTGACGCAGTTGCGGAACGCCGGCCGGTCGAACAGCGCGGTGGCCAGCACGTGCATGGTGTAGAACCAGCCCCGGGTCTGCCCGATGTACTCGACGATGAAGTCGCCCGGGTAGTGGTGCTCGAACCACTCCCGGTTCTCGAACGGGTAGTGCACCTGGGCGAACGGCATCGACCCGGACTCGAACCAGCAGTCCAGCACCTCCGGCACCCGGCGCATCGTGGACCGTCCGGTCGGGTCGTCCGGGTTGGGCCGGGTCAGCTCGTCGATGCCGGGCCGGTGCAGGTCGGCCGGGCGTACGCCGAAGTCGCGTTCCAGCTCGTCGAGCGAGCCGTACACGTCGACCCGCGGGTAGGCCGGGTCGTCCGAGCGCCAGACCGGGATCGGCGAGCCCCAGAACCGGTTCCGGCTGATCGACCAGTCCCGCGCTCCAGCCAGCCACTTGCCGAACGAGCCGTCCTTGACGTGCGCCGGCGTCCAGGAGATCTGCTGGTTCAGCTCCACCATCCGGTCCCGGAAGGTCGACACGGCCACGAACCACGACGACACCGCCTTGTAGACCAGCGGCGTGTCACAGCGCCAGCAGTGCGGGTACGAGTGGGTGTAGGTGTCGTGGCGCAGCAGCAGACCCCGGTCGCGCAGCTCACGGATGATCGGCTTGTTGGTGTCGAACACCTGCTCCCCCGCGTACGGCGGGACCAGGGCGGTGAACCGGGTGTGGTCGTCGACGGTGACGATCGTCGGGATGCCGGCGGCGTTGCAGGTGTTCTGGTCGTCCTCACCGAACGCCGGGGCCATGTGCACCACCCCGGTGCCGTCCTCGGTGGTGACGAAGTCGGCGCCGAGGACCTGGTACGCGTTCGGGCCGGCCCGGTCGACCAGGTAGTCGAACAGCGGGGTGTAGCGGCGTCCGACCAGGTCGGCGCCGCAGACCGTGCCGACCCGCTCGAACCCGTCCAGTTCCTTGGCGTACGCCTCGAGGCGGGCCGCCCCCAGCAGGTACCGCTGCCCGTCGCGCCGCAGTACCGCGTACTCGATGTCCGGGCCGACGGCGAGGGCCAGGTTCGACGGCAGCGTCCACGGCGTGGTGGTCCACACCCCGATCCGTTCCGTCTCGCCACCGGGCTGCGCCGGCGCCAGCTCGAACCAGACGGTGACGGTCGGGTCCTGCCGGTCCCGGTATACGTCGTCCATCCGGGTCTCGGTGTTGCTCAGCGGCGTCTCGCAGCGCCAGCAGTAGGCCAGCACCCGGAAGCCCTCGTAGACCAGCCCCTTGTCGTACAGGGCCTTGAAGGCCCACATGACGCTCTCCATGTAGTCCAGGTCGAGCGTCTTGTAGTCGTTGACGAAGTCGACCCAGCGGGCCTGCCGGGTGACGTAGCGCTCCCAGTCCTGGGTGTAGGTCAGCACCGAGCTGCGGCAGACGTCGTTGAAGCGCTCCATGCCCAACTCGACGATCTCCGCCTTGGTGGAGATGCCGAGCTGACGTTCGGCTTCGACCTCGGCGGGCAGGCCGTGGCAGTCCCAGCCGAAGCGGCGCTCGACCCGCCGGCCGCGCATCGTCTGGTAGCGCGGCACCACGTCCTTGACGTAGCCGGTGAACAGGTGGCCGTAGTGCGGCAGGCCGTTGGCGAACGGCGGGCCGTCGTAGAAGACGTACTCGTTGGCGCCGTCCGGACCCGGGTCGCGCTGGTCGACGCTGGCTTCGAAGGTCTTGTCCGCCGTCCAGTAGTCCAGGACGCGGCGCTCCACCTCGGGCAGGTCCGGACTGGCCGGCACGCCGGTCGCGGCGGGGTCGGTCATCGGGTACGCCATGGTGGTGCCCTCTCCTCGCGCAGCTCACTGTCTCGTGGTCTGCGAGGACGAACCCGCCGGGCGGTCGCCGGCTGCTGCCGGACGTCGCCACGGTGGGCCGCGGTACCACCTCGCTTGGCGGTCGCCGAGGTGCGCGACCGCCCGCTCATCGGCCGGCTGTGACGGGCCGGACCCGTCCGGTTCTACTGGGGCCGCCGCTGTCGGGCAGTGGTGGCCGGTTCTTCCGGAGGCTCACCGGTGATGGCCGGGTCGTCGCCTTTGGGTTGCCTTCGGATTCGAGCGTATCCCACCCGTCGAGCCGGTTTCCGTCCGCCCGCCACTTCCGAACTCAGCCGGCGGGTGGGGCCGGCAGGGTGGTCGACCAGAGCGAACGGCCGTCCCGGTCGCGCAGATGCACGGTGAACGCCCGGGACCCGCCGTCGACGAACACCTCGCCATAGTGCTGGAAACCTTCGGCCGGCGACGTGTTGGCCCGCGGCGGGGCGTTGACGAACACCGCCTCCGGGCCGAACGTACCGTCGAGGGTGTTCGGGCCGAACGCCCCGGCGTGCGCCGGGCCGGAGACGAACTCCCAGAACGGGGTGAAGTCGGCCACCGAGGCCCGCGCCGGGTCGTAGTGATGGGCGGCGGTGTAGTGCACGTCGGCGGTGAGGAAGACGATGCCGGTGACGCCGGCCCGGTGCGCCGCGCCGAGGATCTCGGCGAACTCCAGCTCCCGCCCGGCCGGTGCGCCGCCGTCGCCCTGGGCGATCCCTTCCTGGGCCCCGCCACCGTCCGGCACGATCAGCCCGAGCGGCAGGTCGTTGGCGATCACCTTCCAGGTGGCCGTCGACCGGGTGAGCTCGCGGATCAGCCACTGCCGTTGCTGGGTGCCGAGCAGGCCACGATGCGGGTCGGCGTACGTGTTGCCGTCGTTGGGGTCCTTGTAGGTGCGCATGTCGAGGACGAACACGTCCAGCAGCGGCCCGTAGCGGACCACCCGGTACAGCGGCCCGTCGTCCGGGGTCGGCAGCCACTCGTGGAACGCCTGCCGGGACCGTGCCGCCAGCACGTCGACCCGGGTCTCGGTGTAACGCGGGTCGGTGAGGATCTCGCCCGGATACCAGTTGTTGGTCACCTCGTGGTCGTCCCACTGGTTGAGTTGCGGCACCTCGGCGGCGAACGCCCGCAGCTGCGCGTCGAGCAGGTTGTAGGCGAACTGGCCACGGAACTCGGTGAGCGTCTCGGCGACCTTGGACTTCTCCGGGGTCACCAGGTTGCGCCACACCCGCCCGTCCGGCAGCGTCACCGTCTCGGCGAGCGGGTTGTCGGCGTACACGGTGTCGCCGCTGCACAAAAAGAAGTCCGGCCGGCCACGCCGCATCGCCTCGAAGATCCGCATCCCGCCGAAGTCGTCGCTGATCCCCCAGCCCTGACCGGCGATGTCCCCGGTCCAGACGAACCGCACGTCGTCGACCCGCCCGCCGGGACCGCCGCCCGGCCGGCCCCGGTGGTGTCCGTGGTAGCCACCGGCGCGGGGTGCGGTGCGCAGCGAACCGGTCAGCGGTTCGCTGACCAGGCCGGGACGGTGCAGGCTCTCCACCCGCACCCGGTAGTGCAGCCGCTCGCCGGCGGGCAGGCCCCGCAGCTGCACCTTGCCGGTGAAGTCGCCCCGGCCGTCGAGCACCGGGCCGCGTACCCGTCGGGCGTCGCGCAGGTCGGGCCGGCGGCCGACCTCGACAATCAGCCGGCCGACCCGGTCGGCGCGGGTCCAGACGACGGCCTCGCCGGGGCCGACCACGCCGCTCTGCACGCCGTGGGTGAGCACCGGCCGGCCGGTGGGGTGCCAGGCCGGTGTGATGGGCCGGCCGGACGCGACGTCCGCGCCGGCGGCCGCACCGGCTCCGCCGAGCAGCGCGCCGCCGGCGAGCCCGGCACCGCCGGCCAGTCCGGCCCGCAGCAGGGTACGGCGGTCGAATGGGTTCATCGAAATCCTCCCGGGAAGGCACGTCAGGCGTTCCCAAGAGGTCTATCGATGGAATGTGGCGAGATCCACCGGATCAGGTGACCAGCACACGAACCGGCCGATAACCCGCGGCTGATCGACCGGGATCAGCCCAGGTCGGGGAACCAGAGCTTGATCTCGCGGGCCGCGCTCTCCGGGGAGTCCGAGGCGTGCACCAGGTTCTCCCGGTTGGACAGCGCCAGGTCGCCGCGAATGGTGCCGGCTGCCGCCTTGCGTCCGTCGGTGGTGCCGATCAGCGCACGCACCACCTCGATCGCCTGGTCACCGGCGAGCACCAGGGCGACCAGCGGCCCGCTGGTCATGAACTCCTTCAGCGGCGGGTAGAACGGCTTGTCCACATGGTCGGCGTAGTGCGCGCCGGCCAGCTCCTCGTCCATCCGGCGCGACTGCAGGGTGACCAGGTGCAGTCCCTTACGCTCGAACCGGCCGAGGATCTCGCCGACCAAGCCGCGCCGGACCGCGTCCGGCTTGATCAACACGAGGGTACGTTCGACATCGGTGGGGCTGGACACACTGGCTCCTTATCGACGGACCGGCACCGCTCCCCTGCGGAGCGATCCGGTACGGACTGGCGCTGCCAGCCTAGTGGGTCCACGCCGCCCCGCGCGTCATGATGGAGGGCCAGGGGACGGACGAGGACCGGCGGCTACCGACGCCACCGGTCGCGGCTCTTCCATCCTCGCCGGGCCCGGCCTAGCCTGGCCTTGACGCAGGGAGGTCTACTGTGGCGAACGGCCATCGATCGGTTTCCACCGCCCGCAAGCTCATCGCGACGGTGCTGGGCACTTTCGCCACGTTCATCATCCTCTTCGGCGCCGGCATGACCAGCTGGGCCATCGCCGCGCTGGGCGTGGCACTGCTGGTGCTCGCGGTCAGCCTGGTGCTGATCACCGCGTTCCCCGGTACCGAGCGCGCCTGGGTGGCCGGTATCGCCCACGTCCGCAGCGTTTCCGAGCCACCGGCCTCCTCCACCTACGGCCGCTGCGAACTGCAGATTCTGGTTGACGCGCCGGGCGTACCGCCCCGGTCGGTCAAGGTCCGCGACCCCCGGGTGCCGGTGGCGAAGTGGCCCGACCCTGGCGCCACGCTGCCGATCATGGTCGCCATCGACGACCAACGCCACGTACGGATCATCTGGGACGACGTGCTGACCCACGCTGAAGCCGCTGCGGAGCGGGCCGACCTGCCGCCGGAGTTCGACGAGCCCGACTTCAGCACCCTCGACGACGACCTGCTCGACGTGGATGAGGAGCCGCCGTGGGCGCGGCGACGCTCCGACGACCTGTTCCTCGACCCGGACACCGCCCAGACCGCCGATCTCGGCGCGGGGCTGCGCGACGACGATCTGGCCGAGCCCGCCGGTCCGGCCGACGATCCGCGTCAGCGCCGACGCGACCCGGCGGAAAATCCCCGGCCGGACTTCGCCACCCCGGGATTCGACCCCGACATCGAACAGTCCGAGCCGGCGGATCCGGGCCGGGTCGACGCCCCCGGCAAGGTCGACGACCCCGTCGTGGTGAGCCAGTCACCGGGAGGCCACAAGGTGGTGGACGGCACCGTGGTGGACCCGCAGCCGGTGCCGCTGCCGCGCCGTGCCCGGCCACGGCCGTACTCCCCACCCGCCGAGCCGGAGGCCGGCACGGTCACCGCCGGAGCGGACCGGGGCCGGGCCGCCGCCGAGGCCCGCGCCGAGTCGCCGACCGCCACCGGGACGGCGCTGGCCGACCAGCCCGACCAGGACGCAGACGACCCCGACGGCGGGTCGGTGACCGACCCGGACGGCCCGCTCGCCGACCTGGCCGCCGCCGGCCCGGTGACCGGCCCCGACACCCTGGCCGACGAACCGGGCGACGACCACGGGCCGATCCACGGCGTCGGGCTGACCCTGCTCGTCGCGGACCTCGACCGGTCGGTCGGGTTCTACCGCGACATGCTCGGCTTCTTCGAGATCGACGGCGGGGACGGCAACGCGGTGCTCGCCTCCGGGCAGACCCGTCTGGTGCTGCGGTCGGTGCCCGAGGTCGCCCCGGTCAACCGTCGGCTCATGCACCTCAACCTCGAAGTCGACGGCCTGCAACGGATGCACGACGAACTCAAGGCCAAAGGGGTGCGGTTCACCTACGCGCCCCGGGCGGTCAACCGTGGTGCCCGGCTGGAGCTGTGGGCGGCTGCTTTCCGCGACCCGGACGGCCACGGTATCGCCATCATCGAGTGGCGTGATCGTGACCAGCCGACGTCCGACGCCGACACCGACGCAGCACAGTGATCGTCAGCTGAGAATGACCCGCCGGACGTGCCACACGTACGCCCAGACGACGCCGAACAGCACCCCCACCACCAGCAGTGACCAGTGCAGCAGGCCGGCGAGCAGGACCAGCCCTTGCAGCACCGTGCCGGCGTACCAGGCCCAGCCGCGCCGCAGCAGGCCGGCGAGCAGCACCGCGCCGACGGCGAGGACTGCGCTGGCCACCATCGCCGCCGGGCCGGAGCCGTCGCCCAGCATCCGGATCGGCTGGATCGCGAGCACCAGTACCAACGCTTCCAGGCCGAGGGTCGCCGCGCCGAGCCCGCGCGCGGCGGCCGGCGGGTTGCGCAACCCGGACCGACGCGGCGGCGGTCCGGCCGGGTCGTCGGTTGTTGGGTCGTCGGTCACCGGGTCGGCGCTCACCGGGTCAGCAGCCGGCGTGCGTCGGCCACCGTCACCACCGATCCGGTGATCAGAACCCCCACCCCGCTGAGCTCCCCGTCGAGGTCAGCCTCGGCCAGCTCAACCGCCGCCTCGATCGCGTCCGGCATCTGCTGGGTCACCCGTACCCGGTCCACGCCGAACGCCTCGACCGCGAGACCGGCCAACTGACCGACCGGCATCGCCCGCGGCGACGTGTTGCCGGTCACCACCAGTGCGTCCGCCACCGGCTCCAGCAGATCCAGCAGCGCCTCGGCGTCCTTGTCGGCCAGCACGGCGAGTACCACCACGAGCCGCCGGAACGCGAACTCCTCCTGCACGGCGGTGACCGTGGCCGCCATCCCGTGCGGATTGTGGGCACCGTCGAGCAGGATCGTCGGCGCGCTGCGTACCCGCTCCAGCCGGCCCGGTGACGACACCCCGGCGAAGCCCTGCCGGACCGGCTCGGCGTCCAACGTCCGACCCGGGCCGGCACCGAGGAACGCCTCCACCGCCGCCAGCGCCAACGCCGCGTTCTGCGCCTGATGCGCCCCGTGCAGCGGCAGAAACACCTCGTCGTAGCGGCCGCCGAGCCCCTGCAACGTGAGCATCTGCCCGCCGACCGCGACCGCGCGGTGGACCACGCCGAACTCGCCGCCCTCCCGGGCGATGGTGGCCCCCACCTCGGCGCACCGGTCCAGGATCGGCCCGGCCGCCTCCTCCGGCTGCACCGCGGTGACCACCGTCGACCCGGCGTGCACGATGCCGGCCTTGGCCCAGGCGATGTCGGTGAGGGTGTCGCCCAGCCACTCGGTGTGATCCAGACCGATCGGCGTGATCACGCAGACACCGGCGGACAACACGTTGGTGGCGTCCTCGGCACCACCCAGCCCGACCTCCACCACCGCCACGTCGACCGGGGCGTCGGCGAACGTCGCGAACGCCAACGCGGTCGTCATGTCGAAGTACGTCAACGGCTCCGCGGCCTGCTTGTCGACCAGCTCGGCCAACGGCGCGACCTCCCGGTACACGGCGGCGAACCGCTCCTCGCTGACCGGCTCACCGTCCAGGCTGATCCGCTCCCGCACCGTCTCCAGATGCGGGCTGGTGTAGCGGCCGGTGTGCAGCCCGAAGGCCCGCAGCAGCGAGTCGATCATCCGGGCGGTCGAGGTTTTGCCGTTGGTCCCGGTCAGATGGATCGACGGGTACGCCCGCTGCGGACTACCCAGCAGGTCCAGCAGCTGGCCGATCCGGTCCAGGTCGAACACCATCCGGGTGAAGCCCCGGTCGGCGAGCTCCTGCTCGACCCGCGCGAACTCGCCACCCGGCCGCTGCTTGGCACCGCCGGTGGCCCCCGGGCGACGTACCGTCACGACTGCTCACCGTCAGCGGCCGGCAGCGCGGCGAGCGCTCCGGCGATGCGGGCCAGCTCCGCCTCGGCCACTGCCAACCGGGTACGGATCTTGTCCACCACCGGGGCCGGTGCCTTGTCGACGAACGCGCTGTTGCCCAACTTGGCCCGGCACTGCTCGGCTTCCCGCTCGGCCGCCGCCCGGTCCTTGGTCAACCGGGCGCGTTCAGCCGCCACGTCGATCGAACCGCGGGTGTCGAACTCGACACCGACCTGTGCGGTCACCGCGAGCTTTGCGGTAGCCGAGAAATCGGCGGCCGGCTCGTCCAGCCGGGTCAGCGACCGGATCAGCGGCTCGTGCCCGCCGACGCCCGCGTCGACCAGACCGGTCAGCCGGGCGCTGACCCGTTGGGTCGGCCGCAGCCCCTGATCCGACCGGAACCGGCGGATCTCGGTGACCACCCGCTGCACCACGGCCAGCTCCGCCTCCGCCGCCGGGTCCTGCCACGACGGGTCGGCGACCGGCCAGGAAGCCACCATCAGGCTGCCGGCCGCCGGCTGACCCGACCCGGCCAGCGCCGACCACAACTCGTCGGTGACGAACGGAGTAACCGGGTGGAGCAGCCGCAGCAGTTGGTCGAGCACGTGGCCGAGCACCCGGCGGGTCCGGTCGGCGGCCTCCCCGCCAGCGCCCAGCACCGGCTTGCTCAGCTCCAGATACCAGTCGCAGACGTCGTCCCAGGCGAAGTGGTAGAGCGTGTCACACGCCTTGGCCAGCTCGAACGCCTCGAACTGCTGGTCGACCTGGGCCGTCACCTCCTGCAGCCGGGACATGATCCACCGGTCGGTCATGCCCAGATCCGCCCGGTCGGGCAGGTCGCCGGTCAGGTGCGCGCCGTTGAGCAGCGCGAACCTGGTGGCGTTCCACAGCTTGTTGCAGAAGTTGCGGGAACCCTGGCACCACTCCTCGCTGACCGGCACGTCGGCGCCCGGGTTGGCGCCCCGGACCAGAGTGAACCGGGTGGCGTCGGCGCCGAACCGGTCGATCCAGTCGAGCGGGTCGACGACGTTGCCGTACGACTTGGACATCTTCTTGCCGAACTGGTCCCGGACCATGCCGTGCAGGGCCACCACGTCGAACGGCTGCCGGCCCTCCATCGCGTACAGCCCGAACATCATCATCCGGGCCACCCAGAAGAACAGGATGTCGTAGCCGGTGACCAGCACGCTGGTCGGGTAGAAGGTCCGCAGGTCGTCGGTCTGGTCCGGCCAGCCGAGCGTGGAGAACGGCCACAGCGCGCTGGAGAACCAGGTGTCGAGGACGTCCTCGTCCTGCCGCCAGCCGGCACCGGCCGGCGGCTGCTCGTCGGGTCCGACGCAGACGACCTCGCCGTCCGGGCCGTACCAGACCGGGATCCGGTGCCCCCACCACAGCTGCCGGGAGATGCACCAGTCGTGCATGTTGTCGACCCAGGCGAAGTAGCGTGCGGCCAGCTCCGGCGGCTCCACCCGGGTCCGACCGTCACGCACCGCGTCCCCGGCGGCCTTCGCCAGCGGGCCGGTCCGGACGAACCACTGCAACGACAGCCGCGGCTCGACCGTGGTCCGGCACCGCGAACAGTGACCGACCGCGTGCACGTACGGCCGCTTCTCGGCCACCACCCGCCCTTCGGCCCGCAACGCCGCGACGATCGCCGGCCGCGCCTCGAACCGGTCCAGTCCTTCGAACGGTCCGGCCGCCGTGACCACCGCCCGCTCGTCAAGGATGGTCAGGCTCGGCAGCCCGTGCCGTTGGCCGATCTCGAAGTCGTTGGGGTCGTGCGCCGGGGTCACCTTCACCGCGCCCGTGCCGAACGTCGGATCGACGTGCGCGTCCGCGACGATCGGGATCCGCCGACCGGTCAACGGCAACTCGACCTCGGTGCCGACGAGATGCCGGTAGCGGTCGTCGTCCGGGTGCACCGCCACCGCAGTGTCGCCCAGCATCGTCTCGACCCGGGTGGTGGCCACCACGATCGACGCGTCGCCCTCGCCGTACCGGATGGAGACCAACTCGCCGTCGTCGTCGCTGTGTTCCACCTCGATGTCGGACAGGGCGGTTCGGCACCGCGGGCACCAGTTGATGATGCGCTCGGCGCGATAGATCAGCTCGTCGTCGTAGAGACGCTTGAAGATGGTCTGCACCGCCCGGGACAGGCCCTCGTCCATCGTGAAACGTTCCCGGTCCCAGTCGACCGAGTCACCGAGACGGCGCATCTGCCCGAGGATGGTGCCGCCCGACTCCGCTTTCCACTGCCAGACCCGGTCGATGAACTGTTCCCGGCCGAGGTCGTGCCGGGACAGGCCTTCGGCGGCGAGCTGTCGCTCCACGACGTTCTGGGTGGCGATCCCGGCGTGGTCCATGCCGGGCAACCAGAGCGCTTCGAAGCCTTGCATCCGCTTGCGTCGGATCAGCGTGTCCTGGATCGAGTGGTCGAGGGCGTGCCCGACGTGCAGCGACCCCGTGACGTTCGGCGGCGGCACCACGATCGTGAACGACGGCTTCCCGCTGCCCGCGTCGGCGCGGAAGTAACCCTCGGCTACCCACCGCTCGTACCGCCGCTGTTCGACCTCACCCGGAGCGTACTGGGCCGGCAACATGGGGGCTGCGTCGTGTTGGGGCTGCGGAGTCTCGGTCACCCATCGAGTTTACGGAGCCCCCGCACCCGGATTCACGCAGGCCCGACCGCGGCAGACCGACTGCGGCTGGCCAGCTGTCTCGGGCCGCTTGACGGGCCGACGGGCGGCACCCACCGCTCGGCGGACTCGGTGACGTACGGTGTCGGGCATGGTCGACGACATATTCGGCGGACGACGGTCGGCTCACCAGGGACCGGTCGACCGTCAGGAGCCGGTCGACGTGACCCCGGACGCCCAGCCGACGCCGGACGACGGAGAGAGCCGCGGCCGAGGTGTCCGGGCCGGGCGCGGCCGGCGCGTCGCCGTCATCGGCTCGCTCGCCGCGATCGGTGTGCTGGGCGTCGGTCTGCTCGGTTCGACCGGCTTGCGCATCGTCGCGCAGAAGGATGCCAGCCTGAGCGCCCCGGACGAGGCGGCCGGGCTGGTCCGCGACGACGGGGAACAGGCCAGGAGTACGGCCGACTACCTGCACAGCGCCTTCGCCGCCGGAATCGACCTGGACCACAGCACGGCTGCGGTCTACCGGGACCCGGCGGCGGCGGACCGCAGCGTTCTGGTCTTCGGTGGCACCGCTCTGCTCTGGTCACCCGAGCACGACCTGGACGCGCTGCTGAAGATCGTCGGCGACGAGGAGGGTTCGGTGACCGGCGTCCACCAGGTGCCGGCCGGGACGTACGGCGGAGTGATGAAGTGCGGCAGCACGCCTACCGGTGACCAGGAGATGCCGGTCTGCGGTTGGGCGGACCACGGGAGCATCGCGGTCGCGCTGTTCCCGGGGCGTACCGTCGGCGAGTCGGCCGCGCTGCTCGCGGACCTGCGGATGGACCTTCAGCAGCGGGACTGACGTCCGTACGACGGTCTTCTGCACGGTCGGCACGGGGTCGTTGTACAGGGCGGTCTTCCCGAGGGATTTTCCCTGGAAAACACTTGTGGGCCACCCGTACGGGTGGCCCACAAGTAAAGATGTCCGGCGGTGACCTACTCTCCCACACCCTCACGAGTGCAGTACCATCGGCGCTGGAGAGCTTAGCTACCGGGTTCGGAATGTAACCGGGCGTTTCCCCTCCGCCATAACCGCCGTAACCCTAACAACAAACCAAACACACACGGTGCCCGTTTGCCCAGAATCACACAGTGGACGCGTACATCTTCGAAGTCAAGTCCTCGGCCTATTAGTACCGGTCAACTGAACCAGTTACCTGGCTTACATCTCCGGCCTATCAACCCAGTCATCTACTGGGAGCCTTACCCCACAAAGTGGGTGGGACACCTCATCTTGAAGCGAGCTTCCCGCTTAGATGCTTTCAGCGGTTATCCCTTCCGAACGTAGCCAACCAGCCGTGCCCCTGGCGGGACAACTGGCACACCAGAGGTTCGTCCGTCCCGGTCCTCTCGTACTAGGGACAGCCCTTCTCAAGTATCCTACGCGCGCGGCGGATAGGGACCGAACTGTCTCACGACGTTCTAAACCCAGCTCGCGTACCGCTTTAATGGGCGAACAGCCCAACCCTTGGGACCTGCTACAGCCCCAGGATGCGACGAGCCGACATCGAGGTGCCAAACCATCCCGTCGATATGGACTCTTGGGGAAGATCAGCCTGTTATCCCCGGGGTACCTTTTATCCGTTGAGCGACACCGCTTCCACACGCAAGTGCCGGATCACTAGTCCCGACTTTCGTCCCTGCTCGACCTGTCAGTCTCACAGTCAAGCTCCCTTGTGCACTTACACTCAACACCTGATTGCCAACCAGGATGAGGGAACCTTTGGGCGCCTCCGTTACCCTTTAGGAGGCAACCGCCCCAGTTAAACTACCCACCAGACACTGTCCCTGAACCGGATCACGGTCCGAAGTTAGAAACCCAAATCAACCAGAGTGGTATTTCAACAACGACTCCACCGATACTGGCGTACCAGCTTCACAGTCTCCCACCTATCCTACACAAGCTAATTCGAGTACCAATGTCAAGCTATAGTAAAGGTCCCGGGGTCTTTCCGTCCTGCCGCGCGTAACGAGCATCTTTACTCGTAATGCAATTTCGCCGGGCCTGTGGTTGAGACAGTAGGAAAGTCGTTACGCCATTCGTGCAGGTCGGAACTTACCCGACAAGGAATTTCGCTACCTTAGGATGGTTATAGTTACCACCGCCGTTTACTGGCGCTTAAGTTCTCAGCTTCGCCCCGAAGAGCTAACCGGTCCCCTTAACGTTCCAGCACCGGGCAGGCGTCAGTCCATATACATCGAATTACTTCTTCGCATGGACCTGTGTTTTTAGTAAACAGTCGCTTTCCCCTGGTCTCTGCGGCCATACAACGCTCCACCCGCAAGGGGCTTCACGTCTCCGGCCCCCCTTCTCCCTAAGTTACGGGGGCAATTTGCCGAGTTCCTTAACCACAGTTCGCCCGATCGCCTCGGTATTCTCTACCTGACCACCTGTGTCGGTTTAGGGTACGGGCCGCTAGAAGCTCGCTAGAGGCTTTTCTCGGCAGCATAGGATCACTGACTTCACCTGAATCGGCTCGGCATCACGTCTCAGCCTCACGCACCACGGATTTACCTATGATGCAGCCTACACGCTTACCCCGGCACAACCACCGGCCGGGATCAGCTACCTTCCTGCGTCACCCCATCGCTTGACTACTACCCGCCAGGTTCCCGCGCTCCCTCAGATCAGTCCGAAAACCTCACCAAGTTCGGGCAGTTAGCACAACGAGGTTCATCATGGGCGCTCCTTCGCGGGTACGGGAATATCAACCCGTTGTCCATCGACTACGCCTCTCGGCCTCGCCTTAGGTCCCGACTCACCCAGGGCGGATTAGCCTGGCCCTGGAACCCTTGGTCATCCGGCGGAAGGGTTTCTCACCCTTCTTTCGCTACTCATGCCTGCATTCTCACTCGTGCCGCGTCCACAGCTGGGTCACCCCGCTGCTTCACCCCCGGCACGACGCTCCCCTACCCATCCACACACCTGCACCAACCCCCGAAAGAGTCAGCGAAGTACACGCGTGAATGCCACAGCTTCGGCGGTGTGCTTGAGCCCCGCTACATTGTCGGCGCGGAACCACTTGACCAGTGAGCTATTACGCACTCTTTAAAGGGTGGCTGCTTCTAAGCCAACCTCCTGGTTGTCTAAGCGACCCCACATCCTTTTCCACTTAGCACACGCTTAGGGGCCTTAGCTGGTGATCTGGGCTGTTTCCCTCTCGACTACGAAGCTTATCCCCCGCAGTCTCACTGCCACGCTCTCACTTACCGGCATTCGGAGTTTAGCTGATTTCGGTAAGCTTGTAGGCCCCCTAGACCATCCAGTGCTCTACCTCCGGCAAGAAACACGCAACGCTGCACCTAAATGCATTTCGGGGAGAACCAGCTATCACGGAGTTTGATTGGCCTTTCACCCCTAACCACAGGTCATCCCCCAACTTTTCAACGTTGGTGGGTTCGGCCCTCCACGCGGTCTTACCCGCGCTTCAGCCTGCCCATGGCTAGATCACTCCGCTTCGGGTCTAGAACATGCGACTCAAACGCCCTCTTCAGACTCGCTTTCGCTACGGCTACCCCACACGGGTTAACCTCGCCACATGCCACTAACTCGCAGGCTCATTCTTCAAAAGGCACGCCGTCACCCCTAAAGGCTCCGACGGATTGTAGGCGAACGGTTTCAGGTACTATTTCACTCCCCTCCCGGGGTACTTTTCACCATTCCCTCACGGTACTCGTCCGCTATCGGTCACTAGGAAGTATTTAGGCTTACCAGGTGGTCCTGGCAGATTCACGGCAGATTTCAGGGGTCCGCCGCTACTCGGGAACATCCACAGAAGACCAGAAGTTTTCACCTACCGGACTATCACCGTCTACGGCTGGCTTTTCCACACCATTCAGCTAACAACTGGCTTTATCACTTCTCGACCGAATGTCAGTCCGATCAGCAGAGTCCCACAACCCCGACCACGCAACCCCTGACAGGTATCACACGCAGCCGGTTTAGCCTCATCCGCTTTCGCTCGCCACTACTCACGGAATCACTATTGTTTTCTCTTCCTGCGGGTACTGAGATGTTTCACTTCCCCGCGTTCCCTCCACACACCCTATGAGTTCAGGTGCAGGTGACACCACATGACTGATGCCAGGTTTCCCCATTCGGACACCCTGGGATCACAGCTCGGTTGACAGCTCCCCCAGGCCTATCGCGGCCTCCCACGTCCTTCATCGGCTCCTAGTGCCAAGGCATCCACCGTTCGCCCTTGACAACTTGACCACAAAGATGCTCGCGTCCACTGTGTAATTCTCAACAAACGACCAACCCGCAACCCCCAGCCCCACACCAGCACCACCACACACGATGGCCGGTATGCAAGACCAGGCCGCGCCTGGCACAGAGACAACAACCCACCACGTGGCCTGTTCCCTCAGGACCCAACAGGATGCCCACCATCCACACCAGCCGCACCAACACCACCCTCCACACCCCCACCCGAAAGCAGAAGCAGTACTAGCAGCATCAGCCGTTGCCGACACGAACTCACCAGTGTCTCCGCCAATGAGCACCCCCACCCCACACTCGGAGGCGGCAGGCTCCCTACCCGACCTTCGCCGGGAGAGCGCTCCTTAGAAAGGAGGTGATCCAGCCGCACCTTCCGGTACGGCTACCTTGTTACGACTTCGTCCCAATCGCCAGCCCCACCTTCGACAGCTCCCTCCCACAAGGGGTTGGGCCACCGGCTTCGGGTGTTGCCGACTTTCGTGACGTGACGGGCGGTGTGTACAAGGCCCGGGAACGTATTCACCGCAGCGTTGCTGATCTGCGATTACTAGCGACTCCGACTTCACGGGGTCGAGTTGCAGACCCCGATCCGAACTGAGACCGGCTTTTTGGGATTCGCTCCACCTCACGGTATCGCAGCCCATTGTACCGGCCATTGTAGCATGCGTGAAGCCCTGGACATAAGGGGCATGATGACTTGACGTCATCCCCACCTTCCTCCGAGTTGACCCCGGCAGTCTTCGATGAGTCCCCGCCATAACGCGCTGGCAACATCGAACAAGGGTTGCGCTCGTTGCGGGACTTAACCCAACATCTCACGACACGAGCTGACGACAGCCATGCACCACCTGTGACCGCCCCCGAAGGACCCCACATCTCTGCAGGTTTTGCGGCCATGTCAAACCCAGGTAAGGTTCTTCGCGTTGCATCGAATTAATCCGCATGCTCCGCCGCTTGTGCGGGCCCCCGTCAATTCCTTTGAGTTTTAGCCTTGCGGCCGTACTCCCCAGGCGGGGCGCTTAATGCGTTAGCTGCGGCACAGAGAACCGGAGAGGCCCCCCACACCTAGCGCCCAACGTTTACAGCGTGGACTACCAGGGTATCTAATCCTGTTCGCTCCCCACGCTTTCGCTCCTCAGCGTCAGTATCGGCCCAGAGACCCGCCTTCGCCACCGGTGTTCCTCCTGATATCTGCGCATTTCACCGCTACACCAGGAATTCCAGTCTCCCCTACCGAACTCTAGCCTGCCCGTATCGACTGCAAGCCCACAGTTGAGCTGTGGGTTTTCACAGTCGACGCGACAAGCCGCCTACGAGCTCTTTACGCCCAATAAATCCGGACAACGCTCGCGCCCTACGTCTTACCGCGGCTGCTGGCACGTAGTTGGCCGGCGCTTCTTCTGCAGGTACCGTCACTTACGCTTCGTCCCTGCTGAAAGAGGTTTACAACCCGAAGGCCGTCATCCCTCACGCGGCGTCGCTGCATCAGGCTTCCGCCCATTGTGCAATATTCCCCACTGCTGCCTCCCGTAGGAGTCTGGGCCGTGTCTCAGTCCCAGTGTGGCCGGTCGCCCTCTCAGGCCGGCTACCCGTCGTCGCCTTGGTAGGCCATCACCCCACCAACAAGCTGATAGGCCGCGAGCCCATCCCAAGCCGAAAAACTTTCCACACACCACCATGCGGCAGCATGTAATATCCGGTATTAGCCCCGGTTTCCCGGGGTTATCCCAAAGCCTGGGGCAGGTTGCTCACGTGTTACTCACCCGTTCGCCGCTCGAGTACCCCGAAGGGCCTTTCCGCTCGACTTGCATGTGTTAAGCACGCCGCCAGCGTTCGTCCTGAGCCAGGATCAAACTCTCCAACAAAAACTTGTGAAGAAATCAAACCCGGCATATAAAATGCCAAGGAATCACCAACCAGAAAACCACCACAAACGCGGCAGTCAACCAGCCGGGAACCAAACAAACTTTGGCACTGGCTTATCAAGCACCCTGTTGAGTTCTCAAAGAACAAACACACACCAGCAGAACCACCCACACCAAGCAGGCAACCCCACCAGGGCCATCCGTCCCACCCGACTTCCGCCGGGCAACTTCCCTATCTTACCCGGTTGGCTTCGCGTTGTCAAGAGCCAGTTTCAACTCTCTCGCACCACCCGGATTCCCCCGCGCTTGATCCAGCCGCTCTGCGGCTGTCTTTGGTCGGGGTGTCCGGCAGACCGGCCCTCCTCGTTTCCCGAGGCTCGGCCCGGCTCCCTGCCGGCTTCCTACCTTACCCGGTCGGTTTCGCAATCTCAAGTCCGGCTTGCCGGTGAGTCGCACCGCCCGCCCAGTCTGGTTCGGCGGTCACCCGCCCCATCCTGGCTGTCTGCGTTTCCGGCCGTTTTGTCCGTGTCCCGCTGACAGAGAGAAAGTTACGCGGCGCCGCGGCGGAACGCAAGTTGATCTTGAAGATTCTTGGCAAGTTCCACATATGCGCAGGTCAACGTTGGTGCGACCGGACGGGTACGGGTCCTGGCTCGGCGAACTGCCCGGCGGTTGACCTACGCGGCGTGAGGTCCATGGGTGCAGGAGGGCGCCGTGTTGTGCGGCGGCCAGGTCGACGCCGCCGGCGAGGTCGACGTGGCCGCCGGTCCCCCGCACTGTGGCCGACCGTGTCAGAGTGGCTCCCATGACTGTCGAAGGACCACAGGCCATCGACGCCATCTCCGCCCTGCTGCTGCCGTTCTGGCAGATCGTGATCGGTGCTGTGGTGGTGGTAGCCGTGATCGTCTCGATCCACCGGCTCATCCTTCGCGGGCCGTCCCGGATGACGAAGGCGCTGCTGATCCTCGGCGGCGCGATCATCAGCCTCGCGGTGATCGGCGTACTCACCTCTGGTGGTTGACTCTGTGGCCGACGTGGCCGGCAGTCCCGACGGCACTTGCCGCCCGCTCGGCGTCAGAGCCGGCGGTTCGCCAGGCTCGGCAGCTCGCGCCGAATAGTCTCCAGCCGCCCTGGGTCGAGATCAGCGAACACCACACCGGAGGCATCCGGCGCCTGGGCGACGACGACGCCCCAAGGGTCGACCACCATGCTGCGGCCGTAACAGGTACGGCCCGGCTCATGCTCGCCGATCTGGCCGGCGGCCAACACGTAGCACTGGTTCTCGATCGCCCGAGCGCGGAGCAGAACCTCCCAGTGGTCCCGGCCGGTGTGCAGCATGAACGCTGCCGGCACAACCAGAACCTGGGCGCCCAGCTCAGTCGCCAGCCGCCGGTACAGCTCAGGGAACCTCAGGTCGTAGCAGATAGACAGGCCGATCCGGATGCCGTCGCACTCGACCACGACCGGGTCGGTGCCGGGTGCCACGCTGCTCGACTCGTGGTACGAGACCCGACCGGGAATCTCGACGTCGTACAGGTGGATCTTCCGGTAGGTGGCGGCCAGTCCGCCGCCGCCGTCGAAGACCAGGCAGGTGTTGAACGTACGGTCTGGGTCGGGCCCGCGTTCGTGGTAGGAGCCGACCACCACCCACATCCCTAGCTCGCGCGCGGCGTCGGCGAAAAACCGCCCGACTGTCCCGTCGACGGGCTCAGGCTCGGGCAGCCCTGCCGCAGTGCCGAGGTAGTCGACGTACTCGGGAAGCACCGCGAGATCGGCGCCGCCGGCGGCGGCCGACGAGAGCAGACCGTACGCGGTCGCCAAGTTGGCGGCCTGGTCGGAGCGACTGTTCAGCTGGCAGACAGCGACACGCACGGGCGGTGCTCCCTGGTTGTGTTGCGGCTAGGCCGACTTCTCCTCGCGGTCGCGCCGACGCCGGCCGGTGAACTCCCGCGGCACGATCGTCGGGTTGACGTTCTCCAGTACGGCCTCGCGGGTGATCAGCACCCGGGCGGCGTCCGGGTTGCTCGGCACCTCGTACATCACGGAGAGCAGCACCTCCTCCATGATCGCCCGCAGGCCGCGGGCACCGGTGCCGCGGAGCATCGCCTGATCCGCGATGGCCTCCAACGCACCGGGATCGAACTCCAGCTCGACGTTGTCCAACTCGAACAGACGTTGGTACTGGCGGACCAGGGCGTTGCGGGGCTGGGTCAGGATCCGGACCAGGGCCTCGCGGTCCAGGCTGCGGACGTTGGTGATCACCGGAAGCCGGCCGATGAACTCCGGGATCAGCCCGAACTTCAGCATGTCTTCCGGCATGACCTGGGTGAGGATGTCGTCGGTGGACCGCTCGGACACTGCCCGGAGCCGGGCCCCGAAGCCGGTGCCGCCCTGCCCGGTGCGCGACTCGATGATCTGGTCCAGGCCGGCGAACGCACCGCCGCAGATGAACAGCACGTTGGTGGTGTCGATCTGGATGAACTCCTGGTGCGGGTGTTTGCGCCCGCCCTGGGGCGGCACGTTGGCCACCGTACCCTCGAGGATCTTCAGCAGGGCCTGCTGGACGCCCTCGCCGGAGACGTCCCGGGTGATCGACGGGTTCTCCGACTTGCGGGCGATCTTGTCGACCTCGTCGATGTAGATGATCCCGGTCTCGGCCCGCTTGATGTCGTAGTCGGCCGCCTGGATCAGCTTGAGCAGGATGTTCTCGACATCCTCGCCGACGTAACCGGCCTCGGTCAGCGCGGTCGCGTCCGCGATGGCGAACGGCACGTTGAGCATCCGGGCGAGAGTCTGCGCGAGGTGGGTCTTGCCGCAGCCGGTGGGCCCGATCAGCAGGATGTTCGACTTGGCGACCTCGACTGCGTCGTTGGCCCCGGGCGCGCCGGCGGCGTCCGCCTGGATCCGCTTGTAGTGGTTGTAGACCGCGACCGCGAGCGCCTTCTTGGCGTGGTCCTGGCCGACCACGTACGAGTCCAGGAACTGGCAGATCTCCATCGGCTTGGGAAGCTCTTCCCACTTCACCTCGCCGGACTCGGCCAGCTCCTCCTCGATGATCTCGTTGCAGAGATCGATGCACTCGTCGCAGATGTAGACCCCTGGGCCCGCGATGAGCTTCTTGACCTGCTTCTGCGACTTGCCGCAGAAGGAGCACTTGAGTAGGTCGCCGCCGTCGCCGATCCGTGCCACCTACGTTCTCCCTGCGCTCTCGGCCGGTCTCGCCGGCCCTGGCCTAAGGACGGTCTGCCTCGTCAGTGTCGAGCACCTGCCGCCGGTCAACTCCGTCAGACGGTGCATCTCGACGTTACCCGCTGGCGAGGCAAACTCCGACCCCCAAAATCGGGTGTGTCAGAGGTCGGCCAGTCTACTCACTGTCTGGCCGACCTCTGACCGTGCGTCGTCAGCTGGCCGAGCTGGCGGCCAGCACACCCTTCTTCCGGCTGGTCAGGATGGTGTCGACCAGGCCGTAGTCGCGGGACTCCTCCGCCGTCATGATCTTGTCGCGGTCGATGTCCTTACGGACCTTCTCGACCGCCTGGTTGCAGTGCCGGGACAACATCTCCTCCAGCTGGGTCCGCATCCGGAGGATCTCGCGGGCCTGGATCTCGATGTCCGAACCCTGTCCGTACCCGCCCTCGGTGGCCGGCTGGTGGATGATGATCCGCGAGTTCGGCAGCGCCATCCGCTTGCCGGGGGTGCCGGCGGCGAGCAGCACCGCAGCCGCGCTGGCCGCCTGCCCCAGGCAGACCGTCATGATGTCCGGCCGGACGTACTGCATCGTGTCGTAGATCGCCGTCATGGCGGTGAACGAGCCACCCGGCGAGTTGATGTACATGATGATGTCCCGGTCCGGGTCCGTGCCCTCGAGGGTGAGCAGCTGGGCCATCACGTCGTTGGCCGACGCGTCGTCCACCTGCACCCCGAGGAAGATGATCCGGTCCTCGAAGAGCTTGTTGTACGGGTTCGACTCCTTGATCCCGTACGAGGTGCGCTCCACGAACGACGGCAGGACGTACCGGTTGTGCACCGGAGCGAACCCGGGCGGCATGGTCAGGTCAGTCATCGTCGCCTTCCTCAGTTGCGGGTGCCAGCGCCGGTCGGGACCTGCGTGGCTCCAGTGATCACCCGGTCGATGAAACCGTAGTCGAGCGCCTCGGCGGCAGTGAACCAGCGGTCACGGTCCGAGTCCGCCTCGATCTGCGCCGGCTCCTGCCCGGTGTGGAACGCCACCCGCTCCTGGAACATCCGCTTGGTGTAGAGCATCTGCTCGGCCTGGATGGCGATGTCGGAGGCGGTACCGCCCATCCCGCCGGACGGCTGGTGCATCATGATCCGCGCGTGTGGCAGAGCGTACCGCTTGCCCGGCGCACCGGCGCAGAGCAGCAACTGGCCCATGGACGCGGCCATACCCATCGCGATGGTGGCCACGTCGTTGCTGACGTACTGCATGGTGTCGTAGATCGCCATGCCCGAGTAGACCGACCCGCCCGGCGAGTTGATGTACAGGTTGATGTCCCGGTCCGGGTCCTCGGCGGCCAGCAGCAGCAGCTGGGCGCAGATCCGGTTGGCCACCTGGTCGGTCACCTCGCTGCCCAGGAAGATGATCCGTTCCTTGAGCAGGCGGTTGAAGACCGTGTCGTCGAGGTTGCCACTGAGTGAGTCACCGCCGCGGGCCTCGCTCACCCGGTTGGGCATAGCTGGGATGTGCAGATCGGTCATGGCAGCCCTTCGCTCTCCGTGCGTCGTTAAGCCCGACATTAACCGTTGCGAACGGGCCGGGCGCCGTTCTCAGGGTGCTGTTCGCTCACAGCGCAGGGGGCCGCGACACGTGGTGCAGCGGTCACCCCGGTTGAGCAGGCGGGTGGTCCGCTACGACGAACGGGCCATCGGCCGGGCATGTGCATCCCGGCCGACAGCCCGCAGTCGGTCACGCTCAGTGCTCGTGGTTGTGCTCGGCCTCGTTGGCTTCCCGGATGGCGTCCATGCTGATCGGGTTGCCGGCCGCATCCTTCATCGTGATCCGCTCCATCACCAGGCCGAGTGCCTTACCCCGACGGACGTCGCCGTAGACCGCCCCCGCTGCACCCGACCGGGCCAGCTGGTCGTAGTACTGCTGAGGCGCCATCCCGGCCCGCTGGGCGCGGTGCACGATCTCGTGGCCGAACTCGTCATCGGAGACCTGGACGTCCTCAGCGTCGGCGAGGGTGTCCAGCAGCAGTTGGATCTTGACCGCCTTGCCGGCCGCCTCGGCCAGCTCCGCGTCGATGTCGGACTCGGACTTCTCCTCGGAGCCGAGGTAGTCCTCCCAGGAGGCCCCGATCCGCTCCAGCTGGTCGGTCATCGCCTGCTTGCGGTGCTCGACCTCCTCGCGGACCACGCCGTCGGGTGCCGGCACGTCAGCCGCCTCGACCAACTGGTCGAGGGCCTTGTCCCGGGCGGCGTAGATCTGCTCGACCCGCTTGACCCGCTCGACCTTCTGCCGCAGGTCGTTGCGCAGCTCCTCCAAGGTGTCGAACTCGCTGGCCAGCTGGGCGAACGCGTCGTCCAGCTCCGGCAACTCCTTCTCCTTGACGGTACGCACGGTCACCGCGACGTCCGCGTCCCGGCCGGCGTAGTCGCCGCCGACCAGTTGGGTGACGAAGCTGGTCGCCGCGCCGGCGGCCAGCCCGACCAGCACCTCGTCCAGGCCGGGCAGCAACTGCTTGCTGCCGACCTCGTGGGAGAGGTTGGACGCCGAACCCCCCGGCACCTCCTCGCCGTCGACGGTCGCGGCCAGATCGATCTGGACGTAGTCGCCCTCCTGAGCCGGCCGCTCGACCGTCTTGAGGGTGGCGAACCGCTCACGCAGCCCGCCGATCTGGTCCTCGATTTCCTTCTCGTCGATCTGCAGCTCGTCAACGGTGACCTCGATGGTGCTGAGATCCGGCAGGCTCAGCTGCGGACGTACGTCCATCTCCGCGGTGAACTTCAGCGCCTCACCGTCGGTGAAGTCGGTGATCTCCACCTCCGGCCGGCCGAGCGTCTTCACCTCGTGCTCGCGGACGGCGGCCAGGATGTTCTGTGGGATCGCCTCCTGGACGGCCTCGTTGAGCACCGCGCCCCGGCCGATCCGCTGGTCGATCACCGCCGCCGGCACCTTGCCCTTACGGAAGCCGGGGATGGTGACCTGCTGGGCGATCTCCCGGTACGCCTTCCGCAGGCTCGGTTCGAGCTCGACGAACGGCACCTCGATGGCGAGCCGGACCCGAGTCGGGCTCAAGGTCTCGACGGTGCTCTTCACAGGCGTACTCCTTGATGCATGTCAGTCTTTGTCCGGTCGTCGCTGTCGGCTCCGGGCACTCGCCCGGGGCAGCCACCCCCGCCGAGTGGCATGGCACAGCCCATCGAGTGTAGGCCTGCCGGCAGGCCGGATCGTTCTCGCCCGGTGCCGAGCCGGCGGTTGACAGTCGGGGTGGCGGGATTTGAACCCACGGCCCCTCGCTCCCAAAGCGAGTGCGCTACCAAGCTGCGCCACACCCCGTGGCACCGGTCAGTCTATGCCGTCGGCAATCCGCCGCGCCGCCCGGTATCCCGCCGGCTGTCGCATCGGCCCGCCGCGCTGGCCGGCGGACCCCCGTGCGGCAGACCCGCGACAACTTGTACGCTAGACGGCGCGCCCTGCTCGCCGGGGCGCACGCGGGCGTAGCTCAATGGTAGAGCCTCAGTCTTCCAAACTGATTACGCGAGTTCGATTCTCGTCGCCCGCTCCAGTTGCTCCGCCGCAGGTCAGCAGCACTACTTCCCTTCCGGTACGCCGTCGGCGGTCAGGGCGCCCTGCCCCGGCGCGGCCGGCAGGAAGATGTGGGTGTGCCCGTTGCCAGCGTCGACGTTGAGCACGTCGAGTTGTGTCGCGGCGACCGACCAGGTGGTGACCGCGATGTCCCGCTGACGGCCGGCGAGCTCCAGCAGAGTTCCGCGGTCATCCTGTGGAAGGGCCAGCGCCGCCGCGTAAGTGTCGACTGCGGCGTCGAGCGCCCGCACCGCCGCAGCCAGACCGGAACGGGCGATGTTGACGCCGGTGCCGCCGGACGGCGGGTTGGCGAAGTCCTCGACCACGTCTCTGGTGATGCCCCGCCACCCTTCGACGTCGGACTGGGTGGCCGCCGGACCGAGCGGCTGGCCCACCGGCACCGCACCGGCCAGCCCGTCGAGCACCGGCAACAGACTCTCCTGCGTACTGCGGGCAAGTGCGGTCAGCTCCACGATCTGGGCCGCGTTCCGCTCCTCCTCCTGCGCCTGCAACTGCGCGACTCGGTCGTCGAGCGGTGCGGAGTCAGCTGCGTCAGTGGAGTCGCCTGCGGTCACGGCTCCGATCGGCGCGGCGAGTAGTGCGCCCAGCGCGAATGCGATCGCCAGCGGAGCCAGGCGACGGGCCAACGGCGTCCCCGACGGGGCTGCCCGCGTGGCCGGCCGGGCGGACGATCTGGCGGAATCACGGGCGCTGCGGCTTCGGCGGTCTGCCGGCATGGTGGAGCCTCTCCACTGCTGGTGACGGGTGGGGTCACGCGTTGGCTCGCCGAAGGCCGCTGCGTCTTGCAAGGTGGGCCCGGCACCGGCCCGCCGAGGCTGGCACCAAGGTTGAAACCACTTTAACGGACCATCCGACCACACCGGGGGTGCCGAGGCGTCGGCGCCGCTGGCCGGCAGCACGGGAGCGCCGCCGCCCCGGTCGGAATGATCCGGTGGGCGGGGTCGTTGTGCATGGTCGCGCCACGCACTCCGGCCCGCAGCCGCCGGGCGGCAGTCAGGCTCCGGGCCCGGCCGGGCCGCCCCGGTCGGTGGGCCCGGTCGGGAATCGTCGGCGGGTCGGCGTGGTTGTACATGGTCACGGCGCGCAGCAGCGCACCCGCGCCCCACCCCCCTTCGGGGCGTGCCGGAACCGCCGCGAGCCGACATCGCACGTCTGACCCCGTACCACCCGGATGACCGTTTACCGCACACCCGCCCGTGACAGGTGTGGTGTGCCCCCTCGGCAAACGGAAGGTGGACCCCCCATGACCACGATCATCACCCGCACCCTGCGTACCAGCCTGCGGACCACCGCCCTCGGCATCGCCGGGCTGACCCTGGCCGGCGGCGCGATCGCCGCCCCCGCCCTGGCCGCCGACCACGCCCCCACCGCCCTCGCCGCACCCGTGGCCGCCGCCAGCAGCGACAGCGTCGACACCGACAAGCTGACCCCGCACGGCGTGCAGGGCGAGCAGTCCCGAATCGACCTGTCCAGCGAGCAGACCGACAACGTCAAGGGCATCATCGCCGCGACGAAGAAGGCCGGCATGGACGAGCGGGCCGCCGTGGTCGCCATCGCCACCGCCCTGCAGGAGTCCAAGCTGGAGAACCTGGGCCACCTCGGTGACCGCAACGACCACGACTCGCAGGGCCTGTTCCAGCAGCGCCCCTCCTCCGGCTGGGGCACCGTCGAGCAGATCACCGACGTCGAGTACTCCACCACCGCGTTCCTCAACGGGCTCAAAGCCGTCGACGGCTGGCAGGACATGCCACTGACCCAGGCCGCCCAGACCGTCCAGGTATCGGCGTACCCGGACCACTACGCCCAGTGGGAGACCCAGGCCGCCGAACTCGTCGCCCAGCACTGGAACAGCTGACCCGAAACACCACAAACTCAGCGCGAGGGCCGGACCCCGTACCCGGGTCCGGCCCTCGACGCACCCCGAATCGGATCAGTCGAAACGTACAGTTATTTCGATGTCCAGCCAGTCTGGCAGGTCACCGGCGGTCCCGACGCACGCGAGGAAGCTGAGCGGCTGCCCGCTCGAGAATCGTGGTTGAGACTGGCCGAAGATGTCCCGGATCTGTTCCGGGGTGGCCGACTGCCCCTCGTCCAGTGCCACCACCGCGGCGGGGTTGTTGCACTCCGCTGTCGAACGACCGGCCTTGACGAAGAGAACCGTCCGGTCCACCAGCCCGATCCGGGGAACCTCTATCCCGACAAGTCGCCCCGGTGACACGACGCCGAAGGCCGGGAACTGGCCGAGATACGGCACAAAGCCCTCCCAGATGATCTGCCGCTGCAGTCGTACGGTCCTGGTCTGTGGGCCCGGCGGTTCGCTTGGCGCGTCGACGAAGCTGGCGAGCTCGTTGACCTTGGTGTTGTCGTAGTAGTAGACGCGCGGATCGGAGCCGGCCACGAGGAACGCCTCGATCGTGCCGCCGCCGCCCCAGGTGGGAGCGTCGGCGCTGTCGGTGACGTCCTGGTAGTTCCAGCCGCCGTCGTAGTAGGCGTACTCGTAGATGTGTCCGGTGTATGTGCCCTTCGAGTAGACCCGCGCGTCGCCACCGCTGCCCATCGGGAAGCCGGCCAGTCCGGCGGACTCCGGACGGACAGCTCCCACATCTTCGGTGAGATCGCGGTGGTGCCAGCGGCCCTGCCAGTACGACAGTTCGCGCACGTGCTCCGACGTGTCCATGTAGTAGATCCGCGAATCCGGGCCGCCGACGGTGAAGCCAGCCAGCAGATTGCCGTCCGCAGCCGGGGCGCCGATGTCACGGACGAGATCTCGGTGGTGCCAGCGACCCTGCCAGTACGACAGCTCGTGCACGTGCCCGTCGCGGTCCAGGTGGTAGACCCGGGAGTCGGCACCGCCCGCGGTGAACGCGACGAGTGCGAACAGGGCCGCCTCCGGGGCACCGACATCTGCGGTCAGATCGCGATGGTGCCAGCCCTGTTGCCAGTGGGAGAACTCGCCTACATGCCCGTCGTAGTTCATGTAGTAGACCCGTGGATCAGTGCTGGTCGCCTGGAACGCTGCGATGGCGGCGATGGAGCTCGCCGGCGCGCCGGCCTCGGCGGTCAGATCACGATCATGCCAACGGCCATCGTGGTACGCGAGCTCGTGCACATGGTCGTCGTAGTCATCGTGGTAGACCCGCGGCTCCGTTCCGTTCATCGCGAACCCGGCCAACCGCCCTCTCCTGACCACCCGGGCGCCCGCAGCGGCGGTGATGTCACGGTGGTGCCAACCGCCCTGGTAGTAGGCAAGCTCATGCACGTGGTCGTCGCCGCCTGGGTAGTAAAGCCGGGGATCGGTGCCGTTCACCGGAAAGGCGACCAGATCTCCCGCAACGTCCGGGGCACCGGTTTCATGGGTGAGATCGCGGTGGTGCCAACTCCTTGCCTGTGCCGCAGAGACGTCCCGCGCCGAGCCGGCATGCTCCCGCACCTTGTCCCTGGCCTCGTCCAGAACCTTGTTCCCGAGTTTCACGTCGACCTCCCGAATGCGCCCGTACAACGCGCCCGTACGCGGATGGGACCCGCCGGTTTCCTCGCGGCCTACCCACGAACCGCCTGGCTATCCCCGCCAGCCGCAGTAGCCGTCCTCGATCTGCTCCGACCAGCTCAGCTACGGCCGAGCAGGTCGGCGTTGAGGATGGTGCCGCCCAGGCACCAACCACCGTCGGTGACCTCTTCGAGGATCACCAGCGTGGTTGGCCGGGCGCGTTCGCCGTACACGGTCACGAAGGCGTCGGTGACGGCGTCCTGCAGCTTCTTCTTCGACTCCGGGGTCAGCGTGTCGGCGGGAACCTTGAGGTTGGCGTAGGGCATGGGGTTTCCTTCCGGTCGGGCAGGTGATCGGCCTGGTCGGGCAGGTCAGCGGGCGTGCGGGTCGGCGGCGTTGAGGGTGGCCACGACCTGGTCGTAGTCGCCGCGTACCTCGGCGTACCGAAGGAACTTCACTCGCTCGACGAGGATCTCGTGAGCATGCGGGTCGGCCTTGATCAGACCCATCACCTCGTCGGCGTACTCGTCGAGCGGCATCGCGAACTCCGACGTCTGCTGGCCCGGTAGCAGCCCGGTCCGCACGGCGGGCGGGACCAGCTCCGTCACCTGTACGCCGATCGGCGCCAACTGCAGGCGCAGCGTTTCGCTGAGCAGGTGGATCGCCGCCTTGGTGGCGTTGTACGTCGGGGTGACGCGCAGCGGGACGTGCGCCAGCCCGGAGGAGACCGTCATGATCGTGGCATCGGGCCGGGTCTGCAGGTGCCCGGTGAACGCGGCGATCAGCCGGATCGGGCCGAGCAGGTTGGTGGTGACGATCTGCTCGGCGTCGGCGAGGAAGGCCAGGTCCGTCCAGTCCTCGCGCCGCATGATGCCGGCCATCGCGACCAGGACGTTCAGCTCCGGGTAGCGGCCGACGACGGAGGCTGCGGCCTGCGCGATGGACGCCGGGTCGGTGACGTCGATGGGTACGGTGCCGAAGCCGTGCTCGGCGGCGAGCTGGTCGAGCAGGTCGGTGCGGCGGCCGCCGATGATCACGGTGTTTCCGTTGGCCTGCAGCCGCTCGGCCAGGGCGAGTCCGATTCCGGATGTGCCACCGGGCACGAAGATGGTGTTTCCAGATGGGTTCATGCCCACTACCTTCGGCGTCGGCTGCGCCGGGCGGCAGAGACCCGGTGATCGGGGGACCGGCGATCCCTGGTTGGGCCGGGCCCTTCGGTCGCAGGATGGGGACATGGACCGTACCGGCCTGGCCGATTTTCTCCGCCGCCGTCGTGCGGCGCTGCGTCCCGCCGACGTCGGCCTGGTGTCGGGCCCTCGTCGGCGTACGCCCGGGTTGCGGCGCGAGGAGGTGGCGGCGCTGACCGGGATGTCGGTCGACTACTACGTACGGCTGGAGCAGCGGCGCGGGCCGCAGCCGTCGGAGCAGATGCTCGCCGCGCTCGCCCGTACGCTGCGGCTGACCGCCGAGGAACGCGACCACCTGTACCGGTTGGCCGGGCACAACGTGCCGCGTCGCACCCCTGAGGACGGGCATGTCGCCCCGGCCCTGCTGCGGGTGCTGGACCGGATGGCGGACACTCCGGCGTTGATCCTGTCGTCGCTGAGCGAGGTGCTGGTGGCGAACCGCCTGGCGGTGTCGATCTTCGGTGATCCGGCGGCCCGGACCGGGCTGGCCCGCAGCGACGTCTACCGCTGGTTCACCGACCCGGCCGCCCGGTCGGTGTATCCGCCGGCGGACCACGACCGGCAGGGCCGGAGCCTGGTCGCTGCGCTGCGGGTGGCGTACGGTGCGGCGGGTCCCCGGTCACGCGCCGGCGAGTTGGTGCGGGCGTTGCTGGCCGGGTCTGGTGAGTTCCGCGACCTGTGGCAGCGGCACGAGGTGGCCCGCCGGTTCGCCGACCACAAGACGCTGGTGCATCCCGAGGTCGGCGACATCGAGGTGGACTGTCAGGCGCTGTTCACCGAGGACCAGGGGCAGGCGTTGCTGGTGCTGACGCCCCGGCCGGGCAGCGAGGCCGAGGAGAAGATCCGGCTGCTCGCGGTGCTCGGTCAGCAGGACTTCGCCGGTACGGTCCGGTAGCGCACCGGCGCAGTCCAGGCGCGGCGTGGCCCGACGCGGTCCGGTGGCGGTGCGCTCTGCCCCTTGAAGGCGGCGAAACAATCTGGCAATGTTACGCACATCGATGTTAGCGCTCTCAATGTCGGGTGGCCGTCGTCCAGGTCAACCACGCGGTGAGCAGTCGGTAGCGCTAACACCATGTCCATATCGACCTAGAAGGTCACCGTCGCACCCGGGAGCCATCGTGACACCACCGGTTCGTCCCAGCCCCAATTCCACCGGCAGGCGTGCCGTGCCTCCGGCCGTCCGGCGACCCCGCCTGCCCAGACGGATGCTGCTGTCGTTGGCAGCCGTCGCCGCGATGCTCCTCGGCGCGGTCGTGGTGGCCAGCCCGGCCAGCGCGGCGTCGACGTTGGGTGCCGCCGCCGCCGAGAGCGGCCGCTACTTCGGCGCCGCCACGAACTCGTTCATGCTGAACCGCCAACCCCACGCCACCGTCCTCAACCGCGAGTTCAACTCCATCGTGGCCGAGAACGAAATGAAGTGGTACCACACCGAACCCAACCAGAACCAGTTCAACTTCACCGCCGGCGACCAACTCATCGCCCACGCCCGCGCCCGCGGCATGACCGTCCGCGGCCACACCCTCGTCTGGCACGCCCAACAACCCACCTGGGCCCAGAACATGTCCGGCACCGCCCTACGCAACGCCATGATCAACCACATCAACCGCGTCGCCGGCCACTGGCGCGGCCAGATCCACTCCTGGGACGTCGTCAACGAAGCCTTCGCCGACGGCGGCAGCGGCGCCCGCCGCGACTCCAACCTCCAACGCACCGGCAACGACTGGATCGAAGTCGCCTTCCGCACCGCCCGCGCCGCCGACCCCAACGCCAAACTCTGCTACAACGACTACAACACCGACGGCATCAACGCCAAGTCCACCGCCATCTACAACATGGTCCGCGACTTCAAATCCCGCGGCGTCCCCATCGACTGCGTCGGCCTGCAGTCCCACCTCGGCACCAGCCTCGACCCCACCTACCAGCAGAACATCCAACGCTTCGCCGACCTCGGCGTCGACGTCCAGATCACCGAACTCGACATCCAACAGGGCGGAAACCAGGCCAACATGTACGGCCAGGTCACCCGCGCCTGCCTCGCCGTCGCCCGCTGCACCGGCATCACCGTCTGGGGCGTCCTCGACCCCGACTCCTGGCGCACCGGCGCCAACCCCCTGCTGTTCGACGGCAACGGCAACAAGAAACCCGCCTACGACGCCGTACTCAACGCCCTCAACTCCGCCGGCGGCGGCGACCCCGGCACCGGCCCGGTCGACCCGAACGCCTGGTACGTGCTGGTCAACCGTAACAGCGGCAAAGCCCTCGACGTCTACGGCCTGTCCACCGAGGACGGGGGGCGGATCACCCAGTGGTCCCGCAACGACGGCGCCAACCAGCAGTGGCAGTTCGTCGACTCCGGCGGCGGCTACTACCGGCTGAAGTCCCGCCACTCCGGCAAGGTCCTCGACGTCTACGAGTGGTCCACCGCCAACGGCGCGGCCATCGTCCAGTGGACCGACCACAACGGCACCAACCAGCAGTGGCGCCTCGCCGACTCAAGTGGCTACGTCCGGCTGATCAGCCGACACAGCAACAAGGCCCTCGAAGTCCAGGGCGCCTCGACCGCCGACGGCGGCAACATCGTCCAGTACGACGACTGGGGCGGCGCCAACCAGCAGTGGCAACTCGTCCGCGTCGGTTAGTGACCGGCGTCCCGGCCGGCACCGTCCACCGGCCGGGACGCCCCGCCACCCACGCGTCCAGCCCGGCATCGTCCCGGTCAGCCCAGCGTCGTCCCGGTCACTTCAGGATCGTCAGTAGGGCGTCGACCACCCGGTCCTGGTCGGCATCGGTCAGGTCGGGGTGGATCGGCAGGGACAGCTCCTCGGCGTAGTACGCCTCCGCCGTCGGGCACTGCCCCTGCCGGTAGCCGAGATCGGCGAACACCGGATGCCGGTAGACCGGCAGGTAGTTGACCTGTACGCCGATGCCCGCCGCCCGCATCCGGTCGTAGACCTCACGTCGGCGACCAGCGAGTACGCGTACCGGGTAAAGATGCCAGACCGGGTCGGCCCAGGGCCGCCGCTCGGGCAGCCGCAGACCCGGCAGATCGGCGAGCAGTTCGTGGTAGCGGGCCGCCAGCCTGGCCCGGTCGGCCTTGAACCGGGGCAGCCGGGTCAGCTGGTTGAGCCCGAGCCCGCAGAGGACGTCGGAGAGCCGGTAGTTGAGGCCGAAGCTGTGCACCTCCTGGTGCCAGCCGCCCTCGTCGCCGTACCGCAGCTGCTGCGGGTCGCGGACCATGCCATGGTTGGCGAACCGGCGTACCCGGTCCAGCAGGTCCGGATCGGTGCCGGTCACCGCGCCGCCCTCGCCGGTGGTGAGGTTCTTGGTCGGGAAGAACGAAAAGGTCGTCAGGTCGGCGAGCCCGCCGACCGGCACCCCACGGTACGTCGACCCGATCGCGTGCGCCGCGTCGTCGAACAGCAGCGCCCCCGCGTCGGCGGCGACCTTGCGCAGCTGCCCGTACTCGGCGGGATGGCCGGCGTAGTCGACGGCGGTGACCACCCGGGTCCGGGAGGTCACCGCGGCCTGTACGGCGGCCGGGTCCAGGTTGCCGGTGGCGTCCTCGACGTCGGCGAAGACCACCCGGGCGCCGTGCAGCGCGGCGGTCGCGGCCGTCGCGACGAAGGTCAACGGCGTGGTCACCACCTCGTCGCCGGGGCGCAGGCCGACGGCGCCGTACGCGGTGTGCAGCGCGGCGGTGCCAGAGCTGACGCTGACGCAGCCCACCCCGCCGAGGTAGCCGCCCAGCTCGCTCTCGAACCGGCGGACGGTCGGGCCGGCGGTCAGCCACTCGGTACGTACGGCGGCGGCGACCGCCTCGGCGTCGGACTCGTCCAGGCAGGGACGCCCGTAGGGAAGCATCGACATCACTCCATTACTGGTCGGTGGGTCACACCCTGCTGAGCGGGGCAGGTCGTGGTTGGGCGTCACCGGCTCCCTCGGGGTGCGGGTCGTCGGCTCCTCCGGGGCGCGGGTCGTCGGAGTCCGCGAGGCGGGGCCGGTCGGGTCCCTGCCGGCGGGCGGCCCGGCGGGTCAGCAGCAGCCAGGACGACGCCGAGATGCCGGCGTACAGCGTGACGCAGGCGACCGCCGCGCCCGCCGTACCCCACAGCTGGACGGCCAGCAGAAACAGCACCAGCGCAGCCGCGCTCCAGGCCAGGCCGAACGCACCGACCGCGCCCATCCGGCCGGCACCGAGCAGGGCCCGGCTCGCCACCGCGTACGGCACGAACGCGACCTCGGCGACCAGCAGCACCACCAGCAGCGGTCCGGCGGCGGCGAACCCGGGGCCGAGCAGCGGGATGACCAGCAGCCAGCCCAGCAGCCCGGTCACCGCGCCGACGGCGGTCACCACGCCGGCGGTCGCCGCGACCGTGCGGACCGGGCGCAACGGTCCGGACGCGACGGCCGCGTCCCGGTTGACGAGCTGGCCGATCGCGTTCGGCACCATCCTCGGCACCTGGCCGAGGGTGGACGCCACCGAGTAGACGCCGACCGCCGCCGCCCCGGTGAGCGCGCCGAGTACGTAGCGGTCCAGCCGCAGCGCCAGGGCCAGCCCGAGGGTGAGGCCGAGTGCCCGGCAGCCCCGGCCGAGCAGTCGGGACAGTTCGCGTCGGGCCGGGGCCTGGAAGCAGAGCAGCCCGGTGGCCCGCAGCGCGACGACCTGCGCGGTGGTCGCCGTCAGCATGCCGGCCCCCTGCCCGAGCAGCAACGCCCAGACGCTCGGCGCGACGGCGACCGCGATGAGCAGGCCGAGCCCGCCGCCGAGCGTGGTCGCCATCGCCCAGAGACTGCCGGACCGGAACAGACCGGCCGCGTACCAGCCGTCGGGTAGCTGGGTGTGGGCGACGTACCCGCAGGTCAGCACCGACAGGGCGAGCAGGTAGCGGGGGTCGGCGAGCGCCGGGTCGATCAGCGGCGCGGACAGCGCCGACACCGCGACGGCGAGTACGGCGGCGCTGACCGTGGCCGCCATTGAACACCAGGTGTAGCTGGCGACCAGGTCGCGTCGCCGGGCACCGCCGCCCGCCGCCGGATACGCCGAACGCAGTTGCGGCCCGGTGCCGAGGCCGGCGAGCAGCGGGACGATGCCGGCGGTGGACACGCCCAGCACCATCAGGCCGCGGCCGTGCGGGCCGAGCACGCTGGCGGCCAGCAGCGCCGCCACCATGTTGCTGCTCATCTGGACGGCGCTGGAGCCGGCCAGCAGGACCAGGGTGGACCGCCGGTCGCGGGTCACCGCGCCTCGGCCCGCCACAGCGACCGCCACTGTGCCGCGGCGTGCCGGGTCTGGAACGGTGAGGTCGCGAAGCTCTCCCGGATCCGGTCGCGGTCGGCCGGGCCGGTCCGGGCGCTGCGCAGCACCGCCTCGGCCCACCGGTGCGCGCCGGCCGAAAGGTCGACGAGGGTGAGGCCGTCGACGTACCGGGACGCCTCACGCAGGCAGGGCAGGTCGGTGGCGACGACGGGCAGCCCGGCGGCGAGCGCTTCGAGCACCACGCCGGGCAGCCCCTCCCAGTGGGAGGGCAGGACGAACACGTCGGCGGCGGCGAGCACCGGGGCGATCTCGTCCACTTCCCCGCCGAGGATGACCGTCGGGTCGTCCGGCACGTCCGGGTGGGCCGACACCACGTCGTCGACCCCGCACGGCCCGACGATGAGCAGCCGGGTATCCGGCGGAGCCGTACCCGCCGGCCCTGCCGCGCCCGCTGGCGACGCCGTACCGCCTGGGGCGTCGGTCCGGGCCTGGACCGCACGGTGCACGTCGACCAGGAACGGCCGGTTCTTCTCCGGCGCGGCCCGGCCGATGTAGCCGATGACCATGGCCTCGGGTGGGATGCCCCACCGTCGGCGGGCCGATTCCCGGTCGCTGCCGACGACCCGGGTCGCGTCGACGCTGTTGTAGAGGATCCGGCAGCCGGGCATGCCGACTTGACGGCCGGCGTACGCCATCGCCGCGTCGCTGACCGCGACGATGTCGGTGGCGACCACGTGCAGCAGCCGGCGCAGGACGGCGCGCAGCAGCCGGCGGGCGACGGTGTCGCGGCGGCCGTCCCCTTCGCTCCACATCCGGGCGATGCGCACCGGCACGCCCGTCACGGCGGCCACCGCCAGTACCACCGCGCTGAACAGGCTGATGTGCGACACGACGACGTCGGGCCGCCGCCGGCGCAGGCAGCGCCGCAGCCGCAGCGGGAAGGTGACGGCTGGGCGCTGCGGGACCTGGACGACCGCCGCCCCGGCGGCCCGGAACTGCGGTGCCAGGCTGCCTGCCCGTCCGCCCATGGTGATGAACGTCTGGCGCACCTCGGTGGCCGGGACGGCCCGGCACATGTCGAGCGAGAGCGTCTCCGCGCCGCCGCGGTCCAGCGTGCCGATGACGTGGACGACGTGCACGGATCTGCCGGCCGGGCGGTGCGATCCCGCCTGTGGTGGAGCTTCGGTGGGAATGGCAGTTGGGCGGGTCACGCGTAGCTCCTCTGGGTGGCTCGGCTGGGCCCACCGGTGCGACCCCCGGTACGTCCTCCGGTGCGGTCCCCGGTGCGCTCGGCGGTCGCCGCGGCGACGGCCTGGTAGTAGGCGGTCCGCCGGGCGGTGAGCACATCGGCCGAGAAGTCCCGGGCCCGGGTGAGGTTGCGGGCGGACGCGGCGGCCATCAGCTCCGGGCGGTCCAGTAGCGCCGCGACGGCACCGGCCCACCGGCCCGGGTCGTCCGGCGGGACCAGGAACCCGGGTGGCAGCAGCTCGGGGATGCCGCCGACAGGTGAACCGATCGCGGGCAGTGCCCGCGCCATCGCTTCGATCAGCGCGCGGGGCAGCCCTTCGGTGCGCGACGGCATGACGAACAGGTCGGCGGCGTCGAGTTGGCGACGGACGGCGTCGCCGCCGGGCAGCGCGCCGGTGAATACGGTCCGGTCGGCGACGCCGTACCGGCGGGCGAGGTCGGCCAGCTCGGCGCGGTGCCGTCCGTCGCCGACGTGGACCAGCCGGACCGCCCGGCCGTCGGCGGTCAGGGTGGCGAGGGCGGCGATGAGGGTGTCGATGCCCTTGTACCGCTGTTCGAGCGAGCCGACGGAGATCAGGGTGGCCGGCTGCCGGGTCGGTGCGACGGTCCCGGTCCGTCCGATGGTCCGGGCGGTGTCGACGTACGCGGCCGGAGTGAGGTCGACATCGGACACCGCGACGCTCACCGCGCCCGCCGAGGTCGGGTACCTGTCCTGCAGGAAACGGTCGGTTACGTAGGCGGCGCCGATGGCGCGGCGGCACTGCCGGCGCAGCCGGTCGACGTACAGCCGCCGCAGGACGGGCCGCAGCGGGTGGTCCACCACGCCGGGGGCGAACAGGTCGTACGGATCACCGACCACCTCCATGGCGTACGGGAGGCGACGGCGGTCCCGGGCGGTGGCCAGGAGCGTGCCGATCGGCGACGGCGCCCGCAGGATCACCGCGTCCTGCGGGCCGGCGGACTCGCGCACGGCCCGGCCGATCGCCGCCCGGTGGGCGAGGTAGCGGTACGGCCCGAGGTAGTACGGCACCGGCCAGACCTCGACGCCGGGTCCGTCGACCCGTTTCGCCTCGGCGGCCGGCTCGACCGCGTCTTGTACCCGGGCGACGACCCGGACCTCGTCGAACGCCGCCAGGTAGCCGCTCCAGAACTGGTGGTCCTGCCCGGTCCGGGCCCAGATCGCGCCGTCCGGGGTACGGGCGAACCGCGCCTCGATGGTCACCACCACTCGCATCGTCCCTCCACAGGCACCCGTCGGAAACACCCTTGTTCAGGGCGGTATCTACACTTTCAGTCGGTGATGTGCCTCGGATCCGACCGCCTCGGTCTCTGGCGCTGACGGCTCTGGCGCTGACGGGTCAGGCGGCAGGGGGCGGTGGTAGCCGTACCGGCGTAGCAGCGGCGCGCACAGCCCGGTGATGGTCCGGCGGGCGGCGACCGGCAGGCCGGTACGCCACGCGTCGTCGACCCGCAACGCCAGGCGGCCGGTGGTGAACCGCATCCGGTTGCCGGAGACGCTGTGCAACTCGCCCAGCTCCACCTCCCCGCCGGACAGGTAGGACAGATCCAACCCGGTCTGCGGCAGGCCGGCGAGCCGGCCCAGCGTCGCGGCCGCACCCGGCGGATCGGCGAGGAACTCCTCGTACCGCATCCGGTGCACCAGCCGCCCGCCGACCGCGCCGTGCCGCCGCCGGCCCAGCCGGCCCAGCAGGTCGTACGCGGCGTTGTGCCCGCTCCAGGTCAGGGCGCACCGGACCGCCGGGAACCGCGGCACCGCGACGTCGGTGCCGGACTCCGGGTCGTGCACCCGGCGCATCCAGGAGTACGCCACTCCCCTCGGATCCCGCACCAGGTGCAGGATCCGCAGATCGGCCGGACCGGCCCAGCGCAGGCCGTACGCCAACGCGGTGTCCTTGGACGAGTCGACGACGACCCGGGCCCCGGTCACCGCCGCCGCCGCGGCGTAGATGCGCGCGTGGTAGTCGACGTACTCGATCACCCGGGCCCGACGCCGCTCGCCGAGCCACGGGGCGGCGAGCAGCCCGACGTGCCGGGTCCGGCCGACGACGGCGCGCAACCGGGCGATCCGGGCCAGGTCGACATTGTCCCAGCCGCCGAAGGCGTACTCGCCGATCCTGCTCCACAACGGACAGTCTCGGAACGCCGCACCGCACCCGCAGAGCCGGTTGTCCCGTACCCCGTTGTCCCAGACCTGCGCGACCTCGCCCAGCCCGCACACCCCGGGCAGTTCGTTGAGCACCCGCTCGACCAGGGTGCTGCCGCTGCGGCCGATCCCGCCGATGTAGCACAGCCGCATCAGTGCCTGCCCCGGGAGGCGTACACGTAGTACGGGATCCACGGCCGGGGGTCGGCCGGTCGGGTGGTGATTGTGTACCCGGCGTCGCGCAGCAGCGTCTTGACCGGCGCGAAGGTGCGCATCCACGCGTCGGCCGGGCCCTCGGCCTTGAAGTCGTGGCAGGAAACGACGAGGTTGTCGACCACGTCGAGCACGTCGCGGGCCCCCTCCAGCACGCTCAGCTCGGCACCCTCGATGTTCATCTTGAGCAGGTCGACCCGGTCGACCCCGCAGGTCCGCAGGATTTCGTCCAGCCGGCGGCCGGTGACCTCGATCCCGCCGGTGCCCTCCTGGCTGATCCCGTTGCGGATGTGGCTGAGCGCGTCCTCGTCGATGCGGACCGGACCGGCCTCGCCGACCACCGCGCACTCCAGCAGCGTCACGTTGGACAGCCGGTTGAGCTCGACGGTGCGACGCAGGCAGCGGAACGTACGCGGGTGCGCCTCGATGCTGAGTACCCGGCCCCGCTGACCGACCACTCGCGAGAACAACCGGACCTCGGTGCCGACACCGGCCCCGATGTCGACGACGGTGTCACCGGGACGCGGGTGGTAGCCGTACAGGAAGGTGTCCCGGACCACCAGGTCCTCCCGCTCGGCGGACAGCCCGCCCAGCTCGGTGTTGACCACCGTCCCGCCCCGGTACCGGTGAATCCAGGTTTCCTCCTCGTACCGCACGACGCAACGCGAGCGGGACCGTAGCGACAGCGCGATACCGCCGAGCCCGGCGATGATCCGGGGGTCGACCCGGTCGTCGACCACATCGAGGATCCGGCGACGCAGACTCACCGCCATGACGGCACCCGCCCTTCGGTTCGGTCCGGCGCATCTGGCGGCGTCGGATGTTCGGCGCCGGTCGGTCGGCCGTGCTCGCGGTACCAGGCGAAGGTCCGCCCGACACCCTCTTCCAGCGCGACAGCCGGCTGGTAGCCGGTGAGCCGGCGCAGCCGGCCCAGGTCCGGGCAGCGTCGGTGCACCGAGCCGGCCGGCGCCGGTTCGGGCCGCAGACTGGCGTGGCTGCCGGCGGTACGCAGCACCAGCTTCGCCAAATCGGCGATGTTGGTCTGCTCCGTGTCGTCGCCGATGTGCACGATCCGGCCGGCGGCGTCGGGGGTGGCCATCAGCCGGACCACCGCCTCGACGGCGTCGTCGACGTAGCAGAAGGCGCGGTACTGGTCGGCGCCCGGCACCCGGAACGGGTCCTCGCCGCGTAGCGCCCGCAACGACATCTCCGGGACCACGTGGTCGGTGCCCATCCGGGGCCCGTACACGTTGTGGAACCGGCCCACCACGGCCTGTGCGCCGACCGCGCGGGACCCGTGCAGCACGGCCGCCTCGCCCAGCAGCTTGCTGGTGGCGTACGCGAAGCGGGGGGCCGTCACGTCGGCCACCATCGCCGGGACGTCCTCACCGGTCGGTACGGCGGCCACTCCGGCGTCGACCGCGCCGGCGTACACCTCACTGGTGGAGCTGAAGAAGACCCGGTCGGCGGCGTCGATCCAGTCCATCAGGTGCAGCGCGACGAGCGCGTTGATCCGGACCACCCGGGCCGGGTCGGCCTCGACGTTGCGCACCCCGACCACGGCGGCCAGCAGGTAGACCTGGTCCCAGTGGCGGGGCAGCGCCGCCCAGGTCGCGGCCCGGGTGAGGTCACCGGCGACCACCTCGACCGCCGGGTCGGCACAGACCTGAGCGAGTTCGGCGTCGTCGCGGCCCCGGGAGAAGTCGTCGACCACGGTGACCGCGTGACCGTCGGCGACCAGCCGGCGCACCAGGTGCAGGCCGATGAACCCGGCACCGCCGAGGACCAGCGCGCGCATCACACCGGCTCCCTGGTGGACCGGTAGCCCAGGCTCTCGTAGTGCACCCCGGCCGCCCGCACCGACTCCTCGTCGAGGATCCGCCACGAGTCATAGACGAACCGGACCGCGGTGCCGGGCAGCAGCGTGCCCACCGGCAGCCCCCGGTAGTCGGGGTGGTCGTTGAGCACCAGCACCGCGTCGGCCTCGCTGAACGCCTTGTCGAGGCTGACCGGCTCGCCGCCGTGGGCCCGGATGACCTCGTCGGCCACCAGCGGGTCGTGGCCGAGCACCCGTAGCCCGGCCCGGTCGAACGCCGGCAGCATCGCCACGACCGCCGCGCCGCGCATGTCGTCGGTGGGCGGCCAGCCCTTGTACGCCCAGCCGAGGACGGCGAGGGTCGCCCCGGCGGTCGCGCCGCGCAGTTGCCGCAGCCGCCCGATGACGGTCTCCGCCACCTGCACCGGCAACTGCTCGTTGCGTTGCCGGGCAGCGGCGACCAGCAGTGGGGTGTGCGCCGGTGCGCTGGCACCGAACAGGTACGGGTCCTTGGACAGGCAGCTCCCGCCGACGAAGCCGGGGCGGGCCAGGTCGGGTCGCGGGTAGTCGTGGTTGGCGGCCCGGACGACCTCCAACGGGTCCACCCCGTGCGCCCCGGCGAGCAGGGCGATCTCGTTGCCGTACGCGTAGATCAGGTCGGTGTGGCAGTTGTTGGCCAGCTTCACCAGCTCGGCGGTTTCCAGGCTGGAGACCGGGACCACCTGCCGGACGAGCCGGCCGAACAGGGCCACCCCGGCGCGTCGGCTGTCGTCGTCGAGACCGCCGACCACCTGGGGCAGTTCGGTGAGCTCGCGCAGCGCCTGCCCCTGGATGGTCCGTTCCGGTGCCATCACCAGCCGGGCCCGGCCCCAGGCTGCGGTCAACGCCGGCAGGACGACCCGCCGGCTGGTGCCGACCGGCACGGTGCTGCGCACCACGACCAGGGTCTGCGGTCCGCAGCGCCGGGCGATCTCGGTCGCGGCGGCCGCGACGTTGGTCAGGTCCGGCTGTCGGGTGCCGTCGCGGACCGGGGTCGAGGTGCCGTGTCGGACCGGCGTCGAGGTGCCCTCGCGGACCGGGGTCGACACGCAGATGACCGCTGCGTCGAGATCCGGCGGAAGGGTCGGATGGACGAACAGGTTGCGGCCGAGGGTGTCCCGCAGCGCCTCGGCCAGGCCCGGCTCGTACAGGTGGACCCGGCCGGCCGACAGCGCCTCCCGGACGCGCGGCTCGCTGTCGACGCCGTGCACCTCGAATCCGTTGCGGGCCAGGCCGGCCGCCAGGGTCAGCCCGACGTAGCCCATGCCCACGATGCCGATTCGATTCACCATTGTCGCTCCTTGTCCGAGATCGAGGTCTGTCCGGTCCGGGCGCGCGTTCATGCGGGCTCCCGCAGCGCGGCCGGCAGCAGGATCGGTTTCAACGTCTCGAAGCTGCGATTCGCCTCGTCGTAGTCCTCGGGCCGACCGATGTCGAGCCAGTAGCCGTCGAAGTCGTAGGCGGCGGGCGGGTTGCCCTGGTTGATCAGGTCGATCATCAGCTGGTCGAAACCGAACGCGATGCCGCTCGGGTACGCCGCGATCGTCTGCCTGCTGAGCCCGTACACGCCCATGCTGACCCGGTAGTCCAGGGTGGGTTTCTCGTTGAACTCGACGACCTTGTCCCCCTCGACGGCGAGGACACCGAAGTCGACCTTCACCTTGCGCCGGAAGGTCGCCACGGTCACCGGGGCGCCCGAGTCGGTGTGGGCGCGCAGCAGGTCGGCGTAGTTGAGGTTGGTCAGGATGTCGCCGTTCATCACCAGGAACCGCTCCGGCAGCCGGTCGCGCATCGTGAACAGTGGTCCGACGGTGGACAGCGGAGTCCGCTCCTGCGCGTAGTCGACCGACAGTCCGTGCCGCGAGCCGTCGCCGACGAACGCCCGGATCAGCGAGCCGTGGTGGTTGATCGCCATGGTCACGGTCCGGAATCCGCAGGCGGCCAGCTGGTGCAGGACCACGTCGAGGATCGCGAAGTGCTCGCCGATCGGCACCAGTGGCTTGGGCAGCGCCGTGGTGTACGGCCGCAGCCGTACGCCTTTGCCGCCCGCCATGATCACGACATGCATGTCGTCCACCGGTGCACCCCTTCGGCTATTTGAGATGATTTGAGACTAGCAGCACATTAGGCACCGATTGTCGGTATTGACGATGACCGACGGCTGTCCGTGGCCGGCGCGCGATCGCGCAGAGCACCACGAGCGCCAGCGGCAGCGCCTCACCGAGGTAGAAGGCCAGGATGTTGTCCAGATCCGCAGTGACCAGGATGATCGTGATCGCGCACAGTGGCAGGCAGAGCAGCTTCGCCGCGAGGGCGTCACGACGCCTCGCCTGCGCGTAGTACCGGGTGGCGAACCGCAGGAACAGCCCGAGGAACACGAACGACAGCAGGCCGCCGGCCGGTCCGAAGTTGAGGATCGCCTCGCCGGTGACGCCGAAGACCCGTTGGGAGCTCACCCCGGACTCGTACACGCCCGGCCCGTACAGCACTTCCGTACCGACCGCCGACTTGCTCCGGAACCGCTCGGTGCCCAAGCTGCCCGGCACCAGCAGTAGCGGCGCGGCGACGTAGGTGCTCCCGTAGCTCCAGCCGGCGGCACCGACACGTTGCCGGTCCAGCAGCAGCGCCTGAACGTCCGCCCGACCCAGATCGGCCAGCAGCACCGTCGGCAGGTCACGGCCGGTCTCCGCGGAGACCTCCTCGACGGTACGGGTGCCCTTGGCGATGTCGACGACCTCCACCCCGGCACCCTTGTAGAGCCCGTACGCGTACACGAACATGACCACGGCCACCGCCGAGGCGACGAACGCCTTCCGGGTGATCGGCCGGATCAGCAGATGCACCAGGACCAGGCCGAGCACCAGCGGCCACAGCACCGCCGACCGGCTGCCCCGCAGGCCGCCCACCAGGAACTGGACCGCGACCAGACCGACCAGCAGCAGCACCACCAAGTCGGCGCGGCGGCGCAGCAGCTGCCGCCAGCGCACCAGGACCAGGCAGAACAGCAGCAGCGGGAAGGACTCGCTGATCAGCAGCAGCCAACCCAGCCCGGCGAACGCCTCGCGGTCCTGGGTCATCGCGGTGAGGAAGCCGCCCGGCCCGCCGAGCAGCACCACCTCGACGCCGAACGCCAGGACGCCGATGGCGACGGCGACCAGGGCGACCGACTGGAAGCGCGCCGGGTCGAGCCGGGGCGGCGCGGACCGGCGCGGACCCCGACCGGGCAGCGACAGGACCACCCGGTAGACGACCAACCCGACCATGTTCAGCAGCGCCATCGTGCCCAGCGCGGATCGCCACCCGGACCCCGACGGGTGCAGCAGCGTCGGCCAGTAGTCCAGCACCACGTGCAGCACCGGCACGAGGTAGTAGAAGTGGACGCCGAACAGGCCGAGGACCGCCTGCGGGTCGAACACGTCGCGCCGTCGCAGCAGCCACTGGAAGGCGTCGACTCCGATCAGTACGCCGCAGACCGTGACCGGGATCAGGAACCAGTGCCGCAACCGGGGATCCACACAGGCCAGCACCGCGCTGGCGGCCGGGATCAGAGTGGCGGCCAGCAGCCAGCTCGTCGCCGGCGTATGCGCGTCGTCACCCGGGCCAGAACCAGTCACGGTGCCCACTAGGCGCCCAGCAGCCCGATCTGCTCGTCCAACGCCCGCCACAGCAACCGCGAGTAGGTGGCCGAGATGTGGTTGCCGTCGCGCAGCGTGACCACGTTGCCGACCAGCGCCGGGCAGACCGTCGACGTGCAGAACCACGGGGTCGGGTCGACGACCAGTGCGCCCCGATCTCGCGCGGCGTCGGCGATCATCTGCCGTCGACGGGGCTCCAGCACCACGTCGGACACCGCACCGTGACAGGTCCGCGCGTCGGTCAGGTGCAGCGCCAGGCAGTCGACCACGGTCGCCGGCAGCCACGGTACGTCACCGATCAGCACCACCTCGCTGCCGGTGGACCTGATCGTGTCGACGGTCCGGGCCCAGCCGTCGGTCCAGACCTGGTCCCGGTCGGTGTACCCGCCGACCGGGTCGCCGAAGGTGTAGTTGGTCGACGAGGTGACCACCATCGCGGGTCGCAGCTCCCCGATCCGCCGCAGGGCCTGCTCCCGCCACTGGACGCACTCGTCGTACGGCCGGTTGACCGAGTCCAGGTGGAAGCGCACCGACGCGGCACTGCAGAACCCCTTGACCATGACGACCAGTCGCCAGTCGCGCTCGTCGGCCAGCCGGCGCACCGCCGGGAACCAGCTGCCCGCGTGCGAGTCGCCGAACAGCACCACGGTCTGCCGCGCGGCCGGGTCGCCGTACTCGCACGGGTGGTCGCTGCCGGTGTCGGTGATCCGCAGCACGACGCAGCCGTCGTGGAACACGGCCGGAATGTCGGTGGTCACCTCGGGCAGCGGCGGGGTCAGGTTGGCCGGCACCGGGCCGGTCTCGACACTGGCGGCGACCAACCGGGCCAGGTCACGCTCGACGTCGGCCGAGGCGGCCAGCATGGCGGCGGTGTCGACCGGCCGGCCCGGCCCCACCAGCGTCGGCTTCGTCGCCAGCGCCGGCACCGCCACCGCGACGACGGCGGCCGACGCCACGGCGGCCAGGCCGATCGTGCGCCACGGCCGGACCGTGCGCCGGCGCCGCCGCAACGGGGCCTCGACGAGCAGGTACGTGCCGGCGGCGGCGACCAACGCGCCGCCGACCAGGCCCAGGTTCTGCCAGATCGTGCCGTGCCCGCCGAGCAGGGCGGCGCCGATCACCAGGAACGGCCAGTGCCACAGGTACCACGAGTACGACAGCCGTCCGATCCACTGCATCGGACGTAGCGCGAGCAGCCCGCCGGCCCCACCGCTGTGCGGCGCGCAGCCGGCGGCGATCACCAGCGCCGCACCGGCCACCGGCAGCAGCGCCGGGTAGCCGGGGAACGGGGTGGTGCTGTCGAACAGCAGGGCTGCCGCCAGCACGGCGGCCAACCCGGTCCAGGCCATGGCGGCGGCGAGCCGGGCCGGGAGCCGCGACGCGGCGCCGGCCCCGAGGGCGATCAGCACGCCGGCCAGCAACTGCCAGGCCCGCGCCGGGGAGCCGAAGTACGCGTACCCGGGCGACGTCGCGGTCAGCCAGACGCAGAGCGCGAAGGAGAGCACGGCGACGCCGGCCACGACAGCGGACACCAGCCGCAGATCGCCCGGACGCCACCAGGACCGGGCCGGCCGCCAGCGCAGCAGTCGGGGCAGGCCGAGCAACGCGAGCAGCAGCAGCGGCCAGCACAGGTAGAACTGCTCCTCCACCGCCAGCGACCAGTAGTGCTCCAGCGGCGACTCCCGGCGCATCGTGTCCAGGTAGTCGACACTGTTGCGGGCCAGCAGGAAGTTCACGCAGTACGCGGCGCTCGCGATCGCCTGGGTGGCGATCCACTGCAGTTGCAGCGGCAGCCACCACCAGGCGGCGACCAAGGTGGTGATCAGCACCAGGACGGCGGCGGGCAGCAGCCGTCGGGCGCGCCGGGCGTAGAAGCCGAGGATGGAGATGGTGCCGTCGGTGGCGTACTCGCGCAGCAGCACCGAGGTGACCACGAAGCCGGAGATGACGTAGAAGACGTCGACGCCGACGTAGCCGCCGCCGAACAGCGGGACGCCCGCGTGGTAGAGCACGACGAGCAGTACGGCGACCGCACGCAACCCTTCGATGTCCCGCCGGAACGTGCCGTGCCCCCGGCCGCCGGTGATGACCGGCCGGGCCGGCCCCCGAGCCGCGCCCTCGGCCGCCCCCGGCGGCTTCTCCCGGACCGGAGCGGTGGTAGCGGCGCCGGCCGGATTGGCCGCGCGCCCCGGCACGCCCGTCGTGGCCAGCTCGGAACTGGTCATCCGCTGCGCACCTACTCTCCGAACCCTGACAGGTACGGACAGTTCTATCAGTGCTTTTTGTGGCAAGAGCGATGTTTGCCGAATTAACTCTTTAAATCGGAAAAATCACCCAAGGATGATGAAGTGGGGTGCCTGCTGGTCATCTGCTGGCCGGCTCCGGATCCGACTGCTGCCGGACGGTGGTCATCGGCACCGCGCCGAGTCGCGCCCAGTCGTGGCTGATCTCGGCGGCGGTGCTCAGCAGGCGCGGCAGGTGCTCGCCGGTCAGCTTCTCCATCGACGTCTCGGCGGCGTGCACGGTCACGTTCACCGCCGCGACGACCCGGCCGTCGCCGTCGCGTACCCCGGTCGCCACCGACCGAATGCCGGCGGCCAGATCCTGGTCGGCGGCGGCCCAGCCGCGGGCCCGGACCTCGCGCAGCACCCGGTCGAGCTCGGCGCGGTCGGGCCGCCAGCGCGGGGTGATCCCGGACCGGCCTGGGTGGGCCAGCGTGGCGGTCAGCTCGTCCGGTTCGAGCGCGGCGAGCAGCACCTTTCCCATCGAGGTGGCGACCGCCGGGAACCGGGTGCCGATGGTCACCGCGAGGGTGACGATCTTCGGTACGGCGACCCGGGTGACGTAGACGATGTCGCTGCCGTCGAGCTGCGCCATCGACGTCGACTCGCCGGTCTGCCCGACCAGGCGCTGCATGTGTGGGCGGGCCACGTCCCAGATGCTCAACGCGTTGACGTAGGTCATGCCGAGTTCGAGCACCCGCGGGGTGAGGGAGAACCCCCGGTCCGGGCTGCTGCGCACGTACCCCAGCTCGTCGAGGGTGAGCAGGATCCGCCGTACCGTCGGACGGGCCAGCCCGGTCGCCGCCGCAATCTCACTGAGCGTCATGGTGGGGCGGCCCGGCGGAAAGCAGCGCAGCACGTCGAGGCCACGGGCCAACGCCTCGATGAAGTCTGCTCCGGCCTCGCGCGCCACGGCGGCCCCTTCTCGGTGATGATCGGCGGTCCGCCCCGGCGGGCGGTCGACCCGCCGGGGCCCGTCAGACGGTCAATGCTTCCATTGGGCGCTGCCGGCGTCCCACTGGGTGTAGGTGTACGGGTTGTCCAGCACCTTGGTCTCTGGGATGTCCGGGTTCATCCCCTTGGTCCAGGCGTCGTCGCCCATCTCGGCGGTGAGGTGCTCGATGGTGCGCGTCACGGCGGCGCGGGCGGCGGCCAGGTCGACGTCGACGAGGCGGTGCTCGTGCTTGACCAGCCGGCCGTCGATCACCACGCTGTGCACGTCGCCGCGCTGGGCCTGGAACGCGACATGGCCGTACGGGTGCAGAACCGGGAACATCACCGGCGAGGCGTCATTCTTGATCAGCACCACGTCGGCCTTGCGGCCCGGGGTGAGCGCACCGACCAGGCTGTCCATGCCGAGCGCCCGCGCCCCGCCCCGGGTGGCCCAGTCGACGACCTGCTCGGCCCGCAGGTGACAGTGGGTGACGGTCTCCTGCCGGCCGTGCGCCTCGAGGTGTTCGCGGGAGCGGTCGGCGCTGAGCGTGGCGCGCATCGCGGAGAACAGGTCGCCGCTCCACCAGACGCTGGTGTCCATCGACAGCGACACCGGGATGTCGTGCTGGCGCAGCTGCCAGGTGGGCGGGTAGCCCTGGCCGGCGCTCTGCTCGCTCTCGGTGGAGACCGAGGCCGAGCCGCCGGTGGCAGCGATCCGGTTGTACGAGTCGCGGTTGAGGGTGGCGGCGTGCACGTAGACGGTCGACTCGGTCATGAAGCCGTTCTCGTGCATCAGCCGGATGCCGTCGTCGTTGGTGGCACCCCAGACCCCGGCGTGGGTGGTGACCGGCACGCCGAGCTCGCGGGCCACCTCGAAGGCGGCCTTCTCCGGGAAGGTCGGGTCGCCGGTGACGTCGAAGGCCATCTGGAAGCCGAGCATGTCGCCCCGGCCGTGGACGCGGCGGGTGACGAAGTCGCGGAAGTCGGGGCTGGTGGCCCACTCCCAGGGGCCCTGCTGCAGGTTGCCGTAGGCCAGGACGAACCGGCCGGGGACGGCTTCCAGGGCGTCCACGGCGGCGTCGGCGTGCTGCGGGGTCTGCAGCCCGTGTGACCAGTCGACGGTGGTGGTGACCCCGGCGTCGATGGCCTCGATCGCGGCGAGGAGGTTGCCGGCGTACACGTCCTCGGGTCGGAACAGTTTGCCGGATTCGAGGTAGTACCAGACGAAGTACTGGGTCAGCGTCCAGTCGGCGCCGTACCCACGCATCGCGGTCTGCCACATGTGCCGGTGGGTGTCGATCATGCCGGGCATGACGATGCCGCCGGCCGCGTCGATCTCCAGCGTCCCGTCGGGTACGGCGAGCGCCTCGCCGACCTCGGCGATCCGGTCGCCGACGATCAGCACGTCGGCGCGGGGCAGCACCGTGTGGCTGTCGTCCATGGTCAGCACCAGGCCGTTACGGAAGACCACCGGCCGGCCGGCTGCCGCGCTCCGCTGCGCGTCTGTGCTCATCAGCGCCTCTCCCATCCGCTCCACAGGCTTTCGGACCACTGTCCGCTAGACGGTCAATCACGATTCCTGCCAGTGTGTTCCGGGTCACGAGCGACGTCAAGAGAAGATTTCAAACTTGTTTCACCCTAACCTTGAGCACCTTGAACAGGAAGTTTGCTGAGAGCTTGCCGATGCGGGTTGACACGCTCGGATCCGCAACCGAGACTCGATTCTCGGACGATCGTCCGCTGTACGGTCACATTGCCCGTACGGGCACGAGGGAGGCGACCAGAAGATGGCCGAGCACCACGCATCGGGAGCCGACGCGCGACCAGCCGGTGGCACCGGGCCGCTGCACGGTCTACTGGTCGCCGACTTCTCCCGGATCCTCGCCGGCCCGTACGCCACCATGCTGCTCGCCGACCTCGGCGCCGAAGTGATCAAGGTCGAGGGGCCCAGCGGCGACGACACGCGTACCTGGATGCCGCCGACCCGCGACGGCGTCTCCACGTACTACCTGGGGATCAACCGCAACAAACGGTCCATCGCCCTGGACCTCAAGAACCCCGACGACCTGGACGTCGCCCGCCGGCTCGCCGACCGCGCCGACGTCATGATCGAAAACTTCCGGCCCGGCGGGCTGCGCCGCTTCGGCCTGGACTACGACAGCGTCGCCGCCCGCAACGCCAAGATCATCTACGCGTCGATCAGCGGATTCGGCACCGGTGCCGGCGCCGCCTACCCCGGCTACGACCTGATGGTGCAGGCCGTCTCCGGGCTGATGAGCCTCACCGGCGACCCCGACGGGTCGCCGTACCGGGCCGGCATCAGCGTCTTCGACGTGATGTCCGGGCTGCACGCCAGCATCGGCATCCTCGCCGCCCTGCACCACCGCGACACCACCGGCACCGGCCAGCACGTCGAGGTCAACCTGCTGTCCTCGGCACTGTCCGGGCTGGTCAACCACAGCAGCGGGTACGTCGCCGGCGGCGTGGTGCCGTTCCGGATGGGCAACGCCCACCCCAGCCTGTTCCCGTACGAGCCGCTGCCGGTCGCCGACGGCGAACTCATCGTCATCGCCGGCAACGACGGGCAGTTCCGCAAACTGTGCGAGGTGCTCGGCGTACCGGAGCTGGTCGACGACCCCCGCTTCGGCCGCAACCAGGACCGCACCGCCAACCGCGAGGCGCTACGCCCGCTGCTGGTCGAGCAGCTGCGCAAACGCACCCGTGACGAGTGGTTCGAGGTTCTGTTGGCCGCCGGGGTGCCGTGCGCGCCGATCAACACCATCGACGGCGGGGTGGCGCTCGCGCAGCGGCTCGGCCTCGACCCGGTGGTCACCGTCGGCGACGGCGCGGCGGCCGTGCCCGGCATCCGGCACCCGATCACCCTGTCGCAGACCCCGGCACGCTACGACACGCCGCCGCCCGCACTCGACGAACACGGTGAGGAGATCCGCGCATGGCTGACGAGCAGCTGAGCTTCCCGACCTCGATCGGCACCTCCGACCGGACCAGCATCCGGCTGCTCGGCCAGGACCTCGCCGAGGACCTGATGGGCAAGGTCGGCTTCGGTGAGCTGGCGTACTGGCTGGTCGCCGGCCGCCGACCCACCCCCGGGCAGGTCCGGGTCCTCGAAGCGGTGCTCGTCGCGCTGGCCGACCACGGCTTCACCCCGACGGCGATCGCCGCCCGGCTCACGTACCTCAGCGCCCCCGAGTCGCTGCAGGGCGCCATCGCCGCCGGGCTGCTCGGCGGCGGCTCCCGCTTCCTCGGCGTCACCGAGGACTGCGGCCGGTTCCTCGCCGACACCCTCGCCGGGCTCGACAGCCACCCCGACGACGACGCCGGCTGGGACGAGGTCGCCCTGACGGCGGTCCGCGCCGCCCGCGCCGCCAAGCAGCTGCTGCCCGGCCTCGGCCACCCGGTCCACAAGGACGTCGACCCGCGTACCCCGGTGTTGATCCGCATCGCGGACGCCGAAGGTCTGCGCGGGCCGCACCTGCGGCTGTTCGAAGCGATCGGCCGGATCCACCCGCAGGTCCTCGGCCGCACCCTGCCGCTCAACGGCGCCGGGGTGTGCGGTGCCGCGCTGGCCGACCTGGACCTGCCGGTCGACCTGCTGCGCGGCTTCGCCCTGCTGGCCCGCACCGCCGGGCTGCTCGGCCACCTCGCCGAGGAACGCCGCAACCCGCTCGGCATGGACATCTACCGCACCGTCGACCGCAACGCCCGCTACGTCGCCCCGACCGACAGCTGATCCCCCGCCCCCGCCTGATCCCGACTCTTGGAAGGAGCGGCCATGGCCAGCATCGTCGCGGTCATCGCCTCCACCCACCACCCGTTCTACTACCGCGCCACTACCGCCACCGGCGACGACCGGCCACCCTTCGCCGACGAGTGGCAGCGCAAGATCCTCGCCTTCCGGGAGACCCTCACCAAGGCCAACCCGGACGTGCTGGTGATGGTCGGCTCCGACCACTTCCACCAGCTGTGGCTGGACAACATGCCGCAGTTCCTGGTCGGCAAGGCGCCGTTCTACGACGCCAACTGGTACAACGAGGAACGCGAGTTCGGCCTGCCCCGGATGCTGCTCACCGGCCAGGAGGACCTGTCGGCCCATCTGCTGCGGGCCGGCCTGGACGCCGGCTTCGACCTGGCGTTCAGCAACGAGCTGCGGATCGACCACAGCATCACCTGCCCGATCATCACCCTGCGGCCCGAGGCCGACCTGCCGATCGTGCCGATCTACACCAACATCTTCGCCCCGCCGCTGCCGCAGCCGAAACGCTTCGTGCAGCTCGGCGAGGCGATCCGGGACATCGTCGCGTCGTGGCCGAGTCACCTGCGGGTGGCGATCATCGGTACCGGGCACCTGTCGCTGGAGCTGGGCGGGCCCCGCCAGTTCGGCCCGCACGGCCCGGACCCGGAGTTCGACCAGCGGGCGGTGGAGTGGATCGCCAACGGTGACCTGGACGGCTGCCTGGCCGAGGTCACCCTGGACAGCCTGCACTCCCCCGGCAACGCCACCCACGGCTTCATGGACTTCATGCTGATGATGGGGGTCGCCGGAGCCGGCGCGAAGGCCGACCACGTCGACACCCTCGACCTGTTCCACACCATGGAGGCCTACTTCACCTGGTACCCGAACGGAGCGCCGGCATGAGCAAGTACCTTGTGGACAAGTTCCTCTACACCGTCGACCGGGACCCGGAGCTGGTCGAGCGCTACCGGTCCGAGCCGCAGGAATTCGTCACCTGGTGGGAGGCGGAACGGGCGAACTCCGTACTGAACTGCCACACCGGTGAGGCCAGCACCTGGCTGCGCTTCACCGACGACGAACGCGACGCCCTCGCAGCCCACGACCACGTCCGGCTGTTCGAGCTGGGCGCGCACCCGTTCCTCACGTTGACGTTGTTCATCGCCATGTTCGAACGCGACCACGACGAGCCGTTGGCCTACCAGAAGCAGTACGGGCTGCGGCTGGCCCACTTCGCGTTGCCGTACCCGGACATCGCCACCTGATGGCCGCCTCGGAGTCGATGACCGCCGCCGTGCTCACCAGGTACGGCGAACCACCGACCGTGCAGCGCCGGCCCCGGCCGAGACCCGCCGCCGGGCAGGTGCTGGTCCGGGTCGACGCCGCGCCGATCACCCCACTGGACCTGCTCTGCGCCTCCGGCAGCTCCTACCTGGGCGCGCCGGCCCTGCCGTACGTGCCCGGGGTGCAGGGCGTCGGCACCCTCGCCGACGGCTCCGGAGTGTGGTTCCCGACCCGCGCCGGGATGGCAGCGGGCGACGGCGGCCTCGCCGGGTACGCCACCGTGGCCGTCGCCGACCTGGTGCCGCTGCCCGACGGGGTGGACCATCGGCTGATCGCCGCGCTCGGCTACTCGGCGGTCGCCGCCTGGTCGGCGCTGACCCTGCGGGGTGGGCTGCGCGCCGGGGAGGACGTGCTGATCCTCGGGGCCAGCGGCACCGTCGGGCAGGCCGGGGTGCAGATCGCCCGGCTGGTCGGGGCCCGCCGGGTCACCGCCGCCGCCCGGTCGACCGCCGCCGCCGAGCGGCTACGGGCCCTCGGTGCCGACGCGGTGGTGCCGCTGCGCGCCGACGACGACGTACCCGGGCTCGCCGACCGGCTGCGCGATGCCGCCGGCGGCCCGGTCGACCTGGTCCTCGACCCACTGTTCGGGGTGCCGGCGGCAGCGGCGCTGCGGGTGCTGCGGCCCGGTGGCCGGCTGGTCAACCTGGGCGGCTCGGCCGGGGCGACCGCCCCGATCGACTCGGCCACGCTGCGCGGCGGCTCGCTACGGGTGCTCGGCTACACCAACAACGAGCTGACCGGGCAGCAGCGGGCGGCGGCGGTCGCCGCGATCGCCGGGCATGCCCACGCCGGCCGGTTGACCGTCGACCACCAGGTGCGGCCGCTTGACGAGGTGGCCGCCGCCTGGCAGGCCCAGGCCGACGGGTCGGCCGGCGCCCGGATCGTCATCACCCCGTAGGCGCCTGTGCCACCGTCAGACCGCAGTCTCCTCGGCCGGGGTGGTGAAGAAGGTGGCGAGGACGGTCAGGGCGGTACGCGACCCGTCGGGCACGCCGTCGAGCACCGCGGCCGAGCCCCGCCCGGCCAGTGCGTCGGTCACCTCGGTGGCCGGCGGGCCGGCCGTCGCCGCCCGGGTCGCGGTGAGCGTCGCGGTCAGCGTCACCGATTCGTCGGCGGCCACCTCGAATACGCCACCGCCGTCGCCGCCGAGTTCGAGACGCTGGCGCACCTGGGCACCGAACTTCTGCGCCACGGCCGCCGCGATGAGCAGCCCGTACGCGGTCGCGTAGCTGGTCGCCTCGGGGTCGGTCGGGCGGTCGACGCCGAGCGGTAGGAAGATGTCGCGTTCATGCAGCCACGAGTCCCACAGCACGTGCAGTGCCTGCACCGTCCAGTCCATCGGCCCGTACGGCAGGACGACGTCGAACCGGTCGTCGCGGGCCAGCCGGTCCCGGGCCACGGCGAGTGCCTTCTCCGTGGTCGTGACAAGCCGGTCGAGGGTGTCGGCCGGTGACTCGCCGGCCGACGCCGCGAGCCATTGGCGAGGGGTGGTCCGGGGGTCGAAACCGGCCGTCACATCGAACATCCGGTCGCCTGGGTCGGCGGCGACCGCGCCGGTGACGTCGCCCAGGTGTCGGACGGTGTCCTGCACCGACCATCCGGGGCAGCGGCTCGGCGCGGACCACTGCTCGGGGCTCAGACTCCGCAGGTCGTCGCAGAGCTGCCGCCGTTGAGCGGCGAAGACGTCGAGCAGCCGTACCGAATCCAAATCGGACCGACCGGCGGTCCGCAGCAGCAGCTTGTGTGGTGGGCTGTTCCCGGTCATCGTCGCGTCCCCTCCAGTCGCCGAAGGCACAGCATATTCCGGAGTTGGTCCATCAGGGATCGACGGTCGAGGCGGATGCCTAGCCGGGCGGCGACGCGGTGGTGACCATGGCGTCGACCTCGCGTAGCAGTGCGTCGTAGCCGGCCGGGCTGGGCTGCTCGTCGCTGACCAGGGCGACGGTGAGCAACGTCTGTACGGTGACGTTCTCCGCGGTGGCCGGCAACGTCTCGTGGGCGCCGAGCGCGGCAAGCAGCAGGTTCTCCGCGATGACCGGGTCGACCATGGTGCGGTCGGGGTCGAAGCGTTCCCGGACGCTGGCCACGAAGCGGATCACCGCGCCGTGGTCGTCGCGGCGGAACCGCCGGTCGGCACAGAGCACGAACAACGCGCTGAGCAGGTCAAGATAATGTTGGCGGTCGGCTTCGGTGAACCGCTGCACCCAGCGGTCATGGGCGTGCACCTGCCCGGCCATCAGATAGCTCAGCGCCGCCACCGGCTGCTTGCTCGGCGCCGGCTGGTTGGTCGTCACCGGCTTCTTGGTCGTCACAGGCGGATCTCCCGCTTCACGCTGTTCCACAATGTCCGACGAAACACCTGCCAGCGGGTCCGGAACCGCAGGTGCCGACGGTTGGCGGCCACTACCGTCGCCGCCATCCGGGTGCCGATGGCAAGGGCGTCCCCGTTGGGGCTGGCTATCGGATGCACCGCAGCCAGCCGGGCGGTCCGCGCCGCCGGCGGATCGGCACCAGTGTCGAGGGCATCAATGTAGCGGTCCACCGCGCCGGTGCCGACGCTCAGACTGACCTCGACATCATGCAGTCGGCTCAGCGCGACGGCCAGCCGGTCGGCGGTGGCCTGGGCGTGCGGGTGTTCGCTGCGGTGCAGCCGGTCAGCGGCGTACGCGACCCGTTTCCGCAGGTCAGGCAGCTGGGCGGCGGCGTGCGCAGCGTGGTGGCGAGCGGTCTGCAGGCCGTACAGAATGGACGCGACCGCGACCGGCCGGCCACCCGGCAGCTGCGGGCGGCCGGCGCTGACGGCGTCGAGGACTTCGCCGTACGCCTCCCACGCTTCATGCAACGCGGCCTGGTAACGGTCGGTGGCGAGTCGGGCGTCCGGGTGCCGGGTGCCGTCGAGCTGCTCCTCGGCGTGGGTGACGGTGGTCTCCATCGCCAGGGCGACGGTCCGCAGGACGTCGATCGTGTCGGCGGCCACCTGCAACGCCTGCCCGTCAGCGGTGTCGGTCCGCTCAACTGGTGCGTCGGTCATGCCGACCTCCGCCACCAGGTGAACCGCGCCTGGCCGGCGTCGGTGGTCCGGGCCGGGTCGAGCAGGGTCGCGCCGGGCCGACGGAACGGCAGCCGGTGGTAGCGGGCCAGGGTCGCTTCGGCGGCGGCCAGGTCAGCGCAGGGGCCGGGCCGTCCGCAGCCCAGACAACACCCGTTGTACGCCGATGTGGTGTGCGTGTCGACGGCCTGTTGCGCCGCGACGACCAACTTCCGGGCATACGCGGTGTAGACGCTGCCGGCGGACGAGGCCACCGACTGTCCGGCGGTCACCGGCTGTCCGTCGGGTTGGATCTCGGGGTGCTGTTGTTGGCGGTTGGGCAGGGTGGTGGCAGGTCGGGGGTCGATTGTCACCGGTCGGTGCCTCCCGTTCAGGCGTGGAGAGGGCGCACCTGGTCAGCCGGCGGGGCGGCCGGCTGACCAGGCTCCTTGCGGGGAACCAGCTCCGGGTTTGCAGACCAAGGAGCCGGGCTGAACTTTGTCATACTAGTCTGTACAAGTCAACTCCCTACTAGTCTCTACTTGTCTGACCAGCGCAGGGCGTGATCAAATGGCGGTGCAGACCAGGGAGTCCAGATGCCCGCCAAACCGAAGTGGGCGCAGATCGCCGATCACGTCCGTGAGCAGATCGCGTCCGGCCAGCTCAGTCCAGGCGACAAGCTGCCCTCGACCGCCGAAATGCGCTCCGAATACGGCGTCTCCGCTGGCGTCGTTCGGCACGCCATCCTCGTGTTGCAGATGGAGCGCTTGGTCCATGGCGTACACGGGCTTGGGGTGTTCGTCGCCGACCGCGACGAGGCCGCCGGCTCGTAGCGCTGGCGTACCCGCTGCCGGCTGTCGTCAGGAGGGCCAGTGGCCGTAGCGCCGCAGTGGGAGCAGGTCGCGGACGACATCCAGGTGCAGGTCGAGTCCGGTCGACTGCGTCCGGGCGATCGACTGCCGCCCACCGACCAGTTGCGGGAACAGCACCGGGTCGCGACGTCAGTCGTCCGCCAGGCCATCCTCATGCTGCGGGCAGAGGGCGTAGTCCGGTGCGTACCCGGGGTGGGCGTACTCGTTGCCGGCTCGCAGCCGGTGTAGCTCAAGATCATGTGAGCGCTATGGACGTCTCGTCGACGTTGAGACGTCCATAGCGCTCACATGATCTTGGGTGTCAGCAGGCGGATCACCCGGCGCCGGCCGCAGATAGGCTGCACGGATGCATCATCCAGCGCAACCGCAGGTGCGCCGAGCAACGAAGGCCGACGCTCCCGCCCTGGTACGACTGCGGGTCGTCATGCTGCGCGATATGGGCGCACCGGTCGGCGATGAGACGGCCGAGTGGCGGTCGGCAGCCCTAGACTGGTTCGCCCAGTCACTCGGCGGCCCTGAGATGTTCGCGGCGTTCGTGGTCGACGACCCGCAGCACGGCATCGTCAGCAACGCCGTCGGCCAGTGCGACCGGCACGCCCCCTCCCCCGGCAACCCGGGCGGGCTGCGCGGGCACCTGTTCAACGTGTGCACCGAGCCGGCCCATCGTGGCCGCGGCTACGCCCGCGACTGCGTGCGGGCCCTGCTGGACTGGTTCGCCACCGACACCACGGTCAGCGTCGTCGACCTGAACGCCACGGCCGGCAGCGGAAACCTGTACCAGTCGATGGGCTTCGCCCCGGCACGCCACACGGCGTTGCAACTACGCCGCGACCAGATGAGCATCCCGGTACCACCCGCCGGCTGAATCCCTCACGGAAGCTGGCGGATCAACCTACAGGTTTGACAGGTACGCCTTCAGGCTCTTGACTGCTTGGTGAGTCAGGATCGCAGCTTCCTCGACGTTGGCACGGGACAGCTCCGACGATTTTCCGGCTCCCCGGCGAGCAGGGCGTCAAGCTCGTCGGCTGAAGTGCCGGGCGCTTCCGCGAGGCGCGCTCGGGTCAGCGGGTACGGCTCAGCCTTACCCTGATCCCACCGGGCCACGGTGGTCCGATCGACCTGCAGACGCTCGGCCAGCCCTTCCTGACTGAAGCCGGCCACCCTGCGCCTCCTGATGAAGCTGTCCCGCCGTCCGGTCAACTGGACGCCCTCCCGTCGCAGCCCATCCACAGTGTGCGCAAGGAACGCAGATCGGAGAGATCAATTCGACGGGCTGTGGACAACTCGCACTCGCCATCTTTCGTGGAAGTCCACTCCTCCTCCTTGCCCCCAACGTTCTTCTTTCTTGTTAGTTCGATTGCGTGGGAAGCTGCAGGAGTGCCAATAACGGCGACGGCGACCGGAGCGGGCGCGGTCTCGCCCCGAACGACGGAGGCGCTCGGCCAACGTCAGGAGGTACGGCAAGTGAGCGGAGCGGGCAGCGGTTGGCAGGCGTACCCGGATGCCGTCGACGACCACGTGGACCTGCCGCCGGTCAGGCCCGGCCGCGTCGTCGGCGTCGGAGCCATCTGCGACCTCCGACCGCAGCAGGCCGATGCGGCCGATACTCAGAGCTCCTCCGTCGGCGAGTTCGTCATGCTGGACGACGGTCGGCGGGTGCTGCTGCACCAGGACCGCGGCTTCACACTCGGTCGGCGGTCGGCGCGCGCTGCGCGTCCAGATGCCGACCCGGTTGACGAGCCCCGGGAAAGTGTCACCCGGTCCGTGTTGACCGTGGTGCTTCCCGATGACGAAGAGACCGCCGAGGAGCATCCCTGGTCGTGGCTGGCTGACCTCGCACGCTCCCGTGGTCTGGACGTGGTCGCGGACGACCTGCGGGCTCTGCCGTACGAGGTGGTCCTCACCGACGACGTGACCCGCTGGCTCGCACGCGGCTGACGCTCGCTGACGGCCGACGCGACGGGACCCGGGATCCGCCGGGTTCGGGCCGGTCGGACCAGGTGGGGTGTCGACCGGCTCGGCTAGGGTCTGGCCGTGCTGATCACGGACGGGCCGAACGGCGAGAAACACCTGCTCGATGTGCTGATCGCAGCCGCCGACGCCGCCCCCGATCAGACGATCACGCACGTACGCGGGGACGGGGCCGAGCGCGTCGTCACGCACCGGCAGCTGCGCGACGACGCACTGCGGGTCGCCGGTGGGCTGCACGACGCCGGGATCACGGCCGGCACACCGGTGATCCTGCTGGCCGACGGCGGCGACGACTTCCAGCCGATGTTCTGGGGCGCGCTGGCGGCCGGGCTGGTCCCCGTACCGCTGCCGCCGGAACCGACCCGGGTGGCCGGCGTGCGTGACATGCTCGGCGGCGTACCGGTGATCGTCGACGACGCCTGCGCCCCGATTGCGCGACAGGCCGACGCACCGGCGCTGCACATCGCCGGCCTACGCACAGGGCCGACCCGGCGACAGCTGCCGACACCCGACCCCGACGCACCCGCGTTCCTGCAGTTCTCCTCCGGCAGCACCGGCACCCCACGCGGCGTCGAACTGCGGCACCGCAACGTGCTGGCCAACCTGCGGCAGATCGGCCAGGCCGCCGCACTGACCAGCGACGACACCTCGGTCAGCTGGATGCCGTACTTCCACGACATGGGGCTGATCGGCACCCACCTGGCGCCACTGGCCGCCCGGCTGCGGCAGGTCCGGATCGGTCCGCTGACGTTCGCGAAACGGCCGCTGCTGTGGTTCAGCGTCGCGCACCGGCACCGGGCCACGCTGCTGTCGGCCGCCAACTTCGCCCTCGCGCTCGCCGTCCGGCGGGTGCCGGCCGAGAACCTGGCCGGGCTGGACCTGAGCGCCGTACGGCTGATGATGGTCGGCGCGGAGCCGATCTCGCCGGTGGTGTGGCGGGCGTTCGTCGAACGGACCCGGCCCGCCGGGCTCGACCCGGCCGCACTGCAACCGGTGTACGGGCTGGCCGAGGCGACCCTCGCCGTCACCGTCCCACCGCTGGGCGAAACCGCCGTACCGGTGCGGGTGGACCGGACGGCCCTCGCCGCCGGCACAGTGCAGCAGGCTGGCGAGGGCGACCCGGACACGGTGGAGTTCATGGACGTCGGGCGACCGGTGCCCGGCTGCCAGGTGCGCGTCGTCGACGACGCCGGCCGGGCCGCCGGGGACGGTCGAGTCGGTCGGATCGAGGTACGCGGCCCGAACGTGGCCGCCGGCTACCACGGTGACTTGGCGGCCACCGCCGAGGTGTTCGTCGACGGGTGGCTGCGTACCGGTGATCTGGGATTTTTGCGCGACGGCCGGCTCTGCGTGACCGGCCGGGCCAAGGACGTCGTCTTCGTCAACGGCCGTACCTTCCACGCCGCCGACCTGGAGGAGGTCGTCGCCGGCACGGCCGGGCTGCCGGCGGGGCGGGTCGCGGTGCTCGGCTGCACCGACCACGACCATGGTGCCGAGCGGGTCGTGGTCTTCGTGCAGTGGGCCCGGCCGCCGGCCGACGCCGCTGCGGTGCTGGCCCGGGTAGCGGCCCGGATCGTGACGGCGACCGGCCACGACCAGGTGCGGGTGCTGCCGGTGCCGGCCAGGGCGTTCCCCCGCACCACCAGCGGCAAGCTGCGTCGGCCCCGGCTGCGCCAGCGGTACGCCGCCGGTGACTTCGCCGCCGTCGAGCAGCGCTGGGCGGCAACGACTCCGCCGACGCCGGCGATCGCACCGACGATGAGCGCTGTTGCCGGTGGCGGGAGCCGCGACGAGGTGGAGCGGGTCGTGCGGGCGGTGTGGGCGCGGGTGCTGCGCCGGCCCGCCGACGACATCGGCGTCCACGACCGGTTCACCACGCTGGGCGGTTCGTCGCTGCAGGCGATGGAGGTGCTGGCCGGCCTGGAGGACGCGTTCGGCCGCGAACTCGACCCGGCCGAGCTGCGGGAACGGGCGACGGTGGCGGCACTGGCCGACCATCTGCTCACCCCGGTAGCGGACGGGAACGTGGAACCGGCCGGACCGGCGAGTGGTCCAGCGGCCGGGCCGACCGGCGGGCCAGCCGCCGCTGCGGCTGCCGGGGCGGCGGATGGGGTGGCGATCATCGGGCTGGCCTGCCGGTTCCCCAACGCGGACAGCCCGGACGAGTTCTGGCGGCAGTTGCTCGACGGGCGGGACAGTGTCGGCGAGATCCCGCCGCAGCGGTGGCGGCCGGCCGAGGGCGACACCGCCCGCTGGGGGGCGTTCCTCGACGACCCGGCCGGCTTCGACGCCGGCTTCTTCGGCATGTCCGACACCGACGCCGACCACACCGATCCGCACGCCCGGATCTTCCTGGAGTTGGCGCACGAGGCGCTGGAACGCGCCGGGTACGCCGGGCCGCGCCGGCACGGCCGCCGGGTGGGAGTGTTCGCGGCGGTCGGTGAAAGCGGCTACACCGAACTGCTCCGCGCCGAGTCCGACGTCACCGGCGAACCGGCCGCGCTGGTCGGCAACCTGCGCAACCTGATCCCGGCCCGCGTCGCGCAGGCCCTCGACCTGGCCGGGCCGGCGATCGCGGTCGACACCGCCTGCTCGTCGGCGCTGGTCGCGCTGCACCTGGCAGTACGCAGCCTGCGGGAACGCGAATGTGACCTGGCCGTCGTCGGCGGGGTCAACCTGAACCTGACGCCCACCGGGCACCGGCTGCTCGCCGCCGCCGGGGCGCTGTCGCCCACCGGCCGGTGCCGGGTCTTCGCCACCGACGCCGACGGGTTCGTGCCCGGCGAGGGCGGGGCCGCGCTGGTCCTGGCCCGCGCCGCCGACGCCCACGCCGCCGGGGACGAACTCCTTGCCCTGGTACGCGGGACCGCCGTCAACAACGACGGCCGCTCGTTGAGTCTGCTGGCCCCGAACCCGTTACGCCAACGGGAAGTGATCACCCAGGCGTACCGGGACAGCGGCGTCGACCCGGCCATTGTATCCTATGTGGAGGCACACGGGACGGGTACGGAGCTCGGTGACCCGGTCGAGGTGCGGTCGCTGGCGCACGCCTTCCCGCCGCGCCCGGACGGCCGACCCCGGCTGATCGGCTCGGTCAAGTCGAACCTCGGTCACCTGCTCAACGCCGCCGGGATGCCCGCCCTGGTCAAGGTGGTGCTGGCGCTGCGGCACCGGCAACTGCCGCCGTCGCTGCACGTCGACACCCCGTCGCCCCGACTGGACCTGCCCGCCGCCGGGTTCCAGGTGGTGACCGGCGCACAGGACTGGGTCGACGACGGTCCGTTGACCGCCGGGGTGAACGCTTTCGGGTTCGGTGGCACCAACGCGCACGCGATCCTGCAGGAAGCCACGCCAGCGACAGTTCTGCAGCAGGCCACGCCGGCAACAGCTCCGCAGCAGACCGCGCCGGCAGCGGAGCCGACCGCCGGGGCAGCCAGCGCCGGGCCGTACCTGGTGACCTGCTCGGCGGCGACCGAGGCCGCGCTGCGGCAGTCGCTGCAGGCCCTCGCCGCCCATCTCGACGCGCACCCGCAGCTGGATCCCGGCGACGTCTGCGCCACCGTCAACACCGCCCGGGACGACCGGCCGCACCGGGTCGCCGTCGTCGCCGACAGCACCGCCGGGCTCGCCGCCGCGTTGGCCGCCGCCGCGTCCGGCCCGGTCACCGAGGTGGTACGCCGGCCGCGTACCGCCGTGGTGTGGCCCGGCGACGAGACCGGGCCGACGGCGGTCTGCCGGCGGCTCGCTGACTGGGGGGTGGTGCCCGACGCCGTCACCGGCGACGACGCCGACCAGCTGCGGGCGCTGCTCGACCAGGGCTACGACGTGCTGCTCGGTGCCGACCCGGACCGGCTGACCCGGGCGGTACGCGACGCGTCGCCGCAGGCAGCGGACCGGGTCGAGGTGCTGTCGGTGCCGCCGACCGACGCCGACGGCGGGCTGACCGGGCTGGTCGGGGCGCTGTGGCAGCGCGGGGTCGCCGTGGACCGGGTCCGGCTCTCCGGTGGTCGGCGGCGGGTCGCCGTGCCGACGTACCCGTTCCAGCGGCGCCGGCACTGGCTGCCGGAGGCAGCGAAGGACCGGGACGGGCTGGTCCATCAGGTGTGCTGGTCGCCGCTGCCGCTGCCGCTGCTGGCTGGCCGCTCCCCCGCCTCGGTGCACCTGACCGGGCCGGGCGCGGCCCTCGGCCGCCCGTTGGCGGACGGGCTACGCGACCGGCTGACCGCCGACGGCATCGAGCTTGCCACCGGGATCGGTGACGCCGACCTCGTCGTGTACCTGGCCAGCGGTGACGCATTCGACGCCGACGGCGGCGTGGCCCGGCTGGACGAGGCCGTCGACGCCACGCTGCACGGCGTGACCGGGCTGGTCGCCGCGCTGCCCGAACGCGGATTCCGGCTGCTGGTCGTCACCCACGACGCGGTCAGCACCGGGGCCAGCGGTGAACGGCCGGACCCGGTGCAGAGCCTGGTCACCGGGTTGACGGCGGCGCTCGCCGACGAACACCCCGACAGCGTGGTGTCCGGAGTGGATCTGTCAGCGGCCGACGACGTACCGGCGTGGGTCAACGCGCTGGTCGCCGAGCTGGCGACCATGGGGGCACAGCCAGACCCGGCGGCGGTCGAGTCGCGTCCGGTGGCGTGGCGGGGCGGGCAGCGGCTGGGTCGGCGACTCGTACCCACCGCGCCGATCGGCGAGGAGCCGACGGAACCGGTCGACGCCGACGGCGTACAGCTGATTGTCGGTGGCACGGGTGGTGTCGGCGCCGCGCTCGCCGCGGACCTGGCCGCGCGCGGACACCGCCGGATCGTGCTGGCCGGCCGCGCCGCCGCCGCGCCGGACGGGCTGGTCGACCGGCTGCGGGCACTCGGCGCGCGGGTCGACTACCGCCGCTGCGACATCACCGACGCCGCCGACGTCGACGCGCTGATCGCCGGGCTGCCCGACCTCGCCGGGGTGTTCCACGCCGCCGGTGTGGTCCGGCCCGGCCCGCTGCGGTCGAGGTCCGTGGCGCAGCTGCAGGCCGTGCTGGCGCCGAAGGTACGCGGCGGTCACCTGCTGGTCCAGGCGCTGCGCCGGTACGGTCGACGCCCGGCGACCGTGGTGGCGTTCACCTCGGTCAGCGCGCTGCTGCCCGGACTCGCCGGGGCGGTCGGCGACTACGCCGCCGCCAACGCCTTCCTGGACACGTACGCCGCCGTCGAGCGGGCTGCCGGCCGGCCGCTGCGTACCGTCGGGTTCTCGGCCCTGGCCGACGCGGGGATGGCCGCCGACCCGGGGCTCGCGGCGCGGCTGGCCGCCCGGGGCCTCCCGGCGCTGCCGTTCGACGATGCCCTGCCGGCGCTGCGGTCGGCGCTGCGCAGACCCGCCGCGCACCTGGTCGTCGCCCGGCTGACCGCCGCGAGCGAGGCTGCGACAGTCACCGCGAGCGTGCCTCCAGTGGACACCCTGCCGCAACCGCAGGCCGTGCCGAGTAGCGACGCGGATCGGCAGCTGCACACCCCGGGCGAGATCAGGGACGTGCTGCGGCGGCTACTCGCCGACGCGCTGGACTGCGACCCGGCGCGGATCGACGACGACACGTCGTTTCTCTCCCTCGGCCTGGACTCGCTCACCGCCATCGACCTGGTCAAGACCCTCGAAGGCGAACTCGGCCGGCCGCTGCCGACCATGCTGCTGTTCGAGCACGGCACCATCGCCGCGCTCGTCGACCGGCTCGCGGATCCGCCGCCGGCTGCTGTTCCGACCGCCGTCACCGGGGACGACGACGGGGAGTCGTTCGCGCTGTCCGGGGTGCAGCGGGCGTTCCACACGCTGCACCGGCTCTACCCGCAGGTCGCCGCGTACGGGTTCGTCCGGCACGCCGTCACCGGGCAGCTCGACGCCGACCTGCTCGGCCAGGCGCTGGAACACCTGACGCGCCGGCACCCGATGCTGCGGATGCGGTGGACCGACGACGGTGCCGCGCCGCCCCGCCAGCTGATCGGCCCGCCGACGCCGCTCGCCGACTGGTACGCCGTCCACGATGACACCGGCGACGTCGACGCGCTGACCGAACGGCTGTGCAACGAGCCGATCGACCTGACCCGCCGACCGCCGCTGCGCGCCGTGCTGATCCGCACCGGTCCCGCCGACGCCCAACTGCTACTGGTGCTGCACCACGCCGCCGGGGACGGGGCCAGCCTCAGTGTGCTCAGCGAGGAGCTGTGGCAGGTGTACGGGGCGCTGGCCGCCGGCCGCGGACCACAGTTGCCGCCGGTGCCGGCGACGTTCCGCGACCACCTGGCCGTCGCCGCGCCGGCACGCGCGGAGGACCTGGCCTTCTGGCGGGAGACCCTGGCGTCGTGGCCGACCGGGCTGCGGCTGCCGTGGCACGACCCGACCGCACCGCCCGCGCCGCCGTACGCCGCCCATCAGGTCGCCGTCGACCCGCCGACGGTGGCCGCGTTGACCCGGGCGGCCGCGGCCGCGCAGGTGTCGCTGTTCCACCTGCTGCTCGCCGGGTACGCCCGGTGCCTGGCCCGCGCCAGCGGGCAGCGCACCGTCACCGTGTCGGTGGCGCGGGCCGGCCGCGACGCCCGGCTGCCCGGCGTCGACCGGGTCGTCGGGCCGTTCGCCGACACCCTGCCCGTGACGGTCGACGTCGACCCGGTCGAGCCGGCGGCCGACCTCGCGCGCCGGGTCCTGGCCGCCTGGCTGGTCGCGCAGCGGCACGGCACGGTCGACGCGGTCGACCTGGCGCGGGCGACGCCGCGACCCGACGACCCGGCTGGCGGCGGCGGTGGCGGCCGGCCGGTCACCACCAGCCCGGCCAGTTTCAGCTTCGCCCGTTTCCCGGTCATGTCCGACGCCGACCTGCCGGTACGGGTGTCGCCGGTCGCCGCCGGCACCGCGTCGGCCGGCACCCGGCTGGGGCTGCTCTGCTGGCCCGACGGCGAGCGGCTGCGGTTCGCCTGGAACCATCCGGTGGCGTCGCTGGACCGGGCGGCCGTCGCCGGGCTGGCCGCCGATTTCCTCGCCGAACTGGCTGACCTGGCCAAGCAGACCGACCCGCCCTCTACGGAGTCCACGTTGGGGGTACTGCCGTCGGTGGTGGAGCGAATCGGGCAGGTGTGTCGCCGGCACGCCGACGCCGTCGCAGTCGAGGCGGGCGAGCTGCGGATGACGTACCGACAGTTGGACGCCGCCGCCGACCGAGTCGCCGCCGCGCTGCGCCATCACGGCGTACAAGTCGGTGATCTGGTCGGATTGCTGGCCGCGCGCGGACCCGCCGCGGTCGCCGCCGCCGTCGGGGTGCTGCGCGCCGGGGCCGGCTGGGTGCCGTTGGACGTCGCCCACCCGGCGGCCCGCCACCGCGACCAGCTGCGCCGAAGCGGCACACGGGTGCTGTTGCACGACACCGAGTCGACGACGCTGGCCGATGCGTTGGCCGGGCTGGTCACGGTCGACATCGACACGATCATCGCCGACGGGACCGCAGTCGACCCGGTCACAGACGGCGCGGCCGCTGCCGACCCGGACGGTACGGCGTACGTCATCTTCACCTCCGGGTCGACCGGCCGCCCGAAGGGCGTGCCGGTCAGCCACCGGTCGATGGCGAACTACCTGCGCTGGGCGGTCGACACGTTCGGCTACCACAGCGGGGACCGGCTGGCGCAGACGTCGTCGTTGTGCTTCGACGCATCGGTCCGGCAACTGCTGGCGCCGCTGCTGGTCGGGGCGACGGTCGTCGTACTCGCTCCGCAGGTGCTGCGCGACCCCGACGAGGTGCTGAGCCGGGTCGAACACGACCGGATAACGGTCTGGAGCTCGGTGCCGACCCTGTGGGGACAGCTGCTGGCGGCGGCCCAGCGGCGTACCGCCTGGGGCGGGCCACCGGAACTGTCGGCGCTGCGCTGGATCCACGTCGGCGGCGAAACGCTGCCTCCCGGGCAGGTGCGGAGCTGGTTCGACCTGTTCGGTCCCGGGCACCGGATCACCAACCTGTACGGGCCGACCGAAGCGACCATCAACGCCGCCTGGTTCCTGATCGACCGGCGGCCGGCCGACGGCCTGCGGCGGGTGCCGATCGGCCGGCCCGTCGCCGGTGCGACGCTGGCCGTCGTCGACGCCGCCGGGCGGCCCTGCCCACCGGGTGAGGCCGGCGAGCTACTCATCTCCGGGCCCGGGTTGACCAGTGGCTACCTGGACGATGCGGCGCAGACCGAGGCGGCGTTCGTCCACCGCGACGGCCGGCGCTGGTACCGCAGCGGCGACCGGGTCCGCGTCGGACCCACCGGGGACCTGGAATTCCTCGGCCGGCTCGACGACCAGGTGAAGCTGCACGGCCACCGGATCGAGCCGGCAGAGATCGAAGCGGCGCTGGGCAACCACCCGGCGGTCGCCACGGCGGTGGTGCTGCTCCAGACCGAGCCCTATCCCCGGCTCGTCGCGTACGCACAGCTGACGGACCCGACGGCGGACGCTGCGACGGACGCCGCCGACCTGCGCCGGCACCTCGCCGACCGGCTGCCGCCGCAGTGGGTTCCGGCCCGCATCGAGTTGGTACGGGAACTGCCGCTGACCGCCACCGGCAAAGTGGACCGGCAACTACTCACCGAGTTGCCGAGCGAAGAGCCGGAGCCGGCCGGCGAGACACCGCGCACCGGCACCGAACGACGGTTGGCGCAGGTGTGGCAGTCCGTTCTCGGGTTGCCCGCCGTGCACCGCGACGACGACTTCTTCGCCATCGGCGGCGACTCCATCGTGGCCCTCGACGTCTTCGCCCGGCTGCGGGAACACTTCCCGGCCTTGCCCCGCCCGACGGTCATCTACGACCACCGCACCCTGGCCGGCCTGGCTGCGGCGATCGACGCAGCCGCCACCGGGGTTCCGACAGCGGACACGTCGGCTCCGGATGTGCCGGGCCCGGATGCGGCCGCTGCGGACGTACCGACGGTCGGCTACGACCCACGGCCGTTTCCACTCGCCCCCGCCCAGCGTGGCTTCCTGCTCGCCGAGGCCGTCGCGCCCGGCAGCAGCTCGACCTGGCTGGCCCGGCTGCGGCTGTCCGGTCGGCTGGACCGGCGCCGCTTCCAGCAGGCGGTCGACGTCACCGTGGCCCGGCATCCGATGCTGCGTACGGTGTTTCCGGCCGGGGCCCGGCCACCGGTGCAGCAGGAGTTGCCGCCGACGCTGCGGCTGCCGGTGCTGTTCGAGACCATCGAGTCGGCCGACCAGCCCGCCAGTCGGGTCGCCGACCGGGTCGACGACCGGGTCGCGCGGGAGCGTCAGCGGACGTTGGAGCCGTGGGCCTGGCCGTTGCTGCGACTGCTGGTGCTGACCGTCGGGCCGGACGAGCATGTCCTGCTGGTGCACGCCCACCATCTGATCGGCGACGGGTACAGCGCGGCGCTACTCGGGCAGGAACTGCTGGCTCTGCACGACGGGCTGGCGGCCGGAGCGCCGGTAGACGTCGCGCCGCTGCGCACGACGTTCCGTGCCTACGTGGCCTGGCTGCGGCAGCGGCAGGATGCCCCGGACCCGCAGGCAGACCGCTGGCGGCGGGAACGGTTCGGGCAGCCGTACCGGCCGCCGACGCTGCGCACCTCGACCGGTGCCGCAGCGACCGACGTCACCGGGCGGACGCACACCGCAGGGTTCACCTTGGACGGTGCGGTGTCCGCCGCGCTGGGCCGGCTGGCCGCCGCCGCAGGCAGCGGCGGGTACGCGCCGGTGCTCACCGCGTACCGCCGGGGGTTGGCCCGGCTGACCGGCCAGGACGACCTGGTGATCGGTCTGACCGTGACCGGCCGGGATCACCCGCTACCGGACCTGCATCGGCTCTTCGGACCGTGCGCGGTGCTGCTGCCGCTGCGGCTGACCGGTGCCGGGCGGGCGTTCGACGACGATCTGGCCCAGGTGGCCGGCGAGGTCGCCACGGCCCGCCGGCACGGCGCCGAAGGGGAGCTGATTTCGGCCGAGTCCGCTGACAGCCGGCCGACGGCGATGCTGGCCGGGGCGCAGTTCATCTTCAGCTCCCTCGACTTCACCGGGATCGGACCGACCGGTGACGGCGCACCGGGTGGGTTGACGCTGCACTGGGACGACGGCGACAGCGAACTGGAACCGCCGCCGGTCGGCACCGACGTGCTGCTGACCGTCCGACCGGTCGAAGCCGGGCTACGGGTCACCGTCCGGGCCGCGTCGGCAGCGCTGGACGCCGACCGCTTCGCCAGTCTTGTCACTGCGATCGAAGCCGACCTGGTCTGCGCCGGGGCAGCCGGCACCGGGCGGGTCGCCACTGCGACCGGCACCGGGCGGGTCGCCACCGCGACCGGCACCGGGCGGGTCGCCACTGTCGGCACCGTGCTGGACGCGGCGATCGTCGGCTACCTTCCGGCACCGGCCCAGTTGGCGGCGCTGGCCGGGATACCGGCGGCGGCGCTGCCCCGTGAACAGATCCGCGAGCTGCTGTTCCCGGCCAGGGCACCCCGTCTGTTGGAGGAGCTGGTCACGCCGTTCGGCCGCTCCGGGTTCGTCTGCCTGCCGCTGTTCGCCGACGAACTCGGCCCCGGCCTGGCGCCGGTGACGGCTGCCGCGGTCTCGCTCGCCGCCCAGGCAGGTGCCCGGTGCGTGTCGCTGGCCGGCATGCTGCCATCGGTCACCGGCTACGGCTTCGACGTCCTGCGGCAGGTGAATTCGGCGGTACGGGTGACGACCGGGCACGCCGCGACCGCCACGTCGGTGGTGCTGACCACGCTGGCTGCGCTCGACGCCGCCGGGCGTGATCTCGCCACCGGCCCGCTCGCCGTGGTCGGACTGGGCTCGATCGGCCGGTCGGCGCTGGAGCTGCTGCTGAGCCAGGGCGGGCCGCAGCCACCCCGGATCGTGCTGGCCGACCTGCCGGCCAGCCGCCGCCGACTGGCCGACTACCCGGACCGGTTGCGGCGTCTCGGCTACCAGGGTGAGCTGGTCTGGGCCGATTCGACGCCGACGGCCGCGACACAGGTGTACGCGGCGGCGACCATCGTCGCGGCGGTGAGCAGCGCCACCGAGATCGTCGACGTGGACCGGCTGCGCCCGGGGACGGTGCTGGTCGACGACTCGTTCCCGCACTGCGTGAAAACGGCCGACGCGCTGCGGCGGATGCGCCGCGACGGCGACGTGCTGGTGGTCGGTGGCGGGCTGCTCTCCTGCGGCCCGGTGCGGCGGGTCCTGCCCGCCGGTCTGCCGGCGGCGGCGGTCGCCGGGTACGCGGCACGCGGCGCGTTGCCGGACATGGTGGCGTCCTGTCAGCTGGAGTCGCTGCTGCAGGCGGACCGGCCGGAGCTGCCGCTGGTGCATGGTCTGGTGGACCCGGAGCTGGCGGCGGCGTACTGGTCGGCGGCGCGCGCGGCGGGGATAGCGGCGGCCCCGCTGCATCTGGGCGACACCGCCGTCGCGGAGCTGGTCGACGGGCGGCTGCCAGCGCCACTCTGATAGGAACAAGAGGGAGTTGTTCGCCGCCACGACAAGCGGCCGACGCCGGCGACAAGGAGCAGCATGGCCACCACCGAGCACCGCGCCGACCACCTGACGGCCGCTACGCCCGAGCAGCCCGGACCCGGCATCGACCGGCTGCTCGACCAGGTACGCGGACGGCTGGACCGGGTCGACCCGGTGGCTGCCCGGCACGCCCAGCGGGACGGTCGGGCGGTGCTGGTCGATATCCGGCCGGCCGCCCAACGCGCGGAGTTCGGGGAGATCCCCGACGCGCTCGTGATCGAACGCAACGTCCTGGAATGGCGGCTCGACCCACGAAGCGCGGCCCGGATCGACCTCGCCGACGATCCGCAACTGTGGCCGATCATCTTCTGTCAGGAGGGGTACGCCTCCTCGTTGGCGGCCGCTTCACTCCAGAATCTCGGCCTGCCCCGGGCCACCGACCTGACCGGCGGTTTCGCCGCCTGGCAGGCCGCCGGGTTACCGGTGATCAATCCGCACCGGTGAGTGCCGCCTGATCGGCTGGCTGGCCGCCTGATCGACTGGCTGGCCGGTCGGGCTCAGACGAGGCCGTGCCGATGCGCCCAGATCACCGCGTGCACCCGGTCCCGCGCCCCGAGCTTGGCCAGGACCCGGCCCACGTGGGTCTTGACCGTCGACTCGGACAGGAACAGCTCGCCGGCGATCTCCGGATTCGACAGGCCGCGGCCGATGGCCACCAGGACCTCCCGCTCCCGGCCAGTCAGCTCGTCGAGTAGTCGCGCCTGCTGTGGCGCCGGTCGGCGAGGGTCCCGGTAGTGGTCGAGCAGGGAGCGGGTGATCCGGGGCGAGACCACCGCCTCGCCTGCGGCCACCGTACGGACCGCCGCGACCAGCTCCGCCGACGGCACGTCCTTGAGCAGGAAGCCGCTGGCACCCGCGCGGAGCCCGTCGAACGCGTACTCGTCGAGGTCGAACGTGGTCAGGATGAGAACCTTGGTCGCCGGGCAGTGCGTCACGATGTCGGAGGTCGCCTCGATGCCGTCCATGATCGGCATCCGCACATCCATCAGCACCACGTCCGGTCGCCGGTCGCGGGCCAGCAGCGCGCCGGCCCGCCCGTCGCCGGCCTCCCCGACGACGCGCAGGCCCGATGCCGCGCCGAGAACCATCGCCATGCCCTCGCGCACGAGCTCCTGGTCGTCCACGAGCAGCAGCGTCGTCTCACTCATCGGCGTCCTTGCTCATCGGGGCTCTTGCTCATCGGGGTTCTTGCTCGGATGGGGCAGGGTGACCCGCACGGCCCAGCCGATCGGCCGGCGACCGGTCTCGACCGTACCGCCGTAGAGCGCGACCCTCTCGGCCAGGGCGATCAGTCCCTGCTCACTGCCGACCGAGGGGGCCGGAGCGCTGCCCCGACCGTCGTCGGTGATCTCGACCCGGATGGGATCGGCTGAGTAGTCGAGGTCGACGCGGACCTCGGTCGGCTGCTCGGCGTACCGCAGGGCGTTCGTCAGCGACTCCTGGACCACCCGGAACACCACGCGTTGCAGACCGGCCGACTCGACATCGGACCCCCGGCGGCGCAGTGTCACCGGCAGGCCGGCGATCCGGAATGTCTCGACCAGGGTCTCCAGGTCGCCCGGGGTGTCCAGGCCGCCGTCGCGCAGGACACCGAGCAGCCGGCGCATGTCCTTCATCGCCTCCCGGCCAAGGTTGGCGAGCCGCTCCACCGCTGCGCGCGACCGTTGTGGATCGGAGTCGGCCACGGCCGTGGCACCGTCAGCCAGCCGTACCATCATGGTGAGGTTGTGCGCGACGATGTCGTGCATGTCGCGGGCGATCCGAGCCCGTTCCCGGCCCGCCGCCAACTGACCCTCCTGCTCCTTCTCCCGGGCGAGCCGGGTCGCCCGGTCGAGCAGTGCGTGCAGGTAGCGACGGCGGGTGGCGACGTTCACTCCGACCAGCACCGAGCCCACCGCGGCGGCGATCAGGGGAAGCGCGACGGGCTGCAACGCGGCGTACCCGTTGCGCACGACGTTCTCCCCGGCCATGACCACGACGGTGACCACCCCGCCGATGATCCCGGCGCGGGTCGAGCGGTAGACGGCCAGTGAGTACGACACGACCATGAACGGAATCAGCTGGGCCGACTCGCTCACCAGGTCGCCCGCCACCACCACCAGCAGCACCCACCACGGCCGCGACCGCCAGGCCAGCAACGACAGGGCCACCACCGTGTTGACCCCGATCGCCCACCAGTCCCAGGTCTGCGGCAGGCGGAACCCGATACCGGTGTCGAAGCCGAGCGCCAGACAGAACAGCACGACGGGCCAGATCCCCAGCCAGGAGTGGCGTGCCCAGAACGCGCGCACCGCGCCCGCCGGGGACGACGGACGCGATGCTGCCTCGGAGCCGGTGGACACCGTCAGGCGTCCCTGCGGACCAGGGCAGCGCCGCCGAACACAGCGGGAACGCCCAGCCAGGCCAGCACGACCGGCAGATCGGTGGAGACCGGGTCGGTCATCACGCCCGACACCGCCTGCGGGAACGCCAGGCCGGTCAGGTCGATCTGCAGCATGGCGTTCAGCAGAGCCAGCATGATCGGCAACAACAGGACGACGCCCAGCGCGAGGCTGACTCCGAGCGCGGTGCTGCGGAACGCGAGGGTCACGGCAAAGGCGAACAGGGCCACGATGACGCAGTATCCGACCTCCGTGCCGAGCACCGCGACACCGGGTCCGAACGGTATTGCGGAGAACCCGACGCCGCGCAGCAGCGGGACAGCGGCCATGAACACAATGGTCAGCACGATGGCCGCCAGCAGGGCCGCAGCGACAGCGACGACGGCGGCCTTCGCGGCCATCACGGCAAGCCGCCGGGGCGCGGCGATCAGGGTGGTCCGGATCGCGCCGGTCGCGTACTCGGAGCCGACCGCGAGGACCGCGAGAACCACGACACCGATCTGCAGGCCGGCTCTGGCCATACCCATCGAGTCGGTCAGGGCCCGCGTGGCGTTCAGACTCCCGATCTCACTCGCCGGTCCGTAGGAGAGCAGTTGCAGAAGCCCGCCGGCCAGGCCCAGCCCGACCGCGCAGAGCGCGGCGACCGCCACCGACCGGAGAGTACGGAGCTTGGTCCACTCCGCCGCGGCCAGACGTGACAGGCTCAGCCGGACCTGCGGGCTCCCGGTGCTCGATGCAACGGTGCGGATGGTGTCGTTCATGCCAGTGCTCCCTCTGCGGTGTGGCGGGCATGGCCCTGGGTGAGGGCCAGGTAGGCGTCCTCCAGCGAGGCGGGGACGGTGGTGTTCTCGTACAGCAGGATGTCGTGACGGTTGGCCAGCATGGCGATCTCGCGCGCGGCCATCCCGGTGATCTCCAGGGTGCCGTCCGGCCGTTGCAGGACGACCGCACCCCTGGTGCGCAGCACGGTCCCCAGGTCCTCCGACCGGTCCGTGCGTACCCGGGTCGACTGGGTCGCGTAGCGGGAGATCAGCTCGTCGACGGTGGCGTCGGCGAGCACCCGCCCGCGGCCGAGCACGATCAGCCGGTCCGCGGTCTGCGCCAGCTCGCCCATCAGGTGGCTGGAGACCAGGACCGCCCGGCCTTCGCTGGCGAACGACCGCAACAGCGACCGGATCCAGATGATGCCGTCCGGGTCGAGACCGTTGACCGGCTCGTCCAGCAGCAGAGCGGCCGGGTCGCCGAGCAGGGCCGAGGCGAGACCGAGTCGCTGACGCATGCCGAGGGAGAAGTCGCGTACCCGCTTGTTCGCCACGTTCGCCAGCCCGACCAGTTCAAGTACCTCGTCGACGCGGCGGTCGGGGATGCCGTGGGTGTGGGCGAGCACCCGCAGATGGTTCCGGGCGCTGCGGGCCGGATAGATCGACTCGGCGTCGATGTGCGCGCCGACCATCCGCAGCGGGGCGTCGAGTTCGCGGTAGGGGCGGCCGTCGATGTGGCAGTGGCCGGAGGTGGGCCGGTCCAGACCGACCATCATCCGCATCGTGGTGGACTTGCCGGCGCCGTTCGGTCCGATGAAGCCGGTGACGACGCCGGGGTCGAGCCGGAAGGAGACTCCCTCCACCGCTGCCGTGGCGCCGAACATCTTGGTCAGCTCGTGCACTTCGATCATGCAGATGACGCTACGGCTGGCCGGGGTCACCGCCATCGAACCGCAGTTCCCTCCGCCGGTGGTACCCAGGTACCACCCGGTGCGGGCGACAACCATTGATCGCCGGGCCGGCGGCTGATCGAATGTAGTCCCGCCGGCCCGGCGGGAGCACCGCGGCCCAATCGTCAAGGAGCCTCATGAGCATGTCCCGTCGGAGGGTGGGTCTACTGGGTACGGTGTCGGTCCTGGTGGCTGTCGCCGGCTGCTCGCCGCAGCCGGAGGACCCGCCGGTCGACCCGCCGACGCCGGACGCGTGCAACCCACAGTGGTTGGACACCATCGTGCCCGGGACGTTGACCGTCGGCACCGACCAGCCGGCGTACCCGCCGTGGTTCGTCGACGACGCTCCGGAGAGCGGCGCCGGGTTCGAAAGCGCGGTGGCGTACGCGGTCGCCAACCAGCTCGGCTACGAACCGGACAAGGTGAGTTGGGTACGGGTGCCGTTCAACAACGCCATCGCCCCCGGGCCGAAAAACTTCGACGTCGACATCAACCAGTTTTCCATCACCGAGGAGCGCCGCGCCGCCGTCGACTTCTCCAGCCCGTACTACGACGTCAGCCAGGCGGTGATCGCGCTGGACGGGACGCCGGCCGCCGCCGCGACGACCCTGGCCGACCTGCGGGACGTCAAGCTCGGCGCCCAGGTCGGCACGACCAGCTTCCGGGCGATCACCGAGGTGGTTGTCCCGGCGGCCGAGCCGGCGGTGTTCAACAACAACGACGACGCCAAGGCCGCGCTGCGCAACGGCAGCATCGACGCGCTGGTGCTGGACCTGCCGACCGCGTTCTACGTGACCGCCGCCGAGATCGACGACGCGACGATCGTCGGGCAGCTGGCGCAGCCGTCCGGCCAGCCGGAGCAGTTCGGCATGGTGCTCGACAAGGGGTCGCCGTTGACGGCCTGCGTCAGCGCCGCCGTCGACGAACTGCGCGACAACGGCACCCTGGACAGCCTGCAGGCCGAATGGCTGGCCGACGTGGCCGGCGCGCCGGTCCTGTCCTGACGGTGAGCGGGTCCACCGCAGCGGCGGCCGGCAGCGCCGACGGCTATCAGCCCAGTGAGCTGCAGCGGCGGCGGGACGCGTACCGCCGTCGGCAGAGCGTCCGGTCGGTGCTGATCGCCGCCGGTTCCACGGCCGTGCTCGGTGCTCTGCTGGTGGCAGCGGTCGCGAACTCCCCCGGCTGGCCGCGGGTCCAGCAGTCGTTCTTCGACCCGGCCGTGGCGGCGCAGGCGCTGCCGGCGGTGCTACGTGGACTCTGGCTCAACGTACGGCTGCTGGTGTTCTGCGCCGCCGGGGCGCTGGCGCTGGGGTTGGCGATCGCGCTGGCCCGGACCCTGCGCCCGGCGGTGTTCTTTCCACTTCGGGCCGCCGCAACCTCCTACACGTACGTGTTCCGGGGCGCCCCGCTGATCATCGTGCTGTACCTGTTCACCTTCGGGGTGCCGGGGCTGCGGCTCGCCGGCACCCCGTCGGTGCTGGTGCTCGGCGGCTGCGCGCTGGTCATCACCTACGGCGCCTACCTGGCGGAGGTGTTCCGGGCCGGTATCGAATCGGTGCACCCGGCGCAGCGGGCCGCCGCCCGGTCGCTGGGGCTCAGCCACGCGCAGACGATGCGGCACGTGGTGCTGCCGCAGGCGGTTCGGCGGGTCGCGCCGCCGCTACTCAACGACCTGGTGGCGCTGCAGAAGGACGTCGGGCTGATCTCCCTGGCCGGCCCGGTCGACGCGATCCGCGCCGCCCAGATCGAGACCGCCACCAGCTACAACTTCACCCCGTACGTGGTGGCCGGGGTGCTGTTCATCCTGATGGCGATCCCGCTGGTGGCGGTGACCGACTGGGTGACCATGCGGGCCGCCCGGCGGCAGACCTGGGCCGGCGCGGCATGACGCCGACGGCGGATCCGGCCCGGCCCGGCGAGCCACCGGTGGGCGGGCCACCGGTGCTGGCCTGTGCCGGGGTTCGCAAGGTCTTCGGCGACCGGGTCGTGCTGCGCGACCTCAGCCTCGACGTGGCCGAACACGAGGTGGTAGCCCTGATCGGCGGCAGCGGCTCCGGCAAGTCGACCCTGCTGCGGTGCGTCAACCTGCTGGAGACCGTCGACGACGGGATGATCCACCTGGACGGTCGGGACATCACCGACCCACGGGTCGACCCGGACCAGGTGCGGCAACGGATCGGGCTGGTCTTCCAGTCGTACAACCTCTTCCCGCATCTGACCGTGCTGGACAACGTCACGCTGGCGCCACGCAAGGTGCACCGGCTTGCGCGGGCGCGGGCCGAGCAGCGGGCGATGGAACTGCTGGACCGGGTCGGGTTGGCCGATCAGGCGAGGCAGTACCCGGACCGGCTCTCCGGCGGCCAGCAGCAGCGGGCAGCGATCGCCCGGACCCTGGTCAACGCACCCCGGCTGCTGCTGCTCGACGAGGTCACCTCGGCGCTGGACCCGGAACTCGTCGGCGAGGTGCTGGCCCTGATCCGGGAACTGAAGGGTGACGGGATGACGATGCTGATCGCCACCCACGAGATGGCCTTCGCCCGGGAGGTCGCCGACCGGGTCTGCTTCCTGGCCGACGGTGCCATCTGCGAACAAGGGCCGCCGCAGCGGGTGCTCGGTGCGCCCGAGCACCCGCGTACCCGGCAGTTCCTGCGCCGGGTCACCGGCAGCGGGACAGGCTGATCGCGAACCGGCCGGCCGGGTCGGTCCACCAGTGGGTCAACTCGAATCCGGCGGCGGCCAGCTCGGCGCTCACCCCGGCCCGGCGGAACTTCGCCGACACCTCGGTCCGGATCTCCTCGCCGGCGGTGAAGCTCACCGGCAGGTCGAGATCGGCCACGTACACCCGCATGTCCCGGTCGGCGCGCAGCCGCATCTCGATCCACTCCCGGTCGGGGTCCCAGAGCGCGACGTGCCGGAACGCCGCCGGGTCGAAGTCGGCACCGAGCTGCTGGTTCAGTACGCGCAGCACGTTGCGGTTGAACTCGCCGGTCACCCCTTGGCTGTCGTCGTAGGCGGCGACCAGGGTGGCCGGGTCCTTGACCAGGTCGGTGCCGAGCAGCAGCCAGCCGCCGGCGCCGAGCACCCCGCGCAGCGCGGCCAGGAACTCGGCCCGTTCGTCCGGCACCAGGTTGCCGATGGTGCCGCCGAGGAACGCGACGAGCCGGTCGTCGCCGGCCGGGATCCGGTCAAGGTGACGGGTGAAGTCGCCGACAACCGCGTGGACCGGCAGACCCGGGTAGTCCCGGTCGATGGCGGTGGCGGCGTCGCGCAGCGCCGCCTCGGAGACGTCCAACGGCACGAACAGGTCGAGGCTGCCCTGCCGGCGCAGCGCGTCGAGCAGCAGCCGGGTCTTCTCCGACGAACCGGAGCCGAGCTCGACCAGGGTCCGGGCCCGGGTGACGGCGGCGATGTCGTCGGCGTGGGCGGCCAACGCGGCCCGCTCGGCCCGGGTCGGGTAGTACTCCGGCAGGGCGGTGATGCGTTCGAACAGTTCGCTGCCGTACTTGTCGTAGAACCACTTCGGGGGCAGCCATTTCGGGTCGGCGGTGAGTCCGGCGCGGGCGTCGGTCCGCAGCGCGTGCCGCTGGTCGGCGTCGGTCAGCTCGATGTCGATCCGCACAGATCCTCCACGGTGTAGGTGTGCCGGTCGGCGACGACGAGCCGGCGGTCGGCGACCGGGTGCCAGGCCGGGTCGTCGTCGGACGGTTCGGAGGCGATGATCAGCCGCTCCGGCCCGGCGAGGACGGACAGGGAATGGCCGACAGCGCTGGCCCAGGCCCGTTCGCCGTCGGTGAGCAGCAGGTTGAGTCGGGACGCCGGAGCGGCGGCCAGTACGCCGGTGACGGTGTCGGTGATCGCCGTACCCGGGTCGGTGCCGGACCGCAGCCGGTGCCGCAGCAGCGCCCACAGCAGCGCCGAGTCGGTCGGCGCGTCGAGGGTGAGCAGGTCGGTCACCGGCAGGACGGCGGCCAGGGCGGCGACGCTGTCCGGCCAGCCGGCCACCACCCCGTTGTGGCTGAACAGCCAGCGCCCGTCGGTGAACGGCGCGCAGGCCGTCTCGCCGAACGGCATCCCGGGAGTCGCCGAGCGGACCGCGGCCAGCACCGCGTCGGCGGTGGTGGCCCGGCCCAGCTCGACCAGGCCGGGATCGGCCCAGATCGGCGCGGCCCGCCGGTAGCGGACCGGACCGGTCGGGGTGTACCAGCCGACGCCGAAACCGTCGACGTTGACCGTGCCGCCGCCGCGCATGTCCCGGGGCGCCCAGGACTGGCGGTACAGGCCGTACGGCGGCTCGACCAGCAGCTGCGTCAGGCTGACCGGCGGGCCAAGGTAGAGCTGGTGGCGGCACACTAGGCGGTCTCGCCGGGGTGCGGGTCACGGGCGGTACGGAAACCGCTGAAGATCTGCCGGCGGATCGGGTAGTCCCAGTTGCGGAAGGTGCCCCGGCAGGCGGCGCGGTCGGTGCCGAACGAACCGCCGCGCAGCACCCGGTAGTCGCGGCCGAAGAAGACCTCCGAGTATTCGCGGTACGGGAACGCCGCGAAGCCGGGGTAGCCGGTGAACCAGGTGTCGGTCCACTCCCACACGTCGCCGATCAGCTGGTGCACCCCGGCCGGTGACGCGCCGGCCGGGTAGGCGCCGACCGGTGCCGGGTGCAGGTGCCGCTGGCCCAGGTTGGCGTGCTCGAGGCCGGGGTCGTCGTCGCCCCACGGGTAGCGGCGGGACCGGCCGGTGGCCGGGTCGAACCGGGCCGCCTTCTCCCATTCGGCCTCGGTGGGCAGCCGGCGGCCGGCCCAGCTGGCGTACGCCTGCGCCTCGTACCAGCCGACGTGCACCACCGGCTCGTCGGGCACGATCGCCGACCGCCGGCCGAACCGGGTGTAGCTGCCGTCGCCGTGCCAGTGCGCCGGCCCGCTGAGCCGGGCCTGCAGCCGGTGGGACCAGCCCTCGGCGCTCCACCACCGCTCGTCGTGGTAGCCGCCGTCGTCGATGAACCGCTGGTACCGGGCGTTGCTGACCGGCGCGCGGTCGATGAAGAAGGCCGGCACGTCGACGGTGTGCGCCGGGCGTTCGTTGTCCAGCGCCCACGGCTCGGTGGAGGTGCCCATGGTGAACGGTCCGGCGGGGATCAGCGCCTCACCGTCGACGCCTTCGGCCGTCGCCGGCGGCGTCGGCGCGCCGGTGAGCACCGGCGGGCCGGCCCGCAGCTGGTGGGTGGCGAGCATCGTCTCGTCGTGCTGCTGCTCGTGCTGCACGATCATGCCGAAGGCGAAACCCTGCTCGACCAGTCGGCGGCCGTCGAACGTCACCGTGTCGAGCAGGTCGAGGACCTTGTCCCGGACGGTACGGGTGTACGCGCGCGCCTCGGCCGGGTCCAGCAGCGGCAACGCCGGACGGTCGGCGCGAGCGTGTTTGAACGCGTCGTAGAGGTGGTCGATGTCGGCGCGGACCGGTTCCCGGCCGCCGACGTCGCGGACCAGCCACAGCTCCTCCTGGTTGCCGATGTGCGCCAGGTCCCAGACCAGGGGCGACATCAGCCGGGAGTGCTGGCGGACGAGGTCGTCGTCGTCGACCGGGTCGGTCAGGGTGCGGCTGCGCCGCCGCGCCCGGTCGAGGTCGGTGGCGAGCGCGGTACGCAGGTCGGCCGCAGCCGGCGTACGCGCGTCGGGCGCGGCCGCCGATCGTGGATCGCGCGTGGTCGGCGTCTGACGGGTCGGGTCGTAGGCTGTCTCGGTCACCTGGTTCCTCCCCAGGGGTGGGTTCGCTGGTGCAGCCGTCGGCGCAGGGCGCGTACCACGGTGCTGGTCGTCTCGTCGGGCAGGCCGGTGTCGGTCAGGCGTTCGCAGGCCAGCTCGGCCAGCGAGTGAGCGGCCGACGCGACAACCGGATCGGCAAGCCCGTCGCGGGCGGCGGGCAGCCAGCGGTCGGCCGCGTCCATCACCGTCGACGTCGCGGTACGCAGCGTCTCGTCGCGGGCGAACAGCGCGGCCAGCACCGCCGCCGGGACGATCCACTCGCCGTCCGGCTGCGCGTCGAGGTAGCGCAGCTCCAGGTAGCCACGGGGGCGGACCGGCGGGAACATGGTGCTCAGATGCAGGTCGAGGTCGGCGTAGGTCGGCGGTCGGGGCGTGCCGGTGAGGATCCATTCGCCGAAGGTCGCCGGCCCCGGCAGCCGCCAGCCGGTGGGCTCGTCGATGAACAGCGGTGGCGTGTCCAGCACCCGCCGGGTCCAGTCGGCGACCGGATCGGACGGCCGCATGTTGGCGGTCGGATCGGCCGGTGCGGCGGTGCGGACCGGGTCGAGGGTCAGCCAGGTCGCCATCCGGCTCGACACCCAGCCGGTGCGCCGGCCGGCCCGCGACGGCGAGTTGGCGAACAGGGCGAGCAGCGGCGGACCGAGCAGGTGCGCGGCCGACCAACGGAGGGAGAGCTGCCGTTCGCTGCCGGTGTCCAGGCAGACCTGCAGGCCAGCGGTGCCGCACATCATGTCGGCACCGGCCTGACCCTGCCGGGCGAAAGCCGCCGCCATCGCCGTGTAGCGGCGGTTGCGCAGGATCTGCCGGGGCGGCCGGTACGGATCGCATCCGGTCCGGCCGAGCAGCAGGCCGGCCCGGTCGAGTCGGCGGGTCAGCGCGACGACGTCGGCCGACGCGGCCCGGTGCAATGTGGTGAGGGATTCCGTCGGCGGGGTGGAGATCTCCACCTGCCCGCCGGGTTCGACCGTTACCAGTCCGCCCTGTGGAAGCGGGTCGTGCGGGCTGGTGGGGCGTAGTGTCCGCGGGGCGTGGTCACCGAGGGCAGTCGCGAGGTCGGCGGGGTCGAGCGGTCTGGCGGGGTGGTCTCGGTAGTGAACGGTCCATTCGAGTTCGACGCCGATCCGTCGGGGTGGGCCGGTCTTGAAGCAGATCCGGGTGATGTAGCCGGCGGCGGCGGTCGGATCGACGATGGCGGTACCGGCCGGGGCGTCGGCCACGATGCTCGGACCGGTGGACGTCGCAGACTCGGCGGCCACCGGCAGCACGTCGGGCGGATGGGCGGATGGTGGATGGGGAGCTGGTGGATGGGGAGCTTTGGTCATCGCGTCTCCTCCAGTGAACGATCGATCGCGGGTAGCGATCGATCTTCGCTACCGTATCGTCACCGTCCGACATTTGCCGAGACACCGGCGGGGCGCGGGGCGGGCGGCAGGAGACGTTCCCCTTCCGCAACCCGGCGGTCACCTGCGGATTCGCGTCACCCGGGGTGTGATCGCCGCCGGACGGGGTACCGGGACGGGTACCGGCAGGGTCGGTGCCGACCGGAGGGGAGCCAACGTGACCGACGGGGCAAGGATCGACGATGACCAGGTGGTGATGCGGGCGGCCCGGGCCGCGCACGCCCACGCCGACGCGACCACCCAGACCGCCCGGTTTATTGACCGGGTCGGCGCGGCCCCCGACCCGGCGGTGATCGCCGAGTACGCGGCGCTGCTGGCCCGGGAGGAGTCGACCCGCGACGAGCGGGCCGACGCGCTCCGCGACGCCGGGCTGGACGTGCCGAGCCTGGACACCGACGCGGCGTGACGCCAGCCCGGTCAGCGCTGCCGCACGTTGGTCGAGCACGCGGCTGTGAAAATTCAGCGACGGTACGCGTCCCGGCGATGATCTACGTCGAGGACATGTACCTCGCGGTGCTTGTCGTCGGGGTCCCTCTCCTCATTTGGCCTGTTCACGAGCCCGCCGAGGCGCCATGAGCAGTGCCATCTCCTCGGCGCTGGTGCTCTCGCCCCTGGCGAGAGCGTCGTCTGCCTCCGCTATCCGCGCCATCGCGGTCGGGTCGCAGAGCGGTTCGATGGTGGCCTCCAGCGATTCGAGATCCTCGGCAGAGATCAGCACCAGCGGCAACACCGTCATAGGCAACAATTCTGGCCTATGACACCGCCGGTATCCACGGTTGGTCAGATCGGGCAGGCGGAGACGAGGGCAACGCATCCCCCTGGCTCCGCGAAGGCTCCTGGGATCCGTACGGGTGGGTCAGCGCACAAGTTCGCGGCCGCCCGCCAGGGACAGGATCTGCCCGTTGATGTGGCTGTTGGCCGCCGAGGCCAGGTAGGTGATCGCGCTGGCCACGTCGTCGGGGGTGCAGATGCGGCTGGTCGGGGTCTTCTCCGACTCGGCCGCGACGGCCTTCGGGCCCAGAAAGGGGGCGTTCAAGGCCTTTTCGGTGAGAGTGAATCCGGGACGGACGACATTGGTCAGGATGCCGTGCCGGGCTTCCCGGACGGCGAGCACTCGCGCGGCGGTCTCGAGCGCTCCCTTAGCCGTGGCGTAGGCGACCGGCCCGGCCATCGGTTGCTCGACGATGTCGGTCGACACGGCGACGACGCGCCCCCAGCCGGCGGCGCGCATGGCGGGTAGGACCGCGTCGATCAGCGCCACGGGGCCGACCGTGTTGACGGCCAATGACGTGGTGAGGCCGCCGATTTCATCGGCGTCGAAAGCGGGCCACTGTACGGCGTTGGCGATCAGCACGGATATCGGCCCGAGACGCGTGGTGACCTCCTCGACGACGCTCTGCACGGTGGCGAGGTCGCCGTGGTCCAGGCGTACGGCGCAGGCGTCGCCGCCTGCCTGCGCGATGGCGTCGACGACCTCCATCGCGGCGGCGCGGTTGGTACGCCAGGAGACCGCGACGGAGGCGCCTTCGGCGGCCAGATGCCGGGCGGCGGCTCTGCCGATGGCACCGGAAGCGCCGGTGACCAGGGCGACCTTGTTCAACAGACCGGTTTCCATCAGAACTCCATAGCCGACTATAGGTTAGCCGACTATGAATCAGAATCGAACCGTTCGTCAACTCGTACACTCTCCGGGTGGAACTCTCGGACGTCCTGGCGACCAACAAAGCCCTGGTCAAGGTGGCCAAGCTGTACCGGAGCGCGCAGGCTGACGTACTGGCCGGGCTCGCGCTGCACCCGGGGCAGGACGTCCTACTGTGGATTCTCGGGCAGGAGCCCGACGGCCTGACGGTCTCCGAGGTCGCCGCCCGGCTCGGCGTGGAGCAGCCGACGGTGACCCGCAGCCTCAGTCGTCTCGAACACGGCGGCTGGTTCGTCCGGGAATCCGTACCGGGCGACCGGCGCCTCACCCGGATCGTGCTGACCGACAAGGGCCGGGCCGGCGTTTCGCAGATCGAAGCGGCCTGGCGCACCCTCGCCGAAACCGCGACCGCCGGAATGGCGAACGATCAGCGAGCGACGCTGGTCGAGCTGCTCGAAAAGGTACGCGGGAACCTGCTCACCCTCACCACCGAAACCAGCTGAGCAGACCGCCGTGCGTCGTGGCGCCTGCCCGCCGGCAAATCGGTGGCGGCACGGTTCTGCCGGCTGCGATGCTCACCACCGTGCCCGACCTCGCGCTGTTTTCCGCCGCACTGGGCGAACGCGCCGCGCAAGACGCGTTCACCGGCTCGGTCCTGGTCACCGTGGGAGACCAGCGACTGCTGGTCGGCGCGTACGGCTACGCCAACCGGGCCTGCCGCACACCGTGCACCCTGGACACCAGGTTCGACACCGCGTCGGTCACGAAGCTGTTCACCGCCGTCGCCGTACTCCAGCAGATCGAGCGCGGCGCGTTCGCGCTGGAGACCTCGGCGGTCGAGTACCTCGGGCTGACCGGTACCACGATCTCGCCGGACGTCACCCCGTACCATCTGCTCACCCACACGTCCGGGATCGCCGACGACGCCGACGAGTCGGACGGTGAACGGTACGAGGACCTGTTCGTCGACGAGCCGACGTACGCATTCACCGAGACCGCCCACCACCTGCCGCACTTCGTCACCAAACCGCCGAGGTTCGCGCCGGGCGAGGGCTGCCGGTACTGCAACGTCGGGTACATCCTGCTCGGTCTCATGGTCGAGCGGGCCACCGGCGGCTCCTACCGCGAGTACGTGCGCGCCAACGTCTTCGAGCCCGCCGGCATGAGCCGGTCGGCGTTCCTGCGCATGGACGTCGTCGCACCGGATGTCGCCGAAGGCGTGGAGGCGATTCGCGACGCCGACGGCACGATCACCGGCTGGCGGCGCAACATCTTCTCGTACCCGCCGGTCGGCGACCCGGCCGGCGGTGCGTACACGACGGTCGGCGACCTGACCGCGTTCCACCGGGCGCTCGTCGAGGGCCGGCTGCTGGGACCGGAGTCGACCGCCGCGATGCTCGTCCCGTACTCGCAGGCGGAGGGCAACCGGCGCAACGGGTACGGGCTGGAGTTCAGGGCCGACGCCGACGGCCGGGTCCGCTACTACGGAAAGGTGGGCGTGAACTTCGGCGTCAGCGCGCTACTGCGGCACTACCCCGGCCACGGCGCGGGCGACGGCATCACGCTGGCCATGCTCGGCGTCGGCGAGGACACCATCTGGCCGTTGGTCCGGCTGTTCGACGAATCGATGCCGCACCCCTGAGCTGAGCTGGACATCGGGGGACCCAAGTCCGAACGCCAGGACGGTGACACAGCATCGAGGTGAGGCTCACATACCTCATCTCGCGAACTTGACGTGCGCCAGCCTCACCTCGACGTCGAACCGGCCTCACAGGACCTGTCAAGGACTCCACCAAGCATCGAAGGAACCCCGGCCGCCTCGTACAGGTGGCCGGGGTTCCGGGGAGCGTTACTGGAAGCGGGTCAGGCGGCGGTGGTGTCCTTGGTCGACGCGACGAACGCCGACCAGGCGGCCGGGCCGAAGGTCAACGTACCGCCGGCACGGTCCTTGGTGTCGCGCACCAGGACCCGACCGGGAAGGTTGTCGGCCACCTCGACGCAGCTGTCGCCGCCGTTGGCCGATCGGCTGGACTTCCGCCAGCGCGGTTCACTTGCGCTCATCGATCATCCTCAGCATCAGATCCCGGGACTGCACCACCGGCAGCGCGACTCCGTCCACGGATTCCCAGGCTAGTTCCAGCTCGGCCACATCGCCCTGGCTGGACACCACGGTGCCCTTCAACTGGTTGTCGAGGTAGCCACAGCGCCGGCCGTCCGGCAGGTTGGCCAGCACGAACGCGCCGCTGAGGCCGAGGTGCAGCCCGGCGTCGTCCGGCAGCACCCGGATTTTGACCGCCGGCCGGTGGCCGAGGTCCACCAGATGGCCCAGTTGCTCCGTCATCACCTCGCGGGGGCCTCGGCTGAGGGCGAACTCATTGATGATCGCCGAGATCACCACCGGGTTGTCCCGGCCGAGCGTCGCGGCCTGTCGCTCCAGCCGGGTGTGCACCAGTTCGTCGACGCGCCCGTCGTTCATCGTGGAGGTCGCCAACACCGCCCGCATGTAGCTGTCGGACTGGAGCAGACCGGGGATGAGCAGCGGCTCGTAGGTGCGCAACAGCAGCGCCCGGCGCTCGTGCTCGACCCACGGACGCATCCACGGGTACCGGTCCTCCCGCGCCTCCGCCGACAACTTGGCGAACTTGTCATCGGTGCCGAACACCCGGTCCAGGTTGGTGGCGGTGTCGGCCTGCGGGATGTGCCGCCCCGACTCGAATCCCGCGATGAGCGACTTGGACACCCGCAGCGCTGCGCCAAGCTGGCCCTGATTCATCCCACCGGGGGCCATCTTTCACTGATCCGGACAGATAGTCCAGGATGGAACAGAAACTTGTGCAGATTCCGCAGCTGCGCAGAAATTCCAGCCGCCGAATTGATCAACAAGCAGATGCCGTCGAACCACGAGAAAACGACCCCCGGGGAGAATTCCCGAGGGTCGTTCACCTTTTCGTACGATGATCAGAAACGACCCCAGTCGTCGGCGGCCGGGCGCCACACGTCGATGTTGCGTGGGTCGACGGCCATCCGCCGGGCCCGGTGCGTCGCGTGCTCCTCCGGGGTGAACACCCGGTGCCGGTCGCACAGCTCGTAACGCGGGCCGTGCTTCGGGTCGTGCATGTAGAACGCGATCGACGTCGACGCCGAATGGTTGACCAGGTCGGAGGCGATCGGCACCTTCTTGTACTGGGCCCGCGCCCGGCCGCGCATCACGTGGTCGAAGCTCTTCATCTTGAAGCACAGGTGCGCGGCGTAGAACTCTTTGTTGCGCTGCAACGCCAGGCTGTGGTGGTAGCGGTCCTCGCAGCGCAGGAAGACGGTCACGTCGCCGACGTAGTCGCTGGGCAGGAAGCCCAGCACCTTGGTGTAGAAGTCGAGTGACTCCTCGTACTTGTCGGTGGCCAGGAACGGGTGCACCAGGTCCACCGGACGCAGCTCGATCAGCGGCGGTTCGGCGTACTCGACGAACTCGGTGAACAGTTCGACGATCAGCCCGTTGGGGTCCCGTACCGCGAATCCGCGCTGACACAGGCCCTTCATCCGCTCGTGCAGCTCCAGCACCTCGTGGCCGGCGGCGACGACCCGCTCCCGCAGGTCGTCGAGGACCTCGTCGGACTCGACGCTGAACCCGATCGCCGTGGTCCAGCTCTCGGTGCGGTGCGGGGCGGCGATCAGCTCGATGCTGTGGTGCTCGATGTCGGCGCGCAGGAATGCGTACTCGTCGTCGTGCTGCTCCAACTGCAGCCCGACGTGGTACTGCAGGAACTCGATGGAGGCGGCCAGATCCGGCACCTCGATCCGGGCGTACTCCATGCCGTAGGGCCCGCGACGGCGGGTGGCGGCCTCGGTGGACATCTGCGACCCCTTCATGGTGAATTACGCGTCCCCGGCGGTGGGGAGGCTGACGATGACCTGGCGTTCGACGACCGGGCGCCAGCGTTCCCGGACGAACCGCTCGTGCGACTCGCTGTGCAGGTAGTCGAGCAGGTCCTGCTCGGTGGCGAACTCCACGACGAAGCCGTGCGTCATGGTGGTGTCCCGGGTGCTGACGTTGACCCCGCTGCGCCAGTTGCGCATCGCCGGGTACTTGGTCGGAAAGGTGTCCAGCTCGGCGAGGACCGACTCGGCGACCCCGTCCGGCAGGTCGTCGCGGAACTTGAATGCCAACATGTGGGTGATCACGACGGCGGCCCCCGCTACAGGATGAAGCTGAGCCGGGCGCCGGGGTCCATCGACTCCATCACCGGGATGGAGCGGCGGACCCGGAAGCGCAGCCCGTCGTCGTCGACCTTGAGCACATGCTCGTAGCGGCCCACGTAGGTGTAGGCGCCGCCGTCGCGGTAGCGGTGGATGAGGAAGTTGGCGCTGATCCACACAGTCTCCGCGCCGGCCTCCAGCAGGATCACGTTGGAGACCATCCGGTGGGTACGCGAGTGCGGGTTCTCGGCATGCGCCTTGCGGCTCTTGAGCCGCTTCACCCGGGCCCGGATCAGGTCGTAGTCGTCGCAGACGAAGAATCCGGCGGTGGTGGCGTCCCAGCCGGCCCAGTCGGTGGTCGGCACCTCCATCCGGCCGTCCGGCTCGAACATGGTGAACCACTCGTCGAGGCGCCACTCGTCGAGCAGCTGCGCCTCCCGGTAGAGGAAGTCCTCCACGTCGGCCCGGGTCACCTCACGGGCCCCCACGTTGAGCACTGCTCCGCTGGTCGTCGAGGACATCGGGTCACTCCTTCCCGCTGGTAGGGGCGGCGGCGGATCCGTTGGTGGCTGCGGAGCCGCTGGTGAAGACGGTGGACGGGCCGGGTGCGCCGGGGTCGGCCGGCGGGTCACCGGCGACAGCGGTGGTCGCCCCGACCCGGTCGGCCCAGTGCCGCCAGAAGCTGCGCATCGCACCCTCGTCGATGGAGCGGCCCTGGTTGCCCTGCTTCTCGTTGGCCATGCCGCGCGACATGTCGGACCAGTCGTGGGCCGGGTCGGCCGAGTCGGCGGTGGCGACGATGCCGCGCTGCACCGCCTCGTACGCCTCGATGTCGTCCGGGGTGGCCAGGCCGCCGGGGCCGACGAAGCTGACCATGGTCTTGATCCGCAGCGCGCGCACCGACTCCGGCTCACCGGTCTCGACGAACTGCCAGGCCCGCACGTCGGTACGGTCCGGGGCGACCGGTTCAAGCTGGCGGATGGTCAGCGCTTCGAGGTCGAACAGCAGCAGATTGGGGAAGACGAAGAGGATCCGGCTGGCGTCGGCGATCTCGGCGGCGAGCTCCGGCCCGAGTCGGGCAATCATCTCGTTGCGCTTGGCGACGGTACGGGCCTTCTCCTCGTCGCCGAAGCGCGGCTCCCAGACCATGCCGATCCGGCCGTTGTGGCCGGTGAGCACCAGCAGCCCGTGGCCGCCGCCGAGGTCGTAGGCGTACTGGTCGTCGTCGGTGACCGCGAAGCCGGTCTCCCGCAGGTAGCCGACGAAGGTGTTGTGGGTCGGCGCGAAGTGGTAGCCGTCCATGGCGTTCTCGACGGCGAGTTTCCAGTTGCCCTTGACGCTGTAGAGCTGTACGCCGGGCAGGGTCTGCATGCCGTGCGCGCCGATCTTGGCGGTCAGCGACATGTAGTGCGCGGCCGGGCCGAGGTGGGTGAGCAGATCAGGCACGTCGGGGTCGAACGCGATGAAGACGAATCCCTCGTGGATCTGCAGCCGGGGCACCTGGCGCAGTCGCATCGACTCGCGGAAGCCGGGGTCGTCGGGGTAGCTCTCGTCGCCGGGCAGCGCGGCCAGGTCACCGGAGTTGCTGAACGCCCAGGCGTGGTAGAAGCACTGGAAGAACTTGGTGTTGCCCTCGTTGTGCCGGCACAGGATGGTGCCGCGGTGGGTGCAGGCGTTGAGGAAGACCTTGACCTCGCCGGCGGAGTCGCGGCAGAAGATCAGCGGACGGCCGCCGAGGGTACGGGTCTTGAAGTCGCCGGCGTTGGGGATCTCGGTCTCGTGGCCGAGGTACAGCCAGGTGTGGCCCCAGATCTTGGCGATCTCGTCGCGGAACACACCCGGGTCGCGGTACGCCGAGCGGTGCACCCGGAAGCGCATCGCCTCCCAGTCCTCGTCGATCAGCGCGCCACCGTCGGCTCCGCCGAGCGGTCGCACCGGCGTCTGCTGCGTCATCACCCCACCGCCCTCTTTCGTCCCGTCCGCCCGCCTCGGCGGCGCTACGTCATGCGAGACAGTGTCTCGCACTCCGATGCTGCTATCAGAGCCCTCCACCTGTCAAGAGCAGGGCATTTTCCGTGATCGGGTTACTCACTGTTAACAGGACAGCAACACGTTCCTGCGGGTTCGCCGGAAACGATCCGGTCATCCACCCGTCACCCCGGCCCGCCAGCGGCACGCACCGCCGCGCGCCCTGCGCCCGCCGGCCGGGTACCCCTTCCGGAGGAACCGATGCTCCAGCCGCACCAGGGACCGATCGCCGGCGCCCACTACCTGCCGACCACGCCCGAGACCTGCCTGTGGGGCCGGCTGCCCAACCGCAGCCACGCCCCGGTGCTGCGGGTCCGCTCCGGTGAGACCGTGACCATCGACACCCTCAGCCACGAAGGCATCCTCGAAGACCAGGGCCGCGACCCGGTCGGCTACCTCAAGCAGTACGACGTACCCGCCGACGGCGTCCTGACCGACGCCCGCGACCTGGCCGCCTCCGACGTCGCCCACGACTACGACGACGACGGCCCGCACGTGGTCACCGGCCCGATCACCGTCGACGGCGCGCAGCCCGGCGACCTGCTCCGGGTCGACGTGCTCGACCTGACGATCCGGGCCCCGTACGGCTTCGTCAGCAGCCGGCACGGCTACGGCGCGCTGCCCGGTGAGTTCCCGCTCACCCCGGTCGACACCGGGCCGGACAGCGACCCCCGCGAGTACGGCAGCGTCTGCCACTTCACCGAGGTCGCCTCCAGCGGCGGCCGGCTGTACGGCGTACTGCCGTTCGGTGCCGGCCGGGCCGCCCGGTTCCCGCTCGCGCCGTTCCTCGGCCTGATGGGCGTCGCCGTCGACACCGACGAGATGGTGCACTCGGTGCCGCCCGGCGGGCACGGCGGCAACCTGGACATCAACGAACTGCAGGTCGGCTCCAGCCTCTACCTGCCGGTGCAACTGCCCGGTGCCGGCTTCTACGCCGGTGACCCGCACTACGCCCAGGGCGACGGCGAGGTGGCGTTGACCGCCCTCGAAGCACCGCTGCGGGCCACTCTGCGGCTGAGCGTCATCCCGGCCGCGCAGGCCACCGCGCTGGTCGGTGCCGGTGAGGCCCCGCTGGCCGAAACCGCCACCCACTGGATCCCGGTAGGCCTGGACGCCGACCTCAACGAGGCGATGCGCCGGGCGGTCCGGGCCGCGGTCGACTTCCTCGCCCGCACCCAGGGCATGCCCCGCGACACCGCCCTGGCCTACCTGAGCGCCGCCGCCGACTTCGAGGTCAGCCAGGTCGTCGACGCGGTCAAGGGCGTGCACTGCATGATCCGCAAGGCCGACTTCCCGCCCCAGTTCTGACCATACCTGCGCGTCGCGGCACCTCGGCACTCCGCCGAGCAATCCCTTGGGCAACCGTTGTCTGGCAGGGTTACCGGATCAGTCGAGCGTCGGCACCGCGAGCGGCAGCCAGGTGGCACCGGGGCGGCTGGCGGTACGGCGTCCGCGACGACCGGATCGGCCGACAGCTCGACGACGTGCACCGGGCCGGTGGGCTGTACGTAGTGGCGTGCCCGTACGCACCGTGCCCGTCGGACACGTTCGAGTACCCACACCAGGGGTTCGACGCCGTCGAGGTCTGGGACGGACAGTGGGCATCGGACCTGCCGTGGAACGCCGACAACGAGTCGGCGCTGGCGGAGGTGCGCCACCCGGACGGGCGGTTGGCTGCCCTGAGTAACCCGGTCACGCTGGTCTGAGCTGGCCGTGGCGTACCGTCGGGCGTGATCAGTTTCCAGTTCGACCGGGGTACGGTGCCCGACGCCGAGGTCGGCGGGTGACGCGCCGGGGGCTGACCTTCCTGTTCGCGGTGGCCGCCGGTGCCGCCGTCGCCAACCTCTACTGGGCGCAACCGCTGCTCGACCTCGTCGCCGCCGACCTCGACGTCACCACCGCGACCGCCGGTCTGCTGGTCACCGCCACCCAGATCGGCTACGCCGCCGGGATCCTGTTCCTGGTGCCGCTGGGCGACATCCTCGACCGACGCCGGCTGGTACCGGTGCTGATGCTCTGCGCGGCGGGCGCTCTGGTGGCGTGTGCGCTCGCGCCGTCGTTCGGCGTACTGCTCGTGGCGATCACCGTGCTCGGGGTGGCCACGGTCTCCGGGCAGTTGCTCACCCCGCTCGCCAGCGATCTCGCCGACGACAGCCGGCGTGGCAGCGCGGTCGGTACGGTCGTCGCCGGAATTCTGACCGGCATTCTCGCCTCGCGGACCATCAGCGGGCTGGTCGCCGGCGTCGCCGGCTGGCGGGCGATCTTCCTGCTGGCGGCGGTGGCGGCGGTCGGCTTCGCCGTGGTGATGTACCGGGCGATTCCGTCGCTGGCGCCGAAGACCCGGCTGCCGTACCCGGCGCTGATCGCGTCCGTCGCCGCTGTGGTCGCCCGCGAACGCTCCGTCCGGTGGACGTTGGTGCTGTCCGCGACCGGCTTCGCCGCGTTCACCATGTTCTGGACAGCGTTGACGTTCCTGCTCAGTGGCCCGCCGTTCGACTATCCGGTGTCGGTGATCGGGCTGTTCGGCCTCGCCGGTCTGGCTGGCGCGGTCGCCGTACAGCGCAGCGGTCGGCTGCACGACCTGGGCTGGTCGCTGCCCGCCACCGGCGCGGCGTGGGTCCTGGTGCTCGCCTCGTTCGTCACGGCGATCTTCGCCGGACGCAGCGTCCTGCTGGTGATCGTCGTGGTGGTCGCGCTCGACGCGGCGTTGCAGGCGGCCGGGATCCTCAACCAGTTGCGGGTCATGGCTGTCTCACACGAGGCACGTAGTCGGCTGAACACGGCGTACGTGACGGCCAACTTCCTCGGTGGTGCCGCCGGCTCGGCTGCTGCCGCGACGCTCTGGTCGGCTGGCGGCTGGACGGCAGTGTCGCTGGCCGGGGTGGCGCTGAGCTGCTTCGCCCTGACCCTGTGGGTGGTGGGTCGGCGGCACGCGCTCGTCCCGGTCGACCGACTGGCACGATAGTCAAATCATTTGTATATTCAACCGCGTGACACGTCCGATGAGAGAGCCGACGTTCTGGATCCTGGCCGCGCTGGTCGACCAACCGCGACATGGATACGGGGTGATTCAGCAGGTCACGAAGCTCTCCGACGGAGAGACACGGCTGCTCGCCGCCACCCTCTACGCCGCGTTGGACCGGCTGGCCGCCGAGGGCCTGGTGGCCGTTGACCGGGAGGAGGCGGTCGACGGACGGCTACGCCGCTACTACCGGCTCACCGACTCCGGCGGTGCCGCGCTGGCCGCCGAGACGCAGCGGCTGAGCCGCAAGGTAGCGACCGCGAACCGGCTGCTGGACGCGCTGCGCCCACCGGCCGGTCCGGCCACGGTGACGTTCGGATGAGCCCGGCCGGCACCGCACGCCACCGGGGCTACCGCCTGCTCGCCCGCGCCTACCCGCCCGGGCCACGCCGGGCCGAACTGCTCGACACGATGCTGATGGTCGCCGAGGACACCGGCCGCCGCCGGCCTAGCGCCCGCGAGGTCGTCAACGTGCTGCGCCACGCACCACGGGCCAGGCTGGGGCGACCGGGCAACCGCCTCGTGGTGCCGATCGCCGCCCTCGTCGCGATCCTCAGCGGCTTCGTGGCCGCGTCGCTGACCGCCCGGGCCTTCGGCGAAACCGACCGGCCGCTGCCCAGCACGGCGGAGATGACCGCCATCGCCGAACTGGTCACCCCCGACGTCGAGGAACCACCGCTGCAACGGCACGACCGGGTCTTCGTCAATGGCAACGGCGAGGCGCAGTTCGGTCAGGTCCGGTACCAGGTCGACCATGTCACCCCGGTACCTGACCTGCGCGCGTACGACGCCGAGGTAGCCGAGCGGCTGACCGCCGACGGTTGGCGGCTCGGCCCGCTCGCCTACTCGGGACACGCCGATCGGCGTACGGCCGAGGTCCTGACCGCGACCAAGGACGGCTGGTTGCTGACCTTCGCCAACACCTACCAGGCGCTGGAGCCGGAAGGCGGTGGTTGGTTCGAGGTCTCGGTACGCCGGATCGAGCCCGCCGGGATGCCGGTCGGATTCGCCGTCGGCGGGCTGCTCGGCATGGTCCTCGGGTGGCTCCTCACCGGTTGGGCGAGTCGCCGTACCGAGCAGCACCCGCAGGCCAGCGGCGTCCTCGCGCTGCTGGCCTTCATCGCCGCCGGCACCTCCGCCCCGATGATCAGCTCTGTCGTACAGGACTATCTGACCATCGTCGACCAGGGGTTCACCCTGCACGAGGGACCGATCTGGTCGTGGACGGTCCCCGGCGACGAAGGACTGCTGCTCCTCGCCCCGACGATCCTCGTCACCGTCGTCGCGGCGGCCATCGTCGCGCTGTGTCGTCCGCCCCACGGCAATCACCGGCGCCGGCCGGCTACCGACGACCGACCAGGGCTGGCCACCTAGCCGACGGCGAGCACCTCGGCCCGGCGTGGGGCACTGGCCATCGCGCCGGGCCGGGTCACCGTCACCGCCGCCGCCCGGCTCGCCCAGCGCGCCGCGTCGTCGATCGCCGCGCCGTCGAGCAGCGCGTCGGCCAGCGCCGCGCAGAACGTGTCCCCGGCACCGGTGGCGTCCGCCGCGACGACCGGCTCGGCCGGCACCAGATGCTCCCGGTCGGCGGTCACCACCAGGGCACCGTCGGCGCCGAGGGTGACCACCACCGGTCCCCGGGTGCCCAGCGACCGGGCCATCGCTGCGAGCGAGTCGACGCCCTCCGACGGCCCGGTACCGGCAGGCCCGGCACCGGCCGGCACGGCCGCGCCGGCCAGCGCGGCGAGTTCCCCCCGGTTGGGCACCAGCACGTCGACCCGGGCCAGCGTCGCCGCGTCGATCGGCCGGGCCGGCGCCGGGTTGACCACCACCAGACCCCGGGCGGCGGCCACCACCGCGGCCACCACCGCCGCGTCGATCTCCTGCTGCAGCAGTACGGCCGCAGCGTCACCGATCAGGTCTGCGTACGGCCGTAGGTGCTCCGGGGCGAGCCACATGTTGGCCCCGGAGCTGACCGCGATGGTGCTGTCGCCGTCGGCGGTGACCAGCACGATCGCCTGCCCGGTGGGGCGGGGCGCGCGCAGCACCGCCGAGGTGTCGACGCCTTCGGCGGCCAGCAGCCCGGTCAGCCACTGGCCTTCGGCGTCGTCGCCGACCGCGCCGACCATCGCCACCGAACGGCCCAGCCGGGCGGCGGCCACCGCCTGGTTGGCGCCCTTGCCGCCGCCGGCCCGGGAATGGTCGGCCGCGCTGAGCACCGTCTGCCCGGCGGCGGGCAGCTCGTCGAGGGGCACCACCACGTCGACGTTGAGGCTGCCCACCACCACGATGTCAGTCATCGGCTCACCCCTGAGCGGCGGCGGGACGCCAGGCGTGCGCGAGGAAGTCGGCGCGCGGCGGGGCGAATACGTCCAGGTTGATGCACGGGCCCTCGGTCGGCTCGATGTAGTGCTCGGCGCCGCGCGGAATCAGCAGCATCGACCCCGGACCCATGTCGTGCGGTACGCCGTCGACGTAGTAGTTGCACCGCCCGCCGAGGATCATCACCAGCTGGTCGAAGTCGTCGTGGGTGTGCGGGTTGAGCGCCATGCCGACGGCGAGTTCGTGCCAGGCGAGGACCACCTCGTCGGTGGCGTACACCTTGCGTCGCACGCCGGGGCGCACGTCGGTGGCGGGAATGTCGTCCCAGTTGACCGAGGTGCGGTAGAGCTGCGGGTTCAGCACGTCCGGGCTCCCTTCGAGGGCTGGCTCAATTGTCGGTGGCGAGGTGGCGCAGGCCGGCGCCGAGCAGCTGCAGGTCGGAGCCGGCGACCAGGTAGTTGGCGCCGGTCAGCCCGTACCGGCGCAGAATGCCGTCGGCCCGGCCCGGCGCCCACCCACCCAGGGTGACCCCGGCGGCGCGGGCAGCGTCGGCGATCTCACCGACCCGGCGCAGCAGCGGCGCCTGGTCGTCGGTGGTGGCCAGGCCGAGGCTGACGGCCAGGTCGGTGGTGCCGGCGAACGCCACGTCGACGCTGGCGGTGCCGGCCACGCCCGGCCGGCTGACGGCACCCAGGGTGCCGGCCACGCCGGTGAGCAGGTCGGGCAGCGGGTCGTCGGTGTCGGCGGTCTCGATCTGGGCGACCAGCAGCGGCGGGTCGGCCGCCTCGGCCGCCAGGTAGGCGTCCAGCCCGGCGGACCCGTAGCCGGCGGCCGGGTGAGCGAGGCTGATGCTGCGCCGGCCGGTCGGCGCGTACCGGACGGCGGTGTACAGCGCGGCGAGCTGCGCACGGGCGCGGACGGTGGACAGCTGCACCCCGGCGGCTCCGGCCTCCAGCAGCCGGTTCACCTGCGCCGGGTCGACCGCTGCCAGCCGTACCAGGGCCGGCAGGCCGAGCAGCGCGGCGTGCCGCAACTGCCCGGCGGCGGTCCGCTCGTCCAACCCGGAGTGCTCCAGGTCGACCACGACGAAGTCGAGGCCGGCCTGGGCGGCCAGCTCGACCGCGTCGGTGCCGGGCAGTTTGAGAAACGTGCCGACCACCCGCCGGCCGCGCCGCAGCCGCTCGCGCAGCGCGGCCCGGCCGGTGTGCACCCCGGTGCGCATCGGGTCGGCCCTCAGCTGGCCCGGCCGGCGGCACCGGCCTGGTCGGTGGGCAGGCCGCGCCACGGTACGGTCGGCACCCGCTCGCCGGCCAGCAGCACCACTTCCGGTTCCAGCCGGGCGGCGGTGATCTGGTTGCCGGCCGCGTCGGGCAGCACCGCCTCGTCGGCGTCGGCGAGCACGGTGACGTGCGCCGGGCCGCCTTCGACGAGGCTGCCGTAGCCTTCGGCGTCCAGGCCGGTCAGCCGGGCCGGGGCGCTGGTCACCCGGGGCACGATCTGCTCCATGGTCATGCCCAGCGCGCGCAGCTTGGCCATGCTGGTGACCAGGTCGAACACCGGGCCACGCCAGTTGCGGGCCGAGGTGTCCGAGGTGATCACGTCCGGGTAGAAGCCCTGCGCGATCGCCGGTTCGGCCACCTTGAAGCTGAGGTTGCTCTTGCCGTGCGCCGACTCGAACAGCACGCCACGCTCACGGGCGGCGTACACCTCGGGCAGCACGGTGCCGTCGGCCAGGATGCCGTACGGCTTGCCGGTGTAGCAGTGCGCGACGACGTCGCCGGGGCGCAGCATCTCCAGCACGGCCGGCAACGGCTCCGGGGTCTCCCCGATGTGGATCATCAGCGGCAGGCCGGCCTCGGCGGACAGCTCCAGCGAACGCTTGAGCAGCGGCCGCCAGTTGTGCCCGACGACGTCCTCGGAGAGCCGGATCTTGAAGCCGCGGACCCGGTGCGGGTTGGCGGCGGCGACCGCGAGGGCGTCCTCGGGGACCAGGGTGTCCGGGTTCATCAGCTCGCCGAACCGGAAGTCGATCAGCCCGAGCACGCTGACGTTGAGGAAGTTGACCAGCCGCAGCTTGGCCGGGGCGGCGACGTACCGCTCGAAGGCGGCGAAGGTGGAGGCACCCACGGTGCCGGCGTCGCAGGCGGCGACGACGCCCCGGTGCAGGTGCGCCTCGTCCGGCGGGGCACCGACCTTGGACACCTCGGCGAAGATGTGGGTGTGTCCCTCGACCAGGCCGGGCAGCACGTACCGGCCGGCGCAGTCGACCACCTCGCGGGCGTCGGCGGCCAGGCCGGGGGCGATCCGGGCGATCCGGTCGCCGGTCACCGCGACGTCGACGACCTGGCTGGCGCCGGTGGCGGAGTCGAAGACCTCACCACCGGCCAGCACCAGGTCGTACCGGGGAGCATTCTCAGTCATCGGTCAGCGGACTTTCTGTGCGAAGGAGAGGACGGTGCCACCGCATCGGGGGTGCCGTCGGAGGTTGCGGCGGGCTCGTCGTCGGAGATTTCGCCGTCGGGGGTTTCGGCGCAGAACCGGGTACGCAGCGGCAGCACCCCGCCGACCGAGACCTCGACCAGGTCACCGGGGCGCAGGAAGCAGCCCCGGTCCTGGCCGGTGCCGGCCGGGGTGCCGGTAAGGACCACGTCGCCCGGTTCCAGGATTACGTACTTGGTGATCCAGGCGAGCAGCTGCGGCACCGGGAAGATCAGGTCGGCGCTGGTGGCCTGCTGGCGTACCTCGCCGTTGACGGTGGTCCGCACCTCGATGGCGTCGCGGTCGGCGACGGCGGCGATGTCCAGCACCGACGTGCCCAGCGCGCCGAAACCGGGGAAGCTCTTGGCCAGCGTCGGGTTGGCCGAAGCGGCCATCACGTCCCGGGCGGTCAGGTCGTTCGCCGCGGTGATCGCGGCGACGTGCGACCACGCCTGCTCGGCCGGCGTACGGTGCATCCGGGCCCCGATGACCAGCGCGATCTCGCCTTCGTAGTCAGGCTGGGCGCTGATCGAGCTGGGCAGCACCACGGTGGCGTCCGGCCCGGAGCCGGCGCTGGCCGACTTGAGGTAGAGCACCGGTTCGGTGGGGACGGCCCGGCCGGCGGCCCGCGCCTTGCAGTGGTAGTTGAGGCCGACTCCCCACACCGCCCGGGTGCTGCCCAGCGGGGCGACCAGCTCGGCGGTGACGCTGTCCAGTGGCAGTCGGTCGCGGGCCGGCGCGGTGGCGGCCGGGGCCAGACCGCCGCCGGCCCGCAGCAGCTCGGCGACGTCGCGGTACGGCAGGTCGAGCAGTTCGGCGGTGCCGTCGCCGCAGATCCGGGCCAGGCCGTGCCGGGTGGCGAGCAGTTGCAGACCGGTCGGGTCCGCGGTGCTCGCCCCAGTGGCGGGGCCGGGGGTGGTGCCGGTGCCGGGGGTGCGCCGCGCGTCGGCGGCCGGGGCGCTCACGCGGCGTCCGAGGAGTGGCCGGGTACGGTGCTCAGCGCCGGGTTGACCAGCGGTGCCAGGTTGTTGACGGCGGCGGCGGCCTCACCGAAGCCGACCGAGATCAGCCGCACCTTGCCGGGGTAGTCGGTGACGTCACCGGCGGCGTAGACCCGGGGCAGGTTGGTCCGCATCGACCGGTCCACGGTGATGTGCCGTTTGGTCATCTCCAGCCCCCACTGCTGCATCGGGCCGAGGTCGGCGATGAAGCCGAGGGCGGCCACCACCGCCTGGGCGGGCAGTTCCTCGCGCCCGTCGCCGCGTACCTCGCTGATCGTCACCGAGGTGAGCTGTGGGTCGCCGGCGATGCCGCTGACCTCGTACGGGGTGACCACCCGCACGGTGGAGGCGTGCAGCTGCTCGACGCTGCGTTCGTGGGCGCGGAACTGCGGCCGGCGGTGCACCAGGGTGACGTTGGCGGCGTACGGCTCCAGGGCGAGTGCCCAGTCGACGGCGGAGTCGCCGCCGCCGACCACGACGACCTGCTGTCCGGCGAGTTCTTCCAGCCGGGGCACGAAGTAGCGCAGCCCACGACCGAGGTAGTCGCTGCCGACCGGCAGTTCGCGCGGGGTGAAGGTGCCGATCCCGGCGGTCAGCAGGACCGCCTTGGCGCGCACCCGGCTGCCGGTGTCGGTGCCGATCAGCACGTGGTCGGCGGCGTCGGTCAGCTCCACGGCGCTCTCGCCCAGCAGGAAGGTGGGTTTGGCGGTGGCGGCCTGGGTGAGCAGGTCGTCGACGAGCTGTTGACCTTTGATCGCCGGCAGGCCGGCGATATCGTAGATGTCCTTTTCCGGGTAGAGGGCAGCGATCTGTCCGCCGGGTTCGGGCAGCGAGTCGATGATCGCCACGGTCATCCCACGGAAGCCGGCGTAGTAGGCGGCGTACAGGCCGGCTGGGCCGGCGCCGATGATGGCCAGGTCGACGTCGTGTTCGGCGGTCATGAGCCGGTGCTCCCGGCGACGGCCGGGTGGTCGCGACCGACCCGGCCGATCTTGCGGGCGCCGCCGGGGGCACCGAGCTCGCTGAAGAACTCGGCGTTGATCGGGCCGAAGTGTGCCTGGTCGGCCGGCAGGTCGTCCAGGTGGAAGATCGAGGTGACCGGGCAGACCGGTTCGCACCGGCCGCACTCGACGCACTCGTCGGGGTTGATGTACATCATCCGGTCGCCCTCGTAGATGCAGTCCACGGGGCATTCCTCGACGCAGGAGCGGTCCTGTACGTCCACGCATTCGTCGGTGACCACGTAGGTCATCGGTCCTCCCGCATCAGTGGGCCTTTCGCCGTCCTGCTCGCGTCTCGCGCCTCTGCGACCTGCGGTTATCTGGTTGGACAGCGGCGTCGTTGATGTGACGTCACGCTAGAGACCCCACCCTGGCTATGTCAACATGCGAGACGTCATCTTGGATAACTGTCACGGGAGTGATGGGATGAGGCGATGAGCGAGGACCGGATCGTCGACGCCCTGACGGTGCTGGCCGCCGGGCCGACCCCGTACGGACAGGAGTTGGCCACCGCCGAACGACTGGCCGGCTGGGGCGGCGCCCGCTGGCCGGAGCTGGCCTGGCGGGTCGACCGGCTGCCAGCGACCGCCGAGCTGCCGCGCAGCGCCAACCTCGTGGTCAGCGCCGGCCACGGCGACGCGCCGGAGCTGCTGATCTGCTCCCACCTCGACACCTCCCTCACCGGTGACCCGGACTTCGACGAGCCGGTGACCGGCTCGTGCGGTCCGGCGGGTGGGCTGCGCCGGTCGGTCGGACCGGACGGCGATGCCCTGGTAGACGGCTTCGGCCTCGGGGTCGCCCGGGCCGCCGCCGCGACCGCGCTGGTCGGTTTCGTCGCCGCCGCCGAGGCGCTACGGGCGGCCGACCGGCCGCACCGGCTGACCCTGCTGCTGGCCGCCGCCGGAACCCACCGGTACCACCTGTCACAGACGCCAGCGCCTCCCGCCGGTGGGTCGCGACCGCGCGCTGATGCCGGCACCGTGACCCGGCAGCAGCCCGGCGGTGTGGCCCGGTATCTGGACCGGCACCCGCCACCGGCGGCAGCGGTGCTGGCCAAGACCAGTCCGCCGGGCGTACTGACCGCCGAACCGGGCGCCCTCTACCTGCGGGTACGGCTGACCGGCCGGTTCCATCCGGTACTGGCCCGCGGGCACGCGGTGCCGCCCGGCGGTCTGATCACCCATCTCGGCGTGGTGATCGAGGCGTTGGAGGCCTTCCGGCGGCGGCACCTGGCCGCCCGGGCCGATCCGACCGCCGCAGTCGGCGCCGAAGTCGGCATCGGCGCGGTACGCGCCGGGCAGCCGGCCAAGCCGGATCTGCTGCCGGGCCGGCTTGACCTGCACCTGTACCTGGTGACGGTGCCCGGTGACGATCCGGCGCGGATCCGCGACGAGGTGCACGCCGCCGTCACCGCCGCGACCGCCGGCACCCCGCTGGCCGGGTGCCCGGTCTCGGTGGACGGGCAATTGGTCCATCCGGCCGCGGCCACCGCCCCGGACGCGCCGATCGCGCGGCACGCGTGCGACGCATGGACAGCGGCGTACGGTGAACAGCCACCGCCGGTCCTCGGCTGGACCGGTTCGACCGACGGGGTGGTGCTGCGCGGTCGGGGCGTGCCGACGGTACGGCTGGGACCGCCCGGTCGCGGCGCCGATCCCGCTGATCCCCGACGGGACCGGTACGCGCTGGCCGATCTGCGGATGTTCGCCGGTATATATGCGGACATCGCGGTACGGCACACCGGCACCATCGACAGCGCAGGGTACCGTATGGCATGATGCTGTCTCACTTTCCGTACGCGTTCCGGCCGCCCGCACCTACCCCCGTCCGGTGCGCACGCCCCGCCGCTTCCGACCAGGAAGCCAGATAAGGAAGCCAGATGGCGGACGACAGCTCTCCCGCCGAGGTGAGCCCCCCGGTGCTCGCCGAACCGAGCACCCCGGCGATCCAGACCGTGCAGCGTGCCGCGGTGATCCTCAACGCGTTCACCGCAGCCCGTCCCCGGCTGAGCCTCAACGAGCTCACCGCCAGCCTCGGCACCAGCAAGGCCACCGCGCACCGCTACACCAAGGCGCTGCGGGAGAGCAACCTGCTGCGCTACGACGAACGCGAGGGCCTCTACTCCCTTGGCCCGCAGATCCTCACCCTGTCCGCTGCCGCCCGCGCCGCCATGCCGGTGATCAGCATCGCCGGGCCACACATGCAGCAACTGGTCCGCGAGGTCGACGAGACCGTGGTGCTCAGCGTCTGGGACGGCGACACGGCGGTGGTGGTACGCGCCGACGACAACACCGACCGGGTGATCCGGGTCAGCGTCCGCACCGGGTCCCGACTGTCGCGCACCGAGTCCGCCCAGGGCCGGGTGTTCTGCGCGTTCCTGCCGGCGGAGGACGTCCCCGGGCTGGCCGCCGATTTGGCGGCCTCGGCCGAGCTGCGCCACGAGGTCGACAAGATCCGCCGCACCGGCATCTCCGCCAACACGCCGTCGGTCAACGGGGTACGCAGCATCGCCGCGCCGATCTTCCGGGGCCAGACGCTGATCGCCGCCATGGCGATCGTCGGCACCACCACGTCGGTGCCGGAGGGCACCGACAGTCCGCTGGCCGCCGCCCTGCAGCGCGCCGCCGCCGTGGTCACCGCCGAACTGGGCAGCGTCGCCGGCAACGGCCACCAGCCGCCGGGCGATCCCGGGCGCAACGGCCACCAGCAGGACGGCAACGGGCGGACCAGCCACCAGCAGGGTGGCAACGGGCGGACCAGTCGGCGTTAACCGGCGATCGCCCCCAACGTCTCGGACAACTCCCCCGCGACCTGCCGCAGCTGATCCGCCGCCTCGGCCTGCGCCGTACCGGCCAGCGCCACGCTGGTGCCGAGCACCGCGAGCGCGGCGACCACCTGGGTACGTTCGAACACCGGGGCGGCGATCACCCGTACCCCGAAATCCTCCGGCGAGTTGACCGCGACGCCGTCGCGACGGACCTGCGCGACCACCTCCCGCAGCGCGGCGGACAGCCGCAGCTGCCGGGCCACCACCGGGTTCTCGGCGGGCGACAGGTACGCGCAGAACACCCGGCCCTGGGCCGAACGGGTCAGCTCCAACGGCGAGCCGGTACGCACGCTGAGCCGCACGTCCCCACTGGTGTTGTCCATGCAGCGGACCACCGTCGGCGCCTCGCCGTTCCAGATGCTCAGCACCGAGGTCTGGTTGGTGTCGCGGGTCAGCCGGTCGAGGTATGGCTCGGCGACGGTGACGATCGGCAGCGCGGCGCGGGCCGCCGCCTCCATCGCCAGGATCTGCGGCCCCAGTGTGTAGGTGGCGGTGGCGACGTCGAACCGCAGCAGGTTGGCGGCGCGCAGCGCCCGCGCGTACCGGTGTGCGGTGGCCCGGCTGATCGCCAGGTCGGCGGTCAACTCGGCCAGGGTGAGCCGGGGCCGTTCCACGGTGAACGCCCGCAGGATCGTCGCGGCGCGCTGCACCGTCTGGATGGCCGGCCCGTCGCCGGTCACCTCGCTCGCCTCACCCGCCGCCCGACCCGTGACCACCACGGCGCCACTCTACCGAGCACCAGCTGGCCGACGGGACCAGCCGGGCGATAGGGATTAGCCAGCCGATAGGAATCAGCCAGTCGGCAGGAATCAGCTAGCGGCGGCGATCTGCCGGTGCACCTCGGCGCTGTCCCAGTAGTCGACCCGGCGGGCGATCAGCCCGTCGGCGTCCACCTCGAAGCGGAACATGCCCCGGATGCGGACCGGCGCGCGGCCGGCCGACACCAGCCGAAACGACATCCGGTACGCCACCGCCGCCCGGTCGCCGTCGACCAGCAGATCCTCGACCTCGTAGTGCAGGTCGGCGAACTCGGCCAGGAAGCCGTCCAGCCGGGCGCGGTACGCGGCCCGGCCGGTGACGGTGCGGCCCAGCGCCGCGGTGTGCTCGTTGACGAACCCGGGACTGACGCAGCCGGCGACCGCGTCGGCGTCCCGGGCGTTGAGCGCGGCCAGGTAACGCCGCACCGCGTCGCGGGTGCGTCCGCCGGTCAGCTCCCCCACAGCCGCCGTACGGTGTCGAACACCTGCTGGTCGTGGGAGATCTCGATGACGTTGCCGTCCGGGTCCTTCAACGCGCAGATGTAGCCGACCGGCGGCGGCATCTGCCGTGGCTCCCAGTGCAGGCAGCCCATTTCCCGGGCCCGTTCGGCGATCTCGTCGACGTCGGACCGGTTCGGCACCTCGATGCCGATGTGCGCGAACGGGTGCAGCAGCCCCAACTGGCCGCCCTTGTCCTTGTTGAACGAGACCAGCACCAGCACGAACGGCGTCTCGACCTGCTTGTCGTTGGAGAGCCAGACGCTCTCGCCGTCGGCGTCGGCGAAGCGCTCCACCACCACCAGCGGGGTGAGCGAGGTGTAGAACGAGATGGCCTTGTCGAGGTCGCCGGTGGGCAGTGCCACGTGCGTCCATCGGGCGTGGGTCAGGCCGGTCGCCACAGGAACCTCCAGTTGCCGAAATGTCTGTTGCAGCGCGTCTACCAGGCTATTCGGCACGCTAGCCGGGATCCATGTGCCGGGGACACAAACCCGGCGATCGGCCTTCGAGCCGGGGCAACGGTGCCGCCGTCGGTGCTCGGGTGACAGGCTGGCGGCGGGAGGTCCTGATGCAGTACCGCAGACTTGGCGGCACCGGCGTCGAGGTGAGCACGCTCTGCCTCGGCGCGATGATGTTCGGTGCCTGGGGCAACACCGACGAGCAGGAGTGCCGGCGGATCGTCGGGGAAGCGCTCGACGCCGGAATCAACGTCGTGGACACCGCCGACGTGTACGCGCACGGCGAATCCGAGCGGATCCTCGGCCGGGCGCTGCGGGGGCGACGCGACGACGTCGTGCTGGCCACCAAGTTCCACGAACCGATGGGGGACGACCGCAACCGGCGCGGCAACTCACGGCGTTGGATCCGGCAGGCGGTCGAAGCGAGCCTGCGCCGGCTCGGCACCGACCGGATCGACCTCTACCAGGTGCACCGGCCCGACCCGGGCACCGACATCGACGAAACCCTCGGTGCGCTGTCCGACCTGGTCCGCGAGGGCAAGGTGCTGATGGTCGGCTCCTCGGCGTTCCCCGCCGAGGAGATCGTCGAGGCGCAGTGGGTCGCCCAGCGACGGCAGCGGGAACGGTTCACCACCGAACAGCTGCCGTACTCGATCATGGCGCGGGGGGTGGAGGCCGGGGTGCTGCCGACCTGCCAGCGGCACCGACTCGGGGTGCTCGCCTTCAGCCCGCTCAACGGCGGCTGGCTGACCGGCAAGTACCGCTCCGCCGAGGTCCCCGCCGACTCACGGGCCGGACGCAACGCCGACCACTTCGACTTCCGCGACGCCGCCGCCCGGCAGCGCAAACTCGACATTCTCGGCGAGCTGGAGAAGCTGGCCGCCCAGGCCGGGCTGAGCCTGATCGAGCTGGCCCTCGGTTTCGTGCTGAGCCACCCGGCGGTGACCAGCGCCATCGTCGGCCCGCGCACCCTGCCGCAGTTGCGCAGTCAGCTCGGTGCCGGGGAGCTGACCGGGCTACCGGCCGCAGTGCTGGACCGCATCGACGAGCTGGTGCCGCCAGGACACAACGTCAACCCGGCCGACGCCGGCTACCGGCCGCCGGCACTCACCGACCCGGCGCTGCGCCGCCGGGACTGACCCACACCGGAACAAGCGGTCAGGCGGCGCGGACCAGTAGCAGCAGCACCGTGACCAGGTAGACCACCGGGATGGCGACGCCCTCGAAGCCGACGCCCCGGCGTTGCCGCAGGAGCAGGCCGGCGGCGAGGGTCACGGTGAGCAGCGTGGTCGACCCGGCGAGCAGCAGGCCGGCGGAGGCCGCGTCGGTGTAGACCGACCCCGGCCGGTACGCCGCGTCGGCGAGGAAGATCATCAGTGAGTCGAACGCGTTGCCGCCGAGAATGTTGCCGATCCCCAGGGTCAACGCTCCGATCCGGACCGCCGCGATCAGGGTGACCAACTCCGGCAACGACGTGATCGCGGTGGTGATGGTGAACCCGACGAAGCCGCTGGGCAGTCCGGTCGCCGCGATCACCCCCAGGCCGCCCTGCCCGATGAGGTAGCCGGTGCCGCCGACGACGGCGGCGAGCGCGGCCAGCCGCCACCACAGCCGGCGGGTGCTGGGCGCACCGTCGGCTTCGCCGTCGGGGTCGTCCGGGACGTCCTGCCGGGTGTCCGAAGTCTGCTCGGCCCGCCACATCGGGTTCTGCCGCAGCCGGCGGACCAGGTGCAGTCCGTACAGGTAGAGGACCGGGATCAGCAGGCTCGCCGGATGCACCCAGCCGAGAGTCAGGCCGGGCGTGGCGTAGGCGACGATCGGCAGGCAGAGCAGCGCCACCAGCACCAGCGCCTGCATGATGTTCTCCAGCGAGGCGGCGGCGTGCTCGATGTTCGACCGCCGGTAGAGCAGATCGGCGATGGCCAGCCAGACCGTCTGTACGGCGATGCCGCCGATCGGGTTGGCGATGGCGAACTGGGCGTCGCCCTGCCAGGCGCCGATCGCGGTGGTGGCGATCCCGGGTAGCGAGGTGACCGCGCCGAGCAGCAGTGCTCCGGCGACGGCCTCGCCCATCCCGGTCCGGTCGGCGAGGGTGTCGGCGGTCGCCGCCAGGGACTTGCCGGCGAAGACGATGACGAGCAGGGCGACCGCCAGCGCCGCGATGCTCGGTGCCAGCGGCCACGTCGACCCGGTCACCGCCGCCCACCGTCGTCTCTTCGTGGATGATCCGGTGGCGGTGGGCACAGCCGAGCCGTCCTCGTCCGTTCAGGTCCCATGACCGCCCTCGCTACCCGATCACCGCCGCGGCGAATCATCCGCTCGTGAGCCGGTCGCCGGATAGCCGGGAACCGTCGCGGGTATCCGAGCAGGATGTTACTCGACAACCCACAAGAGCTGTGGCGAGTCACCGCTGTCGGTGTCCTGACCTACGTCCTTCTCGTCGGCGTACTCCGGGCGTCCGGCAAACGGACCCTGGCGAAGCTGAACGCCTTCGACCTGGTCGTCACGGTCGCGCTCGGCTCCACTCTGGCGACCATCCTGCTCTCCGGCGACGTCTCGTTCGCCGAAGGCGCGGCGGCGCTGGTCCTGTTGGTGGCTCTCCAGTTCGCCGCGACCTGGCTGTCCGTACGGTGGGCTCCGCTCCGGTCCGCGCTGAAGTCCACTCCGACGCTGCTGCTGCACGACGGTGAACTGCTCACCGCGGCGATGCGCCGTCAGCGGGTGACCGACAACGAGATCCGGCAGGCGGTCCGGGCGCAGGGCGTCGGGGACCTCGCCCAGGTGGCCGCCGTGGTGCTGGAGACCGACGGTTCGTTCAGCGTGATCACCCGTCAGCAGATGGGCGACGGTACCGCGTTGGAAGACGTCACCCGAGGAACGACGCGCCGAGCCGGGCGGTGACGCTGAGCCGGGCGCGCCGGTAGTCAGGTCGCCGACTAGGTGGTGCCCCGCTGGAATGGTTTGGCCAGCGCTCTCGGTTCCCGGTGCTGGGTGGCGAAGACCAGCATGGCCAGCAGCGCCAGCAGGTACGGTGCGGCGATGAGCAGCTGCGAGTTGATGGTCACCCCGAGCGCCGGCAGCGCCAGCCGCATCGCGTCGGCGAGGCCGAACACCGCGCAGCCGACCATGGTCCGACCGAGCCGCCAGGCACCGAAGATCACCGCGGCGATCACCAGGTAGCCACGGCCGGCGGTCATGTTCTGGTTGAACGAGCCGACCTCACCCACCGCCAGGTAGGCACCGCCCAGCCCGGCGAGCAGACCACAGAACAGCAGCGCTTGCCGGCGCCGGTGGTTGACCCGGATCCCGCTGACGTCGGCGGCCTGCGGGTTCTCCCCGACCGCCCGCAGCTCCAGGCCCCACCGGCTGCGCTCCACCAGCCACCAGGTGAGCGGTATCGCGATCAGCAGCAGGTACGCCGGCCAGCGCTGCACGAACAGCATCGGTCCGATGATCGGGATGTCGCGCAGCACCGGGATGTCCACCCGCCACACCTGGTGCCCGGTGAAGCTGCTGATGGTGATCAGGTAGCTGGTCAGGCCGAGCACCAGCGCGTTGAGCACCAGACCGACGACGAACGTGTTGATCTGGGCCCGGTGCGACAGGTTGGCGTGCAGCACGGCGACCAGCACGCCGACGAGGGCACCGGCGGCCAGCCCGATGGTGGCGCTGCCGGTGGCGCTGGCCACCGCGATCGAGCCGAACGCCGCGCCGAGCATCATGCCCTCGACCGAGATGTTCAGCGTGCCGGCGCGCTGCGCCACGTACTCGCCGCAGGCGGCGAAGGCCAACGGGATGGTCAGCCGCGCCCCGCTGGACAGAATGGTGGCGATGTTGTCGGCGGCGCTCATGCCGGCCTGCCTTCCATGGTGGTCTTCTCCCTACCGGTCGGCCCGTTACCGGTCTTCTCGCTACCGGTCTTGTCGCTACCGGACGCCTCCGGGACGTCGATCGCCGGCACCTCGGTGCCGGTTGCCGCGGGTTCCCCCGTCGACGGCGTCGGGGTCGGCAGACCGCCGGTCGGCGGCGGAGTGCCGGCCGGTTGGCCGCCGGCCCGCCGCCGGCGCAGCAGGGCGATCACCGCCGGCGGCGCCACGAACGCCAGCACCAGCAGCGCCTTGACCACGTCGACCAGGAACGACGGCACCCCGGTGGCGGCCAGGAAGCTGGCTCCGGCGCGCAGCACGCCGAACAGCACCGCGACCGGGACGGCCAGCAACGGATTGTTCCGGGCGACCAGGGCGACCAGCAGGCCGTCCCAGCCGAGGTTCAACGACATCCCCGGCTGCAGTCGGTGGCTGCCGATCGGGCTGGTCAGCAGCAGCGCGCCGGCCAGCCCGGCGAAGGCTCCCGAGATGGCCAGGGCCATCCCGCCGAGGGCACCGACCCGGACCCCGGCGTGCTGGGCGGTGACCGGGTTGAGCCCGAGCATCTTGAGCCGGAACCCCCACCGGGTCCGGGTCATCGCCAGGCTGATCGCCACCGCGATCAGGACGGCCAGGATCAAACCCCCGTTGACCTGCAGGTTCGGGTACTCGCCGAGGGAGGCGAGCCGGGCGTTCTCCGGCAGCGGGTTGGACTGCGGCGAGACCACCCCGGTGCCCAGCCGGGACTCCTGCAGCAGCCACGGGGTGTTGACCGCGAACGCCACCAACTGCTGGGCCAGGAAGGTCATCAGCAGCGTGCTGACCACCACGTTGACCCCTCGGAAGCGGTACATCAGCGCGCTCAGCCCGGCCCAGCCGCCGGCGGCGAGCAACGCGGCGAGCAGCACGACGACCAGCAGCAGCGGTCCGGGCAGGGCGAGTCGCAGGCCGACCCAGGCGCCGGCCAGCGCCCCGATCAGCACCTGGCCCTCCTGGCCGATGTTGAAGAAGCCGGACCGGGCGCTGACGCAGGCGCCGACCGCGACCAGCAGCAGCGGCGCGACGTAGAGCAGCGAGTTGCTCCATGCTCGCGGACTGGCCATGCTGCCCTGGTAGAGCGCCTGTACTGAGGCGCTCGGCGAGCCGCCGGTGACCGCGATCAGCAACGCGGACAGGCCGAGGGCGACGGCGACCGTGACCACCGTCGCCGCGGTGACCTGCCAGCCGCCGGGGCCGGGGGTGAGCCGGGCCAGCAGCCGCCGGCCGGCCGGGTCCGGACCGGTCAGGGTGGCCATCAGTGGCTCACCCCGCCGACCAGCATCCCGAGGCGTTCCGCAGTGGCCTCGGCGGGGTCGAGCACCCCGACGATCCGACCCGAGGAGATCACCGCCACCCGGTCGGACAGGGCCATCACCTCTTCGAGTTCGGTGGAGATCAGCAAAACCGCCACCCCTTCCGCGGCGGCCTGCCGCAGCCGCACGTACATGTCTTCGATCGCGCCGACGTCCAGCCCGTGGGTGGGCTGGGCGGCGATCAGCACCTTGGGTCCGGCGGACAACTCCCGGGCCAGCACCACCCGCTGCTGGTTGCCGCCGGAGAGGCTGCGTACCGGGGTGTCCGGGGACGGGGCGATGATGTTGAACTCGGTCATCCGCTGCCGGGCGATCTGCTGGATCCGCCGCCGGCTGAGTACCCCGCCGGTGCCGGAGACCCCGGCCAGCGACTTCATTACCAGGTTCTCGGCGATGGTCATGTCCAGCACCACGCCGGAGCGGTGCCGGTCCTCGGGCACGATGCCGAGTCCGGCGGTGTGCAGCGCGCCGGCCCGCTCGAGGTCGACCGGCTCGCCGCCGATCTCGACCGTGCCGGAGTCGGGCACCAGCAGCCCGGAGAGCAGATCGCCGAGGGTGGCCTGACCGTTGCCTTCGACGCCGTACAGGCCGACGATCTCGCCCGGTGCGACGTCGAGGTTGAGGGCGTCGAGGATCCGCAGCTCGCCGAGGAGCACGGTGACGTCGCGCAGTCGCAGCACCGGCGGGGAACCTGCTGTCGCCGGCTCGGCCGGTCCGTCGGCGGTTCGCCCCGCCGGCTGGTCCCCGGCCGGCCGGTCATCTGCTGGTTGGTCCCCTGCCGGCTGGTCGCCGGAACGTTCGACCGGCAGCATGCCCAGCGCGGCGCTCTCCGCCCGCAGCGACACCTCCCGGCCGACCATCTGCCGGGCCAGCAGCTGCGGGGTGGTCTGCGCGGTCGGCCCGTGGAAGACGACCGCCCCTCGGCGCAGCACGGTGACCTGGTCGGTGGCCGCGATGATCTCGGCCAGCTTGTGGCTGATCAGGATGACCGCCCGGTTCTCCGCCTGCACCACCCGGCGCAGCACGGTGAACAGCTCGGCCGACTCGGCCTGGGTGAGCACCGATGTCGGTTCGTCCAGGATCAGCACCGACGGGTCGCGGCGCAGACACTTGATCAGCTCGACCCGCTGCCGTTCCCCGGCGGAGAGCCGGTCCACCCGGGCCATCGGGTCGATCGGCAGGCCGTACCGCTGGGCGACCTGCTCGACCTGGGCGCAGGCGGCGCCCTTGTCGACCCGGCCGCTGTCGCCCATGATCACGTTTTCCCAGACGGTGAGCGGGTCGATCAGGCTGAAGTGCTGGTGCACCATGCCCAGCCCCAGATCGGCCGCCCGCTGCGGGGTGTCGATCTCCACCGGCTCGCCGCCGCGCAGGATGCTGCCGGCGTCCCGGTGCACCAGCCCGAGCAGGATCTTCATCAGGGTCGACTTGCCGGCCCCGTTCTCGCCGAGGAGGCCGTGGATCTCGCCGGGTCGTACGGCGAGATCCACGGCGTCGCAGGCGACGACCGGACCGTAGCGCTTGCTCACTCCGCGCAGGGTGAGCGCCGGCGCCGTGTGGTCGTCGGTGTGCACAGTCCGTTCCACCTCGATAGTCGGGTCAGCAAGTGGTTTCCGATGTGCGGTCGGTGGCGGGTCAGCCGCCGAGCCGCTCCACCTCGGCGGCGGTGTCGATGTTGCCCTCCGCCACGTCGGTGACGAAGGCCTCCATCCGCTCGGTCTGCTCCGCCGTCGGGTCGCAGATCTTGATCGCCGGGTACGGGTCGATGCCGATCTGCCACACCTTGGTGGTGCCCATTTCCAGCTCGCCCTCGGCGAACAGGGTCAGCGCGGCGGCGAAGTAGGCACCCGGGTCGAAGATGACCGAGATGTCGAACTTCGGCTCGGTCGAGTCACACCGGTCGGTGCCCGGGGTCAGGGTGATCGCGCCGCCCTCGTTGGCAAGTTCGGTTGCGGCGTCGGTGGCCCCACCGAGGTACGGGTAGACCACGCTGACGCCCTGGTCGATCTGCGCCTGCACGGCCTCCCGGGCCTTTGCGGAGTCGTTGAAGTCACCGGTGTAGGTGATCACCAGCTCGGCCTCGGGGACCACCATCCGGATCCCGGCCTTGAAGGCCCGGGCGGCGTTGATCGCGAAGTCGACCTCCATGCCGGTGACGAAGCCGGCCTTGGTGTCGCCGTTCTCCTCCATCAGCAGACCGGTGGCGTACCCGGCGGCGAGCATGCTCTGGTTCGGGTCGTCGCTGGAGATGACGATCTCCGGGGTCTGCGGGATGTTCTCCGACGACGGCACGTACCAGGCGACGTTCTCGCAGGCCGGCTCCTCGGAGGCGGGGATGGCGTCCTTGAGCTCGGAGGCGCCCAGCGCCACCATGTCGACGCCCTGCTGGCACAGCGCCCGGGCCGAGCTGAGCGCCTCGGTCGGCGGCACCGAGCCCCGCTTGATGACCTCCCAGCCCTGCTCGTTGGCGAACCGCTCGGCTTCGGCGACAAAGCTCTCGTAGTAGCCGTTGTCATTGATGTCACCGGGGCTGAGCACCCCGATCAGCACCTTGCCGTCGCCGTTGACGTCCGGCTGGCCGGCGATGACGGTGCCGCCGCCCTCGGAGCCGGCGGGGTCCGGCGCGGTGGCGTCGTTGTCGGCGCAGCCGACCAGGGCGAGGCTGACGGCGCCGGCGAGCAGCGCCGCCGCACCCTTTCCGATCCTTATTGTCACAGCTGTTCCTTTCACCTTGGGGGCGTCGCGCCGGCCGGTCCGGTCCGGTGCGCGCGGTACTCGGTCGCCGGCACGGCAGGCCAGCGATGGGGGATGTCGATGCCGGCCCGGCGGAGCAGGTCCGCGCCGCGCGACGCGACCTCAGCCCGCAGGGCGTCGACGTCGACGGTGGTGATCCGTCGGTCCCGGACCACCGGCCGGCCGTCGACCAGTACGTCCCGCACGGTGTGGCTGGCCGCGCCCCAGACGAGCTGGGTGGCCAGGTCCCCGCGTGGGGTCCACGCGATGGTGCGGGTGTCCAGTACGACCAGATCGGCGGCCTTGCCGACCTCGATCGAACCGGTCAACCGCCCCAGCCCGACGGCGTCGGCGCCGTCGACGGTGGCCAGGGCGAAGATCTCGTCGGCGGGTAGCGGCTCGGCCGCGCCGCGGTCGCGGTCCAGCCCGGCGAAGAGCCGGGCCGCCCGCCACACGTCCGGGGTGTCGCCGGCGTTGTGCGAGTCGCAGCCCAACGCCAGCCGGCCGCCGGCCCGCCGCAGCTCGGTGTGCCGGCCCGCCCGGGTGAAGCCCTGGCCGAGCCGCAGGTAGGCACCGGGGCAGGAGGCGACGGCGGTGCCGCTGCCGGCGAGCGCGTCGAGTTCGTCGTCGTCGAGCCAGACGGCGTGGCCGAGCAGCAGACGGGGGCCGAGCACGCCGAGGTCACGCAGGTGCAGCACCGGACGGGGACGGCCGGCGACCGCGTACCCGGCCGGGTCCTCGGCGCTCGGCGACAGGTGCCAGGTCATCGGCACGTCGAGTCGCTCGGCCAGCTCGGCGGCACCGGTGAACAGCTCGTCGCTGACCAGATCGTGGCCGACCAGGGTGACCCAGCCGGTGACCAGCCGGTCGCCGGCCAGCGCGGTGACCGTCTCGGCCTGGGCGTCGAGGGTGTCGGCGGCCGGCATCGAGTACGGGGCGTCGGCGGTGTCCCAGCCCCAGCGGCCGACCCGGCCCCGGATGCCGGCGGCGCGCAGCCCGGCGGCGACCCGCAGCGGATGCGCCACGGTGCCCGGTTCGAGCAGGGTGGTGACGCCGTAGCTGAGCGCCTCGACGGCGGTGAGGGTGGCCGAGAGTTCGTCGTCGTCGCCGGTGACGGCGGCGTGCAGCGGCACGATCCAGTCGAAGATCGCCTGCTGGGCGGGGACGTCGTCGGGGATGCCGCTGCGGATCAGCGGGTCGGCGGTGGTGTGCTGGTGGGCGTTGACCAGACCGGGGACCACCAGGCAGCCGGCCGCGTCGAGCTCCGGGGTGTGCGGGTACGCGACCCGCAGCGCACCGGTCGGGCCGATGTCGGCGATCCGGCCGTCGACCACCGCGATCGCACCGCCGGTGACCACCTCCCGGCCGGGGGCCATGGTGACGATGTCGGCGTCGACGACCAGCAGGTCGGCGCGGGCGGTGCCGGGTCCGGAGTCGGCGGTCAGGGCCGCGGGCGTGGTCATGGCCGGATCAGGATCTTGCCGACGAGGTCACCGGACTCCAGCCGGGCGTACGCCGCGGGCAGGTCGGCGAGCGGATATTCGGCTCCCCGGACCACCCGCAGCCCGCCCGCGAAGTAGGCGTCGAGCATGGCGGCGAAGTCGGCCGGGGCGTACGCGCCGGCGCCGAGCAGGCGCAGACCCTGGTGGTAGACCTGGGCCAGGGACAGACTGACCTGGTCGCCGCTGGTGTTGCCGAGCAGCACCAGCCGGCCGCCGGTGCGCAGGCTGGCCAGGGAGCTGTCCCAGGTGGCCGCACCGACGTGGTCCAGGACCAGGTCGGCGCCGTGCCCGCCGGTGTGCTCCCGGACCTCGGCGGCGGTCCGGTCGTCCAGGTCGAGCGCCACGTCGGCGCCGAGGGAGACGGCGGCGGCCCGTTTGGCTTCGCTGCGGGCCACCGCGATCACCCAGGCGCCGCTGGCGCGGGCGAGCTGGATGGCGGCGATGCTGACCGCGCTGGTGGCGGCCTGGATCACCACGGATTCGCCGGAGCGCAGGGTGCCGACCCGGTGCAGGGCGTGCCAGGCGACGCTCCAGGCGGTGGGCAGTGCGGCGGCGTCGGCGAGGTCGACGTGGTCGGGGACCCGGTGGGCGACGGCGGCCGGTACGGCGACGTACTCGGCGAAGCCGCCGGGTCGGTTGCCGCCGACGACGCGCAGCGTGGCGCAGTAGCCGGGGTTGCCGCCGACGCAGGCGGCGCAGTGCCCGCAGCCGATGGTGGGGTCGAGCACGACCCGGTCGCCGGTGCGCAGCGTGCCGACCTCGGCGCCGGTGGCGACCACCTGTCCGGCGACGTCCATGCCGGCGACGTGCGGCAGCGTGAAGCCGGGGAGCAGGCCGGGCCCGCGCAGCTGCAGCAGGTCGAGACGGTTCAGCGCGGCGGCGGTGACGGCGACGACGACCTCGGCCGGGCCGGGCTCGGGGTCCGGCAGGGCGCGCGGCCGTACGACTTCGGGGCCACCGAAGTCGGTCTGAACCATCGCTCGCACCCTTGCCTCCACCGGTCTACCAAACAATATGCCGTCTTGCATTGTGATTCGCGCTGCTTAGCGACGTACTTTGCCTGCGCTCCGGCGACCTGTCAACGCCTCGACCGAAACTGGCTCAGCTACGTAACGTGCCCGTGATCCAGGCCGGCGCAACCGGGCGGAAGTCGCCATCGACCTGCGGTTATCCGCCGTCGCCGGCGACGATCAGCAGCTCCCGCGCGACCAGCGCGGTACGCAGCACAGCGGCGGTCGACGGATGCAACGGATCCACCCCCAGCAGCCGCTTGATCAGACCCACCCGGTAGCCGACGGAGTTACGGTGCAGATGTAGTTGTTCACTCACAGCTTGCCTGCTCCCCCCGGTCGCCAACCAGTGGTCCAGGGTGCGGAGCAGGTCGTCGCGCTGCGCGATCGGCCCCAGGTGCCGGTCCACGTACCAGCGCAGCCGCTCCTGCGGCACGGCCAGCAGCAGTTGCGCCAGACCCGCCCGCTCGAACGGCAGCTCGGCCGACTCCGCCGCCGCCGGGCTGCGGCGCAGCAGCAGCCGCAGCAGCAGCCGGGCGTCCCGGAACGAGTCGGGGGTCGCGGCCGGGCCGGTCACCGACCGGCCGCCGGCCACCCGGACCTGGCCGGCACCGACGATCTGCTCCAACCGGCCGCGCAGCCGGGCCACCTCCCGCTCGGCGTCACCCTGCAGCAGGGTCCAGCCCAGCCGGCCGTCGGCCAGCACCGGCCGGTCCAGCCAGGTCAACGCGGATGCCCACCGGCGGCGCTGGGTGCCGGTGTAGCCGAGTGCCACCGCCGCATGCGGCTGGTCCAGCCGCCACCGGTACGCCGCCGCGGCGCGCACCAGGTCGGCCTGACCGGCCGGGGACCGGTCACCGGAGCCGTCCCGCAGGGCCAGTAGCAGCCCGTCGGCACCCACCGGCGCCGGCGGCTGCGGCGGCTCCCGGCGTACCGCCTCGATGAGCAACGCGGTGACCGCGGCCCGGGCGTAGTCGAGCTGGCCGGTCCCGACCGGCTCGGCCAGCAGCAGGACACCGAGCCGGCGGCTGCCGGACCCGACCGGCACCGACCGGCCGAGCCAGCCGTCGACGCACCGCACCCGGTCGCCGCGCAGCGCGCCCGGGTCGGCGACGGCGCTGCCGCAGTTGGCGGCGGCCGTGACACCACTGGCCGTGCCGCTGGTGGCGGCGCTGGCGCTGGTGTCGTCGCCGGGGTCGTGGCTGGTGGCCAGCAGCTCCCCGGTCTCGGCGACCAGCCGGCAACCATGGCCGGTGGCCTCGGCCAGCCGGGCCAGCAGCACCGGCCAGCCGGCACCGCCGAACGCGAGGTCGGTCAGCCACTGGGCGAACTGGGCCGGCGTCGGTTCGGCGGCCACAGCCAGCCGGGGCCGGACCGGCACCGGAAGGTCGGCCGCCCCGGTCACGTCGGCGATCGATCGAGCAGCCGGACCGCGACGGCCTTCTCCTGGGTGTACTCGCGCAGCGCCGCATACCCGCCGCCCCGGCTGAACCCGCTCTCCTTCTGCATGTTGAACGGGAACCCGATCACCCCGGCGTCGTGGAACTGGTTGACCGCCACCTGGCCGCTGCGGGCCTGGCCGGCCACCCGCAACGCCCGGGACACGTCGGAGGTCCAGACGCAGGTGAGCAGGCCGAAGTCGGTGCCGTTCATGATCGACACCGCTTCCTCGGTGGTCCGGAACCCCTGCACGGCCAGGACCGGGCCGAAGATCTCCTCGCGGGCCAGCCGCATCGTCTCGTCGACGCCGTCGAACACGGTCGGGGCCACGTACCAGCCGTCGCCGAACGCGGCCGTGGCCGACTCCCCGCCGGTGACCAGCCGCGCCCCGGCGCCCGGCGCCTCGGCCAGAAACCCCCGGACCCGCTCGTACTGGGCCTGGCTGACCAGCGGACCCATGTCCAGGTCCTGCTCCCACGACCCGACCCGGACCTCGGCCATCGCGGCGGCCACCCGCTCGACCACCTCCGCCCGGATCGACTCCTCGACCACCAGCCGGGAGCCGGCGTAGCAGTTCTGGCCGGCGTTCTCGGTGATCGAGGCGACGATCGCCGGCACGGCGGTGTCCAGATCCGCGTCCGCGAAGACCACGTTCGGCGACTTGCCGCCGAGTTCGAGCTTCACCGGGACCAGGTGCTCGGCGGCGGCCCGCATCACCGCCCGGCCGGTGACGGTCGAGCCGACGAAGCTGATGTGGTCGACGTCCGGATGGCCGGTGAGCGCCACGCCGGCCTCCGGGCCGAGCCCGGTCACCACGTTGAGCACCCCGGGCGGCAGGCCGGCCCGCCGGGCCAGCTCGGCCAGGGCGAACGGGGCGAGCGGGGCGATCTCGGACGGCTTGAGCACCACGGTGTTGCCGGCGGCCAGCGCCGGGGCGACGTTCGCGGCGGTGAGCACAGCCGGCACGTTCCACGGGATCACCACCGCGCAGACGCCGTACGGCTCCGGGCGGGTGTAACCGAAGTAGTCAGGGGTACGGGTGGGCAGGGTGACCCCGGTCAGCTTGTCGGCCGCGCCGGCGAAGTAGTCGACGATGCCCTGCGCGATGTAGATGTTGAGCCGCCCGCCGGAACGGGGTTTGCCCACGTCACGGGCCTCATGGGCGGCGAGCTCCTCGACGTGGGCGGCGATCAGGTCGGCCCACCGGCGCAGCGCGGCGCCGCGTTCGCTCGGCGAGGTCGCGGCCCAGCCGGGGGCGGCCCGACGGGCGGCGGCGACCGCGCGGTCCACGTCGACGGCGCGGGCCCGGGCGACCGGCTGGATGCTCCGCCGGGTCGCCGGGTCGAGCACCGGAAGTTCGCCACCGTCGGCGGCCGCCTCCCAGGCACCGTCGATCAGCTGGCGGGCAGCGGGAATGTCCAGGTCAGCCATGGTGGAATCCTTGACCCTCCATGTTCCGCATGTCAAGATGCAGTCTCGCTTTGTGAGTACACCGGGAGGATTTGCGTGCGGGTCACGGCGGCGGTACTGGACAGCGCGGGTGCACCGTTCACCCTGCAGGAGCTCGACCTGGCCGGACCCGGCCCGGACGAGGTGCTGGTACGCGTACACAGCGTCGGTATCTGCGGCACCGACCTGGAGTTCGCCAACTTCTTCCCCACCCCGGCGGTGCTCGGCCACGAGGGTGCCGGCGTGGTCGAGCAGGTCGGCGAGCGGGTCACCGGGGTCTCGGCCGGCGATCACGTGGCGATGAGCTTCACCTCGTGCGGCAACTGCCCGCTCTGTCTGACCGGTAGCCCGGCGTACTGCCGCAGCTTCGACGCGGTTAACTTCGCCGGCCGCCGCCCGGACGGCAGCAGCGCGCTGTCCCGCGACGGCGAGCCGGTCAACGGACACTTTCTCGGCCAGTCGTCGTTCGCCAGCCACGTGGTCGCCCCGGCCCGCGCCGTGGTGCCGATCAGCAAGGAGATCGACCTGCGGCTGGTCGGGCCGTTCGGCTGCGGCTTCGGCACCGGAGCCGGCGCGGTGCTCAACGTGCTCCGCCCACCGGTCGGGTCGTCGATCGTCGTCTTCGGTGCCGGCTCGGTCGGCGTGGCGGCGATCCTGGCCGCCCGGATCGCCGGCTGCACCACGATCGCCGCGGTCGACGTCAACGCCGACAAGCTGGACACCGCCCGCCTGCTCGGCGCCACCCACGGCGTCGACTCGCGCACCGGGGACGCGAAGGAACTGCTCGCCGCGATCGCCCCGTACGGCTTCGACTTCGCGATCGACGCCACCGGACGCGAGGAGGTGCTGCGGACCGCGGTCGAGTCACTCGGCCCGCTGGGTCGGTGCGGCGTCGTCGGGGTCGGCCCCAGCGAACAGATGAGCTTCGACTGGCGCAGCATCCTCAACGGGCGCACCGTCACCGGGATCATCGGCGGCGACAGCCTGCCCCAGGTGTTCCTGCCGAGGCTGCTGGACCTGCACACCGCCGGCCGGTTCCCGGTGGACCGACTGCTCAGCTACTACCCGTTCGAGCAGATCAACGAGGCGGTGGCGGCGGTACGCTCCGGCACCGTCGGCAAGGCCGTCCTGACGCTCTGACCCGACCGTGTCCCACTGCGAAACGTTGTCTCGCCATGTGAGTGGGATTACCCTCGGCTCCAGACACCCAGTGGCGCGGCTGGGAAACACCGCGCGGCAGTCAGCACATGTGGAGCTCGCCCGCCATGACTGAATCTCGTATCGCGGGTCCGTCCGACCCGCAGTCCGCGGCACCGTTCGACCACCACTCCGCCGAGTGCAACGCCGACCCGGTCGGCTACTACCGGGCGTACCGCGACAAATGCCCAGTCGGCCGGACCGACGCGCACGGCGGCTTCGTCTACACCACCCGGTACGCCGACGTGGTCCGCGTCGCCCGCGACGACGACACCTTCTCCTCGGCCCGCGCCACCGCCGGCGGCGACGGCACCGCCATCGTCATCCCCCGCGGACCCGGCCTGGAGCAGTACCCGATCGAGCTGGACCCGCCGGCCGCCGGCGACTACCGCGACCTGATCAACCCGCTGCTCACCCAGGACGCGGTCGCGAAACTCGCCCCGATGATCGCCCGGCACACCACCCGGATCATCGACGACTTCGTCACCGAAGGCTCGGTCGACTTCGTCCGCGACCTGACCAACCCGCTGCCGGCCGCCGTCACCCTCGACTGGCTCGGCTTCCCCGAGGCGGAATGGCCCAAGCTGGCCAAGCCGATCCACGACATCTTCGCCGCCCTGCCCGGCAGCGAACGCGCCAAGAGGGGCGGCCAGGGCCTGGCGTACATGGACGAACGGATCCGGGAGCTGATCCACGCGCGGCGCGCCGAACCGGCCGACGACGCGGTCAGCTACCTGGTCGCCCAGCGCCGACCCGACGGCGAACTGTTCGGCGTCGACGAACTGGTCTCCGTCATCGGTTTGCTGATCGCCGGCGGGGTGGACACCACCACCTCGTTGACCGGCTCCACCCTGGTGCACCTGAGTCGCAACCCGGAGCAGCGGCAACGGCTGATCGAGTCACCCGACCTGCTCGACGGCGCCACCGAGGAGTTCCTGCGGGTCTTCGCGCCGTCCCAGTCGATGGCCCGTACCGCCCGCGCCGACGCCGAGGTCGGCGGCTGCCCGGTCAGCGCCGGCGAACGGATCCTGATCCCCTGGGTCGCCGCCAACCACGACCCAGCGGTCTTCCCCGAGCCGGAGCAGGTCCGGCTGGACCGCGACGCCACCCGGCACCTCAGCTTCGGCATCGGCAGCCACCGGTGCGCCGGCGCCCACCTGGCCCGACTGATGTTCCGCGAAATGATCACCCAGGTGCTGACCCGGCTGCCGGACTACCAGGTCGTCGAAGACGGTCTCGTCGGCTACCCCACCAAGGGGAACCAGACCGGCTGGGACGCCATCCCGGCCGTGTTCACCCCCGGCCGCCGCGCCGCCGACGCGGCGGCCGGAGGTGCCCCGGCGCTCACCCGCCCCGGCGGCGACCGGGAACTTGTCGTCGAGGCGGTCACCCGGGCCGCCGACGAGGTGCTGGAGGTACGGCTGGCCGCCGCCGACGGCGCACCGCTGCCGGCCTGGGCGCCCGGCGCCCACCTGGAGGTGCGGCTGCCGTCCGGCCGGGTCCGGCAGTACTCGCTCTGCGGCGACCCGGCCGACGTCGGCGGCTACCGGATCGGCGTGCTGCGGGAGGCCGCTGGGCGCGGCGGCTCTGTCGAGCTGCACACCGTCGCCGCCGCCGGCGCGACGCTGACGGTACGCGGCCCGCGTAACCACTTCCCGCTGGTCAACGCCGACGAGTACCTCTTCCTCGCCGGTGGGATCGGGATCACCCCGATCCTCGCCATGGTCCGCGAAGCCGGCCGGCGCGGTACGCCGTACCGGGTCGTCTACGGCGGCCGCAGCCGCGCCTCGATGGCCTTCGCCGACGAACTGGCCGCCCTCGCCGGCGACCGGGCCGTGCTGCTGCCGCAGGACGAGGCCGGGCTGCCTGACCTGGCCGGGCTGATCGGTGGCGTCGGCGACGGCACCGCCGTCTACTGCTGCGGACCCGGCGCGATGATCAACGCGGTGGAGCGGGTGTGCGCCGACGCCGGACGCACCGGGCAGCTGCACGTGGAACGCTTCGCCGCCGGCGACGATCTGGAGGTGGCGTTCGACCCGGCGGCCAACACCGAGTTCGACGTCCAGTTGGCCCGCACCGGGGTCACCCTGCGGGTACCCAAGGACAAGCGGATGATCGAGGTGCTGCGCGAGGCCGTGCCCGGCCTGACCTACGACTGTGAGAAGGGCTACTGCGGGGCGTGTGAGACCCGGGTGCTGGCCGGTACGCCGGAACACCGCGACTCGCTGCTCACCGAGGACGAACGGGCCGCCGGCCGCAGCATGATGATCTGCGTCGGCCGGTGCAGCTCCGACCGCCTGGTGCTCGACCTCTGATCAACGGGTACGGCGAAGGGCGGGACCGGATCACCCGGTCCCGCCCTTTCTGCCCTGTCACCGGCGCCGGTCAGCTGAATGCGGACGGCCCGCCACGCTGCGACATTGAAGCGTGACGGGCCGTCCACGTACTGGGCGGGTGAGGTCAGTTGCCCCACTCGAAGTTCGGCTCGGCGGCCTCGGCGATCTTGAACCGGCCACCTGGCACCACGGCCACCGCGCTGCGGTCGGTGACCACGTTCTTGCCGAAGCCGTCGACCAGCGGTCGGCCGACGTCACGCTTGAGCCACAGCCGCAGCAGGTGCCGTCGACGCTCCGGCTCCGGGTAGTCGACGTAGCCGGTCCGCGAGTGCAGAGCGGCGTAGTTCAGCAGCCACTGCACGTCGCCGGGCTGGAAGTCCATGTCCAGCGCCAGGCCCGGCTCCTGGGCGATCTCGTCGTAGAGGTGCAGCAACTCGATCTGGGCCTCGGTGAGCCGGGGCACCTCCGGGTAGTCCTGCGCCGAGAAGATCATCGAGCTGCCGGCGTAGGTGCTGAAGATGCCGTCGACGTAGCTGCAGATCGGCGACAGGTAGGTCTTCGCCGGGGCGTCGTGGTCCTGCTTGTACCAGTCCCAGTGCCACGGCTCGAACAGCAGCGGCGCCAGGTCCGGCCGGCGGCGCCGGATCTCGTTGTAGATGGTGGTACCGCTGACCAGGCTGCTCGCCCCGCCCTCCTTCGCCGCGCGCAGGCACATCAGCGCGACGACGTCGGAGCTGTCGGAGTGGAACGGCAGCCGGTCACGCACCCGCGACGGCAGCGCCGACGGGTCGTCGAGGGTCTTGTTGGAGGTGGCGATGACGTGGTCGAGCACGTCACCCATCTGGTTCTGCCCCATCGGTACGCCGAGGTGCAGCCCCATCAGGAAGAAGATCGCGCCGGCGAGGGTGTCGCCGTACTCCTCGGTGCGCAGCCCGCGCACCAGGATGAAGCCGCGGCCGGAGTCCATCTGCTGGGCGCATTCGGCGTTGAGGCCGGCGCAGACCGGCAGCGGGTAGTCGGCGGCGGTGACCGTACGCAGGTCGGGGTCGTCGGCGACGAACTTGCGCCCGACGGTCTCCAGCTCGGTCCGCTCGGCGTCACTGAGGTGGTAGATCCATTCGGTGGACTTGCTCAGCTCGTCGCCGCGCCAGGCGGACGGGCCGGAGATCGGGGCCAGGTCGATTGCGGTCGTCATGATGATGCGCTCCGAGGGTCGTCGGTTCTGATGGAAGAGTCGGCCGGTGTCCCGGGTGCGACGCGCGGTGGCGTGCGCGGACCGGATCGGTCAGGACAGGGGTGGCGTGCCCGCCGTGTCGCCCGGCGTGTCAGGTGCCGGGGCGCGACGGTCGGGCGTACTCGAAAATCAGAACGGGGTCTGCGGGTCCCCGGCAGCGGTCCCGGGGCGCATGCCCTCGCGCGGCGGGTGGACCCGCAGCGGCTCCTCGTAACCGCGCACCAGCAATCCAGCACCTTGCGGAACTCGGATCATGGCGTTCTCCTGCGGCTGGGTGGTCGTGTCCGCCAGCCTAGGCCAGTACCTATCAACCGTCAACAGAGATGCCATCTCGCAATACGATCAAACCCGATCGGTCGCCGGCCGGGCGTACCGGCTAACGGAGCGCCCTGTCGAGCAGATCGACAAGCGTGTCGGCTGCCGCGACCGCGTCGAACCCGGGGTCGGCGAGGCGCTGCGCCACGATCGCGTCGATCGCCCCGTTGACGATGACGGCCGTACCACGGGAATCGACGTCGGCGCGGTAGTCGCCGGCCGCCATCGCCGCGTCGATCAACCCCGCGACCGCCGCCCGGCGACCCTCGTCGTCCGGGCTGTCGGTGATCCCGGCGTCGGCGGTGATCGCCTCGATGATCATGCGAGCGTGATCAGGACGGGCGTCGAGGTGGCCGACCAGCGCCCGGATGTACGCGTACAGCGCGGCGGCACCCGACTGGTCGGCGACGGCCGCGCCGACCGCAGTGGTGAGCGCGTCGATCACCGTCTGGTAGGCGGCCCGGAGCACGGCGTCCTTGGTCGGGAAGTGGTAGAGCACGGCCGCCTTGGAGACCTCGGCGGCCTCGGCGATCCGGGCCAGCGAGGCCCCTCGGTACCCGTGCTCGGCGACGAGATCGATGGTCACCTGGACGAACTGCGCCCGCCGCGCCCGTTCGGTGATCGTCAGCGGCTTGCCTGCCAGGTCCGGACCGGTCGATGACATGAGTCCGAGCCTACCTGTCGGGCAGAAATTCTACCGCGTGGTTAGACTTCTGACCGTACGGTAGATCGACGACAGCCGGAGCGCACGCCCGGAAAGGAGCCCAGATGCGCCGCCTACTCCCCCGCCTGCGCCGCCGACGCTGGCTTGTCGTCGGCATCGCCGCCCTGATCACCACCATCGCGCTACTGACCGGCTGCCTCGCTGTCCGCACCCCCGCGCCGGTCGGCCACTTCACCTCGGCCGCCGCCGCAGACCGCTTTCTCGCCGCGTACGACCGGGCCATGGCGGACCTGCCGAGCGCCGACCGGACCTTGGACGTACGGACCAGCTACGGCGTGGTGCGGCTCTACCACTTCGCCGGCGCCGAGCCGGACGCCGATCCGCTGCTGCTGTTGCCGGGTCGAGCCGCAGCCTCGCCGGTCTGGGCCGACAACCTGCCCGCACTGCTGCGACTGCACAGCGTCTACACCATCGACCTGCTCGGCGAGCCGGGGATGAGCATCCAGCAGCGGCCGATCGAGACCCCCACCGACCACGCCCAGTGGCTGCACGAGGTGCTGATCGAGTTGCCGGAGCCGGCCATTCACCTGGTCGGGCTCTCGATCGGCGGTTGGACCGCGATGAACCTGGCGGTGCACCGACCGGAGAAGATCGCCAGTGTCACCCTGCTCGATCCGGTCCTGGTCTTCGCCGACCTGTCCTGGCAGGCGATCGTCCGGTCGATCCCGGCCAGTGTCCGCTGGTTTCCCAGGTCCTGGCGCGACGACTTCGCCAGCTGGACCGCCAACGGCGCGCCCGTCGAGGACGTACCGGTGGCCCGGATGATCGAGGCCGGCATGCAGACGTACGCGCTGAAGCTCTCCGCCCCGCACCGGATCACGCCTGAGGACCTGGCCGGGGTACGGACGCCGACGCTGGCGCTGCTCGCCGGCGAGTCCCGGATGCACGACACGGCCGAAGCGGCCGAGGTCGCCGAGCGGGCACTACCCGACGCGACGGTGATCGTCTACCCGGACGCCTCGCACGCAATCAACGGCGAGTACCCGGACCGGATCGCCGCCGACATCGCAACCTTCCTCGCAGCGTCCGGCCCTTAGCCGCCCAGGCTCGGCCCTGGAGCCACCCGCACGAAGGATCGTGCTCACCACCAGCAAAAACGTTGATCAGATAAGTAGTGAATTCGGAAGCATTCTCACGATAGCCGCCAAGCAGCGGACGACTCTGGAAAGACACCGAACCGACCGGCTTGGATAGCCCAGTCGGAGGAGTCAGCGCTGGTCACGACATGATCATTTCTGTTGCCGTACCGCACATCAGCTCAGATCGTTTCATCTGGCGTGTCAGGTAGGTTACGACGGGTAGCACAGATGGGTGGATGCATCTAAGATGAGCCATGCCCAACCAGACGATGATCAACTCTGGGAGGCCACAATGACTGCCGCCAACCTTCCCGGGCCAACTGTCACCGAACTCAATGCCTCCGAGTGGAAGCAAGCAGTCCAGGAGGCGTTGGATAAACTGCATATCACATACCAACAACTCGCCGAGATGGCGAGGGCACGGCAGTTCGATTCACTGGAAGCACAAAAGCTGTGGATCTCCATTGGCGAATTCGACAAATAAGGCGCTCATCGAGCAGTCCCGACAGTTTGCCGAGAACCTGCGGATACTTCTCAACAACACAGTCTGCGACTCAGCGACGATCGCAGCCAGGATCGCAGCCGATCAACACCATGCGATCGTCGGCACCCAACTAACCGGCATCACCGCCCGACCGGCCAGGATGAGGTCGGCCGCAGCGTCCCCCATCTGGCTAGACGTGATGTGCCGGCTCAATCTCGACGAGGACGAGGGCACGTTTCTGACCGTCCAGGCCTCGGTCTGCAGCCTGCTGGTAGGCGACGAGAAAATCGAGTTGTTACACTACGACTACGAACGAAACAAGGCCCGTTACACGGAAGCACATATCCAGGTCAACGCACGCCACGAGGCATTCGAACGCCACCTTGCCGAGACCCGGAAAAAGGGGATCAACGGGCTGAATAAAATTCACCTCCTAGTTGGTGGACGCCGGTTCCGCCCCCGCCCTGGAAGACCTTCTTGAGTGTCTTATTGTCGAAGATCTCGTGCCACCGAAGACCGACTGGGAGACCACCCTCAATCAGAGCCGGAACCGGTACCGTCGCAAACAAGCAGCCGCCGTGGTCCGGCGCGATCCCACATGCGCTGTTGAGGAACTCGAACGGCTTGGCTACCAGGTCAACCCACCGGGCGACGCCAACCGTCGGACGCTGCTGGACCGGCTGGTGCGGCCACGACAGCGCGGCGATGTTCCCGATGGAGAGCGTCAGAAGCCCCGAAATTCCCGCCGCAGACGCTGAATGCGTTCCGGCAGCGTCCAGGAAGGTACGCCACACAATCGCCAGGGCGATGCCGTCTGCTACGAGATCGCGGTCGGCGTCGCGGCGGTGGTCGACATGGCCGTCACGCCGCCAGCACCACGGCGGCGTGACGGCCGCCGGGACATGGTCAGCGGCGGTCGAGGTCGGCGCGGGTCAGCAGCGACTGCAGCCGGATGCCCTCGGCCGACGACCGCCGCGCCTTCGGCCAGCCAAGCGACACCGTACTCCTTCGCCGTCTTACGCACGATGGCACCTGGCAGTCCGATGTGGCGACCCACCGCAGTCACCACCGCGATGCCACCCATCTCCAGGCCGGCGAGTACCTCGGTCTCCGGCGGCACCAGCGCGGCCTTACCGACGGTAAGTGTGTAGACAATCGGGCACACTCGGGAAGTGCTGGTTGAGACGTTGTCGGTTCACGAAACCCGTGAGCAACTACCCGGCGAGATGGCTGCCGAGCGTACCCGGTCGTTTATTCAGGCAGCAGCCTCGGTAAGGGCTGAAGGGTTGACGGCGAGCGCCCACGTCGAGACTGTCATGGAGCGGTGGACTGGCGGCGAGATCAGCACTGAGCAGATGCGTAATCTCGTCCGGCGGCTCTATGGCGCGGCGTGACCGTCGATTCATACCTCGGTGTAACGCACCTCGCCGGCGACCACGGTGGCCAGTACGGTGCCGGCGGGCAGCGCGTCGGCGTCCGGGGTGAGCGGGTCGACGTCGAGCACGGTCAGGTCCGCCGGCTCGCCGACCCGGAGCACTCCGCTGCCCCAGCCGGCCTGCGGACTGCCGGCCACCTGCGCCGCGCCGGTGGTGAACAGTGCCAGGGCCTCGGCGGCTGTGACCGCCTGGTCCGGCCCGAGCGGCTCGTCGCGGCCCCGTACCCGACGGGTCCGGGCCTGCCAGATGCCGTGCAGCACCGACATCGGCGGACCCGGCCCGTCGGAGCCGCCACCGACCGTCACGCCCGCGTCCAACCATGAGCGAAGCGGGTTCGCGGCGGCCGCCGCTGGCTCGCCGAGCCGGTCGATCAGGTTGAGCCCGAACGCCCACTGCAGCGCCGGATGCGCCGACACCGGCACGCCGAGCCGCTGGGCGGTGGCCATCGCCGCCGGACCAGGGCCGAGGTAGGCGTGGATCAGGTGAAAGCCCAGTCCGGCGATCGGCGTACCGGCCGCGACCTCGGCGAAGACCGACAGGGTGAGGTCGATCGCCGCGTCGCCGACGGCGTGCACACCGACGCCCCGCCCGTGCGCCGCAGCCGCCGCGCAGTGCGCCCGCACCGTCTCGGTACGCAGACTCTGGTTGCCGTGGTAGCCGTCGGTGCCCGGCCAGGGTGACGACAGCAGCGCGGTGCCGAGCGAGCCGCCGCCGTCGAGGAACAGCTTCGTCGGCCCGGAGCGCAGCAGACCCGGCGCGGCCCGGTCAAGATCACAATCATCGAGGGTACGGCGAAGCTGCGCGTCGTTGACGTCGTCGCCACCCAACGGCATCGCCACGGTACGCAGCCGCAGCGCACCGGCCCGGCCGGCCGCCGCGTACGCGGCCAGTTCGGCGGCCGGCACCGCCGGGTCGACGGCGGTGGTGATGCCATGGGCGAGCAGCGCCGCCTGCCCGGCCGTGATCCAGTCGATCCTCGTCTGCTGGTCCGGCTCCGGGACCACCGCACGGACCAGGGCCACCGCCGGATGTTCGACGAGCAGCCCGGTCGGGGTGCCGTCGGCGTACCGGTCGATCCGCCCGCCGGGCGGGTCCGGGGTGCCGGCGGTGATCCCGGCCAGCCGCAGCGCGGTCAGGTTGGCGATGCCGTCGTGGCCCTTGCGGTCCAGCAGCACCGGCCGGCCAGGGGCCGCAGCCTCCAACTCGGCGGCGCCGGGTAGCCGGCGTTCGGCCAGGTCACCGGGGTCGAAGCCGGCATCGGCCTCGATCCACCGGCGGGTCGGATTCCGGCGGGCGTACCCGCTGATCCGGTCGCAGATGTCGCGGACGCTGACCGCGTCGTCCAGCCCGACCCGGGCGGCGGCCCGGCCGGCCCAGATCAGATGGACATGGCTGTCGACGAAGCCGGGCAACACCACCGCGCCGGGCGGGGCGAGCTCCGGCGTACCGGTGGGGACAGCGGCGCGGGCGGCGCGCAGGTCGCCGACGGCGGCTATCCGCCCGGCGCGCACGGCCACCGCCTCGGCCCGCGGGCCGGCCGGGTCCATCGTCCGCACGTCGCCGACGACGAGCAGGTCACCGCCGGTCACCGGGTCACCTGCCGGAAGGCGAGGGCCTCGTGCAGGGTCCGGGCCGCCCGCGCCCCGGCGTGCACCGCGTCGTGCAGCCGCCCCGGGCGCAGCGCGTCGCCGCAACGCAGCACCGGCCGGCCGGCAGCCACCTCGACGGCAGCCTCGTACAGGTCGTGGTGGGGTTCGCGACCGACCGCCGCGACGATTAGCCCGGCCCGCAGTACCGTTCCGTCCACCTGCACCTCCTGGTCGTCGGTGACCCTGGCCCGGTGGCCGAGCACGGTCCGCACCCCGACCGAGGCGAGCAGGTCGGTCCAGGTCGGTGGGTCGTCGGGGGGTTCGTCGTCGAGCACCTGGGTGGTGTCGCCGAGCAGCGTGACGTCGGCACCGCGCCGGGCCAGCGCGGCGGCCGTGCTGGTGCCGGTCCGGCCGGCTCCGATCACCAGCACCCGACCGTCGGCGGGCAGCGGCACCAGGCCGCGCAGCACGTCGAGCGCGGGCACCGCGCCGGGCAGCGACCGCGCCACGCCGCCGGTGGCGACCAGCAGCCCGGCCCACTCTCCACCGAGGTCCGTCGGGTGCAGCGGGGCGTCGACCACCTCGACGGCGCTGGCCGCGAGCCGGTCGGTCAACCAGCGCAGGTACGGGGCGAAGCTGTCGTGCACCCCGCTGTCCACCGCGTCCCGCAGGGCACCGCCGGGCCGGCCACCGGTGTAGAGCCGGACCCGGTGTCCGTGTTCGGTGAGCCGGTGCGCGGCTTCCAGGCCGGCCGGACCGGCCCCGGCGACGAGCACCGGCGGCGCCAGGCCAGGCGACCGGTTGGCCGGCCGCACCGGGCCGGACGACGCTGAGGCCGGCGGCAGGCTCAGCGACGGGTTGACGGTGCAGGCGACCGGCCGGCCAACCAGGGCGGCACGGGCGTGGCAGCCGTCGTTGCCGCGTACGCAGGGGCGGATCCGCTTGGCGGCGCCGGCGAGCGCCTTCTCCGCCCAGTCCGGGTCGGCGAGGAAGGCCCGGCCGAGCGCGACCAGGTCGGCGGTGCCGTCGCGGAGCAGCGTGGCGGCCTGCGCCGGTTCGGTGATCCCGCCGCACGCGATGGTGGGCAGCCCTGCGGTCCGCAGGGTCCGGGCCGATCGCCAGACGGCGCCCGGTGGCACCGCGGCCGGCGGCACCTGGCGTACCCGCGTGGCGTGGTTGCCGGACGACACGTGTACCGCGTCGACCTGGCCGGTGGCGGCCAGGGCCGCGACCAGCCCAGTGGTCTCGGCCAACTCCTGCCCACCGGGTTCGTGGTCGCGGTCGGACAGCCGTACGGTGAGCGCCACCTCGGCCGGCAGCGCCGCACGGCAGCGGGCGACGACCTCCAGCAGGACGCGACGTCGCCGGGCCGGATCGCCGCCGTAGTCGTCGTCGCGCCGGTTGGTGTGCGGAGAGAGGAACCCGGCGAGCAGGTAGCCGTTGGCCGCCTGGATCTCCACCACCTGGAAGCCGGCCTGGGCCGCGCGGCGGGCGGCCCGGCCGAACCCGTCGACGACCACGGCGATCTCGTCGACGGTGATGGCGCGGGGCCGCAGCCCGAGTCGGCGTTCGATGGCGGGCCAGGGCACCGCCGACGCGGCAAGCGCCTCCCCCGGCAGGGTGCGCTGCCGTCCGGCGTGGGCGATCTGCAGCCCGGCGACGCGACCGTCGGCCCGGATCCGCTCGGCGACCGGGGCCAACGCGGCGGCGTGGTCATCGCTGGCGATGCCGAGATGGCCGCGGAAGCCAAGGGCGGCCCCGTCGTCGATCGCGGTGAACTCGACGATGGTCAACGCGCTCCCCCGGCCGACCCGCGCATAGTGGTCCCGGTGCCACGGCTGGGCGTAGCCGCCGGCGTCGGCCGCACCGGTCGAGGTAGGCGCCTTGACGATCCGGGACCGCAGCGTGACCGGCCCGAGCCGGTACGGATCGGCGAGCAGCGTGGCCGCTTCGGCGGGGTCCATCAGTGGCCCCGCAGCACCCGGGCGGCGCCGTCGGCGCGGGGGTCGCTGGCCGCGTCGAGGCCGGCGGGGGTGCGCCGGGCCAGTTGGACGTGCCCGGCGTCGTCGTGGCGCTGTGGCAACTGCACCACCCGCAGGTTGAGATCGGTGGCGGCGGCCCGCAGCGCGTCGGTGGCCGGGGTGTCGGGTTCGAGCAGCAGGCTGGGCCGGTCCTGGCCGACGTCGCGGGCACCGATCACCCAGCGGGGGCGGGCCAGCAGGCCGGCCGGGTCGGCGGTGGTCAGCGCGTCGGCGGCGACCTGGGCCAGGATCCACGGCTGGGCCCGGCCGCCCTGGCAGCCGAGCGCGACGACCCGGTCCGGGCCGGTGGCGATCGCCGGGCAGAGGGTGTGCGGTGGCCGGGCACCGGGGCGCAGCCGGCCGGGGTGGGCCGGATCGAGGCTGAACACCGACCCCCGGTTGTGCAGCACCAGGCCGGTGCCCGGTTCGCAGATACCGGCGCCGAACGTCTGGAAGACGCTCTGGATCAGGGTGACGGTGGTGCCGTCGTTGCCGACGGCGGTGACCGCCACGGTGTCGCCGGCCGGTTTCGGGCCGGGCGGTGGCAGCGGCCCGGCCGGCGGGTCGGTGCGCAGCAGCAGCCCGTCGAGGTCGACCGGGCCGATCCGGGGATCACCGAGCAGGGTGTCGCGGCGCTGTTCGGCGGTCCGGGCGGTGGCCAGCGCGGCGGCCGCGTCAGCGGGCCAAACGTTGGTGGCACCGCTGGCGGCCGGGTCGCCGTCGGCGGCGCGGCCGGCGCTGGCGAGCATGGCCAGCAGGGTGACGCCCTGGCTGGGCGGCGGCGCGACCGACCAGGTCACCTCGGAGCCGGCGGCGGCGTACCGCAGTGGATCGGTGACCTCGGCAGCATGCCCGGCCAGGTCGGCGGTGGTCAGCGGGCTGCCGAGTGCGGCCAGCCCGGCGGCCAGCGCCTCGGCGAGTTCGCCCTGGTAGTAGTCGCGCCAGTCGGCGCCGATGGTGCCGAGGGTGCGGGCCAGCGCCGGCTGGCGCAGCACCGCTCCGGCCGGCAGCGGCGTACCGTCGCCGTCGAGCAGCAGCGCGGCCAGGCCGGGATCGGCGCGGACCACGTCGAGCCTGCGCAGGATCGCCGCGGCCAGGCCGGGGCTGACCGGGACGCCGCCGGCGGCCAACTCGACGGCGGGTGCCAGCACCCGGGCCAGCGGCAGCCGGCCGCCGAGATCGGCGAGCGCGGCCCAGCCGGCGACGACACCGGGCACGGTGACGGTCAGCGGACCGCCGGGTGGCATCCGGTCCCCGGCTGCGCGCAGCGCCGCGACGTCGACGCCGGCGGCGGCCGCGCCGACCGACAGCACCGCCCGGATCCGGTCGTCGGGGGTGCGGACCAGGGCGATCAGGTCACCGCCGGCCGAGCACTGGTGCGGGTAGGCGACGGTGAGCGCGGCGGCGGCGGCGAGGGCTGCGTCGACGACGCCACCGCCGGCCGCCACCACGTCGGCGGCGGCGTCCAACGCGGACGGATGTGGTGCGGCGAGCGCGATCTCGATCGACATGTAGGTCAGTCTCGCCGGGTCAGTCGCGCTGGATCAGGATGGTACGGGCGAACGCCCCGTCGGCGCCGACCAGTTTCGTCGGCAGGCAGACCAGTTCGTACTCCCCTGGCGGCACGGCATCCAGGTCGGCGTTCTCCAGGATGATCACGCCGGAGCCGAGCAGCGCGTGGTGGGCGTCCCAGGTGTCGGTGCGCCGGTGGCTCTCGATGGTCAGGTAGTCGATGCCGATCAGCGCGACCTGCTGGTCGATCAGCCAGCGGGCGGCCTCCGGGGAGAGCCCGACCCAGGATTCGGCGCGTTCGGTCTCGCGCAGCGGGCCGGCCGAGTTGCTGGTCTTGAGCAGCACCCGGGTGGCACCGGCGATTCCGGCGGCGACCAGGTCGGCGACGGTCACGTCCCCGTCGACGGCGGTCAGGTCGGCGACCACGGCCGGGCCGACCAGGGTCTCCAGCGCCACCTCGTCGATCGGGGTGGCACCGTCGACGAAGTGCGCCGGTGCGTCGACGTGGGTGCCGGTGTGCGCGCCGAGCCGCCACCGGGTGACGTTGGAGGCATCGCCGTTGGCCAGCGACTCGACGATCTCCACCTCGGGTTTGCGGCCCCAGTGCAGCATCTTCGGGTGGATCGGCAGGGTGATGTCGTAGATCTTCACGCGGGTCCTCCGGGCGGGGCGTGGCGGGACGGTCAGGGCCGGTGGGTGGGGTCGGGCCAGGGTTCGCGTACGGCGGCGGCGACGGCCCGGGCGGTGGTGGCGACGCAGCGGTCGAACTCGGCCCGGCCGTGCTCGGCGGTGGCGTCGGCGACGTCGCGGCCCCACACGCCGGTGTCGCTGACCTGGTCCATCCGGTAGTCCCAGAACGAGTCGACGTCGCGGTGCGAGGTGGCCTTGTCCATCCGGACCAGGTCCGGATACAGGTGCAGCATCACCGAGGTCTCGAAGTAGTTGGCGTGCATCAGCCCGCGCCCGTGGTAGACGTGCCCGTCGACCTCCGGTCCGGGGTACATGGTCACGTAGGCCAACGCCCGTACCCGTGAGTCGCGGTGGCGTACCCGTAGCTTCTCGGCGGAGACGTCGAGCGAGCCGTTGTTCCAGATATGCCCATTGAGGAGGATAAATTGCCGTACGCCGCTGGCATGCAGTGAGTCGATGACGTCCTCGACGACGGCGATCAGGGTCTCCGGGCGCAGCGCGATGGTGCCGGCGAAGTCGCCGTGTGAGGCGGAGACGCCGTACCCGATGGGGGGCACCACCGGCACGCCGGTGAGCGCGGAGACGTCGCGGGCGACCGCGTCGCAGATCAGCGTGTCGACAGCGAGCGGCAGGTGCGGGCCGTGCTGTTCGGTGGCGCCGACCGGGATGATCACCGAGTCGACGACGGTCGCCGTCTGGCCGGCCTCCGGCCAGGTCAGGTCGGCCCAGGCGACCGGCGTGCCGGGGCCGCCGAGCTCGGCGGCGAGAGCCGGCCGGTCAAGGTCGGTGCGGGACGGTTCAGACACGGTGTTCCTCTCTCGGTACATGGACGGAGTCGGGCGCGGCGCGGCACGTGGACAGGGCCGGGTCACCAGGCCCGGCGGGTCTTCTCCGGCAGCAGGTCGATGGCCTCCATCGCGGTGACGGCGCCGTCGACGGTGGTGATCCAGACCCGGGCCTGCGGGCTGTAGTCGCTGATCAGCTCGCGGCACACCCCACACGGGGCGATGACCCGGAACCGGCCGGCCGGCTTGATCTGCACCGAGACCACGCTGTCGACGGTGAGCGGCGTCCCGGCCGGCAACGCGGCGCGGGCCGCGCCGAGGGCGACACCTTCGGCACAGATCGAGCTGCGCCGGCAGGACCCTTCCAGGTGCACGCCGGTGTGCACGGCGCCGTCCGGGGTGCGCAGCGCGGTGGCGACCTCGTGCCGGCCGGCGACCCAGACCTTCGACAGCAGCCGCTGGGCGACGTCGAGCAGCTCGACCTCGCCCGGGGTCATCCCGGCCGGTGCCGGCACCGGAGCGACATCCTCGGTGATCATGCGGTGATCCCGAGCAGCCTGGCCATGTTGCCGCCCTCGACGAGTGCCCGGTCCGCGGCGTCCGGGATCGCCTTGGCGATCTTCATCCGTTCCAGGTCGAAGTCGGAGCCGGGCCACTCGCTGCCCAGCAGGATCTGCTCCGGGCCGAGCCGGGCGTACGCCCGCTTGACGTCGCTGATCAGGGTGGCTGAGGTCTCCAGGTAGATGTGCGGGTTCCGTTCGGCGACGATGATCGCCTCGGGAACGTTCCAGACCGCTCCCATGTGGGCGATGATCGTCGGCACCTGCGGATGGCCCTTGGCGATCTCCTCGATCGCCAGCGGCGCACAGAACGCATCGTCAAGGGCGTTGATCAGCACCATCAGGCCGTGTTCGGCGCAGGCGGCGAAGACCGGGTCGAGCAGTCCGTGGTCGGCGACGTGGTAGCCGTGCAGGCTGGGGTGCAGTTTGAGCCCTTTGAGGCCGGCGTCGGCGATCCGGGCGATCTCGTCGAGCGCGTCGTCGTCGGCCGGGCGGACCTGCCCGAAGCCGAACAGCCGGTCCGGGTGAGCCTTGGCCAGGCCGATGATGAAGTCGTTCTCGATCCGCTGGGCCAGGGAGCAGACCATCGCCATGTCGACCCCGGCGGCGTCCATCCGGTCCAGGATCCGCCGCGGGTCGAACGGCGTGTACGGCGGCGGTGCCTGGCCGGGACGGGCGCCGGTGAGGTAGTCGGATCGGCCCCGCACGTCCTGGGTGGTGTTGTACGCGTCGATGATCACTGTGCTGTGCCTCCGGTGGTGACGGTCGACGGTGCCGGGATGTCCTGCGGCACCAGGGGCAGATGGCAGCGGACCGTGCGGCCCGGTTGGATCGGTCGCAGCGCCGGCGCTTCGGCGCGGCAGCGGTCGACGGCGTACCGGCAGCGGGTATGGAACAGACATCCGGCCGGTGGGTGGGCGGGGTCGGGCAGTTCGCCGGCGAGCACGATCCGTTCCCGGTCGGACTCCCGGTCCAGGGTGGGCACGGCGGAGAGCAGCGCCTCGCTGTACGGGTGTGCCGGCCCGCCGAAGAAGGTGTCCCGGTCGGCGACCTCGATGATCTGGCCGAGGTACATGACGGCGATCCGGTCGGCGATGTGCCGCACCACGCCCAGGTCGTGCGAGATGAACAGCATGGTCAGCCCGCGCTCCCGGGTCAGGTCGGCGAGCAGGTTCACCACCTGGGCCTGGATGGAGACGTCGAGCGCGGAGACCGGCTCGTCGGCGACGATGAACCGGGGAGACGGGGCGAGCGCCCGGGCGATGCCGATACGCTGCCGCTGGCCGCCGGAGAACTCGTGCGGCCGGCGTCGGCCGGCGTCGCGGCCGAGCCCGACGAGGTCGAGCAGTTCGTCGACGGCCCGGCTGGCGTCGGCCCGGCTGGCCCCCCGGCCGCGCAGCAGCGGCTCGGCGACGCTGTCGGCGATCCGCCGCCGCGGGTTGAGCGAGCTGAACGGGTCCTGGAAGACCATCTGCAGGTCGGCTCGGATCTGCCGGAACACGGTCCCGCGCAGGCCGGTGATCTCCCGGCCGAGTAGCCGGATGCTGCCGGCGGTGGGTTCGGTGATCCGCAGGATGGCCCGGCCGAGGGTGGACTTGCCGCAACCGGACTCGCCGACCAGGCCGAGGGTCTCGCCCTCGCGGATCTCCAGGTCGACGTCGCGCACGGCGCGGACCGGATCACCACCGCGCCCCGGGTACTCCACCCGCAGGCCGGTCAGCTGGATCAGTGGCACGCTGGTCACGGTCGACCTCCGACCGCTGCCGGGGTGCGGGCGGTGTGCCGGGCCGACGCGTCGAGCAGGCACGCGTCGACGTGGCCCGGTTCGCCGTACCGGTTGACAAGCTCAGGCGGCGACGTGTCGCAGTCGGCGTGGGCGAACGCGCAGCGTGGGGCGAAGCCGCAGCCGGGCGGTCGGTCGACGCCGGTGAGCGGGCTGCCGGGGATGGCCGGCAGCCGGTCGGCGACCGGCCCGTCGACCCGGGGCACCGAGTCGAGCAGCCCCATCGTGTACGGGTGCTGCGGTGAGTACAGCACCTGGTCGCGGGTGCCCTGCTCGACGATGCGGCCGCCGTACATGACGGCGACCCGGTCGGCGACCTCGGCGACCACTCCGAGGTCGTGAGTGATCAGGACGATCGAGGTGCCGTGCTCGGCCTGCAGCCGTTTGAGGGTGGCCAGCACCTGGGCCTGGATGGTGACGTCGAGGGCGGTGGTCGGCTCGTCGGCGATCAGCACGGTCGGGTCGTTCGCCAGCCCGATCGCGATCATGACGCGTTGCCGCATGCCACCGGAGAGCTGGTGCGGGTAGGCGCGCGCGTTGCGGGCCGGGTTGGCGATGCCGACGTCGGCGAGCAGCTCCTCGGCCCGCTGCCAGGCCCGCGCCCGGCTGATCCGTTGATGGGTACGGATCATCTCGGCGACCTGGGCCCCGGCTCGCTGCAACGGGTTGAGCGCGGCGAGGGCGTCCTGGAAGACCACCGAGATGTCCCGGCCCCGGACCCGGCGTAGGTCGGCCTCGCTGGCGGTGGTCAGGTCCCGCCCGTCGAACTCCACCCGGCCGGTGATGTGCGTGCCGGGTGCCCGGTTGAGCCCGACCAGGCTCATCGCCAGGGCGGACTTGCCGGAGCCGGACTCGCCGACCAGGGCGAGAATCTCACCGGCGTGCAGGTCGAGGTCGACGCCGGCGACGGCCGGCAGCCGACCGGCCGGTACGTCGAACTCGACCCGCAGCCCGCGCACGGACAGCACCGGCGCCGCCGGGCCGGCCGGGGCCGGGTTCGCCGAGGCCGGGGCGGAGGTCACCGGGGCGCTCCGGCGATGCCTGCGGCAGCCCGCTCCACCAGGTCGGCCACTTCACGGGGCCACACCCGGGGGGTGAAGTGACTGCCGGTGATCTCGGCTACGGTGGCGCCGGCACGGGCCGCCATGTCCCGTTGGGTGTCCGGGCGCAGCGTCTTGTCCTGTGCCGCGACCAGGTACCAGGACGGCTTGTCGCGCCAGGCGGGCACCCCGGTGGGCTGCGCGAAGATGGCGTCGGCGCTGGGGCGCGAGTCGGCGTCGAAGTTGTCCCGTTCGGCTTCCGGCACGTCCCAGCCGATCTCCGCCCAGTACTCGGGGCTGTGCTCCGAGGCCCATTCGCCGTTCGGACCACGTCGCATGTGCCGGCTGACCTCGGCGGGCGGGTAGCGGCCGATGATGTCCTGGATCGACTCGCCATTGTCGGGGGCGAACGCACAGACGTAGACGAGCCCGGCGACCCGCTCGTCCCGGCCGACGTTGGTGATCACCGCCCCGCCGTAGGAGTGACCGACCAGCAGCACCGGTGCGGTGCAGTCGGCAAGCACGGCGGTGGTGTTGGCGACGTCCTCGACGAGCGAGTTCATCGGATTGGTGACCAGGTGTACCCGGTGTCCGGTGGCGCGCAGCAACGGTGCCACGTGGGCCCAGGTGCTCGGGGTGCCGCCAGCACCGTGCACCAGCACGATATCCATGATGGATTCATCCTCTCCGTAGGCGCGGGTCCAGGACCAGGTAGAACAGATCGACTGCGGCGTTGACCAGCACGAAGAGCAGCGCGATCGCCAGCGCGGCGCCCTGCACCACCGGGTAGTCGCGTTGCAGCACCGAGCTGACCAGCAGGTTGCCGACGCCCGGGTACGAGAAGACGGTCTCGGTGATCACCGAGCCGCCGAGCAGCGAACCGAACTGCAGACCGAGCACGGTCACGATGGGCAGGCCGGCGTTGCGCAGCACGTGCCGGCGCAGGATGGTCCGCTCCCGCAGCCCTTTCATCCGGGCGGTCCGCACGAAGTCGTCGCTGAGCACCTCCAGCACCGAGGCCCGCACGATCCGGGTGATGAAGCCGGCCATCGCCAGCGCGAGGGTGGTGGCCGGCAGGATCAGGTACTGCAGCCATGGCCCGACCAGTTCGGGCCGGTCCTGCAGGATCGCGTCGAGGAGGACGAAGTTGGTGGTGGGCTGGTAGTCGAGCTGGCTGGGCAGCCGACCGATCACCGGCATCCAGCGCAGCCACACGCCGAAGATCACGATGCTCAGTACGCCGAGGGCGAACCAGGGCAGCGAGAAACTGACCGTGGCGATGGACCGGGTGGCGGTGTCCACCCAGGTGTCTTTGCGCAGCGCGGCGATCACCCCGGTGACGACCCCGATGAGGATGGCGATCAGCATCGCCGCGACGGTCAACTCGATCGTCGCCGGCAGCGCGCCGCCGAGCAGGTCCAGCACGCTGTTGCCGCCGTAGAAGGAACGCCCGAGATCGAGGCCGAGCAGGTCACCGAGGTATCGCAGGTACTGCTCCCAGATCGGCTTGTCCAGGCCGAGGGCCTCGTTGATCCGGGCTTCGTTGGCCGAGATCTGCTCGGCGCTGAGGCCCTGGGTGCCGCTGGCCGCGAGGGTGGACGACGGTGAGCCGGGCAGCTGGCGGATGGCCAGGAACACCAGGGAGGCCAGGACGAACAGCACCACCGGCACGCTGGCCAGCCGGCGGACCGTGAGCATCGGCAGCGACCTGCCGCGCAGCAGCCGGATCATCGGCGGCTCCTCGGGTCCAGCGCGTCGCGCAGGTCGTCGCCGACGAAGTTGCTGGCGACCACGAAGATCAGCGTCAACGCTGCGGGCAGCACCGCCATCCGGGGTGCCGAGTAGATGAACTCCTGGCCGGCCTGCACCATGTAGCCCCAGTCCGGGGTGGGCGGCTGGATGCCCAGGCCCAGGTAGGACAGGCCGGCGGCGAATCCGGCGGCCACCGACAGGGTCATCACGACCTGGGCGAGCAGCGGGCCGGCGATGTTCGGCAGGATCTCCTGGATCATGATCCGGGGCGACCGGGTGCCGCCGAGCCGGGCGGCGAGCACGTAGTCGCGGGCGGCCTCCCGAGCGGTCAACGCCCGGGCCAGCCGGGCCAGGCCGGGTGACAACGCGACACCGACCCCGACCACCAGACTGCGTACGCCGGGTCCGCTGGCCGCCACCACCAGGATGATCAATAGCATCGATGGGAAGGCCAGCCCGACGTCGGTGACCCGCATCAGGATCTGCTCACCCCAGCCGCCGAGATAGCCGGCGAGCATGCCGACGGTGGTGCCGATGAGCGCGGCGACGGTGGTGGCGAGGAACGCGACCAGCAGCAGTGGTTGGGCGCCGTACACCAGCCGGGCCAGGAAGTCACGGCCGAGATCGTCGGTGCCGAGCGGGTGCCCGGCGGTGCCGAACCCGGCGAGGGTGACGTTGGACTGCCGCTCCGGGTCGGCGCCGATCATCAGCGGCCCGATGGTCGCCATCAGCACGAAACCGACGACCACCAGCCAGGAGACGGTGGCCAGCCAGGACCGGGCGATGGAGCGCCGCGCGTAGGCGGCTCTCCATCGCCCGACCGGCCGCGCCCCGGCGACCGTCACCGGTCCCCCGGACGGGCCACCGTGCGGATCGGATCAGACACTGGCGTTCTCCATGAAACAGCGGTGGTTGCCGAGCGCGGCGACGTTGGCTCCTTCGACGTTCGCCCCGGTCACCACCGGGTTCGCCGAATAGCAGAGCATCGACAGCACCATGTACTGCTCGGCGAACCGGCGCTGGATGTCGCTGTAGGCGGCGGTGCGCTCGGGACCGTTGGGCAGGTTCTTCGCGGCGGCCAGGTCGTCAGCGAACGCCTCCGAGCCGGGCAGCGTGTTGAAGCCGGAGGTGAAGTCGCCGTACACCCCGGACGGCAGGCCCATCGCCCCGATCATGTTGTCCGGGTCCGGGATGTAGGAGTTGCGCTCCCAGATCATCAGCTCGTGGAACTCGTCGTCCGGGTCGAGCAGCCGGCTGAAGTAGGTCGCCGGGTCGACCGAGTCGCTCACGACGGTCAGCCCGATGTCGGTGAGGTTCTGCGCGACGATCTGCGCCGCTCGCGGGTGCCAGGAGTCGCTGGCCGCCATCAACGCCACCTGCCGGCCGGTGGCGCCGGCCGACTCGATCAGCCGCCGGGCCTCGTCCGGATCGAACCGGCTCAGGTCGGCCAGGCTCGGGTCGTGGCCGTCCTGCGACGGTGGGATCGTGTAGCCGTCGGGTGGCGCGCCGATTCCGAAGAACGCCTGGGCGATGATCGCCTCGCGGTCGATCGCCAGGTTGATCGCCTGGCGCACCTCCAGCTCCGGGATCCGCCGGGCGTCGATCATCATCATCGCGTCGAAGCTGTACGGCGTCTCGTGGAAGGTCACCGCGTCGTCGGCCTTGAGCTGCTCGACCGCCGAGTACGGGGTGAACTGGGTGGCGGACAGGTCGCCGCTGAGCAGCGAGCTGACGATGGTCGAGGGGTCCTGGACCTGTTGCATCACCAGCCGGTCGACCTTGGGCCGGCCGGTGCGGTAGTCCTCGAACGCGGTCAGCACCACCTGCTGCCCGGCGGTGGCCGAGGAGAACTGGAACGGGCCGGTGCCGACCAGGTTCTTGCCGATGTCGGCGCCGTACTCGGCGAGCGCTGCGGAGGATATGATCCGGCCGCCGATGTCGGAGAGCCGGTTGAGCACGGTGGCGTCCGGGCTGTTGAGCACCATCACCACGGTGTACTCGTCGGGGGCGTCCAGCGAGGCGACGTTGGCACCGAGGCTGCGCAGCGGCCGGGACGACCCCTCGGGCAGGGTCGGGTCGTCCTCGTTGAACTGCCGACCGAGGCTGGCCAGCACGTCCGCCGAGGTGAAGGTGGTGCCGTCGTGGAAGGTGACGCCCTGGCGGAGGGTGAAGGTGTAGGTCAGCCCGTCGTCGGAGATTTCCCAGCTCTCGGCGAGGTCGGCCTGCGGCTCGTTGGTCTCGAAGGAGATGAAGGTCAGCCCACGGCAGATGCAGTCGACCGCCATCCAGTCGCCCAGTGAGGTGTAGAAGGCCGGGTCGTGGACGGCGCTGGTGGCGTCGATGCCGAGCGTGAGGGTGCCGCCGCTGCTGGTGCCGTCGTCGCCGTCGTCGCTGCCGTCGGAGGCGACGCCGCAGGCGGCGAGCAGGCTGCTGGCGCCGAAGCCGAGGCCGAGCAGTCCGGTGCCACGCAGCATCGCGCGGCGGGTTATCAGGTTCTGCGGGAGGTTGCGGGGATCGTCCGACATAGTGCGCTCCTCGGCAGGGTATGGGACGAAGATGGATGAAATTTCATTTGGATTGGATCCAAAACCATCATCTGCGGTACCCAATTCGGGTCCGTATCGCGATTGTGAACGTCTGGTGTCGGGATATCGAGAATGGACAGGGTCCCCCATGGCCGGCGCGGTGGCCGACGTACCGGCCGGGTCAGTCGGCCGGCACCACGTCTGTTCCGTCTGTTCCGGTGGAGCAGCAGGCACTGCCCGCGCCGCGGGCAGTGGCCGGATCCGGAACGTCCATCGCCGGATTGCGGTCGAAGAAACCGTCCGGTTCAAGGATCATGTGGATCGCGTCCACCGGCATCACCGGCCACTGCTCGGGACGCGGGAAATGGTGGGTGCCGAGCACCGGCCACAGCACCAGCTCCGCACCGTCGATCGACCGGTCCTGGCGCTGCCAGACCTGCACACCGTCGTCGCCCGGCTCGGCATGGTTGGGATAGCGGCCACCGAGGAACTGCTCCTGCGGGTCGTACGGGGTGGCCCACAGGTGCTGGTGGATGAACGGTGCGCGGCGGGCCATCACCGAGTCCGGCCGGGCGAACGACCGGGTGGTGTTCGGCAGCAGCAGCCGGTAGGCCGTCGGTTCACCGTACCGGTTGGTCCGGGTGGTGCTCTCCACCCGCCAGCGGCGGGCCGACGACGGATCGGTGCGGCGCGCCGCCTGCGACTCACGCAGCAGCGGGGTACGCACGTTGCGTACCGCGTTGCCGTACGGGTCGCGCGCCGGGTCGGTCTCGCCCTCGGCGTGCTCCTCGACCAGCCGGTTGCGCGGTCCGTCCACCGCCATGTCCAGGCGTAGCCCGAAGTAGTGCTGGTGGGTCGGCGTCTGCACGTTCGGCGCGACGACCCGGCCGTAGCGCACTTCGTCGCCGTCAGCGATGCCGGAGGCGGAGAGCATCCCGGTCAACTTGACCTCCAGCTCGATCCGGCCGTCCTGGTAGAGCGACCAGTAGAAGCCGTAGTCGTAGTTGGCCACGGTCTGGAAGTTGGAGATGACCAACCGACGGGAGCGGCGCACCTGGCTGACCCCGCGCCGCAGGTCGTTGTGCTTCCAGAGGATGCTGTGGTCCTCCTCGTGCATGCAGATCGCGTTCGGGATGGTCACCGGGCCGCCGTCGCCGCCGAGGTAGGCGGTGTCGAAGTAGTAGATGACGCCGAGGCAGTCGCAGCCGAGGGCAAGCGAGTTGGTCAACGGCCCGGCCCCGTACTCGCCCCAGTCGAAGAAGTTCTTGCGGTACTGGGTGGAGTTGGGGTCGAGGTACGGAACGTACATCTCGTTGCAGGCGGCCCGCTTGACCACTGGCCGGCCCTGGAACTCCAGGTCGTACAGGACCAGGCCCTCGCGGTGGGTGAAGCCGACCCGCAGCTGCCAGCCCTGCCAGCTGACCTGCCAGCCGTCGACGTCGAAACTCGGACCGTCGGGCTGCACGACGTCCAACGGCCGCAGCCCGGGCCGGGTCGGCCAGGCCTCGGCCTCCAGCGGGCCGGCCTCGTCCGAGATCGGCACCACGCCGTGGTCCTCGACCTCCAGGACCTCCATGGTCGCCATGTCGATGATCGGCACCACGCCCTGCACCGGGCGCACGTAACCGTTGTCGCCCTCGTCGACGCGGTGCCAGACGGTGCCCCAGGTGAGCCGCCGGTCGGCGTACCGCTTCGGCTCGAAGCCGCCCATCGACTCGGCGTCGACCATCACCAGGGAGACGTCGTGGATGCCCCGCTTGGCGAGCACCTCGCGGAACACCGGGCTCTGCCGGCAGGCCTGGGCGGCCGCGCGGGCCTCCTCGGAGGTGATGCCGGGCCGACGCGGGTCGAGCGGACGCCAGTCCAGGCAGCGGTCGGCGGCGCCGTCGCCTTCAGCGTGGTTCGACGCCGCACCGCCGTCCCGGCTCCCGGCGGCCAGCGCGACGTCGATCTCCCAGGCGGTGCCGGCGGCGTGGTCCATGGCCACCAGTCCGAGTCGGACCTCCCCGGCCGCGGCCGCGCCGGCCAGGACGGCCCGGGCGTGCGCCTCGTCCAGCGTGGCCCCCCAGAACCGGGTCCGCTCGCCGAGCCGACCGTCGGCGCGGGCGACGGCGACGGCCCGGGCGATCTCCGCCGGGCTGGGTGGGTCGAGCGGGTGGTTGCGGTGGTTGCGCCCGTCCGGGCTGGGGTGGCACGCGCTCACGATTGCTCCTGTCGCCGTCGCGGGAGTCGTTCCGATGCGGTCCGGCTCGTCTGGGGTCGGTCTGCGTCGCGTCGTGGTGGCTGCGGCGGGCCGGTGCTTCCTAAGAACTCCCTGGCCAAGGTAGTCTCGGATACTACCGCAGGATCTTTGGATCCAAAACCGGGATCCAAAGCGAAATGTACGGGACCCGCAGGGTCGCCGGCCGGCTTGCTATCGTGACACTCACATCGCACCACTGTGGAGACGATGGCAGCCGGGCCGGCACCCGGCCGGCTGCGCCGCACACCGATCAGACAGGGGCACCGGGCATGCCAGTCAGCTCGACGGAGAACACCAGCAGTGCCCTCGTCGACGCCACCGCGGCCAAGATCCGCGCCAAGATCATGTCCGGCGAGATCCCGATCGGTGCCCAACTGCGCCAGGCCGAGCTGGCCAAGCTGCTCGGAGTCAGCCGCACCCCGGTCCGGGAGGCGCTGCGGCAACTGCAGACCGGCGGGCTGATCGAGGTGGTGCCGCACCGTGGCGCGGTGGTCCGGGTCCCGGCGCCGTGGGAGGTCCGGGAAGCCTACGAGGTCCGTGCGGAGCTGGAGGCGCTGGCCTGCGAGCGGGCGGTCAGCCGGATCACCGACGACGTCCTGCACGAGTTGCGGGAGGCCAACTCGCTGCTGCGGCGTACCGAGCAGGCCGCCCGGGGCAGCATCCCGCAGCGACGGGTCGAGGACGACCCGGGGGTCGCCCGCGCCCGGGTGGCCCTGGCCGGCTCCACCAACGCCGCCAACGACCGGTTCCACACCCTCATCCACCAGGTGGCCGGCAACGACTGGCTGGCCAGGGTGATCAAGGAAATCAACGAGGCGTTCCCGCGTAACGTCTCGGCGCTGGTGCTGCAGGACAACCCGCGGCACCGCGACGACAACTTCCACGAACACGAACGGATCATCGCCGCGCTCACCGCGGAGGATGGCGAGCGCGCTCGGCGCGAGATGCAGGCCCATGTGATCAGCGCCGGTGAGCAGTTGGCTCGCTGGTACGAGCGGCGATCGGCGACGGTGTTCCGGGGTTGACCCGGTCGGCGGCCCAGTCCCCGGGTGGCACCCCGTCGACCCCCATCGCCGCCGGAGCGAGAAACTCCAGGTCCGGCCGGGGCACCCCGGTCGCCAGGTCGGCCAGCGCGGCGCCGATCGCCGGCCCGAACTTGAACCCGTGCCCGGAGCAGGCCGCCGCGACCAGCGCCTGCGGGTGCGCCGGCAGCGCACCGACCGCGAACCGGTTGCCCGGTGCCATGGTGTAACGGCAGGCCAGCTCGGCGGTGACCGGGCCGTCGGCGGCCGGCAGGAACCGACGGGCGACGGAGAGCAGCTCGGCCCGCTCGGCGGCGGTCACCGGCCCGGGTGCCCGGCTCAGGTCGTCGACCGGCCCGTGGTCGAACCCCACCTTGACGGCGTCCGGACCGTGGGCCGGGATGCCGTAGAGCAGACCGACGCCGGGGACCTCGACCGAGAACGGGCCGAGCGCCGGTGGGGCCAGCAACGCCGGGGTCGACGAGCCGATGTGGATGTTGACGATCCGCACGGTGGTCAACCGGCCGACGAACTCCGGCACCAGGTCGGCGGTCCACGGTCCGGCGCAGATGACCAGCCGGTCGGCGAGAACGTCACCGGAGTCGGTGTGCACCCGGACCCCGGCACCGTCCGGATGCCAACCGGTTACCCGGCAGCCGTCGCGGCGGTGCACCCCGGCGGCCCGGCCGAGCCCGGCCAGCGCGTCCATCGCGGCGGCGGCGTCGATCACGCCGGCCGCCGGATCGTGTACGGCCACCATGTCGGCGCCGAGCACCAGCCCCGGCGCGATGCCAGCGGCCTGGTTGGCGTCGACCAGGACGCAGTCCGGCCCGCGCAGGGTGCTGCTGGTCCGGACCGGTCGCGCGTACAGGCCGCCGACGGTGCTGACCAACCGGCGGCCAGCGGCCTGCTCCAGCTGGCGCCAACCGGTGTACGCGCGGTCCACCAGGTCGTCCCAGACCGGCGACGGGTAGGCGCGGCGAATCATCCGGGTCCGTCCGTGTGACGATCCTTCGGTGTGCCCGGCCGGCAGCCGGTCGAGCTGGATCACCCGGACGCCGCGCGCGGCGAGTGCCCAGGCAGCGCTGCGACCGTGGACGCCGGCACCGACGACGATCACCTCGGCTCGGCGTTCGGCACCGGTCAGCAACGTGGGAGCCGGGGTCGGCACGGCCGGTGGGGTCGGCACGCCGGTGGCCGTCGGACGGGCCAGTCGGGCGAGCAGCGCGTCCACCTCGGTGTCGTCGTTGTAGACGTGTACGGAGGCGCGGACCACCGCCGGGAGACCGCGTCGGCCCAGGTCCCACTGGCCGTGGCTGGCCGGCACGGCGACCAGGTGCAGACCGGCGGCGCGCAACGTGCGTACCGTGGTGGTCGGTTCCTCGCCGTCGCGGACGAAGGTGACGATGCCGCCGCCGGCCGCCGGCGGGTCGACCACGGTCACTCCGGGCAGCTCGGCCAGCCCGGCCCGCAACCGGGCGGCCAGGCCGCTGACGTACGCCGAGATGGCGTCGACGCCGAGGGCGAGCGCCTCGGTAAGCGCGGCGCCCAGGCCGAGCCGCAGCGCGTGCGACGCCTCCCAGGTCTCGTACCGTCGGGCGCCGGGCAGCAGGTCGTACTCCTCGTCGCCGGTCCACCGGGCACCACGCACGTCCGGGGTCAATGGGCGGGCGCGTTCACGCAGCGCCGGGTCGAGGTAGAGCAGCCCGGTGCCACGCGGTCCACGCAGGAACTTGCGGCCGGTGGCGACCAGGATGTCGGCGCGCATCGCGCCGACGTCGACGGGCAGTTGGCCGACCGACTGGGTGGCGTCGACCAGCAACGGCACGCCGGCCGCGGCGACCCGGGCGCCGATCTGCGCGACCGGTTCGATCAGCGCCGACGAGGTCGGTACGTGGGCGACGGTGACCAGCGCGGCCGGCTGCCGCAGTGCCTGCTCCAACTGGTCCAGGTCGACGCCGCCCGAGCCGTCGGTGGGCAGCACCTCGACGCTGATGCCCCGGGTGCGGCGCAGCTCGAGCAGGTGCAGTGCGGAGCTGACGTAGCTGGAGGCGGAGGCGAGGATCCGGTCGCCGGGGCCGAGACGCAGCGCGTCGATCGCCCGGTGCCACGCGACGGTGGCGCTCTCCACCAGGGCCACGTCCTCCCCGGTCGCGCCGATCAGCCGGCCGGCCAGGTGGTACACGTCGGCGGTCCGCTCGGCTGCGGCCTCGGCCGCCTCGTAGCCGCCGAGCCGCGATTCGAGCCGCAGGTGGTCGATGACCGTGTCGAGGACGGCGAGGCTGGGCAGTGCGGCGCCGGCGGCGTTGAGGTGGTGGGCCAGGGTCGCGCCGGGAGTGGCGGCCCGCAGCGCCGCCGGGTCCAGGGGCACGGGCGCCGGGTCGGCGGGCTCCGCGCCCACCGGCTCGTTCTGGGATGCAGAGTCTGTCAAGGTGGATCCCATCGGTGATCGGGGCGGTGCCCGGTCCGGCGAGGTGCCACCGACCGGACCGGGCACCGCCGGTCAAAGCGCGACGACGACGCCCTTGCGCTCGCAGTACGAATGCAGGGCGTCGTCGCCCAGGTCCCGGCCCAGACCGGAGTCCCCGACCCCGCCGAAGGACAGCGCCGGGTCGAAAATGTTGTACGTGTTCACCCAGACCGTGCCGACCCGCAGCGCGGCGGCCATCCGGTGGGCCCGGGACAGGTCCCGGGTCCATACCCCGGCGGCCAGCCCGTACGACGTGTCGTTGCCGATCGCGACCGCCTCGTCCTCGTCGTCGAAAGCGATCACCCCGGTCACCGGCCCGAAGATCTCCTCCCGGGCGATGACCATGTCGTTGCGCACCCCGGTGAACAGGGTCGGCTCGACGAAGTAGCCCGGCCGGGCCGGCACCCCGCCGCCGACCGCGACCGTGGCCCCCTCCCGGATGCCGGTCTCGATGTACGACAGCACCTGCTGGCGCTGCTCCTCGGAGACCAGCGGGCCGACGGTCACCCCGCCGTCCAGTCCGTTGCCGACCGGCACCCGGCGGGTCGCCGCGGCCAGCCGCTCGGTCATCTCGTCCAGGATCGACCGCTGCACCAGCAGCCGGCTGCCGGCGGTGCACATCTGCCCGGAGTGGCCGAACGACGCCCGCATCGCGGTCAGCACCGCGGCGTCCAGGTCGGCGTCGGCGAAGACGATGTTCGGGCTCTTGCCGCCCAGCTCCAGGGTGAGCCGTTTCGTCGTCGGCGCCGCCCCGGCCATCACCAGCCGACCCACCTCGGTCGAACCGGTGAACGACACCTTCGCCACGCCCGGGTGGGCGACCAGCGCCGCGCCGACCTCGCCGTCGCCGGTGAGCACGTTGAACACCCCCGGCGGTACGCCGGCCTCGGCGGCCAGGGCGGCCACCCGCAACATGGTCAGCGGGGTCTGTTCGGCCGGCTTGACCACCACCGGGCAGCCGGCGGCCAACGCCGGGGCGATCTTGAAGCAGCCGGTCATGATCGGGAAGTTCCACGGCAGGATCAGCGCTGCCACGCCGACCGGTTCCAGGACCGTGTAGACGTGGTGGCTGCCGCCGTCGATCGGCACCACGGTGCCGGTCAGCCGGCTGGTCGCCCCGGCGAAGTGCCGGAACGCCCGGGCCGCCGCGCCGGTGTCGGCCCGGGAGCGTTCGATCGGCTTACCGTTGTCCCGGGTCTCCAGCACCGCCAACTCTTCGAGGTGCGCCTCGATCAGGTCGGCGAGCCGGTGCAGCACCCGGGTGCGCTCCAGCGGGGCCAGCCCGCTCCACCGGCGGTCGGCGTACGCCCGGGTGGCGGCGGCCACCGCCGCGTCCACATCGTCGGCGGTGGCCTGGGCGACCCGGCTGATCACCGCACCGGTGGACGGGTCACGCACCTCGATCAGCGCGCGCCCGCCCGGGGCGATCCACTCGCCGTCGACGTGGAACGGCTCCAGGTCGGCCAGTGGGGCGACAGACGACGTCATCGGGCGACTCCCTCAGATCAGGTCGAAGTACTCGCGCTGCTCCCAGTCGGAGACGTGCGCGAGGTAGCGGGCGAACTCGCGGCGCTTGAGCGTCGCGTACCAGGAGATCACCGGGGCGCCGAGCGCGGCGGCGAACGCCGGATCGGCCTCCAGCGCGGTCAGTGCCTCGGCCAGCGAGGCCGGCAGCCGGGGCGCGTCGGCGGCGTACGGGTCCTGCACCGCCGGTGGCGGGGCGAGCCGCCGGTCGATCCCGTCCAGGCCGCTGACCAGCTGCGACGCGATGTAGAGATACGGGTTGGCGGCGGGCTCGCCGCACCGGTTCTCCAGCCGTACGCCGGTGTCGGAGCCGGCGCCGACGGCCCGGACCATGGCCCCTTTGTTGTCGACCCCCCAGGCCACCCGGTCCGGGGCGAGCGAGAACGGCAGGTAGCGCTTGTAGCCGTTGACCGTCGGGGTGGCGAAGGCGGCGGCCGCGCCGGCATGCTCCAGCAGACCGGCGAGGTAGTGCCCGGCGACCGGGGAGAGCGCCTCTCCCGGCATGGTCGGGTCGAACGCCGCCGCGCCGGTGGCCAGCTCGCGCAGCGACTGGTGCAGGTGCCAGCCGGTGGACGCGGTCTGGGCACCGGCCGGGCGGGACATGAACGTGGCGTGGTAGCCGTGCCGGCGGCAGAGCTGGCGGATCGCCGAGCGGGCCAGCAGCACCTGGTCGGCGGCGACCGCAGCGTCCCCGGCGGTCATGGTGATCTCGAACTGGCTCGGGCCGAACTCCAGCTCCAGGGAACGCAGCGGCAGGTCGAGCCGGGTCAGCCCGTGGTGCAGCAGTTGTACGACCTCGTCGGCGCGGTCCAGCCCGTCCTCGTGCAGCAGCTGCGCGCCCCGGCTCAGCGGCCGGGTGCCGCTGGCCTGGCCAGGCGCGCCGGGCCGGCCCACCTGGTCGTCGTCGAGCCCGCCGTCGGTGGGACCGTCGGTGGCGAAGACGTGGAACTCCAGCTCGGCGCCGACGGTCATCGCGTACCCGGCGGCGGCCAGCCGGTCGAGCTGCGCGCGCAGCAGGCCACGGGTGCAGAACGGCACCGCGGCACCGTCGGGAAACCGCAGGTCGCACAGCACCCAGCCGGTCCGTGGCGCCCACGGCAGCACCCGGAACGTGGTCGGGTCGGGCACCAGCACGATGTCCCCGGCGCCGGCGAACCCGGCCACCCCGACGCCGGTGTCGGCGGCGAAGACCGGGAAGACCGACGCGCCGGACGGGTCTTTGAGCAGCAGCGACGACGGCGCGGTCACCCCGGACCGCAGTGCCGTGGCGGCCGCTTCGCGGGTCAACGTCTTGCCGCGCAGCACGCCGTGCTGGTCGGCGAAGGAGAACCGGATCAGCTCGATGCCGAGCTCGTCGACGACCCGGCGCAGCTGGCCGGCGGCGGCGTATTGGGCGTCGGTCCACAGTTGGTGGCGGTCGATGAAGCCGCCCCGGTCGGCGGCGAGCATCGGCACGGCGCGGCGGCCGTCTCCACCGTCGGCGACGGGCCGTTCGTCGAGGCTACGCATCGCCGGCCGCCGACCGTGCCGGACCGTCGACCGCCGACCGCGCCGGGGCGCCGGCCCACGGTGAGCCGGCCCGCCGCTGCGCCTCGCGCTCGCGCCAGGTCTGTTCCCAGCCGTCGGTCGGGGCGACGGTGTCGACGGCGAGTGGGCCGGTCAGCTCGGCGGCGGCGGCCTCGTCGGCGGGGCGGGCCGGGACCGGGTTGCCGGCCTCGAAGGCGTCGATGGCGCGCAGCAGCAGCCGGCGGTTGGCGGTGACCGCCCGGTCGGAGACGCCGAGCCGCTCCACGGTGCGGTCCTGGATCGGGCCCATGCTCTCCACCGCCCACTGGTCGTGGACGTTGATGTCCAGGCCCATCCCGGTGTAGGTCAGGTCCCGCTGCTCGGCCGGGTCGAAGCCCCAGTTGTTGGCCCGGTTGCGCAGCGGCCGGTAGTCCGGCAGGGAGACCTCGTCGAGCCGCTGGGCGAGCAGGGTCTGCTTGTCGGTCGGCTCGGCGAAGTCGTAGAAGATCATGTACCAGTAGTGGTGGTAGTCGTCGATCGGCACGTGCCACTGGCAGAAGACCTTGTCGTTGCCGAACGGGACCACGAACGCGTTGGGGAAGACCAGGTTCGTGATGCGTACGTGCCGGATCTCGTCGGTGAGCTGGCGCAGCGCGTACACCCGCAGGCCGTACTCGGCCTGCTCGACCTCGATATCCGGCCGGTAGGCGTCGCCGACCAGCTTGGACAGCTTCTGCCCGGTGCCGGCGACCTCCTCGCTGAACTGCTGGCCGTAGACGTCGCGCGGATCCTCGTCGATGAACCGGTGCAGGAACGAGACGTGGCTGGGGTCGATGCCGCCCTCGACGCCCTGCAGCCAGTTGCACTCCCACAGCCCTTTGAAGGCGAAGGTGTACTCGTCGGGGGCCTGGAAGCAGTCGTAGTGCGGCATCGGCGGCGGGTCGCCCTCGCCGAGGTAGGCGAAGATGATCCCGTTGCGCTCGACGCACGGGTAGCTGGGGATGCGCACCTTGCTGGCGAAGGTGCTGTGCGGTGGCTCGGCCGGCTGCTCCAGGCAGCGCCCGTCCGGCCCGTACAGCCAACCGTGGTAGAGGCAGCGCAGCCCGCCGTCCTCGTGCCGGCCGTACGCCAGGTCGACGCCCCGGTGCGCACAGAACCGCCCGACCAGCGCCCAGCCGCCGTCGGCCTGCTTGAACAGCACCAGGTCCTCGCCGAGCAGGCGGACCGGTTTGACCGGCCGCTGCGGGTCCAGCTCCGACACCAGTGCCGCCGGCTGCCAGTACGCGCGCATCAGCCGGCCGAGCGGCGTACCCGGCCCGGAGCGGGTGATCCGCTCGTTCTCCTCGCGCCGCAGCATGGCACCCCTCCCAGCTAGGCATCCGATCCATCAAGCATTGGATCCAATCCTGGCACAGATGTCGGCAGAGCGATAGATGCAGCATCCCGGTTTCCACCGATGATCAGCGCATCCGCCCCGTCGTACCGCGAGGTCACTCACGCCGGCGGCGACCGCCGCTCCGGCGTGCGGGACGCCCGACGCCTCGGCCAGCATCGAGCGCAGTACCTACGCACCACAGCGCACCATGTGCTACCGCAGGATCCTCACCGAAAGAGGCTCGGCGACAGTTGTCGGAGAGTGTCCTGGGTAGCGGGATGACTGACACCGAGCGCTCGCGACTGGTCGCCAAGGAGCCGTTCCAACTCCTTCTTGGCTGCCCGGTGCTCACCTTGTCCTCGCAGCGCGAGGGCAAGCCAGTAGCGTGGCCGGACGTCCAGGGTCTCTGGGTGCTCCAGGCCAAGCATCCGGGTACGGGCGGCGATGAGCTCGCGGAGCAGGAACTCCGCATCGGCGTATCGCCCATGCAGCACGAACGCTTCAGCCAGTGAATGGCGCGCGTCCCATGTCTCGACGTGACCTTCACCCAGTACTCGCGCACGCACCTCGATGACGTGGTGGTACGCGGCCTCGGCCTCCGCCAACCGAGCCTGGCTGGCGATCGCCCACGCGAGACAGCAGAGCGTATGCAGCGTATCGGGATGCTCGTCACCGAGAACCCGGATGCGAACCTCGCGGACGGCACGCAACTCGGCTTCTGCGGCCGGCCAGTCACCCAGCTTGCCGCGTGCCCAGGCGAGCTTGTGCCGGGTATCGAGGGTATCCGGGTGGTCGACCCCCAGTGTTCGATTTCGAGCGATCAACACCGGTCTCAACTCCTGGGCCGCTTCGTCCCACCGCCCGTTCCTGCCGATGGCCCAGGCACGTTCATGGCGCAATCGCAGACAGGCCTCATCGTCCGCACTCAGCCGGGCCGCAAAGGAGAGTGCCTCGTCCGCGAGTTTTTCACCCTTTGCTTCGTGACCGCTCCAGACAAGGAAGGCAGCGACATGTGCGGCAGCCTCTAGTAGCCGCTTCAGGTGCTCATCGTCAAGATGCCGCGCGGTGGTCGCAAGCAACTCCCGCACGTGCGGAGCCAATTGCTCGAACCACGACCATTCCCGGTTGTCATCAAACCGCAGAGAATTGATCCCGGCATGGATCAAGTTCACCGCGATTCGCCGAATCTCGTCGGTCCCGGGTTCCGGCGGTTCCTGGCCGACCTCATCGAGAAGCGTGCGGTTCGTCTCTGCGACGACCGGGTGCACCAACACCGCCTGACTCGACTCCGGATCACCGCCGACACGTGTTGCACATTCGTCGACAAGGCAGAGCTCAGCGAGCCCTCGGAGGGTCTGGCTCACCTCGACGGCACTCACTCCGGCGACGCGCATCGGCCTGCCGACCCGCAGAGACTCGATCGGCCGCAGCCGGAGCAGGTCAACTGGTATCGGAACTCCAGCAGCATACCGGGACAGAAGCCGCAACATGTCCCGAGCCTGTGGCACGCCCTCATCGGTCAGCAGATCCAGTGACAACTCCCAGGTCCGCGCTACAACCACCCGTTCGTGATCACCGTAAAGTTTGTCCCGGTCGAGTACACCCACGGCACCTGTCCCGTCAAGTTCTCGGGCAAAGGCCTTGAACGATCGCCATCGGGCGAACCTGGAACTGACGTTCGCGCCAGCCAGGCGCAAAGCCAGCGGCAGGTGCCCGAGCCTGCCGGCCAGCAGGCGAGCATCTTCCCTCGAACCTGCATCAGGTGCCGCGTCGATCAGCACGTCAACCGCGTCGGATACAGCCAAGAGATTGATCTGCCGCACATCTACGATTCGGCCCCATCGGCGCCGACTGCGACATCTACTGGTTACCAGCACCAACCCTCTCTTGCTGGACCGCAACCACCCCGGCTCATCGGCGACGCAGCCTAACAGCAGACACGGGTCGTCGGCATTGTCGAACACGAGCAGCCAACCCGGATCAGCCTGTTCCAGAAGATTCCATAGCCGATCTTTCGCAGCCCCTGCGCCGGCTCGAATCGCCGCCACGTCAACGTCGTTCGCCCCGAGAACCCGGGCCAGGCTGACTAATCCATCGCTGAGGCTCCGTGCATCATGTGCGCGCACCCACCATGCTGACTTATTGCGTCGGTTTTCGGTCATCCAACGAAACGTTTCCAGCGCAACTGTCGATTTACCCACACCCCCTGGTCCGGCCAGGACCTGCACCCGGCCCGGTGGCCGCCGTATCCAACTGCGCAACGACCGCAGTACTTCGCTACGGCCGCGCACCCTGACAGGCAAACTGCCGATCGGTGCCGCCAGCGAGGCACCCGGCGACGCAGCCCAGTCCGGTCCGGGCTCGACAAGATCTCTAGCGGACGATCGCGCCCGCTTCCGAACCAGCGAGGTCACCAGAATCCCGACCGGGACGACGCCGATGACTGCGGAGATCCAGGATATGCGTTCGAGGAACGGATCTAGGTCCACCAGTTTCCCATCGAGAGGCGTCGACTAGCATTGCGTGACCACTGTGCCAGCCCGTCGCAACGCCGCTGATTACGTCGCTTCTTCCGAATCGCGCTCCGTCACAGCACCAGGATGTCGTCCAACTCGGCGGCGAAAAGTTGCGCCGGGTCGATGCCCATCCCCGAGAAGTGGCCGGCGAGTTCCAGCGACAGTACGCCGTGCAGCCGGGTCCAGAACGCCAACGCGCGCCGCATCGCGGCTGGTGGAGCCGGATGCTCGCCGGCCCACTGCCGATGGTCGGCGAGGTGGGCCTCCAGCGGAGTCGCCATACCGTCCGACGGGACTGCGGCGCTGGCATCGAGCAGGACCGCCATGATCTCGGCGGCGATCCCGGTGATTTCGTCGGGTGCGTGGTACCCCGGCACCGGGGTGCCGTACATCAGCAGGTAGCGGTGCGGGTCGGCGAGCGCCCAGCCGCGCAGGGTGTGCGCCAGCGCGGCCAGGTCGGCGCCGGCGTCGGCCGCCGCGCGGACCGTGTCGGCGAGGCTGCGGTACGCGTCGCGGATCAGCTCGGTGATCAGGTCGTCCCGGTTGGCGAAGTACCGGTAGAGCGCCGGGCCGCTCATGCCCATCTGCCTGGCGATGGCGTTGAGCGACAGCGCGGACGCTCCGGCGGTGGCGATCTGCTGCCAGGCGTGCTCCTTGATTTCGGTACGCACCTGAGCGCGGTAGCGCTCGCGCGGGGTCGTCGGGCCAGTTGTCCGGGTCATCACCGCAACCTTCCCGGCCAGACGCGAGGGCGTCAAGTCTCAGCTACAGGCTCTAACTCTAGTGATTGACACACGCGATGGCGACTGTTAGAACTTATAACAGACGCGAGAACAGCTCGCGGCCACTCTTCCAATCACGACAAGTCGCAACAAGTCGCCACACCAGGAGGTCGTCATGGGTGCTGCCGGATTCGTCGAGGTCGTCCTGCCGGGCGCGGTCGAGCCGGACGGGCTGGAGATCCGTCAGGGCGCGATCCCCACCCCCGGCGCCGGTCAGGTCGTCGTTCAGATGGAGGCGACCGGGGTCTCCTTCGCCGAGCAGCAGATGCGCCGTGGCCGGTACTTCGACCAGCCGCCGTTCCCGTTCGTCCCCGGCTACGACCTGGTCGGCACGGTCCACACGGTCGGGCCCGGCGTCGAACCATCGTTGACCGGGACCCGGGTCGCCGCGCTGGTCAAGACCGGCGGCTGGGCCAGCCACGTCGTCGTCGACCGGGCCGACCTGGTGCCGGTGCCCGACGGGATCAGCGCCACCGAAGCGGAGACCGTCGTCCTCAACGGGATCACCGCCTGGCAGATGCTGCACCGCAAGGCACGGATCCGGGCCGGACAGACCGTCCTGGTGCACGGCGCCAACGGTGGCGTCGGCTCGATCCTGGTGCAGCTCGCCGCCGCCGCCGGCGCCGCGGTGATCGGCACCGCGTCCGCCCGCCACCACGACGCCCTACGCCAACGTGGCGTCACCCCGATCGACTACCGCACCCCGGACCTGGTCGCCCGGGTCCGCGAGCTCGCCCCCAACGGCGTGGACGCCGTCTTCGACCACGTCGGCGGGCCGGGCATCGTTGGATCATGGAGTCTCGTCGCGCCCGGCGGCACCCTCGTGGCGTACGGCAGCGCGTCGACCCGCGACGACACCGGCAACAAGCAGTGGCCGGTGCTGAAGCTGCTCGGCCGGGTGTGGCTGTGGAACGCGCTGCCGAACCGCCGCCGCGCCTACTTCTACAACATCTGGGCCGGTCGGGCACTGGCCAAGGAGCGGTTCCGGGCCCGGCTGCGGGCCGACCTGACCCAGGTCCTCGCCGCACTGCGGCACGGCGACCTCACCGCCCAGATCGCCGCCGAACTGCCACTCACCCGCGTCGCCGAGGCGCTGCGGCTGGCCGAGTCCGGCACCATCGCCGGCAAGGTCGTCCTGACCCCCTGACCCCTGACCACCCATCGGTGTGGGTGGGCTGGCCCGCTGCTAGCCGCCGGGTTGAGGCACCCACCAGTCGCCGAGCACACCGTGCAGCACCATGGTCAGCAGACTGATCCCGAGGGCCGAAAGCAACCCGAACGCGAAGCCGAGCAGGCCGGTGTACCGACGCTGGTCGACTCCGACCACGCCAGGCAACGCCGCCGCCCTGCCCGACCACGGACGCTCCAGACCCAGCCACCACAGCAGACCGAGCCCGAACGGGGCCAGGAAGACCAGCCAGAACCAGTACCACCGGGTGCCCAGCGCCGGAGCCGGCCCACCGACCAGCACCACCAGGAAGGTCACCAGCAGCATGAAACCGATCTGGGTACCGACCCTGACCGAGGTCTGCGCGCCGCCGGCCCGCTGTTCCAGGCCGGCGGCGCGCAGGTCCCGGGCCAGGGCGGCCGCGCCCGGTCCTGCGTAGCTGCCGCCGCCGTCGGCAGCGGCAGCGGTCACCGCACCGAAGGTTGCGGTGTTGGTCCAGCGCACCCGGCCGTCGGCGGTACGCCAGCCGAACAGCGGGCCGAGTTGACCGGACGAGCGCAGCTCGGCGACGTCGAACCATCCGCGTCGGCTGCGGTCCCAACTGTCACCCCACTGGTACGCCACCACCCGACCCGCCGCCACGTCCGCCCTTGCCTGGTCGTAGTCGTGCTGCCGGGGCGCCGTCCACCAGGCGGTCGCCGCCGCGAACAGCCACAGCAGTACGAGCACCAGCCGCAGCACCGTCCACCATGCAACGGCACGCACCATCGCCAGCCCGCGTGAACCGTCGCCCATGGACGCATTGTCGCAACACCTGACCAGCCGCGGCCGACCTCGTCGAGGACCATCACGCAGGCGTTGGATGCCAGCCTCAGCCGACGCGGCCCCGCTGGTACTGGGTCAGTACCACGCAGGCCAGCACGCCCAGCGCCGTCACGACCGAGGCGGAGCCGACCGTCTCGCCGAGCAGCGCGGCGGACCAGAGCAGGGTGAGCACCGGCTGCGCCAGTTGCACCTGACCGACCCGGGCGACCCCGCCCCGGGCCAGCCCGGCGTACCAGGCGAAGAAGCCCAGGAACATCGAGACCACGGTGAGATAGCCGAACGCCGACCAGGTGAGCGCCTCGGCGCGCGGCGGCCGAACGACGGAGACCGCCAGCGTCACGACCACCGTGGCGGGCAGCGACAGCAGCAGTGCCCAACAGATCGTCCGGGCACCACCGAGCTCACGGGCCAGCGCGCCGCCCTCGGCGTACCCGAGACCACACAGGACGACCGCGACGAGCAGGAACAGGTCGGCGGCGGTCAGCGCGCCGCGTACCGCGCCGCCGGCGGCGAGGAAACCGAGCACCGCGAGCAGCCCGCCGCCGGCGGCGGCCCAGAACAGCGGAGGCGGACGCTCCCCCGCCCGTACCACCGCGAACACGGCGGTGACCGCCGGCAGTACGGCGATGACGACCGCGCCGTGCGCCGATGGCTGGGTAGTCAGCGCCAGCGAGGTGAACAGCGGGAACCCGACGACGACGCCGAGGGCGACGACCGACAGCCGCCGCCACTGGCTGCGGGTGGGTCGCGGTGCGCGGGTGAATCCGAGGTACGCCCAGGCGAGCAGCGCCGCGCCGACGGCTCGGCCGAAGGCGACGAACCACGGGTCGAGTTGGTGGACGGCGACCCTGGTGGCCGGCAGCGACATGCTGAACGCGAGCACGCCCAGCGCGCCGAGGGCGAGCCCGGTGAGCCGGTCCGCTGTTACCGGCCGGACAACAGTAACGCTACTCTTGGCCTTCATGAATGACGGTAACGCAGCCGATCGCGTTATCCAAGATCTGCTCCGGTTGGTCGCCGGGGCGGCCCCCGGGACGCGGCTGCCTTCGGTACGCGAGCTGACCGCCCGGCACGGAGCCTCACCGGTGACCGTCGCAGAGGCGGTCCGGCGGCTGGTGGCGCGTGGGCTGGTCGAGGCGCGCCCCGGCAGAGGCACCTTCGTCGCCGCCCGCCCCGACGACCGGCACTCACCGGCGGCGGCGCCCGACCTGGCCTGGCAGACGGTGGCGCTCGGCGCCCGCCGACCGGGTGAGGACGAGATGCATGCGCTGCTGGCGTTGCCGAGGCCGGGTGCGATCGCGCTGACTGGCGGCTACCTGGACACGCAGTTGCAGCCGGTGGCTGCGCTCGGCGCGGCACTCGCTCGGGCCGCCCGCCAGCCCGCCGCCTGGCAGCGCGGCCCGGTCGAGGGGCGGGAGGACCTGCGTGCCTGGTTCGCCGGGGCGGCCGGCGCCCGGCTGCACGCCGACGACATGATCATCTGTTCGGGTGGGCAGGCCGCGCTCTCCACCGCGTTGCGGGCGCTCGCCGCGCCCGGTGACACGCTGCTCGTCGAATCCCCCACGTACCTGGGAGCGTTGGCCGCCGCCCGCGCGAACGGGCTGCGGGTGGTGCCGGTGCCGGCCGACCCCGATGGCGTACGCCCGGATCAGCTCGCCGCCGCGTTCGCCCGGACCGGCGCGCGGCTGTTCTGCTGCCAGCCGCTGCACGCCAACCCGACCGGAGCGACGCTGGCCGCGCACCGCCGGCCGGCGGTCATGGCGGCGGTACGCGACGCCGGAGCGTTCCTGATCGAGGACGACTACGCCCGCGACCTCACCATCGACGGCGAAGCCCCGCCGCCGCTGGCCGCCGACGACGCCGACGGGCACGTGGTCTACCTGCGGTCGCTGACCAAGTCGGCCGCGCCCGGCCTGCGGGTGGCCGCGCTCGGCGCGCGCGGCCCGGCCGGTGCCCGACTGCGGGCCGCCCGACTGCTCGACGACCTCTTCGTCGCCGGCCCGCTGCAGCAGGCCACTGTGGAGCTGGTGACCGCACCGGCCTGGCCACGGCACCTGCGCGCGCTGCGTACCGCTCTTCGGGCCCGGCGGGACGCGCTGCTGGCCGCGCTGCGCCGGCACCTGCCCGAGCTCGTTCCGACCACAGTGCCCGGTGGCGGGCTGCACCTGTGGGTGACACTGCCCGACGGCACCGACGATGTCGCACTGGCCGCCGCAGCCGCAGCCGAGGGCGTGGTCGTCTTCCCGGGCCGCCCCTGGTACGCGGCCGAACCACCGGCACCGCACCTGCGCCTGACCTACGCCGCCGCCCCGCCCGACCAGATGGACGAGGCCGTCCGCCGCCTCGCCATTGCAATCAGATGATCAGCCGACGGCCGCCCAGCGCAGACGTCCAGCACGCAGTCATCGGTTACGTTGAGTAATATTTCACGCACCCAGCATCACCTTGCCGGGTCAGGGCTGCCGGTTGAGTCTGATGCCAGAGGTGCATCAAGATGCACCTCTGGCATCAAACCGTCGACGGCACCATGTACCCCGGGAGCCCGCACGGCACCGAGGCGCGTCGCTCAGCGACGAGCCCCGCACCGCGTCCGGTACGGGGCCGTCGCCGTGCTGGTCAGGTCAGCGGGCCTTCGCCAGCTCGACGAACGCCGACCAGGCCGCCGAACCGAACGTCAACGTCCCACCGTCGCGGTCCTTCGTGTCCCGGACCAGGACCCGCCCGGGAAGGTTGTCCGCCACCTCGACGCAGGTAGACCCACCGTTGCCGGATCGACTGGACTTCCGCCAGCTCGGCTCCCGGGTCATGTCCATGTCTCTGCCACTTCCTTGATCATCCTCGCCGCCGCTGAGTGCGGCAGCGCCTCGCTCCGCATAGCGTCCCATCGGGCGTGGAGGGCCGCAATGTCGTTAGGTCGGTCGGTGATCCCTGCCTCCAGGGCCGCATCGATGTGGGCGGCTTCAGTGCCCTCTGCACTCCTGGCCAGGATGAACGCGCCCGCCAGCCCGGCATGCGGTCCGGCTTCAAAGGGGATCACCTGTAAGTGCACGTGGGGCATTTCTGACACCTCCAGCAAACGTTCGTACTGCTCGCGCATCACCGTGGCGTTTCCCACGGTCCGCCGGAGTGCCTGCTCATCGACTACGAAGAACACCATGGGAGGCGTCGGTTCACGGCACAACACCGCTTGCCTATCCATCCGCGACGATAGCCGCTGCTCAATTTCCACTGCCGTCAGCAGTCCGCCCCATGAGAGAACCGCGCGCGCGTACGCCTCGGTCTGCAGCAACCCGGGGATGAGACTCGGCTCGAACCAGCGCAGCACCGCAGCTTCGCGCTCAATCTCGATCCACTCACGGAGCCATACGGGGGCGGATTCACTGACCACGAAGTTCTGATAGAGGTGCACAAAGGTGGTCCCGTAACGTCCATCGACTCTAGCGAGGTAGTCCGGCAGTGCCGCACGGTTGCCGCGCTCGATAGCACTGACATGCTGCGCCGAGTATCCGATGCTGGCACCCCACTGTTCCTGCGTCAGCCCTGCCGACTCACGGAAGCGCCGAAGACTCATGATCAGGTATTCGCTCGGGCTCATCGGTTTCATGTTCTCCAGGCTCTCCTCAGGACCATGGGACGGTTCTTCAGACAGGGCCTCTTTCTCTCCGCGACAAGCGCTGTACTGACTCGCCCTATCCGATCGGTCGCCTAATCTTCCGCGATCGCACCAGCACAGTCCAGGGTAGAGAGCAACAGGAGTACAGCCTCGGTCCAACTTCCATTCGAGGGGGATCAGTGATCAGGAACGATGGGATCGGCGGAACACCTCGCCTCGCCCGGTACACATCTATCGGCACACCGCGCGACGGGGCACGGTACGACGCCGACCCGACGCCGAACCGGCCGCCGCTGCCGATGCGGAACCCCGGCGAGACCGACCCGGATCAGGACCAGCGCTTCCAACTCACCGGAGCCCGCGCCACCGCCCCGGCCCCGGCCGGTGCCCGCAACGGTCCGGCTTACGACGGCCCAGCCCGCTCCCCGGAGCTGTCCCGGGCCGTCCACGACGCCAACTCGACCGCCCGCACCCACATCCCCAACCGCACCACCGGTGAATGCCACCGGTGCGGCGGCATCGTCGCACCCTGCCGACCGTTCCTCCGGGCCATCGCCATCCTCGACCGCTGGGACCCGTCCAGCGCCCGACGGATCCGCGCCGTCCTGCAACTGTCCGGCCTGTGGCCCACCGGCGACGGCCACGAGCCCGACGACGGCGACGGCGTAGCCACCCGACCGGACCAGTCACCCGACGGTGCCTGAACCGGAGTCGGAGCCGCTGGTCCGCGCCGGCGACCGGGTGACCCTCGCCCCGGCCGACCACCAGGGTGGACGCCGGCCGGTCACCATCGACGTGTCCGAGGTCAGCCCCGATATGCCCTGGTGCGGCTGGATCCTCATTGTCGGCGCCGAAGCCAGCGATCGCCCTGACCGGGACGGCATGCCGGTCAGCGCCCGCGCGTTCAAGGAGGCGCTACGCCGCCCCGGCGTCGTCGCCAGAGGCCAGCCGCCGGGCCCGTACCCCGGGTTGGTGGAGCTGGCCCGCCGCAACCGCGAGCAGTATCCGCACCGCTGGACGCGGACCTGAAGCTCCCCGGGGCGCGGACCTGAACCCGGATCGGTCCGCGTTCCGGGGCCCGACATCCCCGGGCCGACCAGGTCAGCGCCGGTTTGCCGACCGGTCGGTGAACCGGTCGGCGGCGTCGCCGACCAGCCGGCCCGGCGGGAGGCGACGGCCGGACAGGACCAGCAGCAGGTCCTGTGCCGTCCCACGCACCGGCGTTCCGGTGCCGTGCCGCCAGTCGAGATCGGTGGCCTGCAACTGGACGCCGGTCAGGTCGGTGCCGAAGTAGGCGATGTTGCGGGGCCGCAGCCCGGCCAGCACCAGGGACAGCCGGTCGAGCGGCACCCGGTGGCCGAGCCCGAGTCCGACGGTGATGTCCAGACCGTGGATGACCTCGTGGGCGAGCGCCCCGGCCGGGCCACCGCCGGGCGGTGTCCACGGGTGGGTGACGTTGTCCCGCAACGTGGCCAGCAACTGCTCGTGCGTCATGGCGGCGGCGTCGCGTCGGGCACTGCGGTCGGCCATCCGGTCGAACCGGCCACCGGCGCGCACCAGGTCCAGCATCATCCGGCCCGGTGAGGTACGGAAGGCCATGGTGATGTGGGCGACCGCCTCACGTACCCGCCAGCCGGCGCACAGCGTCGGCCCGTCCCACTGACCCGGGCCAAGTCCGGCGAGCAGCGTCACCAGGTCCCGGCGGTGCGCGATGACCGCTGCCCGTACCTCATCGGTGTATTCCATTATTCGTCCCTCCGTGGCCGGCGCGCCGGTCGCGCCTCCGCAGAGGTGTACGGCGTGGGCCGGCGAAACTCATCGGTCGTCGCCGGACCTGCCCGGCCGAGCGGCGGCCCGTATCGTCGGGCGGGTGGCACCGACCTCGACAAGCGACGCGGAACGGCTGGAGCCGTTCCGCGTCGAGTTGACCGGCTACTGCTACCGGATGCTCGGCTCCGGTTTCGAGGCCGAGGACGCGGTCCAGGAGACGATGCTCCGCGCCTGGCGTTCGTTCGACCGGTACGACGGACGACGCGCCTCGCTGCGTACCTGGATCTACTCGATCGCGACCAACGTCTGCGTCGACATGCTGCGCAGCGCGCAGCGGCGGGCGTTGACCATGGACCTCGACCCGGCGGCGCGGGCCGGTGGCGGCCTCGGCCCACCGGTGCCGGAGCGGGCCTGGGTGCTGCCGGTCCCGGACGACCTGGTCGTGCCGGTCGACGCGTCCCCGGAGAGCGTGGTGCTGCAGCGTGAGTCGCTGCGGCTGGCGTTCGTCGCCGCGCTGCAGCACCTGCCGCCCCGGCAGCGGGCGGTGCTGATCTTGCGCGACGTGCTCTGCTGGCAGGCAGACGAGGTCGCGCATCTGCTGGACAGCAGCGTCGCGTCGGTGACCAGCGCGCTGCAACGGGCGCGGGCCACGCTGCGTACCGCCGCGCCCGATCCGGGGGAACCGCTACGGCCGGCCGACAGCCGGCAACGCGACCTGCTCACCCGCTACTGCACGGCGTTCGAGCAGCATGACGTCTCGGCCCTCGTCGCGCTGCTGCGCGAGGACGCCACGATGACCATGCCGCCGTTCCGGTGGTCGCTGCGGGGTCGCGAGCACATCCGGACCGCGTTGCTCGACCCACGATCGGGCTGTGCCGGCGCGCGGCTGCTGCCGACCGCCGCGAACGGCTCGCCGGCGTTCTGGCAGACCCGGCCTGGCCCGGCCGGGCACGTACCGTTCGCCCTGGTCCTGCTCGACGTGACGGACGGTCAGGTCGCCGGCATCACCACGTACCTCAACGTCGATCGGCTGTTGACGCTGTTCACGCCAAACGATGACGATTGGTGCGAGACGGAGTACCTGTCCCGGGGTGCCAACGGTCGTGAGCTACGCCGCCGGATCGCAGAGATGGAAGCGGGCGCGGGCGTCCCACGCGAGTTGATCGAGCCCGACGATGAGACCAGTGCCGCTGCGCTGGGCGGCAACCCGATGCGCCTTCGATGACCCTGATGTCAGTTGGTCGGCACCGACGACAGGTGGGCGCGTTCGCCCTGGGCGCCGAAGAGGGTGAGTGTCTCCGCTGGTTGGGCGTCGGCACTACCGATCCAGTGCGGCGTACGGGTATCGAACTCGGCGGCCTCACCCGGGTCGAGCTGGAACTCCTGGTCGCCGAGGACGAACCGGACCCGCCCGTTCAGCACGTAGAACCATTCGTACCCGTCATGGGTCTGCAGTTTCATCGTGGGTGACCGGCCGGCCGGCGGGTAGATCACCTTGTAGGCCTGGACGCCGCCGGCCCGCCGGGTCAGCGGCACGATGGTCAGCCCGGAGCGCCGGATCGGCCGCAGATGGATCCGTGGGTCGCCGGTGGGTGGGGCCGCGACCAGGTCGTCGAGCGGTACACCGTGTGCCCGCGCCAACGGCAGCAGCTGCTCCAGCGTCGGGCGGAGCTTGCCGTTCTCCAGGCGGGACAGCGTGCTCGTGGTCAGACTGGTCTCGGCGGCCAGGCCGGCCAGGGTGACGCCACGTGCCCGGCGCAGGGCGCGCAGCCGTGGGCCGACTCCGGCGAGGACGTCCGCTGCGGTGACGCTCATGGCACCCATGATGCGGATCGGCAACTTTTCTTGCAACCTCGTCGCCGCGATCCGGATGCTGGCGGCGGAGGTAACCACACGATGATCACCACGACAGCACCATCGACGACCGCCGTACGGTGGTCACACCGCCTGACCGCACTCGCGGCCGCGCTCATTCTGACGGCCGGCTGCACGACGGCAGACGGATCGACACCGGACACCGCTGCGGGTACGTCGGCCACTGGATCGTCGACGGCGGCCGACGCGGCCACCCGCGACGACGCCGAGTTCAACCGGCTGTTCCGGCACGAGAGCGCCGACGTCGACGGCGTACGGATGCACCATGTCACCGGCGGGACCGGCGAGCCGCTGGTGCTGCTGCACGGCTGGCCGCAGTCCTGGTACCAGTGGCGCCCGATCATGCCGGCGCTCGCCGAGCGGTTCACGGTGTACGCGCTCGACCTGCCAGGGCTGGGCGACAGCGAGGGCGCGCCGCCGAGCTACGACAAGGCCACCCTGGCCCGGTACGTCCACACGCTGCTCGCCGACGAGCTGGGGCTGCGCCGGGTCAACCTGGTCGGGCACGATCTGGGGGCCGGGGTCGGTTTTCAGTACGCCGCGCAGTTCCCCGACGAGGTGGTCAGGTACGCACACCTGGACTACCCGCTGCCCGGCCCGGCCCTCGACGCCGCCACCTACCGGACGTTGAGCTGGCATCTCGCCTTCCACGACCAGGACACGTTCCCGGAGACGATCGTCGCCGACGACGTCCGCGACTACCTCGACCTGTTCTTCGGCTATGTCGCCTACGGCGGGACGAGCTTCGGCGGGCCCGGCGCGGAGTCTCCGTACACCGACGAGCAGATCGACGAGTTCGCCCGCACCTACGGTCGCCCGCAGGTGCTGACCGGCGGATTCGAGCTGTACCGGACCCTGGAACAGGACGAACGGGACAACACGGCGGCAGCGCCGATCAGTATGCCGACGATGCTGATGACCGCTGAAGGCCTGCTGGAGTTCACCCGGTCGACCGTCGAGCCCCGGATGACCCGGATCACCCGCGCGGTCGAGGTGCCCGCCGCCGGTCACTGGCTGCCGCAGGAGAACCCGGACTTCGTCACCACCGAACTGCTGACCTTTCTCACGCAAGGAGAAGACCGATGAATGGATGGCAGGGCCCGCAGTTGGACGCCGGCCCCGAGTCGTTCTGGGAGGAGCTGCACCGCAACCTGGCCGCCTCGGCCAAGCCGCCGAACCAGCGACTCGTCGAGATCGCGGAGGCGCTGAGCCCTGGCGTGGCCCTGGATCTGGGGTGCGGCCCCGGCGGCGACGCCATCTGGCTCGCCCAGCGTGGTTGGCGGGTCACCGCCGTGGACATCTCCGCTACGGCCATTGCCCGCGTCGAGGCGGCAGCCGACCAGCTCGGTCTCGGCGACCGGGTCACCGGTGAACGGCACGATCTGGCGCACAGCTTCCCGGCCGGGACGTTCGACCTGGTCAACGCGCAGTACTTCCACACGCCGTTCGCGCTGGACCGGGGCCGGGTGCTGCGTACCGCCGCGTTGGCCCTGCGGCCCGGCGGCCGGCTGTTGATCGTCGACCACGGCTCGGCCGCGCCCTGGTCGTGGAACCAGGACCCGGACGCCCACTTCCCCACCCCGGACGAGGTGGCCACCGGCCTCGATCTCGATCCTGGGCAGTGGCGGGTGCTGCGGGCGGACATGCCGCAGCGGCGGGCCACCGGGCCGGCCGGTCAGACCGCGATGGTCACCGACAACGTGCTGCTCGTGCAGCGCACCGAAGGGGACGGCTGATGCCAGCAACGGATCGGTCGACGTCACCAAGGGCACGGCGCCGGCGCAAGGACACCGGGCCGGCGTGGACCGCACCGGGCGAGCAGGCCACCCTGGTGGGTTTCCTGGACTACCTGCGCGACTCGATCGCGGGAAAGGTCGCGGGCACGCCGGAGCCGCAGGTCCGCGCCGCCGGGGTGCCGTCCGGCACCAGCCTGCTGGGCCTGATCAAGCACCTTGGGCACGTGGAGCGGTTCTACTTCCTCGGCGAGCCGATTGTCGACCTGCGCGCCACCCTGCGGCCGGACCGCGAGGAGACGGTCGACGGTTTGCTCGCCGACTACCGGCAAACCATCGCGCGAGCCAACCAGGTCGTCGAGGGCTGGACGGATCTCGCCGGTCCGGCGCCCCGGCCGCCGGGGCGTGGCCTGCCGCCGACCCGGCGGTGGGTGCTGGTGCACATGATCGAGGAGACCGCGCGGCACGCCGGCCACGCCGACATCCTGCGGGAGCAGATTGACGGCTCCACCGGCCGCTGACCCACATGCACGGGATCGATCGGGTTTGCCCGCTGTCGCGTCGGGCTGCTTACCGCCGCGAAACACCGCGGAAGCACGACGCCCCTACGGTCCGTCCATGGATCCGGCGTTGGATACAAGACTGGACACACCTCCGCGAGCACAGGCCGGTGAGCATGCCTACACCGAGCTGAAGCGGCGGCTGCTGGTCGGTGACTTCCCACTGCGGATCCGGCTCGGCGAGGAGCGGCTGGCCACCCTGCTGTCGGTGTCGCGTACCCCGGTCCGGCAGGCCCTGGCCCGGTTGCACGCCGAGCGGCTCGTCGAACGCCTGCCGGACGGCGGTTACGTGCCGGCGGCGTCCAACCTGGTCGAGGTCCGGCAGCTGTACGAGGTACGCCGCGCGTTGGAGCTGGCGGCGCTGCACCGGCCGGCCGAGACCGGTGAACCGCACGATCTGTCGGTCGTCGAGCCGCTGCGCGACGACTGGCTGGTGCTGCGCCGCGACACCCCGGAGCCGGATCCCGGCTTCGTGCTGCTCGACGAGAGCTTCCACGTCCGGCTGGCCGAGGCCTCCGGCAACAACGCCCTCGCCGGGATGCTCGGCGTGGTCAACGAACGCATCCGGGTGGTCCGGATGCACGACTTCCTCTCCGCCGAGCGGATCGACCGGACGATCACGCAGCACCTCGGCATCCTGGAGGCCGTCCTCGGTGGCGACCTCGACACCGCCCACCGGAGGTTCACGATGCACTTGGGGGAATCCGTCGCCGTCGTCGAGCAACGGGCCGCGCAGGCCCTGACCAGGATGATGGCCGTCGAGACAAGAGACCTGTCATGACCGCCGTGGCGGCGCCGGTGGACAACGCCACCGCGCTGCTGTCGGTCCGCAACCTGACCTGCCGGTTCGGCGCGGTCGTCGCCAACGACGGCGTCGACTTCGACGTCGCGCCCGGCGAGGTGCACGCCGTACTCGGCGAGAACGGCGCCGGCAAGAGCACCCTGATGAAGCTGATCTACGGCGTGTACCGGCCGGACGCCGGTGAGCTGCGGGTGGACGGCGTACCGGCGGCGATCGACTCACCGGCGGCGGCCCGCGCGGCCGGGATCGGCATGGTCTTCCAGGATCTGCGGCTGATCCCGGCGTTCACCGTCACCGAGAACATCGCCCTTGCCCTGCCCGGTCGCGGGCTGCGGTTCCAGCGGCGGGCGCTGTCCGCGCGGATCGCCGAGCAGTCCCGGCGGTACGGCCTGCCGGTGCATCCGGACGCGCTGGTGGCGCACCTGTCCATCGGGGAACGCCAGCGGGTGGAGATCCTCAAGGTGCTGATGGCCGGGGCGCGGCTGCTGATCCTCGACGAGCCGACCAGCGTGCTGGCCCCGCAGGAGGTCGACGCGTTGTTCGCGGCGGTGCGGGCGCTGCGGGCCGGCGGCCTGTCGATCGTCATCATCACCCACAAACTGGCCGAGGCGCGGGCGATCGCCGACCGGGTGACCGTGCTGCGCGGCGGCCGGGTGGTGCTGCGCAACGCCGACCCGACCGCGCACACCGACGCGGAGCTGGTCGAGGCGATGGTCGGCCGCTCGGTGCCGGGCCTGGCCAGCCACCGCCAGCCGCCGGGCGCTGACGTCGAGCCGATCGTGCGGCTGCGCGGTGTCGACGTCACCGGGGACCGGGGCGCGCCTGCGCTGCGCGCCATCGACCTGGACCTGCGCCCGGGTGAGCTGGTCGGGGTGGCCGGGGTAGCCGGCAGCGGGCAACGTGAGCTGTGCGAGGTGATCCTCGGTGAACGTCGGGTGACCGCCGGGACGGTGCAGATCGGTGCCGTCGCGGTGCACGGCCGGTCCCGGCAGGCCCTGGCCGCCGGGGCGGTCGGGGTGCCGGAGGATCCGCTCACCGACGCGGTGGTGCCCGGGTTGACCGTCACCGAGCATCTGGCGTTGGCCGATCTCGGCGCGGTCCGCCGGGGTCTGGGCATCGACTGGCGGGCGGTGGCGGCCGACGCGGCGCGGCGGGAGGAGCGGGCCGGGCTGCGGATGGCGGCCGGTGACCGGGTGGTGGCCGAGCTGTCCGGCGGCAACGTGCAGCGGGTGCTACTGACCCGGGCGTTGGGCGCGCCGGCGACGGTGGTGGTCGCCGCGTACCCGAGTCGGGGCCTGGACATCGCGACCACCCGGCGGACCCAGGAGCTGCTGCTGGAGCAACGCGACGCGGGGGCGGCGGTGCTGGTGGTCTCGGAGGACCTGGACGAGCTGCTGGCGATCAGCGACCGGATCGCGGTGCTGCACAACGGGGAGCTGGCCGGGATCGTGACGCCGGCGACGACGGACCGGTACGCGATCGGTCAGCTGATGCTGGGCGGCGACCAGGCCGCCGGAGGCAGCGGGACTGCCGCTGCGGGTGGGAGTGATCTGAGGTGACCGAGACGTTGGTGCGCCCTGCCCCCGAACAAGCCAAGATTGTCGACAATCGAGCAAAGATGTGGCCGAGAGTCGTCGTCGCCGTACTCGCCGCTCCGGTGATCTTCGGTGCCTTCGCCGCCGCCAAGGGCGTCGACCCGCTGACCATGTACGCCGACATGCTGACGTCGCTGGCCGACCCGGCCCAGGCGCAGACCGTCCTGGTGCGTGCCTCGGTGCTGGTGCTGGCCGCGCTCGCGGTCGCCGTACCGGCCCGGGCCGGTCTGCTCAACGTCGGCGGCGAGGGCCAGATCGTGATCGGCGCGGTCTGCGCCGCCGGAGTCGGCCTGGTCACCGACCAACGCCTGCCCGGCCCGGTCGTGCTCACCCTGATGGTCGTCGCGGCGATGGTCGGCGGCGCGGCCTGGGCCGGCATCGCCGCCGGCCTGCGGCTGACCGTCAAGGTCAACGAGGCGATCACCACGCTGCTGATGAACTTCATCGCCATCGACATCATGCTGCTGCTGATCTACGACCCGTGGAAGGACGCCTCCGGCTTCGGCCAACCCGCCAGCCGGCCGCTGGAAGACACCGCCCGGCTGCCACTGTTCGTGCCCGGCGGCACCCTCAACACCGGCATCGTCGTCGCCGGGATCGCGCTGGTCGGCATCTGGTGGCTGATGTCGCGCACCGGCTGGGGATTCCGGCTGCGGGTCGTCGGCGGCAACCCGGAAGCGGCCCGCCGCGCCGGCCTGCGGGTCGGCACCCTGCTGGTCACCTCGATGCTCGTCGGCGGCGCGCTCGCCGGCCTGGCCGGGCTGGTCCACTTCGCCGGTACGGAGTTCAAGCTGCGCCCCGGCATGACCGCCAACTTCGGCTACGTCGGCTTCCTGGCCAGCTGGCTGGCGCTGCACCGGCCACTGCGGGTCGCGTTGGCCGCGCTGCTGCTGGCCGCGATCGCGATGACCGGCGACAGCCTGCAGATCGACGCCAACCTGCCGGCCGCCTCGGTCAACGTGCTGATGGCCATCGTGCTGCTGGTCGTGCTCGGCTTCACCCGAAGGAGCAAGAAGTGATCGTCGACGTCCTCACCGGCGGGGTGCGCGGCGGCACCGCCATCCTCTACGCCGCCCTCGGCGAGACCATCGCCGAACGCGCCGGGGTGATCAACCTCGGCACCGAAGGCAGCATGCTCACCGGCGCGCTCGCCGCCTACGCCGTCACCGCCGAGACCGGCAGCCCGTGGGCCGGGGTGCTGGCCGGTGCCGCCGCCGGCGGCCTGCTCGCCCTGGTCCACGCGGTGATGGTGCTCGGCCGGGCCGCCAACCAGCTGGCCACCGGCCTCGTCGTGCTCTTCCTCGGCCTCGGGCTGACCTCGATGTTCGGGGCCGCGTACGTCGGCCGGGCGATCAGCCCGTTCCAGCCGTACCCGATCCCGCTGCTGGCCGACATCCCCTGGCTGGGGCCGATCTTCTTCCAGCACGACCCGCTCGTCTACGGCTCCTACCTGCTCGCCCCGGCGCTGTGGTGGCTGCTGTACCGCAGCCGGGTCGGCCTGACCATCCGCGGTGCCGGCGAACGCGGCGAGGTGCTCACCGCGTACGGGCACTCGCCGCAACTGGTGCGCTACCTGGCCGTGGTGACCGGTGGCCTGCTCGCCGGGGTCGGCGGCGCCCACCTGTCCACCGCGTACGCCACCGCCTGGTTCGAGAACATGACCGCCGGTCGGGGCTTCATCGCCGTCGCCCTGGTCATCTTCGCCGCCTGGCATCCGCTGCGGGCCGTCGGCGGGGCGTACCTGTTCGGTGCCGCACTCGCCCTCTCCCCCGCCCTGCAGGCCCGGGGCCTGGGCTTCAACCAGTTCGCCCTGGACGCGCTGCCGTACCTGGTGACCATCGCCGCGCTGGTGCTGCTCGGCCGCCGACGCAGCAACGCCGCCCCCGAAGGACTGTCCCGGGTCTTCGAGTTGACCCCCGCCAAATAGATCACCGGAGGAACCCCAGATGAGCATCCGAAGACTGACCCGTCGCGGCGCGCTGGCCGCCACGGCCACCGCCGCGCTGGCCGCCGTACTGCTGCTGGCCGGCTGCGCCACCAACACCACCGCCGCGTCGACCGACGAGTCCGCCGGGGCACCGGGCACTGGCGGCACCGCGATCGGGTTCATCTTCGTCGGGCCCAAGGATGACTACGGCTACAACCAGGCCGCGTACGCCGGCAGCCAGGCCGTCGCCGCCGCGTACCCGGACCTGGAGGTGCTGACCGCCGAGAACGTCCCGGAGGACGACAACGCCACCCGGGTGATGGAAAGCATGATCCGCAAGGGCGCGAAGATCATCTTCGCCACCTCGTACGGGCACAAGGACCCGGCGCTCAAGGTCGCCGCCGCCAACCCCGACGTGGTGGTGCTGCAACAGGGCAACCTCGTCGACGGCGACGTGCCGCCGAACTTCGGCACCTACTTCGGCACCGTCTACGAGCCGGTCTACCTGGCCGGCATCGTCGCCGGAAAGACCACGAAGACCAACAAACTCGGGTACGTGTACGCGTTCCCGATCTCGCAGACCCTGGACAACATCAACGCCTTCCAGCTCGGTGCCGTCTCGGTCAATCCGGACGCGAAGACGTACGTGGTGAACACCTCCAGCTGGTGCGACCCGGCCAAGCAGGCCGAGGCCACCAGCAGCCTGCTCTCCCAGGGCGTCGATGTGATCAGCCAGCACCAGGACTGCACCGCCACCATCATCCGCACCACCGAATCGGCCGGGGCCTACACCGTCGGCTACCACGCCGACGCCAGCGAACTCGCCCCGACCGGCTGGCTCACCGGCTCCGAATGGGACTGGGGGCCGCTGTACACCAAGATGGTCGAGACCATCCTGGACGGTGAGTTCACCGGCAGCGAGTACAACGCCAACTTCCGGGTCGGGCTCAAGACCGGCGACAACCCGTTCGTACAGTCGGCATACGGGCCGGCGGTCGACGAGGAGACCAAGGACCTCGTCGAGCAGGCCAAGGCCAAGATCAGCGCCGAGGACGGCTCGCCGTTCGCCGGGCCGGTCGTCGACCAGGCCGGTGAGGTGCGGGTGCCCGCCGGCACCATCCCCGACTACCAGACGATCGAGTCGATCGACTACTTCGTCGACGGCGTCGTCGGCCAGATTCCGTCGTCCTGACCGACCCGCCAGGGGTACGGCCGGTCTGGCGCGCCCCACCGCGCGCCCCGGTCCCGCACCGGCCGTACCCCTGGCGCCACCGGAGGTATCCCCCGTGACATCGACCGCACCGGACGGCGTGGCCGCCGCTACCCGCACCGCACAGCTGGCGGCCGACCCTGCCCAGCCGATCTGGATCACCCTGCTCGACCCGGCCGAGGTCGACGACGCCGCCGGCCGGGTCGACCCGGACGCCCCGCTGGCCGGCACCGCCGTCGCCGTGAAGGACAACCTGGACCTCGCCGGGCACCCCACCACCGCCGGCTGTCCGGCCCTGGCCGAGCGGCCGGCCGCGTCGTCGGCCGCCGCGGTACGCCGGCTGACCGACGCCGGTGCCGTGGTCATCGGCAAGACCAACCTGGACCAGTTCGCCACCGGGCTGGTCGGCACCCGCAGCCCGTACGGCGCCTGCCACAGCGTCGCCAGCGCCGCGCACGTCAGCGGCGGCAGCAGCTCCGGCAGCGCCCTCGCCGTCGCCACCGGACTGGTGCCGCTGGCGTTGGGCACCGACACCGCCGGTTCCGGCCGGGTACCGGCCGCCTTCAACGGCATCGTCGGGGTCAAACCGACCCGGGGGCTGGTCTCCACGGTCGGCGTGCTGCCCGCCTGCGCCGGACTGGACTGTGTCACCACCTTCACCCGTACCGTCGCCGAAGCCCGACCGGCGCTCGCCGCCCTCACCTGGGCCGACCCCGACGACCCGTGGTCCCGGCCGGTGCCGACCCAGCCGCCGCACGGGGTCGCCGACCGGATGCGGGTGGTCGCGGTCCCGGACCGGCCGCTGGACCTCGACCCGGTGCACGAGACCGCCTGGCGGGCGGCGCTGCGGCGGCTGCGTACCGTCGCCGCGCACGTGGTCGAGGTCGACGTCACCGCGTTCCTGGCCGCCGCCCGGCTGCTCTACGACGGGCCGTGGCTGGCCGCCCGCTGGGCCGCGTTCGGGCACCTGCTGGAGCCGGACGGCCCGCACCTCGACCCGACGGTACGGGCCATCGTGCGGCGGGGCCGCGACATCGCCGGGCCGGACGTCTTCGCCGGGCTGGACCGGCTCGCGGCGCTGCGCCGCCGCACCGAGCAGGTATGGTCCGACGTGGACGCACTACTGCTGCCGGTCACCCCCGGCCACCCGACCCTGGCCGAGGTCGCCGCCGACCCGGTCGGCGTCAACGCCCGGCTGGGCCAGTTCACCAACTTCGTCAACCTGCTCGACCTGTGTGCGGTCGCCGTACCGGCCGGGGCCCGCACCGACGGGCTGCCGTTCGGTGTCCAGTTCGTCGCCCCGGCCTTCGCCGACGCGCCGCTGCTCGACCTGGCCGCGCTCTGGTGCGGCGAGTCGGTGACCACCCCGGCCGACGAGCCGACCGGGACGACCACCGTGGCGGTGGCCGGCGCACACCTGACCGGGCTGCCGCTGAACCCGCAGCTCGTCGAGCTGGGCGGGCGGCTGGCCTACCGGGCCCGGACCGCCCCCGGTTACCGGCTCTACCGGCTCGTCGGGCCGGGGCTGCCCCGCCCCGGGCTGGTCCGCACCGGTGACGGACCGGCCGGCGGGATCGCCGTCGAGGTGTGGCGGCTGCCGCACCAGGCGGTCGGCGCGCTGCTCGGCACCGTACCGCCGCCGCTCGGGCTCGGCTCGGTCGAACTCGACGACGGCAGCCGGGTCACCGGTTTCCTCGCCGAGGAGCACGGCGTACGGGACGCGGTCGACGTCACCGCCGCCGGTGGCTGGCGGGCCGCCGTCGCCGACGCCGAAGTCAGGACAGCCGGCGACGTCAGGCCAGCCGGCGGTGTCACGACAGCCGGCGGAGGATCTCCTTGACCAGCGGGCCGAGCCGGCCGGCTGCGCCGTGGCCCGGGTCCCAGGTGCAGGCGACGCCGACGGCGGCCACCCGCCCGGTGTCCAGCACGGCGGTCACCGCGTCGGCGACCTCGGCCAGGTGCGGGCCGCCCGGTGCCGGGAAGCGCAGCCCGGGCAGCTCGACCGGGTCGACGACGTCGGCGTCCAGATGCAGGTAGATCGGCCGGTCCGGCAGCTGACCGACCGCGTCGGCGACGTCCCCGACCGGCCGGTGCCGGATCGCCGACCGCCGCAGCTGGTCGGCTTCCGGCGGGTCGAGGTCCCGGCCGTCTGCGAGCACGATGTCGGCCTCGGCGACCGGCCGCAGGTCCAGCGCCGTCGCGATCAGGTCGCGGCGGTGACCGGTCAGCAGCCGCAGCGGCATCCCGCCCAGGTAGCCGCTGCTGGTCGTCTCCGGGGACTGCAGGTCGCCGTGGGCGTCGAGCCAGACCACCGTCGGGTCGACGCCGGCACGTTGCAGACCGGCCACCACTCCGAGGGCGGTGGTGCAGTCGCCGGAGAGGACCAGCGGGCGGTGCCCGGCGGACACCGTACCGGCGACGGTCACCGCGACCGCCCCGTACAGCCAGGCCATCCGCGCCCACCGGGTGCCGTCGGGCAGCGACGGCATCACGGTCGTCTCCGCCGACCCCGGCACGTCCAGCTCAGGCAGGTACTCGTCGAGATGGTAGGGCACCAGGATGCTCGTCACCCGGCAGAGACTACCGTGGACACCACTTCTCCACAGGGGACCTGACCGGTCAGGATGCCGGCGCCAGCCCGGTCCCGAGCATCGCCTCGGCCCGTTTCACCAGGTAGTACCAGGCGGTCTCGCTGTGCTCGGTCACCTCACCGATCGGCATCTCGGGGTTGTCGAACGGCTGGGTCTGCAACTTGAGCAGATAGCCGGTACGCGGGTCGAAGCCCCACCAGATGCTGCCGGCCGCCTGGTAGTCCGGGGTCTGTTCCACCGCGTTCCAGACCAGGGTGACCGCCGGGTAGTCCTTGGCGGTCACCACCGGACCGTATTCGGTGTAGTCGGCGGCGGTGCGCTCGGCGCGGCACTGGACGGAACCCAACTGCCGCAGATACTCCTCGACGGCGGCCCGCTGCCCGGCCGGGACGTGCGACACCTGCACCTGGGCGCTGATCAGGTCGCTGGCCCCGCCGAGGTACAGGTAGCCGACACCGTGCGGCGTCGAGCTCCAGTCCAGTTGCCACTCCGGGTCCCCCGGGCAGCCGCGGAACGGGCCGAACGGGGCGAACTGGCTCTCCTGCGTCACCACGAAGTCGGTCGGTCCGGTGCCGGCCCGGTAGTTGCCGTCACCCGGTCTGGGCACCACCTCGTGCAGCCGGTCCAGCGGCGGATCGGTGACGGTCAGCCGTGCCGACCGCCGGCCGCTGTCGCCGGTGAAGCTCTGCCGGGCCAGCTCCACCGTGCCGGAGAGCAGTTCCCGGATCGCCCCGGCGTTGCGCCAGACGGCCAGCACCGCGTCGAACCGCCGCTTGACCAGGCCGCCCAGGCTGTTGCTGATCGCGTTGAAGATCCCCTCGACGTACGTCTCCGCCGGCTTCTCCATGAATTTCAGCACGAAGTCGACGATCTGCTCGGCGCAGCGCACCACGCCTTCGTAGTAGGCGTTCGCGGCGGACAGCACCCAGCCGGTGATGTCGTTGCCGGTCGGGTTGCCGATGATCCGGCCGAGTTTGATGCTCTCGGTGAGGATGCACTCGGCGGTCTGCAGGTACTTCTCGGACTGCCGCCACATCTGCAGCGCCCTGCTGTCCGGGCTCAGCGGCAGCAGCAGCTGCAGCAGCAGGCCGGAGGCGTCCAGCAGGACGTGGCCGTAGTCCAGCCGGGCGCTGAGGGTGATCGTGCCGGACTCGGGCAGCTTCGCCGGGTCGAGCCGGAAAGTGACCCGGGTGCCGGAGCTGAGCACCACGGCGGTGTCGCCCATCAGCGTCCGGACGTCCTCGATCAACGCGGTGTAGATGTTGTCCCGCCCGGTCGGGCCGGTGCCCGAGTCCGGGGCCGTCTCGACGGTGAGCGCCGGCGGGAACTCCAGCAGCAGCGGGTAGCCGACGGTGTTGCCGATGCTGAACTGGTAGGTGCCGTCGCGATCGGGGTGGAAGGTCGCGCAGGTCTCCAGGCCGGGGACGAAGTTGTCCAGCTCGACCCGGACCGGCAGGGCCTGGTAACGGCACTCCAACGGCGGCGGTACGGACAGGATGCCGGCGATTCCGGCGACGTACCGGTTGGCGTTGATCTCGCGTTGCAGCGCCAGGGCCGCCTGCGCGGCGGTCTCCTCCTCGTCCCAGGCGGCGAGCACCCAGTGGGAGAAGTGCCGGGTCTGGGTGGTGATGGTGCCGGCGTCGGCGTCGACGTCACCGCCGAGCGGTAGCCACTGCCCCCAGTCGTCGACGTAGACGGCGATGAACATGTCGTCGACCGGGGCGTCCGCCGGATAGTCGAAGGTGATGGTGGCCGGCCCGGTCAGCTCGCCGCCGTCGAGTTCGACGCTGGCCACCTCACCGAGCGGGGTGATCATGCTCGGCTCCGGGAAGCCCGGAGCGTCGTCGGCGACACCGACCCGCAGGCTGGCGCCACGGCCGTCGACCGACGAGCCGTCCACCCGGACGGTCACCCCGGCCGCCGGGTCGCTCGCGGTCAGTGGCTCGCCGGGGCGGTTCAGCACCACCAGGGTGACGGTGACGGCCACGGCGAGGACGGTGACCACGGCGGCCACGACTGTCACGAGACTGCGACGACTCATGATCACGCAGTCTCACCAACCGCCGGCGGCCGGAACAACCACCCCCGGGGCCGGCTTGTCCCGCCGACCGGCCAGGTCGGCGGGACTATCGTCACCGCGCGGCGATCATCCGGGTCGCCCGGTCAGCCCTTGGTCGCCCGGTCAACCCTTGGTGGCACCAGCTCAGCCCTTGGTGGCACCGGCGGTGAGGCCGCCGATCAGCTGACGTTCGGCGATCGAGTAGAAGGCCAGCGCCGGGACCATCGCCAGCACGACGTACGCCAGCACCTTGGCGCTGTCGTCGGCGTACTGGCCCTGGAATTCCTGCACGCCCACCGGGATGGTCCACCAGTTCGGGTCGTTGAACACCACCAGCGGAAGCATGAAGTTGTTCCAGCTGGCCACGATGGCGAGCACCGACACGGTGGCGATCGCCGGCCGGGCCATCGGCAGCAGGATCCGCCAGAAGAAGCCGAACGGCGTACAGCCGTCGAGGATCGCCGACTCCTCCAGCTCCCCCGGTATCGCCCGGAAGAACGACCGCAGGATGATGATCGTCACCGGCAGGCCGAACGCGGCCTGGGGCAGGATCACCCCGAGCGGGTTGTCCAGCAGACCCATGGTGCGCAGCAGGATGAACAGCGGCAGGATGGCGACCGCGAACGGGAACATCAGCCCGATCGTGAAGAACAGGAACAGCAGTTCCCGCCCCCGGAACGCGTACCGGGCGAAGACGAACGACGCCAGCGCCGCCACCCCGACCACGATCACCGCGGTGGCCAGCGCGATCAGCGTGCTGTTGAACAGCTGCCGCCAGAACGATCCGGAGCCGAGGATCTCGAGGTAGTTCTCCGGTATCCACGGCGACGGCAGACCGAACGGGCTGTTGGACAGCTGGCGGTTGTCCTTGAACCCGCCGAGCAGCGCGAAGACGATCGGGACCACGATGATCAGCCCGACGATGATCGAGACGGTGTGCAACGACAGGGACCGGGCCGGGCCGAGCAGCCGCGACACCCGGTCGCCGCCCCGGGCTGCCCGCTGCGGCCGGGGCCGTGCGGTACGGGTCGGGGCGCTCATCGCTGATCCCCCATGGTGGTCATCGCTCCTTCGAGGTCGCGGCGCAGGATGAAGCGTTGGTACAGCACCGCGAAGATCAGGCTGATCAGGAACATCGCGATGCTGATCGCACTGGCGTAGCCCACCTCGAAGCGCCGGAACCCGTACTGGAACATGGTCACCGCCATGGTCTCGGACGCGTTCAGCGGACCACCGCCGGTGAGCACCCAGACCAGGTCGAACAGCTGGATGCTGCCGATCACGGCCAGGAACATCGAGATCCGGATGGTCGGGGCCAGCAGCGGCAGCGTGACGTGCCGGAAGATCTGCCAGCCGCCGGCGCCGTCGGTCGCCGCCGCCTCGTGCAGTTCCCGCGGGATGTTCTGTCGGCCGGCGAGCAGCAGGATCATGTGGAAGCCGAAGTACTTCCAGGTCATCACCAGGAACACCGAGTACAGCACGGTCGACGGATCGGACAGCCAGGTCGAGCTCAGGCTCTCCAGCCCGACCAGGGCCAGCACGTGGTTGGCCAGGCCCCGGTTCTGGCTGAAGACCATGTCGAACAGGACCGCGGTGATGACCTCGGACAGCACGTACGGGGCGAAGAACAGCACCCGGTAGACCGCCCGGCCGCGCAGCTTCTGGTTCAGCAGCAGGGCCAGCCCCAACGCGAGCGGCAGCTGTACGGTGACCGACAGCACCACCAGCAGGGCCCCGCGTCGCAGGTCGCCGATGAAGACCGGGTCGTCGAGCAGCCGGACGAAATTGTCCAGGCCGATGAAGTCGGTCGGTAGGCCGCCGAACCCGTTCCAGCGGAACAGACTGGTGTACGCCGCGACCAGGATCGGGGCGACGACCAGCACGCCGAACAGCACCAGCGCCGGCAGCAGGAACAGGCCGATGGTGATCCGGTCGCTGATCCGGCGACGTCTCAGGTTACGGTCCATCGTCGCCGGTCAGCGCTGAGCGACGACGGTGACGGCCTCGGCGACCTGCTCCGGGGTCATCTGCCCGGCGATCAGTTCGGCGACCCGGTCGTTGACCTCCTGGCCGACCGCCGGGGCGTACGCCTGGTCCAGGTAGAGCTGGAAGTTGCTGGCGTTGGCCAGGGTCTCGGCGACGGCGGCGAGGTTGGGGTCCTCGATCGCGTCCTCGGCGCCGATGGTGACCGGCAGGAACGCGCCGGTGGCGGCGGCCCGGCGCTGCTTGTCCACCTGGCTGATGAACTCCAGGAACCGGATCGCGTCCGGCGAGGCGTCGCGGCCGATGGCGAACCCGCCGCCGCCGCCGAACGCGTCGGAGGCCGATCCCTGACCACCGTCGACCGCCGGGAACGGGAAGAAGCCGAGGTCGGTGCCGATCCCGCCCTCGACGCCGGAGGCCTCCTCCTGGACGGCCGGGGCCCACTGGCCCATCAGCTCCATCGCCGCGTCCCCGTTGCCCATCGCGGCGGCCTGGCCGTCGGGTTCACCGTACGACGCGCCGAGGAAGCCTTCCTGGAACGGTTCGAGGGCGACCAGCTCGGCCAGCCGTTCGCCGGCGCCGATGAACGCCGGGGTGGTGAAGTTGTTGTCCTCGGCCGCCCGGCTCAGCGCCTCGATGCCGCCGATGCGCATCGCGAGGTAGGCCCAGTAGTAGTGGCCGGGCCACTTCTCGCCGCCGGCCAGCGCGATCGGGGTGATCCCGGCGGCCTTGAGCCGGCCGACGACCTCGAGGTACTCGGCCCAGGTCTGTGGCGGTGCGGTGATGCCGGCGTCGGCAAAGAGCGCCTTGTTGTACCAGAAGCCGACCATGCCGATGTCGAACGGGACGCCGTAAAGTCGTCCGTCGATCTCGTACGGCAGCGTCGAGGCCGGCTGCAGGATGTCCCGCCAGGGAGCGACCGCATCGGTGATGTCCTGGCACAGCCCGGCCTCGACCTGCTGCCGGAGCACGCCGCCGCCCCAGGTGTGGTAGATGTCCGGCGGGTCGCCGGCCTGGGTGACCGTGGTCAGCCTGGCCTTGAACGCCTCGTTCTCCAGCGGGGTGATGGTGATGCCGACGCCTTCGTTCTGCGCCTGGAACTCCTCGGCGAACGCCGCCCAGACGGGCAGCATCGGGTCGGTGTTCTGGATGTGCCACCACTCGATGCCCGCACTGTCGCTTCCGGAGTCGCCGCACCCGCCGAGCGCGACCGCGCCGGCTCCGAGGCCGGCGAGGCTCAGCAGCGTACGGCGGGAAAGGTGGATCGGTGTCGCCATGTGCCGTCCCCTCAGGTAAGCGGCGAGCGTGGTCCCCACCCACCGCTGGATGCCGAGCAATCGACCGGTGTCACCGAAAATTTCACCTGCGGAACGCCATGAATTGGTGACGTTGCGCACGCTACGACGGCGTTACCGCCCGGTCAAGACCCGATTTCCACACGACGACCGTCGTCAACGGACCGCAGAAGCCTCTGCGGGTGGCATACTTTCCGGAAAACTGCCGAAGCTTTCGAGAGCCGAGCCCGGAGGACCACCGATGCCGACCGACACGACCGACGTGGCCACCTCGGCCCGGGTCATCACCAACCCCGTGCTGCGCGGGTTCTACCCCGACCCGTCGGTGCTGCGCGTCGGCGACGACTACTACCTGGCCACGTCGACCTTCGAGTGGTACCCGGGAGTGACCCTGCACCACTCTCGGGACCTGGTGCACTGGCGCCCGCTCGACGGGATCCTCACCGAACGACGGCTGCTGGACCTGACCGGTGCCGGGGACTCGTGCGGGGTGTGGGCACCCGACCTGACGTACGCACACGGACTGTTCCACCTGGTCTACAGCGACGTCGCCAGCTTCGCCAGCGGCTACTGGGACCCGCAGAACTACCTGATCACCGCCCCGTCGATCGACGGCCCGTGGTCCGACCCGGTGCCGCTGCACGCCCACGGCTTCGACGCGTCGCTGTTCCACGACGACGACGGCAGCACCTGGCTGCTGGCGATGACCGCCGACTGGCGGCCGGGGCGCGACCGGTTCGGCGGCATCGAGATCCAGCGCTACGACCGCGACGCCCGGCGGCTGGTCGGCGACCCGGTCACCATCTTCACCGGTACGCCGACCGGGCTCACCGAAGGACCGCACATCTACCGGCACGACGGGTGGTACTACCTGGTCACCGCGGAGGGCGGCACCAGCTGGGAGCACCAGGTGACCGTCGCCCGGTCCCGCGCCCTGCTCGGGCCGTACGAGGCCGACCCCGCCGGACCGATGCTCACCTCCGTCGGCCGCCCCGAACTGGCCCTGCAGAAGGCCGGGCACGGCAGCCTGGTGCAGACCCAGCGCGGCGAGTGGTACCTCGCCCACCTGGTCGGTCGGCCCTACACCCCACTCGGGCGGTGCGTCCTCGGCCGGGAAACCGCGATCCAGCGGGTCGACTGGTCCGCCGACGGCTGGCCGCGGGTCGCCGGCCAGATCCCGGCCGAGCAGGTGCCCGCCCCCGACCTGCCGGCGCACCCCTGGCCCGCCGAGCCGTCCACCGACCACTTCGACGCCGCGACCCTCGGCCCGCGCTGGTCGACCCTGCGCCGACCGGCCGGGCCGGACTGGACCGACCTGACCAGCCGCCCGTCACACCTGCGGATCGTCGGCGGCCAGTCCCCGGTCGGACGGCAACGCCCCAGCCTGGTCGCCCGCCGGGTGACCGCACCGAACTGCGTCTTCGAGACGCTCGTCGAGTTCCGCGCGGCCACCCCCCGCCAGCTCGCCGGGGTGACCGGCTACTACAACACCGAGAACTGGCACTACGCCTACCTGACCCGCACCGACGACGGTCGTCAGGAGCTGCAGCTGCTCAGCTGCGACAGCGGCCGCCGACAGTCCCACCCGCAGGTCAGCGTCGACGTCACCGACGTCGCGCGGCTCGGGCTGCGGGTGGTGTTCGACGGCCCGGTGCTGCGGTTCGGCTACCACCGGGGCGACCACTGGCGCGAGCTGCCGATCGAGCTGGACGCCACCATCCTGTCCGACGAGTACGCCGCCCGGATGACCGACGGCGAGCCGGAGGCCTGGGGCTTCACCGGCGCCTTCGTCGGGCTCTGGGTGCAGGACATCGGCAACGACGGCGGGTACGCCGACTTCGACCACGCCACCTACCGGGAGCTGTGAGCGACGGGCCGGATCACCGGGCACCACCGTTGACGTACAGCGTCTGCCCGCTGACGTAGGACGCGTCCTCGCTGGCCAGGAAGGCGATCACCGAGGCGATCTCGGCCGGCTGGCCGACCCGGCGCAGCGGCGTCTGCTCCGCGACCTGCCGGCGGTGCTCGTCCGGGTCGACCCCGATCCGGGCGGCCACCGCCGCGGTCATCGACGTCGCCACGAAGCCGGGTGCGACCGCGTTCACGTTGATCCCGTACGGCCCCAGCTCGATCGCCAGGGTGGCGGTGAGCCCCTGCACGCCGGCCTTGGCGGCGGCATAGTTGACCTGGCCACGGTTGCCCAGCGCGGACCGGCTGCTCAGGTTGACGATCTTGCCGTAGCGGGTCGGCACCATGTGTCGCTGCGCCGCCCGGCAGCAGTGGAACATGCTGGACAAATTGGTGCGCAGCACCGCGTCCCAGTCGTCGGTCGGCATCCGGAACAGCAGGTTGTCCCGGGTGATCCCGGCGTTGTTGACCAGGATGTCGAGCCGCCCGAGGTCGGTCACCACCCGATCGACCATCGCGTCGACGGCGACCGGGTCGGTCACGTCACAGCCGACCGCGACCGCGCTGCCGCCGGCCGCGACGATCTCGTCGACCACCGGACCGGCCCGCTCGGCGGTCAGGTCGACCACCGCCACCGTGGCGCCCTCGGCGGCCAACCGCCGGGCGGTGGCGGCCCCGATACCCTGCGCGGCTCCGGTGACCAGGGCGACCCGGTCGGTGAATCTGTCCATCGAAGCGGCTCCTTCGGCGCTGGGGTGGACCGACGGGGGGTGTTCGCCGGTGCGGACCCTCGGGTCGGCGCAGACCATTGTGCCCGGTGCCGGAGGTCCGCTCACGGAGTGGGATCCCGGGCGTCGTAGTGAGCGAACGTCGGCTGGTGGCGGGCCAGCGCCGCCAGCACCACCAGGCAGGCCAGGCCACCGGCGACCGCCGCGACCGCCTCACCGGTCAGCTGCGCGGTGGCGCCGAGCACCAACTGGCCCAGCTGCGGGCCACCGGCGACCACGACGATGAACACCCCCTGCAGCCGACCACGCAGCGCGTCCGGCGTCGCCGCCTGCAGGATCGTCATCCGGAACACCGAGCTGACCGCGTCCGCCGCGCCGGCCAGCAGCAGCACCGCCACCGCCGCCCACAGCAGCGGATGCGCACCACCGCCCGGCCCCGGCCCCGGCGCCGCCACGACGATCAGCCCGAACACGGTGATCGCCACCGCCCAGCCGGCCACCGACACCAGCACCGCCAGGCCCTGCCGGCGCACCGCACCCAGCGGCCCGGAGAGCAGACTCGCCGCCATGGTGCCGAGGGCGATGCCGGCGGTGAGCAGCCCCACCGTGGTGGCCCCGCCGCCGAGCGCGGTCGCGCCGATCGCCGGGAACAGCACCCGGGGCATGGCCAGCACCATCGCCGCCAGGTCGACCAGGAACGTCATCCGCACGTTCGGCCGGGTGCCGAGGAACCGCAGGCCCTCCCAGACCGAGGCGAGCCCGGCCCGGCGGACCTCGCCCTCCGGCGGGATCGACGGCAACGCCACCAGGGTGGCCAGGGCCACCGCCACCAACCCCACCTCGATCAAGTACGTGCCCGGGTAGCCCCACCAGCCGACCAGCACCCCGGCCAGCAGCGGACCCAACGTGTGGGACACCCCCATGGACAGGTTGGACAGGGCGTTCGCCGCCGGCAGCAGACCGATCGGCAGCAGCCTCGGCACGATCGCGGTACGGGCCGGATTGTTGATCGCGAACAGCCCGTTCTGCGCCGCGACCAGGCCGTACAGCAGTCCGACGCTGCCGACGTCGAACAGCGCCTGCCCGGTGAAACCCACCCCGACCAGCAGCAGGCCGGTGGAGGTGGCGACCACCACCTGCCGCCGGTCGTACGCGTCGACCACCGCACCGCCGTACAGGCCCAGCGCCACCAGCGGGACCAGCGCGAAGAACCCGACCAGGCCGACGTTGAATGTGGAACCGGTGAGGTCGTAGACCTGCAGACCGACCGCCACCGTGGTCAGGCTGGTGCCGATGCCGGACAGCGAGGCGCCGAGCCACATCCGGCGGTACGGCGCGCTGGCCCGCAACGGGCCGAGGTCGATCAGGAGACTGGGCACCAGTGGATCATGCCCCGCGCCGCCGCCCGGAATGACGTGTGCCGGGTCACCCGCCAGCGACCGAGGGAATCACCTGCACCTGGGCACCGGCCGGGACCGGGGTGTCCAGACCGCCGCTGTGCCGATGGTCGGCACCATCGACGTAGACGTTCACGTACCGCCGGATCTGGCCCTGCTCGTCGCGGATCCGGCGGGCGAGTCGCGGCCAGCGGCGGGTCACCTCGTCGAGAACCGCCCGCAGCGTGCCGTCGGCATCGACGGAGAGCCGGGCCTGCCCACCGCTGTCCGCCCGCAGCGCGCCCGGCACCAGCAGCGTCACCACGTCACACCACCGCGGCCCGGACACAGAGCACGTCCGGCAGGCCGGTGGCGACCGGCTGCCAGGAATCGCCCTCGTCACGGCTGGCGAACACGTCCCCGCTGCGGGTGCCGAAGTAGACCCCGGCGGTCGGCGCGTCGTCGGTGGTCAGCGCGTCACGCAGCACCGCCGGATAGTACGGGTGCTGCGGCAGCCCGGCGCTCAGCGGCTGCCAGGTGGCACCGGCGTCGGCCGACCGGAACACCCGGCACCGGTCGTCGACCGGGAACCGCCGCGAGTCGGCGACCAGCGGGAACGTGTAGATCACCCCGGACCGGTGCGGGTGGGCGGCGATCGGGAAGCCGAAGTCGCTGGGCAGGCCGTCGGCGATCGACGACCAGGTGGCGCCGGCGTCGTCGGAGCGGTAGACGCCGTGGTGGTTCTGCGCGTACAGCCGGTCCGGGTCGACGGCGTCCCGGGCCACCTTGTGCACGCACTGGCCGAACTCGGGCCACTCGTCGGGCAGGAAGTACGCGCGGATGCCGGTGTTGCCGGGTGCCCAGCTCGCCCCGGCGTCGGCGGAACGGTAGACGCCGCCGGTGGACATGGCGACCAGCATGGCCGCCGGGTCCCGCGGGTCGGGCAGGACGGTGTGGATCGCCTGGCCGCCGAAGCCCGCCTCCCACTGCGGCCGGTGCGGGTGCTCCCACAGCGGCCGGACCAGTTCGAAGCTGGCCCCGCCGTCGGTCGACCGGAACAGCGCCGAGGGCTGGCTGCCGGCGTACACCACGTCGGGCTCGGCGGCCGACGCCGGCGTGAGCTGCCAGACCCGCTCCAGGGTGGCCCCGGTGTCGGCCGGGAAGGCGACCGGCGGCTGCTCCGGCTCGGACCAGGTGTGCCCGAGGTCGTCGCTGGTCGCGACGCTGGGCCCGTAGTGCGAACTGGCCACCGAGGCGAGCAGCCGGGGCGCCGCCCGGCGTTTGTCGATCGCCACCGCGTACACCGCGGTCATCGCGAAGTGCGGGCCGCTGACCTGCCAGCCGCGCCGGTCGTCGGTGCTGGTCGCGAGGAACAGACCCTTCTCCGTGCCGATCGCGAGCAGCGCTCCGGTATGCGGTGTCCCCATCGATCCCTCCTGGTCACCTCTGGTCACCGGCCGGCGACGTCGCCGGCCCGAACCGGAGTATGCCGAGGCGGACCGACAATTCAGGTCAGGTCAGCTGGGGTGGCGAGCGCGGCGTCAGTCGGGATCGGCCGAGCGGGCGAAGCCGTACCGCTCGGCGTGGTCGGGATCGGCCGGGTCGATCTGGCGCAGCCCTTCGTCGGCCAACCGCTTGTTGATCTCGTCGAGGTGGTCGCGGACCAGCCGGGCCTCCTCGTCGGTGGTCTTGCCCCGGTGCGGTTTGCCGGCGTGCTCCAGGGTCGCGTAGTCCACCCGCTCGGCGGCCTTGCGGCTGGTCTTGGCCGGTTTGACCCGCTCGGCGGTACGCAGCAGCTGGGCCATCGGCACGTCGGTGGCGAGCGAGTCGAACTCGCTGGCGGTCAGTACCACCCGACGTGGTTCGCCGTCGCCCTGTCCGTCGTGGATCTCCACGACGGCGACGTCGAGCGCCGCGTCGTCGATGCTCTCCACCTCGTCCGGCCGGGCCTCCAGCCGTACCGGACCGGCGACCAGGTCGGGATGTTCGAGCACGACGATCCGCACCAGCTCGTCCGCCGAGTCCAGCACTGCACCGCTGAAATCGGAGACGTACACCGTCTTCCTGCCCATGTCGATAGATCTCCCGTCGGTCCGGATGGCTGCCGGCGTCCGCTGGCGGCGGAGCCGGTCACCGAAGCTACCCGACAGGTGTGCGAAGACCGCAACAGCCGGGCGGCGGGTGTGTCCGACCGGGCCGGCTAGAATCACCCGGGTGCCCGGACCGGGCCACGGGTAGGATCACCACGAGGTCGAGAGGCGCTGCGACGGGCCGCGAGATGCCCGCCACGCTCGGCCACGATCACGGCCCCTGATCGGGCGTGACCACCAGACAAGGGCGCCTCCGAGCTACCAGCGGAGGTGTCAGGTGAAGCATTTGTCACGCGCCAGCGACAGCGAGCGGGCGCTGCGGGAGTTGCTGAGTCAGCGGATCGCGGTGCTCGACGGTGCCTGGGGCACCATGTTGCAGGGTGCCGGTCTCACCCCGGCCGACTACCGTGGCGACCGGTTCGGCGACCACCCCCGCGACGTCACCGGCGACCCGGACCTGCTCAACCTGACCCGCCCGGACGTGATCCTCGACGTACACCGGCAGTATCTGGCCGCCGGCGCGGACATCACCACCACCAACACGTTCACCGCGACCAGCATCGCCCAGGCCGACTACGGTCTGGAGGCGTACGTGCCGGAGATGAACCTGCGCGGCGCGCAGCTGGCCCGGCAGGCAGCCGACGAGTTCGGCGGCCGGTTCGTGGCCGGCTCGGTCGGCCCGCTCAACGTCACGCTGTCGCTGTCGCCCCGGGTGGAGGATCCGGCCTACCGCGCCGTCACCTTCGACCGGGTGAAGGCGACGTACGCCGAGCAGCTGGCGGCGCTCGCCGAGGGCGGCGTCGACCTGCTGCTCATCGAGACGATCTTCGACACGTTGAACGCGAAGGCGGCGATCGCGGCGGCCCGCGAGGTGGTGCCGCAGCTGCCGCTGTGGATCTCGGTGACCATCGTCGACCTGTCCGGGCGGACCCTGTCCGGACAGACCGTCGAGGCGTTCTGGCGTTCCGTCGAGCACGCCCGGCCGCTGGTCGTCGGGGTGAACTGCTCGCTCGGCGCGGAGGAGATGCGCCCGCACGTGGCCGAGTTGGCCCGCATCTCGGACAGCTATGTCGCCTCCCACCCGAACGCCGGTCTGCCGAACGCGTTCGGCGGCTACGACCAGACCCCCGACGAGACCGGCGCGATGCTGGCCGACTTCGCCGACAGCGGCATGGTCAACCTGGTCGGCGGGTGCTGCGGCACCACGCCGGCGCACATCACCCGGATCGCCGAGGCGGTCGCCGGGAAGGCGCCGCGGCCGGTGCCGCAGCCGGCCCGGACCAGCCGGTTCAGCGGGCTGGAGCCGTTCGAGATCGGCCCGGACACCGGGTTCGTGATGATCGGTGAGCGGACCAACGTGACCGGGTCGGCGAAGTTCCGCCGGCTGATCGAGGCCGGCGACTTCCAGGCCGCCGTGGACGTGGCGCTGGACCAGGTCCGGGGCGGGGCGAACCTGCTCGACGTCAACATGGACGCCGACCTGCTCGACAGCGAGCAGGCGATGGTGACCTTCCTCAATCTGATCGCGACCGAGCCCGAGGTGGCCCGGATCCCGATCATGATCGACAGCTCGCGGTGGAGCGTGCTGGAGGCCGGCCTCAAGTGCGTACAGGGCAAGGCCGTGGTCAACTCGATCAGCCTGAAGGAGGGCGAGGAGGTCTTCCTCGACCAGGCCCGCAAGATCCGCGAGTACGGGGCCGGGGTGGTGGTGATGGCCTTCGACGAGCTGGGCCAGGCCGACACCACCGAACGCAAGGTCGACATCTGCGCCCGCGCGTACGACCTGCTCACCGGGAAAGCCGGGTTCGACCCCACCGACATCATCTTCGACCCGAACGTGCTGGCCGTCGCCACCGGGATCAGCGAACACAACGGGTACGCCAAGGCGTTCATCGACGCGCTGCCGCTGATCAAGCAGCGCTGCCCGGGTGCCCGCACCAGCGGCGGCATCTCCAACCTGTCGTTCTCGTTCCGGGGCAACGACGTGGTCCGCGAGGCGATGCACTCGGCGTTCCTGCTGCACGCCGTGCGGGCCGGGCTGGACATGGGCATCGTCAACGCCGGGCAGCTCGCCGTCTACCAGGACATCCCGGCCGACCTGCTGGAGCTGGTCGAGGACGTACTGTTCGACCGCCGCCCGGACGCCACCGACCGGCTGGTGACCTTCGCCGGCACCGTCTCCGGCTCCGGCACGAAGCGCGCCGTCGACCTGTCCTGGCGGGACGCCCCGGTCGCCGACCGGCTGTCGCACGCGCTGGTGCACGGCATCGTCGACTTCATCGAGGCCGACACCGAGGAGGCCCGCCAACTGGCGGCCCGGCCGCTCGACGTGATCGAGGGGCCGTTGATGGACGGCATGAAGGTCGTCGGCGACCTGTTCGGCTCGGGCAAGATGTTCCTGCCGCAGGTGGTCAAGAGCGCCCGGGTGATGAAACGGTCGGTGGCCTACCTGGAGCCGTTCCTGGAAGCGGAGAAGGAACAGGCCCGACAGGACGCCGCCAACGCACCGGCCGGGCAGGAGACCGCCGCCGAGGGCGGTGGGGAACGCGGACCGGGCACCGTGGTGCTGGCCACCGTCAAGGGCGACGTGCACGACATCGGCAAGAACATCGTCGGGGTGGTGCTGGGCTGCAACAACTACCGGGTCATCGACCTCGGGGTGATGGTGCCGGCCGCGAAGATCCTGGACACCGCGGTCGCTGAGAACGCCGACGCGGTCGGGCTGTCCGGCCTGATCACCCCGTCGCTGGACGAGATGGTCACCGTCGCCGGCGAGATGCAGCGGCGTGGGCTGAAACTACCGCTGCTGATCGGCGGGGCCACCACCTCCCGGCAGCACACCGCGGTGCGGATCGCACCGGCGTACGACGGGAGCACCGTGCACGTGCTCGACGCGTCCCGGGTGGTCGGGGTGGTCTCCGACCTGCTCAGCGCCGACCGGGTGGAGCAGTTCGACAGCGACAACCGGGCCGAGCAGGACCGGCTGCGCGAGCAGCACACCAACCGGCGGCAGCCGCTGCTCACCCTCGCCCAGGCCCGGGCCAACGCGGAGCCGGTGTCCTTCGAGGATCTGCCGGTGCCGGCGTTCACCGGCGTACGGTACGTCGAGCCCGGCCTCGACGAGCTGCGGCCGATGATCGACTGGCAGTTCCTCTTCCTCGCCTGGGAGCTCAAGGGCAAGTATCCGGCGATCCTGGAGCAGCCGGTCGCCCGCGAACTGTTCGACGACGCCAACACGATGCTCGACCAGATCATCGCCGACGGTTCGTTGCGGGCCCACGGCGTCTACGGCTTCTGGCCGGCCCACTCCGAGGGCGACGACCTGGTCATCGCCGCCGGACAGGCCGACCCGCCGGGCGGCGGCACCGACACCGACCAGCCGGTACGGATCCCGATGCTGCGCCAGCAGACCACCAAACCCGCCGGGCGGCCGAACCGCTGCCTCGCCGACTACGTGGCACCGGCCGGGGACCATCTCGGTGGCTTCGCGGTGGCCGTGCACGGCGCGGAGGAGCTGGCCGCCGGATACGAGGCCGCTCAGGACGACTACCGGGCGATCATGGTGAAGGCGTTGGCGGACCGGCTGGCCGAGGCGTTCGCCGAGCACCTGCACCTGCGGGCCCGACGGGACTGGTACGAGCCGGACGCCGACCCGGACGTGGCCGACCTGCACGCCGAGCGGTTCCGCGGCATCCGGCCGGCGCTGGGCTACCCGGCCAGCCCGGACCACAGTGAGAAGTGGCAGTTGTTCGACCTGCTGGGCGCCGGGCGGGCCGGCATCGAGCTGACCGAATCCGGGGCGATGACCCCGGCGGCCAGCGTCAGCGGCCTGCTCTTCGCCCACCCGGCGTCGCGGTACTTCACCGTCGGGCGGATCGGCCGGGACCAGGCCGAGGACTACGCGGCCCGGCGTGGGATGCCGCTCGCCGAGGTGGAGCGCTGGCTGCGCCCCAACCTCGGCTACGAGACCGACTGAAACCGCACCGCGCGGGCTGGGGAGGAATCAGCCCGCGGCGGTGAGGTCCGAGCAGTCCGTCTCGTCCGGCAGCAGCGGGCGCAGGGTCACCGTCCACCGCTTACCCGCCGACGTCCACGGGGTGGCGGTGGTCGCGTCCGCCGCTGCGGACCGCAACTTCTCCAACGCCTCCCCGGTGACCGTCACGCAGCCGAGATCGAGCGTCTCGGACAGCGATTCGCCGGGCAGTTCCGGGCCGGGCCAGGCCACCTCCGGCTGGCTGGCGTCGACGGACTCGTCGACCGCCACCCACGGCTCGGCGACCGCGGCGATCGCGTGCGCGACGTAGGGCTCGGAGTCCTCCGGTGCCGCGCCGACACCGCCGGACAGCTCGGTGAGCGAGTCGGCGAAGTCCCGCAGCTTGTCCCGGGCGGCGACCTGCTCGTCGGTCAGCCCGGCGTCACCGGAGGCGTCGTCGGACAACGCGTAGACCTCGAGTTGTTCGACGCCGTTGTCGGTCAGCACGGTGAACCGGGTCGACGTCGCGTCGGCCACCGGCGGGCGGCCCAGGTCCTGCTCGGTGCCGACCCCGGCGGCCAGCGCCTGCTTGACCAGCTCGTCGACCTGCTCCGCGCTGATCGTCTGCACCTGCAGGTTCGGCATGGCCGGACCGGGGTAGACCAGGATGGTGGGGCCCTGGGTGATCACCCGGCCGTCGGCGTACACGCTGACCACCGGTAGCCGGGTCAGCAACGCCGCCGGCATGGTGAAACCGCCGGTGTGGTCCACCCGCAGGACCAGCGTGTCGGCCGGCAGCGACGACCCGCCGGCGGTGCCGTCGGTGGACGAGTCGGTGCCCGGGTTCTGTCCGCACGCGGCGGTGAGCAGCAACAGGGAGGCGGCGGTGGCCGCCGCCCGTACGCCTCGAAAAATCGTCATGTCTGCTGAGACGTCGCTCGATCCCGATCGGTTCCACCCCAACCGGTTCAGTTCCCGCCCGCCGGTTCCGGGCCGGTGGACGCCGGGACCGGTACGGCGTAGCCGGCCGTCCCCAGCACCAGGGCCATGGTGACCGCTGCCGTGCCGGCGATCCCCGCCGCGCTACCCGCGTACGCCACGAACAGCCGCCGCCGGCTCAGCGCCTCCAGCGGCAGCCCGGTCACCTGGTCGGTCACCGCCATCGCGGCCCCGGCCGCCGCCAGCAGTCCGACCCCGGCGAGCAGCAGCAACGCCAGGGACATCGGGTGGTGTTCGCTCGGACGCAGCTCGTCGTCCGGCGACCGGGCCAGCGTGAGCGCGAGCATCCCGGCCGCCGCCCACCCCCCGACGACCAGCAGCGCCGCCACCGCGTCACTGGGCCGGTGCCAGCCGGCGGACAGGGTGGCCACCCCGGCGGCCGCCGCGTAGCCGGCACCGGCGAGGGCGCCGATGCCGCGCAGCGCCGCTGGCAGCACCAGGACCAGCGCCACCGCGACCGAGGCGGCAACCGTGGTGTGCCCGCTGGGCAGGCTGTTGGCCGGGTTCGCGTCGACCGGATCGACCCCGAACGACGGCCGGGCGACGGCGTACTTCACCCACTGGGTGGTCAGGTTGGAGCCGGCGATCACCCCGGTGGCGACCACCGCCAGCAGGACCCGGCCCCGGATCAGCGCGATGAACCCGATCACCCCGGTGGCCAGGGCGAGCGAGGCCACCGAGACCACACCGAGCACCGTGTTCGCCGGCCCGTACGCCTCGTCCTGGCCGATCGAGTTGCCGGTCAGCGCGATGGTGTCCAGCCACTGGCCGCGCCAGGTCCGCACGAAGACCCACCAGACCACGCCGAAGGCCGCGGTCTGGCCGGCGGCCAGCAGAAGGCACCAGACGCCCAGGAGCACCGCGCCGCGACTGCGCATGCCGTCACGGTAGCCGCCCGGCCCGGCTCCCGCGCTCGGTCAGAACGTCCCGCGCTCGGTCACAACGTGGGAACCCGGAATCTCAGCACGTCAGAACCAACCAGCGAACCAGTTCCAGACGCTGACCACCCATTCGGTCTGCCGCAGGTAGGCGAACCCGACGACGATCAGGTACGCCCCGGTCACCATGTGCGAAACGCGAGCACCGTGCCGGACCCGACCCAGCTGCCGTTCCAGCACCACCCGGCCGATCACCCGGCACAGCGCGAACAGACCCGCCCCGACCAGCATCGTCAGCACGAAGGTCAGCACCGGGCTGGCCAGGTTCCCCCGGGCGGAGATGGCCCAGACCCCCCAACAGACGAAGGCGAACAGGCCACCCAGCACGCTCCACTCGCCGCCGCGACGGAGCTGGGCGAGCTGCTGACTCAGCGGTGGCCGGGGCGGCCGGATCCGGCCGTCCGACCAGCCCGGCCCGGCCTCGGACGGCCAGCCCGTGCCGGTCGGCTCGTGCGGCGCGGTGAACTCGGCGGTCGGCGGCGGCCCGCCCCGGCCGACCTGCGCCACCCCACGCCGGAAAAGACCGGCGACGCCCGGTGCCGTCGGCTGGTCCGCGCCCGGTGCCGTCGGCTGGTCCGCGTCCGCTGCGCCGGGAGCCGTGCGCTGCGGCGGCACCTCCACGGTCCGCTCGGCCCAGGGTGTATGCCGATCTGCCATCTTTCCTCCCCACGGGTGCGGGCGGACCCCCGTACCATTTAGACGCTCACATCCGAGAGTAGCGAGCCGGCAAATGGGTCGCCGACCCCGCCACCGATCGGTTAGACAGAGCAGATGGATGCACCGTTTCCGATCCGGGCCGGCGTGCCGCAGGACTTCGACCCAGTGATGGAGTTGCTGCTGGCGGCCTTCCATCAGAACCCGGACCCGGACCTGCACCACGTCGAGCGGGGCGTCTTCGAGCCGGACCGGTCGCTGGTGGTCACCGACGGCGACCGGTTGGTCGGGCACGCGGGGGCGTACACCAGGGAGTTGACCGTGCCCGGCGCGGTGCTGCCCGCCGCCCACGTCTCCATGGTCGTGGTCGCCCCGACCGACCGTCGGCGCGGGCTGCTGACCCGGCTGATGCACCGCCAGCTGCGCCAACTACGCGACGGCGGCGAACCGGTCGCGGTGCTGTGGGCCAGCGAGGGCCGCATCTACCCGCGGTACGGCTACGGGATGGCCGCGCAGCGGCTGGAGCTGGATGTCGACCTGCGGGAGACCCGGGTGCTCGACCCGGCCGGCCCGGGCGCGGGCGCCGACCCGTCCGCTGGCCCTGGCGTCGGGTCGCTGCGCGTCGGCGACCCCGGGCAGCTGCGGCCCGAGCTGGCGGCGGTGTACGAACGGCTGCGCCCCGGCCGTCCCGGCTGGTCCGGCCGGGACGACCGGTGGTGGCGGTACGTGCTGGCCGACAGCCCGGCCTGCCAGTCCGGCCAGACCGCGCTGCGGGTGGTGCTGCACGACGGTCCGACCGGCCCGGACGGCTACGCCCTGTGGCGCACGGTGAGCGACTGGGACGCCCGTGGGCCGAAGGGCCGGGTACGGGTGACCGAGGCGGTCGCCGGCAGCGTCGACGGATACCGGGCCCTGTGGCGGTTCCTCACCGGCATCGACCTCAGCCGGGCGCTCTCCTTCCGGTTCGCGGCGCTGGACGAGCCGCTGTTCCAGCTGGTCGACGAGCCCCGGCAACTCGGTGCCGCGCTCGCCGACAGCCTCTGGGTGCGGCTGGTCGACGTCGCGGCGGCGCTGTCCGCCCGCCGGTACGCCACCGGAGTCGACGTGGTCATCGACGTCACCGATCCGCTGCTGCCGGAGAACTCCGGCCGCTGGCGACTGACCGGCGACCGGGAACAGGCCCGCTGCGTACCCACCGACGAACCGGCGGACCTCGCCTGCGGGGTGGCCGACCTGGCGGCGGTGTACCTGGGCGGCCCGTCGCTGCGGTCGCTGGCCGACGCCGGCCGGGTACGCGAGCTGCGCCACGGTGCGGTGGCCGAGGCCAACACCGCGTTCGGCTGGGACCGTGCCCCGGCCGGCATCGAGATCTTCTGAGCCGGTCGCGGTACGGTCGGCGGATGGCGGACTTCGAACGGCGCAGGCGACGGCACCGGCACGGCGCCCCGACGGAACGCCCCGACAGCGGACCGGCCAGCGCCAGCACCGCCGAGGTGCACGATCCGGAGCAGGACAGCACTCCGGAGCCGGACAGCACTCCGATCACTCCGGAGCCGGACGGCAGGCCGGTACCGGGGCCGGGGCCGCGCCCGCAGTCACTGGGACCGCGTGCTCCGGAGCCGTCGCAGCGCGTTCCGGAGCCACCGCCGACGCACCGTCAGCGCCGGCAGACGTCGGGCCGGTCCGGCGGCGGCGGGTCCGGCGGCGACGACCGGGAAGCCGACCGTGGCCTGCGCGGACTGGTCGGTTCCGGCACCTCACAGGTCAGCACCTCGGCGGCGCTGCGGGCGCGGGACGCGTCCCGCCCCAGTGAGGACGACCTCGCCCGGGCCGAGGAGACCCTGACCATCGTCCGCCGGCACTGGGTGCCCCGGGAGGAACTGCCCCGCCGGGAGCGGTGAACCGGCCGGTTCCCCGAGAACCACCGGACCCCGGAACGCAGCGCCACGGCGTCCCTGGTCAGGGCAGCGCGGGCAACTCCCGGTCGACCTCGTACGCGGCGACCTGGGCGATCCGGCGGGCGTGCCGGTCGTTGCCGGAGAAACCGGTGGCCAGGAACGCCTCCACCAGCGTGGTCGCCTCGTCGAGGGTGTGCTGGCGGGCACCGATCGCGACGACGTTGGCGTCGTTGTGGGTGCGCGCCAGCTGCGCGGTCTCCAGGTTCCAGGCCAGGGCCGCCCGCACCCCGGGCACCTTGTTGGCGGCGATCTGCTCGCCGTTGCCGGAGCCGCCGATCACCACTGCGAGGCTGCCCGGGTCGGCGACCACCCGGGTCCCGGCGTGCAGGCAGAACGCCGGGTAGTCGTCGTCCGGGTCGAACTCGTGCGGCCCGACGTCGGTCACCTCGTACCCCTGCTTGGCGAGGTGGTTGACCAGATGCACCTTGAGCTCGTAGCCGGCGTGGTCGGCTGCCAGGTAGACGCGCATACCCGCAGTCTCTCAGCGCCGACAGGTAGGCCGTACAGCCGGGTCAGCCGGTCCCGCGTAACGGCTCAGCCGATCTCGGCCAGCACCAGGCCGCCGCGTGCCTTCGGGGTGAACCAGGTGCTCTTGCGGGGCAGCTTCTGCCGGGCCAGGTTCACCGCGACGAAATCGTCGACGGTGACCGGGGCGATCAGCACGGCCAGCTCGGCCCGGCCGGCGTCGACCTCGCCGGTCAGCCAACTGGCCGGATAGTCGCCGCCGACGTAGGTGATCCGCTTGTCGCCCGGGTCGAGGCCGAGCACACCGCGCAGCAGCACCCGCTCCACCAGCGCGTGGTCGAGGTTGTCCACCCGGTCACCGCCACCGGTCGGCAGGGTGACCTGGTAGCCGCGTCCGGCCAGGTAGAGCCGTACCTCGCCGCCGGCAGCCGGAACCGTCGGCGCGCCGTCGAGCGCGGTCACCGCAGCACCGGCGGCCCGCAGCCCGGCCAACGTCTCGTCCGGGCTCAGAGTCAGCTCGCTGACCAGCCGGTTGTACGGCTGGATGGCCACCGACGCGGGAGTGGTGACCACGGCCAGGAACCGGGACAGGCCGCCGGTCTGCGCGGCCAGACTGCGGTGGTTGCCGTCGGCGACGACCAGCTCACCGCCACCGGCCAGCGCACAGAGCCGCTGCTGCAGCTCTCCCGGACCGACCGGCCAGATCGCGTGGGTACGGCCGGCCTGGTCCAGATCGGTCGCGGCCGGCGCGCCGGCGGCCTCCGCTGCCTCGCCGAGCGCGGCGTGCAGCTCGTCGCCGCGCCCGGTCTGCAGCAGCAGCACCGGGGAGAGCAGATGTCCGACCGCCTCGGCCAGCGCCACCCGCTCCCGGACCTTGGCGATGAACACATCCTCGTTGCGGATCACCAGGCCCGGTTCGTCGGCGCTGGTGGAGATCTGGTCGGTGTCGACCATCACGAACAGGCCGTACGCAGCCGCGTCGCTGGCCGGCTCGGTGATCCGGTAGAGCACGGCGACCTGCTCGGCCGGTGTGTAGCTACCGTCGGCGCGGGCCTCGGCGAGCCGTCGGGCGGCCGCCGGCAGGCAGTCGAGAAACGACTGGCCGAGGCTGTCCGGCGCCCGGTGCGGCATCTCCACCGCCAGCGCGCTACGGGGATTCGCCTCGATGATCGCGGTGATCTCGGCGTCGTCGGCGAACTCGTCGTAGTTCTGCGCACCGGTCTCACCGGTGGTGATCCAGGCGCGGGAAATCGGGTGAACGACCGTCATGGCGCGGACGCTACCGGCGGGGTCCGCTGTGACGACCGATACATCGGCCGTGTCCACCGGATGGACGCCGACCTGGTCGCCGGACCAGTGCGACGGACGCCGGCCCGGTCGCCAGGGCAGGTGGAACGGGACAGCGGCCCGGTCGCCCGGGCCGCTGTCGACGGCGGTGGCCGCAGTGACCGGCCGGACCGGATCACCCGACCGGGGTCGGGCGCCGGTGCCGGCCGCCGCCGGACCGGGCCGCCGGGACCGCGCCGACCGTCGACGCCGGCAGCCCCGACGGTACGGCGACCGGCACCCGCTCCACCTCGTGGACCGACGGTTCCCGCCGGTGCCGGCTGCCGTCACTCGGCGCGCCCCAGACCTGGGCGGCGATCGCCTCGCGCAGCACGGGCAGATCCCAGTAGTCGGAGTCGATGTCGACCAGCATGTTGACCTCCGATGCGTCGGTGTGGCCCGGTCTCCTACCGGGCCGGCGGGGTGAACATCCTGGGCAACGACGTGGCCTGGGACGCGTCACGTGCGCCGCGCAGCGACACGCCGGGCGACGTGGAACTCGTCCCCGACACCGACGAATTGGTCAGTCGAACGTGGGATCCACCTCGCGGGACCGCTTCAGCTCGTAGAATCCCGGCGTCCCGGCGACCAGCAGCACACCGTCCCAGAGCCGCCCGGCGGCCTCGCCGCGCGGCACCGGGGTGATCACCGGGCCGAAGAACGCGACCGGGCCGGCACCCTCCGGGCCCGGGGCGTGGATCACCGGCGTACCGACGTCCATCCCGACCGGGGCCATCCCGGCGGCGTGGCTGGCCCGCAGCGGGCCGTCCCAGGCCGGATCGTCGGCGGCGGCGGCCAGCGCCGGGTCCAGCCCGGCCTCGGTCAACGCGGCGGTGTAGAGATCCGGTCCGGTCGGCTGCTTCTCCAGGTGGATCCGGTTGCCCAGCGCGGTGTAGAGCGCCCGTACCGCAGCGTCGTCGTGGTCCTGCTGGACCGCGACGGCGACCCGGACCGCCCCCCAGGCCCCGTCGAGCAGCTTCCGGTAGCTCTCCGGCAGGTCTCGGCCCTCGTTGAGCACGGCCAGGCTCATCACCCGGAACCGCACGTCGACCGGCCGGACCTGTTCGACCTCCAACAACCAACGTGAGGTGATCCAGGCCCACGGGCACAACGGATCGAAGTACATGTCCACGGTCTGACGGTCGGACATCAGACTCCCCCTCTTTTTCGTCCGGCGGCTGTCCGCCGCCATTGTCCGGGTCACCTCGCCAGATACCGCCCCAACCCACCAAGTCCAGGATCTGGGCCGGCCTCGCCAGGCCCCCACGACGTGAAAGACTTGGCCGAACGGGGTCATTCCCAGCTGTCCCCGACGCCGCCGACGTCGACGTCGGCGGTTGAACGATTGGACGGAGGCACACGGTGGCTGGAGTGCGCAATCTGACCCAGGTCGAGGCGGCCGAACGCGCCCGCCTGCTCGACGTGACCGGGTATGACATCCACCTCGACCTGTCCGCCGCCGGCAGCGCAACGGACAACCGGGTGTTCCGCTCGACGACAACGGTCACCTTCCGTTGCGCCGAGCCCGGAGCCAGCACGTTCATCGAGGTGGCGGCGGACCAGCTGCACTCGGCGACGCTGAACGGCCAGCGACTCGACCCGTCCGGTTGGTCGGCCGAGTCCGGGCTGGCCCTGCCGGACCTGGCTGCGGAGAACACGCTGGTCGTCGAGGCCGACTTCATCTACTCGGCCAGCGGGCAGGGGCTGCACCGCAGCGTCGACCCGGTCGACGGCGAGACCTACCTGTACAGCCAGTTCGAGACCGCCGACGCGCAGCGGGTGTACGCCTGCTTCGACCAGCCGGATCTGAAGAGCGTCTACACCTGGCACGCCGTCGTACCGGCCCACTGGCGGGTCATCTCGAACATGCCGGTGGCCGCCGAGGAGCCGGCCGGGCCGGACGCCAAAACCGTCCACTTCGCCGAGTCGGCCCGGATGAGCACCTACATCACCGCGCTGTGCGCCGGCCCGTACCACGAGGTGCGACGCAGCCACGACGGCGTCGACCTGGGCTACTTCTGCCGGGCCAGCATGGCCGAGCACCTCGACGTCGACGATCTGCACCTGATCACCGCGCAGGGTTTCGACTTCTTCCAGGACCAGTTCGGGGTCCGCTACCCGCTGCCCAAATACGACCAGATCTGGGTGCCGGACTTCAACGCCGGCGCGATGGAGAACTTCGGCGCGGTCACCCACGCCGAGGCGCACTACATCTTCCGTTCCCAGGTGACCGACTTCGAGTACGAGCAGCGGGCCAACACCGTGCTGCACGAGCTGGCCCACATGTGGTTCGGCAACCTGGTGACCATGCGCTGGTGGAACGACCTGTGGCTGAACGAGTCGTTCGCCGAATGGGCCAGCCACTGGTGCAACTCGGAGGCGACCCGGTTCACCGACGCCTGGACCACCTTCCTGTCGGTCCGCAAGAACTGGGGATACCGGCAGGACCAGCTCTCCTCCACCCATCCGGTCTACTGTGAGATGCCGGACCTGGAGGCGGTCGAGGTCAACTTCGACGGCATCACGTACGCCAAGGGCGCCAGCGTGCTCAAGCAGCTCGTCGCGTACGTCGGGTTGGAGCCCTTCCTCGCCGGTCTGCGGACCTATTTCCAGCGGCACGCATGGGGCAACGCCACCTTCGACGACCTGCTCTCCGAGCTGGAGACCGCCTCCGGCCGGGAGCTGCGCAAGTTCGCCGCCCAGTGGTTGGAGACCGCCCAGGTCAACACGCTGCGGCCGGAGCTGTCGGTCGGCCCGGACGGCACCTACCAGCAGGTCACGGTGCTTCAGGAGGCACCGGCCGGGCACCCGACGCTGCGTACCCACCGGATCGGGGTCGGCCTCTACGACCTGGTCGACGGTCGGCTGGTCCGCCGGCACCGGGCCGAGGTCGACATCAGCGGCGAGCGCGCCGAGCTGGTCGGCCTGGCCGGGCTGCCCGCCGCCGACGTGCTGCTGCTCAACGACGACGATCTGAGCTACACCAAGCTGCGGCTCGACCCGGCGTCGATGGCCAACGTGGTGCAGCACATCAGCGCGTTCGAGTCGTCGCTGGCGCGGGCGCTGTGCTGGGCGGCGGCCTGGGACATGGTCCGGGACGGGGAGCTCGCCGCCCGCGACTACGTCGCCCTGGTGCTCACCGGGCTGCCCAACGAGACCGACATCAACCTGGTGACCGCGACCCTGCGGCAGGCCACCAACACGCTGACGTTCTACGCCGAGCCGGGCTGGGCGGCGCAGGGCTGGGCCGACCTGGCTCGGACGGCCCGGGCGGCGCTGCAGGCGGCGGAGCCGGGCAGCGGTTTCCAGCTGGCCTGGGCGCGCAGCTACGCCACGGCGGCCCGCTCCGACGGCGACCTGGCGGTGCTGCGTGGCTGGCTCGACGGGGCAGACGTGGTGCCGGGGCTGACCATCGACACCGAGCTGCGCTGGACGGTGTTGCAGTCGTTGGCCGCCAACGGCGCCGCCACCGGCGAGCAGATCGACGCGGAGCTGGCCCGGGACCGGACCGCCAGCGGTGAGCGGGAGGCAGCCCTGGCCCGCGCCCTGCTGCCGGACCCGGCCAACAAGGCCGCCATCTGGGCCAAGCTGACCGGGCCGGACAGCCTGCCGAACTGGCAGCACCGGGCGTTGCTGCAGGGTTTCCAGCACTCGACGCAGGTGGAGCTGACCGAGCCGTACCGGACGGCGTACTTCGACGTGTTGGGCCGGATCTGGGCCACCCGGGACAGCGAGCCGGCGCAGGAGTTCGTCATGCTGGCCTACCCGGCGTACCTGGTCTCCCAGGAGACGGTCGACGCGACGGACGAGTGGCTGGCCGGCGAGGGTCACCCGGCTCCGCTGCGCCGGCTGGTCGCTGAGGGCCGCGACGGGGTGGTCCGGGCGTTGACCGCGCGGGCCACCGACACGGCCGCCGCCAGCTGAGCGACTCCCGCGCCAGCCGCCATCGAGGTGAGGCTGAGACACCCTACGACGCAGATTTAAGGTGTCTCAGCCTCACCTCGATGCGGCTCTCCGGCTCGTCTGGCTCAGCCGACGCGCAGTGCGGCCACGGCTACCGGTTCACGCGTGGCGGCGGAGGCGCCAGCCGGTTCTGCACGCGAAGCCGGTAGATGGCGGCCTCACCGCCAACTCGCGGACCTGCTTCGCGCCCAGATCGAAGCCGGAGAGCTACCGCCGGGCCGGCCGATCCCGAGCGTCGTCCAGCTTCAGCAGCGGTACGGGCTCGCCCGAGAAACCGTGCGACGACGGAGCCGATCACGGCCGGCGGTCGGCGGATCAACTTCGGCACCCGATCGTGTGTCCAGCGACCATCCGCGCAGTGCTGGTCGCCGGTCATGCGTGCCGGCTCTTGCGGGCGATCATGCCGACGAGGGTGTCGGTGAGGTCTTCGGCGGAGACGCCACCCCATTTGGGGTCGGTGAGCTGACCACTGGCCGCCAGGCCGGCAATCCCGTTCGCGCTGCTGATGAGCAGGGCCGCGTACCGGCGGGCGTCCTGCTCTCCCACCAGGTCGGCCACGACGGCGAGAAACTCGGTCTGACTGTGCTGGGCGGCACGGGCGAGTGCGGTGGGGTCGCCGGACGGGTTGCTGAACATGAGCTTGTAGAGGTGCGGCTGAGAGCGGCCGATGTCGATGAGAGCGAGGAGGCCGGCGCGTAGTTTGTCGGCAGGCGACAGGCCCGGATCCGCGCGAAGGGTTTGCATGCGGTCGCCGAGAGTGTCCCAGGCCCGGCTCCCGACGGCGATCAGCAGGCTTTCCTTGTCCGGGAAGTGCCGGTAGGGCGCTCCCCGAGTCACCCCGGCACGCGCTCCCACCGCGCGCAACGTCACGGCCTCGAGGCCGCCGGAATCAAGCAGGTCAGCGGCCGCAGCCAGCAGGGCACGGCGCGTGGCGGCGGCGGACTCGGCGCGGCTGGACACGCGGACCATCCTAGCCAACTTGCGATGACTAAGTCACTCGATACAGTTGACAACGTCATCTCAACGTCGGACACTCGGAAGATGACAACGTCATCTGAAACTCAGGAACTTGTGGTCGTGAGCGGGGCCTCGACCGGCATGGGCGCGGCCACCGCGCGGGAACTGGCCCGCCGCGGCTTCCACGTCCTCGCCGGCGTACGACGCGACAGCGACGGGATGTCCCTGCGAACTGAGGGCATCGAGCCGGTGATCCTCGACATCACCGACCCCGACCACGTCGCCGCGCTCACCGCACGCGTCGATCAGGACCTGCGGCCGCTGCGGGCGCTGGTCAACAACGCCGGCATCCCTGGCGCCGGCCCGGTCGAAGTGACGCCGCTCAGCGAATGGCGGCGGATCTTCGAGGTGAACCTCTTCGGCCACGTCGCCGTCACCCAGGCCCTGCTTCCCGCGCTGCTACGCGGCAAGGGACGCGTCGTCAACATCACCTCCCTCAACGGCAGAATCTCCATGGCCGGCTATGGACCGTATGCCGCCAGCAAATTCGCGATGGAGGCGGTGAGCGACGCGTTGCGCAACGAGTTGGCCCCCCATGGCGTGCAGGTGGTGGTGGTCGAACCGGGCGGCGTCAAAACCGAGATGTCCCGCGTCGGCCTCGCCGCCCTCAGCCGCCTCGACGATGGGATGACGCCCGAGCAGAACGCGCGCTACGGGACTCTGATGCAGGCAATACCCTCCCACGTGGCCGCGTTCACCAAGGCCGGCGTGACCTCCGAGGTGGCCGCGAAGAGGATCGCCAAGGCAGTGACCGACGGCAGGCCCCGCACCCGCTACACCATCGGCGCGACGGCTGCCTTTCTCATCCTGGCTTCCCGCATCCTTCCCGACCGGGTGCTCGACCGGATGACCACCTCGGACCTGCGCAGGCACTACCCGGCCAAGGCCCGTGGCCGGACGACTGCGGCACCCGCTTCGAGACGCTGAAAGGCAACGGCGGCTCAGCCGCAGGGGGTGATCCGGGGCGGTTCGGCGGACGTGGTACGCGGACCTGGCCGACGCTGGGGGCATGCGTGCCATCCAACTCACCGCGCCCGGCACCCTCGAGCTCGTCGACGTGCCGACACCGAAGCCCGGCCCGGGCGAGATCCTGCTGGCCACGGCGGCGGTCGGCGCCTGCCACTCGGACCTGCACATCCTCGACGCGCCCGCCGGGGTCTTCCCGACCCCGATGACCATCGGCCACGAGATCGCCGGCCGGGTCGCCCAACTCGGTCCGGGGGTCACCGGATGGGCCGAAGGGGACACCGCGGCGGTGTACGGGATCATCGGCTGCGGGCGCTGCCGGGCCTGCCTGCGCGGGCTGGAGAACCAGTGCCGCACCGTACCGGTCGGCGGGGTCGGCATCAGCCGCGACGGCGGACTCGCCGACCACGTGGTGGTGCCGGCGGACCGGCTGCTGCCGCTCGGCGGGCTGGACCCGGTGCAGGCGGCACCGCTGACCGACGCCGGGCTCACCCCGTACCATGCGATCTCCCTCAGCCGGGACGCGCTGCGGCCCGGCACCCACGCGGTGGTGATCGGCGTCGGCGGCCTCGGCCACATGGCGGTGCAGATCCTGGCGGTGACCACCGCCGTCACGATCATCGCGGTGGACACCAGCGACGCCGCGCTACGGCTGGCCAAACGGATGGGCGCGCACCACACCGTGCAGGCCGGTCCGGCAGCGGTCGACCAGATCCGTGAGCTCACCGGCCCGGCCCCGGACGGTGCCGACGTGGTGCTCGACTTCGTCTGCGTGGACGCCACCCTGGACACCGCCCGGCAGGTGGTGTCCACCGGCGGTCACCTGACGATGGTCGGCCTGGGCGGCGGTACGCTGCGGATCGCGGCGACCGTCGAAGGCCCGCCGCCGGTGCCGATGGAGACCACCGCGGTCATCCCGTTCTGGGGCACCCGCGCCGAACTAACCGAGGTGATCGCCCTCGGCCGCCAGGGCCTGCTCCGCGCCGAGGTGCAGACCTTCCCGCTGACCGAGGCGGTGCAGGCGTACCAGCAGTTGCGGGACGGGAAGATCCACGGCCGCGCCGTGCTGGTCCCCTGACCAGGCGACGGTGACTGGGAGATCCGGTAAGGCTGGATCTGTCAGGCGCGGCCGGCTCGCGACGCCAGCTGGTCGATCCCGCTGACCAGGCCGCCGGCCAGGTCACCGCCGCCGAAAGAGGCCACCATGGACAGCGCGGCGAGCTTCGCGTCCCGGTCCGGGATCCGCTTACGGGCCTCGGCGCCGGTGACGACCTCCAGCACCCGCTGATTCGGCGACACGGCGATGAGCACCGCGTCGTCCGGGTCGGTGAGCTGCCGGTGCAGCGTCACCGCGTACTCCCGGGTCGGCTCCTCCAGCTCACCGACGTAGATGCTGAACGCCAGCCCGGTGGCCGAGTCGGCCAGCCGCAACGCCTCGTCGAGCCGGAGCAGCTGCCGGGTGCCGAACGGCCCCGGCAGGGTAGCGCTCGTCCGGGTGGACTCGCTGGACTGCTCGTGGGCCTGCTCACCAACGGTCACTTGCGCCTCCCGTCGCGCCCGGACGCGGCTGCCCGCCGCCGAGGTTGGTCGACTCGATCGCCGTCGGCTCGGTGCCGGCCGGCAGCGCCGCCGCCGGGGTCCCGGTGGACCGGTCGCCGGACGAGACGTACCAGACCGGGCTGAAGTCGAACTGCCGGCCGGGCCGGTAGCGGCGGTCCGCGCCGCCACGCCCGCCGATCATCGCCAGACCGGCCACCACGAGCACGATGACCGCCGGGATCACGACGAAGAAGAGCACCGTGTTGGTAACAGACAATCTCAACGCCCCCCGGCATCGGTTCAAGGGACTCAGCGGATGTCTGGAGTGGTGGACCTGGCCACACCGCCAGCCCGTTCCGGCTCAGACGCCTTCACGGTAGCGGAGGGCCCGGCCCGCCAGATCTCCGGGTGCCGACCGGGCCAGCCGGTCCGCTCCTCCAGCTGAGCGGCCGCGGCCAGCACGGTGGCGTCCGCGCCGCCGCGGCCGGTCAGCAGAACTCCCACCGGCTGCCCGGCCGCACTCTGCGCCACCGGGACGGACACCGACGGTTGCCCAGTGACGTTGAACACCGCACAGTACGGCGAGAAGCGCCGCTGCCGGTCGAAGTCCTCGGCCGGGTCACCCGTTTCGGTGAACCAGCCGACCGGGGCCTGCGGAGCGCTCAACGTCGGGCACAGCAGCAGGTCCAGCCCGACCACCGCGTGCATCGCCCGGCGTACCTGGACCTGCAGCTCGGCCAGGGTGGCGACCAGCGTCGCGGCGCTGATCGCGTTGCCCCGGCGACGCAGCAGCCGGGTCAACGGCAGCAGCCGCGCCTCCCGTTCCGGTGGCACCGGGGCCAGCGCGAGCACGTACCAGACGGTCTCGAACAGCGGCCACAGGTCCGGGCCGAGCGGCGCCGGAACGTCGACGACCTCGTGGCCGGCGTCGGCGAGCAGCGCGGCCGCCGTGTCCACCGCCGCCAGGCAGTCCGGATGCACCGGTTCGTCGGCGAGCATCGGGGTGGTGAACCGGCCGATCCGCAGCCGGCCGGGGTCCGCGCGACGGGCCGCCGCCAGATAGCCGCCGGGCGGCGGTGGCGGTGCCAGGTACGGCTCACCGGGCACCGGCACCGCCATCGCGTCGAGCATCGCGGCGGCGTCGGCGACGGTCCGGGCGATCGGTCCGTGGCTGGGCAGGCCGAACCCGCCGGCGCCGAGCGGGCCGCCGGAGACGACCCCCCGGGTGGGCTTGTAGCCGACCAGGCCGCAGAGGGCGGCCGGGATCCGGCACGAACCGCCGCCGTCCGAGCCCTGCGCGAACGGCACCAGTCCGGCGGCCACCGCCGCCGCCGCTCCCCCGCTGGAGCCGCCGGCGGTGCAGGCCAGGTCCCACGGGTTACGCGCCGGCGGTGCCACCTCCCCCTCGGTGTAGAGCGAACAGCCCAGCTCGGCGGCGGTGGTCTTGCCGAGGCTGACGGTGCCGGCGGCACGCAGCAGGCGGACCACGTCCGCGTCGACGCTCGGCACGTAGTCGGCGAACGCCGCCGAGCCGAAGGTGGTGCGGACCCCGGCGGTGAGGGTGAGGTCCTTGATCGCCACCGGTACGCCGTACAGCGGGCCGGGGTGCTGCCGGGTCCGGGTGCTCGGCGGGACCCGGTCGAGGGCGTGGGCCTGTTCCCGGGCGTGGTCGGCGGTGACCGTGACGAACGCCCCGACGGTGTCCGAGTGGGCGTCGATCCGGGCCAGGTAGTGCTCGACGATCTCGGTGCCGCTCAGCTCGCCCCGGCGGATCGCGGCGCCCTGCTCCAACGCGGTCAGATCATGGATCTGCGACATTGACCGATCCTGGCAGGTCACTCGCCGGCCGCAGCGGCCAGGTACGGGTGACCTGACCGGGCGCTGGTTCACCCGGGAGGGGGAGGCATAGCCGGCGCCGGGACGGGAAGTCGGGCCAGCGGGCTCCGGCCGTCGGCACGGCACACCGGTCGCCGCCGACGCAGCCGGCATCGCCGGCCGGCCGGAGCGTAGTCGGGGGGAGATCATGCCAGGAGTGAGCCATCTGGTCCGCACGCTGGCCGGGCTCGCCGCCGCCGTGCTGATCGGCACGGTGGCGGCCGGGGTCGACGCGTCGCCGGCGTACGCGGGCAGCACCTACGTGGAGGCCGATCCGAGCACCGTGCACGCCGGTGGTCGGGTGACCATCCGGGCCAGCTGCGGGGACGACAACACCAGCCAGGCGACGGTCGAGTCGGACGCGTTCGGGCGGGTGATCGTGATGCCGGACCAGGATGTGCTGACCGGCCAGGTGACGGTGCCCGGCAGCAAGCGTCCCGGGCGCTACCCGGTGGACCTGCAGTGTCAGAACGGGAACACGGCGACAACCACCCTGACCGTGACCGGCACGGCGCACCCGACCAGAGGCCCGGACGCCGGAGGCGGCGGCACCGCGTCGGCCAGCACCGGCTCCGGCGGCTCGGCCCTGCTGGTCGGCGGTATCGCCGTGATCGGGCTGGGCGCCGGGATCGGGCTGTTCGCGATGCGCCGTCGACGCGCCGACTCCGGCGCGTAACCAGCGGGCGGCCAGATGGTCCGTCCTACCCCGGCTGGCGGCCGCCCGGGCGGCTGGGTGCTCCCGTTCCTGACCCAGGTCACGGCGGCGGGTACCACGGCGCACACGGTGGCGCCCCGGGTGTCGACCTACGGTCAGCCGAGGCCGACACCGCCAGATCGGCCGACGGACGAAGTGGGGGATCCGCCGGCGAACGGGGCGACGGATCAGCCGACGGACGGGGCGGCGTACCCGGCGTACCCGGCGATCCCCGGCACGGCCCGCGGGGTGGCCCGTGCCCCGCTGCGTGGGGTGGCCGCGGTGCCGGGTGCCGCCGGTCGCCGCGGTGTCAACGGGCCCGCCGCCAACCGCCGTGCACCGCACGGCCCACCCCGGCAACGGCGGAGCTGGCCCGGGTTCGGGTCGCTGCGCCCGGGTCGACGCCGGGCCGAGGCGGCTGCCGCCCAGCGGGTGGCGGTGGGTGGCTACCGGGGGCGCACGGACGCGCCGTCACGGTGGAGTCCGGTCGCGCTGGTGCTGATCGTGGCGGGCGTCTTCGTCGCCGGGTTCGGCTTCGAACGGGTGACCGGCACCCCGCTCGGGCAGTGGCTGCCCGGAGCGCACCGCGCGACGCCCGAGACGCACCCGCCGTTGGGTGCCAGCGACCCGGTCAGTCTCGCAATCCCGGCGTTGAACCTGCAGGCCGCGGTGCACGACGTCGGGTTGGCCGAGGACGGCACGATCGCGGTTCCGGAACTGAACCGGCACAACGAGGCCGGCTGGTACGTGGCCAGCCCGACGCCGGGTGAGAACGGCCCGGCGGTCATCGTCGGCCACGTCGACACCAGTACCGGTCCGTCGGTGTTCCACCGGGCCGCCACGCTGCACCCGGGCGCGCAGATCCAGGTCCGCCGGATGGACCGGTCGGTGGCGCTGTTCGAGGTCACCTCGGTAGAGCAGTTCGACAAGTCGTCCCTGCCGGTGGACCGGGTGTACGACGACTTCAGTCACCCCGGGCTGCGTCTGATCACCTGCGGTGGTCAGTGGGTCGGTGGTTCCACCGGGTACGCGGACAACGTCGTCGTCTTCGCGTCACTGGTCGGCGCCCAGCACGGCTGACCTCCGCAGCCGGCTCGGGCGGCGGACCGGTCTGCTCAGACAGCGCCCAGCCGGCTCAGGCGGCGGCTTCGGACTCGGACAGGTCGAGCCAGTCGGCCCAGCGCGGATCCGGCGCACGGTGCCCGAGCACCCGCCAGGCGGTGCCCTTCGGGGCGGCCGGCGGGGACGGCAGCCGCCAGCCCAGCTCGGCCGGGGTCCGGTCGCCCTTGCTGTGGTTGCAGCGGGCGCACGCGGCGACGACGTTCTCCCAGATGTGCCGGCCACCACGGCTGCGGGGAAAGACGTGGTCGATGGTCTCCGCCGGGCCCCGGCAGTACGCGCACCGCCAGCCGTCGCGGGCGAAGATCGCCCGGCGGGAGAGGCCGACGTGGGTCCGGTAGGGCACCCGAACGTAGCGGGTGAGCCGCACCACCGACGGCACCGGCAGGCAGTGCCGGGCACTGTGCAGCATGCCCTCGCCGTCGGCGACGCAGACCGCCTTGGCGGACAGGACCAGGATCGCGGCCCGGCGTACGGATACGACACACAGCGGCTCATACGTCGCGTTGAGCACCAACGAACCGGAGCCCACCGTGGGTCGTATGTCAGGCATCCCGCTCACCCTCTCGGTTGTGTTCCCACCCGCTCCTAGTGCCGACTACGAATCGACGCGGACCGACGGTCGGACCGCGACCGGCGCTGGCGAATCGCCAGCGCCCGTGCGCCAATAGTCCCCGATAGATGACCCAAATGCACGTACTATTCGGGCCTGACCCCTCGGGCGTTCGGCCGAGGGCTCGTCGCTGGCCTGTTCCGCCTGGTCAGACCGACAGTGTGGGTCGGCCGCCGACCGGGCAGGGCGGTACGGTACGAATTGACGGTGACCGCACGATCGCCCGCCCGCGCTGACCCCGAGCCTCCCGACCCGGCGACCGGGGCAGCGGCGACCGACCCGCCGTACCAGTGGGCTCAACCGGAGCCGCAGCCCTCGGTGAGCCCGGTGTGCCCCGACGACGACCCGGTCTGCAGCCAGGTGCTCGACTGGACCGGGCTGCCGTGGCTGGCGGAGGGGAGCTTCTGGCTACTGGTCAAACCCCTGCGGATCGTGCTGATCGTCGTGGTGGCGGTGGTGCTGCGGTACCTGCTGCACCGGGCCATCCGCCGGCTGGTGACCAGTACCTCGACGGTCGCCGGGCCGACCATCCTGCGGCCGTTGCGGGAACGGACACCGCCGGCTGGGACGGTGGTGATGCCGGAACGGCGGCGGCAACGCGCCGAGGCGATCGGCTCGGTGCTGCGCAGCACGGTGAGCGCGACCGTGTTCGGGATCGCCGTACTGCTGGTGCTTGGCGAACTGAGCTTCAACCTGGCACCGCTGCTGGCCAGCGCCGGCATCGCCGGCATCGCGCTGGGTTTCGGGGCGCAGACCTTGGTGAAGGACTTGCTCGCCGGGCTGTTCATGCTGCTGGAGGATCAGTACGGCGTCGGCGACATCGTCGACCTGGGCGAGGCCACCGGCGTGGTCGAGGCGGTGGGTCTGCGGATCACCACGGTCCGGGACGCCCGGGGTGTGCTCTGGTACATCCGCAACGGGGAGATCATCCGGGTCGGCAACAAGAGCCAGGGCTGGGCCATGGTGGTGGTCGACATGCCGGTCGGCTTCGCCGACACCGAGCAGGCCACCGCGGTGCTGCGTACCGCCGCCCTGGGGGTGGCGGCCGACGAGGAGATGGCCGGTCACTTCGTGGAGCCGCCGGACGTGCTCGGCGTCGAGCAGGTCACGGTCGACGGCGCGGTGATCCGTACCGTCGCCAAGACCACCGCCGAGGGGCAGTTCGTGGTGGGCCGCGAGTTGCGCCGTCAACTGGCCGCGGCACTGCACACCTCCGGGATCTCGGCACAGATCGTGGCCGGGCGGATGTTCGTCACCCGTGGGTCGGGAGGTGGGCAGGAGGAGCCCGGCCAGGGCGGAACGACTTGACCGGTCACCGGGACGGCGTGTCCGAGTACCGGGACGACGTGTCCGCCTCGGCCGACTAGCAGGGACTATGCACCGTATGGCGAACTGGTTGTCATCCGAATGTTTAGTCGGAGTGACGACAAACCAGCCGTTCACACTAGCCAGATGTCACCCGATCGGGCATGATCCGGGACGAGTGTCATCGGAGTGTCACCACCACTTCGCTCAGCCGTACGTCCGGGACGTTCCCCGGTAGCACCCGCCACGAGCGGGTGCCGCCGAGAACGATGGAGGCGCCGTCCGTGTCCGACGAGGCACAAACCGCCGGGAGTCCGGCGACCTTCCGCGAGGTGTTCGCGGCGGATGAGTTCCGCTTTCTTTTCGTCTCGGTGGCGCTGTCCTGGATCGGCGACTACATCGCGAAGGCAGCGGTCACCGTCCTGGTCTACCGGGAGACGGAGTCGGTGGCCCTGTCGGCCGCCGCCTTCGCGGTCAGCTTCCTGCCCTGGTTGATCGGCGGCCCGCTGCTCACCACGGTCGCCGAGCGGCACCCGTACCACCGGGTGATGATCACCACCGATCTGATCCGGATGGCCCTGATCGCCGTTGTCGCCACCCCCGGCCTGCCGGTCTGGGCGATGATCAGTCTGCTGTTCTGCACCACTCTGGCGAATCCGCCGAACCAGGCCGCCCGGTCCGCGCTGATGCCCACTGTGCTGACCGGTGACCGGCTGATCGTGGGGCTGTCGCTGATCGCCAGTACCGGCCAGCTCGCCCAGGTCGGCGGCTACATCGCCGGCGCGGCGATCGCCTCCGTCAACCCACGGGCGGCGTTGCTGTTGAACGCGACCACCTTCGCCGTCTCGGCCCTGGTGATCCGGCTCGGGGTCCGGGCCCGGCCGGCGGCCACCACCCCGGACCGCCGCCAACACCTGCTCCGCGAGACCGCCGAGGGCTTCCAGCTGGTGTGGCGTACCGACGTGCTGCGGGCCATCGCGATCCTGGTCTGGACGGTCCCGCTGTTCGCCATCGTGCCGGAGGGGTTGGCCGCCGCCTGGGCGGCCGAGCCCGGGGTGTCCGACTCCGAGCGGGGTCTCGCCCAGGCGATGATCATGGCGGCGAGTCCGACCGGCTACATCGTCGGCGGGCTGCTGATCGGCCGGCTGGTCCGTCCGGGCCGCCGACGCAGACTGATCCGACCGTTCGCGGTGATCGCCCCGCTGGCGCTGGTCCCCACTCTGCTCGACCCGTCGCCGCCGGTGGTGGCGGTGCTCGCCGGGGTCTGCGGCTTCGCGGTGGCCGGTCTGCTGCCGGTGACCAACGGGCTGTTCGTCCAGGCGTTGCCGCACGGTTACCGGGCCCGCGCGTTCGGGGTGATCGCTACCGGCATCCAGGTCGGCCAGGGAGCCGCAGTGCTGGTCACCGGCCTGCTCGCCGACCGGTTCGACATCCCGACCGTGGTCGGGTTGTGGAGCCTGACCGGTGCGGTGGTGATCTCCCTGGCGCTGCTGCGGTGGCCGGCCGAGGAGCGCTTCGACGCGGCGATCGCCGCCGTCGCAGCCGCCCCCGGCGCCGCGACCGGTACCGCGACCGGCGGTGGTTCCAGCACAGCCGGCACAGGGACCGCCGGCACAACGGAGACACCGGGCACTTCCGCCGCCGGCTCTTCCGCCGGCGCGGCGGCCAGCAACGGCAACCCCGTACCGCAGGCCCGTGACGCGCAGCAGGCCGACGAGGTCGGCCGCGCCTGAGCCCGCGCTGGCGCACACCACGCCGCACCACGCCGCACCACGCCGCACCATGCCGCACCATGCCGCACCGGGGACCGCCGGGCGCGGACCGGCTGGCAGGATGGAGTGGTGACAGCGTCAGATCCTGCCAACGACTCGGCCGGCGCGGCGCCCGCGGCCGGCGGTCCCGCCCCGACCTTCTTCGCCGCCATCGGCGGGGAACCCGCCTTCCGCCGGCTCGTCGACGAGTTCTATGCCGGCGTCGCCACTGATCCGCTGCTCCGCCCGATGTACCCGGAGCAGGATCTGGGGCCGGCCGCGGAGCGACTGACCCTGTTCCTGATGCAGTACTGGGGCGGCCCCGGCACGTACTCCGAGCAGCGTGGACACCCCCGGCTGCGGATGCGGCACGCACCGTTCCGGATCGGTCCGGCGGAGCGGGACGCCTGGTTGACCCACATGCGCCGGGCGGTCGACCGGCTGGACCTGCATCCGGAGCTCGCCGGGGTGCTCTGGGACTACCTGGAGCGTGCCGCCTACTTCATGGTGAACGAGATGGACCCGTCCGATCCGCCCCGGCGCGACCTGGCCAGCGGCTGACCGGCCGTCAGAGCAGGGCGCCCTCGTCGTGCAGCCAGTCGACGAAACTGGTCGCCACGGCCGCTCCGCAGTCCAGCAGTTCGACAAGCAGCGCGTCGTTGGCTCCGGCGGCGAGTGGGACCTGCAGCTCGGCGTAGATGGGCAACTGGCCACGGTCGGTGGGGTCGCCGACGTACGCCTTGCAGAACCGTCTGGTGTGGTTCCACTCGTTGACCACCCGGTAGGCACGGTCGGCCCAGTCGGGTGGCACGGTGGAGTGCGGTCGGGCGCGGACCACCAGGATCTCGTCCTCCGGCCCTTCGAGGGTGAACAGGACGGCGTGCCGCTCCCACATGGCCAGCAGGCTGCCGTCGCCGTCCGCGAGATACCGGATGTCCAACATGTCCAGTGCGGTGCCGATCCGGCGGAGGGTCACCGGCACCACCTGCGGCGATAATTCCTTGCCCGCCGCCGCGGCCGGCGACGAGATCGGGCAGGACGGCCCTACCGGCCTGGTCGGCCCGAGTTCAGCCGACGACGACCGGGGCGTCTGCTCCGGCGTTCGTGGCGCGGGCGGGCCAAGCCGGACACCGCTGTCCACTCCGGTCCTGCTTCGGGTATCCGGCTCACCGCCATCTGCGTGACCGGAGCGCCACGACCACCATGGCATTATCCGCACCTCACTCCCCAGCGGATCCGGGCGCCTACGTTGCGTCGGATCCGAGGCCCGACGGTACCCGGATAGCCGTTCCTAGGCACCCCCCCAACGGACCCCCCGAACCAGAGGGATGAGGGAGCATCATACTTTCGGCTGAGTGATCGTCGGCGTGAGTGCAAGATTGTTAACTCTTTGTGTCCAGGCCGCCCCGAACGGCGCATCAAGTGCTACCCAATTGCCTACTGTCCCGACCCGTACCACCGACTGCAGTGGATCCACGGGGCGGCCCGGCAGGTCGGTCCGGTCCCGACAGTCGACCGGCTCCGGCCGACCGACCGGCCCCTCGGTCGTGCCGAGGAACCCCATCCGGGCCACCGCCTGCACCAGCCCCTGGCGGATCTCGATCCGCTCGCCGATCGGACCGTCGACGGTCACCACCACGGCCACGTGGTCGAGCAGGGCGTCCCGTACCGCCCGCTGGCCCACTGCCCGTCCACCGACGCCCTGCGTCTCGGCGGCCCGCAGGGTGCCGGCCGCCGCCACCGCGACCCGTCGCAGATCGGCCGCCGGCACCACCTCGACGACCCGCGCCGGGCCGGGCGGCAACGGCCACCGCCACGCGCTGTCCCGGCGCGGCGGCAGCCCGGTGGAGACCGCCGTCAGCCGGGCCAGCAGCTCCGCGGCGGACACCGTGGCGTCCCCCGGGCCGGGCCCCGCCACGGTCCGCTGCACCAGGACCGCCCACGGCAGGCGGGCCCAGAGCTCGGTGTGGTCCCGACCGACCGACCGCAGCCGCACCGGTGCGCCGGGGTCCAGCCGTACCAGCCGGGCCAGGAACGCGCCGGCGTCGGCCAGCCCGGTCAGCCGGTGACCGGCCGACGCCGAGTCGGCCCGGGGCGTCCGGCCGGCCATCATGCCTCGGCGGCGGCCGGTCGGACGTACGGCAGCAGGAAGGCCCGCTCCGCCTCGGTCAGCCGGCGCGGCCGCCCCTGCTCCAGGTCGAACGGCACCAGCACCGAACGGGCCCGGCTGACCAGCAGGTCGCCGTCGAACATCTCGTAGGCGACCGTGAACCGCGACGGACGGACCTGTTCGATCCAGAGTTCGATCCGGACGGCCGGTGCCTGATCGGCGGTCGACCGGCCCATCCGGTAGTCGACCGGGCGCAGGTAGTCGACCTCGTGCCGGTGGATCAGCACGCCGTCGGCGAACGAACCGACGCCCCAGGCCCGCCCGCCGGAGAACATCAACGCGACCCGGGCCTCCTCGTACAGCGTCAGGAACCGGGCGTTGTTGACGTGCCCGTACGCGTCGAGGTCGGACCAGCGCAGCGCGGCGTGGAACGTGTAGCGCTGGCCACCGCCGGCGGCCGGGACCTCGCCGGTCGTCGACGAGCCCCCGGCCAGTGCCGCATCAGTCACGGGTCAGCTTGCGGTAGGTCACCCGGTGCGGCCGGGCCGCTTCCGCGCCGAGCCGGTCGATCTTGTTCTTCTCGTACGCCTCGAAGTTGCCCTCGAACCAGAACCACTTCGCCGGGTTGGTGTCGTCGCCCTCCCAGGCCAGGATGTGCGTGGCGACCCGGTCCAGGAACATCCGGTCGTGGGAGATGACCACGGCGCAGCCGGGGAACTCCAGCAACGCGTTCTCCAGGCTGGACAGCGTCTCCACGTCGAGGTCGTTGGTCGGCTCGTCGAGCAGGATGACGTTGCCGCCGATCTTCAGGGTGAGCGCCAGGTTGAGCCGGTTACGTTCACCACCGGACAGCACCTTGGTCGGCTTCTGCTGGTCGGGGCCCTTGAAGCCGAACGCGGCCACGTACGCCCGGGACGGCATCTCGACCTTGCCGACCATCAGGTGGTCCAGCCCGTCGGAGACCACCTCCCAGACCGTCTTGCTGCTGTCCAGGCCGGAGCGGTTCTGGTCGACGTACGACAGCTGCACCGTCTCGCCGACCCGGACCTGGCCGCTGTCCGGCTGCTCCAGCCCGACGATCGTCTTGAACAGCGTGGTCTTACCGACGCCGTTCGGACCGATGATGCCGACGATGCCGTTGCGCGGCAGCGAGAAGCTCAGGTCGTCGATCAGGACCCGGTCGCCGAAGCCCTTCTTCAGGTTCACCGCCTCGATGACGGTGTTGCCCAGCCGCGGCCCCGGCGGGATCTGGATCTCCTCGAAGTCCAGCTTGCGGGTCTTCTCCGCTTCGCTGGCCATCTCCTCGTAGCGGTCCAGCCGGGCCCGGGACTTGGTCTGGCGCGCCTTGGCGTTGGACCGGACCCATTCCAGCTCCTCGCCGAGGCGCTTCTTCAGCTTGGCGTCGCGACGACCCTCGACCGCCAGCCGGGCGGCCTTCTTCTCCAGGTACGTGGAGTAGTTGCCCTCGTACGGATAGGTCCGGCCGCGGTCCAGCTCGAGGATCCAGTTGGCGACGTTGTCCAGGAAGTAGCGGTCGTGGGTGATCGCCATGACGGTGCCGGCGTACTTGGCCAGGTGCTGCTCCAGCCAGTGCACGCTCTCCGCGTCCAGGTGGTTGGTGGGCTCGTCGAGCAGCAGCAGGTCCGGCGCCTCCAGCAGCAGTTTGCACAGCGCGACGCGTCGCCGCTCGCCGCCGGAGAGCTGGGTCACCTCGGCGTCCGGTGGCGGGCAGCGCAGCGCGTCCATCGCGAGTTCGAGCTTGGAGTCGATGTCCCAGGCGTCAGCGTGGTCCAGCTCCTCCTGCAGCTGACCCATCTCGGTCATCAGCTCGTCGGAGTAGTCGGTGGCCATCTGCTCGGCGATCTTGTTGAACCGCTCCAGCTTCGCCTTGGTCTCGGCGACCGCCTCCTCGATGTTGCCGAGCACCGTCTTCGCGTCGTTGAGCGGCGGTTCCTGAGCGAGCATGCCGACGGTGTAGCCGGGCATCAGCCGGGCGTCGCCGTTGCTCGGCCGGTCCATGCCCGCCATGATCTTCAGCAGGCTGGACTTGCCGGCGCCGTTCGGGCCGACCACACCGATCTTGGCACCCGGCAGGAAGTTGAGCGTCACGTTGTCCAGCACGACCTTGTCGCCGTGCGCCTTGCGCGCCTTTTCCAGGACGTAGATGAACTGGGCCACGGTGCGGCCTACCTCCAGAACTCTCGTGGGACCCGTCGGTACGGGCAGGTCACGACCCCGCGTACCGGCCGCCGGCACCGACCGGAGCGGCTGCGGGTGGTACGCGGTACGCGGTCGTGCGCGGTACGACGGTCCGATCGGTGCGTACGCCGTTGTCAATCCTGACAGGTCCAACGCCCCAGCCGCACCTCACCCCACCGGACGGCCGGGATCTTCGCGCCAGTGTTACCTGCCTCATTGCGCCCGGCCGGGTTTCGATGTCCTGATCAGCTGGGCACCAAGAGGGGGACGGGGGTCCGCCCGTCTGGCCCGCACAGTACGCTCATGGCGGTCCCGTAATCACCGGAGGTGTACGGAACGTGACGGTTCGGAGCTCGTTCGTAGTGGTCGCCAACCGCCTGCCGGTGGACGAGGTGACCACGCCGGAAGGTCGCCAGTGGCGGCGCAGCCCCGGCGGTCTGGTGACCGCCCTGCACCCGGTGCTCGCCGCGCACCAGGGCACCTGGGTCGGCTGGGCCGGTGGCGCCGGTGCGGCACCGGAGCCCTTCGACCTCGAAGGCATCCGGTTGCACCCCGTCCCGCTGAGCGCCGAAGAGCTGGAACGGTACTACGAAGGTCAGTCCAACGCCACCATCTGGCCGCTGTACCACGACGCGGTCGAGACGCCGGCGTTCAAGCGCCGCTGGCGGGAGGCGTACCGGGTGGTCAACGCCCGGTTCGCCGAGGCGGCAGCGGAGGTCGCCGACGAGGGTGCGACGGTGTGGGTGCAGGACTACCAGCTGCAACTGGTGCCGGCCATGCTCCGGGAGATCCGCCCGGACCTGCGGATCGGCTTCTTCCTGCACATCCCGTTCCCGCCGATCGAGCTGTTCATGCAGATGCCGCAGCGCGCCGAGATCCTGCGCGGACTGCTCGGCGCCGACCTGGTCGGCTTCCAGCAGCGGCTGGCCGCGCAGAACTTCGTCCGGCTGGCCCGCCACCTGCTCGGGCTGCGGTACGAGGGCCAGATGATCCAGGTCGACGGCCGTAAGGTCAAGGCGGGTGCCTTCCCGATCTCGATCGACGTTCCGGAGATGGAACGGATGGCGCACGACGCGACGGTGGAGGCGCGGGCCAAGCAGATCCGCGCCGAGCTGGGGGATCCGAAGACGGTGATCCTCGGGGTGGACCGGCTCGACTACACCAAGGGGATCGAACTCAGGCTGAAAGCGTTCCGGGAACTTCTTGCTGACGGAAAGCTGACAGTTCCGGACGCAGTTATGGTGCAGGTTGCCACCCCCAGCCGCGAGCGGGTCGAGCACTACCAGGCACTTCGGGTCAAGGTTGAGCGCGAAGTTGGCCGGATTAATGGTGAATTCGGCCGGGTGGGTGTGCCCGCCGTGCACTACCTGCACCAGTCGTACAGTCGCAGTGAACTCGCCGCGCTCTACCGCGCGGCCGATGTGATGATGGTGACACCACTGCGAGACGGAATGAACCTGGTGGCCAAGGAGTACGTCGCGGCCCGCGCCGACACCGGCGGTGCCCTCGTGCTCAGTGAGTTCGCCGGCGCGGCAACGGAGCTGCGTCAAGCGTTCCTGTGCAACCCGCACGACCCGGACGGCGTCAAGGATGCCCTGTTGCGGGCGGTGCACGTCGACAGTTCCGAGGCCCGGCGGCGGATGCGGATCATGCAGCGCCATCTGCGGACCCATGACGTCGGCCACTGGGCCCGCTCCTTCCTCACAGAACTCGGTGTGCCCGAGACGGAGGAATGAATGAGAACGTCCGTCCTTGACGGGGACGTACGCGCGGCCGCGGATCAGATCGATCCCGAGCTGCGCGCGGCGATCGGGCGGATCGCCCGGATGCCGATACTGCTGGTGGCCTGCGACTACGACGGCACCCTCGCACCGATCGTCGAGGACCCGACCCGAGCCGTACCGCTACCGGAGTCGGTCGCGGCGGTGCGGGCGCTGGCCGCGCTTCCACAGACCACCGTCGCGGTGGTCTCCAGCCGGGCGCTGCGCGACCTCGCCGCGCTCTCCCGGCTGCCCAGCGAGGTCCATCTGGTCGGCAGCCACGGGTCCGAGTTCGACATCGGCTTCGTCGAACGGCTGGCCCCTGAGCAACTGCAGGTGCACTCCCAGCTCAAGCGGGAGCTACGGCAGCTGATCAAGGACCAGCCCGGGGTACGGCTGGAGGTCAAACCGGCCAGCGTCGCGGTGCACACCCGGGGCGCCGATCCGGCGGTCGCCGAGGCGGTCGTCGCGGCGGTCAACACTGGACCGGCCGCCTGGCCCGACGTCACCGTCACCCAGGGCAAGGAAGTCGTCGAACTGTCGGTGGTCGCCACCGACAAGGGCACCGCCCTGGACCAGATCCGCACCCAGACGTCGGCCAGCGGCGTGCTGTTCATCGGCGACTCGATCACCGACGAGAGCGCCTTCGCCAACCTGCACGGCCCGGACGTCGGCATCAAGATCGGCGACGGCGACACTCGGGCGGCGTTCCGGGTCGCCGAACCGATCGACGCCGCGCGGGTGCTCGGCGTCCTGCTGGAGACCCGGCGCAACTGGCTCTACGGCGAGCACGCGGTGCCGATCGAGCGCCACTCGATGCTGGCCAACGGCCGGACCATCGCGCTGCTCACCCCGGACGCCAAGGTGACCTGGCTGTGCCATCCCAAGCCGGACTCGTCGGCGATCTTCGCCGATCTGCTCGGCGGCGCACCGGCCGGGCACTTCGCCGTCGCACCGGCCCGCGGCGGGTTCCCGCTGGGGCAGCGCTACCGGCCCGGCACGATGACCGTGGAGACCCGCTGGTCGGGGCTGACCGTCACCGACTGGCTGGACCACCCGCCGGCCGAGTCCTCCGCCGGCGACACGGTGCTACCGGGCGCCGACTCCACCCTGGTCCGGGTACTCACCGGCACCGGGCAGGCACAGCTGGAGTTCGCCCCGCGCCCCGAGTTCGGCCAGGTGGCCGTGCAGCTGCAGCCGCTCGGTGACGGGCTGCTGGTGCTCGGCTCCAACGAGCCGGTGGCGCTCTACTCCCCCGGGGTGGAGTGGAAGGTCGTCGACGACGGCGGTCGGGAAACCGCCCGCGCCCTGGTCGACCTGGCCGCGCTCGACGGCATGCTCACCATGGAGCTGCGGTTCGGCTCGCACAGCCTGGAACACCACACCGTCACCGTGCAGCAGCGCCAGTCCACCGCAGAACAGCCGTGGCGGGAGTGGGTCCGGCAGCTGCAGCTGCCGAACACCGGCCGGGAGCTGGTCGCCCGCAGCGCGCTCACCCTGCGGGGGCTGTGCCACGAGGCAACCGGCTCGATCCTCGCCGCCGCGACCACCTCACTGCCCGAAGAGCTCGGCGGGGTACGCAACTGGGACTACCGGTACTGCTGGCTGCGGGACGCGGCGATGAGCGCCCGGGCGTTGGTCGACCTCGGCTCGCTGGCCGAGGCCGAGGCGTTCCTGCGCTGGGTGGACGGCTGCGTCGAGCGCACCGGCGGCCACCCGGAGCGGTTGCACCCGCTCTACACGGTGGAGGGACTGGAGCTGGGCGCGGAGGCGGTCATCGACACCCTCCCCGGCTACGCCGGCTCCCGCCCGGTGCGGGTCGGCAACCTGGCCAACCACCAGCTGCAGCTCGACGTGTTCGGGCCGATCGCCGACCTGCTCGCGGTGGTCGCCGACGCCCGTGGTTCGGTGCACGACGACGAGTGGCGGGTGCTGGAGGCGATGGTGCAGGCGGTCGAACGCCGCTGGCACGAGCCGGACCACGGCCTGTGGGAGGCCCGGCTCGCTCCCCGGCACCATGTCTTCTCCAAGGTCATGTGCTGGATGACGGTGGACCGGGCGCTGCGGATGGCGGGCCGGCACGGCGGCGGCGAACGGCCGGACTGGGTCGAGCTGCGCGACCGGATCGGCCGCAACGTGCTGGAACACGGCTGGCACGCCAAGGCCGGCGCGTACACGGTCGCCTACGGCGACGAGGAGATGGACGCCTCCTCGCTGTGGATCGGGCTGTCCGGGCTGCTGCCCGACGACGACCCGCGGTTCCTCGCCACGGTGCTCAAAGTGGAGGCGGACCTGCGCAGCGGCCCGGTGGTGTACCGCTACCGGTGGGACGACGGGTTGCCCGGCCGGGAGGGCGGGTTCCACATCTGCACCGCCTGGCTGATCGAGGCATACCTGCGCACCGGGCGGCGCGGTGACGCCGAAGAGCTGTTCGAGCAGATGATCGACACCGCCGGCCCGACCGGTCTGCTGCCCGAGCAGTACGATCCGCTCGCCGAACGCGGGCTGGGCAACCATCCCCAGGCGTACAGCCATCTGGGGCTGATCCGGTGCGCCCTGCTGCTGGACGACATGCTCAAGCTCTGAAACCGGGGCCGGTCCGGCGCGCCGCTCCCCCGGCGCGCCGGACCGCTCAGTCCTCGGTCCGGTCGGCTCGATCGGTTGGCCGGTCGGCTCGATCGGTCGGCACGTCCAGCGTGCCGACCACGTCGCCGACGACCACCACGGCCGGCGGCCGCAGCCCGGCGGCGGCGGCCTCGCCGGCCACGGCACCCAGGGTCGACGTCAGCGCCCGCTGGGCACCGGTGGTCGCCTCCTGCACCACCGCCGCCGGGGTGTCCGCGCCACGGCCGTTGGCGAGCAGCGTCTCGGCGATCGCCGGCAGGTTCTTCAGCCCCATCAGCACCACCAGGGTGCCGCGCAGCCGGGCGAGCGCCGGCCAGTCGACGAGCGACAGCCGGTGCCCCGGCGGCAGGTGGCCGGAGACCACGGTGAACTCGTGGGCCACCCCTCGGTGGGTGACCGGGATACCGGCGGCGGCGGGTGCCGCGACCGAACTGCTCACGCCGGGCACCACCGACACCGGTACGCCCGCCTCGACGCAGGCCAGCAGCTCCTCGCCGCCCCGGCCGAAGACGTACGGGTCACCGCCCTTGAGCCGGACCACGACGGACCCGGCCCGGGCCCGGTCCACCAGAATCCGGTTGATCTCCTCCTGGGCGGCAGCCGGGCCGTACGGGATCTTCGCGGCGTCGACCAGCTCGACCCGGGCGGGCAGCTCGTCCAGCAGCAGCCCCGGCACCAGCCGGTCGGCGACCACCACGTCGGCCTCGGCGAGCGCGCGGCGGCCCTTCACGGTGATCAGTTCCGGGTCACCGGGGCCGGCGCCGACCAGGACCACCCGGCCGGTCGGGCCGGGGCCGGCGGCGGCCGGCGCCGCCCCGGCGGTGCCGGCGACCGGGATCGTGCCGTCGGCCAGCCGCTGGTCGATCGCGTCCCGGACCCGGACCGCCCGCTGCGGGTCCCCGCCGCCGAGCACCGCCACGGTCACCGGGCCGTGCCGGGTCACCGCCGGGGTCCAGGCGGTCGCCTCGGTCCGGTCGTCGGCCCGTACGCAGAACACCCGCCGGGGCTCGGCGGCGGCGCTGACTTCGGCCGCCGCCGCCGGGTCGTCGACGGCGACCTGGACCAGCCAGGCCCCGTCGAGGTCACCGGGCTGGAACCGCCGCTGCCGCCAGCCCAGCCGACCGGCGGTGACCAGGCCGTGCAATGCCGGGGTCAGCTCGGGTGAGACGACGAGCACGTCGGCTCCGGCGTCCAGCAACGCCGGCACCCGCCGGGTGGCGACCGTGCCGCCGCCGACCACCAGCACCCGCCGGCCGTCCAGCCGCAGTCCCAGTGGGTAAAGGTTCACTTCTCGGAAACTCCCGCCGCGTCGAAGGTGGCCACCTCGTGCAGGACCCGGACCGCACTGGCCACCATCGGCCAGGCGAGCAGGGCGCCGGTGCCCTCTCCCAGGCGCAGCTCCAGGTCGACCAGTGGGTGCAGGCCGAGCTGGCGCAGCCCAACGGTAGCCCCCGGCTCCACCGAACGGTGCCCGGCGACCATCGCGGCGGTGGTGTGCGGGGCCAGGGCCGCCGCGGCCAGCGCGGCGGCCACCGCGCTGACCCCGTCCAGGATCACCGGGATCCGCCGGGCGGCGGCGCCGAGCAGGAAGCCGCAGAGCGCCGCGTGTTCCAGCCCGCCGAGCGCGGCCAGCACCCCGACCGGGTCGGCCGGGTCCGGCCGGTGCCGGCGCAGCGCCGCCTCCACCACGGACACTTTCCGCTGGTACGTCTGCTCGTCGACCCCGGTGCCCCGGCCAGTGACGTCAGCCGCCGTCGCACCGGTGAAGCCGGCGATCAGGGCCGCCGCCGCAGTGGTGTTGGCGATTCCCATGTCACCGGTGAGCAGGCTGGCGGCGCCACCGTCGTGCAGGTCGCCGGCGACCCGGATGCCCACCTCGATGGCGGTACGGGCCTCGTCGACGGTCATCGCCGGCCCGCTGCACAGGTCGGCGGTGCCGGGGCGTACCCGGGCCGACACGAGCCCGTCGGCGGGCTCCAGCGGCGCGGCCACGCCCACATCGACCACGGTGACGCTGGCCCCCATCTGGCGGGCGAAGGCGTTCACCACCGCGCCGCCAGCCAGGAAGTTGGCCACCATCTGCGCGGTGACCTCCTGCGGCCAGGGGGTGACCCGCTGCCGGTGCACCCCGTGGTCGGCGGCGAAGACGGCCACCGCGCCGGGCTCGGGCAGCGGTGGCGGGCAGGCCGCGGCGAGGCCGGCGAGCCGTACCGAGAGCTCCTCCAGCGCGCCGAGTGAGCCGGCCGGCTTGGTCAGCCGGGCGTGCAGTGCACGGGCCTGCGTCATCGCGTCGCCGTCCGGTGGCCGGATCCGCGCCAGGGTCGCCTCGATCAGTGAGCCGGTCGGGCCGTCGGGCACAGGACCTCCAGAGCCGTCGGGCATCAGTCCTCCACGACCATCGGGCATCAGTCCTCCAGGGCGGTCGACAACACGGAGACGAAGGCGTCGGTGGTGGCAGTGTCCCGTACCGCGATCCGCAGCCAGTCGACACCCAGCCCGGGGAAGGTGTCGCCGCGGCGTACCGCATAGCCCCGCTCACGCAGCCGGTGCCGCACCCGCTGCGCACCGGCGACGTGGATCAGGACGAACGCGCTGGCCGGGGTGCCGGCCACGGTGACCCCGGGCAGTTCGGCGAGCCGTCGGACCAGGTGGGCGCGCTCGGCGGCGAGCGCGGCGGCGAACCGGCGTTCGGCGCCTACCGCCCGGCGGCTGGCGCACATCTCGGCGGCGACCAGCGCCGGAGTGGCGACCGGCCACAGCGGCGCCGCGGTGGCGAGCCGGCGCAGCAGCGGCTCCGGGCCGAGCAGGTAGCCGATCCGCAACCCGGCCAGTCCCCAGGTCTTGGTCAGGCTGCGCACCACGACGAGTCCGGGCAGGTCGCGCCGGTCGGCCAGCGACTGCGGTTCGCCCGGTACGCCGGCGGCGCAGGTGGTGTCGGCGAACGCCTCGTCGACGACGACGACCCGGCCCGGTCGGGTGAGCGCGGCGACCGTCTCGGCGGGGTGCAGCACCGACGTCGGGTTGGTCGGGTTGCCGATGAGCACCAGGTCCGCGTCGGCCGGGACGAGGGCGGGGTCGAAGGTGAACCCGGTGTCGGCGGACAGCAGCACCCGGTCGACCCGGTGCCCGGCGTTGCGCAGCGCGGCTTCCGGCTCGGTGAACTGCGGGTGCACCACCACTGGGCGGCGGGCGTCGCGCAGCCCCTGGGCGATCAGGACGAAGCCCTGGGCGGCACCGGCGGTGAGCAGCACCTCGCTGGCGGGCCGGCGGTGCCGGTCGGCGACGGCCGTGACAGCGGCCCGCTGGTCGGGGTAGCGGGCGAGATCGCGCAGGCTGGCAGAGACCGGTTCGGTCAGCCAGCGCGGCGGTTCGCCGACGCGGACGTTGACCGCCAGGTCGATCAGGCCGGCGGTGGCCTCGACGTCGCCGTGGTGCCCGAGATCGTACTCCTGCATGGTGGCGATCATGCCGGGCGGGCGGGATGAAATCGACGAAGGGTGACGCTTGTGACACGATTCGTCTTATGGTTTTAATCCTTTTGGTCACTTTTTGTGGCTGTCCGGCTTAGCTTTGGGCCGTGAGGAAACGCACCCGCCACCCAGCTCGCAGTGGCCGCCTCGTCCAACTGCTCCGGGCCGGTCTGATCGCCGGTGTCGTGGTCGCCGCCGCCGCGTACCCGATGGCCGCCGTTGCCGGTCTCGGCGTCATCGCCAGCACCAAGGCGATCGACCAGATCCCCAGCGAGCTGCGCGAGGCCCAGCCCGCCCAGACGTCGTACGTCTACGCCGCCGACGGCAAGACCCTGGTGACGATGTTCTACGAGGAGCACCGCAAGTACGTACCGCTGACCGAGATGTCGCCGTTCATCCAGCAGGCCATCGTCGCCTCCGAGGACAACCGGTTCTACCAGCACTCCGGCGTCGACCCGAAGGGCGTCGCCCGGGCGTTCGTCGCCAACCAGCAGGCCGGCGGGGTGTCCCAGGGCGGCTCCACACTGACCATGCAGTACGTCCGGCTCGCCCTGCAGCAGACCGCCCAGAACCCGTTGGAGCTGCAGGCGGCCACGGCACAGACCCCCGGCCGCAAGATCCGGGAGATCCGGATCGCCATGGAGCTCGAGAAGCAGATGTCCAAACCGGAGATCCTGGAGCGGTACCTCAACGCCGCCTACTTCGGTCACCGGGCGTACGGCATCTACGCCGCCGCGGAGATCTTCTTCTCCAAGCACCCGAAGGCGCTGACCGCCAGCGAGGCCGCGCTGATCGCCGGACTGGTCAAGGCACCGTCGGAGTACGACCCGGCGACATCGGACCAGGCCGCGGCCACCGAGCGGCGCAACTACGTCATCGACCGCATGGCCGACCTGGGCTACCTCTCCCCGGTCGCGGCCGAGCAGGCCAAGGCCGAACCGATCCGGCTCAACCTGAGCACCCCGCCGAACGAGTGCGTGTCGGTGCCGCAGGAGCACAACGACTGGGGCTTCTTCTGCGACTACCTCAAGTCCTGGTGGATGAGCCAGAAGGCGTTCGGCGACAGCCCGTCCGAGCGGCTGGCCAACCTGCGTACCGGCGGGTACCGGATCGTCACCAGCCTCGACCCCGGCATCCAGAAGGTCGCCCAGGAACAGGTCACTTCCCGGGAGTCGATCGGCAGCCCGTTCGCGCACGGCCTGGTGGCGGTCGAACCCGGCACCGGACAGGTCAAGGCGATGGCGGTCAACCGGGTCTACTCGCTCGACCAGACCGACAACGGACAGCACTCCAACCCCAACCTGCGGGAGAAGGTCAAAGGCAACTACCCGAACACGGTGACACCGCTGCTCGGCGGCGGCGACCTGCCCGGGTACCAGGCCGGCTCGACCTTCAAGATGTTCACCATGCTGGCCGCGCTGGACGCCGGGATGCCGTTGCGCTCCGGGTTCAACGCGCCGCACCGGATCAACTCCATCTACGACGGCGGCGAGGGCTCCAGCAGCTGCGGCGGACGGTGGTGCCCGAGCAACGCCGACGGGTCGATGGCCGGTTTCCACTACATGTGGTCCGGGTTCGGTAAGTCGGTCAACACCTACTTCGTCTGGCTGCTGCAGCAGGTCGGCGCGGAGAAGGCGGTGCAGATGGCCGAGCGGCTCGGGCTGCGTTGGCGCACCGACGTCGACCGGCGCAACGCCTCACCGGAGCACGCCAGCAAGTGGGGTGCGTTCACCCTCGGCGTCTCCGACGTGACCCCGCTGGAGATGGCGAACGCGTACGCCACCATCGCCGCCGACGGCAGCCACTGCGAGGACTCCCCGGTGCTGGCGGTGGAGAACCCGGACGGCAGCCCGGTCACCTACCGGGCGTTGACCGGGGTCGACGTCGAGGTGGCAACCCCGCGCTGCCGGGCGGCCTTCTCGCCGGACGTGGCCCGAGCCGCCACCGACGCCGCCCGCTGCCCGGTCGGTGACCGCCCGGCCGCCGGCGGCTGTGGCGGCTGGGCCACCGCCGAAGGGGTCGCCAAGGCGGTCGGGCGGCCGGTTGCCGGCAAGACCGGTACCACCGACAGCACCCGGTCCGCCTGGTTCACCGGCTACACCCCGGAACTCGCCGTGGCCAGCTTCATCGCCGACCCGGACAACCCGTTCAACGCGGTCGGCGACTGGCAGTCGCAGAAGCCGGTGGACTCGGCCGCCGGCACGTTGAAGAACGCCCTCAAGGGCAAGCCGCCACGCCAGTTCACCCCGCCGTCAGCCGAGATCGTCGGCTGAGGCCACCAGCACCGGCTCGGTGTCCTCGTCGTCGCCGACCGACGGCGGCCGTGGCCCAGGCGGATGCTGCACGGACGCATGCGGCGCTGCCGAATGCGGTGCAGGCGGGTGCGGACCGGGCGGATGCGGCGGCACCGGCGGATGCGGTGCGGGCTCCCCCGCTGGCGGGCCGACCGGGGAGCCCGCACCGGTACGGCCGTCGGCGGCGGCGACCACCAGTCGCCGGGCGATCTCCGGCGCCCCCGCCCAGTGCAGCGTCAACTGGGAGGCGTGCACCCGACGCCAGACGAAGCCCTCCGGCACCCCGTTGCCCCAGGTCCACGCGGGGGTGTGGCCGGCACGCGGGGAAACCACCATCTGGTGCTGCTTGTAGCCGATCAGTCGGCCGCCGAGCGGCGCGACCGGGGTGGCCGCCCGCGACGTCGCCTCCCGGTAGCCGACGATCATCCGGTCGGTGGTCGACGCCGCCGCGTCGAACACCTCACCCATCGGCCGCCCGTCACACTCCCGGACCAGCCAGAGCAGCCCGGTCCCCTCGGCAAGCACCGGCCGACCGGACCGGGCGAGGTCGGCCACCGCGAGGGTCAACGCCCGGTTCGCCGACAACTCCGGCAGGTAGGTCTCCGGCAGCCCGCCGGGCAGCACCAGCGCCGCCGTCGCCTCCGGCAACGACTCGTCCCGCAGCGGATCTACCGGCACCACCGCGGCACCGGCAGCGGTGAGCAGTTCGACCGTCTCCGCGTAGCCGTAGATCAGCTCAGCGGTGCCGGCGACCGCGATCACCGGACGCCGGGCCGGCGGCGGCGCCGGCGGCACCCCGGCCGCCTCGGCCTCGGCCGCCAACGCGTCGCCGGCGGTCCACTCCGGCACCGGCAGCGGCGGCGCTGACCGGGCCATTGCCAGCACCAGGTCCAGGTCGACGGCCGCGTCCACCGCCTCACCGAGCCGGCGGATCAGCCGTACCGTGTCGATGCTGTGATGCGCGACCGGCACCACCCCGGCCGGACGCGGAATCCCCGCCGGCAGTTCGCCCCGGTGCAGCGCGCCGAGCACCGGCACGCCGATCTCGTCCAACGCGGTACGGAGCACCTGTTCGTGCCGCGCCGAGCTGACCCGGTTGAGGATCACCCCGCCGAGCCAGAGCAGTTCGTCGTACGCCCGGAAGCCGTGCACCAGCGCGCCCACCGACTGCCCCATCGTCGCCGCGTCCACCACCAGCAGCACCGGGGCACGCACGGCGGTGGCGACGGTGGCCGTGGACGGGCTGTCCGGTCGGCTACCGAGACCGTCGAACAGCCCCATCGCCCCGGCGACCACGGCGATGTCGGCTCCGGCCGCACCGTGCGCCAGCAACGGACCGATCCGCCCGGAGCCCACCAGCATCGGGTCCAGGTTGCGGCCCGGACGCCCGGCGGCGGCGCCCAGGTACGCGGCGTCGGTGTGGTCCGGCCCGACCTTCAGCCCGGCGGTGCTCAGCCCTCGGTGCCGCAGCGCGGCCAGCAGGCCGATCGCCACCGACGACTTGCCGTGGCCGGACGCGGGGGCGCTCACCACCAGGCGGGGCAGGGACGGCATCTGCGACTCCTCTGTACGTACGGGTGGCGGGCGGTCCCGGGCCCGACGGACGCCCGGTGGGGTCGGCCGGACCGCCACCGGCGGCATCGGTGGAACAGCCGCAAGACGATACCCGGTAGTCTCCGCAATGTGTACCGGTTCCTGCTGACGCCCCGGTGGCTGGGCTACCTCGCGGTGGCCCTGGCCGCCGCGGCGGTGATGGTACAGCTGGGAAACTGGCAGCTCGACCGCTACCACCAACGCAGCGCGGTCAACGACCGGATCGACGCCGCCGGGCAGCAGACCCCGGCCGAGCTGACCCAGGCCGCCGGCCGCCCCGGTCCGGCACCCGGGCAGGCCGGCGACGCGCCGCCGGAATCGGCCACCTGGACCAGGGTGACCGCCGTCGGGCGCTACGACAGCGACAACCACGTGCTGGTCCGCAGCCGTACGGTGAACAGCCGGGTCGGGTACGAGGTGCTCACCCCGCTGGTGCTGGCGGACGGTTCCGCAGTGCTGGTCGACCGGGGCTGGATCCCGCCGGACGACAATGGGCTCGCCGTCGCGCCGCCGGTGCCGCCGGCGCCGACCGGCGAGGTGAGGGTGACCGGACTGCTGCGCCAGCCGGAGCCGATGTCCGGCTCGGTGACCCGCCAGGACGGCACGCTGCAGACCCGGCGGATCGCCACCCCGGTGCTCGCCGCCGAGTTGCCCTACCCGATCTACGGCGGTTACGTGCTGCTGCAGCAGCAGGACCCACCGGCCGACCCGGTCTTCGTCGCCGTACCGATCCGGCACGAGAACAGCTGGCAGAACGGCGGCTACGTGGCCCAGTGGTGGATCTTCGCGGCGATGACCCTGGTCGGTTTCGGCTGGCTGGCCCGGCGCGAGGCACACCACCGGCGGCGGCCGGCCGGCGACGGTGACCGGGCCGATGCCACCGGAGGCGATGCCGGCCCGGTCGACCAGCGTCCGACTACCGTGCGGTGAGCCCGACCGACCCGTCGCCCGGCGGTCTGGCCCGTCGGCTCGGCACCGGCGACGCGGTGGTCGTCGGTCTCGGCGCGATGATCGGCGCCGGGGTGTTCGCCGCGTTCGCCCCGGCGGCGGCCGCCGCCGGCGGCTGGCTGCTGGCCGCGCTCGGCGTCGCCGCCGTGGTGGCCTACTGCAACGCGATGTCGTCGGCGCGGCTGGCCGCCCGCTACCCGGAGTCCGGCGGCACCTACGTGTACGGCCGACAACGCCTCGGCGACCTCTGGGGCCACCTCGCCGGCTGGGGGTTCGTGGTCGGCAAGACCGCCTCGTGCGCGGCGATGGCGCTCACCGTCGGCAGCTACCTGGCACCGGGGTACGCCCGGCCGGTAGCGGTCGCCGCGGTGGTCGCGCTCACCGCGCTGAACCTGTTCGGCGTACACCGGTCGGCGCTGGCCACCCGGATCATCGTCGGTGTCGTGCTGGTGGTGCTGGCGGCGGTGGTCGTGGCCGGCCTGCTCGGCGGCACCGGGCCGGTCGTCGGTGCGGCGGGCGGCGTACCCGTCGACGGTTGGGGGGTGCTGCAGGGCGCCGGGCTGCTCTTCTTCGCCTTCGCCGGCTACGCCCGGATCGCCACCCTCGGCGAGGAGGTCCGCGACCCGCGGCGCACCATCCCGCGGGCGATCCCGATCGCGCTGGGCATCGCCCTGACGGTGTACGCGCTGGTCGCGATCGCCACGCTGCGGGCCCTGGGCCCGGCCGGGCTGGCCGACGCTCCGGCACCGCTGGCCGCCGCCGTGTCGCAGGCCGGTGCCGGTTGGTTGGTCCCGGTGGTACGGATCGGCGCGGCGACGGCGGCGCTCGGCGCGCTGCTGGCGTTGATCCTCGGGGTGTCCCGGACCGTGTTCGCGATGTCCCGGGGCCGGCACCTGCCGGCCGGGCTGGACGCCGTGCACCCACGTCGGCAGGTGCCGCACCGGGCGGAGATCGCGGTCGGGGTCGCGGTGGTCGCCCTGGTCTGCGTCGCCGACCTGCGCGAGGCGATCGGCTTCTCGTCGTTCGGCGTACTGATCTATTACGCGGTGGCCAACGCCGCCGCGCTGACCCTGCGCCGCGACGAGGGCGCGCTACCGAGGTCGGTGCCGGTCGTCGGGATCGCCGGTTGTCTGCTGCTGGCCGCCACCCTGCCCGGCACGGCGGTGCTCACCGGGCTGGTGGTCTTCGCCGTCGGCGGCGTCGTCTGGTGGGCCGGTCGCGGCGTCCGGTCCCGCCGCTGAGCCATCCGGCCGCCCGCTGAGCGATGCCCGGCGGCGAGGGAACCCACATGGTTTGGCTCTGCCGGTCCCGCTGCCCGGGGCGCCAGCACCCGGGCAGCGGGACCGGCAGGCGTCAGAAGCCGCGGGCCAGCCGGTGGTACGCCTGGCTCCAGCGCAGCTCGGCGGCGAACCGCCGGACCGTGGTGTCGGCGTCGATGACCGCCAGTTCGGTGCCGGTCATCTCGGCCAGGTCGTGCAACTCGTCCACCCCGACGGCCTGGGAGAGAACGGTGTGGTGCGGGCCGCCGGCGGTCAGCCATGCCTCCGCCGACGTCGGCAGGTCCGGCTCGGGGCGCCACACCGCCCGGGCCACCGGCAACTTCGGCAGCGGCTGTGCCGGCGGCACGACCTCTATCTCGTTGGCCACCAGACGGAACCGTTCGCCCAGGTCGACCATGCCGAGCACGACGGCCCGGCCGGGTGCGGCATCGAAGACCAACCGCACCGGGTCCTCCCGGCCGCCGATGCTCAGCGGATGGATCTCACACGACGGGGTGTCGGCGGCGATGCTCGGGCAGACCTCCAGCATGTGCGCCCCGAGGATCCGCTCCTGCCCAAGGGTCAGGTCGTAGGTGTAGTCCTCCATGAACGACGTACCACCGGAGGCGCCGACGGACATGGCCTTGAGGGTGCGCACCAGTACGGCGGTCTTCCAGTCGCCCTCACCACCGAAGCCGTAGCCGTCGGCCATCAGCCGCTGCACCGCCAGACCGGGCAGCTGCCGCAGCCCGCCCAGGTCCTCGAAGTTGGTGGTGAAGGCCCGGAAGCCGCCCTCGGTCAGGAAGCCGCGCAGACCCAGCTCGATGCGGGCGGCGTAGCGCAGCGAGTCGTGCCGGTCGCCGCCGGCCCGCAACGCCGGGTCCACCCGGTACCGCTGCTCGTACTCGTCGACAAGGACCTTGACGTCGGGGTCCGGTACCGCGTCGACCGCCTCGACCAGCTCGTTCACCCCGTACGTGTTGACCGAGACGCCGAACCGGACCTGCGCCTCCACCTTGTCGCCTTCAGTGACCGCGACGTTGCGCATGTTGTCGCCGAACCGGGCCAGCTTCAGTGACCGCAGCTCGGTGTGGCCGATCGCGGCCCGCGCCCAGCCGGCGATCCGGCCGACGACCCGGGGGTCGCTGACGTGGCCGGCGACGGTCTTGCGGGCCACCCCGAGCCGGGTCTGCACGTAGCCGAACTCGCGGTCGCCGTGCGCGGCCTGGTTCAGGTTCATGAAGTCCATGTCGATCTCGGCCCACGGCAGCGTCACGTTCGCCTGAGTGTGCAGGTGCAGCAGCGGCTTGCGCAGCGCGTCCAGGCCGGAGATCCACATCTTCGCCGGGGAGAACGTGTGCATCCAGGCGACCACCCCGACCACGCCGGGTTCGGCGTTGGCGGCGAGGCAGACCCGCAGGATCTCCTCCGGGCTGGTCAGCACCGGCTGCCAGACGATCTTGACCGGCAGCCCGTCGGCGTCGTCCAACCGCCGGGCGATCTCCTGGGACTGCTCAGCCACCTGCTGCAACGTCTCCGGACCGTACAGCCCCTGGCTGCCGGTCAGAAACCACACCTGCGCCGACCGCATCGATGCCTCCATCACCACGGATCCCCCCTGTGCCACACTTCTCGGTCCCATCTGGACAATCTCTGCCGGCTGCGGTTCACCGCTGGCCGTACACGTTCTGGTAGCGCTCGTACAGCGCGTCGACCGCCGCCTGCGGCAGCGGCTCGACCGGACCGAGCTGGCGGGCCAGGTGGATGGTGCGGGCCACGTCCTCGCACATCACCGCCGCCTTCACCGCCGCCTTCGCGGTCGCGCCGATGGTGAACGGGCCGTGCTGGCGCATCAGCACCGCCGGTGACCGGTGTCCGGTGAGCGTCGCGACGATGCCCCGGCCGATCGCGTCGGAGCCGATCAACGCGAACGGCCCGACCGGGATCTCGCCGCCGAACTCGTCGGCCATCGCGGTCACCGCGCACGGGATCGGTTCGCCGCGTGCCGACCAGGCGGTGGCGTACGGGCTGTGCGTGTGCACCACCCCGCCGACCTGCGGCATGTGCCGGTAGACGTACGCGTGTGCCTCGGTGTCGCTCGACGGCGCGTAGTCGCCCTCGACCAGCGAGCCGTCGAGATCGGTGACGACCATGTGCGCCGGGGTGAGCTCGTCGTAGCTGACCCCGGACGGCTTGATCACCAGCAGGTCGGCGCCGGGCACCCGGGCCGAGACGTTGCCGCTGGTCCAGGTGACCAGCCCCCAGCGGGTCAGGTGCTCGTGCAGCCGGCACACCTCGGCACGCAGCCGGGTGATCTCGGCGGCCACGTCGGTGGCTGCGACGTCGGTGGCGGAGCCGGCGGTCGTTGCGGGGCCGGCGGTCGTTGCGCGGGCGGTGGTGCTCATCAGGCGGATACCTCCCGGTCGGAGCGGGCGAGCGCGGCGTTGCGGATGTCCCGCAGCCGGTGCATCGCCTTGTCGGCACCGGTGCCGAAGTGGTCGTGCAGCAGCTGGTACTCGGCGTACAGCCGGTCGTAGCCGGCGGCGGCATCGGGGTCGGGGCGGTAGACGGCGGTCTCCACCGCGCCCATCACCCCTGCCGCGGTGACCACGTCCGGGTACGCCCCGGCGGCGACCGCCGCGTGGATCGCCGAACCGAGCGCCGGTGCCTGGTCGGAGCTGGCCACGCTGACCGGCCGGCGCAGCACGTCGGCGTAGATCTGCATGATCAGCTTGTTTCGTTTCAACCCACCGGCGACGACGAACTCGGTCACCGGCAGCCCGGCCCGTTCGAACGTCTCCACGATGGTCCGGGTGCCGAACGCGGTCGCCTCGATCAGCGCCCGGTAGATCTCGTCCGGCCGGGTCGCCAGGGTCAGCCCGACGATCAGCCCGGACAGGTGATGGTCGACCAGGACCGACCGGTTGCCGCTGTGCCAGTCCAGGGCGACCAGCCCGTGCCCGCCGACCGGCTGCTCGGTGGCCTGCCGGGTGAGCAGGTCGTGCACGCTGAGTCCGAGGCGCGCGGCCTCGTCGTGCACCGCCGGCGGTACGCCGTTGTCGACGAACCAGGCGAAGATGTCACCGACGCCGGACTGGCCGGCCTCGTAGCCGTACGCCCCGGCGGTGATGCCGCCGTCGACGACGCCGCAGATGCCCGGGACCTCGACCAGGTCGGTGCCGTTCATCACGTGGCAGGTCGAGGTGCCCATCACGGCGAGCAGCTGTCCCGGTGCGACCGCGCCGGCCGCCGGCGGGGTGACGTGCGCGTCGACGTTGCCGACGGCCACCGCGATGCCGGCCGGCAGCCCGGTCCAGCCGGCGGCCTCGGCGGTCAACCCGCCGGCCCGGGCGCCCAGCGGCAGGATCGGGTGTTCCAGCCGGGTGGCCGCGAAGTCGGCGAAGTCGGGGTGCAGCGCGGCCAGGTACGCCGGGTCCGGGTACCGGCCGTCCTGGTAAATACCCTTGTAGCCGGCGGTGCAGGCGTTACGGGTCTCGGCGCCGCACAGCTGCCAGACGATCCAGTCGGCGGCCTCGATCCACCGCTCGGTACGGGAGTAGACCTCCGGGTCCTCCTCCAGCACCTGCAACGCCTTGGCGAACTGCCACTCGGCGGAGATCTTGCCGCCGTACCGGCCGATCCACGGCTCGCCGCGCTGGTGGGCCAGGGCGTTGATCCGGTCGGCCTGTGGCTGCGCCGAGTGGTGCTTCCACAGCTTCGGCCAGGCGTGCGGCCGCTCGGCCAGCTCGGGCAGCTGGCACAGCGGGGTGCCGTCGGCCAGGGTCGGCAGCACCGTGCACGCGGTGAAGTCGGTGGCGATGCCGATCACCTGTGCCGGATCCACGCCGGCGTCGGCGAGTGCCGCCGGCACGGCGTGGCGCAGCACGTCCCGGTAGTCCTCCGGGTCCTGCAGGGCCCAGTCCGGCGGCAGCGGTTTGCCGCTGGTGGGCAGGGCCCGGTCGATGACGGCGTTGCGGTACTCGTGCACCGCCGAGCCTGCTTCGGCGCCGTCGGCGACCCGGACCACGACGGCCCGCCCGGACAAGGTGCCGAAGTCGATGCCGATGGTGTACTGGTCGGTGTTCACCCGTTCTCCCTGTGGTGGATTCCTACCTGGCCACTATGGTGAGTCATCCGCGCCGCCGGGTGACCAGGCGTTGCAGGATGATGAAGGCGAACAGCAGCGCGCCGATGACGATCTTCGTCCACCAGGAACTCAGCGTCCCCTGGAAGGCGATGATCGTCTGGATGAGACCGAGCACCCCGACGCCGAGGACGGTGCCGAGCAGGTAGCCGGATCCGCCGGTGAGCAGCGTGCCGCCGATCACCACCGCGGCGATCGCGTCCAGCTCCAGCCCCTGGGCGTGCAGGCTGTAGCCGGAGAGCATGTAGAAGCTCAGCAGCACGCCGCCGAGGGCCGCGCAGAACCCGCTGATGGTGTAGACGGCGATCCGGGTCCGCCCGGCCGGCAGCCCCATCAGCAACGCGGACTGCGGGTTGCCGCCGATCGCGTACACGTTGCGGCCGAACGGCGTGTACGCGAGCACGAAGGCGGCGATCAGCACGACGACGAGCGCGATGACCACGCTGATCGAGATGAAGTAGCCGTCGCCGAAACGCAGCCGCTGCTGGGCCGCGCCGGTCCAGAACGCGTCGGTGATCGGGATCGAGTCGCTGGTGATCAGGTGGCAGAGCCCCCGGGCCAGGAACATCCCGGCCAGGGTGGCGATGAACGGCTGGATGTCGAAGAAGTGGATGATCAGGCCCATCAGCAGCCCGAGCGTGGTGCCGATGAGCAGGACCAGCGGCAGCACCACGCCGGCTGGCCAGCCCTCGCGCAGCAGCACGGCGGCGCAGACGGTGGTCAGGGCGACCACCGCGCCGACCGACAGGTCGATGCCGCCGGTGAGGATCACGAAGGTCATCCCGACCGCGACGACCAGCAGGAAGGCGTTGTCGACGAAGACGTTCAGCACGATCTGTGGCTGGGCGAACCCGGTGTAGTTGAGCGCGCCGAGGCCGTACATGGTGGCGAGCAGGGTGAGGGTGGCGAGCACCGGCAGGTGCCGTTGCTGCGGCAGGTACCGCCGAGGGCGCACGGTCGGCGTCGGCGCGGTGGCCGTCGCCTGCCGGGGGTCGCTGACGTCGATCATGCCCGTACCTCCGCCTCTGCCGGTGCCGCCGGGCCGGCCTGCTGGGGCAGCCCGCCACCGGTGCCGTCCGGTCGCTTCCCGGGCGGGGTTGCCGGCGGCCGGGCGGGCCCGCCACGGCGGGTGATCCCGGCCAGTCGGGCGCGGAACGCCGACGACTGGGCCAGGCACAGCACGATGACCACGACCGCCTTGAACAGCAGGTTCGCCTGGCTGGGGATGCCGATGGTGTAGATGGTGATGTCCAGCGCCTTGATGATCACCGCGCCGAGGACGCTGCCGGCGAGGGAGAACCGGCCGCCGGTGAGCGCGGTGCCGCCGATGACGACGGCGAGGATCGCGTCGAGCTCGATCAGGTTGCCGGCGTTGTTGCCGTCGGCGCTGGAGACGTTGGAGCTGAAGATGAGTCCGGCGATGCCGGCACACAGTCCGGCGAAGACGTACGCCAGGATGACGAGTTGCCGGGCGCGGATGCCGGCCAGTCGGCTGGCGGTCGGGTTGCCGCCGACCGACTCGACCAGCATGCCGAGCGCACTGCGCCGGATCAGCAGCGCGGCGGCGGTGACCACCGCGACGACGATGAGCACCGACACCGGCAGGGTGAGCGCGTAGCCGGCGCCGATCACCTTGTACGGCGCCGAGTTGACGTTGATGATCTGCCCGTCGGTGATCAGCTGGGCCAGCCCTCGGCCGGCCACCATCAGGATCAGTGTGGCGATGATCGGCTGGATGCCGATCGCGGCGACCAGGGTGCCGTTCCAGAGGCCGAGCAGCACCGAGAGCCCGAGCGCCAGGGCGACGGCGAACAGCACACCCCCGACGCTGTTCTGGTCGGCCAGACCGCTGATGTGCAGGCAGGCGAGCGCGCCGGAGATGGCCATCACCGAGCCGACGGACAGGTCGATGCCGCCGGTGGCGATGACCACGGTCATCCCGACGGCGACCAGGACCAGCGGGGTGCTGGCCCGCAGGATGTCGATCAACGAGCCGTACAGGTGCCCGTCGCGAACCGTGATGGAGAAGAAGCTCGGGGTGAAGAACAGGTTGCTGACCAGCAGCACCACCAGGATCAGCACCGGCCAGAACAGCCGCTGCCGGACCAGGCCGGTCAGTCGTCGCTGCGCGTCGCTCATGCTGCCGCCTCCCCGGCGATGGTCCGCATGATCCGGTCCACGTCGACGCCCGCACCGTTGGCGAGCTGGTCGATCATCTGCCGGTCCCGCAGTACCGCGATCTTGTGGCTGAGCCGGAGGACCTCCTCCAGCTCGGCGCTGATGAACAGCACCGCCATGCCGCCGCCGGCCAGCTCGACCACCAGGCGCTGGATCTCCGCCTTGGCGCCGACGTCGATCCCCCGGGTCGGTTCGTCGACGATGAGCAGCTTGGGCTCGGTGATCAGCCACCGGGCCAGCAGCACCTTCTGCTGGTTGCCGCCGGACAGGTTACGGATCGGCAGCTCCGGGTCGGCCGGGCGGATCTGCAGCGCGGCGATGTACTTGGCGACCAGCTCGTCCTGGCGGCGACGCGGGATCGGTCGGGCCCACCCCCGGGCGGCCTGCATGGCGAGGACCAGATTTTCCCGTACGGTCAGGTCCTCGACCACGCCCTCGGCCCGCCGGTTCTCCGAGCAGAACGCGATGCCGTTGGCCATCCCGGTCCGCGGGCCGCGCAGCGCGGTCGGCCTGCCGGCGATGCTCAGCCGGCCCCGCTCGGCGCGGTCGGCACCGAACAGCAGCCGGGCCGCCTCGGTACGTCCCGATCCGAGCAGCCCGGCGAAGCCGACCACCTCGCCGGCGTGGATGGTCAGGTCGAACGGGGCGATCGCCCCGGACCGGCCGAGTCCGGTCGCCTCCAGCACCGGCTGACCGCCCTCCAGGGTGGCCAGGTCCGGCTTGGACTCACCGTCGAGCTGCTCCAGCACGCTGAGGTCCTTGCCGATCATCTTGGCCACCAGCTCCAGCTGGCTCAGCTGCGCGACCGGCCACTCACCAATCAACCGGCCGTTGCGCAGCACGGTCATCCGGTCGGCGATCTCGTAGACCTGGTCGAGGAAGTGCGAGACGAACAGGATCGCCACCCCGGACTCCTTGAGCTGGCGGATCACCGCGAACAGCTGTTCCACCTCGGAGGCGTCCAGGCTGGAGGTCGGCTCGTCGAGGATGAGCACCTTGGCCGAAATGTCCACCGCGCGGGCGATGGCGACCATCTGCTGTACGGCGAGCGAGTGGCTGGACAGCGGCGCCGTCACGTCGATGTCGAGATGCAGCCGGTGCAGCAGCTCGGCCGAGCGGCGCCGCATCGTGGCCCACCTGATCGCGCCGAACCGACGGGGCTCCCGGCCGATGAAGATGTTCTCCGCCACCGACAGGTTGGGGCAGAGGTTCACCTCCTGGTAGACGGTGCTGACGCCGGCCTGCTGGGCCTGCAGCGGACCGGCGAACCGGACCTGCCGGCCGGCGAGCCGGATCTCGCCGCGGTCGATCCCGTAGACCCCGGTGAGAACTTTGATCAGGGTGGACTTGCCGGCGCCGTTCTCGCCCATCAGGGCGTGCACCTCGCCGGGGAACATCCGGAAATCGACGTCGTCGAGCGCGACGACGCCGGGGAAGGTCTTGCCGATCCCGGTCATCTCCAGGATCGGCGCCGCGTCGGTCATCCGTACCTCTCACTGCTGTCGCTGCGGCCGGCCACCGCCGGCCCGGTCGGCGCCTGCGAGGGCCGACCGGGCCGGCGGCCGGCGCCTGCCCCCGTCGTCCCGCCCGGCGCGGTGGCCGGGCGGGACGACGGCCCGGCTCAGTACTCCCGGGTGGGCAGTGCTTCCTTGGCCTGTTCCTGGGTGAAGGTGGTCTCCTCGGTGACCACCCGCTTGGGCACCGACTCGCCGGCGTGCACCTGCTCGACCAGCTCCATCAGCTGTGGCCCGAGCAGCGGGCTGCACTCCGCGATGAAGTTGATCTTGCCGTCGGCGAGCGCCTGCATGCCGTCCCGGACCGCGTCGATCGTGATGATCGTGATGTCCTGGCCGGGCACCAGACCGGCGGCCTCGATCGCCTCGATCGCACCGAGACCCATGTCGTCGTTGTGCGCGAAGAGCACGTCGATGTCGTCGTGGGCCTGGAGGAAGGCCTCCATGACCTCCTTGCCCTTGGCCCGGGTGAACTCACCGGTCTGCGACGCGATGATCTCGAACTTCGGGTCGGCGGCGATCGCCTCACCGAAGCCCTGCTTGCGGTCGTTCGCCGGGGCCGAGCCGGTGGTGCCCTGCAGCTCGACGATCCGCACCGGGCCGGGCTCGTCGGCGAACTCCTCGACCAGCCACTCCCCGGAGAGCCGGCCCTCGAGGACGAAGTCGGAGCCGATGAAGGTCTCGTAGAGCGTCTCGTCCTGCGAGTCCACCGCGCGGTCGGTCAGGATCACCGGGATCTCGGCGTCCTTGGCCTCCTTGAGCACCGTGTCCCACCCGGACTCCACGACCGGGGAGAAGGCGATCACGTCGACCCGCTGGGCGATGAAGTTGCGGATCGCCTTGATCTGGTTCTCCTGCTTCTGCTGCGCGTCGGCGAACTGCAGCTTGATCCCGGCCTCGGCCGCGGAGTCCTGGATCGACTTGGTGTTCGCGGTACGCCAGCCACTCTCGGCGCCGACCTGGGAGAAGCCGAGGACGATCTGGTCGTCACCGCCGCCACCCCCCTCCGCGCCCGAGTCACCACAGGCGGCGGTGGTCGCCACCATCATCGCCGCGATCATGACGGCGGAAAAACGTCTGAACACTGCCTACCTCCCGCTGAGGCTGATGTCGTCCGCCGGTTGGCCGGACGACCGGCGGTCGAAACGGCCCACGGATGCGGTGGACCGATTGTTAGCGTTAACTTCGTGGCCTGGTCAAACACCCGGCATGCGCCGAGCTTTCACCCTGCCGACACCCTTCCCAGGTGGCCAGACTGGTCGGGATGCCATCGACGGCTGGGGCTCAACCGCCGCGTTTCAGGAGTGTTACCGTTCTCATCAAGCACGTCAAGGGGGTGGATCGCGGCCGTTACCGCTCTGTTGCGACAACTTTCCTCGGCGACACCGAGTGGGGCTGGACGATCAGATGAGCGATAACATCGACAACTGTCGCAGACAAGGATATCCGGTCGGGTCCCCGTAGTGGGCTACCACTGCCGGATCGATGGGACCAGGTTCTCCCCTCGGCTCGCCGCCAGCCCATGGCGGCTCCCGGCGGGTGACCGCTAACCTCGCTGTTGACGGAGCTGGCACGGGCACCGGAAGACAGCCCGGCCCACCCGGCCGGTCCAGTTCCACGGCCCTGGCACCACGCCGGGTCTGAAAGATCATCGGCAGTGCCGGCACGTCCCGGCCGGACTTGAGGTGGGCAGCGGTGAGCAGCAGAAGCGTCCGGGAACCGGCGATGACGGATGTGGCCAGACTGGCCGGGGTTAGCCACCAGACGGTGTCCCGGGTGCTCAACGGTCACCCCAACGTGCGCGAACAGACCCGGCTGCGGGTCCGGGCCGCCATCGCCGAGCTGGGCTACCGGCCGAACCGCGCCGCCCGCGCCCTGGTCACCGGCAAGTCACAGGTGATCGGAGTGGTGGCACAGAACTCGACGCTCTACGGCCCGGCGTCCCTGCTCGCCGCGTTCGAGCAGGCCGCCGGGGCCGCCGGGTTCGCGGTCAATGTGGGCAGCGTCCGCAGCCTGGACCGGCAGTCCATCGCCGGCGTCGTCGACCGCCACCTCGACCAGCGGGTCGCCGGCCTGGTAGTGATCGCACCGGTGGTCTCCGCCGGCGAGGCCGTGGAACAGGTGCCGGCCGGGGTGCCGCTGGTCACCATCGACGGTGACCCGCAGCGCAACACCGCGCTGGTCACCGTCGACCAGGCGGCCGGGGCACGGGCCGCCACCCGGTGCCTGCTGGACGCGGGTCACCCGACCGTCTGGCACGTCTCCGGTCCGGGCGACTGGTTCGACAGCGCCGGGCGGATCCACGGCTGGGAGCAGACCCTGCGGGACGCCGGTGCCGAGGTCCCGCCACTGGTGCCGGCCGACTGGAGCGCGGCGTCCGGCTACCGGGCCGGGCAGATGCTGGCCCGGATGCGCGACGTCACCGCCATCTTCGCCGCCAACGACCACCTCGCGCTGGGCATCCTGCGGGCACTGAGCGAGCGGGGCCGGCGGGTGCCGGACGAGGTCAGCATCATCGGCTTCGACGACGTGCCGGAGGCCGCCTACTTCACCCCACCGCTGACCACCGTCCGGCCGGACTTCGACGCGGTGGCCAAGGCGAGTCTGGCGCTGCTGCTGCGGCAGATCGAGTCGGGCGCGCGCAGCGACGAGCGGCACACCATCGAGCCGACCCTGGTGCACCGGCGCAGCGTCGCCGCACCCAGCTGAACCGGCCCGCCAGCCGAGCCGGCGGCGCTCCACATCCAGCCCTTGAGCTGTGGAAACGTCCCGCGACGGAAGCGTCGGGGCGGCACCGGCGCGGGCGGTCGGATGTTTCGCATCGGTTTCCCCAGGATCGCGCAGGGGCTCTTGACAGCGATCTTGTGAGCGATAACACTGCGACTCACATAGCCACCGATAGTTGCAGCAACCCGACAGCGTGACGGGGCCGCATGGCCAGCGGCCGTCCGCCGTGCCCGGGTCACCGCCCAGCGGCCCGGCACCTCATCGCCCACGGCACCACAACCTCCCGCCTGCGGCGCCACCGCCCGCAGCCCATCCCAGAAGAGGGAGACGTCCGTGCAACTGCGCACCAGCACCATGATTCGACGGCTGGCCACGATCGGCGCAGCCGCCGCCCTGGCGACCGGTCTGGCCGCCTGCGGTTCCAGCGAGAAGACCATCAACCAGGAGACCGGCAACGGCGACAACACGGGTGCCCTGGTCGGTGTCACCATGCCCACCCGGTCCTCCGAACGCTGGATCAGCGACGGCGACAACGTCAAGGCCGCGCTCGAGGAGCTGGGTTACGAAGTCGACCTGCAGTACGCGGAGAACGACATCCCGACCCAGGTCAACCAGATCGAGAACCAGATCACCCAGGGCGCCCGGCTGCTGATCATCGCCTCGATCGACGGCAAGGCGCTGACCACTCAGCTGCAGCAGGCCGCCGACCAGGGCATCCCGGTCATCTCCTACGACCGGCTGATCCTCGGCAGCCCCAACGTGGACTACTACGCCACCTTCGACAACTTCCAGGTCGGCGTACAGCAGGCGACGTCGCTGCTGGTCGGGCTCGGCGTACTCAACGCGGACGGCTCCGCCGGCGAGGCCGACGGGCCGTTCAACATCGAACTGTTCGCCGGATCGCCGGACGACAACAACGCCACCTTCTTCTTCGACGGCGCGATGTCGGTGCTGCAGCCGCACATCGACTCGGGCAAGCTGGTGGTCCGCAGCGGCCAGACCGACTTCGACACCGTCGCGATCCTGCGCTGGGACCCGGCCAACGCGCAGCGACGGATGGAGGATCTGCTCACCCGCACCTACCAGGGCGGCGTCACCGTCGACGGGGTGCTCTCGCCGTACGACGGGCTCTCCATCGGCATCCTGTCCGCGCTCAAGAGCAGCGGGTACGGCACCGCCGGCCAGCCCTACCCGGTGGTGACCGGGCAGGACGCCGAGGAGGCTTCGGTCAAGTCGATCCTGGCCGACGAGCAGTACTCGACGATCTTCAAGGACACCCGCGAGCTGGCGCAGAAGACCGTCGAGATGGCGCACGCCATCCTCAGCGGCGACGAGCCGGAGGTCAACAACACCACCGACTACGACAACGGGGAGAAGGTCGTCCCGTCCTACCTGCTCGAGCCGGTGATCATCGACAAGAGCAACTACGAGGTGCTGATCGACAGCGGCTACTACTCGGCCGAGCAGCTGGGCTGAGTCCACGACCATGCCGACCGACGCCATCCTGCAGATGCGGGGCATCACCAAGACGTTCCCCGGCGTGCGTGCTCTGCACGACGTCAATCTGACCGTACGCCGGGGTGAGATCCACGCCATCTGCGGCGAGAACGGCGCCGGCAAGTCGACCCTGATGAAGGTGCTCTCCGGCGTCTACCCGCACGGGTCGTACGCCGGAGAGACCACCTTCGACGGCCGGCCGGCCCGGTTCGCCGGGATCCGGGACAGCGAGCACCGGGGCATCGTGATCATCCACCAGGAGTTGGCGCTCTGCCCGCAGCTGACCATCGCCGAGAACATCTTCCTCGGCAACGAACAGACCCGCCGTGGGCTGATCGACTGGAACCACACCAACCACCAGGCGGCCGAGCTGCTGCGCCGGGTCGGGTTGACGGAGAATCCGACCACCCTGGTCACCGAGATCGGGGTGGGCAAGCAGCAGCTGGTCGAGATCGCCAAGGCGCTGTCCAAGCAGGTGAGGCTGCTGATCCTGGACGAGCCCACCGCCGCGCTCAACGACGAGGACTCCGCGCACCTGCTCGACCTGCTCCGCGGGCTGCGGGACACCGGCATCACCTGCGTGATCATCTCGCACAAGCTGAACGAGATCCTCGCCATCGCCGACACGATCAGCATCCTGCGCGACGGCGAACTGATCGAGACGCTCGACCTGGCGACCGACGAGGTGACCGAGGACCGGCTGATCTCCGGCATGGTGGGCCGGTCGATGGAGCACCGGTTCCCGCCGCGCACCCCGAGGATCGGCGCCGAGGCGCTGCGGATCGAGGAGTGGACGGTGCGCTCCCCGGACGGCGACCGGGTGGTCGTCGCCGACGCCAACCTCACCCTGCACCGTGGGGAGGTCGTCGGGCTCGCCGGGCTGATGGGAGCCGGCCGCACCGAGCTCGCGATGAGCGTCTTCGGTCGGGCGTACGGCCGGGACATCAGCGGCCGGGTGTACAAGGACGGCCGGCAGATCCAGCTGCGCTCGGTCCGCGAGGCGATCGACCACGGCATCGCGTACGCCACCGAGGACCGCAAGCGGTACGGGCTGAACCTGATCGAGGACATCCAGCGCAACGTGTCGGCGGCCGGGCTGACCCGGCTGGCCCGTCGCGGCTGGGTCGACGAAGGCGCCGAGCACCGGACGGCGCAGGAGTTCCGCCGCAGCATGAACATCAAGGCGCCGAGCGTGGCGAGCATCGTCGGCAAGCTCAGCGGCGGCAACCAGCAGAAGGTCGTGCTGTCCAAGTGGATCTTCACTGAGCCGGACGTGCTGATCCTGGACGAGCCGACCCGGGGCATCGACGTCGGCGCCAAGTACGAGATCTACTCGATCATCAACCAGATCGCCGACAACGGTACGGCGGTCCTGGTCATCTCCTCTGAACTGCCCGAACTGATCGGGCTGTGCGACCGGATCTACACGTTGTCGGCCGGCCGGATCACCGGCGAGGTGCGGCGGGCCGACGCCACCCAGGAGCGACTCATGCAGCACATGGTGCAGGGACAGGAGCAGGGATCGGGGGCCGACCGGTGAGCGTCGCCCGGATCAACGTCCGCGAGAGCGGCATCTACATCGCGTTCGGGCTGATCGTCGTGCTGTTCGCGGTGCTGACCGACGGGGCGCTGCTGCAGCCGCAGAACCTGTCCAACATCATCGTGCAGAACTCGTACGTGCTGATCCTGGCGATCGGCATGATCCTGGTCATCATCGCCGGGCACATCGATCTGTCGGTCGGCTCGGTGGTCGGCGCGACCGGGGCGATCGCCGCCGTACTGATGGTCGAGCACGACCTGCCCTGGCCACTCGCCCTGCTGATCACCCTGATCGCCGGTGCCGCGATCGGCGCCTGGCAGGGGTTCTGGATCGCGTACTTCGGCATCCCGGCGTTCATCGTCACCCTCGCCGGGATGCTGCTGTTCCGAGCGCTCACCCTGAGTGTGCTCGGCAACCAGGGCATCGGGCCGTTCCCGGATCCGGTGCGTACCCTCGCCAACGGCTTCACCGAGGGCTATCTGGGCAACATCGGGTTGGGCCCGCTCGGCGGCGCCGATCTGGTCAGCCTGCTGGTCGGTCTGGTCGCGGTCGGCGGTATCGCGGTCAGCCAATGGCGGGCCCGGGTCGCCCGGCTCGGCTACGACCAGGCGGTGGAGCCGATGCCGGTCTTCCTGTTCAAGATCGTCGGCGCCTCGGCGGCGGTGCTGTTCGTGATCGTGCAGCTGGCCCGGTTCAAGAACCTGCCGTGGGTGCTGGTGCTGCTGGCGGCACTGGTGCTCGGCTACTCGCTGCTGACCAAGCGGTCGGTGTTCGGTCGGCAGATCTACGCGGTCGGCGGCAACCTGCAGGCCGCGGTGCTGTCCGGAGTCAAGGTCAAGTCCGTCGTGTTCTGGATCTTCGTGAACATGGGGGTGCTCTCCGCGCTGGCCGGGATCATCTTCGCTGGCCGGCTCAACCTGGCTGGACCGACCGCCGGCAACACCTTCGAGCTGGACGCGATCGCCGCCGCGTTCATCGGCGGGGCGGCCGTGCAGGGCGGGGTCGGCAAGGTGGTCGGCGCGGTCACCGGCGGTCTGATCATGGGCGTGATCAACAACGGGATGTCGCTGATCGGCGCCCCCAGTGAGAACGTCATGCTGGTCAAGGGTGCGGTGCTGCTCGCCGCGGTCGCCTTCGATGTGTGGAGCAAGCGCCGCGCCGGCGTCGCCTCCCGCTGACTCCGCCGATCCACCCGTACCGCCTGGGCTGTCCACCGGGATGCGGCGCAGCTCACCATCGGCCCCACCGGTCTGACACCCGCAGCCCGCACCGCTAACCTCCTGATGCTCGGCGACAGCCCGGAGCCGCCGGCGATCCCGGCGGCGGTGGCCATCACGGCCAGCCACGGACGTCGTACCGCGAACCGTAGGCAACAACCACGCCTACCGCGGCCTGCCCTGCTCCCACACGACGGGGGCGGGGCAGGCCCATGTCGTCCTAGCGCACCAGCTTGGCTTCACCTGACGACCCGGCCCCGTCCGCCGCCAGGGCCGGGCTGCCAGGGCCACGGCACGTCCCGGTACGCGGCCTCGATGAGCAGCGCCTCCAGGTCGCGCAGGTACGGCTCGATCGTTTCCGGTGCCAGGAACCGGGTGTCGACCGTGTAGGTGAGGCCGAGCGCATCCGGCTCGTCCACCACGTGCAGCAGGCGGTGCCAGGAGGCGGCGTCCAGGCCGTCGGTCCGGGAGAAGCGACTGTCGTCGGCGGCCGCCCGCAACTGCTGCTCGGCGACCAGCGGCGCGTCGTCCACCAAGTCCCCGCCGGGCAGCCGGACGTCGTTGAAATAGTAGTGCGGCAGGAATGCGGTGGTGTAGTCGTAGCCGAGTTCCTCGAACGTCGTCCGCATCGCAACGGCGTCGTAGTAGGCGTGCAAATAGCCGTCTAGCGCGACCCGATAGATCCGTGGTAACAGCTCAAAGAATCCCGGCCGATCGGCGATGTCCAGCACACAGAAGCCGATTTGACCGAGATTGGCGATCGCATTGACGTACTCGGGCCGGAAGCGGTTGTGCGACATGTTGAACAGTCCGCAGACCTGACGCCCGGTCGCTCCGGCCGACAGGGCGGTGGTGGCGGCGAGCAGCACCGTCGAGACGCTCACCCGGTGCCGGGCGGCGACCATCCGGGCGGCGGTGGCGGCGGCCGACGAGACCAGCGTGCCCCGGTGCAGCCGTGGGGTGGCCGGCGGCACCGGCTCGTCGAGCGAGACGTCGGCCAGCCGGCGGTACTGCCGGAGCCAGTACGCCACGGTACGGCCCGAGCGCCGCTGGTCCGGCCCGTGCTGGCGGCGGGCCACGTCCACCGACTGCAGCCCGGCCGGGGTGCCCAGGTCGCCCCGGAGCAGGATCAGCCGCAGGTCACGCAGCACCACCTCGACCGCGTACGCGTCCACGGTCGAGTGGCTGAAGACCAGCACCAGCTGGCGTACCACGCCGTCGACCTGCACCACGGCGAACCGCACCGGCCACTCCCGACCGTGGTCGAAGGCGACGTCACCCAGCCGGCGGGTGAGCTCGGCGGCCGCCGCGGCGCCGTCGCCGGTGCCCGCAACCACCAGGACCGGGACCTGCCCGGCCGCCGCGGTCTCCTGCCGCGACGTTCCGTCCGCCGCCCGGCACACCCGGGTACGCAGCCCGCCGTGCCGGCCGACCAGCGTGCCGATCGCCCGCACCACGCTGGACAGGTCGGCCGGGGCCCGACGCGGCACCGCCAGCACCCGGCGCAGGTTGAGGAACAGGTGCTGGGTCCTCGACAGGGTGGCGGCCCGCCACATGACCTGCTGTGCCCAGGTCATCGGCGCGTCCTCGGTCCGACCACCGTGGAATTCCGCGTGGATCAACTCGTCCATGGCCCACTCGGTGGGCACGATGGCATCGGCGAATCGCATTCCTGACGGTACGACGGCACGACGTGCATCGAATCGATCGTTCGTCTGCACCACAGTGCACCAAAAGTTGATTCCGCTGTGCCGACGACGGGAGTCAGGCTGATGGTTCATGTAGACAAATCAAAGGCAATCCGGGTGACGAATCTCGACGTACCAGCGCAGGATGTCCCGATCCAATCACAAGTGATTCAGCACCGAAATGGGGAAAGTCCGGCACTGTCGTTCGGTCAGGAACGGATCTGGTTCACCGAGCAGCTGACGCCGGGCACCGCCGGCTACGTCGTACACAGCACGGTACGGATGGGTGGCCCGCTCGATGCCGACCTGCTGCGCGCCGCAGTGGACACCGCCGCGGCCCGCCACGACAGCCTGCGGATGCGGTTCACCGAGAACCTCGACGGCGAGCCGCGGGTCGAGGTGGTACCGCAGGTCACCGTACCGTTCACGGTGCTCGACGCCGACGACGAGACACACGCCCGGGAGCTGGTCGACGCCGCCGTGCGGACCCCGTTCGACCTGGCCGTCGCACCGCTGCTGCGGGTGCTCCTGGTCCGGCTCGGCGACCACGACCAGGTACTGCACGTCGGGATGCACCACATCGTCAGCGACGGCTGGTCGCTGAACCTGCTGCTGGCCGAGGTCGCCGCCCGCTACGGCGCGCTCACCGACGGTCTGCCGGTGCCGCCGGCACCGGCCATCGACTACGCCGACTACGCCGCCTGGCAACGGGTACGCGGTGACGGACCGGCCGCCCAGCGGGAACTCACCTACTGGACCGGGGCGCTCGCCGGAGTACCGCCGCTGGAGCTGCCGACCGACCGGCCCCGACCCGCCGTGCAGTCGTACGCCGGCGACGTGCACCGGTTCGGCTTCGATGCCGAGCTCACCGCGGCACTGCGCCGGCTGAGCCGGGCCCACCGCAGCACCCTCTACATGACGCTGCTCGCCGGCTGGCAGGCGACGTTGTTCCGGTACAGCGGGCAGCGGGACTTCGCCGTCGGATCACCGGTCGCCGGCCGGGTGGTGCCGGAGGTGGAGAACCTCGTCGGGCTGTTCGTCAACACGGTGGCGATCCGGGCCGACCTGTCCCGGACACCGACCAACAGCGCCGGCGGTGGCGGTGCCGGCGATCGCGGTGGTGCCAGCAGTGCCGGCGACGGCGGTGAGCCGAGCTTCGGCGAGGTGCTGCGCCGTACCCGGGGGCGGGTGCTACGGGCGCTGAGCCACCAGGAGGTCCCGTTCGAACGTCTGGTCAAGGAACTCAACGTCGCCCGCGACGTCAGCCGGGCACCGGTGTTCCAGGTGCTGTTCACCCTGCAGAACTACTCGCGGGCGCAGAGCAGCTGGCCGCGCGGGATCACCACCGGGGCGTTCGGCAGCGACGCGGCGGCGGCCCGGTTCGACCTGTCGCTCTACGTCAGCGAGACCGACGACGGGCTGCGGGCCATGCTGGTCTACAACACCGACCTGTTCGACGCCGCCACCGTGGCACGGCTCACCGGGCACTACCGGGCGTTGCTGCGCGCCGCGGTGGCCGACCCGGACCGGCCGGTGGTGGACCTGCCGCTGCTCGACGACGCACAGCAGCGGCAGCTGACCGCGTTCAGCACCGGCCCGGTGCCCGACGCCGACCGCCCGCGACCGGCCACCGCCGGTGCGGCCACCCTCGGCGACCTGGTCAGCCGGCACGCCACGGCCACCCCGCAGGCACCCGCCGTGGTCTGCGGCGACGACCTGATCAGCTACGCCGAGCTGGACCGACGCGCCAACCAGCTGGCCCACCAGCTGCGGGAGTGCGGCGTCGCACCCGGCCGGCTGGTCGGCGTCTGCCTGGACCAGTCGGTGCAGCTGGCGGTCGCCCTGCTCGCCGTACTGCGGGCCGGCGGGGCCTACCTGCCGCTCGACCCCGAGCAGCCACCCGCCCGGTTGCAGCTGATGCTCGCCGACGCCGCCCCGACAGTGGTACTGACCAGCAGCGAGATCCGCGCCGTGCTGGGCGGCGACGCGGCCCCGCCGGCTCTCGCCGAGGCGACCTGCCTGGACCGGATCGCCTCGGTCGTCGCGCAACAGCCGACCAGGCCGCCGGCAGGGGCGGCGGGCGGCGACGACCTGGCCTACGTCATCTACACATCCGGCTCGACCGGCGTGCCCAAAGGGGTCGCGGTCGCCCACCGGCAGGTGCTGAACTATCTGGACGGCGTCGCCGAACGGTTCGACGTCGTGCCCGCCGGCCGGTACGCGCTGCTGCAGTCGCTGTCGTTCGACTTCAGCGTCACCGTGTTCTACCTGGCGCTGGCGACTGGCGGCAGCGTCCATCTGGTGCCGAGGCGGTGCACCGGTGAGGAGCTCGCCGACGCGTTGCGCACCGGGCAGATCGACTACCTGAAGATGACGCCGTCGCATCTGCGGGCGCTGGCCGCCGAGGTGGACACGGCGCGGCTGCTGCCCCGGCGGGCGCTGATCCTCGGCGGCGAGGCGGCCGACCTGGACTGGGCGGCCGACCTGGCCGGGCACGGAGTGCCGGTGTTCAACCACTACGGACCAACCGAGGCAACCGTCGGGGTGACCACGTACCGGGTGTCGGCACACGAGCGGGGGCCGGGCAGCGTGCCGATCGGCCGTCCGCTGCCGTACGCCCGGGTGCACGTGCTCGACGCCCGGCTGCGGCCGGTGCCGGTCGGCGTACCGGGTGAGGTGTACCTCGGCGGCGACCGGCTGGCCCGGGGCTACCTGAACCGGCCCGGACTGACCAGTCAGCGCTTCGTCCCGGACCCGTTCGGCCCGCCCGGCTCCCGGCTGTACCGCACCGGTGACCTCGGCGCGTGGCGTGCCGACGGCGAACTGCTCTTCCTGGGCCGCACCGACCACCAGGTCAAGATCCGCGGCTACCGGGTGGAGCTGGGTGAGGTGGAGGCGGCGCTGCGCGAGCTTTCCGGGGTACGGCAGGCCGCCGTACTGCTGCGTGACGACCGGTTGGTCGGCTACCTGGAACGCGTTCCGCAGGACCCGGCACCGGAAACGGCGCACGGGCCGGCACCCGAGCCGGCACCCGAGCCAGAGCCGGCCGAGCTGCGCCGGCTGCTCGCCGACCGGCTGCCGGACCACATGATCCCCAGTCGGTACTGCTGGCTGGACCGGCTGCCGCTGCAGGATCACGGCAAGATCGACCGCAGGGCGCTGCCGGATCCGGGCGACGATCAACCCGCCCGGGAGTACGTCGAGCCGGCCGGCCCGGTGCAGACGCTGATCGCCGCCGTCTGGCAGGCGGTGCTGCAGGTGCCCCGGGTCGGCGCCGACGACGACTTCTTCGAGCTGGGCGGCCATTCGCTGCTGGCCACCCAGGTGGTCGCCCGGCTGCGCCGGGAACTGCCGACGGTCCGCGCCGGGGACGGCGCGCCCCCGGCGGTCAGCGTGATGGACCTGTTCCGGCACCGGACCGTACGCGAACTCGCCGCCCTGCTGACCGACGGTGACGCCGAGCGGGGTCGGCTGCTGCATGAGCTGACCGCACCGGCCTCCGCCGCCGAGCGGGTCGCCACCCTGCTCTGTGTCCCGTACGGCGGCGGCAGCGCGGTGGTCTACCAGCCGCTCGCCGACGCGCTGCCGGCCGGCTGGCGGCTGCTGTCGGTGGCGATGCCCGGACACGACATCGGGCTGGCCGACGAGCCGGCGCCGATCGACGAAGTCGCCGAAGGCGTGGTCGCGGAGATCCTGGACCGGGTCGACGGGCCGCTGATCCTCTACGGCCACTGTGGGCCCGGCGGGGCGCTCGCCGTCGAGGTGGCCCGCCGGCTGGAGGAGGCCGGGCGGGAGTTGACCGCGGTCTACCTCGGTGCGATCTTCCCGTTCGGCCGGCCGACCGGCGGGTTGCTCGGTCCGCTGCTGCGGCTGCGGTTGGTGGAGCGGGTCCGCAGCGACCGGATCTACCGCACCTGGCTGCAGGCGCAGGGCACCTCGATCGGTTCCCTCGACCCGGAGGAGGCGGCGTTCCTGATCCGGGCGATGCGCCACGACGCCCGGGTCTCCGAGGACTACTTCACCGCGCTGATGCGCGACCAGGTGACCCCGCTGCGCGCCCCGGTGATCTCGGTGGTCGGGGAACGCGACCGGGGCACCGACTTCCATGAGGAACGCTTCCAGGAGTGGCACTTCCTGTCCGACCGCACCGCACTGGCGGTGATCGACGAGGCGGGGCACTACTTCCTCAAGTACCGGGCCGGCGAGCTGGCGGAGATCGTCACCGGCGTCCATCTGCGGCTGGACACACCGCCAGCGGGCGACGTACCGCCGGTGGGCGCGGTGCCACCGGCCGTACCGGTCGAATCCGACGTGCCACCCACCGACGGCGCGGGGGTGGACGACCCGGCGTGGCGGCTGCACGCGGTCTCCGACCGAGGCCCGGCCGCCGACCCGCCGGGGGCCCGGTCCGGACCGTCGGCACCGGACCGGGTGGCGACCGGACCGGACCGGGCAGGCGGGCCACAGCCCAGCCTGCGCCGGTTCGGTCTGGTCGCGGCCGGCCAGATCGTCACCACCACCGGCACCGCGCTGACCAACTTCGCCGTACCACTGTGGATCTACCTGGAGACCGGTTCGCTGGCCCGCTTCGCCCTGTTCTCCATCGTCAGCTTGCTTCCCGGACTGCTGATCGCCCCACTGGCCGGGGCGTTGATCGACCGGACGAGTCGCCGCCGGGTACTACTGGCCGCCAGCGTCGCCGCCGGCGGCGCCAAGGCGGTGATGGCCGGGCTGCTGATCGCCGACCGGGCCGAGATCTGGCACTTCTACCTGCTCGTCGGCTGGCTGTCGGTGGCGTTGGCGTTTCAACGGCTGTCGTTCGTGTCGGCGGTGCCGCAGCTGGTGCCGAAACGCTTCCTCGGCCACGCCAACGGCCTTACCCAGACCGCGGTCGGGTTGACCCAGTTCATGGTGCCGCTGCTGGCGGTCGCGCTGCTGGAGGCGGTCGGACTGCGCGGCATCATGATCATCGACGTGGTGGCGTACGTCTTCGCCGTCGCGGTGCTGATCGTCATCCGGTTCCCCCGCACGCTGGCGCTGCAGCGGCGGGAGAGCCTGGGGCAGGAGATCCTCGGTGGGTTGCGCTACTCGCTGCGCCGCCGGGAGTTCCGCGGCATGCTCGCCTTCTTCGCCGCCCTCAACCTGTTCCTGTTCCCGGTGCTGTTCCTGCTCTCCCCGTTGGTGCTGGGCTTCGCCGAGCTGGCCGAGGTGGCCCAGATCGCGCTCACCGGCGGGGTCGGCGCGGCAGTCGGCGGGCTGGTGATGCTGGTCTGGGGCGGCCCGCGCCGCTACCGGATGCGGGCCGTGCTGATCGGCACGCTGGGCATCGCGGTGGCCTGCGCGGTGACCGGGCTGCGCCCCAGCCTGCTCGTCATCGGTGCCGGGGCGTTCGGCATGTACTGCGCGCTCGGCCTGGTCAACGGCATCTACAACACGATCATCCAGATCAAGGTGCCGCCCCGGTTCCACGGTCGGGTTTTCGCGCTCAACCAGATGGTCGCCTGGTCGACGATGCCACTCGGCTGGGGGGTGATCGCCCCGCTGGCCACCAGCCTGATGGAGCCGCTGCTGATGCCGGACGGGGCGCTGGCCGACACGGTCGGGCAGGTCATCGGGGTCGGTCCGGGCCGGGGCATCGCCCTGCTCTACATCGCCTTCGGCGTCTGCATCGCGCTGACCGCGATCGTCTCGATGCGCACCCGGGTGCTGTCCCGGTTCGACGACGAGGTGCCGGACGCTCCGCCGGACGACCTGGTCGGCATCGAGACCCGGCAGGCCCGGGTGGCGGCGTCCCCCGGCGGTGGCCGGCAGGCCCGGGTGGCGGCGTCCCTCGGCGGTGGCCGATGAGCTCAGCTACCGGTGTCCCCCGGCGGCCGGCCGCCGCGCCGGCCGCTCGGACCGTACCCGAGCTGCTCGACTGGCGCTGCTCCCTGCACCCCGACCGGGTCGCCATTGAGGTCCACGGCGTGGACCAGCTCACCTTCGCCGACTGGCGGGCCGGGTCGCTGGCGGTGGCCGCCGCGCTGCGACGGACCGGGGTGGCCCCCGGTGACCGGGTCGCGCTGGTGTTCGCGGCGCGGGAGTGGACCGGCTACGCCGTGGCGTACTGCGGGGTATTGCGGGCCGGCGCGGTCGCGGTGCCGCTGTCCGACCGCCTCGCCCCGGCCCAACTGGAGTACGCGGTGCGGCACTGCGCCGCCCGGCTGGTCCTGCACGGACCGCTGACCGGCCCGACCGGGCCGGCGCCGGCCGTACCCACCGGGGTCGCGCCGCTAGCGCTCGCCGACCTGGTCGCCGACGGCCCGGTCGCCGACGGCACCGGCGCGTCCGCTCCCCCGGTGCGGCCCGCTGACCTGGCTCAGATCCTCTACACCTCGGGCACCACGGGCCGGCCCAAGGGCGTCGGCGCCAGTCACGCCAACCTGGTGGCCGGGGCGCCGAACCACCCGCGCCGGCTGGCCCTGGCCCACTCGGAGCGATTCCTGCATGCCTTCCCGATCGGCACCAACGCCGGGCAGACCATGCTGTTCAACGCGTTGACCGCGAAGCCGGCCGCGCTGACCCTGCCCCGGTTCACCCCGGCACGGTTCGCCCGCCTGGTGACCGCGCCCGGCACCGGCACCGTCTTCCTAGTCCCGTCGATGGCGATCGAACTGCTCGACTCCGGTGCCCTGCGGGGCCGGGACACCTCCGGCGTGATGCTGATCGGGTCGACGGCGGCGGCGCTCGCGCCGGCGGTCGCCACCCGGCTGGCGACGACGTTCCCGGCCGCGACGATCGTCAACTACTACTCGTCGACCGAGGCCGCCCCCGCCCAGACCGTGATGATCTTCGACCCGGCGCGGCGGGCCGCCGTGGGCCGGCCGGCCGACGGTCAGCTGATGATCGCCGACGAACAGCGCCGGCCGCTGCCGCCGGGCAGCCTCGGCGAGGTCTGGCTGCGCTGCCCGCATCCGCGTTCGTACTACCGCGACGGCCCGGCCACCGAGGCGACGTTCCGTCAGGGCTGGGTCCGGATGGGCGATCTCGGCCGGCTGGACGCCGACGGCTACCTGTACCTCGCCGACCGGCACCAGGACATGATCAAGTCCGGCGCCTTCAAGATCTCCTCGCTGGAGGTGGAGGCCGCGCTGCACGAACATCCGGCCGTCGGCGAGGCGGCGGTGGTGGCCGTCCCGCACCCCGTGCTCGGGTCGGCGGTCGGGGCGGTGCTGGTGCCCCGCGCCGGGCAGCCGCCGCACGAACTCACCCTGCCCACGGTGCGTGCCTTCCTGGCCGACCGGCTCGCCGACTACCAACTGCCGGCCCGGGTGCTGGTCGTCGAGGCACTGCCCCGCAACGAGGCCGGCAAGGTCCTCAAACGGACGCTGGCCACGCTGTTCGACCCGCTCGGCTGACCGGCTCCGACCCGGCCACACCGTCCGACATCGACAAGACAACAGCAGTACCAGGAGGATCCCGTGGGCACCGCCGAAGCGACGTACACGCAGCACGCCGTCTGGTTCACCGAACAGGCCGGAGTGGCGGGTACGGCGTACCACATGGCACTCGGAGTGTGGTTCGCCGCCGGCCTGGACCAGGCGGCGCTGGCCACGGCGTGCGCCGCCGTCGTCGACCGGCACCCGATCCTGGCCACCCGGGTCGACGACAGCGACGGCGTACCGCGACTCGCCCCGGCCGCCGACCGCCCGACGCTGCGGCGGCTGACACCGCCGGCTGGTGGCGCGGACGCCGACCGGCTGATCGCGGCGGAGATCGCCCGCCGCCACGACCTGCGGGCCGGCCCGCTGGCCAGGTTCAGCCTGATCCCCGCCGCCGGCGGTGACCGGCACCTGCTGCTGATCACCGCCCACCACCTGGTCTTCGACGGTACGTCCAAGGACGTGCTGGTCCGGGACCTGGCGGCGGCGTACGGTGCCGCCCGCGCCGGTCGCCCGGTCGAACTGCCGGCGGCACCGACCGACGGGTACGCGGCACGGGCCGGCACCGAACGGGACCGGGTCGCGGCCGAGTCGGCGGCGGCCGCAGAGCACTGGGCCACCCGCTGGTCCGGCCCGGGTGGGCTGGTGCTGCCCGGTCTCGCCCGGGTGCCGACCGACGCCGAACCCGGCGACGCCGTACCGGTGGTGTTGGAGCCGGGTCTGGTCGCCGGGCTCGACCAGGCCCGGCGCAAGCTCGGGGTCACCCGGTTCGAGCTGCTGCTGGCCGCGGTGCACGCGCTGCTGCACAGGTACGGCAACCAGCAGGTCCCGGTCGGGGTCGGGGTGTCGACCCGTACCGCCGACGACGCCGACGAGATCGGCCTGTTCGTCAACGAACTGCCGGTGACCGTCCCGGTGCCCGACGACGCGGGTTTCCGCGACCTCGCGCTCGCCGTCCGGGACGAGACGCGGGCGCTGAACCGGTTCCGGGCCGTCCCGCTGGCGCACGTGGCCACCGGGCTGCGGCCGGCGCCCGCGCTCACCCCGGTGTCGATCGGCTACCGCCGCCGCGCGCCGGAACCCGTGTTCGCTGCGGTGCCGACCACCGTCGACTGGGCGATGTTCAGCGGCGCGGCCCGCAACGCGCTGCACATCCAGGTCGTCGACGGGCCGGTACCGGACAGCGACCAGGAGCACCTGGAAAGCAACCTGGAGATCAACCTGCAGTTCAGCCCGACGGCTGTTCCCGCCGCCGCCGTCACCCGGATCGGCGACCACCTGCGGACCCTGCTGGCCGCCGTGGCCACCGACCCGGAACAGCCGGTCGACGACCTGCCGGTGCTGCCTCCCGCCGAGTCCGAGCTGGTCTGCCGTGGCTGGAACGCCACCGGCCGCGACTACCCGGCCGACGCGACCGTGCCGCTGCTGTTCGCGGCGGCGGTACGGCGGACACCGGACGCCGTCGCGGTCGTCGACGGTGGACGTACGTTGAGCTACGCCGAACTCGACGCGGCCAGTGCCCGGCTCGCCGGGCTGCTGCGGCGCCGTGGCGTCGGGGCGGGATCGCTGGTCGCGGTGCTGCTGGACCGCTCCTGGCAGGCGGTCGCCGCGCTGCTCGCGGTGCTGCGCAGCCGGGCCGCGTACGTGCCCGTCGACCCCAACTATCCGCCGGCCCGGCAGGCAATGATTCTCGACGACGCCGCGCCGGCGCTGGTACTGACCACCAGCGGTACGGCGGCCGCCCTGCCCGCCGGGTCACCGGTGCTCACCCTCGACCAGCTCGACCTGACGACCGCTGCCCCAGAAACCGCAGACCCGGGGTCCGCTGACCCGGGGACTGCGGACCTGCCCGGCCCGGACGAGCTGGCGTACGTGCTCTACACCTCGGGTTCCACCGGGCGGCCAAAGGGGGTGCGTGTCCCGCACGGTGCGCTGGCCAACCTCCTGCTCGGCATGCGGGACATGTTCGACAGTGGGCCGGCTGACCGGTGGCTCAACCTGACCTCGCCGTCGTTCGACATCTCGGGGGTCGAGGTCTACCTGCCGCTGACCACCGGCGGCCAGGTGGTGGTGGCCTCCGGCGTCAGCGCGCTCGACGGCGCCGGGGTGCTACGGCTGGTGCGCGAGAGCCGGGTGACACATGTGCAGGCGACTCCGTCGGGTTGGCGGGTCCTGCTGGAGGCCGGGCTCGACGACCAGGTGGTGGCGGTCACCGGCGGCGAGGCGCTGGCGGTCCCGCTGGCCCGCCAGTTGCGCTCACGGGTGGCCCGCTTGGTCAACGGGTACGGCCCGACCGAGGCGACGATCTACGCGACGATGGCGGAAATCCCGCCGGAACCGGCCGAGGTCACCATCGGCCGGCCGGTGCCGAACACCACCGCGTACCTGCTGGACGGGCGGCGGCGGCCGGTGCCGATCGGGGTGCCCGGCGAGCTGTACCTGGGCGGGCGGGGCGTCGCCGACGGCTACCTGAACCGCCCCGAGCTGACCGCCGAGCGGTTCGTCCCCGACCCGTACGCTACCGACGCCGGCTGTCGTCTCTACCGCACTGGCGACCTGTGTCGCTGGCTGCCCGACGGCCGGCTGGAATTCCTCGGCCGGGCGGACGACCAGGTGAAGATCCGCGGCCACCGGGTGGAGCTGGGTGAGATCACCGGCCGGCTGCTGGAGCATCCGGCTCTCGCCGAGGCCGCCGTACTACTGAACGGGACGGACGAGGCGTCGCCGCGGCTCGTCGCCTACCTGGTGCCCCGCGGTGCCGCGCCGACCATCGCCGAGCTGCGCCGGCACCTGACCGAGAAGCTGCCCACGGCGATGGTGCCCACCGACTGGGTGCTGCTCGATCGGCTACCGGTGAGCCCGAACGGAAAACTGGACCGGGCCGCGCTGCCGGCACCGACGACCGGCGGTACGGACCCGACGGCCCCGACGGACCTGGTCGACGGCGCCGCTGCGGTCGTCGAGGCCGACCCAATCGTCGAGGAGATCCGATCAATCTGGCAGGACGTGCTGCAGATCGCCGAGATCGGCATTGACGAGGACCTGTTCGACCTGGGCGGGCACTCGTTGACGATCACCCGGATCAGTAGCCGGATCCACCGTCGGCTCGGCGTCGAGGTGCCGTTGGACGCGTTCTTCGACACGCCGACGATCGCCGAGATCGCCGACCTGGTCCGCGAAGCCGGCGGCCGGTGCTGAACCAGCGGCCGACGCTGGACGAACTCGAGACGAAGGAGGATTCGGTGGACACGACGACGCTGCGGCAGCGGGTGATGGAGCTGGTCGACGAGGCGACCGGCGGCACGGTGCCGGTCAACCAGCTGACCGGCGGCGGATCGCTGATCGCGCTGGGAGTCGACTCGCTGGGCCTGCTCCGACTGGTCGACGCCGTCGAGGCCGAGTTCGGCGTCGAGGTGGAGTTCGACGGCCCCGGCCAGCGGATGGACACTCTGGACGACCTGGTGGCCGCGATCGTCGACGCCCGCGACGAGGCCGAGCCGGACCGGGCCACCACCCCCGGGTGAGCCGGCCGCTCGACTAGGCTGCGTTCGTGTCGGTCGAGGGTGGGAACGCGGACGAGCGCCTCAAACGCATCGAGGCGATCACCGACCCTGCCCTGTCCCGGCTGGGCTTCGACGCGCTGCTGGTCGAGTCGCTGGCCCGCACCGGCGGGCTGCTCGGCGTCGACTCCGCCGCCGTCTGCCTGCTTGACGCACACTCCCAGCAGCTGGTCACCGCCGCAGCCTGGGGTATCGAGGCCGGCCACGAACCGCCGGCCCGGTTGCCGCTGGGGCGCGGGTACGCCGGCAAGGTGCTGACCACCGGCGACACGGTCATGCTGACCGACCCTGACGACGACGCGCTGGCGCATCCGGCACTGCAGGGGCAGGGCATCCGGTCGCTGCTGGCGGTGCCGGTGACGATCGGCGGCTCGGTCGGCGGGGTGCTGCACGTGGCAACCCGACGACGCGGGCCGGCCTGCGACGACGAACAAATGCTGCGGCTGCTGGCCGACCGGATCGCCCTGGCCGACCAGGCCCGCGAACGCCAGGTCGACCGCGCCACCACCCTGGCGCTGCAGTACGACCTGCTGCCCACTGAACTACCGACGGTCGTCGGGCTGGAGTTCGCCGCCCGGTACGTCGCCGGCCACGACGCCGGGGTCGGCGGCGACTGGTACGACGTACTGCCGCTGCCCGACGGTTGGGTCGGCGTGGCGATCGGCGACGTCACCGGACGCGGGCTGCACGCGGCCACCGTGATGGGCCGGCTGCGCAGCGCGCTGCGCGCGTACGCTCTGGAAACCACCGACCCGGCCGATGTGCTCGCCCGGCTGGACCGCAAGGTGCAGCATTTCGAGCCGGGCATGATGGCGACGGTGTGCTACGCGACGATCGACCCCGCCCGGACGGTCGTGTCGGTGTCGACGGCCGGCCATCCTCCGCCGGTGATGATCGGCGGTGGCCGCGCCGCACACAGCTTGCCGGTGCCGGCGGACCTTCCGCTCGGCACCCGCATCCACCGGCCACGCCGGGTGCGCAGGTACGCCCTCGAGCCCGGCGCGTTGCTGTTCTTCTTCACCGACGGCCTGGTGGAGCGGTGGGGGCCGACCATCGACGACGGCCTGCGTCAGTTGTCCGACTCGTTGGTCGCCACCAGCGCCGAGACGGCCTGCGCCGAGACAATGGGCGCGCTGGTGGACGGCCGGCCGCTGGTCGACGACATCGCCATGTTGGCGCTCCGCCGCCGGTAGCCATTGTTGGCGCTCCGCCGCCGATAGCCACTGTTGGCGCTCCGCCGCCGATAGCTGCAGTCGATGTCGCGGGCGTTACCAGCGGCCGATCGACGGCACCCCGGCGGCGTCGTGCGGGGTACGGGCACCGGCGTCGTCCGAGGTACGGGAGGCTGCAGCGGTGTCCGCCCAGTCGCGTGGGCCGGTGCCGTCCCCGCCGATCGTCGGGGCGTCGGCACCCCTGGGCTGCGCGTCCGGGCTGGTCTTGCGCCCGTTTGCGAACGTCACCTGGTCGAAGCGCACCTCGACCGGAGTCGCGTACCGCTTGCCGTTGACCGGGTCGTGCCGCATGAACTGCGGCGGCGCGATCCGGACCGTCACGTCGTACGGGCCGGGACCGGGCACCGAGGCGTTTCCGCCGTAGTGGTACAGGAACGGGTGCCACAGAAACGGCAGGCCGGCGGTGGCGACCGGTTGACCGTTCCGGCTGACCGTGATCCGCACGCCCAGACCGGGAATGAACCGGCCGTCGGCGGCATCCGCGACCGCGACCTCCAGATGCACGTTCGCATCCGGGGCAGCCTCCCGCCAGACCAGCTGACCGCCGGAGAGCTCGTACATGCCCTCCGCCTCCTCGTTGACGAACGCCACGAGGTAGTCGCCGGCCAGCTGGCTCAGCGCGCCGTCCTCCTCGGCCATGGCGCGCAGCGCGCCGCCGTACGCCTGACCCTGCCGCCGGGCGACGGCGAGCTGCTCCTCGGTGGCCTCGTTGCTGGTCCGCATGGGCGGCTGCGCGGCTGGTGTCGTCATGGTGACCCTCCGGGTCGATCTGGTTGCCATCTCACCTGGGTCTACCCCGCAGCGGCCGCGCTATTACTTCACCCCGCCGGGCAGGCTGGGTCACCTGGTGGGCGGCACCGGTCACCCACCGGCCGGCGTTAGCCACGCCGTCGGCCGGGAAGCCGATGGACATCGGGGCACGCCGGACGCGTGCCGTACCGGATCCGGGAGGTCGAGATGGGTAACCGCGATCAGCTGCACGATCTGCGGCGGCAGGCACACGAGGCCGGCATCGAAGGCAACTCGAAGATGTCCGAGGCCGAGCTACGCCAGGCGCTGAAGAAGGTCGGCAAGGGCGCAGACCCGCAGTCAGCCAAGCAGACCGCGAAGCAGGCCATGAGCCGTTGACCAGCGGCCGCGCCAGCCCGCCTCCGGCTCCGTGCCGTCGGCGGGCTGGTGCCGTTGCCGTGTTTGTTGCCGTCGTCGCGTCAGTGGGTCAGCCGTTACCCGGCGGCAGGTCGTAACCGGTCGCGACGCACTGCGCATTGAGCGTCCCGTCCGAGACGGTCCAGTAAAGGTGCGCCGCGCCGCGGCTGCCACTCGTACGGGTGAAGATCAGGACGTCATCGTTCGTGGTCCCGGCGGTGCCGTTGTCGGAGATCACCACCGACCCGAGGGGCGCACCGCCGAACACCCCTACCAGGGAAATTGGGGTCAGGTCCGGGTCGGCGGCGTGGTCGGTGACCGGGATGGTGACCGTCCCGCCGACCGTAGCGGGCAGGTTGAAGCCGACGCTGTTGCAGATCGGGCGACGGTTGGCCGCCGTGTGTCAACGCCGCCTCAATCGTGACCACCGTGGTCCGGCTGAAACTGGACCACCCCGGTTTGGTTGATCTTCAGTCGTTGGTCTTGGTCGCTGCCGGGACGCGGCCGAGGTCGCGGTCCTTGAGCCGGTAGCTGTCGCCCTTCATCGAAACGACCTCGGCGTGGTGAACAAGCCGGTCGATCATGGCCGCGGCGACGACGTCATCACCGAAGACCTCTCCCCACCGGCCGAAGGGCTTGTTACTGGTGACGATCAGCGAGGCACGTTCGTAGCGGTTCGAAACCAACTGGAAGAACAGGTTCGCCGCTTCGGCTTCGAAGGGGATGTAGCCGACCTCGTCAACGATCACCAGCGGGATCCGGCCGAGTTTGACGAGCTCGTCCTGCAGCCGGCCGGCGTGGTGGGCGTCAGCGAGACGGGACACCCACTGAGCGGCGGTGGCGAACGCGACCCGGTGTCCGGCCTGGCAGGCCCGGATACCGAGACCGATGGACAGGTGGGTCTTGCCGGTGCCGGGCGGCCCCAGGAACACGACGTTCTCCTTCGACGCCACGAAGTCCAGAGTGCCCAGGTGGGCGATCGTCTCCCGCTTCAACGACCGCTGGTGTTCGAAGTCGAACTCCTCCAGGCTCTTGCGTGCCGGGAACCTCGCCGCCCGGATACGCCCCTCACCGCCGTGGGCCTCCCGGGCCGCCACTTCGCGTTGCAGACAGGCGGCGAGAAACTCCTCGTGCGTCCACGACTCCGCCCGGGCCCGCTCCGCGAGCCGGTCCACCGACGCCGCCAACGAGGGCGCCTTCAACGCACGGGTGAGGAAAGCGATCTCGGAGGAGACGTTGCGGTTGCCGGTCGTTCTGGAGGCCATCACGCGGCCGCCTCGGCATCGACACCGAACATGCGGTCGTAGTCGGCCAACCTGCGGTGCTCCACCTCGGCCGTGACCGCCGGTGCCGGCGCCTGCCGCGCGGCGGTCCGCAGATCGGCGGCGGCCTGACGGTGAGCCGGGTCGGTGATGCTCTGATGCCGCGCCCAGCACCGGTCGTGCCGGGCGACGAGACGGCCCTCGCAGAGCACCTGCACCCGGTCGGCGTCAGCGACCACGTCGACCCGGCGGCCCACCACCATCGGGTGCACCGAGTAGTCGTTGCCGTCCAGCCGGACGTAGTGGTCGCGGGGCAGACGGGTGCTCCGCCGCCAGCCGACCACCGGCGCGACCGGCGGCAGCGTCAACATCGCCGCTCGGTCGGCCTCCCACCGGTCCACCGGCCGGCAGCCCAGCACCCGGTGCCGACGCTGGTTCGCCCGTACCAGCCATTCGGCAAGCTGGGCGTTGAAGTCCCGGGGCGAGCTGAACCGGCGCCCGGGCAGGAACGACGTCTCAAGATAGCCGTTCGCCCGCTCCACCAGGCCTTTGGCTTCCGGATCCGCCGGCCGGCACTGGAGCACGCGGATCCCGAGAGTGCCACGGAAGCCGTTCATCGCCTCGGTCAACTGCGGCCTGCCGGCACGCCACTGGCCAACCGCTGACTCGTTGTCCCATACCAACGTCCTGGGCACCCGACCCCACCCGGAGATCAACGTCCAGTGTCCGACCAGCAGATCCGCCGACTGCCGGGACGGGATCATCACCGCCGTCAGCCACCGCGAGTACCCGGACACCATCACCATCACCGGCGGCCGTCCGACCTGACCGAACCCCAGGGGCACGTCCGCCGGCGGGAACCACAGATCACACTGCGCCAGCTCACCCGGCAGGTACTCGGTGCGCTGCGCCGGGTCAGGCCGGCGGAACAACGGCCGCAGCCGCTGCACCCGGTCACAGAACACCGTCTTCCCACGGGTCCACCCGACCCGTTCCATGATCACCGTCGAGGGCATGTCCGGGAACTCCGCCAACAACGCCCTGATCTGCGGCTCGACCGCGTCCACGATCGAGCCCTTCGCCGCCCGTCGGTACCGCGGCGGCTCATCACTGGCCAACGCCTTCTTCACGGTGTTGCGAGACATCCTCAACCGCCGTGCGATGGCCTGAATCGCCATACCCTCCGACCGCCGCAGCCGCCGGATCTCCGCCCAGTCCTCCACGTTCAGCACCTCCCGATGCTTCAGGAGGTGGTCCCGATTCAGCCGGAACCACGTGGTCAGTTTTCACGCGGAGCTGACACCGTGGAGCCCGTGGCGCTGGCAGAGCTGGCTGCGGTGAGCGAGACGGCGGCCAGACCGACCACCGTCGCCGTTGCCACCCGCGCCGCGTACGGCATTCTCATGTGTTCTCCTCCTCTGGATCGGTCCGACCGTCGCAATGGACAGCAGAATGCTACGGCCGTCGATATCCACCTGGACACCGACGGTGATGGGACGTCACCGTTACGTAAGAAGTTGGCCCGGATGCGGACCGCTTGCCGACCGAGCCTGGCGACCGGTGACGAGGCCCGCCGGCCAGGACGAGCCACCGCCACCGGTCGCTCCGCTTGTGCCCGTGGGCGATGGCCTCTCACGACCGCGTCAGGTCAGCGGGATCTGCCGCATCGTGGTTCGGGTGGCTGCGTAGATGTGGCTGCGTAGATGAAGGGTCGCGGCTCGGAGATCGGCGAGGACGCGCGCAAGGCCGAGGAGGTCGGCATCGATATAGAACCGGACCTCGGCAGGTTTGATCCTGCTCACGCGGCGCGTTGGGAGTTCTCGTACGCCAGCGCCCACCGCACGTCGGGCACGTCGAGCTGGTACGTCTCGGCAATCTCCTCGACGCCCAGCCCTGCCTCGTCCTGCTCCCAGAGCACCTCGGTGCTGATCCCCTTGATCGATGGCCGACCAAACCGGACATCTGGCAGGATACGGACCGGGGACTGGGGGTTAGGGTCCGGTCGCCAGCCGGCAGCGACATCGCCGTCCCAGGTGACCCGCTCGACGAACGCCGCCGACGGAGGAGTGAGCAGCAACTGGTTACCGACTGCGGCCACCAGGCTGTATTCCGGGTCGAGACCGGCCTCCGCCTGAGCTTGCAGAACGAGTTTTTTGCCGGCGACATACGGTCGGCGGTCGGCGAGTGGGTAGGGCACCCCGAATTCCTCCCGGAGCAGGTCGATGAACGCCCGCAACTCGACCATCGGCACCCGGTGGGTACGGCGGTACTCCCGCAACAGCCCCGCCTCGACGAACTCGGCCCACGTGACCGAACGGGCGCCGCGCGGCTCGGTGCGTAGCACGGGTTTGTGCCGGCGTCCCTTACGCTCGTCGCCCTCCAGCCAGTAGTGCAGCGTCGACTGCGCCACCCGCAGAAGCCGGGCAGCCGCCGCCTCCGAGAAGACCTCACGCTCCAGGACGCTCACCACCGTGCCAGTCTCCCACGCATCAGCTTCTCCATGGGTATGCCAGACGGCCCTGTGCGACGCCTTCATGGCTGTGCAGCCCGCGTAGGACGGACCGCCGGTCGCAGACCGGGATTCGTGTACTCGAGCTGTGGTCCTGGCCTGGGAGAACGGGGGCGGGGGACGTGGGTGAACGTGGGCGACTCCCTGCCACCCAAGGTGAACCCCAGGTCGCTAGACTGGGCCCTCGCGCCCTCGTAGCTCAGGGGATAGAGCAACGGTTTCCTAAACCGTGTGCCGCAGGTTCGAATCCTGCCGGGGGCACCCCAGAGATCAGCGAAAACGCCAGCTGACCAGCGCGTACGCATATCGCGGTCGTAGGCAGCAGGATCTGCAGCCAGCCGGACTCGGCTCGTACGCCCCAGATCCGCTCAGCGTCGGCGTCCGCGCGTTCCTGCGCCGCTTCCAGCTTCGCAAGCTCGTCCGCGCCCCAGCGGCAGCGCCACCTAGCCCAGGGCAGTCGCCAAGCACGCTCGATCACGAGTACACGTTGTGACGGCCGGCACAGCAGCCCGGAGAGTCGTTTCGGGGTGCCACAGCCACAGTGCCGAAGGCCCGTCACCATACGCGGGTGTTTCGCGACTGGTGCGTAGGGTGGAAGACGCTACCAGCACCAGCCCAACCTGTGAGTCCAAAAATGACTGTTAGGCGAGTTTCATCCCGTACGCTCGGCGCGGGCGCGCGCGCGTCGTGGCTGACCGGCGTTGCCGCGTACGCGGCGGCGGTCGCCGTGGCGCTGGGGGTCCTTGTGACGCCGGCTCCGGCGGCCGCAGCTCCGCCGTACACGCTGGATGAGCGTGCCCTGGCGATCGCCTCGCCGTCACTGGTCTACGTCGAAGTGGTCTACACCGGATACCTGCGGGACAAGCAGTCCGGCGCACCGCTGCGCGCGTCGCCGATCACGTTCACCCGGCGGTGCAGCGGCTTCGTCGTCGGCACCGGCGGCGAGGTGATCACCAACGGGCTCTGCGTTCGGCCGGCGAAGGACACCGCAGCGCAGAACGCCCTCTACTCGCTCGGACGCATCCTCATCGCGGAGAAGACCCTCGAGGCCGACGCGCTCGACCGCTACGTCGCCGACAACCTCCACCAGAGCATCTTCACCGGTCTCGAGGCCGCAGCCGAGCCGGACCATCAGGTGTACGGGCAGCTCGGCGTGGCACCCACGGGCGGTCTGACGGAGGGTCCGGCGATCCCCGGTGAGGTGGTCGAGGTGCTGGACGCCGACGCCGGCAACATCGCCCTGGTCAAGCTGGAGCAGCAGAACCTGCCCGCGGTCGAGCTGGCCTCGTCGGGCACCCTCGACCCGGGGGCCTCGCTGGTCGTGGTCGGCTACGCCACCGACGAGGTCGATCCCCGCACGGCGACGTACTCGCTGCGCTCCAAGCCGGTGAAGGTCATCGGTACCGGCACTCGCGGCTCCGCGTCGCTGTACCGGGTCAACGAGGACGTAGGCATCCACTCGCTCGGCGGGATGGCCATCGACACGAACGGCCACGTCGTCGGTGTGCTCGACAACGACCTGGAACTGCCCGACCGGGCGAACCGTGCGCTGGTGCCGATGAACATCATCACCGCGCTGCTCACCGAGGCGGGCGTCGACAACGCGTTGGGCGAGACCGATCAGCTGTTCCGCAGCGGGCTCGACGCCTACTTCGCCGGTGACTACGAGACCGCCATCAGCCAGCTCGGCACCGTCATAGAGAACGCGCCGGTGAACTCGGTCGCGCAGACGTACCGGCAGAACGCCACCGAACTGCAGAAGATCGAGGACAAGTTTTCCGACGGAGCCGGCTGGCTGATCTGGGCCAGCGGCGCGGCGGGCGGCGTGCTGGTGATCGGGCTGATCGTGCTCGTGGTGCTGCTTCTGCGGCGCCGTGCCCGCCGCCGGGCCGCGTCGGTCGAGCTGGTGTCGCCGGCCGCGACGTACCCGTACTCGCCGTCGTCCGGGGACTCGGGCCAGCCCACTCCCGGGTACCCCTCGGTACCCGCCTATCCGGCACAACAGCCGGCGCAGGAATACCCGCCAGCGCAGGAATACCCGCCAGCGCAGGAATACCCGCCAGCGCAGGAATACCCACCAGCACCCATCTACCAGCCACCCGCACCCGCCTACCAGGTGCCGCCTGCCCCGCGACAGGGGGCAGCGCCCGACGACCAGACGTGGCCCGACGACGAGGCGTTGCCCGACGAAGTCGGGCCCGACCCGCACGGGCCCAACCGCCACCACTAGCTACAGCACGAGCAGGGACAGTGGCTTCGGCTGGTATCCCTCCAGGTAGCGGGCCGGATCGGCGTGCAGTACGGAGGCGAGCAGTGTGCCGAAGACGTCCCGGAAGTCGGTGGTCGCCTTCAGGTCGCCGTCGTCGAGGTCGGTGAGGCTGGGCTGTTCGCCGTGAAAGCCCCCGACGACTCGGGGACCGAGTACGAAGACCGGTCCGGCGGTCCCGTGGTCGGTGCCGTCGGAGGCATTGGCGCGCACCCGACGGCCGAACTCACTGTAGACAACGACCGTGACGTTGCGCCCGGCCGGACTCGTCGCCAGCCGGTCCATGAACATGGCCAGCGCCCCGTCGACCTCCTTGAGCAGCCGCTCCTGCGCGGGCCGCTCGTCGGCGTGCGTGTCGAAGCCGCCCAGGCTGACCGAGTAGACCTGGGTGGGCACACCTGCCTCGATGCACCGGTGCACGAGCGCGAGTTGGGTGGCCAGTGACGTCTCACCGCCCGTGCTGGTGGCCGGGAGGTGTCCGGCCTCACCGGCGTCGAACGGCTGATCGGACTCCCGTACCCGCCGGATCAGGCCGTCGACCCGCAGGAAGTCGTGCAGCGCGGTCGCCGCTCGCGCCTGCAGGACGTCCTCGCCCCGCTGTTCGCGCCCGAGCGCGCGGACCATGTCCGCGCTGATCCCGGCGGGCAGTTGGGGTACGCCGAGCGTGACACTCGCTCCCGCCCGCGTCTCGCCTGCCAGCAGTGGCGGAAGCACCGGCTCGAAGCTGACGGCCGCTTCCGGGGATGCCTGGATCCCGTCGAGCCAGCGCCCCACCCAGCCGGTCCGGATCGGCGCGTCGGGCGACGCTGTCTGCCAGATGTCCATCGACCGGAAGTGGCTGCGGTCCGGCCGGGGGTATCCGACGCCGAGAACGACTGCCAACCGCTTGTCGTCCCAGAGCCGCTTCAGTCCGCCCAGCGCGGGGTTGAAGCCGAACGCGCCGTCGAGGTGCAGCACCTCCTCGGGGGCGTAGGCCAGCTCCGGCCGGGCGGAGTGGTAGGCCGGGTCGGCGTACGGGATGACCGTGTTCAGCCCGTCGTTGCCTCCGTACAGCGTCACGATCACCAGCGTGTCGGCCGGTCCGGGCTCACCGTCCTTGTCGCCCTTGGCGAGCAGCTCAGCGATGCCCAGGCCGGCTGCGGCGAGCGCACCGCCGCCGACCGCGCCGGAGGCCAGCAGGAACGTGCGTCGGGTCAACGGATCCATGCTAGTTCACCAGGTATTCCGGGCTGGCCAGGCCGAGCGTGATCAGCTCTTGCGGTGTCGTCGCCTGTTTCAACGCCGCGTACGTGCGGTTGGTCCAGGTCGGAACCACGAGTACGTCGGCCAACCGCTCCACCGTTACCCAAGCGCCGCCGGCCAACTCGGCGAGTACGCCGGCGAGGCCCAGCCTTACCTGGGCCGCCGAGGAGGTCAGCCAGGCGGTCCCGCTCGGCCAGCCGGCCACACTCGGCGGCGCGAACGGCACCTGCCCGAGACCTTTGAGCCCACTGACGACAGTGTGGAAGGCCTCGCCGGAGAGTCGCGCCGGGCGGATGCCGAGCTGCCGCATTGCCCCGACCAGCCACTCCATCGGCTGCTTCACCATCCGGTAGCGCCCCGAGCGGAACTGCTCGTCTTCGACCAGGGCGCGCAGCATCGAGATGCCCACCGGGAACGCCGCGACCATCTTCCCCCGGGTGGACTCCGGGATCGGTTCGGTGGCGGACGCGTACCGGAACCACAGCCGGTCCGCGATGAACCGGGGGCAGGCCGGCCGGGCGGCGAGGTGGTCCACCAGCGAAAGCGCGTCGAACTTGGCGGTGGCGCCGAGGATGGTCTTGGGCCCGGCATCGTGGTCCTTGGGCACGAAGATCGCCGTCGCCGGCACGCTGAGGTCGGTCTTCCAGCCGGTCAGTGCCCGGCCGGCCGCCTTGACGTCGCGTTCGCTGTACTGCCCGATGCCGAGCATGAACAGTTCCATCAGCTCTCGGGCAAGGTTCTCGTTCGGCGCCCGTCTGGTGTTCGTGTGTCCGTCGAGCCAGTAGACCAGCGCCGGGTCGGTGACCAGTTTGCGGGCCATTGTGGTGAACGTCGGCGAGCTTCGCATCTTCTGGTGTTGCGCCAGCATGAACTGCGGACTTCCGACCTTCCGTATCGAGGTCGCCCAGTGCCCGTGCCAGAAGAACAGCAGCTTCTCGGTGGCCTGGTGGTCGGCGACGGTCAGCCGGTCGAGCCACCACCGGATGATCGTGTCGGTCTGCTGGCGGCGGAGCGCCTCCGCGGCGGCGCGCCGCTCGGCGCCCGGGTCGGGCAGATCGTCGAACGCGTCGGGGCCAAGCTCCGGCATCGGCGCCGCCGCTGCACCCCGGTCCTGCTCTCCGGGGTCCATCAGGCGCGCCACGGTGGCCGCGTACCCGGCCTTCGACGCGGCGGCCAACTCGGACGAGGTCGGACCGAACCCCACACGTCGCAGGAGCAGTGCGACGCTATCGCTCATGTGGATTAACGTACGCGACTGTGCCGGCGACCGGGTAACGCCTAGCGCCCGCGCCGCATCGCCGCCCCGCGCCGCGTCGCCACCAGGCCCACCAGGTTGACAGGTAGGGCACGCAGCACGTCGGCGGCGGCGGCCAGCCGATCAGCGCGGGTGAAGCCGACCCTGGCCACCAGCAGCGTCGCGTCGGTCGCGCTCGCCAGCAGCAGCGTCTCCGCATCGGACAGTAGCGATGGCGCGTCGACCACGACGAACCGGCCGCCGAGCCGCATCGACTCCAGCGCCGGGGCCAGCGCGTCCGAGGCCAGCAGTTGCTCGCTCGGCTCCGGCCCGGCCGGGCCGGCCGGCAGGACGTACAGCGGCAGGTCCGGGTGCCGGTGCGTGGCCTGCTCGGCCGCGACCTCGCCGCGCAGCACGCTGGTCAGGCCGACCGTGTTCGGCACGTCGAAGACCCGGTGTACGCCGGGGTTCCGTACGTCCGCGTCGATCAGCACGACCGGCTCGCCGGCCCGGGCGATCGCGATGGCGATGTTCGCCGCAGTAGCCGTTTTTTCTTCCCCCGGCACCGAGCCGGTGACCGTGAGGCTGGCGAACCGGCGCCCGGCCGCGCGCAGCCGCAGATTGGCGCGGATCTGCCGGAACGCCTCGACGCGCGGCTCCGTGTCGTCGCCGGTCGCCAGCGGCGGTCTCCCCCCGCCGGCCGCGACGGCACCGAGGAGGACGGTGCCGGCGACCTCGGCCGCGTGGCTCTCGTCGCGTACGGTGCGGTCACGCGCGTAGCGGACCACCGCGACGAGGACTCCGATCGCAAGGCCCCCGGCCGCGCCGAGCCCGGTGTCGGCCGCGACCTGCGGCGTGGCCGGGGCCGAGGGCGTCGTCGCCGGCCGGGTCACCGAGACCTTGACCGGCGACTCGTCGATGCCGGTCGGCTTCTCCAGGCGCGCGACGTATGCGGGAAACTCCGCCGCGATCGCGTTGGCGATGTCGCGGGCGCGTACCGGATCCGGGTCACGGACCTCGACGGTGAGCACCGCCGTGCCGGCCGCGCCGGTCACCGTGACCCGCTGCGTCAACTCCGAAGGCTGGTACGGCAGCCCGAGTCGCCGTACGACGGCTTCGGCCACCTCAGGGCTGTTGCCCACCTCGGCATACGAGCGCACCCGCTGCAGGATGTAGTTGCCGCCCTCGTTGAGTTGGCCGATGTCGCGGGTGGTGAAGTTCGGCGCGAAGAACAGTTGGGCGTCCGCCCGGTACATGGGTTCCTGCTGGGCGGAGGCGAGACCCGCGCCCGCGGCACCGAGCAGCACCAGCGCCAGCACCAGCCACCGCTGCGACCACACGGCTCGCAGATGGCGCTCGAGGGTGAGCTGCTGCCACTGCTGGTGTACGGATGGCGCGACATCGCCCGGCCCGTCGGAGGCAGGCCGACTGAGCAGCCGAGCCGGGGCGAACCGCCCGGAAAGCTTCACGCTGAACCTCACACCCCGCCGGAATAGCGGCGCAATGTTAGCAGCAGGTCCGCTCCGCTCATCGTCGCAAGGCCGTCAGCGCCGGGTCGGGGAGCCTACAGTCGACAGGTCGCAGCGACTCGGCGGCGCCGATGCCGACGGCGAGCAGCAGCACCCCTGCGGCGGCCGGCCACAGGTAGAAGTCGAAGAACCAGATCTGTACGGCGAACCCGACGATGAGCATCCGTGCGGTCAGCGACCTGAGCTTGACCAGCACGACCGCCAGGATGGACACGAACACCAGCAGCGCGAGCACGCCGAAGTCGTACCAGAGGGTGAGGTAGCTGTTGTCGAACGCCTGTGCCTGCCCGTCGGAGATGCCGACCTGCTGGAAGAACCGCACGTGCGCCTCCGGACCCAGGCCGAACAGCGCGCTGCCGGCACCGTCCATGATGCCGGACCAGGCCTCTTCCGTACGGCGGTAGCGCGCCGTCGCCGAACTCGACCCGCCGACGTTGGTCAGGCGGGCCCGGACGAGGTCAGTCAGGTCCCGCACCGGCTTGGGACCGACGGCCACCAGCACGGTGCCGGCGGCGGCGAACGCCGCGACCAGACCGACGCCGCGCCGGGTGAGCTTGCGCGGCTGGGCCAGGTACCAGATGCCGAGCGCGCAGGCCGTACCGATCCAGGCGCTGCGCGACCCGGACAGCAGCAGGCCGACCGCGCCTGCGGCGAACGGTACCTGCCAGAGCCGGCCGCGCAGGCCAACGGCCACGCACATCGCCAGCATGCCGTACGTGCCGTAGACGATCGGATGTCCCATGGTGCCGGCCGACCTGCCGGCTCCCGCCTGTGCCGTGAACGCGTTGCTGATCGCCAACTGGTCGAGAACCGGCCAGGTGCCGGACATCCGCTGGTAGACGGCCAACAGCGTGACGGGTACGGCGACCCAGGCGAACGCCCGCGCCAGGCGGATCACCGGCGCACCGGCCCGCGCCTCGGCCACGACATGCCAGCCGACCAGCGCGTAGCAGGCCAGCGGCGCGACGGCGATCACGATGTCCTTCGGGCCGGTCCACCACACCAGGCCGGTGAGCACGCAGACCGCCGGGACCGCGAATCCCAGCATCCCGACGGACGGCAGCGGCGCGTACGGCTGGAAGCGCTGGATCCGGCCGAGTGCGGCGATCGCCGTCGCCGCCAGCAGCACTGTCCATACCGGATCGACCGGGTATCCGGGATCGGCGGTGACCGGGACGAGCAACAGGACCGCGAACAGCGTGTAGTTGAGCCGGTCCGGGGTCCACAGCCCCCAGGCGAGCAGGCCGACCACGGCCACGGCGGCGAGCGCGAACGGCTGCCAGGCCGCCGCCACACCGACCGCGACGGCAGCCGCCCCGGCGACGACCGCCACGGCCGCGTCCGCCGGCCGGGACGCGCCGCGCAACGTGGGCAGGTGCGACATCAGCTGACCGCACCCAGCTCTTCGAGGTACGCGACGAAGCGTGCGGCCGGGGACGGTTCGGTGGCGAGCTCCCGCCCGCGCCGTGACGCCTCGGCCGCGAGCCGCCCGAACGCCTCCCGGTCGGCGGCCAGATCCAGCAACGCCGAGGCGAGCGCACCGGCGTCGGGATCCACCAGCAGTCCGCCACCACCGGCGAGGATCTCCGTCGTGGCGCCCGCCCGGTAGCCGATCACCGGTGTGCCGGAGCGGAGCGACTCGAACGTCACCCGGCCGTAGGCCTCGTTGCGGGACAGCATCAGCGTCGCGTCCGCCCGCGCGTACAACGCGGCCGGGTCGTCCGTCCACGCGACGGTTTCGAGCTGCGTCTCGACGCCGTACCGGCGGGCCAGGTCGGCGAGGCCCCGCTGCGCTTCGCCGTCGCCGACCCCGGCCAGGGTGAGGGTGAACGTGCGGCCCTGGCGCGCGCAGATCGCCAGCGCCTCCACCGCGTCCTGCTGACCCTTCTCGGCGCTGTGCCGGCCCAGCAGCACCAGCCGCTCCAGTGCGGCCGGACGGTCCGCATCCGGCCCGGATACACCGTCCGGCCCGGATACACCGTCCGGCCCGGACGGAGCGTCCGTGTCCGGCCCGGATTCGACCGGCGGTGGGATCACCCGCAGCTTCGTCCGCGCTGTCGGCACGGCGCTGGTCACCTGACCGGCGGCGTACCCGGAAACCGCCACGACGCCGTCCGAGAGGCGCGCGATGAGCCGGGCGATCGCGGCCCGGGGCAGCACAGACCGCAGGCTCGGGTTGCTGAGCAGGCTCTCCCGCACCACCCAGACGTGCGGCACCCGGGCCATCCGTGCGGCGACCGCCCCGGCTGGTACCACCGCCGAGTTGGTGACCACCACGTCCGGCCGCGTTCGGTGCAGCAGACGCCGGTATCGGGGAACCGAGGCGAGCGCTTGGAGCAGCCGGACCGCGCCGACCGCAGGGCCGTACCGTCGGCCCATCCACAGCCGGGTCGGCAGCACGACCACGTCGGCGCCGGCCGCGGCGAGCTGCGCGCGCAGCGGCCCGTCCCCGGGCACCGTGACGGTTACCTGGTGACCGCGCGCCCGCACCGCCTCGCCGACCAGGGCGAGCAACGAACGCTCCGCGCCCATCATTTCGGCGGAGTGGCTGACGAACAGGGCGTGCACGCTAGAACCTCTCCGTCGGGCCGTGCACTCCGCGCAGCCCGTCCCAGTAGCCGGCGAGGACGGCGAGCGCCCGGTGCCGGTCGTTGCGGCCTCCGGCGACGAGGCGGAGCACCGACCTGGCCAGGTTCTTGTAGTGGACCGGCTCCCCGATCAGGATCCGCCGCAGCGGACGGGGGTAGTGCTTGCGTACGTAGAGGATCTCGTTGCGATGATGGTAGTACTGCGCGCGCGGACTCGAACCGGCCAGGCTGCCGCCCCGCCGGTGCCACACCTGCGAGGCGCATACCAGGCCGATCCGACCACCCGCCGCGGCGATCCGCCGTACCAGGTCGAACTCCTCCTTGTAGTGGAAGAACCGCTCGTCGAACAGGCCGACCTGGACGGCCCAACCGACGCCGAGGAGGATGGCCGCGCCGGTCACCACGTCCACATCGTGCGCACCGACCTCGCACCCGGCGCAGCGGAACGGCCGTACCCGGCCGCCCGGCAGCGTCGCGGCGACGACGTACGGCTCCGGTTCGGGGTCGTCGGGTCGCGCGGACGTCGTCTGAGCCGATGTGCACACCGCGAACCGGTCCGCATGCGCCAACAGCGCCGAGAACGTGTCCGGCCGGGGTACGCAGTCCGCGTTCAGCAGCCAGACGAAGGCCGCGTCGCGGTCGTGCGCGACCCTGATGCCGGCGTTCATCCCGCCGGCGTAGCCGAGGTTGGCGTCGAGCCGCACCAGCGTCACCGCGTCACCGAGCGCGCGCAGTTTGTCGATGGAGTCGTCGGTGGAGCCGTTGTCGACGACGACCATCTCCGGCACGACGCCGCCGGCGGCGACCGCCCGGACGCAGCGGATCGTGTCGTCCGCGCAGTTCCAGTTGAGCACCACCGCGACGACGCGGGTTCCGCCGCTATCCACGCCCACTGACCCTGTCCCCCGCCACCCGATGACCGGCCCCGGACCGGACGGCGAGGCCCAGCACCGTGCTGTGCGCGGCGAACAGAGCCACCGACAGCGCGGCGACGCCCCACGCCCCGTACGGCGCGGCGACGAGAGGATAGCCGACCACCGCGGCCAGCGCGGTGCCGAGCGCGATCACGGCGGTGGTGCGCTCGCCGCCGAGGTTGACCAGGCGCGCGCTGAGGACCTTACCGACCGACACCGCGACACTGCGCGGCACCAGCAGCGCGCCGAGCAGCACCGCCGCCGCGTACCCGCTGGTCAGCACCCCGATGCCGGCCAGCCCGACGAGCACCAGCACTCCCATGCCGACCGCCAGGTAGACGGCCCGGCGCAGCACCCCGCGCAGCCGGTCGGCCGAGCCTTCCTCGTGGTCGCGCAGCGTCCGCTGGGCTGCGACGACCGCGCCGGCCTGGGAGAACTCGATCGCCGCTACCGCCAGGGAGTAGATCGCCAGTGCGTCCGCGCCCTGGTAGCGGGCCAGCGCGAGTTGGTCGAAGCGGTACGTGAAGATCTGTGCCACCGCGCCGGTGTGGGTCAGGCCCAGCCGGGCGAGGCGTTCGGGCTCCGCCGAGGCGCGCCGCGCCATCGCGCCCAATGGTGCCCCGTGCGCCGCCCACATCGCGACGGCCATCACCGCCTGGCAGCCGAGCCAGGCCAGCAGCCAGACCGTCGCGTCGTCGACCGAGGCGAGGATGAGCACGAGGTAGAGCACGGGCGCGACGGCTGCGAACAGCGCGCGCTGGCGGTAGACGGCGACGAACCGCCCGAGGGTCAGGCCGGCCGCCGCGGGCATGGTGCCGGCCGCGACGCACGCCGCCCCAGCTGCCGCGAGTGCCGGCGCCGCCGCCTCCGCGTACCAGGCGAAGACCCAGCCCAGCGTGGCCGACAGCGGCACCGTGGCGGCGTAGACGGCGAGGCTGCGCCGCCCGGACCGCTCCCGTAGCCAGTCGCTGCCCTGCGCGAGCATGAACGTCTCCAGTGACAGCCCGCCGACCGCGACGCCGACGGTCGCGCTGGTCGTCGTCGCGACCAGCAGGCCGCGCTCTGCCGGCGGCAGCGCGACGCTGAGCAGGATGGCGAACCCGGACATGGCCAGCGCGGCCACGTACATCACCGTCGCGCTGCCGACCGCGCGCCGGATCGCGTACGCCGCCAGCCTGGGCCGGCCCGGACTGGACCGGCCCGGCCCGGGCCCTCGGCTCGTCAAGCCCGCAACCCGGCGACGGTGCCGCGGATGACGGCGGTCGCCGCGTCGGGGCGGCGGGCGAGCAGCGCCTTCGCGGCGTAGCCGAGCCGGGCCGCGGCGGCGAACGGCACCCGGTGCCGGTAGTGCTTGCGGAAGAAGACCATGCAGCTGCGGCTGGCGTGGAAGTACGTCGTGGTCGACTTGGCCGCCATGTCCGCCGTCGCTCCGGTCGCCACGCCGCCGGTGTGCTCGACGGCCAGGTCCGGGACCGCTGTGGTCGGGATGCCCAACCGGGCCGCGCGTAGCGCGATGTCAGCCTCCTCGTAGAACAGGAAGAAGTCCTCGGAGAACCCGCCCAGATCCTGCCACGCGCGGCGGGTGACGAGCAGCGAGTGGCCGGCCGCGTAGACCAGTTTGCTCGGCCCTGCCGCCCCGCTGGCGGGCGGTCGTCCGCTCTGGCCGGTCCACAGGTCGACCATGCCGAGGTCCGGCCCGCCGCCCGGTGCGACGCTGGCCGTCGCGCCGATCGCGCGGTCGCCGGCGTGCAGCACGTCGAGGGCCGAGGCGAGCCCGCCGCCCGCGATCCGAGTGTCCGGGTTGAGCACCCAGATGACGTCGGCGCCCTCGGCCAGCAGCCAGGTGGCGGCGAGGTTGTTGCCGGCGGCGTACCCGACGTTGCCGTGCCCGGCGATCACCCGGACCGGCACGCCGGCACGCTCGGCGTACCCGGCGATCTCTGACAGTTCGGCGGCCTGGTCGCTGTTGTCGACGATCGCGATCGCGACGCGCGGACCGGTGGCCTGCGGACCGGCGGCCCGTCCGGTCACGATGGAACGGATGAGGCCGGCGGTGTCGCCCGCACTGCGGTAGTTGACGATCGAGATGCCGAGCAGACCGCTCACCGTGCCCCCACCGCACCATCGCCCGCCACACGCCCAGGACAGGAGTACGAAACAGGCTCCCGATCAACCTGTCAAGTGGCCTCGGAACCGACTCCTTCCTGGACCGGGTCGATCAACTCGACTGGATCATGCCGGCTCCGCCGAGCCCGACTCACTAATTTGGAGCAATCGCATTTTGTCGGGCACGGCTGGCGTCTCCGGGGTGATGGACGCGGGCAGTCACTCGCTACGATTCTCCAGCAAGGAGTACGGGGAGGAATCGATGGCGCGCGTACTTGTCGTCTCGACGCAGCGTTCGGGGGCCTACCCGAGCATCCGCGATGCTCTGGAGGTCGCGCCCGACGGTGCGACCATCTCCATCGAGGCGGGCGTCTACGCCGAGACGGTCCGCGTCAGTGGCCAGCGGCTGAGCCTGGTCGCGGCCGGTGAGGCCGGCTCCGTGACGATCGACGCGAGCGACGGCGCCGGACCGGCGGTCGGCAGCGACGGCGCCGACGTGACCCTGCAGGGACTGGTCGTCAGGTCGGGGCACTATCCCGGCGTGCAGGCACGCGGCGGCCGCATCACCATCGAGAGGTGCGAGGTCGCCGCGCAGTACGCCGCCGGTGTCAGCGTCACCGACGGCGCGGTGCTCACAGCCACCGATGTGAAGATCACCGCAGGTCAATCCGGCTTCGTCATCGAAGACGCGGGCGGTGTGATCGACAAGTGCGAGGTCCGCGACATTGCCGAGGACGGGATCATCGTCCGGCTCGGCGCGGACCCGGCGATCCGGAATTCGACAGTCAGCGCGTGCGGATACCGGGGCATCTACATTTACCAGGCCGGCCGGCCCACGATCGAACGGTGTGACATCTCATCGACGGGCGACGCCGGCATCTCGGTGGCGCACCAGAGCTCGCCGACCATCACCGGTAGCTGGGTGCACGACACTCGCGGCGTGGGCATCATGATCGGTCGCGGTTGCGGTGGCCTGGTCGAGGGCACCCGGGTGGAGGGCACGGCCGCGCCGGGCATCCAGCTCGACGACGGTGCCACCGCGACCGTACGCAAGGCCGACGAGGGCGGGCACCAGCCCCGGGTCGGCGTCAGCGCGATCGAGGGCGCGACCCAGCAGGACACCGAGCGGGTCGACAAGCTGCTCGCCGAACTCGACTCGATGATCGGCCTGGCCGGCGTCAAGAGCGAGGTCCGCGCGCTCATCGACGAGATCCAGGTCAACGAGTGGCGCCGCAGCGCCGGCCTGGCGGTCGGCGGGACGAGTAACCACCTGGTGTTCACCGGTGCACCGGGCACCGGCAAGACCACCGTCGCGCGCCTCTACGGCCAGCTTCTCAAGGCTCTGGGCGTACTACCCAACGGCCAGTTCCGCGAGGTGGCCCGGCGTGACCTGGTCGGCCAGTACATCGGACACACCGCGGAAAAGACCACGAAGGTCTTCGAGGAGGCGTTCGGCGGTGTGCTCTTCATCGACGAGGCGTACACCCTGTCCCGCGCCGGTGGCGCCAGCGCCGACTTCGGCCAGGAAGCCATCGACACCCTGGTGAAGCTGATGGAGGACCACCGCGACGAGGTGGCCGTCATCGTCGCCGGCTACACCGACGAGATGGTCGACTTCCTCGACGCCAACGCCGGTCTGGCATCCCGGTTCGCCAAGACGCTGGAGTTCGAGAACTATGCACCCGACGAACTGGTGCTGATCGTCAACCGGATCGCCCGTAACGACGACTACCTGCTCGAACCCGGGCTCGACGACGCGCTCCTGGAGTGGTTCGGCCAGATCGAGCGTGATCGCAACTTCGGCAACGCGCGCGAGGCGCGCAAGCTGCTGGAGGGCATGCGCAAGGCCCAGTCCGGTCGCCTGCGGGCGCTGGGCCGGATGCCGTCGCGCGACGACCTGCGCACCCTGGTGCTCGATGATCTGTTGGCCGCCACCCGATGACGAGTTCCGATGTCGACGGAGCGCCTGGCGGCGCCGCGCGGGTCAGCGCCGAGACGCCCGACGCCTCCGGCCCCGCGATCCTGCTGCCTCGCCGGCGTCCCGGCTACCTCGGCCCCGTACACGTGATGCAGCTGCTGCTGGTCGAGGCGGTCATCGTCGCCGTCCTCGCCGTCCTCGGCCGAGGCGTGGCGCTGACGACGGGCGCCAGCGCCGCAGGCCTGCTGCTGCTCGCGGCGACGCTGGGCCGGCACCAGGGCCGGTGGTGGCTGGAACGACGCGCGATGACGCGGCAGTACCGGCGGCGCCGGCAGGACACATCCGGCACCCCGCGAGCCGACGATCCCCGGGTGGCCGCGCTGCACCGGCTCGCCCCCGGGCTCGTGGTGGAGAACGTCGCGGTGGCCGATGGCGCCCAGGTCGGCGTCGCCCGTGACGACGCCGGCTGGTACGCGGTGGCCGCGGTGACGCCGAGCACGCCGATGCGCGGTGTGGCCGGCGGCCTTCCGCTCGAAAAGTTGGCCGACGCGCTGTCCGAGGCCGACCAGCCGGGCACAGTGCTCCAGGTGGTCACCCAGACGGTGCCCGCGCCCAGCGTCGACATGCACCCGTCCGCCCCAGCCGGACAGTCGTACCACCAGTTGCTGGCCCGGTTCGGCGGTGTGCCGCTGCCCGCGGACCGGGCGACCTGGATCGCGGTACGGCTGGACGCGCGGGCGCTGGCCGAAGCCGCAGCAACCGGCGACGCCGACCTCGACGCGGCACCCGCAGTGGTGGCGGCGCTTGTCCGGCGGGTCACCAAGTCGCTGCGCCGGGTCGGTGTCTCGTGCCGCCTGCTCGACGCCGACGGCCTGCTCACCGCGCTGGTGCGCTCCTGCGACCTGGAGCCGGCGGCGCCCGACACACAGCGGGAGGCGGCGCCGCCCCGCGAGGAGTGGTCCGACTGGCACTCGTCGCGGCTGGCCCACCGCTCGTTCTGGATCCGCGACTGGCCACCGGTCGGGCAGGTCTCCGGCCTGCTGGACTGGGTGTCGACCGTGCCGGCCGCGATGACGAACGTAGCGTTGATCATGGCGCCGGACAGCAGCCAGAAGATGATCGACCTACGCGGCCTGGTTCGCGTGTCGGCACCCGCCGCCGACCTCGGCCAGCTCTGCCAGTCCGTCGCGCAAGGCGTCGAACGGGCCGGGGCCGACCTCTTTCCGCTGCACGGCGAGCAGGGCCCCGCCGTCTACGCGTCGGCCCCGACGGGCGGTGGCGCACGGTGACCGCGCCGCAGGACGAGGAGAACAGGCCCAGGCCGCAGGACGAGGAGAACCGGCAGCACTCCCAAGCGCCACAGCACCCGCCGGCGGTCCCGGGCCGGCCAGCCTCGGGCTATCCGGCCGCCGGCCAAGTCTCTGCGGCCCAGCAGCCGGCGTCGCCCGTACCGCGCGCCGGGCAGCCGCCCGTACGGCAGGTCCACGCACCATCGCCGGCCCAGCAGGCCAAGCCGGCGCAGGCCCAGGCACCGACGGCCGAGTCCGCTACTGTCGCCCGCCCCGCCACGCAGGCCGCGGTGGCGGCCGCAGCTGCGGCCGCCACCCCCGCCAGGGCGCAGCCGCTCGCCGCGCCGGACGCCGCAGGCCAAGGCCCACCGGGGACGGTGTACGACGGCGGCCAGCCGCCCGGCCCCAACGGCAACGGCCACGGCGGCGTCTCGGGGCGGCTGGCGCGGCTGCGCATCGGCTGGCACACGTTGTCCCGCCCGGCGCTCGCCCAGATGCGCATCTCCGCGCCGGGCACCGGGCTGATCCTGGGCTCCGACCGGCAGCAGAAACCTGTGGCCGTGCGGATGTTCCGGCCGGAGTCCACTCGCGTCACGCTCGTCGGTGGGGCCTGGGCCGGGCAGTTGGTCGCTTTCCGGGCACTCGCCCTCGGCGCGCGGGTGGCCCTGGTGGCCGCCGATCCGCAGGCCTGGCACGGCTTCGGCGAGCGGGCCACGGGCCGCAGCGACCGCCTGACGGTGCTCGGCGCCGAGCAGCCGCTGGCGCTGGCCGCGACCCCGCAGCAACCGGTGCTGGTGGTTTACGACCTTGGCGTGGTCGGCGCCGCGACGCCCCAGCCGCTCGGGCCGTGGCAGACGCAGCTCACCGTCCTGCGCCGCCTCGACCAGCCGGGTGTACCGGCGATTCAGGACTGCAACCTGGTGATCCTGCAGCGGCTGGCCAGCGCGGAGGCGGCGCACGCCGGCGGGGCGCTGAAGCTGCCGTCGAACAGCACCCAGTTTCTGCAGGTGATGGCCGAGGACATGGTCGCGCTGGTCGGTGACGGCACGCTGCGCTACATCTCGCTGGCACAGACCGACATCGAGCATCAGCACCTGGGTGCCCCGCGCCGCTGACCGCCCCGCCACGAACTCCCGCTCCGTCCCCGCAAGATACCGTCGATGTTGACTGGCCGACGGACCTGCCCTGCGGGCGGTCTGAGGCGGGTCAGTGAGCCGGCGGGGTCCAGGCGAGCTGGACGAGGCGGGCGCCCTGGCGGCGGGTGAAGAGCCAGGCCCGGCCGGGCGGCAGGAACTGCGGCTTGACGGTGCCGAACAGTGCGCCCTCTTCACGGGGGCCGGACATCATGATGCCCGGCGAGGCCAGCTCCCGGATCCGGCTGATCACCGGGTCGAACATGGCCCGGCTGGCGCCGCCGATCCGCCGGGTCAGCACCAGGTGCAGCCCGATGTCGCGGGCCTGGGGCAGGAACTCCAGCAGCGGGGTGAGCGGGTTCGTCATCCCACCGGAGAGCAGATCGTAGTCGTCGATCAGCAGGAAGAGCTCGGGCCCGGACCACCAGCTCTGGTCGCGGAGCTGCTCGGGCTTGACCTCCGGGCCGGGCAGCCGCTCCCGCATCACGGTGGTCACCTGGTTCACCAGATCGGTGGTGCTCTGCTGCGACGTGCCGTACCCGATCAGGTGCGGCGTGTCGACGCAGCCGAGCAGGGTCCGCCGGTAGTCGACGAAGATGAGCCGGGCCTCGCTGGGTTCGTAGCTGGTGGTGACCATCTTGGCCAGGCTGCGTAGGAACGAGCTCTTGCCGCTTTCGATGTCGCCGAACAGCAGCGCGTGCGGCTCGGCGTCGAAGTCGAGCAGGACCGGCTGCAGGTCGGACTCGGCAATGCCGATCGGCAGCTTCCCGCCCTGCGGCGCGGGCAGCGCGGCGTACGGCAGCTCGGCGGGCAGCAGCCGCACCGCGGGTGCCGGCGGGTTGGTCCAGTACGTCTGGGCGAGCTTGACGAACTCTGCCACCGCGTCGGAAAGGTCGTCGACGCGCTGCTCGGCGTCGATGCGGGGCAGCCCGGCCAGAAAGTGGAACCCGTCCGGGGTGAGACCGCGGCCGGGTGTCTGCTCGGGCACGTTGACCGCGGCCCGCCGGTTGATCACCGAGTCGCTCGGCTCGCCCAGGCGCAGCTCGATCTTCGTACCGAACATGTCGCGGACCACCGCCCGCACGTCCATCCACCGGTTGGTCGCGGCCAGCAGATGGATGCCGTAGCCGAGGCCTCGGTTGGCCAGCTCGTTCACCAGCGGTTCGAGGTCTTCGAACTCGCTGCGCAGCGCCGACCAGCCGTCGATGACCAGGAACACGTCGCCGAACGGGTCTTCGGTGAACCGCCCCTGCCGCTTGGCTCGACGGTAGGCGGCGATGCCCTCCACACCGTGCGCGGCGAACAGGCCCTCGCGGGCCTGCATGAGCCCGTGCATCTCGGCGATCGTGCGGCGTACCTTGTCCACATCGCGCCGGGCGGCGACGCCGCCCGTGTGCGGCAGGCCGGCCATGGCGGTCAGGCCGCCGCCACCGAAGTCGAGGCAGTAGAACTGAACCTCGCGTGGGGTGTGCTGCAGTGCCAGACTGCCGATCAGGGTACGCAGGAAGTTGCTCTTGCCGCTCTGCGGTCCGCCGACCACCACCAGGTTGCCGCCGCTGCCGGACAGGTCCAACCACATCGGCTCGCGCAACTGCTCGAACGGCTTGTCGATGATGCCGACCAGGCCGTGCAGTGCACGCTGCGGGTCAAGGTCCGGTGCGCTCAGTCCGCGCTCCGGCGACTGCACGATCGGCGCCATCAGCTGGCCCAGGGTCGGCGGTTCGGCCAGCGGCGGCAGCCACACCTGGTGCGCCGGCGGGCCCTGCCCCTCCATCCGGTTGACCAGCACGTCCAGCAGAGTCTCGCCGACCGCCACGTCCTCCTCCGGCTCGGCCTCCTCCGCGACGGGCTTGTCGTCACGTGGCGATGCCACGTAGTACGTGGGGTACTCCCGCACCGGGTCGGTGGCACGGCCGCCCACGCTTGCGCCAGAGCCGTCCTGGCGCACCACCCCGGAGACGTACGCGGCCTTGAAGCGGATCATCCCCTCGGTGCCGGTGCGCAGGTAGCCGTGACCGGGTGCCCGCGGCAGCTCGTACGCGTCGGGCACGCCGAGCACCGCCCGGCTGTCCATGGAGGAGAAGGTACGCAGGCCGATGCGGTACGACAGGTGCGTCTCCAGCCCGCGCAGTCGGCCCTCCTCAAGGCGCTGCGAGGCGAGCAGCAGGTGTACGCCGAGCGACCGGCCCACCCGACCGATCTGCACGAACATGTCGATGAAGTCGGGGCGCGCGGTCAGCAGCTCGGAGAACTCGTCGACGATCAGCAGCAGACTCGGCAGCGGGACGAGCGGCACCCCGGCCGCCCGGGCACGCTCGTAGTCGCGCTGCGAGGCGTAGTTGCCGGCTCGGCGCAGCAGCTCCTGCCGGCGCATCAGCTCGCCCTGGATGGCACCCAGCATCCGGTCCACGAGGGACAGTTCGTCGGCGAGGTTGGTGATGACGGCGCTGGTGTGCGGCAGCCGGTCGAGCGTGGTGAACGTCGCGCCGCCCTTGAAGTCGACGAGCACGAAGTTGAGGATCTCGGAGCTGTGGGTGATCGCGAGGGCCAGCACCAGCGTACGGAGCAACTCGCTCTTGCCCGACCCGGTGGCGCCGACCAGCAGGCCGTGCGGGCCCATGCCGTCCTGCGCGGACTCCTTGAGGTCGATCTCGATCGGCCGCCCGTCCGGGCCCACGCCGAGCGGCACCCGCAGCCGGTCACGGTTGGGTCGGCTGGCCCAGGCATGGTCCAGGTCGAAATCGTACGGCGAGCCGAGGCCGAGCAGCTCGGCGAGTCCGAGGTCGAACGTCACCCCGGCGGGCTGGTCTGCGTACGATGCGGCAGACAGCCGCAGCGGCGACAGCTCCCGGGCCAGCACCTCGGCCTGCGCGACGTCGAGGCGGTCTGCGGTGCCCACCTGGATCAGCCCGTCCATCGTGGTGCCCGAGATGGTGCCGTCGTCGGCGACGTCGAGCACGACCGAGGTGTCGTCGAGCAGCCGCGGCGGCGGGTTGGACAGGTCGAGGATGGTCACGCCGGCGACGCCGCCGTCGGTCATCAGATGGTCGGAGCCGGTGGTGGAGCCGCCGTCGATGACCACCACCACGTGCGGCCCGGGAATCGAGTTCGCCATGGCTGGTTCGAACCGCGGACGGTTCGCCAGCACGTCGTCGAGCATCGCCTCCAGCGCGTTGACTGCGGGCGCGAAGAGCCGTACCGGCCCGACTGCGTCGAGCTTCGCCGGGTGCTGTGCGTGCGGCAGCCACTTGGCCCATTCCCAGTTGGGCCGCTGCATGTCCGGCACGCACAGACCGATCAGCAGGTCGTCCGGGGAGTGGAAGGCGGACATCTGGGCGAGCAGCGCACGCGTCAGGTCGCGCACCGCCCGCTCGGAGCCGCGCAGATAGACGTGGGAGAAGTCGCGCAGTGCGATGGCCACCGGCAGGTCGGGGACCACCGAGTACGTCGCCACGAACTTGCGCAGCGCCATCGCGCACAGCGGCTCCAGCTCGTCGACCGGGCGGGTCTGCGGCGGTATCAGCGGCGTGGCGACCTCCAGTGCCCCGATGCCGATGCGTACGACGCTGAAGTCCGCGTCGGCGCGACGGCGCTCCCAGAGGCGTCCGCCGGTGACCGTCGACCACAGCGCGTCGGGCTCCGGGTGCCGGTAGTGGATGGCCTCCCGCTGCTGTCTGATGGTGGCGCGGATCTGCGCACGCTGCTGTGCCAGGCGGCGCATGTACTGCCTGCGGGCCTCGATCATCTCCTTCTTGCCCGGGCCCGTCTGATTGAGCATCATCATCCCCATCATTCCGAGGATTGAGATGCCGAACATTCCACCGGCCACATAGGTCAACGGTCCGCCACCGCCGCGCTGGCCGGCCATCATCAGGCCCATGGCCGCGCCGCCGGCCGCCATCGGCAGAATCATGAGCATGCGGGTCCACGCCTTGCCGGCGGGTGGGGGAATCTCGGGCGGTGGATCCAGCACGACCTCGCCGGTGGGCAGCGGCGGCGCGGGCCGACGCGGCGGCCGCTTCACGATCACCGATGTCACCCGATCGACCTCCGCCGCGCCGGCTCGTTCCCTTTGTGTGCAGGGCAATCCTATAGACCGAATCCACCGTGAAGAATGGATCAGTTGGGTGGCATGGACATGCTAGTTTGGCGCTCGACGAGCGGCGGCGGGCCCCGGTGGAGGTGACCAGCGTGACTGCCCCGGGAGGCCTCAGCCTGGCCAGAGTGACGGTGGCGGCACCGAAGCGGCGCATGGACGTCGCGTTGCCCGACAACATGCTCGTCGGGGAGTTGCTGCCGCACCTGCTGCGGCATGCCGGCGATGACCTCGGCGAGGCCGGCGAGCGGCACGGCGGCTGGGTGCTGCGCCGCGCCACCGGCGGCGTGCTCGAAGCCACCCGCAACCTCTCCGTGCAGGGCGTACGCGACGGCGAACTGCTGCACCTGGCCCCGCGCCGGGAAGACTGGCCCGAGCTCGCGTACGACGACGTGGTCGAGGTGATCGCGAGTGGCGCGCGGCGGGCCGGGCGTTCCTGGGGAGGCTCCGCGACCCGCCGGTGCGGCCTCGCGGTCGCCGCCGCGGTGCTGAGCTTCGGTCTGCTGACCCTCGTGCTGTCCGGACCGCCGTGGCCGCTGCCGGCGGGCGTGGCGCTGGGGATGGCGGCGGTCCTCGCGATAGTCGGACTGCTGCTGTCCCGGGCCTTCTCCGACGCGACCGCCGGCGCCGCGGTGGCCGCGTCCGGCCTGCCGTACGCGTTCGCGGGCGGCGCGCTGCTCGCTGCGCCCAGCGACATCGGTCTGCTCCGGCTGGGTGCGCCGAGCCTGTTGCTCGGCTCGGCGGCGCTGCTGGTGTTCAGTGTCATCGGCTACACGGGCGTTGCCGCCGTGCAGCGGCTCTTCATGGCCGGGCTGGCGATCAGCGTCGCCGGCCTGCTCGCCGCGGTGCTGTGCCTGGCCGGGATGTCGCCGTCCGGCTCCGCCGCTGTCACGCTTACCACGGTCATCGGTCTGCTCCCCGGCTACCCCCTGTTCGCCAGTTGGCTCGGCCGGCTACCGGTGCCCGAGCTCCCGGACCGCCCGGAGGAGATCCTCGAAGACCGCCCGGTGCCCAGACGGTCCGACGTGTTCGCCGCCGTCGCGCGGGCGACCGAACTACTCTCCGGAATGCTGCTCGCCGCCGCCGTCACCGGGGTCTGCGCCACCACGATCTTGATTACTGTGGACGGAAGCATACCGGCCCAGCTCCTCGGCTTCGCGGCCGCGGCGGCGCTGCTGTTGCGCGCCCGCCTGTTCGCCCTTCCGCAGCAGCGGGTGCCGCTGCTGGTCAGCGGTGTGGTCGGGATGGCGCTGCTGGCCTTCGGCAACACACTGGACGCCGACCACGGCGGTCGGCTGCTGATCCTGCTCCTGATCGTGGTCGCCGCCGCAGCGGTGCTCGCCGCCAGCCTGGTCTACAGCCGGCGCAGCCCGTCGCCTTACCTGGGTCGCGCCGCCGACATCGTCGACGTGCTCGCCATCCTGGCGCTGATCCCGCTGGCCTGCGCGGTCGCCGGCCTTTTCGGCGCGATTCAAGGACTGTTCTCGTCGATCGGCGGGTGACCCGGACATGGCCACGCGACGCGACCAACTCCACTCGTACCAGTTCCTCACCCAACGGGTCATCTCTGCCTTCGTGATGCGCGAGACCGACCCGCAGCAGTCCCCGCTGCGCCGCGGTATCGGCGCAATCTTCGGCGGCCTGATGATCGCCATCCTGGTAGCCGCCGGATTCGGCATCTACGGCATCATCACCAAGGCCGGCAGCGACAGGTGGCAGGCCGACGGCGCGGTCGTGATCGAAAAGGAGACCGGCGCCAGCTTCATCTACCTGCAGGGCAAACTGCACCCGACGCTCAACTACGCGTCGGCGGTGCTGGCCTCCGGCCGCCCCGACGCGCCCGTGTTCCGGGTGCCGGGCAACTCACTGGCCAGCGCGCCCCGCGGCGTCACGATCGGCATTCCGGGCGCGCCCAACTCTCTGGCACCGGCCAGTAAGCAAGCTGGTCTTCCTTGGACGATCTGCTCGGCGCCCAGCGGGGACGACACCGGCCGAACCGTCGAGACCGTCTCCCTGGTCGTGTCTCGGGCACCGGTCGGCGGGCGGTCGCTGGCCGAGGAGGGCGTACTGGTCCGCGACTCCCGGCAGGACGCGACGTACCTCGTCTGGCACGGCCGCCGGTTCCTGATCCGCGACGCCCGCAACGTCGTACCCGCCCTATTCGGAGAGGTCGACGCGGCACCGGTCGGCGCGGCGTGGCTCAACGCGCTACCCGCCGGCAACGCCATCGAACGGGTCGCGTTCAGCGGGCGCAACCAGCCGTCCAGCGAAGTGGACGGCTGGACGATCGGCGACGTGCTGGTCACGCAGACCGGCTCGGGGCCGCAGTACTACCTCGTCCTCGACGACGGGCTCGCTCCGATCACCGAGCTGCAGCAGAACATCCTGCGTGCCGAGTTCACCGTGGAGCCGGTCGAGATACCTGTGTCCCAGGCCACGTCGGCACCGGTCAGCAGCCAGGTGCGGCCAGCGACCGGAGACAGCGCCCCGCCCGCGACGCCGCCCGCGCTGATCCGACCGGCCACCGGCGACGCGCTGTGCGCGGTCACCAGCGACGCGCGCGCCGTACCGACGATCACCTCTGTTGGCGGTACGGAGGCCGGCCTCGACGAGGCCGTACCGACCGGCTCGGTCACCCGCGACGGCGTGATCCTCGCCGACTATGTGCTGGTGCCGCCGGGCCAGGTCGCCGTCGTACGGGTGCTCGGCGCGCCGACCGCCGATGCCGGCCCGTACTACGTCGTCACCGACCTCGGCATCAAGTTCCCGGTGCCCAACGCGACAGTCCTCGGGCAGCTCGGCTACCCGGCGGCCCAGGCCACCGACGTGCCGACCATGCTGGTCTCGCGGATACCCACCGGACCGACGCTCGACCCAGTCGCGGCCACCCGCCCCGCCTCGGCTGCCCCCGCCGACTGACACCGGGGGCGCTCAGTCGAAGAGCATGACCGGCGGGCCGGGTTCTTCGGATTCGTCCCGCCGCGCCGGCGCGGGAGCCACCGCCGAGCGCCAGAACCGCCGCCGGCCCCGCGGCAGCGCGATCGACAGCGTCAGTACGGTCAGCACCACGGCGACCGCCAGACCGGTGCCCACCAGAGCGAGGTCGCGGCTGCGCGCCCAGGCGGGTGACCCTCCGCTGGACGGCTTGCCGAGCGCGGGCAACGGCTGCGCTTCACCGCCGTCGGCCAGACTGTCGTGCACCGCCGAGTACGGGTTGACGATGCCGTGGCCGTACGCGGATCCGCCGGGTGCCGGGACGGTAGTGGTCAGCAACTGCCGGGCGGCCTGCTCGGCGGTCAGGTCGGAGCGCCGGGCGCGCAGCAGCGCCGCCGCGCCGGCCGCGAAGCCACAGGCCACCCCCGTGCCGTCGACCACCGCTCGGCCGCGCGTCCGTTGCAGCGTGACCACCCCGACGCCCGGCGCGACCAGGTCGACGTAGTCGCCGCGCTGCGACCTGGGCCAGACCTCGCCACTGTCCTGGATCGCGCCGACGCCGATCACGCCGTCGTAGTCCGCTGGGTACGGGGTGGGGTTCTCGCCGTCGCCGAGGTCCCCGGCGGCGGCCAGGACCAGCACGTCGCTGGAGAACGCCCGGTCCACCGCCGCGCGCAGGGCCGGCGAGTCGCGGTACGTGATGGTCGACACCGCTATCACGTCGGCGCCGCCGTCAACGGCCACATTGATGCCCTGCGCGAGCACCTGCGGATCGGCGCCCTCGCCGGAGAGCCGGTCGGCCACCACCCGGATCGGCAGGATCCGGGTGGTGGGTGCCACGCCGGTGAGCCCGCCCGGGCGCTCCTGCTGGGCACCGATCACGCCGGCGACCTGCGTGCCCGTACCGAGGCAGTCGCTGTCCGCGGACCCGCCGCCGGCTACCGCGTCGAATCCGGATTCGACGCGGCCGGCCAACTGCGGGTGGCCGGCGTCGACACCGGAGTCGAGCACCGCGACGGTCACTCCACCGCCCCTGGTCAGCGGGAAGATCCGCTCCGGCCCGAGCATCCGCTGCGGCCAGGGCACCGGATCGATGGCCTCGCCGGGATCGGCGCAGCTGGGCGCGGCCAGCGCCGAAACCGGCGTAACGACGCCGGCCACCGCCGGAGTCGGCGCGACCTGGCCCGCCGCGAGCACACCGGCCGCCGCGACCACTGCTGCGCGGGCCAGCCGCCTCATCGGGCCTTCACCGCTCGTCCTCCTCCGCGTCGTCAGCTGCGCCGAGCAGCAGGAGCATCTGTACGTGCTCGCTCGGCACCGTCAACTCCTGCGCGGTACGCGGGTCGACCGCCAGATTGTGCCCCTCCGGCCACAGGGACAGCACGAACGGAAACGCCACGGTCACGGCGGGCACCGGCTCAGGATACGCCTCGACGAACGTCTCCTCGGACGTGAAGACCTCGATGAACGGCGCCTCTTCCGTGCCGACCGGCCGCCAGGGGAAGTCGTCCGACAGGATCTGGTTCGCGTCCGGCACCTCGCCCAGGGTCGGCAGCAGCACCACCGTGTCGAGCAGGGCCTGGATGTAACCGTCGGGGTCGACGTCGCCCTCCGTCGGCACCTGTTTTTCGGCCTCGGCCACCACCTCTGACACGGTCGGGACCACGATCTCTCCGAGCGCGGCCGCCTGCACCGACTCGATCGGTACGTACATGTCGATCGGCGAGCCGACGTTGACGGCGAGCCGCCACTGCGGGTTGGGCCACTTGCGCCGCAGCTCGGCGCAGTTCGTCACCGCGTACCCGTCGGCGGCACCGCCCACCTGCGCCGCCATACCCTCGACCGAGGTGAACACCGGCAGGAACGTCTGCCCGAACAGTTGCATGGTCATCAGTCGCTGCGGCCCGCCCCGGTCGGTGGTGCGCTGCGGCAGGTAGAGGTCGCTGAACGCCAGGATGCGGAAGAAGTCCTGGCGGTCGCCGTCCAGCAGGGCGCGGACCATCGCCCGCTCGGTCTCGTTCGCGGGCTCCCACGACTGTGTCACGGCAGGGCCTCCGGCGCGCGTCTGGCGGCGGGCAGGTCGGCACCCATCCGCTCGTCCCACACCGGCGACGCGTGAGCACCGGCCGCGTCTCGCTCGGCGATCGCCCGCAGCGACGAGGGCACCTCGCGCAGCGCGCGCCAGAAGGCGGCGAACCCATCGGCGCACCGGTGCAGCAGCCGGTCCGCCACGTCAGCCGCGCCGTACGCGTCCGTGTCGCGGGGATCGTCGTCGTCCCAGTACCAGACGGAGCCCTCGTCGCCGCCGCGCACCCGGACCGCGATCAGGCCGCCCTGCACGTACCCGACCGCGAGAAATTCGGCGGTGAGCCGGTCGCCGAACCACGCGTTGGCGTAGATCAGGTCCTGCAGCCAGTCCTGCCGGGCGACGCCGAAGAACGGCTGGTCGACCACGAACCCGAAGCGCGGGTGGACGGCCGGCCACGCCGGTCGGCCGCCGTTGGTGCGGACCAGAAAATCACGGTACGCGGGCGGCAGCGCGTACCCCAGGCGCTCCTCCACCTTGCCCACCGCCTCGGGTGACAGGCGCGCGGCGAAGTGGATCGGCGGCGGCGGTCCGTCCTCGACGGGCAGGCCGCGCCGGCTGCGGTCGGCGGCCCCGGTGCTGACCCCGCCGAGGTGCCGGGCGGCGCCGTGCAACTCGATCGGCACCAGCGCGAGTCGCCGCGTGCCGGCCAGGTGTGCCCAGGTCCAGCCCACCGGCGTGCCGGTGCCCGCCGCCCATAGTTGATCACCGGTGCGGGTCATCGTCTCGTTGGCGGTCAGCACGTTCAGCACGCGCGCCTCGTCCATGCCGAAGTCGGACGGGGCCGGCGGCAACTCGACCAGGGCCCGGGCGTACGGCGTCCAGTCCGGAAAGCCGTGCGGCCCGAACGCCACGCCGCGCCGGTACCGGATCCGCAGCATCGGCGATCCGGCGTGCACCACCCGGAACGCGTGCCGCGCGCCCGGAATGGGCGGCAGCGCCGGTTGGGTCATCTCGGACACCTCCCCGGGTTCGAGCCTACTGAGCGCGCGCCCGGCCGGTGGCGCGAACCTTCGCGCGGCGGTGCCACACCAGCGCGCCGACCACGACTGCCGTCCAGCCGGTGGCCAGGGCCCACACCGCTGGCGGGGGCAGGAAGCCGACGGCAGCGAGGGGCAGCAGCAGCGCGCCGGCGACGAACGTGTGCCGGCCCACGTTCTCCACCGGGATGTCGGCGAACGCGTACCGCTCGGTCCGGATCCAGCCGCCGCCGGGCCCCCGGCGCCGGTTCAGCGCCAGCCCGAGCAGGTAGCTGACCGCGCCGCCGGCGAGCAGGCCGACCGCCAGGCCGCCGAGCGGAACACCACTATGGTCGATGCCGTCGTCGCCCTGCACGGCCAGGTCGTACAGCAGCCGCACCGCCAGGTACGGCCCGCCACACACGGACAGCACCCAAATCGGTACGATGATCACACCCCAACCGGTCCACCCCGCATTGACGTACACCCCAGACAGAATAGGTGGCCAGCCCGTGACCCGGGTGGGATGGCATAGGCTCCGAGGAATGCGACGCCTCGCCTTCCCGGCCGCCATGGTGACCGCCTTCGTGCTGGCGGTCTCGGGCTGCGGTGGCCCGGATCCGGTGTCCTACCAGGTCCGCTACGACCTCAACATGGTGGGCGACCGAGCATTTGCCGACATCTCCGCCTATTACACCCAGGACACGGGGTTCGAAACGGGAGTCACGGAGTTCGGCGCGTCCTGGACACACGAGGTCACCGTGCGCCATCCGGACGTCGAGTGGGTCCGCCTCAACGGCTCCTTCCGCTTCGACACCGAGGTGCCGGGTACGCACCCGAACCCGTTGCTGTCGAAGATTCGCTGCCAGATCCACATCGACGGCAAGCTTCTGGTGGAACACACCGGTCAGAACCCGTCCTGCGCGGTCCGGCTGACCGAGACCGGCCCGACACCCGGCGTGGGCTGATGCCCGACGCGCTGGCCAGCGGGGACACGTCCGGCTAGGACGGCGGCAGGGTGAGCCGCTGCGCTACCGGCTCACGCACCCAGGAGGCCGGCTGGCCGGCCGGCGCGGTCACCGTCCACCGGTAGATGTCGATGGCCGCGCCGAACTCGACCAGGTAGTAGTTGTGCGAGAGGAAGTCGATCCGGCTGACCCCGCCCTCCTGGCTCGCTCGCGGCGGGGACACCAGGGACGGATCCACCGACGGATGCTTGCGGAGGAACTCCTCGACGTCCGCGATCAGCCAGCCGGGCCGGAATCCGGCGGTGGCCGCGAAGGAGAAGACCACCGGGTCGTCGATCCGCTGGCCCGAGTACAGCTCGGCCAGCAGTTCGGCGTACGCCAGCGGGTCGAGACCCGCGCCGAGTCCCCGGCCGAGCTCCCGGATGGCCGCCGCGTCGTTGAGAAAGAGGGCGCCGCCGTCGCGGGAGAAGACGAAACCGTACGTGGCGACGAAGTTCTCCAGCGAGCTGTCCCGGGCCACCCGGACGGCGCTGTCGACCCACGCCGCAGTGCCGATCCGCCAGCCCGCAGGCTCCGCCTCGTACAGGGCCTGGGTGGTGGACAGCACCGTCACCCGCTCCGGCTCGGCGAACCGCTTCGCCACGTCCTCACCCGGCTGGAACACGTGCCGTCGCAGCGCCTCGACGACGCGGTCTGCCTGCATCCGCTGCGCTCCCCCTTGTGCGATTCCGGCGCGGCCCCGCCCATTCTCACACGCTGAGCGACGGTACGGACGGCTGACAGCCGCAGCCCACGCGCGACTCAGCCAATGTCCACTACGGCCAGGCCGGATCGGCCAGCGACGTGAAACCGGTCGGGCGCCGAGAACAGCGCCGCCATCGGCCGCTGTGCCAGCCGCGTCTCGCGGGCCAGAAGGCCGTCCGGCAGCCGCCACACCCGCACCGCGCCATCGTCGGTCGCCACCGCGAGGAAGCTGGTGCCGTCGGTCGCGCCGAAGGCCAGCGCGGTCACGGTGCCGTCGTTGCCGGACAGTACGTGGAGCTCCGCGCCGGTGGCCGCGTCCCAGATCCGTACCGTCCCGTCCTGGCCACCCGACGCGATCACGGGGCGGTGCTCCAGCGAGCCGAAGGCGAGACAGTACACCGACGCCGGGTGCCCGTGGCCGCCGTGCAGCGGCTCTCCGGTGGCCGCGTCCCAGCTGCGTACCACCCGGTCCCGGCCGGCCGAGACGATCACCATCCGGTCACCGACCCACCCGGCCGTCACGGCCGTCACCGCAGCCAGGTGGCCGAGCATCCGCCGCAGCGGCGCCCCGGTGAGCGCATCCCAGACCCGCACCGTGCCGTCCGCGCCGCCGGACACCACCACGTCGCGGTCGCCGACCGTCGCGAAGCCCAGCGCCAGCACGGAACCGGTGTGCGGTGTCGGCACGGACAGCACCTCGCCGCTGCCCACGTCGTCGACGCGTACGGTGCCGGTGGCGTCGCCGGTCACCAGCACCGGGGCGCCACCGAACAGCCCGAACGCGACAGAGGTGACCCGCCCGTCGGCCGGGCGGTGGGTCCGGACCGGCGAGCCACTCGCCGCGTCCCACAGGCGCATGCCACCATCGGGGTAGCCGGTGGCCAGCAGCGTTCGGTCGCCGGACCGCCCGGCGGCGACGGCGGTCACCGCGCCACCCAGCGCGTCAGCGGTCAACTCCAGCACCAGCGAGCCGCCGACCACGTCCCAGCCACGCACCGGACCGTCGGCACAGGACGTGACGATCACGGACCGGTCGCCGGTCTGGACGGCCGCGATCCCGCTGGGCCAATCGCCGCCGCACGGCCAGGCACCCAGCGCATCGCCGGAGGCGACATCCCACAGGCGCAGCATCCCGTCCAGGGCGCAGGAGGCCACGACGGGCTGCCCGGCCACCTCGCCGAACACCACGCCGGTCACCCCAGCGGTCTGGCCCACGCCGCTCGCACCCGCAGCTTGGCCGGCAAGAGCATGCACCTGCTTACCCGTGGCCAGATCCCAGACCCGTACGACGCCGTCGGCACCACCCGACGCCAGCAGTCCTTTCCGCCCGGTGCCCATCATCGATACTGCGTTCACCCAGCCTTGGTGGCCGCTGAGCGTGTGCAGGTTGGAGCCGTCCGCGACGTTCCATACGTACACGACGCCCTCGTCGCCGCCCGCCGCGACCAGGTCGAGATCCGCGACCCGGGCGAAGCACACGTCGTTGAGGCTCCCGGTCCATCCAGAGATCGCCCCGCGCTCCTCGATGACCCCACCGGCCATCCGCCAGGACCAGACCCGGCCGTCGCCGCCCGCCGCGAAGATCCAGCCATCGCCGCCCACCACCGCAGCCGTCACCGCGCGCACCGCGCCCTCTGGGCCACCCCGGGCATGCAGTTCTGCGCCGGTGTTGACGTCCCAGACCTTGACTATCTGGTCGTCACCGCCGGTGGCCAGCAGTTCCCGCGCACCGGCCGCCCCCAGGGCGAGCGCCCGGATCGGCGCGGAGGACCGGGTGGACGCGCCACGCGGCTCCCCGTCCGGTACGGAGAACAGGCGGAACGAGTTCTCCGGCGTCGTCACCGCGTATGCGGGCGCGCCGCCCGCCATGCCGAAGGAGGCCACACCGACCGCCGCCTCCGCCTCGGGCGGCTCCGCAACGATCCAGTGGGCCAGCTGCGGAAGGTCATCCCGCGTGGCGCGTACCGCACCGCCGCTGAGCTGGTACACCAGCGAGTCGAGGATCCGCAGCGCCCCGGCCAGCCCGGAGCCGGGCGCCGCGGCACGGTCCAGCACCAGCTCCCCGGCCAGCTCCGCGCCGACCACCTCGATTTGGTGGCTGGTACCGCCGGGCGGGATCGGCGGCACCTCGACGGCCGGGAAGGAGGACCGGCGCAGTTCGTCGAGCAGCCGCGGCCACACCACCGGGTCCAGCCGCGCCGTCCACCGCCGGACCCGGCCGACCTCGTAGTGGTCGAGCCGCGCGCCGCCGTCGACGGTCACCGTCAGCTCGACCCGCCCGTGCCGGTTGGCCGGCGAAAACTCGTTCCCGAACCGGTAGTGGACCCGCGGGGCCACCCGGCCTTCGACCTCCGGTTGCGACACGTGGAGCACCTCCTGCTCTCGCCCGCCCCGGCCGGAGCGGACGCGACGTTGCGAGCGTACGGCCTATCGGTCCCGTGGTCCGGCGGGCGGCTGGCCGGTCGTGCCCGGCGGCGTCTCCCAGGGCTCGATGACGCGCTGCGCGTTGCGGGCGTTCACCACGTGCTCGATCGCCTCACGCAGCTTGGCGATCTCGTCCGGCGTCAGCCGCAGCATCCGCAGGTCCGAGCTGGCCCGGCTGCTGAGGTCGGGCACGTCGAGGAGGTCCTGCAGGACCCACACCACTGCCTGGCCGCGCTCCGCCGGTGGGGCGTCGTATGCCTCCCGTAGCCGGGCCGCCAGCTCGTCGGGCAGCGGCCCGGCGGCGTGGAACCCACCCTCCCGGTACGCCCCGGCGACGTCCCGGCTGTGCGGGTCGAGTACACCAGCGAGGGCGTGCCCGAGCGCCGACCACCGGTGCGCCGCCGCCGCCATGCCGGACGGCTCGGCGTGCAGCCACTGGTACGCCTGGCCGGCGTAGTAGTGGCTGGCGTCCCACTCGGCCGCGTCCCACGCCCGCCATCCGTTCTCCTGCGGCGACCACGACCGGCCCATCCGTTCCGGCCAGTGCTCCAACTCGCCGCGCTCCACGAGCTGGATCACCCGGTCTGCGGTGGCGGAGATGGTGGCCGGGTAGTAGACGGCCACCGGCGGCGTCAACCGGTCGGCCGGATCGGGCAGGCCGGGTCCGAACTCGACCCGCCGGATCGTGTTCAGCGGCGGGGGCAGCCGCTCGCCGGCCGGGTGGAACTCCATGATCGGCCGCCGCGACTCGAAGAACAGCGGGCTGCCGTCCTCGCTCCGGGCCTGCACGCTGTGCCCGTACGACCACTCGTCCCAGTAGAGCTGCCAGCGCACGCCCTTGTCGCCCACGTGCTCCAGACCCTGGAAGTAGACGGTGGGTACGCCCATCGTGATCGCCGTCTCCAGCGCCCCGCTCTCCATACCGATCTGGACGATGTCGCGCTCGAGGTTGAGGTAGTGCAGGAACAGGGTCTGCTCGCCGTGGCCCAGGCGCCCGTCCGGGCGCTCCCAAAAATGCTGCAGGGTCTGCAGGTCCACGCCGGCCAGGACGCCCTCCGCCGCGAACTGCGCACGCAGTTGCGGCCGGCCCTCGAACAGATCATCGCCGATCAGCATGATCTGCCGATCCGGGTCCACGGCCCGGATCGTCTCGATCGTCTGGCGCAGCAGTTCGGGCTTGGTGTCCATGAAGGCGCCCATCGGTACGTGCGTACGGCGCACCCACAGCAGCGCGTACTTCTTCGGCGTCCCTGGCGTCTCGTGCCGGGCGTAGATCTCCTGGGCGACCTGCCGCGCCCGTGCCTCGCGCCGCGCGCCCCGCTCGCCGTCCCCGCGCATGGCGTCGGCCATCGTCTGCCGGGCCTGTACGGGCGACTCACGTACCTTCGGCAGCGCCACCAGGTGGGCCCGGCGGAACTTGCTGTTCGCGTAGTGCACCTCGCGCGGCTGGTCGTCGTAGCTCAGCCGCACCCGGCGTGGATCGATACTGTATTCGCGGATCAGCCGGTCGCGCATGGCGAGCGCGTTCTTCAGCGGCCGCACCTGCATGTCGATCAGGTGGTTGGCAAGCGCTACCGGGTCGAGGTCGTCCAGCGGCAGGCCGCGCACCGAACGCCACAGCACGGCCCGGTCGACCAGGTCGCGGGTCAGGCCCTGCGGTACGTCGCCGAGGTTGGCCAGGAACGCGTCGGACACGTCGTCCCGGAACTCGGTGAAGTGCTGGTGCGGCTCGTACGCGACCTCGATAGTCGCCTCCGGGCGCAGCATCATCGCCGACGCGTGGATGAACAGTTCACCGCTCTGCCACTCGTAGAACCGTAGGTTCATCATGTCGAGGTTGCCCTCGACGCGTGCCGGCTGGTAACCGAACCGGGCAAGCAACTCGTCCTGGATGAGCCTCATTTTCTCCGGCACGGACAGGTCGGTGCGGACCCTGACCTGGTTCACCAGCTCATCCAACCGCCCGGCGTGCAGCTCGTCCCACTGGCGCATCATGTGCGGCTCGGCGAAGTCCCGGGACGGTACGAGCCGCCCGGTGGCCCCGACCTCGCTGACCCGGGGCGGCTCGGCGAGCGGCCGGCCGTCGTCGCCGAACCGGATCGCGCCATCGTCGCCGAACCGGATCGCGCCATCGTCGCCGAACCGGAACTGGTCGACGGTACGCCAGTCCGGCATCGGGTTACCGGCCTCGGCCGCCCGAGTCAGCACGTCCGTCGCCGCACGCGCCGCCGCTGGGCCGGGTGCTTCGCCGAGCAGCTCGCCGGCCGCGCGCCGCAGCGCCGCGACCGGGGACTCCCCGTCCAGCCGTACGCCGCCGGTGGCCTCGAACCACTGTGCCAGCCGGGCCAGGCCATCGACCTGCCGTACGGTGGCCCCCTCGCCACCCAGCACATCCTGGGCGTGCCGCAGCATCGCCTCCGCATCGGGCAACGGGCCGCCGGGCCGCGCGCCGAACATGTCGGCGAGGTCGCGCAGCCGGCCCAGGTCGCGCGCCGAGAAGGAGAAGTCAGGCGCCGCCTGATAGATCCGGCTGGCCGCGCCGACCAACGCGTCGGTGTAGCGCAGGTGATCGCCCGTCATCCGGTCCACCGACAAACGGTCGCCGAACAGTGCATGCATGCGGTCCAGCCGGCGGGCGTGGTCGAGCGGGGTGTGGCCGTCCGGGTGAAAGGTCTCCAGCAGTCGCTGTACGTGCGGCGGTAGGCGCAGGGCGGCCACGGGCAGCGGCTCGGCGTTGCGGTGTCGCGGCCCCTCCGCCCCGCCGCGCCCCTCCGGTCCGTCAGCGCCGCGCGCGGCGGATCCGTCAACGCCGCGCGCCAGGTCCACTTCGGGGAGCATCTCGCCCAGTTGGGCCAGGTGGCGGTCACGCAGCCCGGCGAGCGCGGGCACGGCCTGACCGGCGTGGTCCCGGACCAGCCCACCATCGGCCCAGAACAGTCGGGCGTGCCCCATCACGCTGGCGTCCAGCCGGGCGCTCTGCGCGGTCAACGTCCGGCGGCCCTCTGCACCGGGCTGCACGTACTCGTCGGCCAGCCCGAGATGGTGGCCCACCTCGTGGGCGAAGACCACCGGGTCCATTTCGGCGTGCCAGGACATCTGGTTGATCGAGTCGCCTGGGCCGTCGCCCCGGCCTGGGTGCAGGGTCACCACGTCGGTGATGCGCGCAAGCGGGTCGAACTCCACCCGCTCCAGCTCCACCCGCAGATGGAACTGCGAGCCGTCGGGCAGCCGGTGCTGATGGTTGAAGTAGAGGTCGGTGCCGTCGAGCAGGTTCGACCGCGCGCGGTCCAGCGCTTCCGGCGTCACTGCGGGATCGGCCTGGTACCGGATCCGCAGCGTCACCTCCGTCACCGCCCGCGCGTGGCCACCGGCGTCCACGACCGATACCCGCCGCGCCTGCGCCTCGGCCGCCGCGTTGAACGGCGAGTCCGGGCGGGCCACCGCCACCGGCGGGCTGGCGTCTCGCAGCCCGGCCCATTGGCCGGACAGCAGCGCCTCAGTACGCGAGACGGTGTACGCGTGGTCGCCGCGCAGGTCGGCAAGCAGCTGCGCGCCGTGGCCGGGCAGCAGCGGTGTCCGGGTGTCCGGGTGCAGGTCGGCGGCGCGCACCGGCGCCGAATAGCCCGGGGCGTCGTCGATCCGGTCGCCGGGGGACGTCGCGTCCGGATGCGGCACATCGTCTTCCTCGGGTCCTCGGCCGCGCTCCTCCATGAGCGTGTCCGGATCCCGGACGCCGGGCTCGGCTGCCTTGGCGCGCTCCCCCGCCGGCGCCTCGTCGCGCAGCGGCGGGGCCTCATCGCGCAGCGGCGGGGCCTCATCGCGCAGCGGCGGGGCGATGGTCTCGCCCTGCCGCTGCCCGATGGCATGCAGGTCGATGCCGTACTGTTCGGCCAGCCGCGCGGTGACCGGACCGTACAGTGTGCCGTGCTGCCGCTCACCCGGCAGCGGGTGGTTGGCCTCGAGGATGGCCAGGCGTGCGCGGTTGACGCTGTTCTCGATGGTGAGCTCGGGGTGCCGGCCCACCACGTCCGGCCCGACGAGCCTCCTGCCCTCCTCGGAGAGATATCTGCTGCGGACGAAATCCTCGATCTGCTGCGGGGTCCAGTCGGCGAGCTCGCGCAGACCGTCCGCCTTCGGCACCCGGGCGTCGGACGAATGCTCGGCCGGGCGGAAGCCGGCCAGACCCTCCACGAAGTGCCGCTGCACCGCGAACGCCCCGAACTCGGCCTCGAACCGCAGGTGGGCGCGGACCAGGTCGCGGGCGGCCGGCGGGTAGCCGGCCTCGGCCATCGCGGCGATCACCAGTGCGGCGTTGGGTTGCAGCGAATGCATGCTCTCGTGCACCAGGGTGGCGGCGAAGGCGCTGATCGGCCGCGGCTCGCCGCTGGACCTCGGATCGATGAACGTAGCGCCGATGCGGGTGTCGTAGCCACCGCGCGCCGGTCCCTCGACCCAGCGCATCAACTCCGGCGTGACCGCCTCGGGCGGGACCAGGGCGCGCACCGAGTCGGGATCCTTGGGCACCACCCGGTCGAGCGTCTGGAGCGCGTGCGCGGCGAACTCCGGACCGAGAATCTCTTCGATTTTGGCGACGGCGATGGCCTGGTCGATGACGTGGAACCGGTGGGTCGACGGGTCGATGCCGATCGCCCGGTTCGCCATCTCGACCGAGTTGAGCGGGTCGATACCGTCGACGTCGCGCCAGCCGGGGTCGGCGTGCTCGCCGTCGCGGGTGAAGTCGCGCCAGTTGCGGTACTGGTCGGCGTAGTCGTTGACCGACCGGCTCAGATCGCGCACGCTCTGCACCAACTCGCCGAGATCGCCGGTGGCCCGGGCCCGGGCGGCGGCCGCGTCCAACGCGTCGGCCCGGGCGACGATGGCATCCAGGTCGCGGATCCGCGTCTGGACCGCGTGCTCGGGGTACCTGGCGAGAAGATTCTCCTTTGCCCTGGCCGCCAACTCGTGGACCTGCTGCGGCAGGTCGGCACCGGTGCGGGTGACGTGCGGCGGGAAGTTTTCGCTAGGTGCCAGCTCCGGCATGATGTGAGCTGGCGTGCCGTCATGACCGACCCGGGCCGCCGCGTGTCCACCGGCAGCCGAGGAGGTGTCGGTCCCGGTCCGGTCCACTCCGGATCCGGCCACCATCCGCGCGGCCTCCTGCTCCAACCGGGCGAGCGTCGCCGTGACCTCCACTGCGGATCGGGGCGCGAACGACCCGTCGTCGGCGCGGTCGGCCAGATGGTCCGCGATCGCGCGGACAACCGGCTCGGGCTGGCTTCGGTCGGTGAGCGCATCGCGGATCGACTCCGGCGTCCACGGCGGGTGCGGACGCGGGTCGGCGGGCCCGGCGTCCCGGAACGTCACCTGGTCCGCGTCGAGGACCGGCACGTCCGGGTTGCCCTCCTCCAGCACCGCGAGCGGCACCTCGTCGGTCCGAGGGGCAAGCGCCGGGCCGTCCGCGCGAGGCGCATCCGGCAGCGGCTCGGTCGGTAGCAGGTCGCGTAGTTCCTCGTGCAGGGCACGCCAGGCGTTGTCGATTTCCTGGTGGACGAAGTCGGTGCGCGTGACACCGTCCGGGGGCGCGTGCGCGGGCAGGATCACACCGGCGGCGTCGGCCTGCCGCCAGGCACCGTGCACGAACTCCATCGTCGGGCGCAGCACCGTGGGATGGCCGGGCGGCAGCGACGAGTTGACCTGGAGTACGACGCGGGCCTCCAGTCCGTCCGGGTAGTGCACGGTCAGCGTGCCCGACTCGGGATCCCACGTGGCCCGGTGCGGCTGGTCCGCCGCGTCCACGGTGCGCCCGTCGAGCAGGCCGGTGACGTGCTGGTCGATCACGGCGGCCACCGCGTCGGGCACCTCGGCGACCCGGGTCGCGGACACCGGCTCGACCGGCACCAGCCGGTACGGGACCCGCTCGCCCGCTACGCCGCGTACGAGCCCTTCGCCGGCCACCTGTTCTGCGCCTGGTGATAGCGGAGAATCTTCACGAACACGGCCGAGAACTGGTGGTTCCGGTCCCCGTCCAGTGGCCTCCCCTGTTCCGACGCCTTCTCGATCACCAACCGGCGGTCCATCTTCTCCGGGATCCCGAAAATGTATTCGACCTCCCGACTGTCTTCCCTGGTCTTCTGAAAATCGAGCAGGATCGCCACCGAAGTTCTCCCGTCCCCACGAAATGTCCAAGTCTTCGCCGGTGCGATCTGGAAAATAGCCCTCGTGGTCCCGTCCCGAGACGAACTCGTCGCCGCCCCGACCCGGCGCATCCGGATCGCGCGGCGGTGGCGCGTCGCCACCGAGGCGCGTCGCCGGGTCGAGGACGCGCGGCGGAGACTCGGCCCGGGGGGTGGCTGGGCCGTCGGCCCGTGGGGGTGGGGTATCAGTGCGGAGCGGCGGTGCGTCTGCGCTAGACGCGCGATCGGGGCCCGGCGCGCGGTCGGGCACCACGTCGTCAGCTGCCCGCGCCGCCATCGGAACTGCCTCGTCGCCGCGCCGGTCCGCCGCGCGCACTCCATCACCGCCGGACGGCGTCAGGTCACCGGGCCGGACCGAGTCGCCGTCGGCCGGCACCCGATCACCCGGCGGTGGCGCGTCGTCGCCGACCCGTAGCGGCTCGACCGGCACCGGCGTCCGCTCGATCGTGCCCGGCCCCGCGCCCCCCTCGTCGCGGACCTGATCGGCCGCGCGTGGCGACGAACCGCCGCTGGGAGCGGGTGTGGCAGGCTGACGCGGGCCCGGGCCCGCGCCGCCGTCCCCGCCCCGGGCGGGCAGCGCCTCGCTGCGCGTCAACGCGTCTACGACGGGCAGCGCCGGCGCCACGACCCCGCGTGGCGTCTCGGCTTCCGGTACGCGCGGCGCGGACTCGCCGTCGCGCCGCAGGCCGATCCCGTCGCCGTCCGGCAGGCTCCCGACGCCGTCACCGAGCCCTGGGGCGAAGCCCTCACCGCTGCGCGCGCCGGCGAGACCGCCGGGCAGGCCACCGGATGCCCGGCTCCCGGCGGCAAGTGAGTCGGGCAAGGTGCGGATGTCGGCGCCGCCGATCCGCGAAGGCGCGTTGACGCGTACCATCTCCAGGTTGTTTTGGGCCCCGAAGATGGCACCGGCCATGCCACCTTTCGCGGCCTCGTGCCCGACCTTCGCCCAGTCGTCGGGATCCCTCCAGTCAAAGCCTTCTTCGCTGGCCATCGCGGTGCCCAAGCCGACCATGCCGCCGGCGGCGGCGCCGCCGAGGATGTGGCCGCCGAGCCCGCCCCACATGCCGAGGCCGAAGGCCGCGCCCTGCGCCGCCGTGACCGCTGTCTGTGTCATGTCGATGCCGCTGCGGTTGCCGTCGAGCACCTGCAGGCCCTGGCCGAGCAGGTCGCCGCCGCCGAGGAAGCCGGCACCGAAGGCCACCCGGATGCCGAGGTACTTGGCAAACTCTCTGCGGAATGCCACCTCAGTGGCTTCGGTCGCCGCCCGGGCGAGTCCCTGCTGGACGGCGCGCTCCATCATCTGGTTGCCGGCGTAGCGAGCCGCCGAGTTGGCCGCTGTCCGGCCTGCCGCCTGCGCTGCGGTCCGCGCGCCCCAGTTGGCGAGAATTTGCTGCTGCAGTTCGCGGGCAACCTGTGAACGCGCGGCGTTGGCCGCGGCCCGGCTACCCAGACCGCGGCCGAGTTGGTTGCGCAGCGCCCTGCGGGCGGCACGGTTCATCGCCTGACCGGCCAGCCGGTCGGCAACGGTACGCGCGACGACGTTGCGCGGGGTGAGCCGGGTGAACGTGTTCCTGGCCACGGTGCCGAGGCCCCGGCCGGTGGTGGTGGCAGCCCGGGGCACGGCCCTTACCACGGTAGGCAGCACCCTGGGTGCCGCCCGCACGCCAGCGGGCAGTGCCCGGGTCGCGAACTGGCCCAGCCCTTTGAGGGCGGTGCGGAACGTGATGCCGGTGATCGCCTGAACGATTTTGCGGACGGCTGCCCACATCGCGGTCCGGCACGCCGCGAGGGCGGGCGGCACTCCACCCAGTGATGCGCCGGCGCTGGGGATCAGGGCGGCGATGATGATGTAGAGCGAGACGGCCAGCATGATCAGGTTGATCACGGCCATGAACTTCATCATCTCGACCTGGAGCGCGAGGCCCTGCACGCCCTGCTGCATCGACGAGACGCTGTCGGCGGTCGTCCGCAACGCCTCCAGGTAGCTCATCCACTGCTGGGCGAACTGCATGGCCGCGGCGTCGCCGCTCCACGACTCGATGATGCTGTCGGCGGCGGGGCGCACCTCCTCGTACGCCTCGGCGAGTCCCTGCGCCACCTCACCCCAGGCCTCGGCCAGGTCGTAGAGGCGCGCCCCGTCCGACAGCGGGATAGGCCCGAAGATGATCTCACCGACGGTGCTGTGGATCCCCGGAATCCACTCCTCTATCTCCCAGAACCAGTCCAGGATGTCGGAGAGGACGTGGTCGCTCACCCGCTACCTTCCCTGCTCACCGCCGTCGGCGGGCCCGGCGCGGTCGACTGTGGCGCCGGATCAGGTGCCCGTCTGCCTGATGTCCGTGGCGTTGTCGTCGTCGGTGCCGGCGTAGCTCCACATCGCGGTGGAGACCTTTTCCCCCAGGTCCTGCAGCGCCTGGCCGAGCCCGATGGCACTCTGCTTCATCGCCTGGTTGGCGGGGATCGTTTCGCCGTCGCCGTTGTCGACGGCCTGGTGGTAGTTGGCCAGGAACGGCTCGGTGAACTTGTCGGGCGGCAGGCACTCCTCGTGGTTCTCCAACTCGGTGACTCGATCGGTTGCGCCCTGCATGTCGTCTCTCAGGGTGCCGCCCCGATCGCTGAGCCGGTTGGCGATGCCGACGATGTCCCCGATGCTCGTCTTGATCTCGACGAAGCTACCCACGGTCCTCGTCCTCCTTCAGCCGTACATCGGCGTCGTGGCTGCGTACGAGCTTGGTGATGTCGAGGTCATCGGCGAGCCGGCCCGAACGCAGGTCACTCGGCAGGGTTTCGTCGATGATCTCGGCACTTTGCCGCGTCGCGTCCTCGACAGCGAGCCGCACGGTCTGCACGATCGCGGCCGACAGCGCCTTGGAGTTGGGCTTACGGAAGACGCGCGGATCGATGTCAAGTTCGAGCAGGTGCCCACGCGGGCCGACCACTGCCTTGATCATGCGGTCGTCGGACCAGGCGGTGCCGGTGACTTTCAGCATTTTCTTGTGCAGATCGGGCAACTCGGCAGTGGCACGCTTCAAATCGCCGATGATGTCGCTCAATGAGTTCCAGTTAGGACGCTCCACCGCAGCAACCTCCCCCGACAGCCACGACAGCGGTACCCAAAAGGATAGCGGGTACTGGCGGTACTCGCCGCAGCCGTCATCCCGGCGATCATCCCGGACGCCCGGGTACGTCGCCGGGATGACGACTCGCGTGCGCTTCTTCGTTCAGGAGCCGGCCGATTCGTTCAGAAGCCGGCCGAGAGCTGGTTGTCGACCTGCTGCATGCGCTCAGCCGAAGCACCCACCGTGGTGCCGAGGCGCATGAGTGCCTCCCTGATCTCGTCCGCACCCTGGTTCCACTTGATCCGGGCCTCGTCGCACGCCTGACCCGCGGCGCCCGACCAGTCGTTTGCGAAGAGCTGGGTGAAGGACTGGTACAACTCGCCCAGCATACGGTCCATATTGCCCTGATAGGTGCCGATGGCTGTCGCCACGTCGGCGATCTGGCCGAAGTTGTAGGTAATGGGTTGACCCATGGATCTATCGCCTCTCGACTCTCGACGGGTGGAACAACGACGGTCAGCCGCGCAGCGCGTTGATGACGGTGCTGTTGCCGGTCGCCTCAGCGGCGGCACGGATTTCGTTTGCGGCGTCCTCGTCGTTCACGCCGTACTGCGACGAGGCATTGCTGATCTTGCCGGAGAGCTCGTCCAGCGCGTTCAGGATCGTCGTGAGACCCGAGTTGAGGTCAGCCGACACCCCCTGGAGCGCGTTGTTGGCGGCACCGCTCATGCCGCCACCACTGAGCGACTGGATCCGGTCGAGCAACTGCGCCATGCCGGTGGCCAGCGTCTCCCCGGTGTCCTGACACCGCTGCGCCATTGCGTTGAGCTGTTCCTGCGTGGCGTGTACCTGGCCAACGCCTGGAGTACCTGTCAAGGTGCGTTCACCCCGCTCCTCTGTCCCGCCCCCCGCTTCAGGAGAGCCTCCCCACAGGACACACGAGACCCATGGCCCTGTCTCCGTAACCGAGGGTAGCGCCACTTGTCCACTCAGGCCAGGTCGAGGGCAGGGTATTTGCCTGTTATGCAGGCTATTACCACGTCTCGCGCCGACGTGCGCTAACCGGTATCCCCACGTGCGGCGCCCGGCTACGCTCGGTTTGGGGACAACACCGGGGAGTGTGGTGGACCGCGCGTCCGCCGGAACCGACGGGGAGGGCTGGTGCCGGACGAGGAGCTGCCGTACGAGGGCTGGGACAATCCGTACGAGAACGAGACGAGCGAGAACCTGAGGTTCGACTGGAGCGACGGCCGGGCCGACATCGACGTCGACCTCGACGGCATGGCCGAGTACGCGCAGCACATGGTCGACATCCAGAGACACCTGCTGGACAACATGGGCAGCCTCTCGCTGCTCGCCTCGCTGCCGGGCAAGGCGTGGGAGGGCATCGTCCTGCCCGAGGGCGCCTACACCATGACGAGGATGCTCAACAACTACAACGAACTGCAGGTCTACCTCAGCCACCTGGCCACGGCGCTGATGAACGTCGGGTCAGCCGCGCAGACCGTCGCCGATTCCTACGGCGGCACCGACGGCTGGTCCGCCGCCGACCTCAACGCGATCGAGTTCGCATTCGGTGTCTCGGGCGCCGAGCGGCCGTCCGGGCTGCCCCCGATGATCGAGGGCACGACGTACTGGGACGCCTACTTCGACAGCCTGGACAACGGCGACACCGCCGCGCCACCGGCCGCGAGCCCCTTGTGGACAGATGCCGGCCGGACCACGAACCCGGACGGCAGCGTTACCCGGACGGCTACCGGCCCCAACGGCCAGCGGATGGAGATCCGGACGTTCACCGTTCCGGGCAGCTCGCAGACGGTCACCACGACAACGGTCTACGCGGCGAACGGCACCCAGCTCAGCTCCAGCAGCACGACCACGTCGACGTACCTGAACGGCAACACGGTCGTGAAGCGGACCACGAACCCGGACGGCAGCACCACCGAGGAGCGCACGGCGTACGAGGGTGGGGAGGTGTACTCCCAGAGTACGGTCAACCAGGACGCTGACGGCAACACCACGAGTTCGACCGAGACGGTGACCAACCCCGACGGCTCGCAGACCACGACCAGGGAGGACGCCGAGGGCGAGGAGAGCCACGTCGTCACGATCGGCGAGCAGACCGAGGGCGGCACTGGCACACCCGACGACCCGGCCAACGAGGCGATCGAGCGCATTCAGAGCGGCGAAGGATGGTAGGCGGCCATGGCTGAGTACTGGGGCGCCCAGGCGTACTACTTCTCCGGTCCGAACGGCGAAGGCACGCACTACGTGAGGCCTGAGCCGACAGAGGTCGACTTCACCATGCCGGCGAGCGAGGACAACCCGAAGACCATCGACGTCATCCGCCAGCAGATCATGGGCCAGCACCCGGAGGAGATCGCCGCGTTGGCCGATCAGTGGATGAACGCGTACAGCCTGATGTCCCACATCAAGAACCTGCTCTTCGAGCAGAGCGACCTGCTCTACCAGGAAAAGTGGACGAACGGCGAGGCGCGCGACGCGTTCATGAAGCGCGGCCCGGGTGAGACCCTCGCCTACCTCGACGAGTGGATGGACAGCGCGCTGAACAACGTCACGGCGCTGCGCTCGCTCGTCCACATCGCACGGTCGTCCCGCGAAGAGATGGAAGATCTCTGGCAGGAGTACGAGGGCGCGATCAGGGAGGCTGCGCAGCTCGACTGGGGGACGCGTTTCGAGGTGGCCTGGCAGGTCTGGCGCTGGGATGTGGACGCCGCGCGCAAGGAAGAGAAGATCGAGGACGTCAACAACAAAAAGAAGGAGTACAACCAGGAGGCGCAGGCGCTCGCCTGGAGGTACGCCGAGCAGTACTGGGACGTGCAGAACAAGATCGGTGGCGGCCACGGCCCCCTGTTCGTCCCCATGGACGCGGTGATGAACCCGCCGCATCCGCCGTTCCCCTCGCTCCCCGGCGGCCCGCCCCCGGTCGCGCCGCCTGCGGTCGCACCTTCTCCGGTCGCGCCGCCTGCAGTCGCACCTCCTCCGGTCGTACCAGCTGCGGTCGCGCCACCCCCGGTCCCGCTGGCCACCCCGCCGCCCACGGCGCCGGTCACCACCCCGACCGCTCCCCCGACACTTCCGCTGAGGCAGCGGATCCTGAACCTCACACAGAACCCGCCCGCGCCGCCCTCGGGCCTGGGCACGCAGAACCAACCCACGCCGAGCGCCGTACCCGATCCTGACCTGCCGCCCGCCTTGCCGGACGGCCTGTCGGCGGTGAACCCCGCCACCGTCCCCGGCTTCGTCCCGCCACCGGTGCCCGGCACCAATCAGGGCCTGCCCACCGCGCCACCCGCGACGAGCCCGAGCACCGTACCGAGCGCCCTCAACAAGCCGCTGGGGCAGCCGTCCCTCCCGCCGGCCCCGGGCATGGGCGGACTCAAGAAGGGCGTCCTGCAAGGGAAGACCGGCGCGCCGGGCCTGCCGCCGGGGACGACCCAGCCACCAGGCCGTACGCTCGGCCGCAAGCCGCCGGGCGCGGGTACCGGTCAGGAGGACCGCACACTGGTCCCCGGCCCGGTTGAGACCGAGGACGCGTTCTCCCGGCCACCGGGCAGCACCGCGCCGCCGGTGCTGAACAACCAGCGCCCCAACCAGCGCCGGCCCGGCAGCCGGGAGGAACTGACGCCGCCGGCCCGGGCCGGGGGTCCGCACGAGCCTGGTCCGCCGCTGCATCCCGGAGCCGCCCCGCCGGTACTCAACCGCCCCGGCACCACCCCGCCGCAGCAGAAGCCGACCGGGCCCGGACGACCGGAGCGGGGAAGAACCGGGGCCACCCGGTCGCAGCAGCCGCCGCCCGGCTCGGAGTGGACGGGCGTACGGAACGCGCGCGACGACGCCGGCCCGCCGGTCCTCGGCGCCCCCACCCCGCCGGCTCGCGGCGCGGGCATGTCCCGGCTCGAAGAGGTGCCCACCCAGTTGCGCGGGCGGAGCACCGAGGCGGCGACGCGCCAGGCGCCCGGCACGGTGTCGCCAGAACTGGCGGCGCGGCGTTCCGTGTCGCAAACCGGTGTCCCGAATGCCGGCGCGGCCGAGGACGGCCAGAAGATCGTCACCGACGAGGAGGCGTTCAGCGTCGAGACGCCCGGCGGCGGCGTGGTCAAGCAGCAGCAGCAGAACACCGGCTACCGCGCCGAACCACCCACCGTCCTGGGTGGCAACTAGGCTGAGTTGGTGGCGGTGAAGATGTTGCGGGAGGCGGCCAGCCCGAGCAGGGTCGCGCCGAAGACGACCACGCCGACCGTGCTGACGCCGCCGACGGCGACCAGCGCGCCCACGGCGATCGGACCGGTGGTCTGACCGACGCTGCGGGAGAGCGCGTCGGTGGCGGCGGCGGTCGCCCGCAGCTCCGGGTTCCAGTTGACGCTGATCGCCATGGACAGCGGCATGAGCGCGCCCAGGCAGGTGCCGAGCAGGACCAGGGTCAGCGCGACGGCCACCACATCCAGCCCGGCGAACGCGACCGCCGCGTATGCTGCCGCCGCGAGCGGGATGACCAGGTAGAGCCGGGTGAACAACTGTTCACGGCTGATCCGTTTCAGCGACATCCGGTTGATGAAGCTGCCGGTGAAGACCCCGCAGGGGATGAGGATCGACACGCCGATCCGTTCCAGTGTGCTCAGGTCGGGTAGCCGGTCGAGGAGCACGCTGATGCCGAAGTGGCTGCCCTGCATGATCAGGCCGATGCCGATGCTGGACAGGATCAGCCAGCGGCGGCGCCGTTCGCCCAGCATCCGGCGGATCGCCCGCAGGGTCAGCTGGATCCGTTGTCCGAACGGGACGTCGGCCGGATGGGTGGCGGGCGGGCGTTCCCGGCCCAGTCTGGCGACGAGCACGACGGCCAGCAGGACGGTCGCGTAGCCGGCGCAGACCGCGAACACGATGACCGGCTGCTGCAGCGACGCGGCGAACGCGCCCAGCGCGAGCGCCGAGGCGGCGCCCATGCTGACGAACGTCTGCAGCATCGAGTAGCCCCGGTCGCGGGCCTTCGGGTCGCCCTGGGTCAGGTCGGCCACCAGCGCCTGGCCGCAGAGCGCCACGGCACCGCTGGCGAAGCCGGTGAGCAGCCGTCCGACGGTGAGTACGGCGTAGCTCTGGTACAGGCACAGCAGGATCGACACGACGGCGTTGACCAGCATCCCGGGGAGCAGGATCCGGCGGACCGGAACGAGGTCGAGCAGCGGACCGGTGAGCACACCGGCGGCTGCCGTGGCCACGCTGTGCGCGCCGATGGTGATGCCGATCTGGGCCGGACTCAGGTCGAGACTGCGCCCCAGGCCGACCGAGATCGGAATGTACGCCAGCTGGGTGAGCGGGTTGAAGAACACCAGCAGCGGGGGTACGGCGGCGGCCAACGGGGGCCGGGCCGGGCGGCCGGCACCGCCGCTCACGGCCGGCCTCCGCCGAGGTACGGCCGCGCCGGCCGGGGCATCCGTGCGAGCAGCGGCCGCCGGGACGGCCGGGGCGTCAGTCGGTCGGCTGGCGTTCCAGCATGGCCAGCATCTCGTCGAAGGCGGGAGACGAGTGGGTACGGAAGATGGCCTCCGCCGCGTCGAGGTCCCGGTCGCGGCAGGCTTTCAGGAAGCGCCGGTGCTCGTCGAGCCCGTCGAGCCGCCGCTCCTTGGATCGAGTGAACGCCACCGACAGCATGCCGGGCGTCGCCGACCGCAGCGACAGCAGCATCTGGGTGAGACGCGGCGAACGCGCCGCGTTGTACAGGAACACGTGGAACGTCCGGTTCAGCTCGACGTACTTGCCGAGGTCCGGGTCGCGCTCCATCTCCTCCTGCATCCGTTCGGCCTCGGCCAGCTCCGCCTCGGTGATCCGCTCGGCGCACAGTCGGGCCGCCAGCGCTTCGAGGGTCTCGCGCAGTTGCCGGATGTCGCGCAGTTCGTCCGCGTCGATGGCGGTGACCGTGGCCACCTTCCGGGCGTGGACCTTGATCAACCCCTCGGCGGCCAGGTCGCGCATCGCCTCGCGTACTGGTGTGGGGCTGACCCCCAGCAGCTGCGCGATCTCGGTCTGGACGATCCGTGACCCGCTCTTGAGCGTCCCGTCGACGATCGCCGCACGCATCCAGTCCCGGACACGTTCGTGGACGGTTCCCGAGATACCGGCGAAGGACGTTGCCTCGTGGTTGTCGAACACCACTGCCATGCCCTCGATTCTCCTCACGCCGCGGTACACCCCCCGGCGTACCGTCCGATGGCTCGATTCTACAGAGTCGAGTCGTCAGACCATCGGAGTCGCGTGGTTCCGTGCGTTGCGCCACGTCAGGTCCCGTCCTCTCGGCCTTCGGCCCCGTTATGGGCATCGGCGAGCGTCCACCGGCGCAGCGCGGTCAGCCGCCAGCCGAGGATGCCCATCACGACCGCACAGGCCAGACCACCGGAGACCATCGCGAAGGCCGGACTACTGAAACTCGCCGTCGCCCCGGCCCGCGCATCGCCCAGCAGCGGCCCTCCGGTGACCACCCCGATGTGTACGGCGGAGAGCCGCCCCCGGAGGTGGTCCGGGACGCTGAGCTGCAGCACCGTCTGGCGGAACACCGCCGAGACCACGTCGGCGGCACCGGCCACCATCAACAGGGCGATGGTCAGCGGCAGCCAGTGCGACACCCCGAACCCGGCGATCGCCAGGCCCCACACGATGATCGAGATGATCACGGCACGCCCGTGGCGGGTCACCGACCCGACCCAGCCGGAGGTGAGGGCCCCGATAAGTGCCCCGGCGCCCGGGGCCGCGTGCAGCAGGCCGACGGTCACCGCGTCGCCGCCGAGCTGGCCGAGGGCGATCGCCGGGAACAACGCACGGGGCATACCGAAGAACATCGCGTTCACGTCGGCGAGGAAGCAGCCCATCACCGCCGGCTTGCTCCGCAGGTAGGTGAGGCCCTCGATCACCGACTTGAGCCCCGGTTTGGTCACCTGGTGGGCGGGCGGCATCGGCCGCATCCGGGTGAGCACCGTGATGGACACCAGGAACGTGACGACGTTCAGCGCGTACGTGGTCGACAGGCCGAGCGCCGCGATGACCACGCCGGCGACGGCCGGGCCGACGATCGCCCCCACCTGGGTGAGGGTCTGGTTCAACGCGAACGCGGACGGGAGGATCTGCCGACGGACCAGGCCGGCGACCGCCGCGCTGCGCGCCGGGCTCTCCAGCGCCGAGAGTCCGGCCGTGACCGCCACCAGCACGAAGATGGCCCAGATCGGCGGGCTGTCGAGCAGCGCGAGCAGCGCCAGGCCGCCGACCACGACGGCGAGCAGACCCTCGGTGACCACCAGCAGCTTGCGGCGGTCGACGGCGTCCGCGACCGAGCCGCCGAACAGCGAGCAGACCATCAGCGGGATGAGCTGCGCCAGGCTCGCCAGGCCGACCATCAGTGTCGAGTCGGTCAGCACGTAGACCTGGTACGGCACGGCGACCCTGGTCATCTGGGTACCCAGAATGGCGACGGCGTGGCCGGTCCAGAGCCGCCGGAAGTCCGGGGACTCGCGCAGCGGGGTGACGTCGATGACCAGGCGGCGACGGACGGCCCCGCTGCGCTGCGTGCGTCCCTGGTTGTCGGTGGCGGTCACGCGGTCAGCCGCACCGGAAGAACACGCGCGGCACCGAGTGCAGCGATTCGAGACCGGACGCGGTGACGACGAACATCTCGCCGTACTGGACGCCGGCGAGGCCGTCGGCTGTCACCACGTTCGGTTGCACCACCAGGCACATGCCCTCCCGGTACACGAAGCCCTCCGGCTCGCCGCGGTAGGTCTGGCGGGTGCGGACGATGGCCGGCAGCTGTGCGCAGCCGTGCACCAGGTCGTCGTAGATGGTGTAGCCGTGTCGCTGGGCGACCTCCGCCGCGTCGAGAATGTCGGACACCGTCGCGCCCGGCTTGATCACCGAGCTGACGGCGTCGAACACCTCGAGCGCGACGTCGTGCAGCCGGGCGTAGAGCGGGGTCGGGTCCGCGCCGATGGTGTAGCTGCGCAGCACCTGGGCGGAGTAGCCGGCGTAGTTGGTGCTGAGCTCCGCGACGAGCGCGTCACCGACCTGGAGCCGGCGGTCGGACTGGTGCTGGCACGGTACGCCGCCACGCGGGTCGGCCATCTGGGTGGCGACCATGAAGTGAATGCCGTTGATCCCGCCGTCGGCCAGGTAGCTGTCCTCGACGATCCGGGCCAGCTCGTGCTCGGTCATGCCGGGCCGGGCCTGCTCGGCGATCGCCATCGCCGACGCGTCGCACATCCGCGCCGAGACGGCCAGCCGCTGCAGCTCCTCGGCGCTCTTGATCTGACGCTGATCGGCCAGCTGCCCGCCGAACTCAACCCACTCCACCCCGGGGAAGGCCGCGGTGAGCCGGGCGTACTCGCGCCAGGTGACGGTTCCGGCCAGGCCGACCCGGCCGGTCGAGACGCCGCGTTCCCGCAGGCATTCGACGAGGGTGGGGGTGGTGTCGACCGAGCCGGTCGGCGCCGAGCCGCCGAAACGTACGTCCGGGAACCGGGACATCCGCCGGGCCAGCGGCAGATGGTTCGACAGCTGGATCAGCATCGTCGGGTCGCCATGCCGGGGGAACAGGACCCAGGCCTCCCGCGTCGACCACCAGTCGCTGAGGTACAGCACATTCGGGTCCCGCCCGCCCCGGCCGCAGACGACGACGAGTTGGAGGTCGAGGGCGTCCATCCGGGCGCGGATCTCGGCGTCGCGACGGTCGAACTCGGCGGCGGAGAAGCGTGGATAGTCACGGTCGGTCAGCGGCCGCGCGGCGGTGGTGGTCATATGTCCTCACTAGACGTTGTTGAAGGGGTTGACGGCGGTCGGCGAGGGACCAGGGCCCGGGGCCCGAGGGCGGCCTCAGAGGCCGCCCTCGAGTCCCATCCGGGCGTTGAGGCGGTTGTAGCCGACCAGACCCACCAGCAGTACGGCGAAGGTGACGATGCCGAACGCCGCCACGGTGGAGAACTGTCCGTCGCCGGCCATGTCGAACATGACGACCGCCGCGGTACGGGTCTGCGGACCCGCGAGGTAGAGAGTGGTCTGCAGCTCACGGAAGCTCATCACCATCGTGATGAGCGCGCCGGCCAGCAGTGCCGGCGACAGCAGGGGCACGACGATCGTCCAGATCGCCCGCCCGAAGCTCGCCCCGGCCACCTGCGCGGCCTCCTCCAGCTCCGAGCTGATCTGCAGCATCCGTGCGCTGACCAGCCGTGACACCACCGCGATGATGATGGTGATGTACGCGATCACCAGCGCCCAGTGCGTCGAGTAGATCGGCAACGGCGTGATCAGGAAGATCCACAGGAAGCTGACACCGACGATGACGTTCGGCAGCGCCATCGGCACCGACGTCAACAGGTAGAGCAGCCGGCCGCCGGGAACCCGCCGGGCGGAGAACCACGCCGCCAGGGTCGACAGGGTCAGCACCCCGACGCTCGCCAGTACGCCGACCAGCAGGCTGTTCACGAACCCCTGCATGATGTTGGGTGTCTGCAGGGCGGCCACGTACGACTCCAGTGACAGCGATGTCACGGCCTCCCAGCTGAACTGCCGGAAGAACGGGTTGAGCGACATCCACAGGAGCATGAACAGCGGCAGCAGGATCACCAGGGTCAGCACGGCAAAGGTGAGGATGGTCACCGGCACCCGCCACCGGCCCAGGTCCATCCGTACCGAGGAGAAGTTCTTGCCGCTGATCACGGCGTACCGCTCCCCCGCCTGGTTGAAACGGTCGTACCACCAGATCATCACCACGGCCCCGAGGAGCATGAAGACCGCGTAGGTGGAGACGAGACCGACGTTGCTCGGTGGCGTACTGGTCCGCAGGTAGATCTCCGAGGCGTAGGTGAAGATCTTCTCGTTGACCCCGAGGAACCACGGGATCTCGAACGCCTCCCAGGCCCGCATCAGGGCCATGATCGCCACGGCGGCGATGCCGGGCGCCGCCAGCGGGAGCGAGATGTCCCGCACCGCGCGCAGCTTCGAGGCTCCCGACACCTCGGCGGCCTCCTCCAGCGAGGAGTTCATCGAGGAGAAGACGGTGACCACGAACAGGTAGACCATCGGCACCATGGTCAGCCCGTTTACCAGGATCAGGCCCTGCATCGAGTAGACGTTGAACAGGGTGCCCTCGGTCCCGGTGAGGTTGCGCCAGGCCACGTTGATCGCCCCGATCTTCGGGCTGGCCAGGAACGTCCAGGCGACCGGGACGAGGATCCCCGGCACCGCCATCTGAACGATGGTGAGCACCCCGACGAGGTTGCGGAACGGCGCGTTCGTGCGGGCGACGATCCAGGCCAGAAACGTCCCCAGCGCCAGCGCCACGAGCGTGGATCCGCCGGCGAACTGCACCGTGGTCCAGGTGACGCTGAGCAGCCGGCCGGAGGCGAACGCGTCGCGGAAGTTCTCCAACGTGAAGCTGAGGGAGAAGAAGTCCGCGTCGGTGGGTCGGGCGTCCTTGAAACTGGTGAACAGCAGGATGGCGATCGGCAGCGCCACCTGTGCCAGCAGAATGATCAGGACCAGGCCGTAGACCACGCTGCGGGGGGTGAAGACCCCCCGCAGCGCGGGGAAGCGGGTGACCCGACCGGTGGTGAGCCGGGCCCAGCTGTCCACGAGGGTGGTCATGTCGATCAGCCCGTCACAAAGATCGACTGGTGCTGTTCGACGCGGGTGTCGTAGTCACCGAAGTTGTCGGTGGTCTCGAAGAACAGTTCGCTGTCCAGGATGCCCTCGGCCGACGAGGGGATCGGCGCACCTTCCTTGATCGGCACCTTCACGACGACCTCGCCGACCTTGTTCTGCCATTCGTCGCTCATCAGCCACTCCATGTAGAGCCGGGTGGTGGCCGGGTGCGGCGCGTTCTTCAGCGGGAAGTACATGTCCGGCTGGGCGATGGTCACCGGCGTGGTGACGATCTCGATCGGTGCACCGTCGGCGATCAGATCCCGGACGGTACGGGTCGCGCTCTGCGGGAACGCGATGTCGAACTCGCCCGCAGCGAGTTTCTCCAGACCGTCGGCGCCGGCGTAGACGACCGGCTCGTTGGCGGCGATCGCCTCCATCAGCGCCAGACCGTCCTGCTCACCCATCTCCGCCAGCACCCCGGCGAACCAGTCGAGCTGGTCGATGTTGACGCCGAACCGGCCCTTCCATTTCGGATCGGTGAGGTCCTCGTACGTCTGGGGTGCCTCGGCCGCACTGACCTTGTCGGTGTTGTAGGTGATGTGGAACGTGAAGAAGTCGGCCACCGAGCAGCCGCAGTCCGCGTAGGCGCGGTCCGCCGGCAGGTCAGCCTCGCCACGCGGGTCGTACTCCAGGCAGAGCCCTTCGTCGCGGCACAGCGTGTTGTCCTCCAGCGGCCCGCCCTGCAGGACGTCGGCGCTGGGGCGCCCGGCCGCGTTCTCGGTGATGACGCGCTCGATCAGCTCGAGCGTGCCGCCGGAGGTGTACTCCAGCTCCACCCACGGGTACTTCTCGATGAAGAGATTGATCTGCTTCTCCGCAGCGGCGGCGGGAGCGCTGAAGTAGTAGCTGAGTACGCCACCCTCCGCCTTCGACGCCTCCTCCAACGCGGTCAGGTACTCGGCGTACTCCTCGTCGGTCATGTCGACCGTCGACGCCACCGCGAGCTCCTCCGGCAGCGCCGTCGTCGCGGCGTCGGCGTCGTCACCGCCGCCGCAGGCGGCCAGCACGAACGCCGCCGCGGTCAGCGGCGCCGTGAGCTTCAGCATGGTCGTTCTGTGGTGTCTCATGCCGGCACCTCCGTCGCGGCCGGGGCGGAGTTGAGCTTGCCGGCGAGCTCCGCCAGTGACAGGACCCAGCCCTGGCAGCGTCCGAGCTGCTGCAGGCCGAGCTCCTGCAGGTCCTCACCGAACCAGGTGGCGACGCACTCCGCGACGGTGATCACCTTGTACGCCTTGCAGCTCGCGTCGTACGCGGTGGACTGGATGTCGGCGTTGGTGTTCGCCCCGGCGAGGATCAGCGTGTCGACGCCGAGCGCCTTGGTGAGCCACTCCAGGTCGGTCTGGTAGAAGGCGCTCAACGACTTCTTGGTCTTGATGATGTAGTCGCTGTCGGCGACGGAGACCGCGAAGTCCGGCTTGAACGTGCCGTCCTGCACGTCGACCGACTCGTCGGGCACCGGGCCGTACGGGCTCGGCGACTCGCCGATGGCCGCCCACGCCCGGTGGACCCGCATGGCCGCGCGGGCCTCGGTCTCCACCGGCCGCAGCGCCGACAGGACGTGGATCACGGCAGTGCCGGTGGCCCGCGCCAGGGTGAGCAGTTCCTCGGTGTTGGCGAGCAGTTCGTCGCGTACGCCGGGCGGGAACGGCGCGGTGGGCGTGAGCCGACGCTTGGTCATCTCCACCGTCACGACCGCGGACTGGGCCGGGATGATCGGGACGGCGTCGTTGATGACCTGAAGAAATTCCTTACGGTCGTACACGTCGACCGTGGGTCCGGTGAGCATATGTGTCTTCCCCTCGATTGGTGTGACGATCAGTCGGCGGGCAGGTCAGATACCCGCCATCGCGGTGTCCGCGGCGGCGGCCTTGGCGGCGCTGAGCCGCTCGACGGCCTCGGCCGAGGACATCGCGAGCCCGATGGTGCGGGGGTAGTTCTGCAGCGCGAACTCGTGCAGGTCCTTGCCGTGGGTGGAGCCCACCGCGTCGGTGACGATGATCGGCGTCCACATCCGGTTGTAGGCGTCGAACGAGAAGTTGGAGACGCAGTTGTTGGTGTTGATGCCGACGACGAAGAACGTGTCGACGCCGAGGCAGCGGATCAGGTGCTCCACGTCGGTCGAAAGGAAGCTGCTGGTCATCTGCCGCTTGGTGTTGATGATGTAGTCACCCGGCTTGGGGCCGAGGATCGGCATGACGTCCCACTCGAAGTAGCCCTCGGGGGCGTCCGGGTGATACCCGGGCCGGGGTGCCTGGCCGTACGGGGTACCGTGCCGGCCGGTGCTCTGCACGATCGCGGTGCGCGGCTGCATGCCGCGCTCGACGAGCCGTTGGTAGACCATGACGTGGATGACCGGCAGCCCGAGCTCGCGGCCGGCGTCCAGAAAGGCGGCGGCGTTCGGCAGGATCCGCTCGGCCACGTTCTGCGGGAACGACGACCAGTCCTTGTCGATCTGCCGTACGTGCATGTCGATCTGCACGACGGCGGTCTTCGCGAAGTCGATCTCCAGGGCGTCGTTCAGCTTGCTGAGCGTCGCGCTGCGGTCGATGATCTCGACGGCGTGGCTCTTGGGGTGCACCTGGTTGTATGTCATGTCGTTCTCCTTGAGTCGCTGGCTCATCGCACTGGTCTTGGTCGTCTTGTCACTGCGGGTCGTGGCCCGCCGGCGAGCGGTCCGGGTGCAACACCACGTGGTGCGGCTCGATCCGCACGTGCACCCGGCTGCCCAGTGCCGCGCCCGCGCCGCCGGTCACCCGGGCGGTGACGAGGTGGCCGGACTCCAGCTCGACGACCAGTTCGGCGAACGGGCCGAGGAAGGATGCCGAGCGCACCGACCCGGCGATCGCCGGCACCGGGGTGTCCGAGGCCGCCTCCCGCAGTTGCAGGTGCTCCGGACGGACGGTGAGCACGACGGGTTCGGAGACCCGCACGGTGTCGTGTGGCTGTCGCGCCACGTGGAGCTGGCCGATACCGGTCTGTACCAGCCAGTGATCGTCGTCGGCGTCGACGACGGTGCCCGGCAGCGTCTCGCTTTCGCCGACGAAGTTCGCCGCGAACACGTCGGCGGGGCGCGAGTAGACCCGCGTCGGGGCGCCCTGGTCCTTGATCTCGCCGCTCTCCAGCACCAGGATCCGGTCCGAGACCGCCATCGCCTCTTCCTGGTCGTGGGTGACGTAGAGGACGGTGATGCCGAGCCGCTGCTGCAGGTCGCGGATCTCCTGGCGAACTTCCTTACGCAGCTTTGCGTCGAGGTTCGACAGTGGTTCGTCGAAGAGGATGAGTTCGGAACGGGACACCAGCGCGCGGGCCACCGCGACGCGCTGCTGCTGTCCACCGCTGAGCTTGGTGGCTGGGCGCTGCGCCGCGTGGTCGAGCCCCAGCATTTCCAGTACCTCGGTGGTCCGGGCATTGATCTCGGCCTTGCGCAGCTTGCGCCGCCGCAGCGGGTAGGCCACGTTGTCGAACACCGACATGTGCGGCCAGATCGCGTACGACTGGAACACCATGCCGATCTGGCGCTGCGCCGGGGTGAGCCGGATCCGACGGTTGGATGAGTAGACGGGTCGGCCGCCGATGGCGATCTCGCCGGAGGTCGGCGTCTCCAGGCCGGCGACCGAGCGCAGGATGGTGGTCTTGCCGCAGCCGCTCGGGCCGAGCAGCGTGACGAACTCGCCTTTGGCGATGTCGAAGCTGATCCCCCGTACGGCGTGAACATCGCCGTCGGCGGTGCGGTATTGCTTGTGGAGGTCGACGATCGACACCATGGGCGCAGGTTCAGGGGCACTCGACGCCAGCACCTCGTTGTGGGTGCCGGCCGCCTCGACGAGGGCCGCACTCTGCGTAGTGGTCATCTCACTCCCTTCTCTATAGACTAGAGACGAGATTAGGTAGAGCTTGTTACGGCGATGTCGCCCTGGCTGTTGCGGTGCGGTTAGCAAGCCATGTCGGAGCAGAAACACGACGAGGTCGCCCGGGGTCACGCCGCACCGACGAGACGCCGCCAAACGCGCTCGGCCGCGCTCGACGCACCGGCCCCGTCGCCACGCCGCACCAGCCTCCGTCGCCACGCAGTGCGCCGCGAAGTAGGCTCGCCTAACCTAAGAAGGAGCAGCGAAGCGGAGGAACACGCGATGGCGACGACCCGGCGGCAGGCACCGAATCAGCACGTACTCACGGTCGAGTCCACCGAGTGGCTGACGCCGCACCTGGTGCGGGTGGTTCTCGCCGGGCCGTCGCTGGCCGAATTCAGCTACGCCGGCCACACCGACGCGTACGTGAAACTGCTGTTCGTCGACCCCACGCTCGGGCTGGAGCCGCCCTACGACCTCGCCGCGCTGCGAACCACCCTGCCGGCCGGGCAACGGCCGGTGACCCGTACCTACACGGTCCGCTGGTTCGACCAGGCCACCCGGCGGCTGGCGATCGACTTCGTGACCCACGGCGACGCCGGGGTGGCGGCGGTGTGGGCGGCCAAGGCCACGCCGGGCGACCGGCTGGTGCTGTCGGGCCCCGGCGGGGCGTACGCGCCCGACCCGGCGGTCGGCTGGCACGTGTTCGCCGGAGACCTGTCCGCGTTGCCAGCGATCGCCGCGTCCCTGCAGACACTGCCGGGGCACGCGCGCGGCGTCGCGCACCTCGAGATCACCGATCCGGCCGACATCATCGACCTCGAACACCCCGCCCAGGTAACGGTGAACTGGCTGGTCAACGCCGACGACGGCGACACCGTGTTCCTCGCCCGCGCGATGGAGGACTGGCCCTGGCCGCCCGCCGAGGACTCTCCCGGTGCCGTGCAGGTCTTCGCGCACGGCGAGCGTGAGTCGATCAAGGCTGTCCGCAAGGTGCTCCAGGCACGGGGCATCCCCCGCGAGGCAATCTCCATCTCCGGCTACTGGGCCCGCGGCCGCACCGAGGACGTGTTCCAGGCCGAGAAGCGCGAGCCGGTCGGCCGGATCGACTGACCGTCGTACCCGGCCAGGGCCGTCGTACCCGGCCAGCGTCAGCCCGGCCCGCCGTCGGGCTCCCGGGCCTCGCGCCTACGGCGTTCGGCGGCACGGCGCTTGCCTTCGTGCATGGCGACCACCCGGGCGATCGGGATGCCGTGGCCCTGCTCGACCAGGCCGGGATCGAGGCGCTGCGGCGGCGGCATCAGCGCCGCCCACGGGTCGTCGCCGCCGAGCAGGGGTGGCACCGTACCGATGGTGTAGTCGGTCGGCACCGCCGACTCCAGCGCCGCCCAGGCCAGCGGGAAGGAGACCGGCAGACCCGGCCGCAGCCGAGGGCTGTACGGTGCGACCACCGTCGCGCCGCCGGCCCGGGTCGAGTCGAGAAAGACCTTGCCCTCCCGCTGCTCGACGATGAACGCCGTCGTCGCCAGCGCCGGATCCAGGCGTTCGGCGCGGGCCGCGATCGCCCGGGTCGCCGCGGCGACGTCGTCGTGGCCGGCGTCACCCGCCAACGGCACGAACACGTGCGCGCCCTTGGCACCGCTGGTCTTCACCGCCCCGGCCATGCCGCACGACGTCAGCACCTCACGGACCAGCAGGGCCGCCTGCGCCGCCGACCGGAACGCGCCGCCCGGCGGCGGGTCGAGGTCGAGGATCAGATGCGTCGGGTACGCCCGTTCGCCGGCTGTCGTCAACGTCGGATGGAACTCGACCGCCCGCTGATTGGCGAACCAGAGCAGGGTCCGCCGGTCGTTGCACAGGCCGTAGGTCAGCATCCGCCGGGAACGGTCCGCCCACACCTCGGCGGTGGCGATCCAGTCCGGTGCGTACCCGGGCAGGTTTTTCTGCATGAACGGTGGCTGGCCGGGTCGGACCCGGACCACCGACAGCGGCCGGTCACGCAACGCGGGGACGATCCGGTCGTGCACCGCGTCGAGATAGTCGACGAGGTCGCGCTTTGTCGCGCCGGCACCGTCGAACAGCGGCTGGTCGAGGTTGGTCAACGGCACCCCGGCCCGCTCCTCACCCGCCTTCGCACCTCGTGGCATCCGCCCATCGTTCCACGCCGATCACCGGTCGGGCCAGAACGTTGCGGACTCAGCCTTGCCGGCTTTGAGTAGGCGCCACTGGCGCCCTTCAGCCATCAGCACCTGTCCGACGCATCCCCTCCAAAGTTAGTGCGGCAGCATCTTTTGGTCGGAAATTTTCCAGGATCCCATCATCCCGAAGAAGAACGATTTCCCAGGGCCGAACGAGGCCGCACCCCCGTGCCAGTTGCCTCCGCCGGCCTTCTGGCCGCCCGAGTAGCAACCGCCGGCAAGCGCCGAAGCACACGTCTGGTGGTAGCCCTGCCCACTCATCTCCGACGGAGCAACCGAAGTGGCACCGTAGGCCGTAGCTATGCCACAACAACCGAGCCCGCCCATTTCCAGGTACAAACCTTCCTCATTCCCACTGATTCCGTAGCACATTATTCCACAAGCAGACCAATTCCAAAATTGATGCGCTAGCGGATCATCTTCGGACGCCAAGGCCAGCGCCGTGCAAGTACGACCGGAAACGGCGACGCACACGAGACCACCGGCTCCCTTCAGCGTGCCCAAATTGTTCAAGGCAGGGTTGACCGACCTGCCAGCACTGCACACCCAGGACCAGGCCCAGCAGTCGTCCTTCGGCTCTGGCTGTGGAGTCTTACCTGGCGGCGGTGGCGCGCCGTTGCTCTGGCATGGGCCCATGCAGACGTCGTTGACCGGATCGCCCCGGACGTCGTAGCCGCCATCGGGGTCCGGGTAGGCCACCTGGTTGCACCCGTTGTCCCCGCAATGGATCAGGCCGGTCGGGTCCGACCAGGTCACCGGGTTCGAATTCGAATAGGCGTAGCCGTGCATCTGCTGTGGGTCACTCACGTCCATGACCGGGTCGACGCTGACGAACCGGCCGAGGAACGGGTCGTACTCCCGGGCACCGATGTTTGTCAGGCCCGTGTCGTCGACGGTCCCGCCGACGAAGCCCTTGTCCATCGTCGCCGGCCAGGTCCCGACGGTGGCGCCCCGAAGCTCGCCGTAGGGCAGGGTCCGGCGGCTCGCCACGGCCAGACTGGTCGCGTCAACGGTCAACTCGGCGGTGCCGTGGTGGTCGGCGACGATCCAGGACAACCCGGCACCGGTACGGACCGCCACGACCTCGTCGGCGTGGGAGTAGTACCGGGTGGCCGTGGTCGAGCCGGTGGCGTTGTCGTATCGGACCTCGGTACCGCCCGGCAGGTAGAGGGTCCGGCCCGCCGGATCGGTGCGAATCAGCCGGTTGCCGTCGACGTCGTAGAGGTAGCCGGTGACGTCGGCGCCCTGGGTCAGGGACCCAAGCTTGCCCTCGCGGTCCCAGACCAGGGTCTGCCCGGCGCCGGAAGCATCCGGTCTGGTCCTGGTGTGGCCGCCGTCGTCGTAGCTGTAGCTGCGGCTCCAGGACTGCGCTCCCGACGCGGCCACCCCGGTGACGGTGTGCGGACGCGCCGATCCCGGTCCCGACTGCGGGTACGAGTACTGGTAGGTGGTGCTGGTCGCGGCATGTTCCGTCTGGGACAGGCGGTTGCCGATCTCGTCGACGGTCCAGCTGCGCCAGTACGGCGCCGGCCCGCCCAGCCCGCCCAGGCTCGGCGCGGTGGCGCACTGGCCCGACTCCGGCGTCCACGCCTCGGTCAACCGGCGCAGGTGGTCGTATCCGAAGCACTGGGTGTCCGCGGTCTGCCCGGCCGGCTCCTCGTGGATCCGGGTCACGTTGCCGGCGTCGTCGTAGCTGTAGGAGTAGTCGGCGATCTCCGGTTGGCCTTCGGCCACCACGTTCATCCCGGTACGCCGGCGCGTCGACTCGTCGGTGTCGAAGTCCACCACCAGCCGGGAACCGAACGGCCCGGAGAGCCGCTGCTCCAACAGCCCCAACTTGTCGTACGTCGCCTGCGCGTAGACCGCCGCCGCCGACAGCAGACCGGCGTCGCCCCCGACGTCGTTCGTACTGTGGGTGAGCTGCTCCGCCGGCAGGTCGGCGACGGCCGGCATCGTGGTGCGGAGTTGTTTGCCGTTCGGCCAGTAGGCGCCGGTGCTCGTGTAGACGCACGGTTGCGCAGCGGCGGCCGCGCACAGGTCGGCCTCGGCGGCCGGCAGCACCACCGAGTTCGACGTCGGGCGACCGTGGCTGTCGTAGCTGTCCACCCGGTTGGTGTAGGCGTTGCCGTCGTGGTAGCGGATCGTGGCGGAGATCAGACCTTTCGCCAGGGCTCCCCCGGGCAGGATCGGCGTGGTGTCGTAGGTCCACCGGGCCCGCAACGCTCCGGTCGGACTGTCGTCGCGCATGCTGGTCCTGCGGCCGATCTCGTCGTAGGTGTACGCGAGGGTCTGCGTGGCCGAGCCGACCGGGCTGGTCGAGGTCAGCACGTTGCCGGCCGCGTCGTAGGTGGTCGTGGTCGTGCCACGGTCCGGATCGACCGCTTGGACCCGCCGGCCCCGCAGGTCGAACTCGTACGACCAGACGTTGCCCTTGGCATCGGTGATCGTCTCGATCTCGTCGCGCAGCGTATGGGTGTAGCGGGTCCGGTGGAAGTCGGCCGGGTCGGCGCTGCCGACGTCGGCGGGCGACCGGTACTGACGCAACTCGACGGTCCGGCCACGGGCGTCGGAGATCGTCGTGGTGGCGGTGCCGCCGGCCGGCGGTGTGGTGTGGACCCGGTCGCCGCCGTGTCCGGTCGTCGTGCGCCACTGTTCGACGCCGTACGCCTTCTCGATCTGCGTGGTCTCGCGACCGGCTCCGTCGTAGAGATGCTCGGTGACCGCCGGGACCGCGCCCTGCGGGCTGCCCAACGTGGTGCCGGGCGCGGCACCGGTGGAGTCGTAGTACGGCTTCGAGGTCCAGTCCACCTGTCCTGCCGTGGTGTGGAACGTCTCGGTCAGCAACCGACCGCCGCCGGTGGCCTGCAGCTGGTTCTGCCGCAGCCGGAGAAATCCGTCATGCAGGTCGACCGACTTGCGATAGCCGGCGCCGGTCGGCAGCAGGGTCTCGGTGGTGACGGCGGCCGGGCCGGCGACGCCCCGCAGCAGATAGGCGAACTTGATGCTCGGCGTCTGGGTGGCCCTGGACCGTCCCGGCAGCCAGACGTCGGTCAGCCGGCCCAGTCCGTCGTACGCCAGCTCGGTCGCCACGCCGTTCGGATCGGTGACCTTGGTCGGCAGCCCCCAGGCCGGTTCGTGCACCGTGCCGGTCTGGTGTCCGAGCGGGTTCGTCACCACGGTCTGGGTAACCAGTCCCCCGTTGGCGGTGGTGTAGGCCGTGTCGGTGGTGTGTCCGCGCGCGTCGGTGGCCGCGATGACCCGCCCGTTGGCGTCGTACCCCGTCGTCGCGGTACGGAGGTAGACAGGGTTACCACCGTCGAAGTGGTCGAGCTCCTCGGTACGGACCGGGTTGCCGCGGGTCGGCGCGGCACCGAATGACGCTTCGCCGGTGTAGCTGTCGTAGAAGGTCCGCTCGCGGGAGAGCACCGTGGCCGGGACGGCCGGCTCGGTCGCGTCGGCGCACGCCACCGAGAGCGTCTCGGTCTGTGCCACCCGGTCGATCATCCAGTCGCCGTCGTTACGGGCGTACGTCGTCCGGGTGCACGTCTCGTCCCCGGTCTGCGCCTCGTCGCCCGTCTCGTCCCGGGCGACCGGGAACCCATCGGTGTTGAAGCTGGTGCTGACCCGGGTGGTCCGCTGGCCGCCGGCGGCCAGCGCGGTCCGGTTCCGTTCGGTGCCGACCGCGACCCGCCACGCGTTGGTGGTGACGCCGTTGCGGCTGCGGGTCGCGGTCGGCCCGACCCGCCACGGTTCGTTGCGGGTCGAGGAGACCTCGTCGCCGTCCGGGCCGTCGTAGGTGATCTCCTGGAGCAGGAAGCCGGCCAGCGCCTCGTGGTCGGTGATGGTGCCGCCCCAGGAGTCGGTCACCGACACGGTCCGGGTGCCGCCGCCCGGCTGCCGGTCGCCGTGCATCCCACGCAGGTAGCGGTACTCGACCGCGGTCTGCTGCCCGGTGGGGTGGCCCTGGCGGACGCGGACCCGCCCGTAGCCTCGCCACTCGCCCCAGGTCCGGAACTTGTCCTTGGTGATCTCGTCCCGGCTGTAGTGCCAGGCCGGGTTGTCCAGGTAGTCGTAGTAGGTGGTCTGGGTCGGCTGGTCGGTCACCAGGTCGTCGAGGTTGACCTCGGTGACCACGTACTTGTGGAACCAGTCGATGGTCGGGTCCCCGGTGCCCGGCCAGGAGTAGTACGACGGCATGCACCGTTTGGTGTTGCTGTGCGGGGTGGGCAGCGCGGACCGGGTGCACTGCCTGTCGGAGTAGGTGACCAGGAGGTCGCCGCCGGTCTCGGTACGGATCTGCTTGATCCGCCACCGGTTCAACGCGGTCCGCTGGTCCTGTGCGCCGTCGACCCGGTTGGCCAGCGGCTCGGCCCCGGGGTTGAAGGTGATCTGCGGATCGGTCACCGACTCGCCGCCGGCGGTGGTGACGTGCCCGGTGCGGGTTACGCCCCGCAGCCACATCGGGATTCCTTCACCGGTGCCCGCGCTGAGGAACTCCTGCTGCAGGGTCCAGGATTCGACCGTACGGTAGGTGTCCGGGCCGTTGCGGACCTGCGCGGCGACGCCGGTGAGCCGGCGTGCCGACCAGAACGTCGGTGCGACCGCGTCCTCGCACGGCGCCTCCGAGCAGTCCTGGTCCCATGGCGTGTCCGGCCAGGCGGAGGGGACCGGCTCCGAGTCCCAGGCGGCGCCCTCCCAGCAGTCGTCCAGGCAACGCTCGCTGGTGCCCAGCACCACCCGCAGCGGCGCGGTCTGGCTGTGGACGGTGTCGTGGCGCAGCCCGTACTCGATCCGGTGCAGCCAGCCGCCCCGGGTGTAGGTGGTCCGCTGGTCCGGGTCAAGGTCACGGCCGTACGCTCCGGTCTCCTTGCCGTAGTAGTAGGCCATCGCGTTGGCGTTCGGGTCGAGCACGTAGTCGAGGTTCCACCGCCACGCCTGGCGGCACCACGAGTCGGCGAACGCGCCGTCCGCACACGGCTCGCCGTCGTCGTTGCCGTAGACCGGCACCGTCCAGGTCGAGTCGGTGACCGGCTTGCCGGAGGTCCAGCCGGGCAGCTTGTGGTAGCCGAAGAAGTACATCACCCCGTCGGTGGTGGTGACCTTCCAGTACTCGTTGTCGTCGTCGCCGTTGTCGCGGGCCGCGCCGGTCAGCCGCTCGACCCTGGTGCCGTCGTCCTCGGCCAGCCGCCACACGTCGCCGGAACGGATCAGCTCGGTCGCCATGCCGTTGAGTGACAGCGTCGCGTTGTCGCTGAACCAGCAGAGGTCGCCGGTCTTCCGGCTGGGGTTGTCGTCACTGCAGGCTGCGTACTTGCGCTCGATGTAGCCCGGCCACATCGACCAGCCGTCACCGACCCAGCCACCCTGGTTGTTCGTCGACCCGGTCCGGCCGTCGACGCTGCCCGACGAGTAGTTCAGCGCCAGCGACGGCTCCGGACCGCCCAGACCGGGCGGCGTCCGCAGCGGGTAGGTCCAGCTGAAGTCGCCGGTCTGGGTGGAGACCTGCCAGGTCCCGGCCGGGGACAGGTCGGTGGCGGTGTAGTCGCCGTTGTCCCCGCTCGGGCCGGACTCGGTGGCCAGCACCGTCGCGCCCGTACCGGCGAGCGGCACCGTCGCGGCCAGGGTGCCGGCGCGGGCGTCGTTGGTGGTGGCCACCAGGGTACGGGTCCGACAGGCCGGGTCGGCCGGCGTGGTCAGCGCGCAGGCGGGCCGGCGCACCAGCCGCAGCCGGGACGCCCAGTCACCGCCGTAGGCCGCGGCGAAGCCGGAGTAGTCGACCTGCACGGCGACCGGGCCGCTGCCGCGACCCGGCCGGTCCAGGCTGATCAGCAAGCCGTCCACTCCGGCCCGCTCGGCGGTCGTCCGGTCGTGCACGGTCACCGAGACCGTGCCGGGCCCGGTCCGGGCCTTGGGCGGCAGGTCGGCGGCGGTCACCGAGCCGACCCGGACCGGCAGTTCGCCGGCGGGTGCCAGCCCGTCGGCGGCGATCCGGGCCGCCGTACCGCTGCCCAGGTCGACCCGGGCGGTGCCGGCCGCCGGCCAGGTCACCTCCGCCGCGCCGCGGACCGCGTGCCGGTCCGCCGACCAGGCCGGCCGGGCGGGTTCCGGCGGGTGGTCCCGGACTCCGACTCCGGTCACCTCGTCGGGGACCGGCGGCTGCCAGGCAATCTCCCTCGCCGTCGCCGGTACCGCGAGCAGCGGCACCGTCACCACCGTGAGCAGCGGCACCGCCGCCCACCGGGCCCGGCGGGCGAGCCCGGCGAGCCACATCCGGCTCGTGGTGCCAGTTCTCATCGCACTACTCCCCACGTGTTCGTACAGCGACGGCGGCGAAACGGTCGGCGATCCGGTGCGGTGCGGCCCGGGCGCCGGCCGCACGAGGTGGTCAGGACGGCGGCGGGCCGGTCGTACGCAGGGCCTGCTGGCAGATCTCGTACGTCGACAGCAGTCGTTGGTAGGCGAAGACGTCGTCGACGTCGCCGTACCACTGGCTGCTGGCTGCTCCGGCGGCGAGGCCACGGCCGACGACGAACGACCCGGTCGCCGCCCAGTCACCGGTGAACGCCGCCTGTGCCGTCTCGCCCGCGCAGGTGTCGGTGTCGCCCATGACGTAGACGGAGATCTGCCCGGTCACCGGGTCGTACGCGCCGGCCAGGTGGACCCACACGTCCTCGGTCGGCGGTGCCTGCAGGACCCCGGCCGCACAGGCCGACACCGGCGTCCCGCTGGTCTGCGCCGCCCGCATGGTGAAGCACCAGCCGCCGGCACCTTCGTTGACGTTCGCCCGGTACTGCAGTTCGAACCGGCTGGCGGTCGCGCCGTCCTGGCTGAGGATGGTCTGCACAGTGCCGGCGGCCAGATCGCTGGCCCGGGCCCAGGCCAGCACCGTGAAGCCCCGGGTGGTGTCGAGCACCGGCGCGCTGGTGGTCAGCTGCGCGCCCGGTCCGGCCAGGGTGAGTGCTCCGCCGATGCGGCCGGGGCCGAAGCTGGCCGGGCCGGCGACGGCCCCGGGTGACAGGGCGTTGCCCTGGGGGTTTCCGGCGTCCGCCGCCACCGTGCCGGTGGCCTCGTCCAGCGGCCAGTGGGCGTACTTGTTCGGTGGTGGCGAGACCCAGAACTGGTGCTCCACCGGACCGGCCACGTTGCCCGCCAGGTCGAGCGCCCTCGCGTACAGGGTGTGCACCATGTCGGTGGCCGGGGTGTGGTCGACAGTCGCGGTCCGCGTTGCGGTGCCGGTGCCGGTGCCGGTGACCGTGGTCGTCGGCCCGGCGTCGACCCACCAGACGAAGTCCTCGACGTCGGCGGTGCCGACCAGGTCGAACGTGCCGGCGGTGCCGACCGGCGCGCCCCAGCTCTCCAGCGGAAAGTCGGTCGAGGCCGGCGCGGAGATGCCCGGCGGCTCGGTGTCGACGGTCAGGGTCTGCCAGGTCGACCAGTCACCCCAGAGGAAGTTCTCGTCCCGGGACTTGGCCCGCCAGTGGTACGTCCCGCCGTGCACGAACGCGCCGGCCGGCACCTGCCAGGCGGCGGTGGCGGGCAACGCGGTCCAGGTCATCCCGTCCCGGTTGTCGGTGACCACGGCTGCGGTGTCGGACTGGGCGGTCCGCACCTCGAAGATCGTCGGGCCGCTGCCGTCGAACGGGTCGGAGACGTCGGCCCGCAGGGTGGGGCGGGTGGTCCGGACGATCGCCGAGGCGCCGCAACGCTGGTAGCAGTCGGTGGTGGTGGAGAACGGCTGGGCCACCGGCGGGTTCGGTGGTTTGTCGTACGTGGCGATCAGGTAGGTCTGGTTGGTGCGGAACCTCTTCCACCGGTCGGTGGTGGACTCGTACTCGTCGGAGCTGTTGCAGGCGCACAGGCCGACGCTGTAGTTGCTCCAGTTGCCGTCGGCATAGTACTGAAGGTCGTCGATCAGGTTCTGTCCTTCGAAGACGGCGTCGGCGTTCTGCTGCACCGATCCGCAACCGCCGGCCTCGTTGGCGTTGCCCGCCCAGGCGTCCAGGTAGACGGCACCGGACCCAAGGGGTTTCGCCCCCCACGCCAGCCGCGAGCCGCTGGTGCCGGACATCGCGGTGGTCCGGTAGAGGTGCACCCAGGTCGGGCCGCAGGACCAGGAGTGTTCCAGCTCCATGGTGATGTCGGCGGCGAGGATCTGCGCACCGTGCATGGCGGAGACGCTGAAGTTGAAGTACGACCGGTAGAGCTGTCCGTTGCTGCTGTACTGGTCCGGTGGCTGCTTGCCGACCCGGGCGGCGGAGCCGTCGTTGTTCTCGTTGTTGCTGCTGGCGTATTGCCAGAGGGTGCGCAGCTTGTTCAGCGGCGGATCGATGAAGATGGGCAGCACCGCGTCGGGGTCGTCCAGCATGCCCGGCGCGGGGGCGAGGATCAGTTCGGTGCCGGACGTGGCGACGCCGACCTCGGCGGAGTTGGCGCCGACTCCGGGCGCGGCCGATGTCGACCGCAGCGCGGCCGGCAACTCGGGTGTCACCGCCGTCCAGCCCTTCGCCGCCGCGACGGATCGGGCGGCCGCCACCTCGGGAAGGACTTCCCCGGCAGCGCTGGGATCGGCCGACGAGTCCCACATCCGGGCGCCGGAACTCTCGGCGACGAAGGCACCGGTGGAGTCGACCAGTCGGAGCACCCCGCCGTCGGTCCGCTCGAGCCGCATGGTGCCGCCGGCGCGGTAGCGGATCTCCCGCAGCGCCGGGTCGGCCGCAGCCGTCCGGCTGTTGACGACCAGGGCGTGGCGGAATCCGTCGACGGTGGCGATCACCTGCAGGTCGACATCGGGATAGACATCGGGGTAGACGGCGGTGTCGCCGTCCAGGACCGGTGCCGGCAACGGCTGCGGCCAGGAGAGGGTGAAGATTTCGTCCCGCTCCCGCCAGGTCACGAACGGGCCGGCGCCACCAGCGGAGAACCGCACGTCGGCGAGGGTCGCGGTGGGGACGATTGCCCCGTCGACCGGTCGCAGCGTCGGGTCGACGTCGGCCCAGCCGCCGTCGTCGCGCCGTACCCGCTGCGGCGCGGCGGCGCTCACCAGGGTGCGGGTGCCGGTGGGGTCGGCGAAGACCTGCGAATATTCGGTACGGGCGTCGAGCACCTCGACCTGCCGCCCGCACTCGGCGGCCGCCGCCACCGCAGCGGTCTCGTCCGGCGCGGTGGCGGCACAGCCGGCCCCGGCCGGTGCGCTGGCCGCCGTGCCAGCCTCGGCCGCCGTGCCAGCCTCGGCCGCCGTGGCCGGCGCGGCCCTGACCGGGCCGGTGGTCACGGCGGGCGACGCGGCCCCGGCCAGCAGGACGGCCAGCGTCGCCGCCGCCCACCGGCTCCGAACTCGCGTCCGCTGCGTGCGTACGCGACTTGCAGGTACGTGCCGGGTACCGATCAGCACTGTGCACTCCCCCCGTCAGGCCTCGCTGAGCTGGCCTACGAAGGATGGGCGCGGCCTCCATCGACGGTCAATGGCATCGATGGAAGCCGTTGCAGACAGGTGCAACCGCGCTCCGGCGACCGGCGCCGGACGCTGCGGGCGTCAACGCATCAGCTGCAGTACCAGGACGACCACGCCGAGGGAGAAGAAGAGCGGGAAGTCGGGTGGCAGGATGCCACCGAGGTTTCGGTAGAAACGCAGGATCAGCATCATGCCGAAGAAGGCCACCGTGTAGCCGGCGGCGACGGCGCCGATCTCCGGCCGCCAGATGCCGATCACCAGGCCGGCGGCGGCCAGGGTGTCGAGGACCGCGATCAGCAGGGTCAACGCCCGGCTGGGGCGGAATCCGAAGTGGTTCTGCAACGGCTGGATGCCTGCCTCCATGCCGATGTACATGGCGAGGCCGTGCAGGACGAACTCCATGATGAGCACGGCTGAGCAGATGATGACGATGATCCGCACGGACAGTCTCCAGTTGTTTCGGGCGTGGTGTGTCGCGGTGTTCGGGCGTGGCGGCGTTCGGGAGTGGTGTGTCGGGTCAGGTCGGCAGTCCGGCCAACTCGGCCAGGCGGGTCAGGGCCTGGTCGAACAGGGCTGCCCGGTCGTCGATGATGTTGTTGAAATGGCCGAACAGCTCCAGGTTGAGCATCCCGAACAGCCCGCTCCACGCGGCCAGCGCGGCGATGACGGACTCGTCGGGCACGGCTGGGAGCACGGCCGACCGCACCCGCTCGAGATCACCGCCGAGCGACTCGGGCGTGGCCTGCGCGGTCGGCGGGGTACGCAGCGCTCCGGCCCGGTGCGCGTCGCTGATGATCCGGCCGAGCACCACCTTGTCCCGCATCGCCGCCTGCAGAGTGGTCTCCGGGGCGTGGTAGCCGCGGACCGGTGAGCCGTAGAGGAGTGCGTACTCGTGCGGGTGCTCGATCGCCCAGCTGCGCAGCGCCTGCCCGACCGACCGCCACCGGCCCGCGAAGTCGTCGGCCGCCGCCGCCTCGTCGGCCTGCTCGACGGCGGTGCCGACGGAGTTGTAGCCGTCGGTGACCAGCGCGGTCAGCAGGTCGTCACGGCTCGGGAAGTAGCGGTAGACCGCCGATGAGACCATGCCGAGGTCCCGGGCGATCGCCCGCAGGGAGAGGTTCTCGGCTCCCCGGTCGGCGAGCTGCGCCTTGGCGATCTCGACGATCTCCTCGGTCAGTTCCTTGCGGACGCGTTCCCGCAGCGCGCGTGCGGAAGCCAAGGCCTCTCCTCCTTCGAGCGGTCCCGTCGGTCCCGGCACCGGGCACCACCGCACCGATCGTGCAGGTCAGTACCGCCGAAGCTTACCCGACCGGGTACCACGAATTAGAGCACGGGTCGTACTCACGAGCAATAGTCTTGACAGAGAGCACCGCTCCTGTCAGCCTCGTATCGAACCTCACCACCCTCGCAGGTCGGCATCAACCGCCGGTCCTGTCAGCTCTGCGGCACAGCCATCCCCGAATCCATCTCAGGTCGAGAGGAAGCCATGACAAGCCAGGAACAGAAGGCCGCTGCGCCGGTCGGAGCGTCCGGCGGGCCCGTCCCCGACAGCCGGCGCTGGCTGGTGCTGGTCGTCGTCTCGGTCGGGCAGCTGATGATCGCGCTCGACACCACCGTGGCCAGCGTGATGGGCCCGGAGCTGCAGCGCGACCTCGGGTTGTCCCCGATCGGGCTGCAGTGGGTCTTCAACAACTACATCATCTTGTTCGGCGGTCTGCTGCTGCTCGGTGGCCGACTCAACGACGTGATCGGTCGGCGCCGGATGTTCCTCGGCAGCCTCGCCCTGTTCACCGCAGGGTCGCTGCTCGCCGCGATGGCGCAGACCGACGACCAGATCCTGATCGCCCGGGCCATCCAGGGTCTGGCCGCCGCCGGCCTCTCCCCCGCCTGCCTGAGCCTCCTGGTCGTCTCCTTCCGGGACCCGGCCGAGCGGGCCAAGGCGTTCGGCGTCTGGGGCGCGGTCATCGGCGTCGGCGCTGGGCTGGGCACCCTGCTCGGCGGCGCCATCGTCGACGTCAACTGGCGGCTGGCGTTCTACATCAACATCCCGATCGCGGTGGTGCTCACCATCGGCGCGCTGTGGCTGATCCGTGGTGGCGCGCCGACCGGGCCCCGCCCCAAGGCCGACATCCTCGGTGGACTCACCGGCACCCTGGGCCTCGGTACGTTGGTCTTCGGCATCGTCAGCGTCACCGACCACGGCTGGACCGACGTCCGTACCCTGGCGGCGTTCCTGGTCGCGGCCGTGATGTTGCCGGCGTTCATCGCCATCGAGCACCGGGCGGAGGCGCCGCTGCTGCCGCTGCGGCTGTTCAAACTGCGCGGTGTGGTCGCCGGCAGCCTGGGTGAGTTCTTCACCGCGGGTCTGATGATCCCGTGCTTCATGCTGCTGCCGATCTACATGCAGACGATCCTCGGCTACTCGCCGCTGGAGACCGGGCTCGCGTACCTGCCGACGACCCTCGCGATGATGATCGTGGCCGGTCCGCTGTCCAAGGCGATCCCGAAGATCGGCGCGCAGATCCCGTACGTCGTCGGCACCGTGCTGCTGGCCGTCATGCTGGTCCTGCTGATGCGCACCCCGACCAGCGGGTCCTACTGGACGATCATGCTGCCGATCACCACGCTGCTCGGCGTCGGCCTGGTCCTCTGCCTGATCCCGACCCCGACGGTCGGGACCTCGATGGCCACCGAGGACGACGCCGGCACCACGTCGGCCGTGCTGAACGTCGCCACCCAGGTGGGCGGGGCGCTGGCCCTGGCCATCTCCGCGTCCGTGCTGCAGGGCCGGCTCACCGACCTCGCCGAGCAGGGCCAGGTCGGGCCGGAGGCGCTGAACGAGGCACTGCACCTCGGCATCGCCACCCTGTTCGTCTGGGTCGGGCTGAGCCTGCTGACCGGTCTGATCGGCTTCCGCGGTCTGCCGGCCGCACCGCCGCCGGCCGCCGGCACCTCCACCGACGGGTCTGCCACCGACGGTGCCGACGGCGCCGACGCACCGGCCGATGCCGACGGCAGCGACGCCAAGCCGGTCGCGGCACCCGCCGCGTCCTGAGCCGATCGGACGGGCCGGGCACCACGTCGGTGCCCGGCCCGATCCGACGTACCGGCTCAGGGTCCCCGGGATACCGGCTCAAGGTCCGGTCGAGTGGCAACCGGTTTGCTGTCGGTGGACCGATTTTGCCGAAGGAGGCACCGTGCGTTGGGACAACATCTATCTGGCCGGCACCGGGCTGTACCTGCCGGAGCAGCAGTACACCGCAGAGCAGGCGGTCGCCGACGGCGCCTATGACGCCTCCGCCGCGGAGACCAACGGCATCCGGGCGGTACGGGTGGCCAACGACGACGAGGCCGGCGTGGTGATGGCCGCCGCAGCCGGACGGCAGGCCATGTCCCGCTCCGGTCACGACTCGCAGGACATCGACCTGGTGTTGCACGGGTACGTGTCACACCAGGGCCGGGAGATGTGGAGCCCGGCCCACTACGTCCAGCAGGAGACGGTCGGCGGCGGCCCCTCGGTCACCATCGAGATGCGGCAGGGCTGCAACGGTCTGCTCGCGGCGCTGGAGCTCGGCGCGTCCTACCTGGCCGCCCGGCCGGACACCACCGCCGCACTGCTGACCGCCGGGGACGCTTTCCGGCTGCCGTACATCGACCGCTGGAAGAGTGACGACCAGACCATCTTCGGCGACGCGGGCAGCGCCCTGGTGCTGTCCAAGCGGCAGGGCTTCGCCCGGCTGCTGGCGACGGCGAGCACCACCGAGCCGAGCCTGGAGCCGCTGTACCGGGGCGGTGGGCCGTGGACCTGGGCGCCGTTCGACACCGGCAAGCCGGTCGACCTGACCGCGCGCAAGGACGAGTGGCTGATGCGCTACGAGGACGCCTACGACGACGCCCTCGAGTTGGTCAACCAGAAGCTGACCAGCGTGCTCGACCAGGCAGTGACCGAGGCGGGGACCAGCGTCGCCGACGCCGACTGGTTCGTGCACGCCAACCTGATCCAGCCGATCGTCGAGTGGGGCTTCCACAAGTCACTCGGCCTCGACCCGGCCCGGACGACCTATGAGTGGGGGCGCGACCTCGGACACATGGGCAACAGCGACCAGATCGGCGGGATCAACCACCTGGTCGAGACCAACCAGCCGAAGTCCGGCGACAAGCTGATCACCGTCGGCGCCGGCATCGGATTCATGTGGACGGTGGCGGTGCTGGAGTTCGTCTGATCCGCGAACGGTCCGGTGCCGGTCCGCAGGTACCGGACCGGCCGGGGCGTCCGGCCCGGCGTCGGGATGCCGGCCGGATCAGAGAATCCAGCCGGCATCCCGGGCGATCCGCACCGCGTCGACCCGGGTACGGGCATCGAGTTTGGTGGCGATAGAAGTCAGATGGTTACGGACGGTCCCCGCCGAGAGATAGAGCATCGCGGCGATCTCCTTCGCCGAGTGCCCGTTCGCCGTCAGCTTGAGGATCTCGATCTCCCGGGGCGAGAGCGGGCTCGTGGACCGCTCGTTCAACGCGGCAAGGGCGATCTGCGAGTCGACCACCCGTCGCCCGGCGGCAACCTCGCGCACCGCTTCGGCGAGACTGGCGGGTGGGGCGTGCTTGAGCATCAGACCGGTCACCCCCGCTTCCAGGCTGCGCCGCAGCATCCCCGGCCGGTCGATGCCGGTGAGGATCAGCGTTCGGCAGCTGGGAAGCTGGTCGTGCACCAGCATCGCCGCCGAGAGGCCGTCGATCCCGGGCAGGTTGACGTCGATGATCGCCACGTCCGGACGGTGGGTCAGCGCGGCCGGCAGGATCGCGTCGCCCCGCTCGACCTGAGCGACAACCTGGATGTCCGGTTGCAGTTCGAGCAGGGCGACCAGCGCCCCACGGACCATGTGGACGTCCTCAGCCAGTAGGACCCGCAACGGGCACGTCTGCATGACTCGTTTCCCGCCTCCTGCACGACCGCTGCGTCACGGTCGACGACGCACCGTACTAATGCCGCGATCAGCCACGCGGGCGGGGCCACCATTTCCGGCACGCCGATTTCAGGCTCCACCGAAAAGGGCTGAAGACCTCACCCGCGCTTCCCTCCCAAAACCGACATCAGGTCCGCGTTCCGGCATTGGGTCCGCGCTATTGACCCGATCCGCCGACTCAGCGACCGACCACAGGGTACCCCCTGCCTTCAACCATTGCCGGTAACGGAAGCGGGTTAGGCCGGAATATACCGAATTTAGCCGGACCCAGCTGTGACTCGGGTAGCGGCTCTGCCAGCTACGCCGCGCCGACCAGGTCACGCCCGGACAGCGGAACGCCCCCGCTGAGGATCACCTGCTGCAGTTCGTGCAGCCGCCGCGCCGGCTCGACACCCAGCTCGGCGACGAGCAGCGTACGGATCCGGCGGAACTCCCCGAGCGCCGTACCGACGTCACCGGACAGATAGAGCGCGGTCATGTAGTGAGCGGCGAAGCTCTCGTTGAGCGGATGCTGGGCGGTGAGGGCACGCAGCTCCCCCAGTACCTCCAGGTGCCGACCCAGCTGCAGGTCGGCCTCGATCCGCCGGTCCAGAGCGGCGAGCCGCAGGTCGCCGAGGGACAGCGCGTGCATGGCCAGCTGCGGTCCGAACTGGATGTCCGACAGCATCGGCGCCCGCCACAGCGCGAGGGCGTCGCCGAGCCGGCTGCTCGCGGCGTGGTAGTCACGCCGCTCGAAGGCCGCACTGCCGGCCCGGCCCAACCGTTGAAACTCCTGCACGTCGGTGAGGCCGCCGGACATCCGCAGCGAATAGCCACCACGTTCGGTTACCAGAACGTCACGAGAATCGCCCGACGGGTCGCCGGCCATCGCCCGGCTGATCTGCCGCCGGAGCTGGTGGATGTAGGTATGCAGGGTCGTCGTGGCGCTGTGTGGCGGGTTGTTCTCCCAGAGTTCCTCGAAGATCGCGGATTTGGTGACCAGCCGGTCGCCGTTCAGGGCCAACAATGCCAGAATCTGGCACGGCTTGGCCGCAGACGGCACGATCGACGTCTGGTCAATTGTCGCCTGCAATGGTCCGAGCAGGTTGATTCGCATGACTCGTTCCCCGATTCGCCATCAGACTTGACAACTCATTGAAAACAGTCTGCGACGGATCGGGGCACGGATCCAGTGACACCATCACCTGCCGACCGTGAAGAACTCATGCCGTTGCTCGGCCGCGCCCCGCACGGCCGTCACCTCGGTACGGATCTCCCGGGCGAGGTGCGGGTACGCCGTGCCGTGGAAGTAGAAGTGTCCACCCGGGAAGAAGCACTGACGCAGCTGGTGAGCGGTCTCCACCTGCCAGGCCGGCAGGCAGTCCAGCGGTGCCCAGGAGTCGGTCAGCCCGCTGAACACGGTCAGCGGGCAGGGCAGCGGCGAGCGGTCCGGCGCGGGCCGGTACGAGTCGACCGCCTGCAGATCGGCACGCGCGACCCGGAGAAACTGCTCCCGCATCTCCGGCAGCTCGAGCAGCCGGTGTGGCGTGCCACCGAGGCCCAGCAGGACCTCCAGCAGCTCGGCGTCGGCCAGGTCGCCGAGCCGACCGAGACCGGGCACCGGCGGGGTCGGCGTCGTCGGGGCCGCCCGCCCGGACACCCCCACCCACAGCGGCGCCGCGCCGACCGTCGACAACCGGCGCCCGACCTCGACCGCGACGACCGCACCCATGCTGTGCCCGAACAGCACGTACGGCCGATCGGCGTGCGGTGACACCGCTCGGGTCGCCTCGTCGACGACGGCGGTCATCGCCCGCAGCGGCGGTTCGGCGTACCGTCGGCCCCGCCCCGGCAGGTCCAGCAGCAGCACCTCCCAGTCCGGCGGCAGTTCCCTGGCCAACGGGTGGTAGCCAGCGGCGGATCCACCGGCGTGGTGGAAGGCGATGAAACGCAAGGTGGCGTCACCGGCCGGGCGGGGCCGGACGAACCGGCTCATCCCCGCACCGCCGCGCTGGCGACGTCCCGGGCCAGGCCAGCGAGCAGCGCCGACAGTGGCTCGTCCACGGCGAGCTCGGCGGTGGACCCGTCGAGCTGGTAGCACTCCTGCACCCGGCTGAGGAACAGCATCGCGGTGAACGAGTCGCCGCCCAGCTCGGCGAAGGTCAGCCGCAGGTCCAACTCGCCGTTCGCCTTCAGCACCTCGGCCAGCTCCGCACGTAGGAAGCGCTCCACCGCGGCCTGATCGGCCGCGTCCGGGGCCGGGCCGGCGGCGTCCGCAGCCGAGTTGGTGGCGTCCACGGCCGAGTTGGTGGCGGCCGCGGACAAGCCGGCGGCGGCCGCGGCCGGCGGCCGGACTCCGTCCGGTAGCGCGGCGGCACCGGAGTCGCGTGTGGCTGGCGACGGTGCCACCGGCTCCGGCACCCAGCAGCGGCGTCGCTGGAACGGATAGGTCGGCAGGTCCCCGACGAACCGGGCGTCCGGCGCCCGCAGCCGGTCCATCCGCAGTTCGGCGCCGGCCCGGAACAACGCCCCCAACGCATCGAGGAACACGGCGGTCGCCCGGTCCGGATCGGCCGGCACCAGCGCCACCCGCTGGTCGCCGAGATCAAGCAGCGCAGGGTGGACATGGTCGGTTCCGGGGCCGGCAGCGTCCGCGTTCGATTGCCGCACGACCGTCGGTACGCCGAGCAGGTTCAGCGCCCCGGTCAGCCAACCTGCCGGGTCGAGCTCCGGTGCCCGGCCGTCGTCGGTCAGCAGCGGCAGCTCCGAGGCGATCGCCGCGACCCCCTTGACCAACGCGTCCGAGGCCGCGGGGTGCAGCACCAGGGCCGGACCGGACAGCGGACCGGCCGGCTCCGGCGCGGCGTCGACAGCGAGACTGACCTTGCGGGCGAGGTCGCGCGCCGACGTCCCGGTCACCGCCAGCCGGTACGCCAACGGCGCTCGCCCGGCGCGCAGCGTGTGGCAGACCGAGGACAGCCCGGCCGGGTCGCTGCGGAAAAGGTAGGTGCCGACCGAGGCGGCGAGCGTCTGCAGCGCCTGCGGGCTGCGGGCGGACAGCACCAGCAGCTCCGGTCGACCCGGCTGGGCCGTCGGATCTGACGGCCGGGCCGGGGCCGGGTCCGCCGCCTGGACGATCACGTGTGCGTTGGTGCCGCTCAGCCCGAACGCGCTGATCCCGGCGATCCGCCCGGCGCCGGACCAGTCGGCCGCCCGACGCGGTATCTCGATCCGGCCGTCCGCCCACGGGACGAGCGGGTTCAGCGGCCCGTCGGCCTCCGGCACGTCGGCGACGATCCGCTGGTGACGCAGCATCAGCACCAGTTTGATCAGCCCGGCCAGACCGGCGGCCGCCTCCAGGTGACCCAGCCGGGCCTTGACGCTGCTCACCAGCAGCCGGGGCCGGGCGTCGGACCGCCGCCGGCCGTACACCGCGTCGAGCGCGGCGACCTCGATCGGGTCGCCCAACGCGGTGCCGGTGCCGTGCGCCTCGACGTAGCTCACCTCGGCCGGATCGGCCCCGGCGTCACGCAGGGCGGCCCGGATCACCTCCTGCTGGGCCGGACCGTTCGGCACGGTCAGGCCGGACGAGGCGCCGTCGTGGTTGACCGCGCTGCCACGCACCACCGCCAGCACCGGCCGGCCCTCAGCGACCGCGTCGGCCAACCGCATCAGCACCACCGTGGCGACACCCTCGCCGCGACCGTAGCCGTCGGCGGCGGCGGTGAACGGCTTGGACCTGCCGTCCGGGGCAAGCGCCCGACTCTGGCACAGCGACACCATCAACCTCGGCGAGAAGATCAGGTTCGCCCCGCCGACCAGCGCGTACCGGCATTCTCCCGACCGTAGGCTGCGGGCCGCGGAGTGCAGCGCCACCAACGACGACGAGCAGGCGGTGTCGAGGGTGACCGCCGGGCCGCGCAGCCCGAGCGCGTAGCTGATCCGACCGGCGGCGAAGCAGTGCCCGCCGCCGGTGCCGAAGTACGGGTCGAGCCGGTCCGGGTCGGCGTCGGTGAACCGCTCGCCGTACTCGGCGGCCATCAGGCCGACGAAGACGCCGGCGTCCAGCCGGTCGGCCCGGCGGACCGCGACGCCGGCCCGTTCCAGCGCCTCCCACGACGTCTCCAGCAACAGCCGCTGCTGCGGGTCCAGTGACTCGGCCTCCCGTTGCGAGATACCGAAGAAGTCCGGGTCGAAGCTGGCCACGTCGGCCAGGAAGCCAGCCCGTTCCACGTAGGAGTGACCGGGTCGGCCCACCTCCGGGTGGTGCACCGAGCGTAGGCCCGGCCGGTCGGTCGGGATCTCCTGCGGCCCGGACGCCGGGCCGGTGAGCAACTCCCAGTACTGCTCGGGGGTGGTCACGCCGCCGGGGAAGCGCAGCGCCGTCCCGACGACGGCCAGGGGTGCCGCGCGCTCGGCTTCCAGCTCGCGGATCCTCGCCCGCAGCCGGTGCGACAGTCGCAGTTGCTCTTCGACAAGCGTACGCAGGTCTGTTGTCTCCACGTCGATCCTCGATGTCCGTTGGCCGGGGATGGTGATCGAAGCTGGCCGAACGTAACCGGCGGCGCTTGAGTGGACCTTGGGACCGCCGGCCGCACCGCCGGCCTGCGAGAGCGTCAAGGTTCACTCAAGCATCCCCGGCAAGACTCGTTGCCGTTCACGCCTGAACCGCAATGCGTACGCGGTCCGAGGTGACCGGTCGGCACGAATGGCGCGACCAGAGGGGGCGACGTGACCCAACGCACCGAGCAAGGGGTTCAACGCAGCGTGCAAGGGATTCTCGGATGTATCGGGGATACGCCGCTGGTCGAGCTGAACGGCCTGCTGCGGGACATTCCGGCGCGGGTGTTCGCGAAACTGGAGTTGGCGAATCCGGGCGGCAGCATCAAGGACCGCACCGCATTGAACATGCTGCTCCACAAGATCCACGCGGCGGAACTGGTGCCGAACCGTTCGGTGGTCATCGAATCCAGCTCCGGCAACCTGGCGATCGGCATCGCCCAGGTCTGCCGCTACTTCGGACTGCGCTTCATCTGCGTGGTCGACGCCAAGACGACCGCGCAGAACATCGCCATCCTCCGGGCGTTCCAGGCCGAAATCGAGATCATCGACCGGCCCGACCCGGTCACCGGCGAGTACCTGCCGGAACGCATCCGCCGGGTCCGCGAGCTGCTGGCCGAGCATCCGGAAGGTTACTGGCCCAATCAGTACGCCAACCCGCTCAACCCGGCCGCGCACCACCGAACGATGCGGGAGATCATCGCCGCTCTGCCGGCCCCGCCGGACTTCATCTTCTGTGCCACCAGCACCTGCGGCACGTTGACCGGGGTTCTCGACTACGTCCGGGAGCAGGCGCTGTCCACCCGGGTGGTCGCCGTCGACGCGGTCGGCAGTGCGATCTTCGGTGACGAGAGCCGGCACCGGCTGATCCCGGGCCACGGCGCGTCGGCCCGGCCACCGCTGCTGGCCGCCGCCGAGACCTACCCGGTGGTGCACGTCTCCGACCTCGACTGCGTCGTCGGCTGCCGCCGGCTGATGGCCCGGGAGGCAATTCTCGCCGGCGGATCCTCCGGCGGGGTCATCTCGGCGTTGGAACGGTTCCGCGACCGCATTCCGGCCGGTGCGACCTGCGTCCTCGTCTTCCCCGACCGCGGGGAGCGCTACCTCAACACCATCTATTCCGACCAGTGGGTTCAGCAGAACTTCGGCGACGTGTCACACCTGTGGAAAGAGTCCGGGATCGCCGCCGCCGGCCGGCACTGATCAGCGAAGGGGAAACCATGTTGGTAACCGCACTGCCGGGGCAGAGCCTCCCCGCAGTCATCGAACCGGACAACGGCCTGTCGATTCTCGACGTCATCAAGGAGAACCGGGCGGAGATCCGTTCGCTCATCACCCGTACCGGGGCGGCGATGTTCCGTGGCTTCGAGGTGGGTGGCGTCGACGGACTGCACGACGTGGTCCGGGCGCTGTCCGGCGCTCCGCTGGACTACACCGAGCGGACGTCACCGCGCAGCAGCCTCTCCGGCAACGTCTTCACCTCGACCGACTACCCGCCGACCGAGGAGATCTTCCTGCACAACGAGTGCTCCTACCAGGCGCAGTGGCCGATGAAGGTGTTCTTCTACTGCCTGCAGCCGGCCGAGACCCAGGGCGCCACCCCGTTCGCCGACGTCCGTGAGGTCTACCGGCACATCGACCCGTCGGTGGCCGAGGAGTTCATCCGGCGCAAGTGGATGTACGTGCGCACGTTCAGTGAAATGGGCGGCAGCTGGCAGTACTTCTACGACACCGAGGACCGGTCGCAGGTCGAGCGGTACTGCCGCAGCCAGGGCATCGACGTCGAATGGATCGGCACCGACGGGCTGCGTACCCGGGCGGTCCGCGAGCCCGTGCACCCGCACCCGGTGACCGGCGAGCCGGTCTGGTTCAACCACGCCACGTTCTTCCACATCAGCACCCTGCCGCAGGTCTACCAGGAGGAGATGCTGGAGATGTACGGCGAAGAGAACCTGCCGACGAACAGCTACTACGGCGACGGCGCGCGGATCCCCGACGACGTGATGAAGCACCTGCAGGAGGCGTACCGCGCGGCGCTGACCCGGTTCGACTGGCGGGCCGACGACCTCGTGGTGATCGACAACATGCTCACCGCGCACGGTCGGGAGCCGTTCACCGGTGGCCGCCGGATCGCCATCGCGATGGCGGAGGCCTCCGACGCGCCGGTCGAGCCGTAACCGCCGTGGCACCCCCCACGACGGACGTCCCGACCGAGTTCGGCGTCCGGCCGGCCACCGTCGACGAACTCGACGCGCTGGTCGGGATCGAGCAGGGGCCGGAGACGACCCGGTACCTCGGCATCACCGGCCCGGCCTATCACGAGCGGGCCTACGCCGATCCGGACCAGGAACAGATCGTCGCCGAGGCCGGCACCTCGGTGGTGGGTTTCGTCGTGCTGGCCGGGCTGCGCCGGCCGGACCGCGTCGTCGAACTGCGCCGCATCGTGGTGTCGCACCGGCACCGGGGCGCGGGGTACGGGCGCCGGCTGTTCCGCGCCGCGGTGGACCGGGCCTACCGGGTCCACGGCGCCCGCCAGGTCTGGCTGGACGTCAAGCCGGACAACACCAGGGGCCGCACGCTGTACGCGTCCGAGGGCTTCATGCCGGACGGGACGATCCCCGACCCGATGTGCCCCGACGGGGTGCTGCTGCTGATGCGGCACACCCCGCAACCGCCGACCACACCGAGACAGGAGTAACGATGCGAGAGAAGCTCGCGGTTATCGATCCGCAGGCGGCGCCGCTGGCCGGTGCGGCCGCCCCGCAGACCGCGTTCACCGCCGGCCAGGCCGGTGACGCGGGATGCCCCCGCTGTGTCGCCGAGCTGACCGTCGCCGGCGAGGAGTTCGACCGGGCGTTCGCCGAGCGGGACTACGACAAGTTCATCTCGTTCTTCATCAACGAGAACGCCACCGGGCTCGGCGCCGACGGGACCGTCGGGATGAACCGGGACGCGTGGGGGCGCATTCTGCGCGAGTACTTCGACGAGCCGACCTGGACGCTGCACGTCACGCCGATCAAGTCGGTGGTGCAGAACTGCATCAGCGGCCAGATCCTCGAGGTGGTCCGCTTCGACTCGGCCGACACCACGATCACCTTCGTGCACGTCACCTGCTGGCTACGTGACCACGACCGGTGGCGGGTGGTGCTGCAGACCGAGGCCGGTCCGCTGCAGGACACCGAGGCGCTGCTGGCGCAGGTCGCCGCGCAGCAGGAGGCGGCCATCCGATGACCCAGACAGTTGAAGCGCGCACCGCGCCGCCCGCCGACCGGCGCGGCCGGCCGGAATGGCACGGGTCGGCGATCGCCGCGTTCCAGGAGGTGGTCGCCGCCCACCCGGACCGGGACGCGGTGATCGCCACCGACGGCCGGCTCAGCTACGCGCAGCTCGACGACCGCAGCGACCGACTCGCCGGCATCCTGGCCGGTCGGGGCGCCGGCCCGGAACGCGCCGTCGGGGTGCTGCTGCCCCGGTCGGTCGACCTGCTGGTGGCGATCCTCGGCATCCTGAAGGCCGGTGCCGTCTACGTTCCGTTCGACCCGGAGCAGCCGGCGCAGCGGCTGGCCCGCATCGCCCGGGACGCGGACCTGGTCACCACGATCACCCACGCCGACCTGATCGGGTCGGTGCCGGACACCGGCGTCGGCGACCCGGTGGTCCTCGACCGGATCGACTGGGACGCGCATCCGCGTACCGCGCCGGTGCCGCTGCATCCGGACAACCTGGCGTACGTCATCTTCACCTCGGGGTCGACCGGCCGGCCCAAGGGAGTGGAGATCTCCCACCGGGCGCTGGTCAGTTTCCTCAACGGCATGGAGCAGGGCGGCTTCTTCGGCCCGCCCGGTGCCCGGTTGGCCTGGAACGCTTCGGTGGCCTTCGACGCGTCGGTGCAGGAGTGGGTCCGGGTGTTGCGGGGCGACACGGTCGGGGTGCTCACCGACGACATGCGCCGCGACGCGGAGGAGTTCGCGGAGTTCATGGTCGAGCACCGGCTCAGCGAGGCCGACATGACGCCGTCGCACGCCCAGATGCTGATCGAGGAGCTGGCCACGGTGGCCGCCAAGGACCAGTTCCTTCGGCTGTTCATCGCCGGTGAGGCGGTGCCGCCGCCGCTGTGGGCCACCCTGGAGCAGTTGATCTCCGACGGGGTGCTGACGGCGATGAACCTGTACGGCCCGACCGAGGCCGCGGTGAACGTGGCCGGCACCCCGATCGTGCCGGGCGAGCCGCCGCACATCGGCCGCCCGCTGGCCGGGGTGCAGGCCCGCATCGTCGACGCGACGCTGTCACCGGTGCCCGACGGCACCCCCGGTGAGCTGTGCGTCGCCGGCCCGTACCTGGCCCGTGGCTACTCGGGACGGCCAGGGCTGACCGCGGCGAAGTTCGTCCCGGACCCGCTCGCCGACGACGGTGCCCGGATGTACCGCACCGGTGACCGGGTGGTCCGCCAGCCGGACGGCACGCTGCGCTACATCGGTCGCACCGACGACCAGATCAAGATCCGGGGACACCGGGTGGAGCTGGGTGAGATCGAGGCGGTGATCGCCGACCATCCGGGGGTCGCCCGCGCGGTGGTGCTGTACCACCCGGAGGTGGACAGCGGCCAACTGTCCGCCGTGGTCCGGCTGCGCCCGGGTGCCGACCTGGCCGCGGTACGCGAACACGCCGCCAGCCAGCTGCCGTCCTGGATGCGCCCGGGCAACTACACGGTGGTCGACACGATCCCGTTGACCGTCGGCGGCAAGGCCGACCGGGGCGCACTGATCAACCGCCTGACGTCCGGTCCGGACGGACCAGGATCCGACAACGACGAGGAGCCTCCGATGCCAGTTGACGCCGCCGAGACGGTACGCACCGTCTGGTGCGAGATTCTGAAGATCGACACGATCAGCGACACCGATGACTTCTTCGACATCGGCGGTCACTCGCTGAGCGCGATGCAGGTCGCCAGCCGGCTGCGGGCCGAACTGGGTGGCGTCAAGGTGCCCACCCAGCTGCTGTTCCGCAACCCGACCTTCGCCGGTTTCACCGAGGCGGTCAACGAACGGCTCAACCAGGTGGCCCCGGCATGAGTGGCGAACCCGTCGAGCGGTGGGCCGTGCTGGTCAACCACGAGGAGCAGTACGGGCTCTTCCCGGCCGACCGGCCGGCACCCGGCGGGTGGCGACCGGCCGGATTCGAGGGCACCGAGGACGAGTGCACGGCACACGTCGACGAAACCTGGACCGACCTGCGCCCGGCCGGTCTGCGCCGGGCGATGGCGGCGCGCTCGACCGACTGACCGGACCCGACGACCGGCCGGGTGCCCGACCCGGCCGGTCGTACGCCGACGACCGCCGCCCCCGACGAGGTCGTCCCGAACGACGGAGCACACCATCCCATGGCAGAGATTCCGCCCTTCGCCGTCATCTCCGGCGCCCAGGTGCACGACACGATCAGTGGACGTGAGCCGGAGATCACCGAGCTGATCGAGTCCGCGTACCGGCTGCACGGAGCCGGGGAAACCACCAACCCGGACTCGTACTTCCTGCGGTTCCCGGACCGCCCGAACAGCCGGATCATCGCGCTGCCCGCTTCGGTACGGGGCAAGGTCGAGGTGCACGGCATGAAGTGGATCTCCAGCTTCCCGGACAACGTCGCCGGCGGGATCCCCCGGGCCTCGGCCGTGCTGGTTCTCAACGACTACGAGACCGGGTACCCGATCGCCTGCCTGGAGTCGTCGATCATCAGCGCGACCCGGACCGCCGCGTCCGCCGCGTCCGCCGCGCTGCGGCTGTCCGCCGCCCGCGGCGGGGTGCCGCGCCGGGTCGGCTTCGTCGGCACCGGCCTGATCGCCCGCTACATCCACACCTACCTGGTCGGCAACGGGTGCGAGTTCGACAGTGTCGGGCTGTACGACCTGTCCGCCGAGCACGCCGGCGGGTTCCGCGACCATCTGGTCCGCGGCGGGCACGACGACGTCCGGCTGTACGGCAGCGCCGAGGAACTGGTCCGGTCGTACCCGCTGATCGTCTTCGCCACCGTCGCCGGCCGGCCCCACCTGTCCGACCCCCGACTGCTCGCCCACCATCCGCTGGTGCTGCACGTCTCGCTGCGTGACCTGTCCCCGGAGCTGATCCTCGCCTCGACCAACGTGGTCGACGACGTCGAGCACTGCATGAAGGCGGACACCTCGGTGCACCTGACCGAGCAGCGGGTGGGGCACCGCCGGTTCGTCGCCGGCACGTTGGACGACGTGCTGACCGGGCGGATCGACGTACCCGCCGACCAGCCGGTGATCTTCTCCCCGTTCGGGCTCGGAGTGCTGGACCTGGTGCTCGCCAAGCACGTCTACGACAGCATCGCGGCGGCCGGCGGACTGCACACCGTGCCCGGCTTCTTCCACGACGTCAGCCGGTACGGCTGACCCGGCCCCGGCGCCGTAGCCGGCAGGTCGCCACCTGGCCCGCCGGCAACCCGATTCCCGTACCCGCACGAACCGACGTAAGGACGCAGCCGTGCGACTGGTATCCCTCAGTGAGGTACTTCCCGGCGAGCCGGTCACCAACGCGGACATGGCCGCCCGGTTCGGCCTGCACGAACGGTGGCTGGACGCGATGACCGGCAACCGCACCCGCTACTTCTGCCGGCCGGACGGCCCGCCCGGGGTGCCCCGGTCCACCAGCGACCTGGCCACCGCCGCCGGTGAGCAGGCCCTGCTGCGGTCCGGTCTGGACCCGGCCAGCCTCGACTTCGTCATCCTGACCACCGCGTCGCCCGACCACCTGATGCCGGCCACCGTCAACCTGGTCGCCGACCGGCTCGGACTCAACGACATCCCGACCTTCCAGCTCACCTCGGGATGCGCCGGCGCCCTGCAGGGGCTCTACACGGCACGTGCCCTGCTCGCCGCCGGAGAGCTGCGGCGCGGCCTGGTCATCGGGGCCGACACCTGCCGCAACCTGTGGCCGTCGGACGGCGCGATCGCCCAGCTGCGGCCGGCCGAGATGGTGAGCTTCGCGCTGTTCGGCGACGGGGCCGGGGCGGCCGTGGTGGACGCCGGCACCGACGGGCCGGGACTGGTCGTCGAGCACCTGTTCACCCGGACCGTCGGCAAGGGCCGGTCGCCGGCGCAGATCGTCCGCTGGTACGGCGCGGAGGGCGCGCCGATGGTCTCCGGCCCGCGCGGCGAACCGGTCCGCGAAGCGATGTCCGATGAGGACTACAAGGCGATCGAGCAGCACGTGCCGGAGGCCGCCCGGGCGATCCTCGACGAGCTGGTCGCGGTCACCGGTTGGCCCGCCGACGAGGTCGAACACCTGCTGATCCCCCAGCTCAACGGGGTGATGACCGAGAAGATCCGGCGCTACCTCGGGGTCCGGCCCGAGCAGGCGGTCAGCTGCGTCGCCGACACCGGCAACAACGGCAACGCGCTGCCGTTCATCCAGCTCAACCGGGCGATGCGGCGGATCGCGGCGGGCACCGGCGTCGGCGGGCGGCTGCTGGTCACCACCGTCGAGTCGTCCAAGTGGGTGCTGACCGGAATGGCGCTGCGGCACCGGCCCGAGGAGGCCGACGATGTCCGTTGACAGTGTCTCCGCGCCGACGTCGGCCGGCCCGCCGCTGGCCCAGCTGCGGGCGCTGATCCGGGCCGGGTCGGCCGGCGACGTCCGGCGGCTACGGCCGCTCCTGGACCGGCTCACCGACCCGCTCGATCTGGAGGCCGCCGGCTCGCTGCTGCGCGGCCGCCGGGCCGCCGACCAGCTGCGCGCCGAGCTGGCGCCGACCCGGATCGCGCTGCTCGGCAGCGCCACGCTCGACCCGCTGCCGGCGCTGCTCACCGCGGCTGGCGTGCGGTACACGATGCTGCCCGAGATCCGCACCGCCGGCTTCGACCAGTGGCGGCTGGAGATCGCCGCCGGTGCGCCGGACCTCGCCGAGCTGCGGCCCCGGATCGTGGCCCTGCTGCTCGACGACTCCGCCGTCCTGTCCGGGCTGGCCGACCCGGTCGACGTCGATGAGATCGCCGCCCGGTGCGCCGCGTTCCCGGCCGAGCTGGCATCCTGGCTCACCGCGTGCCGGCAGGTGCTCGGCGGGCTGACCGTGCTCGGCACCGTACCGCTGCATCCGCTGCGCCGGCACCGGCTGATCAGCTACGCCGCCCGGGCCCGGCTCGACGCGGTCTGGTCGCGGATGAACGCCGCGATCGCCGAACTCGCCGCCGACCATCCGGCGACGGTCGTCCTGTCAACGGCGGACCTGGCCGAACGGGCCGGGAGCACGTTCGCCGACGACCGGATGCGCCACGTCGCCGGCCACGCGTACTCCCCCGGCTATCTGTCGGCCTTCGCCCACGAGCTGGCCCGGGTCGCCGCCGCTGACCTCGGCCGGGCCGCCAAGTGCCTGGTGCTCGACCTCGACGAGACGCTGTGGAGCGGGGTGGTCGGTGACATCGGCCCGGACGCCGTGACGGTGGGTGGCGGCTACCCCGGTTCGGCGCACACCGAACTGCAGGAGCTGGCCCGGGACCTGGCGGCGCAGGGCGTACTGCTCGCCGTCGCCTCGAAGAACGACCACGACGTCGCGGTAGAGGCGCTGACCCGGCACCCGGAGATGGTGCTCCGGCCGGACGCCTTCGTGGCTACCCGGATCAACTGGGAGCCGAAGCCGGACAACCTGCGGGCGATCGCCGAGGAGCTCAACATCGGTCTCGACGCGCTGGTGTTCGTCGACGACAACCCGGCCGAGCGGGACCTGATGCACCGGCTCGCACCGCAGGTCGGCACCGTCGACCTGCCGGGTGAGCCGGCCGGGTACGCCCGACGCCTCGCCGCCCGGGGCGACTTCACCGTGCTCAGCCTCACCGACGAGGACCGGCAGCGGGTCGCGATGTACCAGGCCAGCGCCCGCCGACGGGAGCTGGTCCGGGATGCCGGCAGCCTGGACGACTACCTGGCCGGGCTGGAGTCCCGGCTCACCGTGCAGCCGCTGGACCGGCACAACGCGGGCCGGATCACTCAACTGTTCGCCAAGACCAACCAATTCAACCTCACCGGGATCCGGTACGGCACCGCCGAGCTGGGCGACGGCGGTGCGGTCGGCGGCAGCAGCTCGCCCGGTGACGACGACGCGCCCGGCGGCGCCACGGCCTTCTACGGTGCCCGGTTGACCGACCGGTTCGGTGACAACGGGCTGATCGCGGCGCTGGCCCTGACCCGACGCACCGACGGTGCCTGGAGCATCGACAACCTTGTCCTCAGCTGCCGGGTCTTCTCCCGGGACGTGGAAGGAGCGATCGTCGGCCTGGTGCTGCGCAGCGCGGTCGCCCGGGGGGTGCCGGCCGTGTACGGCAGCTTCCGCCGCACCGAGCGCAACGCCCGGTTCGCCGACTTCTATCCACGGCTCGGCTTCCACCCCGTCGACCCGACCGACCCGACCGACCGCACCGCTGACGCCGACCGCACCGCCGACGCCACCGAGCCGGAGGGTGCCGCCGAGTTCCGCCACGAACTGCGCGACCTCGTCGAGCTGCCCGGCTGGATCGAGATCACCAACAACGAGGAGCCCTTCGATGTCCGCTGACCGGCCTGACTCCGGCGTCGATCTGATCGCCGACATCCTCGCGGACCTGCTGGACCTGGAGTCCGAGCAGGTCACCGCCGACACTCCGCTGACCGCGATCGACGGCTGGGACTCCGTGAACGCCCTGCGGGTGCTGGTCTACCTGGAGCGCAGCAGCGGCGCGTCGGTGGACTACGAACGGTTCACCGCCGCCACCACCGTTGCCGACCTGGCGGCGCTGGTCGCACCGGTCCCGGCGAGCGAGGGGCCGGTCCGGTGAGCGACCAGACGATGCAGACCGACGTCCTGATCGTCGGCGGCGGTCCGGCCGGCGCGCTGCTCGGTCACCTGTTGGCCCGGCGCGGAATCGACGTGCTGGTGGCCGAGCGGCAGACCAGCCTGGAGCGCGAGTTCCGCGGCGAGACGATCGCCGCCCCGTCGGTGGTGACCCTGCGCCGGCTGGGCTTCGGCCCGGCGCTGGACGACCACGGCTACCTGCCGACCGAGGGCGTCACCATGCGGATGGAGGGGCGGCGGGTGATGCACGTCGACTACCGCCGCTTCGGCGTCGGCGAGGTGCCGATCGACATCCCGCAGCCCGCCCTGATCAAGATCTTCATTGACGCCGGGCAGCAGCATCGCGGGTTCGACTACCAGTTCGGGACCACCTTCACCCGGTTGATCGAGCAGGACGGTGCGATCCGCGGTGCCTGGCTGCGCCGCCGCGACGGCTCGTCGGTCGAGGTCCGGGCCCGGCTCGTGGTGGGCGCCGACGGACGGTTCTCCAAGGTACGACACGCCGCCGGGCTCACCGCCGACGTTCAGCAGATGGCCCGCGACTTCCTGTCGTTCCGGCTGCCCCGGCCGCCGCAGTGGGGGCAACAGGCCGAGCTGGTGATCAACCGGGACCGGCACCTGGTGGTGCTGCCCACCTTCCCCGACTCGCTGCGGATCGGCACCAACCTGCCGAAACGCAGTCTCGGCGCGCTGCGCAAGGCCGGCTTCGACGCGTTCCGTTCGGTGGTGGCCGCCCTCGACCCCCGGCTCGCTCCGCTTGTCCAGCAACACCTGCGGACCTGGGACGACACCTCGTTTCTGGAGATCTTCACCGCCGAGGTGCCGCAGTGGAGCCGAGACGGGCTGATCCTGGTCGGCGACGCCTCGCACACCTGCACACCGATCCTCGGCCAGGGCGTGAACGTGGCCATCCAGGACGCCGTCTGCCTCACCCCGGTGATCGCCGCCGCGCTGGCAGCGGACCGCGGCCCGGTCGTCACCGCCGCCGATACCGCCGACTTCGTCACGCAACGGCAGCGGCACAAGGCGTTCGTCACCCGGTTCCAACGGATCCAGGAGTCCGCTCTGGCTCAGGGCGGCACCGTCGGCGTACTGCTGCGTCGGGCCCGCTACCGGACCCTCGACGTGCTGCCGCTGAAGTACCGGATCTTTGGCAGCGTGCTCAACGCGCCGCACGAGATCGACCCGGCGGATCTCGCCGAGGACGTCCGGACCGGACCCGCAGTGGGCACCGGCGACTGACCTCGCCCGGCCCGTACCACATCAGACCCGAACCTGCTCCCGCACCCTGTCTCCCGAGGCGGTCTCGCTATGTTCGACAACGACGGTACCGACCCGACCCAGCTCATCGCGGTCGTCGGCATGGCCGGCCGGTTTCCCCAGGCACCGGACGTGGACAGCTTCTGGCGGCTGCTCCGCGACCGGGGCGACGCGATCGCCCCGGTGCCCGGCGACCGGTGGGACGCCAGCGCCCAGCTCGACCCGGAACGGCACGTTCAGGACGTCGGCGGGTTCGTCGACGAAGTCGACCTGTTCGACCCCGGCTTCTTCGGAATCTCCCCCCGGGAGGCCGAGGACATCGACCCGCAGCAGCGGCTGATGCTGGAGACCGTCTGGCGGACCCTGGAGGACGCCGGTCAGCCGGCGGCCGGACTGCGCGGCTCCCGTACCGGGGTCTACGTCGGAGCCTCCTGGCACGACTACGAGATCCTGCGCAAGGAACGCGGCCTGGGGGCCACCACGCACAGCGCGGTCGGCAACGCCCTGGACGTGATCGCCGCCCGGGTCTCGTACTTCCTGCGACTGACCGGGCCGTCACTGGTCGTCGAGACCGGGTGTTCGTCGTCGCTGGTGGCGTTGCACCTGGCCGGTCAGGCATTGCGCGCCGGCGAGACCGACGCGGCGCTGGTCGGCGGGGTCAACCTGATCCTCGCCCCCGACGTGTCGATCGGGCTGACCGCCTTCGGTGGGCTCTCCCCGGAGGGTCGGTGCAAGGCGTTCTCGGCCACCGCCGACGGGTTCGTCCGGGCCGAGTGCGTCTCGGCGCTGATGCTCAAGCGGCTCGACCGGGCGATCGCCGACGGCGACCGGATCCGCGGCGTCATCGTGCGCACCGTGGTGAACAACGACGGCGGCGGGGAGAGCCTGGTGACCCCGAACCCGGCCGGTCAGGAGGACCTGCTGCGCCGGGCGTACCAAGGGCTGGAAGGCGTGGTCGACCGGCTGCGCTACGTCGAGGCGCACGGCACCGGCACCGGCCGGGGCGACCCGATCGAGGCCGGCGCCATCGGCCGGATCCTCGGCCGGGCCGGCGCCCGCGCCGGTGACGGTGACGGCGGTCAGGTGGCTACTCCGTTGGCCATCGGCTCGGTGAAGACCAACATCGGACACGCCGAGGCGGCCGCCGGGCTCGCCGGCCTGGTCAAGGTGCTGCTCGCCATCGAACACCGGGTGGTGCCGCCCAGCCTGCACTCCGCCGAGCTCAACCCCGCCATCGACTTCGCCGGCCTCAACCTGCAGCTGGTCTGCGAGCCGCTGCCGCTGCCGGTCGACGAGGCGGTCTGCCTCGGCGTCAACTCGTTCGGCTGGGGAGGCACGAACGCACACGTCGTGGTCGCCGACCCGCCGGCCGGCACGAACCGCCGCGCGGAGCCGGCCACCGCCGCGACCGGTCCGGCGGTGCCGGCCGTCCTGCCGGTGTCCGCACACACCAACCAGGCCCTGACCCAGCGCCTGCGTGACCTGCGTGACCGGCTCGCCGCCGGGGCCGAGCCGCAGCGACTCGCCGGTGCGCTGGCGCACCGGCGCGACCACTTCCCGCTGCGTACCGCCGTGGTCGCGGCTGACGCCCAATCGGCCGTGACGCTGATCGACGCCCACCTGGACGACCCACAGGCGGACCTCGCCGGGATCACCGCCGGCCGGGCCGACACCGCTGGCCGGACCGCGTTCGTCTTCCCCGGGCAGGGTGCCCAGTGGGCGGCCATGGGGCAACGGCTCTACGCCGAGGTGCCGACGTTCGCGAAGGTCATCGACCGGTGCGCCGACGCGCTACGGCCGTACGTCGACTGGGACCTGGCCGAGGTGGTCTCCGGCGCCGCCGGGGACGGCTGGCTGTCCCGGGTGGACATGCTGCAGCCGACCCTGTGGGCCACCTCGGTCGGGCTGGCCGAGCTGTGGCGGGCCAACGGCGTGGTGCCGGACGTGGTCGTCGGGCACAGCCAGGGCGAGGTCGCCGCCGCCACGGTGGCCGGCATCCTCAGCTACTCCGACGCCGCGATGGTGGTGGCCCGGCGCAGCGCGCTCGCGCTCCGTACCTCGGGCAACGGCCGGATGCTCGCCGTCTCGCTGGACCGGGAAGCGGCGCTCGACGCGCTCGCCGGCTTCGAGGAGCTGGTCTCCCTGGCGGTGCACAACGGTCCCAGCTCGTGCGTACTGTCCGGCGAGACCGAGGCGGTACTCACCCTCAAGGAGCTGCTCGACGCCGACGAGGTCTTCTGCCGGCTGGTCGACGTCGACTACGCCTCACACAGCCCGCAGATGGACGCGCTCACCGACGACCTGCTCGCCGCGCTGCACGAGCTGCGGCCCGGTCAGGGCGAGGTCGAGCTGATGTCCACGGTCCGGGTCGCCCCGCTGGCCGGGCCGGAGATGGACGCCCGCTACTGGGTGGACAACCTGCGCCAGCCCGTGCAGTTCCACGACACGATGGGCCGGCTGTTCGACGACGGCGTCACCCACGTCGTGGAGATCAGCCCGCACCCGGTGCTGGTGCCGGCGCTGGAGCAGCTCGCGGCGGCCCGGCCGGAGCCGCCACGGGTGCTGTCCACGCTGCGCCGTGACCAGGGCACCCCGGCCGACCTGGCTGCCGCGTTCGGCCGCGGCTACGTCGCCGGGCTGGCCCCGTTCGCCGGGCTGCCCGACGGGTTCGGCGTCGACCTGCCCGGCTACCCGTGGCAGCGGTCGACGCACTGGCCGCCGGCCGCCCGGCGACGCTCCCGGACCGCCGGCACCGAGATCACCCTGGTGCCGTCCCCGTCGGAGACCGACCTGTGGCAGGCGGAGCTCGAACTCGGCATCGACGACCAGCCCTGGCTCGACGACCACCGGGTGCACGACGCGGTCGTGGTGCCCGGTGCCGCGATGATCGTGCTCGGCCTCGGCGCCGGCCGGGCCCGTACCGGCCGGCTGCCGGCCAGCCTGCACCGGACCACCTTCCACAGTGATCTGACGCTGGCCGACGGACCGGCCCGGCTCGGCCTGCTGTGGCGCGACGACGTGACCGAGGGCGGTTCGTTCGTGCTGCAGTCGCTCGGCTCCGACGGCACCAGCTGGTTCCGGCACGCCACCGCCCAGGTCCGGCACACGACCGGGGCGGCGGGCCCGGTGGAGTTCCCCGGGCAGCGGCTCGCCGACCCGGCGACCGAGGTCGACCCGGAAACCTTCTACGCCAACTGCCACCAGCGCGGACTGCGCTACGGGCCGGCCTTCCAGGGGATCCTGCGGCTGCGCCACGGCACCGACTGGGCACTCGCCGAGCTGGCGCTGCCCGCCCGGTGCCGGGCCGGGGCGGCGGCGTACCCGCTGCACCCGGCGCTGCTGGACGCGGCGCTGCAGGCCAGTCTGGCACTGCACGCCGGCCCGGCGACCGTGGTACCGACCGGGGTGGACCGGATCGATGTGCACGGCGAACTCGCCGAGCCGACCGTCGCGGCCTGGTCGTACGTGTTCCGTCACGACGACGGCCGGTACGACGTGCACCTCTACGACGCCGACCGGACCCCACTGCTCAGCCTGCACGGGCTGACGTTGCAGGAGCTGGACGTGTCCGGGCCGGCCGATCCCGACGGCGGGCTGCTGCACCAACTGCGGTTCCTGCCACGACCGGTGCAGCAGCCGGGTGCGCCCGACGGCCGCTGGCTGATCGTCGGCTCCGGTGACGCCAGCGACACCGCCGGCGGCGGCACCGGCGACAGCCCCGCCGCCGGCCTTGCCGCCGACATCGCTGGCGAGCTGCGCCGGGTCGGCGCCGACGCGGACGTGCCGGCCGCCCACGGCGATGCCGGCGTGGTACGCGACGGCGACCTGACCGGGCTCGTCTACCTGGCACCGGCCGCCTCGGCCGGCCTGGACCGTCAGCGGCAGGCCCTCGCCGAGCTGGCGGACCTGGTCCGGGCCTGCCTGGGCCGCCCGGTGCCGCCCCGACTGGTGCTGGTCACCGTGGACGCCCAGACCGCGACGGCGGCCGACCGGCCGGACCCGGGCGCCGCCCTGTTCTGGGGCTTCGCCCGGGTGCTGCGCCGGGAGCACCCGGAGCTCGCCGCGACCGTCATCGATCTGCCCGGGACGGCCGGCACCGCCGGTTCCGCCGGCACTCAGTCGACCGACACCGCCGCCGCGCTGGTCGCCGAGCTCGGTGCGGCCGACGGCGACGACCAGGTGGTGCTGCGCCCCGACGGCCGGTACGTCGGCCGCATCCTGGCCACCGGCCGGGCCGACCTGGACCGGGTCGCCGACGGTACGCGGCCGCGCTGGCGTACCCCGCGTCAGCCGTTCCGGCTCATCCCGGCCCGCGCCGGCGGCTGGGACGGCCTGGAGTTCCGCCCACTACGCCGCCGACGCCCCGGCCCCGGTGAGGTCGAGGTCGAGGTCACCGCTGCGGCGCTGAACTTCATCGACGTGATGAAGGCCGTCGGCACCTACCCCGACCCGGTCGGGGCCGGGCTGCTCGGCGGCGAATGCGCCGGCCGGGTCACCGCAGTGGGTGCCGGCGTGACCGGCCTCGCCGTCGGGGACCGGGTGGTCGCCTGCGTCTTCGGTGCCCTGGCCTCGCACGTCACCGTAAGCACCGGCCGGGTCCGGCCGATCCCGCCGGAGCTGTCCGACGAGGACGCGGCGGCGCTGCCACTGGTCGGGGTGACCGCCTGGTACGGACTCGCCGAGCTGGGCCGGACCGGCCCCGGCGACACCGTCCTGGTGCACTCGGCCGCTGGCGGGCTGGGGTTGGCCGCGATCGCCGTCGCCCGGCACCTCGGTGCCGAGGTGATCGCCACCGCCGGCACCGAGAGCAAGCGGGAACACCTGCGCCGGCTCGGTATCCGGCATGTGTTCGACTCCCGCGACCTGTCCTGGGCCGAGCAGGTGCTGACGGCGACCGGCGGACGCGGCTGCGACGTGATCCTCAACTCGCTGACCGGGGCGGCGATCACCCGTGGCCTGGACGTGCTGGCCGAGGATGGCCGGTTCATCGAGGTCGGCAAGAAGGACATCTACGCCGACCGCACCATCTCGTTGAGCGCGTTCCGTAAGGGAATCTCGCTCGCCTCGGTCGACGTGGCCGGTCTGATGCAACGCCGGCCGGCCCGGTTCACCGAGCAGTTCGGGCAGGTGTGGGAGCTGGTGCGTACCGGCCAGCTCGGCCGGCTTCCGGTGATCGGCTACCCGTTCGACCAGGCCGCCGAGGCCCTCCGGGAAATGTCGCAGGGGCGGCACATCGGCAAGTTCGTGCTCAGCCGGCCGGACAGTGTGGCGTCGGTGGCGCCCGAGCCGCTGCCCGACGGCCGGTTCCGCGACGACGGCACCTACCTGATCACCGGTGGCCTCGGCGCGCTGGGGCTGTCCCTGGCGGAGTTCGTCGCCGCCGCCGGCGGCGGGGCGATCGCGCTGCTCGGCCGCTCCGCGCCGGACGCCGATGCCGCCGCGCGCATCGACGCGGTCCGGCACGGCGGCGTTCAGGTACGCACCTACCAGGTCGACGTCGCCGACCAGACCGCGCTGGCCGACGTGCTCAGCCAGGTACGCGCCGACCTGCCGCCGCTACGCGGGGTGGTACACGCAGCCGGCGTGCTGGACGACGCCACCATCGCCACGCTGCACGCCGGGCAGCTCGACCGGGTACTCGCCCCCAAGGTCGACGGGGCCCGACACCTGGACGCCCTCACCGGCACCGATCCGCTGGACCTGTTCGTCCTGTTCAGTTCGGCCGCCGCGCTGGTCGGCAACGCCGGGCAGGCGGCATACGCGGCCGCGAACGCGTACCTCGACGGGCTCGCTGAGGACCGTCGCCGACGCGGGCTCGCCGCGCTGTCGGTGCAGTGGGGGCCGTTCGCCGGGGTCGGGCTCGCCGCCCGGGACGGCAACCGCGGTGACCGGCTGGCGGAACGCGGCATGGGCAGCTTCCCCGCCGAGCAGGCCTGGCCGGCGTTGACCCGGCTGCTCACCACTGACGCCACGGTCGTCGGCTACCTGCCGCTCAATCTGCGGCAGTGGTTCGACGCCTACCCTGACACCGCCGCGCTGCCCAGCTGGCAGGAGCTGCGCGCCGGCCGGGCGGCGGCAGCGGCCGGCGGTGATGGCGGGCAGTTCCTCGACCAGCTGCGCAACACCCCGGCCGACGACCGGGCCCCGCTGGTCGAGGCCAAGGTACGGGAACTCACCGGCCGGGTGCTGCGGATCGACCCGACGGTGATCGACCGGGACACCCCGTTCAAGGCGCTCGGCCTCGACTCGCTGATGAGTCTGGAACTGCGCAACCGACTGGAGGCGGCCTTCGACCTGAAGCTGTCGCCGACCCTGCTGTGGACGTACGGCACGTCGGGCGCGCTGACCGGCATGCTCTGCGACCGGCTGCCCACCGGCGACGACGAGCGGCCGGTGCCGGCATCCGACGCCGTGCCCGCACCCGACGCCGCGCCCGCCACCGAGTAGCGACCTGCGACCTGCGGAGGAACCGCTGTGACGACCACCTCGAACGGCAAGACGCCGTCCGCGCCGACGCCGCTGTCGCGCGCCCTCGACACGATCCGCAAGCTGCGGGCGCAGCTGGAGGCCAGTGGCGACAACCAGCCGATCGCGGTGATCGGCGTCGGGCTGCGCCTGCCCGGCGGGATCGACACCCTCGACGGGTTCTGGCAGGCCCTGGCGCAGCGCCGGGACCTGATCGGGCCGCTGCCGGCCGGCCGGCGGGCCCCGTTCGAGCGGGAGTGGGCACAGCTGCCCCAGCTCGGCGGTTTCCTCGACGAGGTCCTCGACTTCGACGCGGCGTTCTTCGGGATCAGCCCACGTGAGGCAAGGGCCCTCGATCCGCAGCACCGGCTGCTGCTGGAGGTCTGCCACGAGGCGCTGGAGCATTCGGCCCGGCCGGCGGAGCAGCTACGCGACACCCGTACCGGCTTCTTCGTCGGCATCACCCACCAGGACTACCGGGACTGGGAGCCGCACGGCGCCGACGCCTACTGGGCCACCGGAAACGGGCACTGCTTCGCGGCCGGGCGGGTGGCGTACGCGCTCGGGCTGACCGGCCCGGCGGTCGCAGTCGACACCGCCTGCTCGTCCTCGCTGGTCGCGATCCACCAGGCCAGTACGGCGCTGCGGCGCGGCGAGTGCGAGGTGGCGCTGGCCGGCGGCGTCAACCTGATCATGTCCCCCCGCTCCACCCGGCTGCTCGGGCCGCAGATGGGTGCGCTCTCCCCGGACGGGCGGTGCAAGGCGTTCGACGCCCGGGCGAACGGGTTCATCCGGGGCGAGGGCTGCGCCGTGCTGGTGCTCAAGCGGCTGGACGCCGCCCGGCGCGACGGTGACGTGGTGCACGCCGTCCTGAACGGATCCGCGGTCAACCAGGACGGGCGGTCGTCCGGGTTCACCGCGCCGAACGTGCTGGCCCAGTCCGCACTGATCGGGGCGGCGCTGGCCGACGCCCGGCTCACCCCGGCCGACATCGGGCTGATCGAGACCCACGGCACCGGCACCGCGCTGGGCGACCCGATCGAGATGGAGGCGGTCGGGACGGCTCTGGGCCGGCCTACCGAGGCCGACGACCCGTTGTACGTCGGCGCCGCCAAGACCAACGTCGGTCACCTGGAGGCGGCCGCCGGCGTGGTCGGTGTGGTGAAGGCGATCCTGTCGCTGCGGTACGGCGCCGTACCGCCGCTGGTGCACTTCTCCACCCTGAACCCCCGGATCGACCTGGCCGGCACCCGGGTGCGGATGCCCACCGAGCTACTGCCCTGGACGGTCCGGCCGGGCGGGCTCCGGCACGCCGGCGTCAGCTCGTTCGGGATGAGCGGCACCAACGCGCACGTCATCGTCGGCGAGCCGGAGCCGGCCGACGCACCGCCCGGCCCCGCCGGCTCCGCGCCAGGCCACCACCAGCCGGTTGCGGGTGACGCCGTGCCGGTCACCGGGTTCGAGATCTCCGCCGGCAGCCGGCCGGCGCTGCGGGAACTCGCCGACCGGTACGGCCGGCGGCTGGCCGAGCTGCGGCCGGAGCAGTACGCCGCGTTCGCGTACACCGTCACCGCTGGCCGGACCCGGCACGCGGTCCGCGCCCGGGTCACCGCCGCCGACCCGGCGGCGGCCGCCGCCGCGCTGGCCGCGCTGTCCGACGGCACCGCCGCCCCGACGGTGCAGGTCCACGAGGGGGACCTGCCGACGGCACTGCCCGACCTGCCGCGACAGGTGGTGGAGCTGCCGCACTACCCGTGGCAGCGGCAGCGGTACGCCCCACCGGTCGAGTCCGGACCCGCGTCGTCCGACGTGGCGTCGCCGCCGGCACCCCTGTACGAACTGGACTGGCAGCCGATCGCCGGCCGCGGACCGGACGGCTGCACGCTGGTGCTCGCCGGTGACGACGGCGAGCTGCTGACCGCGCTGGACGACGTGGCCCGGACAGCCGGTTGGCCGACGGTCGTCCTCGGCCCGGCCGGGCTGCCGGCCGCGACCGAGCCGCTGCCGGCCGACGGCCAGCAGTGGCAGGCGTTCTGGCAGCGGCGTGACCCGGCCGAGAAGGTGCTGGTGCTGCTCGCCATGGCCGCCGAAGCGCTCCCCGCCGAGCTGGCTCCCGCCGAGCCGCCGGCCACCGAGCTCGTCACCACAGGCGACGGTGGGCTGGCCGGTGCCGGCGCGGCGCTGTGCGCGGCGGTGACCACCGCCGTACGGGCGCTGCCCGGTGGTGCGCCCGACCGACGGGTGGTGGTGCTGACCCAGGGTTCCCGACGGATCAGTGCCGACGATCCGGTCCGGGCCAGCACCCACGGCCTGCTGCACGGGCTCGCCCCGGTGCTCGGCCTGGAGCTGCCGGCCTGGGGCGGCCTGGTCGACCTGCCGGTCGACCCCGGGCCGGCGGACCTGCGGGCGGCGCTACGGGCACTGCCCGGCGCCGGCGAGGAGGACCTGCTCGCCGTCCGCCGGGGCACGGCGGCAACGGCCCGGCTGCGTCCGGTACCCGCCGGCTACGCCCCGCAGCTGCCGATCGACCCGGACGGCAGTTACCTGGTCACCGGTGGGCTCGGCGGGGTCGGTCGCTGCCTGGTCCGCGACCTGGTACGCCGGGGCGCCCGTCGGCTGCTGCTGACCGGCCGCCGGGCCGCCGACGACATCGCGCCGGCCGCTGCCGAGCTGCTCGCCGAGCTGGCCGACGCCGGCGTCGAGGTGCGCTACCGTACGGCGGACTGCGACGACCCGGCGGCGCTGACCCGAGCGCTCGCCGACGACCTGCCCCGGCTGCGCGGCGTCGTACACGCCGCCGGGCAGCTCACCCGTACGCCGCTGGCGGACGCCGACCGGGCCGCCTTCGAGCAGACCCTGCGCGGCAAGTTCACCGGCGCCTGGTGGCTGCATCTGCTGCTGCGGGACCACCCGCTGGACTTCTTCCTGACGGTCTCGTCGGTGTCGGCGCACTGGGGAGCCGACGGCTACGGCGGTTACGCCGCCGCCAACGGGGGGATCGACATGATCGCCAACCACCGGGTGTCCGCCGGCCTGGCCGCGACGAGCATCGCCTTCGGACCGTGGACGGTCGACGGCATGGTGGACGCGACCGATCTGGCCGAGCTGGCCCGCGGCGGTGTCGACCCGGTCACCGCGCAGACCGGTGCCGCCAGCCTGACCGCCCGCACGGCCGGGCCGGACGCGGTGCTGCTCTGCTGCCCGGTCCGGTGGGACCGGTTCGCCGCAGTGATGTCGGCCCGTCGGCCCCGGGCGCTGTACCGGGACCTGACCGCCGGATCCGCCGCCGGTGGCGGCGCCCTCTACCCCCCGGCCGGGCCGGCGTCGGGACCCGCCGACCCGGCCGGGGCCCGCGCCGCCGAGCCGTCCGCCGGTACCGGGGCGGCGGGACGCGAGCGTCTGCTGGACCTGCCCGTGCTGGCCCGACCAGCGGCGCTTCGCGACCAGGTCGGTACGGTCGTCGCCCGGATCCTCGGTTACCCGGACGGCGAGCAGGTCCGCCAGGATCAGGGATTCTTCGATCTCGGCCTGGACTCGATGATGGCGGTCGATCTGGTCGACGCCCTGGCCGGCGAGTACGGCGTACCGCTTCAGGTGGCCGACGTCTTCGACCACCCGACGATCTCCGACCTGGCCGCACTGATGCTGGGTCGGGTCGACTCCGGCGCCGTACCGCCGGCCGGCGGGCAACGGCAGCATCCGACGGACCGGCCGGCCGAGCCGGGCACCCCGGAGCCGACCCGGCCACCGGCCCCGGCCCCGGCCCCGGCACTCGCGCCGCAGCCGGCCGGCACCGGGACCGACACCAGGGCCGACGCCGACCGTCACCCGGTGGCCGACGCCGACGCCGCAGCCGCAGCCGGGGAGCCGATCGCGATCATCGGAATGGCCGGCCGGTTCCCCGGTGCCGACTCCATCGACGAGTTCTGGCAACTGCTGGTCGACGGCCGCGACGGAGTGGGCCCGGTGCCGCCGCACCGGTGGAACGGTGCCGCGCTGCACGACAGCGACCCGATGAGCACCGGCACGATCACCACCGACCAGGGCGGCTTCCTCAGTGACGTCGACCGGTTCGACGCCGGGTTCTTCGGGATCCCCGCCCGGGAGGCGCAGAGCCTGGACCCGCAGCACCGACTGCTGCTCGAGTGTGCCTGGCACGCGTTGGAGGACGCTGACGTCGACCCCGCCGGCCTGGCCGGCGGCCGGACCGGCGTGTACATCGGCATCTCCAACTCCGACTACGCCCGGCTGCTGCAACGTGGCGGGCTTGACCAACTGGACGCGTACTTCGGCACCGGCACCTCACTCAACGCGGCCGCCGGCCGGATCGCGTACCTGCTCGGTCTGCACGGACCGGCGATCGCGGTCGACACCGCCTGCTCCTCGGCCCTGGTCGCGCTGCATCTGGCGATCCGGTCGCTGCGCAGCGGTGAGACCGACACGGCTCTGGTCGGCGGGGTGAACGTGATCGTCTCGCCGGAGGCGTCGGTCGCGGTCAGCCGGGCCCACATGCTCTCCCCCACCGGCCGGTGCAAGACGTTCGCCGCCGACGCCGACGGCTTCGTCCGTTCCGAGGCCGCCGCGGTGGTGCTGCTCAAACCGCTGTCGGCCGCGCTGCGTGACGGCGACCGGGTGCTGGCCGTGGTACGCGGCAGCGCGGTCAACTCCGACGGGGCGTCGTCCGGCCTGACCGCGCCGAACGGGACCGCGCAGCAGGCGGTGCTGCGCGCCGCGCTCGCCGACGCCGGAGCGTCCGGCCCACAGGTGTCCTACCTGGAGGCGCACGGCACCGGCACCGCGCTGGGCGACCCGGTCGAGGTCCGGGCCGCCTGGCAGGTGCTCGGCGACGGCCGGGCACCTGGTGAGCCGTTGCACCTCGGGTCGGTGAAGAGCAACGTCGGCCACTGCGAGTCGGCCTCCGGCATCGTGTCGGTGGTCAAGACCGTCCTGGCGTTGCGGCACGGCCGGCTGCCGGCCAACCTGCACTGTGCCGAGCTGAACCCGCAGATCGGCTGGGCGGAGATGAACGTCCGGGTGCTGGACGAGCCGGTACGGTGGCGTTCCGGCGGCCGACCCCGCCTCGCCGGGGTGTCCAGCTTCGGTTTCTCCGGCACCAACGCGCACGTCGTACTCGCCGAGGCACCGCCGCAGGAGCCGGCCGGGCGACCGGTAGCTGATGAGCCGGCCGGGCGACCGGTGCTCAACGGGCCGGCCGGGGACGAGCCCGGCGGCCCGTGGCTGCTACCGCTGTCCGCGCCGGACGAGGCCGGGCTGGACCGGTCGGTGGCGGCCTGGGACAAGGTACTCGCCGCCAGCACCGACGCGGACCTGCCGGCGCTGGCCGGCAGCGCCGGAGCGGGCCGGGCCCACCTGCCGGTCCGCCGGGCCGCGCTCGGTTCGTCCGTCGAGGACCTACGCCGCGCACTGGCCCAGCCCACCGCGCCCGCCGGGGCCGGCCGACCACCCCGGGTGGCTTTCCTCTTCTCCGGCCAGGGCAGTCAGTACTTCGGGATGGGCGCCGAACTGCACCGGACCGAACCGGTGTTCCGGGAGACGTTCGACGCCTGCGACGAGATCCTGGCTCCGCGACTGGGCAGCTCGCTGCCCGAGCTGATGTGGCATGGCGCGCGCCCGGAGCTGCTCGACCAGACCTGGGCGACCCAGCCGGCGCTGGTCGCGCTGGAGCTGTCCCTCGCCGCGCTCTGGGCGAGCTGGGGGGTCCACGCGTCGGCGGTGATCGGCCACAGCGTTGGAGAGATCACGGCGGCCATCCACGCTGGCGTGCTCGATCTCGCCGACGGACTGGCGCTGGTGGCCCGGCGGGCGCGGCTGATGCAGGACACCCGGCCGGGCGCGATGCTGGCCGTCGCGGCCGACCCGGACCAGGTCGCCGAGTGGCTGGTCGGCACCACGTTGGACGTCGCCGCGATCAACGGCCCTCGCGCGGTCGTGGTGGCCGGACTCGCCGAGGAGATCGCCGCCTTCGCCGCCGGCTGCCGGTCGAAGGGGGTCCGTTGCCAGCAGTTGGTGGTGTCGCACGCGTTCCACAGCCGACTGATGGAGCCGATGCTCCCCGACTTCGGGCAGACCCTGGCGTCGCTGCCGAGCCGCCCACCGGCGCTGCCGATCGTGGCGAACCTGACCGGACGGCTCGCCGGGCCGGACACCTACCTCGGCGACTACTGGTGCCGCCACGTACGTCAGCCGGTCCGCTTCCATGACGGCATCGGCCAGCTGCGCCAGCTGGGCATCGACGTCTTCCTGGAGATCGGGCCGGGGCGTACGCTGGCCGGCCTGGTCACCGGCGCCGGGTCGGCACCGGACGGCGGGGTGGTCACCTCGCTGCGGCGGGGCGCCGCCGACCGGGCCACGCTGCTGGACGCGGTACGCAGCCTCTACCTCGCCGGTCAGCCGGTCCAGTGGGCGGCGGTGCAGCCACGGCGACCGCGACCGGCCGGGCAGCGGGCCGCGCGGTACCCGTTCGCCGACACCCGGTACTGGACACCGCTGGCTGACCAGCCGCCGTCATCGTCATCGTCAGTTACGGCTACGGCTACGGTGAGCGAGCTACCGGCCGGACCGCCGCCGGCAGCGGCGACCGGGCCGTCGACCCAGTCGCACGTCGGGCGGGAGCTACGTTCGCCGGCGCTCCGTGGGCGGGTCTTCGAGTTCACCCGCAGTGCCGCGTTCCCGGCCTACCTGACCGATCACCGGCTCTACGGCACGGTGGTCACCCCGGCCGCGTCACATCTGGCCACCCTGGTCCAGGCGCTGGCACCAGACGGCAGCCCGGTGACGCTGACCGACCTGGTCTGCCCCCGGGCGCTGGTGATCACCGAGCAGGAACGGTACGACGTCCAGCTGACCGTCGACCGGGCCAGTGGCCGGCTCGCGGTGAGCAGTCTGGTCGACGCCGACCGGGACCTCTGGCAGGAGCATCTGGCGGCCCGGGTACGGCCGACGGCGACGACCGGCCCCGCAGCACCGGATCCTGCGGTGGCGGATCTGGCGGCACCGGACCCGGCTGCCGACCGGGCCGCCTTCATCGCCTCGGCACAGCGGCACGTCACCGGCGGACAGTTCTACGCGTACTTCCGCGACCTCGGCTACACCCTCGGTCCGTCGTTCCGGTGGATCGCTGACATCTGGCTGGGCCGGGACGAGGCGCTGGTCCGCTACGTTCAGCCGCCGCTGCCCGACGACCCGGCGGACTACCAGCTGTACCCGGGACTGATCGACTCCTGTTTCCAGAGCATCGCCGGTTTCCTCGTCGACGAGGTCGCCGAGGAGGCTCCCGCACTGGCCATCCCGTTCGCCGCGGCCCGACTGGAGTTCCCGGCCCGGGACCGGATCGACGGGGAGCTGTGGGGGCGGGTCCGGGTCCGCGACGCCGAGCCGCTGCCCCGTGGCCGCAGCCGGGTCACCGCCGCCGATCTGCGGCTGGCCACGCCGGACGGGACGACGCTGCTCGCGGTCGACGACTTCCGGGTCCGGCACGCGCCCCGGGAGCTGCTGCGCCGGAGCCTGCGCGACGACCGGGCTGGCCTCTACACGGTGCGGTGGCAGCCGGCCGACGACGGCCGCGTCCCGGACGCCGAGCCGGCGGGTTCCGGCGGGCGCGACACGACCGCACCGACGGGTGCGACCCTGTCGGGCGGGTCCCGGTCGGTGCTGCTGGTCGGCCCGGCGACCGACTTCGCCGAGGCGCTGGCGGCTGAACTGCGCGATCTCGGACACACCGTGGACGTCGACCGGTCCGGACCAGCGTCCGGGTCGGACCTCGTGGTCGACCTCAGATTCCTGGCCGTAGGCCGGCCCGGCACGGACCCGACCGGCGACCATCCGACCGGCGACGCTGCCGGGCCAGTGCCCGCGCCGGTGCTGGCGCTCGGCGAGTCGCTCCGGAGCCGGTCGACGTCGACGCCGTACGTGGTGGTCTGCCCGGCCGGCGACGAGGCCGCACCCGACCGGGAGGCACTCTGGGGGATGCTGGCAGCGGTCGAAGCGGAGGAGTCGCAGCGGCGGCTGCTGCGGGTCGACCTGGTCGAGCCGGACACGACGGCAGCGGCCCGGCTGGTCCGGGAGCTCGACGCGGTGCTGGCCAGCGGCGTCACCGAGCCCCGGCTACGGCTGCACGCCGACGGGGTCGAGGTGCCCCGGCTGGCCGCCGTCGAACCCGGTCCGGTGTCGAGCTGGCCGGACGGTGTCCTGATCAGTGGCGGTCTGGGCGCGCTGGGATTGAGCGTCGCGCGGATCCTGGCCGATGGTGGCACCCGGACGATCACGCTGGTCGGCCGGTCAGCCCCGGGTGCCGACGCCCGGGCCGCCATCGACGAGCTGGTCGCCCGGGGGGTACGGGTCGAGGTGGTCGCCGCGGACGTCGCCGATCCGGCCGGCTGTGCCACGGCCGTCGCCGCGGCGGGCCGACTCGGTCCGCTGCGGGCCGTCCTGCACCTGGCCGGCACGACCGACGACGGCGCTTTCGCGACGCTGCCCCGGTCGGCGTACGAGAAGGTCTTCGCCGGCAAGGTGGGCGGTGCCCGCGCGCTGGCCGACGCGGTACGCGGCCTCGACCTGACCGCCTTCGTGATCTTCTCCTCGGTGTCGAGTGTGTTCGGCTCCGCCGGTCAGGTGAACTACGCGGCCGCCAACGGTTACCTGGACGGGCTGGCGACCGCGCTACGTGCCGACGGCGTACCGGCGGTCAGTGTCAACTGGGGTCCCTGGGAACCGGCAGGGGGCAGCGGGCTGGCCGCGACCGAGGCGGTCCGCCGGGCCGCCGGTCAGCTGGGCGTGCGGGCTCTCACCGACGCGGAGGCGGCCCCGCTGCTGGCCGCCGCGCTCGGCGCGCGGCGCACCCGGCTGGTCGCGGTCGCCGTGGACCTGGCCCGGTACGCCGGGCGGGCCGCCGGGCACCCTCGGGCTGCGCTGGTCCGCGAGCTGGTCACGGACGTCTCCGGTGCGGTCCACGACCGGTCGGCGGGCGGCCCGCCCACGGACCGACCGGCGGAGGCCGGCCGGCCGGCGGGTTGGCTGCGCGGCATGCTCCTCGGGCTGGCCGGCCCGGACCGGCAGGACCGGCTGCGTTCGGCGATCTCGGACCTGGTGGGTGAGACGATCGGCGACACCGGACGGATCGACGACAGTCGGGGCTTCGCCGAGCTGGGCCTCGACTCGATCATGGCGATCGACCTGCGGGCCCGGCTGTCACACGCGCTCGACGTCGAGTTGCCGGCAACCGCCGCGTTGGACCACCCGACGGTACGGGCGATGACCGCCTTCGTGGACAGCCGGCTCCCGGCAGCGGACCAGCTGGGCGGCGCACCGGGGCCAGCAGAACCGGCAGAACCGGCGCGGCCGGCAGAACCGGCAGAGCCCGCGCGGCCGGCGGAGTCGGCGGTGGACGCCGCCGATCTGGCCTCGCTCTCCCTGACCGAGCTGATCGAGGCGGCCCGGGCCGATCTCGCCGCCGGACCCTGACGATCACCCCGGTGGTGTGGTGCCACGTCGTGGCACCACACCACCGGCGGCGGTCACCGCCGGCGGCCGGGTGTCCGTCGGCGGCCGGTCCGGTCAGGCCGGGACCAGCTGGCGGATGTGGTCGATCACGTCGTTCCACAGATCGCGGGGCAGGATGCCATGCCCGAGCCCTGGATAGGTGACGAGCCGGGCACCGGGAATCGCGGCTGCCGTCGCCTCGCCGCCGGGCAGCCGCCAGATCCGGTCCGCCTCGCCGTGCACCACAAGCGCCGGGATGCGAAGCTTCGCCAGGCCGGCCCGCCGGTCCCGGGAAGCCATCAGAGCCGCCTCGTGCCGTAGTCGCCCGGCCTGGTCGTAGCCGCGGTCGAAGGCCCGCCGGCCCATTTCGCGCAGCCAGTCCACGTCCATGTCGTGGCCGGGCGAACCGATCAGGTCGTACAGGTCCACCATCAGTTGACCAGCGTCGTCGCGGTCGGCGACCGGCCGGTCCTGCATTCGCTGCAGCTTCATCGCGGTCCGCATCGAAAGCCGGCCGATCCGGGGTGTCGCGGTCGCGGCGATCGACGTGAGGCTGAGCAGCCGGTCCGGATGTTCGATCGCCAACTGCTGGGCGACCATCGCGCCGAGGGAGATGCCCACCACGTGCGCCCGCGGCCAGCCGAGCGCGTCGAGCACGGCGAGCGCGTCGCCCGCCATGTCCTCGATGCGGTACGTCGCGGCACCCGGTCGAAGCATCATCCGCAGGATGGTCGGTCGCCCGTCGGCGTGCAGATGGGTGGAGGCGCCGACGTCGCGGTGGTCGAATCTGGCCACGGCGAAGCCCCGCTCGGTCAGCGCCGAGCAGAAGTCGTCGTGCCACATGATCATTTGCATGCCGAGGCCCATGATGAGCAGCAACGGTTCACCCTGCGGGTCACCGAGACGCTGGTACGCGATCTCGATCTCCTCGGGACGCGTCGCGCTCACCCGCGACGTCGCCGTACCCGTCACCTGGGCAGGTCCTGGTCCAATCGTCATGCGTCGAGCGTGCTGCGCCGCCCTTGAGCACCGGTTGATCCGGCCGCCGCCAGCCGGTGCCACCGGCGCCGGCGCTGCTCCCACGCTGCTCAAGGGCTTCTTTAGCGCCGATCGTTAGCGTCATAGCAACAGCCACCGACCACCGCAGCCGGGTCGGACGCCAGGTAGCGATCGGCCGGCAGGTGACTCGCAGAAACCCGGAGGTGCCGATGTCCGACCACCCCAACCCGGTCCACCCGGCCGGAGTGGACCCCGCGATGGTGACGGCCGTCCTGCACGGCGGTCCGGCGAGTCTCACCGCCGAGCAGCGCCGCCGGCTGGTGACTCCCGAGCAGCGGAAGATCAAGATTCCGTGGCTCGGCGGCTACGAGCACTTCGAACGCGATCTCGTCACCGGCGTAGACCACGGAGCGGCCGTGGTCTTCCAGTGGACGGCCCGCACCCGGGTAGCCGAGTAGCCGCCACGTCAGCCGGGGCGGAGCCGGTCAGCCCCGGACCATCGGCGCCACGGTCTGCGGCAGCTCGGCACGCAGCACGAACCAGCCGTCGCGGGGACCGACGCACAGGTCCCCGCCGACGAGCTCCACCCGTTCGGCCAGGCCGGTCAGCCCGGTACCGGACGGTGGAGCGCCGGTCAGCCCCGCGCCCACCCCGTCGTCGTGTACCTCCAGGATGAACCGTCCCTCGCGGCGGGTCACCGCGATCGCACAGCGGCGCGCGTGGGCGTGCCGGACGATGTTCGTGGCGGCCTCCCGGATCAGCCAGGCCGCGCACTCCTCGATCGGCTCCGGCAGGTCGTCGAGGGTGCCACGGACGCTGACCACGACACCCGACGCCTGCAGCAACGCCTCGGCGGACTGCGCCTCCACCGCCAGGGAGACCTTCCGGTAGCCGGAGACCGCTGCCCGCACCTCGGCCAGCGCGTCCCGCGCCACCTCGGCTACCTCGGCCATCTCGGTCACCGCCCGGTCCGGCGCCGAGTCCACCATCCGGGCGGCGAGATCGGCTTTGAGGGTCACCGCAGACAGCCGCTGGCCGAGGATGTCATGCAGGTCGCGGGCGATCCGGAGGCGTTCCCTGGCCACCGCCAGCTGGGTCAGCTCGGCCCGCGCCTGCAACAACTGCATCGAGGTGTCGATCTGGTTGTAGATCGCCACCTGCACGCCGCTGGTGATGGCGATCAGCAGGATCAGGATCACGACCGAGTCGGCGCTGACCCGCAGCCAGCCCACCGCGATGGCCACGAAGACCACGGTGTGGCCGACCACCAGCGCCGGCCACCACCGCAACGGGCAGTTGATCAGCAGCATCACCAGGCTGAAGAAGGCCAGCCCGGACAGCCAGTCGTAGCGCAGCTGCGGCACCATCGCCAGGCCACAGATCAACGTCACGGCGACCGTCACCGGCGCACGGTTGGTGTGCAACTGCGGAGTGTTGCGGACGACCACCCGGGCGTAGCCGAGCACGAACAGTGCAAGTCCTACGTAGAGTGCCTTGTTGCGGTCGTGCACGACGCTCAACGGAAAGGCGAGAAACGCCAGGCAGGACAGGGCGAACAGGCGTACCTGGATGCCGCGTCGGCGGAGCCAGAATTCCCGTCCAGGAGAGACCTTCGCCTCCGCAACGGCGCTCATGCCGGCCATTCAACCACGTGACGTCCAGAGGATCCGCCAGCTGATCGTCCAGCGTCGATCGGGACCAAACGGTTCGATCGACGTCGAACGGGCGGCAGACCGGGTCGGTCGTTGCGGCCGCCCGACAGTGGTCAGCCAAACGGCGATCCGACCACCGATGCCGGTCGGACCGACGCTGGTCAGACGCGGACCTGGCGGTGCCACTCCACGTCGTACGCCAGCAGCCAGGAGGATGCCCCACCCCAGAAGTACCGGCGGTAGAGCGGCGCGAGAGCGACGTCGAGCCAGCCGCGGCCGGGCAGGTTACGGAACCGGCCGTACCGCGTGCCGGCGCGCAGCGCCCGCTCCGTCCGGGACCGACGCATCGACTCGTACGCGGCCAGCGCCATCGGCACGTCGTCGATGTCGCGCAGACAGCGGCCGAGCACCACGGCGTCCTCCAGGGCGAGCCCGGCACCGAGCCCGTACCCGACAGGGTGGGCAGCGTCACCGAGCACCACCATCCGGCCCCGCCGCCAGTGCGCCAACCGCTGCGGCAGGTAGAGCGGCGCGGGCCGGCCCAGCGTCGCGCACTGCGCGATCAGAGCGGCGCACGGGGTATCGCCCTGCCCGTACTGCGCGGACAGCCGGCTCCGCCAGCCCTGCTCGCTGATGCCGGCCAGCTCCGCCGGGTCGAGGTCGCCGGTGGGCACCAGCGCGTTCCACCAGACGGTGCCGTCCGGCTTGGCGGTGTACTGGAAGCAGCCCTGCCGGCTGACCACCAGATGCAACGTCCCGGCCGCGATGCCCGGCAGCCGGGTCACCCCGTCGATCGCGCAGTGTCCGCCGTACTCGGGCGGTGGCGCCGCGTTGCTGATCACCCTGCGCACCCGCGAATGCGTCCCGTCGGCACCGACGAGCACGTCGCACTCCACCCGGGCCCCGTCGATGAACTGCGCAGTCACCCCACCGGTGCTGCTGGTGGCACCGGCCAGCCAGCGGCCGGTGTGGACCTCTGCTCCGGCCCGGACCGCTTCGTCGCGCAGTACGGACACCAGGTCGCCACGCATGATCGACAGATTCATCGGCCGGTTGGCCAGGCGACCGGCCCGAGACAGTCGGCCCAGCAGCCGGCCTTCGCCGTTCCACAGGCACAGCCGGTTCACCACGATCCCGCGTGCCTGTATCTGCTCCAGACAGCCGACCGAATGCAGCGCCCCGAGCGCGTTGGCGGTCAGGTTGAGAAAGCCCCCGGTCGTCCCGGCCGGATCGAGGTACGCCTCGTAGACGGAGGTTCCGACGCCGGAACGGGCCAACGCGACCGCGGTCAGCGATCCGGCGAGCCCGGCACCGACAATCGTGGCACGAAGTGTCATCGGATTCCTTCCGTCGTGAATGTCACGCACCGAGAAGTGTGCCGCCAGGTACTGCAGCGCCCCTTGAGATGCGGCCGGCGAGGGCCGGCCGCCGTCAGCCGGCCGCCGCCGTTCATCGTCGCATCCTGCCCGGGGTGCGTGTCCGACCCGATTTGGCAATCCAGGGCGTGCCCTGAACTCGATCGGCCCGTCCGGTGCCGGTAGGCGACCCGAGGATTGGCCGGGACGGCGGTTGGGCAGGATCCTCGTACCGTACCGATCGGAGGTCGCCACGATGTCGACAGCGGGCACCACAGGGACTCAGCCGGACCGGGACGGGCCGGCGACCGACCGCCGTGACCCGGACGATCCCGGCCGGCCGCCGGTGGGGCCGGACGACGGGCCGGCCAGTCCTGCCCGGCTGTCAACTGCGTCGCTGTGGGCGGCCGCTCGGCGTACGGTCCGCGAGGTCACCGCCGACGCGGTGCCCGACCTGGCGGCCGGGCTCACCTACTACGGCGTACTGTCGATCTTTCCTGGTCTGTTGGTGCTGGTGGCGGTGCTCGGGCTGCTCGGCGGCGGTGCCACCGATGACGTCCAGGGTGTGATCGGCGGTCTCGCGCCCGGCGAGATCGGCGGCTTCCTCGACCAGTCGATCGCCCAGGTCCGGGAAAGTTCCGATACGGCCGGCCTGGTGGCCATCGTCGGTCTGCTCGCCGCCTTCTGGTCGGCGTCCAGCTACATCGGGGCCTTCATGCGGGCCGCGAACGCCATCTACGACGTGCCGGAGGGTCGCCCGATCTGGAAGACGTTGCCGATCCGGCTGGGCGTCACCGCGGTCATCGGGCTGATGCTGATCGCCAGCGCGCTGATCGTGGTCTTCACCGGGGAGTTGGCCGCCCGGACCGGGGAACTGCTGGGCGTCGGGCCGGAGGCGGTCGCCGCCTGGGACATCGCCAAGTGGCCGGTGCTGGTGGTCCTGGTCAGCCTGATGTTCTCGATCCTGTACTGGGCCACGCCGAACGCCCGGCAGGGCGGGTTCCGGTGGGTGAGCCCGGGCAGCGTCCTGGCGGTGCTGCTCTGGCTGCTGGTCTCCGCCGGGTTCGCGTTCTACGTCGCCAACTTCGGGTCGTACAACGAGACCTACGGTGCCATCGCCAGCGTGATCGTCTTCCTCGTCTGGTTGTGGCTGACCAACATCGCGATCCTGCTCGGCGGCGAGTTGGACGCCGAACTGGAGCGGGGCCGGGCGATCGCGGCCGGTCATCCGGACGACCGCGAGCCGTACCTTCAGCTGCGGGACACCCGCAAGTTGCCCGCCAACCGCCAACCATCGGCCGCCGAGACCGACGGCTGACGGCTGACGGCTGACGGCTGACGGCTGACGGCTGACGGCTGACGGCTGACGGCTGGATTGTCGGACGGCCGCGACCGCCGCTGGCCGGTCAGGCCGCCGGCAGGTCCTCCCGGGAGGCCGCGGAGCGGACGTACGTCTCGACATCGGGCTTGGAGACTCCCAGATCGGCCAGCGGGCCGACTCCGGCGGCGTACTCCAGCAGGGCGAGCAGGATGTGGGCCGTCCCGACCATCCGGTCGTCGAACCGTAGCGCCTCGCGGAAGGTCAACTCCAGCACCTTGCGCACCTGGGCGTCGAACGGGACGAGCTCCGGCACGTGGTCAACCGCCGGCGGCAGGGCGGTCACCGCCACCTGACGAATCCGATCCGGGTCGCCCGCCCGGTCGGCCAGCACCCGGGCGGCGAGGCTGTCCGGTTCGGCCAGCAGGGCCAGGACGAGATGCCCGGTGGTGATCTCGTCGTTGCCGGCCCTGCGTGCCTCGTGCTGGGCAGCGACCACCACGTTGCGGGCCTGCGGAGTGAACCGGCTGAACCCCTGCTGTGGGTCGAGGTCGTTGGGTTCCTCCGGGGTCCTCGGCACGAACCGCTTCTGCGCGGCCTGCTTACTGACCCCGATGCTGCGCCCGATGTCGGTCCAGGACGCGCCGGACCGGCGGGCCTGATCGACGAAGTGGCCGATCAGGTGATCGGCGAGCTCGCCGAGGTGGTCGCCGACGACGACGGCGTTGCTGAGCTGGGCGAGTCGATCGTCACTGGCTCGTTTGATCCCGGCGATCAGGTCGTCGAGGCGGACCGGATTGCCGAGCGGCAGGTATTCGGACATGCGTCAACCATAGGTTGACGCATGTCTTGCGTCAACCTATGGTTGACGTTTTCTCAGAGCCGCACCTGGTTGGCCAAATGCTCGTCGAGCATGGTGGTCAACCGGCCGGCCACCCCGCGCGCCTCGATGTGCAGCCGGGCGACGTTCAGCCCGTCGGCGCCGAGCACCGCGAGCAACGCCTTGTCGTTGATCGCGTACACCGAGAAATAGCCCTTGTGGCTACGGACGGTGGACTCCCGAAACGGGCCCTGCCGCAGCGCGAGGCCGGTCTGCCGGCCGAGTCCAAAGGTCGCCGCCGCGAGCGCCGCCAGGTCGTGCGGCTCTGTCCCGTCGGTCAGATCGTGCAGCAGCAACAGCCCGTCGACACCGGCGATCACCGAGCCGATCACGCCGGTGACGCCGTGTTTCAGCGAGGCCAGTTCAGCGGACGCCGGATCCGGAGGTGACGGCACGCTGCCGTTGGTTCCAGAAATGACTGATCTCCGTTCGACGGTACGGTGCGGGTGTCGTCGTCCCACCCGGGCAGCGCACTCGCCGGGGAGGGCGACCGAGCGCGCCCGGCCACCGCCCACCCCGGCGAGCAGACGAAACTCCTACTGATCCCGGTCAGAGCTCGATCGAGGCCTCGATCTGTCGCAGCTGGTGCCGGGCCAGGGCCAGGTTCGACCGGGAACGGCTCAGCGCCAGGTAGAAGAACAGGCCCTGACCGGACCGGGAGGAGACCGGACGAATGAGGTGGTACTGGGTGTCCAGCGTGATGAGAATGTCCTCGATACCGTCAGGGATCTTCAACATCTCCAGGGTGCGCATCTTGGCCCGGACCACATCCGTGTTCCCTGCCGCGGCCACCGCGAGGTCCATCTCAGCAGAGCCACCGGCGGTGCCGAGTGTCATGCCGCTGGAGTAGTCGACCAGCGCGGCACCGACTGCACCCTCGATGCCCATCGCGTCCTTGAGTGCCGTGTCGAGTGAAGCCATGCCCTGCCTCCGGGGTGATTTCAGGTGGGTCAACGCCCACCGGAGAGTTGCACGACGATGAGCCAGGGTGCACGTCGCCGGGCGATAACTGGCTGAGCAGACTACCAATCCCCGTCCGACGTCCACCGAAGTCACCGGCATGACCGATACCGCACGGTGAGCTGTCGCTGCCGCCCCGGCTGCGTCCGGACCAGGTGCGGCGCGCGTCGAATGGGTACGGTGCAGACATGGCGAAGACGGCAGACGGCAGCTACGTCAACCCCGGCGGTGAGTTCACCCGCGACCAGCGGTACATCGCGACCCGGATCACCGCCGACGGTCGCGACGGTTACCCGGTGGAGCCGGATCGATACCGACTGGTGGTCAGCCGGGCGTGCCCGTGGGCAAACCGGGCAATCATCGTCCGCCGGCTGCTCGGTCTGGAGCAGGCTCTGTCGATGGGCGTGGCCGGGCCCACCCACGACAAGCGCAGCTGGACCTTTGACCTCGACCCGGACGGACGCGATCCGGTACTCGGTGTCGAACGGCTACAGGACGCCTACTTCGCCCGGTTCCCCGGCTACGAGCGCGGCATCACCGTGCCGGCGTTCATCGACGTGCCGACCGGGCAGGTGGTGACCAACGACTACGCCCAGATGACCCTCGACCTGTCCACCGAGTGGACCGCGTACCACCGCAGCGGCGCGCCGCAGCTCTACCCGGAGCCGCTGCGCGCCGAGATCGACGAGGTCAACTCAGTGGTCTTCGCCGACGTGAACAACGGGGTCTACCGCTGCGGGTTCGCCGGCAGCCAGCAGGCCTACGAAGCGGCGTACCGACGGTTGTTCGACCGGCTCGACTGGCTCTCCACGCGACTGGAGAACCAGCGCTACCTGGTCGGCGACACCATCACCGAAGCCGACGTACGGCTGTTCACCACGCTGGTGCGCTTCGACCCCGTCTACCACGGACACTTCAAGTGCAACCGGCAGAAGCTGACCGAGATGCCGGTGCTCTGGGCGTACGCCCGGGATCTGTTCCAGACGCCGGGGTTCGGGGACACCATCGACTTCGATCACATCAAACGGCACTACTACGAGGTCCACCGGGACATCAACCCGACCGGGGTGGTACCGGCCGGCCCGGACCTGACCAACTGGCTGACCCCGCACGGACGCGACAGGCTCGGCGGGCGCCCGTTCGGCACCGGCAGCCCGCCGGGGCCGCCACCGGCAGCCGAGCGCGTGCCAGCCGACCACACCCCGCTGGCCTGAGCCCGACGTCCGTCGACCCTGGCCCCTCCGTCGGCTGGCCGTGACCTGGTCACGGCCAGCCGACGGACCAGGTCACGACCGACTTGAGACGCCGGCCGTGGCCGGCTCCTCGACCCGCAGGCCGTGGGCACGCACCTCGTCGGCCACCCGGGCCAACGCGGAATCAATGGCACAGAGGGCGACCGAGACCTCGCCGAGCTGGGCGCGCAGCGACTCCTCGGACCAGGCGGAGACGCTGACGCCCCGCAGAGCACTGACCGCGGCGTCGAGCCGCGCAATCACCTCGTTCGTACTCATGTTCGAAAGACTAGCGTACCGGACCAAGCCCGCGCAGCTGAATCGCCGGATCCGCAACCGCCGCGAGTAGGAACGCCTCGGCCAGGCAGACCCGGGCGAACTCGCCCAGGTGCAGGCTCTCGTTCGGCCCGTGCGCGGCGGTGTACGGGTCCTCCACCCCGGTCACCAGGATCGCCGCGTCCGGAAACATCTCCTGGAACGTGGCGATGAACGGAATCGAACCGCCGACGCCGACGTCCACCGGCGCCACGCCGTCCCACGCCGCCGCGAACGCCGCGCGGGCCGCATCGAAGTACGGACCGGTCGCGTCGATCACACAGGCGTCGCCGTCACTTTCCAGGCTCACCTCGACCCGCGCCCCCCACGGGGCCTTTGCCCGCAGATGTGCGGTCAACGCCGCATACGCCGCCGACGGATCATCGCCCGGGGCCAACCGCAGACTCAGCTTGGCCCGCGCCGCCGGCACCAGGGCGTTCGGGGCGCCGTCGGTGGCCGGGGCGTCGATGCCGAGCACGGCCAGCGCCGGCTTGGTCCACAGCCGGTCGGTCAACGCGCCGGTGCCGGTGAACCGCACCCCGTCGACCATGCCGGCCTCGTCCCGTATCCGCTGCTCCGGCAGGTCCACGGCGGAGCCGGTCCGGCCGACCAGGCCCGGCACCGCCACATCGCCGGCCTCGTCGTGCAGGGTGGCCAGCAGCCGGCAGAGCGCGGTCAGCGCATCCGGCACCGGACCGCCGAACATGCCGCTGTGCACCGCCTGCTCGAGGGTGCGGACCTCGACGAAACAGTTGACCAGGCCCCGCAGCGACGTCGTCAACGCCGGTACGCCGATCTCCCAGTTCGCCGAGTCGGCGATCACGATCACATCGGCGGCGAGCTCGTCGCGATGGGCGTCCAGCAGTCGGGACAGCGACTCGCTGCCGTACTCCTCCTCACCCTCGACGAAGAGCACCACGCCGACCGGCAGCGCGTCGCCGAACGCCCGCAGCGCGGCGACGTGCGCCATGACTCCGGCCTTGTCGTCGGCGGCGCCCCGCCCGTACAGCCGGCCGTCCCGCTCCACCGGCTCGAACGGGTCACTGGACCACAGCGCCGGATCGCCGACCGGCTGCACGTCGTGGTGGGCATACAGCAGCACCGTCGGGGCGCCGGGCGGTGCCGGCCGGCGGCCAAGCACCGCCGGCTGCCCGCCGGCCCGGACCACCTGCACGTCCAGTCCGCAGCCCCGGGCCAGCTCGGCGACCGCCGCGGCGGACCGCTCCACCTGGCTGTGGTCGAACCCGTCGAAGGCGATACCGGGGATGCGGATCAGCCGCTCCAGGTCGGCGCGGACCCCGGGCAACTCCCGGGCGATGGCGGACCGCAGGTCGGCGGCGGTGGGAATGGCAGTCGTCATCCGACGATGGTAGGGGCCGGCCGGCGCGGGGTCACCGCCGTCCGGTGCTCATCCGACGACACGCCGGGGGCCTCGCCTCGCGCCGCCGCAAGCGGACGGGCACACTGGCGCGATGGACGGCACCGACAACCCCGAATCGTGCGACTGCCCCGGCTGCCGTGAGGAGACCGGCGACGTCATCGGCACCCTGCTGAGCGGCGCAGCCGCCCTGGTCGACGACGACGATCCGATCGCCGCCGAACTCACCGGGGCGATGTTCGTCGCGATGGTCGGCGACGAACCCGACCCCGACGGCGTCCGCCCGCTCCGCGACGGGCTCATCCCGCAGCTCGCCGACCGAGGCGGCCCTGAGGCGGTGGCGCTGCTGACCGCGATCGCCGCCGTGTCCCCACCGCCCGCCGCCGAGGTGGCCAGAACTGCGGTGACGGCCCTCGTCGGGACCGGCGTACCGATGCCGAAGTGGGCCGACGAGGTCGCCGCCGAGGTGACGGTGGACGACTGCTGGCGGATCGACAGCCCCGACGGGACCGACTCGGTCTTCACCGTCGCCTTCCGACGGGCCGGCCGTACGCACGCCATGATGGTGATCGTCGACCACGCCGACTGCTCAGCCGCTCAGGACATCCTGCTGTTGGACGGTGACCAGCTGCCGGCGGCCCTGGACGAACTGACCCGGGATCCGGGCACCACCCGAACCCGGCTCGACCCGGGCGACCTGCGGTGGCACGTCGAGCAGGCGTTGGACGCCCGCAGCGTGCACGACGAGGCCGACGCCGAACTCGACGACGAACCGGAATCCGACGACGACGAGGGGCCGCCGTACCCGGTGCTGGCCACCCTGCTGGACGCCCGGCTGGCCACCATGCCGGAGTCGGACCGGCCGCCGGCGCCGCACCACGAAGCCGGTCCCGACCTGGCGGACCTGCTCCCCGGCCTGCCCGACGGCGGCGAGTTCCCCGCGCAGCACCGTCCCGGGTCGGTCCGGCCGGCACCGACGCGCAAGCTGCCGGCCAAACGGAAGAAGTCACAGGGACCGGCACCGGTCTACCGGGTCGACGTGGTGCTGGCTGACAGCGAGCCGCCGGTCCGGCGGCAGCTGGAGGTCGTGGGCGACACTCCGCTGGAGGACCTGCACCACGTGATCCAGTCGGCGTTCGATTGGGACGACAGCCACCTGCACCTGTTCGAGACGCCGTACGGCGATTTCGCACCGCCCGGCGACCGGACCGGGCACCAGTCGGAGCGCAAGGTCACCCTGGAGCAGGTCGCCCCGGCCGTCGGCGACACGATCACCTACCGGTACGACTTCGGCGACGACTGGACCCACGAGATCACCGTCGTGGCGGTTACCGACCGCGACCCGACAGCGATCTACCCCCGGTGTACGGGAGGCGAGCGGGCCGCCCCACCGGAGGACTGCGGCGGCGTCTGGGGCTACGCCCATCTGCTCGACGTGCTGGCCGACCCGTCCCATCCGGAGTACGCGGACCGACGCGACTGGCTCGGCCTCGACGACGGGCAGGCACCGCTGGACCCGGGGCGGTTCGATCCCGACGTGATCGAGCGGCGGCTGGCCGCGCTGCGCTGACCGGCGGCAGGTCGGCCCCGCCGGCCACCAGGCCGGCCTGAAGTCAGCTCCGCCGGCCACCAGGCCGGCCGGCGGAGCTGGCCGCGCCCATCCAGGACCGGGCGCGGCCGGCGGCCCCGCTGGCCCACTCGCCGACGTCGGCCGCGCCGGAACCCAGCCGACGCAGCAGGCCGACCAACGGATCCTGGCTGCGGCCGAACTCCTCGCGGTACGCCTGCGCGGCCGCCTTGATCTCCTCGGTCACCGAAGCGGCCGGATCGTCGGCACGGCGCGGGTAGTCACCGGCCAGCACCTGCGCGTACCCGCCGGAGTCGATCCACTGCCGTAGCGCCGCGGCCCGCGCGACCGGCACCGGGTGGGTGCTCCACGCGGTCATCCGGAACTTGTGCAGGCTGTCCCGCAGGTCACCGCCGCCGTCGTACTCGGCAGCCTGCTCCAGGAACGCGGCGGTGTCGATCTGGCTGAGGTCGCCGCCGCCGGCCAGCTTCATCAGCAGCCGCTGCGCCGCCGCCGGGTCCTGACCAGCGAGCAGCCCGGCACGGTCGCCGGACAGCTCCGCCTTGCGCCACCACTCCAGCATCGCTGCGATGATCGCCCGCAGCGCGATCGCGCCGACCGGCAGCCAGCTCAGGTTCGCCGCCCAGCGGGTCAGGATGGCGAGAATTGTCTGGTAGACGGCGTGACCACTGCGGACGTGCCCCAGCTCGTGGCCGAGCAGCGTCCGCAGCTCGGCGTCGTCGAGCTGCTGTACGCAGGCGGTATTGACCACGATGAACGGTTTGTCCAGGCCGATGGCCTGGGCACCGAGCACCGGGGACTGGGTCACGAACAGCTCCGGCAGCTCCGGAACGTCCAGCGCGGTCGCCGCCTCGGCGAGCAACCGGTGCACCCGGGGGTACTGGCGGTGGTCGACCCGGATCGCCGACGCCAGGTAGCTGAGCCGGAAGGCCCGCTCGTTCCACATCCCGAAGAACGTCCGGACCACGTCGTCGAAGCCACGCAGTTCACGCAGCGCGGTCAACGCGCCCCGGTCGGCCGGGTGCTCCCAGGCGCGGGAGCTGATCCCGGTCAACGTGATCCGCCGCCGGTCCGGCGGGGTGGTGGCGTCCGGCGTACCGCCGCTGGCCGCAGCCGTGGGCGTGGTGCCGTCGTCGTCTGCGGTCATGGCGGACGCTCCCCGGGATCGGCTGACTGGCCTACCCGGCCGATGGTGCCCCACCGGCGCCACCGGCGTCTACGTCCGGCCAGTCCCGGATCCACCCGTACGCCAGCTGGCCGGACGGGAGCTGACCGGACGGGAGCTCAGCAGCGCCGTCGACGAGCAGGTCGACCGCACCGGGCGTACCGTCGGCGGAGAAGAACCGCTCCTCGGCCCGCCGCCAGCGGTCGAGCGTCGGCTGTATCGCGGCCCCGTCGCGGGTGAGTGACCGGGCCAGGCGCACCGGTTCGGGTGCGGTGACGTAGACCGACAGCGTCGCGGCCGGCCGGACCGCCGCGCGGGCCGCGCTCACCCCTTCGATCACGAGTACGGCGGGCGGTTCGATCACGGTCCAGCCGGCGCCGAACCGTCCGGCGGCCCAGTCGTATCGTCGGTAGCGGGCCGGCCGGCCGGTCCGCAGCGGGTCAAGCACGCGGGTGCTGAGCCGGGGCCAGAAGGTGAACTGGTCACGCCAGCCGTCCAGCAGGTCGTCGGTGTGTACGACGGCGACGGCCGGTCCGGCGACGGTGCTGGCCGGATTCGCAGCCGGGGGCATGGCCGGGTTCGGGCCCCTCGCCGCGACCGTCGCACAGGCAGTGGCCAGGCGGTCGGTGAAGGTGGACTTGCCGGCGCCGCTCGGGCCGTCGATGGCGACGAGCCGGACCCGGCCGAGGCGGGCCGGGGCGGCGTACACCCGCCGGGCCAGACTTTCGAAGGTCGAGATCCCCCGCGTCACCGGGGTGCTCCGGGTAACCGGGGAGCTCCGGGTGGGATGAACGGTAGTCCGGCCGGCGGCCCGGACTCGATCAGCCGCCACAGCGCGGCGGTGTCCAGGTGCTCTTCCACCAGGTCGCCGAGCAGATCAAGTCCGCGTTGGCGCAGCGCCGTGAAGCTGGTGTCCGGCGCGACGGTGAAGCCGTGCCGGCCGGCCTGACGGGCCACGTCGGTGAGGTAGCGGCGACGGAACTCGTCGGACTCGAAGGCACCGTGCCAGTGGGTGCCGCACACCGGACCGAGCCGTACGCCCTCGGTGCCGCCCGTCGCGCCAGGGCCGGTGCCGGTGCCCACCTCGGTGCTGGTGCTGGTGCCGGTGAACAGCGGCGAGGTCGACCCGTCGGACCGGGAGACGTACCCGTGGTGGATCTCGTAGCCGCGCACCGGCACGTCGTAGGCCCGCCCCGCGCTGCGGGTGACGGTCTTACGCTCGGCGAAGGTGATCTCGACGGGCAGCAGGCCGAGCCCCGGTACGCTGCCCCGGCGGCTCTCCACCTCATCGTGGATCACCCGGCCGAGCATCTGGAAACCGCCGCAGATGCCGAGCAGCGGGCGGCCGGCGTCGGCGTGCGCGGTCACCGCCGCGGCCAGCCCGGTCCCCCGCAACCAGGCCAGATCGTCCACGGTCGATCTGGTGCCGGGCAGGACGACAAGGTCGGCGGCGGCGACCTCGGTCGGGTCGACGGTGAGCCGGACCTGCACGCCCGGCTCGGCGGCGAGCGCTTCGAGATCGGTGGCGTTGGACATCCGGGGTAGTCGCACCGCTGCGACCCGCAGGATGTCGCGGCCGCGCGGCGCCGTGGGTCGTCCGATCGTCTGGCCGTACGCCAGCGAGTCCTCGCCGTCCAGCCAGAGATCGGGCTGCCAGGGCAACACCCCGTAGGTGGGTCGGCCGGTCACCTGGTGCAGCATGTCGACCCCGGGCCGCAGCAACTCCTGATCACCACGGAATTTGTTGATCACGAACCCGGCGATGTGCTCCTGGTCCTCGGCGCTGAGCAGGGCTACGGTGCCGAACATGGCGGCGAAGACGCCACCCCGGTCGATGTCACCGACGACGATCGCCGGCAGCCCGGCATGCCGGGCCAGCCCGAGGTTGACGAAGTCGCCAGCCCGCAGGTTGATCTCGGTTGGGCTGCCGGCTCCTTCACAGATCACCACGTCGTACTCGCCACGCAGCTCGGCGAGGGTGGTGTGCACGGTGTCGGCGAGGCGGGAGCGCATCGCGCGGTAGTTGGTCGCGGTGACGGTGTCGACCGCCTCCCCCAGCAGCACGACCTGGCTGGACCGGTCACTGCCCGGTTTGAGCAGGACCGGATTGAACCGTACCTGCGGCTCCAGTCCGCAAGCGGCTGCCTGCACCGCCTGCGCCCGTCCGATCTCGCCGCCCCGACCGTCCGACCCGACGACCACCGCCGAGTTGTTGGACATGTTCTGTGCCTTGAACGGCGCGACCCGCACCCCACGCCGGTTCAGCCATCGACAGATCCCGGCGGTGAGCAGGCTCTTGCCCGCGTCGGAGGTGGTCCCGGCGACCAGTAGGCCACCACCACCGGCGGGGCCAGCACTCCCCGGCACCCCGGACTCCCTTCCAATCCTGGTCTGCCGCTACCGGCGGCGGATGGTCCGCACGACGGTTCTGACCATCTGTACGGTCAGCTGTGCGGCGGTCACCTGCACGACGGGCGCCGCGAACACAGACGCGACGGCAGCGGTGTCGCCGATCCGCCGAGACAGGGTGGCTGCCCGGCGGATCTGCCGAGGCGAGGGACGCGGACCGTCACCAAGATACGGACGCACCTCGGAACGCCCGAAGTAGATGTTGCGCCCACCGAGCCGGACCCCGAGCGCCCCGGCGAACGCCGCCTCGCACTGACCGGCGTTGGGGCTCGGATGGTCGGCGCGGTCCCGACGCCACACCCGCCAGGCCCGTGCCCGGTCGCCCTTGACCGCCGGCGACCACCACACGGCGGCCAGCCCGGTGAGCCGCGACGGAACGAAGTTCAGCACGTCGTCGAGTCGCGCCGCAGCCGTGCCGAACCGTTCGTAGCGCGACGACCGGTGCCCGACCATGGCGTCCAACGTGTTCGCCGCCCGGTAGCCGACCAGGCCGGGCAGACCTGCGACGGCACCCCAGAACAGCGGCGCGACCACGGCGTCCGAGGTGTTCTCGGCGACTGACTCGACGGTCGCCCGGGCCAGCTCCGGCGCGTCGAGCGCGGCTGGGTCCCGGCCGCAGAGATGGTTGAGCCGGCGTCGGGCCGCTGGTACGTCTGCCCGGCGCAGCGCCCGCGCCATCACGTCCGCCTCGGTCCGCAGCGTACGGCCGCCGAGCACCGCCCAGGTGGTGCCGGCGACGATTGCCGCCCGGGCGATCGGATGCCGCCGGGTCAGCACCGACGCCGCCACGGCGGCGATCACCGGCCCTCCGACGGCCACGGCCGTGTAGGCGACGCCGGCCCGACGGGTCGGCCGGTACAGCCGACGCTCGGCAGCACCGGCAAACCGGCCGTACCCGGCGACCGGATGCCAGCGGCGGGGGTCGCCGAACAGGGTGTCCAGGGCGTAGCCGGCGACCAGACCGCCGGCCGTGGCGGCGGCGGCCGACGCGTTGACCCTGCCAGCGCTGGTAGCCACTCCGGCAGCCTACGTGGAGCCGGTGACGGGTTACGGGTCGGCTGACGGTCACCGGTCGGTCGACCGTCGGCGCGGTGGTACGGCACACGGGCCCGTACCACCGCGCTCGTCGGTCTCGTCCGGCCAGGGTCAGACCGGCACCGCCGTCCGGCTCCGCGACCGCCGGGCCCGGCTGGACGAAGCCGGCTGCTCCTCGGCCGGCAGCGGATCGCCGATCGGGTCGTCGGAATCCCCGTCGCCGCCGGGCGACCGCGACGACGGCGTGTCCATCAGCATGTCCGATGGCTCGTCGCGGTGACCGGCGTCGCCGTCGGTCGTCGTGATGCCGGCTCCGGGGTCCTCGGTCGAAGCGGCGGCTGTGCCGGCCAGGGCCGAGGCGGCCTCGGCCGCCTCGGCGGCGAGCACGTCCACGGCGAGGGTGACCGGCCGGCCACCCGGACGGTTCGGTTCCCCTTCGACCGGCGACGGCACCGACGGTTCCAGGAACATCGGGTCGTCGTCACCGTCGAACAGTTCGTTGCGGGTCGCCGGCACCTCGTCGGCCGGCACCTCGGCGGTGGCCTCGCCCTGCACCCGCCGCTCCGGGTCGTCCCCGTCGACCTCGCTGGTCGCCAACGTCGGCCGGTTGCGGGTGAACCGACCCCGTCCTCGGGCCAGGTCATGGCCGACCGCCACGGCCTCCATCTCGTACTGCAGGCGGTTGTTGCCGTCGCCGTCCACCCAGTCGCGGGTGTAGAGCCGGCCGACCACGACGACCGGGTCGCCGAGCATGACCGAGGAGCAGACCCCTTCGGCCAGCTTGCGCCAGCAGTTCACCCGGACCCGCAGGCTGTTGCCGTCGACCCAGCGGTTGCTCTCCCGGTCGAGCCGGCGCGCCGTCGAGGCCACTTTGAAGTTGGCGACCAGTGTGTTGGTCTGGGTGGTACGCCGCCACTCCGGCGTGGTCAGCACGTTACCGACAACCGTTACGTACGTATCGAACATCGCATCTCCGCAGGGGCTCGTCGGATTGATCTGATCGAGTCGACTCGACGCTCAGCATTGATGGACGGCACCCCTGCCGGCCAGCCACGGTCCGGCGGCGCTGTGGACAGATCCCCGGCTGTGGACAACCGCTCCGATACCGAGTTGATCTGCTAAGGCGCGAAACGGAACCGGCGGGTGGGCCGCTACTCAGCGGCCCACCCGCCGGATGGAAGTCGGATGGTGTCCGGTGGTGACCGGTAGGCTCAGCTACCGACCTCGGACCGGCTCTTGGCGATGAACTTGGGAAGACTGTCCTTGACGTAGTATCCCCAGGCGTCGCTGCAGCCGTCGTAGCACTCGAACTGCGGTACGAGCCCCTCGTGGGTGAACGTGACCTCCGTCTTGCCGTCCTTTTCCGCGATGTCGAAGACGACCCGGGTGTCCTTCCACTCCGTCCGATCCGTCACGAACGTGATGTCGGCCTCGGTGACGAGCCAGACGACCTTTTTCCCGGGCACGAACTCGGTGACCTTCTGCTTCGAGTAGTGCAGCGCGCCGTGTCGGTAGGTGAACTCGGCGCCGAGACTGTCGGCCGTTCCCTCGATCTCCCCGTCCCACCACCCGCGTACGTCGTTGATGGCGTGGAAGACGTCCTCCGGGTTCTGGTGCACGGTGAAGGACGTCGTGTAGCTCTCGCTCATGTTCTTCCTCCTGGTTGGGATGTTGCGGTGGACGCAGGCGGCCCCGGATGTGAACACGACACTGCGTCGGGCGGGCCATCGGTCCTCGCCGCCCGGCGAGACTCACGCCTTCTTCTCGCCAGCGTACGGCGCACCACACGGTCCCCGGGGATCCTGCTCTACATTGGGCAAAATTGGAGAACCGCGAGACCGGTCGCCGGCCCGGTGACGTTCGCCGTGCCCTTGCCGCCGCGCCGGATCGGTACCGTGGGAATCCGGAGCAGCTGCGGATACCGGCAGTACGGCCCCTCAGCCCACGAGTTGGAGTGAACCCATGCCACTGATGCCCAGGGACGAGGCCATCGACTTCAACCGAAGGGTCATCGAGGAGTTCCGCGCGAACGCGGGTCGCGTCGGCGGGATCCTGGCCGACTCCCTCGTGATCCTGGTGCACCACGTCGGCGTCCGGACCGGGATCGCCCGGATCACGCCGCTGATCTGCTTTCCGTTCGACGACCAGCGCCGCTACGCCGTCATCGGATCCAACGGCGACTCTCCGGTCCGTCCAGCCTGGTGCGCGAACCTGGCCGCGATGGCGAGCACGACCGTCGAACTGGGCGAGGAGACCTTCCGGGTGACCGTCGAGCCGCTCGGCGATGAGGCCCGCAGCCGGCTGTGGTCGGAGCTGTTCGGCGAGACCACCGGCCCGGACGAGTTCGCGGCCAGGACTGGACGGCGGCTGCCGATGTTCCTGCTGACCCGGACGGACTGACGGCGCGACTCCGGTCAGCGGGGCGGTCACCCGGCCAGTTCAACACATCCGCTTGCACCACGCAAGCCGACATGCAAGACTTCGACTTGTGCTGGGACGCCTGTACGCCAACGAGGTCTGCTCTGCCGCGCGGACACTCGAGGTCGTCGGCGAGCGTTGGAGCCTGCTCATCATCCGAAACGCGATGTTCTTCGGGATGACCCGGTTCACAGACTTCCAGCGGGACCTGGGTGTGGCCACGAACATCCTGGCCAAACGGTTGAGCGAGTTCGTCGAGGCGGGCGTCTTCGAGACACAGCCGAGTGCCGGTGGTGCCCATGTCGAATACGTGCTCACCGAGAAAGGTCGCCAACTGCAACCGGTCATCATCGCGCTCACCGAGTGGGGTGACCGCTGGGCCAATCCGGACGGGCGGCCGGTCACCTTCGAGCACGAAGGCTGTGGCGGCCACGTCAGTCTGCAGGCCGGGTGCGCCGGGTGCGGCGGCTCCCCGGCACCCAGCGACGTAGCGGCGCGCGCCGACTCCCGGTTCATCGCGCTGCGCGAACAGCGCAGACAGCGACGCTGACCCGCCGCAACCTCGACCGTCCTGCTGACTCGACCAAGTCTGCTGGCTCGACCAGGTCTGCTAGTGCGACCGTGCGGCTGGTACGGGGAACAGCTGCGGGAAACCGCGTGGTCCGCTGGTCTCGCACAAACGAACGCGTGGCCGGAACCATGAGGTCCGGCCACGCGAACGAGGCACCGTCTACAGGAACATCGTGTTGGGCTCCAGGCCGCACAGAACACGGCCGTAGGTCTCCAGGTTCGTGTTCGGGTGCATGATGCCGTGCAGGTTGATCGTCTGGACGTCCCGCTCGATCCGCTGGATCGGCACCTCGGAGTACACCGACGAACCACCGCTGGCGTTGTTCAGGATGTCCACGGCCTCCTTCGCCCGTGCGCACACGGCACCGGCGTCCATCCGTGCCGCAGCGCGGTCCTCCAGGGTCCACGGCTCGCCGCTGAGGGCCTTCTCATCGAGTCGGCGCACCGCCCGGTGCAGGTGGAACTCCGCTTCGTCGATCTTGACTCGCGCCTCGGCAACCTGCAGGTGGGTCAGCGTCGCCTCGATCTGCTTCTCGTAGTTGGTGTAGGTGATCCGCCGGCTCGGCAGCCGCTCCATGAAGGCGTCCCAGGCGGCCCGCGCCATGCCGAGCGCCGGGGCGGCCGCCACGGCGACCGCGAACTGCAGGAACGGCACCCGCCATGCCTGATAGTCGGCGTTGATCTTCGACGCGTGCTGGTTGTGCATCATGACCGGCACCATGTTCAGCACCCGGTTCTCGGGCACGAACAGGTCCTGGGCGATGGTCGTGACACTGCCGGTGCCGCGCAGGCCGACCGTGTGCCAGTCGTCCACGATCGTCAGGTCCGAGACCGGAACGACCGCCATACCCGGCACCATGTTGCCGTCACCGAGGTCGATCATGATGGAGTGCGTGTCCCACTGTGCCTGCGGGGCACCGGTGTTGAAGTGCCACCGACCGTTCAGGATGTAGCCACCCTCGGTCTTCACGGCGACCCCGTTCGGGCCGACCGAGCCGCAGAACCGGTCCTCCGGGTTCGCGAAGATCTCGTCCTGCGCCTCATCCGGCAGCAGGCCGGCCAGCCAGGCACCGATAGTCATGGTGCTGATGGTCCAACCGGTGGAGCCGTCGCCGTGGCCCAACTCGGCGACCACGTCCACCACCGTACGCGCGTCCGGCACGGTACCGCCGTACCGCGCCGGGAACCGCAACCGGAGCAGGCCGGCCTCCTTCAGCGCGTCGAGCACCTCCGGGTGCAGGACGCGGTTCTCCTCCTGCCACGCGGCATGCTTCTGGATCAGCGGGACCAGGTCCCTGGCTCGCTGTACGAGTTCGGGCTGTGGCGCGGACTCGATTACCGTCATCTTTACTCCTCCAGACGATGGCAGAAATGGGTGCCTGGCGCAGCTACTGCGGCAGGATGCCGGGGGGACGTCCCGTCGTCACAAACTCTGGCATGAGGCCCCTACGGTCCACATCTCTCACGTTGCTCAGGAACGAACTGCATACCGATCCTCCGGCTGAGTTCCAGTCCAACAGAACATTCGCGGGCTGAACGCAGAAGGGCAGTGGACGCCATTCCGACGGCGTCCACTGCCCTTCTCTGACCCGCATCGGGCGGTACCGCCCGTCGTAGGTTGTCGCTCAGGCGGACTGAGCTGCGGCGATCTGCGCCGCCATCTGCGCGTACTGGCGCTCCAGGTTCTTCCCCCCGCCCGAACGCCAGCTGTCGGCCAGCGGCTCGGCCATGGCATCGGGGAAGATTTCCTCCTCGCCCTTCTCCAGCCCGTCGTAGACGTTCTTGGCCACGTGCTCGGGCGCCGCCTTGGCCATCACGTCGAAGCCTTTGGTCATGTCGGTGTCGACGAGCCCGGTCATGACGGCGTGCACGCCGACGCCCTTACCCGCCAGCAGACCACGAAGCGACTGAGACAGGTTGAACGCCGCCGCCTTGGCTGCCGAGTACGAGGAGACCAACGGGAACGGCGCGAACGCGTTCACCGAAATGTTGTTGATGATCGCGCCCTGGGACCGGATCAGCGCCGGAAGGAACGCCTGAATGGTGTCGTACACCCCGAAGAAGTTCACCGCGAACATCTTCTCGAGCACCGCGCGATCGCTCAGGTCGTCGAACGTGACCTCGCCGGCGTTGTTCACCAGCACGTCGAGTTCGCCGACGGTCTTCGCGGCCTGTGCGATCTGCTCCGCGTCGGTAACGTCCAGCGTCACCGCGGTGACCCGCCCGTCCGGGTGGTCGAACGGCTGACGGGTCCCGGCGTACACCCGCTTCGCGCCCCGGTTGAGCGCCTCCTCGAGCAGCGCCCGGCCGATGCCACGGTTGGCGCCGGTCACCAGGACCGTCTTACCGGTGATCGTGTGCATTCCGTACTCCCTTTCGTCTGGACTTCTTCTGACACCCGTCCGATCAGGACGGGAGCTCGACCGACTGGCGGTGGTTGAAGAAGTTCCGCGGGTCGTAGGCCTTCTTCACTGCCTGCAGCCGGCGGTAGTTCTCCTTGTAGTAGAGGTCGTGCCAGGCGAAGGCCGACCCGTTCCAGGCCGGATCGCTCAGGTCGGCGTCCGGATAGTTGACGTAGCAGCCGTCGGTCTGATCGTTCGGTACGGGTACGCCACCGGTGTCCGCGAAGGTGTCCCGATAGGTCTCCCGTGCCCACGCGATGTTCGCCGCATCGTCCGCCGGATTGGCCCACTGCGCCTGCCAGAGCAGTTTGTAGGCGGCCTCCCGGTGGGGAATCGCCGTCGCGGCGTTGGGCACGGCCGCGGTCCTGCCGCCGTACGGGCTGATGACGATGTTCAGGTTCGGGTTGTTGATGTCCGACCGGGTCATCGCCCGGTAGATCGCTGCGGCCTGCGCCGTGGTGAAGGTGTCCTTCATGAAGGCGGACTTGTACTCACCGCGTAGCGTCGGGTCGTTGTTCAGCGTGTTGGTGGTACCGGTGAGCTTGCAGAACTGCAGCCACGGCATGGTGCTCTGCGCGGCGAACACGGCCGGCGTCACACCGTTCTGCAGATGGGCCAGGTAGCTGTCCAGCATCTGTTGCGCGTTCGGCACGGCGGAGTCGACGAAGGCGTACATGTGGATTTCGCCGTTGGACCGGTGGAACGACTGAATCAGACTCGTCACCTCGCGGGTGGGGCTGTCCGGCGAGATGTTCGCGACGTGCCAGCTGGCGTAGTTCTGCAGCAGGCGGATGTAGTCGGCCTCGGTCATGGTGCTCCAGCTCCACAGGGCGAAGCTGGACAGCACCTTGGACGGCGGTTTCGGCAGGAGTTGCGCCGGGCTCCGACCGTGGGCCCCCGGTGAGCGGAAGAAGTAGCGGGTGACGACGCCGAAGTTCCCACCGCCGCCACCGGTGTGGGCCCACCAGAGATCGCGGTGCGGGTCCCGCCGGTCCCGGGTGGCGATGATCGTGTTGACCCGGCCGGCGGCGTTGACCGTGACCACCTCGACGGCGTACAGATGGTCGACGATCAGTCCGTTGCGACGGACGAGCCAGCCCCAGCCACCGCCGGCGACGTGGCCGCCCATCCCGACGGAGTAGCAGACGCCACCAGGCAGCGTGACGCCCCAGGTCTGGTAGAGCTTTTCGTAGACGTCGAGCAGAATGGCACCGGCCTCCACCGCGACAGCTTTCATCCTCGTGTCGTAGTAGATCCGGTTCATGTTCGTCATGTCGATGATCGTTTCGACTTCGCTGTTGTAGACGAAGTCTTCAAATCCGTGACCGCCGCCTCGGACGGTCAGCTTGGTTCCGCGACGCACCGCGCGTCGGACGATCGGGGCAACCTGGTGCGGGGAATCCACCACGTACACCGAATCGGGCGTCGCAGTCCACCGGTTGTTCAGCCCCATCACGAGGTCGGGGTACTGGGGGTCAGCCGGGGTGACAGGCGCCACCAGCGCAATCGACTCACCATTTCCGTGGGCGTGTGCCGTGCCGGGCAGCGCGGCACCGGCCAGGGCGACGCCTCCGGCCCCCGCTGCACCGGCAAGGAACGTACGCCGTTCGAACTTCCGCTCTTCGTCAGTCATGGCAATCCCGTCCTCTCGGAATCAGAGACAGTGAGAGCGGACGACACCAATGTTCGCCGGCCACGTCCGCACATCGGTCGCCAGGCTATGAGCCGGCGGCACCCGCTTGCTTCCTTGAAATTGCCCTCTCCCGGCGACCGCTTCTTTTGCCACTACTCGTTGCGGTTGATTGAAAAATTCGGCGGGCAGGATCGCGATTAGACCGGCGACGACGGCGAGGTCGGTAACCAACAGGGCAATACAGAAGTGGCCGAGGAACCTGAAAGATTGGCACAGTCGAGCGCGCGTCCCAGTTCCGGGCAACGACCCGAACCCACCGTCCGACGTGGGTGGCCAGTAGTCAGGTGACGGTCCTTCGGGGCGGGCCAGCGTCGCACCGGCGTTGCTGCGTCACACCATGGTCCGCGCCTGGAGAGGGCTGGAGGCGGCTGCGGAGAGACAGCAATCGAGAAGAATACATTCTTCGCTAATCGTCATAGCTTGGACGCAACCCGCCACATGCGGTCGACGAGAGGAAGAGGTAGAGCCATGTCGTCACGGTTGGTCGATGCTCGGGTCAGGGGATCGCGGTTGACACTCAAACGGATGATCGTCGGAGGGATCACCGCCCTGGCAGTCACCGTCGGTAGCGTCGGGGCAGCGGTGGCTCATGACGCGAACGGCGCCGCCGACGCCACCGCAGCGCGAGGTGGACACGCCCAGCGCGAGCCGGTCGTCGGTCGCGCGATCTTCGACCGGACTTTCCGCCACGGTCTGGTCCACACCGACGGCGGCAAGGTGCACTACGTCAAGGGCGGTTCCGGGCCGGCCCTCGTGCTGCTGCACGGCTGGCCCGAGACCTGGTGGGGTTGGCACCTGGTGATGCCCGAGCTGGCCAAGACGCACACCGTGATCGCGTTCGACCTGCCCGGCCTCGGCTACTCCGCGATCCCGCGGGACGGCTACGACCAGAAGACCACGGCCGCACGTCTGCACCAGGCGGTGAACCGGCTCGGGTACCGCGAGGTGAAGGTCATGGGGCACGACATGGGCGTGCTGGTCGGCTACGCCTGGGCCCGGGACTACCCCCGCGAGGTGACCCGCCTGGCGGTGCTCGACTCGCCGCTGCTGGGCTTCGGCCTGGAGGACGCGTACCCGCTCAGCTTCCACTTCAAGCTGAACATGGCGCCGTCGCCGGTTCCGGAGAAGATCGTGGACAACAGCGACGTGGCCACCTACCTGAACTACGTCTTCGAGTTCGCGGCGGTCCCCGACGCGATCGACCGCGACAGCCACATCCGCGCCTACCTGCACCCGGCCCGGCGCAGCGCCGGCTACAACTACTACCGGGCCTGGCCGGAGAACGCGGAGGACACCAAGGCCAACGCCGAGTCCAAGCGCCTGACCCAGCCGGTGCTCGCGATGGGTGCCGAGTTCGTCTTCGGGCTCGGTGTCGCGGCCTCGTTCGAGCAGGTGGCCGATGACGTCCGTGGTGTCGTGGCCCCCGGTGCCGGCCACTGGATTCAGGAGGAGACCCCGGAGTTCCTGATCGACTGCGCCAACCTCTTCTTCGGACCTGAGGGCGTGCCCGCGCCCACCGAGCCACTCTCGAGCTGCGTCGCCTGACCTGCCTCGCGGGCACGGTCCACCGGGTACCCGGTGGACCGTGCCCGCGTCGTGACCTGCGGTTCCAGCGACGCAGGCGAGCCAACAACATCGATTGGTACCACTACCGGAAAGTGCGTATTGCCAGCATGTGAACCTTGCTTGACGGCACGCCGACACGCCCCACACGTGACTTGCGTGACACAAGTACACGCATTAGCCTAGTTCAGTGGGTGCGCGACACAAGCCGGTCATCCGGAAAGGATGCCGACGTTCCGACAGCTCCGTCCGATGCGGAGCATTGCCGACTTCCGCGACGCAGGGTCGCGGGACGTCGCCAACCCCTTTTCCGCATATCACGAATGCGAGGAATTCATGACCGGGCCGAGTTACACCACCGAGTTCTCCGTGGACCAGTCCCCGAAGGAGGCGTACGAGGCCATCACCAATCCGCAGGGATGGTGGTCGGCCGAGATCGAGGGCAGCGCCGAGAAGGCCGGCGACGAGTTCCGGTACCACTACGAGGACCTGCACCGCTGCACGATCCGGGTGACCGAGTCGGTCCCTGGTGAGAAGGTCACCTGGCACGTGGTGGACAACTACTTCTCGTTCGTCAAGGACAGTTCCGAGTGGGTCGACACCACGATGACCTTCGACATCTCGGAGGAGGGTGGCAAGACCAAGGTCGTCTTCACCCACCATGGGCTGGTGCCCGAGTTCGAGTGCTACAACGCCTGCCAGGAGGGGTGGGGCAACTACATCAACGGCAGCCTCAAGGACCTGATCGGCAAGGGCCAGGGTGCCCCCAACGCCACGGGCCAGGCCCAGACCACCGCTGAGGTGGAGCTCGGATCGGCCAGCCGCTGATCCATCGTGGGGCCTCGGTCAACCCGACCGGGGCCCCACGTGCCGGCCGTCCGGGCTGTCACCCGGGCACGCCCGAACCCGTGCACACCCGAACCGTCACCGGGCACGCCCGAACCCCATCACCCGTGCACGTCCGGGCCGGCGTGCGTGACGCTCACCCGGATCGCCACCCGCTTGTCGCGCCGCATCGCAGCCCGGTAGTCGTCCCAGTCGGAATGCTCCCCCGAGATCCGCCGGTAGTAGTCGACCAGCACGTCGAGCGCTTCGGGCAGCCGTACCACTTCTGCCTGTCCGTCGATCTGCACCCAGTCTCCGAAGAACCGGTCCGTGGTCACGCAGAACGTTACCCGTGGATCGCGCAGCAGGTTGCGCACCTTGACCGCACCTTCCCTGGTGCTGACCAGCACCCGGCCGGCATCGTCGACGGCGACCAGCACCGGGCTGGTCTGCGGCCGGCCGTCCGGATGCCGGGTCACCATCACCGCCCGATGGTTCGCCCGCAGAAACGCCGTCGCCTGTTCTGCCTTCATCTCGCACCTCCTCGCACCACGCACCGCCGCTCGGCCGCTGGCAGTGCCGCCTTTGATTGTGCGACGCGCAGCGCGGTCCTACCCGGAGGTAACCGTCCGGCGGTACGGTCGAGGTCGTGCAGCCTGACATCCTCGGACTCCCGTACGAGCAGCAGGTCATCGAGCTGGACCCAGACGACGAGGGTCCGGTCGTCGCGACCCTGGTCCGCCGCCGAGCGGACCGCCCGGCCGGGCGGGCGGTGCTCTACCTGCACGGCTTCGTCGACTACTTCTTCCAGACCCACCTGGCCGACCACTTCGTCCGCGGCGGCTGGGACTTCTACGCCCTCGACCTGCGCAAGTACGGCCGGAGCCTGCTGCCGCACCAGACCCCGAACTTCTGCCGCGACCTCAGCGACTACTTTCCGGAACTGGACGCCGCCGCCCGGATCATCCGCGAGCAGGACGGCAACGAGACGTTGCTGGTCAACGGCCACTCGACCGGTGGGCTGATCGCCGCGATCTGGGCCGACGCGCGGGCCAGCCAGGGCACCGCACCGGACGGGCTGTTCCTGAACAGCCCGTTCTTCGACCTCAACGCACCGTGGCTGCTCCGCCGACCGGTAGCGGCGGCCGTCTGCCGCCTCACCGGCCGCTCGCCCTACCGCGTCGTCCCGGTCGGGCTTTCCCGGGTGTACGGGCAGAGCGTGCACGCCTCCCAGCGCGGACACTGGAACTACGACCTGGAGTGGAAGCCGCTCGCCGGGTTCCCGGTGCGGGCAGGTTGGCTGACCGCCATCCGACGCGCCCAGCGGCGGCTACGTGCCGGACTGCACATCACCGCGCCGGTCCTGCTGGCCTGTTCCTCCCGGTCCTACCGCAGCCACAGCTGGCACGATTCGGCTACCCTGGCCGACGCGGTACTCGACGTCGAGCACATGGCCCGGTGGGCCCCCCGGCTCGGCCGGCACGTCACCGTGGTCCGCATCGACGGCGGCCTGCACGACCTGACCCTGTCCCACCAGCCGGCCCGCGACGAGCTGTTCAGCGAGCTGGACCGCTGGCTGCGCGGCTACTTCACCACCGAGCCGCTAGGCCCGGACCCCGGTCAACCGGTGGAGGCGCAACGCCCGGTCGACCGAGGGTTACCGGAGACCGACTGACTCGTCACGACAACCTGCGACCACTACTATGTGCACGCCAGGACGAAGATCAGCAAGCGCCCGTAGCTCAGCGGATAGAGCAGGGGACTTCTAATCCCAAGGTCGTAGGTTCGAACCCTACCGGGCGCACCACCATCACCGCAGGTCACGGCGTTGACGACCACCCCGGTCACGGTCAAGAACCACCCCGTACAGCCATTCGTACAGCCATCAGCCGAACAGGTGCCGCGCGGCCTCATCGACCGCAGCCCGCTCGATCTCCGGCAGGACATGCGCGTACGTGTTCATCGTCAACCCGATCTGGCTGTGCCCGAGCACCTTCATCACCGTCCGGGGCGACGCACCCGACACCAGCAGGAACGTCGCGCACGCGTGCCGCAGGTCATGCAGCCGCAGCCAGCCCAGACCAGCCGCCGCCCGGATCTTGTGCCAGGTCCGGTCGATGTTGTCCGGGTCCATGAACGTCCCGACCCGCGACGGGAAGACCAGCCCGTGATCATGCCACCGCTCCCCCGCCGCCAGCCGGGCCGCCGCCTGGTGCCGCCGATGCGACCGGAACAGCGCCAACGTCTGCGCCGGCACCGGAACGGTACGCCGCGACCGGTGCGTTTTCGGCGCGACGAACTGCAGCCGACCATCGGCCCGTTGAACGGTCTGCCGCACCGTCAACACGCCCGCGTCGAAGTCGATATCCGACCAGCGCAGCCCGAGCAGCTCCCCGCGCCGCAGCCCGACCGTCAACGCGCAGACGAACAGCGCTTCCAGCTGATGCCCGGCCAGCACCTCAAGCAGCCGCTTCGCCTCCTCGACCGTCAACGCCCGCCGCTCCACCTGCTGAACCGACGGCGGCCGCACCGACTTGGCCGCGTTGCGGTGCACCAACTCCTCCCGCTCCGCGTCGCCCAGGGCGTTGCGGATCAGCCCGTGCACGTGCCGGACCGTCGTTGCCGAAAGACCGGCGTCGGTCTTCTGCGCCAACAGCCGCCGGATCATCAACGGCGTCAGCTTGTCCAACGCCACCCGACCCAGCACCGGCCGTACGTGATTCTCGATCAGCTTCCGGTACCCCTGAAGCGTCGACGGGCGGGTACCGTCGCGCTCCTTCATCGACATCCACTCATCCAGCCAGTCCCCGAACGTACGGGGCGCGGCCGCCAGGTTCTGCCCCTTCTCCTGACGACGACGCAGATCCGCCAGCTTGTCCAGCACCTCACGTTCGGTCCGGCCGTAGACCCACTTGCGGGACCGCTTACCGGTGTCCCAGCCCGTTTCGAGTACGGCCGCGTACCCGTTGCGGTACGGGAACACCGCGCCTTCCCCGTGCGAGCGCCGCCGGTTCCGGCTCATGCCGCGTACTCCTCGGTTGCCGAAAGAAGTTCCTCAATCGCGGTGACCGGGATCAGCCGAGCCCGGCCGACCTTGACCGACCGCAGCCGACCAGCCCGCATCAGCACGTACACCGTGTCTCGACACACCCCGAGCAGCGCCGCAGCTTCCGCCGGCCGCACGCTCCGAGGCTGTACGGGAAGCCGCCGCCTGTTCGCCGAGATCATCAATCGCGTCCTTCCTGGTCGAGGGGTTCCGATCCGGTGCCGCCGCTGGCCTCCTGTGCCGCCCGGTCCTTCGCGGCGAGGAGTTGAGCGCGCCAACGCGCCCGTTCGGAGATGGAGCGCAGCAGCCGATGCCCGAGCGGCGTGACGTCCGGGTCGTCGGGCCGGGCCAGTTCCCACGCATGCCGCACCGAGCCCGCGCCATCGATGCCGGTGGCCTGGTCGACGCCGGCCAGGTCGGTGGTCGCGCCGAGTAGTGCCCGGACCCAGGCGCGTGCGTCGTGTTTGTGGTCGGTCAGGGTCTTGCCGGACCAGTCGCGGGAGATGAGGATGCGTCGGCCGCCGATGCCGAGGGTCGCGCGTTGGTGGACTTTGCCCCGGCAGCGTCCCGGCCGCAGCTTCGCGGAGGCGTTCTTCGGTTGGACGCCGTAGAGCAGCCAGTTGGCGCACCGGTCGGTGCAGGGGGTGACCTGCAGTTGTTGCCAGAACCGTTCGAGATGCTGGCGTTGCCGGCCGCTGGTGGTGGTGTGGCAGTCGGCGGCGTGTTTGGTGATGTACTTCGTGATGTAGCGGATGGTCCGTTCCGCATCCTGCGTGCCGGGCATGACGCCGCGTGCGTCGACCTGGGAGCCGAAGCGGACCACGTGGACCGGTTGCGCGTCCGGGTCGGAGTCGACCGCGTCGAGTGCTTCCGCCCAGCCGGTCAGCGGCTCGCGGGTGTCCGGGTCGACCCACGCCGCCTGGTCGACGTCCCACACGGGCAGGTGCTCCCCGCCGTAGTGCTGGACATCAACGGACGGCCACCACACCTGGTGATAAGTCGCCGCCGCCACCGTCCGCAGCGTCTGCCGGGGAATGGTCCCGCGGATCGCGAAGTGCGCATGAGGCGCCAACCTGCGTTGCGGCTCGACACAACCCGCGTACTGGACGTTCCAGCCTTCACAGCGCCGCAGGTTCTGCCAGAACCGGTCCAGCAGTCGAGGGAAGTGGACCGCGTCCCACGCGGCACGGCGGTAGTCGTACCGGTCGGGGTTGACCGGGGTGCCGTCCGGGCGTACGGGTCCGTAGGAGCCGAGGGTGAGCGTGAGCCACATCGACGGCCGGTAGGTGTTGCCGTCGGGCGCGGTGTACGTCTTGCCGACCGTGCGTGCCTCCACCGGCCGGCGGGGTAGGTCGGGTGCGTCCTGCCGCCGTCTGGTCGACCGCTTGCGCCGTTTGCCGTTGTCCTGCGTGTCGCCCTGGTCGACGCCATCGCCGTCGGTGGTGTGGGGTGGTGCGACGCGGCCGCGTAGTCCTTCGGCGGTGATGGCGTCTTCGACTTCGCGGATGGCGTCGTCGAGGTCGGTGACCTGTCGCCAGTCGGCTTCCCGTAGGGCCGCGTCGCGTTCGAACTCGAAGTGCGCCCGCAGCACGATCAGCGCCTTCTGCTCATCCGTTGCCGGTTCGGGTGGCGGTAGTGGTTCGTCGTCGCGGTGCCAGCCGTCGCGGATCTGCGCTTGGCGTAGTCGGCGGTTCCGCTTCGCGCACGGCGGGCATTTGTCCTCGCGGGTCGCGCCGCAGGGTAGGTCGATGACCTCGGTACGGCCGGTGTCGAGATCGGTCCGCCGCATGGCGAGGGGGCGGATGCAGACGCCGTATTCGGTGGCGACGTCGCGGAGGACGTCGACCGAGCGGGGTAGGCCCATCCGCGCGGCACGGGAGCCGGGCCGAGGTTGTTGGTCGACTGTCGCCGGATGGTCGGTGGTGGGTGTGTCGAGTCCGGGGAGGGTGGTGGGTGCGGTCACCGGCCGACCACCATCCCGTTTGCCCGTCGCGGTTGGACGACCCCGAGCGGCGGCAGCACCGAGGCGTGTCCGGCGACGCGGACCGGTTCGACGACCGCAGGCCGCTCGACCAGATCGGTTGCCCGGTCGGTGCGCTGGTCGGGTGTCGGGTCGGTGTCGGCGGTCGGGACCTGGTCGACGGCGTCCGCCTGGTCGACGCGCACCCGCTCAGCCGAACCAACCGGATCGGTCGGGTTGGCCGCCGCAGCCGAGGCCGCCGGACCGGCCGGGACAGCGGGTGCGCTGGACAGGACGACTTTGACCAGGGCCAGGAACGCCAGCGACGGGACAGCCGCGACGATCCAGCCCCACACGGACGGTTCGGCCTCGGCGACCTGCGCGGCCAACGACAGGAGTGCGAAGCCGACGAGGAGGACTGCGACGAACCCGACCGGTCGACCCGCCCGACGCCGAGCCCGGATTTCCAGACCCAGGTAGATAGCCATCAACTCGACGGCGACGGCGTTGGCCCAGCCGATCCAGTGGGGTTGGCCGTGGGCGACGGACAGGTCATGGACGTGGGTGAACGCGGCCGCGCCGGCCATCGAGCCGATGGCGAGCAGGATCACCAGCCGCAGCACCGTTTCGGCACGCTGCCAGCTCATGCGCGGTCCTTGTCGTCAGTGACGGTGAGGTCGATGCGGATGCGTCGGCCGGGGCGTCCGTGCCGGTGCAGGAACGTGCTCAGCCCGGTCAGGAAGGAGGCGAGTTGATCGGCGGGGCCGGTCGCGGTGATGCGGATCGGCCGGTGCAGGAGTCGGGCCAGCCACGGCAGCCGCACGAGAAGCCAGGAGGGGCGGTTGAGGGATGGCATCGGGGGTTACCTCCCTGTCGGGTGGATGGTGGTGCGGATGTGGTCGGGTGGGTCGCCGAGGGAGGCGACCGCTTCGGACAGGCAGCGCCACAGCGCCCACGCCTCACCGGGGGTCAGGTAGACCCGTCGCCGGCCGCCACCGATGGCGACATACAGCGGGTACGGGTCGGGCCGGTCGGTGTCGACCCGCACGGAGACGGCTGTTCCGCGTCCGCCGTCGGGGGTGGGGGTCCGCAGCCGGTAGAAGCGCCGCCCCGACGTCTGCGTCTCGCTCACCGGGAACCACCCCCGTTGTTCGGGGTGTCGGTGTCGCCCTGGTCGTGCCGGAGGATGTTGAGTAGCGAGTCAGGTAGCAGCGGCCCGGATGGCTTACGAGGCAGCGGAATTCGCCGGGTCGACGCGGCAGCCTGTTCCGGTTCGGGGGCGGTTTCCCGGCCGACCTGGGCGAGGATGTCCGCAGCGGCCACCGGTGCCGCGTATTCGGCCGCCATGGTTTTGATGTCGGTGTCGGTGAGGTAGGAGAACCGGACCCGGACCGGGTCGGGGGTGCCGTCCAGCAGGACGTAGCCGACGCCTTTGGCCCACGACGGCATCTGATCCGCCAACGCACCCCGTGTCCGTGCGCCGTCGCCCAACACCATGTCGACCTGCGACGCCTCGGTCAGCCCGAGCGCGATCCGGGTGGGGAACAGGTCCCGGAACGGCAGCACCTCCTTGCGCGGGTCCTGCAACGCGGCCACGACCAGGACGCCGACGCCGGCACCCTGGGACAGCAGCAGCCCCAACGAGGCGGCGATCCGCTTGCGCAGGTCGACGTCTTGCAGGTACGCGGTCAGGGCCGCCATCTCGTCGATCACCACGACAACGAGGGGGTCATCGGTCGTGGGTGTGTGGACCCGTACCGTGCCGGCAAGACGCGCCTGCCGCTCCCGCAGCACCGCGACCGCTTCGTCTAGCAGATCGGCCATGGCGTCGAAGGAGGTGGAGGCGAACCGGGCGAACATCGGACGGCCGAACGCGAATTCCATCCCGCCCTTGGGGTCGATCACCCACAGCCGGACCAGCCCGGACGCCACCCCACCCGCCAGGGACCGCACGAGGGACCAGAGAACGGAGCCTTTCCCGCGTCGGGTCGCCCCACCGATCAGCACATGCGTCGCCAACAGCCGCAGGTGCCAGGTCCGCAGGTCTTCCCGCACGGCCAGCGGGAGCGCGGTGAAGTCCGGCACCGTCGGCACCAGGAACGGCGGAACCGTCCGGCGTAGGGCGTCGGTGCGGACCAGCACGATGTAGACCACGTCGGGCCGGTCGCGGAACCGGTAGGCGTCGACCTGACGCAGCAGCCAGCCCACCCAGCCGCCGCCACGCACGGGAAGTTCATCGGGTCGTTCGGTGTACACCCGTGCGTGCCGCCGGCCGAACGCATAGGCAAGCTGCTCGGTCGCGCGTTGGAAGTCGGCGGGGGTCTGGCCGCGCAGCATCCGCACCGACAACACGTCAAGGGCCTGGTCACAGTGCACGGCGAGGAGCTGCGGTAGCACGGTCTGGTGTTGGTAGACCCGCGACAGGTCGCACATGGTCATCGCTTCGCGCCACACCCGCCGGTACACGACGGTGTGCCGCCACCGGCCGAGCAGCGGACCGCCGCACCACGCCCACCAGGACGATTCGTGCCGCCACCGCCACACCGCCGACCCCAACCCCGCCAGCACAACCGGCGTCACCAGGCCGGCAATGCCGTAGTCGATGTACACAGCGACCGTGATCACCGAAACCGTGAGGATGCGCGGATGTTTGAGACACCACCACAGGCCCCGACCCGACCAGCGGACCAGCAGACCGAGCACGACCGCCCACCAGGGCAGCCGCAACCGCCGAGGCCGGACCACAAGCAGGTCACCGGAAACGGTGGTGACGACCTCACCACGCGGACGCCCCATCACCGGCCACCCCCGACGACGGGGAGGAAACGGCCGCGAGCGTCGCGCAACCTTGGGAACGGCAACACCAGCTGACCGGCGCACAACCCACACCGGGCCGCATCCCCGCCAACCGTCGCGGCGTTGTCGGTGTCGCCCTGGGCGTCGGTCGGGGTGGTGGTGAACATGTTCTTGCAGTCGGCACAGCGGATCCGCGCCCGATTCTGGGCGCGCTTAACCTGGGACACGTCGGAACCTCACCGAATCTGAAGAAGGAAGAGGAGGAGGGGAAGACACCAAGGGGTGGGGCTGCCGTCCGCCAAGACCAGACAGCCCCACCCCGAACCGAGCACTACGAACCCGTGGCCGCCCGCGCCTTACCGGTGCCGTTGCTCGCCAGGCCAGCCGGGGCGCGCATCCCCGACGCCCGCAACGAGTACGCCATCCGCCCGTTGCTCGCCACGTACGGCGTGACCGTCATGTCGTCGAACTCCACCGCCTCGAACGGCACCCCCGTCGGCGGAACCGGCTGGTAGTCCGCCGAGATCTTCACCGTCGTCTCCCGCGACCGCTTCCCCAACTCCGGATCCAGGTCCATCACCCGGACCTGCCACACCCGCTGACCCGTCAGCTTGTCCTTCGCCGGCGACCGCCGACCTGTCTTCTCGTCGTAGTCCTCGACCTCACCCAACGACTCGGGCACCAACGCGCACCCCGCCGGGAACACGTCCGAACACCGGACCGAGAACCTCGTTCCGCCTCGCAGAGCCATCTCTGCAACTCCCAACTTGTAGTAACGTCTGCCAACCGGCAGGACCAAAGGTAGGGACTACTTGGCAGACATGTCAACAAGTCTCGGAAAGTGGTCCGGTATACCCCGAATGACCCTTGCGAACAGCGGCACAACCGCGCCGGAGCTCTGTTACCGGGGCGGACGGACGTCGACGAGCACGGGAAGACGTCGACGGGCACGCAAAGAGGCCCCACCGGTCGGCTGTGGACCAGGCGAGGCGGGTGCCGGTTAGGAAAGGGTGACCGTGGCGTTCAGCTTGGCCAGCGCCCGTACCCGTGCGTCGATAATCCGCATCCGGGCCGCGTGTTCGGCCGGTTCGCGGTGCGCGGCCTGGCTGGTGACCTGACCGGGCCACTTGCGGTACAGCAGGCCGGTTTCGGCGTGAAAGAAGCCGCCGGTGATGGTGCTCGCGGCCAGGAGAAGGCCGGTGTCCTCGGACGCGGGCAGGGCCATCCAGCCGCCCAGGGCGAACAGCACATCCGTGCGCAGACACAGCGTCGCCGGATGCACCGGTGCCCGGTAGTTGTTGGCGAGCCAGAACGCGTGCACGTCACCGCAGGCGATCGGCCCGGCGGGCGGGTCGGAGTCGAAGCCGACCGTGGACCCGTCCGGCAGCAGATCCAGCACCCGCGACGTCGTCCACCCAACCGACGGGTGCGCGGTCAGGGTGGCGATGTCCCGGGCGAGGACACCCGGGGTGAGTTGGTCATCGGCGTCGAGGACCTTCACCAACGGCCCGTCGACCCGTTCCATCGCCAGCGTCCGGGCGACACCGGGGCCGCCGGGTCGGCCGACACCGACCGAGATACGCGGGTCGTCGGGCAGGGCGTCGGCAACGGCCCCGGTACGTCCGTCCTCCTGGACCAGCCACCGCCACCCCCAGCCGTCCGGCATCTGCTGGGCGGCCAGGGAGGCGTAGGCATCGGCGAGATAGCCGATACTCGGCAGGTGCACCGGCGTGATGACCGAAACGACCTGGGTCAAGCAGGCCACCGCGCAAGCGAGTTCGAGTACACCAACTCGGTGCGGTCACCGGGCATGACGACGTCAGCGACCTCCACCACCCGCCCGCCGATGTCCACCGACGTCTTCCGCACCGTCAGCACGGACACGCCCGGATCGATGTCGAGGAGTTCGGCCTCATCCGGCGACGGCGGCCTAGCGCGGATCTCATCCACGATCCGATCGAGTTCGATCCCGACCGTGTACAGCTGATGCTGCGTACCACCCGGCCACGGCTCCTTGCCCGCGTCGAGCAGGTCCGGGTTCCCGGCGATCAACGCCACCGGCAGGAACGAGTACGACACCGACAACGGAGCCGACTCCGTGCGCGTCGTCGTCCAGTACACCCGACGCAGCAACTCCGTGCCCGCCTCGACGCCGAACGCGGCGGCCATTTCGGCATCGGCCGGTACGCGGGTGTACTCGGCGTGGAACTTCAGATCATCGACCGTCAGACCGGTGTCATGCTCCGTGCCGCCCGTCGCCCGCCGTTCCGCCTCCGACAGCAGGACGCGGTCCTTCTCCCACTGGTAGCGCTCCGTGTTGCGCCGCCGGACCCGCTGACGAGGAGCCCGCACATACGTGCCCCGCCCTTGTTCGGCGCGGACCAGACCCCACTCCCGCAGCTGCCGGATCGCGTTACGGACACTCGTACGCGACAGGCCCGACGAGTCGGCCAGCTCGGTTTCCGACGGCATCAACGTGCCCGGCGGCATGTCCCCGGACAGGATCTGACCTCGCAACTGCTCAGCGAGTTGCAGATACCGGGGTCGCCAGTCCTTGGCCGTCACACCGGCAACGCTACCCCCTAGACGTTCATACGTCTGCCAGGTGGTCGGCGCTCCCGGACGGTCCGCCCACACCCGGCCCCGCACCACCCGGCGCGTGATCCGCTGGGTCATGGTCCGATCACCAGCGGCTCCATATCGGCCGGCACCAGCACCGTATAGACCGGGCCGCCGGACTCCTGCCGCACCGACAACAACGCCGCCGTCGGGAACTCCGGAACCTCGTCGGTGTCGACGACCAGGACCACACCACCGAACAGCAGCACTCGCATTCCCGGCTCCAACCGCGACGCCCGCCGGAACGCCAACCCCTCCACCGGCACGCTCGGACGGGTGAACGCATGCAGCAGCCGGGTCGCCTGATTGATGCCGCCGAGGAACCGCGCCGCCGGACCCGCCTGCAGCAACACCGTCTGCGTCGACGCGTACCGGGTGACGTCCACCTTCACCCGCACGTCCAACACGGCCCCGTGATCGGCGATCACATCCGCACTCACCCACCCCGTGCGCTCCGTCCCCGCCGTCACCACGCCGGCCCGGTGCATCCGGTCACGCGGACCACACCCCGCACACCACACCGGACACAACACCAGCCCACCCGGCCGAACGTCCTCCCCGTTCACGACCCCGCCACCCCACCCCGGCCGCCGCCGTTGTCGGCATCAAGGGCCGCGTCCGCCTGGGCCAGCAGTACGCCCAACGCGTCGACGAGCTTGCGCACCTCGGTCAGCCGCAACTCAGCACACCCGGACCCCATCCCCGGAGCAGCCGCATGCACCGCCACCAGAGGCGGCAACCGGTCACCACCGATCAGATACGCGACCACCCCGCCGCCCGCTACACCCGGCGTGCCCGCCTGCCACAACCGCGACCGATGCCGCCGCACCATGTGCGCGAACAACGGAGGCACCACATGCCCACACCGCTCCCGCGCACACCACGCCGGATGCTCCACCCCCTCCGGCCCGCCGGTCGAGATCACCGCGACCACCGCCCACCAGCAGCCCGGAACCGCTGACCTACCGTCAACAACGGCGCACCCACCACCAGCGGAGACACCTGCGTCGGCTCCACCGCCCACCCAGGAACGACACGGGCCACCGCCCGCACCTCAACGGCCGGGCCGGTCCGACGTCGACGACGCCACCAGGCCACCAGACGCGAAGTCCTCATCATCAGCACCTCCCACGCTGACAGGAGACCGGCGACCCCGCACGCAACCGGGGGGAAACGCACAGAGCCGCCGGCCCCACCGCGAGATACGGCGCACCGCCCGGCGGGCGGAGTCGGGTCACGCCGCACCCCGACCAGGACGCGCACCACCCGCACCCCCACCACTGGAGGCGCAGACAGACAGTGCGCGAGACGTGTGGCCGGGACACCGAACGCAGCCAACCCCTTGATCACGAGCGGCTAACCCGACCACACACAGGGAAACGTACCTACAAGTGGACCTGTTGTCCAGACGTAGAAACGAGCAGCCAGACGGCACTTGACTACACAACAGACAGGTAACGTGGCACGAGTGCCAACCCCGCACTACGGAACACCCCGCTACCGCCGCGTAGCCGACCAACTCCGCGACCGCATCACCAGCGGCGCCATACCACCCGGCGCACTCCTACCCTCTGAAGTCGCGCTCGCGAAAGAGTTCAACGTCGCACGCGGCACCATCCGCGCCGCCATCAACGCCCTACGACAAGACGGACTCGTCACCACCGAACACGGCCGAGGTACATACGCTCAACCCGCAGTCGCCCTTCCGAACCCGGCAAGCCGGCAAATCACCACTAACTGCCGCCAGGACGAGACGAAACCGCGTGGAGGTGGCGAACAGATTGTCACGCTACTCGACAGAGAGCACGTTTCAACCCGAGATGTCATCGCCGTCGAAGCCACCTACGAGGATGTACCCGCCAGTCCTCACCTTGCGGCCTTGCTTGGTTGCGAACCCGGAACCCCGCTGCTGGAGCGCCGCTTCTTATTCAAGACCGATGGCCATGCCCACCACTTAACAACGACCTACAATCTCCTTGATCTCGTCGCCGGCACACCCATAGCCGATCCCGCCAACGAACAAGGCCAGAGTGACGAAGCGAGCATATTATTCGCGCACGGAATTAGAGTCACACACGTAGATCTACGAGTCACCGCCCGAATGCCCGATCGGACCGAAATCGAGGCCCTCAATTTCGATCACCAGACTCCAGTGGTAGTAATTGAACGGAGAATATTCAGAGAGCAGGAAGTAGTCGGAATTTCACAAGACCTGCTATCTGCACATGTCGCATTGAAAATCAGAATAGCATCGCAATATCAATAAGCAGCATACTTTCGATCGGAGTCGACGTGCCAATAGAAGGAAATATTATTGGTCTAATAACAAAATCCGCCACATTTATCTTCTCGCATATAGAAAGAACAGTAAAGCGAAAAATAGAAGAATCAGAGCAAGAATTTTTTAGAACCTACATAAATTCGGATCGAGTAAGCCAGTCAGTCGCGTTGCACTCAGTTTCTGAGCCAAACGATATCGACAAGACCGAGCTGGAGAACTTCCTATCGGGACCAACCGCGCGCGCGATAGTACGAGAATTGCTAACCTCACACCTTGCGACAAGCGACTTCGACAGTCGACGACTTCGGGCGGCCTGGCAAATTAGCGCATGGTCAGAAATAAATCGAGTTCAAGCGTCAATCCTCAATCCATATCTGAATAAACTTTTCGACTGCATCGATGGGGAATCGCGCCGTCTATCTAGATTATTTGAGGAGAAATGTCCAAAAATCGCAGAAGACATCAGGAACGACGCAAAAATTGAACGGTTATCAAATATTCTAGAGTCAATGGAAAGGCACCTCTCATCCCTCCAGAGTATTAGCGCTGCCCAAATCGATAGCGAAGCAGATTTGATCGGCAAATACCGAAAGCAGGCAGCAAGGGCTCACGGATCTATCGAGCCTCCCGACTTCGAACGCCGAAGAAGACTGCACTACTCGACAATATACGTGAGCCCAAAATTTGCCGAAAGCGGTCGTCGCGAGACGGAACTCAACCTAGAAGATCTGATAGAGGAAATTGATCGAACGGTAATCTTGGGCGACCCGGGCGGTGGAAAATCGACTGCAGCTAACGTCATAACCACGATCTTCGCAGCAACTCCTACCTACCAGATACCGTTTTTTGTGTTACTGCGGGACTTCGCAGGCGAAATGGGCGAAAAATCAATCATCGATTACTTAGCCCATCGATCATCGAGCCACTACCAGGTTGACCTATCCAGGGAGCTAATCCAGCGCCTTCTTGATACCGGCCGCGTGCTGGTAGTTTTCGATGGACTGGATGAGTTGCTCGATACGAGTCGCAGACGAGAGGTCGCGGACAGGGTCGAGCTTTTCTGCGCCAGGTACCCGTTATGCGCGGTGCTCGTGACGTCTCGCCTAGTTGGATACCAGCGCGCGCCCATGGATCCAAAGGAGTTTCGAGTTATCGAAATTTCACGGTTCGACGATCAAGATGTACAGCTGTATGCAGAAAAGTGGTTCTCGCAGGAAAATCTATCGAGTACCGAAAAGCAGTTGGTTATTTCCTCATTTGTTGAGGAAAGCAAGGTATCCCCAGACCTACGGTCAAACCCGCTGATGCTAGCCCTCCTATGCATCATCTATAGAGGAGAACACTTCATTCCGCGGAATAGACCGGCAGTATATGAGAAATGCGCCACGCTTCTATTCGATAAGTGGGATAGTAGCCGGCGCATCTACTCCAATCTTCAGGCCGGACACGCCGTGGATCCCGCGATGAAGTACCTAGCGTACTGGATGATGATGAACGATAGTGCGGGAGAAGGAGTCACAGAGCACCAGCTGGTCGATCGAACGACGACCTATCTTAAGGGATACCTGTTCGAAACCGATGACCAAGCACGCGAAGCCGCGCGGGAGTTTGTAGAGTTTTGCAGGGGCCGAGCTTGGGTCTTTAACGACGCAGGCACGACCGCAGACGGCGAAGTCCTATACAAGTTTACCCATCGTACATTTTTGGAGTACTTCGCGGCTTACCACATTACGCGGATAGGGGATTCACCCGAGCAGATCGCAGGCATGCTGGCACCCCACATCCTGCGGGAGGAGTGGGATATTGTCGCACAGCTTGCTACGCAAATCACCGATCGCCATAGCGAGAGAGGCGGCGAACGAATAGTTCGCTTCCTGCTTGCACAAATTGACATAGATAATTCTACACGAAGCGCACTAATTTCCTTCGTTTCCCGATGTCTTTCATTCTTGGTGCTTCCCCCGACGCAAGTACGACAAATAGTATCTGAAGCATATAGATTAATGACGGAATGCGTCTGGATTACACCCAAACCTTCAGGTTCCCCAAGCCCAAAGCAGGCGATGACCGCAATACTGGAAGCACTCACATCGCCAAACAATTCAACTATCCATGACGAGCTAACTTCCAGGATTAGAAACGACCTAAATTCAGAGGACACTTCGACAATAATGAGTGCTGCGGCATTCGCTTATATGGGCATAAGGGCAGCAAGGCCCCGCGGATCACGCATTGCATTCGACATAGTCGAACCATCGCTCACGAAGATCATCCGGGACCACCGAGTCAAAATTGAACAGGCCGCAACGATCAACCATAACCTCTATGCCGGACTCCTGCCTCTCGAGGAGTTCAACATTGCCGAACCCTTAGCCAAGCACGGAATTGATTGGCTATTCGCCGGCTTTGACTACCCCGGATGGAGAATAGGGGTAACCCCATGTGCAGGGCAGATCCTAAGAACAATGGCCGGCGCTAGACAGAATCGAAACAATATCTATTGGAGTCGAGTCGAGAAAATAAGCCAGTTTTTGCTTCAGCTCGACGACCCACCCTGGGGAAACGACCCAGAGATGGACCACACTCTGTCCCTGACATCCGCGATGATGGACATCAGAAGGGCGGCCGGCTCAGGCAATTCCGAGAGTTCGGGGGACCTGAGCCCAGACGAATTAAACGTTGGCGGAGTTATTCTCTTCTTTATGCTTGAAAGCTCGGACACGTGGTTGTCAAAAGAGTCTGTTCTGGAATCTGGTCTAGGCCGGCTACAGTTCCTTTTGCCACTTATAAAGGTAAGGCTTGGTCAAGCAGAGGGGCCATCCTTCACTAAAGCACTGGACGATTTATCATCAGTTTACTCATCGGAGAAATCCTCGATGCTGCCGCTATTAAGGCGCTGGGCTCGTCGAGAAGTTAATTTCTCGGCACATACCTCGGTTGCAGTTCCTCAGCAGAGGGACTCACCCGAAAGAGAGCGTGCAGACTCCCCAGTTGCCGAATAACCCTGTATTGAATCAAGGCGCCGCGCCGGGCGCGGCGCGCGGGCGGCAAGCCCGGCCGGCGGCAGGCCGCCCCGGACGCCTACGGCGCCGGGGCGGTAAGCCGCCGATTGCCGCCGGGACACCGCCCTTTTCGAACCAGAGGCACCGGCCCGACCAGGCCGTGACGGAAGCGACGTGGCTGGCCTGGTCGCGGGTCAGGGCTTCCGACTGCCGCGCCAGTCCAAGCCCGGGACTGGCTTGCCACCGACCACTCGGTGACGCCCGCGGACCGCGGCCCGGTCAGGTCATCAGCTCCGCGCCGGAGTCCGAAAGCTTGTAGCGGTAACGCGTGGGCTCCAGGTCCTCGTCCATAGGTGTCCATGCGACCCAGCGCCGCACGCGCCCGCCAGCCGTCGTGATCTCGCCACTCGGCCGACGTGCCCACTCGATCTGGTCCACCACGACCAGGTGCGTCACGGCCCCATGTGCGTGCCGTACCTCGTTCCGGGTCAGCTCTACCGTGTCCGCGAGACCCGACGAGCCCTTAACCTCAACGTGGACCTCTTCACCGTCCTTGGTGGCTCGGAGGTCGTACGACTCTCGGTCCCCCACGTCCTCGACAGTCCACCCCTTGTACAGGGCACCCGCCCGGCGCACCGCGTGCCGCTCCAGGGCACGACGAAGCAACGGATCGGCGACGTACCCGGAACCACTGGCCCGGCGCGACCGCCGCTTGCCAGGACCACCAGCGGGAATCGGTTCAACCTGCGGCACGCGGCGCCGCGGAATCGCCGCCAGCTCGGGAACCGCGTCCAGGATGACCGCGGGGAACTTCACAAGGTACGCCTGCATCACCCGAACCGGCCTGCTGTCGGAGAAGGCGAACGGAAAGTACAGCGGCCCAGAGTACGCCGCCTCCAGCCTCGCCCGGATCTCCCGAAGCGCTGCCTCCGCCCGCTGGAAGGCCACCTGATCAACCGGCGTCGGCAACGCCGTGTAGTCGGCCAGCTCATAGCGCCACGAGGGCTGAGGTCGTCCCACGGTAGGCCGCGCCTGCCCATACGAGCCACGGGCATGCCAGACCAACTCATCCTCGAACGGTCCATCCGCGGCAAACGAATAGCCGACGATTCCGGGCACCTGACGTTGCGTCTGGTGCCAGTGCAGCACCACATCCCCCGGCCGGAGCGCGGTTACCAGGGCATACGACCAGTTCTCGCGCCCACTGCCGTCGCGCTGGAGCGCTTGGACGTTGGCCCCGAGGTCATCCCGGTTGGTGATCTCCAGCCAGTAGCACTCAGCCGGATCAGTGCGCCACCACTCGTTGAGTCGTACCGTGCCCCGCTCGACGGACCCGCGAGACTGCGGCGGCACCGCGGACGACCGTCCGGAAGCAAGCGATACCGACGAGCCGGCGGCAAGGTCGGCGGACAGCCTGTGCACCTCACCCGGACTGTACCCAGGCACATGGAGTCGCAGGCGCAGCCGCTTGCGGTTGTTGCCCGCTTTGGGTGCGCCCGGTGGCTGACCGATACGGCCCTGCCGGCTCGTCAACTGGAGTCGCAGCGCCGCCAGGTCGTCAACGGCCGCCAAGGACACTGGCCCGTCCAGCAACCGCCGCTCAGTCTCGGGTAGATGGGCTGTCCGCTTCGAGTCGACCAGGGCGTCGACGAGCACCGCGCCGCGAGATCGCAGTCGGGCGAGGAGCAGTTCCAAAGCCGTGGTGTAGTCGGAGTTACGCGACGGCGCCAGACCGCCCCGCCCGCCCGCGCTCTCCAAGAGAAGCGCAAACGCTGGGCCGTCTAGCTCCACGACAAACTCAGCATTCAGCACACGGCCATCGTCATCGGTCATCCGCACGCCGTATAGCGTGCCACCCGCGTGCGACGCCAGTAGGGATCAAAATCGCCAGGGCACCTCAGGTTCGACCGGACGCAAGTACCACTCGCAGTCATAGGATCAAGTCCGCGCCGAGTAGGAACGGCGAGCCAGGTAGGTCCGGCTGCCAGCCGCGCACGAGCGCCTGGCGGATGGTTGTGGCGACCATCGCCGGGCGGACCGGCGTCGCTTCGGCGTGGACCCAGTTGCCGGGATGGGCGGACGCCACCCGTACGACGAGGATCGCGCGACCGGGCGGGTCGACCCGCTCAACCGCGAACGTCAGCGGCGCCCACGCCAGGGCCTGGCGGTAGGTCGGCTTCCGGCGAACCGTCCAGCGGTACCGGCAGCCGTCGACGACGATCGGCCGACTCCCCCGCTTGACGACCGCCACCGAACCCCCTCCGGTCTCCACAGGAGCGCCGCCGCCGTACAGCCATTCGTACAGCCAAGGCACCCGGCCGGGGCGGACGTTGGCCGACAGTCACGGACGGGCTGACCAGGGGCGGAAGCTCCCGGCCAGCCATCCATGATCTTCTTCTAATCCCAAGGTCGTAGGTTCGAACCCTACCGGGCGCGCCCAGTCAACCCAGGTCACGGCAGTTGATCGATGAGTGTTGCCAGCTCGGTCCCCACCCGCCAGCGATGACCGTTTGGCCCCCGCGTGTCGGCTTTGCGGAGGAAGTAGCTGGGTTGACTGGTGAGCCATTATAGAGGTTCCGGCACCACGTGGTTACGGCAGGTGAACTCGACGACAGCGGAGTGCGGCGGTGCGGATTCAGCCTCGGCAACACCTATTGGACATCTGGCGCGCAACCGCGAAGGCGTCCTGGCGCGACCGACAGTGGATGTGGGGCGGACGGGACGGGGCCAACTCGCTCAGCGACGCGGAGCAGTTGCTCTGCATCCTGCTGCCCGCGACCCAGCTACCGATCTTCGCCCTAGACCAGCCGGACACCACCAGCAACAGAGTCGCCGAAGCGCTGCGCGTGATCGGCGATGTCCACGTCATTCCGGCGACGCTGGTCCGCGTGCTCACCCAGTACTTCCGCCGCTACTCCGACGAGAACGGGCGGCCCACCTTCGCTGGCGGCAGCTACTTCAACGCCAGTTCCGGTGAAGCGCCAACGCCGGAGCAGGCAAGACTCGACATCGTCGACTCGTTCGCGGTGTCGGTCACCTTGTCGCTGGCGACGATCGGTTTCTCCCGGGTCTACCGGGAAACGCCGCAGCAGCCGGAGGATCTCCGCACCGAGATCCAGGCGCTCGAGGGCCTCGCCGCGGTGCGACTGACCGCGGCCATGGTGGGGCTGCTACGCAGTTTCGCCGTCTCCACCTTCCCTGTCGACTCGACCGAGGGCAGCACGCTGCTGCGGACGGTGAACCAGGAGAACAGCGACGAGGAGAAGCTGGCCCAGCGGCTCCGGGACGCCCTCCAGGAGACCACCGCCTCACTGGGTGAGGTCCTGATCGGCTCCGGCCAGGTCACCACGCTTCGGGAGCGCCCGAACGACCTGTACGAGTGTGGCTGGTCATGGGGCGTCATCAAGGACGCACCGGAGATCGAGGTCGAGGACAAGTCGATCGCCCCCAAGATCGAACAGCCGAAGGGCGTCGCGCAGAACGCGCCGTACCTCTACTTCACGGTGCTGGCGTTGGACGCGATCGAAGATCTCTTCTCCGAGCGCACCCGGGTGCTCAACCTGCTCAACGAGGAACAGCAGCGGCTGACCCGTGCGCTGCAGCTGCGCTGGGACCTCACCCGGCGGTACTGGGCGACCGTCGCGACGTTCGGCAACGGCGCGCGTTGGCCCATCGAGGACATCCCGTGGCGGACGACCGACCTCGACGAGTCCGACTATTACACTCTGCTCGTCACGTCCGCGGCGGTGAAGGGCCTCGCCCAGGAACGCGGCTCCGACGTACAACTGTCCCGGATCGGCGCGGTCCTGTCCGAACTGGCGCAACGCGCCCGGGTCACCCGACGCCCGGCCGGTTCCGACGACAGTGCCCAGGCGTTACACTCACCCGGTGTCGAGCTCACACTGGTGGGCAGCGAGATCGGCGGTGGCGAGCGGCTGCGCTGGCCGGTCAGTGAGTTCTCCTCGCTGCTCCTGCAACGCTCGGTGGTGATCGCGACGCTGATCCGCGACGTGGCACAGCGTGAGCGGATGTTGAACCTGGCCGATCAGGCCTGGGCGCACCTGGCGGTTCGTCGGCTGAGCAGTGACGTGCAGTTGTGGGACCAACCGGCTGAGGTCTTCCCGGGCGCCAAACGACACGAGAAGCCGTCCTGGTACTACACGGAGCGGGTGGTGCAGGCTCTGGTCAGCGCCGCCAAGCTGTTGATCCAGGAGCCGCTGGTCGATCCGGACCTGACCGAAATGGCGGCCGCGATGCTCGCCGAAGCCGAGCATCTGTACGACATGGAACTGATGAACGGCTCGGTACCCAGCAACGTGAACGAACTCGGCAAGACCCTCATCAAGATCCGAATGCACCTGGAGCGTGGCCGGCAGATGGCGCGTACCCGCCCCGGCACCACCGTCGCGCTGGCAAGCGAGTCACTCAGGCTGCTGGACGAACTGGCATCGGCCCGGCAGGAGAACGTCTGATGTTCGTCTTCGCGATGTCCGACAAGGGGGGCACCGGCCGGTCGGTCACCAGCATCAACGTGCTCTATCGAGCCGCGATGCGCGGCGACGACGTGTGTTATCTCGACTTCGACTTCGGATCGCCGACTGCTGGCGCGATCTTCGGAGTCAGCGGCGTCGAGCGCGGCACCGATGGCGGCAACGGACTACACCGGTACCTGCATGGCAAGGCGGTGGGCGAACTCAAGCGCATCGACATCTGGCGGGAGGCGCGCGGGTTGGGGGGCCGACCGGCCGGTGCCGGCCAGCTCACCCTGTTTCCCGGTGACGAGGGCGGCGGCGAGTTCGCCCGTCCGCCCTCGGGCGAGATGATCGACCGCTGCGCCGACCTGTTCCAGCGACTCAGCGAGGAGTTCAGCGTCTGCCTGATCGATCTCAGCGCGGGCCGGTCCATCGCCACCGAGTTGGCTCTCGCCGCCACGAACCGCCCACAGACGACTCGGATCCACAGCCAGTGGCTGGTCTTCCACCGGTGGACCCGGCAACATGTGATCGCGGCGGCCGGGCTGGCGTTCGGGGTCAACGGGCTGCTGGAGCAGGCCGAGGCACGGGGCCACGATCCGGCCGGCTTCAACCGACGAATCCGGTTCGTACGGACGGCGACCATCGACCCGGCAGTGCCCGCCCGGCTCACCGGCCTCAGCGCCACCCAGGTCGCCTGGCTACAGAAACGCAACCAGGAGCTCGACACGCTGGCCAGCACCAACGGCGTGGGCCGAAGCGTGAGACTCGGTACCGTACCGCTGGACCCGATGCTGCAATGGCAGGAGCAGCTGATTTCGGACGAGGACGTCGCGCGCGGAGTCGCAAACGGGGCGACACTGGAAGCGTTCGAAAACCTGGCCGAGCGCATCACGGACAAGTCAACCTGGGAGCAGTCCTGATGACGGTTACAGTGGCGTACGAGGAAAGCACGGCCGGGCCGCGCATGCAGCAGGCGGCGCTGGCACACGTCTCCGTCGAGCTGGGACACCTGTACGCTGAGGACTTCGAGCGCGGCCCCGACTATCTCACTGAGCACTTCGCCCAGGTACGGCCGTGGCTCGAGGTGGTCAGCGCGCAGCAGGTGGCGCGGACCGGCCGGCCGGCGCGGCTGAGCACCTGCTTTCTGATCGACGACTACTTCACCCCGTTCGGTAGCCCGCGCCAGGTCTTCGAGCAGTTGCAGAGCGCGGCAAGGGCCAGCGGCGTCCAGCTCGATCACATCGCCCGCGAGTCGGGGTGTGTCCTCGCCGATGGCGTCCGGTTGGCGGAACTGGTACTCGACAAACTGGTGTCGGAGCCGACCCCCAATACCACCGGTGCCCGGCCGCCGACCGCCGAGACCGGGTGGCTGGCAAACGGCCTACGGTCGGCCGGCACCGATCAGGCGATGTCGTTCGTGCCGTGGACACCGCCGCGGGAGAACGCACGGAACAGGCACTCGATCTTCGTCGACGTGGAGCTGTGGGACGACCAGGGCGAGGACCGGCGTTGGGCGTGCACCTACCTGGCGGCGGTCTGGCAGCTGGCCCGGCTGGGGGTTCTCCGCGACAAGGACGGCGACGTGGCGGTGCAGGCCTACAAGGTCGACGAACTGCCGGACCAGTGGGCGGACCTGCCGGCCGTCGTCCAGGTCAACCCGAAGGCGAATCCATTCACCGCCTACCGGACCTTCTCCATCCTCAACTCCCGGTATCTGCCGGTGGAACTTGCTGCCCGGATCGTGCTGGGCCAGGTCGCCATCGACGATCACATCGTGCTGCAGATTCTGGAGCGGGCCCGGCGGGAGGGCATCACCTTGGACAAGTCGACGGTCGGACGGATCGAGTACGCGTTCGTCAACTGATCCGGCCTGGAGCGACCGGATCGCCGAGATCGCCCGGACCCGTGTCGGGAAAGCGTTCGACCTCCGCCTCGCCGGTCCACACCAGGGTCGCCTCGATGACCCGACGCACGTCCGGCGGCTGCTCGCGCTGCAACGCCGCGGTCAGTGAATCGCGTACTGCCTGATCATGCCCGAGGCGGCGGCCGAGGATGTGTACGGCCACCGTACGAACTGGCCGCTCGCCGTCGGTCAGCAGCTGCAGCAGTAGCGCCCGGACGTCCGGTAGGTGCGCGGCGACGGCCACCGCAGCCAGGGCAACGCAGCGCAGCCGCAGGTCGCCGCCGGATGCGGCGACGGCCGACAGCCGCAGGCGGACCTCCCGGTTGGACTGGCACCAGGTCGCCAGCGACCGAGCCGCCGCGCAACGAATGTCCGCGTTCGGATCGGACAACCTGGTCAGCAGGAGGCCTGGCAGGTCCGGCCGGTCGGCGAACTGACGGACGGCCGCAGCGGCCACGGCCGTGACGACGTCCGGGTCCGGGTCCTCCCGCAGCCGGCCGCATACCACCTGGTACGCGCGGTCAACCACCGCGAACCGGTTGGCCAGCAGGGCCAGGGCGGCGGCGCGCAGCTCCGGATTCGCGTCGGCGGTTCGCAGCGCCACCACCTCGAACACGGCTTGGGCGGCGGAGACGTCGTCCATCCCCTTCATCAGATCAAGTACGGCCGCAGCGGCCAGGTCGAACACCTCGGCGTCAACGTCCCGGGCCAGGACGCGTAGCAACAGCGGGTGGTGCTCCGGTTCGAGCCCATCCTGCAGAATCCGGTTCAGCGCCGCCCAGCGGACCCTGGCCGACCTGTCGTCGTCAACCACATCGACGAGCAGCCGCCTGGCGTCACCGGTCAACTGCCGGTTCGGCAGGGCGGCCACGGCTGCGAGTCGTACGCCGGTGTCCGGGTCGGTGGTGGCGACAGCCGCGAATGCCTCGGCCTCACCCTGCTCGGCCAGGGCAGGCGTCAGCGCCCGTACGGCGGCGAGGCGCACGGCCGGCACCTGTTGCAGGTCGCGGGCGAGGGCCAGCACGGCCCCCCGCTGCCGGGGGTCCCGCATCAAGCCGACGGCCGATCCCGCCGCCAGCAGCGCGACCCGCACCCCGGGGTCGGGGTCGACGCGGACCAGCCCGATCAGATCGTCGGCGGTCGCCTCCTCGACGGGCAGGACCTCGACGACGACGGCGGCGAGGGCGGCACGGACCGCCTCGTCGGAATCGGCCCGCAGCCTGGACATGAGAATCTCGCGCACCTCGGCGGGTCGGTCGGCCAGCACCGCCTGCGCGGCCGCCCGGACCACCGTCGCGTCGGCATCGGTCGTGATCCGGCGCAGGAACAGGTCGGGTTGGGACACCGGGTCGACCTCACGGGCGAGAAGCTTGATGGCCGCCGCCCGGATCGCGGCGTCCGGGGCGTGCTCGGCCCGGTGGGCGAGTACGCCCCGCAGGGCGACCGCCAGGGGCGAGCGGGCGAGCAGGGGCGGGGCCGCCAGCAGCAGCACGTCGGCCTGGGTGTCCAGTTCACAGCGGTCGAAGAGGGCCTGTTCCACCCGGTCGCCCGGCTCGGTCAGGGCCGCCAGCAGCCGTACCACGGCGGCCCGGACGACGTGGCGGGCGTCGCTGGCGCAGCCGAGCAGCACCGGCAGCAGGCTGGGCTCGGCGTCAAGTTCCGCTCCGAGGTGCTGGACGGCGGCCAGTCGCACGTACGCGTACGGATCGTTGCGGGTTCGGTCGACGAGGACGTCGCGGACCCGCCTGAGCGCAGCGAACCGGCCGAGTGCCTCTACCGCAGTCAGTCGCACGACTGCCCGGCCGTCGCCGGTCGCGGCGGTGACGAGTTCGTCCAGTGCGGTCCGACCCGCGCTGGCGGCCGCTCCGGTCGCCTGTTCCCGGTCGGCGGCCTCGGCCAGGCCCTGCAGGGCGGCGTTGGCGATGCGGACGTCTCCCTGCGCGGCGATCGCCTCGCCCTGCCGGGTGGGCAGCTGGTCGGCTGGTCTGGCCAGGAAGCTGGCCAGCCGGGCGGCGTGGCCCGCCACCGCGTCGTCGATCCACCGGCCACGCCGGACGTACCAGGACAGGTAGGCTTCCCGGCCGGGCCAGGCCGGACCGATCACCGCGGCTGCCGGCAGGATCTCGTCCTCGATCAGCACTGCGGCCGCCGTGATCGCGTCGCGGGGTGGCCGCAGCCCGGGCAGCGCCTCCTCCAGATCTGTCTCCAGCAGCGGCGCGCACTGTTCCAGCAGGATCACCAACCGGCGCAGCAGGTGTTCGGCGGCGGGCACCCGGCCGATCCGGCGTACCTGGGACAGGCACTGCACCGCGAGGGCGAGGTTCCAGGGTAGCGGTGCGTTCTCGGTCACCAGCCAGTCCCCGTTGGTCCGAGCCAGTTGGTCGATCAGTTCTCCGTTGTCGGCCTCGCTGAGCTCGCCGGCGAGCAGCCGGAGGACCTCCCGCCAGGATGCCTCGGGCCAGTGTTGCCCGAAGACCTCCTTGACCCGCTCGAAGGACCAGGCGCGCTCGTGGCGGAACTTGTCGAGAATCGCGGCGGCGGCGAAGAACTCCAGGAACGTCCGGTGTACGAATCCGTACATGTGCGAGCCGTAGAGGCTCAGGATGAAATTCCGCTCGCGCAACTGGTCGATCATCCGCCCGGCTGTCTGGTGTGCGGTGGCGCGGTCGTGTTCGTACCGCTCCACCAGGTATTCGACGAACACCTGTACCAGGTCCTCGCGGGCGATGTAGCCGCCGCTCTGCCCTATGTTGCCGGTCTGCATCTCGAATGCCAGCCTGCGTAGTAGCTCCTGCTTGTCCTCGGCATCGAACTGGGCGACCTCGCCGGGTACCAGGTCCCGACTGACCTCCCAGTGCTCGACCAGCACGTCGGCGGCATGGTGGTAGAGCTTCCAGCGGTCACGCGGCAGCGCCTGGTGCCGATTGATGATTGCCAGAATGGTCAGCAGCATCGGATTGCCTGCCAGTTCCCGCAGCGGCCGGGAGCCGGTGATGTCGCGCATCAGGCCGGCGCTGCGTTGCGCCGCGTCGCGGGCGTCCTGGCCGAGCACCCCGATGAACCAGCGGGTCAGAAAAGTCCTGATCTGTCCAAGATCGAGGTCCTGCAGGGTGAAATGCGCGAAACCGGCGTTGGCCAGGGTGCGCCGGACGTTTCCGTGCGCCCGGGAGGTGTATTCCAGGATACGTGAGGTCACGATGACCCTGACCGTGCTGAACTGGGTCGAGAACGCCGCGATCTGCTCGGCCACCTCCTGTCGACGACGGCCGTCGAAGATCTCGTCGAGACCGTCGAAGATGACCACCGTGGGTGCCCCGGCGGCGAGATGGTCGTCCAGGGCCTGCGGGTGGAGAGCGAAGACGCCGGCCTCGTACCGGTACCCGAGGTAGCCGAGGAAGTTGGCGCACTTGCCCTCGGCGCGGATGGCCGCGTACATCCGGACCTCGACCACGATCGGCAGGCACTCCCGCAGCGGCGCCAGCCGCGGATCAGCCTGGCTGTCGGCAAGCTGCAGCGCGAGGTACCGCGCGACGGTCGACTTGCCGGCACCGGGATTGCCGAGCAGTACGGTCAGCCGGCGTTCCGGCTCGACCAGGACGTCGAAGACCGGCTGTCGTGGTTTGGCCCGGTACGCGTCGTGCAGCATCGCCATCGGCTCGGCGGCCACGTCCTCGGACCCGTCCGGGCCCCGCCCCGGGTCCGCGTCGGACAGCCGCGCCCACCACTCCCGGGGAAGTTCCACCGGCGGCGGATCGGCGCGCACACTCGGCTCGACGAAGACCGAGGAGAGGCTGACCCGCAGGGTGCCGGGGTCGTTCTGCGGTGGAGTGAGGGTGTCCAGGTCAAGGTTGCCCAGCTGGCTGCGGAGCTGGTCGAGGTAGCGTCGACGCGCCTGTGTGTCGAGCACCGGCACGGCCGGCGAAGCGTTCGCCAGATGTACGGCCAGCGCCGCCGTCGCCTTGGCCGCCAGGTCAGAAGAGTCCACGAACTTGCTGCACAGGTAGGCTCCCTCCAGACGTCTGCGGAGGGCGTCGACGCGGGACGCGTCGGGTTCCCGGTCGACGTACCGCCGTGGCCACCTCGCTTCCTCGTCGAGCAGGAAGATCAGGCAGGGCTTGCCGGCAGCGGCGGCGGCCTGGAACTCAAGTTCGGTGATCGAAGCGTTGTGCCCGGACGGGATGAAACCGTACCGCCAGGCGAAGATACCGAGGTAGATGTCGCAGCGACGGACATCGGCCAGACAGCGGTCGAGAGGGCGCCTCGGTTCAGCTACGTAGGACTCCATGGCGACGTCCTGCAGACCCAACCGGCGAATCGCCTCGGCAACCGCTTCGCGGCAGTCCACCAGGTCCTCATACGTCGCGGAGACATAGACCTTGGCCATCCGCAACTCCCCGGCAAGCGCCCACAGCGAGGTTCTACCGTAAACGCAACGCGCAAGGCGCGGTACCCCGTGTTCAGGCCGTGGCACCGACGAGTGCGAATGCCTCCTTTGCGCACGCCCAGGACAGGCTCACCCCGCTACCTCCGTGACCGTAATTGTGGATCAACCAGTCCTGCTCCCGTTCGACCCGAACACTGGGCCGCATCGGACGGAACCCGGCCCGCCACTCGAGAATTTCCGACCCGGCCAGCAACGGCTCGATCGCGGCGCACCGGGCGACGATGCGACGCAACGCGTCCGGACCGTTCACCGGCACGCTCTCCACGGTGCTCCCGAGCACCACCCGGTCCGGCCCATGCGGCACGAACCAGGTCAGCTCGGGTGCCTCGCCCGCTTCGGCAAAGAACGCGTCGAGGCCGGGATTGGTGACCACCACGACCCGACCGAGCAACGGGGTGACCGACGGGTCCGGCACCAGTTGCCGCGCGCCGCTGCCGGTACAGTTGACGACCAGGTCTGCGGCGGCCCGTAGTGCGGCGAGGTCGTCGACGTCGGCGACGGCCATCGTGCCACCGGCGGCGAGGAGCCGCCGGGCGAGGTACGTCGAGTAGACCGGCATGTCGACCGACGCCGTGGTGAAGCGCCAACCGCTGTGGTAGCCCGACGGCAGGTCCTCCGAGCGGCAGTACTCGAACCCGGGGAGGTCACAGAGCAGTGCGTTCGGCTGTGCCGGTCCCCGGGCGGCCTCGATCCCGGAGACCAGCCGCACCCCGGTCTGCACCGGGTCGGCGGCGAGTACGGCGAGTTCGGACAGAGTATCGGCAGCCCACCGCCCGCTGCGCGGATCGTCGGTGAGGTACGGCCCCCACATGGCGCCAGCGGCGCATGAGTCGGTGTTGGGTGGTAGCTCCCGGGCCAGTACCCGCACGGTCAGGCCGCGCTCAGCGAACCAGACGGCGGTCGTCAGACCGATCACTCCGGCGCCGACGATGCAGGCATCGACCACTCTAGAAGTCACTACTCGACATTATGGGGTCACGGCGTGCCAACACATCGCCCGCTTCGTCTCGCCCGACGGAACGGACCCCCGGAGAGGGTCCTATCCTGCGCACAGCGTGCTGTTCGGTCACCAGATGTCGTTAGTTGCAGAGACTGCGCGTCCGCCCCCAGGCGCCGGTGACCACGGCAGCCATCCACCACGGAGAAACAATGTTCACCTTCGGCGAAGTCCACACGGGGCTGCTACAGAACTCCACGCCGCTCACCACGGACCGGGCGGCCGAGGTGCTGAGCCCGTTGTGCGGCGCACAGTTACAGCGATTCGAGCGACCGATGCAACGGATCATAACTGCGGATCGCCCGATCGGCGTGGACTGCCGGCTTCCTGCTGCCTCCGGCGGAAACCCGCATGTTGTCGGTACCGTGCTGTGGCACGCCGGCATCACCGGGGGCCATCTCGCGCAGAGCAACGTGTTCGCGGCCGTGGTGCCGGCTGCGGAGCGGCGCCGGATGCCCTGGGAGCACTACACAGCCTTCCCCGGGCGCCTGGAGCTGCTCAGCGACGCCAAGCCCGAGGACCTGACACAGGGATACCTCCACGGTAGGAGTCGGCCCAACGATCTGGACACCACAGCGATCGCGACCCAAGCGTTCGACCGGTTGCAGAGGTCGCAGTTGCTGGACCGGCGACCCACGCTGCGTACCAGGCGCACCAGGCTGCGCTGGACGGCCACCGGCACCGGAAAGACGCCCCAGCCGATCACCGTGACGTTCCGGATGGTCTCAGAGGACCTGCGTACCGTCGACGTCAAGGTGGCCGACGAGTTCGTCCCGGGTGTCCTGGGGCTGTGCGAGGATCTGGCGCTGCACGACTGGCTGCTGACCACCGTGTCCCGGTTGCTCGAACTCACCCTCACCACCCGACTCGGTCCGGTCGAGAAGGCCGACCAGCTGCGTCCCGCGGTGGAGTACTTCCTGCACCTGTGGATGCCGGGAGCCCGGGTCGACGAGGTACTCAAGCCGGTATGGCAGGAACTGGACCGCCGCCCCGGTTTCAGCCGGCAGTGGGACACGTCGGTGGCGCGGGTACGCGACCAGATCAGCCTGGGCACGATCGAGTTGCTGAAGCTCACGCATGCACTGCGGCGAGATGCTTGAGCCGACGTTTCAGGCCGGGACGCCAATGGCGGCGACCGGGCTGACCCGGGCGGATCAGCTGGTCGGGAAGTCCTCGCCGAGGATGGTACGCAGCCGCTGCAGCGCCCGCATGCTGCACATCTTCACCGCCGAGCTGGTGATGCCGAGGATCTCGGCGACGGCCTGCACGCTCTGATCCTCCCAGTACCGCAGCACCAGCACCGCCCGGTCGCGCACCGGAAACTCCGCCAGCGCCTGCAGCAACGCCACCTGCAGCTCGGTCGAGCCGCCAGCGGTCGGCCGGGCCGCCGGCTCGGGCGGCTCGGCGAGCACCAGCTCGGTGCGGCTGCGCCGCTTCATCGCGTCGGAGACCGCGTTGATCAGGACCCGACGGCTGTACGCGTCCAGGTTCGCCGTGGGCCAGATCCGGTTCCACGAGGCGTACATCCGGGTGAAGGTGATCTGGGTGAGGTCCTGCGCGAGATGCCAGTCCCGGCACATCAGGTACGCGACGCGGCGCAGCCGGGGAGCCGCGTCGACGACGAACGCGGTGAACGCCTCGTCCCCGGCCACTCGCTGATTCCGACGGCTGGCGGCCCAGCGGGTCAGCGGACCGCCGCCGCGCTCAGACCTCGTCGGTGCCGGCTCCGCCGGTAGGTCCGCGGCGACCGGCGCTACGACCCGAACCCCACTCACTCGCCCACCTGCTTGTCCGTGCCGTACCGGCAGAACCAGCCGGTGACCGTCTCGACGCCGGGCATCGCCTGTAGTCCGCCGCTGACCTGCTGGTACGCCGATGGGTTCGCCAAGGTGATCCGAAAGGACTCTGGCAACTGGTCTGGGGTCACCTTCTCCATCAGGTCGGGATGATCGAGCAGAACGGCAGGATCGTCCTGGTACCGCCGTACGAACCGCTGGTATGCGTCCTGCCGGCTCTCATACTCCACCGACCCAACCTGCGGGTCGGCCCGCAGCGCCGCGTCGACAGCGCGCCGCTGCTCGGCGGTCACGTCGACGCTCAGGTAGACGGCAGCTTCGGTCGCCACGTCATCGCTGGTGGGACGCACCAGTTCGCAGCCGGGCGAGGCTGACGGCGTCGGCACCTGCGCCGGCACCGGGGCCGGTGCGTCCGGGACGGGTGCCGCCAGGCCGGCTGCGACGGCGGCGAGGGCGGCCACGGCGACAGCGGTACCGCCGATCGTGAGCCGCCGACGTCGACGTAGTCGGACACCGCCGGCCATGGCTGCTCGGGCCAGGTCGGCCGGCGGCGCCGGTGGTGCCGGTTCGCTGTCGAGCGCCCGGTCGAAGTACGTCCGCAACTGTTCCATGCAGAAGAAGACCGGTCGACGCGGCGGACCGGTCACGGCCGGGGGCCGGTGATCCGCAGATCGATCCGGTCCGGCTGGTCGTGCGTATTTGTGGGTGTCCGGTGGTACGGATATCGTGCTGAGTCCGGTCCGGCAGGGCGCACCGCCTGGCCGACTACCAGGAAGGCCCGAACTTGTCCTCCGCCACGAACTCCGCCCCGGCCACCGCTGACGACGTGACGGACCAGGACCCCAAAACCGAGACTGCAGACCAGCCGGCAGCCGACCAGACACCGGCCGAGCCGCCAGCGGCGGACCAGGCGACAGCGCAGGACGGGACGGACCCTGCGACGGCGGCGGACGGGACGGCACCGCCGACCGACGGCTGGCGCCAGCGGGTCCGGCGTACCGCCCGATGGTCGGCCGACGTGCTGGCGGTCGGCGGCGTGCTGGCCGCGATGACCCTGCCGTACCAGCTGGATCTGGTGGTCCCGGTCGCGTTCGCCCGGATCCCGGTCGAGGCGCTGGTCGCCGCCGCGCTGCTGCTGGTGCTGCCGGGCCGGGTCCGCACCCCGGTGGCTGCCGCGCTCGGCGCGCTGCTCGGCGTACTGATCACGCTGAAGGTCGCCGACATCGGCTTCTTCTCGGTGCTGGACCGGCCGTTCGACCCGGTCCTGGACTGGGGTCTGCTGGCCGACGGGTACCGGTTCGTCGACGCCTCCTACGGCCGGGCCGCGGCGGTCGGCGCGGCGGTCGGCACCGTCGTGCTCACGATCGCGGTGCTGGCGTTGATGGTCGCCGCGACGCTGCGGCTGGCCCGGCTGTTGGCCGCACACCGACGGATCGGCGGCGGTACGGTCGGTGCGCTGACCGCCGGCTGGCTGGTGTTCGCCCTGCTCGGCACGCAGGTGGTGGTCTACCAGGACGAGTGGCGCACGATCGGGCTGCCGGTCGCCGACCGGGCGACCGCCCGGTTGGCCTACGACCACACCATGCAGATCGGCGCGAGCCTGCAGGACCGGCAGGAGTTCGCCGAGCTGGCGGCGGTCGACGCGTTCCGGGACGTGCCCGGCGACGAGCTGCTGACCGCGCTGCGCGGCAAGGACGTGCTGCTGGCGTTCGTGGAGAGCTACGGTCGGGACGCGGTCACCCACCCCGACTTCAGCCCGCTGATCGGCGACCTGCTCGACGACGGTACGCAGCGGCTGGCAGCGCGGGGGTTCCAGTCGCGCAGCGCGTTCCTCACCTCGTCGACGGTCGGAGGCAGCAGCTGGCTGGCGCACGCCAGCACCCTGTCCGGGCTGTGGGTAGACAACCAGCAGCGCTACCGCAGCCTGGTGGCCAGTGACCGGCTGACGCTGACCCGGGCGTTCGGCCGCGCCGGCTGGCGGGTCGCCGGCTTCTTCCCCGGCAACAGCCGGGCCTGGCCGGAGGGGGCGTTCTTCGGCTACGACCAGGTCTACGACTCGCGCAACATGGGGTACGCGGGCGACAGGTTCAACTTCGCCTCGATCCCCGACCAGTACGTGCTGTCGGCATTCGACCGCTTCGAGCGACGCGACAACGACCAGCCGGTGATGGCCGAGGTGGCGTTGCTGTCCAGCCACGCGCCGTGGACCCCGCTGCCGCAGCTGGTCAACTGGAACACGGTCCGCGACGGCTCGGTCTTCGACCGGGAGGCGATGGCCGCCGGCCAGGCCAACAAGTCCGCGGAAGACGGATTGCGCAGCGACTACCCGAAGGCGGTGGCGTACTCGTTGAGCACGATCATCTCCTACATCGAGTCGCAGGGCGACGATGATCTGGTGGTGGTCTTCCTCGGCGACCACCAGCCGGCGCCGGTGGTGACCGGTCCGGCGGCCAGCCACGACGTGCCGGTCACCATCGTCACCAGCGACCAGGCGGTCCTCGACCGGGTCGCCGGCTGGGACTGGCAGGAGGGGCTGCGCCCCGGTCCGCAGGCTCCGGTGTGGCAGATGGACTCGTTCCGGGACCGGTTCCTCACCGCTTTCAAGTAGGCCGCTCCGCTCATCACGGGCAGGTCGGCTCCGCTCGTCACGTGAGCCGGTCTCGTAAGGCCGGCCATCATGCACTGTCTCAGCCGTACGGCTGATGGCTGTACCCGCTGCTCGGGGCCTAGCGTCGACTCTCGACCCTTGAGAGCCACGGCTTATCGGCCAGCACACCCCCTGGCCGTTCGGGTCATGGTTCGTCACGGACTCCCGAGGAGACATTTTGAGGAAGCCCTCGACGAGGCGCCACTCGTCGCCGAACGGCCGTTCGCAGCCACCGCCCGGGACCGGCCGGTCCGGCAACCGCCGCCTGATCGCCCTGCTCGTCGCCGTCGTCGCGGCGGCGCTGCTGCCGGCCGTCGGCCCGACCACGGCCGCCAGTGCCGCGCCGCAGGAAGGTACGCCGATCGCCGGCACCCCGTGGGCCGTGCTCGACGACGTACCGACGGCCAGCCGGTCCGGTCGCGCGCCGGACATCCAGGCGCACCGGTTCGCGGCGTACACCCTGGACCGGGAAGCGATCGCCGTACAGCTGGACCGGGCGCCGGACGAGTCGGACCGGGCCGCGCGGACCGCGCCGCTGGTGCTGGCCGTGCCGGATCCGGACGGCGTGGTGCAACGGTTCGCGGTGGTCGACTCTCCGGTGATGCAGGACGGGCTCGCCGCCCGGCACCCGGACATCCGGACGTACGCCGGGACCGGCGTCGATGACCCGACGGCGACCATCCGGGCCGACCTGACGCCGCTGGGCTTCCACGCCTCGGTCCGCTCGTCGACCGGGTCCTGGTACGTCGACCCGTACCACCGCGACCAGAGCGTCTACGCCAGCTACCACGCCGGTGACCTGGTGAACCGGCACGGCCCGCTGACCGAGCGGGGCGACGTCGACGCGGCCGCCGAGCAGATCGGCGCGGAGATCGACCAGACGCAGGCCGACGACCCGGCCGGGGCGCTGGTCAAGCTGCGCACCTACCGGCTGGCGTTCCTCACCGACCCGTCGTACGCCGACTATTTCGGCGCGGCGAACGTGACCGCCGCCAAGGTGACGCTGGTCAACCGGGTCACCCAGATCTACGAGGACGAGACCGCGATCCGGCTCGTGCTGATCAGCGACACCGACAAGACCAACCTGAACACCGTGGCGGCGGCCACCGGCCCGGACGGGCCGTGCGGTTCCGCGCCGTGCTTCTCCGAGGCTCAGCTGACCGGCTGTTCCGGTGCGACGCTCAACCGTAACCGGATCGTGCTGGGCCAACTGGTCGGGGCGAGCAGCTACGACGTCGGGCACATCGGCTTCGGTCTGCCCGGTGGCGGGGTCGCCGGGCTGGGGGTGGCCGGCGGCGACGGCAAGGCGCGCGGCTGCACCGGTCTGCCGAACCCGATCGGCGACTTCTACGCCGTCGACTACGTGGCCCACGAGATCGGCCACCAGTTCGCCGGTAACCACACCTTCAACGGCACCCAGTGGAACTGCTCCGGCGGTAACCGCAGCGCCACCAACTCGTACGAGCCGGGCAGTGGTTCGTCGATCATGGCGTACGCGGGCATCTGCCAGCAGGACAACCTGCAGCCGCACACCGACCCGTACTGGTCGCAGCGCAGCTACCACGAGATCACCACGTTCGTGAACTCGTCCCGGCCGGCGATCAACGAGGTGCAGACGGTGTCGCTGCGCGGTTTCGACACCGACGGCGACGCGTTCACGATCGTCTACAACGGGCAGTCGTCGGCGCCGATCGTCCGGGGGGTCAACTACACCACCGCCGGCATCAAGGCGGCGATCGAGGCGATCACCGGGTGGCCGGCCGGCGCGACGGTCAGCGTCGCGGCGTTCGGCGGCGTCGGTGCGCTCACCGACGCCGGTTTCCAGGTGACGTTCGACGGCGGCGCGGTGGCCCGGACCAACGTACTGCCGCTCGGGTTGGCCGACCTCGACGGTGCCGCCGGTTTCGTCGGCGAGACCGCCAAGGGCGGTCCGGTCGACAACGGCGGCTGGCGGGTCGCCGAGACCACCAACCACGCGCCGGTGGTGACCGTGCCGGACTCGTTCACCGTTCCGGTGCGGACCCCGTTCGCGTTGACCGGCAGCGCCACCGACGCCGACGGTGACGCCCTGACGTACATGTGGGAGCAGAACGACCGCGGTGGCATCGCCGGGGTCAGCACCGCCGGCACCGCGTTGACTGACAACGTCAAGACCAACGGCCCGCTGTTCCGGGTGTTCGGCACGGCGGCGCTGGTCGGCCCGGACGACACCGAGCAGTACTACTCCCCCGGGTTGAACGTGGTCGACGACGACCCGACCCGGGTCTTCCCGGACATGGCGCAGATTCTGGCCGGCAACACCAACGCGGTGACCGGGGCCTGCCCGGCCGCGCCGGCACCGCCGGCCAGCGGCAGCGCGTCGAACCTGCCGCAGGCGCTGGTCGACTGCTACTCGGAGTTCCTGCCGACCGCCGACTGGGTGGGCTACGACAACGACCGGACCATGCATTTCAAGCTGTCCGCCCGCGATGGTCGGATCGGCGGCGGCGGGGTCGGCAGCGCCGAGACGATGCTGGTGCTCGCCCCGCAGGCAGGCCCGTTCCTGGTCAGCTCGCAGTCGGAGCCGTCGTTTTACCTGGGCGACTCCCGGCAGGAGATCACCTGGGACGTGGCCGGCACCGACGCGGCGCCGGTGAACGCGGCGCAGGTGCGGATCTCGCTGTCGACCGACGGGGCGAAGACGTTCCCGTACGTGCTGGCCGAGGCGGTGCCGAACGACGGTCGCGCCGTAGTGCGGATGCCAAACATCGACACCACCACCGGTCGGATCAGGATCGAGGCGGTCGGCAACGTCTTCTTTGACGTCAACGACGCAGACATCCGCATCGACCGGGTGCAGCCGGCGCGGTACTTCCACTACGACGGGGACACCCTGGTGCACCCGGCCCCCGGTGCCGACGAGGCAGCGGTCCTGCTGCGGACCATCGTGGCCGTGGACGAGGGCGACGTACGCGGCACCCGAGCCTCCTTCACCTCCGGTGACACCGCACTGTGCGACGCCGAGGTACGGCTGGCGGTGCACGACAGCGACAGCGACACCATCATCGGGTCGGCCAGCTGCGAGGCCATGCTGCCGGTCGGCGAACATGTGGTGACCATTACCCTGAGCGGGCGGTACACCGGGTCCGGCAGCTCGACGATGACCGTCGCCCCGACCACCGATTGGAGCGTCGACGGGGTCGGCTACCTGCGTAGCCAGCAGACCGACGGTGTCTACCCGCTCGACCCGGACCACCGGCTCGAGTTCGACTTCGACGGGCGGTTCGGCAACGGTGGAAACCTGGCCGGCAAGGTGCTGGTGGGCTACCGCAGCGGGGACAAGCGGTACAAGTTCCAGGGCTCGACGCTGGAGGCGTTGGGCTTCTGGTCGAGGGCCGGGATACCGCAAGCGTATCTGCGCTACCAGGTCACCCTGTACGACCTGTCCACCCCGCAGCAACCGGTACCGGTCGCGACCGACCTCACTCTGCAGATGGAGGTGTCCGATGCGGGGCACGGTCGCCAGGACTCCATCGCGATCACCATCTGGGACGGTGACCTGCTGATGTTCTCGTCGCGGTGGACCGGCCACGGCTCCAACCGGGTCAATCCGACCGGGGCCCCCGGCAACATCGTCATCGGCTGACCGTCGGTCGGTCCCGGTGGGGGCGTCGGGCACCCTGCCCGACGCCCCCGTCAGGTTTCGGTCGGACCCGGCCGGAGTCAGCGCTGGCGGACGGCGTGCAGCACCGCGTCGTGGATCGTGATCGGGTTGCCGTCCGGGTCGGTGGCCGACCGGGGTACCGTCTCGGCCCGGATGCTGGCCCACTGCCGCGGGTCCAGCGCCGCCGCCACCTGCTCGGCGGTGAACAGCAGGTCCCGCATCCGGGGCCGGCGCACCCCCGGCACGTCCAGGTCGGACGGGTGGTGGCCGACGATCAGCAGGGTGCCGCCGGGGCGTACCGCCGCTGCGAGCCGGCGGTGCAGCATCGCCCGGTCCGGGTCCGGCAGGTGCATGAACTGGGCGGTGACCAGGTCGAACCGGTCCGTACCCGGATCCCAGGTACGGAGGTCGGCCGGCTGCCAGGTGAGCCGTCCGGCGATGTCGTCGCCGGCCGTCGCCGCCTGCTCGGCGCCGCGCCGCAGCGCCACCGCCGACACGTCGACGGCGGTCACCTCCCAGCCTCGGCCGGCCAGCCAGATCGCGTCGGCACCCTCCCCGGCGCCGACGTCGCAGGCGGTGCCCGCCGGCAGCTTGTCGACGACGGTGACCAGTTGTGGATTGGGGTTGCCGCTCCACACCCGGTCGACGGAGCCGTACCGTTCGTCCCAGAAATCCTGGCTGATCATGGCGGCGACGTCCGCCGGGCCGTGGTGCACCGGCAATCCGGAGTCGTCCTCGCCGGCGACGGCGGCCCGGTGCCGGCGTACCGCGTCGGCGGTGTCCTCCTCGGCCAGCTCGCCGTTGACCGCCGCCGCCGCCATCGTGCCGGCCGACGCCGCCGCCATCACCTGGGCGAACGGGTTGGTCAGGTTGCCGGCGGCCCAGACTCCCGGGATCGGGGTACGCCCGGTCGGGTCCGCCTCGACCTGTTCGGCCATCCCGCTCGGATGCCTGGTCACCGGCACCCCCAGCTTGGTCAGCAGCCGGTCGTCGACCCGCAGCCGGGAGGCGACGGTCACCGCCGCCCGGGGCACCACGGACCCGTCGGCGAGCCGTACCCCGGTGAGCCGGTCGTCGGTCACCTCCAACCCGACGACTTCGCCCGGCACCACCCGGACACCGCGGGCCGCCAACTGTTCGGCCTGCTCGTCGGTGAGGTCGACACCGGTGTGGGTGAACAGCACCAGGTCCGAGGTCCACTGCCGGAACAGCTGCACCTGGTGCAGCGCCATCTCGCCGGTGGCGAGCACCCCGACCGGCTGGTCCCGGATCTCCCATCCGTGGCAGTACGGGCAGTGCAGCACGTCGCGGCCCCAGCGGTCCCGCAGTCCGGGGATGTCGGGCAGTTCGTCGACCACGCCGGTGGCGAGCAGCAGCCGCCGGGCGGCCACCGTACGGCCGTCGGCCAGGCGGATCTCAAATTCTCCGTCGACCCGCTCGACCGCCTCCGCCCGGCCGGGCAGCACCACGCCGCCGTACCGTTCGACCTCCTGCCGGCCGGCGGCGACCAGCCCGGCCGGGCTGATGCCGTCACGGCTGAGGAAGCCGTGCACGCCGGCCGAGGGGGCGTTGCGGGGTTCACCCGCGTCGATCACGATCACGGCCCGCCGGGCCCGGGCCAGGGTCAGCGCCGCGCTCAACCCGGCGGCACCGCCGCCGATCACCGCCACGGCGACCCGGTACGTGGGTCCCCCCACCATGTTGTCAGCCATCCTGACCACCTCCGGCACCCACGATCCGCCGCCGCCAGCGTAGCGGCAAACTTCCTTGCCGTTTTGGCAAACGCTGGTGATGAACCGGCTCCGAAGAGCTTCACCACCGGTCGTGGTGCAGGGCGTCGGTCACCGGTCGGCGCCGCCGCCAGCCGTGCCGCTCCAGGTCGGGTTCGTCGGCCAGCCGGCTGACCGGCCCGACGCAGAGCCAGGCCACCGGTCGGATGCCGGCCGGGATGGCGAGCAGGTCCCGCAGGAACGGCTCCCGGTAGAAGGAGACCCAGCCGACCCCGAGACCTTCCGCGGTGGCCGCCAGCCAGAGATTCTGAATGGCCAGGCAGACCGAGTAGAGGCCGGCGTCGGCGATGGCGTGCCGGCCGAGCACCGCCGGACTGCCCCGCTGCGGGTCGTAGGTCACCACGATCGACAGGGTGGCCTCCCGTACCCCGTCGATCTTGATGTGCGCGAACCGGGCCGCCGCGACCGGGTCGAGGGTCTGCGCGAACGTCTGCCGTTCCTGCTGCACATGGGCGTGGAAGGCGTCGCGCACTGCCGGATCGCGCACCAGCACGAAGTCCCACGGCTGGGTGAGCCCGACACTCGGCGCGGCGTGCGCGGCGGTCAGCACCCGGTGCAGCACCTCGTCCGGCACCGGCGCGCCGGTGAACTCGGCCCGCACGTCGCGGCGCCGATGGATGACGTCGTACAGGTCGATGAGCATCGCGTCCCATTGTCCCAAGCCGCGCCGGGAATCCGATTGCCGGCCGGGGCCCGGCCTGATCGGATGGCGACCATGCTGGTCAGACGGGAACGAGCCGGCGACGTCGCGGCGGTCCGGGCGGTGGTGGCGGCGGCCTTCAGCCGGCCTGCGGAGCCCGACGACCGACCGGAGACCGTGACCGAGGCCGAGACGCCGATCGAGGTCGGGCTGCTGGACGAACTGCGTGCCGACCCCGCGTGGATCCCGGCGCTGTCGCTGGTCGCCGTCGACGGCCAGATCGACGCGGGCGAGGTCGTCGGGCACGTGGTCTGCACCCGAGGGCAGCTCGACGGCCGACCGGTGCTGGGCCTCGGCCCGCTGGCGGTACGCCCGGATCGGCAACGCGCCGGCGTCGGCTCGGCGCTGATGCACGCGGTGCTCGCCGCCGCCGAAGCCCGCGACGAGACGCTCGTCGCGCTGCTCGGCGAACCGGCGTACTACCGCCGGTTCGGGCTGCGGCCGGCCAGCGAGTTCGGCATCGTCGCGCCCGATCCGCAGTGGGGAGCCTACTTCCAGGCCCGTCCGCTGGGCGGGGCCGCGCCGGCGCCGGGCCGGTTCCGCTACGCCGAACCGTTCGAGCGGCTCTGACCGCTCAGGTGTTCACCGGCCGGCGGGCCACCAGCAGGACATGGGTGACCGGCCAGTCCATCGGACGACCATCTAGGGTGGACAGGGACGCGACCGGGGCGAGCCGGTGGTCGACGATCCAGTCGTTGCGCCACGCGCCGCTCGCCGGGTCGATCTCGAACCCGACGTCGGCCAGCAACGCCTTCCAGTCGGCGTACTCCAGTCCGCAGAACTGCTCGCGGGTCTCCGACAGCCAGTTGTCCGGGTAGTCCTTGCGGGTGAGGAAGTCCATCGCCGCGCCGAGCGTCGTCTCGACGACCTCCGGTGCCCCGTCGACCGGCCGATGATCGAACGGGAAGGCGAAGTCGACGGCGAACTGGTCCAGCCGGGCCCGGGTGGACAACCCGCGCAGGTACGCGGCGACTTCAGCCGGCGGGGCGGCGGCGAGGTCGGTCCGGGGTTGCGCCGGGTTCGCACCGTCGGCTGTCGACAGTCGCAGCCGCACCGGGCGGTCGGCGCCGTCCGGGCCGCAGACATCGCTGTTGATCCACACCCCGCCGGGCACCGTGTGGTCGTAAATGGCCTGCACGAATCGGCGTACGGAGGCCATCCGCTCCCCGTACGACCAGATCTCGTGGGTCAACGCGAAGGTCAACGTGGTGTCCACCGACCGGGGTGCGAAGACCGCCCCGCCCAGCACGTTGCGCTGGTAGAAGTAGACGTTCGGGTTGCTGAACGCCCCCTGGGCCTTCTTGTGCACACACTCCTCGAACAGGTGCCGCGCCACCTCGACACCGATCAGGTCACTCTCCCGCAGCGCCGGTTCCCGGTCGGCCAGCTCCAGCACCGCGCCGGCACCGCAGCCGATGTCGACGATCCGGCCGGGTCGCACGTACCGGCGTACCGCGTCCCACTTGCGCCGGGCGGCCTCGGCGAACGCCTCGGCGTAGCTGCGGTAGTCGCGGGTCGCGGTCAGCCCGCCCTCCGCGCCGACCACCGGATCGTCGACCACCGACCGTACGTGGCCTTCCAGCCCGTACCGGTCGAAGACGTCGACGCTCGCCGGGTGGGCCAGGTCCCGCCAGCTGTCGTCGCCAGCGGCCAGCCGCAGCAGCACGTCCCACGGGCGCGGCGGCGGCGGGTCGACGTCAGCCTCCACCCCAGCCACCGGGAAGCCCAGCCGCCGGTACATCGCCGCCACCTCCGGGGTGGAGCAGGCCAGCACGGTGTCCGCCGGGGTCAGCTCCAGTCCGGTCACCGCCGCCACGGTCTTCACCGTCACCTCGGCGAACCGTTCGGTGGCCACGACGTCGAAGACCGGCACCACCACCGAGCGCAGCCCGGTCAGGACGCTGAACCGCTCGATCGCGGCCTCCCGCCGGTGGTACGGCACCGGGTTGCGCCGGGTGTTGCCGTGGTTGGCCGACGTCACCGCCCAGACGACGGTGCACGGCCCGTCGGACGCCGCCGCCTCGCGGGCGGCCAGCCGGCTCAGATAGTCGGCCTGGAACCGGGTGAGAACGTGGTGCCGACCGGGAAAGAGCAGGTAGCGGGCCATGGCACGTTGATAGCCTACGGCCGCCGTGGCCGGCCGGGCAGGGTCGCCACGGCCCACGACGGAGGGCCGCCACGGCCCGGTGAGGAGACGGGCACGGTGGATGCGAGCGCTCTGCTGGTGGAGACCTTCGACCGGCTACCCGACCTGGTTCGCGCGGCGGTCGACGGGCTGAGCCCGGACCAGCTGCGCTGGTCGCCAGCGCCGGGCACGAATCCGATCGGTTGGCTGGTCTGGCACCTGACCCGGGTCCAGGACGACCACCTGGCCGAGGTGATCGGCGAGCCGCAGGTCTGGGTCGGCGACGGCTGGGCGCGCCGGTTCGGCCTGACCGCCGATCCGGCGGACACCGGGTACGGGCACAGCGCCGAGCAGGTGGCGGCGGTGGCGCCGGAGAGCGCCGCCGCGCTGGTCGACTACTACACGGCGGTCGCCGACCGGACCCGGCGGTTCCTGGTCGGCCTGACCGACGCCGACCTGGACCGGATCGTCGACGAACGGTGGGACCCGCCGGTCACCCTCGGCGCACGGCTGGTCAGCGTCGCCAACGACGACCTGCAGCACGTCGGTCAGGCCGGGTGGCTCCGGGGGCTGCTGAGCGCGACCAGCTGACCGCGACCGGCTACCCTTTTGACACGGTGTGCCGCAATAGGCATGCTGTGTCTCCGGCCCGAGGCATGCCCTGTCTCCCCGGCTCGCCGGAGCACCCGCGCAGAGGAGTTCCCCTCATGTCCGTACCCGTGTCGGAGAGCGCCACCACGCCGCAGCCCGCGCCGGTTCCGGCTGCCCGGCGCGGCGGCGACGCCGGGGCGTTCCTCCGCGAGTTCCTCCGGTCGCCCACCCGGATCGGTGCGGTCGCTCCCAGCTCGCAGCGGTTGGCCGAGGCGATCACCGCGCCGATCCCGGAACGCGGCGACCCGGTCGTCGTCGAACTCGGGCCCGGCACCGGCGCCTTCACCGGGGTGATCCAGCGGCGGCTCGGCGGCCGGGGTCGGCACCTGGCGATCGAGCTCAGCCCGTCCCTCGCCGACCTGCTGGCCGGCCGGCACCCGCAGGTCGAGGTGATCGTCGGCAACGCCGCCGACTGCCGGGCCCTGGTGGCCGGGCGGGGCCTGGCCACCGCCGACGTGGTGGTCAGCGGGCTACCGTGGGTCTCCTTCCCGCGTGATCTGCAGCTGTCCGCCCTCGGCGCGGTGTGCGACGTGCTGGGACCGGACGGGGCGTTCACCACGTTCGCGTACGTACTGACCGCGCAGACCCCGCCGGCCCGTCGGTTCCGGCAACTGCTGCGCGACCGCTTCGAGGAGGTGGTGATGGGGCGTACGGTGCTCGGCAACCTGCCGCCGGCCTTCGTCTACCACGCCCGCCGGCCGCGCCGCTGACCGCTCTTCCCGGCCGCGCCGCTGACCGCTCTTCCCGGCCGCGCCGCTGACCGCTGAACCGCTCGCCCGCTGGGCGTCAGCCGGACTCGGCGAACCGCTCCACGTCGTCGATCCTGCCCAGCACCAGGACGATGTCGCCGTACATCAGCACGGTGTCCGGGGTGGCGTAGGTGAACCGGGCGTCCGGGCCCCGTGCCTCGCTCTTCACCGCCACCACCGTCACGCCGTACCGGGACCGGACCCGCGACTCGCGCAACGGCACGCTGACCGCGTCCTGCGGCGGAGTCGTCTTGACCATCGCGAAGTCCCGGTCGACCTCCACGTAGTCCAGCAGCCGCCCGGTCAGCAGATGGGCGACCCGCTCGCCCATGTCGTGCTCCGGCAGGATCACGTGATGGGCGCCGACCCGTTCCAGGATCCGGCCGTGCTGCCGGCTGATCGCCTTCGCCCAGATGTCCGCCACGCCGAGCTCGGCGAGCAGCGAGGTGGCCAGGATGCTGGCCTGGATGTCGGTGCCGATGCCGACCACCGCCCGGTGGAACTCGTTCACCCCGAGCTGGCGCAGCGCCTCGACGTCGGTGGCGTCGGCGGTGGCCAGGTGCGGCAACTGCCCGCTGTAGCCCTGGGTGGTCCGGGCATCGCCGTCGATACCGAGCACCTCGGTGCCCCGGTTGTTAAGTTCGACGGCGAGCGCCCCGCCGAATCGGCCGAGCCCGATCACCACCACCGGTTCGTTGCGTGAGTCAGCCAACGATGATCCTCTCCTCCGGAAGTTCGTAGCGCCGGCTCCGTTCCCGCAGCGCGAGTGCCGACGCAACGGTCAACGGCCCGATCCGGCCCATGAACATCAACACGATCAGCAGGACGTCGGCCGCTGGCGGCAGGCCTGCGGTGATGCCGGTGGACAGCCCGACGGTGCCGAACGCCGAGACGACCTCGAACAGCACCTGGTCGAGCGGGTACCGGGTCATGGCGAGCAGGGTGAAGGTGGCCACCGCCACCGCGCCGAGGGACAGCAGCAGCACCGCGAGCGCCTGCCGCTGGTTGCCCTCCGGCACCCGACGGGAGCCGACGTTGACCCGGGTCTCGCCGCGCATCTCGGCCCACAGCACGAAGGCCAGCAGGCCGACCGTGGTCACCTTGACCCCGCCGGCGGTGCCGGCGCTGCCGCCGCCGATGAACATCAGGATGTCGCTGAGCAGCAGGCTCTCCGGCCGCATGGCCGCGATGTCGACGCTGTTGAACCCGGCGGTACGGGTCATCACCGAGGCGAAGAAGCCGGCCAGCACCTTGTGCGCGCCGTCGAGTGGGCCGAACGTCGCCGGGTTGCGCAGCTCGACCAGGGTGAACACGATGGTGCCGATGGTCAGCAGGCTGGCCGTCAGCACCACGGTGATCCGGGTCAGCACCGACCAGAGGCGGGGACGGTGCCAGCACCGGAGCAGTTCGAAGACCACCGGGAAGCCGAGTCCGCCGACGATCACCGCCAGGGCGACGGTGGTGGTGATCCAGGGATCGGCGACGAAGCGCATCAGGCTGTCGGCGTACAGGGCGAAGCCGGCGTTGTTGAACGCCGAGACCGCGTGGAACACCCCGTGGTACGCGGCCCGACCCCACGGGTAGTCGTAGCCCACCGCGAACCGCACGGTCAGCACCACCGCGACCACGAGTTCACTGGCCAGGCTGAACAGCACGATGTTGCGCACCACCCGGCGGACGTCGCGCAGGCTCAGCGTCTTGGTCTCCGCCTGGGCGAGAAACCGGGCCCGCAGGCCGAGGCGGCGGGACAGCAGTACGGTGAACAGCGTGGCCAGGGTCATGATGCCCAGTCCGCCGATCTGGATCAGGCCCATGATCACCAGTTGGCCGAACGCCGACCAGTGACCGGCCGTGTCGACCACCACCAGCCCGGTCACGCAGACCGCGGAGGTCGCGGTGAACAGGGCGTCGATCAGCGGCGGCGAGGCGCCGGACCGGCTCGCCGCCGGCAGCATCAGCAACGCCGTACCGAGTGCGATGGCGGCAGCGAACCCGCCGGCGATCACCTGGGCCGGGTGCTGGAACCGGTCGGCACCGCGCCGCCACATCGGTACCCGCCACCGGCGACGGCGACCGGCCGGTGCGGACGGCCGACCGCCGGGCCGGATGCCCGGCCGGATGCCGCGCCAGCGCCCGGACCGGCGGTCGGCCGGGGTCGCGGCGGGGCCGGTGGCGGACCGGTTGCCGCCATCAGGCAGCCTGTCGGGCATGTCTCTCCAGGATCCGGGGCCCGGCCCCCACCGCGAGGACCGAACCGCCAGGTGGGAGCGCCAGACAGCGGCCGGGTTGACCGTGCTCGCCGTGGCGTTCCTCGTCGTCTATGCCGCGCCCATTCTCTACCCGCAGATGCCGGCGCGCTGGCACGCCGTGTGTGTCGCTGCCAACATCGTCATCTGGGCGCTCTTCTGGGTCGACTACCTCGTCCGGCTGTGGCTGGCCGGCGACCGGTGGCGGTTCGTCCGCGCCCACCTGTTCGACCTGATCGTGCTGCTGCTGCCCATTCTCCGGCCGTTGCGGATGCTCCGGCTGGTCACCGCGGTGCTCCTGCTGACCCGGCGCACCGAGGTCTGGGCGCGTGGCCGGCTGGCGCTCTACGTCGGCTCGACCACTGTCCTGCTGGTGATCGTCTCCGGGCTGGCGGTGCTGGACGCCGAACGCAGCCACCCGGACGGTGCGATCAACACCTATCCGGACGCGCTGTGGTGGTCGGTGGTCACCATCACCACGGTCGGTTACGGCGACTACTACCCGATCACCAGCACCGGCCGGTTCGTGGCGCTGGCGCTGATGATCGGCGGTATCGGCCTGATCGGTTTCGTCACCGGTTCGCTGGCCAGCTGGATCGTGGAGCGGATCTCCACCGCCTCGGCTGAGGCCGCCGATGACGACGATGACGGCGCGGCTGCGGACGCCGCGACGACGCCGGCCACCCGGGCGGACGTCGCCGCGGTCACCGCGCAACTGGCGGCCCTGCGCGCCGAGGTGGCCGCTTTGCGGGCCGACGCCGGTGGTCCCGCTCAGCCGCCGGCAGCGGTACCGGAACAGCACCGCGCGGCGGACGCCGCGACGCCAACCACCCCAGATTGATCAGTACGCCGTCTACCCAATTCGTGCCACTCCACCGACGGTGATCGTCCGGACGCACCGGGAAACTCCACTCTGGTCGACAACAGCCCACGGGACCCGCCCTCCGGGTGGCGCCACCCGTCGGCCCGGCGATTGCGGAGAACCACCATGCAACAGCATCACCGCCCGACCCGACGTCCCTCCCGACACCGACTGGCCACCCCCCTGGCCGCCGTCCTGCTCGCCGGGCTCACCCCGCTGCTCACCCCCGGCCCGGCCCAGGCCATCGTCGGCGGCCAACCGGTCGCCACCGGCGACTTCAGCTTCGTCGCCGAAGTCCGCAACACCGCCGTCGGCGGGCTCTGCACCGGCACCCTCGTCCACCCGGGCTGGGTGCTCACCGCGGCTCACTGCGCGGCGCCGACCTCCGTCGGCGACGTGACGGTACGGGTCGGCAACACCATCGCCGGCACCGGCGGCGAACTTCGCCGGATCCACCGGATCGTTGCCCACCCGCAGTACATCGGCGGGCACAACGACCTCGCGCTGCTCGAACTCAGCTCGCCGATCACCAGCGTCACCCCCGTCCGGCTGACCACACCGTCCGAGGCGCACCTGTCCGACGGCGTACAGGGCGGCCCGTTCACCCCGTACGATCAGGGCATCGCCGTCGGCTGGGGACTCGACGGCGCCGGCAACCTGCCGTCGCGGTTGCCGTTCGTCGGTGTCTTCATCACCCCGTCCCAGCCGGACAGCCTCGGCATCAAACGGCTGATGGTCGACCGGGGACCCTGCCAGGGCGACAGCGGCGGCCCGCTGCTGGTTCCCGCCGGCGGCACCTACGCGCAGGCCGGTGTGTTGAAGGCGGCCAGCTGCACCGGGCCCGCCTCCTACAGCGAGGTCGGTGCCGGCGGCAACCGAACCTGGTTGCTCGGCCAGCTCACCGCCGTGCCGTACACGCCGTTCGGGACGGTCGACTGGGACCGCGACGGCCACCCCGACATCATCGCCCGGTACGACGCCACCGGCGACCTGTGGCTCTACCCCGGGCAGAGCGTCCGCGGCCTGTCCACCGCGCCCCGGGTACGCATCGGCAACGGCTGGCGCGGCTACACCGCCTTCGGCACCGTCGACTGGGACCGCGACGGCCACGCCGACATCCTCACCCGCAACGACACCACCGGCGACCTCTGGCTCTACCCCGGACAGAGCAAGCGCGGCTACTCCACCGCCACCCCGGTGCGGTTGAGCACCGGCTGGGCCGGATTCACCCCGTACGGGGTCGGCGACTGGGACCGTGACGGCAACCCCGACATCGTGGCCCGGCAGGACGGCACCGGACAGCTGTGGCTGTACCCCGGCACGGGCACCCGTGGACCGGCCGGCACCCCCCGCGTGTCGATCGGCTCCAGCACCAACGCCCACAGCCCGTTCGGGCTCGTCGACTGGGACGACGACGACCACGTCGACCTGATCAGCCGGGACAACGACACCGCCGACCTGTGGCTGCAGCCCGGACAGGGCGTCCGCGCCGGATCCACCATCCCACGGGTACGCATCGGCAACGGCTGGCGCGGCTACACCGCCTTCGGCACCGTCGACTGGGACCGCGACGGCCACCCCGACATCCTCACCCGCAACGACACCACCGGCGACCTGTGGCTCTACCCCGGGCAGAGCAAGCGCGGCTACTCCACCGCCACCCCGGTGCGCATCGGCTGGGGCTGGTGACCAGCTGAGCGACCGTTGAGCGCCCCGGGCCGGGTCGACCGGTCCGGGGCGTCAGCGCAGAGACGGCAACACGTCGGTCGCCACCTCGGCCAGCACCCGCTCGTCACCGGCGTACCAGCTGCTCCGGCGCGGCCAGTGGGTGATCACATCGGTGAAGCCGAGCGCGGCGGCCCGACCGACCGCGTCGGCGAAGAAGTCGGCGCTGGTCAGCGAGAAGACCGGTGCCGAGTCCAGCGACAGGTACCGGCGCAGGTCGTCCCGGTCCCGCCCGGCCCGGTCCACCGCCGCGTCGCACCGCCGCGCCAACTGGGCCACCGAGGCCCACCAGGCGGCCTGGTCGTCGAAGACGGTGCCGGTGGTCACCCAGCCGGCGCCGTACCGGGCGACCAGGTCCAACGACCGGGGCCCGTTGGCGGCCAGGACGAACGGCACCCGGGGCCGCTGGCGGCAGCCGGGCGTGCTGCGGGCGTCCACCGCCTGGAAGTACCGGCCCTGCCAGGTCACCCGGTCGGTGCGCAGCAGCAGGTCGAGCAGCTCGACGAACTCGGCGTACCGGTCGACCCGGGCGCGCGGTGACAACGGACCGGCGCCGAGCACCGTGGCGTCGAACCCGAGCCCGCCCGCGCCGACCCCGAGCAGCAGCCGGCCGGCGGAGATGTCGTCCAACGCGGTGACCTCGCGGGCGAAGTGCACCGGGTGTCGGAAGTTCGGTGAGGCGACGAGGGTGCCGAGCGGGATCCGGGAGGTGACGGACGACGCGGCGGTCAGCGTCGGAACCGCGTCGAACCACGGCCCCTCGACCAGGTCCCGCCAACCCAGGTGGTCGTATGTCCAGGCGTGGTCGAAGCCCCACTCCTCGGCCTGGCGCCAGCGGCGCGACGTCACCGACCACGGCTCGTCCGGCAAGATCACGATTCCTACCCGCACGGTCGACACCCTACGCCCGGATGCCGGTCAGGCCGGACGGCCCGGGTCAGGCCGGCTGGCGCTCCTTGCGGTGGATGTCCATCCGGCCGCGACCAAACGCGTCGATATGGCCCCACCTACCGGGAATGTCCAGCAGTTCGATCCGGCCCATGCTCATCGGCAACGCCGGATCGACCACCAGATGCTCACCCTGCGGTTCCAGGCCGAGCAGGGTCCGCAGCAGCAGCAGGGTGGCCCCGGTCGACCAGGCCTGCGGACTGCAGGAGGTCGGATACTCCACCGGATACTTGGTCAGCGCCCGGTCGTAGCCGCCGAACGCCTCCGGCAACCGTCCGTTGAAGTACTGCGCGGCGTTGATGATTCCGTCGGCGATCCGGGCCGACTCCTCGACGAAGCCGTACCGGCGCAGCCCCCAGGCGATGAACGAGTTGTCGAACGGCCAGACCGTGCCGACGTGGTAGCCGATCGGGTTGAACCGGCCCTCCCCCTCGGCCAGGGTCCGCACCCCCCAGCCGGAGAACATCCGCGGGCTGACCAGATGCTTGGCGATCTTCTTGGCCTTGCCGGCGTCGACGATGCCGCTCCACAACAGGTGGCCGATGTTCGACGACAACGCGTCGACCTGGCCGCCCTCCGGGTCCAGCGCGAGCGCGAAGTACTCCCCGTCGGCGACCCAGAAGTCCCGGTTGAACCGACGCTTGAGGTCGGCCGCCTCCCGCTCCAACTGGTCGGCGTACCCCGGGTCGTGCCAGATCTCGCGGGCCAACCGGGCGCCGCGCATCTTCGCGTCGTACGCGTACCCCTGCAGTTCGCAGGTCGCCCGGGGAAAGCCGGGCAACCGGCCGTCGCGGTAGCAGATCGCGTCCCAGGAGTCCTTCCAACACTGGTTCTCCAGGCCGGTCTCCACGTTGCGTCGCTCGTACCAGAGGTAACCGTTGTCGAGCAGGTCACCGTAGGTGTCGATCCAGCACAGCGCCTGCCGGGCCTCCGCCTCCAGGGACCGGACCAGCTTGACGTCGCCACTCCACCGCTCGTATTCGTCGAGCAGCACGACGAACAGCGGGGTCGAGTCGGCCGCGCCGAAGTACGGGGTGTGCGGCTGCTCCTCGAAGGCTGACGACTCGCCGTACCGGATCTCGTGCAGGATCTTGCCCGGTTCCTCGTCCCGGAAGTCGTCGAGTTTGCTGCCCTGCAACCCGCCGAGCAGGCGCAACGTCGCCGCCGCCAGCTCCGGCGCGAACGGCAACGCCTGCAGGCTGGTGAAGATGCTGTCCCGGCCGAACATGGTGGCGAACCACGGCACACCGGCGGCCGGCACCGACTGCCCGGCCAGCGACAACGGGGTGTAGCGCAGCGCGGCCAGATCCACCAGGCTCCGCCGGTACGTCGATGCCAGCGGCTCGCATTCACAGGCCAGCCGCGGTGCCCGGGCGATCCACTCGTCCAGTTCCCGGCGCATCTCCGGCTTGGCCCGGTCGAAGTGCTGCCCGAGCATTCCCTCACGCAGATCCCGCCCGTCCGGGCCGATCGCGGTGGTCTTCACCTTGATGTGGGTGATCCACTTGCCGTGCGGCTCAATGACGATGGTGAAGCTGAACCCGTGCTCGTCGATCGCCGCCGGCTCGCTGCTGGAGATCACGGTCTCCCGGTGGAAGCTCTCCCGCTGGTAGCCGAGCCGCAGACAGTCCCGGTCGACGTGGGCGTAGTGCTTGCCGACCTTGTGCCGGACGTCCTTGATCTCGAACAGGTCGGCGAAGTCGCTGCCCGCCTCCAGCCGTACCGCGAGCTCCATCGGCTCCTGGGCATGGTTGAGGATGGTGATCTCCTCGTCGAAACTGCCGCCCACCCAGCGTTGCCGGATCACCGACATCTCGGCGTCGACGTAGTGGGTCGGCTCACCGGGCACCAGGAAGAACCGCGCCTCGAAGTACTGCAGGTCGTCGACCGACAGTGAGGACAGCCGCTCGCCGTCGATGGTCAGCTGCCACTTCGACAGGAACCGGGTGTCGAACGAGAAGAGCCCGGTGGGCGCCGCTGGGGAGGCGTCGATGTCGCCCTGGCTGTCGCTGACCACGAAGGTGTTGCCGTCCAGGATGCTGACCATTCCCTCGGTCATCAGTCGTTCCTTTCCCGCCGGGCGAACGCGCGTGGGTCGTGGGAACCGGGCGGGCCGGGCATCATCCGCTCGATCAAGATCAGTAGCCGGAGATCACCGAGCACCATGATGTCGCCGCGTAGCATCGCCGCCATCGGGTTGATCTCGCCCCGGGCCATTCCTTCGAAGACCTTCTGATCGGTACGCAGCACACTCTCGGCGTCCCGCTGCTCGCGCAGCAGGCTGGCCCGGCCGTTGTCGAAGGTGACGAACCAGTAGTCCACCTGTTCGTCGTGTGCCAGGTCGAATCGCACGGTCCCGGAGATCTGTCGCAGCAGCGCCGCGTTCTCCTTCCGGCCGAGGCGGTCGAAGAACTCCCGCGTCGCCGCCATCGGTTCCCGCGCCGAGGCGGTCCGTGTGGTCTGCTCCCGCTGCGTCGTCTGCGGCATCATCCGCTCCCTCCACCCAGTGGCAGGGTCGCGGCCGACCGGGTGGTACGACATCACCCGTACCGGGTGAAGCCGGCCCGGAATCCACGCCCCGGCGCCGCTCGGCCCGACGCCGGCCCGGACGTCAGTCGGCGGAGATGCCGTACGCGGTCCAGCCCCGGTCGCGGAACCCGGCGGCCGAGGCCACCTTCGCCGACGCGGCGTTGCCCACCGCGTGCAGGTAGGTGGGGACGGCACCGCCGTCGAGCACCCGACGGGCGGCCTGGGCGACCAGCCGGCGGGCCAGGCCACGACCACGCGCCGCCGGTACGGTGCCGACCGCGATCTCCTGGCCGTGCGCGTCGTGCCGCTTCAGCCCGACCCCGGCCAGGAACGTCCCGTCGGCGTCCCGGGCGACCAGCACCGGGTTGGTGAACTGCCGCAGCCAGGGCGGCAACGACTCGTCAGCGGAGTCGATCCAGTCCCCGGCGTCGGGCAGCGGCGCCGGCGCCAGACAGTACCGGAACACGGTGCGCTGCGCCCGCCAGCCGGGACGGCCGACCGCGGTGGGCAACTTGGCCAGCAGATCGGTGAGCGGCAGGTCGGTCAACGCGCGTACCGCCTCGACCTTGTCGGGTGGCACGGACAGCACCGCACCGCCGGGCGCCCCGACGCCGACCACCGGATGCGGCCGGCCGTCCCAGCCCGGTCGGACCCGCCGCTCCGAGCCGACCACCTGCAACGCCCGGCCGGCCGGCCACTGGCCCAGCCAGCTGACCAGATGGTGGTAGAGACGCTTGTCCAGCATCCTGCCTGCCTCCTGCCGTACGGGACGGCCCGCACGCCGCCCTGATGGAGAAGCCGTTCACCCGCCCGGAAATGCCTCTGTCTACCCTGCCGAAAGTATGCAGCTTTTCCGGCCGATGTGGTCAGTTGGCCGAAGATGTGCGAACCAGTGTCCGGATCTGGCGCAGCAGCACCGACAGTGCGGCGAGGTCGGCCGGCGAGTGGGCGAAGTCCTCCATCGCCCGCCGTACCCGGGCCACCGCGCTGGCGTTGTCCTGCTCCCACTGTTCGGCCCGGTCCTGCACCGCCAGCTCGCCCGGGGTGGCGGTGAGTACCTCGACGGTGAGCGCCGCCAGCGCGGCGTACAGGTCGTAGCGCAGCGCGGTGCGGGCCAGCGTCTGCCAGCGGTCCCCCCGGGGCAGCAGCGAGATCTTGCTCAGCAGCCAGTCGACCCGGAACCGTTCGGACAGCATGAAGTACACCGAGGCTACCTCGGTGACGTCGCAGCCGGTGTCGGCGGCGGTCTCCACCACGTCGAGCAGCCCGAAGCTGTACATGATCCGAGTGGCCCGGTCGGCGAGATCCGGCGGCAGACCGCGACCGGTCATGGTGTCGATATGGGTCCGCAGCGACTCCCGCTCGTCGCCCCGGAAGTAGTCGCCCAGCTCCGGCAGCAGTCGCGACACCCCTTCGCGCAGCCGGGCGGTCTCTCCCGGCACGTCCAGCGGGGACTTGCGGTTGGTGACCAGCCAGCGGACGGCCCGGTCCAGCAGTCGCCGGCTCTCCAGGTAGACCGAAACCTGCGCGGCGGTGCCGACCACATTGTCCAGTGCGTCGATGTCGGCCCACAGCGTGTCGAGCCCGAACACGTCGCGGACCACCACGTAGGCCCGCAGCACGTCGGCGGCCGACGCTCCGGTCTCCTCCATCGTCCGGTAGACGAAGGACATGCCGCCCCGGTTGACCGCCTCGTTGACCAGGCTGGTCACCACGATTTCCCGGCGCAGTCGGTGGTCGGTCATCCGGGCGCCGTACCGCTCGCGCAGCGGCGTCGGGAAGTAGTCGGCCAGCACCCGGTCGGTCCACGCCTCGTCGGGCAGCCCGTCGGCCAGCACCTGCCCCTCGATGGAGATCTTGGCGTAGGCGAGCAGCACCGCGAATTCGGGCAGGGTCAACCCGTCCGCGCCGGCGCGGATCCGCTCCGCCAGATCGTCGTCGGACGGCAGCGCCTCCAACTCCCGGTCCAGCTGCCCGGACTGTTCCAGGTCGGTGATCATCCGCCGGTGCACCGGCAGCAGCGGACGCGCCTGGGCGCAGGCGTTGGCCAGGGCCCGAGCCTGGTCGTAGTTGTCCCGCAGCACCAGCGCGGCGACCTCGTCGGTCATCTCCACGAGCAACGCGTCACGCTGCGGTACGGTCAGCTCGCCATCGGCCACCGCGCCGCCCAGCAGGATCTTGATGTTGACCTCGTGGTCGGAGCAGTCCACGCCTGCCGAGTTGTCGATGAAGTCGGTGTAGATCCGCCCGCCGGCGGTCGCGTACTCGATCCGGCCCCGCTGGGTGAGCCCCAGGTTGCCGCCCTCGCCGACCACCTTCGCCCGCACCGACCGGCCGTCGACCCGGATCGGGTCGTTGGCCTTGTCGCCGACGTCGGCGTGCGACTCGCCGGAGGCCTTGACGTAGGTGCCGATGCCGCCGTTGAACAGCAGGTCCACCGGGGCGCGCAGGATCGCCCGGATCAGCTCCGGCGGGGAGAGCAGGTCGACCCCGTCGTCGAGGCCGAGCGCCGCGCGGACCTGCCGGCTGACCGGCACCGACTTGGCGGTACGCGGATACACGCCACCGCCGGCCGAGATCAGTCCGGTGTCGTAGTCGGCCCATGACGACCGGGGCAGGTCGAACAGTCGCCGCCGCTCCGCGTACGAGGTGGCCGCGTCCGGATCCGGGTCGAGGAAGATGTGCCGGTGGTCGAAGGCGGCGACCAGCCGGACGTGTTCGGACAGCAGCATCCCGTTGCCGAACACGTCGCCGGACATGTCACCGATGCCGACCACCGTGAAGTCCTGCCGCTGGACGTCCACCCCCAGGTCACGGAAGTGCCGCTTGACCGACTCCCAGGCCCCCCGCGCGGTGATCCCCATCTTCTTGTGGTCGTAGCCGGCCGACCCGCCGGAGGCGAACGCGTCGCCCATCCAGAAACCCCGGGAGATCGAGATCGCGTTGGCCACGTCGGAGAAGGTCGCGGTGCCCTTGTCGGCGGCGACCACCAGGTACGGGTCGTCGCCGTCGTGGCGCACCACCCGCTGCGGCGGCACGATCTGCCCGGCGACGATGTTGTCGGTGACGTCCAGCAGACCGGAGATGAACTGCTGGTAGCAGGCCACCCCCTCGGCCTGGGCCGCCTCCCGGTCCGGTGGCTCGGCCGCCGCCCGACCGCGCGCGGTACCGCCGGGCTGCTTGACCACGAAGCCGCCCTTGGCGCCGACCGGCACGATCACCGCGTTCTTCACCATCTGCGCCTTGACCAGGCCGAGCACCTCGGTACGGAAGTCCTCCCGGCGGTCCGACCAGCGCAGCCCGCCCCGGGCGACCTCACCGAAGCGCAGGTGCACGCCCTCGAACCGGGGCGAGTAGACGAAGATCTCGTACGCCGGCCGGGGCGCCGGCAGGTCCGGGACGGCCTGCGGGTCCAGCTTGATCGCCACGTACGGGACCGGGCGGCCGTCGGCGCCGCGCTGGTAGAAGTTGGTCCGCAGGGTGGCCAGGATCAGCGTCAGGTAGCTGCGCAGGATCCGGTCCTGGTCGAGGCTGTCCACCTCGTCGAACTGGCGGCCGATCACGGCGACCAGCTCCTGCCCGCGCCGGCGGCGTCGCTCGTCGTCGACGTCGGGCCCCGGCGCGAACCGGGTTTCGAAGAGTTGGATCAGCAGCGCGGCGATCGCCGGGTAGGCGACGAAGGTGGACTCCATGTACTCCTGGGAGAAGACCGCGCCGGCCTGGCGCAGATACTTCGCGTACGCCCGCAGCACCACCACCTGCCGCCAGGTCAGCCCGGCGCGCAGCACCAGCTCGTTGAGGCCGTCGATCTCCGCCTCACCGCGCCAGGCCGCCGAGAACGCGTTCTCCACGTGCGGCCGGACCTCGGCCATCGCCCGAGCGCCGACCGGCAGCCGCAGCCCGAAGTCGTACAGGTAGATCCGCTGGTCGACCCGGTCGATCTCGTACGGCCGTTCGTCGATCACCTGCACGCCGAGCGAGTGCAGTACCGGCAGCACGTCGGACAGCACCATCGGTTCGCCGTACCGGTAGACCTTGAACCGCACGTCACGCTCGTCGACCCCGGTGCCGCCGGGCGGCCGGAACAGGTGCATCTCCAGCTGGCCGGGCTCCTCCAGCAGCTCCAGCTTGGCCAGGTCCTGGACCGCCTCGTACGCGGTGTGCTCCTCCTTGTACCCCTCCGGGTAGGCGTCGGCGTACCGCCGGTGCAGTGACTTGGCCGACTCGTCGCCCAGCTTGCGTTCCAGCACCAGCCGGAAGTCGTCCTCCCACAGCCGGGTGGCCTCGGCGAGCAGTTCGGCGAGCCGGTCCGGGTCCAGCTCGGCGGGCGGCGACGCCGGGTCGGTACGCACGATGAAGTGCACCCGGGCCAGCATCGACTCGGTGACCCGGGTGGTGTAGTCGACGCCGACGCCGTTGAGCTCGCGCAGCAGGATCTGCTGCATCCGTAGCCGGTTGTGCGTGGTGAACCGGTCCCGGGGCAGGTAGATCAGGCAGGACAGGAACCGCCCGTACCCGTCGGAGCGCAGGAACAGCCGCAGCTGCCGGCGGCCGGCCATCCGCAGCACCCCGAGTACGGCGTGGTAGAGGTCGTCGGTGCGGATCTGGAACAGCTCGTCGCGCGGGTAGGTCTCCAGGATCTGCAGCAGGTCCTTGCCGGAGTGGCTGCGCGGGCTGAGCCCGGAGCGTTCCAGCACCTCGGCGACCTTGCGCCGGACCACCGGCAGCTCCTGCACGCTGGTCCGGTACGCGGCGGTGGAGAACAGCCCGAGGAACCGGCGCTCGCCGACCACTGCCCCGGCCGAGTCGAAGACCTTGACGCCGACGTAGTCGAGGTAGGCGGCCCGGTGCACGGTGGCCCGCGAGTTGGCCTTGGTGATGATCAGCAGCCGCTGCTCCAGCGCCTTCGCCGCCGCCTGCGGGGTCATCGAGGTGAGCGGGCGCGGCCGGGTCTGGTCCTGGCGCAGGATGCCCAGCCCGGAACCGAGCACCGCTACCAGCGCCTTGTCCCCGTCCGCGCTGTCGACCAGCCGGTACTCCCGGTAGCCGAGAAAGGTGAAGTGGTCGTCGGCCAGCCAGCGCAGCAGCTCGACCGAGTCGGTGAGGTCCTTCTCCGGCACCGGCGGCGCGTCGGGTGATCCGGGCTCGGCCCGGTCGAGTTCGTCGGCCAGGGCCAGCGCCCGCTGCCGCATCCGGGGCCAGTCCTCCACCGCTTCCCGTACGTCGGTGAGGACCCGCTGCAGGTCGCGGCGCAGCCGGTCCAGGTCACCGGCGATCCGGATCGGGTCGATCTCGATCCGGATCCAGCTCTCCACCAGGTCGCCGTCGATCGCGTCGTCCGGCTCGACGTCGGCCGCCACCTCGGTGAGCTGGCCGAGTGGTTCGCGGCGGACCACCACCAGCGGGTGGACCAGCAGGTGGACGTCGAAGTGCCGTTCGGTGAGCAGCGCGGTCACCGAGTCGACCAGGAACGGCATGTCGTCAGTGACGATCTCGACGATCGTGTACGGCCGGCCGTCGCCGGGCGGGGTCAGCCGCAGCTTCAACTCGCCGGGCAGCCGGTGCCCGGCCAGCTCCCGGTGTGCCCGGGCGGCGTCGAGCATCTCCTGCGGGCGGCAGCCGACCAGCTCCTCGTCGGCGGCGAACCGCCAGAACCGGTCCACCAGGGAGGCGGCGTCGTGGTCGGTGTCGGCCAGCGACACCGCCTGGGCGATCAGCCGCTCGGCGCTGGGCATCGGCTCGTCGTACCCGGTGTCGTCGGTGTCGTCGACCACGGCGGCCAGCGCCGACTCCGGCGGCGCGAACGTCTGGAGGTCGAACACCTCGTCCGGGTCCGGCTCGGACTGGCGGTGCGGGCCGGTGCTCTGCCGGCGACGCTGCCCGTCACCGCCCGAGGCCTGACGTTTCGACTTCGTGACCGGACGGCGGTTCATTGGCGCAGACTCCCCTCGGCCCCACCACGTTGTGGGGTCAACCTCGGCCAAGCCTATTCCTCCCGGATCGTCGTTCCGACGGCACACCGGCACCCCGCCGTCGGCTTGGCGACACCGTCTGACCACGTCGGGTGACATGGTCTGGACGAAACGGGACAACGGTTCATCCGGTACCCCGGGGGACAGCGGTCCATGCGCGCACGTACTACCGTTCCGGTGTCCGCCATGCGTCCGGAAGGGGGCCGTCGCATGCGCCGCAAGGCGACCGTCGCGACCGCGCTGCTACTCGCCGTCACCGCACTGACCAGCTGCTCCTCCGACGACGGGCCGGACGCCACGGTCTCGGCCTTCATCGACGGCTGGCACTCCGGTGACCTCACCGACATCGGCTTCATCACCCCGGCCGGCGAACGGGTGCCCGCCACTGACGTCGCCGAGGAGCTGACCGCCCTCTCCGGGGACCTGAAGGACACGCCGCCGCAGCTGCGCCCGGACGGCGACGCCGAGGTGACCGAGGACATCGCGACCGCCACCATCGCCGTCGAATGGACGCTCCCCGGCGACGTCCGGTGGAGCTACCCGACGTCGGTCCGGCTACGCCGGGGTGCCGACGACGCCTGGCAGATCATCTGGGAGCCGGCGATCGTCCACAAGCGGCTCGGCAGCGGCGACCGGCTGGCACTGAACCGGCTCGCCCCGCCCCGCGGCGCCATCCTCGACGGGGCCGGGCAGCCGATCGTCGCGCCGCGCCCGGTGGTGGTGGTCGGCGTACAGCCCAGCGAGGTCGACGACCCGGCCGCCCTGGCCGCCGAGCTCGACGCCGCGTTCCGGGCGATCCGACCGGCGATCAGCCCGCCGGTCGACGTCTCCGGGCTCGCGGACCGGCTCGACGCGGCGAAGCCGGACGCCTTCGTCGAGGTGGTCACCCTGCGCGAGGAGGCGTACGAACAGATCCGCGACCGCATCTACGAGCTGCCCGGTACCAAGTTCCGCCGGCAGGAGTGGGACCTGGCCCCCACCCGGGAGTTCGCCCGCGCGCTGCTCGGCACCGTCGACCCGGTGCAGCGGCAGGACATGGAGGCGCACCCCGGCCGGTACGAGGCCGGCGACCTGGTCGGCCACGGCGGCCTGCAGGGCGGGTACGAGGAGCGGCTACGCGGCGTACCCGGGTATTCGGTGCAGATCGTCGGGACCGCTCCGGACGGCAGCGTCTCCGGCGACGAGGTGGTGTTCCGCGCCGACGCCCGGCCGGGCGAGCCGTTGCGGACCACGTTGGACACGGTCGTGCAGACCGCCGCCGACGCCGCGCTGGCCGACGAGGAGCAGCGCGCCGCGCTGGTGGCGGTGCGGGTCAGCGACGGCGCGCTGGTCGCCGTCGCCAACGGCCCCGACGGTGGTACGGAGAACCTGGCGTTGACCGCACAGGTCCCGCCCGGCTCCACGTTCAAGATGGTCAGCGCGCTCGGCCTGCTCGAAGCCGGCGCGGTCGACCCGGACGCGCCGGTCGACTGCCCGAAGACGGCCACCGTCGACGGGCGCACGTTCACCAACTCCGACGGCTTCGAGCTGGGCCGGGTGCCGTTCCGGACCGCCTTCGCCAAGTCGTGCAACACCACTTTCGTCGAGCTGGCCCCGCAGTTGGAGGCGGACGGGCTGGCCGAGGCGGGCCGGCTGCTCGGGTTGGAAGGCGAGTGGCGGCTCGGCGTGTCGGCGTTCACCGGCGCGGTCTCCGCCGGTGGCCCGCCGGCGGAACGGGCCGCCGCCGCCTTCGGCCAGGGCACCACGCTGGTCAGCCCGGTGGCGATGGCCGGCGCCACCGCTGCGGTCGTCCGGGGGCAGTGGCGCCAGCCGACGCTCATCGTCGAGCCGACGCCGCCGTCGGCGGTGCCGGACGGTCCGCAGTTGGACCCGGCGGCGGTGCAGGCGCTGCGGACGATGATGCGTGAGGTGGTCACCGACGGCACCGGGCAGGCGTTGCGGGACGTGCCGGGCGAGCCGGTGCATGGCAAGACCGGCACGGCCGAGTACGACGACGACCCGGCGAACACGCACGCCTGGTTCATCGGCTGGCAGGGCGACCTGGCCTTCGCCGTCTTCGTCGAGCAGGGCGGCTCCGGCTCCGGCCAGGCGGTCCCGATCGCCGAGCGGTTCCTACGTGGCCTCGCCACCGACTGACCCAACCCACCGGGTACGATCCGGCCTTCAAACTGCTCCTGCCCGGCTCGTCGTACGGCCGCTGACAGCCGCGCCGTCGGGCACTTCGCGAGTCGCGGCGGATCAGTGCTTCCTGACCAGATTCTCGATGACGTCGGCCAGCTCGGAGATCGTTTGACGTCCGGCAAGCTCGATGGTGGCTCCACGTCTGAGAAGCGGCTCAACGGTCCGGACGTACTCGGCGATCTCCGCGTGCTGATCGGAAGTTCTTCCATAGGGGTTCGTCCGACGAATCACTCGCTGGAGAAGAACCCCAGCGGCGCGCTGAGGACGACATGGTGAAAGCGGTCGTAGAAGCGGACCTGGGTGGTCTTCCCTGCGCCCGACGTGCCGGCCACCGGTACCCGCGCCACCTCCCCACGGTAGATGGTCGGGGCCTGGCGCTCCTAGCGTCATGACCAGGTCTTCTTCGTCTCGGTTGTGGTGAGGGCGTGGGTGCCGTCGGGGTGGAGGCGGATGGTGGCGGGCTGGCCGGGTTGGGTGGCGGCGTGGCGGCGTAGCTGGGTGATGCAGGTTGTGGTGTCGGGGAGGGTTCCGGCCGTCGCGGGCTGTTGTGGGACGGGTATCGGCGTGGCCGGGTTGGTGTGGATGGTGGCGCGCAGTGCGCCGTGCAGGTAGCGGTAGCAGAGTGCGACGGCTTCGGGCAGGCTGGCGCTGGTGGGGACGGGGTCGACGGCCAGGGGTGTGGTGGGGTCGACGACCCGGACGGACCAGGAGTGGCCTTGGGACAGTTCGGGTCGGCCGATGGTGTTGCGGTGGTCGATGACGGTGATGTCGAGGGCGAGGCCGAGGCCGCGGATCAGGGCGGCGACCTGGTCGGGGGTGGGGCCGGGCCAGCCGGTGGCGAGGACCATGATGCGGGCGCCGTCGTGGGTGGCGCCGACTTCACCGAGGTACGCGTCGAGCGGGTCGCCGCCGCCGTGGGGGACCTGGCTGACACCCAGGCGTAGGTGCTGGTCGATGCTGTGTTCGCCGTCGATGTCGGTCAGGTCGGTCGGCCGCACACCGAACTGTGCCGCGAGCGCCCCGATCTGGTAGTGCTCGGGCAGCTGCCACACGGTGGAGCCGGACAGCCGGTCGGCGGGTACGAGAGTCGGCGGCGGCTGGTCGCTGTCGGGTCGCCAGTTGCGGTGCACGGTCCGGCCACGCAGGTCGGTGACGGTCAGCACCGCGCCGCGCCGGACCCGCCGGGTGCCGTAACAGTCCAGGCAGAACGGCGGATCGGGCCGGTCGGCGCACCGCGTGCAGGGGTGGGCGGGGATCGGCTCGCCCCAGTGTTTCGGCGCCGGCGGCTCCCAGCCACGCACGAATGTCCCGGGGGTGTCGGCGGGTCGCAGGCTGGTGTGCCACCAGTGCCGGTTACGCCAGATGGCCTGCCCGCCGCCGTGCTGCTCGGCGTCGGCGATCATGCGTCGTTCGACCTGGTCCAGGTCGTGGCCGCCGGGGTGCCCGTCCAACCCCACCGGCACCGGGCGCGCGGCCAACGCCTCGTCGGTGAGGTAGTGGGCGGGCAGCTGCGGGTTGGCGACGGTCAGGCCGGTCACCGCCCGTTCGGCGGGGATGGTGGCGAGCGCGGTCGGCAGGTCGGCGATCCACCGGTGCTGATAGTCGGGCACCGCACCGCCGGCATGCTCGAACCGGACGTCCCAGCTCAGCCCACGCCCGATCGAGCTGGGCCGCACTTCGAGGACCAGGTCGACGTGCAACTGGTCGGCGAGCGCGCACAACCGGCCGAGCAGCCGGCCCGGGTCGCCGGGTGGCGGCGGCGCAGTGCTGCGGCCGATCAGCACCAGCCACGGCGTGGCGGGCCGCTCGGCGAGCGCCACCGCCTCCCACCGCAGCCGATCCCGCTCCGGAACGGTGGGCTGCCACTGCCGGGGCAGCGTCAACCCCGAAGACGGCAGCCGGCCCGGTTCGTCGGGGAAGTCCGGGTCACGCAACGTCGCGGCGGCCACCCCGGCACGCTGGGCGAGGTCCGTGACGATCGGCGCGTACGGCAACCACCACGTCCCACCCGGCGTCGGCAACGGCGTGAACGAGCCGGGCACCAGGCTGGTCGACGCCACCTGCCCGGTGTCGAGGTTCGCGACGGTGAACACCCGTTGCGCCCGCCGCCGCTCGGATCCATACCCGACGATGTGCAGTGAGCCGGCCGGCACCTTGTTGACGCCGTTCACGCCGCCACCCCCGCCCCGAACCGGTGGGTCTGCTCGAACTGCTGCGACTGCCAGTCCCGCAACGCCTGCTTGACCCGCACGTTCTCCTCCCGGGTGGCGGTCAGTTCGGCGCGCAGCGCGGTCAACTCGTCGGCCACCAGGTGCAGAAACGCCCGCACCTCGACCGGGTCGCAGCCACGCCGGACACGGTCGCCGAACGCGCGGTCGCGGACCATGCCAGGGCTGATCGACGGCCGCACCGGCCGCCCGTACAAGTGACCGGCGGTGTTCGGGGCGGGCCGCACCGGCCGGCGCTGACCGGCATCGGCGTCGGCCGGCCGCCGGTTGTGGCGGGCGATCTCGGCGAGCAACCGCCGGTTACGCCGGCTCCGCACCGGAGCCCGCCGGAACAGGTCAAGGAACCTACGCACAGCAGGAACCACCTTTCACACAGTCGAAAACCTTCAGAAGTACGGATGGAGAGCGCGCGGTTTCGCGTCGCAGTGGTGCCGCCGCCCCAGCAGGAAAGGTCAGTGATGTCGGCGTGGACGCGGTGCCCAGCGGAGACCATCTCGCTGGACGAAGATCTCCCGACGTTCACGGGCCTCGCCGTCGGCTGCCAACACATACCCGGTGAGCCACACCCAGCCGTCGTACGTCAGCTTTTTGTCTACTGTCGTCACCCGGAACCGGAAACCCCGCCCGGCCGCGAACTGCACACTCGCCCCGCCATCGATGATCAACTCGTCACCGGGCCGGGGATCGGCCGGTGAACGGTCGGCCGGCACGCTACCGATCGGCGGCGGGCACCGTCGTCCGACCGCAGTCGGGACACCACCGCGACTTGATCTTGAAGCTGAACAACCCGACGAAGAACCCGAGCAGGATTCCGGAAACCAGGGCACCAAGCGCCACCATGATCAACCCTTCCGATTGGGCTGGGGATGGCCGGGCGGATCGTTACCGCGACCCGCCCGGTCACCTGGGATTTCAGCGAAACGCAGCGGGAAAACGATCAAGACACTCGCCGTTCCCCGCTACCCGGTAGCCGGCCAGTTGATCAACCGTCCACGAAGGTCGTTCCGGCACAGAGTCAACCATCGATCACGCAAAACCGCAACATTCAATTTTTGACTTCATGGTTTTGCCATGTGGCCGGAGAGGTAGCCGCAGCGGGCGGCTACGCTCGATCAAGATCGTTCGGGTGCAGTGTTAAATTTTTGCCGGACGCGGTCGCCAGGGGTGGCAGCACGCACGGGAGGGAGGGCTCCACAGTGGCAGTCGACGGAGACGATGCCGGCGCGGCCGTGGCTCGTCAGCGCCTGGCGCTGATGCTGCAGAACCTGCGCAAACAGGCACGGAACAAGGACGGGACCCCGATCACGATCGAGCAGGCCGCGCAGCACATGGAGCGCGCCCGTCCCACCGCCCACCGGATCATCAACGGCCTGCCCGGCGTACGGGTCAAGGACCACGACGTGAAGTCCCTGGCCGAGTTGTTCGGCGCGGACGATGAGACCACGGCAACGATGCTGGCGTTGGCAGCAGCCACCAGGGTCAAGGGCTGGTTCTCACGATTCCGCGACGTGCTCCCACCCGGCTTCGACATGTACATCGGCCTGGAGGCCGCAGCTCAATCGGTATGGGCCTACGAGGGCGAGCGCGTCCACGGACTCCTGCAGACCGAGGAATACGCGCGGGAGATCCTTCGGATCTCGGCTTCCGACGGCCCGAAAGCCGCAGATGCCGAGTTCGAGCGTCGCGTCGCTGTCAGGATGCGCCGGCAGGAGATCCTGACAAGATCAGACAATCCCGTCGACTTCACCGTCGTGCTCGGCGAGGCCGTGCTGCACCGCACCATCGGTGGACCAGCTGTGATGGCCCGCCAACTGCAGCAGATCAATGAGCGGGGTGCCCTGTCGAACGTCTCCGTCCGGGTCGTGCCGTTCAGCCTCGGTGCGCACTACGGCATCGACACGGGGCCGTTCGCGGTCATAACGTTCCCGGAGCAAGGCGGGCCGGCAACGGCCTACATGGACAACTTCACCGGCCACCTCCTGACCCATAAACCATCCGACATCGTCCGATTCGAGGCCGCCGCGGCAGCCATCAACCGCTCCGCCTTGAACGAAACCGCATCCAGGAACCTGATCAACCAGAGAGCGAAGGAGCTATCCAGTGCCCAGTAGTCGTGACGCGCTCTCCCCAGAGGTCCTGGCCACAGCGAAGTACCGCAAGTCAACGCGTTCGGACAGCACAGGTTCGTGCGTCGAGGTCGCCACCAACGTCCCCGCCACAGTCCTCGTACGCGACAGCAAAGACCCCGCCGGCCCGGCACTCACCTTCTCCCCCGCCGGCTGGACGTCCTTCCTCTCCACCCTCACCCCCGACACCCACTGACCGACTAGCACGTGGGTCCGAGCGTCACCGCCGAGCAGCTTGCCGAGGCCCTACCCGCCAAGCTGCTCCGCGCACACCGGGTCCAGATCCTCGATCGCCGAGCCGACGACCGTCCAGCTCGCAAGCGTCATCCATGAGCGGCTGGCCACGGATAGCAGGCTACCGAACTACCGCCGCATGCCTTCACCGATATCCGGCGGGACCCGCAGGCTGCTCTGTTCGTCTCGGTGCGCGAGTCAGACGTCCGGTAGGCAGCCGCGTCTCAGCTCAGGTGTCAGTGGCGGGCGGCGCCGGCGGTTGTTGCGCTAACGGCCCGGGAGATTCAGCATCAGGTGGTCGCGGAGACGGCGTCTGCCGCCGTAGCCGTCCGGGCTTGGCCGCCCCACCATTTGGTGCGCTCCGATCCGCAACCGTCAAGGTCACCGCTGGAGGCGGCACCGCCGGCCGCAGCCCGGCAACCGCCGGTGCCTCCTGATCGGCAGGGGCGGCAACAGTCGAATCGGCTGCCGGTGACGGTGCCTCCTCAACCGGAACGCGGTCGGCGTGCACCGGTCGCAGCCCGGCCACCAGGGTCGAGACGATGTCGGCGGCGTAGCTGCCGTCCGGGTCGTAGTCGGGGTCGAACACGGTCAATTCGACGCCGAGGCAGTGCGGGGTGTCGACCAGGTCCGCGAGCAGCAGCTCCAGCTCGGCGAAGGCGATGCCGCCCGGGTCCGGCGCGTCGACCGCCGGCATCACCGCAGGGTCGAGCACGTCCACATCGACATGCACCCAGTAGCCGGCGCAGTCGGCCAGCTGGTCACGGGCCCACTGGGCGCTGCGCGCCGCCCCCTCCGCACGCAGCTCGGGCACCGGTCGGGTGACGATCCCGGCCGCCTGCAGATCCAGCCGGTACTCGTCCTGGGCCCGGATGCCGAGCACCACGACGTCGATGTCACGGAAGTACGGCCGGCGGCCCTCGATCCCCGCCAGGTCCGGCTGGCCCCGGCCGGTGACCAGGGCCAGCCCTTCGCCGGCTGCCGCACCGACGTACGAGGCGTTGCCGGGATGCCGGAAGTCGGAGTGCCCGTCGACGTAGACCAGGCCGATCCGCCCACCGACCGCCTCGCCGAGCCGGTGCATGGCGAGCGCCCCGCCGAGCAGGATCGAGCAGTCACCGCCCAGCACCACCGGGAACTCTCCGGCGTCGATGACGGCACCGATCCGCCCGGCGAGGGCGATCGTGTACGCCGAGATCGACCCGGCGTGGCAGACCCCGTCTCCGGGTCGCCAGTCCGCCGGGTCGTACCGGGGCGGGGTCAGGCACCCGGCGTCGCGGGCGCCGAGCCGACCCACCAGCTGATGGTCCCGCAGTGCGCCGGGCGCTTTCGCGCAGCCCGGCACCGACGTCCCGGTCGGCGGTCGCAGACCGAGGTTCGACGGTGCGTCCAGTACGGCGATCCGGCGCATCGGCGGGGCTCAGAACAGTGCGCTGGCCAGCGCCCGGCGGGCCCTGGTCACCGCCGGGTCGTCCGGACCGGCCATGGTGAACAGCGACACCAGGTGTTTGCGGACGGTCTCCCGGTCGTCACCGGCGCTGCGCCGGACCAGGTCGATCAACCGCTGGTACGCCTGCTCCGCCTGACCGCCGAGCACCTCCACGTCGGCGGCGAGCAGTTGAGCCGGTACGTCGTCCGGTGCCGACGCCGCCGCGTCGAGCGCAGCTGCCGGCTGCACCCCCTGCACCCGGCGGGCCAGGGCGACCTGGGCCAGCCCGGCCTCGGCGGCGGTGTCCGCCGGCGCCTCGTTGAGGATCTTCCGGTAGGCCTGCTCCGCGGCGTCCAGGTCGCCCATCATCAGCGCCTCGTCGGCGGCGTTGAGCAGCGGATTCTCCGGCTCCTCGACGGTGACGCCGCCAGCCTTGAGCACAGCGCCGATCCACTGCCGCAGCTGGGCCTCCGGCACCACTCCGGCGAACGCGTCAACCGGCTGGCCGCCGACGACGGCGTACACCATGGGAATGCTCTGCACCCGGAACATCTGCGCCAGGCGCTGGTTGCTGTCCACGTCGATCTTGGCCAGCGTCCAGGCGCCACCGCCCTCGGCCGCGAGTCGCTCCAGCAGCGGCGACAGTTGCTTGCAGGGCTCGCACCACTCGGCCCAGAAGTCGATGACCACCGGTGTGGTCATCGACCGTTCGAGAACCTCGGTCTGGAAGGTCGCCTCGGTGACGTCGATGACAGCACCGGCTGCCGCCGGTGCGCCGGCCGCCGGGCCGCCACCGGCCCGGGTCGGGGTCCCGTCCGGCCGGTTCCCGCCGGCCGGCGCTGCGCTGCGCAGCGAGCTGAGGTCTACCGCGCCGCGAGTGAAAATCGACGGGGTGGTACGTGGGTCGCTCATGGTTACCTAGTCTCGCACGCGCAGGGCGCGTCCCAACGCCAGCGCCACCGCCCCGAACAGCAGCATGACGCCGATCACGGGGAGCAGCACGGCGACCGGCCGGGGCCAGCGCACCGGGGCCAGCGGGACCGCCTCCTCGACGGCGACCGGCAGGTAGCTGCCGCTCAGCCACCAGGCGAGCAGCGCACCGGCGAGCCCGGTCGCCGCGGCCAGCAGCACTGCGGGCAGACCGCTCCAGCGCAGCGAGCCGGCCGCCGACCGGGACGGCAGTCCCTGGGTCCGCAACGCGGTCAGGTCCTCGGCACGACGGCGCCGTTCGACCATGGCCAGCAGCACCATCCCGGAGCCGGCGAGGATCACCGCCAGGGCGGCGGCGAGCAGGTGGAACCAGATCGCCAGGGCCGGTGCCTGCCGGTCCAACCCGGCCCGGATCTGCTCCGGGGTGAACTCGCCGGTAACGGTGAGCCCGGCCGCGTCCAACTGCTCGGCGATGTCCGCCGGTGCCCGCGGACCGAGCCAGACCTGGGCCGTTTCGAGCCCGGTCTTCTCGGGCACCGCCCGTACGGCGTACTCCATGTCGACCAGGAAGCCCTGGTCGCCCAACGCCGGCAGCGCCGGGACCGGGTCGACCTCGGACGTCAGCTGCGCACCGGTGGGCAGCAGCGCCGTGGTCGGGTTCAGCCCGGGCGGCCGGTCGTCGGCCAGGGCGGTCACCGCGGGCAGCGGGTACGGCGTGTCGGCCGGCAGCGCCCACGGGTCGGGGGCGGCCCCACCGGCGAGCAGTCGCAGCCCGTCCGGCCCGGCCTCGGACGGGCCACCGGACGGATCACGCCAGCGCTGCTCGTCGGTGAGCTCCGCCGGCCCGAGTAGCCGCTCCCCGTTGACGGAGAGGTCGGTGAGGGTCACCTCACGGACCCGTGGATCGGTCTCGGTGTCCGGGTCGACCGCACCGGCGGTGCCCGGTTCGAGCCGGACGGACAGCCCGGCGAGCTGGCATCCGTCGGCGCACTCGACCGGAATCCGGTAGGTGTGCCGTCCCAGCCGGGCGAACGTGGCCTCGGCCGCCGCGCCGCCCGGCGGCGACCGCAGGTGGACGGTGAACCGCACATCGTCGGCCGGACCGGTGCTCTGCGGGTCGGGCTGATCCGGATCCGCCGACGGGCCGGGCTGCTCCGGGGCGGCGTCGACGACGACCAGGTCCACCGAGATCTCCGTCCCGTTGACGGTGATCGGCGCGGTGGCGGCCGGTCGGCGCAGCGCCTCAACGACGTCAGCGGGGCCGGCCGGGCCGAACTCGGGTCGCCAGCGGGCGGTCGCCGCCAGCGCCGACGTGTCGGCGAGCAGCGCCGGGGCGTCCGCGTCGGTGTCGGCGAAGCCGACCGCCATCGCGTACTCGCCGGTCGGGTCGACCGACCGTACGGCCGTCAGCAGCGTGCCGGCGTCGACGGGCAGCAGGGTCAGCACCCGGTCCGCGCCGCTGCGCACCTCGGCCAGCGCCGCCCGTGATTGGCGGGCCACGTCGAACGCGCTGGCCGCGTAGCCGGTCAGCACCACGGTGACGGTGAGCAGGGTGAACAGCCGTTGGCTGGCCGGCTGCCGGGCCAGGTGCAGCAGCCCCAGCGCCGGGCCGAGCCGGCCCCGACGCAGCGCGACCGCGCCGAGCCGGCCGGTCAGCGGCGCCACCACCCGCGCCGCCAGCAACGCCACCGTGACCCCGATCAACGCCGGCACCAGCAGCGACACGCCGATCAGCTGGCTGTCGAACAGCCGCAGCTGCACCACGGCGACCACGGTCAGGGCCACCATCACCGTCTCCGCCAGCAACGAGGTCCAGAGACGGGACCGGGCCGGCACCCGGCGCAGCAGCTCGACGACCGGGCTGGCCAGCTCCCGGCGCTGGGCGGCCAGCACGGCGAGGAGCGCACCGACGAACGTGGCGCAGCCGGCCAGCACCGTCGCGCCCGAGGTGACCGGGGCGAACCGGCCCTCCTCCAGGCGCAGGCCGGCGAGCAGCCCGACGGCGACCGAGCCGAGCAGGTAGCCGACCGGCGCGCCGAGGGCGATGGCGGCCGCTGGCTCACCGGCGGCCAGCGTCCACCGGGTCCGCCGGGGGATCCCGCGCAGCGCGATCAGGCCCAGCTCGGTACGGCGGGCCACGGTACCGGCGGCGACCGCGACGAAGACGACGAACAGGCAGAGGATCACCAGCGGGACGGCCGCGACCGGCACCACCTGCCGGGTCAGCGCCTGGGCCGACGAGATCCGCTCCAGCAGCGGTCCGACGTCGTCGGACAAGTAGACGTACCCGGCGCCGTCGGCGCGAACCTGCTCGGCGAGCCGGGCCAACTGCTCGCTGAGGCCCGCCAGCCGGTCCGGTCCCAACGCGTCGGCCTCGGCCAGCGCGTCCACACCCCGGTAGTCGCTGCGCCGGTCCATGGCGTCGACAACGTACCGGCTGGTGAATACCGGTTCGCGGTAGGCGTCCAGGGCGCCGGGTACGAAGTACGGCGTCCGGCCCCAGTAGAGCGCGTCCGGGTCCACCGGTTCGTAGACACCCACGACGGTGATTTCGGCCGGCGCCCCGCCCGGGCGGTAGATGCGCTGCGGCGGGACGTACTCGGCCCAGGTGATGGTGACCGGGGTGCCCAGGGCCAGGTCCAGTCGCCGGGCCGTGTCCGCCCCGATCACGACTTCGTTCGGCGACATCAGACAACGCCCGGCGACCATCCGCAGGTTGGCGCAGACGTCCTCGCGGAAGACCAGGTAGGAGATGTCGGTGGCGACGGGTTCCAGCCCGAGCATCGGCATCTGTACGGTGTAGACGGTGCGGAAGCCGGGCAGGTCGAGCACGGCGCCGGTGACCGCCAGGAGGCCGGCTTCCTCCCCGGGTAACACGTCGGGGATGGACAGGCTGACCGTGCGGTCGCCGCGGTCGGCCGCGTCGAGCTCCGCCGCCACGACGGCCCGGTCGGCGGCGGCCAGGTACGCCGGGCCGGTCACCGCGGCGGCGGTGGCGAACGCGCTCAGCAGGAAGACGACCAGCGCCTGCCCGCGCCGGGCGGCGAGCATCGACAGCAGCAGCGGGATCATTCGACGTCTCCGTCCCGGTCGCCGGCCGTGGGCGGGTTCGGACCGGCCGGCGGACCGACCCGGGAACCGGCCGGCGGACCGACCCGGGAACCGGCCGGCGGACCGACCCGCAAGTCGACGGCCCGGACCAGCCGGGCACCGGCGAACGCGGCCGCCGCACCGAGCACCCCTGCCGCCACGAGCACGCTGACCAGCAACGGGACGGCCTGCGGACCGATCCGCAGCGGCAGTGCGGCCCAGTTGTCGACGAAGATCGGCATCGTCTGCCGGATCGGCAGCTGGGCGAGCACGGTGGCCACCAGGCCGACGACCACCGCGAGCGTCACGGCGACGGCGTACCCGCCGTAGGCGATCCGGGTGACGGCGCGGGCCGGTAGCCCCTGCGCCCGCAGAGCGGCCAACTCGGCGGCCCGGTCGTCGCGTTCCACGGCGGCGACCACCGCCAGCGCCCCGGCCGCCAGCAGCAGCCCGATCAGTCCGGCGGCCAGCTGGAACCGCAGCGCCGATGGCGGACCCTGGCGACCGAGCTGCTCGATCACCGCCGCCCGGGAATCGGTGCTGATGATGGTCAACCCTTCGGCGGCGAGCCGGTCGGTCAGGTCCCCGGGCGCGTCGGGGGCGAGCCAGACCTGCGGCACGTCGCCGGAACCGGCTCCGTCGGCCAGCCGGTCGGCCCGTTCCAGGTCGACCAGGTACCCGCGCTGGCGGGCCTGCGGCAACGCGGCGGCCACCGACACGTACCGCACCGGCAGTTCGGCACCGCCGAACACGGCGAGCCGGGGCTCGCCCGGGACGTCCGGGGCGAGCTCCGGCCCGGAGCGCACCACCGGCACCGGCACCGGCGCGTCGATCGGATGGATCCGGGTGGACCGCTCCCGGTACACCCCGCCCGGTGGCGGGGTGATGAGGGTGACGCCGTCCGGCCCGGCGCTGATCCGGGGGCCGAGGGCACCACCGGAGACCGCGCCACGCCAGTTTCCGATGTCGCCGAGGTACGCCGCGTCCAGCCGGGGTGTGGTGGCACCGGCCAGATCGTGCAGGGTGATCGTGAGATCGGGTTCGGCCAGCACCGGTACGCCGTTCCAGGCCGGTTGGACCAGTTCGAGTGACGCCAGCCGGCAGCCGTCCGGGCCGCATCCGGTCACGGTGGCGGGGTGCTCGGCACGATCGGTGCCGAGCGGGCCGAACACCACCTGCACCGGGTCTCCGGCCGGGTCGACCAGGTGCGCGACGACGCTCACCGGCACCTCGTCCGGCCCGGCGGCGGTCAGGACCAGGGGTCCGTCGCCGACCCGGACCTCGCTGACCGGCGGGGTGAGCGCGGCGGCGACGTCGGCGGCTGCTTGGCCGTAGCCGGGATGCCAGGCGGCGACCTGGGCGAACCGGGAGGCGTCGACGGCGAGCACGTACTGGGCCGACCCGGGATTGTTGCCGACCACCGCCATCGCGTACCGGCCGGACGGGTCGGCGGTGCGGACCGCGGCCAGCAGGTGGGCCCGGCTGCGGGCCTGCACGGTGAGCACCTGGTCGGCACCGGTGGCGTGGGTGGCCCGGACGGCCCGCGCGGAGACCGATTCGGTCCAGCTGCCGATCGCGGTGCCGAGCAGTGCCACCCCGACGGTGAGCAGGGCGACCAGCCGCGCGGTCCCCGGCCGGCGGGCCAGGTGCAACGCGGCCAGCGCGGCGGGCAGCCGACCGGCGCGCAGCAGGGCCGCCGCGGCCCGGCCGGCCACCGGGGTGACCGCCCGGCCGGCGATCAGCGCGATTGCCAGGGCCAGCAACGCCGGGGCGAGCAGCACCAGAGCACCGGCCTCGTCCGGCTCAGCCGCGCCGACGTACGCCTGGTAGAGCCCGGCCCCGGCGACGGCCACCGCGATCAGGTCGACGACATCGGCCCGCCAGCCGCGCTGCCGGGCCGGCACGTGCCGGAGCAGATCCACCACTCCGGCACGGGCGTTGCGCAGGTCGGCGGCGATCGCGGCGACCAGCGCGCCGGCGACGGCGGTGCCGGTCGCGGCGAGGGCTAGCCGGGCGGCGGAGCCGACCTGCTCCGGGTCCGGGCCGGCACCGGCGAGCAGCCGGGCGGCCGCCAGGCCGGCGGCGGCACCGAACAGCGCGCCGACGATCATCGGCAGCCCGCTCTGGCCCACCGTGAGCAGCCACACCCGCCACCGGGCACCGCCGCGCAGTTTGACCAGTCCCAGGTCAGGGCGGCGGTGTTCGGCGGTGTGTCGGACGGCGAAGAACAGGGCGAACCAGGACAGCAGCAGCAGTTGCCCGGCGGCGACGGCGACACCGAGCTCGACCAGTTGGCGGTGGCGGGCGATCTGGTCCACCAGGATCGCCGCGTCGGTGCGGACCTGCCAACGGCCGACGACGCCACCACCGTCGGAACGACGGACCTCGGTGGCCAGGTCGACTCCGGCGAGGTAGGCGGCGGCCGGCAGCACCAGGTGGTGGGCGGCGAAGAGGTTGTCCGCCGGTACGGCGGCCAGCGTGCCGGCGGTGGCGAAGACCGGGTCACCGTTGTCGGCGTCGGTACCGCCGCCGCCGAGGTCGTCGAACGCCCAGTACGGCTCGCCCGGATCGGTCACCTGGTAGGTCCCGGTGACGGTGAGGAGCACCGGTGCGCTGCGGCTCGCCCGATGGGTGACCTGGTCGCCGACCCCGACGCCGAGCCGTTCGGCGCTGCGTGCGCTGAGCAACGCCTCGCCGGGGCGCTGCGGGCAGGTGCCGGTGACGGTCAGGTGTTCGCAGACCTGCTCCCGGTGCGTCAGGTTGGCGGCCAGCGCGGCCTGGCCGCTGGCGACGGTCCCGGTGCTCCACACCGAACTGCTCGCCGCCGAGCCCGGGTAGCCGATCCGCTCGGCGCCGGCGTCCCGGGCCCGGTCGACCAGGTCGGCGCCGGTGGCGTCGAGTTCGGTGCGGTCTCCGGCGGCCGGGTCGACCTGCTGGTCGGCGGCGACTTCGGCGGCGGTGGCGGCGACCCGGCCGGTGGCGCGGGCGGCCAGCAGGTTGGGGCCGGCCGCGTCGACCGCGGCCTCGGCGACGGTACGGGTGGTCGCCGCCGCGTACCAGGGGGCGGCGGTGGTGGCGGTGACCGCGAGTGCGGTGAGCACCAGCAGGGCGACGGCCTGGCCGGCCCGGGCCCGGACCGCGCCGACGAGCAGTGCGAACACTCAGACTCCTGTGCCGTCGACGCCGTCGGGCAGCAGACCGGGCGGGGCGGACCCGCCCACGACCAGGGTGACCGCGCCGTCGGCCTGGGCCACCCGCAGCAGGGTGCCGGGTGGGAAGTCGCCGAGCACCTCGGGCGGCAGCTGCACCGTACCGTCGCCGGCCACCACCGCGAAGTCCTCACCGTCGCGGCCCTCGGCGCCGACCCGGCCGTCCCGGATGGTCACCGCCCGACCGAGCCGGGCACCAACCTGCGCGTCGTGGGTCACCACCACGATCGTGGTCTCCCGTTCCCGGTTGATCGTCTCCAGCGCGTCGAGCACTTCGTCGCGGCCGCGGGTGTCGAGTTGACTGGTCGGTTCGTCGACCAGCAGCAGGCCGGGCGAGGCGGCGACGCCGACGGCGAGCGCGGCCCGCTGCCGGGCGCCCGGCGTCAGCTCGGCGAGCCGGTCATTGCCGCGGCCGGGCAACCCGACCAGGTCGAGGATGCGGTCCGGGTCGTCCAGGTCGATGCCGGCGGTGGCGGCGGCCCGCCGCTGGGCCAGCCAGACGTTGCGGCGCAACGTCGCGTACGGCAGCAGGTTGCGGGCGGCACCCTGCAGCACCACGCCGATCTGGGTGCCCCGCAACCGGGCGACCTCCCGGTCGGAGAGTTTGCCCAGGTCGTAGCTGCCGACGCTGACCCGGCCGGCGGACGGGCGCATCAGTCCGGCGAGCAGCGCCACCAGGGTCGATTTGCCGGAGCCGGACGGGCCGACCAGGGCGAGCATCTCCCCGGGGTTGATCCGCAGGTCGACGCCGGAGAGCGCGACCACGTCGCCGGCCTCGCCCCGGTAGATCTGCACCACCCGTCGGCAGCTCACCGCAAGTCCCGTCACGGCGTACTGCCTACCATGAATCCCCTGGATCCGCTGCCCCCGGTTGGCGGATGACAGTGGGCCCGCCCAGGTCAGGAGCACGCGGGGCGGGATCAGAAGCGGGCCGGCTCGCGGTAGACGCCCCATTCGGCGCGCAGCGCGTCGCAGATCTCGCCGAGGGTCGCCTCGGCGCGGACCGCATCGAGCATCGCCGGCACCATGTTGTCGCTGCCCCGGGCTGCGGTGACCAGGTCGTCGAGGCAGCGGCGGACCAGCGCGTCGTCCCGGTCGGACTTGCGGGCGGCCAGCAGCCGGCGCTGCTCGACCTCCACCTCGTGGGAGATTCGCAGGATCTCCAGCTCCTTGGCGACCGTACCGGTGTGGCAGTTGACGCCGACGATCTTCTTCCGGCCGTCCTCCACCGCCTGCTGGTACGCGAACGCCGCCTCGGCGATCTGCCCGGTGAACCAGCCGTCCTCGATGCCGCGCAGGATGCCGGAGGTCATCGGCCCGATCGGGTGCGGGCCGTCGCCGCCGAGCTGGCGGATGCGGGCGAAGATCTCCTCCGCCTCGGCCTCGATCCGGTCGGTGAGCGCCTCGACGTACCATGCACCGCCGAGCGGGTCGGCGACGTTGGCCACCCCGGTCTCGTCCATCAGCACCTGCTGGGTACGCAACGCGATCTCCGCAGACTCGTCGGTGGGCAGTGCCAGGGTCTCGTCGAGGGCGTTGGTGTGCAGCGAGTTGGTGCCGCCGAGCACCGCCGCGAGCGCTTCGACCGCCGTACGTACCACGTTGTTGACCGGTTGCTGCGCGGTCAGTGACACCCCGGCGGTCTGGGTGTGGAACCGTAGCCAGAGGGCCCGCTCGTCGGTGGCGCCGTACTCGTCGCGCAGCCAGCGGGCCCAGATCCGCCGGGCGGCGCGGAACTTCGCGATCTCCTCGAAGAAGTCGACGTGCGCGTCGAAGAAGAAACTCAGGCCGGGGGCGAACCGGTTGACGTCCAGTCCGCGGGAGAGCCCCAGCTCGACGTAGCCGAAGCCGTCGGCGAGGGTGTACGCCAGCTCCTGCGCGGCGGTGGAGCCGGCCTCCCGGATGTGGTATCCGGAGACCGACAGCGGCTTGTAGCGCGGGATCCGCTGCGCGCAGAACTCCATCAGGTCGCCGATCAGCCGCAGGTGCGGCTCGGGGCCGAATAGCCACTCCTTCTGGGCGATGTACTCCTTGAAGATGTCGGTCTGCAGGGTGCCGTCCAGGGTGGCCAGGTCGGCGCCCTGGCGTTCGGCGGCGACCAGGTACATGCAGAACACCGGCACCGCCGGCCCGGAAATGGTCATCGAGGTGGTGACCGCCGCCAGGTCGATGCCGTCGAAGAGCACGTCCATGTCGGCGGCCGAGTCGATCGCCACCCCGCAGTGGCCGACCTCGCCGAGCGACTGCGGGTCGTCGGAGTCGCGGCCCATCAGCGTCGGCATGTCGAACGCCACTGACAGTCCGCCGCCGCCGGCACCGAGAATCATCTTGTACCGCTCGTTGGTCTGCCGGGCGTTGCCGAAGCCGGCGAACTGCCGAATGGTCCAGGTCCGCCCCCGGTAGCCGGTCGGATACAACCCCCGGGTGTACGGGTACTCGCCCGGCCAGCCGATCCGCTCGAAGCCCGGGTGGTCGGCGCCGTCGGGCGGACCGTAGACCGGGTCCACCGTCGTGCCGGACAGGGTGGTGAAGTCCGCGTCGCGTTTCTTCGCGGCGTCGTAGCGGGCCTGCCAGCGGGCACGACCGGCGGCGATCTGTTCGGCGTCCATCGGGGCCTCCTCGGGTCCGGGCGGATCCGAGTCTAGAACCCGTACTGAACGATCGCTAAGCCCACTGGCTGAGATCGTCGCCGGATGCCACCTCAGCCGGCCGGCCGCAGCCGCCGCCGCCGCCGGAGATGGTCGACCACCTCGTCCACCGGCACCCGCACCGTCTCCCCGGTGGCCCGGTCGGTCACCTCGACCACGCCCTCGGCCAGCGACCGCTTTCCGACAGTGACCCGCAACGGAATGCCGACCAGCTCGACGTCGCGGAACTTGACCCCGGCCCGCTCCGCTCGGTCGTCGATCACCACGTCCACCCGCTCGTCGCGCAGCCACTGGTAGATCCGCTCGCCGGTTTCGGCCACCGGACCATCGTCGACCTGGGCGACGACCACAGCCACCTCGAACGGGGCGACCGCCGCCGGCCAGACGATGCCCTTGGCGTCGTGGTGGCTCTCCACGATCGCCGCCATCGCCCGCTCCACCCCGATCCCGTAGCTGCCCATCACCACCGGAATCCGGTTGCCGGCCGGGTCGAGCACCGACGCGTCCAGCGCCTCGCTGTAGCGCTGGCCGAGCTTGAAGATGTGCCCGACCTCGATCGCCCGGCGTACCCGCAGCGGCCCCCCGCACGTCACGCACGGCTGGCCGGCGGCCACCTCGCGCAGGTCGGCCCAGGCGCCGACGGCGACGTCCCGGTCGACGTCGACGCCACGCAGATGGACGCCGTCGACGTTGGCGCCGGTGAACATGTCCCGCCGGCCGCGCAACGCCTCGTCGGCGATCACCGGCAGACCCGTCACCCCGACCGCGCCCAGGCTGCCCGGGGCCGCGCCCAGCGCCGCCCGGATCTCGTCGGCGGCTGCCGCCCGAAGCTGTGCCGCGCCGGTGGCGTCGGCCAGCTTCTGCTCGTTGAGCGGATGGTCGCCGCGCAGCAGCACCAGGGTGAGCTGGCCGTCGAGCACGTACACCAGGGTCTTGATCTGCCGGTCGGCCGGCGCGGCGAAGCGCACCGCGAGGTCGTCGATGGTCCGTACGCCCGGGGTGTCGAACGGCTGCGGGGCGGCGGACCCGGCGGCGTCCGTCGATGGATCGAGCCGCGAGGTCGCCTTCTCCAGGTTCGCCGCGTAGCCGCAGGCCGGGCAGTCGACCACCTGGTCCTCGCCGGTCGGCGCCGGACACATGAACTCGACCGACGCCGACCCGCCCATCGCGCCGCTGGACGCCTGCACCGCCACCGCCGGGATACCCAGGCGGTCGAAGATCCGCCGGTACGCGTCGTGATGCAGGTCGAAGGACCGGTCCAGCCCGGCCCGGTCCAGGTCGAAGCTGTACGAGTCCTTCATGGTGAACTCACGGGTGCGCATCAGCCCGGCCTTGGGCCGCGGCTCGTCCCGGAACTTGGTCTGGAACTGGTACCACAGCTGCGGCAGCTCCCGGTAGGAGTTCAGCTCCCGGGCAAGGGTCGTGAACACCTCCTCGTGGGTCATGCCCAACGCCAGGTCAGCGCCCCTGCGGTCACGCAGCCGGAACATCTCCTCACCCATCGAGTCCCACCGGCCGGTCCGACGCCAGATCTCCGCCGGATGCAACGCGGGCAGGCTGAACTCCTGGGCTCCGATCCGCGCCATCTCGTCGCGGATCACCTCGATCACCTTCGCCCGTACCCGCACCGCCAGCGGCAGCAGCGAGTAGTGGCCGGCCATCAGCTGCCGCAGGTAGCCGGCCCGCAGCAGCAGCCGGTGGCTCGGCGCGTCGGCCTCCGCCGGGTCCGCACGCAACGTAGGCACGTGTAGTCGGGACCAGCGCATGGTCGCTCTTCCTCACTTCAGGCGGCGGCGTTCAGCAACGACACAGGGTAAACCGGGTTGGGTTCCAGGAGCGCGGTGCTGGCCGGTCAGGTCCCCGACGACAACGTCTCCTACCGGGCGTACCGGTGCGCCCGGCCCGGTCGTCCTGGCCGGCCTATGCTCGACGGCGTGGACTTGCGGATCTTCACCGAACCCCAGCAGGGTGCCAGCTACCAGCAGCTTCTCGCGGTGGCCAGATGCGCCGAAGACGCCGGATACGATGCGTTCTTCCGGTCCGACCACTATCTGGCGATGGGCGACAGCGACGGGCTGCCCGGCCCCACCGACGCCTGGACGACCCTCGCCGGGCTGGCCCGGGACACCAGCCGGATCCGGCTCGGCACCCTGATGACCGCCGCAACCTTCCGCTATCCCGGCCCGCTGGCGATCACCGTCGCGCAGGTCGACGAGATGAGCGGCGGGCGGGTCGAGTTCGGCATCGGGGCCGGCTGGTTCGCCGCCGAGCACACCGCGTACGCGGTCCCGTTCCCGCCGCTGGCCGAGCGGTTCGACCGGCTCGACGAGCAGCTGGCGGTCATCACCGGCCTGTGGGAGACCCCGGTCGGCGACACCTTCGACTTCCAGGGCAAGTACTACCAGGTCACCGACTCGCCGGCGCTGCCCAAGCCGGTGCAGCGGCCCCGGCCGCCGGTACTGCTGGGTGGGAAGGGCCGCAAGCGGACCCCGCAGCTGACCGCCCGCTACGCCGACGAGTTCAACGTGCCGTTCGAGGGCCTCACCGAGTCGGCGCGGCTGTTCCAGCAGGTCCGGGCGGCCTGCGTCGAGACCGGCCGCGATCCGGACGGCCTGCGGCTGTCCAACGCGCTGGTGCTGTGCTGCGGTCGCGACGACGCCGAGGTGGCGCGCCGGGCGGCGGTCATCGGCCGGGAGCCGGACGAGCTGCGCGCGAACGGCCTGGCCGGCACGCCGGCCGAGGTGGTGGACAAGATCGGCCGGTACGCCGAGATCGGCGCCCAACGGATCTACCTGCAGGTACTCGACCTGGCCGACCTCGACCACATCGAACTCGTCGCCGCGGAGGTGGCACCGCAGTTGTGACCCGCTGCTGGGCCGGCCGGTGTCGGAATGCCGGCCGTGTCGGCTTGGCGGCTGCCGCAGCCGGCATCTGGGTCGCTCCGGGCTGCGCCGACGTATCGATCGTGGGCAGTGGCGGCGGATCTGCACCGGAATCGTGTCCACCAGCAACGGGCCGCTGACTGCCGAGCAGACGCTCTGGGTGGCCGTGCTGTTGGCCGGTCCGACGGCGCTGCTGAGTGGGCTCACCGCAGCCCGTGAGGGAGGGCTGCGCTTCGCGGGCGGCGCGGGCCCGATCCAGATACTGGTCGACGGTGACCGGCAGTACCCGGATCTGCGTCGTCGGCTTCCCCTCGACATGCCGGCCGTGCTGGTCCGGCGGACCACGGTGATGCCCGAGGAACATCGCCAGGTGGGTCGCCCGATGCGTACCAGCATGGCGCGGTCGCTGGTCGATGCCGCCGGACGGGCCCGCTCCGACGACGAGGCGCAGGCGATCATCGCCGCCGGATGCCAGCAACGCCGGGTCGTTCCGGCGGAAATCCTCGCCGCCCTACGCTGGCTGCCCCGGGTCCGGCGACGCCGGCTGATCGCCGCTGCGGCAGCCGACGCCAATGGTGGGGCGACCGCGCTGTCCGAGATCGATTTTGTCCGGCTCTGCCGGCGGCACCGACTGCCGCCACCGGACCTGCAACAGCGGCGCAAGGACCGGGCCGGACGGGTGCGATACCTCGACGCATACTGGCGTCGGTGGCGACTGCACGTGGAGATCGACGGAGCACACCACATGGACGTACGCGAGTGGGCGGCGGACATGCGGCGGCAGAACGACGTGTGGATCGCTGGCGACCGAATTCTCCGTTTCCCGGCCTATCTGATCCGGGTACGCCCAGCCGAAATCGTCGACCAGTTGAGCGCAGCGCTCCGGGCGGCGGGTTGGCCGGGCTGAACCGGCCCGCGCTGCCCGAGTGCGCCGCGATCTAGAAGAATCATGGTCGATATACCGGCCAGATCCTTCTAGATCACTTGTCGGTCGGGCCACTGCCGGGTCAGTTCGGCCCGGCCGTCGAGCAGGTGCAGCTCGGCGTCGCAGGCGGCAGCTGCCTCCGAGTCGTGGGTAGCGAAGACGACGGCTGCACCCCGGTCAGCCTCGGCCCGTAGTAGGTCGAGGACCAGCTGCCGGTTGGCCGCGTCCAGCTCGCTGGTCACCTCGTCGGCGAGCAGCACGTCACCGCGCAGCGCCAGCGCCCGGGCCAGCGCGGTCCGCTGCTGCTGGCCGCCGGAGAGCTCCTCGACGAGTTGGTCGGTCTGACCGGCGAGGCCGAGCCGGTCGAGTGCCGCCGCGCCGGCCCGCCGCGCTTCCGCCGGGCTCATCCCGACGGCGATCAGCGCCACCTGCAGGTTCTCCCCTGCGGTCAGTACGGCGGCGAGGCCGTTGTCCTGTGGGACCAGCACGACCTTGCGGTCCACGGCGTGGTCGCGGTCGCGCAGCGGTTCACCGCCGAGCGAGACGGTTCCGCCGATCGGCCGCAGCAGGCCGGCCATCGCCGACAGCAGGGTCGTCTTGCCCGCACCGGACGGCCCGGTGACCGCCAGCAGGTGACCGGGTCGCACGGTCAGCGTCACGTCACGCAGCACCGGCTCGGCACCGAGGTAGCCGACGGTGGCAGCCGCGAGCTCGATGATCGGCAGATCGACGGTGGTAGGCACCCGCCGACCCTAGCGGACCTAGCATCGGCGCGCCGACCGCGCGTACGGGAGCAGCCTGATCGGCACGGTACGGAAACACGGGGTGGAGAGCGGGAGCAGCACAGGTCAGCGCGGTGCCGGAAACAGCCAGGTCAGCGCGGTGTCGGGGTGGGCCCGGTCAGCTCGGTGTCGGGGTGGGCCCGGTCAGCGCGGTGTCGGGGTGGGCCCGGTCAGCTCGGTGAGCAACCGATCGGCGGCGGCGTACGGGTCGAGCCGGCCGGCGAGCACCTCGACGGCGAGTTCGGCGGGCAGCGTACCGCCGCGCAGCGAGCTGATCCGCCCGCGCAGCGTGCCGATCGCGATCGCCTCGACCTCGGCGGCGACCCGCCGGGCCCGACGGGCGGTGAGCTCGCCCCGGCCGGCCAGCCAGTCGCGGTGGCGTTCGATCGCGGCCACCAGATCGTCGAGACCGTCGCCGTGGGCGGCCACGGTCCGCAGCACTGGCGGACGCCAGCCGCCCGGGGCGGTGGCGGTCAGCGCGAGCATGCCCTTCAGGTCCCGTACGGTGCCGTCGGCGCCGTCCCGGTCGGCCTTGTTGACCACGAAGACGTCGGCGATCTCCAGGATGCCGGCCTTCACCGCCTGCACGGCGTCGCCCATGCCGGGGGCGAGCAGCACCACCGTGGTGTCGGCCAGCCCGGCCACCTCGACCTCGGCCTGCCCGACGCCGACCGTCTCGATCAGCACCACGTCGCAGCCGACGCCGTCGAGGACCCGCACCGCCGCCGGGGTCGCCGACGACAGCCCGCCGAGGTGGCCCCGGCTGGACATCGAGCGGATGTACACGCCCGGGTCGGTGGCGTGGTCCTGCATCCGTACCCGGTCGCCGAGGATCGCCCCGCCGGTAAACGGGCTGGACGGATCGACGGCGAGGACGCCGACCCGCAGGTTCCGGCCGCGCAGCACCCGGACCAGCTCGCTGGTGGTGGTCGACTTGCCGACGCCGGGAGCGCCGGTCAGCCCGACGACCAGGGCGTGCCCGGTGTGCCCGGCGAGTTCGGCGGCGATCTGCGGCAGCTGCGGCCCGCCGGACTCGACCAGCGTGATCAGCCGCGCCACGGACCGGGCGTCGCCGGCGCGGGCCCGCCGGACGAGATCCGGTACGTCGCGGGAGCCGCCCCTGCTCACCTGGCGGTCAGCGCCCGCAGTCGCCCCGCGGTCAGCGCCCGCAGTCACTTCGCGGTCGGCACCCGCAGGATCAGGGCGTCGCCCTGCCCGCCGCCACCGCAGAGCGCGGCGGCGCCGGTCCCGCCGCCACGCCGACGCAGCTCCAGCGCGAGGGTCAGCGCCAGCCGGGCGCCGGACATGCCGATCGGGTGACCGAGAGCGATCGCGCCGCCGTTGACGTTCACGATGCCTGGATCGACGTCGAGGTCCCGGGTCGACTGGACGCCGACGGCGGCGAACGCCTCGTTGATCTCGATCAGGTCGAGATCGGCGACAGTCATCCCGGCCTTGCCGAGGGCGTGCCGGATGGCGTTGGACGGCTGGGAGTGCAGCGAGTTGTCCGGGCCGGCGACGTTGCCGTGCGCACCGATCTCGGCGATCCAGTCGAGGCCGAGCGCCTCGGCCCGGGACCGGCGCATCACCACCACGGCGCACGCGCCGTCCGAGATCGGTGACGAACTACCGGCGGTGATGGTGCCGTCCGGGGTGAAGGCGGGACGGAGCCGGGCCAGCGTCTCGACGGTGGTGTCCGGCCGGATTCCCTCGTCGTTGAGCAGCCGGACCGGGTCGCCCTTGCGCTGCGGCACCTCGATCGGGGTGATCTCCTCGGCGAAGACGCCGTTCTTCTGAGCTACAGCGGCCCGCTGGTGGCTGGTGGCGGCGAAGGCGTCCTGCTCGGCCCGGCTGATGCCGAGCCGGGTGCCGTGCCGCTCGGTCGACTCGCCCATCGCGCAGCAGTCGAACACGTCGGTCAGCCCGTCCAGGGCCATGTGGTCGGCGACCACCACGTCGCCGTACTTGTAGCCGGCGCGCTGGCCGCGCAGCAGATGCGGCGCGTTGGTCATCGACTCCATCCCGCCGGCCACCACGACGTCGAACTCACCGGCCCGGATCAACTGGTCGGCGAGCGCGATCGCGTCGAGACCGGAAAGGCAGACCTTGTTGATGGTGAGCGCGGGTACGCTCATCGGGATACCGGCGCCGACCGCGGCCTGCCGTGCCGGCATCTGGCCGGTGCCGGCCTGTAGCACCTGGCCCATGATGACGTACTGCACCTGACCGGGGTTGACGCCGCCGCGACCGAGGGCGGCGGAGATCGCGGTCGAGCCGAGGGCGGTGGCCGGGAAGTCCTTCAGGTTGCCGAGCAACCGGCCCATCGGGGTGCGTGCGCCGCTGACGATCACCGAGGTCATGGATTCCGCCTCCGCACAGTGGGACAAGGCCGGGGTGCCGGCGACAACTTAACGATGGTTCGGTCAGACTATCGCCATGACGGAAGAAGCTCCCGCCGAGGCCGCTGCGGACTATGTCACAGACATCGGCCTGCTGAAGATCGATCATGTCGGGATCGCGGTGGCGGATCTGGACACCGCGCTCGATTTCTACACCCGGACCTTCGGCATGCGCTGCGTACACCTGGAAGTCAATCACGCCCAAGGGGTACGCGAGGCCATGCTCGCCGTCGGGCCGGTGCCCGACGGTGGTCAGGTGCAGCTACTCGCCCCGTTGTCTCCCGAGTCGACCATCGCCAAATTCCTGGACCGCAACGGCCCCGGGATGCAGCAGTTGGCGTACACGGTGGTGGACATCGACGCGGCGTGCGCCGCGCTGCGCGAGCGCGGACTACGACTGCTCTACGACGCACCCCGGCCGGGCACCGCCGGTTCGCGGATCAACTTCGTGCACCCGAAGGACGCCGGCGGCGTCCTGGTCGAGTTGGTCCAGCCGGCGGCGGCCCCGGCCCAGCCGGCCTGAGCCACGGACCGGCCCGGTCCCCTGGGCCACGGACCGGGCCGGTCGGCCCTGGGCCACGGACCGGGCCGGTCGGCCCTGGGCCACGGACCGGCCCGGTCGTCCCGACTGGCCGGCCAGTTCCCGGTCCGCTGATGCCGATCGACGGACCGGAACTGGTCGGTCGGGAATGCCGAAAGGAAGCGGGCCGGACAGCTTCACCGGTTTTCAGGTACGGCGTCCCGGCGGCGGGCCACCCGGCGTGACACCGGCGGCGGAACGGTTCGCCGGCGGGCGGCCCGTAGGCCGGGCATGACCCCACCCGACGTTGCCGGCGTCGCCCGGAAACACCCAGAGAAACCGCTCTGAGCTGCGCAGACGTCGCCCTGGCCGGGCTCCGGACGGGGCGCACAGCGATGACCCGACCACCCGAAAGACTTCGTTGCGTACGCACGCGCCTACAATTCGTATACCGATCGCCGGTCGGCCGAGAAAAGATGACCATGTCGGCTATCGTGGTGACGGGCAGTTCGCTCTTGCGAAACACCCAGGTACGTCTGCCACTATGTCTCAATGCCCCAGCAGCAGTCCTCCCTTGCGTTCTTCGATAACGCCAGCGCTCCGCACGACTTCACCGTCGTGCTTCGTGGCTACGACCGCAACCAGGTGGATGACCACCTGCAGCGGCTGGTAGCCGCCCTCACCCAGTCGGAGCAGGCTCGAGCTGAGGCCGAGCAGCGGATGAACGACGCGCAGCGCCGGCTCCGCCAAGCCGAGCAGCGGCTCAACGCGGTCGAACAGAAGCTCACCGACACCAACAAGCAGCTCGAGGAGAACAACCGGCCCACCCTCTCCGGCCTGGGGACCCGGGTGGAGCAGATCCTCCGGCTCGCCGAGGAACAGGCCAACGACCACCGCGGTGAGGCCAAGCGGGAGTCCGAGGGCATCCTCTCCGCGGCCCGGCTGGAGGCCCGGGAGATCACCGACAAGGCGCGGGCCGAGGCCGCCGCGATGAAGGCCGGGGCCGAGCGGGAGGCGGGCAGCGTCCGGACCGCAGCCGAGCGGGAGGCGGCCGAGGTCCGGGTGCAGGCCCGCCGCGAGGCGGACACGCTACGGGCCGACGCGGACCGGGAAACCAAGCAGCTGCGCGCGGTCACCGCACACGAGGTCGCCGAGCTGAAGTCGACCGTGGAGCGTGAGGTCGCCACTCTGCGGGCCACCGCGGAGCGGGAGATCACCCAGCTGCGGGCCAAGGCGGCCCGGGAGGCCGAGGAGAAGCGGGCCGAGGCCACCAAGTTGCTCACCGACGCCCGCGACAAGCGGGACAAGGATCTGCAGGCGCTGGAGCTGCAGCTGGCCGAGCGCCGGGAGAAGGCCGAGCGGGAAGAGTCGGAACGGCACGCTGCCCAGGTCGCGCAGACCCAGCGGATGGTCGCCGAGGCCGAAGGGCGCGCCCGGGCCGCCGAAGACCGGGCAAAGGAGATCGAGCAGCGCGCCGAGGCACGCCGGATCGAGTCCGAGCGGTCCGCCCAGGAGACCGTGGACAAGGCGAAGTCGCTGGCGGACAAGACCCTCAGCGAGGCGCGCAGCGAAGCCAACCGGCTGCTCACCGAGGCCCGGACCGAGGCCGAGCTGACCACCCAGGCCGCTCGCCGCGAGGTCGAGGACCTGAACCGGCAGAAGGACGCGGTCACCTCGCAGCTGGGCCAGATGCTCTCCGGCCTGGCCGGGATCGTTCCCGGCGTGCCGCAGGGCGGCGCGGACAGCGGCAAGGCCAAGGCCGACGACAGCGCCGAGCCGGTCAACGCCAAGTCGGCGAGCTGACCACCCGGTGCCGCACCGCTGCGGTGCACTGACCACCTGAACCACACCGACGAAGGGCCGCGCCGTACCACCGGCGTGGCCCTTCGCGTTCGGTGCCCGGTCCCCTGCTGTACGTGTCCCTGTCAGCCTGCCGCCCGGGGGCGACGCGCCTGGTCACCGCCGGTGTTGCGGCATACCCGCTGAGCGAATGGTTCACACCTGGCAAATCATCCGAAGTGACGCGCGTCCTGTCAGGAGCATGGGTATCGCCCCGCAACAGGGCGTTGCGTGTGAGGATGGAGCCATGGCGCAAGGCGAAGAACTCTTCAACCTTGACGGGGACTCCGGGTCCGGGCCCAGCTTCGAGCTGGCGCTGCGGGGGTACGACAAACGTCAGGTCGACCGTTACATCGCCCGTACCGAGAACGAGCTGGCCACGCTCGGCGCGGAGCGGGAACAGATCTACGTGCAGATGCACACCCTGGCCGCGCAGATCGAGCAGCTCCAGGCGGATCTGACCGAGGCCCGGCGGGAGACCAGCTTCCTGGACCAGGTGTCGTTCCGGCACCTCGGCCCCCGGGTCGAGCAGATCCTCGGACTCGCCGAGGACCAGGCCGAAGAGATCCGGTTCAACGCCGCCGAGGAGATCGACGCCCGCCGCGCCGAGGCCGAGCAGGTGCTCGCCGACGCCCGGCAGCAGGCCGACACCGCGATGCGCGACTTCGAGTTGGCGCTCTCCGCCCGCCGCGCCGAGGAGGACCGCGCCAACGCCGCCCGCCGCGCCGAGGCCGAGGCGACCGTGACCAGCGCCCGCGAGGAGTCGGACAACCTGCGGGCTGCGGCCGAGGCGGCGCTGGTAGCCGCCCGGGAGGAGGCCGACCAGCTCATCGCCACCGCCCAGCAGCAGGCCGACGACGCACTGCACGCAGCGCGGCGCGAGGCCGACGACACCATCAAGGCCGCGCAGCGGGAAGCCAGGCAGACCGTCACCACCGCCCAGGAGCAGGCCAGCAACGCGGTCAGCACCGCCCAGGAGACCGCCGACCGGACCCTGGCCGACGCCCAGGCCGAGGCCGAACGGCTGGTCACCCAGGCCCGGATGGACGCCAGCCGGATGGTCACCACTGCCCAGGAAGAGGCAACCAACCTGCGCGAGGCCGCCGAGGCGGCGGTCGCCGCCGCCCGGCAGGACGCCGAACGGATTCGCACCGAGGGCGAGGCCGCCGCCGAGTCGGCCCGTCGGGAGGCCGCTCAGGCCGTCGAGCAGGCCACCGAGTACGTCACCCGGACCCACGCCGAGACTGACGCGTTCGTCGCGCAGACCCGCGCCGAGCTGGACCAGGAGCTCACCGCCCGACGTGACCAGGTCGAGCAGGAGGTGACCGCGCTGCGCAGTACCGCCGAAGCGGAGGTCGCCGAGTTGCGCGACGGCGTACAGCAGGAGGTCGACCGGCGCCGCGCAACGATGGAGCAGGAGATCGGCGAGTTGCGGGCCGCCGCCGAGCAGGAGGTGGAGCAGTGGCGCGACACCACCCAGGAGATCATCGCGAACCAGCGCGGTGAGGCCGAGGAGTACGCCACCCACATCCGCTCCCGGGCCGAGGAGCAGGCGGTGACCATCCGCCAGCAGGCCGAGGAGTACGCGTTGAGCACCCGGGGCAGCGCCGACGAGCACGCCGCCAGCGTTCGGCGCCTCTCCGAGGAGCACGCCGCGATCGCCCAGCGTCAGCTGGCCAGCAGTCAGCAGCAGGTGGCGTCCGCCCAGCGTGAGGTCGTCTCCGCCGGTCAGCAGCTCACCGAGGTACTGCAGGAGGTCGCCGAGGCGCAGCAGGCCCTCGCTGACCTGCGGCACCAGATGGTGCTCACCCGGCAGGAATCCGACGAGGCACGGCGCACGCTCAGTGCGGTCCAGGCCGAGCTGGCCACCGAACAGCAACGGCTCGCCGGGATGCGGGAACCAGAGCCGGCGGCGCAGGAATTGGCGCGGGAACCAGAGCCGGCGGCGCAGGAGCTGGCACAGGAACCAGAGCCGGCGGAGCCGCAGCCCGAGACGGCCGCGCAGCAGGCCGAGCCGACAACGACGACTGTGCAGGCCCCGGAGGAGGCGTCGGAGGAGACCCTGCCGGTCGACGCGGTCCCGACCGAGGCGGTGTCGGTCGATCAGACCGCCGAGAAGGTCGCCGCGGGCGCGTCCGAGCGCAAGCGCCGTACCCACGCCTGACCCGGCGGCCGGCCCTCGGACCGCCGATGATCCTGCCGTACGGACGTGGGGTGGCCGGGCTCACTCCTCGGTGAGCTGCCCGTCGCGCTCGACGTGGCGCTGCCCGGTGCGGGGGCAGACGTACCGGCCGTCGCCGTCCGCGACCAGCGGTACGCCGGCCCGGCCGACCCAGCCGACCCGTCGCGCCGGTACCCCGACGACCAGCGCGAAGTCCGGTACGTCGCGGGTGACCACGGCACCGGCGGCGACCGTCGCCCAGCGGCCGATCCGCACCGGGGCGACGCAGACCGCCCGGGCACCGATCGCCGCGCCGGTGCCGATGGTGACACCGACCGCGGTCCAGTCGTCGCCGGTCTTCAGCCGCCCGTCCGGGGTGACCGCCCGGGGGTACTCGTCGTTGGTCAGCACCGCCGCCGGCCCGATGAACACTCCGTCGTCGAGTTGCGCCGGCTCGTAGACGAGGGCGTGGTTCTGCAGTTTCACGTTGTCGCCGAGCCGGACCCCCGGACCGACGTACGCCCCCCGGCCGATGATGCAGTTGCGGCCGACCGACGCGTCCTCGCGGACCTGGGCCAGGTGCCAGACACGGGTGCCGGCACCGATACTCGCCGTGTCGGCCACGTCGGCGGAGCCGGCGACGGTAGCGGCGGCGGTGGCGGAGCCGGCGGTGGCGGTGGCGGTGGCGGCGGAGCCGGTGGTGGCGGTGGCGTCCGGGCGCGCTGCGGTTGCACTCATAAGCCGTGATCCTCCCTGGTCACCGGCAGTGTGTCAGAGCTGCCGGAGGTGCGGCGCACACGGTAGGGGGTAACCGGTGCCACCGATGTCGGGAAACCGACCCTGTGCTGCGAAGCGGCCGACTCTCCGGCTGGAAGGAACCGACCATCCGGGCCGGCACTGGCCGACAGGTGGACCCGGGCCAACGAAGGTACCTCCTGACCGCGCGGTTGTGCCGGGTTTACGTCACAGTGCTGGCGTCGGCGTGGCAACGCTCGGTAGCTTCCCGAACGGACCCTCTCCGCCGGGCCCACCGGTGGGCCGCGCCCATCCGGCGGTGGCCCGGGTCGGCCCGGCTCCGCCCGGGTCAGCATGCCCCCCCGACGAAATGGACATCCGTGACTCATCCGCCTGCCATGCCGGACGAGCCCATCGGCGTAGCCGTCATCGGCGCCGGCTACTGGGGCCCCAACCTGGTCCGCAACTTCATGTCCAGCCCGGCGTTCCGGCTGCGCTGGCTCTGTGACCTCGATCTCGGTCGGGCCCGCACGGTGCTCGGCGACTACTCGACGGTCGGTGCGACCGACGACCTGGCCCGGGTGCTCGCCGACGACTCGGTGCGTGCCGTGGCGATCGCCACGCCGGCCGGCACCCACCTCGAGGTCGCCCTCGCCGCGCTGCGCGCCGGCAAGCACGTGCTGGTCGAGAAGCCGCTCGCCGCCAACCACGCCGACGGGACGCGGTTGGTCGCCGAGGCCGAGCAGCGCGGCCTGACCCTGATGTGCGACCACACCTACTGCTACACCCCGGCGGTGCTGCGGATCCGGGAAATGCTGCACTCCGGCGAGCTGGGCGAGCTGCACTACCTCGACTCGGTACGGATCAACCTGGGCCTGGTGCAGCGCGACATCGACGTCGTCTGGGACCTCGCCCCACACGACCTGTCCATTCTCGACTTCGTGCTGCCGCCGGGGGTACGGCCGGTGGCGGTCGCGGCGCACGGCGCCGACGGCATCGGCGCCGGCCGGGCCTGCGTGGCGTACCTCACCCTGCGGCTGAGCAGCGGCGCGATCGCCCACGTGCACGTCAACTGGCTGTCCCCGGTCAAGATCCGTACGACGATCATCGGCGGGTCGAAGCGGACCCTGGTCTGGGACGATCTCAACCCGGGCCAGCGACTCGCCCTGTTCGACCGGGGCGTCGACGTCGCCACCTCCGACGAACTCGGCACCGAGGCCCGCCGGGACATGCTGGTGTCGTACCGCTCCGGCGACATGGTCGCCCCGGCGCTGACCGAGCGGGAGGCGCTGCGCACCATGGTCGACGAATACGCCCGCGCCATCCGTACCGGCACCCCGGCGCTGACCGACGGCCGCTCCGGCCTGCGGGTGCTGGCCATCCTGGAAGCCGCCACCCGCAGCCTGGCCGCCGGCGGCACGATGATCCCGCTGGACGAGGAGCCCGCCGCATGACCGTCCCAGCCACTGCCGGGTCCACTCCCGGTGCCGCTCCCGCCGTCGACCTGGCCAACTCCACCGTCCTGGTCACCGGCGGCGCCGGCTTCATCGGCTCGCACCTGACCGAACATCTCGTCTCGCTCGGCGCGCAGGTCGTCGTGCTGGACAACTTCCGCAACGGCACCCGGGAGAATCTGACGTTCCCCGGTGCCGAGTCGGTCCGGGTGATCGAGGGCGACATCTGCGACCCGCAGACCTGCCGTGACGCGATGGCCGGGGTCGACGTGGTGTTCCACCTGGCCTGCCTCGGGGTACGCCACTCGCTGCACAGCCCGGTGGAGAACCACCAGGTCAACGCGCTCGGCACACTCAACGTGCTGGAGGCGGCGCGGGCCGCGCAGGTGTCCCGGCTGCTGTACGTGTCGACCTCGGAGATCTACGGCCGGGCCCTGGAGTTCCCGATCACCGAGCAGACCACCCCCTGGCCGCTGACCGTCTACGGCAGCAGCAAGCTCGCCGGTGAGCACTACGCCCGCTCGTACCTGGAGTGCTGGGGGCTGCCGGTGGTCTGCGTCCGGCCGTTCAACAACTACGGGCCACGGTCGCACTTCGAAGGTGACTCCGGCGAGGTGATCCCCCGGTTCATCCTGCGGGCACTGGCCGGGCAGCCGCCGGTGGTCTTCGGCGACGGCAGCGTCACCCGCGACTTCCTGTACGTGAAGGACTGCGTCGAGACGCTGGCCCGGGTCGCCGAGTCCACCGAGCTGGTCGGCGAGGTGGTCAACCTCGGGTACGGCGAGGAGCTGACCATCGGCCTGCTGGCCCGCACGGTGCTGGAGGCGGTCGGCCGACCCGACCTGCAACCGGTGTTCGAGCCGCCGCGCCCGGCCGACGTCCCCCGGCTCTGGGTGGACACCTCCAGACTCCGCAAGACGGTCGACTTCGCCCCCCGGGTGTCGTTGGCCGAAGGCATCGGCCACACCCTCGAGTACTTCCAGCGGTTGCTGCGCGAGCAGCCCGGTGCGCTGGAGCGGATGCAGACCAGGAACTGGAGCCAGCCGGCATGAGCGAAACCAGTCCGCGCCGCATCCAGGTGATGCTGCCGATGCTCGGCGAGGAGGAGGAGCAGGCCGCCGCTGCGGCGATCCGCTCCGGCTGGGTGGCCCAGGGCCCTCGGGTGGCGCAGTTCGAACGCGAGTTCGCCGCCGTCGTCGGCGCCGACCACGGGGTGGCGGTCAGCTCCTGCACCACCGCGCTGCACCTGGCGCTGGTGCTGCACGGCGTCGGCCCCGGCGACGAGGTCGTCGTGCCGTCGCTGTCGTTCATCGCCACCGCGAACGCGGTCCGGCACGCCGGTGCCGAGCCGGTCTTCGCCGACGTCGACCTGGCCACCGGCAACCTGACCGTCGAGACGATCGAGGCGGTACGCACCCCGCGTACCCGGGCGGTGATCGCGGTCCACCAGGGCGGGGTGCCGTTCGACACGGCCGCGCTGCGTACGGCGGCCGCCGGCTGGGGCCTGCCGCTGATCGAGGACGGTGCCTGCGCGGCCGGTTCCCGCGCGTACGGCCAGCCGGTGGGTGCCGGGGCGACGGTCTCCGCCTGGTCGTTCCACCCGCGTAAGGTGATCACCACCGGCGAGGGCGGCATGCTGACCCTGGCCGACGCCGACGGTGCGGCCCGGCTGCGCCGGCTGCGCGAACACGGCATGAACGTCTCCGCCGCCGACCGGCACGCCAGCGCCCAGCCGGTGCTGGAGGCGTACCTGGAGCCGGCGTTCAACTACCGGATGACCGACATCCAGGCGGCGGTCGGCCTGGTCCAGGTCGGTCGGCTGCCCGGCCTGGTCGCCGGCCGGCGGGCCCTCGCCGCCCGCTACCACCAGCTGCTCGCCGGCATCGACGGCCTGGTGCCGGTGGTCGATCCGGCGTACGGCGAGACCAACTTCCAGTCGTTCTGGGTACGGGTCGATCCGGAGTTCGGCGTCGGCCGCGACGACGTGCTCACCGGGCTGTCCGACGCCGGGGTGTCGGCCCGGCGCGGCATCATGGCCGCCCACCTGGAGCCGGCGTACGCCCACGTCACCCCGGCCCCGCTGCCGGTGACCGAGCGGCTGACCCGGGATTCGCTGATCCTGCCGCTGCACCACGCGCTCACCGAGGCCGACCAGGACCACATCGTCGCGGTGCTGCGCAAACTGGCCGGCCGATGAGGGACCTGCTGATCGTCGGGGCCGGCGGTTTCGCCCGGGAGACCGCCGCCGCTGTCGCGGCGGTCAACGCGGCGGCACCGACCTGGCGGCTGCGCGGTTTCCTCGACGACGATCCGGCGTTGCACGGCACCCGGCGGGTCGGCGTACCGGTGATCGGCGGCACCGACCTGGTCGCCGAGCTGACCGACGCGGCCGTGCTGGTCTGCGTCGGCAACCCGCGTAACTACCGGTCCCGGCAGCGGCTGGTCGAGCGGTTCGGCCTGCCCCCGCAGCGGTACGCCACCATCGTGCACCCGGCCGCCCGGATCGGTGCCGGCTGCACCGTCGGGCCGGGCAGCGTGCTGCTGGCCGGGGTGGACCTGACCGCCGAGGTGGCCGTCGGTGCGCACGTCGCGGTGATGCCGCAGGTGGTGCTGACCCACGACAACGTGATCGGGTCGTACGCCACGATCGCCTCCGGGGTGCGTCTCGGCGGCGGGGTGCGGCTCGGCGACGGCGTCTACGTCGGTGCCGGCGCGCTGCTGCGCGACGGGATCACCGTCGGTGCCTGGTCGCAGCTGGGCATGGGCTCGGTGGTGCTACGTGACGTACCCGCCGGCGAGGTGTGGGTCGGCGCGCCGGCCCGGTTCCTGCGCCGCGCCGACGCCCCGGCCAACGCCCCGGCCAACGCACCGGTTGACGGCCCGGCCGACGCCCCGGCCGGTCACCCCGCCGATCGAACGAACGAGTCGCAGTTGAGGAGTCACGCGTGAGCAGCATCCCCCTCGTCGACCTGGCCGCCGCCCACACCGAGGTGGCCGAGGAGGTCGACGCCGGTTTCAAGCGGGTCCTCGCCGGCACCGCGTTCATCGGCGGCGCCGAGGTGGCCGCCTTCGAGACCGAGTACGCCGCGTTCAGCGGCGTGCCGCACTGTGTCGGGGTGGCCAACGGCACCGACGCCCTGGAGCTGGCCCTGCGGGCGGTCGGGGTCGGCCCGGGCAGCGAGGTGATCCTGCCGGCCAACACGTTCATCGCCACCGCCGAGGCGGTCGCCCGGGCCGGCGCCCGGGTGGTGCTGGTCGACTGCGACCCGGCGACGTACCTGATCGACGTGGACGCGGCACTGGCCGCGGTCACCCCGGCCACCCGGGCGATCGCCCCGGTGCACCTGTACGGTCAGCTCGCCGAGGTGGACCGGCTGCGCGCCGGGCTCGCCAGCTTGTCCGCCACGGGGCAGGAGATCGCGATCGTCGAGGACGCCGCGCAGTGCCAGGGGGCGACCCGGCACGGCCGGGGTGCCGGTGCCGACGGGATCGCCGCCACCAGCTTCTACCCGGGCAAGAACCTCGGCGCGTACGGCGACGCCGGCGCGGTGGTCACCGCCGACGCCCAGCTCGCCGCTGACGTCCGGCGGATGTCGGCGCACGGCAGCGTCCGCAAGTACGTGCACGAGGTGGTCGGCTTCAACAGCCGCCTCGACGGGCTGCAGGCGGTGGTGCTGCGGGCCAAGCTGGCCCGGCTGGCCGACTGGAACGACCGACGGCGCGCCATCGCGGCCCGCTACCACGAGCTGCTGGCCGGCCTCGACGTGGTCCGGCCGGTGACGCTGGACGGCAACGTGCACGTCTGGCACATCTACTGTGTCCGGGTGCCCGGCGGAGCGGCCCGGCGGGACGCCGTGCTGGCCGCGTTGAACGCGGCCGGGATCGGCGCCGGCATCCACTACCCGGTGCCGGTGCACCTGACCCCGGCCTTCGCCGACCTCGGCTACCCGGCCGGGTCGTTCCCGCAGGCCGAGTCGACCGCGCCGGAGCTGCTGTCGCTGCCGATCTACCCGCAGCTGACCACCGGGCAGCAGGACCGGGTCGTCGAGGTGCTGGCCGCCGCGCTGGCGGGCTGACCGGAAAGTCCACCGTGTATGTCACCCTGCGCGACCGGCCCGACGCGAACCCGGGCGCCCCGGGCCGGGCCGTCGGCCGGCGGGTGTCCGGCACCGTGCTGCTGCTCGGCACGGTCAGCCTGCTCACCGACGTCTCCTCGGAGATGGTCGCCTCGGTGCTGCCGCTGTACCTGACCGCCGTGGTCGGGCTCAGCCCGGTGGCGTACGGCTTCGTGGACGGCGTCTACCAGGGGGTCAGCGCGCTGGTCCGGATCGCCGGCGGGTACGCCGGGGACCGTGGTGGGCACCCGAAGTGGGTGGCGGTGGTCGGCTACGGGGCGTCGGCGCTGAGCCGGATCGCCATGTTGCCGGCGCAGGGGTTCGCCGCGATCACCACGGTGATCACCACCGACCGGCTCGGCAAGGGGCTGCGCACCGCGCCCCGGGACGCGTTGATCGCCGCCTCGTCGGACCCGGCGATGCTGGGCCGGGCGTTCGGCGTGCACCGGGCGTTGGACACCTTCGGCGCCGCGCTCGGGCCGCTGGTGGCGTTCGCCCTGCTCGCCGCAGTCCCGGGCAGCTACGACTCGGTGTTCCTGGTGTCGTTCGCGTTCGCGGTGGTCGGCGTGGCGGTGCTGGTGCTGTTCGTGCCGAACCTGTCGACCACGGTGGGCGCGGTGCGCTTCGGCGTACGGCGGATGGTGGCCGAGGTGACCGGGGCCCGGCTGCGCCGGCCGCTGCTCGCCGCCGGCCTGCTCGGCCTGTCGACCGTCGGCGACGGGTTCCTCTACCTGACGTTGCAGGACCGCGACGACTTCGCCGCGTTGTACTTCCCGCTGCTGTTCGTCGGCACCAACGTGGCGTACCTGCTGTTGGCGGTGCCGATGGGCCGGCTGGCCGACCGGGTCGGCCGGGCGAAGGTGATGGTCGCCGGGCACGGCGCGCTGCTCGTCTGCTACCTGCTGGCCGCCGCGCCGGCCGGCCGCGTCGGGTTGACCGTCGCGGTGCTGCTGCTGCTCGGCGTCTTCTACGCCGCCACCGACGGGGTACTGCCGGCGCTGATCGCCCGGTTGGTGCCGGCCCCGGCCCGGGGCAGTGGGATCGCCGCCGCGCAGACGGTGGTGGTGCTGAGCCGGTTCGTCTCGTCGATCGCGTTCGGTCTGCTGTGGTCGGTGACCGGTCCGGCCGGTGCGGCGCTGGTCTTCGCGGCGGTCCTGGCCGGCGGCATCCCGGTGGCCTGGTGGCTGCTGCGTGGCGTGGACCGCGCTCCGGCGGCCGGCGACGCCGTCGTACCGGCGGGTGAGGGGTCCTGATGGGGCTGCGGGTCCGGCTGACGGTCCTCATCGCGATCGTGCTGCTGGTGACGTTCGGCGCCGGCGGGTACGTGTGGCAGGTGCGGCAGTCGCAGGCCCGGGTGCAGGCCGACGCCAGCCCGGTGCCGGTGCGGGCCGACCTGGCGGCGGTCCGCGCCGAGGCGCACCTGGTGTTCCGCTCCACCGCACTCGGCACCGGCTACGGCGAGGTCGCGATGACGCCGCTGTCCGATCCGGACGGGCCGCGGGCGTTGACCGGGGCGAGCTGCGAGCGGGTGTACGCGACCGACTCGCAGACTCTCTGCCTGTCCGCCGAGCGTGGGCTGCTCACCGTGTACCGGGCGCGGCTGCTGGACGCGGGGTTCGAGCCGAGGCTGGACCTGCCGTTGACCGGGATCCCGTCCCGGGCACGGTTGTCCCGCGACGGTACGCTGGCCGCGACCACATCCTTTGTGGCCGGCGACTCCTACGCCAACCCGGGCGAGTTCTCCACCCGTACGGTGATCAGCCGCACCGACGGTGAGGTGGTCGGCGACATCGAACAGTTCCCGCTCTACGTCGACGGCGAGCCGGTCACCGCGGTCGACAAGAACCTGTGGGGGGTCACCTTCGCCGACGACGACCGGTTCTACGCCACCGCCGCGTCGGGCGGCCGGACCTGGCTGGTCGAGGGAAGCATCGGCGAGCGCCGGATGGACGCGCTGCGGGAGGACGCCGAATGCCCGTCGTTGTCCCCGGACCGGACCCGGGTGGTGTTCAAGAAGCGCGGCGACCTGCCGCCCGGCCAGTGGCGGTTGGCCGTATACGACCTGGCCACCGGCGCCGAGACCATGCTGGCCGAGACCCGCAGCGTCGACGACCAGGTCGAGTGGCTCGACGACGGGAACGTCGTCTACGGGCTGCCCCGGGACGCGGACGGCGGCGCGGCGACCAGTGACGTGTGGCAGGTCCCGGCGGACGGTTCGGGCGCACCGCAGGTACTGGTGCACGATGCCTGGTCACCGGCGGTGGTCCGGTGACCCGACGAAGGAGATCATCTTGACGGAGCTTGCCGTGGTCACCCCGAGCTTCGGCCCGGATTTCGAGTTGTGCGCCGCGTTGCACCGCTCGGTGCTGGCCCACTCCCCCGCCTCGGTGCGGCATCACATCATCGTGCCCCGGGCGGACCTGCCCCGCTTCGGGGCGCTGCGGGGTGACCGCACGGTGCTGCACGACGAGGCCGAGTTCCTGCCGTCGTCGGTCCGGTCGCTGCCGGGGACGAAATACTCGGTGAACCTGCGCCGGCCGTTCCCGCCGCTACGCGGCTGGATCCTGCAGCAGGTGATCAAGTTGTCGGCGGCGGCCCGGATCCCGGCGGACGTCGTGGTGCTGGTCGACTCGGACATCGAGTTCGTCCGGCCGTTCTCCGCAGCGACCTTCCGGCGCGACGACGTCGTACGGTTCTACCGCCAGCCGGACGAGGTCGACCAGCGGCTGCCCCGACATGTCCGGTGGCACGAGGTGGCCCGCGCGTTGCTGGGGTTGCCGGCGCAGCCGCCACCGTACCCGGACTACGTCTCGTCCCTGCTGGCCTGGGATCCGGTGATCGTCCGGGGGTTGTTGCAGCGGATCGAGTCGGTCACCGGGCGGCGGTGGGCCGATGTCGTCGGGGCACAGCTGCACTTCTCCGAGTGGACGCTGTACGGCGTCTACGTCGACGAGGTGCTCGGCGGTCAGGCCGCGACCGGGTTCGCCACCACCGACAGCCGGTGCCACGCGTACTGGGAGGAGGTGCCGCTCGACGAGTCGTCGGTGGCCCGTTTCGTCGCCGGGATCGGCCCGGACGACGTGGCCGTGATGATCTCGGCGAAGTCGCGGACGCCGCTGGAGCTGCGCCGCGCGGCGATCACCGCGCTCACCGGCTGAGCGAGCGGTCAGTACGCGCCGCAGCTGGAGCCGCCGTCGACCCGGTAGACGTGCACGGCGTTGCCGTCGATGAACGAGTCGGTGAACTGGCCGTCGTCGGCGAGCAGGGTGCGGTCCTCGTCGAGCACGGTGATCCGGGCGTCACCGACGCACGGCAGTTGGAACGTCGCCTCGGCGACGCTGCCGCCGGCCGAGCTGGCGAGCAGGTAGAAGTGGCCGTCGTACCACTTGGTGGCCAGGTCGACTCCGGTGGAGACGCTGGCCACCCCGTCGGCGTACGGGGCGTTGAGCACCGGCGCGAGCCGGGTGATCCGGTCGTTGACCCCAGCCACGGCCGACCGCACCGGCGCGTAGCAGGGTTCCCGCAGGGCGTGCTGGCTCTGGCAGGGGCCGCTGAAGCTGTGGTTGAAGTAGACGATGCCCCGGGCGCCGTGGATGATGCTGCTCCAGACCGCCGCGACGACCTGCTCCGGGGCGATCGTCGGGTAGTGCTCCTCGTTGAACGGACGCCCGACCTCGACGAAGCTCCAGACCGGTCGGCTGCCGGGCGGCGAGACCAGGGACCGGACCCGGTCGACGGTACGGCCGTAGTTCGCGGCCCGGTGGCACAGCTCGGCGGGCAGCCGCTCGGCTCCGTCGACGGTGGTGAGCTGGTCGGGGTCGAAGAACCGGCCGCCTTCGCTGTGCCCGCAGATGCCACGGTCGGTGAACCAGTAGGTGTCGACCGACACGATGTCGGCGAACTCGTTGACGAAGCGGGCGGCATCGGCGTCGCTCTGCCAGAACGCTACGCCCTTGCCGTAGTTGACCATCCGCAGCCGCTGGTCGTCCGGCAGCCGGTCGAGGATGTCACGCTGCACGGTGTAGCCGCACTCGCCGTCGGCCGGTTGGCAGATGTCGCCCTGCCCCGGGAAGTTGCCGGTCCAGGGGTCGTCGCCGGGCCCGGCCCACATGTCGGCCTCGTCGGAGATCAGCCAGCCGCCGGTCTCGTCACCGTGTTCGCCGATCGGGCTGGTGATCGTGTGCATCCCGGCGGCCCGGACCAGGTCGAGGTTGGTGGTGCCGGTCAGCTCGACGTAGGTGTTGAGGCCGATCTCGGCGTCCTTGGCGGTGTCGGCGGGGTCGGTGACGCTTTCCAGCCAGACGCCGATCGGGAAGAACTCGGGACCGGTGGGCAGTGACGGGGAGAAGCGGTCGTAGAAGTCCGGGCCGCCGTCGACCGGGCGCAGCGTCGCACCGGCGCCACCCGCGGTGGCGACCGTACCGGGGGCGATCCCGGCGGCGACCGGACCGCGGACGGTGCCACCGATCGCCCACGCTGTACCGGCGACGACGAGCGCGCCGACGACGAGGCTGGCGATCAGGATCCAGCGCCCGCGCGGGCGGCGGGGTCCGGTAGCGACGACCATGGACGACCTTTCGAACGGTACCTGCCAGCACCGAGGGCGGCGCCGACCAGCAGTAGTCGGACAACCACCCTGAGCGGAACATCCGATGCTAACAACAGCCGGCGTCGACGACTGCCCGCTTTGTCCACTACAGTCCGTGTTCGGTGGCCACCTGTCCGGCAACCGACAGTAGTCGAAGCGGTGGTGGCGGCCGGGTACGATCACGCCGGTACCCGACCCCCGCTGCGGAGTTCTCACGTGATCAACCGTCTCGCGGACCAGGCCAAGGGCCTGGTCCGGTCCCGCCTTACGGCGGCAGAGCTCAACCGGCGGCAGGTCCCGACCTTCCGGACCACCGACGTACGGACCGGCACACCGACCGTCTACTACCTCGCGCCGGACAACCCGCGGCCCAGCGGCGGGGTACGGGTCATCTATCGCCATGTCGACCTGCTCAACGACATAGGCATCCGGGCGTACGTCATGCACAAGGACCCGGCCTTCCGCTGCACCTGGTTCACCAACCAGACACCCGTCGTCGCAGCCACGAACGCCACCCTCGGCCCGACCGACATCCTCGTCGTCCCCGAGTGGTACGGACCCGGGCTGAGCGCGATCCCGCGCGGGCCACGCCTCGTGGTGTTCAACCAACGGGCGTACGACACCTTCGACCACATCCCGTACCCGGATACCCGCCCCGGTGCGCCCTACGCCGACCTGCCCGGGATGACCGCGCTGCTGGCCGTCTCGCACGACAACGTCGAACTGCTCAGCCACGCCTTCCCGGACATCCCGGTCCGGTTGACCCGCAACGTGGTCGACCCCGACGTGTTCGCTTTCGGCAGCTGGCCCCGGCGACGGCACATCGCGTACGTCGGGCACCGGCGGGCCGACGAACGCGACCAGTTGCTGCACATCCTGCGGTCCCGCCGGGTGCTGGACGGCTGGGAGGTCACCCGGATAGCCGGACGCACCGAGGAACAGACCGCGGAGATCATGCGCGACTGCGCCGTATTCCTGAGCTTCAGCGACCGGGAGGGGTTCGGCATGCCGCCGGCCGAGGCGATGTCCTGCGGCGCGTACGTGGTCGGCTACCCCGGCCTGGCCGGCCGCGAGTTCTTCGACCCGGCCCACTGTGCGCCGGTACCCGACGGTGACCTGCTGGCCTTCGCCCGCGCCGTCGAGCAGACCTGCGCCGCCTGGGCCAGTGAGCCGGAAACCCTGGCCAAGCGGGCGGCGGCCGCCTCGGCGGCGATTCGCGACCGTTACACCGTCGCCGGCCTGCGCGACGACCTGACCGCCTTCTACCGCCCGCTGCTGACCCCCGGCTGACCGGCCCGCACGGCCCGCCCCGCCGATCCCCCGCCGGTCCCCCGCCCGGCGCCGGGGCCGCACCGGCCCGCACGGTCGTCAGATGCCGTGCCGGGTCCAGGTGCGGTAACGGGCGTCGTTGCGCAGTCGACGCTGCACCACGCTGGCGGCGAAGCCCGGCATCAGCGGGGCGAACCGTGGACCGACCGCCCGGCGCCGCTGCAGCCCGGCCCAGTGCGGCAACTGCTCCGCGGCCGGATACGTCTCCCGGGCGAACTCCACGTACCACTCGACCGGCTCGCGGTCGGTCAGCCGCCGGTCGTAGGCGTGACAGGCCGATTCGAGAGCCTCGGTGGCCAACGCCCGACGGGCCAGGTCGTGCAGCTCCCGGGCCCGGGGCAAGCTGCCACCGGGACCGTCGAACAGCACGTCGAAGGCGGTCCGCCGCTCGATCAGGTCGGTCCGCCGGCCGGACGCGGCGGTGACGCTGACGCTGGCCGCGTGTTCCCGGTGCCAGGCCTGGTCGACGCCGTCGACGTGACCGACATCGGAAACCGCCGCCACCCGCATCCAGGCCTCCATGTCGCAGGCGTAGCGCATCCGGCTGTCCCACGGGCCGACCTCGGCGTAGACGCTGGCCCGGACCACCGCCTCGGGAGTGGTGATGCAGTTGACGCCCAACCGGCACCGCTGCGCGATCCAGTCCTCGCCGGACCAGATCGTCCAACCGGTGACCTCGGACCGGAACTCGGTCGGCACCGCCCCGTGGAAGTGCACCGGATGGCCGTACACCAGACCGACCTCGGGGAACTCGTCGAACAGCCGCATCGCGCGGGTCAGCGCCCCCGGGGTCAGCAGGTCGTCCGCGTCGAGCCGGACGACGAACTCCCCCGTCGCCACCGCCAACCCGTCGTTGAACGCCACGCAGGGCCCGTGGTTGGTCTCGTTGTGCACCACGACCAGCCGAGGTTCGTCGGCCCGGAGGGTGGTCAGCACCTGCCGGGTGTCGTCGGTGGAGCAGTCGTCCACGACGACCACCTCGACCTCGACGCCCTGCTGGGAGAGCGCGCTGCCGATGCTCGACGGCAGGAACCGCCCGTAGTTGTAGCTCGGGATGATCACCGACACCCGTGGCGTACGGGCCGGATCACCGGCCGGGACCGGTGCCGGCACCCGGGTGCGGGGCAGCAGCGCGCGGCGGGCTGGCAGAGACACGGACACCTCTTTCAGGGTCGGACCGCCGTGGCGAGCGGCGTCGTCGGGGCAGGCGGCACCGGCGGGGGCGGACCGGTGGCCGGGCCGCCGTCACTCGATCCACGGTCGTCTGGCTCGCCGCCGCCCGGCTGGTCGGCCACCTGGTCGGCGACCTGGCCGGCCGCCTTGAGGTCCCGCAGCCGGCGCCGCAGCCAGGGCAGCAACGGCCCGGCGAACGCCACGGTCATCACGGCACCGCCGGCCAGCAACTGCCACAGCGTGCCCGGCACGGTACGCACCACCAGCAGGCCGAGCGCCACCGCAGGCACCGCCACGGCCAGCGGCAGCACCAGCGCGCCGGCCAACGCCCGCAGCCGGACCCCGTGCCGACGCAGCGCGAACGCGTACATCGGCAGGATGATCAGCGCGCAGACCAGCGCATGCCCGAACCCGGCACCGACCAGGCCGTACCAGCGCACGCCGAAGATCACTGCGGGGAAGAGCGCGACCAGCCAGACCACCTGGGCGACGAACAACGCCCGGCTCGCGCCGACCGCGATGAGGTAGGTCGCCACCAGGTCGAACAGCACTCGGAACGCCCCGAAGAAGGCCAGACCGGCCAACGCGTCGGCCGCCATCGACCAGCGTTGGCCGTACAGCAACGGCACCACGACACTGGCCAACCCGGACAGCAGTACGCCGACGAGCAGCGCGACGGTCCAGGTCAACGCGGCGGCCGAGACGAATCCGGCGGCCTTACGCCGGGGGTCGGTCACGGTGGCGAAGGCCGGCAGCGCCACCGCCCGGATCGCCACCCCGAGGGCGCTCATCGGCCACGTGGAGATGTTGAACGCCAGGGTGTAGAGGCCGAGCATCACCGTTCCGGCGGTGGCGCCGACGGTCAGGTGACCGACGTTCATCACCACCCAGGACAGTACGTTGGCGCCGGCCAATGGCACGCCGAACCGGATCAGGCTGTGGGCCACCGCCGAGTCGAACCCGAACGTCGGCCGGGACCGGGTCAGCACGAACTGCAGTACGGTCACCATCGACTGGGCGACCACCCGGGAGATCGCCAGCGACATCGCCCCGAACCCGAGCAGCACCAGGGCGACCGTGACCGTGGTGCTCACCACCAGGCTGGCACCGTCGAGGCCGAGCTGGGCCCGTTGCCGGAACTCCCGCTGCATGACCGCGTACGGCACCACCGACAGGCCGCTGAGCACCAGGGTCAACGACATCACCTGCACCACCGGGGTGGCCTGCGGGCTGTCCATCGCCGCCGACACCGGCCCGGCGGCCAGCGACATCGCACCGGCCAGGCCCAGGCTGGTCAGCAACGAGATGGTGGTGACGGTGCCGGCGCGGCCCTGCACCCCGTGCCGGATGATGTCCGCGCTCATCCCGAGGTCGGCCAGGGACATCACGATGGTCTGCACGGTCAGGGCGACCGCGAAGACACCGAACTCCTCCGGCGCGAGCAGCCGGGCCAGCAGGACGCCGACGCCGAGGCTGCCGATCCGCAGGGCGATGCTGTTCAGGGTGCTCCACGCGAGGGCGCGCTTGACCCGGGCACCGAGCGGGGCCGGTGCGGCTGCGTCAGCTGTCACTACCGCTCCCGGCCGCGGTCCGCCCGGCGGCGAACCGCTGTCGGGCCAGACTCGCCTTGAAGTTGAGCAGATGGGCGGTCGGATGGGCCATGGCTCCGGCCCGGCGCGGCAGGTTCAGCCGTTGCTCCACGGCGCGGGCGTAGATGTCCGTCTGCCGCCGGCCGGCGGCCTGCAGACTGAACCGCTCGACGACGGTACGGCGGCCGAACTCGCCCAGCTCGGTCCGCTGCCGCGGGTCGGTGGTGCCGAGTTCGGTGAGCGCGGCGGCGACCCGGCCGGTGCCGTCGGTGCCGTCGCCGAGACCGTAGAACCCCTGGTCGAGAAAGACCGGCAGGGTCTGCGGGGTGAGCGGTAGCCAGAACCCCTGCTCGCCCTGCACGACGACCGGCTTGGCGAAGGCCATTGCCCGCAACGCCGACGACCCCATGCCGATGACGATGTCGGCGGCGGCGTACGCGTCGTGCGGGTCGAGCATCGCGCCGGTGAGGGTGACCACCTCTGCGCCCCGCTCGGCGTTGGCCTTGTCGGCCGCCTGCTGGATCTCGGCGCGGGCCTCGCCGTCGCCGACGATCAGCAGCCGCATCCGCAGCGCCGGGTCGATGCCGATCATCGCCCGGGTCGCGGCGAGCAGTCCTTCGAGTTTGAGTGCCGCCGCCAACCGGGACACCGACACCACGGCGATCTCGTCGGCGGCGATGCCGAGGGCACGCCGGGCCGGCCCGGGATCGGTGACCGGGGCGTTGGCGTCGGTGTCGATGGGCGGTTCGATGACGTGCACCTCGGTCCGGTGCGGGCGTTCCTGGGCGGCGATCTGCTCGGTGCCGACGATCAGCGGCAGGTGCCGGGGCACCCAGGCCGGGACCTCCATGGAGAGCACGGTGACCACGAGCGGCACCCCCTGGCGCAGGTACGCGCCGTAGGCTGCCTCCAGGCTGGGTGCCCACTCGTAGGCGTGCACCAGGTCGATGCGGCGGTGCCGGACGACGTCGGCGATGGCGGCGACGTTGCGCGGTGACGGCGCCTCGCCCTTCGGCGGTGCCTGGACGAACTCCAGGCCCCACTCGTCGACCATGCTCCGCAGCTCGCCGTCCGGACCGTAGATGATCACCTCGTGCCCGAGCCCGGCCACTGTCGCCGCGATCTCGATGGCGTTGATCTGGCTCCCGCCGATCTCCATCGTGTGCAGGCAAGTGAGGATACGCACCTAGTGTCCCTTTCAGTCGCGGCGAAGCCGCCCTGCCGATGATTCAACGGCTTCGCCGCGACTGCCCTCAAGAGTTAGGCGTGAACACGACATCTACCCAGTAGTTGTGGTTGACCGAGTGGCCGGGGAACACCCAGCCGTACGGGTCGTAGTGGTAGACGCCCCCGCCGACCAGCACGTGCAGCGGCGCCCGGTCCAGTTCGGTCTCGGCGAACTGGTTGGCCGTCACCGCGTACTGGCCGACCGATGTGTGGTATGAGGCCACATAGGTGGTGTTCGCGAGAATGGGCACCGGCTGGTCGAAGGTGACCGTCTGCCAGCCGGACTCCGTTTCGTCGGTGAACACCGCCGTGGCCAGCCGGACACCGTCCGCCGTCCAGAGCGAGCCACGGTGCGTGCCGGTGTTGGCCGGCCCCTTGTAGAACCGGACGCCGGTGACCTGGCCGGCGACGTCGGCGCGGAACCGCACCCCCACCTCGACCGCGTCCTGGTCGGCCCAGTTCACCGCGGCGGGCACGTCCTGCGGGCCGAAGATGCTGACCGGCGGCGCCGACGGTTCGGTGGGGCTCGGGGTCGGCTCGGGGCTCGGCGACGGCGACCCGGTCGGGGTCGGCGACCCGGTCGGACTCGGCGCGGTCGACGGCGACGGCGACGTGCCGGGAGTCGGCGACGGGCTGGTGGTCGGCGTCGGGTCGGGGTCGGCGTCGCCGGCACCGGGGACGTAGAGCGGGTCGACCCAGTAGTTCGCCGAGTTGTACGTCCCGGTGGGGAACCCACCGCCCGAGCCGTACCGGTAGACCCCGTTGTCCCCCGCCGGGGCGCTCAACTGACCACGGCTGTAGCCGGAGCCGAAGAAACCGCCATCGAACGCGTAGTTACCGTTCGGCGCATAATATGACAACACGTACGTCGTACCCGCCGACACCGCCACCGGCGCAGCGAACGCCGCCGACTGCCAACCCGTACCGCCACCCTCCGGGAACGTCACCTCCGCCAGCGGCGCACCACCACCGACCGGCCACAACCGGCCGACCTGACTACCGGTGTTCCCAGGCCCACGGTAGAACCGCATCCCGACCACCTCACCGTCCACCGACGGGGTGAACTTGACGCCCACCTCCACCGGGTCGCTCTCGCCGACCGAGGACTGCTGCGGAACCGCGTCCGGCTCGAACAGGGTCACCACCTCGTCGCCGTAGGTCGTGGTGAACGACCAGGTGTACGGCTGCGCCATCGTCGTCCCGTCGCTGCTGGCCCGTACCGATGCGGTGTAGGTGTGCAGCGATCGCAGCGGGGTGTCCGGGGTGAACGTGGCGAGTCGGGTCGCGCCGTCGTAGGCGACCGCGCCGGCGACCGGCTCGGCCGCCGCGTCGACCAGCTGGAACTCCAGCGACGACTCGTCGATGTCGGTGTCGAAGAGCGCGGAGGCCACCGCCTCGGCCGCCACGCCGGTCGCCCCGGGCGTCGGTACGGTCGCGGTGACCGCCGGTCCGCTCTCGTCCGGCCGGCCGGACGGCGACGGGGAGGGCGACGGGGACGAGAGCGTACCGGTCGGCAGGAAGTACGGGTCGATCCAGTAGTTCGCCGAACCGTACGTGTCGGTCGGGAATCCGCCCCCGGAGCCGTACTGGTAGACACCGTTGTCACCGGCCGGCGCACTCAACGGACCCCGCACGTACTCCGAATCGAAGAACCCGACATCGAACGCGTAGTTACCGTTCGGCGCATAATATGACAACACGTACGTCGTACCCGCCGACACCGCCACCGGCGCAGCGAACGCCGCCGACTGCCAACCCGTACCGCCACCCTCCGGGAACGTCACCTCCGCCAGCGGCGCACCACCACCGACCGGCCACAACCGGCCGACCTGACTACCGGTGTTCCCAGGCCCACGGTAGAACCGCATCCCGACCACCTCACCGTCCACCGACGGGGTGAACTTGACGCCCACCTCCACCGGCAGGCTCTCGCCGGACGCGGTGGTCTGCGGGGTGGCCCCGGTCTCGAACAGGGTCACCACCTGATCGGAGAAGGTCGAGGTGAACGACCACGAGTACGGCGCATTCATCGGCACGTCGGCCTCGTCGCGCGCGGTCACCGTCGCGGTGTAGGCGGTCTGCTCGGTCAGCGGCACCGCCGGGGTGAAGGTAGCCCGCCGGGCCGCACCGTCGTAACTGACGGCGCCCGGCACCGGCTCGTCGGCCGGGCCGACCAGTGTGAAGTCGATGGTGGTCTCGTCGACCGGCTTGCTGAACACGATCGACGGGGTCACGTCCGCCGGCACGTTCGCCGCGTCCGCGATCGGCACCGTCGACGACACCGTGGGCGGCGCGTCGTCGGCGGTCACGAAGGTCACGTCGGCGTAGTAGTTGGTTGAACCCCACGAGTTGTTCGGGAAGCCGGGCCCGTCCTCCCGGTAGACGCCGTTGCCCACCGTGCCTTCGGTAGCGGGCGCCAGCAGCGGACCCGAGACGTGGTCGGCCAGGAAGTAGCCGCCGTCGCTGGCGTACCGCCCTTCCGGCGCGAAGTAGGAGACCACGTAGCTGGTGCCGGCGGAGACCGGGACCGGGGTCGGCAGGCTCACCTGCTGCCAGCCGGTCTCGGTCTCGTCGGTGAACACCGCCGTGGCCAGCACCGAACCGCCGTTGGTCCAGAGCGTGCCGCGATGCTCGCCACCGTTGCCCTCGCCCTTGTAGAAGCGCAGGCCGGTGATCAGACCGTCGATCTGGGGGGTGAACCGCACGCCGACCTCGACCGCCGGCTGGGTGCTCAGTGGCTCGCCGTCCGCTCTACCGTTGTCGGTCTCGACGAACGCCGGGGTGTCCGGCACCGCCTGGCCGAACAGCGAGTACGGCCCGGAGACCGACAGGGCGACCGGATCGGACGGGGCACCGAGGTTGCCGCTGTCGTCTACTGCCCGCGCCAGCACCACCTGGGTGGCGATGTCGGTGGGCAGGAACTCGTACGTCCAGGTATGTGTGCCGGTGGTGGCCGGGTGCCAGGTGCCGCCGCCGTCGGTGGAGACCTCGACGCCGGCGACCAGCCCGCCGCCGGCGTCGGAGGCGGTGCCGGTGACCGTGACCGGCGCGCCGTGGGCCACGGAGCTGCCGTCGGTCGGTCCGGTGATCGTCGCGGTGGGTGCCAGCACGTCGGCGGACTGGCTGGTCACCACGATGCCGCTCATCGGCGTGGTCGGCGCCGCGCCCATGTCAGCGAAGAGGTTGACCGTGGCCTGCTGGATCGCGTCGTCGGCGGGCGCACCCGAGCCACCGTCGTGGTAGGCGTCGAGCCCCCACGCCCACTGGATGGTGCCGGCCCCGAAGACCAACGCACCGCTCGGTGCCCGGTACATGGTCATGTGGTGGGTGGTGTCCCCCGGCTTGTTCTCCGGGCCGTAACCGACCAGGTATTCAGGGGTATGGCCGGTGGTGGTGGAGAGCCGGAAGGTGCCGGCCGGTCGGAAGCCGTTGTCCAGGTCCTCGTTGGACTCGTAGCCGACGGTGTGCGGCGCCAGAGTGGCGGTCTGGCCCGGAGCCAGCTCGGCCACGCCGGTGTGCCGCCAGAACCGCAGCCTGCCCTGCTCGGCGGGGACCTGCATGGCCAGGTCGGTGTTGTTGGCCATGTAGAGGTTGCCGACCAGCGCGTTCTCCGGCTCGCGCACCTCGCCGGTCGGGAAGCGTGGGTCACGCCACACGCCGGTCCACTCGTCCGACGGGTCGATCCGCGCGTTGTTCCAGGTCTCCTTGTAGCAGACCAGGGTGCGGTACGGCGTACCGTCACCGTCGACGCTGTCCTCCCAGCGGACCTTCCAGTAGACCTCGTTGCCGGTGAAGAACGCCAGGTGCACTCCTGCGTCGCGGGCCGCCTCGACGTTGGCCCGCTGCTGCGGGGACCAGTACTCGTCGTGCCCGACGGAGACGTACACCCCGTGGTTGAGCAGCAGTTCACCGCGGACGTCCGCGTCGAGCCCGCTGATGTAGCTGACGTCGTATCCGTTGCGCTCCAGGAAGCGGATCATCGGATACTCGTTGGCGAAGAGGAAGTCGCGCCCCTGCTGAGCGCCGCGGGTGGCGAACGGCCGGTTGTAGCTCAGCTTGTAGGCGCGGTACGCCGGACCTTCGCCCCAGTAGAAGTCCGCTCCGCCGTAGCGGTTGTACGCCTGCCAGGTGGTGTCGGAGGTCTGGAACACCAGCTGCGAGGTGCTGGTGTCGTCTCGCACGATGAACGGGATATGGCTGTCACCGCCGGTGTCCGAGCGGATGAGTCGGGCGATGTAGACCCCGGAGACGGCGTCGGCCGGCACGTCCCAGGTAGCGCCGACCTGCCAGGTACCGCAGTCGAAGATCTGGTTGTCGGTGGCGCGCACGCAGTCCGCGTCGGTGTTGGCCGCCAACGGCAGGCTCGGGGTCAGCGTGGCCCACTCCCGTGCGCCGTCGCCGCCGTACCAGCCGAGCCGGTAGACCTTGATCGTGTACGCGGACGCCTCGGTGCGCACCTTGAAGCCGATTTGTTCCCCTACGTTCACGCTTATCGAGGTCGCAAAGCCCTGGATCGTGGGATCGCCGACACCGGAAATGTCCCACACCGAACTCGGCGTTCCCGACTTGCTGTTCTCACAGGCAATCACGTTGACCGGAGGTGCGCACGGATCAGTGGATGCGGATGCCGCTGGCATCGCGATCATCAGGGTCGCCATCATGACGATGGCGGTCGCGACGGCGGCGAAGTGCCGACTGCCACGATCAACAAATCTAAATACGCCCGCCCTCACCGAATGTCCCTTCAGGAGCCAGCCCGACGCGATACCGCGTGCCTCCCCCAGCTACGCAGCGCCGACGCTACCAGCGTGAGTCAAGCTCACAACCGGGCATGTATCTGACCCTTGACGCGACCCGGACAGCCCGCCCATCGCCCATTCGGACAACTGGCCCCAGGCAATGCGTAATGATCTGCATTCACACGGTTAATCGATAGACAATCATTGAGGTGCCGGATCGACGACCGACGGCGGTTGACCCACCCTCGGGCGCGGGTGCCGGTGCCGTCGCTACGAACCGAACCACCGAGGGGTCGACGTGCGCACCTTGAGCGCCGGGTGGCTGAGTCGCCACACCGCACCACACATACCCACCATGAGTGACATCGCCGTGGCGTAGGTGCTGAAGCTCAGTGAATCGAAGGTGAAGCCTGCCGCGATCGCCACCAGCTGCACCGCGACGAGGATGGAACAGAGGTGCCGGTCACGCTCCGACGTCGACCTGCGCCGGGCGAGCAGCGTGACCACGATCGCGGTGACGTGCAGTGCGGCGAGCACCGCGACGCCGACCACGCCGTTGGTCAGGGCGAAGGCGAGCCACTGGTTGTCGAGGTACTGGTACTGCGGGGACACCCAGGTCCCGGTCCCCCGACCGAACCACGGTCGCTGGCTGAAGTAGTAGCCGACCATCTCGTACCGCTCGGTCCGCGAGGTGATACTCGGGTCCGTGCTCGCCCCAAGGAACATGTTGGTGATCGTGGTGACGAGTGACGGCTTCACCACCGCCATTCCGGCGAACATGACCAGACCCAGCGCCATCATGTTGTAGCGCATCCGCCACGCCCAGGTGGGCATCAGGACGAGCAGCACGATCGCCAACGCCACGAATCCGGTCCGGGACATCGTCGCCGGGATCGCCGCCGCGATGAGCAATGCCAGGAATGCGAACATCTGCCGCTGCCGGGAAGTGGCCGAAAAACGTGCAAAGTGGATCGCGAACGGCAGCGCCATCGCCATCAACAGACTGAACTCGATGTAGTGGAAGGTTGTGCTGGGCACCCGTACGCCGCCGCCACGGATTTCCAGGCCGACGACCCACCCTTTCATCTGCAAACCGGGCACCCGCATGTACTGGGTCAGATCAAAGTACAGAAACGCCTGAATCAGCCCGACCACGGCGACAAAGGCACAGCAGTAGACAAACACCCGCAGTACGCCGTCGAGACGGTCCCAGTTGGGCATGCCGTCGGCGGTCAACAGGATCACCCCGGAGATCGCCGCTGCGGTCAGCATCCAGCGGTCCGCCGAGTTCGCCTCCATCACCGTCAGCCCGCGGAGGAACCCGATGGCGTACGACAGCAGCATCGACAACAGGAAAGCCAGGATCGCCCACCGCAGCGGCTGCGGGCCGGTGAGCACCAACCGGGAGTTGAGCCGGGCGGTCATCCACCAGAACCACATCAGAATCGCCACAACCAGCGCCGGACGCCCCAGGTCGGTCATTCCAGGCAGAATCAGGTGCGACGGGATCAGCGTCAGCAGGCAGACCATGAGCGACAACATGACTGGTGCGTCGATCCTGGTCAGCCGGCGCCGGGTGATATAAGTGCGCTCGGCGATCCACGCTGGTTCGAGGTCTGCCGGGTGCACCCCGGATGACATCACCGGGTCCTGGCCTCGGTCATCGTGCCTGGCTGCCGTTCTTGGACGTCTCCGGCGGCGTCCACTGCTCACGGCCGGCTCCGGCCTTGGGCAGGATTATCGTCGCGTCGTCGCGGACCGCGCGAATCACCGCGGTCTCGTCGTTGGCCGACGGCGCGGCCGGCTGGTGGGGGGCCGACTGCGACGTGCCGGGCTGCGGCGTGCCGGGCGACGGTGTGCCGGGCTGCGGCGTGGCCGGCTTCGATCCGGCGCGCTCCTCGCCTGCCCCGTCGGCCCGGTCGTCGACCGCGCGGAAGGTCAACGAACCGTTGCCGACCAACCCGCCGACCGGTACCTGGCCGCCGGCCAGTCCGCTACCGGCCACCGGTGCCTCGCCCGGTGCAGACCCGGCACCCTGGCGCTCCTCCGGACGGTTCTCCCGCCGGCCTTCCTGACGCCCCTGCGAGGCGTTGCCGGAGCTGTAGACACCGCCGGGCTTGCTCGCGCCGTCGCGGTCGCTCGCCCTCGGGCGCGGGACCGGTTGCGGGCGCGACACCGACCGGGTCTGATCGACCCGCCCGGCCATCGGCGGGATGGCGATCGTCTCATCGGTGCCAGCGGTGACCGGCACACCGGCCGCGGGTCGCGGCCGGCGGCGCCGCAGCAGACCGTCGATACCGATGGTGAGCGCCGCGCTGAGCAGGACGCCGACCCCGGCGACCGCGATCATCGCCCGGTTGACCTTGGAGTTGGCCTCCTGGATGTTGTCGCCCCGGTCGAGACGGCGAGCGGTGATGAAGCTCTCCTCGCTCGCGCCGTAGTCGGCCTGCAGCCCGACCACGCTCGCCTCCAACCGGCGGACGACCTCCTCGGTCGTCTCGGTGGCCTGGTCCTCGGACTCGCCGACCACCTCGATCGTCATGATCGGCTGCTGGTTGTCGAGGGTGATCGCGACGTTCTCGCTGAGGCCGGCGGCGTCCAGTTGCTTGAGCACGGCCTGGTCCTGCACGGTGAGGGCAGCGGCCCGGCTCAGCGATCCCAGTCCCAGCTCCAACCAGGGGTTACGGGGCGTAACCGGGGCATCCTCGTCCGGGGCGGTGTTGGCCGCGGTGGGCGGGATCAGTTGAACATAGGATGTCGCGATATAGTCCGGTTCGACGCTCATCCGGGTCCATCCGGCAGCCGCTACCGAGATGAGCAGCAGCGGCGTCGCGACGTACCAGCGCCGGAACAGCAGTTTGGTGAGATCCCAAAAGTCCACTGCTGTCCTTCCATTGGGTGGCGAGGTCGGGGCGCTCGTCTTCCATCGTATGGCCAGCCGAGAAGCATGAAGGTACGGCGTGGCACGTCGAGCCCTCCGCCGGGTTCAGTGTCCGGCCGGGCGCGGCACCTCCGCAAGCCTCCGACCGCCGTCCCATCCCGGACATATGTCCTGTTACGCCGCACCGAACGACCGAGCCGCGCCCTGAGTCGCCAACACGACAGCGCCGACTCGGCCGTCAGGGGGACCGACCAATGGGCCGGGTGGACGCCCTGCAGCGTCCACCCGGCCCGTCGGATCGAACCTTACGGCGTGATCTTGTAGATGTGGTACGTGTGTTCCTTCGCGAAGGTGTCCCGGATCGCACCACCGCTGATCGGCACCGAGCGATTTTCGAACAGCACCTCGGCGGTGTCACCGGTCACGCCGGGCGGCAGCGCCAGCGAGTGGCCGCCGGTCGGGGTGTCCTTGCCGAGCATCGCGAAGACGTAGAACGAGCCGTCGTGGGCCTTGAGCATCGTGTCCAGCCCGTTGTTGAACTCCCACTCGTACGACTGGGTGTTCAGCACCGGCGCCAGGCTGGTGATGCGCTTGTTCACCTCGGCAACGGCCGGCCGGACCGCGTCACCGCACCGCTCCCGCAGCACGTGCTGGGAGATGCACGACCCGCCGAAGTTGTGGTTGAAGTACTGGATGCCCCGCGCCTCGTTGATCACCGAGTTCATCACCGCACCGGTGATCTGCTCACCGGTGATGGTCGGTGCCCAGTCCTCGGTGAACGGGTGCCCCACCTCGACGAAGGCCCACACCGGCTGCCGCTTGCCGTCCATCGCGTCGAGTTCACGCATCCGCTGCATGGTCAGCCCGTAGTTGGCCGCCCGCCGGCAGTTGTCCTTGTTCACGCCGTACGTCGGGCCTTCCGCCGGGGCGGTGCAGACGTGCGGGTCGGTGTACCAGTAGATGTCGTTGGAGACCACCGAGCTGAAGCCGTTGACGAACTTGCCGGCGTCGGAGTCGGACTGCCAGAACATCACGCCCTTGCCGTAGTTGGCGTAGCGCAACCCACGGTCACCGGACGGAACGGTGCCTGACTCCTTCTTCATCACGTCCAGTCCGCAGCCGTCCCGGCTTGACGTGCAGATCGGGCCCTGGCCGGGGTAGTTTCCGGTCCACGTACCGTTGCCCGGCCCGCCCCACATGTCCGCTTCGTCACCGATCACCCAGCCGACGCTCTCGTTGCCCCGGTCGCTGAACGGCTGCGGGATGAAGGCGTACATGTCGTTGCGCCTGATCAGTGCGACATCCGACTGATCGGTCAGCATGACGTAGGTGTTGAGGCCGGCCGCCTTGTCCCGGTCGATGTCCTGCTGGGTGTACACACCCTCGTACCAGACGCCGATCGGGAAGAACGACGGATCGGTCCAGCCGGAGGCACGGGCCTGCGGGAAGTTCGCGTAGTACGCGGGGCCACCCTCCCACGGCACCCGGGGCAGGTCGAGCACGGCGGGCGTACCGCCGGTCGGCGAGGCCGACGGGCTGGCCGACGGCGTAGCAGTCGGACTGGCCGACGGCGACAGCGACGGCGACGGCTCAGCGGAGGCCGTCGGCGACGGCGTCGGTTCCGGCTGTTGCGACCCGGTCGGCTCGAAGGCGAGATCGACCCAGTAGTTGCTGGCCTTCCAGGTCTGGCGGGGGAAACCACCCGATCCGTAGGCGTAGACGCCGGCGGTGCCGTCGGCCCGCAGCGGACCGGCGGACACCGGTCGTTCGAAGTAGCGCTGGGTGGCCCGGTACCGGCTGGTGTGGTACGAGGCGATGTACACCTCGCCCGCCTCGACCTCGACCGGCTCGGGCAGCGCGACGTGCTGCCACCCGGAGCGGGACTCCCGTTTCGGTACGGCGCTCGCCAGTCGCTTGCCGTCGGCGGACCACAGGTTGACCCGGTGTCCGCCGCGGTCGCCCTTGGCCTTGAGGAACCGCACCGCGGTGACCAGTCCGTCGCGGTCGGCGGTGAAGCGCACACCGAGCTCCACCGGCCGGGTGTCCGGGTCGACCGGCACCCGGGACACGTCCGCCTCGGCGAACAGCGTGTAGCCGTCGACCTGTTCCCCGGCGACCGAGGCGGTGACCACCGTGGCGGTGGCGAGGAAGCTGAACACCACCGCGCCGATCATCATCAGCCGGCCGCGCCGACCGGTCGGACGACGCAGCAACCGCCGCCGACCCCGCCCCGACCCGGCTACGCTCGCGTGCCGACCGGCCGGGCCCGGCCCATGGTCAGCGACGGGACGTGGCGACGGGCGACCGGCCCGACGGGCACGCGGCGACCCGGGTAAACCGGGCGAACTTGCCGTAAACGATCCCGGGAACGGATCGTCCCGCCCCCCGTCCGGCTCGAAAGAATCCTTGCTCACCACGAGATGTACACCTCTCGGGACATGGTCCGTTGTCGGTACTACGTTCGGTGGATCTCCCCCAGGCACTCCCCGTCCCGACCGATCGCAGCGCGCTACGCCGCCCCATCGGGACCGAGGCTGACGTTAACCCAGGCCACGAACCTTCCCAAGGAACTTAATGCTCTCTTATGGCAAGCCGGCACGGCCCTGAGCTCACCCGCAGCCGACGTGAATGGTGAAATTCACTCACCTCGAACATCGACAGATCGAGATCGTTTACCTGCCGCTCGGGCCGGCTCCGGAGGCGTCGACCGCCGAATGTGGATCAGCGGCACCACCGGTCGGCACAGCGGCAGCGGTCCGCCCCCAACCGGAGCGCACGCTCCAACCAGGAGAACGCCGCCTTAACTCTGCAGCAACGGTGATCGCCACATAACAGAACGCGGCCGGAACAAGATGTGGCGCCGTGAGTACGACCCGCCGCAACCAGGACCACGGACGGGAACCGGGCACCGGATCGAGCGCCAACTCGGCGCCCCGCGGATCCGTTCGGACGAACTCCCAGAACTCTGCGTTACCGGCCCGAGACCTGGCCACTCGTCGGACCAACTCACCCGTGCGCCGCGGTGCCACCACCCGTACGGGCAGGTCAACGTCCCGCTTTTCGTCGGCTCTGACCACCGCGTCGAGAAACATGTCGTCGGCGATAATGTCCGGAAAATTGGTGAATCGCGCCCGAGCGGCGGCGGAGATCGCGATCAACCCACGGCCGAAGAGGCGGCCGCTGAATATCGGCAACCGCGCATTGATCGCGTAGTAGGCCCGGACCGGCCAGGTACTCGCCGAGGTGTCGATCACCGGTCGCGGCGCCGCCGCCTCCACGCCGGGTTCGGCGATCACGGCGGCCAGCGCGCGTAGAAGTTCCACCGATACCGCGATGTCCGCGTCCAGATAGATCCGGACGTCTCCCCCGGCGATCTCGTCGGCGGCGTTGAGCGCGGCGATTTTCGACGGCGTGGTGATCTCCAGCACCCGGGCGCCGCAGGACCGGGCGACCGCCGCCGTCCGGTCGGTGCAGCCGTTGGCGGCCACGATGATCTCGACGTCCGGCCCGAAGGACGGCGATTCGGTCATTGCACGCAAGACCGGGCCGATCCCTTCTTCTTCGTTGAAGGCCGGCATGATGACGGTAATCTGCACAACCACGATGCTTCCATTCACGGACGATGCGACAACCAGTCGAATGGGCAACCTCACTATCGCCTAGCTGACACCGATTGGCCCATCCGGTGGACCACTACGCCGAGTACGGTGCAGCTTGTGCCTCGTGACCAGTACCCCGTTACCGCAAATAGGCATCGGATCACTCTAAGCAATGTCGCTTTTGATCCTGTTCGGGAAGAAGACGTCATCAGCCACGTCGTCGCCGCGCTGGACGCCGGAACCGGCGGCCAGATCATCACCCCAAATGTGGACATTCTGCGCCGCGCCAGCCGCGAAGAGGAGTGCTACAAACACATAGAGTCATCGACTCTGGTGGTCGCGGACGGTGCGCCGCTGATCTGGGCCAGCCGGATCGGCGGTGACCCGCTGCCGGCCCGGGTCCCCGGATCCGACCTGATCTGGAGCCTGTCCCGGGCGCTCGGCGAGCAGCGCCGGTCGGTCTACCTGCTCGGTGGCGAGCCAGGCACGGCGGTGCAGGCCGCCGCCGTACTCCGCCGCGAGTTTCCCCAGCTCACCATCGCCGGCCAGCTCAGCCCGCCGTTCGGGTTCGACCGGTCCGAGGAGCAGCTCACCCAGATCTGCGCCGAGGTGGCCGCCGCCCGACCAGACCTGATCTTCGTCGGGCTCGGCTTCCCCAAACAGGAACGACTCATCGCCCGGCTCCGGCCGATGCTGCCGAACACCTGGTTCATGGGTTGCGGAGCGGCGATCGGCTTCGTCGCCGGGGTACACCGTCGGGCCCCCCGGTGGATGCAGCGCACCGGGTTGGAGTGGATGCACCGGCTGCTCCGCGAGCCGCACCGGCTCACCCGCCGCTACCTGCTGCACGACGTACCGTTCGCGCTGCAGTTGCTCGGCGGCAGCGTCCGAACCCGGTTGCGGCGCGGCGACCAGGCGACGAACACCGGCAGCGTGCCGGCGCTCCCGCCGACCCGGCACATCCCGGCCCCCCGGGGCAGTCAGGACAGCCAGGACAACCGGGACGCCAACCGTCCCGACCCGGTCGGCTCCGGGAACCGCCCGTGAGCCGCCCCGACGTCTCGGTCGTCATCGTCTCGTACAACACGAGCCAGCTGATCGTGCGCTGCCTGACCGAGCTGTACGCGAGCCTGACCCCGGACGTCACAGCGGAGGTGGTGGTGGTCGACAACGCCTCCACCGACGGCTCCGCCGACACCATCGCCGACCGGTTCCCGCAGGTCCGCCTGGTACGGCTGACGGAAAACGTCGGTTTCGGCCGAGGCATCAACCGTGGGGCGGCGGTCAGCACCGGGCGCTACCTGCTCTGTCTCAACCCGGACACGGTTCCGGTCGGCCATCCGGTCACCGAACTGGTCACCTTCGCCGACCGGCACCCCGGTCACGGCCTGTACACCGGACGCACCCTGCACCCCGACGGCACCGACGACAACTACTCCTGCTGGGGCATGCCCACGGTGTGGAGCATCTTCGGCTTCGCCAGCGGGCTGTCGACCGCGTTCCGCGGCCGGGCCTGGGCGGATCCGGAGGCGCTGCCCGGCTACGACCGCAAGTCGGTACGCGAGGTGCCGGCTTTGTCCGGCTGCATGCTGCTCATCGAGCGGGACCTGTTCGGCCGACTCGGCGGCTTCGACCCGCAGTACTTCCTCTACAGCGAGGACATCGACCTCAGCACCCGGGCCCGGGCGCTGGGTGCCCGCCCGGTGCTGACCCCGACCGCTCAGGTGGTGCACCTGGTCGGTGCCTCGTCCAGCTCCGAGGGGCAACGGATCCGGATCCTGCGCGGCAAGGCCACCTACGTCCGGCGGCACTGGTCGCCGCTGCGGGCCTGGACCGCCGTCCGGCTGCTGGTCGCCGGGGTCGGCCTACGGGCGGTGGGCAAGACGCTGCTCGGCCGGGACCGGTCCCGGGGCGTCGACTGGATCGAGGTCTGGCGTTCCCGCCGCGACTGGGCGGCCGGCTACCCGCCGGTCGAGGAGGATCGGCCGACCACCGAACGACTCGAACCGGCCGGCTGACCGCCACCGACATCACATCCCACGGTCACGTCGTGGGTGGGCCACACCCGTGCGGTCACCCGTCGTCGGCCTGCCGCTGCGGCGGTCCGGCGACCGGGACGTCGGCGAACGCCGCCACCGTCCGGTCGGCGTACGCGTTGGCGTCGCCGTACTCCATCGGGCCGTCCCAGCTGGTCGGCAGCGGCACCGTGACCTGCGGCGCCACCCGGCGGACCACCTCGTCGAGCACCCGCTCCACCTGGCCGACCCAGAGATGGCGGGCTCCTGCGACCCCGACCACCTCCGCCTGACCGACCACGGCGAACCGCCGGGTCGCCTCGTCCGGCCGCAGGTAGTCGTCCAGCTCCGGGACCAGCGCGGTGAGTGGCTTGCCGGACGCCGACCAGGTGGCCAGGTCGGCGTCGGTGGCGAAGCGCAGCGGCGGCGACAGCAGGATCGCGCCCTCGACCGCCGGGTCGCAGCCGTAGCGCAGCGCCAGGTCGGTGCCGAACGACCAGCCGAGCAGCCAGATCCGGGGCAGCTCGGCGAACTCGGCGTACTCGATCGCCGCCGCGACGTCGAACCGCTCTCCCTCAGCGGAGTCGAAGCTGCCGCCGCTGGTGCCGCGCTCGCTGCTGGTGCCCCGAGTGTTGAACCGGAGCACGGCCACGTCGGCCAGCGCCGGCAGCCGCCAGGCGGCCTTGCGGAACACGTGGCTGTCCATCATCCCGCCGTGGGTGGGCAGCGGATGCAGGCAGACCAGCGTGGCGACCGGCGGACGATCGGCTGGTAACGCCAGCTCACCGACGAGGGTGAGCCCGTCGGCGGTGTGCAGCTCGATGTCGCGGCGCTCGGCGGGCAGGATCGACATGGACCGGATCGGCTCGCTCACCCGGCCAGTCTCGCACTGCCCTGACCAGCCGGCCCGTCGGGGATCAGCCGTACCCGTCGGGGATCAGCCGTAGCGGGGCGCGGAGCGGGACCGCTCGACCGCCGGCCGCCGCTGCTCGCGGGCCCGCCAGCAGCCGGAGTGCCAGTGCCGCCGGTCGGTCAGGTCGCCCCGGCCGTCCGCCGGCCAGGCGACCACGTGCGGCACACCCGGCCGGATCTCCTGCACACACCCCGGGCAACGGTACGTCTTGGTCGCCGCCGGACCGGGCACCGACCGCACCATCCAGTCGCCGTCGCTGAACGACTGCACGGCGGCGACGCCCCGGCGCACCCGCTCCGGGTCGACCGGCTCGGGCTGGCCGGGATCGCCGTGGCCGGCGCGACCGGCGGACCGGCGGGTCGGACGGTTGCGGCGCGGACTCATGATCGCAAGGGTACGTCGCCGCTGTGGCACCCTGCTCAGCCGGCGTGGTCGCGGAAACCGCCCCCGGTGCGCCGGCCGAGCCGACCGGCGGTCACCAGGTTGCGCAGCAGTGGGGCGGGTGCCAGACCGGGCTCGGGCAGCTCCCGGTGGATGGCGGTCTGGACGGCCAGCGCCACGTCCAGGCCGACGGTGTCGAGCAGCTCGAACGGCCCGGCGGGATAGCCACAGCCGAGTTTCATCGCCGCGTCGATGTCGTCCGCCGTCGAATAGTTGCTCTCCAGCATCCGGACCGCGTCGTTGAGGTACGGCAACAGCAACGCGTCGGCGATGAAGCCGGCGCGGTCGCCGCAGGTCACCGCGGTCCTACCGAGTGCCGCGCAGAGTTGGTGCGCGGCCCGCACCGCAGTCGGCGAGGTCCGGACGGTACGCACCACCTCGACCAGGCGGGCCTGCGCCGCCGGACCGCCCACGAAGTGCAGCCCGACCACGTCGGCTGGCCGGCCGGTGGCCATCGCCACGTCGATCACCGGTGCCGTCGACGGGCCGGCCACCACCACCAGGTCGACGGCGGCCAGGTCACGCACGGCCTGGTCACGCACGGCCTGGTCACGCACGGCCTGGTCACCGGGGCCGGCCGCTGGGACGCCACCGGGGTCGGCCACCGCGACGACGTCGACTCCGGCGGCGGTGAGGAACTCGGCGACGTCGGTCGCGACCGTGCCGGACCCGACCACCCCGACCGTACGCGGTGCCGGCTCACCGGCCTCGGCGCCGGCCACCGGGGTGAGGTCGTCCGGGGCGAGCCGCGACGAGCCCGGTGCCTGGTAGGTGTAGAAGCCCTGGCCGGACTTGCGGCCGAGCAGCCCGGCGGTGACCATCTGCCGCAGCAGCGGTGCGGCCGCGTGTCGGCGGTCGTGGCCACCACGCTGGTACATCGTCTCCAGCACCTGGTACGCGGTGTCCAGGCCGATCAGGTCGAGCAGCGTCAACGGGCCCATCGGCAGGCCGTGGCCCTGCTGCATGGCCGCGTCGATGTCCTCCCGGCTGGCGTACCCGGCCTCGTACATCCCGATCGCCTGGTTGAGGTACCCGAACAACAGCGCGTTCGCGATGAAGCCGGCGCGGTCGGTGACGCTCACCCCGACCTTGCCGAGCCGGGCACAGAGCGACTGGACGTCGCGGGCCACCTCCGGCGCGGTCACCACGGTGCTGATCACCTCGACCAGCCGCATCACCGGTGCCGGGTTGAAAAAGTGCAGCCCGATCACCTGGCCGGGACGTTCGGTGGCGACAGCGATCTCGGTGACGCTCAACGACGAGGTGTTGGTCGCCAGGACGGCCCCAGGTGGGCACACCCGATCGAGCTCGGCTAGCAGGCGTCGCTTGAGATCGAGCCGCTCCGGGACCGCCTCGACGGCCAGGTCGACGTCGCGGAGTGCGTCGAGTCCGACCGCGAAGGTCACCCGGGCGTGCAGTGCGTCCCGGTCGGCCGGGTCGAGTTTGCCGCGGGCGACGGCCCGGTCGGTCGACGCCGTCAGGTTGGCCCGGCCCTTGTCCAGCGCCGCCCCGTCCACCTCGACGGCGACCACGTCGACGCCGTTGCGGGCGAAGACCTCGACAATCCCGGCACCCATCGTGCCGAGCCCGACCACTCCTACGGTTTTGAACTCGCGCGCCATCTGGTCTCCGTCCGTCACCTGCGCCGGCCCCGGTGCAACGCGAGTTTGTCACGAATCGCCGCGCCGTCGTTCAGGAGAGAGCACCACGACCGCCGTCGTTCAGGAGAGAGCACCACGACCGCCGTCGTTCAGGAGAGCACCACGACCAGCCAGGTCAACCAGCCGACCAGGAAGACCCCGGCCAGCCCGGCCATCAGCAGTGTGCTGGGCCGACGGCGGGGCCGCATCGGCTGGGTGGGCTCGCCGAGCACGGTATGCAGCGGGGAACCCGGTCCGGTGGTCGGCCGCACCGGTGCGCCGGGCAGCGCCGCCGTGGCCGGCCGGGGGATCCGGGTGCCGACCGGGTCGGTGAGCGCCGAGGCCGGATCGTAGAACCGCAGTTCCACGCCGCCGATCCGGATCCGGTCGCCGTCGCGCAACTCGGTCGGCTGCCGGATCCGCAGATCGTTGACCCAGGTCCCGTTCGTCGACTCCTGGTCGGTCAGCACCGTACGGCCGCCGCCGGCCGCTATCACCGCGTGGCACCGGCTGACCTTGATGTCGTCGATGGTGATGTCCAGGCCGGCATCCCGGCCGATCACCCGGTTGCCGGGCGACAGCCGGTAGCTGGCCCCGGGAGTCGGGCCGGTGATCACCTGCAGGAGAGGTAGCAGCGACTGGTGTTCGGACATCAGCTGGTGAAGTGCCTTCCCCCCTCGACAGCGACGCACGTCGCGCCACCCGTTGCAGCCTGCCAGCTCGCGCCGACCCAGGACATGGTCCCTTGTCCGGTGTTGGTCGCCGGCCGGGTCAGGTCCACGCCACCGGTTCGACGGTGGTCCGCGACAACCGGACACCCGCCCTGACGCCAGGTGGCCAAGGCTGTCATTACATCGCCAAGAATCGAAGTCTCGCTACCCGCGAGTACCCTTCACGGCTAACCTCGGACAATACTGCGCAGCGGGCAGGCGAAGCGCTCCGGGGCCGGTGCGCAGCCGCAGCTGGCGAAGGAGGCCATGGTGACAGTGGTACGGATCCCAGGCCGGCCGGTGGTCGACGACGGGCATCTTCTCTCCTCCCACCCGGCGACCGGTGCGCAGGTGGGCCGGGTCCCGATCGCCGACCGCGATCAGGTCGCGGCGGCGGTGGCGGCGGCCCGGACCGCAGCCGACTGGTGGGTCGGGATCGGCAACGCGCAACGCCGCCGCCGGCTGCTGCGCTGGCGGTCGCTGCTCGCCACCCGGATCACCGAACTCGCCGATCTGGTCAACCGGGAGTGTGGCAAGCCGGTGGCCGAGGCGGTCGTCGAGATCGCCGCCGCGATCGAACACATCGACTGGGCGGCCCAGCACGCCAGGCGGGTGCTCGGGGTGCGGCGGACCCGCACCCGGCTGATCACCGCCGAGTTCAGCGGTCACCTGGAGTACCAGCCGCTCGGCGTGGTCGGAGTGATCGGCGCGTGGAACTACCCGGTGCTCATTCCGATCGGCCCGATCGCGTACGCGCTGGCCGCCGGCAACACGGTGGTCTTCAAACCCAGCGAGTACACCCCGGTGACCGGACAGTGGCTGGTCGACACGCTCACCGAGGCGGTCGGCGCGGAATCGGTCCTGACCGCCGTGCACGGGCTCGGCGACGTCGGCGACGCGTTGTGCCGGTCCGGCGTGGACAAGCTCTCGTTCACCGGCTCACCACGCACCGGCCGCCTGGTCATGGCGGCCTGCGCCGAGACGCTCACCCCGGTGGTGATCGAGGCCGGCGGCAAGGACGCGATGATCGTCGACGACGACGCCGACATCGACGCGGCGGCGGAGGCCTGCGTCTGGGGGGCGATGACCAACGCCGGGCAGAGCTGTATCGGCATCGAGCGGGTGTACGCGCTGGCCCCGGTGTACGACGCGTTCGTCACCGCGGTGGTGGACCGGGCCGGCCGACTGACTGTCGGTAGCGGACCGGAGGACCAGGTCGGGCCGATCGCCATGCCCGGCCAGCTCGACGTCATCCGACGGCACATCGACGACGCGCTGGCCGCCGGTGGGCGGGCGGTGCTCGGCGGTGCCGCCGCGGTGCAGCCGCCGTACGTGCATCCGACCATCCTGGTCGACGTGCCGCCCGACTGCACCGCCGTCCGTGAGGAGACCTTCGGACCGACCGTCACGATCCACCGGGTCGGATCCATCGATGAGGCGATCGCGGCGGCCAACGACACCCGCTACGGGTTGGGCGGCGCGGTCTTCGGCAAGCGGCGGGGGATCGCCGTCGCCCGCCGGTTCCGCAGTGGAATGGTGTCGATCAACTCGGTGCTCACCTTCGTCGGGTTCAGTGAGCTGCCGTTCGGTGGGATTGGTGAGTCGGGTTTCGGCCGGGTGCACGGTGAAGACGGGCTGCGGGAGTTCTCCCGGTCCAAGGCGATCACCCGACGCCGGGCACCGTCGGTGCTGCCGACGATGACGTTCGAGCGGACCCCGACCGACGTGGCCCGTATCGTCAAGGTGATCAAGCTGCGGTACGGCCGCGACTGATCGCGGGTCAGCCGGCGATCGGCTGGTGCGCGCCGAGGCTGGCCTGGTCGGCGGCGGTGGTGCCGGCGATCCACCCGGCCCGGTTGTGGCCGGCGATCGACCGGCTGGTCACCGTCGGGAAGAGCCGCTCGGTGGCCCGGTCCACCTGCTCGTCGCGGGCCGCCAGCACCGGCACCAGCGCGGTGCCGGTCCGCGCGGCCGCCTCCCGGCCGACGTCGTCGGCGGTGGTACGCAACCGCTGCCCGATCCGCACCGCGTACGCCTCCAGGAAGGACTGGCGGAACGACCGGGTGGTCGACTGCCCGCCCCGGCCACGCTGCGGGCCGTTGCGCAGCATCGCCGCGGTGGCCTGTACCAGCAGCGAGGTGTGCAGCAACTCGACCGACTCGCAGTCGGCGGCGAACCCGACGACGGTGGCGAAGCCGAGATTGTTGGACCACACCGACCGGCAGCCGTTCGCCTCGGCGACCTGCTGCAGCAGCAACGCCTTGGCCTGCTCGTACGGTGCCTCCAGGCCGATCCGTACGGCCACCGGGTCGGCCTGTGGCCCGCCGGCACCGGTCTGCTGCGCGGCGAGCAGCGCATGGTCGATGCGGTGCCGGGTCATCAGCTCCTGGGCCTTGGCCGACAGTGCTTCGGCCTCCTCCGCGAATTCGGTCGACTCGGCCTTGGCCAGCAACGCCCGGATCCGGCCGAGCTGCCGCTCGTCCACGTCCTCGGTCGCGGACGGGGCCGCAGCGGTCGGCCGCTGGCGCTGCGGCCCGTCGTCGCCGGGGCGGACCGTGCCGGGCAGCGGGGCCACCAGCTCCAGTCTCGGCAGGCCGATCAGCAGCCCGGCCACCCGCACCGCGAGCAGCACGGCGGCGGCCCGGTCCAGCTTGGACCCGGCCGCCCAGGTGGTCAGCCGGTGGTCGGGCGGGTCGGCCCCCCACACGTCGAGGTCGAGATCACGCAGTTGGCGGTGCCAGCGGTCGGCGACCGTCGCCGGCGCGTACCCGCGCAGCTGCGCCGCGACGTACCCGGCGGTCAGGCTCACCGCCCGCTTGCCGAGCTCGCGGCCGGCCACCCGCAGCACGTCGGCCGGCATCCAGCCGTGGCCCCACAGCCCGGCGGCCACCTGCCGCAACGCCTCGTCAACCGCCTGGTCCACCAGCCGGTCGTCGGCTGCGACCAGCGCGGCCACGCACTCGTCGAGGTCGTCCGGTCGGTCGGCCGTCGCCAGTCGGGCCGCCCGACGCAGCAGCTCGTCGACCCGCTGCGCCTCGGTCGGTGGCTGGTAGAAACCGAACCCGTCGGGGTAGGCCGCGCCGGCGGCCTGCGCCCGTTGGCGTTGCCGCTGCTCCCTGGCCTTCTTCTTGGCGGCTCGACGTTGCTGGTTGCGCACACCCATCGGCGGACTCCAGAAACTCGGTGTCGGAGCTGGTCAAACTTCGGGCTGGTCAGAACAGGGTGAGTTCGTCCCGTTCGATGCCCCGTAGCTTGTCGTAGTCGACCACCACGCACCGGATACCACGGTCCTCGGCCAGCACCCGGGCCTGCGGTTTGATCTCCTGTGCAGCGAAGATGCCGGTCACCGGCGCCAGCAGCGGATCCCGGTTGAGCAGTTCGAGGTAACGGGTCAGCTGCTCGACACCGTCGATCTCGCCCCGCCGCTTCACCTCGACCGCGACGCTCGCCGCACCGTCGCGACAGAGCAGGTCCACCGGGCCGATCGCGGTCATGTACTCCCGCCGCACCAGGGTGAAATCGTCACCGAAGGTGGTCGGGTTGGCGGCAAGCAGTTCCTGGAGATGCGCCTCCACCCCGTCCTTGCGCAGACCGGGGTCGACACCCAGGTCGTACGACATCTCCTGAAGAATCTCCTCCAGGGTGATCCGCAGCTCCTCGCCGGCCTTGTTGACCACCCGCCACATACCCGGCGTCTCCTCCAGCCGGCATGGTGGGCTCATCCAGTTCAGCGGCTTGTACGCCCGGTCGTCGGCGTGAATCGAGACCGATCCGTCCGCTTTGACCATCAACAGCCGGGTGGCCGGCGGCAGATGTGCCGAGAGCCGACCGACATAGTCCACCGAGCATCGAGCAATCACCAGCCGCACCCGACGAGGGTAGCGCCAGCGGTGCCCGCGTACCGCGCAGGGCTGGCGCGGCGGTGCGATCCTGGTGACGTGTTCGAACTGCTGACCGGGACCGGGCTGGCCGCATCCGCAGGGCTCAACGCCTACATCCCGCTGCTGACCGTCGGCGTGCTCGCCCGCTACACCAGCCTGATCACGCTGCCGGACGGCTGGCAGTGGATGTCCGACGAATGGGTGCTGGGCATCCTCGCCGTCCTGCTGGTTGTCGAGGTCGTCGCCGACAAGGTGCCGGTCGTCGACCACGTCAACGACGTGGTGCAGACGGTCGTCCGGCCGACCGCCGGCGGGCTGGCGTTCGGAGCGGGGTCGGCGTCGGAGACGGTGACGGTCAGCGACCCCGGGGAGTTCTTCTCCTCGGACCAGTGGGTTCCGGTGCTGGTCGGTGTGCTGATCGCGCTCGGCATACATCTACTCAAGGCGACCGCCCGACCGGTGATCAACACCGCCACCGCCGGGATCGGCGCGCCGGTGGCGAGCACTGCCGAGGACGCGACCAGCGTGGTGATGTCGTTCGTCGCGATCCTGCTGCCCGTCCTGGTGCTGGTCTTCCTGGTGGCATTGCTGATCGGCGGGCCGCTGCTGATCCGCCGGGCCCGGCAGCGCCGCCGGGAGCGGCGGGCGGCCCGGGCCGCCGGATACCGGGTCTGACCGGACACCCCGCGCCACGCGCCGCTTCACCGCCAGCGGAACAAGCGGGCCGCCAGGGCACCGACCACCGCCAGGTAGCCGACCATCACCAGCAGGTGCAGCGGACGAACCGCCTGCCCGGCCCAGCTGGCCTGCAAGGCCTGGCTCAGCGCGCCGAGCGGGGTGAGGTCGCTCAGCCGGCGGATCGTCTCGGGCATCATCGGCCCCGGGGTCCACACCCCGGCGAAGAACAGCATCGGGAAGTAGACCAGCATGCCGATGGCGTTCGCCGCCCGTCCGGTCGACGCCAGCGCCGCGATCAGCAACCCGACCGTGAAGGTGGCCGCCCCGCCCAGCAGGAACACGCCGAGGAAGCTCACCGGGTGCTCGGGCAGCGGCACCCGGAACGCGACCGTCGCCGCGGCGACGGCCAGACCGACCGCGAGCGTCGTCGCGGCCACCGAGACCAGCAACTGGGCACCGAGCAGCTTCGCCGGGCGTACCGGGGTGGTGGCCATCCGGCGCAGCACCCCGCGTTCCCGGTACCCGGCCATGGTCGTCGGCAGGGAGTTGATCGCGACACCGGCGACCGCCAGCGCGACCACCACCGGCAGGTAGATGTCGATCGGACGCAGGCCGGCGAGCTCCGGGACGGGGGTACGGAAGCCCGGCATCACCACACCCAGCACGACGATCAGCAGCATCGGGAAGGCCAGCGACATCACGATCGCCGCCGGGTCCCGCAGGAACAGTTTGGCCTCCATCACGGTGAGCCGGCGTAGCGCGGTCACCGGTCACCTCCGGTGAGGGCGAGGAACGCGTCGTCCAACGTCGCCTGCTGCAGGCGCAGCTCGCGTGGCGTGACGCCGTGCCGGGACAGCGCCGCCGCGACGGCGAAGAACAGCTCCGCACCGCCGTCGACGACGACCTCACGACCGTCGATGGTCGCGGCGGTGACCTCCGGCAGCTCGGTCAGCAGGGCGAGGTCGAGCGGTCGGTCCGGGACGAACCGGATCCGCTGCCCGCTGTCGACGCTGGCGGCCAGCCCGGCCGGGGTGTCGAGGGCGACCACCCGGCCGGCGTCGATCACCGCGACCCGGTCGCAGAGCCGCTCCGCCTCCTCCATCAGATGCGTGACCAGCACCAGGGTGACGCCCCGGTTGCGGACCGATTCGACAAGTCCCCAGGTGTCCCGGCGGGCCGCCGGGTCCAGCCCGGTGGTCAGCTCGTCGAGGAACGCCACCTTCGGGTCGCCGACCAGGGCCAGGGCGACGGACAGGCGCTGCTTCTGCCCGCCGGAGAGCTGGCCGAAGCGGGCGTCGTGCCGGGCGGACAGGCCGAGCAGGTCGAGCAGTTCCCGCCAGTCGGCCGGCTGCCGGTAGAAGGAGCTGTAGAGCTCCAGCGCCTCCCACACCTTGATCCGCTCCGGCAGCTGGCTCTCCTGCAGCTGCGCCCCGAGTTGCTGGCGCAGCCGCGCGCCGTCGCGCTGCGGGTCCAGGCCGAGCACCCGTACGGTGCCCCGGTCCGGCCGGCGCAGCCCGAGCGCGCACTCCACAGTGGTGGTCTTGCCGGCACCGTTACGGCCGAGGATCCCGAAGATCTCCCCCTCATCGACGGTGAACGACACGTCGTCCACCGCGATCAGGTCGCCGTACCGCTTGTGCAGATGCTCGATCTCGATGACGGACATGGCGTCGCTCCTCAGCTCTCCTCAGCCGGAGATCTTCTTCAGTGGCAGCCGGCGGACCAGCAGCCAGGTGACGGCACCGGCGACCAGCAGGGTCAGCAGCGCGATCGCCGTCCCGGTGCCAGCGTGTGCCTCGTCGTCAAGGCCGAGCATCCGGGCGAGGCCGAACCCGGTCCATTCGGTACGGAAGCCGATCTCGACGACGAACGCCGGCAGCAGCACCACTGGCAGCAGCAACGTCCCCCACCAGGGATTGAGCAGGTGGTAGACGATCGCGGTCAGTACCCCGGCCGCCATGTAGCCCAGGTTGACCAGGCTGTACTCCAGCCAGATCGCGGCGGCGTCGCCTGCCGAACCGACCAGGTACGGCTCGGTGAGCCCGTCGAGCAGACCGAAGACGTCGAGGGTCAGGTATTCGAGGCCGAAGCCGAGCGTCGTCAGGGTGGAGAAGCCGAGGGCGTACGGCACGAGGAAGCCCCAGGAGCCGATCAGCGCGTCCCGCCGGGTGACGCCGTGGGCGACGAACATCGGCAGGTAGGTGCCGACGGCGATGATGCCGAACACGAAGGTGAACCAGCGCGGTGCCTGCAGGCCCATGTTCTGCCACATGCTCGCTTCGACCGTGCCGAACCTGGCGATCAGGCCGATGACCACGGCCCAGACCAGGTAGATGATCGTCCAGTACCACCCGGCCAGCGGCAGCGACCGGCGCAGCAGCGTACGGGTGACCTTCCAGGCGGTGGCGTTCATCGCCGGGCCTCCTTGTCCGTGGTGTCCGCCGTGAGGTGTACGAACAGGTCCTGCAGCCCGATCGGGCCGAGCTCCAGGCCGGCGGCGCGGGCGGCGGCCCGGTCGCCGTCGTCGATGGCCCCGAAGACGGTGGTGGACCGGGTGCCGCCGAGCTGCTGGCTGCCGAGCACGGTGCGTCCGGCGACGAACGTGTCGACGGCGGCGGCCGGGCCGGTCACCGCCGTCCCCCGGGCGCGCAGCGTCTCGGTCTCCTCGTGGGCGACCAGCCGGCCCCGGTGCAGCACCACCACCTCCTCGAACAGCGACCCGACCTCCTCGATCAGGTGGGTGGAGAGCACGATGGTGCGCGGGTGCGCGAGGTAGTCGTTGAGCACTTCCTCGTAGAAGGCGTACCGGCTGGGGGCGTCGAGGCCGAGGTAGGCCTCGTCGAAGATGGTCAGCGGCGCCCGGGCAGCCAGCCCGAGGGTGACGCTGAGCGCCGACTTCATGCCCCGGCTCAGGCCGTTGAGTCGCTTACGCATCGGCAGGTCGAAGCGCTCGACCAGGCGGGCGGCGTAGTCGGCGTCCCAGTTGGGCCGCAGTGTCGCGGCGAGGTCCAGGATGCAGCTGACCCGGTCGGTGTCCTGGGCGTCGACCTTGTCCCGGACGAAGGCGATCTGCGACATGATCGCCGCGTTCTCGAACGGGTCCTCACCGCCGATCCGCACCGTCCCGCTGGTCGCCTGCCGGAAAGCGGACAGTACGGCGAGCAGGCTGGTCTTGCCGGAGCCGTTGCGGCCGAGTAGTCCGTAGATCTTGCCCGGGGCGAGAGTGAGGTCGAGCGAGTCGACGGCGACGGTGTCGCCGTAGCGGACGGTGAGGTCGTGGGTCTCGATGCCCAGGCCGGTCACTGGTGTTCCCCTTCTGCTGCATGTTGAATGCGGGCGACGACCTCGGTCAACGGGATGCCGATGATCCGGGCCTCGGTGACCATCGGGTCGACAACCTCGGTGAAGAACCGGTCGCGGCGTTGGCCGCGCAGCGTCTCGCGGGCGTTGGGGCTGACGAACATGCCGATGCCCCGCTTCTTGAACAGCACGCCCTCGTCGATGAGCTGATGGAAGCCCTTGGCGGCGGTGGCGGGGTTGATCCGGTAGTAGCTGGCGTACTGGTTGGTGGACATGACCTGCTCGCCCTCCTGCAGCGCCCCGCTCAGGATGTCGCTTTTGATCTTGTCGGCTATCTGCTGATAGATCGGACTTCGATCATCGAACACGGGAGCACCTCTGGTTCACTGGTTCGTTACTCGTGTAATGAACCGTAGCACCGAGGAACCAACCCAGTCCAGCCCGCCAGCGGTGTCCGTCACCACCACGACACCCGGACGCCTTCCCCCGCACGGCAGGGGCGATAGTTGACGCCATGAGCGACAAGGCGGCGGACCAGCCGGCCATCGAGGTACGCGGGCTGCGCAAGATGTACGCCGGGACACCGGCGGTGGACGGGGTCGACCTGACCGTGCGGCGCGGCGAGGTGTTCGCTCTGCTCGGCCCGAACGGCGCTGGCAAGACCACCACCGTCGAGATCCTGGAGGGCTACCGCCGCCGCGACGCCGGCGAGGTGCGGGTGCTCGGCGTCGACCCCGACCCTGGTACGCCGCAGTGGCGCTCCCGGATCGGCATCGTGCTGCAGGGCACCGGCGAGTTCGACGAGTTGACCGTCGCCGAGGTCGTCGGCCACTTCGCCGCGTTCTACCCGGTACCGGACGACCCGGCGGCGGTGATCGACCGGGTCGGCCTGTCCGCCAAGGCCCGCGCCCGCACCCACACGCTGTCCGGCGGGCAGAAGCGTCGTCTGGACGTGGCGCTCGGCATCGTCGGCCGACCGGAGCTGCTCTTCCTCGACGAGCCGACCACCGGCTTCGACCCGGAGGCCCGCCGTGAGTTCTGGGAGCTGATCCGGTCACTCGCCGGTGCCGGCACCACCATCCTGCTGACCACCCACTACCTGGACGAGGCCGAAGCCCTCGCCGACCGGGTCGGCGTGATCGCCGCCGGTCGGCTCGTCGAGGTGGCACCCCCGGCCGAGCTGGGTGGCCGGCGGGACGCCCTGGCCACCGTCTCCTGGCGTACCGCCGACGGGACGGCGCATCGCGAGGAGAGCGCCACGCCGACGAAGCTGGTCGCCGAGCTGGCCGCGCGCTTCGACGGCGAGGTGCCCGGTCTGACCGTCACCCGGCCCACCCTGGAAGACGTCTACCTGCGGATGATTGGACACAAGTGAACGCGACCACCGGCGGCACCGCCGGCGCTGTAACCTCTCCAGCGGCCGGCGCCCCCGGCACCTCGGCGGCCGTCACCCGGGTCGGGCCGGCGCGGCTGGGGCTGCGGCAGGGCAAGTTGGAGATCCGGCAGTTCATGCGCAGCCGCGAGTCGGTCGTCTTCACGATGGCCTTCCCGGTCATCATGATCCTGATCTTCGCGTCGATCTTCACCGGCGAGATCACCGACGGCGTCCGGTTCACCCAGTACTTCATCACCGGCATGATCGCCACCGGGCTGATGACCGTCGGGTTCCAGAGCCTGGCCATCCAGATCCCGATCGAGCGGGACCGGGGTGTACTCAAGCGGCTGCGCGGCACCCCGATGCCGAAATGGGTCTACTTCGCCGGCAAGGTCATCATGGTGGCGGTGATCGGGTTCGCCGAAACGGTGCTCCTGCTGGCCGTTGCGACCCTGCTGTTCGACCTGCAGCTGCCGGACACGGCGTTCAAGTGGTTCACCCTGGGCTGGGTGTCGGTGCTCGGCATCACCGCCTGCACGCTGTGCGGCATCGCGTTCTCGTCGCTGGCCCGCAGCGGCCGCAGCGCCTCGGCGGTGGCCACCCCGGTGTCACTGGTGCTGCAGTTCACTTCCGGCGTCTTCTTCGTCTTCACCGCGCTGCCCGGCTGGATGCAGCAGATCGCCGCGCTGTTTCCGCTCAAGTGGATGTGCCAGGGGCTGCGCTCGGTCTTCCTGCCGGAAGCTTTCGGCACGCAGGAGCCGGGCGGCTCGTTCGAGCTCGGCATGGTCGCGCTGGTGCTCGCCATCTGGTGCGTCATCGGCCTGGTGCTCTGCCTGACCACGTTCCGCTGGACCACCAAACGCGACGGCTGACTCCCGGGGCACCAAGGTGCGCGCCGAGGCTTGATGCCTCAGGTGCATCTTGATGCACCTGAGGCATCAAGCTCAACCGGTACCCCAACCCCGCGAGGCGACACGACCGCCGACACCCCAGCCATCGACACCGCGGAGTGGCGCGTGTCAACGGTCTCTTGATCTCGTAGGCGCCCCAGGCACCCGGATGGCACGGGCGCGGTGAACATGACTCTCGTGGGTCCAGGTCAGCCCCGGTGGCGCGGATCATCATCCTCGCCTTGCCGAACCGCTATCGAGGTGAGGCCTACGCACGTTATTTCCGCGTTTTAACGTGCGTAGGCCTCACCTCGATGGGCCAGTGGAGTCGCTGACATAGACGCCGCGTCCCTGCTGGCCGTACACGAGGCGTTCTGCCTTGAGCTGGATCATCACAAAACGGATGACCGTCTCGCTCACGTCATAGTGCGCCATGAGTTGACGGGTGGTCGGCAACCTGTCGCCAGGCTTGAGGACTCCGCTGCGGATCTGCTCGGCGATGTCGGTGGCGATCTGCTGGTACAGCGGCGTAGCCATCGGCGCTCCCTCGGTCGGCAGCCTCAAGACACCACACGCCGGGGATCGGCGGTCAGCGTGGTCAGTCCTCGCGCTGGCTCGGCCGGTTGGCGGCGATCCAGGCCGCCACCTCGTCACGGCTCCAGATCCGCATCCGGCCGTTGCCCACCACGTCGATCGGCTCGGGGAATCCTGGCCGGCGAACGATCTCCACGGCCCTCGTCCGCGACACGCCGCCGAGCATCGTGGCGATGTCTGCCAGGGCGACGAGCTTCACGACCTGAACGTAGGTCGGCAAGGTGTTACTACTTCAGCACTTACCGACTTGACACTGTCGAAGTGATAAGTGAGGCTGTTGGGCACACAGATGAGCCCGTGAGTGACAGCGGTCGGGGCGGGTAGCGAGTCACGCCGCTGGGCGTCCCGGCCCCGAAGGTTCGCCCTGGTCGCCGTACCGCCGAGGAGGGCTGCGGCGACCGGGGTGGGGTGGCCCGCCGGCATCGGCAAGCGGCAGGGCCACCCCGTCCACCCGTCACCGGCAACCCGGCACACGAATGAACGGAACCCGCAGCAGCGGCAGCAGCGAGCAATGGGGAGGAACACCAGATGCGTGAACTGTGACGCCGGTGGCAGGTCCGCCGGCAACGACGCGCGATGGCCGCCACACCACCGGCGTCCTGGCCCGCCGGCAGCGCCACCGGCGTCTACCGGACACCCGGCAACCCCGCCGGCCACAACCAACGCGGGTCGGCGTACCGGCCGATCCGGCCCTGGCAGGTCCGCAGCCACCGCTTCCCGACGGTCCCCCGGCGTGGCGGCGGCCGGGGCCTGGACCCCGGCGAGGTCGCCGCGTTCCTCGACCGCGTCGCTCACGATCTTGGCATCGTGTACGCCGAACTCGAACGCACCTGGGAACAGAACGACCGGATCAAGGACGCGCTGCGCCGCTGGCAGTCCGCCCAGGCAACGCCCACTCGGCACGGCGTCTACCAGGCCGGCGCGCGCCGGTGACCGGGTCGACGCCGGTCGCCGGCAGCAGTGGCGGTCCGGCGCTGACCGTACGGACCGCCACGGCCGCCGACGTCGAACCCCTGGCCGAGTTGCTGGCACAGGCGTGCGTACTGGACCCGGTGGTGTCCTGGCTGATCAACGACCACGCGTTGCGGTACCTGACGATGCACCGGTTCTTCACCGCCGAGCTGGAGTACGCCGTACGGCACGGCATCGTCGACGTGGTCGGGCACTGCGACGGCGTGGCGATCTGGTACCCGCACCCGGCAGACCGGCTCCTGTCGGCGGAACATCAGCGGCGCAGATTGCGGGCCTGCGGCGACCACCACGGACCGTACGCGCACTACACCTACACCGCCGGCCGCCTGGAACCGACCGGTCGGCACCACCACCTGGCATTCCTGGCCGCCGCGCCCTGGCTACGCCGCCAAGGCATCGGGTCGGCGCTGCTCGCCGCGCATCATGCCCGGCTGGACCGGATCGGCATGCCGGCGGTGGTCGAGGCGAGCAGCCAGCGGCAGCGGGCGTTCCACGAACGCCACGGCTACCGCGTCGTACGGGTGGCGCACCTGCCGGCCGGCGGGCCGCCGCTGTCGGCGATGCGCCGCTCCGGCGACCCGGTCGACCAACCACCCCTGGCGGCGGCGCTGCGCGTCAGCTGAACCGATGCGATCGTTACGGGCGGTGAACATCCGCTCGGTGGTCGATGCGGGTGACATGAACCGTTCGGTTGTCCTCGTCGATCCGGTAGACCACCCGATACGCGCCGCGTCGTGCCGAGTGATAACCGGTCAGTTCGCGGGTCAACGGCTTGCCGACCACATGGGGCCTTTCCAGTAGCGGGCCGGTCAGGAACTGACCGACGGCCATCGCGACGGCCAGCGGCAGGCCGACAGGTGGTCCCTCGGTCAGGGCTCGCCGGGCAGCGGGCGCTACGGAGAGTCGGTACGCCTCGTCGCTCACTGCTGTTCGCGCTCCGCGCGGTCAGCAAGCTGGCGCAGTAGTTCGTCAGCGTCGACGCCGTGGCCAGCGGCGATGTCAGCCTCAGCCTGCCGGATCTCCTCCACTGCGCCAGGCGTGGACAACAGGTCGAGGGTCTCCTCGAGGGCCTCCAGGTCAGACACCGACATGATGACCGCTTCAGGTCGTCCGTTTCGGGTGATCACCACCCGCTCGTGGGTATCACGGACCTCATCGAGGACGGCAGACAGCCTTGCCTTGGCGTCCGCGAGCGGAATAGTAGCCATGACTACTATTCTAGTCACGAACCTCGGTCACGTTGCCATGTCAGTAGCTGGCGTCGAGGTCAGTAGGTGTAGAAGCCCTGGCCGGTCTTGCGGCCCAGGTCGCCGGCGGTGACCATGCGCTGCAGCAGCTCCGGCGGGAAGAACTTCTCGTCGGCGGTGTCGGCGTAGATGTTCTTCGCCGCGTGCAGCAACACGTCCGCGCCGGTCAGGTCGGTAGTGGCCAGCGGCCCCATCGCGTGACCGAAGCCCAGCTTGCAGGCGGTGTCGAGATCCTCGGCGGAGACCACGCCGGACTCGACGAGCTTGACCGCCTCGACGACCAGCGCGGCGATCAGCCGGGTGGTGACGAAGCCGGCGATGTCCCGGTTGACCACCACGCAGGTCTTGCCGATCTCCTCGGCGAACGCCTTCGCGGTGGCCAGCGTCGCGTCCGAGGTCTTGTAGCCGCGGACCAGCTCGCACAGCTTCATCATCGGCACCGGGGAGAAGAAGTGGGTACCGACCACCGATTCGGGGCGTTCGGTGACCGCGGCGATCTGGGTCACCGGGATCGCCGACGTGTTGGTGGCCAGCACCGCGTCCGCCTTGCAGATCTTGTCGAGTGCCCGGAACACCTCGTGCTTGATCTCGATGCGCTCGAAGACGGCCTCGACGACGACGTCCGCGTCGGCCGCTGCCTCCAGCTCGGTGGTGGTGGTGATCCGGCCCATCGTCGACTCGACGTCATCGGCGCTGATCACGCCCTTGCCGGCGAACTTGTCCAAGGACTGGCGGATGCCGGCGACGCCCCGGGAGGTCGCCGCGTCGTCCAGGTCGCGCAGGATGACCTGCCAGCCCGCCTGGGCGGCAACCTGGGCGATGCCCGAGCCCATCAACCCCGCGCCGATCACTGCCAGCTGACCTGCCATCTCTGCATCTCCTCGTCCACGCGCCTCGACCGGATGTGCCAGCTGGCAGCTTATCCGGCGCACCTGAACGATCGCTAACCCGGTAGGGGCGGTCGGCCGCTGGCCGTTCGACACACCCAGCGGTCAGCCGCTGGCCGTACGGCACACCCAGCGGTCAGCCGGCCGGTGCCCCGGACAGCCGCTGCACCTGGACGCCGAGCGAGCACAGGTCGGCCACATAGTTCGGGTAGCCCCGGTCGATGTGGTGCACGTCGGCGATCTCGGTGACCCCTTCGGCGCACAGCCCGGCGATCACCAGCCCGGCTCCGGCCCGGATGTCGGTCGCCCGTACCCGGCCGCCGACCAGCCGCTCCCGGCCGCGTACCACCGCGTGATGGCCGTCGGTCCTGATGTCCGCGCCCAGCCGCAGCAGTTCGTCGACGAACTGGAACCGGCCGTCGAAGATGTTCTCGGTGACCAGCGACGCCCCCTCGCTGACCGAGGCCAGGCCGATCGCCATCGGCAGCAGGTCGGTGGCGAAGCCGGGGAACGGCAGGGTGACCACGTCCACCGCCCTCGGCCGACGTTCCATCCGTACCCGGAACCCGTCGCCGGTGGTGTCGACGGTGGCCCCGGAGGCCGCCACCTTGTCGAGGGCGACCGCCAGGAACGACGGGTCGACGCCGCGTACGGTGACGTCGCCGCGGGTCATCGCGGCGGCGAACGCCCAGGTGCCGGCGACGATCCGGTCGCCGATGGTGGAGTGGCGGACCGGCCGCAGCTCCGGCACGCCCTCGATCCGCAGGGTGGCGGTGCCGGCACCGTCGATCTGGGCGCCCATCTCGGTGAGCATCGCGCAGATGTCGACGATCTCCGGCTCGCGGGCCGCGTTGTCGATCTCGGTGGTCCCATCAGCCAGCACCGCCGCCATCACCAGGTTCTCGGTGGCGCCGACGCTCGGAAAGTCCAGCCAGATCGTCGCGCCGTGCAGACCCCGCGCGGCCGAGGCGACGACCAGGCCGTCGGCGGCGGAGATCTCGGCGCCCATCCGGGCCAGGCCGGCCACGTGCATGTCAAGCCCGCGCGAGCCGATCGCGTCCCCGCCCGGCTGGGCGACGCTGACGCGTCCGCACCGGGCCAGCAGCGGGCCGAGTACGCAGATCGACGCCCGCAGCCGGCGGACCAGATCGACGTCGGGCTGACAGCTGGGTGCCGGCGGCACGTCGATGATCACCGTGTCGGCGCGTGGCGAGCCGGCAACCGGCAGCGGCTCGGACTCGCTCATGGTGACTTCGCAGCCGAGTCCGCGCAGCACGTCGGCCATGATGGCGATGTCGGTGATCCGCGGCACGTTCCCGATCACCGTCCGGCCCGGTGCCAGCAACGCCGCCGCCATCAGTTTCAACGCCGAGTTTTTCGCACCCTCCACCGGGACCGTCCCGGCGAGCCGACTACCGCCGCCGACCCGGATGACGTCCCCGGACGCCGCCGGCAGCAGAGCAGGCTCGACGGTGGTGCTACCGGCGCGGCTGAGAATCCGTACCCTGTCGCTCATGGCCGTCCACCTCACCCGCATCTACACCAAGGCCGGGGACACCGGCACGACCAGGTTGAGCAACAACGAACAGGTCGCCAAGACCGACCCGCGCATCTGCGCGTACGCCGACGTCGACGAATGCAACGCCGCGCTCGGTGTCGCCCTCGCCCTCGGCGATCTCGACGAGACGCTGCGTGGGATGCTCGGGCAGATCCAGAACGACCTGTTCGACGTCGGCGCCGACCTGGCCACCCCGGTCGAGCCGGAACCGGCGTACCCGCCGCTGCGGGTGACCGAGGCGTACGTCACCCGGCTGGAGGGATGGTGCGACGAGCACAACTCACGGCTGGCCAAGCTCGACTCCTTCGTCCTGCCAGGCGGTACCCCCGGTGCCGCGCTGCTCCACGTGGCCCGCACCGTCGCTCGGCGGGCCGAGCGTTCGGCATGGGCGCTGATCACCCACGAACCGGAACGAACTAGTGCTCTTCCGGCAAAGTATCTCAATCGTCTCTCGGATCTGCTCTTCATCTTGTCCAGAACCGCAAACCCGGACGGCGACGTGCTGTGGAAACCGGGCGGCGGGCGCTGATCTCGACAAGATCGCGAATCAGCCGATGGCCGGACTGCACCACGTGGAGCTCTGGGTACCCGATCTGTCCGGGGCTGAACCGGGCTGGTCCTGGCTGCTGGGTGAACTCGGCTGGCAGGCGTACCAACGCTGGCCGGCCGGCCGCTCCTGGCGGTACGGCACGACGTACCTGGTGTTGGAGGAGTCCCCAGCGCTCACCACCCGGCGGCACGACCGGTGCGCGCCGGGGCTGAACCATGTCGCGTTTCACGCCGGGCCCAGACAGCGGGTGGACCAGCTGGTCGCGGCGGCGCCGGCCCACGGGTGGTCGCTGCTGTTCGCCGACCGGCATCCGTACGCGGGCGGGCCGGACACCTACGCCGGGTACCTGGCCGACCGGTACGGCTACGAGGTGGAACTCGTCGCCGACGGGTAACCGCCGGATGCGCCTTGAGAGGTCAGGCGGCGAGGCTGCGCGAACTCCCGCCCGGCAGGCTCGCCTCGAGCCAGGAGCTGAAGCCGGTGACCGTCGACTCCGCCATGGCGATCTCGACCGGCGCGTGGTGGCTGGTGCACCGCAGGATCACCCAGTCGTGCGGCAACGCGAGCCGCTCCTGCCCTCGCGGGCTGCGCCGGCTCTCCACGGCCAGGCCGTGCCGGGACAGCACACGTTTGGGTCGCAGCGCGAAACTGAACATCCGGTACCAGCGCAGCTCATCACCGGCGAACCGGCCGAATCCGGACGACCAGCCACGGCCGTCAACCATGGTGGAGACCCGGAAGCTCAACTTGATGGTGCCGCGCACCCGGACGACCAGCGCCCGCCGGACGAACAGCACCAGGATCGCGGCGAGCAGGATCAGTACGCCGATCCCGAACCATTGGATGGTCGACATCGACGCAGCCCGCTCAGTGTCCGGATGCGGTAGCGGGGGCGGCCGGAGTGGCTTCCTCCGCGAGAATCGTCACTCCGTTGGTGGTCACCGAGAGGAACCCGCCGGCGACATCGTAAGCGAGCTGCTCCCGCCCCGGCAGCGTGATCCGTACCTGGCCGGGCTCGGCGAGCTGGCCGAGCATCGGGGCGTGGCCGGGCAGTACGCCGAGCTCGCCCTCGGTGGTGCGGGCGATCACCATCTCTGCCTCACCGGACCAGACCATCTCCTCGACGGCGACGAGTTCGACGTGCAGTTGCTTGGCCAACGCGGACTCCTTTGATGGCGAGGACCACCCGAGTTTAATCGGGGCGATGCGCGGACTCCCAGCCGGGTGCCCGCCCGGCCACCCGTTACTTTTCGCGATTGACCAGTTCAGGACGGGTCAACACGAACTGGTCGAGAGCGCCGGCCCGCAACGCGGCGAGGCATTCATCGGCGTCGTCGGTGAACCGCTCCCCCTGGTACCCGCCGACCGGGTCGGTGACGGCGACGCCCGGCAGGTCCAGCATGACGATGTCGTCGGCACGCAGTTGGCGCAGCGCCAACGCGAAGTCGACCAGCGACCGGCCCCGGGTGCCCACCACCACCGCCTCACCGGCGGCCTCCAGCACCGCGGTCAACCGACCCGGTTCGGTGATCAGGTCCCGGCTGATCACTTGCTCGGCCAACGCCCGGACCAGCTGCCGTTGGTGCCGCTGCCGGCCGTAGTCGCCGTCCGGCAGGCTGTCCCGCTGCCGGACGTAGTCCAACGCCTGCCAGCCGTTGAGCCGCTGTTCCCCCTGCTTGTACTCGGCCTGCGGACCGACGTAGCCGGTGCCGTCAGGATTGCCCGGACGCGGCCGGCCGTCCGGTTGGCGGTGCGCCGAACGCACATCGGCGTCGATGGTCATCCGGACCCCGCCGACCGCGTCGACCAGACGTTCCAGGCCGGCGAAGTTGACGATCACACCGGCGTCGAACCGGTCGATCCCGGTGCGGGCCGAGACCGTCGCCGCGAGCAGTTGAAATCCGGTCACCGGATCCGGGTACTCGGCACCGGGCACCCGGCTGCCGTACGCCATCGCGGAGTTGATCCGGTCGACGCCGCCCGGGTGGCCGCTGACACCGAACGCCGGGACGTCCACCAGCAGGTCCCGGGGCAGCGAGATCAGGTACGCCCGGGACAGCCCGCTCGGCACGTGCACCAGCAGCACGGTGTCCGCCCGGGGCACCTTCTCCGGCTGGTCGGTCGGCCGGTCGATGCCGGCCACCAGCAGGTTGACCGGGCCGGTGAGCCGGTCGTCCGGAGCGCTGTCCACACCGGTGCCGACGCCGACGTCGCCGAACAGGTCCGCGGTGGGTACGGCGGCCGCATACCGGTCGGCGACGGTGCGGCTGAGCACCACCACGGCCCCACCGGCGAGAAGCAGACCGACGAGTACGGCGAGCAACGCCAGCCGTTCCGGCCGGCTCAGCCTCGCTGGGCGTGCCCGGGTCCGATCCGGTTGCGTCATGCTCCGCCCCCCGTCCGCCGCAGAGCCGGTCGGGTACCCCGGCCGGCTGCCGGCAAACGCGGGCCACAGGTGAGCGTCGGGTGAAACGACGCGGGCGTCGAGTGAGACGCCCCTGGCGTCGGGTGAAACGCGACGAGCGCCCCGCCGCGATGGCGGGGCGCTCGTCAGACGCCGTCGTCAGCCCTTCCTCCAGGCCGACGGCTGCGCCGTCGTCAGCCCTTCATGAGCTCCTGGGCGTTGCGCTCCAGGTCGTCGAGCCCACCGCACATGAAGAAGGCCTGCTCAGGGAAGTGGTCGTACTCCCCTTCACTGATCTTGCGGAAGGCTTCGATGGTGTCCTTCACCGGCACGTACGAACCCTTGATGCCGGTGAAGACCTCGGCCGCGTAGGTGTTCTGCGACAGGAACCGCTCGATCCGGCGGGCCCGGGAGACGGTGATCTTGTCTTCCTCGGAGAGCTCCTCCATACCGAGGATGGCGATGATGTCCTGCAGGTCCTTGTACTTCTGCAGGATCCGCTTCACCTCGGAAGCCACCGCGTAGTGCTCCTGGCCGACGAACTCCGGGGCGAGGATCCGCGACGAGGACGCCAGCGGGTCCACCGCCGGGTAGATGCCCTTGTCGGAGATGGACCGCTCCAGGTTGGTCGTGGCGTCCAGGTGGGCGAAGGTGGTGGCCGGCGCCGGGTCGGTGTAGTCGTCGGCGGGCACGTAGATCGCCTGCATCGAGGTGATCGCCTGGCCCCGGACCGAAGTGATCCGCTCCTGCAGCTCACCCATCTCGTCGGCCAGGGTGGGCTGGTAACCCACCGCGGACGGCATCCGGCCGAGCAGCGTGGAGACCTCGGAACCGGCCTGGGTGAACCGGAAGATGTTGTCGATGAACAGCAGCACTTCCTGCTTCTGCACGTCCCGGAAGTACTCGGCCATGGTCAGCGCGGCGAGCGCGACCCGCAACCGGGTACCCGGCGGCTCGTCCATCTGGCCGTAGACCAGCGCGGTCTTGTCGATGACGCCGGACTCGGTCATCTCGTGGATCAGGTCGTTACCCTCACGGGTCCGCTCCCCGACGCCGGCGAAGACCGACGTACCACCGAAGTTGTTCGCGACCCGGATGATCATCTCCTGGATGAGCACCGTCTTGCCCACGCCGGCACCGCCGAACAGGCCGATCTTGCCGCCCTTGACGTACGGGGCGAGCAGGTCGAGCACCTTGATGCCGGTCTCCAGCATCTCGGTCTTCGGCTCCAGGTCGGCGAACGCCGGCGCCTTCTGGTGGATCGACCGGCGCTCGGTCACCTGCAGCGTCTCGCCCTCGGCCAGGTTGAGGCACTCACCGATGGTGTTGAACACCCGGCCCTTGATGCCGTCACCGACCGGCACCATGATCGGCGAACCGGTGTCGCGGACCTCCGCGCCCCGGACCATACCGTCGGTCGGCTGCATCGAGATGGCCCGGATGACGTTGTCGCCGAGGTGCTGGGCGACCTCGAGGGTCAGGGTCCGCTCGCCGCCAGCAAGCGCGACGTCCACGTGCAGGGCGTTGAAGATGTCGGGCATCGCGTCGCGCGGGAACTCGGCGTCGACGACCGGGCCGATGACCCGGACCACGCGGCCGGTAGCCGATGCGGTCGCTCCGGTTGCCTGGGTTTCTACAGAGGCAGTCATCACACTTCACTTCCCGCCGCCGCGAGCGCGTTGGCGCCGCCGACGATCTCGCTGATCTCCTGAGTGATCCCGGCCTGACGCGCCGAGTTCATTAGCCGCGTGTACTTCTCGATCATTTCCTCGGCGTTGTCGGTGGCGCTCTTCATCGCCCGCCGCCGGGCCGCCGATTCACTCGCCGCCGATTCGACCAGTGCCGCGTAGATCCGGGTGTTGATGTACTTCGGCAGCAACGCGTCGAGCAACGCCTCGGCGTTCGGCTCGAACTCGTACGCCGGCAGGACTTCCGTACCCTCCCTCGGCTTGTCCTTGACCTCCATCGGGCCGAGGATCCGGGGCACCGGGGTCTGCGTCATCAGCGACTTGAACTCGGTGGAGACGATGTGCAGTTCGTCCACTCCGAGTACCTGGTCGGCCCCGCCGCCGTCGGTGTCGTCCGCGCCGCGCTGGAACGCCGCGATCAGCGTCTGGCCGACCTCGCGGGCGTCGGCGAAGCCGGGCTGCTCGGAGAAGCCGGTCCAGCTCGCTTCGATCGGCCGGTTACGGAACCGGTAGTACGAGACGCCCTTGCGGCCGATCACGTACAGCACCGGTTCTTTGCCGTCGGCCTTGAGCCGCGCGATCAGCGACTCGGCGGTCTTGATCGCGTTGGTGCTGTATCCGCCGGCCAGGCCCCGGTCACTGGTGATCACCAGCACGCCGGCCCGGCGCACCTTCAGGCGCGCGGTCAGCAGCGGATGGTCGACCGAGGCGTTGGAGGCCAGCGCGGTGAGCACACCGGTGATCGCGTTGGCGTACGGCAGCGAGGCCGCCACCCGCGCCTGGGCCTTGGCGACCCGACTCGTCGCGACGAGCTCCATCGCCTTGGTGATCTTCTTCATCGACTTCGCCGAGCGAATCCGCTGGCGGAGTACCCGAACCTGCGCTGGCATCCGGAACCGCCCTATTCCTTCTCGGCGTCAGCGTCGGCGACGTACCGGGTGACGCTCTCGCGTTCCTGCTCGCCCTCCAGGGCCTCGGCCGGCGCCTCGTTGACCACCCGCTCCGGGTCCTTGGACAGGAACATCTGCTTGAATTTCTCGACCGCGTCGGACAGCGTCGCGATGATCTCGTCGTCCCAGTTGTGCGCGGCGATCGAGTCCAGCGTGCCCTTGTGGGAGTGCCGCAGGTACTCCAGGAACTCCGACTCGAACCGCCGGATCTCGCCGACCGGGATGTCGTCGAGCTTGCCCTCGGTGCCGGACCAGACCGAGACGACCTGCTCCTGCACCGGGAACGGCGAGTAGTTCGGCTGCTTGAGCAGCTCGACCAGGCGGGCACCGCGCTCCAGCTGGTTGCGCGACGCCTTGTCCAGGTCGGAGGCGAGCGCGGAGAACGCCTCCAGCTCGCGGTACTGGGCCAGGTCCAGCCGCAGCCGGCCGGCGACCTTCTTCATCGGCTTGACCTGCGCGGCGCCACCGACCCGGGAGACCGACGTACCGACGTTGATCGCCGGCCGCTGGCCCTGGTTGAACAGGTCGGTCTCCAGGAAGATCTGCCCGTCGGTGATCGAGATGACGTTGGTCGGGATGAAGGCCGAGATGTCGTTGGCCTTGGTCTCGATGATCGGCAGACCGGTCAGCGAGCCGCCGCCCAGCTCGTCGGAGAGCTTCGCGCACCGCTCGAGCAGCCGGGAGTGCAGGTAGAAGACGTCACCCGGGTACGCCTCACGGCCCGGCGGACGGCGCAGCAGCAGCGACACCGCGCGGTACGCCTCGGCCTGCTTGCTCAGGTCGTCGAAGACGATCAGCACGTGCTTGCCGGCGTACATCCAGTGCTGGCCGATCGACGACCCGGTGTACGGAGCGATGTACTTGAAGCCGGCCGGGTCGGAGGCGGGCGAGGCGACGATGGTGGTGTACTCCATCGCTCCGTGCTCCTCCAGCACGCCCTTGATCGAGGCGATGGTGGAGGCCTTCTGCCCGATCGCCACGTAGATGCAGCGGACCTGCTTGGCCGGGTCGCCGGACTCCCAGTTGGCCCGCTGGTTGAGGATCGTGTCCAGCGCGACGGTGGTCTTACCGGTCTTGCGGTCGCCGATGATCAGCTGCCGCTGGCCGCGACCGATCGGGGTCATCGCGTCGATCGCCTTGATACCGGTCTGCAGCGGCTCGGACACCGACTGGCGGGCCATCACGTTCGGCGCCTGCAGCTCCAGCTCACGGAAGCCGTCGTTGGCGATGTCCCCGAGGCCGTCGATCGGCTCACCGAGCGCGCTGACCACCCGGCCCAGGAAGGCGTCGCCGACCGGGACGGAGAGCACCCGGCCGGTGCGCTTGACGCGCTGGCCCTCCTCGATGCCGGCGTAGTCACCCAGGATGACCACACCGATGTCACGTACGTCGAGGTTCAACGCCACGCCCAGCGTGCCGTCCTCGAATTCCAGCAGTTCGTTTGCCATCGCCGAGGGCAGGCCCTCGACGTGGGCGATGCCGTCCCCGGCGTCCGCCACGGTGCCGACCTCTTCACGAGACAGCTCCGGCGTGTAGGAGGAGACGTAGCGTTCTAGGGCACCACGGATCTCGTCCGACGAGATGGTCAGCTCGGCCATCCTCTGCTTCCTCTATGTCTAGTGGCCCGGATGAACCCGGAACGGCATGGACTGAATCAGCGCCCGGCGAGCGCCTTGCGAGTGTCGATGAGGCGGCGCCGAACGGTGCCGTCGTACAGGTCGGAACCGATCCGTACGCTCATCCCGCCGAGTACGGCGGGGTCGACCGTCAACTTGACGGATACCTCCCGACCGTACATCTCGGCCAACGTGGCGCCCAGCCGCTGCTCCTCGGGCTGGGTCAGTGGTGCGGCGACCGTGACATGCGCGACCTGACGGTCCCGCCGGGCGGCGGCCAGCTCGACCAGCCGGCCCAGCCCGGCACCGACGGATCGCCCGCCGAAGCCCCGGACCGCCTGCTCGGCGAGGCGCACCGTGGCCGGCAGCGCCTTTCCGGTGAGCAGCGTGCGGACCAGTTCGACCCGCCGGTCGGCCGGCACGGCGACGTCACCGACCACGGCACCCAGCTGCGGGTCGCCGTCGATGATCTTGCCGAACCGGAACAGCTCGTCCTCCACCTCGGCCAGCTCGCCGGCCGACTCGGCACCGGCCAGTGCCGTGTCGACGCCGAGTCGCTCGGTGGCGTCGAGCAGCTCCGACGGCGCCGACCAGCGGGCCGCGACGACCGCGCCGAGCAGGTCGAGGCTGTCCGCGCCGATCTTCCCTTCGAACAGGCCGCGCAGCAGCCCGGTCCGGTCGTCGGCGGGCCGGGCCGGGTCGGCCAGCGCCCGCCGCAGCCGGGGCTGACGGCGCAGCAGGTCGGCCACCGAGAGGATCTCGTCGGCCGTGGTCGCGACCGCCGTCGGGGCGGCACCGGCGACGTAGCCGACCAGTCGCTCGGTCACCGCGGCGTAGGACTCCCGGCTGGTGGCGGACTGCATCAGCGGGCCCCCGCGTTCTCCAGGTCGGCCATGAACCGCTCGACGGTGCCCTTCCGGCGGGCCTCGTCGGCGAGCGCGTCCCCGACGATCCGGCCGGCCAGGTCGACCGCGAGCGTGCCGACCTCGGCGCGCAGCTCCCGGATGATGGTCTGCCGCTCGGCGGCGAGCTGCTCCTTGCCGGCCGCGATGATCCGGTCGGACTCCTCCCGCGCCTTGGCGAGGATGTCCTGCCGGATCCCTTCGGCGTCGGCCCGGGCGTCGTCGCGGATGCGGGCCGCGTCGGTACGCGCCTCGGCCAGCTGGGCCTTGTACTGCTCCAGCAGCTGGTTCGCCTCGGCCTGGGCGGCCTCGGCCCGCTTGATGCCGCCCTCGATCGCCTCGACCCGCGCCTGGTACATCGCTTCCATCCGCGGAAACACGAACTTCAGCAGTACGGCGACGAGCAGCCCGAAGGCGATCAGGCCGACGATGATCTCGGACAGCGGCGGGAGCAGGATGTTCCCGCCCTCTTCCGCGGCGATGTACGTGACTTCTTCGTACATGGACACTTCCCTTCGCCCGGACCGGCGCTCGCGCAACCGGTCACCGAGTCAGACCGCCAGTGGGCCTAGAGCGCGAACGCGAGCACCAGACCGAGCAGGGCGAGCGCCTCGATCACGGCGAAGCCCATGAACATGTAGACCCGGGTCAGGCCGGCGCTCTCCGGCTGGCGGGCGGTCGCCTGGATGTAGGCGGCGAACACCAGACCGACGCCGATGCCGGGGCCCAGGGCGGCGATGCCGTAGCCGATGGCGTTCAGGTTGCCGGTGATCTCCATGGTTGTTTTCCTCCTGCGTTGAACGCGTGTCCATCACGCGCACGTTTAGGTGAATGTTCAGTTGTCGCCCGCGTGACGCGCTGCGGACGTGTGCCGATCAGGGGGCGGGATCAGTGCGACTCGGCCAGCGAGTGCTGCAGGTAGGTCGCGCTGAGCAGGGTGAAGACGTACGCCTGGAGAATCATGATGCCGAACTCGAAGAAGGTCATCACGATCGCCATGCCCCAGCTCAGGACGGCGATGGGCTTGATGAACAGGCTGTCGGCCTGGAACAGCGCCACGCCACCGAGGACGAACACCAGCAGGATCATGTGGCCGGCGAACATGTTCGCGAAGAGCCGGACGGCCAGGGTGACGGGCCGCAGGATCAGGTTCGAGACGAACTCGATCGGCACCAGGATCGGCTGCACCCACAGTGGCGCGCCGGAGACCCAGCAGGAGTGCTTGATGTAGCCGACGAAGCCCCACTTGGCGATGCCGTGTCCGATGTACATCAGCCAGCTGATCACCGCGAGCACCATCGGGAAGGCGATGTGCGACATCGGTGAGATCTGGGCGAACGGGACGATGCCCCAGAGATTGTTCAGCAGGATGAAGCAGAACAACACCGTGAGGTACGGGGCGAACCGCACGCCGTCCTTGCCGATCACGTCCCGGGCGATGTTGTCGCGCACCATGCCGTACACCGACTCGGCCAGCCACTGACCCTTGGTCGGCACCAGCTTCGGGCTGCGGTAGGTGACCAGGAAGAAGATCATCACCAGTGCGGCGGCGATCCAGAGCAGCAGCGTGATCTTGGTGAAGGCGGCCGCCCAGGCGGTGCCGTCCAACCCGGGGATCAGGCTGCGAAAGTCGAAGGCATCCACGCCGGGAGGGAACTCCGCGGCGAGAACGGTCGGCTGCTCAATCAACGCGCATCCTCCGTTGGTCGGGCCTGGTTCACGCGCCCAGCTTCTTAACGGTCAGGTAGACCCCGGCCGCCGTCCCGCCGATCAGCCCGATCAGCAGCCCGACGTTGGGCAGGTCCAGCCAACGGTCGACGAGCCACCCCGCGCCGCCCCACACGGCCATCCCGCCGAGCAGGTAGCCGATCGCGGCAAACCCGGTGTCGGCCCCCGAGGGACCTGCGGGTTCGGAAGGTGGTTCACCGGCCATGACGCCGGAAACATATCAGGGCAACGATGGAGGCTGTGCGTCACCCCCCGCACAACCCTCGTTGTGTGGGCGACCCGGTGGCACGTCAGATGGGTGCACACGCTACTCCTCTTCCGCCCCGGTCGGTATCCACTCCCCCGCACCACCGGCGATCCCGGCCTCAGCCTAGGGCAAATCCGACAAATCTTCGCGAAAAACGGTGATTCTCGCCGCTGGCCTACGGCCGGCGTGCACCCAGGGTCACCGGCGGGTCAACGCGGGTCGATCTCCACGTACGGGATCCGGGCCCGGAAGGTCCACCACACCTGGGCCGTGATCCATCCCACTGTGGCCACGATGATCGCCACCGCCAGCATCCGCTGCCCCGGCCAGTCCGACGCGGCCACCGCGAACACCGCCACCCCGAGCAGCGCGAACTTCAAGCTGTAGGTGAGCAGGCCCACACTGAGCACCATCCGCGGATGCACCGAGTCCGCCCAGGCCAGCGCCAGGCTGGAGGCCACATAGCTGGCCGCCACCAGCGCGACACCGACGACGGCGCCGACCGCCCCCGGGAGTCCGTCCAGCCAGCCGCCCACCCCGGCGAGCACCACCAGCAGCACCGCCGACACCATCGACGGCACCGGCAGGTGCCGCAGCCGACTGCGCATCATCGGACGACCTCCGCCTGCAATCCTCTGCCCGCCCCGCCGATCTCAGGGCAGCAGCGCCACGCCGAGCGCCCCCACCGTCTCCTCGATCTCGTCGGCCACCCGGGCGAAGGTGTGGTCGCCGCGCCCCCACGGATCGTCCAGATCGTCCCCCGGCTGCGGACCGGCGCCGGCCCGGACCGCGGCGACCGCAGCGACCAGGGCCGCGCCCCGGGCATGCACCGCCTCCGGGGTCACCGCCGCGTCCGGACCCGACCGGACACCGGGCAGCCCGGCCGGGTCCACCGCCGGCAGCAACCGGCCGAACTCGCCGAGCACGAAGGTGCGCTCGGCGGCGTCCGGGCGCAACGCGAGCACGTACTCAAGCTGGTCGGCGGTGGCGGTGAGCACCAGATCGGCGGCGTCGATCTGATCGGACCGCAGCTTACGGGCGGCGAAGCCGTCGACCTGCCCGCCCCGAGCGAGCACCTGGCGGGCCGCCGGCGGATTCATCTCCTCGCCGGCGTGCCAACCGCCGGTGCCGGCGCTGTGGCTGTGCAACAGCTCCTCGGCCGGCGGCGCGACGGCCGGACCGAGGCGGTCCAGCCGCTGCTCGAGCGCCAGCACCAACAGCCGCTCGGCCATCGGCGAACGGCAGATGTTGCCCATGCAGACATGAAGGACGGTGAACGGCGGCACTAGGACTCCGTACCGATGATGTCCGGGACCACGTCACGCAGCTTCTCGATCGGGATCGCGCCGTCGCGGACCACCCGGGGCACGTCGCCGGTCAGATCGACGATGGTGCTGGGCACGGGGTCCGGACACGGGCCGGCCTCCAGGTACGCGCGCACCGAGTAGCCGAGCTGGTCCCGGGCCTCGGCAGCGGTCACCGCCGGCGGCCGGCCGGTCTTGTTCGCCGACGAGACCGCCATCGGGCCGGTCTCCCGCAGCACCTCCAGCGCCACCGGATGCAGCGGCATCCGGACCGCAACGGTGCCGTCGGTGTCCCCCAGATCCCAGTTCAGGCTGGGCGCGTGCTCGACGATCATGGTGAGCGCCCCCGGCCAGAAGGCGTCGGCCAGGTCGCGGGCGGGCTGCGGCAGGATCAGCACCAGCCCGTCGAGAGTGTGCCGGGAACCGACCAGCACCGGCGGCGGCATCTGCCGGTCCCGCCCCTTGGCGTTGAGCAACGCGGTGACCGCGTACGAGGTGAAGGCGTCGGCACCGACGCCGTACACGGTGTCGGTCGGCAGCACGACCAACTCGCCGTTCTTGACCGCCTCGATCGCCGCGGCGATGCCTTTGTCACGGTCGGCGGCGGACCGGCAGTCATAGAGCATCACGGTGTGCCAGTCTGCCACGTGTCCGCCCGCTGATCCGCACCGATCACCTCCAGCTGCCGTCAGCCCGTCCGGCGGGCGGTGACGAAACGCGGCCGGCCGGCCAGGTCGCGGTGGCTGGTGACAGCGTCGAACCGGCCGTCGGCGGCGACCAACGCGACGACGGCGGCGGCGTGACCATCGTCGTGCTCGACCCCGAACAGCCCGCCGGGGCGCAGCAGGGTCACGGCGCGGTGCACCACCGGTCGGATGACCGCCAGGCCGTCCGGCCCGCCGAAGACCGCCTCGGCCGGGTCGTGCCTGGCGACCTCCGGCGGCACCGGGGTGCCGTCCGGTACGTACGGCGGGTTGCACAGCAGCACGTCCACTTGGCCGGCGAACTCGCCGAGCAGGCCCGGATCCCGGACGTCGCCGGCCAGCACCTCGATCGGCCGGTCCCCGGCGGCGGCCTGTCGCCGGGCGTTGCGGCGCAGCCAGCGCAGGCTGTCCGCCGAGCGTTCGACCGCGACCACCCGCGCCGTCGGAACCTCGTGCGCGACCGCCAGCGCCACCGCGCCACTGCCGCTGCACAGGTCGACCACGACCGCCTCGCCGGGCTGGTCACGCAGCGCGTCGACGCCCGCCCCGGCGAGCAGTTCGGTCTCCGGCCGGGGCACGAAGACCCCCGGCCCCACCGCGAGCTCCAGATAACGAAACGGTGCCGATCCGGTGAGGTGCTGCACCGGTTCTCCCGCCGCCCGGCGGGTCACCAGACTGTGGAACCTGCCGATGTCGGCCTGGTCGAAGTCGCCACTCAATGCCAGCCGGCCACGCGGAATGTCCAGCACCGAGGCGGCAATCAGCTCCGCGTCGACGCGGGCGGCGGCGACACCGGCGGCGGCCAGCCGGGCGGCCGCGGCGGCCACCGCGGCTCGGACCGGCGTCCGATCCGGCAATCCGGAGGTGTTCTCTGGCAAGCGGTTCACGACATAATCATGGTGCGTCCACCCGGGCGTCCGTGGAACAGGTCGCGGATCGGGTCGGGTGTGTGCTCCGCCAGATTCCAGCGGGCTCCAGGGGAGGTTGTGCGTGGGTTGGCTCGACCGGCTCACCGACCAGGCCGAGGCGCTGATGCAGGCCCGGGCGCTGATGGAAAGCAGCCGCTCGGCGGAAGCCTGCGTCGCCTTCGAGCAGGTGATCCGGAGCACCAGCAACCGGTACGTACGGGCCGACGCGCTGGTGCAGCGGCTCTCCGCGCTGCTCAACCTCGGCCGGTCCGCCGAGTACACGGTGGCCGTCGACCGGGCGTTCGAGGCCGCCCGGGACGTCAGCGAGCCGTACCTGCACGGCCACCTGCACGCGCTGGCCGCGCTCGCCGCCCACCAGCAGGGCGCGTTCGACCGGTGCGTCACCCATCTGGTGCACAGTGCGCGGGCGCTCGGCGCCGCCACCGACGTGGACCGGGAAACCGCCTGGGGCTGGCACGACCTGGCGATGGCCTACTCCTACCTCAGTTTCCACGGGTACGCGTTGAGCGCCATCGAGCACGCCCGGCAGCTCGCCAACGCCACCGGCATTCCAGAGGAGACCTTCGCCGCGCCCGGCATCCGGCTGCGCAACGCCGTCGCGTTGGACCATCATGGAGACACCGACGGCTGCCTGCGGGTGCTCCGCGACATCGGCAGCGACCTGGCGAAGTTCGTGCACGCCGACCGGGCCGGGCTGCTGCGCCCGAGCAGCCGGGTGGCCTACGGGTACGCCCTGGCCCGGCTGGCCGCACTCGGTGAGCCGGCCCGACTGCCCGCCGGTGCCCCGGAGGCGACCCGGCTGATGATCGACGGCGGCGACAGTGCCCGCGCCCGCGACCTGCGCCAGCTCGGGGTGGTCTGCCTGACCATCGCGGCGGACCGGCCGGCGGAGGCGTTGACCCGGCTGTCCGCGGCGGTGGTCTCCGCCGAGACGCTCGGTGCCGCCGAGACGGCCCGGCTGCGCAGCGTCGCGCACACCCGGGCCGGCGACCACGCCGCCGCGCACGACGCCGACCGGTACGCGTTCCGGCTGGCTACCCGGCGCAACGACCGGCTGCGCGACATGTACGTCGACGGCATCGCCGCCCGGCTGGACCAGGAGGAGATGCGTCGCTCCGCCGCGCAGTACACCCAGGAGGCGCTGACCGACCCGTTGACCGGGCTGGCCAGCCGCCGCCACCTCGACCTCTACGTCACCGACATGGCCGGCCGGGGCGATCGGGCCGTGGTGATGGTCTGCGACCTGGACGGTTTCAAGTCGGTCAACACCGTGCATGGCCACCACTCCGGTGACCTGGTGCTGCAACGGGTCGCCGGGGTGATCAACCGGGTGATGCGCCGGGGTGACTTCGTGGCCAGGTACGGCGGCGACGAGTTCGTGGTGGTGCTGCCGGGCGCCGGCCCGGCCGAGGCGGCCGACGTGGCCCGCCGGATCACCGCCGCGGTGGCCGGTGAGGAGTGGGAGTCGCTGGTGCCTGGCACTCCGGTCGGGGTCAGCGTCGGCTACGCCGAAATCAGCGGTTCCGGTCCGGGGTTGCGCGAAGCGCTCAGCCGGGCCTTCGAGGTGGCCGCCCGGCAGATGCGCGAGGCCCGGCAACGGCCCCATCCGGTGCGCTGACCGCCCGGCCGGTGCCGGTGTGGCCGCGGTCAGCGGCACGGCCGGTGCCGGTGTGGCCGGTCAGCGGCGGGTCAGTTCGGTGTCACCGGCCAGCCGGGCAGCCCGGTCCGCCTCGGCGAGCGCGTCGAGGACGCCGTCCAGCTCCCCGCCGACCACCAGGTCCATGTTGTACGCCGTGTAGCCGATCCGGTGGTCGGTGATCCGGTTCTGCGGGTAGTTGTAGGTGCGCACCCGCTCGGACCGGTCGACCGTACGCACCTGGGATCGGCGGGCGTCGGACGCCGCCGCGTCGGCCTGTTCCTGGGCGGCGGCGAGCAACCGGGCGCGCAGGATCCGCATCGCCTGCTCCCGGTTCTGCAGCTGGCTCTTCTCGTTCTGGCAGGAGACGACGATGCCGGTCGGCAGGTGGGTGATCCGCACCGCCGAGTCGGTGGTGTTGACCGACTGGCCGCCGGGGCCGGAGGAGCGGAACACGTCGACGCGTAGTTCGTTCGGGTCGACGTTGACCTCGACGTCCTCGGCTTCCGGCAGCACCAGCACCCCGGCGGCGCTGGTGTGGATCCGGCCCTGCGACTCGGTGACCGGCACCCGCTGCACCCGGTGCACGCCGCCCTCCCACTTGAGCCGGGACCAGACGCCGTTACCGCCCTCGGGCATCCCCCGCGACTTGATCGCGAGCGAGACGTCCTTGACCCCGCCGAGGTCGGAATCCTGCGAGTCGAGCACCTCGACCTGCCAGCCGCGCCGTTCGGCGTACCGCAGGTACATCCGTAGCAGGTCGCCGGCGAACAGCGCCGACTCCTCGCCGCCCTCGCCCGCCTTGATCTCGACGATGACGTCCTTGGCGTCGTGCGGGTCCCGGGGGATCAGCAGTTCGGCGAGGCGGGCCTCCAGGTCGGGCAGGCTGGCGGCGATCGCCTCCGCCTCGACGGTGAACGCCGGGTCCTCGCCGGCCAGCTCCCGGGCGGCGGCCAAATCGGCCCGGGCCTGGGCGAGCTCGCCGGCGGCCTTGTGCAGCGGGGCCAGCTCGGCGAACCGGCGACCGACCCGGCGGGCGGTGGTCTGGTCCGCGTGGATCGCCGGATCGGACAGCTGCTTCTCCAGCTCGGCGTACTCGTCGAGGAGCCCGGCCAGACGCTCGCTGCTCATCAGATGCCTTCCGTGGATACTCCGGCCTTGCGGCCGGGGAGGAAACGGTCCGCCGGGTTGAAAAGACCAGTACCGTCCAGACACCGCAGCGCCCGCCCCCGACGTCGGTCGGAAGCGGGCGCCGCGTGCACAGCTACTTGGCCTTGTTGGCCTTCGCCTTGGCGTACTTCTGCTGGAACTTGGCGACCCGGCCGGCGGTGTCGAGGACGCGCTGCTTGCCGGTGTAGAACGGGTGGCAGGCGCTGCAGGTCTCAGCGTGGATCTTGCCGCCGGGTGCGGTGCTGCGGGTGGTGAACGACGCGCCGCAGGAGCAGGTGACCTCGGTGGTCACGTACTCCGGGTGGATGTCCTTCTTCACGGGTGGTCCTCTCTTCGTCGGTCGCCGGGTCGCCGTCGACGTCGGCCGCGCCGTTGCGCGGGCCGACTCTGGCGTGAACCGGAACCTGGCCTGTTGTCAGTCTGCCACGGGCCGTGGCGGCGGGTCGCGGTGGGCGGAGCGAACCGCCCACCGCGACCGTCACGAACACCGCCGGACGCAACGCCCGACGGACCTGCCGGATTCCCGACCGCGCGGGGCGGCCGGTGCCGGGGTCACTCCCCCGGCGTCGACTTCGCGATCTGCATCAGGAACTCGATGTTGGTCCGGCTCTGCTTGAGCCGGTCCAGCAGCAGGTCCAGTGCCGCCTGGGAGTCCAGCGAGTGGAGCACCTTGCGCAGCTTGTGGGTGATCGCCAGCTCCTCCGGCGCGAGCAGGATCTCCTCCTTACGGGTGCCGGACGGGTGGATGTCGATCGACGGGAACACCCGCTTGTCGGCGATCTTGCGGTCCAGCTTGAGCTCGGCGTTGCCGGTCCCCTTGAACTCCTCGAAGATCACCGTGTCCATCATGGACCCGGTCTCCACCAGCGCGGTGGCGAGGATGGTCAACGAACCGCCGTTCTCGATGTTGCGGGCCGCGCCGAGGAACCGCTTCGGCGGGTACAGCGCTGTCGAGTCGATACCACCGGACATGATCCGCCCGCTGGCCGGCGCGGCCAGGTTGTACGAGCGGCCCAGCCGGGTCACCGAGTCGAGCAGCACGACGACGTCGTGGCCCAGCTCCACCAGCCGCTTGGCCCGTTCGATGGCCAGCTCGGCGACCGTGGTGTGGTCCTGCGGTGGCCGGTCGAACGTGGCCGCGACGACCTCGCCCTTCACCGACCGCTGCATGTCGGTGACCTCTTCCGGACGCTCGTCGACCAGCACCACCATCAGGTGGCACTCGGGGTTGTTGTGCGTGATGGCGTTGGCGATCGCCTGCAGCACCATCGTCTTGCCCGCCTTGGGCGGGGAGACGATCAGCGCCCGCTGGCCCTTACCGATCGGCATCACCAGGTCGATGACCCGGGTGGTGAGGATGTGCGGCTCGGTCTCCAGCCGCAGCCGGTCCTGCGGGTAGAGCGGGGTGAGCTTGTAGAACTCGGGACGCCGCCGGGCCTCCTCCGGCTCCATGCCGTTGATGGTGTCCAGCCGGACCAGCGGGTTGTACTTGTCGCGGCGCTGCTCACCCTCGCGGGTGGCGCGCACCGCGCCGGTGACCGCGTCACCGCGCCGCAGACCGTGCTTCTTGACCTGCGACATGGAGACGTAGACGTCGTTGGGCCCGGAGAGGTAGCCGGTGGTACGCACGAACGCGTAGTTGTCCAGCACGTCGAGGATGCCGGCCACCGGGACGAGTACGTCGTCCTCGGTCACCTGCGGCTCCCGGCCGCCACCACCGTCGCCGTCGCCGCGGTCTCCCCGCCGCCGACGGTCGCGGAACCGGCTGCGTCGGCTGCGCCGACCGCCGCCTTCGTTGTCGTCGTCGTCGTTGTTGTCCCGCTGGTTCCGCTCGCCGCGGTCACCCCGGTCGTTACGGTCACCCCGGTCGTTACGGTCGCGACCACCCCGGCCGTCACCGCCCCGCTCGGCCCGCTCGCCACGGTTGTCCCGCTCGCCACGCTCGGCCCGCTCGCCACGGTTGTCCCGGTCACGGTTGTCCCGGCCGTCACCGCCCCGGTCGGCCCGCTCGCCCGACTCAGTCGGCGTGGTCTGCGCGGTCGCGGTCTCGTCGGTACGCGACTCGGCTGCCGACCGACGGCCCCGGCGGGTGCTGCGCTCGCGGGCCGGCTCGTCGACGATGGCAAGTTGCTCACCGTCGCCGCCGTCGCGCCGCTCGGACCCGCCGTCGCGCCGCTCGGCCTCAGGACGGACCTCGGCGCGGACCTCCTCCCGAGGGGGTGCGGTCGCCGCCGCGACCTCGGCGCGCGGCCGTGGGGCGCCCCCGCCGGCCTGGCGCTCGGTGATCGCGGTGATCAGCTCACTCTTGCGCATCCGGGCGGTGCCGGAGATGCCGAGCGACGCGGCGAGGCTCTGCAACTCCGGCAGCAGCATCGCGGACAGCCCGGTGCCGGACCGCCGACGGCGGGCAGGAGCAGCGGTGGTGTCGTCAGCGACGTTGGAGACATCCGACGTCACGTCGGTGGTGTCGCTCAATGGATTCCTTCCCTCGATAGGCCGGGCAACCCGGGTCAAGACGCTAGGTGGCCGGGTGGCCTCGGTGCACCCGCCTCGCATGACACGTCGCGGGAGTCTTCGCGCAGCTTTGCCGGACCCGCTTCACCAGCCTCGGTGGGCAGCTCTCGACATCTGCAGCGATCCGTGGAGACTGCGGTTTGGCGGTGGCCTAGGCAGGGGTGAGACGGGCTTACCGCCGATAGCTTCGGGGGTGCGCCGCCCCGCAGGAGATCGCGTGCTTCGCGGCTGTGCTTGGCCTAGAGCGTAGTCAACTCTTCCGACCTGCGGCAACAGGGTCCCGCTCGGCGTGTCCTACTATAGCGCCTTCGATCCGCGCTCCGGCAACGTCTACCGGAAACAAGTGAGTCTGCCAGTCCATTCCCGGACAGAAGCCCGCCGGGACTTCGGTCAACGCCAGGACGCTCGGACCCGCCCCACTGATCACGGCAGCCACACCGGTTGCCCGCAGTCGGCGAAGCAGTTCCGCACTGGCCGGCATCGATGGACCCCGGTAGTCCTGGTGCACCCGGTCCTCGGTCGCGGCCAGCAAAAGCGTCGGGTCGGCGCTGATCGCGTGGCTCAGCAGGGCGGCCCGACCGGCGGTGAACGCGGCGTCCGCGTGCGGAACCTGGGCGGGCAGCGCCGCCCGCGCCGCCTCGGTCAGACCCCGGTTACCGGGTACGTAGACGGTCGGCGACACCGCCGGATGCACCGGCACCGACACCGCGCGCGACCCGGACGCCTCGGTCCAGGCGATGGTGAAACCGCCGAGCAGGCAGGGCGCCACGTTGTCCGGGTGACCCTCCAGCCGCGCGGCGATCCGCAGCGCGGCGGCGGTGTCCAGCAGCTGCGTCCCGCCGACGACGAGCCCTCGGGCCAGTTGCACGCCGGCCACGATCGCCGCCGACGACGAACCCAGGCCACGCGCCTGGGGGATCCGGTTCACGCAGCTCAGCGCCAGACCGGCCGGCCGGCCGCCGAGCTCGTCGAAGGTGGCGTGCATGGCGCGGACGACGAGATGGCCGTCGTCGAGCGGCAACTCCCCGGTGCCTTCGCCGGAGATCTCGACCCGGCAGCCGGCGGGCGCCACCCGGGCGGTCACCTCGTCGTGGTGACCGAGCGCCAACCCGAGCGCGTCGAACCCGGGGCCGAGATTGGCGCTGGTGGCCGGGACCCGCACGGTCACCGGTCCGGGAACGAAGCTGATAGCCATCGCCCCATGCTAGGTCCTGGCAGGTCGCCCGGTGTCAGGGTGCCGGCGGTCGGTCCGGGCCGGCGGCCGACGGGCCCGATCCAGGCGCCCGCTCGGACCCGGGTGCCCGCTCGGATCCAGGTGTCCGACCCGATCCAGGTGTCCGGCCGGCGGCGCGCAGCGCGAACCGCAGCGCGTACTCGATCTGGGCGTTGACGCTGCGCAGGTCGTCGGCGGCCCACTTGGCAATCGCCTCGTGGACCGCCGGATCGAGCCGCAGCAGCAGCTTCTTGCGTTCGGCCATCAGCCGTGGACCGCCTCAGCTGTAGAGAGACCCGGTGTTCACCACCGGCTGCACCGCCCGGTCGCCGCAGAGCACCACCAGCAGGTTGGCGACCATCTGGGCCTTGCGTTCCTCGTCGAGGTCGACCACGTGCTCGTCGGCCAACCGTTCCAACGCGTTGGAGACCATGCCGACGGCGCCCTCGACGATCCGGAACCGGGCCGCGACGACGGCGGCTGCCTGCTGCCGGGCGAGCATCGCGTGGGCGATCTCGGGGGCGTACGCGAGGTGGGTGACCCGGGACTCCAGCACCTCCACGCCGGCCAACTCGACCCGCTCCCGCAACTCCTCGGTGAGCTCGTCGGCGACCACCGTACTGTCCCGCAGGCTGGCCCGCTCGGCGTCGTGCGCCTCGTACGGGTAGCTGGTGGCCAGGTGCCGGACGGCGGCCTCGGCCTGGACGGCCACGTACTCGACGTGGTCGTCGACGGCGAAGACGGCGCTCGCCGAGTCGACCACCCGCCAGACCACGACGGCGGCGATCTCGACCGGGTTGCCGTCGGCGTCGGCGACCTTCAGCCGGTCGGTCTCGAAGTTGCGCACCCGCAGGGTGACCTTGCGCCGGGCGGTCAGCGGCCAGGTCCAGTGCAGGCCGGCGGCCCGGATCGAGCCGAGGTAGCGGCCGAAGAACTGCACCACCTGCGCCTCGTTGGGGTTGACCACGGTGAACCCGGTGGCGGCCAGCGCGATGACCCCGGCGTAGACCACGGCGGCGACGGCCATCCAGACATCCACGTCGGCCACCGAATTGATGCCGGGCGCCACCACCGCCAGGCCGAGCAGACCTGGCACCACCAGGCCGCTGATCGCCACGAATCCGGACATCCGGAACACGGCTCGTTCCATGCTCGTTCCCTCCACCACCAGCTCGCTATCAAAGTGATATCACGATGCTAGCGGCTGGCCGCAACCACCGAGCCCAGCCGCCGGGTCGCCAGCCGCCAGCCGATCGCATAGGTGACGGTCACCAGACCGCACGTCGCCAGGATGATCCGGGTGTCCAGGGTGTCGATCACACTGGCCACGATCAACTGACTCACCGAGATCGACAGGGTGGCGAGCATCAGATCGGTGGCGAAGACCCGGCCGCGCAGCCGGTCCGGCACCACCGCCTGCAGGGCGTAGTTGGACAGCACCCAGTTGCTGCCGCCGCCCAGGTGCGCCAGGAAGACCAGGGCGAGCACCAGCGGGAACCAGGTGACCAGCGAGATACTGGCGTAGGACAGCCCGTACACCGACATCGACGCGGCCAACCCGGTGAGCAGCCAGGACCGCCGGTTCAGCACCGGGCGGGTCAGCAGTGGCCCGATCACCGCGCCGGCACCCCGCACGGCGAACAGCAGGCCGGTGCCGATCGCGCCGACCCCGTACACCCCGGCCAGCAGCGGAAACAACGTGAGTACGCCGTTGCCGAGGCCGACCGCGCTCTTCGCGGTCACCAGAGCTAGCACCTGCGGACGGCCGCCGATGTAGGCCAGCGCCTCGCGGATCGCGGTCAGCGTCCGGGGTGCCGGCAGCGTGGCGTCGCGCGGGGCCTGCATCGGCCGGCGGATCGACATGGTGACCACCGCCGCCAGCAGCAGCGCCGCGGCGGCGATCCAGAAGCACGCGTACGGGTTGAGAGCCGCGCTGATCAGCCCGCCGAGCGACGCGCCGACGATCGCCATGGTGCCCCACGCGGAACCGGCGAAGACGTTGGCGGCGGGCAGCTCCGCCGCCGAGACCACGTTCGGTAGCGCGGCCTGGGCGGCCGGCGAGTAGCAGGACTTCGCCACCGCGAGCGACGCGATGGCGAACAACGCCAGCCAGGCGGTACCCGGGGTACGTACGGCCAGCAGCAACAGCACGGCGACGACGGCGGCCAGGTTCGCGGCGATCAGGATCCGACGGCGGTCGAAGCGGTGGGCGAGCGTACCGGTGAACGGCAGCATCAGGGCGTGGATGCCGGTGTCCACGGCGAGCACCAGAGCGCCCCAGACGCCGCTGCCGGTCAGCTCCGGCAGCAGCACCACCAGCGGCACCATGACGAACCAGTCCGCCCCGAAGACGACCAGCTCGGCGAGGAGTAGCCGGCGGAAATCCCGGTTTCCGGTAAGGACCGCTAACGGTGAGGACACGTACCGACACCTTACCGACCGGAAACCGGACAGTGGACGAAGTGTGATCTGCGCGACGGGTCGTCGCGGGGGTCCCCGGGGCCGGCGCCCCGGGGACCCGCACGGTCACTTCTCCGTCGGCGGATCCGTCGGCGGCAGCGGCGAGGTGCGGCTCTTCGGCAGTTTCAGCACCTCGAACTGGTCGGTGCCGTCGACCAGCGCCGCCGACGGGCGGGCCGGCGGCGCGGCGACCGGCGACGTACGGCCGGCGGCGTCGGAGCCGTTGCGGCCATCCGCCGCGTCGCCGCCGGCGCCTCGTGCGGCATCGGCGCCTCGTGCGGCATCGGCGCCGGCGCCGGCTCCCGACGGCCGGTCCGGTGCCGCAGCGACGTCACCCGCGTCGCCGGCCGGGCCCGCCGACCGGCGGGCGGCCCGGCGCCGCCGCAGCCGCTCCTTGGTGCCCTCGACCATGGTGTAGAGCGTCGGCACCAGGACCAGGGTGAGCAGCGTCGAGCTGAACAGGCCGCCGATCACCACGATCGCCAACGGCTGGCCGATGAAGCCGGCCACCCCGGTCAGGCCGAGCGCCATCGGCGTCAACGCGCAGATGGTGGCGATCGCGGTCATCAGGATCGGCCGCAGCCGACGCCGGCCGCCCTCAACCACCGCCTGGGACACGCTCATCCCCTGCTCGCGGTACTGGTTGATCAGATCCATCAGCACGATCGCGTTGGTCACCACGATGCCGACCAGCATCAACGCGCCGATCAGTGCCGGCACACCCATCGGCGTACCGGTGACGACCAGCAGACCGATCGCGCCGGTCGCCGCGAACGGCACCGACACCAGCAGGATCAGCGGCTGGATCAGGCTGCGGAACGTCGCCACCATGATCACGAAGACGATGGCGATCGCGGCGAGCAGGGCCAACCCGAGGTCGGCGAACGCCTCCGCCTGGTCGGCGCTGACACCGCCGATGGTGTACGTCGCACCGGCCGGCAGGCGCAGGTCGTCCAGTCGCTGCGACAGGTCGGCGCTGGTCTGCCCGACGTTCGAGCCGGTCGCGGTGCCGGTTACGGTGGCGCTGCGTTCACCGTCCACCCGGTTGATCTGCACCGGCCCGTCGACTTCGACGATGTCGGCGAAGGCGGCGAGGGTCGCCGGCCCGACCGGCAACGCCGCCAACTCCTCGGCCGAGGTCACCCGGGCGCTCGGGCTGAGCACCACGTCCAGCCGGTCGCCGTCGATGGTGACCTGTCCCAGCGGGCTGCCGCGGAAGGCTTGGGCGACGAGTTGCCCGAGCGCGGCCTCGTTCAGCCCGGCCTGAGCTGCCGCCGCGCGGTCGATCTGCACCTGCAGCCGGGTCACGTCCTCGGACAGGGTGCTGGTGACGTCGGCAACGTCCGGGGTCTGCGACATCGCGGTCCGGACCCGCTCCGCAGCGGTGGCCAAATCGTCCGGGTCGTTGGCCTGCACGATGACCTGCAGCTGGTTGCTGCTCCCGCCACCGGGCCCGCCGTCGGCCGCCCCGATTGTGATCTCACCCAGGCCGTCGCGGCCGGCGAACTCGTCCCGTAGCTGCTGCTGCACGGCGATGTTGTCGGTGTCCTCGGTCAGGCTGATCGAATAGCTCGCCGTGGTGTTGCCGCCGCCACCGGCGAACGGGTTGCTGCTCGCGCCGATCGACACCTGGTAGGACTCGATCCCGTCGGTCCGCGCGAGGACCCGCTCCACCGAGATGGCGGCCCGGTCGACGGCGGCCAGGCTGGTGCCCGCCGGCAACTCCTGCCGCATGCTCAGGGTGTCCTGGCCGGCGTCGTCGATGAAGTTGGTCTCCAGCCGGGTGCTCAGCGCGAACGTGCCGAGCAGCACCGCCAGCCCGATGCCGACGGTGGCCCACCGCCGGGTGGTGGCGAACCGGATCACCGGCAGATAGCCGCGCTGCAACGGGTTGCGCAGCTCCTTGGCTTCGGCCTCCTGCCGGACCTGCTCCACGTCGGTGCCGGCGGCGGCCGGCTTGAGGAACCAGTAGGCGAGCACCGGGATGATGGTGAGCGAGACCAGCAGCGAGGCGAGCAGCGCGACGGTCACCGTGATGGCGAACGGCGCGAACAGCTGGCCGACGAAACCGCCGACGATGGCGATCGGGGCGAAGACGGCGACGGTCGCCAGGGTGGACGAGGTGACCGCGCCGGCCACCTCCCGGACCCCGGTCAGGATCGCGGTACGCCGGTCCTCGCCGTACTCCAGATGTCGTTTGATGTTCTCCAGCACCACGATCGAGTCGTCCACCACCCGGCCGACCGAGATGGTCAGCGCGCCGAGGGTGAGCAGGTTGAGCGAGTAGTCGCCGACCCACAGGGCGATCAACGCGATCAGCACCGACAGCGGGATGGAGACGGCGGTGACCACGGTGGACCGGATCGACAGCAGGAAGACCAGGATGACCAGGACCGCCATCACCAGGCCGAGCAGGCCTTCGGTGGTGAGGGCCTCGATCGAGCGTTCCACGAACGGCGCCTGGTCGAACACCACGATCAACTCGGTGTCGGCGGCCGCGCCCAGCTCGTCGAGCCGGTCCCGGATCTCGTGCGAGATGCCGACCGCGTCGCCGTCGGGGCCGGCGGTCACCGCGATCCCGAGGCTGTCCGCGCCGTTGGTCCGGGTGATCGAGGTGGCGGGGGCGGTCTGCTCGCTGATCTCGGCGACGTCGCCGAGCCGCACCGGCGGCCGGCCGGACGCGGTGAGGTAGATCCCGGCGAGGTCGCTCAGCGAAGCGATCCTGGTGCCGACCTCGACGGTCAGGCTCTCGTCGCCGTCGGTGAGGGAGCCGGCCGGGATGGTGACGCCGTTGACCCGCAGGGCGTTGCCGATAGCGCTCGGGTCGAGACCGGCGTCGGCCAGCGCGGCGTAGTCGGGGGTGATCGAGATGATCTGTTCACCGGCGCCGGTGACGTCGACGGCGCGTACCCCCTCGATTGCTTCCAGCTCGGGCAGCACGACCTCGTCGAGACGTCCGGCGAGCCCCGGTCCGCCGGCGCCGGTGGCGGCCAGCACCACGGCCGGCAGGTCGTCGGTGCTGCCGGCGAAGACGGCCGGTTCCACACCGTCGGGCAGCTGGATCCGGTTGATCGAGGTCTCCAGCTCGTTCACGGCGCTGGTCAGGTCAGTGCCGAAGGCGAACTCGACCTGCACGGTGGCGAAGCTCTCGCTGGAGGTGGAGGTGACGCTCTCGAGGTCGGCGACGCCCGAGATGGCGTTCTCGATGGGCTCGGTCACCTGCGATTCGACGATCTCCGGTGCCGCGCCGGGGTAGACCGCGCTGATGAACGCGGCCGGGAACTCCAACGAAGGCAGAAGCTGCTGTTTGAGCGTCGGGATGGTGACGGCGCCGAAGATCGTGATCACGACCGCGACGAGCGCCACGAGCCCTCGGTTGGCGAGGCTGAGTCTGGCGAGCAACGACATGTGCGGGCTCACTCCTGGAAGAGTCCGGCGGCGGGACGACGGGAACGAATGACGACGGGAATTACTTTGGCTAAGGCTAACAGTTAGCGTCACACGGAGTTGTTGGGATAACGTCTGCGCACGGCGGGCAGCCGGCCCGCCACCGTGCCGGACCAGAGGGAGCGCAGGTGGCCCAGCGGGACGAACTGATCGACCAGATCATGGCGACCCATCGCCGGCTACAGCTCCTGTTCGCCTCCGACCGTTCCGACCCGCTGTTCGACTCGCAGCTCACCGTGCCGCAGCTGAAGATACTGCTCCTGCTCTACCTGCACGGCAGCGCCTCGGGACAGGAGCTGAGCCAGGTGCTCGGGGTACGGATGGCCACCGTCACCGGGATCGTCGACCGGCTCGCGGCCCACCGGCTGGTCGGCCGGCGGGAGGACCCCCGGGACCGGCGGGTCCGCCGGATCGAGCTGACCGACGACGGACGGCAACTGATGGACCGGATCGTCACCGCCGGCACCGAACGGCAGGCCCGGCTGTTGGCCCGGCTGGACACCGACGAGCTGCGTACCGTCGCCGCCGCGGCCCGGCTGCTGGTCGACGCAGCGGAAGCCGACCTGACCGAGACCGACCCGGACCCGGCCGGAGCCGGACCGGCCGGCAGCGGGCCAGCCGGCAGCGGACCGGGTCGCGCCGGGCCGGCGACCTCGTCAGGCCAGGTCGAGGGCGCGGGCCGCGAGTAGCGGATCGTTGCCGATGGTGGTCGGCGCCGGCGCGGTGGAGATCGCCCACTCCGGGTCCTTCAGGCCGTGCCCGGTGACCGTGCAGACCACGGTGGCCCCGGCCGGCACCTTGCCGGCGGCGGCGGCCTGCAGCAGCCCGGCGACGCTGGCCGCGCTGGCCAGTTCGACGAAGACCCCGACCTCCCGGGCCAGCAGCCGGTACGCGGCCAGGATGTCCCGGTCGGTGACCGCGTCGATCAGACCCCCCGAGGCGTCCCGGGCGTCGAGCGCCTTGGTCCAGCTCGCCGGGTTGCCGATCCGGATCGCGGTGGCGATCGTCGACGGTTGGCGAACCACTTCACCGGAGACGATCGGGGCGGCACCCGACGCCTGGAAGCCGTACATCTTCGGGGCGCGGGTGGCGTTGCCGGCCTCGACGTCCTCCAGGTAACCCATCCAGTAGGCGCTGATGTTGCCGGCGTTGCCGACCGGCAGGCAGTGGATGTCCGGGGCGTCGCCGAGCCCGGCGACGATCTCGAACGCGGCGGTCTTCTGCCCGTGCAGCCGGAAGATGTTCACCGAGTTGACCAGCGCCACCGGGTAGTCCTGGGCCAGCTTGGCCGCCATCGACAGGCAGTCGTCGAAGTTGCCGTCGACCTGCAGCAGCCGGGCCCCGTGCACCAGCGCCTGAGCCAGCTTGCCGAGCGCGATCTTGCCCTGCGGCACGAGCACCGCGCAGGTCAGGCCGGCGCGGGCGGCGTACGCGGCGGCCGACGCGCTGGTGTTGCCGGTGGAGGCGCAGATGATCGCCTTGTTGCCTTCCTCGACCGCCTTGGAGACCGCCATCGTCATGCCCCGGTCCTTGAACGACCCGGTCGGGTTGGCCCCCTCGACCTTGAGGTAGACGTCGGCACCGACCCGGGCGGAGAGCACCGGCGCCGGCAGCAGCGGCGTGTTGCCCTCGTAGAGGGTGATCACCGGCGTGGCGTCGGTGACCGGCAACCGGTCCCGGTACGCCTCGATCAGGCCCCGCCACATGACAACCTCCTCGGTTCGCGCCGGCACAGCGTACCGGGCGGCTACTGGCCGCCCTCGACCCGCAGCACGCTGGCTATGGAACGGACGACGTCCAGGCCGCGCAGCTCCTCGACGGTGGCCGCGAGGGCGGCGTCCGGCGCCCGGTGGGTGACGATCACCAGGCTGGCGTCGGCGTCCCGGCCGGACTGGCGCACGGTGGCGATAGACACGTCGTGCCGGGCGAACACCCCGGCGACGGCGGCCAGCACCCCCGCCCGGTCGGCCACGTCGAGGCTGATGTGGTAGCGGGTGACCGCCTCCCCCATCGGCCGGATCGGCAGGTCGGCGTAGGCGGACTCGCTGGCCGTGTGCACCCCGGCGAGCCGGTTGCGGGCCACCGCGACGATGTCGCCGAGCACCGCGCTGGCGGTCGGCGCCCCACCGGCGCCCCGGCCGTAGAACATCAACTGCCCGGCCGCGACCGCCTCGACGAAGACCGCGTTGAACGCGTCGCCGACGCTGGCCAGCGGATGGCTGCGCGGGATCATCGCCGGGTGGACCCGGACGCTGACCGACTCGGCGCCGTCGGCACCCGGGCCCCGCTCGGCGATGCAGAGCAGCTTGATGGTGCAGCCCATCGCCTTGGCGCTGGCCATGTCGGCGGCGCTGACCTCGGTGATCCCCTCGCGGTGCACGTCGTCGGCGCCGACCCGGGTGTGGAAGGCCAGCGAGGCCAGGATGGCTGCCTTGGCGGCGGCGTCGAACCCCTCCACGTCGGCGGTCGGGTCGGCCTCGGCGTACCCGAGCGCGGTCGCCTCCTCCAACGCCTCGGTGAACCCGGCCCCGGTGGCGTCCATCGCGGAGAGGATGAAGTTGGTGGTGCCGTTGACGATGCCGGTGACCCGGGTGATCGAGTCGCCGTGCAGCGAATCGCGCAACGGGCGCAGCAGCGGGATGGCGCCGGCCACCGACGCCTCGTAGAACAGGTCGGCACCGCCCTCGGCGGCGGCGTCGTGCAGGGTGCCGCCGTCCTCGGCGAGCAGCGCCTTGTTGGCGGTGACCGCGCTCTTGCCGCTGCGTAGCGCCTCCACCAGCCAGGTCCGGGCCGGTTCGATGCCGCCGACCACCTCGACCACCACGTCGACGTCGTCCCGTTTGACCAGGCCCAACGCGTCGGTGGTGAACAGTGCCGGGTCGACCGGCAGGTCACCACGGGCCCGGTTGGGCCGGCGGACCGCGATCCCGGCGATCTCGATCGGTGCCCCGACCCGGGCGGCGAGGTCGGCGGCCTGCTCGTGCAGCAGCCGCACCACCTCGGAGCCCACCGTGCCGCAGCCCAGCAACGCCAGCCGTACCGGCTTACCCATGCTCACCCCATACCTCGCGACCGCGCGCCAAGCGCGCTATCCACGTCGTCCCGCCGTCTGCGGCGCTATCCCACGTCCAGTGCCAGCAGATCGGCCTCGGTCTCCCGACGGACGATCACCCGGGCCGCTCCGTCGCGGACCGCGATAACCGGCGGCCGGGGCACATGGTTGTAGTTGCTCGCCATGCTCCGGCAGTACGCCCCCGTGCCCGGCACCGCGAGAAGATCTCCCGGCTGCACGTCGGCGGGCAGGAATTCATCCTTCACCACGATGTCCCCGGACTCACAATGCTTTCCCACGACGCGGGCGAGGATCGGCGCCGCCGTCGATGCCCGGGAGGCGACCGTCGCCGAGTAGGACGCGTCGTAGAGGGCGGTCCGGATGTTGTCGCTCATCCCGCCGTCGACGCTGACGTAGCTACGGATGCCGTCGACGTCCTTGACGGTGCCGACCTGGTAGAGGGTGAACACCGCCGGACCGATGATCGCCCGGCCCGGCTCGACCGACAGGTGCGGCACGGCCAGCCGCAGCGCCTCGCACTCACTGTCGACGATCTTGTTCATCCGCTTGGCCAGGTCGTGGGCCGGTGCCGGGTCGTCCTGGGTGGTGTAGGCGATGCCGAACCCGCCGCCGAGATCCAGCTCGGGCAGCTCGACGCCGCGCGCGTCGCGGATCTGCGCCTGCAGCGCCAGCACCCGCCGGGCGGACACCTCGAACCCGCTGGTGTCGAAGATCTGCGAACCGATGTGCGAGTGCAGCCCACGCAGCTCCAGCACGCCCTCGTCGAGGATCCGGGCGGCAGCCTCGAAGGCCGCCCCGCCGGCCAGCGAAAAGCCGAACTTCTGGTCCTCATGGGCGGTGGCGATGAACTCGTGGGTGTGCGCCTCCACCCCGACGGTGACCCGGACCAGCACCTTCGGTCGGATCTGCCGGTCGCGGGCCAGCGTGGTCAGCCGGTCGATCTCGTCGAACGAGTCGACGATGATCCGGCCCACCCCGGCGTCCAACGCCCGGGTCAGCTCGGCGAGGCTCTTGTTGTTGCCGTGGAACCCGATCCGCTCCGGCGGCATCCCGGCCGACAGCGCCACCGCCAGCTCACCGCCGGTGCAGACGTCCAGGTGCAGGCCCTCCTCGGCGATGATCCGCACCACCGCCCGGCACAGGAACGCCTTGCCGGCGTAGTAGACGTCCTGGCCGGCGAAGGCGGCCCGGAAGTCGCGGCAGCGGGCCCGCAGGTCCTCCTCGTCGAGCAGGTATGCCGGGGTGCCGTACTCGGCGGCCAGCTCCCGCACGTCCCGACCGCCGACGGTGAGCGCCCCGGCGTCCGCGCGGGTCACCGTCCGTGGCCACAGCTGCGGCAGCAGGGAGTTGACGTCGTCGGGGGTACGCAGCCAGCCCGGCCCCCGGCTACCGAGGTCACCGTGCAGGGCCCCGGCCTCGTGTGCGCGCACGGCTCTACCGTCCTTCGTCGCTCATGGGTCGTGTCAGCCGATTCACATCCGCTCGGGCGCCGAGACGCCGAGCAGGTCCAGGCCGTTGGCGATCACCGTACGGGTGGCGTCGTTGAGCCACAGCCGGGCCCGGTGCCGGTCGGTGATCTCCTCGTCGCCGAGCGGCATGATCCGGCACTTGTCGTAGAACCGGTGGTACGCCCCGGCCAGCTCCTCAAGGTAGCGGGCGATCCGGTGCGGTTCGCGCAGCTCGGCGGCGGAGGCGACCACGGCGGGGAACTCGCCGAGCGCCTTGAGCAGCTCGTTCTCTTTCTCATGGTCGAGCAGCTCGGGCCGGAAGTCGTCCGGTGCGCCCCGCTGCAGCCCCACCTCGGCGGCGTTGCGGGCCACGCTGGCGGTCCGGGCGGCCACGTACTGGACGTAGAAGACCGGGTTGTCGTTCTTCGCCCGGGTCCACCGCTCCACGTCGATGTCGATCGGCGAGTCGGACGAGTAGCGGGCCAGCGCGTACCGGGCGGCGTCGACGCCGATCGCCTCGACCAGGTCCTCCAGGGTGACCACGGTGCCGGCCCGCTTGGACATCCGCACCGGCGTCCCCTCGCGCACCAGGCTCACCAGCTGCCCGATCAGGATCTCCAGGGTCTGATCCGGGTCGTCGCCGAAGCAGGCCGCCATCGCCCGCAACCGGCCGATGTAGCCGTGGTGGTCGGCACCGAGCATGATCACGACCTGGTCGAAGCCACGCTCCCGCTTGTCCAGGTAGTAGGCGCAGTCGGCGGCGAAGTAGGTCCACTCGCCGTTGGACTTGCGCAGCACCCGGTCCTTGTCGTCACCGAAGTCGGTACTACGTAGCCAGGTCGCGCCGTCGCGCTGGTAGGTGCGCCCCTGCTCGCCCAGCCGGGTCAACGCCAGCTCCAGCTCACCCCGGGCGTGCAGGTCCTTCTCGTTGAAGTACGTGTCGAAGTGCACCCCGAACCCGGCCAGCGAAGCCTTGATCTCGTCGAACATCAGCGCCACGCCCTCGACCCGGAACAGCTCCCGGGCGGCGTCGTCGTCGAGGTCGCGGACCTCGGGGTGCTTGGCGGCCACGGCACCGGCGATGTCGGCGATGTACGCCCCGCCGTACCCGTCCTCGGGCGCCGCCTCGCCCCGCGCGGCGGCCAGCAACGACTTGGCGAACCGGTCGATCTGGGAGCCGGCGTCGTTGAAGTAGTACTCGGTGCCGACATCGGCCCCGGTGGCCCGCAGGATCCGGGCGAGGGCGTCGCCCACGGCGGCCCAGCGGGTGCCACCGAGGTGCACCGGGCCGGTCGGGTTGGCCGAGACGAACTCCAGGTTGAGCCGGCGGCCGGCCAGACGGGTGCTGTGGCCGTACTCCCGGCCGGCCAGGACCACGGTGCGGGCCAGCGCCCCGGCGGCGGCCGAGTCGAGTCGGATGTTCAGGAAGCCCGGCCCGGCGATCTCCACCGAGGCGATCCCGTCGGCCTCGCTGAGGCTGGCGGCCAGCGCGGCGGCCAGCTCACGTGGGGCGGTGCCGACTCGCTTCGCCAGTTGCAACGCCAGGTTCGAGGCGTAGTCGCCGTGGTCGGGGTTGCGTGGGCGCTCGACGGTGACCGCGTCGGGGAGTAAAGATAGATCGAGGTCACGGTCGACGAAGACCGACCGGGCCGCGGCACGGACGAGCTCAGCGAGATTGGCGGGAGTCACCAAAGCATGTTACCGGGGGTAGACTCGTGGCCTTGGCGGCGACCCTCACCTGCTGTGTCCCCGCTGAATGCCCCTTGACCGACCGACCTGACGAGGCACCACACCATGAGCATCAGCACCCAGGGTGGCGACAACCGCAACCCCTCCGTGGTCAGCACCGGCAAGCCGGCGGCCGGCGGCAAGCCAAACGGCAAGACCAGCGGCAAGGCCGGCGGCGGGCGGCCGACCGGTGCGAACCGACCGGGCGGTGGCAAGCCGGGCACAGCCGGCAAGGGCGGCAAGGGCGGCAAGGGCGGCCGTAAACCCGTCAAGCCGGTCAAGGTCACCCAGGAGCGCAACTGGGGTCCGATCGCGCTGATGGTCGGCGTCGGGGTGCTGGCCACCGCGATCATCGGGTACGGGGCCTACGCGGTCTCCCAGGAGGCCCGGTCGTGGCAGGACCGCGCCTCGGACATCACCGACCTGGTCAACTACCGGGAGTCCAACCCGGCGGCGCTGGACCCGATGGCCGGCAAGCAGTCCCACGAGTGGGGCCCGCTGGAGTACGAGATCCAGCCGCCGGTCGGCAGCAGCCACAACCCGAACTGGCAGAACTGTATGGGTGACGTCTACGACGCGCCGATCGCCAGCGAGCACGCCGTGCACAGCATGGAGCACGGCGCGGTCTGGCTCACGTACCAGGAGGGTCTGCCCGCCGACCAGGTCGAGACGCTGGCCAGCAAGATCCGTGGCAACGAGTACACCATGATGAGCCCGTTCGAGGGCCTGGAGTCGACGGTCTCGCTGCAGGCGTGGGGCTACCAGTTGGCTGTCGACGACGTCAACGACCCGCGAATCGACGAGTTCATCCGGGCGCTGCGGCAGAACGCCACCGTCGAGCCGCAGGCCACCTGCTCGGGTGGGATCACCGCCACCGGCACCACTCCGCGTGACCTCGGCGCCCAGGAGCAGCAGATGGACGGCGGCGCCGGGTCGTGACCGCCAGGACGGAGACGGACGCGATGGGCGACACCGAGCCGGGCCGCGTCGACGGGCCGCCGGCGCAGGACCGGCCGGCGGACCAGGCCGGCGGGGATCCGACCGATCCACCGACGCCCGGTGCGACCGAAACCGGCCGGAGCGGCCGGTTCGGCACCGCCTGGCTGGCCGCGGCCGTCGTGGTCGGTCTCCTGCTCGGGTACGCCGCCGGCCTGCTCACCCCTGGGCTGATGCGCCCCGGCGACGCCTCGCCGGAGGCCGGGTTCGCCCGGGACATGTCGACCCACCACGCGCAGGCCGTGGAGATGTCGATGATCGTGCTGGAGCGCAGCGAGAACCCGGCGGTGCGTACCCTCGCCAGCGACATCGCGTTGACCCAACAGGGGCAGATCGGCGTGATGCAGACCTGGCTGCGTGAGTGGGGCCTGGAGCCGACCGGCACTCAGCCCCGGATGGACTGGATGGAGACCACCGGCGAGTGGGCGGTGGTCGACGGTCTGATGCCGGGGATGGCCACCGACGCTCAGCGGGCCGAGCTGCGGGCGGCCACCGGCACCGAGGTGGACCGGCTGTACCTGTCGCTGATGCTCACCCACCACCTGGGCGGCATCCACATGGCCGACGGGGTGCTGGAACTCTCCGACGACGAGAACGTGCGCTGGCTGGCCGAGTCGATGGTGAGCGGCCAGCAGAAGGAGATCGAGCTGATCCGGACCCTGCAGTCCCAGGTCGGCGGCTGACACCGCACCGCCCGACGGCGGGCCCTACGCCTGCCGGCTTCACCCGCCCGTCCCGGCCTTCGCCGGGGCGGGCGGCGTCGTATCTGCTCGCCTCCCGGTGCACCCCGCCGGTTATGTATACCTATATCACGACTTCGCATACTTTGACGGACTCTACCGTCTCAGACGTTTTCTAAGCACATATCGCTACCGTCCTGATACAGCCTCGTTGGTCCTGACGTGGGGGCACTTCTTAGCGATACTCGGAGATCGATCACGAGCTGGTGCCGACGGCACACACTCGGCGGTGACGGCGCGGTGGCGGCCCGCCGTCGCGGATCACCCACCGGTGACGCTGGCGGGCTGACACCGGAGCAGGAACTCGAGCTGATCGACCTGTTGCGGGGCCGATGGCCGGAGGACCACGCGCTGGACGACGAACTGTGGAGCCGGCGTACCGTCGCGACGCTGATCGAACGGCGGTTCGGGCTGACGCTGAGCCCGACCGACGTCGGCCACTACCTGGACGCCTGGGGGCTGGCGCCCCGGCGGCCGGAGGAACGCGCCTGCGGGCTCTGCGTCGACGCGGTCAAGGAGTGGGTGGAGCGGGTCTACCCGACGGTGCTGCGCGCGGCCCGGGAGCACCGGACGGACCTGTGGTGGCTCGGGCGGACCCGGTTGCACGGCACCACCCCGGCTGCCGACGTGCTGTCGGCCGCCTCGGTACGCGGCCAGACCCGGTTCATGATCCTGACCCCGTCGATAGATCCGCCGCTGCCGCGTGAGTTCCTGCTGCGGCTGTGCGGACCGGACCGGCGCGGGGCGCATCTCGTCGTGGACGGCTCCTGGGCCAGCTCCGAACTGCCCCGCCGGCTGCCCCGGAGCATCGTCACGCACCTGCTGCCCAGCTGCGCCCGCCCGGCCCGGTCGGCCTGAGCAACTCCGGCGTCCCGGCCGGCGACCGGACCACCGCGCCGGCCGGGACCGGACACGGCGGATACCGATTCGGCGACCCGGTGCTGGGTTTGCTAATCTTCCTGGGTCGCTGAGCCCCCGTAGCTCAGGGGATAGAGCACCGCCCTCCGGAGGCGGGAGCGCAGGTTCGAATCCTGCCGGGGGCACCCTTCCTGACCTGCACGACAAGGCCGCTGACCAGGGCAATCCCAGTCAGCGGCCTTCATCGTCTGTCCGGCTGTGTCCGGCCGTCACCGGCCCTTGGCGAGCATCTGTGCCGAATACGTGCCGAAGTTCGGCACAGTCTCAGCCGTGGCCCAGCGCCCGTTCGATGCGCTGCCGCAACGCCGCCTCTCCCCCGTCGAGGCACTTGGCGTAGATCCGCAACAGCACCTCAACGGACTGCCCTGCCCACTCGGCGACCTGGGTCGACGGCACTCCCCCGTTGAGCCACGTCGACACGGCCGCGTGCCGCAGGTCGTACGGCGTACGCGCCAGCGGCGTAGCGTGCACCTCCGGCGTGAACACGTCCGCCCTGGCCCACCGCCACACCCGGTTGATCGTGCCCTTGGGCAACTCCTCCTTGTTCCGCTCCGAGACGAACAGCCGGCCGTTGGCACCGAAGCCGAAGTCGTCGATGTGCGCGTTGATGATCGCGGTCAACTCGGGCGGACACGGGACCGTACGGGACTCACCCCGTGCGCGCTGCTTGAGCTGCCGCTGGTCGCGGTTCTTGCCGCTGTCCGTCCACTCCCGCCCGGCGTGCGGCTCCGCCCCGTCGAGAATGAACTCACCCCAACCTTCCTTCGGAATCCGCAGGTTCGACTTGGCCAGCCGCACGGCCTCCTCCGGACGCATAGCGGCGTAGTACAGGCACGCGTAGAACGCCACCATGCGCGGGCCGATACGCCCCTGCTCCCGGACAGATTCGAGCAGGGTCCGCGCTTGAACAGGATTCGCCACCGACCGCTTGTCGACCGTCGTCACGACCTTCGGCGGTCTCCATTTGAGCTGAGGCAACGGGTTCGCTTCCAGCAATCCACTTTCCACGGCGTACTCAAGGACGGTGTTGAAAATCTTCCGCCGACGGCTGACCACGCTCGGCGCAGCCGGCTTCCCGTCGAGCCGCACGGTCAGCCCATCGAGTATCGGGCGTAGGACTTCCGCACGACTCAGACTTTCCACGTCACGCGTGTTCCGCTTCACCCAGTCAAGCGTCTGGCGGACAGCGTCCGGGGTGTCCTCGGCACCCCTACGCGCCGTGTTGAACGCCCAGCGGGTCAGCGCACGACGCAACAGCGGCCCGTCGGGCCGACCCTTGGTGCCGCTGAGCATCAGCACGGTGAGCGCGGCCAGCGCCTCGGCATGGGTGCGCCTGGTCGTCGCGGCCACGTGAAGCCACTTCATGTCAGCGAATGAACAGGCCAACTGGTACCACGACATGGTTTCCGTCTGGCGACGCATCGACACCGGGCGACCGGATTCGACATCGAATGCTTCACCCTTCCTCGCTGCCGAAACCAGTTCAGACCGATAGCTTTCCGCAAGAGCCTTGGTTTTGAACGGCTCCTTACGCGGCTGCCCGGCGACCCTCCATCGAACCCAGTAGGTACGGCCACGCTTTCCCTCGTAGATTTCGGTCGACCAGACCCGAACATCGTAGGTGATGCTCACGCGGCCTCCTCGTACAACGATTCCAACCACATCTCGTAGTCGCGCCGTTCGATTCTGATTTCACCGTTCGGCAGCTTGCGGCAGGGCGGCGTTCGCCGCTTCGCTCGCCAGTCGTAGAAGGTGGACCTTGAGATACCGAGTTCTTCGCATACGTCAGCGACCGTCAAATGCCGCCGGGATGTCCTGCTCTTCAAGGGGGCCTGCCTTGCGTTCTTCACACTTCTCCAGGGGTGGCTCTGAAGCGATCATCGATGGCGTGAACCCTGGCCTGCCGACCGACCGTGGCGGTGGTTGGCAGGTCGAGGTCTCGGCCGGTGCCTGCGACGGCGGGCAGGTCCGTCCGGCGTGGCGTTCAGCCGTGGACAGAACTGACAGAACTGACAGAACCTCGGTCAGCGGGGGGTTGTGTCAGTTGTGTCAGTTCTGTCCGAGGGGTTCGGCGGTCCGCCGGACGGGGTGGGCCTCGGTTGCTGCCGGCCGTCGGCCGGGGCGTCGGGCACCCCGTTCGGTCGTGGACACAACTGACAGAACTGACAGAACCTCGGTCGGCAGGGGGTTGTGTCAGTTGTGTCAGTTCTGTCCGGGGCATCAGGCGGTCCGCCGGACGGCGTCCGGTAGGGCGTGGACGGTGGCGGCGGGTTGCCCGTGCACGTCGGGGTGGACCAGGAAGGACGGCGACGGGGGTCGGCCACCGGCCCGCGTGCGGGGTTGCTCAAGCTGGCGGATGTAACCGTGCGTTTCGAGTAGGGACAGGGCGGGGTCGAGGTCGGCGACGGTGGGCAGTTGGCTGCTGCGGACCGCCCGGAACAGTTCCCGTTTCGTGAAGGCGGTCGTGGTGGTGCGTTCGATCCAGGTCAGGACGTGGCGGGCGTGTCGGCTGGTCCGGTCGGCTCCCATGTCGTCGAACGCGGCCAGGGCGTGGGCGGCGTAGTAGTCGCCGAGCAGGGCGGCCCGGTCGATGGTGTCGGCCCGGACGGGTTTTCCCCAGCCGTCGCGCAGGTGTTCGGCGAGGTGGATCAGTCCAGCGATGCGCACGACCGCGCCGGTGTACTTGCTGCCCCAGTCGATCAGGTGTGACCACGCGCCGCCGGGAGCCAGCCGGGGTTCCACCGCCCGTTCGATGTCCATGACGCGGTCGTTGGCGTCGGGGGTGAGCGGCAACACGGCCGGGTCGGTCCACTCGGCGAGGGACATCACGAGCGTGGCGAGGTTGCCCGCGTAGGTGGCGGCTACCGGTTCGGGTACGGGGTCGGCTCCGATCCGGCGTCGGCCGACGGTGTTCTCCGGCAGGGAGAACAGGATGCGCGCCAGCAACCCTTTGCCGCGGAATCCGGGCATGTCGGCGATGTCGCGGAGGACGTCGGGTTGCACGGCCAGGCCGAGCGTGAGTGCCGGATGCTCGACGTGTTCCGGCGCACGGGACCGGCGGTTGACGCGCAGCATGTCCCCGGCGTGGCCTTTGAGGAAGACTTCCAGGTTGGGGGTTCCGGAGTAGCGGCCGGCGATGGTGGCGAAGATGCCACCTTCCGGGGACAGCACGGCCAGGCGTCCGCCCTGCTCGGCGAGCAGGGATGCGGCTTCCTCGCTGGTGACGTCGTCGGCGACCAGCTGTGGCAGCGCGGGGACGGTGATGGTGTCGGCGTTCATCGCGGCGGCGGTCGCCTCAGCAAGCAGGGTGTCACGCCCAGACGCGTCCGCGTTCGCGGCGGCGATCGCCGTCCGCTCGGCCGTCTTCCCTGCCACCCGTGCCGCGAGTTCGGCTTCCACGATCGCGGGCCGGGTCCGCTCCACCAACGCCTTCTCAGCGGCCAACAACGGCCCGGTGATCGCCGCGAACACCGCCGACTTGCGGGAACCGGGCGGCAACACGACGACGGTGAACAGGTTGACCGGTTCCCGCCACGACCCGCGTACCTCGACCTCGGCCCGTCCACCGGCAGCCGTCGACAGGGCGGCGAGGGCGATGCAGCCGGGCAGGTCGACCGGGGTCTGTGTGAACTCGGCGACCCCGTAGACCATGTCGGCGACCCAGGCGGGCAGCATCTCGGCGGGGAACGCGGGCAGGTGGCGGCGGTCGCCGAGCGGAATCAACGGTGCCCACCCGCTGGTGTCGGCCTGGTCCAGCAGCACGCGGCCGGTCGCCACCACGTCGGCGACATCGGCACCGGATGCGGCGAGGCTGGTCAGCCGCTCGCCGAGGTCGACGACCCGGCGGCGGGCGGCGTGGTCGGCGACGATCCGCGCGTAGTGCCCGGCGTTGCCGGCGGCGGGAACGCCATGCATGAGCGTGTGCAGGTAGGGGGCACCACCGACCTTGCCCAACTCGCCAGTCTCGGCGAGATACGCCGTGAGGGTGATGGGGTCGGTGGCCTGGCCGGTGGCGTGGACGGCGGTCAACGCCTGCCAGATGATCCCGTGGGCCGGTCGGTGGAAGTCCTCGGCGGTGAGCAGGGTGACCAGGTCGGCGATGACCGGCGGGGCGACCAGCGCCGCGCCGATCACGGCACGTTCCGCGTTGTGGTCGTGGGTGGACTGTCGACTCATACGGCGTTCCTCCTTCACTGGTGTCGGGGGGCGGGGTTAGGCGGCGGGCCGGTGGTGGCGCGGCCGGGGATGCCTGGCGCTGCTGACGCGGGTGATCAGGTCGTTCAGGTCGGCGAGCAGGACCGCCAGTTGTCGGCGGGCGGCGGGGTCGGCGTCGGCCAGGGCGACCCGTACGCGTATCTCGGCTTGGTCGTGTCCGCCTGCGGTGCGGATGCGGGTGAGGACGGCGCGTGCCTGGCCGGGCAGGTCGACGACCATGGACGGGGAGCGGTGTCCGTCGTGTCCGCAGCGGTGGTCGCGGGCGCACCAGTCGGTGTGTTCCCCGTGCGGGTGCCGGCGGTGGTTCATCGGTGGGTGCCGTTGCGGTGTTCGCGGCGGATCTCGTTCCACACGTGCCGGCCGATGCGGATACGGCGTCCGGTGCCGTCGCAGCGGTAGCAGAGGCGGAACGCCTTGCCGTACGGGGCGCGGTGTTTCCCGGTGCCGTGGCAGCGTCGGCAGGGGCCGAACGGCCAGATAGCGCAGGTGATCAGGTAACCGAAAGTGATCAGGGTCAGGAGGGGGCAGAGCAGGCTAGCGAGGGTGGCGTACGGGTCCACGGGGTGCCTCCACGGGCGGTTTTCGGGCGTGCGGGGGTAGGGGCGCTAGGCGGCTAGCGTCCTGGCAGGGGTTTGTTTCGAGGGCTAGCGGTGCCGCTAGGTCTAGCGGGTGATGGGGCTAGACCTAGCGGCCCGTGAGCGGCTATCCCGCCTTGCGGCGTTGGTCACGCTTGGTTACGGCGGTGGTGATGTCGTCGCGGAGGATGCCCTTACGGTTGGCGCGTTCCCCGGTGACCGGGTCGGTGCCCCACACCTGCCGGCCGACGGTGACCCCGTGCGGCTTGAGCGCCGGGGCGAGGTTCCCGGTTTCCCATCCGCCGTAGACGTCGGGGCGGAGTTCGGCGAGTCGGGCGACGACGGTCTCTGACCAGACCTTCGCCTCACCCGTGGGGACGACGGTGAGGATGTCGTCCAACAACGTGTCTCCCGTCCGGGCGACGGTTTCGGGTGCGTCGCCGATGGCGTGGACGGTCAGGGTTCCGGCCCGCTCCCGCAGCTCCCGCGCACGGGTCACCACCTTTTCGACGTCGGCCATCTCGGCGAGGTTGGTCCGCACGGTGACGGCTTCGTCGACCGATCCGGAGTCGTCCGCGCCGAGCAGGATGCCGACGCCCTTGTGTCCGCGTTGGAACCGCGACGAGTCATAGCCGGCGGTGTACGACCCGGCACCCAACACGGCCTCGGAGGACTGCCACGTCATCGTCTTGAGGGCGAAGCGGGTGCCGATGTTGTCGCGCAGGTCGGTCGGTACGGCTTTGCCGTCCGGCTTCTGCGTGGCGAGCAGGATCATGATGCCGACCGAAGGGCCGACCTTGCACAGTTCGGTCAGCAGCGACACGATCTCGTCGCCGTGGACGGGGTGGGCGGAGTAGCGCTGAAACTCGTCGACCGCCACGAGGATCGGCCACAACTTGAGTGACCGTTTCTCGGCAATCTGTCGGCTGACCTTGGATTCGGGGCACAGGTCGGCGGGCAGGGTGGCGATGGTGTCGTAGCGGCGGTTCATGTCGGCGACCAGGCCGCGTAGGTCGTCGACCAGCGCTTCTACGACGTCGTCGCGGACGCCGTAGCCGGTGCGGTGGGCGATCCGTTCGAACGGTCGCCAGTCCTGCCCGCCCTTGCCGTCGTAGATGTGCAGCTCAACGATCGGATCCAACGCCGCCGCGAGCACGGGCAGGCGTGCGGCGAACGTCTTGCCCATGCGCGGGATCGCTCCGACGAGCAGGGAGGTGAACATGAGCAGCAGCGGCACCGGGCGTCCGCGCTGGTCCTGCCCGAACGGGAACGGCGCGAAGATGTCCACACCACCCTTGCCGATGAGCGGCCAGGGGCCGGAACCCTTCGCGTAGGGGTCCTCATCGGCCACCCACAGGGCGAGACGGCGGGCCGATCCGGCGGTGCCGCGTACCCGCTCCGGCCACACCTGCACCTCGTCCAGGTCGAGGCCGGCGGCGAGCTGGTCACGCTTCTTGATCGCCTTGTCGGCGTTCGTCCAGTACGGCAGGTCGATCACGGCCCGCCAGCCGGGTCCGTCGCGCATGATCGGGGCGGGGAAGGTGATCAGGTCGTCCGGCTTGCACAACCCGGCCGCGAGGAACGCGCGGGTGACCACGTCAGCCGAGAGTTTCCGCACACGCGGACTGACAGCCGCGACGTCCAACAGCGGCTTGTCCTTCGGCGTACCGGCCACACCGAACAGGGCCACGACACCGGCGAGGATCGCCCACCGCTGCCACGACCCGGCAAGCGCCATCAACGTGAGCACAGTGGGGATGCCGAGCAGCAACAGGGCGGTCAGGACCAGGCCGCGCCAGCGGACCCGTACGTCACGCTGCCGCGACAGCTTTAAGTACAGTTCGGCGTTTTCCTGCCGGACCACGGCCAGGCGCACGGGGATGCCCTCGGCGTCGGTCACCCACCGGACCGTGTGGCCCAGGAGTCGGGCCACGCCGAACGGGGCACGCCACGCCAGGCGTGCGCAGTATTTCGGCGACCGGGACAGGTGATACATGCTGACGTGCGTGTAGTGGCCTGCCGTCCAGCGGACGGCGTTGGCCAGTTCGGTCCGGGAGCGCAGCCAGGCGGGGATGATCGGCCGACGCTCCGCACCGACCACACCAGCGAGGCGGGACCGGCCAACGGCGGGGGTTGCGGGTGGGTTGACCGGGACGGGGGCGTCGTCGTCGCGGTCGTCGCCCTCGTCGTCGATGTCGACCGCGAACGACCCGGCCGGGTTGGTCTTGCGGCGGCGGGCGGTCAGGTCAACCACATCCGCACTGCCGTCGGTGGTGAGGTCGGCTTCCGCTGCCTGCCAGTCGTAACCGTCGTCAGGGGTGGGCATGAGGGGTTGCCTCCAACAGAAAGTCCAGAACCAACGGGGAAAGCCGGGGGAAGGGACCGGGCGCGGCCCGCGCAGCCGTAGCCGCGCCCGGTCGTCGAGGGCCGGTCAGGCCGGACCGGCGTCGATGGCGTCGGCGGGGCAGGTCGGTAGGTGGGTGACCAGCGCGGCCAGGGCGGGAGCCATCCCGTCGACTAGGCGGTAGAGGGTGCAGCCCTGGCAGCGGACGAACAGCCGGCCGCGCCCGTCACGCTCCACCCACGCCTTCGCACCGGCCGGGGTGTGCTGGATACGCGACACGATTTCCGTGGACGGCAACTCGTCCGGCGATGCCGTGGATGCCACGATGAGAGTCCTTCCCGAAGCGGTTGCTGAGGGTCGAGGGGCCGGCGGCGCGGCGAAGGTTCCTAGGCCATGGGCCGCGCCGCCGGGCAAAGTCACGGCTCCCGCTGCTGGCGCTGGTCGGTGTGCAGCAGGTGAGCCAGAGCGGCGCCCATACCGAGCACGGCCACCGGCAGGCACGAAACGACGGTGGTGATCCACCACGGGGCGGCGGTGATACCGGCGGACTCCATCAGGTGATAGGCCACCTGACCGGCCGCACCCAGAACGAGCGAGCCGATCGCCGACCAGGCCGCGAACCTGCGTGCCCGTGGCGGAACCCCGTCGGGTGCGAGCCACGCCCGCAACGCGTACGCGGCATAGGCTTCGACGCCGATCGGCAACGTGATCGCCGTGTTCACCGCGAGGGAATCCCAGATGCCCGGTAGCGGGTGCACCACACCGAACCCGGTCAGCTCACCCAGGCCGACCCAGCCGGACCAGATCGCCACGAACGCGGGAGCGGCCAGCAACAGCAGCACCCACGACCGCACCGGCGACCGGCCCGCCCGACGGTCAGCGGGAGTGATCTTCGTGTCCGGGTGTCCGTCCACCGCCACCGGCGACAACGGCTGCGCGGTGTCCTCGGCGACCGGCGACGGCAGGTCCGCCCCGGACCCGGCCGACGACTCGTCAGCAGGGGCGACCGGCACCGGGTCCGCCGACACATCCGCCGACACCGGCGACGGCTCCGGCGACGCGTCGACCGGGGCCGGTGCGTCGACCTCGGCAGGCCGGTCGGTGGTGGTGTCGCGGACCAGGTGCAACCCCCGGTGCCCACCCGTGGACTCGACCCCCGTCGCGTCCTGATCCTGCTGTTCCTGGTTCAGGGCTTCCCGTAGGGCGGTCGCCTTGGGCGAACCCACCCGCAGTTCCCTCATCAGCAGGTTCCGCGACGGAACCTCACCGAGACGGGCGGCGATCGCACGGGCGGCCGGCAACAGCTCCTGCACCGGGCGGGGGTACATGCTCGCGGGAGTCGTCATCAGGCCACCGCCTTGCGCACCCGCAGCGCGGTCACGGCCTGGACGTCGCCCAGGGCGGCGGCTTCCCGCATCACCCGCTGCTCAGCGCGCCGCACCCGACGGCGGTCAAGCAACGACGGACCGCCATCGGCGTACAGGGCGGTGATCTCCGCGTCCAACAACGCCAACTCGGCCTCAATCAACGGCCACTCACGTTCGATCGCCACCAGATCGGCGGCGGTGGGACCGACCTCGGTCGGGTCCGGGACAGGGGGTGCCTGCATGTCGCGTTCCTCCACAAGACACAGCGGTGACCTCTACAGACCTGTTCGGCCTGGCCGGTCGGCGCGACCAGCGACATGAAGCTAACAACTGATATGGAGCCAGGTCAACTGTTAGGGCTGAATGAAGATCAAACTTGGCCTCCGACCTGCGGCGATGGGCATACCATCTGTTAGGCAACTGGTAGGCTTCCCTGGACAGACGCCCGACGCGAGAGGAACCCATGACATCCCCTCAGCCCCGACTCAGCCGACCAGACTCCCTGCACCAACAGGTGGCCCGGAACCTGCGCAACGAGATCGAAGCGGGCGTACTGCGCGACGGTGACACCCTGCCGTCCACCCGCGAGCTCGCCGAACGCTGGGACGTCAGCGTGTTCACGATCTCCGAAGCGATGAAGATCCTCGGCGACGAGGGGCTGATCGTCAGCAAGTCCCGATCGAAGCGGATCGTGAACGCGCCCAACCAGACACGCGGCGGTGACATCCGCCTCCGCACCCCACGGGTCGTGATGATCGGCGGCTACGCCGGCAGCGGGAAGACCGAACTCGGCCGCGTCCTCGCCAGGGAAACCGGCTGGCCCATGCTCGACAAGGACACCATCACCCGCCCCGTCGTCGAAGCCGCGTTGGAACTCCTCGGCCTGTCACCCCACGACCGCGAGTCGGACGACTACTTCACCAAGGTCCGGCCACGCGAGTACGAATCCCTCATCGCGGTCGCCCATGAGAACGTCGCCTGCGGCAACAGCGCCATCGTCACCGCCCCGTTCATCCGCGAGTTCACCGACACCGCGTGGGTCGACCGCATCCAGGCCAGCCACACCGCCATGAACGCCCAAACCCTGTTCGTGTGGGTGTACTGCGACGCCGACACCATGCACACCTACATCCGCCACCGGGGAGCGGCCCGCGACGCCGCCAAACTCGCCAACTGGCCCGCCTACCTCGACACCGTCAACTTCGACATGCGCCCGACCGCACCCCACACCGTCATCGACAACTGCGCCTCCAGCGTCCCCCTGCAGAAGCAGGCCAAAGAGCTCCTGTCCGCCATCCTCACCGCGCCAGCGGCCAGCGCATGAAACGCGGTGTCATCCTCTACGGCCCACCAGCGGCCGGCAAGGACACCGTCACCGAACGGCTTGCCGCCATCGACCCCGCCTACCAGCTGTTCGCCAGACTCAAAACCGGCAGGGGCCGGACCAGCGGCTACCGCATGACCACCCCCGACCACCTTGACGCCCTAGAAGCGGCCGGCGGCATCATCTGGCGCAACCAGCGGTACGGGGCCACCTACGCCATCGACCGCCACGGCCTGGACCAGGCGCTCACCACCAGCGTCCCCGTCCTGCACATGGGCCAACCCGACGGCATCCACGCCGTCACCGACGCCACCCCAACGGCCCGGTGGCTGGTCGTCTACCTGTGGTGCCCCCGCGACATCGCCGCACACCGCATCGCCGAACGCGCCACCGGCGACACCGCCGACCGGCTCACCGCGTGGGACCAGACACCACCCGTCGACGCGGACCTGACCATCGACACCGCCACCACCGACCCGCAGGAGGCAGCCCACACCATCCACCACGCCACCGGCGCACTCACGGACACCAGAACGGGCTAATCCTCGTCCGGCTCATCCAGGTGCGGCCGGAACTTCTTGATCCACGCTTCCACGTCCGCAATCCGCCACACAGAACCCATAGCCAGACGGTCATACGGCTCCGGGAAATCCGGACGTCGGATGAGCTGCTGTACCCGCTGACGGGACACCCGGAGCCGCTCTTGCAGCTCCTGCGGCCCGTACAGGTGGCGACCCATGCCCCGAACACTATTCAAACGCCAACTAGTCAAACCGCTACTTGGCAAATCGCTACTGGCATATTGACAAGGGGCTAGTCACACCGACACCCTTGAACTCGTGACCACACCACCGAACCAATCACCCGTCCACCACCGCCAACCCCCCAAAACCCACACACCACTACGCCCACTCTGGCTCTGCCGCACCTGCGCCCACCCCTGGCCATGCGGACAAGCCCGAATCGACCTCATCAACCAATTCCGCGACAACCCCACCGGACTCCCCACCTTCATGGGCGTCATGCTCCACCTCGCCACCCGAGACATAACCAAACTCGACCCCAACGCCGTCACCGACCCGGAAGACCTCAACCAACGATTCGTACGCTGGACCCACCCGTAAAGCCAGCAGCATCCGAACGTTCCCGAGACGGACCGGTCAACCGGATCGACATTTGGCGACTCACCGGGCTGCGTCAAGGCTCCCAGAAAAGGCGATAATCAACTGCTCAATTCCACGGAGGAATCGTGCTCGGGAAATGGTTCCAACGCCCACACCTCGCAATCGACGTCGTGCACCCCGCGCAAGAACGCGATCTCCCGGTCAGCGACAGCCCAGCGGCCAACCCGCGACCGGACAACCGGAACGAGCGGGCCGAACAGCGGATCTGCAACACGGACCGACAACCCCGGCCGTGACGACAACCAAGCAAGGCCAGACGGCAACGTCGATACCGATCGGACGCCGAGTAGCCCAATGGCGCATGCGACGCAGAATGACCCAACAAGTCTTCGCCGACCGCATCGGCAAATCAAAAAGCTGGGTCGACAAAGTCGAACGCGGCATACGCAAGCTCGACAAGGTATCCGTCATCCAACACATCGCCGAAGTACTCCACATCGACCCAGCGGAACTACTCGACGAACATGAACCCTCACCAGCCAGCAGCAGCGCAATCGGTGGCCTGGACAAGCTGAAGGCAACCCTAGCGTGTCATGCCACCTTCAACTCTCCGCCAGGTATTCTGCGCCAGCCGAAACGAGGCGATGTTCAACGGCAAATCGAGCACGCCTGGCTCACGTACGGACACGGCGACTACCCGCAACTGCTCCGCATCCTCCCGAACCTCCTGAGCGGCAGTCAGCAGTCACACGCGCTGAACCCGCAGACCGGAACTGAGCCGCTGGTCCAGGCATACAGACTCGCCTCATCAGTACTGGTAAAGCTCGACCAAGCACACCTCGCATGGATCGCCGCAGACCGAGCAATCATCGCAGCCGGAAACGATCGCACCCTCGCCGCAACCGCCGCACTGAGTCTCGCCCAAGCACTACGCGCTCTGGACCAGAACAGACTAGCGTTCGCAACGGCCCTCGCCGCTGCACAACACATCGCGCAGCCACCCGAAGACGCCGAGTCAGGCGAACAGGCATCGGTGCACGGAGCCCTGCTGCTACAAGCAGCACTAGCCGCCGCCAGCAACAGCGAACCGGCCACGGTAAAGGAACTGCTACGGCAAGCCGCCAAGCTCGCCCGACAGATCAAGGACCACGAAAGCCATCAACGGCACGGATTCAGTCAGACCGCCGTCGAACTTACCCAGGTCGTGGCACAAGCAAGCCTCGGCGAGACCCGCCAGGCGCTCGCCCAACACGAGAAAATGACACGGGATCGAAAGTGGCTGCACCTGCCAGCCGAACACCGAGCCGCGTACCTGCTCGACATCACGCACGTATACATGAAGATCGGCAACGTGCAAGCAGCCGGCCGCACCCTGACAGAGGCACACCGGACCGCATCAGCCGAAGTTCAGCACGCGCCATCCAACCGCGCACTGATCGCCGAAATTGCCCGATGCGCACCACAGTTCACCGGCGTAGAACGGCTAGCAATAACCCTCGGGCTAACCCGCTAGGAGCCCCACTGCGTGGGTCCCAAAATACGCCCTTAGGCGTGACGCGGTTCCCGACGTCATCATCGGGGCGGTGCGCTGGATGCTGACCCTGATGGTTTTATACGCCCTTGGGCGTGACGTGGTTCCTGACAATGGTCCGCTCGAGCACGATCCAGATCACGTGAGCGCGTTTCTATACGCCCTTGGGCGTGACGTGGTTCCTGACGGACACCGTGTTCGCGTACACCCAGTCCGACGAGATCAGGTTTCTATACGCCCTTGGGCGTGACGTGGTTCCTGACACGTGGACGTCATCCACGTCCACTGGCTCATCCGCATCATGTTTCTATACGCCCTTGGGCGTGACGTGGTTCCTGACACGAAATGAACTCGCTCAAGAACCTCATCGACTTCTTGTTTCCATACGCCCTCGGGCGTGACGTGGTTCCTGACGTCCAGCTGTGACCGGCACGGACCCGGGTCCGCACGGGTTTCTATACGCCCTCGGGCGTGACGTGGTTCCTGACCAACAGCATGACCACGACGACCCTGCCGCGCCGCATCGTTTCTATACGCCCTTGGGCGTGACGTGGTTCCTGACGGGGCCGGCTCAGCGCCAAGGTCAAGGAGGCGTACGTCACAGTTTCCATACGCCCTTGGGCATGACGTGGTTCCTGACCAGGACGCGGGGCATCTGGAGTGGCGCCCGGACGGCGCGGTGTTTCTATACGCCCTTGGGCGTGACGTGGTTCCTGACCTGCTGATCGGGGTCGCGGCCGCCGTGCTCGTGTGGCTGCTCGGGTTTCGATACGCCCTTGGGCGTGACGTGGTTTCTGACCCAGCCAATTCCTGTAGGTCGGGTGTCCGTACGGACCGAAAGTTTCGATACGCCCTTGGGCGTGACGTGGTTTCTGACCCGGCGTCTACGCCCACCGGATCATGGCCAAGGCCTATGAGTTTCGATACGCCCTTGGGCGTGACGTGGTTTCTGACCTGACGCGAGCGCCTGCGTGGCCCACGTCAGGCTGGTTTCGATACGCCCTTGGGCGTGACGTGGTTTCTGACTGCCTGAGCTGACCTGGATCGATTACCTGCTCGCCGCCGCCCGTTTCGATACGCCCTTGGGCGTGACGTGGTTTCTGACTGGAGGCTCTGACCAGCAATGTCACGGGTGTCACGGGTGTCAGTTTCGATACGCCCTTGGGCGTGACGTGGTTTCTGACTCGATCCACGTCCACGTCTCCAAGAGGTCGGAAAGCTCCGAGTTTCGATACGCCCTTGGGCGTGACGTGGTTTCTGACCCAGGAGCACAACGCGGCCAGTTCCGGCACCAGCCAGAAGTTTCGATACGCCCTTGGGCGTGACGTGGTTTCTGACTCAGGGATAACCTGTTGGAGACCGCGCCGGCTAAGAGGTTTCGATACGCCCTTGGGCGTGACGTGGTTTCTGACGGGGGCGACCGCTGATGTCCACCGACTCGCACTTCTGGGTTTCGATACGCCCTTGGGCGTGACGTGGTTTCTGACTACCTTCACCAGGTGGCAGTGACCGTGAAGGCCACGCGGGTTTCGATACGCCCTTGGGCGTGACGTGGTTTCTGACCCTACCGGCTTTGGGTGGCCTGTGACCAGCGCAGACGCGAGGGCTCTGCACGGCGACCCTCGCAGGTCCACATTGCATGGGTGACCCACGTCACTTCTCCCGACGTTTCCGCAGGTCAAAGCCTTGCACGGCGGACGGCCAAACTTCATGATCACCTAACCAGGCCCTTTTTATGTCGGTACGCGACTCTTGACCTCCTTAGCGATGGCTCCTTCTCGGGCGCGGGCAGGTCCTGGTCGTTGGCATGACCGATCCTGCCAGGTCAACGGGTGGGGTTCCCGCCTCCGACGAGCAGAGGTCCGCTCCATCAGCCGTACGTCTGTGCCGAAGTGGTGCCGAAGTTCGACGCATTGTCAGTTCGCCGCACACGGACGCCCAGGTCACGGGGCTGGTGCCAACGGAGCGCCTACCGCCCTCCGGAGGCGGGAGCGCAGGTTCGAATCCTGCCGGGGGCACCCTTTCTGACCTGCACGACAAGGCCGCTGACCAGGGCAAGCCCAGTCAGCGGCCTTCATCGTCCGTCCGGCTGTCACCGGCCGATCGCGCGGCGAGCCGACACTTCCTCCGGCTGACGGAATCGGCCCGGTGGGCGGCAACCGCCTACCGTACGTACACCCATTGCTGGTTGCCGCCGCCCTCGCAGGGCCACAGCACTATCGGGGCCAGGTTGGCGGTGCCGTGGTTGATGACATCCACGCACTTGCCGGCGTGGCGGCTGACGATGAGCGGAGCAGTGTAGACGAACGCCTGCGCGCTGTTGCCGCTGCAATAGGCGAGCTGGACCGGGTTCAGGTTGGCGGTGCCCCCGCCAGCGGCGTCCATGCACAACCCGACCGTCCGGATGGTGCGGTCAGCGAGGATCGACCACTGCTGGGTACGGCTGTCGGCACAGTTCTCGATGACGAGCTGGACGCCGTCCGCCCCCCACCGGCCGCTCAGGCACCGCTTGGACGCGGGGTTGTAGAGCGAGCCGACGGCTGCCGGACGCGGCGCGTCGGCGGCGAGTTGGGCGGTGGGTTGGGCAGCGGGTTGGGCGGCGGGTTTCGCGGGCGCGGGTGTGTTGGCCGGCGTGGCCGACGGACGGTCGGCAGCCGGCCTCGCCGACGGGTCAACCGGAGACGGCTTCCGGCCCGCTGCCGGGGTCACCGACGGGGCCACCGGGGACGGCGTCCGGACGGCTGTCGGAGTCACCGACGGGGCCACCGGGGACGGCGCCTGGCCGGCGGACGGTGTCACCGACGGCGGCTGCGACCCCTGCGATGATCGGGCAGCAGCGGCGGGCTGCGGAGGCTGCGGCGCGTCGGTGGCCGGTCCCAGCGCGGCCAGCACCGGCGGTACGGCGCCACCCAGCACGGCGAGGCAGGCCAGCACCGCGAGGCTCGTCCACACGCGGCGGCCCGGGACCAGCCCGAGCCGCATCCGGGCCGGGCGGGCGGTGAAGACCTCCGAGAACGACCTCCCGGCCGCAGGCTCGTGGGACTGCATCGGACGACTCCTATCAATGACGAGGTACCTGTAGTGCGGGACATCGGTCGTGCGGCACCGGCTACGCCGGTACCGGGCACTGCGGCAGGTCGTCGGCGTTGAGGCCGACCAGGTCGGCGGCTGCGGGGTCAGCGAGTTCGGCGACCCGCTGCGCCTGCCGTTCGGTCATCTCCTGAAACGTCTGGCGCGCCAGCCGACCGTTGCCGAAACCCTCCCCGCGTGGCAGCTGCGCGAAGAAACGTTCCAACCCGTCCCGGGCCGCGCCGGTCAGCTGGTAACGGTGCAGTTCGGCCTGGTACTCGACAATCGACACCAGCTCGGACGCGTCGTAGTCGGCGAACCGCATGGTGCGGGTGAACCGCGAGGCCAGTCCGGGGTTCGCGGCCACGAACCGCGTCATCTCGTCCGGATAGCCGGCGGCGATCACCACCACCTCGTCCCGGTGGTCCTCCATCAGCTTGACCAGCGTGGCGATCGCCTCGGTGCCGAAATCGTTGCCGCCGAACGTCGGCACGAGCGAGTACGCCTCGTCGATGAACAGCACACCGCCGATCGCCCGCCGGAACTCGGCCGCGGTGCGTGGACCGGTGTGCCCGATGTACTCACCGACCAGGCTGCTGCGGTCGACCTCGACGAGGTGACCGCGCCGTAGCAGGCCGAGCGCCTTGAGCAGGCGCCCGTACAGCCGGGCGACCGTCGTCTTGCCGGTGCCCGGGTTGCCGGCGAAGACCAGGTGCCGGCTCAGCGGCGGGGCCGGCAGCCCGGCCTCCTGACGGAGCCGGACCGTCTGCATCAGCTTCACCATCGCGGCCACGTCGCTCTTGACCCGGTCCAGGCCGACCAGCCGGTCCAGTTCGGCGAGCACGTCGTCGAGGTGCTCGTCGGGCGGATCCGGCTCCGACGACGCCGCGGACGGCACCACCGCGCCGGCCGCTGCCGTGGCAGGCACCGTCGGCGGCGGTCCGGGCACCGGCGACGTCGGCATCGACGAGGTGGCCACGTCGTGCACGACGCAACGCTCGAAGACCGGGCGGGCACCGTCGTCGGTACCCAGATCCTCCGCGCAGTCGGTGATCCGGCAGTCGCGGAACACCGGGTCGGCCCGTGGCCCGCAGTGCACCGCCGGGAATCCGGCACCGGTCACGTCGCAGGAGTCGAACACTCCACCGGCGTCCCCGGCCACGAAGATGCCGTTCTTGGCGGGTCGGAACACGCGCAGGCCGGACACCTCCGGGCGTGCCCCGGTCCACACCACCAAGGCGGACCCGGCGCTGTCCTCGATCGTGCCGCCGTCGATCCGGGCCTGCCCACCGGAATCGACGACGATGCCGGCCGTACCGGCGAACACCACCCGGGTGTCCTGCAACCGTGCCGCACCGCCGTCGCCCACGTCGACCCCGGTCCGTCCCGGACGCTGCACCACGCAACCGTCCAGCTCGACCCCGACGGGTGAATCGACGCGAACCCCGATTTCGGTGTCGACGATCCGGCAGCCACGGGCCGACAGTCCGGCATCCCCACGCACGTAGAGGCCGGTCATGGTGATGTCGGCGACGGTGCTTTCGACGAGCTCCGCACGGGCCGAACCGATCGCGTGGACACCATGCTCGGCACTGCCCCGGACCCGGCAGTCGACCAGCCGGACCACCACATCGTCGGTCAGGTGCACCGCGCTGAACCGGCTACCGACCAGCCGGCAGTCGACCAGTTCGGCGGTGGCGGTGCCGGTTGCCATCAGGCTGTTCGCCCCGGCGTCGACGATCGAGCAGCCGACCGCAGCCAGCCGGGCACCGTCGCGGACGACCACGCCGCTGGCTGCCGGGGCGGTGAGCCGGCAGTCGGCGAGCGACACCTTGCCGGTGCCGCAGATCTGGATGGCGGCGGCGCCGGCGCCGTTCAGGTGCGATTCGACGGCCTTGACCACCGCCGCGTCCTCGACCGACAGTCCCATCCGGGCGGGGTCGCTGACCCGGCATTCGGTCAGTAACGCGCGGGAGTGTCCATGCAGGTGCAGTCCGGACCCGGTCGTCGCCGTCACGCGCAGCCGGGCCGCCCGGAGCACGGCGCTGCCGGACAGCGACACCCCGGTGCCGTCGATGTCACGTACCACGGTGTCCTCGGTCCGGGCCCGCACGGTGCCGGAGAGCGCGAGCGCCGTACCGGTGACGTTCGCGATCTGGACACGGGTGAGCACCAACGCGGTGCCGTCGGACCCGGGGCCGTGCTCGCCGTCGCCGGGACCGTGCTCGCCGTCGTCGGGTTCGGTGGTCGCGGTCGCCTCGACCCGGCCGCCCAGCACGGCACAGTCGGTCAGGACCAGGCCCGCACCGGCCGGCACGGCCACCGCGACGAGGGCCGAGTCCGCACCATGGATCTCGAACCCGACGACCGTGCAGTCCGTCACGGCCACCGTCAGTGCCGGACCGGTCGCCGCCGGACGCAGAACCACACTGCCCGGTCCCTGCGCCGCCTGCAGCGTCACGGGTGTGGACAGGCACAGATTTTCCCGGTACTCCCCGGCGGGGACGCTGACCACGTCACCCGGGGCGGCGTCCCGCAACGCCGCAGCGATGGTGCGATGTCCGCGGAACGCGTTCCGGGTCACCCGCAGGACCTGTGCGCCGTTCACGCGACCTCCTTCTTCGGGTCGTCGTCCTTCTTCGGGTCGTCGTAGTGCGGTGGTGGCAAATGGTCTATCAACATCGGGTACGTGACGAAGTTGTACAGCGACTTCTCGCCTGACCTCATCACCAACTGGTGGAGGGTGTCCCCGATGCCGAGGGGGTTGTAGAGCCGGCCACGGGCGTAACCGACCCACGCGGTGGTGAGCACCGAACCGGGCAACCCGCTAGGAACCGACGCCAGGGCCAGGACGCCGCCGTACTCCAACGCCTCCGAGAAGGTCGGGTCGACCAAGTCGCCGGCCTTGTTCTCGTACCCGAAGATGGCAGCGCTCGCCGTTCCGTAAATGAAGCTGGTGACGACGCTGGTGCCGAGTCCGTAGAAGAAGTTGAAGGTGGTGCCCCGCCAGCGCACCGGATGGTCCGGCCCGGCCCAGTCGGTCCGCCAACTGTCGTCGTGGTTCAACGGGCGGCGGCTGGGGGCGTAGCCGCTGTCAAGGTTGCTCAGCCCCAGCCGGTAGTTGTGCAGCGGACCGTGGCGCCAGTCGATGAGCGCCGCCCCCAGACCGGACTTGACACCCGCGCCGACCCCGGCGCGCAGCAGGGCCTTTGCGACGTTCTCGAAGCCGAATTCGTCACCCGTGACCAGCGCCGCGAAGGCCGAGAACCCGAGACCCACCACGAACTCGAACACGAACTCGTAGCCGAAGTCGAACGCCATCTTCTTCAACACCAGCTCGGTGTACGACCGGTACGCCGCCTCGCCGAGCAGCGCGCCGTCGGGCCCGACTGCCGAGCGGCCCCACGGCATCCGGTGGATCTCGTGCAGCGTGCCGTTCCAGCCACGCATCGCCTCGAGCATGCCGCGATACTCGAGGTCGCGACCCACGATCGTGAATCTGCCCGGGTCGATCGGGCTCGTCGGGTCCGGGCTGAGGTAGATGTTGTGGTCCTCGCGGCGCAGGGCCACCAGAATGTCGTTCTCGCGGTAGACCCGCCACTGCCCGCGCCACGCGTCGGTCTCCTTGTAGAGGCCGGTCGGCAGCGGCTGGCCATCGAAACCGGTGAACTCCAAGGGCTTGCGGCTACGGACGACGATGCCTTGGTCGAACTCGTTCCACACCCTCCGGTCGGTGATGTCGGGGTACTCCCGCACGCGTGCCACCGGAACGTCCGCCGGGATCTCACGGATCACCGTCCCGCCCGGACGACCGTCCCTGATCAGGTCCTGGAACCGGTTCGCACCGCTGACCCAGTCGTCGACCCATTCGCCGGTGGGGCTGAGCCACTGACGTATCGGAGTGCCCTCGACCGGTTGCGGGAGGACCCGGCCGTGGCGGTCGAGCTTCTCCCAGCGCCACCCGAAGCGGCCGGTCTCCGGGTCGTAGTTCCGCCAGGCCCGGACGGTGTCGCCGTCCGCCAGAGCCCGCACGTCGCGGATCACCACGCCGTCGAAGAAGTCCTGGAAGGACTCGTCGTAGGTCATCGCCGGGTTCCTGGTGAACAGGTTGTAGACCCGATCGCCGCTATGGCCTTCGCTGTCGACCCACTGCCACGAGCGGTTGCGCAACTCCGCCACCGGCCGGAACCCGTCCCAGATCGAGCTGTCGTCCAGCGGCTTGGCAGCCACCCATCCGCCACGCGGGGCCGCCGGACCGGCGGCGGCCTCGGCCGGCGACCCGGCCGGGGTGGGGTTGGCGGGTGGTTCGTTCAGCTGCGGCCAGGTGTCGGCGCGACCGCCGACCAGGCCGTGCTTGCCGCGTCTGACCCAGTCCTGGCCCGCCAACTGCTCGGCGATCCCATCGGGCTGCGGCGGGTTGCGGAACTCCGTCACCGCCCCGTCCGAGTGGCCGATCCGCGCCACCCGGAGGGTCTGCCCGTCCAGGAAACGGTCCTCCCAGGCGTGGCCCGCCCCGTCGAGGTCGACCCGCAGACCGGACCGCTCGCCACCGACGCCGCGCTCCGACCAGCGGTACGTCACCGTACCGGGCTCCGGTCGCAGGTCGACGGCGCCGGGGGCCACCAGGTCGTCGCCGACGGTCAGCGTGTTGCCGTTGTCCAGCTTGACGAAGGCCCGTTGGAACGAGCCGTCCGCGGCGATGTCGATGTAGCCGCCGTTGTACGTGGTGAACCTGGTGCCGCTGCCCAGCGGCGTGCCGTCGACGGCGGTGGCGGTCCAGCGAGAGACGCGGAATCCGCTGTCTGCGGCAAGGTGCGGCCAGCGTTGCTGAAGCGAGTCCGGCACCACCCCGCTGAGGTGGCGGAGCCAGCCGGGTGGGCGTTGCTCCATCCAGCGTTCGACGGTCAGATGGCCACCGGTCGCCAGTTCGGTCTGGCTGCCGGTCACCGCCTTGCGCGGACTGATCCGCTGCCACAGTTCCGAACGGTCCCACTGTCCCGACGGGGCCTGGACCAGGCCGTACTCGAGATACTGATGCTGCCGATCCGGCCAGGTGAACTTCTTCCACTTCTCGTGCACGAGCGCCCGGTCCGGCGAGCCGGCGGCCCCGAGGTGGTCGGTCCACCCACCGAACAGCTTCTGGGTACGCGGCCCGCTGGCCACGTACGCGTTGGTCGCGTCGTCGAACCGGTGCCAGGTCCAGCCGCTGGCCGGGTCGTTCAGGGCGAGCACGTGGCCCTTGTGCAGTCCGGCCTGGAACTCGTGCACCTTCACCCCCGACGCCTCGTCCCACCAGTAGTTGCCGGTGACGTCGAAGTAGCGCGTGCCGCTGGCCACCTGCGCCCCGGTGTGGTCGGTGACCTGCCACACCGGCCATTTGTAGAACGCGACGAACGCCGGTGGGGTGAACGCGTTCAGCAGCCGCCCGTCGGGCAGTTCGATCGTTTCGAGGACCTTGAGGGCGGTGGCGTCCTGCCTGATGAACGTCGTCACGCCGCCCTCCAGACGCCGTTCGAACCCGGTCACGTCGTCCAGTCCGGCGGTCTTGAGCTCCCAGCCGCCGGTTCCGGTCCGGACCAGGAACTGGCCGTCCAACGAATGACCCTCGTGTCGCAGTGGGACACCGACCGAGGTGAGTCGATGATCGGCGTCGAGAAGGTGGAACGCCCCGCCATCGTGGGTGATCCGCAGTCCCGCGCCGTCCACGTCCACGCGGTATCCGTTCATGAGCAGCCGGTTGACATCCTCGACATGCCAGCCCGGCCCGTCCATGTGCTGCACCAGAACGTGGTCCCGGAGCGGGTTGCCGGCCCAGCGGACCCCGTCCTCCCCGAGCCGCAGCGGACGGCCAATCGCAACGAGGTCACGGTCGCCGTTGAACCGGTGGAAAATCCCGGCGTCGTCGGTGACCTGCAGGACGTTCTTTTCCGCATGGACGGTGTAGCCGACATTCAGCTCGTCGACGGTTGACCCCAGGTGCCAGGTCCTGGCGGATCGGTCCACCACCGCGTACATGCCGTCCAACGGATGGTCCCCGCGCAGCAGCAGACCGATGCGGCTGACATGAAGTTGATCGTCGAGCCGGTGCACGATGTCCCTGCCGTCGATCCGCCAGCCGCCCCCCTCCAGCCGTTCGACCCCGTACGTGTCCAGCTTGGACCGGGATGCATCCGTCAGGTACGGCGTACCGTCACCGGACGGCGAGACCAGATAGTGGTCCCGCAACGGGTGGCTCGTGCCCGCGACCTTCGTACCGGTGGCGGTGACGCTGAGGTCGTCGCCGACGACGTGGAACCCACTCCCGTCGACTTTTACGATCGTCATCGGCATGTCCCCGTCGGCGGGGACGAGGTGGTGTTCATCGTCCACCGTCCACGAGTCCGCCGACCGACGCTCGACCTGCCATGCCGCACTGTCGAGGTCCTGGACCAGGACGTGTTCCTGCGGGCCGCCGAGCGGCACGGACCGACCCTTGGCAACAGGAGTCCAGTCAGCCGCGAAACGGGCGAAACGGCCTTCCACGAGCACGATGTGCTTGCCTTCCGACAGGCCGTGGTATCCGGAGAGTGGTGTTTCGTCGGCGTTGACAACCTGCCAGGGCCCACCGTTCTTACGGAGCGCCTGCCCCGACGGGAGCAGCCAGGTCGGAAGGTCACGGCCCTCGGCGGTCACCACACCGTCCGGGCCGAACCGGAACCAGCCGGCTTCCGGCGACTCGACGATGAATTCGGATCCGGCTCGTTTCACCTCCTGTTGAATGCCGTTGCGTTCCAGCCACATGCTGTCCTCGGCGTGACCGCGCATGAAGAACCATCCGTGGCCGGCGACCCCGTCCCCACCGGAGATCCCGACCCCGGACGCCACAGGCTCGTACCGATCGCCGTTGCGCCCGAGGCGGTATCGCCACACGTTCGTGTCGCCGACGATCGACGCCGTTCCACCAAACTCGCCGAGATTGAACGTGTAACTGGTCGGGGCGCCAACCAGATCCAGCACCTGGTACCCGGCCGGCTGACCCCCGGCGTCGCGTATCGGCTGCACCTGGAGGCCGATCGTCTCGTCGCGGAGCACACTGTTGCGGACCGGCGTGCCGCGTGGGGCCCCCACGCTCGGCTGCCCGTCGCCGCCCCCAATCATGGGGTTGTGCCAGGCACGTTCCCGGTCGATCCGGTCGGTGGCCGCGTGGGCGGCTTCGATGTCCACGTCCAGCTCACTCAATTTGTCTTCGAGCGCACGCATCTTCGCCGGCTGGCCGGTCAACCGGGCGGTTTCGTACTCCTGCCATAGCTCGAACCGCTGCGCCGTGATCGGGTCGTTGGCGGCACCGAAGATTCCCCGGTACAGCAGGTGCGACTGGCCGTTTTCCAGGTATCCGGCGAAAGGCCGTGGATGCTGATGCACCTGGGCGTGGACCGGCTCGGAGCGGACCGGGACCGTGGTCGGACGCGCTGCCGTCCCGGCCGTTTCCGGGACCGTTGCGGGGCGGACCGTGATGCCAGGCGTTACCGGCGTCGGCGTAGCACGCACCGCAACCCCGGCCGACTCCGCCGTCGGCGTAGCACGCACCGCAAGCCCAGACGTCTCGGAACGGACCACCGTACCGGCCTTTTCCGGCGTCATCGCACCGGTCGGCACCGATGGTGCCTCGGCCCGGCCCCTAGCGACCAGGTCCAGCGCTGCCGCCTCGAGCCGCGCCATCGATCCACCGGGCAGAGTGGTCGCGCCGGACCCGGCGACGTCGACGGGGGTGGCACGGCCGAACCCGGTCGCACCCGATGGAACCGGCACGGCCACCCCCATGTCCGCAGCCGTCACCGTCGGCCGGGCCGTGGTTCCCACGGCGTGCTGGGCCTGCAGTCCCAGCATGCGCTGGTCGTGGGTGCTGGCCGCCACCGTGGGCAGGTCGGGGGTGAGCGCGCCGGGCTTGTGCGTGACCACCGAGCCGCTGCCGGGCAGCTCGACCGGGTGCATCGCCGCCCGTCCGGTCTGGGGCAGATGATGTCCGATGGCGGGCGCCACGTCGGGGCCGGACGCTGCGGTGACGACGACTTTGTGGGCCGACGGCGACTCGACCACGGAGGTCACGGTGTGTAGCAGTCCAGTGGAGAGGTCACCGGACGGCGCCGCCGACGGAGTGAGCAGGCCGCCGGGCGTGGTCGAGAAGCCCTTCGGCGTCACGTCGCCGAGCCATGCGCCGGTCTTCACCTGCGCCAGTTCGCTGCGGGTCAGGTCGACGAGAGCGTCCACCTGGTGGCTGACGTGCAAGCTGAGGAAGTGACTGTCGGTAATGGACATTCCACCGGCCGGCGGGTGAGGTCCGGGCCCGTGCGGCGTCATCCAGCTGGGGGGCAGGGCATCGAACATCCTGGGGTGCAGCGGCCAGTCCGGGACCGCCAGGTGGACGAGCCGGCTGGCGGGCAGGTCGACAAGCGCGTCGACGGTACGGCTGGCCCCGCCGACCATTGCGCTCCCACCACGCAGGGGCATCGACATGCCGAACAGGTACCTGCTGAAGATGCCCCGCTCGATGAGCGCGACCTTCATGGCCGGACCCACGCCGAGCAGGGTGATCTCGGTCGCCTCGGCCGGGGTGATGATGCGCAACCATTTGTGCCCGCCCAGTTCCCCGCGCAGGGAGAAGCTCTTGATCCCCTGCCAGACGGATGCGATGCCCCGACCCAGCATCGGAACCCCGTAGTAGACGGCTTTGAACGGCAGGGCGACGACCGTCAGACCGAACTTGCCGAGCCCGACGATCCCGGTGCCGACCCAGTTCGCCGTGCCGATGGCGGTGCCGTACCGACTGGTGTTCAGGCGCAGGCCGTTGCCGAGGTGGGTGGGCAGGTTGGCGAGTTTCGAACCGCCCTTGACCACTTGGGTGCCGCCTATTTTGATCCCTTTGCCGACGGCGCCACCGGCCTTGAGCAGCAGATAGCCGAGCGGTGCCGTGGTCGTGGACCCCACCATGTTCAGGGTGGCGAAGAGCATCTCCAGACCGCTCGCCTTGCCCTGCGCGAAGGCGATGCCGGTCTTGACGAAGATGGCGGCGTTGGCGGCGATCGCGGCCAACGCGATCGGGCCGCCGAACACCAGCCCGGCGACGAACAGGGCCAGGGCGACCTTGCCGAAGTCCTGCCAGAACTCCTCACAGGCACCGATCGGCGAGGAGATGCTCTGCGACGCAGCCTTGATCTTGGCAGCGGCCGACCGAGCCGCCTCCTGCTTCGCCTCACCGGCCGCCTGCGCCGTGGCGGCGTGCTCGTGCCGGGCCGGGTCGTCATCCTCCAGCGCCGCAGCGTCCCTCAGCGCCCGGTCCGCCCGATCCTGCTGGATACGCAGCTCACCGGCGAAGCTGTCCAACGCCCCGGCGGCCGCGTAAAAGGCGCTGCAGAGCGTCTGCACGTATCGACGGAGATTCGAGTCGATCAGGTCCCGGAGCGCGTCGGCGGCCTTACCGGCGAAGGCCTCCGGGCCGGTGGTGCGCAGAATGGCGACGAACCCCTCGTCGACCCTGAGCGCGAGCCTGCCGAGCTGGCGCAGCGAGTCCGCCAGTTCCTCCAGGCGACCGGGGTCGCCGGGGGTCGGGTCGGACTTCAGGCCGAGCACGTGCCAATCCGTCGGGCGCCCCACTGTCGCGGCTCCAATCCTCTGGCAGGTGGGTCGTCGCCGACCCGGCGCGCACCGGCGCTGGGCCGCCTACCCGGACACGTTTGAAGGCCGCGACGGGTTCGGATCCCGGCGGTCGGCATGGAACGGATCACACGGCCGGCCCCGGCGACACGAACCGGAGGACGGGCTCAGACGTGTTCTCACCGAGTGACCGGTCCAACGTACGGAGGTGGTGGATGGCCGAGCTGGCAATGAGCTACAGCAGCCTGTACCAGGCGAAGGACGACCTGTACCGGCTCGCCGAACAGGTCGGCCCGGAGATCAAGAAGACTCTGTTCGCGCAGATTGGCAACAATCCGACCGTGGTGCCCCAGGGACGTTTCGCCGGCATCCCGGCCGGCGGCGAGCAGGTGTTGGACCTGGTCGGCGACCACGATCTAGCGCGGGCGATCAGGGTCCTGTACCGGCAGGTCAAAGGCACGATGGACGACGCCGAGCCGCGTCTGGAACAGCTTGGTGACCTGTTCGGCGCGGTGGCCGACGCGTTCTTCGAGGCGGACTCGCAGCTGGCAGCGGCCGCCTCGACCGCGGCGGTGAAGGGCCACCAGAGCGTCTGGCAGGCCCAGCAGGAGCAGTACGACCAGTACCTGCAGGCCTGCGGCCCCGACGTCCCGGACCCGCCCGAGAACTGCGACCAGACGGTCCCGAAACCGCCCGAGAAGCCACCAACGATGTGGAGCCTGAAGACCGACGACGACGCGGGTGAGCTCACCACCGAGGTCACCCTGGACGACGACGGCGAGGTCTTGGTGGAAAAGACGGTCGCCCGCTACGACGGCCATGAATGGAGCGTAGTCACCACGTACGAGGACGACCACCGCTCGTACACCACGATCACGACAGCGGTCGACGGCAGCACGACGAAATCGGTGGCGAAGATCGAAGAGGACGGCTCCGGAACCATGACGAACACCGACGCGGACGGGTACCTCACCAGTTACGTCCGCGGGGACGCGGACGAGGAGTGGAAGTTGGTCGGCAAGTCGGCCGAGGAGCAGGCCAAGGAGGAGGCCAGCGAGCTGAACAACGGGCAATATTTCTGACCATCACGACCGGACAAGGGAACCGACATGCCTGACATCTCACTGATCTCCGAAAAGGTCGAGACCACCGTCACCAGCTTCATCAACGCCAACCACGACATCCTGGCCCGGATCAGTGTCCTGAAGAACGAACTGAACGGGATGTTCGACGAAGGACTGGTGCTCAAGCAGAGCACGCCGGCGCTGCGGGAGTCGTACGACCAGTTCAACACCAATCTCACGGCCGCGATCCAGGGCCTTGAGTCGTTCGCGAAGCAGTTCAAGGGCATCAAGGACGGTCTGCTGGAGTTCGACACGAAGATCACCGAGCAGATCAAGAGCAGCGGCAGGTAACGATCCGGGGCCGGGGCCGGGCGGGTGGGTACCCGCCCGGCCCCGGCCGTTCAGTCCCCGCGCAGCGCAGTCAGCGGCACCTGGACCGCCACCGCCGTACCGTGCGCCCCGGCGGTCCAGGCCCGACCGACCGGTGACACACCCCGCAGCAGGTTCATCGGCAACCGCAGACCGACCAGGTCGGCCTCGGCCGGCGTGCGCGGCTGGAACACCAGTCCCCGCCGGGACCGCTTCACCGCGCTGAGCCAACTGCCCATGGCCATGCTCAGGGAGTCGACCGCCCCCGCGCAGACCAGTGCCATACCGTGGTCCCGGCCGGTCGCCGCCACCTCGCGCAGCACCCGGTCCGCAGCGGTCGAGGCGAGCAGGTCCGCGTCGTCGACGAGCACCACCCGCGGGCCGGTGAGACTGTCCAGTGCCGACTGCACCGACTCCGCCGACGGGTCGGCGTCGGCCAGCAGGCGCACCGCCGGGTGCCGGCCGAGCGCGTGCAACGGCGACTCACGCGGGGTGAGGACCACCAGAGCGGTCCCGCCTGCCAGCAACGACACGGCCAGTGACGCGAGTGCGTTGCTGCGTCCCGACCCGGTCGGCCCGGCGATCACGAACGTCGACGTGGCGCCGATCAGATCGACGGTGACCGGCCCCGCGTCGTCGTTGCCGACGCCGAGCAGTGCCCGCAACGGCCTGCGGTCCTCGTCCGGCACCCGGCCCAGGACGTCGGCGAACTCGATCCGGGCCGGCAGGGCGGCGATCGGAAACGGTCGGGGGCCGACCGGGGCACCGACGCCGGACCGGGCCTCGGCGCCGATCCGCCGCAGCGCCTCCGCCTGCAGCTTGCCCGCCGGGTCGGCGGTGAGCAGCGCCACCTGGGTCTCGACCTGGTGGACCGCCTCCCAGCCCCGGCCGGGCGGCACATGGGTCGGTGCCCTGCTCGGCAGGAACCCGACCGCCTGGTACTCGGCACGGTCGGACTGGCGCAGCAGCAGTTTGTGGTCGTTGAACGCGGCCAGCCGACCGCCCAGCAGCGACCGTTCGGAGGTCATCACCAGGTGTATGCCGACCCCGGCGCCCTCCCGCAGCAGCCGGGACATGTCCTCGAGCAGCCGACCGTGGTCGTGTTCCTCCAGCAGCGGCACGAGGGCATCCCAGCCGTCGACGAGCACCAGCAGGTGCGCCGGACGCCGCGCGGCGGGGAGCAGCCCGCGCAACTCGGTCAGGCCCGCGCAGTGATGCTCGGCGCACAACTCCTGCCGTCGGCTCAGCTCCTGCCCGAGTCGGCGCAGCAGCCGCTCCACCCGTTCCATGTCGTGGCGGGACACCACGGCGCCGCAGTGCGGCAGCGCCTCCACCGCGACCAGCCCACCGCCGCCCGCGTCAAGGCCGTAGACGTGCACGTCGCTCGGGTGCACGGCCCGCGCCACCGACCCGGCGATCGTGCGAAGCACCTGGGTACGCCCGGACCGCGGCGCACCGACCACGTACAAATGACCGAACGTGGTGAAGTCGATCACGGCGACCTGTCGGCGCTGCATCGACGGCAGGTCCTGCAACGCGTACGGCACCGGCGGTGGCGCCGCCGGGACCGGCTGTTCCCGGGACACCGCCGGCAGGTCGTCGACGACCACGTGGTCGGGCAGCGGCGGCAGCCACGGGCTCGGCTGCGGCGGACAGTCCTCGAGCAGGTCGGCGGCCCGGACGATCGCGTCGACCAGCGCGTCCAGGTCGGTCGGGACGGGTTCGGGCGGGTCCGGTTCGACACCCTCGGGCACCGGGGTGGTGATCGGGCGACCGAGCCGTTGGACCGGAACCTCGGCCACCGACACCGGCCGACGATGCTTGGCGGCACCCGTCGGTCGGGCGCCGGGACGCTCCGCGCCAAGGTACGCGGCCTGAAACGGGACCGGTTGCCCGGCGCCGGTGCGCACCAGCGCCCGCCCCGGCGTGGTGGGGGAGATCAGCCCCGCCTCGCTGGTCTCGATGACGTCCTGGCTCTCCCCGCTGTTGGTGACCCGCAACGCGATCCGCAGATTGGTGTTGGCGCGGATGTCGGCGGTGACCACACCGGCCGGGCGTTGGGTGGCCAGCACCAGGTGGATGCCGAGGGACCGGCCCCGCTGCGCGATCGAGATCATGCCGGTGACGAACTCGGGCATCTCCCGGATCAGGGTCGCGAACTCGTCGATGACCAGGAGCAGCCGTGGCAACGGCGGAAGCTCGGTGCCGGTCGCCCGCCGGGCCCGGTACGCCGAATGGTCCTTGACCGCCGCCTCGGCGAGCAGATGTTCGCGCCGGCGCAGCTCCGCGGCCAGCGACTGCAGGGCCCGCTGGGCCAGGTGCGCGTCCAGGTCGGTGACCATGCCGAGGGTGTGGGGCAGCATCGCGCACTGCCGGAACGCGCTGCCTCCCTTGTAGTCGACCAGGACGAAGGCCATCTCGTCCGGCCGGTTGGTGGCGGCCAGGCCAGCCACCAGCGACTGGAGCAGCTCCGACTTACCCGATCCGGTGGTGCCGGCCACCAACCCGTGCGGCCCGTCGCGGACCAGGTCGAGAACCAGCGGCCCGTCGTAGCCGAGCCCGATCGGCACCGCCGTGCTGGCCGGGCGCCGTCGCCACCGTTGCACGACGGCGGCCGCCGTGGGTGGTTCGAGCGTGAGAAGGTCGAGCAACCGGGCCTGTTCGGGGAGGCCGCTGTCGCTGTGCGGGCTGACGTCGCGCAGCGGCGCGACGGAACGGGCGACCTGCTCACACAGTTGCACGGTGACCCGGTCGGGACGAATGTCGGCCAGGTCCGGCACCCCGCCGCGCCGCAGCACGAACCCGTCCGCGTCAGCGGCCACGACGGCGGTGCACTCCTCGGGGAGGAGGCGTTCCCGCTCGTCGAGGCAGACGCTGAACACCCGCACCTGCGGCCCGGCGGTGAGGACCTGCACCAGCCCCGGCACGTCACGCATCCGGCGGGCCCCGTCGACGATCACCAGCAGATCCGGATCGGTGAACATCGCCCGCGACATGGAGGAGCCGAGGGCCCGTTCCCGGTTCTCGATCTGCGACACCAGTTCGGCGAGCCGGTTGGCGACGCTCTCCGGGTCGGTGCCGACAGCGACCAGCGGGCCGTTGGCGCCGATCGGCGCCGCGTGCGGCAGCCAACGCACCCAGGCGAACCCGTCGGCGCGGTCCGGCTCGGTGAGCACCACCACGCGCAAATCCCGAGGGCTGTGCAGGACCGCTGCCTGCAACAGCCACCAGCGGGCCAGTTCCCGGGTCGCGGCCGCGGTGCCGGCCACCCCGATCACGCCCGACTCGGCCACGTCCACGGCGATGCCGACGTCCGGCACGTTCCAGCGCACCTCGCCGCCGTCGTCGCGGGCCGGGTCGTCGACAGCCTTCGCGGACGGCTGGTCGACGGTGCCGATCCGCAGCACCAGATGGTCCGGGTCGCGGCGGCGACGTTCCCACAACCGGCTGCCCGGGCCGGTGGCGATCAGGGCCACCGTCGCCGGGTCCGGGACGGTGTGGTTGCGTACCCGCCGTTCGTGGCGCACGGCCCGGTGGATGGCACGGTAGGTGCGGCGCAGCCGGGCGCCGTAGCGGCGCCGGCTCTTCACCGCCTCCCTCCGGTTGGTCCGGCGGCCACCGATCCAGTTGGCCACCCCCATGACCGGGCTGAGCACGACGAACATGAAGTACAGGTACGACTGAAAAAGCCACACCATGCCCAGGCCCATCACCGCCGGTGCGGCGACCAGCAGCAGTGGGAACCGCGGCGGCGGCTGTGGGCCGGGTGGGGTCGGCAGCCGCACCCGGTCGGTGTCCAGGTGCGGAGCGATCCGCGGCGGGCGGTTGTAGTCGAGGCCGAATCCGTCGGCCGAAGGCACCACGGCGGCGTCCGGCTCGACCGGCGCGGTGAGGCGCAGCAGCACGGACCCCACGACCAGGTCCTCCCCGCAGGGCCAGGCGGTGGCGCCCGACGGCACGTCGGCCACGTCGACGTCGGCGGTCGTCGACGCCACCGGCAGGTGGGCCTCGTCGGGATCGTCGGGGTCGTCCTCGCCGGGGTCGGGTTCGCCGATGGGACGCCCGGTGAGCGGACTCGCCTGGGCGGGCGCGACGACGGATGCCGCCCGGACCTGTTCGTCGATGTCGGCGGTGAGGTGCCAGTACGCGCCGCCGTGGACCGTGACGGTGACCCAGAGGCCGCCGGCCGGGCCGTCCGGGTCGGGGATCCGCACCGCGCACCGCTCGTCGTGGCCGATCTCGTGGCTGCCGGCGGCGAGCTGCCAGGTGCTGCCGGCGCCGGGGCCGCTGACCAGGTGCACCTCGGCCAGCACCGGTTCGTCGGGGTGGGGCACGGCGCGCCGGACCTGGTCGACCGGTTCGACCGGGCCACCGACGCCGATCAGGGCACCGGCCCAGATTCCGCTGTCACCCACCGTGGTGGCCGGGTCCAGTCGGCGTCCGCCGAGGAACAGCGGCCGACCGACCGGACCCCCGACGGACCGGCCACCACCGGTCGGGGCACGGTCCGGAGCGCCGGGGCGGCCGGCGGCGTCGGGTGTGTCGGCGGCCGGTGGGTCGGCGGTGGGTCGGTCGAACGCGGCGGCCAGTTCGCCGACGGTCATGGTCTGCGCGGCGTCCACCACCCGTTCCCGACGGTCGCCGTCGACCGCGTCGACTGTGGTGATCATCAGTCTCACCGGTCGGTCGCCCCTCTTCCGGTCGACACGGAGTACGCCGCGTTTGCCCGCCGGGCGGCGGCCTCCTGCGGAGTGGCGGCCAGCAGATCGGTGGGGACCGTCCCGGCTGCGGCGGAAACACCCAGGCCGGCGAGGTGCATGGTGTCGGCACCGGCCAGGGTTTCCGACCCGGAGCCGGAACCGGGGTCGTGGAGCGCGGAGCGGCCGAGAGCCGTGTCGCGCCATTCCCCGACCGGTTCGAGCGGACCCGCCGGCGGGGTGTACGGCGGAACGTGGGGCAGCACCCGGGCCAGCGCCGCGGGCAGTGCGGTGACGGCGACGGACAGTGGTGTGCCGTGGACGGTCAACCATCCCGCCCCGTCGACGGTGAGCATCCGTACCCGGCCACGCCCCGGGCCCCGTACCAGCAGCCGCGCATTCGAGTCGGGCGGTGGGTCGACGGACGGGTCCGTCGCGCAGACCGCCCACCGGGGCCCCGGCTCTCGCCGGGTGAGCACCGCGCTCGCCAGCTCTGCGGTGGCGCCCCGGTACCGCGGGTGGACCCCCTCGGTGACCAGCACCGATCCGGCAGGCAGGCGCCGGTCGAGCTGCGCGGCGAGGGCCTGGAGCAGCACCGTCGCCGTCCGGGGATCGCCGTCCACCGACACCCGCGCGGGCCCCTGTGCGAGGTCGAGCAGGGCGATCCTTCGATCGGCGAGGCCGAGACCGACAAGCAGGACCGTCGGGGCGCCGGGTGGCTCCTGGGCGAGCGTGGCCGCGTCCGGTCGGGACAGCCACCACAGTCGCGGGTCCTCCTCGTCGGCCGTCCACGGCACGGGCGGAGCCGGAACGTCCCGGCCGAGCACCAGCACCCCGACCCGGTCCTCCTCGATCAGCGCCCCGTACGGCTGAGCAGGTGGGTGTCCACCCGGGCCGGGCCGCCCGGCGGTGGTCCGGTAGGCGTGTCGAATCGCCCGTTCGGCGTCCTGCCACACGTCCGGGCGGCGCAGCACCGCCCCGAGCAGCCGCCGCTGGCTGCGGTACCGCAGCCAGCGGCGGACCGGGGTGACGTAGGCGGCCACGGTCAGTGCCGTCTCGCTGCGCAGCCGCCGAACCACCGCCGCCCACCCGCCGAAGCGCGACGCCAGCCGGTGCGCGAGGACGACCGCCAGGATCAGCAGCGCCGCCAGGCCGAGGACCCGGGTGAACAGGGCGGTGTCCCCGAACAGGCCCGGGGTCCTCACGCGGCCATCCCACCGTCGAGCTGGGCGCGCAGGCAGCGAACGGCGGTGAAGGTCCGGGACTTGACGGTGCCCGGCGGAATGCCCAGGTGACGAGCTGCCTCGTCACCTCCCCTGCCGAGCAGGTAGAGCTGGGCGATCACCTCCTGCTGCGGTCGGGAGATGCGCCGCAGCGCGTCGACGAGGACATGACGGTCCACCACACCGTCGGCGACGTCGCGGACCCGGGGGGCGGTGACGAACGCCTCGGCGGCGATGCCGACCGGCGCGGCGCGGTCTCGGCGCCGACTGTCCACAGCGAGGTTGTGCGCGATCCGTAGCAGCCACGGCAGGATCGGGCGGGTCCGCCACTCGATGCGGTCGGCGTAGATGAACGCCCGCAGCAGTGCCTCCTGCGCGATGTCCTCGGCCAGATGCAGGTCCGGGGCGAGCATCTTGGTCAGGTAACGCAGCAACGGCTGTCGTTGCGCAATCAGATGTTCACCCAGTGTCTCGTCGGGTGCCGGTTCTTGCGTCGGTGACCCTTCGGCGTTGGAAGTCACCATGTCCGCCGCTCGTCGGTGGTGCCCTTTTTGGACGATAGAACGGTTCATGCCCACCACCCTCATCCCCTGGTCACTTCCCTGGCCGCCGGACCGGGTGAACGCGACCGCGCGGCACCCGCAAGACGGCAACGACCTTCCAGGACGGCAACGGCCTTCGAGGGATGGGACCGCTGCCGCCAGCCCCGCACATCGCAACCCGGGGCAGACCTGCCCAGCAAGCACCGTCGTGGGCAGGCCTGCCCACGACGCAGTGGCGGACATCTCACCATCTTCGATCATGACGAGCTGCACAGGTGTTTGTCGTCTCTGCCAGAATCCACGTACACCACAGATAGAGGACCCACCGGCGGGGCTCGGAGAAGGGCGAGGGCTCGGAGAAGGGCGGTACCATGCCACCCTGGCGGGAACAGGAAATCACCACCCCGCTGCTGACGGTTACCTACGTGGCGGCACCCGACGATCCCAGGCAGAACGAAGTGTTCGAGTTCTTCGTCGACGGTCAACGCCGCACATTCGGTCGGGACCGCTCGTGTGACATCGTCATCTGGTCGGCGATGAACACCCAGAAACTGACCCGGGTCGCCGGAGAGATCTGGCGGTCCGAGGGTGAGCTGTGGCTGCGCAACCTCTCCACGTCCCACGAGCTTTTCGTCACCGAACCCGGCCAGCCCGCCGAGGAACCGTTGCGTCGCCGCCCGGACCGGCATGCCCGCGGGTACGCCTGTTCGATTCCGGCACCGGTCGCCACCGTCACCGCCCCCGACGGGTGCCGGCTCGACGTCCATCAGTTGCACCAACCCTCGCCCGCGGTGCTGCAACCGGTGGACGAGGATCCGACGGTGTCGGTGGTGCCGGACGTGCCACCCCAGTTCCGGCGGCTGGCGGCCGCACTGTGCGAGCCGTTGCTGTCGGGCAGCGTGCTGCCCGCCGCGTACCGGGAGGTGATGGCCAGGATCGGTCAGCCCAGTCTCAAGATCGTGCGCAACGACGTCGCCCATCTGTGCTCGGTGTACACGAAGGCCGACCCGCGGCTGGCCCGCCGGGTCAACGAACGACGCAACGCCAACGCCCACCAGGCCCGACGCCTCACCGGCCTGACCCTGCCCGACTACTACGAGGTGGCTCTGCTGCTGGTCCGGTACCAGCGGATAACCCGGGACGATGTTCACCTGTTGGCGATCTCGGAGGGTGGATGAACAGCCGGGCCGGGGAGCCGGACCATGCAGCGACGGACCCGCACCCGCCGCTGACGGATCCGGTGGCACCGCAGCCGGTGACGAGCCACGAACGACCCGACCCGCCGCCCGGATACCGCTTGGACCGGCTCCTCGGCAGTGGCGGCCAGGCGCAGGTGTGGGCGGCGCGCAGCGAGCCGCTGGACCTGCCGGTCGCGCTGAAGTTCTGGCCGCCGGATCTGCACGAGCACGATCGGGGCCGGATCCGACGTGAGATCGACGTGCTGCGCCGGCTCGCCGGACACAACAACATCGTACGTCTTCTCGACGCGGAGACCCGTCCGGACGCGGCACCGTGGCTGGCTACCGAGCTGTGCGACACGTCGCTCGCGGCGGCGCTGCGGTCCGGTTCGATCCCGGTCGACGACGCGTTCACGGTCGCCGACGACATCCTGACCGGTTTGGCCGCGGTCCATCAGATCGGCCACCTGCACCGCGACGTCAAGCCCGCCAACGTGCTGCTGCACCACGGCCGGGCCAAGCTGTGCGACCTGGGGCTGGTCGGGCAGATCGACCACTACACCCGGATGCACTTCTCCGGCACCGCCTACTTCCTCGCCCCGGAACTGCGCACCTGCCAGCCGACGGTGGCCAGCGATCTGTACGCGGCCGGTCGCACCCTGGAGGCCCTGTTCGAGGTCGCCTACGGTGCGTCGTCGGTACCGCCGGCCCTGGAACGGCTGCTCACCCGGGCGACATCGGCCCGCCCGCACGACCGTCCCGCCGACGCGGAGGCCTTCCGGCAGGCGGTGGCGTCGTCCCGGTTCGCCGACGGCACCGGTCCCACCACGACCCGGCCGGACGGCGCTGGGACCGGGCGGCGGCCCGGCCGGTACCTCGTGACGATCGCGGCGGTCACCGTCCTGGCACTCGGGGTTGCCGGATGGGCGGTGACCGAGGACCGGCGGTCGGCATCAGCGGTGCCGGCGGTGCCCACGACACCGACCGTGCCGCCGACACCAACGGCACCGGGCGCGCCCTCACCGGGCGCGACACCGACCGTGCCGCCGACACCAACGGCACCCAGCGCTCCCCCGACGTCCGCGACACCGACCGTGCCGCCGACACCAACGGCACCGGGCGCGCCCCCACCGTCCGCGGCACCGGGCCGGCTCACGGCATCGTCGACGACGACCAGTTCCACAGCGCCCAGCCCCGCCGTAGTGGTCGCCCCGTCGAGTGCGCCGCAGCAGATCCAGAGCCTGTTCGCCAGCCGCTGCGTCGACGTGCGCGGACCCGATACGCGGGACGGCACCCCGTTGCAGCTGTGGGACTGCATCAACGCACCGGAGGAGCGCTGGGTCTGGGACGGCGCGCGGCTGCGGGGGTTCGGCGACAAGTGCATCAGCCTGCCCGACGACACGGCCCGCGACGGCACTCCCGTCCAGCTGTCCACCTGCACCGACGAGCCCCGGCAGCAGTGGCGCCTGGAACCGTCCGGGGAGCTGCGCGGGCTGCACGACAAGTGCCTCGACGTGCGTGGCCCGGAAGCCGGAAACGGCACCCCGTTGCAGATCTGGACCTGTGTCGACGTTCCGCAGCAGCAGTGGCGCCTGTTCTGATCCGCAGCGCCGGACCGGCCGGGGCGCCGACCAGCATGGCCCACCGGTCACCACACCCTGAGACGCAGCTATCCGGCTCCCCATAGAACCCGGGGCTTGGCACCAGACGCCGCAATTTTCGCCATCTGCCGATCCCGCCACCCCACCAGAGGTATTTCTGTCCATCGATCTCTCTCGGTAGAGGTATCCACCCCGCGCGACCGTGACCGTCACGGTCTGCCTTCCACACCCCTACCTCGGGAGGAACCTTTGTCCACGCGACTGACGCAACGCGTACGTCGATCAACGCTCGCCCTGGTAACCGCTGCCGCCGTAGCGCTGCTGCTGCCGGTCACCTCGGCAGGAGCGGCAGCCCTCGACCGGTCGACCGGCAGCGGTGCAGCCGGCACGGCCGCCGACGTCTATATGATGGACAACTCGTCCGACGTCGGACTCCAGCCGCACAACATCGGTTCGATCTGGCAGAGCCCAGACATCAAGGTCTGCAACACCGCCGTGGAGTGTGCGGTCAGCCAGAACCCGATCATCGGGCAGACCAACTACATCTTCGTCAAGCTGCGCAACCCCGGACCGTACGGCAACCCGGTGACCGAGCAGGGTGAACTCCACGTCTACCGGACCACCCCGGGCGGCGGCGCGTCCTGGCCCACTGACTGGACCGAGATCGGCTGGACCTCGGTGTCGGTCGCCCCAGGCATCACCACGGTCACCATCCCGTGGAACGGGGTCCCCGGGCCGGGGCACTTCTGCCTGCTCACCCGGTGGGTCTCCGCCAACGACCCGATGACCGTCGAGGGCCCGGACACCCCGCAGAACACGCGAAACAACAACAACATCGCCTGGCGCAACGTGGACTCGGTGGCGCTGGCACCCAACGGGCCGACCGAGGTCCGGCCGTTCGCGATCGGCAACGTCCTGCGGGAGCCGACCCGCAACAGCGTGGTCTTCAACGAGGACGGCGCGCCGCTGCGCACCGCCGGTGGCCGACTCGTGGTGGATCTCGGGCCGACGTTGTTCGCGCGCTGGGTCGAGGGCGGAATGGCTGGCAAGGGCATCCGGGAAGCGGGCCGCAACCGGGTCGAGATCGTCGATCCGGGCCAGGCCAGCCTGGACAACCTGATGCTGCGCGGCAACGAGCGGCTGACCATGCGACTGCTGTTCACCGCCACCAAGCCGGTCGAGAAGCCGATCGCCGTACTGGTGACGCAGTTCGGCCCGGACATCGACGGCTCCGACCGGGCCGACCTGGGTGGTGTGCGTTACGACGTGACCGTCAGCAAGCAGGACCGTTAGCCACCTCGCAGGGCAGGGACGGAGGTGGCGTCCGGGACCCGTGACCTCCGTCCCGCCGAGGTCCGGATCTGCTGGCTCAGCGCAGGCTGACCCAGCAGGTCCGGACCTTGTACGTCGCGGTGCTGGCCCGCAGCTGCACCGGGCCGGTCGGCGGTACGCCCATCGAGAAGAACCCAGCCTCGTCCACCGGCACGTCCTCGTACTGCCCGGCGGCGGACCGGGCGCTGAGCCGGCCCGGCGCGGCCGGCGAGAGCTGCCCCACCACCCCGCTCGCGGCGACCTCGACGGCGAGAACCACCGGGCCGGACCGGAAGGTCAGGGTCCGGTCGGTACCGCCGGACCGGGTCGACCCGGCTGGCTCCAGGTCACAAGCCGAGTCGAAGGTCAGCTCGGCGACCGCCAGCTCGGCGTCGACGGTCCGCCAACTGAACGCGGCCAGTGCCGCGGCCAGGAAGTGCTCCGGCACCGGTCCGGAGTCACGCAGGGCGGCACCCAGCTCGATCAGCAGCTCGTCGTCACTGTGTGGTGGCCACTGCCGCATCACGTTCACCTCCGTTCCCCTGCTTCTCCCCGGGCGGGCCGATCCTGACGTACGGGGCGAGGGCTGGGCAGTTGCGCAGCTTCGCCAGGCATCGGGCCTGGGTCGGACCGACGCTTCCAGTGGGCATGCCGAGTTGCTCGCCGATCTCACGGTAGCTGGCCGGCGGGTCGGCGACGAGTAGCGCGAGTAGTTCCCGGCAGCGCGGCGGCAACTCGGCGAACGCGTCACGCAGTGCCTGGCGCCGCTCGTCCCGGAGCAGATCCTCGTCGGGAGTCGTCGGGTCGACCAGCCGGAAGACACCGACATGCGCGTCGGTCGATTCATCGTACGGGTCGAACGGCTGGGTACGCCGACCGAGCCGCAGCATCCGGTGACACTCCCGTCGGGTGGTGGTCACCAGCCAGGCGGGCAGTGCGTGCGACTCGCGCAGCCGGCCCAGGTGCTCGACCAGCCGCAGCCAGACGGTCTGGTTGACGTCGGCGGCGTCGGCGTGGCCGAGTCCGTAGCTGCGGATCACCGTCGCCACCAGCGGGCCGTACCGGTGGACCAGCGCGGCCCAGGCAGTCTCGTCGCCGGCGGCGGCAGCGGAAACCAGGTCGGGGACGGTAGCCGGCGCCGGATCGGGAGCAGGCGCCGGATCGGGAACGGCGTCGGGACTGCTCATCCGACCAGCACGCCGTAGTCGGGGTGCCAGGCCGGGCCGGCGGTCAGCACCGCCGCGGCTGCCGCCGCGTCCAGCCCGGCGCTGGTCATCAGGGCGGCGAGCCGGCCGGAGACGTGGCCGGTGGCGAAGGAGGTGCCGGCCCAGGCGGCGAAGCCGTCGAAGTGCAGCACCGGCTGGCCGGGCAGGACCATCTCCCCGTCGACGTACGTGCTGGTGCGGTCGCCGTACGCGCTGGCGTCCACCCAGGAGCCGTAGTTGCTGTAGTCGGCCGGCACCGGGACGCCGTCGGTCGCGTCGAGGGCGGCGACGGCCAGCACCCCGGGCAGCGCCGCCGGCCAGGACGGGCGGCTGGTGCCCGCGTTGCCGGCGGCGGCGACCACCTTCGTCGTCTTGGGCAGCGCGGCGAGGGCGTTGGCCAGCGGCAACGGCGGCTGGTCGTGCTGCGTGAAGTAGCCGAGGGAAAGGTTGATGACCGACACCTGCTGGCCGAGCCGGCCGATCGCGGCGATCAGGCTCTCCTCGTCGCCGATGCCGTTGGCGTCCAGTGCGGACTCCGGGTCGACCCGTACGCCGGGGGCGGCCTGCCGTACGACACCGGCGACGAAGGTGCCGTGCCCACCCTGCAGAGCCAGTTGGGTGCCGCCGAGGTACAGCGGGTCCTCGTCGTCGGGCTCCGGCAGGTAGCTGCCGCCGAGCCAGTCCGGGTGCACGTCGCCGGCCAGCCGCCAGATGCCGGTGTCGCAGACGCCGACCGTGACGTCGGCCCCTTCACCGAGCCGGGTCGGGTCGGGCGGAGGCAGCGCGGCCGCTACCCGTGGTGGTCCACCGGGGTTGCCCATGATGTTGCCGAAGCCGAGCAGGACGTGGTGTGGCTGCACCTGCGGGGCCCGCCCGCCGGGCCACTGGCGCGGGTCGCGGAGCTGGTCGACCACGGCCGGGATGTCGGTCTCCCGGTCGAAGCGCAGCCGGCCGACCTGAGCGAAGCCGTCGTCCTCGGTGACCTGGTGGCCGTCGGCGCGCAGCCGGGCCGTCACCCGCTCGACGTCGGCCGGGGCGACCAGTAGTTGCCGGGGACGGTAGAGGAACTCCTTACCGGCTGCCGCGGTGTACCGCCGTACCGCCGGGTGGGCGGCCAGGATCTCCCGGAACGCCCGTTGGTAGCTCTGGTCGAGGGACCGGTCGGCGGGTCCGGGCGTGCCGGCCCGGCCGGTCGGGTGCGACCAGCCGGTCGCCGGACCGAGGGGCAGCAGCGCGGCGGCCAGCGCGGACCATCCCATCAACCGCCGACGGGAGACCGGCCCGGGGAGACCCGGCACGGGGTGACGGTGGTCGGGCGACACCTGACCCTCCAAGCGGGTAGGAGACGGGGCCGGCACCACGAGGGCGACCACAGAAGGTTACGGGACCGACACGATAATTTCAAAGGATAGTTATGTGTCAATTAAGTGACTGGCGTCCGGGTGCCGGCGTTGACCTGGATGCACGGGTGGGGAATTCTCTGTCTCGTGACCGAACGCGCCGATTCCGGTGTCGACCTGGCACAGCGGGCCCTGGACACCGTCCAGCGCTACCCACACGAGGCCATCTCGATCGCCCACCGGGTGCTCGCCGACGCGCCCGACGCCCGCACCCGGTCCACTGCGGAACGCGCTATCGGGCTGGCGTTACGCGAGCTCAACGACCTGACTGGCGCGGCACACCACCTGCGCCGGGCGGTACGGGCCGGGGACGACGCCCGGCTACGGGCACTTGCCCGGATGAGCCTCGGCTACGTACTGGCCAGTGCCGGCCGGACCACCGCCGCACTGCGGGTCGTCACCCTGGCCCTGCCGCAGCTGACCGGCGCCGACGCCGGCCGGGCCCGGATGCAGCGCGGCGTGGTGCTGCACTACCGGGGCCGGTTCGACGAGGCGGTCCGCGACTACGACCAGGCGGTGGAGATCGCCCGCCGCGAGGGCGACCTGCTACTGGAGGCGCGCGCCCGCAACAACCGAGGGCTGCTCAACGCCCACCTCAACGCCCACCTCGATGCCGACACCGACGACGACCTGAACCGCGCCGCGACCATCTTCAGCCAGCTCGGGCTGGACCTGGCCGCCGCCGACGCCCGGTGGAACAGCGGCATCGCCACCGGACAACGCGGCGACGTGGCCGGCGCGCTGCACTGCTTCGCCGAGGTCGACAACGAGTACCGCCGACTCGCGGTGCCCCGCCCCGCGCTGCTGCTGGACCGCTTCGAGCTGCTGCTGTCCGTACCGCTGATCGACGAGGCGGTCGCGGTGGCCGAGACCGCCGTGACCGAGCTGCGCCGGCTCGGGATGGCCTCGGACCTGGCCGAGGCGCTGCTCGCCCAGGCACGGGCCGCGCTGCTCGCCGGCGACCTGGCCACCGCAGCCGACACCGCTGGGGCGGCGCGTAGCCGGTTCCGACGGCAGGGCCGGCGGGCCTGGGCAACCCTCGCCCGGCACGTCGAGCTGCGGGCCGGGTACGCCCGGGGCACCCGGTCCCCCGCACTGCTCGCCGCGATGATCCGTACCGCCGACCAGCTCGACGCCACCGGCTGGCCCGGACCGGCGTTGACCAGCAGGATCGAGGCCGCCCGGCTGGCCACTACGCTGGGTCGGCACAGCCGGGCGGTCGAGCTGCTGGAGATCGCCGCTGACGCCCGGCGGCGGGGTACCGCGCCCCGCCGGGCCCAGGGGTGGTACGCCCTGGCGTTGCGCCACCGGCTGGCCGGCGACGAGTCCGGGGCGGCCCGTGCGCTGCGCCACGGTCTGGCCGTACTCGACGGGCACCGCGCCTCGCTCGGCGCTACCGAGCTGCGGGCCAACAGCGGGACGTACGGCAAGGAGCTGGCCGCCGAAGGCCTGGACATCGCCATCCGGCGGGGCGCGCCGGCGCAGGTGCTGACCTGGGCGGAACGCTGGCGGGCCAACGCGCTGCGGATGCGGCGGGTCTCACCGCCACCGGATCCGGACCTGGCCACCGCGCTGACCGAGCTACGGATGGTCAGCGCCGCGCTGGAGGACGCGCTGCTGGCCGGCAACCCGGTGCAGACGCTGCGCGGCAGTCAGGCCCGGCTGGAGCAGCGGATCCGGGAGCTGGCCCGAGGGGTCAACGGTGGCGGCGAACTGCTCGCGCCGCCCGGGGTCACCGACCTCGCCGCGGCGCTCGGTGCCGCCGTACTGCTGGAGCTGGTGGCGCACGGCGAACGGCTGCTCGCGGTGCTGGTCCGCGACGGCCGGCCGACGCTGCACGATCTCGGGTCGCTGACCGACGCGGTACGGGTGGCCCGGCTGCACCGGTTCGGGTTGCGCCGGCTGGTCACCACCGGCGACAGCGCCGACGCGCGGGCCGGGGTGCGGCACACCGCCGGCGTGTTGGACCGGCAACTGTTCGATCCGGTACGCGAGCTGATCGCCGACCGTCCGCTGGTGATCGTGCCGATCGGCGACCTGCACGCCGTACCGTGGTCGGGTCTGCCGACCTGTGCGGGCCGGGCGGTGACCGTGGCGCCGTCGGCGACGGCGTGGCTGCGGGCCGCCGGCCGGCGCACCGGCGGGGCAGACCCGCGGCCTGCCGGGGTGCAGCCTGCCGGCGGGCCGGCGGTGCTGGTGGCCGGGCCGCGGTTGCCGGCCGCCGAGACCGAGGTACGGCAGCTCGGTGCGGTGCTGCCCGGCTCCCGCACGCTCACCGGTGCCGCCGCCACTGCCGACGCGGTGACCGGGGCGCTCAACGGTGCGCGGCTGGCGCACATCGCCGCGCACGGGCGGTTCCGGGCGGACAACCCACTGTTTTCCACACTGGAGCTGGCCGACGGACCGCTGACCGCGTACGAACTGGAGCGGATCACCAGCCCGCCCGGTTGTGTGGTGTTGTCGGCCTGTGATTCCGGGCTGGCCGGGGTCCGCCCCGGCGACGAGGTGATGGGCTTCACCGCGGTGCTGCTGGCGCTGGGCACCCGCTGCCTGATCGCGACGGTGCTGCCGGTGCCGGGCGAGCTGACCACCGCGCTGATGCTGGAGCTGCACCGCGAGATGCTGGCCGGACATGCTCCGGCGGTGGCGCTGGCCCGGGCACAGCAGGCGTTCGCCGCCGGGCCGGACGGTGCGGCCGGGGCCCGGCACGCGACCGCCGCCGCGTTTGTCTGCTTTGGCGCCGACTAGCCACCAACCCATTGACACGTTTCGTTGTATCGTTCGAAACTTATCGCTGTGACATCCGCGATCTTCGATCGATGTCGCGACCATCACCTAGCCAGAAGGGAGAGCCCTGGTGACCATCAGCTCGGGCCGCTCGATGATCCGTCCGGCGGTCGTCGTGCTGTCCACAGCAGCCCTCGCGGTCGCTGGAGCCATGACAGCACTGGCGGGAACCCACACCGCCGACGCCGCCGTCGGCAGCCTCGCCTTCGCCTCGAACGTCGAGGACGAGGGCGCCGACTGCCCCGTACCCAATCCAGGTTCCTTCAGCCCCAACTCCCGACTTCCAGATCCGTTCCGAAAGATCGACGGTTCGCGGATCACCACCAAGGCCGAGTGGGTCTGCCGGCGGGCCGAGATCCGGGAGCAGGCCGAACGGTACGTCTACGGTGACAAGCCGGCCAAGCCGGCCACCGTCACCGGCACCGTGACCAGCTCCACCATCACGGTGAACGTCTCGCACAACGGCCGCAGCTCCAGCTTCTCGGCCGGCGTCCAACTGCCCAGCGGATCCGGACCCCACCCGGCCGTCATCGTCTACGGTGGATTCGGCGCGGACACCGCCACCATCCGGTCCGCCGGTGCCGCCGTGATCAGCTTCGACCCGTTCTCCGTCGGCCAGGAAGGCACCGGACGCAGCAACAAGCAGGGGGCGTTCTACAGCATCTACGGATCGTCCAGCAGCACCGGACTGCTGATGGCCTGGGCGTGGGGGGTCAGCCGGATCATCGACGTCATCGAGCAGTCCGGCGGCAACATCCTGCGGACCGACATCGGCGTCACCGGCTGCTCCCGGTTCGGCAAGGGGGCCTTCGTGGCTGGCGTCTTCGACCAGCGGGTGGCGCTGACCATGCCGATCGAGTCGGGCAGCGGCGGCGCGCCGGCCTTCCGGGCGATCGCCCAGGAAGCCGGGGCACAGCCGCTGAGCAGCGCGTACGGCGAGCAGCCGTGGCTCGGCGACGCGTTCGGCTCGTACACCGGCAACCCGGCCGGCCTGCCGGTGGACACCCACCAGATGGTCGGCATGGTCGCCCCACGTGGCCTGTTCATCATGGAGAACCCGCACATCGACTGGTTGGCAGCCCAGTCCGGCAGCGTCGCCGCGCTCGGCGGCGCCGAGATCTACCGGGCACTTGGAGCGTACGAGAACATCACCTACTGGTCCGCCGTCTCCGACGGCAGCCACTGCGCCAGCCGGTCGGAGTGGCGCACCCCACTGCAGCAGCACATCCAGAAGTACCTGTTGAACACCGGCAGTGCGGCCGGCACCTTCCGGATCGCCAGCAACAAGTCCGGCAACCTGGCCCAGTGGCGGGACTGGACGACGCCGACCCTCGCCGACGGCCCGACCACTCCGCCACCGACGACCGTTCCGCCGACAACTCCGCCGCCCACGACTCCACCGCCGACCACCCCGCCACCTACGACTCCGCCACCGACCACCCCGCCACCGACCACCCCGCCGCCCACGACCCCGCCACCGGCTGGCGGCTGCACGGCGACGGTGTCGGTCAACCAGTGGCCGGGCGGCTTCGTCGCCACCGTACGGGTGACCGCCGGCTCCTCGCCGGTCAACGGCTGGTCGGTCACGATGGCCCTGCCGTCGGGTGCCAGCGTGACCAACGCCTGGAACGCCAGCCGCAGCGGTAACAGCGGCACCGTCCAGTTCAGCAACGTCAGCTACAACGGCAACATCGGTGCCGGCCAGTCGACCGAGTTCGGCTTCCAGGGCACCGGTACCGGCACCGGCATGACCCCCGCCTGCTCAGCCGGGTAGTCCGCCTACGGATCCAGTGCGGACCCCGTCGCGGGTGTGGTCGGCGACAAGCCGGCCACACCCGCGGCGAGGTCCTCGCTTGTGGCGCCTGGATCAACTCACCCGAGGTCGCGGACGACCTGCAGCGAGCTGATCAGAGCCCACACCCCCACCGCTCCTGGATCTTGATCACGATCGGCATGCGCTGGGTCACCACGCCGTCCGACAGCGTCATCTCGGCCCGGTACTCCCCGAAGTCCAGCGGCGGCAGGGTCATCGCCACCCAGGCGATGCCGACGTACCGGTCGCCGTTCGACCCCGGCGGGATCGGAACCGGCAGGCCGTAGTCCGTACCCTCGGGCAGACCGTGCATGTCGACGTGCAGGGGCGTCGACCACGACCCGGCGACGAATCCAACGAAGTACGTGAAGTTGGATACGTTGGCCGGGAGACAGGCGCGCTGCTCGTAGTCGGACAGATGCCAGGTCGCCTGCGACGTTCCGGCGGCAGGGGCCGGCGCCGCCGAACTCGCGCCACCGGCCGCCGACGCGGTCGATGGACTGATCGCCAAGGTCAGCGCCAGGCCGGTTGCCACGGCGAGCGCCATCTTGACCGAGCGGGACAATCTCACGATGAGCCTCCTTCGGTGATCCTGCCTTGGACGACCTCCAACCCCAGAACCCGGTCCACACCCGGTTCGCCGCCCCTTGTGCACGGAGTATCACGTGGATACTCCTCGAACACCACGCACCTCTTGGGTATCCCCTACCTCCCGAGATTCATCGATGTTGCTGAATTGGGTCCGGCCGTGCTGAAATGACTCACATCGCCGCAGCGCGGGGGCAACCGCACTGAGAACGGCCAGCCGGGAGCATCGCGGTGTCGGCAGCGCCCCCTGGCAGACGCCCGCACCCGCACCGCCCGACGGCATCATCCACGGTGGTCTGTCAGCGCAACGGATTCGGCGACGAGGTGAGAAGTGGTCATGGTTTCCCGGGAGAGATTCGCGAGGTGGTACCGGAACCGCTTCGTCTGGGTGGGGGTGATCCTGCTGGCGACGTCGGCCAGCGTGGTGGTGTTGGTCAACTCGGCCGGCCCGGAACTGGCACCGGCGGATCTGCGCGGGCAGATCATGACCCGGATGCGCGCCACGCTCGAACAGGCGGACCCGGAGCAGCACAACCACGCCGGACACATCGTGCAGGCGGCCAACGGGGACGAGCCGGCACCGACGGTGATCTGCGGGGTCCACGTCTACGGCCACGAGCCGGCCGACGTCGACAAGCTCGCCGACGTGCACACCGTCTACGGTTTCCACCTGTGCGGGGTCGCCGGACCCGACCGCCCCTGGGACGTCGCTCCGAAGCTCGCCGGTCCGGTGATCATGGACCTGTCCACCGAGCCTCCGGGCATCCAGGTGGTCGAGGCCACCGCCGAGATCATGTTCGTTGACCGGCTGCGACAGATGTTCCCGCCGAAGTACGCGGAGCTGGCGATGAAGGAGGCCCTGGCCGAACCGGAGATGGCCGATCTGCGCCGCCGGTACGACGCTGCAGCCGGACTCTGACCACGCCGAACGGAGCGCCGACGGCGCCGACGGACGTCCCGTGGTGGTCGGGACCAAGGTCCCGGCCACCACGGGTGTTCCGCCTCAGGCGCCGGGAACCGCCAACGCGGGAAGCTGATCTCGTCACAGCGAGATACGAGTCGCGGAGGCGACGATGACCACCACCCAGCACACCAGCCACCGGTCGATCGAACGGCCCCTCGAGCGCGCCGAACTCCCCGGCGCGATGCTGACCACCACCGCCGCCCGGGCCCTGGCCGTGCTGCGGATCTCCACCGGGTTCGTCTTCCTCTGGGCGTTCCTCGACAAGACCTTCGGCTTCGGCTTCGCCACCCCGGCCGAGCGGGCCTGGGTCAACGGCGGCTCGCCGACCAAGGGCTTCCTCTCCTCGGTCGAGGTCGGCCCGCTGCAGTCGTTCTTCCACTCGATCGCCGGCACCTGGTGGGCCGACACCCTGTTCATGACCGGTCTCGGTGCCATCGGCATCGCCCTGATCGCCGGCATCGGGCTGCGCGTCGCCGCCGCTTCCGGCGCCCTCATGATGGTGTTCATGTGGCTCGCCGAGTTCCCGCTCGACCGCGTCACCGCCAGCGGCGAACCCGCCCACGCGACAAACCCGCTGGTCGACTACCACATCGTCTACGCGGTCGTCCTGGTCGTCCTCGCCGCCGCGTACGCCGGCCACACCTGGGGTCTCGGCCGGCTCTGGGCGAAGCTGCCCTTCGTGCAGCGCAACCGCTGGATGATCTGACCTTCCCTCCCCCCACCGGTGTGCCGGACCGCTCCCCCGCGGTCCGGCACACCGGTGTCTGACGTACCCGACGTCGGATTCCCAGGCTGGGTCGATCCCCGGCGCAGTGGCTCTGGGAGCTCAAGCCGGCGGACAATGATCTGATGCGCCTGGTGTCGTTACTACCGTCGGCGACGGAGATCGTCTACGCGCTCGGGCTGGACCACGATCTCGTCGGGGTGACCTTCGAGTGCGACGAGCCGCCGACCGCCCGCCGGGACAAAGCCGTCGTCGTCGGTGGCCGGGACACCCGGGGCATGACCCCGGCGGAGATCGACAGCTACGTCAAGGGCCGGATGGCTGCCGGGGACGACCTGTACACGCTGCACGCCGATGCGCTGGCCGACCTGGCACCGGATCTGATCCTCACCCAGGACCTGTGCCGGGTGTGCGCGCTGCCGTCCGGCCAGGTATCCGACGCCCTCGACTACCTCGGCTGCCGCGCCGACGTGCTGTCGCTCGACCCGTACACCCTCGACGAGGTGCTCGACACCATCGTCGCGGTGGGCGACCGGACCGGCGTACCGGATCGGGCCGGCGTGCTGGTCGCCGGGCTGCGCCGCCGGCTCGCGGCGGTGGCCGCCGCGGTCGCCGGTGCCGACGCACCCCGGGTGGCGGTGGTGGAGTGGGTCGACCCGCCGTTCACCGCCGGCCACTGGGTGCCCGACCTGGTATCGGCGGCCGGCGGCAACCCGGTCGCCGCCCGTCCCGGTGCCCGCTCGACGCAGACCACCTGGGACGCCTTCGCCGCCGCCGACCCGGACGTGGTGCTGGTGGCACCGTGTGGTTTCCATCTCGACGGGGCCGCCCAGCAGGCCCGGGTGGTCGCGGACCGGATCCCGGGCGTACCGGTGTGGGCGCTCGACGGGGACTCCCTCGTCGTCCGGCCCGGACCCCGGCTGATCGACGGGGTCGAAACCATCGCCGCCGTACTGCACCCCGACCGGGTGCCGGCCGCACCGGCCGGCACCGCCACCCGCGTCGCCTGATCTGGAATCCGGTGTCGGACCCGGCGGCCACGCACGCAGGGCTGAGATCTTCGTTGGCTGGGTAATAGGTGCCAGCAGCGCACGGACTTGCCGCCGACCCGAGGAGAACTCGTGACCGACCAGCGACAACGCCCACCGACCACCACCGACGCCGGGGTGCCGGTCGCCAGCGACGAACACTCGCTCACCGTCGGCCCGAACGGCCCGCTGCTCCTGCAGGACCACTACCTGATCGAGCAGATGGCGAACTTCAACCGGGAGCGGATCCCGGAGCGGCAGCCGCACGCCAAGGGCGGCGGTGCGTTCGGCGTGTTCCAGGTCACCAGCGACGTCAGCGCGTACACCCGGGCGGCGGTCTTCCAGCCCGGCACCGAGACCGAGGCGATCGTCCGGTTCTCCACCGTCGCCGGGGAGCGGGGCAGCCCGGACACCTGGCGTGACCCACGCGGCTTCGCCGTCAAGCTGTACACCAGCGACGGCAACCTGGACATCGTCGGCAACAACACGCCGATCTTCTTCATCAAGGACCCGATGAAGTTCCAGCACTTCATCCGGTCGCAGAAGCGCCGGGCCGACAACAACCTGCGCGACCACGACATGCAGTGGGACTTCTGGACCCTGTCGCCGGAATCCGCGCACCAGGTCACCTGGCTGATGGGCGACCGGGGCATTCCGCGTACCTGGCGACACATGAACGGGTACGGCAGCCACACGTACATGTGGATCAACGAGCGGGGCGAGAAGTTCTGGGTCAAGTACCACTTCAAGACCGACCAGGGCATCGAGTTCTTCACCCAGGACGAGGCGGACCAGATGGCGTCGGCCGACACCGACTACCACCAGCGGGACCTGTTCGAGCACATCGCCGCCGGGCAGTTCCCGTCCTGGACGCTGTACGTGCAGGTGATGCCGTTCGAGCAGGCCAGGACGTACCGGTTCAACCCGTTCGATCTGACCAAGGTGTGGCCGCACGGCGACTACCCGCTGCACGAGGTCGGCCGGCTGACCCTGAACCGCAACGTCACCGACTACCACACCGAGATGGAGCAGGCCGCGTTCGAGCCGAACAACGTGGTGCCCGGCACCGGGTTGTCCCCGGACAAGATGCTGCTGGCCCGCGGGTTCAGCTACGCCGACGCACACCGCGCCCGGCTCGGCGTCAACTACCGGCAGATCCCGGTCAACTCGCCGAAGGTGCCGACACACAGCTACTCCAAGGACGGCGCGATGCGCGTGCGCAACGTCACCGACCCGGTGTACGCGCCGAACTCGTACGGCGGACCGCAGGCGCAGCCGAATCTCACCGACGACGGCGGCACCTGGTACGCCGACGGCGAGATGGTCCGGGCGGCGTACTCGTCGCACGCCGAGGACGACGACTGGGGTCAGGCCGGCACCATGGTCCGCCAGGTGCTCGACGACGCGGCTCGCGACCGCCTGGTCGACAACATCGTCGGCCATCTGCTCAACGGGGTGAGCGAGCCGGTGCTGCAACGCGCCTTCGAGTACTGGCGCAACGTCGACAAGAACATCGGCGACCGGGTGGCCGCCGGAGTGCGGGCCAAGCAGGATGAGAAGGACCCGAAGGCGGCCAAGCAGGCCAATCCCGCCCGGTCCAGCATGCAGGCCAAGGCCTGACCCATGGCGGTACGGCGGACCGGCGGGCCGCCGTACCGCTCGGCGCGGCGCCGGTCCCGCCTGGTGTTCACATGTCCACCGCGAGGCAGCCCGTTAGGATGCGAGCATGAGTTCAGAGGCTGTCGGCAGGCACATGCCCCCGATCGTAAGTCTCGACGACCTCACCGCGATGATGGCTGCCGACGAACACCACCGGTACGAGATCAGCCCCGACGGAGTCCTCTCGATCATGCCACCCCCGGGGTACGCCCACGCGATCATCGCGACCCGGCTGATGGTGTGGCTCGCCGCAGCCGGTGTCCCCACCGATCAGATCGCACAGGCGGTGGGACTACGCATCCCCGGCCGCGCCGGCATCGGCGGGCGCATCCCCGACCTTGTCGTCTGGAGCAAACCTCAGGCCGATGCGGTCTGGCTGCCGGTCGCCGACGTACTCCTCGTCGCCGAGATCGTCTCACCGGGCTCCGAAGGCACCGACACGGTGACCAAACGCAATGAGTACGCGGCAGCTGGCATCCCCCAGTACTGGGTGGTCGACCAGGACACGGCTCAGACCGTGACCGTGCACCGGCTGGACGGCGACCACTACGCCGTACAGGCAACCATGCCGCTCGCCTGGCTCCTCAACACCAGCCCGGCCGAGCACGGCCTCGGCTGATCCCGGTCGGGGTACTTCGACCCGACGCTGTGGATCATCGGCGGTCCCGCGACCGGACGCGGTACAGGCGGACGGCGAGCCACAGCCCGCTGACGGCGAACATCGCCGCGCTGGCCAGCAGCCAGCGAGTCAGGTACGGCTGCTGGGTCAGGCCGGTCGCGGCGGTGAACGTGCCGCCGCCGAGCTGCAGAATGCCCGGCAGGTAGACGACGAACAGCAGCGCCGACCCGAGCGCCGGCACCCGGACATGGTTCACCACGGACAGCCGCGCCGGGCGGCTACCGTTCCCGGTGGCCGCCTGGGTCGCGGTGGTGGACCGGGTCGCGGTGAGCAGCGCCCGGTCGGCGGCCGCGTAGACCGGCCACATGACCAGGTCGTGCACGATCACCGCGGCCACGAACCAGATCAGCATCCGTACGGCGGTCGTCTCGTCGGCCAACCTCAGCACCACCCAGCCGGTGACCGCGAAACAACCCACCAGCACCAGCAGGTGCCACAGCGGCGCCCCGTAGCCGGCCCGGAACCGGGCGGCCACCGTCTGCGTGCTCCGGTCACCCATCGCCGTCACCGTCCCCGCTGAACTCGATGGTCGCCACCCATTTGGTGCAGTGCACGCCGGGCAGGGCCGGCACGATGATCCGGGCCGGGAATCCGTGGTCGAGCGAGAGGTCGACCCCGTTGACCCGCAACGCCAGCAGCGAGTCCGGGTCCAGCACCTGGTTGGCCTGCAGGGTCGCCTTGTTGAACAGGCCGCCGCGCTGGATCGAGGTGACCCGGGCCGACGCCGGCTCGGGCACCCCGGCCTCAGCGGCCAGGTCGCGTAGCCGTACCCCGGTCCAGGTCTGCAGGGTCGACCAGCCCTCCACGCAGGCGATCGGCAGCCGCGCGGTGTGCGACGGCAGGCCGAGCAGCTGTTCCCGACTCAGGCTCACCACCCGGTCGTCGTCGCCGCGCAGCTCCAGGCGCCAGCCGTCGCCGGTGTCGGCCGGCCCGATCCCGGCCGCGGCGGCGGTCCGGTTGACCGGGAAGCCGTTCGGCCCGTCACCGGCCGGCCGACCACGGGGCAGCAGCAGAGCGAGCCGCCGCCACGGACCGTCCAGGCTCTGCCCGACGGTCAGCACCGCCAACAGCAGCGACCCGCCGCCGACCAGGGCGAGCGCACCCCGGCGGCTGATCGTGGCGGGCGCGGGGCGCGGGGCGACCAGGCCGTCCGGGTCGGGCGGCTCGGGCCGGGTGTCGGCCCGCGAGGTGCGCAGTTCGGCACGCAGCGACCGGGACCGCAGCGCGGTGACCATCCGGGGCAGTTTGACTACGACGTGGACGACGAGCGCGGCGGTGAACACCCACGCCCCGAAGTAGTGCGCGGTGTAGAAGTCGAACCCGAACAGGTACGCGTACTGCACGTTCAGCACACCGGTGACGGTCTGGAACAGGATCCCGCCGACCAGCAGCAGCAGCGAGACCCGCTCCAGCGCCTGCGCCACCGACCGCACCGGCGGCCAGGCGAACAGTTTCGGGATCACCGACCACAGTTTGGCCAGGATCACCGGGATCAACGCGATCCCCAACGCCACATGCAGGCCCTGGCTGACCCGGAACAGCCAGGACGGGCGGGTCGGCCAGTCGAAGTACGGCAGCCGCAGCCAGCCGACGTCGCGCGGGAACGCCTGCCCGAACTGCGGCCCGTAGGCGATGTAGTCGAGCAGCCCGGTGATCATCACCACCGGCAGGCCGATCAGCAGGACGAGGCCGAGGACCGAGGTCAGCCAGGGGCCGCGCAGCGGGCTGCGCCAGCGGTGGGCAACGTCGAACGGCCCGGCAGAGGCGGGGCCGGCAGAGGTGGGACCGGCAGAGGCGGGGCCGGCGGGGCCGGAGCCGGGGTCCGGTGCCGGATCGGTGGTGGCGGCCATGTACCGGGACGCTAGTTCGCGACGACCCGGTCAGGCCCCGGTTCGACGATTACGGAATTCTGACGGCTGGCCGGAACCGGACCGGCGACCCGCCGGCCGGCCCTACCGTGAGCGGATGCGGATACTGCTCACCGGCGCGGCCGGGTTCATCGGATCGCACATCGCCGACCTGCTGGTCGACGAGGGACACGAGGTGGTCGCGCTGGACGCGCTGCTGCCGCAGGCGCACGGCGACGAGCCACCCGACTGGGTCCGCCGGCACGACCTGGTACGCGGCGACGTCCGCGACGGCGACCTGCTGGACCGGCTGCTGCCCGGCGTCGACGTGGTCTGTCACCAGGCGGCGATGGTCGGCCACGGCCTCGACCCGTCGGACGCGCCGGCCTACGCCGGCCACAACGACTACGGCACTGCGGTGCTGCTGGCCGCGATGCACCGGGCCGGCGTGACCCGGCTGGTGCTGGCCAGCTCGATGGTGGTGTACGGCGAAGGCCGCTACACCTGTGCCGGACACGGCGTCGTCCGGCCGGCACCACGCCGCCCTGACGACCTGGCCGCCGGCCGGTACGACCCCCGCTGCCCGCGGTGCGCCGGTGAACTCCGCTGGACACGGGTGCCGGAGGACGCGCCGCTTGAGCCGCGCAGCACCTACGCGGCGAGCAAGCTCGCCCAGGAGCATCTGGCGGCGGCGTGGGCGCGGCAGACCGGCGGCGGTGGCTGGGCGCTGCGCTACCACAACGTGTACGGCCCCCGGATGCCGCGCGACACCCCGTACGCGGGAGTGGCGTCGCTGTTCCGGTCGGCGTTGGCCGGCGGACGGGCGCCGCAGGTGCTCGAGGACGGCCGGCAGCAGCGGGACTTCGTGCACGTCACCGACGTGGCCTGGGCGAACCTGCTGGCCATGGTCGCCGACCAGCCGGCCGGCATGGTGCCGGTGAACGTCTGCTCGGGTGAACCGCACACGGTCGGTGAGCTGGCCCGGCAGTTGGCCGCGGCGATGGGCGGGCCGGAGCCGGTGATCGTCGGCGGTGCCCGCCCGGCGGACGTACGGCACGTGGTGGCCGACCCGGGCCGGGCGGCGCAACTGCTCGGCTTCACCGCCCGGGTCGGTTTCGCCGACGGAGTGGCCGCCTTCGCCACTGACCCGCTGCGGGAGCCGGCCGCGCTGCCGGTGCCGGCCTGAACCCGGTCAGGAGAAGGTCAGGAGAAGGTCAGCAGCAGGTGGTTGACGGCCAGCGCGGTCGCCGCCTGCCCGGCCAGCCACCAGCGGCGTGTGCCGGCCGGTAGGTGGGCGGTGGCGACCAGCAGCCACACCACGAACGGCAGCCAGATCCGCTCCACCTCGGCCTTGCTCAGCCCGGACAGGTCGGCGGCGAGGATCGCGGCCGCCGCCGTCAGCGGCAGCACGACCGTCGGCCGTGCGGCGGCCCGCAACCCGGTGCGCAGTCGCCGCCAGCGCGGCTCGCCGGCCGCCCCGGTCGGGGCGGCCGGGGTGGCCCGGCGTACCGTCTGCCGGGCCGCGTCGACCGTGCGTCGCAGTGCCGGCCCGACGACCAGGCCGGCGGAGAGCAGCATCGCCGCCAGGTTGGCCCACACCCAGTAGCTATACGGGCGCTCGGCCGCCCAGCCCTGGTAGTACCGCTCGACAACCAGCTGATAGCCCTCCCACCACCAGAAACCGGCGGCGGTGAAGGCGACCACGACGGCCACCACCCCGGTGCCGGCGATCAGCAACGCCGGCAGGAACCGGCCCGGCCGCATCACCAGCACCGCCAACGCCAACGGCCCGACCAGCACGAACCCGTACGACAGGTAGAGCGCGAAGCCGAGCAGCAGGCCGCCGGTGAGCAGCGCCGCCGGGTGGCGGGCGGCCAGCAGGGCCAGCCCGGCGGCGACCACTCCGGTGAACACCCCGTCGCCGGACGAGCCGATCCACACCGCGCCGGGCAGCAGCACCAGGAACGGCAGTACGGTGCGGGCGGCGTCCTCGGCACCGAGCCGGCGCAGCGCCGCCGGCACGCTGACCACCAGCGTCGCGCCGATCAGGATGCAGGCCAGGCCGGCCGCGGTGCCACCGCCGAGGCCGATCCGGTCCAGCCAGACGAAGACCAGCAGCGCCCCCGGCGGGTGGCCGGCGGTGTGCGTGGACCAGGAGCCGGGCTGGAAGTCGATGATCCGGTCACTGAACCCGGCCAGCATCGCCGGGATGCTGGTGATCCGGTGCACCTCGTGCAGGTACTCGGCCTGGTTGGTGAGGCGTTCGGTGACTCCGGCGGTCCAGCCGTCGATCAGGGCCAGCGACAGAATCCAGACCACCGCGGCGAGGTAGCCGACACCGAGCAGTCGGCCCCAGCTGGCGGTGCGCGCCCACCGCATCCCCCAACCGACGACCACGACGGCGACCGCGACGGCGAGCGGCGTGCCCCAGCCGACGTGCGGACGCCAGAACGCGTACAGCGGCGCGGTCTCGGCGTAGAGTCCGACTCCACGCCGGTTGAGCACCACACCGATGACGACGGCGGCGGCGATCAGCGCCAGCTCGACCCCGAGCACGATCAGGTCGGCGCGACCGGACCGCCGGGTGGCGGATTCTGGTGTCATGACCAACGGACGGTACGGCCTGCGCCGGCACCCGGACCGGGCAACGGCCGGACCGTAACCCTCCGGTAAGAATTGCCGCCCGTAAGACTTCCGTAAGCGCGGAACGCCACCCGGTCAGGGGCGGTTCGTCCTAGCGTCGGCGGTATGCCGACACCGATCGACGTGGTGCTGCCCTGCCTCGACGAGGCAGCCGCCCTGCCGGGCGTACTCGCCGCGCTGCCGCCCGGCTACCGGGCGGTGGTGGTGGACAACGGGTCCCGGGACGGGTCCCCGCAGGTGGCCGCCGCGCACGGCGCCCGGGTGGTGCACGAGCCCCGGCGCGGGTACGGGGCCGCCGTGCACACCGGCCTGCTGGCCGCCGAGACCGAGCTGGTCTGCGTGCTCGACGCGGACGGGTCGTTCGATCCGACGGAGCTGCCGGCGCTGGTGCGTCCGGTCGCCGACGGGCACGCCGAGCTGACCGTGGGACGCCGCCGACCGGTGTCGGCGCGGGTCTGGCCCTGGCATGCCCGGGCCGGTACGGCGCTGGTCGCGGCGCTGCTACGGCAGCGCGGCGTACCGCTGCGGGACCTCAGCCCGATCCGGGTGGCCCGCCGCGAGGCGCTGCTCTCGCTCGGGGTCACCGACCGGGCCTTCGGCTACCCGTTGGAGCTGATGATCCGGGCCGCCGGTGCCGGGTGGCGCATCGTCGAGCTGGACGTGACGTACGCACCCCGGGCGGCCGGCACCCGGTCGAAGGTGTCCGGCTCGGTACGCGGCACGCTGCGGGCGACCCGCGACTTCGGTCGGGTGTTGCGCACCGTGGACGGTGCCCGGTGACCGTCCTGCTGGTGATGGCGAAGACACCGGTGGCCGGGCTGGTGAAGACCCGGCTCTGCCCGCCGGCCACTCCCGCGCAGGCCGCCCGGATCGCCACCGCCGCGCTGCTGGACACGATGGACGCGGTCCGTGCGACCGGCGCGGCCGGTGCCGTGACGCCGGTGCTGGCGCTGGCCGGCCGGCTGACCGACGCCGACGCGTACCCGGGTGCCGCTGAGGAGCTGGTCGTGGCGACTGCCGGCTGGCGGGTACTGCCGCAGCGCGGGGACGGGTTCGCCGACCGGCTGGCCAACGCGCACGCCGACGTGGCGGCGGCGTACCCGGGTCGGCCGGTGCTGCAGATCGGGATGGACACTCCGCAGCTGACCGGCGCGGCACTGGCCGCTGCCGTCGAGACGCTGACCGGTGCCGGTGGGGCGCCGACCCAGGCGGGTGGGGTGCGGGCCGGCACCGGCGCGGTGCTCGGTTGGGCGGCCGACGGCGGCTGGTGGGCGCTGGGTCTGACCGATCCCCGGCATGCCGAGGTGCTGCGGCGGGTGCCGATGTCGACCTCGCACACCGGTCGCGACACCTGGTCGGCGCTGCGCGCGCGAGGGCTGCGGGTCGCGCCGCTGCCGGTGCTGCGCGACGTCGACGAGTGGCGCGACGCGCTGGCGGTGGCCGACGCGGTCCCCGGCAGCCGGTTCGCCGGTCAGGTGGCGGCGGTGGGCGTGCCGGCTCTGGCCCGGATACCGGTGCCGGCCGTCGGGGCGCGACGGTGACCGCCAGCGTGCCCGGCCGGTACGCGGCGGACCACGGTTTCGCCGCCGCGCTGCTGGCTCCGGCGTCCGGCGGACACTGGCTGGTGCAGGGTGACGGGGTCCGCTGGCGGCTGCCGGTGGAGCGCTGGCATGGGCCGGTGGAGCCGACGACCGATGCGGTGGTGGCCCGGTGCTGCGGCCCGACCCTGGACCTGGGCTGCGGGCCGGGCCGGGTCACGGTGGCGCTGACCCGGGCCGGGGTGACCGCCGTCGGGGTGGACGTGTCGGCCCGAGCGGTGGCGCTGACCCGGGCCCGGGGCGGGGTGGCGATCCACCGTGACCTGTTCGACCGGCTGCCCGCCGAAGGCCGGTGGCGGCACGCCGTACTGCTGGACGGCAACATCGGCATCGGCGGCGACCCGGTGGCGCTGCTGCGCCGGTGCCGGTCGTTGCTGCATCCGCTGGGCACCCTGCTGGTGGAGCTGGATCCGCCCGGGGTCGGGCTGTGGCGCGGGTACGCGCACGTGGTCAGCACCGCCGCCGGGGGCCGGCCCCTGCTGGGGCCGGCGTTCCGGTGGGCACGGCTGGACACCGACGCGGTACGGGCCGCTGCGGCCGCCGGTGGGCTGACCGTCCGGGAGGTGTTCCGCGACGCCGGCCGGTGGTTCGGCGAACTGGCGGTGTCGCGGTGAGTGGCTACCGCCCGCCGGCCGACACCGCGCCGTCCGACACCGGGCCGTCCGGCAGCGGGTAGCGCAGCACCAGTGAATCGGCCGACAGATTGTGCCGGGCGAGGAACTCGCGTACCTGCGGTTCGACGGCCGGGCCGGTCAGCGCGGCGAACCGCTGGAGCATCGACGCGACCGCGCAGACCACGGCGAGCTCGACCAGCTCGTCGGCGTCGAAGTGGTCGATGGCCGGCTGCACCTGCCGCCGGGGGGTCACCAGCGGCACCTGGGCGGAGAGCCAGGCCAGCCGCAGCGCCGCGCGTTCCCGGTCGTCGAAGACGCCGCCGTCGTCGGCACGGCCGGTGGCGGCGGCCACGCAGCGGTCGATCCGGGTCACCGCGTCCGGCCGGTCCGGTGCGGCGGTGAAGGCGAGGTAGCCCTCGGCAGCGGCCAGGTAGCCGTGGTCCCGGGCGACGGCCGACACCCGGGCCATCAGGTGCTTGAGGTCGGCGGGGATCCGGGAGTGCGGCCGGTCACGCATCAGTTCGACGTACAGGTGACAGTGCCGGCGGCGCTGCGCGGCCGGCCAGGCCCGCACCCAGGCCGGGACGAAACCCAGCTCGCGTTCGGCGTAGGTTTCCGGGTCGCCGACGAGTTCGTCGTAGCCGGCCATCAGCTGCGGCAGGGTCGGCCCGCCGGACGGCAGCTCGTGGTCGAGGTTGCGCGGGTTGGTGTCGCCGACCGCGTGCCGGCCGGCGGCCACGCCCCGGGCACTGGCCGTCGCCGCCCAGTCGCCTTCGATCTCCAGGCCGACCAGGTCGTTGAACACGTTGAGGAAGCCGAACGACGCCACCACCATGGTGAGCGCGTCCATCCTGGCCTGGGCGTCCCCGTCGCCGTGGCGGGCCTGGTCGACGGTGTCCCGGACCTTCGCCAACGCCTGCGGGGTGACGGCGTTGCGGGTGGCGCGGGCCGCCAGGTCGGTCAGGGCGGCTTCGTGCGGCCCGACCGCGCTGTCCGGGTCCGTCGGGCCGGTCGCGCTGTCCGGGTCCGCCGGGCCGGTCGCGCCGGGCACGGCGACGGCGTGGGTCATGCAGTACGAGCAGCCGTGCGCGCGGGACGTCGCGTAGGCGACCTCGGACATCACCGCCCGACCGAGCCGCTGCCCGCCGGTCTGCACGGCCGCCGCGTTCTGGCAGTAGACGAACAGCTTGTACGCTGCCGGCCAGCGGTGCAGGTAGGCGAAGGTGTTGGGCCAGAAGCCGAAGAACCTCCGGTACATGTGCAGGATCGGCCAGGTCTGCGGGTCGGGATCGTGGGTGCCGTCGCTGGTGGGGATGACGGTGGACAGTGCGAGGTCGGCCGCCCCGTGGGCCAGTTCGTCGTCGGTGTGCGCGTCCAGGTCGAGGTCGCCGCGTGGCGGCGCGCCGGTCAGGGCGGCCAGCCGGCCGGTCGCGGCCAGCCGGTCCAGGTCGTCGGCGCTGCCGACGTGGTAGTCGCCGAGGAAGATCTGCGGGACGGTGTACGCGCCGGAGAAGTAGGCGCTGGCGTTCGCGGTGCGGGCGTCAGTGGTGACGTCGTACGACTGGAAGTCGATGCCTTCGCCGGTGAGCGTCCGCTTGGCGCGGGCGCAGAAGACACAGTCGGGCTTGGTGAAGGCGCGCACGGTCGGTCGGGTGGGCAGGGACGGGTGCACGATAGAGCCTCCTCTGGCTGCGGTTACCGGGCCCCGGGGCGCTTCATTGAGCATACACTCATTGAGTTTTTACTCAACGAGTGTGGTCGAGGATGTGGAGGACCATGGCAACCAGTCGGCAACAGGCCGCCGAGCAACGGCGACGGCAGCTGCGTGAGGTCGCGGTACGCGTCTTCGCCCGGCAGGGCTTCGCGGCCACCACCACCAAGCAGCTCGCCAAGGAAGCCGGCGTCGCCGAGGGCCTGCTGTTCCACTACTTCCCCACCAAACTCGACCTGCTCAAGGACGTGGTCTCCGAGTACGGCGGCTACCGGCTCGCGATCAGCGGCGTCCTCGACCCGCTCGACCCGGACGACCCCCGGTCCGCGCTGGCCGCCTACTGCCGGGCGCTCCTCGCCCACCTGCGCGAACACGCCGACCTGATCGCCGTACTAGCTGGGGAGAGCCAACTCGACAGCGACCTGTCGAGTGTGTTCTGGGACGTGGTCGGCGACATGCGGGCCGGTCTGGCCGGGTGGCTCGACCGGGCGGTGCGGGCCGGTTCGGTACGCCCGGATGCCTCGACCACCGTCGCGGCGCACCTGGTCACCTCGACGCTGTCGCTGTTCTTCCTGGAACACCGGCGACTGCCGGAGCGGCAGTGGCGTACCCGGGCGGCGGAGCACGTCGCCGCCGTGGTGGACAACACGCTCGCCGGCATCGGCGCGGCACCGGCACCCGGCACCGCCGCCCGGGTGGACCGGCCACCTGCCCCACCGAGTTGATCTTCCGTTGGTCGCAGACCGTCGTTCAGCCAGCTGACGCCCGGCGCTCACCACCGGGCGCGACGTTGCTCGGGTGACTGACGATCCCCTGCGTACCCACCAGCCGGAACACTCCGAGAACCCGCCGCACGGTACAGCGCCCGGCCGTCTGCAACGACGTTCCCTGCTGCAGGCGGCGCTCGCCGCGCCCGCCGCCGGCGCCGCCGCCACGGTGATCGGCGCTCCCGCCGCCACCCCCGCCGTGGCCGCCGCCGGCGGGCCGTTCGACCCGGCGAGCCCGAGATTCGCGCTCGCCGTGCTGCCCGACACGCAGTACCTGTTCGACGCCGACAGCTCCGACCCGGAACCGCTGAAAGCCACCTTCCGCTACCTCAACCAGGAGCGGCGGGACGCGAACATCGCGTTCATGACCCACCTCGGTGACATCACCGAGCACGGCAGCGAACACGAGATCGACCTCGCCAGCGACGCCTTCCGCACCATCGACGGCCGGCTGCCGTACAGCGTGCTGGCCGGCAACCACGACATCCGTGGCGGCGACGACCAGCGCGGCGACAGTGTCTACCTGCGCGCCTTCGGACCACACCGGTTCACCGACACACCGACCTTCGGCGGTGCCTCGCCGGACGGCTACAACAGCTACCACGTGCTGCGCGCCGGTGGCCGGGACTGGCTGATCATCGCGCTCGACTGGCGGGCCTCCGACAACGGCCTCGCCTGGGCGCAGGGCGTCATCGACGCCCACCGTACGCTGCCGGTGATCCTCACCACCCACGACCTGGCCTGGGCCGACGACGCCGGCGCGGCTCAGCTGTCCGGCCACGGGCAGCGGCTGTGGGACCGGCTGATCCGCGACAACGACCAGATCTTCCTCACCCTCAACGGCCACTACTGGCCGCCGGGGCGGACCACCCTCACCAACGCGGCCGGCCACGACGTGCATGTGCACATCGCCAACTACCAGGACCGCTACTACGGCGGGGCCGGCATGATCCGGCTCTACCACTTCGATCTGGTCCGTAACGTCATCGACGTGGAGACCTTCGCCCCCTGGTTCCTCACCCGGGATCCGGCCAAGCGCACGCCGCTGCAGGCCGAGACGGTCGAGCTGACCGGCCCGGTCGACCGGTTCAGCGTCGAGCTCGACTTCGCGGCCCGGTTCGACGGGTTCGCGCCGGTGCCGCCGCCCGCGGCCCGGCCGCCGGTCGCGGTGCTGCGCCACACCACCGTCGGCTACTGGCGCTTCGACTCGGCCGGCTTCGGCGCCGGCACCGGCAGCCCGGTCGCTGGCAACCCGGTGCTCGACGGCACCGTGGTCCGCGACCTTAGCGGCAACGGCAACGACCTGACCGTGGGCCGGATCGGTGCCGGCAACGCCGAGACGTTGACCTTCTCCGACGAACACCACAGCGGCCAGCCGGCGCACGCCAGCCTGCGCTTCGACGGCGGCAAGGGCCCGGACCGGGGTGCCATCCTGCGGGCCGGGCCGGACGCGCCGATAAACAGCTTGAAGTTCCGCGACGGCTACACCATCGAGGCGTTCGTCAAGCTGCCCGACCCGTACCAGGGCGACCACGCCTGGATGGGCATCCTGAGCTGGGAGGGGCGCAGCGGCGACGCCGGCAAGACCACCGGCTGGTCGCCGTTGGAGTGCACCTGCAGCCTGAACATCTCCCCCGAGCGCTTCCTGCAGTACGTCGTCTACGCCGACGTGCAGGACGCCGACCCGACGTCGTGGAGCCACGCCCTGCCGCCCGGCCGGTGGATGCACCTGGCCGTGGTCAACGACTCCGAGCAGACCGTCGTCTACGTCGACGGGTCGAAGATCGCCCGCAACCCCACCCAGACCTCGACCGGCATCGCCACCCTCGGCCTGCCGTTCGTGATCGGCGCGACCTCGTTCGACCTGCAGTACGGGCAGGGCTTCTACGGCTGGATCGGTGACGTGCGGATCACCGCGAAGGCGCTGCGCCCGCACCAGTTCCTGCACCCGTACGGCTGACCGGGCGCCGCCGGCGGCTGACGAAGTTCAGCCGCCGATGGTCGGGTCGGCCCAGTGGTCGGTGGTCGACGTGAGGGCGCTACCGATGAGAACCTCGGCGGCGGAGCGCGCGTGAGCGGCGGCGGCGTTGTCGCCGGCGATCGCGGTGGTGGTCTGTACGCCCTCGGCGAGAATCGCGAGTTGGGCGGCCAGGGTCGCGGATCCGCCGGCTTCGGCGACCAGTGCCGCCACCCGCTGCTGGAACTCGGCCTTCTGCGCTCGGACGAACTCGGCGACGCGTGGCGTGGTCCCGCCCAGTTCGCCGAAGGTGTTGATGAACAGGCAGCCACGGAAGTCGTCGTCCGTGGCCCACTGCGCAAGCCCGTCGTAGATGGCGAGCAGCTTGTCGCGTGGCGTGCCGCCGCTGGCCAGGGCAGCGTCCACCAGGTCGTTCCACATTCGCTGCCGGCGGGTCAGCACCTGCTCGACCACAGCCTCCTTCGACCCGAAGACCTGGTAGAGCCGTTTGAGCGGGACTCCCGCCTCGGCGCGCAGCGCGTCCATGCCGACGGCCTGCACGCCCCGGGCGTAGAAGAGCTGATCGGCGGCGTCGAGCACCCTGCGCCGCACCTCGTCGTCGGTCAACGCCGGCATGTCTCCTCCTTCAGGTCGGGCCGCCACCCGGCTGACGGCTGTCGCCGGTGACGAGGGTCACCGGCGGATCGTCGACTTCCGGCTGGCGGAGAGAACGGTCGTTCTCTACTGTATTACACAGCGAGTGAGAACGACCGTTCTCGCACCGAGCGACCGGAGGTCGTCATGCCGTACATCACCGTCGGCCAGGAGAACAGCACCAACATCGACCTCTACTACGAGGACCACGGCCAGGGGCAGCCGGTGGTGCTCATCCACGGCTACCCGCTGGACGGGCACTCCTGGGAGAAGCAGAGCGCGGCGCTGCTCGCCGCCGGCTACCGGGTCATCACCTACGACCGGCGTGGCTTCGGGCAGTCCAGCCAGCCCACCGTCGGATACGACTACGACACCTTCGCCGCCGACCTGAACACCCTGCTGGAAACCCTGGACCTCACCGACGTCGTGCTGGTCGGATTCAGCATGGGCACCGGCGAGGTGGGCCGCTACCTGAGCCGGTACGGCTCAGCCCGGGTCGCCAAGGCCGCGTTCCTGGCCTCGCTGGAGCCGTTCCTGCTGGCCACCGACGACAACCCGACCGGCGTGCCGCAGGAGGTCTTCGACGGCATCCTCGCCGCCGTCACCGCCGACCGGTACGCCTACTTCAGCGACTTCTACCGCGACTTCTACAACACCGACGAGACGCTCGGCGGCCGACTCTCCGAGGAGGCACTGCGCAACAGTTGGAACGTCGCGGCCGGCGCCGGGTGGTTCGCCTCCAGCGCGGTCGTGCCGACCTGGCTGACCGACTTCCGGGCCGACATCGACCGGATCGACGTGCCGGCACTGATCCTGCATGGCACCGCCGACCGGATCCTGCCGATCGACGCCACCGCCCGTGAGTTCCACAAGCGGTTGCCAAAGGCCGAGTACGTCGAGATCGATGGAGCCCCGCACGGCCTGCTCTGGACCCACGGGGCGGAGGTCAACACCGCACTGCTCGCCTTCCTGGGCAAGTAGAACCGGGCACGCCAGGGCGGTGGACCGGGTGCCGACGCGCCGGGTGCGGGCAGGTCCGGGTGGGCCGACCCTCACCCGGCGTACGGGGTCGCGTCGGTCAACGCCACCACCCCCGGCAGCCGGGTGTCCTGTCGCTGGAACTGCACCACCACCGGCTCCGACGAGGTCAGTACGCAGCCGAACGGTCGGCCCAGCCGGATCGGCTCCGGGTCGATGAGGTCGTTGAGCCGGGCGTGCCGGATCCGGCGCGCCCACACCACCCAGCGGTACGGCCCCGCCGGCTCCTGATCGTCGTAGTACACGGTCAGCTCGACCTCGGCGTCGACGTGGCCGGCGTTGAGCAGGCAGAGCTGGTCGAAGCTGGTGAACTCCGGCTCGTCGCCGTTGCTGACCGGCGGGATGCGCCCCCCGGCCACCGCCCAGACGCGGGCACCGATGCCAGCCATCACGCCTCCTCGCCGGCCACTGCCGCTACGGTCGCGACTACCAGCACCTGCCGGCTACCCGGCGACCGGCTCGGCTAACCCGGCCACGACGCACCGGGAAGCGCGGGGGCGGCTGCGCACGCTAGCCGGCGGCGGCGTCGTCGCCCTCCGGGCGCTTCTTCCGGGCGTACTTGGCACGGAACTTCTCCACTCGACCGGCACTGTCCAGCAGCCGCTGCCGACCCGTCCAGAACGGGTGGCTGGCCGAGGAGATCTCCACGTCGACCACCGGGTACGTCTGGCCGTCGGTCCACTCGATCGTCTTCTGGCTGGTCGCGGTCGATCGGGTCAAGAACGCAAAGTCCGCACTTCGATCCCGGAAAACCACATAATCGTACTTAGGGTGGATATCAGGCTTCATCGGCGGGAACCGGCCTTCCTGGCGGTCGACGATAATGGTTGTCATTTTACCAGAGCCATCGCACTCCCGGACCCGGAACGTGCCAGGCACGTCGGAACACGCCCCGCACGTCGAGCCCGGATGACGTATGCTCGTATCGCAATGTAAACATAAAATTAGGGAGTATCCATGTCTCACCCGGTGCACACCGAACACCCCCACAGCCACTCCGCGACCTGCGGGCACGCTGCGGTGACCCACGACGGGCACACGGACTACCTGCACGACGGGCATGTCCACCACGAGCACGCCGGGCACTGGGACGAGTGCGGCACGGACCAGCACGTGACAGCCGAGTCACATGCTGACCACAGGCATGGTCCCGACTGTGGCCACGAGATGGTGTCCCATGGCGACCACCAGGACTTCGTCCACGCCGGGCACCGACACGCCGCACACGGCGACCACTACGACGAGCACTGAGCGACGCGTCGCCGACGCGTCGCGAACAACACCAGCGCGCCAGCGATCACCAGGATGGCTCCGGTGGCCGGCAGGTGCCACGACGATCCGGTCTGCGGCAGTCTCCCGTCACCGGAGCCGCCACCACCCGGGTTGTCGTCGCCGCCGGGCCCGAAGCCCGTGTCCGGGTCCGTCGCGTCACCGATCGCCACGGTGAGCGAGCGGGAGTCGGTGACCGTCGATCCCGACGACGTGGTGGCCGACATCTCGAAGGCCAGCCGGTAGATCCCGGGCTCGCTGAACGCCCAGTTGCCGTGGGCGTGCGTGTTGATCGGGATGTCGAGCTGCTGCGGCAGCCGGGCCGACGAATCGAACAGCACCTCGGATTCACCGAACGACCCGGTCAGGAACAGCGCGAACCGACCGGGGCCGTCGACACCCTTGAAAGTCCAGGTGACCGGGCCACGAACCCCGGCCACGACCGACGGATGCTGCGTGTTCCAGCCCGGCCAGACGATCCCGGAACGCTGCCCCTGCGGCAACAGCCACACCTCGTCCCCGGGCGCACCGAGGAAGTCGGCGTCGTCCGGAACGGTGATCTTCGCGTTGTCCTTGACGTGCAGCACCACGTCGGCGAGCTCGCGCCACACCGGGGGCGAGACGGTGTCGTCCTTGAGGCGGATCGTCCAGTCCGCACCGGTGAGATCCGGACCCATGTCGACATGACCGTCGTCGATCACCACCCGTGACCCGTCCTGCTGAACCGCTGCCGCGAGCGGCGACGCGGCGCTGGTCGCCGCCGGTGCGGCACCCGCCGCCAGCGCCCGCGCGGGGGTGCCGGCCGACGGCGAATCGGCACCGAGCGGTACACCGTCGCCCGGGGCGGCACCGGACGCCCTCGCCAGGTCCGCCGCCGGAGCGGGAGCCGGGGCCGGCACCGGCCGGGAGTCTGCGGGGTCGGGCCGCGCCTCGTCGAGCCGCGGCACCAGCACCCGATAGTCGGCGTCGGCCGTCACCTCGGTGCCGTTGGCCAGCGTCGCGGCCGCCGACAGCGTCAGCCGGTACTCGCCCGCAGCGTCGAAGAGCCAGACCAGACCGCCGGTCCTGGTCGCTGCCGGCAGCCGAGCGGTACGCGGCATCGCGTCGAGGGTGCCGAACAACGGCGTCGGCTCGCCGAGCCCACCGAGGGTGTAGGCGGCGAATCCACCCGGGCCGTCGACCTGACGCAGCGACAGCTCGATGGTGTCGCCGCGGACCGCCCCGCGGGGCACCGCCCTCGTGTCCAGGTACGGAAAATCGGTGTCGCCACCGGTCAGTGCCCACATCGGCCGACCGGCCGTGCCGAGGAACCGGAACGCCGGATGGTCCGGGGTCCGCACCGCCACGCCGCCCGCCGGTCCGAAGACCACCGTCGCCGGCTGCCGGCCGACGCCGGGAGTTCCTCGACCAGTCGCCAACTCCGTACCCGCCGCCCGGGTGACCACCGAGAGCGTCTCGCCGTCGATCGCGACCGCCACCAGGTCGGCCCCGGCGGCGCTCACCGACGCAGACTTCGGCGACGAGGCCGGCGTCGGCGACGCGGCGGTCGCGGGTGCGGCGGTCACCGGGGCCGGCGCGATCAGGGCCGCGGCCAGTGCACCGACCGCCAGCACGGCGGCGTACCGGCGACGGGTCGCCGCACCGGTGGGGCGGTGGATCGTCGTCATCATGAGGTCCCCTGGGTCGTCTTGTCGTCGGTGACATCGGTGACCGCGCGGTCCCGTACGGCCTCGGCGCGGCCCTGTTCGCGCGCGGCGGCGACGGCCTGTTCGAGTTGTGCGGCCTGCCGGCGCCGGGCGCGGCGGCGGCGCGCAGTAATCAGCCAGCCGGCCAGCCCGATCACCAGGAGGATCACCAGCTGCGGCCACGGGACGGCCCAGAGGCCGCTCTCCCGCGTCACGGTCGCCGGGGCAGGGTCGAGCACCTCGTCGGTGACAGCGACCGGTGCGACGGTGAGCCGCGCGCCCAGCCGGAACATCGGCGGTACGCCGTCGACCCGGATCGTGGTCCGGAAACTGTCGCCGGGCAGGATCTCCGGCAGCGGATCGCCGGTGACGCTGCGCCCGGCCAGCCCGAACGGTCCGGCGACAGTCAGCTCGGGGCGCCCGGTGAGTCGGACGTTGCCGGTGTTGCGGACGGTGAAACTCGTCGTGACGGTGCCACCGCCGACCGGGTTCCAGGTGCCGTCGTACGTCGTCGACAGGTCCACGACGTCCAGACCGGGCTGGAGTTCGCCGGTGACCCGCAGGTAGATCCGGGAGCCGACCCGATGGTCGACCGCCACCTGGTTGCCCTCGGCGTCGGTGCCGGTGGCGGCGAGCGAGGCGACGATGCCGCCGGGGTGGTCGCCGGGGGTGGCGTTGTCCGGCACGGCGATGGTGAACGGCACGTCCAGCCGCGACGTCGACGGCACGGTGAAGGTGCGGGACTCGAACGTGACCCAGGACCCGACGTCGACCGGTTCCCCGGTCGCCGGCAGCAGGTCGAAGCCGCCCTGGTCGGTGGTGAACGCGTCGCTGGCGTACACGTCGAGGGTGATCGGCTGGTCGGAGTGGTTCGTGATCGCCACGTAGTCGGTGAGGGTGGCGCCGGGGTCCAGTTTGTACTCGAACGCTGGTCGGCCGTTCGGCCCGTCAGGGCTGGACGGGGCGACGCCCCAGGTGAGTGACTGCGCCGCGACCGGCGGGTAGCTCGGCGATCCGACCGTCACCGGTCCGGTGACCGGGCCCGTCAACACGACGGCGGCGGCGAGGAGTCCGGCGAGCAGGGCTGCTGGCGTACGCATGCGGGGTGGTCCGTTTCACGGAGGGGGTGGGACGGGCCGGGCGACGACGCGGCTTGGTGTCGTCGCCCAGCCCGTTCCCTGGTGCGATCCTCAGATCGCGGTGAGGGTGAGGGTCGCGGTGTAGGTGCCGGGCACGGTCTCGGTCGGCAGGCGCAGCTGCAGGCCGGCCGACAGGGTCGCGGTGCCCCGGCCCACGCCGGTCGGCGCCGAGCCGAGAACGGCGCTGCTGCCGAGTCCGCCACCGACGCCGACGACGTACGGCTCGACGACCGGACCCGCGACGACGCCCTGACCGGCGGACTGGTCGACCACCTGTGGGGTCCAGCCGAGGTAGCCGGAGCTGAAGGTGGCACCGTCGGGTCCGGTGAAGTTCTCCGGCAGCTGACCGGAGGCGCTCCAGCCGGGGGTGCCGGCCCGGGTGTCGGTGACGGTGACCGGGCGCAGGCTTCCGGTGCTCTCCCAGCTGTCACCACCGCTGGTCAGCTGCGCCGGCGGCAGGACGACGCTACGGTCGTCCGGGTCGACGCTGATCACCAGTGCGCCCTGGGTGGGGTCGATCGACGCGGTGATGGTCTGCGAGGCCTCCGGGTCGGTCGGGGTGAAGGCCACCCAGAGCCAGACCTCCGCGCTGGTCGCGACGACGCTATGGTTGTCGTCGTAGAGCTTCACCTGGTATTCGCAGGCGTTGAGCTCACGGGTGGCGGTGAAGCTGTAGGACGCGCCGGCCTCGCCGGGGATGATGGCGAAGTCGTCGCTGCCGGGGCAGCGGCTGAACCAGTGGTAGTGGTCCAGCTCGGTCTGCGGGGTCTGCACCGCCTGCAGGGTGACGGTGTCGCCGGGCTGGTACTCGTCGGCCATGCCGGCGATACTCAGCACGGTCTCGGGACCGGTGCCGTCGAGCTCGCCGACGACGAACGAATAGTCGACCGGGCCGGTGCTGACGGCCGTGCCGTCGGTCAGCGTCGCGTCGGCCTGGAAGGTCAGTGTGTAGGCGCCCAGCGCGCTGAACGCCCAGTTGGCGTGCGCATGGGTGCGGATCGGTACGTCGATGGCGTCCGGCAGGCCGTCGTCGCTGCGGAACTTCATGATCGGGCTACCGAAGCTGTCCTGGGTGAACACCCAGACGGTTCCTGGTCCGGTGACCTCGACGAGGCTCAACTGGACCTTGTCGCCGGCGAAGACGCCGGAGCCGAGGGTGGTGGTGTTCCAGCCGGGCCAGAGCAGGTCGGGGTCCTGGGTCAGCGGCAGCAGCCAGATCTGCGATCCGGCCGGACCGAGGAAGGCGAACCGGGGGTCGTCCGGCACGGCCATGGCCGCTTCGGGTAGCACCTGGAAGGTCACGTCGGCCGGGTCGCGGTTGACCGACGGGCTGACCGTGTCGTCGTGGACCTCCAGGGACAGTTCACCGTCGTGGTAGTGGACGTCGACCGCGTCGGTGTGGCCCTTGGCGAGCACCACCTTCTCGGCGGCGGCCGCGGCGGTCGGCACCAGCAGCACACCGCCGGCGATCACCGCCGCACCGGCCAGGGCCGCGAGCGTTCGGGCACCTGTCGTTCTCATTCTTGGTTCCTCCCCTCGCCCGCACCGTGGACCGGTGCGGGGCGTGGTCGTGACGGGGCGGAAGCCCCACCGCACCGTAACGACAATCATTTTCATTATCCCATCGGCCGTTCGGCCACCTCTGCCGACACCGGTGTGACCTGGGACTCCGGCGTACCGTCGGACTCCCGGTGCGGCTCCTCAGCCGGCTCCCGACGGCGACGGGCGAGCAGGCCGTGACGCGGGGCGAAGACCCAGGCCAGCAGGAACACCCCGGTCGCCACCAGCACGACCGTGCCGCCCACCGGCAGGTCGTAGCTCCACGACAGGTACAGCCCCACCAGCGCCGAACCGCCGCCGATCACCGGGGCGAGCAGCATCATCACGCCGAGCCGGTCGGTGAGCAGCCGGGCCGCCGCCGCCGGAGTGATCAGCAACGCCAGGACCAGGATGTTGCCGATCGTCTGCAACGAGATCACCACAGCCAGGGTGACCAGCACGTACAGCACGATGTCCAGCCAGAACACCGGCAACCCGACCGACCGGGCCGACTCCCGGTCGAGACTGACCGCGACCAGCTCCTTGTGCAGCAGGAACAGCACCGCGAGGATCGCCAGCCCGGTGAAGCCGACCGTGTAGAGATCCCGGTCCGGAATGCCGGTGATCGAACCGAACAGGAACTGCTGCAGCGAACCGGCGTACCCCGGCGCCTGCGAGATGATCACGATGCCCAGGGCGAAGGCGGCCACGAAGAACACCCCGATCAGGGAATCCTCCTTGATCCGGCGACGCTGGGCGAACACCGCGATCAGCAACGCGGTCACGATCCCGGCGACCGCGCCGCCGAGCACCAGGCTGCCCTGCAGCACGAAGGCGACCGCCAGCCCGGGGAAGACCGCGTGCGCCACGGCGTCACCGATGAACGCCATCCCACGCAGCACCACGTAGCAGCCGACCACTCCACAGACCACGCTGGACATGACCGCGATCAGCAGCGCCTTCGGCAGGAACGCCAGATCCGGATTCAACAGGTCGGCGATGAACTCGGTGATCGGCATCAGCCGGTCCCCTCGCTGGACGCGGCGGCCACGGCCGCGGTGTCGACGCCGACCAGACGCAGCAACGGTGACCGTTCACTGATCCCGAACGTCCGCATCCACAGCTGCGGATCCCGCAGCTCGGCCGGCTTGCCCTCGGCGATCACCCGCCGGTTCAGCAGCACCAGCCGGGAACAGGCATCCATCGCCCCGATCAGGTCGTGCGTGGTCATCAACAACGGCGTACCCTCGGCCGCCAGACCGGTGAACAGCTCACCGAGCAGCTCCTGAGTCGGCATGTCCAGTCCGGTGAACGGCTCGTCGAGCAGCAGCAACGCCGGCTGCAACGCCAACGCGCGGGCTACCAGCACCCGCTGGCGCTGGCCGCCGGACAACTCGGCAACCGGCCGGCGACGCAGGTCGCCCAGGCGTACCCGGTCGATCGCCTCGGCGGTGGCCCGCCAGTCGGCCGCCCCCGGTCGCCGCAGCAGGCCGATCCGACCGGTACGGCCGCTGAGCACCGCCTCCTGCACCGAGATCGGGAACTCCCAGGCGAACTCGTGCCGCTGGGGCACGTACCCGATCGCGCACCGCCCCGGCCGGCTCGGCACCCCGTCGACCAGCACCTGCCCGGAGCGGATCCGGATCAGCCCGAGCACCGCGCGCAACAGCGTTGTCTTGCCGGCACCGTTCGGCCCGATCAACCCGACCAGCTCCCCCGGATCGACGTGCAGCCGGACACCGCGCAACACCGGGCGGCCACCGAGGTCCACGTCGAGATCGTGTACGGCGAGCGCGGTCACGAGCCGGCACGCTCCTGTTCGACCCGACGCCGTACCGCCCGCCCGCGCAGCACCACGACGACCAGCGCGCCGGCCAGCGCGACGGCGACCACGACGAGGCCGACGACCAGCCACGGACCGCCACCACCGGCGTCGTCCGGCTCGGCGGGGTCCGGCCCGGCCGGCGGCGGTGCCGCGACCTCGCCGGGTCGCGCGGCCAGCGCCTCGTCGGTGCTGGACGCGTCGCCGACGGCGAAGCGTAGGTGCCGGGTGGCCGAGACCCGCTCGCCACCGACCAGGTCGGCGCTGGCCCGGACGGCGATCAGGTACACGCCGGGGGCGGTGAACACCCAGTTGGCGTGGGTGTGGGTGTTGACCTCGACCCACATCGGCTGGCCGGGCGGCTCGGTGGAACGCCACAGCACCTGCGGTTCGCTGAACGTGCCGTCCTGCAGGTACATGACGACCTCGCCCGGACCGTCCACGTCGGCCAGCTCCAGGGTGACGCCCCGGTCAATGGTCTGCATCACCCGGGGGTCCTGGGTGTTCCAGCCGACCCACACCACGTCGGGGTGCTGCACCTGCGGCACCACGTGCACGTCGGTGCCGGCCGGCACGCCGAGGAAGCCGTACGTCGGATCGTCCGGGACGGCCCGCAGCGCGGCGTCGGTGACCCGCAGCACGGTCCGGTCCGGATCCCGCCATACCGGCTGCGCGGCGTCGTCGTGGATCAGCAGGGTCCACTCGTCGTCGACGTAGCGCGGCCCCAGGTCGACGTGGCCGGCGTCGAGCACCGCCGGTTCGGCGGCCACCGGCTGGTCCGGGGCGATCGACTGGTCCAGCGCCGGGTCTGGCGACGAGGGCTGGGCGGCGGGCAATGCCGGCTGGGCGGCAGGCAGTGCGGGCTGGGCGGCCGGCGTCATCGCCAGCAGCGCGGAGACGGCCATCGACAGGCCGATCGACTTCACTGATGCCTCCTCACGGTGCCAGGCAGTCGAGCAGCGACTCGGCGTTGAACCGCATCAGCTCGACGTAGCTGGTCACCCGGTCGTCCAAGGTGTCGCCGTAGATTTCGCAGACCCGCACGTCGAGGTCGTCGGCGAGCTCGGTCAACGTCGACGACCGCGACCGCAGGTTGGGCTCCAGGAACACCGCCGGCACCCGCAGGTTGCGGATCGTCTCGGTGAGCCGACGCCGGTCGGCCAGGCTCGGTTCGGCCGCCGGATGCGGGGTGACGAAGCCGGAGATCTGCACGTCGTACGCGGCCCCCAGGTAACCGAACGCGTCGTGGGTGGTGATCAGGTGCCGTCGGCCGGGTGGGATGCGCGCGATGGTCTGGCGGACGTGGTCGTCGAGCACCGACAGTTCGGCGATGTAGGCGGTGGCGCGCCGCCGGTACTCGGCGGCACCGGCCGGGTCGACGCCGGTCAGGGTGTCGCGGATCAGCTCGACGTAGGCGATCACGTTGCGGACGTTCTGCCACAGATGCGGGTCGATCTCGCCATGTACGTGCTTGCCGAGCACCGCCTGAGGCAGCTGGAAGATCTCGGCGCCGGGGCGGCCGAGGAACCGGAAGTCCCGCCCGGCCGGCACCTGGGCGAGGGCCTTGTTCGGCACCTCGATGACGGTGTCGGCCGGGTCGTGCACCTGCTGGTGGGTCCCGCCGTCGCCGTGCGGGTCGGCGTACAGGTACAGCGCCGGCTCGCCGCGCGCCGCCGCGTCGAGGTCGACGGTGATGTCGGCGTGCCCGCCGCGCAGCACCTCGGCACCGGCCATGCCGGGCACGCTGTGCGGGTCGACGCCGACGGCGAAGGTGAAGGTCTGTTCCCCGAGGGCGACCGGGCGGCTGTCGGGGCTGACCGCCAGCCGCGCCGACATGGTCAGCCGGTAGACGCCCGGCTCGGTGAAGGCCCAGCTCATGTGGGTGTGCGCGTCGGCCGGCAGGGTGGCGGTGTCGTCCCGGTAACCGGTGGCGGCGTCGAACCCGTCGGCCGAGTCGAGGTAGACGGCCGGGTTGCCGAACGACTCGGTGAGGTAGGCGGCCATCGTGCCGGGGCCGGTCACGGCGGTGCTCTGCAGCAGGATGTCGGAGGCCCGGTCGGCGCCGTAGGTCTCGCCGGTGCCACGTACCCGCATGCCGAGCCAGATGGTGTCGAGCGCGACGTCCTCGACCAGCGGGATGATCTCGGCGGCGTACTTGACGGCACCTTCGGCGAGCGAGATGTTCGGTACGCCGTCGGGCAGGTTGGCGTCGAGCGCCTTGATGATGGCGTGCTCCTCCAGCAGCAGGTAGTTGCTGAAGGCGACGTCGGCGTAGACGACGTTGCGCACGTCGCGCAACGACGGCTCGTACGAGTGGGGGTCGGCGCCGTCGGGGACGAGCGAGGCGACCGCGACCCGGTCTCCGCCGACGTTGTCGACCAGGTCCCGCAGGATGCCGGTGGTGGTGACGACCTGGAGACGGTCGTCGGCGGCGCTCAGCGTCGGCGGGACCGCGCAGCCGGTCAGGCCGACCGCCAGCAGGACCGACCCGACGAGTCCCCGTCCGCGCACTGTCCCACCTGTCTCCCCATCGTCCCCGCGCACCGCACGTTAGCACGCAAACGATAACCGTTGTCATCCCCGTTGCGGTGTCCAGCCGGTGCCGAAGAGGTGATGATCGGCACCGGCCGGACGATGGATCGGCGGACACCCGCCGGTTCGTCTGCCGGGGGTCGGCAGAGGATCAGCCGAGGGGTCAGCCGACCTCGAAGGTGAACTCCTCGGTGGCGCTCACCGTCTGCCCGTTCGACGTCCGGACCCCGCTGACCTCGAACGTCGCCACGTACGTGCCGGCGGCGTCGAAGCCCCAGTTGACGTGGGCGTGGGTGTTGCGGCTGACGTTCAGGCTGTCCGGCAGCCCGTTGCCACTGTCGAACAGCACGGTGGGGGTGCCGCCGGAGGCGGTGAAGACGCTGAACCCACCGGGCCCCTGCACGTCGGTCAGCTTGACCGTGACCCGGTTGAACTGCAGGGCGCCGCTGGCCACCCCGGTGGTGTCCCAGCCGGCCCAGAGCAGGCCGGCGGTGTTGGTCTGCGGCAGGACGTAGGCGTACCCGCCGGTGCCGAGGAACGACCACGCGGAACTGGACGGTACGGCGGTGTAGGCCGCGGTCGGCACCACGAAGACCACGGTGGACGGATCCCGCTCGACGAAGGTCGACCCGGTGTCGTCACCGACAGTGAGCTCGATCGGCCCGCCTGCGACGTGATCGATGTCCAGGATGTCGACGTGGCCGCTGGTCAACTCGACGACCGTGGCCTGCGCCGTGGCCGGTACGGCGACCGCGAGCGCCGCCGCGAGCGTGCTCGACGCGACCGCGGCCAGCAACCGACGGGTGGAGGTGTTCATCACGCTGCTCCCTTCCGATCCGGCCCGAATCAGGGCAGGACGACGAATCGCAGGTAGACCGAGTCGGACTCGACGACGGTCGTGGTGCCGGCCAGCGTGGCACTGGCCTTGACCTTGAGCAGGTACCCGCCGGCCTTACTGAACGCCCAGTTGACGTGCAGGTGCTCGCCGACCGACAGGTCGACGACGTCCGGCAGCCCGTCGCGGCTGTTGGCCAGCACGGTCGGCTGCCCGAACAGGTCCTCGGTGTAGATCGCCATCTTGGCGGAGCTGGGGGCGCTGATCAGCTGCTGCACGGTCAGGTCGACCGTGTCGCCCTCGAAGACGCCCGCTTCCAGTTCCTCGGTGGCGATGCCGGCGAAGAGCAGGTCCTCGTTCTCCACCTGCGGCAGGATCCAGACCGGCGCGCCAGCGGTGCCGAGGAAGGCGAAGGCCGAGTCGCTGGGCACAGTGGTCTTCGCCTCGGGCTTGACGACGAAGATCACGTCGTCGTGGTGGCGGTGCTCGCCGGGCTCGACGGTGTCGTCGTGGACGCCGAGCTCCATCTCCCCGTCCTCGTACTCCACTTCGATCACGTCGACATGGCCGGCGGAGAGGACCACCGGCAGGCCGGCGCCGTGGGCCTGTGCCGGCGCGGCCGAGACGACCAGTGCGGCGATCATCGCCGATGCGGTGACGAGCGCACCGGTGGCCCGACGGCGGGTTGCGGTCAACACGAGACAGACTCCCTCCCGGTGATCCCCGATGGACCACCGGGAGCTAACGGTAATCGTTTTCATCTAGCTGCGATAGGGGTCTGTGCTGTCTGGCTCGACACATGTCCATGTTCGCCCAGCCCACCGGGATGTTCGTCCAGCTCACCGAGATCCCACTCAGGAAACGGATCCGGCAACGCGCTCCAGGCGGCCAGCCCGGCCGCCAGCCCCGCGCCCGCCGCCGCCAGCTCGGTGCCGGTGAGCAGCGCGGCGTCCAGCGCCGTCCGCAGCCCGTCGCCGTCCAGCCCGATGCCGATGAACACCAGCTCCTGATGCCGGTCGCCGAAGACCGGATCCCACCGGGAGGCAAGGTCGGCCCGCTCGTCCGGGTCGTCCGGCCACTCGCCGGAGCTAGCCACCGGCACCCCCGCCGGATCACACCGCGCCGACGGACCAGCCTGCGACCACAGTGCCTGCACGTCCGGGCGGGTGGCAAGCCAGAGAAAGCCCTTCGACCGTACGACGCCGAAGCTGTCCAGCTCGGCGAGCAGATCCCAGAGCCGCTGCGGATGAAACGGCGCGACCGCCCGGTAGACGATGCTGCTGATGCCGTACTCGATGGTCTCCGGCACGTGCTCGCCGTTGAGCTCGGCGACCCAGCCCGGAGCGGTCTCGGCAGCCGCCAGGTCGAACCGTCCAGTGTCGAGCACCTCGGCCATCGGGACCCGCGCCCGCACGGTCCGCAGTTGCCGGGCCTTCGGGTTCAGCCTGGTCACCAGCGCCTGCACCGTCGCCAACTCGGCCGCCCCGACCAGGTCGGTCTTGTTGATCAGGATCACGTCGGCGAACTCGATCTGGTCGACCAGCAGATCGGCGATGGTGCGGTCATCGTCGTCGTACGCAGCCAGCCCTCGCTGCTCCAGCGACTCACCGGCCCGCAACTGGGCGATCAGGTGCGGCGCGTCGACCACGGTGACCATGGTGTCCAGCCGAGCGACGTCGTCCAGCACCCCACCATCGTCGGTGCCGAAGGCGAAGGTGGCCGCCACCGACAGCGGCTCGGAGATGCCGCTCGACTCGATCACCAGGTAGTCGAAGCGGCCCTGCCGGGCCAGCCGGGCGATCTCCACCAGCAGGTCGTCGCGCAGGGTGCAGCAGATACAGCCGTTGGTCATCTCGACCAGGCGTTCCTCGGTACGCGACAGGCTGCCGCCGTCGCGCACCAGCGCGGCGTCGATGTTGATCTCGCTCATGTCGTTGACGATGACCGCGACCCGCCGCCCTTCCCGGTTGGCCAGGATGTGGTTGAGCAGGGTGGTCTTGCCCGCACCGAGGAATCCGGACAGCACCGTCACCGGCAGCCGACGGTCGCTGGCCGTCTCGTCGGTCCCCACACCGGTCATCGCGGATCCTCGACCTGACGGCCCCGGTAGAGACCACAGTGTGCGCAGGCCCGGTGCGGCAGGATCTTCTCCTGACGTGGGCAGGGGCAGGTGACCAGCGTCGGTGCCGCCGCCTTCCACCGGGCGCGGCGGTGGCGGGTGTTCGACCGCGAGGTGCGGCGCTTCGGTACGGCCATGGAACGGCCTCCTCTCATCTCCGCACAGAAGATAACGGTAGCCGTTTTCATTAAGATCGTCGGCCGGGCGACCGAAACCGCCGACCGACCGCAAAGCCGGTCGACCCGTCACCTGCCGTGGCCGGTCACCCGTCGTGGTCGGGGACCCGCTCCCCCAGGCCGTGATCGGGCAGGTCACGATCGGCGTGGTCGGCGTGGAACAGCGCCTCGGCCAGCAACTGCCGGACGTGCACGTCGGCGGCCGAGTAGTAGACGAAGGTGCCTTCCCGGCGACCCCGGACCAGCCCGGCCAGCCGCAGCTTGGCCAGATGCTGGCTGACCGCCGTCGGCGCGGCACCGACCAGCTCGGCCAGGCAGGCGACCGACGACTCACCCTGCAGCAGCGCCCAGAGAATCTTGATCCGGGTGGGGTCGGCGAGCAGGCGGAACGTCTCCGCGGCCAGGTGCACCTGCTCCTCGACCGGCATCCGGAAATCCGGAATCGAGGTGTGCATGCCGGTCAGACTAGTCGAGGCCGCCTACTTGCTTACCTGCGTAGCTGCGCAGCTATTGTAATGGCCGTGCTGACCGAGACTGCGCCACTTGCGCCCCTGCCACGCGCCGAGCGCCTGACCGACGCCACCCGCCGTACCCCGGTCTGGTCGCTGCCCGAGGTCCGCTGGGCGACGGCCGCCACCGGCCTGTTCGCCCTCGGCGGCGCACTGCACCTGGCCGGAGCCCCGGCGTGGAGCTGGTGGGCCGCCTACCTGGCCTGCTACGTCGCCGGCGGTTGGGAACCGGGCTGGTCCGGGCTGCGGGCACTACGCGAACGCACCCTCGACGTCGACCTGCTGATGGTGGTCGCCGCGATCGGTGCCGCCGCCGTCGGTCAGGTCTTCGACGGCGCCCTGCTGATCGTCATCTTCGCCACCTCCGGCGCGCTGGAAGCGCTCGCCACCCGACGCACCGCCGACGCCGTACACAGCCTGCTCGACCTCGCCCCACCCCAGGCGACCCGGATCACCGACGACGCCGAACAGCGGGTCGACACCGTCTCGCTGCGCGTCGGCGACCTGATCCTGGTCCGCCCCGGCGAGCGGATCGGTGCCGACGGGCAGGTCGTCGACGGCACCAGCGAGGTGGACCAGGCCACCATCACCGGCGAACCGCTCCCGGTGGACCGCCGTCCCGGTGACGACGTGTACGCCGGCACCCTCAACGGCACCGGCGTGCTACGGGTCCGGGTGACCACACCCGCCGGGGATACCGTCGTCGCCCGCATCGCGGCCATGGTCGAGGAGGCCGCCGCCAGCAAGGCACCCACCCAGTTGTTCATCGAAAGGATCGAGCAGCGCTACTCGGTAGGGGTCGTGGTGGCGACCCTGGCCCTGTTCGGCATCCCGCTCGCCCTCGGCGACAGCCTCACCGACGCCCTGCTCCGGGCGATGACCTTCATGATCGTCGCTTCCCCCTGTGCCGTGGTGCTGGCGACCATGCCGCCGCTGCTCGCCGCGATCGCCACCGCCGGCCGACACGGCGTACTGGTCAAATCCGCCGGTGCGATCGAACGTCTCAGCCGCGCCGACCTGGTCGCCTTCGACAAGACCGGCACCCTCACCGAAGGCCGGCCCCGGGTCACCGCCGTGCACCCCGTACCGGGCAATCCGGCCACCGACGATGCCGACCAGCTGTTGGCCCTGGCCGCCGCCGCCGAACTACCCAGCGAGCATCCGATCGGCGCCGCCGTGGTCGCGGCGGCCCGCGACCGCCGGCTCGCGATCGCCGCCACCGACGCGTTCGCCGCACTACCAGGGCGCGGCGTCACCGCCCGCATCGGTGACCGGCAGCTAGCGGTGGCCAGCCCGGCCCAACTGCTGACCACCACCGACGACGAGGCCCGCCGGCTGGTCGCCGAAGTGGAGTCCGCCGGGCAGACCGCCGTCGTGGTCGCCGTCGACGGCACTCCGGCAGCCGTACTCGCGCTGACCGACCGGTTGCGCCCCGGCGCGGCCTCGGTCACCGCCGCGCTGCGAGTCCTGACCGGGCGGTCGCCGGTGCTGCTCACCGGCGACAACCCGCAGGCAGCCGGCAGACTCGCCGGTGAGGTCGGCATCGACGAGGTACGGGCCGGCCTGCTACCACAGGACAAGGTCGCGGCGGTACGGCAACTGCAGTCCGCCGGCCGGCAGGTGCTGGTGGTCGGCGACGGAGTCAACGACGCGCCCGCACTGGCCACCGCGCACACCAGTGTCGCGATGGGCGGCGTCGGCGCCGACCTCGCCCTGGAGACCGCGGACACCGTCATCGTCCGCGACGACCTGACCACCGTCCCCGCGCTCGTCGCCCTCGCCCGGCGGGCCCGGCGCTGTGTCGTCGCCAACCTGGCGATCGCCGGCACCGTCATCGTGGTCCTGGCGACCTGGGACATCGTCGGCCACCTACCGCTGCCGCTCGGCGTGGCCGGCCACGAAGGATCCACGGTGCTGGTCGCGCTCAACGGCATGCGACTGCTGCGCCGCTCGGCCTGGCAGCGTTGACGGGCCAGGCGCCGTCGGTGTGCCCCGACGGTCCGGTCGCCCCTCAGCCGCCTGCCGGCGACGGCCCCGACGCTGCCGACGCCAGGTCGCCGGCACGCAGCCGGGCCGCGTCGCGACCTGGCGGTACGCCGTACGCCCGCCGGTACTCGCGGTTGAACTGCGTCGCGCTGACGTACCCGACCGTCCTGGCCACTCCAGCGGCCGAGTCGGCGCCGGTGACCAGCAGTCGCCGGGCCTGCTGCAGCCGCAGGGCCTTCTGGAACCGCATCGGGCTCATCCCGGTCACCGCCTTGAAGTGCCGGTGCAGGGTCGCCACGCTCAGGTGGGCCGCCGCCGCGATCTGCTCGACCGTCAACGGCTCGGCGTACCGGGCCCGGATCAGCCCGGCCGCCGCCCGGACCTGCGACAACCGGGACTCGGCGACGGTGAGCTGACGCAGCGCCGGCCCGAGCGGGCTGCCCAACAGCCGGTACAGGATCTCGCCCTCCATCCGGGCGGCGAGCGGCCGGATGTCGGCCGGGTCGTCGAGCAGCCGCACCCACCGGGTGACCGCCTCGACGATCCCCGGGGTCATCGCCGCGGTGGTCAACGCGGCCGGCTCCGCCGACCCGGCCGGCGGCGACGGTGGCTCATCCAGCTCCAGCAGCAGGTCGGCGAGCATCCGTCCGTCCAGACGCAGCACCGCCGACCGGTACGGCACCTGCTCGAACACGGCGGTCACCGGCAGCTCCACCGAGCTGAGGAACATCGTCCCACGGCCGACCAGCCAGCTGCGCTCACCAGCGGTACTGCGTTTGGCGCCTTGAGCCACGAAGCAGATCATCGGCTCGTACAGCAGATCGGTCGGCCCGGCCTGCTCGTCGTCGAAGCGGACCAGCCGCAGCCGCGGCACCGCGGTCTCGACCGCCCGCGCCGGGCAGTGCCGGGCGACGACCCGCGCCAGCTCGTCGATCATCGGTCGCTCCGTCGTCGGTGAGAGGATCAGGCAAGAGTACGCGGAGCGCGCCCCATGCCGGCGCCCCCGGGGCGGACATAGCGTCGGGTCATGACACAGACAGCGAACGGCCGGCAGCTGCCCCGGCGCAACCTGGGATCGCAGGGGCTCGAAGTCGGCGCGATCGGCCTCGGCACGATGGGCATGACCATGGCGTACGGTCCGGCCGACCCGGCCAGCGGCATCGCCACCATCGGTCGGGCGTACGAACTCGGCGTCACCATGTTCGACACCGCCGAGCTGTACGGAATGGGCACCGGCAGCAACGAGCAACTGCTCGGCAAGGCGGTACGCGGCTTCCGTGACGAGGTGGTGCTCGCCACCAAGTTCGGCCTCGACCTGACCGACCCGAGCCGGTTCGGCACCGCGTTCGACAGCCGGCCGGAACACATCCGCGAGGTCACCGACAACAGTCTGCGCCACCTCGGCACCGACCACATCGACCTGCTCTACCAACACCGGGTCGACCCGAACGTGCCGATCGAGGACGTCGCCGGCACTGTCGGGGAGCTGATCGCCGAAGGCAAGGTGCGCTACTTCGGGCTGAGTGAGGCCGGCCCGGACATCATCCGGCGTGCGCACGCCGTCCACCCGGTGTCGGTGCTGCAGACCGAGTACTCGGTGTTCGAGCGGACGGTGGAGCCGCAGGTGCTGCCGACGGTCCGCGAGCTGGGCATCGGGTTCGTGGCGTACTCGCCGCTCGGCCGCGGCTTCCTGACCGGCGCGGTCCGGCCCGCCGCCGAATACCCGGACGGTGACATGCGGACCTGGGACGAACGCTGGCAGCCGGGCAACTACGAACAGAACCTGGCGGCGGTGCGTGAGCTGACCGCGATGGCCGCCGCCAAGGGCGTCGCGGTCACCCAGCTCGCCCTGGCCTGGCTGCTCGCCCAGGGCGAGGACATCGTGCCGATCCCGGGTACCCGCAACCCGCAACGGCTCGCCGAGAACGTGGCGGCGGCCACCGTACAGCTCAGCGCGGCCGAGGTCGACCGGATCCGCCAGATCCTGCCGCACGGCGCGGCCGGCTCCCGATACCCGGCCGCCCGGATGCCGGTCTGGTGACATTCGACGCGCCGCCCGGTCTGCTCGTGGTTCAGGCCACGAGCAGGCCGAGCAGCCACAGTCCGGCAATCGCGAGCGCGGCACCCAGCTCGATCAGCATCGCCAGCCCGACCGCCAGCACCGCCCGCTTCGTGGCCGGCCAGGCGGCGGCGAAGTCGCCGAGCCGCTGCCGCTCGGCCAGCCAGACGCCGAGCACGAAGCCGATCACCAGGCCGAGCACCGGGACGACGAAGAAGCCGACCAGGCCCAGCGCGCCGCCGACCAGCAGCGACCGGTTGGGTACGCCGGCCCGTTTCAGGTCCCGTCCCGGCCACAGATATTTGATCACCGTGCCGCCGACGGCGATCAGGGTCGCCACGGCGACGATCAGCCACCGGCCGCCACCGGCGTCGCTGAAGACCGCCCAGCCGAGCACCCCGGCCCAGCAGAGCAGCAGACCGGGCAGGATCGGCACGATCACGCCGATCAGCCCGACCAGGATGGCCAGGCCGCTGAGCAGGGTGACCAGCGTCTGTGTGTCGTCGAGATCCACACCGACAGGGTGACCGACGGCCGCCAGCAGGTCGAACCCGGCGTCATCCGAGGGCTGCGATTCGGCTACGGATCCGAAACAATGTCGGAAACCTCGGGAGGATCGCGTGGCCGTTGCTGCACCGGCAGACCATGTTCATCCGGCCTGGCTGCCCGCCCAGGCGTGGCGCGCCATCGGGTCGCGGCACACTCTGGTCTCCGGCACCGAAAAGTCCGTCGCCACCGTGTACGCCGAGGTGCGGGCGGCCTGCGACCGGTTCGGCGGATCGGTGACCCGGCTGTCGGTCGACGGCGAGGCGGACCTGATGCTGGCATTGACCGGTGCCGCCGGTCCCGGTGCGACAGCCGGTGCGGTCGACGACCTCGGCGAGGAGGGCTACACCCTCGGCCGGACCGGCGGTCTCACCACGGTCACCGCCGACGCCCCCGCGGGGCTGCTGTACGGGCTGTTCCACGTGGTCCGGCTCGGCGAGTCGGCGTTCGGCGACGACATGGCGACGCGGACGCACCGGCCGGCGATCCGGCGGCGGATGCTCGACCACTGGGACAACGTCGACGTGCACCCGGTGATGGGGCAGGTGGAGCGGGGCTACTCCGGCGGGTCGATCTTCTGGCGGGACGGCGCGATCACCGACGACCTCGACCGGGTCCGGGCGTACGCCCGGTTGCTCGCCGCCAGCGGCGTCAACGCGGTCACCATCAACAACGTCAACGTGGGGCGTACCGAGGCGCGGCTGCTCACCGACCGGCTCGACGACGTCGCCACGTTCGCCGACATCTTCCGCCCGTACGGCATCCGGTTGCACCTGTCGGTGACCTTCGCCGCGCCGATGGTGCTCGGCGGCCTGGCCACGGCCGACCCGCTCGACGAGGCGGTACGCGACTGGTGGGCGGCCACCACCGCCCAGGTCTACGCCAGGGTGCCCGACTTCGGCGGGTACGTGGTGAAGGCCGACTCAGAGGGCCAGCCCGGCCCGTTCGCGTACGGGCGCAGCCACGCCGACGGCGCCAACCTGCTCGCCGACGCCCTCGCCCCGTACGGCGGGGTGGTGCACTGGCGGGCGTTCGTCTACAACCACCGGCAGGACTGGCGGGACCGCACCACTGACCGGGCGCGGGCCGCGTACGACCATTTCGCCCCGCTCGACGGCCAGTTCCGTGACAACGCGATCGTGCAGGTCAAGTACGGGCCGGTCGACTTCCAACCCCGCGAGCCGGTGTCGCCGGTGATCGGCGCGATGCCAGCCACCCGGCTGGCCGTGGAGCTGCAGGTCACCCAGGAGTACACCGGGCACCAGCTGCACGTCTGCTATCTACCTCCGCTGTGGAGTGAGGTCCTCGGCTTCCGGTTCGACGGCGACAGCCTGGAAGCCGACGGTGACGTCAGCGGTGACCTGGGCTCGTCGGTCGCCGCAATCGCCGGGCGTGGCGGCACCCTGGCCGCCGTGTCGAACGTCGGCGACGACCCGTTCTGGTGCGGGCATCCGCTGGCCCAGGCCAACCTGTACGCGTTCGGCAGGCTCGGCTGGGATCCGACCGCCGACCCGACCGCGCTGCTCGACGAGTGGATCGACCTGACCTTCCCCGCCGGCGACGCGGCCGGCACCGTCGCCGATCCGGGGCGGTTGCGGCAGGCGCTGCACGCGATGATGGACGGCTCGTGGCGTACCTACGAGCGGTACACCGCGCCGCTGGGTGTCGGCTTCATGGTCAACCCCGGCAACCACTACGGTCCGTCCGTTGACGGGTACGAGTACTCCCGATGGGGCACCTACCACTTCGCCGACCGCGACGGCGTCGGCGTGGACCGGACCCGGGCCACCGGCACCGGCTACACCGGCCAGTACCCGAAGCCCTGGTCGGAGGTGTACGAGTCGTTGACCGACTGCCCCGACGAGCTGCTGCTGTTCTTCCACCACGTGCCGTACGACCACCTGCTGCACAGCGGCTCGACGGTCATCCAGCACATCTACGACACCCACTTCGCCGGGGTCGACGAGGCGATCGCCATGCGGGAGCGGTGGCTGGACATCGCCGACGCCGGTCTCGACCCGGCCCTGTACGCCAGGGTCGCCGACCGCCTCGACGAGCAGGTCCGCTCGGCGCGGGAGTGGCGCGACCAGATCAACACCTACTTCTTCCGCAGATCCGGTATCCCCGACGCGCACGGCCGCCGGATCCACTGACCGGCGGTCACCCCGTCGTGCCCTGTCACCCGCCGTGCCCGGTCACCCGTCGAGCAGCGCGCCGGAGTCGGACAGCGGAGCTCCCCCGCGCCATGATCATTTGATGCCCTGCTGGGCGACACGCCGGGATTCTCCCAGCAGGGCATCAAATGATCATGAGGACGACGAACCGCTATGCCGACCGTTTCCAGGCTCGCGGGTCACGGCCCAGCAGGGCGAGCAGTTGGATCTGGCGGTCCGTGGTGGGACCCACCTCCGGTGCCGTCGCGAAGTACCGCCTCGGCAGGGAGCCCGCTACCGGTGCGAGATACGCGTGGGCGGCTTCGACCAGCACCGGGTCGAGGGCCGCGTCGACGCCGATCGCCTGGGCCAGATCCCAGCCGTGCACCAGGTTGTCGTTGAAACACAGCCCGGCCAGCCGCCGGCCCCGCATGTCGCCGGCCGGATGATGGACGACGGTGTCGAGCACCCCGGGGCGGGCGAACGCCTCGACCGCGACGTCGACCGAGCGGCGGACCGCCGTGAGCGGATCATGGCCCAGTACGTCGAAGTCTGGCCGGGCGATGTCGAGCCTGCCGAGTTCGGCAAGGTCGATGCCGTCAAGCACCGGGACCACCGCGAGGTTGCCGCGGACCACGTGGTCGACCAGCGCCCGTACGTCCCACTCGGAGCACGGCGTCGGGGCGCTCCACTGGTCGGCACCGATCTGCGCGACGAGGTCGCAGAAGTACCGGCTGGCCTGTTCGTAGCGAGTGACGAAGTCGGTGGCCACGTGGTACCTCCACATCGCGGATCTGGACCGGCACCGCGCCGAGATCGTCCGCAAGGGATCGAAGATCGCTCGGTCGTAGCGCTGACTCGACGACGATTGACTCGACGACGATCGTGCCAGAGGCACAGCCGCCCGTCACATCCCCTGCGGGTGGGCTGGCTGCCACCTCGGCGAGACAGACACCTCGCTCTCTTGACCGTACGGTCAAGTTTCCATAGGCTGTTGACCGGACAGTCAAGAGGATGAGGAAGCCGATGGCGAGAGACACCCGGGAGCGCCTGCTGCGCACGGCACGCGACCTCGTGCACGGCACCTCGCTGGCCGAGGTGAGCATTGAGGACATCTGCGCGGGAGCCGGCGTCCACCGGGGCAGCCTCTACCACTTCTTCCCGTCGAAGGAGGCGCTCGGCCTGGCGGTGCTCGACCTCAACTGGACGATGATGCAGGCCGTACTGGACGAGGCGTTCCAGGCCGAGGTCGAGCCACTCGCCCGCATCGACCGTTTCATCGACGGCTTCGCCCGAATGCTCGGGCTGATGCGCGAGAAGATGGGTGCGACGCCCGGCTGCCCGTTGGGTGATCTGACCACGGAGTTGTCCGCCCAGCCGGGGCCGGGCCGCGACCGTTCGCAGAACGTCCTACGGGCCTGGACCCGCTACTTCGTCGACGCCATCCGGGAGGCTCGGGCACGCGGTCAGTTGACCCGGACCACCGACCCGGAGGCGGCGGCCCTGCGCGTCCTGGCCTACCTGCAGGGCATGGCGCTGCTGGCGAAGGTCTACGACGATCCGGCCCTCGTGGCTACCACCCGTACCGCCGTCCGGTCACTCATCGACCAGACCGACTGAGCCGCACGTCAACGGTGACGTGCGGCTTCGCGTACCCGCTCAGTTGACCGAATGGTCAACTACCGTACGGCACGACGCCCCAGGAGGACCAACCATGGACAGGCCAGCGACCACGACCGGCAGCCGACCCACAGCCACGCCACAGTCCGCGTACCGGTTCGAGCGCTTCACCACCGCGTTGCTCATCGACGACATGTTCTTCCGTGCCGACGCGCCCGGCGCCGGCGACCCGGTGCCGGCCTTCGATCTGCCCACCCTGGATGGTGGGCGGTTTCGCAGTGACGACCTGGGGCCACTGCCGGTGCTGATGATCTTCGGGTCACGCACCTGCCCGGTCACCGAGAGCGCCGCCCCGATCCTGCGCGCCCTGCACGCCGAATTCGCCGGACAGGTACGGTTCGTGCTGGTCAACACCCGCGAAGCACATCCCGGCGACGTGTTCACCCAGCCACGGACCACGCCGGAGAAGTGGGCACACGCTCAGGAACTGCGTACCCACCACGGGTTCACCTTCGAGGTCGCGGTCGACGACATCGACGGCGACCTGCACCGGGCCATGACCCCGAAACCCAACTCGGCCTATCTGCTGAGCCCTACCGGCGTCATCGTCTACCGGGCACACTGGGCCAACGACGAGCGCGGGTTGCGGTCCGCACTGACCCGGGCACTCGCCGGCCAACCGCCCGTACGGGGTGCCAGCAGGGCGATGGTGCGACCGTTGCTGCGGGCGGTCGGCCACCTGCCTGGCGTGGTGGCCTTCGCCGGACGCGGCGTCGAACGCGACGTCTGGCGCGCGGCGGCACCGCTGGCGGTGCTCGGTCGACTGTCGCGGCTGTTCCGTGGCCTCCCCGCCGACCACCGCGGCCCAGCTGCAGCGGGGCTGCTGCTGATCATCGTCGCAGTCGTCGGAGGTCTGCTGCTGCGGTGAACGCCGCCGCCCGCCGTCGTGTCCGCCGCCCGCCATCGGGTGCCCGCCGTCGTGTCCGGCGGCGGGCACCCGATGGCCAGTCACGCTCCGGCTGGATGGTCCGGGACGCGGGCATCCTCGCCGGTCAGGAACCGCTGGACGAATCCGGTGTACCCGATGGGGATGTGCCCGGTGCCGGGCAGCAGGACGACGGCAGCATGCGGCAGCAGTCGGCGCACCCGGCGGGCGGTCTGCCGGGAGTCCAGCAGCCGGTCCTTCGCTCCGGCGACGACCAGCACCGGGACGGCGAGACGGCGCAGTCCATCATCGCTGAAGATCGGTAGCCGGTTGCGTCGCGACCGGCAGCTCCGCTGGATGAGCAGCAGGAAGTCGGCCAGCTCCGCCGACTCGGACGTCTGCGTGACATCGGACGTCTGCGTGACATCGGACGTCGCCGTGACATCGGACGTCGCCGGGGACGGGCCGAGCACGAGTCGGACGGCCGCGCGCCGGCCCCACTCGCCGAACGGCAGGAGGAAGAGCGACCCGATGATCGCGCCGTACCTCTGCCGACCGATGCCGCCCGGCACGAGCAACGCGAGCCGGGTGATCCGCCCCGGTCGACGCTGCGCGTAGTCGAGCGCCAGCCACCCGCCCAACGAGGCGCCGACGAACGCCGCCTGGCCGATGTCGAACGCGGCCAGCACGTCGTCGAGCCAATCGGCGTAGCTACCGGAGGTGAGCGGGGGTCGCGACGGTGCGCTGAGTCCGGGTTCGCCGATGACGTCGACGGCGTACACCCGGTGGGTCTGCGCCCAGGTCGCGACGTCACCGGTCCACGCCGCCGAGTTGAAGCTGCCGCCGTGCAGCGCGACGACCGGCGGGGCGTCCCGGGGACCGCTCACGATGACGAACGTATCGCCGTGCCGGGTGGGGACCGTCGACTCCGTCGCCGGCACCGGCCAGCGCCGCAGAAACGCCCGGTACCGCTGCTCGACCGCGCGGCGCGCGTCCTCGGACTGGTAGATCGGGCTCATCGCCGACCTCGGCGAGGACCAACATTTAGCAACACCATGTGCGCCAAGCTACCCTATGCTTCCCAATCGAACAACAAGATAAGGAAGGATAGGGAACCATGGGCCGCTCTGGTCTGGCTCGTCTAGGCACTTACCAGGCAGAAGCCGACGACGAGCAGGACAGTGCCGAGGAGCAGCAGCGGCAGCCAGAGTCGCTGGGGCAGCACGATCGCCCGTGCGACGTGCGCGCGGATCTGCTCGGCGGTCGCGGTCGTCGCGCCGCTGCCACCCCGGACCGGTTCGAGCGCCACCGTGTCGCCGTACGGTCGGGGCCGACCGATGGCGAGTACGGGTCGATCGGCCCGGACGACGTACTCGGTGACCATGAAACCCCGGGTGTCGCGCCCGGGTCGCAACTGCTCCGGACCGATTGCGCCGGACCGTTGCAGCTCGGCCAGCCAAGGAGCCGGCGGTACCGGGTCGGAGCGGGTCCGCGCGGTGTGCTCCGTCACGCTGACCTCGAACAACGAACCGGCCCACGGCGCCAACGCCTGCCCAGCCAGCTCCGCCGTGACGTGGAGCAGCAGACCTTGCGGCTCGTCGGCCACCGGGATCGACTCGGTTCCACCCGACGTGGTGTAGAGCTCGACCGAGCCGACGCCCTCGTTGGAGCCGACGGTGTCCTGCCGGGTGACGACGATCCGGTACCAGACGCAGTCGATGCCCGACAAAGGAGCCTGCACCAGCCCGCCGGGCCCGGCGACCGTACGCCCGACCACGGCCACCCGCCCCGCCGCCACCGTCGCCACCGTCGACGCGTTGCCCTCAGCGGTCAGCCTCGGCGTACCGGAGACGAGCTCCGCCGGCCTGCGCAGCGTCAGTATCCGGTCACCCAGATAGAAGGACACCATTATCGTCGCCACGCTGGCCGCGAGGACGGCCAGGACGATTATCTCCACAGGCACCGCTCCGTTGACTCGAACATCCGCCGGTCAGGTACCTGCCGGCGCCGGGTCGTCGGTGCCGGCCGTCGACAGCGCGGCGGCGAGTTCGATGGTGGCGGTCAGTCGTTCGCTGATCGCCGGTAGCCGTGGCCAGCCGTACAGGACGACGCGCATCGCCCGGCCTTCCAACCGGATCGGCTCATGGTCCAGCCCGCCCAACTCGTGCAGTCGATGCAGGGCGCGACGCACCGGGCCGGTCGACAGCCGACGGAGGGCATCGGGATCGGCGTACGACACGATCTTGAAGGTCCGCTCGAACCGAGCGTCCTCGTCGGTCTCCTGACCGGTCGGCCTGGACCGGGGCAGGGAGAGAATCTTGAACCGGCGGCGGATCTCCATGGCCGGCACCGGGACGGCCAGCCCGACGAGCAGCACCGTGTAACGTGTCGTCCCGTCGTTGTCGTCGTGCACGCACCAGACCAGGGCTACCGGTTGACCCGCCTGCTGGCTGGCGAGCGAACAGCAGCGCTTCTCGTCCGGCACGACCGTGCCGAGGCCCCACCGGGTCAGCTCCGGAGCGGGCTCGGACTCGACCCATCCGGTCCGGGCGGCCTCCGGTAGCAGATCGGCCCGCAGCTGCTGGACGAGCTGGGCGTCGCGCGACTGCTCGCCGCGTACGAGCAGCCAGATCAGCCCCAACACCAGGAGACCACCACCGGCGGCGATCGCGACGACCCACCCGAGCGCCGCCCACCCCGATACCGCTTCTTCGGCTGCATGGACCATTGGCGCCGACCCACCTTCACACCGGTGACCGCTCTGCGCCCACAGTGACGCATCGATGCAACAGCGCATGCCAGGATGTGGCGATGTCGTACCCCCCTCACCATCCCGGCTACCCGCCGATGCCCGGTGCCGTGTCTCTCCTGGTCGCCTACCCGCAGCCGATCGCACCGCCACCGGGCTGCGCCGTGCTGGTCGTCTCGGTCAACCGGGGACCGTACCTGGTGCCGGCGACGGCGGCGGGCAGGTTCAAGGTCGACGGCCGCGATGTCCCGATCCCCCGGGAAGGCACCTGGTACGTGGCGGTGCCGGCCGGGCAGCACGACGTCCGGTACACCGACTTCATGGGAGTGCCGGTGATCACCACAACGGTCGTCGCACACCCCGGCGCGGCGCATCCGCTGTCGTTCCGATTCGGCGGCTGGCGCAACCGCGTCCACGACGGGTACGGCACCGACGTGACGAAGTTCGGGATGTGGTCGAACTATCTGATCGCGTTGATCGCGCTCGTCGTGGTCGGGGTGCTGTGCTGCGGCGGCTTCGGGCTCATCGGCGCGCTGTCGGGATCGTCCTGACCGGCTGAGGCTACGCGGCAGCTGGGCTACGGCCGCTGGCCAGGGAACCGAAGTCGCTGCGTACGCGTCCAATCGCTATCTGATCCGACGCCCCTCGCCAAGGAGGTGGCCATGCAGCACCATCGGAGGTACCCGGGAAGGCTCGCTCTTCTCCCGCTCGTCGTGGCGCTCGCCGCCGCTGGCTGCGCGGGCCCCGGCGCAGGTAGCTCACCCGGCACGGATGGGTCTCCCGGTCCGGTCGAAGCTGCCAGCTCCGGACCGGTTCCCGAGGAGGGGGCGACCATCAATCCTGCTCCGACCGCCAGCACCGACCCGCTCGGCTGCGGGCAACCGTTCGAGACGCCGGGCGACGACGTGCTGACCGTCGATGGGCGGTTCCCGTCGACGGCGTCCGGCACCGACCGCGCCGTCACCGGCACCGTCGAGGTGACCAGTCGACGCGCCGTCCGTGGCGTGGTCAGCCCCCGGGCCGAGGTGTTCCTGGTCCGGCAGGGCAGGGTGGCGGCGGTGCCGGCGGCGCAGGACCTGATCGGTGTCCAGTGGGATCTGGCGGCCGGCGACGTCGAGCAGTTGCCCGGCGACGTACCGCTGGTTTCCTGCGACCCGGCCGGCGGACCGGTTCCGGCTGGTGACTACGAGCTGTACGCGCGGGTGGTCATCTTCCCGGACGACGGCACGGACCGGCTGGTGTCCTTCGGTGGCCCGTGGCCACTGCAGGTCACCTGAGGACGCGACCGAGGGCCGGACGAGGCTGGGCCGGGGACCGCTGGATGGTCCCCGGCCCTTCAGCGGTCGGTACGGAGTCAGCCAGTGACGATGCTGATGCCGTACGCGGCAGCGACGTCGATGTAGCGCTCCGCGTAGCTGGTGACGCCGTTGCCGGCAATCACGTTGCCCCGGATCCAGGCGCGGCCCGAGGAGTCCTTCACGTAGAACGGGCTGCCGGAGTCGCCGCCCGCCGGCTGGGTGCCGCCGTTGAAGACGATGACCGGCGACTTGCAGCCGGTCGAGGTGCACACCTGGCCGGTGATGCTGGTCGCGGTGTGCCCGCAGTGCTCACCGGTGGTACGGCCGCTGTGGCAGTAGTCGGTGAAGCCGACGTACGCGGTGCCGGCCGCCACCACCGGGACGCTGGAGGTGCTGGTAACCCCACCGGTGAAGATCCGACCCGAGTAGGACCGGCCGCCAACCAGCTCCATGTCCTGGGCGTGGCCGCTCACCGTGGGCAGCCGCCGGTTCGACACCACGCCGTACGGGTTGGCACCCGACTCGGTGAGCACGTTGACGCCGTTGGCGAAGCAGTGCCCGGCGGTGACCGAGAACCGGGTGCCGGCGCCGTTCTGCACCGCGTACCCGGCCGAGCACCAGGCGACCCCGGCGGTCTGAGTGATGCCGCCGCCGCCCCAGTACGGCTGGATGTCGTCCCGGCGGTGCCAGAAGTCGCTGATGGTGGACCGGCCCACCTGTACCTCGCTGGCCGCCCGCAGGTGCGCCGCCGTGGTGCCGGCCGGCTTGATCAGGGTGGCCACCAGGTCGGCGGGTGCGTCGGTGTCGACGACGATCCTGCCGGTGGTGGCGTCGAGGTAGCTGCCGAACGTGTACTTGGTGCCGTGGGTGGCGACGTAGTCGGCGATCCGGCGTTGGATCGTCTCCAACGTCGCCGTCGCCGCAGCGGAGGCGGCGACCGTGGCGCGGGCGGTCCGGTCCGGTGCCAGCCGGTCGTCGAGCCGGGCGACGGCTGAGCCGGTGGACTCCTTGCCGCCCTCCGGCGCGGCGTGCGCCGCACTGGTGCCGAGCGTGGCCAGCGCGACGGCTGCCGCCGCGACGGCGCTGGCGAGCGTTCTCTTCCTCACGTACATGATTCCTCCGTATACATTGCGGCCGGTTACCGCAGCTTCTCGAATAAGAGTCGACGAACCAACAAGATCAATAGCGATATGTCAATGTTGAGACAGTCCGGATACACCCACCGATGCGAACGTGACAAAACATTCTCATTTACGACCGCGCCGGCGACCACTGGAAACAATCATGTTCCTGCTCGCCGAGCGAAGAAATCTGTCACACCGCGATCGGAAACGCGCCACTCGCCGTCCAGAACTGCGGCGTACTGTCCCGATCCGGGCGACGGGCCGGGCCGCCGGCACCGCCGGTAGGGTGGCCTGATCCGCGCGGCATCCGCGCGACCGACAGCATCCCGCGCAACCAGCAACTGGAGGACGAGTTGGCGCGACCGTCGGATCCTGCGGCCGGGTCACCGCTGGCCGACATCGAAGAGCTGTTCCCCGAGCTGAGGGAGTACGCGGCCACCGCCACCCGGCTGCACCCCCGCCCCGGGCAGCCGGGCCCGCTCGACAGCTCGATCGGCGGTCCGCTGCGCTGGCCGGCCGACGAGTCCTGGCCGTACTGCACCGGCCGGGAGCACTACGTCGATCGGCTGCTGACCCCGGAGACGGTACGCCGGATGCGCCGGGTCTATGCGGCGGCGACCGCCCGCGCGGCAGCCACCGGCCTGCCTTACCGGCTGACCGACGCGGAGGATGCCGACGTGCCGGAGTTCGACTACACCGAGCCGGTGTCGTTGGCGAAGACGCCGATCGCGCTGGTACCGGTGGCCCAGGTGTACCGGCACGATGTCGCGGACCTCACCGGCCCACCGGACGCGGACCTGCTGCAGGTGCTGTGGTGCCCGCTGGACCACCCCGACAACGGGTACAGCCCGTGGGTGGAGCTCCGCTGGCGGCGGACCGCCGACCTCGGCGAGCAGCTGGCAACGGCGCCGGACCCAGTGGTGGTCAACGAGAACTACCTGCCGACGCCGTGCCTGGTGCGCCCGGAACAGGTCCGCGAGTACCAGTACGTCGGACTTCTGCCAGAGAATCTCAAGAAGCGACTGTACGCCTGGGAAAAGCAGTCCGGGCACAGTTATCAGACAGATTTGTCGCTCGCACCTGGCTGGAAGATCGGCGGTTTTGCCAACTGGTCACTCTCCGACTGGCACCCGGTCGACTGCACCGAGTGCGGGGCGGCCATGACGTTGCTGCTCACCGCGAGCTCGGGCGAACAGAACGGCAGCGCCCGCTGGCGGTCCGCCGACGATCCGGATGGCAACCCGGTTGATGTACTCATCGGTCGGGGTTACGCCCTGCACGTCTTCGCCTGCCCGACCGCACCGACGCATCCGCCGGCCACCGTGATGCAGTGAGGGCGGTCGCCCGGCGGGGCAACCTCGGCGCGGCTGTCGCCTGGTCCTGCTACCTTCCGGTGGGGATCGTCGAGTGATGGAGGCCAGGTGGGCTATCGAGGGCCGTTGCCGCAGCGACTCGTCGGCCGAGTAAACGCCTGTGCCGTGGCGCTGCGTTCGTCGCCGCGATGGGGGCGGCTGGTCCGCCGGCACCTCACGGTGGTCACCTACACCGGACGCCGATCCGGGCGCACCTTCAGCACCCCGGTCGGCTACCGCCGTACCGGCGGCACCGTCACGATCGCCGTCAAGATGCCGGACGCCAAGAAGTGGTGGCACAACTTCACCGGTGCCGGCGGGCCGATCTCGCTGCACCTGGACGGGGTCGACCGGTCCGGTCACGCCGTCGCCCACCGCGACGACCGTGGCCGGGTCACGGTGACCGTCGAACTGGGCTCCTGACCGACGGGCGGCTCCCGACGGGCGGGCGTCACAAACTGTGTGGCGGCGGTGCTTAGCAGATGTGAGCAGGCAAGCCGAGCAGAGGGACACCGCGACCGTGCCGAAACCTCCGGCACCGGGTGCGGTCCGACCCGACCTCGAACAGGTCTTCCGCGCCAGTTACCCACGGGTCGTCGCGGTGGCCGCCAAGGTTCTCGGCTGCCAGAACGAAGCTGAGGACGTCGCACAGGAGGTGTTCCTGGCCTTCGGCCGGTCCTCGGTGCCGGCCGGGGCAGCGGCCGGGTGGTTGTCCGTCGCGGCCGCGCACACCGCGCTGAACCACATCCGTGCCGGCCGGCGGCGCGCTGACCGCGAGGAGGCCGCCGGGGTCGACGGCCTGGTGGCCCCGGACGTCGCTGACACGGTGGTGGCCTCCGAGGACCGCCGCCGGGTACGGGCCGCGCTGGCGCGGTTACCCCGCAGGCAGGCCGTCGCCCTCGTGCTCCGGCACAGCGGACTCAGCTACGCCGAGGTCGCCGCAGCTCTCGGTCTTTCCCCTGGCAGCGTCGGCACCACGATACGTCGTGCCGAGACCGCCCTACGTGAGGAGTTGGAATCCTGATGCCTCATCCAACTGACGGCACGCTTCGCCGGCTGCTGGACGAACCGGTAGGTGTCGCCGACGGCGACCGGGCGCACGTGGCCGGCTGTCCCGGATGCCTGTCCCGCCTCGCCGCCACGCAGCAGGATGCGGCAGTCGCCGGTGCAGCCCTGCAAATCGAGACCGCCGCCGACGTGGACGCGGGCTGGCAACGGCTGTCACACGCGGTCACCGCTGAGCGAACCCGACGGGCGGTGTCGTCGGCCGGCTCCGGCGCTCGGCGGCGGCCGGACGGGCGGTGGAGGGCGTGGCGCAGCCCGATCGTCGCTGTGGCCGGGGTGGTCGCCCTGCTGGCCGGCGCCGGCACCGCTGCCGCCACGAACTGGCTGCAGATCTTCCACACCGAGCGGATCGCCCCGGTCACCGCGCCCCAGGCCGACCTGATCAGCATGCCCGACCTGTCGGACTTCGGGGAGCTGGTGGTGACCGAGCCGATCGACGTTCGCCCGGTCGCCGACGCGGCCGCCGCGGCGCAGGCAACCGGACTCTCCGTCCCGCAGGTGAGCGAGCTGCCCCGTGGTGTCACGGGTGAGCCCCAATATCACGTCAGCGGCCGGGTGAGCGCGGTTTTCACCTTCTCGGCGGAGCAGACCGCACGGACCGCAGCGGCGGCGGGCGAGACGGTGCCGCCACCGCCACCAGGACTGGACGGCAGCCAGTTCCGGCTGGTCGCCGGCCCCGGGTTCGCGGCGTTCTGGTCGCAGGACCGGCCCGTGCCGGCGTTGGTCGTGGCCCGTGCCGGCGCCCCCACCGCGCAATCCTCGGGCGTACCGTTCGACGCGGCCCGGGACTATCTGCTCTCGCTGCCGATCCTGCCGGAAAACGTCGCGACTCAGTTGCGCGGATTCTCCGCCGACGGGACGACGTTGCCATTGTTCATGTCGGCCGAGAAGCTGACCAGCTCCACCGCCGACGTCAACGGAATGCCGGCCACCGTCTTCGCCTCCCGGGCCGGCACGATGGCCGGCGTCGTCTGGGTGGACGACGGCGCCGTCAACGCCGTGGCCGGCTCGCTGAGCAGCGACGAGGTGCTGTCGGTGGCCCGGAATCTACGGTGGCGACGGTGACTGATACGCCATCGCTGGACGCCGCCCGGCAACTGCTCGCCGAACTGCCACCGGCGCCAGCGGTGTGGTGCTCCGGCCTAGGCAAGCGGTACCGACGGCGAACCGTCGTAACCGGGGTGTCCTTCACCGTCGACCGCGGCGAAGTTGTCGGTCTGTTAGGTCCAAACGGTGCCGGCAAGACCACCGTCATCAAGATGCTGCTGGGCCTGGTCCGGCCCGACGCCGGTGAGGTGATGCTGCTGGGACGGCCGGCGCAGGACCATCGATCCCGGGCACGCGTCGGCTACCTGCCGGAACTCTTCCGCTATCAGCCGTGGCTCACCGCCGCCGAGGTGCTGGACCTGCACGTACGCCTCGCCGGCGAGAAGGTGCCGGCCAGCGAGCGGCGGGCTTGCCTGGCCATGGTCGGTCTCGCCGATCGAGCCGACGACCGGGTCGGCGGCTTCTCGAAGGGCATGCAGCAGCGACTCGGGCTGGCGGTCGCTCTGGTGGCCCGCCCGGAACTGATCGTGCTGGACGAGCCGACGAGTGCCCTCGATCCGGTCGGTAGGGCCGACGTACGGGACCTGTTGCTGGCGCTCCGGACCCGTGGGGTCGCCGTCCTGCTCAACTCGCATCTCATCGGCGAGGTGGAGCGGGTCTGCGACCGGGTCGTCATCCTCGACAAGGGTCAGGTCGCCGCCGCCGGCACTCTCGCCGAGCTGCTCGGCCAGCGGGAGCTGCGGCTGCGGCTGACCGAGGTCGGCCCGCAGGCGCAGGCCCGGCTGGCGGAGGCCGGCCGGCTGACCCGCAGCGGCGACGAGTTCACCGTGACGCTGTCCGCCACGCCAGCCGAGGTCGACGACGGTACGGTGCCCGACCTGGTCGCCGACCTGGTCGGTCTCGGGGTGCGGGTGCACGCTGTGGAGCAGACACGGATCAGCTTGGAGGAACGGTTGCTGGCCATCCTCCGTACCGAATCGGGCGAGAAGGACCAACATTGACGCTCCGGACCGTATTCGTCGTCGCCGCGCTCACCCTCCGAGAGGCCGCCCGGCGGCGGGTGCTGCGCTCGCTGGCCGTGCTGACGGCGGTGCTCCTCGGGCTGAGTGCCTGGGGTTTCACCCGGATCGACGCCACATTCGGCGGACTGACCAGCGGTGAGTCCCGGTTGGCCGCAGCCATGGTGCTCAACCTGGTGATGTTCGGCCTGAGCCTGATCGCCGCGCTCGGTACGGCGTTCCTCGCCGGCCCTACCCTCGCCGGCGAGACCGAATCCGGGATGGCGCTGGCCGTCCTGGCCCGGCCGGTACGCCGCTCGGCGGTACTGGTCGGCAAGTGGCTCGGGTTGGTGGCATTCGGCAGTGGTTTCGTGGCGGCCGCCGGATCCGCTCAGCTGTTCATCGTCTGGGTCACGGTGGGCTACTGGCCGCCCCGGCCGCTGGCCGGGCTGGCGTTGCTCGCCGCCCAGGCCATCGTGCTGCTCACCCTCGGCCTGCTGTTGTCCACTGCCGTCTCGCCGATGGCGTCGGGCATCGTCGCGGTCGGGCTGTTCGGTGCCGGGTGGGTCGCGGGCGTGATCGGCGGGGTCGGCGAGGCCTTCGACAATGAGGGCGTGGCTCGGGTCGGTGCCGTGTCACAGATGCTGCTGCCGACCGACGGCCTGTGGCGCGGGGCGATGAACGCCTTTCAGGACTCCACCCTGCTGACGCAGTTCGGGCCAGCATTCGAGGGCCACCCGTTTCTGAGCGCGGCGGCTCCGACGACCACCTACCTTGCCTGGGTGGGCCTGTGGATCGCGCTGGTCCTCGGCCTTGCCGTGGTGGTGTTCCAGCGGCGGGATCAATGACGGCTGATGCAGCGGCTCAGCCCGCCGGGAGGTCCACCCCGTCCGGGGCGCGCATCCGCCAGGCGTCGGTGACCAGCTCGGCGAGCCGGTCGACGTCGACCCGCGCCAGCCGGAGCATCACCAGCGGCAGCCCGTCGTAGCCGGGTGTGGTGAAGAAAAGCTCCGGCTCCCCGAGCAGCAGCGCCTGCTTCTCCGCCTCGTCGCCGACGTACAGCACGGCGACGTCGGTCCGGATCACCCGTGGCTTGCCGGGCCGGCGCTCCGGATAGGACCAGACGAAGCCCTTGCCGGCGACCCGGAAGTCGAAGCCGTCGCTGTCGATCTCGACGACCTGCGGCAGCGCCGACGCCAGTCGGCGCACGTCGTCCGCGTCAGCCATCGAGGCGCCCACAGCGCACCGCACTCCGCACACCCACAGGTTAGCCAGTCGGCTTCGTCGCCACCACGAACACCCGTCGGAACGGGAACGCGACGAGCCCGTCCCGGACCGGGTACCGGGCCGCCAACTCCTCGCCGAGCCGCCGACGGAACGCAGCCCAGCCCGCGTCGTCGAGGGCGGCCCGGACCGGTCGGGCGGCGGTCCCCTCGACCCAGGCCAGCACCGGATGCGTCGCCGGGTCGGCGGCCACGGCCGGCAGCAGATGCAGGTACGTGGACTCCCAAGCGTCGACCGTACAGCCGGAGCGCAGCAGTCGGGTGGCGTAGCCGGCCGGGTCGAGCACCACGTCGCCGCCGCGGATCTCCGGCAACCGATCCCGCCAGCGAGCGTCCGCCGCGACCGAACGGATCGCCTGGTGCGACGGGGCGTCGAAGTTGCCCGGCACCTGGAAGGCCAGCACCGCCCCCGGCCGCAACCGCGCCGCCCACCGGTCGAGCAGGGCGGGATGCTCGGGCACCCATTGCAGTACGGCGTTGCAGATCGCCACATCGACGTCCGGGCCGGGCTCCCAGTCGGTCACGTCGCCGACGTCGAACCGGACCGGTGACCCGAGCGCCCGGGCGGCGGTGATCATCTCGGTCGACGAGTCGATCCCGGTCACGGTGGCTCCCGGCCAGCGGTCGGCCAGGTGGACGGTGAGGGTGCCCGGCCCGCAGCCGAGGTCGACGACCACGGCCGGGTCGGCGACGGCGACCCTGGCCAGCAGATCAGCGAACGGGCGGGAGCGGTGGTCGGTGAAGCGCAGGTAGGCGGCCGGATCCCACATCGCTGTCTCCTCCCGGCCGATCCGATGTCCGACCGGCGTCACTGCCGATCCGGCGTCCGGGCGTCACGGTACGCCGCCCACTCCTCGGCGAGCATCGCGAAGTCGAGTTCCGTACTCCATTCACCTTTGAACAGTTCGCTGCGCACCAGCCGGGCTTCCTGACGCATTCCGAGGCGCCGGGCCAGCCGGGCCGACGACTCGTTGCGCTCGTCCACCCGGGCCACGATCCGGTGCAGGCCGAGCTGGTCGAAGCCGAGGGCGAGCAGCGCCCGTGCCGCCTCGGTGGCGTAGCCCTGGCCGGCGGCGTCCGGATGTACGACGTACCCGATCTCGCCGCCGCGATGGACCCGGCTGCGCCAGAAGAGCACGACGTCCCCGATCAGCCGACCGGTGGCCGCAACCTCGACGCCGAGGGTGAGGGCCTGACCTTCGTCGGTGAGGCCGGTGTTGGCCCACTGGGTGGCGAGCCGTTGGACGACGACGTCGCGGGTCATCGGCTCGAACGGCACGTACCGGCAGACGTCCGGCAGGCTGCGGTAGGCGAGCAGCGCGTTGACGTCGTCGCCGGTCAGCGGTCGCAGCAGCAGCCGCTCGGTGCGGACCGGATATTCGGGATGCAGGGCAGAATATTCGGGACGCAGGGCGGACGGCTGCACGGTCGGCACGCCGCCCATCCTGCCACCACGCCCACCGTCGATCGCCTGCCGCCACACCCGCCGCCATCCGATTTGCCGGGCCGTCCAGCGGTCAGGCCAGCCGGTCGACAGAGGTGAGATTCAGCTCACACCTACGCCCAAAGCCGGGCCCGTTGCCCGGTCCGTCTTGCCGGTTGTGAACGACGACAGGAACGACGACAGGAACGGTGCGACGACGTGACGGGTCGGATTCTCTTCGTGGAACTGCGCCGTACCGCAGTGGTGTGGTTCGGTGTCGGGTTGGCGTTCGCGGCGGCCTGGTGGGCCGCCGACGGAGAACGCTGGGACGGGTACTGGATGGCCGGGGTACTGGCCCACCACAGCGCGCTGGACCTGATCTGGCCGCTCGCGGTCGCGGTCGGCGCCTGGCATGGCCGCCGGGACCAGGCCAGCAGGATGACCGAACTGGTCGCGACCAGCGCCCGACCGAGCCTGGTCCGGGTCGCGCCCCGAGCGGTCGCGGTCGTCGGCTGCCTCGCCGGCGGGTACACCGGCGGAGTGCTCGAGGTGCTGGCCCGCGCGGTGCTGGCCGCCGACCATCAGCCGACCGGCTGGGTGTGGCCGATACTGCTCGGCGCGGCGAGCGTCGCGGCGGCCGGTCTACTCGGCCTCGGCCTGGGACGGCTGCTGCCGTCCCGGCTGACCGCCCCGCTGCTCGCCGTGGGTGCGCTCGCCGCCGTCGTCGGGCTGCAACTGCTCACCGACGGCTCCGACAGCCGAGCCGCGCTGCTCAGTCCGGCGTCACTCGGGCCGGCCGACGGCTACTCCACGATCGACGGCCGAGCCGTCGCGGGCAAGCTGGTGTGGTCCGTCGCCCTGGCGGCCACCGGATGGGCGCTGTACGCCGCCGCAACCCGCCGCTCCCGGCTGCTCGCCACGCTACCGACCGTCGCCGGGCTGCTCGTCGCCCTGATCGTGCTGCCACCGGTCGACGAGGCAGCCCGCCCCGACCTGCAGGCCACCGGGCTGGTCTGTGCCGACGGGACGCCCCGGGTCTGCGTCAGCCGGGTCGACGCGTCGGTCCTGCCGGAGCTGGTAGGGCCGGCCCGGCGGGCGTTGACTCTGCTGGCCAAACTGCCCGACCCGCCGACCGCCGTGGTGCAGCAGGTCAGCCCGCACGGCGCGACGATCGCGCAGCGCCGGGACACCGTCCACTTCGAGCTGCTCATCTACGGCGACGGGACGATCGCCACCGGGCTGCCCTCGCTCGAAGCCGAAATCCTCGACGGCGCCGGCACCTGGGCCTGCGGTGCCGCCCTCGACGACGTCGAGGGCTGGGAGCCGATCCAGGCGGCCCGGGCGGCGGCCGGCCTCTGGCTGCAGGGCCGGGACGCGGCACCGGACGAGTTCTGGCAACCCGTACAGGGCATGGTCGAGGAGGCGCTGGCCACGCTGCGGTCGCTGCCGGCGGACGAGCAACTGGCCCGGGTCGCCGCACTGCGGGAGGCCGCGCTGGACTGTCGACCCGACCTCTACGAGGTGCTAACCGCCACCTGACGCGGACCGAAACTGACCGATGTCAGGGCGCACGTCTTGTTGCGGCACGGTCCACAATACGACGATGGCGCAGAGGTCTGACCACGACCAGCCGACACGCACCCGGGGGCGCGAGTTCTTTCAGCTGGCGATGGTCGCGGCGGGTTCGACTGCTTCGCCGACCCCTGCCAGGTCCGATGGACACTGGGTGACGGCTGGCAGTGGGTAGGTTGAGGCACGACCGGGCACGGGCAGCCCGGCACCGTACGGTCGGCGCCCGGCTGGCCGCGCTCGACGACGACGAACTTGCCGACCTACTGACCGGAGCGACCCCGATCGGCACGGGCATGGGCGGGGAGTCGGCGACCATGTCGGTCGCCGGCGTACCGGTGTTCGTCAAGCGGGTACCGCTGACCGAGGTGGAGCAGCGGCCAGGCAACATCGGCTCGACCCGCAACGTCTTCGGGCTTCCGACCTTCTACCAGTACGGCTTCGGCTCCACCGGATTCGGCGCATGGCGGGAACTGGCGGCGCATCAGCTGGTCTCGGGCTGGGTACGGCAGGGCCGGTTCGCCGGCTTCCCGCTGCTGCACCACTGGCGCAGACTGCCGCGACCGGCGGTGGCCCCGGCGCCCGCACCGTTGTCGACACCGGACGCGATCGACACCTGGGTACGCCGCTGGGGCGACTCGGCGGCGGTGCGGGACCGGCTCACCGCAGTCGCCGAGGCGTCGGCCAGCCTCGTGCTGTTCATCGAACACATCCCGTACCAGGTGGACACCTGGCTGGCCGAGCAGGCCCGCTCGGACGATCGGGCTGGTCCTGCGGGTCAGACCAGCCCGGCGGAGCGGATCGCCGCCGCGTACGACCTGGTCGACCGGTCGTTGCGGGCTGGGACGCGGGTCATGTCGGCGCACGGTTTCGTGCACTTCGACGCACATTTCCGCAACCTGCTGACGGATGGCCGGCGGATCTACTTCGCCGACTTCGGCCTGGCTGTCCACTCCGGATTCGAACTCAGCCCGGCAGAGTCGGACTTCCTGCACCGGCATCGCGACTACGACCGGTGCTACACCGCCGCCCACCTGACGTTCTCGCTGATCGGCAACGCACTCGGGCTGGCCTGGCCGGACGGCCTCGAATACCTGCGGGCCGGCCGGGCGGCCGGCTATCCGGACCTGCCGGCGTCGACCCGGGCGCTGGTGCGGCGGGACGCGCGGATCACCGAGATCATGGGGAGCTTCTGGCACCGGATGCTAAGGGACCGGACGTCGTCCTACCCGTACGTCGAACTCGATGCGGCGCTCGCGGCGCGGTGACCACCGGTCGGGGACACCGACAGTCGGCCACCGGCGCCGGCTCCGGCCTGCCGATCGACGTCGAGTCGCCCCCGTTTCGGATCGTGAGGGGTTGACGGCGGGGAGTCATCGACATCAACATGTTCGCCATTGGCGTTCAGCGATCTTCGATGCCAACCGGTTGATCCCGGCCCTGCGATCCAGGAGACGATCGATGTCAGGACGCAAGCCCTCCCTACCACGACTATTGCCCCGGGCACGCCGCCTGCTGGCCGTCACCGCTGGTGCCGTGCTGGCCGGCGGGCTGCTCGGCGTACCGCTGCCCGTCTCGGCCGCGCCCACCGACGGCGGTGCCGACGCCCCCGGTGCCGGCACCGCCGCAGTCGCCGAGGAGTTACAGGCCACAGTCGCCGAATCGACCGGCGACCGGGTCCAGGCGCTGCTGATGCTGCCCAACCCGCAGCGCTATCCGACCAACCCGGACACCGCCGTCGACCAACTGCGCGCCCACTCCGAGGAGATCCAGGCCGAGGTCGAAACGGCGCTGGAAGAGCACGCCGAGACCGCCGGCGACGTACGGGTGGTCAACCGCTTCTGGATCACCAACATGCTGCTCGTCGAGTTCACCGCCGACGCCTCCCGGCTGTCGGCGCTGGCGAGCCTGCCCGGCGTGCAACGGGTGCTGCCGAACTTCACCCTGAGCGTGCCGGAGACCGAGATGACCGCCGCCGCCGACCCGGCCGCGTCGATCATCGACGACCGGATCACCTGGGGCATGGACCGCATCGGCGTCGAAAAGGTCTGGACCGAGCTCGGTCTGGACGGCACCGGCGTCCGGGTGGTCACTCTGGACACCGGGGTCGCCATCGACCACCCCGACCTGGTCGGCAAGATGGCCACCGACGACCCGACCGACCCGACCTACCCGGGTGGCTGGATGGAGTTCAGCTCCGCCGGCGGTCTGGTCTCCTCGGAGCCGCACGACTCGTCCACTCACGGTACGCACGTCTCCGGCACCATCCACGGTGGTGCGGCGTCCGGCGTGATCATCGGCGGCGCGCCCGGTGCCGAGATGGCGCACGGCCTGGTGATCCCCGGCGGAAGCGGCTCCTTCGCCCAGGTCGCCGCCGGCATGCAGTGGGCTGTCGCACCGACCGACTCGGCCGGCAACCCGGCGGGCCGCCCGGCCGACGTGGTCAGCATGTCGCTCGGGGCACCGAGCTACTCGACGGAAATGGTCGCCCCGACCCGGGCGATCGTCGCCGCCGGTGCGTTCCCGTCGTTCGCCATCGGCAACGAGGACATCCTCGGCAGCTGCGGCGTCGGTTCGTCCAGCCCCGGCAACGTGTACGAGGCCGTCGGCGTCGGTGCCACCGACATCGACGACAACGTCGCCGACTTCTCCTGCGGCAACGTGGTCAACAAGTCCAGCTGGGCCAGCCCACCCGCGGACTGGCCGGACAGCTGGGTCACCCCGGACCTGTCCGCCCCGGGCGACGAGGTGTGGTCGGCCCACCCGGACGGCAGCTACCGCTACGCCAGCGGCACCTCGATGGCCACCCCGCACACCAGCGCGGTCGCCGCGCTGCTGCTGCAGGGCGCGCCGGAGCTCAGCGTCGACGCGACCCGCACCGCACTGATCGACACCGCGTTCTGGGACGACCGGTACGCCGACGTGGCACCGGACACCCGGTACGGCCACGGCCGGATCGACGCGTACGCCGCCGCCGTGCAGGTGGCGCTCGACAGCGGCGTCACCGGCCAGGTCACCACCGCCGGCACCGGTGCCCCGGTCGCCGACGCCACGGTCACCGTCACGCCGGGCGGGGCCTCGGTGCGTACCGGTGACGACGGCAGCTTCACCCTGCGGCTGGCGCCCGGCAGCTACACGCTGACCGCCACCGCGTTCGGTCACGAGACCGCCAGCGTCGCCGACGTCGTTGTGGTCGAGGAGTCGTTCACCACCGTCGACCTGGCGATGGTGCCGCTGCCGATCGGGGTGGTCACCGGCGCCGCGACGTTCAACGAGAGCGGCCACGGCGTACCCGGGGTGACGGTCACGGTCTCCGCCGACGGCGCGCCGGTCGGCAGCCCGGTGGTCACCGGCACCGACGGCAGCTACCGGCTCGAACTGCCGGCCGGCAGCTACCGGATCACCGCCGACCATCCCCGGTTCGACGTCTCCCCGGCCGTCGAGGTGACCATTCCGGAAGGCGGCGCGGTCACCGCCGACTTCACGCTCAGCCCGCCGCCGCAGACGGTCGCCCTGGTCGGCAGCTACGTCGACACGTACGCCGACGAGATCTTCGCCCCGCGCGGCATCGAGACGGTGATCTACGACTGGGACGAGCTGGTGGCCGCCGCCGACCATCCGGTCGTGGTGCTCGGCTACGGGGTGAGCAGCGACTACGACGAGGCGACCTTCCAGGCGTTCCTGGACGCCACCGACGCCGCCGGCACCGGGGTGATCTTCACCGACCACGCCTACAGCACCGGCAACGGCATCCGGCAGCTGTCCCAGCACACCGGGCAGCCCGTCTCGACCGGCTCCAACACCGGCGGCACCGGCGTGGCCGAGTCGTACTACGAGGTGACCGCCGAACACCCGATCCTCGACGGGTACGCCGTCGGTGACCGGATTCCGCTGGACAACAGCACCCAGGCCAAGTGGATCGCCTGGTTCGGCGACTACTCCGGCGACGGCCGGCAGACCCTCGCCGACCTGGGCCGCAGCGACACCACCGGGATCTACGGCGGCGGCATCGGCGTCGACCAGCGGGCCACCAACCGGCACGTGCTGCTGTCCACCCACGGTGTGTCGGTGACCCGTGGCCCGGTCGACTGGACCGAGCAGGCCACCCAGGTGTTCCTCGACGCCATCGACTGGGCGGCCCGCCCGGCCGAGGAAGGGCAGCCGTACTTCGCCGTGCACGGGTTGACGGTCGACCCGGAGGTGGTGAAGAGCAACGAACCGGTACGGGTCACCGCCCAGGTGAAGAACATCGGCGCGGCCGCCGGGCCGTACCAGGCGGTGCTGCGGGTCGACGGCGAGTCGGCGGCGACGACCACGGTCAACCTCGGCTCCGGCGTCAACCAGACGGTCAGCTGGACGGTCCAGCGGGCAGAGCTGGGCAACTACGCCGTGACGCTCGAGTACCTGACCGGGTCGTTCCGGGTGCGTCCGCCCCGGGTGAGCCTCACCGCGCGTACCGTCGATGCTCCGGACGCCGAGCCCGGCCCCCTGGCCGGTGCCGCGGTCGAGCTGGTCCACGACGGCGCGGTGATCCCGGTCGGTGCCACCGACGACGCCGGCACCCTCACCTTCGAGACGCCGGCCGCCGTCGACCGCTACACCCTGGTGGTGCGCAAGGCCGCGGCCGACGGTGGTACGTCGTACCTGCTGCACAAGGTGATCACGGTGTTCGACGACGACGAGGTGCTGTTCGCGCCCCGGGTGCTGGCCGGTGGGCCGGCCGGGGCCGAGGCGGCCCAGGACCTGTCGACCCGGGTGGACCTCGCCGCCGACCTGGTCGGCGGCAACCATGCGGCGACCGTCTACCTGCGCCCGGCCGGCACCGCTCCGTGGGCGTACTCGTTCGGGCCCGGACCGCTGGTCGCGACGCTGGACAGCTACCAGGCGGTCACCGTGCACCAGTTGCCCCGGTTGGAACGCGACTGGTGGCTGGTCAGCGAGATCCTGCCGGAGATGGACTGGATCGACCCGTTCGACGCCACGTTCGGCTTCGGCGGCGCGGCGCAGGTCGAACTGGCCGCGTCGACCCCGGAACCCGGCTCGGTCGAGGTGGACTGGTCGGTGACCGACGCGCACGGACACCCGTTCGCGACGGTGCGCGCCACCGACGTGCGGCCGTTCGCCGACCTGCCGGCGGTGACCCGCCTGGAGGACGTCGTGCCGGCGGTCCGGGCGTTGGCGCCCAACGAGGCCCGGCCGGTGCTGCGGCTGTCCGACCCGGACGGGGCCGAGATCCGGGCCGGCTACCTCGACTGGGCGGCCCAGCCGTACGGGTTCGAGGTCGACGACCCGCAACCCGGCCGGTACCAGCTCCAGCTGGAGCTGGACACCGGTTGGTACAGCGGGCTGGTCGACGCCGAGTCGTCCCTGGTGCTGGCCGAGGCGGCGACGATCACCTCGACCTACCCGCAGACCGCCGAGGTGGACGGCTGGTTCCACCCGGAGGTCCGGGTGGTCAACCCGAGCGGCGTCGACCAGGGCACCGCTGAGTCGACGCTGACGGTCACCCATCCCGACGGTGACCTGCTGGCCCGCGACGTCGCGGTGCAGCTGCGGGTCGACGGGGCCTGGGTCCGGGTGCCGATGTCGGTGCAGGACGGCACCCTGGTCGGCACCATCTCGCCGGAGGTGGCGCTGACCGCCGGCACCGACCTGACCTGGGAGCTGCACGTACGCACCCGCCGGCCCGGCGAGTTCACCTTCACCCACCAGCTGACCGGCGGTGCGGTGGCGGTGACCGCCAGCTCGGCGGTGACGGTGGGCTGACGACACCTGACAGGTGAGGTCCGCGCCGGCCGCGCGACCCCCGGGCCAGGGGGTCGCGCGGCCGGTGAGGATAAGGTCTGGCCGTGCGGACCAAGCAGGAGTTGAGCGACGCCATCCGGCAGCGGCAGCGGGCGGTGCTGATCGTCAACGCCAAGTCCCGCCGGGGCCGCCAGTTCTACACCGACGCCGTCCGACGGCTGACCGACGCCGGCTTCGAGCTGATCGCCAGCTACCCGGTCGACGAGCCGGGCGAGCTGGAACGCAGCCTGGACGAGGCGGTCCGGATGGCCCCGGACCTGCTGATCGCCGGCGGTGGGGACGGCACCATCGGGGCCGCCGCCCGGCTGCTCGCCCACCGTGACATCGCGCTCGGGCTGCTGCCGTTGGGCACCACCAACAACTTCGCCCGTACGCTCGGGATCCCGATCGACCTGGACGCGGCGGTCCGGATCATCAGCTCCGGCAAGGTGATCGACGTCGATCTCGGCCTCGCCGGTGACCTGCCGTTCGCCAACCATGTCGGCATCGGGTTGTCCGCCGAGGTGATGCTGCGCACCCCGCCCCGGCTGAAACGGGTGGTCGGCAAGTTCGCCTATCCGACGACGGCGGCGGCGTTGATGGCCCGGCACCGTCCGCTACGGGTCAGCGTCCGCACCGCCAGCAGCAACCGGGACTTCCAGACCCACCAGCTGTACGTCGCCAACGGCGGTCACCAGGCCGGCCGGCCGATCACCGCGGACGCCAACGCCGACGACCGGCTGCTGGTGGCGTACCCGGTCGGTGGTGCGACCCGGCACAGCCTGCTGGGCGCGACGGTACGCAACGCGGCGACCGGTCACCGGCGTACCCTGCGGCACGATCCGTTCCTCGCGGTCGGCGAGCTGCTGGTCGAGACGGACCGGCCGGCGCCGGTGGAGATCGACGGTGAGGTGTGTGGTGAGACCCCGATCCGGCTGCGGGTCGACGCCAACGCGTTGCGGGTGATGGCCGCAGCCGGGACCATCGACCACTGACAGAGACCGCGCGGCCGGGCCGCGCGAGTCCGGCCGGCAGCACGACTCCGGCCGGCTGCCGGGTGGGCCGGCCGCCGGGTGAGGGCGACCGGCCCGAGCCGGTACGGGTCAGACGAACCGCCAGAGCGTGTCGTTCTGGCCGTAGTCGTCCGAGGTCACGATCTGTGCCCCCTGCGCGGTGGACCCGCCGCTGACCCCGAGCACCTTGCCGCCGTTGGCGCACTGCAGTCGGAAGTAGCCGTCACTGCGGTACCGCAGCCGCCACCGGTGGTCGGCGGTGCCGTTGTCGTCCCACTGCAGCACCCGGGCCCCGGTCGCCGTCGACATGTTCTCCACACCGAGCACCTTGCCGCTGTGCGAGTTGCGCAGCCGCAGGTAGCCGCCGGTGTCGGTGACCGCCGTCCAGAGATGGTCGGCGGTGCCGGTGTCGCCCCACTGGATGGCCAGGCCGCCGTTGGCGGTGGACATGTTCTGCACCCCCAGCACCAGCCCGCTGGCCCGGTTCTGGATCCGCCGGGTGCCGTTCGGCAGGAACCGCCACTGGTTGTCCAGGCTGCCGTTGTCCGGGTCCTGCACCGCCTGGGCGCCGCGGGCGGTCGATCCGCCGGTGATGGCCAGCAGCTTGCCGGTGTGCACGTTGCGCAGCTTGTGGGTGCCGTCGCCGACGTCGACGACCGTCCAGCGGTGGTCGGCGGTGCCGGTGTCGGACCACTGCAGGATGCGGGCACCGTCGGCGGTCGACATGTTCTCCACACCGAGCACCTTGCCGCTGTGCACGTTGCGCAGCCGGATCGCGCCACCGTCGACGATGATCTCCCAGTCGTGGTCGGCGGTGCCGTTGTCGTCCCACTGCAGGGCCAGGCCACCGTCGGCGGTGGACATGTTCTGCACCCCGAGCACCAGGTTGCTGTTGGCGTTGACCAGCCGGAAGCTGGCCGTGCCAGGGTTGCCGCCGCCGGAGCCGACACTCCAGTAGACGGTGTAGTTGTGCCCGTGCGCGTCGTGGAACGGGCCGAGGCCGACCGCCGAGCCGTTCGCGGTGGCGGTGAACGCGAGGGTGCTGGCGCTGGTCCGGGTGATCGACGCGGTGTCGAGCGACGGAAGCCCGCTCAGCGTGCTGTTGCCGTAGTTGCCGGAGAGCACCACCGGACCGTAGGTGATCGCGGCGACGTCGGGATTGTCGTTGGCCGGCACCATGATCACCCGCATCGGCAGCTGGACGGTGACCGTGTCGCCGGCGGACCAGGACCGGGTGAGGGTGGCGTAGCTGCCCGGTGTGGTGGCGATGCCCTGCTGTACGCCGTTGACGCTGACCGTCGCCCCGCTGGTCCAGGCCGGGATCCGGATCCGCATCGTCCACGACCCGGCGACGTTGCCGGTGACCGTGAGGGTGGTCGTGTCGCTGACCGGGTAGCTGGTGGTCTGGGTGACGGTGATGCCCCGCTGCGACCAGTTCAGCACCGACGGCATGAACAGGTTCACCGTCAGCGTGCTGCCGTCGTGGAAGTAGATGGAGTCGGTCAGCGCGGTGTTGACCTCCAGACCGGTGCCCTGGCAGCACCAGAAGGAGTCGTAGTCGGTGCTGTAGGTCCCGCCGCCCCAGGCCGGGCCGACGCCGCGTCGGCCGCCCGGGTTCAACGGGGTGAAGTAGGTGATGTGTCCGTGGTTGCTGGCCGGGTTCTGGATGCCGAGCACATGGTTGAGCAGCGCCCGTTCGTAGAAGTCGAAGTACGCCGCCCGGCCCGGGTCGAGCAGCCACAGCTCCCGGGTGAGTTTCAGCATGTTGTACGTGTTGCACGCCTCGCAGGTGTCGTTGCGCAGGTAGCCGGCGATGGCGTCGGGCGCCCGGAAGTGCTCGGCCTGGCTGTTGCCACCGATCGCGTAGGTGTGCGCGTCGACGGTGATGTTCCAGGCGTTGCTGGCGATGTCCCGGTAGCGGGTGGTCCCGGTGGCCTTGTACTCCCGGGCGGCACCGATCCACTTCGGCACCTGGGTGTTGGCGTGCAGCCCGTTGAGCTGGTCGGAGTTGGCTGCGAGCGGGTTGAACACGGCGGCGTGGTCGAACCGCTGCGCGGTGGTGAGCCACCGGCTGTCGCCGGTCTGCTGGTAGATGTCGGTCAGGACGGCGTTCATCCCGCCGAACTCGGTGCCGAGCATGTTCTGCATCTGGCTGCTGGACAGCCGGCCGGTGCGCCAGTCGACCCAGCCGGCGAGCGAGAGCAGGACGTCGCGGGCCTGGTTGTTGCCGAGGTAGCGCCACGCGTCGAGCAGGCCGGCAAGGGTCTTGTGGATGCAGTAGTACGGCACGTTTCCGTTGTTCAGCGTCCGGGCCTCGAGGCTGGTGAAGTCGGACTCGGGGAACCCGGACAGGTAGCCGGCGGCGAAGCCGGCCGCCCCGTTGTTGGCCTGGCACTTGGCGAGTTCGGCCACCATGTAGTTGGCCTTGTCCCGGAAGACGTTGTCACCGGTCACCGCCCACGCGAACGCCCAGGCGCTCAGGAAATGGCCCTGCATGTGGGTGCGGAACGGAAACGTCGGGCTGTCCCAACCGCCGTTGGACGCGGCGCCGTTGGTGGACAGCCGGTGGTTGGCCCGGAAGTTGCGCAGCATCCGGTCGACGTCGACGAAGCGCAGGTAGTTGATGGTGCGGTTCTGGTTGTCCAGCCATCGGCTGGCGCTCAGCCGGGCCTGGCCGACGTCGAATCCGTAGGCCCCCACGCCGATGTCGGGCCGCGCCGGCGGCAGGGCCGCGGCGGCCGGAGCGGCACCGACGACCGCACCGGTGGTGACGCCGGTGGCGGAGACCACCGCGGTCGCGCCGGCGGCCTGCAGCAGGCGACGACGGCTGAGAGATGATGAGCTCATGATCGTCTACTCCAAAAATCAGGGGGTCGAGAGTTCGAACCGTCGGACGGTGACGGCGCCGCCGAGTGCCTGCGTCGCATAATTGAATATCCCGAACCGATAACCCATGAAGAACTGCCACTCATTGTTCAACGTGAACGCCGGCCCGAACGACGTGAAGTTCACCCCGTCCGTGCTGTACGAGAACCGCGCCTGCCGCCCCGCACCCGGCCGAATATCGGCATTCGCCCGCAACCAGACCCGACCACCCGACACCGGCGCACTCGCCACTTCAGTCCCGGTCCCCGTCGTGTTCCAGTTACTGTCCATCGTCAACCCGTTCGTCATCACCACCCGGGTCGAACCATTGTCCCGACGCACCCCGACCCACGCCGACGACTGCCGCAACATCACCAACCCCGACCGGTCACCATCCCGCATCGACGAATAATCCAACTCGACCGTCGCCGTCGACGTCGGCCCCTGAATCCGATGCGTCAACGTGTTCCGCGCACTGTAGAGGTCATTCGTCACCGTCGCGGTGGACAACCGCAACCCGTCGTTCACCGACCACCGCGAATTGTCCGGGTTGTGGTTCCACTCCCACTGCGGCCCCAACGCCGTCCCCGCGAACGTGTCCACCCCGGTCAACGGCTTCACCACCCGCGGCGGCGCCGGCAGATTCGGCACCGGGTAGTTCACCCCCCACCGACCGTTCACCGTCCGCAACTGCGGCCAACCGTCACCCGTCCAACTGATCGGCGCCAACGCCGGCATCCGCCCACCCGGATACGCGTCCACGAACGCCATGTAGTACCAGTCACCGTTCTGCGTCTGCACCAGACCACCCTGATGCGGCACCCCGCCACCCGAGATCGGCCCCGGCAGATCCAACAGCACCTGCCGCATCTCGTACGGCCCGAACGGCCCGTTCGTCGACCGCAACACATACTGACCGTTCGCCGGCCGCGTCAACCAGATGTAATAGCTACCGTTGCGCTTGTAGAACCGGGCACCCTCCAAGGTCCCCACACTCGACGGCGTCTGGAACACCTGCTGCGCCCGCACCTGCGACCGACCATCCGCCGACAACTGCGCCACACTGATCGTCCCGTTACCGTACGCCACATACGGCGTGTCGTCATCGTCGAACAACAACCCCGCGTCGTAATAACACGGCAACGTCGCATGCTTCGTCCACGGACCCTCCACCGACCGCGACGTGTACATGTGCGTCTGACTGAAATCGATACAACCCGCCCAGTAGTACGTCCCGTTGCTCCGCCGGTAGTTCAACGTCGACGCCCAGATCCCCCGCACATACCCCCGCTGCGCCCCCGACAGGTCATACTTCGACCCGAACTCCAACCTCGGCACCGCATGACCCGCGAACTCCCAGTTCACCAGATCGTACGACCGCAGAATCGGCGCACCCGGCGAGTAGTGCATCGTCGACGCCGTCATGTAGTACGTGTCGTCGACCCGGATCACCTCCACATCCGCGAAGTCCTGCCACACCACCGGATTCGTGTACTCCCCCGACGGCGGCGGTGTCGTGGGGTTGGGGGTCGGGTTGCCGCCGCCGTCGACGCGGACGAGTTGCCACTGCTGGTTGGCGCCGCCCCAGTCGTCGTACTGGACGATGTTGCCGCCGTCGGCGGTCGACGCGTTCTGGACTTCGAGGGCCTTGTTGCTGTGTCGGCTGATCAGCCGGACGTGACCGCCGTCGGAGTCGGCGAGGCGCCACTGCTGGTTGTTGCCGTTGTGGTCGCTCCATTGGACGATGGCCGCGCCGTTGGCGGTGGACCACTCGTAGACGTCGAGGACCTTGCCGGACAGGCGGGACTTCAGCCGGTAGTAGCCGCCGCCGGAGTCGACGAACTGCCACTGCTGCTGGTTGCCGTTGTTGCGGGACCACTGGGTGATCCGGGCGCCGTCGTTGGTGGCGAGGTTGTACACGTCGAGGGCTTTGCCGCTGTTGCGGTTGAGCAGCACGTACCACGCGCTGGTGTCGACCGTCGCCGCCGATGCCGCAGTCGTCGTCAGCGCGACGAGGCCGCCGCCGACCAGGACCGCTGCGGTCGCCGCCGCGATGCGGCGGGTCCATCTCCGGTCGGTGGTCCGACCGGCCTGGGCTGTTTCTGCCATGTCTTCCTCCGTCACCGCAGGCCCAGGCGGTCGGCCGCACGCCTGGCGGCACCACCCGGCCCGCTGGCCGCTGTAGGCCTAGCCAGTGAGCGTTAACATGCGGCCCCACCAGCCCGGTTGGCGGAGCTGGCACCCGGTCGGGACAGCGACAGCCGGCTCACTCCCGATCGCGCCCCAACGGGTGTCCATCGACTGTGAACGATAACACCATCGTCGTCAAGAGGTAACAGGCGTGTTTCGTGGTGCCGACGCAGTGGGCGTCACCCGGATGGCGTTTCGCACGGAGGGCAGCAACGTTTCACCAGACCGGTACCGGACCGCAGACGCCCAACCGGACACTACTGTTATCGATAACATCGTCCATCGACGATGCACGGCCAAAGGCTTGACGGCGGACCCGCCAGCTACCAACGCCACCGCCAGAACCGGTACTCGTACCGCACCGACAAGGTGCCGGCCGCGATACTGCCGGTGATGACGACGTGCGGGGCCGTCGCGCCCGGCTCCGGCACCGCCGGCACCTTCATCCGCGCCGAGCCCGCCGACGTGGTCACCCCGTCGATGTTCGCGGTCGCCCCGCGCGGCAGCACGACGGTCGCCGACCCGGCCTGCGCAAACAACTCGATCTCCACCACCCGGTGGCCGAAGACGGCGTGCCGCATGTCCAGCAGCACCGAACCCGCCTTCGCGAGCACCACGAGCCGCCGCGGCACTCTCCACCGACCGGTACGCCGCAACTGCCCCGCCTGGCTGCGCAACTCGACCACATCGGCGGCGGCGATCGGGGCGACCGGGTCGACCGCAGGCAGATCGGCGACGAAGGGTTCCACGTCGCCGAAGGTCCGCGACCGCAACACCGCGTCCACCCGGTCGGAGAACTCGGCGAGCGTCAGTCGGCCCTCAGCGACGGCCGCGTTCAACCGGGCGACGACCGCTTCCCGGTCCGCATCGGACATCCGCAGTTCCCGCCGCGACGGCACGACCTCGCCACTCATCTGACCACTCTACGACGCGTCCGCCCAGCCCCGGCCGCTCGTGACGCGGTCCGGACCGCAGCCTCGGGCCGGACCGCGCCGACGTCATTGCCGGATCGGCATCAGCAGCGAACAGCTGCGGTCGTCGTCAGGCAGTCGCACGGCCAACGGCCGGATCGGCCCGTCCAGGTCCAGCACCAACTGACCGCCGCCGGCTGCCGCCACCGCCTGCAGCAGGAACTCCCGGTTCACCGCGACGTACCGATCCGGTGCGGCGCGCCAGGCCGCCTCGTCGACGCATTCGACGGCGCCGTCGTCGGTCGCCGCCAGCACCGCGACCGGGTGGGTGACGCCGAGGTGTTCGCGTACCACCGCCGGGGCCCGGCCCGGCTCCAGCGCCCGTCGCAACTCGGTGGCGTCCACAGTGACCTGCCGTCGGCCCTCGGCGCCCCGGACCGGCAGCAACGGCCGGTAGTCGGGAAAGTCGTGGTCCAGCGGGTCGGTGGTGATCCGCCAGCCCGGGGCGCGGGCGTCAACGCCGTCCGGACCGAAGGCCAGTTCCGCTGTTGGGTTACGGTCGACCTGGCTACGTACGCCGGTCACGAAGCCGCCGGGCACCAGGACCGTCACCGCCGGGCCGTCGACCGCCGTCGGGACGAGTTCGGCGACCGCCATGCGGTAACGGTCGGTCGCGGCGAACCGTACGGTGTCGGCGGAGACCTCGACGTGCACCCCGGCCAGGGCGGGAATCTCGGGGTCGGTGCCGACGGCGAACCGTACGGCGTCCAGCGCGTCGGCCAGGTCGGCGGCGTCGACGGTGACGCGGGTGGTGGTGGTCATGATCGTCCGATTCTCCTCGGCATCGAGCAGGGCATGGATGCGGGAGAGCTCCCGACGGGCATCGGCCAGCCCGTCCTGCAGCCGGCGCAGGTGCACGTCGAGCAGCCGTCGGGCCACCGTGACGTCGGGCAACGCCCGGACCGCCTCGGTGATCTCGACCAGCGGCAGGCCGACCCGGCGCAGCCCGGCCAGCAGCCGGGCGGCGCGCAGCTGACTCGCGGCGTACCACCGATAGCCGGTGTGCGGATCCACCGCAGCCGGCACCAGCACGCCAGCGGAGTCGTAGAACCGCAGCGCGCTGACGGTGAGCCCGCTGGCGCGGGCCGTCTCGCCGATGCTGTGCATGTCGCTCTCCACGTCCATGAACTCTGTGGCCTCGACCAGGTCGAGGGTCAAGGCCAACCGGGGGGCAATGCCGGCCGGGGGTCAAGGCCAGCCCGGGTCAAGGCCAGCCGCGTACCGGAGCCGACGGGCCGGGCCAGCGGCGGGATGCCGGCCCGTGGCAGCATTGCAGTTCCGACCAGATCGATGTACGCGTCCAACGAGACCGACATGCCCCGCCGGGAGGCAGGATGACCCCGCAGGCACCTCCGCCGCCCGCGATCGCCGGGCTGCCGCCGCTCGCCTGGCAGCACACACCGGTGGCGGCAGAGCATCACGCCGGTCGGCAGGCCCTGTCGCTCACCGCCGGTGCCGGCACCGACTGGTTCGTCGACCCGGTCGGCGAGTACCGCACCCACAACGCACCGGCGCTGCTGTTCGACTGCCCGGACGGCGAGTTCGCGCTCTCCGCCCGGGTCACGGCCGACTTCACGGCCGCGTTCGACGCCGGCGTGCTGTGCCTGCGTATCGACGAGGAACACTGGGCAAAGCTGTGCTTCGAGTATTCACCGCAGGGCCGGCCGATGGTGGTGACCGTGGTGACCAACGGCACCTCCGACGACGCCAACGCGGTCACCGTCGAAGCGTCCAGCGTCCACCTCCGGGTGCTGCGCAAAGGGTCGGCGTACGCGTTCCACTACTCACTCGACGGCTTCACCTGGCAGTTCGCCCGACTGTTCCAGCTGACCGATGCCGCCGACGCGCCGACCCGGGTCGGCTTCCTTTCCCAGTCGCCTACCGGTGACCGCTGCACCGCCACGTTCGAGCAGATCAGCCTGGTCGACGTGGTCCCCGACGACCTACGCGGTGGCCAGTGACCCGGACGGTGGTCCCGGACCGGCCGGCCGAGTCACGCATCGACGAGCTGGTCGGCGAGTCGGTTGACCACAGCCGACGGGGCGACTGGTCGACGGCGGTCCGCTGCCAGCGGCAGGCCGTCGAGCTGGCCGGTGAGCTGCTCGACGACGCGCCGGACGACGTGTCCCGGCGGACCGGACTGGGTGGGCTGTGCTACCGGCTCGGCGCGCTGCATCTCGCCGACCGGGATCCGGCGGCGGCGGTAGCGGCGCTGGACGACGCGGTACGCGCGTACGCCGGACTGGTCGGTGCCGTGCCCGACGCGGAGCTGTCGTTGGCCGACGTGCTGGCCCGCCGTGGTCTCGCCCAGTCGGTACGGGGGTGGGCTGCCTCGGCGGAGGTCGACGCCGACGCGGCGGTCCTGGCCTATCTGTCGGTGACCGGCGGCGATCCGGCCCATCCGCGACGCCGGGACCTGGCCCGGGTGCTGGCATCGAACGCCGCAACGCTGGCACCGGCCGGTGACCCGCAGCTCGCGATCGCCTCGGCCAACGCGGCACTGGGCTACTACGGCCACGGCGACGCGGCCGACGCGGGCGGGGACGGGTCGGACGGCACCGTCGACAGTGGGTACGTACACAGCGCAGCGGTGGTGTCGGCACTGCTGAACTTCGTCGACGGCCGGGTCGTCGAGGGCTTCGTTCCGGCGGCGGTGATCGCCGCCGGCCTGCCACCGGGCCAGGCGCGGCAGGCGCTGGAGGCCGAGTTGCGGGTGGTCGACGGGCTGCTCTCGATGGCCGGCGGACCGGTGCCGTTCCCACCGGAGATGGGTCGCAGCCTGGCGCGGCTGGTGCTGCCGACCGTGCGGGACCGGGGCCTGCTGTGGGTGCCGGCGGACGACTGGTTGGACCGGGCGGCCCAGCCGACGCTGACAGCGGTGATGCAGCGGCACACCGCCGGAGCCGGGCAGGCGACGCCGCTGGCGACGGCGACGCCGGGCAGCGATCCGGCGTTGCTCTGGACCACTTCGATGCGCTGGCTGTCCGGGCTGCCGTTGCAGGCGGCGGTGCAGCTGGTGACAGTCGCCGTCGACGTGCTGCTCACCGGGTCGGCGTACGCCGACGGACGGCGGCTGGCGCTGGCCGCGCACGCGTTGCTCGCCAGTGCGTACCGGGCCGCCCCTGACCGGCCACCGCAGGACCCGGCGGCGTACCTGCCGGTCTGGCAGCGGCTGCTGGAGGTGGCCACCGACAGCTGCCGGGCGGCCGGTGACCACGCGCTCGCCGAAGACTTCGACGCATGGCGCGCCCGGTTGCGGTGACCGGGCGCGCACCTGCACAGCGGTTACGGTGCACGACTCGCACCTGCGCGGCGGTTGCGGTACAGGACATGTCCGCAGGCCGCGCCGAGGACCAGCTCGGCGACGGCAGCGGCGATCAGATTGGTGGCCGGCATCCCGTCCAGTGCGATGCTGAGCAGCCGGGACAGCCCGTACGCCAGATAGACGGTCGCGCCGATCAGTGCCGCGGCGAAGGTCAACCGGCGGACGAACGCCCCGAGGGTGACCAGGATCCCGGTGGCCAGCAGCGCCCCGCCGGCCGCGCGGATCTCGCTGAGCAGGCTGCTGTTGCCGGCGAAGTCGATGCCGTTGCCGGCGTGGAAGGTGTCCGGTGTGGTCAGGACCGCGCCGCCGATACCGACCACGACCAGGCCGGCGACGACGAGAATCACCTTCTGACTGCGGCTGCCGGTGCGGGTGTTGGTGTGGGGCGCCTCCGGCACCGGGCCGGCGACGGTGGTCACTGCTGCCACGCCCCGGCGGCGGCCGCCTGCCGGCAGAAGGCGGCGAAGTCCCGCGGCGCGCGGCCCAGCGCCCGCTCGACGCCGTCACCGAGCGAGGCGTTACGCCCGTCGAACACCTCGACGCACAGGTCGGTGAGCAGCCGCGCGTAGTCCGGACCGACCTGCGACACCAGGGCGAGATGAAACTGCTCGGCGGTGACCGGCAGGTAGCCGACGGCCCGGCCGCTGGCCGCGGCGATCTCCGCCGCCGCCTGCGCGAACGTGAGCAGGCGTGGCCCGGTGACGTCGTACGTCCGGCCGTCGTGCCGGCGGTCGGTGAGCAGCGCCACCGCGACGTCGGCGACGTCGTCGACGTCCACGAACGGCTCGGCCACCTCGCCAGCGGGCAGGGCCACCGTCCCGGCCAGGATTGGGCCGAGCAGGTGTCCTTCGGTGAAGTTCTGGTTGAACCAGCTGGCCCGCACGATGCCGTAGGTCAGCCCGGAACTGGCGACGATCGCCTCACAGCGGCCGGCGTTGGTCTCGCCCCGACCGGAGAGCAGGACCAGTTTGCGGACACCAGCGTCGCGGGCGGCGGCGGTGAACTTTTCGACCACGGTGGGCGCTTCGGGTGCGGCGAGGTCCGGCGAGTACGACAGGTACACGGCGTCCACCCCGCGCAGCGCGGCGGGCCAACTGGCCGGCTCCGCCCACTGGAACGGCTGCTCGCCCTGGCGGCTGGCCCGGACCACGGGGTGGCCGAGTGTGGTGAGCTGGTCGGCGATGCGCCGGCCGGTCTTGCCGGTCGCCCCGGTGACGAGCACTGACGGTCGTGACATGGCGTGGAACTCCCGTTCGGTCTGAAGTGTCGTGGACGGCCTTCTACCGCCCACTGCTGGCCACCGCCCGGATCGGCGAATCGTCCGACTCGGGCAGGTGATGTCTTGACGACCAGCCTGCCGGGGTGTCTTCGGCGGAACAATGATCCTGATTCCTGATTTCTTTGCTCATCGTCCAGACCAGTGGACGTTCGGCATACTCTCCGGGAAGCTGGGCAGGGTGTGGACGACACCCAGCTGCGCGATCCCGGCGATGAGCGACCCGCTCGGCGAGACCCTGCACATGTTCCGGCTGACCGGCACCCTCTACTGCCGGGCCGAGCTGACCGCCCCGTGGGGCATCGACGTGCCGGCCCTGCCGGGCTGTATGACGTTGCAGGTCGTCACCGCCGGCCGGTGCTGGCTGGAGGTGGGCGACGCCCAGCCGTACCTGATCGGGCCGGGCAGTCTGACGCTGATCCCGGACGGTGTCCCGCACCGGTTCCGCAGCGCCCCGGCCGCATCGACGCGGCCGTTGTTCGACATCCCGGTGCAGCAGCTCAGCGAGCGCTACGAGATCATGCGGCACGGGGGCGGCGGCGAGCTCACCCAGGTGACGTACGCGGTGCTGCGCCCGGACCACGTCGCCGCCCGGCGGCTGATCGCCCAGCTGCCACCGGTGCTGCATCTCGACCGGTTCGACGACGACGAGTCGGGGTGGCTGCACAGCACGTTGCGGCTGGTCACCCGGGAGGCACAGGCGCTGCGACCGGGCGGTGAGACGATGCTGACCCGGCTGGCCGACGTACTGGTGATCCAGGCCATCCGGTCCTGGTTGGACGCCGCTCCGGAGGCGCGCCAGGGTTGGCTGGCCGCGCTCCGCGACGACCAGATCGGCCGGGCGCTGACCGCACTGCACCGCGAGCCGGACCGGGACTGGACGGTCGGCACCCTGGCTCAGCAGGCCGGCATGTCCCGGTCGGCGTTCGCCGCCCGGTTCACCGAGCTGGTCGGTGAACCGGTGATCCGCTACCTGGCGACCTGGCGGCTGCAGCTGGCCCACGACCATCTGCAGCGCTGCGCAGACCCGCTGCCGGTGGTCGCCCGCCGGTTCGGCTATCAGTCGGAGGCCGCGTTCTGCCGGGCCTTCAAACGGGCGTACGGGGTTGCGCCGGGCCAGGTCCGTCGGGAACGGCGCGGCGCCGGGAACGACTGACCCGGCCAGCGGCCGCCGTCCGGTGAACCGGCACACTGGGCGGATGGCACATCTGCGGGTCGACTTCTACTCCGACGTGCTGGAGCAGGCCACCTCGATGACCGTCCTGCTACCCCAGCACACCAGGACCCGGATCGGCGCTCCGGCGCGGGCCGGCGACACCGATTCCCCGGTGCTCTATCTGCTGCACGGGCTCACCGACGATGCCACCGCGTGGACCCGGTACAGCTCCATCGAGCGGTACGCCGAGGAGCGCGGCCTGGCCGTGGTGATGCCCCAGGTGCACCGCAGCATGTACGCCGACGAGGTGCACGGAGCACCGTTCTGGACGTTCCTGTCCACCGAACTGCCGGCCGTGGTCGACTCGTTCTTCCGGGTCTCCCGGCGGCGGGAGGACACCTTCGTCGCGGGCCTGTCGATGGGCGGGTACGGGGCGTTGCGCTGGGCGCTGCGCCAGCCGCACCGGTTCGCGGCGGCGGCCAGCCTGTCCGGCGTACTCGACGTGGCCGCCCGCCAGCACGGACCGTCGGTGTCCGCCACCGACCCGCTGATGCGGCGGGTCTTCGGCGAGCAGGACATCGCCGGCAGCGACGACGACCTGCTCGCGGTGCTCGACCGGGCCGACCCGGCGGCGTTGCCGCAGCTCTGGCTGTGCTGCGGCACTGAGGACGTGCTGTACCCGGACAACGTCCGGTTCCGCGACGCCTGCGTGGCCCGGGGTGTTCCACTCACCGTCGACTTCGAAGCCGGTGACCACGTGTGGAGCTACTGGGACGCCAAGATCCGGGACGTACTCGCCTGGCTGCCGCTGTGACCGATGGCACCGACGCGGCGCGAGTGGCCGCCGGGCTGGACGATCAGTTGGCCACGCTGACCTTCACCGATCTCGGCACCGAACAGGTCACCAGGACGATCATCGACGCCGTGGTGCGGTGGGGTAACGAGCAGGGCTGGCGGGTGTACCGGCGGGCAGCCAGCGTACTGCCGCTGCCGCCGCCGATGCACGGCCGGCACTCGGTCGTCGACGTGGCCTGCGCCCGGCCCGACGCGCCGCCGCTGGTGGTCGAGGTGGACCACACCGACCGGCACCGTACGGTGGAGAAACTGCTCGCCGAAGCTGCCGCTGGTCGGGTGGCGATCTGGGTCCGATGGGGCAGCCGTGGCTTCACCGCCCCGCCCGAGCCGGTGCGGATGGTCACCCTGCCGGTCACCGTCCGGACGACCACGGCACGATCGGGCGTACGGTTGTTCAGCCGGCAGCCGGAGCGGCCGTTGGCGCCGCCCAGTCACCGGCCCGGCCCAGTGGCTGCGGCCGGGCCTCCGTCGTCCCTGTTCGACCCGGCCGACGGAGCGCCGCCCGCTGGCGGCTGACCGTCTGGCGGGGCGGACCGGGTGGCCGGATCTTCCCGCTGCGGGCGTCGGAGCCGTCCCCGCTGCGGGTACCGGAGCCATCCCCGTTGTCCACGCGCTGACCACGTGAACCGGTCCCGGCACCCACAGATCGGGACACGGAGGCACGGCGGCTCACGCCCTTCCGCGCAGGAGCGGACCACGCCGGATCTCGCTGCGACCAGTCTCGGCCACCGTGAACGTCCGCAAAAGTCGCATCGCGTGACAGAATCTGGTGCTGATGTCACGGCGAGGACAAGGTGACTCGCTCAGGAAGGACGGTGACATCCGTGTCCGCTGTGGAGGTCAAGTCGGAGCTGCGCACCCTGCGGGCCGGTCGCGGCGTGTCGGCACCTGATCTGTCCGGTCGGCTCGGCGACCACCTGCGTACGCTCTGCGGCAACAGTGCGGTGAACCGCGACGACGAGCCCGCCGAGTTGCGCGAGCGGGTGATAGCCGAGCTGAACAGCCAGGTCCGACGCCTACCGGACGACATGGCGCTGGCAGCGCGGGTCGCGCTGGGGCTGCACCCGCAGGCGCAGGACGCGCACTTCCGTGGCCGGGTCGCCTGGCTGGCCCGACGGCTGGGTCGCGAAGACCGGACCGCGCTGCGCCGGATCAACGAAGCGGAAGTGCTGCTGGCCGAGGCGATCGGCCAGGAGCTGGGCCGACGCAGCTCCAGCCCGGTCGGAGCCGGCTGGCACGTCGCCGGGCTGCGGGTGCTGGTCCGGCTGGACACCCCGACGATGGAGGCGTACGAGGAACGGCGGATCGTCGCCGACCGGGACGGCGTCGACGAGATCATGCTCGGCATGTCGCTGCCCTGCCCGCCGGGCAGCGACGGGCTCGACATCCGGGCAGACGTGCACTGGGGCGGGCGGCTGATCAGACACGAACGACCGCTGCCGCAGCGGTCACAGTTGGTCATCGGCCTGCCCCGGCCACTCGACGCCGGTGAGTCGTGCGACTTCAGTGTGGTCACTCGACTGGGTCCGAGCCAGATCGCCTCACCGCACTACGTGCTGACGGCCACCCGACGGTGCCGACGGTTCGAGCTGCGAGTGAGATTCGACCCGGACCGGTTGCCCAAGTGGGTGCGGCGGGTGACCGGGGAGCCCGTTCGGTTACTGGACACACCGCAGCCCGGCAGCGAACTGCTGCAGCCGGACGCGGTCGGCGAGGTCTACACGGATTTCGACGATCCGGAACTGTATCTCGCGTACGGCATCCAGTGGTTTCCGGCACTTCAGCCGTGACGCAGGATCGGAACGGTCGAAACGGGTCAGTCGGTCTCCATCACGCATCACCTCCGCTGACGTCGACAGGCAGAATCCGACGGAACTGCCATTGGCAGACAGCGATCGACGGCGACTCTCCGGACGGTGCCGGGAATCGCGCCGATCAGACGGGACAGGTAGTGGTTGGTCGACAACGGTTGCCCGGCATAGGCCCGGCAAGTGCCGGTAGCCGACGCCAGGCGGTCGGGTCCCGACCAGGGTGTGACGCTGGCCGGGGTCTGCACACAGATGGACTGCACCGCGGACCGGCTGGGCCGGGCGGCGGACACGGACACCAGGAACGTCGCGCAACGCGACGAACCGCTGATTCCTCGTGGCCGGCTTTCCGGCCACCGATAGGTCAGTTACCGCTGACCGAGGCTACGACAGCGCGATCTGGCCGGCACGGCCGTCGACCGCCAGGCGAAACAGCGTCGAATCGCTGGGCCGGGTCGTCGGACAATGAATGCATCGGGCAATGAATGCACGTGGCTCAAGGTTAATCATGATCTGTCTCCCCGTGAGTCGCCGTACAGTAACCTTATCACCGCCCGCCAAGTTTGCCATCGTAAATACGGCGACAACCTGGTCACAGTCCTCTGTCCACAAGGCTGGCCGGTCCGGACAGGCCGGTCGGTCCGGGCGACATCTGATAACCTCGCCGCAGCGTCGCGTGCCGGTGGCAGTCCGTGTCAGGCATGGAGGCGCCGGACCGAAGGGAGCACGACGATGACAAGCGTCGTCCCTTCGCCCTCCACAAGTGAGTGAGGGCGACGAAGCCAGGCTGGTGGCCTGGAGCCGCGAACTGCGCGGTGTACACAACCGGCTCCGCGAGGCGCTGACCGTCACCCGGGAGGCGTTGGCCGCCGGCCGGCCGGCGGAGCCGGCGACCCGGGACCTGCTGCTGTTCTGTCACGGATTCTGCGCCGCCCTGACCGCCCACCATGAGGGCGAGGACGGTCGACTGTTCCCGGCCATCGCCGCACAGCATCCCGAGCTGCACGACACGCTACGCAACCTGCGGCAGGACCATTCGATGATCGCGTACCTGCTGACCGGGCTGCAGGCCGCCGTGGCGCGAGCCGCGCCGCCCGCCGAGCTGGACCGGCACCTGGACGGCCTGGCCGCGATCATGGAGTCCCACTTCAGGTACGAGGAACGCCAACTGCTCACGGTGCTGGAGACGCTGGCGCTGGACGCGGATCCGGGCAGCGTGCTGGGGCCGCTGTAACCCGGCCGGTTGGACGCCGGCCGGTTGGACGCCGGCCTGCTGTCGGCCGGCTGCGGCCCGGCCGGCTGGACGCCGGCGCCCGTCAGCTCCGGCCGCCCGGCGGGACCCGACCCCGGCTACGGCGAGCGAGCCGGCCCTGCAACGCCCGACGGGCGACCGGCCCCAGGTCGTCGACGACGTCAACCAACACCGCCAACTGTTCCAACGCGGCCAACGCGTCGTCGGCACCGGCCCGGTCGACCCCTTCGTACAGCTCCAAGCCGACGAACCCGGCGGCGACAGCGCGGGCCAGGCCAGGCGGGTCCGCCAACGCGGCCAACGGCGATCCGGCCAGCACCCGGCGGAGCACCAGCTCGATCTCGTCGGTCCACAGCCGCAGCGCGGCCGCCGCAGCCGGAGCGAGCCGCCCGTCGGTCTGCGCACCGGCGAGCACCTGGGCCAGCACCGCGAGATTGCCGGCCTGACGTTCCTGCTCGTGCAGTTCACGGCCCAGGTCGAGCAGTTCGCTGAGGGACCGTACGGCGGCAAACCGGCCCCGGTAGTCGGCCACCCGCTCGGCGGTCGCCGCCTGGCAGGCCGCGACGAGCAGTTCGTCGAGGGTCCCGAAGTGGTAGAAGACCAGGGCCTGGTTGACCCCGGCGCAGCCGGCGACGGTACGGGCGGACACTCCGGCGATGCCGTACCGGCGGATCGCCTCCACCGCCCCGTCCATCAACCGTTGCCGGGTGGAGATGGAGGCACTGTTCATACCCGGGCATCCTCCCGCAGGGGGCGTACCGCGGCGGGTACCGGGGCCGTCCCCGTGTCCACGTACTGTGCCGTGAACCGGCCCCGGTACCCGAAGACCGGGCCGAGGAAGCGGTTGGTCACCCGTACCTCGATCCGGAAACACCCGTCGGAGCCGTCCCACCACTCGTGCACCTCGGCGCAGCCGGACAGAGCGCGGGGAAAACGCCGGCCGGCGTAGCGCTGCTCGCCGGTACGGATCACCAGCCCGCCGCGCCGGTCGACGGCGAGACTCAGCAGCACCGCGTAGTGCTGATGGGTTCCGAGATAGTCCACGATGGCCGACCGGGCCGGGCTGTAGACCATCGTCGCGTCGAACCGACGGCGGCGGTGCGCGGCGACGTCGAAGGTGCGGACGAAGCTGACCGTCTCCCGGCCGAAGCTGTCCCGGTACGCGTAGTTGCCGATGCTGAACGGAACGTCGGTGCCCTGCTCGGGAAAGAGGATGTGGCGGGTCGCGCCGAGGTGCAGCAACGGCACGGTGACCGCCCGGCCGTGCCAGATCCGGTCCATCACCCCGGTGCCGACGCAGCCGGTGGACTGCTCGCTGCTGATCCCGAAGCGTTGCCGCAGTCGCGGGTGCAGCCGGTGGAAGTCGTCGCCGAGCGCCTGCTGGAAGATCGAGGTCACCGGGGCACCGCCCGGGTCGCGTGGACGGTGGTGGTCCGCCGGTAGCGGCGCGGCCGGCACCGTCGGGCCGCCGGTGTGCCGGGCAGTGGCGGCACGAGCGCGACCAGCGGTACGGCCAGCAGCGCCAGCCGGTGATCGAGTGCGGCGGCGGCGACCACCAGGGTGAGCCGGGCCGCGACCTCGGCGAGTGCCCGGTCGCGGCCGCGCTCCGGCGGTACGCCGTGCTCCAGCCACAGTCGCAGCCGGTCGAACGACCAGGCGGTGGCCCAGCCGAAGGCGGGGCGGAAGATCCGGTCGGCCACCGGGCCGAGGCGACCCCACCCGGGCGTGTAGTCGTAGCCGGTCCAGAACCGGACGCCGTCAGGGGTCGGCTGATAGCGCCAGAAGCCGTGGCCGGCACGGATCAGCGACAGCCGGTGGTCGCAGGTGAACCGCAACGCGGAGGCAGCGGAGCCGTCCGGCCGGCGGCGCTCGCCGGTGGACTGTCCGGTACCGGCGACGGTCAGGCCGGGTAGCAGCCGGGTGGCGTACCGGAACCGCCCCTGCGACCCGTACGGCTCGATCCGGGTGAAGCGCAGGTCCCACCGGGCGTGCCGGGCCGGGTCCTGGGTGTACCGCCACACCTGGTCGACCGGGGCCTGGATCAGCGTCTCGATGTACAGCACACCAAACCTCCCGGATTTGAGCGAATGCTCAACTGAGAGGTTAGCACGAGTTTTGAGCAGTCGCTCAAATGATCGGTGGCCGCGCTGACCTGCTGGTGCCGATCAGCCGGCCGGGGCCCACGGACTGACCGCTACCCGGCCGGTGGTGCCGATGTCGAGGCCGCCGTCGGGCTCCAGCACCTGCGCCGGTACGCCCGCAGCCGGCGCCACGGCCAGGAAGGTGCCGTGCGTCGGCGGCACCCGTACGTCGTCCACCGTGTTGCGCCAGACCAGGACCGCGCCGGCCCGCTGACCGGGCTGCAACGTGATCGGTACCGGGCCGCCGGCCACGGTGTCGACCCGGGCGATCGCCTCGGCACCCTCGATCACCTCGACCGCCAGCGGCTGCAGTTGCTCGTCGAGGACCGTGAGCTCCGGAAAGCCGTCGACGTGCACCGGTTCCTCGGCACAGTTGGCCAGCCGAATCGGCATCGCCCGCAGACCCATCGCGGCGTCCACCGCACCCAGACTGAGCAGCGCTCCGGAGTCCGGACAGTCAGGTGACGGGTCCGCCGACGGCACCGGCGTCGGCGTGGGGACGGGTGCCGGATCGTTGTCCGGTGGCTGCGGCCCCGGTTGCGGCAGCTGACCGGCACAGCCGGCGAGCAGCACCGCCGCCAGCAGCAGCGCACCGGCCCGTCGGCGGATCACCGGACGCCCGCCTGGTTCCCGGAGACAGGCTCGCCGTCGCCGTCGCTGCCGCTGTCCTTCTCGTCCTTCTCGTCCTTCTCGTGCTCGTCGTCCTCGTCGAACGGTTCGTCGCTCCACCGCCACCAGGCCTCGTCGCCCTCGACGTGCAGCAGGAACTCCGGCACCGCCACCCCGTCCGGGTCGATCAGCACGACCGCCGCCCGCACCTGCTGGTACGCCCGTTCCCAGGCGCCGTCATCCGGGCCGTCCTCGACCACCCGCATCGCGCGCAGCTCCGCGTCGAATATCGGCCGCAGCGACGCGAACGCCTCGGTCGGCCGGAGGGTGGCGTACAACCAGGGGAAGTCGCCGTCGGTCACGGCCAGATCAGCCAGCAGCACGCCGTCGTGGTCGCGCAGCGACCAGCTCGCCCCGGATCCCATGCCACCCACCTCTTCCGCCGAGCGTCGCCGTCGGCACAGTAGTACGGCCGGGCACCTACCGTGGACGTCCGGTCCCGGGCCTGAGGTCCGGCCTACCGGGTGCCGTCCGGCCCTGCCGCCGGCCCGGGTCGGCGCGGGACAGTGCAGGTATGACAGCGCGAGTGCACCACCGACGCCCCGAGGCGAAATGCCCGATCCGGCCGGGCGAGCCCTGCACGCTGTGTCTGCCCGGTGCCACCGGTCCGGCCGACTGCGGCCTCGTCTACCTGGTGATGAGTGACGACGAACTCCGCGCCGGGCTGCACGAGAACCGCCGGGTCGCGGCATAAATTGATCAAGGGCCTAGCGGGTTGACGCCGTCGAGCATCCCGCCGGTCCCGGTTCACCTCCGCTGGCCGGCGCCGATCGGGCGGGTCGGGATCGACCGCTCCACCACTGTCCCGTGCCGTTCGCCCGGCTCGACCCGGTACGCCCCGGCACCAGGCAGGCTGCTGACCGCCTCGACCAGTTCGGTGCCGACGTAGTGCAGGCCGACGCCGTCGTCGGTGGCGTACCCGGCCGGCAGGTCGCCAGACGCGACGCACTCCAGGTACCGCCTCCGGCGCGGCTGTTCCGCCAGGTCGTGGTGTACGCCGTTGCTGTACGGCAACAACCCCAACGTGTCGGTGACCGGGTCGAGCCGCTCGGAGAACGAGTCGGTCACCCCGCCGGTGTGCCAGCAGATGCTGCCAGCACTCCCCCCGCCCAGCACCACACCGGCCGCCCAGCACTCGCGAAGGATGGCGTCGACCCGGTGCGCCCGCCACACGGCGAGCAGATTCACCACGCTGCCGCCAGTCACCCAGATCAGCTGCTGCTCGCGCAGGAACGCCCCGACGTCGTCGACGTTCGGCCGAGGAAACAGCTGCAGGTGGGACGGGATCACCTGCTTGGCGTCGCTGACCGCCGCGTAAAAGGACTCGATCACCTCAGACTGGTCACCGGTGGCGGTCGGCACCAGGCAGACCTTCGCCACCGGCACACCGGTCAACGAGATCGCGTGGTCGAGCAGTGCGCTGCGGCGCGGAGCCGGTTCACCCGGCGGCGGATGCAGGATGCCGGAGACGGCGAAGATCTGACGCAGGGGTGCCATCGGCCAATGATGCGCCGTCGATCCGCTCCGCTGACCGGCGGATCTACTACCGGCGGTAGGCTTGACCGGTGACGCGACTGGGTGACCTCGAACGCGCGGTGATGGACGTGCTGTGGGACCGCGACCCGGCGGCCGATCCGGTCACCGTCCGCGACGTCGCCGAAGCTCTGCAGGACCGCGACCTGGCGTACACGACGGTGATGACGGTGCTGGACCGGCTGGCCGGCAAGGGCATGGTCAGCCGGGAGCGGGCCGGCCGGGCCTGGCGCTACCAGCCGGCGGCCAGCCGCGAGGCGTACATCGCCCAGTTGATGCTCGACGCGTTGGACCTGGCCGGCAGCCGAGACGCGGCCCTGGTCCGGTTCGCCAGGTCGGTCACCGGCACCGAGGCCGAAGTGCTCCGGGCCGCGCTCACCGACCAGGCGCAGGTGGCGGAACGGCGGGGTTGACGCTGCCATGGCACACGGCGCGCACTTCGCCGCGGTGATCCTCGCCTGCTACCTCACCGCTCAGGCGTTGACCCGCTCGGTCTGGTTCGGCCCCGGCTGGACCTGGCGCAGCCCTCGGGTGGCGATCCTCTGCTGGCAGGCGCTCGGCTTGGCGGTCGGACTGGCCGCGATCGGCGTTCCGCTGGCGGTCGGGCTCGCCCCGTACGGCACCGGGCCAGGCCGCGCCGCCGGGCTGTTCGTCGGTGATCTGGCCGCCGGAGTGACCAGCCTGGCCGCCGGACACGGCTGGCCGACGGGTGTCCTCCCAGCCGGGCTGGGGCCGGTCCGGCTGACGCTGGTCGGCGTCGCCGCCGCGATCGCCGCCGTCCTGCTCGGATCCACCGTACGCAGCCTGCTCGCCGCCGTACGGGCCCAGCGTCGCCACCGCGACCTGCTCGCTCTGGTCGGCCGCGCCGATCCGGCCGCACCGGGCGCGCTGGTGCTCGACCACCCGGGGGCGGCCGCCTACTGCCTGCCCGGGGTCCGGCCGACGGTGGTCGTCAGTGCCGGCACGCTCGACCTGCTCGGCCCCGGCGAGCTGGCCGCCGTGCTCAGCCACGAGCGGGCGCACGCCGACGAACGACACGATTTGGTGCTGCTGCCGTTCACCGCGCTGTGCCGGGCCCTACCCCGGGTGCGTTGGCTGCGGGCGGCGCACGACGCGGTCGCCCTGCTGGTCGAGATGCGCGCCGACGACAAGGCCCGGCGTCAGCACGCCGACGAACCGCTCGCCGCCGCGCTGCGCCGGTTCGCCAGCGCTGGCAGCCGGATCACCCCGGCCGGTGCCCTCGGCGCCGCCGACCTGGAGCTCGACGCCCGGGTGCAGCGGCTGCTGCTCGACCGTCCGGCACCCCGGCTGCGGCCGGCGGCCGCGAGTGTGGTCGCCGCCGCGCTACTCCTGCTGCCCGCGTCGCTGTACCTCAGCTGGTGAGCACCACCGGCACCGCCACCGCACCGGCCGACCGGGCCGGTCGCCGCCGGCCGTTCGATCCCCGGCTGGTGCGCCAGGTGCCGGCGGTGCGGGTACGGCTCGCGCTGATCGGCGTACTCGGCGTGATCGCCGCCGGTCTGATCATCGCCCAGGCCACCACGCTGGCACTGGTGCTGGCCGCAGCCGCCGGTGGCGAGCTGGACCGGGCCGCGCTCGGCGGTTTCGTCCTGGCGGTCACCGGCCGCGCCGCGCTGCTCTGGGCGCAGGGTTACCTCGCCGCCGACGCCGCGGCCACGGTCAAGGCGCAGTTGCGGGCAGACCTGCTGGCCGCGATCCACCGACGTGGCCCCGCCTGGTTGTCCGGTCAGCGCGCCGGCCAGCTCGCCACCCTGACCGGCCGGGGCGTCGACGCCCTCGACGGCTACTTCACCGGCTACCTGCCGCAGCTGGTGCTGAGCGTGACGGTACCGGTGGCGGTGCTCGTCCGGCTGGCGTTCGCCGACTGGAGTTCCGCGCTGATCGTCGCGGTCACCCTGCCGCTGATCCCGGTCTTCGGCGCGCTGCTCGGCTGGCACGCGCAGGCGGCGACCGAACGGCAGTGGCGGCGGTTGGCCCAGCTCGGTGGCCACTTCCTGGACATGGTCGCGGGACTGGCGACGCTGCGGGCCTTCGGGCGGCAGCGGGCGCAGGCCGAGGTGGTACGCCGGATGGCCGACCGGCACCGGGTCGCCACCATGGGTACGCTGCGCATCGCCTTCCTCTCCGGGCTGGTCCTCGAACTGGTCGCCACCCTGGCGGTGGCGCTGGTCGCGGTGCCGATCGGGCTGCGGCTGCTCACCGGTGGGATGGCGCTGTCCACCGCGTTGCTGGTGCTGCTGCTCACCCCGGAGGCGTACCTGCCGCTGCGCACGGCGGGCAGCCGGTTCCACGCCAGCATGGAGGGTCTGACCGTGCTGGACGAAGCGCTCACCCTGATCGGCGAGGACGATCCGGCGCGCGACGCCAGCGACGGAGAGCCGCTCCGCGACGCCAACGAGGACGTACCGGCCCGTCATGTCAGCGTCGGCGGGCCGGCGGGCCGAGCGGCACCGGCGGTCGTCGGGTCACCGCCGGCGGAGATCAGGTTCGAGTCGGTCACCGTGGTCCACCCCCGGACCACGGCGCTGCGGGACGTCGACCTGACGATCCGGGCCGGGGAACGGATCGCCGTGATCGGTCCGAGCGGGGCCGGCAAGAGCACCCTGCTGCACCTGCTGCTCGGCTTTGTCGCGCCGACCGCCGGCCGGATCACCGTCGACGGGGTCGACCTCGCCGAACTCGACATCGAACAGTGGCGGCGACGGCTCGCCTGGGTGCCGCAACACGCGCACCTGTTCGCCGTCTCACTCGCCGACAACATCGCGCTGGGCGCGCCCGCCGCCGACCCGGCCGAACTGTCGGCCGCGGTACGCGCCGCCGCGCTCACCGATGTGGTGGCGGCGCTGCCCGACGGGCTGGACACCCGGCTCGGCGAACGCGGCCACGGCCTGTCCAGCGGGCAGCGCCAACGTGTCGCGCTGGCCCGTGCCTTCCTCCGGGACGCGCCGGTGGTCCTGCTCGACGAGCCGACCGCCCGGCTGGACGGCGCCTCGGAGGCGGCGGTCCTGGCCGGGTCACGGCAACTGGTCACCGGCCGGACCGCGTTGATCGTGGCGCACCGGCCGGCGCTGCTCGACGGCGTCGACCGAGTCGTCCGGCTCGACGCCGGCCGGATCACCGGACGCGACCTCGCGGCGGCCACCCCGTGACCGGCGCCCGGCCGGAGCGGACCGTACTGTCGCTGGCCCGGCCGTACCTCGGCCGACTGGTCGGTGCCGGCCTGCTGGCCGCAGCGACCGAGGCGGCGGCGCTCGCGTTGATGGCCACCGCCGTGTGGTTGCTGATCACCGCCGCCGGTCGGCCGCCGCTGGACGCGGTCACCGTGGCGATCGTCGGCGTACGGGCGCTGGCGATCAGCCGGGGCGTGCTGCGCTACACGGAACGGTTGGCCGGCCACGACGCCACGTTGCGGGTGGTCACCGACGTACGGTTCCGGATCTTCACCGCGCTGGCCGCGCGACGGCCGACCGCCGAGGACCGGTCCGGTGACGCCCTCAGCCGGTTGGTCTCCGACGTCGAGGCCGTGCAGGACCTGCTGCTGCGGGTGCTGGTGCCCGGTGCCGCCGCAGCCACCGTCGCGGTGCTCGCGGTCGCCGGTGCCGCGACGGTCAGCCCGGCGGCGGCGCTCGTGTTGGCGGCCGGGCTGGCGGTCGCCGGTGCCGGTCTGCCGGCGGTCGCGGCGCTGCTCACCCGGCGTACGGCCGACCGGGTGGCGCCGTTGCGCGGCGAACTCGCGGCGGACGGCGCCGATCTGATCCACGGGGCGGCCGACCTGGCGGCGTTCGGCGGCACCGCCGCCGCCCTGCGCAAGAGCACCCGCCGGGCCCGGGAACTCGCCCGGCTGGAGCGGCGGCTGGCGGCGACCGGCTGGGCGGTCGACGGTGTCGGTGTGCTCGTCGCCGGGCTGACCGTGGCGGCGGTGACGGTGACCGCGTTGCGCGCCGGCGTCGGCGGGGTACTGGTCGGCGTTCTCGCGGTCGGCGCCCTGACCGCCGTCGAGATGAGTCTGGCGCTGGTCGCCGCCGCCCGGCAGTGGGCGCAGCTACGCGGCGGGCTGCGCCGGGTCGCCGACCTGCTGACCGAAGCGGCCCAGGCCGAGACGGGACAGGCCGAGACAGGACAGGCCGAGACGGGACAGGCCGCAGCCGACCCGGTCGGTGCCGCGACGGCCGACGACCGACGGCGGCCGACGATGGTGCTCGACGGCGTCACGGTCCGGTACCGGGCCGGCACGTCACCGGCGTTGGACCGGGTCGATCTGTCGCTGCCGCCCGGACGGCGGATCGCCGTGGTCGGGCCGAGCGGTGCCGGCAAGAGCACCCTGCTCGGCGTACTCACCGGGGCGGTGCCGCCGGACGACGGCCGGGTGACGGTCGACGACGTGGACCTGACCGACGTGCCGGCCGCAGCGCGGCACCGGTTGGTCGGCGGGCTGCTCGCCGAGGCGTACGTGTTCAACGCCACAGTCCGCGACAACCTGCTGCTGGCCCGGCCCACGGCGACGGACGACGACCTCGCCGCCGCCGCAGCCGCCGCCGGCCTGTTCGACTGGGTACGCGAGCAGCCGGACGGCTGGCAGACCCTGGTCGGGGCAGCCGGCAGCCGGATCTCCGGTGGGCAGCGGCAGCGACTCGCCCTCGCCCGGGCGCTGCTGGCCGGCCCATCGGTGCTGGTCCTCGACGAACCCACCGAAGGGCTAGACCCGGCGTCGGCGGACACAGTGCTGGCGTCGGCGCTGGCCGCCGCCGATGACCGCACCGTGGTGCTGGTGACCCACCGGCTGACCGGGCTCGAATCGATGGATGAGATCCTGGTGTTGGACGCTGGCCGGATCGTCCAACGGGGCGACCACGCCGAGCTGACCGGACGGCCCGGCTGGTACCAGGAACAGTGGATCATGCAGCGGGCCGCCGAACAGGGTTACCTGACGGCAGCCAACTGAGGCGGGACGGGGTGCGGGCATGCCACACGGCGGGCAGCCCACTAGGGTGTGCGCAGAGTCACCCACCCGACAGTCCGGGTCTGGGCGCCGTCACCGGAGAACACACGGAGGTCAGCGTGGCCAAGTTGCCGAACCAGCCCGATGCCGACCGGCGCACGGCCGGAGCCGACGGTCCTGACGACGAGGCGGACGTCGCGACGGCCGATGCCGACGCGACCGCCGATGCCACCTCCGACCCCGACGACGCGGCGCTCACCGCCGACCGGTCGCTCTGGCAGGACGTACGGATCGACCCGGTCGAGATCGCGTTGCCGGCTGGCGTCGGCTACACACTGCGCGCCTACCGGTCGTCCGCCGCGTTGACCCCCACCGACATCTCCGAGCGCGAGGAGGACGATCTGTTCGCCGCTCGGCAGCGGGCGGCCGCCGAGGAGGACGAGGACGACGAGTCCGTCGTCATCCTGGACGAAGAGTTCGCCGCGGCGCTCGCGGAGGAGGAGAACGAGCAACCGGACGGGTCGACGAGCAAGGCCGGCAAGGGTGGCACAGCCGGTGGGAGTGACGACGCCGACGAAGACGCCGACGCCGACGAAGACGGCACCGAGTCTGCCGACAGCGGTGAAGAGGTGCCGATCTTCCTCAGCCACCGGGGCAAGCTGCTGCTGTTCCGCGACCCCGAGGCGCTGGTCAGCTTCGTCCGGTCCGGCGCGTCGCACGACCTCGCGCAGCTGGACAGCTGGCCGGATCTGGTCGACCGGCTGCAGCCGGCGGACGTGGCGGCGCTCCCGGAGGACACCTACGAACTCGACCTCGTGGTGGAGAACCTGCGAGGCGGGCATGACGCCTGGGACGCGGCGCTGCTGATCCAGTCCGGCGAGGTCGCGAGGGACCTCGCGTACGCTCTGCGGATGCCCTCGGTGCTGGACATGCTCTCCACCGGATCCAGGCTGGACGATCTTGACGAGGCGCTAAGGTCGACGGTTGACGGCGGCATCGGCGGTTTCATGGCCCGCCGCAAGTTGAAGAAAATCGGGGCACAAACGGCAAGTCTCGGCTGGCGCACGATTATCGGCAAGATCTCTGCCGCTGCGGACTGGCGCGACTGACCCCTCACCAGGGACCATCAGTCCTTGGCATGACGGGTGTCCGGGAGGAGGACGGCGCGGTGGCGCTCGTGCGGGTGTACTGCGGTCTGGCATCGGCGGACCGGGCTGCCCGGTCGGCTTCGACCGGTCCGGCCCTGTCCGCCGCGATAGTCGACGACGCCGGCCGGCTGCTCGACGTCTGCGAGATCGGCGACGACCCGGCCGGCTACGCCCGGCTGAGCTGCATGCTCATCGAGCGGTCGGGCGGTGCGAGCGGAGCTGCCATCGCCGCTGACAGCGACGACCACGTCGTCACCTCGCTGCTGACCGCCGCCGGCCGCCCACTCGCGGTGGCCGACGACGACGCCGCGGACGACTACGCCGAACGGTTCGCCGACGACGAGTCGCTGGACGAGATGTCCTCCGCGCCGGCCCAGCGGCGTGCCGTCGGGCTGGCCCGGGCGCTCCAGGCCGGGGCGATGTCCGCAGTGGCCCTGCCCGTCTCCCGCGACCTCGTCGCGTACAAGCCGGTGCTGGCCGCGCACGCCGCGTTGGCCAACGGCCGGCAGGCCGCCGCCGTGGCACTGCGCGAGGTGCTCCGGGAGCTGTACCCGGCCGCGCTGCGGGCCTATCCCGACCCGGCCGAGCCGGTCGCGCTCGCGGTGCTCGACGCCCTGCCGGAGCCGGGCATGCTCAGCGGCACCAGCTCACGCAACCGGGAGCTCACCGTCGCCGCTGACGCGGTCGCCGCTCACCTCGCCTCCGACGGGGTGGCCGACGCGCAGACCATCGACGCGGCGGTGACCGCCCTACGGGTGGCGATCGTCGAGTCACCCCGCCGCGGCAGCGTCAACAAGGCGCTCACCTCCGCCACCGCCGAGACGGTGCGGCACGCCGTCGCCGCCGTCCGGGCCTGCGACGCCGCCGCCGACGCTCTGGTCGCCACCCTGACCGCCCGGGTCGTCACCCCGACACCGATCGGCGGGCCGCACGCCGCGCGCCGGGCCGCCGACCCGACCTCCGGTCCGCCGTCACCCGGGCTGCACGCGGTACCGCCGGCCCCGGACGCCGGCCCGAGCCGGACCCCCGCCGGCGGCCGGCGGGCCCGTCCACAGCCGGTCGGCGGCGGCGTTCCCGCCTCCCCCCAGCCGATGACCACACCGCCGGTGGCACCGGCCCCGGTGGCGCCCCCGCCGAACGCGCCGACGCCACTCACCCCGCTCGCCCCGGTGGCCAGGCGTTCCGCCGATCCGGGCAGCGACCGTCCGGTGTCCGCCCCTCCCCCGCCACCGCCCGGGATGACCCCGATGCCGGCGCAGCGTCCCGGCATCGCGCCGGCGGACGCCGGCGAGCCGTTCCGCGCCACGCTCACCACCGCTGCCATCAACGACGCGCGGGCACAACGCCGGCCGACCCCGATCACTCCTCGGCCCAACACCCGGGCAGGTGCCGGTCCGGCCGGTCCTGCCCCGGCCGCCGCGCCACGGTCGGCGCCGCCGGCGGGTACGGCACCGATCTCCGGGGCACCGATGTCCGGAGCACCGGCCTCGGCAGCGCCGGTCAGTGGTTCACCACTTGCCGAGCCGCCGACCGGAGGCTTCTCCGCGACCGATTACAGCCTGCCCGTTCCCGCCCCGCGGCCCGGTCCACCGACGTCGTCACCACCCGGTTCCCGGTCCAACTGGCCGCTGGTGCCGCCGGGTCCCGACGGCGGCGACGAATCCGCTCCGGGCTACCCGGGAGGGCACGAGGAGCACCGGCCGGCCGCGTCCAACGGGCACAGCGGCCGGGTCAAGCCACCGTGGCTGGCCGACGACCTCCCGCCGGAGCCACCGATGCTGCGTCTGGTCGAGCCGCCGGTCGCCGACCAGGTCCGTCACGACGACTTCCGACCCGACGGCTACGGACGGCCCGAGGACTACAGCCGGCCCGACGCGCCGGTGGAGACGCCACCACTGCGCCTCGTGGACGCTCCCCAGCCACCCCCCGAGTACGGTCGCGGCCGTCGGGCCGCCGTGGAGCCGCTGAGCGCCCCGCCCGTACCCGATGAGGGCGACGGCGACCTGCTGATCTTCGCGGCGGCACGGTCGGCCTGGTTCGTCCGGCATCCGGAGGCCGACGGGGCGGAGTTCGCGACGCAGGCGGACAACGGCTGGCGGGCCGCCGAGTTGGCCGCGCAACCGTCCATCGGTGCCGCGACCAACGCCGGGCTACCGAAGCGGGTGCCGCAGGCCAACCTGGTTCCGGGCTCACCGCTGCGCGACGAACGCCCGCTGCGGATCGTCCGGGACGCGGCGAGCATCGCAGAGCACACCAACGGCTACTTCCGGGGCTGGCGTCGAGGTCAGGAGATCGGCGGGTACGCCGTCGGCGGGCGGCCCGGCCGGGAGGCCGCCGGCGGGTGGGACTTCAGCCGGGACCAGAGTGGGCAGGGCGACGGCCGCGAGTACGAGTACCGGCCGGCCGGTCACCACTCCTGACCGGGGCCACCACCCGCCGCTGGCGGGGTGCCCGCGTGCTCGGGCTCGGCGCTGGTGTGCTCCGGCTCGGCCCCCGCGTGCTCGGGCCTGGTGCCGGCGTGCTCCGTCCGCCCGTCGTGGCACGCCCGTCGTGCCGCAGGCACCAACTGCCGCCCACGCCCACCCCCGCCGATGTCGACAGGCACCACACGCGGGCCGGTTGCAAACGACACCTACCGGCGGCACCTGGGTCAGGTGCCGCCGGTACAGGTCGGAGATCGGGAGAGTCTGTGCCGGGTGAGCTGGCGGTCAGGCCGGTGCCACCGCACGCTGACGCCGCATGGTCAGCACGTACTCGACCAGCGAGATCAGCACGTGCTTCGTCGACTCACGGTTCCGCGCGTCACACGGGACGACTGGGACATCGCTGGAGATGGCCAGCGCGTCCCGCACGTCCTGCGGATCGTGGTACTGCATGCCGTCGAAGCAGTTGATCGCCACCAGGTAGGGCAGCCGCCGATGCTCGAAGAAGTCGATCGCCGCGAAGCAGTCGGCCAGTCGACGGGTGTCGACCAGCACCACCGCCCCGATCGCTCCCCGCACCAGTTCGTCCCACATGAACCAGAATCGAGTCTGGCCCGGCGTACCGAACAGATAGAGGATCAGATCTCGGTCGATCGAGATACGTCCGAAGTCCATGGCGACCGTGGTGGTCGTCTTTCCCGGCACCTGTCGCGTGTCGTCCACGCCGACACCGGCCGAGGTCATGATCGCCTCGGTGGTCAACGGCGTGATCTCCGAGACCGAGCCGACCAGCGTCGTCTTGCCGACGCCAAACCCACCGGCGATCACAATCTTCGCCGATGTCACGCGCCCGGCCATGGGGCGGTGCGCCATGTCAGAGCCTGCGAAGTCCACTCAGCACCCTCTCCAGCAGTTCCGTGCCCACCGCGTCGTTCGTGTCGTCCAGGGATGTCGGCTCGTACACCGCGACCAGGCCGTCCGAGGCCATGTCCGCGATGATGACCCGGGCTACTCCGAGTGGGAGCTGCATCCGCGCCGCGATCTCCGCGAGCGACTGCAGCCGGCCGTCACACAGCGCGGCAATGTATTGGTGCTCCCGGCCCGAGCCGCCTTTCACAGCGCCTGAGGACCGGCCGCGCACCGTCGTTTCCACGAGCGCCTCGAGGGCGATTTCCAGCTTCGGCCGGGTACGACCACGGGTAACGGCGTACGGCCTGACCAGAGCACCGGTCGGTTCATCGCGCTCGGTCATCTGCCGTCACCCCCTCTCGTCCTGCCCGCAGCTCCACCTGTCGGAGCTCGTAGCGTCCAGTTCTTCTCTGCAGACCGGTGCCGGTCGTCGACGCCGGCACCGGTCTCGTCAGCGTGGTCAGCCCAGCATTCCAGCGGCCGTGCGGGGCGCTGGCGTCAGCGCCTCGCCAACCCGGTCCACCAGCAGGGCCATCTCGTACCCCACCTGGCCGACGTCGGAGCTTCGAGCGGCCAGTACCGCGAACGACGAACCGTCCGATATCGACATGAGGAAGAGGAAGCCGTTGTCCATCTCAACCACTGTCTGCAGCACCGCACCACCCTCGAAACACCGCGCCGCGCCCTGGGTGAGGCTGACCAGTCCGGAGGCGATGGCCGCGAGCTGGTCCGCACGGTCCCGGGGAAGATCCCGGGACGCCGCCAGGAGCAGACCGTCCGCTGAGACCGCAATCGCGTGAGCGACCCCCGGCACGCGATCGGCGAAGTTGGCCAGCAGCCAACCGAGATCCTGCGTAGTTGTCATCCCTCATGCTCCTTGCCAGCCTGCGAGGATTGCTGCCCTCCCGGGGTCGCCCCCGGGTTGGTCGAGTGGTCGTCCTTGGGCTGAGTACGGCCGCGTTGCACACCACGGTGGTACGCGGACAATAGCCCACGGACCGCTTCCGGTGTGCGACGCTGTACCGAACTTGACGCCTTGTCTACGCCACCTGGTACTAGCTGTGCCATCGGGACCCGCTTCGGCAGGCCCGCCTGGGTCTTTTCGGCCACTTCGACATCAGCCGCAGCGCTTGCCGCGCGCCAGCCGTCGTCTGCGGCAGTCTGCCAACTGTCCGGCGGACCCTCGCCACCCCCGCCACCGGCGGCAGCCGGCCGCGAGGTGGCGGCCACCGGCTCCGGCCGGCGCGGCAACGCCGAACCGGGCCTGCCGGCCGTGGTCGCCCCGGCTTCCGACGCCGGAGCGGGAGGCCGGGAGGCGTCCACCTTGGCGATCGGCTGGGTGGTGGCGGTCGAGGCCGCACCACCGGACTGCTTGATCATCGCCCCCGCCGCCGCCCGCGCTTCGTCCGCGGTGGGGCGCCGGGTCCGGAACCAGGCCGACTCCAGCTCGCGGAAGATCGGCAGTTCCATTGTCTCGTCGGCGAACTGCTTGGGTGCCGCTGGCGGGGTGACCGTCGGGTGTTGGGCGGTCGCCGCGTTGTCCGGACCCGACCGGGACACCCTCGGCAGTTCGGCGGTCATGTCCAGCGCCGCAGCGAGCTTCTCCGGCACCGGCGGTGCCGGAGTGTCCCGCTGCTCTGCCGCGACCGGCGGCCAGGCCGGTGGTGCCGCGCTGGGCGGCGGCGCGGCCGAAGGCGCCGGAGCGGCCGGCGGCGGTGTCGCCGACCGCTGCTGGTGCGCCGGTGGCTGCGGTGGGCGTTGGAAGCTGGCCGGCTGCTGGAACGCGGCGGGCTGCGGGGCCGCTGTCGGCGGCACCGGCGGAGCCGAGAACGGCCGCACCGGGGGCGCGGAGACCGGCGGGACGTACGGCTGCCCGCTGACCGGTTGGTGGCCGGTCGGCGCGCCGTGGGTCTCCGGCGAGGTGGCGGCCTGACGCGGAATGCCGCTGGTAGGCGCTGCTCCGGTCACCTCGCCGTCGACTGTCCAGTGATCGTTGGATCGGCGCTGTGGTAGCGGACCGGTGCGCTGCTGACCATTGGCCGGCGGGGCTCCCAGCACGTCGGAGCCGTTGGCACCGTTCGTGCCGTTGGTCGCTCCGGTCAGGTCCGACCAGGCTGGCATCGGGCGGGCCGGGGCGGCCGGCGGTGTCGCCGGGCCACCACCGTTGATCGGCGCCGGTTCGAACGGTCGCGGCGGGGGGCCGGCGGGTGCCGGCGGCTCGGCCGGTCGGCCGCCGAAGCCACCGCCCGACGGCCCGTTGCCGCCCTCCAGCGCAAGGGGTGCGGCGAACGACGGCCGGGCGACGGCGGGCATCTCCTGGCCGCCACCGGAGCCGAACGTGGCCGGGGCGGCGTTGCGGCCGGCGAGGGCCCGCGGAATCAGCACCGAGGTCGGCAGGGTGACGTCGGCGACTGTGCCCCGGTCGGCGGCCGGGCGCAGCTCGACCTTGACACCGTGCCGCTTGGCCAGCCGGGCGACCACGACGAGACCCATCATCCGGGACACCGCCACGTCGACCATCGGTGGGTTGGCCAACCGGTCGTTGAGCTCCCGCAGCTGGTCGGCGCTGACGCCGATACCGCGGTCCTCGACGTAGAGCACGGCACGGTCGCCGACCCGGCGGGCCTCGACCATCACCTGCGAGTCCGGCGGCGAGAAGGCCGTGGCGTTGTCGAACAGCTCGGCGACCAGGTGGACCAGGTCGTTGACGGCGTGCGCGGCGACCTCGATGTCCCGGTCGACCATCCCGAATTCGATCCGGGTGTAGTGCTCGACCTCGGACTGCGCGGCGCGCAGCACGTCGATCAGTGCCGCCGGCTCACGCTGCACGCGGGTAGAGTCCGCGCCGGCGAGAACCAGCAGGTTCTCGTCGTTCCGCCGCATCCGGGTGGCAAGGTGGTCGAGCTGGAAGAGTTCGCCAAGCCGGTCCGGGTCCTCCTCGCCGCGCTCCAACCGGTCCAGGTGGCCGATCAGCCGGTCGACCAGGATCTGTGACCGGCGGGCAAGGTTGACGAACATCGTCGACACCGAGGAACGCAGTGCGGCCTGTTCGGCGGCGGTCTTCACCGCCTCCAGGTGGACCGCGTTGAACGCCTCGGTCACCTGACCGAACTCGTCCTTGCTGCGGACCGGCAGCGGCTCGGCGATCTGGTTGGCCAGTTGCATCGGCGAGCTCTGCGCGGTGACCTGCGGGTCCCGCAGTCGGGCAACAGCATGCGGGAGACCGTGCTGGGCCACGGCGAGCGCGCCCTGGCGCAGTTCACGTAGCGAACGCGCCATCGCCCGGGCGACCAGAGCGGCGAAGAGGATCGCCAGCAGCAGAACGACGAGCAGCAGGATCGTCTCGACCAACAACTGCTGCTGTACGTCGTCGCGCAGGATGGTGGCCTCGTTGACCACGTCGCCGTCGATCTTCTGCTCGACGGTGCGGATCAGGTCCGCGTGTCCGGTCAGCGCCGCGTCCCAGGCGTCGGCGTCGAACGGCGTGTCACGCATCGACTCTTCGTTCTGGCCCCGGATGAAACCGCCGTAGGTGTCCGCTTCCCGCAGCGCCGGTCCGGCCACCGTCTGGTTGTAGAACTCCAGGTCGTCCTGGGTGGCGGCAGCCTCGAAGCTCTGCCGGGACTGGGCCTGGCCGGCCCGGGTACTGATGTAGTCGGTACGCAGTGACGGGGTCAACGCGTTCTGGCTGAACGCCCGCAGCACGACGATCCGCTCGCGGGAGAGGAACTCCTTGTTGCGGGCCAGCGAAGCGGCGGCCCGCATGTGGTCGCTGAGCTCGGTGTCGTTGGCCAGCTGGGCGGCCGAGTCGCGGATGTCGAGCAGGTCGCTGAGCAGCACCTCGTAGGCGCGGGCAGCCTCGGTGAGACGGTAGGTGCCGTCAGCGGTGGCGCTGTTGACCACCTGGCTGCGTACCCCGGGCAGGTCGGCGAGGTTCTGGTCGATCCGGGAGAGCAGGTTACGGAAGTTCACCGGCAGGTCGGTCAGCTCCGCGCGGCGCTGCGAGTACGGCGTCCGGGCCTCGTCGACGGTTTCGTGCAGGGCGTTGTACGCATCGAGGTAGCCCTGCCGGCGCTGCTCGTTCCCGGTGCCGAGCAGGAGCACTGCGGCGGCCCGCTCGTTCTGCAGGTCGTGGACCAGGTCGCCGGAGGCGGCGGCCAACGTGGCAAGCGTGCGCGCCTGGGACGCGTTCCCGGCGGTCTCCAGGTGCCCGATGAGGCCGTTGGTGCCGACCACGATCGTCGCCAGGGTCGGCACGATCATGATCAGACCGAGCTTGGACCAGATCGGCAGATCGTTGAGCCGGCCAACCGGCCGGCGGAGACGCGACAGGAATGAATCTGCCGTCTTCGGCCGCTCGCTCACGTCACCGCCCTCCTCATCGGTGCCGGTCCGTTGCACCGGACACCGCCCATCGGCCGACCCGGGCGGATCGGACCCCCGAGATTCCATCACGACGCCACGCAAAGAGAAAGCCCAGGTGGCTCGTCACTGCGAGTGTGATGCGATGGTTATCCCGACATATGACAAATAGCACTTGCCTGATTACGCTAAGTGAACGCTTCGGTCCGTGTTGCCGGCTTCGAGAGCAACTGTGCTCTCGGAGCGCGACGAGCATCTTACGCCCACCACGTCGAGCCGCCACCACCGATGGGACCCGCCGGACATAGCCCTCCGCGACCAGCCACCGACCGGGTGGCCGGCTACCGGTGGCCCGAACGGGGGACCGCTGTCGGCGGCCGACGGGCCGCCGGCGGGCCGGCTACCAGGTCAGCCGATCAGCTTGGCGTACGCGGGCTTGATGACGTCGTCGATGACCGCCAGCCGCTCGTCAAACGGGATGAACGCACTCTTCATCGCGTTCACCGTCAACCACCGCAACTCCGACCACCCCCACCCGAACGCCTCCACCAACAACCACATCTCCCGCGACATCGACGTCCCACTCATCAACCGGTTGTCCGTGTTCACCGTCACCCGGAACCGCAGATCACGCAACAACCCCACCGGATGCTCACCGATCGAACCCACCGCACCCGTCTGCACATTCGACGACGGACACAACTCCAACGGAATCCGCTTGTCCCGCACATACGACGCCAACCGCCCCAACCGCACCCCACCCCCACCCACCTCGATGTCATCCACAATCCGCACCCCATGCCCCAACCGATCCGCACCACACCACTGAATCGCCTGCCAAATCGACGGCAACCCGAACGCCTCACCCGCATGAATCGTGAAATGAAAATTCTCCCGCTGCAAAAACTCGAACGCGTCCAAATGCCGCGTCGGCGGAAAACCCGCCTCCGCACCCGCGATATCGAACCCCACCACCCCCACATCCCGGTACCGCACCGCCAACTCCGCGATCTCCTGCGACCGCGCCGCATGCCGCATCGCCGTCAACAACGTCCCCACCCGGATCACCCGACCCGCCTCCGCCGCCTCCGCACACCCCGCCGCGAACCCCGCCAACACCGCCTCCACCACCTGACCCAACCCCAACCCCCGCGACAGATGCTGCTCCGGCGCGAACCGCACCTCCGCGTACACCACCCCGTCCGCCGCCAGATCCACCGCACACTCCGCCGCCACCCGGAACAACCCCGCCTCCGTCTGCATCACCGCCACCGTGTGCGCAAACGTCTCCAGATACCGCTCCAACGACCCCGAATCCGCCGCCGACACGAACCACCGACCCAACTCCGACGGATCCGTCACCGGCAACACATGACCCACCTCGTCCGCCAACTCCACCACCGTCGCCGGCCGCAACCCACCATCCAGATGGTCATGCAGCAGCACCTTCGGCGCCCGAACGATCTCCGCCAACGAAACAGCCACCATGGGTGGAGGGTAGTGGGTTCCGACGTCGCACTCCGGCACGGGACACGGGTATCGCCGATGCCGGCGCGGGTGCCGGTCACCAGCCAGGCAGGATGTCTACGATGCTCACCGACGTACTGCCGTACCTGCGCTGCCCGGTCTGCCGCGCGCCGCTCGCCGCCCACGACGGCGGCGTCCCCCGCGCTGGCGACACCAACTGCAACGCCGACGGCGCCGGCGCCGTACGGGCACTGCGCTGCCCGGCTGGACACAGCTTCGACGTGGCCCGGCAGGGCTACGTGGACCTGATGACCGGCCGGGTCCGGCACGCCGGCGACTCCGCCGAGATGGTCGCTGCCCGCGACGAGTTTCTTCGGACCGGGCATTTCGACATGGTCGCCACGGGGCTGGTCGAGGCGGTGGGCAGCCCGGCCCCCGACGACCGGGCCGGGCCGATCGTGGTCGATGCCGGTGCCGGAACCGGGGCCTACCTCGCGGCGGTGCTCGACGCGCTGCCCGGTGCTGTCGGACTCGCCCTGGACCTGTCCAAGGCGGCGGTACGCCGGGCCGCCCGCGCCCATCCGTCGGCCGCCGCGGTCCGCTGCGACACCTGGCGGCCGTTGCCCGTCGCCGACGCCTGTGCCGACCTGGTGCTGAACGTGTTCGCTCCGCGCAACGGCGGGGAGTTCGCCCGGATCCTGCGGCCGCGCGGCGCGCTGATCGTGGTCACCCCGCTGCCCGACCATCTCGGCGAGGTGATCGGCCCCCTCGGGTTGCTCCGGGTGGACCCGGCGAAGGACGACCGTACCGGCGCGGCGCTGCGGCACCACTTCGACCGGGTCGCGCTGCACGTCCTGCGCCGACGGCTGCGCTTGTCGCACCGCGACGTCACCGCGCTGGTACGGATGGGGCCGAGCGCCCGGCACACCGACCCGGCCGACCTGGCCTCGGCGATCGCCGCGCTGCCGGAACCGGTCACCGTCACCGCCGCCGTCCAACTGGCGGTCTACCGCTGCCGGCCGGGCAGCTGACCGAGGACCGGTCAGGTCGACAGGTCGACCTCTTCCCAGCCGGGCGGTGCGTCGTGGTACGGGCCACGGAAGACGACCGCCCATTCCAGGGCCCACCGCCGTTGCCCGATGGCGTTGGCGTCCACCACCCCGGGCAACGGGTCGCCCCGCCGTTCCGCCTCCAGGTAGCCCCAGTCCAGGCAGTAGTAGAAGTCGAGCAGTACGGCGGCCTCGGCCGCGTCGCGGGGGGCGACGAGGGTCCGGGAGCGCCATTGGGCGAAGGTTTCGCCGGCCGCCAGGTTCGGCAGCAACGCCATCAGCCGGTCGTCGGAGACCGCGACCGGGTCGAGATGCCGGGTCAGCCCCAGCACCCAGGCCAACGCGAAGATCGCGTCGTGGTGCAGGACGAACGAGCGGTGGTCGCCGCGCCCCCCGATGACGAACTGCCACTCCGGCGGGGTGACCAGCTCGACCAGATGCGAGTTGAGCAGCCAGCTCATCGCCGCCTGCGGCGGCATCCCGAAGCAGCGGGCCAGCACCAGATGCAGGATCGCGGTGCGGGCCTCGATCTCCGGGGTGGGCCGCAGCTCGACCCCGTCGCCCGGCTCCCAGACCAGCGGAAAGCCGGCCGGAGGCAACGGTAGGCGGAGCCGGCGCAGCTCGTCGAGACTCTCCGCGCGAATGGCCCGGGGGTCAGGAGCGAGTACGGTCACAGGCTTCGTTCCCTGCTAGTCGGCGTCGGCTTCTCTCCTGAACGGACCCCCGGCGAGGCAGGATATCCGCTCTGTGTCACGGGTACCACGACAAGGGGTGTCGGTACGCCGGTCGCGGCGGATCAGGCGATCCGGTCGACGACCAGCTCGGTGGTCGCCGGTGGCGCGTCGGTGAGCTGAACGGGATCCGTCGGGCCGAACCCGCCGGAGAGGGCCGGCAGCACGTCGGCGATCCGACCGGGGTCGTCGGCGCGCAGCTCGACGAGGGGGTCGCCGGCCCGGACCGGCTCCCCCGGCCGGCGGTGCAGGATCACTCCGGCGGCGGCGCTGACCGGATCCTCCTTGCGGGCCCGGCCGGCACCGAGCCGCCAGGCGGCCACCCCGATCGCGCGGGCGTCGACCGCGGCGACGTAGCCGTCCCGGTCGGCGCGGACCAGTTCGGTTTCGGCGGCGACCGGTAGCGGGGCGTGCGGGTTCCCGCCCTGGGCGGCGATCATCGCCCGCCAGGTGTCCATCGCCCGGCCGTCGCGCAGCGCGGCGGCCGGGTCGGCGTCGGGCAGGCCGGCGGCGGCCAGCATTTCGCGGGCCAGCGCGAGGGTGAGGTCGACGACGTCGGCCGGTCCGCCGCCGGCGAGCACCTCCACCGCCTCGGTCACCTCGACCGCGTTGCCGACCGCCCGACCGAGCGGGGTGGACATGTCGGTGAGCAGGGCGACCGTGCGGACGCCGTGTGCGGCGCCCAGGTCGACCATGGTGCGGGCGAGCTGCCGGGCGTCGGCGACCGACGCCATGAAGGCTCCGCTGCCCACCTTGACGTCGAGGACCAGCGCGCCGGTGCCTTCGGCGATCTTCTTGCTCATGATCGAGCTGGCGATCAGTGGGATCGCTTCGACGGTGCCGGTGACGTCGCGCAACGCGTACAGCTTGCGGTCGGCCGGGGCGAGGCCGTCGCCGGCCGCGCAGATGACCGCGCCGACGTCGCGCAGTTGGTCGACGAAGCGGGCGTTGGTCAGGTCCGCCCGCCAGCCGGGGATCGACTCCAGCTTGTCCAGGGTGCCGCCGGTGTGGCCGAGCCCTCGGCCGGACAGCTGCGGTACGGCGGCGCCGCAGGCGGCGACCAGCGGGGTCAACGGCAGGGTGATCTTGTCTCCGACGCCGCCGGTGGAGTGCTTGTCGACGGTGGGCCGGGCGACGCCCGACAGGTCGAGCCGCTCGCCGCTGGCGATCATGGCGGCGGTCCACCGGGCGATCTCGGCGGTGTCCATGCCGCGCAGCAGGATCGCCATGGCCAGCGCCGACATCTGCTCGTCGGCGATCTCACCCCGGGTGTACGCGGCGATGGTCCAGTCGATCTGGGCGTCGCTGAGTCGGCCGCCGTCGCGTTTGGTGCGGATCACGTCCACGACGCCGGCTATCTTGGTGCTGTCACTAGACAAGTCGGTCATACCTTCACGATGGCTCCAGGGTCGCGGGCGACGCTGGAGAGGGCGGGGTAGGAAATCGGCTGCCGGGTGCTCGCGGTGCTGCCGCGCTCGATCAGCCGGTCCAGCGGGTGCTCACCTCGGTCGGCGGGTCACCCTCGCCGGCCCAGGAGACCCCGCCGTCGGCATCGACCACCACCACCCGGTGGGTGCGCGCCCGGCCCCAGGCCACCACCGACTCGGCTGACGGCCAGCTCGGCGCCTCCTCCAGGATGCCCGAGCCGGCCGCCTCGCCGGTAGATTCGGACCGTTCCCAGTAGCCGGTCCAGACCAGCTCGCCGCCGGCCGAGTCGGGGTGTACGAAGACGGTGCCCCGGCCCCGCCACTTGGCCAGCCGGGCCGGCACCGCGGTGTCCGGCGCCACCACCGGGCGGCCGGCGGCGTCGGCCCGCCCGACGTGCTCGGGGCCGACCCGGTCCCGCTCCACCGCGCCACGACCGGCGCCGCGACCGGTGCCCCGGCCGACGCCGACGCCGGGGGCGAGCGCGGCGGCCGCGAGATCCGCCGGGCCGAACGCGTGCGGCAGCAGCTCCGCCACGGTCAACGGCGCCGGCAGCGCCTCGACCTGGCATTCCGGCCCGCCGTGCTCCCACAGCAGTTGGCGGCAGCGCCCGCAGGGCATCAGCGGCTGACCGTCCCCGCCGACACAGGACAACGCCACCAGCCGGCCACCGCCGGTGCTGTGCAGCGACGAGACGACACCGCACTCGGCGCAGAGCACCACGCCGTACGCGGCGTTCTCGACGTTGCAGCCGACGACCACCCGGCCGTCGTCGACCAGCCCGGCCGCGCCGACCGGGAAGTTCGAGTACGGCGCGTACGCGTGCCGCATCGCCTCGGTCGCGGCCCGCCGCAGCTCCACCCAGTCGATCTCCACGACTGCCCTCCTCACCTGCACCGGCCACCGCCACCGGCCGGTCGGCCCGGTTCGTACGACCGGACCTGACCGGCCAGTAGTAAACGGTAACCGGCGTTGATCAGGCTTTGATGTAGGGCTTGCCGTCGGCGGCCGGTGCCCGTACCCGGCCGACCAGTCCGGCGACCGCGAGCAGCGTCGCCAGGTACGGCAGCATCGCCAGGAACTGGCTCGGGATGGCGCTGCTGATCGCCCCCAGGTAGGCGCCGAGCTGGTCGGCGAAGCCGAAGAACAGCGACGCCAGCAGCGCCCCGGTCGGGCTCCACCGGCCGAAGATCATCGCGGCGAGGGCGATGAAGCCCTTGCCGCCGATCATGTTCTTGGTGAACGAGTAGAGCAGCAGGGTGTACGACCCGCCGCCGATCCCGGCCACCATGCCGGCCAGCAGCACGTTGCGGTAGCGCAGCCCCAGCACCCGTACGCCGAGGGTGTCCGCCGCGATCGGATGTTCGCCGATCGACCGGGTCCGCAGCCCCCACCGGGTCCGGAACAACGCCACGTTGATCACCACGACCAGGATCAGCGCCAGGTAGAGGAAGATGCTGCCCCGGAACAACGCCGGCCCGAGCACCGGGATGTCGGACAGCAGCGGGATCTCCCAGGTGCCGAAGTGCGGCGGCTGGTTGTAGGCCGGCTGGTCGGTCTGCATCAACCGCTCGTAGAGGAAGCCGGTCAGACCGATCGCGAACAGGTTCAGCACGATGCCGATGACCACCTGGTCGACCAGGTAGCGGATGGCGAACAGGGCCAGCAGCAGCGAGATGAACGCCCCGCCGAGGGCCGCGGCGATCAGCCCGACCCAGACGTTGCCGGACATGGTGCCGATCAGCGCACCGGCGAACGCACCCATCAGCAGCTGGCCTTCGATGGCCACGTTGACCACCCCGGAGCGTTCGCAGAGCACCCCGGCCAACGAGCCGAAGATCAGCGGCAACGCCAGCAGGAAGGTGCCCCGGACGATGTTGACCATCGGCATGAAGTTCTGCCCGGTCGGCGCGGTGGAGATCTGCCAGCAGAGGAAGCTGACCACGAAGCCGACGATGCCGACGCCGAGCAGCCAGCGGAACCAGCGGGCGCCGTACGGGCTGAGCAGCAGCGCGCCGGCGGCGAGGGTCGCCAGACCGAACAGCACCGCGCCCAGGTTGCCGGGGATCCGCAGCGCGGCCCCGCCAGCGGTCTCGCTGAGCGTGAACCGGGCCTGCTGCTCGGCGGCGAGCGAGCCGAAGACGGCCGCCGCGACCACGCCGGCGGCGACCAGGACGGCACCGCTGATCCGGGTACGGCTCCAGAACCGTTGTGCCACAGCCACCGGTGCGTCAGTTGCGATCATGGTGGACAACGCGGTCACCAGCCCTTCGCCATGCTGGTCTGCAACCGGGCGGACCGCGCCGCCCGGAGCTGGAAGATCGCCTTCACCAGGGCGGGGGCGGCGATGAAGATGACGATCAACGCCTGGAGCACGGTGACCAGTTCCAGCGAGATGCCGGAACCCGACTGCATCGCGTTGCCACCGGCCCGCAGCGCCCCGAACAGCAGCGCCGCCAGCGCGACGCCCCAGGGTCTGACCCGGCCGAGCAGGGCGACCAGGATGCCGTCGAAGCCGATCTGGGCCGCGACCAGCGGGGTCAACGCGTTCGCCGTACTGCCGAGCACCATGTTGGCGCCGCCCAGCCCGGCGAGCCCGCCGGCGACCACCATCAGCAGTACGTACGTGCCGGTGACGCTGATCCCGGCGGTCCGCGCGGCGTCCGGGTTGGCGCCGACGGCGCGCAGTTCGAAGCCGAACGTGGATCGGTTGAGCAGCCACGCGACGGCGGCGGTGACGGCGACCGCCAGCAGGATGCCGGCGTGCACCCGCAGCCCGTCGCCGAGCAGCCGGGGCAGCTGGGCGGTGGTGTCCACCGGCCGGCTGATCGCGTCCGGCCGGTCCGGGTTCTGCACGCCGGGCTGCACGATGATCCAGGTGAGGAAGTACAGCGCCACGTAGTTGAGCATGATCGTGGTGATCACCTCGTGGGCGCCGGTACGGGCCTTGAGGAATCCGGGGAAGAAGCCCCACAGCGCGCCGCCGAGCGCCCCGGCCAGCACCGCGACGACCGCGTGCAGCACCAGCGGCAGTGGCAGCAGGAATCCGGCCAGCGCGGCCACCACGACGCCGATGATCGCCTGCCCTTGGGCGCCGATGTTGAACAGGCCGCCCCGGAAGGCCAACGCCACCGACAGCCCGGTGAAGACCAGCGGCGCGGTGTAGGTCAGCGTCTCGGAGATCGGCCGGAACACCGTCGACCACTCGGTGTCCCCGGCGATCCAGGACCGTACCGCCGCCGGGTCGATCACCGAGCCCTTGAACAGGTTGGCGTACGCCTCGCTGACCAGGGTCCAGCTGGCGGACAGCGCGTCGGCCGGGCGGGCGAAGAAGTAGGTGTAGGTGGCGAGCACCTCCGGGTCGGAGATGATCATCAGTACGCCGCCGATGACGACGGCCAGCAGGAGCGCGAGCACCGTCACGGTGACGGTGTTGGCGGCCCACAGGTTGTGCAGGAAGCGCTGGCCGAGGGAGTCACCGCCGGGGGCGGGCGGGCCGGTGCCGGCGGGCGGCTCGGCGTCGGCCGCGGTGCTGGCGTCGACGGCGGCGTGCGCGGCGGCCGCCGGCTCGGCGTCGGCGGGCGGCTTGTCCGGCGAACCGGCCGACGAGCCGTTGTCGCTGCTCATTGCGTCCCTTCTTGCTCTGCCGGCGGTTCCTGCGCCACCGGCGGGTCGACCGGGTCGCCGGCGGGCTCGGTCCTGCCGGTGACCCCGGCCATCAGCAGGCCGATCCGTTCCCGTGGGGTGTCCGGTCCGACCACGGCGATGATCCGACCGCGGTACATCACCGCGATCCGGTCGGCCAGCCCGATCACCTCGTCCAGTTCGCTGGAGACGACCAGGACGCCGGTGCCGGCGTCGCGTTCGTCGATGATCCGCCCGTGGATGAACTCGATGGAGCCGACGTCGACGCCCCGGGTCGGCTGGGCGGCGATGAACAGCTTCAGCGGCCGGCTCAGCTCCCGGGCCACGATCACCTTCTGCTGGTTGCCGCCGGACAGGGTGCCGACCGCCGCCTGTCCCGAGGACGTACGGATGTCGAACTGGGCGATCCGCTCGGTCGCGGAGGCGGCGATGGCCGCCGGCCGCAGCGCCAGACCGGAGCCGAACGGCGGCTGGTCGTACAGGTCGAGCACCAGGTTCTCGGCGACGCTGAACTCCTTGACCACGCCGTCGATGCTGCGGTCCTCCGGCACGTAGCCGACCCCGGCGCGGAGCACCCGTTTGGTGCTCCAGCCGTCGATCCGCTCGCCGTTGAGGGTGACCGTGCCCGCCGCCGACGGCAGCAGGCCCATGATCGCCTCGACGAGTTCGGTCTGGCCGTTGCCCTGCACTCCGGCGATGCCGAGCACCTCGCCGGCCCGTACGGTCAGGTCGACCCCGTCGACCACCCGTACGCCGCGCTCGTCGTCGACGACCAGGCCGGCCACTTCGAGCACCGGGTCGCCCGGCTGCGCCGGGGTCTTGTCCACGGTGAGGCTGACGCTGCGGCCGACCATCAGCGCGGCCAGTTCGTCGCGGCTCGCGGTCGGCTCGGCGGTGGCGACCGTACGGCCTCGCCGGATCACCGTGATCCGGTCGGCGATCGCCTTCACCTCGCCGAGCTTGTGGGTGATGAAGACGATCGACTTGCCGGCCGCCTTCAGCGACCGCATCACGGTGAGCAGTTCCTCGGTCTCCTGTGGGGTGAGCACGGCGGTCGGCTCATCGAGGATCAGCAGGTCGACGTCGCGGGTCAGCGCCTTGACGATCTCCACCCGCTGCTGGATGCCGACCGGCAGGTCCTCGATCACCGCGTCCGGCTCGACCGCCAGGCCGTACCGGTTGGAGACGTCGACCACCTCGGCGCGGGCCCGTCGCTGGTCTAGGAAGCCGAGCAGCCCGCCCCGGGTGCGTTCGGCACCGAGCATGACGTTCTCCGCCACGGTGAGCACCGGCACCAGCATGAAATGCTGGTGCACCATGCCGATGCCGGCGGTGATGGCGTCCCGTGGGCTGCGGATCTTGATCGGGGTGCCGTCCACCAGGATCTCGCCCTCGTCCGGCTGCAGCAGCCCGTAGAGGACGTTCATCAGGGTCGACTTGCCGGCGCCGTTCTCGCCCAGCAGGGCGTGGATCTCGCCCGGTTCGACGGTCAGGTCGATGTGGTCGTTGGCGACCAGGTCGCCGAAGCGTTTGGTGATGCCGCGCAGTTCGAGTCTCAGCGGAGCCTCCCGGGGAGACTCCGGGCCACCGGCGGGTGCCCGGAGGGGTCGATGGCTGAGGCCGCCCCTGTCACCGGGGTCTGTGGACCCCGGTGACAGGGGCGGGGTGTCGCTCGCGAGGCGCGCCGGGGCAGCCCCGGCGCGCCAGCCGCCGGTTACTCCGGCTGCGCGGCGGAGGTGACCTCGATGGTGCCGGCGATGATGTCCGCCTTGAGCTGCTCGACCTCGGCCTTCAGCTCGTCGGAGACGCGGTCTTCGAACTCGTTGTACGGGGCCAGCGAGACGCCGTTGTTCTCCAGGTTGCCCAGGTAGCCCGGGTCGGCGCTGAGCTCGTCGCCGTTCGCGCCGGCCAGCACGGCCTGCTTCACCGCGTCCGGGATGTTCTTGACCACGGTGGTCAGGAAGGTGTCGCAGTACTGCTCGGCGCTCTCGCAGCCGTCGACGTCGACCCAGATGACGCTGTACGCGCCACCGGCGGCCTGCGCGGCGGCGGCGGTGCCGAGCCCGGCGCCACCGGCGACCGGCATGATCACGTCGGCGCCCTGGGCGACCAGGCTGTCGCCGACCTTCTTGCCCTCGTCCTGCTTGACGAAGTCGTTGGTGAACGAACCGTTCTGGGTCGCCTTGTCCCAGCCGAGCACCTGCACGTCGGCGCTCTTGACCTCGTTGTAGTGGGCGACGCCGTCGACGAAGCCGTCCATGAAGATGGTCACCGGCGGGATCGGCAGGCCGCCGTAGGTGCCGACGACGCCGCTCTCGGAGAAGCCGGCCGCCAGGTAGCCGGCGAGGAACGCGGCCTGGGCGGTGTCGAACTGCATCGGGTAGACGTTGGGCTGGCCGGTCGTGGCGTCGACGATGCCGAACTGCTGGTCCGGGTTGGCCTCGGCGACCGCCTTGGTGGCGTCGCCCATCAGGCCGCCGACGGCGAGGATGAAGTCGCAGTCCCCGGTGACGTAGCCGGTCAGGTTCGGCTCGTAGTCGGCCTCGGCGCTGGAGGCGACGTAGTCCCCGTCGACCGCGTCGTTCTCGCTCTGCGCCGCCTCGATGCCGGCCCAGGCCGAGGCGTTGAAGGACCGGTCGTCGATGCCGCCGACGTCGGTCACCATGCACGCCTTGTACGCCTCGGTGGGCTCGCCACCGGTGCCGTCCGTGCCTTCGTTATCGGGTGCCTCGCCGCACGCGGCAGCGGTGAGCGCCAGCCCACCCGCCGCGAACATCGAGACGATCCGCATCCCACGCGTAGCGCGCAAGACGGTCTCCTTCCATTGCACACCGCAGACTGTCGCGGCATCGCGTCCCCACCCGGCCGGTCGGACCGGACGTACTTTGGACGGGAGCGTACGCGCGGTCCCGTCCACCGGCCGACAATCGTGCACGACTGTTGAGCCGCCGTTACCCTCGCGTAACTCTCCCGTGCGGGAGGTCACCCACGGATCCGCAGCATCGCTCCCGCCGCCGACCCTATAAGGGGCGGCAGCGGGTCGTCGGCGGTTCACCCGGTCGTGACCGGGGCAGGTGACGGCACGGTCGGTCGCCGTACGGTGGCGTGGTGTCAGCGCCAGAAGACGGCGACGGCGGCGTTGACCAACGTCAGCACGATGATCGCCAGGAAATGCCCCTTGTTGACCGATTCGCGCTTACGGGAGAAGAAGACCATCGCCAGGATGGCGAGCCCGAGCACCAGTTTGGTAACGAGTTTCGCCGGGGCCGGCTCGGCGCCGTCGCGCAGCGGCGCGGACAGCCCGATGCCGGTGACCACCTGGATGACCGCACCCCACAGCATGGCCGGGTTGATCCGGATGTGACCGCTGAACCACTGGACGGCGGCACCACCGAGCAGCAACGCGAACCCGATCAGGTGGGCGTAGAGCAGTACGAGTCTGAGAGCTTCCACGACCTGCATCCTCCCGTACCGTGGCCGCCCGGACCGCCCCCGGGGTCCGACGCGGCCGGGACGGGCCGGATCGTCCACCAGCAGGCACCCACCCAGCACCCGGCGAGCAGCAGACTGCCGGCCAGATCGAGCGGATGATGCACCCCCCAGTAGAGCCGGGACAGCCCGACGCCGGTCGGCGCGAGCACGGCGGCCACGACCGCCGCCCAGCGTGGCCAGCCTCGGGACCAGTGCCAGACCAGCAGGGCGACGGCGAGGTACAGGCACGCCGGCGCGGCCAGGTGCCCGGACGGAAAACTCGCCGTCGGCGGGATCTCCTCCCCGAGCCGCGGCACAGCGGGCCGGTCGCGGGCGACCACGCCGGACGAGGCAAGGAACAGCGTGATCTCACCGACCATCACCGCCGCGAGGAAGATCACGGGTCGCAGCCGCCGACGTGACGCGACGATCACGACCCCGGCGCCGAGAGCCCCGGCCGTGGACCAGTTGGTGTCGCCGAACCGGTTGCCGGCCGCCGCGACCGGATCGAGCGTGCTGTCGCGGTGCGCGACGAACCACTCCACCGCCGCCTGGTCGGCGGCGACCAGCGCGGAACCGGCCAACGGTCCGGTGACCAGCAGGCCGGCACCGACCAACAGGCCGAAGGTGAACACCCAGGCCGCCGCCAGGCAGGTGGCGGTCCGCCAGGGCCGGGGCAGGACGGTCTGCTCGTTCGGCGCGGCCCGCAGACCCTGGTCGACCCGGCTCCGGCCCTCAGGCGTGGCCCCGACGGCCAACAGGTCGTCGCCGGTCAGCCGGCGGTAGCCGGCCACGGTCACCGCCAGCCAGCCCAGACCCAGCAGCCAGCCGACGGCGACGGCGCCGAGCGGCGGCCCACCGAGCAGCCAACGGAGCACCTCCAACCCGATGGCCAGCGACGCGGCGGTGACGACAGCCGGTATCCGCCACCGAGGTGCCGCCGCCGGCAGAAACACCAGCAGCAGTACGCCGTACGCCACGACCGAGGCGACCGCCGACCGGCTGGACAAGCTCAGCTCGACCAGTTGGAAGGCCACCGCGCCGCCGGCGGTGACCACGACGTATCCGGCGAGCCGGGGCCGCCGACGGATCAGCAGGTACGCGGTAGCCAGCAGCAGTACCCGTACCAGCATGATGTCGCCGCCGAAGTCGGTGACTCCGTGCAGCACCTCGCTCCCGACGCCGCCACCCGCAGTGAGCACAGCCATGCCCGGCTGCGCTACCCGCTGACGCGGCTGCCCCAAACCGGCGGGTGAATCCACCAGTCGGTCGGGGACCGGTCACCAGGTCGCGGTGCGGCGCAGCCGTCGCGGTCGACCGTCGGGGTCGTAGAACAGGCGGTACGGCGGGGTGGCCCACGCCCGGGTGAACGTGGACAGCTTCGCCGGGTCGTGCCGGCGCAGCCGCCCGGCCGGCCGCGGCCCCCGGCGGCCGTCGCGGTACCAGGCGTCCAGCGTGTCCGCCGCCGCGCCGACGGCCCGGACCGTGTCGGCCGGGTCGAGCAGGTCGTGGTCCCAGCTGCCGTCCGGGGCCCGGTCCAGATGCTCGCGCAGCAGGGTGAGCCGCAGATCCCGGGCGAAGGTACGGGCGTGGTCGCCCAGCCCGGCCGGGTCGTACGGGGCACGCGGGTCCCGGGTGTCGTCGAGGACCGCGCAGGACAGTTCGCTGTCGTGGGTCCAGGAACGCCGGTTGAAGTTGTCGCTGCCGACGCTGGCCCAGACGTCGTCGACGACGCACACCTTCGCGTGCACGTACACCGGGGTCCCGGCGTGGTTCTCCACGTCGAACACGTGCACCCGGTCCGGGTCGGCCCGGCGGCAGACGTCGATGGCGTGTTCCCGGCCGACCACGTTCGGCGGCAGCGCCAGCCGGCCGTCCACGTCGGGGTGACGCGGCACCACGACGATCAGATGCAGGTCGGGGTTGGCCCGCAGGGCGTCGGCGAACAACTGCGCGACCTGCGACGACCACATGTACTGGTCCTCCAGGTAGATCAGCCGGCGGGCCCGACGGATCGCCTTGGCGTAGCCGAGGGCCACCGTACGCTCGCCGTGCGGCGCGTACGGGTAGGGCCGTGACTTCGCCGGATAGGTACGCAGCACCTGCACGGCGTGCGGGCCGCAGGCCGCCGGCGGGTCCGCCGGTGCCGGCAGCGGCCCGCCCCGGGCCGGGCGCCCGGCCAGCCGGTCCCGCAGCATCGCGACCGGGTTGCCCCGCCGCAGCGCGGCCGGGTCGGTCCACCGTTCCCGGAAGGTCAGGTCGAGCGCGGCGACGACCGGGCCGCGCAGCTCCAACTGGACGTCATGCCAGGGTGGCCGGTCGCCGTACCGGGGCGACATGCTCACCGGCTGCGGATCGCCCAGGTGGGCGGCGTCGTCGCGCCGGCTGTGGCACAGGTCGATCCCGCCGGCGAAGGCGACGTCCCGTTCCGGCCGGCCGGGGTGGCGGGCCACCACCAGCTTCTGGTGGTGCGAGCCGAACCGGCGTACCCGCTGGTCGAGCAGCACCTGGCCACCGTCGTCGTTGATCTCCTCGGCCAGGTTGCGGTTCTGCTCCGCGCTGTAGATCAGCACGTCGAGGTGGGAGCGCCAGACCAGGCCACGGACCGCCACGCCCCGGCCAGCGGCGGCGGAGAGCAGATCGGCCACGGTCGGCCCGTCCGGGCGCAGCCGCTGGTCGGGGTCGCCCCGCCAGTCGGTGAAGAACAACTGGTCGCCGTCGCCCATCGCGGCGACGACCTCGACCAGGCGGTCGAAGTACGCGGCCCCGTGCACGTGTACGCGTACCTGGTTGCCCTCGGACCACGCCGGCAACCCAGAGGCCGGGTTGCCACGCTGCTCCCCGGTGAGGAACCAGTCGTCGATCGGCATCCGTACCTCCCTCCGGCCGGTCGGCGCGGTCGGCTTGCAGCTACCCCGGAACGCGGCCGGCGACACCTGCCCCGATGGTGCGGTCGCTGCGGCGACGGGGCAGCCCCGCCCGTCCTCAGCATGCTCACAGCGCGTCTGCAGCATCATCGCCCGCATGCGAGCGGTGATGTTCGACGCGTACGGCCCGCCCGACGTGCTCACCCAGGTCGATCTGCCGACACCCGTACCCCGTGGCGACCAGGTGCTGATCCGGGTGCACGCCACCACGGTGACCTCCGCCGAGTGCGGGATGCGCCGGGGTGAGCCCCGGTGGGGCCGGGCGATCATCGGTCTGCGTCGTCCGCGCAAGGGAATCCGGGTGCTCGGGCTGGAGTTCGCCGGCGAGGTCACCGCGACCGGGCCGGCGGCCAGCCGGTTCCGGGTCGGCGACCGGGTCTTCGGCTTCACCGGCTTCGGCGTCGGGGCGAACGCCGAGTACAAGTGCCTGTCGGAGCGGGCGTCGATGACAACGATGCCGGCGAATGTGACGTACCCGCAGGCTGCCGCGACCGTCGACGGCTTCACCACCGCCTGGCACTTCCTGCATGACCTGGCCGGCCTGCGACCCGGCCAGAAGGTGCTGGTCGTCGGCGCCTCCGGCAGCATCGGCACGTACGCCGTCCAGCTCGCGAAGCACCTCGGCGCCGAGGTGCACGGCGTGTGCAGCGGCCGCAACGCCGAGTTGGTCGGCTCGCTCGGCGCACACCGGGTGTTCGACTACACCGCCGAGGATTTCACCGCCAGCGGCGAACGCTACGACGTGGTCTTCGACACGGTCGGTCGCAGCTCGTTCGCCCGGTGCCGGCCGGTGCTCGCCCGGCGCGGCTGCTACCTGCCGACGACCGGGCTGATGACGAACAGCCTGCTGACGGCCGGCACGGCTGTCGGCGGCGGCCGGCGGGTCCGGACCGGGATGTCGGTACGCAAGCACACCGCCCTGGCCGCGCTGCGGGACCTGCTCGGCGACGGCCGGCTCCGGGTCGTCATCGACCGCAGCTACCCGTTGGCCGAGATCGTCGAGGCCCACCGGTACGCCGACAGCGGGCACAAGGTCGGCAACGTCGTGATCACCGTGGTGGACGGCGACGCCCCGCCTTGGTGAGCCGGTGTTCGGGCCGGCCGCGTGATCGGTGTTTGTCACCGAGGTGGCAGCGGTGCACAAGCCCTGAGTGGCGACGCGCCGTGCACGCGGCTCGGGAACCCAAGGTGTCTTCGCAGGGTTGATGCCACAGGTGCATCAAGATGCACCTGTGGCATCAAACCCGAACCGGTACCCCGACCCGATGAGGTGGCGCTGTGTCGAGCGGCCGGGGCGTGCCTGACGATCCCCTTCGTTACGGCCGCCGCTCGGGTGACGTCAGGACCGGTCGGCGGCTCAGCCGGACGGAAGCTGAGCAGGTGCGGGGTTGTCATGGGTGGCTGGTGACGGGGATGGTCCAGGTCGGTCGAGGCGGGTTGCGGTGATGAATCCGAGCAGCAGACCGACGGCGATCGCGCCCGGTAGGTACGGCACACCGTCGTAGGCTCGCCCGTACTCCATCGGGAAGAGCACGAGCAGGGACAGGACCACGCCGACGGTCACGGTGCCGGGCGTGGCGAGGATCCCGACGATGAACAGCGGCAGGGCGAGGAGCATCCGTTGCCCGAGGCGTCGCAGGGAGGCAGTTCGGCCGCGGATCGCGACGATCGTCCAGGCCGCTACGGGGACCGCCAGTCCCGGTGCCGCCGTGACGGACAGGTAGTCGACCATCAGCCATTCTCCAGAGAGGGTGGGCTCGGGAGAGTACTGGTAGTAGAGGACACCACCGATGGCGGTCAGCAGTGCGAAGGTGGCGGGTAGCCGCCAGTACGGCCCGCTCAACTGGCGACTGGACGTGGCCAGGACACCCATGGCGGCGACAATGGCGAGTACGGTCGGCAGGCCGACTGCGACCAGCAGCAGGACGGGCGGCGCCTGCCTGTCCCCCAGGTACAACCGGGCGAGGAAGCCGCCCGGGACGAGGAACGCGGCCAGCACGGTGATGGTGATGACGAGCCGGCGTGGTCGCCGGGGTGGCCGCCGGGTCACGGCCGGGTTGGTCGAGGCCGTCCAGACGGCGATGCCGAGGATGATCCCGCCCGCGGCGAGCCAGGGCAGCAACCGGGGCGTCGTCCAGCCGCCGCGCACCACCGCCATGTTCACCCCCAGCAGTACGGCCGAACCGGCCAACGTCGGCAGCAGGGGTCGGCCACGGTAGGCGGCGGCGAGGAGCATGCACAGGGCGGCACAGACGATGCCGGAGAGCTGAAGCTCATGCATCCACACCCGCTCCTCCTCACCCGACCACCCGGGCCAGCCGGCGGGCTGCGGGGGCAGCAGCGAGCCGTCCGGCATTATCCGGCTGGGCCAGGAGTTCTGCACCCCGATGTTGGGCGTCAGGTAGGTCAGCGTCACCGCCCAGGCCAGGACCGAGTAGATCGCGCCTGCCAATGCGACGCGGTGCCACCATGGGCCACGCGCAGCGGCCGGGACCTGGCTGGCCCTGACCTGATTGGGCTCGATCGCGGACAGCGGGGTAATCGCTGGAGTCACAGTCGCGGACGGCGCTGCGGACGCGGTCGGCACTGCGGACGTGCTCGGCACTGCGGACGCGGCAGAGCGGAGCGGTCTGGCCAGCCGTACCGTGTGGGCCAGCGCGAGCACCACCGCGATGAACACGAGCCCGGGCAGGACCGGCAGAACGGTCTCGATCGGCAGCGAGTCGCCCTGGTCGTGGTAGGAAAACAACAGTAAGGGCCCTCGGCCGAGGTATGCCAGCCACCACCAGGGCCGTCCTGCCGCCACGGCCGGTGTCTGAGGTGCCTGCAGCACCATGGCGTAGGCGGTAGCCAGCGTCAGGGCAGGAGCGGCGAGCCCGGCCAGGATGGTGGCCGACACCCGACGCGCCCGGCGGGACAGCGCGGCGACACCCGCCGCCACCGGCGGGAGCAGCACCGACAGGCACAGGGCTGCGACGACGGCGAACAAGGCGCCGTCCCAGACCTGGTTCACGGCACGCGCGAGCACATCGACGGCGAGCAGGCCGGCGATCACCGGTAGCGTCGCCCACCCGCAGCCTGCCACGCCGAGCGCCCGGCCGGCACGCCGCCGGAGCAGCCGCCGGGCCAGCAGCGTGCCGACCGTTGCCGCGAGGGCCACATGAACCACGTAGTTCAGGGCCAACAGGGAGATCGCCGTGGCAGGCGTGTACCGCAGCCAACCGGTCAACGGCCCCAGGGAGACCGTCGCCGCCATTGCCAGCACCAGGCTGAACAGGGGCGCGAGGAACAACCATCCCGCGTGTGCCCGTACCTGCGACGGTCCGCGCAGCCAGGGCAGCGGCGCCGGGTCGGCACCTGGTGGGCGGGCGAGCGCGAGACTGGCCGCGAAGCGAAGCTGCCGCCACTTCCGTAGCGCAGCGACAACGCTTTCCTCATGGCCGAGTGCGTGTAGCTCGCCGGCCCACTCCCGGCTCATCTCCTCGCGCAGGTGTGCCGGCCAACGCCGTGCCGCCACGGCCAGCAGCCAATCGGCGATCCGCTGGGACACGCCGTTCACCACCCCGGCGCCGACGTGAAGGTCGCGGCGTCGGCGGCCCGAGTGCCACCGGCGCCGCGCGGGCGCAGTTTCGCCCGCAGGGCCGCGAGCTCGGCGCGGGCCGCCACCGCCCCCTCCGGTGTCAGACGGTGGTAGCGCCGGGCAGGCCGTCCTTCTGTGCTGGGGTCGATGTCCTCCCAGTCGGCCCGTAGCCAGCCTGCTTCCTGCAGCCGGGCCAGGATCGGATACAAGGTGCCGCTGGGCTGACCGGTGGCCTGCATGAGTTCCAGGCCGTACCGGCCAGTCTGCGGGTCATCGAGCAGCACCGCCAACACCTGGGCCACGCTGGTGGTGACCCGGACACGTTCGGTCATGGATGGACCATACTCGTTTCGCTACATAGGGTCCATCCCCCGATCCGACCTGGCTGCGCCAAGACGCCTTCGCGGCCACTGTTCAGGGTTGCAGCCACCACGGACTGCTGTACGCCACCCCGAAGTCGTTGCACGGGTGCCCGGCCGGGCCGGGCGTCGGGTTGACCAGCTCCGGGTCGGAGACCCGCAGCACGACCCAGTCGCCGTCGGCGACGTCGAGCGGCACGGTGAAGTCGGCGACCGACCCGGCGACGGTGTCGACGACGTCGACGACGGTCGGCACCGAGGTCCCGGGGCGCAGCACCTGGATCCGCAGCGGCTTGCCGTCCCAGACCGCACCCCGGTCCAGGTCCACCTGGAACCGGACGTCACCGGCGGCCAGGCCGAGGACCCCACCCATCCGTACGCCGTTGGCGGTCGCGTCGAGCCGCAGTCCGGATACCCGGGTGGCGAAGCAGCGACGGGCCGCCATCGCCTCGAACACCGCCGCGCGGGTGTTCTCGGCGACCCACAGGCCGCTGCGGCCCTTGCCCTCATGGAAGCCCCAGGTGGTGCCGTGCTCGTCGGTGACCCCGGTCAGACCGGGCCGCCAGCCGGCGTTGAGGCAGGCCACCAGCGGCGAGGCCGTCCGGGACGACCAGCCTTCAAACAGGTAATCGTCGGTGCGGTTGAACATCTCCAGGCCGACGAGCTGCGGGCGGGCCGAGGCGTCGTACGAAAAGTTGTCGAACCGGCCGATCTCCCGGCCCGGATGGTTGAAGCTGGCCAGGCCACCCGGCCGCCCGACCAGCCACCGGTAGAGGCTGCCGGGGCTGCCGGCCCGCAGCAGGTCGGCGAAGTCCGAGGTGTTCCACACGTTGATGTGGCCCTGCAACGGGTGCGACCACTCGAAGCCGCGGATCGCGGTGAACTGGCCGGGGTCGTCGGCCGCGTTGGCGAGGTCTCCGGTGGCCCGCCACTCGGACTGGCTGAGCCCGCTGATGGCGAACATCGTCGCGTGGTCGGTGAGCGCGGCGACGTCGAGCCCGGCCTCGCGCATCGAGGCGAACGCGTCGTCGGCGCTGCCGTCCCCGTCGGACATGACGGTGTGGTTGTGCAGGTCGGCGTGGACCAGGGTGGTCCCCTGGCTGATCCGCGACGCCCGGGACGCGCCGGGCGCGGCCACGGCCGACGCACCGGCCGACGTCGCACCGGCTGTCATCGCGGTGGCGGCCCGCGCGGTGCCGGGGACGGCGGCGAGCATCAGCATGCCGCCGGCGGCGGCCAGCATTGATCTGCGTCCGAGGCCGCCGGCCGGGTGCGAGGCGGGGTCGATCTGGCCGTACGGCAGCTGGCCCGTCTGGTGGTCGTCGGGTGTGTGATGGCAGTGGTGGGGGTGTGATCCACTCATGCCAATCATTAGATCGATATAAGTCTTTCCAGCACGCTGCACCGAGTTGTCCGGCAGACGAACACCACACGTCTCACCCGACGGGGCCCACCCGCCGACTGTGGTTCGGCATGATCACTTAACCTGCAGCTGGGAGAGCGTCGGCGTGTCGCCCAGCAGAACGTCAAGTGATCATGGAGCAAGGTGCCTGACTGGCGCGACCCACTTGGCGCCAGAGCAGGGTGCTACCGCGCCGCCGACCCTATTTGCGGTGCTCTGCAGGGCCGGTGGCGCGGTAGAAGACGAAGCTGGCGAGTCGACCGAGCCGACCACGACTGCGGCCGTTCTCCGTACCGCCGATCAGGCCGGCCTCGGCGAGCGCGGCCAGCACCCGCTCGGGCCGGCTGGCCACCACCCGGGGATCGTTGTGCAGACGTCCGGACCCGTGGCCCGGGGCCGTACCGTCGATGTCGACGACGTGGAACTGGCCACCGGGGCGCAGCACCCGGCGGACCTCCCGCAGCGTGCGGCCCCGTTCCTCATCGGCCAGGTGGTGCAGCATGAACGCGGACAACACCCGGTCGACGCTGGCGTCGGGCAGCGGCAGGTCGCCAGCGAAGGCGACCTCGTAGCGGATCGGCAGCTTGGCGCGGGCGGCCTTGCGCCGGGCCAGCCGCAGCGCACCCTGGTCCGGGTCGATGCCGACAGCGTCGACGTCCGGCTGCCGGCGCAGCAGCGCCCGCAGCAAGTTGCCGGTGCCACAGCCGATCTCCAACACACGCTGGCCGGGCCGGATCTCGGCCCGGTCGAGCAACTGCTGGTGCACCCGCCCCGCGCCGACGAGCCGGCTGAACGGGTCGTACAGCGGCAGCAACCACTGCCGCCCCATCGCGGGCAGGTAGTGCTGGTGGGGACGACTGGCGCTGCCCTGTCCGGTCATGTCACCCTCCGGTATCAGACGAGATTCGGTCATGCTTCCAGCATCGGTTGCTGATCGCAGCGTGGCATCGGTGAGGTTGTGGAAACGATGCGACAAAGTTTGGTGCCGGCTCGCCGCGTGGTCGGTGCCGCGGGGCGGGGCGTACCGATGGTCGGCTTCCCCCGGGTGCCCGGCGTCGCCCCGGTAGCGGTGGCCCGGGTCCAGGAGCGCATGCCGGCCATCGCCGCGATCCCCGCCGACGCGCACACCCACGATTTCGTCGCACTCTGCTACGCCGAGCGGGCCGACGCGACGGTGTGCATCGACGATCGGACCTGGCCGCTGACCGACGGGGACCTACTCGTCGTCGCCCCGGGCCAGGTCGTCTCGTTCGGCGAGCGGCCCGAGCAGCTCGCCATCGACGGCTGGGTGGTGTGGTTCCCCGCCGACGCGGTCCGCCCCGGGACCACCGGGGCGTACGCCTCCTGGCGGACCCACCCGCTGCTCTTCCCGTTTGCCCGGGGCACCGACCGGGCGCAGCGGCTCAACGTCCCACCACCGGACCGGGCCGCCTGGTCCGGGCGCTTCGCCGCGCTCGACGACGAGCTGCGGGCTCGACGCGACGGCCATCAGGACGCCGCGCTCGCCCACCTGACCCTGCTGCTGGTGGCCGCGGCCCGGCTGTCGACCAGCGTCGCCGACCAGCTGCGTGCCTCGGACGAGCCGCTGCTCGCGGCCGTATTCGACTTCATCGAGCAGCGCTACCACGAGCCGATCTCGCTGGCCGACGTCGCCGCCGCCCTCTCACTCACCGCCGGCCACCTCACCACCGTGGTACGCCGCCGGACCGGCCGTACCGTCCAGCAGTGGATCGCCCAGCGGCGCATACAGCAGGCCCGCGTGCTGCTCACCGAGACCTCGCTGACCGTGGCGACGATCAGCCACCGGGTCGGATACCCGGACGTCAGCTACTTCATCAAGCGGTTCCGGGCCGAACACTCCGTCACCCCGGCGCAGTGGCGGGCCGCCGGATCCCGACGGCAGGGCCCGCCACCCGGTCAGACTGACTTCTCCGCTACGGCAACTGCTTCAACTCGTCGACAACGGCCCGCCGCACCACCGCCTGGCTGAACGTCACCGTGCCGGCCGGGATGATGCTGTCCGGCACCGCCGTGGTGTACACCGACCGCGAACCGAGGAAGGTGTAGTCCTCCCGGTCGAAGATCCATTCGTTGCGTACGCCGGTGCCTTCCTCGACCCGAGCCACCGCGATGCCGCTGCGGCCGATCGCGTCGGTCGCGTCGTCGACCAGCAGTACGCCCGGGATCCTCGCCGCCGCCCGGTAGAGGGCGGCGCTCAGCTCGGCCGGCGGGTACTGCTCGCCGATCAGGTCACCGATGGTGGTGAACGCCTGGTGGTCCGGGTGGTTGCCCTGCCCCCGGGTCTCGGCGTAGATCCACTCCAGCAGCGCCGCCGGATCGGTCGGCAACGTGGCCAGCCGGTCGTACGCGCCGAAGTGCTGTACGTCGCTGTCGAGGGTGATGCCGGCCGGCTCGTTCAGCTCGTCGATCAGCCAGCCACGGTGGCCGTCCGGCGACAGCCACACCTGACGCAGGTGCAGCCCTTGGCGTACCAGTCGGGTTTCGCCGCTGTCCGCGTTGTGCGCTTCGTACGTGTTGGCGATCTGGCTCTCGACGTAGATGAACTGGTCCGGCCGAACCGGACCGGTGTCCCGGGTGGCGGCGACCAGCGCGATCTCGTCGAGCAGCGCGGTCGCGCCCTCGGCGGTGCCGGCGGCGGGGTCGGCGAACTGGGCCGGGCCTTCCGCCATCTGATCGGGGCCGGCGGTGGTGCCGACCGGGCCGGCCGGATCGCCGGCCCGACCGCCGCCGGGGTTCAACGCCAGGCCGACGACGATCAGGCCGGCCAGTGCGGTCGCGACGGTCGGCACCGCGACGGACAACCGGGGCAGCCGCCACCGGCGGTCCGGCCCGGCCGCAGCACCCGGTGTCGGGATGCCTCGGCGCTCCTGCTCGATCATGGTCATCAGTCGCTCCCGGTGGAAGAGGTGACGTCCGGCCGGCAGGTCCCGGGCTGCCGGCGGCCCAAGCGACGCGTCGGGCTGCCGGCCGGTCTCCCCGGGGCGGGTTCCGTTGGTCCTCATCGGATTCCCTCCGTGACGGTCCGTGCCGCAGGATTGCGGTCACCTCTTACCTGTCCGGGCAGCGGCGCGGGTTCCACCTTCCCGTTGCCCAGCTGAGGTGGTACGCCGAGCAGGTCGCGGAGTTTGCGGCGGGCACGCGACAGCCGGGACCGGACGGTGCCGACCGGTACGCCGAGCGCCGCCGCCGCGGTGGCGTAGTCCACCCCCTCCCACAGGCAGAGGGTGACCACCTCGCGTTCCGGGCGGCGCAGCGATGCGAGCGCGGTCAGCACATGGCCGAGCCGACGGTCGTCGTCGAGGCGGCGGCCGACGTCGTCGGCGTGGTCGGCGACGCTGCCGCCACCGGCGGCTTCCGCAGCGGCGAACGTGGCAACCGCCGCCCGGTAGCGCCGGTTGCCCCGCTGGGCGTTGCGGGCCACGTTGGTGGCGATGCCGAGCAGCCAGGCCCGCAGCGAGCCGCCGTCGGCGTCGATGCGCCCCCGCAGCCGCCAGGCCTGCAGGAACGTCGTCGACATCACGTCCTCGGCGCTCGACCAGTCGGCCGTCAACCGGAACGCGTGGTTGTACACCGTCTTCGCGTACCGGTCGAACAGCTCGCCGAAGGCGGCGGGGTCACCGGCCCGCGCCCGGGCGCGTAGGTCCGTCGTCATGTCCTGTGTCTGTCCGCCACCACCACCCGGGTTCCCGCTCGGCGGGTCACCGCAGCGGCAGCTTCATGCCTTCGTGGCTCGCGACGAAGCCGAGCCGCCGGTAGAAGCGGTGCGCGTCGGTCCGTGCCTTGTCGGTGGTGAGTTGGACCAACCCGCAGCCCCGCTCCCGCGCCCGCTCGATCACCCACCTCATCAGACTCCCGCCGAGACCCTCGCCACGACGGTCGGAGCGGACCCGGACGGCTTCGACGAGGGCCCGTTCTGCCCCGTGCCGGCCCAACCCGGGGATGTAGGTGACCTGCAGGCACGCGACGACGGATCCGTCGTCTTCGTCGGCCGCGACGATCAGGTGGTTGCGCGGGTCGGCGTCGATCTCGGCGAACGCCCGTTCGTACGCGTCGTCGACGGCGGCGAGGTCCCGCGCCTTGCCCAGCACATCGTCGGCGAGCAGCGCCACGATCGCCGGCAGGTCGGCACGTACGGCTTCCCGGAAAATCACCTGGTGAACCTAGCGTCTCGCCGCTGGCCGGCACAGCGTCGAGCGGTACGCCAGCCACCGCACCCGTACGCCGATGTGGCTTGTCGATCAGCCGTGGCCGGGAGCGAACCGGCGAGTTCCCGGCCGGTGTGCCAGGATCGCGTCGTGGCAGTCATCGAGGTCGTCGTCGGCGACATCACCCGTGCGGACGTCGACGCCATCGTCACCGCCGCTAACGAGTCACTGCTCGGCGGCGGCGGTGTCGACGGGGCCGTCCACCGTGCGGCCGGCCCCCGCCTGGCACGGGCCGGCGGCGCGATCGCCCCGTGCGAGCCGGGCGATGCCAAGGCGACTCCCGCCTTCGACCTCGACCCGCCGGTACGGCACGTCATCCACACCGTCGGGCCGATCTGGGAAGGCGGCGGCCACGGCGAAGCTGAGATCCTGGCCTCCTGCTACCGGCGCAGCCTGCAGGTCGCCGACGAACTCGGCGCCCGGACTGTCGCCTTCCCCGCGATCGCCACCGGCGTCTACGGCTTCCCCGCTGACCGGGCCGCCCGGATCGCCGTTCAGACCGTCACCGCCACCCCGACAGCCGTGGAACGGATCCGACTCGTCGCGTTCGACGAGGACACCGCAGCTCATCTCCAGTCGGCGCTGGCCGCCGCCGGCTGACCGGATCGGAACCGAGGGCTGACCGGCTACAGCCGATGGTTCTCCGTTCAGCCGACGGCTCCAGGGTGCGGTGGATACGCGGACCAACACCAACAGGGAGAACATGTGCGAGTTTCCGGTTCTGATGCACACCCCAGCCGATGTGGACTGGCTCGTGTTGGGTTGACGGCGACGGCGACCGCAAGCTCGCATTCCAACACGTGCTCGGATTGATAGGGCCTACCTGGCCGTCGCCCGAGGTCCCCAGCAGCTGCACCTGAATCTGCGGGTCCCGACCGTCGACGAGCTGGAGCGGCACCGCCGGGCACCTGTTCTGCATCCTCGTCGGTCACCGGTGACCAAGCGCCGCGCGAACCTCGGCGAGCAGCTCGACCTGGGTCCGCCAGTCCGGGCCGGACAGGCCGATGACGAGGTGTTCCGCGCCCTCGGCGGCGTACCGCGCGATGCGTTCGGCGGCCTCGTCCGGCCCGCCGGTGACGGGCAGTTCCGCCGCGACGCCGGCGGTGTGCCGGTAGACCTTGGCGAGCCCTGCCGCCAGATCCGTACGTGACGGAGTGTCGCTGGCGTGTCCCAGCGCGCCGGTGGCACCGATCGTGATCGTCGGTGACGGCCGCCCGGCGGCGGTGGCCGCCGCGCGGAGCCGGGTCCGGCCCGCCGCCAAGGCCTCGGGAGTGATCAGCGACGGAAACCAACCGTCGCCGAGGCGGGCCGCGCGGTCGATCGCCACCGTCGAGGCGTTACCCACCCACAACCGTGGGATCCGCACTGCCGGTGAGAGGGCGACCGTGGAGCCGTTCGGCAGGGTCATCGGCTCGCCGGCGAGCAGTCCGGGCAGTGACCGCAGCGCGGTGTCGGTACGCGGACCGCGCTCGCTGAACGCCACGCCGGCCGCCGCCCACTGCGCGGCCCCACCACCGGAGCCGATCCCGAGCAGCAGCCGGCCGCCGGACACCAGTTGCAGGCTGGCCACTTGCTTCGCGGCCCAGATCAGCGGGCGGATCGCCGGGATGAAGACGCTCGCGCCGATCCGGATGCGGGTGGTGGCGGTCGCGGCGACGGCCAGGGCGATCGCACAGTCCATTGTGGGGGTCTCGATCGCGAGATGGTCGCCGTGCCAGATGCTGTCCAGCCCGGCGTCCTCGGCGTGCCGGGCGGCAGCCGCGAGGTCGAGGTTGTCCCGCCGCTGTACCGGCAGGGAGGGCAGGATCATGCCGATCTTCACGCGACCAGCACCACCTTGCCACGGCCGTGGCCGGTCTCCACCTCGCGGTGGGCGTCGGCGGCCTCGGCCATCGGATAGGTGCGGCGGATCAGGAAACGCAGGTCACCTGCGGCGTGGCGGGCGGCGAGCGCGGCCAGGCGGTCGGCCGATCGCAGGTTCTCGGTGGTCCGGATGCCGAGCTCGGCGGCTCGGTCGTGCTCGACCAGCGTGAGAATCCGGGACCGGTCGGCGCACAGGTCGAGCGACAGGTCCAGTGCCGCGCCGCCGGCACCGTCGAGCACCGCGTCGGCCCCGTCGGGCAGCAGCGTACGGAGCTGTTCGGCCAGCCCTTGACGGTAGTCGACCGGTACGGCGCCGAGGGAACGGAGATAGTCGTGGTTGGCGGTGCTGGCCGTGCCCACCACGCGGGCACCCGCGTCAACGGCGAGCTGCACCGCGACCGCGCCGACGGCACCGGCCGCGCCGTGCACGATCAGGGTCTCACCGGTCACGGGACGGATCAGCTCGAGGGCGATGTGCGCGGTCTGGGCCGCACCGCTGAAACCGCCGGCGACCTCCCATGCCATCCCGGCCGGTTTGGCGGTCACCTGGTCGGCGGGTACGACGACGAACTCGGCCGCCGCGTTCATAAACCCGAAGCCCAACACCTCATCGCCGACGGTGACCCCGGCTACACCGGCGCCGATCTGATCGACCACCCCGGCGAACTCGTTGCCCGGCACAGCGGGCAGGGTCGACATCAGCCAGACGGGGGTGAACCCGGCCCGTACCGCGCAGTCGATGGGTTGCACGCCGGCCGCCCGCACCCGGACCCGGACCTCGTCGGGCCCCGCAGCCGGGGTGTCGACCTGCCCCCATTCCAGCACCTCCGGCCCGCCGTGCCGCCGGAAAACCGCAGCCTGCATTCGTCCGCCTCCCTGATCCTGGTCGCCGGAGACAGTCTCGAACTTCAACTCGACGTGAAGTCAAGGCTCACCGATGGCGCCATCGGCCGTCCTCGTGACATCGGGTGAAGCGGGTACCCGACAAGCAGCGCGCCACATCGACCGCGAGGGCTCGTCTGAGCGGCACTGGTGCCGTGTCGGCGATGTGCGACTGGCCGTCGGGCGCAGCACTGCCGGCGGGTCTATGCCAGGTCGGAGCCGGGGACGTGCACGTAGAGGTCGTGCACCTGCGGCTGGGCGTCGGCGCGGTAGCCGAGGTCGAGCTTCATGCCGCCGACCGGCCGGCCCTGGTCGCGTAGCCACTGTTCGATCGCGCCGAAGGTCTCCCCGATATCGGCCACCGGCCCAGTGTGCCGGCAGTACGCCCAGTCGCCCGCCGGAACATGGGCGGCCGTCCACTGACCGGGGATCGGCGTCTGCGGTGGCACCGCCACCCCGATGACCTCGTGGTACCGCCCCTCTCCGAGGTGGTAGCTCGCCTCGGCGAAGGTGCCGTCGGCGGACGGCGGCAGGGCCGCGCACCGGTCGAACAGTTGCCGCCACGCGGCGGGGACCAGCGTGCTCAGGTCCTGGAACGGCGCGACGACCGGCAGACCGATCACGACGACCGGCTCCCGGCTGACGATCTGCATGATGTCTCCCTCACTAACCCCGGTTTCGGATCATGATGCCGGACCGGCTCTATAGTGGGGCGATGGCGTCGGTCAGGCAGTTCCAGGTCACCTTCGACTGCGCACAACCTGAGCGCGTCGCCCGCTTCTGGTGCGAGGCGCTGGGGTACGTCGTACCGCCGCCCCCGAAGGGGTTCGCCAGTTGGGACGACTTCGACCGCGCACTGCCGCCCGAGCGTCAGGGTTCGGCGTTCGCCTGCGTCGATCCCGCCGGGGTGGGTCCACGGCTGTTCTTCCAGCGTGTGCCCGAAGGCAAGACCGTCAAGAACCGACTGCATCTCGACGTACGGGTCGGCACTGGTCTCGTCGGTGACGAGCGGGTGGCCGCGCTCGAGGCCGAATGCGCACGACTGGTCGCGCTCGGCGCGGTACGCGTACGGCTGCTGCGCGCCGACGGTGTCAGCGAGTCGTGCCTCGTCATGCAGGACGTCGAGGGCAACGAGTTCTGCCTCGACTGAGCAGTAGAAGACAGGTGACCGCTGCCGTCGCTGGCCGTACGGCGGTCAAATCGATGGCGTCGTGAAGACCTCGGCGGCACACTGGCGGCCATGCTGGCACAGGTACGAGACGTCGCCGATCTGGTGGCCGCCGGCCACCCGGTGAAGTTCCTGTTCTTCTGGGGCCATCAGCCGGAGGCGGACGGCAGCGTCGGCGCGGGTTGCCTCAGCCAGTGGTCGCCGATCGGATCCTCGTCGCACCCCACCCTCGCGCCGCCAAGGTGCTCGGCGGCCGGGTCGCCGGATTCGACCAGCGGACGTGGAACGCCCATCGCGTCCCGATCGTGGTCGCCGGGAACCTGGCCAAGTTCAGCCAGCACCCCGACCTGCGCGGGTACCTGCTCGCCACCGGGCAACGCGTGCTGGTCGAGGCCAGCCCGATGGACCGGATCTGGGGCATCGGCCGGACCCGCGATGACCCAGCCGCCACCGACCCCGCCCGGTGGCGCGGCCTCAACCTGCTCGGCTTCGCCCTGATGCAGGTCCGGGACGCGCTACGGGAGCAGATCGGCGGTAGCCACGGCCGGGTCGACGGGTTCACCGCCGGGTCGGGCTGATTCCCTCCAGGGCGAGACGCATCAGCCGTTGCGCCTCGGTCGCGCTGGCCGACTCCGTGGCCAGCGCGATCGCGTTGACGAGGGTCACCAGGTCGGCCATGGCGACGTCCGGCCGTACCGCGCCCTCGTCGACGGCGCGGCGGCGCAGCGGTTCGCCGGCCGCCACGAGCATCGCGCAGCAGGACTCGTCCTCCGGTGGTTCCTGCAGCAGCGAGGCGACCAGGCCACGGGTGGTCGCGTTGTACGCCGCCAGCTCGCACAGCCAGGTCGTCAGCGCCTGGCCGGCGTCCGGCCCGGCCGCCAACTGTGCGGCGCGGTCGCACAGCGCTTCGACTCGGTCATGGAAGACCGCCTCCAGCAACGCCCATCGGGACGGGAAATGCCGGTGCAGGGTCGCCGAACCCACGCCAGCGGCGCGGGCGATCTCCTCCAGGGAGGCGTACGCGCCGTCGCGGGCGACCGCCTCGCTGGCCGCCGCGACGATCAGGGCGCGGTTGCGTTGTGCGTCAGCTCTCATCGTCTGCCATTTGGAGAAGTGGGGTGTCCCCCCATATCGTAGCCGACAGGAAACGGGGCACCACCCCACTTATCCAGGAGGAAGCATGACCGCCCTTGTCATCGGCGCGACCGGCAAGCAGGGCGGGGCCACCGCCCGGGCCCTGCTCGACCGAGGTGTCGCGGTGCGCGCCCTGGTCCGCGACACCAGTTCCGACGCCGCGCGGGCCCTGCGGGACCGGGGAGCCGAGCTGGTACGGGGCGACCTGGACGACCCCGCCTCGCTACTCACCGCCGCCACCGGAGCCGACGGTGTCTTCTCCATCCCGTACCCCGACGTCACGAATCTGCAGGGCGACGCCGAGCTCCGCCGGGGCCGCAACGTCGTCGAAGCCGCCCGCAAGGCGGGCGTGGCACAGTTCGTCCACAGCAGCGTCGCCGGCGCCGGCGACTTCCACCGCAACCAGCCCGGCTGGACCGAGGGACGCTGGGAACGGCACTACTGGGAGAGCAAGGCGGCCGTCGACGAACTCGTGCGCACCGGCGGCTTCGCCCGTTGGACCATCCTCAAGCCCGCGACCTTCATGGAGAACCTGATCGGCTGGTCCTACCTGTTCGGTGACTGGTCCAGCGGCACCATCGTCACCGCCTTCGCCAAGGACACCCGCATCGCCTGGGTCGCGGTCGACGACATCGGCCACGCCGCGGCCACCGCCTTCACCACGCCGGACACCCTCGACGGTCTGGACGTGGAACTCGCCAGCGACCTACGTACGATGACCGAGGTCGCCGCGATCCTCAGTGAGGTCACCGGTCGGACCATCACCGCTCCGGTCCTCAGCCCGCAGGAAGCGGTGGAACGCGGCGTGCCGCCGTTCGCGGTCAACGCCGCCGAGCAGATCAACGAGAACGGCTCCCCCGCCCGCCCGGAGATCGCCCAGGCGCTCGGCCTGCCCACCACCGACCTGCACACCTGGGCCCGGCGGACCTTCTCCTGACCCGCACCGCTGGGCGGACCGGCGGCCGGCCGACCGGTCCGCCCAGTGCTGTCGACGGCGTCATCACTCTCGTCCGGGACGGGCTGCGCCGCCGGTCACCGTCGGGCGGAGCTCAGTCGCCTCACGGCTAGCGGAGCAGGCCGCGCCGGTAACCTTCGGCGACAGCAGCAGCCCGGTCCCGTACGCCGAGTTTGTCGTAGATGTGCTGCAGGTGGGTCTTGATGCTCGCCTCGCTGATGAACAGCAGTCTCGCCGCCTCCCGGTTGGCGGCACCGTCGGCGACCAGTTGGAGCACTTCCCGCTCCCGGCTGCTCAGCGCCAACCCGGTCGGCCGGCGTACCCGGCCCATGAGCCGGCCCGCCGCGGACGGCGCGAGGACCGACTCGCCACGGTGAGCGGCCCGGACGGCCCGGATCAGGTCCTCGGGCGGAGTGTCCTTGAGCAGGTAGCCGGTGGCACCCGCCTCGACCGCAGGCAGCACGTCGGTCTCGCTGTCGAACGTGGTGAGCACCAGAACGCGTACCGAGGGCGCGGCTCCGGCGAGGGCGGCGATCGCCTCGACGCCGGACATCTGCGGCATCCGCAGGTCCATCAGCACCACGTCGACCCGCAGCCGTACGGCCTCGGTGACTGCCTCCCTGCCGTCGGCGGCCTCGCCGACCACCTCGATGTCGGGCAGATCCGCGAAGGCCCCCCGGAGTCCGTTGCGGACGATCGGGTGGTCGTCGGCGATCAGGATGCGGATCACGCCGCCCCCGTGGGGATCGCCGGCACCCGTACGCTGATCGCCGTACCCTCACCCGGAGCGCTCTCGATCTCCATCACGCCTCCCACGCCACGGACCCGCTGCATCATGCTCCGCAGGCCGAACCCCTGGTCCGCGCCACCGTTCATGCCCTGCCCGTCGTCGCGGACGTCGAGCAGGACCACGTCGGTCAGGTAGGAGAGGGTAACCCCCACCCGGGACGCGTCGGCGTGTCGCAGCACGTTGTGCAGCGTCTCCTGGGCGACCCGCAACAGCGTGACGTCGATCGCCGGGCTCAGCGCGACCTGCTCGCCGGTGACGTCGAACCGCACGGCCAGGCCGGTGTCGTCCGCCCAGCACCCGACCAGCTCACCCAGCGCCGCCGGCAGGTGGGCGGCCTCCAGCTGCCGCGGCTGCAACGCCTGCACCGATCGCCGGGCCTCGTCCAGCCCGTCCCGGGCCAGGGCCAACGCCCGGTCCACATGCTCACGCGCCCGGGTCGGCGAGTGCCAGACCCGTTGCGCCGCCTGCACCTGGGTGATGATGCCGGTCAGCCCCTGCGCCAACGAGTCGTGGATCTCCCCCGCCATCCGCTGCCGCTCGTCGCGCACGCCGGCCGCGCGGGCCTGGGCGAGCAGTTGGGCGTGCAGTTCGGCGTTCTCCTCCAGCGCCGCCTCCAGCCGGGCGACCAGTTGCCGGCGCTGCTCGTGCTGGGCGGTGGTCCGCTCGGCCAGCACGATGCCGGCGCTGATCGCCACGGTCTGCACGACGATCACCCCCAGGTACGTGCCGAGCGACGGCACCGTCATGGCCGGCACACCGGACGCCATGGTGTTGATGACGATCGAGGTGCCGAACACGCCGGCCGCCCCCAGCGGCCACGGTCGCAGGTGGTACGCGTGGAAGAACCCGGTGATGGCGAAGAGGAGGAAGATCACGTCCCGGGTCATCAGCGCGACGCAGAGCGTGAGCAGTCCGGCGAAGTAGCTCAGCATCGGCAGGGTCCGCCTGCGGCGGTCCGGCGGCACCCGGGTGTGTCCCAGGTACACCCATCCGGCCGTCGCCCCGACCAGGCCCAGGGTGATCGCGTGGTCGCGCCAGGTCCGGCCGGGCTGGGTCAGGGCGATCACCGTCGAGGCGGGCAGCAGCAGCCAGGGCGTCCAGACGAGCAACGTGTCGTACCAGCGGTCCCCGTCGGGCCCGGCGTCACCGCTCATCGGCGCTCACACCTTCGGCTCGTTGCCCCAGAAAACCTTCGGCTCACTCCCAGCGGAACGACTTCGCCGCCGCCCCGCCGGCCGCGACCGCGATTAGCGCCATTGTCTTCAGTTGCAGCAGGTACGCGGAGCCTGCCGGCCCGGCGGCCGCCACCGTGTCACCGGACCAGGCGGACAGCAGCGTCTGCGCCCCGGGCGGGGTGTATTCGCCGAGGCGCATCAGAAAGCCCGGCAGCAGGAAACGCGGCAGGAAGACACCGCCAGCGAACATGGTCAGCAGGTACCCGACCATCGCCAGCCCGGTGGCGGCCCGGGCGGTGGGTGCGACTGCGGCGATCAGCATGCCGATCGCCAGGAGCGCGCCGAAGCCGAGCAGGAACGCGACGGCGAACCTGACCGGGTGTCGCGGCAGCGGCACGTCGAGGACCAACCAGGCCGAGACGATCAGCAGTACGGCCGCCACGACCGCCGCCGCCAGGGCGACGACGAGCTGCGCCACCAGAACCGTACCGGGGTGGACCGGGGTGGTCGACATCCGCCGCAGGATGCCCCGCTCCCGGTAGCCGGCGACCACCCCCGGGAGGTGCTGCAGTCCGACGATGCCGAGGCCGAGCACGAGTGCGCTCGGTGCCCAGAGCTCGATGAACCGTGCCCCGCCGAACTCCGGCGACGGCTCCCGCAGCGCCGGTGCGGCACCGAGCCCGAGCAGGATCGCGGTCGGGAACAGCACTCCGAAGACGACGGCCATCGGCTCCCGCAGGAACAGCTTCGCCTCGGCGACGGTCAGTTTGAACAGAGCGGACATCAGGTGGACTTCTTCCGGGTGAGGGCGACGAAGGCGTCGTCCAGGCTGGTCTGCTCGACCCGCAGGTCCCCGGCGGTGATCTGCTGCTCGGCCAGGACCGAGGTGACCGCCTGCAGCAGGTTCCCGGTGCCGGCCACCACCACCTGCGGCCCGTGGCGGTGGACGCTGGTCACCTCGGGCAGGTCGGTCAGCAGCCGCTCGTCCAGCGCCGCCGACGGGCGGAACCGTACCCGCTGCTCGGCCGCCACGGACGCGACCAGGCCGGCGGGGGTGTCGAGCGCGACGACGCGCCCGGCGTCGATCAGCGCAAGCCGGTCGCAGAGCCGTTCCGCCTCGTCCATGAAGTGGGTGACGAGGACGATCGTCACGCCGGTGTCGCGTACCTGCTCGATCAGGTCCCAGGTGTCCCGCCGAGCCTGCGGGTCGAGCCCGGTGGTCAGCTCGTCGAGCACCGCGACGGTGGGTCGACCGGCCAGGGCGAGCGCGACCGACAGTCGCTGCCGCTGCCCGCCGGAGAGCTTCCGGTACGGAATGTCACGCTTGCCGGCGAGCCCGAGCATGTCCAGCAGCCGCCGCCCGTCGGCCGGCTCGCGGTAGAACGACCGGTACAGATTCATCGCCTCGGCCACCGTCTGCTTGTCCGGCAGCCGGTGCTCCTGCAACTGCACCCCGACCTTTTCCCGTAACTCACGCCGGTCGCGTCGCGGATTGAGGCCGAGCACCGTGACCTGGCCATGATCGGGGGTACGCAGACCGCTCACGCATTCGACGGTGGTCGTCTTGCCGGCACCGTTCGGGCCAAGGATGCCGAAGATCTCGCCCGCCTCGACGGTGAACGACACGTCGTCGACGGCGACCGTGTCCCCGTACCGCTTGTGGAGTCTCGCCACCTCGATGATGCCCATGGGGACCAGCGTGGCCGCCGCAGGGGATTGCCGGGTCGCCCGACCGGCGGCGAGGTCGGTCGATCCGTGTATCCACCGATCGGTTGACGCCCGCCGTGGCCTCCCTGGTATTCGAGGTCAGGCGAGGGTGTCGAGGTCCCGCAGAGCGAAGCGGAGGTGCTCCCACTCCTCCTTCAGGATCACGTGCAGGCAGTGCAGTACGGACACGGTGTGCTCGGGCGACCAGGCGCTCGGACGTGGCTCGGCGAGCACCTCCGCCGTCACGCTCGCGAGGAAGTCCCGGACCATGGCCTGCCGCTCGGCACGCACCTGGAGTACCGCCGCGAACGTCGGCTTCTCCGTCACGAAGATCGACATGTCGAAGCCGTCCGTCTCGTACTCGGCGTGCGGCTGGCCCAGTGGATGGAAGGGTCGCGGCAGACGCAGGACCGCCTTGCCGAGCCAGGCGTCGGTAGCGAACACGAGATGGCGCAGCGTCTGCGCGAACGACCACTCGCCGTCGACCGACACGTCGACGGCACCCTCGGGCAGTGCTGGGATCCGATCGACCACGGCCGCCCACGCCTGTTCGAGCGCCGCCCACGCCGTACGCAGGCCAGCGGGATCGTCGGCCCGCTTCAGCTCCCGTCCGGGGAACCGCCGGTCGAGTTCCGCCTCGACGAGTGGCGCGATGTCGACCCCGTTGACCAGCAGGGCACCGTCGGCCAGCCACGGCGCGTCGATGTCCAACCCGCGTACGTCGACGCCACGCATCACCGCGCCGGCCAGCGTCGACCTGTCGAACCGCGCACCTCGCAGGTCCCGGTCGACGAACCGGGTGACGTCCTCCCGAGCCATGGTGTCCACTCCCTTCCGCGATCCGGCGATGCTAGCGCTGCGGTACGACGACGGGGGCGTTCCGGCGTCAGGTCCGTCCAGCGGCGACCTCGGCGTCACTGCGCAGGATGCAGAACTCGTTACCCTCCGGATCGGCGAGCACGACCCATCCCGTACCGTCCGCGTTGCGTCGGTCGTCGACGGTGGTCGCGCCCATCTCGTGCAGTCGGGCCAGTTCGGCGTCGCGGGGGCCTTCGACCGGGCGCAGATCGAAGTGAATCCGGTTTTTGACCCGCTTCGCGTCCGGCACCTCGATGAACAGCAGTCGATGCGCACGGTCACGAGAGAAGATGATGCATTCCTCGTCGCCCGGCTCGTTGGGATCATCAGGGTCCTCGACGTAGTCGAGCACGGCCTGCCACCAGCGGGACAGGGCGTACGCGTCGGCGCAGTCGACGGTGGTGTGCGAGATGTACGAGGTCACCCGGGCATCGTGGCAGGAGCCGCCGGGCAGGTCGAACGGTTTCGACCCGAGCGACCCCGGTGACGTCCCGATCGCGGCCGAGCCGCTGGCCGGCGGGAGTGCCGCGCTGAAGCGGGCCGCGACCGTGGCGACCGCCGCCCGCAGTTCGGGGCCTTGCTCCACAGTGAAGTCGAACGGGATGACGGCCAGCCACTCCTGGGCGTACATCGCGGGGTTGCGGGTGCTGCCGACCAGGACGCACCGCTCGCCGTCCGGAGTGAGGCGGCCCATCGGCGGCCGGATCCACGGGGCGACCTGTTCCTGCGGCGCGTGGAACACGACCCGGGTGGGGTACTGCCAGCCCACGCCAAGATGCGTTTCGAGGGCGGCGACCGGGTCCAGGTCGTCGGGCGGGGTGAAGCCGTGCGACAGCTGCCGTACGGCCCGGACCCGGTCGATCCGGTACGTGCGTACCGCGTCCGCGCGGTGCGAGTGGCACAGCAGGTACCAGCGGCGGTGCCGGACCACGACCGCCCACGGGTCGACCTCGGCGTCGGACTGCTCACCACTCTCACCCCGATAGGTGACGATCACGCGGCGTCGGTCGGCGACGGCGGTGACCAGGGCGTTGGTGATGGTCGGGTCCGGACGGGCCGAATGCCGGTCGGGGGTGGCCGAGGCGTACCCCCGCAGGGCCGCCGCCTGCCGGCCGACGCTGTCCGGCAAGGCCCGGATGACCTTGCTGAGTGCCGCGCCGATCGGGTCGTCGGGGTCGATCGCGGCGGGCTGCCCGTCGAGCACCGCCATGACCAGGCCGAGGGCCTGCTCCTGGGTGAAGACGACCGGTGGCAGCCGGGTGCCCCGGCCGAGCCGGTAGCCGCCGTACGGCCCACGGACCGATTCGACCTCGATGCCGGCCTCCCGCAGGATGCCGATGTAGCGTCGCGCGGCCCGCTCGGTCACGCCCAGGGCGGCGGCGAGCTGGTCGGCGGTGGTGCCGGGGCGGTCCCGCAGGATCTCCAGCGTTCGGACGGCGCGGGCGGTCGGGCTCGGTCCGGTGCGCACAGCCCAGAACATACCGGAAGTAGAACGTCCGGAATCGCCGTTAGGTTGAAGCCATGACTGAGTCCATGACCGCAGAACAGATCGTGCTCATCGGTGGCTTGTGGCTCGACGGGTCGGCGTGGAACGACGTCGCCGCCGAGTTGGAGAAGATGGACCGGCGTCCGGTGCCGGTGACCCTGCCGGGGCAGGGCGACGGGAACACCTCGGCGACGCTCGCCGACCAGCTGGCCACGGTCCTCGCCGCCGTGGACGCAGCCCCCGGCCGGTCGGTGGTGGTGGGGCATTCGGCGGCCTGCAGCCTGGCCTGGATGGCGGCCGACGCCCGGCCCGAACGGGTGGCGAAGGTCGTACTGATCGGCGGGGTCCCGGCGGTCGACGGAGACACCTACGCCGACTTCTTCGAGGTCGACGACGGTGTGGTGCCGTTCCCGGGCTGGGTGCCGTTCGAGGGTGCGGACGCGGCCGACCTGGACGAGCAGGCCCGGCGGGACTTCGCCGCGGCGGCCGTCCCGGTCCCCAAGGGCGTGGCCAAAGGCGTCGTACGGCTGACGAACGAGCGGCGGTTCGACGTACCGGTGGTGCTGGTGTGCCCGGAGTTCACGCCGGCCCAGGCGCAGGAGATGATCGCCGCCGGGCAGGTGCCCGAGCTCGCCCGGGTCACGAACCTCGACCTGGTCGACATCGACTCCGGGCACTGGCCGATGCTCACCCGACCCGCCGAGCTCGCCCGGATCCTCGCCGAGGTCTAGCGGCACAGCGGCGTTGGCGGGTAAGGGCACTATCGTGCTGGCGTGCGTATCCGTTTCGATGTCCCCGCCGATCCCGACTACCCCGGCAAGGCGGCTGCCGCGCTCAGCGGGGTGCGGCTAGCCAAGTACGGCTACATCGGCGCGATCCTGGCGGTGACCGGGGTGGCCGCTTTCGTCGCCGCGCGGGAGTACGGCTGGGGCGAGCAGTTCTCGCTGCTGTGGATGTCGCTGGTCACCGCCGGTGTGCTGTCGATGCTGTACGGGCCGTGGGTGCGCTCGCGGGCCCGACGCCGGTCCGGCGAGTACGCGGTCGACGGCGGCTACGACATCACCGACGACACCATCACTATGCGCAGCGGTACGGAGTTCGGCGACATCGCCTGGGACGGGGTCAGCCAGGTCCGCGACACCCCGGGCTTCTGGATCGTGTACGTGGGCCGGATGCCGGCGACGGTGATCCCCCGTGAGTTGATGTCCGCTGAGGACGTCGAGACGTTGCGGGACTTCATGGTCAGTCGCGGCCTGCTCCAGACCGGCTGAGGAGTCCGGAGCCGGACCGCTCGACGAGCTCTCAGCCGTACCGCTCGACGAGCGCGGTGCCGAGCGCGGCCAGGTGGTCCCGCACACCGGCGGGGCCGGTCACCTCCAGCCAGTCGACCTGCCAGGCGAGTTCGCCGGCGAGCGTGTACTCGCTGTAGCCACGGATCACGACTTCGACGCGGCCGTCGGTCGTGGGGCCACCCACCTCGAGCCGGTCGCCGAGCGCCATCCGCAGGTTGCCGATCCCGTCGGGCGCGCAGACCGCCTGGATTTCGACGGGCATCCGCCTGCGGTCGACCTCGTCGGCGATCTCCCGCCAGCTGCCGGCGAGGTCGAAGTCCGCGGGTCGGTGCACTGGATCGTCGGTGGGGTCGACGGACGACACGCGGTCGATCCGGAAGGTCCGTCGGCCAGACTCGGTGGTGGCGACGAGGTACCACCACGGATTCTTGGCGACGATGCCCAGCGGGTGGACGGTCCGCTCGGTTACGGTGCCGGTCCTGTCGACGTAGCCGAGCCGCACCTGGACGCCCCGGATCACCGCGTCCTGGAGTTCGTCGAGGAGGCGCGGCGGCGGGCGGTCGATCCGGCTCGTCCCCCATCGTTGCGGGTCCACGACAATCGACGACGCTGCTGCCTGCGCCTGCGCCCGGAACGGCTCCGGCAGGGCCTGAACGAGCTTGCGCAGCGCTGCTTTCACCTCCGGTGTCGCGGCCGAGGCCGGGCCGGCGACCAGGAACAGGGCGCGGGCCTCACTCGCGGTCAACCCGGACAGATCGGTACGGGCACCGCCCACGAGACGCCAGCCGCCGCCTCGGCCCTGCGTGGCGTAAATGGGCACCCCGGCCATGGCCAGGGCGTCGAGGTCGCGGCGGGCGGTGCGCTCGGAGACCTCCAGCTCCCGGGCGACCTCCGCCGCGGTCACCTGCTCGCGCTGTTGCAGCAGCAGGAGTACGGCCACCAGCCGGTCGGTTCGCATGCCGCCAAGATTGTCAGATAAACCGGTCATGAGGTGACCGGTTATGGTCGGCAGGATGGCGACATGAATTTTCCCGAGCCAAGTCTTGTCCCCGTCAACGGCGTGAAGCTCGAAGTCTTTGAAGCCGGCCGGCGCAACGCCGGCAAGCCGATCGTGCTCTGTCACGGCTGGCCGGAGCACGCCTACTCCTGGCGTCATCAGATGGCTGCCCTGGCCGAGGCGGGCTACCACGTCATCGCCCCGAACCAGCGGGGCTACGGCAATTCGTCGCGCCCGGCCGAGGTGACCGACTACGACATCGCACACCTGTCGGGTGATCTCGTCGCGCTGCTCGATCACTACGGGTACGAGGACGCCACCTTCGTCGGCCACGACTGGGGTGCGATGGTCGTCTGGGGGCTGACCCTGCTGCATCCGGACCGGGTGAACAAGGTGATCAACCTGAGTCTGCCGTACCAGGAGCGCGGCGAGACGCCCTGGATCGAGCTGATGGAAGCCGTCCTCGGTGGCGACTTCTACTTCGTCCACTTCAACCGGCAGCCGGGGGTCGCGGACGCCGTGTTCGACGAGAACACCTTCCAGTTCCTGCGCAACCTGTACCGGAAGAACCTGCCCCTGATGGAACCTCAGCCCGGCATGGCGTTCATCGAGCTGGCCAGGGCGGCAGCGCCACTCGGTGAGCCGGTGATGAGCGACGACGAGCTGGCCGTCTTCGTCTCCGCCTTCGAGTCGACCGGGTTCACCGGCAGCATCAACTGGTACCGCAACCTCGACCGCAACTGGCACCTACTGGCGGACGTCGACCCGATCATCCGACAGCCCACGCTGATGATCTACGGCGACCGGGATCTGATCGCGAAGTCCGACCGACTGGCGGAGTTCGTGCCCAACGTGGAGGTGGTCACCCTGGACTGCGGCCACTGGATCCAGCAGGAGAAGCCGGAAGAAACGACCCAGGCGATCCTGCAGTGGCTGGCGCAGCAGGACGGCACCGTCCGCGTCCGTTGACCCGACGCCTGACGTGCCCGGCTAGGCTCCGGGGCCGACGCTGGTCACCTCGGGGATGAGCGAACTGCCGATGACGCGACGGGGTGGCCGTTGCACGTCCTCAGGCAGGTGGCCCGGCTGCCGCACGAGTACAGCACCTGGATCGGTGATTGGCACTCCGTGCCGAACGGCGACCCGCCGCAACCTTACGCGGCGGGTACGCCGTTCGCCGGGGTTGTCGTCACGCCGGCCGATGCTGCGGGTGTCTCCCGACGCTAGGACGATCGCCGTCCCCGACGGCAGCCGGATCGCCCTGCTGGCGGTGGTCCCGCTGCACGCCGACGAGATGGCGGTCAAGATCGAACACGGTACGGACGCACTCATCGAGATCCTCGACCGTGGTGGCGTCACCGAGTTGTTGGACCCGCAGCGATCCTCGTACGCCTGACCACTCGGCCGAGCGCGTCGACGCGGCCGGCAAGGTCCCGGGCCGGGCACCTCAGATCTGCCAGGAGTCCAGCCACACCAGCTTCTCCACGGTTGCCCTTGTCGCGCCGAGTTTGCGGCGTTCGGTTCAGGTCGGCTGCGCCGCACGGTGTGCGCGTACGGCGGTGGACGAGGTGGCGGCCAGCTGCGGACGGGTCGGCAACCAGACGGTCTGGATGCCGAGTCGCTCGTTCATCGCGGCAAGCTGGCTCTCGTAGTGGAGGTCCGCAGCCGTACGCACGCCACGGACAATGACCGTGACTCCGCGACGCAGGCAGTAGGTGGCGGTCAGGCCGGTCCAGGTGTCCACCTCGACATTGCCCCAGTCCGCCGGCAGGGCGTCGCGCACGCGTACCGCCCTGGCCGTAGCCTCCGTGGTCGGTTGCTTGTCGGCGTTCACCGCCAACAGCACAATGATCCGGTCGAACATCACCCGGGCACGGGCCACCAGGTCGCGGTGCCCCGGGGTGAACGGGTCGAACGTACCGGGATAGACCGCCAACGAACCGCGCACCGGCGTCAACCGGCCGTGGTGGGGTAGCTGTTCTGGAAGGCGAGCCGCTGGTCAGCGTCCGCCGCGATGCCGTCAAGGTGATCGTCGAGGTTGACGAAGGCCTGCCAGGGTTCCTGCCCAGAGGCGGCAGCGAGACGGTCGACGACGAGTTGTTCGAGGTCGACGACCCGCTTGGCTTTCCAGATCTTGTCGGCGAGGCTGACGAGCAGGTCTTCGCACTCGATGCCGGGCGACTGCCAACTGGCGTGCGTCGCGGCGAAGCGTGCCAGGTACGGATCGATGCCGGTGTCGAGCAGAAGCTGTTGACCGGCCGGCTCGTGCCCCGAACCCGGCCCGGACAACTCCGCCACGTGAACGGTCTTGCCGATGTCGTGGGTGGCTGCGCCGAAGAGTACGGCGTCGCGGTCGACGGCCAGGGCCGGGTAGTGGACGGTCAGCCAGTCCGTGAGCTGGGCGGCAACGTCGTGTACCGCACGCAGATGTGCGGCCAGCCGCGGCGGCGCGTCGAGCCGCAGGAGAAGGTCGCCGACCGGGGCCGGTAGCGGCCGCAGCGGCGGATCGTCCAGGGCATGGCGCAGCGTCAACGGCATATCTGCTCCATGGTGGTCGGCTGTTGGGTCCCCGGCGAACAATAGTAGGGCGCAATCAACTGACCACGTGCCGCCCGTAGCGCCCAGCCCGCTGACCGGTCCGCCGGCATCAAGGGCGCCTACGATCGAGGCCGAACTTGTCCGGAGCGTGCACCCGCCGCTCAACGTTCGCGGCGTCGAGCCCGGGCACCTCCAAGCGGCTGTGGTCGCAGCCCGGAGCTCGTACAACTCCAGCAGCCGCTTCGGATGCTCCGTCGAGGTGACGCCTACGCACGTCAAAATTGCCCCGTGAGGTGTCTGAGCGTCACCTCGACGCACGTCTGCCGTCAGCAGCGCTTCGATGGCATCTGGTGCGGGGGTGGCAGATCGTCGAGGGTCACGGTGTCGTGCATCAGATCGACGACCCGGCCGCGTGTCCTGGCCGCGCTGGCCTCCCGCCGCTGGTGGCGTGGTCGGGGCGGTCCCTCAGCAGCTCGCTCGACGCCCTGACGGGGTCCGGCATCCCGCCCTGACCCTCCTCGGTGGACTCAGCCGGCTGACCGAAGTCTGGCGAGTTTCCTGTACTGGTCGTCGGCTTATTGGTGGCCGGAATAGTGTCGGTGGATCAACCATTTGGTTCATGGCAACATATGACAAAGGAAAGCGAGCCCTGATCGTCGGGCTCGGGATCAGCGGCATCTCCACCGCCATCCGGCTACGTTCGATCGGCTGGGAGCCGGTGATCGTGGAACGGGCACCGGCCCGCCGTGGGGGCGGCTACTTCCTCGGCGTTTTCGGCGCGGGTCAGGACGCCGCGCGCAGGCTGGGCATCCTGGACGCCATTCCGGACCGGGTGCCGACGGACACCACCACCTTCGTCGTGAACCGCGCCGGCGGGAGGCGGCGCGGGATGGGGTTCACCGACTTCCCCGGCCGGCTCCGGTGCATGCTGCGGGGTGACGTGGAGCGGGGCGCGTTCTCGGCGTTACCCGACGATGTGGAGATCCGGTACTCGACCTCACCGACCCGGATCGAACAGGACGACGACGGTGTCGACGTGACGCTGGAACGCAACGGCGTTGCCGTCACCGAGCGCTTCGATCTCGTGGTGGGTGCCGACGGTGTCCGCTCCACTGTGCGCCGCCTGGCGTTCGGCCCGCATCCGCAGTTCCTGCACCCGCTCGGTTACCAGATCGGCGCGTGTCTGCTGCCGCACCCGATCGCCGGCATGGGCCCCAACGAGGGTGCCATCCTGCTCGAACTGAACCGTTCCCTATGGGTTTTCCCGATCAAGGATCATCCGCCGACGGCTTTCTTCTCCTACCGTACCGATGATATTGATCGCGAATTCAGCGGCCGCCCCATCGACCGGCTTCGCGCCGCTTTCGGGCCTCAGTCGTACGGTCGCCTGCTCGGCGAGGCCCTCGACGCGTACGAGGCCGCGGACCAGCCGCTGTTCGACACGGCCGAACAGGTGCGGATGCGCAAGTGGTCGACGGGCCGGGTGGTGCTCGTCGGGGACTCCGCCTGGTGCCTGACTGTCTTCTCGGGCATGGGAGTGTCGTCGGCCATCGCCGGAGCCGACGTGCTGGGCACGATGCTGCAGCGCCACGGTGACCGCGTGCTACCAGCCCTGCAAGCCTGGGAGGACCACCTGCGGCGGCCCATCGACTCGTACCAGCGCGCCGGGGTCGACATGATCCCGTTGTTCACGCCGCAGACTCCGCGCCAGATCACGGTGCGGACCGCCTTCGAGGTGGGCGAACGGCTGCCGCTGATCGGCCGGGCGCTGCGCTGGATCTCCAGCGGCGAGCACGCCGAGAAGGACCGGGACATTGCCCTGGTGACCGACGATGCCCCTGCCCTCGTCGGCGGGTAACGCCCAGCTACCGGGGCTGGGACCGTAGCTCGGCCTGGTACCGGCCGGGTGTCTGACCGACGACCTCGGTGAACGCGTCGATGAAGCTGGACGGGTTGGACCAGCCGCACCTTGTCGCGGTCTCGGTGACGGACCGGCCGTCGGTGAGATGCATGAGCGCATGATGGACGCGCAGCATGGTCCGCCAGCGGTGGAAGCTCATGCCGAGTTCGGCGTTGAACAGCCGGCTGAGCGTCCGCTCGCTCGCGCCGACGGCCCGGCCGAGGACAGCGAGCGTGGCATTCTGGCCGGGGTCGGCGTGCAGCCGGTCGGTCACCGCGCGCAGCCGGTCGTCGGTCGGCTCCGGCAGGTGCAGCGACGGTTCGGAGGTCTCGGCGAACTCGTCGAGCAGGACCGCGCGGATCCGCTCGTAGGCACCGGGTCGTGTCTCCGGACGGTCGGTCAACGCCAGGAACGTCTCGCGCAGCAGTAGGTTGACCGTGCACACGCTGGGATGCGCTGGCAGGTCGCCGCAGAGTTCGCGCGGGACCATGACGAGCCGTACGTCGGTGGTGCCGATCGAGCGGTGGGCGTGCTCGAAGCCGGGCGGGGTCCAGGTGACCCGGTTGGCCGGGGCCACCCACGTGCCGCGTGCGGTGGTGGTGGCCAGGGCGCCGGTCGCCGCCCACAGCAGCAGACCGTCGGTGTGCTGATGGCGGTCGAGGAGGAAGCCGTGCGGGAGCCGCCCCCAGCCGGCGGGGGTCGCCAGCCGGAACGAGCCACGAAGTGGCAAATCTTGGCGGGTTTCAGGCATCGGCTGTCAGTTTACCGGTGGTCGGCATTCTTCGGCCAGCCCAGGATTGCCGCATGAGTGGTGTGTCACTGGGGATGATCGGCAAATATCGGCGCCCCGCGCAACGGCGGATGCTGGCGCTGAGCGTGCTGGAGCAGGAACGGATCAGTCCGCACTTCGTTTCCGTCACGCTCGGCGGAGACGACTTCGCGCACCTCGAGCAATCCGGGTACGACCAGTTCGGTCGCCTCTTCTTCAGCCCGCCGGGCCAGGCCGAGGCGACGCTGCCGACCAGCGACAAGTGGATGCGTCAGTACGCGCTCCTGCCGGCCCGGCGCCGCCCACGTACCCGGATGTACTCGATCCGACGCTTCCGGCCGGAGATCTCCGCCTTCGACATCGAGGTCGCCGTACACGAAGAAGCCGGTGGCGGGCCGTCGGCGCCCGGCACCGCCTGGGCACTGGCGGCCAAACCTGGCGACCGGGTCACCTTCCTCGACGAGGGCTACTGCTACCAGCCCACCCACGCCGCCACCTGGCAGCTGCTGGTCGGCGACGAGAGCGCGCTGCCGGCCATCCTCGCGATCCTGGACAGCGCCGGGCCGACCCTGCCCACCGAGGTCTTCGTCGAGGTACCCACCAGCGCGGACATCCGGCACGACGTGACCGTGCCCGCCGGCACGACGATGCACTGGCTGCCCCGCGACGACCCCGACCGCAAACCTGGCGCCCTGGCACTACCGGCCGTACGCGACGCCACGCTCCCCTCGGGCCCCTCCTACACCTGGACGGCCGGGGAATCGGCGCTGGCCACCGGTCTTCGCCGGCATCTCGTCACCGACCGTGGCGTACCGAAGTCCGACATCGCGTTCGTCGGATACTGGAAACACGGCCACGCCAGCCTCTGATCGCGGTTCTCGTCGCTGGTCAGCGTCGCGCCGTTGCTGGTCGGCTATCGTGGCCTGCCCCACTGTGGGTCAGTGCCAAGCCTACCGACGGAAAGAAGGGGTCCTGTGATGCAGTCCGCTGACCTACCCGAGGTGTCTCACTTCACCTACCGCGTGACGTGATCGGCTGAGGTCACCGCTTTCGTGGAGCGGTGGTTACCTCACGCCGGTCGGCGCCGGGATGGTTCCGTTCGAGTCTGGCTGAGGGGTGAAAGCCGAGATGACGGGTACGGGCGCGGGTCGGCCGCCGAGCCGGGTAGCCGGTCGACGGTAACCGGCTCACCGTCGCGGCCGAGCTACAGACCGATGCCGCTGGCCTCGTTGATATCGCCGCCCAGCGCTTCGTCATGGCGTTCGTAGCCGACCGACGATCGTGGCAGGGCCACCGCCCAGTCGAGGCAACGACGGGCGACCGAGCCGTTCGCCGCACCCTGTCCCGCTGGATGACGATCACGGCCCAGATTCCCTCCGCCGATTTCTGCGCACCAGCGAGTATCCGGCGCCGGTACCGAGATCGCCGCTGCACGGCCTACGCGGGTCGGGTCCTGACTCCGGTCAGCTGAACCACATAGCCGACGAACCGGAGGTCCTCGCTTTCGGGCGGCCAACCATCCGCAGAGCTGACCGCGCTGACTGCTCCAGAGCCGGGGACGGGGTACAAGTAGTTGTCCGGCCCGTCCGCGTGGGGAGCGTACCGGCAGTGCGCGGTCTGGATGGACGCTACCGTCCCGACGGTCACCGACACCGATGCGGCGACGCCGCCGTGGTGCTCCTCGGCCGCGTCTACGCGGCCGGCCAGGTCTGCACCAAGCACCTCCGACAGCCACTCGACATTCGGGTCATGCAGCGTCCACGCGACTTCGTCGCCGAGCGCGAAGGGCTCCCCGCAGCACTGCATCTGCCAGGAGTCCAGCCACACCGTCTTCTCCACCCTGCCCATTGTCGTACCTGGTTGATGGCGACGACATAACCGCTAGTCATGCTCCGCTGGCTCGTAGCCGTGGGCGACCAGGACGGCCATGAGCCACGTCTCCCACGCCTCCTCGTCCGGATCGAGCCATCGGTGCTGGTGCGGGCACTGCCAGTTCGGTCGCTCCTCAGCGACCAGGCAGCCGCCAAGCGCCAGCTGTCCGTTGGCGGCAGCCGCCCGCGCTTGCGGAATGGGAAGGCCGAACAGCAGCGGAGCGCCGGCGGCGCCGCAACGAGGACAACACGGGCTCACGTTCACACCGTACCGACGACGGATGCGCCGCCTCGCCCAGGAATTTCTGGACGCCCAGCCGCTCGTGCATCGCAGCGAGCCGGTGCTCGTAGTGAAGGTCCACCGCTGTGCGCAGGTGATCAGTTGTCGGCGAACGCCGGGCTGGTCTGGCATCCAGACGCGTCGTCGAGGTGAGCATCGGGACATCGGGTCGGATGATCGCGGGTGATCACCAAGCCTTGATCAACTGTGGGTGCCATCGGCACCCTCACTCTTCAAGATCGACCTGAGCTGATGCTAATTTGCACGCCCACCCTACGATGCGCGCATGGCCGTTGATCACAAACTCGGACCGACACCACAGAGTCCAGAAGCCAGTAACCCTGAGATGGAGAACGCCCGCGTCGGCTATCAAGCAGCGGTTTCTCTGATGGCATTTGAGGGCAACCTGGTGTGGGCACGTTACGGGCTGATGGTCCTAGTGCATACGATCATCCTGACGGCAATCGGGCTGACATCCGGCGCACAGCAGCCAACAAGAACCATCACTTTGGTCGGCCTCTCACTGGTCGGACTCACGCTGTGTGTCGTCTGGTGGCTGGTCAACGACATCGGCTTTCGCTACTACTTCTACTGGCTGTTCGCGGCACGCGAGCTAGAGGAGCGCTATTTAGCTCCCACGCAGACTCTCAGCAGAGGCATCCCCCTCGAAAGGAACGAAGCGATGACGATCATCCTTGGCGGGAAAGAATATCCGCCGAACGTCAAGATGGAAGATCGGTTCCGAATGGTGAATTCGTCGAAGGCCGTGATCATCATCTTTGGCGTGCTCTACCTGGCTCTCGTCGCCGCACTCCTCCTGCCATGATCGTGGGGAAGGTCGACGTGACCTGGTTCGTGTCAGTTCACTCCGACACTGGCCGTGGTGACGCAATCGGCCTCCCGAACAGCAGGCTCCGCCCGTCAGCGGCGGCGGTGGGCGGCGCCGTCGAGGCGGTGGCGGGCGATGGTGAACAGTTCGGTGATCTCGGCCGGCAGCCGGGCGGCGGTCTCCCGGTGCAGATGGCGGCGGGACGCTGGCGGCAGGCCGGTGAGCACGAAGTCGTCCAGCCCGGTCACCAGGCACAACCCGCCCAGCCGCGCCTCGAAAGCCGGCAACGGTTCGCCGCGCTGTAGGCGTACGGTCAGACGGGCCCAGGCCCAGGCGGCCCGGTTCATGTCGGTCGGGACATGGACCACGGCGGTGGTCAGCAGCCGGCGGCGTACCGTCCGGGGCCGGACCACGCCCGCCGCGGTCAGCCGCCGGGCGACCTGGCCGTGGGCCCGCGGCGCCAGCAACGCCAACCACGTTCCTACCCGCCGGTGCCTCGGCTCCGCGTCCAGCCAGCGCAGGATCCAGCCGCCGAGCGCGTCCACCGGTACGTGCCGCGCGGCCAGCCACAACCGGCCATCGTGCACCCGCAACGCGCCCGCGTCGACCAGGTCGGCCAGCAGGGCTACGGCAGACGGTACCGCCGCAACCGGCGCTGAAGACCCAGCGGCAGCTGCGGTGGCGGCAGGGAAGATCGAGACGTAGTGGTCATGAAGGCAAATATCTGGCCAATTTCGCTCGGATGACAGCGAGACGCCCAGCTTTTGTCAGGCTCCCTGGAGATTCACTGCCACCACATGTCGACCAAGGTCCGACAGACATGACGATCCAAATAATTGACAAAAACCAGCCAGATTCCTGTCCACAATCCATCATCAGCCAGACCGACTTATGCCTCGAAAAGAGATCCTTCCTCAGGGCGACTTGCTGCTAGCTTGAATGGAAGCTCGACACCGTAAGATCAATTTACGCAAGGAGGCAGGGTGAGACTGACGCCACAATCAGCAATTTACAGAACGCTTGTGATCAGCATTTTGATTTCGATCACATTCTCCGGCCAGATGGGCGCGGCATACGCAGCGCCGAGCCCAGCTGCGCCGACCGAGCCGACTTCACCTCGAGTCACGCAAGAGTCAGAAGAACCCACGCCTGTAGATCTTGAATCAACCGGGCCAAGCAACAGAAAGGAGATCACTGCAGCGGACATACTTCGAGCCAACCCGAATGCAAAACAGGTCCGAGAAAACGCGGTCAACATCGCACCGGGAGTCGATGTACTACTGCCACCGAAAAGAACCGGGCAGGACAACACGCAAGCTCGGACAGATATTTGCGACTACTACAACCTTTGCTTTTGGGAACACAGCTACGCGGACCTGTTTGGTGCCGGACTTGGATTCTATGCCTGCCAACCAGCAAATGCCATCATGAACCTCGGTGGCATGCGATATCCCGATAGAGCATGGGTAGGAACAGGCAGCTCGGCGCCGAAGTGGAACGACCGCATCTCATCGTTCGAGAACAACCAAACACCCGGAACAGTCAGCCGCTTCTACAACTACCTTGGATCCAACAACTGGAGCGTCGCAGCCACAAGCTATGCATTCGACTACGAAAGCAATATGCGCAACCGGAACGCGAATGACATAGTCGACGGGATTCATGTCTGCACCGAATGACATGCAGCAAGCCCAGCTCTCCCCTTGAGGTGCGTCGGGGCGGCTTCCATCGACCTGGAAGCCGCCCCGGTCAACCTCAGCCAGCTTCAGCTGTGCGTCCGTAACTCAGAATCAGGTTGTAGACCTGCACCTGTCGCGGTTCGGTAAGCTTGACCAGCTCGTGTGCAAGCAGTTCTCCGTTAACCGGGTCGAAGATCAGCAAGTGTTGGACGTTGTGCTCGGTGTCGTCGGCCGTGACAGCCACACCAGTCCGACCAGCGCGGTCGACAACCTCGCCCCGCCAGTGCAGACCGGGCGTGTCGGCGAGGATGCGTAGGATCTGCGAACGGACCGAACGCGGCACCAGGTACAGGCTGTAAATGTCGTTGACTGCCTTGACAGTTGCCCCTGCACCGGCACCGGCACCGGCACCGGCCTTGAGCTTCCTGGCGAGTTCGGACGGGTCCTCGGTGATCGGCTGATCCGGACCAACCAGCCCTGTTGACGTAACGGGCGCACCGGGCGTCCGGGAACCGGGTTCGAGGACGCCTTCCCAATACTGTCGGGACTCTTCAGTGGGGAATTCCGGCATCAACTGCTGAGTCCTGGTCATGCCGTTTCCGCTACTGTCCGACCAGGTCTCGACCTCCTCCGCGATACTCATGACATGACCGCCTGGCCCCAGCGCTTGCCGGGCCCCCCAGGACTTACGCCGATGATACGAGTAGGTCCCGCCGGCGTTGTCATATGGGGCATCAGAAATACGGTCGGCGAGGTCCATGAGCATTGGTCCAGCAGCCGGAGGACTGTCCGGCTGCTGGTATGCCACAGGCGTCAACACCTCCAGTTCAGCTCCGGCAGCCGCACCGAGGGAATCGTTCGGTGCAGGGCCGGTGGTTCGGTCCCCCAACATCCAGGCCGGCACAGTCACCGCCGCCGCTGCTACAACGATCGCGACAGCAACCACAACGGCCAGTCGTGGCCTGCGGACAAGTGACGGACGCACGTCGCCGCCAGCCGTCAGACCCAACTGCACCGAGCTGTGGTCAGTACGCTCGATGATCTCGTGTGCTGCTTCTCTGGGGGATGGAAAACTCGTTCCTTGGATCGGGTCAGCCGGCCCGAGAAGTTCTTGAACTCGCTGGGATGCGCGCATCCTCGCCCCTCTCACTTACAGAGTCGTTCCGCTGTGCGGTACCACCGGTTGTCGAGTCGATGGCTGACTTCAGGCGGCGGCGGGCGCGGTGTAATCGCACCGCTGCTGCCGTCCGACTGCAGCCGAGCGCCGATGCGGCTTCGGCGACTGATAGACGCTCCCAGCCGATGAGACGCAGCAGCTCCTGATCCGCCTCAGGCAAGGTCAGCAGGGCCCGCCGAAGATCGACCATCTCTGCCCTGGACTCGGGATGAGACCAACTGCTCGCATCGGGCTGACTCATCTCGGCAAGCGGCGTCGTGGGTGGCCTAGCGCGTTGTACCCGCCAGAGATTGGCCAGGAGCCGCCGGGCGACGCCGTACAGCCAGGGAAGCTCGCGGTCCGGCACGTCAGCACGCCGCCGCCAGGCGACCGTGAAGACCTCCTGGGCGAGCTCGACCGAGACATCCATGTCAGCCGTACGCCTCACCCCGTACGCCACTATGTTTCGGTAGTGGGCGGCGTAGACGCCAGTGAACCAGCGTTCGTCACGCTCCCCCGTGGGCTTCATACGGTCTCCTGACTGACGGGCTGATGCGGTCTCCCTTACTTGTGTACAGATTCGCGTGAGTGTTACCGCCAAGGACGCGTCGATCAGCAGCCGGGCAAGACTGCCCGGTGTCCCGTCAGCGGTGGCGGCGGTGGGCGGCACCGTCGAGGCGGTGGCGGGCGATGGTGAACAGTTCGGCGATCTCGGCCGGCAGCCGGGCGGCGGTCTCCCGGTGCAGATGCCGGCGGGCCGCCGCAGGCAGGCCGGTCAGCACAAAGTCATCCAGCCCGGTCACCAGACACAACCCGCCCAGCCGCGCCTCAACATCCGGCAACGGCTCACCGCGCTGTAGGCGTACGGTCAGACGGGCCCAGGCCCAAGCGGCCCGGTTCATGTCGGTCGGCACATGGACCACGGCGGTGGTCAGCAGCCGGCGGCGTACCGTCCGGGGCCGGACCACGCCCGCCGCGGTCAGCCGCCGCGCGACCTGGCCGTGCGCCCGCGACGCCAGCAACGCCAACCACGTCCCCACCCGCCGGTGCCCCGGCTCCGCAGCCAGCCAGCGCAGGATCCAGCCGCCGAGCGCGTCCACCGGCACGTGCCGCGCGGCCAGCCACAACCAGCCATCGTGCACCCGCAGCGCGCCCGCGTCGACCAGGTCGGCCAGCAGCGCGGCGGCCAGACCGTACCCGACCGGCCCGGCCGGCAGACGCGGCCGACCCGTCACATCATCGGCCGCCAACAGGAAGAACTCGTCCGCCAGCAGCGGCGACCGGCCCCGTACCGCCGCAGCCGGCACCGGCACCCCACCACCGGAAGCAACAGCGGCGGCGGCCGTGGTGGTCCGGGTGCGGTAGACTGTCATGCCGGCTCCCGCCGCCGCGCCCAGGCGATGAACCGCGCGTACGTCTGCGCCGGGGTCAGGCCGGGCAGGTCACGGGCGGCTTCGGCGGCGAGCTCGGCGACGTACATGCAGCGGCCGATCCGGTCGAAGCTCGCCATCAGCTCCGCGCGGGCCGGCTCGCACGGCCACGGCCGGCGGCAGGCCCGGCACCGCCACGACGGACGCCACGCCACATGCCCGACCCGGCCCACCACGGCCACCACCCGCGCGGTCACCGGCCGGCCCGCCGCCGGGCCCGGCCGGGCCACACCCAGGTCCGCCGCAGGGTGGCGGTCCGCGCCGGCTGCGGCGCCCACCGACGCCCGGCCGCCTCGACCTGCGCGGGCAGCAGCCCGCCGGTCGGACATGCCGGGCAGGTCAGGGTACGGCCACAGCCGGGACACCAGCGGTGCCGATGCCGACACAGACTGAACCCGACCACCGCGCCGACCAGCACCGCGATGGTGGCGGCGAGCACCACATCCAGCATCAAGCTACCCCTCTCCCTGCTTCGTCCACAGTGTTCAACCGACCGGCCGGGCCTGGAACTGCTGCGACTGCCAGTCCCGCAACGCCTGCTTGATCCGCACGTTCTCGTCCCGGGTGGCCGCCAACTCGGCCCGCACGGCGGTCAACTCGTCGGCGACCAGGTGCAGGAAGGCGCGTACCTCGGTCGGGTCGCAACCGCGCCGGGTGCGGACCGGGAACCGCCGGTCGCGGACCAGCCCGGGGCTGATCGACGGCCGCACCACACCGGCGCCGTAGTAGAGGTGGGTGCCGGCGTTGCCGCCGCGCCGGGCCGGCGGACGCGACCCGCCGCCGGCAGCGGCGGGAGGCCGGGCGGGCGGCCGGGTCTGGTTGGCGAGGCTGGCGAGCAGCCGGGACTGCCGCCGGGTACGCCGAGGGAACAGGACAAGGTCGAGGAGTCTGCGCACGGGTGGGACCGCCCTTCCAATAGGTCACGGGATCGCCGCTACAACGCGGTTCGGTGGGGAAGCTGGGATGGGCGGCCCGACCCCGAACGGGGGCGCGGAGGTCGGGCCACCCGCCCTGCGCACGCAGCCACAAACGGCGGTACGCCCACAGGGCCGCTGGTACGGGCATCCGGCGGCTCACGTTCCGCCGAACGCCGAGAATCGGGAGCACTTCTGGGTTGTGTGCAGTGGCCGACGGTGCCGCGTGCACCGGCTCGGCCGGGGCGTCGATGGGGATCGCCGAGGTAGCGCCGATCGTCGAAGGAGCAGCTGAGCGCCGCTCCACGGGATCGACGCCACCCCGGCGGGTCTCCCGCAAAGGCCGAGCTGGGGCACGATTTCGACATGCCCGCACGTCAATTCGAGCCGCACTACCGGCGCATCATGGCCGACATCCGGCAGCGCATCCTCCGGCATGACCGGGGCCTCGTCGTCGGGCAACCGGGGCGGCACGCACCGCTTCGAGCATCACAACCCCTTTCCGGGTACGTCCACTGTGTTGGCCGGTGGGCCTGGGCTTCTTCGCGGGGCCTGCCGCCGCCGGTCACGGGGGGCTTCCGGCGGCGGCAGGCCGCGTCGGGGTCCGGCAACGTCAGCGGTACGGCGTCTGTGCCGAATCCCGCACACACCGTGGCCGATAACTGACCGCCTGCGGTAGGCGTCCCGCCTGGGACGGGGCCACGCTCCCCCACTACTGGAAGGGATGCTTCCCGTTGCGGCAACCATCCCCTGCCTCCCCACTTGACAATTCCGCGTCGACGTATTCCCTGGCAGCAACAGGAATTGCTCGACGCAGATGGTTGAAGACGGCATTCACCAGGTGGGATACTGTCCAAAATCGATTACCGCCACAGGCAGTTCGCGCCATCACGCATCAGATCGTGCGCCACACTTCGGGGGTGTCATGCAGAACCATCCGCTCACCGCAGCACGCGAACGCCTGGGCCTGACCCGCCGGCAACTCGCCGACGCCGTCAACAAGATCCTCTACCCCGACCCCGGACAAGCCGCCCACAGCGCCTTCACCGCCAACTACCTCGGCAAACTCGAAAACGGCAAGATCCGCTACCCCGCCGAGGACTACCGCACCGCCCTGCGCATCGCCCTCAACGCCGACACCGACGACGAACTCGGATTCCGGCGGCGGGATATCAGCATGCGAACGAAAGGCATGCTCGCCGTTCGATCCAATCGATACGAGTCCCCGACAACAGGGCTCAGTCCCGCCGCCGCCTCGTTGACATCCGACGCCATCCCGTTGATGTCGTTGCTCGGCCCGCCGGTCGTTGACGAGTTGCCGCGTCAGGTCAGCCAGGAACACATCGCCCAGGTTCTTGAGGCGGCGGAGATCTTCGAACAGTGGGACAACGCGCACGGTGGCGCGCTGGTCCGGGAGATCGCCGACGACAAGCTGCACCGCATGTCCCGGCTACTGGAGGTGAGCTGCCCGGCGCACCTACGCCCCGCGCTACACAGGGCGCTGGCCCAGTTGGCGGGGGTCGTGGCGTTCATGCTCTTCGACGCCTACCACCACGAGGCGGCCCGGCAACGCTTCACGTTCGCCCTGCGCTGCGCCAGCATCGGCGGCGACTGGCACCAGCGCGCGATGCTGCTGTCCAGCCTGGCCCGGCAGGCGGTGTGGTGCGGTCAGCCTGACGACGGGCTCACCCACATCGAAATGGCCCTGGTCCGCGCCGACTGGCTCACCGCATCCGAGCGCGCCATGCTACACACCGTACGGGCACGGGCACTCGCCAAGCTCGGACCGGGCAGAGCACAAGAGGCGCTGGCCGCTGTCGGGGCCGCCGACGAAGCCTTCGCGCACGCCGCGCCGGCGGAGGACCCGCCGTGGATGTGCTTCTACGACGACGCGCAGCACCACGGAGACACCGCCCACGCACTGTTCGACGTGGCCCTGCACACCAGACTCGTTACGGAGTCGGCCGACCGGTTCGCCTACTCAGTGGAGCACCATCTTCCGGCGTACCTGCGGTCCAGGGCTATCTCCCGGATCAAGCTCGCGTCCCTCACGATGGTGCAAGGTGACCCGCTCGAGGCCGTGACGATCGGCAACCTGGCCCTCGACGACGCCGGGCCGGTCCGGTCCCGAGTCTTATCAAATTAGTGCGCACCTGGGTGGGCGTGGATGGTCTTGAGGGCGTGGCGGAGGTCGTCGGGTAGGGGGTCGGCTGCGGTGAGGGTGTGGTCGCCGGCCTGGATGCGGATGGTGCGGTAGCGGCGGGCGGTCCGGACGAACTTCCTGATCGACCAGCCGGTGCGGTCCTCGATCCATCTGGCGACGGCCAGGGCGGCGAACACGATCGTCAGGTGCGCCTCGATGGACTCGCGTTTGTGGTGGTAGATCGGCCGGGCAGCGAGGTCGTGCTTGGACATCCGGAACGACTTCTCGATCTGGAACAGCCGGTGGTAGGCGTCGATCACGAACCCAGCGGTGACCGGTGCCCCGTCAGGGCTGGTCGTGAGGTTGGTGGCATAGCCTTTCAGCCCGGCCAGGGCGCGGGCCTTCGCCTCCAGGGTCCGGTTGACGGTCCTGGTCTCCCCGGCCAGGTGGATGAACCGGTTGCGTTTCACCGGGGCCTTGCCCGCCACCGCCTTGACGGCCTTCGCGACCTGCTCGTCGATGCCGCGCAGGGTGCGTCGGGCCCGGTCCGCCTTGTACTGGTAGTAGATGACCTGGTCGCGGCGTCGGTCGCCGGGGCCGGCGGGCCACGGCTGGCAGAACACGTGCCCGTCACCGATCTCCTGGCCGGGGTGCTCACGCCGCCACTCGGACACCACGTAGGGAACCTCGGCGATACGGGCGCCGAGGATGAACGACAACCCGGCGTCCTCGATCGCGCGCTGGTTCGCCGCCGAGATCATCCCCGCGTCGGCCACGACCGTGACATCGGGCAGCCGGTGCGCGTCCATGAACGACCGGATGGTCGGCACCATCGTCAACGTCTCGGCCTTGTTGCCCTCGAACGCCTCGACCATCAGCGGGAACCCGCCCGCGTCGGTCAGCAGCCCGATCGTGATCTGCGGTTCGAGGCGGCGTTCCTTGGAGAACCCGGACTCGCGGAACCCGTCACCGGTGTCGGTCTCGAAGTACAGGGTCGACACGTCGTACAGCACCAACGACGCCGGTCCCAGCCGGGCGTGCGCCGCGCACGCCGCCGACAGGCGTTGACGCCAGCCGGCCTTGGCGTACTGCGGCAGGCGGCGGTTCACCGTCGGATACGACACCGCGTCGACGCCGACCTCGTCCAGGACCCGCAGGCTGTCCTGCTTACTGGTCGGCTCGATGATCCGGGCCAGGACCAGCTGCCGGAACACCTCGTCACCGCCGGTCGCCTCGGCGAACCCGAGCTGGTCGTAGCCGCGGCACAACGCGTCCCACAGGTGCCCATCCGCGAACTCGTGATCTCCAACGGACCGCCCGCGTCCGAACTGTCGTCCAGCCCCAGGTCGAGCTCGCCCTGACCCGCCGCCAACCGCTGCCGCGCGACCGACTTCAACACCGCGAGCTGCGTCTCGTCGTGCGCCGACCCGATGTGCTCGATATCGCGTGACCCCCGCCGCGAGGAGTGCACGATCTGCACGGCCCTCGCACCCGAAGCCGTCTTCACAGTCCGGACGTACGGCGACACACCCGACAGCCTAGACGCCACGGTTTAGTGCACATCCACCACACCAAAACCCCAGGTCAGCGAACTACGGTCCGCCAAAACCCAGCCCCGTGATAAGAGTCAGGTACGACGACGCGCAGCACCACGGAGACACCGCCCACGCACTGTTCGACGTGGCCCTGCACACCAGACTCGTTACGGAGTCGGCCGACCGGTTCGCCTACTCAGTGGAGCACCATCTTCCGGCGTACCTGCGGTCCAGGGCTATCTCCCGGATCAAGCTCGCGTCCCTCACGATGGTGCAAGGTGACCCGCTCGAGGCCGTGACGATCGGCAACCTGGCCCTCGACGACGCCGGGCCGGTCCGGTCGCTGCGCGCCGCCGACGACCTGCGGGAGCTGCACCGGATGGCCGGACCGCACGGCAAGCTCACGGAAGTGCAGGAGCTGCGCGTCCGGATCCGGAAAACGGTCGGAGCCGTCGCATGACGGATCCGCAGGAAGCGCTGCTGCTCGCCTGCGAGCAGGTCGGGGTCGACGCGGCCGGCGCTGAGCTGATCCGCTCTGCGGAGAACGTCATCTACCGCCTGCCCGGCGGCGTTGTCGCCCGCGTCAGCCGCGACGGGCAGCTCGCCACCGCCGGCAAGGAAGTCCGGGTGTCCCGCTGGCTCAACGAATCCGGGATACCGGCTGTCCGCGCGATCGAGGAGCTGCCCCAACCAGTCGCGGTCGACGGGCGAGCGGTCACCTTCTGGCACGAGCTGCCACCGCACCGGGAAGGCAGCATCGGCCAGCTGGCCCAGGTGCTGCACCAGCTGCACCGCCTGCGGCCCCCGGCGAGTCTCGACCTGCCACCGCTGGCACCGTTCGTCCTGACTCTTATCACGGGGCTGGGTTTTGGCGGACCGTAGTTCGCTGACCTGGGGTTTTGGTGTGGTGGATGTGCACTAAACCGTGGCGTCTAGGCTGTCGGGTGTGTCGCCGTACGTCCGGACTGTGAAGACGGCTTCGGGTGCGAGGGCCGTGCAGATCGTGCACTCCTCGCGGCGGGGGTCACGCGATATCGAGCACATCGGGTCGGCGCACGACGAGACGCAGCTCGCGGTGTTGAAGTCGGTCGCGCGGCAGCGGTTGGCGGCGGGTCAGGGCGAGCTCGACCTGGGGCTGGACGACAGTTCGGACGCGGGCGGTCCGTTGGAGATCACGAGTTCGCGGATGGGCACCTGTGGGACGCGTTGTGCCGCGGCTACGACCAGCTCGGGTTCGCCGAGGCGACCGGCGGTGACGAGGTGTTCCGGCAGCTGGTCCTGGCCCGGATCATCGAGCCGACCAGTAAGCAGGACAGCCTGCGGGTCCTGGACGAGGTCGGCGTCGACGCGGTGTCGTATCCGACGGTGAACCGCCGCCTGCCGCAGTACGCCAAGGCCGGCTGGCGTCAACGCCTGTCGGCGGCGTGCGCGGCGCACGCCCGGCTGGGACCGGCGTCGTTGGTGCTGTACGACGTGTCGACCCTGTACTTCGAGACCGACACCGGTGACGGGTTCCGCGAGTCCGGGTTCTCCAAGGAACGCCGCCTCGAACCGCAGATCACGATCGGGCTGCTGACCGACGCGGGCGGGTTCCCGCTGATGGTCGAGGCGTTCGAGGGCAACAAGGCCGAGACGTTGACGATGGTGCCGACCATCCGGTCGTTCATGGACGCGCACCGGCTGCCCGATGTCACGGTCGTGGCCGACGCGGGGATGATCTCGGCGGCGAACCAGCGCGCGATCGAGGACGCCGGGTTGTCGTTCATCCTCGGCGCCCGTATCGCCGAGGTTCCCTACGTGGTGTCCGAGTGGCGGCGTGAGCACCCCGGCCAGGAGATCGGTGACGGGCACGTGTTCTGCCAGCCGTGGCCCGCCGGCCCCGGCGACCGACGCCGCGACCAGGTCATCTACTACCAGTACAAGGCGGACCGGGCCCGACGCACCCTGCGCGGCATCGACGAGCAGGTCGCGAAGGCCGTCAAGGCGGTGGCGGGCAAGGCCCCGGTGAAACGCAACCGGTTCATCCACCTGGCCGGGGAGACCAGGACCGTCAACCGGACCCTGGAGGCGAAGGCCCGCGCCCTGGCCGGGCTGAAAGGCTATGCCACCAACCTCACGACCAGCCCTGACGGGGCACCGGTCACCGCTGGGTTCGTGATCGACGCCTACCACCGGCTGTTCCAGATCGAGAAGTCGTTCCGGATGTCCAAGCACGACCTCGCTGCCCGGCCGATCTACCACCACAAACGCGAGTCCATCGAGGCGCACCTGACGATCGTGTTCGCCGCCCTGGCCGTCGCCAGATGGATCGAGGACCGCACCGGCTGGTCGATCAGGAAGTTCGTCCGGACCGCCCGCCGCTACCGCACCATCCGCATCCAGGCCGGCGACCACACCCTCACCGCAGCCGACCCCCTACCCGACGACCTCCGCCACGCCCTCAAGACCATCCACGCCCACCCAGGTGCGCACTAATTTGATAAGACTCGGGTCAACGAATCCGGGATACCGGCTGTCCGCGCGATCGAGGAGCTGCCCCAACCAGTCGCGGTCGACGGGCGAGCGGTCACCTTCTGGCACGAGCTGCCACCGCACCGGGAAGGCAGCATCGGCCAGCTGGCCCAGGTGCTGCACCAGCTGCACCGCCTGCGGCCCCCGGCGAGTCTCGACCTGCCACCGCTGGCACCGTTCGTACGCCTGGAGCAGCGCATCGCCGAGGCGACCGTGTTCTCGGCCGACGACCGCGCCTGGCTGCTCGATCACCTGCACGGCTTGCAGGAGCGGTACCGCGAGCTTCCCTCCGGTCTCCCCCACGGTGCCGTGCACGGCGACGCCTGGGCCGGCAACATCGTCGACACCGACGCCGGACCAGTCGTGCTCGACCTCGAACGATTCGCCTTCGGCCCGCCCGAGTGGGACCTGGTCTCCGTCGCCGTCGACCACCTGACCTTCAGCGCCGAGTACGCACCCGGCTGGACCGAGTTCTGCCGGCACTACGGCTACGACGTCACCGACTGGCCGGGACTCTCGGTCCTCCGCGACGCCCGAGAGCTACGCAAGGTCACCTTCGCCGCCCAACTCGCGCAAGACAACCCAGCCCTACGCGACCAAGCCCACTACCGCCTCGCCTGCATCCGCAGCGAGCACGGCAACCGCCCCTGGGGCTGGAAACCGATGCCGTGACTATTCGTCATCGGACTGCCCAGCGCAGTAAGCCTACCGACCTTCCCCTACGATTTTTCCAGCCGTCGTAGCCGCCTGATCTTGGTGCTGCCAGATGAAATTTGCAACAGCCGTAACATAATTGGTTGCCTTCTCGGAGTCCGCATAACATCGAGTTTCCAACACTTCCCTTAGCCACGAAGCTTTGTTCTCACACGGAACATCCCTATGAAAGCTCTCCAACTCGCCAACAGGGACCAAAAAGATCCCCAACCCCCTAAGGCTTTGATCGAGGACATCGAACGCCGATATCGCCCCACCCGAAAGAAAATCCCTGCCAAGTCTCTTGAATCGCCTCCAACCACTTTCCGGTGAGACCAACTGCCGAATCTTCTGACAGTCACCAGAAGTCAGTAGGTCACCCCTCCGTAGTTCCAGAATTTTATTAATCTTCAGACGAAAGACATCTTTTTCCACTTTCTCAGAATCATTTCCAATTGCATTCAATATTACGTTTCGAGCACCCCTCAAACTCTCAGGATCGCCGCCACATGCTTTGATCAGCTCAACAAAATCACGTTCACCCTGCAGGAAGTCAACATCTACAACACAAGCAACAGGAACACGAGCGGCCCTAAGCGCACGTACGGCATGCACAATCCGAGACTTCCCGCCGCAGTGCATGAAATGAAGGTTCAATGCCGTCGTTGGATGACCATCAGCCAAGGTTTCGACGGTTGATTCAAGCACCGCACGATAGTAGGTGCAATCCGAGTCTCCCTCGCAAATCACGGAGCCGTGGAAAAACAACCCATCAAGTACACCGTAGTACTTGATCAGCGGATCCCGGTAAAGCCTCCGAACGTCCTCTACAGAGACCTGCGCCACATGATTTCCCGCAGATGATCGAGTCAGTCGAACGACCGTCACACCCTGGTCAGGCGCAGCAGCTGAGGCTATCCCGCGCAGCATATCGTCACTATGCGTAGCAAGAAGAACTTGCATCCCATTTTCGCACTGGCGTGCCAGGAAATTTCCAAGCATATACGCCTGCGGCGGATGCAGAAACGTCTCAGGTTCGTCGAGAATCAGGACTGGGTAGCTGGCAGCTAAGACCGTAAGCACCATCCCCATATATGATCTAACGCCATCCCCTTGCTCCTGAAGAAGGGGTAGCTTTTCGATCTCATCCAGGTAGTCGGCGGACGCGGGCGTCACCGTCTCCTCCGCTATCACCGATCCGACGTGCAGCGAAATCATGCTCCCTGCATATCGATGCAGTGTCAGAGATTCACCAAAAGCGTTGCGCATTTCATCGCTTGCAATTCGCTCAAACTCCCTACTTGTATACATCAATTGAAGTGGACCCGCAGGTGCCTCTCGGCCAACATGAAATGCCTGGACGTTTCCAATAGAGCCGGCCGCCTGCCCTGGGGGAAGGTAATTAAAAAGCCAACCTCCTATCTGCGGATAATGCAGCGCGCGATTAGTCCATATTGTTTTCAATTCCGAGGAAGTCACAAATCGATTTGGACTATCCGGAAGGCTGAAATGCTCTTCGTTAGATGCACCATGACCGTATTCGCCCGGCTTGAATCCCTTGCGTTTCGCGCGCACCCACTCCAGAAAATCCTCTGCATTGCAATTTTGTTCAGACTCTACGAGAGCTACTACTTTGGGCATATAATGCACTCTCACTGCCCCGCCAGTTAACCTCTCATGAATCTCACGAAGCAGCTGACTCTTGCCCGAGTTATTTGGCCCAACCACCACGGTCAGACCATCAGCGACAGAAAAACTCTCACCACTATTCAACGATACTCGGGTAAGATTCAGAACTCCGCGCACTCCACGCGGCTCCGCATTAACCATATCTTTGTCCCACCTCAATTATTGATCGCTAGGTCGGACATCCTACCGCCGCCCAGGCTTGCAGGCGAGGCAGACCTTCTTCTAACCCCTGCCCAATGACCATCAACTCAGGAGATAACTGACCACTTGGACCATTTCAACTGAACGCTTGAAACTCGACATATCAATTACGCGAGGGTGACGATTCGCAGATGCGTACGGTCAATACTCTGCCGGCTTCCGTTGTCAGCGGATTGAGTCCTCTCGACGACCTGTTTGATCGGTGAGTGAACCTCGGCGAGCAAGCCTTCCGGGTAGGAGCGCCGACGTGGCACGCACTCCGGTGCGGCGAAGACTGTGGGCGGCAGCCGAGGCGATCGACTGTAGGTAGCCGGTCGAAAGCAGCTCGCTGCTGCTTCCATGGCACTCGCTTCGTTGTTGTAGGCCGCGAGTGGTCCCAAAAGCCTACCGCCTCTTGCTCCTACCCCCTAGACGCGGACCGAGCCTCAGCCCTAGAGTCGAAGGATGCAGTTGGAAGCAGTGCTGATGTTTGCCCTTCCTGACGAAATAGAAGATATATTGCAAGCGATTCGGCGCCTCGGTGATAGAGAATCGGTTCCAATCGCCCTTGCCGGCCTTGCGGTTATTATATCTGCATGGGCGGCCCTGATTTCCCGCCGAAGCATGAAGGCTAGCGAGAGGGGTGCTATCGCCGCCGAAATCCAAGCGCGTCATGCGACCGTCCAGGCGGACGCCGCAGAACGCCAAGCCGTGGCAGCCTCCGAGCAGGCATACTTGGCCAGTTCAGAGGTCCATACAGCTATTCAGTCTTCGCAAATCTCAGCGCTGGAGGGCGCAAAAGCGCGCATAGACGCCTCGCTACCCCGAGTCTCAGTGATAATTTTCAAGAAGAACGATCATGCCGGGTTGTCAGAGAATAGCTATGCATTAGCCGCGCCTTTGCATGTTATGGCGGACACTGTACCAGTGCAGCTAGATCACTGGTCCACTGAAGGTTCAGAGAGCTCCACCCCGCACTGGGCTTGGGATGCGTTCTTCGTTTCACATGGCCTACTGCTGAATTTTGGCAATGAGCCGGCTCGGGTAATTCCGAATGGAGTTCAGTTCTATGCGGCCACGCACCCCTTCACCGGAGAAAAACTTGAAGAACCCCCTACAACCATCCACGGTGAAAGAATCCTCTACCCTGGACAATCTGCACTCTTTCAGGTCATTGCAAGAAAGCAGGTAGACGACTGGGTTCGCATAATCAGAAAAAACGAAACAGGGAAAGAATATTGCGAGGCTTACATTTCGTTCTTCCCGGCGGATTTCGATGAACCCGAGTGTGCGGTGAGAATTCGTACGACAGGAAATCCGCTAAGAAGACCCATACCGAAGAACACCTATGCAATCTTTGTACCAAACAGCTATTTTGATGTACGGCTGGAATTTTTGCGGAATTATCCGGATTCTCCGGAAGAGATTGCGGCTAGACTTAAGGGCGACAAGGAGGAACTGCTTGCGCTCCAGCTACAAAAAGATCGAACAAGAATGCTTCACGAAGAACTAGCTGCACGCAAGTCAGACGCTAAGGGCAAGAACACTAACGCGGGCAATACGTCGGCCGACTGACGCCAGTCACGCACAACTTCTCACCCATCGGGTAGCCAACCTTCGACACCTGTGCCCAGTTGCGGCAATCGCCAAGTCCGTTCACTTGGTCGAACTACCTTGGGTGGTCGACCAAGTACGTCGCATCAAAGCACGTCGGGAGTTGATCAGCTCATGATCGAATCGACTGGACGGTATACGGAGCGGAAATGGCATACTGCCCACATTAGCCGTAAACTACGGCGTGGATGCAAGACGGTGGAGGTCTAGCCAGTAGGTGTCCCGAAGCCGGCGAAAGTCGAAATCGGCATCTCTAGCCTGCGGAATCCGTCTAACTGTCAACAGTCCATAACTCTGCAGTTCCTTTTTTGCCCTGGTCCAGGTGTCGTCGGAGAAGCCATAGCGCGTACGCTGCGCACCCGTCAGCCAGGGAGGATCGTCAGGCGTCCTGCCTCCTTGCATCTCAAGCAATACCAACAGCACCGCGACGGCTGCACCTGATAGCGATAGAATCCAGCCCTGCGTCCAAAAGTCGAGGGGCAAGTTGATATACCGTCCGTTGCTCCTCCACCCATACCTCCGGCCGTCACCAGAAGGGTTGAGTAGCGTGATGTCCGGCGGGAGGCCCGGTTGCCTATCCAGCTTGAGTAGTTTAGCGGAATGAAGCCAGCCGAGCGCATCACTAATACGGCGTGCACCGTTTACATCTGGGTCGGATAAGTCGAGTAGTCGAGCCCACCCACGGGCAGGCTTCGAATTGATGTCGTTGTCGCCCGCCACTGCGAGAAGCGTCAGTGAAAGATAGAGCTTCAGCCGAACTTCCCCCCCGCGACCGCCACGCATCATACGTGCAAGTGGCGGATTGCCTTCAGCGTCGTCGCGGACGAAGTCCGGCGGGATCTGCACGCCAGTCTTCCTCCTCGACTTCTCAACCAGGCGCTGCAATCGAGCCAGTGTGTCCAAGCTGGGCACGGAGACAGGATTCAAAGCTCAACAACCTTCGCTGCGGGGAAACCGGGAGTACGGGGGGTCCCAGGGGTCCCAGGGCTTCTAGTAGTCCTTCCTAAAACCTTCCGCTGCTAACCCTCGGTGACACCGTAGCAGAGTCGACGTATCCCGTTCGCCAGGCTAGTCTGTCCCCGCTGCAGTCACGGCGTTTCACCGCAGCAAGCTCCGAAGAAGCTACTTTGAGCTGGGCTTATCTATGGGCAACGATAAGATTTGCCGGAACGACCTCCGTCCGGCAGGGCACGAAGGGTCCACTCGGTGGTTGATCAGCATCATGTTCGGTCCACAGCACAGCAGGTCCCCGAGTCAGACAGGCTCGGCCACCCGCAACGGCGTTCTCGGCTAACCCGTCCGGAGAAGGTCGCGCTCGCGGGCGCGACGCTTCGCGGAGCTGCTGGCGGCGTGCTTCACGCTGTCGCGTCCTGGATCATCCGGGTGATGGGCAGCAGCTCATAGCCGACGTGTCGATCGGGGGTGGGTCCTGCCCACCCCCGGCAACGTGGTGTGCCGCGCGATGAAGTCATGCAGCGGGTCACATAGCGAACCAGCGCTGGGCGCCGCAACCGGTGCGTCAGGTCAGGGGAGGCGCCAGAGTTGGAAGGTGGGGCCTGCGGCGGGCAGGGTCAGGGTGCCGTCGGCGGCCGGGCGTAGCGGTGGTGCGCCGCCGTACGGGTTGACCAGGGCCGGAGCAGCAACGTCCGGCGGGGCCACCAGACCGGTCAGGCGCACCGGAGCACCCGACGCCCGCCGGGCCAGCGCCAACACTGACCCGGACGGCGACTCCCGCAGGTAGACCAAGGCGTCGTCATCGACGTACACCCAACGAAGCCCGCCGTGCCGCAGCTCCAACACCTCCCGACGCAACGCCACCAACGCCCGATACACCCCGAACGTCGCCCCATCCCACGAACCCGGCCGATCCCACGGCATCGGCGTCCGCGAACCCTCCCCGTTGTCGCCCCGCAACCCCAACTCGTCCCCGGCGAACACCATCGGCGTCCCCGGCAACGTGAACTGCAACCCGGCCGCCACCTCCTGCCGCGCCGCGTCCCCCACCACCGTCCGCACTCGGGCCGAATCATGCGAGCCGAGCAGCTGCCACGAATGCACCAACGACCGCCACGACACCAACGCCCCGACGGCGCGCATCGTCGCCCTCGTCCCCGGCGAACACCATCGGCGTCCCCGGCAACGTGAACTGCAACCCGGCCGCCACCTCCTGCCGCGCCGCGTCCCCCACCACCGTCCGCACTCGGGCCGAATCATGCGAGCCGAGCAGCTGCCACGAATGCACCAACGACCGCCACGACACCAACGCCCCGACGGCGCGCATCGTCGCCAACGCCGCCGGCCCCGACCGGGCCGGCACCCCACCCGGTACGCCGAGGAAGTCCGGCAACTCCAGCGTCGGTGACCGCAGCCAGCTCCACACCGGCCGGGTGAACCCGGCGTAGTTCATCGTGCCGTGCCAACCATCGGCGTCCAGGTCACGGGTGAAATCGTGCCCGTGCTCGGCGACGATCAGCCCGTCCGACCGAGTCTCGGCGACCGCCCGACGCAGCAACGCGGCCACCTCCAGCGTGAGCGCGTCGGCCCCGCGCCGGCCGGTCATGTTGGCCACGTCGATCCGCCAACCGTCCAACCCGTACGGCGGCAGCAGCCACCGCCGCGCCACCGAGTCTGGCCCATCGACGAAGCGTCGCCGCAGCTCAGCGCTGCCCCAGTTGAGTTTCGGCAGCGACTTCACGCCCAGCCACGACTCATAGTCGCCGTCGTCGCCGAAGTAGTACAGCTCCCGCTCCGGCGACGATACGTCCGACACGGCGGCGGTGAACCACGGGTGGGCGTCGCCGGTGTGGTTGCTGGTGATGTCGCCGAGCAGCCGCCACCCGCGAGCATGCACCGCCGCCGACAGCCGCGCCAGGGCCTCGTCCCCGCCGAGCAGCGGGTCGACGTGGTCGAACGCGGCGGCGTCGTACCGATGATTGGACCGGGCCGGGAAGATCGGCGTCAGGTAGACGGTGTTGACGCCGAGCCGCTCCAGGTGGTCGAGCCGCTCCCGGATGCCGTCCAGGTCGCCGCCGTAGAACTGGTACGGCGTCTCCGGCCCGCGCCCGACGACCGGGGTGTCCCAGTCGCACGGGATCGCCCACTCCGGCAGCTCCCGCCCGGCAGCGGCAGCCGACCGGGCGAACCGGTCCGGGAAGATCTGGTAGATCACCGCGTCGGCGGCCCAGGCCGGCGGCGCATCGTGGGTGACGAGCCGGAAGTCGGTGGCGTCCGGCACGTCGTGGTCGACCTCGCCGACCCCGGTCAACCAGCGCCGCCCACCCCCGCCACCAGCAGAGCCGCCGGCAGCAGCAGACCCGGCCGGGCCGTCGCCGCCGGCGAGCAGGAAACGGTACGGCGTGACCGGGTTACGGGCCTCCACCTCGCCCCGCCACCACACGTCCCCGTTCGGATCCTGCCGGTCGACCACCGCCTCGGTGAAGCGCGGCTCACCGTCGGCTGTGGAGCGTACCCACAGCTTGTGGACCGGCCGCGCACCCGCCGGCACCCGGACGAAGACCGACACCCGATCACCCAGGTTTACCCCGGCGGCGGCACCCGGCGCATACAACGATGATCCGTCGTGGTGCGCCTCGAACAGCTGGCCCACAAGCTAACCCTTCACAGACCCGGAGGTGAGACCGGAGACGATGTAGCGGCTGAGCAGCTGGAACACCAGCACGGTCGGGATCGCCGTCAGCAGCGTGCCGGCGGCGAAGATCCCGAAGTTGTTGTTCCGCTCCCCCGCCACCAGGCCGTACATGCCGACCGCCAGCGTCTTCGCCTCCGGGTTGGTGAGGAAGACGTTGGCGATCAGGAATTCGTTGATGGTGTTGATGAACGCCAGCAGCCCGGTAACCGCCAGGATCGGCGCCACCAGCGGCAGCATGATCCGGAAGAACACCTGGGCGTGCGACGCCCCGTCCATGGTGGCCGACTCGTCCAACTCCCTTGGCAGGGTGTCGAAGAAGCCTTTCATCAGCCAGGTGTTCACCCCGAGCGCGCCACCGAGGTAGAGCAGCATCAGCCCCCACGGGGTGTTGAAGCCGATCGTCGGCCACAGGTCGGTGATCGTCGAGAAGATCAGGAAGATCGCCACGATCGCCAGGAACTGCGGAAACATCTGGATCAGCAGCAGCGACAGCAGCCCGACCCGGCGGCCCCGGAACCGCATCCGGGAGAAGGCGTACGCCGCCAGCGACGACAGGAACACCGACGCGAACGACGCCAGCCCGGCGATCAGCAGCGAGTTGCCGAACCAGCGGCCGAACGACGTGTCGGCGAACAGCCGGCGGAAGTTGTTGCCCGACGCCCCGGTCGGGAACAGGTCCGTCGACGACAGGGTGCCCAGCGGGTTCACCGCCGCCGACAGCACGAACACGATCGGGAACAGCGAGAACGCCACGGCCAGCAGCGCCACCAGGTGCCGCCAGCCGACCCGGCTCAGCCAACGGGTGAACGAGCGCCGGTTCACGCGTACACCTCTTCCTGTTGCCGGGTGCGCCGGAAGCTGACCGCGGAGATCACCGCGACGAGCGTAAAAATGAAGATCGAGATGGCGGCGGCGAAGCCGTACTGCGCGCCGGCCGCGCCGAACGCCAACCGGTACGTGTAGGTGATCAGCAGGTCCGTCGCGCCGACGCTCGGGTTGTCCGCCGGGAACGGCCCACCCTCGGTCGTCAGATAGATGGCGTTGAAGTTGTTGAAGTTGAACGCGAACGAGGCGATCAGCAGCGGCGTCAACGCCACCAGCAGCAGCGGCAGCGTCACCCGGCGAAACGCCTGCCACGGGTTGGCGCCGTCGATCGAGCTGGCCTCGGTCAGCTCCTTCGGGATGGCCTGCAACGCGCCGGTGGCGACCAGGAACATGTACGGGTACCCGAGCCACAGCTGGACGCCGATCACCGCCAGCCGGGCCGACCAGTCCTGCCCGAACCAGTCCACAGTCAACCCGAAGAACTGGTTGATCAGCCCGAAGTCGGTGTTGAACATGTCCCGCCAGACCAGCAGCATCGCGAACGACGGCATCGCGTACGGCAGGATCAGCAGCACCCGGTAGAGGTTGCGCCCGCGCACCCGGTCGGAGTTCAGCGCCAGCGCGCAGAGCAGCCCGAGGACGAACGTGCCGCCGGTGGAGCCGATCGCGAAGGCGAAGTTCCAGACCAGGGTGCCGAGGAACGGCCCGGAGATGTTGCGGTCGGTCAACACGCGGGTGAAGTTGTCCAGACCGACGCCGACCCGCCAGCCCTGCAGCAGCCGGTCGCCGTCAGCGGAGACGAACGAGCCGGCGTCGCCGTCGGCCGTCCACACCGTGCCCGTCACGGTGTCGGTCACACAATCACAACCCTCGTCGTACGCCCGGACCGCGACCCCTTCGTACGCCCGCGACAGCCCGATGGAGCGAATCGCCCCGTCGTCGGTCGGCACCGCCAGGTCGGTGATCTCCTGGCTGCGGGCACTGGCCTGACCGGCGTTGAGCAGCGTGAAGCCGTCGGCCGCCGTCACCTTGCCGGCGTCGGTGACGGTGACGTCGCCGGCCGGCAGCTCGGTCAACCCGTCGGCGTCACCGGCGTAGACGACGCCGTCGGCCGGGTCGACGACCAGCAGCACCAGGTCACCGGTGGCCGGGTCGCCGACCGTGGCGACGGTCATCGCGTACTCGATGGATCCTGGGACCTGGACCACCGACGTGGCCTGGATGGCCGCGATCGCCTCAGCTTTGCTGCCCCGGTGTCCGTCGCCGAAGTTGGTGAACGCGGTGGAGGCGGTGTAGAGCACCGGGAAGATCTGGAAGGCGATCAGGAACAGGGTGCCGGGGATCAGGTACTTCGCCGGCACGTGCCGCCGGCCCAGGTAGAGGTAGCCGATGCCGGCGGTCGTGGCGACCAAGATGCCGAGCCCGACCCAGGCTTCGGCGTCGATCAGCGGGAACGCCGCCCAGATCGCGATCGCCGCGACCAGGCCGAGCAGCAGCGCCTTGGCCAGCAGACCGCCGGCCGTGACCGGGTGCGGGGCCCGCTGCTCGGCGGGCCCCGCACCGGTTGGTCCGGTGTCGCGCATTACTTGATCTGTTCGGCGATCGTCTTGCCGGCAGCGGTGATGGTGCTCGCCACGTCGGCGCCGCCGATGATCGCGGCCTCGGCCTTGCCGAACGGGTCCCAGATGGCGGCCATCTCGGGGATCGCCGGCAGCACCGCGCCGCCCTGCCCGGCCTGCTGGAACTTCGCCAGATCCGGGTCGGCCCCGGCGACCTGGTCGAGGGCGGCGGTCAGCGCCGGCGGGCGCGGCTCGGCCTCGTAGAGGGCGACGGCCAGGTCGGTCTGGGTGGTGTAGTTGGCGACGAACTCCTGCGCGAGGGCCTTGTTGGTGCCCTTGGCGGCGACGTAGAACGTCTGCACCCCGACGAACGGCTGCGCGGGTGCGCCACCGGCGAAGCCGGGGACCGGGCTGATGTCGTACGCGATGTCCGCGCCCTTGGCGTCGGTGATCGCCCACGGCCCGGAGACCAGGAACGCGCACTTGCCGCTGGTGAAGGTGGCGATCGAGTTCTCCGGGGTGATGGAGCGCTTCAGCGCACCAGAGCCCTTCTCGCCCAGCGTGGCGATCTTCTCGAACGCGGCGATCGACTCCGGGGTGCCGACGCCGAGCTGCGTCGGGTCGTAGTCGCCTTCGGCGGTGGTGCCGAACAGGCTGCCGCCGGCCGAGGTGTAGAGCGGGTACAGGTGGTAGGCGTCGCCGTTCTGCCCGACCTGCAGGCAGAGGATCTCCGACACTGTGCCGTCGGCCTTGAGCTGCTCGCCGGCGGCGACCAGCTCCTCGATGGTGGCGGGGGCGTCGGGGGCGAGCGCGGTGTTGCGGATCAGGGCGACGTTCTCCATGGCGTACGGGACGCCGTAGACCTGGCCGTTGAAGGTGACGGCCTGGATGGCGACGTCGGCGAAGCCGGCGGTCTGGTCGGCGGTGAGCTGGACCGGCTCGATGGCGCCGTTCTGCACCAGGTTGCCGATCCAGTCGTGCGCGCCGACCATCACGTCCGGGCCGCTGCCCTGCTGGGACGCGGTGACGAAGGTGGTCTGCTGGTCCTTGCTGATGGCCTGGACCTCGACGGTGACGCCGTTGTCGGCGCCGAACTTCTCGGCGAACGGGGCGAGGGCGGCGCTGCGTTTGTCGTCGGCCCAGATGACCAGGGTGCCGCCGGCGGCGGCGTCGGGGCTGTCGGTGGTGGCGGGTTCGCCGTCGCTGCTGCCGCAGCCGGCGGCGGCCAGCGCGAGCGCGGCGGCCAGCCCGGCGGCCACCGACGTGGTACGGACGCGCATCGGGACTCCTGTCGTGGAAGTTATTGCAGTACGGTGCCGCGTTCACGGCACAGGTTTCGTCGCGTGTTGCCGGGACGTTAGCAAGGCGTTGCAATCAATGGAAGACCTTGCAGGCTTCGTCGCAAGAACTTGCCGGTGCGCTACCGTGAACGCCATGCGCGCACGACTGTCCGACATCGCCCGCCAGGCCGACGTCAGCGAGGCCACGGTGTCCCGGGTGCTCAACGACCGCCCCGGAGTGGCAGCCGAAACCCGCCAGGCGGTGCTGACCGCGCTCGACGTGCTCGGCTACGAACGCCCCGCCCGGCTGCGCAAACGCAGCGCCGGCCTGGTCGGCCTGGTCGTGCCGGAGCTCGACAACCCGATCTTCCCGGCGTTCGCGCAGACCATCGAGTCCGCCCTCGCCCAGTCCGGCTACACCCCGGTGCTGTGCACCCAGACCCCCGGCGGGGTCACCGAGGACGAGTACGTGGAGATGCTGCTGGACCGCCAGGTCGCCGGCATCGTCTTCGTCTCCGGCCTGCACGCCGACACCGCCGCCGACCACGAGCGCTACCGCAAGCTGATCGCCCGGCCGCTGCCGATCGTGCTGATCAACGGGTACGCCGAAGGCATCGAAGCGCCCTTCGTCTCCTGCGACGACCGGGAAGCCGGCGAGCTGGCCGTGGAGCATCTCGTCGCCCTCGGCCACCGGCGGATCGGGCTGATCACCGGGCCGGACCGGTTCCTGCCGGTGCAGCGCAAACTGGCCGGATTCCGGGCGGCGATGCGGCGGCTGGTAAATGCCAGCGACGCCGAGATCGACGAGCTGACCGCGCTGTCACTGTTTGGTGTGGAGGGTGGCAAGGCAGCCGCCAACCGGTTGCTGGACAAGGGTGTCACCGGCATCACCTGCGGATCCGACCTGATGGCACTCGGGGCGATCCGGGCCGCCCGGCAGCGCGGCCTGTCGGTGCCCGGCGACGTGTCGGTGGTCGGCTACGACGACTCGCCGCTGATGGCGTTCACCGATCCGCCGCTGACCACGCTGCGCCAGCCGGTGATCGCGATGGCGGTGGCGGCGGTCCGGGCGCTAGTCGACGAGATCAACGGGCACGCCGCGCCCAACTCGGAGTACGTGTTCCGCCCCGAACTGGTCGCCCGTGGCTCCACCGGCATCGCCCCGCAGGTCACCCACCTCGCCGCCGCCGCAGCCGCGCCCACCAGCTGAGAGCTTGCGCAAGGGTTGCTTGACTCTTGCAAGAACCGGCAGGCATGCTCGGAGCAGAGTCAGCATCGCACCGACAGGACGGGGAACCCGTGACGATCGATCCTGCCCAGGCCGCGCCCCGTACCGCCCGGGACGACTGGTGGCGGACCGCCGCCGTCTACCAGGTGTACGTGCGCAGCTTCGCCGACTCCGACGGCGACGGCATCGGTGACCTGCAGGGCATCCGCAGCCGCCTGCCGTACCTGCGTGAGCTTGGCGTTGACGCGCTCTGGCTGACCCCGTTCTACCGCTCCCCAATGGTCGACGGCGGCTACGACGTCGCCGACTACCGCGAGGTCGACCCGATGTTCGGCGGCCTCACCGACTTCGACGAGATGATCACCGACGCGCACACGCTCGGCCTGCGGATCATCGTCGACATCGTGCCGAACCACACCTCCGACGTACACCCGTGGTTCGTCGCGGCGCTCGCCGCCGCGCCCGGATCGGCGGAGCGTGACCGGTACATGTTCCGCGACGGCCGCGGTGCCGACGGCGACGAGCCGCCGAACGACTGGGAGTCGATCTTCGGCGGGCCGGCCTGGACCAGGCTGCCCGACGGCCAGTGGTACCTGCACCTGTTCGACCCGGCCCAACCCGACCTCAACTGGCGCCACCCCGAGGTGCGCGCCGAGTTCGAACAGATCCTGCGCTTCTGGCTGGACCGGGGCGTCGACGGGTTCCGCATCGACGTCGCCCACGGGATGATCAAGGCCGACGGGCTGCCGGACATCGGCTGGACCTCGGCCACCACCGGCCGCCGGCAGATCGAGCTGCTCGGCAAAGGGCGGCTGCCGTACTTCGACCAGGATGAGGTGCACGACATCTACCGCGCCTGGCGGCCGATCCTGGACAGCTACCCGGGCGGACGGATGGCGGTCGCCGAGGCGTGGGCGGAGACCCCGCAGCGGCTGGCCCGCTACATCGGCCCGGACGAGCTGCACCAGGCGTTCAACTTCGACTTCCTCGACGCCACCTGGTCGGCCGACTCGTTCCACAAGGTGATCGACACCGCGCTCGCCGAGGCGTCGATCGTCGGTGCGCCGACCACCTGGGTGCTGTCCAACCACGACAAGCAGCGCCACGTCACCCGGTACGGCGACGGCGAGGTCGGGCTACGTCGGGCCCGCGCCGCCGCGCTGCTGATGTTCGCCCTGCCCGGCAGCACCTACCTCTACCAGGGTGAGGAGCTGGGCCTGCCGGAGGTGCTGGACCTGCCCGACCACCTGCGGCAGGACCCGGCGTTCGGCCGCACCGGGCACAGCCGCGACGGCTGCCGGGTGCCGCTGCCGTGGAGCGGCGAGGACCCGCCGTACGGCTTCGGGCCGGCCGGCTCGGTCGAATCCTGGCTGCCGGCCCCGGCCGGCTGGGCGCCGCTGACCGCGCAGGCCCAGGCCGACGACCCGGACTCGACGCTGGAGCTGTACCGGCGGGCCCTGGCGGTCCGGGCCGAGTATCCGGCGCTGCGCGACGCCCCGGCCGGCGACGGCACCGGGCTGGCCTGGCTGGAGTCCGGGCCGGGCGTGCTGGCGTTCCGCCGCACCGCCGACAGCGGGTCCGTCGAGGGCGACGCCGGTTCGGCCGCGCTGATCTGCGTGGTCAACCTCAGCGGTGCGCCGGTGCCGGTCGCCGGGTACGGCGTACCGCTGATCACCAGCGCGCCGTTGGACGGACCGCCCGGCCGCCAACTGCTGCCGGTCGACGCCGCCGCCTGGTTCCAGCCGGCCTGACGCCAGTTCCAGCCGCCTGACCGAAGGCGGCGGGCAGGTTTAGCACAGCCCGCCGCCGGGTATGGCTCGGAGCAGGAAACACCGGTCGTTCGTCGAGCCGGAAGCGCCGCCGGGCGGCTGGGCAAGGACCCCTTGTGGTGGGGGGCGAAGGTGGTGACGGTGCCCCGGGACCAGAGATGGTCCCGGGGCACCACCGCGTCTGGACGAGATTGCCGGATGCCCATCGGCCAGTGGTGCTGATAAGCCAGGCAACACCCTCAAGTCCGTTACCGGAAGGTTTCCAACCCGATTCATCGATGCTCCCCTATTGGGGAGATGTCCGGTGAGCCGGGAAGGAAAACCGATGGTATCGAAACGTACAGGTGTGTTGGTGGCGACGACGCTGTTGGCACTGGTCCCGGCCGCCCCGGCGGTGGCCGCCGTGCCCGAGGCGACGGTGCACGCCGTCGGCGGCCCGACCGCCGTCGCCGACTCCTACATCGTCGTGCTGGCCGACTCAGCGGTCGCCGCCGACGCCACCGAGGCGGTCGACCGCGCCGCGCGCTCCCTGGCCGGCCGGTACGGCGGCGACGTCGCCCGGGTCTACCGGCACGCGCTACCTGGCCTCGAGGTCCACCTGTCGCCGCGCCAGGCCCGCCGGCTCGCCGCCGACCCGCGGGTGGCCTCGGTGACCCAGAACCACACGGTGACCGCCGCCGACGTTCAGGCTCCGACGCCGTCCTGGGGCCTGGACCGGATCGACCAGCGAAACCTGCCACTCGACGACACGTACACCTATCCGAGCGTCACATCGTCCGTGCGGGTCTACGTCATCGACACCGGGATCCGGATGTCGCACGACGAGTTCACCGGGCGGGTGCGTTCCGGGCGCGACACCATCGACAACGACGACGACGCGTCCGACTGCAGCGGGCACGGCACACACGTCGCGGGCACGGTCGGCGGCACCACGTACGGCGTCGCCAAGAACGTGGAGCTGGTCGCCGTACGGGTGCTCAACTGCGGCGGCAACGGCACCGTCGCCACCGTGATCGCCGGCATCGACTGGGTGACCGCCGACCACCAGCCGGGCGAGCCTGCCGTGGCCAACATGAGCCTCGGCGGGCTCGGCTACGCTCCCACGGACCAGGCGCTGGCCCGCTCCGTCGCCGACGGCGTCACCTACGTCGTCGCGGCCGGCAACAACAACGGCGCCGACGCCTGCGGCTACTCCCCCGGCCGCGCCCCGCAGGCGATCACCGTCGCCGCCACCAGGCCCGACGACACGCGCGCGCCATTCTCCAACATCGGCGACTGCGTCGACATCTTCGCCCCCGGCACCGACATCGTCTCGGCCGGGATCACCAGCGACAGCGCCGCCCGCCCGGCCAGCGGCACGTCGATGGCCGCCCCACACGTCGCCGGTGCGGCAGCGCTGATCCTCGCCGAGCACCCCGACCACACCCCGGCCCAGGTCACCACCGCGCTGCTCGACGCCGCCACCCCCGGCGTCGTGACCGACCCGGGTGCCGGCTCCCCGAACCGGCTGCTGCACATCGACGGCACCGTCCCCGCCCACGATTTCGCCCTGGCCGTCGCCCCGACCAGCGGCACCGTCGCGCCCGGTGGCAGCGTCACCGCCACTGTCACGGCAACCGTCACCGCCGGCTCCGCACAGCCGGTCGACCTGAGCGTCGCCGGGCTGCCGTCCGGCGCGACCGCCACCTTCGACCCGGCCACCATCGGCTCGGCCGGCAGCACCACCCTGACCATCGCCACCACGGCGGTCACCGCTGCCGGCACCTACCGGGTGCACATCGTCGGCACCGGCCCGCACGCCACCCGGATCGCCAGGTTCGTCCTCACCGTCGAGGCGCTGCCAGGTTGCCTCGGTGCCAACGAGACCGACACCCCGCTGCCGTTGTCCGGCGGGTTCGTCGACGTCCCGATCACCATCACCGGCTGCGCGGGCAACGCCGCCGCCAACAGCACCATCGAGGTACGCATCGAGCACACCGCCATCACCGACCTGCAGGTGGAACTGTTCGCCCCCGACGACACCCGCTACTTCCTGCTGGCCCGTACCGGTCACGGAGCCGCCCCGAACGTCGACCACACGTTCACGTACGACCTGTCCGACAAGGTGGCCGACGGGACCTGGCGCCTGCGGGTCTACGACTCCGGCCCGACCGGCTCCGGGTTCTTCGACTCCTGGCGGCTGAACCTCGCCGGAGCGGATCTGCCCCTACCGGTCTGCGGCGGCCAGGCGACCACCGACGTGCCGATCGGTGACCGGGCGACCGTCGAGAGCCCGATCACGGTTACCGGTTGTGACCCTGTCTCGCGGCGCAGTGCATGGGTGGACGTACGGGTGGTCCACCCGTGGTCGCGTGACCTCAGCTACGAACTGGTCGCCCCGGACGGACGGGTGTTCACCCTGCAGGGCGTCAACGGCATGGGTCTGCCCAACATGTTCCGGACCTTCGTCGTCGACGCGTCCGGGTACGACGACCCGAACGGCGTCTGGAAGCTGCGGGTCCAGGACCACTACTGGGGCGAATCGGGTCCGGCGTACATCGACAGCTGGCGGCTGACGCTGCGACCGTAAAGTCAGCACGGGCGGCTTTCCGGCCGTCGGCCCAGTAGACGGACGCTACGGCCGTACCGGTCAGGCCCGGGTCGTCAGGATGCTGGCGATCCGGGCCATGCCGGCGCGTACCTCGTCCGGGGACGGCGGCGGCGACGGTTCGACGTGCCGCTCCTGCGGTTCGGCGTCGTTGCCGCCGACCAGGTCCTCGAAGTCGTCGTACTCGGCGACGTCCTCGTCGGCGGAGGCCTGGGCGGCGGCCAGCTCGCCGCGGATCTCCTCGACGGTCACCAGAGTCAGCAGCGGCTCGACCACCGCCATCAGCTCCTCGTCGGCGACGACCGTCTCGGCCAGGGCCAGCGCGTGCGCCCGTTCGTACGGCCCGCACACCACCGGTTCCCACTCGCCGTCCTGGTCGCCGAGCGGCCCGAAGGTGATGATCCACGGCATCGTGTGCGCCGGCGAGTCGTCCGGCAGCTCAAGCGTGACTAGTGCCCCCACCTGACCGATCATCGTCGTACGACCGAGACCGCCGACGGCTTTTGCGGCTTTTACTGCTTTTGGCGGTGCCGTCCCGGCCGTCCGCCGGGCTGGCTGCCCGGTCGGCCGCCGGACTATCCGTCGGGCTGTCTGCCCGGTCGACCGCCGGGCCGCCAGGTCGACCACCCGGCCGTACCGGCTGGTCGCCGCCAACGCCGCGCCGAACAGCAGCAACTGGTTGAGCAGATAAAGGTAGATCAGCAGACCGACCGCGCCGGCCACCACGGTGTACGCCGGATTGCGCTCGAACCGGCCGACGTAGAACCGCCCGGCGGTGTTCAGCACGGTCAGGCCGAGCGCCACCACGAAGATCGGCGCGACCAGCCGCCGGGCGGACATTCGCAGCCGGGGCACCGCGACCAGCAGCGCCGAGGCGAGCACCAGGTTGATCACGAAGGCGAGCAGCACACTGACGACGGCGGCAGCGGCCGATCCTTCGCCGAGCAGCCAACCGAGCAGCGTCCGCAGCGCGTCGACCGCACCGACCGAGACACCGATCAGCAGGAACACCCCGACGAGTACGGCCAGGTCGACGACCTGCCGTACGCCGAAGTAGCCGGGCTGCTGCTCGAGCCGGTAGACGAACCGTTGCGACGAGCGGATCGCCTCCACCCAGCCGATGCCGGTCAACGCGAGCAGCACCAGGCCGACGACGCCGACCTGGCCGCTGTTGCGCTGGATCTGGGCCAGGTCCAGAAACGGCAGGTTCTGCAGCAGGAAGTCGGCGACCGCCGCGCTGACCTCCGCGTTGGCCTCGACCAGGGCGCCGAATACCCAGTACGCGACCAGGCCGAGGGCGAAGACGGCGAAGAACCCGTAGTACGCGATCGCGGCGGCCAGCCGCCCGCCCAGCACCTGGTTGTAGCGTTCCACCGCCCGCCAGAGGTGGTCCAGGCGCGGGTACCGCCGCCGGGACCGGTCCAGCGCCCGCTGGGTGCCGGACCAGGCCCGGCCGAAAACGTTCACCCCGTCATCCTGGTGCACCGGTCATCCTGGTGCACCGGCACGCCGCCGAGTGGTCAGCCGCCGAGTGGAAAATCGCGGCGCGGACGCCATCGCCCCTCGCCGCTGTGCGAGAAGAGCGTGAACGAGTCGACCTCGAACTGTGCCTCGAAGCCGGCGAGGTCGTCGTACACCTTGTCCATCGCGTCGGTCGGCACGTCCTGGGCGACGGTCACGTGCGGGTGGTACGCGAACCGGCTCTCCCGGACGAGCTGGTCGGCGGTGCCGATCGCCGAGGCGAGCAGCTCGCACTCGCTGATCCCGGCCGCCACCGCGACGAAGACCACGTCGGTGATCGGCCGGAACGTGCCGGTCCCACGCAGGTGCAGCGGGTACGGCGGATGCGCGGCGGCCACCGCCGCCAGGTGCGCCTCCACCTCGGCCAGCTGGCCTTCGACGATGTCGGTCGGGCCGAGCAGGGTGATGTGCGCGGGTACGTACTCGGCGGCCGGGTCGCCGGCCTCGGCCCGGCGGCGGGTCAGCTCCTCGCCCCAGGGCTGCGGGATGTCGATGGCGACGCCGATCCGCACCTGACCGGGAGCTGGTCGCGCGCCGATGACGGACACTGTCAGACAGTCCCCGCGGGTGCCAGGAAGCCGACCCGGTCGTACACGGCGGCGAGCGTCGCGGCTGCCACCGCCTCGGCCTTCCCCGCACCGATCGCCAGCACCTTGTCCAGCTGGGCCGGGTCGTCGAGGTAGCCGCGGGTGCGCTCCTGGATCGGCCGGACGAACTCCACCACCACCTCCGCCAGGTCCTTCTTCAGGTCACCGTAGCCTTTGCCCTGGTACGCGGCGGTCAGCTCGTCGAGCGTCCGGCCGCTGAGCGCGGCGTAGATGGTGAGCAGGTTGCTGATGCCGGGCTTGCTCTCCGGATCGTAGATGATCTCGCGGCCGGTGTCGGTGACCGCCGAGCGGATCTTCTTGGCCGATTTGGCCGGGTCATCCAGCAGGTCGATGATGCCGGCCGGGGAGGACGACGACTTGGACATCTTCGCGGTCGGGTCCTGCAGGTCGAGGATCTTGGCGGTGTCCCGGACGATGTACGGGGCCGGCACCGTGAAGGTGGCGCCGAACCGGGTGTTGAACCGCTGGGCCAGGTCCCGGGTGAGCTCCAGGTGCTGCCGCTGGTCCTCACCGACCGGGACCGCGTCGGCCTGGTAGAGCAGGATGTCGGCGGCCTGCAGCACCGGGTAGGTGAACAGCCCGACGCTGGCCCGCTCGGCGCCCTGCTTGGCGGACTTGTCCTTGAACTGGGTCATCCGGCTCGCCTCGCCGAACCCGGTGATGCAGCCCATCACCCAGGCGAGCTGGGCGTGCTGCGGCACCTGGGACTGGACGAACAGGGTGCACCGGCCCGGGTCGAGGCCGGCGGCGAGCAGTTGGGCGGCGGCCACCCGGGTCCGCTGGCGCAGCACCTGCGGGTCGTGCCCGGCGGTGATCGCGTGCAGGTCGACCACGCAGTAGAAGGTGTCGTGGGTGTCCTGCATCGCCACCCAGTTGCGCACCGCGCCGAGGTAGTTGCCGAGGTGGAACGAGTCGGCGGTGGGCTGGATGCCGGAGAGCACCCGGGGGCGGGAGGCGGGCTCGGACATGTCGACAATTCTGACAGCACCGGTGGATCGATGTCTCGCCGGTATCCGACCGGCGGCCGCCGGTCGGCAATGTTCGGCTCTGTTGGATTTACCCGTCGCCACTGTTGATTCCTGGCTGGATGTGGTGAAATCTTCACCGGACGACCGGCGGAGTGAAGGGACACCGATCGTGACACTCCCGGTAGCCGCCGGCGGCGCAGGCGACAGCGACGCGGGGCCGGTCACCCGCCGCGCCCACGACGGCTTCCAGCAGCGGTACGGCGTACCGCCGGCCGGTTCGTGGGCGGCACCGGGGCGGGTCAACCTGATCGGCGAGCACACCGACTACAACGACGGCTTCGTGCTGCCGTTCGCCCTGCCGCACCGCACCGTCGTCGCGGCCGGCCCGGCAGAGCAGGGCGGACCGGCAGAGCCAGCCGGACCGGCAGCGCAGGGCGGACCGGCAGAGACCGGCTGGACCGTCTGGTCGGAGCAGTCCGGCGAGGAGATCGCGTTCAGCGCCGCCGACGCGGACCGGCCCGGCGCGGTCGACGGCTGGGGCGGCTACGTCGCCGGCGTGGTGTGGGCGCTGCGCGAGGCCGGGTACCCCGTACCGGCCGCCCGGTTGGCGATCGCGTCCGACGTACCGCTCGGTGCCGGCCTGTCATCGTCGGCCGCGCTGGAAGCCGCGGTGCTGACCGCCCTGGCCGACCTCGGCGGCATCGGCCCCGACCAGCTGCCGGTGGCCCGGCGCGCGGCGCTGGCCCAGCGGGCGGAGAACGGCTACGCCGGGGTGCCCTGCGGGATCATGGACCAGTCGGCGTCGATCCGTTGCCGGGCCGGGCACGCGCTGTTCCTGGACTGCCGGTCGCTCGACGTCGACCACGTCCCGTTCGACCTGGCCGCCGCCGGGCTGGCCGTCCTGGTGGTCGACACCCGGGCCCCGCACCGGCACGTCTCCGGCGAGTACGCCGCTCGCCGGGCCGCCTGCGAGCGGGCGGCCGGGCTGCTCGGCGTGCCAGCGCTGCGCGACGTGCCGGTCGACGGTCTGCCGGCCACCCTGGACCGGCTGCCGGACGACCCGACGCGACGCCGGGTCCGGCATGTGGTCACCGAGAACCACCGGGTCCGCGAGACGGTGACGCTGCTGCGGGCCGGCCGGATCCGCGAGATCGGTCCACTGCTGACCGCCTCGCACGCGTCGATGCGCGACGACTTCGAGATCACCGTGCCGGAGGTGGACGTCGCGGTGACCGCGGCGCTGGCCGGCGGCGCGTACGGTGCCCGGATGACCGGCGGCGGCTTCGGCGGTTGCGTGTTGGCGCTGGTCGATGCGGATGCCGCCGACCGGGTGGCGGCCACAGTGGGCGCGGCGTACGCCGAGCACGGCTTCCCGCCACCGACGTTCTTCACCGCCCTGCCCTGCGCGGGAGCCGAACGGATCCACTAACCTCGCCGCGACACATTAGACCAGTGGCGGCGGAGGTGCCCGTGGTGCAGGAGATGACCGACCGGCCGGCGGAGGACACCCCGTTCCTGGTCCGGATCGACGGACGCCGGTTCCTGATCTGGGCCGGTGGGCTGGCCGCCGTCTGCTGGTTGCTGGCCGGTGGGCTGCTCGGCGGAGTGGCGTACCTGGTCGCGAGGGAGGCGGCGGTCGGTCGCTCGGCGACGATGGCGCTGGCCGGTCTGCCGGTGCTGCTGCTCGGCGGGTTGCTGGCCGCGACCGTGGCCATGTGGCACGGCCGGTTCACCGGCCGGGGCCCGGTGCTGGCCGCCGACCGGACCGGGGTCTGGGTGGCGAACGGCAGTTTCCGCGCCAACCCGGTCTGGCTGCCGTGGGACGCGGTGTCGGCGGTGCAGGTCCGCCGTACCGGGATCGAGGATCTGATCTTCATCGACGCGCAGACGCCGCACCCGGCGGTGCCGCCGGGAGCCCGGCTGATGGTGCCGACCATGCTGCTGGACTGCGGCAGCACTCAGATCGTGGCGGCGCTCGGCGCGTTGGCCGCCGGCCGGGCCCCGGTCTACGGACGCTGGTGAACTCAGCCGACGCTGGTAACTCAGCCGCAGGGTCGGGCCCGACGGTGACAGCGGACCCGACCCGTCAGCCCAGGATCAGCCGGCTTCGATGATCATGCCGGCGGCGGCGGTCCGGTTCGTCGACTCGTCGATCAGGATGAAACCGCCGGTGGTCCGGTTACGCCGGTACTCGTCGGTGAGCAGCGGGACCGTGGTCCGGAAGGTGACCCGGCCGATGTCGTTGAGGCCGAGCTGGCTGGCGGACTCGTCGCGGTGCAACGTGTTGACGTCCAGCCGGTACTGCACGCCACGGACCACGGCGCGGGCGCTGCGGGTGGTGTGCTTGATGGCGTACTTGCCGCCCACCTGCAGCGGCCGGGTCTCGTCCATCCAGCAGATCATCGCCTCGACGTCCTGGGCCGGAGTGGGCGCGTTGTGCGGCCGGCAGATCAGGTCGCCCCGGGAGATGTCCAACTCGTCGGTGAGCCGGACGGTCACCGACATCGGCGGGAACGCCTCGTCGACCGGGCCGTCGGCGGTCTCGATGCTGGCGATCGTGCTGGTCAGCCCGGACGGCAGCACCATCACCTCGTCGCCGGGCTTGAGCACCCCGGAGGCGACCTGGCCGGCGTAGCCCCGGTAGTCGGTGACAATGGTCGACTGCGGCCGGATCACGTACTGCACCGGGAACCGCACGTCGACCAGGTTGCGGTCGGAGGCGATGTGCACGTGCTCCAGGTGGTGCAGCAGCGACGGGCCTTCGTACCAGGGGCTGCGCTCCGAGCGGGTGGCGATGTTGTCGCCGTTCAACGCCGAGATCGGGATGACCGACAGGTCGGGCACCTCCAGCTTGGCGGCGAAGGTGGTGAACTCGTCGGCGATCGTCTCGTAGACCGACTGGTCCCAGTCGACCAGGTCCATCTTGTTGACGCAGAGCACCAGGTGCGGCACCCGCAGCAGCGAGCAGAGGAACGCGTGCCGCCGGGACTGCTCGACCAGGCCCTTGCGGGCGTCGACCAGGATCAGCGCCAGGTCGGCGGTGGAGGCACCGGTGACCATGTTGCGGGTGTACTGGATGTGCCCGGGGGTGTCGGCGATGATGAACTTCCGCCGGGGGGTGGCGAAGTAGCGGTACGCCACGTCGATGGTGATGCCCTGCTCCCGTTCGGCGCGCAGGCCGTCGGTGAGCAGCGCCAGGTTGGTGTACTCGTCGCCCCGGGCCGCGCTGACCGCCTCGACCGCTTCCAGCTGGTCGGTGAAGAGCGACTTGGTGTCGTAGAGCAGCCGGCCGATCAGGGTCGACTTGCCGTCGTCGACGCTGCCGGCGGTGGCGAACCGCAGCAGGTCCATGGCCCGGGTGGTGGGGGCGTCAGCCGTCACCGTCATCAGAAGTAGCCCTCCCGCTTGCGGTCCTCCATGGCGGCCTCACTGACCCGGTCGTCGCCCCGGGTGGCCCCGCGCTCGGTGACCCGGGTCGCGGCGACCTCGTCGATCACCTTCTCGACGGTGTCCGCCGGGGAGCGGACCGCCGCCGTGCAGGAGGCGTCGCCGACGGTGCGGTAGCGCACCTGCTCGATGAACGGCGTCTCGCCGGAGCGGGGCTGGATGAACTCGTTGACGGCGTACAGCATGCCGTCGCGCTCGATCACCTCGCGCTCGTGGGCGAAGTAGATCGGCGGCAGCTCGATCCGCTCCCGGGCGATGTAGTGCCAGACGTCCAGCTCGGTCCAGTTGGACAGCGGGAAGACCCGGATCGACTCGCCGGGGTGGTGCCGGCCGTTGTACAGCGACCACAGCTCGGGGCGCTGGTTCTTCGGGTCCCACTGGCCGAACTCGTCGCGGAACGAGAAGACCCGCTCCTTGGCGCGGGCCTTCTCCTCGTCCCGGCGGGCCCCGCCGAACAGGGCGTCGAACCGGTACTTCTCGACCGCGGCCAGCAGCACCGGGGTCTGGATGCGGTTGCGCATCCCGTCCGGCGACTCGCGGACCAGCCCCGACTCGAGGGCTTCCGGCACGCTGGCGACGACCAGTTGCAGGCCGAGCTCGTCGACCCGGCGGTCCCGGTAGTCGAGCACCTCTTGGAAGTTGTGCCCGGTGTCGACGTGCATCACCGGGAACGGGATCCGGGCCGGGGCGAACGCCTTCTGCGCCAGCCGCAGCATGACGATCGAGTCCTTGCCGCCGGAGAAGAGCAGCACCGGCCGCTCCAGCTCGGCGACGACCTCGCGCATGACGAAGATGCTCTCCGCCTCCAGCGCGTCGAGGTGGGAGACGCGGTACGCGGTCGCGTTGGTCATCACACCCACCCCTGGTTGTGGGTCATCCGAAGCTTGGTCATCCGAATACCAGACCTTTCCGGTTGGCAAGCTGGAGATAGGGGGTCAGGATACCTGCAGATGCTGCCGCAACGCTGCGAGCAGTTTGCTGGCAAGATCTCGTCGGCAGACCACCAAATCTGGCAGCCGCGGGTTGGCCTCGTTGTATTGCAGCGCGGATCCGTCGATCCGGGAAGCGTGCAGACCGGTGGCGGTCGCCACGGCGACCGGCGCGGCCGAGTCCCACTCGTACTGGCCGCCGGCGTGCACGTAGGCGTCGGCGTCGCCGGCGATCACCGCAGCGATCTTGGCGCCGGCCGAGCCCATCGGCACCAGCTCGGCGCCGAGCTGCTCGGCGAGCGCGGTGACGAAGGCGGGTGGCCGGCTGCGGCTGGCGGCCAGCCGGATCGCGCCGCCGGCCGACGCCGCCGCCGGCATCGGCGGGTACGGCGGCGGGTGCTCGGTGCTGATCGTGCGGTGCTGGGCGGGCAGTCCCACCGCGCCGGCGACCAGCCGGTGCGGGGTGGAGCCGCTACGTGACCAGAGCGCCACGTGCACCGCCCAGTCGGCGCGGCCCTCCTCGGAGAACTCCCGGGTGCCGTCGAGCGGGTCGATGATCCACACCCGGTCGGCGGTGAGTCGGGACGGCCCGGCGTCCGTCGAGGTCTCGGCGGCCGGGTCCGGCAGCGCCTGGCGGGCGCCGTCGTCCTCCTCCGACAGCACCGCGTCCGCCGGCCGCCAGCGGGCCAGTTCGGTACGGAGCAGGTCGTGGGAGACCTTGTCACCGGCCGCCTTGAGCGCGGTCGGGTCGGCGTACCCCAGCTCCTCACGGACCTGGAGCAGCGACTCGCCGGCGCGCCCGGCGAGCCATCGGGCGAATGCGGCATCGGTTACCGGCGGCGTGCTCATCTGGCTCCTCTCCTACCTGCCCGGCGGACACCGGGCCGTCCACCCGGAATCCACGGGCGGTGTTCTGCCCGGTTCACGATCCAGCTGTCCCAGACGTAACGCCACAGCCGCCTCTCAGGTGCTGTGGTACGTGTTCTGGGCCCACTCGAGCCCTCGGACGACCACCGCTTCCACCAGGTCAGCGGCCCGATCGACGAGAAAGTCGAGTTCCTTGCGTTCAGTTGTCGAGAAATCTGACAAAACATAATCTGCTGGATCTTGTCGACCGGGCGGACGCCCGATCCCGAACCTGACCCGCAGGTACTCCTTGCTGCCGAGCGACCGGGACATGGAGCGCAGCCCGTTGTGGCCGCCCTCTCCACCGCCCTGCTTCACCCGCAGTCGACCGTAGTCGATGTCCAGCTCGTCGTGCACCGTGACGATCTGCTCGACCGGCACCTTGTAGAACTTCGCCAACGCGGCCACCGGGCCGCCGGAGAGGTTCATGAACGTCAGCGGCTTCGCCAGCACCAGCTTCGGCCCGCCCAGGCCGAGCCGACCCTCGCCGGACTCGGCCGTCGCCCGCCGGTGCCGGCTCAACCGGACACCGAGCCGGCCGGCGAGCAGGTCCGCGACCATGAACCCGACGTTGTGCCGGTTACGGGCGTACTCCCGGCCCGGGTTGCCCAGCCCGACGACCAGCCACGGTGCCGTCTCCACCACACCTCCTGAAACGGATCAAGGCGTCACCGCCGCGGCAGGGCCGGCAGCGGGACGCCCGGATCGTCGAACGGCGGGTCAGACCGGCTGCTCGGCGGCACCCTCGGCGACGGTCTCCTCGGCTGCCTCCTCGCCGGTCTCCTCGCCGAGCTGGGCGGCGCTCGGCGCGGCGGAGACCACCACGAGCACGGTCGCCGGGTCGACGGTCAGCTCGACCCCGCCCGGCAGCTGGACGTCGCCGGCGGTGACGTGCGAGCCGGGCTCCAGACCCTCGATCGACACCTCCAGCGACTCCGGCACCCGGGTCGCCTCGGCGCTGACCGACAGCGTGTCGTGCTCGTGCATCACCAGGGTGCCCTTGGCCGGCTCGCCGACCAGCTGCACCGGGATGTCCACGGTGACCTTCTCGCCCCGGCGGACCAGCAGCAGGTCGACGTGCTCGAAGGTGTCCTTGACCGGGTCACGCTGAATCGCCTTGGTCAGCGCCAGCGCCTGGGTGCCGTCGGTGATCTCGATGGCGAACAACTGGTTGGCGCCGCCGTGCCGGATCGCGGCGGCGAACTCACGGGCGGGCAACGCGATGTGCTTGGGCTTCTCGCCGTGGCCGTACAGCACGGCGGGCACCTTGCCGGCCCGGCGGGTACGGCGGGCACCACCCTTACCGAACTCGGTGCGGGGCTCGGCGCTGATCTTTACCTCGGACACGGGAGTACTCCTGGAGTTTCGGCAGTGCGTGCGGGGGAACCTGATCCGGCTCCGGGGAGACGGACGCGATGTCGGCGGTGCCGGGCGAAGGGGCACGCTGGGCGCTCGTCCAACTGGGCAGTGCCCGGAGCACCGCGTCGATCACGGTGCTTCCGGGCGGCAGCGCTTCGTCAGCAGCGGCCCGCAGGGCACCCTCGCCGTGGCAACCGCACCAGTCTACCCGAGGCTGGTGAACTGGTTCAGGCAGTACCCCTGAGATCGGCTCGGCCCGCGCAGGCGCGGGCCGTAGCTCAGCTCAGCCCGCGCAGGCGCGGGCCGAAATCAGCTCAGCCCGCCGAACAGCGTCGTCACCGAGCCGTCGTCGAAGACTTCGCGGATCGCCCGGGCCAGCAGCGGCGCGATGGACAGCACAGTGAGCTTGTCCAACTGCTTCTCCGCCGTCAGCGGCAGGGTGTTGGTCACCACAACCTCGCTGATCCGGCTGTTCTTCAGCCGTTCGGTGGCCGGGTCGGACAGCAGCGCGTGGGTGGCCGCGACCGCGATGTCCGACGCGCCGGCGTCGTAGAGAATCTCCGCCGCCTTGGTGATCGTCCCGCCGGTGTCGATCATGTCATCGACGATCAGGCAGACCCGGCCCTCGACGTCGCCGACCACCCGGTTCGCCACCACCTGGTTCGGCTTGAGCGGGTCCCGGGTCTTGTGGATGAAGGCCAGCGGGCAGCCGCCGAGCCGGTCGGTCCAGCGCTCGGCCACCCGGACCCGGCCGGAGTCCGGCGCGACCACGGTCATCGGCCGCCCGGCGAACCGGCTCTCGACGTAGCCGGCCAGGATGTCCATCGCGAAGAGGTGGTCGACCGGGCCGTCGAAGAAGCCTTGGATCTGCGCGGTGTGCAGATCGACGGTGAGGATCCGGTCCGCGCCGGCGGTGCGCAGCAGGTCGGCGATCAGCCGGGCGGAGATGGGCTCCCGGCCGCGGTGCTTCTTGTCCTGACGTGAGTACGGGTAGAACGGCAGCACCACCGTGATCCGTTTGGCCGAGCCACGCTTCAGTGCGTCGATCATGATCAGGGTCTCCATCACCCAGCGGTTGACGCCGTGGGTGACCGACTGGACGACGAACGCGTCCGAGCCGCGGACCGACTCCTTGAACCGGACGAAGATCTCACCGTTGGAGAACTCGTACGAGTCGGCCGGGGTGGGTGCGATGCCGAGCACTTCACCGATCTCCTCGGCGAGCTCGGGGAAACCCCGGCCGGTGAAAAGCATCAGGCTCTTGCGGTTCTCGGCGACGATGCTGCCCATCGAGACGTCTGCTCCCGTCAGGGTGGTTGCGGACGCCGACCTGGCTGGGCCGTACGCCGCTGGACTAGTCAGTCGCAGTATCTCCCGGAACCGGGTCGCCGGCACCGTGATGGTGGGCCGCTTCACCGTTACCAGCCCCGACCTGCCCGTTCCCGGCCCCGGCCGGCCCGTTCCCGGCACTGGCCGTACCGGCCCCGGCGCGCTCTGCCGCCGCCGCGGCGGCGGTGCCCGGCCGGCGGGACCGCACCCAGCCGTCGACCGTGCGCTGCTGGGCCCGGGTGACGGCGAGCGCGCCGGGCGGCACGTCCCGGTTCACCACGCTGCCCGCCCCGACGTAGGCACCGGCGCCGATCTCGACCGGGGCGATCAGGCTGCTGTCACAGCCGACGAAGGCGGACTCCCCCACCGTGGTGTGGCTCTTGTGCACCCCGTCGTAGTTGACGAAGATCGTCGCCGCACCGATGTTGGCCCGGGCGCCGATCGTGGCGTCCCCGACGTAGCTCAGATGCGGCACCTTGGCGCCCGCGCCGATCTGCGACTTCTTCACCTCGACGAAGGTGCCGACCTTGGCCCGCTCGTCGAGCTCGGCGTCCGGGCGCAGATAGGCGTACGGGCCGACGCTCGCGCCGGCGCCGATCCGGGCCTGCACGGCGTGCGAGCGCAGCACGGTCGCGCCCGCGCCGACGGCGGTGTCGATCAGCGTGACGTCCGGCCCGACGGTGGCCTCGGCACCGACCGTGCTGGTGCCGTACAGCTGGGTGTTCTGGTCGACGACGGCGTCGCGTTCCAGGCGCACCGTCACGTCGATCCAGGTGGTGGCCGGGTCGAGGATGCTCACCCCGGCGCGCATCCAGCCCTCGTTGACCCGGTCGGCGAGCAGCCGGCGCAGCCGGGCCAGCTCCACCCGGTCGTTGCAGCCCAGGGTCTCGGTCACGTCGGCGGCGACGTGCACGCCGACCGGCGCTCCGGCGGCGGCGAGCAGACCGACGGCGTCGGTCAGGTACTCCTCGCCCTGGTCGTTGTCGGTGGTCAGCTTGCCGAGCGCGTCGCGCAGCCCGGCCGCGTCGAAGGCGTAGATCCCGGCGTTGATCTCGCGGATCCGGCGCTGCTCCGGGCTGGCGTCGCGCTCCTCGACGATGCGCTCCAGGCCGCCGGCCGGGTCGCGGACGATCCGGCCCAGACCGGTCGGGTCGGCGACCTCGGCGGTCAGTACGGTGGCGGCCGCCCCGGCCGACTCGTGTGCCTCGATCAGCTCGGTCACCGTCTCCGGGCGCAGCAGCGGCACGTCGCCGTTGAGCACCACGACCGTGCCGGTGGCGTCGGGCGCGGCCGCCATCGCCAGCCGGACCGCGTGCCCGGTGCCGTGCTGCTCGGCCTGCAGCACCGGTACGGCCGCCGGGGCGATCTCCGACAGGTGGGCGGTGACCTGCTCGGCGCGGTGTCCGACGACGACCAGGGTGCGCTCGGCGGCGGCGGCCGTGGCGGCGGCGAGGACGTGCCCGACCAGGGTCCGGCCGAGCAGCGGGTGCAGCACCTTGGGTAGCGCCGATTTCATCCGCTTGCCTTCGCCGGCAGCGAGGACGACCACGGTACGGGACCGGGGCTGGATCACGAGAAATGCTCCCGTCAGGGCGGCGGCACACCTGCTTGACCTGGCACGACACCCAGCGTCACCGCCAGCGGTCTGGGTGTCGCGGGAAGCTCGGCCGCTAGGACTCGAACCTAGAATATCGGGACCAAAACCCGAGGTGTTGCCAATTACACCACGGCCGATCGTGCTACGGACACAGCCTAGCGTGCCGGGCGGATTCCGGCGTACTCCCGTCGCCCGGCACGGGCGGGCCGGGCGGCCGGGCGGGCGCGCACACCGACCCGGCTCCGGAACTCGACCGTAGAAAACTACGGCTCCGTAGGTTACGGTGACGTAGGCGTAAGTTCCCGTTCTTTCACCGCTGGCCGCCGCACCGGCTGGAACGCCCCGGCGCACCGCGGTCGAACCCGTCACCGCTGCGAGGTGCCATGTCAACCGCCCTACTCGAGCCGCCACAGACCAACCCCGGCCCCGCCCCCAAGCCACTGACCGTCGGCAAACAGTCGATCGGTGTGCTGATCGCCCTCGGCGCCTTCGTGACCGTCCCGTTCCTGGCGCTGATCGCCGCCGTACCGGTCGCCTGGGGCGGCTGGCTGGGCTGGACCGACGTCGTCATCGGGCTGGTCTTCTACGTGGTAGCCGGGCTGGGCATCACCGTCGGGTTCCACCGGTACTTCACCCACGGCTCGTTCAAGGCGAAGCGGTGGCTGCGGATCGCGCTGGCGCTCGCCGGGTCGCTGGCGATCGAGGGCAACATCATCCAATGGGTCGCCGACCACCGCCGGCACCACGCCTACAGCGACATCGAGGGCGACCCGCACTCGCCGTGGCGCTTCGGCACCAGCGTCTGGGGCCTGACCAAGGGTCTGCTCTACGCCCACGTCGGCTGGCTGTTCCACCGTGACCTGACCAACCAGGAGCGCTTCACCCCCGACCTGCTCGCCGACAAGGACATCCGCCGCATCGACCAGTTCTTCCCGGCGCTGGTCGTGTTCACCATGCTCGCCCCGGCGGCGATCGGCGGCCTGGCGACCTGGTCCTGGCAGGGCGCGCTGACCGCGTTCTTCTGGGCCGGCCTGGTCCGGGTGGCGCTGCTGCACCACATCACCTGGTCGATCAACTCCGTCTGCCACGTCTACGGGGAACGCCCCTTCGAGGTGCGGCAGGGCGACAAGGCGTCGAACTTCTGGCCGCTGGCCATCCTGTCCTTCGGCGAGAGCTGGCACAACCTGCACCACGCCGACCCGACCTGCGCCCGGCACGGCGTACTGCGCGGGCAGATCGACATCTCCGCACGGGTGATCTGGCTGCTGGAGAAGACCGGCGCGGTCTCCAACGTCCGCTGGCCGAAGCCCGATCGGATCGCGGCCAAGCTGGTCAAGCCGGCTGGCTGAGCCGGACCGCGGCCGGTACGGCTACCCACCGGGTCGGTGCGGGCACCGACCCGGTGGCCCGGCACTGGCAGGATGAGCCAAGTGACGGACAACCCAACCACCAACGGTGACGCTTCACCGGGCGGCACACCGGCACCGCCACCACCACCGGCGGTGCCGGCCAAACCGAACTCCCGGGTCCGCATGTCGGCCGCGCAACGGCGGGAGCAGCTGATCACCATCGGGCGGCAGCTCTTCGCCGAACGGGGGTTCGACGCCACCTCCATCGAGGAGGTCGCCTCTCGGGCGAAGGTCTCGAAGCCGGTGGTGTACGAGCACTTCGGCGGCAAGGAAGGGCTGTACGCGGTCGTGGTGGACCGGGAGGTCCGCGCCCTGCTCGACCGGATCACCACCGCGCTGACCGCCGGGCACCCGCGGGAGCTGCTGGAGCAGGCCGCGCTGGCGCTGCTGGACTACATCGAGGCGGAGACCAACGGCTTCCGGGTGCTGGTCCGTGAGTCGCCGCTGCTGTCGGCCGCCGGCAACTTCTCCAGCGTGATGAACGACGTGGCGCACCAGGTGGAACACATCCTCGGCGCCGAGTTCAAGAGCCGGGGGTACGACCCGAAGCTCGCCGAGCTGTACTCCCAGGCGCTGGTCGGGATGGTGGCGCTGACCGGGCGCTGGTGGCTGGAGGTACGCAAGCCGCGCAAGGAGACGGTCGCCGCGCACCTGGTCAACCTGGCCTGGAACGGACTGTCCCACCTGGAAGCGAAACCCACCCTGCTGACCCGGCGCCGCAACCACTGACCGCCGGGCCGGGCCGGGTCGGGTGGCGTACGCTCACCGCCGGGCCCGCTCGGCCGGTCGGTGCGCGCCGCGCCGGTAGCGTTCCTCGTCGCCGGCCGCCTCGGCCGGCCCCACCTTGTCGTACAGGCCGGTGGCCAGGAAGACCAGCCCGAAGATCAGCGACACGATCACGGTCGACATCGAGAAGTTCAGGAAGTTGGCGTCGGTCTGCAGCAGGGCCATCATCAGCAGGCCGGTGACCATGAAGACCACCGCGATGGTGAGGTTGGCGAGGTGCCCGGCCCGGCCGCCGATGATCGCCCCGATCAGGATCAGCCCGCCGTAGACGATCGAGGAGATCGAGAACGCGAGGTTGGTGCGCAGCCCGAGCGCCCAGACGTCGTCCCGGGCGAACAGCGGATCACCCCAGGTGGCGACCGTTCCGGCGATGCCGAAGATCAGCACGTACAGGCCGGTCAGCCCGGCGATCGTCCGGTAGACCGGCCGCAGCGGGTGATTGACCGGGATGTGCGCCATGGCTGCCGCTCCTGTCGCCGACCAGGGGCCCGCGTCGCGGCGACGCGGGCGTCTTTCCCCGGATTCTCCCGCCGGGAGTGGGCGGCGCGCAGCAGAACCGACCGGTAGGCGGCTGCGGGACCAGGTCAGAGCACCAGCCGGCCGTCCCGCCACGCCTGGGCCTCCTGCTCGGTGCCGGTCCGGCCGTACATGGCGGCCATCAGCAGCACCAGGCCGACGACCATCACGACCAGGCAGGTGCTCACCGTGAAGTTGAGGAAGTTGGCGTCGGTGCGCAGCACCGCCAACTCGGCCAGGCTCAACGCCATCAGGCCGTACGCCAGCACCTTGTTGATCGCCGTGTCGATGTTGCGGCCGAGCCCCACGCCGGCCAGTACGGCCACGCCCAGCACCAGACACAGCCCGGAGAAGCCGAGGTTGGCGCCCTGACCGAGCACCCGGCTGTCGTTCTGCGCGAAGAGGGCGTCGCCGCTGGTGACGATGATCCCGACGACACCGAAGATCACCAGGTAGAGGCCGGTCAGCGCGGCGACCGCCCGGTAGATCGGCCGGGCGGGGTGGTTGACGGGGGTGTGCATGGGGTCTGCTCCAACGCCGACGGGGGGTGGTCGCCGACGATTGTCGCTCATCGCCCGCGACCAGCGGGGGGTGGCCCCGGCCGGCGCGACCCGGCTCACCAACCGGCCTGGCTCACCTGACCCCCTAGCTCACCTGCTCGGCCAGGGCGAGCCACTCCTCCTCGGTACGGCTGCGCTGCGCCTGCACCTCACGCAGTCGGGCGTCCAGCTCGGCGAGCCGGGTGAAGTCGGTGGCATGCCGGGCCAGTTCCTCGTGCAGCGCCGCCTCCTGCTGCTCCAGCTTGCCGACCTGGCGCTCCAGCCGGGCCAGCTCCTTGCGGGCCGCCCGCAGGTCACCGGCGGACAGCCCGCCACCGGCGGCGTCACCCGCCGGCCGGTCGCCGGTCGCCGCCGGGCCGACCGTACCCGAACCAGCCGACCGAGCCGCCCCGGAGCCGGCACCGGCGGCCCGCGCCGCCCCGGCACCAGCGGCACCGCCGGCCCGGGCCAGGTACTCGTCGACCCCGCCCGGCAGGTGCACCAGCCGGCCGTCGCCGAACATGCCGTACGCCTCGTCGGTGACCCGCTCGATCAGGTACCGGTCGTGGCTGGCCACGATCAGCGTGCCCGGCCACGAGTCGAGCAGGTCCTCCAGCGCCGCCAGGGTGTCGGTGTCCAGGTCGTTGGTGGGCTCGTCGAGCAGCAGCACGTTCGGCTCGTTGGCCAGCAGTCGCAGCAGCTGCAGCCGACGACGCTCGCCACCGGACAGATCACCGACCGGGGTCCACAGCCGCCGGTCGGTGAAGCCGAACATCTCCGCGAACTGAGTGGCGGCCAGCTCCCGGTCGCCGAACACCACCCGGCGGGCGACCTCCTCCACCGCCTCCAGCACCCGCAGCTCACCGGGGAGTTCAGCCAACTCCTGGGACAGGAACGCCGGCCGGACCGTCGCCCCGGTGACCACCCGGCCCTGCTGCGGGGCGCGGACTCCGGCCAGCAGCCGCAGCAGCGTGGTCTTGCCGGCACCGTTGGCACCGACGATCGCGATCCGGTCCCCCGGACCGATCTGCCAGGTCAGGCCGTCGAGGATCAGCTTCTCCCCGGCGTACGCGGTGACCTCGTCCAGCTCGTAGACCTGCTTGCCGAGCCGGGCGGTGGCCAGTCGGTGCAGTGACACGGTGTCGCGCGGCGGCGGCACGTCGGCGATCAGCGCGTTCGCCGCCTCGATCCGGAACCGCGGCTTGGAGGTACGGGCCGGCGGGCCACGGCGCAGCCAGGCGATCTCCTTGCGGAGCAGGTTCTGCCGGCGGGCCTCGGTGGCCGCCGCGACCCGCTCCCGTTCGGCGCGGGCCAGCGTCCAGGCGGCGAACCCGCCCTCGTAGGCGCGGACCGTCTGGTCGGCGACCTCCCAGGTGTCGGTGCAGACCTCGTCGAGGAACCACCGGTCGTGGGTGACCACCACCAGCGCGCCCCGGCGACGCTGCACCAGGTACGCGGCGAGCCAGGCCACCCCGGCCACGTCCAGATGGTTGGTCGGCTCGTCCAGGATCAGCAGCTCAGCCGGGCGGATCAGCAACGCGGCCAGGGCGATCCGGCGCCGCTCGCCGCCGGACATCGGCCCGACCGGCTGGTCCAGACCGAGGTGTGGCATGCCAAGACCGTCCAGGACGGTACGCACCCCGGCGTCGCCGGCCCACTCGTGCTCGGCGCCGAACCCCTCGGCCAGCCACGCGGTGCCGAGCACCACGTCCCGTACGGTGGCGTCACCGGCCAGGTCGAGCGTCTGGGGCAGCGCGGCGACCCGCAGGTCCCGGCGGTGGGTGACCCGCCCGGCGTCGGGTTCCTCGGCCTTGGTGAGCAGCCGCAGCAGAGTCGATTTGCCGGCGCCGTTGAGACCGACGACGCCGATCCGGTCGCTGTCGTCCAGGCCGAGGGAGACTTCGGTGAGCAGCTGCCCGGCGGCGCCGTAGCCCTTGGACACCCGGTCCAGATTGACGATGTTCACCATCAGACCAGCCTGGCACCGGCGACGGCGCCGTGCGCCAGGTGCACGTCACGGCAGACCCCGGCGTCGTCGAGCGCGGCCGCGACGGTGCCCGCGACAGCCGCGTCCGCCGCCAGGAAGACGCAGGTCGGGCCGGACCCGGAGACCATACCGGCCAACGCCCCGGCGGCCACCCCGGTGTCCAGCACCTGCTTGATCGCCGGACGCATGGACAGCGCGGCCGGCTCGAGGTCGTTGCCGAGCGCGCCGGCCAGCACCTGCGGATCCCGCTGGCGCAGCGCGGCCAGCAGCTCGTCGGCGGCGCCGACCGGCGGCGGCGCCGCACCAGCCGCCCGCAGCCGGTCCAGCTCGGCGTACACCTGGGGAGTGGACAGGCCGCCGTCGGCCACCGCGACGACCCAGTGCCAGGTGGTGGGTCGGGCCAGTACCGGGCTGATCGCCTCGCCCCGGCCGGTGCCCAGCGCGGTGCCGCCGTGCAGCAGGAACGGCACGTCCGAGCCGAGGCCGGCGGCCAGCCCGGCCAGGTCGTCACGGGACAGTCCGGTCCCCCACAGTTCGTCGCAGGCGACCAGCGCGGCGGCGGCGTCCGCGCTGCCGCCGGCCAGGCCGGCGGCGAGTGGGATCTGCTTGCGCAGGTGCAGTCGGGCGTGCGCGGGGACCCGGGCGTGCGCGGCCAGCGCCCGTGCGGCGCGCAGCACCAGGTTGGAGTCGTCCAGTGCCAGCTCGCCGGTGCCCTCACCGTCCATGGTCAGGATCAGGGTGTCGGCCCGCCGGGCGGTCAGCTCGTCGTAGAGCGCGATCGCGTGGTAGACGGTGCTCACCTCGTGGTAGCCGTCGGGCCGTAGCGGGCCGACGGCCAACCGCAGGTTGATCTTGGCTGGCACCCGTACCTTGACCGAGCTGCGCGCGCCGCGACGGAAAACCTCGTCCTCGTCGCCCGGCCGCCACGCCTCGGTCACCGGGAAATACCCCGGCTGAGGTGGGCCGCGCGGGTACCTCTCGTCACGATCACGGCCGCCAGCCTACTCGGCCACCGTTTCGGCCAGCGGCGCCGCCGCAGCGATCGCCGCGAACTGGGCCACGGTCAACGCCTCGCCCCGCGCCCCCGGGTCGACCCCGGCCTTGGCCAGCACCGCCGCCGCCCGGTCCGCGCCGCCGGCCCAGCCGGCCAGCGCCGCCCGCAGCGTTTTGCGGCGCTGCGCGAACGCGGCGTCCACCACGGCGAAGACCTGCCGCCGGAACTCGTCCACCGGCTGACCCGCCCGCACCGCCGGTGGCTCCCGCCGGGTGAACGCGACCAGCCCGGAATCGACGTTGGGCACCGGCCAGAACACGCTCGGCGGCACCCGACCGGCGGTGCGGGCGGCGGCATACCAGGCCAGCTTCACCGACGGTACGCCGTACGTGCGCGAGCCCGGACCGGCGACCAGCCGGTCGGCCACCTCCTTCTGCACCATCACCAGCCCCTGCCGCAGGCTGGGCAGCTCGGCGAGCAGGTGCAGCACCACCGGCACCGCCACGTTGTACGGCAGGTTGGCCACCAGCGCGGTCGGCTCCGGCCCACCGAGCCCGGCGGCGGTGATCCGCAGCGCGTCGGCGGTGTGCACGGTCAACCGGGCGAGGTCACCGCCGCAGCCGGCGACGGTCGGCGGCAGCGCCCCGGCCAGCACCGGATCGATCTCCACCGCGTGCAGGTGGCGTACCTGGTCGAGCAGGCCCAGGGTCAACGAGCCCAGCCCGGGGCCGACCTCCAGCACCACCGAATCGGCCGGCAGGTCGGCGGCGGACACGATCCGCCGGACCGTGTTCGGGTCGTGCACGAAGTTCTGCCCGAGCCGTTTGGTGGGCGCCACCGCCAGCCGGCCGGCCAGCTCCCGGATCTGCGCCGGGCCGAGCAGCTCGGTCACCGACTCACCACGGCCCGAACACCCGGTCGCCGGTGGCCGAGATCGCGGCGCACAGCTCGGCCAGGTCGGTGCCGGTGACCTCGGCCAGCAGCCGGACGGTGTGCGGGATCAGATAGGAGGCGTTCGGCCGGCCCCGGTGCGGCATCGGCGTCAGGTACGGCGCGTCGGTCTCCACCAGCATCTGCTCGACCGGCGTGACGGCGGCCGCGGCGCGCAGCGCGGCGGCGTTGCCGAAGGTGACCGTACCGGCGAAGCTGAGCACGAAGCCGCGCCGCACGCAGTCGGCGGCGAAATCCGCGTCGCCGGAGAAGCAGTGCATCACCACCGTCTGCGGGGCGCCTTCGGAGTCGAGCACCCGCAGCACGTCGGCGTGCGCGTCGCGGTCGTGGATCACCAGCGGCTTGCCGTACCGCTTGGCGATCGCGATGTGCGCCCGGAAGCTGGCCTGCTGCGCGGCGAGGCCGTCCGGCCCGGTCCGGAAGTGGTCCAGCCCGGTCTCGCCGACGCCTCGCACCCGGTCGGCGGCGGCCAGCGCCTCGATCTCGCGCAGCGCCTCGTCCAGGTCGGTCAGTCGGGGTGCCTCATTGGGGTGCAGGGCGACCGTGGCGACCACCGCCGGGGTGCCGGCCGCCAGCTCGGCGCCCCAGCGCGACGACTCCAGGTCCACTCCGACCTGGACCAGCCGGTCGACGCCGACCGCTCCGGCCTGGGCGATCAGGGTGGCCACCGGGTCGCCGGTGTCCCGGCCGGGCACCGCCGGTTCGGCGACGGTCAGGTCCAGGTGGGTGTGGCTGTCGATCACCGGTACGGGCAGCGGGTCGGGTGGTGGTGGGAACTCCCCGGCCCGGCGGGCGGCCCGTTGGCGGCGGGTCTCGGCTGGCTGCGTCATCATCGGACAGCATCACACGCCCCGCTCCGGCCGGTTCACCGGCCCACCCGGGCGGCACCGTCAATGGACATCCGGCGGCAACCGCGCGTTCACCCGAAGCGGTGACCCGGCAACTACCGTCGGCGACGTGACTCTGAGCTCTGCGCGTGGCGGCGTCGCCGATGCCCCGGCCGGTCTGCACGTCCGCTTCGAGGGTGCGGTCTACCCGGCTAAGGAGATCGCCCGGGGTGCCGCGTACCGGCTGGTCAGCCTGGACCCGGTGGCCGGTTTCCAGCGCGACGGCCGGGGCCGCTGGTTCCGCCACGTGCATGCCAGCGAGGTCGGCCCGGTGCCCGGAGCGGGCATCTTCGGCGCCGGCCCGGGCGCCTCCGGCGGCGGCTTGGCGGAGGGCGAGGACCGCGCCGACGATCCGGGCGACAGCCCCCTGATGGCCCCGTTGACCCGGGCCGCCAGCTGGGCGGACATGCACCAGCTGAGCCAGACGCCGACGGCCGCCGACCATCCGGCGATCACCGTGGTCCGGCGCACCGCGACGGTCCGGCGTGGCACCCGGATGATGAAGGTCCTCTCCGGCCGGCAGGTGGCCGGATTCCTGCGTGGCTGGTCGCCGGCCGGTTTCTGCTACCGGGAGTACGACATCGCGCATCTGCGCACTCCGGCCGACCTGGCCCTGCTGCGCACCGACGACGGAGGCGGGCGGGACAGCCTGGAGGTGGCGTACGCGCTGCGCTGGCGGGCCATCGGCGCCGACGACTACGAGATCCCGGCCGGGCCGGCGTACCAAGGGCTGGTGGCCATGCCGCCACGGGACCGGATCGGCCCGCCGGTGCTCGGCACCGGGTTCACCCCGAGCGAGCGTCACCTGATCCCCGAGTTCGTCACCGCCGGCTGCACCGACCTGCCGATGCCGGCCAACGCCGCGCTGCTGGCGTACACCCCGGACGGCGCGGAGGTGGTGCTGTACACGTACCAGCCGGAGCAGCGCGGCTGGATCCGGATGGCCGGGCCGCAGCGACGGCACCTGCTCGACGGCATCCCCGACGTCCCGTCCGACCAGGAGTACCTACGCACCGGCGACCTGCCGCAGTCGACCCAGCTGGTCGGCACCCACGACGGCCAGACGTACGAGGCGGTCGCCGACCCGCCGCACGAGTTCCGGGTGTTGGCGATGACCCGGGCCGCCCGCTACCCCGTCGACTCGCTGGCCCGCCGGGTGCGGCTCGCCACCTGGCGCGACGCCCGCTGTCAGGTGCTGCGGCAGGACTCCGGGTGGAGCCGGCTGCGGCTGTGCCGGCCCACCCCGGAGGCGGTCGCGTCGCTCGGCGCGCAGTGCTACGAACGCGGGGTGTACGAGGTGTGGGCACCGAGCGTGGAGATCTCCGACGAAGGCCCGACCGACCTGCCGTACCAGCTGTGAACCAGCGGGGCCAGAGGTGGCGCCGCGCTCACCCGGCGGCCAGGTGGGTCAGCTCGACCACGAAGTAGCCGGCGAAGACCAGCATGATCGCGCCGGAGAGCCGGTCGAACCAGGCGATCGTCCGCGGCGTCAGGAAGCGACGTGCCTGGGCGGCACCGACCGCCAGGATCAGGAACCAGGTCCACGACGCGGAGAGCGTCCCGGCGGCGAACGTCGCCCGGGAGTCCGCCGGCTGGGCGATCACCGCCGCCCCGATCACCCCGACCATGTCGAGGATGGCGTGCGGGTTGAGCAACGAGACGCTGACCGTACGCCCGATGACCTGGCGGACCGACCCGACCGCCGCCCCCGGCCCCGGCCCGCCCGGCGGGCCGACGGTGAGGTGCCCGCCGGCGGTACGGATGGAGCGCACGCCCAGGTAGGTGAGGAAGACCGTGCCGAAGACGAGCAGCGCCGGCCGTACGCCCGGCACGGTGGCGATCAGGCCGGACACGCCGGCGAACCCGGCGACGATCAGCAGCGTGTCGCAGCAGCCGGCGGCCAGCACCGCCCACAGCGCACGCGGCAGGCCGGCCGCCAGCCCTTGGCTGACCACGAAGACGTTCTGCGGCCCGATCGGCATGATCAGGCCGAGGCCGAGCAGCAACCCGGCGAGGTAGTCGGTCACCCGGTCAGGCGGTGAGCCGGGCCAGCTCCTCGTCGACGATCGACTCGTCGAGCTTGCGGAACACCGGCTTCGGCGCGGCCAGCGGCCGACCGGGCTCGACCGGGGTGGACTCCCACCGGGCACCGTCGCGGTAGTCGCCGGTGAGGATCGGGTACGCCGGCCCGCCGTCGAGGTCGTCGACCTCGACGATCCGGGGCATCGGCGCGTGTACGCCGGTGCCGCCGAGCAGCTCGTGGATCTTCTGCGCCGAGTGCGGCAGGAACGGGGTGAGCAGGGTGTTCGCGTCGGCGACCACCTGCAGGGCGACGTGCAGGACGGTGCCCATCCGGGGCTTGTCCGCCTCGCCCTTGAGCTTCCACGGGGCCTGGTCGGACAGGTACCGGTTGGCCTCGGCGACCACCCGCATCGCCTCACCGATGGCCTGCTTCTGCCGGTGCCGTTCGATCAGCGCGCCGACCGTGCCGAACGCGGCCCGGCTGGTCGCCAGCAGCGCTTCGTCGGCGGCGGTCAGCCCGGCCGGGTCGATCGGCGGGATGGCGCCGAAGTTCTTGGCGGCCATCGAGATCGACCGGTTGACCAGGTTGCCCCAGTCGTTGACCAGCTCGTCGTTGTTGCGACGCCGGAACTCGGCCCAGGTGAAGTCGGTGTCCTGGCTCTCCGGGCCGGCCACGGCGATGAAGTAGCGCAGCGCGTCGGCGTCGTAGCGGGCCAGGAAGTCCCGCACGTAGATGACCACCTGGCGGGAGGAGGAGAACTTGCGCCCCTCCATGGTCAGGAACTCGCTGGAGACCACCTCGGTGGGCAGGTTGAGCCGACCGAGCCGACCGGGCTCGCCGCCGTGGTCGCCCTCGCCGGAGTAGCCGAGCAGCAGCGACGGCCAGATCACCGAGTGGAAGACGATGTTGTCCTTGCCCATGAAGTAGTAGCCACGGGCGTCCTCGCCGTCGGTGTCCGCGATCCACCAGCGGCGCCAGGCGTCCGGGTCACCGGACCGCCGGGCCCACTCGATCGAGGCGGACAGGTAGCCGATCACCGCGTCGAACCAGACGTAGATCCGCTTGTCGCCGCGCTCGCGCCAGCCGTCCAACGGGATCGGCACGCCCCACTCCAGGTCCCGGGTGATCGCCCGGGGCTGCAGGTCGTCGAGCAGGTTGCGGGAGAACCGCAGCACGTTGGGCCGCCAGCCGTCGCGGGTGTCCAGCCACTTGCCGAGTGCCTGGGCGAACGCTGGCAGGTCGAGGAAGAAATGCTCGGTCTCGACGAAGTTCGGCGTCTCCCCGTTGATCTTGGAGCGCGGGTCGATCAGCTGGACCGGGTCGAGCTGGTTGCCGCAGTTGTCGCACTGGTCGCCCCGGGCGGCGTCGTAGCCGCAGATCGGGCAGGTGCCCTCGATGTAGCGGTCCGGCAGGGTACGACCGGTCGACGGGGAGATCGCGCCGAGGGTGGTCTTCGGCACGATGTAGCCGTTGCGGTGCAACGTCTCGAACAGCTCCTGGACCACCTGGTAGTGGTTGCCGGTGGTGGTCCGGGTGAACAGGTCGTAGGACAGACCGAGCCCGTGCAGGTCCTCGACGATCACCCGGTTGTACCGGTCGGCCAGCTCGCGCGGCTTGAGCCCTTCGCTGTCGGCCTGCACCTGGATCGGCGTGCCGTGCTCGTCGGTGCCGGAGATCATGAGCACGTCGTGACCGGCCATCCGCATGTACCGGCTGAACACGTCGGAGGGCACCCCGAAACCGGAGACGTGGCCGATGTGGCGGGGCCCGTTGGCGTAGGGCCAGGCGACCGCCGCGAGAACGTGACTCATGCGACCAGCCTAGTTAGTGTCACCAGGCGTACGCGAACGGGTTGCCGAGCCGCCCGACGGAGCGCGACACGCCTGGGGGGTTCGCCCCGGCTCCACGTACCGGGGTGTGGAATGGCGGGGTGACCGGGGAACCCAGCATGCCGGAGTCCGACGGGCCGACGACCGCCCGACCTTCCCGGGAGCCGACCGCCCGACCCTCCCGGGAGCCCACCGCCCGGCCCGCCCGAAAGTCGGCGAGCGCTCCCGGGCAGCGTCGGCGGCGGCCGAGCCCCTGGGCGACTGCCGGGCCGGAGGGCACCTGGTGGCACGGCGGCGAATCAGCCGCCGCCCATCCGGCCACGCCGGTGACCCTGGACGCCGACGAGCCGGCCGACACCAGCGCACCAGCCGGCACCGATGCACCGGACATCCGTGCACCAGCGGACACCGGCGCACCGGCCGACACCGGCGAACCGGATGCCGGCGCAGCGACCCGTGACGGCAGACCGGTGCGGACCGTGGCACCGGTAGCGGAGCGGCCGCCGGGTCGCCCGGTCGCCCGTCAGCGGCGGACGCGAGTCCGGCGGACCCGCCGGCCGGCGACCGGCATCGCCTGGATCGTGGTCGTCGCGGCGGCGGCGGCGTTCCTCGGCTGGGTCAGCGCCGAACCGCTGTGGCTGGCCGTCGGCCGGGGCGTCCCCGGCACCGCCACGGTCACCGACTGCACCGGCGACGGCCTGGGCCGACGGTGTCTCGGCGAGTTCGCCGCACAGACCGGCTTCACCGTCGACCGGGTACGGCTGTTCGGCGTACCGCCGGTGGACCAGGCCGTCGGCGCCGAGCTGACCGCCCGGATGTTGCACCGCGAACGGGACACCGCGTACGTCGTGGCCGATCTGGTCGTGCTGCACCTGCGGTGGTCGGTCGGCTGGGGGCTGACCGTGCTGCTCGGCGTACTGCTGATCTGGGGCAGCGGTGCCCGCCGGCTGGCCAGCGCGGCGGCCCGCCGGGGCGCCACCGCCGCCGCGTTGCTGGCACCGGTCCTGCTGGCCGCCGGGTTCCTGGCCGCCGCCTGGAGCGTCTGACATCGACCGACCGGAGCAGGCATCGACCAGCCGTAGCGCGACGCATCGACGACCCGAAATATATTCTTCGGCGGGGAGGTCCCGCGACGTCGGGCGGCAGCCTACGATCACGGGGTGATCTCGGCGGCAGACTCGGACGCGGCAAGCGGTGAACCAGCGGTGACGGTGACAGCGGACCGGCCGGTCCGTCCACCGGACGCCGGCCCGACGGGTCCCCACCCGGGCGGCACCGGGGCGTCAGGACCGTCGGGGCCGACCGGCGGGGTCGGGCTGCCGGCCGTGGTCCGCCGCCGGCTGGCACCACTGGACAACTGGCTGGAGCCGTGGTCCTGGCTGGCCACCGCCGTGGTGGTGACCATCGCCGGCGTACTGCGGCTGGTCAACCTGAGCCACCCGCCGGGCCTGATCTTCGACGAGCTCTACTACGCCAACGAGGCCAACGAGCTGCGCCAGTACGGCTTCGAGTGGGACGAGACCAACAACACCCCGGCGTACGTGGTGCATCCGCCGCTCGGCAAGTGGATCATCTCGCTGGGCGTCCGCTTGTTCGACTTCACCGAGTTCGGCTGGCGGATCTCGGCGGCGGTGGTCGGCATCCTGATGGTGCTGATCATCACCCGGACGGCCCGGCGGTTGTTCCGCTCCACGGTCCTCGGCTGCACGGCCGGGCTGCTGCTCGCCCTGGACGGCTTCCATCTGGTGCTGTCCCGGACCGCCCTGCTCGACATCTTCCTCGCGTTCTTCGTGCTCGCCGCCTTCGCCGCGCTGGTCGTCGACCGGGACTGGAGTCGGCGGCGGTGGCTGCGGGCGGTCGACGACGGGCTCGATCCGACTCTGCCGGGCCGCGCCGGCCGACCGCCGTTCGCCGTACCGTGGTGGCGGCTGATCGCGGCGCTGCTGCTCGGCTGCGGTCTCGCCGTCAAGTGGAGCGCGCTGTGGTTCATCCCGGTGTTCGGCCTGCTGGTGATCTGGTGGGAGGCCGGTGCCCGCCGGTCCGCCGGGGTCCGCCGGCCGTGGCTGGACGCGACGCTCGGCGAGATCGGTTGGCTGGTCCTCGGCGGGGTGCTGATCCTCGGCACCTACCTCGCCAGCTGGTCGGGCTGGCTGGCAACCGACGGCGGCTACCTGCGGCACTGGCGGGCGGACAACGGCATGTCCGAGGCGCCGGTCATCGGCGCCCTGCAGAACCTCTGGCACTACCACACCCAGGCGTACGGCTTCCACAGCACATTGGAGACGGAGCACCGCTACCAGTCGTGGCCGTGGCAGTGGCTGCTGCTGGGCCGCCCGGTCGCCTTCCACTGGACCGACCAGACCGCCTGCGGAGCACCCAGCTGCGCCGAGGAGGTGCTGCTGCTGGGCACTCCGCTGCTGTGGTGGTCGTTCCTGCCGGCCCTGGCGGCGCTGGTCTGGCTCGGTATCGCCCGCCGGGACTGGCGGGCCGGGGCGATCCTCGCCGGGGTGGCCGCCGGGCTGCTGCCGTGGTTCTACTACGCCACCGAGGGCCGGACCATGTTCTCCTTCTACACCGCGCCAGCGCTGCCGTTCCTGATCCTCGCGGTGACCTATGTGCTCGGCGCGATCGTCACACCGTCCGGTGGGACGGCGGTCGCCGATCCGGCCGGCAACGACCGACGGTTGGTCGGCGCGGTGGTCGCCGGCACCTACGTCCTGCTGGTTGCCGTCTGCTTCGCGTACTTCTACCCGATCTTCGTCGGTGAGCCGCTGCCGTACGAGGACTGGTCGGCGCGGATGTGGCTCGGCGGGCGCTGGATCTGACCATCGCGGCCGGCCCGCTCCCGGCCCGCTGCCCGTCCGGTGGTCTACGGGCCCGTCCGGTGGTCGACGACCGCCGGACGGGTGCCGTCAGCCGATCGTGGACTCACCCGACCCAAGTCTCCACTGTGATCAGCAGCGTCGGCTGAGACAGCAGGTGGGCGAGGGTGCCGGAGAGCATTGGAAGACAAAAGAAGCGCGCCCCGATCGCCTGCCACGGGGGAAGCGGGCGATAGGGGCGCGCATGAAAAGCTTAACCAGGTCGACCCCTGCCGCACAACGGGCCAGGCAAGGCTAGTTTGCGGTTCAGCACGGAACGGAACAACCACCAAAAGCGACATCCACTGTCATAGTCAGCGAAAGCGGCGGCGGAGGCTACGTCGGTTCTGCCCCGGCGCGCTGCGGTCGATCCGGCGAAGCGCCAGCTCCGAGTCACGGCGACGCTGATCAGCCAGATCACTGAAGGTCAGCACCAGGCCGCGTACCCCCGGCACCCGCCGCAGATCCCGGCACCGCACCTCGAGCAGCACGTGGCTGCCGTCCGGCCGGCGCAGCACCCACTGGTCACCCACCGCCGAACCGTCGTCCCGGTCACCGGCCGCGCCGAGGGTCCGGGACACCTGCGCCTGATCGGCGGGGTGCACCAGGTCCCGCCAGTCGGCGAGGACCGCCGGCTCGACGCCGAACAACCGGCTGCACGGCGGACTCGCGTACCGGATCCGGTCGTCCGCTCCGACGATCACCACCGCGTCGCCGGCGGTGCCCGCGACCAGATTGAGGTAGCGGTCCCGGTCCCGCCGGGCGGCCTCCTCGGTCGCGGCGATCCGGTGCAGGGCCAGCGCCGCCTGAGCGACGACCACCTCGATCGCGTCCCGACTGGCGGCCAGCACCCCGTCCGCCGCCCCGACCAGCAGCGCGGTACCGGTCCCGCCGGACGGGGCCGGCGCGGCCAGGCCGGCCACCAGGGCGGCCGGTGCCGGGGCGAGCCGGTCGGCCAGGTCGGGATGCAACAGCCGGATCGGCATGATCCGGGTACGCCGCCGCGCCGCGTCCACCGGCAACGGGTCGTCGACGACGACCTGTGGCTGCCAGTCGGCCACCGACTCCGGGTCGGGCGGCTCGCCGCCGGCCCCCGCCACCGGGCGGCGCACGGCGAACAGGACCTGGTGATCGGTCCCGGCTGGCAGCAGCTCGCCGACCGACCGGCGGACCATCTCGGCCACCTGCGCGATCGTGGTGGCCGACAGCAGCCGCGTCCCGGCCCGGCGCAGCGACCGTTCCCGGTGCACCGCGGCCCGGTGCCCGGTCACCGAATCGACCACCCGGGTCACCGCGAGCATCGTGGTGAGACCGGCCGCCGCAGCGGTCACCAACCCGTCGGGCAGCTCGGCCGGCTCTGCGGCGAACGCCTGGATCACCAGCAGGAACGGCACCGTCAGGCAGGTGATCGTCAACAGACCGACCCGCATCGCGGCGACGTCGTCCGGGCCCCGGTCGGACCGGGTGGCCAGCCGAGCCATGTTCGGGTGCAGGGCGGCGACCCCCCAGCTGACGTAGAAGACGTACCAGCCGAGTTCGGCCGGGTGCCCCGGCTGCCAGCCGGCGTTGAGTTCGGCGGCCGCGTACCAGACGTCGGCGGCCAGCATGCCGGCCGCGCCGACCGCCAGCCCGATCACCGTCGGATCCCGCCAGGCGGCGGCAGCCAGGCGCAGCATCACCACGACGACCAGCACCCCACCGAGGCCGTGTACGGCCAGCAGCGCCTTCTCCACCGCCGGCAGATCCACATCGGTCACCGCCGGGCCGACCACCAGGGTCCAGGTGACCAGGCCGGTCACCACGACCAGCACCAGGGTGTCCAGCAGAGCGGACCGGTCCCGCAACGCCACCGTAGTGCGGGTCAGGCTGAGCACCCCGGCGGCGAGCAGGCCGAAGGTCGCCAGGTAGGCGGCGTCGGCGATCAGCGACAGGGCGTCACCGGCGGCACCCGTCGTACGCCGCGACAACTCGTAGTGGACGTCGCCGACCGCCAGCGCCCCGGCGCCGCCGGCCAGCAGCAGCCAGGGAAACCGGCGGGGCGGCCGGTGCCGGTGGATTCCCCAACCGACCGCGGCCACGCTGACCACGCCGATCGCCCCCCACCAGACGGCGGCGGCATCCGGCGCCCAGAAGACCGCCACGCCGAGGACAGCCTGCACCGCGAGGTAACCGGTCAGGACGCGCCGTGGCACCGGGACTCCTTCATACATTGGCCGGCCGCCCGGACCGCGGACCGCGCCGACCCCCGGCTAAAGCATGAGGGCTGGTGCGGGCCGGCACAACATCGGCTCGGGCAGCAGTACGCGGAACACGGCACCACCGCCCGGCCGGTCGTACAGCTCGATCCGGCCGGCGTGACCGTCCACGATCGCCGCGACGATCGCCAGCCCGAGGCCGGAGCCGCCGCCCCGCGCCCGGGTGCGGCTTGGATCCACCCGGTACAGCCGCTCGAAGACCCGCCCGGCGTGCGCCGCCGGCACGCCGGGACCGGTGTCGGTCACCTCGATCACCGCCAGCGGCGCGTCCGCCGGCAGGTCCCGCCCGACCGCCGCGAGCGGCCGGTCCGACAGGGCACCGCCAGCGCCGGCCGGCAGATACCCCACCCGTACGGTGATCTCGGCCGCCGGCGGGGTGTGCTGCAGCGCGTTCGCCACCAGGTTGGCGGCCACCTGGCGCAGCGCCGGTTCGTCCCCCGGCACCGAGACCGGCTGCAGGTCGGGTGCGACCGGCTGCAGGTCGGGTGCGGCGGAGCCGACCGGCCCGGCCGGCGCCATCCGGACCCGACGGTCGGGGGCCCGGGCGGACGCGTCGCGGATCGTGTCGGCGGCGACCGCGAGCAGATCCACCGGTCGACGCACCGGCTGCCGACGCTGGTCGAGCCGGGCCAGCAGCAGCAGGTCCTCCACCAGCAGCCCCATCCGGGCCGCCTCCGCCTCGATCCGGCGCATCGCCTCGTCGAGTTCCGGGCCGGGCGTCGCCCCGCCCCGCCGGTACAGTTCGGCGAATCCCCGGATCGAGGTGAGCGGGGTGCGCAGTTCGTGCGACGCGTCCGCGACGAACTGCCGGAGTCGCTGCTCCGAGGCGGTCCGGGCGGCGACCTCGGCCCCGATCCGGTCCAGCATCGAGTTCAGCGCGCCGCCGAGCCGGCCGACCTCGGTGTGCGGGTCGGCGTCGAGGACCCGCCGGGCCAGGTTGCCGCCGGTGATCTCGGCGGCGATGCGTTCCATCCGGGTCAGCGGGCGCAGCCCGAGCCGGACCGTCGCGGCGGCGACCAGACCGAGCAGCACCAGGATCAGCAGCACCACCACGGCGTCGATCATGAGCAGCGTGTCGGCGGTCGCGTCGACCTGGCGCAGCGAGACGCCGACCACCGCGAGCCCGCCGTCGGCGCGCGGCACCGCCAGCACCCGCCAGGACCCGTCACCGTCGGCGGCGGGCACCGTGTAGGGACGCCGGACAACGGCCCGCTCGACCAGCGCCGGATAGTCGTCCAACTCGGGTAGGGCGGCGTCCGGGTCGGAGGAGAACTGCTGGGTGAGGGTCCCGTCGGCGGCGTACAGCAGGACCGACTGGGCCGGTTGCAGGGAGGCGCCGGGGAACGGTCGGGGTCGGGGACCGTCCGGGTCGAGGGTGGGCGGCGCGGATCCGGCGTACGGTCGGCTCATCAGCCGCAACTGCTCGTCGAGCCGGTCGGTCAGGCTCTGCCGCAGCAGAACCAGACCGGCCGTGTTGGCCAGCAGCAGGGCGACGGCGGTGAGGACCGCGGTGGCCAGCACCAGCCGGGACCGCAGCGTCCAGTGCGACCACCGCCGTACGGTGATCCGGGAACCGAACCGGTTCAGGTGCCGCATCAGACACCGCCCGACCGGGGCAGTCGCAGCGTGTAGCCGACCCCCCGGACGGTGTGGATCAGCGCCGGCTCATGCTGGTCGATTTTCTTACGCAGGTAGTAGACGTACGACTCGACGATCCGGCCGTCGCCGTCGAAGTCGTAGCTCCACACCCGGTCCAGGATCTGGCTCTTGCTGACCACCCGGCCGGCGTTGACCAGCAGATACCGCAGCAGGTTGAACTCGGTCGGCGACAGGTCGACGGGCTGGCCGGCCCGGCGTACCTCGTGGGCGTCCTCGTCGAGCTCCAGGTCGGCGTAGCGCAGCACCCGGTCGGTCGGCTCGGGCTCGTCGACGACGCCGCTGCGCCGCAGGATCGCCCTGATCCGCAGCACCACCTCCTCCAGGCTGAACGGCTTGGCGACGTAGTCGTCGGCTCCGACGGTCAGCCCGGCGATCCGATCCTGCACGGCGTCCCGCGCGGTCAGGAACAGCACGGGTACGTGCCGGCGGCCGCCCCGGCGCATCGTCCGGGCCACCTCGAAGCCGTCCAGATCCGGCATCATCACGTCGAGGACCACCAGATCCGGCTCGAACTCCTCGATCGCCACCAGAGCTGCCCGGCCGCCGTCGACCACCCGGACGTCGAACCGGATCAGCCGCAACGTGGCGGCGAGCAGGGCGCAGATGTTCGGCTCGTCGTCGACGACCAGGATCCGGGGAGCCCGGTCCGGTCCGGTGCCGGCTGCCTGGCCGATCTCGGCGGATGAGGTCATCAGCCATGCATACCGGCGGAGTCTCGGAGCCGGCTGGGAGCCGGCTGTGGGGTACCCGGGCAGCGGCCGCCCGTTCGTGGTCGGCCGCCCGGCACACCACAAACCACCCGCCGGCCACCCTTCCGACATCTGCCGTTCGCTGTGAGTTCGCAGTCCGTTCCGAGGTTGTTTTGATCTGCGCGGTGTTTCCTCACCTTCGCACCGAATCCGCCCTACCTGAAGGTGAGGACCTGCCCATGCGACCCGATTCGGCACCGCCGACGGCCCCCGGCCAGCGACCGAACGACCGGGCCGGCCACGCGCTGCGGGGCGTCACCCGGCTGCACGCGTTCAACCGGTACGAGATCAAGTACCTGGTCGACAACGCGGCGGTACCCGCCCTACGTGACCAGCTCGCCCGCCGGCTCGACCGGGACAGCCATGCCGGGACCACCGGGTACGGGGTGTGGAGCCTCTACTACGACACCGACGACCTGCGCTTCTACTGGGAGAAGATCGAAGGGCTGCGGTTCCGCCGCAAACTGCGGATCCGGCACTACGGCGACCGGACCGGCATCGACGACGACACCACCGTCCACGTCGAGATCAAGCAGCGGGTCAACCGGGTCACCCAGAAACGGCGGATCGCGCTGCCGTACCGACTGGCCCGTCAACTGTGCGACGGCCGCGCCATGATCGACCACGCCGAGCCGCAGCGGGGCTTCGTGCAGGAGGTCCTCGGCCTGGTCAGCGGCCTGGACCTGCGCCCGGTGGCGATCACCGGCTACCACCGGCAGGCGTTCGTCGGCACCGGCGCCGATCTCGGCCTGCGAGTCACCCTGGACACCCGGGTCCGGGGTCGGGACCGTGACCTGCACCTCGGCGTCGACGCCGAGAACCGGTTCATCGTCCCGCCGTGGCGTTCGATCATGGAGGTGAAGGCGAACGAACGGGTCCCGTACTGGCTGACCGACCTCGCCGCGCAGGCGGACCTGTCGGTCGTGCGGGTCAGCAAGTACTGCCAGTGCGTCGAGGCGTTCGGGCGGGCCCCGCGGTCGGTGTTCCACCTGCCGGCCGACGCGCCACCGGCGGAGCCGGACCGGCCGGCCGGCGAGCTGCTGGCCGTCGGCGCGAGCGGCGGGCAGGCCTGACATGGACATCACCTTCCAGGACCTGTCCAGCACGTTCAGCCTCGGCGACATCGCCGCGTCGCTGGCGCTTTCCTTCGTGCTCAGCGCGATCATCGGCTGGGTCTACCGGGCCACCCACCGCAACGTGTCGTACAGCCAGTCGTACGTTCAGACACTGATCATCCTCGGCATGCTGATCTCGTTGATCATGCTGGTCGTCGGCTCCAACATCGCCCGGGCCTTCGCCCTGGTCGGCGCGCTGTCCGTGGTCCGGTTCCGCAACGCGATCAAGGAGACCCGCGACGTCGGCTTCATCTTCCTGGTGATGGGCGTCGGCATGGCCTGCGGCACCCGGTTCTACCTGCTCGCGGTGATCGCCACGGTCGCGATCTGCCTGATCATCGGAGTGATGTACCGCTTCAACTGGTTCGCGCTCAACGTGCAACGCCAGGTGGTGAAGGTGCAGGTGCCACCGGACCGCGACCACACGCACGCCGTGCAGGACGTGCTGCTGCGGCTGACCACCGAATTCGAGCTGGTCAGCATCGAGTCCATCCGGGGCGGCGCGTTGACCGAGCTGATGTACACGGTCAGGTTGAAGAAGGGCAGCGAGCCGGGCGAGCTGATCGCCAGTCTGAGCGAGCTGACCGGCGGCCAGCGGGTCACCGTGCTCACCGGCTACGACCAGACGGACCTGTGATGAGCGGTACGCCGTCCGCCCCGAATCCACCGGCCGTGCCGCCGGTCGCTGCGCCGAAGCGCCGGTTGCGGCACCGGATCCCACTGCGGATCCGGCACAACTACCGGCTGCTGGCCAGCTGCGCCGTATTCCTGCTGGTGGTGACGGTCGTGCTGGGCAGCACCCGGATCCGGCCGTACGTCACCAGCGCGGCGAACGCCGCGACGGATGTGGTGACGGTCGACATCGCCGGCACCGTCGACCTGTTCGACTCGACGGTGGCCCACGAGATCTCGCTAATCTTCCGCGACGACGACTACCAACGGATGCTCGACGCCTACTTCGACGACGGCGAGAAGGAGTACGTCGAGGCCGATCTGACGATCGACGGGACCACGATTCCGAGCGTCGGCATCCGACTCAAGGGCAACTCCACACTGAACGGGCTGACCCGCGACGGTGAGACCGCCCAGCGCGGCGGCGGCCAGGGCCAGCCCGCCGACGAAGGGCAACCCGGCGGCGCACCGCAGGGCGGCAACCGGCCCGGTGGCGGGGTCGGCATGGGCATGGCCGGGCTCGCTGCCGAGGAGCCGGAGACCCTGCCCTGGCTGATCAGCTTCGACACGTTCGTCGAGGGGCGGCGCTACCAGGGTCTGCAGGAGATCGCGGTGCGGGTCGGCGGAATGGGTGGCGGCACCGCCGTCGCAAACGAGGCGTTGGCGCTGTCCCTGCTGGCCACCGCCGGTATGACCACCCAGCGGTACGCATACACCTCGTTCACCGTCAACGACCGGCCGACCACCGCCCGGCTCGTCGTCGAGCACCCCGACGAGCAGTACGCCGCCGGGGTCGGATCCAACGGCGTGCTCTACAAGTCCCTGGCCTCCGGGTCGTTCAGCTACCAGGGCGAAGATCTGGTCGAGTACCAGGACGACTTCAAGCAGATCAACCTGACCGGCAGTCAGGACCTGCAGCCGGTGATCAACTTGATCCGCTGGGCCGCCGAGGCCTCCGACGAGGAGTTCGACGCCGAACTGGCCGACCACGTCGACGTCGAGTCCTTCGCCCGCTACGTCGCCGCACAGAATCTGCTGCTCAACTTCGACGACATGGCCGGCCCGGGGCGCAACTACTACCTGTACTACGACCTGGAGACCCGCAAGTTCTCGGTGATCAGCTGGGACCACAACCTGACATTGCGCGGCGACGCGACGCTCGGCCCGCACGACGCGGTCAGCATGGGTGGCGGTCGGTTCGGCGGTGGGCAGGCGCAGCAGGGCGGCGAGCCCGGCGGCGGGCAGCAACAGGAGGGCGGGTTCCAGCCGCCGGAGGGGTTCGAGCTGCCCGAGGGGTTCGAGCTGCCCGAGGGCTTCGAACCGCCGGACGGGTTCCAGCGAGGCGACGGCGGTACGGCTGGCCCGGCGCAGCAGGGCGGTGCGGCGCAGGGCGGTGCGGCGCAGGGCGGTGGCGGTCCCGGTCGGTCGATGGGGCACCCGCTCAAGGAACGGTTCCTGGCCAGCGACGCGTTCACCGAGGTGTACGAGGCCGCGTACCGCGATCTCTATCAGCGGATGTTCGCCAGCGGCGCGGCGACGGCCGCGCTGGACGACCTGGCCGCCGTCCTGGCAACCGTCGACGGTCAGGACGGCTCGGCGGTCGCGACCGAGCTGGAACAGCTGCGGACCACGGTCGAGCAACGGACGGAAAGCCTGCGCGATCAGGTGTGAGCGACGCCTGGCGGCCGTAGAGTCGGTGACCGTACGCGACCAATCCACCCGTCGCCCGCTGGAAGGAGCTCCGTCGATGGCCAAACCGCCGTTGCCGCAACACCTGGTCGAGATGCTGGGCCGGCCGAACCTGTCGGTGATGGGCACGGTGAGCCCGAGCGGCGCGCCGGTGACCGTCGCCACCTGGTACCTGTGGGACGACGGCCGGGTGCTGCTCAACCTGGACGCCGGGCGCAAGCGGCTGGAGCATCTGCGGGCCGACCCACGGGTGTCGCTGACCGTCCTGGACGGCGACTCCTGGTACCGGCACGTCAGCCTGCACGGCAGCGTGACCATCGAGCCGGATCCCGAGCTGGCCGGGATCGACCGGCTGGCCCGGCACTACACCGGTGACCGCTACCCGGACCGGGAGCGCCCCCGGGTGTCCGCCTGGTTGACCGTGGAGTCCTACCACGCCTGGGGCTTCGACCGCTGACCTCCAGCTCCCAGCGGACCACCCACCGTCGCGCGGGTCACGGCCCGTTCAGGTCGGTCGCGGCCGGGCAAATAGAATGGCCCGGAATCATCCGCCGCCGGCCGGTACCCGACGTACCGGCCGTCACCGACCTTGGGAGCAATTCGTGCTGACGATGCAGGACGCGCTGGCCCGCCTCGCGGCGTACTGGGCCGAGCAGGGTTGCCTGACGGTCCAGCCGATGAACACCGAGGTCGGCGCCGGCACGCTGAACCCGGCCACGTTCCTGCGGGTGCTCGGCCCGGAGCCGTGGCGGGTCGCCTACGTCGAGCCGTCGGTGCGCCCGGACGACGCCCGGTACGGCGAGAACCCGAACCGGATCCAGACCCACACCCAGTTCCAGGTGATCCTCAAGCCCGAGCCGGGCGACGCGCAGGAGCTCTACCTCGGCAGCCTGGCCGCGCTGGGCATCGACGTGGCCGCGCACGACGTCCGGTTCGTCGAGGACAACTGGGCCTCGCCGGCGCTGGGCGCCTGGGGGCTGGGCTGGGAGGTCTGGCTGGACGGGTTGGAGATCACCCAGTTCACCTACTTCCAGCAGGCCGGTGGGATCAACCTCGAGGTGCCGTCGGTGGAGATCACCTACGGCATCGAGCGGATCATGATGGCGTTGCAGGGCGTCCGCCACTTCAAGGAGATCGCGTACGCGCCGGGCATCTCCTACGGCGAGATCTTCGGCCCGGGTGAGTACGAGATGTCCCGTTACTACCTGGACGACGCCGACGTCGCCACCAACCGGCAACTGCTCGACCTGTACGCCGCCGAGGCGCAGCGGATGATCGACGCCGGGTTGCCGGTGCCGGCGCACAGCTTCGTGCTCAAGTGCTCGCAGGCGTTCAACGTGCTGGACGCGCGGGGCGCGGTCTCCACCGCCGAACGGGCGACGGAGTTCGCCCGGATGCGCCGGCTGGCCGGCGAGGTGGCGCAACTGTGGGTGCGCCGCCGCGACGAGCTCGGCCACCCACTCGGCGTGGTGCCGCCGGCACCGGCCGGGCAGGCCGACGGGGCAGCCGCACAGCCCGGTGAGTCCGGCCCGGCCCGGCAGCTGGTCTTCGAGATCGGCACCGAGGAGATGCCGCCGTCGGAGGTCCGCTCGGCCCGCCAGCAGGTCGCCAAGCTGGTCGCCGACCGGCTGGCCGCCACCCGGCTGGCGCACGGTGACGTCCGGGTGCTGGCCACCCCGCGCCGGCTGGTCGCCGTCGTCGACGCGGTCGCCGCCCGCGAGCCCGACCACACCCGCACGGTACGCGGCCCGAAGGTCGCCGCCGGGTTCCGCCCGGACGGCACGCCCACCCCGGCTGCGGCGGGCTTCGCCCGTTCCCAGGGGATCGAGGTGGCCGACCTGGCCCGGGTGGAGATCGGCGGCGTACCGCATCTGGCCGTGCTGCGCGACGAGCCCGGCCGCACCGCGACGGAGGTCCTCACCGAGGTGCTCGCCGGGGTGGTCACCGGCCTGCGCTCGGCGAAGAACATGCGCTGGCGGGATCCGCAGCTGGCGTTCACCCGTCCGGTCCGCTGGCTGCTGGCGCTCTGGGGTGACGTGGTGGTGCCGGTCGAGGTGTCCACGCTGGCCGCCGGCCGGACCACCCGGGTGCACCGGACCGCCGCGACGTCGACCGTCGAGGTGGCCGACGCGGAGAGCTACCTGGCGACGGTCCGTGACGCCGGCATCGTGGTGGACCCGGACGAACGCCGGGCGATCGTCACCGCCGCCGCCGGTGAGCTGGCCGCCGGCGTCGGCGGTCAGGTCGACCTGGCCGCCGAGGCCGGTCTGCTCACCCAGGTGGTGGACCTGATCGAGCAGCCCACGCCGCTGCTCGGCGGGTTCGAGGAACGCTACCTGGAGCTACCCGAGGCGGTCCTGGCCACGGTGATGCGCAAGCATCAGCGGTACCTGCCGGTACGCGGTGCGGACAGTGCCCTGTTGCCGCACTTCGTGGCGGTCGCCAACGGCGCGATCGACACCGATCTGGTACGGGCCGGCAACGAGGCGGTGCTGCGGGCCCGGTACGAGGACGCGGCGTTCTTCTACCGCGCGGACCGGGCGACCCCGCTGGCCGAGCTGCGGTCCCGACTGAACCGGTTGACCTTCACCGACAAGCTGGGGTCGATGGCGGACCGGGCCGACCGGATCGCCGGGCTGGCCGGTGACCTGGCCGAGATGATCGCACTGTCCGATGCGGACCGGGCGACCTTGGACCGCGCGGCCGAGCTGGTCAAGTTCGACCTCGGCTCGCAGATGGTCACCGAGATGACCAGTCTCGCCGGGGTGATGGCCCGTGACTACGCCGAGCACGCCGGGGAGCCGGCGGCGGTCGCGCAGGCGGTGTTCGAGGCTGAGCTGCCGCGCAGCACCGGTGACCAGCTGCCGCAGTCGCTGCCGGGGGCGCTGCTGTCGCTGGCCGACCGGCTGGATCTGGTGACCGGGCTGGCTGCCACGGTCGGCATGCCGACCGGCAGCAGCGACCCGTTCGCGATCCGGCGGGCGGTGCTGGGGCTGTTGGCGGTGCACCGGAGTCAGCCAGGGCTGGCCGGGATCTCGCTGGCCGCTGGGCTCGCGGCTGCCGCCCGGCGGCAGCCGGTGCCGGTCGACGATGCGGTGCTGGCCGAGATCGTCGAGTTCCTGACCCGCCGGGTGGAGCAACTGCTGACCGAGGAGGGTCAGCCGGTGGACCGGGTCCGCGCGGTGCTGGCGCACGCCGACCGGCCGCAGCTGGTCGACCGGCTGCTGACCCAGCTGGACCGGCTGCTGGCCGACGAGCAGTTCCGGGCACTCGCCGAGGCGCTGCAGCGGGCCCGGCGGATCGTCCCGGCCGATGTGCCCGCCGAGTACGACCCGGCGCTGCTCACCGAGCCGGCCGAGGTACGGCTACACGAGGTGGTCAAGCAGGTGCGGGCCGACCTGGACCACAGCGCTGACCTCGACCGGTTCACCGGGATCGCCGGGCAGCTGACCGCGCCGGTGAACGCCTTCTTCGACGACGTCTTCGTGATGGCCGAGGATCCGCAGCTGCGTCAGGCCCGACTGGGTCTGCTCGCCACGGTCGCGGCGCTCGCCGCCGACGTGCTGGACTGGCCACAGCTGAGGATGTGACCCTGAAGGAGGGGTCCGCCACGCGCGGTGGCAGTGCGGTTCGGCCACGCGGCGGGGTCCGCCGGCCGTGCTACCGTCTGTCAGTCCACACTCGGTGTCGACGAGGAAGGCGGGGGCTGGCCATTACGTCTCCGGGAGCCTGCGACACGCACCCGTCCGCCGGTGCCGCCGCGGCCGCGCCGCACGGCTGGGTGGACGGGCCTGCCGGGCCGGTCCGCAACGTACCGAATCTGATCACCACGGTCCGGACCGTGGTCGCCGTCGGCCTGGCCGTGCTGGCCGTCGTCGGCGACAGCGCGGTGCTCACCGGCGTCGCGATCGCCTGCTACTGGATTGGTGACATGGCGGACGGTCTGGCCGCCCGGCTGCTGCGGCAGGAGACCCGGTTCGGCGCCGTCTATGACATCGTCTGCGACCGGATCTGTTGCCTGGCGGTCGCCGCCGCGCTGATCCCGCTGCTGCCGTCGATGGGCGTGCCGCTGGGCATCTTCGTCGTGCAGTTCGTCGTGGTGGACCTGGTGTTGAGCCTGAGTTTCCTGCGGTGGCCGCTGCTGAGCCCGAACTACTTCCATCTTGTGCACACCCAGGTGTACCGGTTCAACTGGTCGCCGGTGGCGAAGGCGTTGAACACCGGCGGCCTGGTGCTGCTGGTGGTGCTGGCACCGTCGCCGGTGCTTCCGGTGGCTTTCACCTTGGCGATCGCCGCGGTGAAGCTCGCTTCGCTCGTCGTGGTGGCCCGGATCCCGCTCGCTGTCGACCTTCCGGGTCTGCGCGCCGCCTCCTCGTGATCGCGGTTCTGCTGGCCACCGTCGCGGTGGGTGCGTTGTCGGCGGTGTCGCCGGTGACTCCGATCGAGCCGTACCTGATCGCGTTGACCGCCACCACGTCCCATCAGCCGGTCGCGCTGGGCGTCGCTGCGGCGCTCGGTCAGACCGCCGCCAAGCTCGCCATGTTCCTGGCGTCGCGGGGGGTGATCCGGTCGCCGTGGCTACGCCGGTGGCTGGACAAGCGGACCGCTCCGAAGGCGGCGGCCACGGCCAGCGCGGTAGCGGCCGACGGCACGACGGCGGCGGACCCGACGGCGGCGGACGGCAGGTCGCGGGCCGGATGGTTCCGCCGGATCGGTCCGGCGATCGGCGACCGGCTGCCGCAGGGGCTGCGCAGCAGGTTGTCCGGCTGGGCGGGCTGGGTGGCCCGGGAGCACCGCCGACTGTACGAGCCGGCGTTCGTCGTACCGACCCTGTTCGCGAGCAGCGTGATCGGCGTGCCTCCGCTGCTGGTCACGACGGTGGTGGCCGGTGGAACCCGGATGCCGGCCAGCGTGTTCACAGTGGTCTGCTTCGTCGGCAGATCGATCCGATTCGTCGCACTTGCGATGGTTCCCAGCTGGTTCACCGGCTGAGCGTTTATCAAACCGTTACACGCATAGCCCTTGCCGGAAACAGAGCCGGCAGTCCCTAATTTGTCCAACGGCTTAACAAAACCTCGGTGACCGCGTCGTGGCAGCGCGTTCACCGGGCCAGACGGGACGGCCATCGGCGGGTCGGCCCACCCGACAGTGTGTTCACCAGGACTAGGAGACCACGTGTCCCGAACCCGCCGACGCCACCTTCAACGTGGCCCGCTAACCGCTGCAATACTTTCGCTCTCCATGTTGTCTACTGCCCTGCTCGGTGCCCCCGCCGCGCAGGCCGCACCGGGCACCCCGGGCAACCCGGTCGATCCGGCCCCCGCCGTGCAGGCCGGCCCGGGCGACTTCGAGGCGGCCGCCGACGAGCCGTACTCGGTGCTCGTCTTCTCCAAGACCGCTGGCTTCCGGCACGGCTCCATCCCGGCTGGCATCGCCGCGATCGAGCAGCTCGGTGCCGACAACGGCTTCACCGTCGACACCACCGAGGACGGCGCTGACTTCACCGACGCCAACCTGGCCAACTACCGGGCGGTCATCTGGCTGTCCACCACCGGCGACGTCCTCGACACCGACCAGCAGGCCGCCTTCGAGCGCTACGTCCAGGCCGGTGGCGGGTACGTCGGAATCCACGCCGCCTCCGACACCGAGTACAGCTGGCCCTGGTACGGCGAACTGGTCGGTGCCTACTTCTCCGGCCACCCCGCCAACCAGAACGCCACGGTCAAGGTCGAGGACCCGGCCCACCCGTCCACCGACGGGCTGCCCGCCGAGTGGGTCCGCTACGACGAGTGGTACAACTTCCAGACCAACCCGCGCGGCGACGTGCACGTGCTGGCCAGCCTGGACGAAACCACCTACACCGCCGGGGCCGGCGCGATGGGTGCCGACCACCCGATCGCCTGGTGCAGCGACTACGACGGCGGCCGGGCCTGGTACACCGGCGGCGGCCACACCGACGAGTCGTTCGCCGAGCCGGAGTTCCTCGACCACCTGCTCGGCGGCATCCAGTCCGCCGCCGGGGCCGTCGACTCCGACTGCGGTGCCTCGCTCACCGAGAGCTTCGAGAAGATCACGCTGGACAGCAACACCAGCAACCCGATGGAGCTGGACATCGCCCCGGACGGGCGGGTCTTCTACATCGAGCGGGACGGCCGGGTGCAGATCGTCAAGCCGGACACCGGCAACACGGTCACCGCGATCGACCTCGACGTGTTCACCGGCAACGAGGACGGCCTGATCGGTATCCGGCTCGACCCGGACTTCGCCGACAACGGCTGGGTGTACCTCTACTACGCCCCTAACGACGGCGTGGCCCGCAACCTGCTGTCCCGGTTCACCGTCACCGGCGACAGCATCGACCCGGCCAGCGAGAAGGCCGTGCTGCAGGTCGACACGCAGCGCAACACCTGCTGCCACGCTGGCGGCACCATGACCTTCGACAGCCAGGGCAACCTTTACCTGGCCACCGGGGACAACACCAACCCGTTCGAGTCGAGCGCCTACAGCCCGCTCGACGAGCGGGCCGGGCGGCAGGACTACGACGCGCAGCGTACCTCCGGCAACACCAACGACCTGCGCGGCAAGGTGATCCGGATCCACCCGGAGGACGACGGGACGTACACCATCCCGGACGGCAACCTCTTCGCACCGGGCACCGCGCAGACCCGCCCGGAGATCTACGCGATGGGCTTCCGCAACCCGTTCCGGATCGGCATGGACCTGGCCACCGACACGCTCTACGTGGCGGACTACGGCCCGGACGCCAACTCGGACAACCCCGACCGTGGTCCCCGGGGCCTGGTCGAATGGAACATCGTCGACACTCCCGGCAACTACGGCTGGCCGTACTGCACCGGGACGAACGAGGCGTACAACGACTACCAGTTCCCGTCCGGCCCCAGCGGTGCGAAGTTCGACTGCTCGGCGCCGGTGAACGACTCCCCCAACAACACCGGCCTGACCGAGTTGCCGCCGGCGATCCCCGCCACCGTGGACTACGGCTACAGCGGTGACCCGCGCTACCCCGAAATCGGTGGCGGCGGCGCTCCGATGGGCGGGCCGGTCTACCGCTACGACGCCGAGCTGGCCTCGGACCGCAAGTGGCCGGCGTACTACGACGGCAAGGCGCTGCTGGGCGAGTGGAACCAGTCGAAGATGTACACCATGCAGGTGTCCAGCGACGCCACCGAACTGGTGGACATCAACCAGTTGCTGACCGGGATGAGCTTCGTCCGCCCGATGGACTTCGAGTTCGGCCCCGACGGCGCCCTGTACCTGATCGAATGGGGCAGCGGCTTCGGCGGCAACAACGACGACTCGGGGGTCTACCGGATCGACTACATCGCCGGTAGCCGGGCACCGATCGCGGAGGCCAGCGCCACCCCGACCTCCGGCCAGGCACCGCTGACCGTGCAGTTCTCCAGCGCGGGCTCGCGCGACCCGGACGGCGGCACGCTGACCTACGCCTGGGCGTTCGGTGACGGCGGGACCTCCACCGAGGCCAACCCGACCCACACCTACACCGAGGCCGGCAACTACACCGCGCAGTTGACCGTGACCAACCCCAACGAGCGCACGGCGGTTGCCAACGTACCGGTGACAGTCGGTAACACCGCACCGACGGTGACCATCGACTTCCCGCCGGCCGGCGGCTTCTTCGACTGGGGCGACCAGGTCGAGTACACGATCACCGTGACCGACCCGGAGGACGGCGAGATCGACTGTGACCGGGTGGAGCTGCAGGTGCTGCTCGGCCACGACGAGCACGCCCACCCGTTGGAGCAGCACACCGGCTGCTCCGGCACGGTGCAGACCCAGCTCGCCGCCGGCCACGGCGCCGAGGCGAACGTCTTCGGCGTGTTCGAGGCCACCTACACCGACGACGGCGGTGTCGGCGGTGCCGCGCCGCTGACCGGCCGGGCGATCGAGCTGCTGCAGCCCAAGCGCAAGCAGGCCGAGTACTTCAGCTCGACCGGACGGGTGGACGGCGCCACCGGCGACGACGACCCGGGCGTACAGATTGAGACCACCAGCGACCCGGCCGGTGGCGGCGAGAACATCGGCTTCATCGAGGACGGCGACTGGTGGTCGGTCGACCCGGCCAACCTGACCAACGTCGACTCGATCCGGTTCCGGGTCGCGTCGGCGACGGCCGGCGGCCGGATCGAGGTCCGCGCCGACGCCGTCGACGGTCCGGTGGTCGCCTCCGCTGACATCGCGGGTACCGGCGACTGGCAGACCTGGACCGACGTGACCGCGCCGGTCACCGGCGGTGCCGACGCGGCGGTGCTGTACTTCGTCGCCCGGGATCCGGGTGGCGGCGCCGATTCGCTGTTCAACGTCAACTGGATGGACTTCCTCGGCCGAGGCGTCACCGAGAACGCGCCGCCGCAGGTCAGCGTCACCGCGACGCCGACGTCCGGCACCGCGCCGCTCACCGTGGCGTTCGACGGCACGGCCACCGACGCCGAGGGCGACACCCCGTTGACGTACGCCTGGGACTTCGGTGACGGCGGTACCGCCGACACCCTGGACGCCAGCCACACCTACACCGCACCGGGCACCTTCGTCGCCACCCTGGTGGTGACCGACGCCCGGGGCGCGACGGCATCGGCGTACGCGTCGGTGCGGGTCGAGGCGCCGAACACGTCCTGCTTCGGGGCGCGGTCGGACGACTTCCTCGGCAACGAACTGGACCGCGACCGGTGGACGGTGGTCCGGGAGAGCCAGGTGTACTCGGTGGCCGACGGCACGCTGCTGCTGCCGACCGGCGTCGGTGACCTGTACGGCGACCGTAACGACGCCACCAACCTGGTCCTGCAGCCCGCGCCGGATGGCGCCTGGCAGGCCACCACCAAGGTCACGTTGCCGGTGACCGCCAACTACCAGCAGGCTGGTCTGCTGGTCTACGGCGACGACGACAACTACGCCAAGGTGGACCTGCTGTACAACGGCAGTCGCCGGGTGGAGTTCATCCGGGAGACCGCCGGCACCCCGCGCAACGAGGGTGCCGACGCCACCGACGCGCCCACAGGTGACACCATCTACCTGCGGGTGACCAGCGACGGGACGAACCTGACCGCGGCCATGTCGGCCGACGGGCAGACCTTCACCCCGGTCGGCCGCGAGGCTGCGCTGGCTGGCATCGAGAACCCGCAGATCGGCGTGTTCGCGCTCAACGGCGGGACCGAGGCTCCGGTGGTCGACGCGGCCTTCGACTGGTTCCAGGTTACGCCGGATGAGCCGGCCGGGCCGGTCGAGCCGTCCGACGAGTTCGACGGCGACGCGCTGGACAAGTGCCGGTGGGACGCCATCGTGCGGGAGGACGCGGCCGCCTACCGGGTCGTCGACGGGTCGTTGTTCATCGACGTGCCCAACGGCGACATCTACACCGGTGACAACACCGGGCCGACGAACTTCATCCTGCAGACCGCGCCCGAGGGCGACTGGACGATCGAGACGAAGATCGACGGTAGCCTGCTGAACGAGCAGTACCAGCAGGCCGGTCTGCTCGTCTACGCCGACGACGACAACTACCTCAAGTTGGACTTCGTCACCGACAACTCGCCCGGTTCGGCAGTCAGTCGGCGGATCGAGTTCCGTAGCGAGATCGACGCGGTGATCCAGAACCCGCAGCCGGGGGCCACCGGTTTGACCTCGGGTGTGTGGTACCTGCGGGTGTCCCGTGCCGGTGACGTCTTCACCGCCGCGTACTCGGCGGACGGCACCGACTGGACAGAGTTCGAGTCGCTGACCAGCGCGGTCGTCGGGGCCACCCCGAAGATCGGTGTGTTCACCCTCAGCGGCAACCAGACGGAGTCGAAGACCGCGTCGTTCGACTACTTCCGGTTGACCACGGAGGTGTCGGAGGAGGACACCACGGCGCCGGTGACCGAGGCCGAGGTCGTCGGGACCGGCGAGCCGGCCGGTCCGGTCGAGGGCTGGTACCCCGGGCCGGTCGCGGTCACCCTGACCGCCACCGACGAAGACGGTGGCAGCGGGGTGGCGGGTACCGAGTACTCGCTCGACGACGAGACCGGGTGGACGGCGTACACCGAGCCGGTAGCGGTGAGTGGGGACGGCAGCCACGAGCTGCGGTTCCGGTCCACCGACGCCGCCGGCAACGTGGAGCAGACCCAGTCGGTCACCTTCCAGATCGACGCCACGGCGCCGGTCAGCTCGGCGGAGTTCGCCCCGGCGAACGACAACGGCTGGCACGACGGCACCATCCCGGTGGTGCTCTCCTCCACCGACGATGGTTCCGGGGTCGAGCTGCTGGAGTGGTCGCTCGACGGCGGTGCCTGGACGCCGTACGACGAGCCGGTCGAGGTGACCGGCGACGGTGACCACGAGCTGCTCTACCGGGCCACCGACCTCGCCGGCAACGTCGAGGCGCTGAAGTCGGCCGTGGTGAAGATCGACGGCAGCAAGCCGACCCTGCTGATCTCCGGGCTGGCCGACGGCCAGCTGTACGGCGACAGCCAGGACGTACGGGTGTCGTGGCAGGCGGTCGACCCGACCTCCGGCATCGACACCGTCGTCGGCACGCTGGACGGGCAGCCGTACGCGAACGACACCCTCCAGGTGATGTACGACCTGCCGCTCGGCCTGCACGAGCTGACCGTGACCGCGACCGACAAGGCGGGTAACGACACCACCTCGACGGTCCGGTTCTTCGTCACCACGTCGTTCCGGGACATGCAGAACCTGATCGACAGGTTCAACGCGACCGGACGGTTGTCCAACAAGGCGGACCGCAAGCTGTCCAACAAGCTGGACGCGGCGCGGCTGTCGGAAGCACAGGGCAAGGACAAGCGGGCGATTCAGCAGCTGACCGCGTTCAAGGCCCTCGCCGCCGACCCGGAGCTGGTCACCGACACCGACGTGCGGGACACCCTGATCCGCGACGCCGACGCCATGATTGAACGGCTCGGTGGTACGGCGAGCGCGGCCGGGGTGAAGGCGAACGGCGGCAAGCCGGTCACCGGTGCCGGTCGGCTGGCGGAGGACCCCACCCGGATCGATCCCGACAAGCAACTCTGATCCGCGGTGGCCTCGCCCGGTCCTCGGTGCCGGGCGGGGCCACCGTCCTATCAACGGGTCACCGACCCGTCGACGAGACAGGAAAGGAAGACACCATGCGTCGTACGCGTGGATCGGCCGCCGTTCTGTTCGGCCTGTTGCTGGCGGTGCTGCCGGCGGCCGGTCCCGCGCAGGCGCACAACGGCAAACTCGATCTGGAGGTGGCCGGCGACGGCGCCACCGGGGTGACCGTGCAGGCCTTCCATGACGATGGGCACCGGCTGGACCTTCCGGTCCGGCTGGTGCTGACCGCCACCGCCGACGGTGGGCGGACGGTCGGCCCGCTGCAGCTCGAACCGGCCGGTGAAGGGCAGGGTTTCTACGCCAGCGGCCCGGTGCTCAGCCCGGGTGACTGGCAGGTGACGGTAAGCGCTCCAGCGCCGTACGACAGTACGGCGACGGTCGATGTACAGGCGGTGGAGGGTCAGGCGCCGCCGGTCGCCGATCTGGCCGCCGCAGCGGCCGAGGACGAATCCGGCGGTACGGCCGGAGCCGGTTGGTGGCGTTGGGCGTGGCCGATCGGCCTCGCCGCCCTGGCGGTGGCCGCTCTGGCGGTGGCCGTACGCCGGCCACGATCCAGACAGCCCTGATCACGACGGGGCCAGGGCACTGACAGCGACGGGGCCAGCCGGGTTCGGCTGGCCCCGTCGCTGTCTGGTCAGGTGCCGGGTTCTTCGCTCGACTCTGGACATTGCTACACTGTGGAGATTACGGTCTGGATTGGACGACTCGACCAACTCAGGCTGGAGGGCCGGTGCGCCAACCCACGGTTCGGTACCACAATGCGATCATGGACAGCGCCCGATGGGAGGGGTTCCCCTTCCGCGACGGCGACATCGTGATCTCGACACCCGCCAAGTGCGGCACGACGTGGACCCAGACGATCTGCGCTCTGTTGATCTTTCAGACGCCGGAGCTGCCCCGCCCGCTGGACGACATCACCGTCTGGCCCGACATGAAGACGCGCAGCCAGGCCGACGTGTTCGCGTTCTACGAGGCACAGCAGCACCGGCGCGTCATCAAGACCCACACCCCGTTCGACGGTCTGCCGATCCACGACGGGGTCACCTACATCGCGGTCGGCCGGGACCCGCGTGACGTCGCCCTGTCCTGGGACGCCCACTTCCAGAACACCGACTACGACGTGGTCCTGAAGCTGCGCGACGAAGCGGTCGGCAACGACGACCTGACCGGTGAGCTCACCGACGACGCGCCACCGCAGCTGGAATCCGCCTACGACCGGTTCTGGGCCTGGATGGAACACCCCGACGTGCAGATCGGCCTGCCGTCGATGCTGCACCACATGTCGGGTTTCTGGGCGGAGCGTGACCGGTCCAACGTCCTGCTGCTGCACTACGACGAGCTGAAGGCCGACCTGGCGGGCCAGATGCGGGCGCTCGCCAAACAGCTCGACATCGAGGTGCCCGAACAGCGCTGGCCGGAGCTGGTGCAGGCGGCCACCTTCGATTCCATGCGCAACCGCGCCAAGGAGTTTGCCCCCGTCCTGGCGATGTGGCGGGACCCGAAGCAGTTCTTCAACCGGGGTGCCACCGGCCAGTGGCGCGACCTGCTCGACGACGACGACCTGCGGCGGTACGAGGAGCAGGTCGCCAAGCTCGCCGTACCGGAGCTGGTCGACTGGCTGCACCGCGGCCCGATCACCACCGCGACGACGGTGGGCCGCTGAGCGGCCCGGCACCTGGTGCCTCGGCCGGGCAGCTGGTCACGACGTCGCGTCGGCGGCGGCGAGGGCTGCCCGGCCGAGCGCGGTGAGCTGCGCGTCGGTCGGGGTGACGGTGCCGGCGATCGCCACGTCGACCGCCCAGCCGTGCGGGCCGGCCATGATGACGCCCTGGTAGACGTTGCGGTGCGCCTCGACACCGAGCCCGGGGAACTCGCCTGCGCCGTACTCGTCGAGCAGGTCGTTGTCGACGGCGTCGCGAAAGTCCGGCGTGGTCCCGAAGCGGATCGTGACGCTGCGGGTGCCGCTGTCGTTCTCCCAGGTGCAGGAGACGTTCACCGCGCTACCGAACGGCGGGTTGAACGCGCGGACCGCCACCGGGCCACCCAGCACGTCGACCACCGGAGCCTCGTCGACCGCGCCGCACAGGGTCTGCTCGTCCGGCAACTCTCCCGAGGAGGCGGCGCCAGCGGGCGGGGGCGGGCCGGAACCGGATGGCGTCGCCGCGTCACCGGCGGCCGGTGGGGTGGCCGCATCACCGGCAGCCGGTGGGGTGGCCGCGTCGCCGCTGTCGTCGGAGCCGCAACCGGCCAGCATCAGCAGCAGCGTCCCCACCACCACGCCGGCCCGGCGCCTCCCCATCAGCACGCCGGACCGCAATGTCCCTGACACCTGACTGCCTCCTGACCTGTCGACCCCGTTCACCGGGGCACCGCCACCGCGTCGGTGATGCCCAACGCGGCCACCGCGTCGATCGCCGGACCGAGCGGAGAGCGACCTCGCCTGGGCCCGTCGACATCGGCCGGCGGGTCGCACAGCCGGATCCGGTCCGCCTGTTCACCGGGGCCGAGCACGCCGGCGAGGTCGAACACGGTCGGGCCGTCGCCGGAGCCGGCCCACCGCCACCGGTCGGTGCCGGCGGCGGCCACCCACACCTGGTATCGGGCGTCGCCCGCGCCGATCTGCACCACACCGAGATCCGGCCCCGGGCCGTCGACCAGCGGCGTCGCAGACAGCCGCAGTTGCATCGGGAACTCGCACTCCGTGTCGCCTTCGCCGAGCTGCACGTTGCGGACGTCGCGCGGGCCGAGCGCGTCCGCCGGATCCTTGCCGACCACGCCGGCTTCGACAGCGGCTGCCCGGTCGATCCCGTCCGCCCAGCCACGCACCGGGTAGCGGCGGTCCCCGACCTCCAGCAGGTGGTCGTCGTCGGTACGCCCGACGATCCGTTGCGCCCCGGCCGCGCCGGCGGTGAACGCCGGCTCGCCGGTGGCGGCGACGTCCAGCACGCAGCCGGCGAGCAGCGCCGGATCGGCGACGCCGAGGTGGCGGCAGAGCGCCGTCGCCGCTGCCCGCTGGCGGGCCGGTAGCCCCGCGAGCGTCGTCGGTGCAGCGGGAAAGTCCCGGTCGGTGAAGTCGTCGGTGCCGGTCCCGTCCGGGTACGGCAGCACCGACGTCGCGTCGGTGAGCCGCCAACTGTCGGCGTACCCGCCGTAGATGTCGCCTGCGGACGGTGCCGCCGGGTCGACGACCTGCCCGACGGCGGTCCGCAGGTCGTTGCCGCGGTCGCCGTCGGCGTCGCCGAGCAGGCCCGTCACCGGCCGCCCGGCCGGCACCACGGTGACGTCGAGCAGCGCTGGGCGTACCACCACGAACACCCGGCCGCCGCCGGGCAGCCCGACCTGCACGGTGCGGCCGGAGCGGATCACCTGCTGGTCGCCGACGGTCCGACGGCCGGCCGGGTCGAGCAGGTCGCCGGCCGACGACGTTCCGGCCGGCGGCCCGGCGGCGACCGTGACGGTGACCGAGCCCGCGCCGCTCCCGGGGTGCTCGACCCGGACGACTCCGCCCGGTAGCTGGATCCCGACCGCGCCGGTCGTCGACAGCCGGTCGGAGTCCCGGTACGGCCGGTACCGCACCTGCACCTCGGCGTCGTCGTCGGCGAACCGGGCCAGAACGAACTCGCCGACGGCCTGGAAGTCGTAGTCAAGGCCGTCGAAGGTACGCAGGTGCGGATCGCCCCACGACTGGCCGACGCCGTCCTGCCCGTCGTAGCAGGCACCGGTCTGCGCGTCGCGCAGCTCGCACCCGCCGGCGGCTGCGTCGTCGCCGTCGCCGTCGGGTGTCGCCGGGTCGTCGCCGCCGAGCAGCAGGATCTCGATCCGGGCCAGGTCGAGCAGGTCGTCGGTGGATCGGGACAGCAGGCGTCCGGCGGCGCCGGCGTCAACCCCGGCACCGGTCTGGTCGCCGACCCAGGCAAGCACCTCCGGCAGCCAGGACGGCATCGAGTCGGAGAGCAGGTCGTTGAGCACAGCGCCAGCGACCACGGCGCCGCCGTACCGCTCCAAATCCTGGGCGAGCTGGGCTGCGTCGGCGATGTCGTCGGCGGTCGGCGGCTGACCGGCTCCGGTCACGGCCGCCGCCGCCTCCTCGGCGGTGACCACCACGTCGACCGCGTCACTACCGGGCTGGGCGTAGCCGACCGGCACGACCGCCGGCACAGGCGACGGCCCGACCGCCGGCCGGACCGCAGCGGCCGGTCCACCGGTGCAGTCGAGGACCAGCCGTACGGGTGGGTCCCAGCCGGCCGGGCCGGCACCGGTGCAGTCGGCCGTGCCGTCGATCAACGCGGCCTGGTACGCCTCGCCGGCCGCGTTGAGCGCCACCAGCCGACCGGGCGGGTCCACGGTGATCACGTCCAGCACGTCGACGGTGTCGTCGCCGTCGATGTCGAGCACGCTGCCGTAGCGCCCCGGCGACGCGACCAGCGCGCCGATCCGCCGCCCGGCCCGGTCGGTGAGCACCTTCGCGGTGCCGGCGTCGGCGTGGCTGTCGCCGTCGAGCTTGAGTACGTGCACCGCCGGCTGCGGCAGCGGCATACTGCCGGCGGAGCTCACCTGGTACGCGGTGGGCCGGGTCGCCGGCCCGGGAAGGGCCAGCCGCAGGGTGCCCGGCCAGGCGACTCCGTCGCCCCACGGGCCGGAGAAACTGTCCCAGGCGCGTACCCGGTAACCGCTGGCCGGTCCGGTCGGCGCGTCGGCCGGGGCGGGCTCGACCGTCGGAGCGGCGGGCTCGTTGGTCGGGCCGGGCTGGACGGTCACCCCGGCGGGCAGGAAGTCGCTCACCGGTCGGCTGCTGTAGCCGGCCACCTGCCCGGCGGCCGGATCGCCGGCCCGGTCGAGCTCGTCGTTCCGGTCGAACCAACCGCAGCCGGCGACGAGCAGGACGCCGACCAGCGCCGGGACGCCACTGACCGGAGCTGCCCATCGGCCGGCTCCCGGCCTGCGCCGACAGGGTGAGGTGACCGGTTCTGACACCCGCTCAGCGTCGTTGGGCCGATCATGGCCGGGCAATACGGCGTTTGACGTACCGTCGTACGGTCTACTGGTGACCACCGCCGCGACTCCGCCGGTGCCGGACGCGGAGATCCTGCTGGACCTGGTCGACCGGATGATCGGTGCCGCCGACCTGGACAGCTACGCGCGGATCGCCTGCGCCGGCATCCGCGAGCTGGTCCCGGCCCTGAGCGTGTCGTACAACGAACTCAATCCGCTCGCCGGCCGGGCGTTCGCGTTGATCGATCCGGATCCCGGTCCGGGCTGGTTCCGCCGCTACCAGCCGCCGTTCGAGCAGCACATGATGGACAACCCGTTGATCCGGCACGCGCTTGCCACCGGTGACACCCGGGTGCTCGGGTGGGGCGACGACGGTCTCGGCACCGTCCACGGCACCACCCTGGACCGAGAGTTCTACCTGCCGAACGGAATCCGCAGCCAGTTGGCCGTGGTGCTGCCGGCCCCACCGGGGGTGCTGGTCGCCATCGGCGTCAACCGCGGCGGCGAGGGCTTCGGCCCGACCGACCGTCGGGTGTTCGCGTTGCTGCGGCCGCATCTGGTCCACGCGTACCGGGCGGTGCAGTTGCGGGCCGATCAGGCAATGCTCGGCTCGACGTTGGGCGCGCACGGCTGGGCGGTGGTGCTGGTCGACGACGATGGGCGGGTCATCGCCAGTTCGCCGGGTACGGTGCAGGCCGCCGCCCGGTACGGACTGGACGTCGCCGACGGGACGCTGCTGCCGGCGGGACCGCTGGCCGGGGTCCGGGCGGTGCTCGCCGACTACGATCCGGCGACACCGGCGACCAGGTCCGCGCCGCATCCGGTCGCCGGGCCGGCCGGCACCCTGGAGGCGGTGGTGGTGCCGAGCGCGGTCGGCCCGCACGTGGTCCTGCTGCGGCCCTGCCCGGGTGGCCCGCAGCGATTGGCCGCGCTCGGTCTGACTCCCCGGCAGTGCCAGGTGGCCGCCGAGTTGGCCGCTGGAGCCACCGGCGAACAGATCGCCCGCCAGCTCGGCATCGCCCCGGCGACGGTGCGCAAGCACCTGGAAGCGGTGTTCGCCCGGCTGGGCGTCACGCACCGGGCGGCGGCCGTCGCCCGGATTCGGTCCCTCCTCGACGGCGGGCCGACCGGCTGAGTCGTCGGCGTTTCGCGGGACGCCGGGCCGCCGCATGTTACGGCTTGACGAACGACATGTTATCGCTCACAGTCTATATCCAAGGACGACGACGCCTGCGGCTCACCGGGCGAGCCCGCCTCGTCGGACCGTGAATCAGGCGTACCGCCAGGGCAAGCGGTGGCCCTGTTAACGCTGACATCTTCCGGCGGACGCCGGTGGATGCGACCCGGTGCGCCGCTTTCAGCTGAACCCAGTCAGCTCTGGCCCCTGAAGGAGGATCATGTTTGCTCTTGGCAGATCAGCATCGACCGCGTCGCCGGCCCGGCGGCGCGGTTGGCTGCCGCGCGTCGCCATGGCCAGCGCGACCGCGCTGGTGGTCGGCGGCGCCGCCGTCGCGGTGGCGCAGCCACCCGCAGCCGCGGCGACGGTCGACACCAGCGCGTGGTACGTGCTGCTCAACCGCAACAGCGGCAAAGCCCTCGACGTGTACAACCTCGCCACCAACGACGGCGCCCGGATCACCCAGTGGTCCCGCAACAACGGCAACCAGCAGCAGTGGCAGTTCGTCGACTCCGGCGGCGGCTACTACCGGCTGAAGTCCCGCCTGTCCGGCAAGGTCCTCGACGTCTACGAGTGGTCCACCGCCAACGGCGCGGCCATCGTCCAATGGAGCGACCACAACGGCAACAACCAGCAGTGGCGCCTCGCCGACTCCGACGGCGGTCACGTCCGGCTGATCAGCCGACACAGCAACAAGGCCCTCGAAGTCCAGGGCGCCTCGACCGCCGACGGCGGCAACATCGTCCAGTACGACGACTGGGGCGGCGCCAACCAGCAGTGGCAACTCGTCCGCGTCGACGGCGGCGGCAACCCGACCCCCAACCCCACGACACCGCCGCCGGGTGGCACCTGCAATCTGCCGTCGACGTACCGCTGGACCTCCACCGGCGCACTCGCCCAACCCCGCTCCGGCTGGGTGTCGTTGAAGGACTTCACCCACGCCCCCTACAACGGCCAACACCTCGTCTACGCCACCAACCACGACTACGGCACCAGCTGGGGCTCCATGAACTTCGGCCTCTTCTCCAACTGGAACCAGATGGGCTCCGCCAGCCAGAACGCCATGCCCTTCTCCGCCGTCGCACCCAGCCTGTTCTACTTCGCCCCCCGCAACATCTGGGTCCTCGCCTACCAGTGGGGCGGCCCCGCCTTCTCCTACCGCACCTCCACCAACCCCACCAACGTCAACAGCTGGTCCGCCCACCAAACCCTCTTCACCGGCAGCATCAGCAACTCCGGCACCGGACCCATCGACCAAGCACTCATCGGCGACGACCAGAACATGTACCTCTTCTTCGCCGGCGACAACGGCCGCATCTACCGCGCCAGCATGCCCATCGGCAACTTCCCCGGCAGCTTCGGCTCCAACTACACCACCATCATGACCGACACCACCAACAACCTCTTCGAAGGCGTCCAGGTCTACAAACTCCAAGGCCAACAGCGCTACCTCATGATCGTCGAAGCCATCGGCTCCCAGGGCCGCTACTTCCGCTCCTTCACCGCCACCAACCTCGGCGGCACCTGGACCCCGAACGCCACCAGCGAAAACAACCCCTTCGCAGGAAAAGCCAACAGCGGCGCCACCTGGACCAACGACATCAGCCACGGCGAACTCATCCGCACCAACGCCGACCAGACCATGACCATCGACCCCTGCAACCTCCAATTCCTCTACCAAGGCCGCTCCCCCAACTCCGGCGGCGACTACGGCCTCCTCCCCTACCGGCCGGGCGTCCTCACCCTGCAACGCTGACCGAACCCCACACCACACCATGACAAGGCGGGCCCGGCATTCACGCCGGGCCCGCCCGTCATGCCGCACGGTGAGGCGTGATCGGATGCGGCCCAGCTGACTCAGTATCGGCGTGTCGAGTCGATAGGGCGTAGTGGATCAACCCCGGACGACAGCCGTCCCCGGAATCAGCCGCCAGGGCAGCTACGGCCACCGCTGGTCGGGATGCACTGCGTGACTTGCGGCGCTGGCTCGTTGTCGGTCGGCGTCCAACCGATCAGCGGCGTCGTGGCCGCCTGCCCGGCTATCGCGACAGCACAGTAGATCAGCGCCGCCCCCACCAGAGCCCCGACGAAGTGGCGAATCCAGTACCGGTCGCGGATGAGCCAGGCGAGCAACATCCCCGCCGCCGGGAGAGCCAGGTTGAGCACCAGGGCCGTGGTCAGGATGGTGTCGGTGGTCGCGCCGAACGCCTGCGCCTGTGCGCGGGTGTCGAGGTAGGGCGACGACGTACGTCGGATCAACCCGACGATGAGCAGGAACGGCACGCCGTAGAGCCAACCGAGGAGCAACATGCCGAGTCCGATGCGCTTCACCGGGCACCCTGCCAGACCGCGACGACCACCGCCACGACAGCGACGCTGCCCAGCACCGACAGGGTGCCGACGACGATCGGCGAGGGAATCAGGCGGGCCAGCAGACCGGTGACCACCAGTGTGCAGACCAGCAGGCCGAGGAGGACCGGACTGCCGACGAGCAGCAGCAGACCGATCTCCTCCTGCGGTGTCAGGCAGCTGAACATCACCGAGCAGTCGGTGCGCGGCGCAGCCGGTATCCCTGACTGCCCGACGAGAACCGCAGTGATCACCGTGGCGTACCAGCCGAGCGCGACCAGCAGGCTGCGTCCGTACGGTGCCCGGCGCGGGGCGTCAACGACATCCATGTACGGCAATCTGCCACGAGCCTCACGGCGGGTACATCCGTCGCCGTACTCATTCGGCGGGTCGGCACCTCATGCCTGACCGCCACCGCCACCGCGACAATGACCCGATGAGCCTGGATGCCCGCACCGACGACGGCTGCCGGCTGTGGGTCGAGCAGTCCGGCACCGGACCGCCGCTGGTGCTCTGTCACGGCGGTCCGGGTCTGTGGGACTACTTCGACCCGCTCGCCCGGCTCCTCGACGAGCATGCCTGCACCATCCGGTGGGACCAGCGCGGCTGCGGACGATCGCAGCGGCGCGGGCCGTACCGAATCGCCCGCTTCGTCGCCGACCTCGACGCGGTACGCGACCAGCTGGCTGGGCCGCGCATGGCTCTGCTCGGCCACTCGTGGGGTGCCCACCTGGCGTTGCGGTACGCCGTCGAACATCCCGATCGGGTCAGCCAGCTGATCTACGTGTCCGGGACCGGCATCGACGCCGGGCGTGCCTGGCATCCGCACTACGAGCGGAATCTGCGGTTACGGCTCGGGGATCGTCTGGGCCGGTGGGAGACTCTGGGCGCCCGCTCCCGTACCCCCGCCGAGGAACGTGAGTGGGCGGTCCTGCAGTGGTCGGCCGACTTCGCCGACCAGGACACCGCGCTCAGTCACGCCGAACGCATGGCCGAACCGTGGTTGGGCATCAGCTACGACTGCAGCCGGGCCATCAACGCCGAGGTCAAGCGGGAACTCGCCAGGACCGAGATAGCCGTACGCTGCCGAGCGCTCGACCTGCCAGTGTTGATCATCGACGGCACCGAGGACATCCGCCCTCGCTGGGCCGTGGACTCGCTGCACCGGGCGTTGCCTAACAGTCAGCGCGTGATCCTGGCCGGGTCCGGCCACCTACCGTGGGTCGAGAACCCTGCCGACTTCCGCCGAGCGGTGACCACCTTCCTGATCCAGCCCAGCCGGTAGGCCCTGGATCATCACCACATCCGGCAGCGTCACGACTCCTTTCCCGCCAGCCTGGTGTTGATGCGGGTGGTGATCTGCTCCCGGGTGAGGTGGTGGCCGGCGCGGACCACGGCCGTCACGTCCGACAGGTTGGCGACGTCACGCAGCGGGTCCGCGCCCAGGAGCAGAAAGTCGGCGTCCATGCCGACCGCCACCCGACCGGCCCGCGACGTGCGGCCGAGGAACTCGGCGGGTGCCGTGGTGGCCGCCCGGAGGATGTCCAGCGCGGACAGGCCGGCGGCCGCCATCTCCTGGAACTCCAGCCGCATGGACTGCCCCGGGGTGGCGCCGGACGAGTCGGTGCCGGTCAAAATCCGTACGCCCGCGTCGTGGCAGATCTTCGTCAGCCGCAGGGTCGTCGCATAGGCGAGGCGGTAGGTCTCCTTCATCTGCGCCGGCAGCGCCGTGAACGTGCCGAGCACCTCGTGCCAGTCCTCGGACTCCTGCGGTGTCATGAGCCGGTGCGCGGGATCCTGCCGGTACTGCGGGTCGTCGGCCAGGAACTGGGTCCGCAGGCGCACCAGCGTGGGCACCTGCCAGGTGCTGCTGCCGACCCAGGTACCGGCGAGTTCGGTGGCCCGGTTCTCGTCGAACGTGTCGAGTGCCCGACGCAGCAGCGCGACCGTTTCGGGGTCGTCGAAAGCGGCGGGGTTAACGAGCCGTTTGCGCATCTGGCCCATGACGATCTTCTCAACGAACGGCAGGCCGAGGACCCAGTTTGGGACCGGCAGGCGGGTGTCGTCCCGGCCCAGTAGGGCGTCGCGATCGGTGGAGCAGGAGATCCAGACGGGCGTACCCGTACCGAAATGTTCCAGGCAGCTGAAGCCGGCGGCGGCGGCTTCCTCGGGGGTGACCTGCGCCGGCAGGTGACCGGCGGTGGGGAGCCCGACCGCGTGGGCCTCGTCAACCGCGGCCAGGAACACCTCCCGGTCGAACAGCACGGTCTTGATGAAGTCGGCGCCCTGGTCGCGCTGGCGCCGTACCTCCTCGCGGGCCTGCTCGGCCGATCCCGCCCGGAACGGCAGGAGCAGGTCGCCCGGCACGGCGAGCAGCGCGGGAGCGTACTCGGTGAGCGGCAGCCTGCCCTGCGCGCGGTAGCGCAGCAGCTGCGCGCTGCCCGCCATCTGCCGCATCCCGGTCACCCCTTCGGCGAGCATGGTCGCGAGATGCGCCTCGGGTCGGTCGACCTGCAGCACGTGGGTGTGCATGTTGACGTAGCCGGGGACGACGAAGCGGCCATCGCCATCCACGGTGGATGCTGCTGAATACGCCGGGAGATCGCGACCCACGGCGGTGATGCGCCCGCCCCGCACGACGACGGAGACGCCCTCCTGCCGGGAGCCGTCCAGCGGGTCGATCACCGTCACGTGGTCGATCCGCAGCGGCTCGGCGCGGGGAAGCGCGACCTTCGCCGGGTCGCCCTCGCCCCGCAGAAGCGGGATCCCCACGGCTGCGGCGACGGATCCCACGCCGACAGCCGCGCCGGCCGCCAAGACCCGGCGCCGGGGGATCTTGGGCTCACGCACCGCGCCTCCAATAGATTGATCGACCCATCATATTTGATGAAGCTATCAGATAGCGTCCCGGTAGCATCAGGGCGTGGTGGAGGTCGCGGACGGATCGGCGGGTCGCAACACGCGGCGCAGGAGCAGGACCCGCGCGGCCCTCGTCCGGGCGGCGCAGGAGATCCTGGCCGAGGGGGGCGGCGACGGCGTCAGCATCCAGGCCATCGCGGAACGCGCCGACGTCGGCTTCGGCTCCTTCTACAACCACTTCCAGAGCAAGCCGGAGCTCTTCGCGACGGCGTACGCCGAAGCGTTCCAGGCGTACGTGGCGTGGCGCGACGACCAGATCCCGGCCGGCACGGATCCGGTCGCCCGGTTCGTGATGAGCGTGCGGCTCACCGGACGGCTCGGGCTGCTGCACCCGGAACTTGCCAGGGTCCTCACCAGTCGGATCACGCAGGCTGCCCCCGGCGACCCCGGACCGGCCGGCCCTGGCCTGCGCACAGCCCTCCTCGACGCCCTCGCCGCGCTGAACCCCGGCCGCACCGACCCCGCCGATACCGAGGGCACGGTCATCGCCGCCGCCGGAGCCATCGACGCGATCCTGCGGGCGACGGCCCACCGACCGGCCCACGAGCACGCCCGCCTGGCCGACGGCCTTGCCCGCGACCTGTTACGCATGCTCGGCGCGGACGACGACCGCATCGCCGCCCTGCTCGCCGAGCCGTGCGAAGCACGTTGACACCCTCGTGTCCGCGCCGGCTGGAGCCTCAGACCGCCGTGGTGGAGATGATCTCGGCGGCGACCCAGTGGGCGACGTCGGGTGGGTAGGGAGTCGACAGGCCGAGGACGATGTGCCGGAAGCCGGCGTCGACCGCCGCGCTGATGGCGGCCCGGGTGGCGCCGGGCTGGTCGTAGGAGACCGGCAGGTGAATGGAGCGGGTGATGGCTGCCGGATCGCGGCCGATCTCGGCGCAGTAGCGGTCCAGCAGCGCGCTGCGGCTGGCCACGTCGGCGATGTCGCCACCGGGGATGTTCCACAGGTCGGCGTGTTCGGCGACCACCCGCAGCAGGGCCGCCGACCGTCCACCGATCAGGATCGGCGGGTACGGGCGTTGCACCGGCTTCGGGTTGCCGAAGGCTCCGACGAGCTGGTGATGGGTGCCGTGGAAGTCGAACGGTTCGGCCTCGGTCCACAACCGGCGGATGATGGTGCACGCCTCGGCGAGGCTGCCTACCGAGTCGGTGAAGTCGTGATAGGGCAGGCCGTGGGCGTCGTACTCGCGGCGGGCCAGCGGATGGCTGGGCCGCGAGCCGGCACCGATGCCGAAGTCGAGCCGGCCGCCGGAGACGACGTCGACGGTCGCGGCCATCTTGGCCAGCATCGCCGGTGGCCGGAAGCGGTTGCTGGTCACCAACAGGCCGAGACGCAGCCGCCGGGTCTGCGCGGCGAGCGCGGCGAGCAGCGTCCAGCCTTCGTACGTCGGCCCACCCGGGTCGCCGAAGATCGGCATGAGGTGGTCGTACAGCCAGGCGTGTTCGATCGCCGGGATCGTGTCCGCCTCGCGCCAGACCCGCAGTACGTCGTGATAGTCGACCTGGGACGGGGCGGTCATGATCCCGAAGCTGGGCCGGATCGTTTGCGGCATTGGATCCATCCAGTACGCGGGTCAGCGGCGGCGTAGCGCCGGGTCGAGCAGGGCAGGCGGAGTGTCGTGCTTCTCGTGTGGGGCGAGGTCGACGCCGGGGGCGACGATCGCGTCGACGGCGTCGAGCACGTCGGCGGTCAGTACGGTGTCCGCGGCGGCCAGCTGTGAACGCAGGTGGTCGATCGTGCGCGGGCCGATGATCGCGCTGGTCACCCCGGGGTGCGCGGTGACGAAGCCGAGCGCGAGTTGGATCATTGTCAGGCCGGCGGCGTCAGCGACGGTGGCCAGTTGCTCGACCGCGTCGAGCTTGGCCCGGTTGGTGGGGATGTCCAGGTCGTACCGCTGGGGCATCTTGCCGGACCGGCTGGTGCTGATCTCCCGGTCGGCGCGGATCGCGCCGGACAGCCAGCCGGAGGCGAGCGGGCTCCAGGCGAGCACCCCCATGCCGTACTGCTGGGTCACCGGTAGGACGTGGGCCTCGATGCCGCGTTGCAGGATCGAGTACGCGGGCTGCTCGGTCACGTACCGGCTGGTCCTGTTCTCCCGGGCGGCCCACTGGGCCTGGACGATCCGGTAGGCGGGGAAGGTTGACGAGCCGAAGTAGCGGATCTTGCCGGCCCGTTGCAGATCGGTCAGCGCGGACAGGGTCTCCTCGTCGCTGGTCGCCGGGTCCCAGCGGTGGATCTGGTAGAGGTCGACGTGGTCGACGCCGAGCCGGCGCAGGCTGTCGTCCAGGGCGGTGACCAGCCAGCGGCGGGAGCTGCCCTGGTGGTTGCGCTCGTCGCTCATCGGCATGTTGGCCTTGGTGGCGAGCACGATGTCGTCGCGGCGGCCGGCGACGGCCTTGCCGATCATCTCCTCCGACTGGCCCTGGCTGTACCAGTCGGCGGTGTCGATGAGGTTGATCCCGGCGTCGAGGGCGGCGTCGACGATGGCGGTGGCCTCGTCCTGGCTGGTGTCGCCGATCGCGCCGAAGTTCATCGCGCCGAGGGCGAGGGTGCTGGCCTGCACGCCGGTGCGGCCGAGGGTGCGGTACTGCATGGCTGTGCTTCTCCTTGAGCGGGGTCGCCTGGTCTGGCACGCTGACACCGAAGCGGAGCAGCGTTCCGCTAAGACGATACGGAACACTGTTCCGGTTAGCAAGTGAGCAACGGAGGGAACCGCAGATGCTCGACACCGGCGGCGACAGCAGCAGGTCGGAGGGACCGGAGGGAACGAAGGCGGGACCGGCCCGGCCGCGCCGGCAGCGGGCCGACGCCCGGCGCAACGAGCAGGCCCTGCTGGACGCGGCGGCGGCGGCGTTCGTCGCATCCGGCGTCGACGTCCCGGTACGCGACATCGCCACCCGGGCCGGCGTCGGTGTCGGCACGATCTACCGCCACTTCCCCACCCGGTCCGATCTGATCGTCGCGGTCTTCCGGCACCAGGTCGAAGCCTGCGCCGATGCCGGCCCGACCCTGCTGGCAGAGAGCGCCACCGCGCACGCCGCCCTGACCCGGTGGGTCGACCTGTTCGTCGACTTCCTGGTCACCAAGCACGGTCTCGCCGGGGCGCTACAGTCCGACGCCACCGCCTTCCAGACGCTGCACGACTACTTCCTCGGCCGACTGGTGCCGGTCTGCACCGAACTGCTCGACGCCGCCGTCGCCGCTGGCGAGATCCGTTCGGAAATCGACGCCTACCAACTAATGCGCGGCGTCGGAAACCTCTGCGTCGGCGCCGACACCGACCCCCGCTACGACGCCCGCCGCCTGGTCGGTCTGCTCGTCGCCGGCCTGCGCCGCAGCGACACCTGACGCCGTCAGCGCAGGCGTCAGGTCCAGCCGTCAACGCAGGCGGAAGACCGGTCCGCGCGGGGTGAAGGGTAGCCGGGCAGCGTCCGGGACGAGAAAGGCATGCTCCCGGCGGATACGCACCACGTCGCAGTACCCGTCGGTGATGACCAGGATCGGCGCGTCGGTGGGAAAGTCGGTGGCGGACTCCAGCAGCCGGATACCGGGCTGCAGTACCGTGCCGCCCCGGCCCCGCACCCGTACCCGGCCGGCGATCTGCTCCACCGGCAGATACCCGGCGTCGTACGGGTGGGCGTCGCAGAACACCACCCGGGCGGCCGGCACGTCTCGTGCGGTGGCGTACGAGGCGATGGCGCCGAGCGCCTTGCCGAGCAGTTCGTGATTCATCGAGCCGGAGGTGTCCAGCACCACACCGAATGTGCACCGGGACACCGACTCGTCCGGCCACCGCCAGCCCGGTCGTGGAATGCCCGGGGTGCTGGCCTGTCGCCGCGACGGGCGGGCGTAGGAGCGAACCCGTCGCGGCGACGGGACGTACTCGTCGAACCAGTGGGCCAGCCGGGCGTCCCACGGCAGCGGCGGCTGCTGCAGGACCTGGATCTCGGCGACCAGCCCGGCCGGCAGATGACCCCGGCCCTCCCGCTGGTGGTAGGCGTAGCCGTCGAGCAGCGCCCGCCGGTAGAAGTCGTCCAGGTCGACGCCCTGGCCAGGGCGGCCCGCATACGGCAACGGTTCGCCGAGTACGTCACCGAGCCCGGTGCCGCGCAGGGTGGCCAGCTTGCGCAGCCGGCGCAGGTCCTTGGCGATCTGGTCGTAGACCGCCTCGGCGGACAGGCCGGCCAACTGCGGGTCGTGCAGCAGTCCGTCCGGCGGCTCGCCCACGCCCATCTCGATCAACCAGCCGTTGATGACGTAGTCGGCGGCCACGTTCCACAGGTACGGGTCACGCCCGCCGACCCGGTCACCGTGCCGCAGCGCCGCGTGCAGCATCTCGTGGGCCAACACGAACCGCCATTGCGTGCTCGACAACTTCCGCAGCGGGTTGAGGTAGATCTCCCCGGCGGACGGCGACACCGCTGCGATCGTGATGTGCCAGCTGCGGGCCAGGTCGGCGTCGGCGACCAGGGTGAACCGCGACGCCAGCGCACCGAGCAGCGGGTACGACGAGAGAAACCAGCTCATCGCCAGTTGCCACGGCTGCCGGCGGACGGCCGGGTCGGTCAGTGAACGGCGTGCCCCGCCGGCCACGTCGACCGCGGCCATCGCGGCCGCGGACAGGCCGACCGCGAACTGGGCCGGCCAGTCCCAGCCGACCGCCATCATCCCGACCGGCGACGCGGCCAGGTCCGAAGCGTTGCCGCCGGTGCCACAGCCGACATACTCGGCCGGTACGCCGGCCTGCCGCCACTGCCGCAGCAGCACCTGCTCGTCGGTGTTGGGCAACTCGGCCGGCAGCAGCAGCGGCTCGGTGCCGAGCTTGACCGCCCGCTGGAACCGGGTGACCGCCAGACAGGCCACATTGGCGTACGCCGGATCAATGGCGTAGCGGTCGGCGCTGAGGTGGCCAAGGCCCAGGTGCAGCAGGCAGTGCGCCAACACCCACAACCACTGTTCCTCGTCGAGCCGGTGCGCCATGCTGGCCCGGATCTGGCCGCGCGCGTCGACCACGGCGATCGCCTTGGCCGCCGTCAGCTGGCCGTCGTCGACCAGCGCCGCCTGCGCGCCGGCGGTCTGCCACGGCCCGACCGGGAAGCTGCGCATGGGGGCGAACATCGGGTGGCTGGCCAGCCGCCGCCAAGCTGCCGCGAACGCGGCGGCGTTCGGGTCGACCTGCTCCTTCTTCTTCCTAGCCATCGTCGGTGTCAGGTGCGGGCGGCGACCAGCCGGGGCAGGTCCCGGCTCACCTCGACCAGGAACCAGGCGGGCAGCACCGGTGCGCCGTCGTCGGTGGCGATGACCAGCTGGGCGCATTCGAGGGAGATCTCCGCCAGCTCGACCAGCAGCGCCTTGGCCCGGTGGGCGAACTGGCGCATCGCTGGCGAAGCGTGTTCCTTGCTGGCCGGCAGCTCCTTGACCAGCCTGGCCCGGAACGCCTCCGCCAGGAAGTACAGCAGGTCGCGGTCGGCGGCGGCAGCCGGCCAGCCAACGTCGCCACGAACGACGGCGTCGAGCCCGTACCGGTGCCGCACGATTTTCACGTACCCGCAGAACCCGGCGGCGTGGGCCGGGCTCAGCGTGCCGGTGGCCAGCAGCCGCAGCGTCTGGTCGGCGATCTCGTCGCCGTAGGAGCGCAGCGCGTCGGAAAGCATGTGCCAACTGCGCGGAGTCGAAAACGTCTCCTCCACTTTGGGCGGATTCACCCACAGCTGGTCGGGGCGCTCCGACAGGTAGTCGACTACCCACTGGTGGATGCCGGCTCCCTGCGCCCAGGCCAGCCAGTCGTCGACGCTGGCCCGCAGGTGGACATGGACCAGCCGGTTGACCAGTGCGGAGGCCATCGGCCGAGCGAGCGCGTTGTCGGTGGCCCGGTTGCCCGCGCCGATCACGATCGACCCGGCCGGCAGCTCGTACGCACCGATGCGGCGGTCCAGGATCAGCGAGTAGAACGCCTTCTGCACCTCCGGGGTGGAGGCGTTCAGCTCGTCGAGGAACAGGCAGTACGGCTCGTCGCGGGCGATCGACTCGGGCGGGGCGAACCGGCTGCGGCCATCGCGCAGCTCCGGCACCCCGATCAGGTCCTCGGCGGCGAGCTGGGTGCCGACCAGGGTCACGCAGTCCAGGCCGAGCGAAGCGGCGAACTGGCGCACCAGCGAGCTCTTGCCGATGCCCGGGGCACCCCAGACGAACACCGGCCGGACCACCGCCACGTGCAGCAGCAGGTCCGGCAGTTCGGCTGGGGTCACGGTGGACGCGGAATGCACGCCGTCCATCCTGCCGGGCGGCGGTGCCGCTGTTCATCCCGATTTCGGGTCAGCCGGGCGAGTGGCTCAGCGACATGCGTTTCATCCTGGCTGGTTGGTCCGGAGACTACGGTCCAGCGCCGCCTGGCTACGAGGACGCGATACTCGTCGTCACGCGGAGGCCGCGTCGTCAGGACGGCGTGGACTCCCGACGGTACGCGCTCGGGGTGTAGCCGAGCACCGTCCGGAACTCGTTGGCCAGGTGGGCCTGGTCGGCGTACCCGAGTTGGACCGCCAGACCCGCCAGGTCGGTGGCCGGATCGGCCCGCAGCAGCTGCGCCGCCTCCTGCAACCGCCGTCGGCGGATCATCATCGAGGGCGGCAGGCCGACGTGGCGGCGGGCCAGCCGCTGCACCGTACGGGCCGACACGTGCAGCCGGGCGGCGACGTCCTCGACCCGCAGCACCGTGTGGTCGGTGTCGACGAGCTCCGCAAGAGTGTTGGCCAGCAGCGCCTCCGGACCGGGCGGCCCGACCGTGGCGCTCAGCCAGTCGGCGAACGCCGCCACCGCACCGGCGTGCCGCTGCGGCGCGTCAACGGCACCAGTCATCGCGTCGACCACCGGCGACCGCAGATCGGGCAGGTCCAGCCGGCGGGAGGCGTCCCGCAGCACCGCCGGCTCCGGGGTGAAGTGCGGCACCGCCGCCGGGCGCAGTAGCGCCCCGACCGCCCAGCCGGTGCCGGTCAGGTCCCGGTACGAGACCCGGGTCGTCGGACCGGCCAGCTCCACGCCGTCCGGGCCGACCACCAGGTTGCAGGCCGGGAACGACAGGATCTGCTGCCGGGAGGTACGGCCCGGCGCGATCCGCCACTCGGGGATCCAGAACCAGCGGACCAGCGACGCGACCTGCTCCGGCGGCGGCAGCCGGGCGAAGGTCGGCAGCCGGGACGGGTACAGGATGCCGCGCTGCGCCGGGTCCACGGCAGCCAGGCTACGGCCTGCGGCACCGACGGCCGGCGGCTGTCGCGAATCTTCAAGTCAGCACACCGGTACGCTGCCTAGGGTCGGGACATGTCCGACACTTTCCCGGCCGCCGACGGCCGATACACCACCAACGGTACGCCGCACGGCGTCACCAGCCTCACCCCGTTCCTGGCCATTCCGGATGCGCGCGGCGCCATCGCCTTCTACCGGGACGTGTTCGGCGCCCGGGTGGTGGACGTGACCGAGATGGGCGGCGCCGTCGTGCACGCGGTGCTCGACTTCGGCAACGGCCAACTGCAGCTCGGCGAGCCGTCCCCGGCGTACGGCCTGGTTGCCCCGCCGGCTGGCGACGAGGACTGCTACTCGATCGGCCTGTACTGCCCGGACGTCGACGCCACGCTCACCCGCGCGGTCGCGGCCGGCGCAACGGTGCGGGAGCCGGCGACGACCTTCGTCTCCGGTGACCGGTTCGCCAGCATCCGCGACCCGTACGGGGTGCGCTGGTCGATCATGACCCGGGTCGAGGACCTCTCCGAGTCCGAAAGCGCCCGCCGGGTCGCCGAATGGGCGGCCCAGCAGGGCTGACATCTGCCTGCGGAAGAGCTGAGGAGTGCCCCCCTCGCACCGACGGTCGCCGCCGCCCAGGGGTATTCGGGGGTAATGGGGCCTCGCGGCACCCAGTGCCATCCGGCGGGCGGGCGGGCGGCGGCGGCGGCGGCGGCGGCCAACTATCGCAGGTTGACACCCCACCAGGGCATAGTCGACACACCATAACGAGCGGGACCAGATCGCCTCAACCCGCACGAACAGCGATGACGTGACACCCCTTCAAAGAAGTCCTTCTATACCAAAAGCGCCCATCGATAGCTCCCCGCATTTTTCCTCCGCCGTCCGGACCATCGCCCTTTGTCCGTGTCGCGTCGATCATGACTTATGTATTGCTGAGATCAGATTGGTTCGTAAACCCGCAGGTAATGGCACCCTCGCTTACCTTCGACCCATAGTTTCGAAAGTTTGATCTTGAGCTTATGATCTTGCGAAAGTGGGCTAGAGCTCGCGCAATGTCGATCGAACGAGCCTGCGCAGCCACAACAGCATCGCCCCGGCCTGAGTGAGCTTGTGGCTCGTAGCACATTGCCAGCCGTAGATAAAGGGTTGCCATGCGTAAGGATTCTCAGGTACGTTGCTTCCTGTTCGAGGGAACCGTCTTGATCAGCGCACCGATGCCGTGATCGCACGCCGCGTCGCCGGCCAAGATGGTCGCTTAACCATTGATCGAGCCGACTCGCCTGCCGTCCTGCATGGCCGATGTCGCGAATCGCAATGAGGGGATATTTGTGACTCTCAAATCAGTGCTCGACACCACGCTTCGGGATGGCGAACAGGCACCAGGCAATGAGATGACCATCGAAGACAAGACGCGTCTCCTCGAGCTGATCGACGCCGCCGGCCCAGACTACATCGAGGTGGGATTTCCAGCCTCGTCGCCTGCGACCTTCGAATTCGTGCGCGAGATTTCGCGCAAATCGCGCAATGCAGCACTCACTGTGTTCGCTCGTGCGACACCTAAGGACATCGACACCGCACTCGACGCCGTCCGGGACGCCGATCGCTTCCAGCTCCAGCTGCTCATCACCGGGTCAGAAATCCACGCCGAGCATAAGCGCGGACAGACCTGGGAGCAAGCCCGGACAGAATTGGTAGAGGCATGTAACTACAGCCTGAAGGCAGGAGTGCGCGACCTTTCCATCGGGTTGGAGGATTCACTTCGGGCGTCGCCCGAGTACCTGCGTCCCATGATGCAGGCCGGACTGGATTCCGGCGCGAA